>NZ_JAAZQJ010000027.1 GCF_012275375.1 Dyella sp. SG609 | reverse complement strand
TGGTACGCCCCCGATTCCGTAGACACCTGATAGTGTCTATTGAGGATCGGAGGATCTATGACCAGCAAACGTTTCACCGACGAGTTCAAGGCTGAAGCGGTCAAGCAAGTCAGCGAGCGTGGCTACCCCGTCGTGGAGGTGGCTGAGCGGCTCGGCGTGTCATCGCACAGTCTCTATGCATGGCTTCGTGAGCGCGGCGTCAGTCGCGATGCGCGCAAGGCGCAGAAGGACGTTGACCTGGTGCAGGAGAACGCTCGGCTTCGTGCCGAGTTGCGTCGCGCCGAAGAGGAGCGCGACATTTTAAAAAAGGCCGCCGCGTACTTTGCCAAGGGGTAAGGGCGAGGTACGCCTTCATGCAGGCCCATAGTCAGCAGTTTCGCGTCGCTACGATGTGTCGTGTGCTCAGGGTCGAGCGCAGCGGCTACTACGCATGGTTGAAGCAACCACTGTCAGCACGCGCGAAGGAAGATGCACGCCTGATGGTGCACATCGAGGAGTCGTATCTCGCCTCAGGCGGTGTGTATGGCAGCCGCAACGTGCATCGTGACTTGACCGAGGCCGGCGAACACATCAGTCGCAAACGTGTGGAGCGCCTGATGCGTAAAAACGGGCTTCGTTCCGTGCGCTCCCCGCTTCGACGTCGCTACAAGGGTGGCAAGCCAGCGGTGGTCGCGCCCAATCGACTGCAACGCCAGTTCAACGTCAAGCACCCCGATCGAGCGTGGGTCACAGACATCACCTACCTGCGCACGGCCGAAGGCTGGCTTTATCTGGCCGTCGTCATCGACTTGTATTCGCGTGCAGTGATTGGCTGGTCAATGAAATCCAGCCTGGCACGTGAGCTGGCGATGGATGCGTTGTTGATGGCGATCTGGCGGCGACATCCCGCACCAGGCGTGGTGATCCACTCCGATCAAGGCGTGCAATACGGTAGCGACGATTGGCGTCGATTCTGTCGCGAACATGGCCTGGAGGTCAGCATGAGCCGGCGCGGCAACTGTTGGGATAACTCCGTGGCGGAGTCGTTCTTCAGCAGCTTGAAGAAGGAACGAGTGCGAGGCCGCGTCTACGGCAGTCGCGAGGAAGCACGCAGCGACCTGTTCGATTACATCGAGGTTTTCTACAACCGGCAGCGCCGCCATGGACATCTGGGAGGCCTTGCGCCAATGATGTTCGAGGCGGCTAACTCAAAATCCAGTAGCTAACCGTCTACGAAAGCGGGGGCGTACCA
>NZ_JAAZQJ010000026.1 GCF_012275375.1 Dyella sp. SG609 | reverse complement strand
CGGTGAGGGTTTTTAGGATAAAGCCCCTGGCGATGACCTACTCTTGCATAGCAAGCTACACTACCATCGGCGCAGCTGCGTTTCACTTCCGAGTTCGGGATGGGATCGGGTGGGGCCACAGCGCTATCGTCGCCAGGGAAGGGGTGGGGGCAGCGCATTGAGGTGCGCCAAGCCCCGCAAAGGGGTAAACGAGTGACAAGCGTCTGGTGAATCGGGATGTTCGCTAAGGGATCTTGCTCTTTTGAAGAGTCCAGCCATGGAAGGCTGGGATCGTCACAGAGGGATCTGTAAACGAAGCGTCTTGGGGTTATATGGTCAAGCCGCACGGCTCATTAGTACGCGTAAGCTCAATGCATTGCTGCACTTCCACACCGCGCCTATCAACCACCTAGTCTAGATGGGGCCTTAAGGAGTCTCTGGGACTCGGGAGATCTCATCTTGGGGCGTGCTTCCCGCTTAGATGCTTTCAGCGGTTATCACTTCCGTTCGTAGCTACCGGGCAATGCCATGGGCATGACAACCCGAACACCAGCGGAACGTCCACTCCGGTCCTCTCGTACTAGGAGCAGCCCCCCTCAAATCTCCAACGCCCACGACAGATAGGGACCGAACTGTCTCACGACGTTCTGAACCCAGCTCGCGTACCACTTTAAATGGCGAACAGCCATACCCTTGGGACCGACTACAGCCCCAGGATGTGATGAGCCGACATCGAGGTGCCAAACACCGCCGTCGATATGAACTCTTGGGCGGTATCAGCCTGTTATCCCCGGAGTACCTTTTATCCGTTGAGCGATGGCCCTTCCATACAGAACCACCGGATCACTAAGACCTACTTTCGTACCTGCTTGATCCGTCGATCTCGCAGTCAAGCACGCTTATGCCTTTGCACACAGTGCGCGATGTCCGACCGCGCTGAGCGTACCTTCGTGCTCCTCCGTTACTCTTTGGGAGGAGACCGCCCCAGTCAAACTACCCACCACACACGGTCCCCGATCCGGATTACGGACCTAGGTTAGAACGTCAAGCACTTCAGGGTGGTATTTCAAGGATGGCTCCACCGAAACTAGCGTCTCGGTTTCATAGCCTCCCACCTATCCTACACAGAAGAACTCAACGTTCAGTGTGAAGCTGTAGTAAAGGTTCACGGGGTCTTTCCGTCTTGCCGCGGGAACGCTGCATCTTCACAGCGATTTCAATTTCACTGAGTCTCGGGTGGAGACAGCGCCGCTGTCGTTACGCCATTCGTGCAGGTCGGAACTTACCCGACAAGGAATTTCGCTACCTTAGGACCGTTATAGTTACGGCCGCCGTTTACTGGGGCTTCGATCAAGAGCTTCGCCTTGCGGCTGACCCCATCAATTAACCTTCCAGCACCGGGCAGGCGTCACACCCTATACGTCCACTTTCGTGTTTGCAGAGTGCTGTGTTTTTGATAAACAGTCGCAGCGGCCAGGTTACTGCGACCCTTCTCAGCTCAGCTACGCATGTAGCCACCAAAAAGGGCGCACCTTCTCCCGAAGTTACGGTGCCATTTTGCCTAGTTCCTTCACCCGAGTTCTCTCAAGCGCCTTGGGATTCTCACCCTGCCTACCAGTGTCGGTTTACGGTACGGTTTCTCTGCAGCTGAAGCTTAGTGGCTTTTCCTGGAAGCGTAGTATCAGTCACTTCGCCCTAAAGGGCTCGTCTCGGTGCTCGGTGTATGTGATCCCGGATTTGCCAAAGATCACCACCTACCGCCTTTCCCCGGGACAACCAACGCCCGGTAGACCTAACTTTCTCCGTCCCCACATCGCACTGCAGACAAGTGCCGGAATATTAACCGGCTTCCCATCGACTACGCATTTCTGCCTCGCCTTAGGGGCCGACTCACCCTGCGCCGATGAACGTTGCGCGAGGAAACCTTGGGCTTTCGGCGTGCGGGCTTTTCACCCGCATTATCGTTACTCATGTCAGCATTCGCACTTCCGATACCTCCAGCAGGCTTCTCAACCCACCTTCACAGGCTTACGGAACGCTCCTCTACCGCGCACACAAAGTGTGCACCCCGAGCTTCGGTGTAGTGCTTAGCCCCGTTAAATCTTCCGCGCAGGCCGACTCGACCAGTGAGCTATTACGCTTTCTTTAAAGGGTGGCTGCTTCTAAGCCAACCTCCTGGCTGTCTGTGCCTTCCCACATCGTTTTCCACTTAGCACTAACTTTGGGACCTTAGCTGCGGGTCTGGGTTGTTTCCCTTTTCACGACGGACGTTAGCACCCGCCGTGTGTCTCCCGTACAGTCTGTCCTGGTATTCGGAGTTTGCCATGGTTTGCTAAGTCGCGATGACCCGCTAGCCATAACAGTGCTCTACCCCCAGGAAGATACATACGAGGCGCTACCTAAATAGCTTTCGAGGAGAACCAGCTATCTCCGAGTTTGTTTAGCCTTTCACTCCTATCCTCAGCTCATCCCCATCTATTGCAACAGATGTGGGTTCGGTCCTCCAGTGCGTGTTACCGCACCTTCAACCTGGCCAAGGATAGATCACTCGGTTTCGGGTCTACTGCCAGAGACTATGCGCCCTATTCAGACTCGGTTTCCCTTCGCCTCCCCTAGACGGTTAAGCTCGCCACTGACAGTAAGTCGCTGACCCATTATACAAAAGGTACGCAGTCACCCTTGCGGGCTTCCACTGCTTGTACGTATACGGTTTCAGGGTCTATTTCACTCCCCTCTCCGGGGTTCTTTTCGCCTTTCCCTCACGGTACTTGTTCGCTATCGGTCGGTCAGGAGTATTTAGCCTTGGAGGATGGTCCCCCCATGTTCAGACAGGGTTTCACGTGCCCCGCCTTACTCAATTTCACACAACGTGCCTTTTCGCCTACAGGGCTATCACCTGCTATGGCCGGCTTTTCCAAACCGTTCGGCTAAAACATGCTGTGCTTTTGGGCTAGTCCGCGTTCGCTCGTCGCTACTGACGGAATCTCGGTTGATTTCTTTTCCTTCGGGTACTTAGATATTTCAGTTCCCCGAGTTCGCTTCACAGAGCTATGTATTCACTCAGTGATACTGCTTACGCAGTGGGTTTCCCCATTCGGACATTGCCGGATCAAAGCTTGTTGCCAGCTCCCCGACACTTTTCGCAGGCTGCCACGTCCTTCATCGCCTCTGACCGCCAAGGCATCCACCGTATACGCTTGGTCGCTTGACCATATAACCCCAAGTCGCCTCGGGATCACACGTCCAAACAACGCGTTCGCTTAATTGCCTCAACGACACATCTCGATTCGGTTTCGAACCAAGACGCTTGTCACTCGTTTACATTTTCAAAGAACACGAAATCGGCCACAGTGCCGTCTCGCTTCAAAATCTTTTTGTGTGCGCTACATATCCGCGTGGAACTGGTGGAGCCAGTCGGGATCGAACCGACGACCCCCTGCTTGCAAAGCAGGTGCTCTCCCAGCTGAGCTATGGCCCCTTAGTGGTGGGTCTGGGAGGACTCGAACCACCGGCCTCACCCTTATCAGGGGTGCGCTCTAACCACCTGAGCTACAGACCCATAAAGCTTTCGAGGCCGCCCCTTGCGGAGCGCGCCTTTCACGCCATTGGCGTGCGGATATGCAGGTGTCTTGTGTGGACGTCTTACGTCAGCGGTTCTGTCGTTCTCGAAAGGAGGTGATCCAGCCGCACCTTCCGATACGGCTACCTTGTTACGACTTCACCCCAGTCATGAACCACTCCGTGGTCGTCGCCCTCCTTGCGGTTAGGCTAACGGCTTCTGGAGCAACTCACTCCCATGGTGTGACGGGCGGTGTGTACAAGGCCCGGGAACGTATTCACCGCAGCATAGCTGATCTGCGATTACTAGCGATTCCGACTTCACGAAGTCGAGTTGCAGACTTCGATCCGGACTGGGATCGGCTTTCTGGGATTGGCTCCACCTCGCGGTATTGCAACCCTCTGTACCGACCATTGTAGTACGTGTGTAGCCCTGGCCGTAAGGGCCATGATGACTTGACGTCATCCCCACCTTCCTCCGGTTTGTCACCGGCAGTCTCCTTAGAGTTCCCACCATTACGTGCTGGCAACTAAGGACAAGGGTTGCGCTCGTTGCGGGACTTAACCCAACATCTCACGACACGAGCTGACGACAGCCATGCAGCACCTGTGTTCTGATTCCCGAAGGCACTCCCGCATCTCTGCAGGATTCCAGACATGTCAAGGCCAGGTAAGGTTCTTCGCGTTGCATCGAATTAAACCACATACTCCACCGCTTGTGCGGGCCCCCGTCAATTCCTTTGAGTTTCAGTCTTGCGACCGTACTCCCCAGGCGGCGAACTTAACGCGTTAGCTTCGACACTGATCTCCGAGTTGAGACCAACATCCAGTTCGCATCGTTTAGGGCGTGGACTACCAGGGTATCTAATCCTGTTTGCTCCCCACGCTTTCGTGCCTCAGCGTCAGTGTTGATCCAGATGGCCGCCTTCGCCACTGATGTTCCTCCCGATCTCTACGCATTTCACCGCTACACCGGGAATTCCACCATCCTCTATCACACTCTAGCTCTCCAGTATCCACTGCCATTCCCAGGTTGAGCCCGGGGATTTCACAGCAGACTTAAAGAACCGCCTACGCACGCTTTACGCCCAGTAATTCCGATTAACGCTTGCACCCTTCGTATTACCGCGGCTGCTGGCACGAAGTTAGCCGGTGCTTATTCCTCAGGTACCGTCAGCCCCGCCGGGTATTAGCCGGCAGTATTTCGCTCCTGATAAAAGTGCTTTACAACCCGAAGGCCTTCTTCACACACGCGGCATTGCTGGATCAGGCTTTCGCCCATTGTCCAATATTCCCCACTGCTGCCTCCCGTAGGAGTCTGGGCCGTGTCTCAGTCCCAGTGTGGCTGATCATCCTCTCAGACCAGCTATCGATCGTCGCCTTGGTGAGCCATTACCTCACCAACTAGCTAATCGAACATCGGTCCATCCAACCGCGCGAGGTCTTTCGATCCCCCGCTTTCTCCCGTAGGACGTATGCGGTATTAGCGTAAGTTTCCCTACGTTATCCCCCACGTCTGGGCAGGTCCCGATGCATTACTCACCCGTCCGCCACTCGCCACCCACAGTATTGCTACTGCTGTGCTGCCGTTCGACTTGCATGTGTTAGGCATGCCGCCAGCGTTCAATCTGAGCCAGGATCAAACTCTTCACTTAAGTTTTCGAACATCCGAAGATGCTCTATCTTTCTGAAGCGTTGTCCTAACCATAAAACGTCAAGCTTTTGAATTGACTCTTAGGTTAGACGCTTGCATTTGTTGGACATGAATCCATCCAACGCAAGACGCCCACACAAGTCACCTGCGCACACTGTCAAAGATCAATCACTTGCGATCCGTTCTTCGAATCGCCCCGAGACGTTTCGTCCCGGGTGAGCCGCCCATTCTACATCGTCTTTCCGGTCCGTCAACACCTGCAGCGAAGAATTT
>NZ_JAAZQJ010000025.1 GCF_012275375.1 Dyella sp. SG609 | reverse complement strand
GGTTACTTTCTCTTTGGGCCAGCAAAGAGAAAGTGACCCGGGCGCCGGCAGGCGTCCGGAATGCCCGCTGCATAAGCGGCCAAGTCGCGACAACCGCACCTAGTCGCTACTGGATCCCGGCCTACGCCGAGATGACGAATACAGCACAAATAAAAAAGGCCGCCCTGCAGGCGGCCTCAAACTGCCGAAAGCGCTAACGCTCAACCGTTCTGCGCCATGCCCTCAGGCCGCTTGGCGCCAGCGAACCGCTTAGCCCAATAACTCTCATCGAGACTATCGACCCGCACCGTCTTCCCCCGCGAAGGCGAATGAATAAACTGCCCATTGGCAATATAAATGCCCACATGCGAAATGCGCCCACCACCCCGGCGCCCGCCGGCAGTGCGGAAAAACACCAGATCGCCAGGCTGCATCTCGGTACGGTTGACCTTCAGCCCGGCCAGGAACTGCCCCGCCGAATTGGTCGGCAGATCCAACCCCACCGCATGCGAAAACACATAACGGACAAAGCCGCTGCAATCGAAGCCGGTCGACGGATCGTGCCCACCGCGCACATAGCGGATATCCCGCAGCTGCATCGCCAGATCGATCAGCGTCTTGCGCAGATCGTCCGCATTGCTGGCCTGCTCCTCGATCGCCGGAGCGGCCGGCAGAGCGGACTGGGAAAGGGCCTGGGCCGGAGCGAGCGCGGCGAACTGGCTCATCAGCGGCGGAGTGATGGTGGCGACAGCAGGGGCGGCCTTGGCCTGTCCGCTGGGGCTGGCGAGCACGGGACCGGAGACGAGCGCGGCGGCGGCCAGCACGGAGAGGACGGTCAATCGCTTGATTGGCATGCGGGAAAAATCCCCTTGCTGTTCACGGGATTGGCCGTCGGATGTGTCGACGACCGTGACGAAGCCGTGAACTTAGCAAAGCGATATAGGCCGTATGTTCGATCCGGGTTAACTAAACCCCGCGGTTTCGAAAAGCTGAAGGGATTAGCAACGTCCGGCATCCCCATGAAAGCAGTGGGAAATCACTGCAAGCACCTGGCCTGGCTAGGAAAATTTCCTAGAAATAACCGTGGCGGAAGTGTGACGGAGGTCCGTAACAGGTCTGCAAGGAACCTGAAGCGCAATTCAGCCGCGGCGGCCGAAAATCGCCGTGCCGATGCGCAGTTCCGTAGCACCCTCGGCCACCGCCAGCGAGAAATCCCCGCTCATGCCCATGGACAGCCGCGGCAGTGCGTGGCCCTCCCCCGCCATGCGGTCGCGCAGCTCGCGCAGCAGGCGGAAGCAGGCGCGCACGGGAGCGGGGTCGCCGGACTGCACGGCCATGGTCATCAGGCCGCGCACGCGCAGGGTGTCCAGGCCGCGCAGGCGGGCCAGGAAGGCCGGCAGCTCCGCCGGATCCAGCCCCTGCTTGCTCTCTTCCGGCGAGGTCTTCACCTGCACCAGCACGTCGATGGCGCGGCCTTCGGCCTGCAGGCGGCGGTCCAGCGCCTCGGCCAGCTCCCAGCGGTCCAGCGACTGCACTTCGGCGGCGAGCCGGGCCACGTCCTTGGCCTTGTTGGTCTGCAGGTGGCCGATCACCACCCAGTCGATGGCGCAGTCGGCCAGCGGGCCGGCCTTCTCGCGGATCTCCTGCACCTTGTTCTCGCCGAAGCGATGCAGCCCCAAGGCGGTGGCGGCGCGGATGGCGTCCGCGCCGAAGGTCTTGCTCACCGGCAGCACGTCCACCTCGGCCGGCGCGCGGCCCGCCTCGCGGCAGGCCGCGTCGACGCGCTCGCGCACGGCGGCCCAGTGGGCCGCGAGATAGCCGTAGTCGTCGCTCAAGCCTTGCCGCCCTGCGCGTAGTGGCCCGCCACCACCTCGGCCACCACCATCGTCACCTTCTTGCCGGTGGGGATGTGCAGGAATTCGTTCGGGCCGTGCGCATTGGAATGCGGGCCGAGCACGCCGGTGATCAGGAACTGGGCCTGGGGGAATTTCTCGCCGAGCATGCCCATGAAAGGAATGCTGCCGCCTTCGCCCATGTAGGCCGCCGGCGCACCGAAATGGTTCTGCGAAGCCTGCGCGACGGTCTGCTCCAGCCACGGCGACAGCTGCGGCGCATGCCAGCCGCCGCCGTCCTTCTCCAGCTTGAAGCTGACCCTGGCGCCGTAGGGCGGATCCTTCTCCAGCAGCTGCTTGACGAACTGCCCGGCCTGGCTGCCGTTGAGCGTGGGCGGCAGGCGCAGGCTGAGCTTCACCGAGGTCTTCGGGCGCAGCACGTTGCCGGCGCTTTCCAGCGGCGGCAGGCCGTCCGCGCCGGTCACCGCCAGCTGCGGGCGCCAGGTGCGGTTGAGCACCAGCTCGGTGAGGTCCTCGGTGACCGGATGCATGCCTTCGACGAAGGGAAACTTCTCGTAGATGGCCTTGCCCAGCACGTGCGAGGCCTGCTTCGCCTGCTCGATGCGCTGCGCGGGAATCTCCACGTACAGTTCCTTCGGCTTGACCGTGCCGGTCTGCGGGTCCTCCAGGCGCGTCAGCAGCTCGCGCAGGATGCGGAAGCTCGACGGCACCACGCCGGAGGCGTCGCCGGAATGCACGCCTTCCTCCAGCACCTGCACGCTCAGCTCGCCGCCGGTCATGCCGCGCAGCGAGGTGGTCAGCCACAGCTGGTCGTAGTTGCCGCAGCCCGAATCCAGGCACACCACCAGCGAGGGGCTGCCGATGCGCGCGGCCAGGTGGTCCACGTAGTACGGCAGGTCGTAGCTGCCCGATTCCTCGCACGCTTCGATCAGCACCACGCAGCGCGCGTGCGGGATGCCCTGCTCGCGCAGCGCCAGCAGCGCGGCCAGCGAGCCGAAGATGGCGTAGCCGTCGTCGGCGCCGCCGCGGCCATAGAGCTTGTCGCCCTTGAGCACCGGCGTCCACGGACCCAGGCCCTCGGCCCAGCCGGTCATTTCCGGCTGCTTGTCGAGATGGCCGTAGAGCATCACGGTGTCGTCGCCCTGGCCGGGCACGTCGATGTAGATCAGCGGCGTGCGGCCTTCCAGGCGCACCACTTCCAGCGTGGCGCCGGGCAGCGACGGCAGCTTGGTGCGCGCCCAGGTCTCCATCAGCTTGACCGCCGCATCCATGTAGCCGTGTTCCACCCACTTGGGATCGAACATCGGCGACTTGTTGGGAATGCGGATGTAGTCCATCAGCTGCGGCACGATCTCGTCATCCCACAGGCCGCTGACGAAATGCGAAAGACGGGCGGTATCCATGGGCGAGCTCCGGCGATGGGGAAAGCGCCGATTGTATCAGCGCAGGCCGAAACGCCGCCGACAGCGCGTAGGCGCGCACCCACGCCACGCTGCGATGCAGGCGCACCGCAGCGCGATGGGAGCGCCGACTGCGGCGCCTTCGCGCCGGCGGCATCGTGGCTGGGCGGCGCACGGACGCCGCGCTGTCCCATCGCTGAAGCCCATCACTGAAGGAGCATCCCCATGCTGCGCAAGCTCGCTACTTTCATGTCCGGCCTGGCCGTGTGCCTGTCGCTGCACGCCGCCACGCCGGTCAACGTCAACACCGCCGACGCCGCCACTATCGCCAAGGCGCTCGACGGCATCGGCCCGGCCAAGGCCGCCGCCATCGTGGCCTGGCGCGAGGAACACGGCCCGTTCAAGACCGTGGACGAAGTCGGCCAGGTCAAGGGCGTGGGCGCCAGCACGCTGGACCGCAACCGTGCCGCCATCCTGATCACCGAGGAAGGCGCCAAGCCCGAATCCGGCGCCACCAGGGCCAGACCCAAGGCCAAAAAGGACGAGGACTGAGCTCCAGTCCGCTCGCCGGCCCGCGCCGGCGCGGCCCTGGCAGGTCGCGCCGGTTGCGCCTACACTCCGCGTTCACGACCGCCCGGTCACCGCCTTCACGACCCAGGCCGGAGCCGTCACAGGGGCCATGTACCTGATTCAGCAGCACAAACATTTGCGTTCCACGCCATGATCCTGCCGCGTTACCGCATCGCCGCCTCGGGTATCGGAGGCGCCGGCAAGGGGCTGTTCCTGGAGGAAGACGTCGCCGCCGGTCGCATCGTGACCGCGCCGGATGCGATCGACCGCACCTGGAGCCTCGCGCAGATCACCGCCTCGCCCGAGCTGCAGGTGCAGCTCTATGCGGCTGCGCGCTGGTTCGAGGACCGCTACACGCTGTCCCCCGACTGGCCCGACGAGTGCTACATCAACCACAGCTTCGAGCCCAGCGGGCTGTGGCACCTCGGTTTCGTGTTCGCCGCGCGCGACCTGCCCGCGGGCACCGAGATCACCGTGGATTACCGCCACCTGCTCGCACCCGGGCAGGAAGAAGATTTCATCGATTCGGCCACCGGCGAGAAAATCATCGGCCTGTCCTGGGCCGACAGTCTCGCCACCAGTACCCGTGCCCTCGCCAGCCTGCTGGCCGGCGCCGCCATCTGACACTGCAATGTTCGACATACCCACCCTCGAAACCGCGCGCCTGCGCCTCACCGCTCTCTCCGCCAGCCATTTCGACGACTACGCCGCGATGCTCGCCGACCCCACCAGCACGCGCTGGGTCGGCGACGGCGAGCCGCTGGACCGCGGCCATGCCTGGCGTTCGCTGGCGATGCTGCTGGGCCATTGGCAGTTGCGCGGCTACGGCATGTGGGCGCTGGAACTGAAGGACAGCGGCGTCTTCGCCGGCCGCGCGGGATTGATGTATCCGGAAGGCTGGCCCGATATCGAACTGGGCTGGATGCTGAAGTCCGAGTACCGCCACCACGGCTACGCCACCGAAGCCTGCCAGGCCATCCTCGATTTCGCCTGGAACCAGCTGCGCGCGCAGCGCGTGATCAGCCTGGTGCGCGTGGGCAACGAAGCTTCCGACCGCCTGGCCGAGCGCCTCGGCGGCGAGCACATCGAAGACATGGATTTCTGCGGCAGCTACAACCACGTGTTCGCGTACTACCCGCCGTACCGCGAATCGCGCCGCGCGGCCTACGCCTGAGCGCATGAGCGCCTTCCACCGCGTGCCAGCGGAAAGCCTGCGCGCGGAGCCCTGGGCCAACGGCGCCGGCACCACCATGGTGCTGGCCAGCGGTCCGGATTCTTCTGCATGGCAGTGGCGCCTGAGCATCGCGCAGATCGACCGCGATACCGATTTTTCCGCACTGCCCGGCGTGCGCCGCCAGTTCGCCGCGCTCGACGCTTCGCTCGCGCTGCGCTTCGCGGACTACGAACGACATGCATTGCGCCTGGCCGTGATCCGCTTCGACGGCGCCGACGCCCCGCACGCGCGGCTCACCGACGGCCCCACCCGCGCCTTCAACCTGATGCTGCGCGATGGCGCAGAAGGCGAACTGATCGCACGCCCCTTGAACGGCGCCATGCTGCTGCCACCGTCGGCCGGCGCGCACTGGTTCCTCTATCTGCTCGCCGGACACGCCGAACTGCGCAGCGGCGGCGAAAGCCTGGCGATGACGCAGGGCGAATCGGTGTGGATCGAAGCGGCAGGCACGCTGCGCATCGAAGGCGGCGGCGAAGTGGTGCTGGCGCGCATCGAGCCCTGAGCACGCCGCGGCATCGCATCGCCGATTCTGCCGGGCACAAAAACACCTCACGCACGGATCGCCGAATGCCACTCGTCAAATAGGGGCATTCGTAATCTCCCGCACTTGCTTGACGCGTCATGCGGATGGCGCCGGGGATATGTGGCGGTGGCGCCGTGGAGCGAAAAGCATCGGCGCTTCGGGCAGACAGGGATGGCTATATCCGGAATGTCGCTGGCTTTGCTTGCGACGTTGTTTGCGCTTGGGATCAATGTGGGTGGAGCTGGATCTGCTGACTGCAGTATCGAGCGATATCGCTAGAGCGGCCCCTCACCCCAACCCTCTCCCCGGAGGGGAGAGGGGGATGACGGGCGGGGCGAAAACCGAGCGAAGAGCTCGTGGCGCAGCCGCGGCGTTCCGCTGGCGCGCTTTTGACGTTGCTCTTGATCTACCGGGTCCCCTTGGCGCCGGCGGTGAGGGCTGGACGAAAAGGCCCCCGCAAGGGGGGCGAGGACAGGAGTCCTCGCCTTTTTGATCAGGGCATGGATGCCCTGTCAAAAAGCCCGGCCAGCCCTCACGGACCCTCAGCAGCTGCGCT
>NZ_JAAZQJ010000024.1 GCF_012275375.1 Dyella sp. SG609 | reverse complement strand
CGCGGCATGCTGGTGATCGGCTGCGCACCGGCCGTGGCCGGCTTGAACGCCAGGGTCACCGCCCAGCTGTTGGGGTCGCTCGAGGACAGGTCGTAGCGCCACAGGTTGCCGTCCAGGTCGCCCGCAAAGGCCACGTCGTCGACCTGGTCGTCGTTGTAGTCGCCCAGCACCGGCGAGGACAGGCCATGGCTGGCCGCGCCGCCGCTGTTGGCATCCGGCGTCTTCAGCTCGCGGATCAGCTTGCCGGTCTGCGCATCCAGCACGAACAGCGAGCTGTAGGTGTTGGAGGCCGCCGCCGGCGAGGTGCAGTTGGCGCCGGTGAACGGGGCCTTGGTGCAATCCGGGAAATAACCGCCCGGCACCAGCACCACCCACTTGCCATTGTTGAGGCGGCCGATGTTGGGCTGGCCGTAGGTATAGCCGAGGTTGGCGGGGTTGCCGCCCGGGTTGCTGATCGAACCGTCGCTCCACGCGGCCTGCGCCGGTGCATCGGCGTTGAATTCCCACAGCACCTTGCCCGCCGCCATCGCCGTCGGGTCGGTGATGTCCAGCGCATACACGCCGCGGCCGCCCAGGCGCAGCCCGCCCACCAGCAGCGTGTGCCAGCCGGCCGAGGTCGACACCGGCGTGGTGGTGGCGGCGCCGAAGTACACGTCGCGCGTCACCGGAATACCGTCGGCGGTCGGCATGAACTTGAAACCGTCCTTCACCGTCAGGTTGCCCAGGTTCGGGTAGACCGCGCGCGGCACGTAGGCGAACACCTCCGTGCCCGCCGTGGCGGTCTTGACCACGTTGCCGCTGGCGTCCGTGGTCATCGAGGCGTCGAACGCATGCAGCATGCCGTCGTTGGCGCCCACGTACACCACCGGCTTGCGGCTGAGGTTGTTCTGCACGAACGCCTCGTAGGTGTGGCAGGTCAGCGGCGTCTGCGTCGCGCAGTTCGCCGCATCGCCCGCCACCGCCGTCTGCTCCGGCGAACCGGCCGGCCAGCTGTTGCGGTAGCCGCTGGACGGATAGCTCACGTACACCGCCTGCGAGCCGATGATCGCGCCCAGCAGGTTGAGGGTGTTGCGCGGACGGAAGGTGGTGGTTTCCTTGGTGCGGTCGCCGCGCAGGTAGTCCAGGCGCGTCTGGCCGGTGTCGTTCGTGGCGTCGATGCTGGCCGGCGAACCCGACAGCAGCGTCTGTCCGGCGCTGTCCAGGTTGGCGAAGGTCTTGAACGCCACGCCACCGGCGAAGCTGCCGTCGCTGCCTTCCTTGGCGGTCAGAATGTTGCGGTTGGCCACCACCGTCTTGCTGGTGTCGGCAAGGGTCTGACCCGCATCCCACACCGTCGTCGAGGTTGCGCCGTTGGTGTTCAGCGTCACCGCCTGGAACGTTCCGCTCCAATCCGCCGAGCTGTAGCCCGTATTGAAGCCCAGCGCGCCGGGCACCAGCACCGCCGAGTTCACCGCACCGGTATTGGCCGGAATGGTGCGCGCGCTGATATTGGTAAGGATCGCGCTGAGCTGGTCCACCAGGTTCTGCGGATTGCCGGCGCTGAAGTACGAGCCGCGGCTGTTAATCGCCGCATGCCAGGTATCGTCGATGCCCGGCGGCGAGTTGTTGGCGGGCTCGGTCCAGCCGGTGGCGCCGGTGGAATTGATCGAGCCTTTGCGCAGCGCGCACAGGTCGTTCGCCGTCGCCACCACGCAATCGGCATCGTTGGAGAAATTCAATTCGCCCGCGATACCCAGGGTCACCATGTACTGCACCAGGTGCGGCCAGTTGGCGGGATCGTTCTTCGGGTTGAAATACTGCTCCAGCGCGGCCGTCCCACCAGTGACGCCGGTAGTCTTGTCCGGCATGTACGGCGGCACCAGCTTGCCGTTGGCCGGGTCGTAGAGATCCGGCCGCAGGTTTGTGGCCCAATAGTTAAAGGCAATGTTGGCCAGCGACGAGGTGTACTTGTCGCCCTGCACATCCCAGAACACGCGGGACTGGGCGGACGCGGTGGAATAGCTCGTGCCGTCCGGCAAGGTCTGCGAGGTCTGGCTGTCCGTGAAAGGCGTGGGCAACCCCGGATCGTTTTCGTTCCAGTAGCCGTCCGTCACCACCATGTGGAAGTTCTGGCGGCAGGTCAGCTCCAAGCCGTCCGCTCCGGATTTCGCCGGTGGGTCCCAATATGGATCGTGCAGGTCGCCCGAAGCTCCCGTGTTGTTGCTGCCGCGCTGGAAGAACTGGCCCGCGCGGATGGTTGATGCACGCAACGGCGTCGCATTGGTTGCCGTGACTTCGAAGATCCAATTGAAGAACGCAGAGCGATAGCAGTTCGGCGGTGTCTTCACCGTTCCGGTCTGCAGGCCGATGGTGCTCGGATCGACACTGGAGGCAACGCAGGCCGGCGAGTTGGCATCCATCAGGTTGCTGATGATGGTGCTGTCTTGCAGCTGGAAGGTGTCGCTGGTGTAGAGATTCTGCCAGGCCACGCGGAACGTGCTGCCGTAGCCGCCGGTGGAATTGGCTGCACCGAGCTTGCCGAACACACGCGAAAGTGCCGTGCGCGTCATCAGATTGCGCGTACGGTAGTAAGCGTACCAGTTGGCGAAGTTCTGCCACTCGTTGACGCTGACGCCGCCGATGGTGACGGTGCGGTTGCGCACCGCCACCGCTTCCCAGTTAGCGCTGTTGTAAAGATTGCCGATGCCGGCGCTGGTCGGATTGCCGTAGACATCGACGGCGATGGTGGGCGCGGACGACTTGTAGCGATAGTAATAAGGACCACCATTCGGATAGGCGACGCCATCCGGACCGTTCTGGGTGTAGTCCATCGGAGAATTACCGTAGCCGCACTTCCAGCGGTTGTCGGTGCCCGCGTTTTGCGTGGTGACGGTCCACTGCCAGGAGGTCTTGGTGGTCCCGCAGCTGCCATTGCTTTTCTTGTCGACGCAGACGCACGAGCCCGGGTCGGCATTCGCCGCACAGCTCGATCCGGTCTTGGTGCTGATCGACGCCCAGATGCCGGTGAGGTCGGTGGCACCGGTCGGATCCGTCGTGCCGTTGGGATTGTTGCGGTAGGTGCCGGTACCCGCCAAGGTGACCTGGTTGCGTGGGCGGTTCACCGAAATGCCATCCAGCGCCACGCGGGTCAATCCCGCATCGGCATTGGGGAACGACGTACCGTCCGCCTTGATCGGCGGCTGGTACAGCACGTTCGGGTTGTAGTAAACGCCGTTCATCGCATGCGACAGGATGTTGGTCGCACTGGTGATGCGCGGATCGATCACGCCAGCGCAGCGCCACGGACCACTCCAGGTGTCATTGTCGAACGGACGGCTGTCGCCCATGTAATTGCTTGCCATCGACCCCGAATCGTCGAAGGTCACCGCGATATTCGGCGCCACGCCCTGGGTCAGGTTCGGCGGCGTGGGACTCAGCTCCACCACCGCGGCGGGCGCGGCCGTGCTGGACGTGGCCAGCATGCTGCTGGCCAGCACCGGCGCGATCTGCGCGTCGGCGGTCGGCACGAACGGTACCGGCAGGCCGCCCAGCAGGGTCAGGCCGAGCACGAGCGCGGCGATGCCGCGGCGTGTCGAGAAGAAATGGCGAATACGCATGGCTGGATGGCTCCGGCTCGAAAGCCCGTGTGCTCGGTGGTTCGCGTTTAATTGCTCTTGGCGGCGAAGGTGCTTTCCATCACCCTCACCGTGTTGGCGTCCGCGCCGGTGGCGCGCGCCGTAATGCGGTAGACGTGGCGGCTGGTGCTGCCCGCGCCGGTGCCGTTGCTGCCGGTGGCGCCGGACTCGTGCAGGCCGCCGCTGGCTCCCGGCGGCAGCTCGGTGCCCATGTCCTCGATCAGGTACACCGGATTGTTCGCCAGCGCGCCGGTCTTCTGGTTGCCGGACAGCGCGGTGAAATCCGTGCCGTTGTCGGCGCCCTTGTAGGTCGCCGTGCCGGTGGTGATCCAGCCCGTGCCGTTGCGGAACTTGGTGACGATGCCGGCGGCGCCGTACAGCGCGCTGTTGCTCGGGTCGTAGCGGTAGCAGTTGCCCGCCAGCACGCCGGAACCGCACAGCAGCGGCGCGCTGGTCAGCTTGGTCGTGCTGGTCCACAGCTTCCATTCCACGCCGCGCAGCGTGGTTTCCGCGGCCATGTCCGCCAGGCTGGTGTTGCGCAGGCCGCCGGCCATGCGCTCCTGCAGCAGCGAGCGGCCCGACGCGCTCAGCGCCAGGATGGTCAGCAGCACCAGGAAGATCAGCGCCACGATCAGCACCACGCCGCGCTGGCGTTGCGCGCGCGGCTGCCGCGGACAAGAGCGTGCGTACATCATGTATTTCCCCTTCGTGACCGCACGGCGGCGTCCCGCCTTACGGATTGAAATTGCGTACCGCCACCACCGCGGTGAATTCGCGCCGCAGCATCGGATTGACGAAACCCTGGTCGCTCGGCTTGATGCCGTGCGCCGTGGGCGCGGCCGGCGTGGTCTTGCCGTCGATGCCGTAGGTGTAGGCCAGATCGTTCGCGGTCAGCGTGTACAGCGGGATCTGGCCGTCGATCACCAGGTTGATCTCCACGCTGGACACCGCGCGCCACAGGCAGCCGACCGAGGTGATGCTGTTGACTTCGCCCGGCGGGCAGTTGATGCCGGTGGCGGCGTCCACCACGTCGGCGGTGACATAGCGCACCTTGCCGTTGACGTCCTGGATGCCGTAGCGGAAATCCATGCGCTCCACGCCGCGCACCAGCTCGTCTTCGCTGCCGCCCGGATTGGCGGTGGTGCCGTCGGACTTGAACGCGCCGCCGTTGACCCGGCGCACCAGCGCGCCGGTGGTCTGGCCGTTGCCGTTGTCCACCACCTTCACGTAGTAGGTGACGGTCTGGAAGTCGCGGTTGAAATCGAACAGCTTCGGCGCCGACAGCGGCTGCTGCGGAGCCGGCGAGCCGAAGTTGTTGCTGCTGTCGGGGGTCAGCGTGTTGCCGCTCTTGGTCACGGCGAACACCTGCGCATTGGAGCAGTCGGCCAGCATGGCCATGTCGCCGCTGGCGAAGTCGCTGGCCGGCGGCTCGCCGGCCGAGGTGGCGGGCGCCAGGGTGATGCTGGTGATCACCGAACCGCTGGAAGCGGCCGTGGCGATCGACGTGCCGCCGCTGCCGATGGCCCAGCCGCGGTCGGCGTTGACGTAGCGCACGGTGATCACGTCGGTACCGATCACGCGGTTGCCCACCGCCTTGCCGGTGGCGGGAATGCTGGCGATGGAGCTGTGCGGATCGATCGGCTTGCAGGCGGTGGCGGTGCAGTCGTAGCCGCGCATGAACAGGTACGACGGCATCGAATACTGCGCGGTCGGCTGCGCCGGATAGGTATTGGTGCCGCTGGTGGCGCCGAAGGCGGTGGTCACGTCGCCGATCGCCGCGGTCAGGCCCTTGGCATACACCATCGGCGAGCGCAGGCCATCCAGATACACCTGCGATGCCGCCGCCGGCTTGGCCACGCCACCGGTATTGGTGCAGTACTGGCCGTTGGCCATGCCCAGGTCCTGCTTGAGCCGGGTCACCGCGAAGCGGCCCTCCTCCTGCAACCGCGCCAGCTGCGTCTGCGCGCGGTTGCTCGAGGAAGTGGAATTGAAAATGGCAACCACGCCGCCGGCCACGACCAGGCCCAGCACCATCGCCACCATCAGTTCGATCAGGGTCAGGCCGGCCTGGGCGGCCCGGCCGGCAACAGTCGGATGCGCTGAGTTGGTCACGGCTGGAAGGTCCACGAGAAGGTCTGCTGGGCGACACCGGTCTGCTGCTGCGGACCGGTGCCGGACTGCTGCTCGTCCCAGGCGATGCGCATGTTGCACACGCCGCCATAGGGGGGACGCATGCCCACCTGGCCCGGATCGGCCGGCACCGCGGCGGTGGCGCCCGAGGCGGGCGTGCCCATCGTCCAGCCGGCCGGCGTATAGCCCGCCGGTCCGTTGTTGCAGCTGATCACGGCGCTCACGTTCGGCAGGAAGGTGCTGAGCTGGCGGCTCCAGGCGCGCTGGTCCGCGGCGGCCAGCGCCTGCGGGGTGCAGCCGGAGCTGCAGTCGTTGTTCGAAGCCGTGCTGGCGGCTACCGGATAGCCGGTGGAGTTGTAGAAACCGCTCCACACGCCTACCGGGTTGGCGCCCATGCGGTCGGCCATGGTGCCGGCCAGGAAGGTGACCTGGGTGCGCTGGTAGGCCGAATGATTCGAACGCGTCGCCATGACCATGAGGCCGGCCAGGCCGATCAGGCCAATGCTGAAGATCAGCACGGCCATCAGCACTTCGATCAGCGAAACGCCGCGCTGACGCGACACAGCATGCATGACGGATTCTCCCCTGGAAGCGCGGCTACTCTCCTTAGGAGGGGAGAATTCCCACAAGCGGAATCCGACAAGCGGCAGGATTCGTCCGATGAGCGGTGAGGCCGATTCGGCGGGAATGCGTGGCTTCGCAATAGAAATGAGCACTGGATCGCACTAGACAGAGCCCGCCCGCCGGGGACCCCGGCGAGGCGGACGGAACCGCTCAGCGGATGATTTGCCGCCAGGAACGGCGGCGCCAGATAGCGTCGTTGATGTTCAGAACATGGTTGCTGCCGGTGAGCTTCAGGCCCGGCACCAGCACGCTGCCGCCGCCCACCGTCGTCACCAGCGGCACCGTGCCGGTGGTGCGCGGGTCGTTCACCCGGCCGCCCACCACGTACTTGCCCGTGCCATTCCA
>NZ_JAAZQJ010000023.1 GCF_012275375.1 Dyella sp. SG609 | reverse complement strand
ACGTCGTCGACCTGGTCGTCGTTGTAGTCGCCCAGCACCGGCGAGGACAGGCCATGGCTGGCCGCGCCGCCGCTGTTGGCATCCGGCGTCTTCAGTTCGCGGATCAGCTTGCCGGTCTGCGCATCCAGCACGAACAGCGAGCTGTAGGTGTTGGAGGCCGCCGCTGGCGAGGTGCAGTTGGCGCCGGTGAACGGGGCCTTGGTGCAATCCGGGAAATAACCGCCCGGCACCAGCACCACCCACTTGCCGTTGTTGAGGCGGCCGATGTTGGGCTGGCCGTAGGTGTAGCCGAGATTGGCGGGGTTGCCGCCCGGGTTGCTGATCGAACCGTCGCTCCACGCGGCCTGCGCCGGCGCATCGGCGTTGAATTCCCACAGCACCTTGCCCGCCGCCATCGCCGTCAGGTCGGTGATGTCCAGCGCATACACGCCGCGGCCGCCCAGGCGCAGCCCGCCCACCAGCAGGGTGTGCCAGCCGGCCGAGGTCGACACCGGCGTGGTGGTGGCGGCGCCGAAGTACACGTCGCGCGTTACCGGAATACCGTCGGCGGTCGGCATGAACTTGAAACCGTCCTTCACCGTCAGGTTGCCCAGGTTCGGGTAGACCGCGCGCGGCACGTAGGCGAACACCTCCGTGCCCGCCGTGGCGGTCTTGACCACGTTGCCGCTGGAGTCCGTGGTCATCGAGGCGTCGAACGCATGCAGCATGCCGTCGTTGGCGCCCACGTACACCACCGGCTTGCGGCTGAGGTTGTTCTGCACGAACGCCTCGTAGGTGTGGCAGGTCAGCGGCGTCTGCGTCGCGCAGTTCGCCGCATCGCCCGCCACCGCCGTCTGCTCCGGCGAACCGGCCGGCCAGCTGTTGCGGTAGCCGCTCGACGGGTAGCTCACGTACACCGCCTGCGAGCCGATGATCGCGCCCAGCAGATGGTTGCGGGTGCGGAACGTGGTGGTTTCCTTGCTGCGCACGCCGCGCAGGTAATCGAGGCGGGCCTGGCCGGTGTCGTTCGTGGCATCCATGCTCGCGGGCGAGCTGCTGAGCAGCGCCTGGCCCGCGCTGTCCAGGGCGCTGAAAGCCTTGAACGCGATGCCCCCCTTGAAGCTTCCATCGCTCTTGCGCATAGACGTCAGGATATGGCGCTTCGCCGGATCCATCTTGTCCAGCAGCGCACCCGCATCCCACGCCATCGCCGCGATCTCGCCGCGCGGCGTCACCGCCACCGCCTGCAGACTGCCGTGCCAGTCCGCCGAGCTGTAGCCGAGATTGAAACCTAGCGCGCCCGAGACCAGCACCGCCGAATTCACCGCACCGATCGTCGCCGGCACCGCACGCGTGTTGATGCCGGTGAGGATGGTGCCGAGCTGATCCACCAGCAGTTGCGGATTGGCCGCGCTGAAGTAGGCGCCGCGGCCATTGACCGCCGCGTGCCAGGTGTCATCGACGGCAGCCGGCTTGTCGCTCTCGGGCTTGGTCCAGCCCGTGGCGCCGGTGGCGTTGGTGCTGCCGCGGCGCAAGGCGCACAGATCGTTGGCGGTGGCGACCCTGCAGTTGGCGTCATCCGAGAAGTTCAGTTTTCCCGCGATGCCCAGCGTCACCATGTACTGCACCACGTGCGGCCAGTTGGCGGGATCGTTCTTCGGATGGAAGTACTGCTCCGCCTCTTTCGAACTCGCCCCCGCCACCACGCCGGTGCTCTTGTCAGGCATGTAGGGCCGCACCTGCCTGCCCGCGGCCGGATCGTAAAGATCCGGACGCAGATTCGTGGCCCAGTAATGAAAAGCGATATTCGCCAGCGACGAAGTGAGCTTGGTGCCCTGCACATCCCAGAACACGCGCGACTCCGCCGCCACGGCGGAATACTTCGTGCCGTCGGGCAGGGTGTGGGAGCTCTGGCTGTCCTTGAATGACGTCGGCAGGGGCAACCGATCGTCGCTGTTCCAATAGCCGTCGGTCACCATCATGTGGAAGTTCTGCCGGCAGGTGAGTTCCAGGCCGTCCGCGCCGCCTTTCGCCGGCGGCTCCCAGTACGGATCGTGCAGATCGCCCGTCGCGCCGGTGTTGCCCTTGCCGCGTTCAAAGAACTTGCCCGCCCGGATGGTCGATGAACGCAAGGGCGTGGCGCCCTTGGGCAAGGTCTCGAAGATCCAGTTGAAGAAGGCCGAGCGATAGCAGTTCGGCGGCGTCCTTACCGTGCCCGCCTGCAGGCCCAGCTTGTTCGGATCGGCATTGGCGGCAACGCAGGCCGGCGCGTTGGCGTCCATCAGCGTACTGATGATGGCGCTGTCCTGCAGGCGGAAGGTGTCGTCGGTATAGAGGTTCTGCCAGGCCACGCGGAACCCGCTGCCATAGCCACCGCCGGTGGTGGGCGCACCGAGCTTGGCGAACACGCGCGACATCACCGTGCGCGTCATCAGCATGCGCGTGCGGTAGTAGGCATACCAGTTGGCGAAGTTCTTCCATTCGTTGACGGTGACGCCGCCGATGGTGACGTTCTGGTTGCGCACCGCGACGGCTTCCCAGTTGGCGGCGTAATAGAGATTGAACAAGCCAGCCGCGGTCGGATTGCCGTAGGTATCCACGGCGATGGCCGGCGCGGACGATTTGTAGCGGTAGTAGTAAGGGCCGCCGATGGGATAGGCCTTGCCGTCGGGTCCGGTGGTTTTACCGTCCATGGGCGAGGACTGGCTCTTTGCGCACACCCAGCGATAGTCGTAGGACGGCCTTCCACCGCCCGAGCCATACACGCCGGTCAGATCGGTCGCGCCCCGGCTCTCTTCCGGGCGCGATCGCGTGGTCGGGCTATACGGGTTATTGCGATAGGCGCCGGCGGCATCCAGCGTCGCCGGGCTGCGCGGGCGATGGATCGCCATGCCATCCACCGGCACGCGTTTCAGGTCGCCGGCCGGATCGGCATCGGGGAACGCCGTGCCATCCGCCCTCAGCGGCGGCAGGTACAGCACGTTCGGGTTGTAATACACGCCATTCATGGTGCGCGAGCGGATGTCCGCCGCGCTGGTGATGCGAGGGTCGATCACACCGGCGCACTGCCAGGGGCCGGACCATCCCGCATCGTCATAGGGCCGATAGTCGCCCATGAAATTCCATTGCATCGAACCCGAATTGTCGAACGTCACCGCGATATTCGGCGCCACGCCCTGGGTCAGGTTCGGCGGCGTGGGACTGAGCTCCGTCACCGCCACCGGCGGAGCGGCCTGCATGGCGATCATCGACAGCGGACAACCGCTCGCCAGCAGGAGAGCGAGACAACGCATCGCGGCCGTGCGACGGATCGGAAAGGCTGGGCGAATAGGCATGACGGTACGCGCCGGCGCGCGTGCTCCGGCTCCATGGCTCATGTGATGAAAATTCAGCGGGCGGCGTTGAACGGCTTCCGGCGGCGAAAGCGCATCAACCTGGTCGGCGATCGATGCATGCAATGGCATGCACGGGCATGCTCCCCTGGAAACACCGGACCACTCTGTGCGCGACGGATGCCCGGCGCCAAGCAAAGTCCGACGAACGGCCGCATCCTTCCGACGAGCGTGAAACGCTGCTTTCAGAACAGTACGAGCCTCGGTTCGGTGGGCACCGATGGCTACCACCGGGTGCGCAAACCCTCGGTCCAGCGGCATCCGCCGCGGTCTGCGCCCTTTTCCCTAGGCATCCGCTCCCTGTGAGCGGATAATCACGGGCCCAATTCGCCAAGAAAGCACCGCAGATGTTCGTACCCGGCCAACGTTGGATCTCCACCGCCGAACCCGAGCTGGGCCTCGGCACGGTGCTACGGGTGGAGGGGCGCGGGGTGCAGGTGCTGTTCGCCAAGGCCGGTGTGCTGCGGCCCTATGCGGTGGATTCGGCGCCGCTGGTGCGCGCGGAATTCCGCGCCGGGCAGCGCGTTTCCGGCAAGGGCATCGCCTTCCTGGTCGAGCGGGTGGAGATCAAGGAAGACCTGCTGATCTACCGCGGCGAAGGCCGCGAACTGCACGAAGGCCAGCTCGACGACGAGCAGAGCGTGAGCCAGGCCGACGACCGCCTGATCGGCGGCCGCACCGACCCGGTGGCGCGCTTCGACCTGCGCCTGGAAGGCCTGCAGCGCCGCGCCGCGGCCCGCCGCTCCGCCGCCTGGGGCCTGGGCGCCGCACGCATCGGCCTGGTGCCGCACCAGCTGCGCGTGGCCGGCATCGCCGCCTCGCGCCGCCCTCCGCGCGTGCTGCTGGCCGACGAAGTGGGCCTGGGCAAGACCATCGAGGCCGGCATGATCCTGGCCCGCCAGCTGGCCACCGGCCGCGCCCAGCGCGTGCTGGTGCTGCTGCCGGACACGCTCGTTTACCAGTGGTTCGTGGAACTGCTGCGCCGCTTCAACCTCAGCTTCGCCATCTACGACGAGGAACGCTGCGAGTCGCTGGACCTGAATGGCGACGGCGCCAACCCGTTCGAAGACGAGCAGCTGGTGATCGCCGACTTCAGCTTCCTCGAGCACAACTCCAAGCGCGCCGAGCAGCTGCTCGCGGCGCCATGGGACCTGCTGGTGGTCGACGAAGCGCACCACCTGGCCTGGACCCCCGAGGCCGCCAGCCCGCGCTATGCGCTGGTGGAGCGCCTGGCCGCGGCCACGCCCGGCGTGATCCTGCTCACCGCCACGCCCGAACAGCTCGGCCGCAGCGGCCACTTCGCCCGCCTGCGCCTGCTCGACCCGCAGCGCTACCGCGACCTGGCCAGCTACCTGGCCGAAGCCGACAGCTTCCAGGACCTGTCGCACATCGCCGACCGCCTGCTCGATGGCGAGGCGCTGGACGACGCCCAGCTGGCCCGCCTGCGCGAAGCCTTCGCCGGCGACGACACCCTGCTCGCTCACCTGGCCGACACCACCAAGCCCGCGCATGCGCGCGAGCTGATCGCCGCGCTGATCGACCGCCACGGCACCGGCCGCGCCATGTTCCGCAATCGCCGCGCCGGCATCGGCGGCTTCCCGCAGCGCGTGCCGGTGTGGCATCTGCTGGACGCCGGCCTGCTCAGCGAAGAGGGCCGCCAGGCCCTGCTGGCCGAATTCCATGCCGATATCCAGCAGCCCTCGCCGCCGCAGGAGCCGGATTACTCGGCCGATCCGCGCGTCGACGCGCTGGTGGCTTTGCTCGACGCGCATCCGCAGGACAAGTTCCTGCTGATCTGCCGCAGCCAGGCCAAGGTGCTGGCGCTGGAAGAAGCACTGCGCACCAAGAGCGGCGTCGGCGTCGCGCGTTTCCACGAAGGCCTCGGCATCGTGCAGCGCGACCGCAACGCCGCTTATTTCGCGCAGCCGGATGGTGCGCGCCTGCTGATCTGTTCCGAGATCGGCTCCGAAGGCCGCAACTTCCAGTTCGCCCACCGCCTGGTGCTGTGGGACCTGCCGCTGGACCCGGACCTGCTGGAACAGCGCATCGGCCGCCTGGACCGCATCGGCCAGAAGCACGACATCAGCATCCATATCCTGGCCGTGGCCGACAGCGCCCAGCACGTACTGGCGCGCTGGTACGACGAAGGCGTCGACGCCTTCCGCCTCAGCCCCGCCGACGGCCGCGAACTGCTGCGCCGCTACGGCGAACCGCTGGCGCGCCTGGCCGACGAACACGCGCGCGGCGACGACAACCGCGACCAGGAACTGGACGTGCTGCTGGCCGAGACGCGCGCCAGCCACGAGGAAATGGCCGCGCTGATCCGCGACGGCCGCGATCACCTGCTGGAACTGGCGGCGAGCCGCGACCTGCATGCCGACGAATTGCAGCAGGCCTTCACGCGCGAGGAGCACGATCCCGGCCGCGACGAATTCATCCAGCGCCTGCTGGAGCAGTTCGGCATCCATGCCGAGGAACTCGGCGGCAAGGTCTTGCTGCTCGACCCGCAGTACCTCTCCACCGACGCCCTGCCCGGCTTCAGCGAAGGCCCCGTGGCGGTGACGTTCGCGCGCGAAGTCGCCCTGGCACGCGAGGATCTGCCGCTGCTGCGGCTGGATCATCCGATGGCGGCCGGCGCGCTGGATCTGGTGCTCACCGGCGAGGAAGGCAATGCCGCCTTCCTCGTCGACGATGCGCTGCCGCCGCGCACGGCGTTGTTGCAGGCGGTGTATCTGCTCGAGTGCGTGGCCGACCGCAAGCTGGACGCGGAGCGCTTTTTGCCGGCCTTGCCGGTGCAGGTCACCGTCGATACGCGCCTGGCCGAACGTGCCGGTTTCCAGCCGAGCGAGCTGGCCTTGCGCAAGGCGGCGGACCGCAATATCGAGGTGCCGCGGTATCGCAAGTTTCTTGCGAAGCTGGTGCCGCCGATGCTGGAGAAGGCGGAGGAGCTCGCCGCCGAGCGCGCGAAGGGTGATGTGGCTGCCGCTGTCGCGGCGGCGACGGAGGCGCTCGATGCCGAGCTTTCGCGGTTGTTGGCGCTGCGCGCGGTGAATCCTGCGATCAGCGAGGCTGAGGTTGCCGCTGTGGCGGGGGAGCGCACGGCACTGCTGGAGGCGTTGCCGCAGGCGCGGTTGCGGCTGGATGCTGTGCGCTTTGTGGTCAGCCCGGATTTTCTCGCGCTGCGTTGATGGCTCGTCATCCCGGCGTAGGCCGGGATCCTTTTGCGGGATCGCCTGGTTTTTGCGTTACCGCGATCTGGCCGCTTATGCAGCGGGCATTTCGGACGCCTGCCGGCGCCCGAGTCACTTTCTCTTTGCTGGCCCAAAGAGAAAGTAACCAAAGAGAAATAGCCTAAGAGCCACTGCTCGCGACGCGACTAGAAGGAGCAGTGGACGGCTGCGGTAGCCTGATTAACCTGGGTCTACACGAAACGGCAGTGCGTTTACGTAACGGCTTCTTCAACGTGCCGTGGCCGAGAGGACGTTCAA
>NZ_JAAZQJ010000022.1 GCF_012275375.1 Dyella sp. SG609 | reverse complement strand
CTATTTCTCTTTGGTTACTTTCTCTTTGAGCCAGCAAAGAGAAAGTGACCCGGGCGCCGGCAGGCGTCCGGAATGCCCGCTGCATAAGCGGCCCAATCGCGGCAACGCGACAATCGAACGATACCGTTACTGGATTCCGGCCTGCGCCGGAATGACGAGCAAAGCGGCCCCAGGCTCAGCGCGACGCAACAGCGCGTTCTTCCACCGCTGCTGCCGCGCGGAATCGGCCTCCACCAACCACTGCGGCTTGCCCGCCACCAACGCGGCCACCGCCACACCATCCTCATACAGCACCCGCGTACCAACCACCGCCGGCAGGCGATTACCACTCAGCACCGTGCCAACCAGATTGAGCGGATCGCAACCGCTCAGGCAAACGAACTGGCCGTCATTCGGCAGCTGCCGGACATGGCGCAGCTTGCCGATCGCTTCCGGCAGCGCGAACTGCTCGCCGACCAGCCCCTCGACGAAGCGTCCGCCGCGGATCTCGCCGCGCGCCTCCAGCCGGTGATACACGCGCAGCAGCTCGCGCCACGTCGGCAGCCACGAAGCCTCGCGCTCCAGCAGCTTCCAGAACACCACGCCATAGCGGCGCAGCAGGGTGCGCGCGACGTGCTCGACGTATTCGGCGCGCTTGCCGTCCTTGCCGTCCGGCACCAGCGGCGCGCGTACCAGCGACCAGCGCCCGGCGTCTTCGATGCCGCTCAGCATATGGCGGCGCACGCGGCGATGGCGGTGCGCATCGCGCTTGGCGGCGGGCAGCAGCAAGGCGCGCAGGCCGGCGAAGCTGTCGGCGGTGACGCGGCCGGCGGCGACCAGTTCGCCCAGCGCGTCTTCCAGTTCGGTGCGCAGCAGATGCGCGGCGCTCATCAATTCGTCGAAGAACAGCGCGCCATGCTCGCGCAGCATGTCGGCCACGGCCTGGGCGCGCGAGGACAGCTGCAGCTCCTGCGGCTGGCCCGCGGCGGCGATGCCGCTCCACAGCGCCATCTCCTTGCGCGGCAGCAGCACGATCGGCGTGGCGCGCACGGGGCTGCTGCCGCCGGTGGCGCCGCGCAGGCGGTTCCAGCCGACGCGGCCGGCGCGGCACAGATCGTCCAGCCAGGTGATCGAATAGTCGTCGATGCGCGCCGGCAGCAACTCGGCTTCCCAGGCCCCGGCGGCGGCTTCGTAGCCTTCGAGCTGGGCGATGGCGGCGGGCAGCGCCTCCGGTCCGCTCAGCCGCGCGCCGGGTGCGACGTGCTGCCAGTCGAACTGGAAGCGCATGAAGTCGCGCCGGCTGACCGGCTCGATCTCGCGGCGCAGGCGGCCGATGGTGTAGCGGTGGATGCGCGCCAGCAGGTGGCGTTCGCACCATTCGGTGTCGGCGGCTGCGGGCGTGAACTGGCCCTGCATCACGTAGCCTTCGGATTGCAGGCGCAGCAGGGCCGTTTCGACGTCGCTGCGATCGGCAGCGAGCGAGGCGGCGAGCGTCGCGACCGTCACCGGACCGAGGCCGACCAGGCGTCCGCGCACCATTTCCAGCAACGCGTCTTCGCGCGTCCACGCTTGCGCGAGGAATTCGGCCGGCGCTTCGATCGCCGGCTGCATGGCGATATCGGCATGAATGGCCGCCCACAGCGGCAGCTTCTCCGCCGCCACCCATACCTGCCAGCCGGCGTGGGTCGGTGAACTCAACAAAGTGGCGCGGCGGGCGTTCGCCAAGGCCTGCAGCAAGTGCTCCCAACCGTCGCGCGCCGCTTCCTCCGCGGTGACGAAGCCGAGCACGCTCAAGGCTTCGTGCATCTCGTCGGCGCCACGCACCTGCGGCCAGGCTTCGCCGCGTACCGCGTCGATGGCGTCCGGATCGAGCTTGCCCAGGTCTTCCGCGCTGTCGCCGTCGTTCCAGCGGCGCGTCTGCACGGCTTGGGTGCGGCGCTCTTCCAGCGGCGCGTCGTCCAGGTAGGCATAAGGCGCGGCGGTAAGCACCTCGGCGGCCAGCGGGCTGGCCGTGGTGAGGTCGCGCGCGACCACGCTGATCTGGCCGCTCTCCAGCCCGCGCAATATATGCAGCAAGCCGTCCACATCCATGGCGTCGCGCAGGCAGTCGTACAGCGTCTGCTCGACCAGCGGGTGATCGGGAATCTGCCGTTCGCCGACGATGTTCTCCAGGCAGGCCACCTGGTCGGGGAACACCGTGGCGAGCAGGTCTTCGCTGCGCATGCGCTGGATCTGCGGCGCCACTTTGCGCCCGCCCTGGAAGCGCGGCAGGGCCAGCGAGGTGGTGGTATTCCAGCGCCAGCGCACGGGGAACAGCGGCGCATCCAGCAGCGCCTGCACCAGTACGTGCTCGGCGGTGTTGGAATGCAGATAGCGCGCCACTTCGATCAACGGGAAGCTGTGGCTGGTCGACAGCGACAGCACGATGGCGTCCTCGGTCGCCGCCGCCTGCAGCTCGAAATTGAACTGGCGGCAGAAGCGCTTGCGCAGCGCCAGGCCCCAGGCGCGGTTGATGCGGCTGCCCCAGGGCGTATGGATCACCAGCTGGGTGCCGCCGGATTCGTCGAAGAAGCGCTCGAACACCAGCTGGTGCTGGGTGGGCAGCGCGCCGAGCGCGGCCTTGGCCTTCGCCAGGTAGTCGGCCAGCTGCTGCGCGGCCGGCTCGCTCAGGCCCAGCGTGTCCTGCAGCCAGGCCAGCACTTCGGGCACGCCGCCTTCGTCGAGCTGCGCACTGATGGCTTCGCGCAGGCGCGACACGCCATGCGAAAGCTCATTGCTGCGCCCCGGCGCCTCGCCCAGCCAGAACGGAATGCTCGGCGGCACGCCGTGCGCATCTTCCACGCGCAGGCGGTCGCGCTCCACGCGCAGGATGCGGTAGCTGGTGTTGCCGAGCTGGAAGATGTCGCCGGCCAGGCTTTCCACCGCGAAATCCTCGTGCACGCTGCCGATCACCGTGGCCTGCGGTTCCAGCACGACGAGATAGTCGGCGGTGTCGGGAATCGCACCGCCGGAGGTGACCGCCGTAAGCCGCGCACCGCGCCGCGCGCGCAGCTGCTTGTGCACGGCATCGCGATGGATGTACGCGGCACGCGCGCCGCGGCGCGTGGTGAAGCCGTCGGCCAGCATGCGCACGATGGCGTCGAACTGCTCGCGCGGCACGTCGCGATAGGGATACGCGCGGCGCACCAGGGCGAACAGCGCGTCCTCGTCCCATTCCTGGCAGGCCACTTCGGCCACGATCTGCTGGGCCAGCACGTCGAGCGGGCGCGGCGGGATCGCCAGCGTGTCCAGCTCGCCGCGGCGCACGCAGTCGAGCAGGGCGGCGCATTCGGCCAGGTCGTCGCGCGAGGTGGGGAACAGGCGCGCCTTCGGCGTGCCGTTCACCGCGTGGCCGGAGCGGCCGGCGCGCTGCAGGAAGGCGGCGATGGAACGCGGCGAGCTCAGCTGGCAGACCAGGTCGACGTCGCCGATATCGATACCCAGCTCCAGCGAGGCGGTGGCCACCAGCACTTTCAGTTCGCCGCGCTTGAGGCGCTGTTCGGCATCCAGGCGCTGCTCGCGGGCGAGGCTGCCGTGGTGCGCGGCCACGGCTTCCTTGCCCATGCGCTCGGACAGATGGCGCGCGACGCGTTCGGCCATGCGGCGCGTATTGACGAAGATCAGCGTGGTGCGATGCGCCTGCGCGAGTTCCGCGAGGCGGTTGTAGACCAGCTCCCAGGCATCGTTCGACATCACCGCTTCCAGCGGCACCGGGGTGACTTCGATGGCGAGGTCGCGGGCGCGGGTGTGGCCGACGTCGACGATGTGAATTCCCTTTTCCCCGCCGGATGAGGGGCGGGTGCTCGCGGCAGAAGATCGACGAAGCATCGCTTGCTTTTCTGCTGCTGCTTCTGCGCTTCGCAGGTCCCCCTCACCCCGGCGGGGAGAGGAGGTACGGGTTTCGCCAACCAGGAACTTTGCTACCTCTTCGATCGGCTTCTGCGTGGCCGACAGGCCGATGCGCAGCAGCGGCCGCTGGCATAGCGCTTCCAGCCGTTCCAGCGACAAGGCCAGGTGCGAGCCGCGCTTGGTCGAGGCCATCGCGTGGATCTCGTCCACGATCACCGTGCGCGTACCGCCCAGCATCTCGCGCCCGGAAGCCGAGCCCAGCAGGATGTACAGCGATTCCGGCGTGGTTACCAGGATGTGCGGCGGCTGGCGGCGCATCAGGTTGCGCTCGGCCTGCGGCGTGTCGCCGGTGCGCACGGCGGTGCGGATGGCGACGTCCGGCAGGCCCAGCGCGGCCAGCTCCGCGCGGATGCCTTCCAGCGGCGCTTCCAGATTGATGTGGATGTCGTTGGACAGCGCCTTCAGCGGCGACACGTACACCACCGTGGTGGCGTCCGGCAGCGTGCCGCCGTGCGCCAGGCCTTCGCGCACCAGGCCGTCGATGGCGGCCAGGAAGGCGGTCAGGGTCTTGCCGGAGCCGGTCGGCGCGGCCACCAGGGTGTGACGGCCATCGCGAATGGAAGGCCAGGCGGCCAGCTGGGCTGCGGTGGGCGCCGGGAACGCGCGCTCGAACCACTGCCGGACCGCGGGATGAAAATCTTGCAGGGACATGGGCTTAGGCTCGCCTGGAGCCGGGGCGGAGAGAACATTCTAGATGGGGGCGCGTAAGAGCGCCGGCAAGGCGCCGGCCGGGGTCACTTCCGCCGGTAGCACGCATGAATGACAATATTGCGTCACAGCAATGCGCCGGCGTACTGCGCGCCATTGCCTACGGTTGCTTATCCATCCCGGGGAAAACCAATGTCCGTCGCCCACCCGTCGCGGTTCGCCGTGCTTGCCGTATCCATTGCCCTCGCCCTGTCGGCCGCCGCCGCCCAGGCGCAGGACACCGACAACCAGCCCGCCGGCAAGAAGAAGCCGGTCGAGCTGCAGGCGGTGACCGTGACCGCCGAAAAGCGCGTGGAGAACCTGCAGAAGGTGCCGATCTCCATGACCGTGCTCACCTCCGAGAAGCTCGAGGCCTTCGGCCAGGCCGGCGACGGCGTGCTGCAGCTGGCCTCGCGCGCGCCGAGCGTGTACGCCGAAACCTCGTACGGCCGCGAATTCCCGCGCTTCTACATCCGCGGCCTGGGCAACAGCGACTTCGACCTCAACGCCTCGCAGCCGGTGTCGATGGTGTACGACGACATCGTGCAGGAGAACCCGATCCTCAAGGGCTTCCCGCTGTTCGACCTGGAGCAGGTGGAAGTGCTGCGCGGCCCGCAGGGCACGCTGTTCGGCCGCAACTCGCCGGCCGGCGTGATCAAGTTCGAATCGCGCAAGCCCAGCCAGGAAACCACCGGCTACGCCCGCGTCTCCTACGGCACCCTGGGCACCGCCAACGCCGAGGCGGCGCTGGGCGGCGCGCTGAGCTCGCACTGGTCCGGCCGCGTGTCGGCGCTGGCGCAGCACCGCGACGGCTGGATCGACAACGACTACACCGGCAAGAAGGACGCGCTCGGCGGCTACAACGACCGCGCCGTGCGCCTGCAGGCGCTGTACGAGAACGGCGACTTCAGCGCGCTGATCAACACCCACGCGCGCTGGCTCGACGGCAGCGCCATGGTCAACCGCGCCAACGCCATCCCGATGGGCGAGAACAGCTTCGCCCCGGGCTTCAGCCGCGACACGGTGTACCAGGACGGCCGCAACAAGCAGCACCTGTTCACCTGGGGCAGCAACCTGCACCTGAACTGGAAGCTCGGCGACTACACCTTCACCTCGATCACCGGTTTCGAGAAGGCCACCACCTACAGCCTGGGCGACGTGGATGGCGGCATCGCCATTCCGCACGACCCGAGCCAGCAGAAGGCGGTGACGCCGTTCCCGTCCGAGACCGCCGACGCGCTGCCGCACGACCGCCAGCTCACCCAGGAATTCCGCCTGGCCAGCAATCCGCAGGACCGCCTGAACTGGCAGGTCGGCACGTACTACTTCCACGAAGACATCGCGATCAACAACTACGACTACGCGACGCTCAACAACCACGTGCTGGACGGCTACGCCAAGCAGCAGCAGCGCACCAATGCGTGGGCGGTGTTCGGTTCGGCCGACTACCACATCACCGACGACTTCGACGTGCGCGCCGGCGCGCGCTACTCGCACGACTCGCGCACCTTCCGCGTCGACCGCCTGCTCTCGCCGATCGGCGGCGGCCCGCTGACCCTGGGCGCCGAGCCGCACGATTCGCGCTGGAGCGGCGACGTCACCGCCACCTGGACGCTCAATCCCAACCTCAACGTGTACGCCCGCGTGGCCAACGGCTTCCGCGCGCCGAGCGTGCAGGGCCGCGTGCTGTTCGCCGACTTCATCTCGCAGGCGAAGCCGGAGACCATCACCTCCTACGAGCTGGGCCTGAAGAGCACGGGCATGGACAACCGCGTGCGCTTCAACGCGGACGTGTACACCTACAACATGCACAACCAGCAGCTCACCGCGGTGGGCGGCGACATCAATGTCACGCGCCTGTTGAACGCGAAGAAGACGCAGGGCTACGGCGCCGAGTTCGACCTGGAGGCCTACCTCACGCCGAACTTCATCGTCACCGCCGGCGGCAGCTACAACCACACCGAGCTGAAGGATCCGACGCTGGCGGTGGCGCCTTGCGGCTCCGGTTGCACGGTGCTCGATCCGCTCAATGCCTCCGGCAACGCGCTGGTCAACGGCAACGACCTGCCGAATGCGCCGCGCTGGATCGGTACGCTGACCGCGCGCTATGGCATCCCCTATGGCGACAGCGGCGAGTTCTTCGTCTACACCGACTGGAATTACCGCAGCGATGTGAATTTCTTCCTGTACGAGTCGAAGGAGTTCCAGAGCAAGCCGTTCCTGGAGGGTGGCCTGCGGCTGGGCTACAACTGGGGTTTCGGTAAGCGCGAAGTGGCGCTGTATGCGCGCAATGTGACGAACAAGAAGGTCATCACTGGCGCGATCGATTTCAACAATCGCACTGCGTTCGTGAATGATCCGCGGGTGGTGGGTGTGGAGTTCCGCACCGAACTCTAATGGCGGCTGGGCGCCGCGGCCTTTTTGTGGCGGCGCCCTCCTTGCTCGTCATCCCGGCGTAGGCCGGGATCCAGTAACGGTATCGCTCGGTTTTTGCGGTGACGCGAACTGGCCGCTTATGCAGCGGGCATTTCGGACGCCTGCCGGCGCCCGAGTCACTTTTTCTTTGCTGGCCCAAAGAAAAAGTAAC
>NZ_JAAZQJ010000021.1 GCF_012275375.1 Dyella sp. SG609 | reverse complement strand
GCCGATCGCGATGACGGACGGCCTGCGCTTCGCGATCCGCGAAGGTGGCCGCACCGTCGGCGCCGGCGTCGTCGCCAAGATCACCAAGTAAGTAGTATCATTGGGAGTCGCCCGCCGTGCGGGCTGTGGGATGCCAGGCCGGCATCCCGCAGCAGGCCAGGCGCGCGGCTCCACTGATTTTCAAACGTACGCCAGTAGCTCAATTGGCAGAGCAGCGGTCTCCAAAACCGCAGGTTGGGGGTTCGAGTCCCTCCTGGCGTGCCACCTTCCCGAGGACCGAAGACGGGTGGCGAGTGGTATCCGGGGCTTCGGGGCCCGGTTGCCGGCTCTTATCCGATCGCTTGCATGAATACCAAGGCAGAACAGCCCAAGGGCGCTAACCTCAAGGAGGCGGGCGCCGCCGACATCGCCAAGCTGGTGCTTGCCGTGCTGGTGCTGGTCGCCGGTGTCTTTGCGTACTCCTGGTACAGCAACGATGCGAGCGTCCCCGGCTCGGTGCGCCTGGTCGGCGTGCTGGTGGCCCTGGTCGCGGCGCTCGGCATTGCCGCCACGACCGCGCTCGGCCGCCGCGTCCGCTCCTTCCTGGGCGAGTCCCAGTTCGAAATGCGCAAGGTGGTCTGGCCGAAGCGTGACGAGACGCTCAAGACCACCGGCATCATCATCGTCGTGGTGGTCGTTCTCTCCCTGCTGCTGGGCGTGATCGACCTCATCCTCAAGTCGGTCGTGCTCGACTGGCTGCTCAAGCTGGGTTCGTGAGGTAAAAGAGCATGAGCAAGCGTTGGTATGTGGTGCACGCCTATTCGGGCTTCGAAAACCAGGTGCGCAAGTCGCTGGTCGAGCGCATTCAGCGCGCCGGCATGGAAGAGCGCTTCGGCGAAGTGCTGGTGCCGACCGAGGAAGTGATCGAGATGCGCGGCGGCCAGAAGCGCCGCAGCGATCGCAAGTTCTTCCCGGGCTACGTGCTGGTGCAGATCGAGACCGACACCGAGGGCAAGGCCCCCCGGATCGACGACGAATGCTGGCACCTGGTCAAGGAAACCCCCAAGGTGATGGGCTTCATCGGCGGTACCGCCGACCGCCCGCTGCCGATCCGCGACAGCGAGGCCGACAACATCCTCAGCCGCGTCCGCGAGGGCGTGGAGAAGCCGAAGCCGAAGGTCCTGTTTGAGCCGGGTGAAATGGTCCGCGTGACCGACGGCCCGTTCAACGACTTCAACGGCGTGGTCGAGGAAGTCAACTACGAGAAGAGCCGCCTGCGCGTCGCGGTGCTCATCTTCGGCCGTTCGACCCCGGTCGAGCTCGAATTCGGACAGGTCGAGAAGGCCTGACGCAAGCCCCGGCACGGGGCTTGCTTAAAACTTGATCACTCCGTAAACTACGCGGTTCACGCCGGGGCATTTCGCTCGGCGTGTCCGTATTTCTCGGTTCGCTGGAGCGCGGACCGCCCTACATCCAGGGAATGTGCACTGCGAGGAGCCGCAAGGCGCCCGAACTCGCGAGGAAAATCCAATGGCAAAGAAAGTCGTCGGTTACATCAAGCTGCAGGTCAAGGCCGGCCAGGCCAACCCGTCGCCGCCGGTAGGCCCCGCCCTCGGCCAGCGCGGCCTGAACATCATGGAATTCTGCAAGGCGTTCAATGCCGCCACGCAGAAGATGGAACCGGGCATGCCGATTCCCGTGATCATCACGGCCTATTCGGACCGCAGCTTCACCTTCATCACCAAGACCCCCCCGGCCTCCGTGCTCATCAAGAAGGTCACGGGCATCGCCAAGGGTTCGTCGAAGCCGAATACCGACAAGGTCGGCAAGATCACCCGCAAGCAGCTGGAAGACGTTGCGAAGCAGAAGGAGCCGGATCTCACGGCTGCCGATCTGGATGCCGCCGTGCGCACCATCGCCGGCAGCGCGCGCAGCATGGGCTTCGTGGTGGAGGGTTAAGACATGGCAAAGATCACCAAGCGTTTGAAGGCCGCCCAGGCGGCGGTGCAGCCGGGCAAGCTCTATGGCCTGGAAGAAGCCCTGAAGATCGTCAAGGACAACGCCAAGGCCAAGTTCGCCGAGTCGGTGGACGTGGCGGTGCGCCTCGGCATCGATGCGAAGAAGTCCGACCAGGGCGTGCGCGGCTCCTCGCTGCTGCCGCACGGCACCGGCAAGACCATCAAGGTCGCCGTGTTCGTGCCGGCCGGTGAGAAGGCCGAGGCCGCCAAGGCCGCCGGCGCCGACGCCGTCGGCATGGACGACCTGGCCGAGCGCATGCAGGCCGGCGATCTCGACTTCGGTCGCGTCATCGCCACGCCGGACGCGATGCGCGTCGTCGGCAAGCTGGGCCAGCTGCTCGGCCCGCGCGGCCTGATGCCGAACCCGAAGGACGGCTCGGTCACCGCCGACGTCGCCACCGCGGTGAAGAATGCCAAGGCCGGCCAGGTGAAGTTCCGCAACGACAAGGCGGGCATCATCCACGCCACCATCGGCAAGGCCAGCTTCGAGGCCGCGCAGCTCGCCGACAACCTCAATGCGCTCATCGCCGACCTGCTGAAGGCCAAGCCTTCCACGGCGAAGGGCCAGTACCTGCAGAAGATCGCCCTGTCCAGCACGATGGGTGTGGGCGTTCCGGTCGACACCTCCACCGTGGCCGTGTCGGCCAAGTAAGTCATCAAGTCCTGCGCCGGCGATGCTGGCGCAGGCACGTTTTTGAGGGCAGGTGGCGTTCTTCCCGAACGTCGCCGCCGTCAAAGACCGCAGGCGCGATCAGCGCGCGACGACGACGAGCAGGGAGCTCGTATTGGCATGGAATCGCCGTCGTCGGCAGCGGGGTCGCTTAATCGGTTCCCTGGTGGATCCGGCCTGCGCAGATGGTGCTGCCCCTTCTGGAATTTGTTCTGGAAAGGCCACCACCCGGGATCCCTCAGGATCCCCGACGTCACGGAAGGCGTCGCCCAGGACCGCAAGCGGCAGGAGTCGCAAGCGGATTTCAAAGTGGAGGAGTGATATGGCTCTGAATCTCTCTCAGAAGCAAGAAGTAGTCGCCGAACTGGCAGAAGTTGCCGCGAAGGCTCACTCCTTGGTCGCTGCCGAGTACGCGGGCACCACGGTCGAACAAATGACCGCGATGCGCAAGAAGGCCCGCGAAAGCGGCGTGTTCCTCAAGGTTGTGAAGAACACGCTGGCGTCGCGCGCCGTCGGTGGTACCGAGTTCGAGGTCGTCAAGGACGCCCTGACCGGTCCGCTGCTGTACGCGTTCTCGATGGAGGAGCCCGGCGCTGCCGGTCGCCTGATCAAGGAATTCGCCAAGAGCAACGACAAGCTCAAGCCCCGCGTGGTTTCCGTGGAAGGCAAGCTGTTCCCGGCCGCCCATGTGGACGTGCTGGCCTCGCTGCCGACCCGCGAAGAAGCCCTCGCCATGCTGGCCCGCGTGCTGGCCGAGCCCGCTGCGATGTTTGCCCGCGCCGTCAAGGCCGTGGCCGACAAGCAGGGTGGCGGCGAAGCGGCTCCGGCCGAGGCCGCGGCTGAAGCTTGATCGCTCAGTTCGACGAAATTTCTAACCGAATCAATTTCCAGAGGTAATCAAAATGTCCCTGACCAACGAACAGATCGTTGAAGCCGTCGCCGCCAAGTCGCTGATGGAAGTGATGGAGCTGGTGAAGGCCATCGAAGAGAAGTTTGGCGTGTCCGCCGCCGCTCCGGTCATGATGGCCGCCGGCCCGGCCGCCGCTGGCCCGGCTGCCGAAGAGCAGACCGAGTTCGACGTCATCCTGAAGAGCGCCGGCGACAAGAAGGTCGACGTGATCAAGGCCGTCCGCGCCATCACCGGCCTGGGCCTGAAGGAAGCGAAGGACCTGACCGAGGCCGGTGGCGTCGTGAAGGAAGCCGCTTCGAAGGACGACGCTGCGAAGTTCAAGAAGGACCTCGAAGCTGCCGGCGCCACGGTCGAACTGAAGTAATCGGCGCTCTTGCGCGCCGTCAGTTTGATCTAGCGTCAAGCAAGCCTGGGAGCGAAAGCTCCCGGGCTTTGCCTGCTTTAAATGATGCGGGAATAGGGAATGGAGAATAGGGAATCGGAAAGCCCGGCATAGCTCTTGCCGATTGACGATTCCCCATTCTCGATTCCCTGCAATTTCATTCAGCCGGTGTGTGCACCACCGGCGTCACTGCGAACCGAGGCGGTACCCACCATGACCTACTCGTTTACCGAGAAGAAGCGCATCCGCAAGGATTTCGGCAAGCGTCCCCCCGTACTGGGGGTGCCGAACCTGCTGACCATCCAGACCGATTCCTACAGGGAGTTCCTGCAGGAGCAGGTCGCGCCGAAACAGCGCGACGACAAGGGTCTGCACGCCGCGCTGAAGTCGGTCTTCCCGATCGTCAGCTATTCCGGCAATGCGGCTCTGGAATACGTCGACTATCGACTGGGCGAGCCCGCGTTCGACGAGCGCGAATGCCGCAACCGCGGCATGACCTTCGGCGCGCCGCTGCGCGTCACCGTGCGCCTGGTCATCTACGACAAGGACAGCCCGGCGTCGAAGAAGGCCGTCAAGTACGTGAAGGAGCAGGAGGTCTACATGGGCGAGATTCCGCTCATGACCGACACCGGCACCTTCATCATCAACGGCACCGAGCGCGTCATCGTCTCGCAGCTGCACCGTTCGCCGGGCGTGTTCTTCGACCACGACCGCGGCAAGACGCACAGCTCGGGCAAGCTGCTGTTCTCGGCCCGCGTGATCCCCTACCGCGGCTCCTGGCTGGACTTCGAGTTCGACCCGAAGGACGCGCTGTACACCCGTATCGACCGTCGCCGCAAGCTGCCGGTGACGGTGCTGCTGCGCGCGCTGGGCTATTCCAACGAAGAGATGCTCGACATCTTCTTCGAGCACAACGTGTTCCACCTGGGCAAGAAGGGCGGCACCACGCTGGAGCTCGTCGCCGAGCGCCTGCGCGGCGAAACGCTGACCTTCGACCTGGTCGTGGGCGACAAGGTGCTGGTGGAAGCCGGCAAGCGCATCACCGCGCGCCATGTCCGCCAGCTGGCGGCCGAGAACATCACCGCGCTGGAAGTGCCGGACGACTACCCGGTCGGCCGCATCCTGGCGGTCGACATCGTTGACTCCAAGACCGGCGAGCTGCTGGCCTCGGCCAACGACGAGATCACCGCCGACCAGCTCGAGAACTTCCGCAAGGCCGGCATCGAGACGGTGCCGACCCTGTACGTGAACGACCTCGACCGCGGCGCGTACGTCTCGCACACCCTGCGCATCGACAACACCAAGACGCAGCTCGAGGCGCTGGTGGAGATCTACCGCATGATGCGCCCGGGCGAGCCGCCGACCAAGGACGCCGCGCAGAACCTGTTCTACAACCTGTTCTTCACCTTCGACCGCTACGACCTGTCGGCCGTCGGCCGCATGAAGTTCAACCGCCGCGTCGGCCGCAAGGAGATCGTCGGCCCGGGCGTGCTGTACGACCACAAGTACTTCAGCGAGCGCAAGGAAGAGGAAGCGCAGAACCTGGTGCAGTCGCAGGGCGACAGCTCCGACATCCTCGACGTGCTGAAGGTGCTGATCGACATCAAGAACGGCCACGGCACGGTCGACGACATCGACCACCTGGGCAACCGCCGCGTGCGTTCCGTGGGCGAAATGGCGGAGAACACCTTCCGCATCGGCCTGGTGCGCGTCGAGCGCGCCGTTCGCGAGCGCCTGTCGCTGGCCGAGTCCGAGGGCCTGACCCCGCAGGAACTGATCAACGCCAAGCCGGTCGCGGCGGCGGTGAAGGAGTTCTTCGGCTCCTCGCAGCTCAGCCAGTTCATGGACCAGAACAACCCGCTGTCGGAAGTGACGCACAAGCGCCGCGTCTCGGCCCTCGGTCCGGGCGGCCTGACCCGCGAGCGCGCCGGCTTCGAAGTGCGCGACGTGCACCCGACCCATTACGGCCGCGTCTGCACCATCGAAACGCCGGAAGGCCCGAACATCGGCCTGATCAACTCGCTGGCCGTGTACGCCCGCACCAATGCCTACGGCTTCCTGGAGACGCCGTACCGCAAGGTCGAGAACGGCAAGGTCACCGACAAGGTGGACTACCTGTCGGCGATCGAGGAGGGCGACCACGTGATCGCCCAGGCGAACTCGCCGCTGAAGGACGGCCGCTTCGTCGAAGACTTCGTGTCCTGCCGCTTCCGCGGCGAGTCCGAGCTGCGTCCGGCGTCCGAAGTCGGCTACATGGACGTGTCGCCGATGCAGACCGTGTCGGTGGCGGCGGCGCTGGTGCCGTTCCTGGAGCACGACGACGCCAACCGCGCGCTGATGGGCGCGAACATGCAGCGCCAGGCCGTGCCGACGCTGCGTTCGCAGACCCCGCTGGTCGGTACCGGCATCGAGCGCGCCGTGGCGCGCGACTCGGGCGTGATCGTCACCGCCAAGCGCGGCGGCGTGATCGACCAGGTCGACGCCGGCCGTATCGTGGTGCGCGTCAATGAGAGCGAAGTCGGCGACAACGACGCCGGCGTCGACATCTACACGCTGACCAAGTACACCCGTTCCAACCAGAACACCAACCTCAACCAGCGTCCGCTGGTGAACGTGGGCGACGTGGTGGCGAAGGGCGACACGCTGGCCGACGGTTCGTCGACAGACCTGGGCGAGCTCGCGCTCGGCCAGAACATGCTGATCGCCTTCATGCCGTGGAACGGCTACAACTTCGAAGACTCGATCCTGCTGTCCGAGCGCGTCGTGCAGGAAGACCGCTACACCTCGATCCACATCGAGGAGCTGGCCTGCATCGCGCGCGACACCAAGCTGGGCGCCGAGGAAATCACCGCCGACATCCCGAACGTGGGCGAGCAGGCGCTGGCGCGCCTGGACGAATCCGGCATCGTGTACATCGGCGCCGAGGTGAAGGCGGGCGACATCCTGGTCGGCAAGGTCACGCCCAAGGGCGAAAGCCAGCTGACCCCGGAAGAGAAGCTGCTGCGCGCGATCTTCGGCGAGAAGGCTTCGGACGTGAAGGACAGCTCGCTGCGCGTGCCGCCGGGCATGGACGGCACCGTCATCGACGTGCAGGTGTTCACCCGCGACGGCATCGAGAAGGACAAGCGCGCGAAGCAGATCGAGGAAATGGAAGTCAAGCGCATCCGCAAGGACCTTGACGACCAGTTCCGCATCCTCGAGGGCGCCATCTACAACCGCATGCGCACGCAGCTGGTCGGCAAGATCGCCAACAGCGGCCCGGGCGGCCTGAAGCGCGGCGCCGAAGTCACCGACGCCTACCTGGACAGCCTGAAGAAGGACGACTGGTTCAAGGTCAACGTCAAGGACGAGGACGTCACCGAGTTCCTCGAGCGCGCGGCCGACCAGGTCAAGCGCCACCGCGAGGAGTTCGACAAGCGCTTCAAGGAGAAGCAGGGCAAGATCACCCAGGGCGACGACCTCGCGCCGGGCGTGCTGAAGATGGTCAAGGTGTTCCTGGCCGTGAAGCGCCGCATCCAGCCGGGCGACAAGATGGCCGGCCGTCACGGCAACAAGGGCGTGGTGTCCAACGTGGTGCCGGTCGAGGACATGCCGTTCATGGCGGACGGCACCTCGGTCGACATCGTGCTGAACCCGCTGGGCGTGCCCTCGCGTATGAACATCGGCCAGATTCTGGAAGTGCATCTCGGCTGGGCCGCCAAGGGCCTGGGCAAGAAGATCCAGAAGATGCTCGAAGCGCAGGCCAAGGTGGCGCAGATCCGCGAATTCCTGGATCAGATCTACAACCACCATGTGGCTGGCGCCGTGCAGCACGTCGACCTGAAGTCGCTGACCGACGAAGAAATCTTCACCCTGGCCGACAACCTGCAGGAAGGCGTGCCGATGGCCACGCCGGTGTTCGACGGCGCCGAAGAGTCCGAGCTGAAGGCGATGCTGCGCCTGGCGGATCTGCCCGAGTCGGGCCAGACCACGCTGTTCGACGGCCGTACCGGCGAAGCGTTCGACCGTCCGGTCACCGTCGGCTACATGCACTACCTGAAGCTGAACCACCTGGTCGACGACAAGATGCACGCGCGTTCCACCGGTCCGTACTCGCTCGTCACCCAGCAGCCGCTGGGCGGCAAGGCGCAGTTCGGCGGTCAGCGCTTCGGCGAAATGGAAGTCTGGGCGCTGGAAGCCTACGGCGCGGCCTACACCCTGCAGGAAATGCTGACGGTGAAGTCCGACGACGTGCAGGGCCGCAACCAGATGTACAAGAACATCGTCGACGGCAACCACGAGATGGCGGCCGGCATGCCGGAGTCCTTCAACGTGCTCGTGAAGGAAATCCGCTCGCTCGGCATCGACATCGACCTGGAAGAGATCAAGTAACCCCTGGGTTACAGGAGCTTATGCAATGAAAGATTTGCTCAATCTGTTCAACCAGCAGCGCGCCACGCCCGATTTCGATTCGATCAAGATCGCGCTGGCCTCGCCGGAGTTGATCCGTTCCTGGTCGTACGGTGAAGTGAAGAAGCCGGAGACCATCAACTACCGCACCTTCAAGCCGGAGCGCGACGGCCTGTTCTGCGCCGCCATCTTCGGCCCGGTGAAGGACTACGAGTGCCTGTGCGGCAAGTACAAGCGCATGAAGCACCGCGGCGTGGTCTGCGAAAAGTGCGGCACCGAGGTCACCCTGGCCAAGGTGCGCCGCGAGCGCATGGGCCACATCGAGCTGGCCAGCCCGACCGCGCACATCTGGTTCCTCAAGTCGCTGCCGTCGCGCATCGGCCTGATGCTGGACATGACCCTGCGCGACATCGAGCGCATCCTGTACTTCGAGGCCTTCGTGGTGATCGATCCGGGCCTGACCGCGCTCGAGCGCGGCCAGCTGCTGAGCGAGGACCAGTACCTCGAAGCCGTGGAAGAGCACGGCGACGAGTTCGACGCGCGCATGGGCGCCGAGGCGGTGTACGAGCTGCTGAAGTCGCTCGACCTGCCGGGCGAAGTGGTGCGCCTGAAGGAAGAGATCTCCTCGACCAACTCCGAGACCAAGCTCAAGCGCCTCACCAAGCGCGTGAAGCTGATCGAGGCGTTCCTGGAGTCCGGCAACCGTCCGGAGTGGATGGTGCTGACCGTGCTGCCGGTGCTGCCGCCGGACCTGCGTCCGCTGGTCCCGCTGGACGGCGGCCGCTTCGCGACCTCCGACCTCAACGACCTGTACCGCCGCGTCATCAACCGCAACAACCGCCTCAAGCGCCTGCTCGAGCTCAATGCGCCCGACATCATCGTGCGCAACGAGAAGCGCATGCTGCAGGAATCGGTCGACGCGCTGCTCGACAACGGCCGCCGCGGCCGTGCCATCACCGGCACCAACAAGCGCGCGCTGAAGTCGCTGGCCGACATGATCAAGGGCAAGCAGGGCCGCTTCCGCCAGAACCTGCTCGGCAAGCGCGTGGACTACTCCGGTCGTTCGGTGATCGTGGTGGGCCCGACCCTGCGCCTGCACCAGTGCGGGTTGCCTAAGAAGATGGCGCTCGAGCTGTTCAAGCCCTTCATCTTCGCCAAGCTGCAGGCGCGCGGCGAGGCGACCACCATCAAGGCCGCCAAGAAGCTCGTCGAGCGCGAGGAAGGCCAGGTGTGGGACATCCTCGAGGACGTGATCCGCGAGCATCCGGTGCTGCTGAACCGCGCGCCGACCCTGCACCGCCTGGGCATCCAGGCGTTCGAGCCGGTGCTGATCGAAGGCAAGGCGATCCAGCTGCACCCGCTGGTCTGTACCGCCTTCAACGCCGACTTCGACGGCGACCAGATGGCCGTGCACGTGCCGCTGTCGATCGAGGCGCAGCTGGAAGCGCGCGCCCTGATGATGTCCTCGAACAACATCCTGTCGCCCGCCAACGGCGAGCCGATCATCGTGCCGACCCAGGACGTGGTGCTGGGCCTGTACTACATGACCCGCGAGCTGGTGAACGCCAAGGGCACCGGCATGGTGTTCTCGAGCATCAGCGAAGTGCGTCGCGCCTACGACAACCGCGCGGTGGAACTGCACGCCAAGATCAAGGTGCGCATGACCATCACGCAGATCGACGAGGAAGGCAACCGCAGCAGCTCCGTGCAGCTGGCGGAGACCACCGTCGGCCGCGCGCTGCTGGCCGAGATCCTGCCGGAAGGCCTGCCGTTCTCGCTGGCCAACACCGAGCTGACCAAGAAGGCCATCTCGCGCCTGATCAACTCCAGCTACCGCCTGCTGGGCCTGAAGGACACCGTGGTGTTCGCGGACAAGCTGATGTACACCGGCTTCCGCTTCGCGACCCGCGCCGGCATCTCGATCGGCATCGATGACATGATCATCCCCGAGCAGAAGAAGCCGATCCTGGAAGAGGCCGAGAAGGAGGTGGTCGAGATCCAGGAGCAGTACCAGTCGGGCCTGGTCACCGCCGGCGAGCGCTACAACAAGGTGGTCGACATCTGGTCGCGCACCAACGAGCTGGTGGCCAAGGCGATGATCGACGGCATCGGCACCGAGAAGGTGACCAATGCCAAGGGCGAGATCGTCGCCCAGAAGTCGATGAACTCGCTGTACATCATGGCCGACTCCGGCGCGCGTGGCTCGGTGGCGCAGATTCGCCAGCTGGCCGGCATGCGCGGCCTGATGGCCCGTCCGGACGGCTCGATCATCGAGACCCCGATCAAGGCCAACTTCCGCGAAGGCCTGAACGTGCTGCAGTACTTCAACTCCACCCACGGTGCCCGTAAGGGCCTGGCGGATACGGCGCTGAAGACCGCCAACTCGGGTTACCTGACCCGCCGCCTGGTGGACGTGGCGCAGGACGTGGTGATCACCTCCCTCGACTGCGGTACCGAGGAAGGCGTGATCATGCAGCCGATCGTGGAAGGCGGCGACGTGGTCGAGCCGCTGCGCGAGCGCGTGCTGGGCCGCGTGGTGGTCGAGGACGTGTACGGCCCGGGCGAGGACAACGAGCCGATCGTCACCCGCGACACCCTGCTGGACGAGGCCCTGGTCGAGAAGCTCGACAAGGCCGGCGTGCAGTCGATCAAGGTGCGCTCGCCGATCACCTGCCAGGCTTCGCATGGCGTGTGCGCGCTGTGCTACGGCCGCGATCTGGCCCGTGGCCACCTGGTCAACATGGGCGAGGCGGTGGGCGTGGTCGCCGCGCAGTCGATCGGCGAACCCGGCACCCAGCTGACCATGCGTACGTTCCACATCGGTGGCGCGGCTTCGCGTGCGGCGGCGGTGGACAACGTGACGGTGAAGACCACCGGCACGCTGAAGTTCAACAACCTCAAGACCGTGCAGCACGCCCAGGGCCACCTGGTGGCGGTGTCGCGTTCGGGCGAAGTGTCGGTGATCGACGCCAACGGCCGCGAGCGCGAGCGCTACAAGGTGCCGTACGGCTCGACCATCGCGGTCAAGGACGGCGACCCGGTCAAGGCCGGCCAGACCGTGGCCAACTGGGATCCGCATACCCATCCGATCGTGTCGGAAGTGGCCGGTACCGTGCGCTTCATCGACTTCATCGATGGCGTCACCGTGCAGAGCCAGACCGACGAGCTGACCGGCCTGGAGTCGGCGGTGGTGACCGATCCGAAGCGTCGCGGTACCGCGGCCAAGGACCTGCGCCCGATCGTCCGCCTGGAAGACAGCAAGGGCCGCGAGCTCAAGCTGCCCGGCACCGACGTGCCGGCGCAGTACATGCTGCCGGCCGGCGCGATCGTGTCGATCCAGAACGGCGCCGAAGTGGGCGTGGGCGACGTGGTTGCCCGTATCCCGCAGGAAACCTCCAAGACCCGCGACATCACCGGCGGTCTGCCCCGCGTGGCCGACCTGTTCGAAGCGCGCAAGCCGAAGGAGCCGGCGATCCTGGCCGAGCGCTCCGGCGTGGTCAGCTTCGGCAAGGACACCAAGGGCAAGCAGCGCCTGATCATCAAGGACTCCGACGGCAATGAGCACGAGGAGCTGATCCCGAAGTGGCGCCAGGTCATCGTGTTCGAAGGCGAGCACGTGGAGAAGGGCGAAACCGTGGTGGACGGCGAGCCGAATCCGCACGACATCCTGCGCCTGCTGGGTGTCGAGCCGCTGGCTTCGTACCTGGTCAAGGAAATCCAGGACGTCTACCGCCTGCAGGGCGTGAAGATCAACGACAAGCACATCGAGACGATCATTCGCCAGATGCTGCGCAAGGTTGAGATCACCGAGGCGGGCGACAGCCATTACCTTCGCGGCGAGCAGGTCGAGCGTGTCCGCATCAATGCGGAAAACGACCGCGCCAGCTCGCGCAACGAGCGTCCGGCGGACTTCCAGTCGGTGCTGCTGGGCATCACCAAGGCGTCGCTGGCGACCGAGTCGTTCATCTCGGCCGCTTCGTTCCAGGAGACCACCCGCGTCCTTACCGAGGCGGCGGTCCGTGGCACGCGCGACACCTTGCGGGGCCTGAAGGAAAATGTTATTGTCGGTCGTCTCATCCCGGCAGGTACGGGTTTGGCGTACCACGCGCAGCGTCGTCGCCAGGGCGGTCTTACCGCCGCGGAGCTGGATACCCTTTCCGGCACCGCTTCCCCGGTCTCCTTCGCGGAAGCCACCGTCGGTAGCGACAATGGTTCGGAGTAAGCCCCGTCGGGGACTTGCTCGCTGACATACGAAATGAGGCGCAAGGATTGCGCCTCGTGTTCGAGTCATGGAGGGCAGGGCGTCAGCTTGTCTGTGACGAGCTGCCCATGTTAAATTCCCGCTTCTTGGCAGACCGAGCTGGTTCGGTCTGCCTTTATGTTTCTCAGGAAAAGTTACGCATGTCGACTATCAACCAGTTGGTGCGCAAGTCCCGCAGCCCGAAGAGCTACAAGAGTGCTTCTCCGGCCCTGCAGAACAGCCCGCAGCGCCGCGGCGTTTGCACGCGCGTCTACACCACCACCCCGAAGAAGCCGAATTCGGCCCTGCGTAAGGTTGCCAAGGTGCGCCTGACCAACGGTTACGAAGTCATCAGCTACATCGGCGGCGAAGGCCACAACCTGCAGGAGCACTCGGTGGTGCTCATCCGCGGCGGCCGCGTCAAGGATCTGCCGGGTGTGCGTTATCACACGGTGCGCGGCAGCCTCGACTGCGCCGGCGTCACCAAGCGCCGTCAGTCGCGCTCCAAGTACGGCGCCAAGCGCCCGAAGAGCTAAAGAGCTAGAGGACAACGAGAAATGTCGCGTAAAGGTTCCCATCCCGCCCGCCTGGTCCTGCCGGACCCCAAGCACGGCAGCCAGCTGATCGCCCGCTTCATCAACATGGTGATGAAGAGCGGCAAGAAGTCCGTGGCCGAAGCCATCGTCTACGGTGCGCTCGACCATCTGGGCGAGAAGCACGCCGAGCCGGTCTCGCTGGTCGAGAAGGCGCTGAACAACATCGCCCCCGCGGTCGAGGTGAAGTCCCGCCGCGTCGGTGGTGCCACTTACCAGGTGCCGGTCGAAGTGCGCTCCGGTCGCCGCATGGCTCTGGCCATGCGCTGGGCCATCGAGTCCGCCCGCAAGCGCGGCGAGACCTCGATGCCGCGCAAGCTGGCCGCCGAGCTGCTTGAGGCTTCCGAGAATCGCGGTGGCGCGATCAAGAAGCGCGAAGAGACGCATCGCATGGCCGAGGCCAACAAGGCGTTCTCGCACTACCGCTGGTAAGCAAGTACAGATTCGAGGTTACTACCGTGGCACGCACCACCCCCATCGAGCGCTACCGCAACTTCGGCATCATGGCCCACATCGATGCCGGCAAGACCACGACCACGGAGCGCATCCTGTTCTACACCGGCGTCAGTCACAAGATTGGCGAGGTGCATGACGGTGCGGCAACCATGGACTGGATGGAGCAGGAGCAGGAGCGCGGCATCACCATTACGTCGGCGGCAACGACGGCGTTCTGGAAGGGTATGGATCGTTCCTTGCCCGAGCACCGCTTCAACATCATCGATACCCCCGGGCACGTCGACTTCACCATCGAGGTGGAGCGTTCGTTGCGCGTGCTCGATGGTGCGGTGTTCGTGCTTTGCGCCGTGGGTGGTGTGCAGCCGCAGTCGGAAACCGTGTGGCGCCAGGCCAACAAGTACCACGTGCCGCGCCTCGCGTTCGTCAACAAGATGGACCGCACGGGTGCCAACTTCGAGAAGGTGGTCGAGCAGCTGAAGGCGCGCCTGGGTGCGAACCCGGTGCCGATGCAGGTGCCGATCGGCGCCGAAGACAACTTCGAGGGCGTGATCGACCTGCTCAAGATGAAGTCGATCGTCTGGGACATGGAGTCCCAGGGCATGAAGTTCGAATACCAGGACATCCCCGCCAACCTGAAGGAAAAGGCCGCCGAGGCCCATAGCTTCATGGTGGAGGCGGCTGCGGAAGCGTCCGAAGACCTGATGAACAAGTACCTGGAAGAGGGCGACCTCTCCGAGGAAGAGATCATCAGCGGTCTGCGCGCGCGCACGCTGTCCAGCGAGATCATCCCGGTGTTCTGCGGTACCGCGTTCAAGAACAAGGGCGTCCAGGCGATGCTCGACGCGGTGGTGAACCTGCTGCCGTCGCCCGCCGACCGCCCGCCGGTGGCCGGTGTGGACGAGGACGACAAGGAAGCCACCCGCAGCGCCGACGACAACGCGCCGTTCTCCGCGCTGGCGTTCAAGATCATGACCGATCCGTTCGTCGGTTCGCTCACGTTCTTCCGCGTCTACTCGGGCACGCTCAATGCCGGCGATCAGGTGTACAACCCGATCAAGTCGCGCAAGGAGCGCATCGGCCGCATCCTGCAGATGCACGCGAACGAGCGTCAGGAAATCAAGGAAGTCCGCGCCGGCGACATCGCCGCGGCGGTCGGCCTGAAGGACGTGACGACCGGCGATACGCTGTGCTCGCAGGACCACGTGATCACCCTGGAGCGCATGACGTTCCCGGAGCCGGTGATCTCGATGGCGGTGGAGCCGAAGACCAAGTCCGACCAGGAAAAGATGGGCATCGCGCTGGGCCGCCTGGCCGCCGAGGATCCGTCCTTCCGCGTGCGTACGGACGAGGAATCCGGCCAGACCATCATTTCCGGCATGGGCGAGCTGCACCTGGACATCATCGTCGACCGCATGCGTCGCGAGTTCAATGTCGAGGCGAACGTCGGCAAGCCGCAGGTGGCCTACCGCGAAACCATTCGCAAGAGCGACGTCAAGGCGGACTACAAGCACGCCAAGCAATCCGGCGGTAAGGGCCAGTACGGCCACGTCGTGCTCGAACTGTCGCCGATGTCCGACGAGGACAAGAAGAGCCCGAACGTCAAGGACGATTTCCTCTTCATCAACGAGATCTCCGGCGGCGTGATTCCGAAGGAATTCATCCCGGCGGTTGAAAAGGGTCTGCGCGAAACCATCTCCAGTGGTCCGCTCGCCGGCTATCCGGTGGTGGGCATCAAGGTGAAGCTGGTGTTCGGCTCGTACCATGACGTCGACTCGTCCGAAACCGCGTTCAAGATCGCCGCGTCGATGGGCTTCAAGGAAGGTTTCCGCAAGGCCGATCCGGTCCTGCTGGAGCCGATCATGAAGGTCGAGGTGGTGACGCCGGAAGACTACGTCGGTGACGTGATGGGCGATCTGAGCCGTCGTCGTGGCCTGCTGCAGGGCCAGGACGACACGCCGTCGGGCAAGACTATCAATGCGATGGTGCCGCTCGGCGAGATGTTCGGCTATGCGACCACCATCCGCTCGCTGACCCAGGGTCGCGCTACCTTCACGATGGAGTTCGACCATTACGCCGAGGCGCCGAACAACATCGCCGAGCAGGTCATCAAGAAGGCCTGATAAGGCCTTCCTCCTTCTACAACACAGTTCTTTCAGAGGTTTGAGACATGGCAAAGGGTAAGTTCGAACGCACCAAGCCGCACGTCAACGTCGGCACGATCGGTCACGTGGACCACGGCAAGACGACGCTGACGGCGGCGC
>NZ_JAAZQJ010000020.1 GCF_012275375.1 Dyella sp. SG609 | reverse complement strand
CCATGGACATCTGGGAGGCCTTGCGCCAATGATGTTCGAGGCGGCTAACTCAAAATCCAGTAGCTAACCGTCTACGAAAGCGGGGGCGTACCACACATTCCGTAAAGATCGGTCGCCCCAGACATAGGTTTCAGTGTTCTCGGGGTGGCCTTGGATGGAGACTGAGCCGAGCTCGTAGTAAGCCCATATGCCTCCCGTGCGGCGGCAGAGCGAGCAGTTGCAACTCGTGGCTGTCGCGGGCGCTGCTGGAAGCGTGAGGAGGACTGCGCCGCAGTGGCAGGAGCCATGGAGGGATGGTGTGGGTTGTTCGTGGTTCATGGGGTTTATCGCGGTGCGCCCTCGAATGTGACTTGCTTGGGCAGCATGAAGGTCGGGACGTCAGCCGTGACCGCCGGCATCGAATACCGAATAGAAGCCGCATCCGTGGATTTGCGCTCGAACTTCACGTCCTTAAATCCAGGCTTCGACGTCAGTTGACCAATCTGGCTCATTCCATGTTCTCCCTCTGGGAGAAATCTGGGTGTGGCGCAATATCCGCTTCGGATCGAGAGCGAACATCAGATCTCCTCCTGATGCATATCCCTACTGGGTGCGGCATCCATGTGGGCTCGCTCCGAAAGCACCGCCTTGGCGCTCTTGAAGAAAAGAACACCCAGCAATAAAACCAGCGTCTGGGAGACCATATATCCGGCGGAGTGTGAAAACTCACCACCTCGTAGAAGCACGGCCAGCCAGAGCGCCGCACCCGAGAAAATGCAGATCGCCGACCAGGCCCTGACTACAAGATACGCCCACGTCTTGCGCGTATAGACCGAAAAGATAATTGATATCTGGATGGCGATTGGCAAAAGCGTTATCCATATGCCACTCATCAGGCCCAAGAGGTTCAAGGCCAGAAGTATCCCAACGGTCGAGTAGAGCGCCGGCACGTAGTAAGTCTCAAATTTACTTTGCATGACCATCACTCCCCTTGATGGTGGCTCCAAGACTTCCATCGGTTGCGCTCCTGCGCAGAGCCCCTAAGGTCCGCTTTGGGTCGAAAGCGGACTAATGCTAGCTCGTTATCCCACGCCGGCGGGTTGATCGGAACAGCGGGCAGAATTGGCGTCACAGACCACGGCGTGAGCCCGACTCTGCATTCGATGGACGACTACGGCCAACCTCCTGGCATGGCCGCAAGACGGGCGGCCCAAGCATGGCCCCCGGTGTCCCCCCCCCCGGGGCAAAGCCGCGTAAAATGGTCGCTTTACGCCCACTCAAGTGCCCCCCCATGGCCCTCACCGCCACCATCCACAAGGCCGAACTGTCGATCAGCGACATGGACCGGCACTACTACGCCACCCACGCATTGACCCTCGCCCGGCATCCGTCGGAAACCGAGGAGCGATTGATGGCGCGCCTGCTCGCGTTCACGCTGTATGCCGACGAACGGCTGGAGTTCGGCAAGGGGCTCAGCGACACCGACGAACCGGCCCTGTGGCGCAAGGCCTATACCGACGAGATCGAGCTGTGGATCGACGTCGGCCTGCCTGATGAAACACGCTTGCGCAAAGCCTGCAACCAGTCGCGGCACGTCGTGGTGCTGGCCTATGGCGGCCATGCCGCCGACGTCTGGTGGAGCAAGATCGCCAGCACGCTCACCCGCCACGACAACCTCAGCGTGCTCGCCATCGACCACGCCGACATGCAGCAACTGGCTGCCCTGTGCGAGCGCAGCATGCGCCTGCAATGCCTGATCCAGGACGGCGAACTGCAACTCATCGCCGGCGACCTCACGCTGCCGATCCGTCCGGCTATCCGCAAGGGTGAGTACGCTGTCGCTTGAGAAAGTGCCCTTGCTCCGTTTTGAAACGTCCGCCGTGGGTCGAAAGCAGACTTTCAACTACCTTGCCGAAGTCGTCGAGTTCTCCGCCGAATCAAGCAGCCAAGCCAGGAGCAGCAGCCCAGCGACCACGGGAATAGTCCATGCCAACGTGCTCATCACGGTCGGCGGTTCCCCGGAGTAATCCATGGCGGCAAACGGGTTGAAAACCCCGATTGGAATAATGATCGCCCCAAGAAGGGAGAATGCGGCCGCCACGCGGCGTGCATATCGGTTCATACGCACCAACCCTGTGGCGAGAGTCAGCAGTCCGATCGATAGCGCCGCCGCGCCGTCGGGCGCTATCTGCCCCCGAGTTGCTCCGTAACCCGCATCGCCGGCCCACCAAACGCACCAGCCGGCTATGGGGCTTGCCGTAGCAACCGTGCAAGCGAGCTAGTCCAAAGCCCCGCTGCGGGAATTTCGAATGCGAAGACTGATCGCCATTCCGTTTGAGCGGGTAGGTTTTCATCTGGACAGCCCGAACCTCATCTTCGCTAAAAATGGAGTTTCTGCTTCGGGTCGAAAGCGGACATTTGACGATTCAATGATGGAATGCCAAAAGTTCAATACGTAGCTGCTTGAGTGTCGAACCAATGCGCCCGAGGCTTGCTCCCTCCACCTGGGCCAATATCTCACTCCGATTGGGCATCTCCATCGTCGCCCAGCACGTAAGATCCTTTCGCTGATCGATTCCCGGCTCTACTGTGGGCGCCACGTATTTATCCATCGTCGACCAACATGTCACGTAGCCCACATCGCGCGGCTCCATGATGAAGTAATGCATCTTTGATTCGGAGCCTATGTATCGAAGTTCCGAGAACGTCTTCTGGCTGAGAGACGTCTGCATGAGTTTAAGATGAAGATCCGATCCATCGTGCGGGCTACTAGAAATCCCGCCTCGCGGATAGCTTTCTTCAGATAAAACCCTTACAAGCACTTGACATTCGTCGGGTTGAATGCACCTACCGAATGCATTGTTCCGCCAGAAGGCTCTCAGCTCCCAATGCTGCACTTTACCGTTGATGTCTTTTCTGATGCTCGTTTCAAAATTATCAGGAATGGTCCAGAGCAACCCGTCGGCCATAAATCTGACGAAGTATCTGCCACCCGTGTCGTTGATCAGAGCATCGTTATAAGTGCCTGCGTAAACCATCGCCTTTGCGACGAGTTCTTCGTGTGTGGCGTCGTTCGGCTGCGGACGTGCATCGCGTAAGCACCGCGCGCCGACGCCTAATTCAATTCTCTGTATCTGAGCCTGTTGCTGACCTGGAAGGGTGCAAGACCATGATTGCTCTCCATGCCCCAGACCAATGGGACGAAAATCACCTTCAGCTAGATGAGCCCTGACGTCGCCAACTGGATCGGACACGTTAAGCGAACTCAGGTCTCCCTGGAGCGCGTGAGTAGCGGCGTCCGAACTAATCCTGTCCGAAGGCGTACATCCTGCTAGAGCCAGGTTGATGACGACTAGCCACGCGATCCTTGGCATCCTTCCTCCCATGTGTTGATCTTCACAATGTCCGCTTCGGGTCGATAGCGGACAGTTCACATGTCGTATCCAGCCTGGTCGAGTTGCTCACGTATCCGCAATGAGAAATCGATGATCTGGGCTTTGCTGAAGTGCGTGTAGGTGGGCAGCGAACCTTCTGGGATATTCAGAAGCAGCGCAGAGCCACATGAGATTACAAATCGAAGCTCGTCCGATGTGAGCCGAACATCAATTGTGCCACTCATAGATTCCCCTTTCCTAGATGGCGTCCGCTTCGGGTCGATAGCGGACCTTACTGCAAGCGTGAAGGACTCCAGGCCATCAGGCTTCAGAATCCGCAAAGAATTGGTGAGCTGCCCCAGCAAGGACCGCCAATTGCCCGAGCTCGCTGCTGATACCGGCTGTGACGTGCCACCCCTCATCGCTGCCGGGAAGTCCACTAAGAGTTACCTTGAAGGTTACGACCCCTCCAGCGGTGCAAGTGGCGGAAATTTCGAATTCGCCCCCAAGGGTTGACCAAGAATTCGCGCCCTTCCAAGGAAGCCGGTTGGTAGCCAACTCTTCCATCCACCGAGCGAGCCCTTTGGAGTCGGTAAAAGCGGAAACCCACTGCGTTGCCCTCACACCGCGCCCCTGGATCTCGACGATGAACTCATCACCGCGGCGATCTAGGAATCGAACTTCCCTATCTGATGAATTCGAGTGAATTACGAACATCCATGCATTCTCAAAAGTTGGTGGTGGCGCCGTACAGCTAAGTTCCTATATGTCCGTTTTGAGTTGAAAGCGGACCTTGCGTTTTTCCAAGTGCCCCGCCCAAGAACTGGATCGGATTGTCATCGACGGTCAGGGTTGTTCATGAGCGTCATCCAATTCCTGGGCTGTATTAAGAAGAGCCATGAGCTCCTTAGGGCTCGTCAACCCAGCCAGCGTTATGTCCGCCAGGCCGAACTTTGGCGTCTTCTTGTCTAACTTGACCAGCTCATCATCGAGCTTCACGGACTCGCTGAGCGAAGCTCGCGCAGACTCGATATCGCTATCCTCAATCTTCTGAAGAAGCCATGCGTTCTGTTTAAGACGAGCACGATCCGCGCCATGTGCGGCAACCGTGGCCACGGAAAGATGGCAGCTGAATCCAGACCAGAAAGCCATCCAAAGGCTACCAGCCCAGACCAGCGTTACCGCCCCGAAAAGCACCAGGACTTTCTTTCGCATCTCTACATCCTCGCCGTTGTCCAGCTTGAGGCGCCGATTAAAGTCATCGCGGACATCGCGACAAGCTCTTCGCGTGGCGCCGCTCATCCCATCGTCGCCATGCCTGCCTCGGATCGAATTCGGATCAGCGACGGACGCGATAACGGATATGTGTGGCATCCGGCGTATCGATCACCCGAACAATCTCCAATTCGACGCGCGACGGCAATACATCGAACAGTCGGAGGCCACCGCCAAACAGCACCGGGATCTGGTGGATCTGCAACTCGTCCAGCACGCCAGCCTCGAGCGCCCGTTGCGCCGTGTACGCGCCGAGCATCAGTACGTTGCGGTCCCCAGCGGCGGCCTTGGCCTGCGCCATGGCGCTCTCAATCCCGTCGAGCACGTACTTCACCAATGGATAGTTTGCCACCGAAGGGCCGGGCGGACGATGGCTTGGCACGATGATGGGGACACCGTGATTATCACCGCCCCAGTGATCGATCTGCTCCACCGTACGCCGTCCTGCCAGAATCGCGCCCGGTGAATTCCATTCGTCCCACAACTGCCCGACCGCCCCCGATGGCCGGAAGAAGTCTCCATACCATTCGTGCAGCCGGTCGAAGCCGTCGCCGCCGGGGTTGCCTGGTTCGTCGTTGGGGCCAGCGATATATCCGTCGAGCGACATGGACATGAAGAGCACTGATATCGGCATTTGAGTCTCCTACGGCCTCAATGAAGTTCCACAGAGCGCCGCATTGTCATCCAGATCTTTGATGGTCATGACCTTTCCGCCCTGAGGGTCAAACGCAACACCGCCGAAGTTCTTCACCAGCACCTCGGCGGATCGCATGGCTGCGATGCATTCATGCGCATCACCACCGAACGAAAGCTGGTAGGCAACGCCGCCGCTGACACCAGCCGCCACCACCATCGGGTAATCCGAGACGAGCTCCTTCGCGTCATTCCTGAAGAAGAAAAAGCCCGTGGTCTTGCCATCCACAACAAGGGGCAGAAAGCCACTGTGTTTGGCGAGGTCTACCGGGGCGACAAAGTGCATTTCGGGGCGACTCGCCCGCATGGCCTTTTGCCAGGCGTCGAAGTCTGGTGCCCGATTGAGTGCCAGGAATACGAAGATGTCGACTGACATTTAGCCTCCCAAGAGTCTGGCCATGTCGAACTATCTCAGATGTCCGCTTCGGGCCGGAAGCGGACTTTACCCTGCTCGCCAAGGGATGACCTTGGCAACCAGAACGAATGCTAGGTATGCGGCCGGCGTCGTCAGCACGCCCAGCCCAAAACGGGCCCAATAGTTCGCGGGCCTTCGAAGAAAAGAGAGTGCCAGCCCTCCCAGTGCGACCGCCAGGTAGGGGGCGAAAGTCATCACCCACATGGCGTAGAACGCAAAGATGTCTGACTTTCCCCTTGAGATGAGATAGCTGACCGCTATCGCGCCGTATAGACATAGCGCCGGAAAGAGCGCTCCAAGTATGACGATGGCTCTTGGTCGAACTTGGGGCCTTAGCGCCATGAATATAAGCAACCCGACTGGAATGCCGAGTTCCAAGGCGATCGCACCAATGGTCAAGATTGTCTCAGCCATGCTCCGTCCGCTTGGCTCCGTCCGCTTGCAGGCCGACTATGTGCATTTCATCCGCTTCGGGTCGAGAGCAGACGTTAGGCCTTCGAGAATACTTGGCGCCTGAAGTCGCGCAGCCAACCCTTCAATGCGCCGGGTCCACCAACGAAGTACCAGACAGACAATCCTCCGATACCCAGCAGTGTCCATTCCACACGGGACCAGAGATAGGGCCACGGCTTCTGCGCACCGTTGATCTCGTACGAGAACCCCCATCGATTCTTGGCAAATGTCCAACCCTCTACCAGGTAGCTCGGGTCAAACTGATAGATGAACGGCACAAAATCGTCCAGCTCCCCATCGGGACGACGCACTTCATAGTGAGCTACACAACGGTTGTTGAGTGGCTGCTCGCAAACATCGTGATGCGACTCGATCGTAAATCGACCGGTATAGAAGTATGTAGCTCCGATGCTCCACAAGCCCGTAGAGAAGGCCACGGAGGACCACACAAGCAGCAGTGTCGTGAAGACGAATCGTAGAACGTTCTCCATCGTTGCTTTCAATCCTCCGTTGCAGCGTGGCCAATGTCCGCTCTGGGGCGAGAGCGGACCTTTAGTACTTGCTACCGACCGATCTTCTCTCCGATGTAGCGCAATAGTGGCGCCGCATGGATAAGCATGAGCGAAGGCCCCGCTCCCTTGATGTCACCTTCTTGCTTTCGCAAGTTCAGAAGGAATTCCCAGCTGTCGCCAAGGCTCCCCACTCGATCGGCCTTCGGCACCTCTTTGGTCATGTCATACAAGAGGTCGCTGTCGACACCCCAGTAGTAATCCTGGTCAAGTCGAAGGTCAGGGCCGTTTATGGCTTCCACGTGGTCAAGGAGATCGTTCAAGATCCCGCGCAGCTCGCCTATGTTCACGACGGGATACTTGGTCATCGGATGATGCTTTCCTGGCGAGATCATGATCAGGTCCACTTCGGATGGAAACGGACCCGGGTTGCTACATAGAGTCTGAAGCGGACTTTATTCAACCTGCAAATACCGTCTTGCCCTGAATCCGCATGTGCCAATCTCGGCGGGACCAACCCGGCGTGCAATCACCTGGCCCACTGTTTTGTCCGCCGGTGCGGCGACACCGGCTCCCCAGGATTGGCCTGTTCCCGAAAGCGCTTCTGTGTCTCCTCGCAGAACCACCTCGTAACCGGCATCCGTCGATCGAAAGAGCGCTAGATGCAACCCGTCATTCCTTTGCGACCATACGGTCAGCGCCGGTCCTCGCGTATTGGCATAGCCGGCATAGTCGCGGTTCGCCAAGCGCCGAAGGAGGTAGCAGCCGTTCGCCTTTCCCCCCGACAGGACCGGTTGGAATCCCACGTCGAGTTTTTGTCCCTCGGAGCGCTCTATTCTGTCGGCAAGCAGAACAAAGACCCCCTCGACAACGGCATTCTTCACGCTGGCAAAGGAGCAGGGGCCACGGCAGATGATCACCTGATATGTGCCAACCAACTGCGTTTCCGTTGGCTCTGCTGCCGAAGCGGTCGTCAGGCAGATGCATCCGGTGACTGCAGCAAGTGCCGCAGCCGTTCTCAGCAGAAGTCTATGAGCAGCCATCAAGCGATCCTCATCCGTCAGGTTCTGCCATCGCTAAATAGGGTTAGGCATGCCACGCGCCCCCAAAGTGGCCACTGTTCAGAACGAAGGCGCCCCAGGCGATTTCCGGTCCATATCAAAACAGTGCTTTCCGGCGGGATGATGCCAACGCTGCCCGCCAGGAGGAATGTAGCCATCGCGCCCCACTTCTTCCGACTCGGATGCGGCATCGAAATCCGCGCACAGCCGATAGGTGTCGGGACCGGTCACCACATAGCCATACGCCACACCGCTGACCGGGTCGGTGGTATGGATCTGTTCCGCGTCGATTGCCACCAGGTCAGGCGGCAAGGACTTGTGCTGAGACCAGTAGCCCATGACCTGCAGCGAGATTCGGCTCAGGTCCGACACCCTGCGTCCATCCATCCGTAGCGCACGCTGGTGCGCTGGAGAGCCGACCACGGCCAGGCCGGCGATCACGGCTGCGGCCATGCCAATAGATACGGCGATCGCCAGCCATCGCACTCCCTTGCGCGGCATCATGCGACACGCTCGTCGCTGCGCAGATCCCAGAGGTAGTAGCCGAATACGGTGCAGGCTATTGCCGCGGCAACCAGCACCTTGAGCACGAAGCGCACGGTGATCTCGCCGCCGAGCACGCCGTCCACCAGGGTGATCAGGTCGCAGATGAGCACGACCGCGGCGACGAAGAGCGTCAAATAGGTAAGCCAGCGGCGTGCCGCGGATTGCCGCTTGATAGGCTGCCGCGCGACCTCGCCGCGGATCCTGCCGGAAATCCACAGGAAAACCGGGAAGGCGATGATGATCGAGGCAACGGACCAGCGCATGCTTTGCGATATCCCGTTGTTGTATGGCATGGCCATATCGGGGAAGGCGCGGTTGATCAGCTGGAACAGCAGGCTGCCGAAGTGATAGGCGCTCAGGTAGAGCGTGGTGAACAGCACCAGATAGATAAAGGTATCGCGTGCCGAAAGGTATGGCCGCGGCTTGGGAACCGGTACGGCGAAGTCCACGTCCGCGAATGCCGAGAGTGCGCCGCGCACCTGTTCCGGCGTCCAGCCTGCGTCTGTGAGCGCGGTTTCGATGCTTTGCCGGCTGCAACCACGTATCAGCGAACTGCGTACGAACCGCTCCAGGTCCTGCGTGCTGCTGGGCATAGGTGTTCCTCTTCCTTGATGAGTGATATCGAGCCGAATCTGAACTGTAATTCGAGCGCCACAGGGCGACGGTTGTGGCGAATGTCTGGCTTCTGCACTCCGGGGCTCGGCTGCCGACCTGGGCCAATAGCCCAGGTCCCGGATTTCCGGAAGCTTGCTGGGGCTGCGCCACTTTTGGCAAGGTTGGGCGCCTGGCGTGGCCTGGAAGGGCCGCCCCGTGTCGATCCCGCGCCCGCCCATTCGTCGCATCCATGAAGGCGACCATATCGGCCGCCCCTTCCGCTGAGGAAACTGCCATGTCCTACATCGATGGTTTCGTGATCGCCGTACCCAACGCCAACCGTGAAAAGTTCATTGCGCACGCCCGTACTTTCGACGCCATTTTCGTGGAATTCGGCGCTATTCGAGTGGTGGAGTGCTGGGGCGACGACGTGCCCGACGGCAAGGTCACCGACTTCCGCCGCGCCGTGCAGGCCACGCAGGATGAGTCCGTGGTGTTCTCCTGGGTGGAATGGCCCGACAAGGCCACCCGCGACGCCGGCATGGCGAAATTCATGCAGGACCCGCGCATGGAAGCCGCCGCTGACTGTCCTTTCGACGGCAAGCGGATGATCTTTGGGGGCTTCGTGTCGGTGGTCAGTCTGCCGGGCTGATCTTGCCGCGAGGGCAAAGCATCCGTTGGCCGAGCTTTGCTGCCGTAATCCCATAGTTTGGCCGTACTGGCCAAACTATGGTTCTGCGCACGGCGTGATCTCATAGGATTTGGGCGTCACCAAGAACTCCCTTGGTGCGTGCCACTGGGCTGAAGACCTCAGCTACTTCTCCGCGCATCGTGGATGACGCACTTCCACGCGGCGTAGCCAAGCATGACCGCTACGCCCGCGCCGACCGCAACCATCGAGCCGGTGCGTGCAAGTTCCTGCGGCGCGAATGCCCACAATGCGGTCCACACCAGGAAGGCCAGCGTCATGGCCCAGCCGCCGACGCGACCTATGGCCTGTGCCAGCGTGGCGTGCTGAACGGAGCGGGGCGAGCCTTGCATCCTCTTCGGCAAGGCGTTGCAGAAGACCGCGAGGGCGAGGCCGATGATGATGTTGTTTCCGCGCGTAACCAGCTCTGCGCCCACCCATCCTTGTTTGTGGGCTACGGTGAGCAGCAGGGCGCCGGCGATCATGGCGGCCGCGAGCTTGAGGCCGAAAAGGATTTCTTTTCTCGCGCTCATCTGGAGGCTCCTTTACGGGATGCTTTGAGCTTGGCCTTGCCGGCGGATTCCGCGGTCGCGCGTGTGCCGGCGCCGATGCCGAACAGCTGGGTAAAGCTCAGCAGTGCGTCTTCCAGCACCGACAGCTTCAGCTGGTAAATGATGCTGGTGCCGATCTTGTGCGCCTCGATCAGATCGGCTTCGCGCAGTACCGCGAAGTGCGCCGACATGGTGGGCCGCGATACGGGAAAACAGTCCGAAAGCTCGCCTGCGCTCATGGAGCGCTGGCGCAGCAGCTCCAGCACTTTGCGGCGGGTGGGATCGGCCAGGGCTTTGAAGACGGCGTTCATGGCCGCTATTTAGTTAATCATCTAAATTAGAGTCAAGTAAAATTTCGATGATTGCCTAAATTGCCGTCGGCACGCGGGGAAACTAACACTTGGCCCGCCGCGGACGCGTATGCTTGCAAAATTAAGCCTTGTGCCAAGCGCACCCTCACTACGCACGCGGCGGAGCTGCCGTCGTCCTCGTGAGTCCACTCGTATCCCGCGCGTGCCGGATGGCCGCGGCCCCCGGCGAACCGTCGTACGACGGCCATCTCCTGCCTTATCCCCCATCCCTGGAAACCCCTAGCGCATGACCTCTGCCGAACGTCCCGCCGCCGCACGCTGTTCTTCCTGCGAAGCTGTCTGCTGCCGCCTCATGGTGGTTCTGCAACCGGAAGAATCGATTCCCGATCACCTCACCACGTATTCGCCCAAAGGGTATCGCGTGATGAAGCGCGGCGAGGACGGCTGGTGCGTGGCCATGAACAGCGTGCAGATGAATTGCGGCATCTACGAAACGCGCCCCGCCGTGTGCCGCCGCTTTGTGATGAATGGGCCCTATTGCAGGGCCATTCGCGAGGACTACAGCCGCGACGCGGCCAAGGCACTGCAAGAGTCAGCCAGGTAACGGCTGTGCCGAGCTGCTGCGTTCCTACGAACGCAGCTTGTAGCCGGTACGGAAGATCCAGGCGATGGCCACGATGCAGACCAGCAGAAAGGCCAGCGTCATGCTCGCGCTCAATACGACATTGACGTCGGACTGCCCGTAGAAGCTCCAGCGAAAACCGCTGATCAGGTACACCACGGGATTGAACAGCGCCACCTTCTGCCAGAACGGCGGCAGCATGCCGATCGAATAGAACGCGCCGCCGAGAAAGGTGAGCGGGGTGACCACCATCAGCGGGATCACCTGCAGTTTCTGGAAGTCATCGGCCCACAGGCCGATGATGAAACCGAAGGAGCTGAAGGTGATGGCGGTGAGCAGCAGGAAGACCATCATCCACAGCGGGTGCATGATGCTGTAGGGCACGAAGAAACGCGCGGTAATCAGGATCAACAAGCCCAGCATCACCGATTTGGTGGACGCCGCCCCGACATAGCCCAGCACTGCCTCCAGCGGCGAAACGGGCGCGGAGAGCAGCTCGTAAATCGTGCCCGACCACTTGGGCAGGTAAATGCCGAAAGAGGCATTGGAAATGCTTTCGTTGAGCAGCGAAAGCATGATCAGCCCGGGAATGATGAAGGCGCCGTAGCTGGTCCCGCCGATCTCGCCCATGCGCGAACCGATGGCGGTGCCGAACACGATGAAATACAGCGACGTCGACAGCACCGGCGACACGATGCTCTGGGTCAGCGTGCGGAAGGTGCGGGCCATCTCGAAGCGGTAGATGGCGCGAATGGCTGGAATGTTCATCGCGTCCCCCGCACCAGGCTGACGAAAATATCTTCGAGCGAGCTTTCCATCGTATGCAGGTCCTTGAAGTCCACCCCGCGATCGCCCAGCTTGCGCAGCAGTACCGCAATGCCGGTGTCGTCGCTCTGGGCGTCGAAGGTGTAGGTCAGCGTGGCGCCGTCGTCGGCGAGCTCCAGCGCGTAGTCGTCCAGCCCTTCGGGCAGCGCCTGGATGGGCGCCTTGAGGCTGATGGACAGCTGCTTCTTGCCCAGCTTGCGCATCAGCGCATGCTTGTCTTCGACCAGGATCAGTTCGCCGCGGGTGATCACGCCCACCCGGTCGGCCATTTCCTCGGCCTCCTCGATGTAATGCGTGGTCAGGATGACCGTGACGCCGGTGGCGCGGAGCGCGCGCACCATCTGCCACATGTCGTGGCGTAGCTCCACGTCCACGCCGGCGGTGGGCTCGTCCAGGAACAGGATGCTCGGCTCGTGCGCCAGCGCCTTGGCGATCAGGACGCGGCGCTTCATGCCGCCGGAGAGCGTCATGATCTTCGCGTCTTTCTTTTCCCACAGCGAAAGGTCGCGCAATACCTTTTCGATGTGCTGGTCGTCGCGGGCGCGGCCGAACAAGCCTCGGCTGAATCTGACCGCAGCCCACACCGTTTCGAAGGCGTCCGTCGACAGCTCCTGCGGCACCAGGCCGATCTTCGACCGCGTAACGCGGTAATCGCGCAGCACGTCGGCACCATCGGCATGCACGGTGCCGGAACTGGGCTTGACGATGCCGCAGATAATGCTGATCAGCGTGGTCTTGCCGGCGCCATTGGGGCCGAGCAACGCAAAGATCTCGCCCCGCTTGATGTCCAGGTCCACTGACTTCAGCGCCTGGAAACCGTTCTTGTACGTCTTGCTGATGCCCCGGATAGAAATAGCGTGCGGCGGCAATGCGGCCTGTTCGCTCATGGTGTTCCCTGGTGTGGCGTGTCGCGGCGTCCGGGGAGTCTACGCCCGCCTTGGCCAGATACGAAGCGGGGGTGAATTCATCAGGCTGGGTTGAACTCGCGGATCACTTCGATGAGGCCGACGATGTTGTCGTTCAGTGCTTGCAGATCTTCTGCCGGGACCCACCATTCGGTGTGGTGAGATCCGCCTACGCGCTGCACTGGGTATTTGCTCATGAAGGACGTGCGGACCTGGAAGCGGGTGACGGCGCCGTAGCCGCTGTCGCGTATGTTCCAAGTGCTGGCAATTTCGGTGGCGTATTGTTCGTTGGTGACCGGGTAGAAGATGGGCTGGTCGGGGAGGCGCGGGGGCCAGCGTTTGAAGTCGGCTTCGCGCAGGAGTTCCCATTCCTTGGGGCCGATGGGGCGGTAGAGCACGGTCAGTTCTTCGGAAATCGCCATATAAGGTTTCGTCCTTCCTTGGTCAGCTTTCTTGTACCGGTTTTTGGCCGGTCGTTGATAAAAACCACCATTTGAAGCCTCAATCGCCCGCTTGCTTGGCTCGTACAAGCCCGCATTCAGCACAGTAACTCGCCCTGGGCGTACGTAGCGGCTTTCCACACGCTCCACATGGCGGACCGAACAGGCTGGCTCTGTGGTGCCAAAGGACATCGGGATTCGATTCCATGGCGCCAGTCAACTGCTGGTAGCGAGACAGCGCCTCGTCACCGAATCCCTGGCTGAGTGCCTCGGCCAGCGATGCCCCGGCATTTCGCCGGAATTCCTGGATCCTCGACATCATGATCGAAAGGAGGGAGGCGACCTCCGGCCATTCGTGCTCGTCGAGCATGGGTACGTTCCGCTTGCATCTCCAGCAATAGAGCGTCTCTGCCATGAGTATCTTTTCCTTGCGCGCTGAGGCTGGAGCCCGCGCCTTTTTGGCTAGCTTGTGGTGGGCTCAGAGCGGGAAGCCATTAACCATCTGCGATCGAGCGCTATGTTGGACAGCAAGTGGCAGTGATCGCATTTGAAGTCGAATAGATCGTGGAGTCGAGGCGTCAGTCGCCACTCGTTTCCGCAGCCTGGGCAGCGTCGTTCAAGTTCAGTGCGAAGGCTTCGGCCGTAGTAACGGTACAGGTAGTAGTAGTAAGGTCGTCCGCTTGAATTCGCGAGAGTTTTGCAGCATTCCAGACCGCTTTTACTCAGATTGCTCTCGATGTTTGATAGCTCTCGCGTTGCAGCACGCTCGAGCACGGCGCAGTTCATCTGAAGGGTGTCGCAGCTTTGATAATTGGATTGCCACGATATGACGTCAGAATATTCATCGCTCGATGTGGCTTTCATGCGATATAGCGCGATCGGGCCGAAGCAGTCGATGCATCGTATCGGTGATACCAAAGTGACGTATGTAGTGAAGAGCACATAAGCGCTGGGGCTGGAGCACGAACACGGCGATAGGGATTCGATGTGCTTGCCAAGCACCTCGGTTGCCAAGAGCAACCCCTTCATTTCGCAGCGTGCTATGGCTTTATTTACATACTTGTTGTTGAAGCGATCATCCAGTGATTGTTCTTCGGGGCAGAGTACCGTCGTTGAAAAGGCCTCCCCATGGGCGTGGATTGGCCATTCGCTTCCATAGATTTGCCCATTCATGCGCCAGGCCGCCAGCAAATCCCCGATGAGATCGCTGACCGATTCCTCCACCGCGTCGTCCGCTATCGCGGTTGCAAAGGAGACTAGATTTACGTACATGAGGATCCTTTCCCCCGTTCCTTGATCGCCATTATTGGTGACGCATGGCGTCTATGAGAACCCCATGCCTGTCGAGTAGAAACGGAACCCGATATAGGGACGAGCGCAGTTAATTGCCTTTAACTACTCCCGTCCCCGATCACCCCATCTCAAGGATGAAGGGCCAGCCCCTTGATCGCTTTGTCGACAGCTTTCTTCGGGCCACGCAGCCCCAGGCCCACCAGATCCATATTGCCGGGATCTTCGGCGAGGAAAGCGTTCCGGTTCGCCTCGTCATGTCCGGTGGAGAACATGGAGAAGACATAGGGGACGATCGTCAGTTGTCCCTGCAGCGCCATTCTCTGAGCGGCCTGGAGGCCGGCCAGGCCGGCCTGGAAAATCAGGATGGGCTGGCCGAGCATGTTCCCGTAGCGATGGCCGGCGGCATCGACATAGGGAAGGCCCAAGGCATCGGGCGCGGCGGCGGCGATGCCGGTCGCCAGGAAGGCCGTCACGTTGAGACGCTGCCAGCCGGGCAGATCGTCGCGGACGATAAGGGCGACCTTCGTATCGAACATGCCGCTCTCCTTTCAAAGATTGAAAGCAGACATTCTCTTCAGGGGGCGGCGGAGCGGTCTAGAACGTTTGTGCATTGGCCCTGGTAGGCGGCGGGCGAAAGGCGATAGGCCCGCTGGAACCAACGCCCCATATGGCTCTGGTCGGAAAAGCCCACGTCCAGTGCGACCTGGCCCGGCGCCGCGCCGCCGGCGAGCAAGGCCCTGGCCGCCCGCAATCGCAGGCGCACCAGGTAGGCGTGCGGCGAAAGGCCGAAGCTGCGCTTGAATTGCCGGGTCAGACGGAAGCGGTCGATCCCGGATTGATGAGCCAGCTCGTCCAGGCCGATGTCACGGGACATGTGCTCATGGAGAAAATCGCGGGCGCGGAGCATCTGTTCCGGTGAGCCCTGGGCCGGTGCGGCGATCGCGCCGGTGTGCGCGCTGAGGCGTCGTACCAGCGCGTCCAGGCATTGGTCGCGCGCCAGCCTGGCTTCCTTGAAATGAAGCGCGAGGAAGGCGTTGTGGATGGTGTCGCGCAGACGATCGTCGGTGGCCACCGTGCTTCGAAAGGCAGAGCCGATACCGGATGCGTCCGGTGCATCGAGCCGGCCGGCCATCGACGACAGCCATCGCTGCGGCAGATAAAGCATGGCGTAGGTAAAGCCGATGTCCTGCGGAGCGTAGCCATCGTGAACCGCGCCGGGCTCGATCAGCATCACTCGCCCCTCGGTACTGCGATGGGTGGTTCGATGACACCGGAACTGCTGAACACCTTGCTGCGTCACCCCGACGAGCACTTCGTCATGATCGTGAGGATCGTAAGCGTGGCCCCGGAAATGCGCGTGCACGGTCTCGATCCCCGTGTCGGGATCGCGGGAGATCCGGATCCAGTCGTTGCTGAGGTTTTCGGTGCCCTGTTTCATATAAGACGGCAGGTGAGAGCCTTCGCAACCCATAGTGACTGAATTCGCCACCTCTGTCCGCTACAGGTAATGGAAATGCATCAAGGTGAACGCGCTCATATCGGCCCAGGCATGAAAGCTGATCGCGTACCAAAGATTGGCCGGCCAGCGGCAACGCATGGCGCCCGCGAACAGGGCGAACACCAGGGCATTGGCGACGCCGAAGCGGCCGAGCTGCCAGTGGTAAGCGGCGAATACGAGTGCGGTCAGGGCGAAAGCCAGCAAGGTGCGCCAGCGTGAGCCCGGCAGGTGACGCAACAGCGCGTCGTACAGGAAGCCGCGGAATACCAGTTCCTCGTAGAAGCCGCCGATCAGCCACGCCAGGGCGAGGGCGATCACGTAGCCGGAAAGATGGTCGCGTACGAACGCGAAGTCGGACAGGTCAGGCAGCTCGCCCAGCGCAAGGGCAAGCGCCGGGCCGATCACGCTGTAGTTGACGACGGCGTAAGCTACCCCGAGCGCTCCGCCGACGATCAGCGGAATGACGCCGAAACCCCGCCAACCGAAGCCGACGTCGGCCCAGCGGAGCTGCCGGTAGCGCAGCATGGCCGTGCAAAGTCCCAAGCCAAGCGCCGGATAAAGCAACATCGGCACGCCCAGATGAGGGGCGGCCAGCACGCAGGCCGTACCGAGGGCGATCAAGGGCACCCGGGGAAGCCGCCTTCGATTTGCGCGAACGCTATCCACTCGCAAGGCTCCGAATGATCAGGCAATGGGAGATAGGGAGAGGGATGTGCCGGGCCGGCTTTGACCACCCCCGTCCCCGATATCGCAACATTGCCGCAGCCCATGTCGATTTTGGAAGCTCCCGTTCGTCGCCTGGATAAGCGGCCCGGGGGAACGACCGCCGCGACCATGAACCCGACCGCATAAACGGCCCAACCGAGAGGACACGACCATGCGTACGACGATGCGGAAAACGATGGCAATGAAGTGCGCCGGCAGGCTCGCCGCCCAACGGATGGCGTGCGCCGTGCTGGCCATGCTGGGCGTGACCGGCGCCGTGGTGCAAGCGGCTGAAACCTATCCCCGCATGGCCTCCGTCGATGCCTATCTGATGGACCGCGCCCAGGAAATCGCCCTGGCCAGAAGCGCCGCGCCCGCTTCCATTTCCAAGGATGCGACCGTTCTGGTGCTCACTCGCACCGGCTATGAAACCGCCGTAAAGGGCAGCAACGGCTTCGTCTGCTGGGTGGCGCGGGGATTCAGCGGCGCGCCGGACTGGCCTGAGCGATGGAATCCGAAAATCCGCGCCGCCGGCTGCGACAACCCGCAGGCCGCGCGCACCGTCACCCCGATCGCCAAGCTTCGTACGGCGATGACTCTTGCCGGCCGTAGCGACGCCGATATCGCCAAGCGCATCAAGGCCGCCGTGCGCAGCAAGGAAATCGCGCCGCTGGAGCCGGGCGCCATGTGCTACATGATGTCCAAATCCTCCTATTTGTCGGAGGACGGCGAACACGATATGGCGCACGTCATGTTCTACGTGCCATTCAAGGACGGCGCCAGCTGGGGAGCCAATGCCGATGGCTCGCCCATCTTCGGCGGCAACTATTGGTTCTTCGCGCCGGACCATCAGGCCCAGGCCGCCGAACTGCCGCCGCTGTCGGTATTGCTGGTCGGGGTCGCCACCTGGTCCGACGGCACGCCTGCCGGCACGCACCCGATGTAATTGCTAAAACACCCCGGCCTCGAGCAGGCCGGGGTGTTCTGGTCTGATCCTGGCTTTGAAAAGCATGCGTGCTAGAGCCTCTTAGCCAGGCACGCCGACCACGCTATGACATGGGCTGCTTTTGACAGAGAGGCCACGACGGCAGCGCTAACGTGTTCCGCCGCAGAACGGAGCAGCTCGTATGCATATCATTCTCGGTGGTACGGGGCACGTCGGGTCGGCGGCGGCGAAGCGGCTGCTCGAGATGGGCGAGCCGGTTACGGTCGTCTCGCACACGGGTAGCCAACGATACGAATGGGAACGGCGCGGCGCCAGGTTTGAGGTGGCGGACGTCTTCGATACCGAGGCACTGCGCGACGTATTTCGAACAGGCAAGCGTGCATTCCTGCTTAATCCACCGGCCGATCCGTCGACCGATACGGATGCGCAGGAGAAACGCAGCGCCGCCGCCATTCTGGATGCATTGGACGGTTCCGGATTGGAGCAGGTGGTGGCCGAGTCGACCATGGGCGCACAGCCCGGTGAGCGCCTCGGAGACTTGAGCGTGCTCCACGATTTCGAGCAGGCCCTGCGCCGCCAGCCTGTGCCGGTCGCCGTGATCCGCGCCGCGTATTACATGAGCAATTGGGATGCGTCTTTGGAAATGGCCATCAACGAAGGCCATCTCGCATCGATGTATCCCGCCGACCTGGCCATGCCGATGGTCGCGCCGGAAGACTTGGGCAGGGCCGCGGCCCGGCTGCTTACTGCACCGCGGGGCGAATCCGGCATCCACTATGTCGAAGGACCGGAGCGCTACTCGCCCAACGACGTCGCGGCTGCCTTTGCCGCGGCGATCGGCAAGCCGGTGGCGGTGAAAGTCATTCCGCGCGACCAGTGGGAAGCCACGTATCGCCAGCTTGGATTCTCGAAGGCCGCTGCCGCGTCGTATGCGCGGATGACCGCGGTCAGCCTGGATGGGGATTTCGAACGTCCAGCGTCGCCTGAGCGTGGCACGGTGACGTTGCAGGACTACATCGATGAGCTGGTTGACCGGGCGGCCCGGCAATCCGCAAGGACCGCCGGCTCGCACCGCTCCTGAGGATCGCCTGGTTGAATGCCGTACGGGCACGCGCGGCGGCGCTTCGCTTCGGCGCCCTCGCATAAATCGACCGTCGAATGGCGGGTGCTGTTCGATGCCATTCGACGGTCATGCGGAATGGCTCCCGCAAGCATCTAAGCCCGATGACGGTCCGCATTTGCTATGCGGCAGCGCCATAGTCCCTGGCCTCGCCCTGCCAGCCGCTTTGCTGCAGGAACTGCTGCCAGGTCAGTGCGCGCGGGTCGATGCGTCGGCTCCAGGCAAGATCGCGTCCAGGAGCGTAGTAGCCATACTCGACGGCGTACTCCACCATGCCTACCGTTTCGTCCACGAGCCAAGGGTTGCTGCCGAACGCAGGGAAGTGCCGCAGCAGCTCATCCCGGGTATAGGCGGAGGCGTAATGCGCCGCCTGCCCGGAGACGCGAACGAAGGCGTCCACAATCTGTCGTGCCGTCAGGATCTCGCCGATCACCGGCAGGACTTCGCCCGCGTACTTCTCCGGATGATCGAATATCTCCAGTACGGCGGGCCCGGTCGCGGTAAGCGGATCGACGAACGGCATGGGCACGTCGGGTGGCAGATAGATGGCGAAGCTCAGGCTGCCATCGGCCTGGCGCGCGGGGACGTAGTACTCCAGGAAATTGCTGTAGAAGAACGCCAGGTAGATGAAAGAGCTGCGCAGCGGCAGCGAGCGGATGTGCTCTTCCACCTGTGCCTTCTCGGTGAAGTGCGGCGCCCATTTGGCGCCCCTGGTTCGCGCATGGACGTTTTCCAGGCCGCTCCACACGACGTGCCCGACGCCTGCGGCGTTGGCCGCATCGGCCAACTCCCGCCCCAGCGCCAGCTCGGGCTGGCCCGGCGGCGGTACTGGCATGGTCGGCGGAGTCATCAGAAAGGCGCCGTGGGAGCCGCGCATGGCGGCGGTCAGCTCCGCCTGCCGGCCAGGCTCCAATGGCGCCACGACGACTTCCGCGCCGCGCTCGGCCAGTTGGCGCATCAGCGGGCTGTCGGTGCGCCGGGCCAGTGCGCGTACGCGGTAGCGGCCGCTCGCCAGCAAGGCCGCGGCAACGCTGCGCCCCTGTTTGCTGGCCGCACCGGCGACAGTGATAAGAGGTTTCTGCGAGGCGAGGGACATGGCGTTCTCCTGGAGTAAGCGGGGCACTCATGGTGCGAATGAGCGTCTACTCTCGGATCTGGATAGCCATTTGTGAAATTGCATCTTTGTTGGCCTAGTATCCATGCCATGAATACCAAGCGCCTGGATCTCAATCTGCTGGTCACGCTGGAAGCCCTGCTGGTGGAGCAGAACGTGACCAGGGCGGCGAGCCGCCTGCATCTGAGCCAGCCGGCGGTGAGCGCGCAGCTCGGCCGCCTGCGCGACATGTTCGACGATCCGCTGCTGGTTCCGGCCCAAAGAGGCATGACGCCTACGGCCAAGGCGCTGGACCTGCTGGAGCCACTGCGCCAGGCTCTGGATCAGGTACGCGCTGCCGTTGCGCAGCACGGCAACTTCGATCCCGCGCGGGCACGGCTGACGGTGAACATCGCCTGCACCGATTATCTTCAGGTTGCGCTGGCGCAGCCGCTGATCCTGGCGCTGCGCGACCGCGCGCCCGGTGTGCGCGTGGCGTTGCGGAGTCTGGACATACTGCAGCTGGAAACGCAGCTGGCGCGAGGCGAGGTCGACCTGGCGCTGACGACGCCGGGCGCCGCGGCGCCCGGCCTGCGAGCGCGGCATCTGTTCGACGAGCGCTACGTATTGATCGGAAGGCGAGGGCATCCACGGCTGCGCAGAAACCTCACCGTCGAGAAATTCGCCCAGCTGGAGCACGTCGTCGTATCGCTGCGCGGCGGCGGCTTCGTCACGCCGGTGGACCATGCGCTGGCGGCGCTTGGCTACGAGCGCCGCGTGGTGCTGTCGGCGGCGTCGTTTCTGTTTCTTCCGCAGATCGTGGCGCAGTCCGATTTCGTGGCGCTGGTGCCGCAGCAACTGGTACGCGATCGCGCCGGCGAGCTCAAGATCGTCGAATGCCCCTTTCCCGTGCCGGGCTTCGACGTGGGCATGGTATGGCACGAGCGCAACCAGGGTCATCAGGGCCAGCGCTGGGTGCGCGAGGCGCTGGTCGAGCTCGTGGCCGGCCGGCTTGGAACCCGCGGCCGAAGGCCGTTGGGAGTTCAACGCTGATCGGGTTCACTGGTGGCCCGCTACCGATCGGCCGCGAGTTTCCCGCCAGCCTGCTGGCGCGGCGCCGCCCGCAATCGAAAAGACAAGGCGAACAGCCACGCCAGCAGCACTACGACAAAAAACCGGTTCGCCAGGCCATACGGCATCCCCTTGTGCAAGGTGAGGAACTGGATGACGAATCCGGCCAATATCAGGGAAGTCAGGATCCAGGCGGTTCGCCGATAGGAGCGCCACGCCGGATGCATGCCGAAACTCACGGAGAGCAGGATGGTTGCGATGAGTAGGCTTCCGACATTCACCAGGAAGCTCATGTCGTGGATGGCGCCCGTTGGCGTGGATGGCGCGCCGGGTGCATCCGTGGGATATATGGCCGAGACGACCAGCCCGATCGCCGCGACGACCAGCAGAAATATCGCCAGCAAGGCGATAACGGAGCGCAGGCCATCGGTATAGAGCGCCGCTGCAAGCATCAGCAAGCCGCAGCTCATCGCCAGGAACCAGCTGGTCATGACCCAGCCATACCGGCCCACGGCGTAGTTGCTGATGAAGTTGCTGGCCGGGGCGTAATCGGGCCGCAGGAAGTGCAGTGTCAAAAGAGCCACGGCGGCGTAGACGAAACAGGCCATGGCAAGGCTTGCAAAGACGGCGGGCGCCGAGCGCGGCGCCTTCCCGGCGTTCTCTATGGCCATCGTCCAATCTCCTGGCTTTTGCGTTTGATGGGTAGAACTTCCCTTCGATCTGCAGCCACCCTTGACGGGGCCGCCCGTTGCCGAAGCGCAGCCTATTTCTCCCGGCAATTGGGCCCATACCAGGCGTTGTTCGTCGTATCCAGGTTCGCGTCCATCATGGATGCGCTGCACACCGGGAACCGCGTATCGCCGTTGCGCCGGATGCTGCGCGCCTTCATGTCCGCATCGTTCTGCGCCTGCGCGTCGGCCTGGTCCTGGCGCCGCATGTCGACCTTCATCATGCAGTTGGCAAATTGATCCGTTCCGGGCTGATAGCCGTAGCCGGCGCATCTGGCCTGGTCGGAGGCGCGTTGCTGCTCGGGGTTGACGGCGGCGCAACCGGTGGTGGCGCCGAAGACGAATACCAGAAGCATCAAGACGTATCTGCGCATATCCCCTCCCTTGGTGGCATGGAAACAAAACGCTTCTTGCTGCTGCGAACGCGAGGCTTCGCGTTGCCGCCATGAGCTTAGCCGCTCGCTGGCACGCATGGCACGTGCCAGGGCGCAGGCGCCGCGGCCCCGCGCGCGTCTCTCAGGTTATGGCGCGGTGCTCGCCGTCAAAGAGGCGTCATCCATGGGAGGAAGCGGGCGGCCGGCGATCTCCTCCGCTTCCTGCCTCGAAAGCCCAAGTGCAAGCAGCAGCTCGGCCGCTGCCCTTTCCGGCAAATGATCCGTGTTGAAGGGAGGGAGCGGGAGGGGCGTGGCGGGCCATTCGTTCGATGGCGCCAGGTGCAGCCAGACCGATATGGACGCGAGCACGATGCCGCCGGCGACCACGAAGCTCATCAGTGGATCGTCGCCGCGAAACCGCTTCGCCTCGATACCTCTCTGGATGTCGCGCAGCAGCCGCTGACCCAGTCCGCGGGTAAGGACGCGGGTCTTAATGAGGAATTGCCCCGCAGCGGCTCTCTTTGCGCCCGGAGCATGGCGTATCGCATCATGCCCTCTGATACACGAAAATATTTGCCGCGTCCGGCCGACCTAAAGAACTCGTGAACGCCAGATCCTTACGTATACGCCAAGCCATCGCCACGGCCTTTCTCTTTCTTGGGATCGCTTGCGTAGCGAGCTGGCCACATGCCGCGCGAGCAAGAACTCATCATCACGAAGCGGGCGATGCCAAAAGCCGGCCCGAAGAAAATTGCTACGATCCGCATGACTCCAACGATATAAGGCTGTGGGATGGAGCCGCCCCCGGCGCCGCGGGCGATGACCCGTGCCGGGATATTCCCTTCCTCAGAATCTTTCCAGGGCGAACCACGGGGAACTCCGCGCACGCCGCCATCATCGTTATTCCAGGCGGGGGCTACGATCGTCTAAGTGATCGCAAGGAACAGGAGCCCGTCGCGGAGTATTTTTCCCGTGAGTTGGGAGTGACCGCCTTCGTTCTCTACTATCGATTGGTTCAGCGAGATGGCACTTACCGCTACCCGGTGCCCATGTGGGATGCGCAGAGAGCGTTGAGGCTCGTGCGATACCGCTCATCTCAATTCGGCATTGACCCGTCGAAGATCGGCCTGTTCGGTTTCTCCGCGGGCGGGCATCTCGCCGCTACGATCGCTGTGCACGCTGCATCAAACTTCGGCTTACCCGTTCGAGACGGCATCGACTCTGTCGATGCCCGCCCCAGCTTTCTGGGGTTGGGTTATCCGGTCATTTCGATGTTGCCGGATCAGTTTGCGTCGCCCAACTCGCTTCATCATCTGCTGGAAGGATACCAAGGGCGTGAGAAGGCTCGGCTGGAGCAATATCTCTCCGCCCAGCTAAACATCCCGCCCGGGCTATCGCCGGTGTTCCTCTTCGAGAGCTTGGATGACAAGCAGATCAGCGCCGAGAACAGCGTGATGTTTGCGCAGGCTTTGCGCGATGCAGGGACGCCTGCCGAGGTCCACCTGTTTCCCCAAGGCGTCCATGGCGCTGGCCTGGCAAACGGCATTCCGGATGAGGAAAAGTGGCCCGGCATGTTCCGGAGCTGGATGATGGAGCACGGGTTTGTTCGTTGAGTGACCATTTGTGGGCGGGGTTTGACTGCGCGGCATGGCCATTCGGCGTGCCGCATCAGCCATCCGTCGAGCGGGTAACGGTTTCCCACTGATTGATTTCTTCGGCAAGCGATGCCCATTTTTGTCGTACCAGATCGATCGCATCGCTTCCAAGCAGCAGGTGAGCCGGAGGCGAATCGCTGGCGATGATCTGCAGCATGGCCCGCGCTGCTTTCGAGGGATCCCCAAGCTGTTTTCCGCTCTTTTGGTGACGGGCCTCGCGGATGGGGTCAAACATCCCGTCATAGTCGGCAATGGAGCGCGGCGTACGGATCATCGAGCGTCCCGCCCAGTCCGTGCGGAACGATCCGGGGGCCACGGCCGTTACCGTAATGCCGAACGGCTTCACTTCTTTGCCGACGGATTCGGAGATCCCTTCCAGGGCGAACTTGCTGCCGCAGTAGTAGGAGATGCCCGGCAGCGTGATATGTCCGCCCATCGAAGTGATATTGAGGATGTGTCCGTTACGGCGGTCGCGCATGTAAGGCAATACGGCCTTCATCATGGCCACGGCGCCAAAGACGTTCACATCGAACTGCCGCCGCATGTCCGCCAATGGCGATTCCTCAAAAATGCCCTCGTGGCCGTATCCCGCGTTATTGACCAGCACGTCCACCGGCCCCACGGTTCGCTCGATGTCGGCAACGACCGCATCGATGGCATCGAAGTCGGTGACATCGAGAATGCGTGCCGTGGCATTTTCGGCCGCGAGCGCCTCGAACTCGCGGCGTGCCTGCTCGCTTCGAACGGTTCCAATGACGCGATGCCCGGTGCCCAGGGCATCAACGGCAAGAGCTCTGCCGAAGCCACTGCTGACCCCGGTAATCAGCAAAGTCTTGCTTGACGACATGGCGGCTGCTCCTATGGATGGCGAATGTGGCTTGCACAATAGCTGCCGATAGGGGCATCTTTTACGCCGAAAAATCTCAATCTATTGCCTATTCCTATGATCCGTCGTGTCGCGCTGAAAGATCTCGCTCCGGCAGATGAAGGCCGGCGTATCGCCGACCTTGCCCGGCGATTGGCGCCGCAGGAGGGGTATAACCTCACGGCATTGCCTGGCGTGCGCGTTCTGCGCTCGGATCGGCCCCTGAGTCGTACGCCAGTCCTGTACGACCCCGGCATCGTGATCGTGTGCCAAGGATGCAAGCGCGGGTACTTTGGCAACCAGGTCTTTGTTTACGACGAGCAGCATTACCTGGCGGTTGCCGTGCCTGTCCCGTTCACCATGGAATCCGACGGCACCCCCGGGCGCCCGCTGCTGGCGATCTATATGCATCTGGACTTCCAGATGGCCGCCGATCTGATGATCGAGATTGCGCAGCATCCATCGCTTACGGCCAGGAATGCGCCGCAAAGCATGATGTCCAGCCCCATGGATCCTGCGCTGAGTGCATCCGTCCTGCGATTCCTTGAGGCCATGGGCCAGCCTTTGGATGCAGTGGTTCTCGGGCCGGGTCTCTTGCGTGAAATCTATTTCCGCGTGCTCACCGGCGCGCAGGGTGCCGCGTTGCGCTCAGCATTGGGAATGCAGGGGCAATTCGGCAAGATCGGCAAGGCTCTTCGCTATATTCATGCCGCCTATGCGCAGCCGATTAATTTGGCGCAGCTGGCCCGCGAGGCCGAGATGAGCGTTCCCGCGTTCCATAGCCACTTCAGGTCGGTCACCCGGACATCGCCGATGCAGTACCTGAAATCGACGCGACTGCATCAAGCCCGTCTGTTGATGGTGCGCCAGGGGATGACGGCGGAAGCAGCCGGCTACGCAGTGGGGTATGCGAGCGCCTCGCAGTTCAACCGGGAATTCAAGCGCCTCTTCGGACTTCCGCCAGTGGCTGAAGTGAAGCGCATGAGGAACGACTTTGCGGTGCCTCCCGCGCAGGCGGCATCGGATTTTGTTTCGTCGCATTGAGCGAGGTGGTCGGTTTAGAGAGCAGAACCGCAAAGCCACATAATTGATGGTGGGCCCACCAGGATTCGAACCTGGAACCAAGGGATTATGAGTCTGGCCGAATCACCGGTTTGCTAGGGTAATCGTTAGATATCTAGCGAAAGATATAGTAATGCTTAGTCCTTTAAAAACATGAGTTTACAGCAATCTATCGCAACCCGTGATTGTTCCGCGCTGTACCTCTGTTGTACCTCAGAACGGCAGCCGCTAGGCTGCAGACGGGCTTAGATCGCCCTGTCTCCAAGCCCCCCAGTAAAACTAGGTTAGGGAAGGCCTGGGCACGAGCAATGCCGCCGAACACGCAATGGAACGGGCTAGCAAAGCCGATATGTAGGACGAGGGGACCGTGTCTGAGACGAACAACACTGCAGAGATCGCAGCAAAGATATCCAAGGACATCTTTAAGCACTTCCATTGGCAGAAGAACAATCTCCACGACTCCAACTTCTCGTGTGTCAATAAGAACCACGTAGGAGTTGGCAAGAAAGAGAAGCAGTCACACCCGACTGACGTGGTCTTCCACTACACCGATCCTTATTCAGGTCGGCGCGTGTATCTGAATACCGATCTAAAGAGTTACGGCACGGACTCGATCACGTCCACCAAACTGCGAACGGCATTCAAGTCACTGTCGATGACGGTGGGATGCGCCTCCGAGTCTGAGGATTGGCGAACAAAGCACTTAATTGACTCCAGCGAACCCTACGAGGTGAGGGGATTGCTCTTCGTCTACAACCACGATAACGGGTACGACAAACCGTTCTATCAAGCCATAGACAAAGTCGATCTCAAACACCTGGACATGTCTTCGGGCTTGATACTTCACTTTCTCGGCCCCCATGACCTGCAGCGGCTCTACAGCATTGCGAACGACATGATCCGGCTGAAGGTAGAAGGTGAACTTGGCTCTAACTACACCTTTTACTACCCGGATCTTGTTCTCGTACGTCGCCAAGGCGAAATCTGGCACCAGCCGGCCACGGTCGAAAGCTTAACCGGCCCCTTCACGATCATCAGGCATACCAGTACGGGATCGGAGCGAGGATGCTTGATCTACTACAACCGGGAGGGCAACACCGTTGAGGAGTTTGAGTACTTCCTCGATTGCCTCTCGCGTTACCAGCTTCTCGACGCCGAAGAGAGCATAAGAATTCGAGTCACAAACCCCGCGGCGGACAGCAACCTAAAGTCAGTCTTCGGTGCCGCAAAGGTTAAATACGCTAAGGCATGGGGGTTCGATAGTGTCCGGGCCGCAATCCTCGACAAGATCGATATCGACCGAATCACTAGCGTAACCAGCACCTATAACCCTGGCGATGTAGGTTGGCGCACATGAAAAGGAAGCACGGTCCTTCGCTTTACTACGCCACAGACAAAAACGTGTTCGACGCATTGAACCAGCATAAGGTTGATATGCCGACCGTGCTCAAGCTTTTCGAGCGAAGAAACATCGTAGTTAGCTCGAAGACTCCTCGCGATGTGCTCGCACGATACTTTGCGAGACTGACCCATGATTATTTCGACCACCAAAACATTGCCGCTCGACTTGGCATCTCTCCTCGCAGAGAACGAACGACATCTATTGATATCGCTGGCATTCCTAGCGACAGCGATAAGGATGAGAAGCTTCGCGAGGTGATCGACAAGATCAAGGGTCAGATTGAGAGCGACGGAAGCATCCTTCACATCAAACGGTCAGAAAGCACCGTTTACTTGGAGATTCAGTATTCGGTAATTGACTACAAGCGAACCGAATTCACGCAGGTGCAACACCGAGACGGCGTGATCGAGTGGTCGCAAAGTGCCGATGGCTTCACCATTCGAAACACGCAGAATGAGTTCATCAATAACATCCGCGATGAAATGCTTACGAACTTGGAGGCATCGATTGGCGCGAAGTTGATCCGCAAAGAGGTTTCCCTCTTTGACGTTCCGTCTTACGCGGAACGGTCCAAGTTTTTCTTGGATTTGATGAGCGACCTGCCTGGATTCTCCCGCAAGGACGTTACGGACGTTTACGTCTACAAGCCCAAACCCGACGCTTCGGACGACGACGAGGACGAAGACGGTGCCTCTAGTGAAGAAGATGCCCATGTTGAGAGGGTTTTTCTTCGCGGCAATGGCGTATCAAGATCTGAAATTCTCGGCAGCCTGGACAAGAAGGGTTACTACATAGTCAAAGCCGGCTGGCGTGCATCTAAAATTCTTGGCCAAGGCGAAGAATACGACCTGGAAGCAACCTTTGCAGATCCGAAAGATTGCACGGGATTCTCCTTCGTTGTGCGAGGTGTGTATCCAATCATTGACGGCAAGCTCTCCAGCAACCGCCGGTCGGCGAACATCGCAGAGGGCGCGGAGATGGCGCGAGTCATCGAGCGAAAGGCCTTAGAACTGGCGACGACCATCCGCACGAAGCACGCGGCCAATGGGACGCCTAAGACATGATGCGCTATCGATGGTATCGAGTGAGGCTACCATCAAGCCTCAAAAAGGTCACCCAAGCCTTAGCTGAGAGAGAGTTCGTCGACGACGCTCCGTTCGGCTTTTCTTTGCTTGAGGATGGCTCATCAGGGCGATTTCGATTCTGGTGGAAGACCCAAGTTGCCATAGCGCGCTTTGACGAAAACGGGGAGCCCTCCTTTGAGCAAGTCGCGTCCGTCAACTACATAGACTTTGAGCTTTTCCGCGCAGGGAAGCACCTCGTACTCAGAGTCGAGAACCCCGGCAGGAGTTGCCGCGATCTTCTAAATGCGATGGAGGTCGTCTTTGGCTATGGGTTCTATTGCAAGGCAATCACATTTGAAAGGCTCCATTACCCATCGTTCTTCAAGGGCTTCGGACCGGCAAACCTTGTGGGGCTCAAGGTCGTTGGGGCGCTCCCAAGCGAGGGACTTCTCGCACGAGTCGACTTGGTTTCCAAAGAAGGAATGCGCGAGCGTGAAATTCCGTTACTTCGCGGAATGAAATACAAAACGGAACAGGCAATTTTCGAGATTGTGTTCCATGGCACCAGAGGGCAGATCGCCATTACATCAAGCGGCCTAATACGGACCACGGGCCACCTAGCCCCCATGCTTTTGGATTTGGTCCAGCGATCTTTACCGGACTTGCTTGAATCCGAAGAAGAGTAGTTTTAGAGCTTGTGGCATTGCGGACGACAACGGCTGTAACCCGCAACCAGCGGCGGTCCACGACCCACATGCCCAAAAGAAAATTCATAGCGCTGCTCATGCATATGCCGACGGTATCAGCACCTACATGCAGCCACTTTTCAATCAACACCTTTCACCAAAAATTATTGGAGTGCCCCGATTGTGAAACCCTGGTCCATGATTTCCCCGGACGACATTGATGTCGTGGCCCCAGACGGCTCGGTGCGGTCCCGCGTTAAGGGTTACTTCTCGGGCAAACAGTTCATCATCGATGACATGACCGTAGACGTTCGAGAAGGTGATGAAATTCGCAGATCCCTTCCCAATGGCCGGGAAGAAGCATTCGTTGTGACCGATCCAAAGTTCTATAAGAACGGACACTTTGGCTCTCACTATCAAGTCTCCGTCGCTAGGCGGGGGGTATTCGACAAGTCTAGTGGCGATAAGTACACGATTAACGTCTCAGGGCATAATTCACGGGTGAATGTTGGCTCGACGGATAACTCATCCAACACGGTTGTACTTCAGAGCGAAGACCTTGCAGCTTTGTCTGAAGAGCTGAGCAGACTGCGTGAAGTCGTCGCGGCTAAAGCACATGATGCAGAGCACTACGTCGCTATGGGCTCTCTCGCTTCGGCAGAGCTTGCCGCCAAGGACGGGGACGCATCTAAAGTCTCCAAAGCACTATCCTCGCTAGGGAACGCGGGGCACTGGGTGCTCGACATGGCAAAGGACATCGGGGTGAAACTTGCCACCGAAACCATCAAGGAACAGCTAGGGTTGCCCTGATGCAAGGGCATCGACTATTGGCGACGATGCAATTGGATTTCAGGGCAAGAGCCTACTATTGGTGTCCCGATCCTACCGGCGGGACGTAAGGCGAAACCCCCTGCATAGGGTCAACATACTTCATAGCTTGCTGTTCGTTTGCCTCACTTACGGCCTGCGACTGAACCTGCTGTGCCTGATATGCAGTCTGCGACTGCATTTGGGCCATCATAAGTTGCCGCAACTCCTGGAGCTGGGATACCTGCGCCATCGCGATTTGGTTGCCGGCGTCGACCGCCGCCTTCTGGCCCAATGCACCGGATGCAGCGACGCGCAATCCGGCGATAGTCTGCTCCTCGTTGGCGAAATTCGCGTTCTGCACGCCGGCCGCATTGAGTGCACCCCGCATTGAGTCAAGAGCGGTCTGCGACCACTGCCGATAGGACGCGCCGTAGTCCGTGGACGTCTTGTAACCCGGAAACGTCGATTGGAACTGACCATTCACGCTCGCTGCCGAGTACGAGAGCGATTGCCCGGTCTGCGCCACATTGGCAAGCTGGTTAAGTGTGCCGCTCGCATCGGCCCACACCTGCTCCGGTAATGCTGCAGTGTTTTGCAGCATGTTTTTGTACATCTGAAGCTGGTAGGCGATCTGCTGCGCCTGATTAATGTTTGACTGTAGCGAACGCGCCGCCGTCAATATGTTCTGAGACAAGTTCGTCCCGTCGATTACTGCCCACTGCGCGAAAGCGATCTCGTCTCCGCCGACGCTGATGGCTATGAACAAGGCCAGCCTAGTCATACTTTTGATATGGCATTTCATTGCTCAATCCTCTCCATGCCCAATTCGGATCTCTGGAGACGATCCGCCGCCGCCGCCATCGTGCGGCATTGCCCGAACCAGGTCCGCCGCTGACGGTGACTGATAGGGCTTTCCGTTTGGGGTTGGTGTAGACGGCACTCCCGGCGGCGGCACATAGGCTGGCGTGCGCTCCATGTCCGCTGGGACCGCAGAGGGAGGCGGAGCGTACGTTGGCCGCGTACCACCTAAACCAGCACCGATGCCTCTTCCTTGAGCCGGCGATTGCGTTGCGGTTTCGACCCCTGGAGTGCTATTGGCAGCCGAGCTGTCTGATGCTCCCCCCGTAGAGCTTCCGCCAATCGGATCGGGGTTAGGTCGCCCGCTCCCCGGTGTTGCGCCAGCCGGTGGGGGCACTACGCTTGCCGATTTCGAAGCTGTTGCGCGCTCGTTGAACGATACTGCTGTCCGGCCGCCCACCGAGTTGCCAATGGCACTGCTGAGGCCACTGGATGACACGACCTCCCGAGACATACCGCCAACGGCCTTGCCGACGCCTTGCAGCATCGCCGGCGCGCCCGATGCGCCACCTGCCCGGGCTAAGCCTATGCCCGCATTCATCGCCTGAGCCGCACCGGCAATGGACGTGACGCCTCCCGTTACCGCAGCCGCGCTGCCCAAAGCCACGCCCGCTGCCGCGCCGGCCACGCCCGCCGTCGATGCCATCGCGGTGCCCGCCGACAGGCTCGCAGCGCCGCTCATCAACGACTGCGCGAAACTAGGTATCTGCCATGCAACCATTGCGTAGAGCAGTGCGCCGCCCGCCACGATCATGGACGTGTGGATAATGTCGCCAGACGAGTTGTTGAGCATTTGTGCCCATGTGCCCGTAAATTGCTGGCCTACTCCTACGATGAGCGTGATGACGAACAGCTTCACGCCGACACTCACGCCATAAGTGATGTACTTCTTTGTGAAGTCCGACGTAAACCGCGAGGCTCCAAACCCCAGAAACAAAATTCCTGCACCCGTGACAATGTATGACTCCACAAGCGTAACGAACATTTGGCCTGCAACAATCACAAAGGCGATCATCGTTATTAGCGCCGCAATTCCGCAGGGAAATGCGAGACCGATTCGGTCAGCGATGCCAAGATCAGAGAGACCGCCATAGATAGCCCATGCACAGTTCATCCCTATACCAACAATGGAAGTAGGACTAACCTCATGCACCCCTCCAGCGCTCTCTCCCGCCTGCTGAAATGACGCGACGACGTCCTGCATCCAGCCGGGTCCTTTCAGCAGAAGAACGTAAAAGAAGCCGATGGTCATGAGCTTTTTCGCGAACGTCGCTAAGAGCGTGTTGGGCGAATCCTTCTCAAGAGCGTAGGTGATTCCCGCCCACGCAAACTCAATTGCCGCCAATAGAGCAAAGAGATTCGTGGCGTAGCCTGTAAGCTTGGCCGCCCAACCCTGAGACGCTGAGTAGAACTGCGACGAAATGCAGTTGAAAACCCCCATGGTCGCTGCATTGGAAGCATTGCATACGACCGTCCCTAGCCCCGACGACGACGTACCCTGTGGTACGCCCCCGATTCCGTAGACACCTGATAGTGTCTATTGAGGATCGGAGGATCTATGACCAGCAAACGTTTCACCGACGAGTTCAAGGCT
>NZ_JAAZQJ010000019.1 GCF_012275375.1 Dyella sp. SG609 | reverse complement strand
AACTCGGAAGTGAAACGCAGCTGCGCCGATGGTAGTGTAGCTTGCTATGCAAGAGTAGGTCATCGCCAGGGGCTTTATCCTAAAAACCCTCACCGCCTCGGTGAGGGTTTTTTCTTGCACCAAACATAATCACTTCATTAGCTCCGCCATGTGCTCGATATCGACGTCGCCATAAGCGCTCTATTCGACACGAGTTAATCCGAATAGATAATCTGCAGCAGCCTCCAAGTCGAAAATGCGGCGCTCTCGCGTCAGCAATGCAGGCCTGCAACGCATGGCAGACGTTCCACTCATTGAGCTCGACTCGAAGCGCCCGTCGTATCTGCCGGCAAACACAGGTGCGTAGCGGTTCAGCGTTTTCGCGCCAGGCAAAGCTAGCGAAATCGATCCACTTGCCCGCCTTGCAACTCAAAGTCAGCGCCGACGGCCAGCATCGTCGCCACGGATTTTGTATCCGCCGCGGCGTGATCGATGCGATAGCGATCCAGGGTAAAGAGCCGGGCCATCGCGGCCTGGCGATCGGTCTAGCACCAGATCAGCACCGGTAACGACTGGCTGCGTGCCAACGGGCAACGCACCACCAAAGCCAGACGGCTTCAAAAGAAGTGCTACCAAGCAAGTCCCAAAACAAAAAAGGCCTCCCATCCAGGAGGCCTTTTCCACATCAACTTGAATTAACCAACCCAAGTCAATTTGAATTAACTGAGGTCAATCCAACCCATACCCAAACTGTTCCTCAAACTCCGTCGCAAACAGCGCGTAATCGAAGCGCTGATTCTGCGTCCCCGGATATTCGACCTTGAGCGCACCCATCAGCGACGCCATCCGTCCGATCGTCGGCCAATCCTTCCCGCGCATGATCCCGAAGATCAGGCCCGCACGATAAGCATCGCCACAGCCGGTGGGATCCACCACCTTGCGTTCGCGCGCCGGCGGGATCTCGTGCGTGATGCCATCGGTATGAATCAGCGACCCACGCGGACCCAGCGTCACGATGTACGCCTTCACCCGGCTCGCGATGTCTTCCGCACTCCAGCCCGTACGCGACTGCAGCAGCTGCGACTCGTAATCGTTGACGATCACATACGTCGACTTCTCGATCATCGAGCGGAACTCATCGCCGTTGAACAACGGCATCGCCTGGCCCGGATCGAAAATAAACGGCACATTCCGCGCCGAAAACTCATCCACGTGCTGCAGCATCGCATCGCGGCTATCCGGCGCGACAATCGCGAAACTGATCTCCGGAATATCCCGCACATGATTTTCGTGCGCGCTCAACATCGCACCGGGATGGAACGCCGTAATCTGGTTGTTATCCAGATCCGTGGTGATAAAGCACTGCGGCGTGAACTGGTCGCCGAACTCGCGCACATAATCCAGGCGGATCCCGCATTCCTGCATATGCGCCCGATACGGGCCGAAATCCTGGCCTACCGTGGCCACCGGCAGCGGATCGGCGCCGAGCAGCTTCAGGTTATAGGCGATATTGCCGGCGCAACCGCCGAACTCGCGACGCATCCGCGGCACCAGGAACGACACGTTCAGGATGTGCACCTGGTCGGGCAGGATGTGGTTCTTGAACTGGTCCTGGAAGACCATGATGGTGTCGTATGCCAACGAACCGCAGATAACGGCAGACATGATTCGTGGGTGTCCCCGGGCTAGTGAACGGGCCGCGCAAGCGCGGTCGGACCAATGGCCGGGATACCGTCCCGGCCAAAGTTGCGAATTTTACCGATATCCGGTCGCCAGGGCGATCACTCTTTGAAAAATCCAACTCATGCGGCCTGCGCGAAAGTTGGCATATCACCCCGTCGTACAAGGCTTTCTTAACGATATTGTCCTTGCGCGCAAGTGTCCGCGTCTTTAGACTGGCGCGCTTACTTTTTAGCCAGATCGACGCACGGCGGCCCCATGTTCAAGAAGTTTCGCGGGATCTTCTCCAACGACATCTCCATCGATCTGGGCACAGCCAATACGCTGATTTATGTGCGTGGACAGGGCATCGTTCTGAACGAACCTTCCGTAGTCGCTATCCGCCAGGATCGTGGCCCGGGCGGCCCCCGCGCCGTCGCCGCCGTCGGCAGCGACGCCAAGAAGATGCTGGGCCGCACCCCCGGCAACATCGCCACCGTGCGTCCGATGAAGGATGGCGTGATCGCCAACTTCTCCATGACCGAGGCGATGCTGCAGCACTTCATCAAGCAGGTCCACCGTTCGCGCCTGCTGCGTCCCAGCCCGCGCGTGCTGGTCTGCGTGCCCTGCGGGTCCACCCAGGTGGAGCGCCGCGCCATCAAGGAATCGGCCGAAGGCGCCGGTGCCCGCGACGTGTTCCTGATCGAAGAGCCCATGGCCGCCGCGATCGGCGCCGGCATCCCGGTGCACGAGGCGCGCGGCTCGATGGTGCTGGATATCGGCGGCGGCACCTCCGAAGTGGCGGTCATTTCGCTCAACGGCATCGTCTACTCGCAGTCGGTCCGCGTCGGCGGCGACCGCTTCGACGAGGCCATCATCAACTACGTGCGCCGCAACCACGGCACGCTCATCGGCGAATCCACCGCCGAGCGCATCAAGATGGAGATCGGCTGCGCGTTCCCGCAGACCGACGTGCGCGAGATCGAAATCTCCGGCCGCAACCTGGCCGAGGGCGTGCCGCGCATGTTCACCATCAACTCCAACGAAGTGCTGGAAGCCCTGCACGAGCCGCTGTCCGGCATCGTCGCCGCGGTGAAGTCGGCGCTGGAGCAGACCCCGCCGGAGCTCTGCTCCGACGTGGCCGAGCGCGGCATCGTGCTCACCGGCGGCGGCGCCCTGCTGCGCGACCTGGACCGCCTGATCTCCGAAGAGACCGGCCTGCACGTGATGGTGGCCGACGAGCCGCTCACCTGCGTGGCCCGTGGCGGCGGCAAGGCGCTGGAGCTGATCGACCAGCACGGCAGCGACTTCTTCGCCGCCGAATAAGCGCTAAAGGGGCAGGGGATGGCACTCGCTCGCGAGGACTCCTCGCCCCTGTTTGCCGGCACGGTTGCCGGCACCCTGCGCCTCATCCTCTATCTCGCGTTCGCCATGGTGCTGATGGTCCTGGACCATCGCAACGGCTGGATGTGGCGTATCCGCTACACCACCTCGGCCGTGGTCGAACCGGTCTACCGCCTCGCCGGCATGCCTGCCGCCGGCATGCGCAACCTCAGCGTGGCCTTCGCCGACCGCCAGCTGCTCACCGAGCAGAACCAGCGCCTGCGCGAAGACCTGCTGCTGGCCAACGCCAAGCTCAATCGCATGGCCTCGGTGGCCGAGCAGAACGAGCGCCTGAAGGAACTGCTGGCCACCCAGCACAGCCTGGAACTCAACGTCCAGCTGGCCCGCGTCATCGACGTGGACCTGGGCAGCTACCGCCACCGCATGCTGGTCAATGTCGGCGAGCGCGACGGGGTGAAGAAGGGCCAGGTGGTGATCGACGCGCACGGCGTGATCGGCCAGGTGGTGGAAGTGATGCCGCGCACCTCGCTGGTCATGCTGGTGACCGATCCGGACCACGCCATCCCCGTGGTGGTGGAGCGCACCGGCCTGCGCACCGTGGCCTACGGCTCGCGCGACGGCGACCTGCTCAGCCTGCCCAACATTTCCATGGCCGCCGACGTGCGCCCGGGCGACAAGCTGCTTACCTCCGGCCTCGGCGGCCGTTTCCCGCCGGGCTTCCCGGTGGGCGAAATCCGCGGCGTGGAGCCGGGTGCCTCGGGCATGTTCCTGGAAGGCCGCGCGCGTCCCACCGCCGATCTGGACCGCAGCGAGGACGTGCTGATCCTGCACGACCAGGCCGAACCCGCCGGCCCGCCGGAACCCGCCACCCAGGCCGGCCCGCCGGCCGACCTCGCACCCGCCCCGGCCGCCACCGCGGCCACGCTGCCGCGCGTCGCACCCATCTCGGCTACTCCTGCCTCGGCAACCCCAGCCTCGGCAACCCCCGCCTCCGCGAGCACCGCGCCATGAACAAGCAACGCGTCGGCCTGCTCTGGTTCTCCGGTTCCCTGGCATTCGCCCTGCTGTCCATGCTCGTGCCGCTGCCCGGCGCGCTGCAGCCGTTCAAGCCGTACTGGCCGGCGCTGTTCCTGCTGTACTGGGCGCTGGAAGCCGGCGACCAGCGCGTCAGCCTGGGCCTGGCCTTCTGCATCGGCCTGTGCGCGGACCTGCTCGACGGCGTGCTGCTCGGCGAGCAGGCCATGCGCCTGTGCGCGCTGGTGTTCATCGCGCTGCGTTTCCGCTCGCGGCTGCGCTTCTTCCCGATGTGGCAGCAGACCCTGGCCGTGCTGGCCCTGCTGCTGAACGACCGCGTGGTGCTGCTGATCGTGCGCGCCTTTGCCGGCGAATCGTTCCCGCCCGCCACCTGGTGGATCTCGCCGTTCGTCGGCGCCGCGCTCTGGCCGTTCCTGTTCCTGCTGATGGACGACCTGCGCCTGCGGCTGCGCCTGCAATAGCGCCATGGCCCTGCGTCGCCGCTCGATCAAGGATTCCCGGGGCGAAAGCACCCTGTTCCGTTGGCGCGCCTTCGTCGGCTTCGCGCTGATCCTGCTGGGCCTTTCCGTGCTGGTGGTGCGCTACAGCTACCTGCAGGTGCAGCGCCATGACGAGTTCGCGCTGCGTTCGGAGAACAACCGCGTCAAGCCGCGCGCCATCCCGCCCGCACGCGGGCTGATCTTCGACCGCAATGGCGTGCTGCTGGCCGACAACGTGCCGGCCTTCCGCCTCGAAGTGGTGCCCGAGCAGGTGCCCGACATGCCGGCCATGCTGGCCGGCATCCGCGACGTGATCCCGCTCGGCGACGACGACGTCGAAGCCTTCCGCAAGCAGCTCAAGCAGAACCGCCGCTTCGACAGCGTGCCGCTGAAGCTGCACCTCACCGAAGACGAGATCGCCCGCTTCGCCATCAACCGCTGGCGATTCCCGGGCCTGGACGTGGTGCCGTACCTCACCCGCCGCTACCCGTACGGGCAGCTGTTCGCGCACGTCATCGGCTATGTCGGCCGCATCGACGCCGACGACCTCAACCGCCTCGACCCGGACCGCTACAAGGGCACCAGCCACGTCGGCCGCAGCGGCCTGGAGCGCTCCTACGAGGACATGCTGCACGGCGAGCCCGGCTACGAGCTGGTCGAAGTGAACGCCGACGGCCGCGTGCAGCGCGTGCTGGAAACCCACGCGCCCAAGCCCGGCAAGAATCTGTACCTGAGCATCGACGCGCGCGTGCAGAAGGCCGCCACCGACGCCTTCGCCGGCCGCCCGGGCTCGGCGGTGGCGATCGACCCGCGCAACGGCCAGGTCATGGCCATGGTCAGCGTGCCCAGCTTCGACCCCAACCTGTTCGTCAACGGCATCAGCAAGACCGACTACGTCGCCTACACCACCGCCGAAGACAAGCCGCTGCTCAACCGCGCATTGAAGAGCGCCTACCCGCCAGGCTCCACGGTCAAGCCGTTCCTCGCGCTGGGCGGCCTGGAGTACGGCGTGCGGCGGCCGGAAGACACCGTGCTTTCCACCGGCGAGTTCTGCATCCCCGGCCAGCAGCGCTGCTACCGCGACGACAAGCGCGGCGGCGACGGCGTGGTGAACATGGTGCGCGCCATCCAGCACTCCACCAACACCTACTTCTACAAGCTCGCGCTGGACCTGGGCATCGACCGCCTCAGCGCCTGGATGGGCAGCCTCGGCTTCGGCCACAAGACCGGCATCGACCTGCTCGGCGAAGTCGAAGGCATCCTGCCTTCGCGCGAATGGAAGGCCACGCGCAGCAAGTACGGCTGGTTCCCGGGCGAGACCATCCTGGCCGGCATCGGCCAGGGCTACTGGAACGTCACCACCCTGCAGCTCGCCCACGCCACGGCCACCTTTGCCGGCCACGGCACGCCGTATGCGCCGCGCCTGGTGATGGCCACCTCGGCGGTGAAGGAGTCGCGCGTGCCGCTGCCCAATCCGCCCAGCGGTCCCACCCTGATCCACAAGGACAACTACTGGAACGTGGTGAACCAGGGCATGGAAGCGGTGATCACCGAAGGCACCGGCAAGGGCCAGTTCACCGGCTTCCCCTATGTGGTGGCCGGCAAGAGCGGCACGGCGGAGCGTTTCTCCCGCCGCAGCAACGACTACGACAACAACAAGAACACCGCCTACCTGGCCACCCGCCACCGCGCCTGGTTCATCGGCTACACGCCCACCGACGCGCCGCGCATCGCCGTGGCCGCGATGCTCGAACAGGGCGCGTGGGGCGCGTCGGACGCCGGCCCCATCGTGCGCAAGATCATGGAAGCCTGGCTGGCCAGCCAGGGCGGCGCCGTGCCCGCGCGCAATGCGCCGGAGCAGGGCGGCCTGCCGGCCAACGCCAGCAGCGTGCCGGAGGTGCCGGAAGACACGCCGATGGCCACGCCCGCCGATGTGCCGGCGCAGTTGCCGTCCGATCGTGATCAGAGCGGGCACGACGACAGCGGCCAGCAGGACGACGGAGGCCATCAATGATCGACGAACTCCAGGTCCGCCTGACCCGCTTCCTGCGCCGCCTGCTGACGCGTCCGCGCATCGACCTGCCGCTGGCCTTCGGCCTGCTGCTGCTGGCCATCACCGGCCTGGTCACGCTGTACAGCGCCAGCGGCGGCAGCATGGCGATGATCACCGGCCAGGCCGCGCGCTTCGTCATCGGCGGCATGCTGCTGCTGCTGATCTCGCGCATTCCGCCCTCGGTGCTGCGCGGCTGGACGCCCTGGCTCTACGCCGGCAGCGTGTTCCTGCTGATCGTGGTGGCCGGCGTGGGCGAGATCCGCAGCGGCTCCAAGCGCTGGCTCAACCTGGGCGTGATGTCGTTCCAGCCGTCGGAGCTGCTCAAGCTCACCGTGCCGATGATGGTGGCGTGGTACCTGCACCCGCGGCAGCTGCCGCCGTCGTGGAAGGACATCGTCACGGTCGGCATCCTCATCGGTATTCCCGCCGCCCTGATCGCCGAGCAGCCGGACCTGGGCACCGCCGTGCTGGTCTCCGGCGCCGGCGCGTTCGCGCTGTTCCTGTCCGGCATGGCCTGGTGGAAGATCGGCAGCCTGCTCGCCGCGGTGGGCGGCATGGTGCCGGTGGCCTGGCATTTCCTGCACGAATACCAGCGCAACCGCGTGCGCACCTTGCTCGATCCGGAATCGGACCCGCTGGGCAACGGCTGGCACATCATCCAGTCGCAGATCGCGGTGGGTTCCGGCGGCCTGTTCGGCAAGGGCTGGCAGCACGGCACGCAGTCGCGCCTGGACTTCCTGCCCGAGCACACCACCGACTTCATCTTCGCGGTGTTCGCCGAGGAGTTCGGCCTGGTCGGCGTGGCCGCGGTGATGGCGCTGTACGCCTTCATCATCGGCCGCTGCCTGTGGATCGCCATGGAAGCGCGCGAAACCTATTCGCGCCTGCTCGCCGGCGCCATCGGCATGAGCTTCTTCGTCTACGTGTTCGTCAACGGCGGCATGGTCGCCGGCATGTTGCCGGTGGTTGGCGTGCCGATGCCGCTGATCAGTTACGGCGGCACCTCGGCCGTGTCGCTGCTCACCGGCTTCGGCGTGCTGATGTCGATCCACGCCAACCGCAAGATGCACGACTGAGCCGCGCCGCGGCGGTTCGCGTCACTGAACCGGCTCCGCGCACGCCCGCTTTCCGCCAGGGTTTGCGCCGCCATGCGTGCTAGGCTCTTGCGCGCACAGCGTTTTACAGCGAAGTAGCCTGATGACCGAGATTGCCATGCCCCGTCCCCTGCAATGGATTGCCGCCCTGGGCCTCGCCGCCGCTGCCGCACTGACGACAGCCCAGGCCCAGACCCACCCGGGACAGGCGCAGCTGGTCGCCGAAGTCGCCAAGGAAACCGGCAAGGATCCGGCCCGGTTGAACGCCTTGCTCGACGGCGCGAAGAAACAGCAGAGCATCCTCGACGCCATCAGCCGCCCGGCCGAAGCCAAGCCGTGGAAGGGCTACCGACCGATCTTCATCACCGACAAGCGCATCGACGACGGCGTCGCGTTCTATTTGCAGCACCGCGAGCTGGTCGAGCGCATCGGCAGGAAATACGGCGTGGCGCCGGAATACATCGTGGCCATCGTCGGCGTGGAAACCTTCTACGGGCGCAACACCGGCAAGTACAAGGTGCTCGATGCGCTGGTCACGCTGGGCCTGTATTACCCGCCGCGCGCCGCATTCTTCCGCGAGCAGCTGAAGGTGCTGCTGAGCCTGCCGGACAGCATGCTCGCCGGCCCGCCGGATACGCTCACCGGTTCCTATGCGGGCGCGCAGGGCTGGGGCCAGTTCATGCCGTCGAGCATCCGCGACTTCGGCGTGGACGAGGACGGCGACGGCCATATCGACCTGCACGATTCGCTGCCGGACATCCTCGGCAGCGTCGCCAACTATTTCGCCAGGCACGGCTGGGTCACCGGCGCGCCGGTGGTGGCGCGCGCGCAGCCCGACGCCGCCGCGCGGCCGATCGAAGTGAAGGATTCCAAGCCGCAGTGGCCGCTGGAGCAGCTGATGGCCTGGGGCTATGCGCCGCTGCAGCCGATGGATCCGGGCCTGGGCAGCAGCCTGCAGTCGCTGCAGGGGCCGTACGGGCCGGAGTACTGGTTCACCTTCCAGAACTTCTACGTGATCACCAAGTACAACCGCAGCCCGCTGTACGCGCTGGCGGTGCACCAGCTGGCCCAGGCCATTGCCGACGGCGTGCGGGAGCGTCGATGAAACCCAGCCTCGCGTTGCCGCTGCTGGCGGTCGCCATGCTCGCCCTGGCCGGTTGCGGCGGCAGCAAGCCGCGGCCGTCGAAATCCGGCGGCTATACGCCGGGGCGCAGCAGCAGCGGCGGGGCGTACCGGCCGTCGCCGGAGGGCGGTTCGCGCCGCGGCGTCGACGACGACGTCAGCCGCCCGCAGAGCAGCCGCTACCGCGACAACGCCGACAGCGTGCCGGATGGCCCGCCGCCGGACATCAGCAAGCTGGTCGAGCCCGTGCCGAAAGTGGAACCGCGCGCGCTGTACGGCAACAAGTCGCCCTACAGCGTGCTCGGCCAGACCTACACCGTGCTGCCGAACGCGAGCGGCTACGTGGAGCGCGGCATCGCCTCGTTCTATGGCAACAAGTTCCACGGCTACAAGACCTCGAGCCTCGAGGAATACGACATGTACCAGTTCAGCGCGGCGCACAAGACGCTGCCGCTGCCGAGCTACGCGCGCGTCACCAACCTGGAGAACGGCAAGAGCGTGGTCGTGCGCATCAACGACCGCGGGCCGTTCCACGACAACCGCCTGATCGATCTCTCCTACGCCGCCGCGGTGAAGATCGGCGTGTACCCGAAGGGCACCGGCCTGGTGGAAGTGCGCGCGATCACGCCGGGCGAGCCGCTGCAGGACCTGCCGCCGCCGCCGCCCGCACCCGTTGCCAGCAGCAGCGCCGGTGCGCCGCCGAAGCCCGGCATCTACCTGCAGGTCGGCGCCTTCGCCGACAACGCCAATGCCGAGCGCGTGGCGCAGAAGCTGCGCAGCGCGAATTTCGCGCCGGTACAGGTGGTGGATGCCCAAATCAACGGCCGCAGCGTGCGGCGCGTGCGGGTGGGACCCATCGCCGACGTCGACAGCGCCGACGAAGTCACCGCCAGGATCGAAGACATGGGACTGCCGCGTCCGCAGGTCGCGGTAGACTGACGCATTGCCCTTCCGGCGCTCCGGCGCCAGCCCTATCGAAACCGGACCTCTCAGAACGATGAATCTCCTCCGCCGTACCCTCGCTCCGTTTGCCATCGCCGCCCTGGTGATCGGCACCGCCGCCGTCGCCCAGCAGACGCCCCCGAAGCCCGCGCCCGTGCCGCGGCCGGTGGTGGCCGAAGCGCCGGTGCCGCCGCCGCCGGACGTGGACGGCAAGAGCTGGGTGCTGATGGACTACGCCACCGGCCAGGTGCTCGCCGCCAAGGACCCCGACGTGCGCGTGGAGCCGGCCTCGATCACCAAGGTGATGACCGACTACGTGGTCTCGGCCGAGGTCGCCAACGGCAAGGTCCACATGAACGACCAGGTGACCATCAGCGAGAACGCCTGGCGCAGCGGCGGCGCCGGCACCGACGGTTCCACCAGCTTCCTCAAGCTCAACAGCCAGGTGCCGCTGAAGGACCTGCTGTACGGCATGATCATCCAGTCCGGCAACGACGCCGCCATCGCGCTGGCCGAGCACACCGCCGGCAGCGAAGGCGCGTTCGCCAACCTGATGAACGCGTACGCCAAGCAGCTGGGCATGGTCAATTCCAACTTCCAGAACGCTTCCGGCTACCCGATCGCCAACCACTACACCACCGCCCGCGACATCGCCCTGCTGTCGCGCGCGCTGATCCACGACTTCCCCGAGGACTACGCCATCTCGGCGGTGAAGGACTTCGAGTGGAACGGCATCAAGCAGCACAACCGCAACCTGCTGCTGTGGCGCGACCCCAGCGTCGACGGCATCAAGACCGGCCACACCGCCGCCGCCGGCTTCTGCCTGGCCGCCTCGGCCAAGCAGGGCGAGGCGCGCATGATCGCCATCGTGATGGGCGCCAGCAGCGAGAAGGCGCGCGCCGATGCCGCGCTGGCGCTGATGAACTACGGCTTCCGCTTCTACGAAACCCACAAGCTCTACGACGCCAACAAGCCGCTGGCCACGCCGCGCCTGTGGAAGGGCAAGACCGACCAGGTGCCGCTGGGCGTGGGCGAGAACGTGCTGGTCACCGTCAAGCGCGGCGACTACGACAAGCTCAAGGCCACCGTGGACGTGCCCGCCACCCTCATCGCCCCGTTCACCAAGGGCCAGCAGATCGGCACGCTGCGCGTCACCCTGGACGGCCAGCCGGTGCAGAACCTGCCGCTGGTGGCGCTGGAGGACGCGCCGCAGGCCGGCTTCTTCGGCCGCCTGTGGGACAGCATCATGCTGTGGTTCCACAGCGACAAGAAGCCTGACGAAGCCAAGAAGTAAGCACGAGGTACCGCCATGCAGGACATCGATTCGATCAAGGCGCAGAACGAAGGCCAGGGTTTCCAGTTCCCCGGCGAATTCGAAATCACCGCCATGGGCAACGCCAATGCGGACCTGCCCAAGCGCGTGCCGGCGATCCTGGAGGGCATCGGCCTGCACGTGCTGCACGAGACGGTGAAGCACCGCAGCTCGCGCGAAGGCAATTTCCTCTCGGTCACGGTCAGTTTCCGCTGCGAGAACCGCGAGCAGTACGACCAGGCGCACGCCAGCCTGCGCGCCGACCCGGATATCCGCTTCACGCTGTAACCCCACGCGCGGGCCGGGTTTTCCCGGCCCGCGCCGTTTCGGGCCGGCCGTATCGGTGCCGCGGAGACGCGCTCCGCGCCCTTGCAAGCCCCGGAACCCGGCCGCACCTCATCCCGACCCTCTACGTTTCCTGGTTGTCCCCATGTCCCAGCCGCTGAAAATCCGCCGCCTCGGCCGCCAGCCCTACGAGGCGACCTGGAAGGCCATGAGCGCGTTCACCGACCAGCGCGGCCCTGACACCCCCGACGAGCTGTGGGTGCTGGAGCACGATCCGGTGTTCACCCTGGGCCAGGCCGGCAAGATGGAGCACGTGCTGGCGCCCGGCGAGATCTCGGTGGTGCCGGTGGACCGCGGCGGCCAGGTCACCTATCACGGCCCCGGCCAGATCGTGGCCTATCCGCTGATCGACCTGCGCCGCGCCGGCGTCGGCGTGCGCGAGATGGTGTGCAAGATCGAGCAGGCCATCATCGACACCCTGGAGCGCTGGAACATCGGCGCGGCCCGCCTGGACGGCGCCCCCGGCGTCTACGTGGCCGGCGCCAAGGTGGCCGCCCTGGGCCTGCGCGTGCGGCGGGGCTGCAGCTTCCACGGCCTGGCCTTCAACGTGAACATGGACCTGGAGCCGTTCCACCGCATCAACCCTTGCGGCTACAAGGGTTTGCAGGTCACCCAGGTGCTAGACTTGGGCGGTCCGTCGCGGCTGGCGGAGGTGGAAGACGCACTGGTCGAGGAGTTCTGCCGCCAGTTCGATTTCACCGCCGAGTCCGCCGCTCCCGTCATCCCCGAACTACCCGCTCGCGTAGCGGTCTGAGCTTGCCTACATGAGCGATATGTCCCCCTCCAAGGTCATCCCGATCAGCGTCGTCAGCGGCACGCCCGCCGACAAACAAGCGGTCGAAAAGCAGCTCGGCAACGACAAGATCGCGCGCAACCGCGCCGGCTTCGAAACCGAAACCCCCGTGCTGCGCAAGCCCAGCTGGATCCGCGTGCGCCTGCCGCAGGGCAACGCCGTGCAGCAGCTGAAGGCGCGCCTGCGCGAGAACTCGCTGGTGACGGTGTGCGAGGAAGCCTCCTGCCCGAACATCCACGAATGCTTCAGCAAGGGCACCGCCACCTTCATGATCCTCGGCGAGGTGTGCACCCGCCGCTGCTCGTTCTGCGACGTGGCCCACGGCCGCCCGGCCGCGCCCGATCCGCTCGAGCCCGCCCGCCTGGCCGAGACCATCCGCGACATGCGCCTGCGCTACGTGGTGATCACCTCGGTCGACCGCGACGACCTGCGCGACGGCGGCGCCGAGCATTTCGCCGCCTGCATCCGCGCCACGCGCCATGCCAGCCCCGACATCAAGATCGAGATCCTCACGCCCGACTTCCGCGGCAAGGGCCGCATGGAGCGCGCGCTGGAAGTGCTGAAGGATTTCCCGCCGGACGTGTTCAACCACAACCTGGAAACCGTGCCGCACCTCTACCGCGAAGTGCGCCCGGGCGCGGACTACCAGTGGTCGCTGGACCTGCTCAAGCGCTTCAAGGCGCAGCATCCGGAAGTCCCCACCAAGTCCGGCATCATGCTGGGCCTGGGCGAGACCATGGAGCAGGTGCTGGAGACCATGCGCGATCTACGCGCCCATGACGTGGACATGATCACCATCGGCCAGTACCTGCAGCCCACGCCGCATCACCACCCGGTCGTGCGCTACTGGACTCCCGACGAATTCGAGGCGCTGCGCGAAGCCGGCGAGGCGATGGGCTTCGGCCACGTCGCTTCCGGCCCGCTGGTGCGCTCGTCCTATCACGCCGACCTGCAAGCCCACGCCGCTGGTGTCACCGAGCATGCCTAAAGAGAACTTCATGAAACTGCGTACCGTCTCGCTCGCATTGCTGCTCGCCTTCACCGTCGGCGGCGCGCAAGCGCAGTCGGCCGCGGACCTCACCGGCGGCACCACCGGCCGCAAGGCCTCGTCGCTGCCGCTGAAGGCCACGCTCACCCAGGCCCAGGCGGCGCAGCTTTCCGCGCGCTTCCTCACGCGTTTCCACTACGACGCGCAGCCGCTCGACGACGCCATGTCGGCCAAGATCTTCAAGGCCTACTTCGACGCGTTGGACGGTGAGAAGGTGTTCTTCACCCAGGCCGACATGGCCAAGTTCGCGCCGCTGAAGACGCAGTTCGACGACGCTATCTGGAACCAGGACCTCTCCGGCCCGTTCTCGGTGTTCAACCTCTACGTGCAGCGCGCCGTCGACCGCATGAGCTACGCGCGCGAGCTGCTCAAGAAGGGCTTCAAGCTCGACACCAACGAGACCTACGCCTACGACCGCAAGAAGGCCGACTGGCCCAAGGACCAGGCCGAGCTCGACACCCTGTGGCGCGAGCGCACCACCAACGACTGGCTGCGCCTGAAGCTGGCCGGCAAGAGCGACGACGAGATCCGCAAGACCCTGGACAAGCGCTACGCCAACTACATCGAGCGCGTGCGCCAGCTGGACGGCGAGGACGCGTTCCAGTCGTTCATGAACGCCTATGCCGAATCCACCGACCCGCACACCGACTACCTCGGCCCGCGCGCGGCGGAAAACTTCGACATCTCCATGAAGCTGTCGCTGGAAGGCATCGGCGCGGTGCTGGGCGTGCGCGACGAATACGTGGTGGTCAGCGAAGTGGTGCCGGCCGGCCCGGCCGCCAAGTCCGGCAAGGTGCATGCGGGCGACCGCATCGTCGGCGTGGGCCAGGGCGCCGACGGCGCCATCGTCGACGTGATCGGCTGGCGCAACGACGACGTGGTCAAGCTGATCCGCGGCAAGAAGGACACCACCGTGCGGCTGGAGATCCTGCCCGCCGACGTGGGCGTGGACGGCAAGCACGAGGTGATCTCGCTGGTGCGCCAGAAGGTCAGCATCGAAGAGCAGGCCGCCAAGAAGAAGATCATCGAGATCAAGGACGGCAACGTCAGCCGCAAGATCGGCGTGATCGACCTGCCCACCTTCTATTCCGACTTCGGCGCGCGCCGCGAAGGCGACAAGAACTTCAAGAGCGCCACCCGCGACGTGTCCAAGCTGCTCGGCGAGCTGAAGCAGGCCGGCGTGGAAGGCGTGATCATGGACCTGCGCAACAACGGCGGCGGTTCGCTTACCGAGGCGAACGAGCTCACCGGCCTGTTCATCGACAAGGGCCCGGTGGTGCAGGTGCGCGACGCGCGCGGCCAGGTGGACGTGCAGGGCGACGACGATCCGGGCATGGCCTGGAGCGGCCCGATGGCGGTGCTGGTCAACCGCGGCTCGGCCTCGGCTTCGGAAATCTTCGCCGCCGCCATCCAGGACTACGGCCGCGGCCTGATCATCGGCCAGCCCACCTTCGGCAAGGGCACCGTGCAGAACCTGGTCGACCTCGACCGCTTCGCCAGCCGCACCAAGGAAAAGCCGCAGCTGGGCGAGCTGAAGATGACCATCGCCGAGTTCTTCCGCATCAACGGCGGCTCCACCCAGCTCAAGGGCGTGACGCCGGACATCGGCTTCCCCAAGAGCGGCGACGAGAAGGACTTCGGCGAATCCACCTACGACAACGCCCTGCAGTGGACGCAGATCGCGCCCGCGCCGGACTACAAGCCGGTGGCCGACCTGAAGGCCTATCTGGGCCAGCTGCAGGCCAAGCACGATGCGCGCGCGGCCAAGGCGCCGGGCTGGAAGCTGATGCTCGACGAGCTGGCGCAGTACCGGAAGATGCGCGACAAGACCACCATCTCGCTCAACCTCGCCCAGCGCCAGGCCGAGCGCAAGGAACAGGAAGGCATCCAGGCCGACTTCCGCGCCCGCCACAAGGCCATCGACGGCAACAGCTTCAACGACGACCGCGACGGCCTGGACGACGGCCTCAACCCGAACGAGCGCAGCCTGAAGTCCCAGCTCAAGCAGGAAGACGACGCCAAGAAGGCCGCCGACCCGCAGCTGGACGAAACGGCGCACATCCTGTTCGACGCCGTGGGCCTGATCAAGGGCGACGCCAAGCTGGCGGCCGAGGTGCTGCCGTACGGCGGCAAGTTCTCGCCGAGCGCCACCGCGGCGGCCACGCCGGAGACGAATGCGGCGCCCGGTTCGCACTGAGCCTCGGCAGAGAAGCACAAAAGGCGGCGCGAAAGCGCCGCTTTTTTTATGCCCCATGCACCACCCGGCGTAGGTTGGGGTGAGCCGCAGGCGAACCCCAACCTACGCCTGTGCTACATAAGCGCCGACGCACCCGCGGAGGCCCGCCATGGACACGCTATCGAACGTCGCGCTCGCCGGCGGCCTGGCCTGGGCCAGCGGCGTGCGCCTATACGCCACCGTCTTCCTGGCCGGCCTGCTCGGCCGTTTCGGCGTGGTGCACCTGCCACCGGGGCTGGAGATGCTCGGCGACAACTGGGTGCTGATCGTCTCCGGCGTGCTGATGCTCGGCGAATTCCTCGCCGACAAGATTCCCGCGTTCGACAGCGCGTGGGACGCGATCCACACCTTTATCCGTATCCCCGCCGGGACGCTGCTGGCGTGGGGAGTGTTCAAGGATGCGTCGCCGGCGATGCAGGCTGCCGCGGCGCTGCTCGGCGGTGCGCTGGTGTCGAGCACGCATCTGGCCAAGTCCGGCACGCGCGCGCTGATCAACACCTCGCCGGAGCCTTTCAGCAACTGGGGCGCCAGCGTGAGCGAAGACCTCACCTGGGCCGGCATGTTCTACCTGATGTGGCAGCACCCGCTGGCGCTGCTGGTGGTGCTGGGCTTGTTCGTGGTGTTGATGGTGTGGTTGTTGCCGAAGATCGTGCGGGGGGTGCGGGTGGTGTTTCGTACGTTGCGGCGGTTGTTTGGTTCTTCGGCGGAGCCTTCCACCTCCCTCTCCCCGCCGGGGAGAGGGCCGGGGTGAGGGGGCGGGGCTTGCGGCCGGGTTCGGGCGAAGCGAGGTAGAGCTTTCAGGCAGCGGTAGCCCTCAGTGCTTCGCTCCGACCGGCCCCTCACCCCAACCCTCTCCCCGGAGGGGAGAGGGGGCAAAAGCAGGGCGGGCGATTACCCCTTCTTCTTCGCCTTAGCCTGCTTCTCCATCTCTTCCTTCTTCCACTGCCGGTACGCGTCGACGTGCGGCAGGTCGCGCAGCACCTTGCTGCGCGGGTCCACCACCACCAGCGCCCCGGCCGGCGCCTTCAGCGAACCGTTGCCATCCGCCATCGGCAGCGTCTGCATGGTGTCGCCCACCTGCACCTCTACCGGCATCGGGAACGGCTTGTCGTGCGGCACCTTCCAGTGCAGCGACACCGTGTCGCCCTCGCGCTTCACTTCCAGCGCCGGCAATGCGGATTCGTACAGGTACACATCGAAGAACCAGCCCATATCCTTCCCGGTCACCTGCTTGACGATATCGATGTAATCGCGCGTCGTCGCATAGTGCGGTGCGAAATTGCCAGGCTTGGGATCCGGGCGGCCGTACACCAGCCGGCGCACCGTCTCGAAGAAGGCCTTGTCGCCGATCGTCTGCCGCAGCGTGTGCAGCATCAGCGAGCCCTTGTAGTAGATGTCGTTGGCCGGACCGGTGTCGGCGTCGTACACCTCGTGCTCGAACTGATGGCGGCCGGCCACGATCGGGTGCACGTTCTTCACCGCCGTGCGCTCGGTCTGCAGCATCGAGAAGTAGGGCATGTCGCCGTACAGATACTGGCCGTACAGCGGCTGCATATAGGTGCCGAAACCCTCGTGGATCCACATGTCGTCCCAGTCGACATTGGTCACCTGGTTGCCGAACCACTCATGCGAGAACTCGTGCTGCAGCAGCCAGTCGAAGCCGAACTCGCTGCGCGGGTAGCCGTTGCCGTAGGCATTGATGGTCTGGTGCTCCATGCCCAGATGCGGCGTTTCCACCACGCCCATCTTCTCGTCGCCGAACGGGTAGGGGCCGATCTGCTCCTCGAAGAAGTCGAGCATGCGCGGAAACTCGCCGAACAGCTGCTTCGCCTGCGCCTCGTGGCCGCGCAGGTACCACATCTGCATCGGGATGGTGTTGCCGTAATGGCTCTTGTAGTCGCCCTTCAGCACGTCGAACGGGCCGATATTGAGCGAGATCGCATAGGTGGTCGGATGCTTGGCGCGCCAATGGTAGGTGTGGTTCGCGCCCGCATCCTTGATGTCCACCAGCACGCCGTTGCCCGGCGCCGCCAGCGACTTGGGCACGGTGACATAGGTGTCGACCAGGTCGGGCTTGCCCATCGGATGGTCGATGCACGGCCAGAACATGTCGCAGCCTTCGCCTTCCACCGCGGTGGCGATCCACGGCTGGCCGTCCTCGGTCTTGGCCCATACGAAGCCGCCGTCCCAGGGCGCGCGCTTGGCCACGTGCGGCTTGCCGCCGTAGCGGATCTCCACCGTGGTCTTGCCGCCCTTGGCCAGCGGCTTGGTCAGGGAAATCCGCAGGCGGCCGTCAGGGTTGCTCCAGGCGCTGGTCGGCAAGGCCTTGCCGTCCAGTGCGATGCCGCTGATCTTCAGCTCCGGATCCAGGTCCAGCAGCAGCACGTCGGTCGCTGCGCGCGCGCTGAAGGTGAGCCGCGCCGTGGCGTCCAGCGTCTCCTTGGGGATGTCCACCGCGAAGTGCAGCTCGGCGTGATCGAAGTTCAGCCGCTGCTGTTCGGCCGGCATGTCGCCGCCGGAGCGCTGCGTCTGTGCGCTCAGCGGCGGCTGCTCGGGCTGCTTTTCCGGCGTGTCGGCGGCGAAGGCGGCGGGGGTGCCCAGCAGGGCGGCCAGGCCCAGGGCGAGCAGGCGGGGGCGAAGGGTCGGCATGGGGAGGCTCCCGGTGAGTGAAGTACTAAGCATGGCAGTGAAGTGTCCTAGGCAACATCGCCGAAGGTCATGCCGGCTGGCACTGGCGTCGGCCTACACGATGTCGCTGGAACCTGCCCTGCGGCGGCGACGCGGGCCGACCGCGCGGCGCGGCGGCGCCCGATGGCCGGGGCAGGGGGCGCAGGCGCCCACTGTGCTTCCCCCGATCGCCAGGAGCGCCCCATGCACCACCTCCGCCGCCAGGCCGACCAGCAACGCCAGCAATGCGTCCAGGCCGAGCGCCGCCTGTGGCTGGCGCTGCAGGGCGAGGACACCGTCCGCTACCGCTTCCGCCGCCACCATCTGATCGCCGGTTATCTGGTCGACATGGTCTGCGTGCCGGCGCGGCTGATCGTCGAGATCGACGACGGCCGCGTGCAGGCCGCGCCGTGCTACCACTGCGCGCGTACCCGCACCCTCGAAGGCAAGGGCTACCGCCTGCGCCGCTTCCGCAGCGACGACGTGCTGCTGCGTCTGCAGCGCGTGCTGGCCGACATCGCCCACGAGTTGGGCCGCGATGTCCACGGCTTCCGGTGTAGGTTGGGGTGAGCGCAGCGAACCCCAACGCATACGGCCGCCTGCCGATGCGCGACGTTGGAGTTCGCCTGCGGCTCACTCCAACCTGCGGGCTACGCCCGCACGTAGCGCTTCTGCAGCAGCGCGAACAGCGCACGCAGGCCCATCGCCTCGCCGCCGCGCGGACGGCCCGGGCGGTCGCCATCGTTCCACGCATACGTGTCCAGGTGCAGCCACGGCGTGGTGTCGGCGACGAAGCGCTCCAGGTACAGCGCCGCGGTGATCGCGCCCGCGTGGCGCGAGGCGCCGCTGTTGGCGAAGTCGGCGAGGTAGGAGTCGAGCATCTTGCGGTACGGACGCCACAGCGGCAGGCGCCACAGCGGGTCCTGCACGGCCTGGCCGGCGGCCAGCGCCTGCTCGGCCAGCTCGTCGCGGTTGGCGAACAGCGCCGGCAGGTCCGGCCCCAGCGCCACGCGCGCGGCGCCGGTGAGCGTGGCGAAATCCACGATCAGGTCCGGCTGCTGCTCGCCCGCATAGGTCAGCGCGTCGCACAGCACCAGGCGGCCCTCGGCGTCGGTGTTGTCGATCTCCACGCTGAGGCCGGCGCGGGTGATCACCACCTCGCCCGGGCGCAGCGCATTGCCGCTCACCGCGTTCTCCACCGCCGGGATCAGCAGCTGCAGGCGCAGCGGCAGCTTCGCGTCCATGATCAGGCGCGCCAGCGCGATCGCGTGCGCGGCGCCGCCCATGTCCTTCTTCATCCAGCGCATGCCGTCGGCGGCTTTCAGATCCAGGCCGCCGGTGTCGAAGCACACGCCCTTGCCGACCACGGACAGCAGCGGATCGCCGCTCTTGCCCCAAGTCAGTTCGATCAGGCGCGGCGCGCGATGGCTGGCGCGGCCCACGGCGTGGATGGTGGGAAAGTTGGCCTTGAGCAGCTCGTCGCCGACCCACTCGCGCACCTTGGCCTTGTAGGCCTTGCCGAGCTGGTTCACCGCCTCGGCGAGCTGCTTCGGGCCCATGTCCTCGGTGGGCGTGTTGACCAGGTCGCGCACCTGCGCGGTGGCGTCGACCAGCGGGGCCAGCGTCTTCAGCTCGGCGGCCTTGACGGCCAGCGTGGCCGGTGCGCGCCTGGCTTTGCGGTAGCGGGTGAACTCGTAGGCGCCGAGGGCCCAGCCGAGGGCGGCCTGCGCGGGGTCGGCGAGTACGCCTTCATCGGCAAGGTGATAGCTGCCTTCCGGCAGCGTTTTCGGCAGGTGGGCGATGGCGTTGAGCGCATCGCCTGCGTCGACGCCGGCGAGCACGCGCTGCAGTTTGCCGTTGGCGTCCGGGAGCAGGGCGATGCTGCCGGGGGCGGCTTCGAAGCCGGTCTGTTCCAGCCATTTGCGCTGGGCGGCGCTGAGGCGTTTTTTGCTGGCGGCGAGGTGGGTCGTGTCGGTGGTTTCGAGGGCGATGGTTTGGCGGTCGCCGGTTTTGCGTTCGATCAGGGACATGGGACTCCATCGCCGCGCGGGGGCGCGGCTTGCTTGGCGTGGCGCGCAATGATGCGCGCTTTTGGGTGGTTGGGCGACTGCGTCGCCACTTCCTAGCCGTCATTCCGGCGTAGGCCGGAATCCAGTCACTGTATGGCTTGGTTGTCGTGGTGAGGTTTGTGGGTCTCGCCGTTGGCGAGGGTTTCGCCCCGCTGCCGCGGGGCGAGTTACTTTTTCTCTGCGTGCCCAGAGAAAAAGTAACCAGAAAGAGAGGGCACCCTGCTTGGCGCCCTCCGGTGGCTACGCCACCTACGGGTCCGTGAGGGCTGGCCGGGCTTTTTGACAGGGCATCCTTGCCCTGATCAAAAAGGCGGGGACATCGTGTCCCCGCCCCCCTGCGGGGGCCTTTTCGTCCAGCCCTCACCGCCGGCGCCAAGGGGACCCGGTGGATCAAGAGCAAAAGCGCACAAGCGGAACGCCGCGGCTGCGCCGCGTGCTCTTTGCTCGGTTTTCGCGTTAATCGACATCCCCCTCTCCCCTCCGGGGAGAGGGTCGGGGTGAGGGGCCGGGCGGAGCAATGAGCTGAGGGTCGAGAAAGCCAAGAGCTTTTCTTCGCTTCGTTGAAGCGTCGTCGCTAGAGCGCCCCCTCATCTGCCTGCCGGCATCTTCCTCGCTCCTCAAAGCCGCGCACATCCCTGTGCGCTCCCCGCGTACTCCCCGGAGGGGAGAAGAGCTTCACTTCGCAGCGCTCTGCATCTCCAACCAATCCGCCAGCGCCGTCATATCGGCCAGATCCAACTCCGGCGGTGCCCCAAGCGCCTCCGGCCACGCCACGCGCTCACGATTGATCCAAGCCGTGCGTAATCCAGCCTCGCGCGCCCCGGCCACATCCAGCACCGGATCGTCCCCGACATGCAGGATTTCCTCCGGCGCCACCCCTAAACGTTCCGCGGCGGCGGAAAAAATCCGCGCATCGGGCTTGGCGATCCCGGTATCCCGCGCACAGATGTGATGCGCGAAATGCGCGCGGATCCCGATCATGTCGAGGTCCGCGTTGCCATTGGTGAGGCTGGCGACGGGGAAGGTGGCGGTGATGCGTTGCAGGGCCGGCAGGCTGTCGGCGTAGAGCTCCACGCTGTTGCGGGCGGTGAAGTAGATGTCCCACAGCACGTCCAGCGGCGCTTCCGCGATGCCGCACGCGGTAAAGGCGCGCTGCATGGTGATGTGGCGCTGAGCGGTGAAGTCGTGGGCGAGTTCCAGGTGTTCCTGCGCCACCTGGGCGCGCAGGGCGCGCATGGCCGGAATGGGCCAGGCGCGCGCTACGTCGGGGTAATGCTGGCGCAGGTAGGCGTCCAGCTCCTGGTCGGCACGCTCCAGCGCGGGGAGTACCGGCCAGAGCGTGTCATCGAGGTCGAGCGTGAGGGCCCGGATGCGCACGGTGCGCGTCAGAGGCCCAGCTTCAGCACCTGGCCGATCTTCACGTTGTCGTTCTTCAGATCGTTCCAGCTGCGCAGGTCGGCGACGGTCACCGAATTCTTCTTGGCGATCAACGACAGCGTGTCGCCCTTGGCCACGATGTAGGTCTTGTCGCCGGTGGCGGCGGCCACGGCTTCGGCCTTCTTCTCGGCGCTGGCGTCGTTGCGCGCCTGCAGGTCCTGCTTGGACTGCTGGGTCAGCTCGGAGGTCGGCGAGGTCGCCACGCGCGAGGCGTACATCGCACCCGGCGCGGCCACCGGCGTCGGCGTCGCGGCCGGCTCGTTCGACACCGGGCGGGCGCCCACTTCGGCCAGGATCTTGGCGCGGCGCGACACGTCCAGCTCGGCCAGCGCCGGCGCCTCGTCGTACGGCACCAGGTCGTGCTTGCGGGCCACGTCACGTGCGGCGTCGGTGCCCAGGAAGTCCATGAACACCTTCAGCTGCGCCACCTTCGGGCTGTTGTCGCTGGTGATCAGGTAGACCGGGATGAACAGCGGATAGCTGCCGTCCTTCACCGTGGCCGGGCTCGGCGGGGTGCCGTTGATGTTGATCGTCTTCACCTTGCGGTTGCCGCTGACGCCGGCCAGCGTGGTCACGCCCAGCGCCTTCGGATCCAGCGTCACCGCCTCTTCCAGCTTCATGGTGTTCACGTACAGGCGCGGCGCCGCCACCGGCTGATTGCCGCGGCCGAACAGCAGCTTGCGCAGGCTGTATTCCACGCCGTCGCCGGGGCTGGCCACGGCGTAGAGGTCGATCTCTTGATCGTTGCCGCCGACGTCCTTCCAGTTGGTGATCTTGCCGTAGTAGATGTCATGCACCTGGCTCAGGGTCAGGCTGTTCACCGGGTTGGACGGGTAGGTGATCATCACCAGCGCATCCCACGCCACCGGCGTGAACACCAGGCTGCTCTCGGCCGTACCGTCCGGACCGCGCGCGGAACCGGCGAAATCGGCGGTGCCCTTGGCTACTGCGTCCAGGCCCGAGACCGTGTTGAACGGCTGCACCTCGATCTTGCCCTTGCCGGCCTTTTCGTAGGCCTTGGCCACGTCGGTAACCAGACCGCGCGCCGTCGCCTGGTCGCCGCGCCAGACCAGCGTGGGAGCGGCCGGCTGGGCCGGTTTCTTGGAAGTCTTGGCTTTGGGCGCGGCCTGCGCCGCGGAGGCGGCGGCAACGCTGAGCAGCGCGACGGAAAGGATGCGTGCGAGACGGAAAGACATAGGTATGGGAAACCCCGGGGTTCGACTGGAGATGGGACCGCGTACTGCCGTCATGGCGCGCATGCGTCGGACAAAGCTGCGGTATTTCATCCGGCTGCTTGAGAACAATCAAGCGAATCAATGCGCTCGGGGTCAGAAAAAACGCCCGGAAACTCCCTCGCCTGCCATCGTGGGGCAAGAAAATGAAATGGGGGCTGACGGGAGGGGTGGATATCAGGGGGTTTTGCGACGCGGATCCCGTTCAGCGCCCGTAGGTTGGGGTGAGCCAAAGGCGAACCCCAACAGCTCGCAACGTTGGGGTTCGCCTATCGGCTCACCCCAACCTACGCCGCTCGCTGGGTCGGATGCAGCATCAACGCACATCGACGTACCGCACACCCTCATCCCCCGACACCACCAGCACCAATTGCCGCGGCTTCACCCCGGCCAGCCGCTTCAACGTCGCCAGATTCGGAATCCGCGCATTCCCCACGCCGATCACCACGTCGCTTACACCCAGCCCGGCCAGCGCCGCCCGGCTCCCCGGCTTCACGCTCTGCACCGCCACGCCAGCCACGCCCTGGCTGCGCAGGCTCTGCGGCAGATCGCTGAACGTCACCCCGGCCAGGCGCGGATCCAGCGCCGCCCCATCCACCGTCGCCAGCTTCTCCGGCGTCAGCTTCGCGGTCACTTCGCGGTTGGCGCCATTGCGCTGCACCGTCAGCTTCACCGTGCTGCCCACCGGCAGCAGGCCCTCGGCGTTGCGCAGTTCCTGCGAGTTGCGCAGCGGCTTGCCGTCGATGGCGGTGATCACGTCGCCGGTCTCGATGTCGGCGCCGTCCGCGGCGGAGCCCGCGCTCACTCGCGTCACCACCGCGCCGCTGGCGTTCTTCAGGCCCAGCACCTGGGCGATGCGCGGGGTGATGTCCTGGGTCTCGATGCCGAGGTTGCCGCGGCTCACCTTGCCGTGCGCGATCAGCTGCTCCATCACGTCGCGGCCGAGATTGGTGGGAATGGCGAAGCCGATGCCCACGTTGCCGCCGGAGGGCGAGAAAATCATGGTGTTGATGCCCACCAGCTCGCCGCGCAGATTCACCAGCGCGCCGCCGGAGTTGCCGGGGTTGATCGAGGCATCGGTCTGGATGAAGTTCTGGTAGCCGGTTCCCCCTAAGCCCGAACGCCCCAGCGCCGACACGATGCCCGACGTCACCGACTGGCTGAGCCCGAAGGGATCGCCTACCGCCACCACGAAATCGCCTACGCGCAGCTTCGAGGAATCGGCAATGGGCAGCGCCTGCAATCCGGTGGCCTGGATCTGCACCACTGCCACGTCGGTGTCCGGGTCGGTGCCGATCAGCTTGCCCTTGAAGTCGCGGCCGTCCTGCAGGCTCACCGTGATGTCGTCCGCGCCGCCCACCACGTGGTTGTTGGTGAGGATGTAGCCCTTGGCCGCATCCACGATCACCCCCGAACCCAGGCTTTGCGCCACCCGCTCGCGCTGCGTGCCAGGCACGCCGAAGAACTGGCGGAACACCGGGTCGTCGAAGAAGGGATCGCGCACCTGCACGCGCGTCTTGGTGGAGATGTTCACCACCGCCGGCGTCACCTTCTCCAGCATCGGCGCCAGCGAGGGCAGCGGCTGGCCGTCGACGGTAGCGGGCAGGGAAGCCTGGCTGGCCAGCGGCGCGGCCAGGCCGAGCACGGCGGCGAACAGGGCGGCGAGCGGACGGATACGGCGGTGCGACATGGAAAACGACTCCCTTTCGAGTGAGCGCATCCGGCGACGGACGCGGCGGTTCTGGTCGATCGGCCGGCCGGCATCTTAAGACGCGCGGCACGGCCACTTTGTCGGGACGACAGCGGCTTCAGACAAGCCCTACCGAGCCCTCCGAAATACCTGTCGCGCACATCAGCTAAGCGCCGACACGCGCGTCGGAAAGCCGCTCACTTCGACGTAACTCAACGCTGACAGTTCCGAACGTGATCGCGCGCAAAAATCTTTGACATCGGACGATCCCAGGGGTAACTTGCACCTCCGTTCGCACCACAACATCTTGTGTATAGGCGCCGGCGCTCCAACTAATGCTGGTGCCAAAGTGACAGCTCTAGGGGGAGTTGTCGCAGAGTCGGCAGGGGGACGCCAGGCACGGCCTCGCACACAGCGACGTACGCGCGGACGGTCCAAACCAGACTAAGAAAAAACAACGGGGCCGTGAGGCCAAACCGGGAGGTCAGGAAGCCGATGAGCACTGTGCGTGCACCAGCTGTGGGTGCGGAAATCAATCGAGACGGCGTCGCCATGATTCCGCTGCAGCCAGCGTCCTACGATATCTGGGACAAGAAATACCGCCTGAAAGCCAAGTCGGGCGATCCGGTCGACGGCAGCGTCGACGAAACCTACCAGCGCGTCGCGCGCGCGCTGTCCGAAGTGGAAGCCACGCCGGAGCTGCGCCAGCACTGGTTCGAGCGCTTCCTGTGGGCGCTGCGCCGCGGTGCGATTCCCGCCGGCCGCATCACCTCCAACGCCGGCGCGCTGGAGCACAAGCCCGCCACCTCCACCATCAACTGCACCGTGTCGGGCACCATCACTGACTCCATGGACGACATCCTGGAGAAGGTGCACGAAGCGGGTCTCACCCTGAAGGCCGGCTGCGGCATCGGCTACGAGTTCAGCACGCTGCGCCCGCGCGGCGCCTACGTGTCGGGCGCCGGCGCCTACACCAGCGGCCCGCTGTCCTTCATGGATATCTACGACAAGATGTGCTTCACGGTGTCGTCCGCCGGCGGCCGCCGCGGCGCGCAGATGGGCACGTTCGACGTGAGCCATCCGGACGTCAAGGAATTCATCCGCGCCAAGCGCGAGGACGGCCGCCTGCGCCAGTTCAACCTGAGCCTGCTGATCACCGACGGCTTCATGCAGGCGGTGGAGCACGACCAGGACTGGCCGATGGTCTTCCCGGTGCACGTGAAGGAACAGGACGAGATCGACCTGACCGACCCGGCCAAGGTGGTGTGGCGCGAGTGGCCCACCCACCAGAACTACGTGTCCCGCGAGGACGGCCTGGTCGCCTGCAAGATCTACGGCCACATCCGCGCCCGCCATCTGTGGGACATGATCATGGTCTCGACGTACGACTACGCCGAGCCGGGGTTTATCCTGATCGACAAGGTCAACGAGATGAACAACAACTGGTGGTGCGAGCACATCCGCGCCACCAACCCCTGCGGCGAGCAGCCCCTGCCGCCGTACGGCTCCTGCCTGCTGGGCTCGATCAACCTCACCACCTTCGTGCGCGACCCCTTCGGCCCCAAGGCCCGCTTCGACTGGGACGAATACCGCGAAGTGGTGAAGGTATTCACCCGCATGCTCGACAACGTGGTGGAGATCAACGGCCTGCCGCTGCAGCAGCAGCGCAACGAGATCCTGTCCAAGCGCCGCCACGGCATGGGCTTCCTGGGTCTGGGCAGCACCATCACCATGCTGAAGATGCGCTACGGCAACGCCGACGCGGTGGCCTTCACCGAGGACGTCTCGCGCGAGATGGCCGTGGCCGGCTGGGAAGTGGCGCTGGACCTGGCCAAGGAAAAGGGCCCGGCCCCGATCCTGGCGCAGGAGTTCACCGTCACCGGCGACATGCTGCGCAAGCGCCCGGAAATGGCCGCCGACGGCTGGAAGGTGGGCGACGCCATCCCCGGCCGCGTGCTGCACGCCAAGTACAGCCGCTACATGCAGCGCGTGGCCTCGGTGGCGCCGAACCTGGTGGCTGAGCTCGCCGAAGTCGGCGCCCGCTTCACCCACCACAGCTCGATCGCGCCCACCGGCACCATCTCGCTGTCGCTGGCCAACAACGCCAGCAACGGCATCGAACCGAGCTTCGCCCACCACTATTCGCGCAACGTGATCCGCGAAGGCCGCAAGACCAAGGAAAAGGTCGAGGTGTACAGCTACGAGCTGCTCGCCTACCGCGGCCTCATCAATGCCGCCGCCATGCCGTTCAGCGACGATCCGCAGTCCAAGCTGCCGGAATATTTCGTGTCCGCCGACGACATCTCGCCCAAAGAGCACGTGGATATCCAGGCCGCCTCGCAGAAATGGATCGATTCCTCGATCTCCAAGACCGCGAACGTGCCCACGGACTATCCGTACGAAGATTTCAAGGACATCTACTTCTACGCCTATAAACAGGGCCTCAAGGGCTGCACCACCTTCCGTTTCAACCCCGCCGCGTTCCAGGGCGTGCTGGTGAAGGAAGCCGATCTTGAGAGCACCCTCTACCGCTTCGAATTGGAAGACGGTAGCGTTATCGAACTGAAAGGCAACGAAGAAGTGGAATACGACGGGGAGCTGCACACCGCCGCAAACCTATTTGATGCCTTGAAGGAAGGCTATTACGGCAAGTTTTGAGCACAGGCCGGCGGTTGCCATGCAACCGTCGGCCTGTGTCCGGAAAGCTGTTTTGAAGCCTTGATACACGCAGGCCCACGCCAAGTACTGAACTCACGTCGGAGGGGAAACCCAGATGTCCATTGATACCGATTTCGATTCGATCGCCACGCCGGCCATGCCGGAAGCCCCGGCTGCTGCCGAAGCCCCTGCCGCCCCCAAGAAGGCGCGCAAGAAGGCTGCTAAAAAGGTTGCCAAGAAGGCCGCTCCGGCCAAGAAGGCCGCCAAGAAGGCAGTGAAGAAGGCCGCTGCCAAGAAGACCGCCAAGAAAGCCGCCAAGAAGGCGGTGAAGAAAGCGGGCGCCAAGAAGACCGCCAAGAAGGCGGTGAAGAAGGCCGCCGCCAAGAAGGTCGCGAAGAAGGCGACCAAGAAGGCCGGCGCCAAGAAGACCGCCAAGAAGGCCGTGAAGAAGACGGCCCGCAAGGCTGCAAAGAAGGTCAGCAGCAAGAAGACGGCCAAGAAGGCCGTGAAGAAGACGGCCAAGAAGGCCGCCGTGAAGAAGACCGCCAAGAAGGCGGTCAAGAGGTCCACTGCCAGCAAGAAGGCCGCCGTCAAGACCGCGCGCAAGCCGGCCAAGAAGGTCGCCCGCAAGAAGAAGTAAGCCGTAATACGTGCCGGCCCGGCCTTTGTGCCGGGCCGGTGCGTTTCCGGCCTGTGGCCGTGCAGCGCCGCTCCTCCCGCCTACATCAGAAAAAAGAAGCATCCCTATGGCGATCAAGATCGAAAAGAAGATCAAGGGCTATAACGTCGTCAAGCCCGAGGACAAGGCCGCGCCCGCCGCAGTAGCCGCACCCGCCGCGCCCAAGGAGGCGCCCAAGGCGGAAGTCATCCAGATGCACGAGAGCCTGGAGCGTCCCGAGACGCTGGTCGGCTCCACCTACAAGATCAAGTCGCCGCTGTTCGAGCACGCGCTTTACGTCACCGTAAACGACATCGTGCTCAACGCCGGCACGCCCCACGAGCAGCGCCGCCCCTTCGAGATCTTCATCAACTCGAAGAACATGGACCACTTCCAGTGGATCGTCGCGCTCACCCGCATCATCTCCGCCGTGTTCCGCAAGGGCGGCGACGTCACCTTCCTGGTGGAAGAGATGAAGGCGGTATTCGACCCCCGCGGCGGCTACTTCAAGCCCGGCGGCATCTATATGCCCAGCATCGTGGCCGAGATCGGCGCGGTGATCGAGCAGCATATGAAGACCATCGGCCTGATCCACGACCCGGAGATGGACGAGTCGACCAAGCGTCTGATTGCCGAGAAGCGTGCGGCCTATGAGGCTGGCGCAAAAAAAAACACTGAGGTGAGCCAGGCGGCGCCGAGCGTTGAAGCTGAGGCGGCTGCGGGTGAATCGAGCAACGGGTTCCCGCCGGGGGCTACGTTGTGCGCCAAGTGCAATACGAAGGCGTTGGTGTTGATGGATGGGTGTCAGACTTGTTTGAATTGTGGGTATAGCAAGTGTGGGTGAGCCTCATCCCGACATCCAGTAAAAAAGGCGGCAGCAATGCCGCCTTTTTTTGTGTCGCCTAGAGATCAAATCTCTCTTGCGGCTCTTGCTGAATGGGCGGAATAGTAAGCAGGACGAGTTTCTCTGGCCTGAGCATTCGACGAAAGGAGTGACGAGGTTGCGCGCCTTAAAAGAATAGTTGACTCTTATTTCTTTAAGTGATCTTATGTGTAGCAGGACGTGGTATAGGTAACGAGCAATGATCAAGAGACACGAAGACCAGCTTTGGGCGCGGCTGGATCAGCTGTATGCCAATGGCACAACATATATAAGCTACGGAGAGCTGTACCACTGGTATGACGTTCAGCGAATTGCAAAGGCTCCATGGCGTGATATTAGGGCCCGTTGGGAGCAACTGCTTGAAGAAAAAGGGGAGAAGTATCTTGATCCTCAAATCGCTGAAGTGCATGGTGGAATCTCGTTCTTCTTCTCCAGGAAGCCGGGGCAACTGGCTGACCTAGCTTCCTGAGCTGCGGTTAGGAGAAGTGCAAACGGCTGCCTAGAACGGAGTTGATCTTGGCCAAAACGGTTGGGAGCTTGTCGGACGAGCGCAAGGCTTGGCTGATATCTAATGGAACTCAATTGGGGGAAGGAAATGCAAGTTTGGATTAAATCGCTCGAAGTCGATATGCAAGTCAAACAGAAGGGTATCGAACTTGAGGTTCGATCCAGAGATGGAAATGATCAATTGGGTGACTGCTACGCCACAATGACTGGTCTTACGTGGTGCAAGGGAAAAACTCAAAAGGAAAATGGGATTAAGGTTAAATGGGAGGATTTTATAGCTATCTGCGCTTCTGAGGAGTCCCTTAGGGCTGCGGTCAAAGCTGCTAAGACTATTTAATTGATGAAAAGCCAAATCGGGACAATCTCTGCTCGCAAATGTAGAGGTTGTCCCTTTTTAATATAGGGACTCATCTTGTGAAGGGTGGCGCGAAAGATGGATGCTTCGCTGACTGTGTCATCTGCGCTCTTAGTTTTTCAGTTCTTTTTTAGCGCTATTTTGGCAGTTGGGGTATCAATCATTTCAAGAGGGTATAACCCGCAGCACGGGATTCGTATTCAGCGGGCTCGCAATCCAACGGCGCTCCTGTTTTTAATACTCGCGATAACTTTCGCTACGATCGGCCCCGTTCTTGCTACTAATTCATTCGCTACCACTTGGACCCCGGCATACGGAGCAAGTGTGCATGGTGGCCTTCCAATCGGATCGGTCAAGGTCTGGGTGTTCATCCTGGATATTGCCTTAGTATCGATCATCATCAATAAGACCGGGGGATGGAGGGCGAGCCCATTTCCTTCCCTAAACTTCAGCATCCCCGCTATTGCTATCCTTCTTGGCGATAGCGGTGCCAAGGTCGCGATATACACGACACTTCTCGCCTTAATTTTTGGCGGGTCACTGTGGTACTGGCGCAGCCATGGAGCGCATATCGAGTCCGGACGCAGCGAGGATGATGTGGCTCTATGGATAGTTACAATTTTGGCGCTCGCACTCACGACGGCGATAGGCGTGTTTACTCGGCACACCTAAAGAATTCTTGTGCTGATTCACTTTGCACTGAAGTCGACAAAGTCAATAGTGGGGCAGGTTCGCTTACGACTTTAGAAGTGAGCCTGATCCCGCTGGGTTCGCTTGTTGGAACATCAGAGATGCCCAAGTGAATGGTTTCGCCCGAGCCTTCACTTGCTTTTAAACTGCGACAGAATCATCCCCCAATAGGATGGGGAGTCCATGAAAGTATTTATCAGCTTTGCTCAGAATAGAGGAGCGGCGCTCGCAGAGGCCATTCGAGATTGGCTGCCAGACGTTCTTCAGGCTGTGAAGCCATTTATGTCAAATCGAGACATTGAGAGCGGAACGGCATGGTTCCCGACAATCATGGGCCAACTGGGGGAAGCTAAAGATGGCATAATTTGCCTCACTCCAGAAAGCTTGTCGGCACCATGGCTTTTATTCGAGGCAGGTGCCATAGCCAAGGGAATGGAAAGCGCGCGTGTGCATGCCGTGCTCTTTGGTGTGGAGCCGTCTGAGGTAAAGCCTCCCCTGGGACAATTTCAGTTGAAAAAGGCTGACAGGACTGGCTTCCTGTCCATTATTGACTCGCTTAATGAGCGCCTTGGCGACGCAGGGTTGGACCATAAGCGTTTGGAAAAGGCTTTTGATGCGCACTGGCAAAGCCTCGAGCATAAGATCGAAGAGATCATGCGACGGCCGGCTGGCCCTGTATTGGCAACAGCATCGCGTACCCTTGAGGATATGGTGAAGGAGGTACTCGATATCCTCCGGTCTATGAAGCTTCAGGAGGATGCGGCAGCAATAGCGCCGACAGGAATAAATAATAAGGCGTATCTGTACGCCTTGGCCCAACTGTATCTCGATACCCTGCGCACACAGCCGTCAAAGCCGACGATTCTCACTGAAAACATGCACGACACAGCCCACTCAATCAAGAAGGGCGTGATTAGTGATTGGATAAAAGACAATGACTGACGAAGTGGGCGGGTTTTCGCTCGTCACATCGCCAACAACGGGGCCAAGTACACTTATGACGCGAGAAGTGAGTCTCGCCCCACCCTTGGCAACCGACTACTGCCTAAGCAATGTGTGAAGGGGAGTGCAATGGAGGCTGTGAGGTTCGCAGAGCTTTATGTTGAGAACTGGAGACAGTTTGATTATGTAACTGTACCAATTCATCCGCGGTTGACTGTGATTACCGGCGCCAATGGAGCGGGTAAGACAACGCTCCTGGGCTTTCTTACCCAACATTTCGGATGGTCGCGCCCTCTACTTGCCACGCCATGGCGAGATAAGAACGGCGCGATCACTTACATAACCGGATCAATTAAAGGCATTCTTGGATGGATAAAAAGGAAGGAGCAGTCTCAGGCGCATACACGAATCGGAAGAATAAAGTATAGCGATGGAACCCAGGCAATCATTGGGGCACCGACCACCAGTGACGTTCAATACAGTGTTCAAATCGCCGATCAGAAGACGGTGCAGGGGCTTTATATTCCATCGCATCGTGTGCTGTCTCAATATCAGCAAATAGGGTCGATTCCAACTCAGGGAATCACCGCGGCGCAGGCGTATGGAAATTATCTCGGCGAGCTTTATAGCCGCTGGAATGGTATTCCCAGCGGGTCGTCACCGCTTTTTCGTATGAAGGAGGCGCTCATATCGATGGCGACCTTCGGCGAGGGCAATACCTACGTCGATGGCAAGCCCGAGCTCCTTCAGGCATATCTAGGCTTTATTGAGGTACTCAAAAAGGTTCTGCCAGAAACGCTGGGATTTGAGACGCTTGCGATTCGCACGCCCGACGTAGTGCTGGTGACCAGTAGCGGAGAATTTCTTCTCGATGCGGTCTCGGGCGGTGTTAGCGCTTTAATTGATTTGGCTTGGCAGATATACACGTTCTCATATGAGTCCAAGGCCTTCACGGTCATAATCGATGAGCCAGAAAATCATCTGCATCCGTCTATGCAGAGAGCACTGCTTCCGAGGCTTATTGAAGCCTTTCCGTTGGTCCAGTTCGTTGTGGCGACGCATAGTCCATTCATCGTGACATCAGTGCGAGATTCGAGTGTTGTCGTTCTTTCTTATAGAGAAGGAGAGCAAGACGGTGTGGATCGGGGAATTGCCCCTAGAAGAAGTATTCATTCGATGCAGCTTGATCAAATCAATATGGCGGGCAGCGCTAATAACATTCTGCGTGACGTCCTGGGACTGGAGTCGACAGTTCCATTATGGGCATCTCGCGAGCTGCAGGGCATTGTTGGGCGTTATCGGAATCAGCCCTTTAATGGCGAACAAGTTGATCAGCTTAGTAAGGAGTTGGACGCGCTGGGGTTGGGTGTAGAGCTACCGGCTGCGATCAATGCGATCTTTGAGAAGGGGGCGCGATGATTTCGCTTGTGAAGTCCGACGAGCCTGAAGTGCTAAGAAACAATGCGAAAAATTGGACCGACGAGCTTCTAAGAAGGCTTGAAGCCGGTGATGCGCCAACTGAATACCTCTTGTCTCGTTATGCGCACCCTGGAATAAAGGCTGCACTATTGGTAGAAACTTTCGAAAAGTGTGTGGTACGCCCCCGATTCCGTAGACACCTGATAGTGTCTATTGAGGATCGGAGGATCTATGACCAGCAAACGTTTCACCGACGAGTTCAAGGCTG
>NZ_JAAZQJ010000018.1 GCF_012275375.1 Dyella sp. SG609 | reverse complement strand
TCTCTTTGGTTACTTTCTCTTTGAGCCAGCAAAGAGAAAGTGACTCGGGCGCCGGCAGGCGTCCGAAATGCCCGCTGCATAAGCGGCCAAATCGCCACACCGCAAAAACCAGGCGATATACCCCGTCCTACGCCGGAACAACACCAAACCCACCACGCCAAACTTATTCGTAAGTGGTAATAGTCAACCGCGCATCACTCCTGGCATAGCCAGTGAAATACCTCAGCAGCTCCGGTGTATCGCCGCTGGCCAGCGCAGCACTCAACAACTGCTTGCGCGCGACAGCCGAGTTCCCATCCGGCAACACATGCACACCGGCAACGCTCAACGGCGCCGCAGGCGCCACCAATCTTCCGGTGAATTGAATCCGCCCTTGCTCGGCTTGCGCGGCAGCGGGCGACAGCAGCAGGGTGGCGATGGCGAAACCGAAGGCGGGCCGCGTGCGGCCGGTGTGACGAAGATCCATGGATAAGCATTCGAATAGTGAAGGTGACCGTAGATGTATCCGGTCACCTAGGACTATTCCTTGAGGTATTTCCCGATCAAGGCGATTTCGTCGTCGGGGATACTGCTTTGAAGACATACGGCGGCGTAAAGCTCAGCACCGACAGCGGCGCCGGCAGTTCTCCTCGGCGCACCATGACGCTGGCCGACGGCAGCCAGTGTTTCTGCTCGCCGAAATCGCCGATCGAGGCATAGCTGCCGACCCAGCCGAACTGGTCGAACGCATAAGGCAGGCCCTCCGCATCCAGCGGCACGTTCGCGTCGGCGACATGCATATGCAGATGCGGGCCGGTGGTTTCACCGGTGTAGCCGAGGCGTCCGATCACGTCGCCGCGATGCACTGCCTGGCCGCCTTTCACCGTGATGCTGCCGGTCTTCAGGTGCTCGTAGAACACGTAGTGCCCACTGCCCAGGTCCAGGCTCACGTAGTTGCCGGTGGCGTCCTGCAGCGGCACTCGGGTGGGTTTGCCGGGGTCGACTTTGGCCGGCTCCGGCATGCCGTCCAGCGCCGCGGCGATCCTGCCGTCCGCTACAGCCAGCACTTCTTCGCCGTAGCCGAGCCAGTGGTTCTTGTCGGTGGGATCGCCCTGGGTGTAGCGGCCCTGCGCGTCGACCTTGATCCAGTCGACGGCGAAGCGTCCGGGCACGTGCACCGCGCCGTTCACCGCGTACAGCGTGCGGCGATGGCCGCGCGGCCAGGCGCTGTCGTAGATGGCGACCCAGTAGCCACCGCGCAGCGGCGGCGAGAACACCACGGGTGCGGGCCCATGCCGCAGCGTGAGCTGGCCGCCTTGCGCCTGCACCGCCGTACCGTCGTCGCGTGCTGCGCTGAGTTCGTGGGTGAGATGCAGGTCCGCCGGCGCTTCGTCGAAGCTCAGGTTGAGATACACCACGGCATGCGCGCCCGGCGCGATCGTCGCATCGCCTTTCTTGCCGGACATGCCCGGCCCGCCGAGCAGCGCGCGCAGAGCGGTTTCGTCGTAGTCGCGCAGCACGTGGCCGTTGTCGGCATCGAGCACGCGCAGTTGCTTCGGCTGCAGCGGGTCGGCGGCGTAGTTGTCCACGTGCAGCTCGTACAGCAGCTGCCATTGGCCGTTGACCTTGACCGGCTGAGGTTGCCACGGCACGCGCAGGTCGAAGGTCTGCACGACGGGGGCGCGCTGCGCGAAGGCGGGGGATAGCGACATGCCGAGAAGCGCGATGGCGAAGGGAAGGAGCTGGCCGAACGTCGAAGCGGATTTCATGAGTCCCCCGATGGCGATGCCGGCCAATGTGGGAGACCACGAAGCGGCGCGCTAGTGCCCACACACCATGACCAATGGCGGGCGCCCCACGGTGTTGGGGTTCGCCTGCGGCTCACCCCAACCTACGCCGGTCGGTACCGAGAGGTTGCTAAGCGTCCAGTGCGGCCAGCATCGCTTCGGCACTGGACACGCGAAATTCGCCCGGCGCTTCCACCTGCAGCTGCCGCACCACGCCGTTCTCCGCATACAGCGCGAAGCGGCGCGAACGCAGGCCCATGCCATACGAAGCGCCGTCGAGTTCCAGCCCCAGCGCGCGGGTGAAACTGCCATTGCCGTCGGCCAGCATCAGCATGCCGGGCGGCACCTTCTGGTCGCGTGCCCAGGCCTGCATCACATAGGCATCGTTGACCGCCATGCAGATCACGTCGATGCCGCGCTGCTGGAATTGCGCGAAGCGCTGCACGTAGCCGGGCAGATGCTTGTTGGAGCAGGTCGGCGTGAACGCGCCGGGCACGGCGAACAGCACCACTTTGTGCTGGCCGAACAGCGCGGCGGTCTGGCGGGTTTCGATCTGGCCGTCGACGATGGCTTTGATCTCGAGGTCGGGCAGGGCCTGGCCGGGCTGGATCGTGGTCATGGGAACGCACTCTGCAGAAAGGGTAAACGCGGGGATGCTAGCGCCTCGGGGCCGCGGCTGTCGTCTTGGCTGGTCATCTTGAATCGCCGCGGCGTGCACCTATCTATCCAGGCAGGCGGTGATGGCACCGCAAACCTGTTCGAGGATTCACCATGTATCTGGGACGTACGCTTTCCTGGCCCCGGCAGCGCCTGGGCGACCATCTGTTCCAAGTGGAGCAGCCCGTCAATGCCAACACCGGCGAGGCGCAGTGGGCGCCGCGCGTGGACATCAAGGAAGACGACAAGCGCTTCGTGATTCTGGCCGACATCCCGGGCATCGACCCGGCCGGCATCGAAGTGAGCATGGACAAGGGCGTGCTCACCATCAAGGGCGAGCGCAAGCAGGAGGCCCCGGCCGAGGGCGAGCGCCACACCCGCGTGGAGCGCGCGCACGGCGCCTTCCTGCGCCGCTTCGCGCTGCCGGACAGCGCCGATGCGGAAGGCATCACCGCGCATGGCCGCCACGGCGTGCTGGAAGTGTCGATCCCCAAGCGGGCCGAGAGCGCGCCGCGCCGCATCACCATCGAAACCACGCACTAAGCGCGCACATCAGACGCTTGCGTGTTGCGGCTACGGCCCGCCACGGACCATGATCCGTGGCGGGCCGTCCGCGTTGTTTGGACTTGCAGCAGCCATTGGCGGGAGTGGCAGTGGAATTCAAAGACTATTACGACACCCTGGGCGTGAAAGCGGACGCCAGCGAGGCCGAGATCAAGGCGGCCTATCGCAAGCTCGCCCGCAAATACCATCCGGACAAGAACAAGGACGCGGGCGCCGAGGAGAAGTTCAAGGCCATCAACGAGGCCAACGAAGTGCTGCGCGATCCGGAAAAGCGCCGCGCCTACGACAACCTGCGCGCCGGCGGCTACCGCGGCGGCGAACAGTTCCGTCCGCCGCCGGGCTGGGGCCAGGGCCAGAACTTCGATTTCGGCGGCGGTGGCGGCGGCGATTTCAGCGACTTCTTCGAAAGCCTGTTCGGCCGCGCGGCCGGCGGCGCGCACGGCCAGGCCCGCGCCAGCCGCGGCAGCGACATCCAGGCGCAGGTGCAGATCGAGCTGCAGACCGCTTTCGACGGCGGCCGCACGCGCGTGGCCCTGCACGACGGCAGCGGCAACGAGCGCGTGCTGGAAGTGAAGATCCCCGCCGGCATCCAGCCCGGCCAGGTGATCCGCCTGTCCGGCCAGGGCCACCCCGGCCGCGGCGGCGGCCCCAGCGGCGACCTGCTGCTGGAAGTGCAGTTCCGCGACGACGCGCGCTTCCGCCTGGACGGCCGCAACGTGCTCCACGTGCTGCCCATCGCCCCCTGGGAAGCCGCCCTGGGCGCCACCGTGCCGGTGCCGACCCTGGCCGGCACCGTGGACCTGCGCATCCCCGCCGGCTCGCAGTCGGGCCGCAAGCTGCGCCTGAAGGGGCGTGGCCTGCCGGGAGCGCATCCGGGCGACCAGCTGGTGGAACTGTCGATCCGTGCGCCGGCGGCGGAGTCGGAGGCGCAGAAAAAAGCCTATGAGGCGTTGCGCGATGAGTTCGAAGGATTCGATCCGCGGCGTTGATTAAAGCCCCTCTCCCACCGGGAGAGGGGTTGGGGTGAGGGTACGGGCGGAGCGCAAGAGTGATGCGCACGGCTCCGGCCGAACCCTCATCCGCCTGCCGGCACCTTCTCCCGGTGGGAGAAGGAATCAGGATTAAGTACCGAGGCAATCATCAATAAAAAAACGGCGCCCCAGGGCGCCGTTTTTCTGTACTGCTTTGCCCGATGAGTTCAGGCCGGCAGCAGACCCTTCAGCGTCTCCACCAGCTCTTCTTCCTTGATCGGCTTGGTCACATAGGCCTTCGCACCCTGGCGCAGGCCCCACACCTTGTCGGTTTCCTGGTCCTTGGTGGTCACCAGGATCACCGGGATGTGCTGCGTTTCCGGATCCTTGCTGATGGTGCGCGTGGCCTGGAAGCCGTTGAGATTGGGCATGACCACGTCCATCAGGATGAGGTCGGGCTTCTCGCGCTTGGCCACCTCCACGCCGGCGGCGCCGTCTTCCGCAGTCAGGGTCTCGTGCCCCAGCTTCTCGACGATGCGCTTGATGCCCAGCAACTGCGACGGCGAATCGTCGACGATCAGAATACGTGCCATAAGGTGGGAGTCCCCTTGTTGTTTCGTGTTTCGAAGGATTCTAAGCCGCGCTAGCGGCTCTTCCAAGTCGGTTCAGCTTGGGCTTTACACTTCAAGTCTCACAACTGTGCGCCCGAACGAGTCGCCTGCCAGCATGCGCTCGAAAACGCCCGGCAGCTCATCCAGGCTCACTTCGCGAGTGGCGATCCGGTCGAGGTGCCGCGGTTTCCACTCGCCCGCCAGCTTTTCCCATACGCGCTCGCGCTGGTCCCGCGCGGTGCCGGCCGAGGCCACGCCCAGCAGGTTGACGCCGCGGATGATGAAAGGCATCACCGTGCTGTCGAACGCGATGCCGCCCGCATTGCCGCAGATCGCCACGTTGCCGTAGGGCGCCACCAGCGGCAGCAGGCCGGCCAGCATGGCGCCGCCGACGTTGTCCAGGGCGCCGCCGAAGCGCGCCGAATCCATCGGCTTGCCGCTGAACACCAGCTCGTGGCGATCGATGCAGGCGCTGGCGCCGAGGCTGCGCAGGAAGTCGAAATGGTCGGCCTTGCCGCTGATCGCATGCACGTCGTAGCCGGCGCGGCTGAACATGTCGATCGCCAGCATGCCCACGCCGCCGGAGGCGCCGGTGACGGCGATCGGACCCAGCGCCGGCGTCTGGCGGTTGTCTTCCATCTGCAGCAGGGCCAGCGCGGCGGTGAAGCCGGCGGTGCCCAGCACCATGCTTTCGCGCAAGCTGAGGCCGGCGGGCAGGGGGATGGTCCAGTGCGCGTCGAAGCGCGCGTATTCGCCGTAGCCGCCGTCGCGCACTTCGGAAAGGCCGCTGCCGGTGCACAGCACCGCATCGCCTTCCTTGAACTTGGGGTCGGTGGAAGCCACCACGATGCCGGCCGCATCGATGCCGCCGTTGAGCGGGTACTGGCGCAGGATCTTGCCCTTGCCGGTGCCGGCCAATGCATCCTTGAAGTTGACCGAGGACCAGGCCGTCTTCACCAGCACCTGGCCGGCGCTGAGCGCGGCGGTGCTCATGGTTTCGATGCCGCCGCGATAGCCGGAGCCGTCGTTGTGGATACGGAAGGCGCGGAACTCGATGTCGCTCATGGCGTGGCGTCCGGAAGGATGGGTCAGGCTTCGACGCTGCTGCGGTCGATCCACTTGGGGCTGTAGTGGCCCTGGTAGTGCTCCATCCAGTGGAACAGTTTTTCCATGCTGTCGCCGAACCACACGCTGTCGCGCTGCTCGGCGCGCACGAAGCGCTCGTCCACCATGTGGTCGAGCATGCCGCGCAGCTGGCGATAGTAGCCGCGCACGTCGAGAAAGGCGCAAGGGAAGCTGTGCAGGCCCAGCTGCGCCCAGGTCAGCATCTCGAACATCTCGTCCATGGTGCCGAAGCCGCCGGGCAGGGCGACGAAGGCGTCGGAGCGCTCGAACATGCGGGTCTTGCGCTGGTGCATGGTCTCGACCACTTCCAGTTCGCTCAGGCCCGCGTGCGCCACTTCGCGCTCCACCAGCTGGCGCGGGATCACCCCGATCACCTTGCCGCCGCCCGCCAGTACCGCATCGGCCACCGTGCCCATCAGGCCGACCTTGCCGCCGCCGTAGACCAGGGCGATGCCGCGCCGCGCCATCTCGGCGCCGAAGGCGCGCGCCTGCTCGGTGTATTCCGGCGAGCCGCCCGGGCTCGAGCCGCAATAGACGCAGATGGCGGTGGGCTGGGGCATGGGGGTCTCCGGGGAAAAGGAATTAGGGGGCGACGGCAGGTCGCGGGGATGTGAAGGAAGCCGGCTTTTCGGAGCTGTCCCCGAAAACGGACGGCCCGCCCATGTCGCCATGGACGGGCCGCGCCGGTGATGCCTGGATCCCGGCTCGACGCGCAGCCCGCGCCGTCCGGGATGAGGTCGTCCTGACCTCAGTTGCCCTTGTGGATCGCGCGCTTGTCCACCGACAGCGCGGCTTCGTGCACGGCTTCCGACAGCGTCGGGTGGGCGTGGACGATGCGGGCCAGGTCTTCGGCGGAGCCCTTGAACTCCATCGTCACCACGGCTTCGGCGATCAGCTCGGACACGCCCGGGCCGACCATGTGCACGCCGAGCAGGCGGTCGGTCTCGGCATGGGCCAGCATCTTCACCTGGCCGACGGCCTCGTTCATCGCCACGGCGCGGCCGATGGCGGCGAACGGGAAGGTGCCCACCTTGTAGGGGATGCCGGCGTCCTTCAGTTCCTTCTCGGTCTTGCCGGCCCAGGCGATTTCCGGTTCGGTGTAGATCACCCACGGAATGGTGTCGAAGTTGACGTGGCCGGCCTTGCCGGCGATCCACTCGGCCACCGCCACGCCTTCCTCGGAACCCTTGTGCGCCAGCATCGGGCCGCGCACGGCGTCGCCGATGGCCCACACGCCGTCCACGCCGGTGTGGTTGTGGTTGTCGACCACGATGCGGCCGCGCTCGTCCAGCTTCACGCCGGTGTCGTCGGCCAGCAGGCCGGCGGTGTAGGCGCGGCGGCCCACCGCCACCAGCAGCTTGTCCACCACCAGCTCGTGCGCGCCGTCCTTGTCTTCATAGGTGAGCGCAACCTCGTTGCCCTTGACCTCGGCCTTGGTCAGCTTGGCGCCGAGCTTGATCTTCAGGCCCTGCTTGGCGAATTCCTTGGCGGCGATCTTGGCCACGTCGGCGTCGGCCACCGAGAGGAAGTCCGGCAGCGCTTCGAGGATGGTCACGTCGGCGCCCAGGCGGCCCCACACGCTGCCCAGTTCCAGGCCGATCACGCCGGCGCCGATCACGCCCAGGCGCTTCGGAACTTCCGGAAAATCCAGCGCGCCGGCGTTGTCGACGATGAACTTGTTGTCGAACCTGGCGAACGGCAGCTCGATCGGCACCGAGCCCGAAGCCAGGATCACGTTGGTCGCGCTGATGGTCTGCTTGCTGCCGTCGTTCGCGGTGATCTCGACGTTGTTGCCTTTGAGCAGCTTGCCGGTGCCGTAGAAGGCGGTGACCTTGTTGGCCTTGAACAGCTGGCCGATGCCGCCGGTGAACTGCTTGACGATCTTGTCCTTGCGGCCGACGAAGGTGGCCACGTCGATCTTCGCGTTGTCGGCGGTAATGCCGTGCACGGCGAAGTTGTGCGTCAGGTTGTGGAACTGCTTGGACGAATCCAGCAGCGCCTTGGACGGAATGCAGCCCACGTTGAGGCAGGTGCCGCCGAGCGCCTGCTTGCCGTCCTTGCCGGTGAAGGCGTCGATGCAGGCGGTCTTCAGGCCCAGCTGCGCGGCGCGGATCGCGGCCACGTAGCCGGCCGGGCCGGCGCCGATGACGATGACGTCGAATTGTTGCTCGCTCATGTTATTCGCTCGCGGAATAGGGAAGGGGGAATAGGGAATCGGAAAAGCCAGGATGCTATGAGGGCGACCCGCTATTCCATCAACCAATCAAGGCAGCGAAGAGCGGGAATCGTGGGAGGGGTTTTTACTATTCCCTATTCACGATTCCCGATTCCCCGGTCTTTGATCGCAAAGGCGATCAAAGACCGAGCAGCATCCGCTGCGGATTCTCGAGCTGGTTCTTGATGTCGACCAGGAACAGCACCGCGTCCTTGCCGTCGATGATGCGGTGGTCGTAGCTCAGCGCCAGGTACATCATCGGCGCGGCGATCACCTGCCCGTTCTCGACGATGGCGCGGTCCTTGATGGTGTGCATGCCCAGGATCGCGCTCTGCGGCGGGTTCACGATCGGGGTCGACAGCAGCGAGCCGAAGGTGCCGCCGTTGGTGATGGTGAAGGTGCCGCCCTGCAGGTCGTCCAGGCCCAGCTTGCCGTCGCGCGCCTTCTTGGCGTACTCCAGGATGCCCTTCTCGATGTCGGCGAAGCTCTTGTCCTGCACGTCGCGCAGCACCGGGGTGACCAGGCCCTTGTCGGTGGACACGGCGATCGAGATGTCCTGGTAGCCGTGGTAGACGATGTCGTTGCCGTCGACCGAGGCATTGATCACCGGGTGGCGCTTCAGCGCCTCGGCGGCGGCCTTGACGAAGAAGCTCATGAAGCCGAGCTTCACGCCGTTCGACTTCTCGAACTGCTCGCCCAGCGTCTTGCGCATCTTCACCACCTCGGCCAGGTTCACTTCGTTGAACGAGGTGAGCATGGCGATCGAGTTCTTCGACTGCATCAGGCGCTCGGCGATGCGCGCGCGGATGCGCGTCATCGGCACGCGCTCTTCCGGACGCGCGCCCGGGGTCGGCTTCGCGGCCGGGGCTGCGGCGGCCGGCGCGGCAGCGGCGCCGCCCTTGCCGTAGTTGACCAGGTCTTCCTTGGTCACGCGGCCGTCGCGGCCGGTGCCGGCGACCTTCGACGCGTCGATGTTCTGCTCGGTGGCCACGCGCAGGCCGGCCGGGGACAGGTCCGCGCTGCCCTTGGCGGCGGTGGGAGCCGCGGCGGCCGGGGCGGGGGCGGCAGCCGGCGCAGCGGCGGCGGGCGCCGACGCGGCGGCCACGGCGCCTTCCTCGATCACCGCGATGACCTGCTGGCTGGTCACGGTGTCGCCGGACTGGAACTTCAGTTCCTTGATCACGCCGTCGACCGGAGCCGGCACTTCGAGCACCACCTTGTCGGTCTCGAGGTCGACCAGGTTCTCGTCGCGCTTGATCGCGTCGCCGACCTTCTTGTGCCAGGTGGCGATGGTGGCGTCGGAGACAGACTCGGGCAGAACGGGCACTTTGACTTCAATGGACATCGGGTCTTACTCCGCAGCGTGGTCGGTGCCGATCGGCGCGACCAGCGCCTGCTCGACGAGTGCCGCCTGTTCGGCGACGTGGGTATTGAGGTGGCCGGCAGCCGGCGCCGGCGAGCGGGCGCGGCCGGCGTAGGAGAGGCTCTGCTTGGCGTTGACGCAGGCCTGCAGGTGGTGGCGGATCTGGAACCAGGCGCCCTGGTTCATGGGTTCTTCCTGGCACCAGATCACTTCCTTGGCGGAAGCGTACTTTTCCAGTTCGGCCACGACCTGCGGACGCGGGAACGGATACAGCTGCTCGACGCGCACGATGGCGACGTCGGCGAGGCCCCGCTTCTCGGCGTCTTCCAGCAGGTCGTAGTAGACCTTGCCCGAGCACAGCACCACGCGCCTGACCTTCTTGGCCGGCAGCTCGCGGTGCTCGCCGATCACCAGTTGGAATTCGCCGTTGGCCAGTTCGTCCAGGCTGGAGATCGCCAGCTTGTGGCGCAGCAGCGACTTCGGCGTCATCACGATCAGCGGCTTGCGCGTCGGGCGCACCATCTGGCGGCGGATCATGTGGAAAGCCTGGGCCGGCGTGGTCGGCACGCAGACCTGCATGTTGTCCAGCGCGCACAGCTGCAGGAAGCGCTCCAGGCGCGCGGAGGAATGCTCCGGACCCTGGCCTTCGTAACCGTGCGGCAGGAACAGCGCCAGGCCGCACAGGCGGTTCCACTTCGACTCGCCGGAACTGATGAACTGGTCGATCACCACCTGGGCGCCGTTGGCGAAGTCGCCGAACTGGCCTTCCCAGATGTGCAGGGTGTAGGGGTCGGTGGTGGCGTGGCCGTATTCGAAGGCCATCACCGCCTCTTCGCTGAGCAGCGAGTCGATCACCTCGACGCTGGCGTTGTCGCGCAGCGTGGCCAGCGGCATATAGGTGTGGCCGTCCTTCTGGTCGTGCAGCACCGCGTGGCGGTGGAAGAACGTGCCGCGGCCCACGTCCTGGCCGACCAGGCGCAGGTTGTAGTTCTGGTCCACCAGGGTGGCGTAGGCCAGGTTCTCGGCGAAGCCCCAGTCGCCCGGCAGCTCGCCCGCGGCCATCTTGCGGCGGTCGTCGTAGATCTTGGCCACGCGCGACTGCAGCGTGGTGTCCGAGGGCACTTCGAGAATCTTGTTGGCCAGCTCGACCAGCTTTGCCTTCGGCACGCCGGTGTCGGCCTGGGTGGACAGCTTGCCGCCGATGAACTGGTTCCAGTCCACCTCGATGTCCTTGACCAGGGCGCTGGTCAGCTCGGTCATCGGGTCGCCGGCTTCCAGGCGCGAGCGGTACTCGTCGACCATCTTCTGGGCGTCGCCGTCGGCGATCACGCCTTCCTTGACCAGGGCCTGCGCGTACAGGTCGCGCGTGGTCGGGCGGGCGCGGATGATCTGGTACATCACCGGCTGGGTCGCGGCCGGCTCGTCGGCCTCGTTATGGCCGTGGCGGCGGTAGCAGACCAGGTCGATCACCACGTCCTTGCGGAACTGCTTGCGGAAGTCGTAGACCAGGCGGGTGGCCTGGATCACCGCTTCCGGGTCGTCGCCGTTCACGTGCAGCACCGGCGCGTTGACCATCTTGGCCAGGTCGGTGCAGTACAGCGTGGAGCGCGCGTCCTGCGGATTGGAGGTGGTGAAGCCCACCTGGTTGTTCACCACGATGTGCAGCGTGCCGCCGATGCGGAAGCCGCGCGCCTGCGACATGTTGAACAGCTCCATGTTCACGCCCTGGCCGGCCAGGGCGGCGTCGCCGTGGATCAGCACGGCCATGGACTGCTGGCGCTCGCTGTCGCGGCGGCGGATCTGGCGCGAATGCACCGAGCCGGCCACCACCGGGTTGACGATCTCCAGGTGCGACGGATTGAACGCCAGCGCCACGTGCACGCCGCCGTTGGGCGTCTTGACGTCGGCGGAGAAGCCCATGTGGTACTTCACGTCGCCGGAGTGGGCCGGGTCGTCCGGGTGCTCGAACTTGCCTTCGAACTCGTTGAACAGCGTCTTCGGCGGCTTGCCCAGGATATTGACCAGCATGTTCAGGCGGCCGCGGTGGGCCATGCCGACCACGACTTCCTTGATGCCGTTGTCGCCGGCCGTGCGCACCACCTCGTCCACCATCGGGATCAGGCTGTCGCCGCCTTCCAGCGAGAAGCGCTTCTGGCCCACGTACTTGGTGTGCAGGTAGCGCTCCAGGCCCTCGGCGGCGGTGAGGCCCGCCAGCACGCGCCGCTTGCCGGCCGGGTCCAGCCCGGCGCTGCCGCCGGCCTTTTCCAGGCGGGTGTAGATCCAGTTGCGCTGCTCATGGTTGCTGATGTGCATGAACTCGGCGCCGATGGTGCCGGCATACACCTTCTTCAGGCGCGCCAGCAGCTCGCGCAGCTTCATGCGCTGGCCGCCGCCGGCGAAGTTGCCGCAGTCGAATTCGGTGTCGAGGTCGGCGTCGCTCAGGCCGTGGAAGGCCAGGCCCAGGTCCGGCGCCGGCAGCTTCTCGGCCAGGCCCAGCGGATCGAGGTCGGCGGCCAGGTGGCCGCGCGAGCGGTAGGCGGTAAGGATGCGCAGCACCGCGGCCTGCTTGCGCGCGTGCTCGTCGTCGACGGGGGCGGCGACGCCCACGGCGCGCTGCTTCTGCGCGGCTTCGATGCGGGCGATCGCCGCGGAGTGCGGAACGTCACCGGATTCGCGGCCTTTGAAGGTCCCGAAATACTGGTTCCATTCGGCGGGGACCGACGCGGGGTCGGCCAGCCAGGACTCATACAACTGCTCTACGTAATCGGCGTTGCCGCCGGCGAGCTGGGACGAATCGAAGAACTCGCGAATCAGATTTGTGCTCACGTCACCACCGGTGAGGGAAGGGAGGCCTCAGGCCATCCGTCGACCTGGCGGATGGCGGGGAAAAATCCTGTTAATTATGGCCCCGGCTGCTGCACAGCGGCAACCCGGGAAACGGGTTCCAGGTGGGGTCGGAAGGCGTTATTTCGAGGCCGGAGGCTACCGACCATCGTCGTAGGCACGGGTTTTCGCCGGTTTCGCGCGCGGCGGCCGCCCGCAGGCGCAAGCGGGTTGCCGTTCAGCCGGGCGCTAGAGATCGAGCGGCTGCAGCGCGGTGGCGCGGGCCGCGCGCTCCCACGCTTCCTGGAAGTGCTGCTGCAGCGGCGCCTGGCTGGCGCGGTCTTCCATCGCGCCACGGCCGCGCGGGCGCGCCGCTTCCGGCAGGAACAGATAGCCGCCGGCGTCGGTGAGCAGGTAGGCCGAGCCATACGTGCGGTCGGACTCCTCCACCGGCTCGCGCACCAGCACCGTGCTGGGCAGGCGCTGGGCCAGGGCGATCAGCCGGTGGCTGTCGCGCAGGGCCGCGGCGGGGTCGTGCAGGATCAGGCGGATCTCGGCGCCGCGGCCGGCGGTGGCGATGCGGCGCAGCTCGTCCAGCTCGGCGGCATGGTTATAAGCGTCGGTGGGCAGCGCGGGCTGGTAGATCGCCACGCGGCGGCGCGCGCCGCGCAGCAGCTGCAGGCGCATGGCTGCCAGCGTCTTGCCGCCGTCGACGACGAGCGTTTCCGGGGCGGGGCGATCCGATGGCTTCACCGGCGGCGCGCCTTGCGCGGCACCAGGTGGCCGTCATTGACCAGCGCCAGCAGCAGCGCCCGCTCGGCGCCGGCCGGCGCGCGGCCGAACGCCAGCGTGCGTTCGGCGCACAGGCGCTCGGCCAGCTCGGCCGGCGCGGGGTAGGCCTGGCCGTTGGCGAACAGGGTGGCGCCGCCCTTCACCCGGGCCCAGGCCATGCGCGACCACGGATGGCGCAGCAGCTGCGCGCCGTCGCCCAGCAGCTTGGCCAGGGCGGCCTCGGTGCTGGCCTTGTCCGGCGCGGCTGGCGCGCGCGCCACGCGGTAGCGGGTGATATAGCGGCCGAACCAGTCGACCAGGGTGGCGTCGTCCAGCGCGGCGAACGGCAGGGCCTCGCGCACGCGGGCCAGGGCGGCGCGGTCGATCTCGCCGGCATGTCTGGCCGGGGCCAGGTCCGGGTCGCGGTAGCGCTGCTCGTCGGGCAGGCGCTCGACCAGGTAGTCGGCCAGGTCGCTGGCCAGTTCCGCGCGCGAGGGCGCGCGCATGCCCACCGAGAGGGTCATGCAGGGGCCGCCGAAGGCCACGCCGTCGTGCGGCACGCCCGGCGGCAGGTAGAGCATGTCGCCCGGTTCCAGCAGCCATTCGTGGGTGGGCTCGAAGTGCTTGAGCTGCTTCAGTTCCACGTCGTCGCGGAACTCGGTGGACGCCTGCGGATCGTCGCTGATCGCCCAGTGCCGCTGGCCCAGGCCCTGCAGCAGGAACACGTCGTACTGGTCGACGTGGGCGCCGACGCCGCCGCCGGGCTCGGCATAGGAAATCATGATGTCGTCCACGCGCCAGTTCGGCAGGAAGCGGAACGACTCCAGCAAGGCCGCCACGTCGGCGTCCCACTTGTCCACGTCCTGCACCAGCAGGGTCCAGTTGGCGGGCGGGGTCGTGGCGAAGTCGTCCTCGCTGAGCGGGCCGGTCTTGACCGACCAGCGGTCGCGGCGCTCGTCGTGGACGATCAGGCGCGACAGGGCTTCCTCTTCCAGCGCCAGGCCGGCCAGGTCGTCCGGCTGCAGCGGGGGCGTGAAGTCCGGGAAGGCGTTGCGGATCAGCAGGGGGCGCTTCTGCCAGTAGTCGCGCAGGAACTGCGCCGGGGTCATGCCGAGGGGCTGGCGGGCGCTGCCGCGGACTTCGAGGGGGAGGGTGGGCTTGGTCATCGGGAGATTGTACGGGGCGCGGCGCGGCCGGCGTAGGTTGGGGTGAGCCGCAGGCGAACCCCAACGCGGCGGGGCGCCTCGCATTGTTGGGGTTCGCCTGCGGCTCACCCCAACCTACGTGGGTGGTCGGGCTTAACGAGGAAATAATGGAAACGGCATGTGCATATGTCGATACATCCTTTCCGGCATAAGCACTCCGAGGTCTACCTTCGACGAATAGACGTATAGACGTCCAAAGAAGGTCAAGCCTTGAACGCCGTCGTTTCGCAGGAATCCCTCGCTTCGCCGCTCGCCGCCGACAAGGCCGCGCAACTCCAGCGCCTGCTGGAGGGTCTGGCGCCCCACGAGCTGTACTGGGTGGCCGCACGCAGCGCGGCGCTGGCGGCGCGCGGGCCGCAGCCGGCGCAGGTGCAGGCTGCGGCCGCGGCGACGGAGCGGGTCACCGTGCTCTACGGCAGCCAGACCGGCAATGCCAAGCGCGTGGCCGAGCAGCTGCTCAAGAAGCTGGAAGCGGCCGGCCTGCCGGCGCGGCTGGTGCGCGCCGACGCCTACGTGCAGCGCGAACTGGCGCAGGAGCGCCAGCTGTTCCTGGTGATCAGCACCCAGGGCGAGGGCGAGCCGCCGGACGATGCGCGCGGCCTGATCGACTTCATCGCCAGCCGCCGCGCGCCGCGGCTGCCGGCGCTGCGCTATGCGGTGCTGGGCCTGGGCGATTCCAGCTATCCGCAGTTCTGCGCGATCGGCCGCCAGCTCGACGCGCGGCTGGAGGAACTCGGCGCCGCGCGGCTGGATCCCCTGGCCGAGGCCGACGTCGACCTCGACGAAGTGGCCGCGCCCTGGACCGCCGCCGCGCTGGAGCGCGCCCGCGAACTGCTGAAGGCGCCGGCGGCCGCGGTGCGCGCGCCGCTGCTGCAGGCGGTGCCCACGCATGCCGTGCACGACCGCGACCACCCGTTCGCCGCCACCGTGCTGGCGAACCAGCGCATCGTGTCGCGCGACAGCGAGCGCGAGGTGCTGCATGTGGAGCTGTCGCTGGAAGGGTCCGGCCTCAGCTACCGGCCCGGCGATGCGCTGGGCGTGTGGCCGCGCAATCCGCCGGCGCTGGTCCGGCAGTGGCTGGCGCTGCTGCAGCTGGACGGCGACGCGGACGTGACCCACAACGGCCGCACGCTGCCGCTGCTGCGCTGGCTCACCGAGGAGCGCGAGCTGACCCGCCTGGCGCGCGGCTTCGCGCTGGCCCATGCCCGGACCAGCGGCGATGCCGGCCTGGCGCGGGCGCTGGAAGATCCGGTGGCGCTGACCGCGCTGCTCGACACGCACCAGCCGATCGACCTGCTGCGCCGCTATCCGGCCCCGTGGGAAGCCGCCGCGCTGGTCGCCGCGCTGCGCCCGCTCACGCCGCGGCTGTATTCGATCGCCTCCAGTTCCGCCGTGGTCGGCGACGAAGTGCACCTCACCGTGTCCACGGTCGACTACGAAGCCTTCGGCGAACGCCACTGGGGCGCCGCCTCAGCCTTTCTCGCCGCCAGCGGCGAAGACGCGCGCGTGCCGGTGTTCATCGAAGCGAACGAGCGCTTCCGCCTGCCGGCCGACAGCGCGCGCGACGTGATCATGATCGGCCCCGGCACCGGCGTGGCGCCGTTCCGCGGCTTCGTGCAGGAGCGCCACGAGACCGGCGCCAGCGGCCGCAACTGGCTGTTCTTCGGCAACCGCCATTTCGCCGACGACTTCCTCTACCAGCTGGAATGGCAGGAAGCGCTGAAGCAGGGCGCGCTGCGCCGGCTGGACCTGGCCTTCTCGCGCGACGGCGCCGGCAAGGTCTACGTGCAGCACCGCCTGCGCGAACACGGCAAGGAGCTGTACGCCTGGCTCAGCGGCGGCGCGCATCTGTATGTCTGCGGCGACGCCACGCAGATGGCCAGGGACGTGCACGCGGCCCTGGTCGACATCGCCGCCGAGCACGGCGGCCTCTCCCACGAAGACGCCGGCGCCTGGCTGGCCGACCTCCTGCAGCAAGGGCGCTACGCGCGCGACGTGTATTGATATGAGCGCAGCACTTTCCGATTTCGAACGCGTCAAGGCCGCCAGCCGCCAGCTGCGCGGCGGCATCGCCGCGGGCCTGGCCGATCCCGTCACTGGCGGCATCAGCGAGGACGACGGCAAGCTGCTCAAGTTCCACGGCAGTTACCAGCAGGACGACCGCGACCTGCGCGAGGAACGCCGCCGCCAGAAACTGGAGCCGGCCTACAGCTTCATGCTGCGCGCGCGCCTGCCGGGCGGCGTGGTCACGCCCGCGCAGTGGCTGGAATTCGACCGCCTGGCGCGCGAGCACGCCAACGGCACGCTGCGCATCACCACGCGGCAGACTTTCCAGTGGCACGGCATCATCAAGCGCAAGCTCAAGCCCACCATCGCCGCCATCCACGCCAGCCTGGCCAGCACCATCGCGGCCTGCGGCGACGTGGTGCGCAACGTGGTGAGCACCGCCAACCCGGTGGAGACGAAGGCGCACGGCGCGGCCTATGCGTGGGCGGCGAAGCTGTCGGACGATCTGGCGCCGCGCACGAGTGCGTATCACGAGATCTGGCTGGACGGCGAGCCGCTGGTGGGCGAACCGGAGGTGGAGCCGCTGTACGGCGCCACCTATCTGCCGCGCAAATTCAAGATCGGGCTGGCCATTCCGCCGTTGAACGACGTGGACGTGTTCTCGCAGGACCTCGGCCTGATCGCGATTGCGGAGGACGGCGAGCTGAAGGGTTTCAACCTTGCGGTGGGCGGCGGCATGGGCGCCACGCATGGCGATGCATCGACCTATCCGCGGCTGGCGACGGTGCTCGGCTTCGTCACGCCGGAGCAGTTGTATGCCGCCTCCGAGGCCGTGGTGGCGCTGCAGCGCGACTGGGGCAACCGCGTGGAGCGCAAGCATGCGCGGCTGAAGTACACGCTCGATCATCGCGGCGTCGACGTTTTCAAGGCCGAGCTGGAACGCCGCCTCGGTTTCGCGCTGGAACCCGCGCGTCCCTTTCGTTTCGACCATAACGGCGACCGCTACGGCTGGATCGAAGGCCACGACGACCGCTGGCATCTCACCCTGCATATCGAATCGGGCCGCCTCGCCGACCGCGGCGAGCGCCGCTGGCTGAGCGGCCTGCGCGAACTGGCGCGCGTGCACCAGGGCGATTTCCGCCTTACCTGCAACCAGAACGTGATCGTGGCCAACGTGCCGGCGCACGAGCGCGCGCGCATCGACGCCATCGTCGCCGCGCACGGCCTGGACGATTACCGGCGCATCAGCCCGATCCGCCGCCACGCGGTGTCCTGCGTGGCGCTGCCCACCTGCGGCCTGGCCATGGCCGAGGCGGAGCGCTATCTGCCGGAACTGCTGGACAAGGTCGAGGCGCTGCTGGCCGGCCATGGCCTGGCCGATGCGCCGATCGTGCTGCGCGTCTCCGGCTGCCCGAACGGCTGCTCACGTCCTTACCTGGCCGAGATCGCCCTGGTCGGCCGCGGCCCCGGACGCTACGACCTGCGCCTGGGCGCGGACTTCAGCGGGCAGCGGCTCAACCGCGCCTACCGGGAGAACGTGGACGAGGCGGCTATCCTCGCCGCGCTCGATCCGCTGTTCGGGCTTTACAAAAAGCAACGTCAACCGAACGAGGGCTTCGGCGATTTCCTGCTTCGTGCGCAGGTACTGGCGGCGCCGCCGGACCGGCGCATCCCGTTGGAGGTCAGGGCATGAACGGCGCGACGCTGGAAGCGGCGCGGCAGGATGTGGATGCATGGGCGGAACTCGATCACTGGCTCGGCACGCTGGATGCCGGACACCGCGTGGCCTGGGCGCTGGAGCACGCGCCGGGCGCGCATGCGCTGTCGTCCAGTTTCGGCGCGCAGGCCGCGGTGTCGCTGCATCTGCTGACGCGGCAGCGACCGGACTTGCCCATCATCCTGGTCGATACCGGCTATCTGTTTCCCGAGACCTACCGCTTCGTCGACGAGCTGCGCGAACGCCTCGCGCTGAACCTCCACGTGTACCGCTCTCCGCTGGGCACCGCCTGGATGGAATCGCGCCATGGCCGGCTGTGGGAGCAGGGTGTGGAAGGGCTGGGGCGCTACAACGAGCTGCGCAAGGTGGAACCGATGCGGCGCGCGCTGGAGGAGCTGGGCATCGGCAGCTGGTTCGCCGGCCTGCGCCGCGGCCAGTCGCGCAGCCGCGAACGCATTCCCTTCCTGCGGCTGAGCCAGGGCCGCTGGAAATTCCATCCGATCGCCGACTGGAGCGACCGCGACGTCGGCCGCTACCTGCAGCGCCATGGCCTGCCTTACCACCCGCTGTGGGAGCAGGGCTACGTGTCGATCGGCGACACCCACACGACCCGGCCATGGGAGCCGGGCATGGACCCCGAAGAGACGCGTTTCTTCGGCCTCAAGCGCGAGTGCGGCCTGCACGACCTCACCTGACCCTTCCGCCCCCGATATCCAGATAAAGAACGCCATCATGAGCCAGAGCGCACTCGCTGCACTTCCCGTCGAAACCGAACTGGAGCCTTTGATCGCGCCGCATGGCGGCACGCTCAAGGACCTCTACCTGCCGTATGCCGAGGCGCAGGCGCTGAAACAGCGCAGCGCGGGGCTGCCGGCACTGGACCTCAACACGCGGCAGCTGTGCGATCTGGAGCTGCTGCTCAACGGCGCCTTCTCGCCGCTGGAAGGCTTTCTCACCGAACGCGATTATCTGCGCGTGGTGAACGAGCTGCGGCTGGCCGACGGCACGCTGTGGCCGATCCCGGTCACGCTGGACGTGAGCGAAGCGTTTGCCGCCACGCTCGCGCCCGGAGCGGAGATCGTGCTGCGCGATGCGCAGAGCGTGCCGCTGGCCGTGCTGGAACTGCAGGACATCTATCGCCCGGACCGCGCGCACGAAGCGCAGCAGGTGTTCGGCACGCAGGATCATTTGCATCCCGGCGTGGCCGAACTGCTCGAACGCACCCAGCCGGTGTATCTCGGCGGCCGCCTGCGCGGCATCCAGCAGCCGGTGCACTACGACTTCACCGAACTGCGCGACAGCCCGCGCACCTTGCGCGCCTGGTTCGAAGCGAATGGCTGGCGCCGCGTGGTGGCGTTCCAGACGCGCAACCCGATGCACCGCGCGCACCGCGAGCTGACCCTGCGCGCCGCGCAGAAGGTGGGCGCCAAGCTGCTGATCCAGCCCTCGGTGGGCCGCACCAAGCCCGGCGACGTCGACCACTACACCCGCGTGCGCTGCTACCGCGCCCTGTTGCCGCAGTACCCGGCCGACAGCGCCAAGCTCTCGCTGCTGCCGCTGGCCATGCGCATGGGCGGGCCGCGCGAGGCGATCTGGCACGCGATCATCCGCAAGAATTACGGCGCCACGCATTTCATCGTGGGGCGCGACCATGCCGGCCCGGGCCAGGATTCGAACGGCCAGCCGTTCTATGGGCCGTTCGATGCGCAGCATCTGCTGGAGCGCTACCAGGACGAACTCGGCATCCAGGTGGTGGCGTTCCCGGCCATGGTCTATGCGGCCAACCGCGATGCCTACGTGCCGGCGACCGAAGTGGCGGCGGACGACGAGGTGCGCGATATCTCCGGCACGCAGCTGCGGCGGCATCTGCATGAGGGCACGGACATCCCTGCGTGGTTCACTTTCCCCGAGGTGGTGAAGATCCTGCGCGAACGCCATCCGGCGCAGGCGCCGCGCGGCTTCGCGCTGTTCTTTACCGGGCTGTCGGGCGCGGGCAAGTCGACCATCGCGCAAGCGGTGGTATCGCAGCTGCTGGAGCACACCAGCCGCGCGGTGACCGTGCTGGACGGCGACGAGGTGCGCAAGCATCTGTCGCGCGGCCTGGGCTTCTCGCGCGAGGATCGCGATGCCAACGTCACGCGCATCGCCTACGTGGCGAGCGAGATCGTGCGCCACGGCGGCGTGGCGGTATGCGCGCCGATCGCGCCGTATGCGAATACGCGTGCCGAGGCGCGCGGGCTGGTCGAGGCGCATGGGGATTTCATCGAGATCCACGTGTCGACGCCGCTGGAAGTGTGCGAGGCGCGCGACCGCAAGGGGCTGTATGCGCAGGCGCGCGCGGGGAAGATCGCGCAGTTCACCGGGATCAGCGACCCGTACGAGGCGCCGGAGCAGCCGGAGGTGCGGGTGGATGGAAGCGGTGCCGAGCCGGCGGTGCTGGCGGGGCACATCCTGGGGTTGTTGAGGGATCGGGGCTTGTTGTCCGCCTGATGCGGCTGCAACGACGGCGTAGGTTGGGGTGAGCCGAAGGCGAACCCCAACATTGCGATGCGCATCGGTGCGACGATGTTGGGGTTCGCCTTCGGCTCACCCCAACCTACGTCCTACGCCGGGGTCAGTCCGCCGCGCGCTCCCGCCAGTGCGGCACCGCCGGCCAATGCGTCGCCCCGCCGCTCGCCAGCGCGCGGCTCACCGCCCGCCGCTCCAGCTGCGGCGCAAACAACCCGATAAATTCCAGCGCGAACTCCCGCAGCACGCTTTCCTTCCGCAGCACGATCCACGTCGTGCACGGCGCGAACAGATGGTCCGCCGGCAGGGCGCGCAGATCCTGGTCGCCCGGCTGCACCGCCATCTCCGCCAGCACGCCGATGCCGACGCCGGCGCGCACATAGGTCTTGATCAGGTCCGCATCGCTCGCCGTCATGGCGATCTGCGGATGCAGGTTGGCCGCGTGGAACGCGCGCGCCAGCGAAGAGCCGGGCTTCAAGGAGGAGTCGTAGCTCACCAGCGGATACGCCGCCAGTTCGTCCAGCGTCGGCGGCCGTTCCAGCCTCGCCAGCGCATGCCGGTGCGGCACCATCGCCACGCGGTTCCAGCGATAGGCGGGCAGGGCGATGCCGCTGCCGGAGGGGGCGCCGCCCGAGCTGCTGACGATGGCCAGGTCCACGTGGCCGCCTTCGAGCAGGCCGATCACGTCGGCATCGGTGGACGGCAGCAGATGCACGCTGACCTGCGGGTATTGGCGGGTGAGCGCGGCCACCGCGCCGGGCAGGGCGAAGCGCGCCTGGGTATGGGTGGTGGCTACGCGCAGCGTGCCGCGCGATTCGTTGCGCAGGTTGGCGGCGATGGAGCGGATATTGGTGGCTTCGGCCAGGATCGTGCGCGCGCGTTCCAGCACGTGGCTGCCGGCGTGGGTGATCGAATCGAGGCTGCGGCCCTTGCGGTGGAACAGCTGGAAGCCGAGTTCGTCCTCAAGCTGCTTGAGCAGCTTGCTGAGTCCGGGCTGGGTGGCGTGCACGCGCTCGGCGGCCAGCGTGATGTTGAGGCCGGCGTCGGCGATGGCGACGAGATAGCGCAGTTGCGTGAGGGTCATGCGAGGGCATCCTGGAGCGGGCAGGTCGGGTGGACTGGCTTGCGGGCGCTGCAGGGGTACATCGCGTGATGGCGCGGCGGTACGGACCGGCGCCGGCCGGGAGGCCGGAGGGCAGGGCGTCGGTGGCGTGGCGCGCGGTCGTCATTTAGACGTCTATACATCCGTTTAATGATGGCGTCAATGCGCGGGCGGGGTCTTATGCCGAAAACGGGAGCTGCCACATAACCGCGCGGCATGAGCGGCCAAGGACAAATCATTTGCCCGGCTGCGTGGCCCCGCCTAGCGTCGTTATTCCCTTGTCGATGGTGCGATGCCCATGAAGCTGTACCCGCTGTTCGCCGATCTCGCCGGCCGCCGCGTGCTGGTGGTCGGCGGGGGCGCAGTGGCCGAACGCAAGGCGGCGGCGCTGCTCGAAGCCGGCGCGGCGGTGACCGTGGGTGCGCTGGCGGCGACGGAAAACCTGCAGGCCTGGGCGGCGGCGGGCCGGATCGAGCTGCGCCTGGACGGCTTCGAGCAGGCCTGGCTGGACGGGTGCTGGCTGGTGATCGCGGCCACCGGCGAACCCTTGCTCAACCGCCGCATCGCCACGCTGGCGGAAAAGCGCCGGCTGTTCGTCAACGTGGTGGACGATGCGGAGCTATGCAGCTTCCACGTGCCCGCGGTGATCGACCGCGATCCGGTGACCATCGCGATTTCCAGCGGCGGCACTGCGCCGGTGCTGGCGCGGCTGCTGCGCGAAGGGCTGGAAAGCCTGCTGGATCCCGCGCTGGGTCCGCTCGCCGAGCTGGCCGCACGCCTGCGCGGGAAAATCCGCGCACGCCTGCCGGATCTCGGCGCGCGCCGCCGCTTCTACGAGCAGCTGTTCGCCGGCCCCGTGCTGCAGCTGCTGCGCCGCGCGCAGCCGGAGCAGGCGGAGGCCGAAGCGGAACGCGCGCTCGCCGGCGCCGTGACGCAAAGCGTCGGCAGCGTCGTGCTGGTCGGTGCCGGCCCGGGCGATCCGGGCCTGCTGACGCTGCGTGGCCTGCGCGCATTGCAGGAAGCGGACGTGATCCTCTACGACCGCCTGGTCGCCGCCGAAGTGCTGGCCTTGGCACGCCGCGATGCCGAGCGCATCGAAGTGGGCAAGGAAGCCGGCAACCACCACGTCACCCAGGAACGCATCCACGCCTTGCTGCTCGAACACGCGCAGCAAGGCCGCCGCGTGGTGCGCCTGAAAGGCGGCGATCCCTTCGTGTTCGGCCGCGGCGGCGAGGAACTGGAACATCTGCGTGCCCACGGCGTGCCTTACGAAGTGGTACCCGGCATCACCGCCGCGCTGGCCTGCGCCGCCTATGCGGGCGTGCCGCTGACCCATCGCGAGCATGCGCAGTCGGTGCGTTTCCTCACCGCGCATTGCCGCGGTTCCCACGACACGCTGGACTGGCCCGCGCTGGCGCGCGAGCGGCAGACGCTGGCGGTGTACATGGGCGTCAGCGAACTCGGTACCGTGCAGGAACAACTGCTCGCCCATGGACGCGCGGCAAGCACGCCGTTCGCCTTGGTGGAGAACGGCTCGCGCCTGAAGCAGCGCGTGGTCACCGGCACGCTGGCCCGGTTGCAGCAGCTGGCGACAGCGCATGAGGTGCGCTCGCCGGCCTTGCTGATCCTGGGCGAGGTAGCGGCGCTGGCCCGGGAGCTGGCCTGGTTCGGCGCGCCTCCTGTCGGCGACTGTTCCGAAATTGATGCATCGTCGGTGGCCGAAACGCCCCTGGCCCGGCGCGCCTGACGCAAAATTTCACCGCGAAGGGCGCACTATGCGCCGACCCGCCCACGTCCTTTCCATCCTCGCCTGGAGCCTTTCATGATCTACGACAGCATCCTCGACACCATCGGCAAGACCCCGGTCGTGAAACTGCACCGGCTGGCGCCGAAGCACGTCGAGCTTTACGTAAAGGTGGAAGCGTTCAATCCGGCGGGTTCGGTGAAGGACCGCCTGGCCCTGGCCATCATCCTGGACGCCGAGGCGCGCGGCACCATCAAGCCCGGGCAGACGGTGATCGAGGCCACCTCCGGCAATACCGGCGTGGCGCTGGCGGCGGTGTGCGCGGCGCGCGGCTATCCGTTCGTGGCGGTGATGACCGAGACTTTCTCGATCGAGCGGCGCAAGCTGATCCGCGCCTACGGCGGCAAGGTGCTGCTGACCCCCGCCGCCGAGCGCGGCAGCGGCATGGTGCGCAAGGCCAAGGAGCTGGCGGACAAGCACGGCTGGTTCCTGGCCAGCCAGTTCGAGAATCCCGCCAATCCGGCCTATCACCGCAGCACCACGGCCGCGGAAATCCTGCGCGATTTCGCCGGCCGCCGGCTGGACTACTTCGTCACCGGCTGGGGCACCGGCGGCACGCTCACCGGCGTGGGCGAGGTGCTGAAGGTGGCGCGTCCGGAAGTGAAGGTGATCGCCAGTGAACCGGCCGGCGCCTCGCTGCTGAGCGGCAAGGAATGGCAGCCGCACAAGATCCAGGGCTGGACGCCGGACTTCGTGCCGAAGGTGCTCAACCGCGAGGTGGCGCAGCAGATCCTGCCGGTGGACGACGTGGTGGCACGCGACACCGCGCGCGCGCTGGCGCAGCAGGAAGGCATCTTCGTGGGCATTTCCTCCGGCGCCACGCTGGCCGCGGCGCTGCAGGTGGCGAAGGATGCGCCGGAAGGTTCGGTGCTGCTGGCGATGCTGCCGGATACGGGCGAGCGGTATCTGTCGACGTTCCTGTTCGAGGGCGTCAATGAGGGTTCGGACGAGGTCGAATAACTCCACGCCCCGACAACCTACCCCCTCTCCCCTCCGGGGAGAGGGCTGGGGTGAGGGGCCGGTCGGAGCGGTGAGCGGAGGGTCGGGAAAGCCTTCAAAGCTTTTCTTCGCTTCGTAGAGAGACCGTGGCTAGAGCGACCCCTCATCTGCCTGCCGGCATCTTCTCCCCGGAGGGGAGAAGAGTTCTACCGATGAGGCCCGCCCCATTCGGCAATCAGCTTCTTCCCCACATCCGCCAACGCATCGATCGCCGGCAGCAACTCCCTGCCCAACGGCGTCAACGCATACTCCGCCGACGGTGGCGACGTCTCCAGCACGGTGCGCATCACCAGGCCGCGCGACTCCAGCTCCCGCAACCGCGCACTCAACACCCGCGCCGAAATCTTCGGCATGTCATGCCGCAGTTCCCCGAACCTCCGCGGCTCCCCGCTCAGCAACCACACCACATTCGGCGCCCACGCCCCGCGCAGCAGTCCCAGCACTTCGCTGAGCGGACACGCCGGCGGCGGCATCACTTTGTTCTTGCGGACGGGCAGGCCCATGGCGCGGTACCGGTAACTGGCGAGATACCGGATTTTAGGGGCTGCCCCCGGCCAGGTGGTATCCAACAGTAACCATGGCTGGCTACGATGGCCGTCTTACCCTACCCGTTCCATCCAAGGAGGATCGCCATGAAGCTCTACTACGCCGCCGGTGCCTGTTCGCTGTCGCCGCATATCGTCGCGCTGGAAGCCGGGATTCCGGTCGAGCTGGTGAAGGTCGACACCAAGGCCAAGCGCACGGCCAGCGACCAGGACTACTGGCTGATCAACCCCAAGGGCTATGTGCCGGCGCTGACGCTGGACGACGGCGAGCTGCTGACCGAAGGCCCGGCCATCGTGCAGTACCTGGCGGACCTCAAGCCGGAAAGCGGCCTGGCCCCGGCCAACGGCACCACCGCGCGCTACCGCCTGCAGGAAATGCTCGGCTACATCAACTCCGAGCTGCACAAGACCTACTCGCCGCTGTTCAAGCCGGAAACGCCGGACGTGGTGCGCGAGGAGCGCAAGGAATACCTGCGCAAGCGCTACCGCCTGCTGGAAGAGCGCCTGGCCCAGCACCCGTGGCTGGTGGGCGACCGCTTCACCGTGGCGGATGCCTACCTGTTCACGGTCACCAACTGGGCGAAGCACGTGGCGCTGGACCTGTCGGAATTCCCGGCGCTGCTGGATTTCCAGAAGCGCGTGGCGGAGCGCCCCGCGGTGCAGACGGCGCTGGAAGCCGAAGGCCTGAAGAAAGCGGCCTGAGGCCATGAAAAAGGGGCGCGGATCACGCGCCCCTTTTCTTCATGCGGAAAACGAACGCGCTCAGATCTCGCGAGCGAGCGGCTCCGCCAGGCCGATATAGCCGCCCGGCGTCAGCTCCATCAAACGCTGCTTCGCCTCCGCCGGCAGTTCCAGCCCGGCGATGAACTGGCGCATCGACTCCTTGGTGATGCCCTGGCCGCGGGTCAGCGCCTTCAGCTGCTCGTACGGCTCCGGCAGGCCGTAGCGGCGCATCACGGTCTGCACGGCTTCGGCCAGCACTTCCCAGGCGGCGTCCAGGTCCGAGGCGATGCGGTCGGCGTTGACGTTGAGCTTGCCCAGGCCCTTCTGCAGCGATTCCAGCGCCACCAGGGTGTGGCCGAAGGCGGTGCCCAGGGCGCGCAGCACGGTGGAGTCGGTGAGGTCGCGCTGCCAGCGGCTGATCGGCAGTTTCTCGGCGAAGTGGCCGAGCAAGGCATTGGCCAGGCCGAAATTGCCTTCGGCGTTTTCGAAGTCGATCGGGTTGACCTTGTGCGGCATGGTGGACGAGCCCACCTCGCCGGCCTTCAGCGCCTGCTTGAAATAGCCCAGCGAGATATAGCCCCACACGTCGCGCGCCAGGTCGATCAGGATGATGTTGGCGCGGCGCACGGCGTCGCAGTATTCGGCCACGCCGTCGTGCGGCTCGATCTGGGTGGTGTAGGCGTTGTAGTCCAGCCCCAGGCCCTGCACGAAATGCTGCGAGAAGGCGCGCCAGTCCAGTTCCGGATAGGCGATGGCGTGCGCGTTGTAGTTGCCCACCGCGCCGTTGATCTTGCCGGGGATGGCCACTGCGGCCAGCTGCGCGCGCTGGTGCTCCAGGCGCGCCACCACGTTGGCCAGTTCCTTGCCGAGCGTGCTGGGCGAGGCGGTCTGGCCGTGGGTGCGCGAGAGCATCGGCAGCGCGGCGTTGGCGTGGGCCAGTTCGCGCAGCTTGGCGATGACCGCGTCGAAGGCCGGCAGCAGCACCTGCTGCCGGGCGTCGCGCAGCATCAGGGCGTAGGAAAGATTGTTGATGTCCTCGCTGGTGCAGGCGAAGTGCACGAACTCCTTGGCCTGGGCCAGGGCGGCGTCGTTGCCGATGCGCTCCTTGATGAAGTACTCGATCGCCTTCACGTCATGGTTGGTGGTGGCTTCGATGGCCTTGACGCGCTCGCCGTCCTCGACGCCGAACTTCGCGGCAATCTCCTTCAGCTGGGCGACCTGCGCGGCGGAGAAGGCCGGCAGCTCGGCGATGCCGGGGTCGGCGGCCAGTGCCAGCAGCCATTCGATCTCGACGTGGACGCGCCGGTGCATCAGGCCGTACTCGCTGAAGATCGGGCGCAGGGCTTGCGCCTTGCTGGCGTAGCGGCCGTCCAGCGGGGACAGGGCGGTCAGGGCATGGGCAGACATCGAGGCGATCCGGCAGAGGAAAAACGGCATTTTACAACGGGCCGGGCCTGTCCCGCCCCCGGCGCCGCTTGGCACCGCCCTAACGGGGGCGGGCCTATAGTGGCTCGATCACTCCAGCGTGAAGGAAACCAGGCATGAGCCAGTACCGCATCGAACACGACAGCATGGGGGAGCTCAAGGTCCCCGCCGATGCGCTGTACGGCGCGCAGACCCAGCGCGCCGTGGACAATTTCCCCATCTCCGGCCTGCGCCTGCCGCGCGCCTTCATCCGCGCGCTGGGCCTGATCAAGGCCGCCGCGGCCGAGGCGAACCTGGGGCTGGGCCATCTGCGCAAGAACCAGGCCGCAGCCATCCGCAAGGCCGCGCTGGCGGTGGCGGACGGGCAGTACGACGACCAGTTCCCGATCGACGTGTTCCAGACCGGCTCGGGCACCAGCACCAATATGAATGCCAACGAGGTGATCGCCCACGTCGCCGGCAAGGCCGGCGCCAAGGTGCACCCGAACGACCACGTCAACTACGGGCAGAGCTCCAACGACGTGATTCCCACCGCCATCCACGTCAGCGCCACGCTCACCGCCAGCGAGCAGCTGCTGCCGGCGCTCAAGCACCTGAAGAAGGCGATCGAGCGCCGCGCGCGCGAACTGCGCAACGTGCCCAAGACCGGCCGCACCCATCTGATGGACGCCATGCCGGTCACCTTCGGCCAGGAGCTCTCCGGCTGGGCCGCGCAGATCGCCAGCGCCATCGAGCGCATCGAAGACAGCATCAAGCGCATGCGCCGCCTGCCGCAGGGCGGCACCGCGGTGGGCACCGGCATCAATGCCGACCCGAAGTTCGGCCCCGCGGTGGCGCGCGAGCTGAAGAAGCTCACCGGCGTGCGCTTCGATGCGGCGGACAATTACTTCGAAGGCATGGCGGGGCAGGACGCGGCGGTGGAGCTGTCCGGCCAGTTGAAGGCCTTGGCGGTGGCGCTGATGAAGATCGCCAACGACCTGCGCTGGATGAATTCCGGCCCGCTGGCCGGCCTGGGCGAGATCGAGCTGCCGGCGCTGCAGCCGGGGTCGTCGATCATGCCGGGCAAGGTCAATCCGGTGATTCCCGAAGCCACCGCGATGGTGGCGGCGCAAGTGATCGGCAACGACGCGGCCATCACCATCGGCGGCCAGTCCGGCAATTTCCAGCTCAACGTGATGCTGCCGCTGATCGCGCACAACCTGCTGCAGTCGATCGGCCTGCTGGCGAACGTGAGCGTGCTGCTGGCGGATAAGGCCATTGCGGGCTTCAAGGTGAATGCGCCGCGGGTGAAGGAAGCGCTCGACAAGAACCCCATCCTGGTGACCGCGCTCAATCCGGTGATCGGGTATGAGAAGGGCGCGGCGACGGCGAAGCAGGCTTACAAGCAGAAGCGGCCGATTCTGGACGTGGCGCTGGAGACCACGGGGCTGCCGAAGGAAGAGCTGAAGAAGCTGCTCGATCCGATGGCGCTGACCAAGGGCGGCATCCACGGCGGTGGAGGCGGCGGCGGCTGAGCGCCGCGGCAACTACCTGCGGCGTAGGTTGGGGTGAGCCAAAGGCGAACCCCAACATCTCGATACGTTCGAACGTGGCGATGTTGGGGTTCGCCTTTGGCTCACCCCAACCTACGTCGTGGCGGTGGGGTGTCAGTCCTTGCGCTCGGTTTTTTCGTCATTCCTGCAATCGGTCACGGACTTCTCGTCCACGATCCCCGTATACGGCTTGAACGCCGGCAGGCTGGTGGCCAGCTGGTCCTGGGCGACCTTGATGTCCGCCAGGTCGTCGCAGATCTTCATCACCTGGGCGGTGATCTTCTGCGTCTGCGCTTCCACGCGCTTGTCCACGCTGTCCTTGTCGCCGGCGACGGATTCGGCCACGCCCTTGAGCGCTTCGCCGGCCATGGCGGCGCCGGCCTTGCCTGTCTCGATGCCGTGCTGGCGGATGGCCGTGGCGCTGATGTAATAGCGGCGCAGCAGCTCGCGCTGGCGGTCGTCGATGCCGATGTCCTTGCCGTCGATGCTCAGCGCGCCGGCCTGGTCGATGGTGGCTTCCGGCGCCCCCTGCGCGTTGAGCAGGATCAGGCCATGGCGCTGGGTGATGCGGCCATGGTCGGTCGAGGTATAGCTGCCGCTTTCGCAGCCGGCGGCGAGGACGCACAGGGCGAACACGGGGATCAGTTGACGCTTGAGCATGTGGATTTCCTGGCTCCTTGAGTGAGGGTGTTCAGGACGCCCGGCCTACCGGCGCGCACGGCGGATGCGGCTGCGTGCGCGCCTCGGGCGTGCGCCATTGCGGATGGTCGTAGGGCACGTCGCTTTCCCAGAACCACGGATAGCAGGTGGGGCCCAGCGCGGCATCGAGCAGATACAGATACAGGCCTTCGGCATTCGAGCTGTTGCTCATGATCAGCACGCAGTCGCGCGCGTTTTGCAGGCAGAAGGCAAGGTTGTTGGTGCCGTCGTCGTGGCCGGTCTTGAACCAGGCGGTGCCGCGCGGCGACTGGTACACGGTGACACCCAGCGCGGTGGACAGGCGGATGCCGTCGTTGTCGTGCGTGGTGGCGGTGTCCAGCGTGGGGAACTGGGTGATGGACCGGATGCGCTGCACCGGCTTCAGCCACTCGGCGCGCGCCTTCGCACCCAGGCCGTCGGCGCGCACCATGCCGGCCAGCAGCTGGGCATAGTCGCGCGGGGTGGTGTCCATGGAACCGGCGGCGCGCACGCTGCCGCGCTGCCTGTGGCCCAGCGGCTTGCCGTTCTCGTCGTAGCCGATGGCGAGGTTGCCGGCGAAGTCGGCGCGCCAGGTCATGGAGGTATGGCGCATGCCGAAACGGTCGAACAATTGCTTCTGCATCAGCGTGGCGACGTCGACGTCCTGGCCGTGTTCCAGCACGAACTGCATCAGGTTGATGCCCTCGCCGGAGTAGGCATAGCGGCTGCCGGGTTCGGCGTAGATCTTGAGCTTGCCGTTCGGGTCGTAGCTGGTGGCGCCCGGCGGGAAGTTGCGGAAGTTGGGAAAGCCGGCGCGATGGGTGAGCAGCATGCGCGGGGTGATCTTGCGCCAGCGCGGATCGTCGGCCAGATCCGCGTATTTGTCATAGTCGGGCAGGGGCTTGGGCAGCAGCTTGTCGATCGGCGTGTCCAGATCGAGCTTGCCCTGGTCGACCAGGCTCAGCGTGGCGTAGGTAAACGCGGCCTTGGTGATGGAGGCGGCGTACATCACGGTGTCGACGGTGAGCGGCAGCTGCCGTTCGAGGTCGCGCTGGCCGTAGGCCTTCAGATGCACCACCTTGCCGTTCTCGATCACCGCCAGCGCCAGGCCCGGCACGTGGGCGGCCTGCATGAGGCGGGCGACTTCCTGGTCGAGGGCGGGGCCACGGAGGGGGGTGGGGTCGGCGTGGGCGGTAGTGGCGAGCAGGCAGGCGGCCAGCAGCGCCGAAGCAAACGACGACTTCCTTGACCGATCCATGCAATCCCCCTTATTGACTCAGTTCCCAAGAGCGAACCCTTCTCCCTCCGGGAGAAGGTGGCGGCAGCCGGATGAGGGTTCGGGCGGAGTGGTGAACATCATTCTTGCGCTCCGCCCGAACCCTCACCCCAACCCCTCTCCCCGTGCACAAATTGGTAAACGGGGAGAGGGGCTTCACCTCGCTCAATTCTTGTCGTCGTCCTTCCCGCAATCCTCCACATCCTTCTGCGTCATCGTGGCGTACGGCCGAAACTCCGGCAGCGCCGCGGCCAGCTTCTGCTGCGAGGCGAGCAGGTCGGGCATGCGCAGGCACAGCTTGGCCGCGGCGGCCTTGATCTGTTCGGTCTGCGGCTTGATGCGGTCCTCGATTTCCTTGTCGCTCTTGCCGGTGAGCGCGCCGAAGATCGCTTCCTTGGCCGCGCTGGTGCCCAGGCTCGCGCCGCTGGCGCCGATATCCATGCCGGCTTCGGCGATGCTGATGATGTGCTGGCGGTAATCGGCCACCAGGGTGTGCTGCTCGGGCGTGGTGGTCACCGTCTTGCCGGCGATGACGAAGTCGCCCTGCGGGGTGATTACCGCGCGGGGCAGGCCGCTGGTGTCGTCGTGGTGGCGGTCGTTGTCCTTGCCGACATGCACGCTGCTGACGTTGATGTCCTTGGTGGCCAGCTCGCGCTTGGCCTGGTCGATGCCTTTCTGCACCTGCGCGGCAATGAACGAGGGCGAGGTGGCCTGCTGCACTTCCTTCGCCGCGTCGGCCACGCCCTTGGACGCGCCGGTGTCGGCCTGGTCGTCCTGGCCGCAGGCCGCCAGCGAGAGGCTGAGCGAGGCGGCGAGCAGGCCGGCGGTGATCGAGCGGTACTTCATGGCGTGACTCCTGTCGAAGCTGGATGGAATGGCGCGGAAGAGAGCGGCGGCGGCTTGGGCGCCGCCGCCGCGGAGCTTGGGTCAGCTGTCGTCGCGGACCCGGCGGAACCAGATGGCCGCGGCGATCATGGCGACCGCAGCCGCGACACCGATCCACAGGTTGGGCGAGCCCAGCACGGCGTAGGTCTGCGCCGGCGACAGCAGGGCCAGCGGGTTGTGGGCGTCGCCCAGGTCCCCGGACATGCTGCGGAAGGAGTGCCGATCCAGGGCGAAGTGGGAACCCGGGAACACGCTGAGCAGCGAGCGGGCCACGATGTTGGACCAGAACCACACGGCCGTCTCGTTGAACACGCCCATGATGCCGAACCAGGTCACCATCAGGCCGGCCACCACCGGCGCGGCCACCGCCCACAGGAAGGGCTTGCTGCGTGCCCAGGCCGAGCAGAGCATCAGCCAGCCCACCGCGGGAGCCGCCCACAGGGCATACACCGGGATGGAGCTGAGCAGCGAGGCGACGGCGCGCAGCGGGTGGGCCAGGGTCAGCAGCTCCCACATGTTGATGCCGTGGAAGGACAGCACCAGCGAGAAGATCACCAGCTGCAACAGCCCGACCGCGATGCCGACCACGACTGCGATGGCCGGTGCGAGCACCACGGCGCTGGCCACTTTCGACAGCACGGTGCCGGTGTTGGACAGCGGCAGCGACTTCCAGAACAGCACGCTGCGGTCGCGGCGGTCGTCGTACAGCGAACCCAGGCAGTAGAAGAACACCACGAAGCCCAGCACGATGGTGATCAGCCCCATCGAGGACAGCATGGTCATGTCCAGCGCCGCGCCCACCTGGGCCAGGTCGCCGTCGCTGGCCTTCTCGATCAGCTCGCGGAAGTTGTTGCCGCCGATCTGGATGCCGTGGCGGGCGCTCATCACCTCGGCGGCGACGATGGCCATCACGTTGAGCACCAGGAAGACCACGCCCGTCACGATCGGGGCCCACAGGAAGCCGCCGCGGTTCTCCCAGAATTCGCGCTTCACCTGCCAGTAGAAGGTTTTCATGCGTAGGTCCCTTTCATCGTGGCGACGAACAGGTCGCTGACCGACGGGCGGCGTACCTCGCCCATGGCTTCCAGCGTGGCGCGGTCCGCGCCGTCGAACAGGAAGATGCTCTTGCCGAACACCTGGCGCTCGTCCAGCGGCTTCATGCGGCGGGCGGCGTCGGCTTTGTCCGCGCCGACCATCACTTCGGCGAAGCGCTCGCCGACCGAATCCATGTCGGCATCGAGCACGATCTTGCCGTCGCGGATGAACATCAGGTCGGTGAGGATGTGCTCGATCTCTTCCACCTGGTGGGTGGTGACGATGATCGTCTTGTTCTCGTCGAAGTAATCCTCCAGCAGGCTCTGGTAGAACTGCTTGCGGTAGAGGATGTCCAGGCCCAGGGTGGGTTCGTCCAGCACCAGCAGGCGGGCGTCGATCGCCATCACCAGGGCCAGGTGCAACTGCACGATCATGCCCTTGGACATCTGCTTGACGCGCTGATTCGGGGTGAGCTTGGTGCGCGCCAGGAAGGCTTCGCACTTGGCGCGGTCGAAGCGCGGGTGCACGTTGGCGACGAAATCCACCGCCTCGCTCACCCGGATCCAGCGCGGCAGCACCGCCACGTCGGCGATGAAGCACACCTGTTCCATCAGGCGGTCGCGCTGGGTGCGCGGGTCGAAGCCGAGCACGTCCAGCTTCCCTTCGAAATCGGTCAGCCCGAGGATGGCCTTCAGCGCGGTGGTCTTGCCGGCGCCGTTGGGGCCGATCAGGCCGACGATGCGGCCGGACTCGATGCGGAAGTCCACGCCGTCCAGGGCGGTGGTGTTCTTGTAGCGCTTGCGCAGTCCGCTGGCGGAGACGATGGCGTTCATGACTGCTTGGCCTCCGCCGCGGTCATCAGGGTCTTGAGATCCAGCCCCAGCCGCTGCAGGCGTTCGAACAGCGCGGGCCATTCTTCGCGCAGGAACCGCTCGCGCTCGGACTTAAGCAGTGCCTCGCGGGCTCCATCGATCACGAACATTCCCAGTCCCCTCCTTTTTTCCACTAGTTGATCGTCGACCAGTTCCTGGTACGCCTTGGAGACCGTAAGCGGATTGATCTGAAAATCCGCGGCCACCTGGCGCACTGACGGCAGCGGGTCGCCCTCGTTCAAGGCGCCGTCCAGGATCATCGCCACGACGCGTTCGCGCAGCTGGCGGTAGATCGGGACGCTGTCGTTCCAGGTGATGGTCATGGATTAATCCTTCGTGATGCGGCCGAACGTGGTGCCAAACGAATAGTAGGGCATGGCCAGCTGGGCCCCGAGCAGGGCGACGCCGCTTTCGGCGGCATGGGCCGCGACCGGCGCCACGGTGGCCGTCGCGGTGGCCAGGCCGGCGTCGGCCAGCAGGGCGGCGGCGCGCATGTCTTCGGCGGTGGGGCGGACTTCGACCGGAGCCAGGTTGATGACCTTGACCCCGTTGATTTCGGTGACGGGCAGGACCTTGACGTTGTTGTTCACGGCGGCCAGGCCGGCGGTGGTCAGCAGGACGGCGGCGGTCAGGGCGAGCAGGTTCGGCGCTTTCATGGCAGGTCTCCTTTAGTGACCTCGTGGACCGGTGTTGTAGTGAACTATAACACCACATTTGAACCCGTCAATAGGCGATCGCTGAAATCGCAACATGACTGATGGCCTATAAGGCGGGCCGGGCTGGCTGGACCGCCGCGGAGTGCGCGCCGCGGGCGGTCCTGCCTTCGATGCCTATGGTCTCGCCGGGGTTTAGCCGGCGGCAGCGGCGGCCATCAGCCATCGCACATGACAGACATCAGGCCCGTCACAAGGCGCAGGCGGCGCCATCTGCTTCAATGAGCGGACACCAGCACAGGAGTTTGCGCATGGATCTGGGCCTTACCGGGCGCGTCGTCGTCATTACGGGCGCAAGCAAGGGCATCGGGCTGGCCTGTGCCGCCGCCTTTCTGCGCGAAGGGGCCACGGTGGTGGGCATTTCGCGCTCGGTGGAGCATCTGCAGGCCGCGCGCCGGCAGCTGCAGGAACAGGGCCTGGCGCTGCACGTGGAACCGGCCGACCTCGCCGACAGCGTGGCCGCCCAGGTGGTGATGGAGCGCATCGAGGACGACCACGGCCCGATCGACGTCCTGGTCAACTGCGCCGGCGCCGCCAGGCGCACGCCGCCCGCGGAGCTGGACGCCCAGGCCCTGCATGCCTCGATGCAGGCGAAATACTTCACCTATATGCATGCTATCGATCCGGTGATCCGCCGGATGGCGGCGCGCGGGCGCGGGGCGATCGTGAACGTGGTCGGGCAGGGCGGGCGGCAGGCCAATCCCGTGCATATCGGCGGCGGCGCGGCGAATGCGGCCTTGATGCTGGCCTCGGTGGGGTATGCGACGGCGTATGCGGGCAAGGGCGTGCGGGTGAATGTGATCAACCCCGGCATGACGCGCACGGGACGCGTGCAGGAAGGCTTGGAAGCGTCGTCGCGCGCGACCGGCAAGTCGAAGGACGAACTGCTCGCCGCACAGGTGGAGGAGATTCCGCTGGGCCGCATCGCCGAGCCGGAGGAGATCGCGAACGTGGCGTTGTTCCTCGCATCGCCGCTGGCCAGCTACGTCACCGGCGCGGTCATCCCGATGGATGGCGGCAAGACCGGCGCGATCTGAGGCTGGCGCATCATGGAAAGCATCGCTCAATGGCTTGGGCTGACCGACACGCGCAGCCGATGGGTATTTTCATTGGCGATGCTGGGCATTGCCGCATGCCTGCTGACGGCCGAATGGGGCACGCCGTCCTGGCACAGGAATCTGTTGACGCTGGCCTGCCTGATCGGCGCCCTCGGTGCGCGGATGTTGAACCGGGGGCAGGGTGCGTTGACCAAGACCTTGCCGGAGATCTACCGGGACCGCTTGCGCAGCGGCGTGCGCATGTCGTTCGCGGCGAAGTTGCTCAGCCTGCTATGCATCGGGCTTGGCCTGCTGTCCTTCGTTACGCCAGCGGGGCAGTAGCCGGCTGCGCCGGCATCGGGACGGTCAGCGTTTCGCAGGCTTTCCGCAGAGCGGTGAAGCGGCGTGGCTGAAAAGCCTCGAATCTTCTTGCGATCCCCGTATCATGGCCCGGCTCGATTCGATCACGGATCCGATCGCCCTCCATCAACTGGATATGCCATGAGCCCTGCCGCACCGCGTCTGCCGACCTCGCCGCTTTCCCTCGACGGCCCCGAATGGAATCTGCTTCGCCAACAGCACGCACTGCGCCTGGCCATGCTCGAACGGCGCTTCGAAGAAGTCGAGGAGATACTCGGCGCGCTGGAACACGAATGGTGGCAGGCGCCCGACGAAGCCGCGGTGGCGTACGAATATCTGGTGCGCGCACCGGCCCTGTTCGATTTCGCCACCGTGCCCGCGGACGTGCGCGTCGAATGCCTGCAGGCATGGAATGCCGCGTTTCCCAAGTCGTATCACGCACGGCTGGTGCTGGGCCGTTATTACTACGGCCGCGCCGGGGATATTCGCACCGCCGCGTGGGCGTCCCAGGTCAGCCAGGCGCAGTGGCTCGCCGCGGCCATGGCCTGTGCGCGTGCCGCCGAATATCTGCTCGAAGCCATCGCGCTTTCCGCACGGCCGGCTATTGCCGCTAAAGACCTGATGGAAATGTCGCGGCACTTCGACGAACCGGCATTCGTGGATGCGCTGTTCCGCGGCGAAACACCGGAAGCGCCGCCCAGCCGCGAGGACATAGGCCCGCAGCTCTACGACGCCGCGCTGGCCTTGCTCAAGCACTACGCCATCGTGCCGCCGGAGCATTTCCCCGCGAGCTTGCCCGCCGGCTTGCCGGCCCGCGTTGCGGGCGAAGCGGCACGGCCCGCGGATTACTGGCTTCGTTTTGCCGCGCAGGTCAAGCCCGCATGGCCCGGCTTGCTGGCCAGCTACGCCAATTACCTCACCCCGCGCTGGGGCGGCGAGCCCGGCGAAGTGGAGAAATTCGCCAAGGGGCCGCTGTGTGCGTCCTTGACGGAGGCGCAGCTCAGCGTGGTGCGGTGGCCGGGCGTCAACGACGCGCTGAGCGAATTTCCCGAGCAGGGCAACACCCGGGCCATCGCCGCTCACGAAAAGGCGATGGAGCGCTGGCTGGCCGGCCAGATGCCGGATTACGTGCGCTTTATCGCGATGGGCAGCCTCGCCAACTTCACCACCTATTCGCTGGGCGACCGCGAGAAGGCGCTGCAGCGGCATGTCGCCTCCCTGCGGTATTGCCACGCTCCTTATGTGTATACGGATGCGGAAGGAACCTTCCGCGATTACGCGCGCCTGATGCTGATGTTCGGCTTCGCCGACCAGGATGGCGCATTCAAGCAGGTGCTGGAACGCGCCGTGCGCTGGTTCGACGAGCCGACCATGCTGTCGATTGCTGCCGTCGCCTATCGTTTCGGCCTGTGGGATATCGCGCCGGATCATGCGCTGGCGGCCTCGCTGATCGAACGCACGGCCGCACTCGCGCCGATCCAGCAGCCCAGTTCCTTCACCCCGCTGGCCGTCTGCCGCATGCTGTGGGACGGCGACCGCCACGAGGCATCGGTCTATCTCGCCAGCGAGCTGGCGGAGCGCCGCGTGTACGAGGCCAGCGCCTTCATGTACGACGTACGCCGCGGCTGGCTGCCGGATACCGAGCCGCATCATGTCGACGAGGCCCAGTCGCTGCATTGGCTGGAGCGCGCGGCGGAAGAAGGCATTTCCACCGCGCTGTACAACCAGGCCTATCGGCTCGAGAAAATGGACGGCATGGACCTGAGCCAGCGCGCGAATTTCGAGCGGGTGCGCGGGCTTTATCAGCAGGCGCTGGAGCAGGGCCTGGCCATGGCCTTGATCCGCCGCACCAGCCTGCTGCGGCGCTTCGGCACGGAGCAGGAAAAACAGCAGGCCGTGGCCGATATGAAAGCGGTCATCGCGGACGAGGACTACGACGACCTTATTGCCGGCGAGGCCTACGGCGAGATCGTGCTGGCCTATAAGTACGGCGACGGCGTGCCCCGCAGCGAATACATCGCCATGCAATGGTTCGACCGTTTCAAGGAACTGCATCCGGAGCACTCCAGCCTCGAATGGCTGGAATCGCAGGTCTACGGCGACAGCGGCTGGCAGATGGCGGGCAGGGCGCTGCGTGCGTTCTTCGGCGCCAAGCCCTCGGCCGAGCACTTGCCGCCGCGCTAAGCCTCAAGGAGCGGACCATGGATCGGATACCGCGGCGCGACGGGCGATGGCGGGCGTGCAGCTGGCTGCTGCTGGGCGACCTGCTGCTGTTCGCGGCGGGCGGCGCGCTGGTGCTTTCGCCGTGGTGGCTGGCGCATGTCGTCCATTCGCCGCTGATGTTGCTGCTGCTCGCGCTGCCGGTGCTGTCGTGGGTGGTTTATGGCGTGGCGGTGTTGCGGGCTTGCGCGGTTGCCTTGCCGGCGCCGGCCGCACAGGGTGTTCTGCTTTCCGAAGGCGAAGCGCCAGCGTTATTCGCCGAGCTGAAACGGCTGCAGGCTGCGTGCGATGCGCCGGCGTTCGACGAGGTCTATATCGACGGGCGCTTGAATGCCGCGATCTACCAGACCGGCCGCTCCAGGCATGTGCTGATCGTCGGTCTGCCTTTGCTGGCGCTGTTGTCGCCCGCGCAGTGCGCGGCGGTCCTGGTCCATGAGTACGCGCATATCTCGCGCAGCCATGGGCGGCTGGCGCGCTGGGTGTATCGGGCGCGGTTGCGCTGGCAGGCGCTGGAAAGCCTGCATGAGCGCAATCACCGGCTGGTGACCGCGCCGCTGCGGCTGTTCCTGGCGTGGTATGTGCCGCGGATGCTGCGCGAGACGCTGGCGTTTTCGCGGCGCTGCGAACAGGTGGCGGATGCGCTTGCGGTGGCGGTCTGTGGTTCGCGTACGGCGTGCGAAGCCGAGGTCGCCTTGGCGTTGCGCGAGCAGGCCTTGGACGGCAGGTTCTGGCCGGAGCTCTTCGGTCGGGCCGGGCAAGACGATATCGAGGCGGTGCGGCCGTTCGAACGCCTTCTGTCGGGTGATGCAGATGCCCGGCCGCGCGATAGCGCCGAAGCGATGGTATGGGTGCACGAACTGCTCTGCCACAAGACGTCGCCGGACGATACGCATCCGGCGTTTGCCGAACGCGTTGCCGCCACGGGTGTGGATCCCTTGCGCGACTTGCCGGCATTGCCTTGGCGCCATCCGGACCGCTCGGCTGCGGAAGCATGGCTTGGCGATGCGGCGGCCGGGATAGCCGAGTGGCTGGATCACCGTTGGCAACCGAACGCGCAGTCCGATTGGACGGCGGCGACGGCGCGCCATCTCGAAAAGGCCGCGTTCTATCGCGATCTGCTTCAGCGCGAGCAAAGCCAAGTGTTTGACGCCTCCGACTGGTGCCGCCTGGCCTCGCTCGCCCGCGAGTTCGAGGAAGACCCATCCCTCCAGGACGATTTCCTGCGCCGCGGATGGGAGATCGATCCCGAGCATCCGCGCCTGCTGGCGATGCAGGGCGATCGGCTGGCGGAGCGGGGCGATCTTGTTGGGGCGATCGCGCTATGGACGTCGATAGCCGAGGGTCCGTGGCGTTCGCGTCATCAGGTGCATCGCCGGCTTTCCGAGCTCCATCTGCGTGCCGGCGACCATGCTCGTGCGGAACAGGAACGCATCGCGGCCGACGCCTTATGGCAGGACGCGGATGTCGGCCCATCGGACGCCCCGCAGCCGCACGGCCTGGATGCCGCCGAAATCGGCCTGCTGTGCCGGCAGCTGGCGCCGGTGTTCGTCCATGCCCGCGCGCTGTGGCTATGCCGCCAGGCGTCGGCGGACAACGACGAGCAAACCCCGTGGATATTGTTCGTGCAGGCTTTCGATGCGCCGCTGCTGCGCGCCGTGGGTGCGCTCACCGGCGAAAAGGACAGGCAGCGCTCCGCCTGCGAACGATTGCTGCTGAAGCTGGTGCCGCGGCTGCATCTGCCGCTGGAAGTCAGAATGCTCGGCCCCCGCGATGCGCCGGGCGATTATTGCAACCCGGCCAGCCGGATCGCCCTGGTGGCGGCATCGACCTGAGAGACCGCTGCTAATCCGCGTGCGGCAGTGCATCGAGCCTCGCCTGATATTCCATGATCAGGCCAGGGTCCGCGTCGTGGCGATGCTTGTCGATGAAGGCGGCCAGGGCGCTGCGATATTCGGCGATAAACGCCTTGTTCCCAGGGCTCACGGCAAATTGCGCGGCGGCCTTTTCGACGGGCCCGCGATCTTCGGCGAGCTGATATCTTTTTCCATAGCTCGACTGCTCGCGCATGACGACAAAGTTGCGCGGAAACCCCGGGATATACCTCACCACGAACATCTCGCCCTGCGGCGGGATCATGATGGCGTTGGTAATGGGATAGATGCTGGCGGACATGGTGTCGAACTTCACCACCACGTCCTGGCCGTCCGCCGTTTTCAGCACGCCGTCGAACTCCCAGATGTTCTGGTCGTTGAGGGTGGAGTTGGTTTCCTCGGCATGGGTGATGATCGCCGTTCCTTCGACGCCGAACGCCTGCAGGAACAGCGCATTGAAGATATGCGCGACAAAGAGATTCATCACGCCATAGATGAAGAACGCCAGGATCAGCCCATACCAGCGATCCTTGCCCGTCCGCTTGGCCAGCCACCGGGACAGCACCACGCCGATGAATATGAGCACGGGCCAGGCCAGGAACGGATGCTGGGTGAGGAAATAAAGGATCGCTGAGAGTGCGGTCATGATCGGTCCGGTCCTTCGGAGAGTGATGGGCGATGGGCGCAGTCGGGACGGCCTGGCTATGCAGTCAGCATCTTAGCGTCACGGCGATTGGGGCAGTGGCGAAGGGGCGTGCTGCCATGATGCGATACTCGCCGGAACTTGATGTTGCGATCCCGTTACCTTGGCGAAGGCTTGGCGCTTGTGGCTTTCGGCGATTGAAGCGGCTGAATGCGTCAGTGATGCATGAGCGCCACGACACCGTCATTCCGGCGCAGGCCGGAATCCAGTAGCGGGGCGCTGTGTGGAGCGTGTCGCTCCAAGATGTCGCTTTTGAATGTCCTCGCGACAATCGAACGTTATCGTTACTGGATTCCGGCCTACGCCGGAATGACGAGCATGGGATGCCGCTATTCACATCACCGGCGCGTCTTCTTCGAGCGCACCAAGCACCCGCTCAACACCGCAAATCCCAAGCCCTCACCGCACACACGACGAACTCCACCTCACCCCCGGCTGCGAACCACCGCGCGGATCAAAGCTGATCGTCTCCGCCTTACCCCCACGAGTGACCTTCAGCACCACAGGTTTATCGAGGCTTTCCGCCATGGGATTGATGTCGACGCTGGCCTCCAGCACGTCGCCATCGCGCAGCCCCGCACGTTCCGCCGGCGATCCTTTGACCAACCCACCGATACTCGCCCCCGCCGTCAGCCGCACCGGCGACGCAAAGCCGAGATCGAAAATACGCACGTCTTCCTTCGTAGCATGCATGCACGGCCCGAAAGCGCCAGCCGCCGGCACGATAAGCTTGCCGTCCATCATGTCGTTCCAGTCCTGCACCGCCCAGGAGCCAACCCGCTTGGAAAGCACCGCCAGCCAGGTGCTGTGGTCTTCCGGCGCGCCGGCATTCATCCGCGCACTCATCTCGTTGGCCAGATCGAGCACGCTGATGCCGGCACCGTGCGCCTTGAGCTTGGCATCCAGGTCGGCCAGATACAGGGTGCCGCGGTTGTACGGAAGCATCCACGCGTTGCGGCCCGACCACACGACGGCGGGAAGCGCGCTATTGGGCAGCGAGCGTTTCGCGTTGGTGTAATAGCCGGCGCTCTGGCCGCTGACCAGCTCAAGATATTCGGCCGGCGTGTACAGTCCCGCCGCATCGGGCACGGTCAGCGCGATGTAATTGGCCAGGCCTTCGGTGTACCAGTCGCCTTCGATGTCTTCTTTCGCCAGATTGCGCGCGAGGCTGTGCACCATTTCGTGCGCCACCGTGTAGTGCAGCTCCGTGGTGTCGGGGCTCTGGCCCGGCGGCACGTAGAGCATGAAGGAATGCTCGGCGGCGCGGCCGCTGGGGTTCGCCACGCCGTCGAAGGAACGGATCATGTAGCGATACGCGCGGTTGCCTTCGAGCTTGAACCCCTTGAGTTCCGCGGCGTAAGCCTTGGCAGCCCAACCGCCCGCCGCCTGCACCTGCTCCTGCGTCACGCCCAGGCCGTAGATTTCCAGCCCCGCATCCTTGGCCTGGCCCCGCGGCCGGAAGGTCTTGACCGGCCCCGCCAGGAACAGCGTGCCCAGTAGCTTGTCGGCGGTGAAGCTGCCCGCGTAATCGCCTTCGCCGTACGAGCTCACGCCCATGGCGCCCGGCGCGAGCTTCCAGTGCACCCGGGTCTTGAAACTGGCCTCGCCGATATCGGGCAAGGCCAGCACGCCGACGTAGCCGCCGGAAATGCCGCCGCCCGCCGCCTGCAGATCGACCTGCGGGCCGCGCTTCTTCGGCCGGCTGGGGGCGACGTGCATGCGGTAGGACACGTGCACCACGCCCGTCGCGGCGCGCGTCGTCGTCCAGGTCTGGAGGCTCCGCGGCCCGTCCTTGCGCACAAGCGCGGGGCCGATGGGGAGCGCGCCGCGATCGTCGCTAAGGACAAGGTCCGCGACCTGGTCCGTGCTGCGTTCTAGCCCGGGTTCCAGCGTGTCCAGTTGCAGCGTCACCGGCGCGGCGGCCGGCGTTGCCGGCGTGTAGGCATAGCTGACGGCGATCCCGTCGGCGCTGCCGCCGCTGGCCTGCGTGGTGGACAGCGTGAGGTCGAGCGACGCGGCCGGCTTCTCGGCAGGCGTTGCGGCGAACGAGCTGGCGATCGAAGACGCCGCCAGGCCCAGGAAAACCACGGGGTAAAACAACGGGACGTTTTGAACGGAGCGCATGCCGGTACTGCCTTGGGGAAAACCGAAGGCTACAGCCTGCTAGTGGCCCGGCTCCAGTTCCGCCGCCACCGTCCGCAGCAGGCGCGCCGCACGGGCGCGGTCGCTTTCGCCTTCGGTGGGGGCGATGGGCAGATCCGGTGCGATGCCCGCAACTTCGTCCGTGCCATCCGCGCGCAATCGCATGCAGTTCGGCACGCGGAAGCGCAGGCGCGAATGCGCAAGCACCAAGGGCGGAACGTCGCCCATAAAACCGCAGCCATCGCCGCCGGTACGCACGCCGATGGTTTTCGCCGCGCCGTTGTCCTTCATCGTGGCCGCGAACATTTCGGCCGAGGAAAAGGTCTTGCCGTCGGTGAGCACATAAGCGGGGCCGGGCCACGCGCCATAGAGGTCCTGCACGATGGTCGACCACGCCAAGGCCTGCTCGGTGGTCTCGTCGCCATAGGCATGCGCGGGAAGGCCGGGCAGCGGGCCGTCGGCATAACCCGCGTCGATGACGCGGCGGCAGGCGACGTCGCGCCATGCACGGCGCTCCTGCCACACCCAGGAGAGATCGCACGGCGCCGCGCCGAGGCTGGCCTTGCGCGCCTTGAACGCGGCCAGCGCTTTTTCCAGATCCGCCTTGGCCTTGCCGCCGGGCTTGGCTGCCAGCGCCTCGGTCAGTCCGTCGATCTCTTCGTCGAGATAAGCCATGCCCTCGGGCGCATCCACCACCAGCAGGCGCGACGAAGCGACCGGCCGCGTGCCGAACAGCCGCGGAATCCAGTCGCCGCTGTCGTCGCCGCCGCCGTTGTTGCCGACGTCGACGATCACCGCTTGCGCGCCCGCGCTGCGCAGCGCTTTCAGTTGCTCGGCCAGTTCCTTCAGCCATAGGTAGCGCGCCGCTTCGCCGATGGCGGCGCGGGTGATCGGCGTCGCCGCCTGGCGCGCCTGCGCCCATGCGCGCAGACAGGCCTGCGGGAAGCCGCGCGCTCGGAACACCTGCAGGCGCACCAGGCCGATGCGCCGGCCGTCGACGTCGGCCATGCCGATGCGCAACACGCTGCTCTGCCCATCGCCCAGCAGATGCACACCGGGCAGGCTTTCGAATGGCTGGCTGAAGGCGACGCTGGCGGTCGAGGCGTAGCCCATGGCCGCGCAGCCGGAGGCCGGATCGGCGGGATCCAGCGTCGCTTTCTCAGGTTCCGGCGCATCGCCTTGCGCCGCCAGCTGGGTGGCCAGCTCGGAGAGATGGCCGTCGTGGAAGCCCGCGACGAAGGTGCGCAAGACATCGCGCGCCTCGGCGTCGCTATGGGCGGCGTCGAGGGCGAGTTCGGCGCGGTGAGTGAGGGCGGGTACGTCGATGCCGCTCTCGTACGATCCCATCCAGGCCAGGTTGACGTAGCGCGCCTGCAGCGCCGTCTTCAGCTGCGCGAAGTCCGCGCGCCACGCGTGGGCGTCGTAAGGCGCGGGCGCGCTCGCCAGGGCGGTGGCCGTCAAGGCTGCGCTCAGTAAGGGGATCATCGTTGCCATCCTGCATCCGGTTCCGCCGCGGAGCTTAGGCCGCGGGCGCCGCCGCCGTCTTGGATCGCCGTGACGATTGGGATGCTACGAACAGCGCCGCAACGCGGTCGGCGCGCAGCCATAGGCCGCCTTGAACGCCCGGGACAGATGCGACTGGTCGCAGAAGCCGCAGGCCAGCGCCACCTCGCCGAGCGGCGCCTCCGTCTCGCTGACCAGGCGCAGCGCCTGCTCCAGCCGCAGCTTGCGCTGGTACTCGCCCGGCCCCAGGCCTAGCTCGCGGCGAAAGGCGCGGGCCAGGCGTGCGGGGTGGATGCCGCAGAGCGCAGCCAGGCGCGCGATGGACAGCGGCTGATCCAGATGGGCGGCGATGCATTCGCGCGCCCTGGTGACGCTGGCGGTGTCCTGCGTGCTGCGGTGCCCGGCGTGGCGGCCGAACAGGGCGACGAGTTCCCAGGAGAGGCCTTCCAGTGCGGCTGGCGAATGCGCGTCGGCGAGGCGAAGCTCCTGTGCCATGCGCTGGCCCAGGCGTACCAGTTCCGGCGCGGTGGCGACGGGCGCTTCGGCCAGCGGCAGGCGCTCCGTCAGGTATTCCAGCATGGCTGCCGCGGGCGCAAGGCTGAGCTTCACCGCGCCGCCCGGAGCGAACAGCTGCGCATGCGGTTCGCCCGGCGGATAGAACAGCAGCGCTCCTGCGCCGTGCCAGGCGGAGCGGCCGCGGATGGTTTCCTCGTAGCGGCCGTTCAACACCAGCGTGAGGCTGGGTGTGGCGTGGCTATGGACAGCCATCGGGGTGGAGCTGTAGCGCGAGATTCTGGCGTGGGCCGTGGCGGCAGAAGGGTGCATGGCTTGTCTCGCTGCAAGCCGGTTTGGGCTCGCCCATGGCGATCCTACTGAGACGCGAGCGCTGCATCCACCGGCATCACGCTGAGCGTATCCCCGCGCGCATCCAGCAGCAGCGTCACGGGATCGGGCAGCGGCGTGGGTGCGGATGCCTGGTCGCCGAGCAGGCTGCCGATGTCGTGGTGGAGCGTGACCAGGCACAGGCGCGGATCGTCCTCGCTCTGTTCGGGCGGCTGGCGCGGCGCGCTCATCACGTGATGGCAGGCCAGTTCGAAGGTGAGCAGGTCGCGCAAGGCATCCACCGGCCAATGAATCGCTGGCGGATGGGCGAGCAGCCAGTGCGCGAAGCGATGGGCTTCGAGCAGGTATTGCAGGGTGCTTTCCGGCTCGTCGGCGAAATAGGCGTCGAGCACGCCGCCAAGAATCTCGCCCAAGCGGCGGCAGGTGCGCGGCAAGACGGAATGGATGGGGATGATGCGATTGATGCGATAGAGCGTGCAGTTCATGCGCATGCCGGAGTTGCGGGCCATTACCCACAGGCGCCGCCGTTCGCGCTGCGTCAAGGCATAGTCGTGCAACGCCCGCTGCGGTTGTGCGGCGACCTCGGCGCTGTGCAGCGGCGAGGCGATCAGATCGCCAAGCGCGCGCTGGAACTCGGCAAGGGACATGGCAGGTTGCTCGCGGAGGGGTGCAGCGCCTGGCGCGCAAGCGCGATCTGCGCGAGTACGCCGTGGTCGCCCATCAGGGGGAAATACGATTCGAGGAATTCGAACGTCACGCCGCGCAGACGGGGGCAACGCGGCGCCACCAGGGCCAGCAGCTCGAATACTTCCGGCGGGCATGGCCCCGAGTGCGAGTCCAGGTAGATGCCGTGCATGGTCGAGCCGCCGGCGATATGGATCTCCTGCACCGCGTCCAGATTCAGCGCGTCGATAAAGTCGACGGGCGAGCGGCCCAGGTTCTTCGCGTTCACATGCAGATTGTGCAGGTCCAGCAGCACGCCGCAGCCGGTGCGCGCGACCAGTGCATTGAGGAAGGCCGGCTCGCTCATTTCCGAAAACGGCACGGGCGTGTATTCCACGCCGTTCTCGAACAGCATGGGCTGTCCAAGCACATCCTGCGCCTGCTGGATGCGCGTGCAGAGCAGGTCGAGCAATTCCTCGTCCCACGGCAAGGGCAGGGCGAGACCCGCATGGTGATCGCTGCCCGCCGCCTGCGCGATGCGCACAGCGGCGAGATGCTCGCTGATCCAGGCGAAACCGTAGCGCGCTTGCCAGTCCTTGAGCTGGTGGACGTAGTCCAGATCGAACAACGACGCGCTGGCGATGGACAGCCCGACGCCGTGCGCCACCACGGTTTTTTTCGCCGCGATGCGATCGAGCAGATCGATCTCGTTGGGCAGCGGCACGAAGCGCTGGCTGGCGCCGCGGCCGTGGTCGTTCCAGAAGCGCTCGGGAATGACCGAATAGAAATCGACGGCGTCGGAGCAGTGCTCGACGAAATGCGCGAGAGACGGGTTGAACAACACCCCGACGCCGATCGAGTGACGCTTGAACATGTGGCGGTAACCGACAGATCAGGCAGCTGCGGTCCGCGCGCCGATCTGCGCGTTGGCGCGTTCGACGACGTGAGCGGCTTCGGACGCGACCAGGATCACCGGGTCGTCCGAGATGTGGAACGGCACACCCGAGGTGCAGGCCGGGCACCCGGTCAGGCCGCGGATGATTTCCTGGCGCAGCTTTTCGTACTTGGACGCTTCGGCAAACGAGGCGCCCTTCGGCAGGTACAGCTTGAGCACCTGCTGGCCATTGGTGTGTTCGAGCCGGAACTCGGCAGCGCGTTTGTTGGACATGACGTTCTCCAGATTCATCGGTAGTGGCTCCGCGAGGGCGGAGCGGCGGCTACTGTGCGCCTGGCGGATGCGGGGCGGCATCCGTCAGTGGTGTTATGCAAGGGTCGTGCGTGCGACGTAGGGGATCGCTGACATGCGCTGCTGGTTTTTGCTGATCGCGGAGAGGCCGTGCGTGGCCGGTTTGATGCATGCGAAGCGATCAGTGAGACGGAGCAATCTGACAGATTGATCCTTATCGTATTTATTGGATACGCAATACAGGCTTGCGCCTACAGACAACTAAAAATCGATTTGATAGTGTCGATGGCGTTGCCCGCGGAGTGATTTCAGAAGCGCGTCGCGGGCAGCCATGGCAGCGATGTCGTGAAAGCGCGGGCCGCAGGAGTTGGCGCTCCTACGACCCGCTGACCATCACCAACTGTCTAAGGAGTTGATCATGGCTGTGCCAGATCATACGTCACTCGCGCGCTCGCCGATCCCCCGAGCGGCATACCCACCGAACATTCGGGCTGTCCGGCGACATCGCGGACAGGGTTGAAGAGCCGCGGTCTAAGAGTTTTCGCAGGTAATAAGTCCTAGCCGTGTAACCCGGCGCGTTGCCCTGCGCAACGGCGAAAGCTGCTGAAGCCGCAAATCACTTCCTCAATCAAGCCGCCCGGCGGTCCAGATATTGGGCTGTCGGTAAATCCTCGAGTCCGTAAGGTCGGCGGCACGCTGTGCTGGTTGGCGGCGTGCCGTTTTAAAGGGCGGGGATGCGGTGTGTAGCAAGGAGTTGCTTATGAATGATGTTTTTGGCGAAGCGTGGGTGAGCCGTCATGCCAACTATTACTCCGACCCTGACGCGGGGCCGGACGCGTTGTTGAACGATGCGACCGAGTGGTTGCAGTACGCGCATAGTGCGATTCATTTGGTGGCTGAGTTGGTGGATGAGCGTGGGGGTATGAAGGGGCGTCACTTGCCGATCATGCTGGCGGGCATTGCCGCGTTTATCGAGATGGGGACGAGTTGTGCGGCGCAGGGGCATTTGAGGATGCAGTGGGAGCAGGTGCGAGGGGATACGGAGAGCGTGGTGGTCGAGTCGTAGCGAGGTAGTGACTTGTCCTGAGTTGCGCCCCGCATGGTGGCAGGCAGAGTCGCGATAACGAACAGAGCGCAGTCAAGGAAGTCCGGCGATCGCATCTGCCGGGCTTTCTTGGTGTTGGCAAGGCAAGGCGGGATATCAGAGCCATAAGCTGTTGCCTGTAAACAGGCCTTTTGCGTTCCAGGCTCGGCCGGAAGAGAAATCACAATTCCTTCACGCTCATCAATGGTTGACTATGTGACGCAGGTCTCAGATGAGCTTCGGGTGCGGTGATCTAAGGGACACGGCCAGGTAGGGCTGAAACACGCAACATGGGGCTGGAGCGTGGAAAGGGGAAATCAACTCGCTTGTGCCGACACCTTGATGGAGACATCAGGACGGTTGGCTGCAGTCGCTATTAAAGCTCAGCCCAAGCTTTGATTCGGATGATTCCGAATTGAGCTCTTTAGTTAATTCCATTGTTCAGGTTTTCCGGCCCAATGGGCCTTTGCATGGATGAGGTAAAACCATATGAGCAGTCTTTTCATCAATGAGCATGATGGGCGCTTCACGGTCGAACCAGCCCATTTGAATACTCCGTTGCACACGGCAGCCACTCAGGCAGATGCCATTGCTTGGGCGCAGCGAACGCATCCGAGCGATGCCTTGCACGTCGCACGGGTACGCCATCTGTCCGATAAGCACAATCCCGATCATTGGCGCAAGGTCTGACTACACGGCACCAATTTGGGTGCCGCTTATTAGATCTGGTTTTCTTTTCGATCTCTTCGATCGCAATCACCCGTCTAGTCGTAACGTCTTTTGTACTGAATTACTTCATTCTTTCAATGCGTATTTCATTTGGGTGTGCCATAGCGGCTTGATATTTTTCGTTGGAGTAGGGGTGATGTTCATCGATTGGGATAAGTTCACTGCCTGGTACGCCCCCGCTTTCGTAGACGGTTAGCTACTGGATTTTGAGTTAGCCGCCTCGAACATCATTGGCGCAAGGCCTCCCAGATGTCCATGG
>NZ_JAAZQJ010000017.1 GCF_012275375.1 Dyella sp. SG609 | reverse complement strand
TCTGGGGCGGCCGAAGCCGCAACTCCGATAAGAGTCGGAGAAGTACTCAGGTGGCGTTAGGGATAGGACCGCGTGACTGAGGCGCCTGCCAAGAGGAGGCTTTCTTCCTGGCGCCAACGCAGCATGCGCCTGCGGTTGTTAGGTGGGGGTAACGCGAGATGACGAACCGGACGTGATATCCGAAGCGATTGCCTCGGAGGTGGTCGAAGCGTTGAAGTGCGAGGGCTTTAACGACAGGTTACGGTGATGTAACGGATGAACGCGCGTGTTGCGACGTGAGCCAGGATCGACTGGAGTTACCCGGATTTAGTGGACATGAGTCCCGCGAGTTCGATGGGTTGCCTCGAATTCGTCTGGACTGACGCCGCCAAGATGACTGTGACGGCGTGTCGGATTGTAAAATTCGTCGATGTAACTCGATATGTCCTGAATAGCAGTTTCTCGGTTGGCGTAGATTCGCTTCTTGATCCGCTCCTTCTTCAGGCTACCGAAGAAGGATTCAACCACTGCATTATCCCAACAGTTTCCTCGCCGACTCATGCTTGGCTCAAGCCGGTTGGCCCTGCAGAAGCGCCGCCAGGCATCGCTCCCATACTGCGTTCCTTGATCCGAGTGGATCATGGTCTTGCGGGGCCGTCGGCAACGAATAGCTCTCGTAACAGCCTCAAGAACCAGATCCCGGCGGATGGTAGGTTTGGCAGACCATCCGACGACCTTGCGCGAGAAAAGGTCCACGACCACGGCCAGATACAACCAGCCTTGCCAAGTCCGGATGTAGGTGATGTCCGTCACCGAGACCTCGTTGGGGTGCGATGCAGTGAACTGGCGTTGCAGTAGGTTGGGAATCAAAGCTGACGGCTTGGCTACAGGCTGATGCCGAGTCCGATAACCATGCAATGCCCGCAAACCGTTCTCCCGCATCAGGCGCTCCACCCGGTGCTTACCGCAGGACTCTCCGAGTTCCTGTAGATCCTGCAACACTCGAGGAGCGCCATAGACGCCGTGACTGGCAACAAAGGATGCACGAATCAGCCCAAGCAGCCTCGCGTCTTCCTGAGCTCGATCGGATATCGGATGATCAAGCCAAGCGTAGTACCCAGCCCGAGCGACTCCAAGAAGCCGGCACATGGCTTGAATGCTGTGCTCGTTCCGATGCGCCTCAATGAACTTGTACGCTCGCTTTGCTTTGCTCGGAGCTCTACTCGGAGACATGACCTTCGCCCTCGACGCAGATACCTAGATGCTAGCTATGTCCACTAAATCCGGGTAACTCCAACACCATCCATCGCACGTCGTCACGCCATTCCCTAAAAGTACTTCAAAAACATCCTCAGCCAGGTCCGTCGCTGAGGCCAAACTCGCATCGATCCTCAGCGCTGGATTCTCCGGCACCTCATAAGGCGAGCTCACTCCAGTAAAGTGAGGGAGCTGGCCTAATCTAGCAAGCGCATAAAGCCCTTTGACGTCACGCGATTCGCAGACCGCTAGATCTGTCGACACATGGACTTCCAGATAATGTCCATGCGCCTCGATCATACTTTGCGCCTGCTTCCGTGCGTCCGCGTACGGCGAGATCAGTGCGCAGATGGCAATGCCGCCGTGCTTTGCGATTTCGCCCGCCACGTAAGCGACCCTCAATACATTGGCGAGCCTGTCTTCGCGGGAGAAGCCTAGTCCGGCAGAAAGATGCCGGCGCATCTCATCTCCATCGAGCATGCTGACGGTGCGATTCGTGCGCTCCATAAGCAAGGCGGCAAGCGCTTTGGCTATGGTGGATTTGCCTGCGCCGGACAGGCCGGTAAGCCAAACGACTACCCCTGGTCGCGTGCGCGGACGGAAGGAACCGCGCAGGATAGCCACGACTTCCGGAAAACTGAACCACTCGGGCACCTCTTCCCCGCCGGCCAAGCGCCGGCGAAATTCGGTTCCGCTGATCGCTTGGGCCATGTCACCGCCACGTATTTCATCTGTGGCCACATAAGCGCCCCTGTTGGCGGCATACACCATCTCCTTGTAAGGCAGGATATGCATGCCGAGCTCGTCGGCATGCGACAGCACCAGAGCCTGGGCGTCATACGGTCCGTAGTAAGGCGTCCCGTTCGAGGACTCACCCGGGCCCGCATGGTCGCGCCCGACGATGAAATGCGTGGCGCCATAATTCTTCCGGATGATGGCATGCAGGAGCGCCTCGCGTGGGCCACCCATGCGCATGGCCAGCGGAAGCAGCGACAGCTTGGCGCTGGCGCCCCCGTAATAAGGCAGCAAGGCCTGATAGCAGCGCACGCGGGTGAAATGGTCCACGTCGCCTGCGCGAGTGCGGCCGACGGTCGGGTGCAGCAGCAGCTTTGCGCCGGTCTGGGACATGGCGCGCACGGTCAGTTCGTAATGGGCGCGGTGCATCGGATTGCGGGTCTGGAACGCGACCACCCTGTGCCATCCATTTGCCTGGAACCAGGCCCGTAGGCTGCGCGGCGTATCGCGCAAGGCGGCGAAATCGGCGTGCGCCGGTAACTGGATGCCGCGGATCGATCCTCCTAGGCAGATCCGCCCTGCTTTCGCCAACACTTCCGCGACTCCGGGATGGCCGGTATCCAGGGTTCCGAATACACGCAAGGCTTCATGCTCGCCATCCAGGCGAAAGGCATCTTCCACCCTCATGATCGCCAATGGCGTGGCATCGCTGTCGCGCAGGACGACTTCCTGTCCGGGGTGGATGCCGTTCGCCACGGCCGCGTCGACATCGAGCGTGACCGGCATCGGCCACAACGTGCCGTCCGCCAGGCGAAGCCGTTCGACCACGCTCAGGTAATCGGCGCGGGTCATGAAACCTTTCAATGGCGAGAAGCCGCCATTGAGCAGCAGTTCCAGGTCGCACAGCTGCCTGCCGTTGAGCGTTATCGCAGGCAGCGCCGTGCTGTGCTTGCGGAGTACGGCGGCTTCGTCCTGCGCAAGCAGCAGGTCGACGAGCAGGCCGCCATGCGGCGGGTTTCGCTGGGCACGGGATATCGCCCGGTCATGCACCCTGCCATCAAGCTCGTTCACCCGCCCCTCCCCTTGCCAAGCCCATCGTCACCAACGTATCCGCACACCGACATTAGCCGACTCTTCCCGATACTTGCTTCCACTCAGCTCACGGCTGGCCGATAACACGCCGAACAGGCTCACGCCCGGATTGAGCCGGGCTTCCACGCCCGCATCCAACCGAACGGTAGTGCCCAGGTCCTGATTGGGCAGCATCAAGCTGTTCCCGCCCACCCCGGGCTCGACCACCTGCAGGGCATCCCTCGCCTGATTGAGCGTCCGCTGCACGGCGAGCGTCGCCCATGGCTTGATCATCGCACCGCGATCGGTGGTGAACACCCGCTCCATACGCAGACCCAGGGTGGCCGTGCCCATCCAGTTGTTGTTGAAGGTCAGCGCGCGCTGATTGGCGTCGATCATGCTGTTCCAATGGACCTGTGTAGCCGCCAGCTTCACGTGCGGCTCGAACGTCCAGCCGCTGTCCAGCTGGTAACGGTGCCCGAGCTTTGCGCTGACCGTCACGCTGCCGCCGCTGAGCGACTGCGTGAAGCTGTCCGAAGTGCGGATGCGGGCGCGGGCGCGCTGGCCGCTCACTACGGTGTCGAGGTAGCTGCCGTCGTTCCAGTACAGGCTGCCGTACCAACCGGCCACCGGCGTGTCGAGGCGGATGCCGGCCTTGCCGATGCCCGGTAGGCCGGTGGAGTTACGGCCGTCGGTCCAGTAGTTGCCGTGCAGATAGCCGATGAACGCGCCGATGCGTCCGCTGCCGCTGCTGTCCGAGCCCACGTAGTCGTAGCCGACGTACATGCCCACGTCGCTGCCGGAGGCGGCGACGCCAGGATCGCCACCCAGGTCCGTGCTGCTCGCGGTGGCCGCCACCCAGAAACCGTGGCAGTCGTCGACGAAGCGCGTGTCGGTCTGCATGGCTTCGCGTTCCTCCGGCTTGTTGCCGCACTGCGGATGCTCGGTGCTGCGCATGCCGGCCAGGCGCTGGTGCACAAGGTCGTCGTTCTGCCGCGCCATCAGCGCACCCAGGGTCGGCAGCACGGCGTAGGCGGGCAGTTCCGGCAACAGGCCGGCCTGCGCTTCCAGGTACCAGTTGTGATCGGCTTTCTGGTCGAAGCTCCAGGGGAAGGAGCTGCCGCTCAGGCGCACGGCGCCGTCGACGGTGCTGGCCGGCACGAAGCTGCCTGGCGTGGCTGGATTGTCGTTCGGGCTGGAGATCACCAGGATCGATACCTTGCCCGCGCCGGAGAGCTTGGCGCCGTCACTGTCGAACGCCACGCGGGTGACGCCGCTGACGTCGCCGCCGACGTCCAGCCCGCCCGCTTTCAGCGTCTCCGGTGACACGTCCAGATGCAGCGTGCCGTTGTTGCCGGCGTAGTTGCCGCTGATCGGCAGGCGGTTGGTGCCGACGTCGATCAGGCCGGCGTTCTCGATGCTGCCGCCGAAAGAAGCGCCTTCCTGCTGGGCGAACAGCTTGGAGGTGCTATCGATCGCCAGCGTGCCGCCCTGCAGGTTCAGCGGCGCGCTCAGCGTCAGGCTGCTGGCATTCAGCAGTTCCATGCGCTCCCAGCCGCTCAGCAGGGGCAGTTTGCCGCTGTCCAGTGCAAAGCCGCTGAAGCTGAGGCGGTCGGTGCCAGCGCCGCCGTTCAGCGCGGTGACGCCGCTGATGTCGCCGCCGGTGAAAGACACGCTGTCGTTGCCGGCGCCGAAGTCGAACGCGCCGCGCACGGTACCCACCGACGTGAACGTGTCGTCACCGCTGGTGCCGCCGTACTTGCCTTCGACCTGCAGCGTGGCGCCGGCGGCCACCGTGGTGTTCTGCGCCGAGATGCTGCCGCCGGCGGTCACGTCCAGCGTGCCTTCGCGCACGCTCACCGCGGTGAGGTCCGAGCTGGCCGGGCCGTTGACGTTCAGCACACCGGCGCCGCTCTTGCTGAGCGTCTCGAAGCCCTGCACCGCGCCAAGGTTGGCAACGGTGGCGATGTCGGCGTTGAAGGTATCGTTACCGGCGCCGGCCTCCACCGTGCCGAGGATGCGGGTGTTGTCGTGGATGGTCAGCGTGTCGTCGCCATCGCCCAGCGCCAGCGTGCCGCCGGCGGTGTCCAGCGTGCCGGCCACGTCGAGCACGTCGTTGCCCGCACCCAGGTCACCGGTCGCGCGCAGGGTGGCGCCCTCGCCCACCGTCACCGTGTTGGTGCCGGCACTGCCGCTCAGCACGGTCGCGGTGGCGCCGGCGCTCTGCACCGTACCCTTGACGTTGAGCGTGGTGCCATCGGCCAGGGCCACGGTCGGCGTTTCCAACTGGCCGGCCACGGTCAGCGTGCCGCTGTCGATGGTGGTGCCGCCGCTGAAGCTCTGGCTGCTGGTGAGCGTGGCCTCGCCGGCATTGGTCTTGCGCAGGAACTCGAAGTTGATCGTGCGAGACGCATCGAAGCTCAGCGCGCCGGCATTGTCGAGCACCACGGTATCGCCCAGGTTGTGGCCGCCGCCGCTGATGGTGTTGTCGAGCACGGCGCCGTCCTGCAGCGTCAGCGTGTCGTCGCCGCCGCACAGGTCGATGGTGCCGGTGCCCGACACGGTGCCGGCCACGGTCATGCTGTCCGCGCCGTCGCCGCACCCGAAGTGGCCATCCACCTTCAGGGTGGCGCCTGCCGCCACCAGGGTGTCGAGCGGACCGCCGGCGATGGCCGCCACGGTGGCGTTCGGCGCGATGTTCAAGGTGCCGCCAAGCACGCTGACCTGCTGCAGGTTGGTGGTGGCCGGGCCGTTGATGTTGAGCACGCCTGTACCGGTCTTGGTCACGCCCTCGAAATTGACCAGGGCGCCCAGGTCGGCCGTGAGGTTGATGTCGTACACGCGCGTGTCGAAGCCGGCGCCGCCGTCCACCGTGCCCTGCACCACCGTGCCGTCATGCACGACGAAGCTGTCGTCGCCGTCGCCCAGCGCAAACACGCCGCCGGCGGTGTTGAGCGTGCCGCGCACGTCGAGCACGTCGTTGCCAGCGCCCAGGTCGCCCGTGGCCAGCGCGGTGCCGATGATGTTCACCGTGTTCACCCCGCCGCTGCCGGTGATGGCGGCCGCCGTGCCGCTGCCGGCGTCCAGGTTGCCGGCGACGGTCAGCGTGGTGTCGTCGCTCAGCGTCACGCCGGGAGTATGCAGCGTACCGGCGACTGCCAGTTCGCCACCGCTCAACGTGGTGCCGCCGCTGAAACTCTCGTCGCCGACCACAGTGGCCGTGCCGCTATTGGTCTTGTCGAGGAACTCGAAGTTGGTGACCGTGCCGCTGCCGAAGGTCAGCGCCTGCGCGTTGTCCAGCACTACCCTGTCGCCCGTGCCGCTCGCGCCGCCGTCGAGGGTGCCGGTGAAGCCGCTGAAGTCGGAGCCATCGCGCACAGTCAAGACATCGTCGCCGTCGCCGAAGGCGATGTTGCCGCCGCCGCTGACCGTGCCGGCGACGGTCATGCTGTCGTTGCCGGCCGAACCGCTGAAGCTGCCGTCGACGTGCAAGGTCGCGCCGCTGGCCACCGTGGTGGCGGTCACGCCGCTGAGGCTGCCGGCCGCGCCGACGTCTAGCGTGCCGCCATCGACGTTGACCGTGGTGAAGGCGGACGGTGCCGGACCGGCGACGGTCAAGGTGCCCGTGTTGGTCTTGGTCAGCGTCTCGAAATCGATGGCGCCGCCGAGCACGGCGTGGCCCACCAGGTCGGCGACGAACGTGTCGTTCCCGGCCCCGCCGCTCACCGGCGTGGCCAGACCGGAAAGGTCGGCGCCGTCCTTGATGATGAAGGTGTCGTCGCCGTCGCCGAGATTGATGGTGCCGCTGCCGTTGCCGCTGCTGAGCACGGTGCCGGCCACGGTGAAGCTGTCCGCGCCGCTGGTACCGGTGTAACTGCCGCCATCGGCCAGCTCGAGCGTCGCGCCGGCCAGGATGTTGGTGTTGACGGCGCTGACGCTGCCCGTGCCGGTCACGCGCAGGAGACCCTCGTTGAGGTTGACGTCGATGAAGTTCGACGCACCCTGGATCTCCAGCGTGCCCTGCCCGGACTTGCCCAGCGACTCGAAGCCCAGCAGGCTGCCCAGCGGCACGGTGTGGCCGCTGCTGATGTTGACATCCAGGGTGTCGTTGCCTGCGCCGCCGTCGATGGTGGCGTCCGCGGTATTGGTGGTGTCGAACACCTTGAAGGTGTCGTCACCGGCGCCCAGCGAGAACACGCCTCCGTTGGTCTGGAGCGTGCCGGCCACGCTGAGCACGTCGTTGCCGTCGCCCAGGTCGCCGGTGGCGACCAGCAGCCCGCCGGCCGCCACGTTGACCGTGTTGACGCCGCTGCTGCCGGTGATCGCCGCCGCGCCGGCCACGCCGCCGTCCATCTGGCCGTCCATGTTGAGCACGGTACCGTCCGCCATGGTGACCGTCGGCGTCGAGAGCTGCCCCGCCACGGTCAGCGTGCCATCATTGAGCAGCGTGCCGCCACTGAAGGTCTGCGTGCCGGTCAAGGTGGCCTCGCCGGTGTTGTCCTTCTGCAGCACTTCGAAGTTGGCGACGCGGCTCGCGTCCAGGGTCAGCGCGCCGGCATTGTTGAGCACCACCTTGTCGCCGGTACCCGCATCGCCGTCGATCGGATGGGCCAGGCCGGCCAGATTCGCGCCGTCGTTGAGGACCAGCGTGTCGTCGCCGCCGCACAGGTTGATGGTGCCGCTGCCGGAGAGCGTGCCCGACACGGTCATGGTGTCGCTGCCGGCGCCGCAGCCGTAGCTTCCGTCCACGTTCAAGATGGCGCCGCCGGCCACGGTGGTGGTCAGCGGGCTGCCCACGGTCGCTTCGATGCTCGCGCCCGCGGCCACGTTCAAGGTGCCGCCGAGCACCTGCACGTCTTGCAGCGCGGTGGCGCCTGGCCCGGTGACGTTGAGTACGCCGGTGCCGGTCTTGGTCACGCCTTCGAAATTGAGCAGCGCGCCGAGCGTCGCCGTGCCGTTGATGTCGTAGGTGCGCGTATCCAGGCCGGCGCCGCCGTCGATGGCGCCCAGCACGGTGGTGCCGTCGTGCACGATGAAGTTGTCGTCGCCGTCGCCCAGCGAGAATACGCCGCCGCCGGCATCGAGCGTACCGCTGACATCGAGCGTATCGACGCCCGCGCCGAGATTGCCGGTCGCCAGCAGGTTGCCGCCAGCACCCACGGAAACCGTGTTGCTGCCGGCATCGCCACTGATCAGCACCGGCGTGCCCGCACCGGCATTGACGGTGCCGTCCACGTTGAAGGTCGTGCCGCCGGCGATGCTTACGGTGGGGGTCTGGAGCGTGCCGGCCACGCTCAACGTGCCGCCGCTGACCGTCGTGCCGCCACTGAAGCTCTGGGAGCCGGTCAACGTCGCGGTGCCGGCGTTGGTCTTCTGCAGCAGCTCGAAGTTGGTCGTGCGGCTGGCATCGAAGGACGATGCGCCAGCCACGTCGAGTACCAGCGTATCGCTGCCCGTGCCGCCGCTGATGGTGTTGTTGAGCACCGCGCCGTCCTGCAGCGTCAGCGCGTCATTGCCGCCGCACAGGTCGATGGTGCCGCTGCCCGATACGGTGCCGGCGACGGTCATCGTGTCGTCGCCCGCGCTGCAACCGTAGCTGCCGTCCACGTTCAAGGTGGCGCCGACAGCGACTGTCGTGGTCAACGGGATGCCGGTGCTGCCCACCACGCTGCCGGCGGCGGTCACGTTCAACGTGCCCGTCTGCACGTTCACCGTATTGAAGTCCGAGCTCAGCGGACCGTTGATGTTGAGGGTACCCGCGCCAGTCTTGGCCAGCGTCTCGAAGCCCTGCACCGCGCCGAGGTTGGCCACCATGTCGATGTGGGTGTCGAAGGTGTCGTTACCCGCGCCGGCGGACACCGTGCCGACGATGTTGGTATTGTCGTGGATGGTCAGCCTGTCGTCGCCGTCGCCCAAGGCAAGCACGCCACCGCCCGTGTCGAGCGTGCCGGCCACGTCGAGCACGTCGTTGCCGGCGCCCAGGTCGCCATTGGCCAGCAGCGTGCCACCCGCACCGACGCTGACGGTGTTGCTGCCGGTGCTTCCGCTGATGGTTGTGGGCGCTCCGCCCGCCGCCTGCACGCTGCCGTCCACGTCCAGGGTGGTGCCGTCGGCCAGGCTGATGGTCGGCGTGGTCAGATTGCCGTCCACATCGAGCGCGCCCTGGTTGATCGCGGTGCCAAGGGCGAAACCCTGCGTGCCGGTCATGGTGGCCGTACCGGTGTTCTGCTTGACCAGGCCGCCGAAGCCAGAGGTCTGGCTGCCGTTGAAGCTCAGCGCGCCGGCGTTGTCCAGCACCAGCTGGTTCACGCCGGTGCCGCCGTCGACACCCACGCCGGCAAGCGTAGCGCCGTCGCGCAGGGTCAGTACGTCGTTGCCGTCACCCAGGCCGAGGGCGCTGCCGCCGGTATCCAGCGTGCCGGCCACGGTGATCGTGTCGTTGCCTGGGCCCAAGTTGCCATTGGCGCGCAGCACGCCGCCGCTGTTGACCTGGATCGCATTGGCGCCGCCGCTGCCGATCAGGAGCGCTGGTGCGCCGCCAGCAGCCTCGACCGTGCCGTCGACATTGAGCAGCGTGTTGTCGCCCAGCGCCATGCTGGGCGTGGTCAGCGTGCCGTCCACGTCGAGTGTGCCGGCAAGGACCGCGGTGCCGGCACTGTACGCCTGTGCGCCGGTCAGGGTGAGCACGCCGCTGTTCTGCTTGGTCAACTGCTCGAAGCCGCTGATGCCCACGCCACTGAAGGTGTAGGGGTTGGCGTCGTCGATCACCAACTGGTCGGTGCCGGCGCCGGCATCCACGCCGGTGCCGGCGATGGACGCGCCGTCGTGCAACGTCATCACGTCATTGCCGTTGCCCAGGCTCAATGTGCCCGTGCCGGTGTTGAGCGTGCCAGTGAGGTTGAGTGCATCGCTGCCTTCGCCCAGGTCGCCGTTGGCCAGCAGCGTGCCGCCGCCATTCACGGTGATGCTCTGGTTGCCGGCATCGCCGGTGATTGCGGTGGGCGTGCCGCCGCTCGCCTGCACCGTGCCGTCGACGGTCAGCGCAGAGGTGCCGGTCATGCCGATGGTCGGCGTGGCCAGACCGCCGTTGACTTGCAGCGTGCCAGCGCTGATGGTGGTGGCGCCGATCTGGTTGCTTGCCGACGTCAGCACACTGGTGCCGGTGCCGACCTGCGCCAGTGTGCCGGGGCCGCTCAGCGTGCCGCTGAAGGTGAAGGTGTCGCTGCGGTTGAGCGACAGCATGGACGTGGGCGAATCCACGATCACGTTGCCGGCGCCGGCGTTGCCCGTGGTGCCGCCGTTGCCGATCATCAGGTTGCCGTTGTTGATGACCGTATTGCCGGTGTAGGTGTTGTTGCCGGTCAGCACCCAGGTGCCGCTGTCGTTCTTGGCCAGTGTGGTCTTGCCGGTGCCGTTGTCGCCGATGGCGCCGCCCATGGTGTTGGCGCCGGTATTGGTGCCGCCCAGGGCGATGGTGCGAGTCGCATTGGTGCCGAGCAGCGCCACCGCGCCAGTGTTGGTGAATTGCAGTGCGCCGGTGCCGGAGGATTCGATGTACGTCACGCCGATGTCCAGCGTGAACTGACGATCGCTGGTATCGCCTGCGCCGGTATAGCGCAGCGTGGAGCCATTGCCGATCACCAGGTTGGCCGCCGCATTCGACGAGGCGCCGATGCTGCTGGCCTGCCCGCCATTGGCCATCTGGTCGACGCTCAGCACGCCGCCGTTGATGCGGGTGACGCCGGTGTAGGTGCTGTTGGCGTTGGTCAGGCGCCAGGTGCCGGTGCCGGTCTTGGTCAGCGAGGTGACGCCGGCGCCGTTATTGTCCAGCTGCGCGGCCAGCAGGTTGTAGCCAGTGTTGGTGCCGGTCAGGGTCAGCATGCGGGCGGTGTTGGCGCCGGCCAGGGTCACCGGGGCGGTGCTGGTGAATTCGACGATGCCCGTGCCTGAGGCATCCAGCGTGCCGCCGCTGGTGCCCAGGGTGAACTGGCGGTCGGTACTGCTGCCGGTGCCGACATAGCGCAGCGTGCCATTGATGGTCAGATTGGCCGGCGCGGCACTGGATGCGCCGACCGAACTGGCCACGCCGCCGTTATTGAGGCAGTTGACTGCCAGCACGCCCGCATTGATCGTCGTCGCGCCGGTGTAGCTGTTATTGCAGCCGGACAAGGTTTGCGTCCCCGCGCCGTTCTTGATCAGGCTGCCGGTGCCGGAGATCGCACCGGCATACGTCTGACCCAGGCCGTCCCGGATCGTCAGCATACCCGTGCCCAACGCGATATTGCCGCCCGTGCTCCCGCCGCCGATCAGGGCTCCCGCGTTGGCGTTGAAGTTGTTCAGGTCCAGCAGTGCGCCGGCGGTGTTGTCCATCCAGAAGGAGTTGGTGCTGCCGAAGGCCGTGGCCGAGCCGGCGCGCAGGATGCCGCCCCTGACGTGGGTGTTGTTGGTGTAGGTATTGTTGCCGGACAACACCAGCGTGCCGGTGTCGTCCTTGTACAGCTCGCCGCCGCCGATGACCTGGCCGCTGAAACCGAGCGTGGTGCCGTTGATGACGTCGATGACGCCGTAGCCCGAGAGCGTGAACCCGCGATCGATGCTGACCGTACTGCCGGTGTAGTTCAGGTTACCGTTGCTGAACACCAGGTTGGCCGACGCGGCGGACGATGCGCCGATGCCGCTGGCCTGCCCGCCATTGGCCAGGCAGTCGGTCGTGAGGGTGGCGCCCTGCAGGGTGGTGGCGCCGGTGTACGTGTTGTTGCAGCCATTGAAGTTCTGATTGCCGCCATCGGTGCGCCAGACGCCTCCGGTGCCGCTGATCACACCCGAGTAGCTGCCGTTGCCGGAGGCGATGCGCAGCGTGCCCGAGCCCAGCGTCACGTTGCCGCCGTTGGCGCCACCGCCGTTGAGCGGGCCGATCAGGTTGTCGAAGTTGTTGAGGTCGAGCCCCACGCCCGCCGCGTTGGCCAGGTTGGTGGGCGCACTGGTCAAGGCGCCAAGCACGTTCGCCGCGCCCGCGCGCAGGATGCCGCCATTGACCGTATTGCCGCCGGTATAGGTGTTGGCGCCGGTCAGCACCAGCATGCCGGCGCCGTTCTTGGTTAGGCGGCCACTGCCGGTCACGATACCGCTGTCGGTCAGCGTCGTCCCTGCCTGAGTCACATCGATGGTGCCGCCGCTGCTGCCCAGGGTGAAGCCACGGTCGGTGCCGACGGTGACGCCTGTGTACTGCAGGCCGCCGCCATTGAGCACGAGGTTGGCCGACGCGCTGCTTCCCGCGCCGATGCTGCTCGCCTGCCCGCCGTTGGCCAGGGTCGTCGCGCCGAGCAGGCCGCCATTGACGGTGACGATGCCGGTGAAGGTATTGGCGGGATTGGCCAGGGTCAGCGTGCCGGGGCCGCTCTTGAGGAAGTTCGCCCCGTCCGGGCTGCTCACCAGTCCGCTGAAGGTGAGGTTGGCGTTGGCGTTGGTCACCTGCACGCCGCTTTCCACGATGGCGCCGGACTTGGCGAAGGTGAAGCCGCGGTCGCTGGTGTCGCCGGTGCCGGTGTAGCTGAGCGTGGCGCCTTCCAGCGACAGATTCGACGGCGCGGCAGAGGATGCGCCGATGCCACTGGCCACGCCACCGCTCTTGATGCTGCTCACTGACAGCGTGCCCTGCGCCACGCGCGTGGCGCCGGTGTAGGTGTTGCCGTTATTGCTCAGCGTCACCAGGCCGGTACCCGCCTTGACGAAGCCTGTGCCCGTGCCGTTGTCGACGATCTGCGAGGCGATGGTGAAGTTGCCGGCACTGTTCTGCTGTACGGCCAGGTCGCCACCGCTGGCGCCGGTCATCATGCCGCCCGTGATCACCTGATTGGTGTTGAGCACCGACGGTGCCACGATGATGGTGCCGTCCACGCCCAGGGTCTGGCCGGGGCTCACGGTGACTGTGGTGGACTTGGCCACCGTATAGCGCAGGCCGCCCAGCTGCTTGGTGCCGGACACCGTATTGAAGAAGCCGGTGGAATCGGTGATGTACTCGCCGTTGAGCCAGTTGGCCGCGTTGTCCTTGTTGGTGTAGTCCACGGGTGTGAACGCAACGATATTGCCGCCCACTACCTTGGCGTAGTCCGTGCCGTTGACGGTCGCCCAACCGCCCAGCGTGGTGTTGGTGGTGGTGATACGGCCGCTGCTCGGCAGGTTGAAGTTGATCAGCCCGCCCGTGCGGTTGATGGCGCCCAGGTTCACCGTCAGGCTGCCGCCGGTGCCGGACTTGGCGTCGATAGTGTTGTTGCTGGCGCTGACGTTGAGGCCGTTGAAGGTCTGGGTATTGCTCTCCCCCGCCGCGCCGATGACGTTGAGCCGGCCGCCGGCCATGTTGAGCGTGGAGCTGCTGCTGACGATGTTGCTGGCCGGGCCGCCGGCGGGACTGAAATCCAGCGCGAGGATGCCGCCGCCGATAGTGGTGGCGCCGGTGTAGGTATTGGCGCCGGTCAGCGTCTGCGTGCTGGCCCCGAGCTTGGTCAGGCCGCCGGTGCCGGTGATGTTGCCGGCGTAGATCGCGGTGGTGCCTGCCGCCGCCTGCAAGGTCATCGTGGCCGTGCCCAGGTCCACGGTGCCGCCTGTGCCTGTAAGCGTGGTGAACGTCTTGTCGAAATCGTTGAGGTCCAGCGTGCCGCCGTTGACCTGTGCGGTGGCGGATGCGCCGAAGGCCGTGCCCGTGCCGGCACGCAGGATGCCGGAATCGACGATGGTATTGCCGGTATAGGTATTGGCGCCGGTCAGGATCCAGGTGGCGTTGCCCGCGCTGCGCAGGTTGCCGGTGCCGGAGATCACGCCCGAAATGAGGTTGTCCGCCCCGGTGAAGCTGCCGCCAAGGGTGGCCGTATTGGAAATGCCGACGGTGCCGCTCAAGGATAGCGCGCTGCTGCCGTTGCTGTTGAGTGAACCATTGGAGATGGTCCAGGGTTTGTTGGTCGATTCACCGGCGCCGACGTAGGAAAGATTGCCGCCACCGATGGAAACCGAACCGGCGCCGAGGGATCCGGCGACGCCGGCATTGGCGATCAGTGATGCCTCCACCTTGCCGGCGCCGCTAATCGAAGCCGGACCCGTGAAGGTGTTGGCGACGCCCAGCCGGACCGTATGCCCGCTTCCGGCGGTGAAGGCGATGGGGCGGGCATCGTTGGCACTGATGACGCCCAGCAGTTCCATGTCGGCTGACTGTGCATTGAAGCCGATGGCATGGCCCCCTGCGCCGCCGCCGGCAATATTGCCGGTCAATCGCAGTGTGCCGCTGCCCGCGTTGAACAACGTGGCGGAACCCGCGTACGCGCCCGGATTGATCTGCCAGTTACGGTTGGAGCTATTGCCAGTGCCGGTGTAGTAGACCTGATTCGGGCCGAGGGACTGACCGCCGCCCGGTCCGATGACGATGGTTCCGTTGGCGACCGTGGTGGGAGCGCCGAGCGCGCTCGCCACGCCGAGGTCGGCGATCGAACTGAAGGCGTTGTAGCTGCCGGACCAGCCCGTCTGCGTGGTGAACCGGGTCTGCCCTTGGTAGTCGTTGGCGTTGTTGGTCAGCGATACGCCGTCGGCGAGGCTCAGTCCGCCGGCGCCCGTGTAGCGCACGCCACCCACGCCGGCGCCGCTTATGGAGGCGATGCCGCCCGTGAGGTTGGCGGTGCGGCTCGACGAAATCATGCCTATCGATGAGAACGACCGCCCATTAGCCAGATAGATCTGGTTGGCCGCATTGCCCAGCGCCGCGTCGCCAGTCGCGCCGATGCTGAGATTGCCTCCGATGGCATTGATGTCGCCGGTGAAGCTGTTCGCGGCATTCAGGACCAGGGCGCCGCCGTTGATGGTGATGCCACCGCCGAAGCTGTTGCTTCCATTGAGCGTCAACGTGCCCGCGCCGCCGGTGATCAGCCCGCTGGTGCTGATGATCGGCGAGGCGATGGTGGTGCTACCGGTCGTCACCGTGATGGTGGGGCTGGTGCCGCCGAGCGTCAGACTGCCGCCCGTGAGCGAGTAGCCCGTGGTCTGGAATGTGAGGTTGTGAGCGGTGATCGCGCCGCCCAGGGTGACTGTGCCCGCTGTTCCACCGAAGTACGCGTCGTAGAGAGCGGCGTTGTTCCACGCACTGTAGGGACCGCTGACGCCGTCGCTGTTCGGACTCCAGAACGGGCTGGTGGTATTCCAGGTACCGGTGCCGCCGTTGCCGAGGCTGGTGCCGTTGACGTCCCAGTAGCGGTCGACCGCATACGCAGGCGCCTGCAGCGCCAGCAGGGCCGCGAGGATGCTCAGCCGCAGCGGCCAGGGCGAGGACGCGTGCGCGACATCGAGATGCTCCGGCGCGATACCGGCGGCGCCGACGCGCCGATCCACGCTGCCGTCGCTCTTGCCGCGGCGGGTCGCCAGCTCGGACGCCACCACCCAGGTGTGCAGCGCCCGCGACCAGATAATGCGGAAAACACGATTCATGAGCCCTTCCTCCCCTGTTGGCTCCAACGGATGCACTGCTCAGTCCAGGTGTCTCCTGTCGCGGATGTCCGTAAACGCGGCAGCGCGATCGAGTACGTCGACGAGCGCTCCGTGGGCGCCCCAAAAAGTCTTGACGAAGGCGTCGGGCACCGAGTGCCCCACGGCCTCCAGCGCATCCGCGGCCCGGTCTTCGCCGATGAAGCGGCAACCCCACGCGGTGCGATGGGCGAGCTCGCGCACCCGCATCCATTCACCGGCGACGGCGGCATGCTCCATCCTCCGCAGGTCGCCGCCGACCGTGTGGTGAAACACGCACAGCACCACGCCGACCCGACAGGCGTCGTTGCCGAGCAATGCGGCCAGGGCCGGATACGCCGGATGTTCTTCGTGATGCGCCGCGTCCATCTCCCGTTCCTTGCGTCTGAGAAACTCGCCGGTCGCCCGTGTAGGTCGAAAGGCCATCGGAGGTATGCATAGGCTAGGTTCGGCAGCCGCGCCGAACTATTGGGAAAACTCTTAGGGTGATCGCTCGCCACTACCCTGTCCCTCTGGTCTTGATGGGATCGCCGGCCACAACGTCGGCGTTGAAGTTCGCGATGAAAAGTTTGGCGGTGCCGGACGTGTGCCGGAAGCCAGCAAAACGGCAACCTCTGGTTGCCATTGCGCGAACGCCGCGACGTGGAAAAAAAGGGACGAAAGCCATCCTGCTTTCGCCCCTTCGCCACCGTCTCACGACGCTCGGAGCTCCTCCAGGGAAGAGAAGCTGTGCACGTCCAGCGCAGGGGGTAGTGACTGCCACCGGACCGTCCGGAGGGCGAGGCGTTTCCGGCGGATGCGGGTCAGATGGTGGCGATCCGGTCGCGGTGGCGGAAGATCACGGATCGGCAACGTGTGGTTGCGTGGCAGCGAACGCGCGCCTCACACCACACGCACGCCGCGCGGGTTCGACGACGCATGGCGCCAGAACGCATCGTTCTCGAAGCGCCGAAACAGATCCGGCGGCAGCACGGTGGCGCGTTCGCGCGCGGCCACCTTGCTGCCGACCGCATGCAGGCCCGGCATGCCGGTGCGCTCGTCGAACTCGCTGGCGTCGAACTGCACGTGGTCGAAGTCGTGCTGGAAGCGCGGCGCGCCGATGAAATCGTAGACCGCCGCCATGGCCGCGGCCGGCTCGCGCACCAGCGTCTCGTACTGCAGCAGCATTAGGTGTTGCGCATGTTCGCCGAAGAAAGCGTCCTTCAAGGCGTTATACGAGTACCCAAGGATGCCCTCGCCCGTGGCGAAGCCTTCGACACGGTGGTAGATCGTGCCGCTGGTCTGGAAATTGAACATGAAGGACGGGCGCAAGGGATTCTTCTGCACCGCCCGCTCCAGGCTATCGATAATCCACGGCACCTGGCGCACGCACGCGATGATCTTGAAGTCCGGATAGAGTTCGCTCAATACCGGCAGCTTCGCGCACCAGGTGCGGCTCGTATCGAAGATGACCTCTGCCGTGTACTCGCCGCCATAGTAACTGGCGACAAGACCCCGCAGCACGCGCCGGCGCTGCTCGTCAGTGATGAAGGCCGAATACTGGTTGCGGTCGCTCATCTCGCCCAGCATGGCATCGACCATGCCGGCGAGCGGGCTACTCATATGCGCGTGGAAACGCGGGTTCTGGCGCAGCAACGCCGCCAGCAGCGTGGAGCCGGACCTGGGCAGGCCGGAAATGAAGTGGACAGGTCGCATGCTTTCTCTTCGCGTGGTGCGTTCAGTTCGCCGGGCCGTCCGCTGGCGGTACTGCCACTGTGCCATGCAGGCGCCCACCTGGGAATTGGATCATGGCCGCTCCGTCACTCGATCAGAAAGCCCAGCCCATGGTGATTGAGGAACGCGCCGATCTCGGCCTTGGAACGCAGGCCGAGCTTCTTGAAAGCGTTGTACTTGTGCGTCGAGACAGTCTTGTAGCTGCGCTGACTGTCAATGGCGAGCGCCTGCATGTTTTCGCCCTTGGCGAGCGCGAGCATGACATTGCGTTCGGCATGGCTGAGCCTGTACCACGGGTGGTTGCGTGCCGCCTCCACGTCGATCGACGGATCAATGAAGGTCTGGCCCGCGACTACGGCATGGATCGCATCGATGGCCACCTGCGGTCCGCTGCATTTAGAGATGTAGGCCGCGGCGCCGTGGTCCAGTGCCGCCAGCGCCACGCAGGGACTCGTGTTGCCGGTGTAGACGATCAGCCGCGGCGGCGAGCCCGCATCCCGGACGGCCTTGAGCAGAGGGATGCCTTTCGCTGCGGCCATGTCCGGCTCCAGGATGAGGTAGTCGTAGCAGCCCCCCCTCAGGCGGCGCAGCAGCCCGGGGACGCCGATGGCGGTGTCGATCTGCGAATTTCTGTCGCGAAATGCCGTCCGCAGCATGTCGGACAACGCCACCAGAATGATGGGATGAACATCGGCAATCAGGAACCTCATTGTCCCCCTCCCCGGAAATGCACGCCTGCAAGGTTGTGGACCGGCCCCTACCCTTGCCGGTCCGCGAACGCTTACCTTCCTGCTCGAGCACTCCAGCTCAAGCCAGGATCGCCGGCGTCCGTTGGCGCGATGATCTGCGCCTGGGATGTCGGGCTTCATTCTGCCTTTGGTCCCGCCGAAGATGTGCGTGCAGCCCCCACCCACGATGGGGGGGATCCCCTGGAAGCGGCGGCGGCGTGAATGCCATGATGAATCCGCCCGTTCCGGACGCCGGAACCGCCGCCTCGTAAATTCTTGCCGGCGGAGATTATCATTCGGCCGATCATTGGCAAGATGCACTCCTCACGGTGCCTCGAAGCAGCGTGACGGTCGGGGGGCTTACAGGGGGTATGTCATGGCGTTTCCTGGTCGGGCGATCGGCGCAGCCAGCCATTCGATACGTGCGTCACGGCTGCCTTGCAGCCCATGACCGAGCCCGAGCTGGTTCTCAAGACGACACCGCCGCGCCTGCTGCGTGGCGCAGCGAAACGCGACCGGCTGCAACCTTTCTGGATCTCCGCCCGTGAACGCGCCGCCATCCTGCTGGCGGCGCCCGCCGGTTTCGGCAAGACCACCGTGCTGCTGCAGTGGCGGCGCCAGTGGATGGAACAGGGCGCACTGGTCGCCTGGCTGAGCACCGACCGCCAGGACGAGCCGATGCGTTTCACGCTCGGCCTGCTGCACGCCGTCGGCAACGTCAGCGGGAAGGCGGTGTTCGGCGCGCTCGCGATCCAGTGCGAGAACAGCATCGACCAGGAAGTGGCCACCCTCACCGCGCTGCTGGGCGAGATCGCGCTGCTCGGTACCGACACCGTGCTGATGATCGACGACGCCGAACGCCTGCCCGAGGCGACCGTACTCACCGCGCTGCAATACCTGCTGCTCAACGCGCCGGCGAACCTGCATGTGGTGATGGGATCACGCGTGCTGCTGCCGCTGCCGATCGCGGAGCTGGTGGCGAAGGGCAATCTCGCCGTGCTGAAGACGGAAGACCTGCGCTTCCGGCTCGAGGAATCCATTGACATTCTCGACCGTCGCCTGGGGCAGCGGCTGAGCGTGCATCAGTCCGCCAAGCTGCACGACACCGTGCAGGGTTGGCCGATCGGCCTGCAGTTCGCCATTTCCAGGATCGAGTACGCCGACGACGCGGCTCGCGCGGCCGACACCTTTTCGGCCCGCCATGGCGATCTGCAGAGTTACTTCGTCGATGCCTTGTTCTCCGGCTTTTCCGCGTCGGATGCGGATTTCCTGATCCGCATCGCCATCCTCGACTATCTGCACGCCGACCTGTGCGAAGCCGTGACCGGTCATCCGCGCGCGGCAGCCCTGCTCGATGCGCTGGCCAGGGAAACCCCGCTCATGATGATGGGCGGAGGCGAAGGCTGGATCCGCCTGCATCCGCTGGCCCGGGAATTCCTGCTGGAGCGCTTCGAGGCCTTGCCGCGCGCCGAGCAGGTCCAGCTGCATACACACGCGTCGCGCTGGTTCGCGGGGCGCGAACGCTTCCACGAAGCGGCGCGCCATGCGCTCGCCGCCGGCGATGAAGAACAGGCCTATGCGTACGCTATGCGTGCGATGTGGATGCTCGGCACACATGGCCGGCTGGCCGAGGCGCGCGAATGGCTGACGCGCATCCCGTCGCGGATCCTCGCCGGGGACATGTCGTTCAAGCTGGTCGCTGCCTGGGTGTGGGCGCTCGGCGACCGCCACGAGGAAGCGCTGCGGATCGGCCTCAAGGCGGCGGCCGATCCGGCAAACACGCCGCAACGGCTGATGGTCGCGCTATGGGTGGCCGGCGCGGCGGCGATCTTTTCCGATCGTCTCGGGCTGGTGCCCGAACTGGTCGCGCGGTGGCCGCAGGCGGCGGCCCAGGTCGAGGAGCCGGTGTATTTCGCCGCACCAGTGAATGGCACCTGCATCGTCGCACTGCATGCGGGCCTCACCGGTAAAGTCCGCGAACTGGCCTCGCAGGTGGCGAAGCATGGCGAGGGTGGATCCCTGCGGCTTACCGCCGCCATGTCGAAGACCATGGTCGGCCTCAGCCATCTGTGGGACGGCAACGCCTACCTGGCCGAGCTTGCGCTGCGCCCCCTGCTGGCCGCGGCGGAAACGGAGGAAGGCCGGCGCAGCACGATCGCCTGCACCTATGCCTCCGTGCTCGCCGCCGCCACCTTGCAGCGCGGACAGTCGGAAGCGGCGCAGGCGCTGCTGGCCAACCGGCTCGACGTGATCGACGGCTGCTACCCCGATGTCATCCTGAGCGCCTATTACACGCTGGTCCGCATCGCGCTCGACAAAGGCGACGAGCGGCGCGCCCTGGCCCTGCTCGACCGTCTCGACGAGCTAGCGCAGCAGCGCAAGTCGCCGCGCCTGCAGCTGCACAGCCTGGCCGAGCGGGTGCGCATCCATGCGCTGAGCGGGCGCGCCGAGACGGTGGCGAAGCTGGTGGCGGCGTTGGAACAGCTCGCCCCCGTGTTCCGGCGCAAGGCCTACCAGCCGTTCCTGCTGCAGTTCTCGCTGGCCTGCGCGATCGCGAAGGCGTACGCCGCCTTCGTGCGCCACCATTTCGACGAGGTGGAGCGGCAGCTGAAATCCGCGGATGCGCTCGCCCATCAACTGAACCGCAACCAGGATGTGCATGCGCTCAAGGTGCTGCGCGCGGTACTGGCGCGGCGGCGCGGCGCCGTCGAGGCGGCTGCATTGATGTCGGAAGCGATCGGCCTCGCTCAGCTTGGCGGCAATGTGCGCCTGCTCATCGACACCCATCCGGATGCGGTACGCATGGCCGGGGAACTCTTGCCCTCGCCGGCCAACGAGCAAGCCTTGTCAGCCGTTCCGGTGAAGCAGGGCCTGCTGACGACGAAAGAAGCCGAAATTCTCCAGTTGCTCGAAAAGGGTATGCCGAACAAGCTGATCGCCCGCACACTGGATATCAGCGGCGAGACCGTTAAATGGCATCTGAAGAATCTGTTTCAGAAATTATCGGCGAGCACACGGCGACACGCCGTCGATCGGGCCCGGCTGCTCGGCCTAATTGACGAGTAAGCGATCATCCGCTCTCGCATACCTCGCCACCACGGAGCTAGCGTTCATGGCGGTGGCCTTCACAGACAGATCCATAGCCGAGCCGAGGAGTTCGCGTGGCGGCGTGCGAAGGGTTAAAGGCGAGCGCCCCCGATAACAGCACCGGCACGCCCCTGCGCCGCGCAGTTACCCCACCGCACCCGCGCACCCTTTAGAGGTCGATTTCGACGCAGCTATTCACAGCCCTCCAGGGTCCGTCTGATGCGGTCTGGCGGGCATGAAAAGTGAGGCGGCAGCGACGCGCTTTGACGCACGCCATAGCCCCAATAGTCCCTTGAGTGATCGCTCCTTACGAAGCACGCGCGGCTTATGCACGCGCTAGCGAAAGCGGTCCGCGTCGACGGGGTGGCTCGACAATTCGGGAATCCGCATCGGCCATCACCAACCTGTTCGGCCGGGCTTTCTAAGCCCGCCAGCCCCCGCTTTTCCCCGCGGAAAGCCTGGGTACATCGGAAACAGGTGATTCAGGTAATTCGGTCGCCTTTCGGCATTCAAGTCATTGATTTTTCGCCGATCAGTGGTTACCTCAGGAAGGTGATCCAAGGTAACCCCAAAGGTAATCACTTTCTAAGTGACTGATTTTCCGTGGCCGACTCCATCTTCATGATTACCTTTTAAGGGGGTAATCAATTACCTTCTGATTACTCAAAAGATTACCGTAAAGATGGATTCCTACCGCATTGATCTACCGATAAAAATGTATCTACGAAAAGGCGTGATTACCTTGATTACCTTTTTCCGATGGGGTCAAACATTTTCCAGGTCATGAAGGAGCGATACGTCCCTCTCCATCGTGATCGACAGCAATCTCCAGGACCGCGCAACTGCACATCGTTGCTGGCACATCGGGTGGCGCTCGCCACAACGCCTCCGCACATCGCACCAGTCTTGTCACCTAGGTAGCGCTCTCTTGGATGCCTGTTTGCACCCATAGCACGCGGCCACGGACAGAGGCTTCCCGTCGCATCTATCGCAGTGCCATCGCTTGTGTACTGACCCACTCATACACCACAGCGAGGTTGCTCAGGTGACTCGCCATGCCGACGATAGTGGCCTCATTCGCCACGCTTCCCCTATGCAGCACACCCATTGTTCTGAGAGACCGAGTTCAGAACGGCCTCTCCTTGCCCGACCTTGAGACGAGCGTAATGCTGTCTGTCGTCACCATGACCACGCTCGCGGATGTCACTGCATCCTCCTGGTGACCTCCAACGAAACGCTCATATCCCCTCCCTTCCCATTGCTGGAGCTTGCATGATCGGCATCCCCTCAACCGGCAGCCTGACTCAGGCTGTCCTTACCGCGGTCTGCTTCGAAGGCCTTTCTGCTGAGACCCGAGAGGGACGAAAAGCGACGCTCGCCATCATTGACGAAAACGGAAAGGTTATCGAAAGAGGCCCAGCCGTTGCCCAGGAGGCCTGGAATGTCACACTCGCCTGCTACAAGAATTTCCTGGTAGGACAAGGACACCTTCGGGTGTTCTGCGGTCCACCGAGCGCTGTAAACTGAGACACTACGAAGCGGCCCAACGGCCGCTTTTTTTTCGTGCCCACGAAAAGTTTATATAGACTTGACTTTGGGCACGCAAAGAAGAAGTAACTCGCCCCGCGGCAGCGGGGCGAAACCCTCGCCAACGGCGAGACACTCACACGACAGCACATCACCAGCCCCCCCCGTTGGGGTTCACTACGTTCACCCCAACCTACGCCGGGCGCGGCGCAAAGCCGCGCCGCACAAACTCGGCGGAAGTCAATCTTGCCCCGCCCGCAAGCGCCAGCTAGCCTCCCCAAACTCACCGCGTGAGTCCGCATGACCGTCCGCTTCGCCCACCTCCACCTGCACAGCGAATACTCGCTGGTCGACTCGACCATCCGCATCAAAGCGCTGGTCGACGCCTGCGTGCGCGAAGGCATCCCCGCCGTCGCGCTCACCGACGAGACGAACATGTTCGCGCTGGTGAAGTTCTACAAAGCCTGCAGCGCGGCCGGCATCAAGCCGATCGGCGGCAGCGACCTGTGGCTGTCGATGCCGGACGACCCGCGCCCCTCGCGCGTCACCCTGCTCTGCCAGAACCGCGACGGTTATCTGAACCTGTCGCGCCTGGTCTCGCGCGTATGGCGCGAAGGCCAGGGCAACGGCAAGCCGATGGCCGAAATGGCCTGGCTTACGCCGCAGGCGAGCGCAGGCCTGATCGCCCTGATCGGGCGCGAACACGAAGTGGCGCGCATCGCGGTCAACCAGGGCGTCGCCGCCGCGGCCGCGCGCCTGCGCCCGTTCGCGCGGCTGTTCCAGGACCGCCTGTACCTGGAGCTCACCCGCTGCGGCCGCGAGGGCGAGGAAACCTGGAACGCCGCCGCGCTGGCGCTGGCCGCCGAGCTCGACCTGCCGGTGATTGCCAGCAACGACGTGCGCTTCCTGCGCCAGAGCGACTTCGAATCGCACGAGGCGCGCGTCTGCATCCACCAGGGCCGCGTGCTGGCCGACCCCAAGCGCCCGCGCGAGTACAGCGACCAGCAATACCTGAAGACGCCCACGCAGATGGCCGAGCTGTTCGCGGACATCCCCGAGGCGCTGGAAAACACCGTCGAGCTGGCCAGGCGCTGCACGCTGGAACTGAGCTTCGGCACCTATTACCTGCCGAACTTCCCGGTGCCGGAAGGCCACGACCTGGGCAGCTATATCCGCGAGCTGTCGCACCAAGGCCTGAAGGAGCGCCTCGCCACCCATCCGCTGGCGCCCGGCTACACCCTGGACGATTACATCGCCCGGCTCGACCGCGAGCTGGACGTGATCATCAAGATGGGCTTCCCCGGCTACTTCCTGATCGTGGCGGACTTCATCAACTGGGGTAAGCAGAACGGCATTCCGGTGGGTCCGGGACGCGGTTCGGGCGCGGGCTCGCTGGTCGCCTGGGTGCTGAAGATCACCGACCTGGACCCGCTGCCGTTCAACCTGCTGTTCGAGCGCTTCCTCAATCCCGAACGCGTGTCGATGCCCGACTTCGACATCGACTTCTGCATGGACCGCCGCGACGAGGTGATCGACTACGTCGCGCGCAAGTACGGCCGCGACCACGTCAGCCAGATCATCACCTACGGCTCGATGGCCGCGAAGGCGGTGCTGCGCGACTCCGGCCGCGTGCTGGGCATGGGCTACAACGCGGTCGACAAGATCGCCAAGCTGATTCCACCGCGCCCGCTCGACCTCACGCTGTCGTGCGCGCTGGGCCGCTCGGAGAAAGCCAAGAAAGAACCCGACCGCGTCGTCAAGGAATTCTGCGATCTGTACGACCAGGACGAGGAAGCGAAAACGCTGATCGACCTGGCGCTGAGCCTGGAAAACCTCACCCGCAACGCCGGCAAGCATGCCGGCGGCGTGGTGATCGGGCCCAAGCCGCTCACCGAATTCGCCCCGCTGTACTGCGAAGCCGGCGGCGCGGGCGTGGTCACGCAGTACGACAAGGACGACGTCGAAGCCGTGGGCCTGGTGAAGTTCGACTTCCTCGGCCTGCGCACGCTCACCATCATCGACTGGGCGGTGAAGGCGATCAACGCGCGCCGCGCGAAGGAAGGCGGCGAGCCGCTGGACATCGCCGCGCTGCCGCTGGACGACGCCGCCACCTACAAGCTGCTGCAGCAGGCCAGGACGGTGGCGGTGTTCCAGCTCGAATCCTCCGGCATGCAGCGCATGCTGAAAGATGCGCGCGCCGACCGCTTCGAAGACATCGTGGCCCTGGTGGCGCTGTACCGCCCCGGCCCGATGGACCTGATCCCCAGCTTCGTCGCGCGCAAGCACGGCCGCGAGGAAGTGCAGTACCCCGACCCGCGCGTCGAGCCGATCCTGAAAGAGACCTACGGCATCATGGTCTACCAGGAGCAGGTGATGCAGATGGCGCAGATCGTGGGCGGCTATTCGCTCGGCGGCGCCGACCTGCTGCGCCGCGCGATGGGCAAGAAAAAGCTCGAGGAGATGGCGAAGGAACGCGCCAAGTTCCGCGAGGGCGCCGCCAAGGACGGACTGTCCGGCGAAAAGGCCGACGAGATCTTCGACCTGATGGAGAAGTTCGCCGGCTACGGCTTCAACAAGTCGCACGCCGCCGCCTATGCGCTGGTCTCCTACCAGACCGCGTGGCTGAAGGCGCACTACCCCGCCGAGTTCATGGCCGCGACGATCTCGTCGGACATGGACAACACCGACAAGGCGGTGACTTTCATCGACGAGTCCAAGGCGATCGGGCTGACCGTGCTGCCGCCGGACGTCAATGCGTCGGAGTTCATGTTCGTCGCGGTGGAACCGAAGGTGATCCGCTACGGCCTGGGCGCCATCAAGGGTGTCGGCCAGGGCGCCTGCGAGTCGATCGCCGAAGAGCGCAAGCGCGGCGGCAACTACAAGGACCTGGCTGATTTCTGCCGCCGCGTCGATTCCACCAAGCTCAACCGCCGCGTGCTGGAAGCCTTGATTCTTTCCGGCGCGCTGGACGCGCTGGCGCCGACCCGCGCCAGCCTGATGCTGCAGCTGCCGGATGCGATCAAGGCGGCGGAGCAGCATCTGCGCGACAAGCAGTCGGGGCAGAACGATATGTTCGGAGCCATGATGGGTGCGGTAGCGCCCGTAGTGCAGATCGACCTGCCCACCGCCCCCGAATGGCCGCTGGAGCAGAAGCTGCAAGGCGAACGCGACACGCTGGGCCATTACCTTTCCGGCCATCCCACCGACCCCTGGCGCGAAGAACTGCTGCAGCTGTCCACCTGCCCGCTGGGCGAGATCGCCGACCGCTACCAGCCGCCGCGCCCGCGCAAGGGCGACGAGGACAACCGCTTCCGCCGCGGCCCCGACACGCCCTGGACCGTGGCCGGCATGGTCACCGCCATCCGCAAGCGCGGCGAGAGCGACGCCTTCGTGCGGCTGGAAGACGGCACCGGCATCATCGAGGTGAGCTTCTTCGGCGAGCTGTACCAGCAGGTGGCGCCGCTGCTGACGCGCGACGAGATCCTGGTGGTCGAGGGCGGCCTGCGCATCGACGATTTCTCCGGCGGCGGCTTCGCCGTGCGCGCGCGCAGCGCCCACACCCTGGCCGACGCCTGCCGCCGCTTCGCCCGCGTGCTGCATGTGAAGCTGAACGGGGTCGGCCCCGGCTTCGTCGACCAGCTGCGCCAGATCCTGGCCGGCTACCGCAACGGCCGCACCAGCGTGGTGCTGCACGGCTACCACAACGCCGTCGCCCAGGCCGACCTGGAGCTGGGCGACGAATGGCGGGTGGAGGCCATCCCGGCCCTGCTGCGCGCCGTGCGCGCCGTGCCCGGGGTGCAGGCGGCCAAGCTGCGCATCGTCAGGACGGCCGAAGGCCGCGGGGAATAGGTAATGGGGAATAGAGAATAGGTAAGAGCGCCGTCCCACGAGCTTGTGGGCGCCTGCTCTTCCTGTTCTCTATTCCCCATTCCCTATTGCCGGCTCCACCCCATACGGCCCCGTTCTCCGCCTTTCCCGCCGCCCCGGTATACTGCGCGGCTTCTGCGTCTCTCCATAGCATCGAATGAACCCGAACTTCCTCGATTTCGAACAACCCATCGCCGAACTGGAAGCGAAGATCGAAGAGCTTCGCCACGCCAGCCACGGGCAGGCGTTCAACATCGAGGACGAGGTGGTCCGGCTGCGCGAGAAGCTGAAGGTGAAGACCGCGGAGATCTTCCGCAACCTCAGCTCCTGGCAGATCACCCAGCTGTCGCGCCACCCGGCCCGCCCCTACACGCTGGATTACATCAGCGTGATCTGCGACGAATTCCACGAGCTGGCCGGCGACCGCGCCTACGCGGACGACGCCGCCATCGTCGGCGGCATCGGCCGCATCAACGGCCGCCCGGTGGTGATCATCGGCCACCAGAAGGCGCGCGATACCAAGGGCAAGGTGCGCCGCAACTTCGGCATGCCGCGCCCGGAGGGCTACCGCAAGGCGCTGCGCCTGATGAAGCTGGCCGAGCGCTTCAAGCTGCCGCTGCTCACGCTCATCGACACCCCCGGCGCCTACCCCGGCGTCGGCGCCGAGGAGCGCGGCCAGAGCGAGGCGATTGCGCGCAATCTGCTGGAAATGGCCGACCTGCGCGTACCCATCGTGTGCACCGTGATCGGCGAAGGCGGCTCCGGCGGCGCGCTGGCCATCGGCGTGGGCGACCGCACGGTGATGCTGCAGTACTCCACGTATTCGGTGATCTCGCCCGAAGGCTGCGCCTCGATCCTGTGGAAGAGCGCCGAAAAGGCCAAGGACGCCGCCGAGGCCCTGGGCCTCACCGCGCCGCGCCTGCTGGAGCTGGGCCTGATCGACAAGGTGGTGCGCGAGCCGCTGGGCGGCGCCCACCGCAATCCGCATTCGATGGCGGTGCGCCTGAAGGCCGTGCTGATGAACCAGCTCGACGAGCTGGAGGCGCTGCCGATCGACGAACTGCTGGAGCAGCGCTATCACCGGCTGCGCGGGTACGGCGCGTACAGCGAGTAACAACGAAGCGCGTAGGTTGGGGTGAGCCAAAGGCGAACCCCAACAGGCCTCCCACGCCATCCTCACGTTGGGGTTCGCTGCGCTCACCCCAACCTACGCCGCGTTTCCTTAGCGCTATCATCCCCCGGCCCATTCCGCCGGAGGCCGCCATGGCCAGCGACAGCACCAAGCTCGCCGTCCTGATCGATGCCGACAACGCGCAGCCGAATCTCGCCGAGGCCCTGCTTGCCGAAGTGGCCAAGTACGGCACCGCGCACGTCAAGCGCGCCTACGGCGACTGGACCAGCCATCACCTGAAGACCTGGAAGGAACAGCTGCTCACGCAGTCGATCCAGCCGATCCAGCAGTTCGGCTACACCAGCGGCAAGAACGCCACCGACTCGGCGATGATCATCGATGCGATGGACCTGCTGTACTCCGGCCGCTTCGACGGCTTCTGCATCGTCTCCAGCGACAGCGACTTCACCCGCCTGGCCGCGCGCATCCGCGAATCCGGCCTGATCGTGTACGGCTTCGGCGAGCGCAAGACGCCGGACCCGTTCGTCGCCGCCTGCGACAAGTTCATCTACACCGACATCCTGCTCGCCAAGCCCGACGAGGAAGCACCGCGCCAGCCGCGCACCGCCGCCCAGCTGAAGCAGGACAGCGGCCTGGTCAACCTGCTGCGCAACGCGGTGGAAGCAGCCTCGGACGACGAAGGCTGGGCCGGGCTCGGCGGCGTCGGCTCGATCATCACCAAGCAGCGGCCGAACTTCGACGCGCGCAGCTACGGCTACAACAAGCTCAGCGAACTGATCGCCGCCACCTCGCTGTTCGAGGTGGATGCGCGCAGTCCGGGCGAAGGGCGGCCGAAGGTGATCTACGTGCGCAACAAGTCGAAGAAACCCGTGACTCGTGAGTAACGCCGAGCCACTGCACGCACGACTGCGGCAGGCCTTGGACGAACAACCCGCGGGCGGCCTGTGCGTCGCCTTCAGTGGTGGGCCCGATTCCACCGCACTGCTGCATGCGCTGGCCGGACTGGAACAAGCGCGGGCTCGTGGATTGCGCGCCGTGCATGTCGACCATGGCCTGCATGCGCACAGCGGCGCCTGGGCCGAGCAGGCGCGGCAGTTCTGCTCCGTGCTGGAGATCGCCTGCAGCGTCGTGCGCGTGCAGGTGCAGCGCCAGGGCGGCGAGGGACTGGAAGCCGCGGCGCGCCACGCACGCTATGCCGCATTCGCCGACGTGCTGCGCGAGCAGGAACTCCTGCTGCTCGGCCATCACCGCGACGACCAGGCCGAGACCGTGCTGCTCAAGCTGCTGCGCGGCGGCGGTCCGGAAGGGCTGGGCGGCATGCGCGAGCTGCGTCCGCTCGGCGCGGGCCTGCTGTGGCGTCCGCTGCTGCGCACGCCGCGCGAGGTGCTGCGCGAGTACGTGCTGCGCCATCGCCTGCCGGCGATCGACGATCCGTCGAATGCCGACACGCAGCTGTCGCGCAACTATCTGCGCCATCAAGTGCTGCCGCGCGTGATGGAACACTGGCCGCACGCGATCGATGCCATCCTGCACGCCGCCGCGCACCAGCGCGCCGCGGCGGACACGCTGCGCGAGCAGTGGCTGGTGCAGTTCGAGCGGCTGCACGACCGCGCCACCGGCAGCCTCGACGCGGCGGCATGGCTCGCCTTGCCGCCCGCCTTGCGCGACCCGCTGCTCGACCACTGGCTGCGCGCCCGCGGACGGCGCATCCCCACCCTGGCGCAACGCGCACAGGTCGAACGCCAGTTGCGCGAGCTGCGCGAAGGACGCGTGCCGTGCATCCACTGGCCGGACACCGACCTGCGCATCTGGAAAGGCCGCCTGTGGGCCGTGCCGCCGGCACCGGCGCCAGCGCCCAACTGGGAGGCGGCATGGACGGGCCAGCCGCTGCGCCTGCCCGATGGCGGCCTGCTGGAGTGGCAAGGCACGCCGCTGCGCGAGCCGCTGACCGTGCGCCTGCGCCGGGGCGGCGAACGCCTGCGCCCCAGCGGCGACCGCCACACGCGCGAACTGCGCGACCTGTTCCAGCAGGGCGAATTGCCGCCGTGGCAGCGTGCGGCCTGTCCGCTGATCTATGCCGGCGAGGAATTGCTCGCCGTCGCCGATCGCTGGCGCAGCGATGCCGGCGCGGACCGGTTCCGCGCTGCCGGCGGACAGCCGCGCTGGCGGCCCGCCGGCTGAGCCGCGGCGCTGCGCCGCCAGCCCGGCCGGGCGCGTTCCGACATGCTTTTCAGTCTCGCGCGGATTGATTCCGCGCGGGTGCTGCGTTAATTTTTCCGGCCATGGCCAAGCCCGCACCCGCCCCTGCCGAACCCGCTGCTCCCGCCGATTTCGAACATTCGCTGGACGAGCTCGAACAGCTGGTGGCGCGCATGGAAGGCGGCGACCTGAGCCTGGACGACTCCCTGGCCTCGTTCGAGCGCGGCATCGGCCTCTATCGCCACTGCCAGCAGGCCCTGGAACAGGCCGAACTGCGCGTGCGCCTGCTGCTCGACCCCGAACACCCCGACAGCGCAGAACCGTTTGAACCCGAACTTTGATCTAGGTCCGGCGCTGAAGGCGCTGATCGTACGCGCCGACCAGGCTCTCGCCGGCGCCCTCCCCGCCGAAGAACGCTCTCCCGCCGACCTGCACCGCGCCATGCGCTATGCCGTGCTGGGCGGCGGCAAGCGGCTGCGTCCGCTGCTGGTGTACGCCGCCGGCCATGCGCTGGGCGAGGACGGCCCGGCGCTGGATGCGCCGGCCTGCGCGGTGGAGCTGATCCACGCCTACTCGCTGGTGCACGACGACCTGCCGGCGATGGACGACGACGACCTGCGCCGCGGCCGCCCCACCTGCCACGTGGTGTTCGGCGAGGCCATGGCGATCCTGGCCGGCGACGCGCTGCAGGCGCTGGCCTTCGAACTGCTGGCCAACGACGGCCACACCGACCCCGCCCGCTGCCTGGCCATGCTGCGCAGCCTGGGCCGCGCCTGCGGAGCCGAAGGCATGGCCGGCGGACAGGCGCTGGACCTGGGCGCGGTCGGCGGCACGCTGAGCCTGGCCGCGCTGGAACACATGCACGCCTGCAAGACCGGCGCGCTGATCCGCGCCTCGGTGCGCCTGGGCGCGCTGGCCGCCAGGGCCGACGAAGCCACGCTCGACGCGCTGGACCGCTACGCCCACGCCGTGGGCCTGGCCTTCCAGGTGCGCGACGACATCCTCGACGTGGAAGGCGAGTCCGCCGTGATCGGCAAGACCGCCGGCAAGGACGCGGCCGACGACAAGCCGACCTTCCCTTCGATCATCGGCCTGGACGCCTCGCGCGCGCGGCTGGACGAACTCACCGCCACCGCGCTGCAGGCGATCGCCCCGCTGGGCGAACGCGGCGCGCTGCTGGAACGGCTGGCGCTGTACGCGGCGCGGCGCCACCACTGAAACGCAAAGAGGCAGCCCGTGGCTGCCTCTTTCGTTGCGCCGGCAAGCCGGCTTACTTGATCAGGCGCAGGCAGAACGGATAGCGGTAACGCTCGCCTTCGTTCGACTTGATCGTCGCCATGATCACCAGCACCAGCCACGCGATGCCGATGATGATGCCGGCCGGCACGGCCAGGATGATGCCTATGCCTAAGGTGAGCACGGTGATCAGCAGCAGCACCACCGCGATGATCGCCATGGTGATGTTGAAGTTCAGCGCTTCCTTGGCCTGGTCGTCGACGAAGGGCATCGTCTCGCGCTTCACCAGCCAGATGATCAACGGCCCCAGGAAGCAGCCGATGCCGAACCAGGCGCCGGTGACCAGGGTGCCCAGCAGGGCTGACAGATGAGCCAGCATGGCCCATTGGCGCTCCTCGGCGCTCGGCATGTCCGAGGGCGGTGTCGGATCGGTAGGCTCGACGGATTCGGGTGGGACGCTCATGCGTGCTCTCCTGGCCATGCGGTGATCCGGCCTCGGTGCCGGTGGCGCCGATGCTAGCAAGCGGCGCGGCGGTTTGCCGAGCCAACGGGCGGCCTATGCGGCCGTACGGCCGGACTCACTCGCCCGCGATGGTCATCCTGTCCAGCAGGATCGACCCGGTCAGCAGGTGCGAGCGCGGATCCACGTCGGTGCCCACCGCCTGGATGCCCAGGTACATGTCGCGCAGGTTCGCGGCGATGGTGATTTCCTCCACCGGGTAGGCGATCCGGCCGTTCTCGACCCAGAAGCCCGCCGCGCCGCGCGAATAGTCGCCGGTGATGGTGTTCACGCCCTGCCCCATCACCTCAGTCACCAGCAGGCCGGTGCCCAGGCGGCGCAGCATGCCGGCGAAGTCGTCGCGGCCGCCGTCGGCGGCGCCGGCTTCCACGATCAGGTTGTGGATGCCGCCGGCATTGCCGGTCGATTCCAGCCCCAGCTTGCGCGCCGAATAGCTGCCCAGCACGTAGCGGGCGAGCACGCCGTCCTCGATCAGCGAACTGTCGCGCGTGGCAACGCCCTCGGCGTCGAACGCGCCCGAGCCCTGCCCGCGGCTGAGGAACGGCCGCTCCACGATGTTCAGCCACGAGGGCATCACCTGCTTGCCGGCGTGGTCGAGCAGGAAGCTGGCGCGGCGGTACAGCGCGCCGCCGGAGACCGCGCCCACCAGGTGGCCGACCAGGCTGCGCGCAAGTTCCGGCGCGAACAGCACCGGGCTCTGGCGGGTGGACAGGCGGCGCGCGCCCAGCCGCGCCAGGGTGCGCTCGGCGGCCTTGCGGCCCAGCGCCTCGGCGCTCATGAAATCGTCGGCGCTGCGCACGCTGTCGTACCAGTAGTCGCGCTGCATGCCGTCCTCGTCGCCGGCGATGAGCGACAGCGACAGCGAATGCCGCGTGCCGCGCTCGCGGCCGACGAAGCCGTGCGAATTGGCGTACACCGACAGGCTCTCGCCCGCCTGCACGCTGGCGCCCTCGGAATTGGTGATGCCGGCCTGCGCGCGGCCGGCCTGCTCCACGCGCTGGCCCAGCTCGATCGCGGCCGGCGTGTCCAGCGCCCAGGGGTGCCACAGGTCCAGCTCGGGGAAGACCGTGGCCATGCGCGCGGGGTCGGCCAGGCCGGCGGCGGAGTCTTCCTCGGTGTAGCGGGCGATGGCGCAGGCCTGGTCCAGGGTGGCCTGGATCGAGTCCGGGTTGAGGTCGGCGGTGCTGGCTGAGCCTTTGCGCTGGCCGAAGTACACGGTGAGGCCGAAGCCGCGGTCGCGGGTGTGCTCCACCGTCTCCACCTCGCCCAGGCGCACGTTCACGCTCAGCCCGGTGTCGATGCTGGCGGCTACCTCGGCCTGGCTGGCGCCGGCGGCGCGGGCGCGGCGGATGACGTCCTGGGCGAGATCGGCGAGGCGGTCGAGATCCTGCTGGCTGCGGTCGGAGGGAACGGAAATCGCGCTCACATGGGCTTCCTGAAGACTGGCGGGTAGAATACGCGGCCCATTCCAAGCAGCAGCCGCGCAGCCTCCCGACGTGGGGGCGCCGCGGCCGATGCAAAGCCCTCGCCGCGGAGAAAAGCGCCATGGTGCCGGAGACCGGCCTGTACCGTCACTACAAAGGGCAGCCTTACCGCGTGCTCGGCACCGCCCGCCACAGCGAGACCATGGAAACGCTGGTGGTCTACCAGGCGCTGTACGGCGAGCACGGCCTGTGGGTGCGTCCCGCGGCGATGTTCTGCGAGACGGTGCAGGTCGACGGAAAAACCGTGCCGCGCTTCGCGCTCGAACGCGCCGAACCCGGCATCGCCATTGGCGCGGCCATCGCCGCGCCCTGACGCAGAAAGAGACTGAACCCGTGCATCGCACCTACACCGACAATCCCGACCACGACTACGGCCCGACCCGCACGCAGCAGCGCCGCGATGCGCTGGCCGTGCTGGAGCTCGCGCAGCAGCTGGTCGAACTGCCGCCCAGCCGCCTGGCCAAGCTCGACCTGCCGGAAGACGTGCTGCGCGAGATCGCCAACACCCGCAAGATCACCTCGCATATCGCACGCAAGCGCCAGCTCGGCTTTCTGGCCAAGACCATGCGCAAGCACGACACCGAGGTGTTCGACGGCGTGCGCGCCGCGCTCGGCGAGAACCGCGAGCGCCAGCGCCAGGAAACCGCGGCGATGCATCGCCTGGAAGCCACCCGCGACAGGCTGCTCGCCGACGAGGAAAGCGCGCTGCCGGAACTGATCGCCGCCTATCCGCAGCTCGACCGCCAGCACCTGCGCTCGCTGCTGCGCCAGGCGCGGCTGGAACGCGAGAAGAACAAGCCGCCGCGCGCGTACCGCGAAATCTTCCAGCTGCTGAAGGACCTGGCCGCCACCGGCGAAGACGAATGACGTAGGTTGGGGTGAGCCGCAGGCGAACCCCAACCTACGCCGGCGGATACGACAAAGGGGCGCCTCGCGGCGCCCCTTTGCATTTGCGCGTGGCGAAACCTCAGAGGCTGCTGTTGAGATTGGTCACGATGGTGCTGCCGAAGCCGCTGGCATAGTCCCAGCCGGCCGTCGCCGTCTCGCCGCCGTTACTGCCGGAGGTGATGTCGTGATAGACCGTCGCCGGCATCTGGTACAGATGCGGACCGGCAAAGCCCAGGGTCGAATGCCCCGCCAGCATGCGCGCCCAGGTCGCCGCGAACAGCGGCGCGGCCAGGCTGGTGCCGCCGTACTGCGCGTTGCTGCCATTGACGATGATGATGGAGCCCGAGTTCGGATCCGCATCCATCGCCACGTCGGCCACGTCGCGCGTGGTGCCGCCGCCCTGGGTCTGCCAGCTCGGCTTGGGTTCGAGCGTGCTCGGGCTGCCGCCGGCCTTGGACCACAGCGTCTCGCCGGCCCAGCTGTTGCCGGTGCCGGTGCTGAGCGTGGTGCCGCTCACCGCCACCACGTAGGGCGAACTGGCCGGATAGCTCGGCGTGGTGCCGCGCGGCGCCTTGCTGCACTCGTTCGAACCCGAGTCGCCGGTGGAGACCGAGAAGGTCTGCCCCTGCGCGACGCCCAGCGCAAAGATCTGGTCGTCGGCGGCCATCGAGCCGTCGCTGTTGGCGGACGTCTCGCACTCGCCCAGCGACACATTGATCACGCGCGCCTGGTTGTCGGTCACCACCTGGTTGTAGGCCTGGGTGAGCGCGCTGTTGGACAGCGAGTTGGCCGCGTAGAAAATCAGTTTGCCCACGCCGCCGGACATCGCCACGATGTCCTGGCTGTCCAGGTCCCATTCCGGCGTGCCGCTGGTATCGGTACCCGCCGTACCCACCGTCACCACCTGGGTGTTCACCGCCGGCAGGCCATTGGCGCTGGTGAAGCTGGCCAGGTCCTTCAGCGGCTGGGTCATGTTGCCGTCGCTGATGATGCCGACGGTGATCGTGGATGCGTTCGGCGTGCTGCCCACGTTGTAGATGGTCGGGAACGCGGTGGGATTGTGGCCGGTCACGCCGGTGGTGGCGTTGGTGCCGCTGCGCGCCGCCAGTTTGAGCATGGTGTGCGGGTGCGCGACGGTCTGCAGGCCGACCACGGCCAGCACGGAGTCGCCCAGATGGGCCGGCACTTTGGCGTCGTCGATATTGGCGTAGGCCGCGCGGCCTTCGGCGTCGTGCGCCTTGACCAGGCGCGTGGCGAACGCGTTCTGCGCGCTGCCGGCGTTGCCGTCGGCGGAAACGATCAGGCGGTTGGCCGACACCTGGATATTGCTGAAGCCGGCGCCGCGCAGATGGTCGACCACCGCCTGCACCTGCGCCTGGCTCGGCGAGAACATCGCCTGCGCATCGGCGGTGCTGAGCCGGGCGTGGAACAGTGCGTTGGCCGGGTCCTGCGAGGCCTTGATGAAGTCGTCGAGCGCCGAGCGGTTCTGCAGCTTCAGCACCACTTCGACGTGCACCGGCAGGCTGGCTTCGGCCAGGTCCGCGGTGGTCGCCGTCGCGGCCAGTTCGTGCGCATGCGTGGCGGTGTTCGCCCACGCGCTGTTCGGTCCTGCGGCCATGGCGGGTGCGGCTGCGATCGTCCCCACGATCGCGGCAAGCGCCAGGCACAACGAGGTCTTCTTCATCTGCATGAAAACATCTCCAAAAGGTTGTCTTCGATGCCCGTGATGGGCGTGAGTACCGGCGGCACGCCGCCGGACGCAGGCAACCCGGATACCTCGCCGTTCCTTGTCTGGATTCCCCCTGTGAAGCTCCCGTTCCCCGGCAACGCACCGCCCCTCCCCGCGTGCCGCTAGCACACGGGAAGAAGCTTTCGTTTGCCTTTTAAAAAGCGAGAAAGTCCTTGCGAATACAGCGATATTTCTCGCGAATAGCGCATGCGCGAAAGCGCATCGCAAACATCAGGAAGCGGTGCCGCCTACCGTCATGCCGTCCACGCGCAAGGTCGGCTGGCCCACGCCCACCGGCACGCTCTGTCCGTCCTTGCCGCACACGCCCACGCCTTCGTCGAGCGCCAGGTCGTTGCCGATCATCGACACGCGGGTGAGCACGTCGGGGCCGGAACCGATCAAGGTGGCGCCCTTCACCGGCCGGGTGACCTTGCCGTCCTCGATCAGGTACGCCTCGCTCGCCGAGAAGGTGAACTTGCCGCTGGTGATGTCGACCTGGCCGCCGCCGAAGTTCACCGCGTACAGGCCGCGCTTGACCGAGCGGAGAATCTCCTGCGGATCGTGCTGGCCGGCCAGCATGTAGGTATTGGTCATGCGCGGCATCGGCAGCTGCGCGAAGGATTCGCGGCGGCCGTTGCCGGTGGGCTGCATGCCCATCAGGCGCGCATTGAGCTTGTCCTGCATGTAGCCCTTGAGGATGCCGTCCTCGATCAGGGTGGTGCACTCGGTCGGCGTGCCTTCGTCGTCGATGCTGAGCGAGCCGCGGCGGCCCGGCAGGGTGCCGTCGTCCACCACGGTGACGCCCGGCGCCGCCACGCGCTGGCCGATGCGGCCGGCGAAGGCGGAGCTGCCCTTGCGGTTGAAGTCGCCTTCCAGGCCATGGCCGATCGCCTCGTGCAGCAGCACGCCGGGCCAGCCCGGGCCGAGCACCACGGTCATGCTGCCGGCCGGCGCGTCGACCGCGTCCAGGTTCACCAGCGCCTGGCGCACGGCTTCGTCGGCGAAGGCCAGGGCGCGGCCGTTTTCCATCAGCTCGCGGTAGCCGTAGCGGCCGCCGCCGCCGGAGTGGCCCTGCTCGCGGCGGCCGTTCTGCTCGGCGATCACCTGCACGCTCAGGCGCACCAGCGGGCGCACGTCGGCGGCCAGGGTGCCGTCGGAGGACGCCACCAGGATGGTGTCCATCACCGCGGCGATGCTCACGATCACCTGCTTCACGCGCGGGTCGCGCGAGCGCGCATAGGCGTCCACCTCGCGCAGCAGGGCGATCTTGTCGGGGTTGGGCAGGCTTTCCACCGGGTCGATCGCGGGGTACAGCTGGCGCGCGCCGTTGAGCGCCAGTGGCTTGCCGGCGCCGTTGCCGTCCTGGGCGATCGCGCGCGCGGCGCGCGAGGCTTCCAGCAGCTGCGGCAGCACGATCTCGTCGGAATAGGCAAAGCCGGTCTTCTCGCCGGCGATGGCGCGCACGCCCACGCCCTGCTCGATCGAGTGGTTGCCGTCCTTGACGATGCCTTCCTCGAGAATCCACGACTCGCTGCGCGAATGCTGGAAATACAGGTCGGCGGCGTCGATCGACGGCCCCATCAGCTGGGAGAACACGCGGTCGAGATCGGTGGCGGCCAGGCCGCCCGGCGCCAGGAGGCGGCGCTCGGCCTGGGCAATCAATGAATCCATGGGGTGACGGCCTGTGCGATGGGACGTAAGACTGTAGCAAGTGGGGGCCGCCGCCACGCGTTTAAAGCCGTTGTGGAGCGGCACGCCCCCGCCCGGCTACCATGCTCCAGGCTGGCCGGAACCGCCGGCGCCCCACGTGAAGGACCACCGATGAGCGACACCTCCAAACGCGAGCTGGCCCAGAAGGTCATCGACCGCACCGTCAAGGCACCACTCGAAGACACCCGCGAACTGCTGCACCGCGACGGCGAACTCAAACCCGGCCTGGGCAAGATCAGCAGCGTGCTCGCGCTGTCGCTCGGCGTGCTCAGCCTGCTCGGCGTACTGGCTTTCCATTTCCCGCAGTACCTGACCACGCCGGACCTGCGCCACAAGTATTCGGTCGACCTGCTGCGCCAGCTGCTGCTGGGCGCGCTGCTGATCGCCGGCGGCATTTCGCTCGGCAATGTCATTCTCGGGCGCCTGCGCAATATCAATATCGTCGCGTTCGCGCTGGTGGTGGCCGCCACCGCGATGGGCGGCTCGCGCGTGCCGGTGGGCAATTTTCCGGATCACACGCCGTATATCGGGCTGGACTGGTTCATCCTCGACCTGCTCGGCTCCACCCTGATCTTCGTGGTGATCGAGAAACTGTTCCCGCTGTACAAGGGCCAGTCGCTGTTCCGCAAGGAATGGCAGACGGACCTCAAGCATTTCGCGGTGAATCATTTCATCGTGGGGCTGGCGCTGCTGGTGGTGAACTTCCTGCTGCACCATCTGTTCGGCTGGCTGGTCAGCAGCGGTTTCCAGCAGACGGTGCGCGACATCGCCTTCGTGCCGCAGCTGCTGCTGTGCATCCTGGTGGCGGACCTGGCGCAGTACTGGACGCACCGCGCGTATCACGAGGTGCCGTTCCTGTGGCGCTTCCACGCGGTGCACCACAGCGTGAAGACCATGGACTGGCTGGCCGGCTCGCGCCAGCACATGCTGGAGCTGATCTTCACCCGCGTCTGCGTGCTGGCGCCGCTGTACATCCTGGGCTTCAGCGAAGGCGTGATGAATGCCTACATCATCGTGGTCGGCTTCCAGGCGGTGTTCAACCACGCCAACGTGCACCTGCCGTGGGGCCCGCTGAAGTACGTGGTGGTGACGCCGGATTTCCACCACTGGCACCACGCCTCCGACGACGAGGCGATCGACAAGAACTACGCGGCGCACTACGCCTTCCTCGACTACGTATTCGGCACGGCGGTGAAGTCGACGAAGAAATTCCCGGAGAAGTACGGCGTGGTCGGCGACTACATGCCGGACGGCTTCGTGCGCCAGCAGCTGTTCCCGTTCCGCGGCAGCACCAGGCCGGTGGAGCCGGGCGAGTCCTGAAACCGCTTCAGCGCGCCGCGCTGCTCGCCGGCGCGGGTACCGGCACCGGCGCGGCGGGTGCCGGCGCTGCCGCCGCGGCTTCGGCGGCGGAGAGGTTTTTCTTCTCCACCAGCGAAATATCCGGTTTATCCCAGCTGCCGCCGATGTGATAGCGCGCGCTGGCCACGCGGTTGAGGCCGCGCCCCAGCAGGCCCTGCGCGACGAAGCCCGCGGCCGCGCCCAGCGGACCGGCCACTACCGCGCCGACGATCGGCAGGCTGTTGCCCACATGCGGAATCACCAGCGCCTGCTGGTCGTAGTCCTTGCTGCGCAGGCCGGTGCGGCCCTTGATGGTGATCTCCACCGCCGGGCCGCGCATGGCCAGGTTGTTGGTGGTGGCATTGCCGCCGGCCAGCGCGAAGTCGCCGGTGATCGAATCGAAGGCCAGGCCTTTGCCGAACACGTCGCCGAAATCCAGCGTGAGGCGGCGCGGCAGTTCCACCAGCGAGACCAGGCCGAACAGGCGGCCGACGCCGGGCGCCACTTCGGGAATGCTGCCGTCGGTGACCTGCATGCTCAGCTTGCCGTCCATATTGGCCAGCTCCATCGCCGAGGGTGCGCCGGGCCAGGTGGCGTCCAGGTGCGCGCGCGTCTTGCCGCCGTTGAACATGCCGGCGAAACCGAAGGCGCCGAGCATGTCGCCGAGGTTCTCGGCGGCGAAGTCGATGCGCAGATGGCTGTGGCTGTTGCTGGCGGTGCCTTCCCAGTCGCCGCTGGCATTGATCTGCACGCTGCGCGACAACGCGCGCAGCTGGTCGATATGCATGCCGCGGTCGGTCGGCCAGGTTTCCAGGCGCGCCTCGCCCAGCTTGGATTCGCCGAAGCGCAGGTCGCCGACCCACAGGTGGAATGGCGGCAGCGCGGACGGTGTGATGCCGGTATTGGCGGGATCGGCTTTCGGCTGGTCGCCGGGGTTGTTCTTGTTGTCGCCGGACTGGCTATTGGTCTTGGGCCAGTACAAGCGCTGCAGCCGCGCCGTGACGCCGCGTTTATCGAGATCGGCGGTGGGCACGACAAAGCGGCCGACGATATCCGCGCTGTCCACGTCCACGTTCAGCTGGCCGCCTTCCGGCGCCGCCTGGATGCGCATGGACGGAAACGCGTGGCCGAACACTTCAGCCTGGTCCGCACTGACGTCGATGCTCTCCAGCCCCGGGCCGCCGCTGCTGCCGGCCGCGGCGCGCTGCACCCAGCCGGTGACGTCCATGCGCGCGGCGCGGCCGCGCACGCGGATGCCCTTGTCGGGCACGGTGTCGGGCATGCGCGTGCCGAAGTTGAAGGTGGCGGCGAGCGGACGCTTGTCGTCGGGCAGGCGGAAGCGCTGGCGCATCGCCTGGCCCAGCGCGATCTGCAGGTCGCCGCCCGACACCGGCAGGGTCAGCGCCAGATGCGTCGGCAGGCTGCCGTCGGCGGACTTCTTCAGCGGCGCCGGCAGGTCCAGCGCCATGCCGGCGAAATTGGTGTCCAGCGTGAGCAGCTGCGCGCTGCTGGCCACGGTGTCCTGGCGCACGATGTCGAAGCCGACGGTGGTATCGCTGCGGCCGCTGGCCACGTCCTTCAGCCAGTCGAGCTGGGACAGCCCCTGCACCAGCTCGGCCATGCCGTAGCGGCCGCTGAGGCGCGCGGAGAACTCGGTGTCCGGCTTCCCGGTGGCGGCGGCGATGGCGATGTCCAGCTTGGACGGCTGGCCGCGGAAGACGGCATCCAGCGGCCCGCCGTGGAAGCCGTGCGCATCGAAGGTGGCCGGGCCGCTGATGTTGTCGAGCTTGAGGTTCCAGTCCGGCGCATTGAGGTCGACGTCCTTCAGCTCGGCCGTGCCATTGAGGAAGAAGTCCTTCGAGTCCTTCATCGGCAGCGACAGATGGAAATCGAAGCTGCCGGCGCCGCCCAGGCTCAGCTTGTTCAGCGCATCGGCCTGGCGGCTGCCGATCGGGCTGTGCTTGACGAAATCGAGCAGGCTGGCGCCGCTGCCGGAGCCATGCACGTTGAGGTCCAGCACGGTGTGGGCGAGATCGGGAATCAGCGCCACCGCGCGTTCGGCCTTGACCCCCAGCGACTGCCCGTCGCTGGCCTCCACCAGCATGCTGTTGTTGACGAAGCTGGCCACCGCGTTGATGCCTTCGGCACGCGGCCAGTTCTTGCCGTAGTCCAGGTTCAGCCCGCTGATTTCGGCGCGCGCTTCGAAGCGGCCTTCGTTGGCATGGAAAGGCCAGTCCTTGAGGTCGCCGCGCACCAGCAGGTCGCTGCGCTCGATCTTGCCGGAGACCAGCGCGCGGTCCAGCCATTCGATCGCCTGCGGCGACATCGAGTCGGTCGGCCAGAACAGCTTGGCGGCCTCCATGTCGGCGTGGTCGAGCACGGCGTACAGGTCCAGGAACGGACGTCCGCCGGCGTCGGGCAGGCGGATCTCGCCCCGCGCATGGCCGCCGAAGCCTTCGCCCTCGAAGTCCAGCGGCTCGATACCCAGATGCCAGTCGCCGTCCTCGTGCCAGGCCGCGAAGCTGCCGGCCAGGCGCGGCAGCACGAACGGCTTGCGGAAGGTGTGCGGGAAGCGCAGCACGGTGGACTGCGCAGGCAGCTCGATGGCCAGCGCGCCGGCGTCGCCGCGCAGGGTGCCGTCGAGGTGGTCGATGCCGGGCAGCTTGCCCGCCGCGTCGATGCCCAAGCCGCTGAAGCCGACCGTGGCGCTGGCCAGGCCGTCGGCGCGCGTCCAGCGCAGCGCCACGTTGCCCAGCTTGCCGCGCGGCTTGCCGGTGCCCAGCCATTGCGCCATGCCGGGCGAGAGTTCGGGTTTGAGCGCCGCCCACGGCGCCAGCGCACTGAGCTGCAGATCGCGCGCGGCGATCAGCGCTTCGTCGGCATGGCCGTCGCTGCCGTTGCGCACATCCAGCGCCAGCGCGCCGCCGTCGTCCGCGCCCCAGCGCACGTGCAGGCCCTGGTCGGTCTTGTGCAGGTCGCCCAGCGCATGCAGCGAGGCGACGCGGGCCTGGCGGCCTTGCGGGTTGGTCAGCGCCAGGCCGTCCAGATCCACGCGGGTGAGGTTGCGCACCACTTTCGCGTCGCGCCAGTCCAGCCAGCTGGAAAAGCTGCCGCTGCCGCTGTCGACCGTATAGCCGCCCATATCCACGCCGGCGGTAAAGGCGCGCAGGTCCATCTTGCTGCCGCTGATCCACAGGCGGCCGTCGGCGCCGTCCTCGCGGAAATTGCCGGCGCCGCGCAGCTCGCCCGCCACGCCTTCGCGCTGCAGGATCGCGCCCACGCGCACGCGGCCGCCCTGGCGGCTGGCGCGCAATTGCCTGGCCAGCAGCGCGTAGTGCTTGCCGGTGGTTTCGTCGGCGATGTCCAGGCGCAGGTCGCGCAGCCACAGCTCCACCGAGAGCCGGCCGAAGGAAGGGTTCTGCCGTTCGCCGCCGCCGGCCACGCCGATGCCGTTGACGTGCCAGCTGCCGTCCTTGCCGCGCGCCAGGTCCAGCTGCATGCCGCGCACGCGCAGGTTGACCAGGTGGCGCGAGGGCATCAGCCAGCCGCCCAGGTCCAGTTTCAGCTCGGTCTCCGGGATGCTCAGCGGACTCTCGCCCGGCCCCGCCGCCACCACCGTATTGCGCATCACGAACAAGGGGCCGGACGGCTCCCAGCGCCCTTCCAGCGAACTGAACGAGACCGGCCGCTCCAGCAGCTTGCCCAGCTGCGCGGCCACCCATTGCGGATGGCTGGCCAGGGTCGGCAGCAGCAGCTGGATCAGCCCGGCCAGCACCGCCAGGCTGATCAGGGCCACGCCCAGGATCCAGCCCAGGGCGCGGGCGATCCGGTGCAGGTGGCGCGCGGCAATGTTCACTGCGGGCTCTCGCCGCGCAGCGAACTAGAGGAGAACGACATCGAACTGTTCCTGCGAATAATGCTCTTCGGCCTGGAAGCGTATGCTTTTGGAGATGAACTCCTCCAATTCGGCCACGGCCACGGACTCCTCTTCGAGGATGCGGCCGACCACCTTCGGGCTGGCCATCACCAGCAGCTTCTCGGCATTGAACTGGCGCACCGCGCGGGTGATCTCGCGGAAGATCTCGTAGGTCACCGTCTCGGCGGTCTTCACCGTGCCGCGGCCGCCGCAGGCGGGGCACGGCTCGCACAGCTGGCGTTCCAGGCTTTCGGTGGTGCGCTTGCGCGTCATCTCCACCAGGCCCAGCGCGGACATCGGATACACCGTGGTCTTGGCGTGGTCGCGCAGCAGGCCTTTTTCCAGCATGCGCAGCACCTGGCGCTTGTGTTCCTCGTCGGTCATATCGATGAAGTCGATGATGATGATGCCGCCGAGGTTGCGCAGGCGCAGCTGGCGCGCGGCCGCCTGGGCGGCTTCGAGGTTGGTGCGGTAGACCGTTTCCTCCAGGTTGCGCGTGCCCAGGTAGCCGCCGGTGTTGACGTCGATCGTGGTCATCGCCTCGGTCTGGTCGACGATGAGGTAGCCGCCGGATTTCAGCGGCACTTCCTTGCGCAGCGCGCGCTGGATTTCGTCTTCCACGCCGTAGAGGTCGAAGATCGGACGCTCGCCGGAATAATGCTCGACGCGATCGTCCAGGCTCGGCATGAACTTGTGCACGAACTTCACGACCTTCTCGTAGGTCTCGCGCGAATCCACGCGCACCTTCTCGATGTCGTCGTTGAGCATGTCGCGCAGACTGCGCAGCGGCAGCGAGAGTTCCTCGTACACGCGCTCGCCGACCTTGGCCTTGGCGATGTTCTCCTGCACCACGCGCCAGACCTTGCCCAGGTAGGTGACGTCGAAGGCCAGCGACTCGGCGGTCTGCTCCTCGGCGTTGGTGCGCACGATGTAGCCGAGCGGGTTTTCGCCGATCAGCGAGGTCATCACCTCTTTCAGGCGCTGGCGCTCGGCCTCGTCCTCGATGCGCGCGGAAATGCCCAGGGTGCGCGCATGCGGCAGCAGCACCAGGTAGCGCGAGGGAATCGACAGGTGGGTGGACAGCCGGGCGCCCTTGGTGCCGATCGGGTCCTTCACCACCTGCACCACGATTTCCTGCCCTTCGTGCACCAGCTCGCTGATGGACGGGGTATGGCCGTTGCCGGCCGGCACCGCCACCGCCTCGCCCTCGGCGGCCACCGGCAGCGGCGGGCGCACGATGTCGGAGGCATGCAGGAAGGCCGCGCGCTCCAGGCCGATATCCACGAACACCGCCTGCATGCCGGGCATCACGCGCTGCACGCGGCCCTTGTAGACATTGCCCACGTAGCCGCGGCGGGAGGCTCGCTCGACATGCACTTCCTGCAGCATGCCGTTCTCGACCACGCCGACGCGGGTTTCGCGCGGCGTCACATTGATCAGAATCTCTTCACTCACCGAACACTCCCCTCTCGGAGGGTCTTTATAGCGGCTGGGCGGACGGGCGTCGATGCGCCCGTGCGCGGGCCGCGAACCCGTTCGCGCCGTGGCCGGCGCCTCCTGGCTTGAGACAGGCTCGGCGGCTGCGGGTTTCATCAGCCGCGCCCGGTTCGGGGCCTTCGTCAGCCCGGCGCCGGGCCCCGGGCCGGTGCGGCGGGCTCGTCCTCGTGGCCGGCGCGCCAGTCGATCCGGGTCAGCGGCAGGCAGTCCGGGTATTCGCGCCGGATGAAGGCGATCAGGCCCTCGCGGATGCGGCAGCGCAGGTCCCAGCCCTGGCCGGAGTCGGCCGAGCTGACCAGGGCGCGCAGCTGCATGGCGCGCTCGCCGGCCTCCACCACCTGCAGCACGCAGACGCGCCGGTCCCACTCCCGGGTCTCGCGGCACAGCCGTTCCAGCTCGGCGCGCAGCGGGTCGAGCGGCAGGCGGTAATCCACCCACAGGAACACCGTGCCGATCAGCTGGGCGCTGCGCCGGGTCCAGTTCTCGAACGGGTTCTCGATAAACCAGTTCAGCGGCACCACCAGCCGGCGCTCGTCCCAGATGCGCACCACCACGTAGGTGCCGGTGATCTCCTCGATGCGGCCCCATTCGCCCTTCACGATCACCACGTCGTCCAGGCGGATCGGCTGGGCCAGGGCGATCTGCAGGCCGGCGATGAGGTTGCTCAGCACCGGCTTGGCCGCGATGCCCAGCGCCAGCCCCGCCAGGCCGGCCGAGGCCAGCAGGCTGGCGCCGAACTGTCGCACGCCGGGAATCGTCATCAGCACCGCGGCCAGGCCGGCCAGGATGAACAGCACCATGGTCGAGCGGCTCAGCACGCGCACCTGGGTGACCACGCTGCGGGCGCGCAGGTTGTCGGCCAGGTCCACCGGATGCAGGCGGATGACCAGGTCTTCCAGCGCGCCGATGCAGCGCACCACCAGCCAGGTGGTGGTGGCGATCAGCGCCACCAGCAGCAGGTGGCGGACGTCGCCCATGAAGCGCAGCGACTCCACGTCCGGCGTGACGCGCAGCGCCACCGCCACGGTGAGCAGCGGCACCAGCCATTCCATCGGCGCATTGGCGCGGCTGACCATGCCGTAGGCGGCGGGGTGCCGGCGCGACAGCCGCCGCAGCACCGCGCGCGCCACGCGGCGCAGCACGAAGGCGAGCGCCAGCGCGATGGCCACCGTGATGCCGAGGCGGCCGAGCGGATGGTCGTTCCAGAAACTGGCGAGATCGATGGCCATACGTCGCGGGGGAGGCGTAGGGGATACAACGACGCCCTACCGTGCCGCAGGGGATGTCCAGATTCCGTGGTCGATCGATGAACGCGCGGCGCCCCGTTACAGTGCGCGTCATGCCCGCCACTCCCCGCCCGCTCGCCGCCGCGCCGGCGCATATCCTTCCCGACGTGCTGCGCCCTGGCCTGGCCCTGGTGTTCTGCGGCACCGCGGCGGGCAAGCGCTCGGCGGCCGAGCAGGCCTATTACGCGCATCCCGGCAACATGTTCTGGCGCGCATTGCACGCCTGCGGCCTGACGCCGCGCCTGCTGCGGCCGGCCGAGTATCCGCAGCTGCCGGATTACGGCGTGGGCCTGACCGACGTAGCCAAGCTGCACTCAGGCAACGACGACGAACTGCCGCGCGGCGCCTTCGACGCCCCGGCCCTGCACACCAAGATCGAACGCTACGCCCCTGCCCTGCTCGCCTTCACCAGCAAGGCCGCCGCGCGCGCGGCGCTGGGCCGCGCGGCCGATTACGGCCCGCAGCCGGAGCGCATCGGCGCGACGCGTTTGTTCGTGCTGCCCTCGCCATCCGGGCAGGCGCGCGGGCATTGGGACCTGGCGCCATGGCTGGCGCTGGCGGACGTTGTCCGCCGCAGCCGCGGCGCGTAGGGTTGCGCCTCACCCGGCAAGGAGGACTCCCCATGCTCAAAGGCAGCTGCCACTGCGGCGCGATCACCCTGGAAGTCGACCGCGCCGATCCGCCGGAGCAGGCGATGGAATGCAATTGCTCGCACTGCAGCCGCAAGGGCTACCTGCTGTGGTTCGTGCCGCGCGAGCAGGTCCAGGTCCACGGCGGCGAAGACCAGCTCGGCGTGTATCGCTTCAACAAGCACGTGATCGCCCATCACTTCTGCAGGCAGTGCGGTTGCGCGCCGTTTGCGCTGGGGACGATGCCGGATGGGAAGTTGATGACGGCGGTGAATGTGCGGTGCCTGGAGGGTGTCGATCTAGCGGCGATCAAGCGCGTGCCCGTTGACGGCCGCAGCTTCTAAACGCTCGTCATCCCGGCGCAGGCCGGGATCCAGTAGCGATGCGCTACATGGAAAGCGAAAAGGCCGGGAACTTCGGCCTTTCGCGACAAGCGAGCGGTGACGTCACTGGATCCCGGCCTGCGCCGGGATGACGAAGTAGTAGAAGTTGCGGCAGATTGAATAGGCGCAGCTCGCCATCAATCGATCGGCGTATGCCGGTACTTGATCACGTCGCGCTCCTGCACCAGCGGCGCGTCGTTCCCCCACGACTGGCGGATGTAGGTGACCACCGCCGCCACGTCGCTGTCGTTGAGCTGCTGTGCGAACGGCGGCATCGAATACGGGCGCGGGTTGCCCTGCGTCGCCGGCGCGAAGCCGCCGAGCAGCACCACGCGGATCGCATTGATGCCGGTCGGCTCGTTCACCGAGGAATTCCCGCGCAGCGGCGGATACACGCCGGCCACGCCCTCGCCCTGCCTGCCGTGGCAATCGGCGCAGCGTTCGGCATAGACCTTGGCGCCCTGGTCGAGGATCGGCTTGGTATCCAGCGGTGACGGCTGGTACGACACGCGCGGACGCGCCGGCAGCGACTGCAGATACGTGGCGACCGCTTTCAGGTCCGCCTCGTTCATATGCTGGGTGCTGCGCGACACCACTTCGGCCATCGGTCCGAACGCGGTGCCCTTGGCGGACTGGCCGGTCTTCAGCAGGTCGACGATGTCCTGCGCGCTCCAGCCGGCGAGGCCACCGTTGGCCTGCGTGCTGAGATCCGGCGCGTACCAGTTCTGCACCGGGATCTGGCCGCCGGACAGCGACTGGTCGCTGCGCATGCCGCCGAAGGCATCGCGCTCGACGTGGCATTCGTTGCAGTGGCCCAGGCCCTGCACCAGGTAAGCGCCGCGGTTCCACTCCGGCGACTTGGTGTCGTCCGCCACGTATTCGCCTTCGCGGAAATACAGCGCGCGCCAGGCCTTCAGCGTGTTGCGCACGTTGTAGGGAAAACCGAGGCCCGGCTGCTTCGCCGCCTGGTGGACCGGCGCCAGCGATTGCAGATAGGCAAAGATGGCCAGCGCGTCCTCGCGCGACACCTTGGTGTACGAGGTGTACGGGAAGGCCGGATACAGGAACTGCCCGTTGCGGTCGACGCCGTCGTGCAGCGCCTGGCGGAACGCCTCGAAGCTCCACTCGCCCAGGCCCGTCTCGCGGTCCGGCGTGAGGTTGGGCGCGGGGATGTCGCCGAACGGCGTGCCCACCACGCGCCCGCCGGCAAAGCGCGCGCCGCCCTGCCCGGTATGGCAGGAGGCGCAGTCGCCGACCAGGGTGAGGTAGGCGCCCTTGGCGATCAGCGCCGGGTCCTTGAGCGCGGCGGCATCCACCTGGCTGGCCGAGCGCGGCACCGACGGCTGGCCGCCGCGCAGGAACAGCCAGCCGGCCACGCCCAGGCCGGCCAGCACGACGACGGCAAAACCGATGCGGAAGATCTTCATGGCCTGGCCTCCGCGCTCAGCACGCCGCAATGCAGCGGCGGCGTGATCGAACCGGCCGGCTGCGCATGCATGTCCGCCGGCAGCTCGCGGCCGGCCAGCCAGGCCGAGACCGCGCTGATGTCGTCCACGCTCAGGCGGTTGGCGATCTCGGCCATGCAGTCCGGCGCCACGGTAGCGCGTGTCCTGGTGCGCCAGGAACCGAGCTGCGAACTGAGGTAGTCGTAAGGCAGGCCGACCAGGCCGGGCACGTCCGGCTGCACGCCGGTGAGCTGGGTGCCGTGGCAGGCGGCGCAGGGCGGAATCTGGCGCGACGGGTCGCCCTTGGTGGCCAGTTCCTCGCCGCGCTTGAGCGCATCCGCCGCGATGCGCGGCATCGGCGAGCGCGCGTAGGGCACCTCCTGCGCGGCGAAGTATTCGGCGATCTCGCGCATGTAAGCCGGGGTGAGGTAGCGCGTGGTGTATTCCATCGGACCGTACTTGCGCAGGCCGTCCTGGAAGTCCTTGAGCTGGCGCGCCAGATAGCCGGCGGGCTTGCCGGCCAGGCGCGGGAAGAAGCCGCTATCCGGCGTGCCTTCGCCGCGCTCGCCATGGCAGGCGGTGCAGCTGGCGATGCGCTGCTTGAGCGTGTCCGGCACGTGCGGCGGGTCGTTGGCCGCCGCCTGGGCGTGCACGGCGCCGGCCAGGGCGATGGCGGCGATCAGCAGGACGGCGGAGCACACACGCCTGGCCTGGCACAGCTGGGCTCTGTTCATGCGCCGATTATAGGCGCCGCCCTTCCTCGCTCCGTGGTCGAAGCCGCTAAGCTGCCGCTTCGCGACATCATGCCGCGCCCAGGAGACACGCCGTGACTCGTTTGCCGCTTTCGCTCTCGTTTGCCGCGCTGCTGCTTGCCAGTACTGCCCTGCCCGCCCAATCGGCGGATCCCGCCTTGGCCTGGGCTTCGATCAAGGATCTGCACCAGCGCATGGATGCCGGCCAGCTGCGCAGCGAAGCACTGGCGCAGCTGTTCCTCGAACGCATCCAGCGCATCGACCGCGACGGCCCGGCGCTGCGCTCGGTGCTGGAAACCAATCCGGATGCGCTCAAGCTCGCCGCGCGGATCGACAAGCAGAAATCCAAGGGCGCGCTGCGCGGCATCCCGGTGCTGCTGAAGGACAACATCGATACCGGCGACCGCATGCTCACCACCGCCGGCTCGCTCGCCCTGGCCGACGCGCCGCCGGCGCCGCGCGACGCCGGCCTGGTGGCGCGGCTGCGCAAGAGCGGCGCGCTGATCCTGGGCAAGACCAATTTGAGCGAGTGGGCGAACATGCGTTCCAGCCACGCCAGCAGCGGCTGGAGCGCGCGCGGCGGGCAGACGCGCAATCCCTATGTGCTGGATCGCAATCCCTGCGGCTCCAGCGCGGGCTCCGGCGCGGCGGTCGCGGCGGGCCTGGCCACCGCGGCGATCGGTTCGGAAACCGATGGCTCGATCATCTGCCCCGCCGCGGCGAACGGCATCGTCGGCATCAAGCCGACCGTGGGCCTGGTCAGCCGCAGCGGCATCGTCCCGATCAGCCATAACCAGGACACCGCCGGCCCGATGGCGCGCAACGTTGCCGATGCGGCGGCGGTGCTGGGCGCGATCGCCGGCAGCGATCCGCGCGATCCCGCCACGGCGGAGGCGGACAAGCACGCCACCGACTACACGCGCTTTCTCGACCCCAACGGCCTGAAGGGCAAGCGCATCGGCGTGGTGCGCGGGCTGGCCGGCGCGGAGCCGAATGCCGACCGCATCCTGGAACAATCGATCGCCCTGATGAAGGCGCAAGGCGCGGTGATCGTCGATCCGGTGGAACTGCCGCATCTGAAGGAGCTGGGCGATCCGGAACTCACCGTGCTGCTGTACGACCTCAAGCACGATATGCAGGCGTATCTGGCCACGCGCCGCGGCACGCCGATGAAGACGCTGGCCGACCTGATCGCCTTCAATAAGCGCGAAGCCGAACGCGAGATGCCGTGGTTCGGGCAGGAGCTGTTCGAGCAGGCGCAGGCGAAGGGGCCGCTGACCGACAAGGATTACGTGGAAGCGCAGGCCAAGGCGAAGCGTTTCGCGGGACCGGAAGGCATCGACGCCGCCCTGGCCAAGGATCGCCTCGATGCGCTGCTGGCGCCGTCGTGGGGTCCGACCTTCGTGACCGATCCGGTGCTGGGCGATCACGTGGTGAGCGGCGACCCGACCGTGGGCGGCGCCTCGCAGCCGGCGGCGGTGGCGGGTTATCCGTCGATCACGGTGCCGGCGGGCTTTGCGCATGAGCTGCCGGTGGGCATCGTGTTCTTCGGTGCGAAGTGGAGCGAGCCGGCCTTGATCACGATTGCGTACGGCTTCGAGCAGCATGCGCAGGCGTGGCGGGCGCCGAAGTTCCTGGATACCGTGGGTGGGAAGCCGGTGGTGGCCGATACGGCGCCATGAAGCGCGCTATTTCGCTTAGATAAAAAAGGGGCGCTGAAGAGCGCCCCTTTTTATTGCGGCACCGATGGAATCAGACCGTCTTCTGCGACTTCCGCACGATCAGCATCGCCAGCTCCAGCGACTGCTCGTAGTTGAGGCGCGGATCGACCATCGACTTGTAGGCGCGATCCAGATCCGCCTCGCTCAGGTCCCGCGCACCGCCCATGCATTCGGTGACGTCCTCGCCGGTCAGCTCCAGATGCACGCCGCCAAGCCGCGTGCCCGCCGCCGCATGGATATCGAAAGCCTGATCCAGCTCGCCGCGGATATTGTCGAAGCGGCGCGTCTTGTAGCCGTTGGAGGTGCTCTCGGTATTACCGTGCATCGGATCGGCCACCCACAGCACGCGGCGGCCGGCGCGCTTCACCGCGTCGAGCAGCGGGGGCAGCGCCTTGGCGATCTGCGCGTTGCCCATGCGGTGGATGAGGGTGAGGCGGCCGGGTTCGTCGTCGGGGTTGAGCGCGTCGATCAGCGGCAGCAGCTGGTCCGGCGTCACCGATGGCCCGACCTTCACCGCGATCGGATTGCGGATGCCGCGGAAATATTCCACGTGCGCGCCGTCGAGCGCGGCGGTGCGCATGCCGATCCACGGGAAATGCGTGGAGAGATTGAACCAGCCCTGGTGGCGCGGCACCTGGCGCGTCAGCGCTTCTTCGTAGTGCAGCAGCAGCGCTTCGTGCGAGGTGAAGAAGTCGACGCGGGTGAAGCCGGCGATCGGACCGGCCAGGGTTTCCATGAAGCGCAGCGAGTCGCCGATGCCGGCAACCATGCGGCGGTACTCGGCGGCCAGCGGCGAGTGTTCCACCCAGGCCAGGTCCCAGTATTCCGGGTGATGCAGGTCGGCGAAGCCGCCGTCGATCAGCGCGCGCACGAAGTTCATGGTCAGCGCGGAATGCGCGTGCGCCTGGATCAGGCGCTGCGGATCGGCGCGCCGCGCGGCGGGGGTGAATTCGGGGCTGTTGACCAGGTCGCCGCGGAAGCTGGGCAGAGTCACGCCATCGCGCGTTTCCATGTCGGCCGAACGCGGCTTGGCGTACTGGCCGGCGAAGCGGCCCACGCGCAGCACCGGCATGCGCAGGCCGTGAACCAGCACCAGGCTCATCTGCAGCAGCACCTTGAGCCGGTTGGAGATCACCGGGCTGGTGCAGTCGGCGAAGCTCTCCGCGCAATCGCCGCCCTGCAGCAGGAAGCGCTGGCCTTCCTGTGCTTCGGCCAATGCCTGCTTGAGCGCGAGCACCTCCCACGAGGTGACCAGCGGCGGCAGGCTGGCGAGATGCCGCGTGGCCTGGGCCAGCTCGCCGGCGTTCTCGTACAGCGGCTGCTGCAGCGCCGTGCGCTGCTGCCAGGAATCGGGAGCCCACGTGGTCGGCACGGTGGACAGCTGGATATCGGCGTTCATGGACTGCGTTTCCTCTCGAACCTCAGCGTTGGACGCGGCGGGTGGCGGCGATCACCACCAGCGCCAGCAGCGCCACGTACCAGAACAGCGTCCAGGCCGGCATCGGCAGCCCGAGGATGGGTTCGACCTTGGCGCATTCGCCGGAGCCGGTGAACACCATCTTCAGCACCTTGGCCATGGGGAACGCGTCCATCATGTAGCCGAGGTTGGGGCCGCAGGCGGGGATCTGGTCCGCCGGCAGGGTCTGGATCCACAGATGGCGCGCCGCGGTGGCGATGCCCCCGATGGCGCCGAGGATCGCACCCGCCGCATAGACCCAGCGCACGCCCTTGCTGCGGGGGCCGTGGACGGCGCCGATCAGAAAGAATACGCCCATCACCATGAAGGCGATGCGCTGGAAGATGCACAGCGGACAGGGCTCCATGTGCAGCCCGTATTCGGCATACAGCGCGAAGGCGAGCAGGCCGGCGCAGATCAGGAAGCCGACGAGGAAAGAGGTGCGGTACGACCAGCGGAGTGGGTTCATGGCCAGCGGGCTGTTGCGGTGCGGAACGGCGACATTACCCGCTCGCCATGGCGCTGTCAGCACGCTTTCGGCCTATGCGCACGCATAAATTGCGCGGCGTTTTTACGCGGGCACCGGCCAGGGAACCCAAAAGAAAAACCCCGGTCGGATACCGACCGGGGTTTTAGGTCTTGCTCAGCCTGGAGCCGGAATTACTCGGCGTCGACGGCTTCGGTACGCGGACGATCCACCAGCTCGACATAAGCCATCGGGGCGTTGTCGCCCGGACGGAAGCCGCACTTGAGGATGCGCAGGTAGCCGCCCGGACGCTGGCTGTAGCGCGGGCCGATCTGCACGAACAGCTTGCCCACGGCTTCCTTGTCGCGCAGGCGCGAGAAAGCGAGGCGGCGGTTGGCGACGCCGTCGGTCTTGGCGAGCGTGATGAGCGGCTCGGCGACGCGGCGCAGTTCCTTGGCCTTCGGCAGGGTAGTGCGGATCAGCTCGTGCTTGATCAGCGAGGCGGCCATGTTGCGGAACATGGCTTCGCGGTGGCTGCTCGTGCGGTTGAGCTTGCGACCGGATTTCTGGTGGCGCATGACGTTTACTCTCTATGTCTGTTGTTATGAAAAACCGGTCGGAATGACCGGCTTCCCGCGGTTACCCGCTTTTGGAGCCTTGTTGGTTCGGGCTCTTCTTAAGAGACGGGCCAGGACTGGCCGCTTCTGGTGCCCGGCGGATGCGCGTGGCGCTCCGCCGGGGCTTGGGTACTGCAGGCGATCAAAGAGGACCGCCAAACACACTGATCAGATCGGACTGATCAAATCAGGCTGATCAACCCAGCTGCATGCCGTGCGACAGGCCCGGCGGCGGCCAGTTTTCGAGCTTCATGCCCAGGGCCAGGCCACGACCGCCAAGGACGTCCTTGATCTCGGTCAGCGACTTCTTGCCCAGGTTCGGCGTCTTCAGCAGCTCGACCTCGGTCTTCTGCACCAGGTCGCCGATGTAGTAGATGCTCTCGGCCTTCAGGCAGTTCGCCGAACGCACGGTGAGCTCCAGATCGTCGATCGGACGCAGCAGCAGCGGGTCGAAACCGCCCTTCTCGGCCTTGTCGGTGGCGCTCTCGCGACGCGAGAAGTCACCGAACACGGACAGCTGGTCGTTGAGGATCTCGGCGGCCTTGCGGACCGCGTCTTCCGCACCGATGGTGCCGTTGGTCTCGATGTCCAGCACGAGCTTGTCGAGGTTGGTGCGCTGCTCGACACGAGCGGCGTCCACTTCGTAAGCCACGCGCAGCACCGGCGCGAACGAGGCATCCAGCTGCAGGCGGCCGATCGGACGAGCTTCCTCGTCCGGATGCTGGCGCGAGCTGGCCGGCTGGTAGCCGACGCCGCGACGCACCTTCAGGCGCATGTTGAGCGAGATGTCCTTGGTCAGGTGGCAGATCACGTGCTCGGGATTCACGATTTCGACCGTGTGGTCGACCGTGATGTCGCCGGCGGTGACCACGCCCTTGCCCTTCTTGGCCAGGGTCAGCGTGACCTCGTCGCCGGTGTGCTGGCGAATGGCCACTTCCTTGAGGTTGAGCAGGACTTCGATCACGTCCTCCTGCAGACCCTCGAGGGTGGTGTACTCATGAAGCACGCCGTCGATCTCGACCTCGACGATGGCGCTGCCGGGGATCGAGGAGAGCAACACGCGGCGCAGCGCGTTGCCCAGGGTGTGGCCGAAACCACGCTCGAGCGGCTCGACCACGACCTTGGCGCGGTTCGGGGCGAGCTGCTCGACGCTGAGGCCGCGAGGCCGCAGCACGCTAGTTGACGAAACTGCCATGCAGGGCTCCGGTAATTACTTCGAGTAAAGCTCGACGATCAGGCTTTCATTGATGTCGGACGGCAGATCACCACGATCCGGCACAGCCTTGAAGGTGCCTTCGAACTTCTTGGCGTCCACTTCGACCCACTGCGGACGCAGGTCCATGGTGTCGAACACGGTCGCCGCTTCCTGCACGCGCAGCTGGGTGCGCGCACGCTCGGTCAGCGCGACCTGGTCGCCCGGACGGACCTGGTAGGACGGAATGTTGACCTTCTTGCCGTTGACCAGCACAGCCTTGTGGCTGACCAGCTGGCGGGCCTGGGCGCGGGTGACCGCGAAACCCATGCGGTAAACGACGTTGTCCAGACGGCTTTCCAGCAGGCGCAGCAGGTTCTCGCCGGTGTTGCCCTTGAGGGTCGACGCCTTGCTGTAGTAGTTGCTGAACTGACGCTCGAGCACACCATAGATGCGCTTGACCTTCTGCTTCTCACGCAGCTGCAGGGCGTAGTCCGACATGCGCATGCGCTTGTTGGCGCCATGCTGGCCGGGCTTGTTCTCCAGCTTGCACTTGGAGTCGATCGCGCGCGCCGGGGACTTCAGGCTCAGGTCCGAACCCTCACGACGCGCGAGTTTGCAGGTAGCTCCACGATAACGTGCCATGGTCTATAGCTCCTTAGACGCGACGCTTCTTGGGGGGACGGCAGCCGTTATGCGGAATCGGCGTGACGTCGATGATGTTCAGGACCTTGTAGCCCAGCGCGTTCAGCGAACGCACGGCCGACTCGCGGCCCGGGCCGGGGCCCTTGATACGCACTTCCACCGTCTTCACGCCGTAGTCGCCAGCAGCGCGGCCGGCCTTCTCGGCGGCCACCTGGGCAGCGAACGGGGTGGACTTGCGGGAGCCGCGGAAACCCGCGCCGCCGGCAGTCGCCCACGACAGGGCGTTGCCCTGGCGATCGGTGATGGTGACGATGGTGTTGTTGAAGGAGGCCTGCACGTGGGCCACGGCATCCGTGACAACGCGCTTGATCTTCTTCTTGGTCTTGACGGGCTTAGCCATGATAGGAATCCGTTACTTCTTGATCGCGCGGCGCGGACCCTTGCGGGTACGGGCGTTGGTACGCGTGCGCTGGCCGCGCACCGGCAAGCCACGGCGATGACGCAGGCCGCGGTAGCAACCCAGGTCCATCAAGCGCTTGATGGCGATACCGACTTCACGGCGCAGGTCGCCTTCGACGACGTACTTGCCGATTTCCTGGCGGAGCTTCTCCACCTCGCCCTCGCTGAGGGACTTGATCGGCGTGGTGGGAACCACGCCAGCGTCCGCGCAGACCTTCTTGGCCCGGCTGCGGCCGATGCCGTAAATGCTCTGCAGGCCAACCCACACATGCTTGTGGACCGGCAAATTGACACCCGCGATGCGCGCCATGATGTACTTTCTCCGATGCGTTTCGTGCGCGGTAAACGCGCAATTCTAACCTGAATTATCCCGACAGGAAAGCCCTGCGGCCCCTAGGTGCCGCCGCTCTCCGATTTAGGCCCCTACTCCGTCGCCCCAGCAGCCTCAGTTGCGGCGGAGATTGGCCTTCTTGAGCAGACTTTCATATTGGTGACTGACCAGATGCGCCTGCACCTGAGCAGTGAAGTCCATCACCACGACCACGACGATCAGCAGAGAGGTGCCGCCGAAGTAGAACGGAACGTGCCAAGCCTTTTGCATGAACGACGGCACCAGACAGACCAGCACCAGGTACAACGCGCCGACGCCGGTGAGGCGGGTCATCACGTTGTCGATGTAGTCGGCCGTCGAACGACCCGGACGGATGCCTGGAATGAGCGCACCCGACCGCTTGAGGTTGTCGGCGGTTTCCTGGGAATTGAACACGATCGCCGTATAGAAGAAGGCGAAGGTGATGACCAGGACCGCAAACACGATGTCATACAGCGGCTCGCCCGGCGTCAGCGCCTGGGTGAGCTCCTGCAGCCAGCGCGACTGGTTGCCGGCGGTGAACCAGGTGGCAGCCGTGGCCGGGAACATCAGCAGGCTGGAGGCGAAGATCGGGGGGATCACGCCAGCCATGTTGATCTTCAGCGGCAGGTGCGAGGTCTGGTTCATGTAGGCCCGCTGCCCACCGGAACGCCTTGCGTAGTTCACGGTGATCTGCCGTTGGGCACGCTCCATGAACACCACGAAGGCCGTCACGGCCAGGATCAGGCCCACCACCATGATCATGCGGATCACGCTGAGCTCGCCGTTGCTGGCCATGCCCAGGGTGTGCGCCACCGCACCGGGCAGGCCCGCCACGATGCCGGCGAAGATCAGCAGCGAAATGCCGTTGCCGATGCCGCGCTCGGTGATCTGCTCGCCCAGCCACATCAGGAACATGGTGCCGGCCGTGAGACCGACCACCGAAGCCATGATGAAGCCCATGCCCGGCGTATAGACCACCGGCGCGCCGCCGTTGGCGACCTGCTTCTGCAGGGCCACCGCGATGCCGAAGGCCTGGAAGGCCGCGAGGCCGACCGTGCCGAAGCGGGTGTACGTGGTCATCTTGCGACGACCCGACTCGCCTTCCTTGCGCAGCGCCTGCAGGCTCGGAATGACCGCGCCCATCATCTGCACCACGATGGATGCCGAGATGTACGGCACCACGCCGAGCGCGAACACCGAGAAGCGGGCCAGCGAGCCGCCCGAGAACATGTTGAACATGTTCATCAGGCCGCCGCCCGATTCAATCAGGCTGGTCATCGCTTCCGGGTTGACGCCCGGAACGGGAATGAACGAACCGAGGCGAAAAACGATCAGCGCACCAATCACGAAGAAGATGCGCTGACGCAGTTCGGTCAGCTTGCCGAGCGATCCGAGCGAAGGGCCCTTGGCTGCCGCCACGTGATTACTCCACGCTGCCGCCGGCAGCCTCGATGGCTGCCTTGGCGCCGGCCGTGGCGAGCACGCCCGACAGCTTGACCGCGCGGCCGATCTCGCCCTTGGCGACGACCTTGACCTTCTTGGCGTTGCTGTCGATCAGGCCGGCCTGGTGCAGGACGACCACGTCGATCACGTCAGCCTTGAGGTTGGCCAGCTGATACAGGAACACTTCCTGGCTCTCGGCCTTCTTCTTCGAACGGAAGCCGACCTTCGGCAGGCGACGCTGCAGCGGCATCTGGCCGCCCTCGAAGCCGTACTTGTGGGTGCCGCCAGCGCGGGCGTGCTGACCCTTGTGGCCGCGGCCGGCGGTCTTGCCCAGGCCCGAACCGATGCCTCGACCCACGCGAAGGCGGGTCTTGCGGGCGCCAGCGGCCGGCTTGATGTCATTCAGACGCATGATGCTTACTCCTCGACCCGGACCAGGTAGTAGACCGTGTTGATCAGACCACGCACCTGCGGGCTGTCCTTCAGTTCACGGACGTCGTTGAGCTTGTTCAGGCCGAGCGCCTTGACGCTCAGGCGATGACGGCTCTGCACGCCGCGCAGGCCCTTGACTAGGCGGACGCGGACGGTCTTTTCGTTGTTAGCCATTGCCCAGCACCTCTTCAACGGTCTTGCCGCGCTTGGCAGCGATCTGCTTCGGCGAGGCGACGGCCTGCAGGCCCTTGATGGTGGCGCGCACCAGGTTGATCGGATTGCGCGAGCCGACGGCCTTGGCCAGCACGTTCTTTACGCCGACCACTTCCAGCACGGCGCGCATGGCGCCGCCGGCGATCACGCCGGTACCTTCGGAAGCCGGCTGCATGAACACGCGGGCCGCACCGTGGTTGGCCTTCACGGCGTACCACAGCGTGCCGTTGTTGAGGTCAACGGCGACCATGTTGCGGCGGGCGCGTTCCATGGCCTTGGAGATGGCGACCGGCACTTCGCGCGCCTTGCCATAGCCGAAGCCGACGCGGCCTTCGCCGTCGCCCACCACGGTCAGCGCGGTGAAGCTCATCTGGCGGCCACCCTTCACGGTCTTGGCCACGCGGTTGACGGCGATCAGCTTCTCGAGCAGGCCGTCTGAATTTTCGCGATCGGTAGAAGACATATTCTTTTCCGTCATGCCCGGAAGATCCGGGACTTTTGCTTGCGGCTGGGCCGCTTGGAGTTGTAGGTACAGCTGATGGGGCAGGCGCTACGCAGAGCCCTGCCCCTTGGTGCTTAGAACTTCAGGCCGGCTTCGCGCGCCGCATCGGCCAGAGCCTTGATGCGACCGTGATAGCGGAAACCCGAACGGTCGAACGCCACGGCTTCGATACCGGCGGCCTTGGCGCGCTCGGCGATCGCCTTGCCTACGGCAGTGGCGGCTTCGATGTTCTTGGTGCCCTTCAGGCCTTCGGCGATCGACTTCTGCACCGTCGAGGCAGCGGCAACCACGTTCTTGCCCGAGGCGTCGAACACCTGGGCATAGAGGTGCTGGCCGGTGCGATGCACGGACAGGCGGGCCACGCCCAGCTTGCGGATGTGCGAGCGGGTGGACTTGGCGCGACGCAGGCGGGATTCGTTCTTGTTCATCGTGTTCTCTCCAGGAAGCGGATAGGCACGCGCTTTTCAGCGCCTTAGGCCTTCTTGGCTTCCTTCAGGGTGATCTTCTCGCCGGCATAGCGCACGCCCTTGCCCTTGTACGGCTCCGGCGGACGATAGCCACGGATCTTGGCGGCCACTTCGCCCACGAGCTGCTTGTCCGAACCCTTGATCAGGATTTCGGTCTGCGTCGGGGTCTCCAGCGTGATGCCTTCCGGAGCGTTGAACACGACCGGATGGGAGAAGCCCAGGCTCAGGTTCAGCGCCTTGCCCTGCATGGCGGCACGGTAACCGACGCCGACCAGCTCGAGCTTGCGCTCGTAGCCGTCCGACACGCCCTTGACCATGTTGGCCAGCAGCGCACGCGCGGTGCCGCCGAACTTGTGGTCCGCGCCCTCGGCCAGCACGATGCTCACGTTGCCGTTATCGACGGCCACGGACACGCCCGGCAGGTTGTGCGTGGACAGGGTGCCCTTCGGGCCCTTGACGGAGATGCCTTCAGCGCCAGCCTTCAGCTCGACGCCCTTGGGCAGATTGATGATCTTCTTGGCTACACGGGACATCGTCGGCTCCTTAGGCGACCTGGCCGATGACTTCACCGCCGAGGCCCTTGGCGCGAGCCTGGGCATCGGTCAGCAGACCGGCGGACGTCGAGATGATCGAGATACCCAGGCCACCCAGGACCTTCGGCAGCTGGTCCTTGCCGCGGTACACGCGGAGGCCCGAGCGGCTGACGCGGGAAATGCTCTCGATGGCCGGGCGGCCCTCGAAATACTTGAGCTTGATCTCGAGCACCGGCTTGCCTTCCTGCGAGGAAGTCTTGGCGTCGAGGATGTAGCCCTCGTTCTTGAGAAGGTTGGCGATGGCCACCTTCAGCTTCGACGACGGCACGCTGACAGCCTGCTTGCCCGTAGCCTGGGCATTGCGGATGCGCGTAAACAGATCGGCGATGGGATCAGTCATGCTCATGAAAAACATCCTTCAGAGTGCACCGATATCCGATAAAACCGGAAATCAATATTGAGTTGTAAGCCGGCATAGGCGCCGGTCTGCTTTGCGCAGACTGTCGACTATATCAGCTCTTTTCCGGTTTTGCGAATAACGGCACGCGTTTCGCATCGGCGGCGGCACTGGAACAGCCCGCCCCCGGACGTATGAACCCGCCCGGGCCAGGCCCGGGCGGGTCGTTTAACAGGTCTTGCTTACCAGCTGGACTTGCGCAGGCCGGGCACATCGCCACGCATGGTGGCTTCGCGCAGCTTGTTGCGGCCCAGGCCGAACTTCTGGTACACGGCGCGCGGACGGCCGGTCAGGGCGCAACGGGTGCGCTGACGGGTCGGGCTGGCGTCGCGCGGCAGCTTCTGCAGCTTGGTCTGGGCTTCCATCTTCTCGTCGTACGAGGCGGTGGGGCTCAGCACGATCGCCTTCAGTTCCGCACGCTTGGCGGCGTACTTCTTGGCGAGCTTGGTCCGCTTGAGATCGCGGTTGATCATCGAGGTCTTAGCCATAAATCTCTCGCGCTCTCTTAGTTGCGGAACGGGAAGCTGAAGGCTTCCAGCAAGGCCTTGGCCTCTTCGTCCGACTTGGCGGTGGTGGTGATGGAGATATCCATGCCACGCATCGCGTCGACGGCGTCGAAGTCGATTTCCGGGAAGATGATCTGTTCCTTGATGCCGAAGTTGTAGTTGCCACGGCCATCGAAGGCGCGGCCCGACACGCCGCGGAAGTCGCGGGTACGGGGCAGCGAGATGTTGATCAGGCGATCGAAGAATTCCCACATCTGGGCACGGCGCAGGGTGACCTTGCAGCCGATCGGCCAGCCGTCGCGGATCTTGAACGAGGCGACGGAAACGCGCGCCTTGGTCTGGATCGGCTTCTGGCCGGAGATCTTGGCCATGTCGGCCACGGCGTTCTCAAGAACCTTCTTGTTCGCCGCCGCTTCGCCCACGCCCATGTTCAGCGTGATCTTGGTGATGCGGGGAACCTGCATCACGTTCTCGTAGCCAAAGCGCTCGGTGAGCTTCTTGACTACTTCGTCTTTATAAAACTTTTCAAGGCGCGTCATGACTTGTGTTCCTTACGCGTCCACGACCTCGCCAGAACTGAACACGCGGACCTTGCGCCCATCTTCGAGCGTCTTGAAGCCCACGCGTTCACCCTTGTTCTGAGCGGGGTTGAACAGCTGCACATTGGAGATATGGATCGAAGCCTCACGCTCGACGATGCCGCCGGCCTGGTTGGCCTGAGGATTCGGCTTGGTGTGACGCTTGACCACGTTGACGTTGGAGACGAACACGCGATCGCCATCCACGCGCAGCACGTCGCCGCGCTGGCCCTTGTTTTTGCCGGTGATCACGATGACCTGATCACCCTTGCGGATACGGTTCATGTCTAGCCTCCGCTCAGAGCACTTCGGGTGCGAGCGAGACGATCTTCATGAAGCGCTCGCTGCGCAGCTCGCGAGTGACCGGCCCGAAGATACGGGTGCCGATCGGCTCGAGCTTGTTGTTGAGAAGGACCGCCGCGTTGCCGTCGAAACGGATCAGCGAGCCGTCCGGACGACGCACACCCTTGGCGGTACGGACCACCACGGCGTTGTACACCTCGCCCTTCTTCACCTTGCCACGCGGAATGGCATCCTTCACGGTGACCTTGATCACGTCACCGATCGCGGCGTAACGGCGCTTGGAGCCGCCGAGCACCTTGATGCACATCAGTTCCTTCGCGCCGCTGTTGTCCGCCGCGGAAAGCGTGCTTTGCATCTGGATCATGTCTGCACCCTCCCCTTAGCCGACCGCGCGAGTGACGATTTCGACCACGCGGTGATGCTTGGTCTTGGACAGCGGGCGGCATTCCGCGATGCGCACCAGGTCGCCCTCGTTTGCACCGAGGTCGTCCTGCGCATGCAGCTTGGTCGACCGGCGGATGATCTTGCCCAGCAGGCCGTGCTGCACCTGGCGCTCGATCAGGACGGTCACCGTCTTGTCCATCTTGTTGCTGATGACGCGGCCCTCGAGGGTGCGCGCCTGCTTCTGGTTATCGCTCATATCCGCCGTCCTTACTTCTTGCCGCCGAGCGCGAACTTCGCGCGGGCGATGTCGCGCCGAACGCGGCGCAGCTGGTGCGGCTGGTTGAGCTGGCCGGTGCCCTTCTGCATGCGCAGGTTGAACTGCTCCTTGCGCAGGTCCAGCAGATGCTGCTTCAGCTCGTCGGCCGTTTTGTTGATCAGATCGTTCATGGCCATCACATCACCGCTCGGGATACGAACTGGGTCTGCACCGACAGCTTGGCGGCGGCGAGGCGGAACGCCTCACGGGCCGTGGCTTCGTCGACGCCCTCGATTTCATAGAGCATGCGGCCGGGCTGGATCGGAGCGACCCAGTACTCGACGCCACCCTTACCCGCGCCCATTCGGACTTCGATCGGCTTCTTGGTGATCGGCTTGTCCGGGAACACGCGGATCCACAGCTTGCCGCCACGCTTCACGAAGCGGGTGATGCAACGGCGGGCCGCCTCGATCTGGCGCGCGGTCAGCGCGCCATGAGTGGTGGCCTTGAGGCCGTATTCGCCGAAGCTCACGAGGTTCGAGCTGAACGCCAGACCGTCGTTGCGGCCCTTGAACTGCTTGCGGAATTTGGTTCGCTTAGGTTGCAACATGGCAACTCTCCTTACTTCGCCGTCCGCTCGCGACGGCCTTCACCGCCCTCGCGACGCGATTCACGACGACCCTCGCCACCTTCGCGGCGCGGCTGCGACGGCTCTTCCTTCGCTTCCTGGCCAACCTGCGCCAGGTCGAAGATTTCGCCCTTGTAGATCCACACCTTGATGCCGATGACACCGTAGGTGGTGTGCGCTTCGGCGAAGCCGTAGTCGATGTCCGCACGCAGGGTGTGCAGCGGCACGCGGCCTTCGCGGGCCCACTCGGAGCGGGCGATCTCGGCGCCGTTCAGACGACCGGACACGTTGATCTTGATGCCCAGGGCGCCGAGGCGCATCGCGTTGCCGACCGAGCGCTTCATGGCGCGGCGGAACATGATGCGGCGCTCGAGCTGCTGCGCGATCGACTCGGCCACCAGCTGCGCGTCGAGCTCGGGCTTGCGCACCTCGCTGACGTTGATGTGCGCCGGGACGCCCATCAGCTGGCTGACTTCCTTGCGCAGCTTCTCGATGTCCTCGCCCTTCTTGCCGATCACCACGCCCGGACGGGCGGTGTGGATCGTCACGCGCGCGGTCTTGGCCGGGCGCTCGATCTGGATCTTCGAGATGCCGGCCTGGGCCAGCTTCTTGCGCAGCATCTCGCGGACCTTCAGGTCGGCAGCGAGGTACTGGGCGTATTCGCCCTTATTGGCGTACCACTTCGAGTTCCAGTCCTTGGCAATGCCGAGGCGGATACCGGTGGGATGAACTTTATGACCCATCGTCTATATCCCCAGTCAGTTGCCAACGACCACAGTGATGTGGCTCGTGCGCTTCAGGATGCGAGAACCGCGGCCTTTGGCGCGCGCGTACATGCGCTTCATCGCCGGACCTTCGTCGACGAAGATGCGAGCGATCTTCAGCTCGTCGACGTCGGCGCCGAGGTTGTTCTCGGCGTTGGCGACGGCCGACAGCAGCACCTTACGAACGATGTGCGCGGCCTTCTTGTTGGTGAACTGGAGCACGTCGCTGGCACGGCCCACGGGCATGCCGCGGACCAGGTCAGCCACCAGGCGCACCTTCTGCGCCGAAATGCGGGCGCTGCGCAGGATTGCTTTGGCTTCGGTGCTCATCACTTGCCCTTCTTATCGCCGCCATGGCCCTTGAAGGTGCGGGTCACCGCGAACTCGCCGAGCTTGTGCCCGACCATGTTCTCGTTGACGAGCACCGGCACGTGCTGGCGACCGTTGTGGATGGCGATGGTCAATCCCACCATTTCCGGCAGGATCATCGAGCGGCGCGACCAGGTCTTGATCGGACGCTTGTTGTTGGTGGAAACCGCAGCTTCCACCTTCTTCACGAGGTGAAGGTCGACGAAAGGACCTTTCTTCAATGAACGCGGCATGACGGTTTCCTGTTACTTGCGGCGACGCACGATGAACTGCTGCGTGCGCTTGTTGTTACGGGTCTTGTAGCCCTTGGCCGGCGTGCCCCACGGGCTGACCGGATGACGGCCGCCGGAGGTCTTGCCTTCACCACCGCCATGCGGATGGTCGACCGGGTTCATGGCGACGCCGCGGACGGTCGGGCGGATGCCCTTCCAACGCTTGGCGCCGGCCTTGCCGAGCTTCTTCAGGCTGTGCTCGCCGTTGCCGACTTCACCGATGGTGGCGCGGCAGTCGACCGGCACGCGGCGCATTTCGCCGGAGCGCAGGCGCAGCGTGGCGTAGCCGGACTCGCGGGCCACCAGCTGGACGGAAGCGCCGGCGCTGCGGGCGATCTGCGCGCCCTTGCCGGGCTTCATCTCGATGCAGTGCACGGTCGAACCGACCGGGATGTTGCGCAGCGGCAGGCTGTTGCCGGCCTTGATCGGCGCATCGTGGCCCGACACCAGGCGGTCGCCCGCCTGCACGCCCTTCGGGGCGATGATGTAGCGGCGCTCGCCGTCGGCGTAGCACAGCAGCGCGATGTGCGCGGTGCGGTTCGGATCGTATTCGATGCGCTCGACCTGGGCGACGATGCCTTCCTTGTCGCGCTTGAAGTCGATGATGCGGTAACGCTGCTTATGACCGCCGCCCTGGTGACGAACGGTGATGCGACCGTAATGGTTGCGACCGCCGGTCTTGGACTGGGCTTCGGTCAACGGCGCGTACGGCGCGCCCTTGTGCAGGCCCGGGGTACGCACGCTGACTGCGTCGCGGCGTCCGGCCGAGGTCGGCTTGTGAGTGATCAGTGCCATCTCAATTCAACTCCTGGCTCAGGCCTTGGCCGCCACGTCGATGGTCTGCCCATCGGCCAGGCGCACGTAGGCCTTGCGCTTGCCCTGGCGGTTGCCAGCGCGGAAACGGAAGGACTTGACCTTGCCCTTGGCGTTGACGAGGTTCACCTGCTCGACCTTGACGTCGAACATCTGCTCCACCGCCGCGCGGACATCGGCCTTGGTCGCGTCGGGCGCGACCACGAAAACGTACTGGTTGCCCTCGGCAAGACGGGCCGCCTTCTCGGAGATGTGCGGCGCGCGCAGCGTGTTGAGAATGCGTTCGTTGCTCATGCCAGCCACTCCTCGATCTTCTTCACCGCATCGACGGTCATGACGATGTGATCCGAACCGACCAGGCTCACCGGGTTCAGCGCCAGCACGTCCACCACGTGGATGTACGGGATGTTGCGGGCAGCCAGGAAGGTGGCTTCGTTGGCATCTTCCGACACCAGCAGCACACGACCGGAAACCTGCAGCTCGGCCAGCTTGGCAACCATCGCCTTGGTCTTCGGGGTGTCGATGCCGAAGCTCTCGACCACCTTCAGGCGACCCTGGCGATTGAGCTCCGCGAGAATGGAGCGCAGCGCCACGCGATAGGCCTTGCGGTTGACTTTCTGTTCGAAGTTGCGGGGCTTCGCCGCGAAGGTGACACCGCCGCCGACAAAGATCGGGGCGCGGTAGTCGCCGTGACGGGCGCCGCCGCCCTTCTGCTTCTTGAACTTCTTGGTGGTACCCGACAGCTCACCACGCGACAGCTGCGCCTTGGTACCGGCGCGACCGCCGGCCTGGTAGGCAACGACCACCTGGTGGATCAGGGCCTGCTTGAACTCACCGCCGAACACTTCGTCCGACACGTTGAGCGGCTTGGCGCCAATGACATTCAGTTCCATGGCGTCTCTCCTCAACCCTTGGTGGTCGGACGGATCACGACGTCGCCACCGGTAGCACCGGGGACTGCGCCCTTGATCGCGATCAGATGACGCTCGGCGTCGACCTTGACCACTTCCAGACCCTGCTGCGTGCGGTTCACCGCACCCATGTGGCCGGACATCTTCTTGCCGGGGAACACGCGACCCGGGGTCTGGCGCTGGCCGATAGAACCCGGCGAGCGGTGCGACAGCGAGTTACCGTGGGTGGCATCACCCATGGTGAAGTTGTGGCGCTTGATGGTGCCCTGGAAGCCCTTGCCCTTCGACACGCCGGCGACGTCAACGATCTGACCCACCTGGAACACGTCATCGGCCTTGATCTCGGTGCCCACGCTGTACTTGCCGAGCTCGTCGGCAGTCACGCGGAACTCCCACAGACCACGACCCGGCTCGACCTTCGCCTTGGCGTAGTGACCCTTCAGCGGCTGGGTCAGCAGGCTGGCGCGCTTGACGCCCGCCGCGACCTGCACAGCGCTGTAACCATCGTTATCTTCCGTCTTCAGCTGGGTGACGCGATTCGGGGTGGCTTCAATCAGCGTCACCGGAATCGAGCGTCCATCTTCAGTGAAGAGTCGGCTCATGCCGCACTTGCGGCCAACCAGTCCGATACTCATCTTCGTATCCTGTCTATCGCTCAGCCGAGCTTGATCTGAACATCGACGCCAGCGGCGAGATCAAGCTTCATGAGCGCGTCCACGGTCTTGTCGTTGGGGTCAACGATATCGAGCACGCGCTTGTGGGTACGGGTTTCGTACTGGTCGCGGGCATCTTTGTCGACGTGCGGCGACACCAGAATGGTGTAACGCTCGATCTTGGTCGGCAGCGGGATCGGGCCGAGGACCGTGGCGCCGGTGCGCTTGGCCGTCTCGACGATTTCGCTGGCCGAACGGTCGATCAGACGATGATCGAACGCCTTGAGCCGGATGCGAATCTTTTGGTTCGCCATAAACCGTGTCCTGTTATCTAAAGAACGATTCTGTGATTCGGAATGGCTTCTCACCATTCCGCACAACCCTTGGTACTACCTGGTGCAGCAAAGGGGTCGACGGCTGCCGGGAAATCCCGGCGATTCGACCCCTAAAAGACCGGGCAGACCGACGGTATCGGTCTGCCCAGACGAAAAAGTATAGAACGCGAAAACGCAAATGGCAACAGAGCGGTCACTCTGCCGTCATGCGACCCCGCAACGTCCTTGTATGCGAACTCGAAGCGCGTCCTGCACCTCATTTCGCTGTGTGCCTCGAGCGATCAGGCCCGAATGCAAAGGGATAACTTATCAAGCATATAGGAACATCAGCTCGATGGGAAGCCCTTTGCGCAAAAAACAGGCAAAAAAAGAGCAGGGCTTGCGCCCCGCTCTTTCAGACCCGGTGTTCGCTCGCCCGAAGGCGGGCTACTTACTTGGTGATCTTGGCGACGACGCCGGCGCCGACGGTGCGGCCACCTTCGCGGATCGCGAAGCGCAGGCCGTCCGTCATCGCGATCGGC
>NZ_JAAZQJ010000016.1 GCF_012275375.1 Dyella sp. SG609 | reverse complement strand
TCTTTGGTTACTTTCTCTTTGGGCCAGCAAAGAGAAAGTAACTCGGGCGCCGGCAGGCGTCCGAAATGCCCGCTGCATAAGCGGCCAAGTCGCGGCCACGCAAAACCAGGCGACACCGCAAAAAAGATCCCGGCCTAAGCCGACATAATCACGGAGTCCCCGAGATAATCGAGCATCGCCCGATTGAATTCCCCCGGCCGCTGCAGCAACGCAAAATGAGTCCCCCCCGGCAACGCAATCAACTTCGCGCCAGGAATAACCTCCGCCAGGTGCTCCGTATGCCCCCGCGCAACAAACTCATCACGCTCCCCCACCACGATGGCCACCGGCACGCGTATCGCCGCCAGCTCCGCATCGCCATACGTAGGCTGCGTATCCGTCATCCGGCCGACCGCCTGGGCAATCTCCTCGAACCGTTCCGCCTCCGGCGAAAACCGCGCATGGTCGTGCTTCACGCGGTTGAACATCCGCCCCAGCACCGGGTCGTCCATATCCAGCGGCGTCAGGCCGTCCAGATGCATCACCGTGCCGAACGCAAACACCCGGGACACCCGTTGCGGCTGCTGCATCGCCATGGTCAGGCCGATGATGGAACCGTCGCTCCAGCCCACGATGGAAGCTGCCGGCAAGTCCAGCGCATCCATCACCGCAAACACCTCTTCCGCTTCCAGCGCATAGCTCAGCGGCTGCGTACCCAACGTGCTGCGTCCGCGGCCGCGGTTGTCGATGGCGATGGCGCGGTAGCCGGCCTCGGTCAGCGCGGCGATCTGGCGGCTCCAGTCGGCGGACTGGTTGAACGCGCCGTGCAGCAGCAGCACCGGCGCGCCTTCGCCGTAGACACCGCACCAGATCGAGGCGCCGGCATGGTCCACGTGCAGCTCCCGCACAGGCGCCGGCAACGGCGGTGTGCCGTGGGCGGCGTAGTGGCTCAGATCGTCGTCGCGGAAGTCCATCAGGCCACCGCCACGTCGCGGCCGGCCAGCCACAGCGCCACGTTGCGCACGTAGCGGCGCGTGGCGTCGAGCGCATGCGGATGCTGCCGGATCGCATCGCCCGGCGCTTCGCTGACGAAGCTGGGACAGCCCAGGCGCGGGTCCCAGTTGTAATCGGCGAAATGATGGAAGGTGGATTGCGCGATCGCCCTGCCGCCTCCGTCCTTCGATTCGAACGCCACCGCCAGATTGAAGGCCTGCCCCGTCGCCTTGCTGCGCCCCTGCGCAATCACGCGGGCGCTCGCATCGCCGGCGGGCGCGTCGACCGCACCCTCATGCGGATGCGACGGCAGGTAAGCCAGCACACCGTTTGCTTCGTCGGGATCGTGCAGCACGGGATGCGGCTCGCCCACGGCGACGACGTGCTGCCAATCGCCATTGGCACCGGAGTGGAAGTTCGGCCACAGGATGTAGGCGGTGTCGCGGTCGTCGATCTGCCGGCGCGCGGGATCCGGATCGAGATTGTGCGTGTGGAAATAATTCGCCGCACCGATGCCGGCCAGCGAGCAGATCGAGCAGCCCAGATCCATATGGTCGCGCGCCACCAGCACGCCGCCGCCGCGTCCGCGGAAGCGCCCGATGGCTTCGCAGTCCGCGTCGTGCAGGCCGTCGCCGACGTCGACGGCGAACAGCCAGAGCTGGTCGAAGCCGGAGCGGTCCAGCGTGGACAGCACCGGATCGGGCTGACCTACGGGGCCGCGGTCGCGTGCGGTCACCTCGAACAGCGGCGCGCCATCCGCGCCGCTCGCCGCGGCCAGCGTCTGCGCCAGCTGCGAAAAGCGCCCGATATGCCAGTCGTCGGCGGCAGTCGGGATGGTGGTCTGCAGGAGCACCCGGATCGGCTGGCTCATGAAAGCGTCCTCATGTGGTGCGGCACGGAAGGCCAAGCTGACAGCATGAACCGAAGACCGGCGCCTGGGAAGGAAGCGCCGCGCGCATCACCGTGTTGCGCCGGCTGCAACAGCCGCCACCGGGGCAACGGCCTAGAGCGCGAGCTGTCCGTCGACGCGCGTGACGCAGGCGCCGCCGATCCACAGGTCCGCACCGCCGCCGCGCACATGGATGCGGCCCGCGCGCCCGATCGCGGTGCCTTGCGCCATCGCGAAGGGCGCCGCCGCCATGCCCTCCTCCAGCAGCCAGCGCGCGAGGCCGGCGTTGAGGCTGCCGGTGGCCGGGTCTTCGGGCACCGCATCGCCGCCGATAAACGCGCGCACTTCGAACGCGGCATCGCCGCCGGGCCACGGTGCGAACAGGCCGATGGGCACGCCGTGCAATGTGGACAGGTCCGGCGCCAGGCCGAGCAGGCGCTGGCGATCGTCCAGCATCAGGGCCAGCCAGCCGGCGCCGTTGTCGACCCACTGTGCCCGCTGCACTTCATGGCGCTGCAGCCCGAACGCGCCGAGGATGCCTGCCAGCAGCGCTTCTTCCACCGGGCCGGCACGCAGCAGAGGCGGCGCGCGGAAGGCCAGCTGAGCGTGCTCTGCGCGGACATCGACGAGGCCCACGGCGCAGGACTGCACCAGCTGCTGGCCCTTGGGCACACCACCGGCCGCCAGCCAGGCATGCGCGGCGCCGAGCGTGGGATGCCCGGCGAACGGCATTTCGCGCAACGTAGAGAAGATGCGCAGGCGGTAATCGGCGCGCGGATCGTCGGACGGCAGCAGGAAGCAGGTCTCGCTGAGGTTCGTCCAGCGCGCGAGCGCCTGCATGTCCTGCTCCGGCATACCGCCGGCGTCGTGCACCACGGCGACGGGATTGCCGCGAAACGCTTCGGTGGAAAAGACGTCGACCAGGGTGAATCGCTTCGCGCGCATCGGTGTCCCGCCATGGCCGGCGCGCACCGCGCGGCGCCGGAAAGGCGCGACTTTAGCGCAGCGCGCTTATCCCAGCTTGGGCCCCTGCGGCGCGGCCTGTGCTTCCTGCCGCTGATCCAGCGCGGCCGAGCGCTGCAGGCTTTCCTGCAGCGGCGGCGCGGGCCTGGCCAGGTCGACCTGGCCGAGCATGCCGGGAATGCGGCCGGCGATATAGACGGTGTCGTTCTCCACCAGCACGGCGCGCACGTGGCCGGCCTTGATGCCGCCTTCCTTCGCGGCGAGCGTGACCTGGGCAAGGCGGTCTTCCGGCAAGCCGGGGGGCAGCTGCGGCTTCAACTCGTCGTAGAGCGCCGGTGCGATGTCGCGCGCGGCGAGCGTTGCGGCGGCGGGCTCCGCAACCGGCGGTGCGGACGGCGTGCGTTCGGACAGTGCGAACGGGCTGGCGGCAAGTTCGTGGAAGCGGTCCGCCGGATGGATCTCACGCAGCTTCTGCGCGCGCTCCAGGCGCACCTGGCGCGCATCGTCCAGCTCCGCGCGTTCCTTGGGATCGGTCACCGGCCCCGCCACGTCGTGCTGCCACTGCCGGCTGTGCGGATCGAAGGCGTAGCGGTCGTCGCCGCGCTGGATGCGGTCCGGGTCGACCTGCGGCGTGGCGGCCATGGCGCCGGCGTAGGCCACGCCCATGTCCTTGACGTACTCGGCACGGCGCATCTCGTCGTCGCCGTACGCGGCGACCACCGCGGTGAGCGTGTCGTAGCCGCGCCAGGCGCCGAGGCGGCCGCCGTCGAGCATGCTGCGCCAGGCGCCTTCGGTCGCGGTCTCGCCGCCGTGGCGGCGCGCGGCGTCGAGCAGGCGGTTGGGCGTCCAGGCGTCCGCGTCGATGCGCTTGCGCGCGAAGGCTTCGGTGTAGGTCTCCTGCACGTCCTTCACCGGCAGGTTGAGCGCCAGCTCCGGCGCGCCGCCGTTGAAATGCGCGGCGCGGCGCGCGTAGTCCACGCGCACCAGGTCCTGGCCGAATTCCTCCCAGCCGCGTTCGCTCAGGATGGTGTGGTTGCGGCTGTAGGCGTAGTTCTGCGCATAGAGATTGGCGACGGCGCCCGGCGTGCTGTCGTTGCGCACCGCGCCCAGCGCGAGCAGGCCGTAGCCGTCGGCGCCTTCGTGCCTTGCCAGGTAGTTCCAGTAGCGCTCGCGGTTGCCCTGGCGGGCATAGTGGCCGAGCACGTCCATGTCCCTGGGGGTAAGGCCTTCCATCGCTGCGTCTCCCTGCATGCCGATGACGCGCGCCGTGCCGACGGCAACGCGAACACACCTCGCAGCCCACCCTGGGCCGAGGCGAAGCGCAAGATCATAGCGGCTGGCCGGCGAATCGACCACGCGGGCACGGCTTTTACCCGGGCCTCTGGCTGGAAATGTCGTTGCGCGCACATTTCCGGGACCTTCCGGTGGCATGAACCGGCGGGATAAAAAAAGGGGCCGGCCGCGGCAGAGGGGAGATATCCCGCCGTGACCGGCCCGGCGCCTAAAAGTTTGGCGTTACAGCTTGAAGTTGACGCCAACGGCGAAGGTGCGGCCGTTCTTGTACATGCCGATCGGCGCGTACTTCACGTCGTTGTACCAGTAGTAGGTGGAATCGAGCAGGTTGGTCGCGCTCAGGGTCACCGCCATCCACTGGTTCACCTGGTACGAGGCGCTGACGTCCAGCTCCTTGTACTGGTCGGCGAACACGTGCGAATCGAGGCGGCCGATCTGGGTGAAGTACGGCGAACGCCAGCTGTAGTTGACGCGCGCCGACCACGGCCCCTTCTCGAAGTACGGAATGATGTTGAAGGTGTTCTTCGACAGGTACGGCAGGTTCAGGCCCGTGCTGGTGTCGGCATGCGCATAGGTGTAGTTGGTCTGCACGCCGAAGCCGTGGCCCAGGTCCTGCTGGTACAGCAGGGAGATGCCGCGCACCTTGGCGTTGGAGACGTTCACCGGCGAGGTGATGGTATAGACGTTGGTCTGGCCATTGGTCGGGTCGAAGAACGTGCGCTCGTCGGTGGTGCTGACGATGTAGTTGCCGATCTTGCGGTAGAACACCTCGGCGCCGAGCATGCTGGACGGCGCGAAGTACCACTCGCCGGCCAGGTCGTAGTTAGTGGACGAATACGGCTTGAGGTTCGGGTTGCCCGCGCTGCCGGTGCAGTTGCCGCCGGTGCAGCTCAGCGAGACCGAGCCGGCCAGGTCCGCATAGCGCGGACGCGCGATCACCTTGGACACGCCGAAGCGCGCCACCTTGCTGTCGTCGATGTCGTAGGCGATGTTGAAGCTGGGCAGCGGCTTGTAATAGTGCGTCTTGCCCTGCGTCAGGTAGTACGCGCTGCCGCTGGTCGACTGGTAGTAGGTGGACTTGTCGGTGGTGTCCACGTAGCGCACGCCGAAGTTGCCGCGGAAACCGCCGGCGTTGTAGTTGAACTGCGTGTACAGGTCGCGCGTCATTTCGCGCACGTTGTAGATCGACGGATAGTTGATGTTGTACGGACCCTGCGGCTGGCCGTTGAGGTAGGACTTCACCGTGCCCAGGTTCGCGGTCGGCCAGTCGGTCAGGTCGCCGCCGGCGTGCAGGCCGTCGTACAGGTTGCCCGGCGTGGTGCCCGGATCGAAATCGGTCAGCGAGATCGCATCGGTGGTGTTGATGCGGTTGCCCTGCGAGAACTGCGAGTTCACGTGGTTGATGTACTTGAAGCCCATCTGCACCTGGTAGATCGGGCCCCATTCCAGGTCGCGGCTGGCGTCGAACTGGGCGTAGCGCTCGCGGTCCTTGGTGGTCTCGTAGTAGATGCCGCCGGCCTGGTACTTGCCGTTGAGCGTGGAATCGCCCGGCGGCGAACCGGCCGGCGAGGCGGGCAGGCCCCAGTTGGCGGCCGAGCCGTTGTCGTAGTTCACCGCGGTGTTGCGGCCGTCGTAGCTGAAGTTGTAGCCGCCGGAATTCAGCAGGTACTTCATCAGGTATTCGGGGTCCTTGCCGCCGCGCGCGGCGGTGTAGCCGACCTGGCTGGTGAAGATCCACTTGTCGCCGTTGTAGTCGTGGCGCAGGTTGAGGCTCTTGGTGGTCACCTTCGACATGCGGTAGTTGGCGTCGAGCTCGGCATACGGCTGGCCGATGCCGGTATTGCCGGACACCGTGGCATTGGTGATGTAGCCGTTGTTGACCGTGAGGTCGGTGATCTTGTTGGTGTCGCCGCAACCCGGGCAGACGTAGCGCGATTCGCTGAAGTTGTTGTACGAGCCGCGCACGTAGATGCCGGTGAGGTTGAACTCGTTCTTTTCGTCCGGCCGCCACTGCAGCGCGGACTGGATGCCGTCGCGCTTGCGCACCTGCTGGAAGTAGGAGCTGTTGATGCCCACCGGGTACTTGGCGGTGGCCACGTCGCCGCTGCCGTGCACGGTGGCGGTGGACGGAATGCTGGTGCCGGGGGTGGAATAGCCGAAGAACTCGATGCCGGCGCGCGACAGGTTTTCCTTGTCGTGCGTGACCGCGGTGAGGAAGCCGAAGGTGCTGTCGCTGTTCTTCCAGCTCCACAGCACGGAGCCGCGCGGATTGCCTTCCTGCGAGCGATCGTTGTAGCTGTAGCCGAGCGAGCCGCGCAGGGTGTTGGCCGGCAGGTCCAGCGGCTTGCGCGTGTTGACGATAACGGTGCCGCCGATGCTGCCTTCGTCGATATGCGCCTCGGGCGACTTGTACACCTGCATGTTGCCGATGATTTCCGGCGACAGCAGGGTGTAGTTGAAGGTGCGTCCGCTGGTGTCGGTGGGGTTGCCGCCCCAGTCGCCGGAAGCGATGGTCTGGCCGTTGATCAGCACGCGGTTGAGCGCCGGATCGGTGCCGTTGATGCTGACCTTCTCGCCCTCGCCGAACTGGCGGTCCACCGAGATGCCCGGCAGGTGCGACAGCGATTCGGCGGCGTTGGTGTCGGGGAACTTGCCGATGTCCTCGGCGTTGATCGCATCGACGATGGCATTGGCGTTGCGCTTGATCTCGATCGCCTTGGCCAGGCTCTCGCGGTAGCCGGTCACCGTCACCTGCTGGAGGTTCTGCGCCTGCTTTTCCTGCGCGCGCTGCTGCGGGGTCTTGCTCTTGTCGCCGCTGCCGGCGGCGGTGCTGCCGTTCTGCGCCGGCGCGGCGGTGTCGTTCTGCGCATGCGCGGCGCCGGCGAGGCCAAGGCCGCACAGGATGCTGACGCACAGGAGTTTCTTGCCGTTCTTGATCATCAGGTCCCACCCCTTTCGTTGATTGCCGCGGCCCCCCCTCCCAGGAGGCGCGCCGGCGACGCTGTGCTGTGGATTCCGCCCGCTCGGACGGTTCGGCCCTTATCCCGGCGCCTGTTTCGCGGTGCGTGTATGCAGATGCCAGCTGGCGGCACCGACGACGCCGAGCTGTCCGTGGTCCACCACGCGAATGGGGACCTTGTGCAGGAACGGGCGCATCACGCCCTTGTCGAGGAAGCGTTCGACCAAGGGGCCGCAGCGCAGCAGGTCGACGATGCGCGAGAGAAAACCGCCGGCCAGGTACACGCCGCCGGTGGTGCCGTAGAGCATGGCCAGGTCGCCCGCGAAGGAACCCATCCAGCCGCCGAACATCTGCAGCGTCTCGTAGGCCACTTCGTCGCCGGCCTCCGCGGCGGCGACCACGTCGGCCGGCTCGGCGTACGAGGGATAGCGGTCGTACACCGCGCACAGCGCGGCATACAGGCGATGCAGGCCGGGGCCGGACAGCACCGCTTCGTAGGGCGTGTGGCAATCGGGCGCGGCGATGCGGTCGAGCACTTCGCGCTCCAGGCCACCGCGCGCGGCCAGCTGGATCTGCCCCGCCTCGGTGGCGATCACGCGCGGCGGCTCGCCGGGGAACCACACCGCGGCGCCCAGGCCGGTGCCCGGGCCGATCACCGCGATGGGGCCTTGCTGCGCATCGGGCGCGAACGCGGTCTTCAGCGCCACCGAGCTGTGCTCGTCGACGTAGGCGATGGCGTGGGCCAGCGCTTCGAAATCGTTGAGGAAGCGCACGCGCTCCAGGCGCAGTTCCTGCGCGAGCGTGGCCGGCACCAGCGGCCAGGCGAGATTGCGGTTCACCACCACGCCGGCATGCAGATAGCCCGCGCTGGCCAGCACCAGTTCGCGCGGACGCGCGTCCAGCTCCGCGCAGAACTGCCGCACGATGCCGTCGAGATGCGGATGGTCCGCGCAGCGGTAGCTGCGGTAGCTCAGCACGCGCGGCGCGCCTTCCAGCTGCGGCGCCACCAGGCCGAGGCGCGCATGGGTGCCGCCGATATCGGCAGCCAGGAACGGACGCTGCGCATCGGCGTCGCGCACCGTGGGCGCGGAGAAGTACGCGAGGTCTTCGCCGGATTCGATGTTTCGCACGCTCGCAACCACTGGATGTGTCATAGCCGCCCAGCCCTCCCGGCCGCCTCCCCGGCGACCCATGTTCACTGGCGAAACAGAATTTCATATTTAATTTAGATCGTGGCAAGCCGCGCTGCAACAACGACTTACGCGAGGCCCGCTTCGTAAAAAAAAGGAAGAAATTGAAAGAAAAAGGAGGGTCTGGCGGGGCCGTGCCATGATCCCGGCACGCCCTGCTCCCCACACCCCCTGTTCCCAAAGGACGCGCCCATGCAGAACAGCGTTTCCACTCGCCGCCTCGCCGATGCGCTGGCCGCGATCGCCCATCACGAAGCCGCCGCGCAGGCGCGCGACGCGCTGCAGGCAGCCGTGGCCGATGGCGCGCTGCTGGCGCAGGCACTGCTCGATCTGCTCGACGAAGGCGAGGCGCGCGCGGCCTACGATCAGCCGGCGGCGTTCGAGGCGTTTATCCGCGGCGGCGACAACGTGCCGCTGTACGAAGCGACCAGCACGGCGCTGGCGCGCCTCTACGACACGCTGCCGGTGACTTCATTGCTGGATATCGGCTGCGGCGACGGCATGGCGCTGATCCCCGCCCTGCAGCGCGCGCGGCACGCGCCGACGCAGCTGGATCTGGTGGAACCGTCGCCGGCCCTGCTCGGCCATGCCAGCGAAGCGCTGCGCACGATCCCGCTCGCACTCGATCATCTGCTCGCCTGGCCGATCGGCGCGCAGGATTTCGCCGCGTCGCTGCGGCCGGAACAGCAATGGGACCTGGCGCAATCCACCTTCGCCCTGCAATCGCTGCCGCCGGCCGAACGCAAGGACACCTTGCGCCGCCTGCGTCCGCATGTGCGGCAGCTGGCCGTGGTGGAATTCGATGTGCCGGTGCTGGAAGCGCGCAGCGCGGAGTATTTCGATTCGCTCGCGCAGCGCTACGAGCGCGCGCTCGCCGGCTATGGCGAAGATGCGCCGCTGGTCGCGGGCGGCTTCCTCGCGCCGATGCTGCTGGGCCAGCTGCGGCAGGCCTCGCGGCCGTCCAACTGGGAGCAGCCGATCCAGGCCTGGCTGGAGGAATTGCGCGAGGCCGGCTATGCCACCGTGCGCACCGAGGCGCTGTACGACTACAGCTGGTCGCCCGCCGTGCTGATGCTGTTCGAGTAGGTTGGGGTGAGCCGCAAGGCGAACCCCAACGTTGCCGCGCCGTTGGGGTTCGCCTTGCGGCTCACCCCAACCTACCGCAGCCACTGGCGGAACCACGCACCCGCCAGCGCAGCGACATGTTCCAGCGCGCCGGGTTCGTCGAACAGATGCGTGGCGCCGGGCACCAGCACCAGTTCGACCGTATGCGTCATCGAGGCCAGCGCGGATTTGTTGAGTGCGACCACGTCGGTATCCGCCGCGCCGACGATCAGCAAGGTCGGTGCCTGCACCTCGCCGAGCGCGCCATGGCCGGCCAGGTCCGGCCGCCCGCCGCGCGACACCACCGCCTGCACCGCGCGCGGCAGGCGTGCCGCCACCGCCAGTGCGGCCGCCGCGCCGGTGCTCGCGCCGAACAGCCCCAGCGGCAAGCGCGCCAGCGACGGCAGGCGCATCGCCCAGGTCACCGCGGCTTCCAGGCGTCCGGCCAGGCGCTCGATATCGAAGCGCGATGCCAGCGCGATGTCTTCTTCCGCACCGAGCAGATCGAACAGCAGCGTGGCCATGCCGTGCTTGCCGAGTTCCTCCGCCACCTGCCGGTTGCGCGGACTGAAACGGCTGCTGCCGCTGCCATGCGCGAACACCACCAGGCCCCTGGCCTGTTCGGGCACGTGCAGGTCGCCTTCCAGGCGCACGCCGTCGGCCGGGATGCGCACCGTCTGCATGCCGCCGGCCGGCGCCTGCAGCCGCGTCAGCAGGCGCACCACCTCGTCGTCCGTCACCGCGGGAAAGTCGCGGTAGTACTGGCTCACCGCGCCGAAGTCGCGCGGCGACGCCGGGCAGACCACGTCGTCGCACAGCGGCCGCAGCTCCGCCAGGCTGCGCGACGAAGCGACGGGCACGGCGCAGACCAGCGACTGCGGCCCCAGCGCGCGCACCGCGGTGAGCGCCGCGCGCATGGTGGCGCCGGTGGCGAGGCCGTCGTCCACCACGATGGCGATGCGTCCGGCCACCTCGAAAGCTTCGCGATGGGGGTCGTACAGCTGGCGGCGGCGGGCGATCGCGTCGAGCTGGTGCGCGGCCTCGCCGCGCAGATAGTCCGCGTCGGCGCCGGCACGCGCGGCATGTTCGGCCACCAGCACCTGGCCGTCCTCGCCGATCGCGCCGACCGCGAATTCCTCCTGGCCCGGCGCGCCGAGCTTATGCACCAGCACCACGTCGAGATCGCCGTCGAGCCGGTCGGCCAGCACGCGGCCGATCGGCACGCCGCCGCGCGGAATCGCCAGCACCAGCGGATGCCTGCCGCGATAGGCCAGCAGCGCTTCGGCGAGCTGCTCGGCGGCATGCTCGCGATCGTCGAAATAACCCTGGCGAGGAAGCGTCACCCGTACCGCCCTCCGCATCGAAATCGCCGCCCGGCACCGCGCGCCAGGCGGCGAGGCTCAAGCATAAATGGTGGGTCCGCTGGCGTTAATGCCGCGCGATGGCGCGTGAATACGGGGCTACCGCTTTGCCGGGCCGCTCACGCGCGGGTCACGGCCGCTGGACGGCAGCGGCGCCAGAGTGCGGACCTCTCATTGCAGTTCGAGGAGCAAGCGCCATGGCAGAGAACGGCTTCAAATGCGCACACCGGCCGTGCAAATGCACGGTGCCGTCCGAGGGAGAGTTCTGCGGGGATCATTGCAGCAAGGCGGCGGGCAGCCAGGCGCCGGAGACCTTGTGCGGCTGCGGCCATCCGGCCTGCGGCACCAGCCCGCAAGCGCGCCCCGAGGAACAGTCGGATGGTTGATGCCCCAGCCGCGACGGCGCCGTCGATACCAACCTCCCAAGCCTTGAGGCCGCCGATGAACACCGCCCATGCCCAACTGCTCGACTGGCTGCGCAATGCGCACGCGATGGAAGTGCAGTCCGAGGAAATGCTGAAGACGCATATCCGCCGCCTGCGCCACTATCCGCGCTTGCGCGACCGCATCGTCGGCCATCTGGCCGAGACCTGCGAGCAGCAGGCGCGGCTGGAAAGCTGCCTGCGCGAACTGGGCAGCGAGCCTTCGGGGCTGCGCGAGTTCAGTGCGCGCTTTCTGTCGCTGGGCCATGGGCTGCTGCAGGTGGCCTCCTCCGACGAGGTGGTGAAGAGCCTGGTGCTCACCTACTCCTTCGAGTCGATGGAAGTGGTGGTCTACCGCACCCTGGCCACCGCGGCGGAAGTCGCCGCGCAACCGGAAGTGGCCGGCATGTGCGAGGAGATCCTGCGGCAGGAGGAAGCGATGGCCGAATGGCTGCGCGAGCATCTGCCGGATATCGTGCGGCAATACCTGGTGCGGCTGGAGCTGCCGGGCATCCAGGCCAAGCGCTGAGCTAGCGCCCCGGGTCGCCGTCGTCCGGCGGCGCGCGGTCGCGGCGCAGCGCATTCACCACCAGGCCGAAGCCGATGATGCCGGCCAGCGCGAACATCGCACCCGCCAGATAGCCATAGCCGGAACCGGCCGGCGCCAGCCGCGCGATCAGCGCGCCGGCGATCAGCAGCGCCGCGGTGATCAGGCCGGCGGCGATGCGGTTGGCGATCTTCTGCAGGTTCTCGATCAGGTGCGATTCCTCCAGCCCGTCCAGGCGCACGCGCAGGCGGTTGTCCGCCAGGATCTCCACGAAGCGGCCGAGCTGGCCCGGCGCATTGATCGAATAGCGCTGCGCTTCCAGCAGCAGCGCGCCGCCGCGCGCCTGCGACACCGGACGCAGCAGTTGCGCGGCGACGACTTCGAGCAGGCGGGCGCGCATCATCTCGCGCGTCGGCAGGCCGTCGGCCAGGCGCGCCAGCGCCGGCTCCAGGTTGAGCAGCGCGCGGCCCAGCAGGCTCAGTTCGGCCGGCGGGCGCAGGCCGTTGTCGGCGCCGATGCGGGTGAGCGAAAGCAGCAGGCGCCCTTCTTCCAGGCGGCTCTGGTCGCTGGCGCCGGCATAGCGCAGCACCGCGTTGCACACCGCGCGGCGATACGCGGCGCGGTCCATTTCCGGCAGTACCACGCACAGGCGTTCGCCGATATCGGCCACGCCGTCGCCGTCGCCATCCGCGGCGGCGAGCATCAGCCGCAGCAGGTCGTTGCGCATGGCCGGCGACAGGCTGGTGACCATGCCGAAATCCAGCAGGCCCAGCCGGCCATCGTCGGTCAGCACCAGGTTGCCCGGATGCGGATCGGCATGGATCAGGCCATGCACGAACACCTGGTCGACATAGGCCGACAGCAGCTCGCCGGCCAGTTCGGCGCGCGGCGGCTGCGGCACGCCGCCCGGCGGCGCGCCGAGCTTGTGGCCGTGCACGCGCGCCATGGCCAGCACGCGCGAGCTGGTGAAGTCGAAGAACGGCGCGGGGATGTACAGCCCGCGATAGCCCTCCAGCTGGCGGCGGAAGGTATCGAGGTGGCTGGCCTCGGCCATGAAATCCAGTTCGTTGAGCAGGCTGCGGCGCAGCTCGGCGATCCACGGCACGAAGCCGTAGCGGCGGCCGACTTCGGTATGGCGTTGCGCGGTGAGCGCCAGGCGTTCGAGGGCGTCCAGATCGGAGCGGATGCGCTGGGCGATGCCGGGGCGCTGCACTTTGACCACCGCGTCCATGCCGTCGGGCAGCACCACCGCGTGCACCTGCGCGAGCGAACCTGCGGCGAGCGGCACCGGGTCGAAAAAGCGGAACAGTTGTTCCGGCGGCGCGCCGAGTTCGCGGGCGATCACGCCGCGCACGTCGGCGACGTCGATCGGTTCGACGCGGTCCTGGATGCGCGTCAGCGCCGCCAGGAACGGCGCGCGCACCAGGTCCGGCCGGCACGACAGCGCCTGGCCCAGCTTGATGAAGGCGGGGCCGAGGCGTTCGAGGTCTTCCACCAGGCGCTGCGGCAGGCGCTCGTCGGCCAGCTCCGCGCCGCGGCGATGGCCCGGCAAGCCGCGCAGCACGCCGGCGCGGCGGTAGCGCAGCACGAACAGAGCGATGCGCGAATAGCGCGAGAGATAGGTCATCCGCGGTGGCGGTCGTCGATGGCGAACGGGCGTCCGGGGCGTTGCGGTCTCATGGTCGGCGCGCGCGGTTGAAAGCGGTGGCTGCGGCGGATCAACAGGCTCGTCCACAAGGCCGCGATGAACGCTTTGCGCGCGTGGATGACCGGCGAGTGGATGACCGGCGCGTGGATGAGTCGGGGCACGGCGCGTCGACGTCGATGAATCGCAGCTGGCGCGCAGCCGCCGCGTTCACCGCCGCCCGACGCGGCATTCATCGCCGAAGCGCGATCAATGGCGTCCCTACCCTAACCTCACCCAGCACGGAGCCAGGCCCATGAATGCCATCGATCTGCTCGTCAGCGACCACCGCACTGTCGAAAAACTGCTGGAAGAGCTGACGGAAACCACGCCGCGCGCGGTGAAGACACGCGAGATGCTGGTGCAGAAAATCGGCGCGCTGCTGAAGGCGCACACCATGATCGAGGAAGAGATCTTCTACCCGGCGTTCAAGCAGGCCGGCGACAAGGAAGAAGCGAAAATGTATTTCGAGGCGGTCGAGGAACACCGCGCCGCGGGCGAGCTGGTCCTGCCCGACCTGCTGGAAACCGATCCGTCGGGCGAGCAGTTTTCCGGCCGCGCCAAGGTGCTGAAGGAACTGATCCTGCATCACGCCACGGAAGAGGAGAAGGAGATGTTCCCGGCCGCGAAGAAACTGCTGGACGCGGCGAAGCTCAAGGAGCTGGGCGAGCAGATGTCCCAACGCAAGCAGGAACTGCTGAAGGACAAGGAGGAATTGCTGCAGGAGACGCTGCGCGAGCGCGCCTGAAGCACGCCGGCGGGCCAGGCGGGTTGGGGCGAGCCGGCCGCGGGTCCGGCCGGGCGCACCGTGGAGCGTCTGCACCGGCTTGCCGGTGCTCGCCCCAACCCACCTGGCCTGCCCACCTGGCCTGCCGCGCGCACTCGCTACGCCTGCGGCGACGCGCTATCGTTGAGCGCTTTCCTGGCAGCGCGGGCAGTACACCGTGATCGAATGGGTCGGTTTCGACGGCGACGATACCCTCTGGCATAGCGAGGGCTATTACCAGGACGCGCACGCGCAGTTCGAGGAGATCGTCGGCCGCTATGTCGACCTGGCCAACCTGCGCCTGCACGACCGCCTGCTGGCGGTGGAACGGCGCAATATCAAGCTGTTCGGCTACGGCGCCAAGGGCATGACGCTGTCGCTGTTGGAAGCGGCGATCGAAGTCACCGGCTCGCGCATCAGCGCGGCCGATCTGCACCGGATCATCGGCATCGGCAAGCAGGTGCTCGCGCATCCGGTGAAACTGCTGCCGGGCATCCGCGCAGCGGTGGAAGCCGTGGCGGCGACGCATCGCGTGGTGCTGATCACCAAGGGCGACCTGTTCCACCAGGAGCAGAAAGTGGCCGCCTGCGGGCTGGCCGACCTGTTCCATCGCATCGAGATCGTGTCGGAGAAGGACGAGCGCTCGTACCGCCGCCTGCTCGACGAATTCGGCGTGGGCGCCGAGCGCTTCGCCATGGTCGGCAATTCGTTGCGCTCGGATATCGCGCCGGTGGTGGAACTCGGCGGCTGGGGCATCTACATGCCCTACCACGTGACCTGGGCACACGAAGCCGACACCGATTTCGCCGCCGCCTCGCCGCGCGTGGCGCAGGTGAGCGATGCCGGCGGCATTGCGGCCGCGCTGGCCGAACTGGGACTGCGGGCCGCGGCATGAATGCGGACGCGCTGCCGGATGGTTCGCTGGAAGACGACCTGGCGCGCCTGCGCGACTTCATCGCGGCGCATCCGCGCCTGTTCGTACTGACCGGCGCCGGTGTCAGCACCGATTCGGGCATTCCGGACTATCGCGACAACCAGGGCGGCTGGAAGCGCCCGCAGCCGGTGACCTACCAGGCCTTCATGGGCGACGAAGCCACGCGCCGGCGCTACTGGGCGCGCAGCCTGGTGGGCTGGCGGCGCTTCTCGCGGGCGCATCCGAATGCGGCGCACCTGGCGCTGTCGCGCATGGAGGCCGCCGGACAAGTGGAAGTGCTGCTGACCCAGAACGTCGATGGCCTGCACCAGGCGGCGGGCAGCCACCACGTGATCGACCTGCACGGACGGCTGGACCGGGTGCGCTGCATGGCGCACGGGCACCTGGTGCAGCGCTCGGCGTTCCAGGCGGTATTGGAAGAACGCAATCCCGAGTGGGCGCTGCTCGATGCCGGGGACGCCCCGGACGGCGATGCCGATCTGGAAGGCCAGGATTTCTCCCGCTTCGACGTACCCGCCTGCCCGCTCTGCGGCGGGCTGATGAAGCCGGACGTGGTGTTCTTCGGCGAAGGCGTGCCGCGCGAACGGGTGCTGGCCGCCACGCATGGCCTGGAACAGGCGGATGCGGTGCTGGTGGCCGGTTCCTCACTGATGGTGTTCTCCGGCTTCCGCTTCGTGAACGCGGCGGCCAAGGCCGGCAAGCCGATCGCGGCGGTGAACATGGGCCGGACCCGGGCCGACGATCTGTTCAGCCTGAAGATCGAGCGGCCGGTGGCCCAGACCCTGGCGGCTATCGCTTGAGGCTGTCTCGCCAGCTGGCGGATTTTGTAGCAGAGTAAAGAGCCCGGCACGGCCTTCGGTCGCGTCCGGCTCGTTCATGTTGACCTGCATCAGGAGGCGCGGTCGGCGCCTCGGCTAGAAATGACGGGTGGAATCCGTCCCTCTCCGCAGCGGTCGAGTCGAGCCATGAGTGCGATACCTCACCAGCCCAGCCAGTCCATTCCCCGCCCTCGTCCGCCGAAGGCCGCCAAGCCGCCTTCCGCCATCGCCGACCTGTGCGCGACCTACGACGGCTACCTGGCCAAGGCGACCAAGGCCCGCGCGGCCCTGCTGCGCAAGTACGAATCGAAGTCGCTGCACGCCTGGCGGGTGAGCCTGCGGCGCATCACCGCCACCCTCGACCGCGTGGCCGCGGCCCTGCCCGGCGAGCAGCCGGATGGCGTACTGGCGCAGCTCAAGGAGTTCCGCAATGCCACCGGCGGTGCGCGTGATCTGGATATCCTGCTGGACGAGACCCTGCCGGCTTTTCTCGCACACGGCGGGCATGGCGACCGGCTGGATGGCGAACTGCTGCATGCCTTGAATACCCGGCGCGTGCATGGGCATCAGGAAGCCATCGAGGGACTGAAGAAGGCCCGGCTGACCACGGCGGTCCATCATTTCCACGCCTGGGCCGAGACCCATCGCAACGTCACCGAAGACGAACTGCGTGCGGCGGCTGCGGGCGTGATCGACACCCGCTTCCGCCAGCTGCGCAAACGGGCGGCGCGGATGCACGAGGGGCGGATCCGTCTCCATCGCGCGCGCACCGCCACCAAGAAGCTGCGCTACACCATCGAGCTGTTCCAGCCGCTGTTTCCGCGCGAAGCCAGCCAGGCCTGGCTGGAAAAACTGGCCGAGGTGCAGAGCCATCTCGGCGAGGCGCATGACCGGCTGACCGCACGAGCCTTGTGCAAGGAGCTGCTGCCGGCGTCGAGCGAGCACGCCCAGCTGAGGGCCCTGCGCAAGTGGGCCAAGCACACCTCGGGGGAAGCGGCGGCCAAGGCGGAGCATTCGCTGGAGCGGCTGGACAAGCTAGGTCACTACTGGCGGCACTGAAGCTGCCATGCAGGTTGGGGGTGAGCCGCAGGCGAACCCCAACAATGCGCTAAATCCTAGACACTGCGTTGGGGTTCGCCTGTGGCTCACCCCAACCTACGACGGTCAGCGCCTGGAACGAAAGAAATCCCTCAACATGGCCGACGACTCCTCGGCCAGCAGCCCACCATCGACCTGGATACGGTGGTTGTGCCGCTCCGAGATCAGCGTGTCGAACACGCTGCCGGCGGCGCCGGTCTTCGGATCGGTCGCGCCGTAGACCACCCGCCCCACGCGGGCATGCACCAGGGCCATCGAGCACATCGCGCAGGGTTCCAGCGTCACGTACAGCGTGGCGCCGACCAGGCGGTAGTTGCCGATCTTTTCGCCGGCCGCGCGGATGGCCTGGATCTCGGCGTGCGCGGTGGGGTCGTTGAGGGTGATGTTGCGGTTCCAGCCCAGGCCGATGATCTCGCCGTCGAGCACGACCAGGGCGCCGACCGGCACTTCGTTCTCCGCATCGCGGGCATGCCCCGCCAACTGCAGCGCGCGGCGCATGAAGCGCTCGTCTTCGTCGCTGAAAGTGGGCGTGGACGAATCTGGGAGATCGCTACTCATCGGGAGGACAAAGATCAGCAAATAGTCTGAATTGTAGGGTCCTGCTGACTGTTTAGATACGAACAGCTGCTACTTGGCATGCCTGTCCTTTCGCACAAGGCCATGGCGATGACCCAAGACCGGCTTGCCGCGTACCAGGCATTCTGCCGCGACTGCCGCGGCGACTTCCGGCGCATCGCGCGCAAGGCAGGCGACTGCGATGCGGACGATGTCGCCTGCGAAGCCTGGCTGATGGCGGCGGCGTTCGAGGCCGGCGGGACCGGCGTGGATTTCGCGGACACCGATTTCCGGCAACGCCTGCTGGCTCACCTCTTTCAGCATTTCGTCCGCTACAACGACCGCAGGATTGCGGCTGCGCTGCGCTTCGAAGTCGAGGACGAGGCACTGCCGCTGCTGGAGAGGCTTGCGGCGCCGACGCCCGACCCGCTGTCCGTGGCCTTGGCGACCGAAGAACACGTCGATATGCCGCTGCCGTCCTATCGCCATTCGCAGGCAGCCGCCTGGGCCAGTTTCATATCCGTGCGCGGCGGCCATATGCCGACGGTCGCGCGCCATCTGATGATTTCCCTGTCCTGGTGCTATCGCCGCTACACCCGCGCCTTGCGGCTGGCGGAGACGCAGTGGCCCCTGCCGGACGGGCTTCCCGTCCCGCCCGGCGAGCAACCGCAGCCATGGCGGCGCTACCGGGCGATGCGTACGCCGCACCAGTTCAGTTTCGACTTCGATCCGGTGCTGGCGCTGGACGTGCCGCTAGCGGACCAGCGCTTCCAGTTCCTCGAAGGCGGACCGTGGCAGGCGCCGCCCTTCCTTGGCCGCATTGACCTGTAGCGCCACCTGCGCCACCTCGAACATGGCCGGCGCGATCGCATAGCCGCCCCTGGCCTTCAGCCAGGCCAGCACGTCGGCCAGATGCCAGATCGACGCGCTGCCCTCGTGCACCGGCGCCGGGAAGCTGCCCGCATTGACCAGCATCAGCTTGCGCATGTTCTGCCGCGACACGCCCACGATCTCGGCCACGTCGGTGAGCCCCACCAGGTCGGGCGCCACCTCAATCAGCCGCGCGCCGGGCACCGCGCGGCGCACGTCGGCCAGTGCGCTGCGCACGGCGGTTTCCGCGTCGGCAGCTTCGCGGGTGAACTCCAGCGCCAGGCGGCCCGGCAGGCCGGTGCCGATCAGCGCGTCATCGCAGCCGGCTTCGCCCAGGCGGCCGACCAGGGCATCCGGGTCGCGGTCGTCGTCGGCCAGCTGGTATTTGAGGGTGAAGATGTATTCCATCGTGCTGCTCCCCGGCATCGCCGTCGGTGTCGCTAGTGATACGCCGTGCAGTTGTCCACCACGCGCCGCAAGGCGCGCGCATGGTTGTGCGGGTTCTTCGGCGTGCTCCAGATGCTGCTGATGCAGAACTCGCCGCAACGGCAGTCCTGGCTGTTGCGCGGGCAATACATCCGGCCCCAGGCATGGCTGCCGCCGGCCTCGACGCGCCAGCCCCGCTCTTCGGCGTGCCGCAGGGCGAGCTCGACGTTTTTCTTGGGATGAGAGGGACGGGCCATCCATGGTCTCCAGTCTGAGGGGGATTGGTCGGGTTGTCAATTGACAACTTATCCGAATCTTGGACATCGACACCGAGCGGCATCGATATCGGGCAAGCGGCCCGGCCACCTGCATGGTGGCTCACCCTCGCGGCGCATGGCGCATCGAACCGGCCAAATTAGGCCTAGTTCTAGATTTCCTGGCGAGGGAGCATCCGTGCTCGTGCGCCAGTTCGGAAAATCAAAGATTTACGACAACTTCCTATGGGCCGATGGAGCGGCGCGGGCCAGGGGAACTCACTCCCACTCAATGGTCGCCGGCGGCTTGCCACTGATGTCATAGACAACGCGAGAAACACCGCGCAACTCGTTGATAATACGATTGGAAACCTTACCGAGGAACTCATACGGCAAATGCGCCCAATGCGCCGTCATGAAGTCGATCGTCTCCACCGCGCGCAGGGCGATCACCCATTCGTAGGCCCGTGCATCCCCTACTACGCCGACAGATTTCACCGGCAGGAACACGGCGAATGCCTGGCTGGTCTTGTCGTACAGGTCCCAGCGGCGCAGCTCCTCGATGAAGATGGCGTCGGCGCGCGCCAGCAGCTCGGCGTACTCCGGCTTCACCTCGCCCAGGATGCGCACGCCCAGCCCGGGGCCCGGGAACGGATGGCGGTAGACCATCTCGCGCGGCAGGCCGAGTTCGACGCCGATGCGGCGCACCTCGTCCTTGAACAGCTCGCGCAGGGGCTCGACCAGCTTGAGCTTCATGTGCTCCGGCAGGCCGCCGACGTTGTGGTGGCTCTTGATGACGTGGGCCTTGCCGGTCTTGCTGCCGGCCGACTCGATCACGTCCGGATAGATGGTGCCCTGGGCCAGCCACTTCACCTGGCCGCTGCCCGCGGCGGTGACCTTGGCCGATTCCTCGTCGAAGATCTCCACGAACAGGCGGCCGATGATCTTGCGCTTGGCCTCCGGATCCGCCACGCCTTCCAGCGCCTTGAAGTAGCGCCCGGCGGCGTCCACGCGGATCACCTTCACGCCCATGTGCTGGGCCATGGTGGCCATCACCTGGTCGCCTTCCTGCCAGCGCAGCAGGCCGGTGTCGACGAACACGCAGGTGAGGCGGTCTCCGATCGCACGGTGCAGCAGCGCGGCGACCACGGAGGAATCCACGCCGCCGGACAGCCCCAGCAGCACGTGGTCGTCGCCGACCTGGGCGCGCACGCGCTCGATCTGGTCTTCGATGATGTGGGCGGCCGTCCACAGGGTGCGGCAGCCGCAGATCTCGGTGACGAAGCGCTTGAGCAGTGCGGTGCCCTGCTTGGTATGCGTCACTTCCGGATGGAACTGCACGCCGTACCAGCGCCTGGCTTCGTTCTCCATCACCGCGACCGGGATGCGGTCGGTAGTGCCGGTGACGACGAAGCCCGGCGGCGCCTTGGCGACGTGGTCGCCGTGGCTCATCCACACGTCCAGGCGGTGCGCGTCGGCGTGGTCGCTGAGTCCGGCGAACAACCGGCTCGATGCGTTGATGTCGACTTCGGCATGGCCGAACTCGCGCGCATCCGCTGCTTCGGTGGCACCGCCGAGCTGGGCGGCCAGGGTCTGCATGCCGTAGCAGATGCCCAGGATGGGCAGGCCCGCCTCGAACACTTCCTGCGGCGCGGCGGGCGCGCCTTCCAGCGTGGTGGACTCGGGGCCGCCGGACAGGATGATGCCCTTGGCGCCGAACGCGGCGATCTCGGCCGGATCGTGGTCCCAGGCCCAGATCTCGCAGTACACGCCGATCTCGCGCACGCGGCGGGCGATCAGCTGGGTGTACTGCGCGCCGAAATCGAGGATGAGGATTTTGTCGCTGTGGATGTCGGTCATGAGGGCCGGGAATCGGGAATGGAGAATCGGCAATAGAAAAGGGCAAGGCGCCGTGGCGCGCCCTGCCCCGATTGGCTTTGGCGAGGGGGCACGGGGAATGCAGGAGATGCTTTCACTATTCCCTTCTCCCGATTCCCTATTCCCTCAAGAATTCAGCCGGTAGTTCGGCGCTTCCTTGGTGATCTGGATGTCGTGCGGGTGCGCTTCGGTGACGCCGGCCGAGGTCACCTTCACGAACTGCGCCTGGTGGCGCACGTCCTCGATGGTGGCCGCGCCCAGGTAGCCCATGGAGGCGCGCAGGCCGCCGATCAGCTGGTGGATGATGTTGCGCAGCGGGCCGCGGTAAGGCACGCGGCCTTCGATGCCTTCGGGCACCAGCTTGTCGGCGTCGGCTTCGTCCTGGAAGTAGCGGTCCTTGGAACCGAGCGCCATCGCGCCGAGCGAACCCATGCCGCGGTAGCTCTTGTACGAGCGGCCCTGGAACAGCTCCACCTCGCCGGGGGATTCCTCGGTGCCGGCGAACATCGAACCGAGCATCACGCTGGACGCGCCGGCGGCGAGCGCCTTGGGGATGTCGCCGGAGTAGCGGATGCCGCCGTCGGCGATCAGCGGGATCTCGTCCTTCAGCGCGGTGGCGACCATGTCGATCGCGGTGATCTGCGGCACGCCCACGCCGGCCACCACGCGGGTGGTGCAGATGGAACCCGGGCCCACGCCGACCTTCACCGCATCCACACCGGCGTCCAGCAGCGCGCGCGCCGCTTCGCCGGTGACGATGTTGCCGGCGATCACCTGCACCTGCGGGTAGTGCTTCTTGACCCACGCGGCGCGCTCGATCACGCCCTGCGAATGGCCGTGCGCGGTGTCGACCACCAGCACGTCCACGCCGGCGTCCACCAGCGCGGCCACGCGCTGCTCGGTGTCGCCGCCCACGCCCACCGCCGCGCCGACCAGCAGGCGCTCGTGGCGGTCCTTGGCGGCGTGCGGGTTGTCGCGGGCTTTCTGGATGTCCTTGACGGTGATCAGGCCGCGCAGCTGGAAGTCGTCGTTGACCACCAGCACCTTCTCGATGCGGTTCTGGTGCAGCAGCTGCAGCACGTCGTCGTGGCTGGCGCCCTCGCGCACCGTGACCAGCTTCTCCTGGCGCGTCATGATGTTGCGCACCGGGTCGTCGTGCTTGCGCTCGAAGCGCAGGTCGCGGCTGGTGACGATGCCGACCAGCTTCTCGCCTTCCACCACCGGCACGCCGGAGATGTTGTGCGCGCGGGTGAGCTGCAGCACTTCGCGGATGGAGGTGTGCGGGGCGACGGTAATCGGGCTGCGGATGACGCCGGCTTCGAACTTCTTCACCAGGCGCACTTCGGCGGCCTGCTGCTCGGCGGTCATGTTCTTGTGGATGATGCCGATGCCGCCCTGCTGAGCCATGGTGATGGCGAGGCGGGCTTCGGTGACGGTGTCCATGGCGGCGGACACGATCGGGATATTCAGCCGGAGGTTGCGGGTGAGCCGCGTGGAGGTGTCGACGTCGCGTGGGAGGACGGCCGAGTGGGCCGGAACGAGGTACACGTCGTCGTAGGTGAGGGCCTCGGCGAGGATGCGCATGCGATTTTGTCCCGCTGCAAAGATGGAATTATACGCTCCCGCCCGTGGCGCCGCCAGAGCGCCACGGCTGTACGGAACGTCGCAGCCGCCGCCGTTCGTGGCGTCCCGGAAGCGGGCGTTTCCTCAATGCACCTTGTGCGTGGCGCCGCGGGTTTCGGCCGCTTCCAGCGTGTTCTCCAGCAGCGTGGCGACCGTCATCGGGCCGACGCCGCCGGGCACCGGCGTGATCCAGCTGGCGCGCTCGGCGGCCGGTTCGAATTCCACGTCGCCGACCAGGCGGCCGTCGTCCAGGCGGTTGATGCCGACGTCGATCACCACCGCGCCCGGCTTGATCCATTCGCCCTTGATCAGGCCCGGGCGGCCCACCGCGACGATCACGATGTCGGCCTGGCGGATATGGCTTTCCAGGTCGCGGGTGAACTTGTGGCAGGCGGTGGTGGTGCAGCCGGCGATGAGCAGTTCCAGCAGCAGCGGACGGCCGACATGGTTGGACACGCCCACCACCACCGCATGCTGGCCGCGCACCGGCCGGTCGGTATGGCCCAGCAGGGTCAGCACGCCGCGCGGCGTGCATGGGCGCAGGCCGAAGCGGCGCAGCGCGAGGCGGCCGATATTGATGGCCTGGAAGCCGTCGACGTCCTTGGCCGGATCGATGCGGTCGACCAGGGCGTCCTCGTCGATATGTTCCGGCAGTGGCGACTGCACCAGGATGCCGTGCACGGCAGGGTCGGCGTTGAGCTGGTCGATCAGCGCGAACAGTTCTTCCTGCGTGGTGCTGGAAGGCAGGTCGTAGCCGAAGGAGTTGAAGCCGACCTGCTTGCAGGCGGCGCGCTTGTTGCGCACGTAGACGGCGGACGCCGCATCGTCGCCGACCAGCACCACCGCCAGGCCCGGCTCGGCCAGGCCCTGCGCCTTGCGTTCGGCCACGCGGCGGCCGATGCGGTCGAGCAGCTCCTTGGCGATGCGTTTGCCGTCGATGATCCGTGCGCTCATGGTGTCTGCCCGCCTGCAAAGATGCCTATTATCCGGACTCGCTCCGACCCGCACAAACCGCCCATGTCTCAGGACCAAGCTCCCTGGCCTTCCTTTCCGCTGCCGCCCGGCACGCTGCGGGTGCGTCCGTGGCAGCCGGAAGACGCCGACGCGCTGTTCGCCGCGGCCAGCGAGTCGATCCAGAGCGTGGGACGCTGGCTGCCGTGGTGCCGCGCGGGCTATACGCGCGAGGACAGCGTGGCGTGGATCGCGCACGCCCAGGGCTGCTGGCAGCTGGAGGAACTGTTCGCCTTCGCCATCGTCGACGAAGCCGACGGCAGCGTGGCCGGCGGCGTGGGGCTGAACCAGTTCAACCGGCAGCACCGCAGCGCGAACCTGGGCTACTGGGTGCGGCAGTCGCGCCAGGGCCAAGGCATCGCGCCGCGCGCGGTGCCGGCGGTGGCGCGTTTCGGTTTCGGGACGCTGGGCCTGGTGCGGGTGGAGATCGTCGCCGCGGTGGACAACGTGCCCAGCCGCCGTTGCGCGGAAAAAGCCGGCGCGCGGTTCGAAGGCATCGGACGGCAGCGGCTGGTCATCGACGACACCGCCGTGGATGCGGCGGTGTATGCCTTGATTCCGTCCGACCTGGCCTAGCGCTCAGGCCGAGGCGCAGAGTTCGGCGATGTCTTCGTAGCCATGGAAGACCGCCTCATGCCCACAGCCGGGGCATGCCGGGTCGCGCCGCAGCCGCGTCTCGCGGAAACGCATGGCCAGCGCATCGACGTGGAGCAGGCGGCCGGACAAGGTCTCGCCCAGATCCAGGATCAGCTTCAGCGCCTCGGTCGCCTGCAGCAGGCCGATCAGGCCGGGCAGCACGCCGAGCACGCCGGCTTCGCTGCAGTTCGGCGCTTCCGCCGCCGAGGGCGGTTCCGGGAACAGGCAGCGGTAGCACGGCGCGTCGTCGCGGCGCGGATCGAACACGCTGACCTGGCCGGTGAAGCGCTCCACCGCGCCGTAGACCATCGGCAGGCCCAGGCGCCGCGTCGCGGCGGCGATCAAATAGCGCGCGGGAAAATTGTCGGCGCCGTCGATCACCAGATCGTGGCCGGCCAGCAGGCGCTCGACGTTGTCGGCGCGCAGGCGCTCCTCGCGGGTCTCGATGCGCACGCGCGGATTGAGCGCGTTCAAGGCCAGCCGCGCCGATTCGGTCTTGGCCATGCCCACGCGCGCATCGGCGTGGATCACCTGGCGATGCAGGTTGGAACGCTCCACCCGATCGTCGTCGATCAAGGTGAGCTGCCCTACGCCCGCCGCGGCGAGATAAAGCGCCGCCGGCGCGCCAAGGCCGCCGGCGCCGAGCAGCGCGATTCTTGCCGCGCCCAGCTTCGCCTGCCCCGCTTCGCCTACCTGCGGCAGGCGCAGCTGGCGCGAATAGCGTTCGGCCGCGTCGGCGTCGAGCGCGCCGGTGACGATGGGCAGGCCTTCGGCCTTCCAGCGGTTGAAGCCGCCGGCCACCGACGACACCTGCCGATAACCCATGCGCTGCAGCGCCTCGGCCGCCAGCAGCGAACGCTGGCCGCTGCCGCACAGCGCGAGAATGGGACGTTCGCGGTTCGCTTCGGCCTGCTCGATGCGCAGCTCCAGAAAACCGCGCGACAGGCCCAGCGCGCCGGCCGGCGTGCCGTCGGCGCGTTCGTGGTCTTCGCGTACGTCGATCAGGAGGGCGCCGCCGGCCTGCCGGGTGAGCGCTTCCGCCGGGGAGATCTCCGGCACCTGCTGGCGCAGCTGCGCGAGCCAGCTCTCGCGATTGAATGACTCGGTCATGCGGGGGAGTTTAGGACGATCCGGGGAGGGGCGCGCGATCGACCGACGACGCGCCCCTGCTCGTCATTCCGGCGCAGGCCGGAATCCAGTGGCGATAACGCGAGTACAAGCTTCACCGCCCGGGACGCTTTTAAAGCATTGAGCCTGGAGCACATCGCCAGGTCCAGCTCTTCCGCTACTGGATTCCGGCCTGCGCCGGAATGACGAGGGTGTGGGGTGGCGCCAGGGACGAGGATGCGGGGTGACGCCAGGATCGAATCAGCGCTTGCGCTTCTTCATCTCGCGGATCATGCGCTGGCGCTTGCGCATCTGGCCTTCGGTGAGCACGTTCTTCTTGCCGGCGTAGGGATTCTCGCCGTCGCGGAACTCGATGCGCACCGGCGTGCCTTCCAGGCGGAAGCGCTTGCGGAAGAAGTTCTCGAGATAGCGGCGGTAGGCCGGCGCGATGTGCTTGGTGCGGCTGCCGTGGATCACGATGGTCGGCGGGTTGCTGCCGCCGGGATGGGCGAAGCGCAGCTTCGGCGCGTGGCCGCGCACCAGCGGCGGCTGGTAGCCCTCGTAGGCGCGCTCCAGCGTACGGGTCAGTTCCGACGAGCCGAGCTCGCGGTTGGCCGCGTCGTGCGCGCGCACGATCGCGCGCATCAGCTCGCGCAGGCCGGAGCCGTGCAGCGCGGAGATGAACACGTTCTTGGCCCAGTCCACGAACTGCAGGCGGCGCTCCAGCGCGCGTTCGCACTGCTCGCGCTGGTACTGGTCCATGCCGTCCCACTTGTTGACGGCGATGACCAGCGCCCTGCCCTCGTCCACGGCGTGGCCGATCAGGGTGAGATCCTGGTCGGCCAGGTTCTCGCGCGCGTCGACCATCACCACCACCACCTGGGCGGCGGCCATGGACTGCAGCGTCTTGATGACGCTGAACTTCTCCACCGCTTCTTCCACGCGCGCCTTGCGGCGCACGCCGGCGGTGTCGATCAGCACGTAGCGGCGGCCGTCGCGTTCCAGCGGCACGCGGATCGGGTCGCGCGTGGTGCCGGCGACGCTGGAGACGATCAGGCGCTCTTCGCCGAGCAGGCGGTTGATCAGGGTGGACTTGCCGGCGTTCGGGCGGCCGACAATGGCCACGCGGATGGCGCCTTCGTCTTCCGGCGCGAGTTCCTCGTGCGCGTCTTCCGGCAGCAGCGGCAGTACGTGGCGCACCAGCTCGTCGGTGCCGCGGTTGTGCGCGGCCGACAGCGGCAGCGTGGACCCCAGGCCGAACACGGCGAACTCGGCCAGCGCGTTCTGCAGGTCCAGGCCATCGGTCTTGTTGACCGCGGCGATGATCGGCTTGCCGCTGCGGCGCAGGTCGTCGAGGATCGCGCGGTCCTGCGGCAGCAGGCCGTCGCGCGCGTCGAGCACGAACACCAGCACCTGCGCTTCCTCGACGGCGAGGCGGACCTGCTGCGCGGTGAGCGCATCCAGGCCTTCCTCGACGCCGGAAAGGCCGCCGGTGTCCACCACCACGAAGGGGCGGTCGCCGATGCGGCAGACGCCGTAGTGGCGATCGCGGGTGACGCCCGGCATATCGGCCACCAGGGCGTCGCGGCTGCGCGTCATGGCATTGAAGAGGGTCGACTTACCGACGTTGGGGCGGCCGACCAGGGCGACGACGGGCAGCATTTACGGGTACAACCTCGCCGGCTCAGTGCCCGCCGAGGCGGTAGGCGCCGATATGGCCCTTCACGTCCTCGACGTACACGGTATCGCCCACCACCAGCGGCTGGGCGCGGATCGGCTTCTTGGACAGGCGCTCGCGCGCGGCCAGGGCGCCATCGCTGGTCTGCAGCCAGTGCACGTAGCCTTCGCTGTCGGCGACCACCACGTAGTTGTTCTGCACGCTCGGCGCGGTGAGCCAGCGGTACTTGAGCTTCTCGTTCTTCCACATGTCGGCGCCGCCGCTCTTGTCGAACGACCACACCTGGGAATCCTCGTTCACGCCGAACAGCGCGTTGCCGCCGATGTCGACCGAGGTGAAGGTGGAGAACGGGCGCGCCCACAGCGGGCGGCCGCTGGGGCCGTCCACCGCCACGAGGTTGCCGTGGTAGGCGGCGCCGTACAGGGTGCTGCCGTCGAGCACGATGGCGCCGTCGGCGTCGTTCAGGCGGTCGATCTCGGTGCGGCCTTCGCCGCTGGCCATGTTCTGCTCCCACAGCTTCTCGCCGTTGTCCAGGCGCAGGGCGACCAGCTTGCCGTTGTCGCTGCCGAAGAAGATCACGCCGTTGGCCGCCAGCAGCGGGCCGTTGCCGCGCAGGCTGAGCAGCGGGACGTTGCCCTGGTCGTAGGCCCAGCGGCGCTCGCCGGTGCCGCTGTCCAGGCCGTACAGGCGGCCGTCGCCGGCACGCACCACCACCAGGTTGCCGACCACGGCCGGCGCGGCCAGCACTTCGGAGCTGACGCTGGCTTCCCAGCGCGGCGAACCGTCCTTGGCATTGATGCCGTAGACGTGGCCGTCCAGCGTGCCGATCGCCAGCAGGTCGCCGGACACGGCCGGGCCGCCGGCATAGAACGCATCCTTGCGCTTCTTGTCGCCCCAGCCGAACCAGCCCTTGGTGCTGGAGCTCTTGGACCACAGCGTCTTGCCGCTGGTGGCGTCCAGCGCCTCGATCTTGCCGTCGGTGCTGGCCACGTAGAGCACGCCGTCGGCGAAGGCCGGGCGCAGGCGCAGGCCGGATTCACCGGCGCCCTTGCCGACGCTGCTGGTCCACAGGCGGGTGACCTGCGCGGTCGGCTTGAAGTCCTTGTCGAGCGGCGTGGGCGGCTGGACGTTTTCCTTCTTGAAGGAATGGCAGCCGGCCAGGGTCGCCATCGACACCAGACCGACCAGCAAAGCTCGTTTCATCACACCAGCTTTCATGCACCCTGCTTCCCGGCCACGGCCAGATTGTCGAGTTTCAACTGCAAGGCGCCGCTCTGCGGCGCACCCACGCCCAGCACGGCCTTGGCGGCCTCGTAGGCCTTGCGCGCGTCATCCGGGCGACCAAGCTTGACCAGGGCGTCGCCGCGTAGTTCCTGGCTCAGGCCTTCGTAGTTTTTCGCGCCCATGCGGTCGAGCGTGGCCACCGCGTCGGCGGCCTTGTCCTGCGCCAGCTGCAGCTGCGCGATGCGCAACTGCATCAGGGCCTTCAGATTCGGATCGGCGGCATGGCTCTCGGCCCAGTTGAGCGAGACCAGCGCCTTGTCCAGCTGCTTGGCATTGGCCTGGCGCACCGCGCGGTCGCCGGCGGCGAACACCGCGTACGGCGAATCGGCGTAATCCTTGAAGAGCTGTTCGGTGAGCGTCTCGGCCTGGTCGTTCTTGCCGCCGGCGATGGCGCTCTGCACCTGCTGGTAGAGCTGCGACGCCTCGCTCTCGCGGCCGGCCTTGTGGTTGCTCCACTGCTGCCAGCCGAAGATGCCGACCAGGCCGATCGCGACGCCGACCACGATCGAAAGACCGTTCTGGCGCAACCACTTCTGTACGCGTTCGCCCTGCTCGTAGTCGTCGTAGACTTCAAATGCCATGCAATCACCCTTGAAGGGAACGGATGCCGCCGGAGGGCGCGGCGACCTTCCTGGCGCGATAAGAAAAACTGGAACGGACCCGGCCCGACGCTGCCGTCGAGCGGGCAAAGGGCAAGCATAACCGATCGCGCTACTGAGCGTGGCCCGCGGCACGCACCGCAAGTCAGCCCGCAGGCGGTGTCGCGCCAGCCGGCGCGACCCGCGCAAGCACGCTCAGACGCCGGCCGGAGTGGCCTTGCCGTCGCGCACGTCCACCTTGAAATGCGCCACGTTGGCGCGGCGGTAGCTGTCGAGCGCGACCGGCTGGCCGTCGATCGAGACCTGGGCGCCGGTGGCATTGCCGATGCGCACCGTCAGCGGCTTGTCGCTGTGGTAGGTCTTGCTGCTGCCGGCCGGCAGCAGGCCGTATTCCAGGCGGGAACCGTCCGTCGCGACCACTTCCACCCAGCTGGCGTTGGGCAGCTGCAGCGACAGGCTGTGCGCGCCGTCGCCCACCGGTTCGGCCTGGGCCGCCGGCTTGGGCTGCGCGGTGTCGGCGCTGCCCAGGTTCGGGAACGGCGCCATCGAGGCGAGCAGCGGCTGTTCCTGCTGCGCGTCGACCGGCGGCTGCTCGGCGGGCTTGGGCGCGGCGGCCGGCGCATGGGCCGCCAGCGTGCCGGCACTCGCCGCGCTGGTGGCTACCGCGGGCAGGTCCGCCTGGGCGACCGGCTTCGAATCCAGCGGCGCCAGGTGGCTGACGTCGCGGTCGAGCGTGCCGCGCACGCCCAGCCAGATGGTCGGCACCACGATCGCCGCGGTCAGCACCACGTAGGTGGCCGCGCGTGCATAGCGTTCGAGCAGATAGCGCGAATGCGAGATGCCGCCGGTGGCCACCAGGGTCGGCTGCACCGGGGTCAGGCGGGTGAGTTCGGCTTGCAGCGCCGACTCTTCCACGCCGACGTGGCGGCCGTACTTGGTGAGATAGCCGGCGAGATAGACCTGGTAGTCGATGCCGGCGTAATCGCCGCTCTCGAGCTGGCGCAGGACGCGCACCGGCAGGCGCAAGACCTGGCCGCAGCTTTCCACGTCCAGGCCGCGGGCCTCGCGTGCGGCGCGCAGGCGCGCGCCGAAATTATCCGTTACGGCGTTGTCCATCATGGCGGTCGCCCCCTGCGCGCTCGCGTCGAACAGACCTTTTTCACCGGCCTCCGGACCGGTTGGCTGTGACTGCATGGATGTCATTGGCTTGCGGTCGAGTCGATGGCGCGGGCCTGCTCCGAATCCGGGAACTGGCTCTGCAATCGCCTGCTGTAATTGCGGGCAGCGTCCTTGTTGCCCAGTCGGAGTTCGATGTCGTGGCCCAGCTTGAGTCCGGTCGGCGAGACCTGGCCCAGGCTGTCGTAGCGCTGCAGGAAGGCCCGCGCGCGGAAAGCATCGTTGCGCTGGAACAGCAGCGAGGCAACCTGCAGCAGCGCGTCCGCGTTCTGCGGATCGAGCGCGATCGCCTTGCGGTAGTCGTCTTCGGCGCCGGCGACGTCGCCGGTGCTTTCCAGGCAGCGGCCGGCATTGGTCCAGGCCGTGGCCGGCGTCTGGTAGAACGGATCGGCAACCGCCTTCTGGAAATACTGCGCCGCCTCCGCGCCGCGGCCGGTCTTGCACAGGAAGGCGCCGAGATTGTTGTTGGGATCGCCCTTGTCGGGCGCCAGCGCGGCGGCGCGGCGGTAGTGCTTTTCCGCCTCGGCCTGGTTGCCGATGCGCTCGTACAGCACCGCCATCACGGTGTGCGCCGGCACGTAGTTCGGATCGAAGGTGAGCGCCTTGTTGAGCTTGGTCAGCGCGCCCTGCAGGTCGCCGTTCTGCATGTACGACTGGGCCAGTTCGGTATGCACGCGAGCGCCTTCCAGCGCGTTGTCGCTCTTGGCGACGCGCGGGTTCGGGCCCGGGTCCACGCCGGTGGTCTGGCAGGCGGTGAGCGATGCAGCCAGGCAGGCGGCCAGCAGGATCCGGTCAAGCCGCATGGCTGGCGCCCTCGTCGAGTCGTTTACGGAATTCGGCCTGGCGGCGCGTGCGGTCCAGCACCTGTCCCTTCAGCTGGCCGCATGCCGCATCGATGTCGTCGCCGCGGGTGCGGCGCAGCATGGTGAGGATGTTGGCGTTGAGCAGCTGGGTCTGGAAGGCGCGGATCGTGTCGGCGTCGGAGCGCTCGAAGCGCGTGCCGGGGAAAGGATTGAAGGGAATCAGGTTGACCTTGCAGTTGGGCATCTTGCGCATCAGCTTGATCAGCTGGCGCGCGTGCTCGGGCTGGTCGTTGACGCCCTTCATCAGCGTGTATTCGAAAGTGATCGAGGTGCGCGCCCGGCGCTCCAGCCAACGGCGGCAGGCGCCCATCAGCTCCTCGATCGGATAGCGCTTGTTGAGCGGCACCAGCTCGGTGCGCAGCTCGTCGTTGGCGGCGTGCAGCGACACCGCGAGCGACACGTCGATGGCCTCGGACAGCTTGTCGATCATCGGCACCAGGCCGGCGGTCGACAGCGTGACGCGCTTGGAGGCCAGGCCGAAGCCCAGGTCGTCGCGCATCAGGCTCATCGCCTTGACCACGTTGTCGAAGTTCAGCAGCGGCTCGCCCATGCCCATCATCACCACGTTGGTGATGCGGCGGTTCTGGTGCGTGACGTTGCCCAGGTACTTAGCGGCGACCCACATCTGCCCGATGATCTCGGACGTGGCCAGGTTGCGGTTGAAGCCCTGCGTGGCGGTGGAGCAGAACTGGCAGTTCAGGCCGCAGCCGACCTGCGAGGACACGCACAGCGTGCCGCGGGTGGGCTCGGGAATGTACACCGCCTCCACCGCGTTGCCGCCGTCCATGCCCAGCAGCCACTTGTGCGTGCCGTCGGCGGCGCCCTTGTCGAACATGGTCTTGGGCGGGCCGATGTAGCAGGCCGCCTCGAGCTTGGTGCGCAGCGCCTTGCCGACGTCCGTCATGTTTTCGAAGTTGTCTTCCAGGCGGTGGTAGATCCACTTCATCACCTGCTCGGCGCGATACGGCTTCTCGCCGAGCTGGGCGAAGAAATCGCGCAGCCCCTGGCGATCGAAATCGAGCAGGTTGACCTTGTCGGTGGATGGAGTGGAAACGGCCTGGTTCATCGTCTTCAAAAAGCGCGGCCGCGTTGGCCGCATGGCGGACGGCGCCCGTTGCACGGGCGCCGCGGTGAATTACCTGGAATGCACTTCGGTCGCGGCGAAGAAATACGCAATCTCGACCTGTGCGGTTTCAGACGCATCCGAACCATGCACCGCATTCGCGTCGATCGAATCGGCGAAATCGGCGCGGATGGTGCCCGGCGCGGCTTCCTTCGGATTGGTGGCGCCCATCAGCTCGCGGTGCTTGAGCACGGCGTTGTCGCCTTCCAGCACCTGGATCATCACCGGGCCGGAGATCATGAATTCGACCAGCGCCTTGAAGAACGGGCGCTCCTTGTGCACGGCGTAGAAGCCTTCGGCTTCCTGGCGCGACAGCTGCTTCTGCTTGGCGGCGACGACCTTGAGGCCAGCCTTCTCGAAACGGGCGTAGATTTCGCCGATGACGTTCTTGGCGACGGCGTCGGGCTTGATGATGGAAAGGGTGCGCTCCAGCGCCATGAGTAGTCTGCTCCGGAAAAACTGGTATCTGAGTGGGCGGTCTGGCCAGGCTAGCCAGCAAAGTAGGCCAAATCCGATGACGTTTAGAGGATTTAGCTCACGAAAGTCTGACAGATTCTAACTGATTCGCAAGCCGGGCGCCGGGCGTTGTAAACGATCGTTTGACGGCAGGGATTCCTCCCCCGTATGCTCAAACGATCGTTTGATTCCTGCCGTAGCCACCCGGGGGACCGCCCGCTTGCAAGCCGTGCCGCATTCGACCAAGGAACGCATCCTGACCGCCGCCGAGGAGCTGTTCGCCCGGCACGGTTTCGACGGCGCCTCGCTGCGCCAGCTCACCGCCGCCGCGGGCGTCAACCTGGCCGCCGTGAACTACCACTTCGGCAGCAAGGACCGCCTGATCGAAGAGGTCTTCCGCCGCCGCCTGGACCAGCTCAACGGCCACCGCATGACCGCCCTGTCGCGCATCGCCGGCCTGCCGGAAACCAGCCTCGAGGACGTGCTGGCCGCCTTCATCAAGCCGGCGCTGGAGCTGTCCCACGAAGGTAGCGGCTCGCTGTTCATGCGCGTGCTGGCGCGCGCCTTCGCCGAGCACGACGACACCCTGCGCAAGTTCCTGTCGGAGAACTACGGCCACGTCATGCGCCAGTTCACCGCCGAGTTCGGCCGCCTGCTGCCCCAGCTGAGCCGGGAAGAACTGTACTGGCGGGTCGACCTGGTCACCGGCGCGCTGACCCATGCCATGTCCGGCTTCGGCATGATCCAGCGCAAAAGCGATGTCACCGAGCGGGTGCATCGTGAACAGACGGCGGAGCACCTGATCCGCTTCGCCGCCGCCGGCCTCAACGCCCCCTGATTTCCTTACGGAGGCCGGCAACGGTCTCCTTCGCGTTTCAACACCCCTCAAGTGTCCGTCCCACGGAGAAGCCAATGACCGCTCCAGTCGCATCCCATCCGCTGCGCATCCGCAAGGCCGCGGTGCTCGGCGCCGGCGTCATGGGCGCGCAGATCGCCGCGCACCTGACCAACGCCAATGTCGAGACCGTGCTGTTCGACCTGCCCGCCAAGGAAGGTCCCAAGAGCGGCATCGCCCTCAAGGCGATCGAGAACCTGAAGAAGCTCTCCCCCGCTCCGCTGGCCGACGGCAGCCGCGCCGCCGCGATCATCCCGGCCAACTACGACGACGACCTCGAACACCTCAAGGACGTCGACCTGGTGATCGAGGCGATCGCCGAACGGATGGACTGGAAGCTGGATCTCTACAAGAAGATCGCGCCCTACGTCGCGCCGCACGCCGTGCTGGCCAGCAACACCTCGGGCCTGTCGATCAACGGCCTGGCCGAAGCGCTGCCGGAAGACATGCGCCACCGCTTCACCGGCGTGCATTTCTTCAACCCGCCGCGCTACATGCACCTGGTCGAGCTGATCCCGACCCGCCTCACCGACGCCAACGTGCTGCAGGGCCTGGAAGCCTTCCTCACCACCGTGGTCGGCAAGGGCGTGGTCTACGCCAAGGACACGCCGAACTTCATCGGCAACCGCATCGGCGTGTTCTCCATGCTCGCCACCATGCACCACACCGAGCAGTTCAAGCTCGGCTTCGACGTGGTCGACGCGCTCACCGGCCCGGCCGTGGGCCGTCCCAAGAGCGCCACCTACCGCACCGCCGACGTGGTGGGCCTGGACACCATGGCGCACGTGATCAAGACCATGGCCGACACGCTGGCCGACGACCCGTGGCACGAGTACTTCAAGGCGCCCGCCTGGCTGCAGGGCCTGATCGACCAGGGCGCGCTGGGCCAGAAGACCGGCGCCGGCTTCTACCGCAAGGCCGGCAAGGACATCGTGGTGCTGGACGTGGCCAAGCGCGACTACCGCGCCTCGGAGCAGAAGGCTTCCGACGAAGTGGCCGCCATCCTCGCCATCAAGGACCCGGCCGAGAAGTTCGCCAAGCTGCGCGCCAGCGCCGACCCGCAGGCGCAGTTCCTGTGGGCCACCTTCCGCGACCTGTTCCACTACACCGCCTATCACCTGGCCGACATCGCCGACACCGCGCGCGACGTCGACTTCGCCATCCGCTGGGGCTACGGCTGGAAGCTCGGCCCGTTCGAGACCTGGCAGGCCGCCGGCTGGCAGCAGGTGGCCCAGTGGATCGAGGAAGACATCGCCGCCGGCAAGGCCATGAGCAAGGCCCCGCTGCCGAAGTGGGTGACCGACGGCCGCAGCGGCGTGCACGGCAAGAGCGGTTCGTACTCGGCCGGCGCCAACGCCGACAAGCCGCGCTCGCAGCATCCGGTGTACCGGCGCCAGCTGTTCCCGGATCCGATCCTGGGCGAGAAGTTCGACCAGGGCAGCACGGTGTGGGAGAACGACGGCGTGCGCCTGTGGACGCTGGGCGACGACGGCGTGGGCATCATCTCGTTCAAGACCAAGATGAACACGGTCAACGACCAGGTGCTCGACGGCATCCAGCAGGCGATCGACGTCGCCGAGCAGCAGCTGAAGGCCGTGGTGATCTGGCAGACCGGCGAACCGTTCTCCGCCGGCGCGGACCTGAAGGGCGCGCTGGGCCTGCTGCAGGCCGGCAAGCTGGGCGACTTCGAGGCGATGGTGGCCAACTTCCAGCGCACCAGCATGCGCATCAAGCACTCGCTGGTGCCGGTGGTGTCGGCCGTGCGCGGCCTGGCCCTGGGCGGCGGCTGCGAATTCCAGATGCATTCGGCGCGCACCGTGGCGGCGCTGGAAAGCTATATCGGCCTGGTCGAGGCGGGCGTGGGCCTGCTGCCGGCCGGCGGCGGCCTGCACGAGCTGGCGATCCGCGCGGCGCAGGCCAATCCGGCCGATCCGTTCGAGGCGCTGAAGAAGGTGTTCGAGACGGTGGCCATGGCCAAGGTCTCCGGCAGCGCGCTGGAGGCCAAGCAGCTGGGCCTGCTGCGCGACAGCGACGTGGTGGTGTTCAACGCCTACGAGCTGCTCTACGTGGCCAAGCAGGTGGCGCGCGCGCTGGCCGAGAGCGGCTACCGCCCGCCGCTGCCGGCGCGCAGCATCCCGGTCGCCGGCGACGTCGGCACGGCCACTTTCCGCGCCTCGCTGGCCAACATGCTGGCCGGCTATTTCGCCTCCGAGCACGACGTCGAGATCGCCACGCGCATCGCCGACACCTTGTGCGGCGGCGTCATCGAGCGCGGTTCGCTGGTGGACGAGGAATGGCTGCTGGCGCTGGAGCGCAAGCACTTCGTGGAACTGGCGCAGACGGAAAAGACCCAGGCGCGCATCGCTCACACGATGAGCACCGGCAAGCCGCTGCGTAATTGAGAATCGGGAATAGAGAATGGGGAATAGGTAAAGCGCCGTTCCCCGAACCTCGCTATCTATCAATAGTCAGTTAGGCCGGATTCGCGACGGGCTGGGACTCGATTCCCTATTCCCTATTCCCGATTCCCGGCTTTCGGAGAAAGCCAATGAGCAAGCAAGTGCAAGACGCCTACATCGTCGCCGCCACCCGCACCCCGGTCGGCAAGGCGCCGCGCGGCGTGTTCCGCAACACCCGTCCCGACGACATGCTGGCCCACGTGATCCGCGCCGTGATGGCGCAGGCGCCGGGCATCGACGCGCACCGCATCGGCGACGTGATCGTCGGCTGCGCCATGCCTGAGGCCGAGCAAGGCATGAACGTGGCCCGCATCGGCCTGCTGCTGGCCGGCCTGCCGGACACCGTGCCGGGCGTCACCGTCAACCGTTTCTGCTCGTCCGGCGTGCAGGCCATCGCGCAGGCCGCCGACCGCATCCGCCTGGGCGAGGCGGACCTGATGATCGCCGCCGGCACCGAGAGCATGAGCATGGTGCCGATGATGGGCCACAAGGTGGCGATGAATCCCGGCATCTTCGATAACGAGCACATCGGCATCGCCTACGGCATGGGCATCACCGCCGAGAACGTGGCCAAGCAGTGGAAGATCAGCCGCGAGGAACAGGACAGCTTCGCCGCCGCCAGCCATGAGCGCGCGCTGGCCGCGATCAAGGCCGGCGAGTTCAAGGACGAGATCACCCCGTTCAAGCTCGACGACCATTACCCGGATCTCGCCACGCGTTCGATCAAGACGGACAGCCGTCTGATCGACACCGACGAAGGCCCGCGCCCGGGCAGCACGGTCGAGGTGCTGGGCAAGCTCAAGCCGGTGTTCCGCAACGGCCAGTTCGGCGGCTCGGTCACCGCCGGCAATTCCTCGCAGACCTCCGACGGCGCCGGCGCGGTGCTGCTGGCCAGCGAAGCGGCCATCAAGGAATACGGCCTCACCCCGATCGCCCGCTTCGTCAGCTACTCGGTGGCCGGCGTGCGTCCGGAGATCATGGGCATCGGCCCGAAGGAAGCGATTCCCAAGGCGCTCAAGCAGGCCGGCCTGACGCAGGACCAGCTGGACTGGATCGAACTCAACGAAGCCTTCGCCGCGCAGTCGCTGGCGGTGATCAAGGACCTGGGCCTGGATCCGTCGAAGATCAACCCGCTCGGCGGCGCCATCGCGCTCGGCCACCCGCTCGGCGCCACCGGCGCCATCCGCGCCGCCACCCTGGTGCACGGCATGCGCCGGCGCAAGCAGAAGTACGGCATGGTGACGATGTGCATCGGCACCGGCATGGGCGCGGCGGGGATTTTCGAGTCGCTGTGAGCTTGAGCCCCTCTCCCGTCGGGAGAGGGGCTGGGGTGAGGGTGCGGGCGAAGCGCAAGAGTGATGTGTATCGCTCCGGCCGAACCCTCATCCGGCTGCCGCCACCTTCTCTCCCACGGGGACTACCTTCGGGTCGCCGGAGGGAGAAGGGTTCGCCCCTGGGAAGTAGAGAGAAGAAGCGCCGCCTAGTGCGGCGCTTTTTCATGGCAACGATCACAGCAAGAACCGGAGTGTCCGCAGCTCGCGCGAAACCTAAGCTGGCTTCACCCTCGAACCAGGAGACGCGCCATGAACGCTGCCGCCCGCATGAAAGACCACATCGACGCCACCCTGCGCGATCCGCGCTGGAGCCAGCTGCGCAACCGCGACCGGAGCGCGGACGGCTCGTTCTGGTACTCGGTGCGCAGCACCGGCGTGTATTGCAAACCTTCGTGCGCGGCGCGCCCCGCGCGGCCCGAGAACGTCGCCTTCCACGCCAGCCGCGAAGAGGCCGAGCGCGCCGGCTTCCGTCCCTGCGCGCGCTGCCATCCGGAGCGCGTGCGCGAAACGCTGCGCTACGGCATCGGCAGTTCGCCGCTGGGCCTGCTGCTGGTGGCGGCGAGCGAACGCGGCGTGTGCGCGATCCTGTTCGGCGAGCACGCCAAGGCGCTGGAAGCGGATCTGCGCCAGCGCTTTCCGCAGGCCGATCTGTCGCGCGACGACGGCGCGCTGGCCGGCACGCTGGTGCAAACCGCTGCCTTGATCGAGCATCCGCACGCGCCCTTCGACGCCACGCTCGACCTGCGCGGCACGCCGTTCCAGCGCAAGGTGTGGGAAGCGCTGCGCGCGATCCCCGCCGGCGCCACCGCCAGCTACAAGGAAGTCGCGCTGCGCATCGGCATGCCGGACGCCTCGCGCGCCGTGGCGCTGGCCTGCGGCGCCAATGCGCTGGCCATGGCGGTGCCCTGCCACCGGGTGATCCGCGGCGACGGTGCGCTGTCGGGTTATCGCTGGGGCGTGGAACGCAAGCGCGCGCTGCTGGCGCGGGAGGCGCGGGCATGAGCGCGATGCTGGAAGCGGCGCTGGGCGATGACGTCGAGGCACGCCTGGCCGCGTTCGACTGGCCGCTCGTGCTGCAGCAGCTCGACGCGCAAGGCCACGCCATGCTCCCGGGCCTGCTCGCGCCGGAAGCCTGCGACCGCATCGCCTCGCTGTACGACCGCCCCGCGCTGTTCCGCAGCAAGGTGGTGATGGCCCGCCACGGCTTCGGCCGTGGCGAATACCAGTACTTCGGCTATCCCCTGCCCTCGCCCGTCGGCGAATTGCGCGCGGCGCTGTATCCGCGGCTGGTGCCGCTGGCCAACCAGTGGAACGAAACCATGGGCATCGGCGTGCGCTATCCGCAGCGGTACGCCGAGTTCCTCGAACGCTGCCACCACGCCGGCCAGCAGCGACCCACGCCGCTGCTGCTGCGCTACGGCACCGACGACTACAACTGCCTGCACCAGGACCTCTACGGCGAGCACGTGTTTCCGCTGCAGGTGGCGGTGCTGCTGTCGGAACCGTGGCGCGATTTCACCGGCGGCGAGTTCGTGCTGACCGAGCAGCGCCCGCGCATGCAGTCGCGTCCGCACGTGGTGCCCCTGAGCGAGGGCGATGCGGTGATCTTCGCCGTGCATCACCGCCCCGTGCGCGGCAGCCGCGGCAGCTACCGGGTGAACCTGCGGCACGGTGTGAGCGAGCTGCGCTCGGGGCGGCGCCATACGCTGGGCATCATCTTCCACGACGCCAGCTGAGCCTTATCCGGTGGGCGGCTCCTGCCCGCCCGCCGCGCGCGGCAGGTGCCAGCCGTGGCGGATCGCCATGAAGCGCAGGCCGAAGCACACCGCCGCACCGGCCAGGGTGGACACGGTGGGCGGCACCTGCAGCAGGTCGCCGGCCACCACGATGGCGGCGCCGGCCAGCGCGGCCACGGCGTACAGGTCCGCGCGCAGCACGGTCGGAATCTGCGTGACCAGCACGTCGCGCAGGATGCCGCCGCCCACGCCGGTGAGCATGCCGAGCAAGGCGGCCATGGCGGGATTGAGCCCATGCGCCAGCGCCTTCTGCGCGCCGGCCACGGCGAACAGCGCCAGGCCCGCCGCGTCGGACATCTGCACCGGATTCTTCAGCCGTTCGATCAGCCCGTAGCGGTAGAAGGTGACGATGCCGGCCAGCACCGACACCGCCAGGTAGCGCCAGTCCGCGATCGCCGCCGGCGGCGTGGCGCCGATCAGCAGGTCGCGGGTGATGCCGCCGGCGTTGCCCGCGGCGAAGGACAGCACCAGCACGCCGAACAGGTCCAGCTGCCGGCGCACGCCGGTCAGCGCGCCGCTGAGGGCGAATACGAAGGTGCCGAGCAGGTCGAGCACCAGGAGCAGGTAATGCGTCATGAGAGCGGGGGTCATGGCGTCGGATCCAGCGGCGGTCCGTGCATGTCTAGCCTTTGCCGCGGTGCGGCACAAGAGCCGGCGCGCGGGCGCGCTCCAGTTTGCTACGCTGCGGCGCGTGTCCCACGGCGAAGGCGGATATGGCTCCCTCACACGGCATCCACGTCATCGACACCGGCTTCGTGCGTCCACGCTTCGATGCCGCCTACCTGGTGGCCGAGCAAGGCCATGGCGCCTTTATCGACTGCGGCACCAACCATGCCGTGCCGCGCATGCTCGAAGCGCTGGACCAGGCCGGCCTGACGCCGGAACAGGTGGACTGGCTGATCCTCACCCACGTGCACCTGGACCACGCCGGCGGCGCCGGCGAACTGATGGCGCGGCTGCCGAACGCCAGGGCGGTGGTGCATCCGCGCGGTGCGCGGCACCTGATCGATCCCACGCAGTTGTGGGCCGGCGCCAGCGCCGTGTACGGCGAAGCGGTGATGGAGAAAACCTACGGACGGCTGCGGCCGATTCCCGCCGAACGCGTGGTGGAAGCGCCGGAAGGCCACGTGGTGGAACTGCAGGGACGTCCGCTGCGCTGCCTGGATACGCCCGGCCATGCGAAGCATCATCTGTGCGTGTACGACGAGCGGGGCCGGGCCTGTTTCACCGGCGATACCTTCGGCCTGTCCTATCGCGAGTTCGACACGGAACGCGGCCCCTACGCGATCCCCACCAGCACGCCGGTGCAGTTCGAACCCGACGCGCTGCACCAGTCGATCGACCGCCTGGTCGCGCTGAAACCGGACGCCATGTACGTCACCCACTTCGGCCCCGTCGGCGATATCGAGCGCCTCGCCAAGGGGCTGCACCAGCAGATCGACGCGATGGTGAGCCTGGGCCATGCGGTGCGCGGCGAGCCGAAGGACAAGCGCCACGAGGAGCTGAAGTGGGCGCTGACCGATCTCTACGCCGGGCGCCTGGCCGCGCATGGCTGGAAGGGAACGCGCGACGAGCTGCTGCGGATCCTGGGCATGGATATCGAGCTCAATGCGCAGGGGCTGGAGGTGTGGCTGGATCGCGGGGGTTGATGCATCACTGCCCCACGCGCCTCATCCTCCCAAGCTCGTCATTCCGGCGCAGGCCGGAATCCAGTGACTGTAACGTCCGATTGCCGCGGGGGCATTCAAGAGCTGCATCTTGGAGCTGCACGCATTGAATGCAGCACCTCGCTACTGGATTCCGGCCTGCGCCGGAATGACGAGGTAGGCGCCCTCAGGGCTTCTTGGCAGCCCGCTCTTCCTTCAGCTTCTCCTCGAACTTCACCACCGACGACTGCGCCAGCGCCTTGCATGCGTTGCGGTCGAACAGCGGGTCCGGCTGCTTGCCCGCGCGATGCGCGGCGGCGCGTTCGAGGAAATCGCTCATGTCCGGATGCGTGGTGACCAGCACGTCGCAGGGCAGCGCGCCGACGATGTCGAAGGTCTTGCGGAAACCCGTGACGCGCTCCGGATGCGCCGGATCGCTGTAGCGGTACACGCCGTTGGTGAAGGCGGTGATGCTGTCGGCATAGACCACGTCCAGGCAGCGCTGCTTGTCGCAGGAGCGCCAGGTCCAGGTGGTCGCGCCCGGCGTATGGCCCGGCGTGTAATGCGCGGTCACCACGATGTCGCCAACCTTCACCGTGCCGCCGTCGGGCACTTCGTTGACCTTGGCCACCTTGGGGAAATGCGGCGCCTCGCCGTTCTGCGGATCTTCCGCGTAATCGCCGCCGGCCTTCAGCTCTTCCGCGCCGTAGTGGCTGGCGTAGACCTGCGCACCGCTGGCCGCGGCCAGCGCGGCGATCGCGCCGGCATGATCGGCATGCGCGTGCGAGTTGAGGATGGCCTTGACGTCGCCGAGGCGGAAGCCGAGCGCGCGGATGTTCTGCTCCACCAGCCTGGCGTTCTCCGGCAGGGTGCCGTCGATCAGCACGTGGCCTTGCGGCGAGGTGATCAGGATGGCGCTGAGGCCGTGCGTGCCGACGTACCAGGTATCGCCGTAGATGCGGAACGGCTTTTCCGGCGTGGTCCAGCCGCGGTCGTCGGCATCGCTGGCGTGGAGCTGGGCGCAGGCCAGCGCGACGGCGCCGGCGAGAAGAAGGCGGAGCGGCTGGTTCATCGTTCGTCCTGATCGTGGGAGGTGCCGCAGCATGCCGGCCCTGTATGGAGCGGATATGGCCGGCCGCGGGCGAGCCGTGGTCTAAGCGAGGCGCGTGCCGTTCGGCACCGGCCGTTCGATCGCCGTCAGCACCACGCCCTCGTCGGTGGGAAATCCGGTCAGCAGGAACTGCGAGCGGAACGGCCCGATCTGCTTCTCCGGAAAATTGATCACGCCGACGACCTGCCGGCCGACCAGATCTTCCGCGCGGTATAGCGCGGCGATCTGCGCGCTGGTCTTCTTCTCGCCGTAGGGGCCGAAATCCACCCACACTTTCCAGGCCGGCTTGCGCGCCTCGGGAAACGCTTCCACCCGCGTGACCGTGCCGGCCACCAGCAGCACTTTCTCGAAGTCGGCCCAGGTGATTTCCGCGCTGTGTTCGTTCGTCATGCTTCCAGTCTCGTCTTGAACCAATCGCGGCCCTGGTGCCACCAGTAGCTCGCCTGTGCCGCCAGATAGCCGGCGGGACGATGCGCGCTGGCCAGGCCGTAATCGGCGAACTGCTTCCAGCCGCCATCCCGCTCGGCAATGGCCGCGGCCAGCAGCCCGCCCGCCGCGCAGGTCGGCGCCAGGCCATGGCCGCCGAAGGCCTGCGCCCACCACAGGCCTTCCTCGCCGCCTCCGATCTGCGGCATCTGGTGGCGCGCGTAGCTCATCAGGCCGGACCAGGCGAAGTCGACGCGCACGTCCTTCAGCGACGGGAACACGCGCAGCAGGTCGCGCATCAGCAGGCGGCGCACCGCCTGCGGCGAGCGGTTGCGGATGGAAATGCGCCCGCCCCACAGCAGGCGCGTGTCCGGCAGCGGGCGGTAGTAGTCGAAGGCGAAGCGCGTGTCGTAGATCGCCGCGCGCGTGTCCAGGCAGTCGCGCAGGCGCTCGCCCAGCGGCTCGGTGGCCATCACATAGGTGGCGATCGGCAGGATGGCGCGGTCGATGCGCCGCTGCAGGCCGGCCAGGTAGCCGCCGCAGGCCAGCACCACGTGCTCGGCCAGCACCGTGCCCTGGTCGGTTTCCACGCGCCAGCGCAGGCCGTCGCGGCGCAGCTGCCAGGCGTCGGTGTTTTCATGGATGCGCACGCCCTGCCCCGCGGCGGCCGCGGCCAGGCCGATGGCGAAGTTGAGCGGATGCAGATGGAAGGCGTTGCGCTCGTACAGTCCGTCGAAATAGCGCGCGGTATGCACGCGTTCGCGCAGCGCCTGCTGCGGCACCCATTCCCATTGCACGCCGTAGTGTTTTTCCAGCAGCGCCTGGCGCGCGCGCAGCACGGCCGGGTCGCGGAACCAGTTGGCCCACAGCACGCCTTCGTCGACCAGGCCGCAGTCGATGCCATAGCGCAGTACTTGCGCGCGGATGCGTTCCACCGCCGCGGTGGTCAGCCCGAACAGCGCGCGTGCGCGCTCCTCGCCGAGCTGGTCCAGCAGGCTCTGCTCGCCCAGCGAATAGCCGGCGAAGACGAAGCCGCCATTGCGGCCGGAGGCGCCGAAGCCGACCTGCTCGCGCTCCAGCAGCAGCACGTCGCGCACGCCGCGCTCGGCCAGCGCCAGCGCCGTATGCAGGCCGGCGAAGCCGCCGCCGATAATGGCCACCTTGGCTTCCGCGCGGCCGCGCAGCGCGGCGTACGGCTCGTAGGCGTTCGCCGTGGCGCGGTAATAGGAAGGGGCCGGTGGCTGCTTCATCGTGGCGCTCGGAGGCAGGCTGCGCGGGACAGGCCTGGGAGCATAGCGCAGCCCCGCGCGGGCTCCGGCGTGACCGTTGGCAGGGTCGTTCGATCCTGCTTCATCTGGGTACCCGTTATTCGACCAGGCTCACACCCAGCGGCCGGGTATCGCTCATGCCGCGGTCGTCCACCACGCGCACGTCGTAGTTGCCCGCCGCCGGCGGCTGCCAGAACAGCGGCTGCCCCGGCGCGCTGCTGCCGACATAGGCGTCGTTGACGAACCAGTACAGCGTGCGCGTGGCGGCGTCGCCGTTCGCGCTGAAGGCAATGCGGCTCTCGTCGCTCCGCTTCAGCCGCAGCGCGTAGATGCTGCCGCGCAAGGGCGAGGTGATGCGCGGCGGCTCGCCCACCGCCTCGCCGCCGTTGACGCAGGCCTCGTTGCGCGGCGGCGTGCGGCGCGGGATGCCGGCCTGGATAAACACCTGCTGCAGTTCGGACGGCCAGAACTCGTACACCTCCAGATGGGTGCGCTTGCCGTCGTAGGGCGGACAGGCCGGCTTGCCGGTGGCGTCGTCGATCACCACCGGGCGATGCACCTGGCTGACCCGGATCGGCGACTTGCCCGGAATGAACCAGGTGGTGCCCTTCTGCGGGCACCATTGATTAGGCAGCTCGCCGCTGGCCAGGCAGATCGACACGCGCTTGAGATTGGCCGGCATGCGGCGGATCGGCTCGGCCATGCCCGGCTGCTCGGCGCGCAGCGCGTCGACGATCTGGAAGAACAGCGGCGCCGCCGCTTCCACGCCGACGAAGGCCGGATTGCTGCTGCCGTCGAAATTGCCCACCCACACCACCAGCACGTAGGGGCCGAAGCTGCCGGCGGTCCAGGCGTCGCGGAAGCCCCACGAGGTGCCGGTCTTCCAGTACACCGGCAGGCGGTAGGGCTGCGCGCCGGTGGTTTCGTCGGGGCGCGGGTTCTGCCGCAGCATGTCCATCACCATGAAGCTGGCTTCTTCGCTGAGCAGGCGCGTGCCCTGCTTCGGCAGCGGATCGTTCGCGGCCAGGCGCAGCGGCTTCAGTTCGCCGCGGTTGGCCAGCATGGCGTACAGGCCGGCCAGCTCCTGCATGGTCACTTCGCCGCCACCCAGCACCAGGGCCAGGCCGTAGTGCTTCTCGCTGGCCAGGCGGCCGATGCCGGCCTCGCGCAGGAACTGATAGAAGCTCGGCCCGTGCAGCTGCGAGGCCACCCATACCGCGGGGATGTTGCGGCTGCGCACCAGCGCTTCGGTCGCGGTGACCGGCCCGAGAAAATGGCCGTCGAAATTCTCCGGCGTGTACGGGCCGAACGAGGTCGGCACGTCGCGCAGCACGGTCTGCGGATGCAGCACGCCCTGGTCGAAGCCCAGCGCGTAGATGAAGGGCTTGAGCGTCGAACCCGGCGAGCGCTTGGCCTGGGTGCCGTTGACCTGGCCGTGGATGGCGGCGTCGCCATAGCCGGCCGAGCCGATCATCGCCTTGATCGCCATGTCGCGCGTATCGACCAGGATCGCCGCCGCATTGCGCACGCCGCGCGACTGGTTGCGTTCGATATAGCGCGCGACCTGGCGTTCCAGGTCGTGCTGCAGGTCCAGGTCCAGCGTGGATGCGACGCGGCTGTCGGTGTTGCCGGCCTCCAGCCGCCGCGCATTGAGCAGCTGCTCCACCGCATGCGGCGCCTCGAATGGCAGGCGCGAAAGCGAACGCAGGTTGAGCGGCAGCGCGAACAGCGGCTTCAGCGCGGCGTCGGCGGGGTGCTGCTGCAGCCAGCGCGCGTAGAGGCGGTTGCGCGAGTCGGCGAGGTGGCGATTGATCACGTCCGGCGCGGCGTCCGCTGCCTCGCCGCCGGCGCGCAGGCGGCGGGCCGGATCCTGCGGCACCACCGCCAGGGTCAGCGCTTCAGGCAAGGTGAGCGCGGCGGGCGGCTGGTCGAAATAGGCCAGGCTGGCGGCGCCCACGCCTTCCACGTTGCGCCCGTACGGCGCGTAGTTGAGATAGGCCTCGAGGATCTCGTCCTTCGAATAGAACAGCTCCAGCTGCACCGCGCGCCCGAGCTGGCGCAGCTTGCCCAGCGGCGAGCGCGTATTGAGCCGCCACAGCAGGCGCGCCAGCTGCATGGTCACGGTGGAGCCGCCCTGCGGATTGCCGTGGCGCACATAGGTGACCCAGGCGCCGCGCGCCAGGCCATAGGGATTGAAGCCGGCATGCCAGCGGTACCAGCGGTCCTCGTGCAGCAGCACGCCCTGCACCAGCTGCGGCGAGATGTCCTTCAGCGGCACCCACAGGCGGTAGCGGTCGTCGCTGGCCAGGGTGAGGCGCAGCAGGCGGCCCTTGGCGTCGTAGACGGCGGTGGAGGAAGGCAGCCATGTGCGCAGGCGCTGATGAGGCCACAGGCGCAGGCCCGCCAGCACGGCGGCGATCAGCGCGGCGCCGACGAGCCAGTTCTGCCAGCGGAGGACCCAGCGGGTGAGGGCTTTGACGGCGGGATGGGCTAATAGAGCTTTCATTGCGATCGAAGCTCTGCGGAGCTTCGCTATTTCCTCAGTCTCCAAGCTGGAACCCTTCTCCCTCCGGGAGAAGGTGCCGGCAGGCGGATGAGGGTGCGGGCGGAGCGCAACGTCCCGCTCCGCCCATACCCTCACCCCAACCCCTCTCCCGATGGGAGAAGGGCTTTTTTTCACGCTTACGGCTTGCTCACCGTCAACGTCGTACCACCCGGCGAGCGCGCCTGGATCGTGCGGTCGTACATCGACTCGCCGTACGCCGGCGGCACGATGAACTTGCCGGCGTTGGTGGCCTTGATGCGGTACACGAACTGGCGCACGTCCGGGGTGGCGGTGCCGTAGATCACCACGCGGTCCTCGCGGATGTCGGCGTATTCCGGCATCCAGGTGGAACTGGACAGGCCGATCGGCGAGCGCCAGGCGCTGGCCTCGACCTTGCTGTCGCCGCCGGCATCGTTCTGCTCGCTGCCGTCCTCCTGGTGGTCGGTCACTTCCGGCGGCGGCTGGATCACCGGCTCGAAGCCGCCGGGCAGCAGGTCGACGATGGCCACGTTGGAGACGCCCTCGTCGCGGGTGGCGCGGATCTTCACGTGCACGTCGATCTCCTCGCCCACCTTCACCTCGCTCAGCGCCTTGCCGCTGGTGTCGGTGTATTCGCGGATGATCTCGATGCCGTCCTTCACCGCCTTGGCCGGCGCGTCGCGGTCGTAGCCGCCCTGGCTGGCCACGTACCAGGCCGGCAGCGCGCCGCCGTTGACGTAGCGCAGGCGGGCCGCCGCGGCGCTCCAGCTGCCGGCTTGCACCAGGTTGCCCTGCAAGGTGGCGATGGCCTTGACGCTGCCGTCGGCGTGCACTTCGTCGATGCCGAGCTTGGCCACGTCGGCGGCCGCGTCGTTGGCGTAGGCGTCCAGCGCCAGGATGGTCATCGACGAGGACAGCGTGTTGTACCAGCGGTGCGACAGCGCGTAGCCGATGTTCTCCCACACGCGCGGCGACAGGTTCTTCGCCCGCTCGGGGAAGTGCTTGCCCAGGACGTAGAGCACGCTGGAATCGCGGATCAGCGCGTCGTAGTAGTAGCCGTAGACGTAGCGCTTGTCGCGGTCGCTGCGCTCCAGCAGCTTCTGCGGGCCGGCGATCAGCTGCGCGGCCTGCTTGTCCTGCTTCAGCAGCTGGTACGAAGCGGCCAGCCAGGCCGCGGCCAGGTCGTTCTTCCACTGGTCCGGGTACGCATCCTGCAGGCGCTTCTGCACGGCCGCCAGGTCGTTGGTGGTGACATTGCCCTGGCGGGTCAGCAGGTACACGGCGTAGGCGCGCTGGCGCAGCTTGTCCAGCGAGTCCATGCCGTTGTCGCCGGCGAGCTGGCGCAGGTAGGTGTTGCCGGCATTGAACATGTCCGCCGGCACGCTCACGCCGCGGTCGCGCGCTTCGATCAGGAAGTTCATCGCATAGGCCGACACGAACGGCTCGGCGTCGGGCGTGGCCGCCCACAGGCCGAAGCCGCCCTGCCCGTTCTGGCGCGAATGCAGCACGTCGAGGAAGTTGGACAGCGCTTCCTCGTTGCTGAGCTTCTTGGCTTCGAAGGCCGGCTGCAGCGCATGCGCGAACACCGGCACCACCGGCCACTTCGGCAGCACCAGGCGCGGCATGGCCGAGCTGATGATCTGCTCGCTGCAGTAGTTCTGGTAGTTCACCAGATAGCTGGTGAGGCCCTGCGCCAGCACCACCGGCAGCGGCGAGATGGCGGAATCGCGCGCGGCGTATTCGTCGTAGAGCTTGCGCAGGTCCGGCAGGTCGGCCTTGGCGCCGGCATCGACGCGGCCCACGTCGACCTGGGTGCGGTAGGCCGAAGCCGGGCGCACGGAAAGGTCCACGCTCTGCCTGGCCGACTTGCCGCCATAGCCCGCGCTGAAGCTGAGATTGCCCGAGCCGAGCTTGTCGGTGGCCTTCACGCGGAACAGCGCCACGCCTTCGCGCATCTCGCCCAGGCTCAAGGATTGCGTGGCCTCGCCCAGCACCTGCAGCTGCGGGCCGGTCTTCAGCGTGACCGCCACCGGCACCGGCTTGCCGCCCAGGCCCGTGAGGTTGTTGGCCACGCCCACGCTCACTTCGGCCTCGTCGCCCGGGGCCAGGGTGGTGGGCACGTTCGGCGACAGCACGAAATCGCCGCGCACGGTGGTGGCGCCTTCGAAGGTACCGACGCGATCCGGCGACACGCTGACCGCCATCACGCGCAGCTTGCCGTTGAAGTAGTCCGGCACCTGGTAGGTCAGTTCCTTCTCGCCGTCCACGTCGACGATGCCGGACCAGAACGCCACCGGCTTGTCGCGCTTGCGCTTGAAGGGATTCAGCTGGCGGCCGATCGCCGCATCCGCATCGCCGCCGGGGGCAGCCATGGCCATCAGCTTCTCGAAGTCCGGCAGGATCAGGTCGAGGATCTGCGAGGTGCCCACTTCCAGCATGCGCTTGCGGAAGAAGAACTTCAGCGGATCGCCCAGCTTGTAGCGGGCCACCTGCAGGATGCCTTCGTCCACCGCGAACACCACCGCCCTGGTCGGCTGCGGCGCGCTGAGCTTGAAGGTTACTGTCTCGCCCGGCTTCACCAGCGCGGGCGCGTCCACCTTGATGGCGTTGCGGCGCGCATCGAGGTTGACCGAGAACGGCACCACGCCATAGCTCAACGGACTCATGAAGATCTCGTCCGAGGACGGATCGCGGATGTACTGCACGTTGATGTAGCCGTTGCCTTCGAAGTCCGCCGGCACGGTGATGTGCTGCACCGAGCTGGTGGTGTCGGCATGGAACCAGGCGTGCGCGTAGACCTTGTCGCGCTCGATGGTGATCAGGCCGCTGCCCGCGTAAGGCGCACGCACGGCGATCTCGACGGCTTCGCCCGGCGCGTAGTCCGGCTTGCTCAGGCTGAGCTGCAGTTCGGCGTTGCGGTCCAGCGAGCGCGACACGTTGGCGTCGCCGGCCACCGAGAAGTCCACCCGGTTGACCTCGACGCGGTCGCTGCCGCGCAGGATCACCAGGGCGTAGTTGCCCGGCTTGTCGGTGGGCAGCGCGTAGTCCATGCCGGCGGCCGTCAGGGTCAGCGGCTTTTCGCTGACGGCGATTTCCTTGAGCTTGGACTGGTACTTGTAGACGCCCGAATCCTGCTTGGTCAGCACCGAGATATAGCGGCGCTCGATCAGCTCGGCGCGCAGGTCCTTCACCTCGGTGGCCTTGGCGTGGCTGTCGATCGCCACCAGGTGCACGCTGCGCGGCGAGCCGCGGCCGACGTAGTCCAGGCTGTCCGCGGCGCGGTAGCCGACCAGCCAGTCGTTGCTGGAGACCAGGGTCTGCGCGGCGGCGGCGACGTTGCGGCCGCCCTCGGCTTCATAGGCCTTGGCCAGGAAGTACAGCTGGTAGGTGGCGTCGGCGTACTTCTTCAGGTCCAGCGCGAATTCGGCATGGCCCTTGTCGTCGGTGGTGCCGTCCTGCAGGGCTTCTTCGTAGCCCTCCTTGGCGCGGCGCACGTCGTAGAAGTGGTAGTCCTGCCAGCTGCGGAACGCCGGCCAGGCCGGACGCAGGGTGAGCGAGGCCTCGACGCGGCGGTTTTCCGCCGGCGTGCCGAACAGGTTCTGCACGTCGACCAGGCCCTTGAGCTGGTCCGGCTTGACCCAGCCTTCCGGCACCTGCTGCGACAGCCTGGCCTCGACCTTCATGCGGTCGGGCAGGAATTCCTTCACCTGCACGGTGGTGCTGCCGATCTGCGCGCCGGCCTTGCCGTCCTTGACGATGTACAGGTTCACCGTCCAGGTGCCGGTGGGCGCGGTTTCCGCCGGTGCGTAGGAGAGTTCGCCGAAGCCGCTGGCGTCCATGCTCATCGGCAGCTGCTTCACGGTCACGCCGCGCGGGTCGACGATCTCCGCCTGCAGCGGCACGCCGGCCACGCTGCGCGTCCAGCTGGCGGCGCGCACGATCAGGCCGATATGGAAGGTGTCGCCCGGGCGGTAGATGCCGCGGTCGGAGAACAGGTAGCTGGACAGCTGGCCCTGGTTGGTGGCGTTGCGCTCGCCGCCGATGTCGAAGCGCGAATAGTCGAGCTGGCGGTCGTAGCTGCCGATCGGCAGGAAGGAGAGATCCTCGCCCTTCTTCACCAGGTACAGCACCGGGCGCTTCTCGCGCTCCAGGCCCTTGAGCGTGGGGAAATGCACCACGCCGTCGGCGCCGGTGCTTTCGCTGAACAGGGTCTGCCCGTTCACCGCCAGCACCGACACGGTGGCGCCGGCCACCGGCTGGCCGTCGTGGATGGACTGCACGAACACGTCCTGGCTGCCGTCGACGGCGCGCTTGACCAGCATGCCCAGGTCGGTGACCACCACCAGGCGGGTGTCGGCCGGGTCGGGCGTGCTGGTGTCGGCTTCGGCGGCGTCGCCCTCGGCCTCGCCTTCGCCTTCCGCGTCGGCGCCTTCATCCGCGGCCGCGGCGGTGCGCGGCGCGGCTTCCGGCCCCTGCTCCGCCGCCTTGGCGGCATCGGCGCGCTTCTTCTCGGCGGCCGCGTCGTAGGCGGACAGATGCAGCAGGAACACGCCGCGCTTGCCGTCCTTCAGGTACTGCGCGAGATCCACGCCCTCGTAATGCGCCTTGCCCGGGTCGCCCTTGGGGAAGCTGCGCTTCTGCTCGAAGCGGTCGACGATGTGGTCTTCGCTGAACGCGTAGTTGAGCGACGGATGCGCGTAGTTGCCTTCGTTGAGGCTGACCAGGTGCTGCAGCTGGTCCGGCAGCACGCGGCCCACTTCCACCCGCATGCCGGGCAGATTGCGCGACACCACCGAGATGCGCTTGCTGCCGCTGAGCGACAGCAGCGAGCCGTCGGCCATGAAGCGCAGCAGCTTGGGGTAGTCCGGCACGGTCAGCGCCTGCACCCTGGGCTGGCCCAGGATGTAGCCGCCGAACGACTTCAGGCCCTTTTCCACGCGCACGTAGATGCGCTGGCCGGGTTCGGCGTGGAACTTGAAGCTCTGGCCGGCTTCGTATTCGTTCTCGGTCGGCACCAGTTCCAGCTTGAGCGGCTGCGACTTGCGCAGCAGGTCTTCGCTGACCTGGGAAACGTCCCACGGGTACGGCGAGTCGTCGTCGGACTGGTCCACCTTCGGATTGCGGTTCGGCAGGATCCAGGCCTTGGTCAGGCCGGCCAGCTCGCTGTCGCGCACCGTGCCGCCGAGGCCCATTACCAGCACCTGCTCGGGCTCGTACTTGTCGTTGTCGACCAGGGTGGGCGAGATGTCGTCGATGGTGAGGCTGTACAGGCCCGGCACCTTCACCGCGGTATCGAGTTTTTCCTTGTAGGCGTCGCCGCCGCGCAGGCTGCGCACGCCCTTGTCGAGCGCGTACTTCACCGCGCCGTCGTCGCGCGGCAGGGCCAGCGGCTGGGAATGGATCCAGGCCTGCAGCTTGTACGGGTCGTACACGACGGTGAACTTGAGATCGCTGTCGGCGCTGCCCTTCTGGCTGAGCGTGAGCGCGATGCGCTTCTCGAACTGCGCGGTGTCCACCGGATAGTTGAAGCTCACCGGCTGGATGGTCTTCTTGGCGGTGGCGTCCTGCGGGTCCTGGAAGAATTCGCCGCGGCCGAACTTCACCACGAAGGGTTCGGTGTCGAAGCTGAAATGGTCGTCGGCCATCAGCACGTGCGGCGCGAACATCCGGGGGATGTCGAAGCGCACTTCGAAGTGCTTGCCGACCGGCCAGTCCTCGCTGGGGGCGAAGCGCAGGGTGCGGTCGTCCTCCCAGGTCCACTGCCCCTTCATCACCGGGTCCATCACCACGCCCGCGGTGACCGGCTTGCCGACGCCTTCCAGCGGCGCGGCCGAACGCGAGAAGCGCACGGTGAGCGGGTCGTAGCTGATGGTCTGCGCGGTGTAGTTGGTGATGCCCGGCTTGCTCACCTCGAAGGTGATGCGGGTGGGTTCGACCGGCTTGGGGCGGTTCTTGTACCACTCCCAGCCGAACCAGCCGCCCACCGCCAGCGCCACCACGCCGACCAGCAACCCGGCCGACTGCAGCGGCTTGCGCCTGACGAAGGCGCCCGTGGCGGGCACCCAGCCCGGCGCGGACCAGGACACGTTGCCGATCAGCGGCCGCAGCAGCAGCGCGATCACATAGAGCAGGCCGCGCAGCAGGCGCAGGGGCAACGAGAGCAGAAACCGCAGCAAATCCATAATGCTTCCTGGCAATTCATCCGATGAAGACGCAAGACGGCGCTAGGCCGACTCTGGGCCGGAACCCGCATGCGACAAAGCCGCTCCAGCGAGTGGAACAGCGTCGTGATCAGGTCTTTCCCCTTGACGCATCCTGCCTGCGATTCCTGGCGGAATGCTGATGGGATTGTGGCATGGGCGCGTTGAGATTTGGGCGGCGAAGAGTATTGCGCGCCTACAAATCAGAGTTCTTCTCCCCTCCGGGGAGAAGATGCCGGCAGGCAGATGAGGGGCCACTCTAGCGACAGTGTTTCTATGGAGCGGAGAAAAGCTTTCAGGCTTTCTCGACCCTCAGCTCACCGCTCCGGCCGCCCCCTCACCCCAACCCTCTCCCCGGAGGGGAGAGGGGGTAGGTCGTCGTGGGCTGGGAGGCTGCTCTTTACAGGCCGGCGAGCAGCTCGCGCACCACCGGCGCCAGCTTCGGATCCTGCAGCGCCATGTGCATGGTCGCGCGCACCAGGCCGGCCTTGTTGCCGCAGTCGAAGCGGGTGCCTTCGAAGCGGTAGGCCAGCACCTTGCCCTGTTCCTTGAGCAGGGCGTCGATCGCGTCGGTCAGCTGGATCTCGCCGCCGGCGCCCGGCGTGGTCTTTTCCAGCAGCTCGAAGATGCGGCCCGGCAGCACGTAGCGGCCGACCACGGCGAGGTTGGACGGCGCCTCGGACGGCTTGGGCTTTTCCACCATGTGGCGGATCTGCGCGCTGCGCGGATCGATCGGCGTGGCGTCGACGATGCCGTACTTGTCGGTGTCGTTCTGCGGCACTTCCTCCACCGCGATCACGCCGCCGGCGCCCTGGCTCTGCGCCAGCTCGGCCATCTGGCCCAGCGCGCCCTTGCCCTTGTTCCAGATCAGGTCGTCCGGGAGGATCACGCCGAACGGCTCGTCGCCGACCACGGGCTTGGCGCACAGCACGGCGTGGCCCAGGCCCAGCGCCTCGGGCTGGGTGACGAAGATGGCGCGCACGTTGCGCGGCAGGGTGCCCTGCACCAGGGCCAGCAGTTCGTCCTTGCCCTTTTCCTGCAGCTTCGCTTCCAGCTCATAGGCCTTGTCGAAGTAGTCGGCGATGGCGTGCTTGTAGCGGTTGGTGACGAACACCAGGGTGTCGGCGCCGGCATCGACGGCTTCATCCACCGCGTACTGGATCAGCGGCCTGTCCAGCACCGGCAGCATTTCCTTGGCGACCACCTTGGTGGCCGGCAGGAAACGCGTGCCCAGGCCCGCTACGGGAAACACCACCTTGCGCAAAGGCTTGCTCACTCACTTCTCTCCTGATTCGTTGCGACGGATCGACACCACGTTGTCCGGCTGCGCCACATCGCTCCAGCGGAACGAGGGCAGCAGGCTGGACACGCAGCGCCTGAGGGTTTCCTCATCGTAGGCGACCGTGGCTTCGGACGCCTTCACCAGCTGGGCCTGCAGCAGGTCCCAGCTGACCTGGCGGTACTGCGCCAGGAAGATCTTGGCGTGCGCGGTCGCCGTGTAGTTTTCCAGCGGATGGAACAGTTCCTCGAACAGCTTCTCGCCGGAGCGCAAACCGGTGAACACGATGGGAATCTCGGTGCCCGGCTTCTTGCCGGCCAGGCGGATCATCTGCTCGGCGAGGTCGCGGATCTTCACCGGCTCGCCCATGTCCAGCGCGAAGATCTCGCCGCCCTTGCCCAGGCTGGCCGCCTGCAGGATCAGCTGGCAGGCCTCCGGGATGGTCATGAAATAGCGCGAGATCTCCGGGTGCGTGATGGTGACCGGGCCGCCCGCGCGGATCTGCTTGCGGAACAGCGGCACCACCGAGCCGGCCGAATCGAGCACGTTGCCGAAGCGCACGGTGATGTAGCGCGTGGTGGAGCGGGCATCGAGGTTCTGGCACCAGATCTCGGCGATGCGCTTGCAGGCGCCCATCACGCTGGTGGGGTTGACCGCCTTGTCGGTGGAGATCAGCACGAAGCATTCGACGTGGTGGCGGTCGGCCAGGTCGGCCATGTTGCGCGAGGCCAGCACGTTGTTGCGGAAGGCCGAGCGCAACTGGCCCTGCAGCAGCGGCACGTGCTTGTAGGCGGCGGCGTGGAACACCACCTGCGGCTTGTATTCGACGAACAGGCGCGTCATGGCGGCGGGGTCGCCGCAATCGGCCAGGATCGGGTCGAACAGCAGCTCGGGGAATTCCTGGCGCAGTTCCTGCGCGATCTGGTAGAGGTTGAACTCGCCGTTGTCCACCACGCACAGCGACTGCGCGCCCAGGCGCGCCACCTGCCGGCACAGTTCCGAACCGATCGAGCCGCCGCCGCCGGTGACCAGCACGCGCTTGCCGGTGAGGGTTTCGCGGATGGCCGTCCAGTCCAGCTCCACCGCGTCGCGGCCGAGCAGGTCCTCGATGGCGACTTCCTTGATCTCGTTGAACTGGGCGCGGCCGGCGACCACGTCCTCCAGCTTGGGCACGGTGCGGTACGGCAGGCCGGTCTGGTCGCACAGCTCGACCACGCGGCGCATTTCCTCGGTGGAGGCACCGGGCATGGCGATCAGCAGCATCTGCGCGGCCACTTCGCGCGCCAGCTCCGGCAGCAGCTCCACCCGGCCCAGCACCGGGCGGCCGTTGATGCTGGCGCCGCGCAGGCTGTCGTGGTCGTCGACGAAGCCGACCACGGCGTAGCGGCTGTCGCGGTGCAGGTCGCGCGCCAGCGCCTCGCCGGCGCGGTCGGCGCCGACGATCAGCACGCGCTGCACCGGCTGCGACTGGAACATGTCAATGCGGCTGTCCTTCCAGAAGCGGTAGGCCAGGCGCGGGCCGCCGAGCAGCATGGACAGCACTACCGGATAGACCAGCAGCACCGAGCGCGGCACGTCTTCCAGGCGGTTGTAGAGGAACAGGATCAGGCCGATGGCGAGCGAGCCGATGACCGTGGCGCGCAGGATGTTCCACAGGTCCGGCAGGCTGGCGAAGCGCCACAGGCCGCGGTATAGGCCGGTCCAGTTCAGTACTAGGCCCTGCACCGCCAGCACCAGCGGGAATTCCAGCAGGTGGAAGTGCACCGACACGCCGCCCACCAGGGCGTAGCGCAGCGACTTGGCGATCCACCAGGCCAGCGCCGCCATCAGCAGGTCGTGCAGCACGACGGCCGCACGCGGATGGATGACAGCGATGAATTTACGTAGCGACATGACTAGCCTTGTGCTGGATACGCCACAGACAGTAGCGCTTGGCGAGCACCCAAGCTGCGCCCGCGATCAAATAGGTGACGACGCCTATGGTCCATCCCCATCCCGGACAGCAGCATGACAGCCACGCCAGCGGCGCCGCCACCAGTACGTTCCAGGCCAGATAACAGGCATCCCCCCTGGCGTGCGAAAAGCCGCTGCGAACCAACCATTGATACAGGTGCTCGCGATGCGGGGCGTACCAGCGCCGTCCCTTCAGGAAACGGTTCAGCAGGGTAAGGCTGGCGTCCGTTACGAAGGATGAACTCAGGATCACGGCCGGCCAGACCAGATGGTCTACCCGCCATAGCAGCGCGGTGAAGGCAAACAGCAGGAAACCCAGGGTGCCGCTGCCCACGTCGCCCATGAAGATGGCCGCCCGCGGCCGGTTGTAGCACCAGAAGCCCAGCGCGGCGGCCGCCAGGCAGGCGGCGGACACGGCCAGGGCCGGCTGCCCCGCCCCGCCCGCCAGCAGGGCCAGTCCCACCGCCACGAACAGGCATTGCTGGGCCAGGATGCCGTCGATGCCGTCCATGAAGTTGTGCAGATTGATGCTCCAGGCCCCGCCCAGCACCAGCAGCGGCAGCCACAGCCAGGACACCTCGCCCAGGGCCGGCGCCCCCGCGATCAGCGCGCCGCCGAACAGCAGGCTGGCGCCCAGCTGAACGCCCAGGCGCGGCAGCACGGGCAGCGAATGATGGTCGTCCCACCAGCCGATCGCGGCCACCAGCACGGTGCCCAGCGCAAAGGCCAGCGCCACCTGCCACGGCCACGCCGGCGCGAACAGCAGCAGCGCCCACGGCGAGGTCGCCAGCACGGCGGCGACCATGCCGATGCCGCCGCCGCGCGGGGTGGGAATGGAATGCGAGCGGCGCTGGCCGGGGTGGTCGAGCATGCCGCGCCAGCGCGCATAGGCGATCGCGGCGAGCACGATCAGCAAGGCAAGGATGAGCGAGGCCAGCACCATTCCTGAGGCCAGCACGAGGGGCGTCATCATCGCGGCCTCACTCGTTGGCGACGCCGTGGATCGGCCGGATCGTGCTCCAGCTCTTGCAGCTGGGGCATTGCCAGTGGTGGGCCTTGGCGCCGAAGCCGCAGCGGCTGCAGCGGTACATGGCCTGGCCTTCCAGCAGCTTCTTGGTGAGGTCGCGCAGGATCAGGAAGTTCTCGCGCGCCTCGCCTTCGACCTTGTCCATGGTGGCGTCGATCAGCGCCATCAGGCCGCGCACCGAAGGGCGCTGGCGCAGCTGCGAGGTGAGGAAGTCGATCGCCGTGCGCTCGCCGTCGCGCTGCTGGTACAGGCGGGTGAGCGCGAGCACCGGCGAGATGCCGTGGTAGCGCTCCAGGATGTCGCGCAGGAAACGCTCGGCGCGTTCCATCTGCTGCGAGCGCGCGTAGCTGTTGAGCAGCGGCGGCAGGATTTCCGGCACGAAGGCGATATCCGCTTCCACCGCCGCCTCGTAGGCCTCGATGGCCTTGCCGTGCTCGCCCTCTTCCGCATGCAGGCGGCCGGTGAGCATGAAGGCGCGCACGCTGTCGTGCTGGCAGGCGAAGGCCTGGCGCAGGTATTCGCGGGCGTCCTGGCGCGCGCCGTGCTGGCGGGCCTGCTCGGCCAGTTCGCAATAGAACTGGGCGATCATGCCGGCCTCGTCTTCGCCGGTCATGGCTTCGAGGCGGCGCGCGTGTTCGATCGCCTTGTGCCAGTCGCGCTCGTGCTGGTAGATCGCGATGAGGTGGCGCAGCGCGGACGGCGCGTGCGCATCCATCGCCACCAGGTCGGAGAACAGCGTTTCGGCGCGGTCGAGCAGGCCGGCGCGCATGTAGTCCTCGCCCAGTTCCAGCAGCGCGACGGTCTTCATCGCATCGGACAGGCCCGGACGCGAGACCAGATGCTGGTGCAGGCGGATCGCGCGATCCACTTCGCCGCGGCGGCGGAACAGGTTGCCCAGGGCGAGATGCGTTTCCACCGTGTCGCGGTTGTATTCCGCCAGGCGCAGGAACACTTCGATGGCCTTGTCCTGCTCTTCGTTGAGCAGGTAGTTCAGGCCGCGGAAGTAGTCGGAGGAAAGCTCGCTGACCTGCGCGCCCGAGCGTTTCGCTCCGGCGCTCCGGGCGGTCCACCAGCCACTGATGAAGGCGACCGGGATCAGCAGGGCCAGCACATAGAGGGCGATCATGCGTCGGCGGGGAGCTTGGAATCCGTGCCGCGGGCGCTCTGCCGGCGCTGGCGGCGATGCCGCGCGCTGGTGCCCAGCCATGCCGTCAGCCCGCCCAGCAGCCAGCCCACGGCCATCGCGGCGAGCAGGGCCGCGCCCTTGGGCAGCTGGAAGCGTGCGAAGCCGAGGTCGTAGCCGACAAGGTCGGCGTTGAGCGCGCCCAGCGCCACGCCGGCGGCGATGAAGAGCAGGAGAACGAGCGTGACGATCAATCGCATGCCCGGGACTTTAACCGATTGATGCCTACCGGCACAGGCGTCCGCGAGGCCAGTGTTCATGCGGTGTGCGCAGGTTTTCGCATTCACGACGCACAGACAAAAAAGAAGGCAGGACCGGCTCGACGCCGCCTGCCTCCATCACTTGCCTGGCCTGAAGCCTTCAGGCCGCGGAAGCCGCTTCCGCTTCGGCCAGGGCCTGGTTGACGCGTTCGCGCAATTCCTTGCCCGGCTTGAAATGCGGCACGTGCTTGCCCGGCAGGGCCACCGCTTCGCCGGTCTTGGGATTGCGGCCCATGCGCGGCGGACGGTAGTGCAGCGCGAAGCTGCCGAAACCGCGGACTTCGATGCGTTCGCCGTGGGAAAGCGCGTTGCTCATCTGCTCGATGACGCTCTTGACGGCCAGTTCGACGTCGCTGAAGGCCAGATGGGTCTGGCGCCGTGCCAGCGCTTCGATCAATTCGGATTTGGTCATGGGTCCCCAATGTCCGTGACGATGGAACCACGGGGCGGCGAGCGCCGCCCCGTGTCTTGCGTGTGTTGCTTAGTCGGCCTTGTTCAGCTGCTCTTTCAGCAGGGCGCCGAGCTTGGTGGTACCGCCGGAAGCCGACGAGTACTCCTGCATCGCGTCCTGCAGGTCTTCTTCATCCTTGGCGCGGATGGAGAGCTGCAGCTGGCGACCCTTGCGGTCCATGCCGGTGAACTTGGCTTCGACCTTGTCGCCCACCTTCAGGTGCTGGGTGGCGTCGTCGATGCGCTCCTTGGCGATGTCGTTGGCGCGGATGTAACCCTCCACGCCCTCGCCCAGGTCGATCACCGCACCCTTCGCGTCGACTTCCTTCACGGTGCCGTTGACGATGGTGCCGCGCGGGTTGGTCGCCATGAACTGGCCGAACGGGTCCTGCTCCATCTGCTTGATGCCGAGGGAGATGCGCTCGCGCTCCGGATCCACCGCCAGCACCACGGCCTCGATCTCGTCGCCCTTCTTGAAGTTGCGCACGAGGTCTTCGCCGGTGCCCTGCCAGGAGATGTCGGACAGGTGGACCAGGCCGTCGATGCCGCCGTCCAGGCCGATGAAGATGCCGAAGTCGGTGATCGACTTGATCTGGCCCGACACCTTGTCGCCCTTCTTGTGCATGGCGGCGAAGGCTTCCCACGGGTTCGAGCGGGTCTGCTTGATACCCAGCGAGATGCGGCGACGCTCTTCATCCACGTCCAGCACCATCACTTCGGTCTCGTCGCCGACCTGCACCACCTTGGCCGGGTTGACGTTCTTGTTGGTCCAGTCCATCTCGGACACGTGGACCAGGCCTTCCACGCCCGGCTCGATCTCGACGAAGCAGCCGTAATCGGTGACGTTGGAGACCTTGCCGAACAGGCGGCTGCCGACCGGGTAGCGGCGGGCGATGGCGACCCACGGGTCGTCGCCCAGCTGCTTCAGGCCCAGCGACACGCGGTTGCGCTCGCGGTCGTACTTCAGCACGCGCACGTCCAGCTCGTCGCCGACGTTGACGACTTCGGACGGGTGGCGCACGCGCTTCCACGCCATGTCGGTGATGTGCAGCAGGCCGTCGATACCGCCCAGGTCCACGAACGCGCCGTAGTCGGTGAGGTTCTTGACCGTGCCCTTCACCACCGCGCCTTCGGTCAGACGCTCAAGCAGCTTCTCGCGCTCCTCGGAGAACTCGGTCTCGACGACGGCGCGGCGGCTGACGACCACGTTGTTGCGCTTGCGGTCCAGCTTGATGATCTTGAACTCGAGGTCCTTGCCCTCGAGGTACACCGGGTCGCGGACCGGGCGCACGTCGACCAGGGAACCCGGCAGGAACGCGCGGACGTCCTTGATGTCGACGGTGAAACCGCCCTTGACCTTGCCGGAGATCTTGCCGGTGATGGTCTCTTCCTTCTCGAAGGCGGCTTCCAGGTCGTCCCACACCATGGAACGCTTGGCCTTCTCGCGGGAGAGCTTGGTCTCGCCGAAGCCGTCTTCCAGCGCGTCGAGAGCGACCTTCACTTCGTCGCCCACCTGCACCTCGAGCGTGCCGCTCTCGTCCTTGAACTGCTCGATCGGGACGATGCCTTCGCTCTTGAGGCCGGCGTTGATGACCACGACGTCGTTGCGGATTTCCACAACGATGCCGCTGACGATCGCGCCCGGCTTCAGCTTGGAGATGGCCTGTTGGCTCTGTTCAAACAGCTCGGCAAAACTTTCAGTCATGTTGATTCCAGAAATGAGAAAAGGCCTGCTCCACCGCGCGCATGGGAAAGTTTGCGCAATGTGGATCGGCCCACCGGTTGTGGGTGTCTACAGAGGAGGATCCCCTTCGGCACCGTTGACCAAAACCCCGCTCGAGGCGGGGCGCCTTGATGCCTTCGCGCAGCCCTAGGGCTGCAGGACGGCAAGTACTTTCGCGACGACGTCGTCGATGCCCATGCCGGTGGTATCCACCAGGACCGCATCGTCGGCGGGCTTGAGCGGCGCGACGGTCCGGGAGGCATCCCTGGCATCGCGCGCTTCAATCTCTCGCTGAAGGCCGGAGAGTGTAACGCTGAGACCCTTTGCTTTCAACTGTTTATAGCGCCTTTTCGCCCGTTCGGCGGCGCTGGCGGTCAGGAACACCTTGTAGGGGGCGTCCGGGAAGATCACGGTGCCCATGTCGCGCCCGTCGGCGACCAGGCCCGGCGCCTTGCGGAAGCCCAGCTGCAGGTCGACCAGGGCAGCCCGCACCGAGGGGATCGAGGCGATGGCCGAGGCCGCCGCGCCGGCGGTCTCGGTGCGCAGTTCGTCGGTGGCGTCGTGGCCGTTGACCAGCACGTGGGTGTCGCCGCCGTCCGGGGCGGCCTGGAAGCGGATCTTCACGTGCTGGGCGCAGCGGGTCACAGCCTCGGCGTCGGACAGGTCCAGCCCTTCCATGCCGGCGGCGTAGCCGACCGCGCGGTAGAGCGCGCCGGAATCGAGCAGGCGCCAGCCCAGGTGCTCGGCCACCAACCGGCTGATGGTGCCTTTCCCGGATCCCGAGGGCCCGTCGATGGTCAGCACGGGAACGGGGGTCGAGGGACTCATGGGGGCTCCGGCGGCGGGCAAACCACTATGTTAACGCGTTGACCCCACCCGGAGCGCATGCTATCTAGCCGGCCGCCTCCGTCCTGCCGCGTGCCCAAGCCCATCCATGAGCGACGATCTTCAAAGCGAGTTCCAGCAAGCCGCCGAGGACGTCCAGGGGCTGGGCGAGCGCCCGGACAACGACACCCTGCTCAAGCTCTACGCCCTCTACAAGCAGGGTTCGGAGGGCGACGTGCACGGCACCGTGCCCGGCTTCTTCGACTTCGTCGGCACCGCCAAGTACGAGGCCTGGGCCAAGCTGCGCGGCAGTTCCCGCGAAGACGCCATGCGCCGCTACATCGCCCTGGTACGCCAGCTGCTCGCCTGAGCCTTGCTTTTGAGCCCGCCCAGCGGGCACATTCATACGACCGTTTGAACCGACCGGGCCGTATGGACTACCCCCACCTCTTCGCACCGCTCGACCTGGGCCACACCACCCTGCCCAACCGCATCCTGATGGGCTCGATGCATACGGGCCTGGAGGACAAGGCCGCCGACTACGACAAGCTCGCCGCGTATTTCGCCGAGCGCGCCCGCGGCGGCGTGGGGCTGATGGTCACCGGCGGCATCGCGCCCAGCATCGAAGGCTGGCTGAAACCCTTCGGCGGACGCCTGTCCATGCCCTGGCACGTGGCGCGGCACCGCAAGCTGACGCGGGCGGTGCAGGCGGAAGGCGGCAAGCTGTGCATGCAGATCCTGCATGCCGGCCGCTACGGCTATCACCCGCTGTCGGTGGCGCCTTCCAGGCTCAAATCCCCGATCACCCCGTTCACGCCGCGCGGCCTCTCTTCGCGCGGCGTCGAGCGCACCATCGCCGACTTCGTGCGCTGCGCGAAGCTGGCGCGCGAGGCCGGCTACGACGGCGTCGAGGTGATGGGTTCGGAGGGTTACCTGATCAATCAGTTCCTGGCCGAGCGCACCAACCGCCGCAGCGACGGCTGGGGCGGCAGCGCGGCCGGGCGCATGCGTTTTCCGGTGGAGATCATGCGCCGCATGCGCGAAGCGGTGGGCCGCGATTTCATCATCATCTACCGCCTGTCGATGCTGGACCTGGTCGAGCAGGGCCAGGACTGGGGCGAGATCGTCACCCTGGCCAAGGCCGTCGAAGCCGCCGGCGCCAGCATCATCAACACCGGCATCGGCTGGCACGAGGCGCGCATCCCGACCATCGTCACCAGCGTGCCGCGCGCCGGCTTTGCGTGGGTGACGCGCAAGCTCAAGGGCGAGGTCGGCATTCCGCTGATCACCACCAACCGCATCAACATGCCCGACGTGGCCGAGCGCATCCTGGCCGGGGGCGATGCCGACATGGTGTCGATGGCGCGGCCGCTGCTGGCCGATCCGGAGTGGGCGAAGAAGGCCGCCACCGGGCGCGCCGACCGCATCAACACCTGCATCGCCTGCAACCAGGCCTGCCTCGACCACGTGTTCCAGAACAAGCGCGCCAGCTGCCTGGTGAATCCGCGCGCCTGCCATGAGACCGAGTTGCCCATCACCGCGGCCGCGCAGCGCAAGCGCATCGCCGTGGTCGGCGCGGGCCCCGCCGGCATGGCCTGCGCCAGCACGCTGGCGGAGCGCGGCCACGAAGTGACCCTGATCGACCGGGCCGAGGAAATCGGCGGCCAGTTCAACTATGCGAAGCGGATTCCCGGCAAGGAGGAATTCCACGAGACGCTGCGCTATTTCCGCCATCGGCTGGCGGATCTCGGCGTGAGCCTGCGCCTGCGCACCAGGGCAGACGTCGAGGCGCTGCGCGGCTATGACGAGGTGGTGATCGCCACCGGCATCGCGCCGCGCAAGGTGGCCTTCCCCGGCAGTGACGATGCGCGCGTGCTGAGCTATCTGGACGTGCTCGCGCACAACCGTCCCGTCGGCCAGCGCGTGGCCATCATCGGCGCCGGCGGCATCGGCTTCGACGTGGCGGAATTCCTGGCCGAGCATGCGCCCTCCCCGACCACCGACGTGCTGCGCTGGACGCGCGAATGGGGCGTGGACATGCGGCTCGACGCGCGCGGTGGACTGCTGGCCGCGGCGCCGGAAAAACCCGCGCGGCAGATCTGGCTGATGCAGCGCTCCGAAGGCCGCCCCGGCGCGCGCCTCAACAAGACCACCGGCTGGGTGCACCGCGCCACGCTGAAGAACAAGCAGGTGGCGATGCTGGGCGGCGTCAGCTACGACCGCCTCGACGAGGCCGGCCTGCACATCACCGTCGGCGGCAAGCCGCAGCTGCTGCCGGTCGACCACGTCGTGGTCTGCGCCGGCCAGGAGCCGCTGCGCGAACTCGCCGACGCCCTGCTCGCCGCCGGCATCAGCGCGCACGTGATCGGCGGCGCCGACGTGGCGGCCGAACTGGATGCGAAGCGCGCGATCGCCCAGGGCACGCGCCTGGCCAGCACCCTCTGAGGGGCTGGTCAGTCGCGTTTCCGGGGAGCAGAAAAGAAAGCGCCCCGCTAGACGACGCGTCGATAGCGGGCCAGGGGGAGGGGGCCGGGTATCGCGGGGGTAGCGTCGCTGCGGGGCGAGGGTCGCCGCCACCTGGGGGGAGGGGACGGTGGCGGGACGAACGGAAGCATAGGTTCGACAGACCGCATCGGCCAATATATATTTCGGACGATTCTTATATGTAAACCCTATATGTTCGATTTCCGCCAGCTCCGCTACTTCGTCGCCGTGGCCGAGGAACTCAGCTTCACCCGGGCCTCGCAGCGCCTGCATATCTCCCAGCCGCCGCTGTCCCAGCAGATCCAGGCGCTGGAAGCGGACCTGGGCGTGCGCCTGCTCGACCGCGACAAGCGCAACGTGGCCCTGACCGAACCCGGCCGCGTGTTCCTGGAGCAGGCCCGGCAGATCCTGGCCAAGGCCGACGAGGCGCGCAGCCAGGTCTCGCAGGCCGCGGCGGGCTTCAGCGGGCAGCTGCGGCTGGCCTACACCGTGTCGGTGACCTTCCACCCTTCCCTGCCCCAGACCCTGCTGCGCTACGGGCGCCACGCGCCGCACGTGCGGGTGATCCTCAGCGAGATGTATACCGAGCCGCAGTTCGCCGCCCTGCTGGCCGGCGAGCTGGACGTGGGCTTCGTGCGCGACCTGCCCAGGCACGAGGCGGACACCCACACCCTGCGCATCGACGAGATCGACCGCGAACCCCTGCTGCTGGCCCTGCCCTCCGAGCATCCGCTGGCCGCGCGCCGCAAGATCTGGCTGCGCGAAGTGGCCGACGCCCCCTTCGTGGTGCAGCCGCGCGAGCTGGCCGCCACCCTGTACGACCGCCTGACCCTGATCGCCGCCAAGGCCGATTTCCACCCGCTGATCCGCCAGCACGCCCAGCAGATCAACGGTTTGCTGATGCTGGTGGCCGCCGGCATGGGGCTGGCGCTGATTCCCGCCTCGATGTGCTCGGTGGCCCTGGCCGGGGTCAGCTACGTACAGCTGGAAGACCCGGACGCCTACATGCTGCTGGCCGTGGCCAGCCGCCGCGACGACGCCTCCCCGGTGCTGGCCCAGTTCCTATCCCTGGTGGCCGAGGCGCGCTCCGTACCGAATTTGTTGTGAGGACGTACTTGTTCCAGGGCAATCAAGCAGCTACACTTGCGAGCTTGTCTTTTCCCGTTAGTGTCAGGAGCTGGCCGTGAAGGTGCTTTCCTCTTTGAAGTCCGCCAAGCAGCGGCACCGTGACTGCAAGGTTGTGCGCCGTCGCGGCAAGGTGTTCGTGATCTGCAAGAGCAACCCGCGTTTCAAGGCCCGTCAGCGCTGAGTTTCAGCCGCGACGAGTCATAAAAAGGGCCGCATCAGCGGCCCTTTTTTATTGCCTGGGTTTTGTGTCGCCAACCTATGGGCACTTCCTACAGCGTCATCCCGGCGTAGGCCGGGATCCAGTAGCGAGGCGCTGGATAGGACACGAACGTCACAAGCTCAGCCCTTGAAGTCAGTAGCGACCACCAGACGGAGTCGCCACTGGATCCCGGCCTGCGCCGGGATGACGGGCTGAGGGGCGCGAGGAAAACCTCGCGCCCCCAGCCACGTCAGTTGTAGCGCACCCCGGTGATCACATACCGCTTCGTCCCGTTCGGCGCCTGGAACTCGAAGCTGTCGTCCGCGCTCTTGCCGATCAGCGCGCGGGCGATCGGCGAAGACACCGCGATCAGGCGCTGTTTGATGTCCGCCTCCAGGTCGCCGACGATCTGGTAGGTCACCGCCTCGCCGCTGTCCTCGTCTTCCAGGTCCACGATGGCGCCGAACACCACGCGCGAACCGGGATTGAGACGGGTGACGTCGATCACCTCGGCGGTGGACAGCGCGGCTTCGAGTTCGGCGATGCGTCCCTCGGTGAAGCTCTGCTGCTCGCGCGCCGCGTGGTATTCGGCGTTTTCCTTCAGGTCGCCGTGCGCGCGCGCCTCGGCGATGGCCGCGATGATGCGCGGCCGGTCCACGGACTTCAGCCGTTCCAGTTCCGCGCGCAGGCGCTCGGAACCCAGTTTGGTGATAGGGGCGCGACTCATGCTGTGAGCTCCTTGTGCAGCTCCTGCAAGCTGTGCACTTCACCGGCGCCGTGGTAGTCCAGCGAATGCACCAGTGCACGGGCACCGGCGACGGTGGTTGAGTAGGTGACGCGATGCTGCAGGGCTTCGCGGCGGATCGAGAACGAGTCGGCGATCGCCTGCTTGCCCTCGGTGGTGTTGACGATATAGACGATCTCGCCGTTCTTGATCAGGTCGACGATATGCGGGCGGCCTTCGGCCACCTTGTTGATGCGCTCGCAGGCCACGCCGTGCCCGGCCAGGTACGCGGCCGTGCCTTCGGTGGCGACCAGGCTGAAACCGCGCGACACGGCGTCCTTGGCCACCGGCAGCAGGCGGTCCTTGTCGGCATCGCGTACCGACACGAACACCTTGCCCTTGGGCGGCGTCTTGATGCCGGCGGCGTCGTGGCCGCGCGCGAAGGCGGCGCCGAAGCTGCGGCCCACGCCCATCACCTCGCCGGTGGAACGCATCTCGGGGCCGAGGATCGGGTCCACGTTCTGGAACTTCAGGAACGGGAAGATCGCTTCCTTCACCGAGTAGTACGACGGGATCACTTCCTTGGTGGTGCCCTGCGCGGTCAGCGTGCGGCCGGCCATGGCGCGCGCGGCGATCTTGGCCAGCGGCACGCCGGTGGCCTTGGACACGAACGGCACCGTGCGCGAGGCGCGCGGATTCACTTCCAGGATGAACACGGTGTCGCCCTGGATGGCGAACTGGGTGTTCATCAGGCCGATCACCTTCAGCTCCCTCGCCATCAGCGCGGATTGGCGGCGCAGCTCGTCCTGCACTTCCTTGGAGAGCGAATACGGCGGCAGCGAGCAGGACGAGTCGCCGGAATGCACGCCGGCCTCCTCGATGTGCTCCATGATGCCGCCGACCAGCACGTTGCCTTCGGCGTCGGCGATGATGTCCACATCCACCTCGACCGCGTGGTCGAGGAAGCGGTCCAGCAGCACCGGCGAATCGTTGGAGACCTGCACCGCCTCGCGGATGTAGCGCGAGAGATCGGCATCGCCGTAGACGATTTCCATCGCGCGGCCGCCCAGCACGTAGCTCGGACGCACCACCAGCGGGTAGCCGATCTCGCGCGCCAGCGCCAGCGCCTCGTCGGCGTTGCGCGCGGTGCGGTTCGGCGGCTGCTTCAGGCCGATCTTCTCGATCATCTGCTGGAAGCGCTCGCGGTCCTCGGCCAGGTCGATCGAGTCCGGCGAGGTGCCGATCACCGGCGCACCGGCCGCTTCGAGCGCGCGCGCCAGCTTCAGCGGCGTCTGGCCGCCGTACTGCACGATCACACCCTTCGGCTTTTCGAGATCGACGATCTCCAGCACGTCTTCCAGCGTCAGCGGCTCGAAGTACAGGCGGTCGGAGGTGTCGTAGTCGGTGGACACGGTTTCCGGGTTGCAGTTGACCATGATGGTCTCGAACCCGTCCTCGCGCAGCGCCAGCGCCGCATGCACGCAGCAGTAGTCGAACTCGATGCCCTGGCCGATGCGGTTCGGACCGCCGCCCAGCACCATGATCTTGTCGCGGCTGGTGGGGTTGGCTTCGCACTCTTCCTCGTAGGTCGAGTACATGTAGGCCGTGGTGGTGGCGAATTCGGCGGCGCAGGAATCCACGCGCTTGTACACCGGGCGCACGCCCAGGGTACGGCGCAGGTGGCGCACGGCGGCTTCGTCGGTGCCGGTCAGTTCCGCGATGCGCGCGTCGGAGAAGCCCATGCGCTTCAACTCGCGCATGCGCAGTGCGTCCAGCGCGCTGATGCCCTGCGCCTGCACTTCGTTCTCGGTCAGCACGATGTCCTCGAACGCGGCGAGGAACCACGGATCCACGCGGCTGAGGCCGTACACCTCTTCCAGCGACAGGCCGGCGCGGAACGCGTCGCCCAGGTGGAACACGCGGTCCGGGCGCGGCTCGCGCAGCTCGCGCTTGAGCGCGGCCAGGCCTTCGTCGCTGGTGAAATCCACGCCGGTCGGGTTCAGGCCGGTCTTGCCGATCTCCAGGCCGCGCAGCGCCTTCTGCAGCGACTCGTGGAAGGTGCGGCCCATCGCCATCACCTCGCCCACCGACTTCATCTGCGTGGTCAGGCGCGCATCGGCCGAGGGGAATTTCTCGAAGGCGAAGCGCGGAATCTTGGTGACCACGTAGTCGATGGTCGGCTCGAACGAGGCCGGGGTGAGGCCGCCGGTGATGTCGTTCTTGAGCTCATCCAGCGTGTAGCCCACGGCCAGCTTGGCCGCGATCTTGGCGATCGGGAAGCCGGTGGCCTTGGAGGCCAGCGCCGAGGAGCGCGACACGCGCGGGTTCATCTCGATCACCACCACGCGGCCGTCCTCGGCATTGATGCCGAACTGCACGTTGGAGCCGCCGGTGTCCACGCCGATCTTGCGCAGCACGGCGATCGAGGCGTCGCGCAGGCGCTGGTATTCCTTGTCCGTAAGCGTCTGCGCCGGCGCCACGGTGATCGAGTCGCCGGTGTGCACGCCCATCGGATCGAGGTTTTCGATCGAGCACACGATGATGCAGTTGTCCGCCTTGTCGCGGACCACTTCCATCTCGAATTCCTTCCAGCCCAGCACCGATTCCTCGACGAGGATTTCGTGCACGGGCGAGAGATCGAGGCCGCGCTTGGCGATCTCCTCGAATTCTTCCTTGTTGTAGGCGATGCCGCCGCCCGAACCGCCCAGGGTGAAGCTGGGGCGGATGATGGTGGGGAAGCCCACCTTGGCCTGGATGTCCAGCGCCTGCTCGAAGGTCTTGGCCACCTCGGCCTTGGGGCATTCCAGGCCGATGTCCTTCATGGCGATGCGGAACAGCTCGCGGTCCTCGGCCATGCGGATGGCTTCGCGCGAGGCGCCGATCAGTTCCACGCCGTACTTTTCCAGCACGCCGTTGTCGGCCAGGTCCAGCGCGCAATTGAGGCCGGTCTGGCCGCCCATGGTGGGCAGCACCGCGTCGGGGCGCTCCTTGGCGATGATGCGTTCCACCGTCTGCCAGTTGATCGGCTCGATGTAGACCGCGTCGGCGGTTTCCGGGTCGGTCATGATCGTGGCGGGGTTGGAGTTCACCAGGATCACCCGGTAGCCCTCTTCCTTCAGCGCCTTGCAGGCCTGCGCGCCGGAGTAGTCGAACTCGCAGGCCTGGCCGATCACGATCGGGCCGGCGCCGATGATCAGGACGCTCTTGATGTCTGTGCGCTTGGGCATCTCAGCGGGACTCCTGCATCAGCTGGGCGAAACGTTCGAAGAGGTAACCGATGTCGTGCGGGCCGGGGCTGGCTTCCGGGTGGCCCTGGAAGCAGAACGCCGGGCGGTCGGTGAGCGCGAAGCCCTGCAGCGAGCCGTCGAACAGCGAGCTGTGGGTGACGCGCACATTGGCCGGCAAGGTGGCCGGGTCGACCGCGAAGCCGTGGTTCTGCGAGGTGATCAGCACGCGGCCGTCGTCGTGGTCCTTCACCGGATGGTTGGCGCCGTGGTGGCCGAACTTCATCTTCAAGGTCTTGGCGCCCAGCGCCAGGCCCATGATCTGGTGGCCCAGGCAGATGCCGAACAGCGGGATCTTCGCGTCCAGGAATTCGCGCGTGGCGGCCACCGCGTAATCGCAGGCCGCCGGGTCGCCGGGGCCGTTGGACAGGAACACGCCGTCCGGCTTCATCGCCAGCACCTCGGCGGCGGGCGTCTGCGCCGGCACCACGGTGATGTCGCAGCCCTGCGCGGCGAGCAGGCGCAGGATGTTGAACTTCACGCCGTAGTCGTAGGCCACCACCTTGAAGCGCGTGGCCGGCTGTGCGAAGGCCTGGCGGTCCAGATCGTAGGTGCCTTCCTTCCAGGCGTAGGGCCTGGTCACGCTGACCACCTTGGCCAGGTCCATGCCGTTGAGGCCCGGGAAGGCGCGCGCCTTGGCCAGCGCGGCCTCGGCGTCGGCGTGCTCGCCGGCGACGATGCAGCCGGCCAGCGCGCCCTTGTCGCGCAGGATGCGGGTAAGGCGGCGGGTGTCGATGCCGGCGATCGCCACGATGCCAAGGCGCTTGAGGTAGTCCGGCAGGCTCTCGGTGCTGCGCCAGTTGCTCGCGCGGCGCGGCACGTCGCGCACGATCAGGCCGGCGGCGTGCACGGCCAGCGACTCGGCGTCCTCGGCGTTGACGCCGGTGTTGCCGATGTGCGGATAGGTCAGGGTGACGATCTGACGCGAGTACGAGGGATCGGTGAGGATCTCCTGGTAGCCGGTCATGGCGGTGTTGAAGACCACTTCGCCAACGGTTTCACCAGTCGCACCCACGGCCTGGCCGTGAAATACGCTGCCGTCTTCGAGGGCAAGCAGAGCGGGAATAGGCATGGAGGGGGCCGCCTTTTAGGTGCAGCAAAGTCCGCAAGCCGCTACCAGCTGGCTTGTGGACCTTGGTCGAGGAAAGTCTTTGGGCGGGTCGCAATGATAGGTGCGAAGGCCTGTTCTGTCCACCGATCTCTACCGCTGACACCGCCGTGAACGTGGCGTGTTCTTGTCCGCCGGACGACAGGACAGGCGCTACACTAGCGCCCGTTCCAAAGGAGATGCACACGCCCATGAGCGCCGCCGTTCTGCTCGATCCTGCCCGCCTCGACCGACCGGACACGGATATCAGGCTGGAGCCCTTCCCGTTCCTGATCGCCCACGGGCAGCTGCCGGACGAGTCGCGCACCGACCTGGAACGCGATTTCCCGCGCTACGCCAGCGCCGGCTTCTTTCCCTACGACGCCAGCGACTGCGGCCCCACCGTCAACGCCCTGGTCGAGCGCCTGACCACGCCGGAATTCGCCGGCGCGATCGGCAAGCGCCTAGGGATAGAGAACCTGGGCCAGTACCCCACCCTGGTCACCCTGTGCCGCTCGCTCAACAAGCGCCACGGCACCATCCACACCGACAGCAAGTCCAAGGTCGCCACCGCCCTGCTCTACCTCAACACGCAGTGGCCGGACACCAGCGACGGCTGCCTGCGCTTCCTGGGCAGCATCGACAATATCGACGACATCGTCGCGCCCGAACTCAAGCCGCTGTACGGCGAGTTCGCGGTGTTCAAGCGCTGCGACAACTCCTTCCACGGCCACCTGCCCTACGAGGGCGAGCGCCGGGTGATCCAGGTGGCCTGGCTCACCAGCGAGGAGGAAAAGCTGCGCAAGACCAAGCGCGGCAAGTTCGCCCGCGCCTTCAAGAAGCTGTTCGGCTCGCTGGACCGCAAGCTCGGCGCGGACCGCGACCGCAACGCGGCGCACCGCGGCTGACATACCCCGGGGTGGATTCCCCGGGTAACCCGCGTTCGCGTAGCATCAAGGACTTCGACCGCTTGCATCCTAAGGAGAGGGCATGCCCGTCGTCGTCATGTTGTCCCTGGCCCTTCAGATCGGCTGCGCCGTGCACGTGGTGCGCAGCGGGCGGCCGATGTACTGGATCTGGCTGATCCTGATCGGTTCCTACCTGGCCGTGGCGGTCTATGTCCTCGCCGCCGTGCTGCCCGACCTGCGCCATGACCCGCGCGGCCGCAAGGCCGCCAGCAAGGCGCTGCAGGTGATCGACCCGCAGCGCCGCCGCCGTGAGCTGCAGCGCCGGCTGGAGCTGAGCAACACCATCGACAACCGCCGCCGGCTGGCCGAGGAATGCCTGGAGCTGGGCGACTACGCCAATGCGCAGGAGCTGTTCCAGAGCCTGCTCACCGGCATGTACGCCACCGAGCCGGGCTTCATGCTGGGCCTGGCCCGGGCCCAGGCCGAAGGCGGCGACCCGGCCAAGGCGCGGCACACGCTGGAGGCGCTGATCGGGGCCAACCCAGGCTTCAAGTCCAGTGAAGGCCACCTGCTCTACGCCCGCTGCCTGGAGGAACTGGGCGACACCGAGGCGGCGCTGGAGGAATACCGCGTGCTGGCGGACAGCTACCCCGGTGAGGAAGGCCGCTTCCGCTACGGCCGCCTGCTGGGCCGGCACCAGCGCCACTCCGAGGCGCGCGAGGTATTCGAGGCGCAGCTGCGCCGCGCCAAGCTGATGCCCGGCTACTACCGCCGCAAGGAACAGCCCTGGCTGAAGGCCGCCAAGCAGGAACTGACCCGCCTGGATGCCAGCGCGGTCGAGCCGTGAGCGCGGCGGGCCGGCCAGGGTGAGTCCGGTCGCGCTGCATACCCTGTTCGAGGCCCTGGCCTACGCCATCGGCTTCCGGACCTTCCTGTGGACGCGCCGCAAGCTGGCGCCCCAGGCCTTCAGCCATGACGACCATGTGGCCTGGGTGGCCGTCGGCGCCATCGTCGGCGCGGCCCTGGGGGCCAAGCTGGCGTTCTGGCTGGACGATCCGCTGGCCGCCTTCCGCGACTTCCCCAACCTGTGGCATCTGCTGGAGGGCAAGTCCATCGTCGGCGCCCTGCTCGGCGGCCTGGCCGGGGTGGAACTGGCCAAGAAGATCGCCGGCGTGCGCAACTCCACCGGCGATGCCTTCGTGCTGCCGCTGACCGTGGGCATGTGCATCGGCCGCGTCGGCTGCTTCCTGGCCGGCTTGAACGATCACACCTATGGCAACCCGACCGCGCTGCCCTGGGGCGTCGACTTCGGCGACGGCATGCCGCGGCATCCCACCCAGCTCTACGAGATCGCCTTCCTGCTGGCGCAGTACGCGCTGATCCATGCGCGCCGCCAGGCGCTGGCCGAACCCGGCGACCGCTTCCGCTCCTTCATGATCGGTTACCTGTCGTTCCGGCTGCTGGTCGAATTCATCAAGCCCCTGCCCTACGCCTATCTGCATGCGCTGTCCGGCCTGCAGCTTCTGTGCGTGGCCGGACTGCTTTATTACCATCGCGAGCTGCCCCGCATCCTGCGGGTGCTGTTCGCCAGGAGAGGCGCATGGGAGCCAAGGTAAGGCCGTATCTGTTCTACGACAGCGCGATCTCGATCTGCAGCACCTGCCTGCGCCGGGTCGAAGCGAAGATCCTGATCAAGGACGAGCGCGTCTATCTGGAGAAATGGTGTCCGCAGCACGGCCGCGAACGCGTGCTGCTGGCCGACGACGCGGCGTATTACCGGCAGTGCCGCGAGATCTATATCAAGCCGCCGGAACTGCCGCAGCGCTTCAACACGCCGCAGCACTACGGCTGCCCCTACGACTGCGGTCTGTGCCCGGAGCACATGCAGCACTCCTGCCTCACGCTGGTGGAGATCACCGACCACTGCAATCTGCGCTGCCCGGTCTGCTATGCCGAAAGCGGCCCGCACCGCCCAGGCTTCCGCGATCTGGCCACGGTGGAGCGCATGCTCGACGCGGTGGTGGCAAACGAGGGCGAGCCGGACGTGGTGCAGATCTCCGGCGGCGAACCCACCGTGCATCCGGATTTCTTCGCCATCCTGGACGCGGCGCGGCAACGCCCGATCCGCCACCTGATGGTCAACACCAACGGCCTGCGCATCGCCAAGGAGCCGGATTTCGCCGCGCGCCTGGCCGAGTACCTGCCGGGCTTCGAGCTGTACCTGCAGTTCGATTCGCTGCGCGACGAGGTGCACAAGGACCTGCGCGGCGCCCGCCTGCGCGACGTGCGGCTGAAGGCGCTGGAGCATCTGAACCGCCACGACATCTCCACCACCCTGGTGGTGACGGTGAAGAAAGGCCTCAACGACGGCGAGCTGGGCGAGATCATCGACTTCGCCCTCACCCAGCCCTGCGTGCGCGGCGTGACTTTCCAGCCGATCCAGGCGGCCGGACGGCTGGAAGGCTACGAACCGGAACGCGACCGCCTCACCTTGAGCGAAGTGCGCCGGCGCATCCTGGAACAGAGCCCGCTGTTCCAGCCCGACGACCTGATCCCGGTGCCGTGCAATCCGGACTGCCTGGCCATGGCCTATGCGCTGAAGCTCGGCGAGCAGGTGCTGCCGCTGACCCGCTTCGTCTCGCCGGAAACCCTGGTGAACAAGGGCCGCAACACCATCGTGGTGGAGCGCGACGAGGAACTGCGCGCGCATGTGTTCGAGCTGTTCGCCACCAATCATTCGCCGGAATCGCAGGCCTGCTCGCTGTCGGACCTGCTGTGCTGCCTGCCGCAGGTGCAGGCGCCTAACGACTTGTCGTACCGCAACGTGTTCCGCGTGCTGATCATGCAGTTCATCGACGCGCACGGTTTCGACCTGCGCGCGGTGAAGAAATCCTGCGTGCATATCGCGCAGCCGGACGGGCGCATCGTGCCGTTCGATACCTTCAACCTGTTCTATCGCGACGACAAGGCGCAGAAGCTGCGCGTCTTGCGGCAGGAGATCGAACAGGCGCGCGCCATCGAAAGGAGCAACGCATGAGCGAACAGTCGCCCGGCCCCGGCCAGAACGCTGCGCCGCCGGTGCCCACTCCTCCGCGCCCGGCACCCGACCAGCGCGGCTCGTTATGGGCCGGCATCGGCATCGCCTGGGCCGTAATGATCGGCGGCGAAGTCGCCGTGCTGCAGACCAACGCCATGCTGTGGCCGCTGCCGCCGGTGGCGGTGGTGGTATGGGCCGTGGTGCTGCTGGTGCGCGGGCGCACGCGCACCGGCGGGGGCATGCTGCTGGGGCTGGCCTCGGTGATCGCCGTGCTCCTGCTGCTGGTGGCAGCCTGTTTCGGGCTGCTCTACAGCGGCGGCAGCGGCTTCCACGGCTGAACGGCGCTGCCCGTGGGCAGCGCCCCGCGGCTCACGCGGCGAAATGCCAGGCCACGTACAGCGCGAACACGCCGTACAGGCCGCCCACCGGCACCATCCAGCGCGCATCCACGCGGCCGCGGCGGAACAGCCACCACAGCGCGATCACCGCCACGCCCGTCAGCACGCCGGCCACCATCAGCGGCGCATCGAACAGCCACGGCGTGGCGAAGATCGCCAGCGCGCTGGGAATGGTGGCCTGGATCATCATGGCGCCGGAGATGTTCGCCAGCGCCAGCCGCTCCTTGCCCTGGCGCACCCAGATCAGCGCATTCACCGTCTCCGGCAGCTCGGTCGCCACCGGGCTCAGCACCAGCGCCACCAGGTGCGGCGACAGCTGCAGGGCCAGGCCGATCGCCTCGATCTGCTTGACGAAGGTATGCGAGGCGAAGGCGATCACCAGCAGCGCCAGCGTGGTCTGCAGCAGCACGCGCGACAGCGCGGGGTCCAGCGCCTTGGGCTGGAATTTCAGCGGCTCCAGTTCCTCTTCTTCCGGCGCGGTGTCGGCGTTCTGCAGCTCGCGCCACACGTACAGGCCGTACGCGGCCAGGAACAGCACGCCCAGCCAGGGCTTCCACGCGAACGCGATCAGGCCCAGGCCGCACTTGACCACGAAGATGGCGAGGAACCAGCCCTGGTCGCGCGCCAGGCGTCCGTGCTCCACGCGCACCAGGTTGTCGGTGCGCTGCAGCCGGCGGCGATTGGCCCACAAGGCCAGGCCGACCACCGCATAGGCGATCGTCGCCAGCACCAGCGGGCCGCCGAGCGCGGCGCCGACGCCGATGTCCTTCTGCTCGGGCGTGCGGCCCAGCACCACCGCGACGAAGGTGACGGCGCTTTCCGGCAGCGCCGTGCCGAACGCGGCCAGCACGGTGCCGGTGGCGGTGGCGCCAAGGTTGAGCTTGCGCCCGAACCACTCGACGCCGTTGACGAAGTATTCGCAGGCGACGTAGATCGCGCCGGCCGAGAGCAGGAACAGGAAGGCGGTGAGCATGGGCTTCGAATCCTAGGCCGGGCGAGCGGATAACCGATGGCAACGACGCACCTCGCCCGGCCGGGCAAGCGCGTCGCGCCAAAGGTCTCGCCGGGCATGCGGCCACCGTGACCGGTAGCGGCTGCCATTCGCGCCATGAAGCCGAAGCTTCAAGTCTGTTGACGCGAATTCCTCTGGTAGTGGAAGCGAAGCTTCCGGGAGCGAGGATGGCTACTCCCCAATGACAACGGGCGGCATGGTAGCGGCGCCGCCGGGCCGCAGCAAGCCGCTCAGCGCCGCAGGCGCTCGGACAACATGGTGTCGATGTCCCAGGCGCCGGGCTGGCGGCCGGCCAGCCAGTGCGCGGCTTCGATGGCGCCGCGGGCGAAGATCGAGCGGTCGGTGGCGCGGTGATTGAGTTCTACCCGCTCGCCCTGCCCGATCACCCACACCTCGTGCTCGCCGACGATGTCGCCGCCGCGCACCACGGCAAAGCCGATGCTGCCGTGCTCGCGCGGGCCGGTGGTGCCTTCGCGGGCATAGACGGCGCTGTCGCTCAAGGACACGTTTCGTCCGGCAGCCGCCGCTTCGCCCAGCGCCAGCGCAGTGCCGGAGGGCGCGTCCACCTTGCGGTTGTGGTGGGCTTCGAGAATGTCCAGGTCCCAGTCCGGCAGGGCCGCCGCGGCTTCGCGCACCAGGCGGCGCAGCACGGCCACGCCGAGGCTGAAGTTGGCGGCGCGCAGTACGGGGATGTCGTGCGTGGCGGCGGCGAGTTGATCCTGCAGCGCCTGATCCAGCCCCGTGGTGCCGGTGACCAGGGCGATCCCGTGCGCACGGCAGTGCGCAAGCGCGGCGCCGAGACCAGCGGGGCCGCTGAAATCGATCGCCACCTCCGGCGCCACGGCCGGCCATTCGCGCGTGTAGCGCAGGCCTTCCTCGCCGGCATGCACCGGCTCGCCCAGCCGCGACGACGAGGCCAGCGCCGCCACCACCTCGAACCGGGCGTCGTCCTTCAGCAGGTCCAGCAAGGCGCGTCCCATGCGGCCCGTGGCGCCGACGACGGCGAGGCGGAGAGGACGGCTCATGCGGGAACTCCTGCGGACGGTGAAGCGGCGATGCTAGCGCCGGCACGCGCCGGCGCAACATCCCGACAAAGATCGGCTGTTACGACGTGACGCGCGACCAGAACTGCTTCACGCCATCCACCCAGGTCTTGGCGCGCGGCGTGTGCTGGTCGGCGTCGTCGTGGGTGAAGGTGGCTTCCAGCTGCTCCATCAGCTCGCGCTGCTGCCTGGTCAGGCGCACCGGGGTTTCCACCACCACGTGGCAGATCAGGTCGCCCGTGCGCCCGCTGCGCACCGACTTCACGCCGCGGCCGCGCAGGCGGAACTGCTGCCCCGTCTGGGTTTCCGGCGGCACCTGGATCGACACCTCGCCTTCCAGCGTCGGCACCAGCAGCTCGGCGCCGAGCGCGGCCTGGCCGAAACGGATCGGCAGCTCGCAGTAAAGATCGTTGCCCTGGCGCTGGAAGATGGCGTGGTCGCGCACGTGCACTTCCACGTACAGGTCGCCGGCCTCGGCGCCCGCGCCGCCGGCTTCGCCCTGGCCGGTGAGGCGGATGCGGTCGCCCGTGTCCACGCCGGCCGGAATGCGCACCGACAGCGTGCGGTTTTCTTCCAGGCGGCCTTCGCCGCGGCAGGGGCGGCAGGGTTTCTCGATGGTCTGGCCGGCGCCGCCGCAATGCGGGCAGGTCTGCTGGATCGAGAAGATGCCGTTCTGCATGCGCACGCGGCCGTGGCCGTTGCAGGTGCGGCACTGCGCGGTCTTGCCGTCTTCGGAGCCGGAGCCGTTGCAGTGGTGGCAGTTCACCTGGGTCGGCACCTGGATGTTCTTCTCGACGCCGAACACGGCTTCCTCGAGATCCAGTTCCATCAGGTAGCGCAGGTCGGCGCCGCGGCGCGTGCGTCCGCGCCCGCCGCCGCCCATGCCGAAAATGTCGCCGAAGATGTCGCCGAAGATATCGCCCATGTCGCCGAAGCCGCCGGCGCCGCGCCCGCCCATGCCGCCTTCGAACGCGGCGTGTCCGTGCTGGTCGTACAGCGAGCGCTTCTGCGGATCGGACAGCACCTCGTAGGCCTCCTTGGCCTCCTTGAACTTCTCCTGCGCATGCGGATCGTCCGGACAGCGGTCCGGGTGGTACTTCATCGCCAGGCGGCGGAAGGACTTCTTCAGTTCGACCTCGGTCACCGTCCGTTCGACGTCGAGGATTTCGTAATAGTCGCGCTTGCTCATGCTGGTTTCCGACTTGGATCGCTGCTTTCCATGAATCGGCGGCGATCCATGACTCTCCTCACGAAACAGCCCGCGCCTCGGTTTCCCCAGGCGCGGGCTGCGTCAGATCGGCCATGACGGCCGCTCCATCACTTCTTGTCGTCGCCCTTCACTTCGGTGAACTCGGCATCGACCACGTCGTCGGCCGCACCGGAAGCGCCGCCCTGCGGGCCGGCCTGCGGACCACCGGCACCGGCGCCCTGGGCCGCCGCGTTCAGCGCCTGCGCGGCCTGCTCCAGCTTCTCGATCTTCGCCTCGATCGCGGCCTTGTCGTCGCCGTCCTTCGCCTTCTCAAGCTCCGACAGCGCGCCTTCGATCGTGCTCAGCTGCTCGCCCGGCACCTTGCCGCCGTGCTCCTTCAGCGCGCTGCGGGTGGCGTGCACCAGCTGGTCGGCCTTGTTGCGGGTGCTGACCAGTTCCTGGAACTTGCGGTCTTCTTCCTTGTTGGCCTCGGCGTCCGCGACCATGCGGGCGATCTCCTCCTCGGACAGGCCCGAGCCGGCCTTGATCTCGATCTTCTGTTCCTTGCCGGTCTTCTTGTCCTTGGCCGACACGTGCAGGATGCCGTTGGCGTCGATGTCAAAAGTCACTTCGATCTGCGGCATGCCGCGCGGCGCGGCATCGATGCCGGTGAGGTCGAACTTGCCCAGCGACTTGTTCGCGCTGGCGCGCTCGCGCTCACCCTGCAGCACGTGCACGGTCACCGCGGTCTGGTTGTCGTCGGCGGTGGAGAACACCTGCGAGGCCTTGGTCGGCACCGTGGTGTTCTTCTCGATCAGCTTGGTCATCACGCCGCCCATGGTCTCGATGCCCAGCGACAGCGGGGTCACGTCCAGCAGCAGCACGTCCTTGACCGAACCGCCCAGCACGCCGCCCTGGATCGCGGCGCCCACGGCCACGGCCTCATCGGGGTTGACGTCCTTGCGCGGCTCCTTGCCGAAGAAGTCCTTCACCGACTCCTGCACCTTGGGCATGCGGGTCTGGCCGCCGACCAGGATCACCTCGTCGATGTCCGAGACGCGCAGGCCCGCATCGTTCAGCGCGGTGCGGCAGGGTTCGATGGTGCGCTTGACCAGGTCTTCCACCAGCGCTTCGAGCTTGGCGCGGGTCAGCTTGATGTTGAGGTGCTTCGGGCCCGAGGCGTCGGCCGTGACGTACGGCAGGTTCACTTCGGTCTGGTGGCTGGAGGACAGCTCGATCTTGGCGCGCTCGGCGGCGTCCTTCAGGCGCTGCAGGGCCAGCGGGTCCTTGCGCAGGTCCATGCCCTGGTCCTTCTTGAACTCTTCCACCAGGTAGTCGATGACGCGCAGGTCGAAGTCTTCGCCGCCCAGGAAGGTGTCGCCGTTGGTGGCCAGCACCTCGAACTGCTTCTCGCCGTCGACGTCGGCGATCTCGATGATCGACACGTCGAAGGTGCCGCCGCCCAGGTCGTACACCGCGATCTTGCGGTCGCCGCCCTTCTTGTCCAGGCCGTAGGCCAGGGCCGCCGCGGTCGGCTCGTTGATGATGCGCTTCACTTCCAGGCCGGCGATCTTGCCGGCGTCCTTGGTGGCCTGGCGCTGGCTGTCGTTGAAGTAGGCCGGCACGGTGATCACCGCTTCGGTGACCGGCTCGCCGAGATAGTCCTCGGCGGTCTTCTTCATCTTCATCAGCACCTTCGCCGAGATCTCCTGCGGCGCCATCTTCTTGCCGTCGGCGGTGCTGACCCAGGCGTCGCCGTTGTCGTGCGCGACGATGCCGTACGGCACGATGTGCAGGTCTTTCTGCACCTCGGCGTCGGTGAACTTGCGGCCGATCAGGCGCTTCACCGCGTAGAAGGTGTTCTTCGGGTTGGTCACGCTCTGGCGCTTGGCGGGCGCGCCCACCAGCACTTCGCCGTCCTTGGTGAAAGCGACGATCGAAGGCGTGGTGCGATCGCCTTCCGAGTTCTCGATGACCTTGGCCGTACTGCCGTCCATGATGGCGACGCAGGAGTTGGTCGTACCCAGGTCGATGCCGATGATCTTGCCCATGTCTGTATGCTCCGAATCTCGATGCGGCCCCGCGGCCGCGATGTCTGGTCAAATGGGGCCCGGCTCAGGCGATTCAACGCGCCGGCGGACCCTTCTCTGGTGTTTTGAAGCTGTCGGCGTGGCCGCGTTCAGGCGGCCAAACCCAGGTCAGTCCTTGGCGACCGCGACCAGCGCGGGACGCAGCAGGCGGTCGTTCAGCACGTAGCCCTTCTGCAGCACGCTGACCACCGTGTTCGGCGCCTTGCCCGGCGCTTCCACCATGCTCACCGCGTGATGGCGCTCCGGGTCCAGCGGCTGGCCGACCGGGTCGACCTGCACGAGGCCGTTGTTCTCGGCGATCTTCAGCAGCGACTTGAGCGTGAGCGCGATGCCCTCGCGCACGCTGGCCACGTCGCCGCCTTCCACCGTCAGGCCCATTTCCAGGCCGTCGTACACCGGCAGCAGCTCGTTGAGCAGCTTTTCGTTGGCGAAGCGGCGGGCCTGCTCCACGTCGCGGTGCAGGCGGCGGCGCTGGTTCTCGATCTCGGCCTTCTCGCGCAGCACGGTGTCGCGCAGCTCCGTGTTGGCGGCTTCGAGTTCGGCGACCCGGGCCTTCAAGGCCTCGAGTTCGGCGTGGGCCTGCGCGTCCGGCGCGTTGGCCTCGGGCGCCCCGCTGGGCACCTGCTGGTCGTTGTTCTGCATGAAAGACTCCAAAACCCAAACATGGCCGGCACGGCGTGCCGACCTCCCTACATTGCGCGGGTAACCCCGCCTCCCGTGGCGGTTATAAGGCCGTGGCGGCGCGATTCAAGGCGTCGCTCAGCACGCCGGCCGTGGCCTGCACGACCGGGATCACCCGCTCGTAGGCCATGCGGGTGGGGCCGATCACCCCGACCGCCCCCAGCACGCGCCCCTGGGTGCCGTAGGTGGCGGTGACCACGCTGCAGCCGTCCAGTGCCGCGAAGCCCGATTCCTCGCCGATGAACAGCCGCACGCCCGGCGCCCGGGCGCACACTTCCATCAGCTGCAGCAGCTCGTTTTTCTTCTGGAACGCCTCGAACAGCTCGCGCAGGCGCTCCAGGTTGGCCAGTTCGGCGTAGCCCATGAGGTTGGTCTGGCCGCTGACCAGCACGTCGTCGCTCTCGCTCTGCGGCGCGAACGAGGCGGCGGCGAGCTCCACCGTGCTGGACATCATCCGGTTCAGTTCGCTGCTGGCCTCGCGCAGCTCGCGCAGCAGGTGGGCGCGGATGTCGTCCAGGCGCAGCCCGGCGAAATGCGCATTGAGGTAATTGGCGGCCTGTTCCAGCTCGCCCGGGTCCAATGGCTTGGCCAGCTGGATCACGCGGTTCTGCACCTGGTTGTCCGAGAACACCAGGATCACCAGCACGCGCGCCTCGGGCAGGGCCACGAAGTCGATATGGCGCAGCGGGAAATCCACCTGCCGCGGCACCGTGACCACGCCGGCGAAATGGGTCATGGCCGAGAGCAGGCTGGACACGTTGCCCAGCAGGTCGCGCGTGGTGGTGGGGCCGGCCGGCAGCTCGCGCTGCAGGCGGGCCATCTCCTCGTGCGGCAGCGGCTGCAGCTCGATCAGGCTGTCCACGAACAGGCGCAGGCCGCGCGGCGTCGGCACGCGGCCGGCCGAGGTGTGCGGCGAGGCGACCAGGCCGGCGTCTTCGAGGTCGGCCATGATGTTGCGGATGGTGGCGGGGCTGACGTCCAGCCCGGAGGAGCGCGACAGGGTGCGCGATCCCACCGGCTCGCCGTCGGCCAGGTACTGCGCGATCAGCGTGCGCAGCAGCCGCCGGGCGCGGATATCCAGGTCGTGGGCGAGAGGTCGTGACATGCGCGCTGTGGCAATCCGTGAGACGGCTAAGAAATAAGGTTTGGTCCGCTAGTTTGCAAGAAAACCGGACAGGCGGGGGCTGGTACCGGGGGCGTTCAGGCCCGCTCCTCCCCGCCGGGGTCTGCCTTTACAATCCTCCGACTCACCGACGCGATACCCCATGCTTACCTCGCTCTACGTCCGCCATTTCGCAGTAGTAGAAGAAGCCGAGATCGCCTTCGGCCCAGGCCTTACCGTGGTCAGCGGCGAGACCGGCGCCGGCAAGTCCCTGCAGGTCGACGCCCTGCTGCTGCTGGCCGGCGGCCGCGCCGACAGCGGCATGGTCCGCGCCGGCAGCGACCGCGCGGAACTGGCCGCCGAATTCGACCTGGCCGCCCTGCCCGAGGCGCGCGAATGGCTGCGCAGCGAGGAACTGGACGAAGAGGACGGCAGCTGCCGCCTGCGCCGGGTGATCCGCGCCGAGGGCAGCTCGCGCGCCTGGATCAACGGCCGTCCGGCCAGCGCCAGCCAGCTCGGCGAGCTGGCCACCCTGCTGGTGGAAATCCACGGCCAGCACGAGCACCAGGCCCTGCTCTCCCGCGCCCACCAGATGGCACTGCTGGACGCCTACGCCGGCCACGACGAACTGCTGGCCCAGGCCCGCGACAGCGCCGTGCAGTGGCGCGAGGCCGGCGCGCGCATCCGCAAGCTCAGCGGCGGCGAAGACCGCGAGCAGCGCCTGGAACTGCTGCGCCACGAGGCGGCGGAACTGGAGCAATGGGTGCTGGCCCCGGCCGAACTGGCGGAGCTGGAAGCCAGCCACAAGCGCCTGGCCAATGCCGGCCGGCTGGCCGAAGGCGCCTCCGGCGTGGCCGAGCTGATCGACGGCGACAGCGAGCTGGCGCTCAGCCGCGCCCTGGCCCGCGCCCACGCCGACCTGGACAAGCTGGCCGCCCTGGACGACCGCCTCGCCCCGCTGCTGCAGCTACTGGACGACGCCGCCATCCAGCTGGGCGAAGCCGCCGACGGCCTCAATCGCTACGCCCAGGACGTGGACCTGGACCCGGAGCGCTACACCGAGGTCGACACCCACCTCACCCGCCTGCACGAGCTCTCGCGCAAGCACCGCACGCCGGTGTCCGACCTGCACGAGAAAACCGCCGCCCTGCGCGCGGAACTCACCGAACTGGAAGGCGCCGGCGAAGCGCTGGAACAGCTGGCCGCCCAGCGCGACCAGCTGCGCCGCGATTACGACGCCGCGGCGACGAAGCTCAGCAAAGCCCGCACGGCGGCGGCCGCCAAACTGGGCAAGGAAGTCGGCGCGCTGATGTCGGAACTGGGCATGGCCGGCGGCCAGCTGGTGATCGAGCTGGAACCGGCCGGCAGCGACGAACCGGACCCGCAGGGCCGCGAACGCTGCGAGCTGCTGGTCAGCGCCAACCCCGGCCAGCCGCCGCGCCCGCTGCGCAAGGTGGCCTCCGGCGGCGAACTGGCACGCATCAGCCTGGCCATCGAAGTGGCCACGCTGGGCAAGGACACGGTCGGCACCATGGTGTTCGACGAAGTGGACACCGGCATCGGCGGCGCCGTGGCCGAAGTGGTCGGCCAGAAGCTGCGCGCCCTGGGCGGCCAGCGGCAGGTGCTGTGCGTCACCCATCTGCCGCAGGTGGCGGCGCAGGGGCATGCGCATCTGCGGGTGAGCAAGCACAGCGACGGCAGTTCGACGCAGACGCGGATCGAGAAGCTGGATGCGAACGGACGTCGCGACGAGCTGGCGCGGATGCTGGGCGGGGTGGAGATCACCAAGGAGACGCGGGCGCACGCGAAGCAGATGCTGGATAGGGCGCAGACGGCCTGAGCTTTTGCTCGTCATTCCTGCGCAGGCAGGAATCCAGTGACGTCAGCGTCGGATTATCGCGAAAAGCACAAAGGCCATGCCTTTGAACGCCCACGCATTTATCAGGCGCCCCGCTACTGGATTCCGGCCTACGCCGGAATGACGGGAGAGGTTGTGGCTAGCTTGAAAGGCTGAAGCCTCAGCCCTTCCCCTCGCGCCGCGGCAACAACCCCCGCTCGCTCGCCATCCGGTAAAGATCCAGTTCCGACCCCGCCCCCAGCTTCCCCATCAGGCTGGCGCGGTGGATGTAGACGGTCTTCTGTCCGATCCCCAACTCACCTGCCACCTGCTTCGGCGCACGCCCTTCCGCCAGCAGCAGAAACACCTCGCGCTCGCGGCTGGTGAGGCGGTTGATCGGATCCAGCGCCTCGCTCGGCCGTTCGGCGCGGCGCTGGCGCAAATCGGAGCTCAGGAAACACTCGCCCTGCATCACCGCGCGCAGGCCGGCCACCAGCTCTTCCGGCGCCACGCCCTTGGTGACGTAGCCGCTGGCGCCGCGGCGCAGCGCTTCGGAAACATACGGTTCGCCGTCGTGCATGCTCAGCACCACGATGCGGGTCTGGTCGGCCACGCTGCGCAGGTGCTCGATCAGCGGCAGGCCGCTGCCGTCGGGCAGGGAGAGGTCCAGGGCGACCAGGTCGGGGCGGCGCTGGCTCACGGCTTCCACCGCGTCGTCGGCGCTGCGGCACTCGGCCACCACCTCGAGGTCCGGCTCCAATTCGATCAGCCGCTTGAAGCCTTCGCGGACTATGGCGTGGTCATCGACCAGGACAATGCTGTACATGGGTCCGCACTGTATAGCAGCCCCCGGTCCTTTGCCCACGGGCCACCTCAGTCCCCAACTTCGAACCCTTCTCCCTCCGGCGACCCGAAGGTAGTCCCCGTGGGAGAGAAGGTGGCGGCAGCCGGATGAGGGTCCGGGCGAAGCGACACCCATCACTCTTGCCCCCCAAGCCCCTCGCTCCGCCGTTGGCCGCATGTACCATCGCCGCCATGCTTTCGAGACCCCTGTTCCTGCCCTGGGCCGGCATCTTCGCCTGCGTCGGCTATTTCCTGCTGTGGCTGCTGCTGTGGCCGACCGAGCAGCCCTACTGGATGCTGCCCTACGGCCTGCGCTTCGGCGCCCTGCTGCTGTCGCCCACGCGGATGTGGCCGTGGCTGCTGTTCGCCGAATTCGGCGCCACCACCCTGCTGGCGCTGACCCAGGGCATGCCGCTGGGCTGGCAGGGGCTGATCCTGGGCGAGCTGCCGGAACCGGTCGTGGTGACGCTGTGCCTGTGGCTGATGCGCCGCGCGCAGCTGCACGTGAGCATGCGCGATCCGGAAGACGTCTCGCGCCTGCTGCTGTCGGCGGCGTTCACCGTGGCGGCGACCACGGTGGTGGATGCGGCGATCCTCACCGCCGTGCACGCCGTGCCTTCCTCGCAGCTGCTGATGCGCGCGCTGGGCCAGGACCTGCTGGGCAATTACGTCGGCACCCTGCTGGTGGTGCCGCTGCTGATCATGCTGTTCCGCGCGCATCTGGAGCATCGCGCGCTGGCCAACCTCACCATGGACGGCCTGCTGGTGATGCTGCCGGCGCTGGCGATTTTGCTGCTGCTTTCTTCGCACCCCGCGCCGCAACCGCAGTTCGCGCGCATTCTGTCGCTGGCGCCGGTGCTGTTCTTCGCGTTCCGCCACGGCTGGCGCGGCGCCAGCCTGGCCATGCTCATTTCCAGCCTGGGCATGACGGTGGTCGACCATTTCGCCGGCCGCCCCGCGCCGGAAGCCCCCGCGCAGCTGTTCCTCGCCGTCGCCGGCACCGGCGCGCTGATGCTGGGCGCGGCCACCGACGCGCTACGCCGCAGCAGCGAGCGCGTGGCCGAGCAGAACGTGTACCTGGCCGCGGTGAATCGCCGCCTGGACCAGCTCGCCCGCCAGCTGCGCGACGCCGCGCGCGGCAACCTGCAGGCCGAGGAAAACCAGCGCCGCCACATGGCCGCCGAACTGCACGACGAACTCGGCCAGAACCTCACCGCGATCTCCACCCACCTGAAGCTGGCGCAGGCGCGCCTGGCGCAGGCGGGCATGGACGATATCGGCCTGTCGATCAATGGCATCCTGGGCCATATGCGCCGCGCGCTGCATCGCCTGCTGGACGACCTGCGCCCCGCCGTGCTCGACGAATTCGGCCTGCTGCGCGCGCTGGACGAAGGCCCCATCCGCGATCTGCTCGCCACCGCCGGCGTCATCTACCGCACCGACCTGCACGGCGACCCGCGCCTGCTGGACGAAGACACGCGCACCGCCATCTACCGTCTGGTGCAGGAGAGCGCGACGAATGCGGTGAAGCATGCGCAGGCGTCCACTTTCCAGCTGCGTTTGCGCATCGGCGAGCGCCAGGGCGGCGCGCTGGCGCTGTTGGATATCCGCGACGACGGCGTGGGCCTGCCCACCCGCATGCCGCGCGGCGGCCGCGGCCTGCAGGGCATGCGCGACCGCGTGACCTCGCTGGGCGGCGTGTTCCGCCTGCGCCCGGAATCGCAGGGCGTGCACCTGCGCATACTGCTGCGCAGCAGCAATGCGAACGGCTTCACACAGCGTTTGTAAACCGTTCCAGAAAGTTCCCACTTCTAGGAAATTTTCCAATACCGGGCTCGTGAACAGCTCGTTAGCATCCTTCCCATCGATGTGGGGGAGCCACCATCGCAAGATGGTGAGCCATGCCAACCGTGGGGACGGTGGGCATGAAGAACGGCAGGAAGCCGTTCCTCCGCTACCGGAGGGCATAGCCTGACAAACTGGCGAGCAATTCGCCCCGTCAGGAAGCCGATCGGTAGCGGATCAGCCGCCGGGTGGACAGGAGTCCTCCCGCGGCTTTTTTTATGGGCGTGTGTTTTTCCGCCGCCCCCCTCCAGGAATGAGTCCCTTCTCCCCTCCGGGGAGAAGGTGGCGGCAGCCGGATGAGGGGCCGCTCTAGCGCCAGTCTTTCTACGAAGCGAAGAAAAGCCCTGAGGCTTTCTTCGGCCCTCAGCACCCCGCTCCGCCCGCCCCCTCACCCCAGCCCTCTCCCCAGCGGGGAGAGGGGGCAAAAAAAAGCCGGTGGCTGGGCCACCGGCTTTTTTTCATCCCAATGAAACTCAACGCCCGCGCGGCTTCGGCCTCACATACAGCACCAGGCTGTGATCCTCGATCACATACCCATGCCGCGCCGCGATTTCATGCTGGAGGCGTTCGATCTCCTCGCTGACGAACTCGATCACTTTTCCGCTGTCCACGTCGATCATGTGATCGTGATGCTTGCCGCGATCCAGTTCGTAGACGGCCTGGCCGCCTTCGAAATTGTGCTTCACCACGATGCCGGCGGCCTCGAACTGGGTCAGCACCCGGTACACGGTGGCCAGGCCGATGTCTTCCTGGTGGGCGAGCAGCTTCTTGTAGATGTCCTCGGCGGTGAGGTGGTGAGCCTCCTCCTCCTCAAGAATCTGCAGGATGCGCATGCGGGGGTGGGTCACTTTCAGCCCGGCTTTGCGCAGTTCCTTGGTTTCCTGTTCCATCGCTCGACCTCCAGGCACACGGTGCCATCAACTCGATAGTGTATCATCCGCCACCTTCACGATCCGGACGCAACACGCATGCACAAGCTGATCCGCACGCTGGGTTTCGCCTTGCTGGGCCTGTCCCTGGCCAGCTGCCGACTCGTCTATACCCCCGACGTGCAGCAGGGCAACCTGCTCGACAAGAAGAACGTGGATCAGCTCAAGCCCGGCATGACCAAGCGCCAGGTGCTGGTGCTGATGGGTTCGCCCTCGGTGGCCACCCCGTTCGACCAGAACCGTTGGGACTACGTGTCCACCCAGCAGCACCGCGGCGGCCCGATCAAGGTGCGCACGCTGAGCCTGAGCTTCAATAACGACAGCCTGGTGCGTACCGAAGGCGATTTCTTCGCCGAGGACGCCAAGAAGCTGGTCGAGGAGCAGAAGAAGTTCCGCGCCGGCTACCCGGTGGACGAGACCTCGGGCGACAAGACCAAGACGCCGGAAGAGCAGAAGAAGGACGGCAACACCTTCCCGACCGGCAACAACGGCGGCAACTAAGCCGTCAGGTGTTCTGGGCGCGCCGCCGACGCGCCTCTTTCGGATCGAGGCTGAGCGGCCGGTAGATTTCCACCCGGTCGCCGTCTTCCAGCACCTGGTCCGGCGCTGCCTTGCGGGAAAACACACCCAGCCGCGCCGGGTCGATCTGCAGCCCCGGTACCTGCGCCATCAAGCCGGACGCCTCGATCGCCTGCATCACCGTGGCGCCGGCCGGCAGTTCCACCGGCAACACCCACTGGCGGCCCGCTTCGGCATAGGCCACTTCCACCACGATGCGCTCAGCCATAGGCGCGCTCCGCCTCGCGGACGAAATCCTCCACCATGCGGCTGGCCAGCGCCTGGAAACCCATCTTCAGCGCGGCGCCGGCCAATCCGCCGGCATAGTCGAAATCGAGGGCGAAGTTGATCTTGCAGCCGGCGTCGCCCAGGGCCAGAAAGTCCCACACGCCGTCCAGGCTGCGGAATGGCCCTTCCACCAGGCTCATGTGCAGCCGGTGCGGACGCTCGGTGGTATTGCGGGTGGTGAAACTCTGGCGCAGGCCGGCGAACTTGAGATCCAGCCGCGCCACCAGCATGTTCTCCCCGCGCTCCAGCACGTCGGCCCCGGCACACCAGGGGAAACGCTTTGGGTATGCTTCGACATCGTTGACCAGGTCGAACATCTGCGCCGGGGAATACTTCACCAGCGCGCTGCGGCGGATCTCGATCACATCAGCCTCTTCTTCGAATCACTCGGTGCGGCCCCCGGCCGCATCGCCAGCGGGGTCGTCGGCCCCGAAGTTTAGCGGACATGGCCAAGGCTAAGGACAAAGACAACAAAGGCAGCGGCACCATCGCGCTCAACAAGCGCGCCCGCCACGAGTACCACATCGACCAGCGCTACGAGGCGGGCATCGCCCTGCAGGGCTGGGAGCTGAAGGCGCTGCGCGCCGGCCGCATCAATTTCGGCGACAGCTACGCCATCGTGCTGAGGGGCGAGATCTTCCTGGTAGGCACCTCGATCCCGCCGCTGATCAGCGCCTCCACCCACGTGGTGGCCGAGGACCGCCGCACACGCAAGCTGCTGCTGCACCGCGAGGAGATCGACCAGCTCGTCGGCGCGGTGGAACGCAAGGGCTACACCCTGGTGCCCATGGCCATGTACTGGAAGGGCAACAAGGTGAAGGTCGAAGTGGGCGTGGCCCGCGGCAAGCAGGCGCACGACAAGCGCGAGACCGAGAAGGAACGCGACTGGCAGCGCGAAAAGCAGCGCACCATGCGCGCCCACAACCGCGCCTGAGGCCTGGCCTTAAAGCTGCGACCTCAGGCGAGGCCCAGCTTCATCGCATCGTTCGAAGATTTGAAGCCGTGGCGCTCGTACAGCGCCCTGGCCCGCGCATTGGCATGCAAAGTGAGCGCATCCACGCCCTGCTCCCGCGCCGCCGAGCCCACCGCCGCCAGCAGCGCCGTACCGATGCCGCCCTGCCGCTGCGCCGGCTTCACGTAGACATTGAGCAGGTACCAGCCCTGCCCCGTCGGATAATTCGCCGAAGGCATGTGCGGATAAGGATTGACCGCCGCACTGCCCACCACCCGCCCCTCGTGCTCCGCCAGCCAGGCATGCAGCCGGCCGGCTTGCAGCGCGGTTTCGATCCAGTCGCGCAGATGGTCGGAGAAGCCATCCGGTAGCCGCTGCCCCATTTCCTCGAGAAAGGCGCAGCGCAGTTCCGTCAGCGCGCCCGCATCGCTCTGTACCGCCAGCCGAACCCTGGTCATGCGCTTTCCCCTGTCGTCTGCGTGGGCCAACGATAGCGGCACAGTGCGGTGCATCCGCAAGCTTGAAGTGAGCCCGTGCGGCTCCATATACTGTCGCGTTCCAGCAATCTTTTCCCCGGGGGTGTCCTGGCTTCGACGGGGGTAGTGAGATAGCTTGGTGCATGCCGAGGGGGCGACTTTCCTCGTAAATCCAGTTGCAAACTTATAGTTGCCAACGACGACAACTACGCTCTGGCCGCTTAAGGCCTAGCCCCGAACCCACTTGTGCTCGTGCTCGTGGATGTAGGGTCACTATCACGAGATCGCCCAAAGCTGCCGCCTGTCGGTAAGGGTTAAATCAAGCAGGCTGGTCCTTCGATGCGCTTCGCACACTGTGCTGTCGCGGGATGAGATCTAACGGTGAGCTAAGCATGTAGTACCGGGCGTCAAACGCCTTCGGACGCGGGTTCGACTCCCGCCACCTCCACCAATGAAGCAGGAAAAAGCCCGGCGAGAGATCGTCGGGCTTTTTTGTTTCCGAAGACCTAGCTCTCTCAAAGCCCCTTCTTGGCACTCTTGCAACGGTCTTGCGGCTCCCGCAATCTCCGGCCCGTTGCATGGACCGATTCAATCCGCCGTTAGGACGGATGCAGGGAAAAGCAGACAGGGGGAATATCGTGAGTGATTCGAAGGCTATTGCCGTCCGCTTAATCGAGCGGTCGAAAAAATATCTGGAAGCTCCTGATCAGGGCCACTGGCTCTACGAGAAATGGATTGAAGACGAGGAGGAGTTGGTCGCCGGAGTATCTGCGGATATTAGAATCGAAGCACTCGAACTGATTCACGCCGACGACCACTTGCTCGCTAGTAGCGCCATCCAGGCACTAGCTTGTGTAGGCACGAAACACGACGTAACTGAGTTGGCTCCGTTAGCCTCATCCAGTGACGAAGAGCTATCAACAGAAGCTCGCGCCGCCATCGGGCACATATTGCAGCGATCGAAATCTATAGAAGAGCTGCTCGATGAAGTCGACAGCAAAGCGTCTTTTCTTTTGTTCGTAGAAGCCCTAGCTAAAGAACGACTCCTCGCAGAAAAGTTAGAGCGAGCAGACAACCGTCTCAGGCTCGAAGGAGAACTCGGCTGGCAATATTTCCTCCTTCCTCTTTGCGACCATGTCTGGACTTGATGTCGAGGCCGAAGAGGCGCCATCTTGGAAGATGATCGCAACTTTACTTTACTGCGGGAAGGTTATTGAGTAACCCCGAAAGGATCGGTACCTCCGGATAACAGCAGGAGCCCACTTTCCACCAGCTCAAAACAGAACTTAAGCCCTTTATTGCCTTACTTAAGAAGATGCCTCCTTTTAAGTGATACCCTAGCTAGTGCCGCACTTAATCTTCAGGGATCCTGCGGCGCATAATTCAAGTCGAATCCGCCGCCTCAATACAAGGAACGATTACCGTGGCCTCTAAAGGACGAAATTCGAAATACGGCGCAAAAATCCCTATGGCTGGCAAACAATCCAGATCCGTGGATCCATGGCAAGGGCTAGAAGCAACTGTCCGAGCGCTTGCCGAGCTGAAGTTCGGCGGGGCAGCGAGGGCGGAAGACATTGCAGGCGTTCGATGCGACTGTGTGATTCGACTCCCAGCTGGCGAAGCAGTAATCGTCGAAATTAGCAAAGAACACACCATCACAAAACTGCGAACGGACATCGCAAAATTCAATTCTGTGCGACCTTACTTCATCGGGAAGGGGATCTTTCCGCGATGCATCTTCGTGACCCTCAGCGAACCGACACCCGCACTGATCGAAACTGGCCAAGCCAACTTCGTCCAGGTTTACTCCGTCTCTCAATTCTTCAACTCTCTCTTAGGACTCGGGAACTACACCACACTTCGCTCGAAGGCGGCATTTGGATCAGCGATTGACCTTTACTCCGGAAAGCCTGATGAAAGTTCGTACGTCCCCGTCACCTACTACACAAATACTGGCGAGATGTTCGACACGCGAAAAATCGCCACGAAGCTGATCGAGGGGAAATCGATCGTTCTCATTGGCGAATACGGTGTCGGTAAAAGCCGTTGCGTCAAAGAAGTCTATACCGAACTTTCGGGCAGCTCCCTCAAGCATTACAAGAATCCCATCGCGATCAATCTTCGCGAAAATTGGGGACTAAAGCGTGCCTCTGAAATGCTTACAAGACATTTCACAGAGCTCGGCCTGGGTGAACGGGTGAGCGACATTCTGAAAGTCGGTTTTTCGGGAGCAACCGTATACCTACTTGACGGCTTTGACGAAATCGGCGCGCAGACTTGGAGCGATGATCCAACGAAGCTCCTTGAAATCCGCAAGCAATCGCTCATAGGCGTGAAGGACCTCGTCCAAAAGGCGTCAGGAGGCATCCTTATTACGGGCCGGGAGCACTACTTCAACGACGATGCAGAGCTCATTACTTGCTTAGGCCTTGCATCCAAGGACGTGATCTTTCTCCGTTGCAATCAAGAACTGAGTGAGGAGCAATTTTCAGAACTCGTGGGGTGGCAACAAGAAACCCTTCCAGCATGGCTGCCTCGCAAGCCGCTCATTGGCACAGTCATGCGAAAAATTGAGCAAGCTGCCATGAAGTCTGGTACGCCCCCGATTCCGTAGACACCTGATAGTGTCTATTGAGGATCGGAGGATCTATGACCAGCAAACGTTTCACCGACGAGTTCAAGGCTG
>NZ_JAAZQJ010000015.1 GCF_012275375.1 Dyella sp. SG609 | reverse complement strand
CAGCCTTGAACTCGTCGGTGAAACGTTTGCTGGTCATAGATCCTCCGATCCTCAATAGACACTATCAGGTGTCTACGGAATCGGGGGCGTACCACCCAAAGTGTCCGGTGGACTAGATAGTCTGTTTAACAGCTTCGGCCCGCTAAGTACGGCGAGTGCCCGAATAAAGATAGCTGCCGCGCTTCGCTGGCTTAGTCCACTAACTTACCGTCATCTCGAGCTACTGCGTAAAGTCCGGAATGCGTTTGCCCATAGCCCATTTCTCAACAGCTTCGATGAGTCACCAGTGCGTGATTTTTTGGAGCAGTTTGAACCGCTTGAGAAAATACTTTGGGACATAAAGGGGGCAAGTCTCTTGCCTTATGAAAGTGTTTCACGTCGTCAGCTCTACCATATCAGGGCGACGCTCACGTGCGCACGAATGATCGAGGAGGTGACTTGTTCGCCGCGCGCAATCACCATGGGACTCCAGCCGAACGCCCTACATGTGGACGGGTTCAAAGAAGTCCCGAGGCCGTTTGTGGAGCTCCAGCGCTCTGCAATGTATGTTGCGGTAAACCTCGTGGCAAAGTGACAAGTTCGATAGGCGTGGCACCTAGGGGTTTCTGTACTTGATATATATGCGGTTCCAGAGGTGCAGGGGGGAAGGGATGCTAGGCGCAGCAGTGAGCGAGACCGCAATCAAGCGCATCGATCAGAAGATCGATGAGTTGAAGACCAAGCAGTACGAGTTAGAGCGGCCGATACTTAAATCTGATGACGATTCGAGTCGCCGCATTGCGCCGATAGTTCAAGTGAACATTGCGTCGTTAAAGGAGCTGTCCGGCTTGCTCATCGAGCTGTTGAAGATGGATAGGACGCGCGCACTGTTCACAACGCAAAAGCAGAACCAGTCATGGTGTCTGTATGCTCAATCGCGATTGAGCGCATTCCATGATTGGCAGTGGAATAGGTTGCCTTCGTTGATCGCCGTCTTCTCGAATGCGCCCCAAGACGGAGTGCAGGCACAAAACGAGGTGTTCCAGGCGTTCAAGTTGATCTCAAACGGTCTATCGATTGATCTTATCGATCAACACATCGTAGGGCGGATTGCGATGCGTGACAAAGCGATTCAGTGGGTTAAATACGGCGTTAGCGCCGGGGTGGGGGCTGTCGGCCACTACATCGCAACCCATTGGCTCAAGCTCTGAGTGAGCCGTCCATCGATCAGTAGTTGTCGTAGTAGTTGTCGCGGGGGCGGCTGAGGCCGAACACCGACTCCTCGAACTTCCGCAGCTCCAGCTCGAACAGCTCCTCGGCGCGCTTGTCCTCCTCGCGGGTGACGTCGCGGTCGAGATAGTCTGTCCAGAACTGCACGACCATATAGCCTGGCCTGTCTAGGGCCTGTCGCGAGTCGCGCCAAGCGCTATATCGAACGCCTTTCGCCCGGAAGCGAACTTACTTTCTCCGAAGATCTGGCGCTCGAGGCGGTGGTGCGCGCGAGGGGGCGAAGGTTGCGAGAAATTCTCGCGAGGCACCCATGAGCAACTTGCGATACCGACGCGCATTGCGTTTGCCGACATGCTTCTCGATCAAGGCCAGCCAGTATCGCTAATCTTGGACGACCCACTTGTCTACTCGGACGATGAATACCCTGGACGTGATGATTGAGATATTAGGGGGGCGCAGCGGATGCAGGTCATCCTCCTGACCTGTCGGGATCGGGCGTTTCGTCATGTGCTTGGCAATCGGCTGTCGCTTGTCGCGGCTACCTCGTCGATTTAGCTCCTTTCGCTTCGGAAGTCGCTCCAATCAGGTAATCAATGCCTTAAACTGTTTGTAAAGGAGATTCTCGCCATCCCCATAGATCAATGACTGGCGTTGGCGCACCAGCTCTTTGAGATCGGAGTCATCCAACACAAGGATGAATCCACGATGATCTTCAGCTGTATCTTTGCAGCGCTGCAACAGAAGCGCCTTGTCTTCAATTGAGCGAACCACAAGGATGCCGACTTGACCACGCGACGGAGAAAATCGACCCGCAAGCTGATCAATCTCCGGGTTGCCAACTTCTTTGCCATAGTTCTTACATTCAACGCAGATATGCGAAGACGGGTAATGAAGCGATAGCCAGTTAAAAAAGCCGTCCTTAGCGTTATTCACATACGTGATGTCAATCCGCTTGCGTCCGTTGTGAAGAGCGTCCTGCTTAACAGGGAAGGCGAGGGATGGATACAAGAGTGCCGACAAAAGTTTTTCGATGGCGTTCTCGTATGCTGATGCCTCATCGCGCCCCGGCTTGATCGAAGTGACATTTGCCAAGAGCGCAGAAAAATCGGGAGGCGATACGCTTTCCAGTTTTGCCAGTGCGATGTGGTCAATTGGAAACGAAGGTGTCGCCCTCTTTGTTTCTCTGTAGTTCGTGAGCGCCCCGGGATGCTCGCCGGTCAATTTTGCTGAGGCGAGTTTGTCGGCCCCATACTTTTCGTACAGGTCTTTTTTATAGACGCGCCTTTCCCCTTTGTTCTTCTTGCCCTTTAGGACATGAACCAACGCCGAGTTGATGTCCTTGTGGTGCTGCTGGAGAGCCGGCATGAGAAAGTGCCGGTAGTACTCTTTAGCCCCGTATGTTTGCGTTATACGCACAATCACTTTTGGAATGAGAATCACGGCCCCCTTGTTCGTCATGGGAAGCTCAATAAGGCTTTGCTGCCATTCTTCCTTATGAGGATTCCAGACCGGCCCTGAGTTAACCCCTTCGGTGAGAGGAATTCCGTAATACAAGCAGGATTGCTGCGTATACTCGATGAGGGGGCCTCGGATGATGTTGCACACAGCATCTGAGAGCATATCGGGGCCGAGCCCTTCGACGAAAAGAATGGTGTCCTCTAGGTCTTGCAGTATCCCCGTCGTCGCCGCTTTACTTTTGATCAGGGACCTCCAGATTCTCTCTGCCGATACTGGCCCCAGCGCATGTCCGCGCGACTTACCCTTTGAGTAACCGATATGAAATTCGTTGCGCTCGCTTAAAGACGCCAGCAAGTGCTTCGCGCGATCGTGGTTTCCGCTACGTATTGCCGCTAAAACGGTGTCGAAATAGCTCTGAAGTAGGGAAACACAATGATGCCCCCAGTCGGTGCGCAACGCGCGTAAGGCGGCTGGGTCGACGAAGACAGGTATGTCTTTGTCGACATGCACATCGAGAAAATCTAAGGTCGCCTGATTGCGACCCAACTTGAAATACTTGGAAACGAGCATCCTTGCCTCCCCCTGTGTTTTTCACAGCTTACGGCATTTCGTCTCAGGCTATGGGATGGAGCCGGGCAACGCTATTACTCATCATTCTCCAGGGAGTCGGCCATGCATAGATACCGTTCCATTGTCTGCGACCATTGCGGACACCTACTCCTCAAGCGGGGTACAGAGTGCGAGGTCTGCGGACAAATGATACGCAGAGAGTGAAGGCGCCTCTGGGCCACGGTGACCCAGATCGGTGTAATGTTGATTGGTGCTGCATATGTTCACGCGACGATCAAGGGTCTTGCTCCGCAGCCACCCATGCACTGACGCCCCGAGTCAGCGGAACTGCTCTCCCACCCGACAACTAATGCTGTATTTGGGTCATTGCTTCAATCGAGCAGTAACGTAGGGACGCAAGTGGGGGCGGAAGATGTGCCCAATAAAAAAGCCATTTAAATCAGTGGGCTGGAGTAATTATTGGCGAAGGGGTGGGGTTCGAGCCCTCGGTACACGTACACGTACGCCTGACTTCCAACCGACTGCATTTCGCGACGCGCGGACATATTCGGATCAGCCGGCTAACGCTTGGGTACTTACGTCCTCTGCGCCCAGCCATTGCCCCGTCTTGCGGTGAATGCGTAGCGCCCTGGGATGGCCGCCATGCGGGATCAGGACCAGGTCCAGCGCATGGTCGGCCCGCTCGCCGGGCTCAACACCGACGCGGTACACCACAATGCGGGCAAAGGTATCGGCCACCAATTGCCGGGCTTTCAGCCGCGCATCGTAATCCTGGCTCTTTACGCCGATCACCAGTTCACGCCAAGCGTCGGCGGTCGTCGGTGCCTTTCGAGACACAGCCGCCCATTCCGCGTCGGCCTCTGCCACCTCTCGCCGCAGGCGCCCCAGCTCATCTTCTAGCTCGCGGACCTTGCGGAGGATGATCGTCGGCGCCGCACCGTCGTCCTGCATCAAGGCGTCGGTCAAGCGCTTGAGCTGTGCTTCCACGTCGGCGACGCGTGCCTTGGCGGCGGCAAGTTTCTGGCGGGCTGGCGGGTCGACGACACCGCGTTCTAGCAGAGCATCCAGATTGATCTGGTCCGAACAGAAGTCCAGCAGCGCCCGTTCGATCGGAGCGATGCTGGTGCTGCCCCCCACCGGACAACGGCGATAGGCCTGCCCGGAGCCGCAAGACAGGCGGCGATAGGTGTCGTGGACCCGGCCGTCCTCGTCCTTTTTCCGGCTCATGAGGTTCTGGGCCACCATGGCCGACCCGCAGTACCCGCACTGGGTAAGGCGTAGGCCGGTGATGACGCCGGGCAGTTCGCCTTTGCCTTTGCGCCGACCCGACTGCGAGAACAGGCCCTGCAGTTCGTCGAAATCCTCTGGACTCAGGATGGCCGGGTAGTAGTCGGGCAGCGCGTAATCAACGCCATCGACCGACAGGGTCTTGGTGCCGCGCAGGGCAGGCAGGCGAAACACCTTGTACAGGTGCGTCGCCCGGGTTCCTTTGTCCGAGACGGAGAGTCCAGCGGCATTGAGGCGATCGACAATAGCCACCGCCCCATGCCCGGCCCGGAACAGGTCGATGGCCATTCGGACAGCGTCGACCCGTTCCGGGACGAGGTGCCAGCCATCCGACTGCCACGCTAGCCATTGGGGATCCTTGCCATTGCGGATGCGACCGCGATAGGCGCCGTCCAGCCACTGCTGGCACTGACGACGAATGGCCGCTTTAACCCGCTTGCTCTTGGTATCGCTTTCCTCATGTGCCCGGATCATCACAAGGAGGCTATGAACCAGCTCCATGGGATTGGCCTTCAGTCCCTCCCGGTTGTATTCCCGGCCATCGCTGGCGGTCACCACGGTGATGCCGGCATTGATGATCTGGGCAAGCTGTGCCTGGGCCTGGAGCGGTTCGGCACGGCTCAGCCGATCCAGACCTTCCACGACCAGCACGGACCCCGCGCCAATCTGGCCCTCGTCCACGGCGCGGAGGAAAGTGCCCAAGGCGCCTTGCTTTACATGACGCTGGTGGTAGGCGCTCAATCCTTCGTCGCGGAGGGAGAGCGAGGCATCAAGCTGCAGCTGCCGGCCCTTGGCCCAGTTGGCCGCAAATTCGATCTGGCGATGGGCACTGCTGCCGGTGGACTGTCGGGCGTCACTGAAGCGTAAATAGCTATAAACCTTGATGTTTGCGTCCACGTGAAGCATCGATCCCTGAGCAAGCTGCGAAGTCTATATGGAATCTCATTTGGCTGCCCAAAGAAGAAGTAACCAAGAAGAAAGGGCACCCTGCTTGGCGCCCTCAGCAGCGCAGCTGCTGAGGGTCCGTGAGGGCTGGCCGGGCTTTTTGACAGGGCATCCATGCCCTGATCAAAAAGGCGGGGACATCGTGTCCCCGCCCCCCTGCGGGGGCCTTTTCGTCCAGCCCTCACCGCCGGCGCCAAGGGGACCCGGTAGATCAAGAGCCGGAGCAAAAGCGCACAAGCGGAACGCCGCGGCTGCGCCGCGAGCTCTTCGCTTGATTGTCGCCCCGCCCGTCATCCCCCTCTCCCCGCCGGGGAGAGGGTCGGGGTGAGGGGCGGCACTTGCCACAAGGCCGCAACCACAGGCCCCACCCGATTCCAGTTGCCACGGCAGCCCCTGGCTGGCATGGTTCCTGGCTCTCTACCGCGCCCCGGAGCGCTCCGATGTCGTTGATCCGTTCGCTGTTTGCCGTGAAGCCTGTCGAGGCCTCGCTCACTGCCGATGATTCGCTGCGGCGGACGCTGGGGCTGAAGGAGCTGATCGTGCTGGGCGTGGGTGCGGTGATCGGCGCGGGTATTTTCGTGATCACGGGGCAGGCGGCGGCGGAGCATGCGGGGCCGGCCTTGACCTTGTCGTTCGTGCTGGCGGGGCTGGCGGCGGCGCTGGCGGCGCTGAGCTACGCGGAGTTCGCGGCGATGCTGCCGGTGTCGGGCAGTGCCTATGTCTACGCCTATGCCACGTTCGGCGAGCTGCTGGCCTGGTTTATCGGGTGGAACGTGGTGGCGGAATATCTGCTGGCGGTGTCGTCGGTGGCGGTGGGCTGGTCCGGTTACGGCGTGGGTCTGCTGAAGACGCTGGGTATCCATGTGCCGGAGGCGCTGGCCAATGCGCCGCTGAGCTTCAAGGACGGGCATCTGCAGTTCACCGGCGCGCTGCTGAATCTGCCGGCGCTGCTGGTGGTCGCGGCGCTTACCGCGCTGCTGTATCGCGGGACGAAGCAGTCCACGGCGTTCGCCAGCGTGGTGGTGGCGCTGAAGGTGATCGTGGTGGTGCTGTTCGTGGTGTGCGGGTTGCAGTACGTGGACCCCGCGCTGTGGCACCCGTACGTGCCGCAGAACCAGGGCGGCGACCACTACGGCTGGGCCGGCGTGTTCCGCGCGGCGACCAGCGTGTTCTATGCCTACATCGGCTTCGATGCGGTGGCGACGGCGGCGCAGGAAACGCGCAACCCGCAGCGCAACGTGCCGGCGGGCATCCTGATTTCGCTGGCGGTGTGCACGGTGCTGTACATCATCGTGGCGGCGGTGCTCACCGGCCTGGTGCCGTACCCGCAGCTGGGCACGGCCGAGCCCGTGGCGACGGCGCTGGCGGCGCATCCGCCGCTGGCCTGGCTGAAGCTGCTGACCCAGGTGGGCGCGGTGGCGGGGCTGACCTCGGTGATCCTGGTGATGCACCTGGGCCTGTCGCGCATCCTCTACACCATGGCCGGCGACGGCCTGCTGCCGACCTTCTTCGGCGCGGTGCACGAGCGCCACCACACGCCGCACCGCACCACCCTGTTGGTGGGCACGGTAGGCGGCATCCTGGCCGCGGTGTTTCCGCTCAGCCTGCTGGGCGACCTGCTTTCGATGGGCACGCTGCTGGCTTTCGCCACGGTGTGCATCGGCGTGCTGGTGCTGCGCCGCACGCATCCGAACCTGCCGCGCGGCTTCCGCGTGCCGGCCGCGCCGGTGGTGTGCAGCCTGGGCGTGCTGGTGTGCGGCTTCCTGCTGGCGCAGATGAACCTGGCCAACTGGATCCTGCTCGGCGCGTGGACCGCGCTGGGCATGCTGATCTACATCGCCTACGGTTATCGGCACAGCCTGCTGCGCGGGCGTTGAGCGGCAGCCCCGCTTCCGTTGGGGTTCGCCTTTGGCTCACCCCAACCTACGTGTGCGGTGTGCGGGGTCAGGAAATGCGGAAGCGTTCGTTGCCGTCGGGCTGGTCGATGAAGTGATCGAGGCCGCTCACCTTCAGCGGGTGCAGGTTGTAGTCGACGTGGGCGGTATCCAGCAGCGGCGGCGCGTCCTGCGTTGACGCGGGGGAGATCGCGGCCGGTTCCGCCGACGGGGCGTCGCCACCGTTCGGGACGACGGTGAGTGGCGTGTTGGGAAGTGTCATGGCTGAACTCCTGCGGCGTCTTGCATGCGCCGCTGGCGTGTTCCGCGTGGCGACGCGGAAGGCTGTACCTTGCGTCCGTGCCTGAAGCGGCGACCGTGCCGTGGAACCGGGGTGGCTCGGCGGTCGGCGGGGCGGTCGGCCCGGCTTCGTCCTGCTTCGAACCTTCGATGCGCGCCGCTGGAGAAGGGTTGCGCGGCGCGTGCGAGGGCGAAGCGCCGGTCGGATGGGCTCGGGGCCTGGTCCTACCGTGGAGCCAGTCTAGACCCGCATCGCAAGAAAAAACCCGTGTCGAAGGGCATGACGGAAATCGTTTGCGGGCAGCGGCTTTTGGCCTCGTTGATGCTTTGCGCCCGTGGGCGAACAGCCGTCTAAAAAAGCACGCCCTGATCGAGCATGATCTTCACCGGCGCAAAGCTGCGGCGGTGCTCGGCGCACGGCCCCAGCCGCTGCAGCGCTTCGAAATGCGCCGGCGTGGGATAGCCCTTGTGCGCGGCGAAGCCATAGCCAGGGTACTGCGTTTCCATCGCCACCATCAGGCGGTCGCGGGTGACCTTGGCCAGGATCGAGGCGGCACTGATCGCCGGCTCCAGCGCATCGCCGCCGACGATGGCGCGGCCTGGGCAGGGCAGGTTCTTCGGCAGCGCATTGCCGTCGATCCAGGCCTCGTGCGCCACCAGCGACAGGCCCGCGACGGCGCGGCTCATCCCAGCCATGGTGGCCTGGAAGATATTGAGCTGGTCGATCTCGGTGACGCTCATGGCGACGATGCAATGCGCCAGCGCATTCGCCACGATCTGCGGATACAGCGACTCGCGCTTCGCTTCGGTGAGCTTCTTCGAATCGTTCAAGCCGTCGATCGGGCGCTTGGGATCGAGAATGACCGCGGCCACCACCACCGGCCCCGCGAGCGGGCCGCGGCCGGCTTCGTCGACGCCGGCGATATGGCGCAGCGCTTTCCTGTTCATCGCGGACGCTCGATCAGTTCGATGATCGCGTCGGCCGCATGGTCGCCCGCTTCGCCTTCCAGCTCGCCGCGCAGCGCGCGGTGCAGTTGCTCGAAGGCGGCGACGATCTCGCCGCGGCGCTGGCTGTCCTGGAACAGCGCGAGCACGGCGGCGGAGAGTTTCTCCGGCGTGCAGTCGTCCTGCATCAGCTCCGGCGCCAGCATGGCCTGCTCGCCGAGGCCGCAGGCGCGGGCCAGGATGTTCGGCAGCGCGTAGACGTCGGTCTTCAGCATGTTCAGCGCGCGCGCGATGCGGTAGCTGATCGGCGACACGCGGTAGCCGACCACCATCGGACGCTTGGCCAGCATGGCTTCCAGCGTGGCGGTGCCGGAAGCGAGCAGCACCACGTCGGCGGCGAGCATCGCTTCGTGCGCGCGGCCGTCGAGCAGGATGGGGGTGTCATCGTTGCCGGGACCTTCGCCGAGCATCGCTTTCAGCGTCGCGTGCACGCGCGTGTTGGCCGCCGGAACGATGATGCGCAGGCCCGGCAACTGCGCGGCCACGCGGCGCGCCGCATCGAGAAACACGCGGCCCAGCTTTGCCACTTCCGAGGCGCGGCTGCCCGGCAGCACGGCCAGCACCGGTGCGTTCTGCGGCAGCTCGAGGAAGTCGCGCGCGCCGACGCGGTCGGAGACCAGGGCGAAGCGGTCCGCCAGCGGATGGCCGACGAAGCGCGCGTCGACGCCGTGGCGCGCATAGATCGCCGGCTCCATCGGGAACAGGCACAGCACGCGGTCGGCGCTGCGGCCGATCCTGGCCGCGCGCTCCTCGCGCCAGGCCCACACGGACGGGCTGACGTAGTGCACGGTGCGCAGGCCGGCGGCGCGGACGCGCTGTTCCACGCCGAGGTTGAAATCCGGTGCGTCGATGCCGACCACTACCGCGGGTTGCGCCGCGATCAGCCGCGCCACCAGTTCCTTGCGCAGGCGCAGCAGGCGGGGCAGGTGGCTGATCACTTCGGCGAAGCCGAACAGCGACAGCTCGCGGATGTCGTACCAGGATTCGAAACCCTGCGCCTGCATGCGCGCGCCGCCGATGCCGGCGAAGCGGGCGCCGGGGTAGCGCTTGCGCAGGGCCACGATGAGGTCGGCGCCGAGCTGGTCGCCGGAGTCTTCTCCGGCGATGAGTGCGATGACGATGGGGGTTTCGGCGGCTGAGCTCATGGCGTCAGCGTGCGAGAGCCCGCTCGCTGCGATCCAGGAATTCCAGCATCGAGCGCACGTCGTCGCTTTCCTGCGCCAGCGACACCAGCTGCTCGCGCGCGTCGGCCTGGGTCAGGCCGGCCATGTACAGCGTGCGGTAGGCGCGCTTGATCGCGGCGATGCGGGTGGGGTCGAAGCCGCGGCGCTTCAGGCCTTCGCTGTTGATGCCGCGCGGGCGGCCGCGCTGCTCGTTGGCCATCATCACGAACGGCGGCACGTCGGAGCCGACCAGGCAGCCCATGCCGATGAAGGCGTGCGCGCCGACCTTGCAGAACTGATGCACGCCGGAGAAGCCGGACATGATCACGAAGTCGCCGATCTCCACGTGCCCGGCCAGCGCCGAGTAGTTGGAGAACACGGTGTTGTTGCCGATCTGGCAGTCATGCGCCACGTGCACGTAGGCCAGCAGCCAGTTGTCGTTGCCGATGCGGGTGATGCCGCCGCCATCGCCCGTGCCGCGGTTGACCGTGACGAATTCGCGGATCAGGTTGCGGTCGCCGATGACCAGCTCGGTGCGCTCGCCCTGGAACTTCTTGTCCTGCGGCGCGCCGCCGAGCGAGGCGAACTGGCTGATGCGGTTGTCGCGGCCGATGCGGGTGGGGCCTTCGATCACCACGTGCGGACCGACGACCGTGCCCTCGCCGATCTCCACCTCGGCGCCGATCACGCTGTAGGCGCCGACGCTGACATTGGCGCCCAGTTTGGCGGAAGGATCGATCTGTGCGGTGGGGTGGATGGCGCTGGCCTGGCTCATTTGTCGGACCTCGCCGCGCAGACCAGCGTGCAGGAAGCGACCTTCTTGCCGTTGACGCGGCTCTCGGCCTCGAACATGCCCATGCCGCGCAGCAGGCGCAGCAGCTTCACTTCCATCAGCAGCTGGTCGCCCGGCACCACCGGGCAGTAGAAGCGCGCGTCGTCCACCTTGGCCAGGTAGAACAGCGGGCTGCCGGTGTCGCCCTTCATGCGGCTGCTGATCTGGGTGAGCAGGCCGGCGGTCTGCGCCATGGCCTCCACGATCAGCACGCCGGGCATTACCGGATGGCCCGGGAAATGGCCCTGGAAGAACGGCTCGTTCATGGTCACGTTCTTCAGGCCCACCACGCGGTGGTCCGGCTCCAGCTCGATCACCCGGTCCACCAGCAGGAACGGATAGCGGTGCGGCAGCAGCTTCTGGATCTGCTCCACCGTCACCGGCAGGTGGTAGGGCTCGGTCTTGTCACTCATTGTTGCTGTCCTTCTCCAGCGCCGAAAGCCGGCGCACGTACTCGTCAAGGTGCTTGAAACGGGCCGCATTGCGCCGCCACAGGCGGTTTTCCTGCAACGGTACCCCCGAGGAATACTCGCCGGGCTCGCGGATCGAATGGGTCACCAGGCTCTTGGCCGTAATGGTAACCCGGTCGGCCAGCTCCAGATGGCCCAGCACGCCGGCGTTGCCGCCGATCATGCAGTAGCGGCCGATCTTCGCGCTGCCGGCCACCGCGGCGCAGCCGGCCATGGCGGTGTGCGCGCCGACGTGGACGTTGTGGGCGATCTGGATCTGGTTGTCCAGGCGCACGTCCTCTTCCAGCACGGTGTCTTCCAGCGCGCCGCGGTCGATGGTGGTGTTGGCGCCGATCTCGCAGTCGTCGCCGATGCGCACGCCGCCGAGCTGCGGCAGCTTGATCCAGTGGTCTTTGTCGAAGGCGAGGCCGAAGCCGTCCGAGCCGATCACCGCGCCGGGGTGGACCAGCACGCGCTTGCCCAGGGTCACGCGGGTGACCAGGGTAACCCGCGCCACCAGCCGCGACTGCGCGCCCACCGTGCAGCCGGCGCCGACGATGCAATGCGGGCCGAGCACGGCGCCGTCTTCGATCACGGCGTCTTCTTCCACCACGCAGCAGGGACCGATGCTGGCCATCGGCGCGATGCGCGCGGCGGGCGAGACCACGGCGCTGGCATGGATGCCGGCGGGCGAAGCGGGCAGGCGCTCGAACAGCGCGGCGATCTTGGCGTAGGCGACGTAGGGGTCCTTGGCGATGAGTGCGGCGGTGGGACAGTCGCTGAGGTTTTCTTCGCGCAGCACCACCACGCCGGCGCGCGCGCCGGCGAGCTGGGCGCCGTATTTGCTGTTGGACAGGAAGCTCAGCTGGCTGGGGCCGGCGCCGGCCAGGGTGCCGACGCCGTCGATCACGCGCTGGCCATCGCCCTGGAAGGCCAGGCCGAAGCGTTCGGCCAGCTCGGCCACGGTGTATTGGAAGGTGCTCATGCGGGCTCCCTGGCGGTGCGGGCATTGTAGGGCGCGGGGGGCGCGGCGTCTTTCCGCACGGGCAAAAGAAAGCGCGGCCGTGGCCGCGCTTTCGGGGTGTTGCGGTGCTTCGGACCCTGCCGGTCAGATGATTGCCCGGCTTAGAACTGGCTGCCGAAGGTGAACTGGATGCGCTCTTCGTAGTGACGATCTTCCTTCTTGGAGCGGATCGGCGTGGCGAAGTTGATGATCAGCGGGCCGATCGGCGCCTGCCACTGCAGCGAGATACCGGTCGAGGCGCGCAGCTCCGAAGCCTTGAAGGCGCTGTAGTCCTTGTACACGTTGCCGACGTCGACGAACCACGACACGCGGGCGGTGTTCACGTCCTTCAGGAACGGCAGCGGGATGAACACCTGCGCCGTGCCCAGCACCTTGAACGCGCCGCCGACCGGCTGGGCGTAGGTGTAGTAGCCACCGTTGCAACGGCCGTCCTTGTCGGCCTGCAGCGGCTTGCCGCTGGCGTCGGTGCCCACGCAGAGCTTCGGGCCCAGCGTGTTGTCCTGGAAGCCGCGCACGTCGCGCACGCCGCCGGAGTAGTAGTTCTCCCAGAACGGGAAGTCGATCTTCTGGCCCTTCACGTAGTCGCCGAAGCTGTTGTCGTACTCCTGGCCATAGGTCTTGCCGTAGCCGACCTGGCCGTCCAGGTACAGCACGAAGCCGCCGCCGATCGGCCAGTAGTGGTTGGCCTCGCCGAAGATCTTGTAGTACTGCACGGTGGAGCCGGGCAGCGCGATGTCGGTGGACAGCGTCATCATGCCGCCGCGGGTCGGCGCCCAGTAGCCATTGCGCGTGTCGTGGGTCCAGCCCAGCTGGCCGGTCCACGAGTGGATGGTCTTGTGGCCGATCGCGTTCTGGTAGTCGATCAGCTGCTGCGGCGACAGGCTCTGCGTGACGATCTGGCCGGTGGAGTCGTAGGTCTGGTAGTCCAGGTTGATCTTGTTGCTGCTCAGGCCGAGGCCGGCGCGCAGGCTGTCGAAGTCGGTGATCGGGATGTTGAGGAAGGCCGAGAACGACTTCTGGCTGCTGGTGAAGTTGACGAAGTCGCTGTTGGCGTCGCCGTAGTCGCTCTTGCTGTACGCGGCGTTGTAGCCGATGCCGATGCCGTTGTCGGTCAGGTACGGGTTGAAATAGGTGGCGCTGACGCTGGTGACGTAGTCGCTGCGCTGCGCGGACACCGAGAAGCTGTCGCCCGTGCCCAGGAAGTTGTTCTGCGACACCGAGGCGGACAGGATGATGCCCGAGTACTGCGAATAGCCCACGCCGAACATCAGGCTGCCGGCGGACTGTTCTTCCACCTTCACCGTCAGGTCGACCTGGTCCTCGGTGCCCGGCACCAGCTTCTTGTCGATGTCGACCTTCTTGAAGTAGCCCAGGTGCTGCAGGCGGATCTTCGAGCGGTCGATCGCCGGCTGCGAGTACCAGCTGCCTTCCAGCTGGCGCATTTCGCGGCGCATCACGTCGTCTTCGGTGCGGGTATTGCCGTTGAACACCACGCGGCGCACGTACACGCGCTTGCCGGGCTCGATGTAGAAGGTGAGGTCGACGGTGCGCTTGTCCTTGTCCAGCTTCGGCACCGGGGTGACCTTGGCGAAGGCGTAGCCGATGCTGGCCAGGATGCTCTTGATCGCATCGGAGCTGGCTTCGATCGCCTTGCGGTTGAAGGTCTGGTCCTTCTTCTGGAACACCAGCTGGCGCAGGGTTTCTTCCGGCAGCACCAGGTCGCCGAGCAGGTGGATGTCGGAGACGGTGTAGATCTCGCCTTCCTTCACCGCGGCGGCGATGTACATCTCGCGCTTGTCGGGGGCGATGCTGACCTGGGTGGAATCCACGCCGAAGTCGGCGTAGCCGCGGTCCATGTAGTAGGACTGCAGCTTCTCCAGGTCGCCGGAGAGCTTCTCGCGCGAGTACTGGTCGTCCTTCGAATACCAGGACATCCAGTTGGTGGTGTCGGATTCGAAGTCCTTGCGGATTTCCTTGTCGGTGAACGCCTTGTTGCCGACGATGTTGATCTCTTTGATCTTGGCGACCTTGCCTTCGCGGATCTCGATGTCGATCGCCACGCGGTTGCGGTCGAGATTGGTGACGTGCGGTTCGACCGAGACGTTGTACTTGCCGCGGTTGTAGTACTGGCGGATCAGTTCCTGCTGCACGCGGTCGAGCGAGAGGCGGTCGAAGGTCTCGCCTTCGGACAGGCCGATCTCCTTCAGGCCCTTGCGCAGGTCGTCTTCCTTGATGTCCTTGTTGCCGCGCAGGGTGAGCTTGGCGATGGACGGGCGCTCGGTGACCTTGATCACCATGATGTCGCCTTCGCGGTCGATCTCGACCTCGCTGAAGAACTTGGTCTGGTACAGGGCGCGGATGGCGCGCTGGGCGGCATCCGTGGTCAGGCGGTCGCCCTTGTTGACCGGCAGGTAGTTGAGCACCGTGCCCGCCGAGATGCGGCTTAGGCCATCGATGCGGATGTCGGAAACGACGAACGGCTCGAACGCAAGCGCGTTGGCGGTGAGTGAGGCAAGCAGGATCAGGGCGGCGATACGCTTCATCGTCGATTCCGTTGTTTATGCGGACGCAGCGGCCGCCTTGGCCGCTGCGCGTATGAATTGAGCCGGAAAAGTGCCCGGACTCGAAAAAAAGCGCGCGCCGTTCGCGAGCGCGGCGGAGGATGCTTCAACGCATGGCGCGCCGGCACGGGCGACAACCGGTGTCGCCTTGCCGCGGGCCGGCCGTCCCCCGACGCTGGCGTTGGGCACGCGCGTCACAAGAACAGACTGCGATGGATGTCGTTGTAAAACGCCAGACCCATCAAGGTGAGCAGCAGGAACAGGCCGACGTACTGGCCGGCCATCATCGTGCGCTCACTCAGCGGACTGCCCTTGACCAACTCAATAAGGTAATACAGCAGGTGACCGCCGTCCAAGACAGGGATGGGCAGCAGGTTCAATACCGCCAGGCTCAGCGAGACCAGGGCGAGGAAGCGCAGGAACCAGGCGGGGCCCATGCTGGCCGAGGCATTGGCCACCTGGGCGATGCCGATCACGCCGGAGAGGTTCTTGGTCGAGGCCTGGCCGCTGACCATCTTGCCGATCATGTTGAACAGCGAGACGGTGTTGTCCCAGGTCGCGCCCAGCGAGGCGCCGACCGCGGCCACCGGCCCGTAGCGGCGCACCACCTGTTCCGGCTGCGGCGGCGACACGCCGATCAGCCAGCGCGGCGGCTGGCCTTCCATCGATTCCATGCGCGCGGTGACCGTGAAGTTCAGCGGCTTGCCGTTGCGCTCCACCGCGATCGCCAGGGCCGGCGACCGGGTCGCCTCGGCCACCACCAGGCGCGAGAAGGCTTCGAAATCGGCCACCGGCTGGCCGTTGATGCTGACGATGCGGTCGCCGCCCTGCATGCCGGCGGCGGCGGCCGGGAAGCCGGCGCGCACCACGGCGGCGACCGGCGCGGCGGGCGCGGTCTTGATGCCGAGCTTTTCCAGGTACTGGCCGATGTCCTGCCCGGCGGGCAGCTGGTTCAGCGGCAGGGTGACCACGCGCTCGGCGCCGTCGGTGCCGCGCAGGCGCAGCGGCAGCGGTTCGCGGCCGAGCAGGGCGTTGGCGATGGCGTCGTAGGCGTCGCTCAGGGTGTCGACCGGCTTGCCGTCGACGGCGAGCACGCGGTCGCCCGGGCGCACGCCGGCGTCGGCGGCCATGCTGTGCGGCACGGCGGTGACGTTGGGCGCGGCGTCGGGCATGCCGACCACGAACATGGCCCAGAACGCGGCCACGGTGAAAATCAGATTGAAGGCGGGGCCGGCCGCGACGATGGCGATGCGCTGCCACACCGGCTTGCGGGTGAACTCGCGGCCCTGGTCGGCCGGGTCGACCTCGCCCTCGCGGGCGTCCAGCATCTTCACGTAGCCGCCCAGGGGAATGAGGGCGACCTGGTACTCGGTGCCGTCCTTGCCGATGCGCTTCCAGATGGCGCGGCCGAAGCCCACCGAGAAGCGCAGCACCTTGACGCCGCAGCGGCGCGCGACCCAGTAGTGGCCGAACTCATGAAAGGTCACCAGCACGCCCAGCGTGACCAGCAACCAGAAGATCGAGCCGAAAAAGGAATTCATCTGCAAGAGCTTATCAGCATGCGTTGCGGAGGATGCGGCGGGCGGCCTCGCGGGCTGCCCGGTCACGTTCAGTAAGGGACCGGACATCGACCACGGCTTGCGGCGGCAGTTCCATGAGCACGCTTTCGACCACGTCGGCGATCGACAGGAAAGGCAGCGCGCCGGCGAGGAAGGCTTCCACCGCCACCTCGTTCGCGGCATTCAGGACGGCGGTGGCGTCGCCCCCCGCGCGCAATGCCTGGAAGGCCAGGGCCAGGCAGCGGAAGGTGGCCAGGTCCGGCGCCTCGAACTGCAGGCTGCCATGGGCGGCCAGGTCCAGCGGCGGCACGCCCGAATCCACCCGCTCCGGCCAGGCCAGCGCATGGGCGATGGCCGTGCGCATGTCCGGATTGCCGAGCTGGGCCAGCACCGAGCCGTCCACGTAGTCGACCAGGGAATGCACCAGGCTCTGCGGATGCACCAGCACCTCGATCGCATCGGGGGCGGCCTGGAACAGGTGGTGGGCCTCGATCACTTCCAGGCCCTTGTTCATCAGGGTGGCCGAATCGACCGAGATCTTGCGCCCCATCGACCACTTCGGATGCCGGCAGGCCTCGTCCGGGGTGATGCCGGCCAGCTCGGCGCGGCTGCGGCCGCGGAACGGGCCGCCGGAGGCGGTCAGCACCAGCCGGCGCACGCCGCTGCGGGCCAGCTCGGGGCGGCCGCCGGGCAGGCACTGGAAGATGGCGTTGTGCTCGGAATCGACCGGGATCAGCTCGCCGCCGCCTTCGCGCAGCGCGGCCAGCAGCAGCTCGCCGGCCATCACGATCGATTCCTTGTTGGCCAGCAGCAGGCGCTTGCCGCTGCGCGCGGCGGCCAGGGTGGAGTCCAGGCCGGCGGCGCCGACGATGGCGGCCACCACGGTGTCGCACAGTCCGCCGGAGGCGGCGGCGGTAATCGCGTCGTGGCCGGCGGCCACCTCGCAGCGCACGCCGGCGGCGGCCAGGCGGCGGGCCAGTTCGCCCTCCAGCGCCGGATCGCCGATCACGGCGAGATCCGGCCGGTGCCGCTCGCACAGCGCGGCCAGCGCTTCCACCTGGCGGTGGGCGGCCAGCACGCTGGCGCGGAAACGCTGCGGATGGCGCGCGATCACGTCCAGCGTGCTGCCGCCGATGGAGCCGGTGGCCCCCAGTACCGCGATCTGGCGCCGCCCGCTCATAGACCCAGCAGCAATTTGCCGGCGGCGAACACGGGCAGGGCGGCGAACACGCTGTCCAGGCGGTCCAGCAGGCCGCCGTGGCCGGGGAACAGGTTGCCGGAGTCCTTCACCGCGGCATGCCGCTTCATCAGGCTTTCCAGCAGGTCGCCGACGATCGAGGCGACCACGGTCACCATCGACAGCAGGATCAGGCCGACCAGCCCGCCGTCGCGCACCTGCAGCAGCCAGCCGCCCACGCCGGCCACCAGGGCGCCGGCGACGAAGGCGCCGTACACGCCGGCCCAGGTCTTGCCGGGGCTGATGGTCGGGGCCAGCTTGCGCTTGCCGAACAGGCGGCCGCTGAAATAGGCGCCGATATCGGCGGCCCACACGATGGCCAGCGCCAGCACGGTCCACTCGTGCCCGTGCGGCTGGGCGCGGTGGATGCTCATCGCGGCCACCCACGAAGGCAGCAGCACCAGCGCGCCGGCGCCGAGCTTGAACAGCTGGTTCTCGCGGGTCGGCGCGGCGCCGAAGGCGAAGTGCCGCAGCCACACGCAGACCAGCGCCCACCACAGCACGCCCGCGGCGATCAGCACCGCCCACAGCGCGGTATCGCGCGCCCACCACAGCAGGGCGAACAGCACGGCGGCCACCGCCAGCAGGCCGATGCGCACACCGGTGTCCTTCAGGCCGGACAGGCGCGTCCATTCCCACAGCGCCAGCAGGAAGGCGGCCGACACGAGCGGCGCGAACACATGGGTCGGCGGCCACAGGATCAGCAGGATCGCCAGCGGCGCGAGCAGCAGTGCGGTGAGAGTGCGCTGGAGCAGCATGCGATTCCCTGGGTTAGGCCTTGGCGGCGACCTGTTCGCCGGTGCGCCCGTAGCGGCGCTCGCGGCGTGCATATTCCTCGATGGCCTGCCGCAGGCAAGCCTGGTCGAAGTCCGGCCACAAGGTATCGGTGAAGTAGAGCTCCGCGTAGGCGGCCTGCCACAGCAGGAAATTGCTGATGCGCAGCTCGCCGCCGGTGCGGATGAACAGGTCCAGCGGCGGCAGGTCGGCCAGGCTCATCCAGTGGCCGAGCAGGTGCTCGTCGATCTCGTCGGCGCGGAACTCGCCGCGGGCCACCGCTTCGGCGGCCTTGCGCGCGGCCTGGACCACGTCCCAGCGGCCGCCGTAGTTCACCGCCACGTTGAGGTGCAGCTTGTCGTTGCCGGCGGTGTGCGCGATCGCCTGGTTCATGCGCTGGCGCAGGCCCGGCTCGAACGCGCCCAGGTCGCCGACGAAGCGCATGCGCACGCCGTGCTGGTGCAGTTCGTCCACTTCCTTGTCGAGCGCGCGCACGAACAGTTCCATCAGCGCGCCGACCTCGTCCTGCGGACGCTGCCAGTTCTCGCTGGAGAAGGCGAATACGGTCAGCGCCTGCACGCCTTCGCGCAGGCAGCCCTCGACCACTTCGCGCAAGGCCTTGCGGCCGGCGTTGTGGCCGAAGCTGCGCGGGCGGTGGCGCGCCTTCGCCCAGCGGCCGTTGCCGTCCATCACGATGGCGATGTGGCGCGGGATCCGCGCGGCGTCGGCGCCGGTCATGGAGTGGGAACGATGGCGCGTCAGAGCGCCATCAGTTCCTCTTCCTTGGCCTTGGCGATGGTGTCGACTTCCTTGACGAAGCGATCGGTGAGCTTCTGGATGTCGTCCTCGGCCCGGCGCTCGTCGTCTTCGGTGATCTTCTTGTCCTTGAGCAGGTCCTTGACCTGCTGCATCGCGTCACGGCGCACGTTGCGGATCGAGATCTTGGCGTCCTCGCCCTCGTGCGCCACGTGCTTGGCCAGCTCGCGGCGGCGCTCTTCGGTGAGCGGCGGCATGTTCAGGCGGATCACGGTGCCGGCGGTGGTCGGCGTGATGCCGACGTCCGAGGACAGCAGGGCCTTCTCGATCGCGGCGATGTGGCTCTTGTCGAACGGCGTGATGATGATCGAGCGGGCGTCGCCCAGCGAGATCGAGGCCACCTGGTTGAGCGGCATCTCGGAGCCGTAGGCCGGCACCCTGATGTGTTCCACCAGCGCCGTGCTGGCGCGGCCGGTGCGCAGGCGGGTGAGGCTGTGCTTGAGCGAGTCGATGCTTTTGCCCATGCGGGTCTGGGCATCGGTCTTGATGTCGTTGAGCATGGGCATACCCCTTGAACGTGCAAGCCTGGAAGTATAGCAGCGGGGGAAGCCCGCACGGGGGCGGGCTTCCGGGGCTGGCGGGGCGCCCTGGGGCGGCCCCGCGAAGGCGTCAGCGGTCGGTGACGATGGTGCCGATCGATTCGCCGCGCATGATCCGCAGCAGGTTGCCCGGCACGGTCATGTCGTAGATGCGCAGCGGCATGCCGTGGTCGCGGCACAGCGCGATGGCGGCGGTGTCCATCACCGCCAGCTTGCGCTCGATCACCTGGTCGTAGGTGAGCTGGTCGTAGCGGGTGGCGCTGGGGTCGCGGGCCGGGTCGGCGGTGTACACGCCGTCGACCTTGGTGGCCTTCAGCAGCAGGTCCGCGCCGATCTCCACCGCGCGCAGCGCGGCGGCCGAGTCGGTGGTGAAGAACGGATTGCCGGTGCCGGCCGCGAACAGCGCGATGCGGCCCTTCTCGATATGGCGGATGGCGCGGCGGCGGATGAAGTCCTCGGCCACGTCGTGGATCTGGATGGCGCTCATCACGCGGGCGAAGCCGCCGCGGCGTTCGATCGCATCCTGCATGGCCAGCGCGTTCATCACGGTGGCGAGCATGCCCATGTGGTCGCCGGTGACGCGGTCCATGCCCGCGGCGGCGAGGCCGGCGCCGCGGAAGATGTTGCCGCCGCCGATGACCACGCCGATCTGGATGCCGGCCTTCTGGATGTCGATGATCTCGTCGGCCAGGCGGCCGATCACTTTCGGGTCGATGCCGTAGTCGGCTTCGCCCATCAGCGCTTCACCGGAGAGTTTGAGCAGGATGCGGCGATATTTAAGCGGTTCGCTCATGGGGTCTCCGGATTGTGTGTGGCAAAACGCGCGCATTGTAGCGGCTGCGCCGCTCCTAAGGTAAGCGCGAGGCGCCTGGTGGCGCGGGGTGCGACGATGTTTCGTTCATGCTTGCGTGTTTCCGCGGCGTGGCGCGGACGTCCGGCCGTCCATCCATGCGTGCTGCGCAACGAATCGCGGGCAATAAAAAAGCCGCGGTTTCCCGCGGCTTTTTCATCGCATGCGCAAGCAGGTCAGACCTGCATGGCCTTCTGCACTTCGGCGAGATAATCCTCCTGGATCTTCTCGATGCCTTCGCCCACGACCAGGCGCACCACCTTCACCACGTCCGCGCCTTCCTTCTTGAGGGCGTCGCCGACGGTGACGTTGGTGTCCAGCACGTAGGGCTGGCCGACCAGGGTCACGTCCGACACGATCTTGTTGATCTTGCCGGAGATGATCTTGTCGAGGATGTCGGCGGGCTTGTTCTTTTCCTTGTCCGACATGGCGGCGAGGGCGATGTCCTTCTCGCGCGCGATGAAGTCGGCGGGAACGTCCTCGGCCTTCACGTAGGGCGGGTTCATGGCGGCCACGTGCATGGCGATGCCCTTGGCCAGCTCTTCCGAGCCGCCCTTGAGCGCCACGATCACGCCGATCTTGCCGCCGTGCGAATACACGCCGAGCGGGCCGTCGTTCTCCACGCGGGCGGCGCGGCGCACGTCGATCTTCTCGCCGATGGTCGCGGTCTTGGCCTTGGCGGCCTCTTCGATGCTGGCGAAGCCTTCGATCGCGGCGGCCTTGACGGCCTCGATCTCGGTCACGCCGGCCTTCAGCACGGCCTGCGCCACGGCATTGGTGAAGTCGACGAATTCGGCGTTCTTGGCGGCGAAGTCGGTCTCGCTGTTGACCTCGACCAGCACGGCCTTGCCGTTGTCGCTGGCGGTGGCCACGCGGCCTTCGGCGGCGACGCGGTCGGCCTTCTTGTCGGCCTTGGCCAGGCCGGTCTTGCGCAGGTGCTCGATGGCGGCTTCGATGTCGCCGTTGGTCTCGGTGAGCGCCTTCTTGCAGTCCATCATGCCGGCGCCCGAGCGCTCGCGCAGTTCGCCGACCAGTTTTGCGGTAATGGCAGTCATCTGGGTTCCTCGAAAATCTTTGAAACGCCCCGGCCGGTGCCGGCCGGGGCAGGGGATGGCTTACTCGCCGTCCGCTTCGCCTTCGGTCTGGCGGCCACCGCGGCCGCCACGGCCGCCGTCGCGGCGCGGGGCGCCGGCGCCCTTCTTGGCCGGACCGCGGTTGTTGTCGCGGCGCGGAGCGGCCTTGCGCTCTTCCTTGGCGACCGGGTTGCCTTCCTCGTCGAGCTCGACGAACTCGTTGGCGTCGCCCTGGGCGGCAGCCGGAGCGGCGGCACGGCCCTCGAGGATCGAGTCGGCGGCGGCGCGGGCGTACAGCTGGATCGCGCGGATGGCGTCGTCGTTGCCCGGGATGGCGTAGTCCACCAGCTCCGGGTTGTAGTTGGTGTCAACGACCGCGACCACCGGGATGCCGAGCTTCTTGGCTTCCTGCACGGCGATGTCTTCATGGCCGATGTCGACCACGAACAGCGCGTCGGGCAGGCGGTTCATGTCCTTGATGCCGCCCAGCGAGTTCTCCAGCTTGTCGCGCTCGCGGCGGCGGGCCAGCACTTCGTGCTTGACCAGGCGGTCGAAGCTGCCGTCGGTCTCGGCCGCTTCCAGCTCCTTCAGGCGCGCCACGGACTGCTTGACGGTGCGGAAGTTGGTCAGCATGCCGCCGAGCCAGCGGGCGGTGACGAAGGGCATGCCGGCGCGGCCGGCTTCCTCGGCCAGGGCCTCGCGGGCCGAGCGCTTGGTGCCGACGAACAGCACGGTGCCGCGCTTCTGCGCCACGCCCGACAGGAAGTTCATCGCGTCGGTGAACAGCGGGAGGGTCTTTTCAAGGTTGATGATGTGGATCTTGCCGCGGGCACCGAAGATGTACGGAGCCATCTTGGGGTTCCAGTAGCGGGTCTGGTGACCGAAATGCACGCCGGCTTCAAGCATCTGGCGCATGGTGACTTGTGCCATGGGAAAACTCCTTCGTTGGGCCTTGTCATGTGGCCCGGGGGTTGGGACCTCCACGCATCCCCGGCTTCGACCGCGGTACCCCAAGGGCCCGCGGCACCCCGAAGGCGGTGCCGATGCGTGTGTGGCGTTGGTTTGTCCGATCAAGGACTTAGGCGATCATGCCGCAGCGCGGTTACAATCGTTTTTCGCTTTGCGGCCGGTCGGGAAACGCCATGTATGGCGGGTTCTCCGGGCAGCAAAACTCCGAAATTATAGCCGGCGCGCCGGCATAGCAGCAAGCCGCCGGCCGGTTCAGCCTGAGCTGGGCCCGTTGAAGCCGGGGTTTGCGGCGCCATTTGAGTGGAACTATGGCCGTTACCCTGAAATCCCCCGCCGATATCCAGGCCATGCGCGAGGCCGGCAAGCTGGCCGCCGAAGTGCTGGCCATGCTTAAAGAGCACGTCAAGCCCGGCGTCACCACCGAGGACCTGGACCGCCTCGCCTACGAGCACATCGTCAACGTGCAGAAGGCGATCCCGGCCAACGTCGGCTACAACGGCTTCCCCAAGACGCTGTGCACCTCGGTCAACCACGTGATCTGCCACGGCATCCCCAGCCCGTCCAAGCTGCTGAAGGACGGCGACATCATCAACCTGGACGTCACCGTCATCAAAGACGGCTGGCACGGCGACACCAGCCGCATGTACTTCGTCGGCACCCCGTCGGTGCTGGCCCGCCGGCTGGTGGAGACCACCCACGAGGCGATGATGCTGGGCATCCAGTCGGTGCGCCCCGGCGCCACCCTGGGCGACGTCGGCCACGCCATCCAGAAGCATGCCGAGGCGGCCGGCTTCTCGGTGGTGCGCGAGTACTGCGGCCACGGCATCGGCAAGGTCTACCACGACGAACCGCAGGTGCTGCACTACGGCAAGCCCGCCAGCGGGCTGGAACTGAAGCAGGGCATGACCTTCACGGTCGAGCCGATGGTCAACGCCGGCAAGCCGCAGACCCGCCAGCTGCCGGACGGCTGGACGGTGGTCACCAAGGACCACTCGCTCTCGGCCCAGTGGGAGCACACTATCGCGGTGACCGAGGACGGCTTCGAGATCCTCACGCCCTGGCCGGATGCCTGAGGGGCGGGCATAGAGAATGGTAAACAGGGAATCGGAGGGCGGCCGGATGGCCGCCCTTTTTGCTTTACGGGTCGTCATTCGAGCTCGTCGCCGATCCGTCGTGGCAGACTCCTATTCCCGATTCCCTATTCTCTATTCCCTCACCCCATGACCGTCGTGCTGCCCCCGCTGCCCCGCCTGCCCATCGCGGTCCCGCGTTCGGGCGTGTCGACCGAGGCGCGGCGGGCCCTGCGGCAGCTGCTGGGCGACGTCGACCGCGCCATCGCCACCGCCTTCCGCGACGGCGCCGACGCCACCGCCCTGGCGCGCCGGCGCGGCGATTCGGTGTCGCGCATCGTGGCCCACGTGTGGACGGCCTGCCTGGGCGAAGTCGATGGCGCGGCGCTGTTCGCCGTCGGCGGTTTCGGGCGCGGCCTGCTGTTTCCGCATTCGGACGTGGACCTGCTGGTGCTGGCCGAGCGCGCCGAGCCGGCGCGGCTGCGCGCGCTGGAGCAATGCTTCGCCACGCTGTGGGATATCGGCCTGAAAGTGGGCCACGCCGTGCGCGATCCGGCGCAGTGCCGCACGCTGGCCGCGCAGGACGCCAGCGTGTTCACCAGCCTGCTCGATGCGCGCCGGCTGGCCGGCGATCCGGCGCTGGAGCAATCGCTGCAGGCGATCGTCGACGATCCCGCGCTGTGGCCGCCAGCCGCCTACCTGGCCGTGCGCCTGTCCGAACGCGACAGCCGCCACGCGCGCTACAACGACACCGCCTACAACCTCGAACCGAACATCAAGGATGGCCCCGGCGGCCTGCGCACGCTCGATTCGCTGCGCTGGCTGGGACGCCGCCTGGCGCATGCGGACGACTTCGACGACATGGTGGAAGAAGGCCTGCTCGACCCGGCCGAACGCTCCACGCTGGAAGAAGCCGAAGCCACGCTGCGCCGCTACCGCTTCGCGCTGCACCTGGAAGCCGGCCGCGCCGAGGAGCGCCTGCTGTTCGATTACCAGCGCGCGCTGGCCGAGCAGCTCGGCTTCCGCGACGAGCACGAAAAAAATCTCGGCGTCGAACAGTTCATGCAGGGCTATTACCGTGCTGCCAGCCAGGTAGAGCGGCTGGGCGTGCAGATTGCCGAGCGTTTCGAGGAAATGCTCGAACCGCCGATCGAGCCGCAGGCCGTGGGCGCGGATTTCCTGCGCTACGGTTCGCGCCTGGCGGTGCGCGATCCGGACCTGTTCGTGCGCCGGCCCGCGGCCCTGGTCGAAGTGTTCATCCTGCGGCTCGGCGAGCCCGGCATCGTCGGCTTCACCGCCGACACCATGCGCCGCATCCACCAGGCCACCGCGTTCTTCGGCGCCTCGCTGGCCGACGATCCGCAGGTGCTCGATGCCTTCCTGCGCCTGCTGCGCAAGGGCGCGCCGGCGGTGGAAGCGTTGTGGCGCATGAACCGGCACGGCCTGCTGGCGGCGGTGCTGCCGGCCTTCGGCAAGGTGTTCGGGCGCATGCAGTACGACCTGTTCCACGTCTACACCGTGGACGAACACACGCTGCGCGTGCTGCGCAACGTGGCGCGCTTCGCCGAACCGGCCGCGCGCGGCGAATTCCCGCTCGCCTGCGGCATCTGGCCCACGCTGGAAAAGCCCGAGCTGCTGCTGCTCGGCGCGCTGTTCCACGACATCGCCAAGGGACGCGGCGGCGACCACTCGGTGCTGGGCGAAGAGGACGCGCGCGCCTTCGGCGCCCGGCTCGGGCTGCCGCGCGAAGACATCGAGCTGATCGCCTGGCTGGTGCGCTGGCATCTGCTGATGAGCGTCACCGCGCAGCGCCAGGACATCACCGACCCCGACGTGGTGCAGCGCTTCGCCGAAGCCGTGGGCGAGCGCGAACGCCTGGACCTGCTCTACCTGCTGACCATCGCCGACATCATCGGCACCAGTCCGCGCTTGTGGAACGCGTGGAAGGACCGCCTGCTCGCCGACCTCTACACCGCCACCCGCTACGCGCTGGCCAGCGACGACGAGCTGCCGCGCGATGCCGCCGCGCGCGTGCGCGAATGCCGCGAGGCCGCGCTGGCGCTGCTGCTCACCGAAGGCTTCGCGCAGGCCGCCTGCGAACGCGTGTGGCTGGATTTCCCGGAGCAGAGCTTCCTGCGCCACCGGCCCGAGCAGATCGCCTGGCAGACCGCGGCGATCCTGCGTTCGGCCGGCGCCACGCCTTTGATCGAAGTGCATCCGCTGTCGGTGCGCGGCACGACGGAGCTGTTCGTCTATACGCCCGACCGCGACGGCCTGTTCGCCTCGGTCACCGCCATGCTCGACCGCCTGCATTTCTCGGTGATGGAGGCACGCATCCTCAACAGCCGCAACGGCATGGCGCTGGATACCTTCCTGCTGCTGGAATCGGACAGCCAGCAGCCGGCCAGCGCGGAGCGCGCCGAGGAACTGCAGCAGCGCCTGCATCGCGCGCTGTCGCAGCCGGCGCATGCGCACCAGCCGTCGCGGCGGAACATGTCGCGGCACCTGAAGCATTTCCAGGTGGCGCCGAAGATCGCCTTCAGCGCGGTCGGCGACCGCACCCGGCTGTCCCTGGTGTGCAGCGACAGGCCTGGCCTGCTCGCCGCGGTGTCGCAGGCCATGGCCGACGCCGAGGTGCGCGTGCACGACGCGCGCATCGCCACCTTCGGCGAGCGCGTGGAGGATTTCTTCCTGATCAGCGATCGCCGCAACGCGCCGCTGAGCGTGGTGCAGCAGGACCGCCTGCTGCACGCCCTGCTGGACCGGCTGGGCGCGGCCAGGCGCGCGGGCTAGGGCAAAGTCCGCAACACGCGCGATGGACGGCCAAACGGCTCGCCCGCCGCGACCAATCCCGCTAGCATGGCCGGGTTCTCACCAGCCCCCTTCAGCACCCCATGCAAAGCATCGAATCCCTGATCAACGACGCCTTCGAGCGCCGCAACGACCTCACCCAGTCGGACATCGAAACCTATCTGCGCCCCGCCGTGGAGCAGGTGATCGACCTGCTGGAATCCGGCGAACGCCGCGTCGCCGAGCCGGACGGCAACGGCGGCTGGACGGTCAACCAGTGGATCAAGAAAGCCGTGCTGCTGTACTTCCGCATCAACGGCAACCGCGTGGTCGACGGCGGCTCCGCGCTGGCCTTCGACAAGGTGCCGCTGCGCTTCGCCCACGGCAACGACGCCGAACTGCAGGGCCTGGGCGCGCGCGTGGTGCCCGGCGCGCTGGTGCGCCGCGGCGCGCACGTGGCCAAGGACGCCGTGCTGATGCCCAGCTACGTCAACATCGGCGCCTATGTCGGCGCCGGCAGCATGGTCGATACCTGGGCCACGGTGGGCTCCTGCGCGCAGATCGGCGCGCACGTGCATCTGTCCGGCGGCGTCGGCATCGGCGGCGTGCTCGAGCCGCTGCAGGCGAACCCCACCATCATCGAAGACAACTGCTTTATCGGCGCGCGTTCCGAAGTGGTGGAAGGCGTGGTGGTGGAGAAGGGCAGCGTGATCGGCATGGGCGTGTTCCTGGGCCAGTCCACCCGCATCTACAACCGCGCCACCGGCGAGATCAGCTACGGCCGCGTGCCGGCCGGCAGCGTGGTGGTGGCCGGCAGCCTGCCGGCCAAGGACGGCACGCACAGCCTGTACGCCGCCATCATCGTCAAGCAGGTGGACGAGAAGACGCGCAGCAAGACCGGCATCAACGAACTGCTGCGCAGCGCCGACTGATGGCGGCCACGGCCGGGGTGAGTATGGCCGCGGCGCGCAAGCGCGGCTATCTGCTCGCCCTGGCCGGCGTCGTGCTGGCGGTGCTGGCGTTCGCGCTGCCGCCTGTGGCGCAGCCGCAGGCTTACCACGGCTTCGCCGACGCGCGCGGCTGGCTGGGCGTGCCGAACTTCGGCGACGTGATGTCCAATCTCGCGTTCCTGCTGGTGGGCGTGCTGGGCCTGTCCGCCATGCGCGAGCCGCGCGTGCAGGCGATGGGCAGGATCCCCCTGCATGCCTATGCCTTGACGTTCGCCGGCCTCGCGCTGACCGCCTTCGGCTCCGCCTACTACCACTGGGCGCCTTCGGACGCGCGGCTGGTATGGGACCGCCTGCCGATGACCCTGGTGTTCATGCCGCTGCTTGCCGCCACGCTGGCCGAACGCCTGCGCTGGCGCTCCGACCTGCCGCTGCTGGGCCTGTCCCTGCTCGGCGTGGGCTGCGTCGTTTACTGGAACGTCACCGGCAATCTGTTGCCGTATTTCGTGGCCGAGGGCGGCTCGATCCTGCTGCTCCTGCTGGCGGTGGCCCTGTTGCCGACGCCGTGGAGCGGGCGCGCGCAGCTGTTCGCGGTACTGGGTACCTATCTGGTGGCCTTTGCCTGCGAGCAGGGCGACAAGCAGGTGTTCCAGGCAACCGGCGGCACGGTCAGCGGGCACACCATCAAGCACCTCGTCGCCGCTCTGGCTTTCTACGTGCTGCTGCGCATGCTGCGGCGGCAACAACCCATCGACGGATAGCAACGCATGAGCAACCCCACGCTGTACGGCCTGCCCAACTGCGACACCTGCAAGAAGGCGCGCAACTGGCTCAACCGCTTCGACGTCGAACACACGTTCGTCGACTACCGCGCCAACCCGGTGCCGGCCGACACGCTGAAGGACTGGGCGCACCGGCTCGGCGGCTGGGAGAAGCTGGTGAACAAGGCCGGCACCACCTGGCGCAACCTGCTGCCGCAGCGCAAGAACCCCGGCAGCGATCCGGAGTGGACTTTGCTGCTGAAGGAATATCCGGCCCTGGTGCGCCGCCCGGTGGTGGTGCAGGCGGACGGTTCGGTGAGCGTCGGCTTCACCGACAACGGCTTCAAGAAGCTGTTCGCGCACTGAGATGCCGGCGCGCTACGCCAAGCTGCTGCTGGTCTGCGGGCTCGCCCTGCTGGTGAGCCTGGTGGCGTTCGGCAACCTCACCGACTACGGCAGCAACTTCGCCTTCGTGCACCACGTGCTGGCGATGGACACAATCTTCCCCGGCGCCACCATCCGCTACCGCGCCATCACCACGCCGTGGCTGCAGCACGCGGCGTATGCGCTGATCATCGCCACCCAGCTCGTCACGGCCGCGCTGCTGTGGGCTGGTGCGTGGCGCATGTGGCTGCGCCGGCGCGCACCGGCAGCGCTGTTCGTGCGCGCGAAGGGCCTGGCGACGGCGGGGCTGAGTCTTGGCGTGCTGCTGTGGCTGGCCGGCTTCATGGCGGTCGGCGGCGAGTGGTTCGGCATGTGGATGTCCTCGCAGTGGAACGGCGTCGAGACGTCCTTCCGGCTGGTGGCGCTGCTGCTGGGCGCGCTCATCTACCTGGGCCAGAGCGAGGCGGAACCGGCATGAACGATCGCAGCGCACGCCGCTATCTCGCCAACCTGCGCATCGAGCGCGACAACGCCGCGCTGTACGAGCGCCTGGCCGACCTGGCCAGCGACGAACGCAAGCAGCGCGCCTATCGCCGCATCGCGCTGGCCGAAACCGCCAACGCCGCGTTCTGGGAAGCGCAGCTGCATGCCATGCACGTCGAGGTGCCGCGGCACGAAGCCGGCATCCGCGTGCGCGTGCTGTCGTGGTTCGCGCGCCGCTTCGGCACCGAGTTCGTCATGCCCACCGTGGTGCGGCTGGAACATGCCGACCATGTCGAACCCTCGGTGGACCGCAAGGAGCTGCGCAACCATTTCGCCGAAAGCGCGCCGCTGCGCAGCGCCAGGCGCGACAGCCGCGGCCAGAGCGGCAATACGCTGCGCGCCGCCGTGCTGGGTGCGAATGACGGGCTGGTGTCCAACGTCAGCCTGGTGATGGGCATGGCCGGCGCCTCCGGCAACGACAAGGCCGTGCTCACCGCCGGCATCGCCGGGCTGGTTGCCGGCGCCTGTTCGATGGCGCTGGGCGAATGGCTGTCGGTGAACAGCTCGCGCGAGTTCTACCAGGCGCAGATCGCGGTGCGCGCGGAGCGCCTGGCGGTGGCGCCGGAAGACGGCGCGCGCAGCATCGCCGGCATCTATCGCGACAAGGGGCTGGAGCCGCAAGTCGCCGAGACCGTCGCCGAGCGTCTTTCCGAAACGCCGCGCGCCGCGCTGGATACGCTGGTGCGCGAAGACCTGGGCATCGATCCGGAAGACCTGGGCGGTTCGGCCTACAGCGCGGCCATCTCTTCGTTCTGCATGTTCGCACTGGGCGCCGCGTTTCCGGTCGCGCCGTATCTGTTCCTCGGCGGCAGTGCCGCGATGCTGGCCAGCGCCGCTGCCACGGCGTTCGCGCTGGCCCTGATCGGCATCGGCACCTCGCTGTTCACCGGCCGCAGCGTGGTGTTCTCGATCGCGCGGCAGCTCGGGATTACTGCCGCGGCAGCTTCGATCACCTATGCCGTTGGACACGTGATCGGCGGCGCGCTGATCGGCTAGTTTCTTCTCCACGGCGAGACCGGCCCTCGCTGCATCCATGGGAATCCGCATGTCCGCCGTCTTCGACCTCACCGCCGAACTGATCCGCCGCCGCTCGGTGACGCCCGACGACGCCGGCTGCCAGGCCTTGCTGGCCGAGCGCCTGGCGCGCGTGGGTTTCAAGGTCGAGCACCTGCGCTACGGCGAGGTGGACAACCTCTGGGCCACGCATGGCGAAGGCGGCCCGCTGCTGGTGTTCCTCGGCCATACCGACGTGGTGCCGAGCGGGCCGGCGGAAAGCTGGCAGAGCGATCCGTTCGAACCGGTGGTGCGCGACGGCTATCTCTACGGCCGCGGCGCGGCGGACATGAAAGGCTCGGTGGCGGCGATGGCGGTGGCGCTGGAGGCCTTCGCCGCGGCGCATCCGGAGCATCGCGGCCGCGTCGGTTTCCTGATGACCAGCGACGAGGAAGGCCCGGCCAATCTCGACGGCGTGCGCAAGGTGGCCGAACATTTTCGCGCCAGCGGCGAGCGCATCGACTGGTGCGTGGTGGGCGAGCCGTCGTCGAAGGAGCGCCTGGGCGACCTGATCCGCGTCGGCCGGCGCGGTTCGCTGTCGGCGACGCTGACGGTGCGCGGCATTCAAGGCCACGTGGCGTATCCGGAGAAGGCGAAGAACCCGATCCACGCTTTCGCGCCCGCGCTCACCGAGCTGGCGGTGGAACGCTGGGATGCCGGCAATGCGGATTTCCCGCCGACCTCGTTCCAGGTGTCCAACCTCAACGCCGGCACCGGCGCGAGCAATGTCATTCCCGGTGCGCTGGTGGCGCTGATCAATTTCCGCTACAGCACCGCCAGCCGCGCGGACGAGCTGCGCGCGCGCGTCGAGCGGATTCTCGATCGCCATCATCTCGACTACGCGCTGGAGTGGAGCCTCTCCGGCGAACCTTTCCTCTGCCCCGCCGGCGGCGCGCTGCGCGACGCGGTGGTGTCGGTATGCCGCGAGCTGTGCGGCACGGAGCCGGAGCAGAGCACCGGCGGCGGCACCTCGGACGGGCGCTTTATCGCACCGCTGGGCGCCGAAGTGGTGGAGCTGGGGCCGGTCAACGCGACCATCCACAAGGTGGACGAATGCGTCGCCGTGGCCGACCTGGAAAAACTGCCTTCGCTGTACCAGGCCATCTGCGAGCGTCTGCTGGGCTGAGTGCCCGCGGGCGATGGTGGCTACGTTTTCCCCGCACGAAGCACGCACCAAGGAGAAGGGTATGCGCAAGCTGTTGCTCGCCGCGGCCATCGCCGCCGCCGGCCTGTCCGCCACCATGGCCTGGGCGGATACCGCCCCCGCCACCAGCGCGCCGCTGATCGAGCGCGCCAAGCTGTTCGGCAATCCCAGCCGCGTCGCCGGCAAGCTCAGCCCGGACGGCAAGTGGCTGGCCTGGATCGCGCCGCGCGACGGCGTACTCAACGTATGGGTGGCTCCGGCGGGCGAGCCGGACAAGGCCAAGCCGCTCACCGCCGAAAAGCAGCGGCCGATCCGCCAGTATTTCTGGGCGCCGGATTCGTCCTCGGTGCTGTACGTCAACGACCGCGGCGGCGACGAGAATTTCCTGCTCTACAAGGTGGACGTGCAGGGCGGCGAGCCGCAGTCGCTGACGCCGTTCCAGAAGACCCGCGTGCGCGTGGTCGGCACCAGCGTGCATATCAAGGACCGCATCCTGATCGGCGTGAACAACCGCGACCCGCGCTGGCACGACATCTACAGCCTGGACCTGAAGACCGGCAAGCTCAGCGAGGTGTACGAGAACAAGGGCGAATACGCGGGCTTCGTCGCCGACGATCAGCTCGTCTTGCGCATCGCCGAGAAATCCCGCCCGGACGGCGGCACCGACTACTACCGCATGGCCGACGGCAAGGTCGACGCCAAGCCGTTCAGCAGTGTCGGCCTGGACGATTCGCTCACCACGCAGCCGGCCGGTTTCACCGTGGACGGCAAGACGCTGTACTGGCTCGATTCGCGCGGCCGCGACACCGCGGCCTTGCTCGCCGAAGACGTCGCCACGGGCACTACCCGCGTGCTGGCGCAGAACGCCAAGGCCGATATCGACGACACGCTCAGCGACCCGGCCACCGGCAAGGTGCAGGCGTATTCCTCGCAATACCTCAAGCCGGAATGGACGGCGCTGGATCCGGCGGTGAAGGGCGACCTGGATTTCCTGAAAGACCAGCTCAAGGGCAAGTTCGAGATCACCTCGCGCACCGACGCCGACGATGTCTGGACGGTGGTGGTGGACCCGGTGGTCAAGCCCGGCACCACGTATCTGTACGAGCGCAAGGCGAAGAAGCTCACCGCGCTGTTCGTCAGCCGGCCGGAGCTGGCGGATGCGACGCTGGCGCCGATGTATCCGCAGGAGATCCGCACGCGCGACGGGCTGACCGAAGTGTCGTATCTGACCTTGCCCGCCGGCAGCGACAAGGCGCATCCGGGCCGCCCCGACAAACCGCTGCCGATGGTGCTGTTCGTGCACGGCGGGCCATGGGCGCGCGACACCTACGGCTACAGCAGCTACCACCAGTGGCTGGCCAACCGCGGCTATGCGGTGCTGTCGGTGAACTACCGCGGCTCGACCGGCTTCGGCAAGAAGTACCTCTCCGCCGGCGACCTGCAGTGGGGCCGCAAGATGCACGACGACCTGATCGACGCCGTGCAGTGGGCGGTGAAGAACCGCATCACCACCGCCGACAAGGTCGCCATCATGGGCGGCTCCTACGGCGGCTACGCCACCCTGGCCGGCCTGGCCTTCACGCCGGATACCTTCGCCTGCGGCGTGGACATCGTCGGCCCGTCCAATCTCGCCACGCTGCTGAAGACCATCCCGCCGTACTGGGAAGCCGGCAAGGCGCAGTTCTACAAGCGCATGGGCGACCCCACCACCGAGGCCGGCCGCCAGCTGCTGCAGGAGCGCTCGCCGCTGTTCAAGGCCGGGGCGATCAAGCGCCCGCTGCTGATCGGGCAGGGCGCCAACGACCCGCGCGTGAACCAGGCGGAGTCGGACCAGATCGTCAAGGCCATGCAGGCCAAGAACATCCCGGTGACCTATGTGCTGTTCCCCGATGAAGGCCACGGCTTCGCCCGTCCGGAGAACAGCATCGCCTTCAACGCGGTGGCCGAGCAGTTCCTGGGCAAATGCCTGAGCGGGCGGGTCGAGCCGATCGGCGGAGCCCTGAAGGCCTCCAGCGCCAAGGTGCCGAGCGGGAAGGAATTCGTGCCGGGCTTGCCGGAGGCGGTGGGGGCAGGCGACTGAGGGGGCCGTCCTGCGAGGGATGAAAAGAGCCGCCCTCGGGCGGCTTTTTTTCTGGGTGCAGTGGGCTCGATCCAGCCGGCCTTTTTCATTTCGTATATATAGATATTTACAATTGGCGCGGTTTCGTTATAATCTATATGTATGCCAAAGCTTGCCCGCGCCCTCCAGCAGCTCCCTCCGGCAACCTCGGCCGCCATTGAAAAACTCGGCGCCGACCTCGCCGTGGCGCGCCTGCGCCGCAAGGAATCCCTGAAGACCTGGGCCAACCGCATGGGCGTTTCCGTGCCCACCCTGCAGCGGCTTGAAGCGGGCGACCCCTCGGTCGGCATCGGCATCGTCGCCACCGCGCTGTGGCTGATCCAGCGCGACGGCGAACTCGGGAAACTCGCCGCACCCGAGCACGACCAGGGCGCGATCGAGATGGATGTCCGCAAGGCCGAGGCGCTGGGGCGCACGCGCGCCCTGGCATCGGCCGAGGCGCGCGCCTACAAGCGCCAGGCAAAGAGCTGAGATGCGCCTGGACAATCTCTACCTCTGGTACCTGGCCGATCCGGCGCATCCGCGCCCGGTCGGCGCCTTGAAGCTGGTCTCCGCCGGCAAGGGTGTTTCGCTGCGCTACGGCGAGGCATGGCTGTCCACCGGCTTCGCCTTGAGCGAGGACCTGCCCCTGGTCGACGTGGAGCAACTGCCGCCCGGCCGGCTGGCCGCCGGTGCGCAGCGCGCGGTCGGCGCGGTCGACGATGCGCGGCCGGACCGCTGGGGCGAGAAGGTGATCCGCTTTGTCGACAAACCCACGCGCCTGTCGCTGATGGAATATCTGTATTACGCCGGCGACGAACGCTTCGGCGCGCTGGGCGTATCGACCTCGCCGCATACCTACAGTCCGCGCGAGGGAAGCCCGCTGCCCCGGCTGGGACAGGCGCAGCAGCTCGGCGAGGTGGTGGCGAAGATCGAAGCCTCCGAACCGATCAGCGCCCAGGAAGCGCGCATCGTGCGCGCCGGCGGCAGCCTCGGCGGCGCCAAGCCCAAGGCGCTGATCGAGATCGACGGCGAGCCGTGGGTGATCAAGTTCTTCAACGGCGAGCCCGTCGACACGCCGCTGATCGAGCACGCGGCCATGACGCTCGCCGCGCGCGCGGGCATCGCCGTGGCCGCCACGCGGGTCATTGCGCTGGACGGCCAGCACGCGATCGCCGTGCGCCGCTTCGACCGCACGGCGGGCGGCCGTATCCACAGCATCTCGGCCGGTACGGCCATCCGCGCGGCCACCGCATCAGGCAGCGAGCCGGAGATGGGTTATCCGGAGCTGGCGCGGATACTGCGGCGCGTCGGCATCGTCGAGCGGGACACCAACCGCAATGACGCGCGCGAACTGTTCCGCCGCATGGTGTTCAACATCCTGATCGACAACACCGACGACCACGAGAAGAACCACTCGCTGCTGGTGGTGAATCCGTTCGATAATGGCCGCCTGAAGCTGGCGCCGGCCTACGACGTGCTGCCGACGAACTCGGGGCAGGGCTATCAGGAATTCATCTGCGGCGCGGATGGCCGGGATTCGACGCTGGCCAATGCGATGTCGCAATGCGAGGCGTTCGGCCTGTCGCCGGCGGAAGCTGCCGCCGAAACGGCTGCGGTGATCGATGTCGTCGAGCAGTGGCGGGAGCACTTCGCGCAAGCCGGCGTAAGCGAGCGCGATATCGACGACCTGGCCCGGCGCATCGATGGCGAAGCGCTGCGCAGCCAGCGCAGCGGATTCGATCCCTCCGGCTACCGGTCCGCTCCCGGCAAGAGCAAGCGGACCAGTCCGTTCCAGCGCAGCTGACGTTACTTGCCCGGCTTCGCCGGCGCGGCCGGCGCCGCGGCCGGAGCGGGCGCGGCCGGCTGCTGCTGCACCGGGCGCACGATGTAGCCCACCGGCACCCAGTTCGTACCGGCCTGGCTCAGCGACACGGTTTCCACCGCCGGGGCGGTGGCGTGGCGGGCCACGAACACCACGTTGAGGTACTGGCCGGGAGGCAGGCCCTGCGGGTTGTCGACGCGGCCGAGCTGCACCCAGTCGCGGCTCTGGGTGGCGCCGAGCTGTTTCTTCACGCCGTCGAGGTACTTGGCCCAGTCGGCCGAACTCACGCTCTTCTGCATCATCGGGCCGCTGCTCTTCCACATCGCGTCGGCCTGGCCGGCATCGGCCTGGGCCGCCCAGCGCGTGGCGGTGGCGATGGCGCTGTCCAGCGAGGGCAGCTGCTGGGCCTGGGCATGGCCGCTGGCAAGCAGCGCGGCGACGAGGGGCATGGCTGCAAAACGACGGTACTGGTTTGCCATAGGTCTCTCCTTGGGTGGGTTCCGATCAGCGTGACCGCGGTTGTGCTCGCGGGAGTCCGGACGCAAGCCCGTCTTCCACGGGGACGATGTTCGGGTCGCCGGGGGAAACGGGTCCTGGATCATGCGCAATCAGGAAATCTAACGGTTGTGGCGCATGCTGGATTCTGGACGTTTCCAGACCTGCTGTGATCCCGGCGTGCCTTAAGCCTTCCTGGCGGGGCGCAGCGTCAGCACGTGCTGGTCCGGCCCTGGCAGCAGCGGCGTCGGACGGCCGTTGACCCAGTCCTCGTGGCCGGCGCCGTAGTAGGGCGACAGCGGATTGTCGCTCTGGCCGCCGGGCAGCTCCAGGATGCTGTCGGCCTCGTGGCCCGGCATCACGTCCAGCCGTTCGGAGGCGCCGAAGCCGGGGCGCGCCACGCGCGGCATGTTGTCGTCGCCGGGCAGCGGCTCGTCCGGCATGTCCAGCCAGCGGCCGGCGAAGGACGGCAAGGCGCGCGACAGCGGATGGCGGATGGCCGTGCGGTTGTACTCGCCCCAGGTGCGCGCGGCGAGGCCGCCGGGCGGCTTGCCCAGCTCGTCGGCGACCTGGCGCGCGGCGTCCTGCAGCAGCGCGTTCCAGTCGGCGTAGCGCGCATCCAGCAGATGGATGGGACGGTCGCGCACCAGCGCCCAGACCGCCGCCTCGGTGTGGCTGGGGCGCGGCCAGGTGAAGTCCTTGTAGCGCCCGGTCACTTCCTCGGCGAACGGCGCCAGCACTGCCTCGTGCACCTTGTCGCGGAAGGCGCGCACCAGGCGGTAGTCCACGCTGTCGGCGGCGGCGCGGCCGCGCCAGCTGGCGGTGAGCTGGCGCAGCTGGGCCAGGGTGGGATCGGTGGTGCCGGCCAGGGTGTCCTGCAGCAGGCGCTGCCAGCGCACCAGCAGCAGGGCGCGGTGGTCGAGCTGGATATCCAGCAGGTTGCCCGGGGCGAAGCTGCTGCGCGTGCGCAGGCCGTCGCGGATCTGCTGCGCACGCGCGCCCAGGTCGTGGCCGCCTTCGCCGAGCAAGGCCAGCGCGGCGCCGTCGACGGTGCGGTTGTTGGCGGTCCACAGGCGGCCGTCGGCGGGGTTCTCGATGCGCGGGTATTGCGCCGGCGTGGCCCAGCCCTGCCAGCCGGTGCCGGGCTTGGACCAGTCCGCCGGCAGCAGCGGATCGACGCCGCTGCGCAGCGGAATGCTGTTGCCGGTGACGGTCCAGCCGATGTTGCCGGCGCTGTCCGCCGCCAGCAGGTTCTGCGGCGGCATGCCCATGGCGGGGGCGAGGTCGAGCGCGGCGTTGACGCTGGCGGCATGCTCCAGCTTCATCACGCCCAGGTTGTAGGCGCGCGGCAGGTCGCCGATCCAGGCCAGCGCCAGCGGCGTGCCGTCGGTGTCCTGCGCCAGGATCGGACCCCAGCGCGTGCTTTCCACCTTGATGGTGCGCGGCGCGGCGCCTTTGATGCGGATGGTTTCCTCGTGCGTCTCGATGGAGTCGACGCCGTCCGGCACCTGATAGCGCGCGGCGTCCTTCGGGTCGCGCAGCACGCGCACCCAGTCCAGCCAGTCGCCATAGCTGTTGGTGAAGCCCCAGGCCACCTGCCCATTGGAGCCGGCGACCAGGGCCGGCGTGCCGGGCAGGGTCACGCCGCTGGCGTCGCGGCGGCCGTTCGGCGCGGCGGGGTCCGCGTAGCGCAGGCGCGCGCGGAACCAGATGTCCGGCACGCGCAGCCCCAGGTGCATGTCGTTGGCGAGGATGGCCGCGCCGCTCTCGGTCAGGCGGCCGGCCACGGCGAAGTTGTTGCTGCCGGGGCGCGGCTTGTCCAGCGCGGGCGCCAGTGCGGCCAGCGCGGCGGCGTCGGAGCTGGAAGCCACCGGCTTGTCGCGCAGGTTGAATACGTCCGCACCCGGAATCACCGGCGGATGCGAGAGATCGCCGCTCAGCGGCGCTTCCCATTCGGGATCCGGCGCCAGCAGGAAATCCACCAGCGGCGAGGGCAGCGCGGAACGCATCTGCGCGAAGCTCAGCTCGCGCTGGTTGCGGCCGTCGCCGTTGAGGTCCAGGTACATCGCACCGATCACCAGGAAGCTGTCTTCCGGTTTCCACGGCTGCGGCTGCGCGCCCAGCAGGAAATATTCCCAGGGCTTCACCCGCAGATCGGCGAGGCCGCGGTTCACGCCGGCGGCATAGAGCTCCAGCGTATGCCGGTCCTCCGGCGACAGCTGCGCCAGCGCGGCCTGCGCCGTGGCGCGCAGGCGATGGCGGCGATGTTCGATGTCGGTATCCACCGCCGCGGCGCCGACCAGTTCGGCCAGCTCGCCCGCGGCGACGCGGCGCATCAGGTCCATCGGAAAGAAGCGTTCCTGCGCGTGCACGTAGCCGAGCGCGAAGGTCACATCGTCGCGGCTCTTGCCGTCGATGGTGGCGCTGCCGAGCGCGTCGCGCGCGATGCTGGTGGTGTCGCCCAGGCCTTGCACGGCCACTTCGCCGTCGAGCTTCGCGCGGCCGCCGGCGAGCAGGAACCAGCCAGCCGCCAGCACGCCAACGATCAGGATCGACAGGGAGAGCAGCAGGGAGCGCAGCCAGCGGAAGCGTCGGACTCGGGGCATCGGGAGGCGGACCTTGGGTGGCGATGCTCCCGAGTGTAGTCCCAACGCTCAGGGCTTGGCCGTGGTGAACACCGCGAAGATGCCCGCATAGGGCTTGACCATGAAGGTGGGCGCGCCGGCATAGCCTTCGCCGTCCACATAGAACTGCGAGATGGTGCCGTCCAGGTACAGCGCGTCGCGGCAGCCGAGTTCATCGCGGAAAAGCCGCGCGAACGTGTGAAAGTTCACCGGCGATTCGCTCACCGCGAACACCACCCGATGCGGCGTCTTCGCGCATACGCCGCTGCGCCACTTCAGGCTGGCCGAATCGTCCACGAAGCGGTCGTTGATCTGTCCATCGACCAAGAGCATCGGCCCCGACTGCGTGGCCCAGCGCGCGGGCTTGGCGTCGGCCTTGAAGGCGGTGCTGGTGCGCACGGCGGCGTGGCCGTCGGCATACACGGCGAACACGCCATTGGGCTGGATCGAGAAATTGCCCGCGGCCGGATTGCCCTTGAACAGATTCAGCGGCACCACGGTGCGGCCTTCTTCCACGTACAGGCCCAGCGGCGCGAACTGGCGGTCGTAGATGCCGGCATTGGCGGCGAACAGCAGGCGGCGGTCGTGCGCCATGCCCCATTGGCGCAGGCTTTCGATGGTGGCGTAGGGCTGGCCGCTTTCCGGGTCTTTCCAGTGCAGGCTCAGCGGCTCGCGTTCCAGGTCCACGCGGACCACGCGGAAGCTCTGGCTTTCGAAGGTGACTTCGTCGCTGTCCACCGCCTGCGCCTGGCGCGAACAGCCGCTGGCGCCGGCGAGCATGGCCAGCGTGGCCAGCCAGTACAGCCATGGGCGGCGGGCAGTGGATGCGGGGAGGGCGGAGGCCTGCATGCGCACGATGGTGGCCGGGGCAGTGGTGCGGGTGCAAGCCCGGCGTGACATTTCGCATCTATCCGAAGCCATGGCCGTTATAGACTGCCGTTTTTCCGCTGCGCGCCGCCTCATGCCTTATACGCCCATCGTCGCCACGCTCGGTTATGTGCTCTCGCCGGATCGGCGCCGGGTGCTGATGATCCACCGCAATGCGCGCCAGGACGACATGCACCTGGGCAAATACAACGGCCTGGGCGGCAAGATGGAGCCGGGCGAGGACATTGCCGCCTGCATGCGCCGCGAGATCCTCGAGGAAGCCGGCATCGAGTGCGCGTCGATGCAGCTGCGCGGCACGCTCAACTGGCCTGGCTTCGGCAAGCAGGGCGAGGACTGGCTGGGCTTCATCTTCGTGATCGACCGCTATGCGGGCGAACCGTTCGCAGCCAATCCCGAAGGCACACTCGAATGGGTGGAGCTGGAGCGCCTGATGGAGCTGCCGATGTGGGAAGGCGACCGCCACTTCCTGCCGCTGGTGTTCGACGGCGACCCGCGGCCGTTCCATGGCGTGATGCCGTACCAGGACGGGCGCATGCAGTCCTGGTCGTACTCGCGGCTGTGACGCGGCGCATCGGGATCGTCGCGGCGATGATCCGCGACAGCGCGGGCCGCGTCCTGCTGGTGCGCAAGCGCGGGGCGGAAGTGTTTCAGCAGCCGGGCGGCAAGCGCGATCCGGGCGATGCGGACGACCTGCACACGCTGGCGCGCGAACTGGAAGAAGAACTCGGCTGCCGCATGCGGCGCGAAGGCGCCCGGCTGCTGGGACGCTTCAGCGCACCGGCGGCGAACGAGCCGGGGTGCGTGGTGGAGGCAGTGGTCTACGAAGTGGCCGCGGACGGGCCGTTCGAGGCGAGGGCGGAGATCGAGGCGCTGCGCTGGGTGGATCCGGCGCAGCCGGGCGATCTGCCGATCGCGCAGCTGAGCCGTGAGCAGTTGTTGCCGTTGCTCGCCAGCTAGGACCCGTCGTTTCGCAACCTCCCACCCTCGTCATCCCGGCGCAGGCCGGGATCCAGTGGCGATGCCATCGGGTTTTCACCGTAACGCTCAAAAGCCGCGTCTTTCGACGCCTCGCTCGTACGCAGCTTGCCGCTGCTGGATCCCGGCCTGCGCCGGGATGACGAGAGTGGGCGGGTGCGCCGCGATCAGGCCTAACCGGCGCACCAGCGCCGGTGGTTCAAGGCATGCGCCGCAGCGCCACCACCGCATTGAGTCCGCCGAAGGCGAACGAATTGCTGATCGCCGCATGCACCGGCATCTTGCGCGCCTGGTGCGGCACGTAGTCGAGGTCGCAGGCCGGATCGGGTTCCAGATAGGCCAGCGTCGGCGGGACGATGCCGTGGCGCAGCGCGCCGATCACGGCGATCAGCTCCAGCGAGCCGGACGCGCCCAGCGCATGGCCGTGCATCGGCTTGGTGGAGGAGATGGCCAGCGCGCGCGCATGTTCGCCGAACACGCGGTGCAGCGCCGCCGTCTCGGTGGCGTCGTTGGCCATCGTGCCGGTGCCGTGGGCGCTGACGTAATCCACTTCGGACGGCGAGAGATTGCCGTCGCGCAGCGCGTTCTCGATGGCGGCAGCCGCGCCCAGCTCGGACGGCGCGGCGATGTCGCCCGCGTCCGAACTCATGCCGGTGCCGACCAGTTCCGCCAGGATGGTGGCGCCGCGCGCCTGCGCCTGTTCCAGCGTCTCCAGCACGAACATGGCCGAGCCTTCGCCCAGCACGATGCCGCGGCGGCCCTTGCTGAAGGGGCGGCAGGTGTCCGGCGCCAGCACGCGCATGGCTTCCCATGCGAGCAGGGTGCCCAGGTTGAGGCAGGCCTCGGTGCCGCCGACCACGGCGGCGTCGACCAGGCCGGAGCGGATCATCATCGCCGCCTGCGCGAACGCGTGGTTGGACGAAGCGCAGGCGCTGGCCACCACGAAGGCCGGGCCGGTGATGCCGTGCGCCATGCTGATCTGGCTGGCCGGCGCGTTCATCATCATGCGGATGATGCCCAGCGGGTGCACGCGCGGCAGCTTGTCGGCGTAGATCCGGTGGTACTGGGTGTCGCGCGTCACTTCGCCGGCCGCGCCGCTGCCCACCACCACCGCCGTGCGCGCGGCGCGTTCGCCTTCGAACGACAGCCCGGACTGCACGATCGCCTCTTTCGCGGCGACCAGGGCGTACTGCGTGGCCAGGTCGAGCTGGCTGAGCTTGGCTTCGTCGAAGTGCTGGCCCGGATCGAAACCCTTGACCTCGGCCACCACGCCGGCGGCGCGCACGCGTTCGGGATCCACGCGGGAAACAGGAGCGATGCCACTGCGGCCCTCGGCCATGGCCTGCCAGACCGAGGGTGCGTCGTTGCCGAGCGCGCAGATCGCGCCCATGCCGGTGATGACGAGACGTTGCATGGAGGAGTTCAGTCGTTCTTCTTGGCGGCGAGCTGGCGCTCGATGGCTTCCACCAGCTGGCCCACGGTGCCGTTGTCGAAGTCCGTGTCCTCGTTGGGGAGGTTGATGCCGAAATGCTCTTCGATGTCGAAGATCACTTCGATGGCGTCGAGCGAGGCGACGCCCAGGTCCTTCAGGGTGGACTCGGGCTTGATGGTGTCGATGTCGATCTTCGCCTGCTTGGCGATGATCTCGGTGGTTTCCTGCTGTACGTTGCTCATGGGTCGTATCCCTGGTCCGTGGCGTTCGCCGCTGGCCGCACCGCGCGGCCGACCCGGCAAGCCTGACCAAGCACGGGGTGCTTGTCCAGACGCGACGGTCCTGTAGTCGGTCGATTCTGCGCGGGTTCGCCTTTCGCCAATCTTTGGGGTGGCCGGGCCAGCCGGCGGCGGCAGGGTAAGCGGCGTGAAAGCCCCGTCGTCCATGCTGCACGGCCCGGCTTGCGGCATCATGCGCGCGGCGTCCGGGACGGCGGCGCCCCACTTGCGGAAACCTTGCGTGCGTTATCTCAACCAACTCGAACCGGATGGCCTGGTCGCGTCGTTCGCGGCGCATCCGCCGCTCGGCTTCCGGGTGCTGGAGGCGCAAGGCACGCCCGCCTTCGTGGCGCCGTTCGACCTGCTGACCACCACCGATGACGCACTGCGCCGCCGCGTGCTGAAGGCGCCCGGCTACCGCTGGTGGGGGCGCCTGCTGCGCTGGCGCACCGCCTTCGTCGGCACCACGGTGTCGGAGTACGCGCTGTTTCCGCGCGAAGCGGACCCCACGGTGCTGCCCGGCGCGCTGCGCCGCGAGCTCGGCGGCGGACAGCGCCTGCTGGTGGTGAAGGACATCCCGCAGGATTCGCCGCTGTGCGACGCGGCCAGCCGCGACTGGTGCGCGCGCTTCGCCGAAGCCTGCCGCGCCGAGGGCTATCTGCTGCTCGAGGGCCAGGCGCTGGCTTACGTGGCGATCGATTTCGCCGACGAGGAGGCGTATCTCGCGCGCCTGTCGTCTTCGCGCCGCAAGGACATCCGCCGCAAGCTGCGCAAGCGCGACGAAGTGGCGGTGGAGACGGTGGCCTGCGGCGATGCGCGCTTTGCCGACGACGCCACCGTCGATGCGTTCTATGCCTTGTACGAGAACGTCTACGCGCAAAGCGAAATCCATTTCGACAAGCTCAGCCGCGTGTTCTTCGCCACCGTGCTGCGCGATGCCGGCAACGGCGGCTTCGCCTTCGTCTACCGCCACCAGGGCGAGCTGATCGGCTGGAACCTGTGTTTCGTCGCCGACGGCAAGCTGATCGACAAATACGTGGGCTTCGCCTACCCGCAGGCGCGCGAGCGGAACCTGTACTTCACCAGCTGGTTCCACAACCTGGCCTGGGCGCGCGAGCGCGGCCTGAGCCACTACGTGGCGGGCTGGACCGATCCGCAGGTGAAGTCCTATCTTGGCGCCAGCTTCACCCTGACCCGCCACGCCATCTGGCTGCGCAATCCGCTGCTGCGCGCCGCGGCGCGCAAGCTGGGCCACCTGTTCGAAAGCGACAGCCAATGGGCGCCGACCCCGACCGATGCGCAGACCTGATTCCATGCGGCCCGGCCCGCTGATCCTGGACTTCGACGGCGCCGTCGGCCCGATCGAGGGCGCCACCACGCTGCCGCTGGGCGACTGGCAGGAAGCGATCCGCTTCGGCTGCACCCTGCGCACCTTCAACCGCCTGCGCCGCCATCTCGCTGAAACCGCTCCGGCCGAGCACGGCACGGTGCTGATGGGTTCGGGCGACTACCACCACCTGACCTGGCCACTGGTCGAGCGCCAGCGCGCGCGCGGCCCGTTCCAGCTGGTGGTGTTCGACAACCATCCGGACAATATGCGCTTTCCCTGGGGCATCCATTGCGGTTCGTGGGTGCGCAAGGTGGCGATGCTGCCTTACGTCAACCACGTGCACGTGGTGGGCATCACCTCCGGCGACATCGGCGCGGCGCATGCCTGGGAGAACTACCTGCGTCCGCTGCGTGCGGGCAAGCTCAGCTACTGGTGCATGGATGTGGATGTGGCCTGGGCGGCGCGCCTGGGGCTGCAGCACGCGTTCCACCGTTTCGAGGATCCGGATGCGCTGACTTGCGCGTTCGTGGAGCAGTTGCGGCGGGCGCCGCAGGCGACTTATCTGTCGATCGATAAGGATGCTTTCAGCGTGGATACTGCGCGGACGAATTGGGACCAGGGCCGGCTGGAGGAGCACCATGCGATGGCGATTATTGAGGCGCTGCGCGGGCGCATTGTGGCCAGCGACATCAATGGCGAGGTGTCGGCTTATCGCTATCGCACTTGGTGGAAGCGCTTGCTCAGCGGGATGGATGGGCAGGAGCCCGTTCCGCAGAGTGAGTTGGATGCTTGGCAGCTGCAGCAGCGCGCGCTGAATTTTAGGTTGTTGGCGGCTATCGCCGATAGCGTGGCGTGAGGCTGCGCTTCTGGCTCGTCATCCCGGCGTAGGCCGGGATCCAGTTTCTGTATCGTCTGGTTTTCGCGTTATCGCGATTTGGCCGCTTATGCAGCGGGCATTTCGGACGCCTGCCGGCGCCCGAGTCACTTTCTCTTTGCTGGCCCAAAGAGAAAGTAACCAAAGAGAGAATGGCCTAAGAGCCAAGGCTCGCGACGCGACTAGAAGGAGCAGTGGACGGCTGCGGTAACCTGATTAACCTGGGTCTACACGAAACGGCAGTGCGTTTACGTAACGCGTGCTTCAACGTGCCGTTGCCGAGAGGACGTTCAAGGAACGAGGCCAGTTTTGGGTCTTCGTTCCTGCCTGCCTCACGACATCACCCCTCTCCCCTCCGGGGAGAGGGCAGGGTGAGGGGGCGGGCGGAGCGCCACGTCAAATCTTGCCGTGGCGTAGGTTGGGGTGAGCCGCAGGCGAACCCCAACGTGGCGAGGCGCGTGAAGGTGCGGGTGTTGGGGTTCGCCTGCGGCTCACCCCAACCTACGCCGTACGCTTACGCAACGAACAGGGCTAAGCCTAAAAGCTGGCCTCAATCACTGAATTTCCTCTCGGCAACGGCACGTTGAAGAAGCCGCTACGTAAACGCACTGTGGTTTCGTGTAGACCCAGGTTAATCAGGTTACCGCAGCCGCCCACCGCTCCTTCTAGTCGCGTCGCGAGCCTTTGCTCTTAGGCTATTTCTCTTTGGTTACTTTCTCTTTGAGCCAGCAAAGAGAAAGTGACTCGGGCGCCGGCAGGCGTCCGAAATGCCCGCTGCATAAGCGGCCCAATCGCGATAACGCGACAAAGAACCTGGATCCCGGCCTACGCCGGGATGACGAGAAGGGGGCGCGACCTACTTCACCCCCTCCACATACCAATAAGTGCGCTTGCGCTTCCCCGTCCCCGGCGGCACAACCTTCTGCGTCCCCAGCGAAGAAGTATTGTTGCCACCCACCAGTCCCAACTGATTACCACCACCAATCAACACCGGCGTCAGCAACGTCCCACCCCCCGAAGTGGGCAACTGCACCAGCCCGAAGATCGGCGACGGCGGCATGCCGCCACCATCGAACTTCACGAAGCGGTTCGAGTTGAGCCCGCTGCCGTCGAGGAAACTGATCGCGTAGCCACGCGCAATACCCAGGTTCGGATAGCACATGTTCGGATTGTTGGTCGGATTCGCCGGCTGATTCGTGCCGAAGTAGGTATAGCCGGCCACCGTCAGCGGCGCATTCACCGCCTTCTCGCCCGCATTGGCCAGCGTGACGTAGAAACCGGGGCCGCTGCCGGTGTACAGCGTATTGGTGGCGTCGGTCAGGTTGCTCTCGGTGATGGCGGTCCAGGTGGGGGCCACGCTGTTGCCGGTGCTGGTGTCGCGCAGGCTGTAGAAACGGTTGATCACGTTGGAGGCCGCGTTCGAAGCCAGCGGGTGTTCGCGGTCGCCGCTCGCTGCCACCACCGCGTCGTAGCTGCCGGTCGGCACCACGTCGGGCGGATAGAAGAACTTGCGTGCATTGGTGCCGGTGCCGCCGAGGCTGGCGAGCTTGGTTACGGTCCAGTTGGACGGCGAGGTGAGCGCATTCGGCTCCAGGTCCACGCGCCAGATATTGCCGCCGAGGTCGCCGGCGTACAGGCGCTCGATCTTGCCGTCGCCGTCGCGGTCGAGCAGGGTGATGTCGGACGGGATCGCATAGGTCATGCCCGGCACCGCGGTGCAGGGGCTGGGCTGGCCGGTGCAGCTGGGGGCGGCGATCCATACCGGCGCGCCGGTGACCGCATCGAGCATGACGACGGCGCGGCCCATGCTGTCGGCGCTCTGCACGGGATCCACGTCCTCGGCGGTGTCGTAGCCGCCGCCCATGATCAGCACAGGGTTGGTATTGCCCTTGATGCGCGCGACCTTCGGCTGCGACCAGGTCATGCCGAGTTCCGGAATATCGGAGCTGGACTTCTTCCACAGGAAGCGCGGCGCGGTCGGCGTGCTCACGTCGAACGCATAGATGAAGCGGCCGCCGCGGCGCGCGGTGAGGTAGATGTAGGTGGTCGCGGGCGTGACGCTCTGGTTCTGGTACACCGTGGTGGTGCCGTCGAAGAAATAATCCTTCGGCTGCGCGGTGGCATCGGTGATGCCGGGCAGCTTGATCACGGGGCTGTTGTCGCGCTGGCGCTTCAGCTTGCCGAAGAACTCCGGCGCGATGAACGACCACAGCTCGCCGCCGGGCCGCACCGTGCCGATGCCGGTGGTCTGGTTGCCGTTGATCGCGCGGAAGTAGCCGTCGTTGGAACCGTAGAACACCACCACGCCGGTGCTGCCGCCGTAGTTGATGATGGCCGGACGCGAATGCAGCACGTCGCCGTGGATGGACGGGCGCACCGTCACCGCGCCGCCGGGGCCGGGTTCGGCCTCGTTGTTCGGGCTGGTGTTGTCGGCGCCGCGCACCCAGTTGATCAGGTTGGGCAGGTCGCTGGCGGTGGTGCCGAGCAGCGCCGCCGTGATGTTGCCGTTGCTGGTGTCGAACTTCGGCATCGCGGTGCCGGTAGGGCAGCTGCCGACGCCGTTGCAGGTGTAGACGGTGCGGCCGGTCTGCGAGGTGAGATAGTCCGCGCGCAGCATTTCGCCCACGCCGCCTTTCTCCACCACTTCGCCGTCCACCGCGTCGTAGGCCAGGGAGATGCCGGAAGGCTTGTTGATCCAGAAGCCGGTCGCCGGCCAGTTGCTCACCACGCTGCTGCCGGGGAAAGCCAGGGGGCCGTTGCGCGGCGTGCCGGCCTGCTGGTCCGAGGTCCAATAGCTCAACGCATTGGGCGAAATGAAGCCGGAGCCGTTATTGCTGATCGCCGAGTTGCCGAGCGAATCCTCGGTGATCACGTTGTTGCCGCTGTCCAGGCCCAGCTGGTACTGCTTCAGATTGCCGACCCAGCGCGGCTGCGCGGTCGGGTCGGGACGGAACACGCCGACGTAGACCTGGTTCAGCGATACGCCCTGGCTGTTCACGCTCACCGGCAGGCTGACCGAAGCGAACACGCTGTTGATCGACTGCACTTCGTTGAAGATCTGCAGCAGGTCGTTCACCAGCGCATTGAGCGCGTTCGGGTCGTTGATGTTCACCACGAAGGCCTTGCCGCCGCCGTGGCTGGACATGCTTTGCAGGAACTGCACGTAGTCCGGGTTGCTGCCGTCGGTGACGGCGATGGTGTAGGTGATGATGTTCTGCGGATTGGTGGACGAACCGCCGGACAGGTCGGTCTGGTACATGAACTGCGCCCACTCGTCGCCCCAGTTGGCCTGGTACTTGTTGTTCGGCGGCGGGATCACGATCTCGGTGGGATTGGACTGCCCGGTGGCCTGCTGCAGCGAGGACTGCGCGCTGGGCGAATTGCCGGCATCCTGCGGCTTGCCGTTCTTCACCGCATTGGCGATGTAGATGACGAAGCTCTTCTGGCACACGCCGGAGAGCGGCGAATGGTAGGTGACGCCGGACAAGCCGGTCTTGCCGGCGAAGTACGCCCACATCTCTTCCATGCCGCCGCCGACGGCGGAGTTGTTGGAGTTGTCGGCCTGGCGGTCCAGCGCCTTGATGGTGGTCTGGAAATTCGCCACGCCCGTGGCGTCCATCAGCGGCAGCGCACCCGGATCCCTGGCGCGGCCCACATTGGGAAAGCGGAACCAGCCGCCGTTGCTCGACGGATCGAACAGCATCAGGCCCATGTTGATCTTGCCCAGCAGCACCGGGTTGGTGCCGATCGCGGTCACGGCCTGGTACAGCGAGCACTGCTCGAAGCCGACATCCTTGCCCGCATTGTTGGCCGATACCACGCCCGCGGTCGGGCAGCTGAAATTCACCGAGCCGTTCCAGGCGCTGGCGTTGTCCAGCAGTATCAGCAGATTCGGCGAGCCGCCGTTCACCGGCGCGCCGGTGTACAGATCGATGTCCTCGCTCAATGCCAGGCCCGGCACCGCCAGCAGGGCGGCGGCGCAGGCCAGCCGGCGCAGGCGGCGGCTCAAGGATGGGCGCGTGTGGAGCATGGCGGCGTCTCCGCGGAGGCTGCTGGGTGTGTTCATGGACAGGGGGTTCCGACGGGGACGCGTACCGACGCGCCCTGGTGCACGGTGACCGAGGTCGCGCTGTTGTTCGGATCGGTGACGGACGACTGGATTTCCCACTGCGTGTCCGAGCACAGCGAGAACGCGGCGGCGCCGCCGCTGGAGCCGACCACGAGGTCGCCGCTGCTGCTGGTGGGCGTGCGGCAGACGTCGCCCAGCGACAGGTCGCGGTTGAGCACCGGCTTGCTGTCCAGGCAGATCGGCGCGGCCACTTGCGCGGTGAAGTCGTTGTTGCCGTCGCCGGTGACGTCGATCGGCACCGAACTGGCGGGAATCGGATTGAGCGTGAAAGCCTGGTTCATCACCGCCTCCACGCCCTGTTGCGCCACCGAGCGGGCTTCCATGCGGTATTGCTGGTTCGACGCCACCTTGGTGTTGATCATGCTGGAGCTGGCCATGGAGATGGCGAACAGCAGGAAGATCACCAGGAACACCAGGGTCATCATCAAGGTGAAGCCGCGCTGGCGCTGCGCTGGATGCCATGAAGGATGCATGCTCAGTTCTCCCGCACGCCGCCGACGTTCCACAGGCGCGCGACCGCGCTGTAGACGTGGCGCTTGTAAGCGTCGTTGTAGGGGCCGTCCGGCGTCGCGCGGCCCAGGTCGTAGGTGCGCGTGTCGTTCCAGCCGGTCGTGGCATCGAGGTTGCGCGCCAGCACCGTCACGCGCACCGCGGTGACGTTGGCCCAGTTGGTGGTGGCATTGGTCCAGGCGTAGCCGCTGCTGCCGGTGCAGGTGGCGGAGTTGTCGATGGCGGGGTTGTCGACGTAGCAGTCGGGCGAGCCGTTGCCGTCGGTGTCCACGCCGTAGCTCAGGTGCACGTCCTGGATGCCGGCGACCAGCGAGGACACCTGGATCGAGCCGTTGACGAATTCCGCCACTTTCAGGGTCGGCGTGCTGTCGCCGCCGCTGGCGCAGTTGTCGCAGGCCGCCAGGTAATAGCTGCGCACCACGTATTTGCGCAGCTCCGCCGGGCTGCCGCTGCTGCAGGTCTTGCCGAGCAGGGTGAAGTTGGCCGAACTCTTGTCGTAGACCAGCTGCTTGGTGTCGGTGGTGCAGCTCGATTGCTGCAGGTAGTACTCGGTACCGGACACCGCCGCCGAGACATTGCCGGAGGCGTAGTGCACGGTCAGCGCCTCGGTGCCGGTGCTCATGCTGGAAAAACACGCGGGCTTCGCGCCGCCGGCGGCCACGCCCGAAAGCGCCACCGGCACGGTGAGCGGCGAGGTGGTGTTGTCGAAGCCCATCGAGGCCTGCGTCGTATTGCAGGCGCCGGGCAGGTTGTACTGCAGCGTGGCGGGCAGGCCGGGGCGGCCGTAGAAGCCGGCCATTTCCACGTCGCGCACCATCGATTCCAGCGCGTAGCGGCCGTTCTCGACCTGCTCGCCGGTCTTGTTGAACTCGGCGCGCGCCTTGGAGGTGGCGACGTACAGCGAACCCAGCGCGGCCAGCATGGCCAGCCCGATGGTGACGCCGATCATCAGCTCGACCAGCGACAGGCCGCGCTGGCGATGGAGGGGCGGGATGGAAGAAGGCATGCGCATGGCGGCGGTCACGAGAGGCTGGCGATGCGGACTTGCACGCTGACGGCGCGGCGCAGGCTGTCGTCGCCGAATTTGTTCTGCCCGCAGGTCACGCCCGGCGCCGCGGTGGGCATCAGGCCCTGCCACACCACGGTGATGCGGTAGACGTTGTTGGTGGCGTCGATACGCTCGACGCAGCCGATCGCGCCGAGCATCGCGCCGACCTTGTTGCCGCCGGAGCTTTCGCCCGCGCCGAGCAGCGCATTGCGCCAGGCAGCGAGGTCGGCATTGGCGGTGGCCGCCTGCAGCGCGGTGGGCGAGGGCGTGCCGGTGGCGCAGGTGGGCGGCGCGGCGTAGCCGGAGCCGGTGGCCAGGCCGGTGGCGCCGTTGGAATAGCAGGCCGCCACCTGCCGGTTCGCGTTGAGGCGCGAGACCATGTCCTGCACCAGGGTCAGGGCCTGCACGCGCTGGTAGGACTCCATCTCGTTGCGGGTGGAGCGCGCCATCATCATCACCGTGCCCAGCAGGGCGACCGATGCGATCAGCATCGACACCAGCACCTCGATCAGCAGAATGCCGCGCTGGCGTTTCATGAGCAGGCTCCCTTGGTGGTCTGCACGCGCCCGGTGGCGCCCACCGCTACGCACAGCGGCTGCTGCCCCTGCGAGGTGACGGTGGGGTTGAGCGTGAACGACATGCCGGTGCCGGACATGCGCCCGTCGCCGCCGAAATTGAACGAGGTGTTGCCGCCGCCTTCGTTGATGCGCAGGCCGTCCAGCGTGCCTTGCGCGCGGATGGTGCTGGCCGGGGTGACGGCGCTGGCGATGCTCACCGTCCAGCCCTTGCTCCAGTCCGTGCCGTTGGCCACCACGTAGACGGTGCCGTTGCGCTTGATCGCCTCGCTGCGCGCCAGCACCACGGTGGAGGCCAGGTCCATGGTGGCGTTCTTCAGCCGCTGGCGCTGCAGGAACGGCGCCATCTGCGGCACGGCGAGCACGGTCAGCACCAGCAGCACCGAGACGGTGACCATCAGCTCCACGGCGGTGAAACCCCTGGCGTATGCGCGGCGCATGGCTATCGCTTCCAGCAGGTGGTGGAGGTGCCCGAGGCGGTCTTGCTGCCGTTGCTGCCGAGCTTGAGCGTGCCGCAGCCGCTGTCGCGGGTCTGGTTGCCGATCGGGGTGGCGGTGATGGTGTAGCTCGGCGGCGGGCCGGAACTGGTGGCCACCGCGATGGTGTAGTTCGGCGAGACCGTATCCGGCAGTGCGCCGTAGCCGAGCAGCGCATTGCTGGTGGTGTACTGGCGGCTGTCGATCATGTAGCGCTCCTGCGCGCTGGACATGTCGAGCATCACCGCCTCGGCCGCCACGCGGTTGGCGCGCAGCATGTAGCGGTAATAACTGGGGATGGCCAGCGCCGCGAGGATGGCGATCACCGCCACCACCACCATCAGCTCGATCAGGGTGAAGCCCTGCACCGCACGGCACCGCGCGGACGTGCCGGGCGGCGTGGCGGTGAATGGCGAGATGGGCGCGACCATGTGAAAGCTCCCCCATGAGTTCACTTGGTCATTCCGCGGCGCGGCCTTAATGCGAAAATCCGCCGGCATCGCTGGGAATGGCAAGTGGAGCGTAGGTATCGGGAATATCCAATGTCAATTTGCCGCACGGCCGTTTTCCTATAATCGCGGCCCTAGGCCATCAGGTGTAACAGCCGGTTATCACCCTGGATGGCGGGGAAATCATATGCATCGGGCGTGCCGGGGAAAGTCAGGCGCAAGCCTGGCGAACGAAAACACGAAAAATCGTCTTCCGGCCGATTTTCCACGAGATAACGGCATTGATTTTCGTTAATCGATCGGGCGTCTCTATATCTTTCGGTCTATGCTTTTTGCGGTTATTTAAAGCGGCCCGACCAAAAAGGTCTTTTGCGCCCCATTTGGTCACCCGCCGGCGCATTGGCCTATGCATTCGGTGCGGGCGTCGTCGTAAGGATCCGCTAAGCAAATTGGGTTACCAAGACGGCCAGCTGGCCGTCCGTGGGTACCAGGCGCTCCGCGCCTCACGGCAGCCATGGCAAAGCGTTGCCGGCAGCGTCGAGCTTCACGGCCGCAGGGGGATGGCGCGAACCGGTCTCGAGAGAGGGCGATCGATCGTTCGTTGAACCTAGACCAGGGAGACCATCATGTTCCTCAAGCAGACCGGCGCCGCGGGCGCCGCGTTGTGTATCGCCGTGGGCGCGTCGTGCATGGCAGGCGCGCATGCCCAGGATTCCTCTGCCGTAGAAGTGACGCCGGCCGCGCAGCACGACACGCTGCATTCGCTGCGCGGGGTGATGCCGCGCCCCGATGACTTTTCCAAGAGCCCGCGCGAGCACGCGGCGCGTCCCTTGCCGTGGATCGACGGCCCCGGCTCGCCGCCCGACGGCGCCGTGCAGGGCAGCGCCACCGGCGCCGCGCCGACGGCCGGCAGCGGCGTGGACGGCGTGGGCCAGGGCTTCAGCGGGCCGCAGGGCAGCTTCACGGTGGACAGCGCGCCGCCGGATACCAACGGCGCGGTGGGCGCCACCCAGTACGTGCAACTGGTGAACACCGGCTTCGCGGTGTTCGACAAGGCGAGCAAGCAGGTGGTGTACGGGCCGGTGCAGACCAACACCTTGTGGTCCGGCTTCGGCGGCCCCTGCGAGACCGACAACGACGGCGACGGCGTGGTGGTGTACGACAAGGCCGCCGGCCGCTGGATCATCACGCAGTTCGCCGTGACCGCGGCGCCGTACTACCAGTGCGTGGCGGTTTCGGCCACCAGCGATGCCACCGGTGCGTATTACCGCTACGCGTTCAACTACGGCAGCGTGTTTCCCGATTATCCGAAGCTGGGCGTATGGCCGGACGCCTACTACATCACCTTCAACATGTTCAGCGGCAACAGCTTCTCCGGCGCCAGGCTATGCGCCTACGACCGCAACGCGATGCTGAGCGGACAGGCCGCGACGCAGCAGTGCTTCCAGCTTTCCAGCAGCTACGGCAGCGTGCTGCCGGCGGACCTGGACGGCGCCACCGCGCCGCCGGCGGGCGCGCCGAACTACCTGATGAACTTCGGCACCAACAAACTCAATCTGTGGAAGTTCCACGTCGACTGGAGCAACAGCGCCAACAGCACGCTGAGCGGGCCGACCGCCATCCCGGTCGCCACGTTCTCGGCGGCGTGCAGCGGCGGCACCTGCATTCCGCAGTCGGGTACGAAGCAGAAGCTGGACTCGCTGGCGGATCGCCTGATGTTCCGCCTGGCTTACCGCCATTTCGCCGACCACGAATCGCTGGTGGTCAGCCATTCGGTGAAGGTCGGCACCAGCAAGCAGAACCCGTATACCGGCGTGCGCTGGTATGAAGTCCGCAGTCCTGGCGGTACCCCGGTGGTGTACCAGCAATCGACCTATTCGCCGGATACCACCTATCGCTGGCTCGGTTCGGTGGCGATGGACAAGCAGGGCAATATGGCGCTCGGCTACAGCGCGTCGAGCAGCACCATCCATCCGGCCATCCGCTACACCGGCCGCCTGGCCACCGATGCGCTCAACACCATGCAGGCCGAGGCGAGCATCGTCGAGGGCACCGGTTCGCAGAGCGGCAATAACTTGTCGCGCTGGGGCGACTACAGCGCGATGACGGTGGACCCGGTGGACGACTGCACGTTCTGGTACACCAACGAGTATCTGAAGACGACGGGTTCGTTCAACTGGAGCACGCGGCTGGCTTCGTTCAAGTTCCCGTCCTGCCAGTAAGCCTGGTGTCCGTTGCGCCACGCAAAACCCCGCTTGTGCAAGCGGGGTTTTGTTTTGCCTTCAGCCGCGCAGCGTGCGCCGCAGCGTGTCGACGATGCGTGCGAACTCGTCGCCGCGCAGCCACGGGCTGTTGCCGATGGTGAGCGAGCGCGCGGCGAAGTCGCGCGCGTTGGGCAGCTCGGTGGCCGGCACGATGTCGCGCAGGTAGCCGTAGTCGGGCAGGGCGTGGATGAACAGGCGGCTGACGCCCAGGCCCGCGGTCCACAGCGTGCCGAGCGCGGCGTCGCGCGCGGCGGCGGTGGGCAGGGTGAGCAGCAGGAAGGGCCATGCGCCCTGCGTGCCCGGTGCATCGTCGAACACGGTGACGCCGGGCAGCGCGCGCAAGGCGTCCAGACGCGACAGCGCCTGCTTGCGCGTGAAATCGAGAAAGGCGGGCAGGCGGGCGAATGCGGCGGTGCCCACGCCCTGGCGCCAGCGGCCGAGCGGATGCAGCGGAATATCGGGGCCGAAATCGTCGCCCACCGCGGCCACGGGATCGCCTTCGGCCAGCGCTTTGCGCAGCGGCTTGCCATACACCGCGTAGAGCAGCGAGGGCCGATAGGCGACCGCATAGCCAAGCAGTTCCGCCGCGCGCTGCAGGCTCCAGCGCAGGCTGGAACGGATCACCTCGCGGCGGCTCGCCATGAAGGCCTCGCGCAGCTCGGCATCACGCGTAATCAGCACGCCGCCTTCGTACAGCGTGAGTCCCTTGCCCACCGCCAGGCTGAAGAAGCCGGCGTCGCCCTGCAGGCCCACGCTGGCGCCGCCGCGGCGGGCGCCCAGCGCCTGCGCGGCGTCTTCCAGCACATAGGCGCCGCAGCCGCGCGCGATCGCCATGGCGGCCGGCACGTCGACCACGCGGCCGGCCAGGTGGGTCGGCACGATGGCCAGGGTGCGCGGGCCGCACAGCGCGCGCAGCTGCGCGGCGTCCATGTCGATGCTGCCGGGGGCGAGATCGCACAGCTTGAGTTTCAGCCCCGCGCGATGGATGGCCAGCGCGACCAGCGGGCAAGTCCAGGCCGGCACCACCACTTCGTCGCGCTGCGGGCGCAGGCGGTGCATGGCATGCAAGGCCACCACCATGGCGGCGGTGCCGGAGCATTCGAGTTGCGGCTGCGCCACGCCGAGCCAGCCGGCCAGCTGCGCGGCGAAGCGTGCGCGGCGCGGCAGCAGGTCCGACAGGCGCAGCGGCAGGCCGGCAGTGGGCGGCAGCTCGCGGCGCATGCGGCTCAGTCTCCGGCGGCAACGCCGAGCGCGCCTTTGGCCTCGGTGGGCGCATCGCCTTCGGGATGCGCGCCGCTCTCGGCCAAGGCGAGGCAGACGATGCCGGCCACGATCACCAGCGCGCCGATCGCGCGCGCCCAGGTCAGCGGCTCGTTGAACAGCCAGATGGAAAACAGCATCACGCTGACCACTTCCAGATGGGTCACCGCGAAGGCCGGGCCGATCGGCGCGTGCTTGAGCAGGGTCATCCAGGTGAAGAAGTTGCCGACGTAGCCGACCACCGCCAGGTAGATCCACGGATGGCCGAACACGCGCACGATCCAGGCCCAGTTGGCCTCGGGCGGAAACGCGTGGTTGCCGGCGTACTTGAAGGCCAGCTGCACCACGGTGTCGAACGCCACCAGGATCAGGAAGCCGAAGAAATAGAAGCGCCCCAGGCGCTGCGGCGTCGATGCCATGCGCTCAGCCTCCACCGGCGATCCCCACGATGCAGACGCCGGCGGTGACCAGCAGGATGCCGGTGACGCGCAGCGGGGTGAGCTTCTCGCGGAACAGGATGCGTCCGGCGATCATGATCACCACGATGTTGATGGAACCGAGCAGCACGCCCTCGGACAGATCGACCAGCGAGAGGAAGGCGATCCACACCAGGAACTCGGCCACGTAGGAGCCGATGCCGATCCAGATCCACGGCCGCGCGGCCATGTAGCGCCAGCGCGCCAGGCCGTCGCCCGCGTTGGGGTCGCCGGCGGCGGCCTTGAAGGACAGCTGGCCGACCGTGTCCAGGGTGACGTTGAGCAGCCACAGCGTGACGGCGAGCGGGCTCATCGGCGCGCTCAGGCCGCGGCGCGCGCGGCGGCTGCGGCGGCCGGGTCGGCGATGCGGCCGAAGAAATCGGCGGAGCGGTCGATCAGCAGGCGGCGTTCGCGGTCGATGGTGATCATGTGATAGCTGTCTTCCAGCAGCAGCATCTCCACCGGACCGGACACCCCGCGCTCGACCAGGTGCGCATTCCCGACGCTGGCGATGTCGTCCTCGGTGGCGTGCGCGATCAGGCAGGGCGCGGTGACCTTGGGCAGGTCGCGCTTCACCACCGCGGCCATCTTGTACATCTCGGCCAGCGACGGCCACGGGTTGCCGGGCAGGCCGGCCGCGGCGCTGTCGCCGCCGAGCATCAGCGAGCTGATCTGGGCGCGGATGCGCTCGTCGCGCAGGCCGTAGGGTTCTTCTTCCTGCACCATCCACTTGCGGCCGATGCCCAGGCGGGTCACCAGCGGCAGCAGGAAGGAAAACTTGCCGTACCACGGCGTGGCCCAGCCGTCGTAGCGGAAGGTGGCGCCGTACACGCCCACGCCCTTGACCAGGTCGGGGCGGTCGGCGGCGAGCTTGAGCGCCAGCACGGCGCCCATCGACAGGCCGGCCACGAACAGGTGGTCGAGCTGGCTGGCGTAGCGCTCGGCGGCGGTCTTTACGCTCTCGTACCAGTCGTGCCAGCTGGTGGCGAGCAGGTCGTCGGCGTCGCCGCAGTGCCCGGCCAGCTGCATGCCGTAGACGTCGAAGCCGGCGCGGTTCAGGCCCTTGCCGACCAGGCGCATTTCGGCCGGGGTGCCGGTGAGGCCGTGGATCAGCATGACGCCGGCGCGCCCGCCTTCGAAGCGGAATTCGACGTTCTGGATCACGGCTGGGAGCCCAGGCTGGGAGAGGTTTGAAGCGTAACGGCTGGGCGCATGATTTCGCGAGAAAGGCTGAGACTGACCGTGCCAGTCTGGCCGGGAGCTCTTTCTAAAAACTTTCGACCTGCTTGCGGATCCAGGACTTAGCGCCGCCGGATCGTACGCCTCAGCGCCCGTTGAAGCGGCTGACGCCGATCGACAGGCCGATGCTGCCGGTGGGGTGCGAGCAGTCGCCGGTGCGCTGGGTGATGTTCACCGCGCCGCTGTTGTAGGTGCCGGAGCCCCAGTGATTGCCGGTGACCACGCCCATGCCCACGCTGCCGTGCACCTGGGGCTGGTTGTAGGTGGCGTCGTCGCAGTGCGGGCGGCTGGCCTCGGCTTCGGCCTCGTCCTGGGCGGCGGTGCGGCCGCTGGTGTCGCCGTAGTAGACGCCGGGGGCGGGACGATTGGCGTTGGCGCTGGAGCGGGGGTTGACCGGATCCATCGCCGGCGGGGCGTCGCCGGGCCTGGCCGGCGCGGCGGCCGTGCTGGCGCTGGCCGGGACGCTGCCCGGCGGGAGCTTGAGGTTGAGGCTGCCGGCGGTCTGCGCCTGGGTGGCGGCGGCGAGCAGGGCGGTGGCCAGCGCGATGGGGATGAGCTTGGTGTTCATGGGGTGGCTCCGGGGGCGCTGCCGATAACGGTTGGGGCGGGGGAAGCGTGCACAACGGGGTTGGATGGCCGGACATGCGGCGAAGTTCCAGTTCGAAATTCTTCTCCCCTCCGGGCGACCCGAAGGTAGTCCCAGTGGGAGAGAAGATGCCGGCAGGCAGATGAGGGGCCAATCTTGCGACCCCGTTGATACGGAGCGAAGAAAAGCTCTTGAGTTTCTATCGACCCTCCGCTCATCGCTCCGCCCGGCCCCTCACCCCGGCCCTCTCCCCGGAGGGGAGAGGGGGAAGAGCGGGTTACGGCACTTCGGCGGTCCACTCCTGCTTGTGGAACTTGTTCGCCGCCAGTTCGCGCGCGCGAGCCAGCTCGTCCGGCGTCAGCGCCCCGTCGCGCAGGCCGTGCAAACGCCGGAACGTGTCGATCATCCGCTGGATCACCGCCTCGCGCGGCAGGCCGGTCTGGCTGCGCAGCGGGTCGACGCGCTTGGCTGCGCTGGCGGTGCCCTTGTCCGAAAGTTTCTCGCGGCCGATGCGCAGCACGTCCAGCATCTTGGCCGCGTCGATGTCGTAGGCCATGGTCACGTGGTGCAGCACCGCGCCGGCATGGCGCATCTGCGCGGCGCCGCCGATCTTGCCGGCGGCGGAGGCGATGTCGTTGAGCGGCTGGTACCAGGCTTCGATGCCCAGTTCGCGCAGCGCCTCGATCACCCACGCATCCATCAGCGCGTACGACTCCTGGAACGACAGGCCTTCGACCAGGCCCAGCGGCGCATAGATGGAATAGGTGATGGTGTTGCCCGGCTCGATGAACATCGCGCCGCCGCCGCTGATCCGCCGCACCACTTCGATGCCGTGGCGGCGCGCGCCGTCCAGGTCCACTTCGTTGCGCAGCGACTGGAAGCGGCCGATCACCACCGCGGGCGACGCCCATTCCCATATGCGCAGGGTCGGCGCGCGGCGGCCGGCGGCGACTTCGTCGGCCAGCACCTGGTCCAGCGCCATGTGCAGCGCAGGGGGCTGCGGGTCCTGGTGGATCAGCTCCCAGCCGTGCGCGCTCCACTCGCTGCGGCTCATGCCTGCGCGCCCTCGTGCAGGGCGCGGCGCACCGCCACGGCGATGGCCTCGGGCGAGATGCCGTACATCAGCACGTCGGCGCTCAGCGCGCTCTGGATGGCGAAGGCCAGGGTGGCTTCGTCGGCGCTGGCGCTGCGGCCTTCCAGCGCGGCGTTGATGTCGCGCAGCGCGCGGTCCGGCTCCAGGAAGAAATCGCCGCTGACCTGCACGCGGCACAGGCGCCCGGCGTGGACGTCCAGATCCACCACCACCAGCTTGCCGCCGGGCATCTTGTATTCGCCGTGCATGTGCAGCCTCCGGCAGACCGCCGCCCCGGCGCACCGGGGCGGCGCGATGGATCAGCCCGTGGTTTCGATCCGCTCCACGCGGCGCAGGCCGCGCGGCAGCACGCCGCCGCGGCTGGCGCGGTTGCCGCCGAACTCCACCAGGTCGGACCAGCGCAGGGTGAGCTTGCGCTGGCCGGCGTACAGCGTGACCTCGCCCTTGCCTTCGGTCACCACCGCCACGCCGGCGACGCGCTCGTCGCCCGAGCTGAGCTTGCTCTTGGGAATCTCGATCAGCTTGTTGCCCTTGCCCTTGTCCAGCTCCGGCAGCTCGGCCACCGAGAACATCAGCAGATGGCCTTCAGTGGTGACCACCACCAGGCGGTCGCGCGAAGGATCGGGACTGACCTGCGGCGGCAGCACGCGCGCGCCGTCGCCCAGGGTGAGCATCTGCTTGCCGGCCTTGTTGCGACCGGTGAGCGCCTCGAAGCGGGTGACGAAGCCGTAGCCGAAGTCGGTGGCCAGGATCAGGCGCGTGTCGTTGTCGCCCGCGCACAGCGCGTCGAAGCTGGCGCCGGCCGGCGGGCTGAAGCGGCCGGTCAGCGGCTCGCCGTTGCCGCGCGCGGAAGGCAGCGTGTGCGCCGCCGTGGAATAGCTGCGGCCGGTGGAGTCGATCACCGCGATCTGCTGCGTGGTGCGCGTCTTCACCGCGGCGAGCAGGCTGTCGCCCTCGCGGTAGGAGAGGCCCTCGGCGTCCACGTCGTGGCCCTTGCCGGCGCGGATCCAGCCCTTCTGGCTGAGCACCACGGTGACCGGCTCGCTCGCCACCAGGGCGCTTTCGTCCAGCGCCTGCGCGGCTTCGCGCCTGACCAGCGGCGAGCGGCGCTCGTCGCCGAACTTGGCGGCGTCGGCGCGCAGTTCTTCCTTGATCAGGCCCTTGAGCTTGGCCGGCGACTTCAGCAGCACGTTGATGCGGGCGCGTTCTTCTTCCAGCTGGTCGCGCTCGGCATTGATCTTCATTTCCTCGAGGCGGGCCAGCTGGCGCAGCTTCGTTTCGAGGATGTAGTCGGTCTGTTCTTCGCTGAGCTTGAAGCGGGCCATCAGTACCGGCTTGGGCTCGTCCTCGGTGCGGACGATGCGGATCACCTCGTCCAGGTTGAGGTAGGCGATGCGCAGGCCTTCCAACAGATGCAGGCGGCGCTCCACCTTGGCCAGGCGGTGCTCCAGGCGGCGCGTCACGGTGGCGGTGCGGAAGCTCAGCCACTCGGTGAGGATGCGCTTGAGGTCCTTCACCTGCGGACGGCCGTCCAGGCCGATCATGTTGAGATTGACGCGGTAGCTCTTTTCCAGATCGGTGGTGGCGAACAGGTGCTGCATCACCTCGTCCGGATCGATGCGGTTGGAGCGCGGCACCACCACCAGGCGGATCGGGTTCTCGTGGTCGGACTCGTCGCGCAGGTCCTCGATCATCGGCAGCTTCTTCGCGCGCATCTGCGCGGCGATCTGCTCCAGCACCTTCGAAGGGCTGACCTGGTGCGGCAGCGCGGTGATCACGATGTTGCTGTCTTCGCGCTGGTACACGGCACGCGCGCGCAGCGAGCCGGTGCCGCTCTGGTAGATCGCGAGCAGTTCGTTGCGCGGGGTGATGATCTCCGCTTCGGTCGGATAGTCCGGACCCTGGATGTGCTCGCACAGGTCGGCCACCGTGGCGTCCGGATCGTCGAGCAGGCGGATGCAGGCGCTGACCACTTCGCGCAGGTTGTGCGGCGGGATGTCGGTGGCCATGCCCACGGCGATGCCCATCGAGCCGTTGAGCAGCACGTGCGGCACGCGCGCCGGCAGCCAGCTGGGTTCTTCCAGGGTGCCGTCGAAGTTGGCCACCCAGTCCACCGTGCCCTGGCCCAGCTCGCCCAGCAGCGCCTCGGCGATGGGGCTGAGCTTGGATTCGGTGTAGCGCATCGCCGCGAAGCTCTTCGGGTCGTCGGGCGAGCCGAAGTTGCCCTGGCCGTCGACCAGCGGATAGCGGTACGAGAACGGCTGCGCCATCAGCACCATGGCTTCGTAGCAGGAGCTGTCGCCGTGCGGATGGAATTTGCCGATGACGTCGCCGATGGTGCGCGCGGATTTCTTCGGCTTGGAGGTGGCCGAGAGGCCGAGTTCGCTCATCGCGTAGACGATGCGGCGCTGGACCGGCTTCAGGCCGTCGCCGACGAAGGGGAGGGCGCGGTCCAGGACCACGTACATGGAGTAGTCGAGGTAGGCGCGCTCGGCGTATTCCTTGAGTGGGATTTGTTCGAAGTTGGCTTGCAGGTTCATTTAGTTATGGGGGGGGCGAGGTGGCGCGCGGGGCGCGCGGGTAGGCTCGGGATGGTGCCAGATTGGGCGTTTGGCGTCATTTTCTGTGGTCGTTATCCTGGCGTAGGCCGGACGAGCGCGTAGCGCGAAGAACGCCCGTAGGGCGGCCCCGAAGGGGTGGGCGAAGCGAATCATCCAGTGGCGACTAGGTGTGGTTGGCGCGACTTGGCCGCTTATGCAGCGGGCATTCCGGACGCCTGCCGGCGCCCGGGTCACTTTCTCTTTGCTGGCCCAAAGAGAAAGTAACCAAAGAGAAATGGCCTCAAGTCAAAGGCTCGCGACGCGACTAGAAGGAGCGGTGGACGGCTGCGGTAACTTGATTAACCTGGGTCTATACGAAACATCAGTGCGTTTACGTAGCGGCTTCTTCAACGTGCCGTGGCCGAGAGGACGTTCAAGAACTGAGGCCAGCTTTGGCTCTTCGTTCCTGCCTACCTCACGCTTTCACCCCTCTCCCCTCCGGGGAGAGGGCAGGGTGAGGGGACGGGCGGAGCGTAACGTTAAATCTTGCCGTGGCGTAGGTTGGGGTGAGCCGCAGGCGAACCCCAACGTGGCGAGGCGGTGGGTTACTGCCGCTGCACTTCGATTCCCAGCTTCTCCAGCTGCTTCTGCAGGCTGTCGGGGCCGGCGAGGTGGCCTGCGCCTACGGCAACAAACGTCACGCCGGGCTGCTTCATCCGTTCCGCGATGTTTTTTGCCCAGGCCTCGTTGCGCTTCACCAGCATGCGGTCGTACAGCTCGGGGGAGCCTTTGCGCAGGTCTTCGTCTTCGATGCGGGCGATTTCGTCGGTGTCGCCGCGGCGCCAGGCGTCGATCAGGTCGCGGAGGCGGGCGGGGCCTTGGGCTACTTCGTCGAGGCTTTGGCGGAGGAAGGAGAGCTGGAGGGGTTCGGGCATGTCGGCGAGCATGCGCAGCTGCTGCTCGGCGGTTTCCAGGCCTTCGACGGGTTTGTTGGCTTTTTCCATCAGGGCGCGCAGGGTCTTGTCGACGCCCTGGGCGGGGTCCATGCCGGCGCGGACCAGCGGGCCGACGGCCAGGGAGACGGCGGCGAGCCAGGGGCGCATGGCCTGGAGGGTGGCGGCGCCGCCGGGGAGCTGGGCCTCTTCGGCGGCGCGTTCCAGCCGGCGGCGGTCGCGTTCGGACAGCTTGCTGGACAGCGGATGCGCGGGGTCGAGGCCGTACTTCATCACCAGCGCCTGCATGTTGGCGGGGTTGTCGTCGGTCAGTTCGATCACCAGCCGGCTGCTGGCGTCCAGGGCCTGGTCCAGCTGCCTCGACGACCAGTTGGCATCGGACGGCAGCAGGTGCACGGTGCCGAACAGGTAGACGGTGGCCTGATCCTTCTTCGCCACCCACAGGCCGGGGTTGGCGAAGGCGGGAGCGGCGAGCAGCAGGCACAGCGCGAACAGGACGCGGATACGGCGGAACGGCTTCAACGGCAACTCCAGGTGGGACGGCGGGCGGGTGTCAGTGCGCGGCCTGGCCGGCTTCGACGTCGTGCAGGAAGCGGGTGAGGCCGTCGAAGTAGGTGCGCTGGTCATCGTACATCGCCATATGGCTGCCCTTGGGGCACAGCAGGAAACGGCCCTGCGGCAGCTTCTTCGCCATCGCGGCCATGTAGGCGGGGTCCATGGTGTCGTACTGCGCGCCGATCACCAGGGTGGGCACGCGGATCCGGTGCAGGTCCTTGCTGCGGTCCCAGTGCTCCAGGCGGCCGCTGGCGCCCAGCTCGCTGGGGCCCTGCATCAGCGTGTAGACGCGCTCGTTCAGATGCGCGAAGGCGCGCTGCACCGGGTCCGGCCATTGCGCCTCGGGCATGCGCAGCACGTGCTGCTCGTAATGCATGGGGGTGAGGATCTGCATGTAGCGCGGGTCGGCGGTGCGGCCGCTGGCCTCGAGCTGCTTGGCCTCGGCCAACAGCTTGGGATCCATCGCCGGCTCCAGCACTTTTTTCGCGTACACGTTATAGGCGGGAATCGAATCCACCATGTTGGAAATCACCAGGCACTTCAGGTGCTGCTGGTATTTCAGCGCGTACTCCATGGCCAGGATGCCGCCCCAGGAATGACCGAGCAGGCAGAAGTTGTCCTGGTCCAGGTGCAGCGCCTGGCGCACCTGCTCCACTTCCTCGACGAAGCGCGCGGTGGTCCACAGCGAGTCGTCCTTGGGCTGGTCGCTGTAGGCCGAGCCGAGCTGGTCGTAGTAGTAGTACTCGACGCCGGCGGCGGGCAGGAAGCTGTCGAAGGCTTCGAAGTATTCGTGGGTGGCGCCTGGGCCGCCGTGCAGCAGCAACAGCTTCAGCTTCGGGTTGTTGCCCACGCGCTTGGTCCACACGCGGAACTTGCCCTTCGGGGTGTCGATCACGATGGTCTTGACGCCGCCGCTGAGCACGTCGTCGCGGCCGCTGTTGTCCAAATAGCTGGCGGGGTTGCGTTGGGCGGGCGCGTCGGCGGCGTGCGCGGCGCACAGGCACAGCAGGGCGGCCAGGGTGGCAAGCAGGCGTTTCATCGCGACTCCCCTCATCGACGGCGCTTGGAATGCGGCACTATCCCGCGCCCGTTGCACGGCGGCAAGCCGCGGGATTCAGCGCGGCACGCGGTAGCCGCCTGGCACGCCCTCGGGACTGAGCGTGAGCTGCCACAGCTGGTCGCGCCGGCTGCGGAACACGGCCGCCGACACCGACAGGTAGAACTGCCACATGCGGCGGAAGCGGTCGTCGTAGTTGGCGGCCAGGCGCGGCCAGGCCGCGTCGAAGTTGGCGCGCCAGGCGTCCAGGGTGCGGGCGTAGTCGGCGCCGAAGTTGTGCCAGTCCTCCACCACGAACAGGTCCTGCAGCGCCTCGGCCACCTGCTGCGCGGAGGGGATCATCGAGTTGGGAAAGATGTATTTCTCGATCCACGGGTCCGGCCGCGAGGGCGCGCCGTTGCTGCCGATCGAGTGCAGCACGAACAGGCCTTCGGTCTTGAGGCAGCGGCGCGCCACTTCGAAATAGGTGCGGTAGTTGAGCGCGCCGACGTGCTCGAACATGCCGATCGAGAACACTGCGTCGAAGGGTTCGTCCAGTTCGCGGTAGTCCTGCAGGCGGATCTCCACCGGCAGCCCGGCGCACAGCTCGCGCGCGAACTCGGCCTGCTCCTGCGAGACGGTGACGCCCACGCCCGCCACGCCGTAGCGCTCGGCCGCGAACTTCAGCGCCTCGCCCCAGCCGCAGCCGATGTCCAACACGCGCTGGCCCGGCTGCAGGCGCAGCTTGCGGCAGACCAGGTCGAGCTTGGCGGCCTGGGCGTCGTCGAGGTTGTCCGCCTCGGCCCAGTAGCCGCAGGAATACACCAGCCGCTTGCCCAGCATGGCCTGGAACAGGTCGTTGCCCAGGTCGTAGTGGACGCGGCCGATCTCGTAGGCATGCTCGCCGCGCTGCAGGTTGATGAAGCGGGCTTTGAGGTGCGCCAGCAGCGTGTCCAGCGTCTTCAGTTCCTGGTCCACGTGCGAGCGCAGCAGGCGGGTGAACATGCCGGGCAGGTCTTCGGCATCCCACCAGCCGTCCATATAGGCCTCGCCCAGGCCGAGCGAGCCGTGGGCGAACACGCGGGCGTAGAGGCCGTCGTCGTGCACGCGCAGGTCGGTGGGAGCGCCGCCGTCGAGATGGATGCCGGCGTGTTCCAGCAGGGTGACGGCGCGTTGCTTCAGCGAATCCCGGCTCATGCTTGCCCCTGAATGGTGTGGATGTCGATCAGTGTCTGCCGAGCACTCGAAGCCTGCCGCCAGCGATGCATAGATCATGTCGACGCGGGCGTGGCCGGCCTCTCCTCAGGCGCGCAGCAGCAGGCGGGTAAGGGCGATCCCGGCGACGGTCATCGCGATCGAACCCGCCAGGTGGAAAGCGACGTGGCCGGCGAACCACAGGTATTGCTGGCGCAGCAGCAGGGTGGTCGCCTCGGCCGAGAACGTGGAGAAGGTGGTCAGGCCGCCGAGGAAGCCGGTGGCGACGAACAGGCGCAGCTCCGGCGGCAGGGTCTGGTAGTGGTCGAACACGCCCAGCACGCAGCCCATCAGCAGGCCGCCGACCAGGTTGGCGGCGAGCGTGCCCAGCGGCACGGTGGGGAACAGAGGGTTCAACAGCACGCTCAGCACCCAGCGTAACCAGCAGCCCAATGCGCCGCCGACGCCAACGACCAGGAATCCGGAATAGCTCACTTGCCAAGTCTCCTAAAGGGATCAGGCCCACCCCTCTGGAACCAGGCACGCGCCTGCGCCCCGGCGCGGGCCGGTGTGCAGGCATCATCAGCGCCGGGTCCGAAGCGAATGCAGCGGGCGGCGGCGCGGTTCGTCCGTATCGGCACGGAACGGGAGGCATGCCATCTCCCTTGGGTTGGGCATGCTAGCCGAAGGTGTCGGCATGGCGCCAACCCCGAGCTGACGAGTGGACCATGCGGCCCGGATGGCGCGCCCCTATACTCGCAAGCCTCGCACCCCCCTCCGTTGCACGCCATGAATGCCACTCCCCGCGCCGTGCAGCGCAGCCTGCCGGTGCTGCTCGCGGGCCTGTCGATGATCGGCCCGTTTTCCATCGATGCGGTGTTCCCCGCGTTCCCGCTGATCGGGGCGCAGTTCGGCGTGGACAACGCGCAGCTGCAGCAGCTGATCAGCGTGTATCTGCTCACCTACGCGGCGATGAGCCTGTTCCACGGCGCGCTGTCGGACGCGGTGGGCCGCAAGCCGGTGCTGGTGGCCGGCATCGCGGTGTACGCGCTGGCTTCGGCGGGCGCGGCGCTGGCCACGTCGTTTCCGATGCTGCTGGCTTGCCGCGGCCTGCAAGGCATGTGCGCGGGCGCCGGCCTGGTGGTGGGGCGCGCGATCGTGCGCGACTGCTACGAAGGCGCGGCGGCGCAGCAGCTGATGTCGCGGGTGATGATGATCTTCAGCATCGCGCCGGTGGTCGCGCCGATGGTGGGCGCGCAGATTCTTTATTTCGGCAGCTGGCACGGCATCTTCTGGGTGCTGATGGGTTTCACCGCGGTGCTGGCCGCGGCCCTGGTGCTGCTGCTGCGCGAAAGCCATCCGCCACAGGCGCGCACGCGTTTCGCGCCGCGCGAGCTGCTGGCCGGCTATGCCGGCTTCGGGCGCGACCGGCCGTTCCGGCCGCTGCTGGTGTCGTGCTCGGTGAACTTCGCCGGGCTGTTCCTCTACATCGCCTCGGCGCCGCGCATCGTGCGCGACCTGCTGCACCTGTCGGCGCAGGGCTTTCCCTGGCTGTTCCTGCCGGTGGTGGCGGGACTGATGACCGGCGCGTGGCTGTCCGGCCGGCTCGCGGTGCGGCGCAGCCAGGTCTATACGGTGAACCTGGGGTACCTCTCGATGCTGGCGGCGTGTGCGCTGCATCTGCTGCTGGCGCTGGTGTCGCCCGAGCCGGTGCTGCCGTGGTCGATGCTGCCGCTGATCCTGCATGGCATCGGCGTGCAGCTGGCGTTCCCGACGCTGACCCTGCTGCTGCTCGACCGCTTTCCGCATCACCGCGGCGGTGCGTCCTCGGTGCAGGCTTTCGCCAGCCTGCTGTTGTGCAGCGTGGTGGCCGGCGTGCTGTCGCCGCTGCTGGCCGGCCACATGCTTTATCTGGCGCTGGGCGCGTCGGGGCTGACGGTGCTCGGTTGGTTGTCGTGGCGGTGGTATCGGCGCGCGGTAGAGACGCGCGAAGCGGTAGGCGAAACGGCGTAGGTTGGGGTGAGCCGCAGGCGAACCCCAACGATGCGATGCATTTGAAGGTGGCGATGTTGGGGTTCGCCTGCGGCTCACGCCAACCTACACCGTGTCGAAGATCGGGTGTCCCTGCGCATCGAGCAGCGCATGCTCGACCAGCCATTGCCGCGCGTTCTCGGCATCCTCGGCGAACCACGCCGCGGTGGAACCCAGGCGGAAGCTGTAGCCCCAGGCCTCCATGTCCGCCATCAGGCGCACGCGGCCGACGCCGGGCAGTTCGTCGGCCAGCACGATCTGCAGATAGCAGGTGGCGTCTTCTTCGGCGATCGAATCGGTGGCGTCGGTGTGCACCTGCGCGCGCCGCTCCGGCGGCAGCACGATCAGGTGGCCGGCCTCGTGCAGCAGCGAATGCACCGGCGTGTCGCCGCGTGCGTAGACCATGGTGCCGATGATGCCGGCCTCTTCGTCGCCCCAGAAGCTGCCGGGAATCGGCTGGCCGTCGGGCACGCGCTGCAGGCTCAGGCCGTAGCGGGCGAGCAGGGCGCGCGCGCGTTCTTCCTGGATGTCGGCCAGGCGCAGCACGTGGGGCGGGGCGGGGGTGTCTGGCATGCGTCGCTGCGCTAGGGGCGGGCGCCCGGCGCGGAAGTCGATGAGGAAGAGACGCCGGCGGGCGCGCTGGCCCGCCGGCGGTGCATCAGCCGGCGACCGGAGCGGTCGAACCGGGCTTGTCGTTCTCGGGCAGGGCGACGGAGAGTTCCAGCACCTCGTGCCCGCTGTCGCGCTCGACGTTGATGTTGATCGCTTCGATGTCCACGTGGACATATTTCTTGATCACTTCGAGCAGCTCGTTGCGCAGCAGCGGCAAGTAGTCGGGCGCTCCGCGGGTGGAGCGCTCCTGCGCCACGATGATGCGCAGGCGCTCCTTGGCCACCACGGCGGACGGCTCCGGCCTGCGCTTGAGGAAATCAAGAATACCCATCGCGTTCAACCTCCGAATACGCGCTGGAAGAAGCCCTTCTTCTGCACTTCGAGGAAGCGCAGCGGGCGCTCTTCGCCCAGCAGGCGGGCCACGGTGTCGGTATAGGCTTGGCCGGCATGCGAGGTCTCGTCGAGAATCACCGGCACGCCCGAGTTCGACGCAGCCAGCACGTTTTCCGATTCCGGAATGACGCCGACCACCGAGATGCCGAGGATGTCCTCCACGTCCTTGACGCTGAGCATTTCGCCCACCGCCACGCGCGCGGGGTTGTAGCGGGTCAGCAGCAGGTGCTGCTTGATCGCGTCCTCGCCCTTCTCGGCGCGGCGGGTCTTGCTGGACAGCAGGCCCAGGATGCGGTCGGAATCGCGCACCGAGGAGACTTCCGGATTGACCACCACCACCGCGTGGTCGGCGAAATACATGGCCAGGTGCGCGCCCTTCTCGATGCCGGCGGGCGAGTCGCACACCACGTAGTCGAAGCCTTCCTCGGACAGGCCCTGCAGCACCTTCTCGACGCCCTCCTGGGTGAGCGCGTCCTTGTCGCGGGTCTGGCTGGCGGCCAGCACGTAGAGGGTTTCGTAGCGCTTGTCCTTGATCAGGGCCTGCTTGAGCGTGGCCTCGCCGTGCACGACGTTGACGAAGTCGTACACCACGCGGCGCTCGCAGCCCATGATCAGGTCGAGGTTGCGCAGGCCGACGTCGAAGTCGATCACGGCGACCTTCTTGCCCTGGATGGCCAGGCCGGTGGCGAGCGAGGCGCTGGTCGTGGTCTTGCCCACGCCACCTTTGCCCGAGGTGACTACGATGATCTCTGCGGTCAAGGGTTCATCTCCCAGAATTTGTTTTTTGTAATGGTGTTGCGATTAGTAATGTCGCGATCGTTGCAGGCGGGCGCTGCCGCGTCAAAGTTTCGCGATCAGCAGTTTTTCACCGTCGAGCCAGCATTGCACAGCCTGGCCTTCGAGGTCCTTCGGCAACTGTTCAAACACGCGGTAGTGGCCGGCGATGGCCACCAGCTCCGCGCGGAAATCGGACACGTAGATGCGCGCCTTGGCATCGCCCTGGGCGCCGGCCATGGCGCGGCCGCGCAGGCCGCCGTAGATATGGATGCTGCCGTCGGCGATCACCTCGGCGCCGTTGGCCACGCCGCCGGTGACGATCAGGTCGCGGTCGCGCGCATAGACCTGCTGGCCCGAGCGCACGGTGCCGTCGTGGTACTGGCCGCCGGGCCCGGCGGGCGCCGGTTCCGCCTCGCGCGCGGCGGGGGCGGGTGCTGGCGCGGGAGCCGGCGCGGCGGCGGGCGCTGCCGGCGCCGGCGCGGCGGCCGGCGGGGCGATGCTGCCGCCGTCGGCGGGTTCGTAGGCGGCGCGGAACTTGGCCAGCAGCGGCAGGCCCATGCGGCGCGACAGCGCCTCGGTCTCGCTGGTGCCGTAGGCCAGGCCCACCGGCAGCATGCCGGCGCTGCGCACCGCTTCGAGCAGGGCGTCGACGATGCCGTCGTCGGGCAGGTTGAGCAGGTGGCTGAGGTCCAGGATCACCGCGGCGCGGGAAAACAGCTGCGGCGCGGCGCGCACGCGGCGCTCCAGTTCCTCGAACAGCGCGGCGGCGTCGGCACGGCGCACGCGCACGCTGGCAATACCGACCTGGCCGAAGCGCAGGTCGCAGACATCGGTGGTATCCATGCGGGCATTCACGGGCGCCGCTCTCCAGCGAGGCGGCGCTTGTCATTGTTATGGGTGGGGCGGGGACGCTCGGCCAGCCAGCTCACGTCGGGCAGGCCGCCGCGCTCCAGGTAGGTCTCGCGCACATAGGGGTAGCTGGGCAGTTCCTTGGCCAGCAGGCTGACCTGCGGACCTTCCTCGCCCATGCGCTGCTGGCCGACTTCCTGGAAGCCGTAGGTGCCGTGGAACAGCAGCACCTTGTCGTCGCGCGGCTCCAGGAACACCTCGCAGGTGAGCAGCGGCGCGCGCACCTCGGCGTAGCTGGTGACGTCGCAATAGAAGATGCGGCCCAGGCCGTGGCGGCGGTAGGCATTGGCGATGACGATGCGGTCGATATAGACGAACTGCGCGTAGCGCTCGCCGAACCACAGGTAATTGGTGCTGTCGTACCCGCCGCCCTCGCGCAGGGCGATCAGGAAACCGGCGATGTGGCCGTCGATTTCGGCCACGCGGAAATAATCGGCGTGGTCGTAGAAGTAACGCAGGTGCCCGGCGTCCAGGGCGAGGATGGTGCGCCCGGCGGCGTTGTTGAGCGCCAGCACGGCATCCAGGTCGTGCTCGCGCACGTCGCGGATGGCAAGGGCCATTCGTTGCTCCGCAATAGATGTTGCCAAAGAGATTGCTCGGGACAGACCGGCTGACGGCCCCACGTATCGGGGCGCATTATGGCACGGGGGCAGGGGGCGCACATATCACGGCGCACCATGTAAAACCTTTGTAAAGCGCACAGTGCGGTGGCCGCGGGCCTGCCTGCCATGGCTTCTGGCAGGCCATGGCTTCTGGCAGGGATGGGCCAGTGACTTCTCGCGCATTGCACCACCGGACCTCCGGCCTATGATGCTTCGCATGCGATGGTCCAACTTCAACCATATCCGGCTGCTGCGCCTGACCGGCCTGTTCGCCTATGTCTGCTCCGGCACGCCGCTGATCATCCAGTGGGCGGTCGAGCGCATGGACCGGCTGCACCAGCCCAATTTCGCCCTGCTGCTGTGGTCGCTCTTCTATCTGCTGTTCGGCGTGCTGTACCTGCTGCTGACCAGCAACCTGGGCTCGCGCCGCAACCTGGGGGCGCGCCTGGTCGGCCTGACCCTGATCACCGCCTCGGCCCTGGCCGTGGGCTGGTACAGCCACAGCGGCCTGTCGGCGATCCTGATGGTGGTGTCCTCGGTGATCCTGCCGTGGCTGCTGCCGTTCTGGCTCAGCGTGGCGTGGATCCTGCTGCAGTGCCTGGGCCTGGCCGTGCTGTTCTCGACCTTCCCGGAATTCAACTACAGCGTGACCCTGGCCCTGCTGCAGGCCTGCATCTATACGGGTTTCTCGGCGGTGGGCTTCGTCGCCTCGGTCATCGCCAGCCAGCAGGCCGAGGAGCGCGAGATGCAGCGCCGGCTCAATTCCGAGCTGCGCGCCACCCGCGCCCTGCTGGCCGAATCCACCCGCATCGCCGAGCGCATGCGCATCGCGCGCGACCTGCACGACCTGGTCGGCCATCACCTCACGGCCCTCACTTTGAACCTGGAAGTGGCCAGCCACCTGAGCAACCCCGCCGCGGCCGAGCACGTGCTCAAGGCCCAGGCCACCGCCAAGCACCTGCTGAGCGACGTGCGCGAGGTGGTCAGCGAGCTGCGCCAGGACGACGCCATCGACCTGACCCAGGCGCTGCGCAGCCTGGTCGAAGGCGTGCCGGGCCTGAACGTGCACGTGGAGACGCCGCCGCGCTTCAGCGTGGAAGACCCGCGCCGCGCCCAGGTGCTGCTGCGCGTGGCGCAGGAAATCATCACCAATACCGCCCGCCATGCCGGCGCGCGCAACCTGTGGCTGGACTTCTGCTACGACGAAGCCGGCGTGCTGCAGCTGCGTGCGCGCGACGACGGCCGCGGCGCCGACCAGTTCCGCCCCGGCAACGGCCTGTCGGGCATGCGCGAGCGGCTGGCGGAATTCGGCGGCACGGTCCAGGTGGACACCGCCGCCGGCCAGGGCTTCGCCCTCAACGTCAGCCTGCCGCTGGGCGAGGAATCGGCCCTGGCGCATGCGCCGACCCGCTTCGAGCCGCCCGCCCTGAGCGTGTCGTGAGTCCGCACCGCCTGCCTTCAGCCATGCCAGAATGGGCGGCCGGCCTGGAAGGCCGCGCCGCTGTCTATCCCGTCGTCCCCGGCGATGGCGCCGGGGAACGCAATCGCTCCGAGGAACCGCGATGATTTCCGTGTGTCTTGTCGACGACCAGAACCTGGTGCGCCAGGGCGTTCGCTCGCTGCTGGATCTGGCTGAGGACATCCGCGTCGTGGCCGAATGCGCCGACGGCGCCCAGGCCGTGCAGGACATCCCCCGCATCAAGCCCGACGTGGTGCTGCTGGACCTGCGCATGCCGAACATGAGCGGCCTGGAAGTGCTGCAGGCGCTGTCCGCCCGCAACGAACTGCCGCCGACCATCATCCTCACCACCTTCGACGACGACCAGCTGGTGCTGCAGGGCCTGAAGGCCGGCGCCCGCGGGTATCTGCTTAAAGATGTGTCGCTCGAGCAGCTGGTGGAAGCGGTGCGCACCGTCGCCGCCGGCGGCTCGCTGGTGGCGCCGATGGTCACCCAGCGCCTGCTGGCCGGCGTCGGCCGCATGCAGAACCAGTTCACCAGCCTCGAGCAGCCGGATCCGCTGACCGAGCGCGAGACCGAAATCCTGCGCCTGCTGTCCGGCGGCTACAGCAACAAGGAGATCGCCAACTCCCTGAAAGTGGCGGAGGGCACGGTGAAGAACCACGTGTCCAACATCCTCTCCAAGCTCGGCGTGCGCGACCGTACCCGCGCCGTGCTCAAGGCGCTGGAACTGGGCATCGTCTAAGGCCCCGCGCAGGCTCCGGAAGGCCTGTTCCGGGGCCTTTCGGGGCGCCCTCCGGGGCGGATAGCGTTCCAGGCCATGAACCGGTACCATCGGTGGCTTCGGCGCTGGCCGACCCCTGTCACGAATGCGATTCCTTCGGGCTTTTCATAAGGAAGCGCATCCGTGCCGGACCGGTCTCCGGCGACGCACTCGTGCCGCCAAGAGAGATGTTCGGAGAGCCCTGGAATGATGCGTGTTCTTGAATTCATTGTTGCCCTAGTCATCGTCGTCGTGGTCGGCGTCGTGGTGGGCGTGATCATGCCTGGCAGTGGCCATGTGGAGAGGTCGCTGGTGGTCGGCAAGGACATGCGTCAGGTGTACGACGTGCTCGCCAATTTCCGCCGCTACCCCGATTTCACGGTGCAGCGCAAATACGACCGCAATACCCAGTTCACCTTCTCCGGCAAGGCCTATGGCCCGGGCGCGGAGCTGAGCTGGAGCAGCAACGACGACAAGGTGGGCAAGGGCAAGCTGACCGTTGCCACCGCCGAGCCGTCGTTCGACAAGATCGACTCGACCGCCAAGTCCGCCAAGATCGTCTGGAACCTGGACAACGACTGGCGCGGCCAGGACAAGCACTTCACGCTGGACCTGGATCGCCAGGGCAGCCGCGGCCAGCTGACCAAGATCACCTGGTCGTATGACGTGGCCTACGGCTTCAACCTGATCGACCGCTACTCGAACCTGTACATCCACGGCGACCCGGATGCCTTCATCCAGTTCAGCCTGAACGACCTGCAGAACGTGCTGGCCTCGGTGCAGAACATCGACTACGGCAAGCTGGTCCCCTACATCGAGCAGACCCAGCCCACGCCGATGCTGCTGGTGTCCAGCTCGATCGAGCGCAAGGGCGGCCTCGAGGCGCTGAACGAAGCGACCGACAAGGCCGAGGCCCAGCTGCAGGCCGCCGCCAAGAAGCTGGGCGTGACCGTGACCGGTCCGCGCGTCATCTTCACCACCAACTACGGCGACCAGACCTACACCTTCGACGTGGGCCTGCCGATCAGCGCCACCAGCCTGACGGTCAATGGCCAGAGCCACGAGCTGGCCGCCGCCAAGGCGCCGGACCTCACCGCTCCCGCCAGCAGCGGCACCGCTGCCGCGCCGGCCAGCGACAACACCCCCGGCAACACCGACCGCTTCGGCCGCCTGATCGTCGACAACGACGTGCGCGGCGTGCTCGCCTTCGGCGGCCCGGCGCTCAAGGGCATCTGGAACGGTACCGCCGCCGGCGTGCCGCAGACCCGCGACATGCTGAAGGCCTACTCGCAGACCCACGGCTACAAGTTCGACGAGGTGGTCAACCGCCCGTACGACATCCTGGTCAAGCCGGAAGTGAAGCAGGGCGACCAGGTCACCAGCTACGCGCAGTTCGCCATCTACCTGCCGCTGACCGGCGACGCCCCGGAGAAGACCCCGGAGCAGGAAGCCAACCTGCAGCCGCCGTCGCTGGACGCGGGCGCCTCGGAGGCTCCGGCCTCGTCGGGCACCGCTGCCGCTCCGGCCTCGGCCGCCAGCGCCGGCCAGCAGTAAGCCTCAGCGCTGCGCAAGATCGGAAAGGCCCTTCGTTCGCGAAGGGCCTTTTTCTTTGCGCGAGGTTTTTTGCGCAGGCGCGGCGGCGCGAACTTTTCCGCTTCGATGGGGTACATTGCTTCGTCGCTGCGCCGCTCGGGCCCACGACCATTCCGCCGTTTTTCCTTCCGCTCCGGACATGATCGAAACCGAACAGCTCACCCGTCGCTACGGCACGCTCACCGCGGTCGACGCGCTCAGCTTCCGCGCCGAACCGGGACAGGTGCTGGGCCTGCTCGGTCCCAACGGCGCCGGCAAATCCACCGTGATGCGCATGATCGCCGGCTTCCTGCGGCCCACCGCGGGCACCGCGCGCGTATGTGGCCACGACGTGCGCAAGGAATCGCTCAAGGCCAAGCGCGCGCTCGGCTACCTGCCCGAAGGCGCGCCCAGCTACGGCGAGCTGACGGTGCGCGAATTCCTCACCTTCATCGTGCGCTCGCGCGGTCTCCCGGCCGACCAGGGCTTCCGGCGCTTCGAGGAAGTGGTCGGCCATCTGCAACTGGAGGAAGTGCTCGACACCTGCATCGAGACCTTGTCCAAGGGCCTGCGCCGCCGCGTCGGCCTGGCCCAGGCGATCGTGCACAACCCGCCGGTACTGATGCTGGACGAACCCACCGACGGTCTGGACCCGAACCAGAAGCACGCCGTGCGCCAGCTGATCGACACCATGGCGCGCGAGCGCACCATCCTGATTTCCACCCACCTGCTGGAAGAAGTCCACGCGCTGTGCAACCGCGTGGTGATCATCGCCAACGGCCGCCTGCTCGCCGACGCCACGCCGGCGGAACTGGAAGCGCGCTCGCGCTATCACGGCGCGGTGTCCTTCAGCGCGCCGGGCAGCGGCGTGTCGCAGGAGATGCTGGGGCGCCTGCCGCAGGTGGCCTCGATCGAAGTGGATCCGCTGGACGGCCGCATCACCGTGTTTCCGCGGCCGGGCGAACGCATCCTGGAACCGGTGGAATCGCTGCTGCGCCAGCAGGGGCTGGAGGTGTCGGAAATCCAGCTCGAACGCGGCCGCCTGGACGAAGTGTTCCGCCAGATCACCACCGGCCAGTCCAGGCCCGGGCCCGTGCGCGAGGCCGGCGCATGAGTCCCGTGATGGCGGTCGCACGCCGCGAACTGCGCAGCTTCTTCGTCACGCCGGTGGCTTATGTCTTCCTGGTGATCTTCCTGGTGCTGGCCGGCATCCTCACGTTCTATGCCGGCGATTTCTACGATCGCGGCCAGGCCGACCTGCAGCCGTTCTTCGTGATGCATCCGTGGCTGTACCTGCTGCTGGCGCCGGCGGTGTCGATGCGCATGTGGGCGGAAGAGGCCAAGGGCGGCACGCTGGAGCTGCTGCTCAGCCTGCCGATGACGCTGGCGCAGGCCATGCTGGGCAAGTTCCTGGCCGCGTGGTTCTTCATGGGCATCGGCCTGCTGCTGACCTTCCCGATCTGGATCACGGTGAACTACCTGGGGTCGCCCGACAACGGCGTGATCGTCGCCGGCTATCTCGGCAGCTGGCTGATGGCCGGCTCCTTCCTGGCCATCGGCGCCTGCCTGTCGGCGCTGACGCAGAGCCAGGTGGTGGCCTTCATCCTCACCATGGTGGTGTGCTTCCTGCTGCTGCTCGCGGGCCAGCCGCAGGTGCTGGATTTCCTGCAGGGCTCGGTGCCGCGGCGCCTGCTCAACGGCGTGGCGCACCTGAGCCTGCTGCGCCACTTCGAGGCGATCGCGCGCGGCGTGCTGGACGTGCGCGACGTGCTGTACTTCGTGCTGTGCATCGCCTCCTGGCTCACCGCCGGCGTGCTGGTGCTCGACCTGAAGCGCACGCCATGAGCCTGCTGCGTCCCACTTTTTCCCGCCGCGTGCGCGTGATCGGCCTGCTGATCCTGCTGGTGGCCGTGTCGGTGACCCTGGCCGTGGCCGGCAGCCGCTGGATGCGCGCCACGCGCTTCGACCTCACCTCGGACCGCCTCTACACCCTCACGCCCGGCACCGTGCGCATCGTGGACAAGCTGCGCGCGCCGCTGCGGCTCACGCTGTATTTCTCCGAGCACTCCACCCGCGACCTGCCGCAGCTGCGCAGCTACGAGCAGCGCGTGCGCGAGCTGCTGCAGGAAATGGTGGCGCGCTCGCACGGCCGCCTGCGCCTGCAGGTGGTGGACCCGGTGCCGTATTCGGACGACGAAGCCGCCGCCGAAGGCAGCGGGCTCAGTCCGCTGAGCGGCGGCACCAACGGCGAGCGCGTGTTCTTCGGCCTGGTCGGCACCACCTTGGCGGGCCTGCAGGACGGCGAGGCCGACACCGAGACGCGTCCCGGCGCCAAGAACCTGGCCATCCCGCTGTTCGATCCGGGCCGCGAGACCTTTCTCGAATACGACGTGGCCAAGCTGCTGTACGAGCTCAACGAGCCGGCCAAGCCGCATATCGGCGTGATCAGCAGCCTGCCGGTGCAGGGCAATCCGGTGCTGGGCGAAGAACCGTGGACGGTGATCCGCCAGCTTGGCCAGCTGTTCGAAGTGAAGTCGCTGGACCCGAACAAGCTCGATCGCGTGGGCGACGACATCCAGGTGCTGCTGCTGATCCATCCCAAGCACCTGTCCGACGCCGCGCTGTATGCGATCGACCAGTACGTGCTGCGCGGCGGCCACCTGGTGGCCTTCGTCGATCCATATTCGGAACTGGACACCACGCCCTTCGTCGACAGCAACGGCGTGATCGACGACCACGACTCCGACCTGCAGCGCCTGTTCGAGGCCTGGGGCGTGCAGTTCGATCCGCAGAAAGTGGTGCTGGACCGCTCGCGCGCGCTGCGCATCGAGCTGGCCGACAACAGCGCGGCCAACCATCCGGCCATGCTCGGCCTCACCGGCCAGGAGCTCAACCACGGCGACGTCACCACGGCGAGCCTGCAGCGCATCAATCTGTCCAGCGTGGGTTACCTGGATCTCTCGCCCAAGGCCACGACGCGCCTGCTGCCGCTGATGCAGACCACCACCGACGCCGAAGTGGTGCCGGCGCAGCGCGTGCGCGAAGCCACCACCGACCCCAATGCCCTGCTGGACGGCTACAAGGCCGACAACACCCGCTACGTGGTGGCCGGGCGCGTGCGCGGCAGCTTCCCCTCGGCTTTCCCGGAGCGCGCCAAGCAGCCGGGCTTTATCGCGCAGGCCAATGCCGAAGTGATCCTGGTGGCCGATACCGACCTGCTCACCGACCGCCTGTGGGTGTCGTACTCGCAGAGCCTGCTCGGGCCGCTGCAGCTGAGCGCACTGGCCAACAACGGCGACTTCGTCACCAACCTGGCGGACAACCTCAGCGGCTCCTCCGAGCTGCTGTCGATCCATGGCCGCACCAGCTCGCAGCGCCCGTTCACCCGCGTGCTGGCGCTGCAGGCGGCGGCGGACCAGAAGTTCCTGGCCAAGAAGCAGGAGCTGCAGCGCGAGCTGGCCGTCACCCGCAGCCGCCTGTCCGAGCTGCAGCCGGCCAAGGCAGCGCGCGGCGACAACGCCGGCACCGAGCAGCGCGCGGAGATCGAGCAGTTCCTGCAGCGGCAGCTGGCGATCAACAAGGAGCTGCGCGACGTGCAGCACCAGCTCAACGCCGAGATCGACGCGCTGGGCCTGCGCCTGAAGTTCCTCAATATCGTGCTGGTGCCGGCCCTGGTCACGCTGTTCGGCCTGGCCTACGGCTGGCGGCGCTCGCGCCGTAACCGGCGCCGCGCATGATGCGGGCATCTGCCGCAGTCCCGCCGGCAAGGGGCGGGACTATGCTTGGCGCCTGCCGTGCGCCGGGATCCGAACCGCGATGATGTCCAGCCTGCTCAAGTGGATCGTGCCCTGGGAGTTCTCCTGGGTCTTTCTGCTGAGCTTCCTGGCGATCTGCGCGCTGTATCTGCGCGGCAGCCGCCGGCTGCCGGTGAGCTTCAGCCGCAGGCTCTCGTTCTGGACCGGCATGGCCATCGTCTACGTGTCGCTGCACACGTACTTCGATTACTACGCCGAGCACGAATTCTTCATGCATCGCATCCAGCAGGTGCTGCTGCATCACCTGGCGCCGCTGCTGCTGGTGGCTTCGTATCCGGGCACGGTGCTGCGCGCGGGCCTGCCGCTGGCGTGGCGCGCGCGTGCGCTGCGGCCGCTGGAGCGTTCCTGGCCGTGGCGCGCGGTGACCGGCGTGCTGCTCAATCCGGCGGTGGCCACGGTGCTGTTCGTCGGCTTCATCCTGATCTGGCTGATCCCGGCGATGCAGACGCTGGCGATGCTGGACTGGCGCATCTACCGCTTCATGAACTGGTCGATGATGCTCAGCGGGCTGAGCTACTGGTGGCTGGTGCTGGACCACCGTCCCCGTCCGCCGGGGCGGATGACGCCCGGCGTGCGCGTGCTGTCGCCGGCCATCACCATGAGCCCGCAGATTCTCGCCGGCGCCATCGTCACTTTTTCCAAGAGCGATCTCTATCCGATCTTCGAGATCTGCGGCCGCGCCTTTACCTTCAACGTGCTGACGGGTCAGCTGGTGGGCGGCGTGATCATGTGGGTGCCGGCGGCCCTGATCGAATCGATCGGCGGCCTGCTGGCGCTGCGGCAGTGGGTGCGCCTGTCGCGCAACGGGCGGATCAAGTCCAAGCGGCAGCTGCAACTCGAGCGTAGGTTGGGGTGATAACCCCAACCATGCGGTGCCCATGCAGATGAGCGATGTTGGGGTTGCCACCCCAACCTGCGTCAGTGGTGGTGCATTTCCGGCATCTCGCCGCCATCCACCGTATTCGCCGGCTTCGCCTCGAACTCCGTATCCAGCGTGCTGCCATCGGCGAAGCGCAGCGTGACGCGCACCTTGTCGCCCACCTTCACCGGCGCGGCCGCCTTCATCAGCATCAGGTGATAGCCGCCGGGCGACAGCGCCGCCTTGCCATGCGCGGGAATCGGCAGCGCATCGACGCTTTCCATGCGGCCCATGCCGGTGTCGGTGCTGCTCTTGTGCAGCATCACGTCGGCGTAGGCCGGGCTGCTGGCCGAGCGCAGCGACACCGCGTGGTCGCCATGATTTTCCAGCACCACGTAGCCGCCGGCGGGCAGGGCGCCGGGCATCACGCGGATCCAGCCGCGGCTCGCCGCGACATGCTCGGCGTCGCCGGCACTGGCCGCGCCCGCGAACAGCAGGCCGGCGAGCAGGAAAGCGCAGCGTGCGTTCATGGCTTGGCTCCGGGGTCGAGCAGCAGATGCAGGTCGTGGACCAGGTCGTCCTGGGCGTCGGCGGCGGTGGAGAGCAGGCGCGCCTTGCCGTCGCGGTCGAACAGATAGATGGCCGAGCTGTGGCTCACTTCGTACTGGCCGTCGGCCTTGTCCGGTTCGCGCGTGTACGCGGAGCGATAGCGCTTGCTCAGCGCCTCCAGCGCGCGCGGTTCGCCGGACAGGCCTACGGCGCGCGGATCGAAGGCATTGACGTAGGCGTGCATCACGTCGGGCGTGTCTCGCGCGGGGTCGACGCTGACGAACAGGATGCGCGCGCCATCGGCGAGCGGACCCAGGCGCTGCATCACCACGTGCAGCTGCGCGAGCGTGAGCGGGCATACGTCGGGGCAATGCGTGTAACCGAAGTACAGCAGCACCACCTTGCCGCGGTAGTCGGCGCCGGTGACCGGCTTGCCTTGGTCGTCGACCAGCTTGAAGTCCAGGTCCGGCATATGGCCGGTGACATTGGTGAGCTTCCACGGCAATTCGTCGCCGCGCTGGCAACCGGCCAGCAGCAGCGCAGCGAGCAGCAGAGGGAGCAGGAACAGGCTGCGGACGAGGCGTCGGGGCTTCATGCGAGAATCCTGGAGCGGCATCGCGCCAGCATACGACACCGGCACGGCCGCCAGCCCGAGGACGCCTTTCCCATGCGACAAAGTGTCAGTTCCGCCGCCGGCCTGCTGGCCGGTTTCGCCGGCGCCAGCGCGGTAATCCTCGGTGCCTTCGGCGCGCACGCCTTGCGCGGTGTGCTGGACGAACGCGGCACCGAGCTGTGGCACACGGCGGTGAATTACCACGTGTGGCATGCGCTGGCCTTGTGCCTGGCGCTCTTCGTGCTCGACGCACCGCACCGGCGCCGCGCGGTGATCGCCTTCGCCATCGGCATCGTGCTGTTCAGCGGCAGCCTGTATGCGCTGGCGCTGGGCGCGCCGCGCTGGTTCGGCGCGATCACGCCGCTGGGCGGCGTGGCGTTTATCGCGGGATGGTTGCTGCTGGGCTGGGGTGCCGCGAAACGCAGTGGCTGAGGGTGTCAGGCCAGCGCTGCCAGCACCAGTTGCGAGCCGACGTGCAACACGAAATCTCCGGCGAAGTGCGCGACCATCGCGTGTTCCAGTCCGTATTTCCAGAACAGCCAGCCGCAGGGCAGGCCCACGATCAGATTGGGCAGCACGATGCGGACGATGGCCAGCGGGCTGCCGGCCATGCCGAGGCTGACGGCGGCAGGAAGATGCAGGGCGCCGAACAGCAAGGCCGCAACTACGATGGCGACGATGAACATCCATGGCCGTACGCCGCCACCCAGGCGCGCCATCAGCCACACCAGCAGGCTCATGGTGAACAGGCGGCACATGATCTCTTCGGTGATGCCGCCCTGGAACATCGCCAGTGCGCCGCGCCATGCCCAGTCCAGCATCCGCGCCGCGGATGGATGGCCGAGCTGCTGCCAGTCGGTGGTGATGGCGATGGTGGGCAGGGCGCTGAGGATGCCCAGCAGGATCGCCCACCACCACCGCTGCGGTGACCGCGGCGGCGGCTGGCGATAGACCCAGGCGCGCAGCCAGGGCGCGGTCAAGCCGTAGCGCTCGCCGAACCACAATCCGAGCCAGGCAAAGATGAAGCTGGGTGGGCCGTACTGAAGCAGTACCAACCCCGCTACGGTGAGGTGCGACATGTGCGCGCCGCCACGCTGCAGCGGCATCAGCACGCCGAATACGTAGGGCAGCAGCGCGAGCGTTGCGATGACCGCTGCCAACCCCAGCAGCAAGGCCAGCTTCAAGCGTGGTAGCGGTGCAGCGGGCAGGGCGGTCATGGCGATGTCCTCGCTCAGTGATGCGGTTGGATAAAGAACCCGGCCACCTTGCCTTGCGCATCGCAGGTGACCTTGGAGTCGATCGTGCTCTGGCCGTAATGCAGCGGCGTGAGCACGACGGTGAGATCGCCGGCCGGTACCACGGTCGCCGCGTCCCGCGCCCCGCGCTCGCCGAACTGCTGCGTCACCGCCGGCCAGATCTGGCCGAGTTTTTCCGGCAGCAGCTTGGCCTTCATGGTGTCGTTGAAATCGCCGGTGGCGCCGGCGTAGTCGCCTTTGTCGAGCGCGTCGAGCAGATGCGCCGAGGCGGTTTCGCACGGCGATTCGGCACGCGCGCCCGCCGCGGCGGACAAACAGATACCCAGGCAGACGATGACTGCCAGCGACTTCTTCACGGTGCGGTTCCCCTGTTCCTGTCGGTGTCGGATTGCGTGGATTTAGGTGGGATCGTCCTGGTCGTCCGCCACCGGCGCGGCCTGGCCGGCCTTGAGGCGTCCGCTCTTGCGCAGCGCTTCGCGCAGTACGTATTCGATCTGCGCGTTGACGCTGCGCAAGTCGTCGTCGGCCCAGCGCTGCATCGCCTCCAGCACGGCGGGGCTGATGCGCAGCGGATAGGCTTTCTTTTCGGCCGGCACGCGCGACTCGCTCAGCCGCCGTAGAGCGTGCCGGCGTTGACCACCGGCTGCGTGGCGCGGTCGCCGCACAGCACCACCAGCAGGTTGCTGACCATGGCCGCCTTGCGCTCTTCGTCCAGTTCCACCACGCCCTGCTGGCGCAGGCTGTCCAGCGCCATGGCGACCATGCCGACGGCGCCTTCCACGATGCGTCCGCGCGCCGCCACGATGGCGCTGGCCTGCTGGCGCTGCAGCATGGCCTGGGCGATTTCCTGGGCGTAGGCGAGGTGGCTGATGCGCGACTCGATCACGCTGACGCCGGCCTTGTCCAGGCGCGCCTGGATCTCATCGCGCAGATGGTTGTTGATCACTTCGCCGTGGCTGCGTAGCGAGGGCTTGCCGTCGTCGTGCGCGTCGTAGGGGTAGTTCTGCGCCATCTGGCGCAGCGCCGACTCGCTCTGGATATGCACGAAGTTCTCGTAGTCGTCGACCTGGAACACCGCCTCGGCCGTATCCACCACCTGCCACACCACCACCGCGGCGATCTCGATCGGATTGCCGTCGCTGTCGTTGACCTTGAGCTTGCCGCTCTCGAAGTTGCGCACGCGCAGCGAGACGCGCCGGCGGGTGAAGAACGGATTGGTCCAGCGCAGCCCTTCCGTGCGCACCGTGCCGGCGTACTTGCCGAACAGCTGCATGACCTGGCCTTCGTTCGGCGCGACCTGGAAGAAGCCCTTCAGCAGGAACGCGGTGAACACCAGCACGACCACGCCGCCGAAGAAGCCGGCCAGCGGCGGCTGGTGGCCGGCCGAGCTGAGTACCAGCCAGATGCCGAAGGCGCCCAGCAGCAGGCAGAAACCGACGAACGGGATACCGGCAAGCGAAAAACCCTGACGCTCATTCATGGTGATACCTCCCTTGGATGGGAGGTATCTGATATCAAAATGATGTCACTTGCAAGTGCCTAGTGGCTGCCACCGCCCCCGTTGCCCACCGGGGCGGCCGGTGCCGCCACCACCGGGGCCGTGCTCATGAACTCCCACGAGGGCATCACGTCGACGATCTGCATGGCGTTGAACAGATTGGTGATGGCGAAGAAATGCCAGGGGTCGCCGTCGCCGGTGTCCAGCGCGATATGCGTGCTGTCGAAGCGGCGCAGCGCCGCGTCGTAGCTTTGCCAGCGCCCGTCCACCCAGGCCTGCACCCATTCGTGCGGCACGAACACGCGCGAGGTGCTGGCGTAGCGGTCGGCGTAGACCATGCCGGTGACTACCCGCGCCGGAATACCCTGGGCGCGCGCCATCGCGGCCAGCAGCACGGCGTATTCGGTGCAGTCGCCCTGGCGCGTGTTCACCACTTCCAGCGCCGAGGCGTAGCCGATGTCCAGGCCGTGCTGGGTGATGTAGTGGCTGACGAAGCTGCGCAGCCGGCGCATCTTCTGCCGGTTGTCGACCGCCGTGCCGACGGCTTCGGCGGCCAGCGCGCGGATCGCCGGCGCGTCGGACTGCAGCCAGTCGTTGGCGCGCAGGTCTTCCGGCTGCGGCGGCGCCTGGCCGCCGGCGTAGGCGTTGCCGATGTCGATCTGCCAGTCGTGGCCGCCCAGGTGCAGCACGCGCTGTTCGTCGGTGTTGATGATCGGCGAGGCGATGTCGCCTTCGATGGTCAGCCGGTAGCGCAGGAAGGAATCGCGCAGGTTCGGCGTGAGCGGCCGCGGCGAATCGACCATGGCGGCGCGGAACATGTCCACGTCCTGCTCCGGCGCCAGCGCGCAGGCCTGGTCGCAGGCGATCATTTCCAGCTGCCGTCCGAGCATCGAGATGATGCCCTTGCGGGCGCGGCCCTGGCTGTCCAGCCACAGGTCCAGGATCTGGTCGCCGCGGTCCTGGTGCAGGCGCTGGCGCTGGTGGCTGAGCGTCTCGGTGCCGCCGGGCAGGTCGACCGGCTCGTTGCCCATCACTTCCACCGCCACGTCCATCACCTGCTGGGTGGCGGGGTCGAACATCGCCATGCGGTAGCGCAGCCCCGGCTGCTTCGCGGCATCGAGCATGGTGCGGCGCTGGGCGTCGTTGAGCAGGGCCTGGCCCGGCCAGGGGATATAGGCGTAGCGCGTGGCGCCGCCCACCGTGGTGGTGATGCGGAACGAGCCGTCGGCCTGGCGCTCGCCGTTCACCGTGCTGTCCATGGCGGACATCGAGGTGCGGGTGGAAAAGCCCAGCGGCTGGCCGGCGGTGCTTTCCACGCTGCGGATCATGTTGCTCAGCGGGATGCTCTTGCCGCTGCGGTTGAGCAGGATCGACAGTGTCTGGGTGGTGGTCACCGTGCCTTGCGCGGTGGCGCGGTCGATGCGCAGGTGGCCGATCTTGCGGCCGCCCAGCAGGACGCTCATCCAGGTGGTGTCGGCGGAGTTGCCGGGCGCGCTGTCGGCGGCCATGGTCCCGGCGACGGGACACGGCAACAGCAACAGCACCAGCAATAGCTTGGCGGTCTTCAGTCGCATATGCGTATCCGTGGGGACGGCTTGGATGACAGTGAATGCCGACTTAAGGCTGTCGTCAATGCGCAATGCAGCGAGACCGGAAATGGGCTGGGGCAAGGCTTGCGGGGCGCTTACGGGCGGCGCGGCTTTTTGCGTTTCCGGGCCGGTGGCCGGAAGCGTTTTTCCGCCCGGCGATTGTGCGAGGATCGGCGGATTCAACCAACCCGACAGTGCGGCGCCGGCCGCACCAACCAGGCAGGGAGCAGGCATGCAGTCCTCGGCATTTGCGCATTGGCTGGTAGTGATCGTGGAGACCTTCGCGGCGCTGTTCCTGCTGCTGCTGGCGATCGGCGTGATGGTGGTGCTGGTGGTGTGGCTGGTGGACCGCAACCAGACTTCCAACTCGGTGTTGCGCAACTTCCCGGTCATCGGCCACTTCCGCTACTGGTTCCTGCACCTGGGCGAATTCTTCCGCCAATACCTGTATTCCAGCGACCGCGAGGAAATGCCGTTCAACCGCGCGCAGCGCATGTGGGTGTACCGCGCGGCCAAGGACGTGGAAAACACCAACGCCTTCGGCTCCACCCGCGACCTGCACGCCGAAGGCCTGCCGTTCTTCGTCAACGCGCCGTTCCCCTCGCTGGGCCAGAGCCACGTCGTGCCCAAGCCGATCACGCTCGGCCCGTATGCGCGTGAGCCGTACAGCCATTCCTCGTTCTTCAACATCTCGGCGATGAGCTTCGGCGCGCTGTCCGCGCCGGCGGTGCGCGCGCTGTCGATCGGCGCGGCCAAGGCCGGCATCTGGATGGATACCGGCGAGGGTGGACTGGCGCCGTACCATCTGGAAGGCGGCTGCGACATCGTGTTCGAGATCGGCACCGCCAAGTACGGCGTGCGCACGCCGGAGGGCAAGCTGGACGACCAGAAGCTGCTGGACATCTGCAGGCACCCGCAGGTGAAGATGGTCAGCATCAAGCTGGGCCAGGGCGCCAAGCCCGGCATGGGCGGCCTGCTGCCGGGCGCCAAGGTGACGCCGGAGATCGCGGCGATCCGCGGCATCGCGGTGGGCGAGGACTCGCAAAGCCCCAACCGCCACCTCGACATCGGCAACGTGCGCGAGCTGATGGATGCGATCGCGCATATCCGCGAACTCACCGGCAAGCCCACCGGCTTCAAGGCGGTGTTCGGCGGCATGGAATGGATCGACGAGCTGTGCGAGGAGGTGCGCCGCCGCGGCATCGAGAGCGCGCCGGACTTCATCATCGTCGATGGCTCCGAAGGCGGCACCGGTGCCGCGCCGCAGACCCTGATGGAAGGCGTCGGCCTGCCGCTGCGCGAAGCGCTGCCGGCGCTGATCAACACGCTGATCACGCAAGGCCTGCGCGAGCGCATCAAGGTGATCTGCTCGGGCAAGTGCATCACCGCCTACGACGTGGCGTGGGCGTTGTCGATGGGCGCGGACTTCGTCAATTCGGCGCGCGGCTTCATGCTGGCGCTGGGCTGCATCCAGTCGCTGCAGTGCAACCGCAATTCCTGTCCCACCGGCATCACCACGCAGAACCCCAAGCTGCAGCGCGGCCTGGTGGTGACCGACAAGAGCGAGCGTGTCTATCACTACGCCACCAACGTGATGCGCGAGGTCGGCATCATCGCGCACAGCTGCGGCGTGGAAGAGCCGCGCGAACTGGACCGCACGCATTGCCGCGTGATGGGCGACGACGGCATCTCGGTGCCGCTGGTGAAGCTGTTTCCGTATCCGGAGGGCTACGTCCCGCAGGCGTAGGTTGGGGTGAGCCGCAGGCGAACCCCAACGATACGATGCGTTTGAACGTGACGATATTGGGGTTCGCCTGCGGCTCACACCAACCTACGGCATGTCCACCCAGCCGTCGACGGTGCGGATCTGCAGCGGCTGGAAGTGGCGCTTGTAGTCCATCTTCGGATGGCCTTCGATCCAGAAGCCCAGGTAGATCCACGGAATGCCGCGGCGGCGCGCCAGTTCCACCTGCTGCAGGATGGCGAAGGTGCCCAGGCTGCGCTCGGTCTCGTCCGGCTCGAAGAAGGTGTAGACCGCCGACAGGCCGTGCAGCGACACGTCGGTCACCGCCACGCCGAGCAGGCGCGGGCCCTGGCGCAGTTCCAGGAACAGGGTGGGGCTCCACGGCGCGGTGAGGAAGCGGCGGAAGTCGCTGGCATCGGCCTCGTCCATGCCGCCGCCGGGATGGCGCTGGCGCAGGTAGCGCTCGTACAGCGCGTGGCGCTCGCTGTTGTAGCCGGCCATGGATTCCACTACCTGCAGGTCGGCATTGCGCTTCAGGCAGCGCCGCTGCGAGCGGCTGGGGCGGAAGCGTTCCACGTCGATGCGGCAGGGCGTGCAGGCCCGGCAGCTGCTGCAGTAGGGAAAGTACAGATGCCCGCCGGCACGGCGGAAGCCGCGTTCCAGCGCCGGCCCGTACAGCTGGTCCAGATGCGGGGCCGCCGGATCGATCACCAGGTTCTGCGCCGTGCGGTCGGGGAAATACCCGCAGGCGTGGGGCAGGGTCTGGAAGAGGCGGACGCGATCGGAGCGCATGGCAGATTCTACGTCCGAGGCGGCTTGCCGTGACAAGCGTCTCAAATCCGCTGCACCGGGCCCGTCCATACGGTGTAGGACGGTGCCTAGGCCGCTACCGGGTCAGATCACCCCCATGTAGCGCAGCATCACCACCACGAAGGCGCCGGCCACCGCCAGCATCACGATCCGGCGCACCCGGTTGGCCACGCTGCCGCGGCGCGCGTCGGGGCTGGGGTTGCGGGCCAGGGCCAGTTCCTCGGCGTGGCGGATCACCGGTTCGATGCCCAGCTCGCGCAGCAGGGTGCGGGCGCGGGTGTAGTCGTCGGCCTTGCTGATCCAGACCTGTTCCCAGCGGTCGCGGTTTTCCTTGCGCTGGGAGTAGCTGAAGCGCTCGTAGCTGCGCTTGTTCCAGTTGGAGCGGTTCTCGATCGAGCATTCGATGCCGTGCTCGCCGAGCATGGAGGCGACGCGGTCGATGTTTTCGGGACGGGGCGAGGTATAGATCTGGCGCATGGGGCGATGTTACTCCGTCGGCTCAGGGGCGCAGCCGGATCAGGCCTTCCTGCGCGGTCGAGGCCACCAGCCGCCCGTCGCGGCTGAAGATCTGCCCGCGCGCCAGCCCGCGCGCGCCCTGCGCGGTGGGGCTGTCGAACGAATACAGCAGCCACTCGTCCACGCGGAACGGGCGGTGGAACCACAGCGCGTGGTCCAGGCTGGCCATCTGCACGTTGTGCGTGTAGTACGAAATGCCGTGCGGCAGGGTGGCGGTGCCGATCAGGTTGAAGTCCGAGGCGTAGGCGAGCAGGGCGCGGTGCAGCACGTCCGAATCGCCCACCGGCGCGGCCACGCGGAACCAGATGTGCTGGTAGGGCGGGCGCTTGCTCGGGTGCAGCTTGTCCTGCGGCCACACGTGGCGGAATTCGATCGGCGCTTCCAGGCCCAGCCAGCGCTGCAGTTTCTCCGGCAGCTTGGCCAGCTTGTCCGGCGGCAGCGGCTGCATCGGCGCGATGTCTTCCGGCGCCGGCACTTCGGGCATGGCGGTCTGGTGCTCGAAGCCGGTTTCCTCGATCTGGAACGAGATCGAGCCGTTGAGGATGGGCTGGCCGTGCTGGATCGCCACCACCCGGCGCGAGGAGAACGTGCCGCCGTCGCGCGTGCGCTCCACGCTGTAGACGATCGGCGCGTCGATATCGCCGGCGCGCAGGAAATAGGCGTGCAGCGAATGCGCCGCCCGCGAGCCGTCGACCGTCTGCTGCGCGGCCGACAGCGCCTGGCCCAGCACCTGCCCGCCGAACACGAAGCGCGTGCCGATGTCGCGGCTCTGGCCGCGGAACAGGTTGTCTTCCAGGCGTTCGAGCTGCAGCAGGTCGACCAGCTCGCGGACGTGGTTTTCCGTCATGTCTAAGCAATCCAAGGGGGAATCGGGCCGGCGGCCCGCGCCGCGAATTATAGCCGCGCCGGGCCCTTCACCCCTTCCCTCTTCACTCCTGGACCGGCCGCGCCGGCAGGCGGTGCAGGCCGCTGCCGGCCAGCACCTGGTCCCAGGGGAACATCGGACCGGGGTCGAGCTTGCGCGGCACTTCGCGGCCGGGGTCGTCGCTGGCCGGCAGGCGGGCCAGGTCGAGGTCCTCGTGGCCGGCGATATCGCGCAGCCGGGGGAATTCGCTGCGCAGCTGGGCCAGCAGGGCGCGCAGGGCGTCGATCTGGGCGGCCGGGTAGGGTTCGGTCATGGTCTGGTTGCCGGCATGCCACCAGTCCGGATAGCGGCCCCGGTTGACCAGCTCGATGCCGATCGAATGCGGATTGAAGCCGCGCACGTGGTGCGCCACGCGGGTGCCGGGCACGTAGCGCCAGGTCGAGCCGTCGCGGTCGATGTAGTAGTGGCCGCTGTTGCCGGTGCCGCTGTCGTGCACGATGCGCTCGCCGTATTCGCGGGCGGTGGCCAGATCCGGCAGTTCGGTGCAGTGGATGACCACCAGTTCGACGGCGTCGGCGGGGCGTTCGGGGAGGAGATCGACGTACGGAAGAAAGTGGTCGCGGATGCTCATGCCGGCGAGTCTCGCATGCGGCCCGGTATCATGGGCGCCTTGTACCTGCTCGTTGGAGACCGCGATGCGCGGCCAGATCATTCTTTCCCACGGTTCGGATTCCGGCCCGGATGCCACCAAGGTCAGCGCGCTGGCCGCCATCGCCGAATCGCTGGGCTGGTCCACGCAGCGGCCCGATTACCGCGAAGACGACCACCACGGCTACGCCGCCTCGGTGGCGCCGCGGGTGGCGCGCCTGCGCGCGGCCATCGACGCGCTGGAGGCGCCGCCGGTGCTGGTCGGCTCCAGCATGGGCGCGTTCGCTTCGGGCCTGGCTTCGCTGGAGCGGCCGGTGGCCGGCCTGTTCCTGCTGGCCACGCCGGTGGCCATTCCCGGCTACCAGGCGGCCTTCGACCTGCGCCAGGACGTGCCGACGCTGCTGATCCACGGCTGGCACGACGAACTGTGCCCGCTGGACGACCTGCACGACTTCGCCCGCCGCCGCAGCCTGCCGCTGCTGGTGCTGGACGGCGACCACCGCCTGAGCTCCAGCGTCGACACCATCGGCGCGCAGTTCCGCCTGTTCCTCGACGGCCTGACCCTCGGTAGCGTGTCGTCCCTCGACCGCATGGCGGGCGTCCAGTGAGCGCCTACTTCGCCACCTGCCCCAAGGGCCTGGAATACCTGCTGCGCGACGAGCTGGCCGCGCTGGGCGCCGAAGACGTGCGCGAGGCGCTGGCCGGCGTGTACTTCTCCGGCCCGCTGGAGATCGCCTACCGCGCCTGCCTGTGGTCGCGCCTGGCCAGCCGCGTGCTGCTGCCGCTGGCGGAATTCGACGCGGCGGACGGCGACGCGCTGTACGCCGGCGTGGAAGCCATCGACTGGTCGAAACACCTGGCCGCTCACGGCACCCTGGCGGTGGAGGCGGTGACCGCGCAGAGCAAGCTCACCCACAGCCAGTTCATCGCGCTGCGCGTAAAGGACGCCGTGGTCGACCAGTTCCGCCAACGCGACGGCTCGCGTCCGGACGTGGATACGGACGAACCCGACGTGCGCATCCACCTGCGCCTGCGCCGCGACCGCGCCACGCTGTCGCTGGACCTCGCCGGCGCGCCGCTGCACCGCCGCGGCTGGCGCGAAATGCAGGGCGACGCGCCGCTGAAGGAAAACCTCGCCGCCGCGATGCTGGTCCGCGCCGGCTGGCCCGCCATGTATGCGCAGGGCGGCGCGCTGCTCGATCCGATGTGCGGCTCCGGCACTTTGCTGATCGAAGGCGCGCTGATGGCCGCCGACGTGGCGCCGGGCCTGCGCCGCGAATATTTCGGTTTCCTCGGCTGGCTCGGCCACGACATCGCGGTGTGGCGCAGCTTGCTGGAAGAAGCGCGCACCCGCGCCGAAACCGGCCTGCGCGCGCTGCGCCCGTGCTTCTTCGGCAGCGACTCCGACCCGCGCATGGTGCAGACCGCCAAGCGCAACGCGCAGGAGGCCGGCGTGGCCGGCTTCCTCACCCTGGACCGCCACGACGCGCTGCACGTGGCGCCCCCGCCCGGCTATGAGCGTGGCCTGGTCATCACCAATCCGCCCTACGGCGAGCGCCTGGGCGAGCGCGAGGCGATGCCCAAGCTGTACCGCGCGCTGGGCGAAACGCTGAAGCAGCGCTTCGCCGGCTGGCATGCCGCCGTGCTGGCCGGCGATGCCGAACTGGGCCAGGCCATTCCGCTGCGCGCGAACAAGAAATACGCGCTGTACAACGGCGCGCTGGAAACCGTGCTGCTGCTGTTCGAGTTGCGCGCGGCCGGCGACACGCCGCGCGAAGCCAAGCCGCTGTCGGCCGGCGCGCAGATGCTGAAGAACCGCCTGGAGAAGAACGTCCGCCATCTGCGCAAGCGGCTGGAACGCGAAGCCATCCATTGCTGGCGCGCCTACGACCAGGACCTGCCGGAATACGCGGCGGCCATCGACGTCTACGGCGACGCCAAGGGCGGCCAGTGGCTGCACGTGCAGGAATACCGCGCGCCGGCCGACATTCCCGCCGAGACCGCGCGGCTGCGCCTGCGCGAGATCGTGCGCGTGGCCGGCGAAGTGTTCGGCGTGCCGCGCGATCGCGTGGCGCTGAAGACGCGCGAGCGCGGCAAGGGCGGTTCCAAGTACGGGCAGTTCGACCAGCGCGGCGAGTTCGTCCCGGTGGAGGAGGGCGGCCTGCAGTTCCTGGTCAATCTCACCGACTACCTGGATACCGGACTGTTCCTGGACCACCGCCTGGTCCGCGCGCGCCTGCGCGAGCTGGCCGAGGGGCGGCGCTTCCTGAACCTGTTTGCTTATACCGCCACCGCCAGCGTCTACGCGGCGGCGGGCGGGGCGCGCGACACCACCAGCGTGGATCTGTCCGGCACCTATCTGGACTGGGCTTCGCGCAATCTCGCCCTGAACGGATTCACCGGGACGAAGCACCGGCTGATGCAGGCCGACGCGATGGAGTTCCTGCGCCACGAACGCGAGCGTTACGGGCTGATCTACGTCGATCCGCCGACCTTCTCCAATTCCAAGCGGGCCGACGACTTCGACGTGCAGCGCGACCACGCCCGCCTGCTGCTGGCCTGCGCGGACCGGCTGGCGGGCGACGGGGTGATCGTGTTCTCCAACAATTTCCGCCGCTTCACGCTGGATCGCGCGGCGCTGGAAGAGCGCTTCGAGATCGAGGACTGGAGCGCTGCCAGCATCCCGTTCGACTTCGCCCGCCGGGCCGATATCCACGGCTGCTGGGTGCTGCGCCTGCGCGCCGAAGAGTCGCCCTGGGGCGACAGCGTGCGGCATATTCACAACCGGGGTAAACGCTAGGAAAACGGGGTGAAAATGCTCAGTCCGGATTCAGCCCTCCGGCCCGAGCATGAGCACCGGCAGACAACGCCGGAACGGCCCTCCGCACCACCCTTTCCCGGACCGCCCGCACCGTTGCCGCCGCTCTCTCGGAGACCGAAAGCCATGAACAAGTCGAAGCCTTCCAGCCTCAAGCGCGTGGTCCTTGCCGCCGCCGTGCTGCTGGGTTGCGCGGCCGCCGCCCCGTCCTTCGCCCGCAGCCACGTCAGCGTGGGCATCGGCGTCAATCTGCCGGGTGTCAGCATCGGCTACTCCGACGGCTACCGTGGTCACTATCGCCACCCGTATTACGGCGGCGGCTATTACGCCGGCGGTTACTACGCGCCGCCTGTCTACTACCGTCCGGCGCCGCGCGTGGTGTATTACGACGAACCGGTGGTGGTGGAGCGCCCGGTGTACGTGCGCCGCGTGTACGAAGAGCGCGGCTACTACAGCGACGGCTATCGCACCAGCCGCTATTACGACGGCGATTGATTCCGCCGCGATGCGCAAAAAGAGAGCCCGGCCTAAGCCGGGCTCTTTCGTTTCATGGCGCGTCCGTCATGGCCGCGTCGGCGGCGTGCCGCCGTTGCTGAGGAAGCCGTGCTGCGACGCGTGCTTTTCGAGCTTCTCGAACTTCGCCTTGTCGATCTTGCTCACCGACTGGATCGCGCAGGGCGGCTGGTCGCGCGAGATCACGCTTTCGCCCACCTCGCCGCATACCGCGCCCAGGCCGGCCGCGCGGTTGGAGTCGTTGGCGCGGAACAGCAATTGCTGGCCGATGCCTAAGCGCGGGCAGTCGGCGGTGAGCTTGACCAGGTAGCGGTCCGGACCGGTGCGTGCGATCACGGTGCGGTTGTCCACGACATACCATTCGTTGACGCGATCCGGACGCAGGCATTCGCTGACCGGACGCATCGGCTGGCGCTCGGGTGCCGGACCGTCGGCATGAGCCATGCCGGTGGCGGTGGTCATCGCAAGCAGCAACATGGCGGTGACGGTTTTCATAGGGGTACCTCTAGGGGTGACAGTGCTGCCCGTTGCCGGGGCCCTTGCCTGGTGAAACCACCGACGTCGTGCGCGCGCATTTGAGCGCCGCCCGGCCGCCGCGTGTCAAGCCTTTGCCATCGCCGGATCACGGAAATTGAACGGTTGCTACGGCAAGGTATCTGGATGCGGGTCCTCGAGTCGCCAAGCCCTTCCTATAACGTTCGACGGGGCATTTCGTTGCAACGGAGGCCCGCGTGAGCCTGTCGGATCTCGCCTCGCGCGCCGAGTCGCTGGCGCAGCGCTTCCATCGCGTGCGCAGCCGCACCCTCGGCTTGTCGGCCGGCCTCAGCGCCGAGGACATGATGGTGCAGTCGATGCCCGACGCCAGTCCGGCCAAATGGCATCTGGCGCACACCACGTGGTTCTTCGAGCAGTTCCTGCTCGCCCGCGATCCGGCCTGGCATCCGCCGCATCCCGAGTGGCACTACCTGCTCAACTCCTACTACCAGACGGTAGGCCCGATGCATGCGCGTCCGCGCCGCGGCCTGCTGTCGCGTCCCAGCCTGGACGAGGTGCTGGACTATCGCCGGCGCATCGAAGACGCGGTGGCGCAGCGCATCGAAGCCGGCCTCGACGCCGCAGGCGCAGCCATCGTCGAACTCGGCCTGCAGCACGAACAGCAGCATCAGGAACTGCTGCTCACCGACATCCAGCACGCGCTGTGGTGCAACCCGCTGCATCCGGCCTACGACGCAGCGCTGCCGTCCGCGCAACACCGTGTGCCCGTCGAATCGATGCGCTACATCGACGGCCGCGAGGGCATCGTCGAGATCGGCCACGACGGCCATGGCTTTTCCTTCGACAACGAAGGCCCGCGGCACCGCACCCTGCTGCAGGCGCATGCGCTTGCCAACCGCCCGGTGACGAACGAGGAATTCCGCCTGTTCGTGCAGGACGGCGGCTATCGCGAACCCGCGCTGTGGCTTTCCGATGGCTGGGCCACGGTGCAGGCGGAAGGCTGGCAGCATCCGCTGTACTGGCAGGACGACCTCGACAGCGCCTACGGCCTCGGCGGCATCCGCGCGCTCGATCCCGCCGCGCCGGTGTCCCAGCTCAGCTATTTCGAAGCCGACGCGTTCGCGCGCTGGGCCGGCGCGCGCCTGCCCAGCGAAGCGGAATGGGAAAGCGCGGCCTCCACCCAACCGGTGCACGGCAACCTGCTCGACGAGCGCGCGCAAGCGCCGCGCGCCGCCAGCGGCGAAGGCCTGCTGCAGATGTACGGCGACGTGTGGGAATGGACCGCCTCGCCTTACGTCAGCTATCCCGGCTTCCAGCCGTTGCCGGGTGCGCTGGGCGAATACAACGGCAAGTTCATGAACGCTCAATGGGTGCTGCGCGGCGGCTCCTGCGCCACGCCGCGCGAGCATATCCGCGCCAGCTACCGCAACTTTTTCCCCGCCCAGGCGCGCTGGCAGTTCGCCGGCCTGCGCCTGGCACGCGACCGGTAAGCGAGATAACAACAATGAGCCTGCAAGCCCTGGAACCCCGCGACGACGACCGTCGCCCACCCGCCAGCGAACTGCTGGAAATCGTGCAGCGCGGATTGCGCGCGCAGCCCAAGCGCCTGCCGTCCTGGCTGTTCTACGACGAGCGCGGCAGTGAGTTGTTCGAGCAGATCTGCGAGCAGCCGGAGTACTACCTCACCCGCGCCGAGATCGCCCTGCTCGAAGCGCATGCCGGCGACATCGCCCACACCCTGGGGCCGGACGTGCGCCTGGTCGAATACGGCAGCGGCAATGCGGTGAAGACGCGCCAGCTGCTGGAGCACCTGGTCTCGCCGGTGTGCTACGTGCCGGTGGAAATCGCCTCCGAAGCGCTGGCCGCCAGCGTGCAGCGCCTGGCCGCGCGTTTCCCGTCGCTGCCGATGCAGCCGCTGCATGCCGACTTCACCCGCCCGCTGCGCCTGCCGATCCCGCCGCGCGCGCCGCGCCGCACGGTCATCTACTTCCCCGGTTCCACCATCGGCAATTTCGAGCAGCGCGAAGCGATCCAGCTCCTGCGCACCATGCGCGACGAAATGGGCGAGGCCGGCGGCGTGCTGATCGGCGTGGACCTGAAGAAGGACGCCGCGCGCATCGAGGCTGCCTACAACGACGAGGCCGGCGTCACCGCCGAGTTCACCCTCAATATGCTGGCACGCCTCAACCGCGAGCTGGGCAGCGATTTCCGCCTCGACGCATATCGCCACCGCGCGCATTACAACCCGTTGGCCGGGCGCATCGAGACGCACATCATCAGCACCTGTGATCAGAAGGTGCGGGTGGGGCGGATGCTGGCCAGTTTCGGCGAGGACGAGGCGATGCTGGTGGAGTACAGCTGCAAGTATTCGCCGGAGGATTTCGCCGCGATGGCGCATAAGGCGGGGCTTGAGGTGGCCAAGGTTTGGCTGGATCCGGAGGAGTTGTTCTCCGTGCAGTATCTGGTGCGTCGCGCTGGCTGATTTGATCGGGTTTTCGCGGTGGCGCGATTTGGGCGCTTATGCAGTGGGCATTTTGGGTTGCTCGCTATTTCGGCGTAGGGCGGGATCTTTTTGCGGGATCGCCTGGTTTTGGCGGTGACGCGAACTGGCCGCTTATGCAGCGGGCATTTCGGACGCCTGCCGGCGCCCGAGTCACTTTTTCTTTGCTGGCCCAAAGAAAAAGTAAC
>NZ_JAAZQJ010000014.1 GCF_012275375.1 Dyella sp. SG609 | reverse complement strand
GAGCGGGTGGTGGTGACGCCCGGGGCCTTGTTCGACACGGGCCGTGCGGTGATCCAGACCTTGATCCCGGGCACCAACGATCCGTGCAACGCGAGTATCCAGGGCGCGCTGATGGTGGTGAACGCGGCGACGGGCGGCGCGAACGGCGGCCTGTCGGCGCCGGGCGTGTCGGGCTGGAATGGCACGGGCAAGTACGTGGTGGGCGGCCGGGTGAACGACCCGCGCACCACCGGCACGGTGCCGCTGGTGACGACGGTGGGCGGCGGCAGTGTGCTGGTGCCGGGCCTGAAGCTCACCGGCAGCAACAACGTCCTCAATATCAACGACGCCGTCTGGCGCCGCCGTTCCTGGCGAGGGATTACGCAATGATCGAGACACTGAAGCGGCTGCGCGAGCGCAATACGCGTGGCTTCACCCTGATCGAGCTGATGGTGGTGGTGGCGATCATCGCCATCCTCGCCGCCTTCGCGGTGCCGAACTACCTGCGCTACGGCATCCGCGCACGGCGCTCGGATGGACAGAACCTGCTGCTGCGCGTGGCGACCGCGCAGGAGCGCTACTACTCGACCAACAACCGCTATGGCAGCCTGAGCGATATCGGCTTCACCAACACGGCGTCGGACAAGGGCTACTACACCGTCGCCGTGACGCCGGCGGCGCCGGCCACCACGTTCACCGCCACGGCCACGCCGGTGAGCGGCGGGCCGCAGGCCAAGGACGACTGCAAAGCGCTGAACATCAACAATTACGGAGTGAAAGGCGCCACCGGCTCCACCACCAACGGCAAGTGCTGGTGACCGCCATGACACGACAGGGGAACAAGGGCTTCAGCCTGGTCGAACTGATGGTGGCGCTGGCGGTGGCGGCGATCCTGCTGGTGGCGGCCGGGCCGAGCTTCCGCGATGCGATCCGGCGCAACAAGGTCAGTTCCGCCAGCAATGCCCTGCTGGCCGATATCGCTTATGCGCGCAGCGAGGCGATCAACCGCGGCAACGTGGTGTCGATCTGCCCGAGCTCGGACCAGGCCAGCTGCACCTCGAACGGCAAGGCCTATGAAAGCGGCTGGCTGATCTATACCTACCAGCCCGGCAAGGGCGTGGCGACCACGGCCTACAGCGCGACGTCCGGCGCGATCAAGCTGCGCGCTTCCGATGCGCGCGACAGCGTGTCGATCCAGGCGCTGGACAGCGTGATCCTGAGCTTCGGCTCGCAGGGCCAGGTGCGCCGCAGCGACAATAAGCAGCCGAAGTTCGCCACCTGCTTCCGCGCCGCGAACGATACCGGCACGGGTACCAGTACCACCGCGGTGCCGGGCGCGCAGCTTACGGTGAATGCTTCGGGCAGCACGACCTCGCAGTCGCTGGGCGTGCAGACCACCTGCGTGCCGAGCTGAGAACTCGTCTGAGCGGCGCCGCCATGGCGCCGCTCAGGTTTCGCTCCATTGGCGCAGCAGGTTGTGATAGATGCCGGTGAGCGAGAGCAGGGTGGCGCGGTCGGTGCCGGGGCTGGCGGTGAGCGACTGGATCGCCACGTCCAGATCGAACAGCAGGCGGCGCCGGCCGTCATCGCGCACCAGGCTCTGGACCCAGAAGAACGCCGCCAGGCGCGCGCCGCGCGTCACCGGACGCACTTCGTGCAGGCTGCTGGACGGATAGAGCAATAAATCGCCCGCGGGCAGTTTCGCCTCGTGCTCGCCATAAGTGTCGTTGACGACCAGTTCGCCGCCGTCGTATTCGTCCGGCTCGGCCAGGAACAGCGTGCAGGAGAGATCGCTGCGCAGCTGCCCGCCGCCGGGCAGCGCCATCACCGCGCCGTCGACGTGATAGCCGTAATGCCCGCCGCCTTCGTAGCGGTTGAAGCGCGGCGCCAGCGTGCGCAGCGGCAGCGCGGCGGCGTGATAGAGCGGGTGCTGCGCGAGTGCGTCGAGGATCAGGCGACCCAGTGCTTCGCGCACCGGCGAGGCTTCCGGCAACTGCAGGTTGCGCTTGACCTGGGCGCCTTGCGCGCCGACGGTCTGGCGGCCGTCGGTCCAGTCGGCGTGATCCAGTTCGGCGCGGACGTGTCGAAGCTGTTCCGGCGTCAGTACGTTGGGGACATGCAGCAACATGCCAGTCCTCGCGAGGTTTGGGCCCCTCTCCCTCCGGGAGAGGGGTTGGGGTGAGGGTACGGGCGGAGTGGAGCGTTGCGCTCCGACCGTACCCTCGTCCGGCTGCCGCCACCTTCTCCCGAAGGGGAGAAGGATTCCACATCGGAGATTGGCGGAGTTACGTCAGAAGCGCACGTTGGCCGTGAGCATAGCCGAACGCGGTGCGCCGGGCGTGTAGCGGTAGCCGCTCTTGTTGATGGCCGAGACGTATTCCTTGTCGAACAGGTTGTACACGTTCAATTGCAGGTCGACGTGCTTGTTGACCGGGTAGGTGGCCACCGCGTCGAACACCCAGTACGACCTGGTATACGCCGGCGTGCCGATCGCACCGTCGGTGCCGCGCTTGAGCTGGTCGTTGTAGCGCGCGCCGCCGCCGACGGTCAGGCCGAACGGCAAGGTGTAGGTGGTCCACGCGGTGAAGGCGGACTTCGGCGTGTACGCCAGATCCGAACTGCCGTCGCTGGTGACTACGCTGCCGCTGAGCACCTTGCTGTCCATCACCGTGTAGCCCGCGCTGACCGCCCAGTGCTCGGTAAGCTTGCCTACCGCGCTGAGCTCCACGCCCTGCACGCGCTTCTTGCCGGTCTGGTAGTACTGCAGGTCGGTCGGATCCTGCACCACGTCGTTGTTGATCTCGGTGCGATAGATGGCGCCGGTCAGCATCAGGCGGCTGTCGTAGAACTCCCACTTGGTGCCCACTTCGGCGGTCCTGGCCTTCTGCGGATTGAAGTTGGGATTGTCGGCGCTGTTGGCCGAACTGCTGAGCGTGAGCGTGCTGCCGCCCGGCGGCTGCTGCGAGATCGCGTAGTTGGCATACACGCTGCCGTTGGCGGCCGGCTTGTACAGCACGCCAACCTTCCAGTTGGTGAGGTTGCCGCTCTTGCGCGCATCCAGGCCCGGCACCGCCGAGTTGGCGGGCAGGGCGCCGCACACGGGCGCGTTGCGCGTACCGCAGGTGACGGCGCTGTCGAAATCGGTCTTGTAGTGGTCCAGGCGCACGCCGGCGTTGACCTGCCACTGCTCGTTGAACTTCAGCGTGTCGAACACATAGGCCGAGTAGGTGTCGGTCTTGCCGTGCGTGTAGGTGCCGTTGCGGAACCACTGCATGCCCGACACGTGCGGGTTGGGGCGGTACACGCTGGCCGCGGGCCAGGTGTTGAGCAGCGAGACGATGCCGGTGGTGTTCGCTTCCTCGCGGGTCAGTTCGACGCCGGAGCTCAGGTTGTGCGTGATGCCGCCGGTCTGGAAGTTGGCGGTGAAGTTGAACTGGTCGGTGAGGATCTTGTTGGTCTGATCCTTGAACGTCGGGTTGCTGCGCGCGACGGTCCAGGTCGACGGATCGTTCGGGTTCGGCGTGAGCAGGTTGGCCGCGGTGGCCATGTACGAGGTCAGCAGGTAATCCTGCCTGGTGCGGCCCCAGCGCAGGGTGTTGTGCAGGGCCAGGTCGTCGCTGATGTCGTGCTCGACGCGCACGGTGAAGAGGTCGGCCTTGACGTGGTCGTGGTCGGCGTCGGTGCCGTAGAAGTTCGACGGATCGACCGGGCGCGCGTTGGCCAGCCACGGACGCTTGGGATCCGGGCTGCTGTAGCCGGGCAGGCCGATGGTGGAGACGCCGCCGTCGGGGATGTTGTTCTGCTTGACGTGCAGGTAGTCGATGTACACGCGCGTGGCGGTGCCCAGGCCGAAGGCCAGCGAGGGCGCGACGCCCCAGCGGTTGTTTTCCACCTCGTCGCGGCCCGGCACGCCGCTGTTCTGCGCCATCAGGTTGAGGCGGAACGCGCTGCTCGCGCCGAGCACCTGGTTCCAGTCGGCGGTGGCGCGCTTGCGGTCGGAACTGCCGTAGGCGACCTGGCCGGAGACGGCGTTCTGCAGCAGCGGCTGCTTGGTCACCAGATTGATCGCGCCGGTCGGTGCGGTGCGGCCGTAGTCGGTGCCGGCGGGGCCTTTGGTCACTTCCACCTGTTCGATATTGAAGATGTCGCGCGAGATGCTGCCGGTGTCGCGCACGCCGTCCACGAAGATGCTGTTGGACGTGTCGAAGCCGCGCATGTAGATGCCGTCGCCGGTGGTGGTGCTGCCGTTCTCGCCGGCATAGAAGGTGCCCACGCCGGGGGTGTTGCGCAGCGCCTCGGTAAGCGTGGTGGCGCCCTGCTGCAGGAACAGGTCCTTGGTGATCACCGAGATGGTCTGGGTGGTGTCGAGCAGGGGCTGGGTGAACTTGGGGGAGTCCACTTTGTCGGCCACGTAGTCGCTGCCGCGCGTCGCTTCCACGTTCACCGCCGATAGGCTCTTGGCCTTGGACTGCGGATCCGCGGCGGTGTCGTCACCAGCCATGGCAGGCGACGCCAGCGCCAGGCCGGTCAGCAGCGCGGCGGTGGCCGCGGCGAGCTGGCCGGGCTGCAGCCGGGCGGTGGAGGCGGGGTGCTTGCGGCTTTTGATGTAGGCCATGGGGCTTCCAGATGCATCGATAAGGAGCGCGGCAGGCGATGCGCGCGTGCGCCCATGCCGCCGCGGCAATCGCGCGGCAGGGGCAGCAGGAGTTGTCGGTCACGGCATTGCCGGCGGATCCCCTGGGTCGGCCGTGATCTTCACATCGTATTTTTAATGAGAATGATTTGCAATCATTCCGTTCAGGGGCAGGCCGCCCGGCCGGGGCCGATGCCGCCGCGGCGTACACTTCCGGCTCCCCCTCGCAGGTCCGTGTCTCAGCGGACCACCGCTTCATGGAGACTTATGCGATGCGCATTCTGGTAGTCGGCGCCGGCGCCACCGGCGGCTATTTCGGTGGACGCCTGCTGGAAAGCGGGCAGGACGTGAGCTTCCTGGTCCGCCCCGCGCGCGCCCAGGCGCTGGCCGCGCACGGCCTGGCCATCCGCAGCGCGCTCGGCGACGCCACGCTGCGCGCGCCCACCGTCACCGCCGGCGAACTGCGCGGGCCTTACGACCTGGTCCTGCTCAGCTGCAAGGCCTACCACCTGCCGCAGGTGATCGCCGACGTCGCGCCGGCGGTGGGCGAGGGCACGGCGATCCTGCCGCTGCTCAACGGCATGCGCCATCTGGATACGCTGGACGCGCGCTTCGGCGCCGCGCGCGTGCTGGGCGGCCTGTGCGTGATCGCCGCGACGCTGGGCCAGGACGGCGAGATCCGCCACCTCAACCGCTCGCACAGCCTCACCTTCGGCGAACGCGACGGCTCGCGCTCGGCACGGGTGGAGCGCATCGCGCAGGCGATGGAAGGCGTGAAGTTCGACGCGCGGCTCAGCAGCGAAGTGCTGCAGGACATGTGGGACAAATGGGTCTTCCTCGCCTCCCTCGCCGGCATCACCTGCCTGATGCGCGCACCGGTCGGCGACATCGTCGCCGCGCCGGGCGGCTTGGAAGCCACGCTGGCGATGCTGGAAGACTGCCGCCGTGTCGCCTCCGACCACGGTCACGCTCCCGCCGAAAACGTACTGGCGAAAGCACGCGGCGTGCTCACCGAAGAAGGCTCGACACTCAGCGCCTCGATGATGCGCGACCTCGAACAGGGCGGTCCGGTCGAAGCCGATCACGTGATCGGCGATCTGATCGCCCGCGCGGCGCCGGGCACTGCGCTGCCGCTGCTGCGCATGGCGTATGCGCACTTGAAGGCTTACGAGAACCGCTGCGCCCGCACGGCTTAAAGCTCGTCATCCCGGCGCAGGCCTCGCTACTGGATCCCGGCCTGCGCCGGGATGACGGCAAAAAGAAAAAGCGCCGCACTCGCGCGCGGCGCTTTTCTTTTGCATCGATCTGCCGCGACTCACGCCGCGGCCACCTCACTTACCAGATCTTCACCTGCTTCTCGCCATCCCGCACCATCGCATCGCCCGGCTTGCACTGGAACGCCTTGGCGAAGGCTTCCATGTTCGACGGTGCGCCGATCGCGCGCAGCGAGACCGGTGCGTGCGGGTCGGTGTTGAGCGACAGCAGCGCCTGCTTCTCGCGGGCGTGGCCGCGCCACACGCGGGCCCAGTTGAGGAAGAAGCGCTGGTCCGGCGTATAGCCTTCGATCTTCTGCTCGGCCGAACCCGGCGTCTTGGACAGCACGCTCTGCAGCGCGTCGTAGGCCACGTTCATGCCGCCCAGGTCCGCGATGTTCTCGCCCAGGGTCAGCTTGCCGTTGACGTGCGCGTCCGGCTTGTCCTTGATCGGCGTGTAGTCGTTGAACTGCTGCACCAGCTTGTCGGTGCGCGCGTCGAACTTGGCGCGGTCGTCCTTGGTCCACCAGTTTTCCTGGTTGCCGGCGCCGTCGAACTGGCTGCCTTCGTCGTCGAAGCCATGGCTGGCCTCGTGGCCGATCACGGCGCCGATGCCGCCGTAGTTGATGGCGTCGTCGGCGCTGGCGTCGAAGAACGGCGGCTGCAGGATCGCGGCCGGGAAGTTGATGGTGTTGTCGGTGGGGTTGTAGTACGCGTTCACCGTCTGCGGCGTCATGCCCCACTCCTTGCGGTCAGTGGGCTTGCCGATCTTGGCGATGTCGTAGTCGTAGTTGAACTTCGAGGCGGCTTCCACGTTGGCGTAGAAGTTGTCGCCGCTGATGTTCAGGCCCGACCAGTCACGCCACTTGTCCGGGTAGCCGATCTTGGGCAGGAAGGTGTTCCACTTGGCGATGGCCTTTTCCTTGGTGGCATCGCTCATCCAGTCCAGCTTCTCGATGCGCGCCTTCAGCGCATTGCGCACGTTGTCGACCAGCTCCTGCGCACGCTCCTTGGCTTCGGGCTTGAACACCTTGGCCACGTACAGCTGGCCCAGCGCTTCGCCCATCGAGCCGTTCACCGCGCCCAGCACGCGCTTCCAGCGCGGCTTCTGCTGCGGCTGGCCGGCCAGGGTCTTGCCGTAGAAGTCGAACTTGTTGTCCTGGAAGCTCTTGCTCAGGTACGGCGAGGCGTCGCTGATGGTGTGGAAGCGCAGGTACGCCTGCCACTGTTCCAGCGGCGCGGCGGCCAGCAGCTTGTCGAACTCGGCGAAGAACTTCGGCTGCGACAGCGAGAAGCCCTTGTCGACGGTCACGCCCTGGGCGCTGAAGAACTTCTCCCAGCTGAAGTGCGGGGTGACCTTGTCGGCCTCCTTCACGCTGACGAAGTGGTACTGGTTCTTCGGATCGCGTTCTTCCACCGGCGCCAGCGAAGCCTTGGCCAGCTCGGTCTCGAACTTCAGCACGTCGTCGGCCTGCTTCTTGGCGTCGGCTTCGGCGGTGCCGGTCAGCTGCAGCGCCTGGGCGATGTGGGCCACGTAGGCGTCGCGGATTTCCTTGTACTTCGGATCGAGGTAGTAATCCTTGGTCGGCAGGCCCAGGCCGCCCTGGTTGGCGTAGCCGATCTGCATGTCGGCATGCTTGAAGTCCGCGCCGGAGCCGAACTGGAACACCTGGCCGTCGCCTTCGGCGTAGCTCTTGGTGATGTAGTCGGCCACGTCCGCGCCGCTCTTCAGCGCGCCGATGGCGTCGAGCTTGGGCTTGATCGGCTCGAAGCCGGCCTTCTCGATCGCGTCCTCGTTCATGCCCGACTGGTACAGCAGGCCGATCTTCTGCTCGATCGAGCCGGCCTGCGCCTGCGCGGCGCCCTTGGCGGCGGCGTCGACGATGTCGTGCTGGGTGTTGAGGCTGTTCTCGCTCAGCTGGTCGAAGGCGCCCCAGCGGGTGCGGTCTTCGGGAATCGGGTTGGCGGCGACCCACTTGGCGTTGACGAAGCCGTTGAAGTCCTGGCACGCATTGATGCCGGTATCCAGCTCGCTGACGTCGAAGGGGCTCTTCTTGGCGGCCGGCGCGGCGGCGGTGGTCGCGGCCGGGGCCGGCGCGCTGCCGGCGGCTGCGGGGGCGTTCTGCTCGGCCTCGTGCTTGCCGCAGGCGGACAGCGTCAGGGCCAGGCTCACCGCAAGGGCGAGCGGCTTCAGGTACGGCTTGGTCATGGATCTCCCTCTCATACGAATGGCGCCCCCGCGGGGCGAAAAGTGCTGGTGCGGCCGGTACCGCGGGTATCCCCTGTCACGGCCGCGACCTTCGACGACCTTCGACCCTAGGCCAAAGGTCACGGGGCGGCACAGTGTCAAAGGTCAGGGGCGGGGGATGGCGGCGGGCTGCGTTGGGCCCGCCGCAAGGGCTTACGGCGCCAGGCCCTGCAGGGTGGCGGCGTCGATCCGGTAGACCGGGTAGGCGCCCACGTCCTGGGCCGCGTACCAGGGCGAGCGCTCGAAGAAATAGAACAGCCGCTGCGAGGGGCTGGCGGCGAAGGCGGCGTCTTCGTGCAGCTTTTGCTCGAACGCGGCCTTCAGCGCCGGGTCCTTGGCCATCATGTCGCGCGCCAGCTTCTCCAGCACGCGCGGCTCGCCGTATTCCTTCGGCTCGAACACCGCATTAAGAAAGCCCCAGCGCAGCAGCGAATCCGGCGCCTGCGGCTCCAGCAGCTCGATCGCCACGTTGGCCGCGCGCTGGTCCATCGGCACGATCACCGAGCCGGCCGGCAGCTCCACCTCGCGTACCGTGCTGGACTGGGTGAAGTCGCGCAGCATCAGATGGCCTTCGAACGGCTTGGACGCCCACTGCGGCTTGTCCAGCCGATACGCCTGCACCTTGAGCTTCTGCGGCCTGGCCAGGCGGCGATAGGCGATGCCGTGCGCGTCGAGCTTGTCGATCGCCTGCGTCCACTGCGCGGGAATCACATATGCGGCCGGGGGCGCGACGGACGCATCCGGCAGCAGGCCGTTCCAGTTCTGGACATCGTACGTGCGCGGCTTCGACGGGTCGTAGCGGATCCACTCGCTGTTCGACACGTCGCTGTGCGCGAGGCTGAATTCATAGCCCTTGAACTTGAACGGCGTCGACGCCGGATCGTCCTTGAACGTCAACGCCACCTGCGCCCGCGCATCACGCGCCCGCGCCACCACGGCTTCGTCCGCCTTGCGGTTGATCGCGAGCAGGTTCGCCGCATCCGCGCCGGCGTGCTGCAGCATCAGGGCGACCAGGTCGTAGGTGCCGCGCACGCGCACCTCGTAGCTTTTCAGCATATGCGTCTCCACCAGCAGGGCCGGGCGGTTCTGCAGCGCCGCGTAGCCGGTGGAGAAGCGCGGGCCGGAACCGAAGTTGACGATGCCCTTGCGCGGATCGCGGCCGTCCTTGAATTCCAGGTAGATCGAGGCGAGATGGTCGCGCTTCTCGTAGGCCGGAATCACCTTGTCGTTGAGCAGATGCTGCTGCCATGCGCTGACGCCGGCATCGAGCTTGTGCGGGTCTTCCAGATACCAGGTCAGGTCGTACTGGTAATCCGCACCGTCGGTGGTGTGGATGTCCATCAGCAGGTCCGGCTGCCAGCGCTGCCACAGCTTCAGCCAGTCGCGCATCTCCGGCGCGTCGGCCTTGACGTAGTCGCGGTTGAGGTTGAGGTACTGCGACTGGCCGCGGAAGCCCATGCTGTCCGGGCCGTTCTGGTTGATGCGGTGATAGGGGCTGGAATTCTCGTGCCCGTCCACGCTGAACACTGGGATGAACACCAGCACCACGTGATCGAGCAGATGCGGCAGCTTGCCGCTCACGGCAAAGTCGCGCAGCAGCATCAGGCCGGCGTCCTTGCCCTCGATCTCGCCAGGGTGGATGCCGGCCTGCACCAGCACCACCGGCTTGCCGGACCGGTGCGCCGCTTCCGGCGTGAACGTGCCGTCGCCGCTGGCGATCACCACCGTCATCGGGCGGCCCTGCGGCGAGGTGCCGAAGCTTTCCACCTTCAACTTGCCCGGCGCCGCATCGGCCAGCTTGTGCAGATAGGCCACCGTGTCGGCATAGCTCGGCGTGGTGCGGAAATGCGCGGCCTCGGCGGGCGTGGTCCAGTCGGCGGCCTGGGCATGGCCCGCGGCGGCGGCGAGCAGGGCGGCGAGCAGCAGTCGGTTCATGCGTGGTCCTGTCAGGCGCGGGGCTGGCGTTGCGTCAGCGTGGCGGGCGAGGCGGGCAGGGTGTCGGGTGCCACCGCGCCGCCGGAGATGATGAAGGCCATGGCCTGGTCCATGGTCCAGTCGGTGGGGGTGAGTTCGTCCACCGGCACCACTTCCAGATAGCCGCCGGTGGGGTTGGGCGTGGTGGGGATGTACACCGCGGCCATCTCGCGGCCGGTGCCTTCCTCGATCATCACGCGGGTGACGAAGCCCACCACCTTCATGCCCTGGCGCGGGAAATCGATCAGCACCACGCGCTGCACGCCCGACGGCTTCTGCTGCAGCACCGCCATCAGTTTCTTGGTGCCGCCGTAGATGGTCTGCACCAGCGGGATGCGCGCCAGCAAACCGTCGAAGGCCTCCAGCAGGCGCTGGCCGATCACCCGGTTGGCCAGCCAGCCGAGCAGGTACAGCGCCAGCACGGTCAGCACCAGGGCCAGCACGAACAGCAGCCAGCCGCGGTTGAGCGAGGTGCCCAGCGCGGGCGAGGCCTGCCCCACCGCGCCGACCAGGGCGCCGACCACCGGCGTGCCGATCCCGGCCAGCAGGCCGAGCACGAACTTGAACACCAGCCAGGTCACCCACAGCGGGATAAACGTGAGCAGGCCGGTCAGCAAATAGCGTTTGATGCGCAGTCGCCGCATGGGGCGGACCCTCGGAAGGCGGGGAAGCGGGCATTGTAGGGGGCGGGGGCGGCCGGCCGGGCGTGACGTTCGGCCCTTTCGCCGTGCACTGTGATTTTTTGGGAGGCCCTGCGAATCATCAAAGGGAGACCAGGGGAAACAAGCATGGGCAGCAGGCCGGACCAGCGCGGATTCGAACAGCGGTTGCAGGAGCACCGGCGGCTGATCGCCAAGGTGGCGAGCGTCTACGCCGCCGGCGCGGAAGACCGGCGCGACCTGGAACAGGAAATCTGCGTGCAGCTGTGGCGCGCCTGGCCCGGCTACGACGAAAGCCGCGCGCGCTTTTCCACCTGGATGTACCGCATCGCGCTCAACGTGGCGATCTCGCAGCTGCGCCGCGGCGGCGCGGCGCAGGCGGGCCAGCTCGAACCGCTGCAGCCGCACCACCTGGACACCATCGGCGCGGAAGCCGCGCCGGAACGCGACGAGCGCCTGGTCGCGCTGTACGCCTTCATCGGCCAGCTCGAACCGCTCAACCGCGCGCTGATCCTGCTGTACCTGGAAGACCGCAGCCATGCCGAGATCGCCGAGGTGCTCGGCATCAGCGCCACCAATGTCGCGACCAAGCTCGGTCGCATCAAGCAGACACTTCGCGACCGCATGGTCGCCGCGGAGGCATGACGATGGAACTGGATGAACTCAAGCAGAGCTGGCAGGCGCTGGACCGCCGCATGGCGCAGCAGCACGCCTTGACCCTGCAGCTGCAGCGCGAAAGCCGGCTGGAAAAAATGCGCCACGGCCTGCGCCCGCTGTGGGCGGGGCAGATCGTGCAGATCGTGGCTGGCGCGCTGCTCAGCGTGGTCGCCGGCCATTTCTGGTTCGAGCACCGGCCATATCCGCACCTGCTGTTCTGCGGCGTGCTGGTGCATCTGTACGGCGTGCTGATGATCGTGTTCGCGGCGCGCAACCTGCACCTGGTCAAGCAGATCGATTACGCGGCGCCGGTACTGGACATCCAGCGGCGGCTGGCGGAACTGCGTGCATGGAAGACCAGGGTCGAGGCGCCGGTCTTCCTGGTCACCGGCTGCTTCGTGTGGATTCCCGCGCTGCTGATGCTGTTCGCCGGCCTGGGCGCGGACGTGTGGAAGCTGCATCCGGACGTGGTGCTGTGGCTGTGCGCGAGCGGCGTGGCCAGCCTGCTGCTGGTGTGGCTGGGGATGCAGGCGATCAAGCGCATCTGGGGCGCGCGGGTGCTGGAGCGCGAAGCGGCCGGCTACAGCGTGCGCCGCGCGGAAGCGGTGCTGGACGAAGTGCGCCGCTTCCAGGAAGGCGATTGAGGCGTAGGTTGGGGTGAGCCGCAGGCGAACCCCAACACCGCCCCATTCGAGTGCAGCGCAACGTTGGGGTTCGCCTGCGGCTCACCCCAACCTACGCAACTACGCCGTCTCGCGGGCGCGGGGCTTGAGGCGCACGTACAGCTGCTTGCGTACCTTCGCCACTACCTCGCCGCCCGCGGTTTTCACGTCCGTTTCGAACCAGCGCAGCACCTTCTCGCCATTGGCCGCGGCGGCGCGGAGCTCGTCCAGCACCGCCGGCTCCAGCTTGAAATCCGCATAGACGTCCTCGCGCCCCGGCGCCACGAAATCGATGGCGCCGGCCTTGTCCCACACGAAGTACTCGCCGCCCAGCTGGTGCATCACCAGCAGCATCCAGAACGGATCGGTCATGGAAAACAGATTGCCGCCGAACTGGGTGCGCACGTAGTTGCGGTTCCATGGCCGCAGCCGCAGCACCACCCGCGCTTCCGAGTAATCCTCCGCCACGTGCTGCACGCGGATGCTGTTGAACAGGAACGGCGGCCAGAGATTCATCAGGCGGCGGAAGGTGGAGGCGCGCATCGGGCGTCTTCATGGGCCAGGAAAGGGAAACGCAGTCTACATACGTTTGCGTATGGTTGCCTGCTCAAGGCCCATCGGGCGGCTCCCGGACGCCGATCTCCAGATAGCTGTCAACCGCCCAGCGGATGCGCAGCGGCTCCTTCGCATCGGCGATCGATTCGGCGCTGACGTCGCCGCCGGTGCCGTAGTTGATCTGGATCCGGGCCTGCTTGGGCACGCCGACCACGGCCACGATCCGGCTGCCGGCCGCAAGCCGCCGCGCGGTGAGCATCTGGCTGGTGAAGGCTAGCGTCCGCGCCTTGCCCGGCTGCAGCAGCTGCCGGTGGCTGCGGTCCTGCATATAGCTGGCGCGGCCCAGATACGAAGCCAGGTCGAGGTAGCGCCCATCCGCGGTCAGCTCGTAGAAATTCACCGCCAGGTCGAAGTCGCGCTTGTTGATCATGGTTTCGAAGTGGCCGTCGAACAGGCCGTCCACTTCCAGCGGCGCCTTCAGCGCTTCGGTTTCGAACACCAGGGCGTTGCGCGTATCCGGCATGCCAGGCGCCGGCCGGAAATCCACGTCGCGGCGATCGGCGAAATCGACGGTCAGCACCGGCGGCGCCTGCTTGCCCGCGGTATCGCCGAAGCGCAGATGGCCCGCGCTGCCGGCGCCGGTCAGATACAGCCGCCGACGCCCGGTCGCCATCTCCGCCAGCGTCGATACATGCCGCCAGCGGTTCGCACCCATCACCTCGAAATTGATCCTGCCGCTCAGCACGGCGGGCAGCGGCGCGCCGCGAAACACATGGTCGAACCACTGCAGCCGCACTTCCTGCAGGTCGATCATCGCGGCCCGATCCACGCGGTAGCCGTCAATCTCGGGCAGCACGCCGGTCTGCATGGCGATGTGGTGATAAGGGCCGACCAGCAGGCGGTGATCGGCGGAGGGACGGTATTTGTAGTGCTCCTGCAGGTAGTACAGCGCGCCGACCATGCCGCCGTCGTAATAGCCGGTCTCGACGAACACCGGGATATCGATGTCGGCGAATTCCTGGCCATACGGAATCAGCCGCTGCCAGTAAGCGTCGTAGGACGGATGCTGCAGCCACTCGTCGAAGATCGGATTGGGCTTGCCGTCGATCTTGTCCAGGTCGCGATACGGCCGCCCGCCGGCGTACCACGCCCGCTGCAGCCGGGCCCAGCGTTCGCGGTCGCCGTAGGTGGCGTCGTCGAGTTCCTTGTCGTCGGTGGTGTAGAACGGCCAGGGGTAGATAAAGCTCTGGAACACATTGCCCTGCATCGGCGTATCGATGCCCGGCGCATTGGTGGCATGCGTGGCCATCGCCTTCAGCGCGGGCGGCCGGTACTTGGCCGCGGCCCACTGGGTGAAGCCGTTATAGCTGCCGCTGAACATGCCCACGCGGCCATCGCTCCACGGCTGGCGCGCCAGCCAGGCGATCACCGTGGCCGCGTCTTCGCCATCGTGCAGGTAGGGAACGACGGGCCCGCCGCTGCGGCCCTTGCCGCGTGTGTAGGCCACCACGCCGGCATAGCCGTGCGCGGCCATCTTCTTCGCATCGGCCAGGCTCCAGCGGTCGCGGGCATAGATGGTGAAGTTGAGCAGGGCGGTCAGCTTCGCCGGTGCGTTGCGCGGGCGCACGATCAGCGCGGCGATCTGCGCGCCGTCCGGGGTGGGGATCAGCACCTGGTCGTCGATCAGAAAGGGCTGTCCCGCGTCGGCGCGGGCGCCGGCCGAGGCGGCGGATGGCGGCTGTGCCGCGTGGGCGGAAAGGGCGAGACAGCTGGCCAGCAGCCAGCGCAGGGCGGATTTCATGCGGTCCTCGATTCCGTGGGGGAACGGGCCGGAGGATCGCCACCCGCGCTTGCCGCGGCGGAAAAATTCGGCGAACGGACACGGCGGCGCGGCGAACCGCAGCCGCCGGCGGGTCAAATCACGCGGTCGCGCAGCAGCCGGGCGCCGTCGCGGCTGGTGGAGACGGTCTGGCCGTTCTCCAGGTGCAGCAGCAGGCGTCCGCCGCCGGCCGGTTCGGCGCTGGCGATGTAGTGGGTGTTGACGATCCAGGAGCGGTGCACGCGCGCGAACTTGGCCGGGTCGAGCGAGCGGGCGAACTCCGCCAGCGTCACCCGCACCAGGTGCTTGCCGGTGAGCGTGCGCACTTCGGCGTAGTCGTCGGCGCCGCCGATGCTCACCACGGTGTCGAGATCGAGCGGGCGCAGCTCGTCGCCGATGCGCACGAAATAGCGGGAAGGTGCGGCGTCCGTGCTGTCGGCGGGAACGGCATCGACCGCCGCGGGCGCGGGGTCCGCCACCGCCGGTGCCGCCTTATGCATGGCCTGCAGGTGCGAAATCGCCGCGATCAGCGCGTAAGTCGTCACGTTCTCCAGCGTCTGCCACGCCACGGCGCCGGCCTTGAACGGCCGGATCACGAAGCCTTCGGGGCTGGCGCCGACGAACAGGCCCAGCAGCATGATCAGCAGCCAGTACGACAAGGTGGCGAAGGCCGCGCACAGCAGCAGATGCGCACCCAGCTGCAGCGCCACCGGCCGGCCGACCAGCCAGCGCAGCACGATGTGCCGCACCGCCAGGCCGAAGATCACCACGGGGATGGTGTTGGCCAGCCCGCCGAGCAGGCTGCCGGCCAGGTCGGTGCCCAGCGCCAGCCGGATCGTGACCGTATAGGCCGCGAAGATGCCGGCTACCGCCAGCAGGTCGAAGCTGCGCTGTTTCATCCCCGTCCGTCCCCCGCGGCCGACTGCTCAGAACAGCAGCGAGGCCATCCGCCGGCGGTATTTGCCGACCAGTTCGGCGTCGTCGAGCGTGGCGAAGGCGGCCAGCAGGCGCTTCCTGGCCATGCCGTCGTTCCAGTCGCGGGCTTTTTCCAGGACGGCCAGGAACTGCTCCAGGCCGGCCGCGGCGTCGCCATCCAGCAGCAGGCGCACGCCGAGCAGGTCGCGCGCCTGCCAGTCGGCGGGGTCGGCCTGCACGCGCTGCTGCAGTTCGTTCTGCGCCGGCGCGCCCTGCAGGGCGCGGGCCAGGTCCAGCTGGCTGCGCAGGCGCACGGCGCGCGTGTCGGTGGCCAGGTTGGCCGGCAGGGCGGTCAGTTCGGCTTCGGCGGCGTCGGCCTGGCCGGCCTTCATCAGGGCCAGGGCGAGGTCGAGCTTGAGTTCGGAGTTGTCTGATTCTGCGATCTCGCCGCGCAGGCGTTCGATCGCCTGCTCCGGCGTTTCGGCCGGGGCCAGTTCGGCCTCTTCGTCCTCGCTTTCGCGCGGCTGCAGGTGGCGTTCCAGGAATTCGCGCAGCTGGCCTTCGGGCAGGGCGCCGGCGAAGCCGTCGACGATCTGGCCGTCCTTCACCAGGATCACCGTAGGAATGCTGCGCACGCCGAACATGCCGGCCAGCTGCTGGTTCTTGTCCACGTCGATCTTGGCCAGGCGGAACGCGCCGTTGAAGGCGGTGGCGAGTTTTTCCAGCAGCGGACCCAGGGTCTTGCAGGGGCCGCACCAGGTCGCCCAGAAGTCGATCAGGATCGGCGTCGTCAGCGAGGCCTGCAGCACCTCGGCTTCGAAGTTGTCCTGGTCGACGTCGAACACGTGGGTGGGGGCGTCGCTGGTCACGGCTGAAGCTCCGGGGGCAAGGGAATCGGAATCAGATCAGGGCGGCGCGGTGCATATCAAGTGGCGGGCTGGCACAGCCGGGCGGGCGCTGAATGGCCTGATCGCCGGGTGGCCGCGGCCTGCGCGGATTTGAGAGAATCCTTGGGATGACGAGCCGGACCTGACCTGAAGGACCTCCGTGGCCGAAAGCCCACCGCTGCTGATCTGCGAGCATTGCGACACCGTGTATCGGCGGCGCGAGCTGTGCTGCGGCGAGGTCGCGCGCTGCCAGCGCTGCGACGCCATCCTGGAGCGGCACCACCGCCTGGGCGTGGGCGGCATGTTCGCCCTGGTGGTCACGGCGATGCTGGTCTTCGTGCAGGCCAATGTGTGGCCCATCGTCACCCTGGGACTCGGCGGGACGATGATCAGCACCACGCTGTGGGGCGCCATCGTGATGATGTGGCGCGAGCATTCGCAGGTGGTCTCGGTGCTGGCCGCCGCCACGCTGTTCTTCTTTCCGCTGTGCAAGATGCTGCTGCTGGGCTGGGTGCTGTACTTCGCCCGGCAAGGACGCCGCGCGCCGGGTTTCCGGCTGGCCATGGTGGCGCTGTACCGGCTGGGACCGTGGACCATGAGCGAGGTGTTCGTGCTCGGCGCGCTGGTGGCGATCGTCAAGGCGCGGCTGTATTTCGACGTGATCCTCAACCCGGGCATCTTCGCCTACGCCGGGCTCACCCTGCTGATCACCGTCTTCGCCAGCATCGACCTGCGCCGCCTGTGGGACCTGGTGCCGGAGCATCACGCATGAGCGCCGACCTGCCGCGCGCCGGCGAACTGGGCCTGATCGGCTGCCACGTCTGCGGGCTGGTCTGCCGCGACACCGGCGTGGAGGGTGCGCATTGCCCGCGCTGCCACTCGGCGCTGCACCGGCGCAAGCAGGCCAGCTACACCCGCACGCTGGCGCTGCTGCTGGCCGCCTTCATGCTGTACATCCCCGCCAACGTGCTGCCGATCATGCGCACCGCCAGCGTGGGCGACATCGACGACAACACCATCCTCAGCGGCGTGGTCGAGCTGTGGGTGAAAGGTTCGCCGGACCTCGCGGTGATCGTGTTCACCGCCAGCATCATGGTGCCGATGCTGAAGTTCCTGGCGCTGGGCCTGCTGCTGTGGAGTTCGCGCCGCGCCACGCCGTGGGCGCGGCGGCAGCGCGCCAAGCTCTATCGGCTGGTGGAGCTGATCGGCTACTGGTCGATGCTGGACGTGTTCGTGGTGGCGCTGCTCACGGCGCTGGTGCAGTTCGGTGTGCTGAGCCTGGTGGAACCCTTGCCGGGCGTGGTGTTCTTCGGCCTCACGGTGATCCTCACCATGTTCGCCTCGATGAGTTTCGACCCCAGGCTGATCTGGGATGGCAGGGAATCCGATGACTGAGCAAGCCACGCCCGAACAACCCGGCTCTCCCGGCAGCGACTTGCCGGAGCCGGTGGTCCACAAGCCGCGCATCAATGCCTCCTTCGTGTGGCTGATCCCGGTGCTGGCCGCGCTGGTCGGCCTGTCGCTGGTGATCAATGCGTGGATGCAGGCCGGCCCCAAGATCAGCATCAGCTTCCAGAGCGCCGAAGGCCTGGATCCAGGCAAGACGCCGGTGAAGTACAAGAATGTGGTGATCGGCCGCGTCACTTCGGTGACCTTGTCCAAGGACCGCAGCCACGTCACCGCCAAGGTCTCGCTGGAAAAGAGCGCCGAGGGTTTCGCCACCGACGGCACGCGCTTCTGGGTGGTGCGCCCGCGCATCGGTCTGGGCGGCGTGTCCGGCATCGATACGCTGCTGTCCGGCGCCTTCATCGGCGCGGACGTGGGCGAGTCGAAGGAATCGCGCGACGAATTCACCGGCCTGGAAGAACCGCCCGCGGTCACCCACGGCGCGCCCGGCAAGACCTTCAAGCTGCACACCGACGACCTCGGTTCGCTGGATATCGGCTCGCCGGTGTACTACCGCCGCATCCAGGTCGGCCGCGTGGTCACCTACCAGCTGGACAAGGACGGCAAGGGCGTGAGCCTGCAGATCTTCGTCGACGGGCCGAACGACGAATTCGTCAGCAAGTCCACGCGCTTCTGGAACGCCAGCGGCGTGGACGTGTCGATCGGCGCCGACGGCGTCAAGCTCAATACGCAATCGCTGGCCACCGTACTGGCCGGCGGCGTGGCGTTCGGCGCGCCGCTGGGTCCGCACGACGAGACGCCGGCGGAACAGAACGCCGAGTTCCGCCTGTTCGGCGACCAGGCCACCGCGATGGCGCCGCCGGACGGCGAGCCGCGCTATATCCGCATGCGCTTCGACCAGTCGCTGCGCGGGCTGAAGGTGGACGCGCCGGTGGAATTCCTCGGCGTGCCGTTCGGCCGCGTGGTGTCGATCAACCTCGATTTCGACGAGAAGACCCAGACCTTCCCGGTGATCGTCGGCGCGGTGGTGTATCCGCAGCGCCTGGGCCGCGCGCACGACAAGCTGGTGGCGCTGGCCAAGGCGCGCGGCGACGACGCGCAGCTGTCGCAGATGATGGGCCGGCTGATCGAACATGGCCTGCGCGCGCAGGCGCGCAGCGGCAACCTGCTGACCGGCCAGCTGTACATCGCGCTGGACTTCGTGCCGAAGGCGGACAAGGTGCCGTACGACCCGACCATGAAGCCGCTGGAGATTCCCACCGTGCCGGGCAGCTTCGACAAGCTGCAGGAGCAGATGGCGGAGATCGTCGACAAGATCCAGAAGATCCCGTTCGACAGCATCGGCCAGAACGCCAACGCCATCCTGGCCGAGCTCAATCGCACGCTGAAGAAGGTCAACGACGACGTGCTGCCGGAATTCAAGAGCACCCTGCAGGGCGCGCAGCAGACCCTGGGCAACGCCAACAACGCGCTGTCGGCGGATTCCCCGCTGCAGCAGAACCTCGGCGGCACCGTGCAGGAGATGCAGCGCACGGTGCGCTCGCTGCGCGTGCTCACCGACTACCTCGGCGCGCATCCGGACGCGCTGCTGCGCGGACGCCGCGCGGACGCCCCGCCGGAACGCGACGCGCCGGCTTCGACGCAGCCATCCCTTATGAAAGACGGGAGCAAGCCATGATCCGCACCGGATATCTCCTCGCCATCCTGGGCGGCGCGTTGGCCCTGGCCGCCTGCGGCGGCTCGGCGCCGGTGCGCTACTACACGCTGGTGCCGGCGGCGGATGCCTACGTGGGCACGGCCACGCAATCCACCATTACGCCCGCCCCTGCGCCGTTCCAGTTCGAACTGCTGCCGGTGGGCGTGCCGGCCCAGGTCGACCAGCCGCAGCTGGTGGTGCGCCAGGGCGGGCAGGGCGTGGCGGTGCTGGACGGCGAGCGCTGGATCGCCCCGCTGGGCGACGAGGTGCGCGGCGCGCTGTCGGCGGATCTCGCGCGCCAGCTGCATACCCAGGACATCAGCGGCCTGCCGGCGGGAAGCCGGCCGGTGCTGCGCATCAAGGTGGACCTGCGCCGCTTCGATTCCGTGCCGGGCGCGTACGCGCTGCTGGACGCGGCGTGGAGCGTGCGCCCGCTCAAGGGCGGCGCGGCGCTGTCCTGCACCAGCCGCGTGCAGGAAAGCGTGGGCCAGGGCTACGCGGCCCTGGTGCAGGGCCACCAGCGGGCGCTGGACGGGCTGGCCGCGCAGATCGCCACCGCCGCGCAGGCGCTGGCCGCCGGCCAGGCCGGCGCCTGTCCGGCCGGCTGAGCGCGGCATGGCCGGCGGGCGGGTTCGCGCCCGTTCCCCGGTCCCCGGGCACCGCCTCATCTGCTAGTCTGCCGCGTTCACCCGCAGCCGCCGGCGGACTCCGGCTCAAGCTGCCGTAAACGAGTTCAGGCGCCGGACACATGCAGGACAACCAAGCACAGGGCAGCACCGACCAGGCCGGCGAACAGGCCTATCAACCGCAGGCGGTGGAAGCCGCCGCGCAGCAGTACTGGCGCGAGCAGCGCGCCTACGAGGTGAAGGAAGACCCTTCGCGCCCGAAGTTCTACTGCCTCTCGATGCTGCCGTACCCGTCGGGCGCCCTGCACATGGGCCACGTGCGCAACTACACCATCGGCGACGTGATCAGCCGCTATCAGCGCATGAACGGCAAGAACGTGCTGCAGCCGATGGGCTGGGACGCGTTCGGCCTGCCGGCCGAGAACGCCGCGATCAAGAACAGGACCGCGCCGGCCAAGTGGACCTACCAGAACATCGAACACATGCGCGGCCAGCTGCAGCGCATGGGCTTCGCCTACGACTGGACCCGCGAGTTCGCCACCTGCCGCCCGGAGTACTACCGCTGGGAACAGCTGATGTTCACCCGGCTGATGAAGAAGGGCCTGGCCTACCGCAAGAACGCGGTGGTGAACTGGGATCCGGTCGACCAGACCGTGCTGGCCAACGAGCAGGTGGTCGACGGCCGCGGCTGGCGCTCCGGCGCCCTGGTCGAGAAGCGCGAGATCCCGCAGTGGTTCCTCAAGATCACCGATTACGCGCAGGAACTGCTCGACGGCCTGGACACGCTGCCCGGCTGGCCCGACGCGGTGAAGACCATGCAGCGCAACTGGATCGGCCGCTCCGAAGGCCTGGAGATCCACTTCGCGGTGGAAGGCGAGGCCGAGCCGCTGACCGTGTTCACCACGCGCCCCGACACGCTGATGGGCGTGACCTTCGTGTCGATCGCCGGCGAGCATCCGCTGGCGCTGAAGGCCGCGCAGGGTAATGGCGAACTGGCTTCCTTCCTCGACGAACTGCGCCACGGCGGCGTGTCCGAGGCGGAGCTGGAAACGCAGGAAAAGCGCGGCATGGCCACCGGCCTGTTCGCCATCCACCCGGTCACCGGCGCCAAGGTGCCGGTGTGGGTCGCCAACTTCGTGCTGATGGGCTACGGCACCGGCGCGGTGATGGCGGTGCCCGGCCATGACGAGCGCGACTTCGAGTTCGCGCACAAGTACGGCCTGCCGATCAAGCAGGTGATCGCCGCCAGCGACGAAAGCTACGACCCGGACAAGTGGCAGGAGTGGTACTCCGACAAGACCCGCGCCGACATGCGCGTGGTGCACTCCGGCGCGCTGGACGGCAAGAACTACCGCGAAGCCTTCGAGTATCTGGCCGCCACGCTGGAAGGCGAGGGCAAGGGCCAGCGCCGCGTGAACTGGCGCCTGCGCGACTGGGGCGTCAGCCGCCAGCGCTACTGGGGCTGCCCGATCCCGGTCATCTACTGCCCGAAGTGCGATGCGGTGCCGGTGCCGGAAGACCAGCTGCCCGTCGTACTGCCGGAAGACGTTGCGTTCTCCGGCGTGCAGTCGCCGATCAAGGCCGATCCCGAGTGGCGCAAGACCACCTGCCCGCAGTGCGGCGGCCCGGCCGAGCGCGAGACCGACACCTTCGACACCTTCATGGAGTCGAGCTGGTACTACGCGCGCTACACCAGCCCCGGCGCCAACGAGCAGGTCGACGCGCGCGCCAATTACTGGCTGCCGGTGGACCAGTACATCGGCGGCATCGAGCACGCCATCCTGCATCTGCTGTACTTCCGCTTCTATCACAAGCTGATGCGCGACGCGGGCCTGGTGCGCACCGACGAACCGGCCACCAACCTGCTGTGCCAGGGCATGGTGATCGCCGAGACCTTCTACCGCGACAACGCCGACGGCTCGAAGGACTGGATCAATCCCGCCGACGTGGAAATCCAGCGCGACGAAAAGGCGCGCGTGATCGGCGCGGTGCTGAAGAGCGACGGGCAGCCGGTGAGCATCGGCGGCACCGAGAAGATGTCCAAGTCCAAGAACAACGGCATCGACCCGCAGGCGATGGTGGAGAAGTTCGGCGCCGACACGGTGCGCCTGTTCTCCATGTTCGCCGCGCCGCCGGAGCAGTCGCTGGAATGGAGCGAGGCCGGCGTGGAAGGCATGGCGCGCTTCCTGCGCCGCTTCTGGCGCGAAGTGGCCACGCATGCCGCCGGCCCCGACCACGCCGTGGTCGACCCGGCCGCGCTGGACGCCGGCCAGAAGGCGCTGCGCCGCCAGCTGCACGAGACCATCCAGAAGGTGGGCGACGATGTCGGCCGCCGCCACTCCTTCAACACCGCCATCGCCGCGCTGATGGAGCTGCTGAACGCGCTGGGCAAGTTCGACGACCAGAGCGAGCAGGGCCGCGCCGTGCGCCACGAGGCGCTGGAAGCGATGGTGCTGCTGCTCAACCCGGTGGTGCCGCACGTCAGCCACGCGCTGTGGCAGGTGCTGGGCCACCCGGCCGAGGTGCTGGAAGACCAGCCCTGGCCGAAGGCGGACGAAGCCGCGCTGGTGCGCGATTCGCTCACCCTGGCGGTGCAGGTCAACGGCAAGTTGCGCGGTACCATCGAGGTCGCCGCCGGCGCCTCGAAGGAAGAAGCGGAAAAGCTGGCCCTGGCGCATCCGAACGTGCTCGCGTTCATGGAAGGCCAGAGCGTGCGCAAGGTCATCGTGGTCCCGGGCAAGATCGTCAACATCGTCGCAGGATGAAATCCATGAGCCGCATCTTGAAAGCCTCGCTGTTGCTGGTGTCCGCCCTCGCGCTGTCGGCGTGCGGCTTTCATCTCCGCCAGAGCGCCGCGCTGCCGTCCGCGATGCAGCGCGTGCACCTGACGGTGAACGGCGGCCTCGACCTGCAGCGCGACCTGGCCCGTGCGCTGGAGGCCTCCGGCGCCACGGTGGAAGACAAGCCGGGCGCCGGCATCGCCGAACTGCGCGTGCCGTTGGCCACCTTCAGCACCGAGACGCTGACCGTCAGCGGCTATGCGCGCGTCACCGAATACGCCGTGCGCTACCAGGTGCAGTTCCAGTTGAACGACGGTACCGGCCAGGTGCTGCTGCCGGCGCAGAACATCAGCATGTCGCGCGAATTCAGCTACGACGCCACCAATACCGTGGGCACCACGGCGCAGGTGGAAGAGATCCAGCGCAGCCTCAACGACGACATGGTGCAGGCCATCCTGTTCCGCCTGCAGGCGCTGCAGAAGCACGGCGGCGGCACGGTCGCGCCGGCGTCCGCCTCGTCCGCGCCGTAATCCGATGCCGCTGAATGCCGCCCAGTGGCAGAAGGCGCTGGCGGGCGACAGCCTGCGGCCGGTGTACCTGCTGGCGGGCGAGGAGCTGCTGGTACTGGAAGCCGCCGACGCGCTGCGCGCGCAGGCGCGCCGCCTGGGCTATGCCGAGCGCGAAGTGCTCGACGTCGGTAATCATTTCGACTGGGACGACCTCGCACGTTCCGCCGCCGGCATGTCGCTGTTCGCCACCCGCCGCCTGCTCGACCTGCGCCTGCCCACCGGCCGTCCCGGCACCGAGGGCGCCAAGGCCATCAACGAGTTCTGCGCCAAGCCGCCGCCGGATGTGACCCTGCTGATTACCGCCACCGAGTGGAGCAGCAAGCACGAAGGCGCCTGGACCAGGAACCTGGACGCCGCCGGTGCGCTGGTGGTGTTCAACGCGCCCAAGCCGCACGAATGGGCGGCCTGGGTCGGCGCGCGGCTGTCCTCGCGCGGCCTCAGCGCCACGCCCGACGCTGCCGCGCTGCTGGCCGAGCGCGTGGAAGGCAACCTGCTGGCCGCCGCGCAGGAGATCGACAAGCTCGCCGTGCTGCGCGGCGAGGGCGGCGGTGCGCGCATCGATGCCACCGAGATGGAGCATCTGGTGGCCGACAGCGCGCGCTACGACGCGTTCAAGCTCACCGATGCGGCGTTCGCCGGCGACGGCGGGCGCGCGCTGCACATCCTGGCCGGCCTGCGCGCCGAAGGCGACGAGCTGATCGCGCTGATGGGCTGGCTGGTGAATCAATTGCAGCTGGCGCTGCGCCTGGCCAATGCACGCGATTTCGCCGCGCAGGCGCGTGCGGAGCGGCTGTGGCCGGCGCGCGAGCAGCTGTTCCGCAAGGCGCTGCGGCGCGCGCCGCGCGAGCATTGGCTGCAGTGCCTGGCAAGGGCGGCGCGGATCGACCGCATCGCCAAGGGGCGCGAGGCGGGCGATGCCTGGCTGGAGGCCGAGCGCCTGATCGCCGCGATCGCCGAGCCGCGGGCTGCCAGCGCGCTCGCATGAAGCCCCTGGCGCTGTTCGGCGGCACTTTCGATCCGGTACATCTGGGGCATCTGAGCGTGGCCTGGGAGGCTGCGGAGCTGCTCGATGCCGAGGTGCGGCTGATGCCGGCGAATGTGCCGCCGCATAAGGCAGCGCCGTTGGCGAGTGCGGAGCAGCGGGTGGCGATGCTGGATGCCGCGTTGCGGGGGCAGGATCGCCTGGCGGTGGATGCGCGCGAGTTGCGGCGCGATGGGCCGTCTTATACCTATGACACGTTGTGTGAGTTGCGCGCTGAGGTTGGCGCGCGGCCGCTGGTGTTGTTACTGGGCGTTGACGCGTTTGCGGGGTTGCCTGGGTGGCATCGCTGGCGCGAACTGTTCGATGTGGCGCATCTTGGGGTGTTGAGTCGGCCGGGTGTTGAGCCGGAGTTGCCGCATGCGTTGTGGGCGGAGATGGGGGGGCGTCGTACCGACGACGTTTCTGAGTTGCATGTGCGGCCTGCGGGGCGGGTGATTGAGTTGGCGGTGACGCCGATTGAGATTTCTGCGACTCGGATTCGGGAGTTGTTGGCGGGGGGGCGGGATCCGCGTTATTTGTTGCCCTGTGGGCTGTTCGAGGATCCGGCGTTGTTGGCGCCGTATCGCGCTTGATCGTCATCCCGGCGTAGGCCCCTCCTGCTCGTCATCCCGGCGTAGGCCGGGATCCAGTAACGGTATCGCCTGGTTTTCGCGTGATCGCGAATGGGCCGCTTATGCAGCGGGCATTTCGTGCGCCTGCCGGCGCCCGAGTCACTTTTTCTTTGCTGGCCCAAAGAAAAAGTAACCCAAAAGAAATGGCCTGAGAGCCAAGGCTCGCGACGCGACTAGAACGAGCAGTGGCGGCCGCGGTAACCGGATTAACCAGAGTCGACACGAGCCGGAGTGCGTTTACGTGACGCGCTCTTCAACGTGCCGTCGCCGAGAGGACGTTCAAGAACCGCGGCCAGCTTTTGCTCTTCGTTCCTGCATACCTCACGACTTCACCCCTCTCCCCTCCGGGGAGAGGGCAGGGTGAGGGGCCGGGCGGAGCGAGACGCTCGAATAACCTCAGGCACCGCGCGGCACAAACCTCAGCGCCACCGAATTCATGCAGTAACGAAGGCCGGTTGGGCGCGGCCCATCTGTAAACACATGGCCGAGATGGCTATCGCATCCGGCGCAATTCACCTTGGTGCGTACCATGCCGAGGCTGTAGTCGTTGCTCTCGATGATGTTCGCCTTGGCGATCGGTTGCCAGAAGCTTGGCCAGCCGGTGCCGGAGTCGAACTTGGTGGAGGCGTCGAACAATGCCGTGTCGCAGCCGGGGCAGCGGAACAGGCCCTTGGCGTGCAGGTTCCAGTATTGGCCGCTGAAGGGACGTTCGGTGGCTTCGCGGCGCATCACGTCGAAGGCGTCGGCGGAGAGGCGTTGGCGCCATTGCGTGTCGGTGAGCACCAGCTTCTGCACGTGGCAGGGGCCGAGGTGGCGGCCGTCGGTGTCGGCGAAGCATTCGAGCAGGAGGTCTTTGCCGGTGGCGGTGGGCGCGGCGGAGGCGGTGGCGATCGGAGAGGGGCCGCGGGGCCAGAGCAGGGTGCCGAGGGCGGCGGCGCCGCCGCCGAGCGCCAGGAGGCGGAGGAAGGAGCGGCGCTGGTCGTTTTGCAGTTGGCGGATCGTGCGGGTGCTCATGGGGAACCTCGACGGGGGGATCGAAGCGATCAACCGAAAGTGAAGGCGTAGGCGCGTACGTTCGGATCGAGGAACTCGATCTCGAACTGGCGCTCGCCGGTGCCTTGTGCCTGGCGCACCAGCTGGTACAGGCGCTGCGTGGTGACGGTGCCGTTGCCGCCGGCGTCGGTGTCCATGCCGTGGTCGGCGCCGGGGGCCTGGCCGTCGATGCGCACGCGGAAGCGCACGGGCTTGCCGTCGGCGCCGGGGCCCAGCACCAGGTGCAGGTCGCGGCCGCGGAAGCGGTAGACGATGCGGCCGCCGGCCGCGGCGAGCTGCGCGTCTTCGGAGGCTACGGTCCAGTCGCCGCCGAACGACCATTGATTGGCGCGCAGCGTGGCGGGCACGCGGTAGGTCTCGCGGTTGTTGCGGATCAGCGGGCCGCCGACGAAGTTCTGCGCGCGCGCATAGCCCACGTAGGTTTCCGGCGAGCGGTCGGCGGCTTTCGAATCGGCGGCTTCGGCGCCCTTGGCATCGGGCTGCACATAGCCGGTGGGCAAGTCTTTCTGGCCCGCTTCGGTAAGCAGCTGGCGGATCACGTCCTCGCTCTGCGCATAGCCGCCTTCGCCGAAATGGTGGTGGCGGATACGGCCCTGCGTGTCGATGAAGTAATGCGCGGGCCAGTAGCGGTTGTTGAAGCCCTGCCAGATCGCGTAGTCGTTATCCAGCGCGACCGGATAATCCACGCCCAGGTCCTTCACCGCGCGCTGCACATTGCCCAGGTCTTTCTCGAAGGCGAACTCCGGCGCGTGCACGCCGAGTATCACCAGGCCGTGGTCCTTGTACTTGTCGGCCCAGGCGCGCACGTAGGGCAGGGCGCGGATGCAGTTGATGCAGGAGTAGGTCCAGAAATCCACCAGCACCACCTTGCCGCGCAGCGAGGCCGTGGTGAGCGGCGCGCTGTTGATCCAGGCGGTGGCGCCGGCCAGCGAAGGCAGTTCGCCTTCCACCGGCAGCGCTTCGCCGGCCTTGCGTTCCGGCTGCGGCGCGGGCGGCGGCGTCACGGCGTCGACCAGCTTCTGCTCGATGCCGCCGGTGCTCGCCAGCGACACGCGGGTAAGCACGCCGGTATCCAGCCCCAGCCCGATCGCCGCCACGCCGGCCAGCACCAGCACGCCGAGCACGCGCCGCACCCATTCGCCGGCGCCGAGCGAGCGCTTCATCAGCGCGAACACCTTGCCGCCGACCAGCAGCGCCAGCGCCAGCGACGTGGCCGCGCCGGCCGAATAGGTGAGCAGCAGCAGGGTGGTCTGTACGCTGGCGCCGTTGAGCGCGGCGCCGGTGAGCAGCAGGCCCAGGATCGGACCGGCGCACGGCGCCCACAGCAGGCCGGTGGCGACGCCCAGGCCGGCGGCGGACAGCGCCGAGCCTTCGTCGCGGTCCGCGCGCTGCGTCAGGCGATTGCCCAGCGCCACGAACGGGCGCGCGATCCATTCGGCCACGCGCGGCGACAGCAAGGTGAGGCCCAGCACCGCCAGCACCACCAGGGCCACCCAGCGCCCGTACTGGTTGGCGCGCACCGCCCAGCCGCCGCCGACCGCGGCCAGCGTGGCGACCAGGGCGAAGGTCAGCGCCATGCCCAGCAGCATCGGCAGGCCGTTGCGCAGGAACGGCCGGTCGGCGCGGGCGAACACGAAGGGCAGCACCGGCAGGATGCACGGGCTGAGGATGGTCAGCACGCCGCCGAGATAGGCCAGGATGAGCACGAGCATGGAAGGAAGTCCGCAAGCAGGTTGATGGGCTATTCGGAATGGAACGCGGGGGAGTTACCTCGCAGGGAGATTTTTCACTGCGGGTAACCCTGCGCAGGCTTCGCGCGAATAACGGCCGAACCCCCAGCCGCGAGCCGGCCATGCATGCGAGCTTGACCGCGGACGGCGCCTTGGGTCTAGATGGCGTATTCCGCCGTCCGGATCCACGCGCCGCCTTGTCCGCTACCCCCGCCAGCGCCCAGCAGGAAGCCGACCAGCGCCGCGCCGCGTGGATGGCGGCCGCGCAGGCCGGCGACCGCCGCGCCTACGAGCGCGTGCTGGCCGATTCGCTGCCGCTGATCCGCGCCGCCGCGCGGCGGCAGGGCGTGGCCACCGACAACATCGACGACGTGGTGCAGGAAACCCTGCTCACCGTGCACCGGGTGCGCCACACCTACGATCCGTCGCGTTCGTACGACGCGTGGATCACCGCCATCGCCTCGCGCCGCGCCATCGATGCGCTGCGCAGCCACGGCCGCCGCGACCGCCGCGAGCTGCACGACGAGCAGGTGCTCGACATGCAGACCGACCACGCCGACGCCGCGCGCGACACCGAACGCGAGCAGGAGGCACGGCGCCTGCGCGCGGCCATCGCCACCTTGCCGCCGGGCCAGCGCGAGGCGGTGGAACAGCTGGCCCTGCGCGAACGCTCGCTGGCCGAGGCGGCCGAGCACACCGGCCGCAACGCCGGCGCGCTGAAGGTCAACCTGCATCGCGCGCTGAAGGCGCTGCGCAACCGCTTCCACGGAGACTCCTGAGCGCCATGTCCGAACCGAGCAACCACCATCGCCTGATCGACGCGCTCGGCGCCGAGCTGGTGCCGGTGCGCCGCCTGCCGCCGCCGTGGCGGCGCGCGGCCGGGTGGCTGCTGGTAGTGGCGGCCATCGCGGCGGTGCTGTTCGTGCACTACGGCAGCGGCGGCATGCTGCGCCGCTGGGCGGGCGCGCCGGATCTGGCCTGGGCCGGCGTCGGCGCGGTGCTCACCGCGGCCACCGCCGCCTGGGCCGCGTTCGCGCTCGGCGTGCCGGGGCGCAGCGCGCGCTGGGCCTGGCTGCCGGTGGCGCCGGCGCTGCTGTGGGTGGGGGCCAGCGGACTGGGCTGCCTGCGCGACTGGATCGCGCCGGGCACCGTGGTGGCCGGGCCGCACCAGCCGATCGGCTGCCTGCAATTCATCATCGCCTTCTCGGTGCCGCTGTCGGCGCTGCTGATCTGGCTGCTGCGCCGCGCCTGCCCGCTGCGGCCGGTGCTCACCGCCGTACTGATCGGGCTGGCCAGCGCGGCGGCCTCCGCCAGCCTGCTGGAGATCTGCCACGAGTTCGACGCGGCGGCCTCGGATCTGCTCACCCATGCGCTGGCCGTGGTGGCGGTGATCGCCGTCAATGCGGCGATGGGCGGACGCCTGCTGCGTTCGCGCTGAGTTTTTCTTCACGCGGATCGTCAGGTTCGCGAAAGACGCAGAAACTTTCGTTTCTCTGGTGCGTCGCAACGCTGAATGCGCCAGGCGTTCGGCCGCCGTTCCGCCGCATCGGGGCGAGCAGAACGCGAAAGCCCATCGCAGCGGTGTTCGCGCCGGTGACTGTCGCGGCCATGTTGCTTTGCCCCGGATCGAGCCCCGCTCTGCGCATCGCAACACGCCGTGCGCAGACACGCCGCGAGACGGTATTGACGCTGAACAGCGCGGTTTTTTTTCGCGAAGCTCGTGTGAGCCGTCGAGCTAGGCTAGCCCGCGTCGGCGGCGCTGGAGGGGGCGCTGCCGCGGCGTCTCGCGCGGGGCCGTTGTGCACCGACCCGCCAGTAGACGCAGCGAGCCCGCCGCCGGTCGATGCCGGCAGCGGTACCGCCGGGGCGGCCCGGGAGGGGGCCGCCCCGGCTCTTTCGACAGCAGTTGAGTTGAGCGACATCTTCAAAAGTTTTGGGGAAGCGCGGTTTGCGCCGCACGACATTCACCGACTTAAGGAGTACGCATCCATGAAAGTTTCCCGTTACGCCGTCCTCGGTCTTTCTCTCGCACTCGCTGTCGGCATCGGCCAGGCCAGCGCGCAGGAAACCACCCCCGCGTCGTCTTCGTCCTCGGCGATGAAGTCCGACACGCATATGAAGAAAGACTCCATGAAGTCCAACGACATGAAGTCCAACGACTCGATGAGCTCCGGCGATTCGATGAAGTCCGACGCCGCGGCCAAGCCGCATCACAAGAAAGGCCATAAAAAAGCGGCCGAGCCGGCTGCGGCCAGCAGCTCGCATTGATAAATCGTTCGCACTGATCGAACCGCAGCGTCTTCAACCACGGCCTCCGCTGGCAACAGCGGGGGCCGTCGTGTTTTCCATGGTGTAATACGCGGGTTTCGCTTTGCGGAGAAACGCCATGGCTCCCTCCTTCGTCGCGCGGCTCGGCATCGAGCATCCGCTGATCCAGGCGCCGATGTCCGGCTCCACCACGCCGGCCCTGGCCGCCGCGGTGTCCAATGCGGGCGCGCTGGGTTCGCTGGGCGCGGGTTATCTGGAACCGCAGGCCATCCTCGACCAGGCTGACGAAGTGCGCACGCTCAGCGACAAGCCGTTCGGGCTCAACCTGTTCGTGTTGCCGGAAAGCTTCGAGGTGGACATGGCGGCGGTCGATCATGCGCGCCGCGCGCTCGACGCCTTGATGGAGCGCGAAGGCCTGGCTGTGCGCACCGCGATTCCCGCGCGCTGGGCGCCGTCCTTCCACGACCAGTTCGCCGCGCTGTGCGAGGCGCGCCCCGCGGTGGCCAGCTTCGCCTTCGACCTGCTCAGCGTGGCGCAGGTGCGCCAACTCAAGCAGCTCGGCATCGTGGTGGTGGGCACCGCCACCACGGTGGACGAGGCGCGCGCCTGGGAAGAACGCGGCGCCGACGCGGTGAGCCTGCAGAGCGCGGAAGCCGGCGGCCATCGCGGCACGTTCCTGCACGACGCGCAGGACGGCATGATCGGCCTGTTCGCCCTGCTGCCGCTGACCCGGCGCGCGGTGAAGATCCCGCTGATCGCCGCGGGCGGCATCATGGACGGGCGCGGCATGCTCGCCGCCGAAGTGCTGGGTGCCGCCGCCAGCCAGCTCGGCACCGCCTTCCTGGCCTGCCCGGAATGCGGCGCGGCGGAGGGCTGGAAGCGCGACCTGCCGGCCTCGGCCGAGCACGAGGTCACCACCGTCACCACCTTTTCCGGCCGCGCCGCGCGCGGTCTGCGCAACACGTACGTAAAGGCCATGGCAGGCATCGCGGCCGGCCTGCCGGCTTATCCGGTGACCAACGCGCTGACCTCGCCGCTGCGCAAGGCGGCGGTCGCCGCGGGGCGCGCCGACCTCACCAACGAATGGTGCGGGCAGGGTGCCGGGCTGTCGCGCGCCATGCCGGCCGCGGAACTGGTCGCCGTGCTGATGGACGAGTACGCCCAGGCGCGGCGTGCCTTCGACTAGGGCAAACCCCAGGCTTGACGCGGCTTCCCGGGCGGAGCGGTATACTGCGCCCGCGCCTCCGCCCAATGCGTGGGGCGCGCCGATCCGCATCGAGGGCACGCCCACTTGAGTCAGACTTCCCAGCGCAACAAGGCGGCCGACACCGCCACCCTCCGCAAGCACGTCATCGACGCGCTTGAAGAACTGAAAGCCAAGGACATCCGCGAAATCGACGTCCGCGGCAAAACCTCCATCGCCGACCTGCTGGTCATCGCCTCCGGCACTTCCGCGCGCCACGTCAAATCCATTGCCGACGAAGTGGTCAAGTTCGCCAAGAAGGCGGGCGTGATGCCGATCGGCGTGGAAGGCGAGCAGGAAGCCGAATGGGTCCTGGTGGACCTGGGCGACGTGATCGTCCACGTGATGCTGCCGCGCATCCGCGAGTTCTACGGCCTCGAGCGGCTGTGGACCGTGGGCGACCGCGAGCAGGACAGCCAGGCCGTCGGCGCGGGCTGAGCGCCCGCGCCAGGTTGGCTCCGCGCGGCACCGGCGACGGTGCGCGCCATAGCTTCGTCACCTCTTTTTTCCCGATGGTCTTCCGCTTATGCGCGCCCGCCTGATCGCCGTCGGCGAACGCATGCCCGCCTGGGTCGCCGAGGGCTTCGCCGAATACCGCAAGCGCCTTTCGCACGAGCTGCCGCTGGAGCTGGTCGAGCTCAAGCCCGGTGTGCGCGGCAAGGGGCGCGACGACGCGCGCGCGATCCAGGACGAAGGCGCCGCCATCCTCGCGGCGCTGCCGCGCGACATCCACGTGATTGCGCTGGACGGGCGCGGCAAGACCTGGTCCAGCGAGGAACTCGCCGCCCAGCTGGCGAAGTGGCGCATGTCCGGCCGCGATCTCGCGTTCCTGATCGGCGGGCCGGACGGCCATGCGCCGGAGGTGCTGGCGCGTGCGGACCAGAGCTGGTCGCTCGGTCCGCTCACCTTGCCGCACATGCTGGTGCGGCTGGTGCTGGCGGAGCAGCTGTATCGCGCCACCACCTTGCTGGCTGGGCATCCCTACCACCGCGCCTGACCGTGCTGTTCGAGCGTGCGGCCTTGCTATGCTCGCCGCACTTTTCCCGCGGCGGGTCATTCCATGTCCATCATCGTGCGGCAGGCCACCATCCATGATCTCGACGTTGTCGCGCCGCTGTTCGACGCGTATCGCCAGTTCTATGCGCAGCCGGCCGATCCCGCGCTGTCGCGCCGCTTCCTGGCCGAGCGTTTCCAGCATGCGGAGTCGGTGATCCTGCTGGCCTTGAATGAAGCGGACGGCGAGGGCGTGGGCTTTACCCAGCTCTATCCGCTGTTTTCCTCGGTGCGCGCCACGCGCCGCTATCTGCTCAACGATCTGTTCGTCACGCCCGCCAGGCGCCGCTTCGGCGTGGCCGCCGCGCTGCTGCACGCGGCCACCGCGCATGCGCGCGCGATGGGCGTGTCCGGCATGTCGCTGTCCACCGCCAACGACAATGTGGCGGCGCAGCGCTTGTACGAATCGATGGGCTGGGAGCTGGAGACCGGCTTTCGTGAGTACAACCTCACGTTCTAGCGGCGACGTGAGCCCCTCTCCCTTCGGGAGAGGGGTTGGGGTGAGGGTACGGGCGAAGCGCAAGAGTGAGGTGCATCGCTCCGGCCGAACCCTCATCCGGCTGCCGCCACCTTCTCCCGGGGGGAGAAGGATTCCAACTTGGGGGTTTGTCACCCTGACTGTAAGGAAACTCGATGCTCTATCTCGCTTCGCAATCGCCACGCCGCCGCCAGTTGCTGGAGCAGATCGGCGTGGCCTTCACGCCGGTGGATGTGGACGTGCCGGAACGCCGCGCCCCCGGCGAATCGCCGCTGGACTACGTCAGCCGCGTCGCGCGCGACAAGGCGCAGGCGGGCCGCGCGGGGCTGCCGCAGGATGCGCTGGTACTGAGCGCGGACACCGAAGTGGTGCTCGACGACGAAGTCTTCGGCAAGCCCGCCGACGCCGCCGACGCCGGCGCCATGCTGCGCCGCCTGTCCGGCCGCACGCACGAAACCATCTCGGTGGTGTGGGCCGTGCAGGGCGAACGCGCGGAAAGCGCCACCAGCATTTCCCGCGTGCGCTTCGCCGCGCTCAGCGACGAAGACATCGCCGCCTACGTCGCCAGCGGCGAACCGTTCGGCCGCGCCGGCGCGTATGCGATCCAGGGCCTGGGCGCCACGCTGATCGAACATCTGGAAGGCAGCTACACCGGCGTGATGGGCCTGCCGGTGTTCGAAACCGCGCGCCTGCTGCGGCGTTTCGGCGTGGCGTAGCGGCGCAGGTTGGGGTTCGCCTGCGGCTCACCCCAACCTACGATTTACGACCCGGTCACCAGGAACCACGACACCACCGCCAGCGCATTGTTGACGCCATGCGCCAGCACCGCCGGCCACACCGAACCCGAGGCCAGCCGCAGCCACGCCAGCACCATGCCGAGCACCAGCAGGTTGGGCAGGGCGTACCAGAGGAAGCCGAGGTCCGGCAGGTGCACGCAGGCGAACAGCGCGGCGGTGATGAACATCGCCACGCCCGGCGGCGCGTAGCGCAGCGCTGACGAAAACAGCACGCCGCGGAACAGCAGTTCTTCCACCAGCGGACCCACCGTCACCACCAGCAGGGCCAGCGGAAAGCGCAGCAGGGGCGAGGCGGCGGCACCGAGCTGCTTGATGTCCTGGCTCACTTCGTGGCCCTGCGCGAACCACTGCGTGAGCAGGCCGCCGAGAAACGGCAGCATCAGGCCGAGCGCGAAGGCCAGCGCGTAGTAGCCGGGCTGCGCGGGCGCGGCGAAGCCGAAGCCGGGCGGCGCCGGCAGCGGCCATAGCGCGGGCCAGCGGCGGCGCGCCAGCAGCAGGGTCACGCTGGCGGTGATCAGCAGGGTGAGGATCACCATCAGCGCGTTGACGTCCGGCTGCACCAGCCACTGCTGGATTTGCGCCAGCGCCTCGCCATGGCGGAAGCCGTGCAGCAGGCCGACAGTCAGCCCGACCAGCAGCCCCACCACCGCGCCCACCAGGTATTGCAGCAGGAAGTACAGCGCGATCAGGCCCAGCGCGGCCCACAGGCTGGGCGCGGCCGGCGTTGCGGCGGGCGTGAAGGCGGAGTCGAGGCGGGGAGCTTCCATCGGGTTCATCCTGTGCGGGTGGCGTGGCTGCAAGCCCGAAGTCCAGGCCTGGCCCTTCCCCATCTCCCTGACCGTTGCCGACGCGCCCACGCTAATCGCCGCCGCCGCGGCCGCGCAATCCTGCCCTTCGTCATGGTCGCTGCGGATACGGCCTGTATAGTGGCGAGGTTCATACGGAGGAAGCAGGCGTCCAGGCGCCGACCCATGTTCGCATTCGATTGGCTGGCCGACCCCACTGCCTGGGCCGGTCTCCTCACCCTGGTGGTGCTGGAGATCGTGCTGGGTATCGACAACCTCGTGTTCATCGCGATCCTGGCCGACAAGCTGCCGCCGCAGCAGCGCGACCGGGCGCGCCTGATGGGCCTGGGCCTGGCGCTGGCGATGCGGCTGGTGCTGCTGGGCGCGATGTCCTGGCTGGTCAAGCTGACCGAGCCGATCGTCTCCTGGCAGAGCTTCACGCTGTCGTGGCGCGACATCATCCTGCTGGTCGGCGGCCTGTTCCTGCTGTTCAAGGCCACGCTGGAATTGCACGAGCGCCTCGAGGGCGGCGAAGGCCACGAAGGCGGCAACCGCGCGCATGCCCGCTTCTGGCTGGTGGTGACGCAGATCGTGGTGCTGGACGCGGTGTTCTCGCTGGACTCGGTGATTACCGCGGTCGGCATGGTCGACCAGCTGTCGGTGATGATGATCGCGGTGATCGTGGCGATGATCCTGATGATCAGCGCCAGCAAGCCGCTCACCGCCTTCGTCAACGCGCGGCCGACGGTGGTGATCCTGTGCCTGTCCTTCCTGCTGATGATCGGCTTCAGCCTGGTCGCGGAAGGCTTGGGCTTCCACATTCCGAAGGGCTATCTGTACGCCGCGATCGGCTTCTCGATCATGATCGAGGTGTTCAACCAGACCATGCGGCGCAACCGCCGGCGCGCGCTGTTCAGCAGCCCGCGCAAGCTGCGCGACCGCACCGCGCGCGCGGTGCTGCGCCTGCTCGGCGCCGGCGGCGAGGAAGAGGAAGACGTGCCCAAGGCCGCCGATGCGGCCGCCGACGCGGGCATGGGCGTGTTCGGCAAGGACGAGCTGGCGATGGTGCGCGGCGTGCTCGACCTGGCGCACCGTCCGGTGCGCTCGATCATGACCCCGCGCACCGAGATCAACTGGGTCGATCCGCGCGAAAGCGCCGAGACGCTGCGCGCGGAACTGACCGCGTCCTCGCATGCGTGGCTGCCGGTGGCGGGCGACGACCTCGACCAGCTGGTCGGCGTGGCCTCCGCGCGCGACCTGCTGGCAAGCCTGCTGGAACATGGCCGCATCGAGGCCGAACAGGTGGTGCGCAAGCCGCTCACGGTGCTGGAGTCGCTCAGCGTGCTGCGCCTGATCGACGCCTTCCGCCACTCGCCGCTGCAGGTGGCCCTGGTGGTGGACGAATACGGCAGCGTGCTCGGCCTGGTCACGCCCACCGACGTGCTGGAAACCATCGCCGGCGAATTCCCCGGCGGGGACAGCGGCGACCCTTCCGCCATGCAGGAAACCAGCGGCGCCTGGCTGCTGGACGGCAGCCTGGACCTGCGCCGCGCCGAGCATCTGCTGGACCGCACGCTGAGCGGCGACGGCAGCTTCTCCACCCTGGCCGGCTACGTGCTGCAGCAGCTGGGCCGGCTGCCGCGCGAAGGCGACAGCCTGGACAGCGAGGGGCTGCGTTTCGACGTGGTGGCGATGGACGGCGCGCGCATCGAGCGGTTGCGCGTGACGCCTGCGGACTGAGGCTCAGCCCAGCAGCAGCGCCTTGCCCAGGCCGATCGCGCCCATTCCCAGCACGGCCAGCAGGCCGACCGCCGCCACGATGAAGCCGCCTTCGCGCCTGGCCGGGTCGCGCAGATAACCCACCGCATACCACACGCGCCCGAGCACCCACACCAGCCCGGCGATGCCGCTCCACAGCGGCGCGCCGTAGGTGGCGGCCAGCCACAGCGCGGGCAGGAACATCAGGGTCGATTCCAGCGTATTCATCTGCACGCGGAAGGCGCGCTCGAACAGCGGATGCCCGCTGGTGGCGGGCGCCTTCACGCCGTACAGCGCGCGGGCGCGGCCCACGGCGTAGGCGGTGCCGCACTGGAGCAGCACGGTAAGCAGGACGACCACGGCAGGGAGGTGCTGGAACATGGATTCCTCGAAAAGGCTCGGCGCAGGTTGGGGTGAGCATAGCGAACCCCAACATCACATCACCGCTGACCGCACCGGTTGTTGGGGTTATCACCCCAACCTACGTGGCGTGGGCGCGCCCATGGGGTTATCGTCCGCGGCGAGCCCACGGCAGACAAGGCACTCACATGGATTGGCAGAAAGGCGAACGCAGTCAGAACGTCGACGTCGACAGCGGCGGCGGCCCGCGCTTCGGCGGCGGGCGTGGCTTGGGTATAGGCGGCATCGTGATCCTGGCCATCCTCGGCATGGTGTTCTTCAAGGACCCCACCGCCCTGCTCAGCCAGGTGGACCAGGGCGGCGGCCAGGTCGCCGCGCCCAGCGGGCAGCCGGCGCAGGTGGATCCGCAGCAGAAGGACTTCGTCAGCGCGATCCTCGGTTCCACCGAGAAGACCTGGGGCGACATCTTCGCCGCCAACGGCAAGCAGTACAAGCAGCCGCGGCTGGTGCTGTTCAACGGCGGCGTGAACACCGCCTGCGGCGCGGCATCCACCGCGGTGGGCCCGTTCTACTGCCCCGGCGACCAGAAGGTGTACCTGGACCTGGCCTTCTTCCAGGAACTGCAGGACCGCTTCCACGCCGCCGGCGACTTCGCCCGCGCCTATGTGATCGCGCACGAAGTCGGCCACCACGTGCAGAACCTGCTGGGCGTGTTCGACCGCGCCGAGCAGGCGCGCCGGCAGGGCGCGCGCATGGAAGGCGCGGACGGCCTGTCGGTGCGCCAGGAACTGCAGGCCGACTGCTTCGCCGGCGTGTGGGCGTATCACAGCCAGGAACGCCTGCACTGGCTGCAGGCGGGCGATATCGAATCGGCGCTCAACGCGGCCAGCAAGATCGGCGACGACGCCCTGCAGCAGCAGGCGCGCGGCCGCGTGGTGCCGGACTCCTTCACCCACGGCACCTCGGCCCAGCGCGTGAAGTGGTTCCGCACCGGTTTCGAGAGCGGCAAGGTCGGCGCCTGCAACACCTTCGCCGGCGAGCCCTGAGGGCTGGGAGCGAGCCGTAGGTTGGGGTGAGCCGAAGGCGAACCCCAACAGACCCCGCAGGCGATCGCAGCGTTGGGGTTCGCTGGCGCTCACCCCAACCTACGTCATATTCCCCCGGGCCAGCAGGCCCGTGCACAATCCCGCCGCCGCGCGCCAGGGGGTGCGCTTCGGTCAACCGCGATGAGCCATCCGTGCCAGCGCTGCGGCGCCTGCTGTGCCCACTTCCGCGTGGCTTTCCACTGGTCCGAGGCCGAGTCCTTCATGGGCGGCGCGGTGCCGTCCGAACTGACCGAGCAGATCGACCCGCACCGCCTGGCCATGCGCGGCACCCAGGCGCGCCAGCCGCATTGCGTGGCGCTGCAGGGCGCGGTGGGCGAAGCGGTGCATTGCGGTATCTACACGCAGCGGCCGTCGGTGTGCCGGGAGGTGATTCCGGCTTGGGAGTTCGGCACGCCCAGCGCGCAGTGCGACAAGGCACGGGCGGCGTATGGGCTGGCGCCGCTGACGCTGGCGGACTGGGCGGAGCCGCGGACGGCCTGAGCCGGCGCGGTGCACTGACGATTCAATGCGCCGTGTTATCGAACGCCAGCGCGAATTGCTTCAGCTCACCTTCGTTGAGGTCCGACACCGCCAGGAAGCGCATGCCGCCCTGGCGCCAGTCGATCACCGTATAGCCGTGCCGCTGCGCGATCGACTGCGGCGTATCCGCGCCGTCCGCCGGCCACTGGTACAGGTTGATCGCGTGCATGCGGCGGCGATACACCAGGGCCGCCACGCTGCGTCCGCCGATCGCATCCAGCCGTCCGCCGGCCAGCGGGAAGCCTTCACCGGCCAGTTCCTTCACCCGCGGCGCGAAATCCAGCTTGCCCTCGAACCAGGGCTTGACCGTGTGCTGGTCGGTGGAGACCACGTCCATCAGGTGCTGCGGCTGCAGCGAGCGCAGATGGCCGGAGATCGCCTCGTCGACCAGCGCGGCCGGCGCCGCACCGGGCCGCGCCAGCCACAGCCAGGTCGGCGCCGACAGCAGCAGGGCGCCGGCAAAGCCGGCCGCGGCAGCCAGGGCCAGCGGGCGGCGGCGGCGCGGCGTGGCGGCAACGGCGGGCGGCGCCTCCCACTGGCGCCGCAGCGCCTCCGGCGCGCGGCGGTACAGCTCGGGCTGGGCCAGCGCCTTGCGCAGGCGCTCGTGCTCGCGCTGCGCGGCTGCACAGGCGGGGCAGGCGGCGACGTGGCGTTCCATGTCGACGCTTTGCGCGGCGTCCAGTTCGTCGTCGAGATAAGCGTGCAGCAGCAGGCGCGACTCATCGCAGGTCATGGCGGCGCCCCTCTTTCGGTCGATGCGTGAGTTCTTCGCGCAGTTTCTCGCGCGCCCGCGCCAGCCGCGACATCACCGTGCCCATCTTGTGGCCGGTGATGGCGGCGATTTCCTTGTACGAACACTCTTCCAACTCCCGCAGCACCAGCACCTCGCGCCAGGTTTCCGGCAGGCGCGCCAGCGCTTCCTGCAGGGCGCCCACGTCCACCGCCAGCAGGGCCACGCTTTCCGGCGACGGGCCGGGGTCGACCAGCGGATGGTGGTCGTCGTCCAGCGGATCGCGCGCCAGCTCCGGCGCGTGCCTGGCGCGCAGCGTGTAGAAGGTGTTGCGCACGATCGCCAGCAGCCACACCCGCGCATCGGTGCCGTGGAAGCTGCCGAAATAGCGCAGCGCCCGCACCATCGCTTCCTGCACCACGTCTTGCGCATCGGCGTCGTTGCGGGTCAGCCAGTGGGCGAGGTTGTAGGCGGCGTCCAGGTACGGCAGCACCAGGGCCTGGAAGCGCGCGTTGGCGGCGGCTTCGGCGCGGTGCGGCGGCAGGGGCGCATCGGTGGTCATGGGGGCTTATACCTGGCTGCGCGCGACTTTATTCCCGTCGCGGAAAAGCGGGAATAGGCCGCCCGTGCCGCCGGTATTGCGAATCGCCGGGGTCGTGTCGATGCCGGCCACCAGGCCAGCCGGCCGTCCATTCGGAGCGCACCATGCAAGATCACGACGACAAACAAGACGACCAGGCGGTGCACGGCCGCCGCCAGTTCCTGCAATGCATGGCCTGGGCCGGGGCCGGCACCTTGTGGCTGATGAAGGGCGGGGTGCTGCAGGCGCATGCCCTGGACGGCCTGGCCGGCGGCGAGGCGGCCGATGCCAGCTTCAGCTTCGTGCAGATCAGCGATTCGCATATCGGCTTCCACAAGGAACCGAACCCCGACGTGGCCGCCACGCTGCGCGCCTCGCTGGCCAAGATCAACGCACGCTCGACCAAGCCGGATTTCCTGCTGCATACCGGCGACCTCACCCACCTGTCCAAGCCGGAGGAATTCGACACGCTGTCCGGCCTGATGCAGGAAGCGAAGGCGCCGCACACCTTCTACGTGCCCGGCGAGCACGACGTGATCGGCGACAACGGCGCGGAATTCTTCCGCCGCTTCGGCCAGCACCAGCAGTCCGGCGGCTGGTACAGCTTCGACCACCGCGGTGTGCATTTCGTCGGGCTGATCAATGTGCTGAACCTCAAGGCCGGCGGCTTCGGTTCGCTGGGCGCGGACCAGCTGGCATGGCTGAAGCAAGACCTGGCCGGGCTGTCGGCGGAAACGCCGGTGGTGGTGTTCGCGCACATGCCGATGTGGACGGTGTATCCGCAATGGGGCTGGGGCACCGACGACAGCGCCGAAGCCATGACTTACCTGCGCCGCTTCGGTTCGGTCAGCGTGCTCAACGGGCACATCCACCAGATCCAGCAGAAGGTGGAAGGCAAGATCACCTTCTACACCGCGCGCTCCACCGCGTATCCGCAACCGGCGCCGGGCAAGGCCGACGCACCGGGGCCGTTGAAAGACATCGCGCCCGGCTCGCTGCAGACATACCTGGGCGTGCGCGAGGTGAGCCACGTGCGCGGCAAGCAGGCGCTGGCGGTGACCGAGGAGGTGCTGGCATGAGCGGCGCGCGCGCATGGTGGCGGGCCCTGGCATTGGGCGTGGCGGCGCTGGGCGCGGGTTCCGCGGCTGCCGCCGGCAAGCCGGCACAGGCCAAGGTCGAGATCAAGCATTTCGCCTTCGTGCCGGAGGCGCTGACGGTGAGCGCGGGCACGCGCGTGGTGTGGACCAACCGCGACGACGAGCCGCACATCGTGGTCAGCGCCGGCAACCGCTTCGCCTCGTCGAAGGCAATGGATACCGACGAGACCTATGCGACGGTGTTCGACAAGCCCGGCACCTACGCCTACTTCTGCTCGATCCACCCGCACATGGTGGGCACCATCATCGTGCGCTGAAGCGGTAGATATCCATCGCCAGGAAGCCCAGGTCGATACCCGCGTCGATGCGTTCGGCGCGGGCATCGGCACCGGCGGCGCCGAGCGCCAGGAACAGCGGCTGCAGGTGTTCGTCGGTGGGATGCGCGCGTTCGGCGAACGGTGCCTGGCGGCGGTAGTCGAGCAGGGCGTCGACGTCGCCGGTGGCGAGCTTTTCTTCGATCCAGCCGATGAACGGGCGCACGTAAGGCGCTTCGTTGTCTTCGCTGAAACCGGCGCGGAAATCGTGCAGGTTGTGGGTGATGCTGCCGGAGCCGATCACCAGCACGCCTTCTTCGCGCAGCGGCGCCAGCGCGCGGCCGACCTCGTACTGGTGGCGCGGCCCCAGCTGCGGCTGGATCGACAGCGGCACCACCGGGATATCGGCCTTCGGATAGAGCAGGCGCAGCGGCACCCAGGCGCCGTGGTCCAGGCCCTCGCGCGGGTCGAGCATGGAGGGCAGGCCGGCGCGGTCCAGCAGCTCCACCGCGCGCGCGGCCAGCGCCGGATCGCCCGGCGCGGGGTAGCGCAGTTCGTACAGTTCGCGCGGGAAGCCATGGAAGTCGTGCACGGTTTCCGGCCGCGCCGCGCCCCCCACGGTAGGCTGGCGCGCCAGCCAGTGGGCGGAGGCGATCACGATGGCGCGCGGGCGCGGCATGGCCTGGGCCAGCTCGGCCAGGCGCTCGCCGACCTGGCCCGGATGCAGGGCGGTCATCGGCGAGCCGTGGGAGATGTAGAGGCTGGGGAGGGCGGTCATGGGGACGGTCTCTGGGGGACCGTCCTAGAGTATGGGCGCTGTCGGCAGGCGGTAGCCGTGCCGATTCGGACTAAGCGTTGCTCAAGTGAAACGATGGGCAGCCAAGGCTGTTCGAGCTAAATCATGGGCAACCAAGGTTGCCCATGCGAAACGATGGGCAATGCCCGAAGAGTCAGCGCTTCTTGAACGGCTTGCCGCCGCCCGGGCGCTTGCCGCCGGGACCGCCCTTGAAGCCGCCCGGACGATAGCCGCCACCGCCGCCGGCACGGCGCGGCGGGGCCTCGCCCGCGCCGCTGTCGTCGCCGTCCCATTCGCGGATGCGCAGCTGCTGCTGCGCCACCCACACCTTCTTCAGGTGCTCGAACACTTCCTTGGGCATGCCGTCGGGCAGGTCGATCAGGCTGTATTCGCTGCGGATGCTGAGGCGGCCGATGTGCTGGCTTTCCAGGCCCGCCTCGTTGGCGATGGCGCCGATGATGTTGCCCGGCTTCACGCCGTGCTCGTGGCCGACTTCCACGCGGTAGGTGCGCTTGCCCTGCTCGGTCTGGTGCGCGCGCACGGGGCGCGTGCCGAATTCGCGCGGCGCGCCGTCGCGTTCGCGCTGCTGGCGCGGTGCGCGCTCGCGCTCGCCGCCGTGGCGGTCCTCGCGGTGTTCACGCTGCTCGCGCGGCGCCTGCTCGCGAAAGCCCTGTTCGCGCGGCGCCTGCTCGCGCTTCGGCGGCGGGCTGAGCAGCAGCGGCTGGTCGCCCTGGGCGATGCGCGCCAGCGCGGCGGCGATCTCGATCGCGGGGATGTTGTGCTCCTGCTCGTACTGCTCGATCAGCTGCTGGAACATGCCCAGCTCGCCCACCGCCAGCGTGTCGCTGATGCGCTGCTTGAACTTGGCGATGCGCACGTCGTTCACCGCCTCGACGGTGGGCAGGCGCATTTCCTCGATCGGCTGGCGCGTGGCGCGCTCGATCGCGCGCAGCATGCCCTTCTCGCGCGGCGTGACGAACAGGATCGCCTCGCCGCTGCGCCCGGCGCGGCCGGTGCGGCCGACGCGGTGCACGTAGCTTTCGGTGTCGTACGGGATGTCGTAGTTCAGCACGTGGCTGATGCGCTCCACGTCCAGGCCGCGCGCGGCCACGTCGGTGGCGACGAGCACGTCGAGCTTGCCTTCCTTCAGCTGCTGGATCACGCGCTCGCGCTGCGCCTGGGCGATGTCGCCGTTGATGGCGGCGGCGGCGAAACCGCGCGCCTGCAGCTTCTCGGCCAGTTCCTCGGTGGCCTGCTTGGTGCGCGCGAAGATGATCATCGCGTCGAACGGCTCGGCCTCGAGGATGCGCGTCATCGCGTCCAGCTTGTGCAGGCCGCTGACGAACCAGTAGCGCTGGCGGATATTGGTATTGGTGGTGGTGGCCGCCTTGATGGTGACCTCGACCGGGTCCTTCAGGTGGCGCTGCGCGATCTTGCGGATCGGCGGCGGCATGGTCGCCGAGAACAGTGCCACGCGGCGCTCCGGCGGGGTGGCTTCGAGCACCTTCTCGACGTCGTCGATGAAGCCCATGCGCAGCATTTCGTCGGCTTCGTCCAGCACCAGATAGCTGAGCTCGGAGAGGTCCAGCGTGCCGCGTTCCAGATGGTCGATGACGCGGCCGGGCGTGCCCACCACGACCTGCACGCCGCGCTTGAGCGCGTGCAGCTGCGGGCCGTAGCTCTGGCCGCCGTAGATCGGCAGCACCTGCAGGCCGGGCATGTGCGCGGCATAGCGCTGGAACGCTTCGGCCACCTGGATGGCCAGCTCGCGCGTGGGCGCCAGCACCAGCGCCTGCGGCTTGCCGGGCTTGAGTTCGATGCGCGACAGGATCGGCAGCGCGAATGCGGCGGTCTTGCCGGTGCCGGTCTGCGCCTGGCCCAGCACGTCGCGGCCTTCCAGCAGCGGCGGAATGGTGGCGGCCTGGATCGGCGACGGCGACTCGTAGCCGACGTCGGACAGCGCCTTGAGCACTTCCGGCTTGAGCGCGAGCGCAGCGAAGCCGGCGGCCGCCGGCTGGGATTCGGAGGACGGGGAGGACATGGGGAACCTCGACAGGGCAGGCGCGGCGCGCGTGCGTGAGAATGCAGGCATTGTAGCAGCCTGGCTGGCCTGAGCTGCGGGATGTAGGGTCAAAAAGCCCATTCCGTGCAGATTTGGCGCCGAAATCCCCGCCCTCAGGCCCCAGGGGCTAACCCTTCTCCCATTGGGAGAAGGTGCCGGCAGGCGGATGAGGGTGCGGGCGGAGCGGGGCGCCGCACTCCGCCGTACCGTTTTTTCCCGTCATTGCAGCCTGCGCCGGAATGACGAGCCTGGGACGCCCGGCTGAGATTCGACTCTGATCAGGCCGGTGGGAGAGCGGCTTCTGCTTATCATGCGTGGCCGCGACGCGATGGATGAAGGAAGACGTATGTCCGAGATCGAAACCGTTACCGAACACCGCAGCTTCAACGGCATACAGGGCTTCTACCGCCACTCGTCGGCAAGCTGCGGCGGCCCGATGCGCTTCGCGGTATACCAGCCGCCGCAGGCCGCTTTGCGCGCCTGCCCGGTGCTGTACTTCCTGGCCGGCCTGACCTGCACCGAGGAGACCGCCACCATCAAGGCCGGCGCGCAGCGCGTCGCGGCGGAGCTGGGCCTGGTGCTGGTGATGCCGGATACCAGCCCGCGCGATACCGGCATCGAAGGCGCCACCGGCGACTGGGAGTTCGGCGAAGGCGCAGGCTTCTACGTGGATGCCACGCAGGCGCCGTGGTCCTCGCGCTTCCGCATGCACAGCTATGTGGCGGACGAACTGCCCGCGCTGCTGGCGCGGCACTTTCCGGTGGAGCTGGAACGCAGCGGCATCTGCGGCCATTCGATGGGCGGGCATGGCGCGCTGACCATCGCACTGAAGCATCCCGAGCGCTATCGCTCGGTGTCGGCGTTCGCGCCGATCGTCGCGCCCACCCAGGTGCCGTGGGGGCGCAAGGCGCTGCCGCGCTATCTCGGCGCAGACCCCGCCGCGTGGGCGGCGTACGACGCCTGCGAGCTGGTGCGCGAGCGCACGTTCGGCGGCGAGATCCTGATCGACCAGGGCGAGGCGGATAAATTCCTGGCCGAGCAATTGCGCCCGGAACTGTTCGACCAGGCCTGCGCCGAATCCGGCCAGGCGCTGCAGCTGCGCCGCCACGCCGGCTACGACCACAGTTACTGGTTCATCGCCAGCCTGATCGAGGACCACCTGCGCCACCACGCGCGGGCGCTGGAGGCATGACCATCCTGCTGACGCCGCGCACGCGCATCCGCCACGCCAGCGAAGCGGATGCGGCCGCGCTGTGGCGTTTCCGCATGGAGAACCGCGCGCATCTGGCGCCGTGGGAACCGCTGCGCGAGGAGCGCTACTACACGCTGGGCCATAGCGCGCAGACCATCGCGGACTGGCGCGAAGCGATCCGGCTCGACCGCGGCTACGCCTTCCTGGTGCTCGGCCACGACGAGCGCGAAGTGATCGGCACGTTCAATCTCGCCAACCTGGTGCGCGGCGTGTTCCAGGCCTGCCATCTCGGCTACGCCGTGGCGCAGCGCTGGCAGGGGCAGGGCCTGATGCGCGAAGCGCTGGAGAGCGGGCTGGCCTGGGCGTTCGGTCCGCTGGGGCTGCATCGCGTGATGGCGAACTACATGCCGCGCAACGAACGCAGCGGGCGCCTGCTGGAGCGGCTGGGCTTCGAGCGCGAGGGTTATGCGAAGCGCTATCTGTGCATCGGCGGCGAGTGGGAGGACCACGTGCTCACTTCGCTGATCCATCCCAGAGGGTAGGTTAGGGTGAGCCGCAGGCGAACCCCAACAGCGCGAAACGCAGGAGCGTGGTCGTGTTGGGGTTCGCCTGCGGCTCACCCCAACCTACTTCGTGCTTTCGCGTTGTTCAGGCCTTAGCGGCGGGACGACGGCGGCGGCGCTTGTGGTTGCCGTCGCTGGCGCGCTCGGCGCTGCCCTGCTGCGCATGTCCGTGCGGACGATGCGACGGCGCCGGCCGCGACGGACGCTGCTGGCGCTGGCCCTGCGGCTGGCGCTGGCCCTGCACCGGGCGCGGCGCGCCGGCATCCAGGCGCAGCGGCTGCGAGGGTTCGAAGCCGGCCACGTCGGTGATGGCGATTTCCTGCTTGAGCAGGCGGCGGATGTCGCGCAGCAGGCCGGATTCGTCGTGGCTCACCAGCGACACGGCCAGGCCGTCGGCGCCCGCGCGGCCGGTGCGGCCGATGCGATGCACGTAGTCCTCGGCCACCATCGGCAGGTCGAAGTTGATCACGATCGGCAGCTGGTCGATGTCGATGCCGCGCGCGGCGATATCGGTGGCCACCAGCACGGTGATGCGGCCGGTCTTGAAATCGCTGAGCGCGCGGGTGCGCGCGTTCTGGCTCTTGTTGCCGTGGATGGCGGCGGCGCGCAGGCCGGCGGCTTCCAGGTAGCGCACCAGCTTGTCGGCGCCGTGCTTGGTGCGGCTGAACACCAGGGTCTGGCGGCGGCTGTCCTGGGCCAGCACGTGCAGCAGCAGGTCGCGCTTGCGCGCGGCGTCCACCGGATGCACGTGGTGGCTTACCGTGGTGGCCACGGTATTGGGCGGCGTCACCGACACCTCGCGCGGCTCGTGCATGAACTGCATCGCCAGCGCCTTGATCGGCGGCGCGAAGGTGGCCGAGAACAGCAGGGTCTGGCGCTGCCTGGGCAGCGCCGCGAGGATGCGCTTGAGCGCCGGCAGGAAGCCCATGTCGAGCATGCGGTCGGCTTCGTCCAGGATCAGCGTGTCGATGCCGGACAGGTCGACGCTGCGCTGCTGCATGTGGTCGATCAGGCGGCCCGGCGTGGCGATCACCACGTCGACGCCGCGGCGCAGCGCCTGCATCTGCGGGCCCATGCTGACGCCGCCGAAGATGGTGGTGCTGCTCACGCGCAGGTGGCGGCCGTAGTCGCGCAGGTTGTCGTTGACCTGGGCGGCCAGCTCGCGGGTGGGGGTGAGCACCAGCGCATGCGGACGGCGCGTGGCGGCCGGGCGGGCCGAGGACAGCTTGTGCAGCAGCGGCAGCGCGAACGCGGCGGTCTTGCCGGTGCCGGTCTGCGCGGCGGCGAGCAGGTCGTGGCCTTCCAGCACCACCGGAATGGCGCCGGCCTGGATGGGGGTGGGGTTGGCGTAGCCTTGTTCGGCAAGCGCACGCAGCAACGCGGGCGCGAGGCCCAGCGATTCGAAAGACATGTATGGATGCTCCAGAGGCGCAACCCGGAGCGTCTTGCGAACCGCGTTGCAGTGTTCAGTAGGGGAGGGCGGCGGTTGCCGCGCCGCCGAGTATAACCGAATTGTTACGCCGCTGCCTGACCGGGCCGGCGGGCCACCAGCAGGTAGCTGTTGAACGGGGTGTAGCCGAACAGGGGACTCACGGAAACCGCCAGCCCGGCGGCTTCCAGCGGCCCGCGCAGCTCCTCTGAGGAGGGATAGTGCTGGGCACCACCGCGGATCAGCCCGCTTACGCGCAACCACAGTTCCTCGGCCCGCGTGGCGTGGAACCGCCAGCTGCGGTCGCGCAGCACGCTGCGGATGACCAGCGCGCCGCCGAGAGCGAGCCGGCCGATCGCCGCCTGCAGCAGCGCGGCCTGCGCCTCGCGCGGCAGGTAATGCAGCATGTCCAGCAGCGCCACGTGGCCGCGCAGTTCGGGCAGCGCAGCGGCGTCCGAGGTCCGCAGCTCGATCGCGTTCTGCAGCCCCGCGCGGCGTACCGCGGCGCGGCCTTCGGCGATCTTGCGCTCGTCGCGGTCCAGGCCCAGGTAGCGCGGCAGCATGCCGCGCGCATGCAGGTACAGGCCGAGCAGGCCGATGCCGCAGCCGATGTCGAGCAGGGGCAGGGCACTGCCGCCGATGGCCTGCGCGGTGGCCGCATAGACCGGATCGGAAGCGAGCTTGCCGCGCACGTAGCCGCGCTGGAAACGGCTGTCGTAGCAGGCGGCGATGTCTCGGTGCGAGAGGGAAGCCATCGGTCCGCAAAAAATTCCGGGTCCCGCAGACTAGCCTCCGCCCTGCAGCGATTCCATTGGCATGGCGTGAATGTTCCGTACCGGGCGGGAGCGGTCTTGCACCGGGGAGCGCATTGGTGTCTTGTGGCGCCACTCGCCGCCATCGATGGAGCTTCCATGCGCCTGTTCGAGCCCTTGCGCGAACTGAATTCCACGCAGCGCCACACCGTGCTGGCGAGTTTCCTGGGCTGGACGCTGGATGCGTTCGACTACTTCCTGCTGACCTTCGTGATCGTGGCGGTCTCCAAGGAATTCCACGCCGACAAGGCGCAGGTGCTGTACGGCCTGTTCCTCACCCTGGCGGCGCGGCCGCTCGGCGCCTTCCTGTTCGGACGGCTGGCCGACCGCTACGGACGGCGGCCGGTGCTGATGATCGACGTGGTGCTGTTCTCGCTGTTCGAACTGGCCACCGCGTTCGCGCCCACGCTCACCGTATTCCTGGCGCTGCGCTTTCTGTTCGGCGTGGCGATGGGCGGCGAATGGGGCCTGGGCGCGTCGCTGGCGATGGAGAGCATTCCGGCGCGTACGCGCGGGCTGGTCTCGGGGCTGCTGCAGAGCGGGTATCCATGCGGCTTCTTTCTCGGCGCGCTGGTGAACTGGCTGCTGGTGGATCACATCGGCTGGCGCGGACTGTTCATCGTCGGCGCCGCGCCGGCGCTGCTGGTGGTGTACATCCGCGCCAGCGTGCCGGAATCGCCGGTGTGGGAAGCGGGACGCGGGGAGCGCGCCAGGCGCGGCCTGTTCGAGCAGATGCGCGGCCACTGGAAGCTGGCCTTCTACCTCACCCTGCTGATGGCCGCGTTCAACATGTTCAGCCATGGCTCGCAGGACCTGTACCACACCTTCGAGGAAGAGGTGCTGCACCTGCCGACCGGCTCCGGCGCGGCCTTCCTGCTGGTGGCCATGCTCAATCTCGGCGCCATGTTCGGCGGCCTGTTCTTCGGCGGCCTGTCGGAACGCTACGGGCGGCGGCGCACCATGATGACCGCGGCATTGCTGGCCATTCCGGTGATTCCGCTATGGATGCACGGCGGCTCGATGCTGTGGCTGTCGGTCGGCGCCTTCCTGATCCAGGTGATGGTGCAGGGTGCCTGGGGCGTGGTGCCCACCCATCTGAACGAGCTGTCGCCCGACGCCGTGCGCGGCACCCTGCCCGGGGTGGCTTACCAGCTGGGCAACCTGCTGGCGGCTTATACGGCCAATGCGCAGAACCTGATCTCCGAGTGGCGCGGCGGCGACCTGGCCTTCGCCATGGGCGCGTGGATCGCCGGGATTGCGCTGATCCTGGCTTTGCTGGTGTGGCTGGGGCCCGAAAAGCAGGGCGTGGGCTTCGGCGAACGCTGACGGAGGAATCCTTCTCCCCTCGGGAGCACGCGGGGAGAGCACATGGATGTGCTCTGCTTTGAGGAGCGAGGAAGGTGGCGGCAGCCGGATGAGGGTTCGGCCGGAGCGGTGTGCTCCACCCTTGCGCTCCGCCCGTACCCTCACCCCAACCCCTCTCCCAGAGGGAGAGGGGTTCAAGGCCTCTGCTAGAATGTCGTCTTTTCGCACATCACGAGACAGGCAATGAAGGCTGGCAAGGACAAGGTCATCTCGCTCCACTACACCTTGACGGTGGACGGCGAGAAAGTGGAAAGCTCGCTCGATCGCAACGAGCCGCTGTGGGTGCTGCTGGGCCATGGCCAGCTGATCCCCGGCCTGGAGAAGGCGCTCGACGGCCACGAGGCCGGCGCCCAGCTGCAGGTGGAAGTGGCGCCGGAGGAAGGCTACGGCGTGCGCCAGGAAGGCCAGATCCAGCGCGTGCCCAAGAAGTATTTCCAGAACGGCCAGAAGCTGAAGGCCGGCGACACCACCGTGCTGGCGCTGAAGCAGGGCGGCCACCGCGTGGTGGTGGTGCACAAGGTGGGCATGAGCGCGGTCGACGTGGACCTCAACCATCCGATGGCCGGCAAGACGCTGCACTTCGACGTCACCGTCAACGAAGTGCGCGATGGCAGCGAGGAAGAAATCCAGCACGGCCACGCGCATCCGCCGGGCGCCGAGGCGCACTGAGCGCTGCGTTCGCGACGGCATGAAAAACGGCGCCCTGGGGCGCCGTTTTTTTTTCGCCTGGCGGTGGGCCGATCAGGCGGCCAGGGTGATCTGTACGTCCACATTGCCGCGGGTGGCGTGCGAGTAGGGGCAGATGTCGCTGTGCGCGGTATCGATCAGCTTCTGCGCCACCTCGCGGTCGATGCCCGGCAGGCTCACTTCCAGCTTCACTGCGATGCCGAAGCCGGTCGGCTCGCGCGGGCCGATGCCGACCTGGGCGGTGACCGAGGCATCCTTCAGCGCCACCTTCTGCTCGCGCGCCACGTAGCGCACCGCGCCTTCGAAGCAGGCCGCATAGCCGGCGGCGAACAGCTGTTCCGGGTTGCTGCCGTGGCCGCCCGGGCCGCCGAGTTCCTTCGGCACCTTCAGGTCGAAATCGAGCACGCCATCGCTGCTCTTGATGTGGCCTTCGCGGCCGCCGTGGGCGGTGGCGGTGGCGGTGTAGAGGATCTTGCTGACAGTGCCGTTGCTCATGATCGTTTCCTCGGTGGGTGTGATGTGGTGCGGGGTGGGTGATGGGTAAGGTCAGGCGTCGGTGCTCAGTACCCGCGCGGCGAGTTCTCGCAACTCGTCGCGCAGGCGGCGCATGTCGTCGGGCTCCATGCAGAGCCGGGCCGCCAGACAGGCGGGGATCGATTCGGCCGACGCGCGCAGCTCGCGGCCGGCCGGGGTCAGGCGGATTTCCACTTCGCGCTCGTCGCTGCTGCGGCGCTCGCGCGAGACCAGGCCGGCCTGCTGCAGGCGCTTGAGCAGCGGGGTGAGCGTGCCGGAGTCCAGTTGCAGGCGGCGGCCCAGTTCGCGCACCGTCACGCCGTCCTGCTCCCACAGCACCAGCATGGTCAGGTACTGCGGATAGGTGAGGTCCAGCGACTCCAGCAGCGGGCGGTACGCCGCGGTCACGGCGCGCGAGGCGGCGTAGAGCGCGAAGCAGAGCTGCTGGTCGAGCAGCAGGATGTCCGGGCTGGTGGAGGGCTTGGCGGTCTTCATGGGGACGAACCTTAGGCGCAAAATTCAATTGTGTACAATTGAATTTTTCAATCGGAGCGATAGTCGGGACGGGGGAGCGGGGAGCGGGGAACGGGGAACGGGGAACGGGGAACGGGGAACGGGGAACGGGGAGCGAGGAGCGAGGAGCGAGGAGCGAGGAGCGAGGAGCGAGGAGCGAGGAGCGAGGAGCGAGGAGCGAGGAGCGAGGAGCGAGGAGCGAGGAGCATGAGGGAGAGCGCGGCCTTCAGCCTCGTATCACTCCATAAATTCCCTGTTCCCCGTTCCCCGTTCCCCGCTTCAATCCAGCAGCCGTTTGCCGAAGGCGAAATGGTCCTTCCAGTACGGACCGTCGATATCGTCCAGCCGCACCGTGCCGCCGCTGTTGGGCGCATGCACGAAGCGCCCCTTGCCGACGTAGACGCCGACATGGCTGATGCCGCTGCCGCTGCCGAAGAACACCAGGTCGCCGCTCATCAGGTCGGTCATGGTGCCGACCCGGTGGCCGCTCATGGCCGACATCTCGCGCGAGGTGCGCGGCAGCTGCAGGCCGGCCGCCTGGCGATAGATGTAGTCGACCAGGCCGCTGCAGTCGAAGCCACCGTCCGGCGTATTGCCGCCCCAGCGGTACGGCGTGCCGACCAGGGCGATGGCGCGGAACAGCACGTCGTTGGCCGTGCCCGCGGCGCCGTCCGGCGCGCGCGCCGGCAGATTGGCCAGCGCGGAGCGCGATTCCTTATAGGTGGGCTGCGGCCGTCGCGGCGCGCTGGAGCAGGCCGCCAGCGCCAGCAGCACCATGGCCAGCGCCGCATGCCGCAGCGCGAGCGGCGGGCAGGTGGTCGGGGCGGCGTTGGCCTGGCGCATCGGAATTCCCTGGCGAGCGACGGCGCGAGGCTAGCAAATCAATAAGTTGGATGGAAGTCTTGAGGGTTGATCTGAGGCTCGACAGCGATTGAGATCGCCGCTCACTTCACCGGCGTTCTGGCGACGGTGACGGCCCGCTCCTCCAGCACCTTGCCGTCCGCATCGCGTACGCGCACCCGGTAGTCGCCGGGGAACAGGTAGAGCGCGCTCTGCGCGTCGGCGTCCAGGAAGGCGAAGCGGTCCGCGGCCACGGCCGTGTCGGCTTCTTTCGCGTAGAACGCCTCCACCAGGCAGGGGAATTTCTCCTTGCACAGGCCGCCGTCGACGGCCAGCGGCAGCCGCTGCCCGCCCAGCCCCAGCCAGTCGGGGCGCTTCTCGTCTTCACCCGGGGGCTTGGCGGGAATCAGCGCACCGTCCAGCGTGTACCAGCCGGGCACGGCCTTGGCGTCCTTCGGGGCGTTGCCGTCGGGCGGCAGGATCACCGACACGTCGTGCAGCGTCGGATCCGAACTCCAGGCCGCCGCGCCGGTCGCGCCGGCTTCGGGCTTGCGCTCCAGCACGATCGGCACGGTGGGATGGAAGGCCGCCACCAGCTGGTCATAAGCCGCATGCGGCACGCGCGGATTGGCTTCGCGGAACTGCGTCTGGTCGATCGACAGCGGCTCGATGCCGCTCAAGCGCGCCAGCTCGGCCGCCATCGGCGCGGCCCAGCCCAGCCGGCCCTTGGCCTTGTCGATATGCGCGTAGCCGGCATGCACGAACAGGCGCGCCTGCGGATGGTCGGCGAGCACGCGCTTGTAGAGGTTCTTGGCCTGGCCGGTTTCGCGCCCGGCGGTGGAGGAGTTGTCCGATTCGTACGGCACCACCACGAAGCCCAGTTGCAGCGCGCGGCGTACCAGCTCGCCGTACAGCGGCTCGTGCAGGTATTCGCTGCCGCTGTTCGTCAGCGGATAGCCGCGCCTGGCCAGTCCGGTGTCGTCGTCGCCCAGCGCCTCCACCGCGAAGTGGGTGAAGCCGGCGGCCTTCAGGCGCGGCAGCAGGGCCAGGGTGAGCTCGCGCGTGTGCGGATCGTGGTGCGCCTCGTTGATCAGCACCAGCCGGCGCCCCGTGGCGAGGCGGGTGATCGCCGTGGCGGCATCCACCGCCTGCCAGTCGCCGATCGCGGGCAGCGGATCGCTGTAGACCTTGCGGCTGTCGATGGGGAAATCGCGCAGCGCCTGGCTGTACAGGCCCAGCTCGCTTTCGGTGGTGGCCAGCAGCTGCTTGGCCACCAGGCGCTGGTTCAGCGGCAGCTTGTGCATGGCCACCAGCAGATAGCGGTAGCGCGCCAGGTCGTCGGTGAGCGGCTTGAGCTCGCGCAGCAAGGCGAGCGTGGAAGGGTCGATGTCGCTGGCGCGCGCCGCGCCGCCGTACAGCAGTCCGAACGCACAGCAGATGGCCGCGGCCATGCGCGAAACCCGGTGACTCGATGGCATGAATCCGTTCCCCCTTGATGCGTGAAAGCTAGTTGCACCGAAACGAAAAATGCAAAAGCACTGCAACAAACCCTGTCAGGGAGCGACCTCCAGCCTGCGCTCCGCCAGCGTGCGGCCCTGCGCATCCGCGGCGCGCAGCACGTACTTGCCCGGATACAGATAAAGCGAACTCATCCCGTCCGCGGCGAGGAAGGCGAAACGGTCGGCGGGGATCGCGTCGTCGTTCTCGTCCGCATGGCGCGCTTCCACCACGCAGGGGATATGCCCCGCGCACAGGTCGGTGGTGATCAGGCGCGAACTGCGCTTGCCGTCCAGGGTGAGCCAGCGCGGCCGGCGCTGGTGGCCGGGCGGCGGCAGGATCACGTCGACGTCGTGGCGCGTGCGGTCGGCGCTCCAGGCGCTGCCGTCGTCGCGGCGCACCAGCACCACCGCGCGCTCGGGTCTGTAGAGCGCGAGCAGCTGGCGATACGGATCGTTGTCCAGCTTCACGCCGATATCGCGCCAGCGGGTCTGGTCGATGCTGAGCGGATCGAAGCCGGTCAGCTGCTTCAGCTGCATCGCCATCGGCTGCACGCCGGCGCCGAGATTGCCGGGCGCCTTGTCGATATGCGCGTAGCCGGCATGGATGAACAGCCTGGCCTTGGGGTCGGCCGCGAATACCTTGCGATACAGCTGGCGCGCCTGGCCGCTTTCGCGTTCGCCCGCGGTGTTGGCGTCCGACTCGTAGGACACCACCACGAAGCCCAGCTTCAGCGCCTGCCGCACGATCTCGCCGTACAGCGGTTCGTGCAGGTACTGGCTGCCGCTGGCGGGAATCGGGTAACCGCGCCTGGCCAGCTCGGGATCGCCGTCGTGCAGCGCCTCGGCGGCGAAATGAGTGAAGCCCGCGGCGCGCAGGCGCGGCAGCAGGGCCAGGGTGAGCGCGCGGGTGTGGCCGTCGTGGTGGGCCTCGTTGATCATCACGATGCGCCGGTCCGCGGCGAGCTTCGCGATGACCTCGGCGGCATCGTCCGCGCGCCATTGCTCCGGCTGCGGCAGCTCGCCTTCGTAGCTCACGCGGTTGTCGAACGGGAAGTCGCGGATCGCTTCGTCGTACAGCCCCAGCTCGTCCTCGACCGCGGCCAGCAGCTGCAGCGGCATGATGCGGTCGTCGTGTTCCAGGCGCGGGATGGCGTCGGCCAAGTGCTGGTAGCGCTGCAGGTCGGACTTCAGTGGCTGCAGCTCGGCGTACAGGTCGCGCGCCTGCGCCGGGTGGCCGGCGGCCGCGGCGAAGCCGGCACTGCATAAGCCCAATCCCATGGCGAGGCCCAGCCGCAGGTACCGGCGCGCCACGCCCAGCTGCATGTCCATGCCTACCCCCGGATACGAGGCCGGCGGGGGAGCAGCCTCGCGCCGCTACAATAGCCCGTATGGATGCTTCGCGCAGTGATGTTCTGATCCTCGGCGGCGGCGTGATCGGCCTCGCCAGTGCCTATTACCTGTTGCGGGCCGGCGCCTCGGTCCGCGTGCTGGAGCAGGGGACGCCCGGCTGCGGCAGTTCGCACGGCAACTGCGGCACCATCACGCCCAGCCACGCGGCGCCGCTGGCGATGCCGGGCATGGTCGGGGTGGCGCTGCGCTCGATGTTCCGCGCCGACGCGCCGCTCTATCTCAACCCCCGGCCCGACCCGGAGCGGCTGCGCTGGCTGCTGGGCTTCGCGCGGCGCTGCAACTGGCGCGATTTCGAACGCGCCACGCGGGCCCGCTCGGCGATCCTGCAGCGCTCGCGCGGGCTGCTCGAAGCGCTGGTGCGCGACGAGGCGCTGGACTGCGAATTCGTGCCCGGCGGCGAGCTCTATGTCTACCGCGGCCGCGCGCAGATGGAGGCCGACGAGCGCCATCACGCCCAGGTGCTGGACCGCCTTGGCATCGAAGTGGAACGCCTGCGCGGCGACGCGGTGGAAGCCCTGGAGCCGGCCCTGCTGCCCGGCGTGGCGGGTGGCCTGTTCCACCCGGGCGATGCGCAGCTGCGGCCCAACCGCTACGCGGCTGAACTGGCGCGCCGCGTGCGCGAGCTCGGCGGCGTGATCGAGAGCGGCGCGCGCATCGACCAGTTCGGCCTGCAGGGCGGCCGCATCTCGCACGTGCGCACCACCCGCGGCGTGTTCCATGGCGAGCAGGTGGTGATGGCGCTGGGCGCCTGGTCGCCGCTGCTGGGCAAGCTGCTGGACCTGCGCCTGCCGATGCAGCCGGGCAAGGGCTATTCGATCACCTACACCCGTCCGGAACGGGCGCCGCGCCATGCGCTGGTGCTGCGCGAGGCGGCGGTGTGCGTCACCACCTGGGGCAGCGGCTATCGCCTGGGCAGCACCATGGAATTCTCCGGCTATGCCGAAGGCCTGAACCGCACGCGCCTGGATGCGCTGCGCCGCGGCGCGGCCGCCGCGCTGCGCGAGCCGGAAGGCCCGGAGGTGGTGGAAGAATGGTGGGGCTGGCGGCCGATGAGCATGGACGAGGTGCCGCTGATCGGCCCGAGCACGCGCTGGTCGAACCTGTTGCTGGCCACTGCGCACGGCATGCTCGGCGTGAGCATGTCGGCGGCCACCGGCGAACTGGTCGCCGCGCTGGCCGGGCGCGGCGCGCCGGCGATCGATCCGGCGCCGTATGCCCCGGCACGCTTCGGCCTGTGAGTCCTTGACGTGGACTTACAGCAGCGGCCGTTAGCTTGCCCCGTTTCGTACCGCAGCTTGATGGCGAGGAACCTCGACGCATGGCCGACACCTACGACCTGATCGTGCTCGGCGCCGGCTCCGGCGGACTGGCCATGGCCTTCCGCTCGGCGCGGCACGGCGCGCGCGTGGCGCTGCTGGATCCCGGCGCGCTGGGCGGCACCTGCGTCAATGTCGGCTGCGTGCCGAAAAAATCCCTGTGGTTCGCCGCCCAGCTCGCGCATGCGATGCAACTGGCGGGTCCCTACGGTTTCGAAGGCGGGCCGGGCCGGTTCGACTGGGAACATTTCCGGCAGCGGCGGCTGGCTTATATCGACGGCATCAAGCTGCGCTACGAAGAGCGCCTCGCCGCCGCCGGCGTGCACTGGTTGCGTGAAGCCGGGCGCTTCGTGGCGCCGGACACCATCGCCACCGACAGCGGCGCCGAGCTGCGCGCGCCGCAGATCGTGATCGCCACCGGCGCGCGCGCGCAGCGCCCGCCGCTGCCGGGCTTCGAGCTGGGGCTGGTGTCCGACGACATGTTCGGGCTGCGCGAACTGCCGCGGCGCATGGCTGTCGTCGGCGGCGGCTATATCGCGGTGGAATTCGCCGGCCTGCTGCGCGCGCTGGGCAGCGAGGTGACCCTGCATGTGCGCGATCGCATGCTGCGCAGCTTCGACGACGAGGTGGTCGCTTCGCTGGAAGAGCACATGCGCACCCAGGGCATCACCTTCGCCGATGGCGCGCGCATCGCCGGTGCGCGCCGCGACGGCGACGCGATCGTGCTGGACGACGCCAGCTGCGGCGAACGCGGTCCTTACGACGCCGTGCTGTGGGCGCTGGGCCGCGTGCCGAATACCGAGCGGCTCGATCTCGACGCCGCCGGCGTGCGCTGCGACGGCCTCGGCCACGTGCTCACCGACCCCTGGCAGAACACCAACGTGCCCGGCATCGCCGCGCTCGGCGACGTCACCGGCCGCCTCGCGCTCACGCCGGTGGCGGTGGCCGCGGCGCGGCGCCTGGCCGACCGCTGGTTCGGCGGCATGAACGAGGCGAAGCTCGACTACGACGACGTGCCCAGCGTGGTGTTCTCCGAGCCGCCGCTGGGCGCGGTGGGCCTGACCGAGGCGCAGGCGCGCGCGAAGTTCGGCGACAGCGTGCGCGTCTACCGCAGCCGCTTCACGCCGATGCAGTGGTCGCTGGCCGGCTTGCACGGGCAGACCCTGATGAAACTGGTCTGCGTCGGCGCGGACGAGCGCGTGGCCGGCGTGCACGTGCTGGGGCCGGGCGCGGACGAGATGCTGCAGGGCTTCGCGGTGGCGGTGAAGATGGGCGCATGCAAGCGCGACCTCGACGCCACGGTGGCGATCCATCCCAGCTCCGGCGAAGAGCTGGTGCTGATGTCGTAGGTTGGGGCGAGCGCAGCGAACCCCGACGTGGCATTCCCCATGCGCGGTCTGTTGGAGTTCGCTGCGCTCACTCCAACCTACGGCGGTGCCGCCGGTACACTGCGCCGATGGATACCTACACCCTGCATCGAGGCAGCGCTCCGCTGCTGATCAGCCTGCCGCACGACGGCAGCTTCATTCCCGAGCCGATCGCGGCGCGCCTGCATCCGCATGCGCGCCGCGCGCCGGACACCGACTGGCACGTCGGCCGCCTGTACCAGCCGCTGGCCGAACTGCTCGGCGCGAGCGTGATCCGTCCGCAGGCGTCGCGCTATGTGGTCGACCTCAATCGCCCGGCCGACGGGCATGCGCTGTATCCGGGACAGCGCGAGACGGGCCTGGTCTCCACCATCGGCTTCGACGGCGAGCCGCTGTATCTGGACGGACAGGAGCCCGATGCGGCGGAAGTTCAACAGCGGGTAAACGATTATTGGCGTCCGTATCACCAGGCGCTCGCGCAGGAAATTGCGCGGCTGCTGGCGGCGCACGGCCGCGTGGTGGTGTGGGAAGGCCATTCGATCCGCAGCCGCGTACCGATGCTGTTCGAAGGCCGGCTGCCCGACCTCAATCTCGGCACCGCCGACGGCGCCAGCTGCACGCCCGCGCTGCAGGCGCAGCTGGCGGCCTGCCTGAAGGCGCAGTCCGACTACGTCTGCGTGGTCAACGGCCGCTTCAAGGGCGGCTACATCACGCGGCACTACGCGCGGCCGGAGCAGGGCGTGCAGACCGTGCAGCTGGAGCTGGCCCAGCTCAATTACATGGACGAGGAAAGCTTCGCCTACGACGAGGCGAAGGCCACGCGGCTGCAGCCGCTGATCCTCTCGCTGCTGCGCCTGTGCGTGGCGTAAGCGCAAGGAATTTCGACCGGTAACGCGCCAGCGGAAAGTCAATAAGCGCGCGGTGTTTGCATGCACGGCGCGCGCTGATTTTCCGGTTCCAGCGCGGCGCGGAACGTGCCAAGGTAAACCCGCCGCGCCACCCGCGACGCCGGGTTCCGGCCGGGCCCGCGGCGACTTAAAAAGCTTTCGAGGTTTTCCCCATGCGCAAACTGGCCATCGTTTCTCTGCTGATCGCGGGTATGGCTCTTACCGGATCGGCGTTCGCCCAGGATGGCGCGGCCGCGCCGCAGACGGGCACGACCAAGTCGGCGACGCATCACGCCAAGCATTCCAAGAGCAAGGGCCACAAGGCCGCGAAGGGCTCCAAGAGCTCCAAGAAGAGCGCCATGCCGGCCACCACCACCACGCCCTGAGCGCAGGTCGGTGGATCGAAGCCCCGGGGCTCAGGCCGCCGGGGCTTTTCTTTGCGCGCTTGAAGCCCCTCTCCCCCCGGCGACCCGAAGGTAGTCCCCGTGGGAGAGAGGGGTGAGGGTACGGGCGGAGTAGCAAGAGTGATGTGCGCCGCTCCGGCCGAACCCTCATCCGGCTGCCGCCACCTTCTCCCGGAGGGAGAAGGACCCACATTCAACTATTTCGAGGACAACGCCGCGATGCACTTCAGCTCGATCGCGATCGGCGTCGGCAGGTCGGTGATGCCCACCGTGGTGCGGCAGGCGTCGACGCCGGCGAAGTATTCCGCGTAGAGGCGGTTGTAGATCGGAAAGTCGCGCGCCATGTCGGTGAGGAAGACGGTGACGTCGACCAGGTCTTCCCAGCGCGCGCCGCTGGCTTCCAGCACGTGGCGCACGTTGGCGAACACCTGCCGGCACTGCGCCTCGATGTCGTAGCTGAGCAGGCGTCCGTCGGCATCGGTGACATTGCCGGGAATGCCGTTGCTGCCCGGCATGCGCGGACCCACGCCGGAGAGAAACAGCAGGTTGCCCACGCGCCGCGCGTGCGGATACGCGCCCACCGGGGCGGGCGCGCGGTCGGTGCGGACGACGCCGTCGTTCATCGCGGCAGGGCCGGGCCGGTGGTCAGGCGCCGCAGCGCATCCTGGTAGGCCGGATACAACTGCTCGCGCGAACTCACGTGTAGACCGAGGTCGTTGATGTGCCCGTCGAACAGGCTGTAGCACCAGGCGTGCACGGACAGCTTCTGCCCGCGCTCCCACGCGTCCATCACCATGGTGGTGTGGCAGACGTTGACCACCTGCTCGATCGCGTTGAGTTCACACAGGCGCGTATTGCGCAGCTGCATCAGGTCCAGCGAGGCGAGCATGCCGGTGTGCTTCTGCGCGACGTCGGCCACGTGGCGCAGCCAGTTGTCGACCAGGCCCAGGCGGCGGTCGTCCAGCACCGCCTGCACGCCGCCGCAGCCGTAGTGGCCGACCACCAGGATGTGTTCGACCTTCAGCACGTCCACCGCGAACTGGATCGTGCTCAGGCAGTTGAGGTCGGTATGCGACACCACGTTGGCGACGTTGCGCTGCACGAAGATGTCGCCCGGCGGCAGGTCGACGATCTGCGTGGCCGGCACGCGCGAATCGGAGCAGCCGATCCACAGGTACTTCGGCGCCTGCTGCTGGGCGAGGCGTTCGAAGAAGTGCGGGTCCTCGCCGCGTACGGCGGCGGACCAGCGGCGGTTGCTGTCGAGCAGGTCTTGCAGGGGGCTGTTCAAGGCGAGGCCTCTTCAGTAGCGGATGCAGATGTTCTTGGGTTCGGTAAAGAAACGCAGCGCCTCGACGCCGCCTTCGCGGCCGACCCCGGATTGCCGGGTGCCGCCGAATGGCGTGCGCAGGTCGCGCAGCAGCCAGCAGTTGATCCAGACGATGCCGACGTCCAGCCGCGCACCGAAGCGGTGCGCGCGCGAGAGGTCGGCGGTCCACAGCGAGGCGGCCAGGCCGTAGCCGGTGCCGTTGGCGATCGCCAGCGCCTCGTCTTCGTCGTCGAACGGGATCAGGCTGACCACGGGGCCGAAGATCTCGTGCTGGTTGGTGGCCGCTTCCGGCGCCAGGCCTTCGACGACCGTGGGCGCCACGTACCAGCCGCCGGCGAGCGGGCCGGGCAGGGCGAGCGACTCGCCGCCGCACAGCACCTGGCCGCCCTCCGCGCGGGCCTGCTCGATGCAGCCCATGACTTTCTCGAAATGCTCGCGCGAGACCAGCGCGCCGAGATCGCTGGATGCGTCGCGCGGATCGCCGACGCGCAGCGCGCGCACCCTGGCCAGATAGCGTGCGCGGAAATCGTCGTAGATCGAACGCTGCACCAGCAGGCGCGAACCGCACAGGCAGATCTCGCCCTGGTTGGCGAAACCGGAGCGCACGATGGTGTCGAGGTTGGCCTCGCTCAAGTCCGCATCGGCGAACACGATCGCCGGATTCTTGCCGCCCAGTTCCAGCGACAGCTTCTTGAAGCGCGGCGCGGCCGCGGCGGCGATCTGCGCGCCGGTGCGCGTGCTGCCGGTGAAGGAAATCGCCTTCACCTGCGCATGCTCGACCAGCGCCTGCCCCACGCTGGGGCCGCGGCCCTGCACGATGTTCAGCACGCCCGGCGGAAAGCCGGCCTCGATGCTCAGCTCGCCGAGCAGGGCGGCGGTGCAGGGCGTGATCTCCGACGGCTTGGCCACCACCGCATTGCCGGCGGCCAGCGCGGGCGCGATCTTCCAGGTGAACAGGTACAGCGGCAGGTTCCACGGGCTGATGCAGCCCACCACGCCGAGCGGCTGGCGCAGCGTGTAGTTGATCGCGCCCAGCTCCATCGCGTGCGACTCGCTGCTCCACGGCACGATCGCCGCGGCGAAGTAGCGCAGGTTGCTGACCGCGCGCGGGATGTCGAGGCTGCGCGCCAGGCTCAGCGGCTTGCCGCTGTCGCGCGATTCCAGCGCGGCGAATGCGTCCAGGCGTGCTTCGACCAGATCCGCCAGGCGTTGCAGCAGGCGGGCGCGCTGTTCGCTCGGCGTGGCGGCCCAGGCGGGTGCGGCGGCGTGCGCGGCGGCAACCGCGGCCTCGACATCGTCGGCGCTGGAATCGGGGCAATGCGCGAAAACCTCGCCGCTGGCCGGCTCGAACACATCGAGCCAGCGATCCTGGCGCGGCGCCTGCAGGCGACCGTCGATCAGGTTGGCGAGGCGCAGGCTGGGCATCCTGGGAAGCTTAATCCTTGAGGCTCCTCAATGCACCGGACGCTGGGGTATGGCTTGGGGTGGAGCGGGGAACAGGGAACGGGGAACGTGCGAGCAATGCGAGAACCGGGCTCTTCATTTCCCCGTTCCCTATTCCCCGTTCCCCATTCCCCGCTCTTCACGCCAACGCGCGCGTGCGGCCGCCATCGACCGCGATGCTCACGCCGTTGACGTAAGCCGCCGCGGGCGTGCACAGGAAGGCGATGACCGAGGCGATTTCCTCCGGCTCGCCGAAGCGGCGCGCCGGCACCGTGGCCAGCATGCCGCGCTCCAGTTCCTCGCGGCTGCGGCCGCTGCTGGCGACCTGCGTATCCAGCAGGCCGTCCAGGCGCGCGGTGCGGGTATAGCCCGGCAGCACGTTGTTGACGGTGATGCCGTCGGCGGCCAGTTCGCCGGCCAGGGTCTTGGCCCAGGCGGCGACGGCGGCGCGGATGGTGTTGGACACGCCCAGGCCCGGGATCGGTTCTTTCACCGAGGTGGAAATCACGTTGACGATGCGGCCGTAGCCGCTGTCGCGCATGCCCGGCAGCACCGACTGCACCAGCGCCTGGCCGGCCAGCAGATGCTGGCGGAACGCCGCCTCGAACGCCGCGCCTTCGGCGGTGTATGCCGTGCCACCCGGCGGGCCGCCGGTGTTGTTGATCAGGATCTGCACGGGTTCCGCCGCGACGGTGTCGGTGGCGGCGGTAAGCAGCTTGGCGGTATCGAGCATGTCGGCCGCCTGCCAGCGGTGCAGTTGCGCGGCATGCGTGCGCGGAAGTTCGGCGGCCAGCGCCTTGAGCGCTTCGGCGGAACGCGCCAGCAGGGTGACATTGGCGCCGAGGGCGGCCAGTTCGACGGCGGCGGCGCGGCCGATGCCTTGCGAGGCTCCGCACACCAGGGCGTGGCGCCCGCTCAGATCCAGCTGCATGACGACGCTCTCCTGTTATCGGCCCTGTTATCGGCCTATAGCCGGCCCGGTTGCCAGCGGTGATCGGATGGCGATCGGCGAATCAGCGCGCCATCCACTGCAGGGCCAGCGCGGCGAACCAGCATAGCCATGCGCCCCACGAAGCGTAGCGCCACACCCGTCGCCAGCGGGTGACGGTGGCATCTTCCAGCGCGGGCAGGATCGGCGAACGCAGCGCGAGCTGCAGCCGCATCCAGATGCCGAACAGGCCGGCGCGGCCGGTTTCCGTCTCGGCGATGATCTTCCACTGCGATGGATGGTGATCGCGCAGCCGCTTGGCGATGCGCAGCTGCGCGAAGAAATGCAGCAGGAAGAACACCACGCCGGCGAGCAGAAGCGAGAGATAGAGCGTGAGCATGCGGGTGATTCCGGGGGTATGCGTAAGCGTCGGCGCGGACGATCAGTGCGGCTTGGCGGTGTCGTCGGACTTGGCCGGGGTGTCGGCCGCCGGCGTATTGATCGTGCCGGGCTTGGCTGCCGCATCCGCGCCGGGCCACAGCGGCACCGGCAGCGCGGTGCGCAGCGTGTTGAGCACGCCGTCGCCCTTCGCCGCCTTGCCGCAGATGGCGCTGTCCACCGCATCGGCGAAGGTGCTGTTCATCAGGCCGACCCACACCGAGCCGTCCGGCCCATGCGGAATGGTGAAGCTGCCCGCGGCGGCCATCTTCACCGGCGCCTCGGCGGAGAACGCCGCCGGCGACTGCTCCCAATACGTGCTTCCGGCCTGCTGCTTGGCCGAGCTGTACAGCACCAGGTAACGCGCCTGCTTGCTGGTGACCTTGACGCTGCCGAACGCGCCGGTGGTCTCGCTGGTCCAGCCCATGTGCTCGCACAGCGTGACGTCTTCACTGCTGATCGGCTGGAAGGCTTCGTCGAGCAAGGTGACGGTGGGGCCGAACAGATAGCTGGCGCGCAGCCAGCGGCCGTTCAATTCGGACTTGATCGCGATGCGGTACGGCAGCTTGCTGTCCGGCGGCAGGCGGAAGCTGATGAAGTAGCTGCGCTCGCCGTTGATGCTGGCGACCAGGCTGCCCGGGCCCAGCTCGAAGCGCTTGGGTTCCCACGGCAGCAGGGTCTGGAACGAGAAGTCGGCATAGCTGCTGCAGCAGGGCGTGGCCTGCTGCAGCGTGGCCTTGGCCTGCTCAAGCGCGGTGCTGCTGTCTTCCGGCGGCCGGAAGTTCGGCGGCACCAGCTTCTTGACCTGGTGGCAGGCGCCGAGGGCCAGCAGGCCCAGGGCAAGCAACGGAGCGAGAAGCAGTCGGCTGGAGCGCATCTTCGAGATCAGAACTCGGCGGTGCCCGCGGCGCGCGGGTAGGGGATGGCGTCGCGGATGTTGGCAAGACCGCAAACGTAAACCAGCAGGCGCTCGAAGCCCAGCCCGAAGCCCGCATGCGGCACGCTGCCGTAGCGGCGCAGGTCGCGGTACCAGCCGTAGGTGGCGGCATCGAGACCGAACTTGGCCATGCGGCGGTCGAGGTAGTCCAGGCGTTCCTCGCGCTGGCTGCCGCCGATGATCTCGCCGATGCCGGGGGCCAGCACGTCCATTGCGGCGACGGTTTTCTCGTCGTCGTTGAGGCGCATGTAGAAGGCCTTGATCTGTTCCGGGTAGTTCATCACCACCACCGGGCGGCCGACGTGCTTCTCGGCGAGGTAGCGCTCGTGCTCGGTCTGCAGGTCGATGCCCCAGGCCACCGGGAATTCGAACTTCTGGCCGCAGTTCTTCAGGATCTCCACCGCGTCGGTGTAGTCGATGCGCTCGAACGGCTGGGCGATGAAGTTCTCCAGGCGCGTGACCGCTTCCGGCAGCACGCGCTCGGCGAAGAACGCCATGTCGTCCGCGCGCTCGTCCAGCACGGCCTTGAAGATGGCCTTGAGGAAGGCCTCGGCGCAGTCGGCGTCGGCGGCGAGGTCGGCGAAGGCGATCTCCGGCTCGACCATCCAGAACTCGGCCAGGTGGCGCGGCGTGTTGGAGTTCTCGGCGCGGAAGGTGGGCCCGAAGGTGTAGACCTTGCTCATCGCCAGCGCGTACGCCTCGACGTTGAGCTGGCCGGACACGGTGAGGAAGGCCTCGCGCCCGAAGAAGTCCTTGCGGAAATCGATCTTGCCGTCGGGCGTGCGCGGCAGGTTGGCCAGGTCCAGGGTGGACAGGCGGAACATGTCGCCGGCGCCTTCGGCATCGGAGGTGGTGATGATCGGCGTGTTGATCCAGAAGAAGCCCTGCTCGGTGAGGTGGCGGTGGATCGCCGTCATCATCGTGTGGCGCACGCGGGTGACCGCGCCGAACAGGTTGGTGCGCGGACGCAGGTGGGCGACCTCGCGCAGGAACTCCATGGAGTGCTGCTTGGGCTGGATCGGATAGGTTTCGGGGTCGTCGACGAAGCCGGTGACCTCGATCCGGTCCGCCTGCAGCTCGAAGCTCTGGCCCTGGCCCTGCGAGGGCACCAGGGTGCCGCTGGCGATCAGGCCGGCGCCGGCGGTGAGGTGCTTCACCTCGGTTTCGTAGTTGGCCAGGGTGGCCGGCACCACGGCCTGGATCGGGGCGAAGCAGGAGCCGTCGGTGATATTGACGAAGGACAGGCCGGCCTTGGAGTCGCGCCGGGTACGCACCCAGCCCCGGACCGTCACCTTGCTGCCGGCCTCGAGCTTGCCGGAGAGGGCCTGTTTGACACTGACCACCGTCATGGATTGAAACTCCTGCTGGGGTGCCGCATCTGGCACATGTAATCGTTGTAGGACCGGGCCTGGATGCCCCGCCGCATCGCAGCGCCGGGGGCAAACCTGCATCATAATGTAGGCTTCGTCCGGACCGCGACGTTCCGATCCCCATTTCGTGCCATCAGTTCCCGCCATGAGCATCAGCATCACCCCCGCCGCCAGCGAACGCATGCGCCACTTCCTGGCCACCACGCCGGGTGCCGCCGGCATCCGCTTCGGCGTCAAGCGCACCGGCTGCTCGGGCTTCGCCTACGTGGTGGACCTGGCCGCCAGCGTCTCCGCCGAGGATCAGGCGCTGGACGTGGACGGCGTGCGCCTGATCGTCGATGCCAAGAGCCTGCCCCTGGTGGACGGCACCGTGATCGACTTCCAGCGCCAGGGCCTCAACGCGGCCTTCGTGTTCCACAACCCCAACGCCACCGGCGAGTGCGGCTGCGGCGAGAGTTTCACCGTCTCCTGAATTTAGAGCCCCTCTCCCTCTGGGAGAGGGGTTGGGGTGAGGGTACGGCCGGAGCGCAAGAGTGATGTGCACCGCTCCGCCCGTACCCTCATCCGGCTGCCGCCACCTTTTCCCGGCGGGAGGAAGGCTCTCATCTGGGGGCTTTCATACACTCCAGTCGCCCTGCTTGCGGTAAATCCCCGCAGTTGTTTACAATTCCGCTTCTGCCCAGGCGAAAAAGGTCCGGGCAGGCCCTTGCCTCACCGCATCCGGCGGGAGGCTGCCAGGCCCCGAAAGGGCCGCATCCGCAAGGAGTTACCTACCAATGACGACTCTCCGTCATTACGAAGTTGTGTTCCTGGTCCACCCTGACCAGAGCGAGCAGGTCCCGGCCATGATCGAGCGCTACAAGGCGCTGATCGAGACCGACGGCGGCAAGATCCACCGCCTGGAAGACTGGGGCCGCCGCCAGCTGGCCTACCCGATCGTGAACCTGGCCAAGGCTCACTACGTCATGCTCAACATCGAAGTCGGCCAGAACGCGCTGAACGAGCTGGAGTCGGGCTTCCGCTTCAACGACGCCGTGCTGCGCCACCTGGTGATCAAGCGCGACGCCGCCGACACCGAGCCGTCCTTCATCCTGAAGTCCAAGGAAAAGGATGACGCCAAGTCCTCGCGCCGCCGCGACGACGACAGCGACGGTGAAGGCAGCGACGACCGTCGCAGCAGCCGCAACGACAACGATCGCGACAGCGACGACTGATCAGGAGCACAGCCATGTCCAAGTTCTTCCGCCGCCGCAAGTTCTGCCGCTTCACGGCCGAAAACGTGAAGGAGATCGACTACAAGGATCTCAACACGCTGCGCCAGTACATCACCGAGAACGGCAAGATCGTGCCGAGCCGCATCACCGGCACCAAGGCGCGCTACCAGCGCCAGCTGGCCACCGCGGTCAAGCGCGCGCGCTTCCTGGCGCTGCTGCCGTACACCGACAACCACGACGTCTGAGCGTGGCGGAGAATAGGGAGTAGGGAATAGAGAACAGGTTCGCCGGTTCGCGGCGCCGCTCTCCGATTCCCGACTCTCCATTCCCTATTCCCAGACATTTCGGACACCCGTCCACGGCTGCGCCGGGCCACTCTCCGGCGCTAACGAAAAGGAATAAACCATGGATCTGATCCTCCTCGAGAAAGTCCGCGGCCTCGGCAACCTGGGCGACAAGGTCAAGGTGAAGCCGGGCTACGGCCGTAACTACCTGCTGCCGCAGGGCAAGGCCGCGCCGGCCACCGCCGCCAACCTCGAAAGCTTCGAGAAGCGCCGCGCCGAGTACGAAGCGAAGGCCAACAAGCAGCTGTCCGACGCCACCGCGCGCCAGGCCAAGCTGGCCGACGTGGCGGTGACCATCACCGTCAATGCCAGCCCGGAAGGCAAGCTGTACGGCTCGGTCGGTCCGCGCGAGATCGCCGACGCCCTGCAGGCCGCCGGCCACGACGTCCACAAGAACGAAGTGATCCAGGGCGAAGGCCCGATCCGCACCACCGGTGAGTTCGAAGTGATCGTCGCGCTGCACGCCGACGTGCAGTCGACCGTCAAGGTGACGGTGATCGGCGAGAAGTAAGCCGGTCCCCTGAGCCCCAAGAAAAAGGGCGCCTTGCGGCGCCCTTTTTCTTGGGGCGGGGAATAGGGAATGGGTAACAGATCATCGAGGCTGCGTCGCCTTGGTGGTCCGATTCCCTATTCCCCATTCTCTATTCCCAGCTTTCCCACAAGTTATCCACAGAGTTATGGTCTCGTCGCATGAGAAAACGCCGCGTATCCTCTGATGGCGACGATCCGCGTTGGTCGGACTCGCCCGGCAACTCGCGAGGAGACTCGATGTCCTTTGCCCCCGATCGCAAGCACGGCAACTCCGCCATCGAGGCGCTGCGCGTGCCGCCGCATTCCATCGACGCCGAGCAGGCCGTGCTGGGCGGCCTGATGCTGTCGCCCGATTCGCTGGACAAGGTGGCCGACCGCCTCGGCGAGCGCGATTTCTACCGCAAGGACCACCGCCTGATCTGGCGCGCCATCACCGAGCTGGCCAACAAGGGCATGCCCTGCGACGCAGTGACCCTGGGCGACTGGTTCGAGGCCAACGGCCTGGCCGAGCTGGTCGGCGGCGCCACGTATCTGGTGGAACTGGCCAATGCCACGCCGAGCGCGGCCAATATCGGCGCCTATGCCGACATCGTGCGCGAGAAGTCGATCCTGCGGCAGCTGATCGACGCCGGCACCGAAACCACCGAGGACGGCTACCAGCCCGAAGGCCGCAGCGTGCAGGAGGTGCTGGAAAGCGCCGAGCAGCGCGTGTTCAAGATCGCCGAGTCCGGCGCACGCGGCAAGAAGGACACCGTGTCGATGCGCGAGGCGGTGAAGGACGCCTTCCGCATCCTGTCCGAGCGCTACGAAAACCGCGGGCAGCTCACCGGCATTTCCACCGGCTTCACCGACCTGGACGAACTCACCTCGGGCCTGCAGCCGTCGGACCTGATCATCGTCGCGGCGCGCCCCTCGATGGGCAAGACCGCGTTCTCGGTGAACATCGCCGAGGCTGCCGCGCTGGGCGCCAAGAAGGCCGTGGCGATCTTCTCGATGGAAATGTCGGCCTCGCAGCTGGCCTTCCGCATGATTTCCTCGGTCGGCCGCATCCATGCGCAGCACCTGCGCAACGGCGACCTGGCCGAAGAGGACTGGCCGCGCGTCACCAATGCGATCGCGCTGCTGTCCGAAGCCAAGATCTTCATCGACGACACGCCCGGCCTCTCGCCGGTGGAAATGCGCTCGCGCTCGCGCCGCCTGCACCGCGAACACGGCGGCCTGGGCCTGATCGTGATCGACTACCTGCAGCTGATGCAGGTGCCCGGCAACAAGGAAAACCGCGCCACCGAGATCTCCGAGATCTCGCGCTCGCTGAAGGGCCTGGCCAAGGAACTCAACTGTCCGGTGATCGCGCTGTCGCAGCTCAACCGCTCGCTGGAACAGCGCGCCGACAAGCGTCCGATGATGTCGGACCTGCGCGAATCCGGCGCTATCGAGCAGGACGCGGACGTGATCATGTTCATTTACCGCGACGACTACTACAACAAGGAATCGCCGGATAAGGGCCTGGCCGAGATCATCATCGGCAAGCAGCGTAACGGCCCCACCGACACGGTGAAGCTGACCTTCCTGGGCCACTACACCAAGTTCATGAACTACGCGCCGGATTCCTTCGTCGGGGCGTTCGAGTAAGCGCGGCGCCGGCTCAGGCAGCCGGCCAGAAATCCGCCGCGTGCCGCTGCACCCAGCCCTGGGTGAAATCGCGGAACAGCCGCACGCGGGTCGAGCGGCGCAGATCCGGATGCGTGACGAACCACAGCTGCGATTGCACCTCCGCCAGCGGCGCGCCGAGGCGGCGCAGCTTGGACGACGCTTCGGCATGGAAGCACGGCAGCAGCGCACGCCCCATGCCGGCCTCGCAGGCGGCGAGCGCGGCGGGCAGGGTGTCGACCACGATGGCGATCTGCGACGGGTCGACATGCGCATGCAGCCACTGCGCGGCATCGAGATGGGCGAGCGCATCGCCCAGGCCGATCCAGCGCTCCTTGTTCGCCGTCCCGCGCCTGCCCTTGGCCTGGTACACGGCGGTGGCGATCGGCGCCAGCTTGCGCACGGAAAGCCCGGTGGGCGACGTGCGCGCCGGTCGCAGCGCGACATCCGCATCGCGCTTCTGCAAGGTCAGGAAGGCGTTGTTGATCACCAGCTCGAAGCGCACCGACGGGTGCTGCGCCTCGAACGCGTTGCACAGTTCCACCACGTGGCGCACCAGGGTGTCCGGCGCGGTGATGCGCAGCAGCCCCTGCACGCGCTGGTCGTGTCCCTGCAGTTCGCGCGCCAGCAGTGCGGTCTCGGCCAGCACGCGCTCGCCGGCGGCCGCGGCCAGTTCGCCCGCATCGGTGGCTTCGTAGCCGCGGCGGCTGCGGCGGAACAGCGTAACGCCGGTGCGCGCTTCCAGCGCGCCGAGGCGGCGGAACGCGTTGGAGTGATCCACGCCCAGTTCGCGCGCCGCGCCGGCCAGGCTGCCGTGCGCCGCGATGGCGCGCACCAGGGCCAGATCGTCGAGTGACCAATCGCCTGACTTCATGCGCAAGCTTTCCTTGTGCCGGCGACAGATGGTGCCGGCGTGCCCGTGGCGGGATGCTGCCGCCTCCCCAACGGAGGCTCGCATGAAACTCTACTTCACCCCCGGTACCTGTTCCCTCGCTCCGCACATCGTGCTGCGCGAACTCGGCCTCGAGGCCGAACTGGTGCGCGTGCGCCTGGGCACCCCGCCGGTGATCGCCGCGACGCAGGACGACTACCGCGCGCTCAATCCCAACGGCTACGTGCCGTTGCTGGAACTGGACGACGGCAGCCTGCTGACCGAAGGCGTGGCGATCCTGCAATACCTGGCCGACCTGCACCCCGAAGCCGGCCTGCTGCCGGCGGCGACGCCGCTGCAGCGCTACGAATCCATGCGCTGGCTGGTCTACATCAGCTCCGAGCTGCACAAGATGTTCAGCCCCTGGCTGTTCCATCCGGAATACGGCGAACAGGCCGCCGAGGTGGCGCGCGGCAAGATCGCCAAGCGGCTGGAGCTGGTCGAGCGGCAACTCGACGGACGCGACTACCTGCTCGGCCAGGCCTTCACCGTGGCCGATGCGTACCTGTTCGCCATCGTGAGCTGGGCGAAGCTGTGCAAGGTGCCGCTGGATGCTTTCGCGCATCTGCAGGCATGGCTGGAACGCGTGGCCGCCCGGCCCACCGTGCAGGCCGCGCTGCAGGCCGAGCGGCTGCGATGAAGACCTCGACCGCATGGCTGATGCTGCTGGCCGCCGGCGGGCTCGACGTGCTGTGGGCGCTGTCGATGAAGTTCGCCCAGGGCTATACGCGCCCGGGCTGGACGGCCTTGTCGCTGGCCGCGCTGGCGGCCTTCGTCTGGCTGCTGGGGCGGGCGCTGTCGGTGCTGCCGGTGGGCAGCGCCTATGCGGTCTGGACCGGGCTGGGCGCGGCTGGCACGGCCCTGCTCGGCGCGGCGTGCTTCGGCGAGGCGCTGACGTTGGGGCGGATCGCGGGGATCGTGCTGATCGTGGGCGGCGTGCTGGTGCTGCGCGCGGCGTAGGTTGGGGTGAGCGCAGCGAACCCCAACGTTGCGGCCACCTGGCCAGGCCTGTTGGGGTTCGCCTTTGGCTCACCCCAACCTACGCGCGCTTGTCCCGGAATTTCCCCGGGCCAGCCCCGGCTCCCGCAGACCCGGCCTGCTAAGCTTTTCCGCGATCACGCCCGCCGCCATACAGCCGCCGCCTTCCGCGCGCGGCGCCAAGGAATCATGAGCCGTACCACCGTCGCCACCATCCACCTCGGCGCTCTGCGTCACAATCTCGCCCGCATCAAGGCGATGGCCGCGCCGGCCAAGGTCATGGCGGTGGTCAAGGCCGACGCCTATGGGCATGGCCTGGAACGCGTGGCGCGCGCGCTGGACGGCGCCGCCGACGCCTTCGCAGTGGCGGCGCAGGGCGACGGCCTGCGCCTGCGCGCGGCGGGGCACCGGCAACGCATCGTGGTGCTGTCCGGCCCGGACCGCGCCAGCGATATCGCCGAGATGCAGCGCCTGCAGCTGGATGCCGCGATCCATCACGAATCCCAGCTCGCCTGGCTGGACGGCGCCTCGTCGTCGCGCGGTCCGCTGCGCGTGTGGCTGAAGGTCGACACCGGCATGCACCGCCTGGGTTTTCCGCCGGAGCGTGTGGCCGAAATCCACGCGCGGCTGTCGGCGATGCCCGGCATCGATCCCGAGGTCGGCCTGCTCACGCATTTCTCCGAATCGGAGGAATTCGAAGGCGACGAAACGCGTGCGCAGATCCGCCGCTTCAACGAGGCGGTGAAAGACCTCAGCGGACCGCGCGCGCTGTCCAATTCCGCCGGCGTGCTGGGCTGGCCGGAGGCGCGCGGCGACTGGGTGCGCACCGGCGGCCTGCTGTATGGCTTGTCGGTGGTGCCGGGCAAGAGCGGCGCGGACTTCGGCTTCCGCCCGGCCATGACCCTGGCCACGCGGCTGATCGCGGTGAACTGGATCCGCCGCGGCGAACGCGTCGGCTACAACGGCACCTGGACCTGCCCGGAAGACATGCCGGTCGGCGTCGCCGCGGTCGGCTACGGCGACGGCTATCCGCGCAGCGCCGCCAGCGGCACGCCGGTGCTGGTGGGCGACCGGCGCGTGCCCCTGGTCGGACGCGTGTCGATGGACCTGATCACCTTGGACCTGCGCGAAGCGCCGCAGGCGAAAGTCGGCGACCGCGTCACCCTGTGGGGCGAGGAACTGCCCGTGGAGCAGATCGCCGCACAAGCCGGCACGATCTCCTACGACCTCACCTGCGGCATGACCCGACGCGTGCTGTTCGTCGAGGACGACAGCTGACGCCGGCATCCGCCGTCTCGCCGATTGCGATCAAGGCGGGCTAAGCTCGCCTTTCGTTTTTGCAGAGTTCGAATCCATGGCCAAGGCCAAGACCGCCTACGTCTGCGCCGATTGCGGGGCGGAGCATTCCAAGTGGCAGGGCCAGTGCATCGAATGCGGTGCCTGGAACACGCTGAGCGAATTCGTGGTGCAGCCGGCGGTGAAGTCGGCCGGCGCCGCGCGCAGCTCCGGCTATGCCGGCGCCGCGGCGGGCGCACCGAAGGTGACGCCGCTCACCTCGGTGGCGCTGACCGCCGAGACGCGCTCGCTCACCGGCATCGGCGAACTCGATCGCGTGCTCGGCGGCGGCCTGGTGGATGGCTCGGTGGTGCTGATCGGCGGCGATCCCGGCATCGGCAAGTCCACCTTGCTGCTGCAGATGCTCGGCAAGCTCGGCGAGCAGCTGGCCAGCGTCTACGTCACCGGCGAGGAATCACTGGGCCAGGTCGCGGCGCGTGCGCAGCGGCTGGACCTGCCGCTGGGTCCATTGCATGCGCTGGCCGAGACCTGCATCGAACGCATCCTGGAACAGGCCGTGGCGACGCGGCCGCGCGTGCTGGTGATCGACTCGATCCAGACCATCTGGACGGAACTGCTCACCGCTGCGCCGGGCTCGGTCAGCCAGGTGCGCGAATCCGCGGCCAAGCTCACCCGCTTCGCCAAGGAAACCGGCACCTCGGTCTTCCTGGTCGGCCACGTCACCAAGGAAGGTGGCATCGCCGGCCCGCGCGTGCTCGAGCACATGGTGGACGCGGTGCTGTACTTCGAAGGCGAATCCGGCAGCCGCTTCCGCGTGCTGCGCGCGTTCAAGAACCGCTTCGGCGCGGTGAACGAGCTGGGCGTGTTCGCCATGTCGGAGAAGGGCCTGCGCGAAGTGCCCAATCCATCGGCGATCTTTCTCTCCGCGCATGCCGGTCCCACCTCGGGCAGCGCGGTGATGGTCACGCGCGAAGGCACGCGGCCGCTGCTGGTGGAAGTGCAGGCGCTGGTGGATCAGTCCTCGCTGGGCAATCCGCGCCGCGTGGCGCTGGGCCTGGAGCAGAACCGCCTGGCCATGCTGCTGGCGGTGCTGCATCGCCACGGCGGCGTGGCGGCGTACGACCAGGACGTGTTCGTCAACGTGGTCGGCGGCATCCGCGTGCAGGAAACCGCGGCCGATCTGCCGGTGCTGCTGGCGGTGCTGTCCAGCCTGCGCGACCGGCCCTTGCCGGAGAAGACGATCGCCTTCGGCGAAGTGGGCCTGTCGGGCGAGATCCGTCCGGTGCCCAATGGCGAGGAGCGCCTGAAGGAAGCCGCGCATCACGGCTTCCAGCGCGCGATCGTGCCGAAGGCGAATGCGCCGAAGAAGGGCAAGGTGGGCGAGATGGAAGTGATCGGCGTGGAGCGTCTCGCGCAGGCGATCGACGCCTGCCGGTAAGTGCCGGCGGCGGCGCGGCGATCATGGCCTGCGTCGATACCGCGTGAAAAAAGTTCGCGCGCCTTGCATCGTTTTCGATTTTTTTGAAGCTGTGCGTTGCATCAACTTAAGCCGCCATCGCGCGCTGGCAGCATCGCCCACTCAAGTGCGAGGAGCGCACTTCAAGGAGAGGGGGCTATGCGGATCCTGTTCCTGTCCACCAAGCACAATGGACTGTCCCAGCGCGCGCAGGTCGAACTGGAAGAACTGGGGCATCACCTGGATATCGCCGAAGTCGCCAGCGGCGCGCAGATGGAAGCCGCGGCGCAGCGTTTCCGCCCCGACCTGATTTTGGCGCCGATGCTGAAGTCGGCGATCCCCGCCAGCGTGTGGCAGCGCCATACCTGCCTGATCGTGCACCCCGGCATTCCCGGCGACCGTGGCCCTTCCGCGCTGGACTGGGCCTTGCTGGAAGATGCGCCGCAGTGGGGCGTCACCGTGCTGGAAGCGCGCGACGAACTGGATGGCGGCCCGGTGTGGGCGCATCGCTCCTTTCCTCTGCGCGTGGCGAGCAAGAGCGCGATCTACCGCCGCGAAACCACCGACGCGGCGATGGCCGCGATCCGCGAGGCGCTGGAGCGCTACCAGCGCGGCCAGCGTCCGCCGTTCGGCGAGCGCATCGACACGCGGGGCCACGAACGTCCGCCTTGCCGCCAGTCCGATCGCCAGCTCGGCTGGGATGCGCCGGCGGAACGGCTGCTGCGGCATATCCGTTCGGCGGACAGTGCGCCGGGGCTGCTGGTGACGATGGCTGGCGTCAAGCTGCGCGTGTTCGGCGCCCAGCCCGAAGCGAAACTGCGCGGCACGCCGGGCCAGTTGCTGGGCAGGCGCGACGATGCCGTTTGCGTGGCCTGCGCCGATGGCGCGCTGTGGATCAGCCATGTGCGCCGCAGGCATGGCCTGTCGCTGGACGATCCGCGCTACGACGTGAAACTTCCTGCAACGCTGGCGCTCGCCGAGCGCCTTGACGGCGTGCCGGAATGGCCGCTGGCGCCGGAGGCGCGGCCTTCCGCTTCCACCTGGCAGCCGATCCGCTACCGCGAACGCGGCCACAACGGCTATCTGCATTTCGACGTGCTCAATGGCGCCATGGGCACCGCGCTGCTGGAACGGCTGCTCGCCGCATATCGGCATGCGCGCTCGCGTCCTACCCGCACCCTGGTGCTGTGCGGCGGCGAGGATTTCTGGTCGAACGGCATCGACCTCAATGCGATCGAGGCAGCGCGGGATCCGGCCGAGGCGTCATGGCGCAATATCCTCGCGATGAACGCGCTGGTGCGCGAGATCGTGCTCACCCACGACAAGCGCACGGTGGCCCTTATGCGCGGCAATGCCGGTGCGGGCGGTGTGATCCTGGCGCTGGCCGCGGACCTGGTCTACGCCCGCGAAGGCATCGTGCTCAATCCGCACTACAAGGGCATGGGCGGCCTGTACGGTTCGGAATACTGGACCTACCTGCTGCCGCGCCGCGTCGGCGAAACCGCCGCGCGCCTGCTTACCGAATCGCTGCAGCCGCTGGGCACGGCGCGCGCCAAGCGCATCGGGCTGGTCGACGGCGTGCTGCCGGCCAGCGAATTGCCGGGTGCGATGGAAGCGATCCTGGTGCCGGGCAACGAGGCGCGGCATTGGCGCGACGAACTGACCCGCAAGGCTGCGCGCCGCGCGGAGGACGAACAGCGCAAGCCGCTGGAACGCTACGCCGAAGAAGAGCTGGCGGAGATGCGGCGCAATTTCTTCGGCGCGGATCCGGCTTATCACCTGGCGCGGCGCGCGTTCGTGCGCAGGCTGGAACCGGCGATGGAAAACGCAGCGGCCGAACGCGCCTGACTCGTCATGCCGGCGCAGGCCGGGATGACGAGCTAAGAAATGCTGCCCGCCGTATGCCGCATCACTCCGGCGGCAACGCCACAAACGCCGGCAGCCGCTCGGCCCGCGCCGAATGCGCGGCCAGGGCAGGGTAGTCCTGCGCCGCGATCAGTTCCGGCTGCATCAGCTGGGTAAAGCGCCAGGCCACGGCGATGGTGATGTCGGCCTGGGTCAGGCTGGTGTTCACCAGCCAGCCGTCGCGGCCCCTGGCTTCGCGTTCCAGTCCCATGTAGGCGGCCTTGAGCTGGCCTTCGACGCGCGCCAGCCAGCCTGCGTCGCGGTGGTCTTCGCTGCGCTTGCCTTCGTAGACGATCTGCACGCTCTTCTCCGCGGCGACCAGCGCCAGGCCGGTGAGGCGCAGCGCGCGCAGGCGTTCGCCGGGATCGCCGGGCATCAGGCTGGGGCCGCTGCCGGTGCTTTCGGCCCAGTCGATGATCAGCGAGGAATCCACCAGCTGCCAGCCTTCGTCGCCGACCAGGGTCGGCGCCTTCACCAGCGGATTGATCGCCTGGAATTCGTCGAAGTTGCGGAACACCGACAGCGACTGGTGCTCGAACGGCAGGCCCTTCAGGTGCAGCGTGATCGCCGCGCGCCGGACGAAGGGTGAGTCGAGCATGCCGATCAGCTTCATGGGCTCAGGTTCCCGCGAGAAAGAGGTGAGGTCAGGCCGTGCGATGGAGGATCAGTTCCAGCACCGCCTTGGTGCCGAAGAAGGCCAGCAGCAGCACGCCCATGCCCACCAGGGTGAGATTGACCGCGCGGCGCCCGCGCCAGCCGTAGCGCCAGCGTCCGAACAACAGGGCGCCGAACACCAGCCAGGCGATGATCGACAGCACGGTCTTGTGGATCAGGTGCTGGCCGAACAGGTCGCCGACGAACAGCGCGCCGGTCAGCAGGGTGAAGGTGAGCAGCACGAAGCCGGCGCCGATCAGGCGGAACAGCAGCGATTCGGTCAGGGTCAGCGGCGGCAGCGCGCGCAGCCAGGGGCCGAAGTGGCGATGGCGCAGGGCGCGTTCCTGCACGGCGAGAAGGAGGGCAAGGATAGATGCCAAAGAAAGGACGCTATAGGCCAACAAAGCCACGACGACATGCAGTTTGATTTGCCAGTCCATTGCCAGTGGGAACGTGGGTGGCATCCAAATCCGCTCGGCTGCCATCGCCCCTAGCATTAAGGCGCTGAGCGGAAACACGATCACGCCCAGCGCGGCCACCGGCCGGGTCAGGTTGACCATCAGGGTGAGCGCCGACACCACGCAGGCCACCAGCGACAGTGCCGCGAAGAAGTGCAGGTCCAGCGCGCCGCGGTGCACGCCCAGCAGGATGCCCGCATGGATCAGCACGGCCGCGCCGCCCAGGCCCAGCGCCGACTTGTTCAGCGGCTGCCCGCCGCCCAGCAGCGGCCGGGCGAGCCCGCCGGCGGCGGCGAGGTAGAGCACGACGGCGAGCACGGAAAGAAGGGGGATAGCCATGACCGGCGAGTGTCGCATATGCCCTTGGGACGAGTGAATGCGGCTCCGGCGCACTCCGCTATACTTGCCCACTTTCCCTCTGCCGTACTCCGCCATGTTCGAGTCGCTCAGCCAACGCCTCTCCGCCACCGTCAACCGCCTGCGCGGCCGCGGCCGCCTGACCGAGGAGAACATCCGCGAGGCCCTGCGCGAAGTGCGCATCGCCCTGCTGGAAGCCGACGTGGCGCTGCCGGTGGTGCAGGCGCTGATCGAGCGCGTGAAGGTGCGCGCGGTCGGCCAGGAAGTGCTCAAGAGCCTCAGCCCCGGCCAGGCCCTGGTGAAGGTGGTCAGCGACGAGCTGACTGCGGTGATGGGCACCGCCAACACCGAACTGAACCTGGCGCAGCAGCCGCCGGCGGTGGTGCTGATGGCCGGCCTGCAGGGCGCGGGCAAGACCACCACGGTGGCCAAGCTGGCGCGCTTCCTCACCGAGCGCAAGAAAAAGAAAGTGATGGTGGTGAGCTGCGACGTCTACCGTCCGGCCGCCATCGAGCAGCTGCGCACGCTGGCCGAGCAGGTCGGCGTGAAGTTCTTCCCGTCCGAGGCCGGCCAGAACCCGGTCGACATCGCCAAAAATGCGATCGCCGCCGCGCGCCGCGAGGTGGTCGACGTGCTGCTGGTCGACACCGCCGGCCGCCTGCACGTGGACGAGGCGATGATGGCCGAGATCAAGGCGCTGCACGCCGCGATCACCCCGGTCGAAACCCTGTTCGTGGTCGACTCCATGACCGGCCAGGACGCGGCCAACACCGCCAAGGCCTTCGCCGAGGCGCTGCCGCTCACCGGCGTGGTGCTGACCAAGACCGACGGCGACGCCCGCGGCGGCGCCGCGCTGTCGGTGCGCTACGTCACCGGCCGCCCGATCAAGTTCCTGGGCGCCGGCGAGAAGACCGACGCGCTGGAGCCGTTCCATCCGGACCGCGTGGCCCAGCGCATCCTCGGCATGGGCGACGTGCTGTCGCTGGTCGAGGAAGTCGAGCGCAAGGTCGACCAGGAAAAGGCCCAGAAGCTGGCCGAGAAGGTCATCAAGGGCAAGCGCTTCGATCTCAACGACATGCGCGACCAGCTCGAGCAGATGTCCAACATGGGCGGCCTGGCCGGCCTGATGGACAAGCTGCCGGGCGTCTCCAACCTGCCGGACAACGTGAAATCCAAGGTCAACGACGGCGAGATCAAGCGCATGGTCGCCATCATCAATTCGATGACCAAGAAAGAGCGCCGCCATCCCGACCTGCTGAACGGTTCGCGCCGCGCCCGCGTGGCGCGCGGCTCGGGCACCCAGCCGGCCGACGTCAACCGCCTGCTCAAGCAGTACATGCAGATGGAAAAGATGATGTCCAAGCTGTCCAAGGGCGGCTCGAAGGGCCTGCTGCGCCAGATGCGCGGCGCCATGAAGGGCATGGGCGGCATGGGCGGCCTGCCGCCGATGCGCTGAAGCTTTGCCGGGAGCAGAGAATCGTGAACAGGGAACAGGGGCGGCGTAGCGCCCTGTCCGAGCAGCGATTTTTCGATTCCCCGTTCCCTATTCCCTTTTCCCGGCTTTCCCCCTAAAATGCCGCGTTTACCGCGCCCGTGCTCGGGCGTGCTGCCGGTACAGCCGGCATCTCTGGAGCTTTTACTTATGGTCAAGATTCGTCTTTCGCGCGGCGGCGCCAAGGGCCGTCCGTTCTACCACGTCATCGTCACGGACTCGCGCAGCGCGCGCGACGGCCGCAACATCGAAAACGTGGGCTTCTACAACCCGGTTGCCTCGGGCAAGGACAAGCGCCTTGAGCTGAACGTCGTGCGCATCCAGGAGTGGGTGTCCAAGGGCGCCCAGCTGAGCGACAAGGTCGCCTCCCTGGTGAAGGAAGCCGGCAAGCAGCAGGCTGCCTGAGCGTGACCGCAGCCGGCCGGCGCGTCCTGGTGGGACGCATCGTCGGGCTGTACGGAGTGCAGGGCTGGCTCAAGATCGAATCCTGGACCGAGCCCCGCACCCAGATTTTCCGCTACCAGCCCTGGCTGCTCATCACGGCGCCGGGTGAGGTAAAGGAACTGCACGGGGTCAAAGGTCGTCCGCAGGGCAAGGGCTTAGTCGCCTATTTTCCCGGCATCGACGACCGCGACGCGGCGGCAGCACTCATCGGGCAGGACATCCACGTCCCCCGCGAGCAGCTGCCACCTCCCGGCAAGGACGAGTATTACTGGGTCGATCTCGAGGGCCTCGAGGTCGTCACCACGGAAAACGTGGTCCTGGGACGGGTGACTCACCTGTTCGCCACCGGGGCCAACGACGTCGTGGTGGTGAGGGACGGCGAGCGCGAGCGGCTGATTCCCTTCGTCCAGGGTTCTTACGTGCGTTCGGTGGACCTGTCCGGCGGACGCATGGTGGTGGACTGGGATCCTGAATTCTGACGGCGGTTGCGCCGCAGCTGGAGTTTGAGGGTCATGCGCTTCGACGTCGTCACGCTGTTTCCCGACTTCGTGCGCCAGTGCGCTGCCGTCGGTGTCGTCGGGCGCGCCCAGCAGCGCGAGCTGCTCCAGGTGGAAACCTGGAACCCGCGCGACTACGCCACCGATAATTACCGCACCGTGGACGGCCGCACCTGTGGCGGCGGACCCGGGATGGTGATGCTGATCGATCCTCTGCGCGCGGCCCTCCAGGCCATGCGCGAGGCCGCACCGGAACCGGTGCACGTGATTTATCTCAGCCCGCAAGGTGCGCGGCTGACGCAAGGCAGGGTGGAGGCGCTGGCGAAGCTGCCGCGCATCGCACTGCTCTGCGGACGTTACGAAGGTGTGGACGAGCGTCTGCTGGCGCACGAGGTCGACGAAGAGCTTTCTATCGGCGATTATGTGCTGTCAGGCGGCGAGCTGGGCGCGGCGGTGATCATCGACGCGGTCGGCCGCCTGCAGGAAGGGGCGCTCAACGACGCGCAGTCGGCGCAGCAGGATTCGTTCTCGGACGGATTGCTGGATTGCCCGCACTACGCGAAGCCGGTGCGCCACGCACTGGGTGACGTGCCGGAGGTATTGCTGTCCGGCGACCACGCGGCGATCCGCCGCTGGCGCCTGAAGCAGGCCCTGGGACGGACCTGGTTGCGGCGTCCGGACCTCTTGGTGCAACGCGCGCTGGATAAAGAATCCCGTGCGTTGTTGGAAGAATTCCGTCGCGAACACGCTCAAGCAGAGCTCACGCGGCAAGCTAACGATGCGGCCAAGCAGTAACCGCAGCCATTGAAATCAGATAGGTGTTGCCATGAACAAGATCATCGAACAGTTCGAAGCCGAGCAGATCACCCGCCAGCTGCCGGAGTTCGGCCCTGGTGACACCGTGGTCGTCAACGTCAAGGTGAAGGAAGGCAACCGCGAGCGCGTGCAGGCCTTCGAAGGCGTGGTCATTGCCAAGCGCAGCCGCGGCCTCAACTCCGCCTTCACCGTGCGCAAGATCTCGCACGGCACCGGCGTGGAGCGCGTGTTCCAGTCGCACAGCGCCGCCATCGAGTCGGTGCAGGTGAAGCGCAAGGGCAAGGTCCGCGGCGCGAAGCTGTATTACCTGCGCGGCCTGGAAGGCAAGGCTGCCCGCATCAAGGAAGACGTCGCCGCCGCCGCCAAGGCGAAGGCCAGCGCCGAGTAATCGGGCTTCGGTCTACCGTTCAAAAGAAACCCGCGGATGCCTGGCATCCGCGGGTTTTTTCATGCCCGGGTTTTTGTGCCTGCCCGAGAGGCCGGGCCCGCATGCGGCGGACCCGCCAGGTTCAGCTCAGGGCGTGATCGCCAGCCGCTGCGGCTCCTGCAGGAAGTTGCCCTGCACGAAGTCCACGCCGCAGGCGAACAGCAGCGAGGTGCTGGCCGCGTCCTCCACCCATTCGGCGATGGTCAGGCGCTTGATCTCGCGCGCCTGGCGGCACAGCTCGGCCACTTTTTTCTGGCTGTCCGGCTGCTGCGGCAGGTTGGACATGTAGCTGCGGTCGATCTTCACGTAGTCCGCGTCGATATGGTTGAGCAGCTGGAACGAGTTGAGGCCCGAGCCGAACTGCTCCAGCGCGAACTGGCCGCCGAGCTGCTTCCACGCCCGCACGAACACCTGGGCCGGACGCATCGAAGTGACCACCTTGCTCTCGGTCATCTCCAGCACGATCTTGCCGTGCTTCAGATTGGCCTGCTTCAGGCGCTGCGACAGCCACGGAATCAGCTGCTCGTCCTGCAGCGAGCCGGACGTGAGCTTGACGAAGAAGGTGGTCGGCGAGGCCAGCCGCTCGCGCGAGGTGAGCGCCTGGATGGCCTGGTTCAGCACCCAGCGGTCGATCGCCGGGGTGAGGTTGTACTTCTCCGCGATCGGCATGAAGAAGCCGGGCAGCACTTCGCCCTGCGGGCCGTTGAGGCGCAGCAGGATCTCAGAGAACTCGCCCTCGGCGTCCTGCAGGCTGATGATGTGCTGGTGGTACAGCACGAACTCGTCCTGGCTCAGCGCCTGCTTCAGCTGGCCCAGCCAGTAGCGTTCGCGCTCGGCGTCGGCCTTCTCGCGCGCCGCCGGGTCGTGCAGGTCGTAGCGGCTGCCGCCCAGGCTCTGCGCATTGCGCAGCGACTGCCCGGCCTGTTCCAGCAGCAGCTCGGTATTGGCGTTCTTCTCGCCCAGCAGGCTGCCGCCGATGCTGGTGGTGACGGTGAGCGAGCGCGAGCCGACGTCGAAGATCTCGCTGGCCACCGCCTGCTGCAGGCTGGCGATCCATTCCTTGATGCCGTCGTCGTTGCGCGAATGCAGGATCACGCCGACGGTGTGCTCGGCCAGCAGGCCGGCGGTGTCTTCCAGGCCGAGCAGGGCGTTGACGCGCGCGGCGAAGGCCGCCAGCAGCTCGTCCGCCTTGCCCAGGCCGATGCCGGAGACGATCGCCTGCCAGTTGTCCGGCTCGATCAGCAGCAGCGACTGGCCCTTGGTGCCTTCGGTGGCGGCGGCTACCGCCTGGTCGATGCATTCGAGCATGCGCGCGCGGTTGAACAGGCCGGTGACCGGGTCGCGCTGCAACTGCTCCAGCACCGACGGGTCCACCTGCTGGCGGCGGAACACGATCTGCACGCAGGGCTCGCCCTCGAAGGTGGCGTGCGCGAATTCGACCATGGCCTTGAAGCTGCTGGCGTCGGCGCGGCGCGCCTGCAGCTCCATCGGCGACGAGGGCTTCTCGCCGCGCGACAGGCTCTTCAGCGTGGCCTTGAAGTCCTCGGCATGGGTGGAGCCGATCATGTCCAGCACGGGCAGGCCGAGCAGGTCGTCGAATTCGGCATAGCCGAAGGTGTCCAGGTAGGCCTGGTTGGCGCGTACGTGCATGCCTTCGTGCACGTAGGCGATGGCGTCGGTGGAGGAATCCAGTAAGGCATCGCAGCGGCGCTCGGATTCGCGCAGCGCGGTCTCCAGGCGGCGCAGCTGGCGGCGCGTGTTGAGCGATTCGAACTCGCGCTGCACCACCGCCAGCAGCTGCTTGGGCTGCGGGCGCAGTGCGATGGCGCGCACGCCATTGACGAAGAAGTCCGAGACGATGGTGTTGTCCACCTGCGGCACCACCGCGATCACCGAGAGATCGCGGCCGTTGGCGTCGAGCTGGTGGAGCAGGTCGGCCAGGGCGACCGTGCCGACGGAGGGGTCGTAGAGCACCACGTCGGGGCCCAGTTCCTCCAGCGCGGCCTGGATCTGTTCTGCATTGGTGGCGCGCGCAGGGCGCACGGCGATGCCGTTGTTGCGCAGCAGGCTGACGATCTGTTCCGCGTCTTCGACCGATTTCTCGATGAAAAGAATCTTGATGACCAGGTCTGTCTTCATTGGCACGTTGTACGGTCCATGGGCGCCCGAGCTGTCGATGGGGCTGGCCGGCGAGGCGCCGGCCGGCAGCGCTTGGTTTTAACGGATTCGTATGACATCCGCCAGCGAAAAAGTCCTAGGAGTGACGCGGCGCACTCAGTTTCAGACAGGGCGCTTGGAAGCGTCTCCGCCGACCTCGCGCACCAGCTTCGGCACCAGGTACCCCGGCAGCCGGCCGCGCATCGCCTCGACCAGCGCCAGCGCGCGCGCATCGTCCACCTCGAAGTGCGCCGCACCCTGCACGCGGTCCAGCTGGTGCAGGTAGTAGGGCAGGACCCCCGCGGCGAACAGGCGCTCCGAGAGCTTCACCAGCGTATCGGCATCGTCGTTGATCTGCTTTAGCAGCACCGATTGATTGAGCACCGTGGCGCCCGCCTCGCGCAGGCGGCGGCAGGCGGCATCCACGGCGGCATCGAATTCGTTGGCGTGGTTGGCGTGCAGCACCACCACTTTCTGCAGCGGCAGCGCGGCGAACCAAGCCAGGAAGGCGTCGTCGATGCGTTCGGGCAGCACCACCGGCAGGCGCGTATGGATGCGCAGGCGGGTCACGTGGGGGATGCCGGCCAGGCCGCGGCTGAGTTCTTCCAGCTTGGGCGTGGCCAGCGACAGCGGGTCGCCGCCGGACAGGATCAGCTCCGTGATGGAGGCGTCCTGGCGCAGATGCTCCAGCGCCTTGCGCCACTGCCCGGCCGCGGCCATCTCCTCGCCGTAGGGGAAATGGCGGCGGAAGCAGTAGCGGCAGTTCACCGCGCAGCTGCCGCTGGCGATCAGCAGGGCGCGGCCTTCGTACTTGTGCAGCAGGCCCTGCGCCTCGCGCGCGGCGAGGTCGCCGACCGGGTCGATCAGATAGCCCGGGGCCTGCTCCAGTTCGGCCAGCTGGGGCAGCACCTGCAGCAGCAGCGGGTCGCTGGCGTCGCCGGGCCGCATGCGCGCCGCGAAGCCGCGCGGCACGCGCAGGGCGAAGCCGGCGTCGGCGGGCGGCAGGCGCCCGGCCAGGTGTTCCAGGCCCACGCTGCGCAGCAGTTCGCCGGCATCGGTGATCGACGCGCGCCACAGCTCGCGCCAGTCGGGGGCGGTCGGCAATAGGCGGGCGGCGGGGCTTGCGGTTATCATGTCGGGCCTTGGATCGGGCCCAGGGCCCGGACGATCCCCTATTGTAGCCGCCCCCGGGCGGTGTCACCTCTGGAGCACAAGCGCATGGCCACCGTCGGTCTCAACGACGTCAAGAAGGGTATGAAGATCCTTCACAACAACGACCCGTGGGTCATCACCGACGCGGACTTCATCAAGCCCGGCAAGGGCCAGGCCTTCACCCGCATCTTCATCCGCAACCTGAAGAACGGCCGCACCACCGAGCAGACCATGAAGTCCAGCGACAGCTTCGAAGTCGCCGACGTGGTCGACACCGACATGCAGTACCTGTACTCCGACGGCGAGTACTGGCACTTCATGCAGCAGGAAACCTTCGAGCAGCACCAGGCCGGCAAGGTCGGCGTGGGCGACGCGGCGAAGTGGCTGAAGGGCGAGGAAGAGTGCGTGGTCACCCTGTTCAACGGCGAGATCATCGTGGTGCAGCCGCCGAACTTCGTCGAGCTGAAGATCACCGAGACCGACCCCGGCCTGCGCGGCGACACCTCCGGCGGCGGCGGCAAGCCGGCCACGCTGGAAACCGGCGCCGTGGTGCGCGTGCCCCTGTTCGTCACCACCGACGAAGTGATCAAGGTCGATACCCGCACGGGCGAATACGTCAGCCGCGTCGGTAAATAATCGCGGCGGCGACATCGAACGGCACGGCAGCCTCACGGACGCCGTGCCGTTTTTTTATAGATGTTTTCTGGAACCGAATCGGCGAGGTAGCGCATGAACCCCGGCAGCACTGTGATTGATCTGGTTATCGAAGCGCGCTGGGTCGTCCCCGTCGAGCCGCACGCCGTGGTGCTGGAAAACCACGCCGTCGCGGTAAACCAGGGCGCCATCGTCGCCGTGCTGCCGATCGCCGACGCGCGCGCCGCCTACGCGCCGCGCGAACGCGTCGAGCTGGGCGAGCACGCGCTGATCCCCGGCCTGGTCAACACGCATACGCACAACCCCATGACCCTGCTGCGCGGCCTGGCCGACGACCTGCCGCTGATGGTGTGGCTGCAGCAGCACATCTGGCCGGTGGAAGGCCAGGTGATCGGGCCGGAGTTCGTGCGCGACGGCGTGGAGCTGGCGGTGGCTGAGATGCTGCGCGGCGGCACCACCTGCGCCAACGAAAACTATTTCTTCCCCGACGTGATCGGCGCCACCTACCGGCGCCTGGGCTTCCGCGCCACGGTCGGCCTGCCGGTGATCGAGTTCCCCACCGCCTGGGCCAAATCCCAGGACGAATACTTCGAGCGCGCGGCCGAAGTGCACGACAGCTTCCGCGGCGACGCGCTGATCGGCACCGCGTTCGCGCCGCATGCGCCGTATACCGTGTCGGACCAGAGCTTCGAGCGCATCCGCGTGCTGGCCGACCAGCTCGACATCCCGGTGCACCTGCATACGCACGAGACCGCGCACGAGGTGGAGGAAGAGAAGCAGAAGTCCGGCCTGCGTCCGTTCCAGCGCCTGCAGCAGCTGGGGCTGGTCAACGACCGCCTGATCGCCGTGCACATGACCCAGCTGACCGAGGGCGAGATCGCCGCTTGCGCCGAGGCCGGCGTGTCGGTGGTGCATTGCCCGGAGTCCAACCTCAAGCTCGCCTCCGGCTTCTGCCCGGCCGAACAGCTGCGCCGGGCCGGCGTCAACGTGGCGATCGGCACCGACGGCTGCGCCTCCAACAACGACCTGGACATGTTCGGCGAGATGCGCACCGCCGCCATGCTGGCCAAGGCGGTGTCGAACGATGCCGCCGCCTTCGACGCGGCCTACGCGCTGCGCGCGGCCACGCTCAACGGCGCCAGGGCGATGGGCCTGGAAGACCGGATCGGTTCGATCGAAGCCGGCAAGCAGGCGGATCTTGCCGCGGTGCGGCTGTCGGACCTGGAAACCCAGCCGCTGTTCCACGTGGCCTCGCAGCTGGTCTACGCCACCGGCCGCCACCAGGTCACCGACGTGTGGATCGCCGGCCGCCGCAAGCTGGCCGGGCGCGTGCTGGTGGACATGGACGTGGACGGCATCCGCGCCCGCACCCATGCCTGGCGCGACCGCATCGCCGCCATCGACGCGGGGGTTTGAATCCATGCAGCGTTATCTGGTGCTGGTGATGCGCAACGCGCGGTTCGACCCGGCCGTGGTGCAGCCGCACCGCGACTACCTGGAAGGCCTGCGCGCCGGCGGCCGGCTGGAACTGACCGGCGGCTTCGCCGACGGCAGCGGCGGCGCCTACCTGCTGTTCGGCGACGACCTGGCCCAGGCCATGGCGATGGTCCATGCCGATCCGGCCTATGTCAGCGGCGGGTGGGATTTCACCGTTCACGAGTGGCACGCGCGTTAAGCTACGGCCTCCCCGCAAGCAACACCCCCAGAGGTACCCCCATGCAAGCCTCGCCTAACGTCAGCCCCGACGAAATCGCCCGCTTCGGCAAGCTGGCCGCCCGCTGGTGGGATCCCGACGGCGAATCGCGTCCCTTGCACGACCTCAACCCGGTGCGCCTGGGCTACGTGGCGGCCCGCATGGACCTGCGCGGCGCCCGCGTCGCCGACGTGGGCTGCGGTGGCGGCCTGCTCAGCGAGGCGCTGGCGCGCTCCGGCGCCGAGGTCACCGGCATCGACCTGGGCGAGAAGGTTATCGAGGTGGCCAGGCTGCATCTGCACGAATCCAACTTGAACGTGGATTACCGCGTGCAGTCCTCGGCCGCGCTGGCGGCCGCGGAACCGGCTTCGTTCGATGCGGTGTGCTGCATGGAGCTGATCGAGCACGTGCCGGATCCGGCCGCGCTGGTGGCCGACCTGGCGAACCTGGTGCGCCCCGGCGGCCTGGTCTTCATGTCCACCATCAACCGCACGCCGGCCGCATTCGGCGCGGCCATCCTGGGCGCCGAATACCTGCTGCGCATGCTGCCGCGCGGCACGCACCACTACGGCAAGTTCCTCAAGCCGTCCGAGCTGGGCCGCCTGCTGCGCCACACCGGGCTGGAACTGGAGGACGTCACCGGCCTCGGCTACAACCCGGTGAACCGCAAGGCCTGGCTGGGCCGCATCACTTCGGTCAACTACGTGCTGTGCGCGCGCAAACCTGCCTAAAGCCCCGCTCCTGATGAAACCACTCCCGCAAGACCTTCAAGGCGTGCTGTTCGACCTCGACGGCACCCTGCTCGACAGCGCCCCCGACCTGTACGACGCCCTGGTGGCGCTGTGCGCGGAGCAGGGCGCTCCGGTGCCGGCCTACGAGCCGGTGCGCGAAGTGGTGTCGCGCGGTTCGCGCGCGCTGATCGGCGTCGGCTTTCCCGCGCTCGACCAGGCCGGCGTGCTGGCGCTGGTGCCGCGCTACCTGGAGCTCTACCAGGACGTCATGTCGCGCCAGACGCGCGCTTTCGACGGTGTGGAACCCCTGCTCGCCCTGATCGAGGCGCAGGGCCTGCGCTGGGGCATCGTCACCAACAAGCCCGGCTTCCTCACCGACGAGATTGTGCGGCAGATGGGCTGGGCCGGGCGTGCCTGCGCGGTGGTGTCGGGGGACACCTTGCCGGTGAAGAAGCCGGACCCCGCGCCGGTGCTGCTGGCCTGCGAGCGCGCGGGGCTGGACCCGGTGCGCTGCCTGTTCGTCGGCGACGACCGCCGCGACGTGCTGGCCGGCGCTGCCGCCGGTTGCTGCACCGTGGCCGCGGCCTGGGGTTATCTGGACGGCGGCGATCCGCACGCCTGGAACGCCGACCTGGTGCTGGATGCGCCGTCCGAGCTCACCGTGCTGCTCCAGCGCGGCGCCGTCGCGGCATGACCGCTGCCGAATCCAGCGGCCCGCTGCAGAGCTACGTCGACAAGTGGCTGGCGGTACAGCCGCGCCAGCGCATCGCGCTGGCCTTCGTGGATGGCGCGCGCTATCCCGGGCATATCGCGCTGGCCGCGCTGGAACAGGAACTGCTGTCCGCCGCCTACGGCATCCGCGAGCCGCAGGTGGCCGCGGTCAAGCTCAACTGGTGGGCCGAGGAACTCGCCGGTGCCGCCGCCAGCGGCGGCCGCCATCCGCTGACCCAGGTGCTGTTCGACGACGAACGCGCGCGCCGCATGCCGGCCGAGCGCTGGCTGGCGCCGGTGCTGGCCGGCATGGCGCAGCTGGAAGAGGGCACCGCCGCCGACTTCGATGCGCAGCTGGCCGCCAGCGGCCAATTGCATGGCGCGCTGGCCGCGCTGGAGACGGCCTGGTGGTATGGCGAATCCGCGTCCGCCGAACAGGCCGCGCGGGTCGCCACGCTGTCGCACCTGCTGTTCGCCCTGCTGCGGGTGGAGGAAGACGCCGACCGCGACCGCCTGTCGCTGCCGATGGCGCGCATGGCGCGCTTCGGCCTCAGCCGCGGCGACCTGCGCAAGGACAACCCCGCGCGCGAGCAGGCGATCCGCGCCCAGCTCGGCGACCTCGCCACCGCCTGGCGCGATGCCGGGCGCCTGCCGGGACCGCTGAGCGTATTCCGCGCGCTGGAATCGGATACCGGCCGCGTGCTGGCCCGCCGCGCCGCCAAGGCCACCGACCCGCTGGCCGTGCTGCGCAGCGGCCTGTCGCGCAGCGGCTTCGGCACGGCCTGGCAGGCCTGGCGCGCGGCGCGCCAATGGCAGCGTGCGGCCGGCTGAGCGCCGGCCGGCGCGGCATTTCCGAGCCCGCGCTATTGCCGCGGGCGTGCACTGTCCCAAGATAGGCAGGTCAGGGCACGCGGCTACGATGCCCGTCTGAAGGGTTTCCCATGTACACCCACGAACAAACCGCACGCCTGCTTCCCGACGTCGCCCATCACGCGCAGCCGCACCTGGCCGGCGCGCTGGACTGGGTCGGCATGGACGGCATCGAGGTGCCGGTGCGCTTCGACGCCGGCGACGGCGAGCCGCAGCGCGCCAGCGCGCGGGTCGGCGCCTTCGTCAACCTGCATCGGCCGGACCAGCGCGGCATCCATATGTCGCGGCTGTATCTGCTGGTGGAGCATGCGCTGAGCACGCAGGCGGTGACGGCCCAGTCGCTGCGCGAACTGCTGCGGGCCTTCCTGGAATCGCACAAGGATCTATCCGACCGCGCCTGCCTCAGCATCCGCTTCGAGCAACTGGTGCGCCGCCCGGCACTGCGCAGCGGCAACAGCGGCTGGCGCGCGTATCCGGTGTGCATCGAAGCGAGCATGGTGGGCGAGGAGTTCCTGCTGGAGTACGGCACCGAGGTGGTCTATTCGTCCACCTGCCCGGCCTCGGCCGCGCTGTCGCGGCAGCTGATCCAGGACCAGTTCGCCAGGGACTTCGAAGCCACCGCACCGCTCGACCATGCCACCGTGCTGGCCTGGCTCGGTTCGGAGCGCGGCATCGTCGCCACGCCGCATGCGCAGCGCAGCGTGGCGCGGCTGCGCGTGCGCATCGCCGAAGGCAGCAGCTTCGACCTGATCCAGCTGATCGACCGCGCCGAGCAGGCGCTGGGCACGCCGGTGCAGACCGCGGTTAAGCGCGAGGACGAACAGGCCTTCGCGCTGGCCAACGGCGGCAACCTGATGTTCTGCGAGGACGCGGCGCGCCGCATCCAGAAGGCGCTGGACGCCGACGCGGCCTTGAGCGATTTCCACATCCGCGTGGAGCACCAGGAAAGCCTGCATCCGCACGACGCCGTGGCCTATGCGAGCAAGGGTGTGGCCGGTGGTTTCGGCAGCGCGCCGCGCGGCTGAGCCAGTGTTCGGAGAAGGATGAAAAAAGGCGCCGGTCGGCGCCTTTTTTCATGGCTTGGCGATACCCGGCAACAGCAGCGGATCCAGCCGCACGCCGAACCAGTTGACGCCCCAGTGCACATGCGGGCCGGTCGCGCGCCCGGTCATGCCGGCCGCACCGAGCACCTCGCCCCGGTGCACGCGCTGTCCCGCCTTCACGTCCAGCCGCGACAGGTGCAGGAAGCTCGAGCTGAGCCCGTAGCCGTGGTCCAGCAGCACGGTGCCGCCGGTGAGATACAGGCCGGGCTTGGCGAAGGTGACGATGCCGTCCGCCGGCGCCTGCACCGGCGTGCCCTGCGGCACCGCGATGTCCATGCCCGGATGCGGCGCCTTCGGATCGCCGTTGTAGATGCGCTGGCTGCCGAAGCGGCCGCTGATGCGGCCGTGCACCGGCCAGGCGAAGCCGGCGAGGAAATCCTCGCGGTCGTCGTCGCGGTTGCGCGCGGCGGCCACCTCGGCCTGCTCGCGCCGGATGCGCGCGGCCAGGTCCGGCGGCGGGTTGACCGTCTTCGGCGGCACGCCGTTCACGCGTTCCGTCGGCCAGTCGCGCGGCGTCACCGCGATGCGCACGGTTTCGCGGCGGCCGTCGCGATAGGCCAGGTTGACCAGCAACGGGCCCTGGTCATCGCGCCCGGCGCCGAACACCAGGATGCCGTCCGCACCGACGCGCACCGGCTTGCCGCCAACGCTGGCGTGGGCCAGTCCGGGCAACTTGCCGACGATCAGCCCGCCCTGCGAAACGCTGGCGGGCAGTGCACCGCCCGCCGCCTGGGCCGCGCTCGCGCACATCAGCGCGAGCATGGCCAGGCACCATCGCCTCATCGGGCGAAAGCCAGGCGCTGGCCGCGCACCGAGGGATCGACGCTGCGGCCGTCCCACACGCGCTGGCCGTTGACGAAGGTGGCAGCGATCGAGCTGTTGAAGGTGTAGCCCTCGAACGGCGACCAGCCGCACTTGGACAGCACTTCCTCGCGGCGCACCGTATGCGGCTTGTTCGGGTCGACCAGCACCAGGTCGGCCGCATAGCCTTCGCGCAGGTAGCCGCGCTCCTTCACGTCGAACAGCGTGGCCGGCGCATGCGTCACCGCCTCGGCCACGCGCTCCAGCGACAGCTTGCCCTCGAACACCCGCTGCAGCGCCGCCTGCAGCGCGAACTGCACCAGCGGCAGGCCGGACGGCGCCTTGTCGTACAGCTGCGCCTTTTCTTCCAGCAGGTGCGGGGCGTGGTCGGTGGCGAGCACGTCGAGGCGGCCCTCGGCCAGGGCGCGGGTGATCGCCTCGCGGTCGGCGGCGGTCTTGATCGCCGGGTTGCACTTGATCAGGAAACCCAGGCGCTCGTAGTCGCGGTCGTCGAAGTGCAAAAAGTGCACGCAGGTTTCCGCGGTGATCCGCTTGCCCTTGAGCGGGCCGGGCTGGAACAGCGCGAGTTCGTCGGCGGTGGAGATATGCAGCACGTGCAGGCGGCTGCCGTGCTTCTGCGCCAGCGAGATGGCCAGGCGGGTGGACTTGATGCAGGCCTCGCGCGAGCGGATCAGCGGGTGTTCCCAGGCCGGGATGTCGTCGCCGTACTTCTCGCGCGCCTTGGCGTGCAGCGCATCGATCATCGGGGTGTCTTCGCAGTGCGTGATGATCGGCGTGGGCGCCTCGCGGAAGATGCCGTCGAGCACCTCGGGGTTGTCCACCAGCATGTTGCCGGTGGAGGCGCCCATGAACACCTTGACGCCCGGGGCGGCGAGAGGGTCGAGCGAGCGGATCGCCTCGAGGTTGTCGTTGCTGGCGCCCATGTAGAAGGCGTAGTTCACCGCGGAGACTTCGGCGGCGCGGGCGTACTTGGCTTCCAGCGTGTCGCGGTCCAGCGCGGGCGGCTTGGTGTTGGGCATCTCCATGTAGCTGGTGATGCCGCCGGCGGCGCAGGCGGCCGATTCGTGGGCGATGTCGGCCTTGTGGGTGAGGCCGGGTTCGCGGAAGTGCACTTGGTCGTCGATCATGCCGGGCAGCAGCCACAGGCCGGCGGCGTCCACCACCTGCTCGCCGGGGCGCGCGTCGAGGTCGCCGGCGATGGTTTCGATGCGGCCTTGCTTCACGCGCAGGTCGGCATGGAAGCGGCGGCCTTCGTTGACCAGTTCGGCGTTCTTGATCAGCCAGTCAGTGGACATGAGGTTCCTCGTGGTTGCGGCAACGGCGGAAAGTGAATTGCTCGGGCACCGGATCCATGCCACCGTCGCACAGCGGCTGGCAGCGCAACAGGCGCCAGCCGGCCAGCAGGCTGCCGCGCAGGGGGCCGAAGCGCGCCACGGCGATCCGTGCATAATCCGAGCAGCTCGGATGGAACCGGCAGCGCGGACCGAGCAGGGGGCTCAACAGGCGCTTGTACAGGCTCAGCAGTAGAAGTAAGAGTCGTGTCACGACGGTTTTACGCTGCCGAAACAGCGCGCGGTGAAGTTGGCAGAGCGGGCGTGAAGTATTCCAGATGCATGGTTGCCGGGGTAGGTCACATGGGCTATAACACCCGGCCGCCAAGGCCAAAATGGTGAAGGGAAATGGCGAAAACGACGCGTAGTTCGACAGCTGCCAAGACGCAGAAGGGAAAGCCTGCGGCCAAGGCCAAAGAGGTCAAGCCCAGCAAGTCGAAAGTCGCCGCCAAGGCGGTCAAGACGACGGCCAAGAAACCCGCCGCCAAGGTCGCGCCCGCCAAGAAGGCGGCGCCGACCAAGCAGCCCGCGGCCAAGAAGGCACCCGTAAAGACCGTGGCCGCCAAGAAGCCGGCCCCGGCCAAGAAACCGGCTCCCAAGCCGGCCGCGAAAAAGGCCCCTGTGAAATCCGCTCCCGTGAAGCAAGCCGCCAAGCCGGCGCCCAAGAAGGCCGCGCCGCCCGCCAAGCCGGTCGCCGCCAAGAAGGCGCCGCCGCCTAAGCCCGTCGCCAAGCAGCCCGCCGCCAAGCAGGCCGCCGCCAAGCAGGCCGCCGCCAAGCAGGCCGCCGCCAAGCAGGCCGTCGTGAAGCCCGCACCCGCCAAGGCGCTGGTGGCGCCCAAGCCAGCTGCGAAGCCGGCCGTGGTGGAAAAGAAAGTCGCCGCGCCGGCTCCGGCCGCCGCCAAGGAAACACCGAAGCCCGTCGCCGCGCCCCCTCCGGGCAAGGTGGCGAGCGCCATCGCCGTGGCGCCCCCCAAAGTAGCCACCGCTACCGCGCGCCATACCCCCTCCAAAAAGCAGAAGACCCCGCAGTCCTCGATGAATAGTTCCACAGCCGTACTCGACAATGGCATCACCAAGGAAGACGGGCGCTACGCCCTGCCTTCCACGACCTCCATCGACCTGCCCAAGGGCTACAAGCCCCTGGACGACGAGGAGTACATGAACCCGCGGCAGCTCGCCTACTTCCGCAACAAGCTCCGCGAATGGCGCGAGCAGCTGGTGGAAGAGTCGCGCCAGACCATGGAGAACCTCCGCGACGAGGTGCGCGACGTCGGCGACGAAGCCGAGCGCGCCACCCGCGAAACGGAGAACTCGCTGGAGCTGCGCACCCGCGATCGCTACCGCAAGCTCATTTCCAAGATCGACAAGGCCCTGCGCCGGATCGAGGAAGGCCGCTACGGCTACTGCGAAGAAACCGACGAAGAGATCGGCGTGGAGCGCCTCGAAGCGCGCCCCATCGCCACGCTCTCGCTTGATGCGCAGGAGCGTCGCGAGCATCTGCAGAAGCAGATGGGCGACTAAGATCCGTCCGTCATGACGGATCGCCAAGCCCCGCCTCCGGCGGGGCTTTTTGCGTGTCCGCTCTAAGGGAACACGTCTAAGGGAACAAGCCGCTCAGAGCGCCGCGGCGGCGTAGGACTTCAGCTTGGCCAGCATCGCGGCCAGGCCGTTGGAGCGGGTGGGCGAGAGATGCTTGGCCAGGCCGATGGCGTCGATGAAGCGCGGCTCGGTGTCGACGATTTCCCGTGCGGAGCGGTCCGAATACACGCGCAGCACCAGGGCGATCAGGCCGGACACGATGGCCGAGTCGCTGGCCGCCTGGAAATGCATGCGCGCGGCGTCGCCCTCGGGCACCAGCCACACCATCGACTGGCAGCCGTGCACGCGGTAGGCCTCGGTCTTCAGATCCTCGGGGAAGGGCGGCAGCTGCTTGCCCAGGTCGATCAGGTACTGATAGCGCTCGGTCCAGTCGCCGAAGAAGGCGAACTCGTCGACGATGTCCTGCTGCGCCTGCGCGGCGCTCGATACGGTGGTGTTCATCGGCGCATTATCGCGCGTTTCGGACGAAACCACGGCGAACAGGCGACCGTGCGGCCCCCTGTTCGCGCATGCATCAGCCTTTGGCGACGCTCCAGCGCGTGCCTTGCGCGCCGTCTTCGATCACCACGCCCATGGCGGTCAGCTCCTCGCGGATCGCGTCGGCACGCTTGAAGTCGCGTGCCGCGCGTGCGGCACGGCGTGCTTCCAGCAGGGATTCGACCTGGGCCGCGTCCACGTCGGTGGAGCCGCCGTGCTTGAACCAGGTTTCCGGATCCTGCCGCAGCAGGCCGAGCAGGGCGCCGCCGCCGAGCAGGGCGGCCTTGGCGGCCTGGCGTCCGGCCGCGTCGGCCTGGCGCGCGGCGTCGGCCAGCTGCGACAGCTCAGCCAGCGCCTGCGGGGTGTTGAGGTCGTCGCACAGCGCCGCTTCGACCGCCGCCGGTATCGGCAGCGCGCCTTCGGGCAGGGCGACGTCGGCCAGGTCGCGCAGCACGCGGTACCAGCCGTCGAGCGTGCTCACCGACTGGGCGACGGCGTCGTCGGACCAGTCCAGCGGCTGGCGGTAGTGGCCACGCAGCAGTACCAGGCGCAGCGCCTCCGGCGGATGCTGCTGCACCAGCTCGTGCACCTTCAGCACGTTGCCCAGCGACTTGGACATCTTGCGGCCGTCGAAGGTGAGCATGCCGTTGTGCAGCCACCAGCGCGCGAACACCTTGCCGCCATGCGCGCAGGTGGACTGGGCGATCTCGTTCTCGTGGTGCGGGAACTGCAGGTCGACGCCGCCGGCGTGGATGTCGATGGTGTCGCCCAGGTGCGCCTCGCACATGGCCGAGCATTCGATATGCCAGCCCGGGCGTCCGACGCCCCAGGGGCTGTCCCAGCCGGGCAGGTCCGGGGTGGAGGGTTTCCACAGGACGAAATCGCCGGGGTTCTTCTTATACGGAGCGACCTCGACGCGGGCGCCGGCGATCAGTTCCTCGGTATCGCGGCCCGACAGCTCGCCATAGGCAGGATAGGTGCCCACCTCGAACAGCACGTGGCCCTCGGCCGCGTAGGCGTGGCCGCCGGCGATCAGGCTTTCGATCATGGCGATGATCTGCTCGATATGCGCGGTGGCCTTGGGCTCGATGTCCGGCGGGGCGACGCCCAGCGCGGCCATGTCCTCGCGGTAGGCCTCGGTGTAGCGCCCGGTGATATCGCCGATCGGGCAGCCGGCTTCCTTGGCGGCGGCGTTGATCTTGTCGTCCACGTCGGTGATGTTGCGGGCGTAGACCAGCCGCGGGTAATGCCGCCGCAGCAGGTTGGCCAGCACGTCGAACACCACCGGGCCGCGCGCATTGCCGATATGCACGTAGTTGTAGACCGTGGGGCCGCACACATACATGGTCACTCGCTGCGGATCGCGCGGGGCGAACGGCTCGGGGCGGCGGGTGAGGCTGTTGTAGAGCGTGATCGGCATCGGTTCCGGTCCGGTGAGGGCCGCGCGGCGCGCGGGCCAGCCGGGCATCTTAACAAGCTGTAAGCGGGTCCGCTGGCAGCTGTTTATTCTAAGCCGCGATTCAGAGATGTTTTGCTGCAATTCACATAAGCGCAACGGAGCGCCGTGATAGTCCCGTCGGAGGACCGCGATGATCAAGCTGTTCATTCCCGCACTGGTGCTGAGTCTCGCAGCCGCCAGCGTCGGTGCGCAGGACGCGCGTTACCCCAATGACGACAACACCCACTACGGCTGGGCCGACGTGCTGCGCGTGGACCCCGTCTACGGCGTCGCCCGCACCGAAGTCCCGCGCCAGGAGTGCTACGACCAGCAGGTGGTCCGCCGCGACCCGGGTTCGGGCAGCGCCGCGGGCACCATCCTGGGCGCCGTGGTCGGCGGCGTGCTGGGCAATACCGTGGGCAAGGGCGACGGCCGCCGGGCCGCCACCGTGGCCGGCGCGGTGGTCGGCGGCGCCGTGGGCAACGGCGTGTCGCGCAGCGGCGGCGGCGAGTACGAGTCCACCGAAACCCACTGCCGCCAGGTCTCGGCCGTGAGCGAGCAGCGCCGCATCATGGGTTATGACGTGGAATACCGCTACCGCGGCGAGGTCTATGTGTCGCGGCTGAATTACGACCCGGGCGAGCGCCTGCGCGTCCGCGTCAGCGTGGCCCCGGCGGACTGAGCGCCGGACCTGTCGCAGGGGAGTCCACCGCCGCCTTCGGGCGGCGGTTTCTTTTGGGCGCCGGCCTTTTAGGACGGATTCCCTGTTGCGGAGCAGCGAAATTCCCGTCATCATGCCGATTCTTCTACCCGAGCCACCCATGTCCTCAGCCGTCTATACCGCCACCGTCCTCACCAGCGCCCGCATGGCTGCTGGCATGACGTCGCGTGCGCGCCGACCGCTGGTCCGACATTCGGCCGGGTAGGCTGTCGCACGCGTTTCATGCGTATAGACGACAAAGGAACCCGGCCATCGCGCCGGGTTTTTTTGTGTTTCGGTTTTGGGGTACGCAGGGGAAAACCGGCTCGGCCGGGAGTTGCTCACCGTGGTTCCGGCCGTTGCCGAACCATCGTTACGAATACCGGATGAACTAGCAGAGACATCACATGACGCTTCGCCACTTCCTCACCACCCAGGATTACAGCCGCGCCGAGATCGACGCCCTGCTCGAACAGGCCGCGGCGTTCAAGCGCTCGCCGCGCGGCCAGCAGCTCGCCGGCAAGTCGGTGGCCCTGCTGTTCTTCAATCCCTCCATGCGCACCCGCACCAGCTTCGAGCTGGGCGCCTTCCATCTCGGCGGCCATGCCATCGTGCTGGCGCCCGGCAAGGATGCGTGGCCGATCGAATTCGACGTCGGCACCGTGATGGACGGCGACACCGAAGAGCACATCGCCGAAGTCGCGCGCGTGCTCAGCCGCTACGTCGACCTGATCGCCGTGCGCGCTTTCCCGAAGTTCCAGGACTGGTCGGTGGACCGCGAGGACCGCGTGATCAAGGCCTTCGCGCAGTACGCGACGGTGCCGGTTATCAATATGGAAACGATCACCCACCCCTGCCAGGAACTCGCCCACGCGCTGGCCATGCAGGAACACCTGGGCAGCCTGCAGAACAAGAAGTACGTGCTGACCTGGACCTACCACCCCAAGCCGCTCAACACCGCGGTGGCCAACTCCGCGCTGCTGATCGCCACCAAGATGGGCATGGACGTGACCCTGCTGTGCCCCACGCCGGACTACGTGCTGGACGAGCGCTACATGCAGGCCGGCTACGCCAACGCCCAGGCCAATGGCGGATCGCTGCGCATCAGCCACGACATCGACGAGGCCTACCGCGGTGCCGACGTGGTCTACGCCAAGAGCTGGGGCGCGCTGCCGTTCTTCGGCCGCTGGGAGCAGGAAAAGCCGATCCGCGACGCGCACAAGCACTTCATCGTCGACGAGCGGAAGATGGCGCTGACCAACCACGGCCTGTTCAGCCACTGCCTGCCGCTGCGCCGCAACGTCAAGGCGACGGATGCCGTGATGGACGCGCCGTACTGCATCGCCATCGACGAAGCCGAAAACCGCCTGCACGTGCAGAAGGCGGTGATGGCGACCTTGCTCGGCCAGCGCTGACATGTATCTGCCGCGTTCGTTCCAGGAGACGCGCGAGCACGCCCTGCAGGCGTTGCTGCGCGACTACCCGTTCGCCACGGTGGTCACCGGCGCCGCGGGCCTGGCCGCCAACCACCTGCCGCTGGAGCTGGTCGACGGCCGGCTGCACGGCCACGTGGCGCGCGGCAACGAACTGGCGAAAGCGGATGGCGCGCAGGTGCTGGCGATCTTCCAGGGACCCGACGCCTACGTCAGCCCCAACTGGTACCCGAGCAAGCACGAGACCGGCCGCGAAGTGCCCACCTGGAACTACGCGGTGGTGCACGTGCACGGCCGCCTGCGCGTGGTCGAAGACCAGGCCTGGCTGCGCGCGCTGCTCCAGCGCCTCACCGACCGCCACGAAGCAGGGCAGGCCAAGCCGTGGCGCGTCGACGACGCACCGGCCGACCACGTCGAAAAAATGCTCGGCGCGATCAGCGGCCTGGACATCGCCATCGAACGCATCGAAGGCAAGTTCAAGCTCAGCCAGAACCACCCCGAGCGCAACCGAGGCGGCGTCGTCGACGGGCTGCGCGCACGCGCGCATCGCCACGACGGCGACCTCGCCGCCTTGATGCTCGCCAGCAAGGAGCCCGCCGATGGCGCATGAACACCACTACCCGGTCGAAGTCGTGTGGACCGGCAACCGCGGCGACGGCACGCGCACGTATCAAGGCTATGGCCGCGAGCACGAGATCCGCGTCGACGGCCGTCCGGTCATCGCCGGTTCTTCCGATGCCGCTTTCCGCGGCGACGCCAGCAAGCACAACCCGGAAGACCTGCTGGTCGCCTCGCTCTGTGCCTGCCACATGCTGTGGTACCTGCATCTGGCCGCGGACGCCGGCATCGTGGTCACGCATTACGTCGACCGCGCCGAAGGCAAGCTGGTGGTCGATGCGAACGGCGGCCGCTTCAGCGAAGTGGTGCTGCATCCGGAAGTCACCATCGCGGCCGGCGATGCCGCGAAGGCGGAAGCGCTGCATGACGACGCGCATCACGCCTGCTTTATCGCCAACTCCATGAATTTCCCCGTGCGCTGCGCCCCGCGCATCGTCGTTTCCGCCTGAACGTTCTTCTTCATCCAGGATCATCGAAAGCCATGAGCAAAGACATCGTCCTCGCCTTCTCCGGCGGCCTCGACACCAGCTTCTGCGTGCCCTACCTGAAGGAGCGCGGCTGGAACGTGCACACCGTGTTCGCCGACACCGGCGGCGTGGACGCCGAGGAGCGCGCCTATATCGAGGCCCGCGCCAAGGAGCTGGGCGTGGCCAGCCATGTCACCGTCGACGGCGGCCCGGCGATCTGGAACGGCTTCGTCAAGCCGTTCGTGTGGGCGGGCGAGGGCTACCAGGGCCAGTACCCGCTGCTGGTGTCCGACCGCTATCTGATCGTCGATGCGGCGATCCAGCGCTGCGCGGAACTGGGCACGCGCGCCATCGCGCACGGCTGCACCGGCATGGGCAACGACCAGGTGCGTTTCGACCTCGCCGTGAAGGCGCTGGGCGACTACGAGATCGTGGCGCCGATCCGCGAGATCCAGAAGGAACACACCCAGACCCGCGCCTACGAGCAGGCTTATCTGGAGGAGCGTGGCTTCCCCGTGCGCGCCAAGCAGAAGAGCTACACCATCAACGAGAACCTGCTCGGCGTCACCCTGTCCGGCGGCGAGATCGACTCGTGGAAGGCGCCGGGCGAAGGCGCCCGCGGCTGGTGCAAGCCGCGCGCCGAATGGCCGTCTGAAAAGCTCAGCGTCACGCTCGGCTTCGAACACGGCGAGGCGGTTTCGCTCAACGGCGAGAAGCTGGCGGGCGCGAAGATCCTGGCCAAGCTCAACGAGCTGTTCGCCCCCTACGGCGTGGGCCGCGGCATGTACACCGGCGACACCACCATCGGCCTGAAGGGCCGCATCGTGTACGAGGCGCCGGGCCTGATCTCGCTGCTGGCCGCCCACCGCGCGCTGGAAGAAGCCGTGCTGACCAAGCAGCAGAACCGCTTCAAGCCGGAGGTCGCGCGCAAGTGGGTGGAGGTGGTTTACGAAGGCTTCTTCCACGATCCGGTGAAGGCCGACCTGGAAGCCTTCCTCGCCTCCAGCCAGCAGCAGGTCAACGGCGAAGTGGTGCTGGAAACCTGCGGCGCCCAGGTCACCGCGGTGGAAGTGCGCTCGCCGCATATCCTCAACGCCAAGGGCGCCACCTATGCGCAGTCGGCGGACTGGGGCGTGGCCGAGGCCGAGGGCTTCATCAAGCTGTTCGGCATGAGCAGCACGCTGTGGGCCGAAGTGAACCGCAAGGCCTGAGCCATGAGCGAAACCTTGCGCATCGGTACGGATAAAAGCGAGTTGGACCTTGCTCTGATCCACGATTTCCTTGCCACCGGCTCCAGCTGGGCGCAGGGCATTTCGTTCGATACGGTGCGCAAGTCCATCGAGCATTCGCTGTGCTTCGGCGGCTATCTCGGCGGCAGGCAGGTGGCGTTCGCGCGGGTCATTTCCGACTACGCCACCTTCGCCAACCTGGTCGACGTGTTCGTTCTGCCCGCGCATCGCGGGCAGGGCTACAGCAAGCAGCTGGTGGAAGCGGTGATCGCGCACCCCGAGCTGCAGGGGCTGCGCCGCTTCACCCTCGCCACCTTCGACGCGCACCAGCTCTACGCCCGCTATGGCTTCACGCCGCCGCACAAGCCGGACACCCTGATGGAAATCTACCGACCGGGCATCTACCAAGCCGCCCGACGATGACCACCCCGGAATAACAGACACAAGACGGATTTCATGAGCCACCTACTCGACGACACCCTCCGGCATCTCCGGGCCCTGGTCAGCTACGACACGCGCAATCCGCCGCGCGAGATCGGCACCGGCGGCATCTTCGATTACCTGCGCGAACAGCTCGCCGGTTTCGAAGTGACCGTCACCGATTTCGGCGCCGGCGCGGTGAACCTCTATGCCGTGCGCGGCAAGCCGAAATACCTGTTCAACGTGCACCTGGACACCGTGCCGGACTCCCCGCACTGGAGCGCCGATCCGCACGTGCTGCGCGTGGAAGGCGACCGCGCCATCGGCCTGGGCGCCTGCGACATCAAGGGCGCGGCCGCCGCGCTGGTGGCGGTGGCCAACGCCACGCAGGGCGACATGGCGCTGCTGCTGTCCACCGACGAGGAAGCGAACGACGCGCGCTGCATCGCCGGTTTCCTCAAGGACCACCCCGTGTACGAAGCGGTGATCGTGGCCGAGCCGACCAAGGGCGAGGCGGTGCTGGCGCACCGCGGCATCCACTCGGTGCAGATGCGCTTCAGCGGCAAGGCCGGCCACGCCTCGGGCGAGCAGAAGCCGTCCGACAGCGCGCTGCACCAGGCGATCCGCTGGGGCGGCGCGGCGCTGGAATACGTGGAGAAACAGGCGCACGAGCGCTTCGGCGGACTCACCGGCCTGCGCTTCAACATCGGCAAGGTCGAGGGCGGCATCAAGGCCAACGTGATCGCGCCCACCGCCGACGTGCGTTTCGGCTTCCGCCCGCTGCCGTCGATGGACGCGGACAAGATGCTGGAAACCTTCCGCACCCTGGTCGAGCCGCAGCCGGTGGAATTCGGTGAAACCTTCCGCGGCGATTCGCTGCCGGCCGGCGACACCGCCACCGCCGAAACGCGCCGCCTCGCCGCGCGCGACCTCGCCGACGAACTGGGCATCCCGGTCGGCAACGCCGTGAACTTCTGGACCGAGGCGGCGCTGTTCTCCGCCGCCGGCTACATCTCCTTCGTCTACGGCCCCGGCGACATCGCCCAGGCGCACGCCGCCGACGAATGGGTGGCGCTGGACCAGCTCGACCATTACGCACAAACCATCTATCGGATCGTTGACCGTGGAAGCGCATAAGCACACCCGCAAGACCATTGTCCGGCTGCTGTCGAGCATGGGCAGCGCCAAGGAAATCCAGCAGTACCTCAAGCGTTTTTCGCAGCTGGACGCCAAGCGCTTCGCCGTGGTGAAAGTCGGCGGCGCGGTGCTGCGCGACGACCTGCCGGCGCTCACTTCCTCGCTCACCTTCCTGCAGCAGGTGGGCCTTACGCCCATCGTGCTGCACGGCGCCGGCCCCCAGCTGGACGAGGAGCTGTCCGCCGCCGGCATCCAGAAGCAGACCGTCAACGGCCTGCGCGTGACCTCGCCCAAGGCGCTGGCCATCGTGCGCAAGGTGTTCCAGGAGCAGAACCTGCGCCTGGTCGAGGCGCTGCAGGGCATGGACACGCGCGCCACCTCGGTGCCGTCCGGCGTGTTCACCTCCGAATACCTGGACCGCGACGTCTACGGCCTGGTCGGCAAGGTCAGCAGCATCAACCTGGCCCCGATCGAAGCCAGCCTGCGCGCCGGTTCCATCCCGGTGATCGCCAGCCTGGGCGAAACCGAGGAAGGGCAGATCCTCAACATCAATGCCGACTTCGCCGCCAACGAGCTGGTGCGCGTGCTGCAGCCGTACAAGATCGTGTTCCTGACCGGCACCGGCGGCCTGCTGGACGACAAGGGCCGCATCATCGACTCGATCAACCTCAGTACCGAGTACGAGCACCTGATGGCGCAGCCGTGGATCAACGGCGGCATGCGCGTGAAGATCGAGCAGATCGCCGACCTGCTTTCCAGCCTGCCGCTGACCTCGTCGGTGTCGATCACCCAGCCGGCGGAACTGGCCAAGGAGCTGTTCACCCACAAGGGCTCCGGCACCCTGGTGCGCCGCGGCGAGAAAGTGCTGCGCTACGAGTCGTGGGAAGGCATCGACCTGGAGCGCATGCGCGAGCTGATCGAATCCAGCTTCGGCCGCAAGGTGGTGGCGGACTACTTCACGCGCACCACGCCGTACCGCATCTATGTGAGCGAGAACTACCGCGCGGCGATGATCCTCACCCGGGAAGAAGGCCTGGCCTATCTCGACAAGTTCGCCGTGCTGGACGACGCGCAGGGCGAAGGCCTTGGCCGCGCCGTGTGGCAAGTGATGCGCGAGGAGAACCCGCAGCTGTTCTGGCGCTCGCGCCATGGCAACCAGGTCAATATCTTCTACTACGCCGAGTCCGACGGCTGCTTCAAGCAGGAGCGCTGGAAGGTGTTCTGGTACGGCCTGAAGGACTTCGCCGAGATCGAGCGCTGCGTGGCGCATTGCGCCGTGCGTCCCGCCACCCTGGTTGATTGATTCGCTGGACGGAAAGCTCATGAGCACTGACAAGAAAACCATCGGCATCGTCGGCGCGCGCGGCCATACCGGCGCGGAGCTGATCCGCCTGATCGCCGCGCATCCGGCGCTGGAACTGAGCTTCGTTTCTTCGCGCGAGCTCGACGGCCAGCGCGTGGCCGACCAGGTCGACGGCTACGCCGGCGAGCTGCGCTACGCCAGCCTCGATCCCGCCGCCGTCGCCGCCCAGGGCGCCGACGTGGTGGTGCTGGCCCTGCCCAACGGCAAGGCGGCGCCGTATGTGGAAGCGATCGACGCGGCCAGGCCCGACACGCTGATCCTCGATCTCTCCGCCGACTACCGCTTCAACGAGCGCTGGTACTACGGCCTGCCGGAACTCACTCGCAGCAAGTGGCGCGGCGAGAAGCGCATCAGCAATCCCGGCTGCTACGCCACCGCGATCCAGCTGTCCATCGCGCCGCTGAAGGACGTGCTGGCGGCGCCGCCGGTGAGCTTCGGCGTGTCCGGCTATTCCGGCGCGGGCACCACGCCCTCGGACAAGAACGACCCCGAGAAGCTGCGCGACAACCTGATGCCGTATTCGCTCACCGGCCACACGCACGAGCAGGAAGCCAGCCGCCATCTCGGCCTGCCGGTGGAATTCATGCCGCACGTGGCGCCGCATTTCCGCGGCCTCACCGTCACCACCAATCTGTACCTGGTGCGGCCGATGAAGCGCGAGGAGATCCTGCAGCGTTTCCGCCACGCCTACGAAGGCGAGAAGCTGGTGAAGGTGGTGGACGAGGCGCCGTGGGTCAGCCGGATCGCGCACAAGCACCATGCGGACGTCGGCGGCTTCGCCGTGTCGGTGGACGGCAAGCGCGTGGTGGTGGTCGCCACCCTCGACAACCTGCTGAAGGGCGCCGCCACCCAGGCCATCCAGAACATCAATCGCGCGATCGGCGTGGACGAGTACACGTCCATCCCGCTCGAAGGCTGATCCCACGTTTCCCAGGAATTCCCATGACCCAACCCCTGTGGCAGAAATCCGGCATCCAGATCGACGCGCGCATCATGCGTTTCCTGGCCGGCGACGACGTGGTGCTGGACCGCGAGTTCTTCCTGCATGACATCACCGCCAGCAAGGCGCACGTGGAAGGCCTGGCCAACATCGGCGTGGTCAGCGCCGACGAGGCCGCCGCGCTGAAGCGCGAGCTGGATGCGCTGGCCGGGGATTTCCGCGCCGGCAGCTTCGTGCTCGACGAGCGCTACGAGGACGGCCACTCCGCCATCGAAGCGCGCCTGACCGAGCGCCTCGGCGATGCCGGCCGCCGCGTGCACACCGGGCGCAGCCGCAACGACCAGATCCTGGTCGCCACGCGGCTGTGGCTGAAGGAGCAGCTGGCGGCGCTGGAGCGGTATTGCCACGCCATCGCCGAAGTGTGCCTGGAGCGCGCCGCGCAGCCGGCGCTGCCGCTGCCGGGCTATACGCATATCCAGCGCGCCGTGGTTTCGTCCACCGCGATGTGGTTCGCCGGTTTCGCCGAAGCCTTCATCGACAACACGCTGCGCGCCCGCCAGACCGCCGAGCTGATCGACTGCAACCCGCTCGGCACCGCCGCCGGCTACGGGGTGAACCTGCAGCTGGACCGCGAGCACACCACGCAGGCGCTCGGCTTCGCGCGCATGCAGATTTCGCCGATCTACGCGCAGCTCTCGCGCGGCAAGTTCGAGATGGCGGTGCTGGAAGCGATCGCCGCCGCGGTGCTGGACGTGCGCCGGCTGGCCTGGGATCTCTCGCTGTTCACCACCGCGGAATTCGGCTTCGTGCAGCTGCCGTCCGAATACACCACCGGCAGCTCGATCATGCCGAACAAGCGCAACCCCGACGTGGTGGAACTGCTGCGCGCCAGCTACGCCAGCGTGGCCGCCGCGCGTACGGAGATCGAGCAGCTGCTGTCGCTGCCTTCCGGCTACCAGCGCGACCTGCAGTTCTCCAAGGGCTCGCTGTTCCATGGCTGCCGCCACGGCCTGGCCGCGCTGGAACTGGTGCCGGACCTGCTGGCGCGGATGGCCTGGAACGAGCCCGCCATGCGCGCGGCGATCGAGCCGGCCATGTACGCCACCGACGTGGCGATCGAGCAGGCCGCCGCCGGCGTGCCGTTCCGCGATGCCTACCGCGCCGCGGCCGATGCCGCGGCCTCGGCGGGCGAGGGGCGCACGCCCGAGGGCAGCCTGGCCGCGCGCGTGTCGCCCGGCGCGGGCCACGACCTGCGGCTGGACGAACTGAAGGCGCGGCTCGCCGCGCTCCACACTTGAGGCCATCGCGATGAAAGCCGTCAGCACTGCCAACGCACCGCATTACACCTGGGGCCAGCAGTGCGACGGCTGGCATCTGCTGCAAGGTTTCGACCTCAGCGTGATCGAGGAGCGCATGCCGCCGGGCACGGCCGAGGTGCGCCACCGCCACGTGCGCGCGCGCCAGTTCTTCTACGTGCTGGAAGGCGAGGCGGTGCTGGAGCTGGAAGGCGTGGCGCATCGCCTGGCCGCGCGCGAAGGCCTGCACGTGCCGCCGGGCGCCGCGCACCAGATGCGCAACGAAGCGGACGGCGAGCTGCGTTTCATCGTGGTGTCCTCGCCCAAGAGCCATGGCGACCGGGAGACGGTCGATGGCTGAACGCCTGCCGGCGCAAGCCTTGCCCGCGTGGCGGCGCGCGGTGCTGAAGGTCGGCAGCAACCTGCTGGCGGCCGACGGCGGCGGCCTGACGCCGCGCCATGCGCGCGCCCTCGCCACGTTTGTCGGCGACAGCCACGCGCAGGGGCGGCAGGTGGTGCTGGTGTCCTCCGGCGCGGTGGCCGCGGGCCGCGCGCTGCTGCGCGAACGCGCGCTGCCCGGCGACGACCTCGCCGCGCGCCAGGCGCTGGCCGCGCTGGGCCAGGCGCCGATGATCGCGCTGTGGCAATCGCTGTCGCCGCGCCCGGTGGCGCAGGTGCTGCTGACCCACGACGACCTGCGCCATCGCCGCCGTTACCTGAATGCCCGGGCGACCCTGCGCGAACTGCTGCTGCTCGACGTGCTGCCGGTGGTCAACGAGAACGACACCGTGGCGGTGGACGAACTCAAGCTCGGCGACAACGACAACCTCGCCGCCATCGTCGCCGCCCTGGTCGATGCGGACCTGCTGCTGATCGCCTCCGATATCGACGCGCTGTACGACGCCGACCCGCGCCGCGTTGCTTCCGCCGCGCCGGTGCCGCACGTGCCGGTGCTGAGCCCGGAGGTGATGGCGATGGCCGGCGGCAGCGGCAGCGCGGTCGGCACCGGCGGCATGCATACCAAGCTGGAGGCGGCGGTGAAAGCCGGGGCGGCCGGCGTGCCTACCGTGCTGTTCGACGGCCGCAACACCGGCACCGTGGCGGCGCTGGCCGCGGGCCAGCTGCACGGCACGCTGTTCGACGCGCCGCGCAACCGCATGCAGGCGCGCAAGTACTGGTTGCGCCACGCGCCCGCGGCGCCGGGCAGCATCCTGGTCGACGACGGCGCCGCGCGCGCATTGACCGGCGGTCGCGCCTCGCTGCTGCCGGGCGGCATCGTCGGCGCGGACGGCGAGTTCCACCGCGGCGACATGGTGGAGATCGTCGACGTCACCCGGCGCCCGGTGGCGCGCGGCCTGTGCCAGTACGGCGCGGCCGAGGTACGCCGGCTGGCCGGCAAGCACAGCAGCGCGATCGATGCGGTGCTCGGCTACAGCTACGGCGCGGAAATCGTGCATAGGGACGACCTGGTCGTCCTGGCGGAGATGCTTTCATGAGCGAGATGCGAACCCAGGCACTGGCCTGCCGCGACGCGGCGCTGGCCATGGCGGAACTGAGCACCGACGCCAAGCGTGCCCTGCTGCAGGGCATGGCCGATGCGCTGCTGGCCGGCACGGCCGAGGTGCTGGCGGCGAATGCGCGCGATATGGCCGCGGCGCAGGAGAAGGGCGTGCAGGGCGCCATGCTCGACCGGCTGCGGCTGGACCAGGAGCGCGTGGCGAAGATCGTCGCCGCGCTGCGCGAAGTGGCGGAGCTGCCCGACCCGGTCGGCATCGTCACGCGCCGCGAGACGCGGCCCAACGGCATCCGGGTCGAACGCGTGCGCGTGCCGCTGGGCGTGATCGCGATGATCTACGAGGCGCGCCCCAACGTCACCGCCGACGCGGCGGCGCTGTGCCTGATGGCCGGCAACGGGGTGATCCTGCGCGGCGGTTCGGAAGCGCTGCATTCCAATACCGCTATCGCGCAGCTGCTGCGCCGGGCGCTGGCATCGCACGGCGTGCCGGCAGCGGCGCTGACGCTGGTGACCGATCTGCGCCGCGAGGCCATGGTCGAACTGCTGCAGCTGACCGACATCGTCGACCTGGCGATTCCGCGCGGCGGCGAAGGGTTGATCCGCTTCGTCGCCGAGCATGCGCGCGTGCCGGTGATCAAGCACTACAAGGGCGTCTGCCATCTCTACGTGGACCGCGCCGCCGACCAGCCGCTGGCGCTGGACCTGCTGGTCGACGGCAAGACCTCGCGCCCCGGCGTGTGCAATGCGCTGGAGACGCTGCTGGTGCACCGGGACATCGCCGCCGAGTTCCTGCCGCGCGCCGCCGATGCGCTGGGCCGGCGCAAGGTGGAACTGCGCGGCTGCGAGCGCAGCCGTGCGCTGGTGCCGGCGATGAAGGCCGCGGATGAAACGGACTACGCCGCCGAGTACCTGGACCTGATCATCGCGGTGCGCATCGTCGACGATCTCGACGCCGCGCTGGCGCATATCCATCGCTACAGCTCCGACCACACCGAGGTGATCGCCACCGGCGACGACGAAGCCGCGCGCCGCTTCGTGCGCGGCATCCGCTCGGCGGTGGTGATGGTCAATGCCTCCTCCCGCTTCAGCGACGGCGGCGAGCTGGGCCTGGGCGCGGAGATCGGCATTTCCACCACGCGCCTGCATGCCTACGGGCCGATGGGCGCGGAAGCGCTGACGGTGGAGCGCTTCGTGGTGCGCGGGGAAGGCCAGGTGCGGCATCCCGAGAGCAGATCGTGAATACCCATGCGTAGGTTGGGGTGAGCCGCAGGCGAACCCCAACGTGGCGAGGCGTAGGAAGGTGCCGGTGTTGGGGTTCGCCTGCGGCTCACCCCAACCTACCCCGGTAGCTGGCGGCAGCTCGCGGGCGTCACATCGCCGCAACGCAGCGGTAGCACTCTCGGCAGCTTGTCCCAGCCCGGAGTGCCCCGCATGCGTACCAAGCTCGCTTTCGCTGTGTTCGCCGCGTTCGCCGCCGCTGCTCCCGTCCATGCCGGCGTGGAACTGATCGCTGCCGGCAGCCTCGACGCCCACCAGGGCGACCGCGCCATGCGCACCGCCCGTCCGCTGGAGAACGGCGTGCAGGGCAACCTGCTCGGCGGCCTGGGCTCGGGCCTGGCCTATGCGGGCTGCGGCAGCTTCGTGGCCCTGCCGGACCGCGGTCCGAATGCGGTCTCCTACGACAGCGCCGTGGACGACACCTCGTCGTATATCGCCCGCTTCCACACCTTGCGCATGGACCTGCGCCCCGCCGGCGCGGGCGCCGCGCTGCCATTCGCGCTGACGCCGAAGCTGGAACGCACCACCTTGCTGTGGGACCTGTTCGGCCTGTACTACGGCGACGGCAAGGCGGCGAATCTGCCGAACGGCGCGCCGCGCGAGAACCACGCCTTCCATCATTACTTCACCGGCCGCTCCGACAACGCCGACCCGGCGCGCAACTCCGGCTGGCCTTTGAACGGCCGCCTCGATCCGGAAGGCATCCGCGTCTCGGCCGACGGCAACGCGGTGTTCGTCTCCGACGAATACGGCCCCTACGTCTACAAGTTCGACCGCCGCAGCGGCCGCCGCCTCGACAGCTACGCGCTGCCGGCGCATTTCTACGTGGCGAAGACCGCTTCGCACGGCGCCGACGAGATCGCCGGCAATACCTCGGGCCGCGTCGCCAACAAGGGCATGGAAGGTCTGGCGATCTCGCCCGATGGCCGCGTGCTGTTCGGCGCGATGCAGGCGCCGCTGATCCAGGACGGCGGCGACGGCGCGCCGGTGCTGCGCATCGCGCGCATCGACCTCCGCACGCGCCAGGTGCGCGAGTACGCCTATCCGTTGACCAACTCCGGCACGCCCGCCAAGCCGAAGTACAACGGCGTGAGCGAGATCCTGGCGGTGAACGACCACCAGCTGCTGGTGGACGAGCGCGACGGCAAGGGCTTCGGCGACGGCTCGGAGGCGAAGTTCAAGCGCGTGTACCTGATCGACCTGGATGGCGCGGCCGACGTGGGCAAGCTCAGCGGCGCCGCTGTGCTGGCGGCGGTGGCCGTGCAGAAGACGCCATTCCTGGATGTGGTCGCGGAGCTCGGCCGCCACGGCACGCTGCCGTCGGAGATTCCCGCCAAGCTCGAAGGCCTCAGCTTCGGCCCGGACGTGACCCAGGACGGCCGCCGCCGCCATACGCTGTTCATCGCCAACGACAACGACTTCCTGGCCACCGTCACCGACGATCTGCATCCGCAGGGCGCCGACAATCCGAACCGCTTCTTCGTGTTCGCCTTCGACGATGCGGATCTGCCGGGGCTGAAGCCGCAGCGCATCGAGCACGAGCGCTGCGACGCACGCTGAGCTTTTGCTCCCTCTCCCCGTCGGGGAGAGGGTTGGGGTGAGGGGGACCTACGGAGCGCAGAAGCGGAAGCATCAAAGCGATGCGACGCTTCGTCGATCCTCTGCCGCGAGCACCCGCCCCTCATCCGGCTGCCGCCACCTTCCTCGCTCCTCAAAGCCGCGCACATCCATGTGCGCTCCCCGCGTACTCCCCGGCGGGGAGAAGGGTTCCTTGGTCTAGCGTTTGCTCCAATCCCGCACCGCTTCCGCAAACACGACACAATCCTCAAACCGGTTATACAACGGCGTCGGCGAAATCCGGATCACATCCGGCTCGCGCCAGTCGCCGACGATGCCGTGGTCCATCAGGTACTGGAACAAGGCCCGCCCGCGTTCGCGCCCGCCGAGCACGCGGATCGACAGCTGCGAACCGCGGCGCGAAGGCTCGCGCGGCGTCACCGATTCCAGCACGTCGCCCAGCTGGGTCTGCACCAGCCATTCCAGATAACCGGTAAGGCGCAGCGTCTTCTCGCGCAGTTGCGCCATGCCGGCGCGCTGGAAGATCTGCAAGGACACGCGCAGCGGTGCCAGCGACAGGATCGGCGGGTTGGAAATCTGCCAGCCGTCCGCGCCGGGCATGGGCACGAATTCCGGGCCCATGCGGAAACGCGACTGCTTGTCGTGGCCCCACCAGCCGGCGAAACGCGGCAGATGCTCGGTATGGGCGTGGCGCTCGTGCACGAAGGCGCCGGCCACCGCGCCGGGGCCGGAGTTGAGGTATTTGTAGCTGCACCACACGGCGAAATCGGCGCCGCTGTCGTGCAACTGCAGCGGCAGGTTGCCCACCGCATGGGCGAGATCGAAACCGACCGCGCAGCCCTGCGCATGCGCCAGCGCGGTGATCGCCTTCAAGTCGAAGGCCTGCCCCGTGCGGTATTGCACGCCCGGCAGCAGCACCAGCGCGATGCGCTCGCCATGTTCGGCCAGCGCGCGTTCGATCGCTTCCATCGACAGCGTGCCGTTCGGTTCGTCCGGCTGCAGTTCGATCAGCGACAGCGCGGGGCTGAAGCCGTGGAAGCGGATCTGCGATTCCACCGCGTAGCGGTCGGTGGGGAAGGCGCCGGCCTCGATCAGGATGGCGTGGCGCTCCAGGGTGGGGCGGTAGAAGCTCACCATCATCAGGTGCAGGTTCACACCCAGCGTATTCATCGCCACCACTTCGGAGGGCAGGGCGCCGACCAGGGCGGCGAGGTCGTCGCGCACGAACTCGTGGTAGTCCAGCCACGGCAGGCGCACCTTGAAATGCCCTTCCACCGCCAGCGCGCCCCAGTCGTCCAGTTCGGCGTTCAGCGCCTCGCGCACGGCGCGCGGCTGCAGGCCCAGGGAATTGCCGCAGAAGTAGTGGCTGTCGCGGCCCTGGTGCGGCGGGATCAGGAACTCGTCGCGGAACGCGCGCAGCGGATCGGCGGCGTCCTGGGCGCGGGCCCATTCGAGGGTGGCTTGGTAAGCGGTCGACATCGAGTTCTCGTCCCACGCGGAAAACCGCTAAAGCTTAGGCCAAGCCGGCGGGCAAAGAAAAAGCCCGGGCGCATGGCCCGGGCTTCGGCAGCTTGCCGCGCTTACTTCAGGCGCTCGGCGATGGCGTCGCAGCCCTTGTCGAAGGCGGCCTTCCAGGCCGCGCCGGCTTGGCTCTGCGCCGGGCGCACGCAGCGCAGCTGGATGGCGTGGCCCTCGCGGAACCAGTAGCGCTCCACGTAGCTGAACTGCGCGCCGTTCTCCTGCGCGGTGTAGGTGCTGGCGTTCGGCGCGGGGCTGCTGCCGGGCTGGTAGCCGGTCAGGCCCTTGGCCTTGGCGGTGGCGGCGTTGACGTAGTCCTGGAAAGAAGCCACGTCCGGCACCTGCTTCACCGTCACGGTGACGCGGGCCAGGGCGGTGCTGCCGGTGGGCGAGGTGTCGGGCACCTGGAACACGCGCAGTTCCGGGTCGCCCTGGGTCTCCATGATGCCCAGCCAGTTGTCGGGCGTGCTGAAGTGCACGGTGCCGTGGGCCATCTCCACCTCGCCCGCGTGGGCGGCGCCGGCCAGCAGCAGGGCGCTGGCCAGGAGGGTGTTGCGCAGGAAACTCATGCCGGGTGTGCTCTCGTGAAGTCAGTCGGGTGCGAAACGGTAGAGGGGCAGGCCCAGCCACTCCAGGGCCGTACCGTGGAACAGGCGCGCTCGCGCCGCCTCGTCCAGTCCCAGGGCCTCGATGCCGCTGCCCGGGTGCTGCTCCCCCAGCGGGAAAGGATAATCCGTGCCGAGCATCACGCGCTCGACGCCGGTCACATCCAGCAGATAGCGCAGCGCCTGCGGATCGTGCACGCAGGAGTCGAAATACAGCCGCTTGAGGTATTCGCGCGGGTTGCGCGGGTTGTCGGTGGCGACCAGGTCCGGGCGCATGCGGAAGCCGTGCTCGATGCGGCCGATGGTGGAGGGGAAGCTGCCGCCGCCGTGGGCCAGCATCACGCGCAGCCGCGGCAGCCGCTCCAGCACGCCGCCGAAGACCAGGCAGCAGGCCGCGCGCGACTGCTCGGCCGGCATGCCGACCAGCCAGGGCAGCCAGTACTTGGGCATGCTGGCGGCGCCCATCATGTCCCAGGGGTGGACCATCACCGCCGCGCCCAGGTCGGCGGCGGCCTCGAAGAACGGGAACAGCTCCGGCGCGTCCAGGTTCCAGTCGTTGCAGTGCGAACCGACCTGCACGCCGTGCAGGCCGAGCTCGTCGATGCAGCGCTCCAGCTCGCGGATGGCCAGGTCCGGCGACTGCAGCGGCACCGTGGCGATGCCGGCGTAGTGGCGCGGATAGTCGCGGCACAGGCCGGCGATGTTGTCGTTCAGATGCCGGTGCAGCTCAAGCGCCTGGTAGCCGGGCGCCCAGTAGGAGAACAGCACCGGCACGGTGGAAACGACCTGGACCGATACGCCGAAGCGCGCGTAGTCGTCGATGCGGTGCTGCGGGTCGAACGCCGATTCCCACACCTCGCGGAAGAATTTTCCGTCCTTGTAGATGCGGTGGCGCCCGTCGTGATGGGTCATCACGGGAAAGCGGAGGTCGTCGAACTTGGCCGCAAGATTCGGCCAGTCGCGGGGCAGGACGTGCGCGTGGGTATCGATCTTGAGCATGCCCGCGAGTGTAGGCGCTTGGGGTGGCGGTGCCTTGTCGCGGCGCGGCAAAGCCGTCGCTCGTCACCGCGGTCCAGGGCAGGATCTGCTTTTGCTCGTCATTCCGGCGCAGGCCGGAATGGCGATCAAGCAGCGGCCGCCGTCTTCTCCCGCTCGCCGCGCCCCACGATGTGCGCCAGCGTATTCACGTTGTCCACCAGCCGGTCGCTCAGGCGCTCCAGCAGCTCCGCCGCGCGGCGGTCCTCGGCCATCGCCAGCAGCGAGGCCAGGCTGCGCTGCAATGCGCGCAGGTCGGGCAGGTCGGTGGGCGCGCGGTGATCGCGCAGGGCGGTGGCGATGGTGTGCAGGGCGGCGGCGACGTGCTCGACGAAGGCGCCGATCTCGGTGGCTTCGGGCAGGGCCTCGTGGTCGTCGATCACCGCTTCCAGCGTCATGGCGGTGCGCGCCAGGCGGTTGCCGTTGGCGAACAGCGTGCTGGCCAGGTCCATCAGCTGCGTGGGCGTGGCCGGCTCCGCGCGCATGCGGTCCAGCGAGGCCTGCGCATTGCTGCGCGCGGTGCGTGCGGCGGTGCGCGACTCGCGCTGCGCGTCGCGGCGGCCGGGGCGCGCCAGGCACTGCAGGTAGCCGGCGTAGGCGTCCAGCATGTCGGCCAGGGCGGCGCGTGCGCGGCCGCGTTCCCAGGTGGGCCACAGCACGTAGGCGAGCAGGGCCATGCCGCAGCCCAGCGCCGTGTTGAGCACGCGGTCGGCCACCGCCGCGCTGGAATTGACGCCTTCGAACGACAGCAGGATCACCACCGTGCCGGTCAGCGCCGCCACCGCGATGCCGTAGTGCGCATTGGCCAGGTAGCGGAACGCCATGCACAGCACCGCCATCACCGCCAGGTGCGCCCATGGATCGTGCGGCGTGAAGTGCAGCACCGCCGTGGTCAGCACAAGGCCGAGCACGGTGCCGACCACGCGCAGCAGGCCGAAATTGAAGGTGGCGCCGAAATCCGGACGCAGCACGATGGCCGCCGTCATCGGCAGCCAGTAGCCATGCGGCAGCGCCAGCTTGCGCGCGACGAACAGCGCCACGCTCAGGCATACCGCGCTGCGCACCGCATGGCGGAACGCCACCGAATGCGGCGTGAGGTTGGCGCGCAGGATCGACAGCGCGGAATCCGCGCGCAGCGCCGCCGGCAGCGGCGTTTCCGCCGCCGAGGCGCGCAGCTCGCCGCGGCTGCCGGCCCAGTTGGCGTTGCGCACCGCCGCCGCGAGCTGGCCCGACAAGGCATGGATATGCGCGGCCAGGCCATCGCCGGAGCCGCCGCGGCCCAGCAGGGCGTTCTCGCTGGCCTGCAGGGTCTGCAGCGCGCGCTCGGCCTGCTGCGGCGGTTCGGCCGCTTCCAGCGCGTCCGCAATGGCGGCGAGCACGCGCGCGGCGTCGCCGCGGAACATCGCATGCACGCCGGGGTTGGTGCGCAGCTCGGCCATGGCGGTGAGTTCCAGGCGGATGCGTTCGGCGATCTCCAGCAGCACGCGGAATGCTTCCATCGCACGCCCATTGGCGTGATGGCGGCCCAGCAGGGTGTGCTGCAGCGTGGTCATCGCGTCGGTGAGCGCGGGCACGTCCGCGTCGTCGTGCGCCTGCTGCCTGGCCAGGCTGGACAGGCCGCGATACACCGCCGCCAGCGCGTGCCGCTCCGGCCGATAGCGCTGCAGCGGCCATGCCGCCACCGAGAACAGCGCCAGCAGCAGGCCACCGGCGAAGATCAGTCCCGCGCCGCTCAGCGCCCCAGTGAGCGTGGTGGGCGAGGCGGCGGTGACCACCAGCAGGATCATGCTGGTCATGCCCACGCGCGCGATGTCGGTGCCGAACACCACCAGCAGGCCGCCGAAGAAACCGAACGCCGCCGTGGCCACCAGCATCGGCGCCAGCTGGTCGCCGAGCAGGAAGCCCAGCACCGAGGCCAGCGCCGCCGCCAGCGAGGCAAGGAACAGCTGCCACATGCGCTGGCGGTAAGGGCCGGGCTGGTCCGAGAACATGGTGTCCAGGGCGCCGGCGGCCACGCCCAGGCCGATTTCCGCGTGGCCGGTGGCCAGGCCCAGCCCCAGCGGCAGGATCACCGCAGCGGTATTGCGCAGCACGACGCGCGGCGGCACGTCGGGGCGCTTGGCGGTCAGCAGGCTCTCGATGACGGTGGCGCGTAGCGAATAGCCGCTGGCGGGCATGGGTTCTCGTTCGCTCCTAAACGATTTAAGGGATTCTGCCTGAGCAGGGCTGAAGAGGGTGGGACGCGGCGCCTGCAATCAGCGCATGCCGAGGGCTTTATTTCCCGGCGAAAGTGCATAGGTCGAAGGGCGGGCGCGGCCGGGGCCGTCCGGCTGCCCAAATCGCTTACAGTCAAATCACTTACAGTAGGTCGCCGCGGTGTCCCGGGATGGATGCCCGGTTTGTGCAATCTGGAAGGCCATTATGAAAACTGATCCATCCAATCTGATCGAGGTGTCGCTGTCGCTGTTCAGGAGCAAGGGATACCGGCGCACTTCGATGGCCGACATCGGCCGGGCGACCGGATTGCTCAAGGGCAGCATCTATCATCACTTTCCTAACAAGGAGCGCTTGCTGATCGAAGTGGTGCAGCATGTCATCGGACTGTTCGAGAACGGCGTTTTCGAGGAGGCGCGGCGCACCGACCTGAGCGAGAAGCAGCGCCTGGACGGCATGGTCGACGCGGTGGAGAGCTATTACATCCAGCACCGGGTCTGCGCGCTGGTTCACTTATGGCCGGACGCCCTGCAGGAGAGCGAGGAGGCGCGCGGCATGATCCAGCAGTTCTTCCGCGACTGGCGCGACCTGCTGGCCGGCCTGCTGGCCCCCCGCCACGGCGAGGCGCAGGCCCGCAGCCTGGCCACGGACGCCCTGGCGCGGATCGAGGGGGCGGTGATCTGGCTGCAGATCGCCGGGGAAGAGGAAGCCTTGCGGGAATGCAGTAAACAGGTGCGTAACCTCTTGTAGCTCCAAAAAAAGCGCTTTACACGGGGGCGTACCGTCTGGTAGAAAACCAAACGTTTGGTTTTGGCTGTTCGTGCAGGCAAACCCAGGGGGAACAACCATGCCTTCGTTGATGGCTGATCTGGATCAACCCCGCAGGAAGGCGATCGCCGCCATGCGGGCGAGCGTTGCGCCGGCCCTCTGGCAACGGAATGCCGGCTTCGTGGAAAACCTTCGGCAACTGATCTCCACGCATCCGGTGGCGCGCCATCGCGCGATCGGCGTGCTCAACAGCGGCACGCTCGATCTCGAAGCGATGCGCACGATCCATCTGGAATACCGCCACGCGATCGTGCAGATCTTCACCGACGCACTGCTCGCCGCGCAGTTGCAGACGCGCCAGCTGGAGCCGCGCCTGCCGCCGGGTTCCAAGCTGGCGCCGCGGTTCCTGATCACGCTCAACGACCTGGACGAATTCGGCTTCCGCCCCGGCCTCGACGCCGAAGGCTATTACCGCGGCAATCCGGCCTACGCGCATTACCCGCTGTTCGAGCGCGTGCTGGACGACTACGGCATCAGCCTGCAGCAGCGGCAGTCGTATCCGGCCAGCCGCATCTCGCGCAAGGTGCGCGAATTCCTCGAGCACAGCTATGGCGACTACCTCGACGTGGTGGTGCTGCTCGCCGCCGCGGAAGAGGAAGTGATCCTGTACAGCGCGCCGCTGCGCGAAGCCACCCGCGCGCTGGGCATCGACGTCGACGACGGCTACTACTTCGTGCACGGCGTCAGCGAGGACGTCAGCGCCGAAGCGGCCGACGACGATCACGAGAACGACCTGTGGCTTGCGCTCACACAGGCGCTCACGCCGGAACACTATCCGCGCGTGCAGTCGCTGTGCCTGCGCTATTGCGATCTGTGGGATCAGTTCTGGACCGCGCAGCTGGCGTTGATGCGCCCGGCGGCCTCCCTGGCGGGCACCCAGGGGCTGGCTGAAGCGGTCTGATGGGGGTTGGGAAGGAGGGATACCCATGGAGCCGGGTCTCCCTGCGGCGAATGGATGCGCCGGGCACAGGACGTGCCGCAGCTGATCAGCGCGCCGGGCGGGGTCAGCAGGGGGCGGGTCCGGCGCATGAGGCGCTGGACCCGTAAACCTTGCGGCGAGGCAGGGGCCTCGCCGGCAACATGCGCTTGAGCGCAACGATCAAGGCGGAGCCGCGCGGCCGGGAGCGCGCGGCCCGCGCAGGAAGGGGGAGGCTGGCGCGCTTCGGTGCGACGGCCTCCCAAGGGTGAATCGGGTGATGCCCATTTCGGCCCGTGATTTTCACGGGCCTTTTTTTGCGCGCAAGGTTTACGAGGCGCGGCCGCCGAATTCGCCGGTGGTGGTGTTCACCCACACCTTCTCGCCGTTGGTGATGTATTCCGGCACCTGGATTTCCACGCCGGTGCTGAGCCTGGCCGGCTTGGTGCGCTTGGTGGCGCTGGCGCCCTTCAGTTCCGGCGCGGTGTCCACCACTTCCAGCATCACGCTGGTCGGCACCTGCAGACCCACCGGCGCGTCGTCGATCAGCTGCACGTAGAAGCCTTCGGTGTCCTCGACGATGTAGCCGGCGTTCTCGCCGACCAGTTCCGGACCGAGCAGGTACTGCGTGTAGTCCTCCGCGTCCATGAACACGAACGCCTCGCCGTCCTTGTAGGAATAGTTGGCCGCGCGGCGCACCAGGTCCATTTCCTTCAGGTCGTCGTCGGCGCGCAGACTCAGGTCGAACTTGCGTGCGCCGGGGATGGAATACAGGGTGAAGCGGAACGTCACGTTGCCGCCGCGCGCGGTGGGCGAGCTGCGCTCGATGTCGCGCACCTGGTACACGGTGCCTTCGTGTTCGACCACGTTGCCTTTCTTGACGTCGGAAGCTTTCATGGATTTTTAGGGAGTCGGGAATAGGGAGTTGGGAATAGGGAATAGGGAATAGGGAATAGGGAATAGGGAATAGGAAGAGCGGGGCGAGGAAGTCTGGCAGGGTTTTGCTTTTGCTATTCCCTATTCCCGACTCCCTATTCCCTCACTTTGGCTGCAAGCGCACCGCGCCGTCGAGGCGGATGGTTTCGCCGTTGATGTAGCGGTTGGTCAGGATGAAGGCCACCAGCTCGGCGAACTCCTCCGGCTTGCCCAGGCGCGACGGGAACGGGATGGACGCGGACAGCGCCTCCTGCACCTGCGGCGGCATGCCGTCGACCATCGGGGTCCAGAAGATGCCCGGCGCGATGGTCGCCACGCGGATGCCGAAGCGCGACAGCTCGCGCGCCATCGGCAAGGTCATGCCGACCACGCCGCCCTTGGAGGCCGAATACGCGGCCTGGCCGATCTGGCCTTCGTAGGCGGCCACGCTGGCGGTATTGACGATCACGCCGCGCTCGCCGTCCTCGCCCGCTTCGTTGGATTGCATCAGGGCCGCGCCGGCCTTGGCCACGTTGAAGCTGCCCACCAGGTTGACCATCACCGTGCCGGCGAAGGTGCCCAGCGGCATCGGGCCTTCCTTGCCCAGCACGCGGCCGGCGCCCAGGATGCCGGCGCAGTTCATCACCACGTTGAGGCCGCCCATGGCGTCGCGGGCCGCGGCCACGTTGGCGGACACGCCGTCTTCGGAGGTGACGTCGGTACGCAGGAAGCGCGCGGCGGCGCCCAGCGCCTTGGCCGCTTCCTGGCCCTTGTCCTCGTTCACGTCGAACAGCGCGACCTGGCCGCCGGCGGCGACCAGGCGCTGCGCCACGGCGTAGCCGAGACCGGAGGCGCCGCCGGTGATGATCGCCTTGACCTGCTGGAGCTGCATGGGTACGTCCTCGGGAATGCCGAAAAGCGGAATGGTAGCCGAGGAGCTGGGGAGAGCGCTTGCCAGTGGAACCCTTCTCCCCTCCGGGGAGCACGCGGGGAGGGCACATGGATGTGCCCTGCTCTGAGGAGCGAGGAAGGTGGCGGCAGCCGGATGAGGGGCCGGGGCTCGCGGTGACGGATCGGTGGAGCGCGGCGCGTTTAATGCTCTTGCTTCATCGCTCCGCCCGACCCCTCACCCCAGCCCTCTCCCCGGCGGGGAGAGGGGGCAGGTGGCGGGGTTACTCGGAGGCCGCGTAGTCCCGCGCGTCCGAACCCTCCGCCGCCTGGCTGTCGCGCGTGTTCTTCTGCACCGCGATCGCCGCGAACAGGGCCAGCGCGTACGACATCCCGTAGAAGCCCTTCTCGCTAAGCGCCAGGGTGGCGTTCCACAGCCCCACCACCAGCAGCACGATGCTCAGCAGCACCGACACCCAGCTCAGGCCGTAATAGATGTTGGTGACCGGGATGCCTTCCAGGCGGTCGCGCACGCTCTTCTGCACCGACACCGCGGAGAACAGGCCGTACATCAGCACGGTGAAGTAATAGCCCTTCTCGTTGAGCTGTATGCCGGCGTTCCACAAGCCGGTCACGAAGGCCAGGAAGCCCGCCAGCAGGGCTGCCCAGGACACGGCGATAAAGGCGGGCGAGGGCTTCTGGGGCAGGGGCTTCATGGCAGTTCCTTTGCGTAGGGTGCCCCGGCGGGGCGGCGCGGCCATCCTAATCGAAGCCGCGCCGTTTGCTACAGCAGCGCTTTCCACGCGTCCCGCTCGCGCAGCTGCGCGAACGGAATCACCGCCGGCGGCGGCACCACCGGCGCCTGCAGTTCCTTCTGCCACACGCCCACGTCCCACCATTGCCCCAGCTTGTAGCCGGCCTTGCGCCAGATGCCCGCGGGGGTGAAGCCCATCGACTCGTGCATGCTCACGCTGGCCGCGCCGGGCATGGTGATCACGCCCACCGCCTGGTTGATGCCCTGCAGGCGCATGCCGTCCAGCAGCACGCCGTAGAGGCGGCGCGCGATGCCGCGGCGCTGCGCGTCTTCGTGCACGTAGATCGAGGTTTCGGCGATCCAGTCGTAGGCCGCCCGTTCGCGGAAGCGGCTGGCATAGGCGTAGGCGAGCAGGCGGCCCTGTTCCTCCCACACGATCCACGGATAGTGCCGCAGGCGCGCATCGATGCGTTCGCGCATCGTGGCTTCCCCGGGCAGTTCGGTCTCGAACGTGGCCATGCCCTGCAGCACGTGCGGGGTGTAGATGGCATGGATCGCGGCGGCATCTTCAGGAACGGCAATGCGGATCATGCGAGCACCTTTTCCATGCACACGCTCTGCGGATTGGAGCGATGGCTGCCGAACGGCGGGTAGCGGCGATAGCCGGCGCGTTCGTACAGCTCCAGCGCCTCGGCCTGGGCCGTGCCGGTTTCCAGGCGCACCACGCGGCCGCCGCGCGCGTGCACCTGCTGTTCCAGCGCTTCCAGCAGCTGCTTGCCCAGGCCCAGTCCGCGGCAGGCCGGCAGCACGTACATGCGCTTGACCTCCACGTAGTCGCCTTCGTCGACGCAGGCGCCGCAGGCCACCGGCGTGCCATCCACGCGGGCGGTGACGAAGGCGACATTGGCGCGGCGCAGTTCATCCAGCGCCACCGGCTGGATGTTGGCGGTGGGATAGAGCCCGGCCAGATAGCCGTCCAATTGCTGGGTCAGCGGCAGGATGTCCGGCGTGCCCGGATCCTCGATGGCGAAACTGAGCTGCGGTCGCGTCTTCACATGTACTTCCAGTTGCGTTGCTTGCCCTCGGCCAGCCATTCCAGGGTGGTGGCGAGGCGTTTCTGGCGGGTGGCGCCGGTCTTGGCTTCGCCGATCCATACAAGGTATTCGCGCTGCACGCTGGCGCTGAAGCCGTCGAAGGTCTTGCGCGCGGCGGCGTGCTTTTTCTGCGCGAGCAGGGCGGCGAGATCTTCCGGCATGGTTGGCGCCGCCTTCGGCGCGGCTTTCGGGCGCGCGCGCGTGGCGCCGCCTTCGATCAGCTTCATCGCCTTCTTTACGCAGGCGGCCAGTTCCTTCTTCGCAGGCAGGTCGCGCACGGAAGCGAGCTTGCCGAACTGGCCCATGCCTTCCCCGGCGGCTTCGGCCGTCTCGCCGAACAGTTCCTTGTAGTGCCAGAAATGCAGGCTTGCATGCTGCTTGAACGCCGCCATGCCGCACATCAGCGCGCCCCGGTAGCTGAAGTAGGGCATGCTCCATTTCAGCGTTTCTTCCGCCTCGGGGCAGGCGGCGTGCACGGTGGCGCGGATCTGTTCCAGGATCGGCCGCGCGAACTCGGCGGATTTGGCGATATACGCATCGATGCGCGGATCGTGGCTGCTCATGGCGCTGTCCTCACAGCTCGCGGATAAAGAACTGGTCGCAACTGAAATGCCCGGTGCCGCCCATCGGCCCGCACAGCGTGGTGAAGCCGCTGCGGCGGTAGAGCGACTGCGCCGCGTCCATGCCGGTGAGCGTTTCCAGATAGCAGCGCTTGAATCCATGTGCGCGGGCCGCGTCCAGGCAGCGCTCCATCATGGCGCCGCCGGCGCCGATGCCGCGCGCGGCGGGCAGGAAATACATCTTGCGCAGCTCGCACACGTCGGCGTCGCCGTTTTCCAGCGGCGCCACGCCGCCGCCGCCCACCACCCGGCCGTTCACTTCGACGACGAAGTACGCACTGCGCGGACGCGAATACGCGGCATGCATGCCATCCACCTCGGCATCGTGGATGGCGAAGCCGGGGCCGTCGGCGCCGAACTCCGGCATCACGGCGCGGATGATCGCGGCGACGTCGGCATCGTCGCGCGGCTCGATGGGGCGGATCAGAAAAGCTTGGCTCATGGTTCGCTGCTGGTGGGCTTGTCGTCGGGAGTGCGGTAGACGGTGCCGTCCTTCATCACGAACACCGGATGCTGCAGATCGCTAATGCGCTCGCTGGGATCGCCGGCGAACGCGGCCAGGTCGGCGCGCAGGCCCGGCGCGATGCGGCCGAAGCGCTCCTGCTCGCGCAGGATGCGCGCGGCTACGTCGGTGGCGGCATGCAGCGCCTGCGCCGGCGTCATGCCCGCGCGCACCATCGCGGCCGGCTCGCGCCAGTTGCTGCCGTGGGCGAACACGCCGACGTCGCTGCCGTTGCCGATGGTCACGCCCAGTTTCATGGCGGTGCCGAACGCGCGCCCGGCTTCCTTCATGCGTTCGGTCGGCTCGCTCTTGCCGGGCACGTAGTGCTCGAAATATTCGGCGGTGGCTTCGACCGCGGTGAGCGTGGGCTCGTAGGCCACGCCGCGCTGCTTCATCAGGCGGAAGGTCGCTTCGCTCGCGCCGTAGCCGTACTCGACGCTGTCCACGCCGGCTTCCACCGCCATGCGCACGCCGGCATCGCTGGCGGCATGCGCGGCCACCGGCCGGCCGGAGAGATGGGCGGTGTCGACGATGGCTTTCAGTTCCGCCGCGGTAAGCGTGGGCGCGGTGCCGCCGCCGGGGCCGACGCGGTAGTCGGCATACAGCTTGATCCAGTCGGCGCCGCGGCCGGACTGTTCGCGCACCGCGCGCATGGCTTCGTCCGCGCCGCTGATTTCCTGCGCGCCGCCGGGCAGGTCAAGGTCCGGGCGGAAGCCGCGCGGGCCGGGGCCGTAGCTGGAACTGGCGACAATGGCGCGGGTGGCGACGAACAGGCGCGGGCCAGGGATCAGGCCTTCGTCGATGGCGCGCTTGACCGAGACGTCCGCATAGCCGGCGCCTTCGGTGCCCAGGTCGCGCAGCGCGGTGAAGCCGGACAGCAAGGTGTCGCGCGCGTGCTTCGCCGCTTCCAGCGTGCGGTAGTCCTGCGGCTCCTTCAGCACCTGGTCGTTCCACAGCGTCTCGTTGTACGGATGCAGGAACAGGTGCGAATGCAGGTCGATCAGGCCGGGCAGCAGGGTGGCGCCCGGCAGTTCGACGCGGCGCGCGCCGGCCGGCGGCTGGATGCCTGCAGCGGGGCCGACCGCGGCGATGGCGCCGTCGTGGACCAGCACGGCCCAGCCGGCGTGGGCCTGGTTGCCGTCGCCGGTCCAGACGCGCGCGGGCAGCAGCAAGGTGTCGGCCGCCGCCGCGGGCACGGACACGCAGGCGAGCAGGGCGGCGAGCAGGCGGGTTTTCCAGCGCGGGGGCATGCGGGCTTCCTTCGGTGGAAGTGCCCGATGATAGCGAGGAGTGGCGTAGGTTGGGGTGAGCGCAGCGAACCCCGACGGTCGCTGCGGCCAGGCCGGTGTTGGAGTTCGCGTTGCTCACTCCAACCTACACTGGGCGCTATTGCAGCAGCGACACCTGGTCCGCCGCCGTGTACCACAGCAGGCCGTAGTGCCCATACGCATACGTCAGGCTGCCGTTCTCGCCGTCGATGCTCGAGGTATGCACCCCGCCCACCGTGCACACGCCGCCGTAGCAGTTGATTTCGTCGATCCACGACTTGATCGAATACATCTTCTGCCCGAAGCGCTTGCCCGCCAGGCTGCCCAGCAGCGGGCTGCCCACCGACAGGCCCCAGTATCCGCAGGTGCTGGTCGCCACGTTGAACGGATAGGTGCCGCACGACCACAACCCGTGGAACGCACCGGCGATGCCGACGAACACGTCGACCTTGCCGGACAGGCCGAGCTTGTCGATCTCATGCGCGGCCAGCGTGGCTCCCATCGAATGCCCGAGCACGTCGATGCGCCCGGTGCACGAACCGGCGATCGCCGCCTTGAGCGCATTCGCCACCGGCGTCTCTTCGCTGCCGTTATGGTCGTTGCAGGCCGCGCACAGCGCATTGCCCCAGCTCGGCGCATAGATCTGCGCGTCGGTATAGCCGTGCTGCACCAGGGCGTTGTAGGTGTTCTGGAAATCGCCGGGACTGCCGGTATTGCCGTGCACCAGCACCACGCTGTCCACGCAGGCGGCATGCAGGCTTACCGCCGGTATCAGCAACAACAGGGCCAGCAGGCCCTTACCCCATCGTTCGATCGACATCGCGCTTTCGCTCCCTTCGCTTTGACGAGTCCCGCCGTGGCGGAACGGTGTGGAACCGCGCGCAAGGCGCGGCCCCGTATCGCAAGCGACGCGTTCCGCCATGGGCCGGACTTCGTGGAGCTAGACCAGGCCCAGCAGGTAATAGCCGCCGATCGCCACGAAGACAGCCGCGGTCTTGATCAGCGTGATGGCGAAAATGTCGCGGTAAGACTGGCGGTGGGTCAGCCCGGTCACCGCCAGCAAGGTGATCACCGCGCCGTTGTGCGGCAGCGTGTCCATGCCGCCGGAGGCCATCGCCGCAATGCGGTGCAGCACCTCCATCGGAATGCCGGCGGCCTGCGCGTTCTTGATGAAGGTATCGGCCATCGCACCCAGCGCGATGCCCATGCCGCCGGAAGCCGAACCGGTGATGCCGGCCAGCGCGGTGATCGAGATGGCCTGGTTCACCAGCGGATTGGGAATGGCGTGCAAGGCATCGGCGATCAGCTTGAAGCCGGGCAGGGCGGCGATCACCGCGCCGAAGCCATATTCCGAAGCGGTATTCATCGAAGCCAGCAGCGCGCCGCCGACCGCGGCCTTGCTGCCCTCGGCGAAAGATTGCTTCACCGGCTTCCACGCGAATGCCAGCACGCAGGCGATGCCCAGCAGCAGCGCGCCTTCCACCGCCCAGATCGCGGCGAGCTTGGAGACCTCCTGCACCACGGGCTTGGCGTCGCCGATCACCGCCGGCACGAAGGATTGCGTGGCGCCGTAGAAGCGCGGCATCGCGTCCGCCAGCAGCTTGTTCGCCACGCCCACCACCACCAGCGGCAGCAGCGCCACCAGCGGATGCGCCAGGCGCGTGCCCTCGAACGGCGCCGGCTCGTTCGCCAGCGCCTGGCCGTAGCCTTCGCCGGCCGCCGCGGCGCGACGGCGGCGCGACTCCAGATAAGCCAGGCCAACGATCAGGATAAACACCGCGCCCAGCGTGCCCAGCCACGGCGCGGCCCAGGCCGTGGTGCCGAAGAACGACGTGGGAATGATGTTCTGGATCTGCGGCGTGCCCGGCAGCGCATCCATGGTGAAGGTGAACGCGCCCAGCGCGATGGTGCCGGGGATCAGGCGCTTGGGAATGTCCGCCTGGCGGAACAGTTCCGCCGCGAACGGATACACCGCGAACACCACCACGAACAGCGACACGCCGCCGTAGGTGAGCAGCGCGCATACCAGCACGATCGACAGCATCGCCCGCCCGCGCCCGACCAGCCCGATGGTGGCGGCCACGATCGCCTTGGAGAAACCCGACATCTCGATCAGCTTGCCGAACACCGCGCCCAGCATGAACACCGGGAAATACAGCTTGAGGAAGCCCACCATGCGGTCCATGAACAGGCCGGTGAACATCGGCGCGACCAGGGACGGGTCGGTCAGCAGCACCGCACCCAGCGCGGCCAGCGGCGCGAACAGGATCACGCTGTAGCCGCGGTAAGCCGCCAGCATCAGGAAACACAGTGCGGCCAGCACGATCAGGAACGACATCCGGGAACTTCCTCGCGGCGACGCCAAAGACGCAACGGCGGCGAGTATCCGGATGTGCCTTCAGTCACGGCACTGTACGAAGGTACAAGTGCCCCATCTGCCGGCCCTGCCTACATTGCCCGGCATCGGCAGCCCGGGTGAGGGGCTGTTCTTCATTGCGAGGGGAACCATGAAGCGCACGCGTTTGAGTCTGGCCATCGGCCTGGTCGTGAGCCTGTCCTGCCTGCCGCTGCACGCGCAGCAGGCGGCGGACAGCGGCAGTCAGCCGGCTGCGAAGAAGACGGAGGCCAAGCAGCTGGAGGAGATCACCGTCAGCGCGCGGCGCCGCGAGGAGTCGCTGGAAAAGGTGCCGGTGGCGGTCACCGCCTTCAGCGGCGAAGACCTGAAAGACCTGCAGGCGATGAATATCGACGGCCTGCAGGGCGCGGTGCCCAATCTCAATATCGTGCAGGGACGCGGTTCGTCCTCGGCGGTGAACATCTTCATCCGCGGCATCGGCCAGCCCGACGCGCTGCAGACCTTCGATCCCGGCGTCGGCATGTACGTGGACGACGTCTACTACTCGCGCATCCAGGGCGCGCTGCTGAACCTGTTCGACGTGGAGCGCGTGGAAGTGCTGCGCGGCCCGCAGGGTACGCTGTACGGCAAGAACTCCACCGGCGGCGCGGTGAAGGTGGTGACGCGCAATCCCGGCGAGCAGACCGAAGGCGCGGCCGAAGTGACCTTCGGCCGCTTCGGCCGGCGCGAAGGCAAGTTCTATCTGAGCGGTGCGCTGGGCGGCGCCTGGTCGGCCTCGATCGCCGGCGTGGCGACCAGGACGGACGGCTACGTCAAGGACCCGTCGACCAATCACGAATACAACGACGAGGACACCAAGGCGGTGCGCGCCAAGCTGCGCTATCACCCCTCCGATCGCTTCGACGCGGTGCTGAGCCTGGACTACACCAGGCAGGACACCGGCCTGACCCTGGGCCAGCCGGTGTCTCCCTTGATCCGCACCGACCTGGTGCTGGGTCCGGTGGTGCTGTACAAGCCCGACCTCGACCGGAAATACAACTTCCAGACGCGCACCTCGTTCGATCCCGACCGGGGCCAGAAGCTCAAGCACGAGGGCGCCGCGCTCAACCTGAGCTGGAAGCTCAACGACCAGTGGACGCTCAAGAGCATCAGTGCGTTCCGCAAGCTCAACAGCGATTCGTATATCGACATCGACGCCTCGCAGTACCAGCTCGGCGACGTGCTGGTGGATTTCCACCAGAAGCAGACCAGCCAGGAGCTGCAGCTGCAGTACGACAATGGCAGCAACCTGCAGGCGGTGTACGGCCTGTACTACCTGCGCGAGACGGTGCCCTCGCACCAGGAAGCCTATGCCAACGACCTGTTCGCGCTGGCCGGCCGCCAGATCACTTTCCTGCGCACCATCGACGACGACCTGAAGACCACCAGCTACGCCGGCTTCGCCCACCTCAACTGGCAATTCGTGCCCTCGTGGACCCTGGCCGCGGGCGTGCGCTACAGCAGCGACGACAAGGACTACTACCGCACCACCAGCACCTTCTGGGGCGTGCCGTTCACGGCGCTCAACGGCACGGTGGCGCTGGACAAGAGCAAGCGCTGGAGCGCATGGACGCCCACGGTGAGCCTGCAGAAGCAGCTCGATCCGCAGACCATGGTGTATGTCTCGGCCGCGCGCGGCTTCAAGTCCGGCGGCTTCAACGGCCGCGCCAACGATGCCAACGAGGCGCGCAATCCACAGTTCGCGCCGGAATACGTGTGGACCTACGAGCTGGGCCTGAAGTGGCGCTCCGCCGACCAGCGCCTGCAGGCCAACATCGCCGCCTTCCACAGCGACTACAAGGATTTCCAGGCGCGCGTGTCGGAGATCCAGAACCCGGGTTCGATCACCCCGACCTTCGCCTTCCCGGTGATCAATGCGGCCAAGCTGAAGATGGACGGCATCGAATTCGAAGGCGCTGCCGTGCTGGGCGAGGGCACGCGCCTGCAGGCGCAGGTGGGTTATCTGGATGCGCGCTACGACCGCTTCGACGACCACCGCCTGATTCCCGGCGATCCGCAGTACAACCCGAACCTGCACAAGTACGTGCCGTTCTCGCCGAAGTGGACCAGCCGCCTGGCGTTGACCCAGAGCTTCAATATCGGCAACGCCGGCACGCTGACCCTGGGCGGCGACGTGTCGTACCGCAGCGAGACCTGGCTGAGCGTGGACAACTATGCGGCGCTGAGCCAGAAGGCGTATACCCTGCTGGGCCTGTTCGGCATCTACGACACCCTGGACGGCCACTGGCAGTTCCGCGCCGGCGTGCGCAATGCCACCAACAAGGTGTACAAGACCGACGGGCAGGAGTTCTCCAGCGTGGGCAATATCCGCACGGCGTACTACGGCATGCCGCGCAACTGGTATGTCAGCGCGCGCTACAACTTCTGAGCATGGACACGGCGCGGAGCACGGCGATGAAGCATCGATGGGGAACCTGGCTGGCGGCGTGCGCGCTGCTGGCCGCGGCAGGCGCGGCGCAGGCCGCGGACGTGGCGGCGCTGCCGTCGTTGAAGCTGGACGCCTCGCGCGTCGCGGTGGCCGGGCTGTCCTCGGGCGCCTATATGGCGACCCAGGTGCAGCTGGCGTATCCGGAGCGCTTTCCCGCCGCCGCGCTGGTGGCGGGCGGGCCGTACGGATGCGCGGATGGCAAGCTCGATGTGGCGCTCAGTACCTGCATGAAGGGTGCGCCGCCGGCGGATGTGCCGGCGCTGGTGGAGAAGGCGCGCCAGCGCGCGAAGGCGGGCGAGAACGGTTCGCTGGCCGCGCTGGCCAAGGGCAAGGTGTATCTGCTGCATGGCAAGGGCGATGCGCTGGTGGCGCCCTCGGTGGCGGAGGCCGCGGCGAGCTTCTACGAGAAGTTGCGCGCGGCCGATCCGGCGCTGAAGAACTTCAAGGTGCATGACGATGGCGGGCGCGATTTCGCGCACAACCTGCCGATCGCGGCAAAGGGCGACGATTGCGACAAGTCGGTGTCGCCGTATCTCGGGCATTGCGGGTTCGATGCGGCGGGCGAGATTTTCGCCGAGTTGTTCGGCAAGCCGGCGCATGCGGCGGGCGAGGCGAAGGGCGAGCTACGCCGCTTCGACCAGAATGCGTACAAGCCGGATGGTGCCGATGCGTTCCTCGCCGACGAGGGTTACGTCTACCTGCCGCCGTCGTGTCTTGCCGGCAAGCCTTGCGGTCTGCTGGTGGCGTTCCATGGCTGCAAGCAGAACGCCACGGCGGTGGGCGAGGCTTTCGTCAAGGATGCCGGGTTCAATCGCTGGGCCGACGTGTACGGCGTGGCGGTCCTGTATCCTCAGACGCGCGCCAGCATGGCGCCTTTGAATCCGCAGGCATGCTGGGATTGGTGGGGGTATTCGGGCGCGAATTACGACACGCGGCAGGGGGTGCAGCTGCGCTGGCTGGTGCGTGCCGTGGAGGCGCTCGGGTTGCCGTCAGCGAAGTGAGCGCTGTCGCGTATGTGTCTCGCCTTTGGCGAGTGTTTCGCCCCGCTGCCGCGGGGCGAGTTACTTCTTCTTTGCGTGCCCTAAGTCAAGCCTATATAAACTTCTCGCATGTGCGAAAAAAAGCGGCCGTTAGGCCGCTTGGTAGTGTCTCACTTCATCGTGCTTGGCGGACCGGAGAACACACGAAGGTGTCCTTGTCCTACAAGGAAATTCTTGTAGGAAGCGAGCATGACATTCCAGGCCTCCCGGGCAACGACGGGGCCTCTTTCGATGACCTTTTCGTTCTCATCGATGATAGCGAACGTCGCCTTCTGCCCCTCTCGGGTCTCAGCAGAAAGGCCTTCGAAGCAGACCGCGGTAAGGGTGGCCTGAGTCAGGCCGCCGGTTGAGGGAATACCAATCATGCATGCTCCAGCAAGAGGAAGGGATGGGACGCGAGCGTTTCGGAGAAGGTCGCCAAGACGGTGCGGAGATATCCACGAGCGTGGTCATGGCGACGATCAGCAGCATCACGCTCGTCTTGAGGTTGGGCAAGGAGAGGCCGTTCTGAACGAGGTCTCGCAGAACAACGTGGGTGCTGCATAGGCGGCCAAGCGTGGCGAAAGAGGCCACTATCGTCGGCAAGGCGGGGCACATGAGCAATCTTGTCGTGGTGTATGAGTGGACGAGTACACAAGCGACGGCTCTGCGATGGAGACGAAGGCAAGCCTCTGTCCATAGCGGGGCGGGCTATAGGTACAAACAGCCACCCAAGAGAGCGGCTACACGACCGACTGGGCTGGTGCAATGTGCGGCGGCGTTTTGACGAGCACTATCCGATGCACCAACGCCGGCACGCAGCTGCGCGATCATGGAGATGATTGTCGATCCCAATGGAGAGGGACGTGTCGCTCTTGGGCTCGAAAATGTTTGGCCCCATCGGAAAAAGGTAATCACGGTCATCATGCTTTTTCATAGATATGTTTTTCGCGCTGGATCAATGCCATAGAGGTTGATCCCCACGGTAATCTTTGAGGTGATGAGAAGGTCACTGATTACCTCCTTAGAAGGTAATGGCGCGGACGGAGCCGGCCACGAAAAATCAATGACTTAGGAGGTGATTACCTTTAGGGTTACCTTTGATCACTTTTTGAGGTAACCATTGATCTTCGTAAGATCAATGACTTGGACGCCAAAAAGCGACGGATTACCTCGATTACCTGTCTCCGGTATAGCCGGACTTTCCAGCGGAAGGTAGGAGCTGGCGGGCATAGAAAACCCGCCACCGCAGAGTTAGTGCTGGGCGGTGCTGGGGCTCCGCTTCTCGATACGCTCCCTCAACGTGGCCTGGTACGCCCCCGATTCCGTAGACACCTGATAGTGTCTATTGAGGATCGGAGGATCTATGACCAGCAAACGTTTCACCGACGAGTTCAAGGCTG
>NZ_JAAZQJ010000013.1 GCF_012275375.1 Dyella sp. SG609 | reverse complement strand
AAGAGAAAGTGACTCGGGCGCCGGCAGGCGTCCGAAATGCCCGCTGCATAAGCGGCCAAGTCGCGACAACCACACCTAGTCGCTACTGGATCCCGCCCTACGCCGAGATGACGAGCAAAAAGCAAGCATCTAAGCCGCGATATCGCAACATCTGGCGACACAACCAGAGGGGGCCGGCAGGGGCCCACCCCAGCCCATGCAATCCCCCCTGCGGCATGCCAATATGCCGCCCATTCCGTCGTGACAAGGACGCCCGGAGGGGGCCCCGGCGCCGGAACTCACGCGCGGGAAACCTATGCGGAACACGAAGTGGTCGCTGATCGGGGGCGAAGGACTCGCCCGAACCTGGGCCTGCGCCCTCGCGCTATGGCTGGCCGCCACCGGCGCGGCCGCCGCCGCCAGCCTCGACGCAGCCCTGCTGCCGAAGATTCAGGGCGCCACCTTCGAAGTGGTCGCCGCCAAACCCGCCGACGACCCGCTCACCTACGAAAAGGCGTTGCCGCTGGACCTGCTCCCGTTCCAGGAGCGCACCGACAAATACCATTCGATCGGCACCGCCTTCGCCATCGGCAAGAACCAGTTCGTCACCGCCGGCCACGTGCTGCTCACCGGCGTGGACAGCCTGTGGGGCGCGCCCTCGCTGCGCGACGCCAACGGCAAGGTCTATGCGATCGACAAGATCGAGAAGTTCGACCTGCGCAAGGACTTCGTGGTGTTCACCGTGTCCGGCAACCCGGGCCCGGAAACGCTGGACGTCGACACCAAGCCGGTGCTCAACCAGGAGGTCTACGCGGTGGGCAATGCGCTGGGCACGGGCGTGGTGATCCGCGATGGCCTGTATACCTCCGATACGCCCGAGCAGCAGGACGGCGCGTGGAAGTGGATGCGCTTCTCCGCCGCCGCCTCGCCGGGCAACAGCGGTGGTCCGCTGCTCAATAAGGAAGGCAAGGTCATCGGCGTGGTGCTGATGAAGTCGGCCAACGAAAACCTCAACTATGCGCTGCAGATGGGCGAGGTGCTCAATGCGCCGGCGCAGGCGGTGATGGACAGCCGCGTGCCGTTCCGCTTCGACATCTTCAGCAGCACGCTGAGCAACACCTTGAAGGGCCAGTTCGCGCTGCCGCTGGGCGTGGCTGAATTCTTCAAGCGCTACGAAGCCGTGTTCAACGGCTATATCGACAACCAGCTCAAGGAAATCCTGAGCCGCGATACCGACAAGCTGTTCCCGCGCGGCGACGGCTCCAACCAGCTGCTCTACGGCGCCTCCTGGATGAATACCGTGCCGGGCCTGATCGTGCGCAACAGCGCCGGCGAATGGGGCCTGGTGGAGAAGCAAGGCAACCGCATGTCGCTGGCCGCCAACGGCTATGTGCAGGCGGGCGTGTCGGGCCACAACTTCCTGCTGCATCTGCGCCGTCCGGACAACCTCCCGGCGGACAAGCTCTACAACGACCCCAGCGCCTTGTCCGAGCAGCTGTGCAAGATGGGCATCTTCATGCGCCCGGTCGGCTCGGAGCAGGTGCGCATCACCTCGCTGGGCAAGCCCGCCACCGACAGCGTGTATGTCGACCACTCCCAGCGCCGCTGGCAGCTGCGCGTGTGGACGCTGCCGTTCGCCAATACGCGGGTGATCACTTTCGCCCTGCCGGTGCCGGACGGCTACGCCATGCTGATGCGCTTCGCCTCGGCCGATGACAGCTACGACAACCTTGCCGACATGCGCGCCCTGCTCGACTACATGTCGGTGGGCTACGAGGGCTCGCTGGCGCAGTGGAAGGATTTCCTGAAGAACACCGCCCTGCTGCCCGATGCGCTGAAGTCCGTGCATATCCAGGCGGATTACCAGCAGCGCTTCAGCTACAGCTCCAATCGCCTGGCCTTCTCGGTGACGCCGCAGCTGCAGAAGATCGAGCCGGAAAGCACGCTCACCTTGGGCATGGGCTTCGTGCCCGACCATGGCAAGGTGGTGTGGGACGTCAACGCGGTCTCGCTGCGCGCCAACCCGCAGGAGTCCGACCGCCTGCATATCGAGCGCAACGTGGTGCCGCCGGCGGCGCTCGACGACGACGCCAAGAGCTACTGGGACAAGCTGCTCAAGCGCCGCCACCCTTACGAGGGCACGGCGTACTCGGCCAATGGCGAGACGCGCATCGGTGCGCCGGCCAGCGGCGCGGGTGCGACGCCCGGCGTGGTCTATTCGGTGTTCTATGCCATGGCCGGCTCGCAGGGCCAGGACAGCATGAAGCCGAAGCTCGATCTGCTGATGAAGGATCTGAAGGTGACCGAGCAGTAAGCCGCGCTCTGACGCTTAAGCCCCTCTCCCCTCGGCGACCCGGAGGGAGAAGGGTTCTATCTCTAGGCTTTGTCTCAAGGTTTGGCGCCCGAAGCCGCCGGCGCCGGCCGCGTCAGCGACTTCAGATAATTGGCGACATCCTCTTTCGACACCTGCCCGCGATGCTCGCGGTCGATCTGGTCGAAATGCTTGGCGATGAACGGCACGTTGCCGTTCTGCGCTTCTTCCTTGCTGAGCAGGCCATCGTGGTTGCGGTCGGCCGCGTCGAAGTTCTTCACGGCGACGTCCAGTTTTTTCGCCATATAGCCGAGCCCGGTCTGGGCGGCCACGGGCGCGGCGAGCGCCAGCGCGATGGCGGCGATGAGAAAACGTTGGCGCACAGGCATGAGCTGCTCCTTTCCGGTGAGTAGGCCCGGTGGCGCCGGGCGATCGGGTACCGCGGCGGTGCAACGGGATACAGCATAGCCGCGTATTGGAGATAACTTTCGGACATCGCCCGTCTACGCATCGCCAAGGCATGCGCCTAAGCTGGTGCGCGTTCGTCTCGGAGCCTCTCGGTCATGTCCCTGCGGATCCTTCTTGCCGACGATCATCCCGTCGTGCGCATCGGCGTGCGTTCCGTCATCGAAGCCCACGAGGCTGGCAAGGTCGTGGCCGAGGCGGGCACCGTCGACGAGCTGCTCGCCCTGCTCGCGGAACAGGTCTTCGACATCCTGGTCACCGACCTGTCCATGCCGGGTCCGTTGAACCCGGACGGCTACGCCATGATCGAGCGCATCTGCCGCAATCATCCGGACCTGCCGGTGCTGGTGCTAAGCATGACCAGCAACGCCAGCATCCTGCGCCTGCTGCAGACCGCGGGCGTGCTCGGCCTGCTCGACAAGGCCTCGTCGATGGCCGAGCTGCCGACGGCGATCCAGGCCATCCGGCGCGGCAGCGTCTACGTGAGCGCGCCGTTGCGCAAGTTGCTGGCGCAGGCGGGCCTGCGCCGGCCGCATGCCGCGGGCCAGCGCCTGCTGTCGCCGCGCGAAGTGGAAGTGCTGCGCCTGGTCGCCAAGGGCATGCGGGTGAAGGAGATCGCGCTGCAGCTCAACCGCGGCATCACCACCATCAGCAAGCAGAAGAGCGACGCAGCGCGCAAGCTCGGCATCCGCAACGATGTGGAGCTGTTCGACTTCCTGCGGCGCGAGGGTTTTTCCGGTTGAACATTCCGGCAAGCAAGGATCGCCGCACGATGCATCCGAGGCTTGACGCGCAACCTATTCACGCATGGTGAAAAGTCACCATAAGCGGTTGCGATGTGAGGCGCGGCGAAGCGCCGTTCGGTGGTAATCGGATTGCTCCCAAAAGTGTGTCGAAGCCCGATATCGGCTCATTTTTACAATTCGTACTATGGATGGAGCCGCAAGTCGTTTCCTATGATTCAGCCGTCCAAACCCGCACGGGATGCGTCGTAACTAGCGAGGCAGGCATCCCGTGCGGGCAGCGCATCCGCTTTGCGCTGTCCATCCATCGCGAACCTGACATCGACATCGCCGGAAACAGCGATGGCGGACAGGTATGCCCTGAACAAGGTGGGAAGCGCCGAAGCGGAATGCTCCCAAAGGTCTTTGTCTTCGTGGCATGGCCGACGGACGACGAAGAAGGCCGCGGAGGCGGCAGACAAGCGAACCAACCGATCCACTTCATCCAATGGAGCAACCATGAAGCACATCAAGACAGCCATCTTCGGCCTGGCGCTCGCCGCCACCGCTGGTGCGGCCAACGCCGACCAGGGGCTCATCACCTTCACCGGCGCCGTGTCCGACAGCACCTGCGTGGTAAGCGGCGGCAACGGCAGCAACGGCGCTTTCGGCAACTTCACCGTGGCGCTGGATCCGGTCAGGACCACCGCGCTGGATGCTGCCGCCAAGACCGCGGGGCGCAAGGGCTTCGAAGTGGTGTTCAGCAACGGCCAGGGCGGTTCCTGCGCCACCGCGGCGATCACCAAGGCGCATTTCCGCTTCGTCGGCAGCAGTCCCAGCGTCAATATCGATGGGCGCATGAAGAACGTGCTCGGCTTCACCGGCGCGGCCAATGTCGACCTGCAGATGCTCGATGAGAGCAACGCGGTGATCAATCTCACCAATCACACGCGCAAGGACGTCACGCTCGCCACCACCGGCCCCACGGCCATCAGGTATGGCGTGCAGTACTACGCTACCGGCGTGGCTACCGCGGGCAATGTCCGTTCGGACGTCATCTACGAAGCCAGCTACGACTGAGCCGGTTTCATCTCCGCAAGCGGGCGGCATCGCGCCGCCCGCGATCCATCCGAACGGAAAGCCTATGGAACACATGTTACGCAGCCGCCTGGCCGGCCTGCTTTGGCTGGTCTGCTTATGCGCGGGCCGCAGCGAGGCGGATGTTGTCATCCTGGGCACCAGGGTGATCTTTGCCTATCGGCTGGCCGCGTGGCGATTGCGCGGGCATCTGCGCAAGGACGGCGGCGACTTGTGGACACGTGCGGCCAACTATCACTCGCGCACGCCCCGGCACAACGCGCGCTACCGCGAGCAGCTGATGCGCAGGGCCTGGCGTTGGAGCCAGTGGCTGCGCAGGCAGTTCAACACGCACAGCATCGACGACATCCGGCCGCCCTCGCCGCCGGCGGACCACCGCATCGGCCAGCCTGGCGAAGCCAACATGGCCGGCGTTCGAAACCATGGAGATCATCCCGCATGGCCTTGACCCGATTCCTGTTCCTCGCCGTGTGCGCCGCCGCGGCCTGCCATGCCCGTGACGCAAGCGCGGCGTGCACCGTGACCTATACCCCGCCCTTCATCGTCAACCGCACGGACGGGATCGTGGTGGATGGCGATCTGCCAGCCGGCGCGGTCATCCGGGCTACGCCGGCGGATAGCGCCACCGCAAGCATCAACTGCTCGGCGCAGACCACGACCGAGGTCAGCATGGAGCTGCAGGGCGACGGGCTGGTCGACGGCACGGTGCGCGAACTGACCGTGGGCGGGCAGCGCTCGGGCGTGGGCATCCGGCTTTATGCCAAGGTTCCCGGCGATACGGGCTACGCGGCATTGCCACGCAAGGCGACCAGGACATTTGCCGCCGGCACATCCACGTGGCAGACGTTTTTCCAACCGGAGTACGTACGCACCGGCGGGCCGGTGAGATACGGCCACGCCGATACCGCCGTCAACGCCCGCCTGGGCCGGATCTGGGTGCCGGACATGACGGCCTTCGCGCCCAACCGGATCATCAATCCGGTCACGATGGTGCACCTGGAACTGATCCGCCCGGCCTGCTCGATCGAAACCGGTTCGCTCAACCAGGAGGTTTCGCTGGGGAATTACACCGCTTCCGACCTGCGTGGCGGCAAGGTCACGCCCGCGTGGCAGGCGTTCAAGCTGACCATGGCGTCCTGCGCGGATCCGTCGGGCCTGCTGACCGACGTCACCTTCGGCACCGCGGCGGATGCCGACGCCAGCCATGCGGATCTATTCGCCATGAACGCCAACGGTCCCGGCGGCTACGGCATCGCCATCGAAACCGGCGATGGCGCCGCGCGCATGCGGCCCGGCGTGTCGCGCGGATTCGCCGCGATCGGCACGGGCTCGAGCTATGCGTTCCGCGCACGCCTGGAGCGCAGCACCGGCAACATCACGGCAGGACGCATCCAGCGGCCGATCGCCGTGCGCGTCACCTTCCGCTGAGATGGCGCCGTGCCGGTCGCGCTACGGCAGCGGACCGCGGCGTGCCGGCATCGCCTGTTTCGGCGTGCTGCTGGCGGCGCTGATCCTGCTGGAGCTGGGCTACGTCGCGGGCCTGCGCCTGAACCTCACGCGCAGCCTGCCGCCGGGCCTGTACCGGGTCGTGGACCGGCCGGTGCAGCGCGGCGCCTACGTGCGCTTCTGTCCGCCGCGCTCCGGCAGCATCGCGCTGGCCATGGAGCGCGGCTATCTGCACGAGGGCGAGGCCTGCGGCAATGGCTATCTGCCGATGCTCAAGCGCGTGGCCGCGGTGGGCGGCGCATGGATCAGCGCACAGGACGACGGCGTGCGGGTGGATGGGCGGCTGCTGCCGCTGAGCGCGCATCGCGCGGTGGATGCCGCCGGCCGGCCGATGCCCCGGCCGGTGCCGGCGCGGCTGCGGCTGGCGCCGTCCCAGCTGTGGGTGATGTCCGACACGCATCCGCTTTCCTTCGACAGCCGCTATTTCGGGCCGATCGAGCGCGCCTGGGTGATGGAAGTACTGGTCCCCGTCGCGACGTGGGGGCCGGGCGGCACGTAGTCCGGCCAGCGAAGCGGCCTGGCCATGCAAAAGGTCAGCATCCGTTCGCGGCGTTTCCTGGACAGCGGGATGGAGTGCATGCGTAGCTTCATGGTTTTTGCCTTGTTCGCGGCGGTGCTTTCCGGCTGCCATTCCTCGGACGATGCGCGCGTCGAACCTGCGGTCGCGCCGCCGATGCCGGAGATTCCCGCCGCCACGCCCGCCGGCGTCGCCGCGGATGCGGCCGCTCAACCCACCGCCGAGGACGCCCGCGACGCCGGCATGGACATGGTGGCCGCGCGCGACGTCTGCCGGCTCCCCGCCCCGGCGCTGGCCAGGTTCGCGGCGTACAGCGAATGGGTGGTCCAGGGCGATGCGCAGCGCAAGGCGATCTTCGTCGGTGCGGCGCAGGAGGCCGCGCAGCTGCATGCGTCGATGATCGGGCAGGGAAGGCAGGAGGCTTATCGGAAAGCGACCTGCGAACGCGTGCGGCGCATCCTTGCCGTGCTTGAGCGGGACGGTGCATCGGAGCGCGAAGGAAGCGCGCGATAGGACCTGCGTGCGTTGCGTCGCCTTACCCGCCGCGCGCGGCGCTTGCGCCCAGGCGCGCCGCCAGCGCACCCACGGCGGCGCGCAGGCCATCGGGCCCGCGTACGCTGAAGTCGAACGGCTGCCGCGCCAGCTGGCGGGCAAACCAGTCCAGCCCATCGACTTGCGCACGCAGCAGCACGCCGGCTTCCGTCGGCTCGAACAGGCCCATGGTGCCACCCAGCCGCTCGAGCGCATCGTCCAGCGTGGTATGCAGCAACACTTCGACGCTGTGTTCGCGCGGCAGCGTGGCCAGGCTGAAGGTCAGGTGCGCCACGGCGTCGAAGTCGCGCGGGCGCACGAACAGTATTTCCTGCGCGGCGGCCTCGGCGATGCGGTCGAGCCGGAACGAACGCAGTCCACCGCGCAGATGGCAATGCCCCACCGCGTACCAGAAGCCGCCGGTATGGGCCAGGCCATAGGGATCGATCTCGCGCTCGCTCTGCACACCATTGGCCGCGCGGTAACGCATGCGCACGCGCCGGCATTGCTGCGCGGCCGCGCTCAGCGCGAACAGCGTGTCGCTGGTGCCCGCCGCCGCGGAACGCGCCAGGTCGAGCATCACCGTGTCGGCCACCGCGCGCGTGCGCGCCATCAGGCGTTCGGGCATCACGCGTTCGAGCTTGGCCTGCGCGCTGGCCACGGCCGCGGATGCTTCGGTCAGCCCCATGCTGCGCGCCGCCAGCAAACCTACCGACAAGGCCAGCGCCTCGTCGTCGGTAAACATCATCGGCGGCAGCTTGAAGCCGGCCACCAGCAGGTAGGCGCCGTGGCGGCCGCGCTCGGCGGTGATCGGGATGCCCAGTTCTTCCAGCGCGGCGATATAGCGGCGCACCGTGCGGCCATCCACGCCCAGCCGCTGCGCCAGCTCCACGCCGCTGATGCGGCGATGGGTCTGCAGCAGTTCCAGCACGGCCAGGGCGCGGGTGGCGGGGCGATACATGGCCGCAGCCTAGCGGATAAACAGGACCGTCTTCGCCCTGATTCGACCCTAGGCTGAAGCCGTTACCTCACGAGGTCGCCGCCATGATTCCTGCCGTGCAGCTGGGCCTGTTCTTCCTGCTGGTGCTGGGCATCGTCGCCCTGCCCGGCCTGGACATGGCCTATGTGCTGGGCAGTTCGCTGAGCGGCGGGCGCCGCGGCGGCCTGGCCGCAGTGGCGGGGATCATGGCCGGCGGCGCCTGCCATGTGCTGCTGACCGGGCTGGGCGTCGGCGCGCTGCTGCAGTGGTCGCCAGTGCTGTTCCAGGCGGTGCTGTGGATCGGCGCGGGCTACGTGGCCTGGATCGGCTACGGCATGTGGCGCAGCGAAGGCGGCGCGCTGCATACCGCCGAGGTGGCCGGCCAGTCGCGCTGGACCACCTTCCGCCGCGGCGCCGTCACCTGCCTGCTCAATCCCAAGGCCTACCTGTTCATGCTCGCGGTGTTTCCGCAGTTCATGCGCCGCGAGCAGGGGCCGCTATGGCCGCAGGCGGCGACGCTGGGCGTGGTGATCGTGCTGACCCAGCTGGCGGTGTATGGCGCGCTGGCGTGTGCGGCGGGCGGCGCGCAGCTGTGGCTGGCAGAGCGGCCGGGGTATACGCGGATGGCCTTGCGGGCGGTGGGGGCGTTGCTGATGGGCATCGCACTGCTTACCGCGGCCGAAGGCATTCGCCGCCTTCTCTGATGGCATCAACGCCTCCCGCTCGTCATTCCGGCGCAGGCCGGAATCCAGTGGCGGTGCGCTGCATTGAGCGTGGTGCTCCAAGGCGTGCTTTTTAACGTTCCCACGACAACCCAGTGTTGTCGCTACTGGATTCCGGCCTGCGCCGGAATGACGAGCGGCTTTCACTCCGCCGGCAGGCTGTAGTCGAAGGTGTAGGAGTGCGCACCCTTCGCGTCGATATGGATCGCCAGCGTCCCGCTCAGCCCTTGCAGTTCGCCGCTGCCGGAATCGGGCACCACCGTTACCGACAAGGCCGGCGCGCCGCGCGTCATGGTGGCGCTGTGCATCAGCACGAAGCTGCCCTGCCTGCCGCCCAGCGTGCCGGTGACCCGCTCCAGCGCCACGTAGGCGCCGGAGCCGGTGTTCTTGTCCATCACCGCCAGCATCTCGCCCAGGCTGCTGCCTTCGAGGTCGCCGTGGAACTGCTTGTCGATGGTCTGCCGGCCCAGCGCCGCGGCTTCGGTGCCGGGTGCGGCGGGCTGCGGTGCGAGCTTGACCTCGAAGCTGCCTTGGGCGTGCTTCATGCGATTCTCCGACAGGTGTGATGCGGCGGGCGCCATCGCCAGCACGGCGACGGCGACAAGCAAGGGAAGCCGGGGGAACATAGCGTGCTCCGTCAGTGCGTGGCCATTGCAACAGGAAGCCCTTCCCGATGATTGGAAAAACGCGACAGCCATGAGCGCCAAGGCTCCCGAACCGCGCGGCGTGCTGCACCCGCGCCTGCCGCAGGGCGAGTTCCGCCACGAGCGCCGCCTGCCCGGCGCCGCGCTGGCGGGGCTGGTCGAGCATTACTGGTTCGTCGCCTGGGACCTGCGCGGCCTGCCGCCGCAGACGCAGGAAACCCTGCCGCATCCGAGCGTGCATCTGGTGGAGGGGCGCATCCATGGCGTGCACCAGGGGCGCTTCGTGCGCGTGCTGGAAGGCCGGGGGCAGGTGTTCGGCATCAAGTTCCGGCCGGGCGGCTTTCGTCCGTTCTACGCAGCGGAGGTGGCGAAGCTGATGGACGCGTCGATGGCCGCCGGCGATCTGTTCGGCGCCGACGCCGACAGCTACGAAGCCGCGATAGCCGCCGCGCCTGAAGTCGACGACATGGCCGCTGCCGCCGAACGGATGTTGATGGCACATCTGCCCGCGCCCGACGCCACCGTCGACCGCGTGGCCGCCCTGGTCGCCGACATCGCCGCCGACCGCTCCATCACCACGGTCGAGCAACTGTGCGAACGCAGCGCACTCAACGCACGCGCCCTGCAACGCCTGTTCAAGAACTACGTCGGCATCGGCCCGAAATGGACGATCAACCGCTACCGCCTGCACGAGGCGATCGCCCAGCTGCAGCAAGGCCAGTCCGCGGACTGGATCGAGCTGGCCCTGTCGCTGGGCTACTTCGACCAGGCGCATTTCATCCGCGACTTCCGCGCCCTGGTCGGTTGCACGCCCGCGCAGTACGCGCGGCGCCTTCAGTCCACCGGATAAGGCATCTCGCCGAAGCTGGTGGCGTGATAGCCCTTGGCGCCCACCGCCACGGCCAGCGGACTGCGGAAATCCCGGTCCGCCGCCAGGCAGTTCAGCACGTGGGCGAAGTGATGCCGCGGCTGCCAGCCCAGCTCATGCCGCGCCAGCGCGTTGACGTAGACGCGATCCACGCGCGGAAACATGCGCCAGCCGCGCGCGCCGTACAAGGCCTCGAACGAAGGAAACAGCCGCCGCAGCACGGCCGGCGCATCGCGGTGCAGCAGCGCCAGGTCTTCCGGCGCGAACGGCGTGGTGGCGCAGAGGATATAGCGGCCGAAGCCCAGCGCCGGCGCACGCTCCACCGCCAGCAGATGCGCCTTCGCCACGTCTTCGATATCCGCGCGGCGGTACAGCAGCTCGTTGGCCTGCGCATTGGCCAGCGTGTAGGCGGCGCGCTTGCCCGCATCGTCGTCCGCTTCGGGAAAGAAGCGCGACGTGCGCAGCACCACCACGGGCAGGCCATGGCGCCGGTGATACAGCTCGCACAACTGCTCGGCCGCGAGCTTGGTGGTGCCGTAGATATTCTTCGGCACCGGCGCCACGTTCTCGGTGATCCAGGCCGCCGGCGCATCCGCGGCCGGCGTCAGCGCCGCGCCGAACACGCTGGTGGTGCTGGTGAAGACGAAGGCGCGCACGCCGGCCGCCAGTGCTTCGTCCAGCAGGGCCAGGGTGCCGCTGATATTGGTGTCGACGAAATCCTGCGCCGGATGCGTCGCCACATGCGGCTTGTGCAAGGTGGCGGTGTGGATCACCGCGCTGATGCCGCGCATCGCCGCGCGCACGAAGGCGCGGTCGGCGATATCGCCGGTGTGCCGCGTGAATGGCGAGGGTTTCAGGTCGATGCCGACGGCCTCGCGCGAGGCGGCTTGCAGGCTGCGCATCAGCGCTTCGCCGAGATGGCCGGCGCTGCCGGTCACCAGGATGGTCATGGCTTGCTCCCGTGCTGCTGGGAACCGGAGCGTAGCGAGCGGCGCGGCGTGCCCGCCACGCATTAAATATGCGCGGCGCTCAGGCCAGCGTGGTGACCAGCCGCCCCATGCTGCCGTCCGCCAGCGCGATGCGTTCCCACAGCGCGGTGCCGGGGCGGATGGGCAGCTCCGCATTGGTGCCGGTGGCGATGCGCAGCGAGCCCTGGCGGTCCTCGTACCAGCCGCGCGCATCCAGCGTGGCTTCGGCGGCGAGGATTTCCGGCGTGGCATAGACCAGCATGCAGGTGCCGAGCAGCTCGGCGGCCGGCCGGCGCCAGTCGGCGAAGCGCGCGGGCGACACCGCCAGCAGGCGGTGCGTGCGGTCGCAGACCAGATGGACCTTCTGCGCCGAGTGCTCCACCAGCCGTTTCAGCGCGGCGTCCTGCGCGGGGTCGGGCCGCGCTTCCAGCAAACGCTGCACGGCGAGCCGCTGTGCGGCGGACAGGTCGAGGTCGCCGCGCTCCCAGCGCGACACGGTCGATTGGGTGACGCCGAGCAGTTCGGCGAGGTGGCTCTGTTTCATGCCGCGCAGCTGGCGCAGGCGCCGCAGCGCGCGTCCGAAGGGTGCCATGGCGGCCTCCGTCATCCGGTCATCCGGTCAGTGGCAGAACGATAGCGCGAGCAGGCGCTCCAGCGTGCCGGGCCGGCGCGCGCGCTCGATCCACCAGCGCAGCGCGGCGCCCTCCTCGCCGGTGCGCCAGGCCAGGTAGAAGGTCTCGGCCGGCTTGGGCTCTTCCACCTGCTTGACCACCAGCTCGCCGGCCTGGATCGCGGGGCGCGCGTAGGGTTCCGGCAGGAAGCCGAAGCCCAGGCCCGCGCGCTGGAAATCCAGCTTGCTGCGGATATCCGGCACGGTCATCGCCTCCTGTCCGAAGGCCAGGCCCACGGTGCGCGAGACCAGCTTGCGCGCGCTGTCGGCCACGGCGATGGCGCGGTACTGCTGCAGGTCCAGCCGGCCCAGCGGGCGGTCGAGCGCGGCCAGCGGGTGATCCGGCGCCACCGCGAACACGAACGGCAGCGAGCCCATCGGCTCGGCCACGTAGCCGCCGCCGGAGGGGCCTTCGCCGGCGGCGCCGATCAGCAGGTCGGCGCGGCGCTCCAGCAGCGCCTCCCAGGTGCCGGACAGCGCTTCCTGCCCCACCCGCAGCCGCGTGCGGTCGGCCACGGCGCAGAACGCCTCGATGTCCTCGCGCAGCGCGATGGGGGCGAACATCGAGTCGATCTCGATGGCGAACTCGGTTTCCCAGCCCGAGGCCACCCGGCGCACGCGCGCCTCCAGGTCCTGCGCTGCGCGCAGCAGGTGGCGGCCCTCCTTCAGCAGCACGCTGCCGGCCTGGGTCAGGTCGGCGCGCGGGCCGGCGCGCTCGAACAGCTGCACGCCCAGTTCCTCCTCCAGCTTGGCCACCGTGTAGGAGATGGTGGAGGGCACCTTGTGCAGCTCCTTGCCGGCCGCGGCGAAGGAGCCGCGGCGGTCGATGGCGTCCAGGATCTGCAGGGCGTCGAGGCTCAGGCGCAGCATTCGAAATTCTCGATGATAGGCCGGCAATCCACTCGCTTTTCCCCGCCGGCGAGGGCGCCCATACTCTCTCCATCAGGACGCGATGGCAAGCAAAACAAGGCTTCTTTGGGCTGGGTGGCCCGGGCCGGCAAGCCATCGAATCCATCGCACATCACTATGGAGGCATCCCATGTTGGAAGTCCGCAAGAGCCAGGAACGCGGCCGCGCCGAGCACGGCTGGCTGTCGTCCCGCCACACCTTTTCCTTCGCCGAGTACTACGACCCGCGCCATATGGGCTTCGGCCCGCTGCGTGTGATCAACGAGGACCGCGTCACCGGCGGCCAGGGCTTCGGCACGCACGGCCACCAGAACATGGAGATCATTTCCTACGTGCTCGGCGGCGCGCTGGAGCACAAGGACAGCCTGGGCACGGGCTCGGTGCTGCGCTACGGCGACGTGCAGCGCATGAGCGCGGGCACCGGCGTGCGCCACAGCGAGTTCAATCATGACGCCAGGGAGCCGGTGCACTTCCTGCAGATCTGGATCATGCCGGAGCGCCAGGGCGTTGAGCCCAGCTACGAGGAAAAGCATTTCGATGAGGCTTCCAAGCGCGGCCAGTTGCGTCTGGTCGTTTCGCCGGATGGCCGCGATGGTTCGCTGCGCATGAATCAGGACGCGTATCTGTACGCCTCGATCCTGGCGGACGGCGACAAGCTTGCCCATGCGCTTGCGCCGGGGCGGCTGGGCTATGTCCATGTGGCGCGCGGCAGCGTTACCGTCAACGGTATTGTGCTGAATGCGGGCGATGCGTTGCAGCTCAGGGACGTTGCGTTGATCGAGCTCGAAGGTAATGGCGATGCTGAGCTGCTGCTGTTTGATCTGCCGGTCTGAGTGCTCTCCTTTTCCCGCGGGGGAGATTGTTGCGTTGCGGTTGGTTGTCTCGCCTTTGGCGAGGGTTTCGCCCCGCTGCCGCGGGGCGAGTTACTTTTTCTCTGCGTGCCCAGAGAAAAAGTAACCAAAAAGAGAGGGCACCCTGCTTGGCGCCCTCAGCAGCAAAGCTGCTGAGGGTCCGTGAGGGCTGGCCGGGCTTTTTGACAGGGCATCCATGCCCTGATCAAAAAGGCGGGGACATCGTGTCCCCGCCCCCCTGCGGGGGCCTTTTCGTCCAGCCCTCACCGCCGGCGCCAAGGGGACCCGGTAGATCAAGAGCAGAAGCGCACCAGCGGAACGCCGCGGCTGCGCCGCGAGCTCTTTGCTCGGTTTTCGCGTTAATCGACATCCCCCTCTCCCCTCCGGGGAGAGGGCCGGGGTGAGGGGGCGGGCGGAGCGTTGATGCAGGAACGGCGATCAAGCCACACGCCAGAAGCCGCACTTCACGCCCTGCGCCCGTGCGCCCCCGCTTCGAACACCACCTGCCCCGGCACATGCAGCACCACGTCCGTCCCGCGAGCCTTGCCGCGCCGGATCGCCAGCGTCGCGCCCAGCCGCCCGGCGCGCTCGCGCATGCCTACCAGGCCCCAGTGGCCCGGCCTGCCGCCGTGCCGGAGGATGTCGAGCGGGATGCCGATGCCGTCGTCGCGCACGCGGATGCGCAAGCCCTGCGGCAGGTACGCCACGCGCACGTCGATGCAGCCGGCATGCGCATGCCGGAAGGCGTTGCGGATCGCCTCGCGGGCGATGTCGATCACTTCGTCGGCGGCCGCGGGGCACAAGGCGCGTTCCGCGCCTTCGGTACTTACCTGGAAGGCGATGCTGCCGCCGTCGCGGTACTCCTCGCCCACCGCGCGCAGCGTGTGCGCCAGCCGCTCGCCTTCCTCGCTTTCCCCGCGCAGCGCGACGATGCGGTCGCGCCCCTCCATCAGCACGTCGCGGGCGCGGCGGATCGCCGCGTCCAGCGCCTCGCGCGTGCGCCCGCCTTCGCTAAGCCCGGCGGCCAGCGCCTGCAGGCGCAGCAGCAAGCCTTGCACGCCCTGCAGCAACGTGTCGTGCAGCTCGCGCGCGATGCGTTCGCGCTCGCGCGTGCGCTCTTCCAGGCGCAGATGGATGCGCTCGGCCATCAGGCGCAGCCGCCACAGGTAAAGGCCGGCGGCCAGCAGCGCGCCGGCGGCCAGGCACAGCGCGCGGAACCAGCCGGTCTGGAAGAACTGCGGTTCGATCGAGAAGGCCAGGCTGGCGCCCTGCTCGTTCCACACGCCGTCCTCGTTGGCGGCGATCACGCGGAAGCGGTAGTGCCCGGGGCCCAGGTTGGCATACGAGGCTTCCCGCCGCGTGCCCGCCTCCTGCCAGTCTTCGTCCACGCCGTCGAGGCGGTAGCGGAAGCGCACGCGATCGGGCATGGCCAGGCTGGTGGCGGTGTACTGCACGCGCACCGCGCTGGTCCGTTGCGGCAGCCGCGGTTCGCCGGCGGCGGCGTAACGCCGGTCGCCGGCGATCAGGGTCTGCACGAAGGTGGCCGGCGCCGCCGGGTTGCGCCGCACCTGCGCCGGGTCGATCCATGCGGCGCCCTGGTTGGTGTTGAACCACACCCGTCCGCGCGCATCGATCGCGGCGGTCGATACCGGCGTGGCCTGCAGGGCGATGCCGGGCAGGCCGTCGTGATAGTCGAACAGCTCGTAAGCGGCGGCCTGGCCGCCGAAGCCGCGCGCCAGGTCGCGCGCGCTCACGCGCAGCACGCCGCGGCTGCCGTTGATCCATGCCTCGCCCTGCGCGGTAAGCGCGATGCCGGACACCCCGGCCAGCATCGCCGGGTCCGCCGCGAGCGGCTCGAAACGTCCATCGCGCCAGCGCGCCACGCCGCGGTCGCCGCCGACCAGCAGCTCGTCGCCCCGCCGGGCGAAGGTGGCGATGGCGCCGACGCGGGGCCCCTCGGCGCCGGCATAGGTGCGCTGTTGCTCGCCGTCGACGCACAGCACGCGGCCATCGGGATAGCCGGCCCACAGCCGGCCCGCGGCGTCGGCGAGCAGCGCGGTGGGCGCGGTGCGGCCGCGGCCGATGCTGCCTTCGAGCGCCGTCCAGCGGCCATCGCGCAGATGGAACACGCCATGGTCCATGAAGCTCGCCCACAGGCCGCCGCGGCCGTCGCCGGCCAGCGCTTCCAGGCTCCAGCGCGGTTCGCTTACCGGCACCTCGATGTGCTCCACGCGGCCGTGTTCCAGCCGGCCCAGCCAGGAGCCGCCCATCAGCCACAGCGTGCCGTCCGCGGCCAGCATCGCGTTGATGTCCGGCAGGCCGTCGGCGACCACCTGCGCGCCGTCCGCGTCGAGCCGCTGCAGCACTCCGCCGTTGGCCAGCCAGAGCGTGCCCTGCGCGTCGGCGGCGAGCGCGGTGTTGATGCCGGGGCCGACCTTGCTGCCCGGCGGCACGCGCACATTGTTGGCGTGGTAGCTGGCCAGGCCCAGGTTGGTGCCCACCCACACGGTGCCTTCGCGGTCTTCCAGCAGCGGCACCGCGACATTCGACGGCAGGCCGCCGCCGCGGTCGTGCAAGGCGTCGAACGCCGATGCGCGCAAGGCGCGGCCATCGGCCAGGCGCGCCGGCGCATCGATGCGGTAGACGCCGCCGCGCATCGCCTCGGTGCCCCACAGGTAGCCGCGGCGGTCGAACAGCAGCCGTTTGGAATGCACCAGCGCCGGGTCCTCGCGCAAGCCTTCCGATGGCTGCGCGGCCGGCGCCGCGGGCGGGGCGCTGGTGCCGCGCGGTCCGCTGGAAAGCCAGATCCGTCCGTCCGGCGCCTGGCTCAGCGTGGTATCGCGCGCCACGCGGATGCCGGTCGCTTCGAAGCGATGCCCGCCACGGCGCAGCGACAGCAGCTCATCGCCGGTGGTGACCCACAAGGTGCCGTCGCGATCGGTCATCACCCATTCGGCACGGGCGGCCGGATAGTTCCAGTCCGCGCCGGCGATCTCCCAGCGCGTGCCGTCGAAGCGCGCCAGCCCGCCGCGGCTGGCCGCCCACAGCGCGCCGTCGGCGGTGCGCGCGAAGGAGGTCACCATGCTGGTGGGAAAGCCGTCGCGTGCCGAATAGCTGGTCAGGCGGCCGTCGCGCAGGGCGCTGGCGCCGCCGTGGAACAGGCCGATCCACAGCGTGCCGTCGGCTTGCATCGACAGCGCGGTGATGTCGTTGGTGCGCAGGTTCTCGCCCTGGCGCGGCTCGAAGCGCTCGAAGGCGACGCCGTCGAAGCGGTACAGGCCCGAGCCGGTGCCGAGCCAGAGGAAGCCGTCGCGATCCTGCGCGAGCGCCCAGATATCCGCCGGCGCGCCGTGTTCCACGCTCCATACCGTCTGGCGGAACTGCTCGCCGTTCCAGTGGCCGGCATCCTGTCCGCGCAGGGCCGGGCACAGCAGCGCGGCGCACCAGAGCAGCAGCCAGGGCGCGCCGCGCCCGCGTCGTTTCATGCCTGTCGTTCCCCCGGCGGACGCATGCCGCCCGGTGCGCCGGCACCATCCGGGGCGCCAGCGAGGCTTGCATGCATGAGTGGGCGGCAGTCTAGCGAGCGCGGCCGTGGCCTGCCTTTCGACCTTGGCCTCATTCACCCGATCGGGCATTGCCAGGGCCGGGGCGCGCGCCGATAGTGCGCAGCGGCCACGCCGCGATGATGCGCAGGACGGGCTCGGAGGCCGGGCAGCGTGAACAGCCACAACAGGACGCTCAGGATCTTGATCGCCGACGACCATCCGGTCATGCGCGACGGCCTGCGTGCCGCGATCGAAAGCGCGCCGGACATGCAGGTCGCCGGCGAGGCCGGCGATGGCGTGGAAAGCATCGAGTGTTTCCGCGCGCAGCGGCCGGACGTCGCCGTGCTCGATCTGCAGATGCCGCGCATGGACGGACTGCAGGCGATCGCCGCGATCCGCGGCGAGTTTCCCGATGCGCGCATCGTCATCCTCACCACCTATCCGGGCGATGCGCGCGTGAAGCAGGCGCTGATGCTGGGCGCGATGGCCTATCTGCTGAAATCCTCCACCCGCGACGACATCCTGCAGGCGATCCGCGGCGCCGCGCTCGGCCGGCGCGTGGTGGTGGGCGAGATCGCCCGCGAAGTGGCCTCGCACGTCGACGCCGACATGCTCACCGCCAAGGAGCTGGCCGTGCTGCGCCTGGTCGCCACCGGCCACGGCAACCGGCGGATCGCCGAACTGCTGTGCGTCTCCGAGGACACGGTGAAGGCACGGCTGAAGAACATCACCGCCAAGCTCGGCGCCGCCGATCGCACGCATGCGGTGACGATCGCCCTGCGGCGCGGTTTTCTCGATTCCTGATCGCACGCGTTTCCCAGGCAAAAAACCGCGCATTTTCGCCGTTGTCTCCTCTTTGCGCCATGCCCGATCGGGTAGCCGCGGCATGCCCAAACCGGGCTGTGCCGCGGCGCGGCGGCGCGCGACATTACGCAGCCGGCGCCGCGGCATCCATGCCGCGCGCCCGGCCCTCCGTCACGCCCAAGGAAACCTCGACATGTCTCAGCCAAAGACCGACATCAGCCATGGCCGCCGCGCCTTGCTCGGCCACGCCGCCCTCGCCTCCACCGCCGTGATGGCCATGCCCGCGCTTGCCGCGGCCGCGGAAGCCTCCAAGGGCGCTGCCGCCACCCGCGCCGGCAAGACGCCGGGCTCGCGCTTCGTCACCAGCGACGGCACCGAGATCTTCTACAAGGACTGGGGCAACGGGCAGCCGGTGCTGTTCTCGCACGGCTGGCCGCTCAGCGCCGATGCCTGGGACGGGCAGATGCTGTTCCTGGGCCAGCACGGCTACCGCGTGATCGCGCACGACCGCCGCAGCCATGGCCGCTCGGCGCAGACCTGGGACGGCAACCACATGGACCGCTACGCCGACGACCTGGCGGAGCTGATCGAGAAGCTCGATCTGCACGACGTCGTGCTGGTCGGCCACTCCACCGGCGGCGGCGAAATCGCCCACTACGTCGGCCGCCACGGCACCAGGCGGATCGCCAGGATGGTGCTGATCGGCGCGGTGCCGCCGATCATGCTCAAGACCGCCAGCCATCCCAATGGCCTGCCGCTGGAAGTGTTCGACGGCATCCGCAAGGGCGTGTTCGACGACCGCTCGCAGTTCTACAAGGACCTGACCCTGCCGTTCTTCGGCTACAACCGCGCCGGCGCGAAGGTCTCCGAGGGTGCGCGCGAAGCGTTCTGGCTGCAGGGCATGATGGGCGGCATCAAGGGCCAGTACGACTGCATCAAGGAGTTCTCGGAAGTCGACTACACCGAGGACCTGAAGAAGATCGACGTGCCTACCCTGGTCATCCACGGCGACGACGACCAGATCGTGCCCATCGACGGCTCCGCGCGGCTCACCGCCAAGCTGGTGAAGCACGCCACGCTCAAGGTCTACCCGGGTGCGCCGCACGGCCTGGCCGTCACGCACCAGGACCAGCTCAACAGCGACCTGCTGGCCTTTATCAAGAGCTGATGCGGCGTGGCCGGCGGACGGCTTGCCGCGCGGCATTCGAATTTATCGATGCTAGGGCGGCAAGCTTTCCGCTTTTTGCGCCGAAAGAGAGCGCAGATACTGTTGATGCACGGAATAAATCGCTGATCGCCGATCATCGATTTATTCGCATCTGAAACGACATTTTTTCATTTCGCCGCAAGGAATCCTTCGATGTCCATCACCGCCACGCCCACCCCCGGCAAGCTGCTGCTGACGCCCGCGGATCACACCTTGATCATGATCGACTTCCAGTCGCAGATGTCCTTCGCCACCCATTCCATCGATGCGGTGAATCTGCGCAACAACGCCGGCCTGGTGGCCAAGGCGGCGGCCAGCTTCAAGGTGCCGACCATCCTCACCACGGTGGCGGAGAAGAGCTTTTCCGGCCCGATGTTCAGCGAAGTGACCGAACCCTTCCCGGGACAGGCCCTGCTCGACCGCACCTCGATGAACACCTGGGAAGACGCCGCGGTGATTGCCCGGGTCAACGAGATCGGCAAGGGCCGCATCGTGCTGGCCGGGCTGTGGACGTCCGTGTGCATCGTCGGCCCCGCGCTGTCCGCGCTCGACCAGGGCTTCGAGGTGTACGTGATCGCCGATGCCTGCGGCGACGTGTCGGCCGAAGCGCACGACCGCGCGATGGACCGCATGGTGCAGGCCGGCGCCCGCCCGATGACTTCGCTGCAATACCTGCTGGAGCTGCAGCGCGACTGGGCGCGCGGCGAGACCTACGAAAGCACCACCGGCATCGCCAGGAGCAACGGCGGCGCGTATGGCCTGGGCGTGACTTACGCCAAGACCATGTTCGGCGCGCACGAGGGCTGAGCCTACTCAGTCTTCAAGTTGGAACCCTTCCCCCTCCGGGGGCACGCGGGGAGCGCACATGGATGTGCGCGGCTCTGAGGAGCGAGGAAGGTGGCGGCAGCCGGATGAGGGTACGACCGGAGCGGTGCACATCACTCTCGCGCTCCGCCCGCACCCTCGCCCTAACCCCTCTCCCGGAGGGAGAGGGGCAACAAACCCTCACACCGAGGAAGCACCGATGAAGCCCTACATCCTTTCCCTCGCCGCCGGCCTGCTGGTGGGCATCGTCTACGCCCTGCTCAAGGTGCGCTCGCCGGCGCCGCCGGTGATCGCCCTGGTCGGCCTGCTCGGCATCCTGGTGGGCGAGCAGATTCCGCCCCTGGTCAAGCAGCTCCTGCATCGCGACAGCGCGCAGACCACCTGGCTGCGCGGCCAGGTGAGTCCGCACGTGTTCGGCCAGCTGCCGCAGGGCCCGCATACCAGGCGCGATACCACCGCCGCGGAGCGCAAAGCATGAACGCGCCGGCCAGCCCTCCCGACCTGATCCTGCACCACGGCCTGATCACCACGCTGGACCGCGCGCGCCCCACCGCCAGCGCGGTGGCGATCGCCGACGGCCGCTTCGTCGCGGTCGGCGGCGACGCCGAGGTGATGGCGCTGGCCGGCCCCGCCACCCGCGTGATCGACCTGCATGGCCGCCGTGTGCTGCCCGGGCTGATCGACAACCATCTGCACATCATCCGCGGCGGCCTGAACTACAACCTGGAGCTGCGCTGGGACGGCGTGCGTTCGCTGGCCGATGCGATGGCGATGCTGAAAGCCCAAGTCGCCATCACGCCGCCGCCGCAGTGGGTGCGTGTGGTCGGCGGCTTCACCGAACACCAGTTCGCCGAGAAGCGCCTGCCCACCATCGACGAACTCAACGCGGTGGCGCCCGACACACCGGTGTTTCTGCTGCATCTGTACGACCGCGCCCTGCTCAACGCCGCCGCGCTGCGCGCCGTGGGCTACACCCGCGACACGCCGGAGCCGCCAGGCGGCCAGATCGTGCGCGACCGCGACGGCAACCCCACCGGCCTGCTGCTGGCCAAGCCCAATGCCGCGATTCTCTATGCCACGCTCGGCAAGGGTCCCAGGCTGCCGTTCGACTACCAGCTCAATTCCACCCGCCATTTCATGCGCGAGCTGAACCGCCTGGGCGTCACCGGCGCCATCGATGCCGGCGGCGGTGCGCAGAACTATCCCGACGACTACGCGGTGATCCAGCAGCTGGCGGACGACGGCCAGCTCACCATCCGCCTGGCCTACAACCTGTTCACGCAGAAGCCCAAGGCGGAGAAAGAAGATTTCCTGAACTGGACGAAGACCTCCAAGTACAAGCAGGGCGACGATTACTTCCGCCACAACGGCGCCGGCGAAATGCTGGTGTTCTCCGCCGCGGATTTCGAGGACTTCCGCCAGCCGCGCCCGGACCTGCCGCCGGAAATGGAAGGCGACCTGGAAGGCGTGGTGCGCATCCTGGCCGAGAACCGCTGGCCGTGGCGCATGCACGCCACCTACGACGAGACCATCAGCCGCGCGCTGGACGTGTTCGAGCGGGTGAACCAGGACATTCCGCTGCAAGGCCTGAACTGGTTCTTCGATCACGCCGAAACCATTTCCGACCAGTCGATCGACCGCATCGCGGCGCTGGGCGGCGGTATCGCCGTGCAGCACCGCATGGCTTACCAGGGGGAATACTTCGTCGAGCGCTACGGCCCCGGCGCGGCCGAGGCCACGCCACCGGTGGCGCGCATGCTGGAGAAAGGCGCGCGGGTTTCCGCCGGCACCGATGCCACCCGCGTGGCGTCGTACAACCCGTGGGTGTCGCTGGCCTGGCTGATCACCGGCCGCACCGTCGGCGGCCTGCGCCTGTATCCGCAGCGCAACTGCCTGGACCGCGAGACGGCGCTGCGCATGTGGACCGAATACGTCACCTGGTTCTCCAACGAGGAAGGCAAGAAGGGGCATATCGCCGCCGGGCAGCTGGCCGACCTGATCGTGCCGGACCGCGATTTCTTCGCCTGCGCGGAAAGCGAGATCGCCGACATCACCTCGGAACTGACCATGGTGGGCGGCAAGATCGTGTACGGCGCGGGCCGCTTCGCCGATCTGGACGAAGCGCCGATTCCGGCGGCGATGCCGGATTGGTCGCCGGTGAACCGCTACGGTGGCTACGGTGCATGGGCGGCGAAGCAGCCGGCGCGCGCAGCGGCGCCCGTGGCCTGCGCTTGCTCGCATGCCTGCGGCATCCACGGCCACGACCACGCCACCGCCTGGTCCAGCCGCCTGCCGATCGCCGACCTGAAATCCTTCTGGGGCGCGCTGGGCTGCGCGTGCTGGGCGCTATGAACGCGGCGCCCTCGACCGCCTGGAAAGCGGCGCACTGGATCGCGCTGTTGCTGCTGTGCGCCGCCTATCTGCAAGGCGGCATCGACAAGGCGCTGGATTTCCCCGGCGCCATCGCCGAGATGGCGCACTTCGGCCTGGCGCCGCCGGCCGTATTCGCGGTGCTGGTGATCGCACTGGAACTGGGCGCCTCGCTGGCCATTCTCAGCGGCGTGCTGCGCTGGGCCGGTGCACTGGCGCTGGCGGTGTTCACCCTGGGCGCCACTTTTCTCGCCGTACGTTTCTGGGAACTGCCGCTCGCGCAGCGCCTGCCGGCGGCCAATACGTTCTTCGAACACTTAGGTCTCGCCGGCGGCTTCCTGCTGGTGGCCTGGCACGACTGGCGCGGACGCCGCGCCGCACGTTGATCGCATCATCAAGACCCGTTGCATCATCAAGATCCAAGGAGTTTTTCCCATGCGCAAGGCTTCTGTCCTATCTATCTTCGCCCTGTCACTGAGCCTTCTGGTCGCGTCGGCGGGGGCGCGCGAATCCGCGTTGCCGCACGTGGCGGTAGCCCCGCAGTACGACACCACTCATGTCTATGTCGATCCGGCCGACGTCGACCGCTTCGTGCAGAGCTTCACCGCCACCTTCGGCGGGCAGAGCACCAAGCAGGTAGTGGTGCAGGTGACGCCCACGCCCAGCCAGACCAGCTCGCAGCTGCTGCAGACGCCGGCCGGCACGGTGTCGCTGTTCGGCTTCCGCACGCCGATCCCGTATCCGTTCGGCGCCGAGCGCACGGGTTATCTGGTGAAGGACATGGACGTGGCGATCCGCGCCGCGCGCGCCGCCGGCGCCGACGTGCTGGTGGCGCCGTTTCCCGATCCGATCGGCCGCGACGCCGTGATCCAGTGGCCCGGCGGCGTGAACATGCAGCTGTACTGGCACACCACCGCGCCGAACTACAAAGCGTTCGGCACCGTGCCGGAGAATCGCGTGTACGTGTCGCCGGATCGCGCCGATGCTTTCGTCCACGCCTTCCTGGCGTTCTCGCACGGCAAGGTGGTGTCCGACGACAAGCAGGCGCCGGGCGTGGAGATCGGCCGCGCCAGCGATCGTTTCCGCCGCATCCGCATCGAATCGGACTTCGGCAAGATGTCCGTGCAGGTCACCGATGGTCTGCTGCCCTGGCCTTATGGCCGCGAGATGAGCGGCTACGAAGTGGCCGATCTTGCCGCGACGCTGGCCAAGGCCACGGCGAGCGGCGCCAAGGTGCTGGTCGAGCCGTACGAAGCCGATGGGCGCCGCATCGCGATGGTGTCGTTCCCCGGCGGCTATATCGCCGAGATCCACGCTGCGGCCAAGGGCGGTTGAGCATGCCGCGGCGGCTGCTGGCGATTGCGCTGCTCGCAGGCGCCGGCGCGGCCGCCGCGCAGGAGGCCGCGCGGCCGGCCTTCGCCTCCAACCGCTGGCAGGAGGACTGGTCGCCGCTGGCCGATCCGGCGCTGCGTACCGAGCCGGGCGATGCGCTGAAGTACATCGCGCTGGATCGCGGCGGCCCGGCCAGCTATCTCTCGCTGGGCGCCAACCTGCGCGAGCGTTTCGAGCGCAATGACGCGGCCGGTTTCGGTGCCGGCGGTGCGCGGGCCGACGGCTATGTGATCCAGCGTGCGCAGGTCCATGCCGACCTGCGCCTCGGCAGCCAATGGCAGGCCTTCGTGCAACTGGAAGACGCGCGCGCCTACGGCAAGCGCAACCCCACGCCCACCGACCGCAACCCGCTCGATCTGCGCCTGGCCTTTGTCGCCTACGTGCATGCCTTCGGCACGGGCACGTTCAAGGCGCGCGCCGGCCGGCAGGAGTTCGCCTTCGACCTGCAGCGCTTCGTCTCGCTGCGCGACGGACCGAACGTACGGCAGGCCTTCGATGCGGTGTGGGCGGATTGGGAAACGGGGCGCTGGCGCTTGATCGGCCTGCTCAGCCAGCCGGTGCAGTACAAGGACGACCGCCATTTCGACGATACATCCAACCGGCACGTGCGCTTTCACCTGCTGCGCGTGGAGCGGCTGATCGACGGCAAGCACGAGCTGTCCGCGTATGCGGCGCTGTACCGGCGCGACAACGCGCGCTTTATCGATGCGGCCGGGCGCGAATCGCGCCAGGTGTTCGACACGCGCTACGCCGGCAATGCCAACGGCCTGGACTGGGATCTGGAAGCGATGGCGCAGCGCGGTTCGGTGGGCGGCAAAGATATCCGCGCCTGGGCCGTCGGCACGCGCGGCGGCTATACCTTCACCGCGCTGCCGTGGATGCCGCGCTTCGGCCTGCAGCTGGATGCCGCCTCCGGCGACCGGCGTCGCGGCGACGGCACGCTAGGCACCTTCAATCCGCTGTTCCCCAATGGCTATTACGTCACCTTGGCCGGGTATACCGGCTATGCCAACTTCATCCACCTGAAACCGTCGCTCACCGTAAAGCCCATGACCGGCCTGGCGCTCACCGCCGCTATCGGCCTGCAATGGCGCCAGACCACCGGCGATGCGGTGTACACGCAGCCGAACGTGGCGGTGCCGAATACCGCCGGCCGTGGCGGCCGGCGCACGGGCACTTACGGCCAGCTGCGCGCCGATTACGCCGTCAACCGGCACGTGGCGACGGCGCTGGAGCTGGTGCGCTTCGAGGTCAGCGATGCGCTTCGCCGCGCGGGCGGCCGGGACAGCGATTATCTTGGCGCCGAGCTCAAGTTCACCTGGTAGGCCAATATCCGGGAATCCCATGAAACTTACCGTCCCCACCTTGCTGAGCTTCGCCGCCGGCTATACCGACACCGCCGGCTTCCTGGCCATGCATGGCCTGTTCACCGCGCACGTCACCGGCAACTTCGTCACCATCGGTGCGGCGCTGGTGATGGGCGCGACGGGCATCGTCACCAAGCTGCTGGCGCTGCCGACGTTCTGCGTGGCGGTGATTCTCGCGCGGCTGCTGCGCTATCGGCTGGTGGCTGCGGGCCGGCCGGTGTTCCGCACCTTGCTGGCGATCCAGCTGGTGCTGCTGGTGCTGGGTGGCGGCGTGGCGGCGTGGCGATCTGGCACGGGCGTTTCGAGCAGGGCGATGCGCCGGCGGCGATGTTCGCCGGCCTGGTGCTGGTGGCCGGCATGGCGGTGCAGAACGCGGTGCAGCGCGTGCACCTGGGCAAGGCGCCGCCCACCACCATGATGACCGGCACCACCACGCAGCTGATGCTGGACGTGGCCGACCTGCTGCACGGCTTGCCGCAGGAGCAGCGCGCCGCCGCGCGCACGCGCATGGCGAGCATGGGCGGTGCGGTGCTTACCTTTGCGGCGGGCTGCGCGGCGGCAGCGCTGCTGTATCGCTATGCCGGCATGTGGTGTTTCGCGCTGCCGCCGGTGCTGGTGCTGGCGGCGCTGTGCCATGGCGATACGGCCGGCGACGCCTAGGCCTTATTCCTCGATCGGCACCAGCACGCCGCGCTTGAGCGTTCCCAGCGCCACGCGCGTCTGGAAGCGCCGCACGTTGGCGTTGTCCGCCACCAGCTTCTGCATCAGCGCGTCGTAGTCCTCCACGTCGCGCGCGCTGACCACCAGCACGTAGTCGCCTTCGCCGGTGACGTACCAGGCTTCCTGCACCGCCGGTTCGGCCGCGATCCATTGCTTCAGGCTGGCCAGCAGTTCGGGGCGTTCGCGCTCCACTTCCACGTCCACGATCAGGGTGAGCGGACGCCCCGCGCGTTTCGGATCGACGATGGCCACCTCGGCCAGGATCACGCCTTCTTCGCGCAGCCGCGCGATGCGCCGCTGCACGGCGGAGGCGGACAGGCCGATCTCCGCGCCGATCAGTTCGGCGGAGCGCCGCGCATCGAGCTGCAGGATGGACAGGATGCGGCGGTCGAATTTATCCAGGGCGGTGGGCATGGCCGCGTGGTCTCTCGGAAGATCGGGGAGAAAACCCGCCGGTTCTGGGGCGGACGCGGCCCCGCCGCGCGGCGCCACCCTAGCATGGTCGGCCTTCGCCACCGTAGCGAGCGCACCGCATGAACACCACGCTGGATCTGGACGGCATCGTCGCCGCCCCGTCATCGATCGATCCCGTATTCCTGCGCACGCCAGTACGCCGCAGCCCCGCACTCGACGCCGCGCTGGGTTGCCGCCTGATCGCCAAGGACGAAACCGGCAATCCGATCGGCTCGTTCAAGGGGCGCGGCACCGAATGGTTCGCCGCTACCGCCCTGCATCCCGGCGAAGCCATCGTGTCCGCCTCGGCCGGCAACTTCGGGCAAGGGCTGGCGCGCGCGGCGACACGGCGAGGCCACGCCTGCACGGTGTTCGCCGCGGCAACCGCCAATCCTGCGAAGCTCGATGCGATGCGTGCACTGGGTGCGGATGTGCGACTAGCCGGTGCGGACTTCGATGCCGCGAAAGCGGCGGCGCGCCACTACGCGCAAGAGCAAGGCTTGCGCTTTGTCGAAGACGGCGCGGAACCGGCGATCGCACAGGGCGCCGGCACCATCGCCACGGAGTTGCTCGCCGACGCCGCGCCGGAGGTGGTGCTGGTGCCGCTGGGCAATGGCGCGCTGCTCGAAGGCATCGGCTCGGTGCTGCGCGCGCGCTTGCCGTCCGCCGAGATCGTGGCGGTGGTCGCCGCCGGTGCGCCATCGATGAAACTGTCGCTGGAAGCGGAGCGCGCGATCGAAACCGCACGCGCCGACACCATCGCCGACGGCATCGCGGTACGCGTGCCGATCGCCTCGCGCCTGCCGCAGCTGCGGCGCTGCTGCGACCGCATCGTGGCCGTGGACGAAGCGCAGCTGATGAGTGCGATGCGCCTGCTCCATCGCCACCTGCATCTGGTCGTCGAACCGGCCGGCGCCGCCGGCGTGGCGGCCATCCTCGCCGAACCGGCGCGCTACGCCGGCCGCCTTGCCGCCACCGTGCTGTGCGGCAGGAACATCCATCCCTCGCTGCGCGAAAAGCTGCTCGCGGACTGACCCATGAAACTCCTCTATCAGACTCACTCGCCTTATGCCCGCAAGGTGCTCGTCGCCGCGCACGAAACCGGGTTGGCAGGCCAGCTCGACGTGATCCATCACGAAACCAGCCCCACGCGGCGCAACGAAGCGGTGTATGCGGTCAATCCGCTGGGCAAGGTGCCCGTGCTGCTGCTTGACGATGGTGAGGTTCTGTTCGACTCCGGCGTGATCTGCGAATACCTCGATGGTCTGCACGGTGGGCCGAAGCTGATTCCCATGCAGACTGCCGCGCGCTATGGCGTGCTGCGCATGCAGGCTCTGGCGCAAGGTATCGCCGATGCGGGTATTGCGGCACGCTGGGATATCGAGCGCAGGCCGGAGGCGCTGCGCTGGCCGGTGCTGGTCGATGCGTATCGCGAGAAGATCGCGGCGACTTGCGATTACCTGGAACGTGAGATCGATGAGGGCGCCGTCGACCTCGGCACGATCGCGCTCGCCACCGCGCTGAGCTGGATCGAATTCCGCGAGGTCTACGATTTCCGCGCCGGCCGCCCGCGGCTCGCCGCGTGGTACGAGCGGTTCTCATCGCGTGCTTCCATGCAAGCCACCGCCTTGAGCGGTGCGACACACGACTGAGCGGAGACTTCCATGGACCCGGCATCATCCAAGCCTTCGCTGTGGACCGCGCTGCTGTTCCTGCATGGCTACGTCGCCGATCCGCAACTGGCGCAGCGCCTGGTAACGGAGGAGGCCGCCGAACATCCGGACGCCGCACCCGCAGGCAGCGGCGAGGCCATGCGCCGCCTGCTCGATCGCGGTCGCAAGCTTTCGCTGCGCCTGTGCCAGGGCATCGGCAGCGGGCTCGTGCACATGCAGTAACGGCGCTGCCGACACGCGATTCGCCGCCGCTTCTGTGCGACACTCGGCGCCCATTCCATCGGCGGCGTAAGGGGGCGGCGCGATGCAATTCTTTGCTCTGGAACATTTCGCGGGACATGTGGGCGAGACCTTCACGGTCGCCCTGGATCACGACGGCAACGCACCGTTTGCCTTGGTGGAGGCCCGGCCGCTGCCGGTGCAGCAGTACCAGGGCATGGTGCGCTCGCCGTTCTCGCTGCTGTTCCGCCACGAGGCGGCGATCGTGTTCCCGCAGAAGATCTACCAGATGAAGCACGCCAGCATCGGCGAGTTCGGCATCTTCCTGGTGCCGGTCGCGCGCGACCAGACCGGTTTCATCTACCAGGCGCTGTTCAACTGAGCGCCACCGCGGCGGCCATCCAGCGCATGCGCAGGTGGCTGCCGATGTCTTCCTCCACGGCGAAACCCATGCGTTCGTAGAGCCGGCGCGCGCCGGTATTGCGGTGTTCGACGTGCAGCATCACGCTGGCCAGGCCGTCGCGATGCGCGGTCTGCTGCACCAGCTTCAGCAATGACGAACCGAAGCCGCGGCCACGCGTGGCCGAGAGCAGGGCGATGTCGATGACGTTGGCCTCCCGTCCGTCGTGGTGCAGGTACAGGCGGCCAATCGGCGTGCCGGTGTCTTCGATCACCAGGTAATCCGACGGCTGGTAGTGCGCGGTGTAGTGCTGGTGCTGCAGGGTGAACTGGCTGTCGAGAAAGGCCTGGCGCACCGCGTCGGGCCAGGGGGTGAGCGCGAGTTCGTCGGCGCGCACGTCGGCGTAGAGCTTGCGGAAGAAGGGCAGGTCCGTGTTTTGCGCTTCGCGCCAGCTCAGGCCGGGCGGGAGGTCTTTCCCCGTTGCGGGCAGCCAGGCTGCCCGCAACGGGGGAAAGGTCAGTGCATGGGCCGTGCTCACGGACGCTGCGGGAAGACACCCGACAGGCAGATGCAGAAATTCAGCGTGAGGTAGGGCTGCTGGTTTTCGTGTGCCGTGCTGCCGCCCGCGACACCGATCGTCGCTGGCGGGAAGGTGGTGTTGAAAGATGGGTCTGCGGTGAATGTCTTCATGCCCGGCTTCTGCAGCGGGATGATGGCCGCGCCGGTTACGGGTGTACCGGTGCGCTTGGTGGCGTCGGTCTGGTTATAGATGCGAGCGTTGTGGTTGTGCGCCGGCATCTCATTGGTCAGCAGCGTGACGCTATCCGAGCCGAACGTTTCGCCCATGACGCGCGGCGTCAGTCCGGGACCGGCACCCTGGCCGCACGCGGCGTTGCCAACGTAGTTCGGCAATTGGTAGTTGGAGGTGCCATTGCCGCCGAATGTAACGCCCAGCAGCGAGAACAATGCCGTGTTCTGCTGGATCGGCATCAATTGCCCTTGGCACATGGCCCAGTTGTAGGGGGCGAAATTAAAAGCGTAGATCTGGATCTCGCCAATGAAGGGATCGCTCATGATGTTGGTCCTTGTAATCTATCGATGAGCATCAACCCTGGGAGGGGAAGACGCCGGCCCAGGCGATGCAGAAGCGCGCGACCAGCGACGGCATGGTGTTCTCGTGCGGCTGGCTGTTGCCCATGGAGCCGACGGCGGAAGTTGCCATGGGAACACTGGGGATGCTTGCGGTGCTGGTCGTATAAAGCACATCACCGCTGACCGCGCCAAGCTGCAACGTAGCGGCTGGCGCGGCGGCACCGCCGGCCGAACTCACGGCATAGTAAGCATGGGTATGTGCCGGCATCTGGTTGGGCAGCAGCGTGACCGACTCGGTACCGGCCAGCTGGCCCAGCACGTACGTACCCATGCCAAGTCCGGTGCCTTGATGAATCGGCACGCGCCCGCAGAGGTTGGGCAGGCCGAACGTGGTCACGCCGTCACCGCCATAAGTGGTGCCGAGCAAGGTGTACAGCACTTCGTACTCAGAGATGGGAAGCAGGCTGCCATCGCAATCGAACCAGCCGTTCGGCGCGAAGTTGTAGGGAAACAGGCGGACTTCGCCAACATATGGTTGAGACATGGCGGGGGCTCCGGTCAGCTGCGCGAGGGATAGATGCCATTGAGCGCGATGCAGAAATTCAGCACCAGGTATGGCTGCAGATTGGAGTGCGGGAGCGTCTGGCCCGCGTTGTCGAGCACATTGAGCGCGATCTGCGTACCGGTGTTGGCGCCGTAAATCTGCTCGGAACCGGTATTGCCAAAGAGCCCCTTGCTGGGATCGACTGCGGTGGCGGCAGCCGTATTGGCATTGAAGCCATGGTTATGCGACGGCAGATTGGCGGTCAGCAGCGTGACGTTCTCGACGCCGCCGATCTGGCCGATGTCCGCACCACTGTTGGAGCCTACCGGCGTGCGGCTGCGCAGATCGGGCAGCTGGAAATTCGTGGTGCCGTTGCCGCCGTAGTACGTACCTAGCAGCGAGAACAATGCCTGGTTCTGCGCGATCGGCAGCAGCTGTCCATTGCAGAAAGCGAATCCCTTGGGCGCGAAATTGAACGCCACGGGCATGACCTGCCCGAGAAAGGGTTGTGACATGAGTTTTCCCCCTTGGTTGTGCCGGCGAAAAGAGCCCCTGGCCGGATCGCTTAACTTTCGCGCGCGGCCGGCATCTTGACAAGCACTTCGTGCGCAAGGTCACAATATTGCGTTGCTTGCCCAAGGAGGGTAGGCACTTAGGGGAAGGTGCAGGACCGCCAGGCAAGGCTGACAGCTGTCCGGCGGAGGGGGTCCGGTACCGCGGCTGCTCGTTCACGAGCCACGGCAGCTTTCACATTGGCGCCGCCAGGTGCCCGCCCGTTGGGAAGACGGGCAAGCAGGGGACAAGTCATGTGGCATACGGAGTCGAAGCATCGCGATGCGATGCGCCATGGGCTCGGCCGTCATTTATTCGGCCGCTGGACTGCATTTTTATTGCTGTGCGTCATGCTGGCCTTGCCCGGCATGTCCTACGCAAGCTGCCCGGACTTCACGCCGCCCAATGCGAGCGTCGGGTCACCGGTGCCCTCAGGCGGCACCATCGTCATCGACGTGCCCGTAAGCTGCAGCGGCTCTTCCTTCAATGTGATCGGTGATGTCACGGTTCCGGCCAGTCACGGTTCGGCGCAGACCACCGACTACAGCCTTCGCAAGATCACTTATGTCAATAACGGCGATGGAGCCACGACGGACTCCTTCAAGTTCGACGACGGTCTCGGCGGCACGGATCCCGCCATTACCGTGACGTTGAACATTGCGCCGCACACTTCGCCTATCAACATTACGCCGACGACGCTGCCCTCGGGCACCGTGGCTGTCACCTACAGCTCCACCACCTTGAGCGCCTCCGGCGGCACTGCGCCGTATACCTATGCGGTTACCAGCGGCACGCTGCCGCCCGGGCTAAGCCTTAGTACGGCCGGTGTGATTTCAGGCACGCCGACGACGGACAACACTTACTCGTTTACCGTCACTGCGACCGATAGCGCCAGCGTGACCGGCATTCAAAGTTATACGGTCACGATCGCGGCGCCGAACGTCCACATCACGAACACGCCCAGCAATCCGATCATCAACACGCCCTACAGCTTCACGCTGACTGCGACTGGTGGCACGGCGCCTTACACCTATACGCTCGACGGCGGCACCACGCTTCCCACCGGCCTGGTGCTTGCGAGCAACGGAACAATCAGCGGTACGCCTACGACGGCGGGTGCGAAGAGCTTCACCGTAAGAGTGACCGACACGGGCGGATTCTTCTCCGCCACTATTTTTAATGTCACTGTCCAGACCCTGCCGCCCCCCGTCGCCAACCCGGTCAGCGCCACCGTCGCCTACAACAGCACCAACAATCCGATCACGCTCAACATCACCGGCGGTGCGCCGGCCTCCGTCGCCGTCGGCACGCAAGCCGCGCACGGCACGGCCACCGCGAGCGGTACGTCGATCACGTATACGCCGACGCCCGGCTACGCCGGTCCCGACAGCTTCACGTACACGGCAACTAACGCGAGCGGCACCTCCGCACCCGCCACCGCGACGATCACCGTCTCGCCCCCCACCATCACCTACACGCCGTCCAGCCCCGCGGCCGGCACCGTCGGCACCGCGTACAGCCAGTCGCTCGCCGGCGCCAGCGGCGGCGCCACGCCGTACAGCTACACCATCGCTTCCGGCGCGCTGCCGGCCGGCATCACGCTGGCCAGCAACGGCACGCTGTCCGGCACGCCCACCGCGAACGGCACGTTCAACTTCACGGTGAAGGCCACCGACAGCAGCACCGGCACCGGCCCGTTCAGCGCCACCAGCGGCACGCTGACGCTGACCATCGCCGCGCCCACCATCAGCTACGCGCCGACCAATCCGCTGCCGGCCACGGTGGGTACCGCCTACAGCCGCTCGCTGGCGGGCGCCACCGGCGGCACCGCGCCGTACAGCTATACGATCGCTTCCGGCAGCTTGCCGGCGGGCATCACGCTGGCCAGCAACGGCACGCTGTCGGGTACGCCGACCGCGGGCGGTACGTTCAACTTCACCGTGACCGCCACCGACAGCAGCACCGGCACCGGTCCGTTCAGCGCCACCAGCGGTGCGCTGACGCTTACCGTGAACGCGCCGAGCATCACCCTTGCGCCGGCTTCGCTGCCCAACGCGACGGTGGCGGGCTCGTACTCGCAGAACGTCACGGCCTCCGGCGGCACCAGCGCGTACACCTATGCGGTGACCGCGGGTTCGCTGCCGCCGGGCCTGAGCCTGAGCAGCAGCGGTGCGATCACCGGCACGCCTACCGGTGCCGGCGCCTACAACCTGACCATCACCGCGACCGACAGCAGCACCGGCACCGGTCCGTACACCGGCAGCAGCGCCTACACCCTGACGGTGAACGCGCCGACGCTGACGCTGACGCCCAGCACCGGCACCACCATCAACGGCACGGCCGGCGTGGCGGTGAGCGGCAGCTTCACCGCCGCCAACGGCACCTCGCCCTACACCTATGCAATCACTTCGGGCGCACTGCCGCCGGGCGTGACGCTGTCGTCCACCGGCACGCTGTCCGGCACGCCGACCGCGGCCGGCAACTTCAACTTCACGGTGCAGGCGACCGACAGCTCCACCGGCACCAGCGCACCGTTCCACGTGTCGGGCAGCTACACGCTGGCGATCGTCGCGCCGACCATCACGCTGTCGCCGGGCAGCCTGCCGGCACCGTCGGTGGGCGTGGCCTACAGCCAGGCGATCACCGCCTCCGAAGGCCATCCGGCCACGTTCACCTACAGCGTCAGCTCCGGCGTGCTGCCGGCAGGCCTCAGCCTGGACGGCAGCTCGGGCGTGCTCAGCGGCACGGTGACCGCGGCGGGCGCCTACAGCTTCACCATCACCGCCACCGACAGCGGCGGCTTCACCGGCAGCCAGGCCTATAGCGGCACGGTGGGCGCGGGCACGGTGGTGTTCACCTCCGCCGCGCCGGCCAGCGGCACGGCGGAAGTGGCCTACAGCCACACCTTCACCGCCAGCGGCGGCACGCCGACGTACACCTACGCGCTCAGCGTGGGCACCTTGCCGGCGGGCCTGTCGCTCTCGTCGAGCGGCGTGCTGTCCGGCACGCCGACGGTCGCCGGCACCTTCAACTTCACCGTGCGGGCGACCGACAGCAGCACCGGCACCGGCGCGCCGTTCACGGCGACCCAGCCGGTGGCGCTGGTGCTGGCCGCGCCGACGGTCGTCCTGGCGCCGTCCACGCTGCCGGCGGGCACCGGCGGTGTCGCCTACAACCAGACGATCACCGCGAGCGGCGGCAACGGCACCTATGCCTACAGCCTCTCGGCCGGCGCACTGCCGCCGGGCATCGGCCTGACCAGCGGCGGCGTGCTGTCCGGCACGCCGACCACGGCCGGCACCTACAACTTCACCGTCACCGCCACCGATGGCCACGGCTTCACCGGCAGCCAGGCCTACGCCTTCACGGTGAACGCGCCGGCCATCACGCTCACCCCGGCCACGCTGCCGGCGGGTTCGGGCGGCGTCGCCTACAGCCAGACGATCACGGCCAGCGGCGGCAACGGCGGCTACACCTTCAGCCTCACGGCGGGTGCGCTGCCGGCCGGCATTGCGCTGAGCAGCGCCGGCATCGTGTCGGGTACGCCGACCACGCCGGGCTCCTACAACTTCACCGTCAAGGCCACCGACGGCTTCGGCTTCAGCGGCAGCCAGGCCTATACCGTCACGGTGAATGCGCCGACGATCGCCATCACGCCGACCACGCTGGCGGCGTTCACCGGCAGCGTCGCGTACAACCAGCCGCTGACCGCGAGCGGCGGCAACGGCGGCTACACCTTCAGCCTGCTCTCCGGCGCGCTGCCGCCAGGCATCGCGCTGAGCAGCGCCGGCGTCATCAGCGGCACGCCGACCACCGCCGGCCCCTACAGCTTCACCGTCAAGGCGACCGACGGCTTCGGCTTCAGCGGCAGCCAGGCCTATACGGTGACGGTGAACGCGCCGGCCATCACCTTCACCCGCACCACCTTGCCGGGCGGCCAGGTGGGCGTGGCCTACAGCCAGACGGTGAGCGCCAGCGGCGGCAGCGGCAGCTTCACCTACAGCCTCACGGCGGGTGCGCTGCCGCCCGGCATCGCGCTGAGCAGCGCGGGCGCGATCAGCGGCACGCCGACCGCGGCGGGCAACTACAGCTTCACCGTGACGGCCACCGACACCAACGGCTTCACCGGCAGCCAGGCCTATACGGTGGGCATCAACCAGCCCGTGCCGGTGGCGGTGAACGACACCGCCAGCACGCCGGCGAACGCGCCCGTCACCATCAACGTCACCGCCAACGACACCGGCCCGATCACCAGCATCGCGGTGGCGCAGGCTCCGGCGCACGGCGCGGCGACGGTGAGCGGCCTCAATGCGGTGTACACGCCGGCGACGAACTTCTTCGGCACCGACACCTTCACCTACACGGCCAGCGGCCCCGGCGGCACCTCGGCGCCCGCCACGGTGACCGTCACCGTGACGCCGCTGGCCGTGCCGGTCGCGGCGGCGCAGAGCGGCACCGTGCTGGCCGGCCAGTCGGTCACCATCCACGCCACCGCCGGCGCCACCGGCTCGCCGTTCACCGGCGTGGCCATTACCACGCCGCCCGCCAAGGGCACGGCGGCGGTGAGCGGCACCGACATCGTGTACACGGCGCCGCAGGACGCCTCGGGCGCGGTGGGCATGGACTACACGCTGTCCAACCCGTTCGGCACCTCCACGCCGGCGCACATCACCGTCACCGTGAATCCGATCCCGCTGCCGGCGGCGCTGACCGCCAACGTGGTGGCCGGCCGCACGGTGCAGGTGGACCTGACCACGGCGGCGCACGGCGGTCCGTTCACCGGCGCCACGCTGATCTCGGTGTCGCCGGCCGCGGCGGGCAACGCGCACATCCACAACAGCGGAACCTCGGGCTATACGCTGGAATTCACCGCGGCCAACAGCTACAGCGGCCAGGCGCAGGTCAGCTACACGCTGAGCAATGCCTACGCCACTTCCGCCACGGCGACGGTGAACATCACCGTGACCGGCCGCAGCGATCCGTCGAAGGACGCCGAAGTGCTGGGCATCCTGCAGGCGCAGGCCGATTCGGCACGCCGCCTGGCGGTGGGCCAGATCGACAACTTCCAGCGCCGCCTGGAAACCCTGCACACCGGCGCCGGTGGCGGCGGCTTCAGCAACGGCATCAGCTTCAGCTCGGCCAGCGCACGGCAGAACCGCGACCCGATGGCGGGCCTGCACGGCCGCGACGACGACTGGGGTCGTGAAGATTGGGGCCGCCGCTTCCTGGTGCAGCCGGACGAGCCGACGCCGGGCCAGGGCCAGCGCTCCGGCGCGGCGGGCCAGCCGGGTACGTGGTCGGTGTGGACCGGCGGTGCGGTGAACTTCGGCAAGACCTTGCCGGGCAGCAGCAGCGACGGCATCGACTTCACCACCTCGGGCGTGAGCCTGGGTGCGGACCGCGCCTTCGGCGACAACTTCGCGGCGGGCGTGGGCGTCGGCTACGGCCACGACTCCTCCGACGTGGGCAAGCACGACAGCCGCAGCACGGTCGACGCCTACAGCGCGGCGGTGTACGGCAGCTACCGCCCGGTGCCGCTGGTGTATGTCGACGCGCTGATCGGCTACCAGAAGATGTCGTTCGACTCGCGCCGCTACGTCACCGACAACGGCAACACGGTGACCGGCAGCCGCGACGGCAAGCAGTACTTCGCCTCGCTCTCGGTGGGCTACGAGCACCGCACCGAGGACGGCATGCTGATCTCGCCGTACGGCCGCTTCGACTTCGCACGCGCCACGCTCGACAGCTACACCGAGCACGGCGACAGCGTCTACGCGCTGCAGTACGAGCGCCAGACCGTGAAGACCAGCACCGGCGTGCTGGGCCTGCGCGCGCAGTGGGTGGTCAAGCGCGACTACGGCGTGTGGATGCCGCAGCTGCGGGCGGAATTCCGCCACGACTTCCAGGGCGCGAGCATCGCGGCGATGCGCTACGCGGATCTGCTGGGCGGCCCGCTGTACCAGGCGGCGCTGGGCAACACCAACCGCAACCACACCCTGGTGGGCGCGGGCGTGATGCTGCAGACGCTGAAGGGCTGGTCGATGCGGCTGGAGTACCAGAACCTGCTGGACAACAGCACGCGGGACAACCAGTCGATCCAGCTGGGGGTCGAGAAGAAGTTCGATCCGTAATGTGGAAGGCCGCGGGTGCGGTGCGCCCGCGGCCAACAGCTCGTCATTCCGGCGCAGGCCGGACGAGCGCGTAGCGCGAAGAACGCCCGCAGGGCGGCCCCGAAGGGGTGAGCGAAGCGAATCATCCAGTAACGACAATGCGGGATTGTCGCGAAAGCGCCAGAAGCTCTTGGCGAAAATCGAGCGATACCGCCACTGGATTCCGGCCTGCGCCGGAATGACGATGCTTGATGGGGCGGCGCCCATCCACAGCCCGCGCCATGCCGCACCGCGGCGAATCGATAGCATCGCTATCGTCTGAACAAGCCCGCGCTGTACCGATCGCGCGGGATCGCTGCCGCACACTACGGGCATGCCGATTTCGCCGCCCATCCTCCATGCGTAGCAAGCTGTTCGTCCCCGGAGGGCGGCCGGAGCTGTTCGCCAAGACGCTGGCCGGCGAGGCCGATGCGCTGTCGTTCGACCTCGAGGATTCGGTCACGCCCGACCTCAAGGGCGCCGCGCGCACCGCCGTCGCGGCCTTCCTTGCCACCGAGGCGGCAAGGCAATCGCCCAAGCTGATGATCGTGCGCACCAATGCGCCATCCACGCCGTACTTCAGCGACGACGTGGAAGCGGTGGTCGGCGACGGCGTCACCCTGATCAACCTGCCCAAGATCGAATCCGCCGAGGAAGTGCGCGCGGCGGTGGACATGATCGCGCGGGTGGAAGCGGCGCGCGGCTGGCAGCGCCGCACGCGGCTATTGGTGAACATCGAAACGCCGCGTGCGCTGGCCCGGGCCGCGTCGATCGCCGGCGCGCATCCGCGCGTGGCGGGGCTGCAGCTGGGCCTGGCGGATATGTTCGAGCCGTACGGCATCGAGCGGCACGATCTGGCCAATGTGCAGTCCGTGCTTTTCGCCATGCGCATGGCCGCCGCACAGGCGGACGTGTTCGCACTCGATGGCGCCTTCGCGGACGTCGCCAACAGCGACGGCTACCGTGCCGAAGCCGCGCTGGCACGCCGGCTCGGCTATCTCGGCAAGAGCTGCATCCATCCGCGCCAGGTGGCGCTGGCCAACGAAGCGTTCGCCGTCTCCGAAGCGGAGATCGAAAGCGCGCGCCGCATCGTCGAAGCCGCGCGAGATCCGGGCAACCAGGGTCGCGGCGCCTTCATGGTCGATGGCAAGATGGTCGACCTGCCGTTCCTGAAACGGGCGCAGGCCTTGCTCGCCGCGGCGCACAAGCCGTGACGGCGGCGCGCCCGGCGCAGGAATCCGTTCCGCGACGACCGTATCGAGAGGCCCGGCTCCACGTGTTCCGTTCGTGCCTGTTCTGCCTGGCCTGGCTGTTGCTCGCGCTGCCGCTGCATGCCGAAAGCCTGACGCCTTTGCGTACCGCGGACTTGCCGCCGTTGGCGGCCGCGCAGGCGCTGGTCGGCATGGCGGTGATCGATGGGCAGACCGTGGCGGTGGGGCAGGGGCAGGCGTGGCGGCTCGACGATGCGGGCAGGCGCTGGCTGACGGTGGCCTGGCCCGCGGCGATGCCGAACGATGTGTCGCTGATCCAGGATGGCGCTCGCGCTTACCTGGTGTGGCCGGCGCAGGGGCGCACGGCGCTGGCGGAATTGCATCTGCGCAACGATCGCCTCGATGCGACCGCACTCCCTGCGCTGCCGGCGGCATTGGCCGATCCGCGCGGCGCCGTGTCCGCCGATGCGCTGTTCGTGGCCGGCACGGTCGCTGGCAAGGCGCAGGCATGGCGAGCGAATCCGGCCGATCCCCGCGCAGGGTGGACCGATATTCCCGCCTGGCCCGGCCACTCGCCACCGCTATCGCTGGTCGCGCAAGGCCCCAATCTGTTCGTCGCCGTCGCGCACGACGGCAAACAGCAACTGCTGCGCTGGTCGGCCACGAAAGGCTGGACCGAAGCCACCACCATCCCCGGCACGCTGCTGCCCGCCGCCCCGCGCGCGCTGGGCCAGGCCCATCTGCTCTATCTGGTCGGCACGCCGGAAGGCGCGCGCCCGATGACGTACCACAGCATCACCGGCTCCTGGGCCACGCTGCCCGGCGCACAACCGGCGAACGACGCATTGATGGCCGCCGCGCAGGACGGCTTCACCTGGGCCCAGCGCGACGGCGCCGGCTACGCCATCCACACCGCGCAGCTGCAATCCGGCAAGCTGCTGCTGAAGTGGCTGGACTGGGTGGTGATCCTGGTCTATCTCGCCGCGATGTTCGGCATCGGCCTGTACTTCTATCTGCGCGAGAAGCGCAACAACACCGCGAATTTCTTCGTCGGCGGCCGCAGCATTCCGTTCTGGGCGGCGGGCGTAAGCCTCTATGCGGCCAATACCAGCTCGATCAGCTTTATCGCCATCCCCGCCAAGTCCTTCGAAAGCAACTGGACCTACCTCACCAATAACTTGATCGCCGTGCTCGGCCTGGCCTTCGTGGCGGTGTGGATCGTGCCGCTGCTGCGCCGCCTCGACCTGATGTCGGTGTTCTCGTACCTGGAAACGCGCTTCCATCCGGCCATCCGCATGCTGGCCAGCGCGCTGTGCATCCTGACCCAGATCGGCAGCCGCATGAGCGTGATCCTGTTTCTGCCGGCGCTGGCCATCGCCACCATCACCGGCATCAGCGTGAGCTTGAGCGTGGTGCTGATGGGGGTTTTCACCATCGTCTACACCGCGATGGGCGGCATGAAGGCGGTGATCTGGACCGACTTCGTGCAGGTGCTGGTGAAGATGGGCGGCGCGCTGTTCGTGATCGGCTTTATCGTGTGGCATCTGCATGGCGGAGTGGGGCAGTTCATGCACACCGCTACCGCCAACCACAAGATGCACCTGCTGGACTTCAGCTTCGACCTGACCAAGGCGACCGTCTGGGGTTTTCTTTTCCTGGTGCTGTTCGACGTGGTGCTGACCTTCCCCAAGGACCAGGTGCTGATGCAGCGCACCTTGTCGACGGAGTCGGACAAGGAGGCGGGCCGTTCGATCTGGATGTTCGCCGCGATCATGATCCCCGGCGGCTTCGTGTTCTATCTGATCGGCACGGCGCTGTTCGTGTTCTACAAGGACAACCCGGACCGCCTGAATCCCTTGCTGCCCATCGACGCCACGTTCCCGCTGTTCATCGCCGCGGAACTGCCGATGGGCGTGACCGGCCTGATCATCGCCGGCATCTTCGCGGCCGCGATGGCAACGCTGTCGGGCATCATGAACAGCGTGGCGACGCTGATCTCGGTCGACTTCTACGAGAAGCTGGTGAAGAACCCGTCGCCGAAGAAGAGCGTGCTGATGGCGGAGATCATGACGGTGGTGGTGGGGCTGGTCGGCATCGCCACGGCATTGCTGTTGTCGCGCTTCGACATCCACTCGCTGTTCGACGTGTCGATCGAACTGGCGGGCTTGCTGGGTGGCGGCTTCGCGGGCGCCTATACGCTGGGGATGTTCACCCGCCGGGCGAATTCACCCGGCGTGGCGATCGGTATCGCCTCGAGCATCGTGCTCACCTTGATCGCCTGGTCGTTCCACCTGGTGCATCCGTATTTCTATCTGGCCATCTCCATCCTGCTGTGCATCGTGATCGGCTATCTGGCGAGCCTGCTGTTTCCGGCGCCGACGCGTTCGCTGGAAGGCCTGACGATCTACTCAAGACCCAAACGCTAACCGCCACCTGCCCCCTCTCCCCTGCGGGGAGAGGGTTGGGGTGAGGGGGACCTACGGAGCGGCGAAGCAGAGCAGCCTCCGCTTCGTCGAACCTCTTTCGCGAGCACCCGCCCCTCATCTGCCTGCCGGCATCTTCTCCACTAGGGAGCTCCCTATGGCTCTTGACGCTTTTTCCCCGCTCTCCCATCGTCCCCCCGGGGGCAAGACCGATGAGGGCGGCACGTGGAAACGCAATTCCTGAATACCTTTGTCACCGTCGTCGACCAGGGCTCGATGGCGGCGGCGGCGCGCGTGCTCAACGTGACGCCGGCGGCGGTGGCGCAGCAGATCCGCACGCTGGAGCGCGAACTCGGCGCCACGCTGATCGCGCGCGTGGGCCGCACCGTCAGTGTCACCGAGCAAGGCTCGCGCATCCTCGAACGCGCGCGCGAACTGCTGCGCAGCGTCTCGGACCTGCGCAGCGTGGCCAACGACAGCGCCGTGTCCGGCGAGCTGCGCCTGGGCGCCTGTCCCACCGCGCTGGCCGGCATGCTGCCGGACGTATTGGCGCGCATGGTCGATGCGTTCCCGCAGATCAATGTCTTCATCAAGCCCGGCTACTCGGTCGATCTGTATCGCGCCGTGGAAGCGGGCGACCTCGACGCGGCGGTGGTGCTGCAGGCGCCATTTCCGCTGCCCAAGACCTGCGAATGGCTGCTGCTGCGCGAAGAACCGCTGATCGTGCTGGCGCCGAAAAGCATGGCCGGCCGCGATCCGCACGAACTGCTCGCCACCCAGCCGCTGATCCGCTACGACCGTAATCAATGGGGCGGACGCCAGGCCGATGACTATCTGCGCGCGAACGGCATCGTGCCGCGCGAACGCTTCGAACTGAACGCGCTCAATGCGATCGCCGTGATGGTCGACCGCGGCCTGGGCGTGTCCCTGGTGCCGGACTGGGCGCAGCCGTGGCCGGAAGGCCTGCAGCTGGCGCGCATTGCGCTGCCCAATCCGGCGGTGCCGCGGCGCATCGGCATCGTGTGGTCGCGCTCCAGCGTGCGCGTGCGCCTGGTCACCGTGCTGCTGCAGGAAAGCCGCAAGGCGATGCAGGCCAGAGCGCGCTGAGGCAAGCACGTAGCGTGCTGCAACGCCGCATACATCCGCTTGCTTCGTAAGCAACAAAAACTAGCCTCTGAACATAGTCCGCGACGGTTCTACGCCGGCAGCGAAGCGCATAGGCTCGCTCGCAATCCAACGTGGTTGCAGTACGGCCGCCGCAAGCGGTTCGCATAAGAAGACATGGGCCGTCGGGACGCCTGGGGGAGGGCGTCGCCAGTTCGAAGACGAAGCACCGTCCCCGGCGCGCCGCGCGCGCCGACCCGCCGCAAGGCGGTACCAAGACGAGACAAGACATGATCAAGCCACTCACCGCCGCCATCAGCGGCATCCTGCTGGCCTACGCCGTCGGCGCGCCGGCGCAGGATGCACCCGCCGCTGGCGCCGCGCCGGCCGACAGCAGTACGAAGAAGGACGGCAAGGACAAGGACGCGGTCAACCTGCAGCAGGTGATCGTCACCGGCACGCGCAGCCCCAAGGCGATCGACGAGATCCCGGGCGCGATCACCGTGGTGTCGAAGGAAGAAATCCAGCACACCTTGCTGGTGACCGAGGACGCGACGGCGGTGCTGGCGCGCTCGGTGCCGGGCTATGCCGAGTCCTCGCAGGCCATGAGCAATACCGGCGAGACCTTGCGCGGCCGCATCCCGCTGCGCCTGTTCGACGGCGTGCCGCAGGGCTCGCCGCTGCGCGAAGGCACGCGCAACGGCACGTTTACCGACATGGGCATCGTCGGGCGCGTGGAGGTGATCAACGGTCCGTCCGCTTCCGAAGGCATCGGCGCGGCCGGCGGCATCATCAACTACATCTCCAAGACGCCGACCAAGGACGGCGACGAAGTCACCCTCACCACGCGCTACCAGACCCAGGCCCACAGCGACAGCGAAGGCTGGAAAGTCGGCGCCACCTATTCGCACAAACAGCAGGAGTTCGATGCGCTGCTGGCCGCTTCGTATATCGACCGCGGCATCAGCTACGACGGCAACGGCCGCCGCATCGGCCTGAACACCAGCGGTTCGCTGGCCGATTCGGAAACCAAAAATCTATACGCCAAGATCGGCTTCAACTTCGGCGCGGACAACGAGCAGCGCCTGCAGGCCAGCGTCAGCCGCTTCCGCATCGAGGGCAAGGGCGAGTACGTGCAGGTGCTGGGCTGCCGCGGCCCCACCGACACGCCGCCGTGCGCGGTGCCGCGCACCAATACCTCGGAGAAGGGCCATATCTTCGGTTCCAAGGACGCCTTCAACGACTTCAAGCAGTACCAGCTGCAATACACCAACGACAAGTTCTTCGGCGGCTACCTGGACATCAACGCCTACAAGGCCGACCAGTCCATGCGCTACCTGCCGGAAAACACCGAGGACAAGCAGGATCCGCTGATCGCCCCGCTCGGCACGCTGTACGACCAGTCTGAAATCGTGGTGCACAAGAAGGGACTGCGCACCTCGTGGACGCGCCCGGACATCTTCAACGTCACGGGCCTGGAGCTGCACACCGGCATCGACTTCGGCAAGGACCAGGCGCAGCAGCGCCTGGCCCTGACCAGCCGCCTGTGGGTGCCGCCGATGGACTACAAGAGCGTGGCGCCGTACGCGCAGCTGTCCTGGGACGTCGGCCCGGTGACGCTGAGCGCCGGCTACCGCCGCGAGGACGACAAGCTCACCGTCAACAGCTACACCACCACGTACTACCGCAACCGCGTGTTCGTGCAGGGCGGCGGCCTGAAGTACAAGGAAGGGCTGAAGAACTTCGGCGCGATCTGGCGCGTCAACGACCAGTGGTCCACCTTCCTGTCCTACAGCGAAGGCTTCACCCTGCCGAACATCGGCATCCCGCTGCGCAATATCAATACGCCGGGGCAGTCGGTGGACAAGATCCGCGATCTCAATGCGATCGTGTTCAAGAACTACGAGGGCGGCTTCAACTGGCATGGCGAGCACGGCGCGTTCGGCGCCACGCACTATGTGTCGAAGTCGCCGTTCGGTTCCTCGCTGGCGGTGGATCCGCATACCACCGACTTCATCCTCAGCCGCGCGCCGGTGCGGATCGAAGGCACCGAAGTTACCGGCGAATGGCGTTTCGACCGGGACTTCAAGATCACCGGCCTGTACTCGCATATCCGCGGCAAGACCGCGTTCTGGTCGGCCGATCCGGCCGGGCGCTATGGCTCGGGCGGCTTGAACAAGCCGCTGGGCGTGCTGGATATCAATCCCGACAAGTTTGCGGCGGCGGCTACGTGGAAGTTCCTGCCCAACGCCGATGCCACGCTGGGCTTCACCACCTTGTTCAGCCGCCACGTATCCGGCCAGGACACGCGCGCCTATGACGGCGCGCAGTTCAGCTACTCGGAACAGACCAAGGGCTACACCCTGTTCGACCTGGGCGTGAACTACGACCTCGGCAAGCACGGCAAGCTGTCGCTGGGCGTGGAGAACCTGTTCAACCGGCAATACATCCTCAGCTGGTCGCAGCTGGCGGGCTACCAGAATTACTGGGCGGGCCGCGGGCGCATGACCTCGCTGACGTACACCATCACGCTGTGACGAGGTGGTTGGCGCATGGGCGACGGGCCGTCCTGGTGGCGGCCGTTGCCTTGTGCGCGGTGCCCGCGATGGCGGCGCAGGGGCCGTTGCCTTTTGCCGCGGCGAAGGACGAGGGCTTGTCGGCGGAAAGGCTGGAGCGCCTGCATGCCTATCTGCGCGATGCGACCGGCACCGAGGGTTACGTGGGCGCGGTGGCATTGATCGCGCGGCACGGCCGCATCGTCGATTGGCAGGCGTACGGCTATCGCGATCTGGCCCGGCGCGAGCCGCTGCGCCGCGACGATATCTTCCGCATCTATTCGATGACCAAGACGGTAACCACGGTGGCCGTCCTGATGCTGATGGAAGAAGGCAAGCTGTCGCTGGACGATCCGCTGTCGCGCTACCTGCCGGGCTTCGAGCATCCGCGGGTGTTGATGAGCGACGGCAGCGAGCGTCCCGCTGCCAGGCCGGTCACCTTGCATGCATTGCTGACGCACACCGCAGGCTATCCGGCCGGTTTGAAGGGCGACGAGGCCGCGGTCAAGCGGATGGAAAGCATCGATCCGCATGCCGCAGCGGATCTGCGCGGCTTCGCCGAACGCATGAGCCGCGTGCCCTTGGCCGCCGATCCCGGATCGCGCTTCGGCTACGACGGCGCCTCGCTGGAGCTGGTGGCGCGGGTGGTGGAGGTGGTGTCCGGGGAGTCCTTCGAGCGCTTCCTGCGGGAGCGCATCTTCCAACCGCTGGACATGCGCGATACCGGCTTCGCGGTGCCGGAGGCCAAGCGCGCCCGGGTGGTCGACATCACCACCATGGGCGCGAACGGCAAGCTGCGCATCGCGGACGGTCCCAGTGCCGCGCATCCCGGTGCGCCACTGAATGCCTACGCCAGCGGCGCCGGCGGCCTGTATTCCACCGCCGCCGACTACGCCCGCTTCGCGCAGATGCTGCTCGGCCACGGCAGCCTGGACGGCCACACCGTGCTCGGCCGCAAGACGGTGGAGCTGATGCTGCGCAACCACCTCGCCATGCTCGACCCGCCGGTGAATCAGTTCAATGCGGGCGAGGGTTTCGGCCTGGGCGGCTATGTGGTGCTCGATCCCGCACGGCGCGGCCAGCCCGGTTCGCCGGGCCAGTTCGGCTGGTCCGGCGCGGCGTCGACGTATTACACGATCGATCCGCACGAAGACCTGCTCGCCATCCTGCTGCTGCAGCACCTGCCGCGCGAAGACGCGGCCAAGGACCTGCCGCGCCTGAGCCGCGGTTTCTACGCCCTGGTCTACCAGGCGCTGCAGCCATGAAGCGCGGCGTGCTGGTGGCCGGCTCGGCCAATCTCGATTTCGTGGTGCGCGCGCCGCACGTGCCGGCGCCGGGCGAAACCGTGCTCGGCAACGGCTTCGCCACCTTTCCCGGCGGCAAGGGCGCCAACCAGGCGGTGGCCTGCGTGCGGGCCGGCGGCGCGCCCACGCGGATACTGCTGGCCCTGGGCGACGACGTGCATGCGGCGCCGATCGAAGCCTCGCTGCGCGGGGCCGGCGTCGGGCTCGACATCGTGCGCATGCGCGGCACGGCCACCGGCGTCGCCTTCGTCTGCCTGGCGGGCGACGGCGAGAACGCGATCACCGTGGCGCCCGGCGCCAATGCGCGGCTGTTGCCCGAACATCTGCCGCCGCTGGCCGATGTCGGCCATCTGCTGCTGCAACTGGAAACGCCCTTGCCGACGGTGGAAGCCTGGGCGCGGGAAGCACGCCGCGCCGGTGTACAGGTGGCGCTCAACGCCGCACCGGCGCAGGCCTTGCCGCGCAGCCTGCTGGGCGACTGCCAGCTGCTGATCGTCAACGAAGGCGAGCTGGCGGCGATCAGCGGCAGGCAAGGCATCGGCGCCGGCCTCGACGCACTGGACGCCCCCGCCGTGGTGGTCACCCTCGGCGCGCGCGGCTGCTGCGCGCGGGTGGGCGGCGAGTACCTGCTGCAGCCGGGCTTCGCCGTGAATGCCGTGGACACCACCGGCGCCGGTGACACCTTCTGCGGCACCCTGGTCGCCAGCCTGAGCCTGGGCCTGCCGTATCCGGCCGCGTTGCGCCGCATCTGCGCTAGCCTGCACCCGCCTGGGCGCGCAGACCGGCGTGCCGCGGCAGGACGAGGTGCGGCGGCTGCTGGCGGCGCGTCCCGGCGATGCGACCGAAGCGCTCGCCGCCTACGTCGGCATCGCCTGATTCCCTTCCTTACCGATCACGCTTCCCATGACGCCTTCCTCCGAACAGCCGCGCGACGTGAACGCCGACGACGCCAATCCGCCGCCGGTGAAGACCGAATACAAGTTCTCCCACGTCACCACCGGCCGCTACCTGCCCACGCCGGGCAAGGCGCCGGGCTGGCCGTTCGCCGAGATCGGCCACTGGAAGATGGATGTCGACGGCACCGCCGACGACTGGATCGCCGAGCTCAAAGACTGGCGCCGCGAACATCTCACCCGCATCGGCTACGACGATGCCAACTACCGCCGCCCCGAGCTGCAATGGGCGCAGCGCAACTTCGTCCACACGCAGATGATGGTGGAGGACCGCTACTTCTACGATCCGGAGGCCCGCCGCTACACGGTGGACCGCTACCTTGACGATCTGGAACAGCGCTACGGCGGCATCGACAGCGTGCTGCTGTGGTACGTCTACCCGAATATCGGCGTCGACGACCGCAACCAGTTCGACCTGGCGCGCGACCTGCCCGGCGGCCTCGATGGCCTGCGCGGCGCGGTCGAGGATTTCCACCGCCGCGGCGTGCGCGTGTTCCTGCCCACCATGCCGTGGGACAACGGCACGCGCGAACAAGGCCAGCGCGATTGGGAGGCGGCGGCCGAGCTGGTGAAGGTGGTGGGCGCCGACGGCCTCAACGGCGATACCTACAACGGCGTGCCGCGCGCCTTCTTCGATGCCTGCGATGCCGCCGGCCGGCCGGTGGTGCTGCAGCCGGAATCCACCATCAGCGCCGAGGAGCAGCTGATCTGGAACGTGCAGAGCTGGGGCAAGAAGGCGCCGAACGAGGCGGTGCCGCCGGTGGCGAAGTTCAAGTGGCTGGAACCGCGCCACATGATCAACTACGAGAACCGCTGGGGCCGCGAGCGCAACCACGACCTGCAGTACATCTTCTTCAACGGCGTCGGCTACAACGCCTGGGAGAACGTGTGGGGCATCTGGAACCAGCTCACGCCGCGCGATGCGGAGTCGCTGCGGCGCATCGCGGCGATCGAGCGGCAGTTCGCGCCGGCGATGGTGAGCATGGAGTGGCGGCCGTACGAGCGCACTTTGCAGCATGGAATATTCGCTTCGCGCTTTCCGCTGGCCGATTACACCGTGTGGAACCTGGTCAACCGGCACGAGTACGACGTCGACGGCGAGCAGCTGGCCGTGCCGCACCGCGAAGGCACGCGCTACTTCGACGCCTGGCATGGCGTGGCGCTGCAGCCGCGCATCGAGCACGGCCGCGCGGTGCTGTCATTCGCGCTGGAGGCACGAGGGTTCGGCGCCGTGCTGGCGTTGGCGCCGGGTGCGTCGATCGACGGGCTCGATGCTTTCCTCGCACGCATGCGCGGACTCGCAGCAACACCCTTGAGTGCGTATTCCGTCCAGTGGCAGCCGTTGCCGCAGCAGTTGCGCCCGATCGCGGCCACGGCGCCGGCCGCAGCGGCGCCTGAGGGCATGATCGCCATCCCTAGCGGCGACTTCGACTTCGCCGTCGGCGGCATCGAGATCGAAGGCCAGACCTGGGCCGGCAACGACGTGCAGTATCCCTGGGAAAACACGCCGCGCCGCGGCCATCGCCGGCGCATGCAGCTGAAGCCGTACTTTATCGACCGCACGCCGGTGACCAACGCGCAGTTCCATGCGTTCCTGCAGGCCAGCGGCTGGACGCCGGCCGATCCGCACCACTTCCTGCGGCACTGGATCGACGGTGCGCCGCCGGCCGGCTGGGACAACAAGCCGGTGACCTGGGTGTCGATCGAGGATGCGCGCGCCTACGCCGCATGGGCCGGCAAGCGCCTGCCGCACGAGTGGGAGTGGCAGTACGCCGCGCAGGGTACGGACGGCCGCCTTTATCCCTGGGGCAACGCGTGGGACGAAAGCAAGGTGCCCGCCGTCAACCGCGGCCGCACGCTGCGTGCGCCGGACGACGTGGACGCGCATCCGCAAGCTGCCAGTCCGTTCGGCCTGCTCGACCTGGTCGGCAACGTGTGGCAATGGACCGACGAGTATCTGGACGAACATACCCGCGCCGCCGTGCTGCGCGGCGGCAGCAGCCACCAGCCGCGCACCTCGCACTGGTATTTCCCGCAGGCGTACCGGCTGGACCAGCACGGCAAGTACCTGCTGATGGCGCCAAGCAAGGATCGATCGGGCTGCATCGGCTTCCGCTGCGTGGTGGATGCCTCGTGAGCATGGCCGTGCATCTGGAGGGTCTGCTCGGCGAAGCGCTGACCGCGAATGCGCGTGGCCGCCTGTCGCATTTCATCATTGACGAACACAGCCCCGCCATCGCCCTATTCGCGCCCGAGCGGCGCGAACGGAACACCGAGGGCGACTGGTATGGCGAGCACGCCGGCAAGTGGCTCTACGCCACCGCCAAGGCCGCGGCGCGCAGCGGCGATGCGGAGCTGACCGCGCGCCTGCACCGCGTCGCCGATTTCCTGGTGTCGGTGCAGGAGCCGGACGGCTACCTCGGCACCTATGCGCCGGAGCGCCGCTTCATGCGCCCGCAGCCACCCAAGCCGCCGAGCTGGAACGGCGAGCCCAGCGTGCGCACCTGGGATATCTGGACGCATGCCTATCTGGTTCTCGGCCTGCTGGAAGCGCACCGGCATTTCGCCGAGCCGCGCTGGCTCGATGCCGCGCGGCGCATCGGCGACCTGTGCTGGCACACGCTGACCGAAGGCGGCATCGACATCACCGAACTGGGCAATCACTTCGGCCTTTCGGCGACGGTGCTGCTCGATCCGGCGATGGAGCTGCATGCCGCCACCGGCGAGGCGCGCTACCTGGAGCTGGCGAAGCGGGTGCTGGCGCAAGCCAATGCCCATCGCGACCTGGCGCTGCTGCCGCGCATCCAGGCCGGCGCCGATGCGGCGGAGATCGCCACCGGCAAGGCGTACCAGCTGGCGTGGAATCTGGTCGGCCTGGCCAAGCTGTACAAGGCCACCGGCGAGGCGGCGTATCGCGATGCACTGCAGCGCATGTGGACCAGCATCCGCACGCACCACCTGACGCTGGGCGGCGGCCCCTGGGGCGGCGTGGCGCATCGTTCGCGCGAGGTGTTCAACGCGCCGGGTGCGTTCAGCCCGTATGGCTATGTCGAAACCTGTTCCAGCCTGGCGTGGATCCAGCTCAACCGCGAGCTGCTGTCGATCGAAGGCGATCCGAAGTACGCCGAGGAAATCGAGCGCACCGCCTACAACGACCTGCTCGGCGCGCAGGCGCCCAATGGCGAGGACTGGTGCTACTACGTCTTCCCCAACGGCCGGCGCGTGCACACCACCTACTGGCGCTGCTGCAAGTCCAGCGGCGCGATGGCATTAGAGGAACTGCCCGGCGTGGCGTATGCGGGCGATGCGCATGGCGTGGCGGTGAACATCTACGGCCCCGGCAGCGCTTCGTTCGACTGGCCCGGTGCCGGCAAGGTCATTTTGGAACAACGCACCGCCTACCCCTTTCACGGTGGCGTGACCCTCCGTTTGCGCATGCCGTCGTCCGCCCGCTTCCGGCTGAAACTGCGCATGCCTTCCTGGGCCGAAGGCGCCAGGGTCCGCGTCGGCGGCGAATCCATCGCCGCCGCGCCTGGAAGCTACGCCGCCATCGAGCGCGAATGGCAGGACGGCGACGAAGTGATGCTGGATTTCCCCATGGCCGCGCGCGTCCACCGCGCCGTCAACCGCAATGTGCAGGAGTCGCGCGCGCCCGACGGCGAGCCGGTGCTGCAGCAGGTGCTGCGTTTCGAATACCTGGGCCTTACGCGCGGCCCGCTGGTCTACGCCACCAGCCTGATCGACGGCTTCAAGACCGAGGAAACGCTGCGCCTGCCCACCAGCGACCCCACCGACTGGCTCACCGTGCTGCCGCCGGAGGAAGGCGATGCCGCGCCGCTGCTGGAACTGCGCCCGCTGCAGCGCGCACCGCTGCGCTTCGAGCCGTACTACCGCGCGGGCGGCCGCGCCGACGGCGCCTGGCGGCTCACCTGGATGCAGCTCGCGCCGGAGTCCCTGCGGTGAAGCAAGCGATCGTGCTGACAGAACATATCGGGCGCGCCTGTTTCCACGCGCGGCCCCGGCGCAAAGTAGCGGCGACACGACACCAGGAATCACGCGGACTCGCGGCGTATGGAAAGCACTCCACCTGATCCGGCCGGCGCGGCGCGCGGTCCCCTGCATGGCATCCGCGTGCTCGACCTGAGCGCGTATATCGCCGGCCCTTACGCCTGCACCCTGCTCGCCGACCAAGGCGCGGACGTGCTGAAGATCGAACCGCCGGGCGGCGACAACCTGCGCCAGTATCCGTCGACGCTGCCCACCGAAAGCCGCGCCTTCCTCGGCGTGAACCGCAGCAAGCGCGGCATGGTGCTGGACCTGAAAGACCCCGCCGACCACGCCGTGCTGCTGCGCCTGGTGCGCGACGCCGACGTGCTGGTGCACAACTTCCGCCCCAGCGTGCCCAGGCGGCTGGGCATCGATTTCGACCAGCTCGGCGCCATCAACCCGCGCCTGATCTACTGCGCCGTCACCGGTTATGGCGAGACCGGCCCGATGCGCGACAAGGCCGGCTACGACCAGGTGCTGCAGACCATGACCGGCATGTGCGCGCTGCAAGGCAAGCGCGGCGGTCCGCCGGAGATCATCTACGGCTCGGTGGTCGACTACTACGCCGCCGCGCTGCTCGCCGCGGGCGTTTCTTCCGCGCTGTACGAACGCGAACGCAGCGGCCTGGGCCAGTTCGTCGGCGTCTCGCTGCTGCGCGCCGCGCTGACCATGCAGTCCGCCCGCCTGATCTGGGCCGAGGGCGAGGCCCTGGATATCGGCCGCGACATGCGCTCCGGCGGCGTCACCGGCATCCATCCCACCGCCGACGGCCACATCTATATCTCCGCCAACACGCCGCGCTTCTGGCGCGCGCTATGCGAGAAAACCGGCCTGCACGCCCTGGCCGACAACCCCCGCTACGACACCGTGCGCAAGCGCGCCGAACACGCCAGCGAAATCCTCCCGCAATTGCACCAGGCCCTGGCGACCCGCACCGCCCCGGCCTGGGAAGCCCTGTTCGGCGACGAAGTCCCCAGCGCCGCCGCCCGCCGCATCGAAGACATGTTCGAACACCCCCAGGTACTGGCCGAAGGCATCGTCGGCACCATCGAACACCCCGTGGTCGGCCGCTATCACGGCGTCGCCCAATCCATCAAATTCAGCCGCACCCCCGGCCCCCCGCCCTTCGCCGCACCGATGCTCGGGCAGCATACGGATGAAATAAAGCGCAAGTCTTAAGCAAGAAAGCTCGCTTCATAGCCACGTCATGGCGAGCCCCGGCCCCTCACCCTGCCCTCTCCCCGGAGGGGAGAGGGGTGAAGTCGTGAGGCATGCAGGAACGAAGAGCAGAAGCTGGCACCAGTCCTTGAATATCCTCTTCGCCACGGCACGTTGAAGCACCCGCTACGTAAACGCACTGTGGTTTCGTGTAGACCCAGGTTAATCAAGTTACCGCAGCCGCTCACTGCTCCTTCTAGTTGCGTCGCGAGCAGTGGCTCTTAGGCCATTCTCTCTTTGGTTACTTTCTCTTTGGGCCAGCAAAGAGAAAGTGACTCGGGCGCCGGCAGGCGTCCGAAATGCCCGCTGCATAAGCGGCCCGTTCGCGATAACGCGAAAACCAGGCGATACCGCCACTGGATCCCGGCCTACGCCGGGATGACGAGCAAGGAGCAGGCGTCCGAAATGCCCGCTGCATAAGCGGCCCGTTCGCGATAACGCGAAAACCAGGCGATAACGCCACTGGATCCCGGCCTACGCCGGGATGACGAGCAAGGAGCAGGCGCCCCAAATGCCCGCTGCATAAGCGGCCAAGCCGCCACCCCCTCCCCCGAAACGACGCCATTTGCCTCGATCCATGTGGCAACCGCAAACGAAGAAACATTACCCCCAAATTTCAATTTCGTAATTGTGCGCAGCGCTCCCCCATCCCAGCATGCGACCCACCGCACCCCGGCACGGCTGCCACCCAGCCACCGATAGGGGAAATCGGCCGAGGCATGCGTACATCCGCCGGACAAACGTCCACGGACACAAAAAATCTGTTGGGGAGTCGAACGACCATGATCGAAAGATTGCATGGCGGGGCCTCGCGCCACCCGTCCAAGGCACCTGCGCGCCTCGCCATGGCCGCCGCCATCGCCGTAGCCCTGCTGTACGGCGGCGCCGCCTCGGCGCAACAGACCCCGCCCGCGCAGGACAACGGCGCCCCCGCCAAGCCCGGCGAACCGGCCAAGTCCAAGAAGGACGGCAAGAAAGACGACAAGTCCGTGCAGGAACTGGCCGGCGTCACCGTCACCGGCGTGCGTGCCAGCCTGCAGTCGGCCCAGCAGATCAAGCAGAACGCCGACCAGATCGTCGACTCCGTCACCGCGGTGGACATCGGCGCCTTGCCCGACCGCAGCGTCACCGAGACCCTGCAGCGCATCAGCGGCGTCACCATCGACCACTTCATGGCGCGCAACGACCCGGACCACTTCTCCGCCGAAGGCAGCGGCGTGATGATCCGCGGCCTGACCCAGGTGCGCGGCGAACTGAACGGGCGCGACGTATTCAGCGCCAACTCCGGCCGCGGCCTCAGCTTCGAGGACGTGCCGGCCGAGCTGATGGCCGGCGTGGACGTGTACAAGAATCCCTCCGCCGAGATCATCGAAGGCGGCATCGGCGGCACGGTGAACCTGCGCACGCGGCTGCCGTTCGACTCGCCGGGGCGGGTGATCGGTTTCACCGGCGGCGTCAACGAAGGCGATTTCGCCAAGAAGAGCAAGCCGTCGGCCTCGTTCCTCTACAGCAATGTGTGGAAGACCGAGAATCATGGCGAGTTCGGCGCGCTGTTCGACGTGGCCTTCTCCGAGCTGGCCACGCGCTCGGACGGCATCCAGATGGAGCCCTACGTCAAGCGCAACGACGACGCCGTGCTCAAGGGCACCAACTTCGCCAACGTCTATGTGCCCGGCGGCGCCGACTGGCGCACGCTGGATTTCCAGCGCCGCCGCATCGGCCTGGCCGGCGCGCTGCAGTGGCGCCCGACCAAGGACCTGGAGCTGACCAGCCAGGTGCTGCGCTCGGACTACCGCATGCAGTGGGACGAGTTCGGCGGCATCTTCAACGACAGCAGCAACAACGTGCATCCGGCCGACGGCGGCACCTTCAACTACGACAGCAACGGTGTGTTCCAGAGCGGCACGCTGGCGTCCGATTCGTGGCGCGGAAACCTGACCACCGATGGCGTGCGCTTCATGGCCGACCGCCGCTATGCGACGCAGCGCACCATCACCACCGACTGGTCCAACAGCCTCAAGTACAACATCAACGACCAGATGGTGCTGTACGCCGATGCGCAGTTCGTCAAGTCGACCAGCCAGTCGCTGGACTTCACCGTGTTCGACGCCACCTACCTGCCGGGCGTCACCCTGAACGTGCCCACCGGATCGAAGCCGACCATCACCTCCGACCCCGCCTCCTACGCCAGCAATCCGGCGAATTACTTCTGGAGCGCGGCGATGGATCACCACGAGCGGAACAAGGGACTGGAGCGCGCCCTGCGGCTGGACCTCGAATACAACTTCGAGGACAGCAAATGGCTGCGCTACGTGAAATTCGGCGTGCGCGCCACCAGCCGCAGCGAGTTGAACAAGAACAACGGCTACAACTGGGGCGTGGTGTCCGACAACTGGGCCGCCATCGACAGTCCGAGCGGGCTGGCCGACCTGGCCACGTATCTGCCGGGCATGTCCTCGCTGTACACGTATTCGAACTTCTTCCGCGGCAACGCCAGCATGCCGCCGCAGCTGTACTTCCCCAGCGACAAGCTGGTGCGCGACTATCACTACGCCTATCAGCAGCTGCATTCGTTCGGCTCGCCCACGGGCTGGGCGCCGCGCGATATCTATCGCAAGCAGGACGTCAACGATCAGAGCGAGAAGACCAAGTCCGCGTATGGCGTGCTGTACTTTGGCAGCGACGATGCGCTCGGCGTGCCGGTGGACGGCAACGTGGGCATCCGCCTGGTGCGCACCGACGTGGCGGCGAACGGCTACGGCCAGTATCCGGACCTCACCACCAGCGGCGTCGACCCCAGCCTGATGGCCCTGTACCACGGCCAGTATTTCCCGCTGAACTCCAACGGGCACTACAAGAACGCGCTGCCCAGCTTCAACCTGCGCTTCAAGTTCACCGACAGCCTGCAATGGCGACTGGCCGCCTCCCGGGCCATGACCCGCCCGGACTTCACCCAGCTGCAGCCGTACCTGCAGATGGGCGCCACGCTTACCTCGGACAACACCGCGGTGACCAAGTGGACCGGCTCGGCCGGCAATCCGGACCTCAAGCCGATGCGCGCCAACCAGTACGACACCGCGCTGGAATGGTATTTCGCGCCCACCGGCCAGCTGTACGCCACCTTGTTCTACAAGGACGTGCACGACTACATCTCCAACCAGACGCGCACCGAGACCTACAGCGGCCAGCCGTTCGAGGTGACCCGCCCGTACAACATGAGCAGGGGCAAGATCCGCGGCGGCGAACTCGGCTACCAGCAGTTCTTCGACTTCCTGCCGGGCTGGCTGAAGGGCTTCGGCGTGCAGGCCAACTTCACCTACGTCGACAGCAAGGGCGGCACCAACAGCGCCACCGATCCGTACTCCAACGTCACCGTCACCGGCGTGGCGCTGCCGCTGGAAGGCTTGTCCAAGCGCAGCTACAACCTGGTCGGCATGTACGAATTGGGCAACTGGTCGATGCGCCTGGCCTGGAACTGGCGCTCGCGCTACCTGCTGACCGCCAGCGACGTGGCCACCAAGCTGCCGACCTGGTCGGACGACTACGGCCAGCTCGACGGCTCGATCATGTACCGCCTCAACAAGAACGTGCAGGTGGGCCTGCAGACCAATAACCTCACCAACTCCACCACCAAGGTCCTGATGGGCCCGACCAGCTACGCCGACGGCACGATCGACCACCGCCTGTACAACCGCGGCTGGTTCGTCAACGACCGCCGCTACGAGCTGGTGGTGCGCGCGACGTTCTGATGGCGGGCTACGCGGGGAAAGGCGACGGGGGCCGCCTCATGCGGCCCGGCTGGAAAGCGGCGCTGGCGCTGTGCGCGCTGGCGTTCGCCCTGGCGGCGAATGCGCAGGAGGCCGTGCCGTACCGCTATGCCGGCGTGCGCATCGGCGGCGGCGGCTTCGTCAGCGGGCTGGCGTTCCATCCGCGCGAAAAGGGGCTGTACTACGCGCGCACCGACGTGGGCGGCGCGTATCGCTGGGACGACGCGGCGAAGCGCTGGGTATCGCTCACCGACTGGATCGAGGCGAAGGACGAGAACCTGCTGGGGATCGACAGCCTGGCGGTGGATCCGTCGGACGCCGGGCGCGTGTACCTGGCCGCCGGCACCTACACCACGCCGCAGGCGGGCCAGGCTGCGGTGCTGCGTTCTGCCGATCGGGGCAAGCACTTCGAACGCGCCGATCTGCCGTTCAAGCTGGGCGGCAACGAGCTGGGACGCGGCAATGGCGAACGCCTGGCGGTCGACCCGCACGATGGCCGCGTGCTGTTTCTCGGTTCGCGCGACTCCGGGCTGTGGCGCAGCCAGGACTACGGTGAGCATTGGTCGAAGGTGGAAAGCTTTCCCGCCGTGGCCACCTCGCCTTCCGCCAGCGCCGAGAACAAATGGCGCCGCCAGGCCATCGGCATCGTCTTCGTGGTGTTCGAGCCGGCCAGCGGCAAGCCGGGGCGGCCCACCCCCACGCTGTATGCCGGCGTGTCCACGCAGCAAACCAGCCTGTTCCGCTCCGACGATGCTGGCCGCAGCTGGCAGCCCGTAGCGGGGCAGCCCAGCGGCCTGCGGCCGAACCATATGGTGCGCGGCGGCGATGGTACGTATTACCTGAGCTATGGCGACGAGCCCGGCCCCGATGCGATGAGCGACGGTGCGGTGTGGAAATTCGAGCCGGCAACGGCGCGCTGGACCAGGATCACGCCGTGGAAGGACCAGCCGAGCGGCTGGGGCGCGGTGGCGGTCGATCCGCGCGATCCCAAGGTGCTGATGACCGCGACGTTCGCGCACTACGCGCCGAAGGACGAGCTGTTCCGCAGTACCGACGGCGGTGCGCATTGGGCGCCGGTATTTCCGCGCTCCGAGTTCGACCACGGCAACGCCACCTGGACGCGCGACCACACGCCGCATTGGCTGGCCTCCATCGAGATCGACCCTTACGACCCGGACCATGTGCTGTTCGTCACCGGCTATGGCATCTGGGCTTCGCGCGACATGCGCAACGTGGAGCGGGGCGGCACGGTGCATTGGTCGTTCCAGGACGAGGGACTGGAAGAGACGGTGGCGCTGGGCCTGATCAGCCCGCCCGAAGGCGCGCATCTGCTCAGCGCCATCGGCGACCTGGATGGCTACCGTCACGACGAGCTGGATACCGCGCAGCTGCAGTTTGCCGCGCCGCCGCGTTATGCCAACGGCGAGAGCATCGACTTCGCGCAGGCGAAGCCGGCATTGATCGTGCGCAGCGGTTTTCTGCGCAAGCCGTTCGGTGCGGCGATCCGCGCCGCGTGGTCGGAGGATGGCGGCAGGCAATGGCGCGCGTTCGCGAGCGAGCCGCCCGAAGGCGAGGGCGCGGGAAGCATCGCGATCGCGGCCGATGGCGGCGTGGTGGTATGGGCGCCGCGCCATGCGCAGCATGTGTATCTCACGCAGGATTTCGGCAAGCGTTGGACGGTGATCGATGGCCTGGACGGCGATTTGCGGGTGCTGGCAGACCGTGTCGATGCGCGACGCTTCTACGCCTACGACCGCATGAGCGGTGCGCTGTACGCCAGCCACGATGGCGGTGCGCACTTCGCCGCGATGGGCGGCGCGCTTGGCGACGCATCGCGCGGCCGCGCGCAGACACGGGTGCAGGCCGCTCCGGATGAAGCGGGCGTGCTGTACGTCGGCAGCCGCGAAGGCGAATGGCTGCGCGGCGACGACACGGGGCGCGTGCTCAAGCGCTTCGACGGCGTGACCGGCGTCGATGCCTTCGGCTTCGGCAAGGCGGCGCCGGGTTCGCCGAAGCCCACGCTGTTCCTTGCCGGCCGCCTGCACGGCGCGCAAGGCATCTTCCGCTCGCTGGACGACGGCAAGAGCTGGCAGCGCATCGACGATGCGGAGCACCGCTACGGGCGGATCAGTCAGCTCGTCGGCGATCCGCGGATGTTCGGCCGCCTGTACTTCGCTACCAGCGGACGCGGCATCTTCTACGCCGACCCAGCCAGCGAGGTACACCCATGATCGCCGTACTACCCCCTCTCCCCTCCGGGGAGAGGGCTGGGGTGAGGGGCCGTCCGGAGCGCTGCGCCAAGGGCCGCCACACCCTGAAGCTCCTGCTGCTCCTCATTTCTCTGCTCACCACCCCGCTGCTCGCCACCGAACTCCCCCGCATCGCCACCGACCACGGCCGCCACGCCTTGCTCGTCGACGGCAAGCCCTTCCTCATCCTCGGCGCCCAGGTCAACAACTCCAGCAACTGGCCCGCCGTGCTCGACCAGGTATGGCCCGCCATCGACCAGCTGCACGCCAACACCGTGCAGGTGCCGATTGCCTGGGAGCAGATCGAGCCGAAGGAAGGCCAGTTCGATTTCGCCTTCCTCGACACCCTGGTCAACCAGGCCCGCGAGCATCGCGTGCGCCTGATCCTGCTGTGGTTCGCCACCTGGAAGAACAACGGCCCGAGCTATGCGCCAGCGTGGGTGAAGCTGGATGAACACCGCTTTCCGCGCGTGCTGAATCGCGAAGGCCGCCGCCTCAATTCGCTGTCGCCGCTGGCCGGAGCCACGCTGGAAGCGGACCGCAAGGCGTTCGTCCAGCTGATGACGCATCTGCGCAAGATCGACGGCGAGCAGCACACCGTGATCATGATCCAGGTGGAAAACGAGTCCGGCACCTACGGCACCGATCGCGACCACTCGCCGATGGCGGACCAGGCTTTTGCCGGCCAGGTGCCCGAGGCGCTGCTGCATGCGGCCGGCAAGTCCGCCGGCAGCTGGAGCCAGGTGTTCGGCAACGATGCGGCGGAGTTCTTCCACGCCTGGCACGTCGCGCATTTCATCGGCCAGGTCGCCGCTGCGGGCAAGGCGGTGTATCCGCTGCCGATGTACGCCAATGCCGCTTTGCGCGATCCGTTCAATCCCGGGCCGCCCGGTGCCTATGAAAGCGGCGGGCCCACCGACAACGTGCTGCACGTGTGGAAAGCCGCCGCACCCGCGCTGGACGTGCTGGCGCCGGATATCTACCGGCCGGACTACGCGCATTACGCCGCTTATCTGGAGCGCTACGCGCGCAAGGACAATCCGCTGTTCGTGGCCGAAACCGGCAATGACAAGGTCTACGCGCGCTATGTCTATGCGGCGCTCGGCGCCGGGGCCATCGGCTGGTCGCCGTTCGGCATGGATTTCACCGGCTACTCCAACTATCCGCTGGGCGCGCGCAAGCTGGACGACGAAACGATCGGGACCTTCGCCGCCAACTATGGCGTGCTGGCGCCGATGGCGGGCGAACTGGCCGCGGCGGCGTATGCCGGCAAGCTATGGGGTGCTTCCGAGCCGGACGACACCCACGAACAGACGCTGGACCTGGGCGACTGGCAGGTGCATCTGGGCTATGGGCAGCTGCAGTTCGGCACCGAGCCGCCCAAGGGCAATCCCGACCGCTCCGGCGGCGCGCTGATCGCGCAGTTGGCGCCGAACGAATACCTGCTCGTCGCCCGCGACGTCCGCGTGAACTTCCAGCCGGCGCGCGGGCGCAAGCTGGATTTCCTGCTCGACCGCGTCGAGGAAGGCCACTACGACCACGGCCGCTGGATCTTCCGCCGGCTGTGGAACGGCGACCAGACCGACTGGGGTCTGAACGTCATCGGCGAGCCGCGTGTACTGCGTGTGCGGCTGGCCACGTACTGAAGGAACGAGATGCGCATGTCCCCGATCGCCAGCCGCCCGTGGCTGCCGTTGTGCGCGCTGGCGCTGGCCGTGGTCGCCGGTTGCGGCAAGGCGCCGGAGCAGAACGCCGCGGCGCATGCCGCGCCGGTCCAGGCCGGCCACGCCGAGAAACTCGCCGACGGCGTGATCGTCCATCTGGACCATTCCGCACAGCAGGTGCGCCTGCAGGCGGTGGACGAGCGCATCGTGCACGTCACCGCCGTGCCCGACGGCAAGTTCGATCTGCCGGCCAGCCTGATGGCGGTGAAGACCGGCGGGGATGCGCGTTTCACCGTGCACGAAAGCGCCGATGCGGTGACGCTGAAGACCGCGCGCCTTTCGGCCCAGGTGTCATTGCACGATGGCGCCGTCCGCTTCCTGGATGCCAGCGGCAAGCCACTGCTGGCGGAACGGGCCGACGGACGCTCGTTCCAGCCGGAAACGATCGAAGGCAAGCCGTACTACGCCGTGCGCCAGCGCTTCGATTCGCCCGCCGACGAAGCCTTCTACGGCCTGGGCCAGCACCAGAATCGCCAGATGAACTACAAAGGCGAGGACGTGGAGCTGGCGCAGCACAATATGGACGTGGGCATTCCGTTCGTGGTGTCCTCGCGCAACTACGGCCTGCTGTGGGACAACAACTCGATCACCCGCTTCGGCGATGCGCGCGAATACCAGCCGCTCAGCCGGTCACTGAAGCTCTACGACGCCGAAGGCAAAGCCGGCGGCCTCACCGCCAGCTACTACGACGCGGGCGGCACGCTGAAGCTCAAGCGTGTCGAGCAGCAGCCGGATTACCAGTACATCAAGGATCTCGCCCGGTGGCCCTCCGGATCGCCGGCCAGGACCACCGGCAAGGTGGTGTGGGAAGGCAGCATCGAGCCTTCCGTTTCCGGCGTGCACAAGCTGCGGCTGTATGCCAGCAGCTACGCCAAGGTCTGGCTGGACGGCAAGCTGGTCTATGACGACTGGCGGCAGAACTGGAACCCCTGGTACCACAACCTGCGCTTGCCGATGGACGCGGGCAGCCGGCACCAGCTGCGCATCGAATGGTTGCCGAACGAGGGCTATCTCACCCTGCTGCATCTCGATCCGCTGCCCGGCGACGAGCAGAACGAGCTGTCGCTGTTCTCCGAAGCCGGCCATGCGGTGGACTATTACTTCGTGGCGGGCGACAACCTCGACCAGGTGATCGCCGGCTACCGCCAGATCACCGGCAAGGCCACCATGCTGCCGCGCTGGGCTTACGGTTTCTGGCAGAGCCGCGAGCGCTACAAGACGCAAGCGGAGATCCTCGATACCGCCAAGCGCTACCGCGAACTGGGCCTGCCGCTGGACAACGTGGTGGAAGACTGGAGCTACTGGCCGGAGGACGCCTGGGGTTCGCACGATTTCGACACCGCGCGCTTCCCGGATGCGAAGGGCCTGGTCGACCAGCTGCATGCCATGCATGTGCAGCTGATGATTTCGGTGTGGCCGAAGTTCTATCCGGCGACGAAGAACTACCAGGAGCTCGACGCCAAGGGCTATATCTATCGCCGCAACGTGGAAAAGGGCGAGGTCGACTGGATCGGCAAGGGCTATCTCAATGCCTTCTACGATCCGTACGCCGAAGAGGCGCGCCGCATCTACTGGCGGCAAATCCAGCAGAAGCTCGGCGCGATCGGCATCGATGCGTGGTGGCTGGATGCATCGGAGCCGGATACGCATTCCAATCTGGATATCGCCGAGCGCAAGCTGCGCATGGGGCCGACGGCGCTGGGTCCGGGCGCGGCGTTCTTCAACTCGTATCCGCTGCTGCATTCCACCGGCGTGTACGACGGCTGGCGGCGCGACCATGGCGATCGCCGCGCCTTCATCCTCACCCGCTCCTCCTTCGCCGGCCAGCAGCGCAATGCGGCAGCGACGTGGAGCGGCGACGTGGCCTCGCGCTGGAGCAATCTGCACGACCAGATTTCCGCGGGCGTCAATTTCTCGCTGGCCGGCATCCCGAACTGGACGACCGATATCGGCGGCTTCGCGCTGGAGCCGCGTTACGAGAAGCCCGGCGCGGCGGATCTGGACGAATGGCGCGAGCTCAACCTGCGCTGGTTCCAGTTCGGCGCGTTCAGCCCGCTGTTCCGCTCGCATGGGCAGTTTCCGTACCGCGAGATCTATAACCTCGCTGCGCCCGGTTCGCCGATGTACGAGGCCCTGGCCTATTACGACCGCCTGCGTTATCGCCTGATGCCGTATGTCTACACCTTGGCCGGCGATACGTATTGGAAGGACGGCACCATCATGCGCGGGCTGGTGATGGATTTCCCGGGCGATGCGAAGGTGCGCGGCATCGACGACGAGTACCTGTTCGGCCCCGCCTTCCTGGTGGCGCCGGTGACCGAGTACAAAGCCACCTCGCGCGAGGTCTATCTGCCTGCCGGCACGAGCTGGTACGAGTTCCATACCGGCAAGTACCACGAGGGCGGCGCAACCCTGCAGGCCGACGCGCCGCTGGCGCGGATGCCGCTGTTCGTGCGCGCCGGGGCGATCGTGCCGACGGGGCCGCAGATCCAGTACACGGGCGAGCAGCCGGATGCGCCGGTGACCCTGCTGGTCTATGCCGGTGCCGATGGCCGGTTCTCGCTGTACGAGGATGAAGGGACCACGTACGGCTACGAGCAGGGGCGCTACTCGCGTATTCCGCTCAGCTATGACGACAAGGCGAAGACGCTGACGATCGGCAAGCGCGAGGGGGACGGCAGCGGGGCGCCGGCGAAACGGCAGTTCGTGGTTCGGGTGATTCGTGGGGATAAGGCGAATGCGGATGGGGTCGATGCGTCGGGTGACGTGAGCGTCGAATACAACGGCGCGGAACAGTCGATAAAACTGTAACGACGCGTAGGTTGGGGTGAGCCGCAGGCTCACCCCAACCTACGCCGCTATGCCCGCGCAGCCCCCAAAAACTGCCTCGGCGTGCAATTGAACTCCCGCCGAAACACCGCATACATGTACTGCAGCGAGGTAAACCCGCAGCGTACGGCCACGTCCGCCAGCGGAATCGAGTTGTCCACCAGCATCGACCGCGCCATCTCCAGCTTGTGCTCCAGGATCGCCTGGTGCACCGTCTGCTTCAGCTCGCGCTTGAAATGCTCTTCCAGCAGGGTGCGCGAAATCCCGACGTAATCCGCCACCTGCTCGGTCTTGATGCCGAGGCAGGCGTACTGCCGGATGTAATGCTTCGCCCGCATCACGTACGGGCTGCGCAAAGGCTCGTGCTGGCTGCTGGCCTGCACGCTCAGGCCCACCGGCGGTACCAGCACGCGCGTGCTGGAGCAGTCGCCGCCGTGCAGCATCTGGTGCAGCACCTGCGCCGCCATGCGGCCCATTTCTTCCGCGCCCTGGATCACCGAGGTCAGCGGAATGCGGCTGAGCAGCTGCGCCATCGGGTCGTTGTCGATGCCCACCACGGCGATCTGTTCCGGAATCGGCACATCCGCCACCACGCAGGCCTGCAGCAGCTGGCGGGCGCGGGCGTCGGTCACCGCCACCACGCCGATCGGCTTGGGCAGCGAGCGCACCCAGGCCACCATGTCTTCCTGCGAACGGCCCCAGCCGCCCGCGCTGGTGGGCGAACCGCGGTAGACGCTGCCTTCCAGGCCGTCGGCGGCGATCATGCGCAGGAAGGCGTCCTCGCGCTCCTGCGCCCAGCGGTTGCCGGGCGACGGCGGCAGGCCGTAGAAGGCGAAGCGCTGCAGGCCCTGCTCGATCAGATGGTCGTAGGCCACGCGCACCAGCTTGGCGTTGTCGGTGGCCACGTAGGGAATATTGGCCGGATAGCGGCTGTCGTCGGCATAGGAGCCGCCGATGGCCACCACCGGAATGCTCAGGTGCGCCAGCGCTTCTTCCACCGTGGGGTCGTCGAAGTCGGCGATGATGCCGTCGCCGCGCCAGTGCTGGATGCCCAGCGTGCGGCAGCGGAAATCCTCTTCCAGGAACAGATCCCACACCACGCGGGTGGATTTCAGGTATTGGCCGATGCCGGCGATCACCTGCCGGTCGTAGACCTTGTTGGCATTGAACAGCAGGGCGATGCGATGGGGCGACATGGGCGTACCAGTGACAGTAACCGACGGCACCTGCCGTGGATCCGGGACGCTACCAGTTCGCTCCTGCGCCCGCATGTCGCAACGCGACAGGGAAAATGAATGCCAGGGTGATGGATTTCGCAATTGCGCCTGGCTGACGCCGATTGCAGCATCCGGAGCATCCGCAGCCGACCCTGAATCCCCCGGGCGGCTCGCATGGGAGGTTTTCGATGAGTTACTTCGAGCACGTGGCGCCGATTCGTTACGCCGGCGCTAAGACGGACGATCCGCTCGCGTTCCGCCATTACGATCCGTCGCGCATCATCCTGGGCAAGCGCATGGACGAGCACCTGCGCCTGGCCGTGTGCTACTGGCACAGCTTCGTGTGGCCGGGCATGGACATGTTCGGCGCCGGCACCTTCCAGCGGCCGTGGCAGCAGGCCGGCGACCTGATGGCGCAGGCGCATGCCAAGGCGGACGCGGCCTTCGATTTCTTCCAGCGCCTGGGCGCGCCGTTCTATACCTTCCACGACACCGACGTCGCGCCGGAAGGCGCCAGCCTGGCCGAGTACGCGCGCAATTTCGCCAGCATGGTCGACGTGCTGGAAGCCAAGCAGGCGCAGACCGGCGTGAAGCTGCTGTGGGGCACCGCCAACCTGTTCAGCCATCCGCGCTATGCCGCGGGCGCGGCCAGCAGCCCGCAGCCGGAAGTGTTCGCCTACGCCGCCAGCCAGGTGTTCCACGCCATGGGCGCGACGCACCGCCTGGGCGGCGCCAACTACGTGCTGTGGGGCGGCCGCGAAGGCTACGACACCCTGCTCAACACCGACCTGCGCCGCGAGCGCGCGCAGCTGGGGCGTTTCTTCCAGATGGTGGTGGAGCACAAGCACAAGCTCGGCTTCCAGGGCACCATCCTGATCGAACCCAAGCCGCAGGAACCGACCAAGCACCAGTACGACTACGACACCGCCACCGTCTACGGCTTCCTCAAGGAGTTCGGGCTGGAGCAGGAGGTCAAGGTCAACCTGGAAGCCAATCACGCCACGCTGGCCGGGCATTCCTTCCACCACGAAGTGGCCACGGCGATCTCGCTCGGCGTGTTCGGCAGCATCGACGCCAACCGCGGCGACGCGCAGAACGGCTGGGACACCGACCAGTTCCCTAACAGCGTGGAAGAACTGACCCTGGTGATGTACGAGATCCTGCGCGCCGGCGGCTTCAGCACCGGCGGCTTCAATTTCGATACCAAGGTGCGCCGCCAGAGCGTGGACGCGGCCGACCTGTTCCACGGCCATGTCGGCGCGATCGACGCGCTGGCCCTGGCGCTGGAGCGCGCGGCGAAGATGATCGAGGACGACCGCCTGGCCGCCTTCAAGGCGCAGCGCTACGCCGGCTGGGACGGTGAGCTGGGCCGGCGGATCCTGGACGGCGGCTACACCTTGCAGGGCCTGGCGGACGAAGCGGCGAAGCACGATTTCCGTCCCGCCCACGTCTCCGGCCAGCAGGAATGGCTGGAGAACCTGGTCAACCGCTACATCTACGGTTGAACCCGATGTTCCTCGGGCTGGACCTGGGTACCTCCGCGGTCAAGGCCGTGCTGGTCGACGCGGCCGGCGCGGTGCGCGCCACGGCCTCGCAGCCGCTCACCGTCGCGCATCCGCAGCCGCGCTGGTCCGAGCAGGACCCGGCGGACTGGTGGCGCGCTTCCGTGGCCGCCATCGACGAACTGCTGCAGGCCGCCGCGCGCGACGGGATCCCCGCCAGCCGCGTCGCCGCCATCGGCCTCAGCGGCCAGATGCACGGCGCCACCCTGCTGGACCGCAGCGACCGCGTGCTGCGCCCCGCCATCCTGTGGAACGACGGCCGCAGCGATGCGCAATGCCGCTGGATGGAAACGCTGCCGGACTTCCACGCCATCACCGGCAACCTGGCCATGCCCGGCTTCACCGCGCCCAAGCTGGCCTGGCTGCGCGAGCACGAGCCGGCCGCGTTCGACGCGGTGGCGAAGGTGCTGCTGCCGAAGGACTACCTGCGGCTGTGCCTCACCGGCGAATACGCCACCGATGCCTCCGACGCCGCCGGCACCTTGTGGCTGGACGTGGGCAAGCGCCAGTGGAGCGCGCCGATGCTGGCCGCCTGCGGCCTCACCCGCGAGCACATGCCGCGCGTGCACGAAGGCAGCGAACCGGCCGGCCGCCTGCGCCTGGAACTGGCCCGGCGCTGGGGCATGGAGCGCGTGCCGGTGGCGGCCGGCGGCGGCGACAACGCGGCTGGCGCGGTGGGCGCGGGGATCGTGCGGCATGGCCAGGCGATGCTGTCGCTGGGCACATCCGGCGTGTACTTCGCCGTGTCCGACGGCTTCCTGGCGCGGCCCGAGCAGGCCGTGCACAGCTTCTGCCACGCCCTGCCGTACACCTGGCACCTGATGTCGGTGATGCTCAACGCCGCCAGCTGCCTGGACTACACCGCGCGCCTCACCGGCCATGCCGAGGTCGGCGCGATGCTGGCCGAAGCGCAGGCCACGCCGTGGCGCGACGACGGCCCCGTGTTCCTGCCGTATCTCAGCGGCGAGCGCACGCCGCACAACGACGTGCATGCCACCGGCTCGTTCACCGGCCTGCGCACCGACACCACGCGCGCGGACCTGGCCAACGCCACGCTCGAAGGCGTGGGCCTGGGGCTGCTCGACGGTATCGAAGCGGTCGACGCGGCCGGCCTGCGCGCCGACAGCGTGGCGGTGATCGGCGGCGGCACGCGCAGCGCCTACTGGCTGCAGATGCTGGCCGACATCGCCGGCCGTCCGCTGGAACTGCGCGCCGGCGGCGACGTCGGCGCCGCGCTAGGCGCGGCGCGCCTGGCGCATCTGGCCGCCGAACCGGGCGCGCGCATCGAGGAAGTGTGCGCCATGCCACCGCTCGTCGCGGTGCACCTGCCCGACGCCGGCCGACATGCCTACTATCGCGAACGCCGGCAGCCGCTGTTCCGCCGCACCTACGCGCAGCTGCGCGCGGCGGCGGCAACGTGAGCGGCCCGGCTATCCATTCGAGGGAGAATTCCATGAAGCGTCTGTTCGTGCGGGCCATGCTGGCCCTGGTCTCGGTCGCCCTGGCCGCCGCCGTGCTCACCGCCTGCAGCGGCAAGGCTTCGGACCAGCCGAAGATCGGCTTTTCCATCGACGACCTGCGCCTGGAGCGCTGGACGCGCGACCGCGACTACTTCGTGGCCGCGGCCGAGAAGCTCGGCGCCAAGGTCTACGTGCAGTCCGCCGACGGCAACGAGCAGCGCCAGGTGCAGCAGCTGGAGAACCTGATCTCGCGCGGCGTGGACGTGCTGGTGATCGTGCCGATGAACTCCAAGGTGCTGGACAACGTGATCGCCGACGCCAAGCGCAACGGCATCAAGGTGATCGCTTACGACCGCCTGATCCTCGGCGCCGACGTCGACGCCTACGTCTCCTTCGACAACGAGAAAGTCGGCGAACTGCAGGCGCAGGGCGTGCTCGACGCGGTGCCCAAAGGCAACTATTTCCTGCTCGGCGGCTCGCCGACCGACAACAACTCCAAGATCCTGCGCGAGGGCCAGCTGAAGGTGCTGCAGCCGGCCATCGACCGCGGCGATGTCAAGGTCGTCGGCCAGCAGTGGACGCCGGAGTGGGATGCGTCCAAGGCGTTGCGCATCATCGAAGACGCGCTTACCGCCAACCACAACGACATCCAGGGCATCGTCGCCTCCGCCGATTCCATCGCCGGCGGCGCGATCCAGGCGCTGGCCGCGCAGCAGCTGGCCGGCAAGGTCGCCGTGTCCGGCCAGGATGCGGACCTCGCCGCCGTGCGCCGCGTGATCGACGGCACCCAGACGATGACCGTCTACAAGCCGCTGAAGAGCATCGCCGGCACCGCGGCGGAGCTGGCGATGAAGCTGGCCAAGGGCGAGCAGCCCGCGTACACCAGCAAGATCAACAACGGCAAGAAGGACGTGGACGCCGTGCTGCTGCAGCCGATCCTGCTGACCCGCGACAAGGTGGACGACACCGTGATCAAGGACGGCTTCTACACCCACGACCAGATCTACGGCGCGAAGTAAGCGCGATGGCCGCGGAGTCCTGCCTGTTCGAGATGCGCGGCATCGCCAAGTCCTTCGGCGGGGTCAAGGCGCTGGACGGCATCGATCTGGCCTTGCGCGCGGGCGAATGCCTGGGGCTGTGCGGCGAGAACGGCGCCGGCAAGTCCACCCTGATGAAGGTGCTGTCCGGCGTCTATCCGCACGGCAGCTGGGACGGCGAGATCCGGTGGCAGGGCCAGCCGCTGCGCGCGCGTTCGGTGCGCGACAGCGAGCGCGCCGGCATCGTGATCATCCACCAGGAGCTGATGCTGGTGCCGCAGCTGTCGGTGGCCGAGAACATCTTCCTCGGCCACGAGCTCACCCGTCCCGGCGGCCGCATGGACTACGACGCCATGTATGCCAGGGCCGATGCGCTTTTGCGGGAGCTGGGCCTGCACGACGTCAACGTGGCGCTGCCGGCCATGCACTACGGCGGCGGCCACCAGCAGCTGTTCGAGATCGCCAAGGCGCTGGCCAAGCAGGCCAAGCTGCTGATCCTGGACGAGCCCACCTCGTCGCTGACCTCCAGCGAGACCGAGGTGCTGCTGCGCATCGTCGAGGACCTCAAGCGCCGCGGCGTGGCCTGCATCTATATCTCGCACAAGCTCGACGAGGTGGAACGCGTGTGCGACACCGTCTGCGTGATCCGCGACGGCCGCCACATTGCCACGCAGCCGATGCACGAGCTCAGCGTCGACACGCTGATCGCGCTGATGGTGGGCCGCAAGCTGGAGAATCTGTATCCGCGCGTGGAGCACGCCATCGGCGAAGTAATTTTCGAAGCGCGCCACGCCACCTGCCTGGACCCGGTCAATCCGCAGCGCAAGCGCGTGGACGACGTGTCGATCCAGCTGCGCCGCGGCGAGATTCTCGGCATCGCCGGCCTGGTCGGCGCGGGCCGCACGGAGCTCGTGAGCGCCATCTTCGGCGCGTACGCGGGCAAGAGCTCGGTCGAGCTGTTTCTCGAAGGCCGCCCGCTGAAGATCCGCTCGCCGGCCGATGCCATCCGCGCCGGTCTGGGCATGGTGCCGGAGGACCGCAAGCGCCACGGCATCGTGCCGCTGCTGGGCGTAGGCGACAACATCACGCTGGCCACGCTGGAGCACTACGCGCACGCCGGCCATATCGACCGCCAGCGCGAACTGCATACGGTCGAAGCGCAGATCGCGCAACGCCGCGTCAAGACCGCCAGCCCGGCCCTGCCCATCGCACGGCTTTCCGGCGGCAACCAGCAGAAGGCCGTGCTGGCCAAGATGCTGCTGGCGCGGCCGAAAGTGCTGATCCTGGACGAACCCACGCGCGGCGTGGACGTGGGCGCCAAGGCCGAGATCTACCGGCTGATTTTCGAACTGGCCGCGCAGGGCGTGGCCATCCTCCTGGTTTCCTCGGAAATGCCGGAAGTGCTCGGCATGGCCGACCGCGTGCTGGTAATGGGCGAAGGCCGCCTGCGCGGCGACTTCCCCAACCAGGGCCTGACCCAGGAACAGGTGCTGGCCGCGGCGATCGACCCCGATGCGTCCGCGCGCGCGGCCTGACTCAAAGACACGGAATCCGCATGCAAGCCCAGTCCATCCAGCAACTGTTCGCGCGCTACAAGATCCTGGCCCTGCTGCTGGCGGTGGCGGCGATCTGGATCTTCTTCCACGTGGCCACCGGCGGCGACTTCATCACCGCGCGCAATGTGTCCAACCTGTTCCGGCAGATGGCGATCACCGGCATGCTCGCCTGCGGCATGGTGTTCGTGATCATCGCCGGCGAAATCGACCTTTCAGTGGGTTCGTTGCTGGGATTGCTCGGCGGCGTGGTGGCGGTGCTGACGGTCAACCAGGGCTGGTCCACGCCGGCGGCGATCGTGGCGGTGCTGCTGCTGGGCCTGCTGATCGGCCTGTTCAACGGCTTCTGGGTGACGCATCTGCGCGTGCCCTCGTTCATCGTCGGCCTGGGCGGCATGCTGGCCTTCCGCGGCGTGCTGCTGGGCACGACGCATAGCGCGACCATCGCGCCGGTGCCGGCCGACCTGGTCTATCTCGGCCAGGGCTATGTGTCGCCGCTGCTGTCCAGCGTGCTGGGCGTGGCGATCTTCGCGGTGGTGGCGGTGCTTGCGCTGCTGCGCCGGCGCCGCCGCGCGCAGCTGCAGATCCGCCAGCTGCCGTGGTGGGCGGACGTGCTGAAAGTGCTGGCGATCGGCATCGCGCTGGCGGTGTTCGTGGCCACCCTCAACAGCTACGGCGGCATTCCGCTGCCGGTGCTGATCCTGGTGGCGCTGCTGGCGCTGTTCTCCTACCTCGGCGCGCAGACCGTGCTGGGCCGGCATATCTATGCGGTGGGCGGCAACCTGGAAGCCACGCGGCTGTCCGGCGTGAACGTGGCGCGGGTGAAGCTGGTGGTGTTCGGCGTCATGGGCGTGATGTGCGCGTTCGCCGGCATCGTCAATACCGCGCGGCTGGCGGCAGGCTCGCCGTCGGCGGGCACCAATGGCGAGCTCGACGCGATCGCGGCCTGTTTTATCGGCGGCGCCTCGATGCGCGGCGGCGCCGGTACCGTGCATGGCGCGCTGATCGGCGCGCTGGTGATGGCCAGCCTCGACAACGGCATGTCGATGATGGATGCGGAAACGTATTGGCAGTACATCGTGAAGGGCGCCATCCTGGTGCTCGCCGTATGGGTGGACGTGCTGTCCCGCCCGCAGCGCGACTGAAGGCCGGCCGGTTTTCCGCGCTGCCCCCTTTCCACGGAAGGCAGGAGCGAGAGGAAAACCAACCGTTTGTTTTCTTGGCCGCGCTACGGATATCCCCACTTCCACATCAAGTCATTCGCCCGGTTGATCAAGGCCTTGCGATAAGCCTCGATGATCATCCGCGCATCGATGCTGAGTCCGGAATCCCATCCGCGATCCATCGCTTCGAGCAGCGCGTGCGCCACCGCCGCGTCGTATTCGATCTTGGTCGGATCGAAATCCTCTGGCCAGGGCCGGTAATTCCCTTCGACGCAACGCATCGGTGCTTTCAAGCGCATCGCACAGTCCTCCGCCGGGTGTGGAGACCGGCGATTACAGCAAGCGCGAACAGGGCTTTGTAGTAGCCAAACGGCCGAGACGCTTTACTCGCCGTCCGGCGCATCCGCCACGTGCGCGGCCCATAACTTGCGTGCGAATTCGCGCAAGGGCCTGGGCGCTTCCAGGAAGGCTGTATCAAAAACGTAACTGCCGCCCTGGCCGCCGGCATCCCTGGTTTCGCCGCGCATCGCGTACTTCTGCGCACCCTGGTAGGCGATCACCTTCATTGTGTCCGAAGAAATATCGCCGCGGCACATCAGGCGATACGCCATCCACACTTCCGCCGTGCCGTTGCCATCGAGGTCGGTGACCTGCAGCGCCGCGCCGCGGAAAAAAGTGGCCTGGTGGTCGACGCCGCAGTCGTGCACGTAGTCGTGCAGACTCCAGCGCAACTGCGCCTTGCCGCCGGCGAGGGTGTAGCGCACGGCGTAGAGGTCGTCGTTGTAGCCGTATTCGCTGTTGTCGTCGCTGTGCATGCTGACCACGACGAGGTTGTCGCCTTCGGCGTCGGTCCAGCGGAGGGCTTGCTTGAAGTTGCCTTTGAAGGTGATGCCGGCGGGCAGCTGTGCAGCGGTGATGGGCTGGGCGATGGGGCTGGCCTGCGTGGAGAAGATGAAAGCGGACAGCAGGAGTGTGGCGAATCGCTTCATGGGTTTCATCCTTGAATGGTGGAATATCCCGCTTGGCATTGTCCTTCAAAGGCAGCTTGGATGCGCCGCCAGACGTGTCTCCTTAGACGAGTCTTAGGAGATAACTCGTTTCCGTGCAGTAAATAATCGGATTCTTCGTTAAAGCAGATTCCTCTGATGGTCGAGAGCACGATGCATTTCTACGATGGGCCGCAACTCACATCAGAGAAGTGCCCATGCAGCGGTTGCGCAAGTCCGCTCTCGAACATGTCACGCGCCGTTGCGCTCTGATGTTGATCTGGCTGATCGCGGCGTCCTCGGCACACGCACAGTCCGCACCGCATTCAGGCGTACGCTCAGGAAAGAGCATGCCGATCGAACTGGTGGCTACGGAAGCGAAGCGGCAGATGGAGGTGCGGTTATCCCGCCGGCTCCATGAAGTGGCCAATCAGCGCATATGGTTCGATGAACGGCCAGGTCCGATCCGTGTGGACGTGCGATTCGACGATGGAGGAAGGGTGCTGATTGACTTGGGTCCAGGCCTTGGCAAGCTATCGAACACGCCGGACATGGAAGACCTGGAGAGCTTGCTGATCAACACTTTCGATCTGGAGCTGGCCGACCAGGTCACCCACCATGGAATCAGCTTTCTGTTCGATGGCAAGGACATGTATTTCTACCATCCGGAGGAGCGGCCTCCGCCGCCAAGGCAAAGGGCGAGGATGCGTAGCTGGCCACGGGTGGTGTTGTCGCCGGGGCATGGTCATTACAGGCTCTATGGGCAGAAGGACAGCTACTCCTGGGTATTTCAGCGCACTGAACAGCATGGCGTGCAGGAAGATGTCATCACCATGGAGTATGCGCGGCTTCTCAAGGAAGAGATGAGTCAGCGACCCGGGATGCTTACGCCAAGGTTGACGCGGCTTGACTGGGACCTTACTCACGCCGAGACAAGGAAGCCCTGGAGCTATATTTCTGCCCGGTACTACTTGGCCTGGGAGTATCCAGAGAACCCAGAGATATGGCATTCGTTGCCGGAAGACAAGACGAAGGGCCGCGAGCGCCTGGAAGACATCAGAAGTCGTCCGTTGTTCGCCAACCACATAGGGGCGGACGCGCTAGTGCATCTACATACAAATGCCGAACCATCCGGCAAGGTGAGAGGTGCGCGGGCCTATCACTACAAAGATTCGCCGGAAAGCAAAAAATTGGCGGATAGCCTTCTGTGCGGCCTGAAGGAGGTCATCCGAGCCCAGCCCAAGTACAAAGATTTTCAAATAGACGATGAGTCCAGGAATGACGGTGACTATGGTGAGAACCGTCTGGCCGCTATGCCATCTGCCCTGGTAGAACTGGCCTTCCATTCCAACGAGAAGGATGCCGCCGCGTTACTCGACGAGAATTTCAAGAGGGCGGCGGTGAGCGGACTGACCAAGGGTGTCCAACTATATATGGACGGCGAAGGGTGCGAGCCTTTCGTCGTTACGGAGGTAGGCCAAGGGAGCGGGTACATCCATAGCAACGCGACGATGATCTTCAGCTACAAGGGATCTCCCAGGCCTCCGGTCATTTTCAATTTCGAGGAGATTGGCTGCAATCCGTCGGCTGCGGAATGCATGAGCCAACAGGACTCCAGGGACATCGAGCCTTCCCCGATGATCTACTACGGCTTGCGTTGTCCTGGCGTTCCCGGCGTGCGGAAGTATCGGCTCACGTTGATTGATCGCGATGGAGTCGCGTCGAGCCCTGTAGAGGGCGAGGTGAATTGCAAATATTCCCATTATTAAGGCAAGGAAAGACGGGCGCGGCGAATCTGCGCCGTGCCCGTGTTCCGCCGTACGCTCAGAGATCGGAGAAATGCGGATCCAGCGGCCGCACCTCGCACTCCACTTCCCACTGGTCGCCATGCGCCTGCAGAAAGCGCTCGATCCAGCCAGCGGCTTCTTCCGTGCTTGCGGCCTTGAGCATGAAATAGCCGCCGATCACTTCCTTGGTCTCGGTAAACGGGCCGTCCGTGGACTTGATGCGGCCTTTCGACAGCCGCAGCCGCTTGCCGTCCTTGGTCGGCGCGAGCCCGGCGGTGTCGATCAGCACGCCGGCTTCTTTCATTTCCTCGATCAGCTTGCCCATCTCGGTCATCAGGCGCTCGTCGGGGGCCTGGCCGGAGTTTTCGTTGATGCGGATGAGGGTAAGGAAGCGCATGGATTTCTCTCCTGGGTAAGTTGGAATAGTGGCGGCGCAACCTGTCGAGGGTGCGTTCCATCCAGGCGACGAACGAAGGGCGGAGGAATCGACATGCGAAAGACTCTGAATCTGAGCGCAAAGCCTTGTCGGGCACCGGTGAGCCGGGGCAATGTGACGGCAAGAGGGGCCAGGGCAGGCCAAGGGGGAGCAGGTGATCCCATCTTTCAATCATTCCGGCGTCCTTCCGCCCTTTGTGGGAGAAGCGCACAGCACGGACGGCAGGTCGCCTTACGCGACCGATCTCGCCATCATCAGCCGCCAATTCGTGACAAGCGATGAGAGGCGGAAGATCTTCGAAGGACTGCTCCGCTATCGTTCGGCTTTACGCACCGTGGGGCTAGTCGAGGGGTTCCAGTGGATCAAGTTTTGTAGAGGCGGCCGAGCTCACCCGCCAGCGTCCACCGGAGGGCGTTGACGTCGTCACTTTCTGTTGGCGACCAAGGGATATGGGCATCGATGCATGGATCGCTCTGATCAACGAGCGCCAGGACCTCTTCGATCCTGAGGAGAGCAAGCGCATATACCAGTGTGATGCGTACATGGTGGAGCTCGGCGTGGCTCCGAACTGGCTGGTGATGCAAACAGCGTATTGGTCAGGGCTCTTTTCGCATCAGCGAGAAACATTCCTGTGGAAAGGCTTGCTTCAGATCGACTTGGGAAAAGATCTGTCGGTCGAAACCGCGGAGGCTGGCCATGATTAAGCAGCTGAGGCTTCAAGGCTTGCGCGCCGATCTTGGCGCGGCCCGCACCATGCTGGCCGGCGCGGAAAAAGCTGGCGACCCGGTTGGAATGTTGCAGTTCCAGAAGAAGATCGATGCCTTGGAGCAGGAGCTCGCGGAGCTGGCAGGGGCCACGGATAAGCTGGCGAAAGTTGCAGTCTTTTTTGGTGGCCGACCGGTAATCGGTTCACGTGGCGTGGATGCGGAATTCGCCAGCAAGGCCATGGATAGCTTCCAGAAGCTCGTATCTCGTCAGTTCGCGCGTATGGAAGCCGGCGATCTTGGCTCGCGGGGTCCCGTTCCGGTGCAAGGCGAGGCGCGACTGATGATTACCGACGTGGCGCGAGGTTCTGTGGGTTTTGTACTTGAGGAGGCACCGGAGCAAAGTCAGATGGTTGAGACTGAGCTGGCGGTCGCCATAGAGCAGATCTCCGATGCCATCTCCAGGCTGGGAGGAGATGGAGACGAATGGGCAGATACGATCGAGCAGTTCGATGATCGCGTGGTCGCTTGTCTTAAAGAGTTCTTTTCCGTGCTGGATGAAGGCGGGGCGACCTTCAGGATCGTGGAAGGCAGTCGAGACCGGGAGGTATCGCACGCTGAAATAAGCAGGGCGCGATCCCGGGCCGATCTGACGCGCATAGCCCAGGAGCAGACGGGGTGGATCGAAGGTCAGATCGTTGGCTTTACCAGCAAGTCATTCGAATTCGCCCCAGTGGCGGGTGAAAAATTGACAGGAAGGATGGACCCGGGGCCTGCGCGCCTGCTCGAAAAGGCCGGCATGCAGCATGAGCTCGACAAGCTGCTCTTTACGCCTACAAGAGCCAAGTTTCAGGTAAGAACGGTCGCAAATGGTTCGTTGATTCGTCGTTACCACACGTTGATCGCGATCGATGATCGCAGCGGGAGCGATTGAGCTTTGCTGACTTTCCCGCGTTGCTTGGGTGGAGTTCGCGCTATCAGGCCAAACCCCAGAGGTGCATGGCTTCTGCCGCAATGACCTCCGGATACTCCTCCTGAAAGAACAACTTCCCCTCCGCCACCCGCCGTATCCCACGCGAGCGCGGAAACACCCGATCCAGATACTCCGCATCCCCCATCGCAAAAATATCGTCGCTCGCCCCCCACACCATCCGCACCGGCACCTGGCTGCGCTGGAGCTTCGCCTCGATCCCCGCCAGCGGATTCGGCTCCAGCGCCAGGTGAAACGCGTGGTACTGCTTTCGCCGCAGCGGCGTGCTCACCAGCGGCGTCACGTAGTAGTCGATCGTTGCGTCCGCGAAGCGGCTCGGGTCGTGGAATACGCTGGCGCCGAAGGTGGCGCGGGCGAGGCTGCGGTCGGTCAGCCATTGAGCGGTGGCGTCGGCGAGCGTGCCCTTGCGCGCCATGTCGATGGCGGGTTGCACCTTCGCCGGCGGGCTGTCGATTTCCACGTCGCCGTTGGTGAGCAGCAGGGTGCGCACGCGCTCGGGGTAGCGGACGAGGAACAGCTGGGCGATGGCGGTGCCGCAGTCGCTGGCGACGATGTCGACACCGCGGATGGAGAGCTTGTCCAGCAGCGCGGCGAGCATGGCCACCTGATCCGCGGCGCCCAGCGCCTGGTTTTCGTGGACTTCCGAATAACCCAGGCCCATCAGATCCGGTGCGATGCAGCGGCGGTGCGCGGCGAGGCGGTCGATCGCGCCGCCCCACTGGTAGCTGTTGAGCGGGGCGCCGTGCAGGAACAGGGCGGCCTTGCCGCGGCCGCGGTCGGCGTAGGCGATCCGGCCGAACGGCAGTTCGGCGTAGCGGCGCATGGCGCGGAAGGCCGCGGCATCGGTGCGGCTTTCTCCCGGCAGGCCGCGGGCCTGCGCCGGAGCGATCCATCCGGCCATCGCGCCGGCGGCCAGGGTGGCGAGGCTGTACTGCAGGAACTGGCGGCGCTGCATGGTCGGACTCCGTTCGGGGACGGCCGCCATGCTGGCGCCTGCGCTGGAGCTGCACCGGCACGAACGGCCGGCGCCGGGCACGGAGGGATGATTTCCGGCACATGCCGGTCGGCCCGGATCGTCGAACGATGGCGGGCATGACCGGCCGCCCCGACTGCTATCCCGCCCCTGCCGCCGCCGCGGGGCCGTTGCCGCTGCTGGATGTGCTCACTTCGCCGGTGCCGTCGGGCCGTTTCGACTCGCCGGTCGATCATCGCCACGTGCTGTGCCTGCACCTGGGCGTACCGGTGCCGGTGTCGTACCGCGCCGGCCGCGTGGAACGCGAAGGCACCCGCCTGCACGGCCAGTTCTGCGTCGTCCCCGCCGGTTCCAGCACACGCTGGACGCTGGCCGCGCCGGCCACCTCGCTGCTGCTGCGCTTGTCACCCCAATTGCTGCGGGAAACGGCCGAGGCGATGGGCACCGGCGCCTATGACGCAGCCCTCGCGCCTTCCATCCACATCCGCGACCCCCAGGTCGAACGCATCGGCTGGATGATGCAGGCGGAGGAACGCGACGCGCATCCGGGCGGCCGGCTGTTCGCCGACAGCCTCGCCTCCGCGCTGGCCGCGCGCCTGCTGGTGCTGCAGACGCGCCGGGAAGCCCCGGCCCAGACGCGCGCCCTGCCCGCCTGGCGCCTGCGCCGCGTCGTCGAATACATCGAGGCCCGCCTCGACGAAGACCTCACCCTGCCCGAACTGGCCGCCGTGGCCGGCTACAGCCTGTCCCACTTCAAGCCGCTGTTCCGCCAGGCCACCGGGTTGCCGGCGCACCGTTTCGTGATGGAGCGGCGCGTCGAGCGCGCGCGGCTGCGCTTGATGGAGGGCCGGCTGAGCCTCACGGCGATCGCGGCCGAAGCAGGCTTTGCGCATGCGGGCCACATGGCGCGCTGCGTGCGGCGGGTGCTGGGGGTGAACCCTTCGCAGATCGTGCCTGGCAAGCGTTGAATTATCCGAATTTGCCCGTGGCATGAAGCGGTTCACATCCTCGCGTTACCGTTAACCGCATTTACACCCGGCTCCCGCACAAAGCGGCTAAAGTCCCGCCGCTACTGTGATTTCGCAGGAAGCCGACCGTGATGCGAAGGAGACGTCAGATGTACAAGATCACCGGGGCAGGACTCGCCCTGTCCGTGCTGCTGCTGGGCCAGACTGCCTGTGCCGCCCCCGCGCCGGACCTCAACGCCATCGTCAAGGCGGTCATGGAAGACCAGTACGGCAAGCAGTACGACGCCAAGCACGCCTGCTGGACCTTTACCCACACCACCGAGCAGGGCGACGACCTCACCTATTGCATGCAGCCGGGCAAGCCCGAGCTGGTCGACACGGCCAAGGGCAAGCAGCTGTTCGTCTACGCCGCCAATGCGTACGACATCCACGACGACAACCGCTACAGCTACGGCCAGACCGATCCCGGCCTGCTGGGCGCGTTCCAGGTCAGCATCGACGCCAAGGGCGAGTGGACCTTCGTGGCCATGGACAGCGCCATGGAATTCGGCAGCAACGGCTACTGCGGCTGCAACAAGGCCGGCTTCGTCAAGCTGAGCAACCAGGGCGACTACGGCTGGCTGTTCGTCAGCGGCAGCGCCATCCAGGGCAAGGTGGTGGCGGACTACAGCATCGTCATGCCGCGCCAGGGCGGCTTCGTCGACGTCAGCCGCATCCCCCAGACCAAGGCCAGCGCGCAGGACGTGACCTACGAGCTGAAGGTCGCCGAGCGCGCCGGCCCGGGCCTGTTCCCGCTGACCGTGACCAAGACCCGGGCGAAGGCCAAGGTCGAGGACATCACGGTGAATTTCGACCCGAAGAAATACGCGTACCAGCTGCCCGCGGGCAAGTAATCCGCCCGGGCGCCCTTGTTCACGGAGGAAACGAACATGTCCAAGATCGACGAACGTTGGGAAGCGAACAAGCAGGACCTCGCCGAGGCCGCCGCCAAGGCCGGCATCGAGCCGGGCCTGATGGCCAAGATCGCCGGCTTCGAGTCCGGCTACAACCCGCATGCGCGCCCCATCGCCGGCGCCAAGCACGCGGAACTGAACACGGTGACGCAGTTCGACGGCACCAAGGCGATGTCCTCGGCCTATGGCTACGGCCAGTTCCTGGACGACACCTGGGTCGGCATGGTGCACAAGTACGGCGAGAAGTACGGCGTGCCCAACGCCGACAAGCTCACCGCCGACCAGATCAATTCGCCGGAGATGCGCAACAACTCCAAGCTGCAGGCCGGCATGCTGGCGGAATTCACCAAGCAGAACATGCAGCTCGGCGCCAAGCTGGGCGGCCCGGATGCGGACGCCAACGTCTATGCGCTGCACAACCTCGGCCAGGGCGGCGGCACCAAGTTCCTGGAGGCGCTGAAGGCCGACCCGAACCAGCGCGTGGACCACGTGCTCTCGCACAAGGTGATCGAGCGCAACCCGGGCCTGTACGGCGACGGCAGCATGACGGTGGCCGAGGCCTACAAGGGCATGGGCCAGCAGATGGACAAGTACGCCAAGTACGCGCAGGAGCTGGAAAAGGGCGTGCCGGCCAAGTCGGCCAATGCGCCGGCCGCTCCCATTCCGGTGCCGCCCGCCAAGTCCGAGGCGCAGCCGCCCAGGCACGCGGCCCCGGCCGGCCATGCGGTGCTGAAGGAAGGCGACAAGGGCCAGGACGTCAGCGCGCTGCAGAAGCAATTGCACGACCTGGGCTACAAGGGCGCCGACGGCAAGCCGCTGCGCGTGGACGGGCAGTTCGGCCCCGGCACCAAGGGTGCCTTGGAAGCGTTCCAGCACGACCATCACCTCCAGCGCGACGGCGAAGCCGGCCCGCTCACCCAGAAGCAGCTGCAGACGCAGACCAGGCTGCATGCGCAGGAGCAAGCAGCCAAGCCGCTGCTCAACCAGCCCGGGCACCCGCAGCACGCGCTCTACAACCAGGCGCTGGACGGCGTGCAGAAGCTGGGCGGCGGCGCCTCCAGCGCGCAGCGCGAGAACTTCGCCGGCTCGCTGGCCGTCGAGGCGCAGCGCCAGGGCCTGAAGCAGATCAACCACGTGGTGCTGAATGACGACGGCTCGCGCGCCTGGGCCGTGCAGGGCGACCTGCGCTCGCCGTTCAAGCAGCACGCCGAGGTGAACGTGGGCCAGGCGATCAACACGCCGCTGGCGCAGAGCAGCGCTTCCAGCGCGCAGTTGCACAGCGCGCCGGGACAGGAGCAGGCCAGGAACCAGCAGCAGCAACAGCAACAGTCTCAGCAGCTTGGCTCGCCATCTCGCTGAGGCTCCAAAGCGGCGCCTCATCGTCGGCATCCTGGCGTAGGCCGGAATCCAGTCACTGTATGGCTCGGTTGTCGTGGTGACGTTTTGTGGGTCTCGCCTTTGGCGAGTGTTTCGCCCCGCTGCCGCGGGGCGAGTTACTTCTTCTTTGCGTGCCCAAAGAAGAAGTAACCAAGAAGAAAGGGCACCCTGCTTGGCGCCCTCAGCAGCGTAGCTGCTGAGGGTCCGTGAGGGCTGGCCGGGCTTTTTGACAGGGCATCCATGCCCTGATCAAAAAGGCGAGGACTCCTGTCCTCGCCCCCTGCGGGGCCTGATCGTCCAGCCCTCACCGCCGGCGCCAAGGGGACCCTGAAGATCAAGCGCAAAAGCGCACAAGCGGAACGCCGCGGCTATGCCGCGAGCTCATCGCTCGATTTTTGCCCCGCCCGTCATCCCCCTCTCCCCTCCGGGGAGAGGGCCGGGGTGAGGGGCTGGGCGGAGCGCGTCATCGAATCTCGCGACAAGCCCAAGAACCATCCCCGTCGAAGCGTCCCCATGTGCGCCCCGTCAAGCTTTGGTCGCCATGGCCGACATATGTTGGCTACAGTGTCGGGCTGATCCGCAGCGAAACGCGCCATGGAAACCCATCGAGCCACTCCTCCGCCCCGCCGTTCCGCCGGCCCGCAAGGCACGCGGCTGTTTTCGGCCGAGGAGCTCAAGCGCCTGGCCGCCCAGGCCGAACCGGACACCGACGGCCGCGCCAGCGCGCAGTCGCCGGTGCTGGAAGGGGCTTCCGAAGGCTTCGAAGGCCGCCGCTTCGCCCTGCACGCGGGGCGCCAGACAGTGGGCCGCGGCGGCCATAACGACGTGGTGATCGACGACCTCAGCGTGTCGTCCACCCACGCCTGGATCATGAACCAGCAAGGCCACTACGTGGTCATGAACACGCTGTCCACCAACGGCACCTTCGTCAACGGCCAGCGCGTGCACGAGGCGCCGCTGCGCCACGGCGATCGCGTGCGCTTCGGCCAGGCGGAGTTCGTGTTCCTCACCCGCGAACCGGGCGGGCGCATGCGCGCCGTTACCGGCTGGCTGATCGCCGCCGTGGCGGTGGCGCTGGCCGGCGCCGTGGCGCTCACCTGGTGGCTGACCACCCGCGCATGAACGCCGTCGCCGCACCGCGGATGATCGGCCGCTACCGCATCGACGGCGTGCTCGGCGCCGGCGCCATGGCCATGGTGTATGCCGGCTTCGACCCCGGCATCGACCGCCCCGTGGCGATCAAATGCCTGCACCGCCGCGCCGCCGCGCGCGGCCTGGAAGAACGCCTGCTGGCCGAGGCGCGCGCCGCCGGCCAGCTGGTCCACCCCAATATCGTCACCATCTTCGACACCGGGCGCACCGAGGACGGCCGCGCCTATATCGCGATGGAGCGGCTCACCGGCGAGTCCCTGGCCAGCCGCGTGGCGCGCGAAGGCCTGCCGCCGCTGTCGGTGGTGATCGAGCTGGCCACGCAGATGGCCGCGGCGCTGGACTACGCGCACGGCCAGGGCGTGCTGCACCACGACGTGAAGCCTGAAAACATCATGCTGGTCGACGACTGGCACTACGCCAAGCTCAGCGACTTCGGCATCGCGGAGCGCCGTGCCGAGGGAGCAGGCGACGGCCGCATCGTCGGCGGCACGCCCGCCTACATGGCGCCGGAGCGCCTGCGCGGCGAAGCGGCCGATGCGCGCAGCGACCTGTTCTCGCTGGGCGTGGTGCTGTACTGGCTGATCACCGGCAAGCTGCCCTGGCCGGACATGCCCGACCTGCCGCGCCTGCTGCGCGAACGCCAGCGCCTGCCGCGCCCGGTCATCGATCCGATCGACCCGGCCACGCCGGCCATGCTGATCGGCGTCGTCAACACCCTGCTCTCGCCTGCCCCGTCCACGCGCTACCAGCGCGGCGCCGAGGTGATCGACGACCTGCGCCTGGCGCGCAAGGAGTACGAGCGCGCGCACGAATCGCCGCTGGCCTCGCGCATCATCTCGCTGCGCACGCGCTGGATCGGCGCGCTGGCCGCGATCCTGTGCGTGGTGCTGCTGGCCGGCCTGGCCGCCATCTACGCCAAGCAGAACACCGCGGTGAACGGGCTGGCCACGGATTTCGGCGGCTCGCTCGGCCGCGTGGTCGCCGGCGAGGCGGCGGAAAACCTGCTGCTGCACGACGACGCGGCCACCCGCGCCCTGGTGCAGGACGTGGCGCGCAACCAGCAGATCCACTACCTGGCCATCGCCAACCGCGACGGCAACGTGGTAGCCAGCACGGCGCCGGCGGAACTTGGCGGCGCGCTGGCGCCCGCCCCCCTGTCGCGCCGCGTGCTGGACGACGGCGTCACCAGCTACCGGGGCCGCATGGGCAGTGCGGGCGAAGCGGCGATGCTGCTGTTCGACGTGCCGATCCGCTACCAGGACAAGGGCGTCGGCATGCTGCGCCTGGGCGTGAGCACCGCGCCGCTGGCGGCCGCGCAGCGCACCACTTTCTGGGTGATCGCGGCGGTGCTGGTGGTGACCCTGGCGGCGATGGTCGGCGCGGCCTATGCGCTGTTCCGCCGCCCGCTGGCGCTGCTGGGCATGCTGGGCGAGGCCATGCTGCGCGTGGCGCGCGGCGAGTACGGCTATCGCATCCGCCTGGTGCGGCGCGACGAACTGGGCCGGCTGTTCGCCACCTTCAACCTGATGAACAGCTCGCTGCAGGCACGCCAGCCGGGCGAGACGCCCTCCGCTCCAGGTGCCGCCGCCGATGCGGCCGCGCAGCCCACCCTGGTGCTGCAGGCCGACGACGAGGACCGCCAGGCGCTGGGCTGAGGCCGTCTCAGAACTGGCCCGTCTCGGAGCTGGCCCGCCTCAGAGCTGCTTCAGGCGCTGCTTCAATTCCACCGCGCGGGCGCGATAGATCACCGCCCGCTCGTAGCCGGGGTCGATATCCAGCACGTGGTCCCACAGCGCGATCGCCTGGTCCAGCTTCTGGTCGCGGTACAGCAGCACCGCGCGCTCGTGGTAGGTGGACAGCAACTGGTCGCGCAGCAGCTGGTCGCCGGCCGGCTTCAGATGGGGATCGAGCTTCAGCGCCTGGTCCAGCCGCGCCAGCGCGTCGGTCTTGCGGCCCTGGCGCAGCAGCACGGTGCTTTCGGCCTGCAGGCGCTGGGCGTCCGCGGGCGTGGCAGCCGGCGCGGGATTGCCCGCGGGCGCCGTGGGCGCCGCCAGCAGGTCGTCCGCCGTGGCGCGCACCACCAGGGTGTCCGCGGCCGGCGCGCGCGACGGCGCGGTCGGCAGGCGCACGGTGTCGCCCACGTGCAGCGCGGAGGGGTCGTCCGAGCCGTTGTAGCGGGCCAGGATCAGGAAGCGGCTGGCGTCGCCCAGGAAGCGCGAGGCCAGCGTGCTGTACGAATCGCCCGGCTGCACCACGTAGTTGCGCGAAGCCGCGCCCAGCGCCTCGCGCGGATCGGCGGTGAGCTGGCGCAGCAGGCCCTGCGCGGCGCGGTCGCCGGGATAGCGCGCCAGGTACTGGCGCAGGCGGCGTTCGCCGTCGGCGTAGCGGCCGTATTGCAGATAGGTGTTGACCACGGTGGCCGGCGGCATCAGGTCCGCGTCGCGCATATCGGCATTCGCCGCCGGCGCCGTTTTCGCCGCGGGCGCGTTGCCCAGGGCCTTGTCCACTTCCGAACGGACCACCTTGACCTGCGCGCAGCCGGCCAGCGCCAGCACGGACACGACCAGCGCCAGGCGCCTGCAATGCAACGAAACCACCACCGTCTTCCCCTGTATCGTCCGGCGCCGCCTAGTCCGGCGCCGCCCCGAGGCGGCGATCTTCCGGGATCGCCTGCCCTGCCGCGTTCTTCCCGCATTGGCGCGGGGAAGAGCGAAGCGACATTAGCGCCGACACGGCCGGCGCGCGAGAGGGCCATGCCTGCGTGGCCCGGAACGATCAGGCCAGTCATGCCGATTCGCCATCGCTGAAATACGCCCCGGCCGGCTGTTCGACGCCGCGGCGCGGGCCTAGCCTGCACTGGCTTCCCCACGCATCGAGGATCCCCATGCTTCGCCATCGCACCCGCATGCTTTCGGCCGCCCTGCTCGTGGCGCTGTCCGCTTCCTTCGCCCAGGCCGCCGTTGCCGCGCCGCCGGACAGCGCCACCGCCAAGCCCGCCATGGACATGGCCGCCATGCCGGTGCCGGCCTGGCTGGTCGGCACCTGGACCCTGGTCCGCTGCGACAACGTCTATCCGGACGGCCGCCGCGTCGAGCTGTACGGGCACGATCCGCAGGGCCAGTGGATGATCGACGCGCACGGCCATTACGCCATGGTGATCGCGCGCGCCACGCGCACGCCGTTCGCCGCGGGCGACAAGGCCAAGGGCACGCCGGAGGAATACCGCGCCGCCTCGCTGGACATCAATGCGCACTACGGCACCGTCGGCGTGCAGGGCGACCAGCTGACCTCGCATATCGCGCAGGCCACCTTCCCGAACTGGAACGGTCGCGGCGGCAGCACCGGCTTCAGCCGCGACGGCAATCAGCTGACCTATATCGTGGCCAAGCCGTCGAGCGGTTCGTCCGAGGGTGCGCACGGCGAAGTCGTCTGGCGGAAGCTCGACTGACGGGTAGGTTGGGGTGAGCGCAGCGAACCCCAACGTGGCCGCAGCGTTGGGGTTCGCTGCGCTCACCCCAACCTACGCCGCCAAGTGCTTGAACGCCTCGGCCAGGGTCCGCAGCGCCTGCCGCGAGCGCGGGTCGTTGAGCCCCGTGTACAGCACCACGTCCTGCCGCGGCAGCTCCGGCAGCGACAGCGCCGGCCCGACGTCGACCGTGCCGCCCGGCGCCGCGCGCCGGGCGAGCACGGCCACGGCAAGTCCGGCCGCGGCGGCGGCGCCCAGCACCGCCGCGCCCTTGCCGATGAAGACTTCGGTCCAGGCGATGCCGGCCTGGTCCAGCGCGCGCACCGCCGCCGCGCGGATGCTGCACGACTCGCCCTGCGTCGACAGCGGCAGCGGTTCGCCCGGGCGCAGCCGCCAATGCGCGGCGGCGATCCAGGCGAACTGCTCCGCGTAGATCACCTCGCCTTCCTGCCGGCGGCTTTCCGGCTGCATCACCAGGATCGCGTCCAGCGCGCCCTCCTCGTAGGCCTGCAGCAGTTCGCGCGAACCGCCCACGCGCAGCTCCAGCAGCAGCTGCGCGTCGTGCTCGTTCATGTGGCGCAGCAGGGCCGGCAGTTCGCTGCCGACGATCAGCTGGCTGATGCCCACGGTCAGGCGGCGCCGCTCGACATGGAACGACGACACCGCACGCTCATGCGCCCCCACCAGTTCGCGCGCCGCTTGCAGGAACAGCGAGCCTTCCGCCGACAGCCGCACCTGGCGCGGCGTGCGTTCCAGCAGGCGCCGGCCCAGCTGCTCTTCCAGCCGCCGCAGCTTCAGGCTGAGCGCCGACTGCGTGGTGGCCAGCGTCTGCGCGGCGCGGGTGAAACTCTGCAGGTCGGCGATGAAGACGAAGGCCTTCACGGCATCCAGGTCGAGGGCTTTGGTGGAGGACTTCATCGAGGCGCTTCCGGTGGACGGTCCGTGTGACTGCGGGGCGGCGCGGCGGTTCCGTGCGCGCCGGGCGCCTTCTTGTAAAGCGTCCGGCGCGGCAGGCATAGTCCCTGGCGGCAGTCGACGTGGGGAATGGCATGCGGGTCCGCCTGGAAGACGTAGCGCGCGCGACGGGCGTGTCGCCCAAGACGGTGTCCCGCGTGCTGAACGAGGAGCCGTCGGTCAAGGAATCCACGCGCAAGAAAGTGCTGGCCGCGATGGAGCAGATGAACTACCGGCCCAGTCCCGCCGCGCGCGGCCTGGCCGGCAGCCGTTCGTTCCTGATCGCCATGCTGTACGACAACAACGAGAACCCCGCGTCCACCTACCTGGCCGAGATCCAGGACGGCGTGCTCGACGCCTGCGATGCGCACCGCTACAGCATGATGGTCAGCCCGCTGCGCCTGCGCGGGCACGATCCGATCCGCCGCATCGACGCGCTGGTGGCCGACCACCATATCGACGGCGTGATCATGACGCCGCCGCTCACCGACCACGCGCCCCTGCTGCGCCGCCTGCAGGAACACGGCGTGCCCTGCGCCAGCATCTCGCCGCTGCAACGCGAAGTGGCCATCGGCGTGTGCATGGACGAGCAGCAGGCGGCGAAGGCGGTGGTGCAACATCTGCTCGAGCTGGGCCACAAGCGCATCGGCCATATCCTGGGCATCGCCAACCACGGCGCCAGCCGCTGGCGCCTGCAGGGCTACAAGGACGCGCTGGCCGCGGCCGGCCTGCCGTTCGATCCGGCGCTGGTGGTGCAAGGGGAATTCACCTTCGGCTCCGGCGTCATCGCCGCGCGCGGCCTGTTCGAGCTGGCCAGACGGCCGACGGCCATCTTCGCGGCCAATGACGACATGGCGGCCGGCGTGATGTGGGCGGCGAACGAGCGGGGCCTGAAGGTGCCGAAGGATCTCTCGGTGTGCGGCTTCGACGACACCCCGCTGGCGACCCAGCTGTGGCCGCCGCTGACCACCGTGCGGCAGCCCAGCCGCGAGATGGGCAAGCTGGCCACCTTGCAGCTGATGGACAAGCTGCGCGGACGCGGGCCGGGCTTGCTGTTGCAGGTGCCCTATTCCCTGCAAATACGCGAATCCACCGCCAAGCCCTGACGTAGGTTGGGGTGAGCCGCAGGCGAACCCCAACATCGTAACGTCCAAACGCGCCGCACCGTTGGGGTTCGCCTGCGGCTCACCCAACCTACGGTCTGGTCCTAAAGTGCTGCAATGCTAATTGACAGCGCTGTCATTTCTGGCAGGCTCAGCGGCTCTGGGGGCAGCTCCGGGGTGAGCGCCGATGGTTCTTATCGTGGAAGGGAGAAAGGCGTGCTGGCGTCCGTTCGTCGTATGCGTGTTGCACCGATCGCTTGGGCCCTCGCCCTCGCCTGTCTGCCGCCCGGCGCCGTGACGGCCGCCGATACGGCCGTCCATCCCGAGCAATGGCCGGCGGCGCATTGGCCGCTGCCGCGCGATGCCGCGCTCGAACAGCGCGTCGCCGCGCTGATGGCGAAGATGAGCGTGGAAGAAAAAGTCGGCCAGCTGATCCAGGCCGACATCTCCGCCATCACGCCGGACGACCTGCGCACCTACCGCCTCGGTTCCATCCTCGCCGGCGGCAATTCCAAGCCGGAAGGAAAGACCACCGCCACCGCGGCACAGTGGAAGGCGCTGGCCGATGCGTTCTACCGCGCCGCGATGGATACCAGCGACGGCCGCCAGGCCATCCCGCTGCTGATCGGCATCGACGCCGTGCACGGCCACAACAACACCGTGGGCGCCACGCTGTTTCCGCAGAACTCCGCGCTGGGCGCCACGCGCGATCCGCAGCTGATCCGCGACATCGGCGCGGCGACCGCGGCCGAAGTGCGCGCCACCGGCATCAACTGGACCTTCGCGCCCACCCTCGCCGTGCCGCAGGACCTGCGCTGGGGCCGCGCCTACGAAGGCTATGCGCAGGACCCGAAAGTGGTGGCGCAGTACGCGGCCGCGATGATCGAAGGCTTGCAGGGCAAGGCCGGCACGCCGCATTTCCTCGACGCCTCGCACGTCGTCGCTTCGGCCAAGCACTTCCTCGCCGACGGCGGCACCAAGGACGGCAAGGACCAGGGCGACGCGCAGGTCAGCGAAGCCGAACTGCGCGAAGTGCACGCCGCCGGTTATCCGCCGGCGATCGATGCCGGCGTGCAGACGGTGATGGCCTCGTTCTCCAGCTGGAACGGCCAGAAGATGCACGGCAACAAGGCGCTGCTCACCGGCGTGCTCAAGGGCCGCATGGATTTCCAGGGCTTCGTGGTCGGCGACTGGAACGGCCATGGCCAGGTGCCGGGCTGCAGCAACGTCGACTGCCCCGCTTCGATCGATGCGGGCGTGGACATGCTGATGGCGCCGGACAGCTGGCGCGGCCTGTACGAGCACACGCTGGCCGAGGCGAAATCCGGTGCGATCTCCGCCGCGCGCCTGGACGACGCGGTGGCGCGCATCCTGCGCGTGAAGTTCCGCGCCGGCCTGTTCGAAGCCGGCCTGCCCTCCGCGCAGCCGCTGGCCGCGAAATCCGCCGAGGTGATCGGCAGCCCCGCGCATCGCGCGCTGGCGCGCCGCGCCGTGCGCGAGTCGCTGGTGCTGCTCAAGAACAACAACGGCCTGCTGCCGCTGGATCCGCGCAAGCGCATCCTGGTGGCCGGCGATGCGGCGGACAACATCTCGCGCCAGAGCGGCGGCTGGACGCTCACCTGGCAAGGCACGGGGCTGAGCAATAAGGACTTCCCCGGCGCGCAATCGATCGGCGCCGGCATCGCCGAGCAGGTGAAGGCAGCGGGTGGCCAGGCCGAGATCGCCGCCGACGGCCGCTACGCGAGCAAGCCGGACGTCGCCGTGGTGGTGTTCGGCGAAGACCCTTATGCGGAATTCCAGGGCGACCTGCCGAACCTGCTGTATCGCCCCGGCGACGAACACGATCTGGAACTGCTGCGCCGCCTGCATGGCGACGGCATTCCCGTGGTGGCGGTGTTCCTCAGCGGCCGTCCGCTGTGGGTGAATCGCGAGATCAACGCCTCCGATGCCTTCGTCGCGGCATGGCTGCCGGGCAGCGAAGGCGGTGGCGTCGCCGACGTGCTGCTGCGCAAGCGCGACGGCAAGATCGCCAACGACTTCCACGGCAAGCTCGCTTACGCATGGCCGGGCAGCGGCGTGCACGGGCAGGGCGAATCGCGCTTTCCGTTCGGCTACGGCCTGCGCTATGCCGACCATGCCAACGTTACCGACCTGTCGGAAGCCTCGGGCATCAGCGGTGAGCAGATTCCGGTGGGCAATTACCTTGATCGCGGCAAGTCGGTGCGCGGCTATACGTTCCGCCTGCTCGGCGCCGACGGCGTTGCCTCGGTGGTCAGCACCTCGCAGTCGGCCACCGGCGACAGCAGCCTGCGCATGAGCGCGCTCGACTACAAGGCGCAGGAAGACGCGCGCCGCTTCGAGTGGAAGAAGAGCGGCGCGGAGTTGACCATCCAGTCGCGCGCACCGTTCGATCTGGATCGCCAGACCAATGGCGACGTGCTGCTGGTGGCGACCGTGCGCGTGGATGCGCTGCCGGGCAAGGACGCATGGATCGGCATGGGCTGCGGTGCCGGCTGCAAGGGGCGCGTGGCGCTGGGTCCGACGCTGGCGGCCCTGCCCACCGGCACGTGGACGCGCATCGGCGTGCCGCTCAAATGCTTCCGCGCCGCGGGCGCCGACATGCACCGCATCGACCAGCCGTTCGTGTGGGGCGCGGGCGCCGGATCGTCGGTGGCGCTGGCGCGCGTCGCGCTGGGTACCGACGCCGACCAGGTCGTCGACTGCGCCAGATAAGCGCCGAACCGGGCAGCCCGGCACGGCGCTGCCGCAAGCCTCTTCCCGCTATGCACCATGAGGGCCGCCACGTTCGCTGGCGGACCCTCGCAAAGCCCGTCACAGCAAGGGTTTGATGCGGAGTTCACGCGTGCTGCCACGCGTCAAGCTTCCGCGGGAAAGGCGGTCTATCATCCCCGAATGACAGCGCTGTCATTTTGACATCCAAGCATCACGCCGCCGTCGGGGAGACGGCGGCGCCCATCGCCAAGAAGTAGGGGAGACTTACATGAAGTTGCGCTACTCAGCTTTGCACGTCGCCTTGGCCCTGGCGCTCGCCACGCCGGCGGCGTTCGCGGCGGACGGTCCGCAGGCCGCGCCTGCACAGAACACACCTGCACAGGGCGGCACCGCGCCGGACAAGAAGGTCAAGCAGCTCGACGCCATCGAGGTCAGCGCCACCAAGCGCGAAACCCCGCTGCAGAAGACGCCCGTCGCCGTCAGCGCCATCACGCCCGACACGCTCGACAAGGAGCGCGTGATGACGGTGCAGGACCTGACCCGCCTGGTACCCGGCCTGCAGGCCACTGCGCAGGGCGACCACGGCGTGGTGACGCTGACCATGCGCGGCATCGGCAACGACAGCGCCAAGACCGAATACGCCGATCCGGAAGTGGCCACCTTCGTCGACGGCGTGTACTCGCCGCGCGCCGAAGCCGCCGCCGGCCTGCTGCTGGACATGGATGGCGTGGAAGTGCTGCGCGGCCCGCAGGGCACGCTGTGGGGCCGCAACTCCACCGCCGGTGCGATCAGCTTCCAGACCGCCAAGCCCGACATCAATGCCGGCTTCTACGGCAATGCGCAGGTCGAAGCGGGCAACTACAACATGATGGGCGCGCGCGCCGCGGTGAACCTGCCGATCAGCAGCACTTTCGCCATGCGCGTGGCGGTGGTGCACGCCCAGCACGACGGTTACGTCGATTACCAGAATCCGTCCAGCCAGCTGCCCAGCGTGGCGCAGCAGCAGGCGACGTATCTCGCCGCCGGCGGCAACCCCGCCAAGTTCCGCCCGATCGACCCCAGCCTGTTCGTGCAGGGCGGCGACAAGTACAGCGCGCAGGACCAATCGGCCGCGCGCGTCAGCGCCTTGTGGCAGCCGAGCGAGGCGTTCAAGTGGAACCTCTCGTACGAGTACTTCATCGATCGCGGCACGCTCAACATGGGCCTGATGCAGCAGCCGCGGCAGGGGCAGAAGTTCTGGTCCGCGCTGATCGACACCGCGCCCGATCTGCACCGCAACTCCGGCACCTTGCGCAGCCGCATGGACTGGAACATCGGCAGCAATATGCAGCTGAGCTATGTGGCCGGCTACAACCATTTCTCCGGCAAGAGCCAGTTCGACCAGGATTCCGGCGTGCAGGTGCCGACCAGCTTCGCCACCGGCGCTTCCTCGCAGAACGACCGCACCAACTCGTCGAACTACAAGAGCTACAGCCACGAGTTCGACCTGAAGTCGGTGGGCGAGCAGACCGTGGACTGGATCGTCGGCGCCTATTACGGCTACGAAGACAACAACATCCGCTTCGACATCCCGATCATGAACGGCACGATGGTGTCGGAGTCGGTGGCGTGGCAGGGCTCCTTCATCCAGCCCAAGGAGACGGTGAAATCCACCGCGCTGTTCGGCCAGGCCACCTGGCATCTGTCCGACCACTGGCGCCTGACCGGCGGCCTGCGCTGGTCGGACGATGAGAAGAAGAACATCGGCGGCCGCGGCTGGGGCTGGGCGTACGACCCCACGGTGCCGCAGGTGCCGATCGCGCCGAGCACGTATCCGAGCCCCGCGACCGGTTTCAATATCTCCACGCGCAACGACGCCAAGTACAGCGACGACCGCGTGACCTGGCTGGCGCGCATCGACACCGACATCAGCGAACACGGCCTGCTGTATGCCAGCGTTTCCACCGGCTACAAGTCCGGCGGCACGCAGGACGCCGGCACGCTGTACAAGCCGGAGACGCTGACCAACTACGAGATCGGCACCAAGTTCGTCTTCCTCGACGGCAAGCTCACCTGGAACACCGCGGCGTACTACGAGGACTTCAAGGACTTCCAGCTGTCCGCGCCGATCACCTATCCGGACGGCAACCGCGGCCTGGGCTTCAACAACGTCAAGGGCAGCACCAAGGTGGCGGGCCTGGAGTCGGAGCTGGCGTATCAGGACAAGGACGACCGCGCCAACCTGGTGCTGTCGCTGATCCCGAAGAAGGAGCTGGGCACCTTGCTCTATGCGGGCAGCAACGATTACCAGGGGCTGCCGGCGTGCGCGCCGCAGTCGGGTATTTCGGCCTGCATGAATATCTCCGGCAACGATCTGCCGCATGCGCCGAATGTCGCGCTCACCGCGATCTACGAGCACGATTTTCATCTGGGCAATGGCGGCCGCCTGACGCCGCGTTTCAGCGGCCAGTACCAGAGCGACCAGTGGCTGAGCACGTTCAACCTGGGGGCAGGGGATAAGCAGAAGGCTTATTTCCGCGGCGACCTGGCGCTGCGCTATACCGAGCCGCAGGATCGCTGGTGGGCGGCGGCCTTCGTGCAGAACGTCACCGACGGCCGCGTGCGGACCAGTGCGGGGCGGTTTGCGATGCCGGACGGGAGCTTCCAGTACGTGTCGCAGTATCTGCCGCCGCGGACGTTCGGGGTGCAGTTGGGCGTGTGGTTCTGACCGGGTTCCATCCGCCGGCGCAGCGATGGCGCCGGCGTACTCCCCTTGGCCGGGTCCGCGCGACCCGGCCCTTTCTTCAGGGCGAAAGCGGACACGCCGCCGCCTGACGCGTAGGTTGGGGTGAGCCGAAGGCGAACCCCAACAGGCCTCCCGCGTGGCCGCACCGTTGGGGTTCGCTGCGCTCACCCCAACCTGCGCTGCTGCCACGGGATGTCAGCAGTCCGGCTTCGCTGCGACCGCTTCGACCATGCCTGCTGGCATGATGTACGGACCTCACCCCGTGATGGCCCCCACATGCCGCCCCGCAACACCCACGCCCAGGTCGCGCTCGCGATCGGGGTCCTGCTGATCGCCATGGTGTCGTACCAGTGCGGCGCTTCCCTGGCCAAGCACCTGTTCCCCCAGGTCGGCGCGCAGGGCGCCACGGCGTATCGGCTCGGGCTCAGCGCACTGATCCTGCTGCTGTGGCGCCGGCCGTGGCGCCGCGTCCACAGCGGCAAGGACTGGCGCGTGCTGTGGGGCTACGGCCTGGCGATGGGTGCGATGAACCTGGTGTTCTACCTGTCGCTGCGCACGATCCCGCTGGGCATCGCGGTGGCGCTGGAATTCACCGGCCCGCTGACGCTCGCGATGATCGGCTCGCGCCGCCTGATCGACTTCGTGTGGATCGCGCTGGTGATCGGCGGCCTGCTCCTGCTGCTGCCCCTGCAAGGCCAGGTGCATGCGCTCGATCCGGTGGGCGTGATGTATGCGCTGGCGGCGGGCGTGGGCTGGGTGCTGTACATCGTGCTGGGCCAGCGCACCGGCGCGGCGTATGGCGCCGATGCGGTCACGCTCGGCACCTCGATCGGCGCCCTGCTGGCGATCCCCTTCGGCGTGGCGCACGCCGGCACCGCACTGCTGTCGCCTTCGCTGCTGCCGTACGCGCTGGGCGTGGCCTTCCTCAGTTCCGCGCTGCCGTACTCGCTGGAAATGATCTCGATGACGCGCCTGCCCGCGCGCACCTTCAGCACCTTGCTGAGCCTGGAACCCGCCGTCGCCGCGATGGCCGGCGTCACCCTGCTGGGCGAGCGCCTGACCACGCTGCAGTGGCTGGCCATCGGCGCCATCATCATCGCTTCGGCCGGCACCGCCTTGAGCGTGCGCCGGCCGACCGCCGTCGAGCCGGGCACGGCCGTGAATTGAAGCGGCTCAGCGCTCCACCACCGGCAACCACACCGCCGACGGCTGCGCGCCCGACCGCAGCACCGTGATCGTCGCCGCGCGGTAATCGCCCGGCTTCGCCTCGAAGATATTCGGCACGAAGGTCTGCGGATTGCGGTCGTACAGCGGAAACAGCGAGGACTGGATCTGCACCATGATCCGGTGCCCCGGCTGGAACACGTGGTTCACGTTCGGCAGCTCGAAGCGATAGCGCTGCGGCTGGTTCGCCGGAATCGCGCTGGGATGCTCGAAGCTCTCGCGGTAGCGGCCGCGGAAGATATCCAGCGCAATCGGCAGTTCATAGCCGCCCATCGATGGATCGTGCGTCACCTGCGAGGGATACACGTCGATCAGCTTCACCACCACGTCGCCATCGGTGCCCGTGGTGGCCGCGCGCACGTCCGCCACGGGGATGCCCTGCACGCGCACCGGCGCGGTCAGCACCGGCGTTTCGTACACCAGCACGTCGGTGCGTCCATCGACAAAGCGCTGGTCGCTCACCAGCCATTTGCTCCAGGGCAGATAGCCGGCATAGGTCGAGCCGTAGGCGAAGAACGGATCCAGCACGGGGCGCGGCAGGAAGGGCACCGGCCTGGCCGGATCGCTGACATAGCTGTCGCCCGCATCCGCTTCGGTGGGCGCGGCGAAGCTCAGGCCGAAATCCTTGCCCAGGTACAGCGGCTTCAGTGCGTTCGCGCAGCCGTGCTCGCAGGCCGTGGGCCAGTCCTCGAAGCGGTCCCAGCGGTTGTCGCCGGTGTTGTAGACCGAGACGTGCGCCAGCGGCGCCGCCGGCTTGTCGCGCAGGTAGTGTTCGAGGAAGGGAAGCACCATGTCGCGGTTGTATTCCAGTGCGGTGTCGCCCGACCACTTGAGCGGCCCCAGCGCAAAACCGGTGCCGTTGACCTGGCTGTGCGACCACGGGCCCAGCACCAGCCAGTTGTTGGACGCATGGCCGGCGGCCTTCAATGCCAGCCACGCATGGTTGGCACCCCACATGTCCTCCTGGTCGAACAGGCCCTGCTCCCACAGCGTGGGCACCGACGAGGGATGCGCCGCCAGCAGCCGCACCAGGTCCTGCCCCTGCCAGAACGCATCGTAGGCAGGGTGTTCCATCACCCGCGCCGTGAACGGCAGCTTGTCCAGGCCTCGGCTGCGCACGTAGTCGCCGGTGGAGCCGGCGCGCAGGTACTCCTCGTACTTGTCGTAGGTGTCGCTGGGCGTGACCGCGCCCGCGCCCTTCTGCACCGTCTGCATATGCACGTAGCCGAGCATCAGGTTGCGGAACGCGCCATGGTGGAACCAGTCGTCGCCCATATAGGCATCGATCACCGGACTCTCCGGCACCGACGCCTTCAGCGCCGGATGCGGATCGAGCAAGGCCATGGCGGCGGTGAAGCCTTCGTACGATGAACCGATCATGGCGACGCGCCCGTTCGATTCCGGCACGTGCTTCACCAGCCAGTCGATGGTGTCCCAGGCGTCGGTGACGTGATCCACCTTGGTGGGATTCAGCGGCCCGCGCACCGGCCGCATCATCACGTAGTCGCCCTCCGAACCGTATTTGCCGCGCACGTCCTGATAGACACGGATATAGCCGGCCTGCGCGAACACCGCATCGCCCAAGGGCAACGCCGACAGCAGCGACGAACTGGTCGCATTGCCCGCGCGCTCGTCCGCGTTGTACGGCGTGCGCGTCAGCAGGATCGGCGCATCGTGCGCGCCCTTGGGCAGCATGATCACCGTGTAGAGCTTCACCCCGTCGCGCATCGGGATCATCGCCACGCGCTTGACGAAGTCCTGCCCGCCCGGCACCGCGTCGTCGAATGTCTTCGGGATATCGTTGACGCCGTACAGCGGCGCCTGCTTCCGCGGTGCGTCGGCCGCGGCCACCGTGGCCGCCATGGCGAAGAGGCACAGCAACAGCGACCTGCCCAGGGTGGTCCTCATGCGTCCGATCCTTTCAGCGGGGATGTCCGTTCGATCTTAGGCACGGCCCGCGCGCCGGCGAAAACTAAAAACGCTAATGGCTCTTATAAGATGCGATTATCCGGCGAGGCCCGGCATCCCCCACGGTCCGGCCCACCCACCTGATCACGGACAGCGGCATGGGCATCCGACTCGATATCGCATTGCTGCGCAGCTTCGTCGCCATGGCCGACGCCACCTCGGTCAGCGGCGCCGCCGGGCAGGTGGGCCGCACGCAGGCGGCGCTCAGCCAGCAGCTGAAAAAGCTGGAGCAGGCCGTGCAGCAGCCATTGATGATCCGCAGCGGCCGCGGCGTCTCGCTCACCACGCATGGCGAACGGCTGCTGGCGCATGCGCAGCGCATCCTGCGCACGCACGACGAAGCGGTGGCCGACCTCACCGGCGAGAACCTGTCGGGCCGCCTGCGCTTCGGTTGTCCGGACGATTACGCCCGCGTGTTCCTGCCCGGCCTGCTGCAGAGTTTCGCCAGCCTGCATCCGCAGGTATTCATCGAAGTGGTGTGCGCGCCATCGCCGCGGCTGCTGGAACGCTTGCGCGACAAGTCGCTGGACATCGCCCTGGTATCGCAGCCGGACAGCGCGGAGCGCGGTCATTTCCTGCGCCGCGAACCGCTGGTCTGGGTGGGCAGCAAAGGCAGCCAGGCATTCCGGCGCGATCCCCTGCAGCTGGCGCTGTCGGATCCGGATGCGCTGGATCATCTGGCCGCGACCGCCAGTCTCGATCGCGCCGGCCGCGATTACTGCATCGCCTATGCGAGCGGCAGCGTGGCCGGCCTCACCGCCGTGGTGCGTTCCGGACAAGCCATCACCGTGATGACCCTCACCGGCGTGCCGCCGGATCTGCGCGTGCTGCCGCCGTCCAGCGGACTGCCGGCGCTGCCCTCGATCGGCATCACCATTCAGAACGCCGCGCATGCCTCGAGGCTGTCGAGCCGTTTCGAAGCGCATGTGCGGGCGGTGCTGCCCACGCTTTGACCGCCCAGGCCGGGCAAACCGCCTACTTCATGCCGATGCGCATCGCCTTTCAATGCACCGTACGGCGTATGTCGGGCCTGCCAGCCAGCCCGTAGATTCCGGCAGGGAGGCGCTGCCTCCCCGGGGCGGCGGCCAGGGCTACGCCGCGATCGACGCTCGTCACCATCACCGAGGGTCAGCCATGAAGCATCTGCTCATGACCACGGCCGGAACGCTCCTGCTCATCGTCGCCGGCGGCACCGTGCTTTCCGCGCAGGAGAAAGCCAAGGGCCCGCCGGGCACGCACGACAAGTACTCGCTGGTCTCGCCCAGCGGCATCGCCTTCGCCGACTTCAAAGGTTACGAGGACTGGTCGGTGGTATCCAGCGCGCGCACCGACGAGGTGCTGAAGGTGATCGTGGCCAATCCCATCATGATCAAGGCCTACAAGTCGGGCATTCCCGGCAACGGCAAGCCGTTCCCGGAAGGCTCGAAGATCGCCAAGCTGCAGTGGAAGTTCAAGAAGAGCGCCGAGGCGCCGTTCGTCGTCGACGTGCCCGACGCGTTCTCGCAGGCCTTCGTGATCGAGAAGGACAGCAAGCGCTTTCCCAGGAGCGGCGGCTGGGGCTATGCGCTGGTCGACTACGACGCGGCCGCGGATACCTACAGCGCCGACCCCACCGGCGTCGCCGACTGCGGCCACTCGTGCCACGTCAAAGTGGCCGCGAAGGATCACATCTTCCATCCGTACCAGAAGCGCTGATGCCGGCAGGCAAGGGGCTTGCATCGCCGCAAGCCCCTTGCGCCGACGTCAGGGTCCGATCGGCAGACTGGCAATGCCGGTTGCCGCTGCGCCGGAGCCGCCGGCCTCGGTCACCCACAGCAGGCCGGCGCGCTGTTCCAGTGCGATGTTGTAGTAGCCGCTGTTGGCCGGCACGATCGTGTACTCCACGATGCGGCGGGCCTTCGGATCCAGCATGCCGATATAGCCCGCGTCCTGCTCGAACCAGACCCGTCCGTGGCTGTCCACGCGCATGTCTTCCGCGTTGGCGTTGGCGATGGGCAGGGGATATTCGATCCAGCCGCGCGTTACCTTGGGCTTGACCTCGCTGGTGCTCGGCGGTGCCGGTGCATGCGTGGGCGCCGCGCGTGCCGTGACGGTGGCTTTGATCGTCGCGGGTTGCTGGCTTGCCGCACGCGTCGCCGGCTTGGCGGTTTCGTCGGTGTGCGGCGCCACCGCCGGGTCGAGCAGCGCCAGCGCATTGCCGTAGTACTCGGACACCCACACCGTGCCGTCGGCATTGGCGATCACGCCGGAGGGTGTGCCACCGGCTGTCGGCACCAGGTAGGTGCTGATCGTGTTCGTGCCTGGGTTCAAGCGCCGGACCTTGTTGGTCCCTTTCGGCCCGGCGCCAGCGTAGTTGCGTTCCACGAACCACACGTTGCCCTGCGGGTCCAGGCTCAGCTGTTCCATATGGTCGTCGGGGTGCTCCAGCAGCACCGTCCATTCGCTGACGCTGCCATCCGGCGCGAGGCGTCCGACACCGGCCGTGACGGTGAACCATTGGCTGCCGTCCGGCGCGAGCTGGATGAAATACGGTTTCTCGCGCGAAGGAATCGCGTACTCGACGAGCGCGCCGCTGCGCGGATCCAGGTGACCGATCGCGCGGCGGACCTGATCGGTGAACCAGATACCGTCCTTGCCGGTTTTAAGAATGAAAGGCTGGCCGCCATCGGGCAGCGGGTACTCCGCCGAACTGCGATCCGGCCGGAGCACGGCGATCTTTCCGGCGCTGGTTTCCGAGTACCACACGTTGCCGTCGGCGGCGACGTCGACGCCCTGCGGCGTGCTGGCCTGGGTGGGCGTGGCGAAGGTGTCGAAGCCGGCCTTGGCGGGAGCCGCATCGGCGGCGGCGAGAGAAGGCACGGGAAGCAGGAGGGCGACGGCGCCGAACATGGCCGGCGCGGCCAGACAGAGCATGCGATGCATCACTCATCTCCTTGTGATGGGCGGGAATGCCCGCGATCCGGACGGCTGCCCGGATCGCGCGGCACGCTAGCACAGGGTTTCGTGAAGGCCCGTGCATGCGGCTCCCGCACTCGCACTGCGCCGCTTAGCGCTCCTTCGGCTTGCGGAACTTCAGCGCGAACTTGTCAGTGTGGCCTTTGATCTCCACGGCGAACACGGTCTGGTCGTGCGTGTCCTGCGGATTGGCCAGTACGTCGCTGCGGCTTTCGAGCACGAAGCCGGCCGCCTTGGCCTGCGCGATCACGGTCTCCGGGTCGATGCGGTGCAAGGCATGCGCGTCCGCTTCGCTGGCGCCGGGCTTGGCCACGTGGTCGACCACGACGAAGACGCCGCCCGGCTTCAAGGCCTTGAACACCGCCGCATCGAGCTTGGCGGCAGCATCCGTGCCGGTGGTGCCGTCGACACTGAAGACGCTGACCGCGCCGTAGATGTCGTGGTAGTTCTGCGAGATCCACACCGCGTCCAGCGGCGCGCCGACATCGAGGCTGTCGTAGGGGCGGGTCTCCAGGCTGGTGTTGTCGCGGTAGGCCGGGTCGGCGACCAGCGCGCGTATCGGCTGCAGTTTCTCCGGCGGCGCCTTGGCGACGAGGGTCTCCGGCAACACCGCATAGACGTGGCCCTTCGGCCCCACCACCTTGCTGAACAGGCGGGTGAAATAGCCGCCGCCTGGCAGGATGTCGGCCACGCGGTCGCCCGGCTTGATGCCCGTAAAGGCGATCAGTTCGACCGGCTTGCGCGCGGCGTCGCTCGCCTTGTCGGCCGCCGGGCGTGCGCTGTCGCCGATGGCCGCGGCGATGTAGGAAGGTACCGCCGCGCTGGCGGCCGCGATGCCGAGCAGGCAGAGGGTGGCAAAACCGAGCAATGGCCTTTTCATGATTACCTCGTGGCGGATGCTCATCGGAGCGGAGTGGGGAGCGGGCATCGTAGAAAACCGCCCCTGCGGCCGACAGTCGCGAAAAGCGATTTCTATGATGGCGTTTTTAAATGGCCGGTGCGGACAGAAGACCCAGCGCCATGGCAGTGCGTGCCTGCCACCCGCCGGTCAGCAGGCGATAGCGGACGCCGCGGGCCGCGAGTTCGCGCAGGTACCATTGGTGTTGCCATGCGCGGAAGGCTTCGTCGCGCCGCGTGCCGTCCTGGATGAAGGGGACGTCGGGCGCGCACAGCAGCACCTCGTCGTAGGGGCGTTGCGCGAGCGCTTCCAGTTCGGGGCAGGCATGGCCGAACATGGCTTGCGCATAGAGCAGGGTGGTCAATGGCGTGGTGTCGCAAAGCAGGAAGCGTTGCGCGGTGGGCGCCAGTTGTTCTTCGCGGGCCACCTGGGTCCGGGCGATAGGCAGCATGTCGTCCGCGACGAGTCGCCCCTGCTTGTGCTCCCACAGTTCGCGGCCGTATTCGGCGGCATGGACCGTGCCCAGCGCGTTGGCCAACTGCGCCGCGAGGGTGGACTTGCCGGTGGATTCGCCACCGAGGATCGCCACGCGCCGCACGAAGTCGCCATACACCAGGGGATCGAGCGAAGCGCGCGCACGATGGACGTCCGCACGCACCGCCGTGCCCGATACGGGGATGGCGGAGCGCGCGGCATCCACGCAGACATGCATCACCGCCGGGCCACCGCGCTCGCCCTGCGCCCGCGACAGCGACGCGGCGAAGCCGTCGCCGTAGGCCTCGCTGGTAAAGACGGCCTCCACGTCCACGTGCAGCACTTCGCGCAGCAGCCAGGCCACGAAAGCGCGATGTTCCTCGTCCGATGCTTCGTTAGGCGGCAACGCGACGCCATAAGCCGCCAGCCGCGCATCGTCGACCACCAGTCGCGTCGCCCGCGGATACAGCGCCGCCAGCCAGCGCTCGCGCCGCTCCGGTTCGCAACCGGGAAACTCCGGCCTGGTATAGCTGACGATCACCAGCTGCTCGCATGCGGCTTGCGCGCGATCGAGCAGATATTGATGTCCCCGATGCAGCGGACAGAACTTGCCCACCACCAGAGCGGTGCCGAAACGCTTCACGCCACCGCTTCCGCACGCCGGAACAGATTGTGCCAATGCCGCCACGCCACCCATGCATTGATCCAGTACGCCGAATAAAGCACGGCCGTCAGCATCAGCCCGCGCGAGGCATACAGCGGCACCGCCACGCTGTTGACCAGCAGCCAGATCGGCCAGGTCTCGATCCGCCGCCGCATCAGCAGCAGTTGCGCCAGCACCGACAAGGCCAGCACGGTCGAATCGGCAAACGGTGCGTAGGCATCGGTAAAGCGATGCAGCAGCGAACCGTACACGAGGGTGGCCACCGCCGCGCCCGCCACGAACCAGGCCAGCGTGCGCGGCGCGGTGCGGCCGATCGGCAGTTCCGCGCGCTCGCCATGCCGGCTCCAGTACCACCAGCCGACCACGCTGGCGCCGACGAAGAACACCTGCAGCAGCACGTCGGCGTACAGGCGCGTGTCCCAGAACAGCAGGGCGAACAGGGAGCAGCCGGCGATGCCGGTCCACCAGGTATGCACGCTGTTGCGGCCGGCCAGCAGGATCGATGCGGTGGCCAGGGCGTTGGCGACGCCTTCCAGCAAGGTCATGCGGCCATGCCTCCGGGCAGGTCGGTGGTGTATTGCAGCACTTTGTCCTCGCTGGTGAGTTCGATAACGCGGATGTCGCGTCCGCGCAGCGCGGCGGATACCCGGTTTGCCGCTTCGCTGGCGTAGTTCATTTCGGCCCGCGCCAGCGCCACCGCCACGTCGCCGTTCGCGGCCTGATGCACGGTGTAGCGCGACAGCGGCAACGGCAGCAGCGCATGGGTCAGATCGATATTGTTGATCCAGTCGCCGTCCAGGGTGAGGAAGCGTACCGGCTGGCGTCCATGCAGTTGTGCGATGGCGGGGCCTTCAGGGGTGTCGATCAGCACGCCGTGGTCACCGGTGCGGTAGCGCAGCAGCGGCAGGCAGAAGTTGAAGCCGCCGGTCAGTGCGATTTCGCCGGATTGTCCCTGCGGCACCGGGTGGCCGTGCGCATCCAGGGTTTCCACGTACATGCGGGGCTGCAGCAGCACGAAGGCATCGAGTGTCTCGTCGTACACACCCAGCGGGCCCGCCTCGTTCATCGAATACACGTCCAGCACCGGGCAGCCGAAGCGCTCGCTCAAGTTCGCGCGCAGCGATGCGGACAAGGCCATCGATACCGAGAGCAGGGCGCGCGGCCGGTGGCGTACCGGCAGTTCCAGCAGCGCCGCGAAGGAAATCGGATCGCCGGCGATCACCTCCGGCTGCATCGCATCGAGATAGCGCGCGCGGTCGGCGGGATCGCGCCAGTCGTCCGGATGCAGGTTGATCTTGGCCAGGCCCGACTCGTCCATGGTCGGCGTGACCGAGATATAGGTGAAGCATTTGCGCTGCAGGCCCAGCAGCATCACGCCGACCTGGCCGCGGCCATGGCGCAGTTCGATGCCGGCGCGCCGCAGCGCGCGCTGGTGGAACGCCAGATAGCGGCCGGCCACCAGCGGGTGCGATGGCAGGATCAGCGGATGGCCGGTGGTGCCGGTGGTGCGGAAGTTGATGAGTCGATCCAGTGGCACGGCGTCGGGCACGAACTGTGCGATATCGGCGGCGAGATCGCCGCGGCCCACCGTGGCGATCTGCGCGAAGCCAGCCGGCCGGCCGAGCGAGCGATAGTGCGGGACCTGCGCAAACACCTCATCGACGAAAGCATCGAGCCATGGCGGTGCGTGGCGCGTGCTCCATGCGAAGCGCGCAGCGGCCACTTCGCGCTCGTAGGCGCGCAAGTCCTCGACCTCTTCGGCCAGCAGGCGATTGCCGCTGCGATTGCGCAGCATCGGCGCACTGGGGTGCTCGCTCATGAAGCGCAGCATCGCCCGGCCCGCCTCGCTCAGCGTCGGATAGCGCTCGGCGTCCGTCGGTTCGCGGCTCACTCGCGCGTCCACTTGTCCGCGGATTCCTCGGCCGCCTTGCGCGCCAGCGCTTCGCGGATGGCGCGCGCACGCGCCTCGGCTTCGCGGCTGGCCTCCAGCAGCCGGCGCCGCTCGACGCCGCTGACGCTGGCGAGCCGATCCGCCGCCTGGCTGGCGGTTTCGCCTTCGGGCGTCAGGCCCAGCCGTGCGATGGCGGTGCGCGCCAATTCCTCGCGGCGCTCGGGTTCGAACACGTAGCGCGAGGCATGCGCTTCGGCGGCAAGCGCAGGGACCGCCTCGGCGAACAACGCCGGCAGCGCGGGCGAGGCCTTGGCGAAACGGTGCCAGGCGTCGTCCGCCAGCAGCCAGGCCAGCACCGCCGACAAGCTCAGCTGCTCGGCGGACACGGCTTTGAGTTCGCCGGACAGCGTGGCGAGCAGGCTCATCGGCGCCTGCACATCCAGCGCGGCGAGCACGTCGTTGACCACGGCGGCCACGCGCACCTGGCCTTCGCCGCCGCGCCAGGGCGGGGCGAGGAAATCCGGCGGCGTCTCGATCAGGCGCCGCAGCAATCGTTCGAGCGAAGGTCCGGCCGGCATGCTCATGTCCCGAACTTGGCGAAAACCTGGGTGGAAGGACAGTCCGCGCACACCGCCGCGGACTGGCGGACGGCGAGCCGTGCGCGCAGGGCGGTTACGTCGTGCGCGGTGCGGATGTCGCGGGTGCTCATGGGGCTATGGTCGATGGTGAAGCTGCACGGCGCGATGCGGCCGTGCTCGTCGATAAAGATGGTGGGGCGGCGCGGCGCGCAATTGGCCACCGCAATCGCGCGGCCGCTGGCGCTGGCCTCGAAGCGCTCGAGGTAAGCATCGTGCGCGCACAGGCGCACGCCGCGCGCTGCCATGCGCGCCACCAGCGCCGGCAGCTGGGCGCGCAGCCAGGCCACGTCGGCGGCGCGCAAGGCGTGGCCGGCGTGGAACTGCGGACGGTCGCGGCCGCCGAGCTGGTTGAAGGTGATCTCGTCCACGCCCCAGTCCGCGAGGCGGTCGCACAGCGCCGGGAAGCGTTCCAGAGTGTCGTGCATCAGCACCGTATTGACGCGCAGCTTCGGCGTGCCGCCCGCGGCGCCGCGCCGCGCAACCAGGCGCGCGATGCCCTGCTCCAGCCGCCGCCAGCCACCGGGCCAGCCGCGCAGGCGTTCGTGCGCCTCGCCGACGTCGTCGATGCTGAGCGTCACTTCGTCGAACGCCGCGGCCATGGCCTCCACCACGCCGGGCCGATGCAAGGTGCTGCCATTGGTGGTGACGCTGATGCGCAGGCCGTGGCTTTCGCGCAGGCGCTGCGAAAGCGCGAGCACGCCCGGCCACAGCAGCGGCTCGCCGCCCAGCCAGCTGATCAGCATGTCTTCGCCATGAGCGCGGCCGTACGCGCCGAGCAGGGCGGCGAAGCGTTCCACCTCGGCCGGATCGGATTCCTGCCGCACCAGCCGCAGCCGCCGGTCGTACGCGCAAAAACCGCAGGCCAGGTTGCATAGCGTGCTGATGCGCCACAGCACGATCATGCGCGTACTCCCGCTGCCGGCCGCTGGTAATGCCGCCGGCTGAACTCGCGCGCAAAGCTGAGCAGGTCGGCCATGTCGCGCACTGCGTGGATGGCCCAGCCGGCCTCTTGCGCACGCAGCAGGTCCGCTTCCCAGGGCCGGCTCGTCGGCGCCAGATGCGCCGGCAACGGGGTGTACAGGTTCAAGGCCATGGTGCCGCCCGCGCGGCCCGCGGCCAGCGCACGCGCCGCGACATCCCAGCCGCTGTTGCCGCGCTCGTCGTTGGCGAACATGGTGGTGATGCCGTCGTCGGAGATATGCAGGATATGCACCGCGCGTTCGTGCGGCGCGCGCTGGGCGTAGGTATCGCGCAGGCGGTGGATGGGAAACGCCGTGCCGCCGCCGAAGAAGCCGGTGAGCACGCGCAGGATGTCGTCCTCCGAACGCACGAAGCCGCCGGTGTGCAGCACCTGCTGCTTGCCGCTCCACAAGGTGACCTGCACCCGCGCGCCGACGCGCAGCGCGGACAGCGCGATGATGGCGCCGGCGAGGGCCAGGTAAGAGGTGTGCGTCTGCGGATTGGGCATCGAGCCGGAGCTGTCGACGTACAGATCCAGGTCCACCGGCTCGCTGGCCGGATCCTGCCCCGGCGCATCGCCATACGCGCGCTGCACCGTGGTCAGCCCCGGAATCACGCGCGGCGACTGCAGCAGGCTCTGCATCCAGTCCAGCGCATCCAGCGGATCGCCCGCTTCCCACGGCTCCAGCCCTTCCAGCTGCGGCTCGAAGGCCTGCGGCTGCGGCCGCACCGGAAAGCGGATCAGGTGCGGCAGCGCGCGCTCGCGGTAGTAGCGCACGGCGATATCGTGATCGCTCAGGTCCAGGCCGGCGGAACGCAGGATCTCCCCGTACTCGAACGGCTCGCGCGCCTGGCCGCCCTGGCGGCTGAGCGCGGCCGGCAGCTCCGGCGGTGTCGGCGGCAGCGTCTCCGCTTCGCCGGTGATGCGCGGATCCAGCGCGGGATGCGCGGCCTGATCCAGCTCGCCGTCCTCGATGCGCTCCAGCCCCACCGGCTGGCTGCCCTGTCCGGCGTTGCGCGTATCCATCAGCACGTCCACCCGCCAATCCTTCACCGAGCGCAGCAGATGCGGCAGCAGCAGGGCGGCGAAGCGCGAGGCGCCATCCATCCATTCGCCGGCATAGACGCGCACCACGCGCGCGCCGAGCCAGGCGTCGCCGCGCAGCGCCGCGTCATCCACCGGGCCGCCCAGCGAGCCGGGCGCCAGCTGCCACAGCTGCTCGTAGATGCCCATGTAGAGCGTCCACACCGGCGTCGTCTCTGTCGACGTATCGCGTTCGGCCAGGCGGCGGTAGATATCGGCCATGCGCAGGCCGCACTGGCGCTCCAGGCGGTCGTTGATCAGCAGGTCGGTATAGAGGTTGGCCACCATCGGCGCCTGCGCTTCCAGCGTGGGCAGCGCATGGCGCAGGCGCGCGAGCAGGCGGGCGTGGTCGGTGGCGGTGGCCGGGGCCAGCACGTGGTGGCCGATCTCGTGCGCCAGGATTTCCACGGCGTGATCGGTCAGGCCCAGGCGCTCCACTTCCGGCAGGTCGATCACCACGCGCTGGTCGAACAGGCGGATCATCGCAAAACTGCCGAGCAAGCCTTCGGCCGCGGCATCCACGCGGCTCTCGCACAGGCGCGGATCGCGCAGGCGGGTGAAGCGGCTCCAGGCTTCCAGCGCGGCCGGCCATGCGGCCTGCCAGCGGGACAGCGTGTCGGTGGCAGGCCCCTCGCTCACGCGCGCGCCGGCACGATGCGCACGTGGTGCGACCACGGCGAGAAGAGCGCCACGCTGTCGGCGCGGCCCACCGCCTGCATGCGGTCGCCCGGCACAGCGAACGCGATCTCGCGTCCGCCCACGCTGCCGCCGCGCGGCGTGATCGCCACGCCGGGCGCCACGGCTGCGTCGGCCTGCGCGAACTCGTTCGCCGCCGCCGGCAACACCACCGCGCCGAAGGCATCGGCCATCAGCAGGAAATGGCGCCCCGCGCTCTCGGCCACGAAATGCCCGGCGCCGGCGCGAATGGCCGGCGGCACCGCGAAGGGGCCATCCATGCCGCTGAAACCGCCGAGCGTCTGGCCCTGCGCATCGACCGCGCCGATGGATGGGTTCCACCAGCGATCGGCCGACAGCCGTTCGCGCAAGCTCGCCCATGGCACGTCGGGCGCACCGAGCGCGGCCGAAGCCAGTGCCGGGTCCAGCCGATCGGCCTGCACCAGCGCCGGCTCGCGCAGGTGCGCCATGCCGGCGCGCCAGGCGCACAGCGCGCCGAGTGCGCGCAGCTCGTCAAGCACGGCGCAGCGGCCGGCCAGCGCGCGCATGGTGTCGATCCACTCTTCCACCCGCACGCCGCGCATGCTGCTCAGGCGCACGACGGCATTGGTCACCGTGCCCAGTGTTTCGGTGGGCGCCTGCGCGATCAGCCTGGCGATGGACGCAGCGAGCTGTTTCCACGCGCGGTCCACCCACGGCAGCCGCGCCTTCGGTCCGGCCAGTCCCTGGCCGACCAGGGTAAGGCCGATCTCGAACGCCGCCTCCACCGCCGCGCCGGTGGCCAGCGGATCCACGGCCTGCACCGCCCCGCACACTGCATCGAGCGTATCGCCCGCGAAGGCGCTGAAGGCCGCGGTATCGAACCCGGGCTGCTGATGCCGCGCCTCGGCCACGCGCTGGTTGAGCAGCGCGCGCCGCGAGGCCAGCACGCCGGCGAGCGTGTCGGAGACCATCAGCGCGCCTGCTGCCAGTGCAGGTAATTGGTGTAGCGCTGGTGCAGGTATTTGAGCTTCAGCAGATCGTCGTACAGGTGCCCGTAGAGCTTGCGGCCCTTCACCCGCTCCTCGATCAGCCGCTCGATGCGCACCAGCCGCGCGCGCGTCTCGCGCTCGCTCAAGCCGTCCAGCCCGTGCGCGAATTCCGCCGACAGCTCGCCCACCGGGTCGTTGCGGTCCAGGTCCAGGCGGTCGTATTCCGCGTTGGAGGCGTCGAACAGCCAGCGCAGCCAGCTCAGCCGGTCGGTGCGGTAGGCGGCGTTCTCGGGCAGGCCGAAGAACGGCGCGTCCAGGTCCGGCTGCAGCTTGTCGTTGAGCACGAAGGGCAGCACGTGGCGCACGTCGTCCAGCGCCACCGCCGCTTGGCCGCGGAAATAGGCCAGCGCCTTGGCGAAGACCAGCAGGGTGGTGAGGTTGCGCACCGACAGGCCGTTGCGGGTCTGGCAGCCCAGGTCCTTCATGCGGTCGCGGCCGGTGTCGGCGGCGGTGGCCTGCGCCCAGTCGGCGCCGGCCAGGCGCACGGTGTCCTTGGTGAGGTATTCGAACTGCGCGCCGGCGGTTTCCATCAGCTCGAACTGGCTGGCGAAGAATTCCACGCGCCGGCGCACGTCCTGCGGCACGTCCACCGCGCGGATTTCCTCGCCCAGGCGGTCGACTTCCGCCTCGGCGAAGATGATGTCGCGCGGCACCACTTCTTCCGGCCGGATGTTCTCCTCGATGCGCAGCAGCAGCTCGTCCAGGAAGCGCGGATTGAAGGCCAGCGCCTGCACCACCACGTCGATGCGGTCGCGCAAGGCCTCCACCACCTGGTAGGTGCCGCCGCCGCGGTCGTCGTTGGCGGTGAGGTACCAGGCCGACTCCGGGCATTCGTAGACGTGATTGAGGATCTCGGCGTAGTTGTCGCCCATCACGGTGAGCAGGGCGCTCTGCGTGCGGGTGGGGATGCGGTTGTACTCGTCGATGATCTTCACCCGCATCGACAGCCACTTGCGCCAGGCGATGCGGATATCGCCCATGTCCTGCGCCGCCATCAGGTCGGCCGGCAGCGGATTGCCGAGCAGGTCGGCGATGGTCATCTGCGGATGCCCGTGCTGCATGGCGCGGCGCACCTCGCGCACCGGATAGCCGGCCAGCACGCCCATCAGGATGGCGCTGGCCGTCTTGCCGCGCCCGGGGCCGCCGATGAACAGGCATTTGCGCCGCGCCGCGAAGGCGAGCAGCGGCAGCAGCACATAGCTGGAATAGCTCTGCGCCGAGGGCAGGGTGAGCGTGCGGCGGGTATCGCCCACCGCGAAGGTGGCGGCGGGGCCGTCGTGGTATTCGATGTCGTAGTGCGGGCTGATGATCGCGTTGTTGACGATCCAGAAATACGCCTGGCGCAGCTTTTCGTCGAGGCGGACCGGTTGCGCTTCGGCATCGGCCGCGGTGCGCACGGGCCCTTCGTACAGCTCCGCCACGTCGAAGTTGCGCGGCGCCGGCTCGGCGCGCGGATTGGTGGGCGCCTTGGACACGCGCTGAAACAGATTGAACGGCGACACTCGATCCCTCGCTGGGCAGCCATTCGCGGCATTCTAGAACGCGTGCCTGGCGGCCGTAAGTGCAGACCGGGGAGGCCGGGCGCGGCTTGCCATGTGACAAAGCCGCCAGTCCCGCCGCCGCGGGATAGCAACCTCGCCGTGGCTGGTCATAATGGCGCCCATGACGACGATTTACCGGTTCGGCGCATTCGAGCTCCATCCGCAGGCGCGCCAGCTGCTGCAGAACGGCGATCCCGTCGAACTCACCGCCAGCGCCTTCGACTGCCTGGCCTACCTGGTCGAGCATCGCGAACGGGCGGTGGGCAAGGACGAGCTGATCGCCGCGGTCTGGGGCAGCACCGAGATCAGCGACAACCTGCTCGCCCAGACCATCGTCCGCCTGCGCCGCGTGCTTGGCGACAACGCGGACGAGCAGCGCTGCATCAAGACCTTGCCGCGCATGGGCTACCGCTGGGTGATGGCCACGTCGATCGTGTCGGACGCACCGTGCTCGCCGGCCGCGGCGGGCGATGAGCCGGTGGTCATCGCGCGCCGCGCGCCATCGCCCCGGCGCCGCCACCTGCGCTGGGGCGTGGCGCTGCTGTTGCTGGTGGCCGTGGCCGGCTTCGGCGCATGGCGCTTCCATGGGCGCGCCAGCAAGGCTTTCCAGCGAGGTACCGCGGTAGTCCTGCCCGCGCAGATTCATGCACCGGAAGAGTGGGCGTGGCTGCGCCTGGGCCTGATGGACCTGATCGTCGGCGACCTGCGCGGCGCCAGGGTGCCGGTGGAAAGCAGCCGGACCGTGGTCAACCTGCTCGACCGGCCGGAACAGGGCGGCGCGGCGCCGCTTGCATCGTATGCGCTGGTGATCCAGCCCCAGGTGACGCTGGACAACGGCCGCTGGCATGTCCAGCTCGAGGCGAGCATGCGCGACGGCGGCGCCCTGCAGGCCGAGGCCTCCGCCGTCAACATGCTGAAGGCCGCGCACGAGGCCAACGCTCTCCTGCTCGCCCAGCTGGGCGCGAGCGATTCCGACCGCGTCGCTTCGGAAGACGACAAGGAGCAATACCTGCTGCGCATGGAGGCGGCGTCCTATGCGGGCACGCTCGGCGTGCTGCGCGAGCTGATCGACAACGCGCCGGCGGATCTGCGCACGACGCCGGCGTTTGCCTACGCCAAGGTCGCCTTCTACTGCGACCAGGGGGAGTACGAGGCATGCAAGACCGAATCGGCCAACCTGCTGGACCGCCTGCCGGCCAGGACCCAGCCGGTGCTGCGCGGAAGGACGCTGGCGAAGCGATGGTACGTCTACTTCCGCGAACACAAGCACGCGCAGGGGGCGCAGGCGCTGCTCGAAGCGATCAGCCTGCTGAAGCAGCAGAACAACACGGGCTATCTGGCCTATGCCTATGCGCAGCGCGCCGAGCTGCTGAGCATGGCGGGCCGCTTCGACGAGGCCCAGGCGGATTTCGGCGATGCGCGCGTCAACTATGCTCTGGCGGGCGACACCGCCGGCGTGGTGGGCATTGACGAATCGCTGGCGGAACTGAACATGCAGCACGGGCACTTCGCCCAGGCCGTTCCGGTGATCCAGCGTGCGGTCGGGCAATACGAACGCCTGGGCATGCGCCAGTATGTGCCACCGCTGATGACGGACCTGGTGATCTCGCAGAAGATGCTGCTGCAGCATGCCGATGCCTTCGCCAGCACGGAGCGGTACTGGCCGCTCGACAAACAATTTCCGGAATACACCGAGAACATCGGCCGCCATATCCTGATGTTCCATCGCGCCGATGCCCTGGGCGGCATGGGCCGCGCCGCCGAAGCCGGCGCGTTGCTGGAGCAGGTGCTCGCGCAGATCGATGCCGACCCCCATGGCGAGCCCGGCCTCAAAGCCACGGTATACATGTTGCTGGCCAAGCTCGCGCTGCAGCGTGGCGATATCGGCGGCGCGCAGGCGTGGATAGCCAAAGCCCTGTCGGGGCATCTGCTGGCATGGGACGGCGACCAGCGCGACACCGCCGATGCGTGGCTGCTGGACGCGCTGATCGCGCAGCAGGCCGGCGACGTGAAGGAAATCCAGCGGGCGCTGTCCGCCATGCAGGCCTGGGCCGACAAGCTTTCCTCCACCGACCGCGACGACTGGATCGCCATCCGGCTGCTGCGTGCGCAAGCCATACAGGCCCAGGCCGAGGGCCGCCGCGAGACGGCGCTGGATCTGCTGAAGCAGGCCATGAACCGGGCCAGCCGCTACGGCGTGCCGGAACTGATCGCCGACACGGGTCTGGCCTACACCCTGGCCCTGCTGGAAAGCGGCCAGGTGAGCGAAGCTTTCGTGATCAGCGGCCAGCTCTCCGCCTGGGGCCAGCTGGACTGGCGCGTGGCCTGGGCGCAGGCCTGCGTGTACCGCGCGATGGGACAGACCGAGTCGTGGAACCGCTACCAGCGCAAGGCGCGCGAGTTGGCGGGCGACCGCGTTTTGCCCACCCCGCGCCCGAAGGCTTGAGGCGGGGGCGCCCGCGGCTATGATGCGGGTGACGGGCAGGGGAGACAGTGATCCGGCATGATTTGCAGCGCAGGCGACAGGGTTTTCAAGCACCATGGATGAGCGAGGATCGGAAACCGGCCGGATGGCCGCCGTCTTCATCGCTTTGATCGCCCTGCTCACCCTGGGTGCGCTCTACGTTCCGCGCTTCGAAGGCGCCCCCGTCAAATCCAGGATCGTCACGTCCGCGCGGCCAGTGATGCCTTCGGTCGAGCTGTGGCTGAGCACCGAAGACCGCCGCCTGCAGCTGAAACCGCAGCCCGATATCGAGATGAGCATCCGCGGCGAGCAGGACGCCGACGTCATCATCGACCGCAAGACCACCTACCAGAGCATGACCGGCTTCGGCGCGGCCATGACCGATGCCTCGGCCTGGCTGCTGCAGAACAAGCTCAGCGTGCTGCAGCGCGCGACGCTGATGCACGAGCTGTTCGGGCCGCCGCCGAACCTCAACTTCAACATGCTGCGCCTGACCATCGGCGCCTCCGATTTCTCCCTGCAGCCCTACACGCTGGACGACGTGCCGTTCGGCCAGACGGACCCGGGCCTGGCGCATTTCAATATCACGCCGAATCTGCAGCAGGAGGTGATCCCGGCGGTGCGCGAGGCGCTGGCGGTGAATCCCGCGCTGCTGATCGTCGCCTCGCCGTGGAGTGCGCCGGCGTGGATGAAGACCAGCGAGAATTTGATCGGCGGCGAGCTGCTGGAGCAGTACGAGAGCACGTACGCGGATTATCTCGTCAAATATCTCGACGCCTTCCGCGGCTTCGGCATTCCCATTTTCGCGCTGACCCTGCAGAACGAGCCCAGCTTTACGCCGGTGACGTATCCCGGCATGGAGATGGGGCCGGAGACGCGGACGCGGATCGTCGCACAGTACCTGGGCCCGAAGCTGGCCAACCGCCGGCCTAAAACGCGCATCCTGGAATGGGATCACAACTGGAGCCACCCCGAGCAGCCGACCAGCGTGCTGAACAACGCCGACGCCGCGCGCTATATCGACGGCGTGGCCTGGCATTGCTACGAGGGCAGCCAGTACGCGCAGGGCGAAGTGCATCGCGCGTTCCCGCAGAAGGATGCCTACCTCACCGAGTGCTCCGGCGGCGACTGGGCCTCGAGCGTCAATGGCGAGCTGATCTGGTTCACGCGCAATCTGCTGGTGCTGGGCACCAAGCAGTGGGCGCGCGGCGTGATCTATTGGAACCTGGCACTGGACGAGAACCACGGCCCGCACTTCGGCGGCTGCGATCTGTGCAAGGGCGTGGTGACGATCGATTCCAGGACCGGCGCGGTGAGCCGCAACGACGAGTACTACGCCCTGGCCCACTTCAGCCGCTTCGTGCTGCCGGGCGCCGTGCGCGTGAAGTCCACCGACACCGATGCCGACAAGGGCATTGCCAATGTCGCCTTCCAGAACGAGGCGGACGGTTCGATCGTGCTGGTGATGGTAAACACCCATGCGGCGCCGCGCACCGTGACGGTGGCCGAGGGACCGACCCGCTTCGAGTACACCATGCCGGGGCGCAGTGTCGGGACCTTCGTGTGGAATTCGGACCTGGCCGCCAGCTGGATACGGCGGGCATTCCAGTGGCTGAAGGGCGCGCACCGCACCGGGCTGGCCGAGGGTGGGCATTCCGATCAGACCTGAGCGAATCCGCCATCGACGAAGAGTTCCGATCCGGCAATGTAGGAAGCATCGGAGGAGGCCAGGAACGCCGCTGCCGATGCGACTTCCTCAGGTTCGCCAACGCGACCGAGCGGCACTCGTGAGGCGAGAATTTCGAGGAAGGCCTGCTGGTCTGCCGGATTGACGCCTGCAAGCCCGAGCAGGAGAGGTGTCTTGATCGGGCCTGGGCTAATGACATTGACCCGGATGCCGCGCGATTTGAGATCCAGGGTCCAACTGCGGGCAAGGTTGCGTATCGCGGCTTTCGAGGCGCTGTACACACTGGATCCCGGCGCTCCCTTGCTGCCGGCGGTAGAGGAAACCAGGATCACGGATGCACCCTCTCTCAATAGGGGCAAGGCTTTCTGTACTGTAAAAAGCACGCCCTTCACATTGAGGTCAAAGATATTGTCATAGTGCTGCTCGGTGATGGAGCCGAGCGCAAGCTGGGAACCGCGCCCCGCATTGACGACCAGTATGTCGATGCGCCTGGCCTCCTTCTCTATGCGTTCGTAGAGACGGTCCAGGTCGTCGGAACGGGTCGAGTCTGCCTGGACCCCGCTGGCCATCGGCCCAATAGCCGCTACCGCCGCGCACAGTTCTGCCTGCTGCAGGCCGGTGATATAGACCCGCGCGCCTTCGGCGGCAAAGCGCTTGCCGGTGGCAAGGCCGATGCCAGAGGTACCGCCGGTGATGACGGATACCATGCCTTCGAATCTGCCGGACATGACCCTTCTCCTGTCGGTGGGTGCAGCCAATCTATGGAGATGGAGCGGGATATGAAATAGAAATAGTTGCAATCTGACTTAGTAAAAATGCAATTGGCGCAGACCTGCGCAGGGGTAAGCATGGAAAAGATCGTGGTATTCACCGGCGCCGGTGTCAGCGCCGAAAGCGGCTTGAAGACGTTCCGGGACATGGGTGGCCTGTGGGGCGAGTACGCCATCGAGGACGTGGCTTCGCCGGCTGGGTGGAAGCGCAATCCCGCAGTGGTCCTGGATTTCTATAACGAGCGCCGCAAGGCGGTGCTGGCGGCGCGGCCCAATGCCGCGCATGAGGCCATTGCGCGCCTGGAAGAGCAGTTCGACGTCGTCGTGGTCACGCAGAATGTCGATGACCTGCACGAGCGCGCCGGCTCATCGAAGATCATCCATGTGCATGGAGAGATACTGAAGGCCAGAAGCTCGATCGATGCTTCGCTGGTCCACGTACTGGACAAGCCCACGATCGAACTGGGCGAGTTGTGCGGGAAGGGCAGCCAGCTGCGGCCGGATATCGTCTGGTTCGGCGAGAACGTGCGGCATATGGATGAATGCGCCGAACATTTCGCCGAGGCATCGCGGGTGATCACGATCGGCACGTCGCTGACCGTCTACCCCGCCGCCGGCCTGGTCGAGAAAGCGCCATGGCGCGCCGAGAAATACCTGGTCTCGCCCGAGCCGCAGGAGATTCCCTACGGCTTCAAATTTCTCAGAGGAGCAGCGGCGACCGTCGTGCCCCATGTGGTGAAGTGCTGGCTCGAAGGGCGCAAGCCGGTGTAGGTCCGTACTACCTGGAGGCCGGCCGGGATTCCCGCACGCCACCCCGCACCGAATGCAGGCTGCTCACCGCCTCGTGCCGCGGGTAATGCGCGGCCGGCGGCCGCGTCACCGTGCGGAACACCGACTCCGGCATCACGTAGTAATAGCCCAGCTGGATCGCCTTCTCGATCAGGTCCTGCTTGGTCAGCACGTTGAACTTCTCCTTGAGGAAGGTCACGTACTGCTCCACCGTGCGCGAGGAGATCGACAGGAAATCGCCGATGCGCTTCGCCGTGGCGCCGCGCAGCATGTAGAACAGCACTTCGTACTCGCGGCGGGTGATGTCCAGGTCCGTATCGCCGCCGGCGATCACGTAGCTGACGCCGCCCGGCTGGTCCAGGTCGTTGAACACGCGCGGCGCATTGCTGCGGTAAGGGCCGAGCAGGCCGGTGTTGAGCGCGGACATGTCGGTGAGGTGGAACAGCACGCCGCAGGTCTGGGTTTCCAGGTCCACGAACGGCTTCTTGGTCACCAGGAAGGCGTTGATGCGGGCGCATTTCATCCGATAGACGTTGAAGGTGGTCATCGGCGTCTTGCGTTCCAGCACGTACTGGTCCTGCTCGCGGAAGGTCTGTGCATGCACCGCCATGTCGCCGGGCAAGTCGAAGTCGGTGAGGCCCGCGATCGGCTCGTCCGGACGCAGTCCGGCGATGGCTTTGAACTCCTGATTCGCGTAAAGGAAAATCGAGTGTTCGTCCTTGCAGCCGCAGGCGCCAGGTATCTGGTCGATAATGGAAGCTAATTGTCTGCTAATGGCTTGCGGCATGGCTTTGGCTCCTTGCGTATCGATATCAATGGCGTAATTACTTAATCGCCCGCGGCCTGTGCTTTATCCGAAATAAAGTGCGGCCGGTCGTGATCGTCCTTTTTCATCGGCGCAGGCGTTATACGCGGCAAAAACATCTGCGCCTATCTGTCATTTGTATTACGGCCAAATGCACAAACACCTTGTATCAAGCTGTTTCGCGCAGCATCGAGCGCCCGCGGCCTGCGCGGTGCAGTCGCGAGTGCCGGGCTCCGTCGAAGCCTCTCGTGTCAACCCTTCGGCAGGGGATGAAAGTAAACACGAAACCAGTTTCGGTTTCGTGACGTGATTAACCGTTGCTTTGTTTCCGCATTTCGCCGAGGCGCATTAATAAGATTAATTCCGAGCGCCTCGACAGATGCTTCACAAACGTATGTTGACTAATGAACATGCGGCCATTCGCCTTAATGAATTTGGCGACTATGACTAATGTCGGTGTGAATGCGGCGTGTAACGGGTGGGAGCTCCAGGGGTGCGGGTATTGAACCGTCACTCCGGCCCACTCCCCGGGGGAGAGGGGGATGTCGATTAACGCGAAAACCGAGCAAAGAGCTCGCGGCGCAGCCGCGGCGTTCCGCTGGTGCGCTTCTGCTCTTGATCTACCGGGTCCCCTTGGCGCCCTCAGCAGCTTTGCTGCTGAGGGCGCCAAGCAGGGTGCCCTTCTCTTTGCTTACTTTCTCTTGGGCACGCAAGAGAAAGTAAGTCGGGCCGCGGCAGCGGCACGAAACCCTCGCCAACGGCGAGACACTCAACCAGCAACGCAACAACCGAGCGAGACAGTCACTGGATGATTCGCTTCGCTCACCCCTTCGGGGCCGCCCTGCGGGCGTTCTTCGCGCTACGCGCTCGTCCGGCCTACGCCGGGATGGAAAATGAGACGGCGAGGCAAGACCGTTGCTCTCCCGCTGGGAGAGGGGTGAGGGTACGGCCGGAGCGCAACGGTGATGTGCGCAAAAAAACAGCTACCGCGATGGCCGATCGCGATAGCCGTCCTACTCGCAGCCCCCAACTGGACTGCCATGAAACCGCCACGCCCTCAGGCAATCGGCGTCGCCACACTATCGCTCGAAGGCGCCCGCAACGGCGTATGAAAAGCCGCCGGCGCAAAGCTGTATCCCGCGTAGCCGCTCGACACGATCTCGGCCAGCTTTTCACGATAAGCCGCCAGCCCGCCGAAGAAGAACAGCACCCGGTTCGGCCGGCCCTCGATATTTGCGCCGAAGATCCACGACTTCACTTGCGGGAACAGCGTGTATGCGGCCATGTGTTCGCACTGCACCGTCCACTCGTCCTCGGCCGTCGCATCGGTGTCGACCGTGAGCTGGCCCAGCTGCTCGGCGCGGCCCACCAGATGGGCGATCCAGTCCACCTGGGTCTCGATCGCCGGCGCCAGGTTGCTGAATACGCTGTTCGGCCCCAGCACCATGAAGAGGTTGGGAAAGCCGTGCACGCTGATGCCGAGATAGCTGCAGGGCCGGTCGCCCCAGTGGTCGACCAGCAGCTTGCCGTCGCGGCCGGCGATGCGCATTTCGCGATAGCTGCCTTCCACGCATTCGAAGCCCGTGGCATAGACCAGCACGTCGAGGTCGTGCTGCTTGCCGTCCGCGGTGCGGACGCCGCGCTTGTTGACCTCGGCGATCGGGTTCGCCTTCAGATCGACCAGCTCGACGTTCGGCCGGTTGTAGGTCTCGTAGTAGCCGTCGGCGCAGACGGGGCGCTTGGCGTAGGGTTCCCGCGGCGAGAGCTTCGCGGCCGTGGCCGGGTCGGTGACGATGGTGGCGATCTTCTCGCGGATGAAATCGCAGGCCGCCTCGTTGGCCGCCGGATCGATCGCGATATCGCAGAACGTGCCGAACATGAAGCGGAAGCCGTTGCCGGCATCCCAGTGCTCCTGGAATACGCGGGTGCGCTCCTCGGCGGACACCGACATGGCCGCCACGCCGGCTTCGGCAAAGCCGCAGGCGATGCGGGTCTGGCGCAGCTGGTCCCAGTAGCCGCCGAAGTTGGCGCGGTACTCGCGGATGAAGTCGGGCGACAGCTGGTCGTTGCCGGCCGGCACGCAGTACTGCGCCGAGCGCTGGAACACCGTCAGGTGCCCGGCCACCGCCGCTGCCGCGGGAATGAACTGCACGCCGGTCGAGCCGGTGCCGATCACGCCCACCTTCTTGCCTTCCAGCGACAGGTCGTCCGGCCACGCACCCGTATGCACCTGGCGTCCCTCGAAACGATCGAGGCCGGGGAGATTCGGCTTGTTGAGCTTCGACAGCACGCCCACGGAGGTGACCAGGTAGCGCGCCTCCACCACCTCGCCGTCGCTGGTCTCCACGGCCCAGACGCCGCGTGCCTCGTCGAAGGTCGCCGCTACCACGCGGGTGTTGAAGCGGATCAGCGGGCGCAGGCCATGCCGATCCACCACGGCATTCAAATAGGCCAGCATCTGCCCCTGCGACGCGTACTTCTGCGTCCAGTTCCAGCCATCGTAGGTTTCCTGGTCGAAGGAATACCGGTAGACGAAGCTCTCGGTATCCGAACGCGCACCCGGGTACCGGTTCCAGAACCAGGTGCCTCCCACGCCGGCGCCCTTCTCGAAGCCGCGCACCTTGAGCTTCAGCTCATTGCCCAGCTTGTGCAGCGCATAGATGCCGGCAATGCCGGTGCCGATCACGATGGCGTCAATTGCGGGTTTCCGATCGATGTCCACGACATAACCTCCTTGAGAATGGCTTGGGTCCTGCGTACGGCACGGAAAAGCTTGGCCTAGCCGTTGCGCGGGGAGCGCTCGGCAACGGCGTTGTAAGTGCGGGTGATGCGGTCGATCTCGGCGGCCTTGTCGGCGCCCGCCGCCGCGGCCAGCGAGCGCTCCGCCGCATCGCGGTCGCGGTTGGCCTGGGCGATGCTGCTGGTCGGTGCCTGCCGGCGGATCTCGTAGTCGCGCAGGCCTTGCACCAGGTCGGTGCTGGCGGCCAGCGTGTCGGCCAGTTCGAAGCCATCGACGATGGCCTGCGAACCGCCATGCGCGCCGACCGGATACATCAGATGCGCCGAGTCGCCCAGCAAGGTCACGCGGCCCTTGCCCCACCACGGCAGCGGCGGCCGGTCGACCATGGCCTGCCGCAGCACGGAGTCGCTGCCGGCCAGCATCGCCTGCAGGTCGAACGTCTCCATGGTCCAGCCGGCGTAATGGGGAAGCACGTCCTGCGCCGACATGCGTTCGCGCGACCACACATCCGAGCTCGACGGCAGCAGTTCGTCGGGAATCATGCAGACCCAGTTGACCTGCGCCCGGCCCTGCTGCGCATGCCGCGCGGAAATGGGGTAGGCGATCAGGCGCCGCTTGCTGCTGTCGTTGGCGACGATCATGGTCTCGCCATCGAAGAACGACGGCAGCTCGGTCACGCCGCGGAACATCTGCAGCCCGCCGGAACGCACGGCCATCGCCTCAGGATGCAGCTGGCGCCGCACATTGGAATGAATGCCGTCCGCGCCGATCAGCAAGTCGCCGGAAATCTCGTCGACGCCCAGCGCCGCACCGGACGCCAGCCGCACTGTGACCGTGTTGTCCGATTCGTAGAAGGCGACCACCCGGGCGCTGCCGATCACGCTTTCCGGCCCGAGCCGGTCGCGCACCGCATACAGCAGCATGGCTTGAAGATCGCCGCGATGCAGCGAGTACTGCGGAAAGCGATGCCCCGCCGCCGTGCCGCGCGGCTCGCTGCGGTGCTGCCGGCCGAACTCGTCGAGGTAGGCGATGGCGCGCGTGCGGATGCCGCTGCGCTCGAACTCGTCGCCCAGTCCCACCAGGCTCAGCTCCGCCACCGCCGCGGGTTGCACATTGATGCCCACCCCGACGCGCTCGATGGTCGGTGCCGATTCCAGCAGGATCACGTCGCGGAAGCCCGCCGCATGCAGGGCGAGGGCGCAGGCAAGGCCGCCGATCCCTGCTCCGGCGATAAGAATGCGCGGCTGTTGCGCGGACGACTTCATGCAATCCCCTCCCAGGGCAGGCAGCGGTTGGAACCGGGCGCCGAGCGGCGCCCGGTTCCGGCGCGATCAGGCCGTATGCACCGACGACACGGTGAACACGTTCGGCGTGGCCTTGGCCAGTTCCGCCATGCGCTTGGCGAACGGCGCGGCGTTGGGGTCTTCGCGGGTGGCCTTGACGTCGTCCAGCGACTTCCACTGCGCGTAGTTGACGACGCGGGTGCCGTCCTTGCTGGCCAACACGCTGGCGGAGATAAAGCCCGGGCGCTTGCTGATCACCTTCTCGGCGCCTTCGTTGAGCACGTCGATCAGTTGCTGCTGCTTCTCCGGCTCCACGTCGAAGACGCTGATGAAGGTGACGGTCTCGTCGGCGCGGATAACGGCTTGCTTCTTGGTCATGATGAATTCCTTGACGTACGGGGGTATGGCCAGTCGATGGCTCGGTAGACACCCGGCACGCTGCTCGGTGCCGGGGCGTATTCGACGGTAGCGAGCGGAACGGCGCAGCACATCGGTAATTTCTACGGACTCGTCTGGCTGCGTTCGCCGAGTGCGATCGGCACCGGCGAAGTTCACGGCATGTCCACATCGCTGCGTGTCTTCAGACCGGTACCGCCTCGACGATGCTCATGCCGGTGGACGTGGGGATGATCCGCTGCAGCTTGAAACCCGACGCCGCGAACAGATCGCGGAACTCGTTGGCCGTGCGCTCGCGCGCGCCGAGCAGTACCGCCATATGCAGGTCCAGCCACTTGCCGAAGAACGGCGTCTGCCCTTCCGGCAGCACCAGCTCCACCACCAGCAGGCGGCCGTTCGGCGCCATGGCGCGGCGGATGTTCTTGAGGATGGCGATGCTGCGCTCCTCGTCCCAGTCGTGCAGCAGCAGCGACAGGATGTAGGCATCGCCGCCCGGCGGCACCGCGGCGAAGAAATCGCCGCCTTCGGCCAGGCATCGGCCGGTGAGTCCCGCGGCCTGGATGCGTGCCAGCGCGGCGTCGGCGACGTGCGGCTGATCGAACAGAATGCCGCGCAGATGCGGATAGCGGCCGAGCAGCTTCAGCAGCATGGGGCCGTAGCCGGCGCCGACGTCGACCACCGTGGCGAACGGCGTGAAGTCGTAGGCATCCACCACCGCGCCCGCCACTTCCTTGGTGTAGCCGGCCTGGGCTTCGTTGAATACGCGGTCGGATTCCGGATGCTCGGCGAGATAGCCGAAGTAGGTCTTGTCGTATTCCTTTTCGAACGCGATCTCGCCGGTCTTGACGTTCTGCAGCACGTGCGACCAGGCGCGGTACTGCTCCTCGCCATGCATGATGGCCTGCGGCCGCATGGTGTTGGGCAGGTCCGAACGCAGCAGGTTGGCCAGCGGCGTCAGGCCGTAGCTGTCCTTGCCGTGCGCGGTGAAGATGCCGACGCTGCTGAGCGCGCGCAGCACGCGGTTGAGCAGGTCCGCCTGGGCGCCGCAGGCGCGCGCAAGATCGTCCACCTGGCGCGGGCCGTCGGCGACGAGATCCGCGATGCCGAGCTTGGCGGCGACATAGATCGACTGCGTCATCCAGTAACCGGTGATCATCTGCAGCAGCTGGTAATGCGGCGGTACGTCGGCGGCGGCGTGCGTCTCGCGCACGGCTTCGGCTTGCGTTGACATGTGGCGCTCCTCGGGTTGGTTGGGCGATGGCGTAGGCCAGTCGCGGTAGCTGGCGTGCGCAACGTAATGCACATGCACCGGCGACGCTTACCGGGTTTTCTACGGTTCTTTGCCCCGATGCGTTTTGTTAGCTTGCCGATCCGCCGATGCAAATCGGCGCTGCATCGCGTACCGCCGGTCAGGGCCGGCGTATCCATGTCGTCGCACACGGAGGTCGGTGAGATGAGCAGTCAACACAGCCACACGCGGGAGAACGGCGGCTGGCATCCGTCGTCCTGGCGCGCACGCCCGGCGCTGCACCAGCCTACGTACGAGGACGGCGCCAGGCTCGATACGGTCGTGCGGCGCATCGGCAAGCTGCCGCCGCTGGTGACGTCGGGCGAGATCCAGGAACTGAAGCGCGCGCTGGCCGACGCGCAGGAAGGCCGCCGCTTTCTGCTGCACGGCGGCGATTGCGCGGAGAGCTTCGGCGATTGCGATGCCGACACCATCGTCAATCGCCTGAAAGTGCTGTTCCAGATGAGCCTGATCCTGGGGCATGGACTCAAGCAGCCGGTGATCCGCGTCGGCCGTTTCGCGGGGCAGTACGCCAAGCCGCGTTCGAGCGACCAGGAAACCATCGGCGGCGAAACCTTGCCGGTGTTCCGCGGCGATATCGTCAATGCGCCGGAATTCGATGCGTTCGCCAGGCAGCCGGATCCGGAGCGCATGTTCCAGGCCTATGCCTTCTCCGCGCTGACGCTGAACTTCACGCGTGCGCTGTTCGAAGGCGGCTTCGGCGACCTGCGCCATCCGGAGTACTGGCAGCTGGACTGGATCGACCAGTCGCCGCGTGCGCTGGAATACCGCACGGCCGTCGAGGAAATCGCCAATTCCTGGCGCTTCCTGCATGCGCTGGGCGGGCAGATGGGCACCGAGCGCGTCAGCGCAGGTTTCTACACCTCGCACGAAGCGCTGCTGCTTCCGTTCGAGGAAGCGGTGACGCGCCGCGTGCCGCATCGCCGCGGCTGGTTCAATCTGTCCACGCACCTGCCGTGGATCGGCATGCGCACCAGCGCTATCGACGGCGCGCACGTCGAGTACTTCCGCGGCCTGCAGAATCCGGTGGCCCTGAAGGTCGGGCCTTCGACCAAGCCCAACGATCTGCTGCAGCTGATCGAAGTGCTCAACCCGCACGAAGAGCCGGGCCGCCTGACGCTGATCACCCGCATGGGCCGCAAGCACATCGCCGAAGCCTTGCCGCCGCTGCTCGCAGCGGTGCGCCGCGCGGGGCGCCACGTGCTGTGGGTCGCCGACCCGATGCACGGCAATACCGAAACCACGCCCACCGGCATCAAGACGCGGCATTTCGACAATATCCGCTACGAACTGGAAACCGCTTTCCAGATCCACGCGGCCGAAGGCACCCGCCTGGGCGGCGTGCATCTGGAAATGACCGGCGAGGACGTGACCGAATGCCTGGGCGGCGCCCGCAGCCTGACCGAGCAGGATCTGCCGCGCGCCTACAAGTCGGCGGTGGACCCGCGCCTCAACTACGAGCAGGCGATGGAGCTGGCCATGCTGATCACCAAGGCGGAGCGCTCCGGTCCCAAGGCCGTCGAACGCACCGCCACCGGCCCCCGGCCTGTCGCCGTTATCTGACCCGCGCTTCTTTCGACTCGCGCCTTATCGACATCAAGAGGTTTGCAGACGCCATGACCGGGATTCCCGCGATCAGCGCTTACACCCTGCCCGTGTCCGGGCAACTGCCGCGGAATATCCCGCGCTGGACCATCGATCCGTCCCGCGCGGTATTCCTGATCCACGATATGCAGCGCTACTTTCTGCGCCCGCTGCGCCAGGCCGGCCTGGATGTGCCGTTGATCCGCAACATCCGCGCCATCCGCGATTTCGCGCTGGACCACGACATGCAGGTGGCCTATACGGCGCAGCCGGGCGGCATGAGTCGCGATGAGCGCGGCCTGCTGCGCGACTTCTGGGGCGACGGCATGCAGGTGGCGCCGGAGGATCGCGCCGTGATCGACGAGCTGGCGCCGGAAGACCGCGACTGGGTGTTCAAGAAGTGGCGCTACAGCGCGTTCTGGAAATCCGACCTGCAGGCGCGCATGCGCGTGCATGGGCGCGACCAGCTGATCATCGGCGGCGTGTATGCGCACATCGGCATCCTCACCACGGCGCTGGAGTCGTTCTCGCACGACATCGAAACCTTCGTCGTGGCCGACGCCACCGCCGACTTCTCGCTGGAACGCCATCTGATGGCGCTGGAGCATGCGGCGCGCTGCTGCGCCGTCGTCCTCACCACCGGGGAGGTCGTGCAATGAGCCTGCTCGAACGGATTGTCAGCGGCAGCCTGAAGGACGCGTTCGCGCTGATCGTGCGCGAGAGCGGCACCGGTCCGCGCCTGCTCGAGGTCTACGCGGGGCACGCGCGGACCTGCGAATCCTTCGTCGACCTGCCGGAGACGGGCGAGTCCAAGGACGGCGTGCTGGTGCTGATTCCCTACGCCCAGCTGCGCGAGCGCGGCTTTGCCTGCATCGACGACGGCGAGCGGCTGTGCGCGATCCAGATCCGCGAGCGCGAGGTGTATCCGCTGGACGAAGTGCTCGAAGTCTTCCCCGAGGTGGCGCTGCACCTTTCCGAAGGTGCGTTCGACATGGAGGACGAGGCCTACGAGGAAGCGGTGCGCCGGGTGATCCACGACGAGATCGGGCATGGCGAAGGGGCGAACTTCGTCCTGAAGCGCACCTACCGGGCCAAGCTGCACGGCTATTCACTGGCTACCGCGCTGGCGGGGTTCCGCCGGCTGGCCGTGCAGGAATCCGGCGCCTACTGGACCTTCCTGGTGCACGTCGGCGGCCGCACGTTTATCGGCGCCAGCCCGGAGCGGCATGTGAGCGTCGAGGATGGCGTCGCCGTCATGAACCCGATCAGCGGCACCTACCGGTATCCGTCGACCGGGCCGACGCTGGACGGCGTGCTCGATTTCCTAACCAACGAGAAGGAAGTCGACGAGCTCTACATGGTGGTCGACGAAGAGCTGAAGATGATGGCGCACTTCTGTCCGGCCGGGGGCACCGTGCGCGGACCGTACCTGAAAGAGATGTCGCGCCTGGCGCATACCGAGTACTACATCGAAGGCCGCACGCAGGCCGAGGCGCGCATCGTGCTGCGGCAGACGCTGTTTGCGCCGACGGTGACGGGCAGCCCGATCGAGAACGCCTGCCGGGTGATCGCGCGGCAGGAACGCGAGGGGCGCGGCTTCTATGCCGGCGTGATCGCCCTGATCGGCAACGATGCCGCGGGCGGAGAACGGCTCGATTCGGCGATCCTGATCCGCACCGCGGAGATCGCCGCCGACGGTTCGATGAAGATCGGCGTCGGCTCCACCATTGTCCGCCACTCGCAGCCGCACGCCGAGGCCGAGGAGACGCGTGCCAAGGCGAAAGCGCTGCTCGCCGCGCTGGGCGTGCAGGCGACGCGCAGCTTTGCCGGTGTGCCGGCGGTGCAGGCCGCGCTCGGCAAGCGCAACGGCGCGGTCGCCAACTTCTGGCTGACCGACAGCAGCCAGCGCATCTGCGTCGACCCGTCGCTGCGTGGACGCCGCGCGCTGATCATCGACGCCGAAGATGCCTTCACCGCCATGCTGGCCCAGCAGCTGGAAGCGATCGGCCTGGAAGTGACCATCAAGAGCTGCACCGATCCGGATCTGTTCGACAGCGATTGCGACGTGGCGGTGCTGGGGCCGGGGCCCGGCGATCCGCGCGACGTGCGCGACCGCCGCGTGGCGAGCCTGCGCCACGCGATGGGCGAGCTGCTGGCGCGCCGCAAGGCCTTCCTGGCCGTCTGCCTCAGCCATCAGATCCTGTGCCTGGAGCTGGGCCTGGACCTGGTGCCGCGCGCGGAGCCGAACCAGGGCGTGCAGAAGGAGATCGACCTGTTCGGCAGCCGCGAGTGGGTAGGCTTCTACAACTCGTTCGTCGCCAAGTGCGAGGCGAGCGCGATCAACGTGCAGGGCGCCGGCAATGTGGAAGTAAGCCGCGACCTGGCCTCGAACGAAGTGCACGCGCTGCGCGGCGACCGCTTCGCTTCCATCCAGTTCCACGCCGAATCGCTGCTGACGCGGCGCGGCGTCGACATCATCGCATCCAACGTCAAGAGAGTGCTCTCATCATGATCGCTACGATAAGTTGGTGGAATCTCGACCGCTCGGCGCAGACCATCGAATCGCTGCGCGGCTACCTGCATGGGGAAGGCGTGGCGCCGTGGGAAGCGATTGCCGGCATGCGCACCAAGTTCTGGATCTCCGACCCCGCCAACAACCTGTGGGGCGCGGTGGTGCTGTGGGAGCACCACGAGGCGATGAGCCAGTCGCTGCCGCCGAACCGCGCCACGGAGCTGATCGGCTATCCGCCGACCTGGCGTTCCAGCTTCGACGTCGAAGCGCTGATCGACCAGGGCTCGCCCACCGCGTGGTTTGGCCTGGCCGGCACCGGTGCCCCGGCGCCGGGGCATGCGCCGGTCGGCTTTCCGCGGGGAGGCGCCTGACCATGGCCGAGTACGAAGTGGCGACGGTGGCCGCGCGCGATACCAGCGTATTCGGCGCGCCGCCGGCCGATCCGATGGCGGTGATCCGCAGCTGGTTCGACGCGGCGCGCGAGCTGGGCGTGCCGGAATGCGGCGCGATGGCGCTGGCGACTTCCGATGCGCAGGGGCGCTCTTCCGCGCGCATGGTGCACGTGATCGAGGTGCGGCCGGATGCGCTGATCTTCACCACGCACCGGCATAGCCAGAAGGGCCGGGAGATCGACGAGACGCATTGGTCGTCGGGCGTGCTGTATTGGCGCGAGACGAAGCAGCAGATCACCATCGCCGGGCCGACGCGCCTGGTGTCGACCGAGGTCTCCGACGCGTTGTGGGGCCGCCGGCCGATCACCACCAATGCGATGTCGTTCGTGTCGCGCCAGAGTGCGCCGCTGGACGACGAGGCCGCGCTGCGCGACGAAGCGAACGCGCTGCTCGCTGCCTCGCTGGGCTTGCCGCGGCCCGATGGCTGGGTGGGCTATGCCATCTCCCCCGAGAGCATCGAGTTCTGGCACGCCGCGCCGGACCGCCTGCACCAGCGCCTGCGCTACGACCGCGACGGACAGGCCTGGAACTGGCGGAGGCTGCAGCCTTGAAAGCGATGCCTTATGCCGTGGCGGATGTGTTTACGGAGAACCCGCTGGAAGGGAATCCGGTGGCGGTGTTCTTCGATGCGCAAGGGCTGGAAGCGCAGGACATGCAGCGGATCGCGCGGGAGCTGAACCTGTCGGAGACGACGTTCGTGTTTCCGCCGCCGGCCGGTGCCGACGTGCACGTGCGGATCTTTACGCCGGTGAACGAGTTGCCGTTCGCGGGGCATCCGACCCTGGGCACGGCCGTGGTGCTGGGGCAGCGCGGGCATAGCGGCACGCTGCGGATGGCCACGGCAATGGGCACGATACCGTTCGAGCTGGAACGCGACGGCGAAGGCGTGGTGCGCGCGGCGTCGATGGTGCAGCCGGTGCCGACGTGGTTGCCGTACGAGCACGCTGATGTATTGATCGATGGCTTGGGCATCGAGGGTTCGACCTTGCCCGTCGAGGTGTATCGCATCGGTCCGCGGCATGTTTTCGTCGGGCTGCCGACGGTCGAGGCGCTGTCGGCGGTAAAGCCGGATCTGCGCGTGCTGGCGACCCTGCCCGATGTGGCGGTGAACTGTTTTGCCGGGGCAGGGCGGCATTGGCGCATGCGGATGTTTTCGCCGGCCTATGGCGTGGCGGAGGATGCGGCGACGGGGTCGGCGGCGGGGCCGCTGGCCTTGCATCTGATACGGCATGGGCTGTTGGAGTTCGGCACCCCCATCGAGATTCTGCAGGGTGTCGAGATGGGAAGGCGCTCGCTGATGCGGGCGACGATCCATGGCTCGATGGACGCGATCGGCCCGATCGAAGTCTCCGGCGCCGCCACGGTAGTAGCGCGTGGCGAGCTGCTGCGCTGGAAGGCATAGCGCGCCCGCAACCTACCCCCTCTCCCCTCTGGGGAGAGGGCTGGGGTGAGGGGCCGGGCGGAGCCGTGAGCGAACGGGCGCGAAACCCAAAAGCTTTTTCTTCCCTCCGTAGAAGCGCCACCACGAGCACCCGCCCCTCATCTGCCTGCCGGCATCTTCTCCCCGGAGGGGCGAAGAGTTCCAAGTTTTGAAGGCATACGCACAGACAAGAGGACTATCCATGTCGACCAACAGCTTCACCACCGACCAAGACCTCCGCGCCCAACACCGCCGCGTCATCGAAGACTACTTCAGCCGCCGCGGCGAAGGCCGCCTCACCCGCTACCAGCTCTTCACCGAAGACGGCAGCGGCGGCCTGTGGACCAATGACACCGGCGGCCCGATCGCCTCCTACGGCCACGAAGCCCTGAAGGCCCACGGCGCCTGGTCGCTGCAATGCTTCCCCGACTGGCAATGGACCAACGTGCAGATCTTCGAAACCCAGGACCCCAACCGCTTCTGGGTCGAATGCGACGGCGAGGGCCAGATCCTGTTCCCGGGCTATCCGCCGGGCATCTACCGCAACCACTTTATCCACTCGTTCCATATGGAGAACGGGAAGATCAAGCAGGGCCGCGAGTTCATGAATCCGTATGAGCAGATGCGCGCGCTGGGCATTCCGTTTCCCGCGATCAAGCGCGAGGGCATTCCCGCCTGAGCGAAGGCGGGTGGCCAGGTTCCATCCTGCGGTGGCAGGCGCTACTGCAGTTCGCCGATGCTCCTTTGCATCTCGTCCTTGCGCGCCGGATCGCGTTCGCTCGCTACCATGCCCTGCAGGATCTTCAGCTGCGCCGTGTCGAGCGCCTTTTTGGCGGAGGTCTTGATATCCGGGATGACACCGGTGCCTTCCCAGTCGCCATGCGTCACCGGATTGATAGGCCGCCCCGACGGCACGAACATCATGAAGTGCTCGGTCAGGCGCTGCGGCGAACCGGCGTGAGCGGCGCCGGCGGTCACCTCGCCGACGATCCTGGCGCAGCCGGCGTTCTTCAGCGCATAGGCGAAGTCCTCGCAACCGGACGCGGTCTCGCCGCTGGTCAGCACATACAGCGGTCGCGTTTGCCCATAGCGTTTGCCGGTGACGCTGGCAGTGGTCCAGCGTTGCTCGGTGCGGCCTTCGTCGCGGAAGTAGATGTCGTTGAGATGGGTGGGCTGGTCGAACAGATAGCTGGCCACCTGCATCACCGTATCGGGATCGCCACCATGGCATTCGCGCAGATCGACGATCAGCGCATCGGTATCGCCCAGCAGGCTCATCGCGGCGGCAGTGCGTTCGGCCGTGTGCTGCGGGCGGCCGAAGGCATGCAGTTCGAGCAGGCCGATATTGAAATGCAGGCGGCCGACGTTGGCGAAGCCGTAGTTGACCTGTTTCTGGTGCAGGTCTTCGGCGGCCTGCTCCTGCGGCGACGGCCCGCCATCGGCGCTCGCGGGAATGGCCTGCTCGAAATAGCGGACCTCCAGATGCTTGTCGCTGGTCGTGCCCTGCAGCAGATCGGTCAGGCGTTCGGCCAGGCCCTGGGCGCTATCGATCGCATCGAAATCGCCATGCGCCATGCGTGCTCGCAGGTCCTTCTCGATCGCTACTGCCTTGTCGGGAAAGACGTAACCCCGATCGAGCTTGGCGATGACACCTTCGAGCACCGCATCGCGCGCGGCCTTGTCGATGGCCATGTCCTTCTGCGGCGGCTCATGCGGCGGACCCTGGTTCGGCCCGCCAGGCCAGGCCAGCACCGCCACGCTCCCCAGGCCCGCCATGCCCAGCGCAGCCATCGCCACGAAGATCCCCGTTCGCCTGTTCATTGCACTTCTCGTGTATGGGCGCGATCGCCCGGCCAGCACAGGCTGCGGGGACAATGTGGGGAAATTGTGTGTGGTGGCGGGGTTACCAGTCGACGCGGTAGCCGACGCCGTAGATGGAATGGATGATCTCCACCTCCGGCAGCACGGCGGCGAGCTTGCGGCGCAGATTCTTGATGTGCGTATCGATGGTGCGGTCGTTGGCGTCGAGATTGTCGCGCTGGACCACGTCGAGCAGCTGCGTGCGCGAATACGCCATGCCGGGGCGCCGCAGCATCGTCGCCAGCAGGTGGTACTCGCTCGGCGTCAGATCGAGCGCATGCGCGCCGACGCGAATGGATCGTGCGGCTTCGTCGATCCGCAACAGCGGACGATCCGTGGCCTCGGCGCGCGTGCGGCGCAGAATGGCCTTGATGCGCGCCACCAGCTCGCGCGGACTGAACGGCTTGCACAGGTAATCGTCGGCGCCGGCTTCGAGGCCCAGCAGGCGATCGACCTCTTCGACTCTGGCGGTCAGCATCAGGATCGGCACCTCCGAGAACGCACGCAGGGCCTGGCACACCGACAGCCCGTCGAGCCCCGGCAGCATCAGATCGAGCACGATCAGGTCGGGCATGGCCTTGGTGGCGCGTTCGAGCGCGACTTTGCCGTCGCCGATCACCTCGGCGGTATATCCAGCCGCGGCGACATAGTCGGCGACGATGGCCGCGAGTTCGCTTTCGTCCTCGACAATCAGAATCCGTGCGGTCATCGGTCGTCCAGGGGCAGGATCACCGTGGCGCGCAAGCCACCTAGCGGAGAAGGCGCGAACACCAGGCGGCCGCCGTGCGCGGCGAGGATCTGCCGGCACAGGGCGAGACCCAGGCCGGAGCCGCCGGAGCTGCGGCTGCGCGATTCCTCCAGTCGAAAGAAGCGTTCGCCCAGGCGTTCGAGCGATGCCGCCGGAACGCCCGGGGCGGAGTCGTCGACGACGATGCGGATGGTGTTGTCCACGACGGCGCCGGTAAGCGCGATGCTGCCGCCGCCGGCGGTATGGCGGACGCTGTTCTCGAGCAGGTTGGCGAGCACCTGCCGGATGCGGGCGGCATCGCATGGCGCCACGCAGTTCGACGGCGCGGCGCCGATCGATGCCTGCAGATCGTGGGTGCCGAAGCGCGCCGAGAAGTCGGCGAAGACCTCGCAAGCCATCCGCCACACATCGTGCGGCGCAAGCGCGTAGCGGGTTTGCCCGAGATCGCCGCGCGCCAGCTCGTGCAAGTCATCGACCAGCCGGTTGAGCGAATGCACCTGCCGCTCCATCAAACTCAGATGACCGGGCGTGGCGGCGCGCACACCGTCCTGCACGCTTTCGATCTGGGCGCGCAGCACCGCCAGCGGCGTGCGCAGCTCGTGCGAGGTCTCCGCGATCCACTGCTGGCGCATCCGCTCCACCTCCTGCAGGCGCGCGGCGAGGCGATTGAAGGCGCTGGCGAGTTCGCCCAGCTCGTCGGTGCGGGTCACCTCGATGCGCGTCGCGAACTGGCCGTGTTCGAGCCTGCGCGCACCTGTGACCAGTTGCATGATCGGGCGGCGCACATGGACGGCCAGCAGCCAGGCGACGCCGATGCTGAGCAGCAGGGCAGCGACCAGCGCCCAGGCCAGGCGGCTCTGTTGATCGATCAGGAAGGCGACGGCCAGCGCATCGTCCGGGTGCTGCGGATAGGCCACGAGCAGGCTGCCGATCGCGCGGCCATCGACGCTCAGCGGGTGCGCGGCACGATCGATCGAGGTAGCGGCGATCAGCCAAGGGGATGCGACGGCGCCCGCCAGATACCGGCCGCGCGTATCGGTCAGCCCGATGCGATAGGCCACGCTCGAGGCTCCGGACTTTGCATCGGGCGCGCCGGTACGCGAGCGCTCGTACGCGTCGCGCAACCAGGCCTTGCGCTGTGCGGTATCGCGGGGAAGAAACGACCAGTCGCCCTGCTGCCGATAGCTGGCCTCCAGCGCGGCGCCCAGCGTGTCGAGAAAGTGCGTGTCGGTATCGAGCCGGTGCTCGGCAAAGTTGTCCAGCAGCCGCCACCGCACCAGCTCCACACCCAGCGCCCCGGCGACGATAATCGTCAGCCAGATGGCCAGGAACAGGCGGTAGCCGATGGATAGCTTCAAAGGCGCGATACCGTGCAAGGAAGAGCATCAGCTTAGGCAAGCCGTCGTGTGCCGGCTAGGCCTTCGTCGCGCCGATCAGCGCCGCAGCGCCTCTGGATGCGCCGCCAGCCACTGCTGCACCCGCCGCATATTTCTGGCCTTGGCCTGCTGGGCCAGCGTTCTGCCATCGTCATACCGGCCCTTCGGGCTCGCGCCGGCTTCCAGCAGGCGCAGCACGATGGCGTCGGTCCAGCTGCCGAACAGCATGCTGTTGCCGTCGTTCGACTTCAGCGAGGCATCGGCGCCGTGCGCGAGCAGCACGTTGAGCAGGTCCAGGTTTTCCACACCGTACAGCGGCGTGCGGCCCTTGCTGTCGCGGTGGTTGGGATGGGCGCCCCGTGCAAGCAGGCGCTCGGCGGTGCGGATGCGGGCGGAGTTGTCTTCCCAGCAGTTATAGGTAGCCGCGAGCTTTGCCAGCGCCGTCCGCTCTTGCTGCTCGTCATCGCTATCGGCGTTGCGAGCCGGGGCGGCATCGATATCGAGACCGGCATCGGCGAATGCATCGACCAAGGCAGGAGAGCAGCCGGCCGCGGTGTCGGCAAAGCTCTCGGCGGCCTTTGCCTTGCCGAAGCGATCGAGCCAGCCGTCTTTCGCCAGGCGCTTGAACACCTCCGCGTGTCCGCGTCGGATCGAGTCTTCGATCATGCTGACGCCGGCAACCGTGACTTCACCCGGCAGGATTCCCGGCGGCAAGGCTGTCTGATCCAGCGGCGCGCCGCGTTCGATCAGCGCCAGGACGGTAGCTTCGTCCGCTTGGTCGGCTTCGCCGTCCAGCGCCAATACCGTGGCCTGGTTCGAGTGGAAATCGAAATGCGCCTGCTCCAGCCAAGGAATAAGCCCGGCGGTCCCCTTCACCCAGCGGTCGCTGCCGGCGACGCGGTCGACCGCCTCTTCCAGGTTGCGCACCGCATCGGGCATACCGGCCTCGGTGCCCATATAGTCGACCACGCGCTTATGGCGGTCGCCCACCGTGAGGCTCATCACCTGGGTGGGGCTGTCGGTGGCCAAGGCTCGATACTCGTTCTTGAGCCGCCAGAAATTGGCCGCTTCGAATTGCTTGAGCAGCGCCTGCACGGCTTCGGGGCTGATCCGATCCTCATGCGTACCCGGCAGCAGCACGCCTCTGGCGCGGGCGTAGCGCCGGTGCAGCTTGTCCACTTCGTCGACCGGATCCGTGCCGGTGGTGAAATGCACCAGGCCGTGGCCATCGATGGTCAGCTTGTAGGCGGGGCAGGCGCCGAAGCAGGCGGAGCGCGTGAGGCTGATTTCGACCTTGTCCGTGCCGCTCGCCGCCGTCGGTGCGATAGCTGCCGTGATCGCAAGCAGGGATGCGGCTTTGATCATGCCGGACAGACGGAAACTACGTGCAGCCATGGATTCCCCCGAATCGTTGTTTGCGCAGGCGTCTGACCTGGCGAGTCTATCCGGCTCCGGAGGGGGTCGGAAGTTGGCCGAAGGCGACGGCAGGGTGTTGTCCATGGACACGATGCCCCGTTCGGCGGGACCATTCGCTTTCGCAAAGGGGGTTGTGATGACGGATATCGAGAACAAGCAGATAAATGCGGGCACGCCGCCGCATGAGCCGGTTGCGCTGGGCGATTACAGAATCAGCCTCGAGGATGGACGGCTGGTTGTTCGTACCGCTTCGGGAAACAGGGCGGAAGTTTTTTTCCCCGGCAAGTTCAACAGAGAAAGTTTCTCGCTGACCATCGAATCCCAGGGGCTCGGGCTTACACTCCTGAAGAGATAGCGGGGCGCTTATGGCTTACAAGCTGTCTTTGGCCGCCCGGAACGAGGGGCTGATCTATGTCGACGAGCAACACTCGGACGCATCGTACTGTTGGGGTTCGCCTGTGGCTCACCCCAACCTACGTCCGGTAAAGACACGTACCAACGGAGAATCGAAGTGGAAACGATCGGGCGCGACCTGAGGGAAATGCAACGCGTGCCGCTGGCCAGCACGCACGTCGCGGCGATGCGGGCGGAAGGTACCGAGGTGCGCTATGCGGCGGGCGAGTTTGTCGTCCAGCTCGGCGACCCGATCGACCGCTTCGTCTATGTGGAGGACGGCGAGATCGAAGTGGTGAACCCCTTTACGGGCGAACGCCATTTCCCTTCCACGCTGGGACCGACCCAGTTCATGGGCGAGATTTCCTTCCTTAATGGCGGCGTGTGGGCCTTGCCGATGCGCGCGGTCAAGGACACCCGCGTGCTCCAGGTGCCGCGCACCGCCATGCTGCGGCTGATGTCCGAGATCCCGGAGATGTCGGACATCATCATCACCGTCTTCGCCGCACGCCGGCGCCGCCAGCTCGACGAGCGCGACGGCACCCTGGTGCTGATCGGGGAGGACCTGGACCGGAATATCCAGCGCGTCGGCGAATTCGCCAGCCGCAACCGTTTGCCGTATGCGTCTTACGCGCTGGGCAGCGCGGAAGCCCAATGCATTGCCACCAGCTGCGCCATTCCCGCGGACCGGCCAGCGGTGATCTTCGGCCGCGATCACGTGGTGAACGAACCGACGCCGGACAAGATCGCCAAGCTGCTGGGCTTGAGTTTCGAGCTGGCCGACGAGGAGGCGGTGGACGTGCTGATTGTCGGCGGAGGCCCCGCCGGTGTGGCGGCTGGCGTGTATGCCGGCGCCGAAGGCTTGAGCGCGATCGTGGTGGAGGACCTCGCGGTCGGCGGCCAGGCCGGTACCTCCAGCCGGATCGAAAACTATATGGGCTTTCCCACCGGTATTTCCGGCGCCGACCTGGTGTGGCGCGGCGAAGTGCAGGCGATGAAGTTCGGCACGCGCTTCATCATGCCGCGGCGCGTGGTGAGCGTGGAGCGGCGCGAGGACGGCAAGTTCTGTTCGACCTTCGACAATGGGCAGCGCATCCTGGCTGGCGCCATCGTGGTGGCGACGGGGGTGCAATATAAGCGGCTGCCGATCGACCGGTTGGCGGAGTTCGAAGGGGCTGGTGTGTATTACGCCGCCACGGAAAACGAAGCGCGTTATTGCAAGGATGGTGAGGCACTGGTGATCGGCGGCGGCAATTCTGCCGGGCAGGCCGCCATGTTTCTCAGCCGCTCGGCCAACCGCGTCCGCCTGCTCGTCCGCGGCACCTCGCTGGCGTCGTCGATGTCCAGCTACCTGTCCAGCCGACTGGAAGCGGACCCGAAGATCACCATCGAATACGGTTCCTCGGTGCGCCTGTTGCATGGTGGCGAACGGATCGATGCCGTCACCGTGCATAACAGCATCAATGGATCGGATTACACGCTGCCGACGTGTGCGCTCTTCATCATGGTGGGGGCGGAGCCGAATACGTCCTGGCTGTCGGGGCTGGTGAAGCTGGATCAGAAAGGCTTTGTCGAAACGGGCGATGCGGTGGGGGCGGATTCGCCTTATGCGACGTCGCAGCCGGGGATTTTTGCGGTGGGGGATGTAAGGGCGGGGTCGGTGAAGCGGGTGGCTTCGGCGGTGGGCGAGGGGTCCGTCGTTATTTCGAAGGTATGGACTCATTTGAACGGCTGAGGCTTGCCTTGAAAGCCCCTCTCCCGCCGGCGACCCGAAGGTAGTCCCCGGAGGGAGAAGGGTTTCAACTTGAGTGTTGAGGAATACCGCCGCGTCGGTGGTTGCCACGACGCTGAGCCCCTCTCCCCCCGGGAGAGGGGTTGGGGTGAGGGTACGGCCGGAGCGCAAGAGTGATGTGCACCGCTCCGCCCGAACCCTCATCCGGCTGCCGCCACCTTCTCCCGGAGGGAGAAGGGTTTCAACTTGAGTGTTGAGGAATACCGCCGCGTCGGCAGTCGCCACGACGCTGAGCCCCTCTCCCCCCGGGAGAGGGGTTGGGGTGAGGGTACGGGCGGAGCGCAAGAGTGATGTGCATCGCTCCGTGGCTGCAGCAGGCAAAGACACGCACGCCCTTTACCTCCGTGTCAGTACATTGACGACGCGCCGCCAAGTCCACGAAACTACCCGCGCATCGTCACGACGATGCCAGTCATTGCGCGTCGTCCATCGCCGCGCAGTCGAACCCGAGGGGTGCTGCGACGGACTCGATCCGCCACGCTCGGCTTCGATATCCCAGCAAGGGCGCCCTCCATCGATGGAGGATTTGCCATGTCCCATGTTTTTACACACCGTCTCGCCATCGCCACGTCCTCGATGGTTCCGGGCATCCATCCGGACGACCGGCACCTGGCGTATTCGCTGCTAAGCCTTGGCATCGAGACGAAGCCCTGTGTCTGGAACGACCCCGGCGTGGACTGGTCGCGGTATGACGCGGTGCTGATGCGTTCCACCTGGGATTACTTCAAGCATTACGCAGCGTTCGTCGAGTGGTTGGATCACTTGCCCATTCCGACGATCAACGATAAAGCCTTGCTGCGCTGGAACAGCGACAAGCGCTATCTGCCGGAGTTGGCGGCGCAGGGCGTCGACATCATTCCTACGACCATCGCGGCAGGAACCGAGCTGCGGCAGACGCTGGCGCGGATGTCGGGCCAGGAAGTGGTGCTCAAGCCTACGGTCAGCGGCACGGCCTGGTATACGGCGCGCGGTGTCGTTGGCGATCCAGCATTCGAGCAGGTCGTGGCGCAACTACCGAGGGAGTTCGAGTATCTGGTGCAACCCTTCGTCCCTGAAGTAGTCAGCGACGGCGAATGGTCCCTGTTGTTCTTCGGCGGCGAGTACAGCCATGCCGTGATCAAACGGGCGGCGGCCGGCGATTACCGGGTGCAGTCGGATTTCGGAGGGACAGCCGATGCGGTCGATCCCGATCCGGCGCTGATCGCCAGCGCCAGGCGCGCCCTTGCCGCCGCGGCGGCGCTAGGCCATGCCGACAGTGCCTATGCGCGCGTCGATGGCGTGATCTGCGACGGCCGCTTCCTGCTGATGGAACTGGAAATGATCGAGCCGTTTTTGCATCTTGGGGCGCGGCCGGAGGCGGCGGAGCGCTTTGCGGGGCATTTGCAGAGGCGGTTGGCTAAGCGGACTGCCTGAGCGTTTCCTTCGGGCGCACTTTAAAAGCGGTGGTTTAAAGGGGGCGGGTGGAGTTCTGTTCTCGCCCCCTTCTGCCTTGCTTAAAGGCCCAGGGCGTGAATGAATGCCCGTATCTCATCGACCACAGCATGAAGATCCGGCGCGGAAAGGCGGTTCCTGCGCAGAAAGGCGTTCCATTGCGCCTGCTTCTGCGCATCGGCAGAAAATTCTCTTGTCAGCCCGAACGGAATCTCATCGCGTAGCTCAGTCCCGCGCCGGGCGAACGTGGCGCTGATGGCGGCGACCAGTTCCGGTCGATCCATGGCGCCTTCGCGAACGAGCGCCAGCAGATCGAAGTAGTCCTTCATCCTGCTGTTGGCAATGCCCAGCGTGGCAATGGCTTCCAGTTTTTCGGCAAACACCGTCTCCCGCGGATAGACGCGCAGATGGGGTGCCGGAAATTCGTCGAGCAACACCGGATAATCCGTTTCCATGGGCATCGGAGTGACGGCGTCCCCGAAGCCGACGTCCCATTGCACGTGGCACCGTGCATTCCCAAGCAGAGCCCGCAGGCGCAAGCGCAGGCCTTCGTAGCTCGCTTCCTCGCGTATCGACTCCACCACGATGGCATCGGGATCGAAGTGCAGGCCATCGTCCAAGTGAATCATGCAGAGATTGCGCGCGATGCCTGACAGCCGTTTCGGGTCGGGCGAGCCGAAGCCGAGGAAGTCGGCATCGCGCGTGGGCCGGTGCGGCTGGTCGAACCAGAGTGCAAGCAACATCGCTCCCTTCAACAGGAACAGGTCGCGGTGCGAGGAAATGGACAGCCTGTACAGCAACCGCTCCACGGCGAATCGATCCAGCAAGAGCTGAAAGTCTTCGCCCCGTGCGCGAGCCCGATCGAGCAGGCGTTGCCGGATCGACGCCGCGCGGCCGGCGGCAGGGAACATCGTGTTTATGCCATCGCCTCCAGATACGGACGCATAAGCTTGGCCACGCGGCAGATGCGCGCGTACTTCCACAGTTCGTCCACGGTGGTGGCGCGCGCGCGAAGCGCATCACGCAGGGCTTCGATAGCGACATCCAGCCCGACGAGGTTGCGAAACTTGAAGCAGTCCGCGATGGTTTTCGCGACGCTGGTTACGCGCACCGATCTGCCACCGATCTTACGTATCTCCAGGCCCACCGCGAGCGTTTCACCGGAAAATCGGACGACTCGCAGTGAAGGCCAGTCCAGCCGGGGCGCGCGATCCTTATTGCCGATGGCGATCCATATCTCGAACGGCGCCTGCGTAGTCAGTTCATGCAGGCGCAGGGCGGTCAGCAGGCACAGGCGCGCGCCGGGAATGCGTTGGGCAACCACCAGGACGCATTCATCGCCCTCTGCCTGAGGCACCCCGGGAAGGGTGTAGACGCCGCGGGAAAGCCGGATCAGATCCCCCGCCGCGACAAGGCGGGAAACCTGGGCACGGGCGACGCCCGCTTCGACAAGCTCGCGAGAACGAACCGCGCCGCGGCGGCGAATGAGTGCCTTTGCAAGGGCGGCCGGACTGGTCATGGCCGGAGTGTTCCATATTGTCGGTAGTTTTGGAATAACTACCGACGTTTCGGAACAGGCGCTCGTCCGCCCCTGACCCATGGCCCGCCCGCATCAACCCATCGGTTTCACGCCCCAGGCATGCCGCACTCGGCGTATTGAAAAAACACCTCCAACGCCCCGAGTTGCTCCGTGCCAACGATAGCCGCGATATACCCATCCGGCCGCACCAGCACCCACTCCCCCGCGGACACCGCATATCCCGCCCGGAAATGCCCTCCCTCATCGACAAGCTCTGCGCCCTCGCCGACGGTATGGATACGCAGCCCCGCCCGCGCAGCTACGCAAGCACGATCGGCCTCATAACCGAACAACGTCCAATGCGTACCTTTAAGCAAATCGAATAGCCGCACCGGCCGGCCGCTGGCGCCACGCATCGGCGCATCGGGGGCGCGGTCGCCGGCGTAGGGGCCATGAAGGCGTTCCGGCCGTTCCAGCGCAAGCACCGAATCTGCGTAGCCAAGATCCAGCTGCCGCACATTGCGCCCACGCCGCATATCCCCTTGCTTCGCCGCGGCAAGCAACTGCGTGGAAAGACCGAGCACCTCCGCAGCAACGGGGCGACGCTCCTGCTCGTAGGTATCGAGCAACGCATCTTCTGCACCGTTCAGCACCGCGGCCAGCTTCCATCCAAGGTTGTAAGCATCCTGGATGCTGGTATTGAGGCCTTGGCCGCCGGTCGGCGGATGGATATGCGCCGCGTCGCCCACCAGAAACACCTGCTGCACGCGATACCGATCGGCCAGTCGCGCATTCATCTGATAAGCCGACGCCCACGAAACGGATTTCACCAGCAAGTCGCCGCGCCCGGATCGATCGTGCAGCATCGCGGTGAGCCCGGCGGCGGAGAGATCGACCTCGCCTTCCAACGGTATCGGCGCCTGGATCTGGAACAGCGCCGTGCCCGCCAGCGGACACACCGCCAGTTGCCGCTCCATCGAGCCGTCGTTGAAGCGATGCCACGCATCGCGTGACAGGCCATCCAGGACGACGTCCGCCACGATGGCGCGCACACCCAGCGTCTTGCCGGGAAAGTCGACGCCCAGTGTTTTACGCACGGAGCTGCGGCCGCCATCGGCCCCGACCAGATACCGCGCTTGCACCACTTCGTCGTTGCCATGCCTGCGCAGGCGCGCCACGACGCCGGCTTCGCCCTGGCTGAAATCGATCAGCTCGCAGCCGAACTCCGGGGCGTGTCCCAGCTCGCAAAGGCGGTCGCGAAGAATGGCCTCGGTGAGGTACTGAGGAAGCATCTGCGGCAACGCATAAGGCTCAGCGGGCGTCGGCTCCGCGCGCTCGACCACCTCCGATTCGGTATGGCTGCCGTCGCTGCGGTATTCGCGCACGGCCGGATACAAGCCGCCGGCCGCGATGATCCGGTCCACGATGCCCAAGTCCTCGAAGACCTCAAGCGTGCGTGGCTGTATGCCCTTGCCGCGCGAACCGTGGAATGGGCTGTCCATCTTCTCCACCAGGCGGAAGGCGATGCCCCGCCGCGCCAGCTCGATGGCCAGGGTGAGTCCGGCGGCGCCGGCGCCGCAAATCAGCACGTCGATCTTCGAATGACTGGTCATGACTGCTCCAATATGTGTAAAGTGCACATAACTGGAGCGAGCATATGCCAAGCAAAAAGAATGTGCAAGATGCACATATATCGACTCAGCTGCGCAACCTGCACGGCGCACTGATCACCATCATCAGCGTGTTCAACCGGCCGGACCGCGACGAGGCGATGATCGAGGAGGCCGGCATATCGCTGGACCGCGCCCTGTTTCCGCTGCTGGTGCTGGTCGAGCGCCTGGGGCCGATCGCGGTGGGCGAGCTGGCCGGGCGGGTAGGGCGCGACTATTCGACGGTGAGCAAGCAGGTGGCCAAGCTGGAAGCGCTGGGGCTGGTCAGCCGCCAGGCCGGCGCGACCGACCGCCGGGTCACCGAAGCCAGCATTACGCCGAAAGGCAAAGTGATGACGGACGCCCTTGACGCGGCGAGAGAGCGTTTCGGCCGCGCGCTTTTCGCGGACTGGGCGCCGGGCGAAATGGACGAACTGGTTCGCCTGCTGCAGAAGTTTGCGCACGACATCGATGCGCTGAAATGAATAAACGGGGACGGGTGCAGTTATCCCGACTTAACCAAGCGCGTTCCTTTTCCGTCTATCAATTCGAACTCACCTTGAAATCCAAGGTGACGTCGGCCGCCGCCGGCTGCGGCGAATCGATCGACGTTTCAAAATGCCCGCCGAGCCGATTGCCGGACGGATCCTCCAGCGTGCCGTGCACCATCAGCCGATAATCCCCTGCCTTCCACGCCGCGTCCGGCGTAAACGTCCACGTCGTTTCGCCATCCCGTAATTGCCGCTCGCCCTCGACCAAGTGATCGCCGGCATCGACGACCGCCAGATAACCGGCATCCCGTCCATCGATGGGGCCATCCAGGCTGACCATAAACGGCTCCCGCGTACCGGGCCGCACAGTCGAGAGCTTCCACGCCGCAGCGACCGGGCCGTTTTCATCCACAGGACCGATATGCCACCGCTTGATGGGGCGCCCATCGAAGCTAAGCACGACGTCCTCGCCCTCGCTCAGGATCGGCCCCTGCCGCTCGCGCGCGATCAAGCCGGTTTTTACGCGGCCGGGATGGAACAGCAAGGTCAGCACCTTTCCATCGGGCGACCACAGCTCCTGCTGCAGAAACGGCTCCTGCAATAAACGCCCGTCAGCACGCGAAAGCGCGATCCGCGGCAACGCCGCGCCTTCGATCGGCGCGGCGAACACCACCGACAAGCGCAGCAGATTGGTCGGCACCTCGGCACCGGAAGGCTGCACGGCGACAACCTCCGGCGCCGGCTGCGCGGCTTGTGCGGCGGCGGGCAAGGCGGCGGCAAGCACCATGCCGCCGATCAGCAATCGCCAGCGCATGGCTTTAATCCGACGCCTTGATCAAATCGGGAAAGCCCTCGTCCTTCAGCAGGATGTCCTGCCGCGGCTTGATGTATTTCTGCTGGAACGCATTGCCCTTGAAGCTGAAGTTCCGGAAGGCGTATTCGGAGATATGGTCCGACAGGCGGAAGCTCAGGTCCTTGCCCATCGACACCAGCTGCAATGCGTCGTGCTGCAGATCGCGGCGGACCATGACGAACGACTTGTCGTCCAGGTTATCCAGCCGCATCACGCCGGCCAGCGGCGCCTGCGCCATATTCAGCCCTGCGATCTGGCCGAACGGCACCTGCTTCTCGATGCCCGGCCCCATGCGCGCCGCATCCAGCTCCGACACCGGGATGACGTTCGACACGCGGTTGTAGTTCACCAGCATCAGGTACTCGCGGGTCTGGCCCTGCTCGGTCTGCGAATAGGCGACCATATCGGCCGGCGTATTGCCGTAGCCGAGCTCGCCGACGGTCTTGCCGCGGATATGCGCGCCGTCCTTCAGCTCGTCGAGGGGGATGATGACCAGCGGCGTACACGTATAGGCCGCCACGAGATACGGCTTGCCGCCAAGCTTGGCGAAACTCATGGCGCGGATGGGCGCGCGCGTTTCGATCAGATTGTGTCCGCCGTGGAAGATTTCGATAGAGGTGATCGACTGCCTGGCGTCGAACGGATAATGAATCCGCCGCAGCGTCGAGGCGAAATCCTGGTTGGAAAGCCCCGCCACAAACAGCTCGCCGTCGCGCCACTTCATGTCGGTGACGGTGAAGCTGCGCTCCGGCATGTCCTTCCAGAACTTCTCGTTGCCGGTGGGCGCATCGCGCAGCGCCACCGAGGTGCCTTGTGCGGCCTTGAGGTCGACGCGGCGCGCCTTCTTGTCGCTGGTGACGGCGAACAGCGCCGGCGTCTTGTCGGCGCCATAGCTGACGGCAACATAGACCTCCCCGGTGCCGGGGCGCGCGGCCATATCCTCGGCGGCAACCCTGGCGCCGCCCACCTGGTCGGACAGCAGCTGCTCCAGATCGAGCACGTTGAACACTGCACCCGCCGGTTGGCGCGCAGGCGGCGCAAGCTTGATCGCGTGTACTTCGGCAGCTTTCCAGTCGGCGACGAAAAGCACACCATCCGGACCGAAGGCGAGTCGCGAGATGGATTTGACGTCCGCAGCCGACGCGTTGATGGACAGGCCCAGCAGGCAGGCCGTGGCGAGAGTGGAAAGGCGCATGAGTTACCCCTTGGTACGACAGTGAAATGAAGCTCCGGCAGGCCGGAGTCATTGCCCGTATTGGCTTGCACGTTCGGCAAGGCGGGGCCGGGTATTGCCCTGATTCGCGCCGATGCTAGGCGGGGTGGCAGGGCGACGAGTAGGCGCGCGAACCGAATCACGGTGGTGATCGGTGGGCATCAATGACGCTTCACGGGGGGTAATGTTTTTCGATTGACGTGTAGCCGGAGCGCAACACAGAATCCTGCGTTCGCCCTGCCGCGGGTGTCCATGAGCAGTCACGCCTTATGAAGCATGCGCCACCCGGATACGCGTGCCCGTTCTGCGGTATTGCCGCAACGCTTCCGTCGCCTGCGCTGGAATCAGCCGTTGTGCTGGTGGATACCAACGTGTTCGCGCTGGTACCCACGCATCACTACGCCGGCATCAAAGGCAACTGCCTGGTGGTGCCGCGGGGCCACTACGAGAACGTGCTGGATATGCCCGACGAGCTGGGCAGCGACTTCTTCCGCGCCACACGCCGCCTGGCGCTCGCCATGCGGAACGCCTTCGGATGCGAAGGCATCTCCACGCGCCAGCACAACGGCCCCGCCGGCAATCAGGATGTGTGGCACTACCATCTGCATGTGTTTCCGCGCTACTCGAATGATGGGTTGTATGGGGGGCGGAAGGTGCCCTACGCCATCGAGGAGCGGATGCAGTTGGCAGCGAGTCTTCGGGCTGCGTTGAGCTGAAGGTAACGGTTGTCCGGTGTAGATGCCGTGGCGCGTAATCGCCCCGCCGCACCATGCGTTATGTCAGCGATGCGGAGGATGGCCTCCACGAGGAGCGGGCATGAATCGCTATATCCTGCGAATGATGGGCACGTTGCTGGTGTCTGCGTGCTTCGGAAACAGCATTGCCCAGGCATGCGACGTGCCAGCGCCGCTCAAGTCGATCGACCCACCCGGCTTCTACGACGACCCGACGGGCTACACCCAAGCCGTCAAGCCCATGCGGGACTACATCGCCAAGCTCAATCACGCCGCCGACAGCGGCCAATGGGCCTGCACCATGGATCTGCTCGATGCCTGGGCCCGCGCCGATGCATTGATGGGGCCGATCACCGGTTACCAGGGTTATTACGAGCGCTCATGGGCGGGCACCGACTTCGCCCTGGTGGAGTGGCGCCTGCCGGCGGAAGTCAGGCATGCCAACCCTGGCCGCCTCAACGCCATCAACCAATGGCTGGAGCACATCGCCGTTGCCACGCGCGACGCGGACGCCATCAATCATCTGCACAACAACCTGGTGTACTGGGCGGGCTTGAACCTGGTGGCCACCGGAACGGTGGCGCATCGGCCGGAGCTGATCGACGCCGGCCTGGCGCGCGCGAGGGAAGGTATCCGCGATATCCGCCCGGATGGCTCACTGGAGCGCGAAGTGAAACGTGGCGATCGCGCGCTGCATTACCACACGTTCGCACTGATCCCACTGGTGTTCACCGCCGAGCTGGCGCGGCAGCAGCATATCGATCTGTATCAGGAGAACGGCCGCGCCATCGGCCGCCTGGTTGATCTCGTCACCGATGCGGTCATCGATCCGGCGAGCTTTGCGAAGATCACGCCGGTCAAGCAGAAACTGTTTCCGTGGACATTCCAGGACGAGCTGGCGTGGATGGAACCCTACTATGCGCACACCAGGGATCCGCGACTGCCGGCGTTGATCGCGCCGCGGCGGCCGATCAGCGAGTGGCGATTGGGCGGCGACGTGTCGGCTGCGTGGGGTGTGGCGTTGTAGCTAACGAGCTAACAGCTAACGGGGACGAGTGCAGTTATGCCGATTTAACTGCACCCGTCCCCATTAAAAAATCACCGATCGTCACCGCTCAACAGCGACCCCACGATACCGCCCACCAACCCGCCGCCCAGCGTCGCCCGCCCACCACCGCCTTCGCCACTCGGCAGGTACTCCGCGATCTGATGCGCCAACCGCGAAATCGGCAGCGTCTGCAGCCACACGGACCCCGGCCCGGTCAGCACCGCCAGAAACAACCCATCGCCGCCGAACAGCGCATTCTTGATACCTGGCACCGTGGTGATCTGAAAGCTCACCGACGACTGGAATGCGCCGACGTGCCCCGGGTGCACGCGCAGCGTCTCGCCGGGCGCCAGGTCTTTGCGGATCAATTCGCCGGACAGTTCCAGCCACGCCGTGCCATTACCGGCCACCTTCTGCAGCACAAAACCGCTGCCGCCGAAAATGCCCGCGCCCAGCGACTGCTGAAAACCCACGCCGATGGTCACCTGCGGCGTGGCGCAGACAAAGCCGTGCCGGTGCACCATGTATTCATTACCGGGGCCCACCGTCACCGGCACGATATGGCCCGGCACCTTGGTGGCGAACGCCACTTCGCCGGTGGTGCGCACGGCGCGGTATTCGGTCATGAACAGGCTGCCGCCGCCGACCACGCGCTTGAGCGCGCCGAACAGGCCGCCGCCGCCGCCCATCTGGGTGTGGGTGCTCATCTGGATCGATGAGGTCATCCAGGAAAGCTCGCCGCTCTCGGCAAAGATGCTTTCTTCCGGCGCGAGCTGTACTTCCAGTACGGGCATGACGGTGCCCTGGATGCGTGTCTGCATATGGTGTTCTCCCTGGCGATGGAATGGCTGGCGGTTGGCAAAAAGACCGTAGCGGCGATGGTCCGCGCTTTTTGTGTCGGGTGGAATGTGTCTTTTGGAGCGCAAGAAAATGCGCCTTGAGCTGGGCTATGGCATTGCCTGAAAAGCGCTTTTGGCATTTACCCGGCACGCCAAGGCGGGCGCTCCCTCCAAGGCACTGTATGCAGCGCCCAACTGCGGCGATGCTATGCGGGCCGGAAACATGGAAACCGGCACGACACGGGAAGACGGTCCTGGTGCGCCAACGCGATAAAGCGCTATCAGGCACATCACTCAACAGGGGGTTTTTATGTCGACGACGACCGGGGTCAATCCTCAAGTCACCGATGCGGTAACGCAGGCCAATACCCGCGGCACCGCCACTACCGGCAATGCGCCCGCCATGGCGCTGGGTTATCTCTACCAGGCCACGGCAAACGCGCTGTCCGTTGCCGCGCATACCGCCGTTGTCAGCCAGCAGCAACAGGACATCCTGGCGCAGGCGGCGACGACGCAGGGCATCATGCAGATCTACTCGCTCGATACGGCGACCACCGGCGTTGCGACGGAGCATCCGTTGGAGCAGCCGTCTGCCGCGGCCGCGGTTGCCCTGCACGAGATCTCCGCGCCTGTCACGCAGTTGAGCGTGTTGCCGAACGCGCATGGCATCGATAACGCCGAGCCGTGGTGCCATGCCGCGCTGGAGTTGATGGGTACGGTGGCCAGCACCTTGCACGCGTTCCAGAAGGTGACGGAGGAGAGCGGCATGGCGGCGATCCGGCAGGCGGCGACGGCGTCCGTGCTGATCCATATGATCAAGTCGCCCGATCAGCTGGAGCAGTATCAGAAGATTCTGAAGGTGATCGAGGAGCTTTGACGCGGCATTGCGCAGTGTCTACGCATTTGCCATCGGATGTGTCCGAAAAGCGCCGCGCATGCTTGCATCGCGCGGTGTTCCTACAGACACGCCGAAGTCGTTTTGATAGTTTGCTTGTGTTGCCCGCGGAGTGACTCGAAGCGCGTCGCGGGCAACCATGGCAGCAATGCTGTGAGAGCGCGGGCCAAGGGTGCTAGGAACACCCCAGGCCCGCTAACCATCACCAACTAGTAAGGAGTTGATCATGGCTAAGCCAGATCATACGGCACTTCTTCGCCCGCCGATTCCCATGGCGGCAGCTTCACCGCCCATCCGGGTTGTCCGAGCAACACGCGGACACGGTTGACGAGACGGGACTTAAGAGTTTTCGCAGGAAAGATTCCTAGCCGTGAAACCCGGCGCGTTGCCTTGCGCAACGGCGGAAGCTGCTGAACCCGTCATCCACTTCCTCAATCAAGCCGCCCGGGGCTCATGTTTTGAGTTGCCGGTGAAACCCGAGTCCGTATGGTCGCGGCACGCCGTGCTGTCCGGCGGCGTGCCGTTCTCGGAGCGGGGTGTGGCATATAGCGAAGGAGTTGCTTATGAACAGTGTTCTCGGTGAAGCGTGGATCGTGCGGCACGCTGCTTATTACTCGGATCCGGAGGCGGGGCCGGATGCGTTGTTGAACGATGCAACGGAGTGGTTGCAGTACGCGTATTGCTCCATCCAGGTGCTGGCGGAGTTGGTGCATGAGAGGGGGAGTGTGGATGCCCAGCGGGTGCCGGTGATGTTGGAGGGGATTGGGGTGTTTATTGATATGGGGATGCGGTGTGCGGCGTTGGCGCATTTGAGGATGCAGTGGGAGCAGGTGCGGGAGGACGAGGAGCTTCCGGTGGTGGTGCCGTAGCGGGGTGGTTCCCTTAGTAACTTCAAGAGGGCGGGAGTGAATTAACCCCCGTCCTCTTTTAGCTTGAAACCCAAGAGCGCTTTGGCTTCGTCGGGTTTTATCCAGCGCTTTTCGGATGCGATTAGGCGGTGTATGAGTTTGTGGCAGTTGGCGCAGAGTAGGGCCATGTCGGTTAGGCGCGTCTTGCGCTCGGATGCGGCGGATAGGGGGATGATGTGGTGTGCTTCGAATATGGCTTCGGCGAGTGCGTCAGAGCCGGCTGGGCCTGTTGATCCGCATACCTCACAGGCAAGGCCGCCGGCGGTGCGTCGCGCCTCGATAAGCTGCGGGCGTAGTCCGCGGCTTCGTTCACGACGGTTGTGCACGATGGTCGCAACGCGACCTTCGAAAAACTCCTCGTCCTCTTCTGCTTCCTGGGAAGGCATGGCCTGGGCTGCGGCGATGTTGGCTCGGATGACTTCGGCCATTTGCTTGACTGCCTCAGGACGGGAGTGAAATTCGCTCCATATCTTCCGGTCCATTTGAGAGACGTTGCCTAGGCCATGGCCAGTGGCGACTTGGCGGAGGTTCTGGAGTTTGAAGGCAACGCCGTCGCCGTTGCGGAAGGAATCACGCTTCGAGGCTTCGGAGTGGTAGGGGAGTTGGCGAAGGAGCTCGGAGAGGGCGACTACGCGTGGATCGCGGCCTGAGGGGATTTTTCCGTCGAAGTCGAAGTAGAGATCGAGGGCTAGGATGGTTTCGTCCCTGGTCCAGCTGGGGTTGCCGTGGCCGCTTGTCCTTGCCATTCCCTATTTCCCTAAGAATTTTTCTTAAGACTAATACAGAAGATTCTTAGAGATCACGGTGCATTTATCGCCGCAACTGGGGCAATTGCTAGATCCGAGCGGGGCCTCGAACTAGACGGAGGGGTACGTCGCCTCCCAAGGCCAGCCGAAAGCTACCCATGTCTTACAGCCCCTTCACTTGCATCCGCCCCGTCTTTTAGCCACATTGCGGCCACTGCCAAAGGGAGGGGGCGATATGGGGACCACGGGCGGCAATAATGCACCGTCACCGGCAATTACGTTTCGGCGTCGGCTTGATCGGAGCGTTGATGAGTTAATAGGTCTTTGCAGAGGAATTCTCGCTGACGGCGAGATCAATCAATCCGAAGCGGAGTTTCTATTAGATTGGTTGCACCGGCATCGAGAGTTCAGTAACAGCTTTCCATTTAACGTCCTCTATGGACGTGTCGAAGCAGCTCTTTCAGATGGTGTGCTCGACCAGGAAGAGCAAAAGGACCTCCTAGAGAAGCTGCATTCGGTCGTAGGGGGAGAGCACTGGGACGCCAGCGCTAGCAGGGCCATCTGGGCACCTTTCGATAATCCATCTCCGGTGATTCAGTTTCCTCGGAACGATTTCGTTCTAACGGGGAAGTTCGCGATTGGTCCGAGATTCAAGATGGAATCGTTTATATCCATGGAAGGCGGTTATGTGAAGAATTCGGTCACGCAGAATACCCGCTACCTTGTGATAGGGACATTTGGTTCCCGTGATTGGATGCACTCATCCTATGGGCGAAAGATTGAGGCGGCCGTTGCCATGCAGTCGCAGCGACCTAACTCAATAAGTATCGTGTCAGAGGAGTGCATCCTTGGCTGTCTTACGCCACTCTGATAGTGAAGATAAGAAGCCACCTGTCTCGGGGCTAGCAGGGAAATGGTGATTCGTAGCCTTGGCCTAGCTTCCTTTGAGATCAGCAAACAACCTAGACTAGATTAAGGCATGCCTGACGTCCTATGGGCGTACTTTCTCTTATCGGCAGCTGCACAGGGGCCTCGGATTTCTAGAATTCGAGAGGGAATATCAGCACAGGGAAGCAAAGTCATTGAAGACATTGCCACAAGTTAAGGCGACGCCGGAGCAGTTGCCTATCATTAGCTCTAACAGTTTGGGCGCAGAAGTAATCTGCGGCGCGGCGGGTAGTGGGAAAACTTCTACCGCTTTGCTCCGGTTGAGATCGTTGTGCTTGCTATTCGGGGCTAGGCGCAAGCGCGAAGGATCTCGGGAGCCAATACGAGTGCTCGTGCTGACTTTCAATCGCACGCTGGCCGGTTATATTGCTGCGCTTGCCAAAGAGCAGTTTGATGCGCAATTTAAAGTCGAGTTGACCGTAGATACTTTTGCTCATTGGGCATCACAGCATCTTGGTGGTCCTGTCATTCATGACGCCGAAGCGAGGCGCTGTCTTCAGAGACTAGGAGAAAGACTTCCTCCTCTGACAGCGAAGTACGTAGCTAAAGAGGCAGACTACTTGTTAGGTCGGTTTGAGCCAGATCAGGTCGATCTGTATCTGACGTCAGAGCGAACTGGTCGCGGTAATCGTCCGCGTATTGAATTAGGTACAAAGCGGAGGATTCTGGATGAAGTCATCCGGCCTTACATGGAGTGGCTCAGAAGTAGAAAATTTATTGACTGGAATAGTCTTGCCGTGATGATGAGAGGAAAGGCCTCACTTAACTACGACGTTGTTGTTGTTGATGAGAGCCAAGATTTTTCTGCGAACCAGTTGCGAGCCATACGCCAACATTTAGCAAGAGATCATTCAATTACTTTCGTCATCGATACTGTTCAGCGTGTCTACGCGCGCGGCTTCACATGGGCAGAGTGTGGTTTTCAAATTCAGCCGGGGCGTTCTCACACGTTACGCTCGAATTACAGAAATACCGCCGAAATCGCCCAATTTGCTGCAGGTATCTTGCAAGGGATAGCGGTCGATAGTGACGGAGCTCTTCCCAATCTTGCTACAGCAAGTCGTCGTGGTTCCTTACCAATTGTTTTGAGAGGAAGCTATGTTCAACAGGTTTCCTGGGCAATTGAGTGCATTCGACAGAACGTGAATCTCGCGGAAGAGTCAGTTGCGTTTCTTAAACCGCTTGGAGGTGGTTGGTTTGAGGAACTCGAAAAGCGTCTAACGACCGCGGGGCTTCCTTATGTGGAGCTCACGCGCGAGTCACATTGGCCAGAGGGTCCAGAGAATATTGCAATCTGTACTTTTCATTCATCCAAGGGTCTTGAATTTGATCACGTGTTCATTCTTGGTCTCAATGGCGAGAACACGTTGCATGATGCTCCTGAGGTTGACGACGAAATCGTAGTACTTCGTAAGCTTCTGGCTATTGCAATCGCGCGCGCAAGACAAACTGTGACGATTGGTTATAAGCCGGGCGAGGAATCTAAGCTGATTCAATTTATGCAGCCGAATACCTTCCAGGTAGTGGATCTATGACTGTGAAAGATGCTTTGCTGCGGAAAAATATCAGCGAAGTTCTGCACTTCACTACAAATCGTGGGCTGGTTGGAGCGCTTGCCGCTAGAGCGCTTCTGTCCCGAGCGCAGCTGCCTAAAGAAAAACTACTTGAGCATGTTCTTCATCTCAACTCGCAATATCGAGCTGAAGCTCAGCCTTATTTTGATAAGCAGGAGCATTGGCTCGACTTTGTCAATCTCTCGATTAGCGCCGTCAATAGTAGGTTCTTTTCTATATCGAGGCGGTGGCATTTGCACGAGGATATATGGTGGACAATCTTAAGCTTCGATAGTGTCATAGCTACGCACGACGGCGTAAGATTTGCGACCACTAATAATTCTTACGAACATTGTGAGAGAGGTCATGGGGAGGCTGGCTTCGAACAGCTTTTTAAGCCTTCCATCAGTTGTAAGGGAAGCTGGGTGGTGTATCGAAAGAACCGCCCCTCCAATCTACCAACATGCGAGCAGGCCGAAATCCTTTATCCGCGGAGTCTATCGATCGACTATCTTCGCAAAGTCTATGTAGCAAACACCGAAGCGCAGGACATTGTCGTAGGATGGCTCGAGGAATTTGACGTCAAAGATGTTCATGCAGTTGTCGAACCAAGCAAGTTCGAAGGAATACCCAATCGATGACCAGCAGGCAGGTTGAAGGCGCGATGAATTCGGCAACAGGCGGTACAGCTCTCGAAGCTAGGATCATTTCATCCGCACTTTGGGCTGCGGCTGGTGATGCCATTGGCTGGATTACCGAGCTAAGCAATGGGCCGAACACTGTGAAGAAGAGGATCGGCAAGGAGCGGGTGTCGGCAACTGCTCCTTGGGTTAGGCATGTAGGTGGTCTAGCTGGCCCCAAAATTCCGCTTCCGGCTGGCACGTATTCTGATGACACGCAGCTAAGGCTCGCAACTTCTAGGTCAATCCGGGGAGATGGTGAATTTGACCCAGAAGCCTTCGCCAAGGTTGAACTCACTGTGTGGCCGGCTTATGCACTGGGCGGCGGTAGAGGTACAAAGGCGGCAGCTACTAATCTTGCTCGGAGAAATGTTAATTGGTTTTCTAATTTTTATGATGTTAAGGGGTCTCGTTACTTTTCGGGTGGCGGTAATGGCGCCTGCATGCGGATTCAGCCTCATGTTTGGTCCCACCAGCCAAACCGATCAAAAAGAGATCTTCTCCTAGATGTTTTACGTAATGCGCTGATTACGCACGGGCATCCTCATGGTTTCCTCGGAGCCATGTTTCATGCGCTTGCGTTGGCGGACGCCCTTTTCACAGGAAGAATTTTCGCTCCCGAGCACTGGGGGCGATATGTAGACTGGTTTGCAGAAGCGCCGTCACTAATCCTGGCGGACCCCCAGTTGTCAACGTTCTGGCTCTCAGCTTGGGAAATTGAATTCGGGAGCACATTAGAAAGCGCGGTAACAGCGGCTCGGAGTGAGGCAATCAAAGATGTCGATGAAGTGGTTGCCATTTTGAGCGACAGCAGTGAGCCAGATATTAAGTATCACCGAGTGCTAGAAGTACTAGGATGCCTAAATCCTGATTACCGCGGCTCTGGCTTAAAGACGTCGATCGCGGCTTGCGCACTTGCGTGGATTTTTCGTGACGGAGGCATCGAAGAAGCTCTTATTCTGGCGGCAAATGAGCTCGATAGTGACACGGACACAATTGCCACCATGGCTGGAGCCATCTTGGGGGCCACTAAAGATCAGGCCTTGTGCTGGGTGATCCAGGATAAAGACTACCTGTTGTATGACGCTGAGCGTTTGGCTGCAATCGGTAGAGGTGAGCTACGAGAATCATTTAAATACCCGGACTTGTCCACTTGGCATGCTCCGTCTACTCAAGCGAGTGTCGTTGGCCAGTACCAAGATCAACTTGCACTGGCAGGCCTTGGTACTGCGCAGCCTATTTCAGATGAGTACGTGGGTGCGGACGGCATCTGGCAATGGTTGATGCTTGCTTTCGGTCAGACGGTCCTGGCCAAGCGAAAGAAAGTACTGAGCAAAAAGATTGCGCGAAGCCAAATGCCGGGGCGTGGTTCCAGTGTTGATGTCTCTAGTTCGTCTACAAAAGAGCCGAAAGCGGTGCATCAACATTTGAATCCGATAGCCATCGATGCTCCGGGTCTTCCCTTCGATCTTGCGCCACTTGAACCACCTCCCAAAGAGAGTGCCGAAGAGAGTATCGATCGCTGGACGGAGATTGTTATTAATAGCAAGTTTGATGACAGAGAGCTTGGGAAATACTTAAATCGCTGCATTGACTCGGGCGGATCAATCGAAAGCGCCGTTGCCTTTGCATCTATTATTGCAAAGGCGAAGCTGGCTCGAGGGCGAAAGAGATAGGTAGCGACGCGTTACAACGTTGCAGTTACAGGTAGTGACTAGAGCCTAGGAGTGGTATGGCGAACAAGATTGGTTTTTTCTTTACTGGTGACGAATTGTTAACTGTGGCGGGGGCACTCCGGGGGCTTTCCATTGCTCTGGAAGATGATGAAGACGCACAGGGATACGACGTCGAACAAAGTAGACTTCTGGACGCATTTGCTCAGAAGTTGCTGGATATATGGAATGGAAATCCGAAGACCGTTTACGAAGTAACTGAGCACTGCTGAGCGAATGGATTTTAGGTTTCGGGCTAAGATCTTAATGTAGCTAAAGTTGCCTCGAAGATACCAGCCTGAGCCATTTGCGGAACTGAAAACACGGTCCATAGAGGCGGGCTCAATTCACCCTGACGAGCCTTGAGTGCTTGAACGGCGAGGCCGCGAAAAGCCGGGGCGGCGAACGCTGGGGGCGTTTCCTTTTAGCGAGGTGGACCCTCGCTAGAAGGTCGGAGGCAGTTTAACTAGCTCAGAGGATGTCAGTTTCGGCTGCCTTAAATGTCGCAAGACGCCGTCGCCCCTTGGTGACCAGATCACAAGGGAATCCTCCTCGATTTCTATGCCTTGCTTAGCAATAAACCATTCATTGCGTCACGAGCCAGGCGGCAACCAAACATCCCCCTTCGCCATGCCCAGCAACGCCATGTAAGCCCCAATGTGCTGATAGCCAACCTGCCGATCAAAGTCATTACCATCGTGCTGAATCAGCCCCTTGTTGGTCGTCCCGGTGTGCTGATCTTGCCCTTCGCTCGGCTGCTGATAGTTCAAGAACTGCAGAAACCCGTAGTTTTTGTTGATGCCATCCTGGATGCTCTGTGGCGTGTCGATATCAGGCTCGTAGATATTCAGGATGTTCTTGATGGTGCTGGCGCTCCAAGCGTCCGGCACCATGTCCTTGGTGTTGAAGACTCTGGTTGAAAGCCCCTTCATGCTCTTGTTGAAGTAATCGGCGAACTGCTCGTTTCCCGCCGTCGGCGCGGCAAACGTAAAGCAGCCCACGGTCGCCGATGGCAGCTCCGCCTTCAGATAAAGCGACAGAACCGAGGCCAGGGCTCCGCCGAGGCTGTGCCCCACGACGGTGACTATGCCGCCATTGGCTACATGGTTTGTCAGGTAGCCAAGCAAGCGGCCGCCCAGGGGGATGATGCCTTTGAGGATGTTCTGCACACCATCCATCGCACCGTTCGATATGGAAGTGCCCCACGGCGCCGAAGAGATCAGGCCGCTCAGTGCCGTCTGACCGATATCTTTATCCTCGACATTGACGTCGTACGCCGACTGGGGACCCATCGGAGCAATAGATCGTGGGTGGAGGTGAATCTCAAGGCATTACTGAAGTGAAGCGTCCACGTGCTAATTCATTCCCAGTCACTCGGAAGTTGTGTTGTTTCTTTACGTCTATGGATGCATCTTGGAATCCAAGATGCCTATTCCTATATCGCGAAGCTCGCGCTCCAACTCATGGTGATCGGCGGCATTGATCCGGCCTAGCGAGAAACTGGCCTTATCGACATAACGCCGGAGATGTTGCGTGGGGGAAAGCCGCTCGATCATTGGCAATAGAGCTTCTGCTCGTTGCACCCTTTCTTTGGATGGCTTCGTCAACCAAGCGCCTTTCAGTTCGGGCGTATGAAGGAAGTCTTTGGAGACGGAATCCCCGATGCCCGGATCGTTCACATGGACGGAAATCTGGTTGCCGCATTGATCGCACTCCCAGGCTTCGATGGATCCGAGCTTTTCCGTGACGCGCCAACTCTGGGCATCGCACTTATCGCACTTCATGCATCCCCCTGACCTTCATATAGGCCTCGGCGAGCCGACCTCCGGCCCGCTTGAGGTTAGCCTCCGATACCCCGGCATAGCTAAGCACTAATGTCACATGCTCAGGCAAAGTTTGATGGAAGCGCTCCGCAGAACGAATACGCACTCCACGTGCCAACGCTTCTGTCACCAATGCCTCTGTCGCACCACGGGCCAATCGCGGCAGTCGTAAAAACAACGATCCCCCCGCCACCGACCCCATCACCTCCATCTCTTCCCCAAGCCTCCCTTGCAGCGCCCCAAGCAACGCCCGATGCCTCGGCGCCAACCGATGCGCAATCCTCCGCAAATCCCTCAAGTACTGCCCACTCCCGATACACATCGCCAGCACATGCTGCTGCAGCGAAATACTCCCCCGGTCCGCCAGCCACTTCACCGCCAGAAACCGCTCCCGCAACCCCCGCGGCACCAGCATGTAGCCCAGCTGCAAGGCCGGAAACATCGAGCGCGCAAAGCTGCTCACATGAATCACCCGCCCATGGCGATCCAGCGACCACAGCGTGGGGCAGGTGCGCACCCCGAACCGGTGCTCGCAATCGAAATCGTCCTCCACCAGGCACGCATCGTGCGCATACGCCCATTGCAGCAAGGCCCTGCGCCGCTCCTCCGACATCACCACGCCGGTGGGAAACTGGAACGACGGCGCCACGTTCACCAGCCGCACGCCATCCAGCGCCGCCGCATGCCGCTCGATATCCATGCCCTGCGGCCCCACCTGGCACGGCACGATGCGCGCGCCCATCGCCTCGTAGGTGTGGCGCACGCTCCAGTGGCAGGGTTCCTCCACGCCTACGGCGTCGCCTTCGTCGAGCAGCACGCGGGCGATCAGGTCGCGGGCCTGCTGGGCGCCGCTGACGATCAGGATGTCGTCCGGGTCCACCTCGATGCCGCGTTCCACACTTAAGTACCCGGCCACGGCCTTGCGCAGGGCGATGGCGCCTTGCAGCTCGGGGAAGTCCGGCGCGTCGCGGCTGCGCAGCAGCGCCGTCAGGTTCTGCATCCAGGCCTTGAGGCTGCGCGGGTCGGACTTCACGCGCGGTTGCGCAAGGTCGATGACGTCGCCGTCGAAGGCAGGCGTTTGCGCCTCGGGCACGGCAGGCAGTGCGGCGCGCCGGGCCAGGCGGGACAGCCGCGGCGCTGGCGGCGCTTCCACCTGTGCCTCCACCGGCGCGCCGCCCGCGGGCACGCCGGCGGCGCGCACGCACACATAGGTGCCGCTGCCCGAGCGCGATTCCAGATAACCCTCGCTTTCCAGCTGGTCGTAGGCCATCAGCACCACGGTGCGGGAAACCCCCAGGGCCACGGCCATCGAGCGGCTGCCGGGCAGGCGGGCGCCCGGCTGGAAGCGGCCCGAGTCGATATCCCGCCGGATGGCATCGGCGAACTGGGCGTACATCGGTTCGTCGTGCTGCCGCCTGTTGGCCATCTTTAAGCGCTCCGCGGCGGCTGCAAGTGGTCATATCGAAAAAGCGCGCGACCGGTCATTTACGACCCCGCCCGCCGTGAAGAATGATCATGCCACGGCTGGCAGGACGCCCCTCGCAGGCGCGCCGCCGCCACCGCCCGCATCGGGCAGCCCAACGGGGGAATCGCAACTTATCGCTACTTACGACACCGGGCCACGGCCTGGCGGCGCGGTGCGCTCGCGATTTGCCCGTGCCTGGTCTTTGGGGAGGCCGGCGGCTGCGGCGGATGCCACGGCGGTGCGCACGTGTCCGGCATGTCATGACTTAATCGAGGAAGCATCGGTATGAAGCGTTTTACCTTGTCTATGCGCAAGCTGGCGGTGCTGATCGGTTGCGTGCTGTGTCCGGGGCTGGCCAGCGCGCACGGCATCGACGACCACAGCGGCGACCCGGCCTACGCCAGGTACTACCAGCAGCCGGTGAGCTGGGGCGCTTGCCCGCCTTCGCTGTTTACCGACGGCAGCACCATCCAGTGCGCGCTGGTCACGGTGCCGCAGGATTGGGCCGACCCGAGCCAGGGCGACATCACCATCGGCATTTCCAAGCCGCTCAACCCGCCGGCGTATTCCCGCCTGCTGCTGGTGAACGGCGGCGGGCCGGATAACTCCAGCGCGTCCATGGCAGAGATGTTCGAGCAATGGCAACCGCAACTTCAGGTTGACCACCTGGTGGTTGGCGTCGACTTGCGCGGCGTGACCGACGGCCTGGGCACCCAGGTGAGTTGCGACTACGCCCCGCGCAGCGGCGCCGAGAACTTCATGGACGGCGACAGCCGCAACCCCACGCCCGCCAGCCTGCAGGCGCAGCAGGATTGGTGGAACCGCTCGATGCGCGCGTGCCTGCAGCAGCACGGGGCTTTCCTCAAGGGCATCACCACGCCCAACCACGTGCGCGACTTGAACCTGGTGCGGGCCATTCTGGGTTTCCAGCATGCGGACCTGTTCGCCGTGTCCAGCGGCACCGGCCTGATGGCGTATGCCAGCCGCATGTTTCCCGACAAGTTCGAGCGCGTGGTGCTCGACAGCAATATGAACTGGTCGCACCTGGACTGGCAGCAGCAGGCGCTGCAGCGCATGTCGATGGACCAGCTCAATCTGCAGCAGGCCTTTATCCCTTTTATGGCGCGGCACAACGACCAGTTCCACATGGGCACCACGCCGCAGCAGGTGATGACCACTTTCCAGCGCATCTACCAAGCCACCTCGCAGCACCGCATGGGCAGCGTCACGCCGGACCAGGCGCTGGGCGCGCTGGATGGCACGGCCATGTGGATCTTCTGGGACCTGCTGGTGGCGCCTTCGCTGAGCGCGATGTCCGATGCGCTGGACGGCGACCCGGCGCATATCGCCACGGCCGAACAGATCGCCTCCATGACTTACGCCGACCTGCGCGTGCTACCCAGCTTCAACCCGATGAGCGCCGCCCTGCAGTGCAACGATTCCGGTTCCACCGACCGCCGCAGCATGGCCCGCAAGATCGCTGATACGCATAAATACTGGGGGGTAGGCGCGTCGACCATGGAGGACCAGTGCCAAGGATGGCCCTGGGCACCGGCCATCGACCCGCTGCTGGAACTGCGGACGAAGGTGCATGGGTTGATGGTGCAGGGGGAGTTCGATCCGTCGACGCCGTATGGGGAGGCGCTGGTGGATCGGCTGTGGAATGGGAATGCGGCGCCGATGGTGTTTATCGATAACACGGCCACGCATGGGGCGATTTTCGATGACAACGCGTGTGTGGTGGCGGCGGAGTTCGGGTATTTGAATACTGGGGTATTGCCGAAGCGTGATGTGATTTGCCAGGCGGGGCCGATGCATTCGTTTGGGATGCGGGATGGTGTGGCGTACCAGTACGGTTATCAGGCCCTGGGGCCATGGCTGCCGCTGCCGCCGGATGTGGGGCAGGTGAGTTGGGTGTTGGCGCCGTAGAGCTTTTAGCCCCTCTCCCAATGGGAGAGGGGTTGGGGTGAGGGTACGGGCGAAGCGCAAGAGTGATGCACACCGCTCCGCCCGAACCCTCATCCGGCTGCCGCCACCTTCTCCCGGGGGGAGAAGGGCTTCAACTTGAGTGTTGAGGAATATCGCGGCGCCGGTAGTGCCTCGACGCTAAGCCCCTCTCCCTCCGGGAGAGGGGTTGGGGTGAGGGTACGGCCGGAGCGCAAGAGTGACGCACACCGCTCCGCTCGAAACCTCATCCGGCTACCGCCACCTGACCACATTGTCAGAAAAGCGCGATCCAGGGATTTCTACTGCGCCGTGCAAAAAAAGCAGCAATGCTCAATCCAGAAATTCCCAGGTGTCCGCCCCATCGAAGCGCCTGACAACCACCGACTCCAGCAGCGCGGGTTCAAAATTCCGCAGATTGACGCCGTGGCGAGCGCCTGGCTTGAGCTCAATCGGCTCCCAGTGAGTGGCGATACCGCAGATCTTGCATCGCACTGGTACGCCCCCGATTCCGTAGACACCTGATAGTGTCTATTGAGGATCGGAGGATCTATGACCAGCAAACGTTTCACCGACGAGTTCAAGGCTGA
>NZ_JAAZQJ010000012.1 GCF_012275375.1 Dyella sp. SG609 | reverse complement strand
GCCATGGACATCTGGGAGGCCTTGCGCCAATGATGTTCGAGGCGGCTAACTCAAAATCCAGTAGCTAACCGTCTACGAAAGCGGGGGCGTACCACTGAATCAATCTCTGCTCCCAAGAGGGGCGCCATCGAGCGCTTCGACGTGCCATAAAGTGCCCGCCAGCCCCCGTGTGCGCATGAATTTCGTAGAGCCCCCCAAACCTACCCAGAAGAGCCAAATCTCCGAAGCTAAGCGGGGAAAGACTCGGGTGATTGTGATGAAAAGAGACTCTTTCGCCGCGACTCTTACACCGCCCAAGAACTGTCGGCGGAATGCGGACACTACTTGCAGAGCCATCGCTATTAACACCAAGAAATCGGTATTCCTTAACGCAATAGGTATAGGCGTGCTCACACCCATCACGACCTCGCCCTAAGACATAGGAACGTGCCCGCCAGCGACATCGGCTATCTGCGCTCGAAAACCGGTAAGACTGCTTTGTCCTGAAATATTTTTGATTGCGGACCATAGAGCAACTCAAATCATTGCCGTTCAAACCAATGCCGCCACGTGTCCATCGCCGAGCTCGCCCCGAGCGATGGGTCGTCAAACACAAAAGCCCCCTCCAACCGCCCTGCGGTGATGCTGGGAAAATCGCTCTCGTTCAATGGAAAGAACGGCCCACCAGCGTTGTGCACATACCACGCGCCAATCTTGGTATCGCAGTGCTGACAATGGTTCATCCAGTACGGTCGCTCCTCCGCCCTGCTGAAGTCCGTACGGAAACGCCCCTGAGAATGTTGGGTAGCAAAAGCCGCGACCGCTTCAGGCAAGCGAACCGGGTTCGGCAACGTCGCGGTGCTGTCGTCGGTCAGTTCGACCGCCAAATCCACTTCGCCCTCGACAACGAACGGGCCAACCAGTAGCAGCGCGTAAACCGGCGTTGCCTGCCCGCAGGCATGGCAATCGTGCTTAGCGATTTGAAGATAGACGCCGCCCACTTGAAGCCGTGGTGGCCGGTCGTCCATCGTATCGTCCTGAATCTGCATATCTGTCCATTTTTAAGCCGTCGTTTGTTGCCGCTTACTCCCACCCTGGGGCGGCGTCTGCCGGCGCTTCCGCTCAGGCCTGGGCTGGGTCTCCACCAAGGCGAGCAATGGCCCCAGCCCTTTGAAGTCCAACCATTGCCCCCACGGCAGCCCCGGAAAATAGACCGCCAGTTCCGCAGCGGTCCAGGCTCGCATGTACGACGTCTGGTGCGTATCCGCTGGCGGATCTCCTGGCTCATGACCGACCAACGCGCGACGTCGCTCCTCGGGGAGCGACGATCCTTGAAGCATTTGAATGACGTTCTTGCGCAACGAGTGCATTCCGATGATGCCGTGCTCCCGGCGCGCTTCAATGCCCAAGCCCGCAAGGTAGTAGGAAAACCCTTTGGAGACGCTGGCGCCTTTGCCGGCCGCGCTGTCGATGCGCATGGCCGGGAACAGCCGCTCAGCCCCCGCTGCGCGCAAGGCCTCGACGCGCTCCCATAGCCCCAACCGAAGCAGGTCCGGATGCAGCGGAACTTTGCGCTCCCCACCCTCGCCGGTTTTCACGCCCTGCCCGTCGCTGTCCGCATGAATCAACACGCATTTGGTTCCCTGGTCCATAACGAAATCCCGCAGGAAGATCTGCGCGATTTCGCCCACGCGGGCGCCCGTGTAAAGCGCAATGAGGGCACTCCATCGCACGTGCTCCATGCGCGTACGCGCCAGGTTGGCCGGGTCAAAGATGCGCTTGAGTTGCGCTTCTTCGAAGGGCTCCCACTCGTGCCCCTCTGACCGGCGCGCCGCCTTCTCCTTCTTTTTCAAAACCACCAGCCCCTTCACGGGATTGGTGGGGACCACTCCCTTCAAACAGAGAGCTTCAAACAACTGAGCGACGTGGCTCACGCAGTTGGCCGCATACCCTTTAGCCTTGTCCGCACGAATCAGCCCGTCGCTCCAGTTCGCGGCCATCGGTCGGGTGATGACATCCACGCGCAGATGCCCACCGATCGCTTCCGCGAAGCCGGCGAGTGAGCGGCGGCGTTGCGACCAAGTGTTGGGCTTGAGCCCTTTGGCCTCGACTTCGCTGTACGACTGGATGGCTTCGGCGAGTGTGGGCGCCTGGCTATTGACGACCGGGCTACCCGGCAACGGCGATGCCGTGGCTACCCGAACAGGTGCCGCGAGCAGAGCATTCAAAGCGGCCAGGCCGCCTTCGTGGTCCTCTCGCGTGCCGTTCGTTCGAATCAACCAGTCGGGCCCCTGGACCTCCCATTGCTTGCCGCCACTCTGCGCTACGTTGCGCAGCACTTCATTGATGGCGTCGTCATCCCAGCGCTTGCCGCTCATGCCCCGCCCTCCCTGTTCCCTGGCAGCAGTGGCGAAGATTTGAGCATAACGGGCGCCCAGCACGTAAGCCCACGCCCGGGCGACCGTCGGGTCGCGGGTCCGCAAGGACCGCTTGATGACGCTGACGCCCAGGGACGCGCGAAGGGCTTTGGGGACGACCAGGCGAAAGTGCCACATGCCCGAAGGGTGGCGCAAAAGATGGTGTGCCAGACGCATCGCGTTGACCAACCAAGTTGACCAAGCACCGAATCGCGGGCAAAAAGAAAGCCCTTGATTGCTCAAGGGCTTCCGGGTGTTGGCTGGGAGACTAGGATTCGAACCTAGATAAACGGAGTCAGAGTCCGTTGTCCTACCGTTAGACGATCTCCCAACATTCTGCCGACGCGGCGCGCTCTGACCTGCATGCGCTGCATCGTTGAAACGAAACCCCCGAAGGGAATTAGCGCTTCGAGAACTGGGTAGCGCGACGTGCCTTGTGCAGACCGACCTTCTTACGCTCGACCTCACGGGCGTCGCGGGTCACGAAGCCGGCCTTGCGCAGCTGGGTCTTCAGGCTTTCGTCATACTCGATCAGCGCGCGGGCGATGCCCAGGCGGATCGCACCGGCCTGGCCGGTGATGCCGCCGCCGGCGACGGTGACGAGCACGTCGAACTTGTCGGTGGCTTCGATCAGTTCGAGCGGCTGGCGCACGATCATGCGCGAGGTCTCGCGACCGAAGAACTGATCAAGCGGCTTGCCGTTGACGACGATGTCGCCCTTGCCCTTGCGCAGGAACACGCGGGCGGCGGAGGTCTTGCGGCGGCCGGTGCCGTAATTCTGCTGGATCGCCATGTTGGTTCCTTAGATTTCCAGCGCCTGCGGCTGCTGTGCGGTATGCGGATGCTCGGCGCCGCCGTAGACCTTGAGCTTGCGGTACATGGCGCGGCCCAGCGGGTTCTTCGGCAGCATGCCCTTCACGGCGATCTCGATGACGCGCTCGGGGTGGCTGGCCAGCATGTCCTTCAGACTGGTGGTCTTCAGGTTGCCGACGTAGCCGGTGAAGCGGTGGTACATCTTGTCGTCCAGCTTGGCGCCGGTGACGTGCACCTTCTCGGCGTTGATGACGACGATGTAGTCGCCGGTATCGACGTGCGGGGTGAACTCCGGCTTGTGCTTGCCGCGCAGGCGACGAGCGATCTCGGTCGAGAGACGACCGAGCGTCTTGTCAGTCGCGTCGATCACGAACCAATCGCGCTTGACGCTTTCCGGCTTGGCGCTGAACGTTTTCATTTCGGAATACCTAGTCTGCCGCCACATGGGCGGTTGGCATAATCGGCGGTGCAAAGGCGCGAGATGATAGCGGAGCTTGCATCGATCGCGCAAGCCCACCGTCGGCGGGCTGCGAGCTGGCAATAATAGCATGATGAACCGGTCCGAAGAAAAGCCCCCTACACGCATTGCCGCACTGGCCGACCAGTGCGTGCAGTGCGGCCTGTGCCTGCCCGTCTGCCCCACGTATGCGCTGGATCGCAACGAGGCCGAGTCGCCGCGCGGACGCATCGCCATCGCCGCCGCGCTGGCCCGCGGGCAGGTGGAACCCACCGCGGAGCTGCGCGAGCACCTGGATCACTGCCTGGGCTGCATGGGCTGCGAGAAGGTCTGCCCGGCCAATGTCCGCTATGGCGAATTGCTGGTGGAGACGCGGGCGTTGCTGGGGCCGGCGCCGGGGCGGCCGGAGCGGGAAATCGGACTTATCCGTCAGCCAATGCGTTGGCGGCGCCTGCGGCAGGTCCTCGGCGGAGTGGGCTTCGCCGGCTGGAAATCGCTGGTGGCGAAAAGCCTGCCCGAGAAGTCCGCGCTGCGCAGCGCCCTGGCGCTGTGGCCGCGCACCCCGCTGCCGGCGCCCTATATCCCGCAGCCTGCGTCCGATGAAACCCCGGATGCCGACACCATCGCCCTCTTTCCCGGCTGCATCGCCAGCGTCGAGGACGCCGACGCGCAGCGCGCCGCACTCACGCTGCTGCGCGCCGCCGGCTATCGCGTCGTCGAGCTTCCCGCCTTCTGCTGCGGCGCCATGGATCTGCACGGCGGCGACGCGGCCAACGCCAAGCGTGCGGCCGCGCAGGTCGACGCCGCCTGGCGGAGCGCGAAGGCGGCCCACCTGGTGACGATCACTCCCGGCTGCATCGGCACGCTGCGCCACGCCCTGCCCGGCGTGCGCGTGGCCGATCCCGTGGCACTGCTGGCAGCACGCGCCGAGCGCCTGTCGTTCCGCCCGCTGCAGGCGCGCGTCGCCGTCCATCTGCCCTGCACGCAGACCAATGTCGCCCGCAGCGACGACGCGCTGCTGCGGCTGCTGCGCCGCGTGCCCGGACTCGACGTCGCCCCGCTGCCCAAGCCTCCGCACTGCTGCGGCGCCGCCGGCACGCACATGCTGGAATTCCCCGAACGCGCCGCCCGCCTGCGCGAAGACGCCCTGCGGCAGGTCGCCGCGTTGGCGCCGCAGCGGCTGTTGTCGTCCAATATCGGCTGTCGCCTGCATCTCGCCGCAGGCATGCAGGACGCGCGGCAGTGGCCGCACCAGCACCCGCTGGTCCTGCTGGCGCAGCAGCTGGAAACTTAGAGATGGAGGCCGCCATGAATGTCCGCACCCTGTCGTCGCTCGACCGCTTGCTGGTCGGCCTGGAACGCGCCCTGGAAACCGTGGCGGGCAGCCCCGAAGCCGCGCGCCCCTCGCCCTCCGCCGGCATCGACGAGGCCGAGCTGGACGACGCTGAGCGCCGCCACGCCGCCGGCCTGATGCGCATCAACCACACCGGCGAGGTCTGCGCGCAGGCGCTGTACGACGGCCAGGCCGCGCTCGCCCGCAGCGAGCAGAACCGCGAGCACCTGCTGCACGCCGCCGCCGAGGAAACCGACCACCTCGCCTGGTGCGCCGAGCGCCTGAAGGAACTGGACAGCCGCCCCAGCCTGCTCAATCCGCTGTGGTACGCCGGCAGCTACGCGATCGGCGCGCTGGCCGCGCTGGCGGGCGATCCGGTGAGCCTGGGCTTCGTGGTGGAAACCGAGCGGCAGGTGGAAGCGCACCTGGAGGAACACCTGGAAACGCTGCCGGCGCAGGACCAGCGCTCGCGCGCCGTGCTGGCGCAGATGCAGGAAGACGAAGTGCGCCATGCGGAGCAGGCGAAGGAACGCGGCGGCATCGAGCTGCCATTCCCGCTGCCCGGGTTGATGCATCTGAGTTCGATGGTGATGAAGAAGGTGGCGTACCGGATCTGAGGCCGCCGAAACCCGCAAAAGAAAAACCCGCCTTCCGGCGGGTGCCATGCTCAAAAAAAACCCGCCTTCCGGCGGGTTTTTCATGCACGTCACATCAGGTTGCGCCCGTGGAACAGCTCTTCGATCTCGCGCCGCAGCAGCGACTCGATGCGTTGGCGCTCCTTGAACGACAGATCGTCCGCATGCGCCTCGAACAGGTACGTGTCGAGGTCGAAGTCCTTGATGTGCATCTTCGTGTGGAACATGTTTTCCTGGTACACGTTGACGTCGAACATCTCGTACTTCTGGCGGATGTGCTTGGCCAGGTAGTCCTGCACCGAGTTGATCTTGTGGTCGATGAAGTGCTTCTTGCCCTTCACGTCGCGGGTGAAACCGCGCACGCGGTAGTCGGCGATCACGATGTCCGACTCGAAGCTGTCGATCAGGTAGTTCAGGGCCTTCAGCGGCGAGATCACGCCGCAGGTGGCCACGTCGATGTCCGCGCGGAAGGTGGCGATGCCGTTGTGCGGATGCGTTTCCGGATAGGTGTGGACGGTGATGTGGCTCTTGTCCATGTGCGCCACTACGGCACCGGAAATGGTGTCGCGGCCGAGCTTCTCCACCACCGGCTCCTCGGAGATGAGGATGGTCACGGACGCACCCTGCGGGTCGTAGTCCTGGCGGGCGATGTTGAGGATGTTGGCGCCGATGATCTCCGCCACGTCCGTGAGGATCTGGGTAAGGCGGTCGGCGTCGTACTGCTCGTCGATGTATTCGATGTAGCGCTGGCGCTGTTCTTCCGACACCGCGTAGCAGATGTCGTAGATGTTGAAGCTCAGGGCCTTGGTCAGGTTGTTGAAGCCCTGCAGGCGCAGGCGCGGGAGGGGTTTCACCACGGCGACTCTCCATGGCCGGGGGGCGGCCAGCAGTAGAGGCGGGTTAGCGACAAGGGTCCCCGCAGAAAAAGAAAAACGACGCGAAGACGTAAGCCTCCGCGACCCTTGTGACCGGGCGGCGACAACGCCGTGACCGAAAGACCGTGAAGTATGCGACAAAATAGGGAGAAACTGAACCTTGGCAGGCTGCGCTGGTTTGCCATAATGCCGCGGGGTCAACAGAAGAACGAACCGAAGTCCAGCCGCCGCCCTCCGGGGCCTGGCGGCTGCCGCCCTCCAAGCTGGGATAGATCGTGGCGCAACTCAAATACCAACTCCAACAAGCTTTTGAACGCTCCCAGGCCCCTGCCAGCTTCGCCCCCGACCCGGCGTCGATGGAGCGCTTCCTGGCCCTCTGCCACCGTCGCCGCTATCCCGGCAAGACGGCGATCATCCGGCCGGGCGACCCGGCCAACACCTTGTATTACATCGTCGACGGCTCGCTGGCGGTCTGCACCGAGGACGAGCAGGGCCGCGAACTGATCCTGGCCTACCTCAGCCGCGGCCAGTTCATCGGCGAAATGGGGCTGTTCGTGGAGCAGGCCCAGCGCGAGTCGATGGTGCGCACCCGCACCCCCTGCGAAATGGCCGAAATCAGCTACGAGCGCCTGTTCCACCTGATGGAAGGCCCGCTGCGCGAGGAATGCCCGAAGATCCTGTTCGCGATCGGTTCCCAGCTCACCCATCGCCTGCTGCGCACCTCCCGCCAGGTCAGCCGCATGGCCTTCATGGACGTGACCAACCGCATCTCCCGCACCCTGCTGGACCTGTGCCAGGAACCGGACGCCATGAGCCACCCGGACGGCACCCAGATCCGCATCTCCCGCCAGGAAGTCAGCCGCATCGTGGGCTGCTCGCGCGAGATGGTGGGCCGCGTGCTCAAGCAGCTGGAGGAGCAGGGCATGATCGACGTGGCCGGCAAGACCATCGTGGTGCGCGGCACCCGCTGAGCGCCCCGCCCCGTCCGATCCCGACGAACCCGGCCCCGGCCGGGTTCGTTCGTTTCAGGGGCGGCTCAACCGGCCAGGCGCTCGGCGGGCGCCCGGTAGACCATGTACACGTCGGCCCGCTCGTAATGCGAACCGGCGCGGGTGGACGGCTGCAGCTCGAAACCGGCCTGCTCGTACATGCGCAGGGCCGTGCGCAGCTTGCTGTTGGATTCCAGGAACAGCTCGCGCCCGCCGCGGCGGTGGAATTCGGCGATGGCCGCATCCAGCAGCTTCCGCCCGGCGCCCAGGCCCTGGAAGCTCTCGTCCACGCTCATCTTCGACAGCTCGTACACGCCAGGCGACTCGTGCAGCAGGGCGCAGGTGCCGATGGCCTGCCCGCCCATGCGGGCGAACAGCAGGGCGCCGCCGGGGGCCAGCACATAGCGCTCGGGGTCGCTGAGCATCTGGCGGTCGATCTCCTCCACCCGGAAATAGCGCTCCAGCCACTGCACGTTGAGGCGGTAGAAATCCGCGGCCAGGGCCGGCGCGTAGGGCACGATCTCCAGCGGCTGGGCCAGCAGGGCCGAGTGCTCGGCCAGGATGGCCGGCACGATCGGGCGCTCCTTCAGCGCCTCCTCGCAAGCCGCCAGCGCCGCCAGCAGCCGCTCGCCCTGCTCGCCCAGCGAGGCGGTGACGCCGCGGCGGATCGCCTGCCAGACCGGCCCCAGCGCGCCCAGCGCCTGGCGCGCCTCGCCGGTCAGCACCAGGATGCTGCGGCGGCCGTCCTGCGGGTCGCGCTCGCGGCGGACCATGCCGGCGGTGTCCAGCTTGTCCACCAATTGGCTGACCGCCGAATGGGTCTGGCCGATCGCCGCCGCCACTTCGCCCACGGTGCCGGGGCCGCTCTCCCACAGATAGCGCAGCACCGGGAACCAGCGCGATTCGATGGAGGCGCCGCAGGCGCGGTAGACCTCGTCGGCCGCGGCATAGAACTGGTCGCTGAGCGCCTTCAGGCGGCTGCCGAGCGCCAGCTCGGCGAGGGTGGACAGGTACATGGGGAATAGGGCTGGCGGTGATATGTAAGCATTAACATAATCACCTGGAAGGTCGTCGACAAGGCCTCCGCCGCGGTCTCAGAACCACTCTACCCGCGTCACCGAACGGCCCAGCACCTTCTCCAGCCGCTTGCACACCTTGGGCGTGCCATTGACCAGCACCGCCTCCCCGGCGCCCTTGAGCATGGGGATATCGGCCAGCGAATCGCTGTAGGCCAGCTGCCATTCGCGCACGCCATGCGCGGCTAGGCGCTCCAGCTTGCGCCGCCCCACGTTGTGGAACTTCACGCGCATGCCGAACGGTCCCGGCTTGAACTCCGAGGCCAGCAGCTCCAGCCCGTCCAGCCCGAGCTGGTCGAGGATGCCGCGCGCCACCGTGCGCTCGCAGCCGGTCACCACGATCACCCGGTCGCCCGCGGCCTGGTGCCGGCGCAGCGCCTGCAGGCCGTCGCGGTAGAACTGCCTGGGCCGGCGCACCAGCGCGGCGGCGAAGGCCTGCGCCTCGGCGGTGTAGCGGCGCTCGCCGACGCCGAGCAGGCCGATATGCACCAGGCTGCGCACCACCGTACGCCAGGACAGCGGCCACACCAGCAGCATCCACGGCAGGTTGGCGCAGGCCAGCAGCTTGCGCAGCGGCGCGCGCGCGTAGCGCTCGGTGATGAACACGCGGAAGCTGTCGCCCTGGAACAGCACGCCGTCGAAATCGAACAGCACGGTGCGCGGCGCCACGGCCGCGTCGCCCGCCGTCTCCGGCGAGGTGGAGGTTTCCCCTGTCAACGTCGTCGGCCCTACTGCGCGGCGAACAGCCGCTTGAGTTCGGCGCCCGGGTCCTGCGCGCGCATGAACGCCTCGCCGACCAGGAACGCATGGATGCCGGCATCGCGCAGGCGCTCGACGTCGTCGGGCGTGTGGATGCCCGACTCGGCGACCAGGATGCGGTTGTAGTCCATCAGCTCGCGCAGCTCGATCGAGGTGTCCAGCGTGGTCTCGAAGGTGCGCAGGTTGCGGTTGTTCACGCCGATCAGGCGCACCGGCAGCGCCTGGGCGCGTTCCAGTTCCTCGGCGTCGTGCACTTCGCACAGCACGTCCATGTCCAGCTCGGCGGCCTGCATCGAAAGATCCTCCAGCTCGGAATCCTCCAGCGCCGCGACGATCAGCAGGATGCAGTCGGCGCCGATCGCACGGGCCTCGTACACCTGGTAGGGATGGATCACGAAGTCCTTGCGCAGCACCGGCAGCGAGCAGGCCTCGCGCGCCTGGCGCAGGAACTCCTCGCTGCCCTGGAAGAAGTCCTTGTCGGTCAGCACCGACAGGCAGGCCGCGCCGGCGAGCTCGTAGCTGCGCGCGATCGAGGCCGGGTCGAAGTCGGCGCGGATCACGCCCTTGCTGGGGCTGGCCTTCTTCACTTCGGCGATCACCGCCGGCAGGTCGGCTTCGATCTTGGCCTCGACGGCATCGGCGAACGGACGCGTCTCGGTGGCGTCGGCCAGGCGCGCCTTGAGCTCGGCCAGCGGCAGCCGTGCGCTGCGCTCGGCGATCTCCTCCGTCTTGCGCGTCAGGATGCGTTGCAGGATGTCGGTCATGGGTCGGCCTGGATGCGTCAGCGTGGGTCGGGGAAACGCGCGGTGCGCGGCCCAAGGTTACACAAGCTTCGGCCGCGCCGCGCGCGGACCGAATGCCTAGGGCGATTGGCCTACCTTGGGCTTACGACGCTGCCGCAAGCCTTCGGGTGGTAGCCACGAAAGCGTCCATTTTTGCACGAGCCGCGCCGCTGGCAATGGTCGCGCGCGCCAATTCGATACCCGCGGCGATCGAAGGCGCGACGTCGGCCGCATACAGCGCCGCGCCGGCGTTGAGGCAGACGATGTCGTGCGGCACGCCGCGGCGCCCTTCCAGCGCCTCCAGCAGCATGGCGCGCGACTCGGCCGCGTTCTCCACGCGCAGGTTGCGGCTGGAGGCCATGGCCAGGCCGAAGTCCTCCGGCTCCACCTCGTACTCGCGCACTTCGCCGTCGCGCAGCTCGCCGACCAGGGTGGCGGCGCCCAGCGAGATCTCGTCCATGCCGTCGCGGCCCCACACCACCAGCGCGTGCCTGGCGCCCAGCTGCTGCAGCACGCGCACCTGGATGCCGACCAGGTCGGGGTGGAACACCCCCATCAGAATATTCTGCGCACCGGCCGGATTGGTCAGCGGCCCCAGGATATTGAACAGGGTGCGCACGCCCATTTCCTTGCGCACCGGCGCCACCACCTTCATGGCCGGATGATGGTTGGGCGCGAACATGAAGCCGATGTCGGTCTCGCCCATGCACTGCGCCACCCGGGCCGGCGGCAGGTCGATCGCCGCGCCCAGCGCCTCGAGCACGTCCGCGCTGCCCGATTTGGACGACACGCTGCGCCCGCCATGCTTGGCCACGCGCGCACCCGCCGCCGCCGCGACGAACATCGACGCGGTGGAGATATTGAAACTGGAGGCGCCGTCGCCGCCGGTGCCGACGATGTCGACGAAATGCGGATGCGGCGCGGCGTCCACCTTCGCCGCCAGCTCGCGCATCACGCGCGCGGCGCCAGTGATCTCGCCGATGGTTTCCTTCTTCACGCGCAGGCCGGTGATGATCGCCGCGGTCATCAGCGGGCTGACTTCGCCGCGCATGATCTGGCGCATCAGCTCGATCATCTCGTCGTGGAAGATCTCGCGGTGCTCGATGGTTCGCTGCAGCGCTTCCTGCGGGGTGATGGTGATGCTGCGCCCGGCACCGTTCATGCGGCGAGCTTCAGCGGCAGGCCGAGGAAGTTGCGCAGCAGGTCGTGGCCGTGCTGGGTAAGGATGGATTCGGGGTGGAACTGCACGCCCTCGATCGGCAGGGTCTTGTGGCGCAGGCCCATGATCTCGTCGATCGAACCGTCGGCATGCTCGGTCCAGGCGGTGACTTCCAGGCAGTCCGGCAGCGAGCCCTGTTCCACCACCAGCGAGTGGTAGCGCGTGGCCTCGAACGGGTCCGGCAGCCCGGCGAACACGCCGCGGCCGCGATGGCGCACCGGTGAGGTCTTGCCGTGCATGATCTGCTTGGCGCGGATCACCTTGCCGCCGAAGGCCTGGCCGATGGCCTGGTGCCCAAGGCATACACCGAACACCGGCACTTCCCCCGCCAGCTGCCGCAGCACGTCCAGCGACACGCCCGCGTCGTCCGGCGTGCCCGGGCCGGGCGAGATCATGATGTGCGAGGGCCGCAGCGCGCGGATGCCGGCCACGTCGAGCGCGTCGTTACGCACCACCTTCACTTCCTGTCCCAGCTCGCCCAGGTACTGGACGAGGTTGAAGGTGAAGCTGTCGTAGTTGTCGATCATCAGCAACATGAGCGCTGCAACCCTATGAATTTAACCGTGTTACGGGCCATGGCCCGGACTTCGCGCCCGCCTGGGCGGGCCGTGGGGAGCGCACAGGATAGCGCGCCTGCCGGGGCATGACGGAACGGATCGGCATGTAGTCCCCGCCATGGCGCTTGGACGTCCATTTCGCCCCTTCGTGACCGCGGAAAGCATCTAACACCCGTCGTCTGTCCCGAATGCAGTGCCCCGGGCGCCATTTCAGCCTGCGCCTAAGAGACGCCTCTACACCCCCGCGCCAAGATGCAGCGGTGGTCCGCCGCATCCGCGGCAGTCGGAGCATCGACGATGAAAGCGCAGCGCAACCGCCCATCCGCAAAAAAGCATGGGCGCGGCCCGAAACAGATCACGCTGCTGCTGAGCGCACTGGTGCTGATGCTGCTGAGCATCGTCAGCGGCGCCAGCAAGCCCGTGGCGGGAGCGATCCTGGTCGGCGTGGCCGCGGGCATCGCGCTGGCCATCCTGCTGCGCATGGCGCTGAACTTCGATCCGGAGGAATAGATCCGGCGCGAGCATCGGAATACGCCCAAATTGATTGCGGATTCAGACAGCCTTAAGTCTAAAATCCGCGAACGATGCCACCGCGGACGCCCCATGGCGGAACGACACAAGCTTGACTGGATCCAGGCGCTGCGCGGCGTCGCCGCCCTGCTGGTGGTGCTGACGCATGCGCGCCGCTATCTGCTGGAGACCGAATGGCGCCCGTTCGTGGAGCACTACATCATGCCCGCGGCGCAGGGCGTGGACCTGTTCTTCCTGGTCAGCGGCTTCATCATGGTCTACACCACGCGCGGCGCCGACGGCTCGCTGCGCTATGCCAGCGGCTTCCTGATCAAGCGCTTCGCCCGCGTGTGGCCCGTGTATGCGGTGGCGGTGCTGCTGTGGATAGCCTTCCTGGCCGCGACGGCGCAGCCGATCGCGCCGCTGGCGAACATTCTTAAGAGCCTGTGCTTCCTGCCGGTGTCCACCCACCAGCCGCCCTATCTGGGCCTGCCGTATGCGATCGGCTGGACGCTCAACTACGAGTTCTATTTCTATGTGGTATTCGGCCTGGCCATCCTGTTCGGCTCGGCGCGATGGATCGCGTTCGCTGCCTGGCTGGTGCTGACCCTGGTGCTGGCGCCGTGGCTGGCGGCCGGCTACGTGTCGCTGCTGGCCAATAACGACTACCACTTCGGCAGCGCGCTGGCCGGGCAGCTCACCAATCCCATGGTGTGGGAGTTCGCGGCAGGCGTGCTGATCGGCCTGCTGTACCGGTCGAAGCTGAGCCTGCCGCGTTCGAAGCTGACCGATGCCCTGATCGCCGCCTGCGTCCTGCTGATCGTCGCCACCGCCTGGCGCACCGCGCCGGTGTGGGTCCACGGTCCGATCCGCTGGGGCGCGCCGCTGATGCTGATGTTCGCGGTGATGGCGCTCACCTACAAGAACGCCGAGCCGCGCGTGCCGCGCGTCCTGGTCTGGCTGGGCGGCATCTCCTATTCGCTGTACCTGCTGCACTACATCGTGTTCTGCGCGATCACCCAGCTTTTCGTCCTGGCCGGACAGGAAAAGCTCACCGCGACCTGGCCCTACGCCATCCTGATCGTGCCGGTACCGCTGGCCGTGGCCGCGCTTTCCAAGCGCTACGTCGAGGACGGCCTGGCGGTGCGCGTGCGCGACCGCCTGCTGGCGCTGCATGCGCGCATCTTCGCCACGCCCGCACCCGCAGAAGGCCGCGTCAGCACCAAGGAAGCCTAGCGCCATGCGCAATCTCGACTTCACCTCCTGGCAAGGCCTGCTCTCCACCCTGATCGGCCTGGCGGTGATCACCCTGATCGGCGTCGGCATCCGCCTGCTGGCGATGCAGACGGTGCAGCAGCGGCGCGAGCGCGCCAACCGCCAGATCAACGAACGCCTGCGCACCCTGATCGCCGCCTACAAGACCCTGGGCGGCTCCTTCACCGGCAACCTCGCCGTCGATCCCACCCACCTGCGCCAGCTGCGCGAACGCGGCGAAGCGGAAGCGGCGATGGCGGCGGGCGAACGAGCGCGCCGTACGCGCGATGCGGTGGAAGCGGCGCTGTCGGACATCATCCTGCTGGGCACCGAACGGCAGGTGGAACTCGCCGCACATGCCGCCAACGAACTGGTGGCGGGAAGGCCCGTGCATATCGACGAGCTGGTGGTCTCCTTGCGCGATTTCATCCGCGAAGTGCTGGACCTCGACCCGATTCCCTCCTCCGTCGGCATTCCGAAGCAGGGACCGGCGCGCGTGGCTGCGCAACGCGGCAAAGGTGAGGGCAACAAGGGTGGAGCTAGCGGCGGCGGAAAAGCTGGCGGCGGCATGGCCGCGGGCGCGGGACCAGGTCTTGGCGGCGGTTTGCCTGCGGATGACGAAACCGGGCACCACCATTGAGGCAGTCCGCCCTGCCAGCTTAGGCACTGTCTGAAAATGCAGCGCTCATGCTTAGCGATCCCGGCAGGATCGAGGAATCTCACCCGGCCTCCTCATTCGAATCGAGACCGGGAACGAAATGCGCAAGCCCCTTGCAAACCTGATCGCCGCGCTGGTGACCACCTGCGTATCCGCCTGTGCGATGGCGGCCACCGATCCGGGCGACAACCCGGCCTTTCATCGCATCAAGCATATCGATTCCCTCAAGCCGCCCACCGGGCAGCTGAAGGATCATCTGGACACTCTTATCGACCAGGCCAAGGCCGGCGACGATCACGCCGCCACCTTGCTGTACGCGAGTCTTGCCGCCTGCTCGACAGCAAAACTCGCCGATGACAACAGCGCCTATCTCGCCACGTGCAAGGACATCAGCCACGAGCAACTCGATGGCAGGGCAACGTGGCTAAGGCTCGCCGCGGAGCATGGATATGGCCCGGCCAGGTACATCTACGCTTCCTCCGGCACCACGGAAGCGCTAGGCAGCACCGAATACGCACTCGAACATCCCGCGGCCGTACAGAGCTACCTTTCGACGTCCCGGCATTATCTTGAAGCGCTTGCCGACGAGTGCAATGTCGACGCGATCGGCATGATTGCCTTCAATGCCGGCAAGGCGGATGGCCTTCTGTATGGGGACGATCCGGAGACTGCCTACAAGTACGAAGTCATCACCAACAAGCTGCTGGCTACGTACGATCCAACCGAGCAGATGCGGCTGGAAGCAAGGCTGCCGCCTCAACGCATATTTGCCCTGCAATCCGCGGCGACAGCCTTCGTCGCCGAACACTGCAAGTAGGAGGGCAGCCGATGAAGCTATTTGGCCTGCTTTCCCTTCTCGCCACGGCGCCCGCCCTGGCCGGCACCCCTCATTACCTCGGCATATGCCAGAACTCCTGCAAGGTGTCGTCGCCCATCCCGGACGTTCTGACACTGAGAGTCATAAGAAACTTTGACCATTTCCTGGCATGGGACAACTTCAAGCCGGGCGACACACTGACCATCTGCAATGCACAGTTCTGCACGACCTACGACATCATCAATGGTCTCAACGGTCTCGACTACATCAACGGCAAGACCGAGCGGCGGCAGGATCACCCAGCCACCGGTGGTTCCCATACAGGACATGGAGGAGGCAGCGGCGGCAGGCCCAGCACGGGACCAAGCATCGCTCCGCTGAGGCCCGATTCGGGACTGATCAATCCGACGGTTACGGTTGGCGGCGGCACCATTTACGTCAGGCCGCCTTTTCGACCGCGGTAGTTTCCGGTGGACCTTATTGATCGCGCGGCGCCAGCATCGCCGCGCTAAGCCCTGCATCCTGCAGATAGCCCGGCAGCGCCCTGCCCAGCGCCAGGCTCGCGCAGGCTTCGCCCATCGCCGCGCTGGTCTGGATGCCGTAGCCGCCTTGCGCCGCCACCCAGAAGAACCCCGGCGCATCCGTGGCGAAGCCGCCCACCAGGTCGCCGTCGGCAACGAAGGAACGCAATCCCGCCCAGGTACGCACTGGCCGGCGGATGCTCAGCGTGGTGGCTTCCTCGATGCGGTAGATGCCCAGGGCCACGTCGAGTTCTTCGGGTTGCACGTCGTGCGGCAGTACCGGGTCGGCGTTTGCGCAAGAACCGAGCAGCAATCCGGCGTCGGGTTTGAAGTAGAAGCTTTCGTCGGCATCGATCACGAACGGCCAGCGCGCGGTGGCCAGGCCATCCGGCGCTGCGAACAGGAAGGCCGAGCGGCGGCGCGGCTCGATGCCCAGCGGATGGACGCCGGCCAGGTTCGCCACCTGGTCGACCCAGGCGCCCGCCGCGTTGAGCACCAGCGGCGCGCGATACACCGTGTCGCCCGCATCCACATACCAATGCCCGGGGCCGCGTTCGATCGCGCCGATCTCCACGCCGGTGCGCAGCTGTCCGCCGCGTGCGCGCAGGCCGCGCAGAAAGCCCTGGTGCAGTTCGTTGACGTCGATGTCCGCGGCGCCGGGCTCGTGCAGGCCGATGCGTGCCGCTTCCGGGCGCAGCACCGGTACCATCGCCAGCAACTCGTCCGGCGACAGCAGTTTCAGATCGGAGGTATGCGACGACATCGCATCGTGCATCGCCACCACCGCATCGACCCTGTCCGCGTCGCCGATGATCACGGTGCCGCGCGGCGTGAGGATGGGATGCGCCGCGAAACCTTCCGGCGGATGCTCGAGGAACGGCCGCGTCGCCCGCGTCAGCGCGCGCACCTGCGGCGAGCCGTAGGTTTCGGAAAACAACGCCGCCGAGCGCCCGGTGGCATGCACGCCCGGATGCGTCTCGCGCTCCAGCACCACCACCCGCGCATGCGGCGCCAGGAAGTACGCCACCGAGGCGCCGGCCATGCCGGCGCCGATCACCACCGCATCGACCTCCACGATCCGGCTCATGCGCTCTCCACCGCGGCGGCATCCGCCGCCGATTGCTTCGCCACGACACTGGTGGCGGTGAGATCGGCCGTGACATTGCCCAGCGTGGCCAGCGCATCCGGCAGCGTGTCCACCGCCAGCATCAGGCCCAGCGGCCCCACCGGCACGCCCATCGCCTGCGCCACCGGCAGGTTGGTCGCCATAAAGCTCACCTGCCCCGGCAGGCCCACCGAACCCAGGCTGATCACCACCGCCAGCAGCGCGCCGAGCACCAGCTGCGCCGCGCCCAGTTCGATGCCGAAGGCCCAGGCGATAAAACAGGCCGAGGTGACGTACTGCACCGGACTGGTCAGGCGGAACAGGCTCACCGCCATCGGCAGCACCAGCGCATTGACGTGCTGCGGATAGCCCAATCGCGTGCCGGCGCTTTCCAGCATGGCCGGCATCGAGGCCAGCGAGGACTGCGTGCTCAGCGCCACCACCTGCGGCGGCGCCAGCGCGGCGACGAAGCGGCGTATGCGCTCGCCACCCCACAGCACCGCCACCGGCAGCATCAGCAGGGTCACCGCCAGGTACAGCAGGCATTCGACCAGCACATAGATGCCCAGCGCACCGAGCATATGCAGCCCGGCCCGCGCGCATACGGCCAGGATCAGCGCGAACACGCCCGCCGGCGCCGCCCACAGCACCCAGCGCACCACCACGATCATGGTGTCGGCGATGGCCTGGAAGAAATTCACCACCAAGGTGCGGCGCGCCGCCTCGATCCGCGTCAGCGCAAAGCCGAAGAACAGCGCGAACACCACCGTCGGCAACATCGCGCTCTGCGCGGCGGCCATGATCGCGTTGCTCGGCACGATGCCGTTGAACCAGTCCGCCCAGCCCATCGGCGCCACCGTCGACGCCGGCCCCGCCACCGTCTTGCCCAGCGCCGCGGCCAGCGCCGGGCTGCGCGGAAACAGCGCGAAGACCGAGGGCGCGGCGAACGCCGCCAGCAATGCGCCACCGGCCAGGATCACGATGAACACCCCGATCGCGCGCCGCGCCACGCGCCCGGACGCGGCCGCGTCGGTGGCGGTGTTCACGCCCACCACGATCAGCGCCAGCACCAGCGGCACCACGGTCATCTGCAAGGCATTCAGCCATAGCCGGCCCAGCGGTTGCGCGACGTCGGCGACGCGCACCGCAAGCGCGGGGCTCATCGCGTCCAGCGCCAGCCCCAGCGCCGCGCCGGCGGCGAGACCGGCCAGTACCCGCGCGGTGGGACTCATGGCGCGGCGTCCGCCGCCGGCAGCGCCCAGTCGCGCTGCAGCTTGGTATAGGCCTGGCGCGGCAGCAGCGCGAACACCGGGTGTTCTTCCGGCTTCAGCCAGCCCAGCAGCTGGCGCATCGCCGCTTCGTCCATCGCGGTGCAGCCGGCGGTGCTGTCGGTGGGCGAGCGCCACAGGTGGGCGAAGATGCAGGAACCGGCGCCGCGCTGCCCGTCCGGGTTGTGCTCGATCACGAAGCCCAGCTTGTAGCGCTGGTCGCCGTGCGCGTGCAGGTCCAGCCGCATCGCCTCGGTCGAACCGGCCACCGCCTTGGCGTCTTCGTGGTTGGCGTCGACGATGCGGTTGTAGAGCGGCGAGCCGTCCACGTCGACGCAGTAGTCCGACACGGTCAGCGCGCGGTACGCCAGCGCCGTATCCGCATGCCCGGCATAGCCGAAGGCCTCGCCGATACGGAACACGCCCGCGGCACTGCGGCCGTCGCCTTCATGCTTTACCGGGCCATCCGTGCGCGGCGCATGCAGGCCCACGCCCCAGGCGGCGCCCGAGCGGCCGATGGTGACCGGCACCGCATCCGCCACCGGCTGCCACGCATCGCCATGGCGCTCGTACGCACGCATCCGGCCGTGGTCGACATTCCAGTCGTCGGTAACGACCAGCACCAGCTGGCGCGCATCCTTCCATGCGAGGGCATCGGTGCGCGGCGGCGGCGAAGCAGCGCAACCGGCCAAGGCAAGCAGCGCCAGGCCGACGATCGAACGCAGTGTGGACAGACGGAAAGCGTGGATCATGCGGCCCCGGAATCGTCAGGCGGTCAGGGTTCCAGCAGCAGCTGGAGCCGTTCCAGATTGGTGAGCAGCTGCGCGTGGCGGCGTTCGTCGCCCTCGCACAGCTCGATGAACAACCCGTCCAGCAGATGCTGCAGGGCGGATTGATAGACGATCGACTGCACGTACGGCTGCTCGTCGTGCGCCGACACCAGCAGCGCCAGGTCGGCCAGCGCGCGCAGCGGATTGGACGTATGGCGCGTCACCGTCAGCAAACGGCCGCGCTGCTCGCGGAACAGCCGCCCCATCTTGCACAGCGCCGGATGGTGGCCATGCTCGGAGAAGATCAGCAGCACGTCGCCCGCGCCGCCGGAAGAAATGCTCGCCATCATCCGCGCCACGTCGAAGCTCTGCACGGTGGCGATGCCCAGCATCGACAGCTTCAGCGCGAAGCCGCGCGAGTAGACGTCGTCCTCGCCCACGCCGATCACGAACACCTTGCCGGCCTTGCCCAGCGCCTCCACCGCGCCGCGCAGGGTTTCCGGCGGATTGATCAGCCGCGTCGCCTCTTCCGCCTCCGACTTGCGCCGCCACAGGCTGGTGGCCAGCGACTCGCGCTCGCCGCCGGCCACCGGGTGCGCCGCCACCGCGGCCTCGCCGTTGTCGGCGCGCGCGATCGCCTCGCCGACCGAGTACTTCAGGTCCGGATAGCCCTTGAAACCCAGCTTCTGGGTGAACTTCACCACGCTGGACTGGCTGATCCCCAGCGCGTTCGCTAACTGCTGCGAGGAGTAGTCGCGCAGCAGCTGCGCGTTCTCCAGGATGAAGTCGGCGATGCGCCGCTCCACTGCCGACATCTGGTCGCGCTCGGAGCGGATCTTCACCAGTGGTGACATGGGCGGTGCGGGCAGCGATGCGGCCATAATCGGACTCCTAGCCATCGATCGGCTCCAGGCCGCGGATCTGGCGGATGCCCAATCCAGGCGCGGCGCTGATCGAGATCTCCGACTCGTTGAAGTTCACCCCGCCGTCCACCGGGTCGTACTGGCACAGCGAGGGGCCGTCCAGGTCCACCTTGGTGATCACGTCGGCCTTGGCCACCGCCACGTGCACCGCGGCAGCCACACTGATGCTGGTTTCCAGCATGCAGCCGATCATGCAGTCGATGCCGTGCAGGCCGGCGATGTCGGCGATGCGGATGGCATTGGAAATGCCGCCGGTCTTCATCAGCTTGATGTTGATGATGTCGGCCGCGCGCAGGCGGATCAGCTCGATCACTTCCATCGGGCCGAACACGCTCTCGTCCGCCATCACCGGCGTATGCACGCGTTCGGTGACATAGCGCATGCCTTCCAGGTCGCGCGCTTTCACCGGCTGCTCGACCAGCTCCAGCTTCACGCCGGCGTCTTCCAGCGTCTGCAGCGCGTACACCGCCTGCTTGGCGGTCCAGCCCTGGTTGGCGTCCAGGCGCAGCAGCGCGCGGTCTTCCACCGCGGCGTAGATCGCCTTGACGCGCTCGATGTCGACGCCGATGTCCTTGCCCACCTTGATCTTCAGCGACTCGAAGCCGCGCTCTACCGCGCTGATCGAATCGGCCACCATCTTGTCGATGTAGTCCACGCTGATGGTGATGTCGGTGGTGATCACCGGATCGCCGCCGCCCAGCAGCTGGTACAGCGGCGCCTTGTAGAGCTGGCCCCACAGGTCGTACACCGCGATCTCCACCGCCGCCTTGGCGCTGGTGTTCTTTTCCATCGAGGCCTGGATCAGATGGGTGATCCGGTTGAGGTCCGCCACCTCGTGCCCGATCAGCCGCGGCGCGATGTAGTGGCGGATGGCGTCGACGATGGAGCCGTGCGTGTCGCCGGTGATCACCGCGGTGGCCGGCGCCTCGCCGAAGCCGACGTGGCCGGTGTCGGTATGCACCATCACCACGATGTCCTCCACGCGCTCGACTGTGCGCAAGGCCGTCTTGAAGGGCGTCTTCAGCGGCACCCGCAGCATGCCGAACTGGATATCGGTGATTTTCATGAGGTCCGTCTGTGTGGGTCGGGTCGTCGGTCGGTCAGCGGATGCGCACGATGCTGGTCATGCGGTCGATATAGCGCTGCGTGTCGTTGAACATCAGCGGACGCAGCGGCGTCACCGACACTTCATTGAGCTGGACCCGCCGCATCGCGCCGTCCTGGCGGTAGCTGAGGCCGTTGGTGTCGTGGATCACGTAGGGTTCGCCGTCGATGCGGCCGAGCATCATCATCACGTGGCCGGGGATATAGATCAGGTCGCCGATCTGCAGCGCGTCGATCGCCTTCTCGCGCACCGCGCGGCTGTCCTTGTCGGTGAACAAGGTGTGCTCCAGCCCCGGGCTGACCGCCTGCGCGCTGGTATTGCGCGGCATCTGCACGCCCATGCTGCGGTAGACGTCGGAGACGAAGCCGCTGCAGTCGCGCGCGTCGTAGGCATGGCCCCAGCCATAGCGTTCGCCGAGGAACTTGAAGGCCTGGCGGATCAGGTTGGCATGGGTCAGCGGCAGATAGTCCGCCGCGCTGTCGGTGTTCTTCTGCAGCAGCGCCGGGCTGAAGGCGAGCGAGCCGTCGGCCTGGCGGACCGGCAGCTCCAGCGTCCACGAGCTGTAGGCGTGCTGGCCGTTGACCGGCTGGTCCGCCGCCAGGCCCTGCGCCAGCGGCACGCGCGTGCCCATGTCCAGCTGCAGCTGCGAGACGCCCGGCTGTTCGCGGGTGTAGACGGTGCGCTCGGTGGCGCCGGTGACCACGCGGTACGGCGCTTTGTCGGCATAGCCGAGCACCTGTTCGCGGCTGCCTTCGGCGATCGCGTCGCGTTCCACCCAGGCCGCGTAGCGCGGGCTCACCACGAACAGCCAGCGGCCGTCCTGGCTGGCATGCACGATCGCCACCGGTGTGCCGGGGAATTCGGCGGTTTCCTGGAAGCGGTCGATATCGGTGTCGCCCTTGTGGCTGAACACCCGCAGCGAGGTGGGAAAGGAACGCAGCGCGGCGCGCTTCACCACCAGGCCGTAGCGGGTCTTCTGCGTGGCCGGCACCTGGTCCAGCGCCAGCGACGGCAGCAGGGCATCGAGCGTGGCGGCGGGTACGCTGCGGCCGGCTTCGTCGTAGAGCTCGTGCGTGGGGCGCCTGGAAAGGTCCTGGATCCACTTCAGCACCTGCGCGCGCTCCAGCGTGGCCGGCAGCGCCTGCAGGTCGTGCATGCTGGGATCGACCTGCAGCAGTTTCGCATTGCGCGCGGCGATGGTGGCGGCATCCAGCACCACGGCGTCGGGCGACGGCGCCTGGCGCAGCCAGAACGCCGGATCCAGCTGCTCGGCGCCCACGCCGATCACGCCCGAGGGCGGCACCGCCATCTCGCGCGCATGCAGCGCGGCGCCCATCGGCAGCAGCAGGACCAGGCAGGCGGCGGCAAGCGGGTGACGCATGGTCGGTTTCTTCATTGCCGATTTCCTCATCCCGATTTCCTCAACGCGTTCTCCTCATCGATAGCCGCCGCTCACGACGACAGCATCGACAGCACCTGGGCCACCAGCAGGCCGAAGCCGGTGCCGAGGATATAGCCGAGCAGGGCCAGCAGGACGCCCACCGGCACCAGCGGACGCGCATAGGTGGCGGCCAGCACCGGGGTGGCGGCGACGCCGCCGATATGCGCCAGCGAGGAAATGCCGCACAGGTACAGGTCGAAGCGGAACAGCTTGGCGAACAGCGCCAGCAGCACGCCCTGGATGCCGATGATGCAGACGCCGCACAGCAGGTACAGCGGCGCGCGGCCCATGCCTTCGAAATTGCTTTGCGAGGCCAGCACCGCCACCACCGCCACCAGCAAGGTGCCGGAAATCTTGCCCGCGCCCGGCAGCCGCGCCAGCGGCGTATGCGCCGCGAGCAGGCCCAAGCCCGTAGCCAGCAGGATGGTCCAGGTGGTGGGACTGACCATGCCGGACGCCGGCAGCCGGTCGCCCAGCCACGCCGAACCCGCCGCCACCAGCAGGGCCAGGCCCAGCCACAGCAGCACGCTGTCGGTGGTGGGCGGACTGTCGACGCGCGTTTCCGCCACGATCAGGTCCGCGCTGGAGGTGGCGCGGGTCCAGCGGTTGAAGGCCGGCGCCAGGCGCGCCACCGAGAACAGCACCACCACCCACATCGAGTAGCACAGCGCGTCGGTGAGCAGGCTCATGGCCAGGTGCGTGTCGGACATGCCGATCGCCTGCTTCACCGCGATCATGTTCGCCGTGCCGCCCATCCAGCTGCCGCTGAGCGCAGCCAGCGGATGCCAGGCGTCGCCCGGCAGCCAGTGGCGGAACATCAGGTAGGTGACCACGAAGGCGGTGAACAGGCTCACCGAGGTGCAGGCGAACACCGCCAGCACGCGCGGACCCAGCGCGAAGATCGCGCGCAGGTCGCAGTTGATCATCAGCAGGAACACCAGCGCCGGCACCATGCGCTCCACCAGCATGCCCTGCGCGGCCTGGATCTCGGCGGTGTTCTTCCACAGCCCCGACACGGCCAGGGCGGTGACCAGCAGATAGGTAAGCACGATAGGCGGCAGCACGTTGAAGATCCGCCAGCCGAACTGCCTTTCCAGCGCGGGGAATGCCCCGGCCGCCAACAGCATCAGCGCCAGATAAGGCCAGACCGTCTGGATCATCGAACCCCCTTCGTCAGTGGCTGCCGGGCGGCTGGCCCATGGCAATTCGGCAGGCTTGGAATAGCTAATTCCTGTCAATTTCTATCGAAGCATAAATTATTGACCAGGGATTGCAAGCATGCTACACAGCGTTTTCAACAACTTCTTGCGGGGGAGTTCTGGTGTTGAAAACGGCAGGCTCGGCACCGGGTTCCGCGGCCGCGCGCGCACTGCGCCGCACCGCTTTTGCGCTGGCCCTGGGCTGCGCCATGTCTCCCGTTTTCGCCGCGGCCGGCGACACGCCCGCGGGCTTGAACGACACCATCGCGCAGATCGACGCCGGCCACTTCAAGCAGGCCGAAGCCGCGATCGGCCAGGCGCTCGCCCAGCCGGGACTCTCCGCCCAGGCGCGCCAGGACTGGCTGTTCCAGCGCGAGCGCATGCGCCGCATCCTGCTCGACTTCACCCTCGACGCCGACGCGGTGAAGGCGCGGGTGCGCAAGCAGATGCCGGACCTGAGCGACGCCGACTTCGCGCGCTGGGACGCCGCCGGCCTGTTCGAACACCAGACCATCGACGGCCGCACGCTGTACTTCAAGCGCTCGCCCGGCAACCTGTTCCGCCTGAGCGCCGAGGCACGCGGGCGCCGCACGGACAAGACGCCGCTCACCGACGGCCCGATGGAGTCACTCAACGACTACCACCGCCAGGTGCGCGCCGCCGCGCTGGCCGAACACTCAACCCACGTGCTGCCGCACCGCGTGCGCATGACGCAGACGCTGACCGTCGACGCCAATGCCGTGCCCGCGGGCGAGACGGTGCGTGCGTGGATTCCCTATCCGCAGGAACTGCCCGGCCAGCAGGACGACATCCGCTACGTGACCAGCGTGCCGGCGAAGCACGACATCGCGCCGGCCAGTGCGCCGATGCGCACGGTGTACCTGGAGCAGCCCGCGAAGGCCGGCGAGAAGACCGTGTTCTCGGTGACCTATGAAGTGAGCTTGTCCGCGCAGTACCGCGAGATCGACCCGGACCAGGTCACCGCCACGCGCATCACGCCAGAACTTGCACCCTACGTGGCCGAGCGCGCGCCGCACGTGGTGTTCACCGACGACCTGCGCAAGTTCTCCAAGGATGTGGTGGGCGAGGAGAAGAACCCCTACCGCATCGCGCAGAAGCTGTTCGCCGCGGTGGACCGCATCCCCTGGGCCGGTGCGCGCGAGTATTCGACCATCAGCAACATCAGCGACTACACCTTGCACGCCGGCCACGGCGACTGCGGGCAGCAGACGCTGCTGCTGATCGCCCTGCTGCGGCTCAACGGCATTCCGGCGCGCTGGCAGTCCGGCATGGTGTTCGCCGAGAACGGCTACGACAACATCCACGACTGGGGCCAGGTGTATCTGGCGCCCTACGGCTGGGTGCCGATGGACGTGACCACCGGCCAGCTGCATCCGGCCGCGCCGGCCGACGCGCCGCTGCAGTGGTTCTACCTCGGCGGCCTGGACGCCTGGCGCATCGCCTTCAACCGCGATTTCGGCCAGCCCTTTACGCCGCCCAAGCAGCAGTTCCGCTCCGACAACGTCGATTCGCAACGCGGCGAGGTCGAGTGGAAGGGCGGGAATCTGTACTTCGACCAGTGGGACTACCACTTCCAGTGGCAGCTGCTGCCGGACGCGCGGGGGCGTGCCGGCGGCGCCTGAGTTCTTTTCGCTAACGCATCGACATCACGTTGGGAGACGGGGAGATGGGGGAGATGAGCAGTCGGTATCTGCGCAAGACCGCGCTATGTCTGGGGCTGGGCCTGGCCTTCGGCCTGCCTGCCTGGCAGGCGCATGGCGCCAACAACGACGGCACCATCGTGGGCCGCACGCAGCCCGGCGCGGTGGTGACCGTGCGCGACCCAGCCACCGGCCTGTCGCGCAGCACCACGGCGGACGAGAAAGGCAATTACCGCATTCCGTTCCTGCCGGTGGGCAGGTACGTGCTGGAAAGCCGCAAGGACGGCAACCTCACCACCCAGCCGGCCGACGTGACGGTGACCCTGGGCAATGCCACCACGGTGAACCTGGGCGTGAAGGAGCTGGAAGGCGTGAGCGTCAGCGCCACCAGCGTGATCACCAAGGTGGACGTCACTTCCACCGAGTCGGCGGTCAACATCAGCCGCGAGGAACTGCGCCGCCTGCCGGTGGATCAGAACATCGCCTCGGTCGCCCTGCTCGCGCCGGGCGTCAACAAAGGCAATTCCAGCTTCGGCGGCATCAGCTTCGGCGGTTCGTCGATCGCGGAGAACGCGATCTACGTCAACGGCCTCAACGTCACCGATTTCTACAACCGCAACGGCTTCTCCGAAGCACCGTTCGCCTTCTACCAGGAGTTCCAGGTCAAGACCGGCGGCTACTCGGTGGAGTTCGGCCGCACCACCGGCGGCGTGATCAACGCGGTGGCGCGCTCGGGCAGCAACCAGTTCAAGTGGGGCACCGAGCTGACCATGGAACCGGGCGCCTGGCACGACAAGCCCAAGAACCGCTACGACGCGCAAGGCAACCGCTACCTCGCCTCCAGCGAGGACCGCGACTCGCTGATGAAGACCAATGTCTACGCGTCCGGCCCCATCGTGAAGGACAAGCTGTTCTTCTTCGCCATGTACGAGGCGCGCGGCAGCTCGCCGCGCAATACCAGCGACGACGGCACCACCTTCACCAGCAACGGCGCCCACAACGGTTTCTGGGGCGCCACCATCGACTGGCACATCAACGACAACAACCTGCTGTCGCTGATGGCGTTCTCCGACAAGAGCAAGAACACCGGCGACGTCTACGACTACACCTTCGACACGCGCACGCTCGGCGCCAAGACCAACGAGATCTACACCGACTCCGGCGGCAAGAACTGGGCGCTGACCTACACCAACTACCTCACCGACGACCTGTCGATGAAGCTGCTGTACGGCAGCAACAAGCGCAACGCCTATACCCGCTCGCTCAGCGATATCGAATGCAACCGCGTGGTGGCCGAAACCAAGGTCACCAATGCCGTGCCGGTGCCGGGCGGCGTGCCGCTGGGCTGCACCACCAACTCCACGGTGGAGAAGCGCGACGACACCCGCAAGGAGATCCGCGCCGATTTCGAATGGAAGCTCGGCGACCACCTGGTGCGCTTCGGCTACGACCACGAGAAGGACACCTCGATCTACCAGCGCCACTACACCGGCCCCGGCGCGGTCTACTACAACCTCTACTACGCCACCCCGGGCTCCACCATCAACAACACCGGCGGCGTGCTGCCGGCCGGGTATACGGCGTACGTGCGTGCGCGCCGCTACGAGATCGCCGGCACCTTCGAGACCACCAACTCGGCGTATTACCTGGAAGACAACTGGCAGATCACGCCGACCTTCCTGTTGAACGCGGGCATCCGCAACGACGGCTTCGACAACAAGGCCGCCAACGGCAGCAGCTACATCAAGATGAAGAACATGTGGGCGCCGCGCTTCGGCTTCTCCTGGGACATCAAGGGCGACGGCACCACCAAGCTGTTCGGCAACCTGGGCCGTTACTTTTTGCCGGTGGCCAACGTGATCAACATCAAGCAGGCCGGCGGCCTGCTCGACGAGCGCACCTACTACGCCTTCAGCGGCTGGCAGATCGTCGACCGCAACGGCAACAAGTACGCGATGCCGGTGCTCGGGCCGCAGCTGGGCGGCGTGGACACCTCGCAGGGCGACGGCAAGGTCGGCGACCTGCGCTCGCAGGTGAACAAGGACATGGACCAGGTGTTCCAGGACGAAGCCATCCTCGGCTTCCAGCAGATGCTGGACAAGAGCTGGTCCTGGGGCGTGAGCGCCACCTACCGCCGCCTGCACAACGCGATCGACGACATGGAGATCAGCGCCACCGGCAAGTGCGGCGCCAACGGCTATATCGGCTGGGTGATGGGCAACCCGGGCAAGAAGAACACGGTGTGGGGCGACACCAACTGCGACGGCGTGGCCGACGGCTGGGTCACCGTGGACACGGCGAAGGAAGGCTGGGCGATGTACGACGCCGACGGCAATTACCTGGGCCAGCGCGGCTGGGTGAAGCCCAAGCGCACCTTCACTTCGGTGGAGTTCCAGCTGGACCGCGCCTGGGACAACCAGTGGGCGTTCAACGCCTCGTATACCTTGTCGTGGAATCGCGGCAACGCGGAAGGCCCGGTCAACTCCGATACCAACTTCGACGATACCGGCCGCACCGAGAACTTCGACAACCCCTGGGTAAACTTCGGCGGCGACGGCTATCTGCCGAACGACCACCGCCACCAGCTGAAGCTGCGCGGCACCTATGCGCTCACCCCGCACTGGCAGTTCGGCGGCGACCTCACCGTGCTGTCCGGCGGCCCGATCACCGGCTTCGGCGTGGGCAATCCGTACGACGCGACCAACTACCACAGCTACTACATCTGCGTGGCCAACTGCTCGTCCGACCGTTCGGAAGACCGCGTGTACGAGCGTTCCCCGCGCGGCAAGTACGGCACCATGCCGTGGACCTACAACCTCGGCGCCAGCGTCACCTACCTGCGCTCGCTGGGCGAGACCGGCCAGCTGCGCGTGAAGTTCGCCATCTACAACCTGCTCAACCAGCAGCGCACGGTGGCGGTGGATCAGGATCTGCAGACTTCGATCAGCGACGGTACCAATTCCACGTTCCGCCAGGCGCTGCGCTTCCAGGATCCGCGTTTTGCCCAGCTCACCGTGTCGCTGGATTTCTGAGCATGCATCGCTGAAGGTGTACTCCCCAAGGCGGCCCGCGTGAGTTCGGGCCGCCTTTTTTTCAGCACACGGCAGAAACATGTCCCACACCTCGTCCCTTCCCGCCGAACCTGCGCTCCACCCCGACACCCTGTTCGACGGCGTCGACCTGCGCCGCCTCGCCGAACGCATCCCCACCCCGTTCCACGCCTATTCCGCCAGCGCGATCCGCGCCCGCATCGATGGCTTGCAGCAGGCGCTGCAAGGCCTGGATGCCACGCTGTGCTACGCCGTCAAGGCGAACAGCAATCTGGCCATCCTGCAGCTGATGGCGAAAGCGGGCGTGGGTGCGGACATCGTCTCCTCCGGCGAGCTATGGCGCGCCTTGCATGCGGGCATTCCGGCGCAGCGCATCGTGTTCTCCGGCGTGGGCAAGACCGCGGCCGAGATCGCCGAGGCCCTGGCCGCCGGCATCCAGCGCTTCAATGTCGAATCGGCGGACGAACTGGAGCTGCTGCAGCAGATGGCGGCCGAACTGCACGTCACCGCGCATGCGGCGGTGCGCATCAACCCCGACGTCGACGCGCAGACCCACGCCAAGATTTCCACCGGCAAGGCGGAAAACAAATTCGGCGTGAGCATCGACGAGGCGCGCCGCTGGTTCGACCAGGCGGCGCGCCACCCGAACGTACGGCTGGACGGCCTGCACGTGCATATCGGCTCGCAGATCCTCAGCGTGGAACCGTTCCGCCTCGCCTTCGCGCGCGTGGCGGCGTTCTGGCGCGAGCTGGAAGACGCCGGCCACGCCATCGCCAGCATCGACGTGGGCGGCGGCCTGGGCGTGCGCTATCGGGACGGCCAGGTGCCGATCGCGCCGGCGGACTACGCCGCGGCCATCCGCGAAGCCCTGGGAGCATTCAAAGGGCGCCTGCTGCTGGAACCCGGCCGCTATCTGGTCGCCGAGGCCGGCGTGCTGCTCACTCGAGTGATCCGCGTGAAGCAGGGCGACCGGCGCCGCTTCCTGGTGCTCGACGCGGCCATGAACGACCTGCTGCGCCCCAGCCTCTACGAGGCCTGGCACGACATCGTCCCCCTGCTCGACGGACCGCGTCCGCACTGCCGCTACGACGTGGTCGGCCCGGTCTGCGAAACCGGCGACACCTTCGCGGTGGAACGCGAGCTGCCCGAGCTGCGCAGCGGCGACCTGGTGCTGATCCGCACCACCGGCGCCTACGGCGCCTCGATGGCGTCCACCTACAACTCGCGCCCGCTCGCCGCCGAGGTGCTGCTCGAGCGCGGCCGCCATGCCATAGTGCGGCGGCGGCAGAGTCTCGAAGACATGGTCGCCGGCGAACAGCCGGCCTCGCATTGGGAAAGCGCATGAAGCTATGGCCTTATCTCGGCGCGCTGGCGCCGCTGCTGCTGTGGACCGGCCCCGCCGCGGCGGGCGAGGACCCGCCCGTCACCATCGACACCCACGTCGATATCCCGCTGGCCTACATGCACGAGCCGCGTTTCGACGCGGGTCACGACACCCCGCTGCAGGTGGACCTGGGCAAGATGGAACGCGGCGGATTGAACGCCGCGTTCTTCGTCATCTACGTCGAGCAGGGCCCGCTCAATGCCAAGGGCTATGCCAAGGCGGTAGCGCAGGCCAGGCGCAAGTACGAGGACATCCACCTGCTGGTGCAGCGCTATCCGCGGCGCATCAAGCTGGCTACCACGCCGGAACAAGTCATCGCCAACCGCAAGGCCGGCGTGCTGTCGGCGATGATCGGCATCGAGAACGGCTATTCGCTCGGCCACGACCTGAAGAACATGGACTGGGTGTTCGCCCAGGGCGCGCGCTATATCGGCCTCACCCACGTCGGCCACAACGATCTTTGCACCAGCTCGATGCCCACCGCCGAGCTGGGCGATCCGCCGCTGAGCGACGCAGGGCTGAGTGCGTTCGGCAAGCAGGTGGTGGAGCGCGCCAACCGGCTGGGCATCATGGTCGATGTCTCGCACAGTTCGGATGCCTGCGTGCGCGACGTGCTGGCGCTGTCGAAGGCGCCGGTCATCGCCTCGCATTCCGGCGCGCACGCGCTGGTCAACCATCCGCGCAACCTGCCGGACGATCTGCTGCGTGCGATCGCGGCAAAGGGTGGCGTGGTGCAGGCGGTGGCTTACAAGGGCTTCCTGAAGCTGGATCCGGGCCGCGAACTCGCCGAGAAGGCCTTGCAGGCGCAGGTGGCCAAGCAGGCGGGCGACAAGCAGTACGACAGCGAGAAGCACGATTTCCTGCCAGCGTATGTCCAAGGCATGGCGCGCATCGACAAGGCCTTTCCCTTGCCGACGCTCGACGATTACCTGGCGCAGATCCGCCATATGGTCGACGTCGCCGGCATCGACCACGTCGGCATCGCCTCGGACTTCGACGGCGGCGGCGGCATCGACGGCTGGCGCGACGCCAGCCAGACCCGCAACGTGACCGCGGCGCTGCGCAAGGCCGGTTTCAGCGATGCGGACATCGCCAAGCTGTGGGGCGGCAATCTGCTGCGCGTGTGGCGGGCGGTGGAGCAGACGGCCGATGCGCCGGCTCGCTGAAGTCCTGTCGATCGCACTGCTGCTCGCCGCCGGTGCGGTGCAGGCGCAGACGCCGAAGGACCGCTTCGATCCGCTGGTCGACGCCGTGGTGGCGCGCTATCGCCTGCCCGGCATCGCCGTCGGCGTGATCGAGAACGGCGAAGTCGTGTACCGGCATACCGCGGGCGAACTGGCGCTGGGATCCGGCCAGCCGGTCACCCCCGATGCGCTGTTCAAGATCGCCTCCAACAGCAAGGCGATGACCTCCGCCCTGCTCGCGCGCCTGGTGCAGCAGGGCAAGCTGCGCTGGGACGATCCGGTGAAGCGCTGGATTCCGGCTTTCCGTATGTACGACCCATGGGTGACCGAGCATATGCAGGTCGGCGACCTGCTGACGCATCGCAGCGGGCTGGGCGAAGGCGCGGGCGATCTGATGCTGTGGCCGGAGCCGAACGGCTTCACCCGCCAGGACATCGTCGCCGCGCTGGCCTATCTGAAGCCGCGCTACAGCTTCCGTGCCGGCTATGCGTACGACAACCTGCTCTACGTGGTGGCGGGCGAAGTCGCTGCCGCCGCGGGCGGCGCGCCGTATGAAACGCTGCTGCGCCGCGAAGTGTTCGAACCGCTCGGGCTGGCACGCTGCCAGGTCGGTACCTGGCGCCGCGATGCGCTGGCGCCGGTCGCGGTGCCGCATGCAAGCCGCGGTGACGGCTTCGTACCGCTTGCGCCCACCGACCCCGTGGTGCACCCCACCACCATGGAAGCGGCCGGCGGCGTGCAGTGCAGCCTCGATGACATGCTGATCTGGGCGCGCCAATGGCTGGCGCCGACGCCACAGCAGCTGGCCTGGCTGCCGCAGGCGCAGCGCGACCCGCTGTGGACGCCGTACACGCCGATGCCGATCTCCGCGCAGCGCCGCGCCTGGGATGGCACCAAGCTGTATGCCTACGGCTATGGCTGGCGCATCGCCGATGTGGATGGCGTGCAGACCGTATCGCATACCGGCACGCTGTCGGGCATGTATTCGGCGCTGTACCTGGTGCCGGGCCGGCGCGACGGTTTCGTGGTGCTGATCAACGGCGATGCGGAAGACGCACGCACCGTGCTGGTCGAAGTGCTGCTGAAGCAGTTCACCGCGCCGGAGAAAGCACGCAGCGTCGCCGCCTATGCGGACGAACTCGCCGCGAAGGAAAGCCACCGCCACGCGTCGCGCGTGCCCGATACGTCCAGACGCCAAGCCGCCACGCGCAAGGAACTGGCCGGCCTGCTTGGCGTATGGCGCGATCCCTGGTTCGGCGAAGCGCGCCTGTGCCCGAGCGGCGACGGCGTGGCATTCGAAGCGGTCAAATCCCCTCGCCTGCGCGGCCCGGTGATGCGCGTGGGCCACGGCTACCTGGTGCAGTGGGAGCACGGCGACGCCGAAGCCTGGCTGCATGCACCCACCGGCAAGTCCGGCAACCTGCAGATGAGCAAGGTCGATCCCGATGCCGATTTCAGCTACGACTTCGAAGATCTCGCGTTCAAGCGCGTACGCGGCTGCGACTAGGCGGCTGGCGCTGCTGGCCGCCGCGCTGCTGTGCGGCTGCGCCGCGCCGGCCGCGAAGCCGCCCGTCGCCACCGGCACGCTGGCGCAGGCGAACCTGGTGGATATCCGCACGCTGGCGCCGGATATCGCCGAGGACATCAAGTACGCCGGCAGCGACAACTTCGTCGGCACGCCGGTCGACGGCTACGCGGCGGCGAAGTGCTATCTGCTGCGCCCCGCGGCCGCGGCGCTGGCCAAGGTCGAACGCGACCTGCACGCCAAGCACCAGCGCCTGCTGCTGTGGGACTGCTACCGTCCGGCCCGCGCCGTCAGCCATTTCGTGCGCTGGGGCGGCGACCTGGCCGACCAGCGCACGAAGGCCGCGCACTATCCCCATCTCGACAAGCGCGTGCTGCTCGGCGACTACATCGCGCCGCGCTCGGGCCACAGCCGCGGCGCCACCATGGACCTCACCCTGATGCAATGCGATGCGCGCGACGAGCACTGCGCGCCACTCGACATGGGCACGCCGTTCGACTACTTCGACCCGCTGGCCAATACCGACAACCCGGACGTCACGCCCGCACAGCGCGCCCATCGCGACCTGCTGCGCGAGGCGATGCGCCGCGGCGGCTTCCGCAACTACGCGTTCGAGTGGTGGCATTACACGCTCGAGCCGGAACCGGCGCCCGACACCTACTACGACCTGCCGATCCGCTGACCGGGACCCGCCATGCGCCACTTCGCGTTCCTTGCCGCGCTGCTGCTGTTTTCCGCCCGCGCCCCCGCCGCCGACGCCGACACCTCGATGCAGCCCTACACCGGCAAAGTCCCCGGCGCCTCGCTGCTGGTGCTGAAGGACGGCAAGCCGCTGCTGCGCAGGGCCTACGGCTACGCCGACCTGGAACACGGCGTGGCCGCCACGCCAGCCACCAACTACCGGCTGGCCTCGATGAGCAAGCAGTTCACCGCCGCCGCCATCCTGCTGCTGGCGGAAGACGGCAAGCTGAAACTCGGCGATTCGGTACGCCGCTGGCTGCCTTCGCTGCCGGCGAGCGACCAGGGCATCACCATCCATCACCTGCTCTCGCATGCGTCCGGCCTGATCGATTACGAAGACCTGATGCCGCCCGGCACCACCAGGCAGCTCAACGACGGCGACGTGCTGCGCATGCTGTCGGCCGAGACGCGCGGCTATTTCGCGCCCGGCACCGGCTACCGCTACAGCAACAGCGGCTACGTGCTGCTGGGGCTGATCGTCGAACGCGCCTCCGGCCAGCGCCTGCCCGAGTTCCTGCGCCAGCGCATCTTCAAGCCACTGCATATGGACCACACCCTGCTGCGCGAAGCGGACGGCCCGCAGCCCGCGCACCGCGCCTACGGCTACAGCCAGCAGGACGGCCGCTGGGTGCGCACCGACCAGGACCTCACCAGCGCCACCCGCGGCGACGGCGGCATCTATTCCTCCATCGACGACCTGGCGCGCTGGGACGCCGCGCTCTACGACGGCCGCCTGCTCAAGGACAGCTCGCGCGCCCTGGCCTTCGCCGCGCAGAACCAGGTCACGGGTGAAGAAGACGTCGACGCCTATGGCTATGGCTGGCGCATCCATGGCGACGTGCGCTGGCATTCCGGCGAAAGCATCGGCTTCCGCAACGTGATCGTGCGCTGGCCGAAGCAGCATCTGACGGTGATCCTGCTGAGCAACCGCAACGATCCGGAGCCGTACCGGACGGCCATGGCGATCGCCCGGCCGTACCTCGCACCCTGACGTCACCCTCCCCCCTCGTCATCCCGGCGCAGGCCGGGATCCAGTAGCGACGCGCTGGCTTGTGCGTGAAGGTCGTAAGGTTCAGCTTTTGGGCTTTCGCGACAACCAGCCGGTATCGTCACTGGATCCCGGCCTGCGCCGGGATGACGAATGTGCGGTACTTCGCTGACTGGCCGGTCGAAACTGGCCACGCTGGCGCAGCGCGGTAAGATGGCCGGGGCCATCGGACTCCGCATGGCCGACACGAAGACAAGGGATTGCTCGCATGCGCACTTCAGCCCTCCGGCTTCAGGCCTCGCTCGTACTGGGCCTCACGGTTTCTCTCTCTACAGGATGTGTTTTCGCCATGTCACTCGACGACACGCAGGGAACTGCGGCACCGGCGCCGGCTCTGACCCGCCAGGTACCGCTCCATTTCAAGCGCCATAACTTCGAGGCGTTCTGCTACGACACCATCGGCTGCAGCGTCATGTACAACGGCCGCTACCAGGTGCAGAAGGCCGCGGACGAAGCTTCGCCGCCCAAGCCCGCCGGCGATTACCGCGAAGGCTGGGGCTCGGCGGAACTGGGCATCAGCAACTTCCCGGCGCCGGCCGAAGTCCGCTGGAAATCCAAGGACGGCACGGCGCACGAGGCCAAGGTCGACATCGCGCAGATCTTCAAGGACGAGCTGATCTGGCACAACGTGCCCAAGGAAGCGATGACCGACTTCTATTCCGGCCCCGTGGCCGGCGCGCCGGACATCTACCTGGAAGTGGACGACCGCACCATCAACGTCTACACCGCGATGTTCATTCCCACCCGGCAGCCGCAGGTCCCGGGCAACAAGGACAGCGACTTCAGGAAAGACATCTTCCTGGTCTGGAGCAGGACTTACTAAAGGAGCTGCACCATGCCCAAGGAAACCCACAAGCCCGACGCGGACGGGATACTCAACGACGGCGTAGGCACTTACCCCGCCGACGCCGCCCGCCTGCAGAGCTACGACACCGCGCGCGACCAGCTGGCGAAGTTCGAGGCGCCCGTGCTGATCCACGCCAACAACCCGCACGAGCGCGTGTTCGTGGCGGCGTTCGACGGCACCGGCAACGACGTGGCGCACGATCCGGAACACGCCACCAACGTGGCCAAGATCCATGCGCAGATCCAGGAGCGCAACCGCGGCGGCGACCGCAGCATCGTGTCCGGCTACCTGGCCGGCCCGGGCACCCAGGACAACGGCGTCACCAAGACCCTGGACGGCATGCGCGGATACACCTACGAGCGCCGCACCGAGGAGATGTACAAGCAGTTCATCGAGCAGTCCAAGCAGTGGCGGCGCGAGGACCCCGAGGCCAAGATCAGCGTGGTCAGCATCGGCTTCAGCCGCGGCGCCGAACAGGCGGCCGGCTTCACCCGGCTGGTGGAAGAGCGCGGCATCGAGGATCCGAGCGGCGCCAGGTACACGTACGAGCGCGACGGCATGATCAAGAACGCGCAGTACTCCAAGCCGCGGCTGGAAGAAGCGGGCAAGGTCGCCCAGGTCGAGGGCCTGTTCGATCCGGTCGGCACCGGCGTGCCGCAGAAGCACGATCGCCGGCCGCCGCCCTCGGTGATTTCCGGCTTCCAGATCATCGCCGCGGACGAGCGCCGCGGGCTGTTCAAGGTCGACCACATCATCCCGCCGGGCGAAAGCAAGGACGGCCGTTTCCTCGGCGTCACCGTGGCGGGCGCGCATTCGGACATCGGCGGCAGCTACCACCGCGACGGCCTGGCGGTGCGCAGCAACAACCTGATGGTCGATTACCTCAACACGGTGAGCGACAAGCCGTTCCTGCAGAAGGCGCAGGTGCCGACCGATCCGGGCATGAACGTGGTGCACCGCTCGGAACAGGGCATGCTGCTGTACCGCTTCAACCAGGTGGACCGCAACACGCCGGCCGGCTACAACACCGTGCTGGTGCCGAAGAAGGAATGGAACGGCGTCGGCACGCGCACCAGTGCGGAGCCGGTCAACGAAGAGCTGAGCAAGGCCTATCCGCGCCAGCCGGTCACGATCGGTCCGGTGCCGCAGGGGCAACAGGCACAGGGGCAACAGCAGGCGCCGACGCCGTCGTCGCCGCAGCAGCCGGTCGCGGCGCCCTCGGTCAACGACCAGTTCGAGGCGCTGACCCGCGCCGCGGCCACGCAGAACGATGCGGCTTCGCGGCAGATCGCGCAGTCGTACGCGCAATCGGGCGAAGGCCAGGCCCTGCTTGCGCAAGGCCAGCAGGCCAACCGGCAGCTGCAGGCGCAGCAGCAACAGCAGCAGGCCACGCCCGCGCCGACGCAGCAGCCGCCGCCGAACCCGCAGCAGCAACAGCAGGGGCCCACGCTCCGGCAATGAACGCGAGTAGACGCGCATGACCCAGGACGACATCAAGGCCATGGCGGTGAAGCTGTCGATGCTGGTCGACAGCTTCGAAACCCGCGGCGACAAGGTGGTGCAGCAGAACGCGCAGGCGGCGGAGACCATCCGCATGGCGGCGCAGAGCGTCAGCCAGGTGGCGCAGCAGGTGTCGGCCAGCGCGGTGGAGGAATTCCGCCAGGCGGCCGGCGCCACGCTCAGCCACGGCCTGCGCGAGCCGTTCGCGCAGGCGGAGAAGCATCTGGAAAGCGCCATGCTGGACGTGCGCAACGCCGCGGCGGACCTGCAGCAGCGCATCAGCAGCGCCGGCCGGGTGCATACGGCGACGGCGTGGAAGGCCTTCATCGCCTGCGCCGTCGGCGGGCTGCTGGTGATCGGCGCGGCGGCTTATACGGTGATGCACGCGCATACCGAGCTGTCGAATGCGGCGTGGACGTCGCAGATCAATGCGGCGATCGCGGCGGGGAATCTGGCGCCGTGCGCGGAGGGCGGGATTTGCGCGCGGGTGGATGGGAAGCGGTGGGTGCGGCTGGATCCGCCGCAGGATCCGCGCCACTAGCCCATCAACGACGGCGTAGGTTGGGGTGAGCCAAAGGCGAACCCCAACGGACCTTGCACGGTCGCCGGCACGTTGGGGTTCGCTGCGCTCCCCCCAACCTAAGCCATGTGCGTCAGTCCTTGTGCACGGCCACGCACTTGTCGCCATCGCACTCGATATGCACCGGCTCGGCGCCCGGGCAGTTCGCTTCCAGCAGCGAGCGTGCGCCATCGGCCATCACCACGTGCAGCGCACGGTCGCACTGCCTGGCGGCGGCCACGTTCTGCGCGGCATTGAAGGTGGCCGGCGCGATGCGGCGATCCAGGCTGGCCAGGTCGCCGGCGGCGGCCGGCACCGAGGCGGCGGCGCTGCCGCTGCCCATGGTGGCGGGTGCGCCACCGGCCATCGCGGCCGCGTCGTAGTGCTTGTTGTACGAGGTCACGCTCAGGTGATCCGGATAGTGGTGCGCGGCGCCGTTGGTGAAGTCCACCACGATGCCGATCAGGCCGCCGAACAGAAGGTTGCCCCACACCATGCCGCGGGTGCTGGCGTGGTAGGTCTGCTGGCCGATCTGGGCGCCGTCCTTCTGGCAGCTCACGTCCAGCGCGCCGTCGGAGCGGCGCACGCGGGCGGTGCCCGGCGTGGTGACGCTGACGGTGCCGCGGTCGTTGCTGAGCGTGCACTGGGCGGCGATGCTGCTCTGGTCGGACGCCTTGGTGTCGACGCTGACGTTCTGGTACTTGCCGCCGACGATCGTCGCGCACGACGACAGCAGCAGCGCGCATGCGGCGACGCATGCGGTCCTGGCGATGAGTTTCATGTTTTCCCCTGTTGCTTTGCTGCGGCCCGCGCGCTCCCCCGGAAGCCACCATGGCGTCCGCGTCGCGGGGGTATTACCGGAAGAGGTTCTGCGGCATCGGGCCCCGTTTCCCTGGGAGCGTGCCTGGACGGCACGCGGCGCAATGGCGACCGCCCTTCCCTGCGATCGCCGTCACATTCTGGCAGATTTTGTGACGCGGCTCTTACGCCGGGCTTGCGCTAGGGCGTCGGCGCCAGCAGCGACGAGGGCATCGCCAGCACGTTCGCCGTATAGCTCTCCACCACCAGGCTGAAGGGCTGGTTGTCGCCGCTCACCAGCACCGCGCGGTGCTGCAGCACGTGGGCGGGGATGTCCAGCGGATGGCGGGTGGCTGGCGGCAGCGGCGCGCCGGCGTCCCAGCCGGCCGGCAGCGGCGACCACAGGAGCTCCGCGGCCAGGGTCTGGCGGCGGAAGTGCAGCGGCTGCACCACCTTGCCGAACGGGGTGTCGCTCTCGTCCAGCTCGCGGTTCATCGCCTCGCTCAGGCGCGACGGCACGTACCAGTTGTCGGCTTCCGACAGCACCAGGCCGCCGCAGACCAGCTGCACCTGGCGGTAGCGCACCGGTTCTTCGGCGCCGATGCCCAGCTGCTCGCGGGCGCCGTCCGGCAGCGGCTTGTCCGCGCCCTTCACCACGCGCGCCACCACCTTGGCGTCGTGGGCCAGATGATGCGTGCCGCACCAGCGCTCCAGGGTGAGCGTGGCGCTGGGGTGGCTGAGCAGGTCGGCGTTGAGCGACTGCAGCATCGCCATCGCCTTCATGCGGCTGTACGGGTCGTCGACCCAGCGCGTTTGCGCCGGCTCGCGCGCGGTGGCGGTGAGCGAATACAGCAGCGGCAAGGCGACGATGCCGGCGCGCGTGATCGAAAGACTGAGCTGGCGTTTCCTGTGCATGTCCATCGCCGCCTTACAGGCCCTTAGCCGCCTGCGCCACGGCGCGGAACAGCGCGCGGCCCTTGTTCATGGTCTCCTCCCACTCGGCGGTGGGGTCGGAGTCGTAGACGATGCCGGCGCCGGCCTGCACGTGCAGGCGGCCGTCCTGGATCACCGCGGTGCGGATGGCGATGGCGGTGTCCGCGTCGCCCCACCAGCCGATCCAGCCGATCGCGCCGGCGTAGATGTTGCGCTTGTAGGGTTCCAGCTCCTGGATGATCTCCAGCGCGCGGATCTTCGGCGCGCCGCTGAGCGTGCCGGCCGGAAAGGTGGCCTTGAGCACGTCCATGTAGCCGACATCCGGGCGCACCTGGCCCTGCACCTGCGACACGATGTGCATCACGTGCGAGTAGCGCTCGACCACGAAGGACTCGCTCACCTCCACGCTGCCGGTCTCGCTGATGCGGCCGATGTCGTTGCGGCCCAGGTCGATCAGCATCACGTGCTCGGCGCGCTCCTTGGGGTCGGCCAGCAGTTCCGCTTCCAGCGCCTGGTCTTCCTCCTCGGTGGCGCCGCGCTTGCGCGTGCCGGCCAGCGGGCGCACCACCACCTTGCCGTCCTTCAGGCGCGCCAGGATCTCCGGCGAGGAGCCGACGATCTGCGTGCCGCCCAGATCGACGAAGTACATGTAGGGCGACGGGTTCAAGGCGCGCAGCGCGCGGTACACGTCCACCGGGCGCGCGTTGAAGCCGACGCTCAGGCGCTGCGAAGGCACCACCTGGAAGATGTCGCCGGCGCGGATGTATTCCTTCGCGCGTTCGACCATCGCCTCGAATTCCTCCTTGGTGAAGGAGGATTTGAAATCGCCCTCGTCCAGCGCCACCGACTGGGTGAGCTGCGGATACGAGGCGCCGCCCTGGCGCAGGCGGTGCACCAGCGCGTCGAGCCGGCGCTGCGCCTCGGCGTAGGCGTGCGGCCGGGCGGGGTCGGCATGCACGATCAGGTACAGGCGGCCCTTGAGGTTGTCGAAGACGGCGACTTCCTCGGCCAGCATCAGCAGCACGTCGGGCGTGCCCAGTTCGTCGGCGCGGTCCCAGCGCGCCAGGCGCGGCTCGATATAGCCGATGGTCTCGAAGCCGAAATAGCCGACCAGGCCGCCGCTGAAAGCCGGCAGCTGCGGCAGGCGCGGCACGTCGTACTGCAGGCGCAGTTTCTCGATCTCGGCCAGCGGGTCGTCCAGGTGGCGGCGCTCGGTGACTTCGCCGCTGTCTTCCACTTCCAGCTCGTGGCCGCGCAGGCGGTACACGCGCCGGGCCGGCAGGCCGATGATCGAATAGCGTCCCCAGGTGGCGCCGCCCTCGACCGATTCGAACAGGAAGGTGTACGGGCCGTCGGCCAGTTTCAGGTACACCGACAGTGGCGTGTCGAGGTCGGAAAACACCTCGCGCACCAGCGGGATGCGCGTGTGGCCTTGGGCGGCCAGCGCGTCGAATTGCTCGCGGCCGATCTTCTCTGGTGAGCTCACGTCGTGGGAATCCGGGAAGCCATGCGGGGAACACTCAAGGCGGCCATTGTAGGCATAACCGCGGTGGCGGCGGCGCTCGTGCTTGTCCGCTCCGGGCGCCGCGCCTACCCTTGGGCGGATGGGCGCGGCACCCGCGCCTCCCGGTGGGAACCGATATGGATCAGTACTGCCTCGTGCTCACCGGCCGCCTGCTGCCCGGCCACGACCCGGACAGCGCGCACGCCCGCATGGCCGAAGCGTTCGGCATGCAGGACGCGGATTTCCGCAAGCGCGTGTTCGGGCGCGCGCCGCTGCTGATCCGCCGCGGGCTGGAGCTGTCCGCCGCCCAGGCCCAGGCCGCGCAGCTGGAAGACATGGGCGTGGAAGCGCGGCCGGAACCCGACGACGCGCCGCTGGTATGGCTGCTGCGCGCCGGCCAGGTACGCGGCCCGCTGCCGGAGTCCGCGCTGGCGCGCTATGCCGAAGGCGGCGACCAGTGGTGCCATGACGGCGGGCAGCAGTGGTTCCCGTGGTCGCCCACCGGCGCGGGCGAGCCGTTGCCGCCGCCACTGCCCACCGACGCAACGCACGCCATGCCGCCGCCGATCCCGGCCGCCGCCGCGCCTCGCCGGACCTGGCGCGTCCCCGGCTGGGCCATCGCCGTGCTGGTGATCGCCGCCGCCGGACTGGCGCTGTGGCTGTACAAGCCCGCGCCGGCCAGCGCGCCCGAAGCCGCGCAGCGCTATGTGCCGCGGCCGCTGCAGCCGCTGGAATTCGAGGACGACGACGCTGGCGACGACGCCTCCGTCACCAGCGCCAACGCCGGCCAGTGCGCCGCCGCCGCACCCTCGGCACGCAGCGACGAGGACCGCTTCCTGCTCACCGGCGGCCAGCGCCTGCTCACCGGCCGCGCGCAGCGCAAGGGCGATACCTATGTCGCCGAGGCCGCCGCGAGCTTCGACCGCGCCTGCCATCCGTCGAGCCTGCAGCTGTATGTGTTCCGCAGCGGCGTATTCATCGGCACAGCGCTGGAGAATGCGGCAGGCGCGGCCAGCGAGAAGCTGGCGGATTTCAAACTGGATGACGACCAGCACCTGAGCGTGACGCTGGTGCCGTGCAAAGGGGAGACCTGCGGCGCACCGGCCGTGCAGCAAGTGCAGGTGCTGCACAGCGCGGGCGGATGGATGGTGAGGCGCTAGCCCCGGTAGCGTGACGTAGGTTGGGGTGAGCCGAAGGCGAACCCCAACATCGCACCGTCCAAACGCACCGCATTGTTGGGGTTCGCCTCCGGCTCACCCCAACCTACGTTACAGGCGCTGGCGCGGCATGCCTTGCAGGCTGAGGGTGAAGGCCACGCCGCTGCCATCCTCCAGATTGCGCGCCGACGCCACGCCATGGTGGCGCTCGGCCACCAGCCGCACCACGTACAAGCCCAGGCCAAGATGCGGCACGTCGCCCGGCGTGGCCTTGTCGCGCAGGCTCACCAGGGAATCGAACAAGCGCCCCTGCATCGCCGCCGGCAAAGGCTCGCCCTGGTTGGCCAACTCGATCTCGGCGCCGTCGCCGGCCGCGCGCAGGCTCAGCCGCATCCAGCCGCCATCGGGGGTGAACGAGAGCGCGTTGTCGAACAGCTTGTCCAGCGCCTGGGCGATCAGCTCGGGCGCGCAGTGCAGGCGCAGCGGACCATCCGGCAGCACGCAATCCAAGCGGCGCGTGCCGGCCAGCGGCCGGTAGGCATCGGCGCAGCCGCGCACCACTTCGGCCAGGTCCACGTCTTCCGGTTCCGCCGCGGCGATGGCGCGCTCCATCCGGCTGGCTTCGCTCATGGCGCGCACCAGGGTGCCCAGGCGCGCCACGCCGTCGCGGGCGCGGGCCAGGTAGGGCGCGGCTTCGGGCGGCAGGGCGTTGCGGTCGGTGAGCGAGTGTTCGAGGTTGTCCAGCGAGGACTTCACGATCGCCAACGGCGTATTCAGTTCATGCGACAGCTTGGAGGCCAGCGTGCGCAGGTAGTCGGTATAGCCGCCGACCACTTCGAACAGGCGCTCGAAGCTGCGCGCCAGGTCGCCGATCTCGTCCTGCGCGTCGGTCATCGGGAAGCGCGCCAGCATCTGGCCGTCCAGACGTCCATCGTTGGCCTGCGCGCGCTCGGCGGCGTTGCGCAGGCGCGACAGCCGCAGGCTCAGGCGCGTGGCGAAGGCCAGCAGGATGCCGCCGGCCACCAGCAGCACGCCGAAACTCGTGGCCAGCAGGCCGAGCAGGGCGCGGTTCGCCAGCAGCGGCACGGCGCGGCTGGACTGTTCCAGCAGCAGCACGCCCTGCACCTTGCCGCCCTGCTCCACCGGCACCGCCGCGGCCAGCACCACACTGCCGCGCGCCTCGCCCTGGCGCCACAGCGTGGACGGCGCGCCGCCGGCGGCGGCGTTCACTTCGCGCACGTCCAGGCGCGGGGCGTCGTCGGTCCAGGGCTCGGCGTCTTCCAGTTGATTGGCCAGCAGCGAGCGGTACACCAGCGAGGCGAACCAGCCCGGCTGCTCGCCGGCCGGCACCGCCGTGCTGCCCAGGCGCCCGCTGCGCGCCAGCAGCCAGCCCTGCGGCGCCAGCACGCGGGCGCGCACATTCTCGGGCGCGAGCTGGGCCAGTTCGTGCGAAAGCTCGGCGGAATAGCCCAGCAGCGGGCGCACGTCGGCCGCCTGCGGATCGCTGTCCGGCGCCGCGGCGTCGTAGATGCCCACGCCCAGGCCGTCCAGGCCCAGCGCGCGCGGCAGGCGCAGTTCCACGCGGTAGCCGCTGCCGTCTTCCTGCCACTGCGCGGCGATCCATTCCGGGAAGCGTTCCAGCGCCGGATCCAGCGGCCGCGCCGTAGCCGGCCCCGGTGCGGCACTGGCGATCAGATAGCGGCGCAGCTGGCCGCCCTTGCGCAGGCCCAGGATCAGGTGATCCGCCGCCAGCGCATTGGCGTCGGCCGCGTCGGCGCGGGTGCGGTGCGTGCTGCGCACGTCCACATAGAGGTACAGCCAGTCGCGGTCCTCGGCGAGCAGCAGCTTGCCGCGCTTGTCCAGCGACTGGCTCCACGGCGTGAGCGGCGCCCAGTCGTCGCCATAGCCATCGACGGTGATGGGATTGACCGCCTGCTGCACGTACCACCCGTTGCCCCCCGGCGGCAGCGGCGCATGCGTCACCACCAGGCTGCGCGCCACCGCGCGCGCCGACGCCACCAGCGCCTGCGCCTGGCCTTCGCGCAGCAGGGTTTCCATCTGGCGCACATACAGCCAGCCCGCCACGGGCAGGGCCAGGGTGCACAGCGCGACGAGCAGGAGCTTGCGGCGGAGGGTCATGGAGTTGCTGGGGAACGGGGATCAGGGAATGGGGAACGGGACGTCGCAGCCATGGCATCAGTTCTTCGGGAACGCGCGCCGTTCCCTGTTCCCCGATCCCCGTTCCCCGCCACTATCAAGGACGCCAGCGATAGCCGACGCCGTGCACCGTCTCGATCGCATCGAACTCCGGCGCCACCGCGATGAACTTCTTGCGGATGCGCTTGATGTGCGAGGTGATGGTGGCGTCGTCCACCACCAGCTCCGCCTCGCGCATCAGCTGGTCGCGGTTCTTCACGTGGCCGGGGAAGCGCACCAGGGTGTGCACCATCCAGAACTCGGTGACGGTGAGCGGGATCTCTTCGTTGTTCCAGGTGATGCGCATGCGCTCGGATTCGAGCTTGAGCGGGCCGTGCTCGATCACCGTCTCGCTCGACGCCGGCGCCTTCATCGACTCGATGCGGCGGAACAGCGCCGCGATGCGCGCGGCCAGCTGGTGCAGGCTGGTGTCCTTGCTCAGGTAATCGTCGGCGCCCAGGCGCAGCCCGGAGATCACGTCGAAATCGGAATCGCGCGCGGTGAGGAAGATGATCGGCAGCGTCGGCGATTTCGCGCGCAGCTCGCGGCACAGGTCGAAGCCGCCTTCCGGTTCGTCGCCCAGGCCGATGTCGATGATCACCAGCTCCGGCAGGCGCATGGCGAAGGCGGTCGAGGCCTCCTGGCGCGAGCCGTAGCCGCGCGTGTCGTAGCCGAAGCGGTTGAGCGCCTCGACGTAGTTGGCGCGGATCAACGGTTCGTCTTCGACGATGGCAATGCTGCGGCCCATGGAGCGTTCCCTCTCGGTGCGGATGGCGCGCAGGGTGCTATGCCGACTCGCGCGGCGCAAGGCGGAGGCTGGCGCTGCCCGCGTTTTGCCAGACGCCATCGCGCCTTCGCCCGCACCGTGCCGGGCCGCGCGCCCGCCGCCGGCGCCTCATAGGCAGCACTTCGACGCACCCCGGATGCCGCCATGAACAAGCCCGAACCCACCGACCCCAATGCCGAACTGCGCGGCTTCGAACCCCTGCGCGTGGTGCTGGCCCTGGGCGCCCTGCTGCTGGGCCTGGTGATGAGCATCCACTGACCCCGACTCTGTAGTGAGCTGCCGTGGAAGGCATGGGCGGCCGGTGCGCAGGGAGGCGTACCGGGCCGCCGGGGCAAGGAGCCTGCCGCGATACCGTCAATCGAGTGCCCCTTCCCGTCCTCCTCCGGACGGTGAGTTCCGCCCCGCTCCCTCGCGGGGCTTTTTTCTTGCGGCGGAAATATTTTCGTCCTGCAAGGAACCATCCGGGGAATGCCCTGTCAAAACTTGCGGTGGCGCCCGAGTCCATTGCCGTGGAACCCGCAGGAGCGTAGGGCGCAACCAGCGTGGTCTCCTCTGGCGTCGTTCCGACGTCTTATCCCGGCGCTTCCCCGCGCCGGGATTTTTATTGCCCGCGGTTCAGGCTCAGGTGCCCAGCTGGGCGTGCATGGCCTTGATCACCGCCTGGTAACCCGGCGCATTGAAGATGGCCGAGCCCGCCACGAAGGTGTCCGCGCCAGCGGCGCCGATCGCGCCGATATTGTCGGCGGTGACGCCGCCGTCCACTTCCAGGCGGATCGCGCGGCCGCTCTCGTCGATGCGGCGGCGCACTTCGCGCAGCTTGTCCAGCGCATGCGGGATGAACTTCTGGCCGCCGAAGCCGGGATTGACCGACATGATCAGCACCAGGTCGAGCTTGTCCAGCACGTGGTCCAGCCAGTTCAGCGGCGTGGCCGGGTTGAACACCAGGCCGGCCTGGCAGCCGGAATCCTTGATCAGGCCGATGGTGCGGTCGACGTGCTCGCTGGCTTCCGGATGGAAGCTGATCACGCTGGCGCCCGCCTTGGCGAAGTCCGGCACGATGCGGTCCACCGGCTTGACCATCAGGTGCACGTCGATCGGCGCGGTGACGCCGTAGTCGCGCAGCGCCTTGAGCACCATCGGGCCGATGGTCAGGTTGGGCACGTAATGGTTGTCCATCACGTCGAAGTGCACCCAGTCCGCGCCGGCGGCCAGCGCCTTGGCGGTGTCCTCGCCCAGGCGGGCGAAGTCGGCGGAGAGGATCGAGGGGGCGATGACGTTGGGCTGTTTCATAGGGGCGGGGAACTGGAATTGGGGAACAGGGAACGGGAAAAGCCTAGCACCGGGTTACGCAGCGCCGGATGAGGACTCCGAGTGGGTAACGATGGATCAAGTTACCGGGAACTCTCTGTTCCCCGCTCCCCAATCCCCGTTCCCCGCATCACTTAAACCCGCGCTCGGCCTTGATCCGCTCGTACGCCGCGTTGATCTCGCTGGCGCGCGCTTCGGCCCGCTTGCGCATGTCCTCGGGCAGGTCGCCCAGGCGGTCGGGGTGGTGTTCGGAAATCAGCTTGCGGTAGGCGCGCTTCACGGCGCGGTCGTCGACGTCGCGGCCGATGCCCAGCACGGTGTAGGGATCCGGGCCGCTGGTATTGCGCTGCGGCGGCGCGTAGCCGTTGCCGTTGCCATAGGCCTGGCCGCGGTAGTTGGCGCCAGCGTTCCAGGCATAGCCCTTCATCGCCATCAGCGCCATCAGCTCCATGTCGCTGACCCGCAGGGCGAAGGCGAGCTGGCGCAGGATGGCCATTTTCTCCGGGGGCGGATTGCCCTCGGCCAGCACGGTGTCGATCACCACGTCCAGCACCGGGAAGGCATGGTCGCGGCGCACGCCCACCCACTGGCGCAGCTCGTCGATGGCCGGGGTCACGTCGAACTCCGGCGCCTTGCCGGCGTTGAAGGCGGCCACCGCCTGCTGGCGCTGCTCGGCCGGCAGGCCCATGCGCGACATCAGGCGCTCGGCGACGGCGATCTCCGCCTCCGACACGCGGCCATCCGACTTGGCCACCGCGCCCAGCAGGGCGAACAGCGGGCCGATGTAGCCGCCCTCGGACGGGGTACGGCGGCGCCGGGTCTGGCGCATGCTGTCGATGACGAAGCCGACCACGCCGCCGGCGATCATGGTCGACAGGCTGTGGCCGAAGACCAGGCCCAGGAAGGCCAGCACCAGGGTCCAGGACATGCTCATGGCTGCGCCTTCACCGGCGCCTGCTGGCTGTACCAGCGGGCCAGTTCGTCCAGGTCCGCCTCGCTCACCGGGCCGATCGCCGCCTGCATGATCGGCGCCTTGCGGCGGCCGTCGCGGTACTGGCGGAGGGCCTCGCGCAGGTACTCGGCCTTCTGCGCGGCCAGGTGCGGCGCGCCGGGAATCTGCGCGATGCCGGTTTCGCCATGGCAGGCCGCGCACAGGCCCAGCCGCGCCGGCTTCGGCGGCGTGGCGGCAACGGCGGGAAGGCTGGCGGCGAGAACGAGTACCGCAGTCAGGGCGAGGCGCATCGGCGACACAGGTAAGGGGCTAAAGACTCCCATACTAGCAGCCCCGCCACGGCGATCCGCGGCCCACCCGCCGCTACAATAGCGGGCTTGCCCGCCTTGACCGCCCAGGAGTCCGCCGTGCCCACCACCCTGCTGCAATCCGATCTGCCCGGCCTGGAACTGCTCCACCGCGGCAAGGTGCGCGACGTCTACGCGCTGCCCGGCAACCGCCTGCTGATCGTGGCCAGCGACCGCCTGTCCGCCTTCGACGTGGTGCTGCCCGACCCGATTCCCGGCAAGGGCGAGATGCTCACCCAGATCTCCAACTTCTGGTTTGCCAAGACCGGACACCTGGTGCCGAACCACCTGCTGCACACGCCGCTGAGCGAGGTGCTTCCCGCCGGCACCGACCTGGCCCTGTACGAGAAGCGCGCCGTGGTCACCCGCCGCCTGAAACCGGTGCCGGTGGAGGCGATCGCGCGCGGCTATCTCATCGGCTCGGGCTGGAAGGACTACCAGGCCACCGGCGCGGTCTGCGGCATCGCGCTGCCGGCGGGCCTGAAGCAGGCGCAGCAGCTGCCGGAACCGATCTTCACCCCGTCGACCAAGGCCGCCGTCGGCGACCACGACGAGAACGTCAGCTTCGACGCGGTGGTCGCCGCGGTGGGCGCGGAGCTCGCCGAACAGGTGCGCGAGGCCACCCTCGCCATCTACAAGTGGGCCGCCGCCTATGCCGCCGGGCGCGGCATCATCCTGGCCGACACCAAGCTGGAATTCGGCACCGACGAAGACGGCAAGCTCTACGTGATGGACGAGATGCTCACGCCCGACTCCTCGCGCTACTGGCCGGCCGACGAATACCAGGTGGGCATCAGCCCGCCCAGCTACGACAAGCAGTTCGTGCGCGACTACCTGGAAACGCTGGACTGGAACAAGACCGCGCCCGGCCCGCGCGTGCCGGCCGAGGTGATCGGCCGCACCGAAGCCAAGTACGCCGAGGCGCTGCGCCGCCTGGCCGATATCGAGCTGGGCTGAGCGCCGCCATGCGCACCGCGGAACCGCGCACCGGCCTGGGCCCCTGGCTGGACAGCTACGCCGGCGACCATCGCCACCCCGTCAACCAGCGGCTGCACGAGGTGTGCGTGCCGCTGATCCTGTGGAGCGCCATCGCGCTGATGTGGACCATCCCGGTGCCGGCCCTGCTCGGCCGCCCGGGTTTCTGGTCCGTCGCCGCGCAGGTGCTGGCCTTCGCCTGTTACTGGAAGCATTCGCGGCGCATGGGCGGCGCCATGTTCGTGGTGTTCGTGCTGCTGGACCTGCCCACCGCATGGATCCACGCGCAGTACGGCGCCGGCGTGCTGCGCTGGAGCGCGGTGGCGGTGTTCGCGGTGGCCTGGGTCGGCCAGTTCGTCGGCCATGCGATCGAAGGCCGCCGCCCCAGCTTCCTCACCGACCTCTCCTACCTGCTGGTCGGTCCCGCCTGGCTGCTGGACAAGCTGATGCGCCGCCTGGGCCTGGGCGGGGAGCAGGCATGAACACCTTCCTGGTGCTGCTCAGCAGCCTGCTGTGGTGGGTGCTCTACAGCAGCATCGGCGCGCTGTTCCTGGCGATCATCGCGTGGGCGGTGCTGCGCTGGATCGAACGCAGCCCGGTGGTGTTCAACCGCACCTACCTGGCCTGCCTGCTGTGGATGCTGCTGGACGTGATCGTCGGCGGCGCCGTGCTGATGAAGCACGGCGCGCAGGTGGACCCATTGGCCCTGCTGCGCACCGCCGGCTGGCGCGCCGCCATCGTGCTGAACATGCTGATCGGCGCCGCGCTGCTGTGGCGGCTGGTGCCGCGCATCGATGCGCGTCGCATCAAGCCGACCAGCGCCTGCCTGGCGGTGGCGGTGATCATGCTGGTGGTGTTCGGCGCGGTGACCAGCCTCGTCGGTTGAACACTCTCTCGGCTGATCAGGCTCGACTGATCAGCGCGCGCCGGCCTGCTCGTTGGCCTTGCGCACCGCGTCGACGAAGCTCCCGAACGGGATATCGGTAATGCCGACCAGGCCGACGTGCGAGTTCTCGCCGTCCAGCGTACGGCCGCTTACCGGCTGGTCGGTGTACTCGAACCAGTGCGCGCCGACCACGTTCGGGTCCTGCGCCGCGGCCTGCACGTAGCGCGCATACGCCTCGCCGCGCTGCGCCTCGTTCCACACCGGCACCACGCCGCGGCCGAACGGTCCGCGGTCGTCCGAGCCGAAATGGAATTCGGTGAGCATCACGGGCTTGCCGAGCTTGGCGATGGCCGCCATGTCGACGCCGTGCTGCGGCACGTCGGTGTAGGCGTTGAAGCTGAGCACGTCGCAGTAGCGCGCGCAGGCAGCGACGGCTTCCGGCGTGTTCACCGCGAAGCGGCCGCCGAGGAACAGATGATGCGCATCGTGCCTGTGCAGCGCTTCGCTCACCACGCGGAAATATTGCTCGGCGTATTGCCGCAGCCAGGCGCTGTAGTCGGCGGCGACCGCCGGATGCGCTTCGCTGGGCAGCGGCGCGTTGTAGCCCGTGGCGTTGAGCGCATCCCATGAAGGCAATGCGATGCCCCACGCCGCCGCCAGCTTCGCCGGTTCGCCGTACTTGCGCTTGAGCGCCGCGATAAAGGCCTGCTTCGCATCGCTGCGCGCCTCGCCGCGCAGCGTGCCCAGCGCAAGGCCCCAGCGCCCCTGCGGCCCCTGGCCGGCCCACGGCAGTTCGTTGTCGGCGAAATAACCCAGCAGCCAGGGATCGCCGGCCACGCCCTTGCTGGCCTTCACCGCCGCCGCTTCCGCCGCCTGCGCGAAGCGCGGGTCGAACGGATCCGGCATGCGGCCCCAATAGTCGTAGCCGCTGGAGACATTGCCGAATACGCCGGCGACTTCGATCGAACGCGTGTAAGCCAGGCGATTCGTGCGCTCGCCCGCCAGCGCCTCGTCGCTCCAGTTGCCCAGCGTGTTGAAGCCCCACGCATGCAGGCGCGCCAGCGTGCGCTGGCGCCAGGCCTGCGGCCAGTCCGCGCCGTCGAGGCGATACAGGTTGGCCGCGTAGAAATCGAACCAGCGCCCGTGGTTGTAGCCGATGCCCGCGGCGGCCTGCGCATCGGGCGAGCGGTTGTCGCCGCTGCCGTAGAAGGCATGCCAGGCGCCACTGTCGGGCGGCAGGCCGGTGAACATCCACTCGCGTCCCTGCACGTAGCTGCGCTGCTCCGTGGTCACCGCATTGACGCCGAGCGAGAAGAACGCATGGCCGTCCGGCGTCACCAGCGACCAGCGGCCGTCGCGGCGCTCGGTGTGGAACCAGCCGTTGGCTTTGAACGCAGGCAGGTCGGTGCGGCCGCCGTAGGGATCGCGCTTCGCCGGCGACGGCGCCGCAACGGACTTGGCCTGCGCGGCGCGCAGCGCGGCATCGCTGTCGATCTTCTCCGGCCATTGGCCGCGCGTGTACTGGCCGTAGGCGTCGACGATGGCGGTATACGCGTCGCGCAGCGCAGCGTCGCCAGACATCGTCTCCAGCTTGCCGAACAGCAACGTCTGCGCGGCTTGCGGCGCAGGCATGCTCAGGCGCACTGCAGCGACCTTGTGCAGATCGAGCTGCCCTTCGACCACGGTGGCGACCAGCACGCGCTGGCCCTTGCGCTCGTACGGCATCGGCGGCCCCGCCTGCATGCCCTGCGCGCGTGGCGAGACGGCATGCAGCGGCACCACTACGGTCTGCGGAGGGCCGGCAGGAATGCCAACCGTGGCGTGCAGCGCCTGATCCTTGCCGGCGCCGTCGATATCGATGCGCAACGTTACCGCCCAGGCCATGCCGCTCTGCACGCGCAGGTGCAGTTCGCCCTGGGCGCTCCAGTCCCAGCTGCCTTGAGCGGGTGCGAGCGTGAGATGCGGAGCGGCAGCGGGCTGAAACACGAAGGGCTGCAGCACCGCGGCGCCATCGCGCACTTCATGGGCGCCGCGCTGCACCTGTTCGAGCGCGACCTTGGCGGAGGGCTGGCCGAGATCGACCACCTGCCCGGCCACGGCGGACCCGCCGCACAGGGATGCCAGCATCAAGCAGCCGAATGTATGCCATCGCCTCACGTGCCACTCCTCCACCCCGACTGGAGCGCCGTAGGTTGGGGTGAACGCAGTGAACCCCAACAACACGGCACCCGGCAGCGCTTGTTGGGGTTCGCTGCGCTCACCCCAACCTACGGCGTCACGCCGGACCTTGCCGCCGCTGCCACGCACGCCACACCAGATAAACCGGCACGCCGACCAGCACCAGCAGCAGGCTCATGCCGGCGTCTCCCGGCGAATCGAACACCGTCGCCGCGATCACACCCAGCACCGTCAGCACGAACAGGAACGGCAGCACCGGATAGAACGGCACCCGGTACGGCGCCGGCTCCGCCGCGAAGCGGCGGCGATACCAGAACAGCGTGGCAATGCCGAAGGCATGGAACAGCCACTCGCCCACCGTGGTGTAGTTGAGCAGCTGGCCGAAGCTGCCGGACAGCACCAGCACGATGGCCCAGCCGCCGAGCACCGCCAACGCCACCTGCGGCGCGCGCGACCGCGCGTCGATGCGGCCCACCGCGCGGAAGAACATGCCGTCCGCGCCCATGGTCTGCAGCACGCGCGCGCCGCCGGCAATGGCGATGCTGCAATAGCCGAAGGTGGAACAGGCGATGCCGATCGCCATCACCCGCGCGCCGGCTTCGCCGAACAGCTTGTGCATCAGGTCCGCGGCCGGCGCATGGCTGGCGGCCAGGCCCGCATGGCCGAGCCCGGCCAGATAAGCGAAGTTGACCAGCAGATAGCACAGCACCACCGCCGCCAGCCCCAGGCCCAGTGCGCGCGGCAGCGTGCGCTGCGGTTCGCGCACTTCGCCGGCCAGGTCGTTGAGGTAGTGGAAGCCGCCGTAGGTGAACAGCACCGGCAACAAGGCGCCGAGGAAATCCCAGGGCCGCGCCTGGTGCACCGGATCCGGCGCCAGCGCCATGCCCAGATGCCCGCGCGCCAGCACCAGCGCCGCCGCCACCAGCATGGCGATGGCGGCCAGCTTCAGCACGGTGAACAGGTTGAGCATGCGCGAGCCGGCACGGATGCCGAAGAAATTCACGCCGACGATGAACAGGATCGCCGCCGCCGCCACTGGCTTCACCCACGGCAGCGGCAGGCCGACCGCGGCGCAGAAGTAATCGGCGAAGGTGGTCGCCACCGCCGCCACGCTGCCGGGATAGTTGATCAGCGCCATGGTCCAGCCGAACAGGAACGCCGGCAGCTGGCCGAAGGCCTCGCGCAGATAGATGTAGATGCCGCCCGCCTGCGGCCTCCGCGCGCCCAGCTCGGCGTAGCACAGCACGCCGGCCAGGGTCAGCGCGCCGCCGATCGCCCACAGCAGCAGCAGTTCCGCGCCGGAAGAGGTGCGCTCGGCCACGGTGGAGGTGCTGCGGAAGATGCCGCCGCCGATCACGCCGCCGATCACGATGGCGGCGGCGTCCCAGGTGCCGAGGCGGCGGAGGTACGAAGGTGAGGTATCGGTCATAAGCGTCGACGATAACCCGGGACGCCCCCGCATGACTGATGACCTATGCCCTATGCGCGGCAGCATGGAGACGGGCAGGCCGCCCTGCCCGTCTCCGCGCGCGGCTCAGTCCTCGTTGCGCAGCAGCGCCAGCACGGCCTTGGCCGCATCCACCGACGACGCCGGGTTCTGTCCCGTCACCAGGTTGCCGTCGGTGACGGCGTAGGGGTGGAAGTCGGCCTTCTTCGAATACTCCGCGCCATGTGCCTTGAGCATGTCCTCGACCAGGAACGGCACCACGTCGGTGAGCCCGACCGCGGCTTCCTCGCCGTTGGTGAAGCCGGTGACGCGCTTGCCGCGCACCAGCGGCTCGCCCTTGAAACGGGTGTGGCGGAACACCGCCGGCCCGTGGCACACCGCGCCCACCGGCTTGCCGGCGGCGTAGGTGCGCTCGATCAGCGCGGCGGAGTCGGCATCCTCCGCCAGGTCCCACAGCGGGCCGTGCCCGCCGGGATAGAACACGGCGTCGTACTGCGCCTTGGCCGCCTCGGCCAGCGGCTGGGTATGGGCCAGCGCCTCCACCGCCTTGGCATCGGCGCGGAAGCGGCGGGTGGCCTCGGTCTGCGCGTCGGGCTCGTCGCTCTTGGGATCGAGCGGCGGCTGGCCGCCCTTGGGCGAGGCGAGCACGATCTGCGCGCCGGCGTCCTTGAACACGTAGTACGGCGCGGCGAATTCTTCCAGCCAGAAGCCGGTCTTGCGGCCGGTATCGCCGAGCTGGTCGTGCGACGTCAGCACCATCAGGATCTTCATCGGTTTTTCCTCGCGTGATTGCCGCCCATCCTGGCAGGCGGGGCGGTAAGTGCACGTGATCTGCGGGCCGGCGCGGTGCCTTCAAGCGTCGCGCCAGCGGATCGGCAGAAATGGGCAAGCCCGGCAGCGGATCGGGCAGGCGCGGCGGTTCCGTGCTTAACTCTCGCCGCCATCCACGCTCGCGATCCCTGCCGCTCCGCTCGTGCCACCGCCTCCGCGCAAGATCATCCACATCGACATGGACGCGTTCTACGCGTCGGTGGAGCAGCGCGACGACCCCGAGCTGCGCGGCAAGCCGGTGGTGGTGGCCTGGCGCGGCGCGCGTTCGGTGGTGTGCGCGGCCAGCTACGAGGCGCGCAAGTTCGGCGTGCGTTCGGCGATGCCGGCGGTGCGCGCGGAGCGGCTGTGCCCGCAGGCGATCTTCGTGCCGCCGGATTTCAGCCGCTACAAGGCGGTGTCGCGGCAGGTGCGCGAGATCTTCGCGCGGCATACCGAGCTGATCGAACCGCTGTCGCTGGACGAGGCCTACCTGGACGTCACCTCGTCGATCACCGCGCTGCCTTCGGCCACCGCCACCGCCGAGGCGATCCGCGCGGCGATCCGCGAGGAAACGCAGCTCACCGCCTCGGCCGGCGTGGCGCCGAACAAGTTCCTGGCCAAGATCGCCTCGGACTGGAAGAAACCGGACGGCCTGTTCGTGATCCGCCCGCACCAGGTGCTGGACTTCCTCGCCCCGCTGCCGGTGGGCCGCCTGCCCGGCGTGGGCAAGGTGATGGAAGCCAAGCTCACCGCCATGCATATCGCCACCGTGGGCGAGCTGCGCAACGTCGCGGCGGAAGAACTGGAACAGCGCTTCGGCCGCTGGGGCCGGCGCCTGCACGAGTTGTCGCTGGGCATCGACGAACACGCGGTGGAACCGGACCGCCCCACCCTGCAGGTCTCCGCCGAGGACACCTTCGAGAGCGACCTCACGCTGGACGAACTCGAACCGCATATCCGCCGCCTGGCCGGGAAGACCTGGGCCGCGCACGAACGCGAGGCGGCAGGCGCGCATGGCCGCATCGCGCGCACCGTGGTGCTGAAGCTCAAGACCAGCGACTTCCACACGCTGACGCGCAGCCTCACGCCGTCGACGCGCCCCACGTCAGCCGAAGAACTGGCCGACCTGGCCTGCGCCCTGCGCGCCCGCGTGGAGCGGCCGGCGGAAAGCCGCTACCGGCTGGTCGGGGTGGGGCTCTCCGGCTTCGTCGAGCAGGACAGCTTCGTCGCCCAGGGCGACCTGTTCGAGCACGGCTAGGCGCACTGCTGCGCCGCGCCGGGATCGGCTACGCTGCGCCTCCTCCAGCCTCGCCGAGACGTACGACATGCATCTCGAACTGCCGAAAATGCGCTTGCATTCGCTGACCGATTTCACCAAGCACTATCTGATGATCGTGCTCAGCATTCTTACCGCGCTGGGGCTGGAGGCGTGGATCGAGCGCTCGCATCATGCGCATGCGGCGGAAACGGCGAACCGGCATATCCGCGCGGAGATCGAGGCCAACCTCAGCGACGTGCGCCTGTCGATCAAGACCAACGAGGCCTTGATCAAGCCGCTGATCGAACTGGACGAGACGGTGAGCGCGGATATCCGCGCGGGCGCCACCGCGGCGGCGATCAACCAGCATATCCAGGCGCGCCACGCCTCGTTCAAGCTGAGCGTGAACTGGCCCACCGTGGCCTCGCAGGCCTGGGACGTGGCCGTGGCCAACCAGTCGGCCAGCTGGATGGACGATGCCGACCTGCGCCGTTATTCCGCGGCCTATGCGGACCTGCACGACGCCTCCAACTGGCTGACCCACGACAGCATCATCCTGCTCAATGCGCCGAGCATGGCGGCGCTGCGCACGCGGATCGAACTCCATGCGGCGGTCGATCCGCTGGAATTCGCCACCGTGCTGCGGCAGATGATCAGCACCTCGCAGGAAATCCAGTCGCACCTGCACCAGCTGGAAGGCCATCTGGTGCATGCGCTGGAACACGACGACACCGGCGCCGCGCACGGCTGAGGCCTCAGATTTCCAGCACCTTGTCCAGGCCGCGGTGCAGGCCGGGCGCCAAACCCGGCACCTTGCGCAGCGCCAGCAGCGCGCCGTCGACGTAAGGCTTCGCGCTGCTGCCGGCGTTATGGCGCAGGGTGAGCGTCTGGTCCGGCATGCCGAAGATCACCTCGGCGCCGAGCACGAAGCCCGGCAGGCGCACCGCGTGCACCTGTGCGCCGCCCAGGGTGCCGCCGCGCGTCTCGCGTACGCCGCGGGTCTGCTCCAGCGGCAGCCCGAGTTCCGGCTGGCGCACCTGGCCCAGGCGTCCGGCCAGTTCGCGCACGGTGCCGCTGGGAGCGTCCGGCTTGCCTTCGTAGGCGTAGTCGATGATTTCCCAGCTCGGGATGTACTGCGCCGCCTGCTCGGCGAATTTCTGCAGCAGCACCATGGTCAGCGCGAAGTTGCCGCAGGCGAGCACGGCGCGGCCCCTGGCGCGCGCGGCCTGGTCTATCTGCGCGTAGTCCTCATCGCTCAGTCCCGAGGTGCCCACCACCACGTGCGCACCGTGTTCCAGCGCGGCGAGGATGTTGGCCTTGGCGCTGTCGGGCCTGGTGTATTCCATGAACACGTCGACCGGCCGGGCCAGGGCCTCGGCGGCGGTGGCGAACACCGGCGCATCCAGGCGCGCATCGCCCAGCGCCTGCCCCAGCGTGCCACCGGCATGCTTGCGCGATACCGCGCTCACCAGCTTCAGGCCATCGGTGGCGGCCAGGCCGCGCGCCAGTTCCGAACCGGCCCAGCCGGTGGCTCCTGCCAGACAGACGTTCAAGCTCATGGGTCACCTCGCCAGTCAAAGAAAACCAGATGCCGCCGTGCCGGGCGCTTTGCAAGCCCTTGCGCACTGCCGGCCCGCGGCGCCTTCGGTTAGGCTCGGCAGTTTCCCGCATATCGCCGCCCGGACGCTGCCATGCACCTCGAATTGCCCAGAACGCGCCTGCAATCGCTCAAGGATTTCATCAAGCATTATCTGATGATCGTGCTCAGCATCCTCACCGCGCTGGGGCTGGAGGCGTGGATCGAGCATGTCCATCACAAGCACGCGGCCGAGGAGGCCAGCGTGCGCATCGATGCGGAGATCCAGCAGAACCTGGCCGAGATCGAGCGCGTGCTCGAACACGACCGGGCGCGCATGGAAGCACTGGCCCACCTGCGCGACGTGCTCGCCGCCGACATCAAGGCGCATGCCTCGGACGAAACGATCCGCCAGCACGCCCATGCGAACGCACCCGACGGCCTGTACCTGGACTACCGCTGGCCGGTGCTGCGGCGCGAAGCCTGGGACCTGGCCGTGGCCAACCAGTCCGCCAGCTGGATCGACAACGAGCGCCTGCGCGCCTATTCGTCCATCTACGCGTCCCAGACCGCCAGCCTCAACAATCTGGCGGCCGACATTCCGCTGGTGTTGAACGGCCCGCATGCGATGGACATGGGGCTGGACTTCGACAACGACGATTACCAGCCGCGCGAACTGCTGCACGTGGCCAGCCAGATGGCGGGCACGGTGCACGAGGTGGTCAGCATGCTGGACGGGCTGCACAAGCGGATCGAGGCGGCGATAGCGGCGGACAAGCAGCACGGGCACTCGTAGCAGCACCTCGTCATTCCGGCGCAGGCCGGAGTGACGAGCGTTCGCTCTTCACACCTTGCACACGTATTCGCATCGCGCGTTTTTTCGAATGCACGAATCGTTGAACATCATTAACGGCGCGCGTTCTCTTTCACCCGGAAGCTATTTTCAAGGCATGTGCGAAGCGCCTTCGCGCGCGCATCGGGCGATTTGCATCGCAGGTGTTTGACGCAGTCTCTTTCGATTTGCAAAGCGCACCGAAGATGCATTACCAAAGCCGCCGGAACGTTTGTGGCCCGGATGGCCGGACGCTCTTTCAGGGGATGCGTCATCGCTCGACTCTCCGCCGTGGGATGCAGCGGAGCACAGGTAGTCGCATGAATCGTCGCCACCGCGATGCGGTCGGCGCGCAGGTGAGTTGTTGCCCGAAACCGGCGGCTGGAATCCTCCAGCGCCGGAACCGAAAACTTATTTTTCGCATCAGGGAGAATTCAATGCTTGCGAAGTTGACGTTTGTCGTAGCCGCCGGCGTGCTCAGCGCCGCCTGTGTTTCCGCGGCCTATGCCGCGCAGCCCACCACCGACCTGGTCGGTGCGCTGGAAGCGCAGGCCCATGCGCAGTGGCGCGAGGACATCTCGCATATCGCCACGCCCGCCGAAGGCTGCTTCCATGCCACCTATCCCAGCGTCGTGTGGGAGCGCGCCGCATGCACGGCGGCGATCCCGCGCGTGACGCCGACGCCGCGCTGGCGCAGCTTCGGCCCCGCGCAGAACGCCGGCAACGGCAACGACTACACGCTGCATTCGTCCACGCTGATCACCAAGGCGGTGGGCAGCTTCCCGAGCGTGACCGGCGTGACTTCGGAATCCGGCGTGGGCGTGGCCGCCTACGGCGGCGGCGGCATCCTCGGCCCGAACGAGTATTCGCTGCAGATCAACTCCAGCTTCGACGACACCACCTCGGCCTGCAAAGGCCACTCCGGCTGTACCGTGTGGCAGCAGTACGTGTACGCGCCGGACTACGAAGTGGACGGCCAGGCGGCCGTGTTCATGCAGTACTGGCTGATCGGCTACGGCGGCAGCAGCTGCCCCAGCGGCTTCGGCAGCGACGGCGCCGGCGACTGCTACAAGAACAGCGCCGCGGCCACCGCGCCGGACGTGCCGGCCACCCAGCTGGCCAACGTGAAGCTGACCGGCACGGTGAGCTCGGGCGGCAACGACACCGTGGTGTTCACCAACGGCACCCAGGCCTACAGCTCCAGCGGCAAGGACAGCGTGCTGTACCTGGCGACGGTGTGGAAGGTGGGCGAGTGGAACGTGGTCGGCAATGCCGGCGGCTCGATGGCCAAGTTCAACACCGGCTCGTCGATCACCGCGAAGCTGGCGGTGACCAACGGCTCCACCTCGGCGCCGTCGTGCGTGGCCAACTCCGGCAGCACGGGCGAGAGCAACAACCTCAACCTGGGCAGCTGCTCGACGGGTGGCGGCTCGACGCCGTACATCCAGTTCACCGAGTCGAACTGAGCTCGGCGCAAGGCAAAGAAAAAGCCCGGGCATGCCCGGGCTTTTTCCGGCGCCGCATTTCAGTGTGCGGGAACGGGATCGAGCCCCGTCGCCTTTACCTCCGGCTGCGCCTCGGGCGACGCGAGATAGTCGAGCAGCGCCTTGGCTTCCTCCGGATGCCGGGCGCCCGCGGGGACGCCGCCGGCAAAGCGCGTGACCGATTGCAGCGACTCGGGAATCTTGCCGACGAAGGTTGCCCCCCGCACGGGAAGCAGTTCGCTCACCTGCTGGAGGCCGACGTCGTAGTTACCGTTGGCCACGACCGACGCCACCGGAACCCGCGGAATCATCTTCGCCTTCGACTTGACCTGGTCCTCGATGCCAAGCTTCCTGAACAACTCCCGCTCGACATAGACACCGCTTGCGCTGTCCGAATAGGCGATCGATTTCGCCTGCAGCAGCGCCTGCCTGAAGCCTTCGACCGACCGGATGTCCGGTTTCGCCGCACCTTCGCGCACCACCATGCCGATACGCGAATCGGCCAGCTCGACCCGTGACCCCGGCAGGACCCGGCCTTGCGTGATCAACTCGTCAAGCGCGTAACCGACCATGATGACGACGTCCGCGGGTTCGCCACGCGCAAGCCGGTTCGGTATCGCCTCGGGCGATTTGCCCATCGACGGCCCCAAGGTGGTCTCGAGCGTATGGCCCGTATGGGCGGCGAACCGCGGGCCCAGCAGCTTGTAGGCGGCGGTGAATCCGCCGGAGGTCATCACTTGCAACTGGGCGGCCTGCACGTTCGCGAAGCAGGCGGAGGCCGCGACGATCGAGGCCGCGCATAGTTTCAGGATAGGATTTTTCATGGCGGTGCCCGTACGGATCTGGCGGTGTTCGTGAGGCGGGACGAGCCTGGCGTCAGTGCGCCGGCGCCAACGCAGATGCGCCGCGGCGGTAGAGCACGAACGTCGCGATGAGTGCGCATGCCGCGGCGAAGCTCATCCAGTAGCCGGGAGCGGCCTTGTCGCCCGTCATGTGAATCAGCGCCATGGAAACCGCTGGCGTGAAACCGCCGAACACAGCCGTCGCGAGGCTGTACGCCAGCGAGAATCCGGCGACGCGCACCTGCACCGGCATCACTTCCGTGAGCGCGGCGACCATCGCGCCGTTATAGATGCCGTAGATGAAGGAGAGCCACAGCAGGACGAGCAGCATGCTGACGAACGAAGGCGCATGGGCAAGCAGGGACAACGCCGGATACACGGTAGCGATGGCGAGCACGGTCATGCCGACGAGAAGCGGCCGGCGGCCGACGCGGTCGGAGAGCGCGCCGCCGATCGGCAGCCATACGAAGTTGGACACTCCAACGCACAGCGTCACGAGCAGGCTGTCGGCGGTACTGAGGTGCAGAACCGTCTTGCCGAAGGTCGGCGCGTAGACGGTGATCAGATAGAAGCTCGCGGTGGTCATGGCCACCAGCATCATCCCGGCGATCACCACGACCCAGTTCCGCGCCAGCGTGCCGAGCAGTTCTTTCATGTCCGGCCGATGCTGGCGTGCCTTGAATTCCTGCGTCTCCTCCAGGCGGCGGCGCAGGATGAAGATGAACGGCACGATCATGCAGCCGACGAGGAACGGTATGCGCCATCCCCACGAGGCGATGACCGGCGCGCTCAGCCATCGATCGAGCGCGAAACCCAGGCCGGCCGCCACGACAATCGCGACCTGCTGGCTCGCCGATTGCCAGCTGGTGAAAAAGCCCTTGCGGCCCGGCGTGGCCATCTCGGCCAGATACACCGACACGCCGCCCAGCTCGGCACCGGCCGAAAAGCCCTGCAGCAAGCGTCCGAGCAGCACGAGCGCGGGAGCCAGAAGGCCGATCGTCGCGTAGCCCGGTACGAAGGCGATCAGGATCGTGCCGCTGGCCATGATCGACAGCGTGACGATGAGACCTTTGCGGCGGCCGACGTTGTCGATATAGGCGCCAAGCACGATCGCTCCGAGCGGCCGCATCAGGAATCCGGCGCCGAAGGCGGCGAAAGTCATCATCAACGAGGCGAATTCGCTTTGCGCCGGGAAAAAGACCTGGGCGATCTGCGTCGCGTAGAACCCGAACAGGAAGAAGTCGAATTGCTCAAGGAAGTTCCCCGCCGTCACGCGAAGGACCGCAACGGCTTTCGAAAGGCCGGCCGGAAGGCTGGGCGAAGGATCCATCGACGTGTCTCCTGGTCTCTTGAACATGCGCAAGCGGGCGAACAATGACTTCCCGGCGGTGTCGGCCCCCGGCGGTATCGGCAACGGAAAGCACGATGGGCCAGGGCGGGATTGGATCGGCGATTTCGAGCAGCCATGGAAAATATCAGAACGCGCGAACGCGTCAGCACGGACCAGCTCTTGAAATGACTTTCATCGCGCGTTTTGCCGTGCAGGCGGCAGAACGAAAACTTTCTGATTTATCGCCATGGCGAGCCGGCGTAAGGAAATGACATGATGCGCGGCTTGGCCAGCCAAGAGAAAAAGCCTGGGCAGGCCCAGGCTTTTCAATGACGGCGGCACTTACTTCCGCTTGGGGATATACAGGTCGGTGATGGTGCCTTCGTACACCTCCGCCGCCATGCCCACCGACTCGCTCAAGGTGGGGTGCGGATGGATGGTGAGGCCGATATCGGCCGCCTCGCTGCCCATCTCGATAGCGTGGGTGATCTCGGCGATCAGGTCGCCCGCATGCGGGCCGACGATGGCGCCGCCGACCACGCGGTGGGTTTCCTCGTCGAAGATCAGCTTGGTGAAGCCTTCGGTGCGGTCGATGCCGATGGCGCGGCCGCTGGCCACCCAGGGGAACTTGCCCACGCCGATCTTCAGGCCCTTCTCCTTGGCCTCGCGCTCGGTCACGCCCACCCATGCCACTTCCGGATCGGTATAGGCCACGGACGGGATCACGCGCGCATCGAAGTAGCTCTTCATGCCGGCGACCACCTCGGCGGCGACGCGCGCCTCGTGGGTGGCCTTGTGCGCGAGCATCGGCTGGCCGACCAGGTCGCCGATGGCGAAGATGTGCGGCACGTTGGTGCGCATCTGCGTGTCGACGTTGATGAAGCCGCGCTCGGTCACCGCCACGCCGGCCTTGTCCGCGCCGATCTTGTTGCCGTTGGGCGAGCGGCCCACGGCGACCAGCACGCGGTCGAACAGCTTGGTCTCGGGGATGCTGTCGCCTTCGTAGGCGACCTCGATGCCCTTCTTGGTGGCCTTGGCCTCGGTGACCTTGGTTTTAAGGTGCACGCCCTTGAGCTTGCCGCCCAGGCGCTTGGCCAGCGGCTTGATCAGGTCGGTGTCGGCGCCGGGGATCAGCTGGTCCATGAATTCGACCACGGTCACTTCGCTGCCCAGCGCGCCATACACCGTGGCCATTTCCAGGCCGATGATGCCGCCGCCGACGACCAGCAGCTTGGCCGGCACGTCCTTCAATTCCAGCGCGCCGGTGGAATCCATCACGCGCTCGTCGTCCCACGGGAAGGCCGGCAGCTTCACCGACTGCGAGCCGGCGGCGATGATGGCCTGCTCGAAGCGGATCAGCTTCTTGCCTTCGGCCGTCTCCACTTCCAGTTCGTGCGGCGACACGAACGTGCCCACGCCCTGCACGGTGCGCACCTTGCGCTGCCTGGACATGCCGGCCAGGCCGCCGGTGAGCTGGGCCACGACCTTGTTCTTGAACGAGCGCAGCTTGTCCAGGTCGAGCTTCGGCTTGCCGAAGCTGACGCCGTGCGCGGCCATCGCCTCGGCCTCGTCGATCACGGCGGCGGCGTGCAGCAGCGCCTTGGACGGGATGCAGCCCACGTTGAGGCAGACGCCGCCCAGGGTGGCGTAGCGCTCGACCAGCACGGTGTCCACGCCAAGGTCCGCGGCGCGGAACGCGGCGGTGTAGCCGCCGGGGCCGGAGCCGAGCACCACCAGCTTGCATTCGATGTCGGCGCTGCGGCCGGAGGCGCCGGCTGCCTGCGGGGCGGGTGCCGGAGCCTTGGCGGCGGGTGCCGGCGCAGGCGCCGGTGCCGGAGCGGGCGCCGCGGCCTTCGGCGCTTCGGCCGCGGGCGCGGCGGCGTCGCCGGCGACTTCGAGGATGGCGATGACGGCGCCTTCGGACAGCTCGTCGCCCACCTTCACTTTCAATTCCTTGATGGTGCCGGCCGCGCTCGAGGGGATCTCCATCGTCGCCTTGTCGGACTCCAGCGTGATCAGGCTCTGGTCCTTGGTCACGCTGTCGCCGGCCTTCACCAGCACTTCGATCACCGGCACGTTCTCGTTGCCGCCGATGTCGGGGACTTTCAGTTCGATCGTATTCGCCATGTCGTCGGTCTCCGCGTCAGAGCAGCAGGCGGCGGATGTCGCCGAGCTGGGTGGCGAGGAAGGAGGCGAAGCGGGCGGCCAGTGCGCCGTCGATCACGCGGTGGTCGTAGCTCAGCGACAGCGGCAGGATCAGGCGCGGGGCGAATTCCTTGCCGTTCCACACCGGCTTGGTCTGCGCCTTGGACACGCCCAGGATGGCCACTTCCGGCGCATTGACGATCGGCGTGAACGCGGTGCCGCCGATGCCGCCCAGCGAGGAGATCGAGAAGCAGCCGCCGGACATGTCGTTCGGGCCGAGCTTCTTGTCACGCGCCTTCTTGGAGATTTCGCCCAGTTCCACGGCGAGGTCCAGCAGGCCCTTCTTGTCGCAGTCGCGGATCACCGGCACGACCAGGCCGTCCGGCGTGTCGACCGCGATGCCGACGTGGAAATACTTCTTGAGGATCAGCTTTTCGCCGGTCTCGTCCAGCGAGGCGTTGAACTGCGGGAACTTCTTCAGCGCCGCGACCACCGCCTTGATCTGGAACACCAGCGGGGTGATCTTCAGGTCCTTGTTCTCTTCGCCGAGCTTCTTGCGGAAGGCTTCCAGCTCGGTGATGTCCGCGTCCTCGTGCTGCGTGACGTGCGGGATCATCGCCCAGTTGCGCGCCAGGTTGGCGCCGGAAATCTTCTGGATGCGGCTGAGCGGCTTCTCCTCGATCGCGCCGAACTTGGCGAAATCCACCTTCGGCCACGGCAGCAGGTTGAGGCCGCCGCCGGCCGGCTGGGCCGGACCGCTGGGACGCGCGCCGGAGGCCAGCGCGTGCTTGACGTAGGAGGCCACGTCCTCGCGCACGATGCGGCCGCCGCGGCCGCTGCCCTTGACCTGACGGATGTCCACGCCCAGCTCGCGCGCGAAGGCGCGGATGGCGGGGCTGGCGTAGGGGGCGTCGCCCGGCATCACGATGCGCGAGTCGAACGGCGGGCGGGCGGCCGGCGCCACGTCGCCTTCCGGCGCGTTGCCGGGCAGGACACCGCGGCCGCCGAGCGGGGCGGGCTTTTCTTCCACCTGGGGCACGGCGGCCTTGGCCGGTGCCGGGGCCGGCGCCGGCGCGGCGGCCGGGGCGCCTTCGCTGCTCTCGATCAGGGCGATCACGGCGCCTTCGGACAGCTCGTCGCCGACCTTGACCTTCAGCTCCTTCACCACGCCGCCGAACGCGGCGGGCACTTCCATGGTGGCCTTGTCCGATTCCAGCGTGATCAGGCTCTGGTCCTTGGCCACGGTGTCGCCGACCTTGACCAGCACCTCGATCACCGGCACGCCTTCATGGCCGCCGATATCCGGCACCAGGGCTTCGCGCACGCCGCCGGCGGCCGGCGCGGGAGCGGCGCGGCTGGGTTCGGCGGCCTTGGCCGGGGCGGCAGCGGGAGCCGGCGCGGGGGCCGGGGCGGCGGCCTGGGTGGCCGGCGCGGGTGCAGGCGCGGGGGCGGAGCCCTCGTCGGCCTCGATGATGGCGATCACGGCGCCCTCGGACACCTCGTCGCCCACCTTGAGCTTGACTTCCTTGACCGTGCCGGCGAACGGCGCGGGCACTTCCATGGTGGCCTTGTCCGACTCCAGGGTGATCAGGCCTTGTTCCTTCGCGACCTTGTCCCCGGGCTTCACCAGTACTTCGATCACCGGGACGTTGTCGTGCCCGATATCCGGCACGCGGGCTTCTTTCAGGTCGGCCATGGTTACTCCTGCGATGTCGATGGCGCCGCGCGTGGGGGATGGCGGCACGCAAGAGCCTAATCATAGCGAAGGCGCCCGGTCCCGTCTGGATCGATCTTGGTCGCGGGGGACCATGCGCATACGTATGCACAGGAACTCTTCTCCCCTCCGGGGAGAAGATGCCGGCAGGCAGATGAGGGGTGGGTGCTCGCCAAAACGGATCGACAGGGCGGGGCTTGCTTGCTGCTCCCGCTTCCACGCTCCGCCCGCCCCCTCACCCCAGCCCTCTCCCCGGCGGGGAGAGGGGGCAGAAGCGTCAGTCCGGCAGCTTTCCCTGCACCACCCGCAGCTCGCGCTGCGGGAACGGAATGGAGATGCCCGCGGCCTCGAAGCGCTCCTTGATCCGGCGCAGCAGGTCGGTCTGGGCGCCCCAGATATCCCCGCTGCGGGTGTAGGCGCGGATCACCAGGTTCACCGCGCTGTCGCCCAGGGATTCGGTCCAGATGCCCGGCGCGGGGTCGCGCAGGATGCGCTCGTCGGCGTCGAACAGCTCGCGCACCACGTCCATGGCCTTGCCGATGTCGTCGCCGTAGCCGATGCCCACCTTCAGCTCGAAGCGGCGGGTGCCGCGGCGGTTGAAATTGACGATGGCGTCGGCGCCGATCTTGCCGTTGGGCACGATCGCCTCGCGGTTGTCCGGCAGCACCAGCAAGGTGTGCATCAGGTTGATCGAATCCACCGTGCCGTCGATGCCGCCGGCGGTGATGTAGTCGCCCACGCGGAACGGCCGGAACACGATCAGCAGCACGCCCCAGGCCAGGTTGCTGAGCGACCCCTGCAAGGCCAGGCCGATGGCCAGGCCCGCGGTGCTGAGCGCGGCGATCAGCGGCGCCGACGGCACGCCGGCCTGCTGCAGCGCCATCACCACCAGCAGCACGATCAGCACGCCGTTGATCAGGTTGCGCAGGAAGCCGCTCAGGGTCGGGTCGAATTTCGCGCGCTGCATGGCGCGCAGCGCGAAGTTGGCGACGCGTGCGGCCAGCCACAGGCCCAGCAGCAGGATCAGCAGCGCGGCGCCGAGATTGATCAGGTGGTCGATCGCATTTTCGGAAAAATGCAGGCGCACCAGGAAATCGTGCATGGCGGGGAGTCCATCCGGGGAAGGCGGACTTCAAGCCTAGCAGCCATGCGCGCGCAGCCGGAACCCGGCAACGGCGCGCAGAAAAAGGCCGCGCCATGGGGATGAACGCGGCATGGAGTGGAGCGTCCGTGGGGGGAAAGCGCGGGAGCGCTCGTTTCGCCTCGCCTCAGCGCGAGGCGACGTCCGGTTCCTGCTTGGCCGGCGTCTTGTCGTTGTGCTTCTCGTAGGTGACCAGCTGCAGGCGCGAGCCGTCGGCCAGGCGGAACTGGAACTGCTGCTGCAACTGACCCAGCGCCTGCAGCCGCGGGCACAGCGCCTTGGCGCGTTCGCCCAGGCGCTCACCCTGCGCGTCCATTTCCTTGTCGATGCTCTTGTCCAGCGATTGCGCACGCGCTTCCAGCGCGGCGACCTTGGCCTGGTCGCCGCTGAGCGCGGCCGTCACCGCGCTGGCGGTGACCTTGCCCACCAGGTCGCCGACCGTCTCGCCGACGCTGTCGGTCAGCGCTTCGCTCACCGCGCCGTGCTTCCAGATGCCGCGGCCCAGCGTGCTGTCGATATCGGCCCGCGCCTGCGCATGGCGGCGGTCGAGGCGCTCGACCAGCTTGCGGCGCTCGCCCTCGCCTTCGGCGAAGGTCATCAGCACCGTGCGCATCGCGGCGAAGCCGACGTCGACGCCGTCGCGCGCGATGCCGGCCACTTCGGGCAGCAGCGCGCGCACCTTGTCCTCGTACTGGCGCAGCCGCGCAGCGTCGGCGGCGGAGACGGCGAGCGCACGGTCGTCCACGCGCAGCTGGCCGTCGTGCATGAACACGTCGCCGGGCTTGCCGTCGTCGCGCTGGAAGCGGATGCCGGAGGCATCGACGCGCACGTCGTACGGCGTGCGGTAGCCGCAGCTGTCGTCGTCGACCTGAATGGTGCGGGCCTGCGCCGGCAAGGCCATGGCCAGGCCCAGAGCGAGGGCGAGGCCAAGCAAGGTGGTGGCGGAAGTCTTGCGCATGGTCGATCCCCTCGTGGCATGGCCCGGCCCTCCGCCAGCCCATGTTGCAGACGATGCGTCGGCGCCCGGCGCAGCGGCATGGGCCAGCCGTCATGCCCTGCCATCGGTCACATGCGGCGTCGCGCATAGGCAGGCGCGCCGCCAGCCGCTAAGTTGGCCGGACTATCGGCCTGGGGAAGCACGCATATGCGGGACGGCTGGGATGTGATCGTGATCGGAGCCGGCCTGGCCGGACTGGCGGCGGCGACCGAACTGGCGGATGCCGGGCGGCGCGTGCTGGTGCTCGAACAGGAGCCGGGACAGAGCCTGGGCGGCCAGGCGTTCTGGTCGTTCGGCGGGCTGTTCTTCGTCGACTCGCCCGAGCAGCGCCGCATGGGCGTGCGCGATTCGCACGCGCTGGCCCTGGCCGACTGGATGGGCACGGCCGCGTTCGACCGGCCGGAAGACTACTGGCCGCGGCGCTGGGCCGAGGCCTATGTCGACTTCGCCGCTGGCGAAAAGCGCGCCTGGCTGCACGGCATGGGCATGCGCTGGTTTCCGGTGGTGGGCTGGGCCGAACGCGGCGGGCATGGCGCGTATGGGCATGGCAATTCGGTGCCGCGTTTCCATGTGACCTGGGGCACCGGCCCCGGCGTGCTGGAGCCGTTCGTGCGGCGCGCGCGTGCGGCGCAGGCGAAGGGGCTGATCGAATTCGCGTTCCGCCATCGGGTGGATGAGCTGCTGGTGGAAGGCGGCGCGGTGGTCGGCGCGCGCGGCGCGGTGCTGGCGCCGGATGCGATCGAGCGCGGACGGCCGAGCACGCGCGAGGTGGCCGGCGATTTCGAAAAGCGCGCGCAGGCGGTGATCGTCGCTTCCGGCGGCATCGGCGCCAACCATGAGCTGGTGCGCCAGCATTGGCCCAGCCGGCTCGGCCCCGCGCCCGCGCACATGCTGTGCGGCGTGCCGGCGCACGTGGACGGCCGCATGCTGGCGATCAGCGAAGCGGCCGGCGCCCAGCTGATCAACCGCGACCGCATGTGGCATTACGTGGAAGGCATCGAGAACTGGAATCCGATCTGGCCCGCCCACGCCATCCGCATCCTGCCCGGCCCGTCCTCGCTGTGGTTCGACGCCACCGGCCGGCGCCTGCCCGGCCCGCTGTGGCCGGGCTTCGACACCATGGGCACGCTGGCCTGGCTGCGCCAGACCGGCTACGACTACAGCTGGTTCGTGCTGGACCAGCAGATCATCCGGCGCGAGTTCGCGCTGTCCGGTTCCGAGCAGAATCCCGACCTCACCGGCAAGAGCTGGCGGCAGGTGGCCAGGCGCGCCGTCGGCAAGGGCGCGCCGGCGCCGGTGGAAGCGTTCAAGCAGCACGGCCGCGACTTCATCGTGCGCGACACGCTGGAAGAACTGGTAGCCGGCATGAATGCGCTCACCGGCGAGGGCCTGATCGATGCCGCTGCGCTGCGGCGCGAAATCGAGACCCGCGACCTGCAGTTCGACAACCCTTACGCGAAGGATGCGCAGGTAATGGCCATCCATAACGCGCGGCGCTATCGCGGCGACAAGCTGGTGCGCGTGGCCAAGCCGCATCGATTGCTGGATCCGGCCAATGGGCCGCTGATCGCGGTGCGCCTGCACGTGCTGACGCGCAAGACGCTGGGCGGGCTGGAGACCGATCTGCAGGCGCGGGTGCTGGCGCCAGACGGGCAGCCCTTGCCGGGCTTGTATGCGGTGGGCGAGGCGGCGGGGTTTGGCGGTGGCGGCTTGCATGGCTATCGCGCGCTGGAAGGGAGCTTCCTCGGCGGCTGCCTGTTCTCCGGGCGGGTCGCGGGGCGTGCCGCCGCGGCGGCGGTGGCTTGAGCGCGGCAGCGGACATCGCCGTCTATGGCACCGGCAGTGTCGGTGGCTATCTCGGCGGGCGCTTGCACGGGCATGCGGCGGTGCGTTTTATCGTGCGCGATCGGATGCGGGCGACGTTGCGCGAACGCGGGATGACGCTGACCGATCTGCATGGGTTTCATCGGACGATCGATGGCGCGTCGCTCGACCTGTGCACGGCGCCGGCGGATGCGGCCGCGCCGCTGGTGCTGGTGACGGTGAAATCCGGCGATACGGCGCAGGCGGCGCAGGAGCTGGCCGCGGTGCTGCCGCCGGATGCGCTGGTGATCAGTTTCCAGAACGGCCTGCACAACGCCGACACGCTGCGCGCCGCCCTGCCCGGCCGCACGGTGCTGGCGGGCATGGTGCCGTTCAATGTGCTGCAGCGGGAACCGGGTGTGTTCCATCAGGGTTCCAGCGGGGAGCTGATGATGGAGGAGCATCCGGCGCTGCAGCCTTATCTGCCGGTGTTCGCCGCCGCCGGGCTGCCGATCGAGCCGCGCCGCGACATGGCGGCGGTGCAGCGGGCGAAGCTGCTGTTCAATCTCAACAATGCGATCAATGCGCTGTCGGGCTTGCCGCTGCGCGATGAGCTGGCGCAGCGGGGATGGCGGCGTTGCCTGGCGCTGGCGCAGGCGGAAGCGCTGGGGATCTTCGCTCGCTTGCATCTTCCGGTCGCGAAGCTCACGCCATTGCCGCCGCGCTGGCTGCCCGCGCTACTGAAGCTGCCCGATGCGCTGTTCGCGCGCCTGGCCTCGCGGATGCTGGCGATCGATCCGCTGGCGCGTTCGTCCACCTGGGAAGATCTGCAGGCGGGGCGGCGCACCGAGGTCGATGCGCTGCATGGCGCGGTGGTGGAACTGGCGGAGCGTGCGGGGCGCGCGGCGCCGGTCAACCGGCGCATCGTCGAGCTGGTGCGCGAGGCGGAAGCAAAGCCGGTGGCATGGACGGCCGAACGCCTGCTGGGCGAATTGCGCGAAACCGCGCGCCGCTAGCAATGTAGGTTGGGGTGAGCACAGCGAACCCCAACGTGGGCCGCATCCGGCGATGCACCTGTTGGGGTTCGCTGCGCTCACCCCAACCTACGCCGGTCCGTGACGCTTATCCGTGCCCCGCGTGCGTTGCCAGGCGCCGCCGCACGCCGCGCAGCGACAAGGTCTCCCACACCGCCACCACCAGCAGCACCACCGTGGTGAGCGTGGCCAGCCAGAACACCGACAGCTGCAAAGCAGGCACCGCCAGCAGGGCCAGCAGTACCAGCCCCACCAGATGCGACAGCGGGAAAGGACAGCGCCCCGCCGTCATCTTGAACAGCGCATTGCCCAGCAGATAAAGCAGCGGCCCACCGATCAGCACGATGGCCGCCGGCAGTTCGCAGCGTGCGTGCGGATGGCTGAGGCTCAGTTCGTCGCCCACCGCACTCACCACGATGCCGGCCACGATCGGCAGGTGCAGATAGGTATAGGCCAGCCGCGCCGTGCGCCCCGGATCGGCCGCATGGCGGATCGCGCGGCTGCCGCGCTCCGCGCCCAGGTCGAAATAGATCCACCACATCGCCACGCAGCCCAGGAAAGCCGCCACGAAGGCGGGCGCCGCGTCGGCCATGGCGCTGGATTCGGCGAAGCTCGACCCGGTGACCACCAGCGACTCGCCCAGCGCGATGATCACGAACAGGCTGCAGCGCTCGGCGAAGTGGCCGCCTTCCACGTCCCAGTCCGCGGTGGTCGAACGGCCCAGGCCCGGCACGAAGAAATACGCGGCCGGGCCGAGGTATTCGATGCCTAGCGCGGCGATCCACCACAGGAAGCGCGGCGCGCCGTCCTGCCACGCCCCGATCAGCCAGCAGGCGCCGGCCACGCACAGCCACAGCAGGATGCGTACGAAGTTGGTGCGCTGGGATGCAGTGCCGCCGCGGTGCAGCGCCCACACCATGAACAGCGAACGCCCCACCTGCATCGTCACGTAGGCGCCGGCGAACAGCAGGCCGCGCTCGCCGAACGCTTGCGGCAGCGAGGCCGACAGCAGCAGGCCGGCGAAGGTCAGCGCCAGCATCATGGCGCGCACCGCGATGCGGTCCGGGTCCAGCCAGTTGGTGACCCAGCCGGTGAAGATCCACACCCACCACACCGCCAGGAACAGCAGCAGCACGTGTGCCGCGCCGATCAGGCTGAGGTCGTGCAGCAGGGTGTGCGACAGCTGGGTCACGCCGTAGACGAACACCAGGTCGAAGAACAGCTCGATGTTCGTCACCTTGCCGTGCCCGCCGGCGGTGCGTTCGCGCAGCAGGCCGGACGGAGCGTGGTGCGAAGAAGATTTGTGCGTGGACATGGCGGGCTTCCCTGGCATCGGCGCCTTTATGGCACGGCATCCGTGCGCCGGCTACGGCGCCGCCGCTATTCGATACGAGCTACCTTGCCCTGCACCAGCACGACGGTGACGGTGCGGCGGCCCTGGCGGTATTGCCAGCGCTCGCCTTCCGTGGCCTTGCCTGCCGCCTGTTTCGCGCGGCTGCCGCCTTTGGAGCTGCGTTTGTTCGTTGCCTTCCCGGCCTTGCCGCCGCTGGCCTTGTGGGCCGGCTGACCCAGCAACTCGACTACGCGCGCCGCGCTGTCGCCGGTGACCAGCACCTGCTGCCCGACCCGCAAGCTGTCCGCCCATGCCGGCGCTGCCGCGCAGAGGCAAAGGATCACCCATATCCAGCAACGCATGATTCACTCCCATGGCGCCACCAGCGCCGTGAGAGTGAATTTAGGCTTGCGCGGCGAAACGCATCAGCGGCGCATGCCGCCGCGGCGTGTAAGGCAACGCCGCGCGGACAGGCAGGCTCAGTTGCTGAGTTCCTCGATCTTGGTCACCTTGCCGCCGATCACGGTGAGGGTGGTGACCTGGCTGTTCTCGCGCTGGTACTGCCAGCGCTGGCCGACATAGCCGCCGTGCCTGGTCTCGATCGGTTCCTTGAAGCTCGGCTCGCCAAGCAGCTGGATCGCGCGCGAGGCGCTTTCCCCCACGGTCAGCACCTGGCTGCCGATGCGCAGCGTGCTGGCGGCATGTGCGGCAACGCTGGCCAGCGCCAGCACGGACATCAGAACGAGACGGCGCATGGTGGAACTCCTTTCCAGGCAGGGGGAGGGAACTTAGAACCCGGCGCCAGGCTGCGCCAGGTACTGCAACTCTTCGGGTGTGCAGGTGCGGCCGAGCACGGCGTTGCGGTGGGGAAAGCGGCCGAAGCGCTCGATCACCTCGCGGTGGCGCTGCGCATAGCTCAGATAGTTGGCGTACACGGCCTCGCCGGGAAACGCCGCGCACAGGCCTTCGACCAGGGCCACGCTGCGGTCCTGCAGGGCGCGGTCCTCGGCATGTTCCAGCGGCATGTAGGCGAACACGCGCCAGGCCGGCGGCAGACGTTCGTCGAAACCCTGCGCGATGCCTTCCAGCGCCAGCCGCTGCGCCTTGGCATCGCAGGCGAAGGTGCGCGCATCGCCGCGATGGAGATTGCGGCTGAACTGGTCGAGCACCAGCAGCAGCGCCATCCAGCCTTCGGGCAAGGTGATCCAGCTGTCGAGTTCTCCGCGCGCGGCCGCCTCGTGCAGCGCGCCGAAGCGGCTGCGGATGGCCTCGTCGAAGGCGTCGTTGCGCTCGAACCAGAGCGCCTCGTGATCGGGGTCGAACCAGAAGGCCAGCACATCCTGCGCGTCGGTCATGAGGTTCTCAGCCATGGGCGGCATCAGCCATGCGTGGTGCCGGCCAGGCAGTGCATGTCGCGGTGCATGCCGTACAGGCGGTCGAGCTGGCGGCTCAGGCCGGCTTCGGGACGGCCCGCGCGCTGCAGCTGGCGTTCGAAGCTGTGCAGCAGCCAGCATTCGTGCCGGGCCAGGCACTGCACCCACGCGGTATCGCGCTGCGCGGCGAAGCGGGTGGAAAGATCGGCCAGCAGGATACGCAGCGCACCGGCCGCGGTACCGCGCTGTGCGGCGTCGCCACCATCGGCGCTCACCTGCGACTGCAGGTCGGCGATCAGCGAGTCCAGCGTCTGCAGATTTTCGAACAGCAGGATCTGCAGCGCCGGATCGCGCACCCGCTCCAGGGCCCGCCGATGCAGGTCGCGGTCGTCGATACCGCGGCGGATCAGGGCGTTGAACAGAGTCTGGTCGAGATGCGACACGGCGACCGCCTCCGGGCGGTTCGGTGCTTGGGATAGTGGACGATGCGGCTATGCTCGGACTCGCCCGCTTAGCGGGGCATTAATCCCCGGGTGTCCAAAAAAGCCGCGCTCAGCAGCGGTTTGCCGACGTCATTGGGCGATCTGCAAAAGGTTCAGAGCTTGTCCGTTGGCGCCCGGCACGCCCTGCTGCAATTCGGCCAGGCGGCGGATCGACGGGCACAGCGCCTGCAGCTGCGGACGCAGCGCCTGCATGCGCTGCTCCAGCCGCGGGCGCAGCTGGGTGGCCAGGTCGCCGGCGCGGTCGCGCAGGCTGGCGGCGGCCTGCATGTCGCCGCTCATGGCGGCCTGCACGGCCTGCTGGCCCAGGTCTCCGGCGATCACCGGCAGCAGGTCGCTGGCGATCTGGTTCGCATACTGGTCGGCCAGGTCGCCCTGCCAGTCGTGGGTGCTCTGGCTGGCGTCGATGCGTTGCTTCAGCTGCGCCACGCGGGCGTCCAGGCGCTGGTTCAAGTCGGCCATGGAGCCGGCGCTCAGGCCCAGGTTGGCCGCTTCTTCGCGCACCGACTGCGCCAGCAAGTCCACGCCGTTGCGCGCCACGCTCTTGGCGCGCGGCGCCAGCGCGCGCAGTTCGCGTTCGAACAGGGCGATGCGGTCCTGGTCCTCCGGCCGCAGCGATACCGGCTGGCCGTCGGTGCGCAGGCTGCCGTCATGCAGCTCGACGTGGAAGGGCGCCGGCTGCGGCCGGTCGAACGACAGCTCGGCCGGTTTCAAGGTGACGTCGTAGCTGCTGCTGGCCTGGCAGGTGGTGGCCAGGTCCTGCGCGTGCAGGCCCAGGCTGGCCAGGGCCAGGAAGGTGGACGGGATCAGGCGGCGCATGCGGCGTCCTCGGGCGGAAGGCATGCAGCGATAGCCCGCCGCCGGACAACCCGGGCTGAACTTGCCGGCTCAGCGCCGCCGCGTATGGAACTGCGCGGCGACCTTGGGGCGGCCCATGGTCCAGGCCAGCCACAGCAGCAGGGGCACGCCGATGGCCTTGATCGCGATCACCACCTGGAAGGTGCGCCGCGCGCGCTCGACCATCAGCAAGGCCACGTCGCCCAGCTGCGGATTGGCCAGCGCCGCCTGCCGCGCCATGTCGAACTGCTCGCGCCCCTGCCACATCGCCACGCCGGAATAGACTGCCCAGCACGCCAGCAGCACGGCGGTCGCGCGCATCGCCAGCCGCGCCCATTCCTGCCGCAGCACGCAGCCGGCGCAGACCACGATCACACCCAGCGCGCCGGCCAGATAGTCGTAGACGCCGAAGCGCAGGTACTGCACGCCGCCATAGGCGGCGAGCAGCAGCAGCAACCAGACGGCGACCGGCCACGCGGCGAACTCGCGCGAGCCCGCCGTGTCCTTGCGCACCTTCAACAGCATCAGGACGAAGCCTTGTCCGAGGACTTCAGCGTGGTCAGGTCCGATTGCACCTGGGCGGAGTTCTTCTCCGGATCCACATCCTGGTAGACCTTGGCCACCTTGCCTTCCGGATCGATCAGGAAGGTGGTGCGCCTGGCGTAGTTCATGCCCATCTTGGAGGTCAGCACGCCGTAAGCGGTGGCCACCTTCTTGTCGCTGTCGGCCAGCAGCGGGAACGGCACGTGGTACTTGGCGGCGAAATCGGCATGCGACTTGACGTCGTCCAGGCTCACGCCCACCACCATCGCGCCGGCCTTGCGCAGCTTGGCGACGTCGTCGCGAAAGGTGCAGACCTGGGTGGTGCAGCCCGGGGTGAAGTCCTTCGGATAGAAATACAGCACCAGCCAATGGCCATGGAAATCAGCCGGCGTGTGCCACTTGCCGTTCTGGTCCTGCAGGCGGAAATCCGGCGCGGCCTGGCCCACCTGCGGCAGTGCGGAAGCCGGCGCGTCGTCGGCGAAAGCCGGGGCGACCATTCCGACCAGGAGAATCAAGGCGAACAACAGGAAGTTACGACGCATGAGAGCACTCCACGGGGAAAAGGGAACTCCGGAAGTGTACGCCTGCGCCCAAAAAGAAGGGCGCCCTCGGGCGCCCTTCCCATGCGTCAAACCGGCAAAGCTTACGGACGCTTGATGCTGAACTTGCCGATCGACACGCCGAGGTTCACGCCCTCGCCGGTGCCAGCCAGCGCCAGCGAGGTGGTGCCCTTGGTCAGCACCTGCGCCTGGCCGCTCTTGACCACGCCGGCCTCGGCGCCGGCCTGGGCGTAGTCGCCGAACACGTCGTCGATCGAACGCACGTGGCTGATCTCGCCCTTGCCGTTGTCGATGCGGTACTTGCCCGCCGTCAGGCCGCCGCCGACCACTTCGATCTTGACCGTGGCCTGCTGGCCGTTGTCGCAAGTGATGGTGCCGTTGCCCTCGGCGTGCTTGTAGATGATCGACCAGCCCGAGAGATTGAACCGCAGCTTGCAATCCACGTTCGCGTCGGCAGCCCGTGCGCTTCCCGTCGCGGCCATGCCGCCCGCCATCGCCAGCACCAGAGCCATCATTCCCATCGAACGCTTGATCATGTCGCTCTCCTTTAACTCGGTTGGGTCAGTACCCGGTCGCCATGGTAGGCGCGCTGGCTGAACAGACGGCGAAGCCGGGCGGTGGCGTTCAGCCTTCGCCAATAGCCGTGAGAGCCGCGTGCAAAACGTGTGTTCTTGATCTACCGCTAACGGAAGTCCGCGCAAACTCTTGCTCCACCGGAACCGATAAGGACTCGCCATGAACACGCGGACCGCTCTCGCCTTCGGCCTTTCCTGCCTGCTGTGCGCCGGCAGCGCGGTGCATGCGCAGAACTCCACCAGCAAGCCGCGCACGCGCACCGTGTGCGAGAACGTCACCGTGCAGGACCAGCCCAAGGACCAGCACCAGATCGCCGGCATGGCCATCGGCGCCGTGGCCGGCGGCGTATTGGGCAACCAGGTCGGCGGCGGCAAGGGCAAGACGCTCGCGACCGTGGCCGGCGCCGTCGGCGGCGGCTATGCGGGCAAGAAGATCCAGGAAAACCAGCAGACCAAGAAGACGCATGTCGAACGGCGCTGCCGGCAGGTCGCCTACTGAGTTCCAGGCTCCACCCGCCTGAGGAGGCGGCCCATGAAGTACACGCTGGTCGGCTATGACGGCTCGCCTTCCTCGCAGCGCGCGCTGCGCTTCGCGGTGGCCCTGGCCCAGGCCTGCGGCGGCCGCGTGCGGGTGGTCAACGCGGTGAAGCTGGTGGAAGGCGCGGCCGATACCTGCGCCCTGCTGATGGCTGATTCCGGCGCGCAACGCGCCGGCGAACTGCTGGCCGAAGTGCGCGCCCTGCTGCCCGACGCGGCCGGACTGATCGACGTGGAAGTGATGTCCGGCTGCCCCGGCGAGGTGCTGCTGGAACAGGTGCGTCGGCACGGCATCGACCACATCGTGATCGGCCACACCGAGCGCGGCGCGCTGGGGCGCTGGCTGCTCGGCTCGGTCTCCGACGATATGCTCGCGCGGGCCCACGTGCCGGTGACGGTGGTGCGCTGAGGCCGCCAGGAGCGGAGCGCGCAACTTCTTGCCGTGCCCCATGCCGCGTCCAGGTCGGCAGTCATTAATCCCGGACCCCGCTCTCGTCGTATGCTTTGTCATATAACAGTCATGCCAGGCCGGCGCGCGCCCCGCTCCGAACGGCCCGGGCCCGCACAGGAAATGCCGCGTGAGCTACAACACCACCCTGCCCTGGACTCTGGACAGCCTGGATCTGGACCGCATCGAATTCGAGCGCGTCCGCCACAACGAAGACCTTTTCTTCCTGCTGTGCAGCGCGTCCTTCGTGGAAAGCGGCTCGGACCTGTACACGCATAACCTGATCGACCACTTCGCCGGCGACGAAGCCCTGCAGACCTGGCTGAGCCAGCACTGGGAACACGAGGAACTGCAGCACGGCCGCGCGCTCGCCGCCTATGTGCGCAAGGTGTGGCCGGAGTTCGACTGGGAGCGCGGCTTCCAGTCGTTCTGGGACGAATACGGCAAGGTCTGCACCGCCGACGAACTCGAACCCAGCCGCGGCCTGGAGCTGGCCGCGCGCTGCGTGGTGGAAACCGGCACCGCCAGCCTGTACCGCGCGCTCAACGACATCACCGACGAGCCCGTGCTCAAGCAGCTCACCAACCACATCAAGAGCGACGAAGTGCGCCACTACAAGCACTTCTACCAGCACTACCGGCTATACCGCGAACGCGAAGGCTTCGGCCGCTACAAGGTGTTCCGCACCCTGCTGCGCCGGGTCAACGAGATCAAGAGCGAGGACAGCGACATCGCGCTGCGCCACGTGTTCAACCAGTGCTATCCGCAGCACGTGGACAACCAGGCGGAGTTCAAGCGCATCACCGGCCGCGCCCAGGCCCTGCTCCGCCGCAACATCCCCGCCGAGATGACGGTGAAGATGCTGCTCAAGCCGCTGGACCTGCCGCCGCGCGTGCAGGGCATGGTGGAGAAGCCGCTGGCGAAGATTGCGGAGAAGCTGTTTCTCAACTGACGCCGTCCAGGCGTCATCCCGGCGCAGGCCGGGATCCAGTAGCGAAAGACGGCACGATGGCTTGGACGTCCAAAGACTGACTTGGGCGTTATTTCGACAACCGGCTACTGGCGCTACTGGATCCCGGCCTACGCCGGGATGACAGTAGGTGGCGCTCAGTCGCGCCCCACTTCCAGCTCCCGCTCGCGCTCCCGCGCACTGCCCTCCGGCCAGTGATACCAATCCTCATGCGGCGAGAACTGCCGGCACGACGGGCAGAACGTGATCTGCCAGCGATAGCTGCAGCCGGGGCAGACGCCGGCGGTCCAGAAGGTGTTCCACACCGTGCCGCAGCCGCCCATGCGCGGCGAGCATTGCCAGCGGTCCTCGCCCTGCGGGCGCCAGGCGCAGCGCGGGCAGAAGATCTGCGGCTCGTTCATGGCGAAGGCTGGTCCGCCGCGGCGGCCGCGCGCTGCGCGGACTGGATCTTGCGCTGCTCGTGCTCCACCGACTTGAGCCTGGCCAGGTCCACCGGGCGGATCTCGCCGATGGTGCAGGGGATGTCGCGTCGCCCGGTCAGCACCTTGTCGAAGCGCACCTGCACTTCGTTCAAGTTGGAGGTGAGGCCGATGGCGTCGGTGAATTCCAGATCGGGGCACGGCCCCATCACGCTCACCAGGTACGCCTCGTTCGGCCGCGTATAGATGGCCAGCTGGCTGTCGCCCAGCGGTTCCCACGAATACAGCTCGAAGAAACGGAAGCTGCGCACCGGATCGCGCGCGGCTTCCCTGTAGGCGGCCTGGCGCGCGCCGATGCGCTGCGCATACGGCACGCTGGAACATGCCGCCATGCCGAGCACGGCGATGGCGGCGAACAGAACACGGTGGGCGAACATGGCATGTCCTCCAGTGGAAGGAGACCCGCATCGGAACGCGCGGCGCCTTCCGCGGTGCACCTCGCGTTATTTCTTCCTGGCGCCGCCCTTGCCCACCGGCTGCCACTTGTCCGCGTCGAAGCCGCCGACTTCGTACACCAGGGTGAGCTTCTTCTCGCCGTCCTGCATGGTGACGTCGATCGACATCTTCTTCGACTTCTCCAGCAGGGCGATGAAGGCCTTGTCGTCGCGGATCATCAGCGCCGGCTCGCCGGTGCTGGGCGCGAAGGCCTTGATGCCGGTGTCCTTGCCGTCGACCACGGCCTTCAGCGTGCAGTTGCCCTTGCACACGAAGCCATGCTCGCCGCCGGCATACAGGAACGCGTTCTGCCCCCACTCGGTGTGCCGGCGCAGCACCAGCCGCACGCGGTCGTTGCCGGAAGGCTGGCTGCTGTAGATGGTGGCGGTGGACTGCGTGCCGCCGGCCATCGGCGACACCTGGTACAGCCACAGGCCCTGCAGGCGGTTCTTCTCGCTGTTTTCCTTCCAGCGCTTTTCCACTTCCGGCAGGGTCTGCTGCACTTCCTTGGCGGCCTCGCTGCTGGGGTAGCGGCTGACGATCTCCTTGCCCATCGAGGTGGCCATCTCGTCGTTATGGATGCGCAGCAGCTGGCGGTAGGTCTCCAGCTTCTGCGCCGACTCGTCGGCCTGCGGCGCCTGCGCCGGCGCGGCGGCCTGGTCGCCGCCGGACGGCGAGCAGCCGGCCAGCACGCCGGCGAAAACGAACGAAGCGGCCAGGACGGCGGGACGAAGGCGCGGCAGGTTCATCGGCGGTACCCGTGAATTGGAAAGAAGCCAAGAGTGAAACGGCGCGCCCCCAGGCGCAACCGCTCAGGCGCCGGCCGGTGCGTCGCCGAAGCGCTCGCGCAGCTGGCTGCGGTAGCGCCGGCTGCACGGCACCACGGCGCCGTCGCGCATGCGCAGGCGCGCCTCGCCAGCGTCCAGCGGCTCGATCTCGGCCAGGTAGTCCAGGTTGATCGCAAAGCTGCGGTGCACGCGCAGGAAGCGGCGCGCGTCCAGGCGCTCCTCGATGCCGGCCATGGTGCTGCGCAGCGGATAGTCGCGGCCGCGCACGTGCAGGTTCACGTAGTTGCCCGAGGCCTGCAGCCATTCGATCTCGCTGGCGTTGACGAGGAACTCCTTGCCCAGCTTGCGCACCAGGAAGCGCTCCGGCCGCTCCACCGGTTCCACCGGCGGGCCTTCGTCGGGCTCGGCCAGCAGGCGCGCCTCGCCCTGCCAGCGCATCAGCCACAGCCGGGCCAGGCTGACCAGGGCGATGATCAGGAAATAGGTGCGGACGTCCTTGAGGTATTCGTAGCCGAAGTTCGGCCACCAGCTGCCGAAGTCGTAATGCCGGCCCATTGCCGCGTAGACCACGCCCCGCAGCGCCACCATGCCGGCCACGTGGAGCAGGCTGAACGGCACGCTGGCCAGCAGGTGCCAGGGCAGGCTGGCGCGCCAGCTGTCCAGGCGGAACGGCCAGCGCCGCTCCACCGCCAGCACGGCGGGGATCAGGGCCAGGATCAGCAGGCCGCTGCTCCACTCCCAGGTCCAGGGTTCCCAGGCCGGCAGGCGCGGGTTGTCCATCCGCGCGACGATGGCGTTGAACGTCGTATTGAGCAGGGTGACCAGCACCCAGAACGCGCACACCACCGGCCGGCGCCAGCGCTGGAAATCCCGGTAGTCGAAGCCGGCGTCGAAGCTGGGTCGGTTTTGCATGGCCGGCATTCTACGGGCGGGGCGGCTCGTCACCACGGTCCGCCATTCGTCCCTTGCAGCCCGCGATCAATCACCTGGCGCTGGGTTGCCTGGCGCCCGCCGCACAGCATGGGTGGCATCCGGCGCCGCCGCGCCTTCCACGAGCCAGCCACTCCCATGAACCGCCGCGACCTGCTCAAAGCTTCCCTCGCCCTTCCGCTGCTGCCGCTGGCGCTGCGCGCCGGGGCGCTCCCGTCCGCCAGGGCGGCCCATGTGCTGGCCGGCCCGCTCGCCTTCCAGCGCGTCCGCCCCGGCCAGCCCGGCTGGCCGGCTCCAGCTCAATGGGACGAACTGCGCCGCCAGGTCGGCGGCCGCCTGCTGCAGCCGCGCTCGCCGTTCGCCGAATGTCCGTCCGCCGCCTGCACGCAGGCGCTGAAGCAGCTGGACAACCCGTTCGCCCTCGGCGACGACCCCGCCCTGACCCAGACCAGCGGCTGGGCCGACGCCTGGACCTCCCAGCCCAGTGCCTATGCCGTGGCGGCCGAGAGCGCGGCCGACGTCGCCGCCGCGGTGAACTTCGCCCGCCAGCACCGCCTGCGCCTGGTGGTGAAGGGTGGCGGCCACAGCTACCAGGGCACCTCCGAGGCGCCGGATTCGCTGCTGGTGTGGACCCGCCGCATGAACCGCATCGAGCTGCACGACGCCTTCGTGCCGCAGGGCGCCGCCGGCCGCGCCGCGCCGCTGCCGGCGGTAAGCGTGCAGTCCGGCGCGCTGTGGATCGACGCCTATGACGCGGTCACCACCCAGGCCCGCCGCTACGTGCAGGGCGGCGGCTGCGCCACGGTGGGCGTGGCGGGGCTGGTCCAGAGCGGCGGCTTCGGCAGCTTCTCCAAGGGCTTCGGCAGCGCGGCCGGCAACCTGCTGGAGGCGGAGATCGTCACCGCAGACGGCAAGCTGCGGGTGGTCAATGCCTATAACGATCCGGAACTGTTCTGGGGCATCAAGGGCGGTGGCGGCGGCAGCCTGGGCGTGGTGACGCGGCTGACCCTGCGCACCTTCGACCTGCCGGAGTTCTTCGGCGCCGTGATGGGGCGCATCAAGGCCTCTTCGCGCGAAGCGTTCCACGCGCTGATCCGCCGCTTCGTGGCGTTCTACCGCGAGGCGCTGTTCAACCCGCACTGGGGCGAGCAGGTGGCCTTCCGCGACGGCGACACGCTGAAGATCTCGATGGTGTTCCAGGGCCTGACCCAGGAACAGGCGCAGCAGACCTGGGAGCCCTTCCTGGCCTGGCTGAAGGAGCATCCGGAATACACCGTGGCCGAACCGGTCCACGCCATCGCCCTGCCCGCCCGGCATTTCTGGGATGCGGTGTTCTTCCGCAAGCACGCGCCGGAATACATCGTGCCGGACGACCGCCCCGGCGCGCCGGCGCACCACATGATCTGGCGCGGCGACCGCGACCAGGTGGGCTGGTTCATCCACTCCTACCAGTCGGCCTGGATGCCCGCCGCGCTGCTGCAGCCCGGGCGGCAGGACGTGCTGGCCGATGCGCTGTTCGCCGCCTCGCAGCACTTCGACTACGCGCTGCACTTCAACAAGGGACTGGCCGGCGCGCCGGCCGACGCGATCGAACGCGCCCGCGACACCGCGACCAACCCCGGCATGCTGGAAGCCTTCGCGCTGGCCATCTGCGCCAGCGGCGGCGAACCGGCCTTCGCCGGCATGCCCGGCGGCGCGCCCGAGCTGGCCCAGGCGCGCCAGCAGTCGCGGAAGATCGACCAGGCCATGCAGGCCTTGCTGAAGGTGGCGCCGGAGGCGGGCTCCTACGTGTCGGAGAGCGATTACTTCCTGCGCGACTGGCAGCAGCGCTTCTGGGGCTCCAACTATCCGCGGCTGGCGGCGGCGAAGCGTCGCTACGATCCGGATGGATTGTTCTTCGTGCACCACGGCGTGGGCAGCGAAGCCTGGAGCGCGGACGGATTCACCCGCCACGCGTAGGTTGGGGTGAGCGCAGCGAACCCCAACAAACCCGCACGATCCCGCCATGTTGGGGTTCGCCTGTGGCTCACCCCAACCTACGCCAGCGGCGAGGCGTGGTCAGCATTCGCTGCCCATCGTCGAATCCAGATGCTCCACCCGCGCGATCTCGTCCAGCCAGACCCGGCGCTGCCAATCCGGCGCCTCCGGGCGCTCCAGGCGCAGCTCGCCGTTGATGCCTTCGCGCCGGTCGCTGGGGTCGAGATAGAGCTGCACGTTGGGGCGTTCGACGATCACGCCCTCGCAGCGGTCGCCATTGGTCAGCTCCAGGCGTACGCGGCCGTTGGTCGGCAGTTCGCGCACCAGCGCTTCCAGGGCCAGGATGGTGGGTTCATCGGTGTAGACATGTTCGGCGGACCGGGCCATGCGTGCTCTCCGCGTTGGAACTTGCGCCCACCGTAGCGGCGCGCGGGGCAATCGCGGATCAAATCGGCGGCACGATGGCGTCAAGCGGGCCGGGCAGCGCGACTACAATGCGCGATCCCCGGCAAGGACTCCCATGTCGAACTCGACCTCCGCCGCCTCCCTGTGGCAGCACCCCGCCTTCGTGCAGTTCTGGTTCGCGCGCATCGCCTCCGGCTTCGGTTTCCAGATGCTCTCGGTGGCGGTGGGCTGGCAGATCTACGAGATCACCGGCCGCGCGCTCGACCTCGGCCTGATCGGCCTCGTGCAATTCATTCCTTCCGTGGTGCTGGCGCTGCCGGCGGGCCACGTGGCCGACCAGTTCGAGCGGCGGCGCATCGTGCTGCTGGGGCAGATCGTCGACCTGCTCGCAATCGCCGTGCTCGCCGCGCTCAGCCTGCTGCATGCGGCGCACGAGGCCGGCATCCTGGCCCTGGTGTTCGTGATCGGCGTGGCCAAGGCCTTCGAGTTTCCGGCGATGCAGTCGATGCTGCCGGCGCTGGTGCCGCCCGCGCTGCTGGGCCGCGCGATGGCGGTGAACGGTTCGGCCGGCCAGGCAGCGATGATCATGGGCCCGGCACTGGGCGGCCTGCTGTATGTGGCCGGCCCCGGCGTGGTGTACGTGGTGTGCGCGCTGCTGTATCTGGCCGCGGTGCTGCTGATGAGCCGCCTGCGCTACGAGCAGGCGCAGCCGAAGCGCGAACCGGCCACTTTGAAGACCTTGTTCGCCGGGGTGCATTTCATCCGCGCGCGGCCGGACGTGCTCGGCGTGATCTCGCTGGACCTGTTCGCCGTGCTGCTCGGCGGCGCCACCGCGCTGCTGCCGATCTTCGCCAAGGACGTGCTGCACACCGGCCCCTGGGGCCTGGGCCTGCTGCGCGCGGCGCCGGCGGTGGGCGCGCTGCTGATGTCGGTATGGCTGGCGCGGCACAACCTGGAGCGGCGCGTGGGCACGCTGATGTTCGCCTCGGTGGCGGGCTTCGGCGTGGCGACGCTGGTGTTCGCGGTGTCCACCTGGCTGTGGCTTTCGCTGGTGGCGCTGTTCGCGCTGGGCGCGTTCGACATGGTCAGCATGGTGATCCGCGGCGCGCTGGTGCAGCTGGACACGCCGGACGACATGCGCGGGCGGGTGAGCGCGGTCAATGCGATCTTCATCAATACCTCCAACCAGCTGGGCGAGTTCGAATCCGGCCTGCTCGCCGCCTGGCTGGGCGCCGTCAACGCCACGCTGATCGGCGGCATCGGCACCCTGGTGGTGGTGGGCCTGTGGATGTGGATGTTCCCCTCCCTGCGCCGGCGCCAGAAGCTGCATGCGGAACCGGACCCCGCCGAGGCGGGCGAACATGCGGCCAATACGCTGTAATGCCACGTCGCCGGCCATGAAGGGAATCCGATGATCACCGTCCACCATCTCAACAACTCCCGCTCGCAGCGCATCCTGTGGCTGCTGGAAGAGCTGGAGCTGCCGTACGAGATCAAGCATTACCAGCGCGACCCCAAGACCCTGCTGGCGCCGCCGGAACTGCGCCGCATCCATCCGCTGGGCAAGTCGCCGGTGATCACCGACGGCGAGCTGACCCTGGCCGAGTCCGGCGCCATCATCGAATACCTCGCCGACCGCTACGGCAACGGCCGCCTGCTGCCGGCGCCGGGCACGCCGGAGCGCCTGCGCAGCACGTACTGGCTGCACTACGCCGAAGGTTCGGCGATGCCGCCGCTGCTGCTGAAGCTGGTGTTCCAGCGCCTGCCCAGGAACCCGGCGCCGTTCTTCGTCAAGCCGCTGCTGCGCGGCATCGCCGGCAAGGTGCAGCGGGTGTTCGTCGATCCGCAGCTCAAGAACCACCTGGCCTATCTGGAAGGCGAGCTGGCCAAGGCGCCCTGGTTCGGCGGCGAGCAGTTCGGCGCGGCCGATATCCAGATGAGTTTCCCGGTGGAGGCCGCCGCCTCGCGCGCGGGACTCACCGCGGCCAGCCATCCGCGCCTGTGGGATTTCCTCCAGCGCATCCATGCGAGGCCGGCGTATCGCCGCGCGCTGGAGCGCGGCGGCCCTTATTCGATGGTGGACTGAAGGCGAATCAAGCACTTTGCTGAACCTTGCCGGCGCTGTTTACGCACCGCTCACGATGGCGCTGGCATGGTCTTTAACCCTGCATCGGAGGAGAACTGCCATGGGCCGTCAACGCGATATCGAGAGCACCATCAACGGCATCGGCGACCAGATGCGCGACCGCGCACGCCATTACGCGGACGTCGCGGGCAGCCACGCCGACGACCTGGTCGAGCGCGGCCGCAACCTGCGCCGCCGCTTCGGCCGCGACAAGGTCGACTACGCCCGCCGCCTCTCGCACGCCGCCGAGGACATCGCCGACGAGGCGAACTACCAGTACCGCCGCCTGCGCCGCCAGGTGAGCCGCCATCCGGTGGCGACCGCGGCGATCGTGGCCGGCACCATCGGCGCCTTCCTGCTGCTGCGCCGGGCGCTCCGCGACGACGATTGATCCCGGCGTTCAGACGGCTAAACAAAAAACCCGCCTTCCGGCGGGTGACGCGACAGAATAAAAAAAAACCGCCTTCCGGCGGGTGACGCGACAGAATAAAAAAACCCGCCTTCCGGCGGGTTTTTTGTTACTTCTCTCAACGCTTGCGCATCAGACGTACAGCGGATTCGGCTTCTCCGGATCCAGCTTGTACTCCTTCATGGCACGCGCCACGTCCTTCGGATTGACCTTGCCTTCCTTCGCCAGCGCCGACAGCGCGGCCTGGGCGATCCAGTAGCGGTCCACCTCGAAGAAGCCGCGCAGGTGCTCGCGCGTGTCCGAGCGGCCGAAGCCGTCGGTGCCCAGCACGGTGTAGCGCATGCCGTCCGGCACGAAGGCGCGGATCTGGTCGGCGAACTCGCGCACGTAGTCGGTGGCGGCGATGGCCGGGCCCTGGCGGCCCTGCAGCAGGGCGGTGACGTGCGGCACGCGCTGTTCGGCTTCCGGATGCAGGCGGTTCCAGCGCTCGGCGTCGAAACCGTCGCGGCGCACTTCGCTGAAGCTGGGCACGGACCAGATGTCGGCGGTGACGCCGAAATCCTTCTCCAGCAGTTCGGCCGCGGCGATCACCTCGCGCAGGATGGTGCCGGAACCGAGCAACTGCACGCGCGGCTCGCCCTTCTTCGGCTTGCCGGCGTCCTTGAACAGGTACATGCCCTTGATGATGTGCTCTTCCACGCCGGCCGGCAGGTCCGGATGGCTGTAGTTCTCGTTCATCACGGTGATGTAGTAGTACACGTCCTCCTGCTCCTGGAGCATGCGGCGCGTACCGTCCTGCATGATCACCGCCACTTCGTAGGAGAAGGTCGGGTCGTACGACTTCACGTTCGGGATCGCGCCGGACAGCAGGTGCGAATGGCCGTCCTCGTGCTGCAGGCCCTCGCCGTTGAGCGTGGTGCGGCCGGAGGTGCCGCCGATCAGGAAGCCGCGCGCGCGCATGTCGCCGGCCGCCCAGGCCAGGTCGCCGATGCGCTGGAAACCAAACATGGAGTAGTAGATGAAGAACGGCAGCATCGGCTGGTTGCTGATGCTGTAGCTGGTGGCCGCGGCCATCCAGGCGGCCATGCCGCCGGCCTCGGAGATGCCTTCCTGCAGCACCTGGCCCTTCTGGTCTTCGCGGTAGTACAGCAGCTGGTCGGCGTCCTGCGGGCGGTATTTCTGGCCGAACGGCGCGTAGATGCCGATCTGGCGGAACATGCCTTCCATGCCGAAGGTGCGCGCCTCGTCGGCCACGATCGGCACGATGCGCTCGCCGATCTGCTTGTCGCGCAGCAGCAGGTTCATGCCGCGCACCAGGGCCATGGTGGTGGAGATCTCGCGCTCGCCGGTGCCCTTGGTGATCTGCTCGAACGCCGACAGCTCCGGCGCCTTCAGCTTCACGTCGGAGGTGCGGCGGCGCTGCGGCAGCGAGCCGCCCAGCGCGCGGCGGCGCTCCAGCATGTACTGCACTTCCGGCGAGTCCTTGCCGGGGTGGTAGTACGGCACGTCCTTGAGCTTGTCGTCGGTGACCGGGATGTTGAAGCGGTCGCGGAAGTGGCGCACGGCTTCGTCGTCCAGCTTCTTCTGCTGGTGCGTGGGGTTCTGCGACTCGCCGGCCGCGCCCATGCCGTAGCCCTTCACCGTCTTGGCCAGGATCACCGTGGGCATGCCCTTGGTGTTCACCGCCTGGTGGTAGGCCGCATAGACCTTGTGCGGATCGTGGCCGCCGCGGTTGAGGCGCCAGATGTCGTCGTCGCTGAGGTTGGCGACCATCTCGCGCGTCTGCGGATACTTGCCGAAGAAATGCTCGCGCGTGTACGCGCCGCCGAAGGCCTTGCAGGCCTGGTATTCGCCGTCGATGGTTTCCATCATCAGCTTCTGCAGCACGCCGTCCTTGTCGCGCGCCAGGAGCGGATCCCAGTAGCTGCCCCAGATCACCTTGATGGCGTTCCAGCCGGCGCCGCGGAACACGCCTTCCAGCTCCTGGATGATCTTGCCGTTGCCGCGCACCGGGCCGTCCAGGCGCTGCAGGTTGCAGTTGATCACGAACACCAGGTTGTCCAGGCCTTCGCGGCCGGCCAGCGAGATGGCGCCGAGCGACTCGGGTTCGTCCGTCTCGCCGTCGCCCATGAAGCACCAGATCTTCCGGTCGGACTTCGGCACCAGGCCGCGGTGCTCCAGGTACTTCCAGAACTGCGCCTGGTAGATGGCCTGGATCGGACCCAGGCCCATCGACACGGTGGGCGCCTGCCAGTAATCCGGCATCAGCCACGGATGCGGGTACGAGGACAGGCCACGGCCCTTGCCCGCCACTTCCATGCGGAACAGGTCGAGCTGGTCTTCGCCGATGCGGCCTTCCAGGAAGGAGCGCGCGTAGATGCCCGGGCTGGAATGGCCCTGGTGGAACACCAGGTCGCCCGGGTGGTCGGCGCTGGGTGCGCGCCAGAAATGGTTGAAGCCCACGTCGTACAGCGTGGCCGAGGACGCGAAGCTGGCGATATGCCCGCCCAGTTCGCCCGGCTTGCGGTTGGCGCGCACCACCATCGCCATGGCGTTCCAGCGGACGAGGGTGCGGATGCGCCACTCGATCGCCGCGTCGCCGCTCATCTTCGCCTCGTTGGCCGGGGCGATGGTGTTGACGTATTCGGTGGTGGGATTGAACGGCAGGTAGCCGCCGGCGCGACGGGTCGAGTCGACCATCTTTTCCAGCAGGTAGTGCGCGCGCTCGGTGCCGTCGTGGTTGATGACCGCATTGAGCGAATCGACCCATTCCTGGGTTTCGGTGGGGTCGAGGTCCTGGTGGAGGATGTCGTCGAGCTGATCCATGGGGAGTCTTCTCTCCGCGACGCCGGGAACCGGCGCGGCTGCAGGTGGTGCATCGGGGATGCGGGAACCGTCCGAGTTTAGCTCCGGCGGGGTCGGGCCGCCAATTCGACGGGGGTCGATACGGGGCCGCATGGGGGCTGGGGCTTATTTAGAAATGGCAAAAAGAACCGGCGTGGTGAGCGCCGGTTCTCGATAAACCTTGAAGCTGGAACCCTTCTCCCTCTGGGAGAAGGTGGCGGCAGCCGGATGAGGGTTCGGCCGGAGCGGTGCACCTCACTCTTGCGCTCCGGCCGTACCCTCACCCCAACCCCTCTCCCCGTGCACAAATTGGTAAACGGGGAGAGGGGCTCACAGCATCAGCGGCTCTTCTGCTGCGCCCGGATCTGCGCATCCACCGCCGCAATCGCCGTCATATTGACCACCCGGCGCGGCGTCGAGGCTGGGGTCAGGATGTGCGCCGGCTTGTCCACACCCATCAGGATCGGGCCGATCGCCACGCCGTCGGTCATCACCCGCACCATGTTGTAGGTGATGTTGGCGGCGTCCAGGTTCGGCATCACGAACAGGTTGGCGCGGCCGGTCAGCGTGGTGTTGGGGAACATGCGCGTGCGCAGGCCCTCGTCCCAGGCGGTGTCGGCCTGCATCTCGCCGTCCATCTCCAGCTTCGGCAGGCGCGACTTCAGCAGCTCGTAGACCTTGCGCATCTTCGCCGCGCTGGGGTTGTCGTGGCTGCCGTAGTTGGAATGCGACAGCAGCGCCACCTTCGGCTCGATGCCGAACAGCTTCAGGCGGTAGCTGGCCTGCAGGGTGGCCTCGGCGATCTGTTCGGCGGTGGGGTCGACCTGCACGTGGGTGTCCAGGAAGAACCAGGCGCCCTGGTCGTTGATCACGCCGGTCATGGCCGAGGTGCACTGCACGCCCGGGTCCAGCCCGAACACGCTGCGCAGGTAGCCGAGCTTCTTGTGGAAGCGCCCGACCAGGCCGCAGATCATCGCGTCCGCCTCGCCGCGCTCGACCATCAGCGCGGCGATGAGCGTGGGCCGCGAGCGCAGCAGGTTCTTGGCCGCCGCCGGCGACACGCCGCGGCGTTCGGTGAGCGCGTGGTACTGCTGCCAGTACTCGTTGAAGCGCGGATCGTCGTCGATATTGGTCAGCTCGAAATCGACGCCGGCCTTCATGCGCAGGCCGAGGCGCTGGATGCGCGTCTCGATCACGCTGGGGCGGCCGATCAGGATCGGGAAGGCCAGGCGCTCGTCGATCACCGTCTGCACGGCGCGCAGCACGGTTTCCTCTTCGCCCTCGGCATAGACCACGCGCTGGCGGTCGGCGCGGGCGCGCTCGTACACCGGCTTCATCAGCAGGCCGGTGCGGTAGATGAACTGGCCGAGCTTTTCCTTGTAGGCGTCCATGTCGGTGATGGGACGCGTGGCCACGCCCGAATCCATCGCCGCCTGCGCCACCGCCGGCGCCAGCATCACCAGCAGGCGCGGGTCGAACGGGCGCGGGATCAGGTATTCCTCGCCGAAGGTCGGCACGTCGCCGCCGTAGGCGCTGGCCAGGTCGCCGGCTTCCATGCGGGCCAGCTCGGCGATGGCGCGCACGCAGGCGGTCTTCATCGCCTCGTTGATGCCGGTGGCGCCGACGTCCAGCGCGCCGCGGAAGATATAGGGGAAGCACAGCGCGTTGTTGACCTGGTTCGGATAGTCCGAACGGCCCGTCGCGATGATGCAGTCCGGCCGCACGCGCTTGGCGTCCTCCGGCAGGATCTCGGGATTCGGATTGGCCAGCGCCAGGATGATCGGCTGGCGCGCCATGGTGGCGACCATCTCGGGCTTGAGCACGCCGCCGGCGGACAGGCCCAGGAAGATGTCCGCGCCGTCGACGATCTCGGCCAGGGTGCGCGCCTTGGTGTCGCGCGCATAGCGCTGCTTGTCCGGGTCCATCTGGTCGCGGCCGGTGTACAGCACGCCTTCGCGGTCGTAGGCCAGGATGTGCTCAGGCTTGAGGCCCAGCGCCACCAGCATGTCCAGGCAGGCGATGCCGGCCGCGCCGGCGCCGGCGGTGGCCAGCTTCACGTCCTCGATCTTCTTGCCCACCACTTCCAGCGCGTTGAGCACGGCGGCGCCCACGATAATCGCGGTGCCGTGCTGGTCATCGTGGAATACCGGGATCTTCATCCGCTCGCGCAGCTTGCGCTCGACGATGAAGCACTCCGGCGCCTTGATGTCTTCCAGGTTGATGCCGCCGAAGGTGGGCTCGAGGCTGGCGATGATGTCGACCAGCTTGTCCGGGTCGCGCTCGTCGATCTCGATGTCGAACACGTCGATGCCCGCGAACTTCTGGAACAGCACGCCCTTGCCTTCCATCACCGGCTTGCCGGCCAGCGGGCCGATGTCGCCCAGGCCCAGCACCGCGGTGCCGTTGGTGATCACCGCCACCAGGTTGCCGCGCGCGGTCATCTCGCTGGCGGCGTTGGCGTCCTCGACGATGGCTTCGCAGGCGTAGGCCACACCGGGCGAATAAGCCAGCGACAGATCGCGCTGGGTGACCATGGCCTTGGTGGCCGAAACCTTGATTTTGCCGGGGCGCGGCAGGCGGTGGTATTCGAGGGCGGCGAGTCGAAGTTCTTCGGGGAGTGCCATGGGTGCGCGATTCGCTGGAGATGCGGAGGGATAGGAGTGCCGCTGGCGGCAACATCGCGGGATGTTAGCACCGCGCCGGTGCGATTCCCTTGCGCAATGCGCAAGAACGTACGCGTATGGCGAGCGCGGATGTGCGGCATTAAGCCACGCCGCATGGCGCGTGGCGGACGCTTAGCCCGAATGTGTTAGAGGCTCAATGACAGGCTCTCGGCCTGCACCCGTCCCATATGGATGCGGTTGACGAACAGCGAGAACGCCAGCTTGCCGGCCAGGCCGTGCACGTGCTGCATCCATGGCGGCAGCCAGCGCGGCGGCACGATCGCGCCGGATTCGAAATGCGGCTGCAGGCTCAGCACGTCGTGCAGCGCCAGCTTGCCGGCGAACAGGTGGCGCAGCATGTCCATGCGGCGCTGCTTGAGCGCCCAGCGGAAGAAGGTGTGCACGGTGAGCAGGCCGCTCAGGTACACGTTGTCCTTGGCGAAGGCCGAGCCGCCGTCCAGCGGCACGCCGCGGAACACGCGCTGGGCCGAGTGGAAGCTGTCGAACGGGTTCTGCCCGCAGTCGGAAAAATACTTGTAGACCTCGACGAAGTCGGCGCCGTTGAGCGCCATGTCGATGGCCAGGATGCGCAGGCTGATGCGCTTGAGCCGCGCGATGTCGATCGCGCCGGACATCAGCTCGGCGAACACCGCCAGCCCTTCCTGCGTGGCCGTCACACGCGGCGAGGTGCGCGCCAGCGAGGCCAGCACCGGCTGGGCGCGGCCGTTGAGCGCGGTCAGCGAATGCACGTAGGCCTCGTGGGCCAGCAGCTGGTGGCGGTCGTACTCGCTGAAGCGCGTGCCGCCGCGCAGGCGGATGCGGGTGGCGCCGGCCGCGGCCTTGGCGGTGAGTTCGTCGTCGACCTCGACGTTGATGACGCCTTCGCCGAAGAACCGGTCCAGCGTGGCGGCCAGGTCGGCGCGCAGCACGTCGGCCTGCATGGTGGCGCTGTCGTCGTCGCCGGGCAGGTCCGAGCCCAGTTCGTCCGACAGCTCCACGAAGTAGCGCGCCGCATCGAGGTTGCTGCGGTCGCTGCCGGGGATCGGGTCGCCCGGGCGGCCGTACAGCACGATCGACGGCGCGGTGAAGCCGGCCGTGCCCACCGCCTCGAGCATTTCCGCGGCGATGCGCCAGGACTCGGCGGTGCGGCACAGGTATTCGCCCATCGGGTCGTCGTGGCCGGCCTCGCGTTCGATCCTGGCCAGCTCGGCGCGCGCCTCGGACAGGTCCGGGCGCGGGTAGTCGACCTGCGGCAGGCTGAAATCGCCCTTGGTGAAGGCGGCGATCAGGCGGTTTTCCAAAGTGGCCGGCCAGGCCACGGTGGGCAGGATGCGGATGGCCTTCACCGCCGCCAGCAGGCGCTGATCCAGCTCGGCGTAACGTTGCAGGGTGGGCGTGAGCGTGGCGGTGACGGCGTTCATGGCTGGCTCCTGACCCGGGGGTACTTCATTCTTTGTCGCGTCCGCGATGCCCGTGCGGCTTGGTCGGCGGACGTCCGCCGCGCTGCCGGCGCAGGCGCGCCTCCAGCGTGGCGGCCTGTTCTTCGCGCTCGTCGCGCAGCTTGAGGTAATTGCGCCAGCGCTCGGCGGAGAGGTCGCCGTTGTCCAGCGCCGCCTGCACCGCGCAGCCCGGTTCGCTGCCGTGGCCGCAGTCGGCGAAGCGGCAGCGTTCGGCCAGGGCGTCGATGTCGGCGAACAGGTCGAGGTTTTCCTCGCCGGTGAGCTTCAGCTCGCGCATGCCGGGCGTGTCGATCAGGCAACCGCCGCTGGGCAGCTGCAGCAGGGCGCGGTGCGTGGTGGTGTGGCGGCCGCGGCTGTCGTGCGAGCGCACTTCGCCGGTGGCCATGCGCTCCCTGCCCAGCAAGGTGTTGGTGAGGGTGGATTTGCCCGCGCCGGAGGAACCGACCAGCACCGCGCTGTCGCCCGGCTGCAGGTAGCGCGCCAGCTCGGCCGCGCTGGCCGGGTCCTTGCCGTTGACCGCGTGGATCGGCGTGCCGGCGGGCAGGCGCGCGCGCAGGTTGGCGACCAGGGCCTCGGCGTCCTCGCGGATATCCAGCTTGCTCAGCAGCACCACCGGCTGGGCACCGGAATCCTCGGTCAGCGACAGATAGCGCTCGATGCGCGCGGGGTTGAAGTCGCCGTCCAGGCCGGTCAGCACCAGCACGTAGTCGATATTGGTGGCGATGATCTGCCGCTCGTAGCGCTCCCCGGCCGCGGCGCGCGACAGCACGGTGCGGCGCGGCAGCACCTTGACGATATGCGGCGGGCTGCCCGGTTCCAGCTCGACGAAATCGCCCACCGACGGGCGTTCGGCGGGATCCAGGCCGCGTTTCAGGAAATGTCCGGCAGGCTGCGCCCCGAACAATGAGGCACCATCGTGCAGCTCGTAGCCGGCGCGGTGCTGCGCCACCACCCGGGCCAGCCGGAGATTGCCTTCCGGGAGGGCATCGCCGCGCCAGCCGACGCTGCGCAGACGTTCGATGGTCTCGGCCTGAGTCATGAGGGGCGATTATGCCCTGCCCGCACGTCGCCCGGAATCGGGCCAGCGCACGCCTCGCACGGCCTCGCGGCCGCTGCTAGCATGCGGAAGCACCCCCAAAAGCGCCGCACAGCGCTGAGCACTCGAAGGATCCAAGACGTTGGCCCCGATCAAACCCAGTGCGCACCTGGCTGAAGTGCGCTACGAAATCCGCGGCGCCCTTACCCGTCGTTCGCGTGAACTGGAGGCCGCCGGCCTGCCGATCATCAAGCTCAATATCGGCAACCCGGGCCGCTACGGCTTCGAAACCCCGCCCCACCTGCGCGAAGCCATCGCCGCCCACCTGCGCGACAGCGAAGCCTATGGCCACGAGCAGGGCCTGGAAGAAGCCCGCGAGACCATCGCCGCCCAGCAGCGCGCCCGCGGCGCGCGCGGCGTGGAAGTGGAGCGCGTGTTCGTCGGCAACGGCGTCAGCGAACTGATCGACCTGAGCCTGCGCGCCCTGCTGCAGCCGGGCGACGAAGTGCTGCTGCCCAGCCCGGACTATCCGCTGTGGAGCGCCGCCACCATCCTCAACGACGGCCAGCCGCGCTATTACCGCTGCCTGGCCGAGAACGGCCACCTGCCCGATCCGGACGAAATCGAGGCCCTAGTCACCGCGCGCACCCGCGCGATCGTGCTGATCAATCCGAACAACCCCACCGGCGCCGTGTATCCGCGCGAGCTGCTGGAGCGCATCGTGCGCATCGCCGAGCGCCATCACCTGCTGCTGCTCACCGACGAGATCTACGACGAGATCCTCTACGACGGCGCGCAGTTCGAGCCGCTCGCCCGGGTGGCCGGCGACGTGCCCTGCGTCAGTTTCGGGGGCTTGAGCAAGGTGCACCGCGCCTGCGGCTACCGGGTGGGCTGGATGAGCCTTTCCGGCGACCCGTCGCGCACCCACGACTACCGCGACGCCCTGCAGCTGCTGGCCGCGCTGCGCCTGTGCGCGAACGTCACCGCGCAATGGGCGGTGCGCCCGGCGCTGGAGAGCAAGCCGACCATCGGCGCGCTCACTTCGCCCGGCGGGCGGCTGCACGAGGCGCGGCGGATGATCCTGGAAGGCGTGGCGCAGAGCGAATTCCTCGACCTGGTCGCCCCCGGCGGCGCGCTGTACGCGTTCCCGCGCGTGCGCGCCGACCGCGTGCCGCATTTCGACGACAATGCCTTCGCCCTGCGCCTGCTGGAAGAAGAATCCGTGCTGGTGGTGCCGGGCAGCAGCTTCAACGTGCCGGCCAGCCGCCATCTGCGCCTGACCCTGCTGCCGCCGCCGGAACAGCTGCGCGAGGTGTTCGTGCGCATCGAGCGCGTGCTCGCGCGCATGGCCGAGGGACAGCAGACGCGCGCGGTCGCCTGACCGCCGCATGCTCAGCTATCTCGCGCTCGGCGATTCCTACACCATCGGCGAAGGCGTGCCCGCCGAGGGCCGCTGGCCGATGCGCCTGGCCGCCGCCCTGCGCGCGCAGGGCGTGGCGCTGGCGGACCCCATCATCCTCGCCACCACCGGCTGGACCACCGACGAACTCTCGGCGGCGATGGACACCGCCGCGTTCGCGCCGCCATACGACCTGGCCAGCCTGCTGATCGGCGTCAACAACCAATACCGCGGCCGTTCCGCCGACGCGTACCGAGGTGAATTCCGCCGCCTGCTGGAACGCGCGATCGCGCTGGCCGGCGGCCGCCCCGGCCACGTGCTGGTGCTGTCGATTCCGGACTGGGGCGTCACCCCGTTCGCCCGCGACAGCGGCCGCGACACCGCGCGCATCGCTGCGGAGCTGGACGCCTTCAACGCCGTCGCCGTCGCGGAAACCCGCTCCATGGGCGCGGCCTTCGTGGACATCGCGCCGATCTCGCGCGACTTCCCCGCCCTGCTCGCCGACGACGGCCTGCATCCCTCCGCCGCGCAATACGCGCTATGGGCCGAAGCCGCGCTGCCGGCCGCGCGCGCCCTGCTGGCCTGAGCACGCCTTTCGCATCGCAACAAAGCTGCAACCGCGCCGCCACGAGCCGGTGACCTGCCCCGCGCAGACTGAGCTCCCGGATACCACCGGGAGAGACAGCCATGGCGACCTTCCACTGCCGCAGCGCCTTCATCTCCGACGTGCATCTGGGCACGCCTGACTGCAAGGCTTCCTACCTGCTCGACTTCCTGCGCAAGCTGCGCTGCGAGAAGCTTTATCTCGTCGGCGACATCATCGACATGGAAGCGCTTTCGAAGCGCATCTGGTGGCATGCCGACCACGGCGCGGTGCTGGCCGAAGTGCTGGACATGGCGCGGCGGGGGATCGAGGTGATCTATATCCCCGGCAACCACGACGCCCCGCTGCGCGGCCTGGCCGGGCAGAGCTTCGGCGGCGTGCGCATCGCGCTGGATGCCGTGCACGAAGGCGCCGACGGGCGCCGCTACCGGGTCAGCCACGGCGACGAATTCGATCCGGAACAGATCGGTCGCACCTGGATGCTGCACCTGGGCGAGGTGATGCACCGCTTCATCTGCTGGACCAACCGCCGCGTGCATGCCATGCGGCGCCGGCTGGAGCTGCCCTACCTGCCGCTGTCGATCATCGTGAAGTCGCATATCCGCAAGGCGCTGGCCTATATCCGCGCCTACGAGGAACGCGTGGCCACCGATGCGCGCGAGCGCGGCTTCGACGGGCATATCTGCGGCCACATCCATTTCGGCCACGTGCGCGACATGGGCGGTGTGCTGTACCTCAACGACGGCGACTGGGTGGAGCACTGCACCGCCCTGGTCGAGGACCACACCGGCGCCATGGAGCTGATCCACTGGAGCGAGCAGCCGGCCGCGCTCGGCCGCGCCAGCCGCGAGCTGGTGCTGCCCTCGCCCGCCTCCGGCCTGGCGCTGGCGCCCCTGGCCCGGCACCGGCGCAATCTCTCGGAGCTGCGCCCGGCGGCCTGAGCGCAGGGGCTTGCGCCAGGGACGAGCGGCGAGGACGCGGGGCGATAAGGACGCGCCGCCGCAGGATGCGGGCCGCGTCCTCGCCGGTCGGCCCTGAACGTAGGTTGGGGTGAGCCAAAGGCGAACCCCAACAAATCTTCCCCGTGATCGCGGCGTTGGGGTTCGCTGCGCTCACCCCAACCTACGCTTGAAGCCGCCCCGGGGCGCCGGCATATGCAGGGGGCGTATCATTGCCCCTCTTTACCGGAGTCCCCCCTGATGTCCCTCGACAGCGCCACCCGCGAACGCATCGAAACCCTGCTCAAGAACCACCGCGTGGTGCTGTTCATGAAGGGCACCCGCCAGCAGCCGATGTGCGGCTTCTCCGCCGCGGCCACCAACACCCTCAACGAGCTGCTGCCCGACTACCACACGGTGAACGTGCTGGAAGACCCGGAAATCCGCGAAGGCATCAAGGCCTACGGCGAGTGGCCGACCATCCCGCAGCTGTACGTGGAAGGCGAGCTGGTCGGCGGCGCCGACATCATTCGCCAGATGTACACCAGCGGCGAGCTGCACAGCCTGTTCGGCGCCACCCCGCCGGACCGCAGCGCCCCCGAGATCACCATCACCGACAAGGCCGCCGAAGCGATCCGCCAGGGCACGGCCAATGCGCAGGGCCTGGCCCTGCACCTGGAGATCGGCCCGGACCACAGCGCCGGCTTCCAGCTGGCGCCGGCCGGCGACCACGACATCGTGTCCAGCAGCAACGGCATCGAAGTGCACTTCGACCCGGGCAGCGCCCAGCGCGCCAAGGGCATCGTGATCGACTGGGTGTCCACCGTGCAGGGCGAGGGCCTGAGCCTCAAGTTCCCCGGCGCGCAGGAGATCAAGAGCCTGACCGTGCAGGAGCTGCAGGCGCGCCTGGCCGCCGGCGACCTGGTGCTGGTCGACGTGCGCCCGGCCCACGGCCGCGCCCAGGCCGCTCCGCTGGCCCAGGCCCGCGTGCTGGACGAGGTCGGCTACGACAGCCTGGCCGCCCTGCCCAAGGACACCGCCATCGCCTTCATCTGCCACCACGGCGTATCCAGCCGCGGCGTGGCCGAGCGTTTCGCCGCGCACGGCTTCAGCAACGTCTACAACGTGCAGGGCGGCATGGACGCGTGGGCGGCGGAGATCGATCCGAGCGTGCCGCGCTACTGATTCGATCTAGGAAAAATTCCTAGTAAAAAGCGGGGCCTACGGGCCCCGCTGGCGTTTCCGGCGCGCGAAAAAACCGGTCAAAACACGCCGCTTATTTATGATCCGTTCACTCATGGCGCAAGTTGCTGCGAAATCACAGCCCTGGCGCCACGCAAGGGCGACCCCGCCCACCGCAAGCCCCTTCGCGTTTCTTGCCGCTGGCTTGCGTAAGTCCGCCTTAGCGAAAATTCTTGCGATAGAACTGCGAAAAATTACCCGGCGCATAAAACGGGCCAACGCAGGTTCCGCTCGCTTTTTCCTGCGACGGATAACCATTGCATAACAAATCCGTGGTTCGTAGCTTCGGACTAGGCCACAAGTCACGGCGGGGCACGCCATGAAAGGCCTCCGGATGTGGGGACATCCGGACGAATCGGGGGAGTACGGCTTACCAAGGCAGGCATGACAGGGGCATCCCGCCTCGGGCATGGCTTTGCCGTGGGCGGCATTCCGGTTCGATGAACTCGCTCAAGTCCGCGACCAAAACAATCATCAACCGAGGTTCGACCATGACTTCCAGCAAAGCCAAACGCTACGGTGGTTCCACGCTGCCGCGGCGCCCGCTCGTACTCGCCCTGGCCCTGGGCCTTGGCCTGGCGAGCAGCGGCATCGCGCTTGCCCAGTCCAACGCGACGGGCGTGATCTTCGGCCAGGCCGCGCCGGGAGAAACCATCCACATCGAAAGCACGCAGACCGGCCTCAAGCGCGACCTCACCACCGACGCGCAGGGCCGCTACCGCGCCGCCTCGCTGCCGATCGGCACGTACAACGTGTCGGTGCTGAAGGACGGCAAGGTGCTCGACAGCCGCAACGACGTGCAGACCACGATCAGCAGCGGTACCGAGGTGTCCTTCAACGCCAGCGCCGCCAATGCGCAGACGCTGGGCGCGGTGCAGGTGGTGGGCAACGCGCTGCCGGCGATCGACGTGTCCTCGGTGGACTCGCGCGCCGTGCTCACCGCCGACCAGCTGGCCAAGCTGCCGATCGCGCGCACCTCGATCAGCTCGATCGCGCTGCTGGCGCCCGGCACCACGCCGGCCGCGCGCGGCTACGGCAACGCGCTGTCCTTCGGCGGTTCGTCCGCGTCGGAGAACGCTTACTACATCAACGGTTTCTCGGCCACCAACCCGCTGACCGGCGTGAGCTCGCGCCAGCTGCCGTACGACGCGATCGACCAGGAGCAGGTGCTGATCGGCGGCTACGGCGCCGAATACGGCCGTTCCACCGGCGGCGTGATCAACGTGGTGACCAAGCGCGGCACCAACCAGTGGAAGGGCGACGTGCAGGCGTTCTGGTCGCCCAGCGAACTGGCCCAGCAGCCGCGCAACGTGTATCGCCGCAACGGCACGCTGTACCAGGTCGGCAACGCCTTCTCGCCGCGCGACCGCGACGAAGTGCAGTACTCCGGCTCGATCGGCGGCGCGCTGATCAAGGACAAGCTGTTCTTCTTCGGCGCCGCCGATGCGGTGCGCCAGACCGACGTCGCCTACGGCACGCAGTCGAACAACTCGACCGTGCAGAACGACACCAACAAGATCACCCGCTGGCTGACCAAGTTCGACTGGAACATCACGGACAACCACATCCTGGAGTTCACCGGGATCGGCGACGACGAGCAGACCGACTCGCAGATCTACGGCTACAACTACTCCACGCTGCAGAACACCGGCTACAAGGGCCACCAGTACACCAAGAACTACAACGGCACCCAGACCAACGGCACGCCGGGCGGCAACATCTACATCGGCCACTACACCGGCTACATCACCGACGACCTGACGGTCAACGCGATGTACGGCAAGAGCAACTCCGACCACATGCAGAACATCACGGGCGCCGGCGGCGCGCCGTGCCCGGCGATCACCGACAACCGCGCCATCGCCGCCACCAATCCGGCGCCCAGCTGCCAGTTCGGCGCCGCCACCACGCTGCGCGAGGGTTCGAAGGACAAGACCAGCGGCTGGAGCTTCAACATCGAATACCGCCTGGGCAGCCATGACTTCCGCGGCGGCATGGACAACTACGTCCTGCGCGCCACCTGGGGCAGCGCGCCGGTCACCGGCACTGCCTGGCGCTACTTCGACCTCGGCTCCGGCCAGGCCATCACCCAGCGCCTGACCAACCTGGGCCTGAGCCCGAGCCTGTACAACCCGGCCTCGTTCGCCAACGGCTACTACGCCGAAAGCACGGGCCTGAGCACCGGCACCTCGGCGCGCACGGCGCAGCGTTCGGAGTTCATCGAAGACCACTGGCAGCTGACCGACCGCTGGAACATCTACCTGGGCCTGCGCAACGAGCAGTTCACCAACTACAACGGCGTCGGCGACGCCTACGCCAAGGAGCGCAACCAGCTCGATCCGCGCCTGGGCTTCGCCTGGGACGTGTACGGCGACAGCTCGCTGAAGGTCTACGGCAACGCCGGCCGCTACCACCTCGGCCTGCCCACCAGCGTGGCCGTGCGCGGCGCCGGTCCGTCCACCTTCCCGTCCACCTACTACTCGTTCACCAGCATCGACCCGGTCACCGGCGTGCCGCAGGGCCTGAGCGTGGGCGCGCCGTGGTCGCAGACCTTCTACAACAACGGCGCCAATGGCACCCCGCCGGATGCCAAGACGGTGTCGGTGAAGGACCTGAAGACCTACTACCAGGACGAGTACATCCTCGGCTTCGACAAGCAGCTGCCGAACAACTGGACGGTCGGCGCCAAGGCCATGTTCCGCGTGCTGCGCAACCTGATCGACGACGACTGCGACAGCCGTCCGATCCAGGCCTGGGGCGACGCGCACGGCATCAGCGCGCTGGTCGCCGCCGGCATCGCCAACAGCACGCAGTGCTGGCTGTACAACCCGGGCAACGCCAACACCTTCATCCTGTCGCCCGCCGCCGGCCAGTACTTCGAAGTGCCGCTGAGCGCCCGCGAGATCGGCGAGCCGAAGGCCAAGCGCCGCTACTACATGCTCGACATGTACGCCGAGCACCAGTTCAGCGACAAGTGGTACGCCAAGGTCGAGTACACCTTCTCGCGCAGCTACGGCAACTCGGAAGGCCAGCTCGACTCCGACATCGTGCAGGCCGACGTGTCCACCACCGAAAGCTGGGACGCGCCGGAGCTGATGGAGAACACCAACGGCCCGCTGGCCAACGACCAGACGCACCAGCTGCGCATCCTGGGCGTGTACCAGCCGACGCCGGAATGGCGCTTCTCCACGGTCAGCCGCATCACTTCCGGCACGCCGATCAGCTGCATCGGCGCGCGCCCGGAATCGGCCGGCGGCGACCCGGTGGGCTACCAGGCGGCATACTTCTGGTGCAACGGCAAGCCCGCTCCGCGCGGTTCGTACGGCCGCACGCCGTGGACCTATACGATCAACCTGAGCGCGGCCTGGCAGCCGGCCTTCCTCGATCACAAGCTGACGCTGTCGGCGGACGTGTTCAATCTGCTGGGCAAGCAACGCATCACGCAGCTCAATGAGACGTGCGAGGATCCGTCGGGTAACACGACGATCAACTGCTTCCGCCCGCGTTCGTTCCAGGATCCGCGTTACGTCCGCCTGGGCGCGCGGTACGACTTCTCGCTGTAAGGGTCTGGCATTCCAAAGTGCGCGGGGCTCCATGGATGGGGTCCCGCGCCGACAAACAGCTGGTATCTCCCCATATGGGCCGCCGTGAGGCGGTCCCTTTTTTTCGGCGCTGTGCTCGTCATTTCGGCGTAGGCCGGGATCCAGTGGCGACTAGGTGTGGTTGTCGCGACTTGGCCGCTTATGCAGCGGGCATTTCGGACGCCTGCCGGCGCCCGAGTCACTTTCTCTTTGCTGGCTCAAAGAGAAAGTAACCAAAGAGAAATAGCCTAAGAGCCAAGGCTCGCGACGCGACTAGAAGGAGCGGTGGGCGGCTGCGGTAGTCTGATTAACCTGGGTCTACACGAAACGGCAGTGCGTTTACGTAGCGGCTGCTTCAACGTGCCGTTGCCGAGAGGATGTTCAATGACCGAGGCCAGCTTTTGCTCTTCGTTCCTGCCTGCCTCACGACTTCACCCCTCTCCCCTCCGGGGAGAGGGCAGGGTGAGGGGCCGGGCGGAGCGCAAGGTCGAATCTCGCCGGCGTAGGTTGGGGTGAGCCGCAGGCGAACCCCAACAATGCGTGGCGCATCGACGTGCAATGGCGGCTCTGTTGAAAGCCGCGCATAAAAAAGCCCCCGCCAAAAGGCGGGGGCTTTTTCCTCGACACCGCTTGCGTCAGAAGTCGTAGCTCACCGAGAACCGCACGTAGCGCGGCGTGGTGTACGAGATCGGCGTCTGCCAGTTCACGCTGGGGGTGCCGGGGCCGGAGACTGAGCCCTGGCGGTACTGCGTGATCACCTGCTTGTCGAAGATGTTGTAGACCATCACGTCGAACGCCAGCTTCTTGCCTGCCCACTCCGGACGGAATTCGCCGTTGAGGCTGACGATTTCCTGCCACGGCGTGCGGCCGGTCGAGCCGTACGGTGCGGGCGTGCCGTTGGGGCCGCAGAAGTGATAGGCCACGCCGTAGGCGTACGGATCGGTCTGTTCCGGACCGAAGAAGCTCAGGCAGGTCTTCGGCGTGCCGGACAGGATCTGCACGTTGCCGCCGATCAGCCACTCCGGAGTGATCTGGTAGTAGCCCACCATCTTCAGCTGGTGGCGGCGGTCGTTGGCCAGCGAGCCGTTGGAGTTGGTCATCACGCCGGCGTTGTCCCAGTCTTCGGTCTGCGACACGTCGGTCTGGCCGATGTCCGAACGCACCGAGCCCTCGGTGTTGCCGAAGTTGTGCGACCACACGTAGTCGATGCGGCCGTACCACTTGCCGTCGAACGGATGCTCCAGGTACGTGTTCAAGGCCACGTACTTGCGCTTGAGCGGCGGCATGCCCCAGGCGGACCACGGGATATTGAGGATGCTGTAGCCGCCGTTGCCGTCGGACACGTTGATCTGCGCGCTCTTGCCCGGGTTCATGATGTAGCAGCCGGTCGAGCCCAGCGCCGCCACCGGATCCAGCCCCTGCTGCACGGCGTAGGCCTGGATGATGGTGTCGTCGCAGACGTCGTCCAGGTCGTTGCGCAGCACGCGGTAGGTGCCCTTCGCGCCGTACACCCACTTGGTGCCGAACGCATCGAGCGTCTTGTCGAAGCCGGCGATGTATTCGTCCTGGTATTCGGCCTTGGCGTTGCGGCTGGTCACCGTCTTGGGGTCAGGCGGAATGCCGAACTCGTTGTTAGCCGACACGCCCGGATAGCGGTCCTGGGTGATCTGGGTGAGACCCGTCGGCGCGCCGGTGGCCTGGTCGATGCCGGTGTAGGTGAAGTACTGCGAGGTGAAGGTGCTGCCCGCGGCGCCGCGGATGGCCACGTTGGCCGGCTCGTCGAGGTAGTAGCGGCCGGCGTTGGCGTAGATCTTCAGGCTGGAATCGCCGTACACGTCCCAGCTCGCGCCCAGGCGCGGCGCCAGCTGCGGCTTGGTCAGGCGCAGGTAGGGCACGCCGTCGGGGTTGTAGTTGGTGAACTGGTCGTTGCGCACGCCGACGGTGAGCAGGATGCGGTCGTTGATCTGCCACGCGTCCTCGATGAACTGCGCGTGCTGCTTCACCCGCGCGCTGGCCGAGTTGGAGTAGATCGTCTTGGCCACGTAGTAGCCGCTGCCGCCCGGCGCGCCGACGGCGTTGCCGGGCAAGGTGCTGATCGGTGCGTTCGGATCGCCCTGGCCATAGACCCAGTAGTAGCCGGGACCGGACGGCGTGGTGCCGATGTCGATCGCCTGCACTTCGAGGTTGTCGATGCCGGCGGTGATCGAGTGGTTGCCGATCTTGTAGTTGACGTCGAAGCGCAGGTTCGAGGTCTTGTCGTGCGAACGCGGATCGTCCACGGTCTGGTTGATCTGCGGGCCGTTGATGCCGCTGGAACCGGGCGGCAGCAGCGCCGGATTCTGGAAGCTGGCGTTGCCGATCCACGCCGCGTCGCCGCCTTCGGCGTTGCTGTAGTCGGTCTGCCGCATCTTGCCGTACAGCGCTTCCACCGTGATGCTGTCGGTGATGTAGCCGGTGTACTTGGCCACCCACATGTCGGCGCCGTCCTTGGTATAGGTCGCCGGCCCCAGGTAGGCGCCGCGCGTGCCGGGCGAGCTGCTCTGGGTATACGCATAGGCGTAGGTGTTGCCCGAGAACATGCTCTTGTTGGACGCGCTGGTCAGCTCGAGGATGTTCTGGTCGGTGATGTTCCAGTCCAGCTTGCCGTACCACTTCGGCCGCGAGTAGCCATAGGTCTGCTCGGTATTGGTCGAACGGTTGGCGACATTGACGCCGCTGTCGATATGGTCGGCTTCGACCGCGCCGAAGATGTACAGCTTGTCCTTGATCAGCGGGCCGCCGAAGTAGGCGTCCTCGACGTGCTCCCACGACTTGTTGTCCTGCCGCGTCCAGTACATCTGGCCCTGGCGGCTGTTCGGGCCGGACAGGAAGGCCGGGCCGGTGGGATACATGCCGTTGTCCGGCGAGGCCTCGCCGAACTTCGGCTGCCACACCACCTGCGCTCCGAAATGCCATTCGTTGGTGCCGCGCTTGCCGACCTGGTTGATCACGCCGCCATCGGAACGGCCGTAGGCGGCGCCGTAGCCGCCGGTCATGATCTGCTCCTGGTCGATCGCACCGTAGGGCAGGGTCAGGCCGCCGAAGTTATGCAGCGGGTCGCTGGTGTTGAAACCGTTGATGTAATAAGCGTTCTCCGCCACCGACGAACCGCCGAACGTGACCAGGACCTGGCCGGTCGGGCTGGTGAAGTAGCTGCTGCCGGCGTTGACGCCCGGCGCCAGGATCGCCACCGACTCCGCGCTGCGCGCGATCGGCAGCTTGGACAGCTGCTCGGCGGTGATCACCGTGCGCGAGTCCATCTGGCTCACGTCGATGGCCGGCAGCGCATTGCCCACCACTGTGACGCTGCCGAGGTTGGTCGCATTCGCCTCGGACGCGCCGGCGAACATCACCTGGGTGCCGCCGCCGACGGTCAGGCTGATGTTGTCGCGCGTCTCGACCACCGCGCCGTCCTTCTTCAGGCTTACCTTGTAAGTGCCCAGCGGCAGCTTGGTCGCCGAGTAGCGGCCGCTGGCGTCCACCGGCACTTCGCGGGTAACGCCGCCGTCGCTCTGGATCACCACCGTCTCGCCCGATGCCACGGGCGCGTTGCCGAAGATCGAGCCGGTGGAGGACTGCGCGTGCAGCTGGCCCGCGATGGCGCAGCTGGCCGCGATGGCGAGCGCCAGCGCGGTGCGGCGCGTGGAAACGTGGCCGGAAGCCGGCCGGCTATACGGATTGGTCATGCGTTACTCCCCCGAGCAGAGAAAAGACCGCCAATTGAGTTAATCAAGGAAAAAAATCCCCACCGCCATTACCCGATGGCAATGGCGTTCCGAATAAATGGCCAACAAGCTCCCACCCTTTCATTGGAGCGACCGCGCTGCAGCCTTGCTGCAATGACGCCGCAACCGGACCCTGGCAGCGCGATTCGAATCACCCTAATCGGGCGAATAACGACACGTCAACAATGATTTATTGCGCGCTTAACACCAGAAATTGCGCCGGAGCGCGAGCGCGCCGGCGCGCTCGCGGCGGAATGCATGAAAGCAGCGGTAAATAGGCGCGAACGCGGCCACGCAGGTATTCGCAAAGAAATGACGCCGCGCGCGATTTCTTTGCGAACGTGCGATGCGCCTAGGAATAATTCCTAGATTAAGCGCAACACATCGCAACACATTTACAGACTTATTTATCCGGCCATTGCGCATTAGCAAAGTCGCGTTTATTTGCGTCAATTAATCGCGCTTGACAGCCGCCGCCGCGCATTGCATAAAAAATACGAACCGGATATTCGAGCGCCGTTTTACGCTGCGGCCGGGCAATACATACCCGCCACGCAGCTTTGCGGCATGGCGTCCGATGCAAAGGAAACCGATCCACCGATGCGTTCGCGCCATCGCCGATGGCGCGAACGTCCGTCGCCAGTCCAGCACCGAGCATTCACTACAAAGCGCGTGCGGCACCAGGACGGTGCCGCACGCCGATAATGTTGGATCACCCCGGTAGGGCCGCTCGCAGCGGCCCTTTTTTTATGGATGGCCGGCACGCGCGCAGCGCCGGCCATCGCTTCACTCGACGTTTTCCTCGAAGCGCAGGTGCTTCACGCTGCGGCCGTTGCGGCGCACCAGCTTGAGCGCCTCGATGCCGATGCGGATATGGCGCTCGACGAACTGCGCCGTCACGCTGCGGTCGCTGGCTTCGGTCTTCACCCCTTCCGGAATCATCGGCTGGTCCGACACCAGCAGCAGCGCGCCGCAGGGGATCTGGTTGTGGAAGCCCGCCGCGAAGATGGTGGCGGTTTCCATGTCCACCGCCATGCAGCGGGTACGGCGCAGGTAGTCCTTGAACTGCTCGTCGTGCTCCCACACGCGGCGGTTGGTGGTGTACACCGTGCCGGTCCAGTAGTCGTAGCCGAGGTCGCGGATCATGGTGGACACGCCGCGCTGCAGCTGGAACGCCGGCAGCGCCGGCACTTCCGGCGGCAGGTAGTCGTTGGAGGTGCCCTCGCCGCGGATCGCGGCGATCGGCAGCACCAGGTCGCCGATCGCGTTCTTCCTCTTCAGGCCGCCGCACTTGCCCAGGAACAGCGCCGCCTTGGGCGACACCGCGCTGAGCAGGTCCATCACGGTGGCGGCATTGGGGCTGCCCATGCCGAAGTTGATCAGGGTGATGCCGTCGGCGGTGGCATTGGGCATGGGGCGGTCGCGCCCGTGCACTTCCACGCCATGCCATTCGGCGAACAGATCCACGTAATGGCCGAAATTGGTGAGCAGCACGTACTCGCCGAACTGCTCCAGCGGCGTGCCGGTATAGCGCGGCAGCCAGTTGGAGACGATTTCCTGTTTGTCTTTCATGGGACCCTTTGGCAGGTCGATGGGCGCGGGAGCCTCCCGCACCGCGTTACCGGCGACGCCACGCCGGCGATAGGCCGAATGATCCGCGCCATTCTAGCCGGAACGGCGGGCTGGCTTCCGCATGGCGCAGTGCCGCATGGCCGCGATCCGTTCTGTGATGGACTTCACCCATGTTATGTTCCCGCCGCAGCCGGACTAGGGGGTGACAAGATGCGCATGGGCCTGGCCATCGATGCGTCCTGCGACGTTTCGCAGGGCTTCCTGGAGGAACACGGCGTCACGGTGATGCCGATCACCGTGCGGGTCGACGACGAGACCTTCCTGGACAACCGCGATCCCGCCGAGGTGCGCCGCTTCATCGACCGCAAGCTGGGCGACCGCAGCCATTCGGCCGAGACCGAGCCCTGCTCGGTGGAAGAGGTGCAGAAGCTGTTCCTGGAGAAACTGGTGCTGGAGCGGGACTGCGTGTTCTGCCTTACCGTCACCTCCACCCGCAGCCCGATCAACGACCACGTCAACAAGGCCAGCTTCGCGGTGCTCAAGCACTACCGCGCGGCGCGCGAGCAGGGCGGGCTGTCCGGCCAGTTCCTGATGCGCGTGATCGACACCCGCAACCTGTTCGCCGGCACCGCGCCGGCCATCCTGGAAGCCGCCCGCCTGGTCCGCGCCGGCGAGACGCCGCCGGCGATCCGCGAGCGCGCCACCTTTATCGCCAACCACTCCTACGGCTACATGCTGCCGCGCGACCTGTACTACCTGCGCGCGCGCGCCAAGAAGAAGGGCGACCGCAGCGTCGGCCTGTTCAGCGCGGTGCTGGGCTCGGCGCTGGACATCAAGCCGCTGCTGCGCTGCTTCCGCGGCGAGACCGGCCCGGCCGGCAAGGTGCGCGGCTTCGAGCACGGTGCGCAGACCCTGTTCGGCTACGCCGTGCAGCGGGTGCGCGCCGGCCTGCTGGTGCCGGCCATGTGCGTCAGCTACGGCGGCGACCTGGCCGAGCTGGACGGCCTGCCCGGCTATGCCGGCCTGCGCGCGGCCTGCGCCGACCACGGCGTGGCGCTGATGGAGGCGCCGATGAGCATCACCGGCATGGTCAACGTCGGCGAAGGCGCCATCACTCTGGGCTTCGCCGCCGAGGAACATGAGGCGGAGTTCTGAGCCGCCCGCCGCCGGCGCGCATAGAATCCTGCCGATGCGCCGACCTGTCCTGCTCCTGCTGATGCTGTCGCCGCTGGCCGCCCTGCCGGCCGGCGCGGCCACCGTGTACAAGTGCACCGGCGCCGACGGCCGGGTGACCTTCCAGGACCGCCCCTGCCCCCGCGCGCAGCGGCAGGACATCGTGCCGCTGGCCGACCCCACGCCGGCCGCGCCGGCACCGCCGCCGCAGCCCGTCAGCGACGACCGCGACAGCAGCCCGCCACCACCCTCGCCCGCCCCGCCGCCACCGTCCGCGCCCCTGCCCGGCCTGTACGCCTGCACGCGCGCCACCGACGGCAAGTTCTATATCAGCCGCAACGGCGATCCCCAGCCTTATCTCGCCCCGTTCGGCATGGTCGGCATGGTGCAGACGCCGCTCGCCCGCGGCGGGGCCGGCGGCGCCTCGGCGCCGGAGCTCAACCGCGGCAAGGTCACCGCGGGGCTGGTGTCGGACAACTACGTCTGGGTGCAGGACCAGTGCCGCCCGATGACCTTCAACGAAACCTGCCACGCCCTGCAGGACGACTACGAGGACAACGCGCGCAAGCTGCGCCGCGCCTTCAAGAGCGACCGGCCGCCGCTGGAACGGCGCGACGAGGAGCTGCGGGGGCAGCTGGCGAATTGCCGCTGACCCATGTTCGTCATCCCGGCGCAGGCCGGGATCCAGTGGCGAAAGCGCGTGATTTTCGTGACGGCGCTTGAAGGGCTTTCGCGAAAACCGAGCGATACCGCTACTGGATCCCGGCCTGCGCCGGGATGACGAGCAGAAAACTCAGAACCCGTAGTTGAGAAACCCGCCATCCACCGCCAGCACCTGCCCCGTGACGTAGCTGGCGGCCGGCAGGCACAGGAAGGCGATCGCCGCGGCCACTTCCTCCGGCTCGCCGATACGGCGCAGCGGGGTGTGGTCGAGCACTTCGTCGAGATAATCGTCGTCGGCCAGCGCCGGCTCCGAGCGCTGCGTGCGGATATACCAGGGCGCCACCGCATTGACGCGGATGCCGTCGGTGGCCCACTCGGCGGCGAGGTTGCGGGTGAGCTGGTGCAGCGCGGCCTTGCTCATGCCGTACGCCGCGCCGGTGCGCACGTGGGTGATGCCGGAAACCGAACCGACGTTCACGATCGCCGCATTCGCATGCTGCACCAGCTGCGGATGCGCGAGGCGGCACATCTCGAAGGCGGAGAACAGGTTCAGTTCGAAGATCGCGCGGTAATCGCGCTCGCTGTATTCCAGCGCCGCGGCCGGGGCATTGCCGCCGGCGTTGTTGACCAGCAGCGACAGCGGCGCGCCCAGATCCGCGATCCAGTCGAACACCGCCAGCCGCTCCTCCTGCACGCTGAGGTCGGCGGCGAAGGACAGCACCTCGATCTGCTCGAAATCGTCGGCCAGTTCGACGCGCACCTGTTCCAGGTAATCGTCGTCGCGCGCCACCAGCAGCAGGTTGGCGCCCAGCCCCGCCAGCTCGCGCGCGGCGGCGTAGCCGATGCCCTTGCTGGCGCCCGTGATCAATGCGGTATGGCCTTGCAGCTGCCAGGCGTCGATGCGGTTGTTCATGCGGCGAGCTTAAAACCTGGGTCACGCGGGGACCAGCCCGAGGTTGCCGCGCCACGGCATGCGCGGGACACTCGGGGCCGGCCCCCGTGGAGCATCCACCATGAAAGCTCGGCTCATCCTCCCGCTCAGCCTGCTCGCTCTCTGTGCCTGCTCCGGCAAGCCGCCCGCGCCCAAGGCCGAAGCCACGCCCGCGCCGCGCGTCGCCACGCCGTTCGACGACCTGAAGAAGCAGGAACAGAAGGCCAAGGACGTGCAGAAAGTGGTCGACCAGCAGGCCGAGCAGCAGCGCAAGCAAGCCGACGCGGCGGAACAGTAAACGCATGGCGCACGAATCCACTGCAGCCGGATACGCCGCACCCGCGATCGCCGCCGATGCACCCGTGCTGGAACTGGACCGCGCCAGCGTATTGCGCGGCGAGCGGCTGATCCTGGAAGCGCTGAGCCTGCGCGTCGCCGCCGGCGAACACACCGCCATCCTCGGCGCCAACGGTTCGGGCAAGTCCACCCTGGTGAAGCTGGTGACGCGCCAGCTGTACCCGCTGGCACGTGACGACGGCCAGCCCAGCGTGCGCGTGTTCGGCCGCGAGCGCTGGCACGTGGCCGAGCTGCGCAGCCTGCTCGGCATCGTGTCGCCGGCGCTGCAGCTGGACTACACCACCGACACGCCGCTGGAAGTGTTCGACGCGGTGGTGTCGGGCTTCTACGCCGCGCGCGGCCTCGGCCCCGGCCATCGCCCCACGCCGGCCATGCGCGAGCGCGCGCACGCGGCGCTGGCGCAGATGGGCATAGCGCATCTGATCGGCCGCGACATGGCCACGCTGTCCACCGGCGAGGCGCGCCGCGTGCTGATCGCGCGCGCCCTGGTGCACCGTCCGCGCGCCCTGCTGCTGGACGAACCCAGCGCCGGCCTGGACCTGGCCACCCGCCGCCACTTCCTGGAAAGCCTGCGCACGCTCGCGCGCGGCGGCACCACCTTGCTGCTGGTCACCCATCACATCGAAGAGATCGTGCCGGAGATCGGCCGCGTGCTGCTGCTGCTCGAAGGCAAGGCGCTGCGCCATGGCGACAAGGCGCAGGTGCTCACCGATGATGCACTGAGCGATGCCTTCGGCATGCGCGTGCGGGTGGGACGCGACGGCGACTATTACAGCGCCGTGCCGGCATAAAAAAACGGCGGCCCGAGGGCCGCCGTTTCGTTCAAGCTGCTGCGCCCGCTTCAGCGCGGCTCGCAGAAGCAATACGCATACACGTTCGGCTTGCCCGACTGCGCGTTCTTCAGCAGCTTCAGTTCCGGCGCCATCGCGGGCAGCTGCGCCACCCACTCCGGCAGATGCACGCCGTAGGCGCGCAGCGCGACGGTGGCCGAGCTGTCGTTGAGGTTGACCATGAACTGCTCGACGGTGCCCAGCGGCGCCTCCACGTAGCGCACCGACGGGTTCTTGCCCAGCTTGGCGCGCTGGGCCGCATCGGCCACCGCTTCGCGCAGGCCGCCGAGCTGGTCGACCAGGCCGCGGTCCAGCGCCTGCTGGCCGGTCCACACGCGGCCTTGCGCGATGGTGTCGATGGCGTCGTACGGCTTGCCGCGCGCCTGCGCCACGCCGCCGACGAAATCGCGGTAGCCCTTGTCGATGATGGCCTGGATCAGGGTGCCCACCTTCGGATCCAGCGGGCGGGTGATGTTGAACGCGCCGGCCAGCGGGCCGGTGCCCACGCCGTCGGTCTTCACGCCGAGCTTGTCCAGCGTGCCGGGCACGGTGAAATACATGCCGAAGATGCCGATCGAACCGGTGATCGTATTGGGCTCGGCGAAGATGCGGTCCGCATTCATCGAGATCCAGTAGCCGCCGCTGGCCGCCACGTTGCCCATCGACACCACCACCGGAATGCCGGCTTCCTTGGTCAGCGCGACTTCGCGGCGGATCAGCTCGGCCGCGTACACCTCGCCGCCCGGCGAGTTCACCCGCAGCACCAGCGCCTTGGTGCGGCGGTCCTCGCGCGCGGCGCGGATCAGCTGCGCGGTGGATTCGCCGCCGATGCTGCCCTGCGGCTGCTTGCCGCCGACGATCTCGCCCTCGGCCACCACCACCGCCACGCCCGGTTCCAGCACGCGGCCCGGCGACACGCCGGCCAGGTAGCGGCGCAGGTCGACCTGGCGGAAGCCCTCGCCCTTGCCGCCGGCCGGCACGCCTTCCTTGCGCATCATGTTTTCCAGGTCGTCGCGGGTGGCGAGGCCGTCGACCAGGTGTTCGTTGAAGGCCAGCTGGCCGAGGTCGCCCTTGGTACCGGCGATCGCGTCGGGCAGGCCGTCGATGGCGGCGCGCAGCGCGGACGGCTCGATCTTGCGCAGCTTGGCCACTTCGTCGATGTAGCGGTCCCACAGGCCGCCCATCCAGAACGCATCGGCTTCCTTCGACTCCGGCGAGGCGTGGTCCAGGACGTACGGCTCGGCCGCGCTCTTGAACTGGCCGACGCGGAACAGGTGCACGTCCACGCCCAGGCGGTCGAGCAGGTCCTTGTAGAACAGGCGGTAGTTGGCCAGCCCCGTCAGCACCACGCCGCCCATCGGGTCGAGCAGCACGCGGTCGGCATGCGCGGCCAGGTAGTACTGGCCCTGGTCCATGCTGGAGGCCCACACGATCACCGGCTTGCCGGCGGCGCGGAAGCGGTCCAGCGCCGCGGCCACCTCGCGCAGCGCGGCGAAGCCGCCGGCGTGCAGTTCCTGCGGCTGCAGCAGGATGCGGGTGATGCGGCTGTCGCTGGACGCCGCGTCGATGGCCGACACCAGGTCGCGCACCTGCACCTGCTTGGGCGCATTGCCGGACAGGCCCTGCAGCGCGCGCTCCAGCGGCTCGATGCTGAACTGTTCGACCAACTCGCCCTGCGGCTTCAGCACCAGCACGCTGTCGTTCTGCACGCCGCGCTCGCCGTGGCTGCCGGCCCAGAAGCCGAGCATCAGCAGCAGGAAAAAGCCGAGGAAGACGAAGAAGATCAGGTTGATGATGACCAGCCTGACCACGTTGATTCCGCGCCCGAACACGCGCAGGAATGCCCAGAAACCGTTGGTGCCGCGCTCCGCCATGCTTACTTTCCTCGACAAGACGGCGGCAGCGTAACCGCTCGGGCTTTACAGGTCATGTGGGAGAAGTTTGGGTCGTGCGGCGCCAGCGCTCGGTCCGGGAATTGCGCCAGAAGCGGGTGAACAGGAGGATGGCCGCCACGCTCAGCCCGGCCACCAGCCCCATCCACATGCCGCGCGCGCCCAGCCCCTGGCGGAACGCCAGCCACCAGCCGAACGGCATGCCGATCACCCAGTAGGCGAACAGCGTCATCGCCATCGGCCAGCGGGTGTCCTTCAGGCCGCGCAGCGCGCCGTTGGAGGCGACCTGGATGCCGTCGGAGAACTGGAACACGCCGGCCAGCACGATCAGCTGGGTAGCCAGCGCGATCACCGCCGCATCGCGGGTGTACAGCGCGGCGATCAGGTGCGGCAGGCCCAGCATCAGGCTGGCCGAGACCACCTGGGTGAGCACGGCCAGGCCGATGCCGCAGAAGCCGGCGTAGCGCACGCCCTCGGCGTCGCCGCGGCCCACCGCATTGCCCACGCGCACGGTGATCGCCATGGCCAGGCCCAGCGGGATCATGAAGAACACCGAGGCGATGTTCAGCGCCACCTGGTGGCTGGCCACCACGGTTTCGCCCAGCGTGCCCAGGGCCAGCGCCACCGCCACGAACAGGCCGCCCTCGGCCAGCAAGGTGATCGCCATCGGCAGGCCTATCGACAGCAGCTCGCGGATGCGCCTGAGGTCGGGCAGGTCGAAGCGCTCGCCCAGGTTCAGGCCGCGGTAGTTGCCGTGGCGCGCGATGTACAGCGCGAAACCCAGCATCTCCATCCACAGCACCAGGGCCGTGGCGATGCCGCAGCCGCGCGCGCCCTGCGGCGCCAGGCCGAACTTGCCGAACATCAGCACATAGCCCAGCGGCGCCAGCACGCACAGGCCGGCCAGGGCGAAGAACATCGACGGCAGGGTCATCGACAGGCCTTCGGAAAGACCCCGCAGCGCGAAGTAGCAGGTGAGCGCGGGCGCACCCCAGCTGATCGCATGCAGGAAGGCCACCACGTCGTTGCGCAGGCCCGGGTCCACGCCGATCAGGTCGATCAGCGGACCGGCATGGCGCACGAAGAACCACAGCAGCACGCCCATGCCCAGCGCCAGCCACAGCGCCTGGCGGAACACCGCGCCGACTTCGCCGCGGCGGCCGGCGCCGTCCAGCTGCGACACCGAAGGCGGCACCGCCATCATCATGCCGATGCCGCTGACGATGGCCAGCGCCCAGATGCTGGCGCCGACGGCGACCGCGCCGAGCACGTGCGCGCAGTAATGGCCGGCCAGCATGGCATCGACCACATTGGTGCCCACCGCGGCCAGCTGGGCCAGGATCAGGGGTGCCGCGAGCGAGACGGTGGCGCCGACCTCGTGCGCCACGCGGGCGCGATCGGAAGGGGAAAGAAACATAGGCGGGACTCCAGGGCCGGGCATTCTACAGGCTCTTGGTCCCTCATCCCGGCGCATGATCCGTCATCCCGGCGCAGGCCGGGATCCAGTGGCGATACCGTCGGGTTTTCGCGGTAACGCTCAAGAGCCATGCCTTTCGACGCCCTCGCCCGTACGTAGCTTGTCGCCACTGGATCCCGGCCTGCGCCGGGATGACGAGCGAGGGCGGCCGCGCGATGCTATCGGTCAAGCTCTTATGCCAAGATCGCCCGCTTGCAAGGGGAGAGGTCAAGGTGAGCGGGAAAGACATCGTCTCGTACGACGGCGTGCATTGCGCCAATTGCACGGCAGCCATGCAGGGCGAGTTCTGCCACCACTGCGGGCAGTCGATCCACACCGTGCTCAAGCCGGTGCACCACATGTTCGAGGACACGCTGGAGACCTTCCTCCACGTGGACGGCCGCGTGCTGCACACCTTGCCGCCGCTGATGACCAGGCCGGGCTTCCTCACCCTGGAATATTTCTCCGGGCGCCGCCAGCGCTACGTGCCGCCGTTCCGGCTGATGTTCGTGCTGTGCCTGCTGGCGTTTTTCCTGACCCATATCGCGGTCGACGCGCTGGTGACGCGCGGCAAGGATTTCGCGCCCGGCGTGCACGTGGACCGGCGCCAGTTCGACGACCTGAAGACCTCGGACGAGGTCCGCCACGCTCTGGACGAGCAGTTGGCCAACCTGCAGCAGGCCCGCGCGACGGTGGCCAACGTGCCCGGCGCCGACGCCGGCCTGGTCAAGGCCGAGAAGGAACTGCGCAAGCAGGCCGAGCGGCGCATCGCCACCATCGATGGGGCGGCGGCGCCGGCCTCGGGGGCATCGGCCAAGGCACCGGCGGCGGCGTCCTCAGCGCCGGCCGTCGCTTCCAGCGCCGGGCACCGCGTCGCCAAGGACGACGACGTGGAAGCGGAAGACTGGCTGGACAAGCCGGCCAACACCCGCGTCTCCTGGCTGCCCGAATTCATGAATGCGCGGCTGGCCCACGCCGCCGCCAACCTGCGCGCCAATATCCGGGGCTGGAAGAGTTCCGACCCGGAAGTGCACGAACAGGCCGCCGAGCGCTTCAAGGCCGGCATCTTCGGCGCCCTGCCGCAGACCATGTTCGTGCTGATGCCGGCCTTCGCCCTGCTGCTGAAGCTGTTCTACCTGTTCAAGCGCCGGCTCTATATGGAGCACCTGATCGTGGCGCTGCACAGCCACGCCTTCCTGTTCGCCACGGTGCTGCTGTGGGTGCTGCTGGCGCTGCTCAAGTCCTGGATCGCGCCGCATGCGGCCTGGGCCGGCAGCGTGCTGGGCTGGGTGGAATTCGCCCTGGCGATATGGGCGCCGGTGTACCTGCTGCTGATGCAGAAACGGGTCTACCGGCAGGGCTGGTTCATGACCGTGCTGAAGTACCTGGTGATCGGCTGGTGTTACACCTGGTTGCTCGGATTCGCCCTGGTAAGCGCCTTGATGATGGGCGCGGTGCACTGAAGCAATAGGCGGGTATTTTGTGATGCACATCACAGCGAAACCGGGCAGTGGCCGACGCATCGAGCCCTGCCAGAATCGCGCCAGCGAGGGTTTTGCACAGCATCACAGGACTGTCAATAGATTGACCACGGCTATGTCAATTGGATGAACACCAGCCGAGCGGCCCCTGTAAGTCATTGAATATACACTGCATTACAAGTTGGCTAAAAGTTCGACAGCACGTCGCAAAGTCCGATTTTTCTGGCTTTGAGGGCACCCTTCCCCGGCGCATCCACAGACTTATCCACAGCTCTTGTGGATAAGCCAGATTTTCCCCTTCACAGAGCTACTTAGGGGGGACTTCTCGACGGGGGGCCAGCAGGGGGCCGAAAACGAAGGCGCAGGTTGGGGTGAGCCGCAGGCGACCCCCGACACCGGCACCTTCATGCGCCGCGCCACGTTGGGGTTCGCCTGCGGCTCACCCCAACCTACGTCGATGGCGCACGGCCGTTACACTGGCCCGCCCTGAGGATCGCCATGCCCTCCGTCCTGCGCGTCGCCCTGCCGGTGCCCCTGCCCACCCTGTTCGACTACCTGCCGCCGGCGGCCGGCGAGGCGCAGGCGGGCAGCCGGGTGCTGGTGCCGTTCGGGCGCGGCAAGGCGGTGGGCGTGGTGGTGGAAACGGATGTCGAATCCACCCTGGGCGGCGCGCGCCTGAAACGCGTGCTGCGGCTGCTGGACGAAACTCCGCTGCTCGACGCGGAACTGATGAAGACCCTGGCCTGGGCCGCCGACTACTGGCTGGGCGCGCCCGGCGAGGCCTACGCCAACGCCTTGCCGCTGGCGCTGCGCGAAGACAAGCCGCTGCCCGACACGCATGAAGAAGTCTGGGCGCTGACCGTCGCCGGCCGCAGCGCGCTGGATGCCGGCAGCCGCAAGGGCGGCAGCCGGCGCCTGCTGGAAACCCTGGCCGCCGCGCCGCTCGGCGCCGGCGAACTGCACGAACGCCTGCCGGACTGGCGCGAGGCCGCGCGCCGGCTCGCCACCGCGGGCCTGATCGAACGCGTGCGCCGCGCAGCCGATACCGCGCCGCAGCCCGCCGTCGCGCCGCCGGCGCTCAGTCCCGAACAGCAGGCCGCGGTGGAGGCGGTAAGCGCGGAACTGGGCCGCTTCCAGCCCTTCCTGCTCGACGGCGTCACCGGCAGCGGCAAGACCGAGGTGTACCTGGCGCTGATCGAACAGGTGATCGCGCAGGGCAAGCAGGCCCTGCTGCTGGTGCCGGAAATCGGCCTGGCCCCGCAGACCGTGCGCCGCGTGCGCGAACGCCTGGGCGTGCCGGTGGAAGTGCTGCATTCCAACCTCGCCGAAGGCGACCGCGCGCGCGCCTGGCTGCGCGCGCGCGACGGCGAGGCGCGGGTGATCCTGGGCACGCGCTCGGCGGTGTTCACGCCGCTGCCGCGCGCCGGGCTGATCGTGGTCGACGAGGAACACGACGGCGCCTACAAGCAGCAGGAAGGCTTCCGCTACCACGCGCGCGACCTGGCCCTGCTGCGCGGCCGCGCGCTGGGCGTGCCGGTGCTGCTGGGTTCGGCCACGCCTTCGCTGGAATCGCTGGCCAACGTGGACGCCGGCCGCTACCGCGCCCTGCATCTGCGCGCGCGGCCCGGCGCGATCCGCCCGCCGCAGGTGCAGATCGTGGACATGCGCGCGCAGCGGCTGGAGCACGGCCTGTCGCCCACCCTGCTGAGCGCGGTGGCCGACACCATCGCGCGCGGCGAGCAGGCGCTGGTGTTCCGCAACCGCCGCGGCTACGCGCCGGTGCTGCTGTGCCATCAGTGCGGCTGGCATGCCGAATGCCCGCGCTGCGAACACCCGCTCACCCTGCACGCGGGCCGGCGCCAGCTGATCTGCCATCACTGCGACTACCACACACGCCTGCCCGAGCACTGCTCCTCCTGCGGCGCACCGGACCTCAAGCCGCAAGGCCAGGGCACCGAGCGCCTGGAAGAAGCGCTCAGCGCGCGCTTTCCGGATGTGCCCGTACTGCGCATCGACCGCGAGACCACGCGCCGCCGCGACGCCTTCGACGAACTGCTCGAGCGCCTGCGCGGCGACGGCCCGGCGATCCTGGTCGGCACGCAGATGCTGGCCAAGGGCCACGACCTGCCCAATCTCACCCTGGTCGCCATCGTCGGCGTGGACGAAGGCCTGCACAGCGTGGATTTCCGCGCCAGCGAGCGGCTCGCGCAGCTGATCGTGCAGGTGGCCGGGCGCGCCGGCCGCGCCAGCAAACCCGGCCGGGTGATCCTGCAGACCCACCACCCGGAACACCCGCTGCTACGCCAGCTGCTGGCGCAGGGCTACGCCGCCGCGGCGAAGGAACTGCTGGCCGAACGCCAGGCAGTGCAACTGCCGCCGTACATGCACCAGGTGCTGCTGCGCGCCGATGCGCACCAGCGCGAACACGTGGACGCCTTCCTGCGCGAAGCACGCGGCACGCTGGAACCGGCCGCGCAGGCGGAACTGGGCATCGCCGGCCCGATGCCCGCGCCGATGCCGCTGCGCGCGGGGCGCCATCGCGGGCAATTGCTGGTCGAGGCGGGCAGCCGCGCGGTCCTGCACGCGGCGCTGCGGCCGTGGGCGCGTGGTTTGTCGGCACTGCCGTCGGCGCGGCGGGTGCGCTGGTCGCTGGATGTGGATCCGGTGGATCTGTACTGAGCGTGCCGGAACCTGAAGCCCCTCTCCCATCGGGAGAGGGGTTGGGGTTGGGGTGAGGGTGCGGGCGGAGCGCAAGAGTGATGTGCACCGCTCCGACCGAACCCTCATCCGCCTGCCGGCACCTTCTCCCGGAGGGAGAAGGCTCTAGCTTTGAGAGATTGAGGAAACGGCCAGCCGCAATCGCGTACTGAGCGGGATCGGCCCGGTAAAATACGCGGCGCCCCTCTCCCAACGAGCTTCCCCCGATGTCACAGCCCGACCCCCGGCCGCACATCGTCATCCTCGGCGGCGGTTTCGGCGGCATGGCCGCCGCGCACCGGCTCGACGACGCCTCGCTCCGCGTCACCCTGGTCGACCGGCGCAACCACCATCTGTTCCAGCCCCTGCTTTACCAGGTCGCCACGGCGGGTCTTTCCGCACCGTCCATTGCCGCGCCGCTGCGGCAGATCCTGCGCAAGCAGCGGAACGTCACCGTGCTGCTGGACGAAGCGCAGGGCATCGACCTGGCCCATAAGCGTGTGCTGCTCGCGCAAGGCCCGCTCGACTACGACTATCTGATCGTCGCCACCGGCGCCACGCACGCCTACTTCGGCCATGACGACTGGGCCCGCCACGCGCCGGGCCTGAAGACGCTGGACGACGCCTTCGCCATCCGCCGCCGCGTGCTGCTCGCCTTCGAGCATGCCGAGCGCGAGGACGAGCCGGCGCGGCGCCAGGCCTGGCTCAATTTCGTGGTGGTCGGCGGCGGCGCCACCGGCGTGGAGCTGGCCGGCACGCTGGCGGAAATCGCGCGCCACACGCTGCCGCGCGAATTCCGCCGCAGCGATCCGCGCCAGGCGAACATCCTGCTGGTGGAAGCGGGGCCGCGCGTGCTGCCGGCGTTCGCGCCGGAGCTGTCGGCGAAGGCGCGCAAGCAATTGGAGAAACTCGGCGTGCAGGTGCGCACGGATACCGCCGTTACCGCGATCGGCAGCGACAGCGTGCAGCTCGGCAACGAGACGCTGGCCTCGCGCACCGTGCTATGGGCGGCCGGCGTCGCCGCCTCGCCGCTGGGCCAGCACCTCGGCGTGCCGCTGGACCGCGCCGGCCGCGTGCTGGTGACGCCGGAGCTGGCCGTGCCGGGTCACCCGGAGGTGTTCGTCGTCGGCGACCTGGCCAGCGTCACCCAGGCCGACGGCAAGCCGGTGCCCGGCATCGCGCCGGCCGCCAAGCAGATGGGCCGCTACGTGGCGGACGCGATCCTGGCGCGCCTCGGCGGCCGCGCCGCACCCGCACCGTTCCGCTACCGCGACGACGGCACGCTGGCCACCATCGGCCGGCTGTCGGCGGTGGCGCAGTTCGGGCGGGTGAAGCTGTCGGGCGTGCTGGCCTGGTGGGTGTGGCTGGTGGCCCACGTGTATTTCCTGATCGGCTTCCGCAACCGCCTGGTGGTGCTGCTGGACTGGGCCTGGTCGTACTGGACCTACCAGCGCCATGCGCGCATCGTCACCGGCTCCGATACCCGCCGATCCGGCGGCACAGACGAAAGCTGAGCGCGCTTTGCCCGGCGCCGCCGGGCGGCGACAATACCTCGTTCCCCCAGACGGATTCCGCTCGTGTCCAACCAACTCGAACAGCTGCGCCAGTACACCACCGTGGTCGCCGACACCGGCGACATCGAGGCGATCGCCCGCTATCGCCCGGTGGACGCCACCACCAATCCCTCCCTGCTGCTGAAGGCGACCGAGCTGCCGGCCTATGCGCCGCTGATCGACGAAGCCGTGCAGTGGGCCAAGGCCCAGAGCGGCTCGCGCGAACGCCAGCTGGTGGACGCCGGCGATTACCTCTCGGTCGCCGCCGGCCGCAAGATTTCCGAGCTGGTGCCGGGCCGCGTGTCCACCGAAGTGGACGCGCGCCTTTCCTTCAACACCGACGCCACCATCGCCAAGGCCGAGCGCCTGATCGGCCTGTACGAAGCGGCCGGCGTGAAGCGCGAGCGCATCCTGATCAAGATCGCCTCCACCTGGGAAGGCATCCGCGCCGCCGAGACGCTGGAACGCCGCGGCATCCAGTGCAACCTCACCCTGCTGTTCTCGTTCGAGCAGGCGGTGGCCTGCGCCGAGGCCGGCGTGTACCTGATCTCGCCCTTCGTCGGCCGCATCATGGACTGGTACGTCGCCAACACCGCGACCAAGACCTACGCGCCGGAAGAAGACCCGGGCGTGAAGTCGGTGCGGCGCATCTACGGCTGGTACAAGCAGCACGGCTTCGACACCGTGGTGATGGGCGCGAGCTTCCGCAATATCGGCCAGATCCAGGCGCTGGCCGGCTGCGACCGCCTGACCATCAGCCCCGATCTGCTGGAGAAGCTGGAAGCCACCAGCGAACCGCTGCCGCGCGCGCTGCAGGACGACGGCAAGCGCGAGGCGCGCGTGCCGGCGCTGGATGAGGCGGGGTTCCGCTGGGGCCACAACGAGGATGCGATGGCGACGGAGAAACTCGCCGACGGCATCCGCAAATTCGCCGCCGACCAGCGCAAGCTGGAGGCGATGCTGGCGGCACGGCTGTAAGCCTCTGCTCTTGCCCCCTCTCCCCTCCGGGGAGAGGGTTGGGGTGAGGGGCCGGGCGGAGCGGTGAGCTGAGGGTCGAGAAAGCTCAAAAGCTTTTCTTCTCTTCGTAGAAGCCTTACCGCGAGCACCCGCCCCTCATCTGCCTGCCGGCATCTTCTCCCCGGAGGGGAGAAGAGTTCGCTATTTGGCGCTGGCTAAATCGCCGGTGGTCCACCCGCCACCCAACGCCCGCACCAGCTGCACACTCGCCCGCAGCTGCCGCGTATCCAGATCCAGCAAGGTTCTCTGCGCATCCAGCGCCGCCGTCTGCGCCTGCACCACGTCGAGATAGCCCACCGCGCCCTGCCGATACCGATCCATCGCGATATCCAGCGAACGCTTCGCCGCGTCCGCCGCGTCCTGCTGGTCGTTGCGGGCCGTGCCGAAGTGATCGAGCTGGGCGAGGTTGTCCTCCACCTGCTGGAACGCGTTGAGCACCACGCCGCGATAGCGCGCGCCGGCTTCCTCGGTGGCGGCCTTGGCCGCTTCGACGCCGGCCTTGCGGCGGCCGCCGTCGAACAAGGTGAGCAAGGCCGTCGGGCCGATCGCCCAGAACTGGTTGGGCGCCGTGAACAGGCTGCCATAGCGGTCGCTCTGGAAACCGCCCTGCGCGCTCAAACCCAGCGACGGGAAATACGCCGCGCGCGCGATGCCGATCCGCGCATTCGCCGCGGCGACGCGGCGCTCGGCGGCGGCCACATCCGGACGGCGCTGCAGCAGCGTCGACGGCACGCTCACCGGCACCGTCGGCAAGGGCAGCGCCGCGGTGTCGGCCTGCAACGAGAAATGGGAAGCAGACTCGCCGACCAGCGACGCGATCGCATGCTCCACCAGCGCGCGCTGCGCCTGCGTCTGCGACCACTGCGACTTGGCCGAGGACAGCTGCGTCTGCGCGCGCGCCACGTCCAGGCCCGAAGCGATGCCGCCGCTGTGGCGCGTCTGCGTCAGCTCCAGCGCTTTCTGGTAGGCGGCGATGCTTTCCTTCAGCAGCTGGATCTGCTGATCGAGTCCGCGCAGCACCAGGTAGTTGTCGGCCAGCTGCGCCTGCAGGCTCAGGCGTGCGGAGGCCAGATCCGCGGCCGCGGCCAGCGCATCGTCCTTGCCCGCTTCGACCGTATTGCGCACGCGGCCCCAAAGGTCCACTTCGTAATCGACCTCGGCACCGAGCGTGTAGCTGTCGTAGTTGGCCGGCGAGGTGGCACCGCGCAGCGGACGCGTATCCGACTGGCGGTCGCGCTGCGCATTGGCATTGAGGCCCGCCTGCGGGAACAACCCCGCGCGCGCCTGCTGGCTGAACGCCTGCGCCTGCTGGTAATGCGCCAAGGCAGCGGCGAGGTCGGCGTTGTTCTTCAGCAGGCGCTGCTGCAGATCGCTCAAGCGGGCGTCGCCGTACAGCGTCCACCAGCCGTCGCGCGGCAGCTGGTCCGAGGGCTGCGCCGCCACCCAGCTCTTGCCGTAGGCCTCGCCGTGCTCCTGGAACTGCTCGGCCACCGGTACCTCCGGCGCCTTGTACGCCGGCGCCAGCGAACAGCCGGCCAGCAGCGCGGCCAGCGCGAGGGCGAGAACGCGCTCAGGCCTTCTTTGCATTGCCGCGCCCCTGGTTCTTGGCCAGTTCGGTGTTGTCCTTCTCGGCGGTGCGCACCTGGTCGCCGTCGACCAGGCCGTCCGGCGGGCTTTCGATCACGCGGTCGTCCGCGCCCAGGCCCGAGCCGATCTCCACCGTCTTGCCGTAGTCGCGCAGGATGGTCACCTGCTTGAAGGCGATCTTGTTGTCCGCGCCCAGCGTGGCGATGCGCGTGCCCTTGTCGTCGATGATCAGCGCGCTGGCCGGCACGCGCAGCGCGGCGGCGTCGCCGGGGCGGTCCAGCCGCACGCTGGCGAAGCTGCCGGGCATCAGCTTGCCGTCGGCGTTGTCGACCGCGAGCTGGATCAGCGTAGTGCCGGATTCGGCGGCCACCGCGCCGGCGGAAGCTTCCACGCGCGCCTGGAAGGTGCGGCCGGGATACTCCGGCAGCGACAAGGTGGCGATCGCGCCCGGCTTGATCGACGGCGCGTAGTTCTGCGGCACGCGCACGTACACGCGCAGCTTGCGCACGTCGGACACCACGAACAGTTCCGGCCCGCTGCCGCTGCCGGCGTTGATCAGCGCGCCGACGTCGGTCTCGCGCGCGGTGACCATGCCGTCGAACGGCGCGACGATGCGGGTAAAGCCCTTCAGCGCCTCGATGCGGTCGACATTCGCCTTGGCCGCCTTGGCGATGGCCTGCTTGGCGGTGAAGTCGCCGGTCTTCTCGTCCACTTCCTGGCGCGAGACCGAATCCGAACCGAGCATGGCCTGCCAGCGCTTGGCGGTGGTGGCGGCCAGCGCGGCATTCGCTTCGGCGCTGGCCAGGTCCGCCTTGGCCTGCAGCAGCTGCTGGTCCAGGTCCGGCGTTTCGATTTCCGCCAGCAGCTGGCCGGCCTTTACCGGCGCGCCGATGTCGACCTTCCAGGATTTCAGGTAACCGCTGACGCGCGCATAGATCGGCGCGCGCGCATAGGCTTCGAGGCGGCCCGGCAGATCGAGCGAGGCGCCGGCGGCGCTGCGTTCGACCGGCACCACGCTCACCGTGGGCACGGCCTGCTGGTCGGTCCAGTCCTTGAGCTTGCGCGCGTCGTTGGCGCGGGTGACCACGCCGGCGGCGACCACGGCGACGACCACGACGGCGCCGATGATGCCGGCGCGGCGCAGGCGGTGCACCGGCACGGGACGGGGGGTGTGAGGAGCGTTAGACATGGACGGGCTCTCCGGAAACCGAAGCCGGGTCGGCGGCGCGGCCATGCCGCGCGTGGATGATGCGGAAGACGACAGGAACGAAGAACAGCGTGGCGACCGTGGCGAAGATCAGGCCGCCGATCACGGCGCGGCCCAGCGGGGCGTTCTGCTCGCCGCCCTCGCCCAGGCCCAGCGCCATCGGCGCCATGCCGATGACCATCGCCAGCGCGGTCATCAGCACGGGGCGGAAGCGCACGAAGCCGGCCTCCATCGCCGCCAGATGCGCGTCGCCGTGCTCGGCCAGGCGCTCGCGGCAGAAGCTCACCACTAGGATCGAGTTCGCCGTGGCCACGCCCATGCACATGATGGCGCCGGTGAGCGCCGGCACCGACAAGGTGGTGCCGGTGGCGAACAGCATCCACACGATGCCGGCCAGCGCCGCGGGCAGCGCGGTGATGATCACGAACGGATCGCTCCACGACTGGAAGTTCACCACGATCAAGAGATAGATCAGCACCGCCGCGCCGAGCAGGCCGAAGATCAGGCCGGAGAACGCGCTGTTCATGGTCTTGACCTGGCCCAGCAGCACGGTGGACGAACCCTTCGGCAGCTGCTTGGCGTGCGCGGCGACGATGTTCTGGATATCCGCCGCCACGGCACCGAGGTCGCGCCCCTGCGTGGTGGCGAAGATCTCCACCATCGGCTGGATGTTGTACTGGCTCACCACCGCATTGCTGGTGCCGCGCTTGATCGTGGCCAGGCCGCCGAGCAGCTGCGAGCTGCCGCCGCCGCTGGAGGTGACGGGGATGTTCTCCAGCGCCGACAGCGAATCGAGCTTGTACTGCGGCGTCTGCATCACGATCGGGTAGGAGATCTGGTTCTGCGGATTCAGCCAGAAGGTCGGCGCCACCTGGCTGGAGCCGGCCAGGTTCACCACCAGGCTGTTGGTGACGTCGCGCTCGGTCACGCCCAGCAGCTGCGCGCGGGTGCGGTCCACGTCCACGGCGAAGGTGGGGTTGGCCTGCGACTGCTGGATGCGCGCATCGGCCACGCCCGGCACGCGGCGGATCTCGCGCAGCAGCGTGTTGGCGTAGGCGAAGTTCTGCGGCAGGTTGTTGCCGCGGATCTGCAGGTCGATCGGCGCGGGCGAGCCGAAGTTGAGGATCTGGCTGATGATGTCCGCCGGCGGGAACGAGAAGGTCACGCCCGGGAACTGCCGCGGCAGTTCTTCGCGCATGCGGCGCACGTACCCGGCGGTGGGCCGGTGGCCTTCGTTGAGCGCGATCTGGATGTCGCCGTCCCACGAACCGATCGTGCCGGTGTTGTTGTAGGCGGTGTTGATGCCGCTGATCGGCTGGCCGATGTTGTCCACCACCGTGCCCAGTTCCTCCGGCGGCACGATGCGGCGGATCGCCGCCTGCACGTTGGCGAAGATGGTGGCGCTCTCCTCCACGCGCGTGCCGATCGGGGCGCGCACGTGCATCAGGATCTGGCCCGCATCCACCGCGGGGAAGAAGTTGCGGCCCAGGAACGGCACCAGCGCAAACGAAGCCACCACGAAGGCGAGGAAGCCGCCGACGAACACGCGCCGGTGTTCCAGCGCCATCGCCAGCAGGTCGCGGTAGGCCGCGCGCACGCGCTCGAAGCGCGCCTCGAAGCCGCGCTGGAAACGCACCAGCGGGTTGGACGAAGGCGGCAGCGCAGCGCTGTTGCCGTGCTCGTCGGTGTGCGGCGCGTGCGGCTTGAGCAGGTACTTCGCCATCGTCGGCACCAGGGTGCGCGACAGGATGAACGAGCAGATCATGGCGAACATCACCGCTTCGGCCATCGGCACGAACAGGAAGCGCGCCACGCCTTCCAGGAAGAACATCGGCACGAACACGATGCAGATGCACAGCAGCGAGACGAAGGCCGGCGTCACGATCTGGCGCGCGCCGTCCATGATCGAGGTCTCCACGTCCTTGCCGTGTTCCAGATGCCAGTTGATGTTCTCGATGGTGACCGTGGCGTCGTCCACCAGGATGCCCACCGCCAGCGCCAGGCCGCCCAGGGTCATGATGTTGAGCGTCTCGCCCACCGCCGACAGCGCGATGATGGAGCCGAGGATCGCCAGCGGGATCGAGGTGGCGATGATCACGGTGGAGCGCCAGCTGCCCAGGAACAGCAGGATCATCAAACTGGTCAGCGCCGCGGCGATGATGCCTTCCTTCGCCACGCCGCCGATGGCCGCGCGCACGAACAGCGACTGGTCGCCGATGGGCGCGATCTGCAAGGTGTCGGGGAAGCTGTCCTTCGCGTCGCGCAGTTTCTGCTTGACGCCGTCGATGATGGCCAGGGTCGAGGCCGAGCCGTTCTTCAGTACCGTCATCAGCACCGAGCGGCCGCCGTCGACGTGCACGATATTGCTCTGCGGCGGGTTGCCGTCGCGCGCCTGCGCCACGTCGCGGATGTACACGGTGGTGCCGTTGACCGTCTTGATCGGCAGGTCGCCCAGCGCGCGGATGTCCGACGGCGCGTTGTTGAGCTGCAGCGTGTATTCGTATTCGCCGATCTTCTGCGTGCCCACCGGCACGATCAGATTCTGCGCGGCCAGAGCATTGGCCACGTCCTGCGCCGACAGGCCGCGCGCCTGCAGCGCGGCCGGATCGATGTCGATCTGCACCTGGCGCGTCTTGCCGCCGAACGGATACGGGATCGACGCGCCCGCCACCGAGGTGAGCACCGGACGCACCGCGTTGGTGCCGAGGTCGCCCAGGTTCTGCTCGCTCAGCCCCTTGCCCGACAGCGCCAGCTGGATGATCGGCACGGTGGAGGCGTTGTAGTTGAGGATCAGCGGCGGCGTGATGCCCGGCGGCAGCTGGCGCAGCAGGGTCTGCGCGACCGCGGTGACCTGCGCGTTGGCGGTGCGGATGTCCACCGTCGGCTGGAAGAAAATCTTGATCACGCCGAAGCCGTTGATCGACTGCGCCTCGATGTGTTCGACGTCGTTCACCGTGGTGGTGAGCACGCGTTCGAACGGCGAGGCGATGCGCCCCGCCATCTGGTCCGGCGGCAGGCCGGTGTACTGCCACACCACGCTGATCACCGGAATCTTGATGTCCGGGAAGATATCGGTCGGCGTCCGCATCGCGGACAGCGGGCCGATGATCATGATCAGCAGGGCGAGAACGACGAAGGTGTAGGGCCGCGAGAGCGCGATCCGGACGATGCCAAGCATGCGGGGGATTCCGAGCGCGAATGTTGCGTCGCGAAATTTTGCCACGGCACCCTGGCCGGGCGTTCGGTTATCCGGATGAAGATATTTTCATTATTGATTTACCCCCCACGCCGAGACGACCTAGCCCCCTCTCCCCTCCGGGGAGAGGGCTGGGGTGAGGGGCCGGGCGGAGCGTTAGGCTGAGGGTCGCAAAAGACGTAAGAGCCTTTCTTCTCTTCGTAGCGGCGCTACCGCAAGCACCCGCCCCTCATCCGCCTGCCGGCACCTTCTCCCCGGAGGGGAGAAGGCTTGCTTCGTCGAGCGGCGCCTGCACCGTGCGCGACAGGCAGGTACCCGGCACTTCCCCCGGCTTCACCGTATAGCCGTATAGCGTAATACGCGAACCGGGCCCTTCCTTCTGCTCGCCGATATCCAGCGCAAAGCCATGCAGGCGCACGATCGCGCTGACGATGCTGAGGCCCAGGCCCGAGCCGGGCATGGCGCGGCTGTTATCGCCGCGGTAGAAGCGGCGGGTGACGGCATCGCGCTCGTTCGCGGGGATGCCGGGGCCCTGGTCCAGGATGCTGATGCGCGGGCCGCGGCTGTCCATGCGCGCGCGCAGGCGCACTTCGCCGCCGGCGGGGGTGAACTTGATGGCGTTGCCGACCAGGTTGGCCAGCGCCTCGAACAGCAGATGGGCGTCGCCGCGCACGGACACCGTGGGTTCGATATCGAGCACGAAAGGCTGGCCGCGGTCCTCCGCCACCGGCGCGTAGAACTCGTGCACCTGCTGCAGCACGCTGCCCAGGTCCACCTCGTCGAAGCAGGCGCTGCGCCGGCCGTCTTCCAGTTCCGATACGCGCAGCAGCGCGCGGAAGCGGCCGAGCACCTGGTCGATGTCGACGATGCTCGCTTCCAGCAGCGCGGCCTCGGGCTGCTCGGCCAGCTGCTGCTGCGCGCGGTACAGCCGCGCGCGCAGGCGGGTGAGCGGCGTGCGCAGGTCGTGGGCGATGTTGTCGCACACGCCCTTCACTTCGTTCATCAGGCGCTCGATCTCGTCGAGCATGGTGTTGACGATGGCCGCCAGCACGTCGACTTCGTCGCCGCGGCTGCTCACCGGCAGGCGCTTGGCGAGATCGCCCTGGCGGATCGGATCGGTGGCCTGCTGCAGCATGCGGATGCGTTTTTCCGGGCCGCGGCGCAGCAGGAAGCCGCCGAGCAGGCCGGGAATGATGGTGAGCGACACCGCCCACAGCAGCGCGCGCCACACCACGGCGCCGAGACCGTCGACGGTGCTGTTGTCCTTGGCGATGACCAGCACGCGGCCGTCCGCGAGCTTCGTGGCCAGCGCGCGGGCGCGCACGCGGCTGCCGTCGCGGTCGGGGCGCGGCAGGCCCTGCGCCAGCAGGCGCACCTTGCTGTCGGCGGCCAGCTCCGCCGGCATGCGCGCGATATTGCCGGCCAGCGGCTTGCCGGCGGCGTCGAACAGGCCCACCGACATCACGCCGTGCGGGTCGATGGTGATGGCGGCGTCCACCGTGGCGGGCAGGCGCGAGGTGTCGGTGTTCGCCAGATAGTGCATGCGCTGTTCCAGCATCTGGTCGATCACGGTATTGAGATAGCGCGTGGTCTCCCACTGGATGACGCCGACCAGCACCAGGCCCCACACGGCGAACAGCGCGCCGTAGATCAGGATCAGGCGGGAGGTGGCGGAGCGCCAGGCGTTGGGGCGATTCATGCCGATAACCTCACGGCGGGGCCGCCGCGTTCTGGGGTGCCGAGGTGATCATGTAGCCGGTGCCGCGCACGGTGCGGATCAGCGGCACCTGGCCGGACCCGTCGATCTTGCGCCGAAGCCGGCCGATGTGCACGTCGATCACATTGGTGCCGGGGTCGAAATGGAAGCCCCACACCGCCTCGAAGATCATGGTGCGGGTGAGTACCTGGCCGGAATGGCGCATCAGGTATTCCAGCAGGCGGTATTCGGTGGGCTGCAGGGTGAGCGGCTGGCCGTTGCGGAAGGCGACGTGGCGCACCCGGTCCAGTTCCAGCTCGCCGACGCGCAGGCGCGTGCCGTGCGGCTGCGGCTGGCGGCGGCGCAGCAGCACTTCGGCGCGCGCGGCCATCTCGTCGGGGGCGAAGGGCTTGGTCAGGTAGTCGTCGCCGCCGGCGCGCAGGCCGCGGATGCGGTCGTCCACTTCGCTGAGCGCGCTGATCATCAGCACCGGCGTTTCGATCTGCTGGCGGCGCAGCGCCTCGACCACTTCGATGCCTTCCAGGCCGGGCAGCATGCGGTCCAGGGTGATCAGGTCGTAGGCCTGGGCGCTGGCGCGGGCCAGGCCCTCGCGGCCGTCGGCCACCCATTCGGCGGTCATGCCGTGCACGCTGAGCTCGGCCACGATCTCGCGGGCGGTGACCTCGTCGTCTTCGATGACCAGGACTCTGGGCATGGCTATGGACGTCCGGACGTCTATCTGTCGTGTCGCAAAAACCGACGGCCCCGGGTGGGGCCGTCGGCAATCGTAACGCTGCAACGGAGAATCAGGCGGCGAACAGGCCGCGCATCTTCTTCATCGCATTGGCCTCGACCTGGCGGATGCGCTCGGCCGACACGCCGTACTCGTCGGCCAGGTCCTGCAGGGTGGCCTTTTCCTCGTTCAGCCAGCGGCGCTGGATGATGTCGCGCGAGCGCTGGTCCAGCTTCTGCAGGGCGTCGCTCAGGGTTTCGAGCTGGTTGTCGGCCTGGTCGGCGTCGGCGATGTTGTCGTACGGGTCGGCGCCTTCGTCGATCAGGAACGCGGCCGGCGCGGGCTTGGCGTCGTCATCGGCGTCGGCCGGGGCTTCGAAGCCGATGTCGCGGCCGGACAGGCGGGCTTCCATTTCGCGCACGGTCGCTTCCGGCACGCCCAGGTCCTTCGCCACCACGCGCACTTCCTCGGCGTTCATCCAGCCCAGGCGCTTCTTGCTCTTGCGCAGGTTGAAGAACAGCTTGCGCTGCGCCTTGGTGGTGGCCACCTTGACGATGCGCCAGTTGCGCAGGATGAATTCGTGCATTTCGGCACGGATCCAGTGCACCGCGAAGCTGACCAGGCGCACGCCCTGGTCCGGGTCGAAGCGCTTGACCGCCTTCATCAGGCCGATGTTGCCTTCCTGGATCAGGTCGCCGATCTGCAGGCCGTAGCCGCTGTAGCCGCGGGCCACGTGGACCACGAAGCGCAGATGGGACATCACCAGCTTGCGGGCGGATGCGAGGTCTTCTTCTTCCTGATAGCGGCGCGACAGCGCCTGCTCTTCTTCCTGGCTGAGCACCGGGATGCGGTGTACCGCCGAAATATAAGCATCCAGACTGCCGACGACGCTGGGCACCGGCAGGTTGGCGGTCACCAAAGCTTGAGACATGTGTGGATCCTCCTGGGGTCGAATTCAGCTTAGCACTCCCTCAGTGAGAGTGCTAAAGCGGTCGGGAGTTCCTCAGCGGGTGATCCCGGCTGCTTTATTGAACCGAATCGTACAGGAATACAGGGTTCCTGTCCAGACGCAGGCCACGGTAGCCGCCCGGCCCTCAAGTCCCCGTTAATCGAACCTCACCGCAAGCTTCACGTAAGGCTTTTCCTACCGTGCGGCGGGGGCTGCGCCGACAGACAGGCGGCATCCCGGAGGCGTCCCATCGACCGGTCCGGCGGGGTGCCGGGCGTTCCATGCGGACATTCACTCTCCAAGGAGCAAACCAGATGCGCGTTGCAAAATGGCTGTTGATCGCCGCGACCACCGGCGTGGCGGGCCTGTTCGCCGGCTCCGTCGCCGCCGAGCCGAACTGTACGGTGTGCCTGAAGGGCTACCAGGGTTGCGTCAACAAGGACCCAAACAATGCGGCGAACATCGCCGCATGCATGGCGCAGTACTCCACCTGCCTGGCCTGGTGCGGCGAGCCGTCCGCCACCGCGGCCCAGCGCCGCGCCCTGCTGGACGTGCGGCCGTACCGGCCGGACCTGTCCGCCACCTCGACGGCCACCGCCCTGCCCCCGCCGCTGGCGCCGCGGGCGCCCTGATCGCCGGGGATTCCACGGAGGGTGCCGCCGGCACCCTCCTCGCCGTCAGGCGGCCAGCTCGCTGCGCCGGGGCAGCGACCAGTCGATCGGCGCCTGGCCGTGCTCTTCCAGATAGCGGTTGGCCGCGGAAAAGTGCCCGCAGCCCAGGAACCCCCGGTGCGCCGACAGCGGCGACGGGTGCACCGAACGCAGGATGCAGTGCCGGCTGCTGTCGATCAGCTGCCCCTTGCGCTGCGCATACGAACCCCACAGCAGGAACACCAGCCCTTCGCGCTCGCGGTTGAGCGCGTCGATGGCCGCGTCGGTAAAGCCTTCCCAGCCCTTGCCCTGGTGCGAGGCGGCCTGGCCCTGCTCCACCGTCAGCACCGCGTTGAGCAGCAGCACGCCGCGGTCGGCCCAGGGTGTGAGGCAGCCGTGGTCCGGCGGGGCGATGCCCAGGTCGCGCTGGATCTCCTTGAAGATGTTCTGCAGCGACGGCGGCGGCGGCACGCCCGGCCGCACCGAGAAGCACAGCCCATGCGCCTGGCCGGGGCCGTGGTAAGGGTCCTGCCCCAGGATCACCACCCGCACCTGCTCGAACGGCGTGTGTTCGAACGCGGCGAAGATCTCCGGCCCGGGCGGGAAGATCACCTTGCCGTGCTGCTTCTCGGTGCGCAGGAAAGCCGACAGCGCCTGCATCTGCGGCCGCTCCAGATAGGCGCCGATGCGCTCCTTCCAGGACGGCTCCAGCTTGACCCGGCCCTCGTTCATGCGGCCTGGTCGTCGCGCTGGCGCAGATGCCGCGCCACGCGCAGCTGGAACAGCACCTTGGTGATCAACAGCTTCTCCTCGATCGGTTTCTCCACCAGGTCGTTGGCGCCGGCCTTGAGCAGCGCGGCCTGGTTGGCGGGATTCTCGTCGCCGGTCATCACCAGCACCGGCAGGCGGCCCTTGCCGTAGGCGTAGTCGCGGCGGATGCGCTCCAGCAGGTCGCCGCCGGTGAGCTCGCCTTTCAGGCTGACGTCGGTCAGCACCAGGTCGGCGCCGATCTGGCCTTGCGCCTTGGCCACATCCAGCCAGGCGAGTGCGTCCTCGGCACTGATCACGTGGCGCACGGTCAGGCCGTATTTTTCCAGGATGCGGCGGGTGGCCAGGGCGACCACGCGGCTGTCCTCCACGTAGAGCACCTCGCCCTCGGCCGAGCTTTCCGGGCGCACATAGCCGCGGATGAACTCGGCCAGCGCCTGGAAACCCAGCGACTTGTCGAAGTAATCGGTGACGTGCTCGCCCAGGGTACGGCGGTGCAGGCGGTCGTCGACGTCGCCGGACACCACCACGATGGGCACATAGATCTGCGGCGCCGATTCGCGCACGTAGCGCGCCAGCTCCAGGCCGTCCATGTCCGGCAGGCGCAGAGCAATGGTGATGAAGTCGAACACGCCGCCCTCGAGCAGCTGGTGCGCTTCCGCACCGCTCGCGCAGCCCACCACCTCGGCGTCCGGCAGCTCCACCTTGAGCACGCGGCTGATCAGCTGCCGCACCACTTTCGAACCGTCCACCACCAGCACGCGCGGCGCGGCGCTGACGATGCGGTTGCTGAAACCTTCACTCATTGACCGATCCATCCACGCTCAGCGGCCTCCTTGCCGAACCATCGATGGACGCCCCCTTGCGCCCTCTCATCCGGGCATCTTGCCCTGCCGGTGCGGCAGCTGCCTGCGACCGGCGTCACTTTCGTTATTGTCCTAAGCGGCCTTGCGCAGCTGCCAGGCACTGACCAGGCGCGCGCCCAGCCAGCCCAGCACCGCCGCGGCCAGCGGCACCGCGCCCAGCAGCCACAGCGGCAGCATGCCGAGCTGAAGCTTGCCCTCGTAGACATGACCGAGCCGTGTCACCGGCTCGGCCAGCGCCATCTCGATTAACAGCGCCATGCCGGCGGCCAGCACGCCGCTGAACAGGCCGTACCAGATGCCCGCGTACAGATAAGGCCGGCGCACGAAGGCGCCGCTGGCGCCGATCAGCATCAGCACGCCGATCTCCTCGCTGCGGCTGGCGATATCCACGCGCACCGTATTGCCCACCACCAGCAGCACGGCCAGCGCCAGCAGGCCGGCCAGGATCAGCACCACCCGGTTGCCCACCCCCAGCAGCGCATCCAGGCGCTGGCGCCAGGTGCCGCTGTCCTGCACCAGGTCCACGCCCTGCAGGGCGCGCAGGTCGGTGACCAGGCGGGCCACGTCGTCGGCATTGGCGCCGGGCCTGGGCAGCACTTCCACGGCGTACGGCAGCGGGTTGCTGTCGAGCGTGTTCAGCGCGCCGGAGAAGCCCTGCATCCGGGCCAGTTCGTCCATGCCCTGCTGCGGGCTCTTGACCGTTACCGAGGCCACGTCCGCGCGCTCGCGCAGCTTGGTCGCCATCAGCTCCACCGCCGGCCCGGTCTGGCCCGGCTGCATGAACACCGACACCGCCTGGTTCTGCCCCAGCGCCGCGCCGAGCTGCTGCACATTGCCCAGCAGCAGATAGAAAGTAAGCGGCAGGGCCAGCGCCAGCGCCATCACCGCCACCGTCAGCAAGGTGCCGACCGGGCGCGCCATCAAGCGGCGCAGGCTGGCGCCGGCGCTCCAGGCGTGGTGGTCGCGCCAGCTGGCGACGGGGCGCGGGCGGCTGCGTTCGACCCGGTTCGGCTCGGCCACGATCGGCGCATCGAAGTTCTGCGGGGCGCTCACAGCACCTCCTCCGAGGCGATGTCCGCCACCAGGCGGCCGTGGTCCAGCACCACCACGCGCTTGCGCATGCGCTTGATCAGCGGCAGGTCGTGGCTGGCGATCAGCACGGTGGTGCCCACCTGCTGGAATTCGGCGAACAGGCCCATGATTTCCACCGCCAGCTGCGGATCGAGGTTGCCGGTGGGTTCGTCGGCGATCAGCAAGGTGGGCTTGGCCACGATGGCGCGGGCGATGCCCACGCGCTGCTGCTCGCCGGTGGACAGCGTGGCCGGCAGCTGGCGCTCGTAGGCGAGCAGGCCGACTTTCTCCAGCGCGGCGCGCACGCGCCGGCCGCGCTCGGCCGGGGCGACGCCGCCGATCACCAGCGGCAGTTCCACGTTGGCGAAGACGGTGCGGTCCATCAGCAGGCGATGGTCCTGGAACACCATGCCGATGCGCCGGCGCAGCTTGGGGATGCCGCCGCGGCCGATCTTGGCCAGGTTCTGCCCATCGAGCGAGATGCTGCCGTGCGACGGGCGCTCGATCAGCCCGAGCAGCTTCAGCAGCGTGCTCTTGCCGGCGCCCGAATGGCCGGTGACGAAGGCCATCTCACCCGCCGCCACCTGAAAAGACAGCTGCGAGAGCGCCTCATGGCCGCCCTCGTAGCGTTTGCTGACTTGGTCGAAGCGGATCACCGCGTGTCCTCGATCCCTGATGCCGCACTGCCCGCAAGGATAAGGGATGCGCGCAGCAAAACGATCACCGCGCAGGCCGCCGCGACGCGATCGGCGTGCGCGGCGGCAAGCAGGTTCAGCGGCCGGTGAACAAGCGCGCGAGGCGGCGGAAGAAACCGGGCTTCTTCGGCGCAGTTTCCTTCGCGTGCACGGCGGCGGTGGCCGCCACCTGGCGCGACGGACGCGGGCCGGCATCGGCGCCGCGCTCGCGCTGGGGACGATGCCCGTCGCGATTGCCGCGCGAACCTTCGCCAGCGGCGGCGGCCGGAGCGGCGTTCTCCACCGGCGCACCCTCGCGGCGGCGGCCGCGGCCGCCACGGCGGCGGCGGCGCTTGTTCGGGCCTTCCGCACCGGCGGCATCGCCGCTGGCCGGGGTTTGCGCATGCACGGCCACGGCCTGCACGGCTTCCTCGGCTGCCGGCACGGCTTCGCGCGGCTTGCGCTCGCGCGGCGGGCGGCCCTCACTGGAGCGGCCCTCATTGGAGCGGCGCTCGCCCGAACGGCGCTCGCCGGACCCGCTGCGGCTGCGCGGACCGCGTCCGCCGCCGTCCTTCTCGCGGCTCTCGACCTTGTCGCCGAACGCGGCGCTGTCGGCCGCGGCGTCGGCGGCGTACTGCGCGTCGATCTCGCGCGGCTTGGGCATCACCAGCATTTCGGGATCGATCGCCGCCACCGGGATGCGCTGGCCGATATAGGTTTCGATGTCCGGCAGCGACATGGCGTACAGGTCGCAGGCGAAGCTGACCGCGTCGCCCTCGGCGCCCAGGCGCGCGGTGCGGCCGATGCGGTGCACGTAGTCCTCGGCGTCCTGCGGCAGGTCGTAATTGAAGACGTGGCTGACCGCCGGGATGTGCAGGCCGCGCGCGGCCACGTCGGTGCACACCAGCATGTCGAGCTGGCCGTCCTGGAAGCGCTGCAGCAGCTTCTGGCGCTTCAGCTGCGGCACGTCGCCCGAGAGCGCGCCGACGCGGTAGCCCTGGCGCTTCACGCGGTCGGTGATGCGCTCGGCGGCCATCTTGGTGTTGACGAAGATGATGCTGCGGCTCGGGTTGGTGCGCTCGAGCAGGTTCAGCAGCAGCGGCATCTTCTCCTCCTTGGAGGGGAAGTAGACCACCTGGCGCACGCGGTCGGCGGTGACGTTCTCGGTCTCCACCACCAGCTTCTCGGCGTTGTGCATGTGCTCGTAGGCCAGCTCCAGCACGCGGTGACTGAGCGTGGCCGAGAACAGCAGCACCTGGCGCTGCTCGCGCGCCGGCAGGCGGCGGAAGATGAAGCGCACGTCCTTGATGAAGCCGAGGTCGAACATGCGGTCGGCCTCGTCGATCACCATCACTTCGACGCCGTTGAGGCCGAACACGTGCTGCTTGTAGTAGTCGAGCAGGCGGCCGGGCGTGGCGATGATGATGTCGCAGCCGTCCTGCAGCTGCTTGCGCTGCTTGTCGTAGTCGACGCCGCCGTAGATCAGCGCGGTCTTCAGGCCGGTGTGGCGGCCGATGTTGCGCGCGTCCTTGTCGATCTGGATGGCCAGCTCGCGGGTGGGAGCGATGATCAGGGCGCGCGGGTCGCTGTCCTTGCGCTCGGCCACGGCCGGGCTGGTCAGCAGGCGGTTCATCAGGGCGACCAGGAAGGCGCAGGTCTTGCCGGTGCCGGTCTGGGCCTGGCCGGCGACGTCGCGGCCGGTGAGGGCCATGGGCAGGGTCAGCGCCTGGATCGGCGTGCAGCGGGTGAAGCCCGCCTCGTCGAGGCCCTGCTGCAGCAGCGGATGGAGGTCGAAATTGGTGAAAAAGGTATCGGTAAGAACGGTTTCGGACATGGATAAGAGTCGGTGAGGTAGGCGGCCGGGTGGCGGCTCGCCCTGTCCCGGCGGCGGTCGGAAAGCCTGAAGGACGGGTTAAGGTGCGGCGCCGGCCAGCGCGACGGGTTGGCCGGTCAGCGGCGAGGGCTCGCGGGTTACCGCGGTGCGCCTCGCGACTGGCGCCGAGGTGGCGGGCCCAGGCGACCGGCAGTTCCGCCGACATAGGGAAACAGGCCCCTTGCCCGTTTTCCTATATCGCCGGAACTGCCGCGAAGGCGGCCCTTGAATCGCTTGAATCGTGCCCTGAGTTACGCTGGAATGGAGGCCTGCCGCAACGGCATCACTTCCTTATTCCGGTCCGACCCGCGCTTCATGGGCGCCCCAGTGTAGCCGATGCTGGCCGCGCGGTCGTCAAACCATCCCCCGCCTGTCAATCGGAGACCCCGGTGAGCGACCTGATTACCCACGTGAGCGACGACGCCTTCCAGAAGGAAGTGCTGGAGTCGGATACCCCCGTCCTGCTGGACTTCTGGGCCGAATGGTGCGGCCCCTGCAAGGCCATCGCGCCGGCGCTGAACGAACTGGCCCAGGAGTACGAGGGCAAGCTGCGCATCGCCAAGATCAACATCGACCACAACCAGAAGACGCCCCGCGACTACGGCGTGCGCGGCATCCCCACCCTGATGGTGTTCAAGAACGGCAAGGTCGAGGCCACCCAGATCGGCGCCGTCAGCAAGGGCCAGCTCAAGCAGCTGATCGACAAGTCGATCTGAGCCTTCGATCCGAATACCGGATCTTTCGCACCCGCCGCCCGCTTTACGGCGCCGCGCGGCGGGTGTTAGATTCCCCGGGCCTGTCGGGACTCCCGTCCCCCGCGCCCTTCGCGCCCCGCGCGCACCCTTCCCTCCTGTGATTAACGGCGCCCCGTGAGGTTTGCCCGTGTCTGATATCGAAAGCCAAGACCAGAACGACGCCAAGAGCGCCGAGCCCAAGACTGCGTCCGAAACGCCGCGCACCCGCGCACCGCGTAAATCCGCCGCAGCCGCCGCAGCAGCCGCCGCCGAGAGCGCGCCCCGCGTGGAAAAGCCCGCGTTCGAGCCGCCGCCGCCGCTGCCGCCCATCCCCGTGCAGGCCAGCCTGCCGGTGGACCAGGCGCCCGGCAGCTTCCAGGGCGATGCCGCACCCCGCGAGGGCGCGCCGCCGCAGCAGGCCCGCGAGGGCGGCCAGCCCCAGCAGCAGGGCGGCCAGAATCCGAACAACGACCGCCGCAACGACCGCAATGACCGCGGCCGCCGCCGGCGCCACGAGCGCAACAACAACCAGCCGCAACAGCAGCAGCGCGGCCAGGGTGGCGGTGGTGGCCAGCAGCACGTCCGCAACAACAACGGCCTGCCGGTGGACGACGACTACGCCGACGCCGGCAGCAACGACCGCCTGATCAACCTCACCGAGCTCAAGCGCAAGAACGCGATCCAGCTGCTGGAATTCGCCGAATCGCTGGGCATCCAGGAAGGCGTCGCCCGCGCCCGCAAGCAGGACGTGGTGTTCAGCATCCTCAAGGCCCACGCCCGCTCCGGCGGCGGCATCTGGGCCGAGGGCGTGCTGGAAATCCTGCAGGACGGCTTCGGCTTCCTGCGTTCGGCCGACGAGTCCTACCTGGCCGGCCCCGACGACATCTACGTCTCGCCCAGCCAGATCCGCCGCTTCAACCTGCGCACCGGCGACTACATCACCGGCCGAGTGCGCCACCCGAAGGAAGGCGAGCGCTACTTCGCGCTGCTGAAGGTCGACGACATCAACGGCGACCCGCCGGAAGCATCGAAGAACAAGATGCTGTTCGAGAACCTGACGCCGCTGTTCCCGCGCAAGGCATTCCATCTCGAGCGCGGCAACGGCTCCACCGAAGACATCACCGGCCGCATCCTCGACCTGGTGGCGCCGATCGGCCGCGGCCAGCGCGGCCTGATCGTGTCGCAGCCGAAGTCCGGCAAGACGATGATGCTGCAGAACGTGGCGCAGGCCATCCAGTACAACCACCCGGACGTGCATCTGATCATGCTGCTGATCGATGAGCGCCCGGAGGAAGTGACCGAAATCGCCCGCACCGTGCGCGCCGAGGTCATCAGCTCCACCTTCGACGAGCCCGCCGTGCGCCACGTGCAGGTGGCCGAGATGGTGATCGAGCGCGCCAAGCGCCTGGTCGAGCACAAGAAGGATGTGGTCATCCTGCTCGACTCCATCACCCGCCTGGCCCGCGCCTACAACACCGTGGTGCCCAGCTCCGGCAAGGTGCTCACCGGCGGTGTCGACGCCAACGCCCTGCAGCGCCCCAAGCGCTTCTTCGGCGCCGCGCGCAACGTGGAGGAAGGCGGCTCGCTGACCATCATCGCCACCGCGCTGACCGACACCGGCAGCAAGATGGACGAGGTGATCTACGAAGAGTTCAAGGGCACCGGCAACATGGAAGTGCACCTGAACCGCCGCATCTCCGAGAAGCGCGTCTACCCGGCCATCGACATCAACCGCTCCGGCACCCGCCGCGAAGATCTGCTGATCGACCCGGACATGCTTTCCAAGATCTGGATCCTGCGCAAGCTGCTGCATCCGATGGACGAGCTGGCGGCGATGGAGTTCATGCTGGACAAGATGAAGAACACCAAGACCAACGACGAGTTCTTCAACTCGATGAAGCGCTGACGCCTCACCGCGTTCCGCTCGATAAGGCCGGCTCCATGCCGGCCTTATTTTTTGGCGCAGGCGGAAGCACCGCACGCCAACTGAAAATTGGGAGTCTTCCCTAAGCCATCGTGGCTAGCCCAAGCCACATGCGGCTTGCGGCGAATACGGCCGCGCATGTGCGCAAATATTTCGGAGTTCGCCGCATTTATTCGGGTTTCTGGCTGAGTGTATTCAAGCTTCTCCCTAACGCGAGAGGCATACGCTCATGCAGCACACGAAAGCGCAGCAACCGGGATTCGCACGTTATCTGCCTCTGCTCCTGCTGGCCTTCGCGCCGGCCGCCTTTGCGGAAGACCGCATCCTTCCCGAGATCAACTACACCGGCACGCTGGTCACGTCCAATCCCAATACCGTGGGCAAGGGCGCGCTCATCCTCACGCCCAACCTCATCTACCTGTATGCGAACGAACGCTACAACCGCTCGGGAGAAACCAGGAAGCTCGCGCACCCGTATTCGCAGTGGCAGGTGCTGCTGCCGATCGCCTACGGCATCACGCCGCGCCTCACCGGCAAGTTGAACCTCGGTGCCACGCACACCTCCGAAAACGGCAAGCACACCACCGCCATGCGCGCCACCGACGCCTCGGTGCGCCTGCAATACCTGCTGCAGGCGCCGAGCCGCGACGGCACCCGCGCCGCCATCTCGTTCTTCGTCCAGCACAACCTGCTCACCGCCCCCTACGATTCGCTGCGCGACCACGCCTTCGACGGCATGGGCAGCGGCGCACGCCGCACCACCCTCTCGCTGCTCGCACAGCGCACCTTCTGGATGCCGAACGACCGCCCCCTGCGCATCCGCGGCCAGCTCTCGTGGAGCCCTCGCCCACCCGCCGTGCGCCTGCGCGACATCAGCGTGTACAACACCCCGCGCGGCTTCCGCGGACGCTACCACCCCGGCGCGCAGTTCAACCTCAGCGTAGGCGCCGAATACAGCATCGATCCGCGCTGGGTGCTGGCCATGGACGTCAGCGCCAACCGCCAGGGGCGCGCATGGCTCGACGGCAAGGTGCGCCGCAAGGACGGCAGGCACTGGGCCATGCAGCGCACGGACGACTACAGCTCGGTTTTCAGCGTAACGCCGGGCATCGAATACAACTTCAACAGCCAGTATGGGTTGATCGTGGGGGCGCAGGTGAGCTTTGCGGGGCATAACACGCGGGCGTTTGTCAGTCCGCGGGCGGCGTTCAATATGGCGTATTGAATGAAGGTCGCCGCGATGGAAGAAGAAGCGGACAGGCCGCTTGCCTTCCTCTCATTGCCACATCGGACGCCTCAAACCTGGCAGCGGGAAACCTATGGCGTCGTCAAGCGCGAGCGGGGGCCAAGTGCAGGCGACACGAGCGGCGGCAAGACAGACAGCGACATGTGCGCGAAGGCGCCATGGTCCGCCAACGCGGTGATCTGATGCATCCCCGCCTGTGGCAGCGCCACGCGCATCGGGGCAGCACCGGAGCTCGATCCCTGCAACCTTCCATCCACCAGCCATTGCACCTGCTCCACCGTGCCCAGCGCACGCAAGGTGATGGATAGCGGCGCATCGCTATGGGGTGCGGCACGCAGCACCGCGCCATCGCTGATGCCGGCGATGCGGATCGGGTTGGCCACTTCCAGTGAATCGGGTTCGCAGCCCGGCGCCAACGGCGGCAGAGCAGAGGCTGCCGCATCCGCGGATGCCAACCATGGGGTGGCGAGCGCAGGCCAGCGGGCCAGGGTCACGGTGTGCTCGCCCGCGCCGTGGCAGGTGGCGCTGAGGCGGCGCTGGTGCGCGTCCACGCGCAAGGTCAGCAAGCCACCCATCCAGGCGGAGACATCGCGTTCGGGAAACGTGGGGGGCACGGCGCCATCCAGCGTCCATGCGGTGCGGCGGTCGCGGCATAGCGTCGGCGACGTGCTGCCGGCGAGGCCACCAAGCGGCCAGCAGATATCTACCGCACTCACCGACGCCGGGCGTGGCGAGCGCGGGTTGGCATGCGTGTTCGGCAACATGCTGGCGACGTTGAACATCAGCGGCAGCGCCGTCACCGCGCCGTATTGGCCTGGCGACGGCGTGCCGTCGGGGCGGCCGATCCATACGCCGAAGGTCCAGTCGTCGGTGACGCCGATGGCCCACGCATCGCGATAGCCGTAGCTGGTGCCGGTCTTCCAGGCAATGGCGCTCTGCGCGTTCAAGGTACCGTCGAGCGGCGCGCCGGTGACGTCGGCCGGATTGCTGGAAAGGATGTCGCGGATGATCCATGCCGCGCCCGGCGACAGCAGCCGCCGCGGCTGTGCCGGCTGCGCTGTCGTGTAGCGCGGCGTGCCTGCCACGCCGCTATTGGCGAACGCGGAGTAAGCACCGACCAGTTCCTCCAATCGAGTAGAGGCGCCACCGAGAATCACTGCCAGGTTGGGCGAGCCACCCGACGGGAAGCGCAGATCGATGCCGCCATTGGCCAGGCGCGCCACGAAGCGATTCGGCCCGACGCGATCGAGCACATCGACAGCCGGCACGTTGAGCGACTGCTGCAACGCCTGCGCCACGCTCACCGGCCCGCGGAACGCCTCATCGAAATTGGCGGGACGATAGCCGCCGAAATCCTGCGGCGCATCGACCAGCAGGCTTTGCGAGGTGATCAGCCCATCGTCCAGCGCCAAGCCGTAGAGGAAAGGCTTGAGCGTGGAACCGGGCGACCGCGAAGCGCGCACCATGTCGACATGGCCGAGCCGGCGCGGATCGGCGAACTCGGCGGTGCCCACATAGATGCGCGTTTCCAGCGTGGCGTTGTCGACCACCAGCACCGCGGCCGACGTACGCGGCGGCATGCGCGACAGGTACTCGCTGACGCGGTCCTCCACCGCCCGCTGCAGGTTGGCGTCGATGGTGGTGACGATGCGCCGCTCGCCCGGTTGCTCGCGATGCAGGCGTTCCGCCAGCAGCGCCGCATCCAGCGGCGAGCGCAGCGAGCGTGCGGCCACCGGTTCCAGCCTGGCGTCCGCAACCTCGGCCGCACTCCATAGCCCCTCGTCCTGCATGCGCTTGAGCACTTTGTCGCGCGCACGCCGCGCCGCTTCCGCATGGCGATCCGGACGGAACGTGCTGGGCGATTGCGGCAGCACCGCGAGCAAGGCCGCTTCGGCATGCGACAGCTGTCGTGCCGGCTTGCCGAGATAAGCCCATGAAGCAGCCTCCACGCCTTCGATCGGCCCGCCGAACGGCGCGTGGTTGAGGTAGATATCCAGGATCTGCGCCTTGCTCAGATGCGCTTCCAGCTGCAGGGCGCGGAAGATCTGCACCACCTTGCCGGTGACCGTATGCGGCATCGGCATCACGATGCGCGCCACCTGCATGGTCAAGGTGGAACCGCCGGAGACAGCACGGCCATGACGCAGCACACCCCAAGCCGCGCGCGCCAAGGCCAACGGATTCACGCCGGGATGGCGATAGAACGCGCGGTCCTCATAAGCGAGCAGCGCTTTCAGATACAGCGGCGACACCTGTCCGGCCGACGTGGGATAGCGCCACACGCCATCGCTGTCGGCAAAAGCGCGCAGCGGCGTACCGTCCTTCGCCAGCACCACGGTGCTGCCGGTATCCGGCGCCGGCAGGCGCAATGGGAAAAGGCGATCCAGCAGCACCGCCGCCAGCAGGACGCCAAGACTACCCACGACGAGCACGCGCCATAAACGACGCCACCATCGGCGAGGCGGCGTCTTCTGGCTGGAGGGAGCGGAAGTGCTCATCGATCGGGTTGCCAACCGGGCCGCGCGGAGCGCGCGGCCCAGCGACACTCAGGGTTCTTCGACGGTGAGCTGGGCAGGCGTCGCCGCACCGTAGCCACGGATGCCAGGGCGATACATGTCCTCCACCAGCGGCGGCGGCACCGTGTAGGTCCCCGGCGTCACCGCGCGGACCACATAGAACACGCGCGCCACGTTGCCACGCCGCAGCTTGAGGGCTGCCGCATAGCGGTCGTCGCGATACTCCTCGTGCACCACGTTGGCCGCACCTTCGTGCTCGGCGAGCTGGATGCCATCGACCACCACGCCCTCCCACTGCCTGGCGCCGCCCAGGTTGAGGTTCTCTACCTCCAGGCCGCCGGGCTGCAGGTCGGTAACCAAGGCATCGGGCATGTCCACCCGCGCTTCCATGCTCACCTCCACGATCAAGGTGTCGCCCTCGCGCAGCTTGCCGCCCGGCCAGGGATGGCCATCGGTAGTGAAGTAGCTGCGGCGCACGTCGATCTGGCTGGCATCGGCGGCCGGCGCCTTCTGCGGAATGCCCGCCACGTCCAGCGTGGCGAATACGATGCCCTTGTCGGCGCCTTGCACGGTCACGCCGCTCTCCAATTCCGCCGGAGTGAGATCGCGCACCCAGATCGTCTGGCCTTCCGGCGCGCTTTCCGTCTTGCTGCCCACCCGCACCGTGGCGGCAAGCGTGCCGCGGCCCGCGGCGTCGAAGGTATGCGCCACACGTGCGATCGCCACCTGCTCCTGCGTGCTCAGATACGACCACGACCAGTGGTAGTACGGCACCTTCTCGTCCGTGGACTTCACCTTGGTGGTCGCGTTGCGCGCCCAGCCGACCAGCTTCGCGTCGTACTCGGCCTTGTTGAGCCCATAGGCATGGGCCAGCGACACCATCACGCCCAGGTCGCGCAGCTCGGAACCGTAGTCACCCACGTACCAGGGGCGCTCCTTGTCCCAGGCAAACGCTTCCTGGATCGCCTTCTGCGCGCGCTCATTGTCGCCCATCAGCTTGAACGCCACGGCAAAATGGACCAGCGGCAGCGGACCCACCAGCTTGTTCCGCTCGTTGTCGAAGACCGCGCGCAGCGTGCCCAGCGGCGCCCGGTTGACGCGGGCGAGCACATAGCCGGAGTAAGCCTCATCGGCGATGCGCATGTGGTCGTGATGCTCGTACGAGTAGTACGGATGCCCACCGGCGAGCAGGTCGTCGTTGAGCCGCTGCAGCGCCTTCTGCAGCACCTCCTGCGGCACGGCGAAACCGCCGTCGCGTGCGTCGAGCATGAAGTCGACCGCATAAGGCGTGGTAAAGGTCTCGATCGGGCTGGTGCCGCCCCAGAAGCTGAAGTGCCCATTGGCAGCCTGGAACGAGGCGATGCGTGCGAGCGCACTCTCCACCGCCGCCTTGCGTGCAGCCTCGCCGAGGCCCGCCGTGTTCAATGCATGCGCGGTCTTCTCGTCGAGGTAGAGCGCCGCATAACCCTTGCTGGTGGTCTGCTCGATGCAGCCATACGGATAGAGCAGCAGATCATGCAGGGCCGCGCTGTAAGGCAGCGGCGGCAGCATGCTGAGGGTCAGGCGGTTGCGCACCGTCGGCAGCACCAGGCCGCTCATCGCACTGCCATCCAGGCGTGCCGGCTTGCCCTCCTCGATCGCCATCGGCACGGTGCTCAGCACTTCCGGCCAGGCGTTACGCACGGCGAACTCGAAGTGGCGATCCACCTTGTAGTCGTTCAGTTCGGCGTGGATGTCGATCTTGGCCACGGCAACGCCGGCATCGGCGGCGACAGGCATGGTCAACGTCGTGCCGGCGCCATCCTTCAACGGCACGCTGCGGGTGGCATCGCTCACCTTGATAAGGCCATCCGCCTTCACGCTGACCTTGGCAACGCCGTCCTTACCCGAAAGATTCTTCAGGTCGATGCTGATCTTCGCCTTGTCGCCGGCAGCCATCACCCGCGGCGTGCTCGGCTCCACGACCAGCGGAGCGCGCACGGTGACCGCGCCGTCGGCGTTGCCGAAGCGCTCGTCCGCATAGGCCAGCGCGGCGAGCCGCAGGCTGCCGTTGAAGTCGGGCACCGGCAGATGCACCGTCGCCCGGCCCTGCGCATCGAACTGCACCGGCGCCGCGAACAGATCGACGATCTGCACCTTCGGGTTGAGGCGCGCACCGTGCGGCAAACCCTTGCCACTCATATCGCCGCCGTAGCGCAGCTTGGCTTCGGCACCCTCCATCGCCTCGATGACGCGGCTATACAGATCGTAAGCCTCCACGCTCAACGCGCGCTTGGCGAACATCCACGCCCACGCGTCCGGCACCGGATAGCTGGTGATATTGAGCACGCCCTGGTCGACGGCCGAGACAGTGACGTAAGCCTTCTTGCCGGAGAGACCTTCCGCCTGCACCGTCACGTCGAGCGCATGCCCGGGGCGCATCAGTGCCGGAGCGGTGAGCTTCAGCGAAATGCGCCGGTCGTTGCGCTCCATCGCCACGTGCTCCACGCCCATGGCGCGCGCCGGCGTGGTCTTTTCGGAAGCATCGCCGCCGCGGAACACCGTCGCCACCACGTAGACATCGTGGCGTTCCCATTCCTTGGTGACGGGGATCTCGAACGTCGCGCCGGCGGTGGCGTCGATAGTGCGGCTGTAGAGCAGATGATCCGATTCCACCAGCAGCAGGCCCGGACCATCGTGCGGCGGCGTCACCGTCACCTTCATGGTGTCGCCGGCGCGGTAGCGGGCCTTGTCCAGCGCAAGCTTCACCTTGTCCGGGCGCGCTTCCTTGCCGGTGTTCTGGTCTTCCCAGCTATAGCCGGCGAAGAACGGGAACACCGAAGTGAGCTTGGTTTCGGGGTCATAAACCTCCAGCCGATAGCCGCCCCATTGCACGGGGAAGTCCACTTTCGCGCGCTGGCCAGCGGCGACGTCGATGTCCTTCTCTTCCACGAGCGTCAGCTGCACGTTGGCGTTGGATTTCCATTCGTCGCCGTGTTCGTACAGCCAATAGAAGTCACGGCTTTCCTGCTGCAGGCGCACCTTCAAGTGCTTGCCCGCCACCAGCTTGCCGTCCATATCGGCACGCATCACTTCGAATGCAGCGCGCCCCTCGCTCGGCGCACCTTGCTTGGGATCGAACAGCGGACGGACGCCCGTCAAGGCAGGCGCCGGCCAGTACACGCGATTGAGCATGCGCGTCACCGCACGGCCGCCGGTCTCGTACACGCTGCCGGACAACGTCGCCGTCAGCGGCGCCACGGGCTTCACTTCGTCGGGCAGGTCGATGTCCTGTTCCAGATGGCCTTGTGCGTCGAGCTTGGCGTCGAGCACGTCCGCGGCATCCTTGGGCAGATCCACCAGCGGGTCGCCGAAGAACACGTCGGCCAACGCCGGCAGCGGATGCACTTCGGGCTTGACCAGCAGCTTGGCCGTCACGCGGTTGCCATCGGCCGGCGCGCCATACAGATAGCTGGAAGACACCGCCAGCTTCAGCGGCTCGGACGGCGCCAGGCGCGCCTGCGGGCTGGAGAGATCGAGCTTCAGGCGCTCCGGAAGAAACTCCTCCACATGGAACGGAAAAGCCTGCACCGCTTCCTTGCTGGCCGGATCGAGGCGGAACTCCAGCTGCCACAGGCCGGTGGGCGCGTCCTCCGGAATGGTGCGGCTCAGTTCGAAATAGTTGAGGTCTTTCGGATCCAGCTTGGTATCGACCAGGCTGCGCCCATCGGGCTGCTTCAGGCGCACGAACAGCGCCTGCTGCTTCATCGCCCGTCCGTCGTAGTCGCGCAGCAGCGCGGAGGCGCGCAAGGTCTCGCCCGGGCGGTACAGGTCGCGGCCGGACCAGGCGAACACTTCGAACGGCGCCTGCTTGCGGCCCGTCACGTCGAAGTTGGAGATATCCAGCGCCGGCCGATTGAACGGCAGCACGGAGACGTCCTTACCCTTGCGGGCGATAAGCACGTCGGTGGGGTCGACCTTGTAGGCGATCAGCGCGTTGCCGTTGTCGTCGGTGGTGGCTTTCACCTTGGCGGTGCCATCGGCATTGTCCACCTCCACCGCGACGCCGCTTACCGGCGAGCCGTCATGCAGCGACGCCACATGCAGCAGCGCGTTGTCGCGATAGACGCGCAGATGCAGGCCCAGGTCGCTGACGAAGAACACCGCCGTGTCATAGCTGCCCGAGTACGTGCCGCCTTGCTTGAGCACCGCCATGTAGACGCCGGGCTGGGCCAGCTCTGCCACTTTCTGCACCGGGATATAGGTGATGGTGCGGGCATTCGGCTCGCCGCCCAGCGTGTAATGATTGGCGTAGACCGATTCCCCCATGTCGGTGATGGGGCGGCGGGTGCGCTTCTGGTCGTTGCAGCGATTCCAGTTGGTGATCTCGTGGTCGAGATCGTAATTGTTGCGATGCTTGTTGGCGGGGAAGGCGCAGAACACATCCGAGATAGCGTCATCGCGCACGCGGAAGAACTCGATATCCGCGTCGTGGACATTCATCGACACCAGCGGCAAGCCGCGCGATCCCCGCGCAGGCAATACGCTGCCCGAGGAAGCAAAACCCACGGCAGCTGGCATATTGCCGGAATAGACATCGTGCTTCTGATCCGCGCCGATCGAACGCCCGTCGGCCGCCAATAACCCGCCGCGCACCTGCACCGCGTAATGCTGGTCGGCCTGCACGAACGGAAATACCAGCGTCTTGCCGTCGTCCTTGAGGCTCCAGCTCCCGCTGATCGCTTCGCCATTCGGGCCGGCGACCGAAAGCAGCTTGTCGAAAGATTGTGCGGATGCCAGCGGTGCGTTGAACACCAAAGCCAGTTCCGTCCGCGTGTCCTCGGTACGAGAGCCTGCACTGAGCAGGGCAAAGGCAGCCTTTTCCGCCTGCCCCGCCGAGGACGCCGGCGCGGGGTGCCCCTGCAAGGCGGGCTTATCGCTTTCGTGATGGCCGCAACCGGCCAGGGAGACCGCCACGCACAGCGCAAAACCGACCACGCCAAAGACGCGGCCGCCAAACAGTTTCCGATCCATAGATATTCCCCCAAGGTACGAAAACAGTCTGGCACGCATTTATGGCCGAATCGAGGCTTGGGGGTAGCGCCTTGATTGAATCTGCATTTAATGGGGATGAGTCCAGCCCGTCCCGTTTTAACCGCCACTACCGGCGTAGGTTGGGGTGAGCCAACGGCGAACCCCAACATCGCGATGCGCTTGAAGGTGCCGATGTTGGGGTTCGCCTGCGGCTCACCCCAACCTACGCCGTCGCCTCTGGATCAGGCGCCGGCCAGCGACTTCTCTATCCGCCGCATCAACCCATCGAACGCCCTATCGCTCAACCAGCGCCGCAGGAACAGGATCGTCCGCGCGCCTCCACCTGTGGCGTAACGCGTGCGCGGACGCGAAGCGCGCAGCGCACGTGCGATCGTCTTGGCTACGACATCCGGCGGCGACACCATCGACGACTTGTCGCTCGCGGCGAACAGGCGCGCATGCATGGCGGCTTGTTCGGCGTAGGCGGTGTGGCCGGAGTAACGCAGCATGCCCTCCTGGGCAATGCCGGCCCATTCCGTGCGAATGCCGCCAGGTTCCACCACCACCACATCGATGCCGAACGGCGCCAGCTCCATGCGCAGGCAATCGCTCAAGCCTTCCACCGCGAACTTGGTGGCGTGATACCAGCTGCCCAGCGGCTCGTGCATCTTGCCGCCGATCGAGGTGATGTTGACGATGGTGCCGGAGCGCTGCGCGCGCATCATGGGCAGGCAGAGCTGGATCAGGCGGGCCAGGCCGAAGACATTGACTTCGAACTGGCGGCGGCCCTCGTCCAGGGGCACGTCTTCCAGCGAGCCGTATGAGCCATAGCCGGCGTTATTGATCAGCGCATCCAGGCGCCCTTCGCGTTGGGTAATGGTTTCCACTGCCTGGACGATCGAAGCGTCGTCGGTCAGATCCAGCGGAAGCACCTGAATGCCGGCGTCGGACAAGCTTTTCATGCGGTCCACCCGGCGCGCGGCCGCGTAGACTTTGTATCCCTCCAGCACAAGGCGGCGCGCGGTCGCCTCGCCTATGCCCGACGAGGCGCCGGTAATCAGTACGGTTTTGCTCATGGCCAGTCACTTGGTGGTTTGCGGACCCTAAGCCTAAACTAGGGCCTATACCCCCTAGTCAAGGCCTACGCCATGCTGATCGCTGAATTCTGCCGGCGCGCCGGGCTGACGCGCGACGCCGTACGCCTCTACGTCAAGCTCGGACTGATCAGGCCCAGCGCCGGCGCGTCCGGCAGCAACCGCTACCAGCAATTCCACGAGGCCGACGTCGATCGCGTCGCCCTGATCAAGGTCGGCCAGCAACTGGGCTTTACGCTGAAACAGATCGTCATCTTGAACGAGGAATACGAAGCCGGCGGCATCGATCAGGCACGGCGGCTGGCGGTGATGCAGGCGCAATTGGCGCAGGTGGACGAGAAGGCAACGCAGCTGGGCAAGCTGCAGAGCTATCTGCGGGCGAAGATCGCGTGGATCGAAGCGGGCGAGCATGGCGACGAACCGTCGTTCTGCGGGCTGGAGGTGGTTAATCGCATGGTGGGTGGCAAGCGCACGCGGCTTGCTTGAATGCGCTGAGGATAACTTCGGCCAACGAGGAGCCCGGCACCCGACGTCGCCACCGTAGGTTGGGGTGAGCCGAAGGCGAACCCCAACGGCGCGATGCGTTGCAAGGTGGGAATTAATGGGGGCAGGTGCAGTTATCTTTATTAATTGGACCCGCCCCCCATTTTTATTACGTACTCCACGTAGCAAACAGCGAAATCACCATACCCAGCGACACCAGGCCAGTGACCAGCTGCAGCAGCCGCAGGTACGGCGTTATTTCGTTGATGGAGCGGCCAGGCCGCAACACCGCGCGCTGCAGCCCGGCGGAATAAGGCAGCGCCGACGAAACAGCAAACACCGAAACAAGCGCCAGCACCGTAAGCGGCCCCGGCAGGCCCGGCCGGCTGGCGAGGTGGAACTGGTTGTCGCCGAGGAGCAATACATTCCAGACCACGATGACCAGAAGGGCAACGCTCCAGCGGAAGGCGACACCGGAAGGCCGATCGACCGCCTTGCCTTGCGGCCTGAAACCCACGGAGCGGATGTCATCCAGCACCGCCTCCCTGTTTCCCATGCACCAGAAGACGACTTTCTCCGGATAGTCCAACCGGTTGTGGTTAATGCGAATGCCGCTGGACAGAATAGGGATGGAGCCATAGAGCTCGAACGACACCACTTCCTGATCGGTGAACGTATAGGTCCCGAGCGTTGAAAGCTTGAGTTCTTGCGTGCGGGCGGTCAGTGTTGCCAATGGCCATGACGCATTTACCCAGCCAATGCGCGACCCACCGGTGAACGACACTTCTTTCATGGCTTTGCCTGTCCTTGCTGTTGATCGGCCTGAAGCTGCCGCGCCTTGTCGTACAACTGCTGGGCCTTCGCCTGCTCGCCCTTTGCCTTGTACCCATCGGCCAAGCTATCCCACGCATTGGCGGATGCGGGAAAGAACTCGGTATTCAGCGCCAGCACCCGGATGGCCGCGTCCGCGCTGAGGAATTCCAACGCGGCATAGCCGGTGTTGTTGATGGTGCGTTCAAGCGCTTCGCCCTGGAGTGACGTGCCGGACCGGATCTTCTTGCCGTCTTCCGGCCCAGTCGACGACGCCAACGCATAAACAATGAGCTTTTCCGACAGCACTTCCGCCGGAAACTTGTCCGGCGCTACCGTGGCCATAGCGCTGCCGATCAAGGTGCGCGACCAGACATTCTTTGCGCTGCCATTGCTCAGATAGATAAAGACATAGGTATCGTCGTCGAGGCTGTCCTTGTAGACGACGCGTACCCGCACCCGCGCACCGCCGTCATGTCCGGCATGCCGATAAGCCCCGCTCTCGCCGTATTCCCAGCCGGTGGAGAAGTCGCCCCGGCGACCGTCGGACAAGTTCTGCGGCTGCCAGAACTGCTGCAGCGAAGCCTTGCTTACGAGCTCGCCGGAACTCAACGCTTGCAAGAACCTCGCGAGGTCGTCCAGCGTGAGGTAAAGCTCCGCATGTCCATAGCTGTAGGCCGGCCACGCAATCTCGGTTTCCCGCTGCGGCTTGCCGTTCTTGCCGAGATAACCCAGGGCGACGCCGCTGGCCGGCAGCGAGGGCCGGCCCAGCCAGGTGTGCTTCAAGCCGAGTTTCCGGATGATGCGTTCGCCCGCAATCTGCGGATAAGGCTGGCCGTAATGCGCTTCGAGCAAAGCCGACAGCACCAGATAGTTGGTCTGCGTATAGCGCGCACGGGTGCCGGGCGCGAACAGCATCGGTTTAGGTCCAAGCGATGCGAAGACGTCCTGCATGCTGGCAGGGAAAGCCGTGGGCTGCTCGTTGTCGGAAAAATAATCCGGCACGCCGGAAGTGTGATTGAGGAACTGGCGCACCGTGATTCCGCGCCAGCCATCCGGCAATCCCTGCAAGTAAACGCTGGCCGGTTTATCCAGATCCACCGTACCCTGCTCGACCAGCTGCATCACCAGCGTGCTGACGAAAAGCTTGCTCAGCGAATAAACCGGAAAGACGGTGCGCGCGGTAATTTTTTCCTTGGCCTGGAGATTGGCATAACCATCCACGCCGCGAAAAACTTCCTTGCCGTTATGCGTCACCAGCAACGCCTGCCCCGCCGTACCGTAACGCTGCCGGTTGACCTGCAACTGCCGGGTCATGGCGTCCGACAGCGAGTCCTTGCCCGCGCAGGCCATGGCCGGCAGCAGCAATACAAGCACGAGTGCGACGATGGATAGACGACGAGTGTTCAAGGCCTTCCCTTCCCTTATCCGAGCTCCTGGGCCAGCCCGATGAGCAAGCCCTCAGGCCCGCGGATATAGCACAGCCGATAAACGTTCCCGTAGTCGACCACCTCACCCACCAGCTGCGCGCCGTGCTTGCACAGCCGTTCGAGCGTGTCATTAAGGTCGTCCACGGCAAACATCACGCGCAGATAGCCCAGGGCATTCACCGGAGCGTTGCGGTGATCCGCGACGACAGCCGGCGCGAGAAAGCGGGAAAGTTCGAGCCGGCTATGGCCGTCCGGCGTGCTCATCATGGCGATCTCGACATGCTGGTCGCCCAGGCCCGTGACGCGGCCGGCCCATTCGCCTTCGATGGTGGCGCGGCCTTCGAGATTGAGGCCAAGCTCGCGGAAGAAGGCGATGGTCGCATCGAGGTCTTCGACGACGATGCCTATGTTGTCCATTCGTTTGATGGCCATGTACCTTGTCTCCGAGCGGCCGTTACTTCTCGCTATCGCTTTGCGCGTTCAGGTCGATCCGATTTTTTGTCGCATCGTCTTCGAACACCGCCTGATTCAGGTGCCACTTCCCCATGGCCTCCACCGCCAGAATGTAGACCCTGCCTTTGCCCTTGGGGCCTTCCACATTGAAAGCGAGGTTGGCCCTTCCATCAGCGCCCGACACCTGGATGCTGCCGGTAGGGATGCCTGGTGTGATGGGCGTACCCAAGAGCTGCGACACCTCGGTACTGGCCTGCACCTCGCTGACAGCGAGCTTGTAGGCATCGGAGCTTTTCATGATGGAAATGACGCTCCAGAAGAGGCCGCCGACCGCCAGTACGAGCGCGACCAGGACAACCGGGCCCCACATGGCCCATTTGCGCTGCGAGCGCTTGAAAGCCTCCACGCTTTCCCAGCGCTTGTTCTGCCATGCCCACGCGCTGCCCTTGATGCCAAGAATGACCCACATCGGGATATTGACGATGGGCACGAACATAAGGAACGCGATGGGCGTGTTGTTTGCCGCGCCCCAGATCCAGGTGAGGAAGAAAGCGCCCCAGTTCCAGTTGTCGATTTCCGGCGGTACGACTGCTTTGCGGCCGCCGCCTGATGTGTTTTCCATGTTCTTCCCCTGGTATTTAAGTTAAAGCGCAATGCAACAGTGCTGAATCGGCGGAGCGGATAGTTATTCCCGCTTGCCTGTCCCCGAACCTTTCGGCACCGCCACATCCGGCTTCTCAAACGCCACCGCATCCAACGCCGCCTCACTCGGCAGATCCCCGAATTCCCCCGTCCGCAGAAAGTCATACACCTTCGCCGCCAACTCCGGACGCGTGCGCAGCCACTGGAACGTCCCGCCATGCTGCGCGCGATGCAGGATCATCATGCGGGCGTTGGGGAACCAGGGGAGCATGGCGAGGGTGTTTTCCATCGGCGTCGATGGATCCCAATCGCCCTGCACGAACAATACGGGTGTCGTGTCCCGCACCGGGCGCCGGAAGCTGTCGCCGGCATCCGGCGTGGCCCACTCGCCCTTGGTCGCCAGATAACCGGCGAAATTCCAGCTGCCGATTATCGGCAGCGCGGGGTCGGTGCGCAGCAGCGCCTTGCGCTCGGCGCTCATATCCAGGCCGATATTGATCAGCGGATTGATCAGCGAACGCGGCTCGCCCGCGCGGGCGGCCACGGCGTCCTTGGCCCAGGCGTCGTAATGCCGGTGATAGAGATTGAGTACGAAGCGCGGGAAGGTGGCGGCGTGCTGCGAGGCGTCGAGCAATGCGGATTGGTAATCCTCCACGCCGAGCACCACGCGCTGCGTTTTGCCGTTGGCGTCTTTCACCGTGACGGTGACCGGCGCCTTGGCCAGGCGTTCGCGCACCTCCCACATGGCGGCAACCAGGCCGCCCGCCGGCAGCCAGGGTTTCAGCGCGGGGTCCTGGTCCGCTTCCCACGCGATGCGCTGATAGACGGCGTAGACCTGCGAAGGCATGTCGTAGCCGTAATCGAGCGGCTCGGCCGAGGTAATCACCGCGCGCGCCACCAGCCCCGGATGGGCTTTCATCACGGCGAATGCCCATTGCGAACCGAAGCTCGCACCGAGCGCGCTGATTTTGTCGTAGCCGAGCGCGTGGCTGAGATCGGCCACGTCATCGGCAATCTCGTTAATGGAATAACCGGAGAGATCGGCCTGCGGATACGCGGCCTGCGCGCGCCGGGCCAGGTCGCGGGTGACGTCGATATCGTCGGCCGCCACAGTGGGCCGGTCCAGTGGCAAGGCCTTGCTGGGGATTTCCATGCGGTCGCCGCGCAGCGTATAGCCGCGCTGCTCGATCACGATCAGGTCGGCCACCTGCGCATAGGCCTGCCAGGCTTTGACACGCCGCCGCGCGGTGTCGTCGCGGTCGAGCACGATGTCCAGCATGGTGACGCCCGGGCCGCCCACCAGCAGCACGATCGGCGGCGCCTTGGTGGGGTGCGCCGCCTTGACCCGCGCAAAGCCGACGCCGATCAGCCGGCTGCCGGGTTTGGCGCGGTTCTCCGGCACGTAGAGCGTGCCGATTTCGTAGGGCATGGTGGTGCCGTCGTTGGCCGCGGCGACGCCGGTTTCGATCACCGTCTCGCCGGCGTGACGGGGCGATCCGGTGGCGGCGAAGGACGACAGGCTGAAAAGCGTTGAAGCGGCGGCGAATGCGTAAGGCGCGATGCGGAACGTCATGGACCGGATCCTTTCCTTGGCGGTGCGGCGACGGAGGCTGGGCAGACTACCGCCGGCTTGTTTACCACAGGAGGTGTGGGGTGCGCCTGGGCCGGATTGCCCGTAAAAAACGGCGGTAATCACTTCACTGGATTACCGCCATCTCTTTTGTTGCCAAGGGGGGCGGGTGCCGTTATTCCACCTTGACCAGCTTCGGCCTCTTTGATGCACAGCGCTAGCAATCCAAACTCCTTACGGGAACCAGCTCGGTATCCAACCCTTCGCAATCCCGCTGGCTGCATCCGTACCAACGGGAGCCGTCGGCTCTCCACTCTCCGCCCATGTTGTCATTCCCGAAGTTGCAATTATCGAATACACATTCGACCAGCCGGCAGCCGGCGAACGAGCCTCCATGGAAGTCGCAATGCTTGAAGGTGACGCCGACTAAGGCCGCCACGTTGAACATGCATAGATAGAAATCGCATTGTTCAAAGGTGCAGTCGATAAAGGAAGCATCGTTATGCAAGCCTTCGCCACGGATCCCGCGAAAGGTGCAGAAGACGAAGACCTGATCTTCCCAGGAAATCTCTTCTGGTGCGCAGTTCTCGAAGACTTCATTCTCGATTGGCATATGGCCTTGTCCCTGATACGCGCGATCCGTCTGTCGAAGCGGATGGCGAATGATCCGTTGAGAATTCTCCGCATTGCACACGCTGGCGGAGTGGAGGGCCATCGGCTTGAGCCGAGCCACTAGAGCTAAAGGTCAATGGTATCTCCCCATTCCCCTCTGCTTCCGACACTCGGATTAGACCGAAATGCAGTTGGCAAAGTACGCATCCATGCAGCTTTTGCGGCATCGCGGTTGCGATGCGGGTGCCGGACTACAGACAACCCCAGGTTGCTTTGCTAGTTTTCTTCGCGTTGCCCGCGTTGTTGCTGAAGACGCGTCGCGGGCAACCATGGCAGCAATGTCGTGAGAGCGCGGGCCAAGGGTGCGTCAACACCCCTGACCCGCTGACCATCACCAACTGAAAGAGAGTTGATCATGGCTACCCCAGATCATACGGCACACGGCCGCCCGCCGATCCCCTCGGCGGCATCCTCACCACCCACTCGGGCTGTCCGACGACCACGCGGACACGGTTGAAGCACCGCGGTTTAAGAGTTTTCGCAGGAAAGATTCCGAGCCGTCTTACCCGGCACGTCGCCTTGCGCGACGGCGAAACCTCCTGACACCGCCACACATTTCATCCATCAAGCCGCCCGGCGCCCATCCTGTGGGCCTCCGGTGACCCCTCGAGTCCGTATGGTCGCGGCACGCCGAGCTTTCAGCGGCGTGCCGTTCTCGGACGAGGGCCGCGGCATCCAGCAAGGAGTTGCTTATGGACACTGTTTTCGGCGAACCCTGGATCGTGCGCCACGCCATCTACTACACCGACCCGGAGGCGGGGCCGGATGCGCTGTTGAATGACGCCACGGAGTGGTTGCAGTACGCGTGCAGCTCGGTCCGGTTGTTGGCGGAGCTGGTGCGAGAAGGCGGCGAGGTCGATGCGGACCGGCTGCCGGTGATGTTGGAGGGGATTGGGGTGTTTATCGATATGGGCATGCGGTGCGCGGTGCAGGCGCATTTGAGGATGCAGTGGGAGCAGGTGCGGGGGGAGGTGGAGTCCGAAGCCGCGGAGCCATGATTGTCTCCAATTAACTACTCCTGCCCTCCTGGCAATTTTTGCTCCCCAATGTGTGCACACGCGGTGCGCGGCGCAGACGCATCTGCGGATGCAGTGGCAGCAGGTGCAAGCGAAGGTCTAACTGCCGGTGAGCCCTGACTGATGTTCTTGCTCGTCATTCCGGCGTAGGCCGGAATCCAGTGGCGGTATGGTTTGATCGAAGCGATCCGTGTGCGCTATTGCGGCTGAGACGTTGCGTCTTTGCGACAGCGCGATCATCGGGCATTTCTGTCACTGGATTCCGGCCTGCGCCGGAATGACGATGGGGCGTAATGAGTGAATCCATCACTTGCAAGGAGGTAAGTGGTCCGAAGCGAGAGCTCGGCTGCAATGTGCAATGATTTCTGTCGCGATATTTTACGACCGGCATTCACCGAATGCTTCATGCGCTACCGCCTTAATCTTCATTGCAGGGGGAAAGCCGAAGGGAGCGCATGACGACCGATACTCTGCAAAGGAACGGTGTACGTACGAATGCCACTGGCATCACGCCGCTGCTCGAGCCCCTGAAGGGCTACCGCTGCGCGGGTGGTCATACCTGCATGACGGACGACACGGCCGCGTGCACCAGCAATTGTTGAACGATGAAAGGGGGGCGTATCCCGCCCCCTTTCTTAGATGGGTCGGAGAGGAATCTGCATGTTGGCTCGGCTGCTGTTTTTCTTTGTAGTGACCGCAAGCGTTCTTTTTTCAGTTTCGGTGCGAGCAGGCGACGACGAGCTCACCAGCTGGGAGAAGGCTTATCTGGAGCTCGAAAAGGTATCGCGCGATAACGCCGGGTCCGAGGACAGAGCCCATCTGATCTCCGCTAGCTACGCCAAGCTGTTCAAGAGCGTGGCGTCGACGGACTTGGCCAAGGTGACATCTCGGGACCTCCACGCCATGTTCATGGCAGCGGCATCCGTGGATTTCTACGAGACCACGGATGCGCATCTTTCGGATCTTCGCCGGGTCATCGCGGCGCTGGAAGACCGTCACGATGCATCCGCCGGCGAAGTCGAGAAATTCTACGCCGCCCTGTTCCAAGGCCGGAAATTCGATGAAATGGCAGCGTTCTATGCCAGGCATCAGGACGCGGGCTTGGCAAAGCCCATCGCCTATCGTGGCGCGCCGGTCGGTGACGTGCGCCACGCAGTACTAAAGGTGGACCCCATCGGCAATGAAGTATCCGGAAGCCAAGTCGACCTCGACAACGGAGCCCGCATCCTCGTGGTGGCTCATCCACTTTGCCATTTCACACAGAACGCCACGGCCGCCATCGAATCCGATGCCACCTTGGCGAAGGCTTTTGGATCAGCGTCTATATGGGTAGCACCGGCTGACCGTGGCGTCGACCTCGCCCCTTTCCAGGACTGGAACAAAAAGCACGTCAGCACGCCGATGACTATCGCCTACGCTGCCGACGGTTGGCCTGAGGTTCGCATCTGGCAGACACCCACCTTTATCTTTCTCAAGGATGGGAAGGTGACCGGAGAAGTCATTGGCTGGCCGAAGGAAGGGAATTCTGAAGCACTGCGACGTGAGATGTTGAAGCTTGGCTTGCTTCAAGCGCATTGAAGATGCATGACTCACGCTGGCGCGTAAGCGCCAGGAAGCGTATCGGCAAAGCCTAGGTGATCGAGTCCATCCAACTACTATCGTCCGCCATGGCCAGTAATCAGGCTGGCGAGGCTATCAAAGTCAGCCACCAGACCTGAGATGGTTACGTTGCGGCCATTGCGAAGCGAAATCTCAAGCTGAGCGCTTCGACTCCCATCGATTCTCCTTACTTCAACGATGTCAGATATGGAGAACTCGCGTTTGAAGTAACTGCCCACGGACACGCGGCCACCTTCGATCGTCACGCGATACTTCAGAAAGTAGGCGCCAACGCTTGCCGCAAACAGCGCGAACAGCCAGAGGAAGCTCGCGAACTTCAGGAAGTCCATGTTTCCAGCGGCGCCGGGCAAGAAAGGCGCGCCGACGAAGAGAAGTCCGATACCGAACATCAGGTAAGCGAGCGCCGGGGGGGAATTTGTAGACAAGGCGACCGTCGACCACTTGATGACGAGCCCGAGATCTCAGAACGCCGACCGCTGCGAGGACAGCGCCTACTACCACAGGTGTCAATGGAGCGAGGTTCATCGTTATTGAGTGTCCCGTATGAGAGTTGCCGATTCGGCGCCCGCTACAAGGTCAGGCCAACTCGCCCTTCTTCATCGCCGCTCGCCATCCATATACCAGCACCCATCCAATAGCCGCATAGAGCGCATCAGTCAAGAATGCGCGCACTGCAAATACGCCGGGGATTGAGCCGCCCAAGAGTAAGCCGCAGACGAGTAGAAGCGCCTCGACTGCGAGGAAGGCTATAAGCGCATGGGCAAGCAATCGCTTGGTGATCGGCCACAGAAACCACGTGTAAACAAAGATCGCAGCGAAGCCAGTCAGAACATATTCGAGTAGACGAAAGTTGCCCTTCATCGCCATCGAACCATCGCCAAAAAGGGAAGGACTCCAGCCCAACAGCGCGGCGAGGATCGTGCCCGGAACAATCAGGGCGAGAAGTATGCAGAGCGAGAAGACTGCGATGCGCCGATAGTTCATCACTCACCTCAAGCTTATGGACTGCAACTCGATGGAGGCAGATTCACTTCTGAAGCCATGAGTGAACCTGAGCTCGTTATTGACCTAGCACACAGCGCAACCCAGATCAGGGCGTACCCGCTTTCGGTTCAAATCGATTCGGAAAACCCTGGTACGCCCCCGCTTTCGTAGACGGTTAGCTACTGGATTTTGAGTTAGCCGCCTCGAACATCATTGGCGCAAGGCCTCCCAGATGTCCATGGC
>NZ_JAAZQJ010000011.1 GCF_012275375.1 Dyella sp. SG609 | reverse complement strand
TCCGTTCTTCGAATCGCCCCGAGACGTTTCGTCCCGGGTGAGCCGCCCATTCTACATCGTCTTTCCGGTCCGTCAACACCTGCAGCGAAGAATTTTCATCGTGCCGTGTTGCCGTGGAACCCTTCGTCGAAGGCGTTTCGTCGAAGGGGCGAGAATCATATCGTCCATCCAGGAATCTGTGAAGGGGTTGCGCGGAAAATTTTTCCATCAGATGACAATCCGCGCCCCGCTACACTCGCGCGCATCCACTCACCTATAGAGAAGGACTCGAGGTAGCGATGAAAAGCCTGCTAGTAGCGCCCCTGTTGTTCGCCATCACCGCATGCGCCGCCGCGGCGCCGTCGTCACAGCCCAGCGTGACGCTGCACGGCAAGCGTTTCATCACCGAGTTCGCCACTACCGATGCCACGCGTGCGCGCGGCCTGATGATGCGCACCTCGCTCGCGCCCGATCACAGCATGCTGTTCGTGTTTCCCGACACCGATCAGCGCTCGTTCTGGATGAAGAACACGCTCATCCCGCTCGACATCCTGTACTTCGATGCCGACCGCAAGCTGGTCTCGATGCAGCTCGACGTGCCGCCGTGCAAGGCGGACCCGTGCGCCACCTATCCGAGCAATGCCCCGGCCCGCTACGTACTGGAGCTGCCCGCGGGTACCGCCGGCCGCATCTATGCGACGCCGGGCGACGAACTGACGGTGGAAGGAAACGTCGGCAAGGTGGAGTGATCGGCCGTTGCGGCCTGATCGTGTGCGATGGGGACGCCGATGCGGAACGGAATCAGCGATTCGGGAAGCAGCTTTTCCAGGGCATCCCAATCGTCTTCGAACGGTACGAACTGTTGCATATGAGGCTCCCTGCTGAAGCGTCCCTCTGCGAGGGACGCGGGAGCATCAGAACATGCGGCCCGGTCAATGCGATGGCAAATTCGGGCCGCGTGCTGACAGAAGCGGGAGCGCCTTCAGTCGACCTCGACCATTTCGAAGTCGGCCTTGGTCGCGCCGCAGTCCGGGCAGGTCCAGGTATCGGGCACGTCTTCCCAGCGGGTACCGGGGTCGATGCCTTCGTCGGGCACGCCCTCGGCTTCGTCATAGATAAAGCCGCAGACCACGCACATCCACTTCTTGTTGGGAGAGCCCTGACTCATCGTTATTGCGCTGCTTGAAAAGGGAACAAGAGGCGCATTCTCGCAACTCGGCCGGCCGTGCGGAAGCGTACGGCGACCATTCGCCACCAGATTCCATGCATCCGAAGCTTAGAAACCCCGGCCTCTACGCCATTACCGACGGCCCCCGCGACGGCCTGCTGGCCGCCGTGGCCCAGGCGCTGGAAGGCGGCGCCCGCCTGGTCCAGTACCGCGACAAAAGTACCGACCCGGCCCGCCGCCATGCCGAAGCCGCCGCGCTGCGGCAGCTCTGCGCCGGCCATGGCGTGCCGCTGATCGTCAATGACGACGTCCGGCTCGCCGCCGCCATCCAGGCCGACGGCGTGCATCTGGGCGAGCACGATCCCGCGCTCGCGGCCGCCCGCGCGGCGCTGGGCGCGCAGGCGATCATCGGCGTGTCCTGCTACGACTCGCTCGAACGCGCGCAGGAGCTGGCGGCCGCCGGCGCCGACTACCTCGCCTTCGGGGCCTTTTTCCCGTCGCCGACCAAGCCGCTGGCCCGCCGCGCCGCGCCGGAACTGCTGCGGCAGAGCGCCGCGCTGGGCCTGCCCCGTGTGGCGATCGGCGGCATCACGCCGGACAATGCCGGCTCCCTGGTGGACGCCGGCGCGGATTATCTGGCGGTGATTTCCGCCCTGTTCGGCGCCGCCGACGTGCGCGCCGCCGCGCAAACCTTCTCCGCCCTGTACACCACTGCTTCCGGAACCCCGCGATGACCAACCACGAACTCTTCCAGCGCGCCAAGCAACTGATGCCGGGCGGCGTGAATTCGCCCGTGCGCGCCTTCAAGTCGGTCGGCGGCGAGCCGTTCTTCACCGCGCGCGCGGACGGCGCCTATCTGTGGGACGTGGAAGGCAAGCGCTATATCGACTACGTGGGCTCGTGGGGCCCGATGATCGTCGGCCACAACCATCCGCGCGTGCGCGAAGCGGTGGAGCGGGCGATCAAGGACGGTCTTTCGTTTGGCACGCCCTGCCCCGCCGAAGTCACCATGGCCGAGACCATCACCCGCCTGGTGCCGTCGGTGGAGATGGTGCGCATGGTCAATTCCGGCACCGAAGCCACCATGTCGGCGATCCGCCTGGCCCGCGGCGCCACCGGCCGCAGCAAGATCGTGAAGTTCGAAGGCTGCTACCACGGCCACGGCGACAGCTTCCTGGTGAAGGCCGGCTCCGGCGCGCTCACCTTCGGCGTGCCCACCTCGCCCGGCGTGCCGAAGGCGGCGGCGGATCTCACGCTCACCCTCGCCTATAACGACCTGGCCGCGGCCGAGGCGCTGTTCGCCGAGCACGGCAGCGATATCGCCGGCCTGATCATCGAGCCGGTCGCCGGCAACATGAACTGCATCGCGCCGAAGGACGGCTATCTGCAGGGCCTGCGCGATCTATGCACGCGCCACGGCGCGCTGCTGATCTTCGACGAGGTGATGACCGGCTTCCGCGTGGCGCTGGGCGGCGCGCAGGCGCATTACGGCATCACGCCGGATTTGAGCACCTTCGGCAAGATCATCGGCGGCGGCATGCCGGTGGGCGCCTATGGCGGCCGCCGCGAGCTGATGGAACAGATCGCGCCGGCCGGCCCGATCTACCAGGCCGGCACGCTCAGCGGCAATCCGGTGGCGATGGCGGCGGGCCTGGCCATGCTGGAGCTGATCCAGGAGCCGGGCTTCTACGACCGCCTCGCCGCGCGCACGCGCCTGCTGGCCGATGGCTTCCAGGCGGTGGCCGACGGCGAAGGCGTGCCGTTCAGCACCAACCGCGTGGGCGGCATGTTCGGCCTGTTCTTCACCTCGGAGAAGGTCGAAAGCTACGCCCAGGCCACCGCGGCCGACACTGCCGCGTTCAACCGCTTCTTCCACGGCATGCTGGAGCGCGGCGTGTATCTGGCGCCGTCGGCGTTCGAAGCCGGCTTCCTGTCCAGCGCGCACAGCGACGAAGACATCGCCGCGACGCTGGAAGCGGCCCGCCAGACCCTGCGCGCCACCCGCGCCTGAAACGAAACCGGTACGAAGTGGATCAGCGCTTGCCGACGAAATCGGTCAGCGCCGCGCGCAGGCGCGACAGGCCTTCGGCCAGATCCGCATCGGTGATGTTCAGCGGCGGCACGAAGCGCAGCACATCGGGGCCGGCCTGCAGCACCAGCAAGCCGTGCGCCGCGGCGTGATCGAGCACTTCGCCCGCGCGCCCCTTGTATGCCTCCGCCAGCACCGCGCCGATCATCAGGCCGCGGCCGCGCACGCCCTCGAACAGGTGCAGTTCCGCATCGATCGCCGCCAGCCCGTCGCGCAACGCCTGCGCCTGCCGCGCGACATTCGCCATCAGCTCCGGGGAACCCAGCTTGCGCAGCGCCACCCGCGCCACCGCCGCGGCCATCGGGTTGCCGCCGAAGGTGGTGCCGTGCGCGCCGTACTGCATCACTTCGGCCACCTTGGGGCCGGCCAGCATGGCCCCGACCGGGAAACCGCAACCCAGCGCCTTGGCCAGGGTGACGATGTCCGGCGTCACACCGTCCTGCGCATGCGCGAACAGCGTGCCGGTGCGGCCCATGCCGCACTGGATCTCGTCCAGCACCAGCAGCGCCTCGTGCGCGTCGCACAGTTCGCGCGCGCGGCGGATAAAGGCCGGCGACGCGGGCACCACGCCGCCTTCGCCCTGCACCGGCTCCAGCATCACCGCGGCTACGTCGCCCTGGGCGAACGCCGCTTCCAGGCCGGCGACGTCGTTGAAATCGAGATAGCGGAAGCCGCCCGGCAGCGGCTCGTACTGTTCCTGGTACTTCGGCTGCGCGGTGGCGGTCACCGCAGCCAGGGTGCGGCCGTGGAAGGAGCCGCGGAAGGTCAGGATCACGCGCTGTTCCGGCGCGCGGCCCTTGGAGGCGGCCCACTTGCGCACCAGCTTGATCGCGGCCTCGTTCGCCTCGGTGCCGGAATTGCACAGGAACACGCGCTCGGCGAAGCCCGACGCCTGCACCAGCTCCTCGGCCAGGCGCAGCGGCGGCTCGGTGTAGAACACGTTGCTGCTGTGCCAGAGCTTGTGCGCCTGGGTCACCAGCGCGTCGAGCAGGTCCGGGTCCTGGTGGCCCAGCGCGTTCACCGCGATGCCGGCGCCGAGGTCCACGTAGTCGCGCCCTTCGGTATCCCACACGCGCGCGCCTTTGCCGTGATCCAGTACGACCTCGCGGGGTCGGTACACCGGCAGCCAGTAGCGCTTGCCGAGTTCGATCAGGGACGACGAGGAATCCTGCGCGTGCATGTAAAGGGCTCCGGGCATTGCCATGCGGCAACACCGCTGAATGGTTGAGTGGGGAAAACGCCTGCTTGGGAGCGGGGCGTCCCGCATCGTAGAACCAGCGCCCGCGCATTTCCACGCGCCATGCGCGGGCGTTGTCCGCCCGGGCGTTACAGCGGCACGCCGGTGTTACATCTCTTCACGGAGGTTCCGCGCCTTGCGGGGCGCCATCGCGCTACGCCGCGCCCAGCCATCGGTGCAACACCGCTGTTACAGCAGCCCTGGAGGCGTTTTCGCAAGCCGTTGAAATTGCTCGGCACAGCCCGTGCCGGGAGGCTGGCACGCCACTTGCCCTATGAATCAGCGACCCAGTTCAAAGCCATCCCCTCCGATGGCGACGCGGGCGGTAACCCGGCGATCCCTGTGGCCGGGCACCAACGGAGGCCCCCGGCTGACCCCTGTAGGCCGGGGGCCCTCCGTCTCTTCCTTGCCCGCATTCCGGACCTGGACGTAGGTTGGGGTGAGCCAAAGGCGAACCCCAACAGTGCGAGACGTCAGGATGCGGCCATGTTGGGGTTCGCTGCGCTCACCCCAACCTACGGCGCTGCGCCGGAATGACGAACTGCGATCAGCGCAGCTGTTCCAGCGCCAGCCCATGCTTCTTGCACAGGCGATAGATGGTGACGCGCGAGACCTTCAGCCGCCGCGCGCACTCGCTCACGTTGAAATGGCATTCGCGCAGGCAGCTGATCACCGCCTCGCGCTCCGCGGCCACGCGCGCGCTGCCCAGCGTGGCGCGGCCCGAGGGCATCTGCGACACATGGGCCAGGTCCAGGTCTTCCGGCGTGATCAGCGCATCCTCCGCCACCACCGCCGCGCGCTGCACGCGGTTGAGCAGCTCGCGCACATTGCCCGGCCAGCCGAAATGGCGCATCGCCTGGCGCGCGGCGCTGCTGAAGGTGCGCGCGTGGCTGCCGTGGTGTTCGCGGAACGCGTCGAGGAAATGCTGGGCCAGCAGCACCACGTCGTCCTCGCGCTCGCGCAGCGCCGGCATATGCAGGCGCAGCACGTTGAGGCGGTAGTACAGGTCTTCGCGGAAGCGGCCCTGCTCCACCGCGCGCTCCAGGTCCACGTGCGTGGCCGCCAGCACGCGCACGTCCAGGGTGATCGACTGGCTGCTGCCCACGCGCTCCAGCGTGCCTTCCTGCAGAAAGCGCAGCAGGCTGGTCTGCGCGTCGGCCGGCAGGTCGCCCACCTCGTCGAGAAAGACCGTGCCGCCGGCCGCGGTCTCGAAATGGCCCAGGCGCCGCGCATTGGCGCCGGTGAAGGCGCCGCGCTCGTGGCCGAACAGTTCGGACTGCACCAGGTTCGGCGGCAGCGCGCCGCAGTTGATCGCCGCGAACGGGCGCCCGGCGCGCCGCGACAGGCTGTGCAGCGCGCGCGCCGCCACTTCCTTGCCGGTGCCGGTTTCGCCGGTGATCAGCACCGGCAGGTCCACCGGCGCGTACTTGCGCACGCTGGCGATCACCGCGCGGGTGGCCTTGCTGTGTCCGGTGATGCCCAAGTCGTCCGGCTCCGCCGCGACGATGTCGCCGCCGAGATAACCCAGGGAATCGAGCAGGCGGTCGACGTCGACCGGTGCGGTGAAGACATCGACGCAGGTGTCGATCATGCCGCCCAGGGCCGGCTCGCCGGCCGGCATCTCCGCCGGCATCAGCGCCAGCCACGGCAGGCCCGGGTGGGCGTCCATCACCAGTGCCATCGCGGTCATGCTCGCGGCCTCGGCTTCGCGCAGATCCGCCACCGCCACCACGGTATTGCCGCCGCGCGTGCCGATGCCGCCCACGGCGGAAGCGTCGGCGACGCGGACATACCAGCCGGCCCGGTTAAGACGCATGCGCTCGGTGGCGCTGGGCTGGCCGAACCACACGACGCAGCGCTTGGCGTCTGCCTTGCTCACAGCCATGGGCCTTTCCCCCGTCGCCGGTCTCGGACGTGGCGCGGTCTCCCAGCCGCACCCTGCGGTCACGTTCCGCAGTCCCTTCCCCCGGGGTTGCTACAGAAGTGTGATATGCCTCACACGTTATAGGTTCACGGGTGTCATGGGCACCGGCCGAATGGACGGCGCAGGGTCAGCCAGATGGGGGAGCGGGCGCGCGGTGCGCCCGCTGAACGGCACTCACCAGACGCCGGTATTGGCCATCGAGGCCCACGGTTCCTGCGGCGGCAGATGGCCGTCGCGCTGCAGCAGCTCGATCGAGATCAGGTCCGGCGAGCGCACGAAGGCCATGTGGCCGTCACGCGGCGGGCGGTTGATGGTGTAGCCCAGGTCCTGCAGGTGCTGGCAGGTGCGGTAGATGTCGTCGACCTCGAAGGCGAGGTGGCCGAAATTGCGCGCGCTGCCGTAATCCTCGTCGGAGCCCCAGTTGTAGGTGAGCTCCACCTCGGCTTCCGGCGAGGCCGGCGCGGCGAGGTAGATCAGGGTGAACTTGCCGGCGGCGCTTTCCATCCGCCGCGTTTCCTTCAGCCCCAGGCCTTCGCAGAAGAAACGCAGGCTGGCGTCGACGTCGCGCACGCGGACCATGCTGTGCAGGTACTTCATGGGTTGTCCTCTTCAATCCAGAAACAGATCGGGCAGCAGCGGCTTCGACGGATCGACGGCGTACGGGGCGAAGTCGGTGACGCCCGCCTCGCGCAGCACCTCCTCGTCGATCAGGAACTGCCCATGGAACCCCTGGGCCGGCCGCACCAGTACCGCATGCGCGGCGTCGGCGACGATCTCCGGCTTGCGGCAGCGGGGCACGTCGACGCCGGGAATCATGTTCAGCGCATCGGTGGCCACGATGGTGCGCGGCCACAGCGCATTCACCGCCACGCCCCGCAGGCCGAATTCGCCGGCCAGGCCCAGGGTGACGAAGCTCATGCCCATCTTGGCCAGCGTGTAGCCGGTATGCGGCGCCCACCATTTGGGATCGAGCGAAGGCGGCGGCGCCAGCGTGAGGATGTGCGGATTGGCGGACTTCAGCAGATGCGGCAGGCAGGCCTGCGCGCACAGGAACGAACCGCGCGCATTCACCTGCTGCATCAGGTCGAAGCGCTTCATCGGCGTGTCGAGCGCGCCGGCCAGCCAGATCGCGCTGGCGTTGTTGACCAGGATGTCGATGCCGCCGAAGGCTTCGACGGTGGCGGCGACCGCCGCTTTCACTTCGTCCTCTTCGCGGATGTCGCACTTGATCGCCAGGCCCTTGCCGCCGGCGGCGTCCACTTCCGCCGCGGCGGTGTGGATGGTGCCGGGCAGTTTCGGATTCGGCACGCTGCTCTTGGCCGCGATGGCGACGTTGGCGCCGTCGCGCGCGGCGCGCAGCGCGATCGCCAGGCCGATGCCGCGCGAGGCGCCGGTGATGAACAAGGTCTTGCCCTGGAGACTCGCCATGGCCTTGCTTCCCGCTGGAAAACGCCAAGTGTAGGAGCGGCCAGGGCATGCGCAAAGCGCATGGAGGATCGGGCAAGTTTTAAACGTTCACGCCGTCTTTCGATCAGGCTTTCTGGAAGCGCGGCAGGATGTGCTGCAGCTCGGCCAGGCGGCGCACCGGGTCGGTCAGTTCCAGCAGGCGCTGGTGTTCTTCCAGTTCCAGCGGCAGCAGTTCGGCCAGGCGGAAGCCGAGCCAGCTGGCGTCGTCGTAATCGGCCGTGGTGGCGTGGCGCCATTGCGGCGCCATGTGCTCGAGCAGGCGGCCCAGGATGGTCTGCAGCAGGGCGAACTCGACCGGCACCGTGTCGCTGCGCTCGGCGGGCCAGTGCTCCACCTGGCCGGTGACCAGGCCGTCGGAGCGCACGCGCGTGCGCGCCACGCGGAAACGTTCCTCGCCCTGCGCGACGATGCCGAGCAGGCCGTCGTCGCCATGGCTGAAGTCGATGATGCGCGCCAGCGTGCCGACCGCGGCCGGCATGGCCGGCTCGCCCACTTCCTGGCCCTTGAGGATCAGGCATACGCCGAAACCGGTGCCGCGTCGCGAGCAGTCGCGCACCATGTCCAGGTAGCGCCGCTCGAACACGCGCAATGACAGATGCCCGCCGGGATACAGCACGGTCGAGAGCGGAAACAGCGGCAGTTCGTCGGGCAGCGGCATGGCCATGGGGTGGCAGTGTAGCCAGTCGGCATCACTGGACGGCGACCGGCCCGGCACCGCACAGTGTTCCGACGCCATCGTGCCGTTTCCCCGCAGGAGCCCCGCCGGATGTCCGCCGCCGAACTGCCGCTCACCCTGCTCGACCCTGTCGCCCTGCCCGCCGCGCCCGTGTTGCAGGTGCGGGGCCTGGTCAAAGCCTTCGACAAGCGCGAAGTGCTGCGTGGCGTGGACTGGACGGTGCCGGCCGGGCGCGTGATCGGCCTGCTCGGCCGCAACGGCGCCGGCAAGACCACCTTGCTGCGCTGCCTGCTCGGGCTGTCGCCGATCGACGGCGGCGAAGTGCAGCTGCTCGGCGCGCCGATGATCGAACCGGGCGGCGAGCGCATGCATCGCATCGGCTTCGTGCCGCAGACCTTCGATCTGTTTCCGTGGATGAAGGTGCGCGCGTATCTGGATTTCACCGCCGCGTTCTACGCGCGCTGGGACCACGCGCTGGCCGCGCGCCTGCTGGAAAGCTGGGAGCTGGATCCGAAGCAGAAGATCGGCCAGCTCTCGCAGGGCCAGCGGCAGAAGCTGGCGATCGTGCGCGCGATCGCGCCGCAGCCGGACCTGCTGGTGCTGGACGAACCCGTCGCCAGCCTCGACCCGCAGGCGCGCCGCGCCTTCATGACGGAACTGCTGGAGCTGATGCGCCACCCGGGCAAGACGGTGATCTTCTCCACCCACATCACCGCCGACCTGGAACGCGCCGGCGCCGATATCGCGCTGCTGCGCGATGGCCGCATCCAGTTCACCCGTCCGCTGGCGGAACTGCGCGAGCGCTTCGTGCGCGCGGTGCTGACACGGGCGGAAGGCTGGCCGCAGACACCGACCGTGGCAGGACTGTTGAAAGCCCATGCATCCGGCGCGGAATTGCAGATGCTGCTCGAAGACGCCGACCCATCCGCGCTGCGCGCGCTGGCCGAGGACAGCGGCGCGGCGCTGCGCATCGAAACGCCGTCGCTCGAAGACCTGTTCGTGGAACTCGCATGAAAGCGGTCTGGCAACTGTGGCTGCAGCTGTGGAAGCGCATGCCGGTGCTGGCCGTGCTGTCGATGCTGATGTGCCTGACCGGCCTGGTGCTGGCGCTGATCGCGATGCTGGATGCGCGCGTGGCCTACCTGGGCATGGGCTTCGTCGCCTTCGCCTCGTGGTTCTGGCATATCGGCCTGGGCCAGGTGCTGCGCGGCGTGTGCCGGCCGGAAAGTTTCCTGTTGCCGGGCTTCCGCTCGCGGCTGGCCTGGCTGGGCGTGGCCGGCGTGGTGCAGTGGGTGCTGCTGCCGGGCGCGCTGCTGGTGCTGGCGGGGCCGCCGCATGGCGCGCTGATCATCGCCGGCCTGTTCGTGGTCGCGTCGCTGGGCCTGGCGCTGGGCTGCGGACGCCGCGTGAGCCTGGCGATCTGGGCGGTGTTTATCGCGGCGGGCTGGATGCCGCGGCTTGCCGCGCAGGTGACGACGGTTGCGCTGGCTTCGCCGTGGACCGCGCCCTTGCTGTTCCTGTGCGCGGCCTTGCTGATCCGCTATGCGCTGGCGCCGCTGCTGCGCATCCAGGACGTCGAAACGCCCACCTCGCCGCTGGAGAACGCCAGCATCGGCCGCAACAGCCAGTCCGCGCTCGACGACACGCCTTCGCGGCGCGGTGCGTGGAATCGCTGGCTGGGCGAATTGTTCGACCGCGCCGCGCAGCGCGCGCTGGAGCGCAGCCTGCAGACGTATCGCCAGCGGCCCAGCGCCGCGGGCCGCCTCGCCCTGGTGCGGCGCCTGCTGCTGCCGCACGACAACCCGCAGGCGATCGCGCTGCGCCTGGTGCTGGTCGCCGGCATGGTGGCGATCTATTTCCTGGCGGTGATGCATCGCCAGCATTTCGATGCGGCGGTGATCGGCGCCTACGCGGTGCTGCTCACCATGGCGCGCTTCCCGCAGCTGGGCCGCGGCATGCTGCGCATGCGGCCGAACCTGGCCGACCTGTATCTGACCCTGGCGCCGGCCACGCGCGGCGAATACCAGAAGATCATGGTCGACGCGCTGATACTGCTGGTGCCGGTAAGCGTGCTGACCGCGCTGGCGTACACGCTGCTGGGCAGCGTGCTGGCGCATGCGGCGGAGCCGCTGCGGATGCTGCTGACCGCGGCCATCGTCGCCACTTCCGCCAGCCTGGTGGCGCTGGCGGTGCATCTGATCGGACCGGAAGGCAGTTTCGGGCGCGGCGCGATCAACCTGGTGCTGATCTTCGGCGCGATGGCCACCTACTGGGGCGGCTACTGGCTGCTCGGCGCGCTGGGCCTGGCCTGGGGCGCGCTGGCGCTGGGCACGGTGACGATCAGTTTCGGCGGTGGCGTGTGGTACGCCGCGCAGCGCGAATACCAGCGGCGGGCGCCGCGCTTCGACGCGCCGCTGGGCTGACGCACCGCAGGCTGAGGCTTTAGCCGCGCAGCGCTTCGACGAAGCGGCGCGGTGCGTTTTCAAAACCGCCGTTGGACATGAACACCACGTGGTCGCCCTCGCGCGCCTGCGTGCGCAGCGAGGACACCAGCGCATCCACCGACGGCACCGTGGCGCCGCGGCCTTGCAGCGCGTCGGTGACGCGCTTGGCATCCCACGGCAGCTCGGGGCGATGCAGGAACACCACGCCGTCCGCATCGGCCAGCGACGGCGCCAGCCCTTCGGCATGCGCGCCCAGGCGCATCGAATTCGAACGCGGCTCCAGCGCCACCAGGATGCGCGCCTGGCCCACCTTGGCACGCAGGCCGGCCAGGGTGGTGGCGATGGCGGTGGGGTGGTGGGCGAAGTCGTCGTACACGCGCACACCGGCTACTTCGCCGACCAGTTCCATGCGGCGCTTGACGCTTTCGAAGGTGGCGAAGGCCGGCAGCAGTGCGCGCGGATCGGCGCCGGCCGCGGTGGCGGCGGCGAGTGCGGCCAGCGCATTCATCACGCTGTGGTTGCCGAGCAGCGGCCAGCGCACTTCGCCCAGCAGCTCGCCGTTGCGGTGCACGGCAAAGGCCGAGCCGTCCGCTTCGAGCAGCCGCGCCTGCCAGTCGCCCTGGCCGATACCGAAGGTTTCCACCGGCGTCCAGCAGCCCATGGCCAGTACTTCGGCGAGGCGCTCGTCGTGCGCGTTGACGATCAGGCGGCCGTTGCCGGGCACGGTGCGCACCAGATGATGGAACTGGCGCTGGATCGCGGCGACGTCGGGGAAGATGTCGGCGTGGTCGTATTCGAGGTTGTTGAGGATGGCGATGCGCGGGCGGTAGTGCACGAACTTGGAGCGCTTGTCGAAGAACGCGCTGTCGTATTCGTCCGCCTCGAGCACGAACGACTTGCCGCTGCCGAGCCGCGCGGAGATACCGAAATTGCCCGGCACGCCGCCGACCAGGAAGCCCGGCGCCAGCCCCGCGCTTTCCAGCAGGTGCGCCAGCAGGCTGGTGGTGGTGGTCTTGCCGTGGGTGCCGGCGACGGCCAGCACTTCGCGCCCGGCCAGCAGCGTTTCGCCCAGCCACTGCGGGCCGGAGACATAGCGCAGCTGCTGGTCGAGCATGTACTCGATGGCGGGGTTGCCGCGCGTCATCGCATTGCCCACCACGATCAGATCGGGCTTTTCGCGCCCCTGCAGATGCTCGGCGGTGTAGCCCTGCATCAAGGTGATGCCGAGCGCCTGCAGCTGGTCGCTCATCGGCGGGTAGACGTTGGCGTCGGAACCTTCGACCGGCAGGCCGAGTTCGCGCGCCAGCGCGGCGACGCCGCCCATGAAGGTGCCGCAGATGCCGAGGATGTGCAGACGCATGGAGAACCTGTCGAACGCGTGGCGCGGCGCGTGGCCGTCACGAAAAGAGAGATGCCGGATGAAGAACGGGCCGCGCGTGGCGGCCCGTGTCCGGATCAGCCGTTGGCGGCTGCCGATTCCTGCGCGAGCGCGCGCTTGACGCGTGCGGTGACTTCGTCGAGCTCGCCCACGCCGTCGACCACCTGCAGCTGGCCGCGCTTGGCAAAGAAATCCGCCACCGGCGCGGTCTGCTCGGCATAGACCTTCAGGCGGTCGCGCACCACGGCCGGATCGTCGTCCTTGCGGTGCTCGGCTTTGAAGCGGATCTCGACGCGGCCGATGATGGCTTCGTCCGGCACGTCCAGCTTCACCACCGCGTCCAGTGGCTGGCCGATCTTGGCCAGCAGGTGGCCGAGCGCTTCGGCCTGGGCGACGTTGCGCGGATAGCCGTCGAGGATGAAACCGTTCTTGACGTCTTCCTGCGACAGGCGTTCTTCCAGCATGGCCAGCAGGATGTCGTCGGACACCAGCTTGCCCGCATCCATCACCGCCTTGGCTTTCAGGCCGGTAGGCGTGCCCGCGGCCACGGCCGCGCGCAGCATGTCGCCGGTGGAAATATGCGGCACGCCGAGTTCAGCCTTGAGGCGCGCAGCCTGGGTACCTTTGCCCGAGCCGGGCGGGCCAAGAAGGACGAGTCGCATAATGCTCCGAGGTTCCGTGTCGCCGCGGCACGCTGCCGCTGGCCGCAGGAAAAGAAAATTGACAGTCACGTTAACGTCTGTGGGGGGTGCCGTCAAACGAGATGGCGCGCTCATTTGCGCCAAGTCACTGTTGCAAAAGCGTTCTCCCCACCGCGTACGATTGCCGCACTGCAACGATCATCCTAGGAGATAGCCCATGAAGCGTTCGTCTCGATCCCCTGCCGGCCGCCTTTTGTATGCCCAGTCCGGCGGCGTGACCGCGGTGATCAATGCCACCGCCGCCGGCGTGATCGAGGCCGCCCGGGCCAAGGGCGTGCAGGTGTACGCCGCGCGCAACGGCATCCTGGGTGCGCTGCGCGAGGAACTGATCGACACGTCGAAGGAAACCGCGGCCGCCATCGCGGCCCTGCGCCACACGCCGGGCGGCGCGTTCGGCTCCTGCCGCTACAAGCTCAAGTCGCTGGAGGCGAACCGCGCCGAGTACGAGCGCCTGATCGAAGTGCTGCGCGCGCACGACATCCGCTGGTTCCTCTACAACGGCGGCAACGATTCGGCCGACACCGCGCTGAAGATCTCGCAGCTGGGCAAGGCGATGGGCTACGACATCCGCTGCATCGGCGTGCCCAAGACGGTGGACAACGACCTGGCGGTGACCGACTGCTGCCCCGGCTTCGGCTCGGTGGCGAAGTACACCGCCGTCTCCACGCTGGAGGCGAGCCTGGACGTGGCCTCGATGGCGGACACCTCGACCAAGGTGTTCATCCTGGAAGTGATGGGGCGCCATGCGGGCTGGATCGCCGCGGCCGCGGGCCTGGCCGGCGACAATGCAGATGCGCCGCCGCATCTGATCCTGTTTCCCGAGCGGGTATTCGACGAAGCCGCGTTCCTGGCCAAGGTGAAAGCGACGGTCGAGCGCGTGGGCTGGTGCACGGTGGTGGCTTCGGAAGGCATCCGCAATGCGGAAGGCCAGTTCCTTGCCGAAGCGGGCGGGCGCGATGCCTTCGGCCATGCGCAGCTGGGCGGCGTGGCGCCGGTGCTGGCGGCACTGGTGAAGGAGAAGCTCGGTTACAAGTACCACTGGGCGTTGCCGGATTATCTGCAGCGCTCCGCCCGCCATCTCGCTTCGAAGACCGATGCCGACCAGGCTTACGCGGTGGGCAAGGCGGCGGTGGAGTACGCGCTGGCCGGCCAGAATGCGGTGATGCCGGTGATCGTGCGCACCGCGGATGCGCCGTATCGCTGGAAGATCGAATCCGCGCCGCTTTCGAAGATCGCCAACCGCGAGAAGAAGATGCCGGCTTCTTTCCTTACGCGCGACGGCTTCGGCATTACGGCCGCGGCGCGGCGCTACCTCGCCCCGTTGATCCAGGGCGAGGCGCCGCTTCCGTATGGCAAGGATGGGTTGCCGAAGTATGTGCAGCTGAAGAACCTGGCGGTGGCCAGGCAGTTGCCCGCGTTCAAGCCATGACCGCGTGCTGGCCGGCGTGCTGCGCGCGCTCGGCCAGCAGGGTGTCGACCAGTTCGTCCACGGCCGCCTCGGCTGCGCTCAGCGAGGCCGCCAGGCGGTCGCCGGCGAATTCGTCGTACTCGACGGCAACGCTGCGCACGTCGGTGATGCCGATGTAGCCGAAGGCCGTGCGTACCGCGGGTTCGACGTGATTCATGGCTTCGATGCGGCCGCCCGGGCCGTAGCCGTAGTCGCCGCGCGAACCCAGCAGCACCAGGGTGCGGGGCCGTTCGTCCAGCAATGGCCAATAGGGTTCGCCGGCGCGCGCGCGGTCGAAGCCGAAGCTGCGGCCCACGCGCACGATGTTGTCGATATACGCCTTGAAGCCGCTGGGCACGCCGAAGTTGTACATCGGCACGCCGGCGACGATCAGGTCGGCGCCGATCAGTTCGTCGACCAGTGCGTCGCTTTCGGCGAGGCGCTGCTGCATCCATGGGGCGCGCTTGGCCTCCGGGGTGAAGGCGGCATGGATCCAGGCGCTGTCGACCGAGGCGGGTGGGGATTGGCCGATATCGCGGTAGAGCACCGGGTCCGACGCGCGGGCGGCGTGCCAGCGGGCGGCGAAGCGGGCGCTGAGGCGGCGGGTGTGGGAACCGTAGGCGTGGAGGTCGGAACGGCCGACGCGGGCGCTGGCGTCGAGATGCAGCACGGTGGTCATAAGGTTTCCTATGCATGAACTCCATTCACGGAATGGAGAATGAGGCGCATGCTAGGCAGCCTTTCTTACCCTGAAAAACGATGGTTTCTCACCCGATGGATGAGCTGAATTCATCTTTGGCCCGCCGCCTGCCGCCCCTGGGCGCGCTGAGGGCATTCGAGGCGGCCGCGCGCCACCAGAGTTTCCGGATGGCGGCGGAAGAGCTTTCCGTTACCGCCACGGCGGTGAGCCATCAGATCCGCCAGCTCGAACGCCTGCTCGGCGTGGCGCTGTTCGAACGGCAGGTGCGCAAGGTGACGCTCACGGCGGAAGGCCGGCTGTTGTTTCCGGCCTTGCGCGAGAGCTTCGACCTGATGGCGGCAGCGGTGGCGCCGCTGCTGCGGCCGAGGCGGCGGCGGATGCTTACGGTTTCCGCCACGCCGGCTTTTGTTGCGCGGCTGCTGGTGCCGCGCTTGGCGGCGTTCCAGGCCAGCCATCCGGAGCTGGACTTGCGCCTGCATGCGTCGACGCAGCCGGTGGATTTCGCCGCGCAGCAGATCGATGCGGCGATCCGCTACGGCAAGGGTCCTTATCGGGACCTGCGCAACGAACCGCTGCTGCATACGCAGTTCGCGCCGATGTGCAGCCCTGCGCTGAAGCTGCGCACGCCGAAGGATCTCGCGCGCCATCCGCTGCTGCATTTCCAATGGCAGCCGAGTTTTCGGGAACCGCCGGACTGGGCGGCGTGGCAGCGGGCGGCGGGGTTGCGCACGCTCGATGTTGCGCGCGGCGTTACGTTCAGTGACGAGACTCATGCGATCGATGCGGCGATCGCCGGCCAGGGCGTGGCGCTGCTGAACACCGCGCTGGTGGCCGACGAACTGGCGCGTGGCACGCTGGTGCGGCCGTTCGGGCCGGCGCTGGATGGGATGGATTACCAGCTGGTGTATCCGCCGGCCGCGGAAAGCGACCCGGCGCTCGCGGCGCTGCGCGAGTGGCTACTCCATTTGAGTTGAGCCCCTTCTTCAACTCAAATGGAGTTGAGTGCTTCCATTCCGCTTAATCACATCAAATTGAATTGAACGGGTTCTTCAAATCAATTTGATTTGAAGTGTCCGCACGCTACGGAAAGAAACGCGTGAGGCTGGCGCGGTACGCCAGATAGTCCTGGATATCGTTATGCCCCGCCTCCGGCACCACCTGCAGCAGCGGCGGCGTGGCGAAGCTCGCCGCCAGCGCAGCTGTGCGCTCGGCCGGCATCAGCTGATCCTCGCCAGCACGCACGATCAGCACCGGGCAACGCACCTGCGGCGCATAACGCCAGGAATCGAAGCGATCGCGTGCCAGCCAGTCGACCGGAAACCACGGATAGAAGCCCTGCGCCACACGCACCAGGCTGTCGAACGGCGTCACCAGCGCCAGCCGCTCGACAGGCCGCCGCGCCGCCAGCTGCACCGCAACCCCACTGCCCAGGCTGCGCCCCAGCACGGCCACCGAAACGTGGTCCTTCGCCACCCGGTCGAACCAGGCAAGCGCATCGGCCACGAGCGCCTGCTCCGTGGGCTCGCCCTCGCTGGCCGCATAGCCGCGATAGGGCAGCAGATAAACGGTGCGCTCGGGAAACCACCGCGCCAGCTCCTCGCGCGCATCCTCGACCCGTTCGCCATTGCCGCCGAAATACAGCAGCGCACGCGGCTTGCCGGGATTCACCACCCAGCCGCGCAAGGTCACGCCCTGGTTGACCAGCACCAAGTCCGGCGCATGCGCCACGCGCCAGCTGAACTCGGGGTGGTAGATCATGCCGCGCTGGTTGAAGTACAGCGCGGCCGCGAAAGCGATGTAGAGCAATCCAGCCAATACGGCCATCACGCCGATAACGCGCAGGAACACTCAGCGATCCCTGCCCGCCGACTGCTTCTCGTCGACCGTCTCGATACGCGTCACCCTGCCCGCCTTCAATGTGATGCGGATGGTCCGCTCCATGGCGCGCGACGATACCGCATCCGGCAGCACCAGCTCGCCGCTATACCACTCGGCGAACACCGGCTTGCCCGGCGCCACGCCGAACAGTTCCGGCAGCGTGGCGCGATGGCATTCGCCGGCATACACGGCCGCGTCGATGCAAAGCCAGGTATCGATGTCCACCAGGTAGAGGCGGTCGTCTTCCAGGCGCCAGCGGCCGGTATAGCCGCGCTCGTCGTCGGTGGCGCTGCGCAACGGCGCCGGCATGAAGCGCGGCCGCTCGCGGCCGGCGTAGTGCTGGGCCAGCGGATCGCCCAGCACGTCATAGGTGCGGCCATGCCACTCCAGGCGTTCCGGCGGGGAAAACGCCTGTGCCGCCCACGGCAGCAGCAGGCAGGACAGCGCGAGCCGCCCCGGCCACCTGTGCGCAAAGCTTTTCACTGGCCGCTTCATGGGGCGCAGCTTGCCACAAGGTCTTGCGAGCGCCTGTACGCCTTTCGGCAAGGGCGCGCGAGCCGCGTCACGCTTCCGCATCGGCCATTTCGCCAGCGACATGGAACAAGCCGACCGGCCGGCACAGGTTGTCCATCCGCTCCCGCGGGGCCGTGCCGGCTCCCTTCACCAGGACCGCGTTCCGGCGGATCGTCTCGATCACATGGCGCACGGCAACGCCGATCTCACCGCTGCGGTCGGACTGCCGCGACTGTTCGCGCTGATTCCCGTCACCGAGCGACACCTGGACGGCGCCTTCCACGATGCGCTGCAGTGCCTGCGGCCAGGGCCATGCCCCATGCCCCCATGTCCCATGCCGGCTTCGACCATGCCGCGGCTGTCCTCGATCCGGTGGCGGAAGTCGCGTGCCGCGTCGGCGCGGCGCCGGGCCAGCCGGCGCACTCGCCGGCGACCACGGCAGCGGCCGTCCCACTGCCGCAGCTCAGAAGAAATCTTATTTCAAATCAATCATTTCAATTCGATAGAACAACGGTGTCGTGGCGGTGACACGGCTGACCGCCAGATGAAGATCCTGTGACGAATAAGCCCCGGCGTTCAGACGCAGCTTTCTACGATCTTTCCTAACGACGGCAGTCCGTCGGGAGGAGCGCATATGAAGACGCCAAGCAAACAGTTCTTCGGCAAACAGTTCCTCGGCAGCCTGTTCCTCGCCGCCGGCCTGCTGCTCGGCAGCGGCGCCGCGCTGGCCGACAACGACCATGGCCGCGGGCACGACCGCGGCGACCGCCATGGCCACTACGACCGCGACCGCGGCCATGGCAACTGGGAACGCAGGGACGGTCATCGGGATTGGGGCCGCCGGGACTGGGACCGCCACGACCATTGGCGCGGCCCCGACCGCGGCTGGCACGACGACCGCCGCTACTACCATGGCGGCTACTACCGCCCGCACCATCGCTGGGCGCGCGGCGAGCGCTATTACGGCCCGGTCTACGTGGTGAACGACTACCGCTACTACCGCCTGCGCCCGCCGCCGTACGGCTATCACTGGGTGCGCGACGATGGCGGCTATCTGCTGGTCGCCATCGGTACCGGCATCATCCTGGACATGGTGCTCAACTAAGCGGCACACGCGGCCAGGGAAGGAATTTGGTGAAGGCGGTGTCTACGGACACCGCCTTTTTCTTGCGCCGATGCAATCGCCATGGCCTGCGCGTTGCGTCGCACAACAAAAGCCTCGCCGACCTCTGCCTATACTCGCCGGACCCGCCCGCAAAGGGCGGTCACTACAACCGGGATGGGGAGGCTTCGATGCTGCAGCAGTATGGCTTGTGGATCGTGCTTGCATGTGCGGTCGTGGCAGTTCTGTATGGCGCGCTCTCGGTGCGCTGGATCTTGGCGAAATCACCGGGCAACGAGCGCATGCAGGAGATCGCCGCGGCGATCCAGCAAGGTGCGCGGGCCTACCTCAACCGGCAGTACGCCACCATCGGCGCCGTCGGCGTGGTGCTCTTCATCGTCATCGGCCTGGCCCTGGACTGGGGCACGGGCATCGGCTTCGCCATCGGCGCGGTGCTGTCGGGCGCCACCGGCTATATCGGCATGAATGTCTCGGTGCGCGCGAACGTGCGCACGGCCGAGGCGGCGCGCGGCGGCCTGGCCGCGGCGCTCAACGTCGCGTTCCGCGGCGGCGCGATCACCGGCATGCTGGTGGTCGGCCTGGCGCTGCTGGGCGTGGCGGCGTACTACGCGGTGCTGCGCCACCTGGGCTACGAGGGCATGCGCGCCCTGCACGCCCTGGTCGGCCTGGCCTTCGGCTCTTCGCTGATCTCGATCTTCGCGCGCCTGGGCGGCGGCATCTTCACCAAGGGCGCGGACGTCGGCGCCGACCTGGTCGGCAAGGTCGAGGCGGGCATTCCCGAGGACGACCCGCGCAATCCGGCGGTGATCGCGGACAACGTGGGCGACAACGTCGGCGACTGCGCCGGCATGGCGGCCGACCTGTTCGAGACCTACGCGGTGACCCTGATCGCCACCATGCTGCTGGGCGGAGTGATGGCTGAGCAGACCGGCGCCAACGGCGTGCTGTTTCCGCTGCTGCTGGGCGGTGCCTCGATCATCGCCTCGGTGATCGGCACCTTCTTCGTGCGCTCGCGGCCGGGCGGCAAGATCATGAATGCGCTGTACGCCGGCGTGGCGGTGTCCGCCGTGCTGGCGGCGATCGCGTTCTGGCCGATCACCAGCCAGCTGATGTCCGATTCCGCCTACGGCGTGGGCAAGCTCTACGGCTGCGCGCTGATCGGCCTGGCCCTCACCGGCGCCATGGTGGTGATCACCGAGTACTACACCGCCACCGAATACGGCCCCGTGCGCCACGTGGCGCAGGCGTCCACCACCGGCCATGCCACCAACATCATCGCGGGCATCGGCGTGTCGATGAAGTCCACCGCGCTGCCGGTGCTGGCGGTATGCGCGGCGATCTGGGGCGCGTTCGCGCTGGCCGGCCTGTACGGCATCGCCATCGCGGCCACGGCCATGCTGAGCATGACCGGCATGGTGGTGGCGCTGGACGCCTACGGCCCGATCACCGACAACGCCGGCGGCATCGCCGAGATGGCCGAACTGCCGCCGGAAGTGCGCGGCGTCACCGACCCGCTCGACGCCGTGGGCAACACCACCAAGGCGGTGACCAAGGGCTACGCCATCGGCTCGGCCGGCCTGGCCGCGCTGGTGCTGTTCGCCGACTACACGCACAACCTCAGCCAGCACCTGGGCGTGAGCGACTTCCGCTTCGACCTCTCCAACCACTACGTGATCATCGGCCTGCTGATCGGCGGCCTGATCCCCTACCTGTTCGGCGCGATGGCAATGGAAGCCGTGGGCCGCGCGGCGGGTTCGGTGGTGGAAGAGGTGCGCCGCCAGTTCCGCGAGATCAAGGGCATCATGGAAGGCACCACCAAGCCGGATTACTCGCGCGCGGTGGACATGCTGACCAGGTCCGCGATCAAGGAAATGCTGGTGCCCTCGCTGCTGCCGGTGCTGGTGCCGGTGCTGGTGGTGTTCGGCTTCAAGTGGCTGGGCGGCGCCGAGGCCGGCGCGCAGGCGCTGGGCGGCGTGCTGATCGGCACCATCGTCACCGGCCTGTTCGTGGCCATCTCGATGACCACCGGCGGCGGCGCCTGGGACAACGCCAAGAAGTACATCGAGGACGGCCACCACGGCGGCAAGGGCTCGGACGCGCACAAGGCGGCCGTCACCGGCGACACCGTGGGCGATCCCTACAAGGACACGGCGGGTCCGGCGGTGAATCCGCTGATCAAGATCATCAACATCGTGGCGCTGCTGCTGATCCCGCTGCTCTGAATCCGGCGCCATCCATTTAGACGTCTAAACTTCGGACGTCCATACAGAAAAAAGCGGCCCGCAAGGGCCGCTTTTTCTTTGCCCGTCACGTTCACGCAAGCAGGCAGCAAGTCCGGCGTAAGTTTCAGCGATCGTCGCGCAAGGCCCTACGGCCGCGCATGTCTCTGTAAATCATTGACGTCGCAGCAATGTGAAAAATACCTATACGTTTTTTGTTACGAACGTGTTGACCCATTCGTAAGTCTTCGCTAGAACCGATCTAGGCCGGAAGTCATCCGGCCACGGGGGAAACGCAATCCGACGCGCATTTCTGGTTCCTGGGGAGGAACCGGAGCAGGTTCTTGCGGCCTGCTGCCGCCGGAGTGCGTCCCCTTTTGACCGCGCGGGCCCGCACCCGCGCCTTTCGAATTCATCTCTGGGGGAGTCTGTTGTAATGACCATCACCACCTTCACGGCGGCGCGTTCGCTGCGCTATTCCGCACTGACGCTCGCCATGGGCCTCGCGTTCGCCAGCACCGGCGCGCTCGCGCAGTCCAACACCACCGGCTCGATCTTCGGCCAGATCGCCGCCAAGCAGGGCACCACGGTCGTCGCCGAAAACACCGAGACCGGCTTCAGCCGCACCGCTACCGTGGACGACAGCGGCCGCTACCGCTTCTCCACCCTGCCGGTGGGCAAGTACAAGGTGACGCTGCAGAACAATGGCGCCTCCGTCAGCACCCGCGACAACATCGTGGTCGCCATCTCCAGCGGTACCGAGGTGTCCTTCGGCGCGGCGGCCGCGGCCGGCGGCGACGCGAAGAACCTCGAGGGCGTGTCGGTGGTGGCCTCCGCGCTGCCGGCGATCGACGTGTCCTCGGTGGACACGCGCACCGTGCTCACTTCCGAGCAGCTCAACAAGCTGCCGATCGCGCGCAGCGTCGGCGCCGCCGCCCTGCTCGCGCCGGGCGTGGTGGAGAACTCCAGCTACAGCACCACCGGCTTCGGCAACATCCCGAGCTTCGGCGGCGCGGCTTCGTCGGAGAACGCGTACTACATCAACGGCTATGCCGTGACCAACCCGCTGCAGTCGCTGGGCGCCACCACCCTGCCGTTCGACGCGATCGACCAGGAGCAGGTGCTCACCGGCGGCTACGGCGCCGAGTTCGGCCGCTCCACCGGCGGCGTGATCAACATCGTCACCAAGCGCGGCTCCAACCAGTGGAAGGGCGGCGTCTACGCCATCCTGCGTCCGGAAGCGCTGCGCGCCAACCCGCGCAACAACTACTTCCCGAAGACCGGCTACTACGGCCCCGGCAGCGCCACGCCCACCGATGGCACGCTGTACTGGTACCGCAACAAGAACCAGTACTCGTACAACACCTACGGCGCCTACTTCAGCGGCCCGCTGATCAAGGACAAGCTGTTCTTCTACGTCGACGGCGAGATGACCAAGCAGAGCGGCAACGCCGTCGCTTCGTTCTCCAACTCGTCCAGCACCACCGCCAAGACCGGCTGGAACGACTACACCTACAAGTTGCCGCGCTGGACGGCGAAGATCGACTGGAACATCACCGACAGCAACATCCTGGAATTCACCGGCGTCCAGGACAACATCGTCTACGACTCCAGCCGCTACGCGTTCAACTACGGCGACTCCTCGCACGGCAACGTCAAGAACGGCGGCGTGCACCAGAAGGACAGCAGCCGCCTGTACATCGCCAAGTACACCAGCTACGTCACCGACGACCTGACCGTGTCGGCGCTGGTCGGCAAGCAGAACCTCGAGCATCTGCAGCAGCCGTTCGGCTATGACCCGAACTGCCCGTACATCTCGTCCTCGGCGACGGTGCAGGCCCCGGGCCTGACCTACAACGCCTGCCAGCAGGGCGCGGTGACCTCGCTGCTGATCCCGGGCGCCAACGACAAGACCCACGGCTGGCGCCTGGACGTCGAGTACCGCCTCGGCGACCACACCCTGCGTGCCGGCTACGACGCGCAGACGGCCGAATCGCTCACCGGCTCGTCCTATCCGGGCGGCTACGCCTGGGTGTACGGCTGGCAGAAGGACCCGACCATCGGCATCGATGCCAGCCACGGCGTCGCCTCGCCGGCCTCGGCCGGCGGCCTGGGCACGCAGGGCTATTTCGTCTCGCGCGCCTACAACACGCAGAACGCCAAGGTGAAGACCGAGCAGCAGGCCCAGTTCATCGAGGACCGCTGGCAGATCTCCGACCGCTGGCTGCTCTCGCTGGGCCTGCGCAACGAGCAGTTCACCAACTACAACGGCAACGGCGAGGCCTATGCGCGCCAGCGCCACCAGCTCGCCCCGCGCATCGGCGCGGCCTGGGACGTCTACGGCGATTCCTCGCTGAAGCTGTTCGCCAACGCCGGCCGCTATCACCTGGCCATGCCCAATAACGTGGCGGTGCGCGGCGCCTCCGGCTCGCTGATCACCAACGAGTACTACACCTACACCGGCGTCGACCCGAAGACCGGCGCGCCGACCGGCCTCACCCCGGTCGCGGTGGACCGCAGCAAGGGCTACACCTGCGGCAACACCAATGCCATCTCCAGCAACCTGGAATGCGGCACGGCGCCGGATCCGCGCACCGTGGCGGCGAAGGGCCTGAAGTCGCATTACCAGGACGAGTACATCGCCGGCATGGAGCAGCAGCTCTCCCCGACCTACAACTGGGGCGCCAAGCTGACCTACCGCAAGCTGCGCAGCGCGATCGACGACACCTGCGCCCCGGCGCTGGGCGGCGCCTGCTTCCTGTTCAACCCGGGCACCACCAACACCTTCCTGCAGGAACAGGCCGACGGCAGCTTCAAGGCCGTCACCTACACCCGCGAGCAGCTGGGCCTGCCCGAACTCAAGCGCAAGTACTACGCGCTCGACCTGTTCCTGGAGCATCCGTTCGCCGACAAGTGGTACGGCCGCGTCGACTACACCTACTCGCGCAACTACGGCAACACCGAAGGCCAGCTGGCCTCCGACCTGGATACCGGCAACGGCGGCCAGGCCGACGTGTCGACCACCCAGGACTGGGACCTGCCGCAGCTGATGGTCGGCTCCAACGGCCTGCTGCCGAACAACCGCAAGCACCAGATCAAGGCGTTCGGCTACTTCCAGGCCACCGAGGAATGGCGTTTCGGCGCGTCGCTGATCGCCGCCTCGGGCCGTCCGAAGAACTGCACCAGCCACTACCCGACGGCCGACAAGGGCCTGTACAGCGGTGCGGCCTACTGGTTCTGCGGCCTGTCCGGTTCGGGTACGGCTCCGGGCAGCGCGGGCTACAAGCCGGCGGCCGCGGACTACGCCTTCTCGCCGCGCGGCTCGCACGGCTCGGCGCCGTGGACCTACCAGCTGAACCTCAACGTGGCCTATTCGCCGGCCTGGCTGAAGGAGCTGACCCTGCAGCTGGACGTGATCAACGTGCTCAACCGCCAGGTGGCCACGGCCTACAACTATCGCTACGAGACCAGCTCGCGCAACACGCCGAACCAGCTCTACCTGCGTGAACTGAACGTGTCGGACCCGCGCTACTTCCGCATCACCGCGCGCTACGACTTCTAAGCGAAAGGCATTACACAACAACCGAGCCCGGCGCCAGGCATGGCGCCGAGGTCTTCGGGTCTCCCCGAGTGCCGCCGGTTCTCCCGGCGGCTTTTTTTTGCGTCGCGGGCCGGTTTCGTGTTCCATGGCGAACTGCTTGAATGGTCCGACCGCCTCCCCCGCAAGGAATCACGGTGAACAAGCTCGCCCTTTCCCTCCTGATGGCCTTTTCCATGACCGGCATCGCCCACGCCGCCACGCCTCCCGCCACCGACGCCAACCTGTGGCTGGAAGACATCGACGGCGCGAAACAGCTCGACTGGGTGCGCCAACACAATGCCGAGACGGTAAAGAAATACGCCGACACGCCCGAGTTCAAGCAGCTCGACGCGCGCATCCTGGAAGTGCTCGACTCCAACGCGCGCATTCCGTTCGTGGCGAAGATCGGCGACCACTACTACAACTTCTGGCGCGACAAGGAACACCCGCGCGGCCTGTGGCGGCGCACCTCGCCCACCGAGTACGCAAAAGAACAGCCTGCCTGGGAGACGGTGCTCGATCTCGACGCGCTGTCCAAGGCGGAGCAAGAAAACTGGGTGTGGCACGGCGCCGACTGCCTGAAGCCGGCCAATAAGCGCTGCCTGCTGATGCTCTCGCGCGGCGGCGCCGACGCCGACGTGGTACGCGAGTTCGACCTGGCCTCGAAGCAGTTCGTCAAGGACGGCTTCGCCCTGCCCGAGGCCAAGACCCAGGTCACCTGGAAAGACCAGGACACCTTGTACGTGGCCACCGATTTCGGCCCCGGCTCGATGACCGCCTCCAGCTATCCGCGCATCGTCAAGGAATGGAAGCGCGGCACGCCGCTGTCGTCGGCCGCCACCGTATACGAAGGCAAGCACGAGGACATGAGCATCTCCGCCGAGCGCGATCACACGCCCGGTTTCGAGCGCGACTTCGTGCACCGCCAGATCGCCTTCTACGACAGCGAGACGTTCCTGCGCGGCAAGGACGGCAAGCTCGTCAAGATCGACGTGCCCAGCGACGCCAGCACCGACGTGCAGCGCGAATGGCTGCTGGTCACGCCGCGCAGCGACTGGACGCTGGGCGGCAAGACCTACAAATCCGGCTCGCTGCTGGCGGCGAAGTTCGACGACTACATGGCCGGCAAGTACCGGGACGGCAAGCTGCCGCTCACCGTGCTGTTCGAACCCACCGAAAGCACCGCGCTGGACGCCCACTCGTGGACGCGCCATCACCTGATCCTCAACGTGATGGACAACGTGGTGAACCGCCTGGAGGTGCTCACGCCGCAGGATGGCGCGTGGAAGCGCGAAAGCCTGGGCGGCGCGCCGGAGCTCTCCACCATCGCCGCGACCGGCATCGACGCGGACGACAGCGACGATTACTTCCTCACCGTCAGCGGCTTCCTGCAACCGACCACGCTGTACGCCGGGACGCTCGGCAGCGGCGAGCCGCAGGCGATCAAGCACAGTCCGGCGTTCTTCGACGCCTCCAGGTACCGCGTCAGCCAGCATTTCGTCGCGTCGAAGGACGGCACGCGCGTGCCCTACTTCGAGATCGCCTCCAAGGACCTGAAGGCCGACGGCAAGAACCCCACCCTGCAGTACGGCTATGGCGGCTTCGAGATCTCGCTGCAGCCGGCCTACAGCGGCAGCGTGGGCCGCGCCTGGCTGGACAAGGGCGGCGTGTACGTGATCGCCAATATCCGCGGCGGCGGCGAATACGGCCCGCGCTGGCACAAGGCGGCACTCAAGGCCAACCGCCTGCGCGCCTACGAGGATTTCGCCGCGGTCTCGCAGGACCTGATCAAGCGCGGCATTACTTCACCGGCGCACCTGGGTGCGATGGGCGGCAGCAACGGCGGCCTGCTGATGGGCAACATGCTCACGCTGTATCCGCAGCTGTACGGCGCCATCGTCAGCCAGGTGGCGCTGCTGGACATGCAGCGCTACACGCATCTGTCCGCCGGCGCTTCGTGGATGGCCGAATACGGCGATCCGGACAAGCCGGAGGAATGGGCCTGGATCAAGGCCTTCTCGCCCTACACCAATGCCAAGGCCGGACAGAAGTATCCGCCGGTGCTGTTCACCACCTCGACGCGCGACGACCGCGTCGGTCCCGTGCATGCCCGCAAGATGTACGCGAAGCTGGCGGGGCTGGGCTACGACGCCGCCTTCTACGAGAACGTCGAAGGCGGCCATGGCGCGGCGGCGGACAACAAGCAGTCGGCCTTCATGAATGCGCTGGGCTATACGTACTTGTGGGAGCATCTGAAGTAGGGTGAGCCGAAGGCGAACCCCAACGGGTCTGGCATGGTCATTGCTGCGTTGGGGTTCGCTGTGCTCACCCCAACTTACTCACCGCCCCGTCCAGTCGATATCGCATGAAATCCTTCCACAAGACCCGCCCCGAACTGCGCGACTGGATCCTGGCCACGGCCCGCGGCGGCCACACGCCGCTGGAAGTGGTCAAGCTGATGCAGGAAGCCGGCTACGACCAGCAGCAATGCCACCGCGCGGTGGCCGAAGTGCTGGGCGTGCCGCTGGCCGCATTGAACGCCACCATCCCGCGGGCCGGGGCGAAGCGCACCACGCATCCGGCCGCGCCTTGCAGCATCGCGGACGGCCATCCGGTGCGCGTCAGCACCAGCCTGGACAGCCCCGTGGTGCGCGTGCTCGACGGCCTGCTCACCGACGGCGAATGCGAAGCACTGATCGGCCTCGCTTCGCCGCGCCTGGCCCGCTCGCTGACCGTGGACGAAGCCGGCCGCCACCAGACCGACGAGCGCCGCACCAGCAACGGCATGTTCTTCAGCCTCGGCGAGACGCCGCTGATCGAACGCATCGAGCGGCGCATCGCGGAACTGGTCGATCTGCCGGTGGATCACGGCGAAGGCCTGCAGGTGCTGCACTACCGGCCCGGCCAGGAATACGAGCCGCATTTCGACTGGTTCGATCCCACCCAGCCGGGCTTTACCGCGGTGACCGCACGCGGCGGCCAGCGCATCGCCAGCATCGTGATGTACCTCAACACGCCCGAGGAAGGCGGCGGCACCGGCTTCCCGGCGGCCGGCCTCACCGTCACGGCCCTGCGCGGTTCGGCCGTCTATTTCGCTTACGACACCGGCGACCAGAGCTCGCTGCACGCCGGCCTGCCGGTGCTCAAGGGCGAAAAATGGATTGCCACCAAGTGGTTGCGCGAACGCCCCTACCAGCGCTGAGCGCGCCGCGGCACTGACGCCGCCCTGAACCCGCCGGCCCGGCCTGCTGCGACGCAGCAGCCTTTGCCGTATGCTTGCGAGCTCTCCCCAAGCCTTATCCAGTCAAGGAATCACCATGGGTCTGCATCTCGTCTCCGCCGGCCGCGACGTGCCGAACGAAATCAACGTCATCATCGAAATCCCCAAGGATTCCGAGCCGGTCAAGTACGAGGTGGAGAAGGAAAGCGGCGCGATCTTCGTCGACCGCATCCTGTCCACGCCGATGCGCTACCCCTGCAACTACGGCTACGTGCCGGGCACGCTCGGCGGCGATGGCGACCCGCTGGACGCGCTGGTGATCCTGCCGCTGCCGCTGGTGCCGGGCTCGGTGATCCGCTGCCATCCGGTCGGCATGCTGAAGATGACCGACGAAGCCGGCGCCGACGAGAAGCTGGTGGTGGTGCCGGTGGCCAAGATCTTCAACGGCTACTCGCACATCAAGGACATCAAGGAAGTCTCCGGCCACTGGCTGGAGCGCATCGGCCACTTCTTCGAGCACTACAAGGACCTGGAGAAGGGCAAGTGGGTGAAGGTCGAGGGCTGGGCCAATGCGGACGACGCCAAGGCGGAGATCCTGAGCGGCATCGAGCGCTACAAGGCCGAGAAGAACGGCTGATCCGCCGCTTCCGCCGTTTAAAAAAACGCCCCGCATCGCGGGGCGTTTTTGTTTGGACGTCCGCAGGAACTCAGATCGTATCGACCACGCCGCCATCCACGCGCAGCGACGCGCCCGTCGTCGCCGAGGCCTGCGGCGAGCAGGTGTACACCACCATGTTCGCCACTTCTTCCGTGCTGGCGATGCGCTGGATGATCGAGCTGGAACGGTGCGCCTTGACGAACTCGTCGCCGATCTGTTCGTAGCTCTTGCCTTCGCGCTCGGCCTGCTCGCGCACCAGGTCCTTGAAACCGTCGGACAAGGTCGGTCCCGGCAGCACGCTGTTCACGGTGACGCCGCTGCCCGCGGCCACCTTGGCCAGGCCGCGTGCGATCGAGAGCTGCGCGGTCTTGGTGAAGCCGTAATGCACCATCTCCACCGGAATGTTCAGGCCCGACTCCGAGGAGATGAACACCACGCGGCCCCAGTTGCGCTCCAGCATGCCGCGCATGTAGTGGCGCGACAGGCGCACGCCGGACATCACATTGGTCTGGAAGTAGCGCTCCCATTCCGCGTCGTCGATATCGAAGAACGGAACGAGCCCGAAGATGCCGGCGTTGTTGACCAGGATGTCGACGCTGGGCACCGCATCGGTCAGCGCCTTCGCGCCCTCGGCAGTGGACAGGTCCGCTGCCGCGCCTTCGATGTTCGCGCCGTGCAATTGCTTGCGCAGCTTGTCGACCACCTCCTGCACGGTGCCGGGGTGGCGGCCGTTGATGATCACATTGGCGCCCGCCTGCGCCAGGCCGGTGGCGATGGCCAGCCCGATGCCGGCGGTGGAGGCGGTGACCAGGGCGTTCTTGCCGGAAAGATCGATGTGCATGGGCTTACCTCGGAAAGGAAATCAGCGGGTGATGGAAGCTGCGCGGCAACGGACCATGCTGTCGCAGAGGGTGTTGCAAAAAGGTGCATGGAACGCTCAGGAAGACTTGCCCGGCGCCGGCAGCTGCCCCAGCTGCTGCAGCGCGGTGAGGTTGTCTTCCAGATGCCAGTTGTCGGTGATGCGGCCGCCGGCCACGCGGTAGATGTCGGTGGCGATGAAATCGATCGCCTGGCCGCGGCCCTGCGTGTCCTTGAAGCGCCCGGTGAAATGCCCGCGGAAATGCAGGTGCGTCACCACGCGGTCGCCGGCCACCAGCATCTGCTCGATCTCGCAGCTCAGGTCCGGGATCGCCGCGCGCATGGTCTTCGACGCCGCCAGCGGACCGGCCAGCCCTTGCGCACGGCCCGGCGGTGGCGTGCGGTCGGTGAAGCCCGGCGCCAGCGCGGCCTTGGCCAGCGCTTCGTCGCCGGTGTTCCAGAACGTGTCGTAGCGGCGCGCGGCCAGCATCTGCGCCTCGGCCTGCGCCTTCGGCAGGCTGCCGTCGACGATCAGGGCGCGCGGCTGCAGCAGCGCAGGTTCGGCAGGTGCAGCGGCGGCGAGCGAAACGGCGGCGACGGCCGAAAGCGCACAGAGCGAGCGGAGCATGGGATCAACCTCGATAGTCGCCGCCGCGGGACGCGGCCGGCCGATGAGGGAGATGCTAGCTTTTCGATTTGCGACGACATAGCAGCCCGAGGCGTAGACAGCTTTTCCAAAACGGAAAAGATCGGCCCCGTGTTTGACCCCCGCCGCGTCCGCCCAGATACTCTACCCCAGTATAGATACCGGACCCTGGGCATGCCCCACTCCCTCCCCGAAAAAAAGCGCGTCCTCGGCCGCGTGCGCCGTATCCGCGGCCAGCTCGAAGCGCTGGAGCGCGCGCTGGAAGCCGGCGCCGACTGCGCCCCGGTGATGCAGCAGATCGCCGCCGTGCGCGGCGCGGTCAACGGCCTGATGGCCGAGGTGATGGAGGCGCATATCCGCGAGGAATTCGGCGCGCCCGCCGCCTCCGACGAACGCCGCGCCGAACGCGTGCGCGAAATGACCGAGCTGGTCCGCTCTTATCTGAAATAAGCCCCGCCCTTTTTTGTTGCCGTTTGCTGGAGACACACACCATGAAATCACGCGCCGCCGTCGCCTTCGGACCGGGCCAGCCGCTGCAGATCGTCGAGATCGACGTCGCCCCGCCGCGCAAGGGCGAAGTCCTGGTCCGCATCACTCATACGGGCGTCTGCCATACCGACGCCTTCACGCTCTCCGGCGACGATCCGGAAGGCCTCTTTCCCGCGGTGCTCGGCCATGAAGGCGGCGGCATCGTGGTGGAAGTGGGCGAAGGCGTCACCAGCGTGAAGCCGGGCGACCACGTCATTCCGCTGTACACGGCCGAATGCCGCCAGTGCAAATTCTGCCTCTCCGGCAAGACCAACCTGTGCCAGGCCGTGCGCGCCACCCAGGGCAAGGGCCTGATGCCGGACGGCAGCACGCGCTTCTCCTACAACGGCGAGCCGGTCTACCACTACATGGGCACCAGCACCTTCAGCGAATACACCGTGGTGCCGGAAATCTCGCTGGCCGTGGTGAATCCGCAGGCGCCGCTGGAAAAGGTCTGCCTGCTCGGCTGCGGCGTCACCACCGGCATCGGCGCCGTGCACAACACCGCCAAGGTGAAACCCGGCGACACCGTGGCCGTGTTCGGCCTGGGCGGCATCGGCCTGGCGGTGATCCAGGGCGCGGTGCAGGCCAAGGCCGGGCGCATCATCGGCATCGACACCAATCCGGGCAAGTTCGAACTGGCGCGCGCGATGGGCGCCACCGACTGCGTGAATCCGAAAGATCACGCCAAGCCGATCCAGGAAGTGATCGTCGAACTGACCGACGGTGGCGTCGACTTCAGCTTCGAATGCATCGGCAACGTGGACGTGATGCGCGCCGCGCTGGAGTCCTGCCACAAGGGCTGGGGCGAGAGCGTCATCATCGGCGTGGCCGGCGCGGGCCAGGAAATCCGCACGCGTCCGTTCCAGCTGGTGACCGGCCGCGTGTGGCGCGGCAGCGCGTTCGGCGGCGTCAAGGGCCGCACGCAGTTGCCGGGCATGGTGGAGCAGGCGATGAACGGCGAGATCCGGCTCGATCCGTTCATTACGCACAACTTGCCGCTGGAGCGCATCAACGAGGCGTTCGACCTGATGCACGAAGGCAAGTCGATCCGCACCGTGATCCATTTCTGAGACCACCAGCGTCTTCTGACGCGGCAGCCATCACGTTTCTCTTGCGGGCGGGACCACAGCATCGTGGCCCCGCCTTTTTAGTTCAGGAGTCCCGCGATGTCCGGCAGCCAGCGTTTCCTGACCGTCTATTCCGGCGTGCTTACCGCCGTGTTCGCCGTCACCGTGCTGAGCGGTTTCATCGACGCACCGAAAAAGCTTTCGCTCGAGCAGCTCGACGTGCAACGCATCAATATCCGCGAACCGGACGGCACGCTGCGGCTGGTTGTGTCCAATACCGACAAGGCGCCGGGTATCTACATCAGGAACAAGGAATACCCGCACCCCAGCCGCAAGACCGCGGGCATGATCTTCCTCAATGACGAAGGCACCGAGAACGGCGGCCTGATCTTCGGCGGCGAAAAGAGCGCCGATGGCACCAGGCAGAGCTACGGCCATCTATCGTTCGACGCCTACGAGCAGGACCAGACCATGACCCTGGACGCGAGCCAGGACGGCGACGCGCACAGCAACCGCATCACCCTGATCGACCAGCCGCCCTTCCCCATCCTGGAGCTGATCCAGCTGCTGGACCAGATCAAGAACCTGCCGCCGGAAGAGCAGACCAAACGCATCGAGGCGTTCTACGCCTCGCACGGCGGCAAGCCGAAGACGCGCCTGTCGATGGGCCGCGGCCAGGACGGCACCGTCGGGCTGGGCATGATGGACACACAGGGCCGCCCACGCCTGCTGCTGATGGTGGCGGCGGATGGCACGCCCAAGGTGCAGACGCTGGACGAGCACGGCAAGGTCACCGGCGAGTTGCCCGTCGCCGCAGCGCACTGAGGCGCTACGGCTGCGCGTAGAAGATCAGGCGGTTGCCGAACGGATCGTGCGCCGCCAGCTCGCGCAGGCCCCACGGCATGGTTTCCACGCCGGGGCGGCCATAGCGGTACTGCTTCGCGCTCAGCTCGGCATGCAGGGCGTCGATATCGTCGATCGCGATGCGCACTACCGCGCCGGGGCTGGCGTCGCCGTGGTGCTCCGACAGATGCAGCGCGCAATCGCCGCGCGATACCTGCATGTACAGCGGCGTGCCCGGCTCGAAGCGGTGTTCCCAATCCACCGCGAAGCCGAGGAAGTCGAGATAGAACTCGCGCGCCTTGGCGATATCGAACATGCGCAGGACGGGAATCACGGGGCCGAGCTTCATGGACGGCGTCTCGCGGGAGGGCGGAGGCGCCATCGTACGCTCAGCGCTGCGCCGTGTAGCGCCGCATCGACTCCTCGAAGCTCAGCCGCGGCGCCACGATGCTGCCATCGGGCTGCAGCTTGCCGCCCAGCGGGTCGATCGGCTCGATCAGGTAGGCGTCCTGGCCGGGATCGAGGCCATCGACGATCACATCGAACGTCGTCGCGCGTGATGATGCCGGCGTAAACCAGTGGATGTTGTCCTTCTCGGTGGTCATCGCGGCGGCGTCGCCGATGCCGCCGACGTGATCGCCGGTGGGACGGATGCGCAGCGCGCCTTCTTCCTCGCCGATGCGGTCGAAGGTGCGGATGCGCACCTTGCCTTCCACCACCATATGCGCCGAAGCCATGTGCCGGTGCGCGTGCGGCGTGATCACGCTGGACGGACCGAACTCGAACAGCGCCGCGGCGTAGGCGAGATGGCGCGGCTCGCCCTGCGCGTCGAGGAAGCGCAGGCTGCGTTTCACCGGGTCGCGCATGAAAGGCACGTTGCGGGTGGCATGGGCGCGCATCGCTTCGGCCATCAGTTCGGCCACGTCCACTTCGCGCGCCAGGCGGTTGACCTCGTCATGCCAGGCCATGTGCGCGACCGTGCCGGCGCGCAGGGCGTGGGCCAGCTCGTCCTGGCGATCGATCCAGTAGCGGGCCGAGAGGCCGCGACGCGGAATCGCTTCCGTCGCGTGTGCTTCGCGCAGCAGGGCATAGAGTGCAAATGACGCGAATGAAGCCGTGCGCAGAAAGTTGCGGCGGCCTTGCTGCATTTCATCTGGCATGGCGACCCTCAATCCTCAAGAGCGAATCCTTCTCCTTTCGGGAGAAGGTGGCGGCAGCCGGATGAGGGTTCGGCCGGAGTACAACGCCCCACTCCGCCCCGACCCTCACACCGACGCTCTCCCGTCGGGAGAGGGGCTAATCCCTGCCGCCTGCGCAGCCTGCCCCACACTCAAGGCACCACCGCGACCACCGGATGGCGCTGTTCATTTTCCAGCCAGCTACGCGCCGCCGTTTTGCGTAACCTTGCGCGGCTGCATGCCTTCCTCAGGGTTCCTTCCCATGTATACGCCTCAAGAACCGCACTCGCGTGCGGCGCTTCCGCTCGCCCCTTCGCTGGACCCGTCGCTCGCCGATGCCCATATGCCGCGCCGGTTCCGGCCGCTCAGCACCCGCGTGGTGTGGATCGGTGCGCTGGCCATGCTGCTGGGCGCGCTCGTCGCCCTGGTGGCGCGCGCGCTCACCGGGCTGATCGGGCTGGTCACCAATCTCGCCTTCTACGGCCGCTGGAGCTTCGAGTTCTCCAGCCCCGCGGATAACCATCTCGGCCTGTGGGTCATCGCCATTCCGGTGATCGGCGGCCTGATCGTGGGCGTGATGGCGCGCTTCGGTTCTCGCGCCATCCGCGGCCACGGCATTCCCGAGGCGATGGAACAGGTGCTGCTCAACGAGAGCCGCATTCCGCCGCGCATCACCTGGCTCAAGCCCGTGTCCTCCGCCATCGCCATCGGCACCGGCGGCCCGTTCGGCGCGGAAGGCCCGATCATCGCCACCGGCGGCGCGCTGGGTTCCCTGGTCGGCCAGCTGCTGCATGTCACCGCGGAAGAGCGCAAGACCCTGCTTGCCGCGGGCGCGGCCGCCGGCATGGCGGCGGTGTTCAATGCGCCGGTATCGGCGGTGCTGCTGGCGCTGGAGCTGCTGTTGTTCGAACGCCGCGCGCGCTCGCTGATTCCGGTGGCGCTCGGCGCCGCGGTGGGCACCGGCGTGCGCTTCGCGCTGGAAGGCAGCGAGGCGATGTTCGCCATGCCCGCGCTGGCCGCGCCCGATATGCGGGCGCTGCTGGCCTATCTGGTGCTGGGGCTGATCATCGGCGCACTCAGTGTCGGCATCACGCGCGTGGTCTATGCGATCGAGGACGGCTTCGAGAAGCTGCCGATCCACTGGATGTGGTGGCCGGCACTCGGCGCCGTGGTCACCGGCATCGTCGGCTATGTCCTGCCCACCACGCTGGGCGTGGGCTACACCAATATCAGCGCGGTGCTCGGCGGCCAGCTCGGCCTGGGCGCGATGCTGGCGCTATGCCTGCTCAAGTTCGTGTCGTGGTCGATCTCGCTGGGCAGCGGTACCTCCGGCGGCACGCTGGCGCCGCTGTTCACCATCGGCGGTGCGCTCGGCGGCGTGTTCGGCACGCTGGCCGTCACCTATCTGCCCTGGCTGCACGTGGATCCGCGCATGGCCGCGCTGGTGTGCATGGCGGCGATCTTCGCCGGCGCTTCGCGCGCCTTCCTCACTTCGGTGGTGTTCGCGTTCGAGACCACGCAGGAACCGCACGGCCTGCTGCCGCTGCTGATCGGCTGCGCCGCCGCGTATCTGATCTCCGGCCTGCTGATGCGCAACACCATCATGACCGAGAAGATCGCGCGCCGCGGCGTGCGCGTGCCGGCCGACTACGCGGCCGATTACCTCGACCGCATCCTGGTGCGCGACGCCTGCTCGCGCGAGGTGGTGATGCTGCCGGCGGAGCAGACGCTGGAGGCGACGCGCGCATGGCTGGAGATCGGCGGTGTCCAGGCGCAGCACCAGGGCTTCCCGGTCGTGGATGCCAACGGCGCGCTGCGCGGCGTGGTCACGCGCCGCGACCTGCTCGACCGGCAGATCGCCGGCGACCGCACGGTGGGCGAGCTGGTGAAGCGCCCCGCGCTGGTGGTGCGCGAGGACCACAGCCTGCGCGAAGCCGCCGACCACATGGTCGAGGCGAATGTGGGCCGCCTGATCGTGCTGGGCGCGGATGGCGGCCACCGCATGGTCGGCATCATCACCCGCGGCGACCTGCTGGCGGCGCATGCACGGCGCCTGCGCGAAACCCACGTCACCAGCCAGACGCTGGGCCGCCGCCCCGCTACGCCCTGAGGCTTACTTCCGGCGCGCCGCGCCGGAAGTCTTCGCCTGGCCGCACATCGGCGGCCAGGCTTCTGCCCCCTGCGGCTGCCACACGAAGAACTCGCCCGACTCCGGCTCGCCCGTGTCGCGCGCGAACAGCAGCGACTTGCCGCTGGGCGAGAACGCCGCGCCGATCTCGCTGCCGTTGACGTTCACCTCGGGGCCGAGCTTTTCCTTCTTCGTCCACCGGTGGCCATCCCAGTGCGACTGGTACAAGCCGCCGTCGGCCATCACGATCAGGCGCTTGCCGTCCGGCGACGGCAGCGGCTCGTATTCGTCGCCCGCGGTGTTGATGGCGGGGCCGGCGTTCTCCACCGTCCACTGGCCGGGGCTGGTTTCCTTCGCGCGCCAGATATCGTTCTTGCCCAGTCCGCCGGCGCGGTTCGAACCGAAATAGAGCCAGCCATCCGGCGCCATGCGCGGGAACCACTCGGCCTCGCCGGAATTCACCGGTTCCGGCAAACGCACCGGCTTCTGCCAGCTGCCGTCGGCGTTGCGGTCGGCGCGCCAGATATCCAGGTCCTTGCTGTTCTGGCGTCCGGTGGCGCGGGTCGAGATGAAGTAAATGCTGCGCCCATCCGGCGTAAACCAAGGATCGGCTTCCGCACCCGGCGCCGCGAACGGCGCATCCACCGGCGTCGACCATTGCCTGCCATCGCAATGCGAGGTGAGGATGCGCCAGCCTTTGAATTCCTTGGAACTGCGCACGAAGTAGAGATCGCCGGTGCGCGGGTCGAAGGCGGGGTGGGATTCGAACAGGTCGCTGGAGACGCCGGCGGGAGTCCATGGGTGCACCGTCGATGGTGCTTCTTTTGCCGCGGCGCAGACCGGTATCAGCATGGCGAGCAAGGCGGACAGCGGACGCTTCATGGCAAGTACCGTGAGTTCCCTGGAGTGCGAGGATGGTATGCGCTGACGCTGCCGCCTGCCTTGGTACTTCTGGCACATAGGCAACGGCCGGGCGGTGCCGCGGCACTTCCTACACCGTCATTCCGGCGCAGGCCGGAATCCAGTAGCGGCGGCGTTCGGTTATCGCGCCGCCGCTGGGTCAGAACCTTCCGCGATTTCGCGACAACCGAGCTGTGACGCCACTGGATTCCGGCCTGCGCCGGAATGACGGCGTGGTGGTGCTCAGGCCGACTGGAACAGTGCGAGGCTTTCGGTGCTGACCTTGCCGTCCGCGCGCAGCCACGATTCGGCTGCAATCACCTTGGTGCATGGACCAAAGCTCGCGACGCGCACGGGGCGGTGCGCCGCTTCACGCCTGATCGCACCCAGCACGCTACGCATCACCTCGCCAGTAAACGGCGTGTACAGATAGAACAGCGTCGCTTTCGAGAAATCCGCTTCGCGCGCATCGCCGCACTCGAACGCAACACGTCCAACACCGAGGCTCTGCGCACACCGCTGCGCCGCATCCACGTACGCTTGCTCGCGCTCGACGCCGATAGCGCGTGCCGCGGTGGTCATGGCGACCAGCATGGGTACGATGCCCAGGCCGGAACCCAGGTCCATCACCACCTCGTGCTCGCTCAGCCCCGCGCGGCGAATCAGTTCGAAGATATGCCGCGCCGGCGTGGGTTGGTAGAACACCATTTCCGGCGGCAATGGCGCGACGTCGTCCGGCTCGTCGAGCCCCAGCACGCCGCTGACCAGATCGTCACGATCGTCGTAGCCATCGCCCTCGGGCGCGACTTCCAGCGCATCGATCCACGGCGCCAGCGCGTTCTTTCCGTCGCGGATGTCCTGGCGAAGCGCGGCATAGAGGCCGCGGTTGATCTCTTCGAAGTTTGCGCGCAACGCCTCGGCGCGCATGAGCAGTTCCGCGTCGCCGCTGCTTTCCGCATGCAGCTCCAGGCGATCCAGCACGTCGAGCCGTTCGCGCAAACGCATCGGCTCGCGCAAGGAAACTTCGCCTTCGGCGTATGCGATCCACTCCCGCAGCCCCGCCGGCATCAGCCCATCTCCCCGAACTTCTCGCGATACAGCGTCGCCGCCCAATCGACGAACACGCGCACGCGCGGCGACAGCTGGCGGTGGTACGGATACATCGCCGACACCGGCAAGCCGGGCGAGCGCCAGCCGGAAAGCACCTCGACCAGGCTGCCGTCATCCAGGTGCTCCTGCACGCGATAGCGCGGCAGCTGGATCAGGCCGCAGCCTTGCTGTGCGGCGACCAGATAGCTCGAAGCATCGTTGACCGACAGCCACCCGGCCAGCTCGTACTCGCGCAGTTGCCCGTCCACCAGCAGCTCGAACGGATACGTGTGCTCACGCCCGCTGGCGAAGAAACCCACGGCCTGATGGCGCAGCAGGTCTTCCGGATTTGCCGGCACGCCATGCCGCGCCAGATAGTCCGGGCTCGCGCAGATCGCTTCCGGCATCACCGCCAGCCGCCGCGCGACCAGGCTGGAATCCTTCGGCGTGCCGGCGCGGATCACGCAGTCGATGCCTTCGCGCACCAGGTCGACCAGGCGGTCGCCGCTGCTGATCTTCAGCTCCACGTGCGGATAGCGCTGGCGGAATTCGTTGATCCGCGGCAGCACGATATGCGTGGCGTGCGCGCCGTGCAGGTCCAGCCGCAGGGTGCCGCGCGGGTTGGCGGCGGTGTGGCCCAGCGCGGCTTCGGCGTCTTCCAGTTCCGCCAGCAGGTGCACGCAGCGCTCGTAATAGGCCTGCCCGTCCAGGGTGGGGCGCACCTGGCGGGTGGTGCGTTCCAGCAGGCGGGTGCCGAGGCGGGCTTCCATGTCCTTGATGGCGTAGGTGGCCGTGGCGCGCGGCAGGCCGCGCTCGTCGGCGGCGCGGGAAAAGCTGCCGAGCTCGACGATGCGGGTGAACAGGCGCATGGCGTCCAGGCGGTCCATGGGGCCGATTATTCAATAGAGATGAATAGATATGCCAGTTTCAGGCGATTTATCCGCTCCAGATAAAACAAAAGAATGCTCCCACACCAACCCAAGGCCCGGTCCCGGGCCACCCATCACCCTCGGAGAGCATCCCCATGAGTCAGCAGCAGAAGACAGCCCTGGTCACCGGCGCCTCGGGCGGCATCGGCCGCGCGATCGCCTTGCGCCTCGCCGCGGACGGCTTTGCCGTCGCCGTGCATTTCGCCGGCAACCCGGCCACCGCCGGCAAGGTGGTGAAGGAGATCGAACAGGCCGGCGGCCGCGCCGCCGCCATGCAGGGCGACGTGGCCGAGCCGGAAGACATGCGCCGCGTCTTCGACGCCGCCGCCCAGCTCACCGGCGCGGTCGACGTGGTGGTGCACAGCGCCGGCATCATGAGCAACTTGCCGATCGCCGGCGGCGACCTGGCGCAGTTCGACCGCCTGATCCGCACCAACCTGCGCGGCGCCTTCGTGGTGCTGGGCGAGGCGGCGCAACGGGTGCCGCCGGGCGGCCGGATCATTGCGCTGTCCACCAGCGTGATCGGCAAGGCCTTCCCCACCTACGGCCCCTACATCGCCTCCAAGGCGGGCGTGGAAGGGCTGGTGCACGTGCTGGCCAACGAGCTGCGCGGCCGCAACGTCGCGGTGAATGCCATCGCCCCGGGCCCGGTCGGCACCGAGCTGTTCTACCAGGGCAAGAGCGAACAGCAGATCGCCCAGATCGCCAACCTCGCGCCGATGGAGCGCCTGGGCACGCCGGACGACATCGCCCGCGCCGTGGCCTTCCTGGCCGGCCCCGATGGCGCCTGGGTCAACGCGCAGGTGCTGCGCGTGAATGGCGGCATGGTCTGAAACCCCCACAGCCCGATTCGAGGACAAACCCCATGCAGCAGATCATCCTGATCACCGGCGCCTCCAGCGGTTTCGGCGCCCTCGCCGCCCGCGCCATGGCCCGCGCCGGCCATACCGTCTACGCCAGCATGCGCGATACGCAAGGGCGCAATGCAGCGCAGGTGGAAGCCGTAAAGACTTATGCGAAAGAGCATGGCGTGGACTTGCGCACGGTCGAGCTGGACGTGCAGTCGCAGGACTCCGCCGACGCCGCCATCGCGCACATCGTGACCGCGCACGGCCGCCTCGACGTGGTGGTGCACAACGCCGGCCATATGGTGTTCGGCCCCGCCGAAGCCTTTACGCCGGAACAGTTCGCCCAGCTCTACGACGTGAACGTGCTGGGCACGCAGCGGGTCAACCGCGCCGCGCTGCCGCAGCTGCGCAGGCAGGGCCGGGGCTTGCTGCTGTGGGTGTCCAGCAGCAGCACGCGCGGCGGCACGCCGCCGTATCTCGCGCCCTACTTCGCCGCCAAGGCGGCGATGGATTCGGTAGCGGTGAGCTATGCGGGCGAACTGGCGCGCTGGGGCATCGAGACCTCGATCATGGTGCCGGGCGCGTTCACCAAGGGCACCAACCACTTCGCGCATTCCGGCACGCCGGCGGACAAGGCGCGCGCGGCGCAATACACGGAAGGTCCGTACAAGGGTTTCGAAGAGGAAATCCTGCATGGCCTGGCCGCGTGCGAACCGGCGGATGCGGATGTGGCTACGGTGGCGGATGCGATGGTCGACATCGTCAACCTGCCGTTCGGCAAGCGTCCGTTCCGCGTGCATGTGGATCCGGCGGATGACGGCGCGGCCGTGGTGGCGGCGGTGGCGGATCGGATCCGCGTGGATTTTCTGCGGAGGATCGGGCAGGAAGCGCTGCTGTCGCCGCGGGTGGTGGTGCAGTAACTGGACTCAGTTCCTCAAGCTTGAACCCTTCTCCCTTCGGGAGAAGGTGGCGGCAGCCGGATGAGGGTTCGGCCGGAGCGATGCACATCATTCTTGCGCTCCGCCCATACCCTCACCCCAACCCCTCTCCCGATGGGAGAGGGGCTCAAGCTCGCTTCAATCCCAGGCTGGCGCCAAACTGGCAGGATTGGCAAGACGCTCACCGCGATCCAGCGTCGCAATGCGCGCCATATCCTCATCGTCCAGCTTCAGCTTTTCCGCTTCGAGATTACTGGCGAGGTTCGCCCGCTTGGTCGACGACGGAATCACCGAATATCCCAGCCGCAGCGCCCAGGCCAAGGCCACCTGCGCCGGCGTGGCGCCATGGCGCCTGGCGATATCCACGATCACCGGATCCTGCAGCACCTTGCCGTAGGCCAGCGTCATGTACGACGTGAGATGGACACCCTGCGCCTTGGCGAATTCCGCCAGCTTGCGGTTCTGCAGATAAGGATGGATTTCCACCTGATTGGTGGCGATGTTCGCGGCGCCAGCCAGATCGATGCTCTGGCGCAGCAGGTCGACGGTGAAGTTGGACACGCCGAACTGCTTCGTCAGCCCCGCCGCCTGCGCTTCGCGCAGCGCATCCAGCGATTCGTTCAACGGCACCGCACCCTTGGGCGAAGGCCAGTGGATCAGGGTGAGCTCGACGTGATCCGTGCGCAGGCGCTGCAGGCTTTCGCGCAGGCTGGGGATCAGGCGCCCGGGCGCGAGGTTATCGGTCCAGATCTTGGTGGTGATGAACAGCTCGCTGCGCGGCAGCCGGCTGTCGGCCAGCGCCTGGCCGATATCGGCCTCGTTGTCGTAGATCTGCGCGGTGTCGATGGCGCGGTAGCCGACATCGAGCGCGTCGCGCACCGAGTCGATGACGGTCTGGCCCTTGAGGCGGAACGTGCCGAGGCCAAAGGCGGGGATGCTCATGGGGAGACTCCGTAACAGGGAAAGGAAATCAATGGCCGCCCGCGTAGGCCGAAGCGCGGCTTGCGATGGCGGCGAACTGCGGGTCGCGGCGGTCCAGGCGTCCGCTCCAGGCGGTGAGCGCCAGCGCGCCCAATACCACCAGCGCGCCGATCCACGCGGTGTGGATGAGGCCGACGTGGGCGACGATCAAGCCGCCGCCCCAGGCGCCGCCGGCGATGCCGAGATTGAACGCGGCGATGTTCAGGCCCGAGGCCACGTCCACCGCCTGCGGCGCATAACGCTCCGCCTGCTGCACCACGTACACCTGCAGGCCCGGCACATTGCCGAACGCCACCGCGCCCCAGGCCAGCACCGTGAGCAGCGCCAGCCACGGCACGTGCGCGGTGAAGGTGAGCACGCCGAGCACGGCGGCCAGGCCGAGGAAGATCACTTTCAGCGCGCCGATCGGGCCGCGCCGGTCGGCCAGCCTGCCGCCCCACAGATTGCCCACCGCCACCGACACACCGTAGACCAGCAGCACCAGGCTCACCGCGCCTTCGCTGAAACCGGTGACGTTCTGCAGGATCGGCGAGAGAAAGGTGAAGGCGACGAAGGAGCCGCCATAGCCCACCGCGGTCATCGCATACACCAGCAGCAGCCGCGGCTGGCGCAGCACGGCGGCCTGTTGCAGCAGCGAGGCCGGCGCCTGGTGCGGGATATCGCGCGGCACGAAGGCCAGGCTGCCGAGAAAGGCGATCACGCCCAGCGCCGACACCGCCAGGAAGGTGGACTGCCAGCCCAGGTGCTGGCCGATGAAGGTGCCCAGCGGCACGCCGGTCACCAGCGCCACGGTCAGGCCGGTGAACATGATGGCGATGGCGCTGGCGGCCTTTTCCTTCGGCACCAGGCTGGTGGCGATGGTCGAGCCGATCGAGAAGAACACGCCATGGGCCAGGCCGGTGAGCACGCGCGCGATCACCAGCGCCTCGTAGCCCGGCGCCTGCCACGCCAGCAGGTTGCCGATGGTGAACAGCACCATCAGCGACAGCAGCAGCGCCTTGCGCGGCACGCGGCCGGTGAGCGCGGTAAGCAGCGGCGCGCCGAGCGCGACGCCCAGCGCGTACAGGCTGACCAGCAGCCCGGCGGACGGCAGGCCGACGCCGAGGTCGCCCGCGATGGTGGGGATGAGGCCGACGATGACGAACTCCGTCGTGCCGATGGCGAAGGCGCTGATGGTCAGCGCCAGCAGGGCAAGCGGCATGGTTGCGCTCCGGATCTTTGAAAGGATGCGCCTAGTTTCGGCACGCGACTCTTTCAGAAAAACCTGCTAAACAGCGAAAGAGTCTTGCCCAGGAAGCAATAATGAAGACCAGCTTGGACGAGTTGCAGACCTTTGCGACCGTGGTGGACACCGGCTCCATCACCGCCGCGGCCGAGCAGCTGGGCCAGACCGTCTCCGGCATCAGCCGCTCGCTGAGCCGGCTGGAGGGCAAGCTGGACACCACCCTGCTCCGCCGCACCACGCGGCGGCTGGAGCTGACCGAGGAAGGCCGCTTCTTTCTGGACCGCGCGCGGCAGATCGTGGCCGCGGTGGAAGACGCCGAAGACGAGATGACCGCGCGCCGGCAGAAGCCGGCCGGACGCCTGCGCGTCAACGCGGCCTCGCCCTTCATGCTGCACGTGATCGTGCCGCTGGTCGGCGGCTTCCGCGCGCGCTTTCCGGAGATCGAGCTGGAACTCAACACCAGCGACCAGATCATCGACCTGCTGGAACAGCGCACCGACGTGGCGATCCGCATCGGCGCGCTGCGCGATTCCACCCTGCATGCGCGGCCGCTGGGCCTGAGCCGCCTGCGCATCCTGGCCAGCCCGGCTTATTTGAAGCAGCGCGGCCAGCCGCGCCATGTGCGCGATCTGTCGCGCCACAGCCTGCTGGGCTTCACCTTTACCGAAACCTTGAACGACTGGCCGCTGCGACACGCCCAGGGCGACAGCCTGCGCATCGCGCCCACCCTGCTCGCCTCCAGCGGCGAAACGCTGCGCCAGCTCGCGCTGGCCGGCGACGGCATCGCCTGCCTGGCCGACTACCTCACCGCGCAGGACCAGGCCGAGGGACGGCTGGTGCAGGTGCTGGCGCGCGACACGCTGGACGTGCGCCAGCCGATCAACGCGGTGTACTACCGCAATACGCAATTGGCATCGCGCATCCGCTGCTTTCTGGATTACGTCGCCGAGGCAATGACACCGGCGTAGGTTGGGGTGAGCCAAAGGCGAACCCCAACGGCGCGGACACCTGCAGGTTTGTTGGGGTTCGCTGCGCTCACCCCAACCTACGCCTACGCCGGATTCGGGGCTTTACGCAGCTCTTCGCACAGATCGAACACCGCATCGTCGATGCGTTCGACCGCGTCGGCCAGCGCCAGCGCGTGCTCGGGCAGGCGCACCATCGGCGCACCGTCCAGCGCCAGCGGATTGGCGGGGCCGGACTGCAGCGCTTCCAGCTCGTGAATGGCTTCGCGCAGGTCTTGCTTCGCCTGCTCGCTCTTCAGGGTGGGGCCGAAGTCGTGCTGGAACGCCTTCATCTGCGTCAGCAGGGTGGTGGTGTAGCCGCGCGCTTCGTACAAGGTCTCGTCGGCATGGCGCCACGGCAGGCCGCCGCGGCGCATGGCCAGGGCGGAGGCGACGATGGGCCAGCGCGGCGGCGTGAATTCGCCGGGATGCGGCGGGATCATGCCGGCGGCCAGGCGCTCCTGCAGCGTGTCGAGGCGGTCGCTGACCACTTCCAGGTAGTCGGCCAGCGCGGCGGCGCTGAGATAGAAATGCGCGTTGTCCGGGTCGTCGTCGGTCAGGCGGTCGAGATAATCGAGCAGATGGTCGGCCACCTTGCGGTACTGGCTTTCGGCGCTGCGCAGCGGCAGGTGGCCGGGACGGCTGGCGAGCAGCGCGTCGGCGGCGGCCAGGTCCTTGTCTTCCATCAGCGGCGCCTGCGGCCGCGCGAAGTCTTCGCGCAGGGCGTGCAGCAGATCGCGCGAGGCCATCAGCGAACCGCGCTCCCAGCCGGGCGTGTCCTGCATGTCCGCGCCCTGTGGATGATGGTGGCCGCGCAGCGGATGCGCATGCCGGCCGGCCAGGCCCTGCACCGCGCGTATCACGCTGATGGTGGTGGCGGCTCCCGGGGTCATCGGCCGCTTCATCGCCACCTGTTCGGTGCGCGGCGGCGTCGATGGGTTGACCAGGTTCGGCTCGCGGTCCCACCACCACAGCGCGATGCAGGCGATCAGCAGGGGCAGGGCCAGCGCGACCAAGGCCACGCGCAAGACGGCGTGGTTCGGCCTGGCGGTCGGGTCCGTCGCTTGCATCGGTGGATTTCCTCGGGCTCCGGTCGGGGCATGAACGCGCTAAAGGTAGCGCGGGATGACGCGGCGAGACAGCGCGGCGCTTCAGAAAAAAGCCGCGCGTCGCAGGGACGCGCGGCTTCGGCCGGGCCAGCGCCTCGCGGCTCAGGCGCGGTGGTAGACCTCCGAACCCTGCTCGCGGAACTCGGCGGCCTTCTCCGCCATGCCCTCGTCCAGCGCGGCGGTCTCGTCGACGCCGTGCTCGGCGGCGTAGTCGCGCACGTCCTGGGTGATCTTCATCGAGCAGAATTTCGGCCCGCACATCGAGCAGAAGTGCGCGGACTTGTGCGCGTCCTTGGGCAGCGTCTCGTCGTGGAATTCCTTGGCCTTTTCCGGATCGAGACCCAGGTTGAACTGGTCGTCCCAGCGGAACTCGAAGCGCGCCTTGGACAGCGCGTTGTCGCGCACCTGCGCGCCGGGGTGGCCCTTGGCGAGATCCGCCGCGTGCGCGGCGATCTTGTAGGCGATGATGCCGTCGCGCACGTCCTGCTTGTTCGGCAGGCCGAGGTGTTCCTTCGGCGTGACGTAGCAGAGCATGGCGGTGCCGAACCAGCCGATCATCGCCGCGCCGATGGCCGAGGTGATGTGGTCGTAGCCCGGCGCGATGTCGGTGGTCAGCGGCCCCAGGGTGTAGAACGGCGCCTCGTGGCACTTCTCCAGCTGGCGCTCCATGTTTTCCTTGATCAGCTGCATCGGCACGTGGCCGGGGCCTTCGATCATGGTCTGCACGTCGTGCTTCCAGGCGATCTGGGTGAGCTCGCCCAGGGTGTCCAGCTCGCCGAACTGGGCGGCATCGTTGGCGTCGGCCACGCAGCCCGGGCGCAGGCCGTCGCCGAGGCTGAAGGACACGTCGTACGCCTTCATGATTTCGCAGATTTCCTCGAAGTGCGTATAGAGGAAATTCTCACGGTGATGGGCCAGGCACCACTTGGCCATGATCGAGCCGCCGCGCGAGACGATGCCGGTGACGCGCCGGGCCGTGAGCGGCACGAAGCGCAGCAGCACGCCGGCGTGGATGGTGAAGTAGTCCACGCCTTGTTCGGCCTGTTCGACGAGGGTGTCGCGGAACAGCTCCCAGGTGAGTTCCTCGGCCACGCCGCCCACTTTCTCCAGCGCCTGGTAGATCGGCACGGTGCCGATCGGCACCGGCGAGTTGCGGATGATCCACTCGCGGGTTTCGTGGATGTTCTTGCCGGTGCTCAGGTCCATCACCGTGTCGCCGCCCCAGCGGATCGACCACACCAGCTTCTCCACTTCCTCGGCGATGCCGGAGGACACGGCGCTGTTGCCGATGTTGGCGTTGATCTTGGTAAGGAAATTGCGGCCGATGATCATCGGCTCGCTTTCCGGATGGTTGATGTTGGCGGGGATGATCGCCCGGCCGCGGGCCACTTCGTCGCGCACGAATTCCGGCGTGATCAGGCGCGGCAGCGAGGCGCCGAAGGACTGGCCCGGATGCTGGTTGCGCAGCGCGCTCTCGGCCAGCGCCTCGAGCTTCTGGTTCTCGCGGATGGCGATGTATTCCATCTCCGGCGTGACGATGCCCTGGCGCGCGTAGTGCATCTGCGTGACGTTGGCGCCGGCCTTGGCGCGCAGCGGCTGGCGCAGGTGATGGCGGAAGCGGATCGGGTCCAGCTTGGCGTCGGCGGCGCGCTGGCGGCCGAAGTCGGAGCTGAGGCCGGTGAGGCGCTCGACGTCGCCGCGCTCTTCGATCCAGGCCGCGCGCAGGGTGGGCAGGCCGGCGGCCAGGTCGACCTGGTAGCTCGGGTCGGTGTACGGGCCGGAGGTGTCGTAGACGGTGACGGGCGGGTTGTCTTCGCCGCCGAACAGGGTGGGCGTCCTGGCCTGGCAGATTTCGCGCAGCGGCACGCGGAGGTCGGGGCGGCTGCCCTGCACGTGGATCTTCCGCGAACCGGGGATCGGCCGGGTAACGGCCTCGGAGAGTTCCTGCGCGGCGCGCGCGAGATCGTTGGGCTGGGCATTCATCGGCGTGGCGTCCTTCGTGAGGCGGGGAAACACGAAGCGGCGGCGCCGGAGGCACGAACTGCCTGGGTTCAGCAGGCTTGGGATCGTGCGGCGAAGCTCCCTACACCGGTGCTAACCGGATCAGGTTCGAAGGGACTCTCTCAGCCGACCGTGGTCGGCACCCCCGCTTCCAGAAGGCTGATATTCAAGCACGAATCGCCGGATACGGGCGAGTACGCGGCGTGAAGAGGGGGATTCAGCGCGGCAGGTAGGCGCGCAGGAAGGTGGACACGCCGGCGCGGGCGTTCGATTCCACCTCGCTGGCGAAGGCGTCCTGGCAGCCGTCGCAGCCGAACATGCGGCGCAGCACGAGGTCGCCCTTGATCAGGGCCAGGAACTGCACGCTGGCCTGGGCGACGTTCTCGATCTCCAGCTTGCCGTCGTCAACCGCCTGTTCCAGCAGGCGTTCCATCAGCTTGTGCGTGCGGGTGGGGCCTTCTTCCCACAGCAGCTTGCCGTAGCGCGGATTGCCCTGGCGGCAGTCGCTGAGGATGGCGCGGAAGGTGCCGACGTTCTTCGGGTCGCAGTCGATGTGGGCGTGGGTCATGGCGACGCGCATGAGCAGGTCGCTGATCTCCGTGGCCGGGTCGTACAGGTAGGTGTCTTCCGGCAGCAGGTCCTGGATGTGCGCGCGGATCACCTCGCGGAACAGGTTGTCCTTGTCGCCGAAGTGGCTGTAGACGGTGAGCTTGGACACGCCCGCCTCGGCGGCCACGGCGTCCATGCTGGTGCCGGCGAAGGCGTTGCGCACGAACAGGCCCTTGGCGGCCTCCAGGATCGCGGCGCGCTTCTCCATGTCCTTAGGGCGGCCAGGACCCTGGGGCTTGGTTTGCGCGATCGTGTTCATGCCGTTCTACACCTTCACAAAGGGATAACCGGGGTTTAGTATACGCGCCGGTTTACTTATTTTCCACCGCCGTCCTGAACGGCCGACCCATGACCTCTACTATCGCAGAACTCACTCTCAGCGGCCCTTATCGCCATGCCCAGCGCATGCTTGCCGCGTGGCTGGAGCATGGCCAGGCGCTTGCCCGCCGCCGCGCTTTCGCCGTGCGCGTGGCGCTGGCCGCGCTGAATGCGCCCGAGCGCCACCGCATCGCGCGCTGGCTGGCCTGGCTGGCGGTCGCGGCGGAAAGCCGCCGGCAGCCGGCCCTGCTGCCGCGCATCCGGCTGCTGGATGCGGCGCTCGGACAAGCAACCGAAGATGCGTTCGCACGCCTGCCGATGGACATCGCCGCCAAGCGGGCGGATAACCGTCGCCTGACGGCTTGAGTGTCCGCGGACACCGCGCTGCGCATGACTTCCGTCAGCTCGTCGCGGTGACTTCCGGCACTTCGTGGGGAAGCAGGCAAGCTCCAGGCTTTTGAACATTGTCGGGACTGGTCTAAGCGCTTATCCTTTCTGACCTTTTTTCGACTTTGCACGGGACGTAGGCTGACCATGGCGATGAACTTCGAACAGGCGCGGCAGAACATGGTGGAAAACCAGGTGCGCCCCTGGGAGGTGCTGGACGCGCGCGTGCTCGACGTGCTCGGCCGCCTGCACCGCGACCAGTTCGTCGCCCCGGAGCATCGTGCGCTGGCCTATGCCGACGTCGGCCTGCCGATCGGCCATGGCGAGAGCATGCTCAAGCCGGTGCTGGAAGGCCGCGTGCTGCAGGCGCTGGAGCTGAAGGAAGCGGAACACGTGCTGGAAATCGGCACGGGCTCGGGCTTCCTCACCGCCTGCATGGCGAGCCTGTCCGGCCATGTCACCAGCGTCGACATCCATGCCGACTTCATCGCCGCCGCGGCGCAGCGCATCGCGCAGGCGGGCATCGACAACGTGACGCTCGCCACGGGCGAGGCGGTCAAGGCCTGGCAGCCTGCCGGCCAGTTCGATGCGGTGGTGGTCACCGGCGCCGTGTATGAAATTCCCCAGCGTTTCCTCGGCTGGCTCAAGCCGGGCGGCCGCCTGCTGGCGGTGCGCGGCGAGTCGCCGGTGCAGCAGATGGTGCTGCTGACCCACGAGGGCGAAGGCCGCTATCGCGAGGAGAGCATCCTCGAGACCGACCTGCCCTACCTGGTGCACGCCGAGCCGCCGCGCAAATTCGTTTTCTGACCTGACCCGATTTCCCATTCCCCAAGAGGCAACCCATGCGTTTGAAGCTTCTGACCCTTGCCCTGGCCCTGACGGCGCTTCCGTTGTCCGGCCACAGCGAGGATTTGCTGGATGCATACCGAGAAGCCCGCGCTAACGATCCGGTGCTGGCGCAGTCCGACGCCAACCGCCAGGCCACCGGCGAGGGCATCACGCAGGCGCGCGCACTGATGCTGCCGCAGCTGAGCGCGGGGTTGACCTTCAACCAGTACAGCGGCAACAACAGCCAGGACTCCGCCGGCGGCCATTCGCGCTCGCGCACCGAGAACGCCACCCTGAGCCAGAGCGTGCTGGACATCAGCAAGTGGACGGGCCTGAAAACCGCCCGCTCGCAGTCCGACGCGCAGGAACAGCTCTACCAGGCCGCGCTGCAGAACCTGTACGTGCGCGTCACGCAGGCCTACTTCGGCGTGCTCACCGCGCAGGACACGCTGACCTTCAACAAGGCCAACGAAGAAGCCTACCGCCAGGCCTACGAGCAGGCGGACCAGCGCTTCAAGGTCGGCCTGGCCGCGATCACCGACGTGTACCAGGCCAAGTCGTACTACGAGCTGGCCAAGGCGCAGACCATCTCCGCCGAGAATTCGCTCAACGACGCCAAGGAAGCGCTGCGCCAGATCACCGGCCAGCCGGTCACCGAGCTGAAGAAGCTGCGCGACGACCTGCCGATGGACGCGCCTTCGCCGGCCGACCCGAACACCTGGGTGGAAGAGGCGCTCAAGCACAACCCGAATGTGCTCTCGCAGCAGTACAGCGTGGAAGCGGCCGAGCACAGCATCGACACGGCGCGCGCCGGCCACCTGCCGACCATCAACGCCACGGTCACCCGCGGCCAGACCAATGCCTGGGCCGAGAACGGCGGCCTGGTCACCCCCGGCAACGGCCGCTGGGGCACCACCGCCGGCCTGACCCTGTCGGTGCCGATCTTCGAAGGCTTCGGCACCCAGTCGCGCGTGCGCCAGTCGATCTACAACCGCGACGCGGCGCAGGATTCGCTGGAATCCACCCGCCGCCAGGTCTCGCGCGACACGCTCAACTACTACCGCTCGGTCGGCGCCGGCATCCTGCAGGTGCAGGCAAATCGCGCTTCGGTCGAATCCGGCCAGAAGGCGCTGGAAGCCACCCGCGCCGGCTTCGACGTGGGCACCCAGACCATGCTGAACGTGCTCAACGCGATTCAGACCCTGACCCAGGCGCAGAGCAGCTACTCGCAGGCGCGCCACGCCTTCATCCTCAACAAGCTGCAGCTGAAGCAGTCGGCGGGCACCATCGACATGCCCGACCTGGAAGCGGTCAACGCGCTGCTGCAGTAAGCAGGTTCAGCACGCGCAAACGAAAAGGCCGGGCATTGCCCGGCCTTTTTTCATGCCCTGAACGAGCCGCTCATTCCTGCAGCTGCTTGTCGATCAGCTCCATCACCCGCTGCACCGCGCCGCGCTCGCGGTCGAACACCACCTGCGCATGCAGGCCCATGCTCTTGCGCCGCTCCGCGTCGCGCAGCAGCTGCAGCACGGCGGTGCCCAGCTCGCTGGCGTCGTTGAGGCGCACCGCGGCGCCTTCGCCGATCAGGGTCAGGGTGATTTCCTCGAAATTGAAGGTGTGCGGCCCCACCAGCACCGGCCGCGACAGCGCCGCCGGCTCCAGCACGTTGTGCCCGCCGATCGGCACCAGGCTGCCGCCGACGAAGGCGAGGTCCGCCGCGGCGTAGAACTGCATCAGCTCACCCATGGCGTCGATCACGAACACCTGGTGCGCGGCGGTCGGCACGCGGTCGGCGCTGCGCGTGGCCATGCTGAAACCCAGGCTGCGCACCGCGCTTTCCACCAGCTTGAAACGCTCCGGATGGCGCGGCGCGATCAGCAGCAAGGCGTCCGGCAAGCGCTTGAGCACCTGCAGGTGCGCTTCCAGCACGGGCAGCTCCTCGCCCTCGTGCGTGCTGCCGGCGATCCACACCGGCCGCAGATGGCCCCATTGCCGGCGCAGCTCCTCGCCGGCCTGCACCGCGGCATACGGCACCGGCATGTCGAATTTCAGATTGCCGCTGACCACGATGCGCGCCGGCTCCACCCCCAGCAGCCGGTAGCGCGCCGCGTCGGTGCGCGACTGCGCCGCGATCTGCCGCACGCAGCTCAGCGCCGAGCGCACCAGCCCCTGCAGCGGGCGGTAGCCGCGCAGCGAGCGCTCGGACAGGCGCGCATTGACGATCATCAGCGGAATGCCGCGCTTCTTGCAGGCGAAGTAGAGGTTCGGCCAGATTTCGGTCTCCACGATGATCGCCAGCCGCGGCCGCACCCGCTGCATGAAGCGCGACACCGCGAACGGCAGGTCGTACGGCAGGTACACGTGGTACACGCTGTCGCCGAACAGCTGGCGCACGCGCTCGGAGCCGGTCGGCGTCACCGTGGTCACCACCAGCGGCGCATTGACGTAGGCCTCGCGCAGCGACTTGATCAGGGGCTCGGCCGCATTCACCTCGCCCACCGACACCGCATGCACCCAGATGCTGCCGCGCAGGGTCGGGCCGCGGTAGAAGCCGAAGCGCTCGCGCCAGCGCCGGTGGTAGTCGCGGTAGCGCACGCCGCGCGCCAGCAGCCGCATCACGATGATCGGCGTCACCAGGTACATCGCGAGGGTGTAGAGATAGCGCAACGGCGGGGCTCGAAAGGGCAGGCGCGGCAGTATAGCCAGTGCCTCCGCGCGGGGCAGGCAAACACCCGGCCGCGGCCCCCGCTCTTGCTACAATCGCGGCCCTCATGCCCGGTGCACCTCGTCCCTCCTTCCAAGCCAAGCTGCTTTCCCCGGTCCAATGGCCGGCGTGGCTGGGCGTGGGCATCCTGAAACTGGTCGCGCGCCTGCCGCGCCGCGCGCTCATGGCCGTGGGCCGCGGGCTGGGCGTGCTGATCCAGCATTTCCCCTCGCGCCGCCGGCACATCGCCGAAGTGAACATCGCGCTGTGCTTTCCGGAGCTGTCCGCGGCGGAGCGGGCCGCCCTGGTGGACGCGCACCTGCGCGACATCGGCCTGATGATGATGGAGTTCGCGCTGGGCTGGATGGGCACCGAGCGCGCGATCGAGCGCGTGCCGGTGACGCTGGAAGGCCTGGAGCATCTCGAAGCCGCGCGGGCGCAGGGCAAGGGCGTGCTGCTGGTCGGCGGGCATTTCTCGCATCTGGAGCTGTGCGCGCGGCTGGTATCGCGGCATATCCGCATCGCCGGCATGTACCGGCGCATGGATTCGGCGGTGTTCGAATGGGCCGTGCTGCGCGCGCGCCTGGACTACGCCGCCGCCATGTTCGACAAGGACGACATCCGCGGCACGGTGAAGTACCTGCGCAGCGGCGGCACGCTGTGGTACGCGCCCGACCAGGACATGCGCAGCAAGGACAATGTCTTCGTGCCGTTCTTCGGCGTGCCGGCGGCGACCATCACCGCGACGCATCACCTGGCGCGCCTGTCCGGTGCGCTGGTCGTTCCGTTCTTCCATCGCCGCCTGCCCGACGGCCGCGGCTATGCATTGCGCCTGGGTGCGCCGCTGCAGGACTTTCCCAGCGGTGACGCCGCGTTCGACACCGCGCGCGTGAATGCGAGCATCGAGCAGATGGTGCGCGAAGCGCCCGAGCAATACCTGTGGGTGCACAAGCGCTTCAAGACGCGCCCGCCGCACAGCCCGGAAGTTTATTGAGCCGCGACAGGCAGGCGACAGACTGCTCAAGTACAAGGCATGCGCGGTTTCCCCATTCTTGCGCGCCATGTCCATTCGTTTGTTCTTGCGCTCGCTACGCCATCGTCATGACTGGCGCGGCGCCGCGCCAAAACGCATCGCCTCCGGGCTGAAATACCTGCTGCGCTGCGCCCGCATGGCGCGGCGGCAATCCGCGTGGCTGCAGTTCGTGTACGGCTCGCCGCGGCTCAGCGCGATCCTCGCGCAGGATCCGCGGCTGCTGGAGCGTTGGCATCACCATTACATCAATCGCCGGTTCGGCCGCGCGCGCCGGATGGAGATCGTCGCCGATCATTTCCGCTTCGCCTTCGTGCAGTTGCCCGAAGACATGGCCGACGGCGTCTATCTGCACGGCGGCTACCGCATTGGCGCGCTGACGCTGAAGGACAACAGCGAGCTGCGCATCGAACTGCGCCGCCCCACCGGCCGCAGCCGCGAAGGCGAGCTGGCGCTGTGCCTGACCAACAGCCATGACCAGGTGCTGTCGTCCGCGGTGTTCACCGTGGCCGACGAAGGCAGCAGCCTGCTGATCGGCTGCATGCAGGGCGCGTCGGCGGAGCTGGGCCGCGAAGCGGTGCGCGAGCTGACCAGGCAGTGCCATGGCCTGCGCCCGAAGAATCTGCTGTTCTCGCTGCTGCTGGCTTTCGCCGCCGAATACGGCATCGAACGCGTGCGCGGCGTCGCCAATCTGGCGCATCCGTTCGCCGGCGAGGCGGACAAGATCAAGGCCGACTACGACGCCTTCTGGCAGGAATGCCAGGGCGAGCCGCTCACCGACGGCTTCTACGCCCTGCCCGCGCAGGAGCCGCTGCGCGACGAGACCCAGGTGGAGAGCAAGCACCGCTCCGCCTTCCGCAAGCGCGAGGCGCTGCGGCGCGAGGCCTGCGGGCTGCTGATCACGGCGCTGCGCGGCCAGGTGTGGCCGCTGGACCGGGCGGCATAAGCCAATGGACGGCTAAACGTCCTTGCGCTCCGGCGCAGGGATACGTGTTTCCCTCTGCTCCGCCCGCGTCGCCTCGTAAAGCTTGGCGTACTTCAGGAACGCATAGAACGCGTGGATGCGCGCGGCGATAAAGCCCGCCCAGCCCGAGCGGTAATGCCCGCGCAGCAGGTAGTAGCGGAAGAACGCGGCCCAGGCATTGGTGAGCATGCGCAGGCGCAGGCCGCTGGCGCGGCGGCCGGCCAGGTCCGCCACCTGCAGGCTGGAATAGCGGTTGGCCTTGTCCACGCGGCCGGCGATATCGCGCTCGCCGTAGTGGTCCATCACCAGGTCCAGCACGCCGACGCTGCCGTCGACGGTGACTTCCTCGTGCACGCGGTGGCCGCTCATGCGCGCGCGACGGCGGTCGAACAGGCGCACATAGTGATTGAGGCGGCTGCGCGGCGACTGCCATTGCCAGAAGATCCATTCGCGGCGCCACAGCAGGTAGCCGGCATGCGCCGGCTGCGCGAGCACGTGCTGGATGATCTGCGCGGCGTTCGCCGGCATGGCTTCGTCGGAGTCGAGCAGCAGCACCCAGTCGTGCCGCGCCAGGTCGATGGCCGCCTGCTTCTGCGCGCTGTAGCCGGCGAAGGGCTGGCTCTCGACGCGCGCGCCGTAGTGCGCGGCGATGGCGAGCGTAGCGTCGGTGGAGCCCGAATCCAGCACCACCACCTCGTCGGCCCAGCGCACGCTGGCCAGGCAGGCGTCGAGCGTGGCGGCGCTGTTGTAGCTGGTCAGCACCACCGACAGGGGCTCACGCGCCATCGGCGTCCTCCGCGGCCACGTACAGGCTGGCGCACCACAGGCCCAGCACCCAGGCGAACAGCAGGCCCCACCACGCCGAATAGAAAGCCAGATGGGTATTGAGCGGGAACAGCATCACGCCCAGCGCCACCGTGGCGGGAAATGCGCGGGCGCGCGCCGCCGCTCCCGCCGCATGCCAGCGGCGTATCGCCAGCACCGCGCCGGCCAGCCACAGCGCGAGGCCGGCCAGGCCGGTTTCGCTCAGCACTTCCAGCACCACCTGGTGCGCATGGCAGGCGCCCTCGCCCGCGCCGCAGTTCTCGCCGGTGGCCACGAAGTGGTCGTCCGGCGGCGCCACCTGGCGATAGGCGTAGCGATAGCCGCGCACGCCGACGCCGTTGAGCGGATGCGCTTCGAACATCCACCAGCTGGTGCGCCAGATATCCAGCCGTCCGCTGAGCGCCGTATCCACCGCGTGGTCCGACGCCCGGAAGGCGAGCAAGGTCTTTTCCATGCGCGCGTGGAAACGCTCCGAGGTTTTCCATGCCAGTCCGCCGGCGGCCGCGGCGACCAGGGTGCCGGCGCAGCAGATCAGCACGAAGCGCCTGGCCGAGCCGGCCTCGCGCCAGGCGAAGGCCAGCACCACCAGCGCGTAGGTAAGCCACGATGCACGCGATCCTGAGAGCAGCACCGGCCCGAGCAAGGCCAGCGCGGCCAGCACCAGCCCCAGCCGCCCCCAGCACCAGCGCGCGGCCCACAGCGCGAACGGCGCCAGCACGGCGAGCGAGGGGCCGAGCTTGAGATTGTCGGCGCCGAAGATGCCGGACACGCGCTCCTGCTCCGCATGCCCGCCCAGGCTCCAGCCGGTCAGCGCCTGCACCCAGGCATCCAGCACCCACACGGCGAGCACGGCGGCGACGGCGACATAAAGCGCATCGAGCTTGCCGGCGCGGCGGATGGCGAAGCACGCATACAGCCCCAGCGGCACGTAGCGCAGCAGCGCCGCCACGGTCGACCAGCTCTTGCCCGGCGCCACCGCCCCGAAGCACGACAGCAGCGCCGCGCCGATATACGCGCCCAGCAGCCACAGCAGCAGCCGTGCGCCGGCATGCTCGCCCAGCGCGCGCGGATGCCGCGCGAACAGCAGCACGACGCCGAGCAGGCACAGAAAGGTGCCCAGCTCCGAGCTGCGCCCGAACGGCAGCAGCGCGATCACCAGCCAGAACGGCAACAGCGGCGAGCGCAGGGCGGCCTTGAGCGCAGGGAGAACAGGCATGCGGGAACCCGGTAGGAAAAGCCGGGGCATTGTAGGCGAGCCGCCACCCTGCTCGTCATTCCGGCGCAGGCCGGAATGACGAGCGAGTCAGCCGGCGACCACTTCCTCGTACAGCGCCAGCGTGGCCTGCTGCATGTCCGACAGGCGGTAGCTCTGCAGCATCGGGATCGGCGGCGCCACGCGCAGCAGCTCGGCCGCGCGCTCCACCAGGCGTTCGCGGTCGCCGACCGGCACGCGGCCGGCCGGATACAGCTCGGCCAGCAGCTCGCCGACGCCGCCGTGGGCATAGCCCAGCACGGGGCGGCACAGCGACAGCGCCTCGACCACGGTGCGGCCGAAGGATTCGGGCTTGTTCGACAGCTGCAGCACCAGCGCCGACACGGCGTAGATGTCGCGCACGTCGTTGCGCGGCGGGGTCAGCACCACCTGGGACTCGATGCCGCGCGCACTGATCAGCTCGCGCAGCTCGGCCACGTAGGCTTCGCGGCCCGGCTCGATCACGCCCAGCAGCAGCAGGCGCGCGTCGATGCCGCGGCGCTTGAGTTCCGCGATCAGCTCCACGGCGTCGTGATGGCCCTTCAGCCGCGTGCCGCGGCCCGGCAGGGTCAGCAGCGGCGCACCGGCCAGGCGCGGGAATTCGGTGAAGAAGGCCTTCTGCCAGGCATCGTCGGGGCGATGACCGTACGGAAATGCCTCAGGGTCGATGCCGCGGGGAATCACCCGCACGCGCGAGGGCTCCAGCCAGCGGTAGTGGCTCAGCACGTAGTCGCGCAGGGTCTGCGAGACGGCGATCACCCGCTCGCCGCGCAGCATGATGGAGCTGTAGCGCCCGGGCGTATTCAAGCCGTGCACGGTGGTGACGAAATGCGGGCGCGGCTGCAGCCCGCGGATCGCCCACCAGCCCAGCCAGGCCGGCAGGCGCGAGCGGGCGTGCACGATGTCCGGCTTCAGCTGCGCCAGCACGCGGCGCAGGGCGCCCACCCGCAGCAGGGTGCGCAGCGACTTGCGGCCGATGTCCAGGCTGATGTGCTCGCTGCCCTCGGCTTCCAGCTGGCCGGCCAGGCGACCGCCGGCGGAGATCACCACCGAACGGTGACCGGCCTGCACCAGCGCGCGCGCGACTTCCAGCGCCGACCGCTCGGCCCCACCGGACTGCAGGGCCGGGATCAGCTGGACCACGGTCAGCGACCGGGCTGGCGCGGCAACGGCGGACATGGACGGTTCGAGTAAAGCCTTCATCCTTGGGGACAAGCAGCAATCGTGCCGATTGCCGCCTGAAGTTCGATGCGGTGCCTTGCCTGGCCCCGGCCGGTTCAGTCGTTCAGGACGTAACGCGCGCCGCAGTAGGGACAGCTGGATTCGCCGCCGTCCTCGACGATCGGCAGGTACACCTTCGGGTGCGAGTTCCACAGCGCCATGCCGGGCAGCGGGCAGGACAAGGGAAGGTCCTTGCGCGTCACTTCATAACGATTTTCGGCATTGGCCAAAATCTGCCGTGCGGGCTCGGCGGGGGAAGCGGGCATGGGATCAAGCTCCAGACTGGACATCGGGCCGACAATGGTAGCAGGCTGCACCGCCCGGCCGGCGCGGCGGGCACAGGGAAGAAACATGCTGTGAACCGGCTCCGGGCCGATTGTCATCGGGCGGCTGCATCATCGGCTGCCCCGGCGGACCACCGCCGCACCATCCAGCTTGAAGGGGAACATCCAATGGATTTCGGAAAGATCATGGCCCGCGCGCGGGCGATCCTCACCACGCCCAAAACCGAATGGCCGGTCATCGCCGCGGAGCCGGCCACCGTGCAGGGCCTCTATACCAGCTACATCCTGGTGCTGGCCGCGCTGCCGGCCGTCGCCGGCTTCATCAAGAACAGCCTGATCGGCGTCAGCCTGATGGGCATGACCTGGCGCGCGCCGTTCGGCTCCGGCCTGGCCGGCATGGTGCTGCAGTACGTGCTGTCGCTGGTGCTGGTCTATGTGATGTCGCTGATCGTCAACGCGCTGGCGCCGAGCTTCGGCGGCCAGAAAGAGCCGGTGCAGGCGCTGAAAGCCGTGGCCTATGCCTGGACCGCCAGCTGGGTCGCCGGCGCCGCCGTGATCCTGCCCTGGATCGGCTGGCTGATCGCCATCGCCGGCGGCATCTACTCGATCTACCTGCTCTACCTGGGCCTGTCGGCCACCATGCAAAGCCCGGTGGAGAAGACGGCCGGCTATACGGCCGTGAGCATCATCATCGGCATCGTGCTGGGCTGGATCGTCAGCATGATCGTGGCCGGCGTGGTCGGCACCGCGGCACTGACCGGCGCCGCCATGAGCGGCGGCCACGTCACCTTCAGCGGCGACAACGGCAGCGCCACCGTCGACAAGGACAGCGCGGCCGGCAAGCTGGCCGAGATGGGTGCGCGCGCCGAGCAGGCCAGCAAGGAGCTGGAGGCCGCGCAGAAGTCCGGCGACACCTCCGCCCAGCAGGCCGCGATGAGCAAGATGATGGGCAACGACGGCAACGTGCAGTCGCTGTCGGCCGACCAGATCAAGGCCTTCCTGCCCGACAGCGCCGGGGGCCTCAAGCGCCAGAGCCTGTCGGCCGAGCGCAGCGCCGGCGTGGGCGTGCAGATCACCGTCGCGCACGGCCAGTACGGGGACGGCAGCCGCAACATCGAGCTGGAAATCTCCGACACCGGTAGCATGAAGGGCATGATGGCGGTGGCCAATGCCTTCGCCGCCGAGTCCGAGCAGCAGACCGACAACGGCTACGAGAAGACCTACAGCAAGGACGGCCGCCTGGTGCACGAGTCCTGGGACAAGGTCAACAAGACCGGCGACTACACCGTGGTGGTCGGCCAGCGCTTCTCGGTGAAGGCCAGCGGCAACGCGGAGATCGACCAGCTCAAGGACGCCGTCAACAGCGTGGACCTGAGCAAGCTGGAGTCGCTGAAGAACGAAGGCGTCAGCAAGAACTGAACTTCCGCCAGCGGCACCAAGAAAAAGCCCGCGCCATCACGGCGCGGGCTTTTTTCATGCGGCGCCGCGAACGGCGCCGGCATGCATCAATCCGCCTTCGGCACCGAAGCCTCGGTGGTGATGTGGATCTTGATCTCGTCGCTGACGTTCGGCACGTAGGCGCCCATGCCGAAATCCGAGCGCTTCACCGTGGTGCTGGCGTCGAAACCCACGGTCTGCACCTTCAGCATCGGGTGCACGCCGCTCTTGTTGAGCTTGGCGTCCAGCACCACCGGCTTGGTCACGCCGTGCACGGTCAGGTCACCGGTCACCTTGTACTTGCCGCCGCCGAGCGACTGCACCTTGGTGCTCTTGAAGGTGATGTTGGCGAACTTGTCGGCGTCGAAGAAATCCGGCTTCTTCAGGTGCTCGTCCAGCTTGGACACGTGGGTGTCCAGGTTGGCCAGCGGCAGGGTCACTTCGACCGAGGACTTGGCTGCGTCCTTCTCGTCGAACACCAGGGTGCCTTCGCCCAAGCCCAGGTTCGCGGTCGGGTTGGAGAAGCCGAAGTGGTTCCAGCTGAACAGCACATTGGTGTGGCCCGGGTCGAGCTTGTAGGTGACCGGGTCGGCCTGCGCGGTGACGGCGGCGCCGATCAGGCCGGCGAGAACGAGGTAACGAAGTGCACGCATGGGTAGTTCTCCGTGGAAGAGGGGGCTGCGGTTAAAGGCGGACGCATCGCGCTCAGGCGATGCGGCACGCCTCCTCGAACGACAGGCGCGGGTTGCGCGGGAACAGGTCGCGGCTGGCATCGCCGTAACCGAGATTGATCAGGAAGTTGGACTTCACGCTGGGCGTATCGGCGAAGAACGCCTTGTCCACGCCGGCGTTGTCGAAGCCGGACATCGGGCCGCAGTCCAGGCCCACCGCGCGCGCCGCGATGATCAGGTAGGCGCCCTGCAGGGTGGCGTTGCGGAATGCGGTGGTGTCGATCATCGGCTGGTTGCCGACGAACCAGCTGCGCGCATCGGCATGCGGGAACAGGCGCGGCAGGTGCTCGTAGAACTCGTGGTCGACGCCGACGATGGCGGTGACCGGCGCCTTCATGGTCTTGGCGCGGTTGCCTTCGGACAGGAACGGCTCCAGCTTGGCCTTGGCCTCGGCCGACTTCACGAACACGATGCGCGCCGGCGAGGAGTTGGCGCTGGTGGGGCCGAACTTGGCCAGCTCGTAGACCTGGCGCAGCACCTCGTCGCTCACCGGCTTGTCCAGGAAGGCGTTGTAGGTGCGGGCCTCGCGGAACAGCTGGTCGAGGGCGGCCTCGGAAAGCAACTCGCTCATGGGTATCCTTCGATAGAACGCGCCGGGCGGCGCCGTGGCCCCGAAGTGTACGGGCACGCAAGGGCGAACAGGACTGGGCCGGACAGAACGTACTGTGGCGAGAATCGAAACAATCCCGGGCCAGCACCCCGCATGACCAGGCTGCACGGCGAATGCTGGGTGGTCACCGACGGCCGCGCCGGCAACGACCGCCAGGCCCTGGCCCTGGCCGAAGCGCTGGGCCTGCCGTTCCGCCATCTGGTGCTGGGACTGCGCGCGCCCTGGTCCTGGTTCGCGCCGCGCCTGCTGCCCGGCGGCCGCTTCGCCCTGCCCGCGCCGCAGCGCCGCGGCATCGTGGTGCCGCCGTGGCCGGCGGTGATCGTCGGCTGCGGCCGCGCGGCGGCGTATTACACGCGGCTGGTGCGCGAACTGTCCGAAGGCGGCAGCTATGCGGTGCAGATTCTCGATCCGCGTATCGATCCGCGGCATTGGGACACGGTGATCGCGCCACGCCATGACGGCCTGGACGGACCGAACGTGCTGCATCCGCTGGGCTCGCTCAATCCGGTCGACGACGCCTGGCTGGCCGAAGGCCGCGACGTCTGCCCCGCCTTCGGCGATCTGCCGCAGCCGCGCGTCGCGGTGCTGGTGGGCGGGCCGCGCAAGGGGATTCCGATCGATGCGGCCTACGCCCACGCCCTGGCCGAGCGGCTGGTGGCGCAGCAACAGCACGACGGCGGCAGCCTGCTGGTGCTGGCCTCGCGCCGCACGCCGGCCGGCGTGGTCGCGGTGCTGCGCGAACGCCTCGCCGGCATTCCCGGCGTGGTGTGGAGCAGCGAGGAAGACGGCGCCAATCCCTACCCCGCCGCCATGGGCTGGGCCGACCGGCTGGTGGTGACGCCGGACTCGATCAACATGCTTTCCGAAGCCTGCGCCATCGGCTGCGCGGTGCAGACCCTGGTGCGCGCACCGCTGCCCGGCAAATTCGCGCGGTTCCACCAGGCGCTGCGCGAAGCGGGGCTGCTGCACGGGCTGGACGACACGCCGCCCGCACGGCAGGCGCCGCTGCGCGAAACCCGCGCCATCGCCGAGACGGTGCGCCAGCGCATTGCGGCGCGCAACGCCAGCCGCACCTAGACCGTCGTCGCCTTCGCGGCGAACGCGAAGCCGAGCTCCGCCGTCACCCGCCGCACTTCTTCGCTCAATGCATCCAGCGCCGGCTCGCGCGGCGCGATGCGCGAACGCAGGTCCAGCGTGCAGGCCAGCGCACGGCGCAGCAGATCGCCATGCGCGCGCGCGAACACCTCGGCTTGCGCATCGTCGAGCAGGCCGCTGGTGCGGCAGGCTTCGATCAGCGCCGCGTTCGCGGTGGACAGCAGCAGCAGCGGCCGCTCCGCCGCGTGCGCCAGCACCAGGCCCTGCAGGGCGAACTCAATATCGAGCAGGCCGCCGTGGCCTTGCTTCAGATCGAACAGGCGCTCGTCGGAACGGTCGCGCTCGGCGCGCCAGCGCCGGCGCATGTCGCTGACGTCGGCCAGCACGCGGGCACGCTCGCGCGGCACGGCGAGGATCTCGCGGCGCACGTCGAGCAACTCCGCATTCAACGCGGCATCGCCGGCCACCGGGCGGGCGCGCAGCAACGCCTGGTGTTCCCACGTCCATGCACGGCTGCGCTGGTATTCGGCGAAGGCTTCCAGGCTGCTGACGAGCAGGCCCTTGGAACCGTCGGGACGCAGCCGCGTATCCACTTCGTACAGACGCCCGGCGCGGGTCAGCACGGTCAGCCAGTTCATCACGCGCTGCGCCAGGCGCTGGTACCAGCGCGAGCCTTCGATCGGGCGCGCGCCATCGCTCATCGCATGGGCGCGGCGGGTGTCGTAGACGAAGACCAGGTCCAGGTCGGAGGCGAAGCCCAGCTCCTCGCCGCCGAGGCTGCCGTAGCCGAGCACGGCGAAGCCGCTGCCTTCGCCCGGCAGGCGGCCGTGCTGTTCGGTGAGTTCGCGTTCCGCCAGGGCCATCACCGCGATTACCACCGACTCCGCCAGCGCACCGAGGCGGCGCGCCGTGGCGACCGCGTCGGCGCGGCCGTCGTTGAAGGCCAGGCCGAGGCGGAACGCCGTGCTGGCCTTGAATTCGTTGATGCGCTCCAGCTCCGCTTCGGCCTCGCGCTCGTCCAGCGTGCCCAGCACGCGGCTGATTTCCGCGCTGATGTCGGCGCGCTTGAGCGGCAGTTGGTCGATGCGCGGATCGAGCACGTCGTCCAGCAGCAGCGGCTGCGCGATCACGCGTTCGGCGAGGAAGGCGCTGCGTGCGAACAGGTCGGCCAGGCGTCGCCGCGCCGCCGGCTGTTCTTCCAGCAAGGCCAGATACGAGGAGCGCCGCGCCACCGCCTGCACCAGCCGGCACAGGCGCAGCAGGCCCGGCACCGGCGCCGCGCTGTCGCGCGCCAGCGCCAGCAGCTGCGGCATCAGGCGGTCGAGCTGTTCGCGCGAACGCGGCGGCATGGCGCGCACCGTTGCGGCCTGCGGCAGCTTGAGCAGCGCCTCGGCGGCTTCGGCGCCGGGCTGGAAACCTGCCGCCTCGAGCAGGCCGGGATCGATCTCTTCCGCGCAGACGCGCCGCCACAGCGCCACGTCTTCCACCGGCACGCTCGCGGTGCGGCCGCCCTGCGGCACCAGCACCTCGGCGAATTCCTCGCTGACCACGGCGCGATGGCGCGCCAGTTCCGCCGCCAGCGCTTCCCACGAGGCATGGCCCAGGCCGAGCGCGATGCGCTCGCGGCTTAGTGCGTCCTCCGGGATGTCGTGCGTCTGCGCGTCGCGCAGCATCTGCACGCGGTTTTCCACCCGGCGCAGGAACACATAGGCCTCGCGCAGCGCCTTGGCGCGCGAGGCGGCGATATGGCCGCGCGCCTCGCAGGCGGTCAGCGCCGGCAGCAGGCCGCGGACGCGCAGGCTCGGTTCGCGGCCGCCGCGGATCAGCTGGGTGAGCTGCACGATGAATTCGACTTCGCGGATGCCGCCGGGGCCGAGCTTGAGATTGTCGGCCAGGTCCTTGCGCGCCACCTCGGCGTCGATCAGCGCCTTCATTTCGCGCAGGCCGGCGAAGGCGGTGTAGTCCAGGTATTTGCGGAACACGAACGGCCGCAGCAGTTCCTGCAGCTGCTTGCCCGCATTGCGGTCGCCGGCCACGGGGCGCGCTTTGATCCAGGCATAGCGCTCCCAGTCGCGGCCTTCGCTCTGGTAGTACTGCTCCATCGCGCTGAACGGCAGCGCGAGGCGACCCGCATTGCCGAACGGGCGCAGGCGCAGATCGACGCGCGCGCAGATGCCGTCGACGGTGGGCTCGGCCAGCAGGCGCACCAGCTGGCGGCCCATGCGCACGAAGTATTCGCTGTTGTCGAGCGGCCGCGGGCCGTCGCTCTGGCCGCTGTGCGGATAGGCCAGCACCAGGTCGATATCGGAGGAGAAATTCAGCTCGCTGCCGCCGAGCTTGCCGAAGCCGACCACCACCATGCGCTGCAGGACGCCCTCGTGGTCGCGGCCGTGGCCATAGCGCGCGGCCAACGCGCGCTCGGACCAGCCCAGCGCGGCGCCCAGCAGCGCCTCGTAGAGCACGCTGGTGGCGGACAGCGTCTCGGGCAATTCGTCCAACCCGTTGACGTCGCGGAACACCAGGCGCAGCGCCTCGGCGTGGCGGAAGCGGCGCAGCGTGGCCATGCAGGCGGCTTCGTCCGGATCGAGCCTGAGCGTCTCGATGCGCGTGCTGGCGTCGCCACCGGCGCGCAGGCGTTCCAGCCCCTGCGGCGCCAGCAGCTGCGGCTGGCGGAACCAGATGTCGTAGGCGAAATCGCTGGCCAGCAGGGCGCGGCGGATGCGCTCGGCCACGCCGGCGTCGTCGTGCAGCGCAACACCGGCCAGGCGGCAGCGCGCGGCCAGTTCGGCGTAGCGGTCGTCGATCAGGGCGCGTAGCGCCGGGGATTCCTTGGGCTGCATCCGGACATTGTGCCTTCCGCGCCGGTGTGCCGTCTGCGCCCGCCCGCGCGATGCCAAGATGACCGGCAGATGACCGCGAGATCCTGCACGGCAGGGGCGCGTGCACGCACCGCTTCGCCATCACGTTGGCACTGCTCGAAAAGTACGCAAGCACCACGAACGCCGAACACCTGGTTCATGCCGGCATCGTTACATTCCGATGTCCGAGCCATGACAGCGCAATCCCCCTAGGACTGCCATGACCAAGACCCTCAATCCAGCCACCAGGTCCGGCCTGGCCCGCCGCGTCGCCCTCCCCTTGATGCTGGCGGTGGCCTTCGTGCTGTTCACCGGCTGGCTCGACGGCGGCGAAGGCGTTGCGCCGCAGCAGCTGTTCCAGCAGCCGCTGTACCTGCTGGCCAATGCGCTGCCGGGGCTGCTGCTGGCCCTGCTGCTGATGGTGCTGAGCCGGCGTCCGCTGCTCTCGTTCGGCCTGGCCTTCCTGCTGCAGGGCGTGCTGTACGGCGTCAATGCGCTGAAGGTGAGGCAGCTGGGCACGCCGCTGATGCCGGCCGATTTCCGCATGCTCGGCCAGCTGCGCAAGGGCGGCCTGCATCTGCTCGGCGGTTATCTGCCGACCACACCCTGGCCATACCTGGCGCTGGCCGCCGGCATCGCCCTGGTGGTGCTGGCCTGGCGCAAGGAGCTGCCGCTGTTCCCGCGCCGCACCCGCGGCAAGCGCCTGCTCGCCGGCGCCTCGGTGCTGGTGGTGCTCGGCTCGCTGCTGGGCGGCGCGCCGGCATGGGGCCGCTTCTACGACGGCGAGACGCTGTGGATGGAGCCGTGGTCGGCCTCGTCCACCGCGCAGCATTCGGGGCTGGTCAGCTCGCTGATGATGTTCCATCTGCATTTCGGCCAGCAGCGCAAGAAGGCCGACCCCAATGCGGCGATGCAGCTGATCGGCCAGGCCGACGGCGCGCTGCGCGAACGCATGCGCGGCGCGTCGGGCGATACCGGCGCCATGCCCGACATCGTGGTGGTGCAGAGCGAATCGTTCTTCGATCCGGCCATCCTCAAGGGCTTCGAGCACCACGACCTCACGCCGAACCTGCACCGCCTGGCGCAGCAGGGCTACAGCGGCGCGCTGCACGTACCGACCTTCGGCGGCGGCACCATCCGCACCGAGTTCGAGGTGTTGACCGGCCTGTCGCTGCGCTACTTCGACGACCTGCAGTTCCCGTACCTGCAGCTCAACACCAAGGTGGTGCCGGGCATGGTGCGCACGCTGCGCTCGCACGGGTATCGCACGATGGCGATCCACGGCAACAACCCCGCCTTCTGGAACCGCAGCACGGCGTTCCGCGCGATCGGCTTCGACCGTTTCGTGTCGCAGGGCGGCTTCGTCAACGCCAAGGACCTGGACGGCCAGTACATGGCCGACCGCGCCATGACCGACGAAATCATGGCGCAGCTCAAAGATGCCGGCCCGCCGCAATTCCTGTTCGCGATCAGCATCGAAGCGCACGGCCCCTACGACGTGACGCCGGCCGATGCGGTCAAGCGCGATGCGATCCCCGTGCCGGACGGCCTTGCCGCCGAGGACAAGACCGAACTGCGCAACTACCTCTATCACATGCAGCACGCCGACGAAGAACTGGGCCGCCTGGCCAGCCTGCTGGCGCAACGCGAGCGCCCCACCCTGCTGCTGTTCTACGGCGACCACCTGCCGGGCTTGAGCGGCAGCTTCGAAACGCTGGGCTTCGTCGACGGCAAGGACATGCTGAGCGAGCCGGGCACCTGGCTGCTGGTCGATCCGCGCAACCAGGTGCAGCCGCAGCGCGAGGATCTCGCCTCATGGATGCTGCCGGGCAAGGTGCTGGAGCAGGCCGGCATCCACGACGATGCGTACTTCGCGCTGACCCAGGTACTGGCGCCGCAGCTGGCCGCGCTCACCCGCGCACCGGGCGCGCCGCCACAGGCCGAGGACGGCAGCGAGCAGCGCATCGATGCGGCGATGGAGAGCGTGGCGCTGCTGCGGCTGAAAGGAAAACTCGACCGCATGCTGCCGCGCGCCGATGCGCTTTCGGAACATACCGGCTTCGCGCAGGAAGGCATCGCACCCGCCGCCGCCACCGAAGGCGCGCATCAGTGATGCCGCGCAAGGCGCATTCCCACTAGCTGCGCGAAAGAAAACAAGAGTGCGCGGAACGCGTTTTTCATCGGCACGCACCAGCGATTCAGCGACATGTCCGCCGGCTTAAGCAAACCGGAGCAGCCCGAAAAAATTCAGGATTCAGCAGGCAAACCGCCTCTAGCGTGATTCCACCGCGGCACGTTGCGTCGCGGCACTCACATCGGAGGTTTACCCCATGCGTAAGACCCTGCTTGCTGCTCTCGTCCTCTCGGCCACCGTGCTGACCGCCCCTGCCTTCGCCCAGGCCCAGGCGGCCGCCAAGGCCGGCGCGAGCGTCAATGCCGGCACCTCGGTGCAGGACGCCACCAAGGCGAGCGCGAACCTCAACGCCGGCGCCGCGGTGCAGGACGTCACCAAGACGACGGACCAGGTTGCCACCAAGACCGCCGACGGCGCGACCGACACCGTGAAGAAGGCGACGCACAAGGCCAAGCACGCCGGCCACAAGGCGGCCAAGACCACCGAGTCGGCCGCGAGCGATGCCACCGGCGGCGCCGAAGCCGCCACCTCGGTGAAGGCCGGCGCGAAGGTCGAGACGCCGGTCGCCGGCGCCGCGGTCGGCGCGAAGACCGACGCCAAGGCGGAAGCCGGCGGCAAGTAAGCGATCAACCGACGCGGCGCCAAGGGCGCGCCCGCATCGAGCAACCCCGGGAGGTGGACTCCCGGGGTTTTCTTTTGGGCAAAGAAAAACCCCGCCGTAGCGGGGCCCTTCTCACGGATCAAGCATGTCGCCCGATCACTTCACCGCCGCTTGCCCCGCATCCGCGGATTCGCCGAACAAGTCGATGTAAGCCTGATAACGGAACAACCGGTTGCGCCGATAGCCGGTGGCTTCGGCAAGGATGCCCAAGGCGACCAGCCGCGACACCAGGTTGTTGGCCGCGGTATAGGTCGTAGTGGTCAGCGCCTGCACGTCGGCCACCGCAACGATCGGGCGTCGATACAGGTATTCCAGGAGCTTGTGCCCATTGCCCGCGGCGCGCCCCAATCCTTCGGTGACTCTGGCGCGATGGTCTTCGCGCAGCAGAAGGATGCGTCGCGCGGTCTCCGTAGCTTCGCGGCTGACGCTCACCACGCCACGCAGGAAGAACGCCAGCCAGCCTTCCCAATCGCCCTTGTCGCGCACGGCCTGCAGTCGCTCGTAGTACTCGGCGCGGTGCTGCTTGAAGAAATGCGACAGGTAGAGGACCGGTTTCCCAAGAATGTCCCGCTGGCACAGCAGAAAGGTGATCAGCAGACGGCCGACGCGTCCATTGCCATCGAGAAAGGGATGGATGGTTTCGAACTGCGCATGCGCCAGCCCTATTTGAATCAACGCCGGCAGCGCGCTCTGCGCGTGCAGGAAGGTTTCCAGCGCGCCAAGCGCGTTCGGCACCTCGTGCGGCGGTGGTGGAACGAAGCTGGCTTCGCTCAAGGTGCAACCCGAAGCACCGATCCAGTTCTGCGAATGGCGCAGTTCGCCGGGCGTGAGGCGCATGCCGCGCACGCCTTGCAACAAGCGCTCGTGGATTTCGCGAATCAGGCGCACCGACACCGGCAGTTCCTGCAGCCGGCCCAGGCCATAGTTCATGGCACTGACGTAATTGACCACCTCGTCGACGTCGCGCGGCCGGTCCGGGGTCAGGATGTGCGCTTCGGCGGCCAGCAGGTCCTGCAATGAACTCTGCGTGCCTTCGATCTGGCTGGAAAGCACGGCCTCCTTGCGTACGTACATGAAGACGAACAGATCGGGATTGGGCAGGGTTTGAATCGAACCGTCGAGGCGGCCCAGCGCACGATCGGCAAGCGACAGCAACGCCTGCAGCTCGTCGTCCATCCGCAACGCGGGCTTCGGTGGCAGGGGGTTCGGATGAAAAGCGCGGTAACCACTGGGCTGGGCGATATAGCGCCCGGCACGCTGGTTACGGTCCCCGGCCGGAGAACGGGCCCTCGGCCTGTTCATGCAAGGCAAACTTGCATAAGGATGGATTCTCTTTCCATATTAAAGTCTACCTACAATATAGAGGCGCTTTGGCGCCATGTACAAGGCGACCAATGATATGGAGTACGGCCGATCCTGCCCCTCGCTGGATGGCCAATATCAGACGACATCCCTCTGCTCTCGCCCCCGCGGCCCCAAAAAGAAAACCCCGCACAAGGCGGGGTTCTCCTCGAAGCTGACAACAGATGGGGCGGATCAGAAATCCATGCCGCCCATGCCACCCATGCCGCCGCCCGCACCGTGCGAGTGGGCTTCTTCCTTCTTCGGCAGCTCGGTCACGGCCGCTTCGGTCGTGATGATCGAGCCGGCCACCGAGGCGGCGTACTGCAGCGCCGAGCGGGTGACCTTGGTCGGGTCCAGGATGCCGAAGGCGATCATGTCGCCGAACTCGCCGGTGGCGGCGTTGTAGCCGAAGTTGCCCTGGCCTTCCTTCACCTTGTTGGCGATGACGGAGGGCTCTTCGCCGGCATTGGCCACGATCGCGCGCAGCGGAGCTTCCAGAGCGGCGGTGGTGATCTTGATGCCGTGGTTCTGGTCTTCGTTGGCGCCCTTCAGGCCGACCACGGCCTTCAGCGCACGGATCAGGGCGACGCCGCCGCCCGGCACCACGCCTTCCTCGACGGCCGCACGGGTGGCGTGCAGTGCGTCTTCGACGCGGGCCTTCTTTTCCTTCATTTCCACTTCGGTGGCGGCACCGACCTTGATCACGGCCACGCCGCCGGCCAGCTTCGCCACGCGCTCCTGCAGCTTCTCGCGGTCGTAGTCGGAGGAGGTCTCCTCGATCTGCGCCTTGATCTGGCCGATGCGCGACTGGATCTTCTCCGCTTCGCCGGCGCCGTCGATGATCGTGGTGTTTTCCTTGGTGACCACGATCTTCTTCGCGCGGCCGAGATCGGCGATGGTCGCCTTCTCAAGCTGCAGGCCCACTTCCTCGGAGATCACCTGGCCGTTGGTCAGGATGGCCATGTCTTCCAGCATCGCCTTGCGGCGGTCGCCGAAGCCCGGAGCCTTCACGGCGGCCACCTTGACGATACCGCGGATGGTGTTGACCACCAGGGTGGCCAGCGCCTCGCCTTCCACTTCCTCGGCGACGATCAGCAGCGGCTTGCCGGCCTTGGCCACGCCCTCGAGGATCGGCAGCAGCTCGCGCACGTTGGAGATCTTCTTGTCGTACAGCAGGATGAAGGGGTCATCCAGTTCGACCTGCTGCGACTGCTGGTTGTTGATGAAGTACGGCGACAGGTAGCCGCGGTCGAACTGCATGCCCTCGACCACGTCCAGCTCGTTGTCCAGGCCCGAGCCTTCCTCGACCGTGATCACGCCTTCCTTGCCGACCTTCTTCATGGCGGTGGCGATGATTTCGCCGATGGCCGAGTCGGAGTTGGCGGAGATGGTGCCGACCTGGGCGATCGCCTTGTCGTCGGCGGTCGGGTTGGAGAGCTTCTTGAGCTCTTCCACGGCCGCGACCACGGCCTTGTCGATGCCGCGCTTCAGATCCATCGGGTTCATGCCCGCGGCGACCGCCTTCAGGCCGTCCTGGATGAAGGCCTGGGCCAGCACGGTGGCGGTGGTGGTGCCGTCGCCGGCCACGTCGGAGGTCTTGGAAGCGGCTTCCTTGACGATCTGCGCGCCGATGTTCTCGTACTTGTCGGCCAGCTCGATTTCCTTGGCGACGGAGACGCCGTCCTTGGTCACGGTCGGGGCGCCGAAGCTCTTCTCGAGCACTACGTTGCGGCCCTTGGGACCCAGGGTCACCTTGACCGCGTTGGCCAGGGTGTTGACACCCTTGAGCATGCGGGCGCGGACGTCTTCGCCAAAGCGGACTTCTTTTGCAGCCATGATCTGTATTCCTTTGAATGCTTGAATGAGGGGATGGGAAGAGAAGCGGGAGAGGCTGCTTAGCCTTCGATCACCGCAACGATGTCGTCTTCCTTCAGGAAGACCAGCTCTTCGCCGTCGATCTTGATTTCCTGGCCGGCGTACTTGCCGAACAGCACCACGTCGCCTTCGTTCACCGACATCGGGCGGACCTTGCCGTCTTCCAGGATGCGGCCGGCGCCGGCGGCGATGACCTTGCCGCGGGTCGGCTTCTCGGTGGCGCTGTCGGGGATGACGATGCCACCGGCGGAAACGCGCTCTTCTTCGAGGCGCTTGACGATGACGCGGTCGTGCAGCGGACGCAGCTTGCTCATGGTGATGGGCTCCAGCTTGGGTTTGAGTGGATCGAAAAAGGGGTCCCCGGAACGGCGCCTGCGGCGCTGTTAGCACTCCCGGTGGGTGAGTGCCAATTCTAGCGACGCAGGAATCCCCCGCAAGAGGCTTTGTTCCGAAGCTGCAAGGGCTAATGGGGAAGGCCGGCGGGGCTTTCAAGGGGCGGCCGGGCATGCGGCGGCGGGGAGCCCACGCTAGGCTCCCCCACCATGACCGACCCCGTCCTGCTGTGCTACTGCACCTATCCCGACTCCGCCAAGTCCGCCGGATTCGCCAGAACCCTGGTGGAAGAAGGGCTGGCCACCTGCGTGAACCGCCTGCCCGGGGTGCGCTCGACCTACCGCTGGCAGGGCAAGGTCAGCACCGACGTCGAGGAATTGCTGCTCATCAAGACCACCGCGGCGCGCTTCGAGGCCCTCAAGGCGCGCGTGCTGGAACTGCATCCCTACGAGCTGCCGGAGCTGATCGCGGTGCCGGTGGAACGCGGCCACGAGGCTTATCTGGACTGGGTCCGGGCCGGCGTGCTGATCTGATCTGGCGCCGCCTGCTCCGGCACGGTCAGCCGGGCATCCGGCCGGGCCACGAACACCACCAGGAAAGTCGCCGGCTCCGTGCCGCTGACATTCGCCGTGCCCAGGTGATGCGCCCCGGCCGGCTCGAACCAGCTCTCGCCGGGGCCGTATTCCCGCGCCGGCTCGCGGTCGACCTGGCTGCGCACGCGGCCGGACAGCATGTAGACGAAGGCGTCGGCCTCGTGATGGTGTGGCTTGGACTGCTGGCCGGGGGCGAAGGTGACGGTCAGCGCGACCAATTTCTTGCCGGGCGCCTGAGTCAGTGGCGCGGTGAGCAGCGGATGTTCCTCGGCCGCCAACGCCGGCAGAGCGACGCCGGCGACGAGCCCAAGCGCGAAAACACAGCGAAGCAAGGTGGACATGGCGGCCTCCCTCAACGCGCGGTCAAAGTCTTGAGCGCCTGATTCAGCGGCGCCCCGGCCTGCTCGACGCGGGCGGTGATGCGCCCCTGCGCATCGAACAGCAGCACCGTCGGCACGTGGGTCACGCGGAAGCGGCGGAACAGCGCGCCCGAATCGTCCAAGGTCAGCGGCATGCCGATGCGGTGCTCGTCGCGGTACTTCACCAGCTCGTCGTGCGCGGCCCACAGGCCGGAAGCGACGCCGACCCAGCGCAGCTTCGTGTCATGCGCCGACAGCGCGCCGACCTGTTCGCGCATCGCGCGGCAGCTCCTGGAAAGCTCGGGCCGGCTGGTCGCCAGGTAGGACTCGCACCAGGGCGACAGGAACACCAGCGCCGTCGGCTTGCCTGCTTCCGGCAGCGACAGATGCTTGCCGTCCAGCATGGCGGCGTCGAACGCGGGTACGCGGTCGCCGGTGTCGTAATGCGCCTCCTGCTTCGGCGCCGCCGCGCCGGCCGCGGCCACGCCGCTGCTGCCGCGCGCCGCCTGCAACGCGGCATCGAGCCTGGCGTTCGCCTCGTGGCCGACGTAGAGGATGCGGCCGTCGCGCCCGATCACCACGTGCTGCGGCGTCACGCGCAGATGGAAGGCCTCGCCCAGCGAGCCGTCGTCGAACACCAGCGGCATCTTCAGGCCCATCTCGTCGCGGTACTTGCGCACGTCTTCGATGGTTTCGTCGAAGCCGACGCTGATGGCGATCACCGCCAGGTCGGGGCCGGCTTCCTCGTAGGTCTTCTTCAGATGCGGCATCTGCTCGCGGCAGGGCACGCACCAGGTGGCCCAGAACTTCAGATACACCGCCTGCTTGCCGTACAGGCTGGCCAGATCGATGGTCTTGCCGTCGATGGTCTTCACGGTGACGCGCGGCGCCGGCTGGCCGACCAGGCTCTTGCCGGCGGCTTCGGCGCGCTGCTGGCCGGATTGCGCCCAGGCCGGCGCGGCGGCCAGGCCCAGCAGGAGGAAACCGCAAAGGAGGAAGCGATGCATGGCGGGGAGATCCAGGCTGAGAGTGGGCGCCATGCTCCGCTTCCGGTGGTCCGGTTTTAAGGACCACTTCCGGCCAATGCTTGGGGACCACTTCGCTCAGCGCGGCAGCAGCCGCGCGATGCGGCGCACCGCCTCCTCCATGCGCCGGGTCTCCATCAGCCCATAGCCCAGCGCCAGGCCGTTGGAGGCGACGCGCCCGAACGTATAGCCATCCAGGCCTTCGATGCGCACGCCCTGCCCGGCCGCCTGTTCGACCAGCACATCCGTACGCAGCTTGGCCGGCAGCCTGGCGGACAGATGCAGCCCGGCGTCGGAAGGCCAGGCTTCCAGTCCATGGCGCGCCAGCGCGTCGAGCAAGGCCTCGCGCCGCTCCGCATAGACGTTGCGCATGCGCCGCACATGGCGCGCCAGATGTCCCTCGGCAATGAAGGCCGCCAGCGTGTCCTGCGCGGGCACGTCGCAATGCCAGTCGGCCAGTTCCTTCGCCGCCGCCAGCGCCGGCAGCAGCCATGGCGGCGCCACCACGTAGCCGATGCGCAGCGCGGGGAACAGGCATTTGGAAAAAGTGCCGACGTAGCAGACCGAGCCTTCGCGATCGAGCGTCTGCAGCGCATCCAGCGGCCGCCCGCCGTAGCGGAATTCGCCGTCGTAGTCGTCCTCGATCACCGTGGCGCCGCGTGCCGCGGCATGCGCCAGCAGCTCCGCGCGGCGGCGCGGCGACATCGACATGCCCAGCGGGAACTGATGCGACGGCGTCACGTAGATCACCCGCGCCTCGGCGGGAATCCGTTCCACCACGATGCCTTCGCCATCCACCGGCACCGGCACCACCTTGGCGCCCGCCGCGGCAAACGCCGCGCGCAGTGGCGTATAGCCAGGATCCTCTACCGCGACCACGGTGCGTCCCGGCGTCACCAGCACGCGCGCCAGCAGGTCGAAGGCCTGCTGCGCGCCGCTGGTCACCATCACGTCGTCCGGGTCGCAGGCCACCGCGCGCGCGAACGACACATGCTGCGCGATCGCCTCGCGCAGCACCGGCCGCCCGCGCGACTGCCCCGACATCGACGGCAACCGCGACACGCCGCGCAGCGCACGTGCCGACAGCCGGCGCCACACCTCGAACGGAAACTGCCGCGTATCCGGCACGCCCAGGCGGAAATCGTAGGCGAACGCGCCCGGCGGTGGCGACGGCGCGGGCGGGCGCGCCTCGCGCCAGTACGGCGCCAGTCGGCGGTCGCCGCCGGCCTCGGCCGCGGTGGAGCGCGCGCGGGCGCGGCGTTCCATCAGGTCGGCCACGTAGTTGCCGGCGCCGCGCCGCGCGACCACATAGCCCTCGCTCAGCAGCAGGTCGTAGGCCGCCACCACGGTGTTGCGCGACAGCTGCAGCGCCTGGGCCAGTTCGCGCGTGGCGGGCAGCCGCAGGCCGGGTTTCAGGCGGCCGTCCAGGATCGCCGCGCGCAGTTGCGCATGCAGCGCGGCCTGCCGCTGGCGCGATCCCTTGGCCGGCAGCTCCAGCGGGAACTCGAACGGATGAACCATGGCCTGCCCCGCAAAGTGGACCCCAATAATTGTCGCATTGTGGTCCTTTTGCCAGACCATCGAACGACCTAGCCTGCACCCGTCGCCATTCCCGCTTAAGGCCGCCGCCATGATCGAGCTCTACTACGCCGCCACCCCCAATGGCCTGAAAGCCCGCCTGTTCCTGGAAGAGGCCGGTATTCCCTACCGCCTGGTCCCGGTCAGCCTGAGCAAGGGCGAGCAGTTCAAGCCGGCGTTCCTGGCCGTTTCGCCGAACAACAAGATCCCGGCCATCGTCGACCACGAGCCCGCCGACGGCGGCGCGCCGCTCACGATGTTCGAATCGGGCGCGATCATGCTTTACCTCGCCGAGAAGACCGGCCGCCTGATCCCGTCGGACCTGCGCGGCCGCACCGAGGTGCTGCAGTGGCTGTTCTGGCAGATGGCCGGCCTGGGTCCGATGGCCGGGCAGATCGGGCACTTCAATGTGTACGCGCCGGAGAAGCTGCCCTACGCGATCGACCGCTACACCCGCGAAGTGCACCGCCTGTACGGCGTGCTCGATCGCCGGCTGGAAGGGCGCGAGTTCATCGCCGGCGAATTCTCCATCGCCGACATCGCCTGTTACCCATGGATCGTTCCGCACGAAGCACATGGGCAGGACCTGGAGCAGTTTCCGAACCTGTTCCGCTGGTTCCGCACGATGGCGGCGCGTCCCGCCACGCTGCGTACCTACGAAGGCGTGGAAAACGCGTACGCGCCGAAGCATGCGCTGACGGAAGCGGAGCGGCAGGTGCTGTTCGGGCAGGGCAAATCAGCGACCGTGCCTTGATAGGAAACTCCACGAAGAAATCCTTCTCCCGCCGGGAGAAGGTGGCGGCAGCCGGATGAGGGTTCGGTCGGAGCGATGCACATCACTCTTGCGCTCCGGCCGAACCCTCACCCCAACCCCTCTCCCGGTGGGAGAGGGGCTCAAGCTTCCAACTTCCCTCTTTCACCATGAGCCCTCACGCCATGAAGAAATCCGATCTCGCCGCGCTGCTCTTGCTGGGTGCCCTGTGGGGCGCGTCGTTCCTGTTCATGCGCATGGGCGCGGACCAGTTCGGCGGCATGGCGCTGGCCGGGCTGCGCGCGATCGGCGCGGCGCTGTGCTCGCTGCCGCTGCTGGCTTCGCGCGAGCGGCTGGCCGAGATGCGCCGGCATTGGCGGCCGATCGTGGTGGTGGGCATGAGCAATTCGGCGCTGCCGTTCGTGCTGTTCTCCTACGCGGCGATAAGCTTGCCGGCGGGCGTGTCGGCCATTTCCGACGCGATCGGGCCGCTGCTGGTGGCGCTGTCGGGCTGGCTGTGGCTGGGCGAGAAGCTGGACGGCGCGCGCACCGCCGGCCTGGCCGTGGGTTTTGCCGGTGTGGTGTGGCTGATCGCCGGCAGCGTGGGTTTCGGCCATGGCGGCGGTTCGGCCTGGGCCATGGCGGCCTGCGTCGGCGCCAACGTCTGCTATGCCTTCGGCGCGCATTACGGCCAGCGCCGCCTGCGCGGCGTGTCGCCGCTGGCGGTGGCTACCGGCAGCCAGCTGGCCGCGGCCATCGCGCTGCTGCCGCTCACGGTGTGGCTGTGGCCGGCCAAGATGCCGGGCGCGCAGGCCTGGTTCGCCATGTTCGGCCTGGCCGCCGCCTGTACCTCGCTGGCCTACGTGCTCTTCTACCGCCTGATGGCGCGCGTCGGTGCGACCCGCACGCTGGCGGTGCTGTACCTGATTCCGGTGTTCGGCGCGCTGTGGGGGCTGATGTTCCTGGGCGAGCCGGTCACCTTGTCGATGGCCGGCGGCTGCGTGGTGATCCTGCTCGGCGTGGCGCTGACCACGGGGCTGATCCGCCCGCGCAGCCTTCCCGCGGCCACGCCGGAACAAGCCTGACGTCCCCGCTGTCCTCCCCCGGCCGGCGCTGCGCAGGCCGGCTGCGCCATAATCCGAGATCGCCCGCGTCCCCGCGCCGGGCACGCCCTTCGCTGGAGCCGCAATGCAACCGATCCGCCTGATCCGACCGACGGCGCGCTTCCCCGCCCTCGCCTGGCCCGCTCTTATCCTGCTTGGCCTGGCCCTGCTGCTGTCCGGCATCGGCAACGCCCTGGCGCAGGACGACGACGGCATCCTGCCGGTGACCGAGGCCTACAAGCTGAAGGCCGACGCCTCCACGCCGGGTGTGCTGAAGCTGCACTGGGACATCGCGCCGGACTACTACCTCTATCGCGGCCGCATGAAGTTCACCGGGGCGGAAGGCATCACCGCCGGCGAGGCGAAGCTGCCCGACGGCGCCAGGCATCACGACGAATACCTCGGCGACGTGGAGATCTACCACCACGAAGTGGACGCCACCGTGCCCTACACCGTGGCCGCCGGCACGCAGCGGCTGAAGATCGCCGTGCGCTACCAGGGCTGCCACGAGGTGGAGCCGAAGATCTGCTATCCGCCGCATACCGAACAGCTGGACCTGCCGCTGCCCGCCGGCACCGCGCAGGCCGACGCCGCCGCGCCGCAGACCCTGGGCGCCGCGCTCGCCCAACTCGGCGGCACGCCGCCGGGCGCCGCACCCGGCACCGACAGCGCGCCGCTGCCGGCCGAGCAGGCGTTCCGCTTCGAAGCCCTGGCCCGCTCGCCGAACCAGCTGCTGCTGCGCTGGACCATGCCCAAGGGCTATTACCTGTACCGCGACCAGACTTCGCTGCATCTCAATGCCGCAGGCTTGAAGCTGGGCCAGCCGCAGTGGCCGCAGGGCACGACCAAGCAGGACCCGCACTTCGGCAACGTCACCGTGTACTTCGACCAGGTCGAGCTGCCGGTGGCGATCGAGGGCGACACTTCGAAGCTCAAGCAGCTGGCGGTCGAAGCCAGCTTCCAGGGCTGCCAGGACGGCGGACTGTGCTATCCGATGATGTCGCGCGCGGTCACCGTGGACCTGGCCGGCGGCGCCGTCGCCACCGGCGAGACCGTGGCGGGCCCCGCGCCGGAAACGCGCCCCGCCGCCGCGCTGGACGTGAGCCTGTGGGCCGCCCTGCTGCTCGCCCTGGGCGGCGGCCTCGTGCTGAACCTGATGCCGTGCGTGCTGCCGGTGCTGTCGATCAAGGCGGTCGGCCTGATCGAAAGCGGCGAGAGCCCCGCGCACCGGCGCCGCCATGCGCTGGCCTATACCGCCGGCGTGCTGGTGAGCTTCGTGGTGCTGGGCCTGGTGATCCTGTCGCTGAAAGCCGCCTGGGGCGCGCAGCTGCAGAAGCCGCTGGTGGTGGCCACGCTGTCGCTGGTGATGCTGGCGGTGGCGCTGTCGATGTCCGGCGTGGTGCAGTTCGGCGCCTCGCTGGGCAATACCGGCAGCGGCCTGGCGAGCCGCGCGGGCCTGGCCGGCGATTTCTTCACCGGCGTGCTCGCGGTGGTGGTGGCCAGCCCCTGCACCGCGCCGTTCATGGGCAGCGCGCTGGCTTATGCGCTGGCCGCGCCGACCGCGCAGGCGATGCTGGTGTTCGTGATGCTGGGCTTGGGTCTCGCCCTGCCCTTCCTCGCCGTGGGCTACGTGCCGGCGCTGGCGCGCCTGCTGCCGCGGCCCGGCGCATGGATGGACACGCTCAAGCAGGTGCTGGCCTTCCCGATGTACCTGGCCGCCGCCTGGCTGGCCTGGGTGCTGGCCAACCAGCGCGGCGCCGACGCCGTGGGCCTGCTGCTGGTGGCGGGCGTGATGCTGGCGATGGCGCTGTGGTGGTTCGAGCGGGCCCGCTATCGCAGCGCCGGCGCGCGTGTCCTGGCCGTGCTGCCGCTGCTGCTTGCGCTCGCGCCGCTGTATTACCTGGCGCATCTGCCGCCGCCGGTGGCGGCCGCCAGCGCCGCGGAAGGCACCGTCGCCTTCACCCCGGCCAAGCTGGCCGAGCTGCGCAAGGCCGGCACCCCGGTATTCGTGGACATGACCGCCGACTGGTGCATCACCTGCAAGGCCAACGAGCACGCCGTGCTTGCCACGGACGCCTTCCACGACCTGCTCAAGCGTACCGGCGCCGTCTATATGAAGGGCGACTGGACTAACGAAGACCCGGACATCACTGCCTTCCTGCAGCAGTACCACACGCCCGGCGTGCCGCTGTACGTGGTGTTCCCGAAGAACGGCGGCGAAGGCCGCAAGCTGCCGACGGTGCTGACCGCTTCCCTGGTCGAGCAGGCACTGACCGAGGCGGCGAAGTAATGCTCAGCCGCGGCAACTGGCTGATCCTCGGCGCGGCGGTGCTGGTCGCCGCGCTGGGCGGCTGGCTGCAGCACGCCAGCCGGCAGGCGCATGCGCCGGGCGGGGTGCAGGCGGCGAAGGTGGGCGACATGCGTCCGGACCTGGCCCTGCCGGGGCTGGACGGCAGGGAACATCGCCTGTCCGAGTTCCATGGCCGCCGCGTGCTGCTCAACTTCTGGGCCAGCTGGTGCGGCCCCTGCCTGGACGAGATGCCGGCGCTGGCCAGGACGCAGGCGAAATTCGGCGAACAGGGCGCCATCATCATTGGCATCGCCATGGACGAACCGGCCCGGGCGCGCGCGTTTCTGGCCGCCCATCCGGTGAACTACCCCATCCTGCTCGGCCAGCTGGAAAGTCCCAGCACCTCGCTGCGGCTGGGCAACGTCGGCGAAGTGTTGCCGTACAGCGTGCTGCTGGACGGCAACGGCCGCATCCTCGATGCACGCCGCGGCGCCCTGGACGCCGCCACCCTGGAACGCTGGCTGGCGGCCCCGGCCGCGCCCTGAGGCCATTCCGGCAGCCATACGGCCTCGCACGGTTTAACGCGAACTTCTCCGCCGAACATCGCCGATCTGCGCCGAACTGGACAACATTGCCGACTGCGCGCACACTCCCGCCGGTCGCCGGGTCCTGCCCGGTCCCGTTGAAGGTTTCGGCGTGGCGAAGATCCTGGTCCTGCACGGACCCAACCTCAATCTGCTGGGCGTGCGCGAACCGGACATCTACGGCCGCGCCACGCTGGCTGACATCAACTCTGCCCTCGCCGCGCGCGCCCAGGCCGCCGGCCACGAGCTGGCCTGGTTCCAGTCCAATGCGGAGCACGAGCTGATCGGCCGCATCCACCAGGCTCGCGACGAGCAGGTGGCGATCATCCTGTTCAATCCCGGCGCCTTCACCCACACCAGCATCGCCCTGCGCGACGCGCTGGCCGGGGTGGCGATCCCGTTCGTGGAAGTGCACCTCTCGAACGTGCATGCGCGCGAACCGTTCCGCCGCCACTCCTACCTGGCCGACGTCGCCGTGGGCGTGATCTGCGGCTTCGGCGCGGACAGCTACCGGCTGGCCCTGGAAGCGGCGCTCAGCCGCCTGGAGCGGGCCGCCTCCTGAGCGCCCGCCACCTCAAGCATTCCCTTCCCTGCCGCCGCGGCGGCACCAACGAAAAGGTTTGACCGATGGACCTGCGCAAGATCAAGAAACTGATCGACCTGCTCGAGGAATCCAACCTCGCCGAGCTCGAGATCAAGGAAGGCGAAGAAGTCGTGCGCCTGTCGCGCGTGCCGAAGGGAACCGTCAACGTGGCGGCCGCCCCCGTGATGGCGCCGGTGATGCAGGCCCCCGCCCCGGCCGCCGCTCCCGCGCCCGCCGCCGAAGCCGCTCCCGCCAGCACGCTGCCGGCCGGCCACGTGGTGAAGGCGCCGATGGTCGGCACCTTCTATGCCTCGGCCACCCCGGGCGCCGCTGCTTTCGTCAAGGTCGGCCAGCAGGTCAAGGCGGGCGAGACGCTGGGCATCATCGAAGCCATGAAGATGTTCAACCAGATCGAAGCCGACGTCGGCGGCACGGTGCAGGCCATCCTGGTCGAGAACGGCCAGCCAGTGGAGTTCGACCAGCCCATGTTCGTGATCGCCTGAGCGGCCGACGACCATGCCCATGCTGGAAAAAGTCGTCATCGCCAACCGGGGGGAGATCGCGCTGCGCGTGCTGCGCGCCTGCCATAGCCTCGGCATCAAGACGGTCGCCGTGCATTCCACCGCCGACCGCAACCTCAAGCACGTCGGCCTGGCCGACGAGTCGATCTGCATCGGCCCGGCGCCGTCGGTCGACAGCTACCTCAATATCCCGCGCATCATCGCCGCGGCCGAGATCACCGACGCCCAGGCCATCCACCCGGGCTACGGCTTCCTGTCCGAGCGCGCCGACTTCGCCGAGCAGGTGGAGCAGTCGGGCTTCATCTTCATCGGCCCGACCGCGGACGTGATCCGCCTGATGGGCGACAAGGTGGAAGCGATCCGCGCCATGAAGGCCGCGGGCGTGCCCTGCGTGCCCGGCTCCGGCGGCCCGCTCGGCGACGAAGTGGACGAGAACATCCGCATCGCGCGCGAGATCGGCTACCCGGTGATCATCAAGGCCGCCGGCGGCGGCGGCGGCCGCGGCATGCGCGTGGTGCGCACCGAGGCGCACCTGGGCAACGCCATCACCATGACCAAGCAGGAGGCCAAGGCGGCCTTCGGCAACGATCAGGTGTACATGGAGAAGTTCCTGGAGAATCCGCGCCACGTGGAAATCCAGGTGCTGGCCGACGGCCAGGGCCATGCCATCCACCTGGGCGAGCGCGACTGCTCGATGCAGCGCCGCCACCAGAAGGTGGTGGAAGAAGCACCCGCGCCGGGGATCACGCCGGAACTGCGCGAGCAGATCGGCAAGGTCTGCGTCGACGCCTGCCTGCGCATCGGCTATCGCGGCGCCGGCACCTTCGAATTCCTGTTCGAGGGCGGCCGCTTCTACTTCATCGAGATGAACACCCGCATCCAGGTGGAGCACCCGGTGACCGAGCTGATCACCGGCATCGACCTGGTGCGCGAGCAGCTGCTGATCGCCGGCGGCGAGAAGCTGTCGATCCGCCAGGAAGACATCAAGATCCACGGCCACGCCATCGAGTGCCGCATCAACGCCGAGGACCCGGACAGCTTCCTGCCCTCGCCCGGCACGGTGAAGCGCTTCGAGGCCCCGGGCGGCCCGGGCGTGCGCGTCGACACGCATCTGTACGACGGCTACAAGATCCCGCCGAACTACGATTCGATGATCGGCAAGCTGATCGTGCACGGCCCCGACCGCGAGACCGCCATCGCGCGCATGCGCCTGGCCCTGGCCGAGACGGTGATCGAAGGCGTGAAGTGCAACATCCCGCTGCAGCAGCGCATCATGGCCGACGTCGGCTTCCAGCACGGTGGACAGAACATCCACTACCTGGAAAAGCGCATGGCGGAGCAGAAGGAACAGGCGCACTAGCACGACCCTCCAATGCTGGAATCCTTCTCCCTCCGGGAGAAGGTGCCGGCAGGCGGATGAGGGTTCGGGCGGAGCGGTGCACGTCACTCTTACGCTCCGCCCGCACCCTCACCCCAACCCCTCTCTCCCACGGGGACTACCTTCGGATCGCCGGCGGGAGAGGGGCTTTATCTTCCGGCCGCCTCGCGGCTCCATCACTGCATTGCCGCCCATGCCCTTCCTCGAACTCACCCTCACCATCCGCTCCGAACAGCAGCCGCGCGTGGAAGAAGCGCTCGAGGACATCGGCGCGCTGTCCGTGACCCTGCAGGACGCCGATGCGGAAACGCCGGACGAGCAGGCCATCTTCGAACCGGGCGTGGGCGAGCTGCCGCTGTGGCCGACCATCACCTTGAACGCGCTGTTCGACGAGCACGCCGACCGGCGCGGCCTGACCGAGGCGCTGGGCGAACTGCTGCCGTGGCTGGAACCGGACCAGGTGCAGTACCGCGACGTCGCCGACCAGGACTGGGAGCGCGCGTGGATGGATACCTTCAAGCCGATGCAGTTCGGCCGCCGGCTGTGGATCTATCCGTGGAACATCGAACCGCCCGCCGATGACGAAGCGGTGGTGGTGCGCCTCGATCCCGGCCTGGCCTTCGGCAGCGGCACCCATCCCACCACGGCGCTGTGCCTGGAATGGCTGGATGCGCAGGCGCTGCAGGGCCGCACCGTGGTCGACTACGGTTGCGGCTCGGGCATTCTCGCCATCGCCGCGCTCAAGCTCGGCGCCGCCAGCGCGGTGGGCGTGGACAACGACCCGCAGGCGCTGACCGCCTCGGCCGACAATGCCGAACGCAACGAAGTGTCCGAGCGCCTGGCGCTGTTCCTCCCCGAAGACCTCATGCCGGAGGCCGCTCCTGCGCATCCTGCGCCCGCGGCACTAGCGCATCCATGCGCGTCGCCGGCCGACGTCTTCATCGCCAACATCCTGGCCGGCCCGCTGGCGGAACTGGCCCCGACCTTCGCCGCCGCGGCGAAGCACGGTGCCCCGTTCGCCATCTCGGGCATCCTCAAGGGCCAGGAAGAAGAACTGCTCGAGCGCTACGCCGAATGGTTCACAGATCTGCGCGTGGACGTGCGCGAGGACTGGGTGCGCATCAGCGGACGCCGCCGCGCCGCGTGAAGCCGGCGCCAAAGCGCCGATGCGGTTGCATATTCGCCGGCGCGTTTGCGGCTACCCTTTACAGGTCGACGCGCCACCGACTCTACTTGCCGCATGTACGCCCAATGCCCCGACTGCCTGACCGTGTTCTCGATGGATGCGGAAATCCTTGCGCAGGCGCGCGGCCGCGTCGTGTGCGGGCATTGCCATGGCCAGTTCAACGCGCTGGACAATCTCAGCGGCCAGCTGCCGCCGGAGCCGTTCCAGCGCCTGCCTGAGCGCGGCGCCGCCGGCGCGCCGCCGCAGGTGGAAACGGCGGTGTACCGGCCGCGCCCGGAGCCGCAGACCTTCGCGGCCGACGCCGGCGCGCCGGGCTCCGGCGAAGATTTCGCCCAGCTGAAGTTCTCCCCGCGCTTCGCGCGCGAAGCTCGCAGCAGCGGCGCGCGCCGCTGGCCGTGGCTGGTGGCGTGCCTCATCCTGCTGTTGCTGCTGTGCGCGCAGCTGGCCTGGGCCAAGCGCGAGGACCTCGTCGCCGATCCCACCACCGGCCCCTTGCTGCGCCAGCTCTGCGCAGGCGTCGGCTGCAACCTGCCGCTGGTGCAGGACACCACGCAGCTGCGCCTGCTGGCGCGCGACGTGCAAGCCCACCCGTCGGTGCCCGGCGCACTGCTGATCAGCGCCACCGTGCACAACGACGCCGGCTTCGACCAGCCCTGGCCGGTGGTGGTGGTGACCTTGTCCGACGTGGACGGCAAGCGCCTCGCCATGCGCCGCCTGCGCCCGTCCGAATACCTTGGCGACGGCGCCGCGGTCGCGCAGGGCCTGTCCGCCGGCGGCAATGCCGCGCTGGTGCTGGAAGTCGAAGACCCGGGCAACAAGGCGGTGGCCTTCGAGATCGGTTTCGAATGAACCGGGCCGTCCGCTAAGAAAATCAGTACTTAAAATTCTCCGGTCACAGGGGTAAACTCTCACCCCTTCGACTGCTGTTCGGCGTTCCATGCGAGCCGCCGCCCGCGGTACCAGCCAAAGCAACATGTGGCGACCCATGCAGTCGCCGCGAAGTCATGTGAGGGAGATGTCCGTGAACGCCGTCAGACTGCCTGCTGCCGAGGCCGCCAAGGAGTCCTCGTCGCAGAGCGCGTTGAGCGAATGCGTTACCCGCACCGTCCGTCGCTATCTCGCCGATATCGGCGACACCGAGTGCGCGGAAGGTCTGCACGCGCTCGTCATCCGCGAAGTGGAAGGCCCGCTGCTGCGCGAAGTACTCGCCTGGCACGACGGCAACCAGAGCCGCGCCGCCACCGCGCTCGGCATCAACCGCGCCACGCTGCGCAAGAAGCTCGCCGCCCACGGCCTGCTCTGAAGACTCGACGCGGCGCGCTGCCGCATCGAGGGGTCAAGGATGTCCACCGCTGTAATCCGCCCCGTCACCGAAGCCGACCACGCAGCGATCGTCGCCTTGTGGGAAGCCGCCGTGCGCGCCACGCATGATTTCCTCACCGAAGCAGACATCGTCTTCTTCCGCGGCTTCCTGCCCGGCATCTTTGGACATCTAAACGTCCAGGTCGCCGAGCTCGAAGGCCGCGTCGCCGGCTTCGTCGGTATTTCCGAGCGGCATATCGAAGCGCTGTTCGTGCACCCTTCGCTGCACCAGCGCGGCATCGGGCGGCAGCTGCTGGATGCAGTGGTTTCCAGCGATCCGCGCGTCCCCTGGACGGTGGACGTGAACGAGCAGAACCCCGGCGCCACGCATTTCTACGAGCGCTACGGCTTCGTGCGCATCGGCCGCTCCGAGCTGGATGCAAGCGGACGTCCATTTCCCCTGCTGCACCTGGTGCTGCGCCGCTGAGCGCGCCAACCCGGGGAGCCGCGGCGCTATAATTGCGCCTTTCCCGCAGGAACCCGCCTCATGTCCGCAGCTTCCACGGCGCCGATCCGCCGCGCCCTGCTCAGCGTCTCCGACAAACACGGGCTGATCGACCTGGCCCGCCGCCTGTCCGCCAAGGGCATCGAGCTGCTCTCCACCGGCGGCAGCGCCAAGGCGATCCGCGAGGCCGGCCTGCCGGTGCGCGACGTGAGCGACCTGACCGGTTTCCCGGAAATCATGGACGGCCGCGTCAAGACCCTGCACCCGAAGGTGCATGGCGGCCTGCTCGGCCGCCGCGGCACCGACGACGCGGTGATGGCGCAGCTGGAAATCGCGCCGATCGACCTGCTGGTGCTGAACCTGTATCCGTTCGAGGCCACCGTGGCGCGCGCGGACTGCACGCTGGAACAGGCCATCGAGAACATCGACATCGGCGGCCCGGCCATGCTGCGTTCGGCGGCGAAGAACTGGAACGACGTGGGCGTGCTCACCTCGCCCGACCAGTACGACGCAGCGCTGCAGGAGATCGAGCAGCACGGCGGCCTGTCGCGCGCCACGCGCTTCAAGCTGGCGGTGGCCGCGTTCAACCGCGTGTCCAACTACGACGGCGCGATCAGCGACTATCTCTCGTCCATCCATCTCAACGAGACGCAGGATGCGATCGCCAGCAAGGACCTGTTCGGCGCCCAGGCCAACGGCCGCTTCGTCAAGCTGATGGACCTGCGCTACGGCGAGAACCCGCACCAGCACGCCGCCTTCTACCGCGACCTGTATCCGGCGCCGGGCACGCTGGCCACGTTCCGCCAGATCCAGGGCAAGGAACTCTCGTTCAACAACATCGCCGACGCCGACGCCGCATGGGAATGCGTGCGCAGCTTCGCCAAGCCGGCCTGCGTGATCGTCAAGCACGCCAACCCGTGCGGCGTGGCGGTGAGCCTCGAGGGCGTGGGCCGCGCCTACGACCTGGCCTACCAGACCGATCCCACCTCGGCCTTCGGCGGCATCATCGCCTTCAACCGCGAGCTCGACGGCGCCACCGCGCGCGCCATCGTGGAGCGCCAGTTCGTGGAAGTGGTGCTGGCCCCGGCCTATGCGGAAGACGCACTGCTGGCCTTCGCCAGGAAGGGCAACGTGCGCGTGCTGCTGATCCCGCCGCCGGCCGACGGCGACCTGCGCAGCCCGCATCCGGGCGCCGACGTGCGCCGCGTGGGCTCGGGCCTGCTGATCCAGACCGCGGACCGCGGCATGGTCACCGCGGAAGACCTCAAAGTGGTGACCAAGCGCGCACCGACCGAGGCGGAAGTGCACGACCTGATCTTCGCCTGGAAGGTGGCCAAGTACGTCAAGAGCAATGCCATCGTCTACGCGCGCAACCGCCAGACCATCGGCATCGGCGCCGGCCAGATGAGCCGCGTGTACAGCGCGCGCATCGCCGGCATCAAGGCGGCGGACGAGAAACTCGAAGTGCGCGGCTCGGTCATGGCCTCCGATGCGTTCTTCCCGTTCCGCGACGGCATCGACGCGGCGGCGCAGGCGGGCATCACGGCGGTAATCCAGCCGGGCGGCTCGATGCGCGACGCGGAAACGATCGCCGCGGCGGACGAGCACGGCATGGCGATGGTGTTTACCGGGATGCGCCACTTCCGGCACTGATCGGTAAACCGACGTAGGTTGGGGTGCGCCGAAGGCAAACCCCAACATCGCCACCTTCAAGCGCATCGCACCGTTGGGGTTCGCCTTCGGCTCACCCCAACCTGCGCCTAGGCGCCGCGCGTCTCCGCGGCGCCCTTCCACTCCGTCGAACGCGCCGCATACCGCCGCGCCAGCACCGCGCAGGTCATCAGCTGGATCTGGTGGAACAGCATGATCGGCAGCACGATCGCGCCCAGCGGATGGCCGGCGAACAGCACCTTGGCCATCGGCACGCCGCTGGCGAGGCTCTTCTTGGAGCCGCAGAACACGATGGTGATCTCGTCCGCGCGGTCGAAGCCCAGCGCGCGTGCGCCATAGCGCGTCACCAGCAGCGCGATCGCCAGCAGCACCGCGTTCACCACCAGCAGCCCGCCGAGCACCGGCAGCGGCACCTGCTTCCACAGGCCTTGCAGCACGGCGGCGCTGAACGCGGTGTACACCACCAGCAGGATCGAGCCCTGGTCCACGTAGGACACCAGGCCGCGATGCTTCGCCACCCAGCCGCCGATCCAGCGCTGCGCGACCTGGCCGGCCACGAAGGGCACGAACAGCTGCAAGGTGATCGAGCCGATGGCTTCCCAGGACATGCCGCCCTGCCCGTGCGATTCCAGCATCACGCCCACCAGCAGCGGCGTGATCACGATGCCCAGCAGGCTGGAGGCCGAAGCCGAGCAGATCGCCGCCGCAACATTGCCGCGCGCGATCGAGGTGAAGGCGATCGACGACTGCACCGTCGACGGCAGCGCGCACAGGAACAGCACGCCCAGGTACAGCTCCGGCGTCACCAGCGGCGCCAGCAGCGGACGCAGCAGCAAGCCCAGCAGCGGGAACAGCACGAAGGTGCTGGCCAGCACGGTCAGGTGCAGCCGCCAATGCGTGGCGCCGGCTACCACCGCTTCGCGCGACAGCTTGGCGCCGTGCAGAAAGAACAGCAGCGCGATGGCCACGTCGGTCAGCACCTCGAACACGCTCGCGGCGGCGCCACGGCAGGGCAGCACGGTGGCCAGCGTCACGGTGAGGATCAGCGCGCAGGTGAAACGGTCGGGAAGGAAGCGGCGGAGGGACATGGCCGTGGGCTGGTCGGGCGGGATCGGGGACTATTGCAGCGTCCGGCCATTGATAAATCAAATCGTTTTATCTTATTCACTGATACGATCATCGCATGAATGTCAGCCTGCGCCAGCTCCGCGCCTTCCTCGCCGTGGCCCGCCTGCAGCACTTCCGGCGCGCCGCCGAGAGCCTGCACCTGACCCAGCCGGCGATCAGCCGGCATATCGCGGAGCTTGAGGCCGAGCTGGACGTGCGCCTGTTCGACCGCAACACCCGCGAAGTCGTCCCCACCGAAGCCGGCCGCTATCTGCAGGGCGCGGTGGAGCGCGTGCTGGACGAACTGGAAGGCGTGCTCGCCCACGTGCATTCAGAAAGCGAGCGGCGGCGCGGCAAGGTGCGCGTGGCCTCGGTGCCCACCCTTTCCGCGGGCCTGATGCCGGCCAGCATCGCCGCCTGCGCACGCGACTATCCGCAGCTCACGGTGCAACTGCACGACCAGGCGCAGACGCTGGTGCTGGACAGCGTGCGCAGCGGCGAAGTGGATTTCGGCCTGGCCATCGAACCGGCCGACCGCGAATCCTTCGATACGGAAACCATCCTGCGCGATCCGTTCGTGCTGGTCTGCCGCGCCGATCATCCCTTCGCCGCGCTGGCCGACGTGCCATGGAAGAAGCTCAAGGGCCAGCCACTGGTGCTGCTCGACCAGACCTCCGGCAGCCGCCGCCTGATCGACCGCCAGCTCGCCGCGCAGCGCATCGATCCGCAGGTCGCGCAGCAGGCCGGCCACACGCTCACCGCATTCCGCATGGTGGAAGCGGGCCTGGGCGTGAGCGTTGCGCCGCAGCTGTCGCTGCCCGCGCCGGGCGCGCTGGTGGCGCGGCCGCTGGTGCCGGTGGTGCATCGCGAAGTCACCCTGGTCCGCCGTCGCCATCGCTCGCTGTCGCCGGTGGCGGCGCTGGTGTGGGAACGCATCCGCGATACCGCGGCGATCCTCGCCGACGCACGCCGGAAGATCACGCCGCGTTGAGCCGTGCCCGCCTAGCGTCGGCGGTTCCCCGCAGGAGAACGCCATGCGCTATCAGCTCTATTACTGGACCGGCATCCAGGGCCGCGGCGAATTCGTGCGCCTGGCGCTGGAAGACGCCGGCGCGGATTACGCCGACGTCGCACGCGAGCAGGGCGACGACGCCATCCTGCCGTTCCTGCGCGGCGAGCGGCCCGGTGCGCGGCCGTTTGCGCCGCCGTTTCTGAAGGCGGGGCGCCTGGTCATCGCGCAGACCGCGGAAATCCTGTTCTGGCTCGGTCCTCGCCACGCGCTGGTGCCGGACAGCGAAACCGGACGCCTGTATGCGCATCAGCTGGAGCTGACCATTTCCGATCTGGTGGTGGAAGCGCACGACACGCATCACCCCATCGCCAGCGGCCTGTACTACGAAGACCAGCGCCCGGCCGCGAAGCAGCGCGCGGAGGATTTCCGCAAGCACCGCATGCCGAAGTATCTGGGCTATTTCGAAGACGTGCTCGACAAGGCCGGCGGCCACTACGCAGTGGGCCGCCATTCGTACGTCGACCTGTCGCTGTTCCAGGTGATGAGCGGCCTGGCCTATGCGTTCCCGGAAGCGATGAAGCGCATGCGCAAGAAAGTACCGCTGCTGAGCGCGCTGGCCGAAAGAGTCGCCGAGCGCCCGCGCATCGCCGCCTATCTGGATTCGCCGCGGCGCATTCCCTTCAACGAGATGGGCATCTTCCGCCATTACGCCGAACTCGATGGCTGACCGTAGGTTGGGGTGAGCCGCAGGCGACTGCGAAGGCAGGATGCCGTAGCGAACATCCGCGCAGCGGATGGCCCGAAGGGCTGGCTGCTGATGCAGCCAGTAACCCCAACATCGCCACCTTGATGCGTATCGCATCGTTGGGGTTCGTCGATGGCTCACCCCAACCTACGCCATGCGTCGACCGATGCTTCAGAAGATCGCGATCACCAGCGCACCCGCAAGAATCAGCGCGCCGCCCAGCAGGGTCGGCCAGCTCGGCTTCTCGCCCAGCACCAGCAGCCCCAGCACGATCACGAAGGCCACGCTGAGCTTGTCGATCGGCGCCACCTTGCTCACCGGCCCCAGCTGCAGCGCGCGGTAGTAGCACAGCCACGACAGGCCGGTGGCGATGCCCGACAGCACCAGGAACAGCCAGGCCTGCCACGACAGGCCGGCGGGCCGCGCCCACTCGCTGCGCAGGCTCAGGATGCCGGCCGTCACCACCAGGATCACCACGGTGCGGATGAAAGTGGCGAGGTTGGAATTGATCCCCGCCACGCCGAGCTTGCCGAACAGTGCGGTGAGCGCGGCGAAGAACGCCGAGCCCAGCGCAAACAGCAGCCAGCTCTCGCGCAGGTTCATGCCGGGCTTAGGAGCCGCAGGAGGGCTCGCCCTCGGCCGGGCGGCTCTTGCCCCACTCCAGCACCTTGTACATCACCGGTTTCACCGGCTCGCGCGGGCCGCTCTGGCTGACCTGGCTGTAGTTGCCCTTGGGGTCGACCAGGTAGATCTGCTCGGGGCCGAACTTCGGCTTCACCACCACCTGGTACAGCGAGCCGCTGCGGCGGTATTCCTGGATGGTGTTGTCGTCCTTGGTGCACTCGGTGACCTGCGGCTCGTCGGCCGGCCCGGCACCCGGCTTCGCGGACGTGGCGGGCGACTTGGGCGAGCTCTGCGCCGTGGCCGGCTTCGGCGGCTGGGTGGCCTTGACGCCCGGGTCGTTCATGCCCGGCGGCGGCGGCGCCGGCGGCAGCGACTGGGCCGACTGCGCGAACACCGGCGCGGCGGCGAAAACACCCAGGGCAATGAACAAGGCGGCAGGCTTCATATCGGATCTCCTCGCGAAGTCCCGAGCATAGCAGCGGGGCCGCGCCGCACCGTGAAGCGCGGCAACACGGCACATCGGCGCTACACTCGCGCTTCCCTTCCGGCCGGCGACCGCCCGCATGGCGCGCGGCCTGCCTTCTTCTCCCAGGCTTCCCGTGGCGTCCATGTCCAAGCTCATCCTCATCGACGGCTCTTCGTATCTCTACCGCGCCTTCCACGCGCTGCCTCCGCTGACCAATTCGCAGGGCGAGCCCACCGGCGCGCTGTTCGGCGTGGTCAACATGCTGCGCGCCACCTTGAAGGCGAGGCCCGACTACGTGGCCTTCGTCAGCGACGCGCCGGGCCCCACCTTCCGCGACGCGCTATACGACCAGTACAAGGCCAACCGCCCGCCGATGCCGGACGAACTGCGCGCCCAGGTCGACCCGATGCTGGCCATCGTCGGCGCGCTGGGTTTTCCGATCCTGCGCGTCGACGGCGTGGAAGCGGACGACGTGATCGGCACGCTGGCCGTGCAAGCGCATGCGCGCGGCATCGAGGTGGAGATCTCCACCGGCGACAAGGACCTCGCCCAGCTGGTGCGCCCCGGCGTGACCCTGGTCAACACCATGACCAACACCACCATGGACGACGCCGGCGTCATGGAAAAATTCGGCGTGCGGCCGGAGCAGATCATCGACTACCTCACCCTGGTGGGCGACTCGGTGGACAACGTGCCCGGCGTGCCCAAGTGCGGCCCCAAGACCGCCGCCAAGTGGCTGGCCGAATACGGCTCGCTCGACGGCCTGATCGCGCAGGCCGACAAGGTGGGCGGCAAGATCGGCGAGAGCCTGCGCGCGGCGCTGCCGCAGCTGCCGCTGTCGCGCGAACTGGTGACGATCCGGCTGGACGTGCCGCTGGACCGCGGCGTGGAAGAACTGCAGCTGCGCGACCGCGACACCGACCAGCTGCGCGAGCTGTACACCCGCTACGAATTCAAGGCTGCGCTGAAGGAGATGGAAGGCGGCGAGTCCGCCGCGCCCGCACCCGCCGCTGCAGCCGTGGCGTCCACGCCGGTATCGGCGCAGCCGACCGGCGATCTCAGCGGCCCCGGCCGCTACGAACTGGTCACCACCGAAGCGCAGCTCGACGCCTGGCTGGACAAGCTGCGCACGGCCGAACTGATCGCCTTCGACACCGAGACCACCAGCATCGACGCGATGCGCGCGGAAATCGTCGGCCTGAGCCTGTCGGTGGAAACCGGCGAAGCCTGCTACGTGCCGCTGACGCACGACTATCCCGGCGCACCGCAGCAGCTGCCGCGCGACGAAGTACTGGCCAGGCTGAAACCCATCTTCGAAGACCCCGCGCGGCCCAAGCTCGGCCAGCACGCCAAGTACGACATCAACATCCTGTCGCTCTACGGCATCGTGCTGCAGGGGCTGAAGCACGATTCGATGCTGGAATCGTACGTGTGGAACGCCACCGCCACGCGCCACGACATGGATTCGCTGGCGCGCAAATACCTCGGCTACGACACCGTGAAGTACGAGGAAGTGGCCGGCAAGGGCGCCAAGCAGATTTCCTTCTCGCAGGTGGACGTGGACACCGCCTGCCGCTACGCCGCCGAAGACGCCGACGTCACCCTGCGCCTGCACCGCGCGCTGTGGCCGCTGCTGCAGACCGAGCCGAAGCTGCTCGGCGTGTACGAGAACATCGAGATCCCGCTGGTGCCGGTGCTGGCCGGCATGGAGCAGCGCGGCGTGCTGATCGACGTATCGAGCCTGCGCCTGCAAAGCCAGCAGCTGGGCAAGCGCATGCTGGAACTGCAGCAGCAGGCGTGGAAGGCCGCCGGCCACGATTTCAGCCTGGACTCGCCCAAGCAGCTGCAGAACGTGCTGTTCGACGAACTCGGCCTGCCGGCCAAGCTGCGCACGCCGACGGGGCAGCCGTCGACCAACGAGGAAGCGCTGGAAGCGATCGCCGACGAGCATCCGCTGCCGCGCCTGATCCTGGACTACCGCGGCCTGGCCAAGCTGCGCTCCACCTATACCGAGAAGCTGGCCGAGATCGTCAACCCGCGCACCGGCCGCGTGCACACCAGCTATCACCAGGGCGCGGTGGCGACGGGGCGCGTGTCGTCTTCCGATCCCAACCTACAGAACATCCCGGTGCGCACCGAGGAAGGGCGGCGCATCCGCCAGGCCTTTATCGCGCCGCCGGGCTGGAAGGTGATGGCGGCGGACTACTCGCAGATCGAGCTGCGCATCATGGCCCACCTGTCCGGCGACGAAGGCCTGCTGCGCGCGTTCCAGGAAGGCGGCGACGTGCACCGCGCCACCGCCGCCGAAGTGTTCGGCCTGCCGCCGGAACAAGTCAGCGCCAACCAGCGCCGCGCCGCCAAGGCGATCAACTTCGGCCTGATGTACGGCATGAGCGCATTCGGCCTGGCGCGCCAGCTCGGCGTGGACCGCGGCGAAGCCAGCGACTACATGGCGCGCTACTTCGCCCGCTATCCCGGCGTGCACGCCTTCATGGACGCCACGCGCGAGCAGGCGCACCGCGACGGCTACGTCGAAACCATCTTCGGCCGCCGCCTGTACCTGGAGAACCTCAGCAACCGCAACCAGGCCCTGCGCGCCGGCGCCGAACGCGCCGCGGTGAATGCGCCGATGCAGGGCAGCGCGGCCGACATCATCAAGCGCGCCATGATCTCGGTGGCCGCGTGGCTGAAGGGCCGCGACGACGCCCACATGCTCATGCAGGTGCACGACGAGCTGGTATTCGAAGTGCGCGCGGACGCGGTTGACGAGGTACGCGCCGCGGTGGTGCAGCGCATGTCCGGTGCGGCCGAATTGCGCGTGCCCTTGCTTGTGGAGGCTGGCGTCGGCGCCAACTGGGACGAGGCGCACTGAGCTTTCGCGGCATTTGGAATTTCCAAATGAACAGCCAATGAATTTTTTTCGGAAACTTGCTGCAACTTTTCCAGCCTCGGACGTTCTATAGACACGGACGTACGCAACGGCGTCCGCGGCTCACCACCTCCCTGGATGAGCCATCGGCAAGGCGGACCTTCCCCTGGGATCCGCAGCCACGCCCCGAGGGTCCCCCCCTGGCCCTCGGGGCTTTCTTTTGCCCGCGGTCTTTTCCCCGTCGTCTTTTCCCCGTCGTCTTTTCCCCATCCTCTTTTCCCCATCCTCTTTTCCCCCTGGCGAAAAGACGGCGCAAGGCCAAAACCGCTAGCATCCCCGCCTGACCCGGCCCATGCGTCCGCCGGGCGAGGTCGCGCCACGTGCAGAAGAAAGGCAAAGCCACTTCCTTCGATATCGCCCACCTGGCGGGCGTCTCCCAGTCCACGGTGTCGCGCGCCCTGCGCGGCAGCCCGCTGGTGAGCGAGGAAACGCGGCTGCGCATCCAGGAGGCGGCCGACCAGCTCAAGTACAAGGTCGACAAGAACGCCTCCAACCTGCGCACCCGCCACTCCGGCACGCTGGCCCTGCTGCTGTTCGAGGACCCCACCGCGGACGACTCGCACATCAACCCGTTCTTCCTGTCCATGCTCGGCTCGATCACCCGGGCCTGCGCCCAGCGCGGCTACGACCTGCTGGTCTCGTTCCAGCAGCTCTCGCACGACTGGCACGCCGACTACGCCGACACCCGCAAGGCCGACGGCATCCTGCTGCTCGGCTATGGCGATTACCTGGCCTATCGCGACAAGCTGGAGAAGCTGGTGGCCCAGGGCACCCACTGCGTGCGCTGGGGCGCGGTGCTGCCGGACCAGCCGGACGTCTCGATCGGCTGCGACAATTTCCGCGGCGGGCAGGACGTCACCACGCATCTGCTGGCCCAGGGCTGCAAGCGCATCGCCTTTCTCGGCGACGCCTCCAGCCATTACCCCGAATTCTTCGACCGCTACCGCGGCTATGCCGACGTGCTGGAGAAATCCGGCCTCAGCGTCGATCCCGCGCTGCAGGTGAACGGGGAAAGCACCGAGCAGTCCGGCTACACCGCCCTGGAAACGCTGCTGGCGCGCGGCGCGCGGTTCGATGCGGTGTTCGCGGCCAGCGACCTGATCGCCATCGGCGCGATGCGTGCGCTGGCCGACCAGGGGCTGAGCATCCCGGGCGACGTTGCCGTGGCCGGCTTCGACGACATCCCCATGGCCAGCTTCGTCAATCCGCAGCTGACCACGGTGCGGCAGGACACGCGGGAGGCCGGCGAGGCGCTGGTGGATAACCTGCTGCGGTTGATTCGCGACGAGCCGGCGGAGAGCGCGATGCTGCCGGTGAAGCTGGTGGTGCGGAAATCCAGTCTGCGCGGGCGCTGACATGTAGGTTGGGGTGAGCCGCAGGCGAACCCCAACATCGCCGCCTGCCAGCTCATCGCACTGTTGGGGTTCGCCTGCGGCTCACCCCAACCTACGCCATCACGCCGCACTCGGCTCGCGCACCCGCAGCACGCACAACCCCGACACGAACAGACTGACCCCGCCCAGCACCAGCGCATAGATCGGCTGGCCGTGGAAGAACGCGCGCAGCAGCAAGCCCAGCACGCTGGCCGCGAGCAGCTGCGGGATCACCACGAAGAAATTGAAGATGCCCATGTACAGGCCCATCTTGTGCGCCGGCAGGTTGTCCGACAGCAGCGCGTACGGCAGCGACAGGATCGAGGCCCACGCAAAGCCCACGCCCACCATCGACAGCAGCAGCCAGCGCGGATCGTGGATCAGCAGGAAGGACAAAAATCCCGCGCCGCCCAGCCACACGTTCACCAGGTGGCTGATGCGGATGCCCCAGCGCCGCACCATCCACGGAATCACGATCGCCGCGATCGCGGCAAAACCATTGTAGGCGGCGAACAGCACGCCCACCCAGTTGGCGCCTTCGTTATAGGCCGCCGAATGCGGATCGCTGCTGCCGTAGTGCACCTGGGTGACGCCCGCCGTGGTGTAGATCCACATCGCGAACAGCGCGAACCACGAGAACAGCTGCACCCAGGCCAGCCGGCGCATCGCCTCGGGCATGCCGAACAGGTCGCCCAGCACCTGCGCCGCCGGCCCGCGGCTGGCGGTACGGCCCAGCCACAGCAGGGCGACGCCGAACAGGCTCATGCCGCCGGTCAGCAGGAACAGCTCCTTCTCCAGGTGCAGGCTCGCCACCACCAGGGTCAGCGCCAGGCCCGCCGCCAGCCAGCGCAAGCCCCAGCGCGAGGCGGAGCGGCGATCCACCGCGGTCTCCTCGGCCGGCTCGTGCCCGAACGCGCTCAGCTGCTCCGGCGGGTATTCGCGCGTGGAGCACACCGTCCACAGCACCGAACCCAGCAGCACCGCGCCGCCGGCATAGAACGCATAGCGCACCGTGTCCGGAATGCCGCTGGCGCCCGGCGCATTGCTCACGCCCAGGCGCTCCAGCATCCACGGCAGCGCCGAGGCCACCACCGCGCCCAGCCCGATAAAGAAGCTCTGCATCGCATAGCCCAGCGGACGCTGGCGCGGCGGCAGCTGGTCGCCGACGAAGGCGCGGAACGGCTCCATCGAGACATTGATCGACGCATCCAGGATCCACAGCAGCCCCGCCGCCACCCATAGCGCCGGCGCATTGGGCATCCACAGCAGGCCCAGCGTAGCCAGCACGGCGCCGACCAGGAAATACGGGCGGCGCCGGCCCAGCGGCGTCCAGGTGCGGTCGGACAGATAGCCGACGATCGGCTGCACGATCAGCCCCGACAGCGGTGCCGCCACCCACAGCATGGGGATGTCGCCCACGTCCGCGCCCAGCGTCTGGAAGATGCGGCTGACGTTGGCGTTCTGCAGCGCGAAACCGAACTGGATGCCGAGAAAGCCGAAGCACATGTTCCAGATCTGCCAGAACGACAACGCGGGTTTTGCATTCGTTCTGCTCGTCGTGGGGCTGCTCGTCATGGGGCAGTGCTTCCGGGCGCCAGAGGAGCGATCAGCATATCGCCGACCTCGGCCCGGTTCAGCGGTCCGCCATCGCCGCCCTGCCCGCCGGTGTAATGGGCGAAGTGGCTCAGGTACGACATGTTGAAGCCCGGCGCCAGCTCCACGCTGCAATGCTGGCCCTGCCTGGCCTCGAAACCGCCGGTGGTGGAACGCTGCCTGCCTGCGCTGTGCGGCAGCACCAGCACCACCGGCTGGGCCTGGGCGCCTTCGCAACTGACGGTGGCGACCTGCACGGCGGCGGTGATGCCGGTGTTGATCGGGCCATGGTCGTTGGCGTAGTCGAGCGACAGCTGGAAGCGGCCGCTCGCAGGCGCCGTCCACGTGCGCGGCCAGGCGCCGCCGATGCGTGCTTCCGCGCCCTTGCAGACGGTGGCGCTGTGCAGCGATTCGATGCCGTGCCCATCCACCCGCGTCAGGCTGAGGCACTGCTGCGCAGCCGTGCGCTCCAGCGTGACGTCGCGCACGGCGCCGCGCCGCTCGCCGTTGACGTACAGCACCAGGTCGCCATCCGCCTGGATACGCCATTGCTTGCCATCGGCCGTGACCTTGGGCGCGGCGGGCGTGGCAGGCGCATACAGCGGCGCATCCCGCCGCAAGGCTGGCGCATCCACGCGTATCGCCTTGAGCGCCACCTCGATGCTGTTGCCCTCGCGCTTTTCGCCGCCAGCCACCAGCAGGTTGCCGTCCAGCGCCGCGGGCCGCACCAGCACGATGCGCCGGCCGCCGAGATCCAGGCTGATGCGCTGCCCGTCGCCGAACAGCAGCGGCACCAGCGCCACTGGCAGCTTCGGCGTGACCTTGCCGTCCTCGCCCAGGCCGAACACGCCCTGGATCACCATGTCCAGATACGCGCCCACCGACCACAGCTGCCGCGGCGAATCGACCACCGGCCCGCTGAGCGGGCCTTCGTCGACGTGCACCGACTGCGTGGCCAGCTCGAAGTTTTCCATGTTCGATCCGGCCAGCGCCGCACCACGCATCAGCGAGCGCAGCTCGTGCTCGATGCGCGCCGGATCGTTCACCAGGCGCGCCGCGCGCAGCGCGTACTCGCTGACGAAGGGCCAGATCGCGCGGTTGTGATAGATCGGCTGGTCCTTGCGCTCCGGCCAGATCACCGGGCTGCCGGCCTCCCAGGTTGGATAGGCAGCCAGCGCCTCGCGCGCACGCACGGGGTCCGCCACGCCGCTGGTGATCGCCAGCGAAAGACCCAGCAGATCGTAGGCTTCGTACGGCACCGGATGATCCGCGCCGCCGATGTAGCTCATGTACATGCGGCGATCGGCACGCCAGAAGTGCGCATTGATCGCCTGCTTCAAGGCGTCCGCCTGGGTTTCGTACGCGGCGGCCGATTCGCCGCGCCGCGGTGCGAGCTTCGCCGCCAGGCGCAGCGCTTCGTAGTGCAGCACATTGGTGGACAGCGAGAACGACTGGCCGATAAAGGCCACGTTATTCTTCGTCCACTCCGGATAGGTCTGCTCGCGCCAGTCGAGAAAGGACGTCTCGCCGCGATACAGCCCGAACGATTCATCGAACGCATAGCGCCGGTCCTGCGCCAGCGTATCCAGCAGCGCGCGCCAGGTTTCGTCGGCGAAGGCCGCATCGTCCAGCAGATGCCGCGCGCCGAGGAACCACACCACGCGGTCCGTGCTGATCGGCCAGCTGCCGCCGGAACCGGTGTCCTGCATCGCATACAGCCCGTTCGGCACGCCTGGCGCGCGCACGTCGGAAAGCTTGAAACGCAACGAAGCTTTCGCGCGCTGCGGATCCAGCCGCCACAGCGACATATCCACCGCGTACGAGAGATCGCGCGTCCACACGTAATGCCACTTCTCGCCGGTCTCGAAGCAAGCGCAGGGAATCGCCTGGCCGTGGTCGAAGGCGTCGTCGCGGATCGCCTGCACCGAATCCAGCCGCAGATCGTCCTGCGCCATCGCGAACAGGCCGTCGAACAGCGGACTGGCAGTGTGCGAAACCAGCTTCTGTGCGCCGATGCGGCGCTGGCCGAACGGGCCGTGCAGCATGTAGCTGCCGTCGGAGGCGGTCGTGACGACCGCCTCCTTGTCCTGCCAGTCCAGCTTGTCGCGCCAGCTGTCCGCCGCTCCCGGGCCGGCGGCGAGCATGCCGGCCAGGAGTGCCACCGTCAGCACGCGAACACCTTGCGCTTGCTCTGCATCGTCATCTGCCTCTGGTCATTGCACGAGGATCGCGCCGTAGTGTCCATTGACGGACACCACTACGTTGCCGCCGCTCACCGTGTACGTGTTGCCGCTCAGCAGGTCGGTGACGGCGCTGCCGTTCGCCATGCTGAGCTGCCAAACCGGAACGGTGACCGAATGGGCGCTGCTGTCATTGTTAAGCGCCACCGCGATGCGATGGCTGGCATCGAAGCGGCCGTAGGCATAAAGCTTGTTGCCGTCGTCCGTAAGCAGGCTCATGAACGACCCCGTGCGCAGCGCCGCGTACTGGTTGCGGATGGCGATCAGCTTCTGCGTCAGCGCCACCGCCGCATTGGTCGTCGTGCCTTGCGTCCAATCGAAGGTGCGGCGGTTGTCCGGATCGTTGCCGCCCTGCATGCCGTACTCGTCGCCATAGTAGATCGTCGGCGTGCCCACGTAGGTCATCTGGAAGATCAGCGCCAGATAGGTTTTCCAGATATCGCCGCCGGCGCGCTGGCCGAAGCGCTGGATATCGTGGCTGCTGAGGAAGTTGGCCATGGTCTGCTGCACGTTGCCGGGATAATTGGCGCGCGTGCCGTGCAGCCAGCTGTCGAACTGGCTCGACGGAATGCTGGCGGCATTGCCGCTGTAATCCTGGCCGGTGATCCACTCCGATACCGGCTGCGTGAAGCCGTCGTAGTTGAGTGCGCTGTCCCATTCCTTGCCGTTGCCGGTCCACGGGTTGGCATTGCCCCAGAACTCGCCCAGGATCTCGGCGTTCGCATTCACCGATTTCACCGCCGTGCGCAGTTCGGCCATGATCTGGTGGTTGGTGGCGTCGCTGCCGTTGTTGCCGCCGGCGTCGATGTACTGCGGCGCATCCAGGCGCCAGCCGTCGATGCCGTAGGGCGAAGCGAGCCAGGTCTTCACCACCGAGGTCGAGCTGCCATAGATCTGGTTGCGCACCGCCGACCCGCTGGCAGCGTAATCCAGCTTGGGCATGGTCGAGTAGCCATAGAAGCTGGAATAGGTGTTCGGCCACTGCTGGAACGTGTAATAGCCATACCACTGGCTCGACGTCGATTCGTATGCACCCTGCGTGCTCCACCAGTTGTAGCGGTCGAACCACTGGCTGGTATCGCCGGTGTGGTTGAACACGCCGTCGAGCATCACATAGCCCTTCGGGCCGTTGCTGCTGGAGTGCACGTCGGCGATCAGCGTCTGCAAGGTGGTGTTGCTGCCGAAGGCCGGATCGACGTGGTAGTAGTCCTCGGTGTCGTACTTGTGATTGGTGGGCGAGGTGAACACCGGGTTGAGATAGACGATGTTCGCGCCCAGCGTCTGCTTGATATAGCCCAGCTTCTGGTCCACACCGGCCAGGTCGCCGCCGAAGAACACCAGGTTGTTGGAGCCGCTGCCGGTGGCGAACACGCTGCCGCCCCAGGCCACTTTCTGCGTGGACTGCCCGCCGTAGGTGTACTGGCCGGTCTGCACGTCGTTGCTGGTGTCGCCGTTGTAGAAGCGGTCCGGGAAGATCTGGTAGATCACGCCGTTCTTCATCCAGTCCGGCGTCTTGAAGCCCGGGATCAGATAGAAGTCGCCGGAGGATGGCTCGCTGCTGCTGGTGCCGGCCGCGTTGTACCAGGCGGTGGAACTGCCGTCGTTGAGCTGGAAGCGGTAGTACTTCTCGGACGAGCTGGCCGGCACGGTGCCTTGCCAGTAGTCGAAGGTGCCGGTGGCATCGTTCGATGCCCAGTGCATCGCCACCCAGTGGAAGGCGCCGTCCGCGCTGTCGTAGTACTTGATGTTGGCGCTGGTGATGTCGCCCTTGTAGGTGCGGAAGCTGAGCGTGACGGTCTGCGCGGCCGTCGGCTCGGGGTGGTCGATAAACAGCGGACCCTGGTCGTGGAACAGGCCGGCCCATTCGACATTGTTGTCGTTGCTGGCCGCCTGCGCTGCCATGGGCAGCGCGAGGATGGCGCTGGCCAGGGCGGACAGCGCAAGGCCGCGTGCGGAACGGTGCATCGCTACGATCGAACGCATCATGTTGCCCCTCTCATCGGTGGATGGAACAACCCCCTTTCACTTGAACTCCAGCGCGCGCCGCACGACGTAGGTTGGGGTGAGCCGCAGGCGAACCCCAACGTGGCGTTGCGTTGGGGTTCGCCTGCGGCTCACCCCAACCTGCGCCGCATTCATCGCAACGCGATATGCGCGACCTGCCCCGCCGGCACGCGCACCCAGGTCACCGGACCGAAGCGGTCGCTGCCTTGGGCCCAGCCCGCGCCGTCGTGCTTGCGCAGCGCGGCTTCGCTGCCCAGGTCGCGCAAAGGCTGGCCGTCTTCGCTCACCGCGGCGGCGGCGATGCCATGCACCTTCACCACGTACCAGCCCAGCGCGGGCTTGAAGCTTCCTTCCGGCGCGGCGGTTTCGAAGCTCACGCCTCGATCCGCACGCTGCACCGCCAGCGTCTGCAGGAAGTATTCGCCCTGCTCGTAGGCATAGGTGGCGCCGTCATCGTCGTAGTAGGGAAAGCTGGTGCGCTGCGCGGAAGGAAACACCTCCAGCTCCACTTCGCGCAGCGGCTGCTGCCCCACGTAATCCTGCGGTGCCTGCATCGGCACGATGGCGCCCTCGCGCACGAACAGCGGCAGGTCCGACCAGGTCTTCGCATCGAGTGCGTAATGGATCTTCTGCCCGCCGTCACAGGCCTTGCCGCTGGCGTAGTCGAACCAGCGCCCGGCCGGCAGATAGATGTCCTTCGATGCCTGGCCCTGCTCCACCACCGGCGAGGCCAGCAGATAGTCGCCGAACATCCACGCGTCCACGTCCTCACGCACGTTCGCATCGTCCGGCCAGCCGAACAGCAGCGGCCGCACCAGGCCGACGCCGGTAACGCGGCGCTGGTATTCGTAGCTGTAGATATAGGGCAGCAGCGCATAGCGCAGGCGGATCGCCGCGGCCGCGGCCCGCTCCGCCACCGGCCCGTAGACCCAGGGCTGGCGCTTGATGCCCAGCTCGCCATGCACGCGGAAGATCGGCGTGAACGCGCCGAACTGGATCCAGCGCGCGTAGTTCTCCGGCGTCAGCCCGCCCGTTACCGGATCGGCCTGCTTGCCGCTTTTCTGGAAACCGCCGCCGTCCATGCCCCATTGCATGGCGCCCGCATTGATCGCGCTGAGCATGCGCTGGCGCTGCGCCTTCATGCTGGCGAAGCCGGTGGCGATATCGCCGGACCACAGCCCATAGGCGTAGCGCTGCGCGCCGAGATAGAAGTTGCGGTTGATCGACCACACGCGCTGCCGGCTGTAGGCGCGCTGGCCGTCGTACAGCGCGCGCTGCATGTTGAGGAACTGCGTGTCGCTGTCCAGCGTGTCCGCCTCGTCGTTCCACCAGCCGGCCATGCCGGTATCGAAGGCGTGCTTCAAGGTGTCGTTGAAGAACCAGGTGCGCGCCGCGGGCTGGTCGAAGTCCAGGTCGCGCACGGTCTTGTGCGAGAAATAATCCGGCGCCGGCTTGCTCTTCGCCGACCACAGGCCGTGCTCGGTGGCATAGCGGCCTTCGGCCGTATCCACATGCAGGCGCGGCTTCATGATGCCGGTCAGGTGCATGCCCTTCGCCTCGAGCGCCGTCTTCAGGCTGCCGTCGGCGCCGCCGGGAAACTTGTCGGGATTCCAGCGGAACTCGCCGTACTGATCCGCGCCCCAGGCCTTCCAGTCGAAGTCCAGGGTGAAGTTGTCGAGCGGGATGTGCCTGTCGCGATACGTATCCACCAGCTGCAGCAGCTCCTGCTGGTCGATGCCCCACTGGCTGTTGGTAAAGCCCATCGCCCATTTCGGAAACAGCGGCGAAGGTCCGCTCACCCGCGCCAGCGCGGCGAACAAGGCCTTAGGTTGGCCAAGGAACACGTAGACCGTGCGGATCGGCTGCTGTTTGCGGCCACGTACGCGAAGCTCCCCGCCGTCGAGCGCGAAGTTCGCACCTTCCGCATCCGCCAGCAGGCCGTAACCGGCCGTGCTCCACACGAACGGGGCGCCGGCAAAGCCCTGCTCGCCCGCCTTGGCCACCTGCTTGCCGGCACGCTGCAGGCCGCCGTCCGCGCGCTCGAACGCGCCATAGCCGCGGATGCCGTACAACGGATCGGCCGCGGCATGGCGCGCCTGCACTTCGCCGCGGCCCAGCGCGGCGAGATCGACGCTGAGCAGCTCATGGCCATCGCGCAGCGCCACCAGGGCGCCATCGCGCAGCACCCAGTGCGCGGCCCGGCTGGCATCGCTGCCGGCCGGCGCCTTGTCGTCGAGTGCTGGATCGATCACCAGCGTGGGCGTGGGCTTGGCGCCATCGTTCGGCAGGAAGGCAATCCTGGCGATATCGGGCGCGAGGTAATGCACGGTCACGGAGCCTTGCGCCAGCTGCAGCGAAGCCGGCGCCAGCGGCTGTCCTGCCGCGTCCGTGGGTTCCGCCGCCGCCGTCATCGCGAACGCTCCGAGCAAAGCGAAAACCACAGCACTTCGGCGCAAGCTCACTGCAACACCACCGTCGCATAGGCCGGCAGCGAAAGTTGGCCGTTCGCCAGCGTCGCGCCCGGCGCCGTATGCAGGCGGATCGCGGAGAACGCCTTCGCGCTGTCCGCATCGAGCTTGAAGCTCACGGCTTTGCCCGACAGGTTGTGCACCACCAGCGCGCGGCTGTCCGCGGTGGCGCGCTCATAAGCCACCAGCGCCGGGTTGCCGGTGGCGACCACGCGCAGGCCGCCGTCGCGCAGCGCCGGCACTTCCACGCGCCAATGGATCAGCGTGCGATACAGATTGAGCAGCGAATCGGGCTGATCCTGCTCGGCCTGCACCGACACGTCGCCGCCCTGCTTCGCGCTATAGGCCTTCCAGCGGCTGTCCCCCGGCGCCCCCGGCGTTCGCTGCCAGCGCATCGGCTCGCGCAGGTTCTCGTCCGGCTTGCGGCCGAGCATGCCCAGCTCTTCGCCGTAGTAGATGTACGGCCGGCCAGGCAGCGTCAGCAGCAGCGCCGCCGCCGTGCGCATGTGCTGCTGGTTGCCGTCGAGCTGGCTCAGCACGCGCACCTGGTCGTGATTGGAGAGGAATGGCGCATCGGCGTAGTCGTCGCCGGCCGCCGCATGGAACGCGGCGTAGGTGTCGGTCAGCAGCGCGGGCAGCTTGCCGGCCCGTTCCTGTCCCGCACTGGCGATCATCTGCGCGGCCAGCGGGAAATCGAAGACTGAACCCAGCGCCGGCAGATATGGCGCCAGTTCGCCGGGCACCGTCGCCGATACTTCGCCGACCAGGTACACGCCCGGATGCGTCTGCCGCAGTCCCTGGCGGAATTCGCTCCACCACTGCGCGTTCTTGCGGATCGGTTCCGGCTTGCCGTTGTCGCTCTTGAGGTCGTCGTAGATATGCCGCGCGGCATCCAGGCGGAAACCGTCCGCGCCCTTGTCCAGCCAGAACTTGCCGATCGCGATCATCTCGCGGCGCACCGCCGGCTCGTCGTAGTTGAGGTCGGGCATGGCGCCGGTGAAGTCGCCCAGGTAGTGCTGCTTGCCGTTGGCATGCCAGGCGGGGCTCAGCACCGCGCTGATCGCTTTCAGGTCGGTGCCCTTGCCGGCCCAGGTATACCAGCGGCGGTATTCGCTGTTCGGATCCAGCGCGGACTTGAACCACGGGTGCTGGTCGCTGGTGTGGTTGATCACCAGGTCCAGGATCACCTCGATGCCGCGCTTGTGCGCCTCGCTCACCAGCCGCTCGAAGTCGGCCATGCTGCCGTACTGCGGGTTGATGCCTTCGTAGTCGGTAACGTCGTAGCCGTGATAGCTGGGCGAGGGGTTGATCGGCATCAGCCAGATGCCGCTGACGCCCAGCGACTGCAGATAGTCGAGCTTGGCGGTGACGCCGTTGAGATCGCCGATGCCGTCGCCGTTGGTGTCGTACCAGGCGCGCACGAAGATCTCGTACCAGACGCCGGAGCCTTGGCTTTTCGGAGCGGAGGGGGCGGCGGCGGGCGGGGTGGAGTCGGCGGCGTGAGCGACGCCAAGAGCCAGAACGAAAGCGGCGGTCAAACGGCTTAATGCGCGAAACAGCGGCATGACTTGCTCCAATCAGTACGCCAGGCCGAGCCTCTACGCCCTGGCTAGGGAATCCCTCTCCCGTCGGGAGAGGGTGCCGGCAGGCGGGTGAGGGTTCGGCCAGCGCGCAACGTTGAGGCTTCGCCGCACCCTCATCCGCCTGCCGGCACCTTCTCCCAGCGGGAGAAGGGAATCACTCGGAGAGTGTGCGCAATGGACGCCACACTCTCCTTATCGTTGCTTACAGCTTGAACTCCACGCCCAGATAGCTGGTACGCCCGAAGTACTGGATGGTGCCCGTCTGCGACGGATCCGAACCGAAGTAGGTCTTGGTCGGCTGGTCGCTGATGTTGAGCATCTGGTACACGACGCGCCACTGCTTGTTGACGTCGTACGAAGCCTGGAAGTCGTACACCGTCTCCGAGGCGAAGGTCACCATCTGGTTGGTCACCGACATCTGCGTATCGGAGGCGAACTTCGAGCGGTAGTTGCCGGACAGGCGGGCCGAGAACGGACCGTTGTCGTAGAACACCGCCAGGCTGGCCACGCGCTTGGACAGGCCAGGCAGGCCGATGTACGAAGTGGCGCCGCCCAGCGTGGTCGGATTGCTGACCGAGCTGTCGGTGTAGGCCACATTGGCCTGCACGCCCAGGCCCTTCCACACGCCCGGCAGGAAGCCGGTCTTGGAGAAGGACGCTTCCACGCCGCGCACGATGCCGCCCTTGGCGTTGTAGGCCGTCTGGTACTGGCCGTTGAGGTAGGGCTTCTGGGTGGCCGGGTCGATCGGCACCGGGATGCCGGCCGAGGCGAAGTCGAAGTTGTTGTAGGTGACGGCCTGGATGAACGACTTGATCTTCTTGAAGAACACGCCGCCGCTGATCACGCCGGTGGAATCGTCGAAGTAATGCTCGAAGGTGGCGTCGTACTGCGTGGCGCGCAGCGGGTCCAGCTTCGGACTGGTGCCGCCCCAGACGTTGTAGTGGCCGTTGTCCACCCACGAGCCGGAGCCGGCCATCATCTGGTTGATCGGCGGGCGCGCCAGCACCTTGCCGGCGGAGAAACGGCCCTGGTCGCTGTCGGTGAAGTGATAGATCAGGTTCATCGACGGCAGCCAGTCGGAGTACTTCTTGCCGACGGTGAGCGGCGCGTAGTCGAGGCTGGTGTTGCCGTTGCCGTCCGTGATCGGCACGCCGGCGCCGTTGCCGACCTGCTGCAGGCCGTAGCTGTTCTGGTTCTGGTGCGAATAGCGCACGCCGATGTTGCCGGTCAGGTCATGATCGAACAGCTGCGTGGCGATGTCGGCCATGAAGTACAGGTCGCGCGTCTGCTCGTCGACCTGGCCGCTCTGGATCATCGACCAGCTCTGGTCGGTGATGTTCTTCACCGGGTTGGCGGTGATGCCGTGGGCGGCAAGGATCGCCGGGCCGTTGAGCTGCATGAAGCAGGGGAAGCGGGAGAAGTCGCCCTTCCAACAGGTCAGCTTGGCCGCGCCGGCCGGAATGGTCAGCGGCACGCCCTTGCTCTGGTCGGTGCCCCACTCCGAGCCGTACACATAGACCTCGCGGTCGGCGTTGTAGTTGTGGTTGTTCGCGTAGAAGCCGAATTCGATCGCCGACAGGAACGAGCTGTTGGGCAGGTCGTACTTCACGTCGGTGCGGAACGCCTTCATCTTGTCGTGATAGATGTAGGGATACACGCCGTAGCGCGACAGGCCCAGCGTGCTCAGGTCGGTATATTGGCCCGGATTGCCGTACGACACGCTGCCGATCTGCCGGCCACGCAGCTGGTAGGTCACCGACTGCGCCGCCAGCGTCGGGCTGGAGGTGCCCAGGCCCACGTACGGATCGGCGGTGGTGTCGACATTGATCTGATTGCTGGAAGCGCGCGACAGCGACACGTCCGAATCCACGTGCCAGTTGCCGTGGTTCCACTTCAGGTTCAGGCCGCTGGAGAACACGCTGGTTTTGGTCGTGTAGTTGTCCGCGGTGGTCTCGTTGGAGAACTGCTGGTTGCCGCCGCTGCCGGTCACGGTGCCGCCGGTCATCGTGCCGTAGGGGCCAAGCACCGCATTGGTGACGGTGGCGCCGCTCTGGTAGATGTTCTGCGTGCGGAAGCCGTAGCCGAACGAGGTGTTCTTGAACTTCGAGTAGAACGCGTCGCCGCTGACGGTGAGCTCGTCGGTGGGCTTCCACACGATGGTGGCGACCTCGCCGGTGCGGCGCTCGTTGCCGCCGTTCTGCTGCAGCTGCAGGCCCTGCGTCAGGTAGGCCTGGCGGCCGTCGGCCAGCGTGTACTTGCTGCCGTCCGAAGCTTCGCCCACGAACTGCTCGGACACATGCGGCTGGTACATCTGCGCCACGCCCAGGCCGACGCCCAGCGTATTGTCGAGGAACTTGCCCTGGTAGGCCGCGCTGATGCGATAGCCCTTGGCGCTGGCGCCGGCCACGTCGTTGGCGCGATCGTTATAGCTGCCGCGCGCATCGATATTGAGGTTCTGCTCCTTCGGCGCTTCCAGCGGGTTGGCCGTCTGCATGCCGATGGTGCCGCCCACGCCGCCGGTGATCAGCGAGGCCTGGGTCGACTTGTACACCGTGGCCATGTTGATCAGTTCGGATGGGTACTGGTCGAACTGGATGTAGTTGCTGCCGCTGGTGGACGGCTGCTCGCGGCCATTGAGCGTGGTCTGGATGAAGTTGCCCGACAGGCCGCGGATATTCACCTGCGAGGCCTGGCCGGCGATGCGCTCGGCCGAGACGCCCGGCAGGCGGGTCAGCGCGTCGGCGATCGACTGGTCGGGCAGGCCGCCGATGTCGGCCGAGGTGATCACGTTCTGGATGGTGTCGGCGTAGCGCTGGTAGTCGATCGACTTCTGCACGCTGTTGCTGTAGCCGGTCACGGTGATGCCGGCGAGGCTCTTGGCGAGCTGCTCTTCGTTGCTCTTCTTGCGGCCGTCCTGCGGCTCGGACGTCTGCGCGGCGCTCGACTGCGGCGCGTCCTGGGCAGATGCGGATGCGGCGGGCTGCGTGGCGGCGGGCGCACCGTTATCGGTGCCGGCCGGAGCCGCCTGGATGCCGACGGTGAAGCACAAGCCGGCCGACGCCAGCGCCATGGCCAATACGTTGCGTTTCAGGATCACCTTGTCCCCTCCCCAGGGCTTGAATCGTCACTACGAATGCAGGCTCGCGCGGGTGCTGCGGCCGGCTTGTCTTGTGAATCGCGTTTTCACGTGGCGGCCATGGTAGGACCGGCTTTCCGGAGGGGATGCAGTTATGCATACGTATTCATGCGGGGGTTTTTTTGTGCACTCATGACAAAAACCCGATGGCGCGGCCGTTGCGGATCACCTGCATCCGGCGCTGCTTCCCCTGCGACCGATGCCGCGCCTGGCGCTACTTGCCACGATCCAAGCCACGTCCGCGCACAGGCCGCGCAGATGCCGCACGCATGGTGCTGCGCTGCAAAATCCTCGTTTCCTGAATACGTATGCATGAAACCCGTTGCCGCCGTGGCCTGCCTTTAAGCTGCCCCGCAACCTGCACGCCGCCTTGCCGCCGCGTGCGCGAAAAGCCTCGGGATTACGGGACATGAGTGAAACACCCTGGTGGCGCGGAGCCGTCATCTACCAGATCTACCCGCGCAGCTTCCTGGATACCGACGGCGACGGCGTGGGCGACCTGCCCGGCATCGTCGACCGCCTGGACTACATCGCGGGCTTAGGCGTAGACGCGATCTGGATCGCGCCGTTCTTCCGTTCCCCGATGGCCGACTTCGGCTACGACATCGCCGACTACCGCGCGGTGGATCCGCTGTTCGGCAGCATCGAGGACTTCGACCGCCTGCTGGCGAAAGCGCATGCGCTGGGCCTGAAAGTGATGATCGACCAGGTGCTCAGCCACACCTCGGACCAGCACGAATGGTTCAAGGAAAGCCGCGCCAGCCGCGACAACGCCAAGGCGGACTGGTACGTGTGGGCCGACGCGAAGGACGACGGCAGTCCTCCCAACAACTGGATGTCGCTGTTCGGCGGCGTGGCCTGGCAGTGGGAGCCGCGGCGCGGGCAGTACTACCTGCACAACTTCCTGACCTCGCAGCCGGATCTCAACTTCCATCACCCGGACGTGCAGCGCGCGGTGCTGGACAACGTGCGGTTCTGGCTGGACAAGGGCGTGGACGGGCTGCGCCTGGACGCGATCAACTTCTGCTTCCACGACCGCCAGCTGCGCGACAACCCGCCCAAGCCGCAGGCGATGCGCGTGGGCCGCGGCTTCAGTCCGGACAACCCCTACGCTTTCCAGTATCACTACTACAACAACACGCAGCCGGAGAACCTCGCGTTTCTCGAAGAGCTGCGCGGCTTGCTCGATCGCTATCCCGGTGCTGCGGCGCTGGGCGAGATCTCCTCGGAAGACTCGCTCGCCACCATGGCCGAATACACCAGCGGCCATCGCCTGCACATGGGCTACAGCTTCGAACTGCTCACCGACGATTTCAGCGCGGCGCATATCCGCGGCACGGTGGAGCAGCTCGAAACGCAGATGACGGAAGGCTGGCCGTGCTGGGCCATCTCCAATCACGACGTGGAGCGCGTGCTCAGTCGCTGGGGTAACGGCGATGCGTCGGTGCGCCTGGCCAACCTGCTCACCGCGATGGTGTGTTCGCTGCGCGGCTCGGTATGCGTGTACCAGGGCGAGGAACTGGCGCTGACCGAAGCCGAGGTTCCGTACGAAGCCTTGCAGGACCCCTACGGCATCACCTTCTGGCCTACCTTCAAGGGCCGCGACGGCTGCCGCACGCCGATGCCCTGGGACGAAACGGCGAACGCGGGTTTCAGCAGCGGCGCGCCGTGGCTGCCGGTGCCCGCCGCTCATCGCGCCTTGGCGGTGTCGCGACAGGAGCTCGATCCCGCCTCCGCCCTGCACGGCTTCCGCGGCTTCATGCAGTGGCGGCATGCGCAGGCGGAACTGCGCTGGGGCGATATCCGTTTCCTCGACGCGCCCGAGCCGGTGCTGGCCTTTACCCGCACGCACGCGGGGCAGACGGTGCTGGCGGCCTTCAATCTCAGTCCGTCGCCCGTGACGATAGCGCTGCCGGCGGCCGGCGAGCGCATCGGCGGCCATGGGCTGGCCGAGGGCACGCTGGAAGGCGGCGAACTGCGCCTGCCGCCGCACGGTCTGCTGTTCGCCCGGCTGGCCTGAGCGGGGCGTCTTTTGCGTTCACGGTGGGCCGCCTATGATCGGCGCACCGTGTCGAAAGGAGTTCCCGCATGCGCGCTGTACTGATCGTTCTTGGACTGATCCTGGTCGCCGCCGGCATCTGGGTGCTGGCCGGACAGGCCTTTTACCAGCAGACCGACACGCTGGTGCAGCTGGGCTCGGCGAAGATCACCGCGACGCATGACAAGGCGGTGCCGACGTGGATGGGGATTGCCGGCATCGTAGTCGGTGCATTGCTCGCCATCGGCGGCTTCGTGCGCAAGGGCTGAAGCAAAAACGCCAGGCGTAGGTTGGGGTGAGCGCAGCGAACCCCAACGTCACCGCCACGCAAACGCCACGTTGGGGTTCGCTGCGCTCACCCCAACCTACGCCGGCGCTTCTACAAAGGGGTCAGGTTGGCGTACGCCGCCACCAGCCACTTGCTCCCCGCCCCTTCGAAATTGATCTGCAGCCGCGTATGCGCGCCGCTGCCCTCGGCGCTCACCACCACGCCTTCGCCGAAGCTCGGATGGCTCACGCGCTGTCCGAGCTTCACCGGCAGATCCTCCTGGAGCGACGACGAAGCCGATTCGGCGAAACGGCCGGCATACAGCGGCCGCGTCACCTGCACGCGCGGGCGCACTTCGTCGACCAGGTCCGGCGGTACCTCGGCCAGGAAGCGCGACGGGCGCGCCAGCATTTCCACGCCGTGCATGCGGCGCGATTCGGCATAGGTGATCACCAGCCGCTCGCGCGCACGGGTGATGCCGACATAGGCCAGGCGGCGCTCTTCTTCCAGGCGCCCTTCGTCCTCGACCGAGCGCTGGCTGGGGAACAGGCCCTCTTCCATGCCGACCAGGAACACCACCGGAAACTCCAGGCCCTTGGCCGAATGCAGGGTCATCAGCTGCACGCAGTCGTCCCAGGATTCGCCCTGCCCTTCGCCGGCTTCCAGCGCCGCATGCGAGAGGAACGCCGACAGTTCGCTCAGGCCCGCCTCGATATCTTCCGCGGTCGGTTCGAAACGGCTGGCCACGTTGACCAGCTCGTCCAGGTTCTCCACCCGCGATTCGGCATTGCCGCGGCTGTCCTTCTCGTAGAAGTCGCGCAGGCCGGTATGGGTGATGGCGTGCTCCATCTGCTCTGAGAGAGCGAGCGAGGGAACGGGGAACGGGGAACGGGGAACCTGGGCGCTATCACCCATACCCGTATCGCCCGCGCTGTTCCCTGTTCCCCGTTCCCCGCTCCCCGCCCCACTAAACGTGCGCGCCATCTCGTCGATCATCTGCAGGAAGGCCTTCACCGCGTTCTTCGCGCGGCCGGCCAGTTCGCGGCCGCCGGCCAGCTCGTTCAAGGCCGCTTCCCACAGCGAGGTGCCTTCGCCGCGCGCGCGCTTGCGCAGCGCGTCGAGCGTGCGGTCGCCGATGCCGCGCGGCGGCGTGTTCACCGCGCGCTCGAAGGCCGCGTCGTCGTGGCGGTTGGCGGACAGGCGCAGATAAGCCAGCGCATCCTTGATTTCCGCGCGCTCGAAGAAGCGCAGGCCGCCGTACACGCGGTACGGGATGTCGCGCTGGATCAGCTGTTCCTCGAAGTTGCGCGACTGCGCATTTGACCGATACAGGATGGCGCAGTCGCGCGCATCGCCATGCTCGGCGATGTATTCGCGGATGCGCTCGACCACATAGCGCGCCTCGTCCTGCTCGTTGTACGCGGCATACACGGCGATGCGCTCGCCGTCCTCGCCGTCGGTCCACAGCTGCTTGCCGAGACGGCTGCCATTGCGCGCGATCACCGCGTTGGCGGCCTTGAGGATGGTGGAGGTGGAGCGGTAGTTCTGTTCCAGCTTGATGGTCTTGGCGCCGGGAAAATCGCGCAGGAACTGCTGCACGTTCTCCACCTTGGCGCCGCGCCAGCCGTAGATGGCCTGGTCGTCGTCGCCCACCACGAATACTTGGCCCGCGCTGCCGGCGAGCACGCGGATCCACGCGTACTGCAGCGTGTTGGTGTCCTGGAATTCGTCGATCAGCAGGTAGCGCCAGCGCTGCTGGTAATGCTCCAGCACCGCGGGGTTCTTCAGCCACAGCTCGTGCGCGCGCAGCAGCAGCTCGGCGAAGTCGACCAGGCCGGCGCGCTGGCAGGCTTCTTCGTAGGCCTGGTAAATCTGCACGAAGGTGCGCGTGACCGGATGGTCGCGATGCTCGATGCCGCCTGGCCGCTTGCCTTCGTCCTTCCAGCTGTTGATCTGCCAGGTGGCCTGGCGCGGCGGGAACTTGGCCTCGTCCAGGCCCAGCCCCGCGACCACGCGCTTGACGATGCGCTGCTGGTCGTCGGCGTCGAGGATCTGGAAACCTTCCGGCAACCCCGCCTCGCGCCAGTGCCGGCGCAACAGGCGGTGCGCGATGCCGTGGAAGGTGCCGACGGTGAGGCCTTGCGTGCCGGCGCCGATCAGCGCATCCAGGCGCCCGCGCATTTCGCCCGCGGCCTTGTTGGTGAAGGTCACCGCCAGGATCGCCCACGGCGGCACCTGCAATACCTGGGTCAGCCAGCCGATGCGATGAGTGAGGACGCGGGTCTTGCCGGAACCCGCGCCGGCCAGCACCAGATAGTGCCCGGGTTGCGCACAGACGGCTTCGCGCTGCGCGTCATTGAGCTTGTCGATCAAATGCGAGACATCCATCGGGCAATTGTAGCCGGCCCGGACGGCTTGGCAGAGAGTCGGGAATCGGGAATCGGGAATCGGGAATCGGGAATCGGGAATAGGGAATAGGGAATAGGGAATAGGGAATAGGGAATAGGGAATCGGAAGAGCGGGTCGCCACAAGTCTCGTGGTCACCTGCTTTCACCGATTCTCTATTCCCTATTCCCGATTCCCTTCCCCAGCTGAACGCAAGAACCTGTCCGCGAACCGAGGCGGCGGAGCGCCGGTCTCCAGCATGTCCTCACCCGCAAGCTGCCGCCATGAACTGGTCGCCCAAGACGAAACCGCTGGACCACGATATCTGCGTCCACATCTTCACCGCCTCGGCCGCGATGGTCGGCGTGTGCATTACCGTTATCGGCATCCTGCGCGTGGCCGTCTCGATGCGCCGCATCGACCTGATCGGCAACGACCTGCTGGCGCTCAACACCATCCTCTACCTGCTCGCCTGCCTGCTTTCGTACTGGGCGCTGCGCACGCGCAGCCTCAGCCGCAATCACCGGCTGGAGCGCGTGTCGGACGTGCTGTTCCTGCTGGCGCTGACCTTGACCACGGTCAACGCGGGCTTTCTTACCTGGGCGGTGTCGAAGGGCTGAACCTGCCTTGCCGCCACGGCGCCTTATTGAGGCAGGCGCGGCACGCCGTGTTCGCTGCGCTCTTCCACCGCCACCGGACGCGTGTCCAGGCGCGGGCCGCGCAGCTTGTCCTGCGGCAGCGGCAGCACCGCGGCGCCGCGATGGAACGCCAGCGCGTTGCGGTAGCACTGCCTGGCCAGCGCGTCGTCGCCTTCGCCGGCATAGGCATCGCCCAGCGCTTCCCACACTTCGGCGGTGGGCTTGAGCGCGAGCGAGCGCTCCAGGTACGCGTGCGCCTTGCTCCACAGCTTCAGCCGCACGCACATGCGGCCCAGGGTGAGCAGCAGGTAGGGATCGTTCGGATGCGTGTCGAGCCAGCCTTCGGCGCGGCGCAGGCGCGCGTCGAGGCTGTCATCGCCCAGCACGCCATAGGTTTCGATCAGCAGCGGCGACCATTCGCGGCGCAGCGCGGATTCCACTTCGTCCATCGCCGCCAGCGCCATGCCGAAGCCGGACGCGGCGCGCGCATAGGCGTCGATCGCGGCCGGCGCGCGGCGCTGCGACTTCGGCAGCTGCGACCACAACTGGTTGAGCGCGGCGCCATCCGGCGCGGCGCGCAGCGAAGCGGACAGGATCTGGCCTTCCAGCACGGCGTAATTCTTCGAGCCGAGCGCGCCGCTTTTCTGCAGCGGCTCCAGCGCCTCGCGGGCACGGCGGAAATCGCCGGTGTCGAGCGCCGCGATGGCCAGCTCGCGCCAGCCGCCGGGGCTGAGCGTGCCGGCGTCGGCCTCAGGCGCCAGCAGCGCCAGCGCTTCGGCGGCCTTGCCGTCGCGGCGCAGCACGCGGGCGCGCAGCACGCGCGCCGCGCGCGGCGAGGACTGGCCGGCCTCGGCCAATGCCTCCAGCGCGCGGCCATGTTCGCCGCGGCGCGACGCCGCTTCCGCCGAGGCGAGCAGCGCGGGACCGCGCAGGCTGTCCAGGCGGGAGGCGCGGTTGAGGTCGCGCTCGGCGTCGCCGTGGCGGCCTTCCATCAGCGCGACCAGGCCGTCGCCCAGGCGCTGCCGGCTGATCCGGCGATGGCGGCGCGACAGCGCGCCGAACGGCCAGCGCGCCAGCCGCCAGGCCAGCCCGAGCAGGCCCCAGATGACCAGCAGCGCGACCACGGCCGCGACCACCGACATCTCCGCCTGCCAGCCGCGCAATTGCACGAGCACATAACCAGGGTCCGCGGCCACCCAATGCCAGCCGAACGCGGCGACCGCGGCCACGGCCACCAGCAGCAGGATCCAGCGCCACAGGTTCATGGCCTGGCCCCGGCTTCGGGCTTCGCTTCCGCTTTCGTTTCCGCGGCGGGACGCAGCGCATGCACCGCGCGCAGATTGCGCAGCTCGTTGAGCGCGGCGCCCAGCTGCACCGGCGCGACCACCGGCAGCTGGTGCTGCAGCTCGGCCAGCTTCGCGCGTGCCTGCTGCACCGGTGCTGCGTTGACGTCGAACTGCGCGGCGAGGTTGGCGTCGGCGCGCTTGAGCGCATCCGCGTAGCCCTCGGCGTCATAAGCCAGCAGCGCGGCCTGCGCCTGCGCCAGGTCCAGCCCGACCAGTTCGCGCGCAAAGCGCGCATCGGCCACGGCCAGCGGCGCGGTGTTGGTGCGCTGTACGCGGATCACGTCGCCGAGCGAGCGGCGCACGCGCGCCCATGCGGTGTCGGCGGCGGCGGCATCCTCGGCATGATCCAGCGGCTTGAGCGGCCACGCGGCAGAAGCCGCGCGCAGCCCGATGAGCGCGTCGAGCGCGGCGGCCTGGCCGGCCGGCTGGCTCCTGGCCAGCGCTTCGCGTTCGGCGCCGACGCTCTGGCGCAGGCCGGAGAAGGCGCCGTCGTTCACCGCGGCGAGGGTCTGGTCGGCCAGCGCGTAGGCCGCGGCGGCGCCCTGCGCGTCGTGGAACAGCGCATAGCGTTCCTTGCCCATGCGCAGCAGGGTTTCGGTTTCGTCCAGCAGCATGCCGTCGTGGCCGGACAAGGTCTTGTCCGACAGCTTGGCGACGGCGTCTTCGAGATTGCGCGTGCGCTCGGACTGGCCGAGCAGCTCCTCGCGCAGCGAGCGGTTGACCTGGTCGGCGTCGCCCAGGCGCTGGCGCAGCAGGCCGCGCTCGTTCTCCATCGCTTCGAGCGCGCGCTCCATGTTGGCCACGCGCGTCTCCAGTCCCGCGGCGGTCTGCGTGGCGCCGCGTACGCCGGTTTCCTGCACGTACTGGCGCCAGCCCACGTAGCCGGCGCCGCCGAGGGCGACCAGCGCGAGCAGCGTGGCAAGGGCGACGGTGCCGCCGCGGCGCGGCGCGGCGGAAGGGGCGGGCGCGGGCGCGCCGCTCGATGACATGGCGTTGTCCTGGCTCATGCGCGCCATGCTAGCAGCCCGCGTGCGCCGGTTCGCATCAAACGGGCGTGAAAAGCGTGCGTTCCGCGCCGAGGACTAGCGCCGCGCCGCGGCGGCCAGCAGATCCGCGGCCATGGCCGACGCGGCGATGCGCACGCGCGCGAAACCCGCGGCCCGCGCCGCCGCGGCCAGCCGTTCGCTGCTCGCGATGGCGGTGGCGGCGCACAGGCGGCTCCAGGCGGCGGGCGGCAACAGGGCGCGCAGGTTGTCCAGCGCCTCGGCGCTCGACAGCAATACGCGTGCCGAGCGCGGCAGCGCCGCCACCGCGTCGACATGCCCGCGCAGCAGCCGCGGCGCCACGCGGCGATAGACATGCAGTTCGCGCAGTTGCGCGCCGCGCGCGGCGAATTGTTCGCGCAGCAGGCCGCGGCCGCCGGGCGCGCCGATCAGGGCCACGCGGCGTCCGCGCAGATCCTGCAGCGCGGGCTGATCGAGCAGGCCTTCGCTGTCCTGCCGCTGTGGCGCGATCGCCGCGATGCCGTGCCGGCGCAGTGCGCGCGCCGTGCCCTGGCCCACCGCCAGCACCGTGGCACGCGTGCGCAGCGGCGCGAGCCGCGCGGCGAAGCGCACCGCGGCGGGACTGGTGAAGACCAGCACTTCATCGCGCAGCGCCGCGCGCAGCGCCGCGGTGGCACCGCGCGCATCCTCGGCGCCGCGCAGCGACAGGCCCGGCAGTGACAGCGGCTCGCCGCCGAGCGCGCGCACCTGGCGCGCCAGCGCGGCAGCGGTGCCGGCGGGCCGCGTGATCACCACCGCGCGGCCGGCGAGCGAACAGGGAACAGGGGCGCTGGCTCGGCTCATGGCTTGCCTGACGAGGAAACACCCGGAGTGTACCGAGGCCGCGCGTGGCGCGCGTTCTTGCGGCGCCGCCACGCGACTTGCGGCCCATCCCGCGCCACCGGGACCACGCTAGACTTGGCGGCTCCCCATCCCCCGTTTCCCCGCGCGGCATCTTTCGTATGAGCATCACCGCCTCGTCCGCCCAGGACCTGATCGCCTTCATCCGCGACTCGATTCCCCTCGCGCACAGCATGGACCTGCGCCTGCACAGCCACGACGAGGAGCACCTGGCCGTGCTCGCGCCGCTGCCGCCGAACATCAACGACAAGGGCTGCGCCTTCGGCGGCAGCCTGGTCAGCCTGATGACGCTCAGCGGCTGGGGCCTGGTGGAGCTGGAACTGCGCCGCCGCGGCTTCGACTGCGATGTGTTCGTGGCCGAATCGAACGTGCATTACCTGGCGCCGGTGTGGGAGGACTTCCTCAGCGAGGCGCGCCTGGCCCACGGCGCCAGCTGGGACGCGTTCTTCCACACCTTGCGCACGCGCGGCCGCGCACGCATCGAAGTGGCCTGCCAGGTGCCCGGCGAGCAGCCGGACAAGCCCGCCGCCACCCTGAGCGCGCGCTTCGTCGCAAAACGCCGGGACTGAGGAAGCGGGCGAGCCGCCGCTTGCGGCAGAATGGGCGGGTCTTTCTTGGGGGAATGCGCCATGCGCCGCCTGCTCGTCCTTGCCGTCCTGCTGTTCACCCTGCTGGTTTCGGGCTGCGCCTCCGACAAGCGCAACCAGTCCCTCACCAATACGCTCAATGCCTATGCCGGCGTGGTCCGCTGGGGCGATTTCGGCAATGCGCTGCAGTTCGTCGACCCCAAGGTGCGCGCCGAGCACCCGCCGACCCCGCTGCAGATGTCGCGCTTCGAGCAGTTCCGCGTGACCGGCTACGACGACGGCAACGGCCCCTCGCCCAGCGGCGAGAACGAAGTGCGCCAGGTGGTGGCCATCAGCATGGTCAACAACAACACCCAGGCCGAGCGCACGGTGATCGACCGGCAGATCTGGCATTACGACCCGGAAACCAACCATTGGTGGCTGATGACGGGGTTGCCGGATATCACGGTAGCCCAATAAGCCTGCCCTCAATTCCCAAGCTTGAACCTTCTTCCTCCGGCGACCCGAAGGTAGTCCCCGTGGGAGAGAAGGTGGCGGCAGCCGGATGAGGGTCCGGCCGAAGCGAGGCGCTTCGCTCCGCCCGAACCCTCACCCCAACCCCTCTCCCGACGGGAGAGGGGCTTTCCCCCCTATAATCGTCGGCTGACTCTCCCTCACCGCCCGCGCGGACCCCATTCGCATGAACGATTTCCTGCACAAACTGCCCCAGTTCATCGGCAACCATCTGGCGCTCGCCGCGCTGTTCGTGATCCTGCTGGTGGCGATCATCGTGCTGGAAATCATGCGCCTGCTGCGCAAGTACAAGGAGCTGACGCCGGCCGGGCTCACCCTGCTGATCAACCGCGAGAGCCCGCTGCTGATCGACCTGTCCGCCTATGCGGACTTCGAGAAAGCCCACGTCCCCGGCGCCCGCCACGTGGCCATGAGCCAGTTCGACCCCGAGCAGAAGGACCTGGCCAAGGCCAAGGAACTGCCGGTGGTGCTGATGGACAAGGACGGCCGCAGCACGGACAAGGCCGCGCAGCGCCTGATCAAGGCCGGTTTCGGCAAGGTCTACACCCTGGGCGGCGGCGTGCTGGCCTGGCAGCAGGCGCAGTTGCCGGTGGCCAAGGGCGGCAAGTAAGGCCCCGCCCCGCCTTCGTTCGATGCGGAAAGCGCGCCCCGGGGCGCGCTTTTTCGTCTGGCTCAGGCGTGGACCAGGCCGGCGCGGCCGGCCAGGATCTGCGCCAGCACGTCCGGCGCGTACTCGAAGGAGTCGTAGTACAGCCGCTCTTCCGGCAGGCCGGCGTCTAGGAACAGCTTGCGGCCGGCATCGATCATCGCCGGCGGCCCGCTCATGTAGACGTCGTGGCCGGACAGGTCCGGCAGGTCTTCCAGCAGCGCCTCGTGCACCAGGCCCATGCGCAGGCCGCTGGCGGCGGCCTGTTCCGGGTCGGACAGCACCGGATGGAAGCGCAGCGCATGCGCCGTGCGTTCCCAGCCGCGCGCCAGCTCCATCAGGTACAGGTCGGCGGCGTTGCGCGCGCCCCAGTAGATCTCGATCCGGCGGCGCGTACCGAGTGCGACGAAGTGCTCCACGATCGCCTTCACCGGCGCGAAGCCGGTGCCGCCGGCCATGAACACCATCGGCCGCTCCGAATCCTCGCGCGCCACGAAGGTGCCCAGCGGCGCCTCGATGCGCAGCCTGTCGCCCACGCGCAGACCGTCGGCCACCCACGAGGTGAAGCCGCCGCCGGCCACGTGACGCACGTGCATCTCGATCGAACCGTCCGCGCGCGGCCCGCTGGCGATGGAGAACGGACGGCGCCGCCCGTCTTCCAGCAGCACGTCCAGGTATTGTCCCGGCAGCCAGTTCAGCCGCGCCTCGCCGGGCGCGGGCTCCAGGCGCAGGCCGACCACGTCCGGCGCCAGCGCGGTTTTTTCCGCCACCACCACGTCCAGGCGGCGGCGTGCGATGTCTTCCACCGAGGTCACTTCGCGCGCGGCGATCACCAGGTCGCCGCACGGCACCGCCTGGCACAGCAGCACCGCATGCTGGGCCGGCGAGGTGCCGCTCAGGGCCAATGGAGGATTACGCGGATACTCGCAGCGCCCCTCCAGCAGGGTGGCCTTGCAGCTGCCGCAGACGCCCGCGCGGCACGAATACGGCAGTGCGATGCCGGCGCGCTGCGCGGCTTCCAGCACGGTTTCGCCGGGCTCGACCGGGAAGCGGCGGCCGGACTGCTTGAGGGTGACGGTGAACACGGATCGATTGTCGCGGCGACAGCGGTCGACCGACAATGCGGTCTTCACCGCGGAGTATCAACCATGACAGCCATCTGGAAGCAGGACACAAGCCTCGACCGCCTCAACGGCTGGAGCCCCGATACCATGATGGAAGCGCTGGGGATCCGCTTCACCGCGGTCGGCGACGACTGGCTGCAGGGCACCATGCCGGTGGACCGTCGCACCCACCAGCCCTACGGCCTGCTGCACGGCGGCGCCTCGGTGGTACTGGCCGAGACCCTGGGCAGCACGGCGGCGATGCTTACCCTGGACCCGGCTCAAGAGGCCGCGGTGGGCCTGGACATCAATGCCAACCACATCCGCGGCGTGCGCAGCGGCATCGTGGTGGGTACCGCGCGCAAGGTGCATATCGGACGCAGCACGCAGGTGTGGGAGATCCGCATCGAGACCGAAGCCGGCGAGCTGGTGTGCATTTCGCGCATCACGATGGCGGTGATTCCGTCGCGCGTCGTCAACCTCAAATAGCGGCGTAGGTTGGGGTTCGCCTTGGGCTCACCCCAACCTACGGCTTGGCGGCGATAATCGCCGGATGTCCCAAGACGCCCCCTACGCCACCCTCACCCCGGACCACGTCCTCGATGCCGTCGCCGCCTGCGGCCTCTATCCCGACGGCCGCCTGCTCGCGCTCAACAGCTACGAAAACCGCGTGTGGCAGGTGGGCATCGACGATGCGCAGCCGGTCATCGCGAAGTTCTACCGCCCGCAGCGCTGGAGCGATGCGGCCATCCTCGAAGAGCACGCCTTCGCGCAGGAACTGGCTGAGGCGGAACTGCCGCTGGTCGCGCCGCTCACCATCGCTGGACGGACGCTGCTGCATCACGCCGGCTTCCGCTATGCGCTGACGCCGCGCCGCGGCGGCCGCGCGCCGTCGCTGGAATCGGCCGACCAGCTCGAATGGCTGGGGCGGCTGATCGCGCGCATGCATCTGATCGGCGCGCGGGCGCCGTTCGCGCAGCGCGGCCGCATCGACCGCGCCACGTTGATCGAACAGCCGATGCAGGCCGTGCTGGCCTCGCCGCTGCTGCCGGCGCATGTGCAGTCGCGCTACCGCGTCGCCGCGCAGCGCGTGGACGAAGCAGTGGCATTGCGCATGGAAGCCGTCGGCCCCGTGCGCCAGCTGCGCCTGCACGGCGACTGCCATCCGGGCAACGTGCTGTGGACCGATGGCGGCCCGCACTTCGTCGACCTCGACGATGCGCGCATGGGCCCCGCGGTGCAGGATCTGTGGATGCTCGCCAGCGACGACGCCGGCATGGAAGCACTGCTCGCCGGCTACGAGCAGTTCCGCGAATTCGACCGCATCGAACTGGCCCTGGTGCCCGCGCTGCGCGCGATGCGCCAGCTGCACTACGCCGGCTGGATCGCCGCGCGCTGGCACGATCCGGCATTTCCCGCGGCGTTCCCGTTTGCGGGCGAAGCGCGCTGGTGGGACCAGCACGTCGACGACCTGCACGAACTGGCGGACAGCCTGGGCGCCTGAGCGGCGCCCGGCTGTCGCCGGGCTTCAGTGATACGGCGGCGGATCGACACCCAGCACGTTCTTCAGCACCACGTCGAGCTGATGCGCCGAGGCCGGCTTCTCCTCGCTGTTCACCGGGAACGGGTTGCCCGCGATGATGCTGCCGCGCATCAGCACGCCGGGGCCGCTGCCGAACAGGCCATGATCGACGTTGCCGGCGACCAGGCCGTTGTGGTTCGCCAGGTCGTCCCAGTTGCCGTCGTTGCGGTCGGTGCGCTGGAACTTGGCCGGGTCGCCGCCCACCGTATCGAGCGAGGACACCATCGCGCCGGCGAAGGTCTTCTGTTGGTCGGCGCCCAGGCCGTTGAACCAGGCCATGGTCTGCTGCGCATTCATGCCGTGCAGTTCGCCGTAACGCATCAGCATGTTGGCGGCCGGCTGGTCGTCCTTGCTGTGCCAGGCGCCCAGCGCCTGCGCGGCGCTCTGGTTGTAGCCCAGGCCCTGCAGGAAGGCCTCGCGGCCCGGCACGGCGGCATCGTTGTCCTTCTTGCTCTGGTAGGCGATCAGGCCCACCGTGCCCAGCGCGACCAGGCCGATGCCGATCGGGCCGGCCCAGCTGCCCCAGCCCGCCCCGCCGGCCAGCGCCGCGCCGAGCATGCCCTCGCCGCCGACCGCGGCATTGCCCGCGGCCCACATGATCGAACCCACGCCGGTGGTGGCGTACAGCGCGCCCTCGGTGCCGTCGCCCTTGCCGAAGGCGTCGACCGATTTCCAGATGTCGATGCCGCCGGACAAGATGTTCACCCAGTGATCCACCGAGCGCTGGCCCACCGTGCCCCACAGGCTTTCCTTCGGCGCCCAGCCCACGCTGGTCACCAGGCCCGCGGTCTTCTGGCTGAAGCCGGCGGCGCCGATCAGCGCGGACATGTCGTTGCGCAGTTCCTCGGTGCCGGTCTTGCCGGTACCGACCTTGTCGAAGGCATTGGCCAGGCTCAGGCCCGCGGCGCCGACGCTGAAGGCGCGGAACAGCGTGCTGACCGCCGTGCCGTTGTCGAAGCCCTTGATCTTGCCGAGCTTGCCGTCGGTGTCCTTGAGGCCCGACTTCAACGACTCGTTCAGCGCATCCGGCGTCTTGGCATCCTTGGCCAGCGCATCGAAGTCGGAAAGATTGCCCTTCAGCACGTCGGTGGCTTCTTTCAGGCTGCCGACCTTGTCGCCATCCAGGCCCAGCACCACCGCCAGCGACTTGTTGTTGCCCAGGTCGTCGAGCTGCTGGATCACCTTGGTGCGCGTCGCCACGTCATTGCTCCTGGACAGCTGCTCGCGCAGGTCGTCCAGGCGGCCCTTGACGTAGTTGGTGCCCAGCTCCTGGGTCAGCTTGCGGCCGGCCTGGTCGGCGACCTTGCCGTACTGCGCCCACTGGTTGAGCAGGGCCTGGCCCGGTTCGCCCTTGAGGATAGTCGGGTCGTTCTGCACGGCCAGGCGCATGGCGGCGGCGTTGTTGTCGCTGCCGAGCAGCTTGCCGATGGTGTCGTTCACCGCCTTCTGGTCGCCCGGATGATTGGCCGCCCACTGCGCCAGCGCGGTCTGCTGCGAGAGCAGCAGCTTGCCGTCGTCGGCGATCAGCTGCTGCGCCTCGGCCACCTGCTTCTCCCAGTCCGGGCCCTTCATCTGCTTGTACTTGTCGATCGCCGCCTTCAGCTGGTCGGCCGTCATCGACTTGCCTTCCTTGGCGATCAGGCTGTTCAACTCGCCGGTGAGCTTGACGTACGAGTCGATCGCGCCGTCCACGCGGTAATGCGTGTTCTCCACCGTCTTGAACAGTTCGGCCTTGGTCTGCTCCACCCAGGGGCCAGTGATGCGCTCGTAGCCGCCGTGGCTGACCTTGTCGACGAAGCTCAGCGCCAGGGTCGGATCGTCCGACTGCGCCGCCATCGAGGTAAGCATCGACTGCGTATGCATGCCGCCGGCGACGATGCGCGGGTCGGGCAGCTGGCCGGCGAGATCGTCCGCCAGCGATTGCGCCGCGGCCGGATCGCTCCGCCGCAGCGTGCCCACCACGGTGGACAGGCTGGTGAGGATGTTGCCGGAGTGGCGCTGCTCGTTGTCGTACAGAAACGCGAAATGCGTGAGCTGCTCCATCTGCGTGCGCCCCTGCGCGGCGATGGAGGCGCGCGCGGCGGGCGAACTCAAGCCCGCCATCAGCTCGGCGTAGCGGCCGGCGGATTCGTCGGCCTGCCTGGCCTTAGGCTCGATCTGGTTGCTGTTGGTGAGCTGCTCTTCCTTGTATGGCTGGGCGGCCCAGTTGGCAGCGTCCTGCACGGTCCTGGCGAAGCCGGGGTTCGCTTCGGCCAGCTTGCGCACCTGGTCGGAGCTGGCGTTCTTCAGCGAGGTGTCCAGCGCCAACAGCTTGTCCTTCGGCGAGGTGTAGCCGGCGCGGTCGTTGGCGGCGACCAGGCTGTCGGCCTCCTGCTTGTCCACCGCGTGCTGGATCGCGGCATCGCCCTGGTAGCGGCCGAGGATGTCGGTACGCGCGGCTTTTTCGCGCTCGGCCAGGCTCGGCGGCTGTTCGCCCAATTGCTTGCGCTGCTGCGGGGTGAGGCCGTCGTTCACCGGCTCCTTCAGGCGCGCCTGCACTTCGTCGTTGACGGCCTGGTCGAGCTTGTCCTGCAGGCCGGGCAGGTCCGCGCTGCGGTTGTCGGCCACCGCCTCGTTGTAGTTGTTGAGCGCGCGGTTCACCTGCTGCTGCGGGGTGGGCGCCGGCGTCGGCACGCCCGCCACGGCCGGCGCGTTCGCCGGAGGCATCTTCAGCACGTCGCCGGGCATGATGCGGCCGCCGGCAACGGCCGGATTGGCCTGCTGCAGCGCTTCCACGCTGGTGCCGAACTTCCTGGCGATGCCGTCGAGCGTGTCGCCGTGCTCCACCCGGTACTTCTCCGGCGGCGGCGGCGGGGGCGGCGGCGGGGTGTAGGCGGGGATGCCGAGATCGCGCGGGATCGCCATGGTCGTAAGCCTTTACGAAGAAAACGGGGGAGCCGCTATTGGAGAACCCCGCACCGGGAGCCGCCTACTGGGGCTAACCCTAGGTCGGGACTGGACTTCGCCCTGTCATGAACGCCGTCGCATTGTGACCGCCCCATGTCGCCCGCCCTCGAAAGAACTTGCCGGGCGGAACTTCCTTCCGCACCCCGGCGCGGGCATGCTTGCCGCTTCGCTACCGCGACCGACGCCAAGGGAAAGCCGGGATGAAACGCTCAAGGACCGCCGCCCTGCTGCTGATGAGCAGCGTGCCGCTCTGCCTCACCGCCTGCGGCGACGACGAGGCCACCCGCGAGGGCCTGTACACCTCGGTGGACGCCTGCGTGGCGCAGACCAGCGACCGCGCCACCTGCGAACAGGCCTTCGCCAAGGCCAAGGCCGACGCCGCCGAGAACGGCCCACGCTTCGCCAACCGCCAGGAATGCGCGGCCACCTACGACTGGGACCGCTGCGAGGAACGCCGCGACAGCGGCGGCCATTCCTTCTTCGGGCCGATGATGGCCGGCTTCTTCGTCTCGCAGATGCTGCGCAACGGCAGCGTCACCCCGGGCTTCACCGGCGGGCCTGCCTTCCGCAACAGCGCCGGCCAGTGGCAGCAGCCGGATCCGAACGACCGCCGCACCACCCCAGGCGGCGGCGCGGGCGGCTACAGCGCCTACAGCGGCGGTTCGCGCGCGATGGTGCCGGTGAGCGCCACGCCCGACCGCGCCGTCACCGTCAGCCGCGGCGGCTTCGGTTCCTCCTTCCGCGGCCGGGCCGGCAGCTGATGCGCCGCATCGCCATCCGCGAGCGGCCGGACTGGCGCGCTCGCGCCGAGGACTGCGGCTTCGTCTTCCACACCATCGACGGCGAGCCGTACTGGGACGAGTCGGCCTACTACGCCTTCTCGCTGCGCCAGATCGAAGACGACATCGAAGCGCCGACCGAAGAACTGCACGCCATGGCGCTGGACCTGGTCGACGGCATCGTCGCCAGCGAGCAGCAGCTGCGCCGGCTGGCGATCCCCGAGCCGTACTGGGACTGGATCGCGCGCAGCTGGCGCGAACGCCAGCCGCATCTCTACGGCCGCATGGACTTCGCCTACGACGGCCGCGGCCCGGCCAAGCTGTACGAGTTCAACTACGACACGCCGACCTCGCTGTTCGAGGCCGCGTTCTTCCAGTGGGAATGGCTGGAAAACCAGCTCGCGCGCAACGGCCTGCCCGCTGGCGCGGACCAGTTCAATTCCATCCAGGAAGCCCTGATCGAAGCCTTCGGCGCGATCGCGCGCGACATCGCGCGGCCGTTCCTGTTCGCCGCCTTGCGTGAGTCGGCGGAGGATCAAGGCACCGTCGGCTACCTGCGCGACTGCGCGCTGCAGGCCGGCATCGACAGCGGCGAGATCGCCATCGAAGACATCGGCATCAGCGCGGACGGGCGCTTCACCGACCTGGACAACCGCGCGATCGGCGCGCTGTTCAAGCTGTATCCGCTGGAGGATCTGTTCCGCGAGGAGTTCGGCCGCCATCTGCCCGGCTCGCGCCTGCAGCTGATCGAGCCGCCATGGAAGGCGGTGCTCAGCAACAAGGGCATCCTGCCCCTGCTGTGGGAAAAGCACCGCGGCCACCCCAACCTGCTGCCCGCCGCCTTCGACGACGGCGCCGCGCTGCAGCCCGGCTGGGTGCGCAAGCCGCTGCATTCGCGCGAAGGCGCCAACGTCGCCATGCACCTGCCGGACGGGCGCCGCGTGGAAACCGGCGGCCCCTACACAGGGCCGTGCATCCGCCAGGCCTGGCATCCGCTGCCGGACCTGGGCGGCGCCTTTCCGCTGATCGGCAGCTGGGTGGTGGCCGACCGCGCCTGCGGCATGGGCATCCGCGAGGACCGCTCGCCGGTGACGCAGGACGGGGCGCGCTTCGTGCCGCATGCGATCGTGGATGAACCGCGCGGCGTACTGATGGCGTAGGTTGGGGTGAGCGCCAGCGAACCCCAACACACACCCGCACCTTAGCGACGCCCATGTTGGGGTTCGCTGGCGCTCACCCCAACCTACGCACTGCCGTTCCGTCCGGCTAAGCTTGCGGCTCTTTGGCCGACGGAACCCTCGCGTGCGCAGCTTTCTTTTCCGCCTGATCGGCATCCTCGAAGTCGCCGGCGGCTTCTACGGCCTGGTGACCATGCTGCGCCGCCTGCTGCCGCTGGGCAGCACGCACGATTCGATCGTGGCGGTGATCGGGCTGGCGCTGTACGGCTTCGTGCTGGTGGCGGGCTTCGAGCTGCTGGGCAATACCGAGCGCGGCGTGACCTTCTCGCGCATCGCCCAGCTGCTGCAGCTGCCGCTGATCGCCATGCCGGTGCTCAGCTACGGCCTGCACTGCGGCGCCTTCGTGAATATCTACGCCACCCTGCAGTCCTCGCCGCACCTGGGCCTGGACTGGCATATCGGTTCGCAGGGCTTCGTGCTGGCGGTGGCCGGGCCGGCCGTGTCGCGGCTGGGCATCAACCTGCTGGCCCTGCTGTCCTGGCTGGCGCTGCGGTTGCGCTGATCAGGGAACGGGGAACGGGGAACGGGGAACGGGAAAAGCCGGGAGCGCGCGGCGCCTTTGTTCCCCATTCCCCGATCCCCGTTCCCCGCTCCGTTATCATTCTCCGATGAACAGCCCCGCTTCCCCCTCCCTGCCCGTCATCCGCCTGAAGTCCGACCGCACGCCCGGCCACCCCTGGGTGTGGTCCGCGCAGGTGCACAAGCCCGCCGAGCGGCTGCCGCCCGGCAGCGTGGTGGAGGTGCTGGACGCCAAGGACCGCTTCGTCGGCCGCGCGTTCTGGAACGGCCATGCGCGCATCGCGCTGCGCCTGCTCACCGCCGACGCGGACGAAGCCATCGATGCCGGCTGGATCGCCGCGCGCATCGCCCGCGCCGTGCAGCTGCGCCGCGACTGGCTGGCGCTGGACCAGGCCACCGACGCCTGGCGCGTGGTGCACAGCGAAGGCGACGGGCTCTCCGGCCTGATCGTGGATCGCTACGCCGACATCCTGGTGATCGAATACTTCGCCGCCGGCATGTGGAAATTCCGCGAGGCGATCCACGCCGCGCTGCTGCAGCACTTTCCCGGCGCACGCTTGTACTGGTTCGCCGAAAGCCACGTGCAGAAGCAGGAATCCTTCGACTGCCGCGCCGCCGAGGCGCCCGCGCCGGTGGAAGTGCACGAGCACGGCCTGCGCTTCCATGCCGCGCCGGGCCTGGGCCACAAGACCGGCTTCTTCGCCGACCAGCGCGACAACCGCGCCCGTTTCGCCGAGCTGGCGCGCGGCCGCCGCATGCTGGACCTGTGCTGCAACGCCGGCGGCTTCGCGGTGCATGCATTGGCCGGCGGCGCCAGCGAGGCCACCGGCGTGGACATGGACGCGGGCATCCTGGAGGTGGCGCGCGCCAATGCGGCGGCCAACGGCGTGGACGCGAAGTTCGAACAGGCCGACATCTTCGACTGGCTGCGCGCGGCCGTCGCGCGCGGCGAGCAGTACGACGCCGTGGTGCTGGACCCGGCCAAGCTCACCCGCGACCGCAACCGCGTGGTGGATGCGCTGAAGAAATACTTCGCCATGAACCGCCTCGCGCTGGACGTGATCCCGCCGGGCGGCCTGCTGCTGACCTGCTCGTGCACAGGGCTGGTGAGCGAGGCGGATTTCCTGGAAATGCTGCGCCGCGTGGCGCTCAACGCCGGCCGCGAGATCCAGGTGCTGGAAGCGCGCGGCGCCGGCCCGGACCATCCGGTACGCAGCGACGTGCCGGAAGGGCGTTATCTGAAAGCGGTGTTCTGCCGGGTCTGGTAAGGCCCGTCAGCCAACGGACACAAAAGGATCGAAGAGGAATCGACCGTATGCGCAGGATCGCCGCCAGCTTCGCGCTCGCTTGTCTGCCGTTGTGCGCCGTCCATGCCCAGGGCAATCCTGGCGCCAAGCCGCGCGTTCCGATAGAAGACACCTACATCATCGTGCCGAAGTACGCGGCGGAGTACACGCTGGCGCGCAGCGTGAACCACGGCGACGAAGGCCAGTTCGCCGGCGGCGTGGCCTTGACCTTCAGCGACTCGGCATCGCCCGCGCTCAGCACCGACATGATGATCTACCCCATCGGCGGCAGCGCCAGCGTCGCCTCGATGGAGGCGAAGTTCCGCGGCGACGTCGAGGTCGCCGAGGCGAAAGGCCAGTACATCGTCACGCAGTGGAACGACGCCGCCGACTTTGTGCTGCGCCGGCCCGACGGCAGCGCGTGGCCGGGACGCATCATGTCGCTGCGCTTGAAGGCGGGGGACGGCGAAATCGACTCGCGTACGTATCTGTTCCACCACGGCATCTACGCCTACATGCTGCGCATCGACGTACCGGCCGGCCAGGGCGGCGACCTGCTCACCGTCGAAGACTCGCTGGCGCGCGCGCTGCTGACCTCGATCCAGGTGGTGAGCGTCGGCAGCTGCGGCAAGCAGATGAGCATCAGCATGCGCCCGCCCGGCGTACCGGCTCCCGCCGGCTATACGGACGGCATCTCGGCGGACGGCTTCAGCATCTCGGTCGGCCAGGAAGACGTGGAGAGCAACGGCAAGGAGCTGGTCGCCAACCTGCAGTCCGGCCGCGGCATGTTCGGCCGCATGCGCCTCGCCGCCGCGCGCCAGATCGCCAACGGCTGCACCTCGACGCCCTACGCGCCGCCGGCCGCCTCGGACGAACTGGCCGTGCTGCGGCTGCATTTCCCGGCCGATTACTGGCAGCTCACGCCGGTACCGCACTGAGCGGTCCCGGCGGATGAGACGCGGGCGCGTACACTTGGCGCCTTGCCGTATGGAACCGCCATGTCGCTTACCGAAGTCCTGCTGCTTATCCTGATCCTGCTCGTCCTGGCCGCGCTGGCCTTGCTGGCCGTGCTGCTGCGTTCGCGCGACGGCGGCGGCCTGGGCCTGCACGCGCGGCTGGATGCGCTGAAAGACGATGGCGAGCGCCTGCAGCGCAGCCTGCGCGAGGAGCAGCGCTCCGGCCGCGAGGAACTGCAGCAGGGCTTCGACCGCTTCCGCGTGCACATGGGCGAGCAGCTCGGCGGCATGAGCCAGCACCAGGCCGAGCGCATCGACGGCTTCGGCCAGCGCCTGAACGTGCTGACCGAACGCACCGACGCCGGCCTGCAGGCGCTGGCCCAGCGCTTGGCCGAGGACGCGCGCCACAGCCGCCAGGAGCTCACCCTCGCGCTCAACCGCTTCGGCGAACAGCAGCAGCAGCGCCTGGCCGCGCTCACCGCCGACAACGAAAAGCGCCTGGGCGAAGTGCGCGCCACCCTGGAGAGCAAGCTCAAGGCGATCCAGGACGACAACGCCGCCAAGCTCGAACAGATGCGCGCCACCGTCGACGAGAAACTGCAGAACACGCTGGAGACGCGCCTGGGCCAGTCCTTCCAGCTGGTCTCCGAGCGGCTGGAAGCGGTGCAGCGCGGCCTGGGCGAGATGCAGAGCCTGGCCACCGGCGTGGGCGATCTCAAGCGCGTGCTGACCAACGTGAAAACGCGCGGCACCTTCGGCGAAGTGCAGCTCGGCGCGCTGCTGGAGCAGATCCTGATTCCCGAGCAGTACGCCGCCAATATCGCCACTGTGCCCGGCTCCGCCGAGCGCGTGGAGTACGCCATCCGCCTGCCCGGCGGCCAGGACGAGCAGCCGGTGTGGCTGCCGATCGACGCGAAATTCCCGGTGGAGGACTACCAGCGCCTGCTCGACGCACAAGAGGCGGCCGATGCCGACGCCGCGCTCGCCGCAGGCCGCGCGCTGGAAGTGCGCGTGCGCGAAGAAGCCAGGCGCATCCACGGCAAGTACGTGGCGCCGCCGCACAGCACCGACTTCGCCATCCTGTTCCTGCCCACCGAAGGCCTGTACGCGGAAGTGATCCGCCGCCCCGGCCTGTCCGACCTGCTGCAGCGCGACTACCGCATCACCCTGGCCGGCCCCACCACCCTCACCGCCCTGCTCAACAGCCTGCAGATGGGCTTTCGCACGCTGGCGATCGAGAAGCGCAGCAGCGAGGTGTGGCAGCTGCTGGCAGCGGTGAAGACGGAGTTCGGCAAGTTCGCCGGCGTGTTGGAGAAGACCCGCAAGAAGCTTACGGAAGCGAGCAATGTGATCGATCAGGCGGGTGTGCGCACGCGGGCGATCGAGCGGAAGCTGCGGCACGTGGAGACGCTGCCGGGGGAGCAGGTGCAGCAGTTGCTGGGGGAGGCGCCGAGCGTCGAAGCAGAAACGGAAGATGACGACGAAGCGACCGACTGACCCCCTCTCCCCTCCGGGGAGAGGGCTGGGGTGAGGGGCCGGGCGAAGCCGTGAGCGGAGGGTCGCCTCAACCGTAAGCCCCTCTCCCTCCGGGAGAGGGGCTGGGGTGAGGGTGCGACCGGAGCGAGGCGCACCACTTCGCCCGAACCCTCATCCGGCTGCCGCCACCTTCTCCCGAAGGGAGAAGGATTCACTAGGTGAACTACGACAGCGCGTGCGCCGCCGCCTCCGCGATCAGCCGACCCTCCGGCCGCACGCCCGTGTACAGCACGAACTGCTCCACCGCCTGCAACACGATCACCTCCGCCCCGGTGATCACCAACTTCCCCTTCGCCCGCGCCAGCCGTATCACCGGCGTCTCCGGCGGCAACGCCACCACGTCGAACACCACGCTGGCGCGCTCCACTTCCGCCTCGGTGAACGCCAGCGCATCCACCTCCGGCCCTTCCATGCCGATCGGCGTCACGTTGATCAGCAGCTGCGCCTCGACACCGCGCATATCCTGCGCCCACGCATAACCGCAACTCTCCGCCAGCGCCCGTCCCGTGGCCTCGTTGCGCGCCACGATGTGCCCACGCTTGAAACCCTTGTCGCGCAATGCGCAAGCCACCGCCTTCGCCATCCCGCCGCTGCCGCGCAGCGCCAGCGTGAGATCGGGCGAAACCCGATGCTGCTCGATCAGGCGCGCCACCGCGATGTAATCGGTGTTGTACGCGCGCAGCTGTCCATCGTCGTTGACGATGGTGTTGACCGAATCGATCGCCTTGGCCGAGGCATCGATCGCATCGACCAGCGGAATGCAGGCTTCCTTGAACGGCATCGACACCGCGCAGCCGCGGATGCCCAGCGCGCGGATGCCGCCGATGGCTGCGGGCAGGTCGCGCGTGGTAAAGGCCTTGTAGACGTAGTCCAGGCCGAGCGCTTCATACAGGTAGTTCTGGAAACGCGTACCGAAATTGCCGGGGCGGCCGGACAGCGACATGCACAGCTGGGTGGTACGGGAAATGCGCAGGGTCATGGCGTACTCGCTACTTGAATCGTCAGCGGGACCATAAAGAGCCGGGGTGCGATCGATCAACCCCATATCCATCGACCGCAGACCCATCAACCCCGTCGGCCGCGGCAAGGCGTTCCATCCCACGCATCGAGCCGCGATGCCTGTCGGAGCCTTCCCATGAAAACCCTGCTGATCGCGCTGGCCGTCGCCGCCGGCCTGGCCCACGCCGCACCCGCCAGTGCCGTAGGCCGCCTGCTGGATCTGAGCGTGTACGACCGCGACACCGGGCGCAGCCTGCCCGTCTACCAGCACCACGGCCGCTACTACGTGGCCGGCGAACCCGGCCACCGCTACCGCATCGCGCTGCGCAGCCGCAGCGGCGAGGACCTGCTCGCGGTGCTGTCAGTGGATGGCGTCAACGCCGTCTCCGGCCAGACCGCCGGCTGGTCGCAGGCCGGCTACGTGCTGGACCCGCGCGCGAGCACCGACGTGCTGGGCTGGCGCAAGAGCCTCAGCCAGGTAGCCGATTTCGTCTTCACCGATATCGGCCAGAGCTACGCCGCGAAGACCGGGCGGCCGGACAACGTCGGCGTGATCGGCGTGGCGGTGTTCCGCCGCAAGCCGCAGCCGGTCTATGAGCCGCCGATGGTGAGCGAGATAGCGGCCTCGCCCGCAGCACCTGCCGCAGCCGACGCCGCCGCTCCGTCCGCAATGCGCGGCGCGGAGCAGCGTGCCGCCAAGGCCAGCGCACCGCTGGGCACCGGCCACGGCGAGCGTGAGTATTCCTCGGTCACCGAAGCGGAATTCGAACGCGCCTCCAGCTCGCCGGACGAAGTGGTCGCGCTGTACTACGACACCTGGAACAACCTCGCCGCGCAATGCGTGATCCCCTGCGAACGGCCGCGCCCGGTGCGCCCCGAGCCCTTCCCGGGCCGCTTCGTACCGGACCCGTGAGGCGCCGGGGCTTGACGCTGGCGCTACACTTGACCGCCTGCGCCACGTAAGGAACCCCCATGAGCGATCAGCACCCCAGCGACGTCACCCCCGAGCAGGCCGAGGAAGCGGTACGCGTGCTGCTGCGCTGGGCTGGCGAGGACCCGTCGCGCGAAGGCCTGCTCGACACGCCCAAGCGCGTGGTCAAGGCCTACCGCGACTGGTTCTCCGGCTACCTCACCGATCCGGGCGAGTATCTGCGCCGCACCTTCGAGGAAGTGGCCGGCTACGACGAGATGGTGGTGCTGCGCGACATCGAGTTCGAAAGCCACTGCGAGCACCACATGGCGCCGATCGTGGGCCGCGCCCACGTCGGCTACCTGCCGACCAACCGCGTGGTCGGCATCAGCAAGCTGGCGCGCGTGGTGGAAGCCTATGCGCGCCGCTTCCAGGTGCAGGAAAAGCTCACCGCGCAGATCGCGCAGTGCATCCAGGAAAACCTCCACCCCGCCGGCGTGGCCGTGGTGATCGACGCCAGCCACGAATGCATGACCACCCGCGGCGTGCACAAGCGCGGCGTGTCGATGGTCACCAGCCAGATGCTGGGCTCGTTCCGCGACGACGCGCGCACCCGCGCCGAATTCCTGCAGTTCATCGGCATCCGCGGCGGCGTGCGCTGATGCGCGCCGTGCTGGCGGCGGCCCTGCTGGCGCTGCCGTGCCTGGCCGCCGCGCAGGGCTATCCGCGCACGCCGGCCGAATACCTCAGGCTGATGGATACCGACGGCGACGGCCGGGTCAGCGAGCAGGAGTACGTGGATTACCTGAGCGCCGGCTTCCGCCGCATGGACGCCAACGGCGACGGCGTGCTGGAGCCGGAGGAACTGCCCGGCGGCCATGGCAAGCCGATCACCCTGCGCAGCCACCAGGACAATCTGCGCCGCCAGTTCCACAAGCTGGACCGCAACCACGACGGCTACCTGGACGCGAAGGAACTCGCGGCGCCGCCGGCCTGAGGGTTTTACCCCGGACGGGCGCGAACGGAGGATGATGCGGCGCTACAACGCGCGTCACGCACCTTGCGCTATCGTTCGCGCTTTCATCCCGCCGGCCGACCATGGACCAGCCAGTCACCACCGTCACCGAGCCGCGGCGCCGCGCGGCGGTAGCGTTTATCTTCGTCACCGTCCTGCTGGACATGCTGGCCTTCGGCATCGTGATCCCCACGCTGCCGCATCTGCTCGAACAGCTCGCCGGCGGCGGCATCGCCACGGCGGCCTCGTGGGTGGGCATCTTCAGCACCGTCTTCGCCGTGGTGCAGTTCATCTTCGCGCCGATCCAGGGCGCGCTGTCGGACCGCTTCGGCCGGCGCCCGGTGATCCTGATCTCCAACCTCGGCCTGGCCGTGGATTTCATCGTGCTGGCGCTGGCGCCCACGCTGTGGCTGTTGCTGCTGGGACGCATCCTGCTGGGCATGACCGCGGCCAGCTTCACCACCGCCAATGCCTATATCGCCGACATCACGCCGAAGGAAAAACGCGCCGCCGCGTTCGGCATGCTCGGCGGCGCCTTCGGCCTGGGCTTCATCATGGGCCCGGGCGTGGGCGGCGTGCTGGGCGAGATCTCGCTGCGCCTGCCGTTCTGGGTGGCCGCGGGCCTGGCGCTGTGCAATTTCCTCTACGGCCTGTTCGTGCTGCCCGAGTCGCTGCCGAAGGAGCACCGCACCGCGCGCTTCGAACTGCACAGCGCGCATCCGCTGGGCTCGCTGAAGCTGCTGCGCCGCGACCCGGTGCTGCTTGGGCTGGGCACGGTGATGTTCCTGGTCTATCTGGCGCACTACGTGCTGCAGACCACCTTCGTGCTGTATGCCGACTACCGCTACGGCTGGGGCACCCGCGCCGTCGGCCTGGTGCTGATGCTGGTGGGCGCCTGCGACGGCTCGGTGCAGGCCTTCCTCACCGGCAAGCTCACCCCGCGCTGGGGCGAGCGGCGCGTGCTGGTGGCCGGCATGCTGTGCGGCATCGGCGCCTTCCTGCTGATGGGCCTGGCCAATGTGGGCTGGGTGTTCCTGCTCGGCATTCCGCTGCTGGCGCTGTGGGGCCTGTCCGGCCCGCCGGTGCAGGCGATCATGACGCAGCAGGTCGACCCCAGCGAACAGGGCCGCCTGCAGGGCGCGATCACCAGCCTGGGCAGCTTTGCCGGCATCTTCGGCCCCACCTTGTTCGCGCAGATCTTCTCCTTCTCGATCATGCCCGGCACCCCGCTGCACCTGCCCGGCCTGGCCTTCGTGGTGGCGGCCGCCCTGCTGGTGATCGGCACGCTGATCGCCGCGCGCACCGCGCGGCGCGTGACCGATCCCTCGCTGACCCGCCACGAGGAACCCACGCCCTGCGCCGCCGCCGTACCCCATGACCTTTCGCCGGTTGCCGCCACGCAGCCGGCCGATGCCGACCCCGTCCACTCCTCGGAGCCATCCTCATGACGCTTTCCATGTACCAGGCCTCGGTGCCCGTATTCCTGCGCGCGCTGGCCAACCTGCAGCACGTGCTGAAGAAGGGCGAAGCCCACGCGCACGCCAAGGGCATCACTTCCGACGTGCTGCTGCAGACCCGCCTGATCCCCGACATGCACCCGCTGGTGCGCCAGGTGCAGATCGCCACCGACATGGCCAAGAACGGCACCGCCCGCCTGGCCGGCGTGGAGCCGCTGAAGTTCGAAGACACCGAAACCAGCTTCGAGCAGCTGCATGCGCGCATCGAGCGCGCGGTGGAATACATCAAGGGCTTCAAGACCGAACAGCTCGACGGCAGCGAAGGCCGGACCGTCACCATCAAGACCCGTACCGGCGAACAGCAGTTCGAAGGCCAGGCCTATCTGCTGCACTTCGTGCTGCCGAATCTGTTCTTCCATTGCACGACGGCGTACGCGATCTTGCGTGCGGCGGGGGCGGAGTTGGGGAAGTCGGATTTCATGGGGAAGATGTAAATCCCCTCTGCAGCGCCGTCCGCATGGGCGGCGCTGACTTGATTGCACCCGCCCAGGCCGCATCTCCCATCCGTTCCCCTATCGGATACCCGCCATGGCCAACAAGCTCAAGATCGATTTCGTTTCCGACGTGGTCTGCCCCTGGTGCGCGGTGGGCCTGGGTTCGCTGGACGAGGCGTTGCGCCGGCTCGAGGGTGAGGTGGAGGTGGAGATCCATTTCCAACCGTTCGAGCTCAATCCGCAGCTGGCGCCGGAGGGCGAGGACGTGGGCGAGCATCTGGCGCGCAAGTACGGCAGCACGCCGGAGCAGATGAAGCAGAACCAGGAGGCGATCCGCCAGCGCGGGGCCGATGTGGGTTTCACGTTCAACCTGGATAAGCGCAGCCGCATCTACAACACGTTCGATGCGCACCGCTTGCTGCATTGGGCGGAAACGCTGGGGCGCCAGGGTGAGCTCAAGCGCGCGCTGCTGGGTGCGTATTTCACCGATGGGCGCAATGTGAGCGACCGCGAGGTGTTGGTGGATGCCGCCAGCAAGGTCGGCCTGGATGCGGCCGAGGCGCGCAAGGTGCTCGACGAGGGTCGCTATGCGGATGAGGTGCGGGCGCAGGAGGCGTTCTATCAGTCGCAGGGGGTGCGGGCGGTGCCGTCGGTGATCGTCAATGATCGGTATTTGATTCAGGGTGGGCAGCCGCCGGAGGTGTTTGAGGATAGCTTGCGGCGCATCGCTGCTGAGGGGTGATTGGGCGCTTGCGCGTCGGCTCTTTGCTCGTCATCCCGGCGTAGGCTGGGATCCAGTAGCGACTAGGTGCGGTTGTCGCGACTTGGCCGCTTATGCAGCGGGCATTTCGGACGCCTGCCGGCGCCCGAGTCACTTTCTCTTTGCTGGCTCAAAGAGAAAGTAACCAAAGAGAAATAGCCTCAAGTCAAAGGCTCGCGACGCGACTAGAAGGAGCAGTGGGCGGCTGCGGTAAACGGATTAACCTGGGTCTACACGAAACATCAGTGCGTTTACGTAACGGCCTTTTCAACGTGCCGTGGCCGAGAGGATGTTCAGTGACCGAGGCCAGCTTCTGTTCTTCGTTCCTGCCTGCTCACCACTTCACCCCTCTCCCCTCCGGGGAGAGGGCAGGGTGAGGGGCCGGGCGGAGCGTAACGTTAAATCTTTCCGTGACGTAGGTTGGGGTGAGCCGCAGGCGAACCCCAACACCGGCACCTTCACGCGCCTCGCCATGTTGGGGTTCGCCTATGGCTCACCCCAACCTACGCCGTGCGCTTACGCGACGAACAGGGCTGAGCCCAAAAGCTGGCCTCGGTCATTGAACATCCTCTTCGCCACGGCACGTTGAAGCACCCGCTACGCAAACGCACTGCCGTTTCGTGTAGACCCAGGTTAATCAAGTTACCGCAGCCGCCCACCGCTCCTTCTAGTCGCGTCGCGAGCCTTTGACTTGAGGCTATTTCTCTTTGGTTACTTTCTCTTTGAGCCAGCAAAGAGAAAGTGACTCGGGCGCCGGCAGGCGTCCGAAATGCCCGCTGCATAAGCGGCCAAGTCGCGACAACCCCACCTAGTCGCTACTGGATCCCGGCCTACGCCGGGAAGACGAGTAGGGGCAAGCCCCCCAACCCCCTCCCCACCCCCTACAATCAACAACCACCCAAAAAAGCCGCCCCCCGGCGCGGCCCCGCCGCCCCCCCCCATGCTCACCGACGAAACCAAGGAATCCATCCGCACCGCGTACACGCGCCTGAAGGAAGGCCTCCCCGGCTTCCGCGCCCGCGCGTCACAAGGAAAGATGATCGCCGAGGTCGCCAAAGCCCTGTCGGTAGAAGGTGGCGCCGCCATCATCGAAGCCCCCACCGGCACCGGCAAATCGATGGCCTACCTCATCGCCGGCGTCGAAGTCGCGCGCGCGCAGAAAAAGAAACTGCTGATCGCCACGGCCACCATCGCCCTGCAGGAACAGCTCGTCCAGCGCGACATCCCGCTCTACCTCAAGCTCAACGGCCGCGAAGCCAAAGTCGCCCTCGCCAAAGGCCGCGGCCGCTACGTATGCCCGCGCAACCTCGCCATGGCCGCCAACAGCCTGCAGGACACCGCGCAGATGGGTCTCGGCTTCGAGGCGGACCTCGCCCTGTGGTCCAAACCCCCAGCCGAACGCGACAAGCAGGTGCTGAACAAACTCGTCGGCGCATTCGACCGCCACGAATGGGACGGCGACATGGACAACGCGCCGGAAACCCCCGGCGACCTGCTGCGCGCCATGATCACCACCAGCGCGGGCGGCTGCACCGGACGCAAATGCGCGCAGTTCATGGCCTGCCCGTTCTTCGCCGCGCGCCGCGCGGTGGGCGATGCGGACATCATCGTCGCCAACCAGGACCTGGTGCTGGCCGACCTCACCATGCCGCGCGAGGAAGACGGCTTCGGCGGCGTGATCCTGCCCAAGCCCGACGAAGTGCTGTACATCTTCGACGAAGGCCACCACGTACCCTCGAAGGCCATCGACCGCGGCGCCGCCGAAGTGCATATGAGCGCCACCGTGCGCCAGCTCAGCCGGCTGGGCCGGCAGATCCACGCGGCGTACTCGCTCACCGACAAGGAAGTGATCGGCAAGCTCGCGCTGGATGCCGGCGACGAAAAGCTGCAGGAACTGAGCGACGCGCTGGAAGAACTGGAAAAAGACATCCGCCTGCACTGGCTGCCCTCGCCCAACGACGACGAGCCGATGTACCGCGGCTCGCTCGGCCAGCTGCCGGAATCCTGGGTGGAGCATGCGCGCGTGCTGTACGTGTTCACCGGCGAGATCGAGCGCTGGGTCGGCGCCGTGCGCCGCGCTGTGCTGGAGATGACCGAGAGCGGCCCCACCAACGAAGCGCTGTCGCGCGAGCTGGGCATGGCGCTGGAACGCATCGACCGCCAGCTGCGCACCTGGCGCGCCTGGTCCAGCGAGGACCGCGAAGGCGGCCCGCCGCTGGCGCGCTGGGTCACGCTGTCCGGCGACCAGCAGCTGGTCTGCCATGCGTCGTCGGTATCCGCCGGCGGCCTGCTGCGCAGCGTGCTGTGGGAGAACGCGAGCGCCGTGGTGATGACCTCGGCCACGCTCAGCGCCGGCGGCAATTTCCGCACCTTTGCCGACGCGGTGGGCCTGCCCGACAGCGCGGTCACGCTCAGCCTGCCCTCGCCGTTCAATCTCGCCGCGCAGGCGCGGCTGGAAGTGCCGGCGCTGCGCGCCATGCCGGATGCGCGCGAGGAACACGCGCAGGAGATCAGCGACTGGCTCGCCGCGAATCTGGACTGGGCCGCCGGCAACCTGGTGCTGTTCACTTCGCGCGCCAAGCTCGACCGCGTACTGCAGAAGCTGCCGATCGAATGCGTGCGCAAGGTGCGCGCGCAGGGCTCGCTGGGCAAGGCGCAACTGGTCGCCGAGCATATTGCGGATGTCGAAGCCGGCAAGGGCAGCACGCTGTTCGGCCTGGCCTCGTTCGGCGAAGGCCTGGACCTGCCCGGCAAGCTGTGCGAGACGGTGGTGATCACCCAGCTGCCGTTCGCCGTGCCCACCGATCCGGTTGGTGCCACCTATGCCGAATGGCTGGAATCGCGCGGGCGCAATCCGTTCATCGAAGTGACCGTGCCCGATGCCACGCGCCTGCTCACGCAGTACTGCGGCCGCCTGATCCGCACAGAGACCGACCACGGCCGCATCGTGCTGCTGGACCGCCGCGTGGTGACCAAGCGCTACGGCGAGCGCATGCTCAATGCGCTGCCGCCGTTCGCGCGCGCGATCGAGCGCGCGGCGTGAGCATCGTGCGCGGTGCCGATATCGCGGTGACGCCGTGGAAGAACGGCATGGGGCGCACGCGCGAATTGGCCGTCCATCCGGCGGGTGCGGCCCTGAGCGATTTCGATTGGCGCGTGAGCGTGGCCGAGGTGGACAGCGCGGCGCCGTTCTCCGCGTTTCCCGGCGTGGATCGGCAGATCGCGCTGCTGGAAGGCGCGGGTTTCGCCATGCGCTTCGCGGACGGCAGCGAGCATCGGCTCGATGAACCCTGCGTGCCGTTCGCCTTTGCCGGCGAGGCGTCGGTGGACGTCACGCTGATCGAAGGCGCCACGCGCGATTTCAACCTGATGCTGCGGCGTGGCGTGGCGGACGGCCGCATCGAAACCTGGCGCGCGGGCACGCATGCACTGGCTGGCGTGGTTCTCGTCTATGCCACCCGCGCGGAAATCGTCACGCCGGAAGGCCGCCTGCAGGCCGGCGACGTGTGGCATGTGCCGGATGGCACCCAAGGCACGCTGACGCTGGACGGCGAATCCATCGCGCTCGCCGTACGCCTTCATCGGCGCGCCGTTTAGCGCTCTATACTCGCCCCATCCATCCGGAAGGGGTTCCCGATGACACTGCTGATCCTGGGTCTGCTGCTATTCCTGGGCGTGCATTCCATCAGCATGCTCACTCCCGGCTGGCGCACGCGGCAGATCGCGCGCTTCGGCGACATGGGCTGGAAAGGCCTGTACTCGCTGGCCTCCATCGTCGGCCTGATCGTGCTGATGATCGGCTTCCGCGACGCCCGCCTCGCACCGGTGCTGCTGTACGTGCCGCCGCTGGCGCTGCGCCATCTCAATGCGCTGTTCACCCTGGTGGCCTTCGTGCTGTTCGTCGCCGCCTACGTGCCGCGCAATCACTTCAAGGCCCGGCTCGGCCATCCCATGCTGGCCGGCGTGAAGGTGTGGGCGTTCGGCCATCTGCTGGCCACCGGCATGCTGCACGACGTGCTGCTGTTCGGCGCCTTCCTGCTGTGGGCGATCACCGATTTCATGATCTCGCGGCGGCGCGACCGCGCGGCCGGCACGGTCTACCCGGCCGGTACGCTGCGCGGAACCCTGGTGACGATCGCCGTCGGCGTCGCCGCCTGGGCTTTCTTCGCGTTCTACCTGCATCTGCGCTGGATCGGCGTCAACCCGATGCACTGAACCCGCACGTTCTTGCGCCCATGGCTCAGCGTAGGTTGGGGTGAGCTGCAGGCAAACCCCAACCATGCGATACGCCTCAATGTGACGATGTTGGGGTTACTGGCTGCATCGGCAGCCAGCCCTTTGGGCCATCCGCTACGCGGATGTTCGCTACGGCATCCTGCCTTCGCAGTCGCCTGCGGCTCACCCCAACCTACGTCGGATTTGAAAAGTAGGTCGAGGGGTGTAGGGAGTCATCTCCCCCATCGCAACGCAGCGCGCTAGAGTGCTCGCACCTTTTATCCGTTCCCGTAAGGAACCCTCCATGGCCGCTTTCCTGCTCTGGCTGTTGCTGCTGGTGTTCTGCTGGCCGATCGCCCTGCTGGCGCTGGTGCTGTATCCCATCGTGTGGCTGCTGACCCTGCCGCTGCGCCTGGTGGGCATCACGGTCAACGCAGTGTTCTCCTTCCTCGGCGCCTTGCTGATGCTGCCGGCGCGCATCCTGCGCGGCCGTCCCGCCTGAGCGGGTGGAGAAACCGAACGCCCCCTCCTGCGACCGCAACCGCGAGCCTATCCTCGCGGTGCTGCGCGAACACTTCGCCGGCCGGCGCGATGCGCTGGAGATCGGCAGCGGCACCGGACAGCACGCGGTGTACTTCGCCGCGGCGATGCCCTGGCTGAGCTGGCAATGCTCGGACCGCGTGGAAAACCTGCCCGGCATGCAGCTGTGGCTGGACGAAGCCGGGCTGCCCAATACGCCCGCGCCATTGCAGCTCGACGTCGGCGGCGCCTGGCCGGCGCACCGCTACGACGCGGTGTTCAGCGCCAACACGCTGCACATCATGAGCTGGCCCGAAGTCGAGACCTTGTTCGCGCGCTTGACCGATGCGACCACGGATGATGCGGTGCTGGCGATCTACGGCCCCTTCAACTACGGCGGCCACTACAGCAGTGACAGCAATGCAGTCTTCGATCAGTGGCTGAAGGCGCGCGGTGCGCATATGGCCATCCGCGATGCCGAGGCGGTGAATGCACTGGCCGCGCGTGCGGGCTTCCGTGCGGTGGCCGATATCGCCATGCCGGCCAACAACCGCTGCCTGGTCTGGCGTCGCGGCTAGTCCATTTGGCCGGCTCGCCGTGCCAAGCACCGCCACGGGTGGCATCATGGCCTATCGCCACGCGCCGGCTCATCTATCCGTGCAAGCCATCGACACGCTCACGCCCTGCCCTTGCGGCAATCCCGCCGGCTATCTGCGCTGCTGCGGGCCGCTGCACGAAGGCGCGGCGGCGGCCACGGCCGAAGCGCTGATGCGTTCGCGCTACAGCGCCTACGTGCTAAAGCGCGAGGATTACCTGCTCGCCACCTGGCACGCCAGCACACGGCCGGCCACGCTCAAGCTCGGCGCGCAGCAGCCGGCGCCGACCTGGCTGGGACTGACCGTGAAGCGGCATGAGAGCGAAGGCGACCGCGCCATCGTCGAATTCATCGCACGGCTGCGCTACGGCGGCGGCAAGGCGCAGCGGATGCATGAGATCAGCAGCTTCGTGCGCGAGGATGGGCGCTGGTACTACGTCGACGGCAGCTTCCCTGACGCGTGACGTAGGTTGGGGTGAGCCACAGGCGAACCCCAACGATGCGCAAGGTACCAAGGTGGCGAACGTTGGGGTTCGCCTGCGGCTCACCCCAACCTACCGCCGAAGCTCATCGCCGTCTCACCCTCGTCGCGCCCATTCGGCCCGAAGCGCCGCTCCACGATCACGCCGCGCCCATCGTGCCCCAGCGCCACCACTGTGCTGGCACGCGTGCCGTACAACTCGCCGCGGATGAAAGCCGAAGACAGCCAACGCTCGCGTTCCAGGCCCACGCCGGTGTCGGGTAGTTGTTCGTCCGGTGCGCGATGCTCGTCGGCCAGCGCGGCGAACAGCGGCGCGAAGTCGTCGCCCTCGCCATGCGTGGCCAGCCAGCTTTCCAGATGCCCCATCAAGACGCGCGTCTTCGGCCACGGCGTATTGAAGTCCGCATTGGACAGGCCATGCACGCCCGCCACCACCGCCTGCGCCTTCGGCACGGGACGGTTGCCGAGGTAGAACGCCGCCGCCGTATCGAAGGTGAGCAGGTTGAACGGCCGGTAGCCCGACGCCGCGGCCTGCAAGGCCTGCGCATGCGACGCGGCGTCGGCCGCGCCGGTGAGGTAGTCCGTCGCCAGCAATCCACGCGACGCGCCGAGCTGCGGATCGCGCGGGTCGCGCACATTGGTCACCACGCAGCAGCGGCCGGTATCGGTCACGCCCAGCCAGGTGCCGCCCGCTTCCAGGTCGCGGCCGCCGATCGTCACGCCGTCGCTCCAGCGCGCCAGCGGCGCGCTCGGACGCGCATGGAACTCGTCGCGGTTGCCGGCCAGCAGCAGGCGCCAGCGCGGGTGGGCCTGCCAGGCGAACGCGATCAGGCACATGGCGTCAGCACGGCCGCTGCCCGGCGCGGCGGCGCACCGCCTCGGCCCAGCGGCGCGCGACGGCGGGGGAAGTCATGCACACCGCGTCGTCGGTGACGGTGGTGACGGCGCGCTCCAGCAGCTGGATATCGGCCTCGTGCTGGCGCGCCACGTGCGGGTCTTCGAAGAACAGCGCGCGCTGGCAGCGCCGCTCCAGCACCAGGTCGGCGATCTGCGCATCGCCGCCCATCGGGCCGCTCTGGTAGCGCTGCACCCAGTCCTGCTCCTGCGGCCAGCCGCGGCTCCAGGCCAGTTCGTTGAGGCGCTGGCCGGTGGTGCCGGTGGCGATGCGTTGCGCGAAACGCGACAGCACGTCGAAATGCTCGGCGGCATAGGCCACCATCTGCGGCTTCATGGCATCGTGCGCGATCAGCGCCAGCGTCTGGCGCTCCAGCGCGTGCAGCGCGTCGGCGCCCGGGTCCGGCGCGAAGCCGGCCAGGATGCGCTCCTGCTCCACCCAGTCGCGCGCCGAGGCCACGGTGGAGATAAACGGCTTCTGGTGGATCACGCACTGGCGCTTCAGCGCAATCGCTTCGGGGAAGATCGACGAAGGGTCGACCGGATGCATCAGGTACACCGCGCCATCGAGCACGCGCCCGGATTCGGGCAGGCCGACGATCTCCGCCACCAGCTTCATCAGGCCACCGTCGCGGCCGTAGGGATAGCGCACCAGGCCGTCGTAGTCGCCCAGCACGCCGTCGCGCACGATCGCATCGTAAGTGCGGCCCACCGCATGCAGGCGGATGCCCAGTTCGCGGACGCCTTGCCGGCTGGCGCGCAGCCAATGGAACAGCGCGGATTCCGCATGGCTGTGGTGGGCTTGATTGGCGGCCAGGCCGATGCGCATCTGCGGTTTCCCCTGCGGGTGGATGGATCGAACGCAGAGCGTACCGCGCGCGGCTGCATGGCGGGGACAAACGCCGGCTTCCTCGGCACAAAAAAAGCGGCGCGCCGGCTACCGGCGCGCCGCCTGGATTCCCCTCCCGTTCAGAGCTTCAGTTTCACGCCCAGGTTGTAGAAGCGGCCGACCAGGCCCGCCTGCGCGTAGGTCGGGTTGTAGTTGGCGCCGCCGCCGGCGTAGTTGGACGGATCGAACGGTGCCTTGCGGTCGAACAGGTTCATCACCGAGCCGGTGATCGCGATGTGGTCGTTGATCTGGTAGCTGCCGGTCAGGTCCATGTAGGTGAACGAGCCGATGCGGCAGCTGACCGGGATCACGGTCAGGCAGTTGCTCGGATCGGTGCCGGCATCGAGCGCGTAATTGGCCATGCCGCTGACGTGGTACAGCGTGCCGGTGATCGTGGCCGGACCCCACTCGAAGGTGTTGGCCCAGGACATGCGCCGCCGCGGCGTGCCGGCGCCGGAGGAGAGCTGGTACGGCCCGTGCGTGCCCACGAACTGCTGCTTGGTGCCGTCCGGCAGGGTCAGCGTCCAGTTGAAGATCTGCGTGCCGCTGAACTGGCTGATGTAGTGCATGTCGTGGTTGAAATCGAAATGGGCCTGCAGGTCCACGTCGATGCCGGTGGTCTTCAGCGAGGTGGCATTGATGTACAGGCTGTCGATCTCCGCCGGCCGCGGCAGCGCGTTCGGATGCAGGGGGTCGGGCGTATCCGGGATCACGATCACGCCCGGCGCCTGCGGCAGGCCCGCGTAGTAGTTGGCCAGCGCGGCGGAGGCGTCGGCCGGTCCGATCACGTTCTCCTTCTTGATGTTGAAGTAGTCGACCGACACGTTCAGCCAACTCGTCGGCTGCACCAGCACGCCCAGGGTGTAGTTGCGCGCCTTCTCCGGCTTGATGTCCTTGTTGGCCAGCGTGGCCAGCGACAGCGCGTACTGATTGACGTAGCCGTTGCCGCTGCCGCCGTGCGCGGCGATGAAATCCGCCGGCGGCGTGTGGTTGATGAAGCCCTGCGACGAGCTGGAGCCGTTCTCGGAGAAGCTGGGCGCGCGGAAACCCTTGGAATAGGTGCCGCGCAGCGCGATCCAGTCGAACGGCTTCCACTTGATGCCGACCTTGGGCGTGAAGTGCGTGCCCACGTCGGAGTAATGGTCCAGGCGCCCGGACACGTCCAGTTCCAGCGATTCGAGCAGTGGCGCGTTGAACTCCACATAGCCGGCAGACACATTGCGGCTGCCCTTGGTCTGCGCATTGCCCAGGCCCTGGAACTCGAAGTTCGGATTGAGCGTGGGGTCGTCGATCGACTCGTGGCGGAACTGCGCGCCGAGGGCGAAGCCGAGCGGACCGCCGGCCATGTCCCACAGCGAGCGGTTGGCGGCCAGGTCCAGCGAGTCCAGGTCCGAGGTGGAGGTCTTGTCGTAGCCCGGCGCCAGCGCCGCGCGCACCCGCGGGCTGTTCGCCGCGGGGTTGGCGAAGTTGTAGGTGCCGTTGGTGACGGCGTCGAGCAGCGCGGCGTAGTTGATATAGCCGTACTGCTTGGTGTCCAGCCAGTCGTGGTTGATCACCGCGGTGACGTCGTAGTTCCACTCGCCGAACGCGCCGGACACGCCGCCGACGATGCGCGCGTTGTGGTTGTCGTAATTGAAGCCGTTGGCCATGTCGCCGAACGCGTAGTTGATCAGCGCATAGTCGTTCGGGAACGGATTGCTCGGATTGCCCGGCGGCAAGGCGATGCTGTTGGTGTTGTGCGGCGTGCTGGACTGCAGCTGCCGCGGCAGGCCCGGCACCCAGGTCTTGGCCTCGAAGTAGCTGGCCGACAGATAGGCCCGCGTGGTGTCGTTGATCTTCATGGTGAAGCGGCCATAGATGCCGCCCTGCTCCATCGCCGGCTGCACCTGGCCGTACAGCGACTGGAAGTTCTGCTCGCAGTAGCTGCCGGTGTCGTCGGTGACGCCGATCGAATTGCTGCCGCAGGGACGCAGCGGCTGCGCCAGCGCGCCGGCGTTGGGCGTGCCGCTGGTGAGATCGCCGGGGCGGGTCAGCGAGCCGGGCGTCACCGAGCCGTACACCGAGCCGGTGCGCTGCCCAGGCTGGCCGATGTTGAGGTCGGGGCCGCCGATCGAGCGCAGGTCCTGCGTGTTGAACGGGAAACCGCGCTGGCGCAGCCAGATCGGGTTGTCCTTCTGGTACTGGATGGCGATGTAGCCGTTGTGGCCGTCCTTCTCCAGGTCCCCCGCGCCGGCCAGCAGGGTGGCCTTGCGGGTAAAGCCGCCGCCGTGCTGCGAGGTGCCGACGTCGACGGTGCCCTCCACGCCCTTGTAGTTGGGCTTGAGGATGATGTTGACCACGCCAGCGATGGCATCGGCGCCGTACAGCGAGGAAGCGCCGTCCTTCAGCACTTCGATGCGGTCCACCGCGGCCAGCGGAATGGTGTTGAGGTCGACGAAGGAACGCTGGCCGTCGTCCGCCACCGGATAGCTGGCGGCGCGATGGCCGTCGACCAGCACCAGGGTGGAGTTCACCGTCAGGCCGCGCAGCGCGACGCCGGAGGAACCGGCGGCGAAGCCGTTGGCGAAGGCATTGGGAATCGAGCCGCTGTTGTCGGCGGAGATCGAGCGGACCACATCCGAGACCGTGGTCATGCCGCTGCGCTGGATCTGCTGGGCGGTGAGCACGGTGACCGGCGACGGCGTTTCCACGTCGATGCGCGGCACGGCCGAACCGGTCACGGTGATGGTCTGCAGTTGCTTCGCCTGCTCCTGCGGAGGCGGCGGCGGTGGAGCTGGAGTGGCTGCGTCTTGGGCAAACGCAGCCCCGACCGGAGCAAACAATAAACCGGCCAGGGTCAGTGCAAGCTGGTTGCGCTTCATGGGGATGGCCTCTCTTTGTTTGTTAAGGCATTGCGCCAGAGAGCCCATCAGCCGGGTGGGGGAACGCGCCGCGTCGGGCGCATGCTTAATGGGCTCGAAAGAGAGTCAAGCACTTTAAGGTTGGCTTCACAAGTCCATTACAACGCAAACTAAGTATTTGATGGCGCAATATTTTGCGTGCAATGTAGTTTGCATAAGGCGTGCCTGAAAGAGCCCGACATAATCAGGACATATTGGGCGGAAGCGGATTTATCCATTAATCCGCTTATTTGGAACGTTCCAAGCCGGTCGGGTAATCCGGAAATTCCCGAATAATCATTCGGCAAGAAAAAAAAACGCCGCCCTTCCGGGCGGCGCAGGTTTTTTCCGATGCCGGGACCGGCTCAGGCCAGCAAAGCCTGCGCGATCGACCCGCCCGCTTCGCGTCCGTCATACACCGCGCGCACCACCAGGTCCGCGCCGCGCACGTTGTCGCCGCCGGCGAAGATGCGCGGATGGCTGGTCTGGTGCGGCAGCTGGCCGGCGGCGCCGGTGACGATGCGGCCGGAGCGGTCCAGCGCCACGCCGTGCGAGCGCAGCCAGTCCGGCGGGCTGGGCAGGAAGCCGAAGGACTGGATCACCACGTCGGCGCGAAGCTCGGCCTCGGTGCCGGGCACGTTCTGCGGACGTGCGCGGCCGTGGCCGTCCTTGACCAGGGTGGTGTCGATCACGCGTACCGCGCGCACCTTGCCCTCGGCGTCGCCCAGGATCTGCAGCGGCTGGCGCTGGAACAGGAATTCCACGCCTTCCTCGCGGCTGTACTTCACCTCGCGCGCGGAGCCGGGCATGTTCGCTTCGTCGCGGCGGTAGACGCAGGTGACCGAAGCGGCGCCCAGCCGGATCGCGGTGCGGTTGCAGTCCATGCCGGTGTCGCCGCCGCCCAGTACCACCACGTGCTTGCCGCGGAAGTCGAAGGCGTGCGGCGCCGGTTCGTCGCGCAGCAGGCGCTCGGTGTTGGCGATCAGGAACGGCAGCGCGTCGTGCACGCCGTGCAGTTCGCGGCCCGGCAGTTCCGCATCCACGTAGGTGTAGGCGCCGGTGCCGACGAAGACGGCGTCGTAATCGTCCAGCAGCTGGCCGAATTCCACGTCGCGGCCCACTTCGCGGCCAAGCAGGAAACGCACGCCCATGCCTTCGAGCACGTCGCGGCGCGTGCGCACCACGCCCTTGTCCAGCTTGAACGGCGGGATGCCGAAGGTGAGCAGGCCGCCGATCTCGTTCTGGCTGTCGTACACGTCGGCGGCGATGCCGGCGCGGCGCAGGCGGTCGGCGCAGGCCAGGCCGGCCGGGCCGGCGCCGACGATGGCCACGCGCTTGCCGGTTTCGCGCACGCGCGAGAGATCCGGCCGCCAGCCCTGGCGCAGCGCCTCGTCGGTGACCCAGCGCTCGATGCTGCCGATGGTGACCGCGCCGAAATCGGTCTGCTCCAGCGTGCAGGAGCCTTCGCACAGGCGGTCCTGCGGGCAGACGCGGCCGCAGATTTCCGGCAGCGGATTGGTTTCGTGCATCAGCGTGGCCGCTTCGAGGATGCGGCCGTCCTGCACCAGCTTCAGCCAGTTCGGAATGTAGTTGTGCACCGGGCAGGCGTGTTCGCAGTACGGATTACCGCAGTCGATGCAGCGCTCGGCCTGGCCGGCCGCCTGCGGCGCCGCGAAGTCGCCGGCGATCTCGCCGTAGCCGAGCACGCGGATGGCGACCGGCACGGTGCGCGGCGTCTGGCGTTCGACGTGGAGGAATTGGAATGACTTATCTGGCATGGGAGCTGGGAGTCGGGAATAGAGAATAGGGAATAGGTGCACTAGGAAAGCGTGAGGGGATTCGGCGGTTTTCGCTCGATGGGACGAAGCGAGGCGCCCATGGCTACCGCGACCTCATGCCTATTCCCTGTTCCCCATTCCCTGTTCCCTTGCGCTGACGGCAGCCCCATCACGCCGCACTCCTCAATTCTTCCGCCAGCGCATCCAGGCTCGCGGCCTTCGGCTTCACCAGCCAGAACTTGTACTGCAGGCCGCGGAAGTCGCGCAGGATCTGCCGGCCCCAGTCGCTGCCGGTCAGCTCCACATGGCGCGACACCAGGCCGCGCAGGTGCTGCATGTAGTGCTCCATGCCTTCCGGCGAGATGCGCAGGATGTCGACCAGCTCGTGGTTGTAGCAATCCACGAAGTCGCGCTCCAGGTCGAGCACGTAGGCGAAGCCGCCGGTCATGCCCGCGCCGAAGTTCAGGCCCACCTTGCCCAGCACCGCCACCACGCCGCCGGTCATGTATTCGCAGCAGTGGTCGCCGGCGCCCTCCACCACCGCCAACGCGCCGGAGTTGCGCACGGCGAAGCGCTCGCCCGCGCGCCCGGCGGCATACAGCTCGCCGTCGGTAGCGCCGTACAGGCAGGTGTTGCCGATGATCGCGGCGTCCTGGCTGGCGAACGGCGAGTCCAGCGGCGGACGTACCACGATGCGGCCGCCGGCCATGCCCTTGCCCACGCCGTCGTTCGCTTCGCCGACCAGGTCGATATGCACGCCGCCGGCATTCCACGCGCCAAGACTTTGCCCGGCCGCGCCTTCCAGGCGCAGCACGATCGGCTGGTGGTCCATGCCGTGGTCGCCCCAGCGGCGCGCCACCTCGCCGGACAGCCGCGCGCCGATGGCGCGGTCGGTGTTGGCGATGGCATAGCGGAATTCGCCGCCGCTGCCATTGGCCACCGCTTCGCGCGTGTCGTGCCCGATGCGCGTGGCCAGCGCCGCGTCGTCGCGCATCGGATTACGCGGCAGGGTGCAGGCGAAGTCGACGTCCGCGCCCAGCGTCTCGCCCTGGATCAGCGGGCGCAGGTCCAGCTTGTGCTGCACCGGCGTGGCGCCTTCCAGCTGCTGCAGCAGGTCGCTGCGGCCGATGATCTCGGACAGGCTGCGCGCGCCCAGCCGCGCCAGATGTTCGCGCACGTCTTCGGCCACGAAGCGGAAGTAGTGCATGACCATTTCCGGCAGGCCGATGAAGTGTTCCTTGCGCAGCACCGCGTGCTGGGTGGCGACGCCGGTGGCGCAGTTGTTCAGATGGCAGATGCGCAGGTACTTGCAGCCCAGCGCCACCATCGGGCCGGTGCCGAAGCCGAAGCTTTCCGCGCCCAGCAGCGCGGCCTTCACCACGTCCAGGCCGGTCTTCAGGCCGCCGTCGGTCTGCAGCCGCACGCGGCCGCGCAGGTCGTTGCGGCGCAGGGTCTGCTGCGTCTCGGCCAGGCCCAGCTCCCACGGCGTGCCGGCGTACTTGATCGAGGTGAGCGGGCTGGCGCCGGTGCCGCCGTCGTGGCCGCTGACGGTGATCAGGTCCGCGCCGGCCTTCACCACGCCCGCGGCGACGGTGCCGACACCGGCATGGCTGACCAGCTTCACCGAGACCAGGGCGCCGGGATTGACCTCCTTGAGGTCGTGGATCAGTTCGGCCAGGTCTTCGATCGAATAGATGTCGTGATGCGGCGGCGGCGAGATCAGGCCGATGCCCGGCTTGGCGTAGCGCAGCCGCGCGATGGTGGCGTCCACCTTGTGGCCCGGCAGCTGGCCGCCCTCGCCCGGCTTGGCGCCCTGGGCGATCTTGATCTGCAGCACTTCGGCGTTGACCAGGTAGGCCGGCGTGACGCCGAAGCGCCCCGAGGCGACCTGCTTGATCTTGGACATCTTCTCGGTGCCGTAGCGCGCCGGATCTTCGCCGCCCTCACCGGAGTTGCTGCGCGCGCCGAGCCGGTTCATGCCGATCGCCAGCGCCTCGTGCGCTTCCGGCGACAGCGCGCCCAGCGACATGCCGGCCGAGTCGAAGCGCGACAGGATGCTCTGCACCGATTCCACTTCGTCCAGCGGCACCGCCTCGCCCAGCGGCTGCGGGCTGAGCAGGTCGCGCAGCGCCGACGGCGGGCGGCGGTCGACGAAATCCGCATAGGCGCGGTAGTCGGACGCATCGCCGGAGCGCACCGCCTTCTGCAGGCTGGCGATCACGTCCGGGTTGTACATGTGGTATTCGCCGCCATGCACGTACTTGTACAAGCCGCCGGCGCGCAGCGACTGCGCTTCGTTCCAGGCTTCGGCGGCGAGCAGGCGCTGGTCCTGCTCAAGCTCGGCGAAACCGGCGCCGCCGATACGCGAAGGCGTGCCGGGGAAGCACAGCGCCACCACTTCCGGCGCCAGGCCGACGATCTCGAACAGCTGCGCGCCGCGATAGCCGGCGACGGTGGAGATGCCCATCTTGGAGAGGATCTTGAGCAGGCCCTTGCGGATGCCGCGGCGATAGCTGCGGCCCACTTCCATGCGGTCGCTGGCGATATGCCCTTCGCGGCCCAGCTCGAACAGGCTCTGGTAGGCCAGCCACGGATAGATGGCAGTGGCGCCGTAGCCGATCAGGCAGGCGAACTGGTGCGGATCGCGCGGCGCGGCGGTCTCCACGATGATGTTGCATTGACATCGCAGGCCTTCGTCGATCAGGTGCGCATGCACCGCGCCGGTGGCCAGCAGGGAGTGGATCGGCAGCAGGCCGCGCTCCGGGTAGCGGTCGCTGAGGAAGACCAGCGCGCCGCCCGCGCGCACCGTCTGCGCCACTTCGCGGCAGAGCCGGCGCAGCGCGTTCTCCAGGCCTTCTTCCGGCGCGTACATCAGGTCGAAGCGCGGCGTGCCGCCGAACTGCGGCAGGGCCAGCAGCTGGCGCAGCTTGCGCTGGGAGAGGATCGGCGAGTTGATCAGGATCTGCTTCGCGTTCTCCGGCTGCAGCTCGAACGGATTGCCCTCCGGACCGATCTGCGTCACCAGCGACATCACCAGCTTTTCGCGCAATGGATCGATCGGCGGATTGGTCACCTGCGCGAACGCCTGCCGGAAGCGGTCGAACAGCGGGCGCACCTGGCGCGACATCGCCGCGATCGGGGTGTCGTCGCCCATCGAGCCGGTGGCTTCCATTTCCAGCTCGGCCAGCGCCTTGAGCACCGACTCGCGCTCTTCGCGCGACAGCCCGTAGAGCTTCTGGTAGCAGCGCAGCTGCTCGGCCGGCAGCGGTTCGGCGGCCAGCGAGGGGTCGATCAGGTCGGATTCGAGATAGCTGACGCCCGCGCGCAGCCAGTCGCGGTACGGCGCGCGGCGGCGGTTGATGTCGTCGATGTCGGCGTTGCGCAGCAGGCGCCGGTTGGCGAAGTCGACGGCGATCATCTCGCCGGGGGCGAGGCGGCCCTTGGCGACCACGCGCGCGGAGGGCACGTCCCACAGGCCGGCTTCGGAGGCGACGATCAGGTGGTTGTCGTCCGACAATGCCCAGCGCGCCGGGCGCAGGCCGTTGCGGTCCAGCGTGCAGGCGGCGTAGTGGCCGTCGCACATCACCAGGCCGGCGGGGCCGTCCCAGGGTTCGCTGTGCAGGGCGTAGTACTCGTAGAAGGCGGCGAGGTCCTCGTCGATGCCTTCGCGCGCGGCAAAAGCCGGCGGCACCAGCACGCGCATCGCGGCGATCAGCTCCAGGCCGCCGGTGGTGAGCACTTCCAGCGCGTTGTCGAGGCTTTCGGAATCGGAACCGGTCTGGCGCACCAGCGGCCCGAGGTCGCCCAGCTCCACCAGCGGCGAGCGCAGGATCGATTCGCGCGCCTGCATCCAGCGCCGGTTGGCGCGGATGGTGTTGATCTCGCCGTTGTGCGCCAGCAGGCGGAACGGCTGGGCCAACCTCCACTGCGGCGTGGTGTTGGTGGAAAAGCGCTGGTGGAACACCACCGCGTCGGAGACCAGGGCGGCGTGGCCCAGGTCCGGATAGACCTCGCGCAGGCGCCCCGGCGCGGCCATCGCCTTGTAGCCGATGACCTGGGCGGACAGGCTCACCACATAGAAATGCGCATCCTGCGCCAGCGCGGTTTCGGCGCGGCGGCGGGCGCGGAACAGGGCGCGCTCGAAGGCGTCGTCGTCCTGGCCCTGCGCCTCCACGAAGATCTGCCGCACGCGCGGCCGCGCGGCGGCGGCAAGCGGGCCGCAGGCGTCGGGATTGACCGCCACCTCGCGCCAGCCGGCCACGCGCAGGTTTTCCTCGCGCACGAAGGCTTCCAGGGTGGCGCAGGCTTCGTCGCCCTCGCCGGCCGGATCAAGAAACACCAGCCCCGCCGCGAAACGCTCGCCCACCGACAAGCCCGCTTCTTTCGCCAGCGCCGCCAGCCAGGCCTGCGGTTTGTGCACCAGCACGCCGCAGCCGTCGCCGCTGATACCGTCGGCGTTGACGCCGCCGCGGTGCGAAAGTTTGGCCAGCGCGTCGAAGGCGGTATCGACCACCCATGCGCTGGCGCGGCCGTCGATCTGGGCGACCAGACCGAAACCGCAGCTGTCGTGTTCGAACGCGGCGTCGTACAGCGCCGGTGCACCTGCCTGGACCATCTTGCCTCCCCGGCCGACGGATGTGAGGGACACACACTCTCAGCGGTGCGTGACGCACCACTGCCCGCGCGTGGGTGTTGAATCGACTAAAGCATAGTTGGTGCGCCGCGTCAAAGCGATTCGGACGGCCAAATGACGGGCAACTTTCGGATATGTTTTAGATCTGACCATACCAGTCCTGGCGAACCGACCTGGACCCGGCCGCGAAAAACCCCCGCCATCTAAGCTCCAGCTAAGGCTGATCTGGCATCGCGCGCGCGTCGCGGCGAGCTTCGTTTAGGCGTCCAAACGGCCATACCAGTTTCTTTGTGCAAGTCACACCAGCGCAACGGAATCGTCAAATATCCCGCCCACGATGCGCCGCTTTAACTCCTTCCCAACACAGCGGCGCCTCGCATGCCCATTCCGAACCGCAAGTTCTTCGTCCGCGCTGCCCGCGCGGACCTCCCCGCGCTGAGCGCCCTGGTGGCCGGTATCCGCCGGCATGTGCTGCCGGCGCCGTGGTGGCTGCTGGCGGCCGGTTTCTGCGTGGCCGGCACGGCCGCGGCGACGGATACGCCGACCGAGAACCTCGCGCGCCCGGCCGCCCAGCCGGCGGCCAGGCAGCTGGAAGAGGTGGAAGTCCGCGCCAATACCGCCAGCTCGGCCCTGGTGCAGGCGCCGACCCAGGCCGAGCTCGACATCACCCAGCCGCAGTCGGTGATCGGGCTGGACTACATCGCCAACCACGTGGCGCCCACCGCCGACTACGCCACCATCGCGGCGATCGCGCCGGGCGTGTCCACCATCGGCGTCAGCGGCCCGGGGCTGGGCGAAGCCAAGCAGATGACCATCCGCGGCTTCAACGACAACCAGTACAACGTCACCTACGACGGCATCCCGTTCGGCGACACCAACGACTTCAGCCACCACACCAGCAGCTATTTCCCCGCCAAGATGATCGGCCAGGTCACCGTCGACCGCGGCCCCGGCGGCGCCAGCCAGATCGGCCAGGCCACCTTCGGCGGCACGGTGGCGCTGCGCTCGAAGGATGCGCGCGACGAGTTCTCGTTCATCCCCACCCTGAGCTACGGCAGCTACGACACCACGCTCACCCACCTGGAACTCAACAGCGGCCGCCTGGACAGCCTGGGCGGCGCCAAGCTGATCGCCAGCGCGCAGTACAACGACACCGACACCGCCCGCACCCACTCGCCGATGAGCCGCAAGACCGGCTACATCAAATACGTGCAGCCGCTGGGCGAGGCGACCGAGCTGACCTTCCTCAGCAACTACAACTACATCCGCTTCAACAACCCGGACAAGACCGACCTCACCCAGCAGCAGATCGACACGCTGGGCCGCGACTTCGGCCTCAACACCAACCGCGCCAGCACCGACTGCTATTGCTACAACTACCAGACCAAGCAGACCGACCTGGAATACCTGGGCCTGAGCAGCGCGCTCAACGACACCTGGCGCCTGGACGACAAGCTCTACACCTACGCCTACGACAACAACAGCCACGAAAGCCCGTACGTCGGCACGGCGGCGTCGAAGACCAACATGGGCGGCTACAACAAGATCAACAACTACCGCGCCTGGGGCAACACGCTCGAGGCCACGCACACTGACGACCACGGCCAGCTCAAGCTGGGCGGCTGGTACGAATACATCGACAACACCCGCTACAGCGTGGCGCTGGACTACGGCCTGGGCGGCATCCACGACGTCAAGAAGGGCAAGCCGGACAGCAGCGCCTACAAGTACACGATGGTCGATCGCCTGCGCACCACCCAGCTGTATGCCGAATACGCATGGCGCGTGACCGACGCCTTCACCCTCACGCCCGGCGTGAAGTACGACCGCGCCACGCGCTATATCGACGCGCCGATCAACCAGACCACCAAGCTGCCGCTGAACTACCAGCAGACCTGGGACAAGACGCTGGGCTCGCTCACCGCCAATTACCTGCTGAGCAGCGAGTGGAGCGTGTACGCGCAGGCGGCGCAGGGCTTCCTGTCGCCCAACCTCAACCAGTTCTACGTGCCGAACCCGCGCGAAAGCCGCACCAGGCCGCAGGAAACGATGAACTACCAGGCCGGCACGGTGTACAAGACCGACCGCTTCAACGCCGATGCGGACGTGTTCTATATCGACTACCAGAACTTCCCGCTGATCGGCACCGACCCGGTCACCCACGACCCGATCTACGCGCTGGCCAAGGGCGCCACCATGAAAGGCGCGGAAGCGGAAGCGACGTATTACGTCGGCGAAGGCATCAGCCTCTATGCCAACGGCTCGGTGATCGACCCGACGTTCAAGCGCTCCAACCTGCGCATGCCCACCGTGCCGTCCGGCACCGCGGCGCTGGGTTTCCTGTACGACAACGGCGGCTTCACCGGTTCGCTCACCGGCAAGTTCGTCGGCGGGCAGCGCGTGTACAACAGCGACCTCAATCCCGACGTCGCCGCCTCCGCCACCGCCAGCGGCCACAGCAGCGGCTGGTGGACCACGGCGCTCAGCCTCGGCTACGGCCAGAACCTCGCCGGCTCGGTGATCAAGAGCTACAAGATCCGCCTGCAGGTGGACAACTTGTTCGACCAGCACAAGCAGGTGATCGACGCGATCAAGGGCACCACGCCTTACTACCTGGTGCTGCCGGGCCGCAGCTGGTTCGCCTCCGTGTCGCTTGCCCTGTGATCCGGGAGATATCGATGATCCTCGCCCACTCCGTTCACCGCGCGCTGCTGTGCGGCTTGCTGCTGCTTGCCGGCGCCGCTCACGCCGACGGCGCCACGCGCTACCTCGACGACGCACGGCTGCACCAGCTGCAGTCGGTGCTCGCGCCGCCTTCGGTGCCGGGTTCGCCGGAAGACCAGGCCGACCGCGCCGTCACCGACCAGGCCTACGCTCATCGCAGCGATGCCGATAACGCACTCTCGCACCAGGAAGAAAGCTTCGACGTGTTCGCCTTCGCCCGCGTGCTCGGTCCTGGCTTCGATGCCGCCAGGCTGCCGCGCACCGCGGCGCTGTTCGCCGAAGTGCAGAAGGAAACCGGCAAGGCGGTGAAGGAGGCCAAGAACCATTGGGAGCGCGAGCGCCCGTGTCCGCTGGACAGCTGCCGCAAGGATCCGGAAGGCGACGAAAAGGATCTGAAGAAGAAGAGCTATGGCTATCCCAGCGGCCACAGCACGCGCGCCACGGTGTTTGCCATCCTGCTGGCCCAGGCGCTGCCGGGCCGCGCCGATGCGGTCGCCGGCTATGCGCGCGACGTGGGCTGGCGCCGGGTGGTGCGCGGCGTGCATACGCCGCAGGACATTTATGCGGGGCGGGTGTTCGGGCAGGCGCTGGCGGCGGCATTTCTGGCCAATCCGGCGCTACGGCACGACCTGGACGCCGCTGCGAAGGAACTGGCTGCGGCAGGATTCACTGCTCCCTGAGACGGGGGCGGGAGGGCGGTCCGGTTTGGTACTATCCCGGACCGCCTTCCGCCTGCCGCCCGTCCATGCTCAACCCGCAACAATTGGCCGCAGTCGAGCACTGCGACAGCCCCCTGCTCGTGCTGGCCGGCGCCGGTTCCGGCAAGACCAGCGTGATCACGCAGAAGATTGCCTACCTGATCCAGCGCCGCCGGCTGGCGCCGTCGAAGATCGCCGCGATCACCTTCACCAACAAGGCGGCGAAGGAAATGCGCGAGCGCGTGGCCAAGCTGATCAGCAGCGAGGACGCCGCCGCGCTCACCGTGTGCACCTTTCACGCGCTGGGCCTGAAGTTCCTGCAGATCGAGCATGCGCGCGCCGGTTTGCGCAAAGGCTTCTCGGTGCTGGACGCCGACGACAGCGAAGTGATCATCAAGGAACTGGCACCCAAGGGCGCCAAGCCGGACGTGCTGTTCGGCATCCGCAACCTGGTCAGCCGCGCCAAGAACGCCGGCCTGTCGCCGGAAGAAGCCACCGCCGCCGCGCGCAGCCCGCGCGAGCTGGACGCGGCGATGATCTATACGCTCTACCAGTCGCGCCTGGCCGCGTTCAACGCAGTGGACTTCGACGACCTGATCCGCCTGCCGCTGCGCATCCTGGAAAGCGACGAGGAGTGCCGCAACGCCTGGCGCGAGCGCCTGCGCTACCTGCTGGTGGACGAATACCAGGACACCAACGACGCGCAGTACCGCCTGCTCAAGGCCCTGGCCGGCGAGCGCGGCGGCTTTACCTGCGTGGGCGACGACGACCAGTCCATCTATGCCTGGCGCGGCGCCAATCCTGAAAACATCGACCAGCTCAGCAAGGACTGGCCGTCCCTGCGCGTGATCAAGCTGGAACAGAACTACCGCTGCGGCCGCCGCATCCTGCGCGCGGCCAACAAGCTGATCGCCAACAATCCGCATCTGCACGAAAAGAAGCTGTGGAGCGAGCATCCGGAAGGCGCGCAGATCCGCGTGCTGGAGTGCAAGGACAACGAGCACGAGGCCGAGCGCATCGCCGCCATGGCCGTGACGCTGGCGGAGAAGCACAAGGCGCGCTGGCATGAGATGGCCATTCTCTACCGCGGCAATTTCCAGGCCCGTCCGCTGGAAAAAGCGCTGCGCCTGGCGCGCGTGCCGTATCACCTGACCGGCGCGCTGAGCTTCCTCGACCGCGCCGAGGTGAAGGACCTGCTGTGCTATCTGCGCCTGCTGACCAACCCCAGCGACGACGCGGCTTTCCTGCGCGTGGTGAACGTGCCCAAGCGCGAGATCGGCGCCACCACGCTGGAGAAGCTCGGCCAGATCGCGCAGACGCGCAACGCCTCGCTGCTCGACGCGGCGCGCAGCGATGGCGTGCTGCGCCAGCTTTCGCCGCGCCCTGCCGCCGCGCTGGCCGGCTTCACCCAGCTGATGGACGAATTGCGCAGCGCCTCGGTGCATTCGAGCGCGGCGGATCTGGTGGAAACGGTGCTCAAACGCACCGGCTATGCCAGCGAGATCGCCGCCAGCACCACCGACACCGCCTTGCGCGAACGCCGGCTGGGCAATCTGCGCGAGCTGGCGGACTGGTTCCGCGCGATGCAGCGCAATGACAGCACCACGGGCGACCTGGCGGCGCAGTTGGCATTGCTGAGCCATGCCGATCGCGACGAACCCGGCAATGCGCTGCGCATGATGACGCTGCATGCGGCGAAGGGATTGGAATTTCGCTTCGTGTTTATCGTCGGCTGCGAGGAGGGCACGCTGCCGCATGACGGTGCGATGGACGAGGGGCGTGTCGATGAAGAGCGCCGCCTGATGTACGTGGGTATCACGCGTGCCAAGGAAATGCTGACCTTGTCGTGGTCGTCCAAGACCAAGCGCTACGGCGAGGTGCACAGCAACCAGCCGAGCCGGTTCCTGCATGAGCTGCCGCAGGACGATCTGCATTGGCAGGGGAAGGATCCGGAGGCGGACAAGGAAGTGGTGCGCGAGACTGCCGAGTCGCATATGGCGAAGATCAAGGCGATGCTGGCGGGGAATTGAAGAGCGGGCGGGTGAGGCGACGCTCGGCTTCTCGCTCCGGCCGGCCCCTCACCCCAGCCCTCTCCCCGGAGGGGAGAGGGGGCACGATGAGGTGATCGGGATGCGTAGCCTCCAAGTTGGAACTCTTCTCCCCTCCGGGGAGCACGCGGGGAGCGCACAGGGATGTGCGCTGCTTTGAGGAGCGAGGAAGATGCCGGCAGGCAGATGAGGGGCCACTCTTGCGACGCCCCATCGCTCAATGCCGCCGGCGACGCCGGCGGTGTTCCATCATGGTGCCGATGATGCTGCCGGGATTCGCCGCATTGACCACCACGGTCGGGTAGTCCGCATTGAGCGGCACCAGTTCGAAGATCTCGTGCCCTTCCGCATCGCGGCCGCGGCTGCGGTACTTCTTGAAGGTGGCGCTGCCGTCGCTTTCGATGCGCGCCACCACGAAGTCGCCCGGCAGGGGCTTTACCGCCGGGTCGATGATGACGATGTCGCCGGGGTGGAATTCCTCCAGCATCGACTCGCCGGTGATTTCCAGCGCAAAGGCCAGCCGGCCCAGGTCCTGCGCCAGCTCCGCGTCCACGCTCACGCTCTGCTCGGCGTAGCCGCGCGGATAGGGATCGGCTGCCTCGCGGCCGTGGCCGGCCTGCACCATCGAGATCACCGGCAGCTGGCGCACGTCCGGCTGGGCGGCGCGCAGGCCGCTGGGCACCTCGCCGCGGCTGTCGTCTTCCTTGCCGGTGCGCAGGTAGCGCACCGAGACACCCATGATGCCGGCGGCCATCTCAAGCGCCGCGACGCGGATGTTGTCTGCTTCGATCACACCCGCCTCCCACTGGCTGATGGCCGACCCGGAATACCCGATGCGGCGGCCCAGCGCGCGCTGGGAGATGCCCGCGTGCTCGCGGGCGGCTTTGAAGCGTTCGGCGAAGTTACTCATGCGTTAAGTCTACTTGGCGTTCTGCTAAGTGTAATTGACAAAATGTGCCAAGTAAACTTATCATTGTCCTACGGGAATCGTCCGCTCCGGACGCCTCGCCCGACGCTCCATCCATCGCCGAACAGGGAGGAATTCGATGAACGTACGCAAGCTCCTGGCCCGCCTCAATCCTTCGATCGCACGCTTCGAAGTGCACCACGGCGGCCAGTCCGAACTCACTCCCCAGGACATCGCCGGCGCCTTGGGCATGATCGAGGACCGCCTCGCCCGCGAAGTGCTGTGCACCGTGTGGTGGCCCGATGGCGCCCAGCTGCAGCGCGCCGAGCTGGACCGCATCGTGCGCGAGGCGCAGCTGCGCGAATGGATGCGCCTGCGCCGCGAGCTGGAAGCCGCGAAGCTCGCGCTGCACGTGGCCGAGGACGATATCGACGGCACCCACGGCACCCGCAACGCTCAGCGCGCCGCCTTGCAGCGCGCCACCGAAACCCTGGACGAAGTGAAGGCGCGCCAGTGGCCCGCGGTCGGTCCGATCTACCGCGCCGTGCGCAACGCGGTGCTGACCGAACTGGCCACGCCGCAACTGTGCACGCATTGCGAGGGACGCGGCGAAGTGTTCGCGCAGGACCGGCTGGTGGCCTGCCCGCAGTGCGAAGGGCACGGCCGCACGCCGGTGAGCGACCGCAAGCGCGCGGCGATGATCGAGCGCGACGAAGCGGGTTATCGTCGCGTGTGGCGTCCGGTGTACGAGTGGACGCTGGCTTTGTGCGCAGGCGCGGAAACACGCGGCGCTCGTGCGCTGGAACATGCACTGGCACCTGCATGATCGCGTGCAGATGCGGAATCGACGCTTCCGCACTTCCCAAGGAAAATGCATAGCGTGGGATGTTTCGGCGAACGACGCATCGCATCGGATCTTTGCATCAAGGCCGCTCACCGAGCGGCCTTTTTCTTTTCATGGTTCGCCGCTGCGGAATCGACGCTTCCGCACTTTCCGACGAAAATACGCAGCATGGGCCATCGAGCGAACGGCGCACACGCCGCGCCCCTCACGCGTAGACACGCAACGCCCTCCCCTCCCCAGGCCGCCATGCGCGGCCTTTTGCTTTTATGGAGATCACTCATGACCGAACCCGCCATGGCGATGGCGGCGGCCGCCAGCCTGGGCCTCGCCGCAGCGCTGCCTGGCGTGGACGGCAACGCGCTGATCGGCGCGTTCGCCGGCGCCACGCTGTTTGTCGTCTCGTCTAAGGAGCTGCCGATCTGGCGGCGCCTTGCCTATCTCGGCGTGTCGATCGCGCTGGGTTACCTGGCCGCGCCGGAGGTGATGCGCTGGCTGCCGTTGCAGGCGTCGGGTGTCGCTGCGTTTCTCGGTGCGGCGCTCGGCGTCACCGTCACGCTGGGCCTGCTCGAGCGCGGCCGCACCTTCGACCTCGACGCCTGGCTGCGCAGCCGGGGAGGCCCGCATGCGTGACCCCGTCGAACTGCTCACCCTGTTCGCCTGCAGCTCGATCTGCCTGCGGCTGATCACCTACCGGCGCGCGCCGGATGCACGCTACCGCCCCTGGGTCTCGGCCTGCGCCTGGCTGCTGATCGTGTGCAGCGGCGGCCAGGCCATCCATATCGCGCTGGGCCACGCGGCGCCGGGCGAGACCACGCCGTGGCAGCTCGGCATCCTGCTGGTGCTGGCCGCGCTGCTGCACGTGGCGCGCGGCAATCTGGCGCGCGTGCTGAGGCTGGACGCATGAACGCCATGGGCATGCACACCAGCGCGCTCGGCGTGGCGCTGATCAAGCAGTTCGAAGGCTTGCGCACCTGCGCTTATCTCGATGCCGCGGGCATCTGGACCATCGGCTACGGCCACACCGGCGATGACGTGCGCTCCGGTTTTCGCATCGATGCCGCGCAGGCGGATGCGCTGCTGCGCAAGGACCTGGGCACGGCGGAAGAAGCCGTGCGCGCCTGGGTCACGCAGCCGCTCGCCCAGCCTTCGTTCGATGCGCTGGTGAGCTTCGTGTTCAACGTCGGCGCCACCGCGTTCGCCGGTTCCACCCTGCTGCGCAAGCTCAACGAGGGCGACATGGAAGGCGCCGCCGCCGAGTTCGAACGCTGGCGCTACGCCGGCGGCCGCGTGCTGCCGGGGCTGCTGCGCCGGCGCATCGCCGAGCGCACGCTGTTCCTGTCGCCGCATCCGGCCGGCGTCGCGCTGCGGAAGTGACGCTTCCGCGCTTTCACCCCTAATCTGGCTACAACGCGACATCGCATCCAACGCAGCGCCACGCATCCGAACCCGCCCATCAAGGCGGGTTTTTCTTTTTCCGCCACGGGAACCCGCCATGAGTTTCACCAACATCAATGCCGCGCTCGTCGCCGGCTACCAGGCCGCCGCGCTCAACCTGCCCACCGCCTACGAAGGCACCGACTTCGCGCCGACCACCGGCCAGCCCTGGGCCGCCTTATCCGTGCTGCCGCTGCCGGTTGTCGGCGGCAGCCTGGGCGCGGCCGGCAACGACCGCCACACCGGCACCTTCCAGATCGACCTCAACGACGCGCCGGGCGGCGGCATCGCCCGCCTGCTGTCGCTGGCCGACACCCTGCGCGGCTATTTCAAGGCCGGCCGCCAGCTCGACGGCAACGGCCTGCCGGTGCTGGTCAACAGCACCAGCCGCAGCGTGGTCACCAGCAAGGACGGCTGGCTGCGCATGTCGGTGATCGTCGCCTGGTCCGCCTGGACCGACCACGGCTGAGCCGTGACCTCTCCGCTTGTTCGACCCGGGCCTTCTCAGCCCAACCCGTGCGGCCGCCTGCCGCGCGTTTCTTTCCATCAAGGAGCATCCGCATGACCATCGCCACCGGCAGCCGCCACAGCCTCGCCTACATCGCCGAGGCCACCTACGGCGCCACGCCCGCCACGCCGGCGTTCCGCCAGCTGCGCCACAAGAGCACCACGCTCGCCCTCACCAAGAACACCTTGCAGTCCGAAGAACTGCGCGGCGACCGCCAGATCGCCGACCTCCGCCACGGCACCGTCCAGGTGGGCGGCGACATGCAGGGCGAGCTGAGCTACGGCGCCTACGACGACCTGTTCGCCGCCGCGCTCGGCGGCAGCTGGAACGCCAACGTGCTCAACGCCGGCACCGCGCGCACCAGCTTCACCCTCGAGCGCCACTTCGCCGACATCGGCCAGTACCTGCGCTACACCGGCTGCGAGATCAACGGCCTGCATTTCGACGTGCAGCCGGGCGCGATCGCCAACGTCACCTTCGACGTGATCGGCCAGGGCGAAGCCGTGGACGCCAGCGCCGTGGCCGGCGCCACCTACGTCAACGCCGCGGCCAACCGCCCGATGGATGCGCTCAGCGGCGCGATCAAGGAAGGCGGCACGGTGCTGGGCGTGGTGACGGAGCTGAAGCTGGACCTGGCCAACGGCATCGAGCCGCGCTTCGTGATCGGCAGCGCCAAGACCCTGCAGCCGAGCATCGGCCGCAGCAACCTCACCGGCACGCTCACCGCGTATTTCCTGGACGGTTCGCTGCTGTCGAAGTTCATCGGCGAGACCGAGAGCTCGCTGGAGCTGACCCTGTCCGACGGCACCAACAGCTATGTGCTGTACCTGCCGCGCATCAAGTACACCGGCGGCCAGGCCGACGTGGCCAACGATGGCCCGGTGACCCTGTCGCTGCCGATCCAGGCCCTGTACGACAGCGCGACCGGCACCCAGCTGCGCATCACCCGGAGCGGCGCATGAGCGGCATGGACGACTTCAGCATCCGCCAGCGCGCCAACGACGGCCGCCGGATCGCGCTGAGCCTGCCCGACGGTTCACCCACCGACCACTGGCTGCAGATCCGCAGCCGCTGGTCGGATGCGTTCCGCCAGGCGCGCGACGAAGCGATGCAGCAGGTGGCTCGCGTGGCGCAGGCCGGCGAGGCGGAGCTGGAAGCGGCGCTGGAGCAGAGCACGCTGGCGGTGCGTGCCGCGCTGGTCTCGGCGTGGAGCTTCGACGAGCCCTGCGTGGCGGCGAACGTGCAGGCCTTCCTGCGCGAAGCGCCGCAGATCGCCGAGCTGGTGGACCGCGCCGGCGCCGACGATCCGGCTTTTTTCGGCAACGCCTTCGCCAGCTCGCCGACTGGCTGAAGGCGCAGCAGCAGCTGGCCCGCCCCACCGGCGCGGGCGGCCAGCCGCTGCAGCGGCATCTCGAAGCGGTGCAACGCCAGCTCGGCCGCATGCCGGCGGAGCTGGCCGACCGCCCGGCATGCCCGGCGGAACTGGCCTATCTGGCCGAGTGGCTGGCGCAGTTGCCCACGCCGCTCACCCATACGGAACTCCATCATTGGACGCAGCTCACCGCCCGGCGACTCGATCGCTGGGAGGTGGAAGCACTGGTGATGCTCGACAGGATACGCAGCGATGGCTGATATCGACAGCAACAGCCTCAATAATTTCGTAACCGCCTTGAACAAGGCAAGCAAGTCGCTGGGCGACATGCAGAAGGCGATGGATGCGGCGACGAAGTCGACGCAGAGCGCCGGCAAGGCGGCGGATGGAGCCGCCAAGACCACGCAGGATGCGGCCAAGACCAGCACCAAGGCAGTCGCCCCCACCGCCAAGGTGATCGAAGACGCAACCAAGAAGATCAAGGACGACTTCTCCAAGGACGTACTCGCCGCATTGAATGCCGACGGCAAGGACGCGACCAAGGCACGCGTGAAGACGCGTGACGACCTATACAACAACCTCAAGCGCGGCCTCGCCGACACCACGACCAACGAGCTGGTCAAAGCCGCGGGCGCCGCCAATACGGATCGCCTATGGCCGAACGCCTATCTCGGCGCCTTTGTAGGCGGCTTCGTCAAGGAACCAACTGCCGCCGCGGCAGCAGTGGGCGCCGCCGGTAACGCAACCGCCGGCGCCGGAGCAAAAGCCGACGCGTCGGCCGGCACCGCTACGGCGACCAAGCAGGCAGATGCCGCCAAGAGCACGGACTTCCTTGTCGACCTGGCATCCCAAGCCGGCGAGAAGATCCGCGGCTCGCTCGGCGACATGCTGTTCAACGTGCTCGACGGCAACTTCAAGAAGGTCGGCAAGAGCTTCCGCGACATGCTGCGGCAGATGCTGGCCGACGCAGCAGCGTCCCAGATATCCAAACTCGCGGGAGCTGCGCTGGGCTGGGTGGGTAACGCGATCGGCGGTATGTTCGGCGGCGGCAGCTCGATGCTTCCGCAGTACAGCACCATGTTCGGCGGCAGCACCGGCGGCTACTCGGCGTCGATCTTCGGCGACTTTCCAGTAGCCGCGAACGGCATGGCCCTGCAAAGCGGCACGCAGCTGCGCGCCTTCGCCCGCGGCGGCATCGTCAACAGCCCCACGCTGTTCCCCATGGCCACCGGCACCGGCCTGATGGGCGAAGCCGGCCCGGAAGCGATCATGCCGCTTACCCGCGGCGCCGATGGCCGCCTCGGCGTGCGCAGCAGCCGCGATGGCGGCAGCGGCGTCAATAACAACATCAGCATCACCGTCAACGTCGGCGCCAACGGCAACGCGCAGAGCGATACGCAGGCGCAGAGCGACGACGCCGGCCGCCAGCTCGCATCGATGGTGGAAGGCAAGGTCAAGGAAGTCATGGCGCGCGAGCAGCGCCAGGGCGGCATTTTGTGGAGGATGCAGCATGCCTGAAGTATTCAGTTGGGTTCCGCAGGTGGAGCCGCAGGGCCAGACCACCTTCCGCGTGCGCAGCGCGCAGTTCGGCGACGGCTACACCCAGACCGTCACCGACGGCATCAACAACCGCGTGGACAGCTGGCCGCTCGCGTTCGACGGCGACGGCAGCTACATGGCGCCGATCAAGGACTTCCTCGATCGCCACGCCGGCGCCGCCTCGTTCCAGTGGACCCCGCCGCTGGGCGCGCCGTCGCTGTTCCGCTGCGCCGGCTACACCCTGGTGCCGCGCGCGGCCGGCAACTACACGTTGTCGGCCACCTTCCAGCAGGTGTTCGCGCCATGAGCGTCTACGCCGATATCCAGAAGCTGGAACCCGGCGCGGAGATCGAGCTGTTCGAGCTGGATGCGCGCTCGATCACCGGCGGCGGCACGGGCGACGTGCTGCGTTTCCACGGCTATACGCAGGTCGGTTCGATCTGGTGGCAGGGGCTGGAATACGCGCCCTGGCCGATCCAGGCCGAAGGCTTCGAGCTCAATCCCGACAAGCCGCCGATGCCGATGCTCAGCGTGGGCAATGTCGACGGCCGCATCACCGCGCTGTGCCTGGCCTACCAGGACCTGGTCGGCGCGCTGCTGGTGCGCCATCGCACCTTCGGCCGCTATCTCGATGCGCGCAACTTCGCCGACGGCAATGCCAGCGCCGATGCCACGCAGGAGTTTCCGCCGGACAAGTGGTTCCTGGAGCGCAAGGCCAGCGAGACCAGCACGCTGGTGCAGTTCGAACTCGCCAGCGCGCTGGACTTCGGCCAGCAGCAGCTGCCCGGGCGCACGATCATCGCCAACAGCTGCAGCTGGCTGCAGCGTGGCGGTTATCGCGGGCCGTATTGCGGCTACACCGGCGGGCCGGTGGCGAAGGCGGACGACACGCCGACCAGCGATCCGGCACAGGATGTGTGCGGTGGGCGGCTGTCGTCGTGCAAGCTGCGCTTCGGCCAGAACAACCCGATTCCGTTCGGCAGCTATCCAGCCGCCGGGTTGCTGCGCACATGAACCCGGCCACCCTGGATGCCTTCCGCGCCCACGCGACGGCCGACTATCCGCGCGAAGCCTGCGGGCTGGTGGTGGTGGCCAAGGGGCGCGAGCGCTATATCGCCTGCCGAAACCTCGCCACCACGCCGAGCGAGCATTTCGTGCTGGCCGCGGAGGACTATGCGGCGGCCGAGGAGCTGGGCGAGATCGTGGCCGTCATGCATTCGCATCCCGATGCGCCGGCGCGTGCGTCGGAGGGTGATCGGGTGGCGTGCGAGGCGTCCGGGTTGCCGTGGTGGATCGTGGCGGTTGTCGTCGGTGCCGATGGCAATCCGCAAGCGGGTGAGCTTTCGTGCATCGAACCCAGCGGTTATGAAGCGCCGCTGGTCGGAAGGCCGTTCCATCACGGCGTGCTGGATTGCTGGAGCTTGTGCCGCGATTGGTATGCGCGGGAAATGGGGCTGGTGCTGCCCGACCCGGTGCGACATGACAACTGGTGGGACGATGGTTGCTCCGATCTTTATACCGACAACCTCGCCGCCGCGGGTTTCGTACCGGTCGATGCCAAGGACATTGAGCGCGGCGATCTGGTGCTGATGCAGATCAGGAGCCGTAACCTGGTGCCGAACCATGCGGGCATATATCTAGGAGATGGCTTGTTGCTGCATCACATGCACGGACGGCTTTCCAGCCGCGATGTGTATGGCGGCTATTGGATAGAAAACACTCGGCTGATCGCTCGCCATACGGAACGCTGATACCCCTGCCGAAGTTTCTTGCGCTACCCTCTCGCCACCTAGAGGAGGAGAGCAGGATGCGCAGGATGTATTTGGTCGTTCCCATGGTCATGGCGCTCGCCGGTTGCGTGACCAAGCCGCCCAGGCCCGATCAGCTTCGAACGCCGACACCGGACCGGTTGCTGGCATTTCAGGATCCGTCCGACGGCGATGCCACGGTGATCGTTACCCGCGACGTGGGTTTCCAGGGCAGCGGCTGCTACGGCGCCGTCTTCGTCGACGGCAAGGTGGTGGCCAAGGTCGCCACCGGTGAACGCATCACGCTGCATATCCCGTCGGGCTACCACGTGCTCGGCACATGGAACACCGGCTCAGGCCTGTGCGGCTACCGCGAAGGCAAGGACCGCCGGGAAACCGCCGTCACGTTGAAGACAGGCGAAACGCGCCGGTTCCGCATCATTATCGACCCCAACGCAGGCCCCTCGCTCGCACCGACCACCATCGAGTGAGCCGCATCCATCGTCATCCACCCGAACCCCGCTACGGCGGGGTTTTTTTATGCCTGGGTTTCCATCTATGAAACAACCAAGAACCGTTCGCCTGTACGGACGCCTCGGCGCTCTGTTCGGGCGTCAATTCCAGCTCCATCTCGATTCCGACACCCCGGCCGAGGCAATCGCCGCGCTGTGTTCGCAGATCCGCGGATTCCGCGCCTACCTGGCGTCGGCGAAGGATCGCGGCACGGGTTTCGCCGTGTTTGTGGGCAAGCGCAACCTCAAGGAGGACGAGCTGTCCGCGCCGTCCGGCACAGATGACATCCGCATCGCGCCGATCCTGCTCGGCAGTAAGAGCGGCGGCCTGTTCAACATCATCGCAGGCGCGGTGCTGTTCGTGGTCGGCGGCTTTATCTCCGGATGGACCATGGGCGCGGGTGCCGGTATCGGCGGCTACATGATGGAGGCCGGCCTCGGAATGATGCTCGGCGGCGTCGTGCAGATGCTTTCGCCCCAGCCCAGGGGATTGAAAGCCGGAGATCGCCCCGACAACCAGCCCAGCTACGTCTTCAACGGCGCCGTCAACACGCAGGCCCAAGGCAACCCTGTCCCCGTGCTCTATGGCCGCATGGTCGTCGGCTCCGCCGTCGTCTCTGCCGGCATCCATGCCGAGGACTACGCACCGGCCACTGCAGGCGTTGGCGGCGGCGTAAATCTCAACGGCCGCGTGCTCAAGAACTTCTACGAGAGGTAGACATGACTTCCACCATTCAAGGCGCCAAGGGCGGCGGCAGCCAGCGCACGCCCGTCGAGTCGCCGGACAGCCTGCGCTCGATCGCCTACTTCCGCATCCTGGACCTGGTCAGCGAGGGCGAGATCGGCGGCCTGGTCAACGGGCTGCAATCGATCTACCTGGACGAGACGCCGCTGGCCAACGCGGACGGCTCGCTCAACTTCCAGAACGTGCACGTGGAAACGCGCACCGGCACGCAGGACCAGGAGGAGGTGCCTGGCTATCCGGCGGTGGAGAACGAGATCAATGTCGGCGTGGAGCTCAAGCAGAGCACGCCGTGGGTCCGTTCGCTGAGCAATACCTCGCTGTCGGCGGTGCGCGTGACCATCGGCGTGCCGGGCCTGTCCAAGGCCAATACGTCCAATGGCGATATCAACGGCTACTCGGTGCAGTACAAGATCGAGGTGCAGACCGACAGTGGCGCGTGGCAGCTGGCCTATACCGGCGCGATCACCGGCAAGACCACCAGCAAGTACCAGCGCAGCCACCGCATCGACCTGCCGGCGGCGCAGAGCGGGTGGAACGTGCGCGTCACGCGCATGACCGCCAATGCCAACAGCTCGTCGATCGCCGACATCACCACCATCGACAGCTATACCGAGGTGATCGACGCCAAGCTGCGCTATCCCAACAGCGCTCTGCTGGGCATTTCCGGCGACGCCGCGCAGTTCAGCAATATCCCCAGCCGTGCGTACGACCTGTGGGGCCGCATTATCCAGGTGCCGAGCAACTACGATCCGCTGGCGCGCACTTACAGCGGTGTATGGGACGGCAGCTTCAAGCCGGCGTGGACGGACAATCCGGCGTGGATCTACTACGACCTGTCGACGCACCCGCGCTACGGCCTGGGCCATCTGATCACCGCGGCCCAGGTGAACAAGTGGGAGCTGTACCGCATCGCGCAGTATTGCGACCAGCCGGTGAGCGACGGCAAGGGCGGCACCGAGCCGCGCTTTACCTGCAACGTGTTCCTGCAGACCGCCAGCGATGCGTACAAGCTGCTGAGCGACCTGGCCAGCGTTTTCCGCGGCATCTCGTTCTGGACGGGCGGCGCCATCACGGCTTCCGCCGATATGCCGGCGGACCCGGTGTATGCGTACAGCGCGGCCAACGTGATCGGCGGCCAGTTCACCTATGCGGCGAGCACGCGCAAGACGCGCTACACAACCGCGCTAGTGACCTGGAACGACCCCAGCGATTTCTATCGCGCCAAGGTCGAGTACGTGGAAGACCGCACGGGCCTGGCACGCTATGGCATCCAGCAGACCACGCTCACCGCGTTCGGCTGCACGTCGCAGGCGCAGGCTCAGCGCGCGGGCCAGTGGGTGCTGCTTACCTCGCGGTTGGAAACCGATACGGTGACGTTCAAGGTCGGCCTGGATGGCACCATCGCGGCGCCGGGGCAGATCGTCCGTATCACGGACCCCGCCCGTGCCGGCAAGCGCCAGGGCGGGCGTATCCATCAGGCCACGCGGACCGTGGTGACGGTGGACCAGGCGCCGGAGCAGGTGACGGTTGGCGATCGGCTGACGGTGATGTTGTCCACCGGCGTATCGGAGACGCAGGCCATTACGGCGATCGATGGTGTGCAGCTCACCGTGGCGGCTCCGGGCTTCTCGGTGCAACCGGAAGCGGAAGCCGTATGGGTGGTGGAGAGCGACACGCTCGCCGCGCAAACCTACCGCGTGCTGTCGGTGATCGAGGACAAGTCCTCCAGCGATATCAGCTACACCATCACCGCTTTGCAGCACGTGCCGGGCAAATTCGCGGCGATCGACAACGGCGCGATCATCCAGATCCCGCCGATCAGCGCGCTGCCCGCCTCGACGCAGGCGCCGCCGGCCAACGTGCAGCTCAATGGTCATGTGGTGATCACGCAGGGCATCGCCACGAACGTCGTGACGATTGCATGGGATACGGCGGCCGGCGCCACCAGCTACCAGGTGGAGTGGCGGCGCAACGATGGCGAGTGGGTGAGCGCGGGGCGCACGTCCGGCTTGTCCGTCGATGTGGAAGGAATCTACACCGGCACTTACATCGCGCGCGTCCGTGCAGTCAGCCCGGGTGGCGTGGTGTCGTTGCCGGCCTTGTCGGAAGCCACCGACGTGCTGGGCAAGACCGGTGCGCCGCCGGTGGTCGCCACGCTGAAAGCCACGTCGAAAGTGTGGGGCATCCATCTGGAATGGAGCTTCCCCGCCGGCACCGACGACACCCAGCGTACCGAGGTATGGCGCTCGAATACGCCGAATCTGCAGGACGCCACCAAGATGGCCGATCTGGCCTATCCGCAGAACTCGCTCGACATCGATGGCCTTGCCGCCGGCGTGTCGTTCTACTTCTGGGTGCGGCTGGTGGACAAGACCGGCAACATCGGTGCGTTCTATCCCAACGGCGCCGGCTTGCCGGCCCAGTCGAGCAGCAGCCAGGCCGATTATGAGCCGGTGATCGCCGGACTGATCGGACAGACGGAGCTGGGGCAGCAGATTCTCGAGGGCGTCGATCTCGCTACGTCGGACATGGCTGGCGACGCGGGGGAATGGGCTGGCGACAGCGGGCATTTCGCCGGCACCTGGACGCTGCTGGATGCCGTGCAGGACGGCGACCGGTCGATGGCCAAGCGGGTGGATCTGGTGCAGGCCACGGTGGACAACACCAGCGCCGCCGTACAGCAGACGTCGCAGGCGGTAGTCGATCTCAACGGGAAGGTCAGTGCCACGTGGACGGTGAAGTGCCAGGTCAGTTCCGATGGGCGCATCTATGGTGCGGGCATGGGCCTGGGTGTGGAGCAGCAGCCGGATGGATCGTATCAGTCGCAGGCGCTGTTTCAGGCGGATCGGTTTGCGGTGATCAATACCGCCAACAATAACGTTACTGCGCCGTTCGTTATCCAGAATGGGCAGACGTATATCCGGCAGGCGTTGATTGGGGATGGGTGGATCAACAACGCGATGATTGGGGATTACATCCAGTCGACGGATTACGTCGCGAATCAGCGGGGCTGGAAGATCAGCAAGAGTGGCAATAGCTTTGAGATGAATGGTAGTGGCGGTGGCCGCCTGCAGATAACCAATCAGCTCATCCAGGTATTTGATGCAGCCGGAACGTTGCGAGTACGACTGGGGATCTGGTGATGGCGAACGGCCTCCAAGTCTTTGATGCAGCCGGCGCCACGATGCTCGATTTGTCCTATACCTCCCCTAGGCTTCTTGGCACTGCAACACTCAATCGATCTCTGGGCTCGGTAGACCTTCCATTTCTGGACATGGGAACGCCTTTCATAATCGTACCCACGATCCCTCCAGTAGGAAGTACACCCTACGGACCTTACGCAACGAGCATTTCATGGAGCATTGCAGGAAAGACTCTTTCCTGGCGATTTGAAGGCCAATACATGCCAAACCAATCAGCCATCATCTGGTATGGAAATTACTAATGGACGCGAGATTCCAAGCAATAGCCGACAACGGTGCGCTACTCGTCGATTCAGAATGGCCAAGCATGGTTCTAGTCCAGAAAGGAACGATCTCCGTCGCTTCGAACACGTCGCCGGCCGGCATGTGGGGAAGCACATCCTGGAACAACCCAAGGCAGGGACAATCCATCGTTTTCCTACGGGGGAATGGTTTTGCGGCTGTCATAAATTGCACCTACGACGGCTTCAGCTGGTACCTCGCGAATGGAGTCACCTCATGCAGTTACTACGCGTTTGTTCCTGTGATACAGCCGCTGGGGAACATAGGTCTTCAGCTCTTCGATTCGCAAGGGGTGATTACCTACGATGCTACACAGCGACCTCTCAGGATCAGGCAAGTAATAACTGCGGGACAAGGCATCGGCTGGCCCGACTCGGGAGGCGTTGGATCTATTTACCCATTCGCTCTCGCCAACCCCGGGTCCGCAGCCATCGCCTTCTCGGACCCTGGCATGTACGGACAGTATCTCACGGGCACCCCAGTCGGATCGCCTATCTGGCGTGCGCCTGCCACAGTTTGCATGCGCATCAATGGGGGAAACGTAGAGATTGCAGCCTGTCAGAGCATCACAAACGCTAACCCCGGATCGGGAGTTTGGTACGCCCCCGATTCCGTAGACACCTGATAGTGTCTATTGAGGATCGGAGGATCTATGACCAGCAAACGTTTCACCGACGAGTTCAAGGCTGA
>NZ_JAAZQJ010000010.1 GCF_012275375.1 Dyella sp. SG609 | reverse complement strand
CCGTCACTGGATGATTCGCTTCGCTCACCCCTTCGGGGCCGCCCTGCGGGCGTTCTTCGCGCTACGCGCTCGTCCGGCCTACGCCGGAATGACGATCAAAAAGCGGCGCGCCGCCCACCACCACCAAGTGAGCGCCCCACCTCCGCCAACGCAAACACCCTCCCCACCCGCGCCCAAGCCATCGCCATCACCGCCACCTGCATCAGCAAAAACCCCAGCAAAACGCCAACCCCCACCGCAGTGACATGCACCCGCGCCACCCCCAACGCAAACGCAACCCCAAACCCCACCACCGTCACCACCACATAAACCAGCAAACTGCTGAAAGGCCTGCGCACCAGTTGCACAAACCCGCGCCACAACGCCTTGGTCGCCGAGCGCAAGCCAACGTCGGCGATAAACGCCGCGCGCCCCGAATCAGCGATCACCTGCGCCAGCACCACAAACAACACCGCCAGCGCCAGCAGCCAATGCGTCGACGCCTGCGCCTGCGACTCCAGCACCGCCACCTCGGTCTTGTCGTCCAGCAGATCCATGCTCCACTTCACCGCCCACAGCGCCGCGGCATACGGCAGCGCCGTCCACAGCATCAGCCGGAACATGCGGCCGTACTCCACCACCCCGCTCTGCAGCAGATGGCCGAAACCCAGCGGCCGCCCGGCGCGGCCGGCGCCCACCGCCATGCCATTGAGCAGTGGCGCCAGCAGCACGGTCAGCACCGCACCGGCGATAAAACCGCCCTGCACGCCACTGCCGTTGTTCATCACGCTGCGCACGGTGTCGCCGAACATCAGCGCATCGAAGTGCTGCGCCCAGGCCTCGGCATGCACGGAGTGATCCAGCAGTTGGCTGAGCGTGCGCAGCAGCGGCAGCGCTGCCACCACGGTGGGCAGCAACAGCAGCAGCGTCCATAGCAGCAACAGCCGCCACTGCAGCGCGGCCACGGGAGCGCCGAACAAGGCGCCCAGGGAAACCCGACGGGAGTTCTTGAAGGCCATCACAGCGTCACCAGGAAGGAGTAAAAAGCCTGCAGCAGCGCTGCCATGTCGGACGTCCAGCGGCGCGAGGCCGCGGCGTTCGCCTTGGTGGTGCGGCTGTCGTTCAATTTGTCGGCGTCGAGCAGGATCTTGTGCTCCGGATCGAGCTCGGCCGAGACCAGCTTCGACGGCTTGTCGAACACGAAGCGCGCCCAGCGGCGGTTGTCGTTCCAGCGCACGTCCTCGTGGCTGCCGTCGGCAAACGTCACCCGCAGCAGCTGCGGCACCGGCGCGCCCTCGCGCACCACCGTCACCGTGCCGCGCCAGGGGAACGGCCCCTCCCACGACTTGGCGTTCTTATGCGCCTTCTCCCAGCTCTCGCGCTGCTTGTCGAGCTGCTTTTCCAGGTCGTCCGCGACGACTTCGTCGCGCTTGCCGTCCTTGTCGAACACGCCGGCCTGCGGCAGCACTTCGTCGTTATCGATCGAGGCGATGCGGTCGTCGATGAACGAGGTGCCGTAGACGTACTGGTCGAAGATCTCGTTGACGTTCTTCGCGTCGCCGGACACATCGATCAGCACGGCACGCAGATCCGCCACCGACGGATGGCGGAAGTGCCAGCGCCGGTAATACTCGCGGAAGGCCTTCTCCATCACCGGCTTGCCCAGGCGCTCTTCCAGGTCGTGCATGGCCGTGGCGGTGCGCGAATAGACCGTGCCGTAGCTGCTGCTGGAGAAGCGGTTCCACGCGTTCTCCGACAGCGGGTCGTACGGCGACTTCAGCCCGGCACCGAGGCGCTCCTGCACGAACACGTCCATCGACGGATGGATGCCGATGCGCGCGGCGAACGAGCTGGGCACCAGGATCGGCTGGTTGCGCTCGCGCAGCATGCGCTCGTCCCAATACTCGTTGAGGCCTTCGTCGAGCATCGGCTCCTCGAATTCGTTCGAGGCGAGCAGGCCGTAGAAATAGCCGTGGCCGAATTCGTGGATGGTGACGAAGTCGATTTCCCACTGGTCCGAGGTCTGCGCGTCGATCTTGGAATAACCTTCCGCGGTGAAGAAGGTCGGGTATTCCATGCCACCCGCTTCGGCGCCGTTGTACGGCGGCACCACCGCGGTGACGGTGCGGTACGGATACGCGCCGAGCGTGCGCGAGAAGAACTCCAGCGAATCGGTGGTCGCCTTCAGCACCGGCTGCGCGCTGGCCTTGTATTCCGGCGGATAGATCACGCGCACGGCAACCTTGGGCACGCCCGGCCCGGTGAAGCTGCCGTCCAGCGTCTGATAGCCTTTGGCGGCGACCCAGGCGAAGTCGTGCACGTCGCCCTGCACGAAGTGATAGGTGCTCTTGCCATTGGCCTGGGTCGGCGCACCCTGCTGTTCGCCAACCGCGCCGACGGTGTAGTCGGAGGGCACGGTGAGGCGCACGTCGTAGCTGCCGAAGTCGGCGTAGAACTCGCTATTGAAATGGAATTCGTGGGCGTTCCAGCGCACTTCCCCGGCGCCGCGCTCGCCCGGCAGTTCCAGCACCGCGATCTTCGGGAACCACTGCGCAACCAGATTGAAATCGCCCCACCAGCCGGTGCGCTCGACCACGCGCGGCAACTGGCTGAGGAAGTCGATATCGAGGGTAAGCGTTTCGCCCGCGCCGACCGGCTGGGCCAGGTCCACGCGCACCACGGTCTGATCGGTCTTCGGGCCGCCGTCCGGCTGCACGAAGCTCCACTTCAGCGCCGCGCTGCCCTGCTGCACGCGCTTGAGATCGATATAGCCCCACTGCCCTTTCTTCAGCGTCGCCGCGCCGCGCGAGCGTCCGTGCGCGGTAAGCACGTGGCGTTCGGTGAAGAAGGTGCTGCCTTCGTTCTTGAAGGCGTTGAGGTACAGATGCAGGTAGACGCTGCGCACCGGACGGTCGCTGCGGTTGCGCCAGGTCATCTGCTCGCTGCCGGTGACGGCGTGCTTGGCGGCATCGAGCTCCGCGTCGATGCGGTAGCCGACCACGCGATCGGACAGCGTCGGCTCATTCCCGCTGCGTTCGCCGCCCCATGCATTCGGCGCGCTGGCCTGGCGCGCACCGGCGGCGTTGGCGCCGGCGAGCGGAATCTCGGCTGGCGCGGCGGGTGCCGGCGCCACTGCCGGCTGCGCTGGCGGGCTGCTGCTCGCCGGCGCCGGTGCGTCCTGTCCGAGCACTGCCCATGCGGCGGCCAGCGCCAGCAGCAGTCCTATGGTCCTGCCCCCTCGTCCCACCATCTTTGTCTCTCCCCAGGTGATACGGCAGGTTGCGCCATGGGCACGGGTCGAGGCATAGGCCAAAGGTCACGCTTAAGACACGCAGGTTGGGGTGAGCCACAGGCGAACCCCAACAGGCCCGCCCTTGGCGCATCGCATGGTTGGGGTTCGCCTGCGGCTCACCCCAACCTGCGCCTTCAGTAGACGTCTCTTCGGTAGCGTCCATCCATGCGCATCTGCTCGAGCCGCTCGTCGCCCAAGACCTCGCGCAGGGCTTCGTCCACGGCCGGCGCCATGCCGGCGAGGCTGCCGCATACGCGGATCGCTGCGCCTTGTTCGACCCAGCTCCGCAATAGCGCGGCGGACTCGCGCACGCGCTGCTGCACATAGGCCGGCGCCGCCGGTTCGCGCGACCAGGCCAGGTCCAGCCGTTCCAGCCAGCCTTCGCGCTGCCAGCGTTCGAGTTCGTCGCGGTGAAAGAAATCGCGATCGGGCTGGCGCTCGCCGAACAGCAGCCAGTGGCGGCGCGCGCCAGCGGCGATGCGCGCCTTCAGCAGTGCGCGCAGGCCGGCCAGGCCGGTGCCGTTGCCGATCAGGATGAGCGGCAACTCCGCGGCCGGTGGGCGGAACGAGGGGTTGGCGCGGATGCGCAGTGCGATGGGCGAAGCCAACTGCGCATGTTGCGTCAGCCAACCGGAGCCCAGGCCCGCGCGCCCGTCGCCGTGTTGCATCCGGCGCACCAGCAGGTGCAGCGCACCGTCGGCGGGAATCGAGGCGATGGAGTATTCGCGATGCGGCAATGCCTGCAGTTGCGCGGCGAGGCTTGCCGCGTCGAGGCCGGCGACGTCCGCGGGTTCGGGGAGATGGCTGCGCGCGAGGCGGTCCAGCAAGGTTTCGTTGCCGGCCACGGTCGTGCCATCGAATCCGGTGGCGGCCAGCCATCGACACACCGTATCCGCGGCATGGCGCGGTTCGATCTCCGCGATGTCGCCGGCTTCCCATGCCAGCGCGCCATCTTCCGGCCGCAAGGCGAGATGGAAGCAAGGGCCACCCAGGCTGCCCGGATTGAGCAACCGGCGCTCGGCCAGCCGCCAACTTCCATACGGCGCCCGTTGCCAATCGGGCATCTCGGTGGCGCCGCTGAGCATGGCCAGATGGTGTTGCCAATGGCGCAGCGCGCCGGCGTCGCCGTTGTCCACTTCCACCGGATCGAACAGCGGCTGCGCGCCGGATTGCGCCAGCCAATGGCGCAGGCGGTGGCCGAAGCCGCAGAAGTCGGCGTAGTCGCTGTCGCCCAGGGCGAGCAGGCCGTAGCGCAGGCCGGCAAGATTGCCGATATGGGAGAGGCAGCCTCGTTCGAAGGCGGCTGCTTCGTCCGGTGCGTCGCCCTCGCCCGTGGTGCTGACGATGAACAACACGCGGCCGGCGCTGCGCAATGCTGCTTCGTCGAGCGTGCCCAGTGGCACCAGACGCACCGGCATGCCGGCAGTGCGCAAGCTTTCCGCGGTCTGGCTCGCCAGCTGCGCGGCGAAGCCGGTCTGGCTGGCGCAGGCGATCAAAAGCGCGTCGGCGCTTGCCGCATCGTTGGCATCCGGCTTGCGGCGATGCCAATGCAGCGCAGCGATCAAAGCCAGCCATGCGAGCACGCTCGCCGATGCTTCCAGCCAGCGCAGCGCTCCGGGATCACGCCACTGCAACGCGCCGGCATGCAACGAAAACAACCACGCCGCCAGCGCGAGCAACGGCAGCAACACCAGCGCATAGCCAAGCGCCTCGCCCCGGCTGGCAGCGACCGGCTTCGTCACGCGCGCAGTGCCGCTTCGAAGGCCGGCGACATGCGCGTCTGCCAGCCGCGTTCGCCATGCAGCACGAACAGCACGGCCAGCTCGCGCTCGCGTGCGAATGCCAGGCCATCGTCCGGCCCCAGCAAGGTCATGGCGGTGCCGAGCGGATCGGCATCGATGGCGCATGCGGCGAGAATGCTCACCGACGCCACCGCGCTCGCCACCGGATAGCCGGTGCGCGGATCGATATGATGCGAGCGCAGCGCGCCGCCCTGCATGTAGCTGCGCCGATAGTTGCCGGATGTGGCGATGGCGCATCCACGCAAGGCAATCACGTGATCGTAGGCGCCGGAACCATCCGGACGCTCGATGCCGACACGCCAAGGCGATCCGTCAGGCTTTGTGCCGCGCGCCTTCATCTCGCCACCGACTTCCACCAGCCACGCCTGTGCGCCGGCCTGGTCGAGCCAGTCGCCGATGCGATCCACGCCATGGCCCTTGGCGATCGACGAGAGATCGATATAGACGCCGCCGGGCTGGAAGATCTGCCGCGCCGCTTCGTCGAGTTGCGGTTTCCACCAGCCGATGCGTTCGCGCGCGGCGGTGATGGCTGCGTCGGATGGCGTCTGCCCGGGCTGCGCGTCCGGACCGAAGCCCCAGAGATTGACCAGCGGTCCAACGGTCGGGTCGTAGGCGCCCCCCGTCGCCTGCGCCAGCCGCAAGGCATGCGCGATCACCGCAAAGCACTCCTCCGGCAAGGTCTGCCAGGTGCCGGCTGGCGCCGCGTTGTAGCGCGACAGCGCGGAGTCCGGCTTGTAGGTGCTCATCTGCGCATCGACGCCATCGAGGCAGCGCTGCACGCCGTCCTGCCACTCGCGCATGGGCAGACCGGCCGGCGCGACGACGCGCGCCGACCAGGTGGTGCCCATGGTGTGGCCGTGCAGCTCGTGCACGGCGTGCGCCGCTGCCGTCATCGCGCGGTTTACTGCGGCAGCACTTCCAGCGTCGCCGTATACGACAGGCGGCGCTGCTTGGCCTGCTTCACGCTGGTCTTGTCGTCCTGCGTGCTGGCGTTGATCCAGTACATGCCGGCCTTGGGCCAGGTCAGGGTGAACTTGCCGTCCTTGCCGGTGGTGGCGTCGAACTCGTCCTGCGCGTTGCGGTAGCGCGTGGCACCCGCGATGGCGGTGACCTTCACGTCGCCGGCCGGCTTGCCGTCCAGCAGCAGCTGGAAAGTGGCGCCTTCGCCCGCGACGAGGTCAGTGACGTGGGTGACCGGCACCAGCTCCAGGCCCTTGCCGCCGGGCTTGAGGGCGGCGTCGCTGGGCTTGCCGTTGGTGACGAAGGTTTCCACGCGGTTGACCGACTCGTTCACTTCCACGTTCTTCGCACCGGCGGGAAGCTCCTTCGCCAGGTTCGCCGCGTCGCCGCGCCAGCGCTTCTTCTCGCCGCCCAGCTCGTAGCTGGCGAACACGCCGGCATTCACCAGGGCCAGCTTGTAGGTGCCCTGCTGGGTCAGATGCACATCGAACACGCTGCGGTACTTGCCGGTGACGCTGTTCTCGGCCTTGGCCATCTGGCCGTCCGGCGCGGTGATGACCAGGCGCGACAGGTCGCCCGGCACGTGGTCGGGAAAGAACAGGTCGTTGGATACGGCGGCATCCACCGTCACCCACGGATCGGCGCCGGAGACATTGGTGGCCGAGGGCAGCATCCACATCTTGTGCGCCTGCGCAGCGAACGGCAGACAGAGAGCCAGGGCGAGCGCGGACAGGGAGAACGAACGAAGCGACATGAGTGACTCCTTGCAATGAAGAGGGAAACGCCGCGCTCAGGGCGCCAGATCGAGCTTGACCGCGCCCAGTTCGGCGCTGCCCCTGGCATCGAGGTGCTGCGGCGCGGCGGCCGGCCAGGTGAACGGCACGCGCACCACTTCGCGGCCACCGACTTCGCGCGCCGCTTCCACCACCAGCTCGTACTTGCCGGGCGCCAGCTCGCCCAGCGGCGCCTTGCCCTGCTTGAACTTCAGCTGCTGCGCGCCGGCCGGACGCGTGGCGCCGGAGACGCCGTCCACCGGCATCTGCAGCTCGCGGCCGCCGCGGCGCCACCACTGGCGCAGTTCTGGCAGCCACTTGGTGCCGGCGCCTTCCTTGCTTTCCTTCTGCGCGTACCACACGGCCAGCTGCGCGGCGACGCTGTGGTCCTCGCGCTCGATCCACACCGCGGTGTAAGGGCGGTGGTACTCGGCGACGTCCAGTTGCGGGATCTGCACGGTGACGTCGAGATCGGCCGCCGCCGCCGGCGCGGCGAGCAGCAGGACGGGCATGGTGTAGAGCAGGCGGCGCATCGGGCGCTCCTTCGGTGTCAGTGAATAAAGATGAGGGCCAGCACCAGCGGCAGCACCAGCCCGAACGCGATCAGCGGCCAGGTGGCGCCGCGCTGGGCGGCATGCATTTTCAGCAGGAGCAGGCCGGTGACGGAGAACACCACGCAGGCCAGCGCGAACAGGTCGATAAACCAGCCCCACACCGGGCCGGCGTTGCGGCCCTTGTGCAGGTCGTTGAGATAGGAGATCCAGCCGCGCGTGGTGCGCTCGTATTCCAGCTTGCCGCTGGCGCGGTCGATGCTGAGCCAGGCGTCGCCGCCGGGGCGCGGCATGGACAGGTAGATCTCGTCGGCGGACCAGTCGGCGGGGCGGCCGGCGACGTCGACATCCACCGCGCCACGGACCCAATCGGCCACGACGACGGGCAGCACGGCGCCCTTGCGTTCGTCCTCGCCGGCCAGCGCGCGCAGCAGCGGCGCGGGCAGTTGCGCCGCGCGATGTTCGGTGCGCGGCTTCGCCTCGATGCGGGCGGCGTGATTGAGGGTGATGCCGGTGACGGCGAACAGCAGCATGCCGACCAGGCACATGGCGGAACTGATCCAGTGCCAGCGATGCAGTTGCTTGAGCCAGAACGAACGTCCCGCCCGATCCTGTGAGACCCGGCTCCGCCCGTCGTGTGCCCCTGTTGCCGCCTGCCTGCCCATGCGTGTGCCCGTAAAGAAGTGCGGGTATCGCTGGCCGGCGATGAACGGCGCCGCGTGCGATCTGTCCCAGTGATCGGTCCGGGCGCTAAGCTGCCGGGCGATCGGGCCGCCGAGATGCGGCCGGGCACGGATACTGTCACAGATGAGAATGACTCGCAATTCACTCAAGCCCCCGCGCCGCCCGGCGCATGCCGACAGGAGCCCCGCATGCGCATCCTGATCGCCGAGGACGACCCTGCCATCGCCGCCGGCGTCTGCGCCTCGCTGCGCCAGAGCGGCCATGCGGTGGACCACGTCAACGACGGCGCGCGCGCCGACAGCGCCTTGCGCGACACCCCCTACGATCTGCTGATCCTGGACCTGGGCCTGCCCAACCTGGATGGCAGCGAAGTGCTGCAGCGCCTGCGCAAGCGCGGCGCCGGCCTGCCGGTGCTGGTGATCACCGCGCGCGAAGGCCTGCGCGAACGCGTGCGCGTGCTGGACCTGGGCGCCGACGATTACCTGGTCAAGCCCTTCGCCCTGGCCGAATTCGAAGCCCGCGTGCGCGCCCTGCTGCGCCGCTACACGGCGCAGGGCGCGCCGGAAATGAGCATCGGCCGGCTGCGCCTGGACCTGCCCGGCCATCGCGCCTGGGTGGACGACGCGCCGCTGGAGCTGACCGCGCGCGAATTCGGCCTGCTCGAAGCGCTGGCCGCGCGTCCGGACCGCGTCACCAGCCGCGCGCAATTGGTGGAAGCGCTGTGCAACTGGGACGAGGAATTGACTGACAACGGCCTGGACATCGCCATCTACCGCCTGCGCCGCAAGCTTTCCGGTTCCGGCACCCAGGTGCGCACCATCCGCGGCCTGGGCTATCTGCTGGAGGAATCGAAGGAAGGCGCCGAGTGAGCGAAGCGCCCGACGCGCAGCCCTGGCTGTACCGCCTGCTGGAGCCGGATGGCCGGCAGAGCCTGCGCCGGCGCCTGCTCGCGTTCCTGCTGGTGCCGCTGATGCTGATGCTGCTGCTGGAAAGCCTGGTCACCTACACCGGCGCCCTGGTCTATTCCAACCACGTGCACGACCGCGACCTGGCCGGCGGCGCCGAAACCGTGGCGCGCATGCTGCAGATGGGCATGGACGGGCCGATCTCGGAGCAGGCCAAGTTCCTGCTGCAGTACGACCCCGAGGGCCACAACAACATCAATTACTTCAGCATCGTCAGCGAGCATCACGGCCTGATCGCGGGTACCTCGACCCTGGTGCCGCCCTCGCGCCTGTCGCTGGCGGTGAACGGCGAGCCGAAGCTGTTCGATGCGGTGGTGGACCGCCGCAAGCTGCGCGCCGCCAGCGTGGTGATCGACAGCACGCACGAAGCCGGCGACACGCTCACCGTCACCCTGGCCGAGACGCTGCGCGATCGCCGCCAGAATGCGCGTGAGATCCTGCTGCTGAGCATTCCCGCGCAGGCGCTGCTGATCGCGTCGGTCTTCGTGCTGGTGTGGTTCGGCGTGCGCATCGGCCTGCGCCAGCTCGACCCGCTGACCGCGCGCCTCGCCGCGCGCGAGCACGATCTGGCGCCGATCGGCGATGCCGACGTGCCGGTGGAGATCCTGCCGCTGACCCGCACCATCGACGGCCTGTTCGCGCGCCTGCGCGCCATGCTCACGTTGCAGGAGCGCTTTATCGCCGACGCCGCGCATCAGCTGCGCACGCCGCTGGCGGGCCTGCGCGTGCATGTGGAACGCGCGCAGGCCGACCCGTCGCGGGAAACGGTGAACGATGCGCTGGACCACATCCTGCGCCTGACCCAGCGCGCCACGCGCACCTCGGGACAGCTGCTGGCACTCACCCGTGCGCAGTCGCCCGATCAGACCGGCGACCCGCACGGCTTGATCGATCTCTGCCGCCTGATGCCGGAACTGCTCGCCCTGCGCGTGCATGAAGCGCTGGCCGCCGGTGTGGACCTGGGCTACGACGGCCCGCAAGGTCCGGTGTGGATCGACGGCGACCGCATCACCCTGCAGGAGCTGCTCGACAACCTGCTCGACAACGCACTGCGCTATGCCGGCCGCGGCAGCATGGTGACGGTGGGCGTGGCCGACGACGAGGACAGCGCCTGCCTCAGCGTGGAGGACAACGGCCCCGGCGTACCGCCGGCCTTCCTCGCGCGGCTTGGCGAGCGTTTCTTCCGTGTGCCGGGCTGCAACGAGGAAGGCACCGGGCTCGGGCTGGCGATCGTGCAGCGCATCGCCCAGCGCCATCGCGCGCAGGTGCGCTACATGGCGGGCAACGAAGGCGGCCTGCGTGTGGAGGTGCGGTTTCCGCATGCACGCACCGCGAGGAAGGACGGCGACGCCTGAGGCCTCGCCGGATCGCTTCCGCGGCCTCGGGATCAACGCTTCAGCGGATTTCTGGAAGAATCGTTGCGCCTTCTTATTGAAGAATTTTCCGGTTTGATAAGCCTGATCGCCGCGCTAACGTTTCCATTCTCAAGAAAATCCCTACACGAATCTGGACGCGTGATCAGCCTGGTCACGACGAGCGTCCGTGCCTGCACTACAAACGGCTCAATCCATTCAGAGGGCCTCCACGTCCATGCGATCGGTCATAAAACAGCTCGTCATTGCCGCCTTGATCGGCGTGACTTCCCTGGCGCCAAAGTTCGCGCACGCAGCAACCTCGGATTGCAGGGGAACCGGCACACCGACGCTCGGATCGAGCGTAAGTCTTTCCAATTTGAACATTCCGCGGGACCTTCCACTGGGTGCGGCCATTCCCGGAGGAAAGCAGTCGATATCACTCTCCGTGAGCTGTCCCTCTACAACCATCACCGGCGGACAGTCGTGGGCCATGGGAGGCTACGAAGCCGTCACGGCCGTTCCAGGGTTGAGCAATGTCTACACCATCTCCGGCGGCCCCTCGGGTATCGGCTTTCGCATCCTGGACGCCTCGGGTAATGCAATGCCCATAGGCACGGTAGGCGGCACGGCGAACGCGGCAAACCTCGGAGCTGCACCGGCGGGGCAAACCAGTTTCAGTTGGCATGGGGCGCTCGAACTCGTCAAAGTAACCGAAAAGCCCGTCGCCGGATCGCAATCCATCAAGCTCTATACGCGCGTCTATAACCAAGCGTGGGCCAATCAGAACGCAGACACCAGCGCTATCACCATTAGCTACACCATCGCACAACCCACTCTCACGACTTGCACCGTGACCAATGCAACCCAAACGGTGACTCTTCCCAATATCTCGATAGCTACTGCAAACGCCAACAGCACCGATGAAAACGGGGGCTATGGCTCAGGGTTCGTGCCGTTCAGTATTTCACTGAGCTGTTCCGCTGGTGCGCAGTTGTTCATGACTTTCACCGATGCGAACAATCCAGCCAACACGGGCGAAATAGTCAGGGCCACAGGTGCACCCAATGCAGGCGATACCTACGGAGTGGGAATCCAGTACAGAAGCTCGGCTGATGAGCAGATACGAATAAAGCTGGGGCCGGATTCTCCAACTGCTGGCACCATCAATCAGATCAAGATCGGAAGTACACCAAATGGCGCAATGAGCCTGAATTTCAGGGCGTTCTATGCCCATAATCCCGGAGCTCAGTTTCCCGTTGGCGCGGTCAATGCCAGGACTACGTTCACCTTCTCTTACCAGTGAAGCAAAACCGCATCGATCGGGGAACGAGACACCATCGGGCAGATCCGATCACAAAATCGGATACTCATAACCTATCAACTATGGATTGAGGCCTTCGCCATGGAAGGCCTCAACGATTCATTGCACTCCGCATGAGACCGGACGCCGAGACGCCCGATCCAAGATAGCAAGCTTGAGGCAGGCCGGGACTACCAAACCATCGCCGCGCCCACCCCCATCCCCACATCACCTTGTGTATTGCCGGTGAGACTACCCTTGAGCACCCAGCGGCCGCCCGGCGTGATCGTCGACAGGCCTACCGCCAGTGCCGACTGTCCCTTGAAGCTGCCGATGCCCGCACCGAGCGCGCTTTGATCGGGCGCGTAGGCCTGCGGCACGTTGGTCGCCGCCAGCGCCGCTGCCGTACCGGCATTGGCCAGCCGGCTCGCCTGCCGGAAGCGGTCGCGCACCCAGTGCTGCACTTCACGCACGGCGTCCTGGACCTGGCCCCAGTTCGCCGCGTCGGTGCGCGCCGTGCCGGCGGCCACGTTGGCGATCTGGCGTTCGTTGCCGGCTGAGCCGACCGAGACGGTGTTGTCGCGGTCGGCCACCGAGTGAGCGCCTACCGCCACGGCACCGTTGCCGCTGGCGGTGCTGTTCGAGCCGAGCGCCGTGCTGTCGGTACCCGTCGCGCTTGCGCCCGTGCCCACCGCGGTGCTGCCGCTTCCGGTAGCGCCAGCGCCGGCACCGACGGCGGTACTGCCAAGTGCCGTGCCCGGCGCGATGGCGGGTTCGTTCCTGCCCCCGGGAACCGGGTCCTTAACCAGCACCGGATGGAGCGCGTCGACTTTCACGTTGAGCGTATCGACGCGGCCATTCAACACGCCGATCTGATCGCCCAACTCCACCCGCAGGTCGTAGAGCTGGCCGCCGTTGACGGCCTCCATGCTGCCCAGCGCCACCGTGCCGGCCGCGAGATTGCGGATCACCGTGCCATGCGTGCCGCCCAGGGTGGCGCTGCCCAGCGCGAGGTCGTCGTACACCAGTGCGGCCAGCGTGTTGCCCTCCGGGCCGACCAGGCCTACCGCCTTCAATTGAGCGATCGTCACCGCATCATGATCAGCTTTGCCGTCGGCGACGCCGCTGAGCACGCGCACGCCGTCGGTGCCGGTGAAGTCGACCGCGCCGCCATCGCTGGCGGCAGCCACGGTGACGGTTCGCGTGGCTGCGTCCTGCAGCACCAGGCCGGCGAGGCCGTTATCGATGCGGTTCTGCAGCAGGCTGATGTCGCTGCGGTTGCCGGCGACGTTCTGATTGGTGGCGTGGAGCTGGGCGCCGGTCACCGCATCCGTGCTGATGCTCGACAGGGCGCCTTCGGACAAGCCGGTCAACTGGCGTGTCTGCGTCCTGCCGCCGCTCTTGCTGGACAGGTCGACCGCGTTGCCGCCCAGCGTCCCGCCCAGGCGGATCGTCCCGCTGAGCGCATCCTGCGCGATCAGGCTCTGCAAGCCGGTGATGTTGTCCTTGTTGTCGGTGATGGCGCCATCGAGCCCGCTCAAGGCACCGCCTACCGTGGTGCGCGTGCCGCCATTGGCCAGCACATAGGCGGGACCGGACACGGCGCCGCTGGAGGTATCGAGCTTCGCTCCGCCGCCGAGCGCATCCACCATCGGCGACAACTGGCCGACATTGGTGGCGTCGGTGGCCAAGGTGCCGGCCTGCAGGGCGTGGATCTGGTTCGACCCCACATCGAACGCGCCGCCGATCGAAAGCCCGCCATTGACGAACGTACCCTTGCTGTTGACGACCATCGCCCCGACCACCACGCCCTGCGCGCGCAGCTCGGCAAGGCTGCCGATATTGCAGACCGCGCTGGCTATCTGGCTGCCGAGGGATTCGTTGAACACGCCGCAGCTGGTGTCGTCGTTGTCATTGATATAGAGCATTTCCCTCGCGCGGCCAGCGGGCGCATGCGCTGCCAGCGCGGCCCCGATGAGCCACAGGCCCGCCCCTGTCAAGGGAAGGCGCCGCCGCTGCCGAAAACCTCTTCGCCGGTCTCCCTGCCCTCGCTGTGCCGGCGCAAGCATGCTCCGTGTATTTCTTGTATATCGAAAAGCGCGATAAAACCCATTCATTCCAGATCTCCCGTTATTAGCGTGCACAACTCCACATCCGGCCTTTTTGATGGACCGGTGCAACCCCGCCGTGGAAACAGATATCGCGCCCCTCCGCGCATCCCGGCGCATGTGGAGACTTGATGCTAGGTGGGAAAGGAACGGGAAAAAATCAGATAACCGCTCACCGAATGCGAATTCGGATAATTAGTAAAAACGCGCCCATGCGATGGACGAATTCACATATCGCTCTCAGCGGGAAAACTCGCCATGGAAAATAAGGCGTCCACTCGCGCACAAAAAAAGGCGGCACCGAAGCGCCGCCTTGCTTGCCAGCTTCCCCTGCATGGGAAATATCGACAAAAAAACTTCTCACCCACCGCCGCGGACGCGCATGGCACATCCGCGGCGGCAAAGCCTTACATCGACTTCTTGGCCTTGGTCAGCAGCTGATCCAGCAGCGCGATGGCCAAGTCGATCTCTTCGTGCGTGATGTCCAGCGAGGGCGCGAAGGTGATCACGTTCTTGTACCAGCCGCCCACGTCGAGCACGAGGCCGATCTTCTTGCCGTTGTGCTCCAGGTCGCCGGCCAGGCCGATGTCGACCATCTTGTCCAGCAGCGCCTTGTTCGGGGTGAAGCCGTCGTCGGTGCAGATTTCCGCGCGCAGCGCCAGGCCAAGACCGTCGACGTCGCCGATTTCCTTGTGGCGCTTCTGCAGGTCCTTCAGCGCGTCCAGGAAGTGCGCGCCCTTCTTCGCCACGTTGGTCTCGTAGTCGAGCTCGTAGCCCATCTTGATGACTTCGAGGCCCAGCGACGTACCGAGCGGGTTGGAGTTGAAGGTGGAGTGGGTGGAGCCCGGCGGGAAGATCTCCGGATTGATCATCTCCTCGCGCGCCCACAGGCCGGACAGCGGATTCAGGCCGTTGGTCAGCGCCTTGCCGAACACGATCACGTCCGGCGTCACGCCGAAGTGCTCGATCGACCACAGCTTGCCGGTGCGCCAGAAACCCATCTGGATCTCGTCGACCACCATCAGGATGCCGTACTTGTCCAGCACCTTCTTCAGGTCCTTGAAGAAGTTCTTCGGCGGAATGACGTAGCCGCCGGTGCCCTGGATCGGTTCCACGTAGAAGGCGGCGTATTCGGCCTGGTTGACCTTGGGGTCCCACACGCCGTTGTACTCCGTCTCGAACAGGCGCTCGAACTGGCGCACGCAGGCGTCGGAGTATTCCTCCGGCGTCATGCCCTTCGGGCGGCGGAACGGATACGGGAACGGGATGAACATTGCGCGCTCGCCGAAGTGGCCGAAGCGGCGGCGGTAGCGGTAGCTGGAGGTGATCGACGACGCGCCGAGCGTGCGGCCGTGGTAGCCGCCCTCGAAGGCGAACATCAGGCTCTTGCCGTTCTTGTAGTTGCGCACCAGCTTGAGCGAATCCTCGACCGCCTGCGCGCCGCCCACGTTGAAGTGCACGCGGCCCTTCAGGCCGAACTTCTGCTGCGCATCGACGGCAATCGTCTTGGCCAGCTCGATGCGGGTCTGGTGCAGGTACTGGCTGGCCACCTGCGGCAGCGTGTCGATCTGCGCCTTCAAGGTGTCGTTGAGGCGCTTGTTGCCGTAGCCGAAGTTGACCGCGGAGTACCACATCTGCAGGTCGAGGAACGGCACGCCGGCGGTGTCGTACATCCAGCTGCCCTGGCCGTGGCGGAAGATCTTCGGCGGGTCCACATAGTGCACGGTGTCGCCGAAGGAGCTGTACTGCGCCTCGTCGGCCAGCAGCTGCGCGTCGGGAATCACACCGGTGGCGGCGTTGGGGTCGTAAGCGTTCATCGAGAAATCCGAAATGGGGAAAGGCAGGGTCTTGCTAAGTCAATGACGGGCGCAACCGCGGGCCACAGCCCGCGGCGACGGCCGGCGCCGGACGGGCATGCTCGGCGAGCAGGCTGCCATCGAGCAGGCGCGGCAGCAGTTCCAGCGCATCTTCGAAACCGGTGATCGGCACGTAGGGGATGCCGGCGGCGCGGCAATGCTCGATCAGGCGGTGCTTGGCGAACACGAAGTCGACGCGGTCGGCCGCGCAGAAGTCGGAGGCGCCGTCGCCGATCAGCAGGGTCTTGGCGCCGCCGCTGCGGGCCTGGGCCACGCAGGCGCACTTGCAGGTGCCGCTGCGGCAACCCTCGGCCTGGAACGGCGAGGTCAGCTGCCACTGGCGCGGCGGCTCGGCCGGGGCCAGGTGGTTGGCGGCCAGCGGCAGGTCGTCCAGGCCGTAGCGGCCGAGAATCTTGTGGATGGCGTAGTCGAGGCCGTCGCTGACCACGCGGATCGGCGTACCCAGCTCGCGCGTCCTGGCGACGAAGGCCGGAAAGGCGTGGTCGATCCACAGGCCTTCCAGGTGCTTGTCCAGCTGCGCGCGGCTCATGTCCAGCAGGTCGACCTGGCCGCTCATGCACTCGCGCGAACCGATGCGGCCCGCACGCCAGTCCTGCTCCAGCGCTTCCCAGCCGGGACGGCCGAAACGGTCCAGCAGCGAGTCGATCACGTCCTCGACGGAGATGGTGCCGTCGAAGTCGCAGAGGATGTTCCAAGCCGTCACGCGGTGACTCCAGGGTTCACGATACCTGAACCTTAGGCGTGCACCCCTTTCGGCCCCCTTTCCGGATTCACCCCGCCGGAAGTCATGTATCCGAAGCCCAACATAAGACACCGGACGTTATGCTCGCCGCTCATGCCATTGCTGTCTGTCACCATAGGCCGATACCCTGCACGGCTTGGCTCGCCGGCCCCACCCGGCCGGGCCGCCAGGCGCGGGTTCCCAGGCGGCCGCGACCAGGCAGCCACCCTCCGCCGATGACCGGGAAAGACGTGTTCTCAACCGCTATTCCACCGTCGAACGCGCGTATCGGACGCCTCGCGCCGGTGCTGCTTTGCGCGCTTCTCGGTACCTTGCTGGCCGGTTGCTCGGTCGCCCCCGTGCCGGCGCTGAAGCCGTCCCTGCCCGAGGCCTGGCGCAACGCCCCCGCCAACGTGGCGCCGCCCGCGGCCGACCTGCGCGGCTGGTGGCAGGCGCTGGGCGATCCGGCGCTGGACGGGCTGATCGACCGCGCGCTGGCCAACAACCTCGACGTGGCCCAGGCCGCCGAACGCCTGCAGGCGGCCCGCCAGCTCAACGGCCACTCGCGCGACGGCTACCTGCCCAATCTCCACGCACGCACCAACGACGTGGTGAATCCGGACACCAGCGCCTCCTATTTCATGGTCGGCTTCGACGCCAGCTGGGAATTCCCGCTGTTCGGCGCCTGGCAGAGCAGCAGGCGCGTCGCCGACGGCCAGCTCAACGGCACCCAGGCCGCGCTGCGCGGCGCCCAGGTCTCGCTGGTGGCCGAAGTCACCCGCCGCTGGGTGGAACTGCGCTCGGCGCAGCGCCAGGAAGCCCTGCTGCTGGGCATCCGCGACGCCCAGCGGGAAAAGGCCCGCCTGCTGCAGACCCGGGTCGACCTGAAGCTGGCGCCGCCCACGGAAGCGGCGCGCGCGTCGGCCGAGCTGGCCCGCGCCGAGGCCGCGCTGTCCGAGCCGCGCCAGGCGATCAACGCCAGCGCGCAGCAGCTGGCCGTGCTGCTGGGCCAGAACGAACCCGACCCGGCCTGGCTCGAAGCCGGCGCGCAGCCGCGCCTGGGCGCCTGGCAGCTCACCGCCGCGCCGGCCGACCTGCTGCGCGCGCGGCCGGAGATCGCCGGCGCCGAGGCCGAGGTACTGCGCGCCGCCGGCGAGCTGGGCCTGGCGCGCAAGGACATTTACCCGCACATCGGTTTCGGCTCGTCGATCCAGTGGTCGATCAACATCGCCACCAACCACCGCGCGCGCAACCACGAGGGCATCTTCTCGGCCGGCCCGGTCATCGACATTCCGCTGTTCGACTGGGGCCAGCGCGTGGCCTTGGCGCACGCCAAGGACCACGAACTCAACGCCGCCCTGCTGGCCTACCGCCAGGCCGTGCTGCAGGGCGTGGCCGAAACCGAAGTGGCGCTGGGCGACCTGGAGCAGCTGCGCGGCCGCGAACAGGCGCTGCAGCAGGCCGCCGACGCCTCGCGCGGCGGCGGCGACGCGGTGCGCAAGCGCGCCGAGCTCGGCCTGGGCAGCAAGCTGGAGGTGCAGGACAGCCTGATCGAAGGCCACCGCGCCGAGCTGGAACTGGCCAGCGCGATCGCCGCGCGCGACCTCGCCTACGTCTCGCTCTACAAGGCCCTGGGCGGCGCGCCGATGCCGCCGCCCCCGCCGCCGCGGAGCGCCAACTGATGGTGGCGCTGGCCCGCAAGACCCTGGTCTACGAATGGCGCCGCTTCCTGCCCGCCATCCTCGCGGTCGGCTTCGCCGGCCTGCTGCAGCTGCTGCAGGCGGCCCTGGTGCTGGGCATCTTCGGCAGCGCCAGCGTGTACATCACCGGCTCCTCCGCCGACCTGTGGGCCGGCTACCCGGGCACGCAGAGCGTGAACCTGGGACGGCCGATCGACGCCGGCGTGGAAATGCGCCTGCGCATGGATCCGGCGGTGACCCAGGTCGAGCCTTTCCACTGGGTCGACGCCGACTGGCGCGGCCCCAGCGACACCGGCGGCGTCTCGGTGTTCGTCTCCGGCATCGACACCCGCGCCGACGGCATGATGTTCGCGCACGCCCTGCCCGCCGCGCTGCGCGCGCGCCTCAACGAGCCCGGCGCGGTGATCGTCGATCGCGCCGACCTCGGCAGCCTCGGCGTGCAGGTGGGCGACAAGGCGGTGATCAACGGCCACCGCGTGCGCGTGGTCGGCGTCAGCAGCGGCCTGCGCGCGCTGGGCGGCGTCAACGTGGTGGCCTCGCTGGCCACCGCCGCCGAACTCGATACCGACCCGGCCAATGCCACCCGCATGACCTACTTCGTGGCCAAGGTGCACGACCCCGACCAGGCCGCCGCGGTGGCCGCGCGCCTGCGCGGCACCACCTCGTTCGGCAGCTACGACGTGTGGACCGCGCGCGATTTCGCCCGCCGCTCGCAGCTCTACTGGATGTTCGACACCGGCGCCGGCGCCGGCGTGCTGTTCCTGGCCGGCATCGTGTTCCTGGTCGGCGCGGTGATCACCAGCCAGACCCTGGTCGCGGCGGTGATCGGCTCGGTGCGCGAATACGCCACGCTCAATGCCTTGGGCGTGGGTGTCGGCGCGCTGCGCAAAGTGGTGATGGAGCAGGCGTTCTGGGTCGGCGCGATCGGCCTGGTCGGCAGCGCACTGCTGGGCGGCATCTTCTTCGCCTTCGCGCGCAGCCGCAGCGTGCCGGTGGCGCTGGACCCGATCACCGTGGCCGCCTGCCTGCTGCTGGGCATGGGCCTGGCCATCGTGTCGGGCCTCGCGGCGATGCGCAGCCTGCGCCGCGCCGATCCGGCGAGCCTGTTGCGATGAACGCGGGCATGCCTTCCTCCACCATCTCGCTGCAGGCGCGCGGCGTGGCCAAGTCGTTCGAGTCCGGCCGCGTGCGCAGCACCGTGCTGCACGACCTCACGCTGGACATGCGCTCCGGCGAACTCACGCTGATTTCCGGCCCCTCCGGCTGCGGCAAGAGCACTTTGCTGGCGATCCTCAGCGGCCTGCAGCGCCCGGATGCCGGCCAGGTCACCGCGCTGGGCCAGGACCTGGGCCAGCTCGACATCCGTGCACTGGAACGCTTCCGCCTGCTGCACACCGGCTTCGTGTTCCAGGGCTTCAATCTGTTTCCGGCTTTGAATGCGGTGGAACAGGTGGAACTGCCGCTGAGCTACCTGGGCCTGGCACCGCGCGAGGCGCGCCGCCGCGCGGTGGCCTCGCTGGAAGAAGTGGGCTTAGGTCCGCGCATGCGCCTGCGCCCGTCGGAACTCTCCGGCGGCGAGAAGCAGCGCGTGGCGATCGCCCGCGCGCTGGCCAAGGAACCGGAGCTGCTGTTCGCCGACGAGCCCACCAGCGCGCTCGACGCCGCCAACGGCCAGACCATCATCGACATCCTGCACCGCATCGCCCGCGCGCACGGCACCACCGTGCTGTGCGTCAGCCACGATCCGCGCCTGGTCGGCCATGCCGACCGCGTCCTCGCCATGGAGGACGGCCGCATCCTCAGCGACCGCAGCCAGCCCTCGCTGCCGGACGCCGTTCCGGGCCTCAAGGAATCCGCATCATGAGTTCGCGCCCGCTCTTTTCGAGCTCCCTCCCCCTGCTCGCCCTCGCCGCCGCGCTCGCGCTGGCCGGCTGCTCGCGCGACGACGTCGACACCGGCAAACCGGCGCCGGCCGTCTCGCCGTATGCCGCGGTGGCGCGCGGCAAGATCGATATCGAAGGCGGCCTGCTCAAGCTGAGCATGCCGCGCGACGGCGTGGTCGCCGAGATCAAGGTGCACGAAGGCGACCGTGTGAAGAAGGGCCAGCTGCTGGCCATGCTCGACACCGAACCGTCGAAGCTCGCCGTCACCTCGGCCGAGGCGGAACAGAAGCAGGCCCAGGCCCAGGCCGACCTGCTCGAATCGCGCATGAAGGCCGCCGACCAGCGCGCCGAGCGCCTGGAAGCCGCCGCCAAGGCCGGCGCCGGTGACGCGCAGAGCGCCGACGATGCGCGCGAGGCTTCGCGGCAATTGCAGGGCGAGCTGACCAATGCGCGCGCCAATGCCGCGCTGGCCGCGCAGAAGCTGGCCGGCGCGCGCTACGAGCTGGCCCAGCGCAGCCTGCTGGCGCCGGTGGACGGCGAGATCGTGCAGCGCCTGATCCAGCCCGGCGCCACCGCTTCGCCGCAGGGCGGTCCGGCCTTCGTGCTGCTGCCGGAGCAGCCGCGCCTGGTGCGCGCCGAGCTCAACGAATCCTTCGTGCGCGCGGTGAGCACCGGCATGCGCGCCGAGGTGGTGGACGACAGCGGCAGCGGCATGCCCAACCTCAGTGCGCACGTGCTGCGCATCGGCACCGTGTTCGGCGCCAGCGCGCTGGAAGACGACCCGCTGGTGCGCGCCAACACGCGCACGGTGGAATGCGTGCTCGCCTTCGACCAGCCGCCGCCGGCCTCGGCGCGCATCGGCCAGCGCGTGCTGGTGCGTTTCAGCGCGGGCGATGCGGGCGCGAAGAACGCGGAGCCGAAACAGCCGTGAGTGCGTTCGCCCGCTGGCTCGCGGCGTCCGCCTGCGCCGCCCTGCTCGGTATCGCCGCGCCCTGCCGCGCGGACGACACCGTCGCCTCGGCCAGCGACGCCGACCTGGTCGGCGCCGGCTTTATCCGCCTGCCGGCCTGGCAGGGTTCGCGCGCGCACCGCGACCAGCTCGCGCCCTACGTGCAGGCCAAGCTCGGCGACCGCATCACGCTGTCCACCGACGACGGCGCTACGCTCGACCTGATCATGGGCGAGCATCTGCACGGCGGCCTGTACGGCAACTACCAGTGGGGCCGCAGCCACGAGGATCTCGGCCGGCTCGGCGGCAAGGTCACCTCGCTGTCGCCGCGGCTCAACGCGGGCGGCTATGTGGAATACGACTTCAGCGAAGCGCAGAACGTGGGCATGAATGCCGCGCACGACACGCTGGGCGCCGGCGCTTATTTCAATCTGTACGCCTTTACCGCGCTGCCGCCGATCGGCCGCTACGAGCACGGCCTGCAGTTGCAATGGCAGTGGATGAACGGCCCGGCGATGCGCCGCTTCTTCGGCCTGTCGGCGGTGGAAGCCGCCGCGCTGGGCGTGGCGCCGTGGCAGCCGGGCGGCGGCAGCCAGCAGGTGGGGCTGGAATACGACGGCCTGATTCCGCTGGGCCGCCATCTGGCCACGGTGTTCTCGCTCTCTTATGCGCGCCTGCTCGGCAACGCGGAAGACAGCCCGCTGGTGCGCGGCTTCGGCACCGCCGACCAGTTCACCGGCTCGATGGCCCTGGTCTACCGCTTCGCGCCGTAGGTTCAGGCCGACGGCTGCCACAGGCGCGTCAGCGCGCCATCGCTTCCCTGCACCGGATCGGACGCGGGAAACGGCAAGGCCGCGATACGGTGCAGCATCACGTCCGTGGCCGCCTCGCGGCAGATATCCCAATCCTGCTGCGGCGGATACGCGCCGACCACCAGGAAATCCTCGCTGCCGGACATCTTGCAGTGCCCGGTGCCGGCGGGCAGCACCGCGACGTCGCCTGCCCCGACATCCACTTCGCGCGCACCCGGGCCGCCCAGCAGCAGCCGCGCGGAACCGCGGGCGAAACCCAGCACTTCGTGCGCGGTGGAGTGGTAGTGATGGAAACCGTATACGCCGTTGCGCCAGCGTGGCGGCCAGCCGTGGCGGCTGAACATCGCCTCGAACGCGGCGGCGGTGGCCTCGCCATCCATCGCTTCCAGCACACTGCGATAAATCAACACCGGCAGGCGCGGATGGTTGGGCACCCAGTCGTGCGGGTCGAGCATGAAGCTGTCGGGTTCGCGCATGGATCGCTGCTCCTGCTGCGGAGTGTCGGCCCATGCTAGGCAGCGCGCGGACAAGAGCGCATGAAAGAAACGCCAGCGCGGCGTGGACGCGCTTATCCGCGGTCGCCGTCCATGTTGTATTCACGCCGTAGGTTGGGGTGAGCGCAGCGAACCCCAACACCATGCCTGGCAGCGCCGCGCAACGTTGGGGTTCGCTGCGCTCACCCCAACCTACGCCAGCTTCGAAGCGTAAACCTCACTCGCGGTCGTCGCGCGTCCAGATCCCGCCGAGGGCTTCGCGTACCGGAAACTTCGCGATCGGCTCATAGGCCGGCGGGCACAATGCCGCGCCGGTACGCAGGTCGAAGCGTGCGCCGTGGCGCGGGCATTCCACTTCGAAGCCATGCACGTCGCCGCCGGCGAGGTCGCCGCCGTCGTGCGTGCACAGGTCCTGCACCGCGTAGAGTTCGCCATCGATGTTGTAGATGGCGATCGGTTCCTGGGTGACTTCGTCGTACACGACCTTGAACTCGCCGGGCAGCAGTTCCGCGCGCGTGCCGACGTAGGTCCAGCCGCTGACGTCCTCGCTCACGCCGTGCCTCCGGCGAGCGTCTTGACCAGCCATTCGAAGCGCAGGTCGTCGCGGCGCGGAATGCCGAAGCGCTCGTCGCCATAGGGGAACGGACGGTATTCGCCGGTGCGCTGGTAGCCGCGGCGCTCGTACCAGGCGATCAGTTCCGCGCGCTGCTCGATCACCGTCATGCGCATGGCCAGGCACTGCCAGCGCTCGCGCGCGTGGCGCTCGGCCTCGGCCAGCAGGGCCTTGCCGATGCCGCCGTTCTGCAGCAGCGGATTGACCGCGAACATGCCGAAATAGCCGGCCTCGCCCTGGCGCTCCACGTGGCAGCAGGCCAGCAGCTCGCCATCGCGCTCGGCCAGCAGCACCACGCTGTCGGCCTGCGCCAGCAGCTCGGCCACGCCTTCGACATTGGTGCGGCGGCCGTCGAGCAGGTCCGATTCGGTGGTCCAGCCGAGCCGGCCCGAATCGCCGCGGTAGGCGGATTCGACGAGGGCGACGATGGCGGGAACGTCGGCCGCGAGGGCCGGGCGGAACACGGGGGGAGAGGTCGTGGGCATGAGCGGAATCATAATGCCGCGGCGCCCTCTCCGGCCATGGCGCCGCGCTCAGTGCGGCGCGGCGACCAGCACCTGAAAACCCTCTACCGGCTTGCCCTTGCCGCTGGCTGCCGCCGCGGCGAGATAGACCTCGTGGGTGGACGGATCCAGCACCATGGTGCGCGCGCTCTTCTGCGTGGGCAGGTTGCCGAGCAGGCGGTAATGATCGGCATCGTCCTGCGCCACCACGCTGAGCACGCCGTCCTCGCCCGCCGAACCCAGCACGGTGTGGCGCGCGGCATCGTAGATCACCGCGTCGGGGCCCTTGCCCATCTCCACCTTCGCCACCTGGTGGCCGTCGTGCGCGTCGGTGACGATCAGCCAGCCGTTGTCGCATACCGAGAACAGACGGCCGTGCGCCGCATCGAGCGCAAGGCCGGTCGGCCCGTCGCACGGCGCCATCGCCCATACCGCGGTGACCTTGCCGGCCTTGAGGTCGACGCGCGCCAGCGCGTTCTTGTCTTCCAGATTCAGATACAGCAGGCCGTTACCGTCGGCCACCGCGAATTCCGGCCGGCCCGGCAGCGCGACGGTGGACAGCTCCTTGCCGGCCTGCGCGTCGATCACGCTGAGGTTGTTGCTGCGGCCGTTCATGGTCAGCAGATGGCCGGAAGCGCCGTCGAACAGGATCGCATCCGGGTTCTTGCCGCTGACCGCGATATGCCGGGTGACTTTGAGCGTCTGCGTATCGAACACGGTGACTTCGTCGCCGCGCCCGCTGCTGACGAAGGCCTCGTGCGTGGACGGCGACAAGGCCACGCCGTGCGCATGCTGCATGCCGGCTACTTCGCCGGCCAGCTTGCCGCTGGCGGTATCCATCACCATCACCCGGTCGTCGCGGGCGATATAGAGGCGATGCGCGGCGGCATCGAGGCTGAGGTAATCCCAGCCGCCCGGTCCGCCCAGCGCATGGCGCGCGGCGACGGCATACGGCGCTTCGGAAGGCGCGGCCAGCGCGGGCAGCACGGTGGCGGCGAGCAGCAGCGGCAGCAGGCGGATGGACGGCTTTTTCATGCGCAAAGTCCCGGCAAGGTGGCGGTCGACGCCTGAGCGTAGCGACCGCACCTTATGGTTCTTTTAGCGTGTGGTTTTCTTGGTGTGTAGTTTTCCCGGCGCGCCGCTCAGGCCAGGTTGTCGGCCGCGAACTCCCAGTGCACCAGCTGCCAGAACGCCTGCAGGTAGTTCGCGCGGGCGTTGCGGTAGTCGATGTAGTAGGCGTGTTCCCACACGTCGGCCACCAGCAGCGGGCGGTCGGCGCCGGTCAGCGGCGTATCGGCGTTGGCGGTGTTGACGATGGCCAGCTGGCCGTCCGGCCGCTGCACCAGCCAGGTCCAGCCCGAGCCGAACTGCGCGGCGCCCGATTTGGCGAACGCTTCCTTGAACGCGTCGAGCGAACCGAAGTCGCGCACGATCAGGTCGGCCAGCAGGCCTTGCGGCGCGCCGCCGCCGCGCGGGCTCATCGAGTTCCAGTAGAAGCTGTGGTTCCAGGCTTGCGCGGCGTTGTTGAAGATCGCGCCGGAGGCGCGGCGCACGATCTCCTCCAGCTCCAGATTTTCGAGTTCGCTGCCGGCGATCAGCATGTTGAGGTTGGTGACGTAGGCGCGGTGGTGCTTGCCGTAGTGGTATTCCAGCGTTTCCGCGGAAATATGCGGCGCCAAGCCGTTGAGCTCGTAAGGCAGCGGCAGCAGTTCGATAGCCATGCGTAGCGTTCCTTGGGGTGCTTTGTTGGGGGAGGAATTCAGGCGCGGGCCGGCGCCGCGCGCCGCGCGACCGGCAGGCCCAGCGCGACCAGCAGCGCGAAGCCGCCGAGCAGCCACAGCGCCGCGGCGCGCGCACCGGGCACGCCGCCCGGCTCGCTGAGGCCGGCGGCATTCGCCACCCAGCCGGCCACCGCCGCGCCGAGCGACATCGCATAGAGCTGCACCGTCGAGATCGACGAAGAAGCCAGCGCGCCCTCTTCCGCCGGTGCCGCTTCCAGCAGGCGCGTGAGCAGATGCGGCCAGGCCATGCCGATGCCGAGCCCGACGCAGGCGAGGAACACACAGAGCGCGCCGAAACCGATGCCTTGCGCCGCGGCGGCCGGCCGCTGCAACTGCCAGGCGAGCAAGGCCAGCGCCACGGCCATCAGCAGCGGCCCGAAGCGGATGCAGCGCGCGCCGAACGCACGGTCGCGGCCGGCGCTGAGCATGGAACCGAAGCTCCAGCCGGCCGCCATCACCGCGGTGAGATAGCCCGCTTCCAGCGGCTCGTGGCCGAGGATGGTCTGCAGGAAATACGGCACGAAGATCTCGACCGTGCTTCCGATCACCAGCAGCGCCATCACCAGATAGAGCGAGCGCAGACGCGAAGGCGCATACGAGCCGGTCGGCAGCAGGCGTACCTGCGCATGTCGATCCGCGCGCACGATCAAGGCCGCCAGCGCGAGGCTGATGCCGATACCCAGGCATTGCAGGGCGCGCGACGCGGCGAGGCTGGCCATCGACACCGCCAGCACCGACAAGGCGAGCAACGCCAGGCGCCCGCCCGGCACCGCCGCGCGCTCGCCGCCCGCCGGCGCGGAGGGCAGCCAGGCCAGCACGATAGCGCCCAGCACCGCCACCGCCGGCAGCAGGCTCCAGAACGCCCAGCGCCATTCGCCCAGCTGCGCGAACACGCCGCCGATCGCCGGCCCCGACAAGGTGGCGATGCCCCACATCGCCGAGACCAGCCCCATCGCACGCGACCACAAGGCCGGCTCGAACACCTGGCGGATCAGCACATAAGCCAGCGACACCAGCACGCCACCGCCCAGCCCCTGCAGGCTGCGGCCCGCCAGCAGCCACGGCATCGACGGTGCGGCTGCGCAGACCAGCGCGCCGACGGAGAACACCGCCAACCCGAGCAAGTACGCGCCCTTTCCGCCCAAGCGCCCCGCCAGCGCCGCCGCCAGCGTGGCGCCGATGATCGAAGCGACCACGAATACCATGGTGTTCCAGGCGTAGTACGCCAGCCCGCCGATATCTCGCACGATCGACGGCATGATCGTGGTCACCACGTAGATATTGACCGCATGCAGCGCCGTGCCACCCGCCAGCGCCACCGAACGGACGCCGTTGCGCCCCGAAAGAAGATCCGCCCAGGAGGCGGAAGCCATCGCCGTTGCCATGCTTTCCTCGACAATGCGCGCCGGGCGCGCCAATATCCAAGTTATGACTTGGGATATTAAACCCGACCACGGGAATTAAACAAGCATGAGCTTGGATAATATCGAAACCAGCGAACGCATCCTGCGCCAGCTCAAGACCTTCGGCCCGCAAGGCAGCACCGCCCTGGCCGAAGCCCTGGGCGTCAGCACCGAGGCGATCCGCCAGCAGGTGCAGAAGCTGCTGGACGAGCAACTGATCGCCGGCGAACAGGAACGCTCCACCGGTGCCGGCCGCCCCCGCCAGCTGTGGTCCCTCACCGCCACCGGCCACGCCCGCTTCCCCGACGCCCATGCACAACTGGCCGTCGACCTGATCGCCTCCGTCCGCGCCCTGTTCGGCGAAGCCGGCGTCGACCAACTGGTCGACGCCCGCCGCGAAGAAAACCGCCGCCAGTACCTGCAGACCACCGCAAGCGCACGCACCCTCGCCGACCGCATCCGCCGCCTCGCCGCCATCCGCGATCGCGAGGGCTACATGGCCCGCGCGGAAAAAGACGGCCGCGACTGGCTATTGATCGAAGACCACTGCCCGATCTGCTCCGCCGCGCGCGCCTGCCAGGGTTTCTGCCGCGCGGAGCTGGAGCTGTTCCAGGAAGTGCTCGGCGAAGAAGCAAGCGTGAAACGCGAACAGCACCTGCTCGCAGGGGCCCGCCGCTGCGTCTACCGCATCAGTCCGCGCAAGCCAGTGCTGACGCCAGTTAAACTCAGCTAATTCATCTGCAGCCGCTTGCCGCGACCTTCAGCGCACCACTCCGCCCCGCCCCTCACCCTGCCCTCTCCCCGGAGGGGAGAGGGGTGATGGCGTGAGGTGTGCAGGAACGAAGAGCAAAAGCTGGCCTAGGTCACTGAAAGTCCTCTCGGCCACGGCACGTTGAAGCAGCCGCTACGTAAACGCACTGATGTTTCGTGTAGACCCAGGTTAATCAAGTTACCGCAGCCGCCCACCGCTCCTTCTAGTCGCGTCGCGAGCCTTTGACTTGAGGCCATTTCTCTTTGGTTACTTTCTCTTTGGGCCAGCAAAGAGAAAGTGACTCGGGCGCCGGCAGGCGTCCGAAATGCCCGCTGCATAAGCGGCCAAGTCGCGACAACCGCACCTAGTCGCTACTGGATCCCGGCCTACACCGGGATGACGAGCAAAACGACCAGCGTGAATGACCTTCGACACTGTCGAACACTTCCCCAGGCTGCCTAGCCTGCGCGGCTAGCCGCGCCCTCCCGCCGCACCCGCCACCCAAGGGGACCCACCATGAAACACATCAAGCTGGCCCTGGCCATCTCCCTGGCGCTGTCCACCGTCGCCATCGCCGGCCCCGCCGGCAACCTCGACATCAAGGAACTGGACAAGAAAATCGCCCCCTGCGCCGACTTCAACGGCTTCGTCAACGCCAAGTGGGTCGCCGCCCACCCCATCCCGCCGGACCGCACCCGCTGGGGCTCCTTCGACGCCCTGCGCGAAGACAGCCTGAGTGCGCAGCGCACCATCGCCGAAGCCGCCGCCAGGCATCCGGCCCAAGCCCAGGCCGGTTCGATCGAACAGAAGATCGGCTACCTCTACGCCTCCGGCATGGACGAAGCGGCCATCGAGAAAGCCGGCTACGACCCGATCAAGCCGCAGCTCGCGCGCATCGATGCGCTGAAGAACGGCGCCGACGTCGCCGCCTATATCCGCGACAGCTACGCGCGCGGCGACGGTGTGGCGTTCCGCTTCTCCGGCAGCCCGGACTTCAAGGACTCCAGCCGCCAGATCGCCTACGCCGGCCAGGGCGGCCTGGGCCTGCCCACCGCCGAGTACTACAGCAAGCCGGACTTCGCCAGGATCCGCGAGGCCTATGTCGCCCACGTCGCGCGCACGCTGCAGCTGGTCGGCGTGAACGCCGCCGATGCGCAGGCGCAGGCCAAGGCGGTGATGGCGTTCGAGACGCGCCTGGCCGCGGCCTCGCTGCCGCCGGTGGAACTGCGCAAGCCGGAAAACCGCTATCACTACGTCAGCTTTGCCGACGCCGGCAAAGTCACGCCGCACTTCGACTGGGCCGCGTTCTTCCAGGCCCAGGGCGCGGACGTGAAGGACGGCTTCTCGCTGTCGCATCCGAAGTTCTTCGCCGAGTTCGACCAGATGCTGGCGCAAACGCCGGTAGCCGACTGGCAGGCCTACCTGCGCTTCCACGCGGTGGACAGCGCCGCGCCCTACCTGTCCACGGCCTTCCAGCAGGAAGACTTCGACTTCAACGCCAGGACGCTCAACGACCAGAAGGAAATGAAGGCGCGCTGGAAGCGCACGCTAGACGCGGTCAACGACAGCATGGGCATGGCGCTGGGCCAGCTCTACGTGGCGCGCTATTTCTCGGCCGAATCCAAGCAGCGCGCGCAGGGCCTGGTGGACAACCTGCGCGCCGCCTACAAGTCGCGCATCGAGAACCTGGAATGGATGAGCGCCGAGACCAAGCGCAAGGCGCTGGAGAAATGGGCCAGCTTCACGCCGAAGATCGGCTATCCGGACCAGTGGCGCGACTGGAGCGGCCTCACGCTGAAGCCCGGCGATTACTTCGGCAATGTGCAGGCGGCGGCCAAGTTCAACTACGACTACATGGTGGGCAAGATCGGCAAGCCGGTGGACCGCAGCGAATGGGGCATGACGCCGCAGACGGTGAACGCCTACTACAACGCGCAGAAGAACGAGATCGTGTTCCCCGCCGCCATCCTGCAGCCGCCGTTCTTCGACGCCAAGGTGGATGACGCGCTGAACTACGGCGGCATCGGCGCGGTGATCGGCCACGAGATGGGCCATGGCTACGACGACCAGGGCAGCAAGTTCGACGCCCAGGGCAACAACGTCAACTGGTGGACCGATGCCGACCGCAAGGCCTTCGACGAGCGCACCGCCAAGCTGGCCGCGCAGTTCAACGGCTACGAGGCGCTGCCCGGCAAGTTCGTCAACGGCCAGTTGACCATGGGCGAGAACATCGGCGACCTGGGCGGCCTCAACGCCGCCTACGATGCGCTGCAGATGGCACTGGCAAAGAACCCGGCCGAAGCGAAGCGGAGCATCGACGGCTACACCCAGGACCAGCGCTTCTTCCTCAACTGGGCGCGCGTGTGGCGCGGCACCATCCGCGATGCCGCGCAGCTGACCCTGCTCAACACCGATCCGCATGCGCCGGCGAAATTCCGCGCGATCGGCGCGCCGTCGAACATGGCGGCGTTCGCGCAGGCGTTCCAGTGCAAGCCGGGGGACAAGATGGTGCGCTCGGGCGAGCAGCAGGTGAAGATCTGGTAAGCACGAATGGCATGCATATGAAAACCCCGCGGGTGCGAGCCTGCGGGGTTCTCTTTATCGACTGGCGGAATCGCCCGAAGCGTCGTCATCCCGGCGCAGGCCGGACGAGCGTAGCGCGAAGAACACCCGAAGGGTGGCCCCGAAGGGGTGAGCGAAGCGAGTCATCCAGTAGCGAGGCGCTACAACGATGCGTGGCGCGAAAAGGCACTGCCTTGGAGCGTTGGCATATCACCGGGCACTTCCGCCACTGGATCCCGGCCTGCGCCGGGATGACGAGCGAAATGCGCAGCGCCATTTCTCCTCGCATTACAGCAGCAGCTTGCGCACCTTCAGCAGCGCGGTGATGAAGGCGTCGATCTCTTCGCGCGTGTTGTAGAAGGCCAGCGAGGCGCGCAGCGTGGCCGGCACGCCGTAGAACTGCATCAGCGGATGCGCGCAGTGGTGGCCGGAGCGCACGGCCACGCCCTGCAGGTCCAGCAGGGTGGCCAGGTCCGTCGCCTGCGCGCCGTCGATCAGGAACGAGATCACCGGCTCCTTCTCCCGGGCCTCGCCGAAGATGCGCAGGCCGGGAATCTCGCGCAGGCGCTCGGTGGCATAGGCCAGCAGTTGCTGTTCCCACGCGTGGATGGCTTCGAAGCCGACCGAGGCGTAGTAGTCGATCGCCGCCGACACGCCGGCGAAGCCCGCGATATTCGGCGTGCCCGCCTCGAAGCGGTGCGGCGGCTCGGCGAAGGTGGTGCCGCTGAAGCGCACCTCGCGGATCATCTCGCCGCCGCCGAAGAACGGCGGCATCGCCTGCAGCAGTTCCTTGCGCGCCCACAGCACGCCGGTGCCGGTGGGCGCCAGCATCTTGTGGCCGGTGATCGCATAGAAATCGCAGCCCAGCGCCTGCATGTCCACCGGGCGGTGCGGCACGGCCTGCGAGCCATCCACCAGCAGCGGGATGCCGCGCTTGCGGCATTCGCGCGCCAGCTCGCGCACCGGGTTGACCGTGCCCAGCACGTTGGAGACATGGCCCACGCAGGCCAGCTTCACTTCGGGCGTGAGCAGCTTGAGGTATTCCTCCACGATCAGCTCGCCGCGCTCGTCGATCGGCGCCGGCTTCACGGTGGCGCCGCTGCGCGCGGCCACGATCTGCCACGGCACGATATTGGCGTGGTGATCCATCACGGTGGTGACGATGGCGTCGCCCGGCTGCAGCTGCGGCAAGGCGTAGCTGTAAGCCACCAGGTTGATCGCCTGGGTGGTGCCCGAGGTCAGCACGATCTCGTTGCGCGAGCCGGCATTGAGGAACGCCGCCAGCTTGTCGCGCGCGCCCTCGTAGGCGGCGGTGGCTTCCTCGCCCAGCAGATGCACGGCGCGCGAGACATTGGCGTTGTGCAGACGGTAATGCTGGTCCACCGCCTCGATCACGCTGTGCGGCTTCTGGCTGGTGTTGGCGTTGTCGAAATACACCAGCGGCTTGCCGTGCACGCTGCGCGCCAGCAGCGGGAAGTCGGCGCGGATGCGCTGCACGTCGAAGGCGGTGGGAAGCTGGGCTTGGGCGTTCATCGGCTGGGGATCCGGTGGCGTGGGCTTCATTCGGCCGGCAGGTGGGCCAGCAGCAGCTGCGAGACGTGCTCGCGCAGCGCCTCGTTCGGCATCGCCTGCAGCACCGCGCGGCAGAACGCGGCGGTCAGCATGGCGCGCGCCTCGGCGTGCGGGATGCCGCGCGAGCGCAGGTAGAACAGCGCGCGCTCGTCGAGCTGACCGACCGTGGCGCCGTGCGCGGCCTTCACTTCGTCGGCGTAGATTTCCAGTTCCGGCTTGGTGTCGATCTCGGCCAGCGCGGACAGCAGCAGGTTCTTGCTGCTGAGCGAGGCATCACTGCCGTCGGCGCCTTCGGCCACCACGATGGCGCCGCGGAACACGCCGCGCGAACGCTGGTCGGCCACGCCGCGCCAGATCGATTCGGAAGCCGTGTTCAAGGCCGCGTGGCGCACCGCCAGCTGGGTGTCGACGTGCTGGCGGCCGTGCAGCGCGAACACGCCATGGGTGGCGAGGCGCGCTTCGTCGCCGGCCAGTTCCGCGCGCAGGTCGTGGCGCACCAGGGCGCCGCCGAGTTCCTGCACGTGCATGGCCGCCTGCGCACGCGCGCCGAGGCGGAGCTGGCTGCGCCGGATCAGGGTGGCGTCTTCGGCGGCATCCTGCACGATGGCATAGTCGAGCCGGGCACCGTCGCGCAGCACCACGTCGCTGACCACGGTGGCCAGCTGCTTCTGCGCGCCGAGGGAAACGTGGTGTTCGACCAGGGCCAGTTCGGCGCCCTCTTCCAGCTCGACGATGGTACGCAGGTGCCAGGCCAGGTCGCCCTCCGCCGGCGCGCCGGCGAACAGCAGATGCACCGGCCTGGCGATCGCTTTACCAGCGGCGACGCGCAACACCACGCCGTCGCCGGCCAGCGCCGCATTGAGCCGCGCGAACGCGTCGCCGGCTTCGCGGTAGCGATGCGACAGCGCGAAACGCAGGCCTTCGGCATCCTCGCCCAGCGCCTGCGACAGCGGACGCAGGCTCAGGCTCGCGGGCAGCGCGGCCAGCGAAGAGAGATCAGCACGGAACGCACCGTTGACGAACACCAGCCGCGGACCGTCGACACCCGGCAAGGCCAGCGCCGCGGCATCGACCGCACGCGTGGCCGCCTGCGCGTCGCGATGCGCGAAGCGGCGCTGCGCCAGCGCGCGCAGCGCGGTGTATTTCCAGGCTTCCACGCGGGTGTCGGGCAGGCCGGCAGCGGCGAAGGCGTCGAGGTTCTCGCGCCGCGCCGCGTCCAGCCAGGCGACGCCGCTGCCGGGCAGGCGCGCCAGCGCCTCCGCTTCGGGCAGCGAGGCGACGAACGGCGTGCGCGCCGGCTCGCTCATGCCTGCGCTCCGGCGGGGCTGCGCTCGTTGACCCAGGCGTAGCCGTGTTCTTCCAGCTTCAGCGCGAGCGACTTGTCGCCGCTCTCGACGATGCGGCCGTCGGCCAGCACGTGCACGAAGTCCGGTTCGATGTAATGCAGCAGGCGCTGGTAGTGGGTGATCATCAGGAAGGAGCGCTCGGCCGAACGCAGCGCGTTCACGCCCTGCGCCACCTGCTTGAGCGCGTCGATGTCCAGGCCGGAGTCGGTCTCGTCCAGGATCGCCAGCCTCGGTTCCAGCACGGCCATCTGGAAGATCTCGTTGCGCTTCTTCTCGCCGCCGGAGAACCCTTCGTTCACCGCGCGGTGCAGCAGCTCGTCGGAGATCTGCATGATCTTCAGCTTCTCGCGCACCAGCTTGAGGAACTGCATGGAATCGAGTTCCGCCTCGCCGCGCTGCTTGCGCTGCGCATTGAGCGCGGCGCGCAGGAAATAGGTGTTGTTCACGCCGGGGATTTCCACCGGATACTGCAGCGCCAGGAACACGCCGGCGGCGGCGCGCTCTTCCGGCTCCAGCGCCAGCAGGTCGCGGCCTTCGAAGCTCACCGAGCCTTCGGTCACCTCGTAGCCGTCGCGGCCGGAGAGCACATTGCCCAGGGTGGACTTGCCGGCGCCGTTCGGGCCCATGATGGCGTGCACCTCGCCGGGGTTCACGGTAAGCGTGAGGCCCTTGAGGATGGACTTGCCCTCGACGCGGGCGTGCAGGTTCTCGATCTTCAGCATGTCACTTCAAATCCGCGGAGTTCTTGATGGAGCCGGAGCAGGTGTCGCCTTCCTGGGCGCCGTCCAGCCAGACCTTGAGTTGTTCGGTGCGCTGGCGGGTGAGCTTCGCCTTGGCGCCGGTGTAGCAGGTGGGATACATGCTGCCGTACTGGACGCGCGCGTCCTGGCCCTTGGCCACCGGATAGAGCGCTTCCAGCTCGGCGTCGCGGAACTGCAGCCACAGGCGCTGCGAGGCCTTGAGCTTGTCCAGGAACTGCGGCTGGTCCTTGTACTTGGCCAGGATGCTTTTCCACACGCTGTTGAGTTCGGCGTCGGCCTTGCTGAAATCGGCGCCGGCGCAGGCGTCGATCTCCAGCTGCGTACCCGGCGCCTTGCAGTCGGGCTGCTGGGCCACGGCCGCCAGCGGCAGCGCGGCGCAAACAAGGAAAGCGAGCGCGCGCTTCATCCGACGGCTCCTTCCAGCGATACCTCCAGCAGCTTCTTCGCTTCCACCGCGAATTCCATCGGCAGCTCGCGGAACACCTGCTTGCAGAAACCGTCGACGATCATCGACACGGCGTCTTCCTCGCTGATGCCGCGGCTGCGGCAGTAGAACAGCTGGTCGTCGGAGATCTTCGAGGTGGTGGCCTCGTGCTCGACGATGGCGCTGGGGTTCTTCACTTCCATGTACGGGAAGGTGTGCGCGCCGCAGCGCTTGCCGATCAGCAGCGAATCGCACTGGGTGTAGTTGCGCGCGCCCTCGGCGCCCTTCTCCACCTTGACCAGGCCGCGGTAGGCATTGGAGCTGCGGCCGGCGCTGATGCCCTTGGAGACGATCTTCGACTTGGTGTGCTTGCCGATGTGGATCATCTTGGTGCCGGTGTCGGCCTGCTGGCGATGGTGGGTGAGCGCCACCGAATAGAACTCGCCCACCGAGCGGTCGCCGCGCAGCACGCAGCTGGGGTATTTCCAGGTGATCGCCGAACCGGTTTCCACCTGGGTCCAGGAGATCTTCGAATCCGCGCCGCGGCAGTCGCCGCGCTTGGTCACGAAGTTGTAGATGCCGCCGACGCCGTTCTCGTCGCCCGGGTACCAGTTCTGCACCGTGGAGTATTTGATCTGCGCGCGTTCCAGCGCCACCAGTTCCACCACCGCGGCGTGCAGCTGGTTCTCGTCGCGCATCGGCGCGGTGCAGCCTTCCAGGTACGACACGTAGGCGTCGTCCTCGCACACGATCAGGGTGCGCTCGAACTGCCCCGTGTTCATCGCATTGATGCGGAAGTAGGTGGACAGCTCCATCGGGCAGCGCACGCCCTTGGGCACGAATACGAAGGAGCCGTCGGAGAACACCGCGGAATTGAGCGCGGCGAAGTAGTTGTCGCCGGTGGGCACCACGCTGCCCAGGTATTGCTGCACCAGGTCGCCGTGCTCGCGGATCGCCTCGCTCATCGAGCAGAAGATCACGCCGGCCGCGGCCAGCTCCTTGCGGAAGGTGGTGCCGACGGAGACCGAGTCGAACACCGCGTCCACCGCCACGCCGGCCAGCTTGGCGCGCTCGTGCAGCGGCACGCCGAGCTTGTCGTAGGTTTCCAGTAGCTTCGGGTCGACTTCGTCCAGCGACTTGGGGCCGGCCTTGGGCGCGGCGTAGTAGCTGATCGCCTGGTAGTCGATCGGCGCGAGGTTCAGCTTGGCCCAGTCCGGCGACGGCATGGTCAGCCAGTGGCGATAGGCCTGCAGGCGCCACTCGGTCATCCATTCGGGCTCCTGCTTGATCGCGGAGAGCTGGCGGATGATGTCCTCGTCGAGGCCGGGCGGCAGGCTGGTGGTTTCGATGTCGGTGACGAAGCCGGCCTCGTAGCGGCGGCCTAGCGCTTCCGCTACTTCGGCGTTGTCGCGCAGCAGCGTGGCGGCGCTGGCTTCGACGGCCGTGTTGCTGGGTTCGTGAGTCATGCGGTGGTCCTGCTTTTCAGGGTGCTGAGTGCGACGGTCGCCACCGGCGGCGCGGGTTGCGGCTTGAGCATGTCGGCGAGGCTGACGGCGCGCAGGGCGTTGTCCACCACGTGGCTCACCAACCGCCAGCTGCCGCGCACGTTGCATTGCGATTCGCGCTCGCACTGCCCCGTGGCGACGCCGCATTCGGTCATGCCGATCGGTCCTTCCATCGCTTCCACAATCTGCGCCAGCGAGATGGCTTCGGCCGGACGCGCCAGCCGGTAGCCGCCGTTGACGCCGCGGAACGATTCGACCAGCCCCGCGTGGCTCAGCGACTTCAGCAGCTTGCTCACGGTGGGCAGCTCCAGCCGCGCCTCGTCGGCGATCTGCGCGGTGCTGAGCACGTCGTGCGGATGCACGGCGATGCAGGTCATCACCACCGTGGCGTAATCGGTAAGGCGGCTGACGCGGAGCATGGGGACGGAAGGCGGCGGGGATCGGGGAATCGGGACCAAAATGGTACGGATTAAGCGGGTTCGGGTCAATCGAGCGGCGTTGCACCAAACACGGGCAGCCGGCGCCGCGGACGCGCCAAGGCGGAGCTTGATCGGAGAAGCCGCTGCTCTAAGTCATTGAATCTGCGCATGCCGATATTGCTGATCCGGCTGGCACGCAACGTGCTGCGCTGCCACATATCAATCCGCCATGGGGAAAGCGCCGGATGAAGTGGCTTACCGCGATCATCAAACCCTTCACGCTGGACGACGTCCGGCAAGCCCTGTCCGAGGCCGGCGTCGCCGGCATGACAGTCACCGAGGTCAAGGGCTTCGGCCGCCAGCACGGCCACACCGAGCTGTACCGCGGCGCCGAGTACGTGGTGGATTTCCTGCCCAAGCTGAAGATCGAAGTGGCGGTGGCCGACGAGCAGCTGGAGCAGGCGATCGAGGCGATCAGCGGCGCGGCGCGCACCGGCAAGATCGGCGACGGCAAGATCTTCGTCAGCGAGCTGGAACAGGCGATCCGCATCCGCACCATGGAGGTCGACACCGATGCGCTTTGAGAGGCGGGTAACGGGGAATGGGGAACGGGGAGCGGGACGCCTCCTCGCGCTGGGAGCATTGCTCGCATCGGTCGCGCTGCCGGCATGGGGGCAGGCCGCCGCGCCTGCGCATATCGACAGCGGCGACACCGCCTGGATGCTCACCGCCACCGCCCTGGTGCTGCTGATGACCATTCCGGGCCTGGCGCTGTTCTACGGCGGCATGGTGCGCGCGAAGAACCTGCTGTCGGTGCTGATGCAGTGCTTCGCCATCACCGCGATGGTGACGGTGCTGTGGATCGTCTACGGCTATTCGCTGGCCTTCAGCACGGAGGGCATGCAGGCCGGCAGCATCGGTTGGCATTCCATCATCGGCGGACTCGATCGCGCGATGCTGGCCGGCCTCAAGCCCGACTCGCGCTACCAGACGGTGCCCGAGGCGGTGTTCGTGATGTTCCAGATGACCTTCGCCATCATCACGCCCGCGCTCATCGTCGGCGCCTATGCGGAGCGCATGAAGTTCAGCGCCATGCTGTGGTTCAGCGGGCTGTGGCTGACCTTCGTCTACCTGCCGGTGGCGCACATGGTATGGAGCGGCCCCGGCTCCCTGCTGGGCGACCTGGGCGTGCTGGATTTCGCCGGCGGCACGGTGGTGCACATCAATGCGGGTATCGCCGGCCTGGTCGCCTGCCTGGTGATCGGCAAGCGCCGAGGCTTTCCGCACGTGCCGATGCCGCCGCACAACCTCGGCTACACGGTGGTCGGCGCCAGCCTGCTGTGGCTGGGCTGGTTCGGCTTCAACGCGGGTTCCGCGGTGGCCGCCAACGGCAGTGCCGGCATGGCCATGCTGGTGACGCAGATCGCCACCGCCGCCGCCGCGCTGGGCTGGCTGGTGGCCGAGTGGGTGGTGCATGGGCGGCCCAGCGTGCTGGGCATCGTCTCCGGCGCGGTGGCGGGACTGGTGGCGGTGACGCCGGCGGCCGGCACCGCGGGGCCGGGCGGATCGCTGGTGCTGGGCTTTGCCGCCGGCGTGGTGTGTTTCTTCAGCGCCACGCGGCTGAAGCACAAGTTCGGCTACGACGACTCGCTCGACGTGTTCGGCGTGCACGCGGTGGCGGGCATTCTCGGCGGCCTGCTCACCGGCCCGCTGGCTTCGCCGGCGCTGGGCGGCTTCGGCACGGTCACCTCGCTGTGGGGCCAGCTGTGGATCCAGGCCAAGGGCGTGGGCTTCACCATCGCCTGGAGCGCCGTGCTGAGCTTCGTGCTGCTGAAGCTGATCGACAAGACGCTGGGCCTGCGCGTGGATGACGAGCAGGAAATGGTGGGGCTGGATATCGCGCTGCACGAAGAGAAGGCTTACAACCTCTCCTGATTAACCAACTGGCCTCGGTCTACAAACTGGAATCCTTCTCCCTCCGGCGACCCGAAGGTAGTCCCCGTGGGAGAGAAGGTGGCGGCAGCCGGATGAGGGTACGGGCGGAGCGATACACATCACTCCTACGCTCCGACCGCACCCTCACCCCAACCCCTCTCCCGAGGGGAGAGGGGCTTAATAGTTGCGATGCGTTGGGGTTCGCTGCGCTCACCCCAACCTACGCCGGCTTGTGGATTGGCGAGGTCTGGCGGCGGCCGCTAAGCTGCCCGCCATGACCGACCGCTCCGCCGCCCGCCTCGCCTGGGCCCGCTCCGTTCTCGACGATGCCACGCTCACGCTGGAATCGGCTTCCTCCGACGCCAGCTTCCGCAGCTACTGGCGCACGCACCATCAGGGCAGCAGCTGGATCGTGATGGACTCGCCGCCGGACCGCGAAGACCCGCGCCCCTGGCTGGCCATCGGCGAACGCCTCGCCGCCGCGGGACTGCATGTGCCGGCGGTGCGGGCGCAGGATCTGCAGCAGGGTTTCCTGCTGATCGAAGACCTCGGCCACCGGCTGTACCTGTCGGCCTTGAACGAGCGCAACGCCGACGCGCTGTACGGCGATGCGATGGATGCGCTGCTGCGGATGCAGACGCGCATGGACTACCGCGACCTGCCGCCGTTCGACCGCGAGGTGCTGGTGCGCGGCCTGGAAGTGATGCCGGAGTGGTTTCTCACCCGCCACCTGGGCCACACGCCCAGTGGCGAAGAGCGGAAGGTGTTGGAAGCGGCGTTCGAACTGATCGTCAGCAACGCGCTGGAGCAACCGCGCTGCTTCGTGCACCGCGATTACCATAGCCGCAACCTGCTCGTCGTCGAACGCAACAATCCCGGCGTGATCGACTTCCAGGGCGCACTCGCCGGCCCCGTCACCTACGACCTCGCCTCGCTGCTGCGCGACGCCTACATCGTGTGGCCGCGCGAACGCATCGAAGCCTGGGTGGAGTCGTACCGCCAGCGCCTGCTCGGCGCCGGGGTGATCGATGCGGGCGTGGACGCCGCGCGCTTCCTGCGCTGGTTCGACCTCACCGGCCTGCACCGCCACGTGCGCGTGCTCGGCCAGTTCTATCGGCTGTGGTATCGCGACGGCAAGCCGGGCTATCTCGCCGACGTGCCGACGGTCTATCGCTACGTCAGCACGGTGGCGCGCAGCTATCCGGAACTGGCGGACTTCGCCGCGCTGCTGGAACGCCACGCGGCCGGCCGCGACCTCACCCAGGTGGCCGCATGAGGCACGCGCTGATCTTTGCCGCCGGCCTGGGCGAGCGCATGCGCCCGCTTACCGACCGCACGCCCAAGCCCTTGCTCATGGCGGGTGGCAAGCCGCTGATCGTGTGGCACCTGGAAAAGCTCGCGGCGGTGGGCGTGCACTACGTGGTGATCAATACCTCGCATCTGGCGGACCAGTTCCCGGAGGCGCTGGGCGATGGTTCGCGCTGGGGCCTGCGCATCCGCTACGCCTACGAAGGCCCCACCCCGCTGGAAACCGGCGGCGGCATGCTCAATGCGCTGCCGCTGCTGGGGCCGGAACCGTTCATCGCGGTCAGCGCCGACATCTACTGCGATTACGACTACGCGAAGTTGCCATGGGAACCCGCCGGCCTCGCCCATCTGGTGATGGTGCCGAATCCGGATTGGCATGCCGCGGGCGACTTCGTGCTGCACGAAGGCCAGTTGCAGGAACAAGGCGCGGGCGAGCGGCTCACCTTCGGCAATATCGGCGTGTACCGGCCGCAATTCGTGCACGGCCATGCGCCCGGGCGCTTCAAGCTGCTGCCGCTGTACCAGCAGGCGATGCGCGATGGACAGCTCAGCGGCGAACGCTACGACGGTTTCTGGCGCAACCTGGGCAACCCGGCCCAGCTGGCGGAGCTGGACGCGCACTTGCGCCGCGGCTGAACCTGGCGTGCCCGCAAAATCCTGCCGAGCTTGGATGGCAGCGCCGCCCGGCGCTATTCTGTACTGACCGGTTCTGTAGCAAGTCCGCATTCCACCTGCAGGATCGTCCGTCTCTTCTTGCAAGGTTTCGCCGATGGCCGAACTCTGGTCCCGTCTCGTCGATTGGTTTGCCGGGCATGGCGTGCTCCCCGTGCTGCAGCTGCTGCATCTGCAGGGGCTGGCGGGCGACCCCAAGGACATCGCCGAATCGCTGCTGATCGCCACCTTGCAGCTGGGCATCATCGGCCTGATCTTCCGCCCGCTGGAAACCCTGCTGCCCGCCGAGCGCTGGGCCGACCGCAAGCTCACCCGCGTGGATTTCCAGTACACGCTGATGATGCTGGTCGGCATCTTCCCGGTCTTCAGCTTCCTGGTGCTGACGCCGATCGCCAATTACTTCGGCGGCCCGGACACCGGCCCCTCCGACGCCAGCGTCTCGCCACTCGCCATCACGCACTGGGTGCCGTGGCTGAAGCAGCATCCGTGGCTGCTATTCGGCTGCTATTACGTGGCCTACGACTTCGTCTATTACTGGATGCACCGCCTGCAGCACGCCCTGCCCTGGTGGTGGGCACTGCACAGCATGCATCACAGCCAGCGCCAGATGAGCTGCTGGACCAACGACCGCGGCAGCCTGGTCGACGGCTTCCTGCAGTCGATGGTGCTGGCCACGGTCGGCATCGTGATGGGCGTGGAGCCGGACCAGTTCGCATGGCTGGTGCTGCTGGGCGAACTGGTGCAGAACTTCTCGCACGCGAACGTGCGCATCGGCTTCGGACCGGTGCTCGGGCGCGTGTTCGTCGATCCGAAATTCCACCGCTTGCACCATATGCTGGTGGATCCGGAACGCCCGGGCCTGCACAACTGCAACTTCGGCCAGGTGCTGTCGGTGTGGGACGTGCTGTTCGGCACCTCGCTCTACGGCATGGCGCCGCGGCCGACGGGCGTGGGCGACCCCACCGTCGATGCCGATAACGAGCACGGCCTGATCGGGCTGCACTGGGCCGCGTTCAAGCGGTTCTGGGGTGCGGTGCGGCGGCCGGCGGGATGGAGGCTGGGCGAGGTGGCGTTCGGGCCGGGGTATGAGCCGATACCGGTGGAGCATCTGGATCTGCACCACATGGTGGCACCGCCCTCCCCGCCACCGATCGTCATCGACGACAGCGTGGTAGCCAGTTCGAGTACGCCGGCGGCATGAACCGTTTTATTCGGCAGGCCTGACGCCGACCGTTGCACCAAAACAAAAGAGCCGCCGGTTCCCCGGCGGCTCTTTCTTTTCTACTTGCCACGGAGCCGAAGCTCCGTGGCCATCAGCCTGCATCAGAAGTCGTACGTCACACCGAAGCGGACATAACGCGGGGTCTGCGAGCTGATCGGACGCAGGTAGCTCGAGCTGGTCGAGATCGCGTAGACCTGCGTGGTGGTCTGCTTGTTCAGCACGTTGTAGACCATCACGTTGAAGCCCAGCTTCTTGTCCGCCCATTCCGGACGGTACTCGGCGCTGACGCTCAGCAGGTAGGTCCACGGGTTGCGGGTGGTGCCAGGCGACCACGGCTTGCCGTCGCAGAAGTGGTAGTACGGACCGTAGCCGAGACCCGGATTGGTCTCGTCCGCGCCGTACAGGCCAAGGCAGGTGCGCGGCGTGCCGGACAGGATCGCGAGGTTACCGGAAACCATCCACTCCGGAGCGATCTGATACGAGCCGTAGGCCTTGATCTGGTGACGGCGGTCGTTCGAGAGCGAGCCGTTGGCGTAGTCCATGACCTGGGCGTAGTCCCAGTCCACCGTCGCCGAGACGTCGGTCTGGCCGATATCCGAACGCACCTGGCCTTCCGAGTTGCCGAAGCTATGCGACCACACGTAGTCCACGCGGCCGTACCACTTGCCGTCGAACGGATGCTCCAGGAACAGGTTCAGGCCGTAGTACTTGCGCTTCATCGTGGTGTTGAAGCCGAAGTCCTTCTGCCAGTCCATCGGGACGCTGTAATAGCCGCCGGCGAGCTTCGGAATCAGGAAGGTCGCGCTCTTGCCCGGATTGATCAGGATGCTGCCCGGCACCTGGGTGGCGTCGTAGGTGGCCGGATCGATGCCCAGCTCGTTCATCTTGCGGATGATCGAAACGTTGTCGCCGATATCGTCGATCGCGTTGCGCAGCTTGCGGTAGGTGGCCTTGGCGCCGTAGACCCACGAGTCGCCCAGCTTCTTGTCGAAGCCGAGGATGAACTCGTCCTGGTACTCGGACTTCAGGTCACGCGCGGAAGCGACGTTCGGATCGCGCGGCTGGCCGTACTCGCCGTTGGCGGAGAACGGAGCGCCCGCGCCGCGGCTGGTGTCGATCGGGGTCAGGCCGGTCGGCACGCCGTTGGCGTCGATACCCGTGTAGGTGAAGTACTCGCGGGTGTACAGCGAGGAACCCGCCGAACGCAGCGCCACGCTGGTCGGCATCGCCAGGTAGTAGCGGCCGGCGTTGCCGTAGACCTTGAAGCTGGAGTCGCCGTAGACGTCCCAGCTGAAGCCCACGCGCGGAGCCCACTGCGGCTTGGTCAGGCGCAGGTACGGCGCACCGGAAGCACCGAAGTTGGTGAACTGGTCGTTGCGCAGGCCGATCTTGACCAGCCAGCGGTCGTTGATCTGCCAGTCGTCCTGCAGGTACTGGGCGCGCTGCTGCACGCGGACCGAGGCGTTGTCGTGGTAGCGGTAGCGGGCCACGTAGTAGCCGGTCTCACCGCCCGGCTGCGAGCCGGTGTTGGCCACCCACGGCGAGTTGTGCCAGTCGGCACCCGGCTGAGCGGTACCCGGGCCACCGATGATGTAGGTGTCCGGATCGCCGTCCATGGTGTTGTATTCCCACGCATAGCCGAGGCCAGCGGCGGGGAATTCGGTACCGGCGTCGGTGTTGCGCACGTCCTGGTTGTCGATACCGCCGGTGATGGTGTGGTCACCGAGCTTGTAGGTCAGGTCGACGCGCAGGTTGGTGTTGGTGGTCTTGTGACCCGGCAGGTTGATCGTCGAAACCGTCTGGTTGTTCGTGATCGGATTGCCGCCGGTGATGTCCGGGTTCTGGTTTTCCGTGGTGAACAGGTACGGGTTGGTCGGATCGTAGCCCGGGGTGTTGGTGTAGTACTTGCCCTTCATCTTGCCGTACTGCACCGACAGGGTCAGGTCATCGGTGATGTAGCTGGTGAACTTGGTCGTGTACAGATCGAACGAGTTCTTGACCGACGTGTCGTAGCTGTTGAAGGAGCCTTCCTTCAGCGTGCCGTAGTCGAAGTTGTTCAGCGTGCCGTTGTACGACGTCTTGTTGGAGACGCCGGTCACTTCGAGGATGTTGCTGTCGGTGATGTTCCAGTCCAGCTTGCCGTACCACTTCGGGCTGTTGATCTTGCCGTGGTCGACGAACGGAGCGGTGTTCGGGCCGACGCCGGCAGCCGAGCTCAGGCTGGTGTTCTTGCCCTGCTCACGCTCGTATTCGGCGGCCAGGAAGAAGAACAGCTTGTCCTTGACCAGCGGACCGCCGACATAGGCGGAATACGTGGTGGTCCAGGACTTGTTGTCGTTGCGGTACTGGCGGAGCTTGCCGTTCGAACCGTCCTTGTTGACGTAGTAGTAGTTCTTCGGGTCGCTCTCGAGCGAGGTCGGGGTCCACAGGACCTGGCCGCCGAAATGCCACTCGTTGGTGCCGCGCTTGCCGACCTGGCTGATCACGCCGCCGTCCGAACGGCCGTAAGCCGCGCCGTAGCCGCCGGTGAGGATTTCCTGCTGGTCGATCGCGCCGTAGGGCAGGCTCAGGCCGCCCAGGCCGCTCAGCGGGTCGGTGGTGTTGAAGCCGTTGATGTAGTACGCGTTCTCCGTCACCGACGAACCGCCGAACGAAACCAGCGGGCCGCCCATGTTGCCGGAGAAGTAGCTGCTGCCCTGGACCACGCCCGGGGCCAGCAGCGCGATCGCTTCGGCGCTGCGCGCGAGCGGCAGGCGAGCCAGCTGCTGGGAGGTGATCACCGTGCGCGAGTCGACGCCGGAGACGTCGATGGCCGGCAGCGCGTTGGCCGTCACCGTCACGGCGGACAGCGACGAGGCGTTGTTGGCCGAGGCGAACGAGACTTCCGTGGTCGAACCGACGGTCAGGGTGACGTCCTTGCGGGTGTCGACCGTGGAGCCGCCCTTCTGCAGGGTGACGGTGTAGGAACCGACCGGCAGGTTGGTGGCGCTGTAGCGGCCGCTGGCGTCGACCGTCACCTGGCGGTTCAGGCCGGTGGCGCTGGTGATCGTCACGGTGTCGCCGGCTTCAGCCTGACCGGTGATGTTGCCGGTGGTGGCCTGGCCGAACGCAACGCCGGACACGCCGGCCATGGTCAGCGCAGCGGCAAGCGCCGTATGACGCAGATAGCCGCGATTCAAGGAACGAAAACTCATTTGGATCTCCCCGAAAACGCCCACGTGGGGTGTGGGCAAAATTGAGCAAAACCGCCCGCAATGCGGGCGATAGGCCAAAAGTTTGCAAAGACTGCGCCTGTAGGTAACTCCCCCTGCAGACTGCCCCTCTGCGTTCCCCTCTGCGGCGACGATTTCTTGCGGGCCTCCCGTGGCTGTAAGCAAGCTGTCGTCTGACTGTCGCATCAGGAACATACCGAAAATAACGTCGACCGTTACATCAAGTCAACATTTACTTAATGAATCGCACAGCGCTGCGGTTTTCAAGCCATCGCCATTCCCCTCTTCCGCGCCCGAATCTGCGAACGCCGGAAATAGCGCCCGCAATACATTGAGCCGCTTCGCAATATCTTGCGTGGCAATGCGGCAAGTAATCGCGACTCAGCGATTAATCTCAATTGGGAATAGGCAATCGGGGATTAAGCCGCTAATCGAATGGCCGCACTCAGCGCCAGTGCCGCGCATAAAAAAAGCCCGGCGCGAGGCCGGGCTTTCCGAGGATGCTGGCGCCATGCCTTACGGGCGCCGCGCCAGCTCCGGGTTCTCCCTGGTCTGCGGCATCAGGTCCTGCTTGGACACGCCCAGCCACAACAGGATCGGGCTGGCCACGAAGATGGACGAGAGCGTACCGACCAGGATGCCGATCAGCATGGTGATGGCGAAGCCCTGCACCACCGCGCCGCCGATGAAGTACAGCGCGGCCATGGTGATGGCGGTGAACAGCGAGGTGATGATGGTTCGCGACAGCGTGCTGTTGATCGAGCGGTTCAGCACCTCCACCGGCTCGGCCTTGCGCGCCAGGCGGAACAGCTCGCGGATACGGTCGAACACCACCACCTTGTCGTTGATGGAGTAGCCGATCACCGCCAGCACCGAGGCCAGCACGGTCAGGTCGAACTCGCGGCCGGTGATCACCAGCACGCCCAGGGTCACCAGCACGTCGTGCACCTCGGTGGCCAGCGCGGCGATGGCGAAGCGCCGCTCGAAGCGCACCCACAGGTACAGGCCGATGCCCAGGATGACCAGGCCCGCGGCCATGGTGCCGTCGCTGCGCAGTTCGTCGCCGACCTGCGAGCTGACCGAGGAGCGGCTCTTGAGCTGGGCATCGGGACGCGCGGCCTGCAGCGCCCCGCTGACGACGGCCGAGACCTTGTCCAGGTTCACCTTGCCCTGGTCCAGCATGGCCGCGGTGGGCTGCATGCGGATCGAGACTTCCTTGGTGCCGCCCAGGCTTTGCACCACGGCGTGCTCCATGCCCGCCTTGGCCAGCGCCTCGCGCACGTCGGCCACGGCCACCGGCTGCTGGTAGCTGATCTCGGCGGAAATGCCGCCGGTGAAGTCCAGGCCGTAGTTGAGGCCGCGGGAAGCCAGCAGGGCGATCGACACGAGCATGAGCAGCACGGCGATGCCGATGCTGACCTTGCGCATGCCCAGGAAGTTGACGTTCGCGTTGTGGTTGAAGATTTCCATGATTGCCAGTTCCTCTTCAGACCGACAGCGTCTTGAGTTTGCGGTGGCCGTGGATCAGCAACGTGATCGCATGGGTCAGGGTCACCGAGGTGAACATCGAGGTCAGGATGCCGATCAGCAGCGTCACGCCGAAGCCGCGGATCGGGCCGGAGCCCATCGTGGTCAGCGCCAGCGCGGCGATCAGGTGGGTGACGTTGGCGTCCAGGATGGTCGCCCAGGCCTTCTCGTAGCCGGCGCGGATCGCGGCGTGCGGCGAGGAACCGTTGCGCAGCTCTTCGCGCACGCGTTCGCAGATCAGCACGTTGGCGTCGATCGCCATGCCCAGCGTCAGCACGATGCCGGCGATGCCCGGCATGGTCAGGGTCACCCCGACCAGCGACATCACCGCCACCAGGATCACCAGGTTGAAGAACAGCGCGATGTCGGCCACCAGGCCGAACAGCTTGTAGTAGATGGCCGCGGCCAGCAGCACCAGGCCCAGGCCGATCAGCACGGCCTTCATGCCCTTGGCGATGTTGTCCTGGCCCAGGCTCGGGCCGATCACGCGCTCCTCGACGATGTCGATCGGCGCGGCCAGCGAACCGCCCTTCAGCAGCAGGGCCAGCTCGGAAGCTTCCTTGGCGCTGCGCAGGCCGGTGGTCTGGAAGTTCTTGCCGAACACGCCGTTGACGGTGGCGTAGTTGATCACTTCCTCGGTGATCTTCGGCGTGCGCACTTCCTTGCCGTCCACCACCTTGGTCTCGACCACGCGCTCGACGTACACCACGCCCATCGGCTTGCCGACGTTGCTGGTGGTGAAGTCGAGCATCTTCTTGGCGCCGGCGGCATTGAGCGTGACCGACACCATCGGCGAGCCGCTGGTCTGGTCACTGCCCGAGGACGCATCGACCAGCTGGTCGCCGGTGACGATGATCTTCTTGCTCAGCAGCACCGGGTTGCCGCGGGTGTCCTTGTACAGGCGCGCGTCCGGCGGCACGCTGCCGGTGTTCTTGGCATCCACCGCCTGCTGCGGGGTGCCGTAGCCGGCGCGGTATTCCAGGGTGGCGGTGGCGCCGATCAGCTTCTTGGCCTCGGCGGTGTCCTGCACGCCGGCCAGCTCGACGATGATGCGGCTGTCGCCCTGCTGCTGGATGATCGGCTCGGACACGCCCAGCGCATTGATGCGGTTGCGCAGGGTGCCCAGGTTCTGGCGCACGGCGTTGAGCGAGAGTTCGCGCAGCTTGTCCGGGCGCAGCACGGCGTTGAGCACGAAGCGGTCGCCGGTGACCTGGCCGTCCTGGGTGCTGAGGTCCGGGTATTCGGTGGCGATCGCATTGGCCGCCGCAGTGCGGTCGGCGGCGGAGCGCAGCACCACGGCCACGCCCTGGCCGCGCACGGCATTGCGGCTGACCGAGTCGTAGCGGATGTTCTTCTCGCGCAGCATGCTGCGGATGTCGTCGGCGTAGCGCGTTTCCTGCTTGTCGACCACGTCGTTCTGGTCCACTTCCATCAGGAAGTGCACGCCGCCCTGCAGGTCCAGGCCCAGCGGCATGGAGCGCGCATGGATCATGGACAGCCAGCCCGGCACGGTGGACTTGAGGTTGAAGGCCACGGTGTAGTCGTCGCCCAGCGCCGCCTTGATGGCGTCGCCGGCGCTCTTCTGCACGTCGGGGTTGCCGAAGCTCACCAGCAGGTGGTCGTTCTGCAGCTCCACGCTCTGGTAGGCGATGTTCTGCTGCTTCAGCGCGTACAGCGCCTTTTCCTGCAGCGCCTGGTTGACCACGCCGTTGCGGTTGGCCGTGACCTGCACCGCCGGCTGCGGCAGGAACGCGTTAGGCAACGCGTAGACGATGCCCAGCACCAAAACGATGGCGACCAGGAAAAATTTCCAGCGAGGAAAATCACTCATGCCTTGCATCCGTCAAAAGCCGCGGCACGGGGGCCGCGGCGGTAGCATCGTTCGCGTTGCGGCGAGGCCGTCCGCCCCCGCGGGACGGCCTGTGGCGGGGCATCCCGCCGGATGACCTCAGGACGACTTCAGCGAGCCCTTCGGCAGCACCTGGGACACGGCGCCCTTCTGCACCTTGATCTTCACGTTCGGCGCGATCTCGAGGGTGATGAAGGACTCGCCCACCTCGTCCACGCGGCCGGCCAGGCCACCGTTGGTCACCACTTCGTCGCCCTTGGCCAGGGCCGTGACCATGGCGCGGTGCTCCTTCTGCCGCTTCATCTGCGGGCGGATCATCAGGAAGTAGAACACCACGAACAGCAGGATCAGCGGACCGAAGGTCATCAGCGGGTTCGGCGCCTGGGCACCGGCGGCCGGTGCTGCCTGGGCGATCAGGAAAGTGCTGGGAAAGTTCATCTTCTTGTCTCGTAAGTAGCGGTCCCGGCTGAAATTTCTGCCAGAGGCCTGAAAAAGATCGTGGATTATGCCATGCGCCCCGGTGCTCACGCACACGGGCCGGATGGCCCTGGCTCGGACAGGAGCAGGGTTTATGGGGTTCCCCAGGGGCCGCTTGCAAGCGGGCCGGCGCGTTTTACCCCGCCCTCTTGTTCCAAATGAGATTCGCGCCACGGTGCCGCGTAGGTTGGGGTTCGCCTGCGGCTCACCCCAACCTACGCCGCCATCAGGTGCTGCCGTTCGGCCGCGCCCGCTTCGCGTAGAACTCCGCCACGAACTCCTCCAGCTTCCCGGCGGCGATCGCCTCGCGCAGTCCCGCCATCAGCCGCTGGTAATGCCGCAGGTTGTGCATGGTGGCGAGCTGGCTGGCCAGGATCTCGTTGCAGCGGTCCAGGTGGCGCAGGTAGGCGCGGCTGAAGCCGCCGGCGCAGGCGTAGCAGTCGCAGCCTTCCTCGATCACCCGCGTGTCCATCGCGTACTTGGCGTTGCGGATGCGCAGGGTGCCTTCGTCAGTGAACAGGAAGCCGTTGCGCGCGTTGCGGGTGGGCATCACGCAATCGAACATGTCGATGCCGCGGCGCACCGCCTCGACGATGTCCTCCGGCCGGCCCACGCCCATGAGATAGCGCGGCTTGTCCTGCGGCAGCAGCGGCACGGTGAAGTCCAGGGTGTGGTTGCGCTCGGCCTCCGGCTCGCCCACCGCCAGGCCGCCCACCGCGTAGCCGTCGAAGCCGATGCCGACCAGGCCCTCGGCGGAGCGGCGGCGCAGGTTCTCGTACACGCTGCCCTGCACGATGCCGAACAGCGAATTGGGGTTGCGCAGATCGTCGAAGGCGCGGCGCGAGCGCTCGGCCCAGCGCAGGCTCAGCTCCATCGAGGTGGACGCCACCTGCTCGGTGGCCGGGTACGGAGTGCACTCGTCGAAGATCATCACCACGTCCGAATCCAGCGTCTTCTGGATGCGCATGGATTCCTCGGGCGAGAGGAACACTTTGGAACCGTCCACCGGCGAGGCGAAGGTCACGCCCTCTTCGGTGATCTTGCGCTTGTGCGCCAGCGAGAACACCTGGAAGCCGCCGGAGTCGGTGAGGATGGGCTTGTCCCAGCCGATAAAGCGGTGCAGCCCGCCGAACTGCTCCACGATCTCCAGCCCCGGCCGCAGATACAGGTGGAAGGTGTTGCCCAGGATGATCTCGGCGCCGATCTCCACGATGTCGCGCGGCGTCATCGCCTTGACCGAGCCATAGGTGCCCACCGGCATGAAAGCCGGGGTTTCCACCGTGCCGCGGTCGAAAGTAAGCCGGCCACGCCGGGCCGCGCCGTCGGTGGCGGAGATGTCGAAACGGAGGGAAGTCATCGGGGGATTATGGCGGTTTTGGGCCTTGCACGCGCGAAATACCGCCCGGCGTAGGTTGGGGTGAGCCGAAGGCGAACCCCAACGGGATGTCACATCCAGCGCCCATGTTGGGGTTCGCCTTTGGCTCACCCCAACCTACGTCAGCTGCGGGGCAGGATCATCATGGCGTCCCCATACGAGAAGAACCGATACCGCTGCGCCACCGCATGCCGGTACGCCTGCAGCACGAACTCCCGCCCCGCCAGCGCGGACACCAGCATCAGCAGGGTCGACTGCGGCAGGTGGAAGTTGGTGATCAGGCCGTCGATGCTGCTGAACCTGTAGCCGGGGAAGATGAAGATCTGCGTCTCGCCCGCGAACGGGCGCAGCTCGCCGTCGCGGCAGGCGCTCTCCAGCGCGCGCACCACGGTGGTGCCCACCGCGATCACCCGCCCGCCGCGCGCCCTGGTGCGGCGCACCTGCTCCACCAGCCCCGCGCCGACGTTGAGCCATTCGCGGTGCATCTGGTGGTCCTTGATGTCGTCCGCGCGCACCGGCTGGAAGGTGCCGGCGCCGACATGCAGGGTCACATAGCCGAACTCCACGCCCAGCTCGCGCAGCTGCGCCAGCATGGCCTCGTCGAAATGCAGGCCGGCGGTGGGCGCGGCCACCGCGCCGGGCTCGCGCGCGAACACCGTCTGGTAGCGCTCCAGGTCGCTGGCATCGGCATGGCGCTCGATATACGGCGGCAGCGGCATCTCGCCCAGGCGGCGCAGCAGGCGTTCCAGCGGCTCGGGCGATTCGAAGCGCAGGCGGAAGAACTGGCCGTCGCGGCCCAGCACCACCGCGTGGCTGCCGTCGGCCAGCTCGATGCGGCCGCCCTCTTTCGGCTTCTTGCTCACGCCCAGCTGGGCGATCGCCTCGTGCGCGCCGGTGACGCGCTCCAGCAAAATCTCCACTGCGCCGCCGCTTTCCTTGCGCCCGTACAGCCGCGCCGGCAGCACGCGGGTGTCGTTGAGGATCAGCAGGTCGCCCGCGCGCAGCAGCCCGGGCAGGTCGCGGAACATGCGGTCCTGCAGCGACTGCGCCTGGGTGTCCAGCAGCAGCAGGCGGCTGGCCGTGCGCTCCGGCAGCGGGGCCTGGGCGATCAGTTCGGGCGGCAGCTCGAAATCGAAATCTGACTTCTTCAACGGTGGGCTCGGCAGGGGCCGCGGGCGGCGGGAAACGCCGCATTATCCCGCAGCCCGGCCGCGCCGGCACGCTTCACGCGGTTCGGGCCGCCTTTTTACGGCGGCGCACGATGGCAAAACTGGCGATGCCGATCAGCAGCACCAGGCCGCCGGCAAGCAACGGCACGTTATGCCGCAGCGCGCGCCTGGCCTTCATCACATAAAGATGCCGCTGCATCACCCGCGCGCTGGCGAAATCCGGCTCCGGGCAGCTTTCGCCGAAGTTCTCGGCCCAGGGCACGTACGGCCCCTGCTTCACGTAGCGGTCGTACAGCGCCTTGGCCTTGAGCAGCCGCTGCGGCACCACCGGCGGCGTGCCGTCGCCGTTGTCGCCGTAGTCCGGCGGGCCTTCCAGCATCCAGCCGCTGGCCTTGCACAGCACTGCGGCGAAGGCTTGCGAGCGCGGCGGCAGCAGGTCGGCTGCAGTAGCCGCGCGGTCGGCGGCCAGATAGCGGTAGTGGAAACGGCGGTCCGGCTTGGGCGCGGTGTCGGCGTAGCGCTGGCGCTCGCCGTCGGTGACGAAGGACTGCTTCAGATCGTCCGCGCTGTGCCCGCTGCCGCCCTGGAAGCCGCCGCCCATGTCGTTGTAGTCCGGCCCCTGCTCATAGCCGAACAGCTCCATGCCCAGCTCGCGCTGGATCGCCGCCGCGCGGTAGCGCGCCTCGGCCTTGCCGATATCGGTCCAGGCGTGCTCGGCGTCGTGCAGGTCCTGGGCGAACTCGCGCGCCTTGGCGCGCAGGTCGTCCTTGCCGAAGCGCTCGTCGCCGCTGGCCGGGAGATAGTTCTGCGCTTCGTCGTAGCGGCCCGCGCGCATCAGGCGCCGCGCCAGCGTCCAGCGCAGGGTGTCGCCGAACGGCGCCGAGCCGGGGTAGTAGCTGGGCGCGGCGGAGCCTGCCTTGGCCGGGGCCGGCGGCGCCGACGCCGGCACGCGCGCGTCGACGAAGCTCTTCAGCTCGTCGATGGTGAGCACGCGCTCGGCCAGGTAAGTCACGTCGTTGCCGAAACCGATGCCGCTGGTTTCGTCGTCGGGATAGAACACGTTGCCGCTGCCGCCCACCGCGATCGCCGCGTCGTACAGCCGCCCCATCGCCTCGACGTATTCGCCGCGCGCCAGCGCCAGCACGCCCTGCTCGCCGACCAGCAGATGGGTGTTGTCCGGGTCGATGCTGGCCTTCGGGTCGTTCGCCTTGGGGAAAGCCTTCACCGCTTCGGCATAGGCCGCCGTCGCCGCGGCCAGGTCGCCCTTCTGCAACGCCAGCTTGGCGCGCACCCAGCTCGACAGCGGGCCGGGCGCCTTGTCGACCAGCTTGGCGGCGAGGTCGTAGCGGCCCGCGCGATAAGCCAGCGCGGCCAGGCGGTCGGCGCCTTCCACATGCTCCAGCCCGCGCTGTTCGATCGCCGCCACCAGCGCCACCAGGTTCGGATTGGGCTTGGTGGTCATGCTCTTGCCGTCGGCCGCTTCGCTGACCACGTCGTCGACGCGCGCCAGCGCATAGATCACCAGCAGGCGCTGCGCGATCGGATGGTCGATCAGGGCGGCGGCGAGCGTGTCGTCGCGCAGCGCCGTATTGGCCAGGATCGACAGCGACTGCACCGCGCTGCCCGAGCCATGCCCGGCCTGCGCGGCATACAGCGTGATGGCGTGCTTCAGATCGTCCGGCGCAAGACGCACGCCGCAGTCGTTGTCCGGCCCCGCGATCTCGTTCCAGCCGCAGCGCTTGCCGTCGACGAACAGATGCAGGCGCGCTTCTTCGCCGAAGCTGGACAGCGCCAGCCCCTGCGTGTCGCTGCCGCCGTCCAGCGCACGCGCGCGCGCCTGCTGGAAGGCCTTGGCCGCGGCCTCGCGCTCGCGCTTGAACGCGGCGGCATCGCCGGCCTGGTCGAGCGCGCGCTCGGCATGGATGCGGCCGAGCATGTAGGCCGCCCACACCGAGCGCAGCTTCGCCTGCTCCGGCGGCAGGGCCAGCACTTTTTCGAAGCTGGCCACGGCCTGGTCCATCGCCGGGCCGCTGGACACCATGCAGTGCGCGGCGGCCGGCGGCGCGTCTTCGCTCGCCGCACCGTCGCCTTCGCAGGCGCTCTGCGCGATCTCGAAATCCGCGGCACCCGCGGCGTACAGACGCAAGTCCTCCGGCAAGCCCTTGCCCTTGTCGTAAACCTCGGCGCCGCTCTGCAGCTGGCGCAGCTCAGCCAGCTGCTGCCACTGCGCCGGCGCCAGGCCCAGCCACCTGGCCATGGCCGCCGCGTCGTCGGCCTTGGGCGCCTCGCCCGGCTCGTCGCCCGGCAGCTTGTCGGTGGCCGGCAACAGGCTGGCCGCCTCGAAGGCGAAGCTGTTCTGCGGCGTGGCCTTCAGGGTGAGCTCGCGATGGTCCAGCAGCTGGCTGGGGAAATCCGGGCCGCAGGCCCATACCGTGGCGGCAGCGATGCCGGCGAGCAGGCCGGCGGCAATCCATTGGCGCTTGTACATCGGAACTCCGTCCCCTCAAGTAGACGGTGAATGATGCGGGGAAAGACGCCGCAGCGGAATAGCCGGATCAGGGCGCCAGCGTGGGTTGTTCCGAAACGCCGCCGCAGCGCGCCCAGCCGGTCGCGCGCTGGTAATGCGCGCGCAGCCAGCCGTCGCGCTCGCGTCGCAAGAAAGGGCGGCCATCGCGGCGATCCAGCACGTAGCCGTTGACGCCGTCGGCGATGCTGCAGGCCGCCGGCAGCTCGATGCGCGCCGGCAGGCGCGCATCCACTTCGCCGTCGTTGCGCAGCACGACGTCGGCCGCGCCCGGCGCGGCACCCGGCTGGAAGAACACCGCCAGCATTTCCTTCAGCGGCGCGCCGGCCATCACCGCGCGCCAGGTGGGCAGGCTCCAGGCGCGCGCGTCCTGCACGGTGGGCAGGCGGAACCAGACGATGCCGGCCAGGCCCTTGGGCGGATCGCTGCGCAACCCCGCCAGCAGCTTCGCCACCTCCGCCGGCGCGGCGACCAGCTCGCTCGCTTCCATGCCGCCGGCGAGCAGCGGCGTTTCGCTTTCGATGGCGATGACGCGGCCGCTCTCGTCCCAGGCCACGCGCGAGCCGTAGGTGGGCAGCGCGACGCGGAACGGCTTGCGAGCGCGCGCGGCGTAGCGATCGATCCAGGCGCGGGCGAGCGCCGGATCGAACAGGCCGGCGCGGGGCGATTGCACGGCGTGCACTTGCAGCACCACTTCGTCGACTTGCGCCGTGACATGTTCCAGCTGATCGGAGGCGAGCCACGCAGGCAAGGCGGTGATCGACAGCGGCGTGATGCCAAGCGCGTGCTTCAGTCGAGCGAGAAATTCCGCGTATGCAGGAAGGCGCGCCGTGCCGCAGTCGTGGTCGATCTCGATGCCGGCCAGCGGCACGCCATTCCACGCAGCGCGCAGCGCCAGCGTCTGCGCCAGCAGCTTGTCCGCATCCCACTGCGGCAGCTGCCCATCGATACGCACCACCAGCACCACCGGCCGCTGCGTTGCCGCGAGCGCGGCGCGATCGATCGTCACCGGCTGCAGCTCGCCGCGCGCATCGGTCTGCGCCGCGAGCACGCGCCATTCGCGAATGACGTCGGCCGATTGCGCCAGCGCAGAAGTGACGGCGGGATTCCATTGGCGTTGCCAGACGTAGGCGTCGTGCTGCAGCGGCGTGGACGGTTGGCAGGCAGCAAGCGCGCCAGCAAGCAAGGCTGCCATCAGCCAATGCCCTGCCCTTGTCCAATTCAAATGCATCGAACGCTCCTCACCATCCCAAAGGCACCCCACGCAGCAAGTGTGCGCACACCTTCCTACTCCGTCATTCCGGCGCAGGCCGGAATCCAGTAGCAGGGCGCCACATCGAGCGCCATGTCCCAAGGCATATTCTTATGCGCTTTTGCGACAACCGGACGTTGTCGTCACTGGATGATTCGCCCTGCGCCGGAATGGTTGGGGTGAGCCAAAGGCGAACTCCAACACCAGCATATCGACGCGCCACGCATTGTTGGGGTTCGCCGATGGTTCACCCCAACCTACGCCACATGTTACCAAGCAGGACGAAAACCAAACGTAGGTTGGGTGAGCCGAAGGCGAACCCCAACACCGGCACATCGACACGCCACGCATTGTTGGGGTTCGCCGATGGCTCACCCCAACCTACCGGGCTGGCGATCGGCCCTACCCCTTCACACACAACACCTGCCGCAACGTATGCACCACCTCCACCAGGTCGACCTGCGCGGCCATCACCGCATCGATCGACTTGTACGCCGCCGGCGATTCGTCGAGCACACCCGAGTCCTTGCGGCATTCCACGTGCGCGGTGGCCTCGCGGTGCTGGGCCAGGGTGATGCTCTGCTTGGCCATGCCGCGGCTCATCACGCGGCCGGCGCCGTGGCTGCAGCTGTGGAAGCTGTCCGCGTTGCCCTTGCCGCGCACGATGTAGCTCTTGCTGCCCATGCTGCCGGGGATGATGCCCAGCTCGCCCGCGCGTGCGCTGACCGCGCCCTTGCGGGTGACCAGCAGCGATTCGCCGAAGTGCGTCTCGCGCTGCACATAGTTGTGGTGGCAGTTCACCGCCTGCTTGTCGAGCTGGAACTTCGGCAGGCGGTGGCGCAGTTCGTTCAGCACCCGCGCCATCATCGCTTCGCGGTTGTGGCGGGCGTAGTCCTGCGCCCAGGACACCGCTTCCACGTAATCGTCGAACAGCGGCTCGCCTTCCATGAAGAAGGCCAGGTCGCGGTCCGGCAGGTGGAAGCCCAGCACGCGATGCGCCAGCTGTTCGCGCGCCCGCTCGATAAAGTACGTACCGATCAGGTTGCCGGTGCCGCGCGAACCGGAGTGCAACATCACCCACACGCGCTCCTCTTCGTCCAGGCACAGCTCGATAAAGTGATTGCCGCCGCCCAGCGTACCCAGTTGCCGCTCGATCTTGTCGGTGCGGATCTTGCGGTGCTTCGCCTTGATCAGCTCCAGCCGCTGCGCCAGCCCCGACTGCACCAGCCGCGTGCCGATGCCGTCCGGGATCCTGCGGTGCTCGCCATTGCCCACCGGCACGCCGCGCTCGATGCTCGAACGCAACTGGGCCAGGCTCTCCGGCAAGTCCGCTGCGCGCAGCGTGGTCCGCACTGCGGCCATGCCGCAGCCGATGTCCACGCCGACCGCGGCCGGAATGATGGCGCCGCGCGTCGGCACCACCGAACCCACCGTGGCGCCCTTGCCCAGGTGCACGTCGGGCATCACCGCCACCCACGGGCCGACGAACGGCAGGGCCGCGATGTTGCGCAGCTGCGCATGCGCCTGCGCTTCCAGCGGCACGCCGTCGACCCAGCCCTTGATCGGCTTGGCGCCTTCGGCGTGCAGTAATTGATATGAAGTTCCGCTACTCATGCTTGTCGTTCCTTAAGGGCCGCTGCGGCGATTCCTTCCGCCGCAGCGACTGTTTTACTCCTTGAGGGTCACCAGCTGTTTCAGCACGCCATCCAGGCCGCCGAACACGGTCAGCTTGTCGATCTTCTCGGTGACCTTCTCCAGCGCCTCCAGTTCTTTCAGGCGCATCAACACCGGGCTTTCCTCGATCAGCCTGGCGGTATTGAGCAGGGAACGCGTGGCGTTCGCCTCCTCGCGGCGGCGGATCACATTGGCCTGGGCCGCCTTCTCCGCCTGCACCACGCTGTTGAGGATGTCCTTCATCTCGCCCGGCAGGATCACGTCCTTGATGCCGACGCCCAGCACTTCCACGCCCAGCTCGGCCACGCGGCTGTACACGTAGGCGAAGATATCGGCGTCGAGCGAGGCCTTGTCGCCGAGCAGCTCGTCCAGCGTCTTGGACGACACCGCCTTGCGCAGCCCGTACTGCAGCTCGCGATAGATGTAGTCGCCGTACTTGGCCACCTTGGTACGCGCGGCGACCGGGTCGGTCACGCGCAGGCTGGCGGCCAGGTTCACGCGCAGGCTCACCTTGTCGCGGGTCAGCAGTTCCTGGCCCGACACTTCCAACGATTGCACGCGCAGCTCGATCACCTCGGCGGCCACGTTCTTCCTGAACTGCCAGAACGCGTAGCTGCCCGGCGCCAGCGTGCGCACCAGCTTGCCGTCCAGGAACAACAGGCCCGCCGATTCCGCCGGCACCTCCACCACCAGGGCGATTTTCGACAGCACGCCGAGCTGGCGCAGACGGTTGGCCACGTCGGCTGGCACTTCCAGCGTCCCCGCCAGCGGCACCAGGCGCAGTTCCACCGGCACCAGCTCTTTCCAGTACAGCTTGCGGGTACCCGGCGCGAGTACGTCTTCCAGCTTGCCGTTCTTCAGCACCAGGCCGACCTGGTCCACGCCGACGTCGGCGATCAGGAAGCGCGGCGCCAGCCGCGTATCCATCCCCGCCATCAGCACCTCGGCGTCGCTGCCGGCGTATTCGGCCCGCGCCACGTTGTGCAGCACCACGGCTACACGGTTGAGCGGATCGAAACAGCGGTACAGGCCCGGGGCGAGCACGCGCTGCAGTCGACGGTTGCGGTACAGCAAACCGCGCTCGCCGTCGCCGACCACGATTTGCTTGATCCAGAACATGGGAATGACTCCTTTATCCCTTAATGCGGGCCGCCTTCGATTAATGCCTTTCGCACGGACGGACCGGGGCGCGCGAAAATCCTGTTTGATAATCCGCGGGGCGTAGAAAGCCCTCCCTCGCGGGATAATCGGCCATAAACCTTTTCATGGCCGATGTCATTAATAGGGTGGAAGCACCCCTGGCGCTGGCGACGCGGGACCGTCGCGCCTCCTTCGGGGCGACGGACACCGTCCGCGGCACGGCGAACCGGCCGCTTGCCGGCGGCCATCGGCCCGTTATCGGGACGACGGTCCGGCGTGGCTGGCGCTGCGGCGCCGATGGCTCATCGTCCTTGATGAAACCATCCGCGCCGCGCGGGGCGCTTCCTGGTGAGGGAGCTTGCGCTCCCGTGGTTTTGGAGCGGGATTCGAACCCGCGACTACCGACATCTGTTGTCAGTGCTCTATCCCGACTGAGCTATCCAAATCAGCGACGTACCGGATTCGAACCGGTGTCACATGGCAACCGAAGCCACTGCTCTACCCGACTGAGCTAACGTCTTTGCGAAACACCGAACGTGCAGGCCCGGCATACGCTGCCGGCATAGCCGCGCGCACCGGACGGGGCTTGGAACCCGTACCGCTGGAGCCTGTCGTGGCGATGCTTCGTATGGCCGGCTGTCGCCAACCGGTCATGCGTGTGGGTGCCACGCACCCGAATGCTGTTGAGACCTTGCCGATCACCCGTCCGCCCGTGCCGAAGCATCAAGGCACAGCGCATCCTGAGCGCCGCTCGCGGCCGCCCCTGCCTCGGCCGGGGCGCGGCCGGATGCTTCAGGGCGGAAGTGGTCTTCCGATGATCAGTGCCGTCATCACCTTTCGGTGCATGAACGCTTCCTTGCGAACGCCGAAAACAAAACGCCCCCGGGTATGGACCCGAGGGCGTTCGCCTTGCCTCGGGAGATCGGGGTGACCGATCTCCGCGCAAGCGTGGGATCAGTCGGTGTGGATGAAACGGCCTTCCTTCGTCCGCACGCACGGCAGCGCGCCGCGGCGATCGCGCGAGGGCAGCTGGCGGTGAATGACGTGGAACGACATGGTTTGATCCTGGCCTTTTCAGTTAATGCTTGTCGCCGGTATTGGCGAGGCGCGAACATTACGCGAGCAAGATTATTCGTGCAAGCACTTTTTTAATGCGTACGAATAATTCTTACAGCCAGCCTTTCTGGCGCGCGAGGCGATACGCCTCGATGCGATTGGCCACGCCTAATTTGCCGATCGCTTCGGAAAGATAATTGCGCACCGTGCCGTGCGAGAGATTCAGCTGCGCGGCGATCTCGCTCGCCGACTGCCCCTCGCCCGCCAGGCGCAGCACCTGCCGCTCGCGGTCGTTCAAGGGATCCGCTTCGGACCACGCTTCCAGCGCCAGCTGCGGATCGATCGCGCGGCCGCCGCGGTGAACCATGCGCAGCGCCTCGGCGAGGTTTTCCGCCGGCGCGTCCTTCAGCAGATAACCGGACACACCCGCATCCAGCGCGCGGCGCAGAAAGCCCGGACGCGCAAAGGTGGTCACGATGATCACCTTCATCGGCAGCTCGTGGCGCTGGATGCGCTGCGCCAGTTCCAGGCCGGTGATGCCGGGCATCTCGATATCGGTGACCAGCACGTCGGGCTTCAGGCGCTGCACTTCGCGCCACGCCGCCTCGCCGTCCGGGGCGGAACCGAGCACCTCGATATCCGATTCCAGATTCAAGAGCGCCGTCAGCGCGCCGCGCACCATCGCCTGGTCTTCGGCCAGCAGCACGCGGATCATGCGGCGCCCTCCGGCAGGCCCCGCGGGGCGGCCACGGCGGCTTTCGCCAGCGGCACGTCGATGCGCAAGGTGGTGCCGTGCCGCCGCGGCGAGTCGATCTCCAGGCTGCCGCCCAGTGACCGCACGCGCTCGCGCATGCCGCTGACGCCGTTGCCGTGCGCGGCGAGTCCGCCGCAACCGTTGTCGCTGATCTGCATCTGGAACCTTGCCTTGTCATGGACGAAACGCACGCTCGCCGCGGTGGCGCGGGCGTGGCGATGGATATTGGTGACCGCCTCGCGCAGCACCAGGGACAGCGGCGCCTCGACGGCGGCAGGCAGCGCGATGCCTTCCGGCCACTCGCCTTCGAAGCTGACGCCGGAGGCTTCCAGCATCAGCCGCGCGGAAATGATTTCCGAGGCCAGGTCGCTGCGGCGCATGCCGGTGACGGCCGCGCGCACTTCGGCCAGCGCGTGGCGCGCGACGCGCTCCACTTCGCTCATTTCCTGCTGGGCGCGCGGCGGATCTTCCAGCGCCAGGCGGCGCGCCAGCTCGGACTTGATCGCCACCAGCGACAAGGTATGGCCGAGCAGGTCGTGCAGGTCGCGGCCGATGCGTTCGCGCTCGGCCAGGGTGGCCAGGCGGCGTACTTCGATCTGCGACAGGCGCAGGTCGGCGTCCTTGCGCAGGTTGTTGATGTAGTGAAAGTTGCTGAGGCCGCCGAGCACGCCGGCCACGACCACCACCAGCATGATCCACAGCGGTGCATCCACCCATAGCCACGCCATCGTCATGGACAGCACGGTCAACAGCGCGACGCCGCGCAGCCACAGGCGGAAGTTCGGCGTGGCCGACAAGGCCGTGCAGGCGGTGATCACATAGCCGAAGCCCATGGGATTGACCATCCACAGGCCCAGCCCCATCGCCGCCATGCCCGCCACGTACCAGGACAGGCGCTGCGGCGGCCCGAAATACACGTGCAGGTGCAGATAGAGAAAGACCAGCACGCTCAGCAGCGTGGGCGCGAACCACGACCAGGCGAAGCCCAGCAGGCCCAGCGGGATCAGCGGCAGCATCACGATCCACGCCGCCTGGCCCAGCGCCGAGCGCGCGATGAATACCGGCGAGCGCAGCTGCACGTACAGCGAATCCGGCGCGGGCTGGAACGGCAGGCGCATCACACGCGCGTCGGCTGGCGCGGCGCCGTTTCCGGCGCGGCGGTGGGCAGCAGCTTCGGCTGCGGCAGGGGCACGGTGACCAGCAGCACGGTACCGCGGCCGCGCGGCGATTCGATGGTCAGATGCCCGGCCAGCGCGCGCACGCGCTCGCGCATGCCGCACAGGCCGTTGCCGTCCTCGCCCACGCCGCCGCGGCCGTCGTCGCTCACGCGCAGGCGCAAGGTGTAGGCGTCGCGTTCGAACTCGATCCGCGCCTTGCTCGCATGCGCATGCCGGGCGATATTGGTGGCCGCCTCGCGCAGGACCAGCGACAGGCCGCGCTCGATCTCCGTCGGCAGATCGGCCGGCGGCGCCACGTAATCCAGGTGCACGCGGGAGGACTCCAGCAGCAGGCGCGCCGAGGCCAGTTCCGCGGCCAGGTCGGTGGCGCGGATGCCGGTGACCGCTGAGCGCACTTCGGCCAGGGCATGGCGCGCGACGCGCTCGGCTTCCGCTACTTCGCGCTTGGCCGCGTCCGCATCGCGGTCGAACAGCTTGCGCGACAGCTCCAGCTTCAGCGTGATCAGCGAAAGCGTATGCCCGAGCAGGTCGTGCAGGTCGCGGCCGATGCGCTCGCGTTCGGCGGTGGCGGCCAGCCGGCGCACTTCTTCCTGCGACAGCTTGAGCGCTGCGTCCTTCTCGTGCGCGATGCGTTCGACGTGGGTGATGATGGCGATGATGATGGTCATGCACGGCACCGACACCAGCGCCTGCCACGGATAACCCACGGTGCTGGCCACCGCGACATAGACCACGTTGACCAGCATCAGGCGCAGCAGCAGCGGCCCCACCCGCTTGGCGCTGGCCATGCTGTACGACACGCAGCCGTAGATGAAATACGCCATGCCGCTGGGGTACCACGGCGCCAGCGCGATGCTCATCGCCACCAGCCCGAGCGCGTAGCGCGGGGCGACCCGGCGCGAGGCGAGCATCGACTTGGCGAACATCAGCAGGAACAGCGGATACGACAGCAGGGTCAGCAGCACCCACCGGAGGTCGTAGTGGCTGCCCATGGCCGGCGTGATGAACACCCACACCGACCACAGCAGGTGCACGCCCTCGGCCCACACCGACTTGCCCTGGCGCTGGATCGCGGCGACGCGCGAATCCGGCGCCGGCGTCAGCCAGGAGCGGAGCAGTTGGAGCATGGCGGTGACCCTCCCCGCAGGTCGCGTGACAACGAACGTCTTCATGGCATCCGGCTGCGCAACCGGCGGTTGCGCAGCCCTTCGCATGCTACTTCAACCGTGGCGCCGCAGGCGGCGCACGGCGATGGCCAGGAACACCGCCGTGAAGGCCGCCAGCGCCGCCACGTGCGGCCACACCGGTTCCTGCCCCAGCCCTACCACGTTCAGCGCCACCTGGTTGAGGTGATACGGCGGCAGCACCAGCGCGATCTGCTGCACCGCCTTGGGCATCAGCGACAGCGGAAACCACAGGCCCGACATGAAAGCCATCGGCAGGTAGATCAGGTTGACGATGCCAGGCCCGCCGGTGCCCTTGATGAACATGCCCAGCATCAGGCCCATCGCGCAGAACGGCAGCGCGCCGAACAGGTTGGTGGCGAACAGCCCGGCCGTCTGCGCCGCCGACAGCTGCACATGGGCCACCAGCGTGGCCAGCAGCACCAGGATGCAGGACACCACCGCCGCCGCGAAAATCGACATCACCACCTTGCCCAGCAGATACGCGCCCGGCGGCATCGGCAAGGCGCGCTTCAAGGTCAGCAGACCGTTGTCGCGCTCCATCGACAAGGCCACGCCGAAGCCGAACAGGCCAGGCGACATCACGCCGAAGGTGCCATATGCGGCGAGCAGATAGCGCGGTGCATCGGGACCGTTGGCGCGGCCGATCAGAATGCCGAACATCAGATAGAACGCGGTGGGCAGGATCAGGGTCGGGATCATGAAGCCCGGGTTGCGCAGATAGCGCAGGCATTCGGCGCGCGCTTCCTGCAGGTAGGCGCCGAGCACCCGGCTGAAACCCATCTCGCGCGAGGCGGATGCGGCAGGCATGGCGGAAGAGACGGCGTTCATCAGGCGGCCTCGCGGTTGTCTTCGGTGGGCGCCTCGGCGGCGCGAGTCAGCTCGGTAAAGGCTTCGGCCAGGCCGGCGCGCTGGACTTCCAGTTCGCCCAGCTGCGCGTCGGCGTCGAGCAGGCGGCGCACCACGATCTCCGCGCTGTCGGTGGACAGCCACAGGCGTTCGCCTTCGTCGCGCGCTTCGGCCACTTCCGGCCAGGCGGCGACGTCGGCCGCGCGCAGGCGGGTGATGCAGCGGATGCGCTTGAGCGCCACGCGTGCGCGCAGGTCGTCCACGCTGCCTTCGCTCAGCACGCGTCCGCGCGCCATCACGCAGACGCGGCTGGCCAGCGCTTCGGCTTCTTCCAGGTAATGCGTGGTGAGCACCACGCCGGCGCCCTCGGCGACCAGGTGGCGCACCGCGGTCCACAGCTTCTGGCGCGCTTCCAGGTCCATGCCGACGGTGGGTTCGTCCAGGAACAGCAGCTCCGGGCGGCCGCACAGCGCGAGCGCGAACTGCACGCGGCGCTGCTGTCCGCCCGAAAGCGCGGCGTAAGGACGCTTCAGCAAGTCGGTGACGCCGGCCAGTTCCGCCGTTTCGTGCAGGTCGCGCGGCGCCGGGTAATAGCTGCCGGTCAGCCGCAGCAGCTCACCGACGCGCAAGGTCGGCGGCAGCGCCGCGCTCTGCAGCATCACGCCGATGCGGCGGCGCGCCACGAGCTGCTGCGGATCTTCGCCGAACAGTTCGACGCGGCCCGCATCGGGCCGCACCAGGCCGAGCAGCATCGAAATGGTGGTGCTCTTGCCGGCGCCGTTGGGGCCGAGCAGCGCGAAAATTTCGCCGCGATGCAGCATCAGATCCAGGCCGTCGACGGCGGTGTGATTGCCGTAGCGTTTCACCACGGACGACAGGCGTGCGATGGGTGAAGCATTCGTGTTCATGGGTTTCCCTCCTTTGCCCGGAATGCTAGGCATCGCAAGGGCTGGCGGGCATTCGCCAACGTCAGCCCGCGCACGTGACAGCCGTCATCCGGCCCCTCCCCCCGGGGTTACGGCGCTGACGAAGGCGGGTTATCCTCGGTGAATCGCTGGCGCAGAAACATGCGCGGCGCGCTCGACTGAGCGGGAGTTTCCGATCGCCGCAAGATGATCGTCATCGGCTCCCGCCAAAGCATTCATCGCGATGTTGGCAGGAAGCGCCATCCCCAACGGCGCTTGCGTACCTTGAGGAGGAGTCATCATGGGTGTGATCGATCAGCTGCGCGAATTGCGCGATTTCGGCGGCGCGCCGCAGACCACCGGCCTGGACGACGCCACCGTCGAACGCTTCGCCGCCAGCCACCCCGAACTGGCGCAGGCCATCGGCGAAGCGCTCGAACAGCATCGCGCGCTGCGCGCGGAGCTGGCCGACTTCCTCAAGCTCGACGAAGCCGAGCAGCTGCAGGTGGCGCAGGCGGGCTTCGTCAATTTCTATCCCGACGACGGCATCAACCGCTATCTGCCCGCCGCCGCGCGCGGCCCGTGGGTGGTCACGCTGAAGGGCGCGGTGATCCACGACAACGGCGGCTACGGCATGCTCGGTTTCGGCCACAACAACGAGGCGATCCGCACGGCGATGAGCCGTCCGCAGGTGATGGCCAACGTGATGACGCCGAACGTCTCGCAGATGCGCTTTGCCAAGGCGCTGGACCGCGAGCTCGGCCGCCACCGCGGCGGCAATCCGTATGCGCGCTACCTGTGCCTGAACTCCGGTTCCGAGTCCGTTTCGCTGGCCTGCCGCATCGCCGACGTCAACGCCAAGGCGATGACCGAGCCGGGCGCACGCTACGCCGGGCGCACCATCAAGCGCCTCGCGGTGAAGGGCGCCTTCCACGGCCGTACTGAGAAACCCGCGCTGTATTCGGATTCCACCCGCAAGACCTACCAGCAGCACCTGGCCAGCTATCGCCACGAGGACACGCTGATCACGGTGGCGCCGTACGACGTGGCGCAGCTGGAAGCCGCGTTCGCCGATGCCGACCGCCACGGCTGGTTCATCGAGGCGATGTTCCTGGAACCGGTGATGGGCGAAGGCGATCCCGGCCGCGCCGTGACGCCGGAGTTCTACAAGGCCGCGCGCGAACTCACCGAAGCGCACGGCTCGATGCTGCTGATCGATTCGATCCAGGCCGGCCTGCGCGCGCATGGCGTGCTGTCGCTCACCGACTATCCCGGCTTCGAGAAGCTGCCGGCGCCGGACATGGAAACCTTCTCCAAGGCGCTCAACGCCGGCCAGTATCCGCTGTCGGTGCTGGCGGTGAACGAGCGCGCCGCCGGCCTGTACCGCAAGGGCATCTACGGCAACACCATGACTGCCAACCCGCGCGCGCTGGACGTGGCGCTGGCCACGCTGCACGAGCTCAACGACGAGGTGCGCGCCAACATCCGCGAGCGCGGCAAGGAATTCGTCGACAAGCTCAACGCGCTGAAGGGCGAACTCGGCGGCCTGATCACCAAGGTGCAGGGCACCGGCCTGCTGTTCTCCTGCGAGCTGTCGGCGGAGTTCAAGTGCTACGGCGCGGGTTCGATCGAGGAATACATGCGCGAGCGCGGCGTCGGCGTGATCCACGGCGGCGTCAACTCGCTGCGCTTCACCCCGCACTTCAAGGTGACCAGCGCCGAGGTGGACCTGGTGGTCGCCCACGTGCGCCAGGCGCTGCAGCAGGGCCCACGCAAGCTGAAGGCCGAAGCGGCCTGAGCTTGCCGCATGAACGCCGGGCGCGGAGCCCGGCGTTCCCCCTCTACCCAAGCGCGGCAAGCGGCATAGACTTGCGCCCACCGGCACTCGCCGGTCCATTCCAGGAGGGTACCCGCATGTTCTTGCGTTTCAGCCTGACCGCCGCCAGCCTCGCCCTGGCCCTCGCCGTTTCCGCCACCGCTTTCGCCGCCCCGCAGGCCAAGAAGGAACTGACCCCGCAGCAGCAGCGCATGGCCGACTGCAACAAGCAGGCGACCGGCAAGAAGGGCGACGAGCGCAAGGCCTTCATGAGCAGCTGCCTGAAGGGCGAAGCCGCTGCACCGGCGAAGATGACCCAGCAGGAAAAGATGAAGGCCTGCAATGCGGATACGAAAGCCAAGACCCTGAAGGGCGACGACCGCAAAAAGTTCATGAGCTCGTGTCTGAGCGGCGGCGCCGCGGCGAGCCCGTAAAACTCCTGCACCGGTGTATCGCCGCAAGGCGCCGCTTCGAGGAAGCGGCGCCTTTGCTTTTTGGGGGAAACGAATCATTCCCGCTGCGCCATAATCCCCGCATTCCGCCAAGCAGGACGCCCCATGAAGCTCGTCGAAGTCCGCCACCCGCTCATCCAGCACAAGCTCGGCCTGATGCGCCGCGCCGGCATCAGCACCAAGGAATTCCGCGAACTCGCCTCCGAAGTCGCCGCCCTGCTCACCTACGAGGCGACCAAGGACCTGGAGACGGTGGACAAGCACATCGACGGTTGGGCGGGTCCGCTGACTGTGCATCAGATCAAGGGCAAGAAGATCACCATCGTGCCGATCCTGCGCGCGGGCCTTGGCATGCTGCCCGGCGTGCTCGACCTGATCCCCGCGGCGAAGGTGAGCGTGGTCGGCCTGCAGCGCGACGAGGAAACCCTCAAGCCCATCGCCTACTACGAAAAACTGACCGGCCGCATGGACGAACGCATCGCCCTGATCGTCGACCCCATGCTCGCCACCGCCGGCACGCTGGTCGCCACGGTAGACATGCTCAAGGCCGCCGGCTGCAAACGCATCAAAGGCCTGTTCCTGGTCGCGGCACCGGAAGGCCTGAAGCGCATCGAGGCCGCCCACCCCGACATCGAGATCTACACCGCCGCCATCGACGACCACCTCAACGAACACGGCTACATCCTGCCGGGCCTGGGCGATGCGGGCGACAAGATTTTCGGCACCAAGCAGCTGCCAGCGGGTTGAAAGGAAAACCGCGAACGCTTTTGCTCAATAAAAATCTGGGCGAGCCCCGGCCCCTCACCCTGCCCTCTCCCCGGAGGGGAGAGGGGTGTAGTGGTGAGGTAGGCAGGAACGAAGAGCCAAAGCTGGCCTCGTTCCTTGAACGTCCTCTCGGCCACGGCACGTTGAAGTACGCGTTACGTAAACGCACTGTGGTTTCGTGTAGACCCAGGTTAATCAAGTTACCGCAGCCGCCCACCGCTCCTTCTAGTCGCGTCGCGAGCCTTTGACTTGAGGCCATTTCTCTTTGGTTACTTTCTCTTTGGGCCAGCAAAGAGAAAGTGACTCGGGCGCCGGCAGGCGTCCGAAATGCCCGCTGCATAAGCGGCCAAGTCGCGACAACCACACCTAGTCGCTACTGGATCCCGGCCTACGCCGGGATGACGAGCCCCCGGGGCGCCAGCCCCACCCTCCCTACTGAGACCCCCATTAGCAATTCTGTCGCAATAAATTGCTATTTTCCCCGGAAGGATCCATCCGGATCCTTCAACAAGGGAGTGGGTCAATGGAAGCAAAGCACGCCCGGCGCGCCCTATGGGCCGCGTTGCTAGCAATCGCGTCGATCGCCACCGCCCAGGCGGCCGACCTCAGCATCAGCCAGTTCCGCGTCCGCGGCCCCGCTGGCGGCAATGACGAATTCGTCGAACTGTTCAACGCTGGCGCCACCGCGCTGGACGTCTCCGGCTACAAATTCAATGCATCGAACGCGAGCGGCACCACCGGCACGCGCCTGACCTTCCCCAGCGGCACGTCGATCGCGCCGGGCTGCCACCTGCTGCTGACCAACAGCGCGAGCGGCGGCTACTCCGGCAGCGTCGCGGGCGACCTGAAATACAGCACCGGCGTCACCGACGACGGCGGCCTGGCCCTGCTCGACGCCAGCGGCCAGCTGGTCGACCAGGTCGGCCTCTCCGCCGGCTCCGCCTACAAGGCCGGCACGCCGCTGACCTCGCTGGGCAGCACCAATGCGGACAAGGGCTACGGCCGCAAGACCAATGGCGCCGGCCTGCCGCAAAACACCGGCGACAACCAGTCCGACTTCGTGGTGGTCACGCCCACCGCGCCGCACAACGCCGCCAGCGCCTGCGCGGTGATGAACCTGTCGCTGTCGATCGCCGACTCCAGCGCCACCGTGCACGGCGCCGCCAACGTCACCATGCCGTTCACCGTCACGCTCAACCAGCCGGCCCCGGCCGGCGGCGTGAGCGTGCATGCGGCGACCCAGGACGACAGCGCCACCGTCGCCGCCGGCGATTACGAAGCCGTCGACACCACGCTGAACATCGCCGCGGGCCAGACCCAGGCCAGCTTCAACGTGGTGGTGCACGGCCGCAACACCGGCTCGCCGGACAAGGCCTTCCTGGTCAAGCTCGACCAGGTCACCGGCGGCGCCACGCTGGCGCGCGACAGCGCGATCGGCGCGATCCTGTACGACATCCCGGTCGCCGCGGAAATCTGGCAGATCCAGGGCCGCGAGCAGAGCTCGCCGCTGCTGGGCAAGTCGGTGATCACCAGCGGCAACATCGTCACCGCGGTGGGCCCGGCCGGCTTCACCATGCAGACGCCGGACAACCGCGTGGATGCCGATCCGCTCACCTCCAACGGCGTGTACGTGTTCACCTCGTCCAAGCCGGCGGTCGCCGTGGGCGACGTGGTGGACGTGGCCGCCAAGGTCGACAACTACTACCACCTGACGGAACTGAAGAACGCCACCGTCACCGTGACCGCACATGGCGCGCGGCTGCCGAAGGCGGTGATCTTCGGTGCGCGCACGCCGTCGTCCGATCCGAACCAGCTGTCCTGCGGCGCCACCAACTTCCAGTGCTTCGTGGGCATGCGCGTGGTGATCGAGGACGGCATGATCAACACGGGCAACAAGCGCTTCAGCACTGAGCCGTTCGCCGAGGTGAGCATCACCGCCAACGGCAAGCGTTCGCTGCGCCAGCCGGGCGTGCGCTTCGGCGTGCCGGTGCCGGCCGGCGTCAGCCTGCCCAACTGGAGCGGCAATCCGGAAGTGTTCAAGATGAACACCGACGACTTCGGCGCCGTGCCGGTCAACACCCCGTTCGTCGCCGGCACCACCTTCCGTGCCGAGGGCATCATCTCGTACGACTTCGGCGCCTACACCTTCATCCCGATCAGGATCGAAGTGAAGCGCGCCGCGCCGATGCCGCGCCCCGTGCTGCCGAAGCCGCCGTTCGCGCTGCGCATCGGCGCGTTCAACATGGAGCGCTTCTGCGACAGCGAGTTCAACACCACCTTCACCTGCAGCGGCGACAGCAAGGAGCCGACGCCGGACCAGGTGGCGCTGAAGACCCGCCGCCTGTCGGCCTATGTCGGCAGCGTGCTGAAGCTGCCGGACGTGCTGTCCACCGAAGAGGTGAAGAGCCTGGCGGTGCTGCAGGGCCTGGCCAAGCAGCTGGGCGACGACTATCCGGTGAAGTACGACGCCTACCTGCTGCCGGGCCATGACCCCAGCGGCATCAACGTCGGCTTCCTGGTGCGCGCCGACCGCGGCATTCGCGTGCAGTCGGTGCGCCAGCTCGGCGCGGACGAAACCTGGAACGACAACGGCAGCACCGCGTTCGTCCACGACCATCCGCCGCTGCTGCTGACGGCCGAAGTGCGCGGCATGCGCTTCCACGTGATCTCGGCGCACCCGAAGGCCCGCACCAATGTGGACAAGGACAACGCCACCGCCGTGCGCGATCGCCTGAAGCGCTACACGCAGGCGGTATCGCTGGCCAAGCAGGTGCAGGAACTGCAGACCCGCTATCCCTCGCAGCCGCTGCTGGTGGTGGGCGACTTCAACGCCTACCAGTTCAGCGATGGCTGGGTGGACGTGGTCGGCCTGATCTCGGGCAAGTACAAGGACAGCGAGAACCAGCTGAAGCTGGGCCAGAACATCGTGCGCCCGGCGCTGTGGAACGCGGTGGAATCGGTGCCGGAGAACGATCGCTACTCGTTCCTGTTCACCGAGAACTTCGGCGAGATCCAGGGCTATACGCAGGCCGGCAGCGGCAACTCCGGCCGCGAAGTGCCGACCGTGCAGGTGCTCGACCATGCCCTGCTGAACCGCGCCGCGCAGTTCCGCTTCCTGCACATGCAGTACGGCCGCGCCGACCTCGACGCACCCGCGCAGACCGAAGCCGACGCCGCGAACGCCCCGGACTGGACCAAGGCGATCGGCGCCTCGGACCACGACGGCTTCGTGCTCGACCTGTTCGCGCCGGCGATGTTCGATCCGCATGGCGATCACGATCATGGCCACGATGGCCACGATGGCCACGACGGCCACGACGGCCACGGCAAGCAGCACTGAAAATGCAGGTTGGGGTGAGCCACAGGCGAACCCCAGCGATGCGATACGCGTGACGGTGGTCGATGTTGGGGTTCGCTGCGCTCACCCCAACCTATGCCGCCGGCAATAACGGAAAGGCCACGCCCGGCGAAGGGCGTGGCCTTTTTCTTTTGTGGCCGACAGAATGGCCAACCGCACACGTGGCTTCCGCCCTACCTACCGCCGTCATTCCGGCGCAGGCCGGAATCCAGTAGCGACGCGCTCGGGCAAGCGTGAGCGCCCAAAAAGCGCCTTTAAAGTTTCGCGACAATCAAACGGTATCGTTACTGGATTCCGGCCTGCGCCGGAATGACGAGCATTAGTGGCGGAAGCGGTCGGTCGCCTCCAGCAGCTCATGCGCGATCCCCGGCTCCAGCGCCGAATGCCCCGCGTCCGCCACCACGCGCAGGTCCGCTTCCGGCCACGCACGGTGCAGGTCCCAGGCGCTGCGCATCGGGCACACCACGTCGTAGCGGCCCTGCACGATCACCGCGGGAATCTTGCGGATGCGCTCGACGTTGCGCAGCAGCTGGTCGTCGTGCTCGAAGAAACCGCCATGCACGAAGTAATGGCATTCGATGCGCGCGAACGCCAGCGCGAATTCGTCCTCGCCGCTGGATTCGATATGCGCCGGGTCCTGGTACAGATGGCTGGTGGCCGCTTCCCACACCGACCAGGCGCGCGCCGCTTCCACGCGCACCTTCGGATCGGCGCTGGTCAGGCGGCGATGGTAGGCGCTCATCAGGTCGCCGCGCTCGGCTTCGGGAATCGCTTCCAGATAGCTTTCCCAGGCATCCGGGAACAGCGCGTCGCAGCCCTTCTGGTAGAACCACTCCAGCTCCCAGCGCCGCAGCATGAAGATGCCGCGCAGCACCAGCTCGGTGACCTTGTCCGGATGCGTCTGCGCATAGGCCAGCGCCAGCGTCGAACCCCAGGAGCCGCCGAACACCTGCCAGCGATCGATGCCCAGATGCTCGCGTATGCGCTCGATATCGGCCACCAGATGCCAGGTGGTGTTGTCGGTCAGCTCCGCATGCGGCGTGGACTGGCCGCAGCCGCGCTGGTCGAACAGCACGATGCGGTAGGCCTTGGGATCGAAGAAGCGGCGGTAATTGGGATTGATGCCGCCGCCGGGGCCGCCATGCAGGAACACCACCGGCTTGCCGTTCGGGTTGCCGCACTGCTCGTAGTACAGCGTGTGCAGCTCCGACACCTTGAGCATGCCGCTGTCGAACGGCTCGATCTCGGGGTACAGCTGGCGGCGTGGCTGGGTCATGCGGGCATCTCCGGCGATTCAAAGCGCCGAGGATACCGCAAGCCCCTAAAACAGCTTGCCGGGGTTGAGGATGCCGCTCGGATCGAACACCTGCTTCACGCCCCGCATCAGCGCGATTTCCGCCGCGCTGCGCGTGCTCTCCAGATACGCCTTCTTCACCAGGCCGATGCCGTGTTCGGCCGAGATGCTGCCGCCATGGCGCTTGAGCGCTTCGGCCAGCAGCTTGGTCACCTGCTCGCACTGGGCGATGAACTCGGCATCGGCCAGGCCTTCGGGCTTGAGCACATTGATATGCAGGTTGCCGTCGCCGATATGGCCGAACCACACCACCTCGAAGTGCGGATAGGCCTGCCCCAGCAGGGCCTGGATCTCGTCCAGGAAAGCCGGCAGCGCGCCGATGCGCAGGGAGATGTCGTTCTTGTAGGGCTTGTGCGGCGCCAGGCTTTCGGTGATGCCTTCGCGCAGGCGCCACAGCGCGGCGGCCTGGGCCTCGCTCTGCGCGATCGCGCCGTCGGCGATCCAGCCCTCGTTGACGCCGTGCTCGAACGCGGCCAGGGCGGCGTCCTGCGCGGCTTCGTCGGCGGCGTCGAATTCGGTGACCACGTAGAACGGATGCTCGCCGTCGAGCGCGGGCTGCGCGCCGTGCGCCAGCACGTGGCGCAGCGCGACGTCGGTGAAGAATTCGAAAGCCTGCAGCTTCAGCCGCGCGCGGAACAACGCGAACACCTGCATCAGCGCGGCCATGTCCGGCAGCGCCAGCAGCATCACCTGCGAAGGCGGAGGCGGCTCGGCCAGGCGCAGGGTGGCTTCCACCACGATGCCCAGCGTGCCCTCGGAGCCGATGGTGAGATGGCGCAGATCGTAGCCGCTGGAATTCTTGATCAGGCCGCGATTGAGTTCGAGCAGCTCGCCGTTGCCGGCGATCACCTTCAGGCCCGCGATCCATTCGCGCGTATTGCCGTAGCGGATCACCCGGATACCGCCGGCATTGGTGGCGATATTGCCGCCGATGGAGCAGGAGCCGCGCGCGGCGAAGTCGACCGGATAGATCAGCCCGTGCGTGCGTGCGGCGTCGTGCACGGCCTGCAGCGCGATGCCGGCCTGCACGGTGAGAGTGCGGTCGATCGGGTCGAAGCCGAGCACGCGGTTCATGCGCTCCAGGCTCAGCACCAGCTCGCCCTTCGCGGCCACCGCGCCACCGGAAAGGCCAGTGCGCCCGCCCGAGGGCACCAGCGCCACGCCATGCTCGTTGGCCCAGCGCACCACGGCCTGGGCCTCTTCCACCGTGGCCGGCAGGGCGATGGCCAGCGGGGCCGGCGTCCAGCGGCGGGTCCAGTCGCGGCCGTAGTGCTCCAGATCGGCCGGCTCCGTGAGCAGGCGCAATTCGGGCAGGCGGGCGGCCAGGTCGGCGAGAGCGGATGCGGTCATGGCGACTCCGTAAACGAGTCACCCAGCCTGCCAGCCGCAGCCGTTGCGGTCCAGTGCTGCGCTGCCGCATAGTGTGGCTTTGGCGGGAATCGGGAATAGGGAATCGGGAATAGTAAAAGCAGCGCCCTACGAGCTTGTCGCGCCGCGCTTTTACCATTCCCTATTCCCTATTCCCTATTCCCGTACCCCCCATACATGCCCGGCGGCCCATGAAAACCTCGTATCCGAAAGCAGACATCAAGGTCCTCCTGCTCGAAGGCGTCAGCCAGAGCGCCGTGGACGTGTTCCGCCGCGCCGGCTACAGCCAGATCGAATTCCACGAGAAGTCGCTGCCGGAAGCGGAACTGAAAGCGCGCATCGCCGAGGCGCATATCGTCGGCATCCGTTCGCGCAGCCACCTCACCGCCGACGTGCTGGAACAGGCGCGCCGGCTGATCGCGGTGGGCTGCTTCTGCATCGGCACCAACCAGGTGGACCTGGAAACCGCGCGGGTGCAGGGCGTGCCGGTGTTCAACGCACCCTACTCCAATACGCGCAGCGTGGCCGAGCTGGTGATCGCCGAGGCGATCATGCTGTTGCGCGGGATCCCGCAGAAGAATGCGCTGTGCCACCGCGGCGGCTGGACCAAGTCCGCGGCCGGCAGCTTCGAGGCGCGCGACAAGGTGCTGGGCATCGTCGGCTACGGCCATATCGGCACGCAGATCGGCGTGCTGGCCGAATCGCTGGGCATGCGCGTGATCTTCCACGACATCGAGACCAAGCTGTCGCTGGGCAACGCGCGCGCCGCCGGCAGCCTGGACGACCTGCTGGAACGCGCCGACGTGGTGACCCTGCACGTGCCGGAAACGCCGTCGACCAAGCTGATGATCGGCGCCACGGAGCTTGCCAAGATGCGCAAGGGTTCGGTGCTGATCAATGCCTCGCGCGGCACCGTGGTAGACATCGACGCGCTCGCCGCCGCGCTGCGCAGCGGCCATATCGCCGGCGCCGCGGTGGACGTATTCCCGGTGGAACCCAAGGGCAACGACGATCCGTTCGTGTCGCCGCTGGTGGGCATGGACAACGTGATCCTCACCCCGCATATCGGCGGCAGCACGCTGGAGGCGCAGGACAATATCGGCATCGAAGTGGCCAGCAAGCTGGTGCGCTACAGCGACAACGGATCGACCCTGTCGGCGGTGAACTTCCCCGAAGTGACCTTGCCGGAGCACCCGAACAGCCGCCGCCTGCTGCATATCCACCGCAATGTGCCGGGCGTGCTGTCGCGCATCAACGAATTGTTCTCCGCCGGCAACATCAATATCGACGCGCAGTTCCTGCAGACCGATCCGCAGGTGGGCTACGTGGTGATCGACGTGTCGGCCGACGAAGCGCAGGCCGGTGCGCTCAAGGACCGGCTGGCGGAGATTCCGGGCACCTTGCGCAGCCGCGTGCTGTACTGACGCGCGGGCATGTCCCGCTGAACGGAAGACGCGCCGCCTTACGCGTCTTTCACCGCCCGCCGGGTAAACGAAGCGGACCCCGTGGAAGGATGCGCGCGCCATGAGCAAGGTCTTCCTGCCGGACCGGATGATCGAGATCGGCATCGACACGCCCGGTCCGCCGGACGTGCTGCAACCGCGCACCGTGCCCCTGCCCGAACCGACGCGCGACGAAGTGCTGGTGCGGGTGCAGGCGGCGGGCGTGAACCGTCCCGACGTGATCCAGCGCCAGGGCCGCTATCCGATGCCGCCGGGCGCGCATCCCACGCCGGGGTTGGAGATTGCCGGCGAGATCGTGGCGCTGGGCGCCGACGTGCAGGGCTTCGCCCTCGGCGACCGCGTGTGCGGGCTGACCAACGGCGGCGGCTACGCCGAGTACTGCGTGCTGCCGGCGGGACAAGCCCTGCCGATTCCCGACGGCATCGACTCGATCCACGCCGCGGCCATTCCGGAAACCTTCTTCACCGTGTGGGCCAACCTGTTCCGCATCGGCCGCGCGGTGCCGGGCGAGCGGGTGCTGATCCATGGCGGCACCAGCGGCATCGGCACCACCGCGCTGATGCTGTGCCGCGAGTTCGGCATCGTCGCCTTCGCCACCGCCGGCAGCGAGCACAAATGCGCGGTGGTGCGGCATCTGGGCGCCGAGGCGATCAACTATCGCGAAGAGAACTTCGCGCTGGCCGTGCTGAGCAAGACCGACGGGCATGGCGCGGATGTGATCCTGGACATCATGGGCGGCTCGTATTTCGAGCGGAACGTGGCCGCGCTGGCACGCGACGGGCGGCTGGTGGTGATCGGCTTCCTCGGCGGCATCCACGCGGAACAGGTCGACCTGCAGGCGCTGGTGCTCAAGCGTGCCACCGTCACCGGCTCCACCATGCGTGCGCGCAATGGCGCGGAGAAAGCGGAGATCGCCAACGACCTGCGCGCGCATGTGTGGCCGGTGCTGGCCGCCGGCCGCTGCCTGCCGATGGTGCACGAGGTGTTTCCGCTGGTGCGCGCGGAGGATGCGCACCGGCTGATGGAAAGCGGCGAGCACGTCGGCAAGATCGTGCTGAAGGTGGCCTAGTCCAGCATGGCGTGCAGCAGCGCCAGCCAGCCCGCGGGGGCCGCGAACGCCAGGTACAGCGCCAGCCCCTGCCCCGCCATCACGCACGGCAGGCCGATCGCATAAGCCCGATGGATGCGGCCTTCGACGATAAGGTCGCGCAGCAGGCCCAGCCCGATCAGCAGGTCCACCCAGGCGTACCAGGTATTGGCCGGCACCAGGGCGCGCGGGAAACGCGCGAATGCGGCCACGGTCAGCGCGCAGGTGGCGATCAGCATCAGCCGGCGGTGGAACTCCGGTTGCCGCCGCCAGCGCACCGCCAGGCCGAAGGCCAGCGCGAAGGTCAGCATGTCGTTGAAGGAGATGGCCAGAAAGGCGTCGTGCACCGCTCCCTGGCGCGCATGCCACTGGCGCATCGCCAGTGCGGTGGCTAGGCCCAGCACCGGCAGCAGCGTGCCCAGGCCCGCGCCGAACAGGCCCAGCCGCCGGTGCAGGCGTATCGCGTGCCCGCTCACCAGCCCGGCCTGCACCAGAAACAGCAGCACCCAGCCCGCGAACACCAGCACGTGGACGTGCAGGATCCACGGCAGCGGCTGCGCCGGGTGCAGCAGCCGCTCGCTCAGGCCGCGGCCGAAGCCGTAGCCCACCACCAGCAGCACCAGCCAGGCCATGCCGAAGTAGAACCAGCGTTCCAGCGCGCGGCGCAGCCGGTAGAGCTGGCTGTCGCCGAAACCGACGGGTGCATGCGCGGGGATGGGTGCGAGCGTCTTCATGTAGCCTCTCGATGGGCGGGGATTCCCGCACCCTCGCCAGGCGGCGCGTTCGAGTCCTGAAACACGCCTGAAAAAGCCTTGAAGAACTCTGAAAGCGCATGGCGCGGCCGATCGCAAGCGCCTGCCCACCCCAAGGAGAGCGCGATGAAAGCCAGCTGCAGCCATCTCGACGGCATCCGCGACGTCACCCCCAGTGCCGCCGGTTGCGAGGAATGCCTGAAGACCGGCAGCCCGTGGGTCCATCTGCGCATCTGCCGCAGCTGCGGCCACGTGGGCTGCTGCGACGACTCGCCCAACCGGCACGCCACCAAGCATTACCGCGCGACGGGGCATCCCATCATCGAGGGCTACGATCCGCCGGAGGGCTGGGGCTGGTGCTACGTGGATGACGTGATGTTCGATCTCTCGGACCGGAAGACGCCGCATCCGGGGCCGATACCGCGTTTCGTCGACGAATAAAAAAGAAAAGGCGCCCAAGGGCGCCGACATACCCAAAAAGAAAGGCGCCCAAGGGCGCCTTTCGCATCCATCACCGTAATTGGTCGGGGCGGCCGGATTCGAACCGACGACCCTTTGCCCCCCAGGCAAATGCGCTACCAGGCTGCGCTACGCCCCGACGCTACGGCAAGTGGGTAAGTCTAGCAGCTAGGGCAGGACTTGCGAAAGCTTGCAGCCTGCGCGCTCAGCGGCGCAGCAGGCTCAGCACTTCTTCCAGCTCCATGCGCACCTGGCGCACGATCTGATGCGAAATGCTCGACTCCATGCGCGCCTGCGGGCCTTCCAGACGGGCGCGGGCGCCGGTGATGGTGAAGCCTTCGTCGTACAGCAGGGCGCGGATCTGCCGGATCATCAGCACGTCGTGGCGCTGGTAGTAGCGGCGGTTGCCGCGGCGCTTGACCGGGTTGAGCGCGGGGAACTCCTGTTCCCAGTACCGCAGCACATGCGGCTTCACCCCGCACAGCTCGCTGACCTCACCGATGGTGAAGTAGCGCTTGGCCGGGATGGCCGGGAGCTCGGTGTTATTCCCTTGGTCCAGCATAGCTCTCCACTCTCACCTTGAGTTTCTGCCCCGGCCGGAACGTCACCACGCGGCGGGCGGAGATCGGGATCTCCTCGCCGGTCTTGGGGTTGCGTCCCGGGCGCTGGTTCTTCTGCCGCAGGTCGAAATTGCCGAACCCCGACAGCTTCACCTGCTCGCCCTTTTCCAGCGCTTCGCGGACCACCTCGAAATAGGCGTCCACGAATTCTTTCGCCTCACGCTTGTTGAGGCCCACCTCGAGAAAGAGGCGCTCGGCCATCTCCGCCTTGGTCAGCGCCATGTCATCCTCGCCATCTTGCCTTGCATGAAGTCTCCAACGCAGCAAACGCCTCGCGCACGAAGCGGTCTGCGTCGTCGTCAGTAAGCGTGCGTGAAGCGTCCTGCAAAATCAAGCCCATAGCGAGACTCTTTCGGCCAGTCTCGACGCCTTTGCCGGCGTAGCGGTCGAACAGGCGCAGCTCCGCCAGCGCCCCGCCGACGGCCGCGCGGACGCTCTGCTCGACCTGCGCCCAGCTCACTTCCTCGGGCAGGTCCACGGCGATATCGCGGCGCACCGAAGGGAAACGCGGCACGGCGGCGGCCTTGGGCAGGCGGCGGGCGAGCAGCGGTTCCAGGGCCAGTTCCAGCACGTGCACGTCCGGCCCCAGGTCCAGCGCCTTGGCCAGCTGCGGATGCAGCGCGCCGAGGTAGCCGACGGTCTGGCCGTCGCGCGCCACGCGGGCGCCGCGCCCCGGATGCAGCCAGCCCGGCAGGCCGTCGGCATGCACCGACCAGCGCTGCGGCTCGCCGCCCCAGGCCACGATGGCGTCGAGTTCGCCCTTGAGATCGTGGAAATCCAGCGGCCGGCTCGCCTCGCCCCACTGCTCCGCGCGGGCGGAGCCGCAGGCGGCGATGGCCAGGCTGGGCGTCTCCACCGGCGGATCGCCGGCGGCGAACACGCGCGCCACCTCGAACAGGCGCACCCGCTCCTGCTGGCGCGCGCGGTTGTGGCGCAGCGCTTCGACCAGGCCCGGCAGCAGCGAGGGGCGCATCACCGCAAGGTCCGCCGAGAGCGGATTGGCCAGCGGCACCAGCCGCTCCGTCATGCCCCAGCGCTGCAGCACGTCGCTGCCGATGAAGGAGAGGTTGACCGCCTCGTAGTAATCGCGCGCCGCCAGCTGCTCGCGCAGGGCCAGCTCGCCCAGGCGCGCTTCCGGCTCCACCGCCAGGGTCAGCGCGCCGGCGGGCGTATGGGTCGGGATGTTTTCGTAGCCGTGGATGCGCGCGACCTCTTCGATCAGGTCCTCTTCGCGCTCGATGTCGAAACGGCGGCTGGGCGCGGTGACGCGCCAGCCGTCGGCCTGCGGCTCCACCTGCATGCCGAGCGCGGTGAAGATGCGGGCGACTTCGTCGTCGGCCACGGCCAGCCCGAGCACCCGCCCCAGCCGGGCGCGGCGCAGCAGGATCGGCTCCGGCGCGCGCAGATGTTGCGGCAAGGTAACGTCGACCAGTGGCCCGGCCACGCCGCCGGCGATGTCGAGAATCAACCGGGTCGCGTACTCGACCGCGACGCCCGGCAACTGCGGATCGACGCCGCGCTCGAAACGATGCCCGGCATCCGTATGCATGCCCAGCTTGCGGCTGCGGCCGATGATCGCCGAGGGAATCCAGTGCGCCGCCTCGAGGAACACGCTGCGGGTCGCCTCCGTGACGCGCGTGTCCTGGCCGCCCATGATGCCGCCGAGCGCCACCGCCCGCGCGGCCCTGCCGCCGCGGCTGTCGGACACCACCAGGAAATCGTCGTCCAGCTCGACCGTGCGGCCATCCAGCAGGGCCAGCGGCTCGCCCGCGCGCGCCGGGCGCACCACGATCTCGCCTTCCAGCTTGGCCTTGTCGAACGCATGCATCGGCTGGCCAAGTTCCAGCATGACGTACTGCGTGACATCCACCAGGAAGCTGATCGGACGCAGGCCGCTGCGGCGCAGCCGCTCGGCCATCCACACCGGGGTCGGGACCGACGCATCGACGTTATCGATGACGCGCCCTGCGAAACGCGGAACGCGCTCACCCGCCTCCAGCGCGACCTTCATCGCGGCATCGCTCTGGGCCGGCACGGGCCTGGCATCGAGTTCGATCACCCCTCCGTTCAGCGCAGCCGCCACATCGAAGGCGATGCCGCGCACGCTGAAGCAGTCGGCGCGGTTGGGCGTGAGCTTGATCTCGATGGTGGCGTCCGGCAGGCCCAGATAGGCAGCCAGCGGCGTGCCCACCGGCGCATCGGCGGGAAGCTCGAGCAGGCCCGACGCGTCCGGATCGATGCCCAGCTCCTTGGCCGAGCACAGCATGCCGAACGACTCCACCCCGCGCAGCTTCGCTGCCTTGATCGCGATGCCGCCGGGCAGCTGTGCGCCGACCATCGCCAGCGGGGCGACCAGACCGGCGCGCGCATTCGGCGCGCCACAGACGATCTGGACGACGCCGTTGCCCGTGTCGACCTCGCACACCTGCAGGCGGTCGGCCTCGGGATGTTTCTGCGCGCTGACGATGCGCGCGACGATCACGCCGTCCAGCGATTCACCCAGCGCGGCGACGTCCTCGACTTCCAGGCCGATCGCCGTCAGCGTCGCCGCGAGCTCGTCGCGCGATGCGTTCGTCGGCACATGGTGGCGCAACCAGTTTTCCGAAAATTTCATGCGTATCGATTCCCGCGGCGATTAGGCGAATTGCTTGAGGAAGCGCAGATCGTTCTCGAAGAACGCGCGCAGGTCGGACACGCCATAGCGCAGCATGGCGAAGCGTTCCACGCCCAGGCCGAAGGCGAAGCCGGTGTAGCGCTCCGGATCGATGCCGCAGTTCTTCAGCACGTTCGGATGCACCATGCCGCAGCCCAGCACCTCCAGCCAGCGGGTGGAGCCGTCGTCCGCGTCCCAGCGGATGTCCACTTCGGCCGAGGGCTCGGTGAAGGGGAAGTAGCTGGGGCGGAAGCGCATCTCGAAATCGCGCTCGAAGAAGGCGCGGATGAATTCGGCCAGGGTGCCTTTGAGGTCGGCGAAGCTGGAAGTCTCGTCGACCAGCAGGCCTTCGATCTGATGGAACATCGGCGAATGGGTCTGGTCCGAATCGCTGCGGTAGACCTTGCCCGGCGCGATCACGCGGATCGGCGGCTGGCGCCCCTGCATCGAACGGATCTGCACCGGCGAGGTATGCGTGCGCAGCAGGCGCCCGTCGCCGAAATAGAAGGTGTCGTGCATGGCGCGCGCCGGATGGTGCGGCGGGAAGTTCAGCGCCTCGAAGTTGTGCCAGTCGTCCTCGATCTCCGGACCGTCGGCGCGCTGGTAGCCCAGCCGGCCGAAGATCGCCGAGATGCGCTCCAGCGCACGGGTGATCGGATGGATGCCGCCGCGCTCGCCGTCGCGGCCCGGCAGGGTGATGTCGAGCTTCTCGGAGGCCAGGCGGCGGTCCAGCTCGGCCTGCTCCAGCACCTGCTTGCGCGCGCCGAGGGCGTCGGCGAGGCGCTCCTTGATGCGGTTGACCTCGGCGCCGCGCGCCTTCTTTTCTTCCGGCGGCAGCGCGCCCAGCGTCTTCAGCGCGGCGGTGACGATGCCGCTCTTGCCCAGCAGGCCCACGCGCAGCGCTTCAAGCGCATCGAGCGTGTCGGCGGCTGCGATCTCGGCCTGGGCTTGCGCGGCCCGGGTGTCCAGGTCGTCCATCGGTGCGGTTCCTGTGTTCGGCAGGGACAAACGAAAACGGGGAGGAGGCGTTAAGGCCTCCTCCCCGCGGATGTTCGCTCTTCATGGAAGAGTGCGGCCATGGATGGCCGCTCCTTGATCTTCGCGATCAAGGATGAGCGCACAAATTATGCCGCCAGACTGGCCTTCGCTTTTTCCGCGATGGCACCAAAAGCCTTGATGTCGTGCACGGCGATGTCCGCCAGGACCTTGCGGTCGACGGTGATGCCGGCCTTGCTCAGGCCATTGATCAGGCGGCTGTAGGACAGGCCGAACTGACGGGCGGCAGCATTGATACGCACGATCCACAGGGCGCGGAACTGGCGCTTCTTCTGCTTGCGGCCGATATAGGCGTACTGACCGGCCTTGATGACGGCCTGGTTAGCTACGCGGAAGACCTTGCGGCGGGCGTTGTAGTAGCCCTTCGCGCGGCCGATGATCTTCTTGTGACGACGACGGGCGGTAACGCCACGCTTTACACGAGCCATGGTTCAGTCCTCCGCCTTAGACGTACGGCAACATGCGAGCGACGGCCTTCGTGTCGCAAGCTTTGACGTGATTGGTGGCGCGCAGGTTGCGCTTACGCTTGGTCGACTTCTTGGTCAGGATGTGCGACTTGAAGGCGTGACCGGCCTTGAACTTGCCGGAAGCGGTCTTGCGAAAACGCTTCGCCGCCGCCCGGTTGGTCTTGATCTTGGGCATGGAATGCTCCGTATCTCGGTTTCTGACTGATCTGGCGGCAACCCGGGGGCTGCGCTTTCCGTCCTGCCACGATCGGTTCACGACCCGTCCCGGTGGGTCGAACCGGCGATTGTACGGGGATCGGGGGCGGTTTGCCAGTGGTGCGGTGCAGCGGGTTCCCGGCCCCCGGCCGGGCCGGGAAACGCAAACGGCGGCCCAGGGCCGCCGTTGCGGGAGATCGGACCGGGGCTTACTTCTTCTTCGGGCCGATCATCATGACCATCTGGCGGCCTTCCAGGCGGGGGAAGGACTCCACCACGCCGTTCTCGCCGACGTCTTCCTGGATCTTCTTGGCCAGGTTCTGGCCCAGGTCCTGGTGCGACATCTCGCGGCCGCGGAAGCGGATGGTGACCTTGACCTTGTCGCCCTCCTCCAGGAACCGAAGCATGTTGCGCAGCTTGATCTGGTAGTCGCCCACGTCCGTGACCGGACGGAACTTCACTTCCTTGATCTCGACCTGCTTCTGCTTCTTCTTGGCCGCCTGGGCCTTCTTCTGGGCTTCGAACTTGAACTTGCCGTAATCCATGATGCGGCAGACCGGCGGGTCGCCGTTGGGCTGGATCTCGACCAGGTCCATCCCGGCCTCTTCAGCCAAGCGCAAGGCCTCGTCACGCGTGAGGATGCCCAGCTGCTCCGAATCCGCACCGATCACGCGTACGCGCGGGACGCGGATCTCATGGTTGCGGCGATTGCCCTTATTGTCGGTGGTAGCGATACCACTATCCTCCAGAAGAATTGTCGATTGGCCGGGCGGCGGTCAGCGCCGCGTCTCGGCCTCCAGGCGCTCGATGAAGGCGGCCAGCGGCATGCTGCCCAGGTCTTCACCGGCACGGGTACGCACGGAAACAGCCCCCGATTCCTTCTCACGGTCACCGACCACGAGCAGGTACGGGACCTTTTGCAACGTATGTTCGCGGATTTTATAACCGACCTTTTCGTTGCGCAAATCCGCCTTGACTCTGAAACCTTTCTCGACAAGGGCTTGCGTGATTTCGCGCACGTAGTCGGCCTGGGCGTCGGTGATGCTGAACACCTGGGCCTGGACCGGGGCCAGCCAGGGCGGCAGGTGGCCGGCGTGGTGCTCGATCAGGATGCCGATGAAGCGCTCCATCGAGCCCACGATGGCCCGGTGCAGCATCACCGGGTGCCGGCGCTGGCTGTGCTCGTCCACGTACTCGGCTCCCAGGCGCTCCGGCATCATGAAATCGACCTGCATGGTGCCGACCTGCCAGCCGCGGCCGATCGAGTCCTTCATGTGGTACTCGATCTTGGGGCCATAGAAGGCGCCCTCGCCCGGCAGCTCCTGCCACTCCACGCCGGCCGCGCGCAGGGCCGCGCGCAGGGCGTCCTCGGCGCGGTCCCATACGGCGTCGGTGCCGATGCGCTTGTCCGGGCGCAGGGCGATCTTGAGCGCGATGTCCTCGAAGCCGAAGTCCCCGTACACCTTCATCGCCTGCTGGTGGAAGGCCGTGACCTCGGATTCGATCTGATCTTCCGTGCAGAAGATGTGGCCGTCGTCCTGGGTGAAGGCGCGCACGCGCATGATCCCGTGCAGCGCGCCGGAGGGCTCGTTGCGGTGGCAGCCGCCGAATTCGCCGTAGCGCACCGGCAGGTCGCGGTAGCTGTGCAGGCTGGTGTTGAAGATCTGCACGTGGCCCGGGCAGTTCATCGGCTTCAGCGCATAGGTGCGCTTCTCCGACTCGGTGAAGAACATGTTTTCCTGGTAGTTGTCCCAGTGGCCGGACTTCTTCCACAGGCTCACGTCCATGATCTGCGGGCCGCGCACTTCCTGGTAGCCGCTGGAGCGGTACACGCCGCGCACGTACTGCTCCACCGCCTGCCAGATGGCCCAGCCGTTGGGATGCCAGAACACCATGCCGGGCGCTTCTTCCTGCTGGTGGAAGAGGTCCAGCGCCTTGCCGATCTTGCGGTGGTCGCGCTTCTCGGCTTCTTCCAGCTGGTGCAGGTAGGCCTTCAGGTCCTTGTCGTTGAGCCAGGACGTGCCGTACACGCGGGTCAGCATCGCGTTGTTGGAATCGCCGCGCCAATAGGCGCCGGCCACCTTCATCAGCTTGAACGCGCGCAGCTTGCCGGTGTTGGGCACGTGCGGGCCGCGGCACAGGTCGGTGAATTCGCCCTGCGTGTACAGCGAGAGTTCCTCATTGGCGGGAATGCTCTCGATGATCTCGGCCTTGTATTCCTCGCCGATGCCGCGGAAGAACGACACCGCGTCGTCGCGCGATTTCACGCTGCGCGTCACCGGCAGCGCTTCCTGCACGATCTTGTGCATTTCCTCTTCGATCTTGGCCAGGTCGTCCGGCGTGAAGGGCCGCTCGTAGGCGAAGTCGTAATAGAAGCCGTTGTCGATCACGGGGCCGATGGTGACCTGCGCGCCGGGATACAGGCGCTGCACGGCCTGGGCCAGCAGGTGGGCGGTGGAGTGGCGCAGGATGTCCAGCGCCTCGGGGCTTTTCTCGGTGACGATCTCGAGGCGGGCGTCATGCTCGATCGGGAAGCTGGCGTCGACCAGCTTGCCGTCCACCTTGCCGGCCAGGGTGGCCTTGGCCAGGCCGGCGCCGATGGAGGCAGCCACGTCCTGCACCGTGACGGGGTGGTCGAAGGGGCGCTTGCTGCCGTCGGGTAGCGTGATTTCGATCATGGGAAACACCTGTGCAGTGCCCGATCAACGGGCGTGCTTTATTTGAAGAGTCCGGCCATGGATGGCCGGTTTTGCCTTTGCCCGCCCGGACGGCGGGCAAAAATAAAGAGCGCCACGGCGCCCTTTGTGGATTCACAAGGCGTGGCGGGATTCAGAGTTGGCGCTGGGTAGTTGCCATGTCGCACGCTCGGCCGGCACTTTTGGCGCGGGCCACCTTGGTTTCCGTTCGATAGGAAGGACGAAACGCTAGTTTAGCGCCGTTCCTGTGTCAATTCAGCGCCGATAGAATTTGTGGGCATCTTTTTCAGAGTAAAGCCCCATGCGCATCCTGGTCACCGGCACCGCCGGCTTCGTCGGCTCCGCCCTCGCCGAGCGCCTGCTCGCCCGCGGCGACGAGGTGTACGGCATCGACAACCACAACGACTACTACGACCCGGCCCTGAAGGAAGCCCGCCTGGCCCGCTTCGCCGCGCATCCGGGCTACACGCACCTGCGCGCCGACCTGGCCGACGGCGAGGCCATCGAGCAGGCCTTCGCCAGCTTCCAGCCGCAGCGCGTGGTGAATCTGGCCGCGCAGGCCGGCGTGCGCTATTCGCTGAAGAACCCGCAGTCGTACGTGCGCAGCAACCTGGTCGGCTTCACCCACATCCTGGAGGCCTGCCGGCATCACGGCGTGGAACACCTGGTCTACGCCTCGTCCAGCTCGGTCTACGGCGCCAACCGCAAGCTGCCATTCTCGGTGGAAGACCCGGTCGACCATCCGGTCAGCCTGTATGCGGCCAGCAAGAAAGCCAACGAGCTGATGGCGCACACCTACAGCCACCTGTTCGGCCTGCCCACCACCGGCCTGCGCTTCTTCACCGTGTATGGCCCCTGGGGCCGGCCGGACATGTCGCCGATGCTGTTCGCCGACCGCATCAGCCGCGGCGAGCCGATCGACGTGTTCAACTTCGGCAACCACAGCCGCGACTTCACCTATATCGACGACATCGTCGAAGGCGTGATCCGCACGCTGGACCACGTCGCCCGGCCCGACCCGGCCTATGACGCGGAGCAGCCGAATCCCGGCAGTTCCTCAGCGCCGTATCGCGTCTACAACATCGGCAACGACCAGCCCGTGCAGCTGCTGCGCTTTATCGAGCTGATGGAACAGCACCTCGGCCGCAGCGTGGAAAAACGCCTGCTGCCGATGCAACCGGGCGACGTGCCGGACACCTGGGCGGATGTCTCCGCGCTGCGCCGCGACGTGGGCTATGCGCCGAGCACCACGATCGAGGAAGGCGTGCGCCGCTTCGTCGCGTGGTACCGCCAATACCACGGGCTCGCCTGAGCCCGCGGCATCGGCGCGATATCAGAACGGCTTGGCGATCACCAGGAAGATGATCAGCAGCAGCACCAGCACCGGCAGCTCGTTCATGATGCGCAGGGTGCGCGCGCCGGGCAGCGCGCCGCCCTTGGCGCTGCGCTTCACCAGCCGGCCGCTCCATACGTAATAGCCCAGCAGCAGCAGCACCAGCGTCAGCTTGGCCTCCAGCCAGTGAGCCGCGCCGAAGTTCGGCAGCGTGCCTGGAAACAGCCGCCAGCCCTGCCACAGCGTGGCGCCGAACAGCAGCGCCATGCCGAACATGCTGTGCCCGAAGCGGTACAGCCGCAGCCCCATCAGTTCCAGCCGGGCTTTTATCGCCGGCTCGCTGCCGGCCTCGGCGATGTTCACGAGGATCCGCGGCAGATAGAAGATCGAGGCCACCCAGGCCATCACGAACAGCAGATGCAGGCTCTTGATCCACAGATAGGTCATGGCGATTCGCTCGGCGGGGGCAACCGCGCGATGGTACGTCGATCCATGCCGGCCGTCAGTGCGTGCGGCTGCAAGTCACATCGTTCGCAGGTCGATCGCCCGCGGGCGCGGCGTCGAGCACCGGCTCCACTGCGCCCGGGGCAATTACCCGGACCATAATCAGCCGTCCGCTGGCGCCGCTGCGCACGCGCACAAACCCGTCGCCCTTCTCCATCGCCGTATCAACGATTTCCGGGCAGGACGCCGGGCCGCTCAGGCGATCAGCCATAGCGTGGGCGTGATCGCCACCAGGCGGATTTTCTCGCCGTCCGCCAGGGCTACCGAAGTGGAACCGGAAATGCTGTCGCCTGGCGCGGCATAGACGACGATCGCCGTGCCGGCATGATTCCAGATGACCCATTCCTCTCCAACCCGGCCGGCATTGGCCGGAAGCGCCACGCCTGCATTGGCTTCGCCCGCCGCGATGAAACTGTAGGGCGTGGCGAGAGCCAGCGCCGTCGCCTGATCGGTGCCCGCGGCAACCAGCGCATAGCCCGCCTCCTGGCGAACCGACGGCGCCTGGATCGGCTGGCGGTACCGCCACAATCCATTGGCCGTGTCCTGGTCCAGCTGCAACGCGGGCGCGGTGGCGCCACCGCCCTGGTTCTGGTTGATCAGATACATGCCTGCACCGGCCATATCGTTGGGCCCGACCACGGTCGACGGCGAATTGACCGCGATGCCGAAACCACCCTCGGCCGTACTGCCGATGGCGCGGTTGTCCTGCACCTTCGAACGGGCTCCATAGACCTGGATATAGGCGGTTGAACCGATCGCGCTGGCCAGGATCGTATTGTCCGTGACATCCGCGGTATCGCCGTAGCCGAAATCATCGAGGCCAACGAGGATGGGCGCCGTGGCCGCCGGCATGCGCGACAAGGTGTTGCCGCGAATCTCCACCACCGTTGAACGCAGCACGACGATGCCGCCCCAGGTGGCGCCCCGCGGAACGCCAAAAACGCCTTCGGCCTGGTCGATCAGATTGTTGGTGATCTTGATATGCGTGCAGCTGGAGCTTTCGTTGAGCGGCGCCACATAGATTCCGCCCGCGGGGCAGTTGAAGAATCGGCAGCCGTCGATCAGCAGGCTGTCCGCCACCAGCCCAAGCGTCACGTGGGTGTCCGTGGCGTTGAAATTGACGCCCGCATTGACGTCGTAGCCCGTGCAGTTGAGCACCGAAATACGCTTCGAGCCCTCCCAGAAATCGTAGGCGCAGTTGCTGATCGCCTGGCACCAGCCATCCCGCACGATCACGTCGCAGCAACCCATGTTCGAGACCACGTCCGCCATATTCGTGCAGTACGAACCGATGACCTGCAGGTTGCCGAACATGCGCGCACCGATGAAATGGCCATCCCACGCGAAAGGAGGCGTGCATCGCGGGTTGATGAAGGTGGCGTGCCTGTCGGTGATGGCGTCGGCCTGCCAATTGACGTTCATGAAAATGGCATAGCCCCAATTCCGGCCGTGAAGCCGCAAGCGCTGGAACCAGTCCAGCGGCACGGGAACGATGGAAGCGCCGTGATCGAACTCGATCACGATGTCGCCGGGATAGAACAGCGTTTTCGAAACCAGGCAAGTCCCCACGAAACGCAAGCGTGAAGTGCCGGAGGCCAGGGCGCGGTTGATCGCTTCGGTGTCGTCGTGTTTGCCGTCGCAGACCGCGCCGAAGTCCTTGATGGTGACGACGTCGCCCAGTTTGTCCTGGACCGTGCGTGCCTTCGCGTCGGGCAGCGCCGTTTGGTGGCCCACGAGCGCCGATCCGCCCGCTGCCGCCAGATCGTCCTGAAGCGACTTGCCGATACTCATGGCGATACCCCTGTCCTATGTTTTATGGGCGGCGGAGGCCCGCCTCGCGGACGGCCTGCCATGGCGCAGCCACACCGAAACCGGCGGGATTCGCCGGACAGTCTTGCGGATGAACCGTGATGGCGAGGTCTGCCGGGCCCGGCACGCGGGCAAAGAAAAAGCCGGAACCCCAGGAGAGCCAAGCTCTTGAGAATTCCGGCTTTTGAAGATGGTGGGCGGTACAAGGATCGAACTTGTGACCCCTTCCATGTCAAGGAAGTGCTCTACCGCTGAGCTAACCGCCCACAGCCGCACCGCAGGACGGCGCGAGCCGCGTAGCATACACGAGCCGCCGGACAGCCACAACTGCCGCCACCCTCCACCGGGGACTCAGCGCAAAGCCTTCTCGCGCAGCTGGTGGATCTGGTCGCGCAGGCGGGCGGCGTCCTCGAACTCCAGGTTCTCGGCGTGCTTGTACATCTGCGCCTCCAGCTTCTTGATCATGGCGCTGGCCTGGTCGGCGCTGAGCGCCTTGTAGTCCGCGCCCTGCTCCGCCACCGCGGCGGCCTTCGCGCCCTTGGCGCCGCGGCCGCGGGTGGGCACGGCGCTGCGCGCGCCTTCCATGATGTCGGCGATGCGGCGCACCACCGACTGCGGCACGATGCCGTGTTCCTCGTTGTAGGCCACCTGCTTTTCGCGGCGGCGCGCCGTCTCGTCCATCGCCACCTGCATGGAGCGGGTGATGTTGTCGGCGTAGAGGATGGCCTTGCCGCGCACGTTGCGCGCGGCGCGGCCGATGGTCTGGATCAGCGAGCCGCTGGAACGCAGGAAGCCTTCCTTGTCGGCATCCAGGATCGCCACCAGCGACACCTCCGGCATGTCCAGGCCTTCGCGCAGCAGATTGATGCCGACCAGCACATCGAACTCGCCCAGGCGCAGGTCGCGGATGATTTCCACGCGCTCCACCGTTTCGATGTCCGAATGCAGGTAGCGCACCTTGATCTTGTGCTCGCTCAGGTATTCGGTGAGGTTCTCGGCCATGCGCTTGGTCAGCGTGGTGACCAGCACGCGGTCGCCCATCGCCACGCGCTCGTGGATCTGGCTCAGCAGGTCGTCCACCTGGGTGCGCACTGGACGCACTTCCACTTCCGGGTCGATCAGGCCGGTCGGACGCACCACCAGCTCCACCACCGAGTCGTCGGACTTCTCCAGCTCGTACTTACCGGGCGTGGCCGACACATAAATGGTGCGCGGCGCGCGGCGCTCCCATTCCTCGAAGCGCAAGGGACGGTTGTCCATCGCCGAGGGCAGGCGGAAACCGAATTCCACCAGGGTTTCCTTGCGCGAGCGGTCGCCTTTGTACATGGCGCCGAGCTGCGGGATGGTCACGTGCGATTCGTCGACCACCAGCAGCGCATCCGCCGGGAGGTAATCGAACAAAGTCGGCGGCGGCTCGCCGGGGCCGCGGCGGGTGAGATGGCGCGAGTAGTTCTCGATACCCTGGCAGTAGCCGACCTCGGCCATCATCTCCAGGTCGAAGCGCGTGCGCTGGTCCAGGCGCTGCGCCTCGACCAGCTTGTTTTCCTTGTACAGGTATTCCAGGCGGTCCTTCAGCTCGACCTTGATGGTCTCGATCGCGTTGAGCACGCTCTCGCGCGTGCTGGCGTAATGCGTACGCGGATAGACCGTGTAGCGCGGCACCTTGCGGATGGTCTCGCCGGTGAGCGGATCGAACAGCGAGAGGTTTTCCACCTCGCCGTCGAACAGCTCGATGCGCAGCGCCTCGGTTTCCGATTCGGCCGGGAACACGTCGATGATCTCGCCGCGCACGCGGTAGGTGCCGCGGCGCAGCTCCAGCTCGTTGCGGGTGTACTGCAGCTCGGTCAGCTGGCGGATCAGCGCGCGCTGCTCGATGCGCTCGCCGCGCGCCAGGATCAGCCGCAGCGAGAGGTAATCCTCCGGATCGCCCAGGCCGTAGATCGCCGACACGGTGGCGACGATCAGCGAGTCCTTGCGCGACAGCAGCGCCTTGGTCGCGGCCAGGCGCATCTGCTCGATATGGTCGTTGATCGAGGCGTCCTTCTCGATGAAGGTGTCGGACGCGACCACATAGGCTTCCGGCTGGTAGTAATCGTAGTAGCTGACAAAGTACTCCACCGCGTTGTGCGGGAAGAACTCCTTGAACTCGCCATACAGCTGCGCGGCGAGCGTCTTGTTGTGCGCCATGACGATGGTCGGGCGCTGCACCTGCTGGATCACATTGGCGATGGTGAAGGTCTTGCCGGAGCCGGTCACGCCCAGCAGGGTCTGCGCGGCGAGACCCGCGTCGAAGCCTTCCACCAGGCGCTGGATGGCCTGGGGCTGGTCGCCGGCGGGCTGATAGGGGGAGACGAGTTCGAAACGGTCGGTCATGGAAGTCACATGCGGTCGTTTCCGGACATTTTAAATTGCTCCTGCTGACAGGGTTTGTCAGCAGGTTCTGACAGGATGCGGCGTGAAGGGCCGGCAGGCAGGTGCCGGGCGTCGGCCTAGCATGGGCCTTGGTTTCCAGGGAGTTCCGAGCATGCCAGGGCTGCCGCCACGCCATCTGCCGCCGCGGGGAGTGACGCTGATCGAGCAGTTGTTCGTGCTTGCGGTCGCCGCGGTCCTGGCCTGCATCGGCCTGCCTTCGCTGCGGCGCCTGCAGGCCAACACCGAACTGCGCAGTGCGCAGACCGGGCTGATCGCCCTGCTTAACCACACCCGGGCGCTGGCCGTGCAGACCGGCCGGGTCGCGCTCGCCTGCCCCACCCGCGACGGCGACCGCTGCAGCGACGAAGCGGGCTGGGATGGAGGCTGGCTGATCGGCCTGCGCGGAGACCGGCCGGGCCAGCTCGAAGGGCCGCCGAAAGTCCGCCGCGCCAGCCCTTCCGGCCAGCTGAGCATCCGCAGCCCGCAAGGCCGCCGCAGCGTGCAGTTCCAGGCCGATGGTTCGGCGGGCGGCAGCAATATCAGCTTGCTGATCTGCCATCGCGGCATCGACGGCCGGGCGTTGAGCGTGAAGGTGTCGAATGCGGGGCGCGTGCGTGGTGGCAAGGCCACGCCGGCGGAATTGCACCAGTGCGCGGGCGCATAAAGCCAGCGGCTATGATGCGGCTTTACTTGGACGAAGGAAGGACATGAACCTCTCGCATCGCACCTGGTTGGCCGCAGCCCTGACCGCAAGTCTGGCTGGCTGCCATCACGGCCCCACGGCACCGTCCGCCGATGGCGGCACGCTCAAGGAAGGGCTGACGGCCTACGCCAGGCACGCAACCATTGGATGCAAAGCGAAGGAGGACCTGGAGACAGCGGCGGGCTTTGCCAAGCAAGGCGACAAGGCCGGGTTCTTCAACTACATCAATGGACGCTGCGCCGCTTTCGACAAGCCCGAGGCGGTGAAGATCGCCCGCATCGAGCAGGGCACGAGCGAGCAGCTGGTGCTGGTGAAGGGGCTCGATGAGCCTTCCGATCCTTCTCAGCCGAGCGAGCTCTGGATGCGCAACACGTCGTTGACGGTGAACAAGCAAGTCCAGCCTTAGGACCAGCCGGGCGATCTTCGCCGGCGGGCTTGCGGCGATCCGGATGCAAAAGGACTTGCCACGAGGCAAGTCCTTTTGTCCGGCGACCGATGGCAGCGTACGGCCACAGTGCCCGCCCGAAGCAGCCCGCGCTACTTGCCGCGGGTCAACGGCAGCACACTCTCGCGCAGCACCTTGTACTCGGCGTCCACCACTTCCTGGTTCGGATCGTGCCCGGAATGCTCCAGCAAGACTCAGCCCTTGTGCGGCGCGGTGATCGACTCGTAATACCGACGCGCCATCTCCGGCGGCGCCAGCAGATCGTGCGCGCCTTCGATGAAGTAAACCGGGATGGCGAAGTCCGTGCCCAGCTTGGGCAGGTCGACCTGCGACAGCATGCCGTCGCCGTGCATGCCGACAAAGTTGAGGAAGGAATAGTCCTCGTCGGCTTCGTAATCCGCTTCCGCCTTGGGCGTGGTGTAGGCAGGCGCGCGATGCCAGCTGTCCGGTGGCGGCAGCGTGACCTTCGCCTCGTACTTGCGGATGATCCGCCGCACCTTTCCGAAGCTGCGCGGATCGGTCCACGGAGGCGTTCCGACCTGTTCGAGTACGGCCAGTGATTCCTTGTCGTTCGCGCTGGTCGCCAATGCAAGGAGCTTCTTGTAGCTCTCGCCCTGGGTTTCCACGGAATTGACGACCTGGGACGTGCCCACATAGGCGTAGAACAATTCCGGATGCGCCTTGGCCATATGCACGGCGAGGATCGAACCCCACGAACTGCCCCATAGAATGACCTTCCGCTTGCCGTAGCGCTTGGCGAGATAAGCGGCCAGCTCGTTGCCGTCCTGGGCCATGCGCTCGATGCTGAGCTTTTCATCCGGCGCCGGAGGACTGCGCCCAAAGGTCATGCCGGAACCGCGCTGGTCCCACTGCACGACGATGAAGTCGCGCTGCCCGGCACCGTAGACGCTGTCGGAAATGCCGCTGAGCGGATTGCCAGGTCCACCACTGATGAAGAGCAGCACGGGACTGGCGCAGCTATCGCCCTTCGCCGTCACCCACTGCTCGATGCCGCCGATGACGACGAAGCCTTCGTCGTCGACCTTGGCCGGCTTGCCCTGGCACGAAGGCGAAAGGCTCACCTTCTGCTGCGAGCCCTTGCCCGCCACCTCGGTACAACCCGCCTGCGGCACCCACGCCAACACCGCCAGCCCTATGGCCAGCACACTCCACTTCGTCATCGTCTACTTCCCCTGTAATGGCTGATATGCCAGCTCAGCGGGAATATACCGTGCGGCGCAAGGCAGGCGCGGCGCACCGGGGCATCAGCGCGAGCCAAGCCAGAGCTTGTTTGGATCTATCGATCGCAGACAAAAACAAAGGGCCGCGATTGCTCGCGGCCCTTTGCGGTATATGGCGCCCGATGTTGGACTCGAACCAACGACCCCCTGATTAACAGTCAAGTGCTCTAACCGGCTGAGCTAATCGGGCGGGGTGAGTCGCGTAGTTTGAAGTCAGCTGTCCGGGCTGTCAAGCCTGACAGCCCGGGGCTGGAAACTTCCTGCTCAGTGGGAAAGCACGCGATAGCACGGCACGTAGGCCGCGCCGCCGGGCAGCTTCATGCGGTGCTGCACGACGAAGGCCTGCAGCAGTTCGTCCAGGGCGCGCATGATGTCGGCCTCGCCGTCGATGTCGAAGGGGCCGTGCTGTTCGATCGCGCGCACGCCCTCCTCCTTCACGTTGCCGGCGACGATGCCGGAGAAGGCGCGGCGCAGGTCGGCGGCCAGTTCGTGGCGCGGGCGGTCGCGGTGGATGGCCAGGCCGCGCATCGCCTCGTGGGTGGGGCGGAACGGGATCTGGAACGAGTACGGGATGCTCAGCGCCCAGTTGAAGAAGAACGCGTCCTTGTTGTCCAGGCGGTGGTTACGCACCTTGTCGATGCCGCGCACCATGGCGTGCGCCACGGCGGCCGGGTTGTCGACGATGATCTGGTAGTGCTGCGCCACGCTGTCGCCCAGGGTGAGGCGGAGGAACTTGTCGATCTGCTCGAAATACGCAGCCGACTGGCGCGGGCCGGTGAACACCAGCGGGAACGGAATGCCGGCGTTGTCCGGATGCAGCAGGATGCCCAGCAGGTAGAGGATTTCCTCCGCCGTGCCCACGCCGCCCGGGAACACGATGATGCCGTGGCCGATGCGGACGAAGGCCTCCAGGCGCTTCTCGATGTCCGGCATGATCACCAGGTTGTTGACGATCGGGTTCGGCGATTCGGCCGCGATGATGCCCGGCTCGGTCACGCCGATATAGCGGTTGCCGCGGCGGCGCTGCTTGGCATGCGCGATGGCGGCGCCCTTCATCGGGCCCTTCATGGCACCCGGGCCGCAGCCGGTGCAGATGTCCAGGCCGCGCAGGCCGAGCTGGTAGCCCACCTGCTTGGTGTATTCGTACTCGTCGCGCGAGATCGAATGGCCGCCCCAGCACACCACCAGGTTCGGGTCGATCTGCGGCTTGAGGATGCGCGCGTTGCGCAGGATCTCGAACACCGCGTGGGTGATGCCGACGGTGTCGTCCAGGTCGAAGCCGCCCTGCTCCAGCTGGGTGGACACGTAGACGATGTCGCGCACCACGGCCACCAGCAGCTCGTTGATGCCGCGGATGATCTGCCCGTCCACGAAGGCCTGGGCCGGCGCGTGCTGCAGCTCGATCTTGATGCCGCGGTCCTGCTGCAGCACCTGGATGTCGAAATCGGGGAACTGCTCGAACATCGAGCGCGGGTCGTCGCTGATGTTGCCCGAGGTCAGCACCGCCAGCGCGCAGCGGCGCAGCAGTGCGTGCATGCCCGAACCGCTGGCGTCGCGCAGGCGCGCCACCTCGTTGCGGGACAGGATGTCCAGGCCGCCGGCGGGCGAAATGCGCGCGCTGACGGTGGCCTGCTTGCCGGACTTGCCGGCGTGAACGTCGTTCATCGAATCTCCTTCGGCCGCGGAACCGCGGCTACACACCGCCCAAGCTGGGGCGGCCGGCTAGCTTGGCCCCGGCGAACCGGGCCGGTCAACCTCCCCCCATAAAAAAACCGGCGCCCCGAGGGACGCCGGTTTTCTGTCTGCAACGAGCAGCTTGGCTTGAAACGTCCGGCTTAGAACGTGTAGCGCAGGCTGAGCATGGCGGACCAGCGCGAGGCCGGGTTGACCTTGGTCGCGCTGTTGTCGGTGGAGCTGTCGTAGATCGTCTTCTGGCCCGGCTGGTAGTTGCCGTTCGGGTCGGTCGGCAGGGTGTAGATGTACTTGCCGGTGGCCTTGTCGACGCCCGCGAAGTTCGCCAGCGTGCGGGTGTAGGGGAAGCCGACGTAGTTCTGCTGGCCCCACTTGTCGTTCACCAGGTTCAGGACGTTGTAGATGTCCAGGCGGATCTCGCCCTTGTTTCCCTTGAAGATGCCCGGCACTTCCTGGCTGAAGCTCAGGTCGAGCTGGTTGACCCAGGCCGACTTGGCGGCGTTGCGGCCGGCGATCTTGCCCTGGTGGTCGCGCAGGTAGTCGTCGCTCTTGATGAACGCGTAGAACTGCTGCTCCAGCTTCGCGGCCTGGGCCGGGGTCGGCGCCGAGATGATCACCTGGCCCGGGTTCGGGATGAAGACCAGGTCGCTGCGCGAGTAGGAGTCGCCATTGGCGTCGTTGCCGAACACCCAGCTGTAGGGCACGCCCTTGTGGCCGTCGTAGAACAGGCTGACGGTGGTGGCGTAGTTGCCGAAGAAGTTGTGCGACCAGGCCACCGAAGCATTCACGCGCAGCGGCACGTTGGTGTTCGAGGTCGAGGCGACGTCTTCGTTCGGGTTGGTCCAGGCGCTGTTGCTGAAGTTTGAGGTGGCCTGGCTGGAGGTGCCCGGGTTCACTTCGGTGGCGTGCGAGCCGGTGACGCTCAGGCTGGCGGCCCAGCTGTCGGAGAACGGCTTGCTCAGCGACAGGGTCAGCGACTCGGCCTTGCCCTTGCTGGTGTTGGTCAGGTAGGTCACGCCCTGGGCGAAGCGGGCGTCGGAACGGATGCGCGAGTTGTTGACGATCGCGCCGCCGGTCACCGTGCCGTTCGGGTTGGTGCCGCAGTTGGCGCCGGTACCGCCGCCGACCGACTGCGCACCGCCGATGCAGCCGTAGTACGTGAAGCGGCCATCCGGCAGCACGCCCGACGGGGCGCCGATGTTGAGGTTCTGGTACAGGATGCCGTTACGCGTCTCCAGGCGCTGGTATTCCGCGGTGGCGATCACGCCCCACCACGGCAGCTCGCGGTCGATCGCCAGCGAAGCCTTCCACACGCTCGGCAGCTGGAAGTTCGGATCGATCGAGTCCACCGCCATCTGCGGGGTGACGCCGGCGCCCGAGGTGTTCTGCTGCAGCGGGTTGGAGCTGAACGGCGGGCACGGCACGTTGTTGTTGTTGCCGAAGCGGCACAGGCCCGAGGTCTGGCGGTCGTACTGGTAGGTGACGATGTTGATGCCGTTGTTCTGGTACGGGTTCGTCATCCACACGGTCGGCGGGCTGGACTGGAACAGGCCCACGCCGCCACGCAGCTGGGTCTTCAGCTCGGTGTCGAAGGTGTAGTTGAACGAGAAGCGCGGCTGCACCAGGGTGCTGCCATTGATGGTGCCGGCATTGCTGAAGCCGAAGCGCTGCTGGAACGTGGCGTTGTACAGCGGCTTGTCGTCGGTCATGTAGTGATTGACGCGGAAGCCGTACTGCACCGACAGGTTGTTGTTGACCTGCCAGGTGTCCTGCAGGAACACGTCGCGCTCGCGCAGTTCCCACTTCGCCGCGATGCCGTTGATGTCGTAGCCCGGCGCCGGCTGGTACAGGCTGTAGCTGGAGTACAGGCCCTGCTCGATGGCCGGGATGCTGTTGAAGGTGTACGCGCCGAACTCGGTGCGGCCGAACAGGTTGTAGATGCGGTTGCGGCTGTAGTCGATGCCGCCCTTCACCGTGTGGTCGCCCAGGTACAGCGTGCCGGCCCAGAAGCCGCCCAGGTTCTTCACCTTGGCCGCGTTGTAGTGGCTGAACTGGTCTTCGCCCAGGTTCACCGTCGGGGCGGAGGTGCTGGTGACGTTGCTCGCGCGCACGGTGATCTGCGGCTGCTGGGTCGACACCGTGCGGTGCAGGTAGAAGTCGCTGTACGAGAGCTTGGTCTCGGACGAGAAGATGTCGCTCCAGTCGTCGAAGAACTGCAGCGTGTAGTTCTTGTTGTCGGTGGCGACGTTGTACCAGTAGCTGCTCAGGCCGATCGAGTTGGTGCTGTTGCCCTGCGGGTTCGGCTTGAATTCCTTGGTGCGCTGGTAGGCGAAGCTGGCACGGTGGTGGTCCGTGATGTTCCAGTCCAGCTTGGCCAGGTAGCGCTTGTCGTCCAGGGTGCCGGCATTGGCGCCGAGGCTGCCCGGAGTCAGGCCGAGGCGGGTCGCGGCATTGGTGATGCGCGCCAGGTCGCTGGGCGAGATCTTGTTGCTGGTGGAGCCGCCGGTCAGCGTGCTGTCGAGGCCGTTGGCGGCGCCCGAGCTCAGGCCGGTGACCTTTTCCTTTTCGTAGCTGGCGAAGAAGAACAGCTTGTCCTTGATGATCGGACCGCCGAAGGTCACACCCGCCTTCCAGTTGGTGTCGAACTCGGTGTAGTCGCGGTTCTTCTGCAGCCAGCCGGCCTTGCCGACCATGTCGTCGGTGTTCTTGTAGGTGTAGTACACCGAGCCGTGGAAATCGTTGGTGCCGCTCTTGGTGACGGCATTGATTTCGGCGCCGACGGAGTCGGAGGTCACGTCATAGTTGGCGGTGGAGATCGAGTATTCCTCGATGGTGTCCATCGCGATCGGCGAACCGACGGTCGGCAGGCCGCTGCCGTTCAGGCCGAAGGGGTCGCCCACGCCGAGGCCGTCGACCTTGATGCTGTTGAGGCGGGCGTTCTGGCCGTTGGCCGAGATGGCGCCGGTGACGTGGTCCACGTTCACGCGCGGATCGAGGCGGGCGATGTCGGCGATGTTGCCGCTCGGCGCCGGGGTCATCTTGAGCTGGCGCTGCGACACGTTGGTCGACAGGCCCTTGTTCTCGGAGGTGAAGAGCTGCGAACCGGCCGTGGCGGAAACGGTCACGCCCTCCAGGTTCTTGGCGGCGACGGCGGCGCCGACGGTCAGGTTCACCGCGGTGTCCTGCGACAGCTGCAGGAAGACGTTGTCCTGCTCGGTGGTCTGGCCGTCCTTGGTCACCTTGACGTCGAACGGACCGCCCACGCGCAGGCCCGAGGAGGCGTAGCGGCCATTGGCGTCGGTGGTGACGGTCTTGGTGGTGCCCGACGGCTCGTGCACGATCTGCACGGTGGCGCCGGCAACCGGCTGGCCATTGCCATCGAGCACGCGGCCGCTGATGGAGGAGGACGTGTCCTGGGCGATCGCCGGCACCGACATGGCGAGCATCGACGCGATCGCAAACGGCAGGACCTTGGCACGAATTCGGCTATTCACTGTGATTGACCCCTTGGGCGCGCAACTTAAAAAAACTGACGAGCGGAAACCAAAAATGCCGATGCCCGGCTCCAGCCAGGCAGTGATTCCACGCAGATTGGTTTCCCCGGAATGTTTTGTAGCTGTCCGAAGCTTTGCTTGGTGCTGCTTTCTTGTGGCGAGACCGCCCCGCCTGCCAACAAAGTGTTAAACGGACTTTAACGGCATTCTATGACACTTATGTAACGGTTTCACGTTCTTTTTATCTCTGCGCCGCCCCATACCACTGCAGTGGAGTGCGACACAAGTGACGATAAAACAGTTACTTGACCACGGAGGTACTTAAACCACCAGCCTTCGTCCCCTGGGGTCCGGCACGGCCGCGGCACATGACGGACCAACGAAAGCTTAAGTCAGGCTAGCAGCCTGACTTGGGCTACGGCATAAGAACTTTCCCTAGGATTTACCCAGGTAACGCGCCCGCTTGGCGGGCTTCAAGGTGGCCAGGTCCAGCATGACCAGGCCATCGACGCAGCCCGAGAAGCTCGGGTCTTCGCCGAAATCGAGGAACTGCACGCCTTCCGGCTCCACCAGGTCCACGTACTGGCGGTACAGCACCGGCAGGCTGACACCCAGCGCATCCAGATGGTGCTTGAGCTTGCCCAGGCCGGCGGCCGGATCCAGGCCTTCCAGCGCAGCGCGCACCAGGTCGATCACCGCCGGCGAAATCACGAACGGCTGGCGCGCGGCGGCCAGGCCGGTCACGCCGAAATAATGCTGGTGCGCCGCGGCGATCCACTCGCGCGCTTCGCGCGGCAGGCTCACCGACATGCTGACCGGGCCGAACAGGTAGCGCAGGTCCGCGTGGCGCTGCAGGTACAGGCCGATGCCCTGCCACAGCTGGTCCAGCGCGCGCGAACGCCAGTAAGCCGGCGCGATGAAGCTGCGGCCCAGCTCCAGGCCCTGTGCCAGGCGCGATTCCAGCGCCGGCGAATAATTGAACAGGCTGGAGGTGTAGAGACCCTTCATGCCGCGCTCGGCGATGATCTTGCCGCCGTGGCCGAAGCGGTACGAGCCGACGATGCGCAGCGCCTTCGGATCCCACAGCACCAGATGCTCGTAATGCGGGTCGTAGACGTCCAGGTCGCGCCGCGCGCCGGTGCCTTCGCCGACCCGGCGGAAGGTGAGCTCGCGCAGGCGGCCGATCTCGCGCAGCGCCGCGCTGTCGGTGGCGCCCTGCAGCAGCAGCACCTGCTTGCCGTCGTTGAGGTCGGCGAGTTTTTCGGCGCGCGCGGCGAGATCCGCCACCACGCGCTCGGTCGGTTCCGGATGCGCGATCGGCGCCTGCCCGCCGAAGATCAGCCCGCGATGGCGGCCCACGCGGTACACGTGGCGGCGCATCAGCTTGGCGGCGCGCTGGGTCGAGCCCTCGCTGCGCTGTTCGAGTTCGTCCGCGCTCACCAGGGCGCCGACGCTGAAGCCGATGCGGCGCTTGATCGGCGCCACCGCTTCGCGCGGCAGCATCGCGGTGCTCAGCGGCTTGGCCAGCATGGACAGGCCATAGAACATGGTGGAATTGCGCGCGGCCACGTGGATCGGCAGCACCGGCGTCTTGCTGCGGAAGGCCAGGCGCGCGAAACCGTCGGACCAGCGCCCGTCGCGCACGCCGTCCGGGCGCATCCGCGAGACTTCGCCGGCCGGGAACACGATCAGCGCTTCGCCGCGGTCCATCGCGCGGAAAATTTCGCGCATGCGCGACGCCGCGCCCTTGCCGAACACGTCGACGTGCAGCATCAGGCGATTGAGCTGCGGGATCGAAGCCAGCCAGTCGTTGCCGAGGATCTTGACGTCGCTGCGCACCGAGCCGACCAGGTGCAGCAGGGTCAGCGCATCGACCATGCCCAGCGGATGATTGGCCACCACCAGCACGCCACCCTCGACCGGGATGTTCTCGCGCTCGCGCGGATTGACGTAGTAGTTCGCCCCCAGCACTTCCAGCGACTTCTCCACGAAGTCGAAACCCTCGGCTTCGCCGATGGCCGTGAGGACACGATTGAAACCGCCTTCATCGGCGAGGCGGCCCAGCAGGCCCGCCGCCGAACGCAGCAGACCGGGATGCTGAGCCAGCCATGGCAGACGTTCAGTGAGGGTCTGTTCGACGCTTAGCATGATCGTCTCCTTAACGACTTCGCCCATGCTCGCCGCGGATTATGACAGCAAGGTGATCCCGGGAGGGCAAGCCGTTCGGCACGGGTGTTTGTATCGAGGGAATCGTACCGAGCAAATCTGCCCGGATCGTTTCAAACGGCGAGATGCAGATACGCCGCCAGCCCGCCCAGGAACATCTGCACCGACAGCGCGATCAGCAGCATGCCCATCACCCGCTCCAGCGCGGTGAGCACGCTCTCGCCGAGCCAGCGGAACAGATAAGTGGAGCACAGCAGGATGACCGCGGTCGCCAGCCAGGCGCCGAGCAGCGCGATCGCCCAGTCGGCGGTGCGGCCGGGCTGCGTATTGGTGAGCAGCAGCAGCGCGGCCATCGCCGACGGGCCGGCCACGCCAGGGATCGCCATCGGCACGATGAAGGGTTCGCCTTCGCCGGATTTGCCGAAGATGCCGCCGCCGTCCGCCGGCGGAAACACCATGCGGATGCCGATCAGGAACAGCACGATGCCGCCGGCGATGCTGATCGATTCCTGCCGCAGCTGCAGCAGCTTGAGCAGATGCTGGCCGCCGATCAGGAAACCCAGCAGCACGCCCAGCGCGATCAGCAGCTCGCGCACCATCACGCGGCGCCGGCGCTTGGGCGCCACATCCTTGAGCAGGCTGAGGAAGATCGGGATGTTGCCCAGCGGATCCATGATCAGGAACAGCAGGATCGCCGCCGACAGCGTGGTCATCTGCGTTTCCATTTCAGCTCCCCTGTACTGCGCACATGCGTTCAATCATGGCGCAGGTCGAGCATGCCGCCGCGCGCCGCCGCGCCCTGCGGGCTGAGCAGATAAACCGCCGCTTCCGCGGTGGCATCCGGCAGCGGCAGCTTGCTGGTGTCTTCGCCGAAGTAGGCCTGGCGGCGCAGCGCGGTGCGCATCGGCGCCGGCAGCAGCGCGTGCGCGCGCAGCGGCGTGTGCTCGGTTTCCTGGTGCAGGATCTCGACGAAGCGCTCGGTCGCGGCTTTCGACACGCCGTACGCGCCCCAGTGCGCCTTGCGCACCAGCTCGGGGTTGTCCAGCACGAACACCACGGCGCTGTCGGACGCGGCGGTGAGCAGCGGCATGCAGGCCTGGGTCAGCGCGAACGGCGCGGACACATTCACGTGCAGCGCGCGCAGCCATTCGTCCGGCTTGTGCATGCCGATGGGCGTGAGGCCGTCGAAACTGGCGGCGGCATGCACGATGCCGTCGAGGCGGCCGAAGTCGCGTTCGAGGCCGTCGGCGACGGCCTGGTAGTCGTTCGGCGTGGCGGCTTCGAGGTCCAGTGGATGGATCACCGGCTCGGGCAACTGCACGGCCACCATCGCGTCGTAGAGCTGTTCGAGCTGGCGCTTGCGCCGGCCGGTGAGCACCACGGTGGCACCCGCGCGCGCCGCGGCATGCGCCACCGCGCTGCCCAGGCCGCCGTAGGCGCCGGTGACCAGGATCACGCGATGCGCCAGCGAACCCGGCTGCACCGACCAGCCGGCGGGAAGGCGAACACTGGCCAGCGTCATGCCTGCGACGCCCCGCTGACGTCGAGCACCATGCGCGCCAGCTCGCCGGAGGCCTTGAGGTCTTCGACGATGTCGCAGCCGCCGATCAGCTCGCCCTGGATGAACAGCTGCGGGAACGTGGGCCAGTTGGCGTAGTGCGGCAGCGCGGCGCGCACTTCCGGATCGGCCAGCACGTTGACGGCATGCACCTCGGCACCCGCCTCCTTCAACGCCTGCGCGGCGCGGCTGGAGAAGCCGCACATCGGGAACTGCGGCGTGCCCTTCATGAAGAGCACGATGGGGTGCTCGGCGAGCACGGCCTTGATTCGCTCGTTAACGTCCATAGCTCGGGGATTCATCATTACAATGCGGCAAGATCGGTAGTGTATCAGTCGCGCACCGGCCCGCCGTCCCGCGGCGCCCGCCGCGACTTTCCTTAGCCAACCGCCCAGGAGCCTCCCATGGCGTTCGAACTCCCCCCCCTGCCCTACGAAAAGAATGCGCTCGAGCCGCACATCTCCGCCGAGACGCTGGAGTACCACTACGGCAAGCACCACCAGGCCTACGTGACCAACCTCAACAACCTGATCAAGGGCACGGAGTTCGAGAACGCCTCGCTGGAAGACATCATCAAGAAGTCGTCCGGCGGCGTATTCAACAATGCCGCCCAGGTGTGGAACCACACCTTCTACTGGAACAGCCTCAGCCCCAAGGGCGGCAACGAGCCCAGCGGCAAGCTGGCCGACGCCATCAACAAGGCCTTCGGCTCGTTCGAGAAGTTCAAGGAGGAGTTCTCCAAGTCGGCGGTCGGCAACTTCGGTTCCGGCTGGACCTGGCTGGTGCAGCGTCCGGACGGCTCGCTCGGCATCGTCAACACCTCCAATGCCGCCACGCCGATCACCGGCAGCGACAAGCCGCTGCTGACCTGCGACGTGTGGGAACACGCCTACTACGTGGACTACCGCAACGCCCGCCCGAAGTACGTGGAAGCGTTCTGGAACCTGGTGAACTGGGACTTCGCGGCCAAGAACCTGGCCTGATCCTTCCAGGGTTCGCATAAAAAAACGGAGCCGGCGACGGCTCCGTTTTTTGTGGTGCCTGCCGCGCGGCCGGTCAGCCCAGCACGCGCACCGCGGGCTCCGCCTGCGCGTCGCGCTCCAGCGCGCCGGCCAGGTCGGCCAGCCGCTGCGCCATCGACTGCGCATCCGTCGCGCACACCGTTGCATGCCCCACCTTGCGGCCCGGGCGCGGCTGCTTGCCGTAGTCGTGCCAGTGGCCATCGACCGCGCGCAGCACCGGCGCGGCGTCGGGCAGCTCGCCGATCCAGTTGAACATCGCCGACAGGCCGCGCGCGCCGGTGTCGCCCAGCGGCAGGCCGAGCACGGCCCGCACGTGGTTCTCGAACTGGCTGGTGATGGCGCCCTCGATGGTCCAGTGGCCGGAGTTGTGCACGCGCGGCGCCATCTCGTTGCCGAGCAGCTGGCCGTCCTTGACGAACAGTTCCAGCGCGAACACGCCCACGTATTCCAGCCGCTCGGCCAGCGTGCGGGCCAGCGCGGTGGCACGCTGCTGCAGGCCGCCGACGGCGGGCGCCGGGGCCAGGCTGAGCGAGAGCACGCCGTCGGTGTGCCAGTTCTGGGTCAGCGGCCAGGTGCGGAAATCGCCGTCGCGGCCACGCACCGCCACCACCGAGAGCTCGCGCTCGAACGGCACGAAGGCTTCCAGGATCAGGCCATGCGCGGCGGCCTGCGCGCCCAGCGCGGCCCAGGCCGCGTCGGCGTCGGCCGTGCTGCGCAGGCGGAACTGGCCCTTGCCGTCGTAGCCGAGGCGGCGCGTCTTGAGGATGGCCGGCGCGCCGACCGTGGCCAGGGCGCGATCGAGATCGGCGCGGGTGTCGACCGCCATGAAGGCCGGCGTGTCCAGGCCGCACTCGCGGAACAGGGTCTTCTCGGCCAGCCGGTCCTGCGCCACCGCCAGCGCGCGCGGAGCGGGAAACACCGCCACGCGCTCGGCCAGCCAGTGCGCGGTTTCGGCCGGCACGTTCTCGAAATCGAAGGTGACCACGTCGACCTGGCGCGCGAAGCCTTCCAGCGCGGCGTAGTCGGTCCAGTCCGCCGCCAGCAGCGGCGCGACCTGGGCGGCGCAGGCGTCGGGCGCGCTGTCCACCACCAGGGTCTTCACGCCCAGCGGCGCCGCCGCCAGGGCCAGCATGCGCGCCAGCTGGCCGCCGCCGAGGATGCCCAGCACGGGTTGGCGGCGCGCGCTCATTGGCGGGGGTCCGGGTTGTCCAGCACGGTCTGCGTCTGGCGGGCGCGGAAGGCGTCCAGCGCGGCGGCGAGTTCCGCGTCGTGCAGCGCCAGCACGGATGCGGCGAGCAGCCCGGCATTGGTGGCGCCGGCGCGGCCGATGGCCAGGGTGCCGACCGGGATGCCGGCCGGCATCTGCGCGATGGAAAGCAGGGAGTCCATGCCGTTCAAGGCCTTGGACTGCACCGGCACGCCCAGCACCGGCAGCCGCGTCTTGGCCGCGAGCATGCCCGGCAGATGGGCGGCGCCGCCGGCGCCGGCGATGATCACCTGGATGCCGCGGCCCGGGGCCTCTTCGGCGTACTGGAACAGCAGGTCCGGCGTGCGGTGCGCGGAGACCACGCGCACTTCGTGCGGCACGCCCAGCTCGGTCAGCACGCTGGCCGCATGCTCCATGGTTTCCCAGTCGGAACGGGAGCCCATCACTACGCCCACCAGCGGCGCCTTGCCTGTCGAAGTCATGGTCCGGCCATCCAAAAGGGGCTATTGTACGGACCTTTCCGCGTCACCACACGACTCCCTACATGGACAAGCGCCTGCTCGACATCCTCTGCTGTCCGGTCAGCAAGACCCCGGTGCGGCCGCTCGGCAAAAGCGAGCTGGACGCCCTCAACGCCGCCATCGCCCAGGGCCAGGTCGACAACGTGGCCGGCGCCCGGGTGGAGGCCTCCCTGCAGGAAGGCCTGATCACGGTCGACCGCAAGGTCATCTACCGCATCGACGAAGGCATCCCCGTGATGCTGCCCGAAGAGGGCATCGGCACCACCCAGCTGCGGGATTTCCCCGCGGCGGCCTGAGCCAGGCCGGATGGTGGGTTGCGGGACGGCGGCAATGTCCCCAGATGCGAACCTGAGCATGACATGACAGTGATCTTTCGCGTATCGTTTCCGGTCATGCGGTCGGCGTAGCCGCCTCGGAACGACGGCAGCACATCACACAGGGGTGTGGCGATGAACAACGCCAGTGAGCCATCGAACATCGTCAGTCTCAGTCAGCGCCTGGATCCTTCCAGCGAGCGCGGCGGTGCCCTGTTGAATACGGTCCGCGACATCGCCTCGCGCCGCCTGCAGCTGCTGGTCAACGGCATGTTCGAGCATGTCGACGACGCCCTGTTCGACCTGGCCGAGAAAGCCGAGAACAACGCCGCCCAGATGCACTACTTCGACGGCATGCGCGAAGTGCGCAAGCGCCGTCCCGCGGTGGAGCGCGCCTTCCTGGCCGCGGTCACCCGCGCCATCGCCGATTTCGCCACCCAGCAGCGCGCCAACGCCAACCCCGCCGCCGGCGTGCCGCTGCCGATCGGCTCGGTCGAGCTGACCCTGGTCGCCGACAACGAACTGGAAGAATCGCTCGCCATTACCAGCATGATCGGCAAGAACGAGACGCGCCTGACCCGCGACCTGTACGCGGTGAACCAGCGCCTGTCGGTCATCTACGGCGGCATCCGCGTCGAGGATGCGAACAACCCGGTCGCCCCGGCCTCGCTCACCCAGGCCTTCCGCCTGGCGATGCGCGAGCTGTCGGCGGAAATGCGCGTCAAGCTGATCATCTTCAAGCTGTTCGACCGCTACGTGCTGGCCGCGCTCGACGAGCTTTACCAGGAAATCAACACCGAGCTGGTGCGCGCCGGCGTGCTGCCGCAGCTGCGCCACGAAGTGCAGCGCAGCGGCGGTGCGGCGGCTCCGTCCGGCGTCGCCGCGGCCGCGGCTGCCCAGGGCGCCGCGCAGATCGGCGACGTGCCGCTGGCCGACGACGCCACCTCCACCGAGTTGCTGCAGACCCTGCGCACGCTGTTCAGCGCCCGCCGCGGCGGCATGCCGGAAAACCTCCCGGTCGGCGGCCCGCTGCAGGTGCCCACGGTCAATGAACTGATCGGCGCGCTCAGCGTGCTGCAGAGCCAGGCCGCCACCGTGGGCAGCCCGCTGCCGCTGCGCGGCGGTACGTCCACCACGGCGGTGATGCAGGAAGTCGCCCACCTCAAGGAACAGCTGCTCACGCAGATCGGCTCCTTGCGCGGCGAGCGTCCCGGCCAGGTCGCCACCATGGACGAGGACACCATCGACCTCGTCGGCATGCTGTTCGAGTTCATCCTCGAGGACCGCAACCTGCCCGCCGAGATGCAGGTGCTGCTGGCGCGCCTGCAGATCCCGTACCTGAAGGCCGCGATCCTCGACCGCCGGCTGTTCGCCCATCGCCAGCATCCGGCCCGCCGCCTGCTGGACAGCCTGGCCGACGTCGCCAAGGGCTGGTCGCCCGAGTCCGATCGCGACCACCGCCTGCACGACAAGGTCAAGACCATCGTCGATGCCCTGCTGCAGGAGTTCGACGACGACCTGACCATCTTCGACCGGCTCAACCTCGACCTGCAGGATTTCCAGGACCAGAGCCGCCGCCGCTCCGAACTGGCCGAGCAGCGCGTGGCCGAGTCCACCCGCGGCCGCGAGAAGCTGGAGCAGGCGCGCCGCCGCGCCGCCAAGGAAATCCTCACGCGCATCGGCGACCATTCGCTGCCGCCGCTGATCCACGGCATCCTGTCGCGCGCCTGGGCCAACTACATGGTGCTGACGATCCTGCGCCAGGGCGAGGAATCCTCGGAGTTCCGCGACTCGCTGCGTTTCGTCAACGACTTCATCGCCAGCACGCGCCCCGCGCGTTCGCTGGACGACCGCCGCATCCTGCGCCAGATGCTGCCCGGCATCGAGCGTTCGCTGCGCCGCGGCCTGGCCAACGTGGCCTTCCAGGAAAGCGACATCGAGCGCCTGCTGGCCCAGTTGCACACCTACTACCGCCACCAGCTCGGCGAGTCGATCCCGGCGGCCGAGGTGCAGGCGGCGGAAGAATCCGCGGCGCTGCCGATCCCGGACAACATCCAGCCGATCACCGAGACCGAAGCCGCGCTGCAGGCCGAGGAAACCGTGCCCGAAGCGGAAGAAGACACGCCGGAACTGCGCATGGTGCACGAGCTGAAGCCGGGCATCTGGCTGGAGTTCGCCACCGAAGGCGACACCATCGAGCGCGCCAAGCTGTCCTGGGTCAGCCCGATGAGCGGCCGCTATCTGTTCGTCAACCGGCGCGGCCTGAAAGTGGCCGACTACGCACCGTACGAACTGGCCCGCGAGATCATCGCCGGCCGTGCGCGCGTGCTCGAATCCACCGCGCTGTTCGATCGCGCGCTCGACGCCATCGTGGGCCGCCTCAGCCAACCGGCCACCGCGGCGCCCTGATAACATCGGGCTGATCACATCAGCCTGATGATATCGGCATGCCCTCATCCCCTTCGCTAGTCCCGCCGCCGGCCGAACTCGTGCTGGCCGATGTCGAACGCGCCTTTGCCGAAGACATCGGCAGCGGCGACGCCACCGCGCAACTGCTGCCCGCCGACGCGAACGCGAAGGCCACGCTCACCTGCCGCGAAGACGCGGTGATCGCCGGCACCGCATGGTTCGACGCCTGCTTCAGGCACCTCGACCCGTCCGTGCGCATCGACTGGCAAGCCAGCGACGGCACGCGCGTGGCGCCGGGCTCGGTGATCTGCCGGCTCGAAGGCAAGGCGCGCGCGCTGGTGAGCGCGGAGCGCTCGGCGCTCAACTTCCTGCAGCTGCTTTCCGGCACGGCCACGGCCACCGCCACCTACGTGCAAGCGGTCGCCGGCACCCGGGTGCGCGTGCTGGATACGCGCAAGACCGTGCCCGGCCTGCGCATCGCGCAGAAATATGCGGTGCGCTGCGGCGGCGGCCATAACCATCGCGTGGGGCTGTACGACGCGATCCTGGTCAAGGAAAACCACATCATCGCCGCGGGCGGCATCGCCCAGGCGGTGGAAGCGGCGCGGCGGCTGCATCCTAAGCTGCTGCTCGAAGTGGAAGTGGAGAACCTGGACGAACTGCAGCAGGCGATCGACGCCGGCGTCGACCGCATCATGATCGACAACTTCACCCCGCCGCTGATGCGCGAAGCCGTGGCCATCGCCGCCGGCCGTGTGCCGCTGGAGATCTCCGGCAACGTGGACCTCGCCACCATCCGCACCTATGCGGAAACCGGCGTGGATTTCATTTCGGTGGGTGCGCTGACCAAGCACGTGCGCGCCGTCGACCTGTCGCTGCGCCTGCAGCTGGACTAAGCCTGCAGGCGTGGCGCGCCAGGCGCCACGCTTTCCCACCCAAGTGGACCTTGCGGGCGGCCCCAGCCGACCACACACTGGCGTGCATGGGCCGATTCGACGACATGTTCCTGCTGCTGCTCCTGGCAAGCATCATCGTGGCATGGCTGAAACTCAGCCGCCTGCGCGAGATCGCCACGGCCGAAGCGCGCCGCCAGTGCGAGCGCCACGGGCTGCAGCTGCTGGACGAAACCGTGGGGCTGCGCAGCGTCCGCCTGCGCAAGCTCAATGGCATGCGCGTGTTCGAACGCTGCTATGCGTTCGAGGTGAGCATCGACGGCGACGACCGCGAACCCGGCCGCCTGTGGATGGCGCTGGGCCGGCTGACCGGCCTGAGCCTGCCGACCATCGAGACGCGCATCCCCGAGCATGACGGCGACGCGCCGGAGACGGACAACGTCGTGCCTCTGCGTCCACGCCTGGACGGCAGGAAGTCAGGCGATACCCGGCTGCATTGATCGATCGGGCGTGGCGGCGGCTGTCGCCGCCACGGCTCACGTCAGCGGCTCATTTCACGACACGCAGGAACGGCGCACCCTTGCGGGGTTTCTCGCCAGTATCCGGACCGCTATCCGGCGGCGGCGTGTCGTCCGACGGCGGTTCCGGCGGCGGCTGGTCGCCGCCTTCGTCGGCGGGAAACATCATGCCCTGCCCGTTCTCCTGCGCGTACAGCGCCAGCACGGCGTGCACCGGGATCAGGATGGAATGGCTCACGCCGGAGAAGCGCGCCTGGAAACTGATCCACTCGTTGCCGAGATCCAGGTTGGCGACGGCGCGCATCGCCAGGTTCAGCACCACCTGCCCGTTCTTGACCACCTGCGGCGGCACGCGCACGCCTTCGCGCGCGGCGTCGACGAGGATGTAGGGGGTGAGGTTGTTGTCGGTGATCCAATCGTAGATCGCCCGCAACAGGTACGGGCGATTGGAACTCATCGGTACATGCGGATCGTTACTGCTCATCGATCTTTACTGCTCTTCTTTGATCTTCAAGGCCGCATGGCCTTTTCGTCGGTGGTCATACTGCGCGCAAAGCCCTGGCTATGGAATAGGCGTTCGCCGTAGTCCAGGATCGGCTTGCCTTCGCGGCCCAGGTCCACGCCCAGCCAGGGCAGCCGCCACACCACCGGCGCCACCAGGCAATCGGCCAGGCTCATTTCCGGGTTGAGGAAGAACTTGGATGCCTTGAACAGCGGCAGCGAGGCCAGCAGGTGTTCGCGCAGCCGCTTGCGCGCGGCGTCGGCAGGGCGGCCGCCGGCGCGGATGGTGTCCACTTCGGGCAGCCAGTCCAGCTCGATGCGCAGCGAAGCCAGGCGCAGGCGCGCGCGCGACAGCGGATCGATCGGCATCAAGGGCGGATGGGGATAGCGCTCGTCCAGGTACTCGCAGATGACCGAGGTGCCATAGAGCGTGAGGTCGCGGTCGACCAGGGTGGGCGTGGAAGCGTAGGGGTTGAGGTCGAGCAGATCCTCCGGCGGCTTGCCGGGATCGACGATCACTCTTTCGTAGCTGACGCCCTTGGCCGCGAGCACCAGGCGGGTGCGGTGGCACTGGATGTCATCCGCGGTCGAGTACAAGGCCAGTACGGATCGCGAACGTGCGCTTTGAACCATGCGCGGTCTCCCCATCGACTAAGCGCATGCGGCGGCCTAGGCCGCCGCATGCTGGGCCAAGGAGCGACGTCTCAGTGGACGTCCTTCCAGTATTCCTTCTTCAGCGCATACGCCAGCAGGGTGAACCCGGCCAGGAACAGCAGCACCCAGATGCCGTAGTGCTGGCGCTGCAGGGCCGCCGGCTCCGCGGCGTATTCCAGGAAGGTGGTGAGGTCGCGCGTGGCCTGCTGGTATTCGGCCGGGCTCAGCTTGCCCGGGCGCGAGAGCTCCAGCTTCTCGACCGCTTCCTCACCGTCGACCTTGTGCATCACCGCGGTCTGCAGGCCCTGCAGTTCCCACAGCGGATTGGGCATGGAGGCGTTCGGGAACACCGTGTTGTTCCAGCCCACCGGACGGGTCGGGTCCAGGTAGAAGGAGTTGAGGTAGCCGTACACCCAGTCGGCGCCCTTGGCGCGCACTTCCAGCGAGAGATCCGGCGGCGCCTTGCCGAAGAAGGTGGCGGCCGAATCCTCGGGCATGTGCGAGATCACCGGATCGCCGAACTTCGCGCCGGTCATGTTGAGGTTGCCCATCACGTCCTGCTCGCTCAGGCCCAGGTCCTGGGCGATGCGCGAGTAGCGCACGAACTTCAGCGAGTGGCAGCCGACGCAGTAGTTGAAGAACAGCTTGGCGCCGCGCTGCAGCGCCGCCTGGTCGTGCACGTTGGTGCCGGCCGAGGGCAGGCCGCCCTCTTCCGAGGCCACGGCCGAGGTGGTGCTGCCCAGCAGGAGGCCGGCGGCAAGGGCGATCGACGAGAGAGTGCGCATCATCAGGGATTGCCGCTTAGTCATGGTCATACACCACCCGCTCCGGGACCGGCTTGGTCTTCTCGCGGCCGCCGCGCGTGTAGACCCACATGAACACGAAGAAGCCGAAGTAGACGATGGTCCACAGGCGGCCGAACGAGTTCTCCCAGAACGTCACGTCGACATTGCCGAACCAGGCCGGGATCACCTCGGCCACCACGCCCGCGCCCACCGCGCCCAGCGCGATGAAGGACAGCACGAACAGGCCCAGCGCCACCTTGAAGCCGGTGCCGCGGTAGCGGATCGAGCGCACCTTGCCGGCATCGATCCACGGCAGCAGGAACAGCAGCACGATCGCGCCGAACATGCCCAGCACGCCCCAGATGGCGGTGCTGAACAGCGACGGGATCATGCGCAGGATCGCGTAGAAGGGCGTGAAGTACCACACCGGCTTGATGTGGGTCGGCGTCACCAGGTTGTTCGCCGGCACGAAGTTGTCGTGCTCGAGGAACCAGCCGCCGAAGGTCGGCGCGAAGAAGATGATGAAGGCCGCGATGATCAGGAAGAAGCCCACGCCGACCAGGTCCTTCACCGTGTAGTACGGATGGAAGGGAATGGCGTCGGCCGGCTTGTTGGCGTCCCAGCGGTTGCCCTTCGGGCCATGCTTGACGTCGACGCCGTCCGGATTGTTGGAGCCCACCTCGTGCAGCGCGGCCAAATGCAGCACCACCAGCAGCAGCAGCACCAGCGGCAGCGCGATCACGTGCAGCGCGAAGAAGCGGTTGAGCGTGGCGTCCGCCGGCAGGTAGTCGCCCATGATCCACTCCACCAGGGAGTTGCCGACCACGGGGATGGTGCCGAACAGCGAGATGATCACCTTGGCGCCCCAGAACGACATGTTGCCCCACGGCAGCACGTAGCCCATGAAGGCCTCGGCCATCAGCACCAGGAAGATCAGCATGCCCAGCAGCCACACCAGCTCGCGCGGCTTCTGGTACGAGCCGTACATCAGGCCGCGGAACATGTGCAGGAACACCACCACGAAGAACAGCGAGGCGCCGGTGGAGTGCATGTAGCGGATCAGCCAGCCCCATTCCACGTCGCGCATGATGTACTCGACCGAGGCGAAGGCTTCCGCCGCGCTGGTCTTGTAGTTCATGGTGAGGAAGATGCCGGTGACGATCTGGTTGACCAGCACCAGCAGGGCGAGCGAACCGAAGTAGTACCAAAGATTGAAATTCTTCGGCGCGTAGTACTCGGTCATGTGCTTGCGATAGGTCGGCGCCAGATTCGGCGCGCGCTCATTGACCCAATCGCCGATGCGCGAGAACACAGTAGCCATCAGCCGGCCTCCTTCGGGTCCACGCCGATCTGGATGTGCGTGTCATCCACGAAGTGGTACGGGGGAATCAGCATGTTCTTCGGCGCCGGCACGCCGGCGTAGACGCGGCCGGCCAGGTCGTAGCGCGACTTGTGGCAGGGGCAGTAGAAGCCGCCCTTCCACTCCGGATCGAACGGCTCGGGCTTCATCACCGGGACGAAGTCGGGCACGCAGCCGAGGTGGGTGCACAGCGCCACCATCACCAGCCACTCGGGCTTGATCGAGCGGGTGCCGTTCTGCGCGTACTTGGGCTGCTGCTCGGCGGAGCTGCCGTCGGACTTGGCGTCCACCAGGCGGCCGTCCTGCCTGGGCAGGGCGTCCAGCTGCTCCTTGGTGCGATTGACCACGAAGACCGGAAGGCCGCGCCACGGATAAGTGACCTTCTGGCCCGCCTCGATCTTGCTGATGTCGACCGTGACGGGGGCACCGGCGGATTTGGCGCGAGCGCTCGGTTCCCACGACTTGATGAAGGGCACGGCTGCCGCGATGACTCCTACACCACCGACCACAGCCGTGGTCGCAGTGAGGAACCGTCGGCGGCCATGATCGACGACTTCGTTCGCCATCAGGCTCTCCGGTACTTATGCCATTGAGGTGCGACTTTGGGGGTCGCAAAAATCGCGTTAGTGTAGCGTCAGCCCCTGCCACGTACAATAAAACCGGACTGGCGTCGGCGTCGATCCGGGCGCGCTTTCCGTCCCCTCCTCCCGTCCACCGTCCAGCGTTTCGCCAAGGCCCTCCTCCCGCATGAAACAAGCCGTCGGCACGCTAGCCTTCATCGCCCGATTCGTCGTCCTGGGGCTGGCGGTCGCCTTCGTCATCGGCCTGGTGTGGCCCGGCGTGGGCGACCGGCTGCGTGCCGGCGTGGGCCTGCACAGCGCGCAGGCGCCGAGTTCCGGCGCGTCGGCCCCGACCATTCGCGGGCGTTCGCGCGGACCGGTCTCCTACGCCGACGCGGTGGCCAGGGCCGCGCCCTCGGTGGTCAATATCTACGCAAACAAGATGGTCACCGAGCAGGGCGTGCAGATGTACTCCGACCCGGTGCTGCAGCGCCTGTTCGGCGGCCGCCCCGCCATCTACAAGCGGCGCGAGCAGAGCCTGGGCTCGGGCGTGATCGTCAGCGGCCAGGGCTATGTGCTCACCAACAATCATGTGATCGCCAAGGCCGACGACATCCAGGTGCTGCTCTACGACGGCCGCGTGGCCAAGGCCCAACTGGTCGGCGCGGATGCCGAGACCGACCTTGCCGTGCTGAAGATCGACGTATCGAACCCGCCCGTCATCCCCTTCGCCGACGAGCACCCCGCGCGCACCGGCGACGTGGTGCTGGCCATCGGCAACCCGCTCGGCCTCAACCAGACCGTGACCATGGGCATCATCAGCGCGATCGGCCGCCAGCTGAGCAGCTCCAGTCCGGAAGACTTCATCCAGACCGACGCGGCGATCAACCTGGGCAACTCCGGCGGCGCGCTGGTCAATACCGACGGCGAGCTGGTCGGCATCAATACGCTGCTGATCGGCAAGGCCGCCAATGCCGAAGGCATCAGCTTCGCCATCCCCGCCAGCAGCGCGCGCAAGGTGCTGGAGCAGATCATCGACACCGGCCATGTGGTGCGCGGCTGGCTCGGCGCCGACTACAGCTTCGTGCCGGTGGCCGCCGACAGCGGCCTGCCCGCCGCGGCGCGCGGCGCGCAGGTGAGCGACGTCTATCCCGGCGGCCCCGCCGCGCAGGCCGGCATCCAGCCGCACGACATCCTGCTGCGCATCGGCAAGGACGACATCGTCGACCCGGCCGACCTGCGCCGGCGCGAGGCGGCGCTGCCGCCGGGCAGCAAAGTGGAGGTGTCGGGATTGCGCAACGGCACGCCGTTCCATACCGAAGTGACGCCGGCGCAGCGGCCGCCGCTGACGGCCACCGCCTCGCTCGACAGCTGAGCGCTCAGCCGCGTCCCGGCCCCGTGGCCTGCGCCGTGGCCACCGGCGGACGCACCACCGCGCCGTAGCGCTTGCGCAAGGTGCCCACGCGTTCCACGTAGACCTGCGTTTCCGCGTACGGCGGCACGCCGCTGTAGCGCTGCACCGCGCCGGGGCCGGCGTTGTACGCGGCGGCGGCAAGGCGTTCGTCGCCGTTGAAGTTCTTCAGCAGCAGGGAGAGATAGCGCGCGCCGCCGCGGATGTTCTGGTCCGCGTCGAAGGCGTCGCGCACGCCCATGTCGCTGGCCGTGGCCGGCATCAGCTGCATCAGGCCCTGCGCGCCCTTGAGCGACAGCGCGCGCGGGTTGTAGGCGCTTTCGGCGTGGATGATCGCGCGCAGGAAAGCCTCGTCCAGGCCGAACTCGCTGCTGGCCAGGCGGATGGTGTCCGCATAGGCGGTGAGGTTGAGCTCCACGCTGTTCCAGCGGATCGGCGAGTGCAGGTTGCAGGCCACGCAGGTGGAGATATAGGTGAACAGCATGGTCACGGCGTGCGTGCCAGGGCCGGCCGGCTTCATATTGGTGTATTCGACGGTGCCGTCCGGGCGCGTCACGCGGTACACCGCGCCGCGCAGCACGCGGTCGCCTTCGGGGGCCGCCGGCGCGGCCGCCGCCACCGTGTCGCCGGCAGTCTTCGATTCGCTGTACGTCCACTGCCCCGGCTCGCCCTTGGCCGCCGCGGACGCCGGCGGCAGCGCATGGCCCGAGGTGGCCACGTCGCCGTGCACGCCGACCAGGGAGGGCTCGGGCACCACCTTCGCCGAGGTCTGCACCGCGCCTTGCACCCAGGCCAGCGAACTCACCGGAGGGGCGGGCGTCACCGGCTTGGGCGCGGCAGCCTTCGGCCTGGCCGCGCGCGGCGCGACGTCGGCCACGGTGGCGATCTTCTGGCAGCCCTGGTAGCCCTGGACGCTGTTGCTGTAGACGGTCTCGCCCGACGAACCGGTGCAACGGTACAGCGAACCCGCCTGCACCGGCGCCAGCCACAGCAGCCCGCCCAGCAGCGCGCACGCGGCCGCGGCCCGGCTCAAGGCCGGGGCCATACGGAAAGCCCGCGAAGACGAGCCGAAGCTTTCCCCTTGTCGCTCGGCATCAGACATGGCGCGCAGTGTGCCCCCGGGCAGAACCCAAGCCAAGCGCCGGCTCGCCGTTTCGTGCGCCGCGCCAAACTCCCCGTGCGGCCTGCCCCAGGGATTCACGCAAGTCCCTGATCGCACTGGCCCTTCGCTGGCATGCCCGGCGGCGGGCGCGTAAACTGTGCGGTTCGGCGCCCAGCGCCCCTCCTTACACCGGTACCAGCGCCATGAGCGGCAAGCTTTTCATCAAGACCCACGGCTGCCAGATGAACGAGTACGACTCGGCCAAGATGGCCGACGTGCTCAAGGCATCGCATGGCCTGGAGCTGACCCAGGACGAATCCGAAGCCGACGTCATCCTGGTCAACACCTGCTCGATCCGCGAAAAGGCGCAGGAAAAGGTCTTCAGCCAGCTGGGCCGCTGGAAGGCGCACAAGCAGGGCGGCAAGCCCGTGCTGATCGGCGTGGGCGGCTGCGTCGCCTCGCAGGAAGGCGAGGCCATCATCAAGCGCGCCCCGTTCGTGGACCTGGTGTTCGGCCCTCAGACCCTGCACCGCCTGCCCGAGCTGATCGAGGCCAAGCGCGCCACCGGCAAGCCGCAGGTGGACATCAGCTTCCCCGAGATCGAGAAGTTCGACCGCCTGCCGGAACCGCGCGCCGAAGGCCCCACCGCCTTCGTCTCGATCATGGAAGGCTGCTCCAAGTACTGCTCCTACTGCGTGGTGCCCTACACCCGCGGCGAGGAGATCAGCCGCCCGTTCGACGACGTGGTAGTCGAAGTGGCCCAGCTCGCCGCGCAGGGCGTGCGCGAGGTGAACCTGCTGGGCCAGAACGTCAATGCCTACCGCGGCGCCACCCACGACGGCGGCACTGCGGACCTCGCCGTGCTGATCCACGCCATCGCGCAGATCGAAGGCATCGGCCGCATCCGCTTCACCACCTCGCATCCGCTGGAATTCTCCGACTCGCTGGTCGAGGCCTACGCCAACGTGCCGCAGCTGGCCAACTTCCTGCACCTGCCGGTGCAGGCCGGCTCCGACCGCATCCTGGCCGCCATGAAGCGCGGCTACACGGCGCTGGAGTTCAAGCAGAAGATCCGCAAGCTGCGCGCGGTGCGCCCGGACATCTGCATCTCCTCGGACTTCATCGTCGGCTTCCCCGGCGAGACCGACGAGGATTTCGACAAGACCATGAAGCTGATCGAAGACATCGGCTTCGACCAGAGCTTCTCCTTCATCTTCTCCTCGCGCCCCGGCACGCCGGCCGCCAACCTGGCCGACGACACGCCGATGGCGGTCAAGCACCAGCGCCTGGAGCGGCTGCAGGCGGCGATCAATGCCAATGCGCGGCAGATCAACCAGGCCATGGTCGGCAGCGTGCAGCGCGTGCTGGTGGAAAAGCCCAGCAAGAAGGACCCGAACGAATTCACCGGCCGCACCGAGAACATGCGCTTCGTGAACTTCCCGGGCCACGCGCGCATGATCGGCCAGTTCATCGACGTGGTGATCACCGAAGCCATGGCCAATTCGCTGCGCGGCCGCGTGCACACCGCATGACGCAGGTTGGGGTGAGCCGCAGGCGAACCCCGACATCGCGACACTCGAACGCATCGCACCGTTGGGGTTCGCCTGCGGCTCACCCCAACCTACCCTTCAATCCAGCCGCTTGCGGAACCGCAGGATCGCCGCCGTCATCATCACGGCGGTGAACGCCGCCAGCGCCGCCACCTCGCGCCACAACTCCCACAGGCCCGCCCCGCGCAGCATGATGCCGCGGATCAGCCGCAGGAAATGCGTCAGCGGCAGGATCTCCGCCAGCCACTGCGCCACCTGCGGCATGCCGGCGAACGGGAACATGAAGCCCGACAGCAGGATCGACGGCAGGAACACGAAGAAGGTCATCTGCATCGCCTGGAACTGCGATTGCGCGCGAGTGGAGATCAGCAGGCCCATGGTGAGATTGGCCAGGATCAGCAAACCCGCCGCGAGATAGACGTCCAGCAGGCTGCCGTGGATCGGCACGGTGAACAGCCAGCGCCCCAAGGCCAGGATCACCGTGACCTGCAGCAGGCCGATGCCGATATACGGCAGCACCTTGCCCACCATCAGCTCGGCGCTGGTCAGCGGCGTGGCGATCAGCAATTCCATATTGCCGCGCTCGCGTTCGCGCACGATCGCGATGCCGGTGAACAGCACCATGGTCATGGTCAGGATCACCCCGATCAGCCCCGGCACGATGTTCACCGCCGAGCGCCGCTGCGGGTTATAGAAACTGACGATGCTGATCGGCCCCGCCGCCGGCGTGCTGACCAGCGGCGCGCGCGTATCGGGCACGGAGCTGTCGACCGGCACCTGCGCCAGCTGCGCCGCGGCGCTCTGCACCACGTTGTCGCTGCCGTCGACCATGATCTGCGCCACCTGCCGGCCATCGTAGCGGCGGCGCTCGAAATCCGGCGGCAGCACCAGGCCGATGCTGATTTCGCCACGGCGCAGCATAGCCACCAATGCTTCGGGCGTATCGGCATGCGCCACCGGCGCGATCACACCGGTGGCCAGCATGTCCATCACCAGCGCGCGCGAGCCGGCGCTGTTGGCCTGGTCGACGATGCCGGCATCGAGGCCGCGCAGATTGGTATTGATCGCATAGCCGAACAGCACCAGCTGGATCACCGGAATGCCGACGATCATGGCCAGCGTGATGCGGTCGCGGCTCATCTGCCGCAGCTCCTTCAGCACGATCGCCCATAGCCGCCGCCAGCTCATGCGGCGCGCTCCTGGCCCGGACGCTGCTGGCGCGTCACCGCCACGAACACGTCTTCGAGATTCGGCTTGACCGCTTCGATGCGCGCCTGCGGATCGCGTTCGGCCAGCACCTGATGCAGGCGCGCCAGCGCTTCGTCGCCATCGGCCAGGCCTTCGCGCACGATCACGCGCAGCTCGTTGCCCACCTGGGCCACGCCGAGCACGTCCTTCGCCTCCGCCAGCGGCTGCTGCGCACGCCGCGGCTGCGCGCTGGCGACGACGAAGGTGCGGCCTTGCAGCCGGTCCGTCAGCTCCGCCGGCGTGCCGTCGGCCACCAGCACGCCGCGGTCGAGCACGGCCAGGCGGTGGCAGCGCTCGGCTTCGTCCATCAGGTGGGTGGAGACCAGCATGGTGGTGCCGGCGTCGGTCAGCTCAAAAAGCTTTTCCCAGAAATCGCGGCGCGATTCCGGATCCACCGCGCTGGTCGGCTCGTCGAGGAACAGCAGCTCCGGATCGTGGATCACCGCGCAGGCCAGCGCCAGGCGCTGTTTCTGGCCGCCGCTCATGGTGCCGGCCAGTTGTTTCTGGCGATCGCCGAAGTGGTATTGCTCGATCAGCTCGTCGATGCGCCTGGCGGTGCGCGCCTTCGGCACGCCCTGCACCGCCGCCATGAATTCCAGGTTCTCGCGCACGCCCAGGTCGTCGAACAGCGAGAACTTCTGCGTCATGTAGCCGATGCGCTTGCGCAGCGCTTCCGCTTCGCGCGGCACGCTCAAGCCGAGCACGTCGATCTCGCCGTCGCTGGGCGTAAGCAGGCCGCACAGCATGCGGATGGTGGTGGACTTGCCGGAGCCGTTCGGGCCGAGGAAACCGTAGACATGCCGCGCCGGCACTTCCAGATCGACGTGATCGACCGCGGTGAAATCGCCGAAGCGCTTGGTGAGGCCGCGCGCACGGATGGCGAACTCGCCGTTGCCGTTCCCGGTGCTCACGGCTTCGCCTCGGGATAATCGACACGCACCGGCATGCCGACCGGCAGGTCCGCCGCATCCGGCCCAAGCGCCACTTCGGACAGATAGCTGAGGCGTGCCGCGTCCTCGCCGATCAGCGCGTAGTACGGCGTGAACTCCGGCTCGCTGCGGATCAGGCGGACCTTGCCCTGGTAGACCTTGTCGCGGCCGTCGACGTGTACGCGCACCGTGTCGCCCACGCGCATGCGTGCGCGCTGCGGTTCCTGCAGATAGATGCGTGCATACGGTGCATCGCCGGCAAGCAGCACCACCAGCGGCGCGCCCACGGGCGCCTGGTCGCCGAGCTTGTACGGCAGGCTGTCGATGCGGCCCGCACGCGGCGCCACCAATGCCAGCTTGCCCAGCAGCACCTTCTGCGCCGCGGCCTGCGCCTGCGCCGCGGCAAGCGCGGCTTCACCCTGCGCAACCTGCTCGGGACGCGTGCCGTGCAGCAGCGTGTCGAGCGAGGCCTTCGCGGCAGCGGCCTGGCCATCGGCGTTGCCCGCGGCGGCGCGTGCGCGATCGATATCGGCGGCGGCCGCGTAGTTGTCCTTCTGCAGCGGCAGCAGGCGCTGGTAGTAGGCACGTGCATCGCGGGCCTGCGCCTCGGCGGCGGCCAGGTCGGCGCGCGCCTTGGCGATGTCTTCCTGGCGCGGGCCCACGCGCAGTTCCAGCAGGTTCGCCTGCTGCTGCCGCGCCTGCGCTTCGGCCGCGGCGAGGTCGGCCTGGGTGTGGGTGGGGTCGAGTTCGAGCAGCGGCTGTCCCGCCGCTACCTGTTCGCCTTCGCGCACCTTGAGCGCCACCACGCGTTCCGCGGCGGGTGCGGGCATGCCGATGCGGTCGTATTCCAGCGTGCCCAGCGCCTGCGGCGGCGCCTTGCCGCAGGCGGCGAGCGTGCAGGCCAGCATGAGGGCGAACAGGTATCGGCTCATCGTGAAGCTCCGGACGGCGGTACGCCCAGGCCGCCTTCCAGCAGGGCCAGGGTGTGGTTGACCAGGGCCTGCTGGTCGAGATCGTCGGCCTCGAACACGCGCCGCCAGATCGGCGCACCGGCAGCGGGAAACAGCGTGAGTCCCACCAGCGACACCACCAGCAGGCGCGGGTCCAGCGCGGGATTGAGCGTGCCGGCCTGCTTCGCCGCGGCGAAGCGCTGCGCCAGCAGCCGCGGCAGGTTCGGCAGCAGGTGATGGAACAGCACCTCGCGCAGCTCGCCGCCCTCGCACAGCACCTCGCGCACCCACAGCGGCGGCAGCCAGGGATGGCTCGCCACCACCTCGCCGATGCCGCGCACGAACAGGCCGGCCAGCGCCGCCGGCTCGCTGTCCGCCTGCGCCAGGCGGTCGCGCATCGGCGCCAGCGCGGGCAGCAGGCGCTCGTCGATCACCGCCTGCTTCAACTGCTCCTTGTCGCCGAAGTAGTAATGCAGCATGGCCGGCGTCACGCCGGCCTCGGTGGCGATCGCGCGCAGCGGCGTGGCGCCGATGCCGTCGCGGGCGAACCGCGCCAGGGCGACATCGAGCAGGTGCGCGCGCAGGTCGCGGTCTTCCCTGGCGGGACGGCCGGCGGGACGGCGGGGCTTGGCGGGGGGCTTGGTTCTAGCCATGCCGCGTAAATTAATTAAACAATTAATTATTGGCAAGCGCGGCCATGCCGGCCGCTTCGTCCGGGTAGCCCTGATGCCGCCCCCGCGCTAATCTCGCGCGCCTATGACTGAGCTCAATCAGCGCGACTTCGCGCTAGACCCCGAAGACAACGCCCGCCTCGCCAACCTCTGCGGTCCCTTCGACGAACACCTGCGCCAGATCGAGCTGCGCCTGGGCGTGGAAATCGACCACCGCGGCACGCTGTTCCAGGTGATCGGCGAGGACGCCGCCGCGCGCGCGGCGGAAAAAGTGCTGCGCGCGCTGTACGCCGCCACCGAGCAGGAAGCCCTCACCGGCGCGCGCATCAACCTGCACCTGGCCGAATCCGGCATCGACGCGCTCACCGCCGAAGCGGCCGAAGGCGCGCAGGAAGTGGTGATCAAGGTCAAGCGCGGCGTGATCAAGGGCCGCGGCCCGAACCAGGCGCGCTACCTGCACGCCATCACCACCCACGACATCAGCTTCGGCGTAGGCCCGGCCGGCACCGGCAAGACCTACCTGGCCGTGGCCAGCGCGGTGGAAGCGCTGGAAGCGAACCGCGTGCAGCGCCTGCTGCTGGTGCGCCCCGCGGTGGAAGCCGGTGAAAAGCTGGGCTTCCTGCCGGGCGATCTCTCGCAGAAGGTGGACCCGTATCTGCGCCCGCTGTACGACGCGCTGTACGAAATGCTCGGCTTCGAGAAGGTGGCCAAGCTGATCGAGCGCAACGTGATCGAGATCGCGCCGCTGGCCTATATGCGCGGCCGCACGCTCAACGATTCGTACGTGATCCTGGACGAGGCCCAGAACACCACGGTCGAGCAGATGAAGATGTTCCTCACCCGCATCGGCTTCGGCTCGGTGGCGGTGATCACCGGCGACGTCAGCCAGGTCGACCTGCCGCGCAACGTGCGCTCGGGCCTGCGCCATGCGATCGAGGTGCTGCGCGGCGTGGACGGCATCAGCTTCACCTTCTTCACCTCGCGCGACGTGGTGCGCCATCCGCTGGTGGCGAAGATCGTGCGTGCCTACGAGGCCTTCGAGCAGAAGCCCGAGGAGACCCGGTGAGCGCTGCCGCCGCGTCGAACCTGGCGCTGTCGGTGGGCTACGCCGCGCCGCGTGCCGGCGTGCCCGCCCCCGCCAGCTTCCGCCGCTGGGTGGAAGCGGCGCTGCGCGGAGCGAAGCGGCGCAAGGCGACCGAGCTGTCCATCCGCATCGTGGACGCCAAGGAAGGACGCGCCCTCAACCGCGACTACCGCGGCAAGGACTACGCCACCAACGTGCTGTCCTTCCCCGCCGAACTGCCGCCCGGCGTGGCCCTGCCGCTGATCGGCGACCTCGCCATCTGCGCCCCCGTGGTGGCCCGCGAGGCCGCCGAACAGGGCAAGGCGCCGCGCGACCACTGGGCCCACATGACGGTGCACGGGGTGCTGCACCTGCTCGGCTACGACCACCTCGAAGATGCCGAGGCCGAGGCCATGGAAGCCCTGGAAACCCGCATCCTGGCCGGCCTGGGCATCGCCGACCCGTACGCCTGAAGCTCGCGCGGGCGTGGCTTGCGCCCTGAATCGTCACAAGTTTTGGGCTAGACTCGCCATTCCGCCCTGGCAATGGGCACACCCGCAAGCGTAATGAACGAGGACCCTGGCAGTACCAGCGGCCCGGCCCACCGCAAATGGTGGGATCGACTGGGCCATCTGTTTTCCGGCGAGCCGCGCAATCGCGAAGAGCTGATTGAAGAGCTGCGCTCGGCCCAGGCCAACGGCCTGATGTCCAACGACACCCTCACCATGGTCGAGGGCGCGATCAAGGTCACCGAGCTGAGCGTCGACGACGTGATGGTGCCGCGCGCGCAGATCGTGATGGTCTCCGCCGAAGCCCCGTTGAGCGAGATCCTCGCCATCGTGGTCGAATCCGGCCACTCTCGCTTCCCCGTGCACGGCGAGGACAAGGACGAGATCCTCGGCATCCTGCTGGCCAAAGATCTGCTGAAGTTCGTCGGCGACGGCCGCGATTTCAGCCTGGCCACGGTGCTGCGCCCGGCGGTGCTGATCCCCGAGGCGATGCGCCTGAACGTGCTGCTGGCGGAGTTCCGCCACACGCGCAACCACATGGCCCTGGTGGTGGACGAGTACGGCGGCGTCGCCGGCCTGATCACCATCGAGGACGTGCTGGAGCAGATCGTCGGCGAGATCGACGACGAGCACGACGACGAGGAAGAACCCCAGCTGATGCACGAGCAGGCCGGCGGCGGCTGGCTGGTCAGCGCGCTGACGCCGATCGCCGACTTCAACGAGCAGGCCGGCGCCGCGTTCTCCGACGAGGAGTTCGACACGGTCGGCGGCATGGCCACCTCCGAGTTCGGCCACCTGCCGGAAGTGGGCGAGGAAGTCGCCATCGGCGGCTATCTGTTCCTCGTCACCGAGGCGGACGACCGCCGCGTGCAGCAGTTCCGCGTCACCCGCCTCGCCGAAGGCTGAGCCGTTCTTCACCCTTTAGGAAACGCCCGCCGATGAGCCTGATCGCTCGCACCCTCCTGTTGTTTGCACTGCTGGGGGCTGCGTTCGCCCAGGCTCGGGCGAGCGTGGCCAATGCGCCGGGCGCGAACCTCGAAGTCTCGCTGATCACCTACGGCCCCGGCGAAACCTATTGGGAGCGCTTCGGCCACGACGCCATCCAGCTGCGCGACACCGTCAGCGGCGAATCGGTCGACTTCAACTACGGCGTGTTCGACTTCGACGAAAGCGGCTTCCTGCTCAACTTCGCGCGCGGCCGCATGCATTACCTGATGGATGCCGCGTACACGGCGCAGGACCAGCGCTACTACATCGAATCCGGCCGCTCGGTGACGCGCCAGCCGCTGGCGCTGACGCCGGACCAGGCCGCCGCCTTGCGCGACTTCCTGCTGTGGAACCTGCGCCCCGAAAACGCGCGCTACGACTACGACTACTACGCCGACAACTGCACCACCCGCGTGCGCGACGCGCTGGACCGCGCGCTCGGCGGTGTGATCCGCAAGCAGCTGCAGTCGCGCGCCGGCCTGATGACCTACCGCCAGCAGACCGCGCGCCTGATGAGCGCGCAGCCGTGGCTGATGCTGATCCTCGATCTGGGTCTTGGCCCCTATGCCGATCAACCGCTCACCGCATGGCAGGAAAGCTTCCTGCCGATGGTGCTGGAGCGCGAACTCGCTGCAGTGAAGATGGACGACGGCGCCGGCGGCACGCGCAAGCTCGCGGGCGACAGCACGCTGGTGTCGCCGAACCGGCTCGACGTGCCACCGGAACACGCACCCGACCTGCGCATGCCGCTCGCCATCGCGGGCCTCGCCTTCGCCGTGCTGCTGATCCTCGCCGCGCGCCGGTGGCCGACCGGCCTTGCGCTGCTCGGCACGCTCTACCTGGTCGCGGCCGGCATCGTCGGCCTGTTGCTGCTGGTGCTGTGGACGCTCACCACGCACCACTCCGCCTGGGCCAACGCCAACCTGCTGCTGTTCAATCCGCTGGCCTTCGTGCTGCTGCCTTCGCTGTGGCGCGCGCGCCGCGGGCTGGCGGCGTCGCGCCTGGCGGACCGCGTCATCCTGCTGCAACTGATCGCGCTCGCCGTGGCACTGGGCCTGCACGCGTGGCCCGGCACCGTGCAGCAGAACCAGCCCTGGCTGCTGTTCGCGATCCCATGCTGGCTGGCGCTGTCGTGGAGCCTGCGGCGCGGGCTGCGCCGCCTGCGCTGAACCGCAGGAACTTGCTATTGAACCGTGCGTGAGGCCCTGGGCATCATGCGCGCCATGACTCTGAGTCCCCGCCCCGCCCCTGCGCCCGACGACGCCAAACCCGCCATGGTGGTGAACTGCGTCGCCTACAACACCCGCGACGGCAAGCGCATCGGTGACGTTACCCTGGATGCGATCAGCGACGTGCTGAAGCAGCCGGACACCTTCGTCTGGGTCGGCCTGCACGAGCCCGACGAGTCGCTGCTGCTGAAGCTGCAGGAAGAATTCGACCTGCACGATCTTGCGATCGAGGACGCCCAGGCGGCGCACCAGCGCACCAAGATCGAGGCCTATGGCGAGTCGCTCTTCATCGTGGTGCAGACCGCGCAGCTGGTGAACGGGCACATCGCCTTCGGCGAAACGCATATCTTCCTCGGCGCGCGCTACCTGTTGACGGTGCGCCACGGCGCCTCGCTCTCCTACGCACCGGCGCGCCGCGCCTGCGAGCACACGCCGGACCTGCTGGCGCTGGGCCCCAGCTATGGCCTGTACGGCGTGCTCGACTTCATCGTCGACAACCTGCTGCCGATCGTGCGCGAGTTCAAGGAAGAGCTGCAGGAGCTGGAAAAAGACATCTTCGGCGACACCTTCAAGCGCCGCACCGTGCGCCGCCTGTACGACATGCAGCGCGACCTGATGACCCTGCGCCTGGCGGTGGCACCGCTGCAAGACATCATCAGCCAGCTCGTGCGCATGCATCCGCACCTGATCCAGGACGAGCTGCGCGCGTATTTCCGCGACGTGTACGACCACGTGTTCCGCGTCAACGAGTCGATCAGCGCCATGCGCGAAATGCTCGCCGCGGCGATCAACATCAACCTCTCGCTGGTCACCTTCAACCAGAACGAAGTGATGAAGAAGCTGGCCGGCTGGGCCGCGATGCTGGCCGCGCCCACCCTGATCACCAGCTGGTACGGCATGAACTTCCACCATATGCCGGAGCTGGAGCAGACCTGGGCATATCCGGCGATGATCTGCCTGGTGATCGGCGTGGTGGCCGGCATCTATGCGTGGCTGAAGCGGTCGCGCTGGCTGTAACTGCCGATCACGACCGCCGTAGGCTGGGGTGAGCCAGAGGCGAGCCCCAACGCAGGTGTCGACGAAGCGCAGGTTGGGGTTCGCCTGCGGCTCACCCCAACCTGCGCCGCATTATTTAGATGGCGCCGTCCATTGCTTCAGCCAGGCGTTGACCGTCTCGTGCCACTGCACGCTGTTCTGCGGCTTCAGCACCCAGTGGTTCTCGTCGGGGAAGTGCAGGAACTGGCTGGGAATGCCGCGGCGCTGCATCGCGGTGAACGCGCCCAGGCCCTGCGTATCCGGAATGCGGAAGTCCTTGCCGCCGTGCACCACCAGCATCGGCACGCGCCAATCCTTCACGTGGTTCAGCGGATTGAACTTCTCGTAGTTCTCCGGATGGTCGTAGGCCGTGCCGCCGTTTTCCTTCTCCTCGAACCAGAGTTCTTCGGTGGCGTAGTACATCGAGCGCGTATCGAACACGCCATCGTGGTCGACCAGGCACTTCCACGGCTCGTTCCACACGCCGGCGATCCAATACACCATGAAGCCGCCGTAGCTCGCACCCAGCGCGCAGGCACGGTTGCCATCGAGGAAGCTGTACTTCGACAGCGCGCTCTTCCAGCCGGCCTTCAGGTCGTCCAGCGGCTTGCCGCCCCAGTCACCCGAGATCGAATCGGTAAACGCCTGGCCGTAGCCGGTGGAACCGTGGAAGTTGATGGTGACCACGGCGAAACCCTGGCCCGCATAGGTCTGCGGATTCCAGCGATAGCTCCACGCGTTTTCCATGGCGCCCTGCGGGCCGCCATGGATGATGAAGGCCACCGGATACTTGCGGCCGGATTTGTAATTGGCCGGCTTCACCACATAGCCCTGCACCGGCTCGTTGTTCCAGCCCTTGAAGGTGAAGAACTCGGCATCGCCCATCTGCGCATTCTTCAGGCGCTGCTCGTTGTAGCGGGTCACCTGCTTCAGGCCCTTGCCCTGCAGGTCGGCGGTGTACAGGTCGGCCGGATGCTTCAAGTCGTCGCGCTGCAGCAGCAGCCTGGACTTGCCCAGCGAATAGCCGCCGACGGCGCCGTCGGTGACCAGGGTGCGCACCTTGCCGGTAGCCGCGTCGATGGCGAACAGCGGATGCTGGCCGTGGTCGTCGGCGCCGGCGTACAGCGTCTTGCCGTCGGCGGAAATCTTCAGCGCGCCGGCCGAGCGGTCCCAGTCGGGCGCGACTTCGCGCTTCTGGCCGCTGTCCAGGTCCAGCGCGGTGATGGCGAAGCGGTCCGCTTCGAAACCGGGTTCTTTCATGGCCAGGTAGTACAGCGTCTTGCCGTCGGGCGACGCCACCGGGAACGCATCCCAGGCCAGGTTCGCGGCGGTGAGGTTCTTCGGCGCGGCGGAGCCGTCGGCCGGCACGCTGTAGACGTCGAAGTTGGTCGACCACGGCTCGGTCTTGCCGGCGATGCGCGCATCGAAATACACGGTGCGGCCGTCGGGCGAGAAGCTGAATTCGTCGTCGCCGCCGAACGGCTTGCTGGGCACGTCGCCGTCGATGCCGCGGCTGAGCAGGCGCGGCGCCTCATCGCTGCCCAGGTCCGCGATGTACAGCTGCGCGCGGCGGCCGTCGGCCCAGGTATCCCAGTGGCGCACGAACAGCTTGTCGTACACCGTGCCGGTGGACTTGTCGGCTTCGCGGCCGTCGAGCCGCTCCTTGGTGCAGGCCAGGTCGTTGCAGTCGGTGAAGACGTCGAAGCTCATCAGCGCCTGCTTGCCGTCGGGCGACAGCACGAAGGCATTGACGTCGACCGGCGTGTGCGTCACCTGCGCCGGCGCCGAAGCGGTCTTGCCGAACAGCCCCGCCTTCGATTCGCTGGAACCCCAGCGCCACAGCTGCGACACGCCGTCCTTCGCCGCCAGGTAATAGAACGACGCGCCATCCGGCGCCCAGCGCGGCGAGGAACCCTTGTCCACCAGCTTGCGCGGCTTGCCGCCCTGCTGCAGGTCCAGCAGGTAGATGGCGGTGACGCCCTTGTTCGCGGCGTAGTCGGTGCTGCGCACGGTGTACAGCGCGTAGCGGCCGTCCGGCGACAGCTGCGGATCGCCGACGCGGTCCATCATCACCAGGTCGCGGATATTGAACGGATGCGGCGAGTGGTTCTCGACTTCGGCCGCGACGGCGGAGGACGCCGCCAGCGACAAGGCCAGCGCGGCAAACAGGGGCTTCATGGGCAGGATTCCCTCGGTGGAACGAAGCGCAGACGGTACAGAGGCCCCGCCACGCGACGCAAGGAATAACGCAGCACGACGGGTACTTGCAGCGGGCACCGGGCGGCCCGCGCTCGCTATACTCGGCGTTTTTGCAGTCCGGCACGCCCATGGCATCCACCCATCCCGCCCTTGCGGCCATGCTCGATCGCGACGAGCTGTTCGGCCATCCCAAGGGCCTGTACGTCTGCTTCTTCACCGAGATGTGGGAGCGTTTTTCGTTCTACGGAATGAAGGCGCTGCTGGCGCTGTACCTGATCAAGCACCACGGCTTTACCGACGCGGAAAGCCTGTCGGTGCTCGGCGCCTACGGCGGCCTGGTCTACGCCACGCCGGTGCTGGGCGGCATCCTGGCCGACCGCTACCTGGGCATGCGCAAGGCGGTGCTGCTCGGCGGCGTGCTGCTGTGCCTGGGGCATCTGGGCATGGCGGTGGAAGGACATGCGGCCACGGTGGGGCCGGATGGCGTGGTGCATCGCGACCTGTTCGCGCTGAGCGTGTTCTATCTGTCGCTCGCGCTGATCATCAGCGGCGTGGGTTTTCTCAAGCCGAATATTTCCACCGTGGTGGGCAAGCTGTATGCGGACGGCGATCCGCGGCTGGATTCGGGTTTCACGCTGTTCTATGCCGGCATCAATGTGGGCGCGCTGTTCTCGGCGCTGATCTGCGGCTATCTGGGCGAGCGCTATGGCTGGAGCTATGGCTTCGGCGCGGCGGGCATCGGCATGCTGGCGGGCCTGGCAGTGTTCCTCACCGGCCAGAAATACCTGCAGGGCCATGCGGAGCCGCCGGATCCGGCAGCGCTGCGGCGCCGGCTGTTCGGCCCGCTGACGGTGGAATGGGCGATCTATCTGTGCGCGGCGCTCGCCTTGCCGGCGCTGTGGGCGCTGATGCAACTGGGCAACGCCGTGCTGTGGCTGCAGGTGGCCACGATGGTGGCGTGGCTGGGCTGGCTGGCCTGGTACGTCACCGCGCGCTGCACCAGGGTGCAGCGCCAGCACATGCTGGCCTGCGTGTTCTTCGTGGCGGTGTGCCTGCTGTTCTTCACCCTGTACGAGCAGACCTACGGCTCCTGGGTGCTGTTCAACGACCGCATGCTGACCAAGGACCTGTTCCCCGCCCTGGTGATCCGCGAAGGCCACCCGGTGCCGTGGTCCACCCTGCCCCTGGTGCTCAGCCCCTTCCTGGTGGCGCTCGCGCTGCGCCTGCGCGGCGGCCGCCTGCCCGGCCTGCTACTCGGCGGCCTCACCCTGATGGGCGTGGTCTTTATCGTGCGCGACTGCATCGTGCTGCCGCAGACGGCCAGCTCGCTCACCTACCTGGGCCCGCTCTTTATCGTGCTGCTGGCGCCGATTGCCGCGTGGCTGTGGCCGTTCCTGGAACGCCATGGACTCAATCCGTCGAAGCCCGCCAAGAGCGCGATCGGCCTGGCCTTCGCCGGCCTTGCCTTTATCCCCTTGCTGATGGGCAACCCGGACCCGGCTTCCGGCGCGCTCGGCAGCGTGTGGTGGATCGCGCTGGCCTATCTGCTGATCGAGATGGGCGAAGTAGCCCTTGCCCCGATCGGCCTCTCGGCCGTCACTGAGCTGTCCGTGCCGCAGGTAGCCGGCCTGATGATGGGCGCGTGGTGGCTGGGCACCTCGTTCTCCGAACAGCTGGCCTCGATCCTGGGCAAGCTCGCCGCACTGGACGTGCCGGCGGACGGGCAGATCGACATGGCGGTGGCGGCGGCGAAGTATGGGTCGCTGTTCCAGCAGATGGTGTGGCTGGGGCTGGGGGCTGCCGTGGTTGCGCTGGTTGTGACGCCGGTGGTCAAGCGGTGGATGCTGGGGGTGAGGTGATTTGCGTTTTGGGGGCTGAGCGCTGAGGATCGTGGGTTCTCAGGGTGTGGACAGGGGCGGCACAGGCATGAAGGCAGCGATGGGCATGACCCAGGCATCCTCGCGCGCATGGATTCTTCTGCTGGCCGGCATCGGGCTGCTTGCCTTTGTGTTGCGCTGGTATTACGTGACGCACGCCATGGTCAACACGCCCATACGCAGCGATGCACTCGAGTACTACTACTACGCCTGGAACCTGCTGCACCACGGCGTATTCTCAATGGCCAAAACCGATGCCCCGCAGGTGATGAGCGACGGCTTTCGCGATCCGGGCTATCCGGTGTTCCTGGCTTCATGGATTGCTGCGTTTGGCGAGTTTCCCCGCTGGTATTTGAACCTGCTGGTCGGACAAGCGCTGCTTGGCGCGCTTACGGTGATGATGCTAATGAGCGCTGCGCGCACGTGGCTGTCGACGCGCTGGCTTGCCGGCGCTGGCGTGCTCATGGCGATCTGGCCGCACAGCATCACCATCACTGGCTTCGCCCTCACCGAAACGCTGTTCGGCTTTCTGATCGCGGCCGCGTTATGCGTGCTCAGCGTGGCCTTGCGCCGCGGCAGCGGATGGCTGATGGCCCTCACTGGCCTGCTGTTCGGCATGGCTGCACTCACCAATGCGATGGCGATTCCACTTGCGCCGTGTCTGGCACTGCTGCTCTGGATGATGAACCGCGCGCCGAGGCGACTGCTGGCAACCTTGGCTCTATCAGCGTTGCTGCTGCCGCTTTGCTGGGGACTCCGCAACGTGCAAGTGGGAGGAGCGTCCTCCGGTAGCCGTGCTGCGATGAATCTGGTGCAAGGCTCCTGGCCGGACTATCACGACAACTTCTATCGCTATGCGGTGGATCACGATGCAGAAGCTACCAAAAAGCTTGGACTGATGGGTTCCGAGATCCGGCTTGTCCAGGAACATCCCGGACAGGGCCTCAGCTCGATGGCCCAACGGATGTCCGCAGCGCCGGGCCATTACATCGCCTGGTATCTGAGCAAGCCGGCGTTGCTGTGGGGCTGGAGCATCCGTGTCGGCGCTGGCGATATCTATGTCTATCCCACGACTTATTCGCCGTTCTACGACAAGCTGCCGCTGCGCGTGATCGTATCGGTATGCTATGCGCTCAATCCGGTGCTGATGCTGTTCATGCTGATCGGCTGTATCGCGGCTTGGCTGCACCGGAGGCAGGCGGACCCGATACTGATCGTCATCATGGCCATGGCAGCGTTCGTCACCCTGGTCTATTCGATCCTGCAGGCAGAGCCGCGCTATTCGATCCCGTTCCGTGGCATCGAACTACTCTTGGCCGCCTATGGCGCCTCGCAATTGGTCCGCCTGGCGATCGCCCGGCGGACGGCCGTCCAAACTGGCCCGACGTGACGGCAATCACAGCTCCAGCTGACATAGACGTAGCGCGTTAAGATTGGTACGGGACGTGCTACCCCCGGAGTGTATCCACAGGGGGATTTACCATGTCTCGCACGACAGCCCAGGGCTTTACCCTGATCGAACTGATGATCGTGGTCGCGATCATCGCCATCCTGGCGGCGATCGCCATTCCGGCCTACCAGGATTACGCCATCCGCGCCCAGGTGGCTGAAGGCATAAACCTTTCGGCCGGTGCCAAGTCGGCCATTTGGGATTACGTCTCTAATACGGGGCAGTTTCCGCCGAGCAATGCCTCCGCAGGCCTAGCGCAAGCTACGCAGATTACGGGTAGGTACGTATCGAGCGTTGACGCTACCGGCGGCGCGATCCACGTTGCTTACAACGGCCCGAGCTCGAATGCCGCTATCCGCACCCAGCAGCTGGTGCTTTCGCCGATCACTCATGCAGGCAGCATCACGTGGACCTGCAGCCAGAGCACGCTCGACCGCCGTTACCTGCCCTCTCTGTGCCGTTGATCACACAGTGACTGGGGCGGCCGGCGACAACGACAAAAATTGTCACTTTCCGCCCCATTTCGGCTGGTAATCCGCAGGTTATCGAGATCACGTTTTCAGGCATTCGGATCGTCCAAGAACCTTCGCTTGTGACTATTCGTGATGCCTTGCACAATCCCTGACCCTGGCTGTATGCGGCAATACCGCCGCGGTAAAAATGGCATGCAAGCTGCATCCATCTACCGCGAGCTTCCTGGTCGTTCCTGACCGCAAGTTATGGGGACCAATCCCGCCTAGGGGGATTCGGGACTGGGGCTCAGGGGGCATCACTACGGTTAGCTAACCAAAACAGAGGAACCACCATGAAGAAGACTGTGCAGAAGGGCTTCACCCTGATCGAACTGATGATCGTGGTCGCGATCATCGCCATCCTGGCCGCCATCGCCATCCCGGCCTACCAGGACTACACCATCCGTTCGCAGGTTTCTGAAGGCCTGAGCCTGGCCGACGCTTCCAAGACCGCGCTGGCCGAGTACTACAGCAACTACGGCGTGTTCCCGACCACCCAGGCCTCCGCTGGTCTGCCGGTTGCCACCGCGATCTCCGGCAACTACGTGGTTTCGGTCGATGGCACCACCACCCAGGGCCAGATCCAGATCAAGTACGGCCTGAAGGCCAACAGCAAGATCAACGGCAAGATCCTGATCCTGTCGTCCGCCACCACCGCCGGCAGCACCACCTGGAAGTGCAAGGCCAACACCGTCGACACGAAGTTCGTGCCGTCCAGCTGCCGCAACTAATCGCTGCGCGCTGTTGCATGTGTTGTCGAAGGGCCGCCTCGCGCGGCCCTTCGCTTGTCTGTAAGCTGCGACGCCACCGCTGGGTGCCGTCCGCGACGAACGAATCCCTACGCCTGCCGTGAGCGCTCCCATTTCCAGCCGACACTCTCCCGCCAGGCTGCAACGCCTTTCCACGCTGCTCGCCCTCGTCGCCTTGCTCGCCGCGGCGTGGCTGGCCTATCGCCCGGGATTGAGCGGCGATTTCCTGTTCGACGATTTCGGCAACCTGCCGGATATCGGTGCCACCGGACCGATCCACCGCGCCGACACCCTCGCGCGCTATCTCACCTCCGGCACGGCTGACCCGACCGGCCGGCCGCTGACGCTGGCCTCGTTCCTGATCGATACGCGCGAATGGCCGGCACCGCCGTATCCGTTCAAGCGCACCAATGTACTGATCCATCTGCTCAACGGCCTGCTGCTGTACCTGGCGCTGGCGCGGCTCGGGCGCGAATTCAAGCTGGCCGTGACACCTGCACGCGTGGCCGCGTTGATCGGCGCCGGCGCATGGCTGCTGCATCCGCTGCTGGTGTCGACCACGCTCTATGTGGTGCAGCGCGAAGCAATGCTGCCGGCGACGTTTACGCTGCTCGGCCTGCTCGGCTGGATGCAGGCACGCAGCGCCCTGCAACAAGGGCATATCAAGCGCGGCACGCTCGGCATGCTGCTCGCGATCGGCGGCGGCACCCTGCTTGCCACGCTGGCCAAAGGCAACGGCGCTCTGCTTCCGCTGCTGGTGCTGCTGGTGGAGTGGCTGGTGCTGGCGCCTGCACAGCCGATGCCTTCGGAACCTGCGCGCCGCCGCCTCAAGCTCGGCGTCGCCGTGCTGCTCGCCCTGCCTTCAGCCGCTCTGCTGGCATGGATGATCGCGGGCATTCCCGGCTATATCCACGGCACGCCGCTGCTGCGCAGCTGGACCATGGGCCAGCGGCTGCTCTCCGAAGCCCGCGCACTCGGCGACTACCTCGGCATGCTGGTGCTGCTCAAAGACTCCACCCTGGGCCTGTTCACCGATGCCTTCGCTCCATCCACCGGCTGGCTGCAGCCGTGGACCACCCTGCCCTGCATACTGCTGATCGCGGCGCTGATCGTCTTCGCGATCGCCACACGCAGGCGCTGGCCGGCGCTCTCGCTCGCCATCCTGTTCTATTTCGCCGGCCATCTGCTCGAAAGCACCTGGCTGCCGCTGGAGCTGTACTACGAGCACCGCAACTACCTGCCCGCGCTGCTGCTGTTCTGGCCGCTGGGCGTGGCGCTCGGCATGCCGGGTCCGCTGCCATGGCTGCGCCGTTGCGCCGGCATGGCGATATTGTTTGCGCTGGCAACACTCACCTACCAGCGCGCCGGCATCTGGGGCGACGGCTATCTCCAGGCACAGATCTGGGCCGCCTTCAATCCGACGTCGGCCCGCGCCCAGGCGGCAGCTGCGCAGTACCAGATGGAGCATGACAAGCCCCACCTGGCGGCGGCGCGCCTGACCATGGCCATGGCCACGCACCCCGACGATCTGCAGATTCCGGTAAACCTGATCGGCGCGCAATGCCGCTTCGGCCCCGCCAGCCCCGCCGCGCTGGACGGTCTGCGCCGCGCGCTGTCCACCGCAAAAAATGGCGGCACGCTCGGCTTCGACTGGCTCAATACCGCCATCGACATGGCCGCCAGCCACAGCTGCGAAGGCCTGGATCTCGACGCCGCGCAAAGCTTTATCGACGCCGGCCGCCGCAACCCCAACTGGTCAGTCATCCCTGGCCGCCGCCAGGACATGCAGCACCTCCAGGGCATGCTCGAGCTGGCCCGCCAGGACCCCGACGCCGCCCTGCAAGCCTTCAACCATGCCCTGGCGGAAGAACCCGGCCCCGCCACCGCGCTCGAACAGGCCGCCACGCTCGGCGCCCACGGCTACGCCCGGCAAGGCCTGGCGCACCTGGATTATTGGCGGACGCTTCCGGCACCATCCCAGCCGTCCCGCGGCATGCCTAAACTGCATGCCTGGGTGCTGGCGCACCAGCATTACTGGGAGCACGAAATGGCGCACCTGCGGGCCACCCTCGCCGCCGACGCCGCCACGCAGGCCCGCCCGCCATCACCGTCTTCACGCGATTGAGCCATGCCCACGGATACGCGCTACAAATACCTGCTGCTGCTCGCCCTCGCCCTGCTGGCGACCGCGGCGATCTATATCCCCGGCATGACCGGCGGCTACGTGTTCGATGACTTCCCCAACATCATCGACAACACCGCCATCCACGTTACCCAGTCCAGCTATACGGCCTGGATCAATGCCGCGCTGTCCTCGCCCGCCAGCGCGCTGCACCGTCCGCTGGCCTCGCTGACCTTCGCCGCCAACTGGCTGTTCACCGGCTCCGCGCCGGGGCCGATGAAAGTCACCAACCTGATCATCCATCTGCTCAACGGCGCGCTGCTGTACGGCATGCTGGTGGAGCTGCTGCGGCTGTACGCGATCAACCGCAAGAGCCGCGGCGACGTCGACGAGCCGCGCGCGCGCTGGCTCGCCTTCGCCGTCACCCTCGCCTGGCTGCTGCTGCCGATCAATCTGCAGGCCGTGCTCTACGTGGTGCAACGCATGGAAAGCCTGTGCCAGCTGTTCGTGCTGGCCGGCCTGTGGGGCTATCTGCGCGAGCGCCGCCGCATGCTCGAAGCGGACAGCATCAAGCAGGAAACCAGCGCCTGCGTCCGCGCCGCGGCCTATCTCGCCGTGGGCACCGTGCTGGGCGTGACGGCGAAGGAATCCTCGGTCCTGCTGCCGCTGTATGCCTTCCTCGCCGACCTGATCCTGTTCGGCCTGCGCCGTGCCGACGGCAAGCCGCAGCGCAGCCTGTGGCTGCTGTACACGCTGATGCTGTTCGTGCCGGCGGTGCTGGGGCTGGTGTGGCTGATGCCGCACGTGCTGCCGGCGCAGGCCTGGGCCAACCGCACCTTCACCCTCGGCTCGCGCCTGCTGACCGAGCCGATGGTGCTGATGGAATACCTGCGCTGGACCCTGCTGCCGACGCCGGGTTCGCTCAGCCTGTATCACGACGAGATCAAGGCCTCCACCGGCCTGCTGCAGCCGCCGGCGACGCTGGCCGGCTTCGTGGTGATGTTCGCGCTGATGGCGCTGGCGGTGTGGCAGCGGCGCGAACGTCCGCTGCTGTCGCTGGGCATCGCCTGGTACTACGCCGCGCACGTGCTGACCGCCACCATCATTCCGCTGGAACTGGTCTACGAACACCGCAACTATTTCGCCGCGATCGGCACGCTGCTGGCGGTGTTCTCGCTGCTGATCGGCACCGCGCGCGAGATCGCGCTGCCGATCGTGCGCGGCGCCATCGCCGCCCTGCTCATCGTGTGGTTCGCCGGCCTCACCCTGCTGCGTGCGCAGGAGTGGTCCGATCCGCTGCACCTGGCCATGATCGAGGCCGACCGCCGCGACCAGTCGCCACGCGCCAACTACGAAGCCGCCCGCCTGCTGATCGTCGTCTCCAATTACCAGGCCTCGCCCGCGCTGGACAAAGCCTGGCATTACCTGCGCCGCTCCGCCGCAATCCCGGGTTCGTCCACCCTGTCCGAACAGGCCATGCTGATGGTGGCCGACCACGATGCGCAGGGCGACGACGCGGCGATCTGGCAATCCATGCTGGCCAAGCTGCGCGTGCAACCAATCAGCGAGGAAGATATCTCCGGCCTGATCTCGCTCACGCGCTGCCGCGTGCAGACCTCCTGCATGTTCGATCCCGCCAACCTGCAGCAGGCCTTCCTCGCCGCGCTGTCGCAGCCCGCACCGACGGGACGCCTGCTCGCTGCCTATGCAATGTTCGCGCGCGAACTGCTCAACGACATCCCGCTGACCGAGGAATACCTGCGGCGCGCGGTCGAGAAGTCGCCGGGCGAAGCAGCGTATCGCCTGGATATCGCGCGCATCTACGCCTCGCAGGGCAAGCTGGAACTGGTGGTGCAGCAGATCGACGCGCTGCGCCGGCTGAACAAGTACGGCCAGCTCGATGCGCAGATCGCCGCGCTGGAGCAGCTCGCCGAGCGCGGACCGAAGACGCCGTGAGGCTTCGCTTGCCCGCGCCGCGATCATGAAGCCGCTGTCCGGCCTGATCGCGCGATGGCGGCACAGCGTGCTGGCGCGCAATGCCAGCCTGGCGGTCGCCTGGCAAGGACTGCGCGTCGCAGGGCAGGCCTTGTGGATGATCGTGCTGGCGCGCCAGGTCGGTCCGTCCAGCTATGGCCTGTTCGCCGGCATGGCGGGCCTTGCCACGGCGGTGGGCACGCTCACCGGCTTCGGCTTCGGGGTGCTGATGCTGCAGGACACCTCGCGCGCCCCGGAACGCTTCGCCGCCACCTGGAAGAATGCACTGGGCATGGCCCTGCTTACCGGCGCGGGACTGCTGCTGGTGTTTATCGGCGCAGCGTTCGCGCTGTTCCATCGCGAAGGCACGCTGGCGATGTATGTCGCCATCGGCATTCCGGAACTGCTGTGCGTGCCGCTCACCATCGTCTCCAGCTATGCGTTCCAGGCGCACGAGCGCATGGGCTGGGCCGGCGCGCTGTTCTCGCTGGTGCCGCTGGGCAATCTCGCCGCGGTGTCGGCGTTTTCGTGCATGCCGGGCGCGGCGAGCATCGGCACCTATCTGCCCTTCCATGCGGCCTCGTCGATCCTCGCCGCGCTCACCGCCGTGATGCTGGTGCGGCGCAAGCTCGCGCCGGCACCGGCGCGCTTCGCGCTGCAGCCGCGCGATGTGCGCGAAGGCGCCGCGTTCTCGCTGATGCGGCTGGCCGATACCGGCATGACCTCGCTGGACAAGACCCTGGTGCTGCAGCTGGCCGGCAGCGAGATCGCCGGCATCTACGGCTCCGCTTATCGATTGGTCGCGGTGCTGGCCATGCCCGCCACCGCGGTGGGCGCCGCCGCCCTGCCCCGCCTGTTCCGCGCGGATCTCGAACAATCCGGCTCGAACCCGCACCTGCTGCGCACGTTGATCGGCGTGAACGTGGCCTGGGGTGTGCTCGCGGCGTTCGGCGCCTTCGCCGCCGGCTATCTGCTGCCGCTGCTGCTCGGGCCGGGTTTTGCCGGCGCCACGCGGCTGGCCTGGTGGCTCGCGCCATGGCCGCTGCTGTACGGCTTGTACACGCTGGGCTGCAACGTCCTGCTCACCAGCCAGCGCCGCCATCTGCGCACCGGCGTGCAGGCGCTGGGCATGGGCGTGATGGCGGTCGCGGCGGTGCTCACCATGCCGCGCTTCGGCCTGGCCGGACCGGCCGCGATGCTGCTGTCCACGCAGGCGCTGCTGGTGCTGCTGGTGTGGGGCCTGATCTGGCGGCAGCGCCGCCGCGGTGTCAGTCCGGCTTAGCGTCGAAGCGCACTACGCGCACGCCGAAACCTTCGAACAGTTCCGCCAGCGTCGACGGACGTCCATCGATGGTGATCGGCACGGCGTCCGCCGCCGTGGCGTGGCAGGCGATGTCCGGATACGCCACCACGATATTCGCCAAGGCCGACGTGAAGTAGCTGACCACCTGGTTCACGCCCAGCTTCGCCACCACTTCTTCCGCCGGCAATGCCGCAAGCGCCTCGTCGAGCATCCGCCACCGCGGCGGTGGCGTCACCGCTTTCTGCGTGTAGTGCGGCTTGTAGATCACCTTGCCGCCGAGACGCTCCACGTAGGCAAACGTTCGCGCGCGCAGGAACGCTGCCTTGTCATTGCCCACCACCTGCTCGATGGGCTGATCGAGAAACAGCACGCCGCCTTCGGCCGGCCGATCGGGCGCGGCTGCCGCGGCCAGCCGCAAGCGCTTCACCAGCGGAAACCGCGCGGCGCGCGCGATCATGTCCGGATGCGTGAAGTACCCGCCGGCGACCGGCAATGCATCTACGCCGCTCAGATGCCCCTGGTAGACCGTATACGGCATGCCCGCCAGCGCGGCCTTGGCCTTCTGCCGCAGCCGCCACTTCCACGACGCCAGCGGGCTGCGCGCGTCGTAGTAGTTGAGAATGCCGTCCTGGTAGATGTAGCGGCGCCCCGCCTGCGGATGGAACAGCGCGTAGTTCGCCAGCGGATTGAACGGATGCGGCGCATACAGCGCCACGTCGTCGTACTCGCGCAGGATGCGGTCGATCTCGCGCCCGGCGCGCCGATAGCGCAGTACCCGCGGGCCGCGCGGCGCATCGCAGCCGCCCAGATACGAAACCTTCGGCCCCAGCGCCTGCAGCACGTCCGCGCGCAGATCGGGATGGAACAGATGCAGCTCGCCCTGCGCCTCGCCCGCCAGTTCCAGCATCGGCAGCAGGTGGAACGGCGTGAAGCCGATCAGGATGGAAGCGATGCGCGCCACGTCAGCGTTCGATGCTGTCCCAGCCGACGGGGCTGTTGGCGTGCACCGCCTTGAGCACCGTCTTGCCGATCACCTCGTCCAGGAATTTCGGCGCCAGGCCGTAGCCCGGCCGCACCGAACGCACCGCATCGGCGCCGATCACGTCGCCGGGCTGCAGGTCCTTGACGAAGTACAGCGAGCGGCGGAATTTCAGATTGCCGCGCTCGCTGGACTTGCGGCCGTAGTCCACCCGGCCCAGCGCTTCCCACGCCACCTTGGTGTCGCGGCACAGCGCGCGCAGTTCTTCCGGCTCCAGCGAGAACGCATCGTCCGGGCCGCCACCGCTGCGGTCCAGGGTGAAGTGCTTTTCGAGCAGCACGGCGCCCATCGCGATGCTGGCGATCGCCGTGGCGTTGCCCAGCGTGTGGTCGGACAGTCCGGTGAGCACGCCGTAGCGCCCGGCCATGTCGCCGATGGTGCGCAGGTTGTAGTCGCCGGCCGGCGCCGGATAGCCGCTGACGCAATGCAGGATGCACAGCTCCTTGCAGCCGCCCGAGCGCGCGGCGTCGATCGCTTCCTGGATCTCGTCCTGGTCGGCCAGGCCGGTGGAAATGATCATCGGCTTGCCGGTGCGCGCCACATAGCGGATCAGCGGCAGGTCGACCGCTTCGAACGAAGCGATCTTGTAGGCCGGCGCGCCCAGCGATTCGAGCAGGTCCACCGCGGTGGCATCGAACGGCGAACTGAAGATGGTGATGCCCACCTCGCGGGCGCGCGCGAACAGCGCCTCGTGCCAGGCCCAGGGCGTATGCGCTTCCTGGTAGAGATCGTGCAGCGTGCGGCCGGCCCAGGGGCCGTCCTTGATCTGGAAATCCTCGGCATCGCTATCGAGCGTGATGGTGTCGGCCGTGTAGGTCTGCAGCTTGATCGCATCGGCGCCGCAGGCCTTGGCCTCTTCCACCAGGCGCAGCGCGGTATCGAGCCTGCCATTGTGATTGGCCGACAGTTCGGCGATCACATACGGCGGCTGGTCGGCGCCGATGCGGCGCCCGGCAATGGTGATATGCATCTGACTCATCCTTACCTCGATACCGGAGCCCGTTCGCGCCATTGGCGGGCGGTCAGGCCAAAACCGACGCTGTCCACGGGATGGCCCGGTTCCGGCAGGGCCTCGCCGGTGAAGCCCAGCGCGCGGTGCATGGCCTGCGAGCGTTCATTGGACAGCAGCGCCTGGCCACGGACCTTGCGCAGGCCAAGGGTACCAAACGCGTGATCGAGCGCCGCGGCGCCCAGCCGGCGGCCGGTGCCGGGCGGCGCGCCCGGCACCGCATAGAAACCCCAGTCGGCGACATCGTCGGTGGCGGCTTCGGTGAAATGCACGAAGCCCAGCGGCTGGCCGGCCTGCTCGACGATCAGCAGATGGCGGCGCGGATCGGCCGCGCTGCGTTCGTACCAGGCGCGGTGTTCGGCGATGCCGATCTCGTGCGTGGTGTACATGTGCCGGCGCACGTCGGGGTGGTTGCGCCAGGACAGTACGGCGTCGAGGTCGTCGGGGCGCATCGGCCTGACGGTGGCTTCGTGCGAGGAGGATGGGCGCAATGCCAGGTCCTCGATGCAGATGCGTACGCGCTGCAGGCCAAGGCCGTCGCATATGTCAGCGGCCGCAGCCGACATCGCGCGCCAGGCATCCGGCGCCAGCAAATCCTGCATGGCGGCGGGGATGGCGTCCGGCAGGTTCTCCGGGCCGCCCAGCAGCATCGCTGCACCCTGCCGCACCAGCGCCTGCGCACCGGGACGCTGGTTGTCGGCCAGGATCACCAGCAGCGACGGCAAGCCGAGGCAGCAGCGTTCCAGGGCGGAAACGCCGGCAGCGCCGATGGCGAGATCGCAATCCGCCAGCAGGGCAGCCATATCGCCGACGTCTTCGAGAACTTCGCACGGCCATGGGCTGCGCGCCGCCAGCTCCCTCACGCGTTCCTTCGACGCGGCCTGCGCACCGAGCACCACGGTGATCCGGCATGCCGCCGGCAGCAGAGACCGGCTCAAGCCTTCCAACGCAAGCGACGTGGCATCGGCCGGATCGCCCCCGCCCATGCTGATCACGATCCTGTGCAGCGGCGCCTGCGCGCGTCGCGCCAGGCTTGCTTCGCGCCGCTGGCGGAACTCCGGACGCAGCATCGCGTAGCGCGGGCCGGCAAGCACCCGGCAATCGGTGGATACCAAGCCGGCATAGCGTTCCGCGCGGCGGCCGGCGTTCTGGTCGATCAGCATCTGCGCCAGATGCGGCCGGTCGGCGAGATCGTCGATCGCCACAAGCTTCCCGGCGTGGGGCTGCAAGGCCTGTTCCCACCGGGCATCCAGTGCGTAGTGATCCACGATCAGCACGTCGACGCTGCCGCGGAGCGCCTCGATCGTCGCCTCGGCATCGCCACGCTCATCCATGGCAGCCGCTTCGCCATCGGCCGGCAGCAAGGCCAGCTCGAAACCTTCCGCAGCAATCCGCGCGCCCAGATGCCCCGGCAACTCGCGGCAAACGAACCGGCACGAAGCTCCTTCCTCGCGCAGCGCACGCGCCAGCGCCAGGCAGCGCATCACATGCCCGCTGCCCAGCTGGAACGACGCATCGGCGCGAAAGGCTGCTTTCATGCCATCGCCCGCTAGGCGGTCTTTTCGAGCAGGAACCAGGTGACGTCGTCCTGCGGGAAGCTGGGGTCGCGGCGGTAGGCGAAGCCGTAGTCGACCAGGCGCAGGTCCGCATAGCGGTCCATGATCTCGCCGCAGAACGCTTCCTGCCCGGTCTTGTAGGTCATGCCTGTTCCGCCCCGTGATTGCCTTGCGCCGCCCGCTGGGCGCGGAACATCCATTCCGCGCGGATCCAGTCTTCTTCCGTGTCGATGTCCTGCACGCGATGCCGCGGAATCGGCAGCCCCGCGCCCGACGCATAGATGCCCACGCCATCCAGCCAGGCCTGCGCGCGGCCCCAGTAGAACTGGCCCGCGTCGTGCCAGGCTTCTTCCAGGTCCTGCGAGCGCGTGCCGGCATGCTCCGGCGCGAACATCGCCACCCGCCCCTCCGCCGACAGGCGCAGGGCGCGCTGGATCGGGAACGGGAAGGTGGTGACCGGGAAAACGTAATCGCCGTCGCCCGCATCGAGCATGTGCAAGCCGCGCTCGATATCGCCCGCTTCGACGAACGGCGCGGTGGCATAGATGCAGCACACGTTGCGCGGCGCGGCGCCTGCCCGCTGCAGCTCGCCCACGGCGTGGCGGATGACCGACACCGTGTCGGCGTGATCGCCGGCCAGCTCCGCGGGACGCAGGAATGGCACCTCGGCGCCGAACGAGCGCGCCACCGCAGCGATCTCCTCGTCGTCCGTCGACACCACGACCCGCTCGAAGCACCCGCTGCGCCGCGCCGCCTCGATCGACCAGGCGATCACCGGCTTGCCGCAGAACGCACGGATGTTCTTGCGCGGAATGCGCTTGCTGCCGCCGCGCGCGGGGATCACCGCGAGATTCATACGCCCAGCGCCCGGCGCAGCGACGCGATCACTTCGTCCTGCGCCGCATCGGTAAGCATCGGATACAGCGGCAGCGTGATCGCCTCCGCGTAGTAGCGCTCCGACTCGGGGAACTCGCGCCCGGCCATGCCGTGCTCGCGGTAGTAAGGCTGCGTATGCACCGGGATGTAATGCACGTTGACGCCTATGCCATCCGCGCGCATCGCTTCGAATACTTCCAGGCGCGTGCGCTGGATGCGGTCCAGCTGCAGCCGCACGGTGTACAGGTGCAGGCCGGAATAGCCGTCCGGATGCTGCCAGGGCAAGGTCAGCGGCAGGCCGGCCAGCAGGCGGTCGTAGCGTGCGGCGAGCTCGTGCCGGCGTTCCAGGTAAGCGTCGATCCGCCCCAGCTGGCTGATGCCCAGCGCCGCCTGCAGATCGTTCATGCGGTAGTTGTAGCCCAGCTCCACCTGCTGGTAGTACCAGGGGCCGTCGGAAGCGTGGGTCATGCGCGCCGGATCGCGCGTGATGCCGTGCGCGCGGAACAGCGCCATGCGCTCGGCCAGCGCGGCATCATTGGTCATCGCCATGCCGCCTTCCACGGTGGTGATGATCTTCACCGGATGGAAACTGAAGATGGTGATGTCGCTGTAGCGGCTGTTGCCGATGCGCTCGCCCAGATAGCGCGCGCCGATGGCGTGCGAGGCGTCCTCGACGATCTTGAAGCCATAGGTCTGCGCCAGCGCATGGATGGCGCGCATATCGCAGGGCTGCCCCGAGAAATGCACCGGCACCACCACCTTGGGCAAACGCCCTTCGGCCTTGGCCTGGATCAGCTTCTGTTCGAGCTTGACCGGGCAGAGGTTGTAGGTGCGCTCGTCGATATCGACGAAGTCCACCTGGGCGCCGCAATAGAGCGCGCAGTTGGCCGAAGCGACGAAGGTGATCGGCGTGGTCCACAGCCAGTCGCCTTCGCCCAGCCCCAGCGCCAGGCAGGCCACGTGCAGGGCCGAGGTGGCGCTGTTCGCGCCCACGCCGAAGCCGGCGCCGACATAAGCTGCGACGGCGGCTTCGAACTTCGGCGTCATCGGACCCTGGGTGAGGAAGTCCGAATGCAGCACTTCGATCACCGCGTCGACGTCGTCCTGGGTCACGTCCTGCCGGCCGTAGGGAATCATGTTCAGATCCCCGCCTCGCGGTGCAGCTGCAGGATGCCGTCGTTATCGAGGAAATGCGGATTGGTGCCGGAGTTGTATTCGAAACCCTGCGGCACCGGGGTGCCCGTTTCGCCCAGCCCGTTGACGGCGAAATCGTTGGGCCGGTTGAAGAAGGTGATGGTGGGGCGGATCACGTAGTGGTCGTCGAACTCCAGCGTGAGATGCGAGTCGTCGGCCGGGCACATGATCTCGTGCAGCTTCTCGCCGGGGCGGATGCCGACGATCTTGTGCGCCATCTGCGGCGCCATCGCGCGGGCCAGGTCGACGATGCGCACCGAGGGGATCTTCGGCACGAAGATTTCGCCGCCGTGCATGCGCTCGAAATTCTTCAGCACGAAGTCCACGCCCTGCTGCAGCGAGATCCAGAAGCGCGTCATCGCCACGTCGGTCAGCGGCAGCGCATCGCAGCCTTCGGCCAGCAGCTGCTTGAAGAACGGCACCACCGAGCCGCGCGAGCCGATCACATTGCCGTAGCGCACCACCGAGAAGACGGTGCGGTGGCCGCCGGCCATATTGTTGGCGGCGACGAACAGCTTGTCGGAGGCCAGCTTGGTGGCGCCGTAGAGGTTGATCGGATTGGCCGCCTTGTCGGTGGACAGCGCGATCACCTTGGCGACCTCGTTCTCCAGCGCCGCGTGGATCACGTTCTCCGCGCCGTGGATATTGGTCTTGATGCATTCGGTGGGGTTGTACTCCGCCGCCGGCACCTGCTTGAGCGCGGCCGCGTGGATCACGTAGTCCACCCCGCGCATGGCCTGCACCAGGCGGCCGCGGTCGCGCACGTCGCCGATGAAGTAGCGCATGCAGGGCGCGTCGTACTGGCGCTGCATCTCGTACTGTTTCAGTTCGTCGCGCGAATAGATCACCACGCGCCGCGGCTGGTAGCGGCCGAGCAGGGTCTGCACGTACTGCTTGCCGAAGGAGCCGGTGCCGCCGGTGATCAGGATGGACTTGCCGTCAAACATGGGATGCAACCTCAGCGGAATTCGTGGAATGGGACGGCTCAGCGGATATGCGGAATGCCATAGCGCCCCAGCATGCTCAGTTTTCGCGGAAACAGCACGACGTCGCGCAGATAGGCCGCCAGGCTGGCCCGGCGCATGCCCTGGGCGACACGCCGGCGCTGGCGCAGCGCGCGGAAGTCGCTGGCGATATAGCGCAGGGTCGGCAGGTAGATCTCGCTCCACACGCGCGCATCGCGCTTGACCAGCGCCAGCGCCAGCCCTTCGAGCAGCAGCGCGGCGGCGTGCAGGGTCAGCAGCGGCCACACCGCGATCGTCGGCGTGCAGACCACCATTACCGCGGTCTTGTTGCGCTCGCTCAGGCGGCGGCGGCGGAAGGTGGTGTTGAGGCGGCCGGCGTCCACGCGGTTGCCGCCGAAGCTGGCGCCCTGGCGATGGATATAGCCGCTTTCCTGCGCCACCAGCACCGGCACGCCGCGCAGGCGCGCCAGGCAGCACAGGTACATGTCTTCGGCGAGGGAGCCCATCCACTCGGGGAAGCCGCCCAGTTCTTCCCACAGGCTGCGCGGCAGGAACAGGCAGGCGCCGATGGTGATCGCCACCTGGCGGCGCGCCACGTCGAGGTTCGGCACGGGGTTGTAGAACAGGTCCAGCCGGCAGCCGCGATCGACCAGTTCGCCGGAAGCCCAGTCGTACTGCGGCAGCGTCGCGATGCAGGGCGTGGCCTGCTGCGCGGCCACGCCGAGCAGGGCGCGCAGCGCGCCGGGCTGCAGCGCGGCATCGTTGTTCAGCAGCAGCACGTAGCGGCCGCGTGCGTGCGCGACCATCCGGTTGTTGCCGATGCAGAAGCCGACATTGCTGCGCGCCGCCAGCAGTTCCACCTGCGGATAGCGCTCGCGCAGCCACTCCACCGAGCCGTCGGTGGAAGCGTCGTCGTGCACCAGCACTTCGAGTGCGATCTCGGCCGCCTGGGCAAAGATCGAATCCAGGCATTCGGCCAGCAGTCCGGTGCCGTTGTAATTGGCGATACAGATGGAGCAGACCGGATCGGCCACGCGCTCCCGCGCCGGGTAAAGCTCGACGTCAGAGGCGCTGCCAGCCATTCAGCGACCCTCGCCGGGCGCTTTCAGCAGCAGCCAGCGATGCAGCGCCAGCGGCGAATAGCCACCGGCGCGCGGCCTCTGCCGGCCGGCCAGCCGGCTGGCCAGGCCCCAGCCTACGCGGCCGCCGGCGGTGGCCAGCAGCAGCGCGCTGTCGCGCGGATTGCCGCCCTTGCCCAGCACCTCGAAACCAGCCGCGCGGGCCAGGGCGATGTATTCCTCGCGCCGGAAACCGCGTCCGCCGGTGGCGGAGGCCACACGGTTGCCGGCCAGGCGGCCGATCAGCGAACGCAGTTCCTCGCCCGGGTCCACGATCAGCAGCGGCGCGCCAGGCCGCAGCATCGCCGCGATCTGCGCGAAGGCCGCGCCGACTTCGGGGCGGTCCAGATACATCAGCGAGGTGATGGCCATGGCGCCGGCCATGCTGCGCGGGCGGAACGGCAGTGCGCGCAGGTCGGCCAGCACCGCTCCACCGCCGCCTTCGGCCATGCGCTGGCAGTACCAGCCGCTGATGTCCTGGCCGACCACGAACAGATCCGGGCGGGCCGTGGCCAGCGTCTGCGACAGGCGGCCGTAGCCGCAGCCCAGGTCCAGCACGGCGCCGCCTTCGGCGCCGATCGCCGGGGCGAACATCTCGCGCACCAGCCAGGCGTGCCAGTCGTGCAGGCGGCCGTTCGCCTCGTCGGTGAAACCTTTGAACAGCACGCCGCGGCGCGTGGCGCCGAGGGCCCGCGCCCGTTCGTCCCAGGTCTGGCGGTTGTCGTTCATATGCGGAGCAAAGCCTGTCTCAATGCAGCCGGTCTCAGTGCAGCAAGGTGCGGGCGATGGCCCGCAGGTCGAAGCGGGCGGCGGCTTCGGTGCCCGGCAGGAAGCGTCCGGTCGGCGCCGCCACGGCGGCGGCCAGCGCCCGCGCGTAATCTTCGGCGGACACGGCCTGGGCGACAACACCGCAGCGCAGTTCCTCCACCAGCCGCGGCAGGTCGCCCACCGGCATCGACACCACCGGCCGGCCCAGTTTCATGGCGTCGGAAAACACCACCGGGATGCTTTCGATGCGCGAGGGGATCAGCAGCCAGTCGGCCCGTGCGATGGCGGCTTCGGCCTGGTCCTTCGAAAGAAAGGCACCGAGCAGCACCGGCCTCCCGGCGCGCTGCAAGGCCTCGACGGCCTCGCGCACGGCCGGCTCCAGCGGGCCGCCGCCCTGGATTTCCACCTGTTCGATGCGCTGCCAGTCGGCATCGCCGAGCAGGCCCAGCGCCTGCAGCAACAGGTCCACGCCCTTGTTCGGATGCCAGCGGCCCAGGAACAGCAGCCGGTATGGCGCCTGCGCCCGCGGCGGCGGCGGCTCGCCGGCCGTGCCGATGGAGCGTGTGCTGGGCAGGAAGTCGACCGGGATACCGGCGATCCTGCGGGCGTCGTCGGCCAGCACGTAGCCGTCCGCATAAGCCTTGCCGGCCTGCCGGATCACCCGCCCCAGCATGCCGCGCAGCACCGGCACGCGGCCCAGCGACCACACGTCGCTGCCCAGCAGCCACACGGTGTAGGCCAGGCCGCGGCTGGCGGCGACGCGGCGCGCCCACTCGCCGCAGGGCAGGCCCCACAGCGCCAGCACGCGCGGCTTGCCGCTGCCGACGGCCGCGCGCGCGGCGCGCATGCCGCCGCGCAGCACACGGGCCAGCCAGTACAGGTCGCCCGGGCGCCACGGCTTCAGCGTGGACAGCGGCTTCGCCGGCGCCGCGTAGCGAATCACTTCGATATTCGGCGCGTACTGCTCGCGCTCGTCGCGCGGACCCGGCGCCACCACGCGCACCGCGGCCTGCCGTGCCAGTTCCTCGACCAGGTCGGCCACGAAGGCGCCCGCCGCCTCGCTGCCGTCTCCGCGGATCGGAAACGAGCTGGTGATCACGACCATCGATTCAGCCATGCGTGGTCACCGCTGCGGCCGGCCGGCAAGCGCGGGCATGCGTCAGTCCCGCGCCTTGTAGGTCAGCGCGGTGATCTGCTCGGACACCAGCCCGATCAGGAACACGATCACCGAGGCGCTCCACAGCAGCGTGCTCATGTTGGTGAGGCGGCCTTCGTGCAGGAAAGTCCAGGCGTAGTTGATCAGCCCGAGCAGGAAGAACACCGCGCTGGCCGGCGCGAACAGCTTCAGCGGCGAGTACAGCGTGGCGATCTTGAAGATGATCAGCAGGAAGCGCACGCCGTCGCGCAGCGGCCGGATATGGCTGTGCCCGATGCGCTTGGCCGCCTTGATCGGCATGTAGGCCACCGGATAGGCGCTGCGGAAGAACGCCATGGTGCTGGTGGTCGGGTAGGAAAACCCGTTCGGCAGCAGGTGCAGGAATTCGCGGAACTGCCTGGCCTTCACCGCGCGGAAGCCGGAGGTGAGGTCCAGGATGGCGTGGCCGGTCATGCGCGTGGCCAGCCAGTTGTAGATGGTGTTGGCCACGCCGCGGCCGACGCCGGCCTGGCTTTCCCAGTCGCGCGCGCCCACCACCATGTCGTAGCCCTGCTCCAGGTGCTGCAGCAGGCGGGCGATGTCGGCCGGATCGTGCTGGCCGTCGCCGTCCATGAACACCAGGATGTCGCCGCCGGCGGCGCGCGCGCCGCGCTTGATCGCGGCGCCGTTGCCCATCGAGTACGGCGAGGACAGGCAGGTGATGGCATGGCTGGCGCACAGCTCACGGGTGTCGTCCGTGGAGCCGTCGTCGACCACGATGATTTCCGCGTCCGGCGCGGCCTCGCGCAGCCTGGGCAACAGGCCGCGCAGTGCCGCGGCCTCGTTCTTCGCAGGCAGGATGATGCTCAGTGATTTCATGCGCCCCTCTCGTAATGGCAATCATAGCCTGCCCGGGGCGGGCGGGCTGCGCGGGAATCGACGGATTCCGGCGCCTGGAGGCCCCGGCGCGGCCTCAGCCGCGCTTGCGCGCCTGGCCGCGGGTGGTGATCTCGGTGACCGCCTCGATCACCCGTTCGGCGTCCGCGTCGCTCATCGCGGGCGAAAGCGGCAGGCTCGCGGTCTGCCGGCCGATGCGCATGGCATGCGGCCACTGCTCCGGGCGCCAGCCGAAGCGGTCCTGGTAATAGGGGTGCTCGGGCACTGACAGGTAGTGCACGCCGGTGCCGATCCGCCTGGCGTTCATGGCTTCCAGGAAATCGTCGCGGCTGATGCCGCAGCGCTGCTCGTCCAGCATCACCGTGTAGAGGTGATAGCCGTGGCGGGTATTGGCTTCCGGCGCGGCCGGCAGGCCGATCGGCAAGTCCGCGAAGGCTTCGTCATAGCGGCGCCACAGCTGCTGCCGGCGCTCCCAGCTGCGCTCCACGCGGGCCAGCTGGTGGATGCCGATGGCCGCCTGCAGATCCATCATGTTGTATTTGAAGCCGCACTCCACCACCTGGTAGTGCTTGTAGCCCTTGTCGCCGAAGCGGTGCCAGGCGTCCTTGCTCATGCCGTGCAAGGCCAGCATGCGGGCGCGGGCGATCTGTTCCTCGCTGCGGCCCAGGATCATGCCGCCCTCGCCGGTCACCACGTTCTTGGTGACGTAGAAGCTGAAGCAGCCGAAGTCGCCGAAGGTGCCGGCCGGCTGGCCGTGGAACTCGGTTTCGATGGCGTGGGCGCAGTCCTCGATCACCATCAGCCCGTGCTTCCGCGCGATGGCCATGATGCGGTCCATCGCGCAGGGGCGGCCGGCGAAGTGCACCGGCAGGATGGCCCGGGTGCGCGGCGTGATGGCCGCTTCGATGGCATCCGGGTCCAGGTTCTGGGTGACCGGGTCCACGTCGGCCAGCACCGGGGTCAGGCCGGCGTGCAGGATCGCATTGACCGTGGCGCAGAAAGTCAGCGGCGTGGTGATCACCTCGCTGCCCGGCTCCAGCCCCGCGGCGACCATGCTCACGTGGATGGCCGCCGTGCAGGAATTGACCGCGGCCACCTGCGAGGGGCGCACCCCGCGCCACTGCGCGAAATCCTGCTCGAAACGCGCCACCCGCGGCCCCGTGCCCAGCCAGCCCGAGCGCAGGCAGGCCTCGACTTCCGCAATTTCTTCCTCGCCGATCTGGGGTGCTCCGAAGATCAGGAACGGCTGCATGGGTTCGGCGTTGGACACGATGGCGACCACTGGGGAAAGGCCGCTTTTGTATACGAACTTTCACGGCGGCGTCCATGGCGGCGTCACAACCCTGACGGACGCCACGCTTATGGGAATCCAATGTGCTGGATTTCACGCAAATGGGCCGGGCACGGGTGTACTGGCGCGGCTTCTGCGGTAAATTCCCCGTCAATCAGGGGGCTGGGCGACATTCAGGTTATGGCGACGCAAATGCAACCGTCACTGGCAGGGCTGTCCGGCATGGCCCGGCGCCTGGTATCCGAAGGGGTGCTCCCCGAGCCGGACGTGCGCAAGGCGGTACTCGATTCCGCCCAGGCCAAGACCACGCTCACCGCCTGGCTGCTGGACCACGGCCTGATCGACAGCAGCCGGCTCACCCAGCTCGCCTCGGCCGAATTCGGCATGCCGGCGATGGACGTCTCCTCGCTGCAGCCGGCCAGCATGCCGCTGAACCTGATCAGCGAAGCGCTGATCAACAAGCACCACGCCCTGCCCCTGTTCCGCCGCGGCAAGCGCCTGTTCGTCGGCATCGCCGACCCGATGCAGTCGCATGCGCTGGACGAGATCAAGTTCCACTCCAACTGCATGGTGGAACCGATCCTGGTCGAGCGCGCCCAGCTGCACCGGGTGATCGAGACCGCGCTCAGCGCGATGAGCTCCAGCGTGCCGGACCTCGGCGGCGACGACCTCGACGAACTCGCGCTGGAAGCCGGCGACGACGACGGCGACACCACCGGCATCGACGCCAACGCGAACGACGACGCGCCGGTGGTGAAGTTCGTCAACAAGATCCTGGTCGACGCGATCAAGCGCGGCGCCTCGGACATCCACTTCGAACCATTCGAAACCAACTACCGCGTGCGCCTGCGCATGGACGGCATGCTGCGCGCGGTGGCCAGCCCGCCGATGAAGCTGTCCACGCGCATCTCCTCGCGCCTGAAGGTGATGGCCGGCCTGGACATCGCCGAGCGGCGCGTGCCGCAGGACGGCCGCATCAAGCTCAATCTTTCCAAGAGCCGCTCGGTCGACTTCCGCGTCAGCACGCTGCCCACGCTGTTCGGCGAGAAGATCGTGCTGCGTATCCTGGACGCCTCCACCGCCAAGCTCGGCATCGACAAGCTCGGCTACGAGGAAGTCCAGAAGCAGCTCTACATCGAAGCCATCCACAAGCCCTACGGCATGGTGCTGGTCACCGGCCCGACCGGCTCGGGCAAAACCGTGTCGCTGTACACGGCGCTGAATATCCTCAACACCAACGAGCGCAATATCTCCACGGTGGAAGACCCGGTCGAAATCCGCGTCGAGGGCATCAACCAGGTTCAGCAGAACACCAAGCGCGGCATGACCTTTGCCGCGGCCCTGCGCTCCTTCCTGCGCCAGGATCCGGACGTGATCATGGTCGGCGAAATCCGCGACCTGGAAACCGCCGAGATCGCCATCAAGGCCGCGCAGACCGGCCACATGGTGCTGTCCACCCTGCATACCAACGACGCGCCGCAGACCATCTCGCGCCTGATGAACATGGGCATCGCGCCCTACAACATCACCTCGTCGGTCACCCTGGTGATCGCCCAGCGCCTGGCCCGCCGCCTGCACGACTGCAAGAAGCCGCTGGACCTGCCGCCGGCCACCCTGCTCGCCGCCGGCTTCACCCAGGAAGAGATCGACGCCGGCCTGACCCTGTACGAGGCGGTCGGCTGCGACAACTGCAACGAAGGCTACAAGGGCCGCGTGGGCATCTATCAGGTGATGCCCATGCTCGAGGAGATCCAGAAGATCGTGCTGCAGGGCGGCAACGCCATGCAGATCGCCGAGGTGGCGCGCGGCGCCGGCATCAACGACCTGCGCGCCTCGGCCCTGCTGAAAGCCAAGCAGGGCGTGACCAGCCTGGCCGAGATCGACCGCGTCACCAAGGACTGACGCGGCTCCTGCGGCGGCCTGAGACGCCGCCCGCACTGGAGTTGCGTGCCAAGGCACGGATTGCCTGAGAGATTTGCCATAAGCTGCAACAAATTTGCCGCCGGCCCCTGGCCGGCTAGCTCGAAGGGGGAGTTTCCGCATGGCCACAGCAATCACGGCAGCCAAAGACGCTCGCGCCCGCGGCGCAGAGCGCGCCGCCGTCACCCAGATGTCCATGTACGACTGGGTCGCGCTGGACAAGCGCGGCAAGCGCATGAAGGGCGAGATGCCGGCGAAGAACGCTTCGCTGGTGAAGGCCGAGCTGCGCCGCCAGGGCATGAACCCGCAGACGGTGCGCGAGAAGTCCAAGCCCCTCTTCGGCGCTGCCGGCAGCACGGTCAAGCCGCGCGACGTGGCCATCTTCAGCCGCCAGATCGCCACCATGATGGCGTCGGGCGTGCCGATGGTGCAGTCCTTCGAGATCATCGCCGACGGCCAGAAGAACGTCCGCTTCAAGAACATGCTGGTCGACGTCAAGCAGGGCATCGAGGGCGGCGCCGCGCTGCACGAGGCGCTGGCCAAGTATCCGGTCCAGTTCGACGAGCTCTACCGCAACCTGGTGCACGCGGGCGAATCCGCCGGTGTGCTCGACACGGTGCTGGACACCGTGGCGACCTACAAGGAGCGGATGGAAGCGATCAAGAGCAAGATCAAGAAGGCCCTGTTCTACCCCGTGATGGTGCTGGCGGTGGCGCTGCTGGTCAGCATGATCCTGCTGCTGTTCGTGGTGCCGGTGTTCCAGCAGACCTTCAAGGACGCCGGCGCGGAACTCCCGGCACCGACCCAGATCGTGATCTCCGCCTCGCAGTTCATGCAGAGCTACTGGTACGTGGTGATCGGCGTGATCGTCGGCAGCATCGTCGCCCTGGTCATGGCCAAGAACCGCTCGCAGAAGTTCGCGCACTTCCTCGACCGCGTGATGCTGAAGCTGCCGGTGATGGGCGCCATCCTCCGCCAATCCGCCATCGCCCGCTTCGCCCGCACCCTCGGCGTCACCTTCCGCGCCGGCGTGCCCCTGGTCGAAGCCATGGACGCCGTGGCCGGCGCCACCGGCAGCATCGTCTACGGCGACGCGGTCCGGCAGATGCGCGACGACGTCGCGGTCGGCCACCAGCTGCAGCTGGCCATGCGCCAGACCGGCCTGTTCCCGAACATGGTGGTGCAGATGACCGCCATCGGCGAGGAATCCGGCGCCCTGGACAACATGCTGTTCAAGGTGGCCGAGTTCTACGAGGAAGAGGTCAACAACGCGGTCGACACCCTGTCCACCCTGCTCGAGCCGCTGATCATGGTGATCCTCGGCGTGCTGGTGGGCGGCATGGTGGTGTCGCTGTACCTGCCGATCTTCAAGCTCGCGGGCACCGTGTAAGCTTCCGCATCCGAGCCCCTCTCTCCCCCGGGAGAGGGGGGCTTTTTTTATAGCTATCGAGACGACGCATGCCTGAGCTTCCTCTTTGGGCCTGGATCACCGTGGCAGGCGTGCTCGGCCTGCTGGTGGGCAGCTTTCTCAACGTGGTGATCCTGCGCCTGCCCGAGCGCATGGAAGCGGCCTGGCGCGAACAGGCGCTGGACACGCTCAAGCTGCCCCCCGACGAAACCACGCCCCGCCCGCCCGGCATCGTGCGCGAGCCCTCGCACTGCCCCAGGTGCAAGCACCGCCTGTCGGTGTTCGACAACGTCCCGCTGTTCGGCTGGCTGCTGCTGCGCGGGCGTTGCCGCTACTGCAAGGAGCCGATCTCGATCCAGTACCCGCTGGTGGAACTGCTGAGCGGCGTGCTCAGCGCCATCGTGGTGTGGAAGTTCGGCCCCACCCTGCCGGCGCTGGCCGGCCTGGCCTTCACCTGGCTGCTGATCGCGCTGGCCGGCATCGACTTCCGCACCCAGTACCTGCCGGACGAACTCAACTACCCGCTGCTGTGGATCGGCCTGCTGCTTACCCTGCTGCCGATGTTCGTCACGCCCACCGCCGCGATCATCGGCGCGGCGATCGGCTACCTCAGCCTGTGGAGCGTGTACTGGCTGTTCAAGCTCGCCACCGGCAAGGAAGGCATGGGCTACGGCGATTTCAAGATGCTGGCGGCCATGGGCGCCTGGATGGGCGCCGGCGCGCTGCTGCCGATCGTGCTGCTGTCCTCGCTGGTGGGCACGGTGATCGGCGGTTCGCTGATCCTGCTGCGCCGGCATAAAGCCGAGGTGCCGATCCCGTTCGGCCCGTTCATCGCCATGGCCGGCTGGCTGTGGTTCGTGGCCGGCGACTGGATGCTGCACACCTACATGCAGATCACCGGGCTGCGGTGATCGCGCCGCGCCCTTACGTCGTCGCGCTCACCGGCGGCATCGCCTCCGGCAAGAGCGCGGTGGCGCGGCGCTTCGAAGCGCTGGGCATCGCGGTCTACGACGCCGACGTGGCCGCGCGGGAAGTGGTCAAGCCCGGCAGCGAAGGGCTGGCGGCCATCGTGCAGACCTTCGGCGCCGGCGTGCTCGACGGCGAGGGGCAACTCGATCGCGCCGCCATGCGCCGCCGCGTCTTCGCCGACGACATGGCCCGGCGCCAGCTGGAAGCCATCACCCACCCGCGCGTGCGCAGCTGGCTGCGCGAACGCGCCGGCACCGATCACGGCCCGTACTGCCTGCTGGCGATTCCGCTGCTGGCGGAGAACATCGCGCATTACCGCTGGGTCGACCGCGTGCTGGTGGTGGACAGCACCGAGGCCGCGCAATTGGAGCGGCTGATGCGCCGCGACGGCATCGACGAGGCGCTGGCACGCCGCATGATCGAACGCCAGGCGCGCCGCGAGGAACGCCTCGCCATCGCCGACGACGTGATCGCCAATACCGGCGAAGAAGCCGCGCTGGATGCCGCAGTGGCCGCCCTGCACCAGCGCTATCTGGCGCTGGCCAAAACCAGGACCTGAGCGCGCGTCAGCCGCCCCAGAAGCCGCGGATGCCCGCGACGCCCTGCCCACCCGACGTGCGCGCCTGCTGCACGTCTGCCTGACTCATGCCGCCGAGCGCGTAGACCGGCAGCGCCGCCGCCTCGGCCAGTGCCGCGAAAGCGGCCCAGCCAAGCGCAGGCAGCTCCGGATGGGTCGCGGTGACGGCCACCGGCGACACGGTCGCGAAATCCGCCCCCAGCGCCAGCGCCCGCGCCAGCTCGGCGGCATCGTGGCAGCTCGCGCCGACGGGCTGGTTCCAGGGCAAGGGCCGTTCGCTGCCGCTCAGCTGCGCGGCCTTCAATTGCACGCCGACACCCAGGGCCAGTGCGCCTTCGATATCGCCGTTGAGCAGCAGCCGCGCACCGCGGCTGCGCGCTTCCGGCAGCAGCTGCCCGGCCAGCTCCCTCACCTGCTCCATCGGCCATAGCGGCAGGCGCAGCTGCAGCAGCCGCTCGCCGCGGCCCAGGGCATCGCGCAGCATGGCGGCGCAGGCGTCATGGGCCGCGGGCGGCAGGTCCGCCGGTGTGATCGGATAACGATGCGGCAGGCGCAGCGCCTGCAGGATGGCGCGGTCGGCCGGCGCCAGCAGCGCCAGATCGACCGCATCGGGATCGGCCCATTGCAGCGCGGTGTGCTCCAGCGGCCGCGGCTCGCTGTCCCAGCGCCGCACCACCCAGGCATCCAGCAGCAGGCGCTTGGCGCCATAGGCCCAGGGCACCCGCGTCAGCGGCTCGCCCGGGCCGATCGCGATACCCAGCTCTTCGGCCAGCTCGCGCGCCAGCCCGTCGCCGGCCGCTTCGCCCGGCTCCAGCTTGCCGCCGGGAAACTCCCACGCGCCCGCCAGGTGCTTGCCCGGCGGCCGCTGCGCCAGCAGCACGCGTCCGGCCGGGTCGACCAGGACGCCGGCCATGACGTGGATGGCGCCGCTAGGGGGAACGGGGCTCAAATGCTGCTGCGGACGTACTCGACCATGTCGAAGTCGTAGGCGTGGTCGGCATCTTTCTTGTGATGGGTGCGGCTGAGCTCGGTCCAGTCGCTGAAATGCACGCCGGGGAAGAAGGTATCCGCACCGTCCACCGCCGCATTCACCCAGGTCAGGAACAGCCGCTGCGCCTTCGGCAGCGCCGCCTTGTAGACCTCGCCGCCGCCGATCACCATCAGTCCGGTACCGCCGGCGCGGGCCAGGCCCTCTTCCAGCGAACGCACGGTGACCTGGCCCGGGAACGGCGCTTCGTGCTTGCGCGTCAGCACCAGGTTGGTCCGGCCCGGCAGGGCGCGGCCGACCGACACCGCCGTGTTGTAGCCCATCAGCACGAACTTGCCGAGCGTGAGCTCCTTGAACCAGCGCAGGTCGTCCGGCAGGTGCCAGGGCAACTGGCCCTTGCGGCCGATGGCAGAGTTCTCGTCGAGCGCGGCGATGAGCGAAATGGCCATGAAGACTCCAGATGAGCGAACCGTATGGGGACGCACGGGCGGCCATATGGGGGTCGGCGCGCGCTAGCCGCGCATTGTACTCACGAACACCGCCGGGGCGGTGGCCGCCGGCCCAGGGCAATTCACACGGCGACCGGCGCCTTGATGGCCGGGTGCGGGGTGTAGCCCTCGATCGCCACGTCCTCGAAGCGGAAGTCTTCCAGCGCGCGCACGTCCGGGTTCAGCCGGAGCGTGGGCAGCGGGCGCGGCTCGCGGCTCAGCTGCAGGCGGGCCTGCTCGACGTGGTTGCTGTACAGGTGGGCGTCGCCCAGCACGTGCACGAAGTCGCCCACGCCCAGGCCGCAGACCTGCGCCACCATGTGGGTGAGCAGCGCATAGCTGGCGATATTGAACGGCACGCCGAGGAAGATATCGCCCGAGCGCTGGTACAGCTGGCAGCTGAGGCGCCCGTCGGCCACGTAGAACTGGAACATGGTGTGGCACGGCATCAGCGCCATCCGCGGCAGCTCGCCCACGTTCCAGGCGTTGACGATGAGCCGGCGCGAATCCGGATTGCGGCGGATCTCCTCCACCACCCAGCGGATCTGGTCCACCGTGCCGCCGTCGGCCGTGCGCCAGGCGCGCCACTGCTCGCCGTAGACCGGGCCGAGCTCGCCGTTCGGGTCGGCCCACTCGTCCCAGATGCTGACGCCGTGTTCCTTCAGATAAGCGATGTTGGTGTCGCCGCGCAGGAACCAGATCAGCTCGTGGATGATCGACTTCAGGTGCAGCTTCTTGGTGGTGACCAGCGGAAAACCTTCGCGCAGGTCGAAACGCATCTGCCAGCCGAACACGCTGCGCGTGCCGGTGCCGGTGCGGTCGGCCTTGATCGTGCCGTGCTCCAGCACGTGGCGCAGCAGGTCGAGATAAGCGCGCATGGTTACTCCTTCGCCGGCAGCGCCACGGTATACGGCCGCAGCGTCGGCGCCTTGCGGGACATGAAGATCAGCACCAGGCCCACCAGGATGAGCGGCAGCGACAGTATCTGCCCCATGGTGAGCCAGCCGAAGGCCAGGTAGCCGAGCTGCGGGTCCGGCAGGCGCACGAATTCCACCGCGAAGCGGAAGCAGCCGTACAGCAGCGCGAACAGTCCCGAGAGCAGATAGCGCGGGCGCGGCTTGAGCGACACCAGCCACAGCACGGTGAACAGCACCACGCCTTCCAGCAGCATCTCGTACAGCTGCGAGGGGTGGCGCGGCAGGCGGTCCGGCGCGTTGGGGAAGATCATCGCCCACGGCACGTCGCCGGGCTTGCCCCACAGCTCGCCGTTGATGAAGTTGCCCAGGCGGCCCAGGCCCAGCCCGATCGGTACGATCGGCGCCACGAAATCCACCGTGTCGAAGAACGCGACCTGGTGCCGGCGCGACCACCACAGCCCCGCGGCGAGCACGCCGAGCAGGCCGCCGTGGAAGCTCATGCCGCCGTCCCACACGCGGAACAGCGCCACCGGGTCGGTCCAGATCCAATGGATGTCGGCATAGAACAGCATGTAGCCGATGCGGCCGCCCGCGATCACGCCCATCATCGCGTAGAACAGCAGGTCGCCCAGCGCATCGCGCGTCACCGGCAGGCGGCCATGGCGGCGGCGGTATTCGGCCAGCAGCCAGGCGCCGAAGAAACCGCCCAGGTACATCAGGCCATACCAGTGGATCGGGAAGGAACCGAGGCGGAAGGCCACGGGGTCGATGGCGACGGTATAGGGCAGCGACATGAGTCCGATCGGGGAAGCCGGCAAAGTCCAAGTGTAGCGACACCGGCACCGCTGCCGACAGGCAGGGTCGACGGCCGTGCCGGCTTGGCTATACTCGGCCGCGAACGCGATGCGGGCCCGGGGAGGCGCCCGCACGGCGCGCCGCCGGAAAGCGGCATGCGTCGCGGCGTTCGGCACGGTGGGGGTGTTGCTCCCAGCCACCGGCCCGGCAAGGGAGCCACCAAACAGGGGAAAATACATGTCGCTTCATTTCGCGCGGACCGCGCTGTCCGTGCTTTGCCTGCTCGCGCCCGCGGCCGCCTTGGCCGCCGACCTGATCCCGGTCGAGGATTTCGCCCGCCATCCGCAGATCTCCATGCCGCGCCTGTCGCCCGACGGCAAGTACGTGGCCGTGCGCGTGGATACCGACGACGGCGACAACCACGCGCTGATGGTCTACCAGGTCAGCGACATGAGTAACCCCGTGAGCATGCTGCGCATGCCCAAGTACGAGCTGCCGACCAGCATCGTCTGGGTCAGCCCCACCCGCCTGGTGATCGAGAAGGGCAAGCAGTTCGGCTCGATCGACAAGCCGCTGTCCACCGGCGAGATCATCGCCACCGACTTCAACGGCAAGAACCAGGACTACCTCTACGGCTACGACAGCAAGGCCAGCAGCCGTTCCGCCACGCGCGGCACCGACCGCGGCTGGGGTTCCATCGACGGCCTGCCCGAGCGTGCCAACGGCCATTTCTACATGGGCGCGCAGGACTGGGACGTGCAGAACCAGAGCTCGCTCTACGACGTCAACGCGCAGAAGAACACGCGCCAGCTGATCGGCGACATCGGCGTGGGCGACATGACCTTCATGACCGGCGCGGACGGCCTGGCGCACTTCGCCTACGGCCGCGACGAGAACTACAACTTCGTGGTGTTCCACCGCGAGAACAACGCCTGGGCCAAGCTCGGCAGCCAGGCCACCGGCGCCAGCTTCGCGCCGATCAGCTTCGCGCCGGACCGCCAGCGCATCTACGCCAGCTTCAGCGCCGACGGCGGCCCGGGCAAGCTGGTCGAGCAGGACGAGAACGGCGGCGGCCGCCACGACCTGGCCAAGGACGACTTCGGCAGTATCGGCACCCTGCAGTGGACCGCCCTGCCCAACCAGCCGTTCGCGGCCACCCCGATGACCGGCCTGCCCAAGCCGATCTACATCGACCCGAACCTGCCGGCGGCCAAGCTACATATGGCGCTCAGCCAGAAATTCCCGGGCCAGGTGGTGGATTTCATCAACTACAGCGAGGACGGCAGCCAGCTGCTGTTCTCGGTCAGCAGCGACCGCAGCCCAGGCTCGTACATGCTGATCGACACGCAGACCTTCAAAGTGCGCAAGCTGTTCGACGCCGCACCGTGGATCGATCCGAGCAAGATGGCCGAGCGCCGCCCGGTGCGCTTCAAGGCCAGCGACGGGCTGGAGCTGGAAGCGATCCTGACCTTCCCCAAAAGCTCCAAGGAAGCCAACCTGCCGATGGTGCTGGTGCCGCACGGCGGCCCGCACGACGTGCAGGACACCTGGTTCTACGACGACGACGCGCAGTTCCTGGCCAGCCGCGGCTACCTGGTGCTGCAGGTGAACTACCGCGGCTCCGGCGGGCGCGGCGCGAACTTCAAGGAAGCCGGTTACCTGAAGTGGGGCACGCGCATCCAGCAGGACCTGATCGACGGCGTGAAGTGGGCGATCGAAGAGCGCTATGCCGACCCCTCGCGCATCTGCGTCTACGGCGGCAGCTTCGGGGGCTACTCGGCCATGATGGCCACCATCCGTGCGCCGGGCCTGTTCAAGTGCGCGGTCGGCTACGCCGGCATCTACGACCTGGACATGATGTACAACAAGGGCGATATCGGCTCCAACAAGCGTGGCCGCAACTATCTGCGCACGGTGATCGGCAAGAACGACGCCGACCTGGCGGCCAACTCCCCCGACAAGCTGGCCGACAAGATCGACGTGCCGGTACTGCTGGTGCACGGCGAGGACGACCAGCGCGCCCCGTTCGCCCAGGCCAAGGCCATGCGCGCCGCGCTCGAAGCCGCGCACAAGCCGTACCAGTGGCTGTCCAAGCCCGGCGAGGGCCACGGCTTCTACACCGAGAAGAACAACATCGAGTTCTACAACACGCTGCAGTCCTTCCTGGACAAATACATCGGCCCGAAGGCCGACGTGGCCGCCAAATAGCTGTCGCGGAACTGACGAAAGCAGGACACGGGAAAGGGCGCCACGGCGCCCTTTCCTCGTTTTGGCCCGGCCCAAAACGAATGTCTGCAATTACTTACGAAGACAAAGCTGACGCGACAGTAAGGTTGCAGGAAGCTGTCACCTTGTTTTAACTTCGGGCTTACATCGCCTGCTCCCCGGCTTCGGCGATGCCAGGGCACGTCCACTCCCCCCGTGGGACGCGCCATCCCAGATATCCAGGCGACCAGCGCTAAGTAGCTGGCGGCTGGCTATTTTTTGTTCGGAGTTCCTATAACAATGAAGCAAAAGACCCTGCTGGCTACCGCCATCGCCGCAGCGCTCCTGCTGCAGACCTGGTCCATCGCCGCCCAGGACGCCCCCGCTCCCGCCGCCGACCAGTCCAAGGCCAAGAGCCTGGACACCATCACGGTCACCGGCTCGCGCATCCGCAGCGTGGACGTCGAGACCTCGCAGCCGATCTTCACCATGGACCGCCAGGCGATCCAGTCGACCGGCCTGACCAATGTCAACGACATCCTGGCCCGCATGCCGTCCGCCGGCACGCCGGACATCACCCCGCAGGACACGCTGTCGTCGGGCGCCGACGTCGGCGGCCGCTACGTGAACATCCGCAACCTGGGTTCGACCCGCACCCTGGTGCTGGTCAACGGCCGCCGCTGGAGCACCAGCCTGGGCGGCCTGACCGACGTGTCGACCATCCCGGTCTCGATGATCGAGCGCATCGAAGTGCTGAAGGACGGCGCGTCTTCCGTCTACGGTTCCGACGCCATCGGCGGCGTGGTGAACATCATCACCCGCGACCGCTTCGAAGGCGCCGAAGTCAACGCCTACTACGGCCAGAACGAGAAGGGCGACGGCCAGCAGAAGAACGTCGACTTCACCTGGGGCCACAACACCGAGAACAACTCGCTGATCCTCGGCGCTGCCTACCAGGACAGCAAGCCGATGTGGAACCGCGACCGCGCCGAAACGCGCTACTCCAACAGCCCGCGCCATATCGACGACAGCCTGGGCGGCGGTCCGTGGGGCCGCGTGACCAACCCGGCCGACGGCCAGGATTACATCCTGAACCGCGGTGGCAATCCGGCGAACTTCGCCGACTACCACCCGTTCACCGGCGCGCCGAGCGACCTGTACAACACGCAGGCCGACATGACCTTCCGCGCCGGCACCAAGCTGAAGAACCTGTTCCTGCAGGACCGCTACAAGCTCACCGACAACGTGACCCTGCGCGGTTCGGCCAGCTACAGCGTGCGCGACACCGAAAGCCAGCTGTCCGGCTACCCGCTGCAGACCGGCAACACCGGCCTGACCATCGACCCGAACAACGCCTACAACCCGTTCCCGGGCCAGGCGACCAGCTTCTACCGCCGCACCGTCGAGCAGCCGCGCGACACCTGGAGCAAGTCCAAGCTCGCGCACATCGACGTCGGCGCCGAAGGCTTCTTCAACTTCCTCGGCCACGAGTGGAACTGGGACGCCACCTACACCTACTCGCAGACCAAGGTCCGCCAGGTCTCCTCCGGCAACTTCTACCTGCCTAACGCGCAGAAGGCGCTGGGCCCGACCACGATCGTCGATGGCCAGGTCGCCTGCGCCAGCGCCGCCGACCGCGCCGCCGGCTGCGTGCCGTGGAACATCCTGGCCGGCCCGGGCGGCACGCCCGCCTCGGTGTGGAACTACATCAACTACATCGGCACCGCGCGCCAGACCAGCAAGACCGACGACTTCAGCGCCAACCTCACCGGCGGCCTGTTCGACCTGCCGGCCGGCACGGTCAGCATCGCCGGCGGCATCGAGCACCGCGGCGAGAAGGGCAGCTTCCGGCCCGACGCGGGCGACTCGGCCGGCCTGACCACCAACCTGGCCAGCAACCCGACCAACGGCGCCTACATCGTCAACGAGGCCTACCTCGAACTCGACGTGCCGCTGCTGCGCGACCTGCCGGGTGCGCAGGAGCTGGGCGTGAACGTGGCCAGCCGCTACTCGCACTACAGCAACTTCGGCAGCACCACCAACAACAAGTACAGCTTCCGCTGGCGCCCGTTCGAGGACCTGCTGGTCCGCGGCACCTACGCCGAAGGCTTCCGCGCGCCGACCATCGACAATCTCTATGCCGGCAGCGGCCAGAGCTTCGAGAGCTTCGTCGACCCGTGCGATTCCGTGATCGGCGCCGCCGGCAGCAATGCCACCGTGGCGGCCCGCTGCGCCGCCGCCGGCGTGCCGGCGAACTATCGCCAGATCGACAACGGCACCGGCAAGCCGATCACCGACAACACCGGCGGCCAGACCGCGACGCCCTTCATCTCGGGCTCCAACCCGAACCTGAAGCCGGAGCAGTCGATCACCCGCACGATCGGCTTCGTGTACAGCCCGCACTACGTGTCCGGCCTGGACTTCACCGTGGATTACTACAACATCTACGTGAAGAACATCATTACCTCGGTCACCGCGTCGAGCATCCTGAACTACTGCTACGTGCAGAACGATTCGTCCTTCTGCGACCGCTTCAGCCGCAGCGCCAACGGCGTGATCACCAACCTCAACGAGAGCCTGTCCAATCTGGGCACGCTGAAGACCGAGGGCTACGACGTCGGTATCCACTACCGCCTGCCGCAGACCAGCTTCGGCACCTTCCGCATCGCCTCGGACAGCACCTACCTGACCAAGTACGAGACGGTCAGCGGCCCCGGCGCTCCGGCGGTGAACGCGGTCGGCTTCATGACCGACGGCGCCGGCAACCTCAACGGCGGCATTACCGGCCTGTACCGCCTGCGCTCGAACCTGCAGCTGGACTGGGACTACAAGCAGTTCGGCGCGAGCTGGACGGTGCGTTACTTCTCCGGCCTGAAGGACAGCTGCTACACGTCGACGATGGAGTGCAACATGCCGACCTACGTGGCCCCCGGCCTGGTGGGCGTGGGCGTGAGCCGCAAGGGTTCGCTGGCGTTCAACGATGCGCAGGTGCGTTATACGGCGCCGTGGAAGGGTGTGTTCACGGTTGGCGTGAACAACATCTTCAACAAGAAGAGCCCCTACTACTACAACGTGACGAATTTCGGCAGCGGCAGCCCGCCGTACAATCCGGCGTTCGATATCGATCGTTATTTCTACGTGTCGTATAACCAGAAGTTCTGATCGCTTAGGCGGATGGAATTTTTGTTTTGTGGGGGTGGGCCTTCGGGTCCACCCCTTTTTTTTGGGCGCGCGGGGCGCTCTTTGCTCGTCATCCCGGCGTAGGTCGGGATCCAGTTTCTGTGTCGCCTGGATTTTGCGTTACCGCGGACTGGCCGCTTATGCAGCGGGCATTTCGGACGCCTGCCGGCGCCCGAGTCACTTTCTCTTTGCTGGCCCAAAGAGAAAGTAACCAAAGAGAGAATGGCCTGAGAGCCACTGCTCGCGACGCGACTAGAAGGAGCAGTGGACGGCTGCGGTAACCGGATTAACCTGGGTCTACACGAAACGACTTTGCGTTTACGTAGCGGGTGCTTCAACGTGCCGTCGCCGAGAGGATGTTCAAGAACTGAGGCCAGCTTGAGCGGTGCGTTTTACCTCAGCTTCTCAGGTTGAACCCTTCTCCCTCCGGGAGAAGGTGCCGGCAGGCGGATGAGGGTTCGGGCGGAGCGCAGCGTTACACCCCGCCACACAAGGGTAGGTTGGGGTGAGCCGCAGGCGAACCCCAACGTGGCGAGGCGCGGGAAGGTGCGGGTGTTGGGGTTCGCCTGCGGCTCACCCCAACCTACGCCGTACGCTTACGCAACGGACAGAGCTAAGCCCAAAAGCTGGCCTCAGTCATTGAACGTCCTCTCGGCCACGGCACGTTGAAGAAGCCGTTACGTAAACGCACTGCCGTTTCGTGTAGACCCAGGTTAATCAGGCTACCGCAGCCGCCCACTGCTCCTTCTAGTCGCGTCGCGAGCCTTTGACTTGAGGCCATTTCTCTTTGGTTACTTTCTCTTTGGGCCAGCAAAGAGAAAGTGACCCGGGCGCCGGCAGGCGTCCGGAATGCCCGCTGCATAAGCGGCCAGTCCGCGGTAACGCAAAAACCAGGCGATACAGCAAAAGGATCCCGGCCTACACCGGGATCACAACCATCACCCCAACATGAAATCCACAGCGGCCGCTGCATGCAACGCAGCCGTATCAAACAGCGGCACCGGGCTATCCTCCCGCCCAACCAGCAACCCAATCTCGGTACACCCGAGAACCACCCCCTGCGCCCCGCGCGCAGCACAATCCACCATCACCTCCCGATAAAACTGCCGCGAGGAATCGAGCACCACCCCCGCGCACAACTCCTCGTAGATGATGCGATGCACCTCGCGCCGCTGCCCCTCGTCGGGCACCAGGCACCGAATGCCATACCTCGCGCGCAAGCGCTCCCGATAGAACTCCTGTTCCATCGTAAAAGCGGTACCCAGCAACGCCACCTGATGACACCCCGCCGCGCGCAGCGCGGCCCCCGTCGGATCCGCGATATGCAAAAACGGCAACGCCGTCGCCGCCACCACGGCATCAGCCACCTTATGCATCGTGTTGGTCGCCAGCACGATGGCCTCGGCGCCGCCGGCCTCGAGCCGCCGCGCCGATGCGGCCAGCAGCTCTCCCGCGTGATGCCAGTCACCTTGCCGCTGCAACGCCTCGATCTCACCGAAATCCAGGCTGTCCAGCAGCAGCCGCGCCGACCGCAGCGGCCCCAGCCGCTCCCGCACGCCGCGGTTGATCAACTGATAGTAGGCAAGCGTCGATTCCCAACTCATGCCGCCGATCAGGCCAACCGTGCGCAGGCGGCGTTCCATCCTCATGCCGCCTGCGGGCCGAGCGCGCGCATCCGCGCACCGATGCCTAGAAACCGGTAGGCCAGCGACAGCAGCACCACCCAGCCGGCGCCCACGTACAGCGCCACGCGCGTGTCGGGGCTGTAGCCGAGCATGAACAGCACGAAGGCCAGGAACAGCAGGCACACCACACTGGTCAGCGGCCACGCGCGCAGCGGGAACTGCGTGGCGCCGTAGCGGCGGCGGAAGCTGAAGTGGGCGATCAGCACCATCATCCAGGTCCACACCGTGTTGAACGCCAGGATCGACATCATCATGGCGAAGATGCGCTCCGGCAGCAGGTAGTTCAGCACCACGCCCAGGACCAGGCAGGCCAGCGTCACCAGCACCGCGCGCACCGGCACGCCGTGCTCGCTCACCTTGCCCAGGAAGGCCGGCGCCTGCGCCTTGGTCGACAGGCTGTACAGCATGCGGCTGCCGCTGAAGGTGGTGCTGTTGAAGCCCGACAGCGCCGCGGTGATCACCACGAAGTTGATCAGGCCGGCCGCCTGCGGAATGCCCAGCTTGCCGAAGGTGGTGACGAAGGGGCTGCCCTGCGTGCCGAGCTGGTTCCACGGGTAGATCGCCATGATCACGAACAGCGCGCCCACGTAGAAGATCAGGATGCGCCACAGCACCGAATTCACCGCGCGCGGAATGGTGCGCTCCGGCTGCGCGGCCTCGCCCGCCGCCATGCCGATGGTCTCGATGCCGCCGAACGCGAACACCACCACCGGCAATGCCAGCACCATGCCGGTAAAGCCGTGCGGGAACCAGCCGCCATGCCCCCACAGGTTGGACAAGCCCACCGGCTGGCCGCCATTACCCCAGCCCAGCCAGATCATGCCGGCGCCGCCGAGGATCATCAGCACCACCGTCACCACCTTGATCAGGGTGAACCAGAATTCCATCTCGCCGTAGACCTTCACCGCCATCAGGTTCAGGCCGCCGATCATCGCCACGCTGCCGAACACCCAGATCCACTGCGGCAAGTCGGGAAACCACTGGCGCATGTAGATGCCCACCGCCGTGCTCTCGGCCATGCCGACGCCCACCATCAGGATCCAGTAGTTCCACCCGGTGAGATAACCGGCGAACGGACCCAGATAACGGTGCGCATAGGTGCTGAAGGACCCGGCCACCGGATCGTGCACGGCCATCTCGCCCAGCGCGCGCATGATGATGAAGATCATCGCGCCGCCGAACAGGTAGGCGAACAGCACCGAGGGGCCGGCCAGGTTGATCGCATTGGCCGAGCCCAGGAACAGGCCGGCGCCGATCGCCATCCCCAGGGCCATGAAGGTGATATGGCGCGGGGTGAGCCGGCGCTGCAGGTGCTGAGTCATGAAGAAGAACCGCGAGGTGGAAAGGTCAGCGCATCAAGCGCCGCTTCGGTTTGACCGGCAGCTTGCCGCGCCAGTACTGCAGCAGCACGAAGCCGCCGAGCATGCCGCCCAGGTGCGCGAAGTGGGCGATGCCCGGCGCCCAGCCGGTGGCGCCGGAGATCAGCTCCAGCGCGGCGTAGCCGGAGACGAACAGCCATGCGGGGATCTGCGCCGGGATCGGGAACAGGATCAGCTTCTCGTGCGGCCACAGCATGCCAAAGGCCAGCAGCAGGCCGAAGATCGCGCCCGAGGCGCCCAGCGTCGGCGTCTGGAAATCCTGCTCGATAAAGCGCAGCCACAGCAGCTGCAGGAGCGAGGCGGTGATCAGGCAGACGAAGTAATAGATGGTGTAGTTGCGCGTGCCCAGCAGCCGCTCGATCTGGCTGCCGAACATGAACAAGGCGTACATGTTGAAGAACAGATGCAGGAAGCCGCCGTGCATGAAGGCGTTGGTCACCACCTGCCAGGGCTGGAAGTAGCCGCTGCCCAGGGGCCACAGCGCCAGGGGCACCAGCAGCGAAGGCATCAGCTGCTGCAGCAGGAAGACCGCCACGTTGGCGATCAGCAGGTTACGGGTTACCGGAGCGAGGTCGTAGAACATGGGCGGTTCCGTGGGCAACGGCCAAGGGTAGCGGCTGAGCCGGGGCGCCGCCATCGGCGCCCGATGGCGCGGCGCAACATCCTGCGACAACTCGCCGCACCCATCCGGGGAACCTTGCGGGGCGCGGCCCGGCCGCGTGCCGGCAGCCGTTTTGCGCCGCCGGCGGCGAACGCGCATCGTCACCTCGGGTTGACATCGCCGCGCGGCGATGCACAAATAGCCGTCCATACGGCCGAACCCCCAACGCGCCGTTCCGTCCCCAGCAGGAATGCCACCGCTCGTGACCATCCAGGGTTACCGCCAGCTCGCCAGCACCACGCATCGCATGTGCGCGATGTGTTGCTGCTGTTGTTGTTGCTGATCGCGCGCTTTCCCTGTTGCCGGGCGCCAGTCCGGAATCCCCAAGCAAGCCAGCGTCCACCGGACGCCGCCGGGCCGGATATCACGATGCACTTCCCGCTGTTCTCCTCTTCGCCACGACACCGCCATGCCGTCGCCGGCACAGGCTGCTGTTGTCGTTGCTGTCGAATGTGTCGCTGCGGCTGATCCCGCGACCCTAGGCGTTTTCCCGCGCCGCCATTGACGCCGTCCCCACGGCGATCCCCCGAACGCAGCTCCCCCGCTGCATCCCGCGCATCCATCGCACCTGGCCAGGAGCCGGGACGGCTGCGCCTACAGGAATGCTTCCCGCCATGAACACGATCCGCCTGCTTCCCTTCGCCATTGCCACGGCGCTCGCGCTGTCCCCGCTGCACGCGGAGGAGGCCGACGACAAGAAGGCCACCCAGCTCGAAGCCGTCAGCGTCACCGGCTCCAATATCAAGACCACCGACCTGGAAGGCCCCAGCCCGGTGCAGGCCATCACCGCCGAACAGATCCGCAGCAGCGGCAAGACCACCCTGCCCGACCTGCTGCGCTCGATCTCCGCCAATACCGGCAACAGTGTCAACGAACAGCTCACCGGCAGCTTCTCCGCCGGCACCGCCGGCATCTCGCTGCGCGGCCTGGGCCAGAAGAACACCCTGGTGCTGGTGGACGGCAAGCGCGTGGCCAACTACGCCACCGCCTACGAACTGCAGAACACCTTCGTCGACCTCAACGCGCTGCCGCTGACGGCAGTGGAGCGCATCGAAGTGCTGAAGGACGGCGCTTCCGCGGTGTACGGCTCGGACGCCATCGCCGGCGTGGTCAACATCATCCTCAAGCAGAACTACCAGGGCGCCGAAGTCGGCGCCAACGTGGGCGGCAGCACCGAAGGCACCGGCCAGCGCTCGAACAATTTCCATCTGCTGCTGGGCCAGGGCGACCTGAAGAAGGACGGCTACAACGTGTTCTTCGCGCTGGACGGCACGCGCAGCTCGCAGCTCAACCAGGACGACGTGAGCTGGCTGCGCGGCAACGACTTCCGCGACAAGCCGGGCGGCCGCCTCAACTGGACGCCGACCAACTACTACAACAACGATCCCACCCAGGGCTTTGCCAGCGCCGTCGGCCCGGTGCGCAAAGTGCCTTACGGCGCCATCACGTCCGGCAAGAGCGGCGACACCTGGGCCTACAACCCGGCGCAGTACACCTCGCTGATTCCCGGCGTGGAGCGCTACCACGCCGTGCTGAAGGCGACGGTGAAACTCACCGACCAGATCGACGCCTATGGCGAGGCGATCTACAGCCGCAGCCACGCCGCTTTCGTGTTCAGCGGACCGCTGGCCATCGGCAGCGGCCTGCGCGCCTGGGACAACGCGAACCAGAAGCTGGTGAACATCGACACCACCTTGCCGGCCGGCAACCCCGCCAACCCCAATGGCGTGCCGACGCCGGTAAACACCAACCTGTGGGACGTGGGCCAGCGCAACAAGCGCGACCGCACCATTTTCACGCGCTTCCTCGGCGGCGTTAAAGGACGTACCGGCGCATGGGACTGGGATGTCTCCGCCGAGCATTCCGAGAGCAGCCTGAAGGAATACGTCACCAACTTCGGCAACCGCTATGCGTTCCAGTCGCTGCTGGCCAATGGCGGCTACAACTTCGCCGCCAACAACCATTCGCAGCAGGCGATCGAGGCCCTGCGCCTGTCCACCATCCGCCCCGCCGTATCGCGCCTCACCGCGGTGAATGCCACCGCCAGCACGCAACTGTTCGACCTGCCCGCGGGCACGGTGGGCTTTGCCGCGGGCTACGAGTTCCGCAACGAGTCGATCAATTCGCGCACCTCGCAGGCGGTGCTGTCCGGCTCCGAGCTGCGTCCGGCCATCGACGTGATCCGCGGCTCGCGCGACGTGCACGCCGGCTATGCCGAATTCAACGTGCCGATTCTCGCCACGCTGGAAGCCGGCATCGCCGGGCGCCTGGACCACTACAGCGATTTCGGCAATGCCTTCGCACCGAAGTTCTCGCTGCGCTACCAGCCGCTGGACTGGCTGCTGCTGCGCGGCTCGTACTCGCGCGGCTTCCGCGCGCCGTCGCTGCCGGAAATCACCCAGAGCACCGCGGTGAGCTACAGCACGGTGGTCGATCCCTACGATCCGGTCACGCCCGGCCAGCGCCGCGGCTATACCGACGTCTTCGCCGCCAACCCGAAGCTGCGGCCGGAGCGCTCGGAGAACTACAACGGCGGCTTCGTGATTTCGCCCAGTGCCGACACCAGCTTCGGCGCGGACTACTACCACATCGTGCAGCGCGGCATCATCGGCCCCGACGACGACGCCACCCTGGTGCAGCGCAAGGACCCGCGCGTGCAGCGCGACGCGCAGGGACGCATCAGCATCATCACCAACCAGTACCGCAACCAGCAGAGCCTGACCACCGACGGCGTGGACCTCAGCTTCCACCAGGCACTGCACACGGCGAACGCGGGCGACTTCGCGCTCGACGGCAACTGGACGCGCCTGCTCAGGTACAGCCAGCCGCGCGTGGCCGGCGATGCACCGGTGAACGGCGCGGGCACCAATATCTTCGGCTCGCTGCCGAAGTGGCGCGGCAGCACCGGGCTGACCTGGAGCTACCGCGACTTCGCCAGCACGCTGACCTGGTACTACGTGGGCGGCTACCAGCAGAACCCCGATAACCGCCTCACGCCGGCGTATCCGGAGCGCGTAAAAGCATGGAGCACCTTCGACCTGAGCATCGCCTACACCGGCCTGCCCAAGACCACGCTCACGCTCGCCGTACAGAACCTGCAGAACCGCCGTCCGCCGTGGGATCCGTCCAACACCTACTACGACCTGACGCAGGCTGATCCGCGCGGACGCTATGTCTACGTCGGCGCGGACTATCGTTTCTAAGCCGATCGCATGAAGCTGCCGCGCCCGCTGCTGAACGCGAAAACTTGCGCGTTTTCAGCGGGCCGCGGCGCGGTTACAGTCCTGCCGGTCCCTTACAGGGAGCCGGGGGAATGCGCCGTTTTCTATCCATCGTTGTGCTAAGCACCATGCTTGCTGCTTGCCAGCAGCATGCGTCGTCGTCGCGCGACGGCGAGATCGCGGCGAACTTTTCACCCGGCATCATGCCGGAGGATTTGGCCGTCCATTTCCACGCGCTGTCCACGCCCGCGCTGCGCGACCGTTCGCCCGGCAGCGCTGGCGAGCGGCATACCGTCGATTATCTGATCGCGCAGTTCCAGCGCATGGGCCTGCAGCCCGGCGCCGATGGCAAGTGGACGCAGGACGTGCCCTATGTGCGCGGCAGCGTGATCCATCCCGAACGGATGACCCTGCAGATCGAAGGCGGCGCGCAGCCGCTGTCGCTCGCCTACGGCATCGACATGGTGGCCAACTCGCCCGCACAGCATACGAACGCGGCGATCGAACATGCACCGGTGGTGTTCGCCGGCTACGGCATCGACGACCCCGCGCAGGACTGGGACGACTACGCCGGCGCCGACGTCAAGGGCAAGACCGTGGTGCTGCTGGCCAACGACCCCGGCTGGGGCAGCCAGGATTCGGCGCTGTTCCACGGCCGCACGCCCACCTTGTTCGGTTCCTGGCGCTACAAGCTGGAGCAGGCCGCGCGCCACGGCGCGGCGGCGGTGTTCGTGGTGCATGACGAAGCGGCGTCGGGCTATCCATGGACCGCGGTGCGCCAGCACTGGAGCAGCCCCTGGTACACCCTGCCCGGCGATGCGAATGCAGCGCCCGCCATCGCCGGCTGGCTGAGCGATGCCGCCGCGCGCCGGCTGTTCGCCAGCGCCGGCCAGGATTTCCAGGCGCTGCGCGCCGCCGCGCACCGGCGCGGCTTCCGCGCGCTGACGCTGGCGGCCAAGGCCAGCCTGGCATTCCAGAGCAGCATCAGCCAGGGCATGTCGCCCAACGTGATCGCGCGCATGAACGGCAGCAAGCAGCCCGGCGATGCGATCGTCTACACCGCGCACTGGAACCACCCCGATGCGCGCGACAGCCAGTCGCTGCACGGCGTGGCCGAGAGCGCGGCGGGCCTGGCCGGCCTGCTCGAACTGGCCGAGGCCTTCGCGCACCGCGCACCCAAGCCGCATCGCAGCGTGCTGTTCGTCGCGCTGACCATGGAGGAATCCGGCCAGCTCGGTTCGCGCTGGTACGTCGACCATCCGCCGGTGGCGCTGGAGCACACGGTGGCGGAAATCCAGCTCGACGCCTTGCCGTGGCTGGGGCCGAGCCGCGACCTGGACGTGCTCGGCTATGGCCAGTCGCAGCTGGACGATTACCTCGCCGATGCGCTGCAGAGCCAGCACCGCCGCATGCGCTCGGGCGACGAGCAGGCCGGCATGGAACTGTTCCGCTCCGACGCGCTGAGCTTCGCCACGCGCGGCGTGCCGGTGCTCTACGCCCGCTCCGGCCTGGACCTGCGCGACGGCGGCGACGCCGCCGGCCGCAAGCGCTACGGCGACTACCTCGCGGCCAGCGCCAGCGCCCCGCCCGCCGGCACCGCGCCGAGCTGGGACCTGCGCGGCCTGGTGGAAGACCTGCGCGCGCTGTTCATGGTCGGCGGCAAGCTGTCGACCGAAACCACCTATCCGCAGTGGAAGCCGACCGCGAGTTTCCACCGCCCTGTGACGGTGGTCGCGCGCTAGCGTTTCGGTCCGCCCGCGTTACGCGCAGCAAAGATGCGGCGTGGCAAGCTGTGTGCGTCAGGTCTCCATGCCGCACCCATGACCGCTGCGCCCCTCCATGTCCTGCTCGCCGGCGCCACCGGCCTCACCGGCGGCGCCGTGCTGCGCGAACTCCTGTCCGACCCCGCCGTCGCCCGCGTGCTCGCCCCCACCCGCCACGCCCTGCCACGCGCGCCCCGGCTGGAAAACCCCATCGGCATGCTCCACCGCACCCTCCCCACCCTGCAGCCGCCGCTGGACGTAGCCCTTTGCTGCCTCGGCACCACCATCGCCCAGGCCGGCTCCCGCGAAGCCTTCCGCATGGCCGACTACGACCTGCCCCTGGCCGTGGCGCGACGCGCACGCAAGCTTGGAGCGCGGCATTACCTGGTGATGAGTTCGCTCGGCGCGAGCGCCACGTCGCGCACGTTCTACACGAAGGTCAAAGGCGAGCTGGAACAGGCATTGATCGAACAAGACTGGCCACGGCTGACCATCGTCCGCCCATCTCTGCTGCTGGGACCACGCAAGGAGTTCCGCCTGGGCGAGGCAGTCGCGGGACCGCTGTCGCGCCTGTTGCCCGGACGATGGCGCGGGATTCACGTGGAGACGGTTGCGCGCGCGTTGTGGAAATTGGCGCGAGAAGCGGGCGAAGGAGTGCGGATTGTCGAGTCGGATGAGTTGCGGCGCTTGGGTCGGGCAAGCTGACCTGCGTCATCGCGGGCGAATAGCGCCCAAGCGGCCCAAGGAACAACAGGCGTTACGCTCCGCCCGACCCCTCACCCTGCCCTCTCCCCGGAGGGGAGAGGGGTGGTGGCGTGAGGTAAGCAGGAACGAAGAACAAAAGCTGGCCTCAGTCCTTGAACATCCTCTTCGCCACGGCACGTTGAAGCACCCGCTACGTAAACGCACTGCCGTTTCGTGTAGACCCAGGTTAATCAGACTACCGCAGCCGC
>NZ_JAAZQJ010000009.1 GCF_012275375.1 Dyella sp. SG609 | reverse complement strand
AACTCGGAAGTGAAACGCAGCTGCGCCGATGGTAGTGTAGCTTGCTATGCAAGAGTAGGTCATCGCCAGGGGCTTTATCCTAAAAACCCTCACCGTCTCGGTGAGGGTTTTTTCTTGGCCCGAACATAATCACTGCATTAGCTCCGCCATTAGCTCGATATCGACGTCGCCATAAGCGCTCTATTCGACACGAGTTAATCCGTACACATAATCCGAGGCAGCGTTCCAGTCGCGTAAACAGCGCACTACCGCCACCTGCTTGGCCATCCGACCGTCCACAACGCCAAACAGCAAGCAAAGAACGCCCATACGCCACACTCGCTTGGCTATGATTCGACTCCTCAGGGACCCATGCGCCAATCGGGGGATCACCGCGTGTTTGTCCAAGTCGAAACCCGCCGCCGGCAACGTACGCCGTGGGTGACCATGCTGCTCGTGCTGGCCTGCGTGCTGAGCTTTATCGGACTCGCCGTGCTGCCGCCGCGCCAGCGCCTGTCATTGCTGCTCGAATGGGGCACGGTGCCGGCGAATATTTTCGACGCCAAGGAACCGATCCTTGCGCAGCTGCACGATCCATCGCTGCTGCGCCTGGTCACCGCGCTCTTCATCCACGTCGCGTGGCTGCATGTGCTCGGCAATATGCTGTTCCTGGTGATCTTCGGACTGCCATCCGAACGCACGCTCGGCTCGGCGCGCTTTTTTCTGTTGTTCCTGTTCGGCGGCATCGTCGCCAACCTGGTCGGCGCACTCTCGCTCGCCGGTGTGCACTCCCCCATCATCGGCTGCAGCGGCGCGGTTTCCGCCGTGCTCGGCACCTACATCGCGCTGTTTCCGCGCGAGCGCCTGGGCCTGGTGCTGCCACTGGGTCTCTACCTGGAATTCGTTCGCGTACCCGCTTTCCTGCTTATTGGCATCTGGGTATTGCTGCAGCTGCTTTTCAGCTACGCCGGCCCCAGCTACGGCGCCGTCGTGTGGTGGACTCACATCGCGGGTTTCCTGTTCGGCGTGATCTATGCGCTGCTGTCGCGCAATGCCGTCGTCCGGCGCATGCGCGGATAGACTTGCATCCATGCGCAGCAAGAAACTCTACAAAGTCACCTTCCTGCATCTGGGCAAGAGCTACGAGCTCTACGCCCGGCACGTGGCATCCAGCGCGCTATGGGGCTTCACCGAAGTAGGTGAACTCGTGTTCGAACCCGCTGGCGAAGGCATTCTGGTCGACCCGACCGAAGAAAAACTGCGCGAGGAATTCAAGGACACCCGCGTCCTGCATCTGCCCATGCAGTCGGTTATCCGCATCGAAGAAGTCGAGCGCAAAGGCTCGCTGGCCATCCGCGACGCCAGTGACGGCCAGAAGGTTACGCCATTCCCGATGCCGCCACGCGGCAACCGTTGATCGTCAGCGCAGCGCCGCCATCCCGTGATGGCGCGAGAAATACCGCATCAGCCGCCGCGCGATCGGCGTCGGCGCCACCTGGCGGAAGGTATGGTGCGGATCGAAACCTTCCCGATGCATGTCGGCACGCTTGCGATGGATGTACGCACGCATCACGTCCGCGTTGAACTCGGGATGGAACTGCACGCTCACCGCATTCTTGCCATAGCGCAGCAGATGATGGGGATCGCGTTCCGAACCCGCGAGCACCGTCGCCTCTTTCGGCAGCTCCAGCACACTCTGCTCATGCGTGGTGTGCGCCCGGAACGAAGCCGGCAAAGTCGAGGCCACCGCATCGTTCTTGGCGTGCTCCGCCACCCGGATCAGCATCGTGCCGATCTCGCGCCCGCCGGGCAGATAATCCACCCGCCCACCCAGCGCATGCGCCATCAGCTGATGGCCGTAGCAGACGCCGAACAGCGGCAACTCCAGATCCATCGCATCGCGGATCCACCCCGCCGTGCGCTCGCTCCATGCCGCGCGCTCCGTCACCATCGCCGCGGAGCCGGTAATCAACGCACCGGCCACTTCGCCAGGAGGCGGCAAAGCCTCGCCCGCGGCTACATCGACAACACGCACCCGCTCCGGCGCAAGCTGCGCGCCGAGCCGGAACCAGTGCGGAAAATCGCCATGACGGGCGCGGATCGGGTCGGGTGCACGACCGGTACGAATGATCAGAACGGGTTTCATCGAGAGGCAGGTTTCATCAACAGGCGAGCTTCAACGCAGTCAGTGGGAATGGCCTTCCGGCAACTCGATCGGCGGCAGCACCGTAAGCACTTCCTGCACCGTGGTGAGTCCTCGCGCCACCTGCGCCGCCGCCGAGATACGCAGCGGCTGCATGCCCTCGGCCAGTGCGGCGGTGCCGAAGCGGCCCAGATCCAGCTGTGAGGACAGCAAGCTGCGCAGGCGCGCCGACAGAATCATCATCTCATAGATGCCCGTGCGCCCCATGAAGCCGGTATTGCGGCACTCCAGGCAGCCCACCGGCTTGAATACCGTAGTCGGCAGCGGCACCGACCAGCCATGGGTCAGCGCCGTCCATTCGTGCGGATCCTGCGCGGCCGCCTGCTTGCAATGCGGGCATAGCGTACGCACCAGGCGCTGCGCCACCACGCCGGTGAGCGTCGACTGGATCAGGTAATGCGGCACGCCCAGATCGAGCAGGCGCGTCACCGCGCTCGGCGCATCGTTGGTATGCAGCGTCGACAGCACCAGGTGGCCGGTCAGCGAAGCCTGCACCGCCATCTGCGCCGTTTCCAGGTCGCGGATCTCGCCCACCATGATGATGTCCGGATCCTGGCGCAGCAGGGTGCGCACGCCGGCGGCGAAATCCAGGTCGATCGAGGTCTGCACCTGCATCTGGTTGAGTTCCGGCGAGACCATTTCGATCGGGTCTTCCACCGTGCAGACATTGAGTTCCGGCGTGGCCAGGTACTTGAGCGTGGAGTACAGCGTGGTGGTCTTGCCCGAACCGGTAGGGCCTGTGACCAGCACGATGCCGTGCGGGCGCTCCACCATGCTGCGCCAGAGCGCGCCTTCTTCCGGCGAAAAGCCGATCTGCGAGAAATCCTTCGCGACGATATCCGGATCGAAGATACGCATCACCACCTTCTCGCCGAACGCCGTCGGCATGGTGGAAATACGCAGCTCCACTTCGCGGCCGCCGGCCGAACGCGTCTTGATGCGGCCGTCCTGCGGGCGGCGCTTCTCGGCCACGTCCATGCGCGACAGGATCTTGATGCGCGCGGTCACCGCGGTCATCACCGGCGGCGGCAGCTCGAACACCTTGTGCATCACGCCGTCGATGCGGAAACGCATCAGCCCGGCTTCACGGCGCGGTTCCAGGTGGATGTCCGAGGCGCGCTGCTCGAACGCGTACTGCAGCAGCCAGTCCACGATATGCACGACGTGGCGGTCGTCCGCGCCGACCTCGCCGCTCTTGCCCAGCTCCACCAGCTGCTCGAAGTTGAGGATGGCGGAGGAGTCGTAGCCGCTGGCCTTGGCGTCCTGGGCCAGCTGGATCGAGCGCTGTACGCCGTAGAACTCGAGCAGGTAGCGATTGATGTCCAGCGGATTGGACACCACCCGCTTCACGTCGCGGCGGATCATGTGGGAAAGATCGGTCGCCCAGCCGGCATCGAACGGTTCGCAGGTGGCGAACGTCACCTCGCCGGGCGAGGCCGCCACCGGCAGGATGCGGTGGCGCGTGGCGTAGGCGTTGCTGACCACCTGGGTCACCGCCGCCACGTTGATCTTCATCGGGTCGATCTTCAGATACGGCAGGCCCGCATGGTTCGCCAGCCATTCGGTCAGCGCCTCCAGGCTCAGCGGGCGGCCGGGGTCGCGCAGGTTCGGCAGCTTGGCGTTGGCGATCAGCACCAGCGGGTGCAGCTCCACCGAGGAGCGGCCGCTGCGGTTGCCCATGCGGACGTTCTTGGCGTCCTCGGCCTGGACGAAACCGTCCACCACCAGGGCGGCCAGCACGTCGTCGAGCGTGAGCTTGCCGCGTCGACCCAGCAGCGAAGCGATTTGCGGTGAGGCGGCCATGCGTCGGATTCCCCTCGGTTTTCTGCGCGCGATCAGGCCATGAGCATAGCGCGCGGCTATACTAACCCGCTTTATTCCAGGTCACGGAAAGCCATGTCCGCACGTACCTTCCAGGATGTGATTCAGACCCTCAACCGCTACTGGGCGGCGCAGGGTTGCGTGTTGCTGCAGCCGCTCGATACCGAGGTCGGCGCCGGCACCTTCCATCCCGCCACTTTCCTGCGCTCGCTGGGTCCGGAGCCCTGGGCCGCGGCCTACGTGCAGCCCTCGCGCCGTCCCACCGACGGCCGCTACGGCCAGAACCCCAACCGCCTGCAGCATTACTACCAGTACCAGGTGGTGATGAAGCCCAATCCGGACAATATCCTCGAGCTGTACATCGGCTCGCTCAAGGAGCTGGGCCTGGACCCGCTGGTGCACGACCTGCGCTTCGTCGAGGACAACTGGGAATCGCCCACCCTGGGCGCCTGGGGCCTGGGCTGGGAAGTGTGGTTGAACGGCATGGAAGTCACCCAGTTCACCTACTTCCAGCAGGCCGGCGGCCTGGAGTGCAAGCCGGTCACCGGCGAGATCACCTACGGCCTCGAGCGCCTGGCCATGTACCTGCAGAACGTGGACAACGTCTACGACCTGGTGTGGACGGAAAGCCCGCATGGCACCGTCACCTACGGCGACGTGTTCCTGCAGAACGAAGTCGAGCAGAGCACCTACAACTTCGAGCACGCCAACGTGCCGGAGCTGCTGCGCTGGTTCGACGTATGCGAGGGCGAAGCCAACAAGCTGATCGCCGCCGGCCTGCCGCTGCCGGCCTACGAGCAGGTGATGAAGGCCAGCCACACCTTCAACCTGCTCGATGCGCGCCGCGCCATCAGCGTCACCGAGCGCCAGCGCTACATCCTGCGCGTGCGCACGCTGGCCCGCGCGGTGGCCGAGGCCTACGTCGCGCAGCGCGAAAAGCTCGGTTTTCCGGGCCTGAAGAAGCAATCCAAGCCGTCCAAGGAGCAGGCCGCATGAGCGCCGCCAAGTCACTGCTGATCGAACTGGGCACGGAAGAACTGCCGCCCAAGGCGCTGGACGAACTCGCCGCCGCGTTCCAGCGCGGCATCTGCGACGGCCTGGCCAGGCGCGGCGTCGAAGCCGCGCTGGATCTGGCGCGTGGCTTCGCTTCGCCGCGCCGTTTGGCCGTCCATATCCCGCAGGTCGCCGCGCAGCAGCCGGAGCAGACGATCGAGCGCCGCGGCCCAGCGGTGAATGCCTCGCTCGATGCCGAAGGCAACCCGAGCAAGGCGCTGCAAGGTTTCGCGCAGTCCTGCGGTGTCACCGTCGAGCAGCTGGAAAAACTCGAAACCGACAAGGGCGCCTGGTTCGTGTTCCGCGCCGTGAAGCCCGGCCAGCCGCTGGCCGCGCTGCTGCCGGACATCCTCGACGAAACGCTCAAGAGCCTGCCCATCCCCAAGCCGATGCGCTGGGGCAATCACGACTACAGCTTCGTGCGCCCGGCCCACTGGCTGGTGATGCTGCACGGCGCCGACATCGTCGAAGGCGAGGCGCTGGGCCTGAAGAGCGGCCGCAAGTCGCGCGGCCATCGCTTCCTGCATCCGCATCCGGTGCATGTGGCCGACGCCGACATCTGGCTGGATTCGATGCGCGCCTCCCACGTGCTGGCCGACCCGGCCGAGCGCCGCCAGCGCATCCGCGCCGAGGTGGCCAGGGCCGCCGCGCAGACCGGCGGCCTGCCGCGCCTGGACGACGCCCTGCTCGACGAGATCGCCAACCTCACCGAATGGCCGTCCGCCATCGCCTGCACCTTCGAGCGCGAGTTCCTGGCCGTGCCGCCGGAAGCCCTGGTCACCACCATGGAGACCAACCAGAAGTTCGTGCCGGTGTTCGACGCCGGCGGCAAGCTCACCGAGCATTTCATCGGCATCGCCAATATCGAGAGCAAGGATCCGGCCGAGATCCGCAAAGGCTACGAGCGCGTGATCCGCCCGCGCTTCGCCGACGCCAAGTTCTTCTGGGACGAGGACCTGAAGACGCCGCTGGCCGGCTACCAGGACGAGCTCAAGAACGTCACCTACCAGCAGTCGCTGGGCAGCCTGTGGGACAAGAGCGTGCGCGTGGCGGAACTGGCGCGCATCGTGGCCAATCGCGTCGAGGTCGACGCCGGCCAGGCCACCCGCGCCGCCGCGCTCAGCAAGTGCGATCTGCTCACCCGCATGGTCGGCGAATTCCCCGAGCTGCAGGGCGTGATGGGCCGCTACTACGCCAGTCATCACGGCGAAACCGCCGAAGTGGCCGCCGCGCTGGACAGCTACTACCAGCCGCGCTTCGCCGGCGATGCCATCGCCGCGGGCAAGGTCGGCCAGGTGCTGGCCGTGGCCGAGCGCCTGGACACCCTCGCCGGCATTTTCGCCGTCGGCCTCAAGCCCAGCGGCAACAAGGACCCGTTCGCCCTGCGCCGCGCCGCGCTCGGCCTGGCGCGCACCCTGGTGGAAGGCGGCCTGGAACTGGACCTCAAGGCCAGCTTCACCGAGGCGCTGGAGCTGATCCCCGAAGCCGCGCTCGCCGCCGGCGTGAAGCCCGGCAAGGACGGCAAGGTGCCGGCGCTGGACGCCGGCAAGCGCCGCGCCGCGCTGGTCGACGAGCTGTACGACTTCGTCATCGAGCGCCTGCGCGGCTACTACGCCGAGCAAGGTTTCAATGGCGAGCAGTTCGAAGCCGTGCTGGCGGTGGCGCCGGCCTCGCTGGCCGACTTCGACCGCCGCCTGCGCGCGGTGGCGGAATTCGGCCGCCGCCCGGAGGCGCTCAGCCTCGCCGCCGCCAACAAGCGCGTGGCGAACATCCTGCGCAAGCAGGCCGAAGAAGCTGGCGCGCCAGCGGTGCAGGGCGCGGTCGACCCCGCGCATTTCGAAGCGGATGCGGAGCGCGCGCTGGCGTCGGCGCTGGCAGCGGCGAAGTCGGAAACGGCCGGTGCCCTGCAGGCGGGCGACTACACCGCCGTGCTCACCCGCCTGGCGCAGCTGCAGGCGCCGGTGGATGCGTTCTTCGACGGCGTGCTGGTGAACGCGGAAAATCCCGCGGTGCGCGCGAACCGCCTGGCCTTGCTCGGCCAGCTGCAGGCGCAGTTCACGGCCATCGCGGATATCGCGCGGCTCTGAACTTTCGCCGGCACAACGAAAAACGGCAGCCATGCGGCTGCCGTTTTTTTATTCGCCTGGCTCAGGCCAGGTGGCGATCGCGCTTGAGGCGGTCGCCCAGGCGATGATTGAACGCCACCATCGCCGCCGCATCCACGTCGTTGCCGCCCGGGCCGAGAATCTCGTACAGGTCGGCCAGCAGGTCCGCATTGTCCGCCAGCGACAGGTTGCTCTCAGCCAGATCCAGTTCGGACTGCAGGATGCGCAGCGCCGTGTTCAGGCGGTGCGGATCCATCGCCACGCCGCTCGCATGCAGCGTATCGGCGGCCGTGCGCAGCTTGGTGCGCTGGCGGTTGGTGAGCGAAGTCTCGGTGCCCAGTTCTTCGCCGGAGGTGATCGCTTCGGACTGGATCATCGAACCTTCGCCGGCCACCAGCCACACCAGGGAAATACCCATGGTCTTGGCCAGCGTCACGCAACGAGCACGGGAAGGATCGGTATTGCCGTCGCGCCAGCTGCGCACGACGCCCTCGGAGAAACCGCACATTCGCGCGATCTCGGTCACGCTGCCGACCCGCTGGATCAGCACTTTGACTCGATCGGCGAAGGTGCCCCCGATCGGCGGCGTCGTAGTTATTTGCGTAGCCATGGGGATCTCCTGGGTAGTCTGGCAGTTGACTTTTGCAAGCCAGCCTTTCGGGCCGCTTACGTATTAGCCGGGCTATAACACGGCAAGTTGTTACGAAAGGGTTGACGTTTATCTGATCTTCATCTAGCGTCGATATTTCTTACGTGAAGCTGTCGTAAGAAAGTCGATTTCTGAGCGGGGAAACGCACGAACTCCCATTTGGGAATACGCGCGAGCGAAGAAATCGCAATTCACTTTTCCCGGGAATATTGCCCGGGTGATTCAAGGGGAGAACAACGAAATGGTTTCGCATACCGTCATTGCCGCACGGCAATTGCGCCGTGCCCGCTTGGCACTCGCTTTGAGCCTGACTCTCACCGGTGGCGTCGCATTCGCCCAGAGCACGGTGGGTTCGATCTACGGAAACGCTGCCGCCGGCACGACCGTGCAGGCGGAGAACACCGGCAACGGTTTCAGCCGCCAGGTCACGGTGGGCGCCGATGGCCGCTTCAACATCGGTTCGCTGCCGCCGGGCACCTACCGGCTGACCGTCAACGAAAACGGCACGCCGTCGACGCATGAAGTCACCGTCGTGGCCGGCCAGAACCTCAACCTCAGCCCCGGCGCGAGCAAGAGCGCGAAGGAACTGGGCGTGGTGCAGGTGTCGGCCAACGCGATGCCTTCCATCGACGTGGCCCAGGTGGAAACCGCCACCGTCTTCACCGCCGCGCAGCTGCGCAATCTGCCGATCGCGCAGAACCAGACCGCGGTGGCCCTGCTGGCTCCCGGCGTGACCAAGGGCGATGCCCAGTTCGGCAACCTGGCCAGCTTCAACGGTTCGTCGGTGGCCGAGAACAGCTACTACGTCAACGGCTTCAACGTCACCAACCAGTTCAATGGCCTGAACTACTCGCAGGTGCCGTTCCAGGGCATCGGCCAGATGGAAGTGAAGAGCGGCGGCTATGGCGCGCGCTACGGCTATTCGACCGGCGGCGTGATGTCCGTGATCACCAAGCGCGGCAGCAATGAGTGGACCGGCGGCGCACGCGTGGACTGGTCGCCGGAAAGCCTGCGCGCGAACAATCCGAACCTGTACTACAACAACGGCCGCCTCGCGACGGTGCGCGAGAAGAACGAGCAGAGTGAGCGCATCGCGAGCGTGTGGCTGGGCGGTCCGCTGATCAAGGACAAGCTGTTCTTCTACGCCTTGTACAGCCAGACCGACACCGACCGCACCACCTACGGCGGCACCTACTCCAGCCCCGGCAATGATCTCGGCTCGCGCGGCATGCTGGACGACCATTGGAAAGACCCGTACTGGCTGGTCAAGCTCGACTGGAACATCAACGACAACAACGTGCTGGAATACACCGGCTTCAGCGACGTCGAACACCAGAGCGAGCGCGTCTACAAGGGCGGCATGGACGCCAGCAAGCGTCCGCTGCGCGGCTCTTACCAGGGCACGCAGTACTGGAAGACCGGCGGCCGCACCGACATCCTCAACTACACCAGCTATCTGACCGACACGCTGACCTTGACCGCGATGTACGGCCAGCTGCGTTCGGCGCGCACCACCTATGCGGTGAGCAAGGACGGCCTGTACGAGTCGTACAACGGGGTGGTCGGCGACTTCAACCAGCCGGGCTGCGTGACCGTGGCCGACCGCCGCTATCCCGTGGCGACGCTGAAGACGCTCAACCCGTACGCGTCCTGCAACTTCGCCAGCACCTTCGACAAGGTCGGCGGCAAGGACGACAAGAAGTCCGGCCGCATCGACCTGGAATGGAAGCTCGACAGCCACGACCTGCACGCCGGCTACACCAAGGACAAGTGGACGTCCGACACCGGCCAGTCGCTGTACGAAGGCGGCGTGTACTTCAATTACTACACCCGTCCGACGGCGCGCGGCGTGGACAACTCCGGTTCGCCGGAAACCAGCTACGTGCGCTCCATCGCCTTCCAGACCGGCGGCAAGGTCGACATCGAGCAGAAGGCCTTCTACATCGAAGACAACTGGGCGATCACCGACCGCTTCCTTGCTTACGTCGGCGTGCGCAACGACGGCTTCAACAACAAGAACGGCGCCGGCGAAAGCTACGTCAAGCAAAGCAACATCTGGCAGCCGCGCCTGGGCTTTTCCTGGGACGTGATGGGCGATTCGTCGCTGAAGATCTACGGCACGGCCGGCACCTACTCGCTGCCGATCGCGGCGAACGTGGCGCTGCGTGCGGCCAGCGCGTCGATCTACAGCATCCACGACCAGTACTACACCGGCGTCAATCCGATCACCGGTGCGCCGATCGGCCTGCAGAACATTCCGGATGCCGATCCGAACCACGATCGCGTCGCCTATGCGGAGACCTATTACGCCAACGGCGCCAACGGCAGGACGCCGCAGGCTTCGTGGGTGGCCGACAAGGATCTCAAGCCGTACAAGCAGGACGAGTTCATCCTCGGCGCGCAGAAGCAGCTGGACAACGACTGGACCGTCGGCATCCGCCTGATGCACCGCAAGCTGCGCAACGCCATCGACGACGCCTGCGACTGGCGCCCGTTCTACAACTACGCGGTGAACGTGCTGGGCCTGCCGCCGCAGAGCGACGCCAATCCGGGCGGCGTACCGGAAAGCACGCCCAGCGGCGTGCCGGGCTGCTACATCTTCAACCCGGGCCGCGGCGTGGATCTCAACATCCCGCTCACCCAGGACGACGCCGACGCCGGCATCTCGCGCCACGTAAAGTTGTCCTCGCATGACCTGGGCCAGCCGAAGGCCAAGCGTTCGTTCTCCTCGGTGGAGCTGTCGGCCGAGAAGAGCTGGAATGACAAGTGGTACGTCAAGGCCTCGTACGTGTGGGCCAAGAGCTACGGCAACACCGAAGGCCTGGTGAAGTCCGACATCGGCCAGGCCGATACGGGCACCACGCAGGACTTCGATTATCCCGAGCTGATGTACTACAGCAACGGCAACCTGCCGAATGATCGCAAGCACACGATCAAGGTGTACGGCTCCTGGCAGGTCACCCCGGAATGGATGGTGGGCGCCAATCTGCTGGTGCAGACCGGACGTCCGAAGAACTGCTTTGGCGTGAATGAGGATTGGGATGCGTATGCCGGCTACGGCAGCAATGCCTCCTACTTCTATTGCCAGGGCCAGCCGGTGGCGCGCGGCAGCCTGGGTCGCACCAAGACCCTGTGGAACCTGGATCTGGGCGTGAACTACAAGCCGGCATGGGCCAAGGGCCTGCAGCTGAGCATGGACATCACCAACGTGTTCAACCGCCACACCCCGCTGACCATCGACGAGGCGGGCGAGACCAATGCGACGGATTACTACCAGAGCACCTTCGGGACGCCGACCAGCTACCAGACGCCGCGCTATGTGCGTGTGGCAGCTCAGTACGACTTCTCGCTCTGACGTAGCCGTAGGGATTCTTCCAATAAATGCCCCGCCCTCACGGGCGGGGATCTCCCTGGGCCGCACGCGACATGCGGCCTCTTTTTTGTAAGATTTTTATCTAAATGACTGATTCGATGGCTATTACCATTGTCGAGTCGACTATTTCCATGCGATGACGTATGGAATGCATAAAGTAATCTTGACTTTGTCCGATTCATAAATTTTGGGGTATTCTCCGAACTTCCCCCGCGAAAATGACTCGCGCCCCTGAGCGCCAGAGCTTTCGTGACCGTGTTTGTATCGATTGATTGAGGTTCCCCAATGCGCAGGATCGTCTGGTCACTGGTGTCGGTAGCAGCGCTCGCTCTCGCCGGCTGCAATTCTTCTGATTCGTCGCAGCCCGCGGCGTCGGCTGGCGGCGAGTCCGCGCCGGCGGCTTCGGCGCCCGGCCAGCAGCCGACCAAGGCCAATGCGGTCAGCGGCACCGTGGCGCTGCGCGATGCCGCCAGCCAGGTGTCCCCGCAGGCCAAGCTTGAGATCAAGCTGCTCGATCCGGCCCAGGACGGCACCCCGCTGGCCAGCAAGACGATCGATCCGGTGGCGAACCTGCCGCAGTCGTTCGAGCTGGAATTCAATCCGGCCGACGTCAACCCGAACAGCATGTACATCGTGCAGGCCGTGCTGACCGACGGCGACCGCCGCTACACCGCGCCGCTGCAGACGCCGGTACTGACCAAGGGCGCCGGCAACCAGGTGTCGATCCAGCTGGTGGGCGAGCAGACCCCGGGCGAGAAGGAACTGGCCGCGTTCAATGCGGTGCAGAAGCAGATCGGCGGCATGAAGATCACCAGCGGCACCAAGCTGGAAGACAAGGTCTCGCGCGGCTGGCAGGTGTTCCGCGAAGCCGGCGAAGTGAAGTTCATCCGCGAGCAGGTGGACTACGGCGACAAGGGCTTCACCACCACCGACTACGCCTACAAGGACGGCAAGCCGTGGGTCGTGGTGCAGCAGAAGAAGCCGAGCAAGGACGGCAAGCCCAGCTCCACCGAGCGCGCCGGCTGGAACGCCGACGGCGCCCTGGTGCTGAAGCAGGAGCAGGCCGGCAGCAAGACCGACGCGCTGGCCGACGACGAAGCCGCCAGCCTGCAGAAGCAGGCCACCAGCATCCTGAGCCTGGCCACCAACGGCAAGAACAAGTAAGCGCCGCTGCCGCCTTCAGGGCATGAAAAAAGCCGTCCGCTCGCGCGGACGGCTTTTTTATTTGGCGTGGCTGGAAAGCCGGCTCAGAAGCCGACTTTCACGCCCAGGTTGACGCTGTTGTACTTCTGGCTGTCGTCGCCGAAGCGGCCGCTGTAGCCCACCCAGCCGGTGACGTTCTCGCTGAACTGGGCGGACACGCCCACGTCGGCGGTGCCCCAGGTCTTGTCCGGCAGGAACCCGGTAAGGGCGAACTGGCCGGGCATGCTGACCACACCGGCGGTGACGCTGCGCGGGTCGGCCTTGCTGTCGTGGTTCCAGGCCAGCTCGGCGTACGGCGCCAGCATCATGCCGCCGGCCTGCCAATGGCCCTGCAGGCGCCAGCCCAGGGTGGAGATCAGCGCGTCGCGCTGCTGGCGGCCGAACCACATGGTGGTGCTGTCATTGCCGCTTTCGGTGTAGCCGTTGACCTTCACGGTCTGCCATTCCACCGTGGCGAACGGACCGGTGCGGATCGAGTCGAAGTTGAACCACCAGCCGCCGGTGGCGCCGCCGCCGAGGCGATTGCCGTCGGCCTTGCCGCTCTCGCTGCGCGACATGGCGCCGAGCTGGATGCGGCGCTCGATGTCGGTGAAGTTCGACTGCGCGTAGTTCAGGTAGCCGCCGATGTAGCCGCCGCCGTTGTGGTACGTGAGGTAGCCCAGGCCGCTGATGTCCTGCAGCTTGTAGCCGCCGCCGCCGGCGAAATCGGCATTGTGCTGGCCGATGCCCAGCGCCACGCCCATCGAGATGTGCTCGCTGGCGCGCACGTCGGCGCCGACGGTCAGATTGACGTTGTTGCTGGTGGTCTTGGGCGAGCTGCTCTGCTCGTCGAAGCGCTGGTGGGCGTAGTCGACGTTGGCGAAGAAGCGCGTGTCGCTGCCCACAGCGTCGGCCAGCATCTCGTTGCGGATGGCGCGGGTCTGCGCGGCAGCAGCGGCCAGCGGGGCTTCGCCCAGCATGGAGATCTGGCCCGGCGCCTGGATCAGCGACACCACGTACTGGCCCAGCATGGCGTGGGCGGCGGTGGTCGGGTGCACGCCGTCGGCGAACAGATAGGTGTTGTTGGTGCCCGCGGCGTAGCTGAAGGGCAGGCCGGAACCGGCCGGGCCGCACTGCACCGAGCTGCCGTTGCAGGCCGGCGTGGTGACGTTGGTGAAGCCGTAGGCCGACGGGTTGGCGATCACCTCGTTGAGCAGCTGGAAGGTGTTCACCGGGATCACGTTCAGGCCGTTGTTGCTCAGCTGGGTGATGCCCGCATTGAGCACGCCGTTGAAGGCGAGCGACAGCTGGGTGGCGCCGGCCGAGGCGGCCGCGCCGCCGGCGAGGCCGGACGGGGTCTTGCCGATGTCGGGCAGGTTGTAGACCACCACGTACTTGGCGCCGGCAGCCTGCATCTGGCCGATCAGGCCCACTTCGGTCTGCGCGGCGGACACGGCGCCCGCGGCCAGCACGTTCGGATTGGTCGAGCTGGCGGTCAGGTAGAAGATGTCGTTGGCGCCGCCCCAGACCTGGTACAGCGCCTTGCCGTCGGCGTGGCCGCCGTTGGCCGCCAGGTACATCTGGAACTGCTGCGGCAGCATCGGCACGCCGGCCGGGGTGCCCGGCGAGTTGTGCTGCAGGCCGGCGCCGCCGAAGGCGTAGTCGGTGCCGCCGGAGAGGGACGCCGTCACCGGCAGGCTCAGTGCCGCGGCGACGTTCTCCGCCGTGGTGGTGCCGGGGTTGGTGGTGAAACGCAGCGGGGTCGGCGAACCCGACAGCTTGGCGATGTTGCCGGCGTCGCTGAGGCTGTCGCCGATGACCACGACCTTGCTGAAGTCGGTGGCGGCGGCGGCAGTGCTGAACAGCAGGCCGGCGGCGATGGCGCCGGCGAGATGGCGGATGCGGGGCATGTCGGTAACGCTCCTTGAGCCGGGATGGCTTTTGTTATTCGCGCGTTACGGTAATGCATGCCCATACGTCAGCGCATGCTGCGCTGCATCGCAGCGCAGCATGGTCGGACAGGGCCGGGCTCAGCGCTTCATGGCGCGCGACAGCGCATCCGCGAACGCACTGTTGGCCGGCGCCGCCGCCGGCTTGGGCGCGCCGCCGCCCGGGCGCGGTCCGCGGCCGTCGCGCGGACCGCCGCGGTTGTCGCTGTTGCCGCCGCCGGCCGGGCGGCCGCCGCGGGCCTGGCCCGGCTCGTCGTCCAGGCGCATGGACAGGCCGATGCGCTGGCGCGGCAGGTCCACTTCCATCACCTTGACCTTGACGATGTCGCCGGCCTTCACCGCATCGCGCGGATCCTTGACGAAGGTGTGCGACAGCGCCGACACGTGCACAAGGCCGTCCTGGTGCACGCCGATGTCGACGAAGGCGCCGAACGCGGCCACGTTGGTGACGCGGCCTTCCAGGATCATGCCGGGGCGCAGGTCCTTCAGGTCTTCCACGCCCTCGGCGAAGCTCGGCGCGACGAACTCCGGGCGCGGGTCGCGGCCGGGCTTCTCCAGTTCTTTCAGGATGTCGCGCACGGTCGGCACGCCGAAGCGCTCGTCGGTGTATTGCTCGGGCTTGAGGCCGCGCAGGAAGCCGCTGTCGCCGATGATGCTTTTCACCTCGCGCCCGCACTGGGCAATGATGCGCTCCACCACCGGATAAGCTTCCGGATGCACCGAGCTCGCATCCAGCGGATTGTCGCCGCTGGGAATGCGCAGGAAGCCCGCGCACTGCTCGAACGCCTTCTCGCCCAGGCGCGGCACTTTCAGCAGGGCCATGCGGTTGGGGAACGGGCCGTTGGCGTCGCGGTGCTTGACCACGTTCTCGGCCACGCTGGCGCTTAAGCCCGCCACGCGGGTGAGCAGCGCGGCCGAAGCGGTATTCACGTCCACGCCCACCGCATTCACGCAGTCCTCGACCCTGGCGTCCAGTGCGCGCGCCAGCTTCACCTGGTTCACGTCGTGCTGGTACTGGCCCACGCCGATGGCCTTGGGCTCGATCTTCACCAGCTCGGCCAGCGGGTCCTGCAGGCGGCGCGCGATGGACACGGCGCCGCGCAGGCTCACGTCCATGTCGGGGAATTCCTTGGCCGCCACTTCCGAGGCCGAATACACCGAGGCGCCGGCTTCGCTCACCACGATCTTCGACAGCTTCAGGTCCGCGTGCTTCTTGATCAGCTCGCCGGCCAGCTTGTCGGTCTCGCGCGAGGCGGTGCCGTTGCCGATCGCGATCAGGTTCACGCCATGCTGCTTGCACAGCACGGCCAGGCGCGCGATGGACTGGTCCCACTGGTTGCGCGGCTCGTGCGGATACACGGTGTCGGTGGCCAGCACCTTGCCGGTGGCGTCCACCACCGCGACCTTCACGCCGGTGCGGATGCCCGGGTCCAGGCCCATCACCGTCCTGGCGCCGGCCGGCGCGGCCAGCATCAGGTCCTTGAGGTTGTCGCCGAACACGCGGATCGCTTCGTCCTCGGCGCTTTCGCGCACGCGGCCGAACAGGTCCAGCGTGAGGTGCAGGTGCAGCTTCACGCGCCAGGTCAGGCGCACGGTTTCGCGCAGCCAGGCGTCGGCGGGGCGGCCGCGGTCATGAATGCCGGCATGCGCGGCCACGCGGCCTTCGCCTTCCAGGTGGCCCTGCTCGGCGTCGGCGGTGGGCGCCAGTTCCAGTTCGATCACGCCCTCGTTGCGCGCGCGCATCAGCGCCAGCAGGCGGTGCGAGGGGATCTTGCCGATCGCTTCCATGTGGTCGAAGTAGTCGCGGAACTTCGCGCCTTCGTTCTCCTTGCCTTCCACCACCTTGGCGCGGATCTGGCCCTTGTCCCACAGCCAGTCGCGCAGCTCGCCGACCAGGTGGGCGTCTTCGGCGATGCTTTCCATCAGGATCGCGCGCGCGCCGTCGAGCGCGGCGCGCACGTCGGCCACGCCCTTCTCGGCGTCGACGAACTGCGCGGCGAAGGCCTCGGGCGCCTGCGTGGGATCGTTGCGCAGGCCCAGCGCCAGCGGCTCCAGGCCGGCTTCGCGCGCGATCTGCGCCTTGGTGCGGCGCTTGGGCTTGTACGGCAGGTAGAGGTCTTCCAGGCGCGCCTTGGTGTCGGCGTCGAGGATGTCGCGCTTGAGCGCATCGGTGAGCTTGCCCTGTTCCTCGACGCTGGCCAGGATCGCGCCGCGGCGGTCTTCCAGCTCGCGCAGGTAGCGCAGGCGTTCTTCGAGCAGGCGCAGCTGGGTGTCGTCGAGGCCGCCGGTGGCTTCCTTGCGGTAGCGCGCGATGAACGGCACGGTGGCGCCGCCGTCCAGCAGGTCGACGGCCGCGATGACCTGGTCCGGTTTGGCGGCGATGTCCTGGGCAATGCGATGTTCGATGCTGAGCATGGGGTACTGACGATTCCTTGGAAGACACAAAGGGGCGCGGCATGCCGCGCCGGTCGGGCGTGGAATGATAACAAGCGTGGGAAAGGCCGAAAAACGCAGGGAACGCCAGGGTTCCCTGCGCGGGCTCGGTGCGCGAGCTCAGGGGTCAGGCGTTGAACGAACCCTTGTTCGTCTCGTTCGGCGGCGCGGATGCGGCATTCGCCAGTTCGTTGGCGCGGCCGTTCAGCACCAGGGTGCCGGCGATCATGTCGTGCAGGCCCTGCTTGCGCTCGGTGAAGGCCACCATCAGATAGCCGATGCACAGGATCATGCCGCTGAGCATCTTGGCGAAATAGCGGCCGGTGGCGCGCAGGAAGCTGATGCGGTTGCCTTTGAGATCCACCACGCGGATGCCCATCGCCAGCTTGCCCAGCGTGGCCTGCCAGGACGAGCTCTCGCACAGCGCGAAATACAGCCAGGCGATCACGATCTGCATCAGCATCGCCGGCAGCATGGCGCCGTAGAACGCGCTGTAGGCGGACATCAGCGCGGAAGGATCGCCGCTGGCGCTCTGCGCGCTCTGCATCAGCGCGCTCTGCGCGGCATCGGCGCCGAGCATCTTGCTGATCAGCAGATTGGGGATGACCAGCACGATGTAGTCGAGGATGTAGGCCACCACGCGCTTCCAGAAGCCGGCGTGGTCTTCCAGCGAGCGCTCGGCGCCGGGTGCGGTCTGCAGCGGGGCCTTGGGCGGGGAATACACGCGGTCGAGCGCGGGCGGCTCTTCGGGAAACAGCGCGGACAGCGGTTTCCAATCCGCCATGCCCTGGTACCAGCCCAGGTCGTCCGGGCTCACTTTGCCGGTGCGCAACCACTCGCGCACGTCGCTTTCGCTATAGGGGCCATGCCGCTCGCCATCCCGGCCGATCCAGACTTCCATCGTTCGTGCTCCCATCGGTGGAAGCCGCATCATGCCACGCCCGCGCAGCGGTTCCATGTCCGTGCGCGGCGGCGCCGCGGGCCTCTCAGGCCGCGCGGCGCTTCAGATGCACCAGCAGCAGCGAGATCGCCGCGGGGGTGACGCCGCTGATGCGCGAGGCCTGGCCGATGGTCTGCGGCAGCGCGCGCTTGAGCTTGAGCAGCACCTCGGCGGACAGGCCGCGCACCTTGTCGTAGTCGAAGCCGTCGGGAATGGCCGTCTGCTCGTGGCGGCGCTGGCGTTCGATTTCCTCGCGCTGGCGCTCCAGGTAGCCGGCGTACTTGGCCTGCACTTCCACCTGGGCGGCGACGTCGGCGTCGCTCACGGCGGGGCCCAGTTCCGGCACGGTGGCCAGGCGGGCGTAGTCCAGTTCCGGGCGGCGCAGCAGGTCCAGCGCGTTGCTCTCGCGGCTGACCGCGATGCCGAGCTGGCGCTCGATCGCCGCGCCCAGCGCGTTGTTCGGCGCCGCCCACAGCGTGCCCAGGCGCTGCGTTTCCCGTTCCACCGCTTCGCGCTTGGCGCGCAGCGCATCGAAGCGCTGCTGCGGCACCACGCCCAGCGCATGGCCGGTTTCGGTGAGGCGCAGGTCGGCGTTGTCCTCGCGCAGATGCAGCCGGTACTCGGCGCGCGAGGTGAACATGCGGTAGGGCTCGATGGTGCCGTTGCTGGTGAGGTCGTCGATCAGCACGCCGATGTAGGCCTCGTCGCGGCGCGGATACCACGGCGCCTTGCCCTGCGTGGCCAGCGCGGCGTTGAGGCCGGCGATCAGGCCCTGCGCGCCGGCTTCCTCGTAGCCGGTGGTGCCGTTGATCTGCCCGGCGAAGTACAGCCCGGGAATGCCCTTGGTTTCCAGCCAGGGCTGCAGGCCGCGCGGGTCGAAGTAGTCGTATTCGATGGCATAGCCGGGGCGCGTGATGTGTGCGCGCTCGAAGCCCTTGATCGAATGCACCAGGTCCAGCTGCACGTCGTAGGGCAGGGAGGTGGAAATGCCGTTCGGGTAGATCTCGAAGGTATCCAACCCTTCCGGCTCGATGAAGATCTGGTGCGAGGACTTCTCGGCGAAGCGCACCACCTTGTCCTCGATCGAGGGGCAGTAGCGCGGGCCCACGCCTTCGATCTGGCCGGTGTACAGCGGCGAGCGGTCGAGCGCGCCGCGGATCACTTCGTGGGTGCGCTCGCTGGTGTGGGTGATCCAGCAGTTGACCTGGCGCGGGTGCTCGCCGCGCGAACCGAGGTAGGAGAACACCGGGGCGGGATCGTCGCCGGGCTGCTCTTCCAGGCCGGTGAAGTCGATGCTGCGCAGGTCGATGCGCGGCGGCGTGCCGGTCTTCAGGCGGTCGGCCGCCAACGGCAGCTCGCGCAGGCGCTGCGCCAGGGTGGTGGCCGGCGGGTCGCCGGCGCGGCCGCCGGCGTACTGCGCCTGGCCGATATGGATCTTGCCGGCCAGGAAGGTGCCGGCGGTGAGCACCACCGCCCGGGCGCGGAAGCTCAGGCCCATCTGGGTCATCACGCCGACCACGCGGCCGCCTTCCAGCAGCAGGTCGTCCACGGCCTGCTGGAACAGTTCGAGGTTAGGCTGGGTTTCCACGATGCGGCGGATCGCCGACTTGTACAGCGCACGGTCCGCCTGGCAGCGCGTGGCGCGCACGGCCGGACCCTTGGAGGCGTTGAGCGTGCGCCACTGGATGCCGGCACGGTCGGCCGCGCGCGCCATGGCGCCGCCCAGGGCGTCGATTTCCTTGACCAGATGCCCCTTGCCGATGCCGCCGATGGCCGGGTTGCAGCTCATCTGGCCGATGGTCTCGATGTTGTGGCTGAGCAGCAGCGTGCGCGCGCCGGTGCGGGCCGCGGCGAGCGCGGCCTCGGTGCCGGCATGGCCGCCGCCGACCACGATGACGTCGTAGGGAATCGGGTGAAGCATGGTGAAGACCGCCTGCGGGCGCCTGAGTGGAGCGGAGAAAGCGATATGGTAACTCGATCAGTGCCTTAGCACGTCGAGCCATTTTCCTGGCACGGATCCTGCTTTTATCCCTGTGCACTTTCACTGGGCAGACGCTGCGCGGAGACGCGCGCAGAGACCGAACGGACAGGGGTTCGGTCGCGTGCCGGGGAGAGGAAGCAAGACGGCGCCCATTGGGCGCCGTCGTTTTTTCTGCTTGCCGGAGGCTGGGAGAAGCTTGGGTCCGGCCAGAATAAGATCTGGCGCCCGGCGGTCTCAGGAACAGGGGGAATCCAGGATGACCGTGTTGCCGGGCGCCAGAAACCGTGAATGCGGTGGGCGCAGGCGGCGCTGCCGCCTCGTCGTGAAGGCGATAATTGCCCCTGCAGCGTGAACATGGGGTGACTAAAACGGAGATTTGTGCCGGAGCGCGGCAGCAGCTGACGTCCTGCGTCATTCCGTGATCCGTGCCCGGGAATTCCGTGATGAGTATCCAGGTGGCACGTGATGCACATCACAAACAATGGCACGCCGGTTGCTTCGCCTTCCCCGCCGTAGCGTTTCAAGGGGGCAAGGCCATGGACATGAGCATCGACTTCAAGGCGTTCTTTCCGCACCACGATCTGCTGATCGAAATGGGTCGCGTGGAAATGGCGATGGAGCATCTGGATCAGCGCGCCGACGACGAGCGCCGCTCGCTGCGTCCCCGGCTGGAATCGCGCATGCACCGCCTGCGCAGCGAGCTCGATCACCTCGTCGTCTGAAGCGGCCCGGCGCGCCGGGCCACCCGCTCGCTTCGCCTACTCGTGCAGCATGCTCTGCACGATCTCGCCGAGATTGCGCGACAGGCCTTCCCGTTCCGCCAAAGCGGCAATCGCTTCCCTGGCGCGTGCGCGGCGCACCGGCTCCAGCCGGCGCCAGCCGTTGAACACGGTGGCCAGCCGGGCGGCGATCTGCGGATTGAGCGCATCCAGCGCGGCCAGCCGTTCCGCCAGCAGCCGATAGCCCGCCCCGTCGGTGCGGTGGAAACCCGACGGGTTGCTGCGCGCCCAGGCGCCATAGAGTGAATTGACCCGGTTGGGATTCTTCAGGGTGAACGCGGCGTCCCGCTCCAGCGCCTGCACGGTCGCCAGCGCCGGCTCGCCGGGTTGCTGGGTCTGCACGCTGAACCACTTGTCCAGCGCCAGCGGGTTGTCCGCATAGCGCTGGCGGAAATGCGCCAGCGCCTCCACGGCCTGCGGCGCGCCGGTGCGCACCAGCACCGCCAGCGCGGCGAGGCGGTCGGTCATGCCGGGCGCGCGTTCGTATTGCTGCTCGGCCAGAGCCTGAGCACGTGGCGTATCGAGCAGGGCGAGCAGATCGAGCATGCGCCGCTTCAGCCGGCGCTGCGCCTGGCTGGCGGCGTCGAGCTTTTCGCTGGTCCGGGCGGACAAGGCCTGATAGCGCGCCAGGATGGCCTCGGCGCCCAGGCGTTCGGCCAGCCGCCGCTGCAGTTGTTCGCGCATGGCATGGATGCGCTGCGGATCCGCTTCGCGCTCGCGCTCGGCCAGCTCCACCTCGCCGGGTGGCGTCATCAGGTCGGCCAGCAGGGCGGGATCCACGCCGTCTTCGGCAAACAGCTCCGCCAGTGCACCGCTCCACGCCTCCACCGCCTCGCCGCCGCCATGTTCGCGCAGCGCCTCGTATGCGCAGGTGGCCAGTTGCTGCCCGGCCTGCCAGCGGTTGAAGCCGTCGGCGTCGTGGCGCAGCAGCAGGGCGAGGTCGGCCGCGGCGTCCATGCCTTCCAGGATCACCGGCGCCGAGAAGCCACGCAGCAGCGACGGCACCGGCGCGGCGTCGACATCGCGGAACACGATCTGCTGTTCGGCCTTGTCGGCCACCACCACCAGCTCGGTCGCACCCGACTGCGGATGTCCGTCGACATGCAGCGGCAGCATCCGCCCATCGCGCGCGAACAGCGCGAGCTTCACGGGAATCGGCAACGCCCGCTTCTCCGCCTGCCCGGGCGTAGGCGGCGTGTGCTGGGCCAGCGTGAGCGCGTACTCGCGCCGCATCGCGTCGTAACGGCCGCTGGCGCGCAGGCGCGGCGTACCCGCCTGCGCATACCAGGCCAGATAAGGCGACAGATCGATCCCGTTCGCCTCGCCCAGCGCGCCGAGGAAATCCTCGATCGTCGCTGCCCGCCCATCGTTGCGCGAGAAATACAGATCCATGCCGCGCCGGAAACCTTGCTCGCCCAGCCGCCCCGCGATCATCCGCACCAGCTCCGAACCCTTCTCGTACACCGTCGCGGTATAGAAGTTGTTGATCTCGCTGTACTGCGCCGGACGCACCGGATGCGCCAGCGGGCCGGCATCTTCCGGGAACTGCGCGCGGCGCAGCAGCGCCACGTCCTCGATGCGTTTCAGCGCCGGCGAATTCATGTCCGCCGAGAACTGCTGCTCGCGGAATACCGTCAGCCCTTCCTTCAGCGACAGCTGGAACCAGTCGCGGCAGGTGACGCGGTTGCCGCTCCAGTTATGGAAGTACTCGTGCGCCACCACCGCTTCCACCGCGCGGTATTCGTCGTCGGTGGTCGAATCCGGATCGGCCAGCAGGTATTTCGCGTTGAAGATATTGAGGCCCTTGTTCTCCATCGCGCCCATATTGAAATCGTGGGTGGCGACCACGTGGAAAACGTCCAGGTCGTAGTTGCGCCCGTAAGCCTGCTCGTCCCAGCGCATCGAACGCTCCAGCGCATCCATTGCGTAGTGGCAGCGGTCGATCACGTTGGCCTCGGACCAGATCACCAGCTTGACCGCGCGCCCGTCCGCCGTGCGGTAATCGTGCTCGATTTTTTCCAGCCGCCCGGCCACCGTGGCGAACAGATAGCTCGGCTTCGGATGCGGATCGACGAACCGCGCCCAATGCCGCCCGTCCTGCATCTCGCCCGCGCCTTCGGGATTGCCGCCGGCCAGCAGCACCGGGAAGCGTGCCTTGTCGGCGCGCAGCGTCACCGTGTAGCGGGCCAGCACGTCCGGCCGGTCGGGAAAGAACGTGATGTGGCGAAACCCTTCCGCCTCGCACTGCGTCAGCAGGAAGCCGCTTTCGCGCGAACCCGACAGATACAGGCCTTCCAGCGCCGTGTTCCGCGCCGGCTGCAGGCGTACCCGCGTTTCCAGCACGCTGCCGTCGCGCGCGCCATCCACTTCCAGCTCGCCTTCGTTCTGGCGGTAGCGGCTGGCATCCAGCGGCTGGCCATCCAGTGCGATGGAAAGCAGCTCCAGCCCTTCGCCATCCAGCCGCAGCGGTTCGTCCTGCGCGGGGTCTCGGCGCAGGAGCAAGCGGGACGACACCTCGGTGACGTCGATCCCTAAGTCGAACTCCAGTTCGACGCGCTCCACCCGCCAGGCGGGTGCGCGGTAATCGCTGAGGCGGATGGTAGGTGCGGAAAGCTGGTCGCGTGCGCTCATGGGGGACATTGGCAGGCTGCGGAGACGGTTCAGGCTAACATGCGGCATTTTCGCAGCAGGACAAGCTAATGCCGAGCCATGCCTACCGCGCCGGACGCAGCAGCGTGGGACCCCACGAGATCGTGATCCTGGAAGACCCTTCCCGCGGCCGCCGCGTGCGCATCGCGCGGCGCGGCGCCACCGTGATCGGGCTGGAACAGACCCTGGGCGCGGCCACGCTGGACCTGGCCGATGGCTACCGCGACGCCGCCGAGCTGGACAGCCGCCCCAGCTCGCGCTTCGCCATCATGGCGCCGTTCGCCAACCGCATCGACGATGCGCGCTACAGCTTCGATGGCGAAACCCACGACCTGCAGCCGGGCATCGAGGGCGCGCAGCGGGCGGCGCGGCATGGCTTCGTGCGCGGCGTGGATTTCGAGCTGGCCGGTTTCGGCGCGAACGAATTGGGTGCGCATGTCGAATTCCGCACCTCGGCGATCCGCCCCGGCGTGCATCCGGGCTACCCCTTCGCGATCGACCTCAGCATCAGCTACCTGCTCGATGCCGACGGCCTCACGCTGGAAGCCGGCATGCGCAATGTCGGCGACCGCGCGGCGCCGTGCTTCTTCGGCTGGCATCCGTACTTCCGCCTGGGCGACGGGCCGGCCGATGCCTGGGAACTGCAGATTCCCGCCGAGACCATCGTGCGCACCGACGCCCACTACATCCCGCTGCCCGGCAAGGCGGCGCACGTGCCGATGCAGGAAGAGCCCGCGCTGGATTTCCGCCGCCCGCGCCCGATCGGCGCACACGAGATCAACCATGCTTACGCGCAGCTGCGCCTGGACGAGGACGGCCGCGCCCGCACCCGCCTGCGCGATCCCGACAGCGGCCTGGGCCTGGCCGTGTGGCAGGAGTCCGGCGTGATGCTGGTGTTCACCGCCGACACCGTCACGCGCGACGTGCGCCGCTCGGTGGCGCTGGAGCCGATGGAAAGCTGGGCCGATGCCTTCAACCGGGCGGATTGCGCCGATGCCATCCGCCTCGAACCCGGAACCGAACGCCGCTTCCGCTGCGGCGTGGAGATCGAACTGCCATGAGTGCACTGCCCGACCTCGACCAGATCCGCGACGCCGCCGCGCGCATCGCTCCTTACGCCGTGGTGACGCCGGTGCTGCGCAGTGCGCGCCTGGATGCGCTGGCCGGCGCGGAACTGCATTTCAAATGCGAGAACCTGCAGCGCGGCGGCGCGTTCAAGTTCCGCGGCGCCTGCAATGCGGTGTGGTCGCTGGACGACGAACAAGCCGCGCGCGGCGTGGTCACGCACTCCTCCGGCAATCACGGCAATGCCTTGGCGATGGCGGCCGCCACGCGCGGCATCACGGCGCATGTGGTGGTGCCCGCTGGCGCGGTGCGCGCCAAGGTGGATGCGATCGAACAGGCCGGCGCGGTGCTGCATCGCTGCGGGCCGACGCAAGCGGCGCGCGAGGCGATGTCCGCCGAGGTGCAGCGCCAGACCGGCGCGGAAATGGTGCATCCCTATGCCGACCCGCGCGTGATGGCGGGGCAGGGCACGCTGGTGCTGGAGCTGCTGCGCCAGGTGGAAGGCATCGATGCGCTGATCACGCCGCTCGGCGGCGGCGGGCTTGCCGCCGGTTGCGCGATTGCCGCGCATGGCCTGAAGCCGGAGCTGGCGATGTTCGGCGCGGAGCCGGCGGGTGCGGACGATATCGCGCAGTCGCTGGCGCGCGGCGCACGCATCGAGTCCTTTCATCCGGACACCATCTGCGATGGCCTGCGTGCACTGGTCGGCGAGCCGAACTTCGAAGCGCTGCGCACGCATCGCACGCAGGTGATCACCGTCAGCGACGAAGAAGTGGTCGCGGCGATGAAGCTGCTGTGGCGCGAACTGAAGCTGGTGATCGAACCGTCCAGCGCCACCGTGCTGGCCGCGGTGCTGAAGCAGCCCGAGCATTTCGCCGGCCGCCGCGTCGGCCTGGTGCTGACCGGCGGCAACGTCGATCTCGACGCGCTGCCCTGGTGAAAACCGTAGAACCGTAGGTTGGGGTGAGCCGCAGGCGAACCCCAGCTTTCCCGCACTGTTGGGGTTCGCCTGCGGCTAACCCCAACCTACGCCGGCCTCTTCAATTTCAAACCGCTCACCGCAAGCAAGCCGGCAAGAACCAGCGCCATACCCACCCATTCCATCGCCGACGGCTGCTCGTGCAGGATCGCCCACGCCAGCAGCACGCTGACGATCGGCACGCCCAGGCTCGAAAGGCTCGCCACCGCGGTCGGCAGGCGCTGCAGCACCAGCAGCCACAGGCCCCAGGCCACGCTCGACGCCAGCACCACGCTGTAGGCCAGGCCCGCGATCAGCTCCCAGGTCCAGTCGATCGGCCGCTGCGGCACCAGCAGCGCCACCACGCACAGGCCCAGCGCGCCGAACAGCATCTGCCACGCGGTGAGGTTGAGCGGCGTCGGCTTGTGCCGCTGGAACATGCGCTTGCTCAGCACCGTGCCCATCGCCCAGGCCGCGCCCGCAGCGATCGCCAGCAAGGTGCTGCCGCCGGTGCCCAGGCCGCGCCAGGGTTCGATGATGCATACCAGGCCCAGCGCGGCGAGCGCGAGTCCCGCCCAATGCCGCGGCGTGGGTTTCTCGCGCAATACCACCCACGCCAGCAGCACCGCCCAGAACGGCATGGTGTAGGCGAGCAGTGCGACGCGTCCCGCACCGCCTTCCACCAGCGCCCACTGGCCAAGGCCCTGGAACGCCGCGGTCTGGCACAAGCCGATCAGCGCCGTCGGCAGCAGCGGCGGCGGACGCAGCGGCTGCCGCGTCGCCAGCAGCACGCCGAACAGCACCAGCGCGCCCAGCGTGTAGCGCAGCGCGGAGAACTGGAACGGCCCCGCATGCTGCAGCACCTGCTTCATCACCACCCAGCTGTAAGCCCAGATGAGGATGGTGACGAGCATCGCGGCGATCGCGCCGCGCCTGGAAGCATTCGAAGACATGTGGCCTGCGCAAATTTTTTCGCCGGGCCGGTGCGCGGCGTGAGTGGAAAGAGGTCAGCAATGCGCAAGCTTGGCGATGGATCGACGTGCGTCGACGCGCTTGCGTGAAGAGCGCGTGTACAGCGCCGGCCGAGCCAATCATTGAATGCGAGGCGCAATGCGAGTTTCTAGAAAGACATCACATTTTGCCTGGATCGCATGAATCATGTTGCCGTCCACAATTGAAACCAGCATCGACCACAGGGGGAAAGATGATCGAGCTGGAGGTGCAGGTCCTCTCGGACCGCCGCGAAGGATTGCTGGTGGAGCTTGGCCGCGTGGTCGTGGCCAACGGATTCACCCTGGTGCGGCAACGCTTGTCCCAGGACAGCCGGGGAACCTGGCTGACCATGATCGTGCGCGGTCCCACCGACCGGCAGCTCGCGATGGAAGAGGCGCTGGCCACGCACAGCCGCGTGCTGAGCTTCGAAGCGGGCCTGGCCGAAGGCCGTCCGGCGATGGCGGCGATGGCGCAGGCGGCATCCGCGCCCGGGCCCGCGCCGCTGGCGCCGCCGGCTCCGCTGACGCAGAGCGCCGGCCCTGACGTGCACCAGGTGGAAAGCACGCTGCCGCAGCTGGCGCGCGACTATCCCAAGATCTATCCCTGGCTGCGCAATCTCGAGCACGCGGTGGCGGCCGATGCGCGCGAAGCCTCGCTGCACCTGGCCGGCCGCCGCACCGGCGCATGGGTGTACAAGCGCGAATACGCGATGGGCGCCAGGCTCACCCTGGTCGACGCGATCAAGCGCATCGCCGTGCCGGCGATGCGCGAGCTGGCCAGCGTGGACTGGCGCGACGGCCAGCTGCTGATCCAGAACAGCCCGCTGTGTTCGCCGGGCAGCCAGTCCGGCTGCCGTTTCTTCAGTGGCTATATCGAAGGCGTGCTCGGCGGATCCGTCGAGCCGCAGACCGTGTTCGTACGCAACCTGTTCTGCCGCAGCCACGGCGCGGCGAGCTGCATTCTCGAAATCTCGCACTGACGGACGTGCAGTAGGCAGGGGGGACCGGTCCCGGCCCGGACCCATGGCAGACACCCACGGCGCAGCCGCGCCGCAGGCGGGCTTTTTTTGAATTTCCACGCGACCGATTTCCGCACGAACCCGTTTCCACGCGAACCTAAGGAGAAATGCCATGGCTGCGCATCAAAGCTACAGCTGGATGCTGATCGTTCTTTCCTACCTGATCTCGGTGCTCGGTTCGTATACGGCGCTGCAACTGGCGGTCGGCATTCCGCTGGCGCAAAGCAGCCGCCAGCGCACCGCCGCCATCCTCGCCGCCGGTGCGGCGATGGGCGTGGGCGCGATCTGGGCGATGCATTTCATTGCCATGCTCGCCTGCGACATGGGCATGCCGGTCACCTACGACCTGGCGCGCACCTCGCTGTCGGCGGTGCTTGCGTTCGCGGCCTGCTCGATGGGCCTGGCCATCGCCGGCAGCGGCAGTTTCAGCTGGCCCAAGCTGGTGGCGGCCGGCGTGTGCATGGGCCTGGGCGTGGCCGGCATGCATTACCTCGGCATGGCGGCGGTGCTGATGGGCGCTTTCATCACCTACGACGTGAGCATCGTGGCGCTGTCCGTGCTGATCGCCATCGTCGCCTCGATCGCCGCGCTATGGCTGGCCTTCAATCTGCGCGGCATGGCGCAGATGGTCGGCAGTGCCCTGGTCATGGGCATCGCCGTGTGCGGCATGCACTACACCGGCATGGCCGCGGTGAATATCGAAGACAACGGCAGCCAGCTGCCCGCCGGCTATGCCGCCGGCCTGCGCGGCGACAACCTCGGCGTCAGCATCTTCGCCGTGGTGCTGGTGCTGCTGGTGGTGGTGCTGGTGCTCAACCATATGCGCCAGCGGCGGCGCGAGGCGATCACGATCTGAAAGCAGGGAACGGGGAATGGGGAGCGGGGATCAGGGGCGCTCGACCGACGCTCTTCCGTTCCCCGTTCCCCGTTCCCCGTTCCCCATCTATGCTTCGTCTCCCTTCCGGAGCACGACGCATGGCCAAGCCTCTCACCCGCTGCGCCTGGGCCGACGGCAGCGAGATCGAACGCGACTACCACGACAGCGAATGGGGCGTGCCGCTGCACGACGACCGCCTGCTGTTCGAATGCCTGATCCTGGAAGGCGCGCAGGCCGGCCTTTCGTGGCGCACGGTGCTGGTCAAGCGTGAGCGCTACCGCGAGGTGTTCCACAACTTCGAGATCGCGCGCGTGGCGGCGATGAAAGACCGCGAGCTGGAAAAGCTCATGCTCGATCCGGGCATCGTGCGCAACCGCCTCAAGCTCTCCGCCACGCGCGGCAATGCGCAGGCGGCGCTCAAGGTCATCGACGAAATGGGCAGCCTCGATGCGCTTTTATGGTCTTTCGTCGATGGCAAGCCGCTGAAGAACCGCTGGCGCGAACGCAGCGAGGTGCCGGCCAGCACGGCGGTGTCGGACCGCATGAGCAAGGACTTGAAAAAGCGCGGCTTCCGTTTCGTCGGCAGCACCATCTGCTACGCCTTCATGCAGGCCACCGGCATGGTGGACGACCACATCACCGGTTGTTTCCGCCACAACGCCAAATAATCAGCGCCGCCGCAGCTCTTGCTCCCTCTCCCCTCCGGGGAGAGGGCTGGGGTGAGGGGCCGGGCGGAGCGGTGCGCGGAGGGCCGCCACAAGCGCCAAAGTTTTTCTTCGCCCCGTAGAAGCGCCACCGCGAGCACCCGCCCTCATCTGCTGCGACCGAAGGGAGTCCCCGTGGGACCGGCATCTTCCTCGCTCCTCAACGCCGCGCACATCCATGTGCGCTCCCCGCGTGCTCCCCAGCGGGGAAGAGTTTCAGTAGGAGCGGTGACAAGAACAACCGGCGCGCTGCACTATGTCCGCTGCGTCACCGCCATGCCGGCGAGGTAATACCGATGTCCCCGCTCCAGCCCATCGTCCACGCGTTCTTCCACGCCGACACCCACACCTTCACCTACGTCGTCCACGAAGGCCGCTCCGCCGTGGTGATCGACCCGGTACTGGACTACGACGCGGCCGCCGCCCACGTGTCGAGCGCCTCGGCCGATGCCGTGATCGCTTATGTGCACGAACAGCGGCTAACGGTCGAATGGATCCTGGAAACCCATGCCCATGCCGATCACCTCAGCGCAGGCGACCACCTGCGCAATGCGTTCGGCGCGAAACTCGCCATCGGCGAAGGCATCGTGCGCGTGCAGTCGCGCTTCAAGGCGCTGTTCGGCCTGGGCGAGGAATTCGTGCCGGACGGCCGCCAGTTCGACCGCCTGCTGCGCGATGGCGACGCGCTGCATGCGGGCGTGATGGAGATCCGCGCCATGGCCACGCCGGGCCACACCGACGACGGGCTGACCTATCTGATCGGCGATGCGGCCTTCGTGGGCGACACGCTGTTCGCGCCGGAAACCGGCACCGCGCGCTGCGATTTCCCCGGCGGCGATGCCTCGCGCCTGTACGCGTCGATCCAGCGCATCCTCGCGCTGCCGCCGGAAACGCGGCTGTTCCTGTGCCACGACTATCCGCCCGCTTCGCGCGGCGCGGAGGCGCAGACCAGCATCCCCGCGCAGCGCCACGGCAACGTGCACGTGAAAGATGGCGCGACCGAAGCCTCCTTCGTCGCCCTGCGCACCGCGCGCGACGCCACGCTGCCCGTGCCGCGGCTGCTGCTGCCGGCGCTGCAGGTGAATATCCGCGGCGGCCGCCTGCCGCCACCGGACGAGGAAGGCGTGCGCTACCTGCGCCTGCCGCTCAACCGGTTCGGCGCCTAGCGGCGGCGCGAACCGCGCAGGCTGTCCACCGAGAAGCTGGCGATCTCGCCGCCGCCTTTCACGCGGCGCGACTGGCCGGTCGCCGGACCCCACGCATGCGCCGTCACCACCTCCCAGGTGGCCGGCACGCGTCCGTCGACGCGCATGCTTTCGTAGGCGTCCAGCATCTGGCGATAGTGCTTCTTGCCGGTCAGCCCGCGCTCGCGCGCGGTGTCGGCATTGGTGGCGCCCAGGCCCTGCAGTTCCTTCAGCAGCAGGCGCGGCTCGCTGTAGGTGAGGGTGTAGCGGTCCACGTCCAGCACCGGGTCGCGCAGGCCGGCGGCGATCATGGCGTCGCCCAGGTCGTGCATGTCCAGGAAGCGGCTCACGTGCGGCTGCTGGTCGGCCTGCGCCCAGGCCGCGCGCAGTTCCTTCAGCGTGTCGGGGCCGAAGGTGGAGAACAGCAGCAGGCCGCCGGGCTTGAGCACGCGCACGCATTCGCCGAACAGCGCCTGCAGGTCGTCGATCCACTGGAAGCACAGGTTGGAATGCAGCACGTCCACGCTGTGGTCAGGCAGCGGCAGCGCGGTGGCTTCCGCGCACACGCGCTGGAACGGCTTCAGCCAGCTCGCATGCTGCCTGGCCGCACGCAGCATCGGCAGCGCGAGATCGGTCGCCAGCACCTGCGCCTTGGCATAGCGCTTCTTCAGCAGCGCCGCGCCGCGGCCGGTGCCGGCGCCGACGTCGACCACCAGGGCCGGCGCTTCCAGATAGAAATCCAGCCGCTCGAACAGCAGGTTCTGCACCTCGCGCTGCAGCGCATCGTGCTGCTCGTAGGTGCGCGCCGCGCGGCCGAAGTTGCGGCGGACCTGGCGCCGGTCGATATGGAAGTCGCTCATCGCCAGCTGTCCAGCAAAGGGTTGAGGGCCTGCGCCACCGCCTCGGCGTGGCCGAAGAACGGTGCGTGGCCGGCGCGCGCGATCTCGTCGTAGCGGCCGCCGCATCGGGTGGACGACCACTGCATCGCCTGCGGATGCACCAGGCGGTCGCGGTGCCCGGCAATCCAGGCGCTGGGCACGGCCAGGTCCGGCAGGGCGGCGCGGCGGTCGGTGTCGTCCAGGATGCGGATGCCTTCCTGCAGCACGCGCAGGTCCGGCTCGCCACGCTCGAAAGCCAGCGCGCGCAGATGGCGCAGCTCGGCGCGCGGGTCCGCGCTGCCCATGGCTTCCAGCGCGAGAAAGCGCTCCAGCGTGGCGTGGTAGTCGGTTTCCAGGTCGGTGGCGAGCTGGCGCACCAGGGTGGGGTCGCTGCCGTAGGGCCAGCTGTCGTCGCGCACGAACTTGGGCGTGGCGCAGAGCATGGCCAGGCCGCGCACCTGGCGCGGGCGTTCCAGCGCGGCGGTGAGCGCGATCAGGCCGCCCAGCGACCAGCCCAGCCACAAAGCGGGCGGCGTCGCGTCGGCAATCGCCGCGGCGCAGGCCGAAGGCGCCAGCGGAATACCGCAGTCGCGCGAATGGCCATGGCCCGGCAGATCCACCACATAGACGGTGCAGCGCTGTTCCAGCGCCTCGGCCAGCGGCGCCATCACGCCGCCATGCATGGCCCAGCCGTGCAGCATCACCACCGGCACGGGACCCGCGCCGCGCACGTCCACGTGCAGGCTCATGCGTCCGCTCCGTCGCCGCCGATGGCGGAAGGAGCGAGTTCCTTGTCCACCGCGCCGCGTTCGTCGAACACGAAGCAGCCGCCGCGCCAGTAGGCGCCGTCGGTTTCCTCGAAATACTTCAGGATGCCGCCTTCGAGCTGGAACACGTTTGCCACGCCCATATCCTGCATATGCAGCGCCGCCTTTTCGCAGCGGATGCCGCCGGTGCAGTACGACACCACCGTGCGGCCCTCGAAGCGCGCGCGATCCGCGGCGACGGCTTCAGGGAAGGCGGTGAAGCTGGCGATGCGGTAATCCACGGCGTGCTCGAACCGGCCCACCTCCGTTTCGTAGTCGTTGCGCGTATCCAGCAGCACCACTTCGCGCCCGTCGTCGTCGCGGCCCTGTTCCAGCCAGCGCCGCAGCGTGGCCGGCGCCACCGACGGTGCGCGGCCGCCTTCGGGGCGGATCGTGGGCCGGCGCATGGTGATGATTTCCTTCTTCAGCCGCACGCGCATGCGGCCGAACGGCACGTCGTCGGACAACGACTCCTTCGGCGCGAGGTCGGCGAAGCGCGCGTCCTCGCGCAGCCAGGCCATGAACGCGTCCGTCGCTTCGCGCGGGCCGGCCAGGAACAGGTTGATCCCCTCCGGCGCCAGCAGGACGGTGCCTTTCAGCGACAGCGCCAGGCAGCGTTCGAGCACGCGCTCGCGCAGCGCCGGAAGGTCTTCCAGGCTGACGAATTTATAGGCGGAGAGATTGACGATCGGCATGAGGGATACGGCAGGTAGCGCGCCATTATAGCGGCGGGGTGGCTGCCTGGTCCGGCGCCAGGCCGGACAGGGCCTCCAGCAGCATGTCCACGTGCTCTTCCTCGTGGGCCGCCGACAGCGTGATGCGCAGGCGCGCCTTGCCGGCGGGCACGGTGGGCGGGCGGATCGCGCCGACCAGGAAGCCCACCTGCTCCAGCGCGCCGGCGGCGGCCATTGCCGTACCGGCCTCGCCCAGCAGCAGCGGCTGGATGGCGGTATCCGAGGGCATCAGGGGCAGGCCCAGCTGCCGTGCGCCGCCGCGGAAGCGGCGGATCAGCGCGGCCAGCTTCTGGCGCCGCCAGCTTTCCTCGCGCACCACGCGCACCGCGGCCAGCGCGGCGGCGGCGACGGCCGGCGGCATGGCGGTGGTGTAGACGTAGGTGCGCGCGGATTGCAGCAGGCCTTCGATCAGGCCCGCGGAACCGGCGACGAAGGCGCCATGGCAGCCCAGCGCCTTGCCCAGGGTCGCCATCAGCACGGGCACCTCGCGCTGGCCCAGCGCCAGCAGGCTGAGCGTGCCGGCGCCGTCGTCGCCGAGCACGCCCAGGCCATGCGCGTCGTCGACCATCAGGGTGGCGTCCTGCGCCTCGCACAGCTTCGCCAGTTCGCGCAGCGGGGCGAGGTCGCCGTCCATGCTGAACACGCCGTCGGTGGCAAGCAATGCGCCGGCCTCCGTGCGGCTGGCGAGCTGGCGCGCGGCGCCGTCGACGTCGTTGTGCGGATAGCGCTTCAGTTCCGCGCCGGCCAGCGCGGCGCCGTCGAGCAGGCAGGCGTGATTGAGCTTGTCCTGCACGCAGACGTCGCCCGCGCGCAGCAGCGCCTGCATCGCGCCGAGGTTGGCCATGTAGCCGGTGGAGAACAGCGCCACGCGCTCGCGGCCGGTCCAGTCGGCCAGCGCTTCTTCCAGCGCCGCGTGTTCGGCGCGATGGCCGCAGATCAGATGCGCGGCGGTGCTGCCCACGCCTTCGTCGTCCGCGGTGCGCTTGAACGCGGCGATCACCAGCGGATGCTGCGCCAGGCCCAGATAGTCGTTGCCGCAGAAACCGAGCAGGCGCTGCCCGCCGCTTTCCAGCCACGGGCCCTCGGCATGCTCGACGGTGCGCAGCCGGCGCAGCAGGCCGGACCGCGCGCGCTCCTGCGTGGCCTGCGCCAGGCGTGCGAGCAGGGAAGGGCGTGGCATGGCGCCGCGGTCAGGCCGCCGCGCTGCAGCCGCAAGCGCTGCCGCAGCTGCCTGCGCCGTAACCTTCCGAAGCGGCCGCGTCTTCCAGGATATCGGCGTGCACCGTGCCGGCTTCTTCCACCACTTGCAGCGGATGCAGGTCCAGGCGCTGGAACAGGCGGCGGTCGTGCTCCACGTCCGGGTTGCCGGTGGTGAGCAGCTTCTCGCCGTAGAAGATCGAGTTGGCGCCGGCGAAGAAGCACAGCGCCTGCACCGCGTCGTCCATCTGCTGGCGGCCGGCGGACAGGCGCACCATCGAGGCCGGCATCAGGATGCGCGCCACCGCAATGGTGCGCACGAATTCGAACGGATCCAGTGTCTCGGTACCTTCCAGCGGCGTGCCGGCCACTTGCACCAGCTGGTTGATCGGCACCGATTGCGGATGCTCCGGCAGGTTGGCCAGGGTCTGCAGCAGGCCGGCGCGCTGCGTGCGCGTCTCGCCCATGCCGACGATGCCGCCGCAGCAGGTCTTCAGGCCCACCGAGCGCACGTGTTCGAGCGTGTCGAGGCGGTCCTGGTAGTCGCGGGTGTGGATGATCTCGCCGTAGAACTCCGGCGCGGTGTCCAGGTTGTGGTTGTAGTAGTCCAGGCCGGCGCGCTTGAGCGCCTGCGCCTGGTTGCCGTCGAGCATGCCCAGGGTGGCGCAGGTTTCCAGGCCCAGCGCCTTCACCGCCGAGACGATCTCGGCCACCTTGGCCACGTCGCGGTCCTTCGGGCTGCGCCAGGCCGCGCCCATGCAGAAGCGGCTGGCGCCGGCGTCCTTGGCCGCCTGCGCGCGCGCCACCACGGCATCCACGCTCATCAGCTTTTGCGCCTTCACCCCGGTGTCGTAGCGCGCCGCCTGCGGGCAGTAGGCGCAGTCCTCCGGGCAGCCGCCGGTCTTGATCGACAGCAGGGTGGAGACCTGCACGGCGTTGGGGTCGTGGTGCTCGCGATGCAGCGAGTGCGCGCGGTGCAGCAGCTCGTTGAACGGCAGCGCGAACAGCGCGGCGACCTCGTCGCGGGTCCAGTCGTGGCGGAGAGCTTGAGTCATGGGGATGGCTCTGGCGGGGAAGGGCGACAGTCTGGCAGCGCCGCGGCGTCTGTCAACCGAAACAGTGGTAATGAGGTTGACGATGCGGGGACGTATGGCCCGGTGCTCGTCATTCCGGCGCAGGCCGGACGAGCGCGTAGCGCGAAGAACGCCCGCAGGGCGGCCCCGAAGGGGTGAGCGAAGCGAATCATCCAGTAACGACAATGCCTGGTTGTCGCTGGGATGCCAGAGCAGGCCTTTGGATGCAGTCACTCCATATGGCACCCCGCTACTGGATTCCGGCCTGCGCCGGAATGACGAGCCCTAAGCTACGATCGCCCTAGTCAGCCCATCCAGGAGCCCATGCATGACCACCGGACAAGGCAGTACGGGCAATGTGCTCGCCGCTATCTGCAGCTTCTTCATCCCTGGCCTCGGCCAGCTGGTGCAGGGGCGCCTGCTGATCGCCATCGTGATGTTCGTGCTGGCCGGCGTGCTGTGGATCGTATGGCTGGGGTGGATCATCCACCTGTGGTCGATTCTGGATGCGGCGATGTTCAAGCCGAAGGCCTGAGGCCGGCCGGATGCGCATGGAGGCGCCGGTTCGTCTGCTCCAGCGCGGGCTCGATCGCCTGCACGCCACGGTGCTGCCATGGCGCTGCCTGCTGTGCGGCGCTGCGGGTGCGCCGGGCATGGACCTGTGCACCGCCTGCGCGAAGGACATGCCGCGCAATCATTCCTGCTGCGCGCGCTGCGCCTTGCCGCTGCCGGTCGCGGCCGCCGCTTGCGGACAATGCCTGCGCCGGCTGCCGCCGTGGGAGGCGGCCTGGGCGCCGTTCCGTTATGGCTGGCCGCTGGACCGGTTGGAAACGCGCTTCAAGTTCGGCGACGACCTTGCCGCCGGCCGCACGCTGGCGGCGCTGTGGCGCGGCGAGCCGGTCCCGTCCGAACGGCCGGCCCTGATCGTGCCGGTGCCGCTGCACCGCTCGCGCCTGCGCCGGCGCGGCTACAACCAGGCGCTGGAGCTGGCGCGTCCGCTGGCGGCGATGCTGGGCCTTGCGCAGGGACCCGACGTGCTTGTGCGCACCCGCGACACCTCCGCCCAGACCGAACTGGATCGCACCGCCCGCCGCCGCAACGTGCGCGGCGCGTTCCGGCTGCGCGCGGGCGCCGTGCTGCCCGATCACGTCGCCCTGTTCGACGACGTGATGACCACCGGCGCCACCCTGGCCGAATGCGCGCGCGTGCTGAAGCGAGCCGGCGTGCGGCGGGTGGATGCGTGGGCGTTGGCCCGCGCACCGGCGCGCTGAAACCACCGATGGAGAAAAGACATGCTGTATTCGCAGGTGCTCGCCGGCCTTCGTAGCCACGACGGCGGCTGGACCGCCGAGGTCCCGGCAAGCTGGGCGCAGGGCCGCACCATCTTCGGTGGCCTGCAAGCGGCGCTGGCCGTGCGCGCGATGCGCGACCTGGTGCCGCAGGCGGTGCCCTTGCGCGTATTGCAGGCAAGTTTTATCGCGCCGATCGCACCGGGACCGGTGCGGATCGAAGCGAACGTATTGCGCCGAGGCAAATCGGTGACGCAGATCGAAGCACGCGTGCTCGATCAGGGCCAGACCGCCTGCCTGCTGTTCGGCGTGTTCGGCGAGGCGCGCGCATCGGTGCTCGACATCAAACCGCCGCGGCCCGTTCTGCCGCCGGCTGAAGCCGCCAAGCCATTCACCTATGTCGAAGGCATCGCTCCAGCTTTCACGCAGCATGTGGCGACGCGCTGGCTCGGCGGCGTGTCGATCTTCCAAGGCAGGGAGGAGCCGCGAACCGGCATCTACGTCGGCTTTCGCGACGAACCCTATGCAGGCCCCGGCGCCCTGGGCGAAGCGCAGATCATCGGCTACGCCGACATCGTTCCCACACCCGGCTTGTCGATGCTGAAACAGCCGACCATGGCCAGCTCGCTCACCTGGACGCTGGAACTGCTGTCGGACGACTTCGGCCCGGCCCGCGAAGGCCTGTGGCTGATGGATACCGAAGTCACCGCGGGCAGCCACGGCTATCTCAACCAGAGCGCCACCTTGTGGAGTCCCGAGGGGGAGGCGGTGGCGTTGAGCCGGCAGAGCGTGGTGGTGTTTGGGTGAGTGGCTGGCGTCCCCTGGATCCTGGCTGAAATGATCGAGCAAACCTGAACGGGCAAGGATAAAAATACGAAATTAAATTGCATTGAAAGCGCATCCAATGTAATTTAATTGGTATGGCTAAGCGCACTCCCCCCAGCCACCCCGCCGCCCAGCGTGCGATCAAGGCGCTAGGCCAGCGCCTGCGCGCCGCGCGCCTGCGCCGGAAAATGACTCAGGCGGTGATGGCCGAGCGTGTGGGCGTGAGTGTTCCTACGCTGGCCAAGCTCGAGGATGGCGATCCGTCGACCAGCCTCGCCACCATGTTTCGCGTTCTGTCCGTGCTCAACCTGGCGGCGGACCTGGACAAGCTTGCCGCTGACGACAAGCTGGGGCGCGAACTTCAGGATGCATTGCTCGCTCCACCGCGCCCCAGCGGCCGCCGCACGGCCAAGGCCGTGCCGCCGGAGCGGAGCAAGTGATGAACGATCTGGACGTCCGGCTCGACGATGCAAGCCTCGGCGGCAGCGCGCTGGTCGGTCACCTGCAGCGAAGCATCAACCGCGGCCGTCAGGTCATCGGCTTCGAATATGCGGAGGGCTGGATCGCCGGCACTGGCGATATCGCTCCGTTCGATCTCGATCACCAGTTGCTCGCGGGGCCGGGGCGTCTCTACGCACGGGCGGGCGCCAATCGACTTTCCCCTGCATTCCAGGATGCATCGCCCGACCGCTGGGGCTGCATGCTGATCGAGCGGCGCGAGCGGATCCGATCGCGCCAGCGCGGTGAAGCGCCGCGCGTGCTGAGCGACTGGGACTACCTTGCAGGTGTCAGCGATGAAACCCGCATGGGCGCCCTGCGGCTCTTCAGTCCGGATACGCAGCAGTTCGTGGATGCGGATCGCTTGCAGGCGCCGCCCATCGCGGAGCTGCGCGAACTCGAAGCGATCACGGCCGAAGTAGAGCGCAACGACGACGACGACACGCCCGAGCGCATCGAATGGCTGATGCACCTGGCCGCTGCCGGCTCGGCGCTCGGCGGGGCTCGCCCCAAGGCGGCCGTGCGCGACGTCGACGGCTCGTTATGGCTGGCAAAGTTTCCTTCGAATGACGATCGCCATGACATCGGCCTGTGGGAATTCATTACCTATCGGCTTGCGTGTGCGGCTGGTATCGATATGCCTGACGCGCGCGTCATGCAGTTCTCGGATCGCGGCCACACCTATCTTGTCCGCCGCTTCGACCGCCAGGGCGATTCGCGCCGCGCCTATGCCTCCGCGCTGACGTTGACGGATCTCGATCAGAGCGACGGTGCTTCGTACCTCGACATCGTGCAGGCCATCGAGAACAACGGCGTCGCAAACCATATCGGCTCCGACCTTGAACAGCTATGCCGGCGCGTGCTCTTCACGATCCTTATCGGCAACCGCGACGATCACCTGCGCAACCACGGCTTCCTGCGCGAAGGCAACGGCTGGCGCCTGTCGCCGGCCTTCGACATCAACCCCAATCCCGAAAAAGATGCGCATGTCCTGGCGATCGATGATGTCGATCCGACTTCGGACAGCGCTTTATGGAAGAGCACCGCGGACTTCTATCGCGTCTCCAGAAAGCGGCTCGAAGCGATCGAGCGAGAAGTGCGCCAATCGGTGGCGGCGTGGCGCGACGTCGCCGCTGACGCTGGTGCCTCGCGTCGCGAGATAACGCGCATGTCGGCGGTCATCGACGCAACTCGCTGACGCTCGCTTGTCCGCCCGTAACCTGCGGGGCTCATCCTGGCGAAATCAGCGCGTGGGATTCAGGTAGATCGGATTCCCCACCAGCAATGCCTTGCCGGCCGCATCCCGCACCTCCACCCGCAGCCAATGCGCCTTGCCATCGCTGTTCCAGCTGAACTTGCGGTGCAGGTCGTCCGTGTCGACCTGTGCCGCGACGGCAGGCGCGAACGGCTTGCCGTCGAGCAGCACGGCGAGGCTGGCGCCCTTCGCATGGGCGACGTGCACATCGAACGAGGCAGTGCCATTCGCTGGCACGCGCAGGGCGTCGCCCATGCTGGCCTTGGCGCCATCGGCTTCGCCGCTCAGTTCCAGCACGCGGTCGCGGCTGCCTTCGGTGTCGATGAACACGTGCCCGGCGCGGATGCCATCCAGGATCGCCGGCATCGACAGCTCCCGCGCATACACCACGGTGGCCGGCACGCCGGTCGGATTGGTGCCGATGCGCGCCTCGTGCTGGAACGCCTCGTGGTTGTCGCTGCCGCCGATGGCGGTGAGGCGGTAGCCCTTGGCCAGCTGCGATTCCCAGAACGGCAGGCCGGAAATCGGCGTGCCGATATCGCTGCCGTTCACCGCTTCCACCGCCTGCACCAGGCTCATATCCACCGGCGGCTTGGCCGTCCATCCGCAGCCCATGCATACCTCGCCGCTGGGGCGGATGGCGTGGTTGATGGAGATCACGCCATGCAACGGTGCGATGGCCTTCAGCAGTGCATTCCAGTCCGGCACCTCCTTGCTGCCGACGCGGAAATCCACCAGCGCCGTGGTGCCGAACAGGTTGGCGTGGCCGGTGAAGGTGGTGACTTCGCGCCCGGGGATCAGCAGCAGCTGGTCGAAGTAGGGCTGCAGCTCGCGCATCGCATTGGCGTGCGACACGGTGTTGTGGTCGGTGATGGCGATAAAGTCGAGTCCGCGCTGCGCGGCGGCCTGCACGGTGAAGAACAGCGGGCAGGGCACGCGTTCGCCGCTCTGGTTCTTGCAGCCGCCGTCGCTGTGCGCCGTATGCATATGCAGGTCGCCGCGATACCAGCCGGCTTCCTTGCGCAGCGGCGGATTAAGCACGGCGGGTTCCCATGCCGGGTCGCTGGCGTGGCCGAACCAGATGTTGGCGGTGTAGTTGCTGTGGCTTTCCTTGCGGATATTCGGAATGCCAAGCAGCAGTTGCCAGCGGCCGGGGCGGATCGCGCCGGGGAGATAGGACGGCGTGGCATCGGTAGCCGACACGGTGAACAGCTTCCTGGTGCCGCCGCTCCAGCCGCGGAAGCCGTCCTGGCCGCGGAAACCGTCGGGGCCGAGCAGGCCCAGGTCTACCGCCGTCTTCTCCTCGCGGCCGCTGTAGTCGAACTGCACGGTGATGCGGGTGGTGCCGGCCGGCACGTCGAACGGCAGCGTGCGGTAGGTCTGGTGATCCTTGCCGGCCAGTTCGCCATGCAATACCACATCGGGTTTTTCGACCTCCGCCGCGTGCGTGGCGAACGGTAGCGCGCAGGCGAGCAGCAGGGACAGGGAACGGAACAGGCGGATCTTCATGGCTTGGCGGAACCTTTTTGAGCATGCAGCCGGGAGCCGGGCCGGCGCCCGGCTCCGCAGCCTCAGAAGCGATACATGATCGCCGCACGATACGCGCGGCCCAGGATCGGACGCGCGATAAACGTGTTGGCGCCGGCATCCGCGCTGGCCAGCTCGCCCGCGCGCGGGTTGCCCTCGGTCAGGCCCAGCGAGTTGGTGATGTTGTCCGCGTAGAAGAACAGCGAGCACATCGGCGAGATGTCGTAGCGCGCGCTGGCGCTCCACACGTCGTACGAAGGCAGCTTCACCGAGTTGGCGGTATCCACGTAGCGCTGGCCTTCGTACTCGTAGGCCAGCTGCAGGCGCAGCTTGCCGCCCAGCAGGTTCACACCCGGCACCACGCGATAGCTCTGCTTGGGCACGCGGATCAGCTGGTTGCCTTCGTAATCGCGCAGCACCGGCGCGCCGGCCACCAGCTCGGTATAGCGCAGGCCCTTATATTGCGGGTCCTGCAGGGTGGCGGTGACCTGCACGTCGAACCAGTCCACCGGATACCAGGTGCCTTCCAGCTCCAGGCCCTTGGTCTTGGTGTCGGCATAGCCCTGCTGGGTGGTGGAGGTATTGCCGTTGGGATTGAACACGTAGTTGCTGAAGCCGACGTTGTTGTATTTGGTGTAGAACGCGGTGGCGTACAGGTCGAGCTGGCGGTCGGTGTACTTGTAGCCGACTTCGCCCAGCTTCATGGTCTGGGTCACCGGCACGGCGGTGGGGTTGGTGATGTAGGTGCTCAAGTTAGGCAGGCGGAAGGTCGGCGTCCAGCGCGCGAACACACCCGAGCGCGGCGAGAACTGCCAGTTGGCGCCCAGGGTCCAGCCCAGCTTGTTGAAGGTGTGGTCCCACGGCACGTACTGGCCGGTGCCGGTGATGATCTGCGAGGTGGCCGGCGTGCCCAGGTTCACCGTCTGCTTGGTCTCGGTCTTGCCGCGGGTGTTGACCTGTTCCCAGCGCACGCTGCCGTCGATGCGCAGCTCGTCGTTCACCTGCCACTCGTCGGACAGATAAAACGCGTTGGTGGTCGAGGTGCCGGTAGCGTTCTCCCATTCGTAGCCGTAGCGCGAGATGCCGTGGTCGGTGAGCGTGGAAACCGGCTGGCCGGCCGCGTTCACCGCCACCAGGTCGAGCAGGCGCGCATTGTTGGTGGCGTCCAGCAGGGCCACCGAGGAGTAGCGGCTGAAGTCCTGGTCGAAGCGCGCGTAGTAGTAGCCGAAGGTGACGTCGTGGGTCTGGCCGCCGAGGTCGAACTTGCGCAACAGGCGCGTGTCGTTGATGAACTCCTTCACCGGCATGGTCACGCCGCGCAGGCCGCCCAGCACCACCAGGCCGTTGCCGTTCTGGCTGGCGTTGTCGAACACCTGGCCAGGGTTGTCCGCGTAGCGCAGCTGCAGCCCGGCGGCGCCGGCCGGCTTCTGGCTGGCCACCGAGGCGAGGTACTTGGTGGCGCTCATCAGCGAGTTGGGGAACACGCCGTTGCGCTGGGTATGGGTGTCGTCGTAGCGCAGCGACTCGGCCAGCTTCCAGCCGCCGCCCAGTTCGTAATCGAACTTCAGGGTCAGCTGGTCGCGCTTCACATGCGTGCCTTCGCTGTTGTCGAAGTTGTACAGGCCGCCATTGCCCATCTTCATCAGCACGTGCTCGGTCTCGGGACCGGCCAGCGTGCCGTAGTTGCCGTCGAAGCCTGGCACCGCGCGGATATCGCCGTTCGCGGTGGTGCGCATCGGGATGCCCAGGTACAGCGCCACCTTGTCGTCCAGGTGCTTGACGTCGGCGCTGAAGCTGCCGCCTTCGAAGTCGCGCGCCAGGTTCAGGCGGATCTGGCCGCCGTCGTTGGCATTGAACTTGGGGTCGCGGATGCCGCTGTCGGTGCGGTAGAAGCCGCCCGCGCTCAGCTTCCAGCCATTGCCCACCGGCGTGCCGACCCAGAAGTCGCCGCGGGTCAGGCCGTAGTCGCCGACGGTGAACTTCAGCAGGCCCTCGGCCTTGTCGCCCACCTTGCGCGGAATGAAGTTGATCGCGCCGGCCGGCGCGTTCGAATAGAACACCGAGGACGGGCCGCCGCGCACCACTTCGATGCGCTCGATCGTCTCGTCCAGGCGGAAGGCCTGGTCGGCATTGAGATAGCCCAGCGCCGGATCGTGCTGCACCGGCACGCCATCCTCCAGCAGGTTGACCGAGCCGAAGCCGTCCACCGGGATGCCGCGCGCGCGGATATTGCCGCTGGCCTCGCCGCCGGAGGCTTCCACCCAGAAGCCCGGCACGGACTTCATCGCCTCGGTCACCGAGGTCGGCGCCTGCATGCGCAGGCGGTCCTCGTCGATGGTGGTGATGGAATAGCTGGTCTCGGCCTTGGTGCGCGTCTCCACGCCCGAGCGGGCGGTGACCACGATGCCGTCGAGGTTCTTGGCGCGGTCGGCGGCGGGCTTGCTGTTGTCGCCGGTGGAAGCGTTGCTGTCCTGCGCGCCGGCGTGCGGCGCGAAGGAGCAGAGCAGGCCGCCCAGCAGGGCCAGGCCGATGGCGTGGCTGATCGATGTGGTGCGCAACGTCGTGACTCCGGGGAAGAGGGAATGACGGAGCCTTGCGTACGGACAACCGCAGCACGATCGACACCGTGTGCTGATCCCATGGGATCGCACCATTGGGATCGCACTGAGTATCGTGTGAAGGCTTCCCTGGCCCGGACACAGGCTCTGACGCGGCGCAAGTTAAAGCGGCGCTGTGACAGCGAAGCTCAGGGGGGATGACGGCCAGCCGACAGCTTGGGTTTAGACGTCCAAAACTGTCATGAAAACGTTGTGTAACGAGTCATGGAGGGGCGGATGACCGCCCCTCTGCCTATGTACCCGGATCAATGAGCGTTGCAGGGTTCGTGCGCGGCGGCGGTTGCCGGTGCGTGAGCGCGGCGCCGGCGCAGCAGGACGAACGACGCCGCGGCCAACGCCAAAGTCAACGCCGCCAGGCCAACCAGCAAGCCGCCGAACGCACCGCTGTAGCCATGCAGCAAGGCGTCGCGGCCGATCGCCGGAGCCACCCTGGCCGCGTGCGCCATGCTGCCGGTGGCAAGGCTCGCGGCCGCCGCCACCGCCTGCTCGTGCGGCGCCGCCGCCAGTTGCGTTTCGATCAGGCCCGTCAGCGCCGTGCCCACCGCCGCCATCGCGATCGCCTCGCCCGCCACGCGCGTGGTGGTGAAGAAACCGGTGGCCATGCCGGCGCGCTCCTTCGGCACCACGCTCACCGCGAGATCGTCCATCAAGCCCCAGGGCAGGCCGGAGCCGGCGCCGATCAGCAGCAGCGGCCACAGCAGCGCATGCCAATCCGCACCGGGCACGGCGGCCGTACGCAACCAGAACAGGCCGGCGGCGGCGAGGCCCAGGCCCAGCGCGGAGAGCAGGCCTGCCGAAAGCCAGCGCGTCAGCAGCGCACCGGCGAACGGCACCACCAGCATCGGCACCGACAACGGGATCATCAGCAGGCCGGCCGCCACTTCGCTGCGCCCTTCCACGCCGACGAAACGCAGCGGCAGGAAGATCAGCAGCACCACGTAGCACAGCGCCGTGGCCAGCGGCAGCGCCTGCGCGCCGAGGAAGCGCGGGTTGCGGAACAGCGACAGGTCCAGCATCGGCCGCGGCACGCGGCGTTCCACGTAGACGAACAGCGCGAGCATGGCGGCCGCCGCGCCCACCAGCAGCAGCGGCAGATAGCCGTTCGCATGGCGCGGCGCTTCGATGATGCCGAAGGTGAGCAGCACCAGCGCCGCGGTAAAGCTCAGGCTGCCCGGCAGGTCCAGCCCTTGCGCACCGGGGTCGCGGGTTTCGCGCATGCGCGGCACGCCGACCAGCAGCACCAGGACGCCGATGGCCGCGGTGGACAGGAACACCGCGCGCCAGCCCAGGGAGTCGATCAGCCACGCCGACAACAGCGGCCCGAAGGCCAGGCCCAGGCCGAACGTGGTGCCGAGCAGGCTGTACGCCCGCGTGCGCGCATGGCCTTCGAACTCCTGCGCCAGCGACGCCGCGCCGGCCGACATGGTGAGCGCCGCCGCGATGCCCTGCGCGGCGCGGCCCAGATCCAGCCAGCACAGGTTGCGCGACAGCGCGAGCAGCACCGACAAGCCGGTGAACAAGCCGATGCCGAGCGTGAAGATGCGCTTGCGCCCGTACTGGTCGGCCAGGGCGCCGGCCGCCATCACGCTGCCGCCGAAGGCGAGGATGAAGGCATTCACCGCCCACGACAGCAGGCGCGGGTCGCTGCCCAGCGCCTGTCCGATCGCCGGCAGCGCAATGGCCGGGCCGGTAAAGCTCAGCGGCATGCCCAGGCCGGCCAGGCACACCGCCGCCAGGACCAGCAGGCGGTCGCGCAGGCTGTGCGGCTTGGCGGAAGCGGCGCCGTCAGGCATTGGCGCCACCGTCCACCGTAAACGCCGCGCCGGTGGCGAAGCGGCCTTCCTCGCTGGCCAGCCAGGCCACCATGCCGGCGATATTCGAAGCATCGCCGTAGCGGGGGATCGCCATGCGGGTGCGCTGCCCGTCGGCACGCTCGCCGTCGGCAGGGTTCATGTCGGTGTTGGTGGAACCGGGCTGCACCAGGTTCACCGTGATGCCGCGCGCGCCGAGATCGCGCGCCAGCCCCTTGGTAAAGGCCGACAGCGCCGACTTGCTCATCGAATACAGCGTCATGCCCGGCGACGGCACGCTATCGGCCAGGCAGCTGCCGATGCTGATGATGCGCCCGCCTTCGCCCAGGTGCCGCGCCGCTGCCTGCGAGGCGACGAACACCGCGCGCACGTTCACCGCCATGGTGCGCTCGTAGTCCTCCAGCGTGGTTTCCTCGAACACGCCGCCGAGGAAAATGCCGGCATTGTTGACCAGGATGTCCAGCCGGCCGAAGTCGGCGGCGGCCTGATCCACCGTGGCGCGCAGCGCCGCCGGATCGGCCGCGTCCGCCTGATAAGCGCGCGCCTTGCCACCGGCCGCTTCGATCTCGCGCACCAGCGCCTGCGCCTTGTCCGGCGAGCTCACATAGGTAAACGCCACCGCCGCGCCATCCCGCGCCAGCCGCTGCACGATCGCCGCACCGATCCCGCGCGAACCGCCCGTCACCAGGGCCACCTTGCCGTTGAGAGTGCTCATGCTCGTGCTGCCTTTTATGTAGTAGTCGATACATAAATAGGAGCAGCCCTTGACGGGAACTGTCAAGGACTTTATGTATTGACCGCTACAGAAAGGTGCTTCCGATGACGGCTGTGACAAAAGAGCGGGGCCGCCCGCGCAAATTCGACCGCGACCAGGTCCTGCGCCTGGCCATGGAGGTCTTCCTCGACCGCGGCTACGACGGCGCCTCGGTGGGCGACCTCACCACCGCCATGGGCATCAACGCCCCCAGCCTCTACGCCGCCTTCGGCTGCAAGGAAGCCCTGTTCCGCGAAGCCCTGGACCTGTACGTAACCTCCGCCGGCCCCCGCACCCGCGACGAACTCCACAAGCGCGACGTCACCGCCCGCGAAGCCATCCAAGCCATGCTCCGCGAAGCCGCCCGCCGCTTCGGCGAAGGCCGCGGCTGCCTGGTGGTACTGGGCGCGACGCATCGCACTACCGAAAACGAGGCGGTGTTCCACGACCTGGCCGAACGCCGCAACGAGACCCAGTCGCTGATCCGCCGCCGCTTGAAGCAGGGTGTGGCTGACGGTGACGTGCCGTCCAAGGTCGACATCAGCACCGTTGCCGCCTTCTACGCCACGGTCCTCAACGGCCTTTCCCTTCAGGCGCGCGACGGCGCGTCACGCAAGCAGCTGATGGGGGTGGTGGATTGTGCGATGAAGGCTTGGGTGGGGCTGGTTGGGGCGACTTGAGCGCTCCCTCGTCTTCGCTCCGCCCGACCCCTCACCCTGCCCTCTCCCCGGAGGGGAGAGGGGTGAAGTGGTGAGGTAGGCAGGAACGAAGAGCGAAAGCTGGCCTCGGTTCTTGAAAGTCCTCTCGGCCACGGCACGTTGAAGCAGCCGTTACGTAAACGCACTGATGTTTCGTGTAGACCCAGGTTAATCAAGTTACCGCAGCCGCCCACTGCTCCTTCTAGTCGCGTCGCGAGCCTTGGCTCTTAGGCCATTCTCTCTTTGGTTACTTTCTCTTTGGGCCAGCAAAGAGAAAGTGACCCGGGCGCCGGCAGGCGCACGGAATGCCCGCTGCATAAGCGGCCCATTCGCGATAACGCGAAAACCAAGCGATACGGAAACTGGATCCCGGCCTACGCCGGGATGACGAGTAGGGAGACCTACGCCAGGATGACGAGCAAGTCGTAACGCCTACTTGACCGCCAGCGCCAGCACAATCCCCACCCACAAAACCATCCCCAACCAGTTGTTATTGCGAAACGCCCAAAGGCAAGCCCCGCGATCCCGCGTACGAATCCGCCACAACTGCCACCCAAACAACCCGGCCGCGCCAACCAACCCCAGCCAATACACCCACCCCAACACCGCCCGCTGCCCCACAAACACCATCGACAACAAAAACGTCCCCATCAGAATGCCCAGGATCGGCAGATCCGCATCCCCAAACAAAATGGCGGTGGACTTGGCCCCAGCCCTCAAATCGTCATCCCGATCCACCATCGCATACTGCGTGTCGTAAACCACCGACCACAGAATATTGGCGATAAACAGCAGCCACCCCAGCGGCGGCACCGTTCCCGCCACCGCCGCAAACGCCATCGGAATCGACCACCCGAACGCCGCCCCCAACACCACCTGCGGCATATACGTATACCGCTTCGTAAACGGATACAGCGCCGCCAGCGCCGCCCCGGCAAACGACAACTTGATCGTCAGCGCATTCGTAAACAGCACCAGCAGAAACGAAAACACCAACAGCGCAGCGAACACGATCAACGCCTCCCGCGGCGTCACCCGCCCCGCCGCAATCGGCCGCCCCGCCGTACGCTCCACCTGCGGGTCGAGCTTCCGGTCCGCATAGTCATTGATGGCGCACCCCGCCGCCCGCATGGCGAACACACCCAGGGTAAAGATCACCAGCGCCTTCACCGGCGGAAAATCGCCCGCCGCCAGCCACAACGCCCACCAGGTCGGCCACAGCAGCAGCAGCGCCCCGATCGGCCGGTCCATGCGGGTCAGCACCAGGTAATCGCGGGCCTTCTCGCGGTAATGCGGCGGCAGCCGCTGCAGCAGCACGTCCAGCACGCGGGTGGCGCGGGTGGAGCTGTCGGCCGGCCGGGCCGGCGGAGCGGCGGCGGGGCGCGGGCGCGCCGAGCCGGAGGAGGTAACGCGCCGCTGGCGCTTGCGGGATGTCGGAGCCATGCGCCGAAGTTTAGCCTGGGCCGTCGCCGAGGTTGGCGTGGCGAGCGCCCTGAAACGCCGTTGTCATCGACATCGTCACACCGGCGCGCATACTCTCACGCGTCGCCCGAGGAGCCGCCATGCCCAAGGCCATCAGCCACATCGCATTGATCGTGCACGACCCGGACCAGACCGCCCGCCTGTTCTCCGCGGTCTTCCCCGACGCCCGCATCCTGGTGTCCGAACCCGACGACAGCCATCACCAGGAAGCCCACGTGGAACTGGCCGGGGTGCGCTTCGTGCTGGTCAAGGGCATGGGCCCGGCCACCCGCCATGGCGACCATATCGCCCTGGCGGTGGACCCGGCCGAGCTGCGCGCCTGCGCCGAGCGCCTGAACGTGCTGAAGATCGAGTACCAGCTGGCGCGCGGCGATGGCGCGCTGTACTTCAGCGACTACGACAACCACGTATTCGAGCTGGATGCCACTTGAGGCGTAGGTTGGGGTGAGCCGCAGGCGAACCCCAACGTGGCGAGGCGCCTGAAGGTGCGAGTGTTGGGGTTCGCCTGCGGCTCACCCCAACCTACGCCAAGGTGCGGGTTGACGTCCCAAGGTGCTGGGTTGACGTCGCCTTAGAACTTGAAATCCAGCCGCGCGTAGTAATACCCGCCGTTCACGCCAAACGGCAGCGTCTCCCAGCCATACACGAAGCCCAGCTGCGGGAACGGCGCGCCCGTCTTCGGATTCCACTTGTCCGGATAAGTGTCGAACACGTTGTCCGCGCCCACCGTCAGCTTCAGGTTGCGCGAGAAGCGGTAGCCCACCGCCATGTCGGCCAGCCACTTGCCGCTCCAGGTCTGGATCACGCCGGGCGTGAAGCCCTGGCCGCTGACCTGGCCGAAGTAGTTGCCGCGCAGGGTGAAGTCCCACGGGCCGGTGCGGTAGATGCCCTGCAGGATGTGGTGCACGCGCGGCTGGCCCTGCTCGATCAGGGTCACCTGGGTGTCGTCGAACAGTTTGTCCGGCGGCAGGATGGCGGACTGCGACTTGCGCTTGGTGACGTCGGTCTTGTTGTAGTTGAGCAGGGCGGTCAGGTCGAGGGTGGAGCTGTCGTCGAAGCGGAAGCCTTTCTCCGCCACCACGTCGATGCCCTTGGTGCGCGTGTCGATCGCGTTGGTGAAGAACAGCACCTGGCCCACGCCGAACGGCTGCAGGATGCCACGGATCGGGCAGTTGGCATTGTTCGCCGCGCAGGCATTGCCGTCGGTGCCCACGCTCTCCGGCACGATATTGCTGGAGAAGATGATGCGGTTCTTGATGTCGATGCGGAACACGTCGACGGTCAGCGTGATGTCGTTGCCGGGCTTGTAGACGATGCCCGCGGTGCCGCTGTGCGAGGTCTCCTGCTTCAGCGGCTGGATGCCGAAGGCGCGCGTCACGGCGCTGTTCTGCCGCGCGGTGAGCGTGTCGGTCAGCGTGCCGCTGGGATCGAGGTTGGTGGAGCGCTGGCTGTAGAACAGCTGCTGTACGCCCGGCGCGCGGAAGCCGGTGGCCAGGGTGCCGCGCACGGCGAAGCTGTCGTTGGCGTCGAAGCGCAGCGAGAGCTTGCCGGTGGTGGTGCCGCCGAAGTCCGAGTAATGCTCGTGGCGCACGGCGGCGCCGAGCAGCACGCGCTCGGTCACCTGCGATTCGGCATCGGCATAGAACGCGATGTTGTGGCGCGCCTGGTTCACCGCTTCCGACGGCGAGAAGCCGGGGAAGCCCTGCATGCCGGGCTGCGCGATGTCGCCGGTCTGGCCGTAGATGGGAATCGCGCGGTTGTCGGTGCGGCCGTACATGTACGACACCGGATCGCCCGGCAGGATCTGGTAGCTGTCGCGCCGCCATTCGAAGCCGAAGGCGAGATTGAGCGCATCGTGGCCGATGCCCCAGTCGATCGGGCCGCGCACGTCGGCATTGAAGGTGGTCTCGTTGAGCCGCAGCGTGCCGGTGTCGGCCGAGGTGGGCGAGGCGCCGTAGATGCCGGCGGCGGGATTGGCCGGGTCGCGCGGTTCGTACCACCAGCTCACGTTCGCCGAATTGCGCTCGTCGAAGCCGAACTGGCTGCGGCCGTGGATCAGCGAGATGTCGTAGTCCCACTTGTCGGCCAGCGGCCCGCGATAACCCACCGCCAGCGACGCGTCCTTCACGTTGGTGGCGATGTTCGGCAGGAAGCCATTGGGATACAGCGACGGAATGGTGCGGTTGTCGCCGGCCGGACGGAAGAAGCCGTACGAATTGCCTTTGCGCTGCGAGATGCCGCCGAACCAGTACAGCTCGCCGCCGGCGATCGGCAGGCCGCCGTTGAGCCAGAAGTAGGCGTCCTTGGTGTCGGCGTCGCCGAGCTTCTGCGTTACGCGTGGCGGGCTCACGCGCAGCGAATCCGGGCCGGCCCGATTGGTGGGATCGCGATGGCGGTATTCCGCGGTGAGATTGAGATAGCCGTCCTGGCCCAGGCGGAATCCGGTATTGATGCCGCCCTGGCGCGTGAAACCATCGCCCTTGTAGGTCTGGCCGGCGGTGACCGAGCCGTCGGTCTGGCCCACCTGCTTCTTCAGCACGATATTGATCACGCCGGAGATCGCATCCGAACCGTACTGCGCCGCTGCGCCGTCGCGCAGTACTTCGATGCGTTCGATCGCGGAGATCGGAATGGCATTGATGTCGGTGCCGGCGGAACCGCGGCCGATGGTCTGCTGCACGTTCACCAGCGCCTGCTGGTGCCTGCGCTTGCCGTTGACCAGCACCAGCACCTGGTCGGGGCCGAGGCCGCGCAAGGTGGCCGGACGGATGGTGTCGGTGCCGTCGCTGACGAAGGTGCGCGAGAAGTTGAAGCTCGGCTCCAGCATCTGCAGCGCCTGGCCCACTTCGACCACGCCGGCGTTCTCCAGCTGCTCGCGGCCGATCACGTCGACCGGTGCCGGTGTCTCCGCCGCGGTGCGGTCCTTGGCGCGCGAGCCGACGACCTGCACGCCTTCGAGTGTTTTGGCTTTCTGCTGGTCGGCCGGCGCGCTGTCCTGCGCGTTGGCCGCCAGCGCCATCGATAATCCAAGCATGGCCAGGCTGCATTGGCGCGCACTGACCCAGACGCGTCCTTGCGGACGCGACACATAACGACGTGACATGCACTTCTCCCGATGAAGTCGCGCGAGGCGACAACGTGGCAGCACGCATGAACATGCGACTGCCGCCTCCCGGGTCCGAACGTGCGCTGCAGGAAAATTCGTGTCAAGCGTAATTATCCCCAAAGCGCGAACGGCATCATCAAATGCGTAGACGATGCGGCGTATGCGATATCGCGCTTCACGTGCTCGTGACGTATTGCGTCGGTACTTACGTAGTTTGCGTGTGCGCGGTGCAAGCTTCGCGTCAGTTGCGGCGCCTCGAAGAGATGCGCGCGATGAACTCCCTCTCCCCTGCGGAGAGAGGGTTGGAGTGAGCGGGACCCACGGAGCACAGAAGCAGGAGCACGGAACCGCGACGGAAGCCCAGGCGTTCTAAGGCCGGTAGCTTATGCCAATCAGGTAATAACGCCCCACCACATCGTCGAACATCGGGTTGTAGGCGATGCCGGGCGAGCCGTAATACACGGGCTGGTGATCGAGCGCGTTGTGCACGTTGAAGCTGAAGGACCAATGCGCGATGCCGCTGTACGCGGCATGCAGGTCGAGCACGCTGAAGGCCGGCGTCTTGCATTTGCCGTTCTGCTGCAAATCGTCCGGGCAGGTCAGCGGGCTGCCGGCATAAGGCTCGTAGCGGTAGTGCCCGGTGAAACGCAGGTTGGCGCCGAGGCTCCAGTCGCGGTACGTCCAGTCCAGGCTGGCCAATGCGCTGACGCGCGGCTGCGAGGCGTAGCCCGCGTAGCGCATGCTGGGATCGCCCTCGATCATCTGGCGGTCCAGCCGGTCCAGGTAATCGACGCCCAGGTGGATGTCGTAGCGGCCGTAGCGCGCGGTCTGGTGGCGGTAGCGCAGATCCAGGTCGATGGTGCGCGCGTCGGTATGCCCGAGGTTCACCAGCTGCTGGTTGAGCGCGTACAGCACGCCGCGGCGGCTGCGCTGGAACAGCTGCGGATAGCTGTCCGGATGCAGCAGGGCATAGCTCAGCGGCAGCTGGATGATTTCGTGGTCGCGGCGGATGCGATAGAAATCCAGCGCCGCGCCGAACGCGCTGCTCGGCGCCCACACGACGCCCAGCGTGTAGCTGCGCGAAGTCTCCGGCCGCAGGTTCGGATTGCTGACCGAATTGGCCTGCACCTGGCAGAACGAGGTGTCGTCGGTGGCCGGCGTGGCATTGACGCAGGGCAGCGCGCTGTTGGCCACCTGGGTGATGAAGCGGGTGGCGGCAAGCGTCGGCGGACGGCTGAGCTGCAACAGGGTAGGGGCGCGATAGCCCTTGGCCCAGGTGCCGCGCAGGCTCAGGTCGTCGCGCAGGTCCCATTTCAGGCCGAGCTTGGGCGACACGGCGGCGCCATAGGGCTGGGTACGGTCCAGCCGCCAGGCCAGGTTGGCCTGCAGGCGTGCGGTGAGCGGCGCGTTGAACTCGGTATAGGCGGCCAGGCTGTGCCGGTTCTCGTGGCGCTGGTAGGGGCTGTCGAACTGCTGCACCAGGTTGCGCAGCAGCAGCGGATCGGGGCGGTCGTCCAGGCGGTCGCGCCAGGTCTCCGCGCCGATCGCCATCGACAAGGGGCCGTGCGGCAACTGCGCCAGCGGCCCGGTCAACTGCACGCTCAGGCTGGTCTTGGCGGCGGTGGCGTGGCGCATCAGCACGGGCGAGATCGCCTGCACCACCGCGGCGTCGTTGGGTGCATCCAGCCGGAACGAACCCGATCGCAGCGAACTGGCAAAGCTGTCCACGCGCAGCAGCCCGCGCAGCTGGTCGTCGCTGCGGTTGCGCTGGTCGTTGGCGTGCACGTCCCAGTCCCATTCGTCCCAGTGGCCTTTGAGGCCCAGCGTGACGAAGCGGTTGGTCGATACGGAGCGGTCGCGAACCGGGCCGAGGTCGCTGAAGCTGTGGTCGTAGATCGGCTCGTCGTCGCCGCTGCGGTTGTCCGGATGGCTGGCCGGCAGCATGAAGCTGTCGCGCAGCGGCGCCATCTGCTGGCGCTGGTCGATCTTGGTCCAGCGCAGGTCGGCATAGGCCTGCAGCGCGCCGAAGCGGCGGTCCAGGTGCGCGAACAGCGAGCGGCTGAGCAGGCCGGTCTGCAGGCTGGTGAGCTGCGCGTCGTCGTCGATGCACACACCGCTGGCGTTGCGCTGCCGCGCCGAGCAGCCGCCGGCCAGGTAGCGCAGGTTGGCGCCGTCCAGCACGAAGGCGCTGGCATCGCCGCTGCTGTCGTCCGAACCGGACTGGCGCTGCCGGCTCCAGTCGCGCGCGCCGCCGAGCAGCGGCTGGCGGTTGAGGTAGTCCACGCTCACCAGCGCATGCAGTTCGTGGCCGATCATGCCGCCCGCGCTGGCGGTGACGCGGCGCTGCTGCGCGTCGCCGTGGCCGGAGATGCCGTAGCTGCTGCTGAGACTTACACCAGGAGCGTCCTTGCGCATGATCACGTTGATCACGCCGGCCATGGCGTCGGAGCCGTAGATGGCCGAGGCGCCGTCGCGCAGGATCTCCACCCGCTCCACCAGGGCCAGCGGGATGCTGTTGAGATCGTTGACCGTGCTGAAGTTGTTCTGGCTCAGGCCATAGCCGGCCATGCGCTGGCCGTCGACCAGGAACAGCGTGGCCGAGGAACCGAGCCCGCGCAGATCCACCGAGGCCGCGCCGGTGGCCGTGGCCAGGCCGTTGTTCTGATACAGCTCGCCCTCGGTCATCGCCACCGGCGCATTGCTCACGCGGATGCCCGGCTGCGCGCGCAGCAGGTCGAACAGGGTCTGGTAGCCGCTGCGCTCGATCTGCTCGTGATCGATCACGGTCAGCGGCGAGGCGGTTTCCACGTCGGTGCGGCGGATATGCGTGCCGGTCACCTCCACCGGCGCCAGGCGCGGCGCCGGCGAAGGGCGTTCGATCGGCGGCAGCTCCTGCGCGGGCAGCTTCAGCGCGGCCGCCGCGGCGGCCTTCAGCACATAGGTGTGTTCGTCCACCGCCACCGCGCGCAGGCCGCTGCCGCGCAGCAGCTGCTGCAGCGCCTGGTCGGCCGAGTAATGCCCGCTGAGGCCGGCATTGTGCCGCCCGATGGCGAGCTCCGGCGCGTACAGCAGCTGCGTGCCGCTTTGCCGGGCGAAGGCGCGCAGGCCGTCGTCGAGGGTGCCGGCGTCGATGCGGTAATCGCGGTCTTCCAGCGCATGCGCGGCCCGCACCGGCCCCAGCAGCACCAGGGCCGCGGCCAGAAGCGGAAACAGACGACCTGCGCGCATGCCTGCTAGCAGCGCCGGGGTTGCGGCAACGCGGGACGCAGCGGGCTACTCAGCGGCGCGCGCCTCCGGCGTTCGAGGGCGATCCGGGGTAAAGCGTCAGCTCATGGCTGCCGGTGGTCACCGCGCGCAGGCCCCAGCCGGCATCCAGCGCCTTGACCAGGGCCTGCTGGTCGCCGGCGTGGAAGCTGCCGCTGATGCGCAGGTCGGCCAGGCGCTGGTCGCCCAGCAGCAGCTTGGTGTCGGAATAGCGGTTCATCTCGGCCAGCAGCGAATCCAGCCGGCGCTCGCGGAACACCAGCTCGCCCTGGCCCCAGGCCTGCGCGGCCTGGGTGTCCAGCGCGCCGACCACGGCGCTGCTGCCGTCGGCGGCGATGCGCAGCTGCTGCGCGGGCGACAGCGCCTGGGTCTGCTGGCCATGGGTGACTTCCACCGAGCCGGCGAGCAGGCCCACCACCACGACGTCGCGCTCCTTGCTTACCTGGAACACGGTGCCGGTATCGCGGATCACATTACCGCCGGCATGCACTTCGAACGGCGCCGCCGCGTGCGCGACGGCGAACTCGGCGCGCCCGCGCTCCAGCGTCACCAGGCGGCGCTGCGCGTCGAAATGCGTGGTCACGGTGGAGTCGGCATCCAGGATCATCTGCGTGCCGTCGTCCAGGGTCAGCCTGCGCGGCAGCTCGGTGGCGCTGGCGTAGCGGCGCGAGAAGCCGCCATGGTCGACGTGCGTGCCGCGCAGCAGGTACGGCACGCCGAAGGCCAGCAGCACCGAGGCCGCCACCGCCATCGGCAACAGCCGCGCCAGCAGGCGCCGCTGGTCGCGCCGCGCCGCGGTGCGGCGGCGCGCGGCCAGGCTCGCGGCGCGCAGCAGCGGGTCGCCGGCGAGCAGGGCGGCGTTGGCGTGCAGGCGCTCGGCCTGGGCATAGGCCTGCGCATGGTCCGGGTGCTGCGCGCGCCAGTGCTCGAACGCGGCGCGTTCGGCGGGACCGCAGTCCGGTGCGTGCAGGCGGGCCAGCCAGCTTTCGGCGCTGGTGGGACAGTCGCGGGGTGAATCTGCTTGGTTGGCGTTCATCCGGCCTGCCCCCTGTCGCCCAGCTTCTTGCGCAGCAGCGCAAGCGCCTTGCTGATGTTTTTTTCCACGGCCTTGACCGAGATGCCGCAGTGCTTTGCGATTTCCGGGTAACTCATGCCTTCGATGCGATTGAGCAGATAGATCTCGCGGCAGCGCGAGGGGAGTCCGAGCAGGGCCTGCTGCAGGCGCGCGAGCTCCTGCTGGTTGGCGATGCGCTGGTCGTGGTCCTGGTCGTCGGAGACCAGGCCGTGCGCGTGCTCGTCCAGGCTGATGTGGTCGTGCTGGTAATGCGTCTGCGCGCGGCGGGCGCGGTCGTTCAGCGCATTGATGGCGATGCGGTACAGCAGCGAACTCCAGGACTCCGGGGCATGTTCGCGATAGCGGATCAGGCGGACCAGGCTTTCCTGGGCGATGTCCTGCGCGTCTTCTTCGGACGACACGCGGCGGCGCAGGAAGGCCAGCAGGGACTGGCGCTGCTCGCGCACGAAGCTGTCGAAACGCAGTGCATTTCCCACCTGGCGACCCGGCTGTTCGCCGTCGGCCGAACTTCCACCCATACCCTGATTCCGTACGCGGAAACCCCCGAGGGCCAGAGTATCGCAATTGTTCAAGGCTACCTCGCTCGGAGACCGCGCCAGCGTGGGTAAAACCCCTCCCCCGTGCCCAAGCACGAGGGAGGGGGGTAGCCCCTGTTGCCAGGGTTTGGCCTCGTTTCAGGGGAGGACGAGGCCCACAATCCGCGATCCGTGCGTCTTGCGCTCCCCTCCGGGGGCACCAGAGGGAAATCGGCGCCGCGCCGCCCGCGCCCGGAGGCGACGGACGGCTACGGCAAAATCCACCGGGATTTTTCCGGTCACCTGAGGAGATAAACGCAAGGACGAGGAAACCCCCTACCTCCCGGGCGGATGCCGGGAGGCGGGTGGCGGGGGTCAGGGCGTCTTCTGCCCGGCGCTGGCGGCGTCCAGCTTCTCGCGCAAGTGGACCAGGGCCTGGTCGGCCTGGATGAAGCCGTGGCCGGAGCGGTGGTCGAAACCTGCGCCCGCCATGTCGAGCGACGAGGCCTGCATGGCTTGGTACAGGTCGGCCACCGTGGCGGTGGGTTCGGCCTGCCACAGCAGGGCGGCGACGGCGGCGGCATGCGGGGCCGCGGCCGAGGTGCCGTAGAAGTGGTACGACAGATAGTCCGGATAGGTGCGGCAGTCGGCGACGTCCGCCTCGTCCGCACCGGCGTTCGCGCTGGACTGGCCGAAGAAGGTGGTGGTCACGCCATCGGGGGCGACGAAGTCCGGCTTGCGCGGGACGGCGGCGTCCGCCAATGCCGCGCCGTCGTTGTCGAACAGCAGCGGCGTGCCGCCGGCGGAGGAAAACGATTCCAGCATGGCCGTCTGCCGGGCGGAGTTGCAGTACGGCGTGCGGAAATAGTCGGCGGCGCCCAGGGTCATGGCGTTCGCCGACAGGGTATGCCCGTAGAGCGTGCCGGTATCGGTGCCGTGGCTGTCGATGGTGGAGCCGCCGGCCAGCACGATCAGATGCACCCGCGCCGGTGCCGGACCGTCGGCGAGCCCCAGGCGCAGCGTGCCCCGGTAGGCTGCTCCCGGATTGGTGATGTTGAGGCGCAGCTGCGCCGGCTGGCCGATTACGGAGCGGCCCGTGCACAGGCCGGCCCGGATCGGTTTGCCCCGCTGGTCGCCGAGGCAGAGGTTGAGCGAGCTGCTGGCATTGGGCGAGGTCATGGGCTGATCCCAGTACACGCCGATGATGGTGGTCGAGCTCGCTCTGACGGTGATGGGCAGGTTCTCCAGCGTGGTGGCGCTGCCCGGATCGAAGTCGAGCAGGCGTTCGCCGAGGTTGAGCGGCGCACGTAAGCCGCCATCGCCGCGCTGAACGGCGACGCTGGCGAAGCTGGCGTGGTTGTTGTCGTACGCAGCCCGGCCGCGGTTGGCGTCGTTGCCGCCGGCGGTGAAATAAGCGGCGCCATGCGTGCGGACGACCTCGTCGATGGCGGCGCCGGCAAGGCCGGTCTGGTAGAGCGGCTCGTTAAAGAAGCCCAGGTCGTCGACGATGATCCGCGCACCGGCGCCGCGGCGGCCATGCTCATCGGTCTGGTCGGTGGGCAAGGCCAGCGTCTTGATGCCCCGGGCGAAGTCGGCCAGCGTGTCGGGCGAATAGAAAGCGATGCTCGCGCCGGGCGCCACGTCGTGGATGATCTGCGCCATCGCGCGGCCTTCGTCCGAGCCGGAACCGAGGCAGTCGCTCGACTCCTTGACTACGGTGATACGCGCGGGCAGGTCGCCGTTGGCGATGTCTTCGGCCTGGCCGGCCTGGCAGTCGAAACTGTCAGAAATCACGCCGATGGTCAGGCCGCTGCCGTCTATGGCCGTGAGCGCGGCGGCGTCTGCGGCTGCCAGGCGGATCCGCCCGGTTTCGCGCAATGCCTTGCTGCGCTGCGCGGAGTCTCCCTGTGAGTTCACCAGGCCGGCGCGGGTGCGCTTCTCCGGCACGCTGATGGTCAGCACGCCGGGGAGCGCCGCTGCCTGGTCGATCTTCGAAACGGGCAGGCGTCCGCCGATGTCGTTGCGGTAGACGGCGCCGGTTTCGAAGCCCAGCGCTTCCAGCTGCGTACGCACGGCGGCCACGTCGCCCTTCGCCACGATGTCGACCGTGACATGGGGTTCTGCGCTGGCCGGCCGTGCGGTGGCCGAGCGGCCGGTGGAAGTCAGGGCCGCAGCTTGCCGCTTGATGCGCAGCAGCGCGTTGTCGAGCTTGGCATTGGTGCCGGTGGAGCGTTCCAGCGCGGACAGTCCAGGCGGCGCGTTGTCGCCGCGCAGCTGCTGGGCGTGAGCAGTGCCGCCGAGCGCCGTGGAGACCAGCAGCGCGAGCGCAAGGGCATCGATTCTTGGCATGGGAGTTCCCCGTATCGAGACGAGGCGGGAGCGGCCTCGCCGATATCAGATGACGGCGAACCCGCCTTGCCGTGTATCGGGCGACAGGGAGACACCAAGACCGATGTCCGGCATGCATGCCGGTATCCGGGTGACCGGCGCGAGGACGAAAAACTCGGGTTTATGCCGCGGCCGGATGCGTCGCGTCGCGCAGCAACAGCCGATACGCGGGGTTGCCGCTCTCGTCGCGGCAGGGGTAACCCAACTGGGCCAGGAACTGCTGGAACATCGCCCGCTCATCCGCCGGCACCTGGATGCCGACCAGGATGCGGCCGTAATCCGCACCGTGATTGCGGTAATGGAACAGGCTGATGTTCCAGTCCGGATGCATATGGCCGAGGAAACGCGTGAGCGCACCCGGGCGTTCGGGGAACTCGAAGCGGTACAGCAATTCATCGCGCGCCAGCGGCGAGCTGCCGCCGATCATGTGGCGCAGGTGCAGCTTGGCCAGTTCGTCGTCGGTCAGGTCGAGCACGCCGAAGCCTTCGGCGGCGAAGGCGGCGGTCAGCGCCTCGCGCTCGTCGCGCTGGCGGATCTGGATGCCGACGAAGATATGCGCGTTCGCCGCATCGCCGATGCGGTAGTTGAACTCGGTGATCGAACGCTGGCCCAGCGTGGCGCAGAAGCGGCGGAAGCTGCCGCGTTCTTCCGGAATGGTGACGGCGAACACCGCCTCGCGCTGCTCGCCCACTTCGGCGCGCTCGGCGACGAAGCGCAGGCGGTCGAAGTTGAGGTTGGCGCCGGAGACGATGGCGACCAGGGTGGCGTTGTGCAGATCGTGCATGGCGGCGTATTGCTTGAGGCCCGCCAGGGCGAGCGCGCCGGAGGGTTCCGGCACGCAGCGGGTTTCCTGGAACACGTCGCGGATCGCCGCGCAGATGGCGTCGGTGTCGACGCGCAGCATGGCGTCCACGTGGCGCTGGCACAGCGCGAAGGTTTCCGCGCCCACGCGCTTGACCGCGGTGCCGTCGGCGAACAGGCCGACTTCGTCCAGCGTCACGCGCTCGCCCTGTTCCAGCGACTGCGCCATGGCGTCGGAATCGACCGTCTGCACGCCGATCACCTTCACTTCGGGCCGCAGCGCCTTGATGTACGCCGCCACGCCGGCCAGCAGGCCGCCACCGCCCACCGGCACGAACACGGCATGCAGCGGGCCCGGATGCTGGCGCAGGATCTCCATGCCCACGGTGGCCTGGCCGGCGATCACGGCCGGGTCGTCGAAGGGATGCACGAAGGTGTAGCCGTGCTGTTGTTCCAGGCGCGCGGCTTCGGCCTGCGCGTCGCTGTAGGAATCGCCGGCCAGCACCACTTCCACCCAGCTGCCGCCGAGGCGGCGCACCGCGTCGATCTTTACCTGCGGCGCGGTCACCGGCATCACGATCACCGCGCGCAGGCCGAGCTTCGCCGCGGCCAGGGCCACGCCCTGCGCATGGTTGCCGGCGGAAGCGGCGATCACGCCGCGCGCGCGCTGCGCGGCATCCAGGCCCACCATCTTGTTGTAGGCGCCGCGCAGCTTGAAGGAGAACACCGGCTGCTGGTCTTCGCGCTTGAGCAGCACCTGCTGGCCGATGCGCTCGGACAGCAGCGGCGCTGCTTCCAGCGCGGATTCGCGCGCCACTTCGTAGACGCGCGAAGCGAGCGTGCGCCGCAGCAGGTCGTGGTCCGCGTCTTCCGCCGGCGGCCGGTCGGCGGCCACCGCGTTCACTGCAGGGCTTCCGCGGCGGGATGGCTGACTTCGATCACGTCCACCAGCTTGCGCGCCTGCTTGATCAGCTGGTCCACCGCCTCGTCGGCGCCGTGCATCACCAGGGTGAGCTGCGAGACGGCCGGGTCCTGCGTGGCGGCCACGGTGAGCGAATCGATATTGAAGCCGCGCGCGGAAAACAGTCCGGCCACGCGCACCAGGGCGCCGGCCTCGTTCTGCAGCAGGATGGAAAGCGTGTGTTTCATGAGTATCTCGTCAGAACATGTCGCTGGCGGCGCCGTCGGCCTGCACCGACTGGCGCGAGGCGATGTGGTCGCCGGTGATCATCTGCGCGTAGGTGGCGCCGGGGCCGACCATCGGATACACGCCGGCATCGGGGTCGATCATCACTTCCAGGAAGGCCGGGCCCGGGTGGGCGAGGAAGTCGGCGATGGTGGCGGCCAGTTCCTCCTTGCGCTCCAGGCGGCGCGCCCATTCGAAGCCGTCGGCCTGCGCGGCCTTGATGAAGTCCTTGCGGTGCAGGCTCTTGTCGGAGGAGGCGAAGCGGCCGCGGAAGAACAGCTTCTGCCACTGCCGCACCATGCCGTCGCCGATATTGTTGAGCACCACCACCTTCACCGGCAGGCCGTAGGTGGTGACGGTCTCCAGCTCGCCCAGGTTCATGCGGATGCTGGCGTCGCCGTCGATATCGATCACCACCGCGCCGGGCCGCGCGAACTGCGCGCCGATCGCCGCGGGCAGGCCGAAGCCCATGGTGCCCATCGAGCCGGAGCTCAGCCAATGGCGCGGCTCGCGGAAATCGAAATACTGCGCCGCCCACATCTGGTGCTGGCCGACGCCGGTGCTGATCACCGCGTGGCCCCGGGTGTGGCGGTTGATCTCTTCGATCACCGCATAGGGTTGGATCAGCGGGCTGGCGCGGTCGTAGTCCAGCGCGTGCGTGTGTTTCAGGTCCGCCACGTGGCGATGCCACGGTGCGTAGCGTTCGGACAGCTTCTCGCGCCAGCCGTGGCGCTCGCCCCAGGCGCGCAGCTGCGCCAGCGTGCGGGAGAGGTCGCCGGTGTGGTGCCAGTGGACCGTCTTGACCTTGCCGATCTCGGCCGGGTCGATGTCGATCTGCGCGATGAACTTCGCCTGCGGCGCGAACTTGTCCGGCACGCCGGCCACGCGGTCGTCGAAGCGCGCGCCCATGGTGAACAGGAAGTCGCAATCCTCCACCGCGTAGTTGGCATAGGCCGTGCCGTGCATGCCCAGCATGTGCAAGGCCAGCGGCTCGGTGGTGTCGTAGGCGCCGATGCCCATCAGGGTGGTGGTGACGGGCAGGCCGTAGTCGGCCACGAAGGCGCGCAGCTCGGCGGAAGCACCGGAGGCGATGGTGCCGCCGCCGGCATAGATCAGCGGACGCTTCGACTGCGCCAGCGCTTCGAAGAAGGCCGCGCACTGCGCGTCGTCCAGCACCGACTGCTCCAGCCGTTCCAGCCGCGCGCGATAGCCCGGCATCGGCAGCAGGCCTTCGCCGTGGAAGGGCAGCAAGGTGTTCTGCACGTCTTTCGGGATATCCACCACCACCGGCCCCGGGCGGCCGCTGCGCGCGATCTCGAAGGCGGTGCGCAGGGTGGCTTCGAGTTTTTCGGCGTCGGTGACCAGGAACACGTGCTTGGCGCAGGCGCTCATGATGTTGGCGATCGGCGCTTCCTGAAATGCATCGGAGCCGATCGCGGTGGTCGGCACCTGGCCGCACAGCACCACCATCGGCACCGAATCGGACATCGAGTCGCGCACCGGCGTCACCATATTGGTGGCGCCGGGGCCGGAGGTGACGATAGCCACGCCCACCTTGCCCGAAGCGCGCGCATAGCCGGCGGCCATGAAGCCCGCGCCCTGCTCGTTGGCCGGCACGATCAGCGGCATCGGTTCGCCGCCGCTGGGTCCGATATGCGTGGCGTTGTAGCGGAACACCGCGTCGTACACCGGCAGGATGGCGCCGCCGGAGTAGCCGAACAGCACGTCCACGCCCTCGTCGGCCAGGACCTGGACCACCACCTCGGCGCCGCTCATGCGCAGCGCGTTGAGGGGATGGGTGGCGTCGTCGGCGTGCGTGGCGTCGGCGATGTCCGGCAGCAGGGCGTTCATGGTGTCGCGAATCCTCATGGCAAATGAAAACCCCTCGCCGTCGCGGCGAGGGGCGGGGTGGCTCAGCCGGTTTTCTTCAGCGGCTCGGCGGCGGGCTTGCCGGCCGCGGCGGCGCCGGCCTGCAGCCAGGACATGCGCGCGCGCAGCTTGGCGCCGACCTGCTCGATCGGATGCTCCAGGTCCGCCTGCTTGAAGCGCTTGTAGTTGGGCAGGCCGGCCTGGTACTCGGCGATCCAGTTGCGCGCGAAGGTGCCGTCCTGGATGTCGGTGAGCACGTCCTTCATGCGCGCCTTGGTGCCGGCGTCGATCACGCGCGGGCCGCTGACGTAGTCGCCGTACTGCGCGGTCTCGGAGACGAATTCCAGCATGCGCGCGATGCCGCCTTCGTAGAACAGGTCCACGATCAGCTTCAGCTCGTGCAGCACTTCGTAGTAGGCGATCTCCGGCTGGTAGCCGGCTTCCACCAGGGTCTCGAAGCCGGCCTGCACCAGCGAGCTGGCGCCGCCGCACAGCACGGCCTGCTCGCCGAACAGATCCGTCTCGGTCTCTTCCTTGAAGTCGGTCTTGATCAGCAGGGCGCGGCCGCCGCCGATGCCGTCGGCATAGGCCTTGGCCTTGGCTTCGGCCTCGCCGGTGACGTCCTGGTGGATCGCCCAGATGCTGGGTACGCCGCGGCCGATCTCGTATTCACGGCGCACCAGCGCGCCCGGGCCCTTGGGCGCGACCAGGATCACGTCGATGTCCTCGCGCGGGGCGATCTGCTTGAAGTGCACGTTGAAGCCGTGCGCGAACAGCAGGGCCGCGCCGGCCTTGATGTTCGGCTCGATCGATTCCTTGTACAGCGCCGGCTGCACCATGTCGGGCGTCAGCACCGCGACCAGGTCGGCGCCGCGCACGGCGTCGCCCGGCTCGGCCACCTTGAAGCCTTCGGCGGTGGCGCGCTCCCACGAGGGGCCGCCCTTGCGCAGGCCGACCACGACGTCGAGGCCGGAGTCGCGCAGGTTGAGGGCGTGCGCGCGGCCCTGGCTGCCGTAGCCGAGCACGGCGATGCGGGCGTTGGCCAGCGTCGGGTTGGAAGTGGTGCTGCTCATGCGGTGACTCCTTCGGTAGCGGTGACTTGAACGTGTGTGGGGGTGGAGACAGCGGTGTTCGGATGGGTGTTGGCGCCGTCGGAGGCGGAACCGACCAGGCGCGCGTACTTGGCCAGGGCGCCGGTGGTGACTTTCGGTGCGGGTGCGGTCCAGTGCTTGCGGCGTTCGGCCAGGTCCGCGTCGGTTTCGATGGCGCGCAGGCCGGCGTCGATGCGGATGCGGTCGCCGTCGCGCAGCAGCGCGATCGGGCCGCCGCGCACGGCTTCGGGCGCCATGTGGCCGACCATGAAACCGTGGGTGGCGCCGGAGAAGCGGCCGTCGGTGATCAGCGCCACGTCGTCGCCCAGGCCGCGGCCGATCAGCGCGGCGGTGACGCCGAGCATCTCGCGCATGCCGGGGCCGCCTGCCGGGCCTTCGTTGCGGATCACGATCACGTCGCCCTTGGCGATGCGGCCTTGCTGCACGGCGGCGAAGGCCTGCTCCTCGCTCTCGAACACGCGGGCGGTGCCTTCGAAATGCGTGGCGCCCTTGCCGGCACCGCTCTTACCGGGAATCTTCAGGATGCAGCCTTCCGGCGCGAGGTTGCCGTACAGGATGGAATAGCCGCCGCGCGGCTTGAGCGGCCGGGCGACCGGCAGGATCACGTCCTGCTCCGCCGCGCGCGGCGCCGCCGCGGCTTCCTCGAACAGGCTGCGGCCGGTGACGGTGGGGGCGTCTTCCAGCATGTCCGCGGCGATCAGTTCCTGCGCCACGCGCGCGGCGCCGCCGGCGCCGAACATTTCCACCGCGGTGTAGCGGCCGCCGGGCAGCAGGTCGGCGATCACCGGCGTATGCACGGAGGCCGGCTCGAAATCCTCCAGCGTCCATGGTGCGCCGGCCTCGCGCGCGATCGCCAGCAGATGCAGCACCGCATTGGTGGAGCCTGCGGTGGCGGCGACCATGCGCGCGGCATTGCGCAGCGAAGTGCGGTTGATCAAGCCGCGCGGCGTGCGCTGCTCGCGCAGGCAGTCCATCACCAGCTCGCCGCAGCGGCGCGCGGCGGCGGCCTTGGCCGGATGCGTGGCGGGAATGTCGTTGAAGCCCATCGGCGACAGGCCCAGCGTGGTCAGCACCATGGCCATGGTGTTGGCGGTGAACTGGCCGCCGCAGGCGCCGGCGCCGGGGCAGGCGTCGCGCTCGACCGAGGCCAGTTCGGCGTCGTCGATCTTGCCCGCGCCGTGCGCGCCGACCGCTTCGAACACCTGCTGGATGGTGATCGGGTGCTGGTCGTGCGTGCCGTGCGCGATGGTGCCGCCGTACAGCGCCACCGCCGGGATATCCAGGCGCGCCATGGCCATGGCAGCGGCGGGGATGGTCTTGTCGCAGCCGCACAGCACCACCATCGCGTCGAGGCAGTGGCCGTCGACGGCCAGCTCGATCGAGTCGGTGATCACTTCGCGGCTGATCAGCGAGGCGCGCATGCCGGGCGTGCCCATGGCGATGCCGTCGGTGACCGCGATGGTGTTGAACTCCACCGGCGTGCCGCCGGCGGCGCGGATGCCTTCGGCCACGTGCTCGGCCAGTTCGCGCAGGTTGAGATTGCAGGGGCTGACGTTGGACCAGGTATGCACCACCGCCACCAGCGGCTTGGCGATGGCGCCGTCGTCCAGCCCGGTGGCGCGCAGCATCGCGCGCGCGGGGGCGCGGTCGGCGCCGGTCTTGATGAGATCACTGCGCATGGAAAGAAACGCTCCGGATGGCATGACAACAGGTTGCTCCCCCTGCGCGCAGGGGCACGCGGGACAGGGCGCGGGGAGTGGCGTTCACTCGGGGCGGAGTGAGCGACGCCCTCATATCCCGCCGCGCGCAGGGGGAAGCAGGCGGCACGGAAGCCGCGCGGGCAGCCGTTAGCCGCACGCGCGCGCTCCGCTGAAAAAGGCTTCCGAGTTGGCGACGTGCTCGTCCAGCGCCGCGACCACCGCTGCGCGGATCGCCGCGGTGCCGGCGTCGCCGCCGATGTCGCGGCTGCGCGGGCCGTGCTGCAGCACGTGCTCCACGGCCGCTTCCACCGCGCCGGCTTCTTCTTCCAGGCCCAGCGAGTGGCGCAGCAGCATGGCGGTGGACAGGATCGCGCCGACCGGGTTGGCCACGCCCTTGCCGGCGATGTCCGGCGCGGAGCCGTGGATCGGCTCGTACAGGCCGCGCGCGCCTTCGCCCAGCGAGGCCGAGGGCAGCAGGCCCAGCGAACCGGCCAGCGCGGCGGCTTCGTCGGTGAGGATGTCGCCGAACAGGTTCTCGGTGACCACCACGTCGTAGCTGGCCGGCTGGGTCAGCAGGAGCATGGCCATGGAGTCGACCAGCTGGTGTTCGAGTTTCACGTCCGGATAGTCGGCGGCGATGCGCTGCACCGTGCTGCGCCACAGGCGCGAGGTTTCCAGCACGTTGGCCTTGTCCACCGAGGTGACCTTGTGACGGCGGCCGCGTGCCAGCTCGAAGGCGCGCCGCACCACGCGCTCGACTTCGGCCACGGTGTACTTGCACTCGTCGGTGGCGGTGTCGGCGGTGCGCGTCTTGGCGCCGAAGTAGGCGCCGCCGGTGAGCTCGCGCACGAACAGCACGTCCACGTTGCGCAGCTTGTCGTCCTTCAGCGGCGACAGCGCGGTCAGCGCCGGATGCACCTGCAGCGGACGCAGGTTGGCGTAGACGCCCAGCGCCGCGCGCAGCGCCAGCAGGCCCTGCTCGGGGCGCACCGGCGCGGACGGGTCGGACCACTTCGGCCCGCCCACCGCGCCCAGCAGCACCGCGTCGGCGGACTGGCACGCGGCCAGCGCATCGGCCGGCAGCGGCTCGCCGGTGGCGTCGATGGCGCAGCCGCCGATCAGGTGTTCCTCGTACTCGAAGCTGTGCTCGTAATGGGCGGCGACGGCTTCCAGCACGGCAACGGCGGCGGCGGTGACTTCCGGACCGACGCCGTCGCCGGGCAGGGTGACGATGCGGGCTTTCATGCGGCTTGCTCCAGATGCTGTTCGTAGTGGGCGATGGCGTCGGCGTGCTGCAGCAGGTAGCCGAGCTGGTCGACGCCGTTCAGCAGGCAATGGCGGGCGAAGGGTTCGAGCTGGAACGGGATGCGGCCGCCATCGGGCAGGGCGATGTACTGGCCTTGCACGTCGATGGTCAGCTCGGTGCCGGGGTGGGTCAGCAGCCAGTGGTGCTCGGCTTCGGACACCACGATGGCCAGCAGGCCGTTCTTCAGCGCGTTGTTGCGGAAGATGTCGGCGATCTCGCTGCACAGCACCGCCTGGATGCCGTAGTCCAGCAGCGCCCATGGCGCGTGTTCGCGCGAGGAACCGCAGCCGAAGTTGCGGCCGGCGACCAGGATGGCGCAGCCCTTGGCCTGCGGCTGGTTGAGCGGGAAGGCCGGGTTGTCGCTGCCGTCCGGCAGGTAGCGCCAGTCGTTGAAGCACAGCTTGCCCAGGCCAGCGCGCTCGGTGGTGGTGAGGAAGCGCGCCGGGATGATGCGGTCGGTGTCGATGTTCTCGTCGGCCAGCACGGCGGTGCGGGAATGGAGGCGGGTGACGGGCTTCATTCAATAAACTCCCGAAGGACAGATGCCCTTCTCCCCGCCGGGGAGAAGGTGCCCCGAAGGGGCGGATGAGGGGCGGGTGCTCGCGGTAGCGCACATCGAAATCACGCGGCAGCCTCCACCAGGTATTCGCGCGGGTCGGCGATGGAACCGGCAAGGGCGGAGGCGGCGGCGGTGGCGGGGCTGGCCAGCACGGTGCGCGCGCCCTTGCCCTGGCGGCCTTCGAAGTTGCGGTTGGAGGTGCTCACCACCAGCTGGCCCGGTTGCGCCAGGTCGCCGTTCATGGCGATGCACATCGAGCAGCCCGGCACGCGCCACTCGGCGCCGGCCGCGGTGAACACCTGGTGCAGGCCTTCGCGCTCGGCATCGCGGCGCACCGCTTCGGAGCCCGGTACCACCAGCATGCGCACGCCGTCGGCGATGCGGCGGCCGCGCAGGATCTCGGCCGCCTCGCGCAGATCCGACAGGCGCGAGTTGGTGCAGCTGCCGATGAAGACGACATCCACCGGCGTGCCCTGCATCGGCTTGCCCGGCTGCGCGCGCATGTAGTCCAGCGCGCGGGTTTCCTGCGCGGTGCGTGCGGCGGGTACCGGCACGTCCATGGCGATGGCCATGCCCGGATGGGTGCCGTAGGTGACGGTGGGCTTGACCTTGCTGGCGTCGATGCGCACTTCGCGGTCGTAGCTGGCGCCGGCGTCGGTGCGCAGCGCGCGCCACTTGGCAACGGCAGCGTCCCAGGCGGCGCCTTGCGGCACGCGCGGACGGCCCTTCAGCCAATCGAAGGTGACCTCGTCCGGCGCGATCAGGCCAGCGCGCGCGCCGGCTTCGATCGACATGTTGCACACCGTCATGCGCTCGTCCATCGACAGCGCCTCGATGGCTTCGCCGCGGTATTCGATGACGTGGCCGGTGCCGCCGTCGACGCCGATCTCGCCGATGATGTGCAGGATCAGGTCCTTCGCGCCCACGCCCTTGGGCAGCTGGCCGTCGACGTGGATGGCCAGCGTCCTGGGCTTGCGCTGCAGCAGGCATTGCGTGGCCATCACGTGGCCGACTTCGGTGGTGCCGATGCCGAACGCCAGCGCGCCGAACGCACCGTGCGTGGAGGTGTGGCTGTCGCCGCAGACGATGGTCATGCCCGGCTGGGTCGCGCCCAGCTCCGGGCCGATCACGTGCACGATGCCGCGCTCGCTGCTGTCCCAGCCGTGCAGCTCGACGCCGAACTCGCGGCAGTTCGCTTCCAGCTGGGCGACCTGGGCTTTCGCTTCCTCGTTGGCGTAGGGGCGCTCGCCCTTGTCGTTCGCGGGCAGCGTGGGCGTGGAGTGATCCAGCGTGGCCAGGGTGCGGTCGGCGCGGCGCAGTTTCAGGCCGCGCTCGCGCAGTTCGCTGAAGGCCTGCGGCGACGTGACTTCGTGCACCAGGTGCAGGTCGATGTACAGGATGGCCGGCGTGTCGGCGGTTTCGGGCGCGACGACATGCGCATCCCACAATTTCTCGAACAGGGTGCGCGCGCTCATGCGGCCACCTGCTCGGTGGCTTGCGTGTGCACCGGCGTCAGCCAGCCCCAGCGGTCGTCCGTGGTGCCGTCGAACAGGCCGAAGAAGGCGTCCTGCAGGGCGCGGGTGACCGGGCCGGGGCGGCCGGTGCCGACCGGCTTGCGGTCGACCGAGCGCACGGGGGTGATCTCGGCGGCGGTGCCGGTCATGAACACTTCGTCGGCGGTGTACAGCGCTTCGCGCGGCAGGTCGCGTTCCTCGACCTTGATGCCCAGGTCTTCCGCCAGCGTCATCACGGTGTCGCGGGTGATGCCGGCCAGGATGCCGGCGCTGGTCGGAGGCGTGAGCAGCTTGCCGTTCTTCACCACGAACACGTTTTCGCCGGCGCCCTCGCTCAGCAGGCCGTTGTGGCCGAGCGCGATGCCTTCGGCGTAGCCGCCGCGGCGCGCTTCCAGGCCGATCAGCTGGCTGCTCAGGTAATTGCCGCCGGCCTTGGCCCAGCTCGGCACGGTGTTCGGCGCGGGGCGCTGCCAGGAGGACACGCACACGTCGGCGCCGTGCTCGCGCGCATCGCCGAGATAGGCGCCCCATTCCATCGCCATGATCGCCACGTCCACCGGCGCGCCGGGCTTGGCCAGCACGCCCAGGCCGCCCGCGCCGCGGAACACGATCGGGCGCACGTAGGCTGAACTCATGCGGTTGGCGCGGATCACTTCCATGCAGGCGGCGTTGATCTCGTCTTCGCTGTAGCCGATCTCGATCTCGTACACGCGCGCCGACTCGAACAGGCGGCGGGTGTGGTCGGCCAGGCGGAAATAGGCCGGGCCCAGCGGCGTGGCGTACACGCGCTCGCCTTCGAACACGGAGGAGCCGTAGTGCAGCGCGTGGGTGCTGACGTGGACCGTGGCTTCGGTCCACGGCTTGATCTGGCCGTTGTGCCAGAGAAAGGGCGTGGTCATGCGGTGGCTCCTTGGACTTGCGGTTGCGCGGCGGCGGTCGGGGCGGCCTGCCGCTCGATGCGGTTGACGATGGAAAGCGCGGCCAGCGCGGTGGCCTCGACGATGTCGGTGCTGACGCCGTTGCCGCGCCAGTCGCGCGCGGCGTGGCGCGCGGTGAGCTGGGCCTGGCCCTGGGCGTCGCCGCCTTCGCTGACGGCGCGCACCTGGAACTGGGTCAGCTCCAGGCCGGTGCCGGTGGCGCGCTCGATGGCGCGCAGCACGGCGTCGACCGGGCCGTCGCCGATCGCGGCTTCGCCGACCTCGCGGCCGTCGTCGTGGGCCAGGCGCACCGAGGCGGACGCGCTGCCGCCCAGGTGCGAGGTGGAATTGAGCTGCACGATGCGCCAGGGGCCGGCGGCATCCGGGTCCTGGCCCAGCGCCAGCGCTTCCAGGTCTTCGTCGTGGATCTCGCGCTTCTTGTCGGCCAGCGTCTTGAAGCGCGCGAAGATCTCGTCCATCGCGGCTTCTTCCGGGCTGTGGCCCAGCGACTGCAGGCGCGAGCGCAGCGCGTGGCGGCCGGAATGCTTGCCCAGCACCAGCTTGGTCTCGCCCATGCCGACGTCCTGCGGACGCATGATTTCGTAGGTGCCGCGGTGCTTGAGCATGCCGTGCTGGTGGATGCCCGATTCGTGCGCGAAGGCGTTGTCGCCGACGATGGCCTTGTTGCGCGGCACGGCCTGGCCGGTGAGCTGGGTCAGCAGGCGCGAGGTCTGCACCAGGCGGCGCGCGTCGATGCGCGAATCCACGCCGAAGTAGGGGCCGCGCACGCGCAGTGCCATCACCACTTCTTCCAGCGAGGCATTGCCGGCGCGCTCGCCGATGCCGTTGATGGTGCATTCGATCTGCCGCGCGCCGGCGCTCACCGCGGCGAGGCTGTTGGCCACCGCCATGCCGAGGTCGTCGTGGCAGTGCGAGGAGAACACCACGCGCTCGGCGCCCTTCACGTGCTTGCGCAGGTAGGCGAAGCGTTCGGCGATTTCCGCGGGGGTGACGTAGCCGACCGTGTCCGGTGCGTTGACCGTGGTGGCGCCGGCGGCGATCGCGGCGCTGAACACTTCGGCCAGGTAATCGGGCTCGGTGCGCATGGCGTCTTCGGCGGAGAACTCCACTTCGTGGCACAAGGCCTTCGCGCGCTCGACGGCGGCGATGGCGGTGTCGATCACCTGCTGCTTGCTCATGCCCAGCTTGTGCTCGCGGTGCAGCGGGCTGGTCGACAGGAACACGTGGATGCGCGAGTGCTGCGCGGCTTCCAGCGCGCGGCCGGCGGTGTCGATATCCGCCGTCTGGCAGCGCGCCAGCGCGCAGACGGTGGAGTGGCGCACGGACCTGGCGATCTCGGCGACGGCGGCGAAGTCGTCCGGCGACGCCTGCGGGAAGCCCGCTTCCATCACGTCCACGCCCAGCGCTTCGAGCGCATGCGCCATGCGCAGCTTGGCGCGGCGGTCCATGCCGAAGCCGGGCGCCTGTTCGCCGTCGCGCAGGGTGGTGTCGAAGATGCGCACGCGGTCGTCGGCTACTACGCCGTCCTCGCTGCTGTCGTTGCTGTGCTGGGTGTCGTTGGTCATGTCGGCTCCGTTGCGGTGCTGGGCCGAGGGCAACAAAAAACCCCGCATCCTGTTCGGGTGCGGGGTTCTTTAGGAGTATTCAGGTCAGTCTTGCTTTACCTGGACACACGCCCTCAGCCCGCACCTCCGTTGGTAATAAGGAGTACGAGTACAAGGGCAAGAAGGAGGTTGCCGCGGAGCCGCAGCAGGCCGTGAACCGCTGGAGGGCGGGTCCTTTCGGCGATGCTGGCGGTGGTGTTGCGATGCGACATGTCATCGACCCTAACGGGGCTCGTCGGGGCGTGTCAACAGTTTCTTGTGTAATGATCGAAAAAAGTTTGCTCGATCACATTTGGACGTCCAGATGGCTGGATGCGATGAGAGCGCGATTATTCGTGGTGATTTCGTGGATGCGCATGGATCGAGGAAAAGCCTGGAAATCAGACCATTCCTACATATCGCATCGAAGGTCGACAAGTAAGTCGACGCATTTCAGCGCTTTGCGTCCACTGGTACGTCGAGCTGCATGCAAGACCATGCAGTGGCGTACGGAGTCATTCGAGGCCAACTTTACCGGGGCGAAAAGCGCTTGCGGCGGGGCACAAAAAGCGGTCGATCGCGTACATCGGGTGAGGCCGCCGGGGCGTGCCGACGCCCTCACCGGTCAGCAGAACCAAGGTTGCAGTTCGCCCATGCGTCCGCCTCGCGCGTTCGCCCGGACATTCAACCCAGCCGGCGCGCCTGCCGCGGCGCGGCTCCATCCAGCAGCCATGCCTTCAGCCCCTCGTCGCTGGCTTCCAGCGCTTCGGCATGCGCCGGCCGGCCGAGCATGGCGGCCAGTGCGGGCGGCAAGGGCACGGTCTGCCCGATCAGCGGTTCGATGACGCTTTCGAATTTGGCCGGATGCGCGGTGGCCACCACGGCCCAGTCGGCCCGGTCCGCGCGAAGGTCGAGCCGGTGCATGGCGGTAGCGGTGTGCGGGCAGAACACTTCGCCATGCGCGGCGTGGCTGCGCACGGTGGCGCGGATGGTCTGGTCGTCCACGCTGTGCGAGGAAAGCTGCTGGCGCAGGTCCGTGTCGTAGGGGAAGGTCCAGCGCAGCCGCTCGAAGTTGCTGGGCGCGCCCACGTCCATCGCATTGGCCAGCGTCGCGACCGCGGCGCGCGGCGCGTACGCAGCGCCGGCGAAGTAATCCGGCAGCGTCTCGTTGGCATTGCAGGCCAGCTCGATGGCGCCGACCGGCAGTCCCATCTCGCGCACCCACACCGCGGCGAGCGCATTGCCGAGATTGCCGGTGGGCACCACGAAGTTGAGCGGGCGGCCGTGCTCGTGCCACCAGCGCAGCGAAGCGTGCGCGTAGTAGGCCATCTGCGGCAGCAGGCGGCCGAGGCTGATGCTGTTGGCGGACGACAGCGGCCGCTGCGCCTGCAGCGCCTTGTCGTTGAGCGCGGCCTTGACCATGCGCTGGCAGTCGTCGAAGCGGCCGGCCACGCGCAGCGCGCGCACGTTGTCGCCGAAGCAGCCCAGCTGGTGCGCCTGGCGCGGCGAGACCAGCCCGTCGGGATAGAGGATCACCACCTCCACGCCCGGCTGCCGGTGGAACGCGGCGGCCACCGCCGCGCCGGTATCGCCGGAGGTGGCGACCAGGATCGTCAGCGGCGGCTCGCCCGCATGGCGCAGGCGGCGGAAACAGCTGGCGAGAAAGCGGGCGCCGAAATCCTTGAACGCGGCGCTGGGGCCGTGGAACAGCTCCAGCATGGCGGCGCCGGGGTGCTGCGGCAGCGGGCGCAGCGGCGCGTCGAAGGCGAAGGCCTCGGCGCAGATGGCCGGCAGTTCGGCGGCCAGCGCATGGCCGGCGAAGAACGGGCGCAGCAGGCGCGCGGCGGTGTCGGCGAGGCTGCCCTGCGCGTCGAAGTCGCCCGGCTTGAGGCTGGGCAGCGCTTCCGGCACGTACAGGCCCCCATCGGGTGCGAGGCCCGCGGCGATCGCCTCGCCGATGCCGGCGCCTTCCGCGGCGCCGCGGGTGCTGTGATAGAGCAGCGGTTCACTCATGCCTTGCGCTCCACGTCGATCAATGCGGCGGCCGGCCCGGCGACGGGCGAGACCAGGGTGTCGCTGTCCAGGCCCGCTTCGGCGAAGGCCGCGGCCATCGCGGCCGCCGCGGCCTGGGCTTCTTCGCGGCGTTCGAACCAGCCGAACACGCTGGGACCGGCGCCGGAAATGCTGGCGCCCATGGCGCGGTGATCCATCGCCGCCTGCTTCACCCGCGCAAAGCCCGGGATCAGCGGTGCGCGGCGCGGTTCCACCAGCACGTCGTTCAAGCCTTCGCGCACCAGCGCCGCATCGCCCTGCCAGCAGCCGGCCAGGGTGAGCGAGAGATTGGCGCTCTGCGCGACGAATTCGCCCAGCTGGTAGGCGCCGGCCAGCGCGGCGCGCGCCTTGCGCGTCTCCAGCACCATGTGCGGATGGACCAGGGCGCAATGCCAGGCCTCCGGCACCGGCACGCGCACCAGGCGGTCGCGCGTGGCCAGCACCAGGCCGCCGAGCAGCATGGGGCCGACGTTGTCGCCGTGGCGGCCGCCGCTGGCCACGGCCTCGCCTTCCAGCGCGAAGCCGTACAGCGCTTCCATCGGCAGCGGGCGTTCCAGCAGCGCGTTGGCGGCCACCAGCGCGGCCACGCAGGACGAGGCCGAGCCGCCCATGCCCGAACCCAGCGCGATGCCCTTGTGCAGCACCAGCTCGAAGCCGTGGCGCAGCCCCAGCGCCTTGCGCAGCGCCATCAGCGCCATGCCGGCGGTGTTCTGCGCGGCGTCCAGCGGCAGGTCGACCACCACGCCTTCGATGGCGGCGATGCGCACCACCGGTTCTTCGATGCGGCGCACCGTGGCGCGGTCGCCGGCGCCGGCGAGGCTGTGGCCGAGCACGTCGAAGCCGACGCCGACGTTGCCGACGCTGGCCGGCGCCAGGGCCTGGGCGGAAAGAGCGCGTTGGGGAGAGCGGGCCATCGGTTCCGGTGATCGGGCAAGTTGGGCGTTCATGCGCGCGCCTCCAGCGACTCGGCGATGCGCAGCAGGTCGCCGAACACGCCCGCGGCCGTCACTTCCGGCCCGGCGCCCGGTCCCTGCACCAGCAGCGGATTATCGTGGTAACGGCGCGTGGTGAATTGCACCACGTTGTCGGTCAGGCGCGTGTGCGCGAAAGGGTGGGACGCGGGCAGCACGGCCAGCTTCACGCTGGCGCGGCCGTCGCGGTCCAGGCTGGCGACGTGGCGCAGCACGCCGCCCTCGGCGCGGGCGATGGCCAGCTGCGCGGCCATGGGCGCGTCCAGTTCGTGCAGGCGCGCCATGAAGGCTTCGGGGTCCAGCGCGGCCAGTTCCGCCGGCACCAGGCTCTGCACGTTCACCTCGTCCAGCGACAGCGCCCAGCCGGCTTCGCGGGCCAGGATCACCAGCTTGCGCGCCACGTCCAGGCCGGACAGGTCGTCGCGCGGATCGGGTTCGGTATAGCCCAGCGCATGCGCCTCGCGCACCAGCGCGGAGAACGGGCGGCCGCCGTCGTGGCGGTTGCACAGCCAGGCCAGCGTGCCGGAGAACATGCCGTCGACGGCGAGCAGCTCATCGCCGGTGTCGAGCAGGTCGCGCAGCGTCTGCACCACCGGCAGGCCGGCGCAGACGGTGGCTTCGTAGCGGAAGCGCGCGCCGGCATGGCTGGCCGCGCGGATCGCCTGCCAGCGCTCCAGCGGGCCGCTGCCGGCGAGCTTGTTGGGGGTGACCACGTGCACGCCTTCGGCGAGCCAGCCGGCGTAGTGCGCGGCCACTTCATCGTTGGCGCTGCAGTCGATCAGCATGGCGTGGCGGCCGCCTTCGCCGAGCACGTGGCGCGCGAACTGGCGCAGGTCGGCGGGGCGCCAGGTCTGGGCGCGGTCGCAGCGGCGGTTGAGGTCGGGGTCGTCGCAGTCCAGCCACATGCGCTTGCTGGCGGCCACGCCGCACAGCTTCAGTTCCAGGCCGGCTTCGGAAAGGCGCGTCTGCGCCGCACGCAATTGAGTGAGCAGGGCGCTGCCGACACGACCGGGGCCGATCAGACCCACGGCCAGCATGCGGCGGCGTGGAGTGGTCGTCGGCAGCGCCCGGGCAAGCACGGGGTGTTTGGGATGTTCCAGTTGTGGGGCGAGGGCGTTCACGGAGGTCTCCTTGGGTTGGGAGCCCCGTCTCTCGCTTGGCGGTTCGGAGTGGCCCGGCCCGCCTCTTCGAGGGGCGGGGCCGTTGCGTGTGATGAAGCTACTCGCGCGCGGACACCCACCCGTGGCCGGTGGTACCGGTACCGGTGGTAATAATCGTGGCGGAGGAAGCGATGGCGCCGGCCAGCGGCATGCGCCCGGTGAGGACCGGGTTGGAAAGCATGCGGATGGAGGAAGCAATCGGCGACATGCGACCGACCATACGGGCCATGCTGCACCGCAGTCAACAGGTGCAACTGAAACTTTAGGAGCAGGCCGCAGTGACACCCGCGTAACGAGGCGCGGTGTTGAATCCCGCGGACTCAACAACAAGGAGCGATCCCCATGAACAAGCGCACCCGCGGCTTCGCCGCCAGCGGCCTGGCGTGTTGCCTGGCCTTGGCCTGCGGCACCGGCAGCGCGCAGGACCTAGGCAAGCTCGGCGGACTGCTGGGCGGAGGCGGCAGCTCGATGAGCTCCGGCAGCATGGGCAACGTCGCCGGCCTGCTGCAGTACTGCGTGAAGAACAACTACCTCGGCGGCGATTCCGGCGCCTCGGGCATCAAGGACCAGCTGATGGGCAAGCTCGGTGCCGGCGGCGGCGCCTCCACCAGCGGCGAGGCGGCCTCGGGCGGCGACGTGCTGGGCGGGCTGATGGGCAAGAAAAAGAAGAACTCCAGCCAGCCGGCGGGCGGCGATCCCAGCCGCGATCCGAGCTATCTCAGCGGCGCCAAGGGCATCCTGCAGGGCAGCAATGGCAAGAGCCTGGACCTGTCCAGCGTGGGCGGCGGTTCCAGCGACCTGAAGTCGCAGATCACCACCAAGGTGTGCGACACGGTGCTGAAGCAGGGCAAGTCGTTTTTGGGGATGTAGTGCTGCCTGGTGAAACCCTTCTCCCCGCCGGGGAGCACGCGGGGAGAGCACATGGATGTGCTCTGCATCGAGGAGCGAGGAAGGTGGCGGCAGCCGGATGAGGGGCGGGTGCTTGCCACGAGGTATCGACGAAGTGACGCCTGCTTTTGCGTTGCTGCTTCACCGCTCCGTAGGTCCCCCTCACCCCAGCCCTCTCCCCGGCGGGGAGAGGGGGCAGGTGGCGGTTTATTTGGACAGGTCGATCGCGTACACCGCCGTCCCGTCCCCGTTGTCCTTCACCTGCCGCAGGTTCTTCACCCCGGCCTCGCGCGCCTCCGCTTCCTTACCGGCCGCGCCCTTGAACACCACCGGGCCGCGCGTCTTCACCGGCGCGAAGCGCCAGGACCGCTTCGGCAAGGCCTTCGCATCCAGCGTGCGCTGGCGCTCCAGCCACTTGGCCAGGATCTCGCGCGTGCCGTCCGGCGCCGCCAGCACGATGTTCTTGCCGTCCAGGCCCGGGAAATTGCCGCCGCCGCTGGCGCGGTAGTTGTTGGTCACGATGACGAAGGGCTGCTGCGGATCCACCTTCTTGCCCTTCCAGCGCAAGTCGACGATGCGTGCGCCGGCCGGCTTGGTCACGTCGATCACATAGCTGATGTCGCCTTGCAGCTGGTCGAAGTTGTAGCCGGGCATGCGGTCGTTGAGCAGCGGCTGTTCGGCGGTGGCGGACGGGTCGATCTGGCGGAAGCGCTCGGCCGACTTCTCCAGCCACGCCTTCAGGCCCGCGCCGTCGGTTTTCACCGCGGCCAGGGTGTTCGGATAGAAATACAGGTCCGCGGCGCTGCGCAGGCTCAAGGGGCCGGCCGGCACGTCGGTGTAGTCGTCCGGGCCGCCGAAGCCGGTGCGGAAGGCGGCGGCCGAGGCCACCACCGGCACCTTGGCCAGTTCCGGATGGGTCTTGGGCAGCTCGGCCTGCACGTAGTCGCGCTCGGCGGCGTTGACCACCGAAAGCGCCGTCATATTGCCCACGTCGGCGAAATAGCTGCTCAGCCGCAGGCGCGTCTCGCCGATCGGCGTGCTCACGTGCGCCACGGCCGCCGCATGCGCCTGGGCCACCAGCGGGGCGATGGCGGGGTCGGCCGCCACGCATTCGTTCTTCTTCGGGCAGATCGGGCGCACTTCGCTGTGGGTGTGCTCCTTGTCGACCGTCCAGCGGCCGTCGCGGCGCGCCAGCGCCAGCTCGACCACGCCCAGGTCCTTGCCGAAGAAGCCGCCCATCACCGCCGGCACGCCGCGCACGAAGCCGCGCCGGGCGTCCACGTCCTGCATGTCCTGGTAGTGCGGGCCGGGGAATTCGGTGTGCGAATGGCCCAGCAGCAGCACGTCGATGCCGGGCACGGCGGCCAGGTACCAGCCGCCGTTTTCCATGTCGGAGGTATAGGTGGCCGTGTTGAGGCCGCCGTGCAGCACCGCCACGATCAGGTCCGGATGCTGGGCCTGCAGTTCCGGCAGGTATTTCTTCGCCGCTTCCACCACGCCCGTCACGGTGACCTTGCCTTCCAGGTTCTGCTTGTCCCATTCCAGGATCGGCGGCGGGGTGAAGCCGATGATGCCCACGCGCAGCGGCACGGCGCGCTTGCCGCCGCCGGGCGTGTCGACCTGGATGGTCTTCTCCACCACCGTCCACGGCTTGAAGATCGGCGCGCCGTCGCGCGCGCTGAACACATTGGCCAGCACCAGCGGGAAATGCGGGCCGGCGCAGCGGTCGCTGCGGCCGCCGTCGACGTTCATCGGCGTGCCGGTGGCCTGCGACAGGAACGGCAGGCCGTAGTTGAACTCGTGGTTGCCGGCGGTGCCGCCGTCGTAGCCGATGGCGTCCATGGCGGCGTAGATCGACAGCTCCTGCTTGCAGCCGACCGGCTTCACCTGGGCTTCGTAGTCGGCCAGCACGCTGCCCTGGATGGTGTCGCCGCTGTCGAACAGAAAGCTGTTCGGATACTGCTGGCGGGCCTGGCGGATCAAGGTGGCGGTGCGCTCGTAGCCCACCGTGGCATCCGGCTTGAGCTTGTAATAGTCGTAGCTCAGCACGTTGGAGTGGATGTCGGTGGTCTCCAGGATCGCCACCTGGGCGTGGCTGCCGTCCGGCACGCGGTCGGTGCGGGCGCCCTGGGCGGCGCAGCCGGCGAGCAGCACGGCGGTCAGGGCGGCGAGGGGGAGCTGGCGGAGCGGCATGGTGGATTCCCTACGGACCAAAGCAAGCCGCGCAAGCTAGCAGATCGGCATGGCGGGCGATGCCTCGGCCCCGCATGGGCACCGGGCAACGCCGGCTGAACCCTTGCGCGGCGCGGGCTGCCTGTTACCTCTGGTTCTGTCTGTGAAAGAAATGAGAACGTAAGATGGCGCCCTGATGACGGACCGGCCGGAACAGGGGGCCAACGCAACATGCAGAGATGGTCGTTTCGCTTCACGCGGAACAGCGTGGCGTGGCTGTGTGCCACCTTGTTCTTCGCCGGCTGCGTGCGCGCCACCGCCGGCCAGGAACCCGTGCTGCAGCAGCAGAGCTTCGTCTTTGCGCTGATGCTGTGCACCTGCGGCGTGCTGCTGTTCGCGTTCGCGCGCGTGGCCATGGCGCTGGTGGTGACCGGCGCGCTGTTCCTGGGCCTGGATTTCATTTCGGAAATAAAGCAGCAATACCTCGACGCGCCGCTGATGCCGTCGGACTTCGTCTATTACCTGCGTTCCAGCCTGGTCGAAACCCTGGCCCACTACCCGCACCTGTGGGAACTGAGCCTGGGCGTGGCGGTGCTGGTGCCGCTGGGCCTGTGGCTGGTATGGCGCGGCGACCGGCGCATGTTGAACGGCCTGTCGCGGCCCAAGGCGCTGGCCGTGCGCGTCGGCGGCGCGGCGGCCTGCGCGCTGGCGTTCTGGGTCTGCCTGCTGCCGAACGGCCCGTTCGCCCAGGTGCATGCGCGCAATGCGTGGCAGAAGCTGTCGGACGACGCCCAGCTCACCAACTTCTTCGTCAACCTGCAGGACTCCAACGTCTCGCTGCCGCCGATGACCGACGACACCCTGGCCGAGCAGGAGTGGAGCGCCACCGCGCACGGCGGCCACGGCGCGGCGGAGCCGCCGTATCCGGACATCGTGCAGGTGCTGGAGGAAAGCACCTTCGACCCGTCCAATTTCACCGTGTGCAACGTGCCGCAGTGCCGCGTGCAGATGTTCAAGCCGGACAAGTACACGCTGGCCCACGGCCCCTTGCGCGTGCACACCTTCGGCGGCGGCACCTGGGTCAGCGAATTCGCCGTGCTCACCGGCATGCCGCAGGACATCTTCGGTCCCGGCGGCATGTACGCGCCCTACGTGCTGGCGCCGCACGTGCGCGACTCGCTGCCGCAGCAGCTGCAGCGCCTGGGCTACCTCACCGTGGCGATCTACCCCACCAACGGCGCCTTCCTCAACGGCCGCAACGCGTACACGGCCTATGGCTTCGACCAGTTCTACGACGCCAAGGACCTGGGGCTGGACGAGTGGGAGGAAACCGACGCGCAGATGTTCGACGCCGCCAAGCGCGTCTACGACAAGGTGAAGAAGCCGGGCCAGCCGGTGTTCGTGATGATCCTGACCCTGGCCCAGCACGGGCCGCACGACATGGATCCGTTGTCCACCCTGCCCGCGCCGTTCAACCGTCCGCTGCTGAAAGGCCTGGCGGAGAAGCCGGCGCTGAACTTCAACACCTATCTCTCCAACCTGCACAACTCGGATGTCGCGATGGCGCAGCTGGAGAAGGCCTTTCTCAATCGCCCCGAGCCCACCGTGCTGATGCATTTCGGCGACCACCAGCCCTCGTTCAACGGCCTGATCCGCCAGATGGAGCGCAGCTGGCCGCCGGCGCTGCAGCCGTACAAGGACTATCTGTCCTACTACATGATCAAGAGCAACGTGCCGGGCCGGACGCTGCCGAACTACCCGATGCTCGACATCGCCCACCTGCCGAACATGGTGCTGCAGGCGGCGGGCGTGCCGATGGATCCGTACTTCTCCGCGGCCACGGTGCTGCGCGAGCGCTGCAAGGGCCTGTACACCGACTGCATCGACCAGGACCTGGTCAAGTCGTACCACGCGTGGACCTTCAACCACCTGCACGTGTACGAAGAGTAAGGCGTAGGTTGGGGTGAGCCGCAGGCGAACCCCAACGATGCGATGCGTTTGAACGTGCCGATGTTGGGGTTCGCCTGTGGCTCACCCCAACCTACGCCGGGCGTCAGTGACGCTCGGGCTTGGCGTAATCGAAATACGTCCAGCGTTTCCCATCCGCACTCTCGAGCTGCTTCAACTGCAGGCTGAAGTTGTAGCTCGAAGCCGGCAACGCACTGCCGTCCACACGCTGCATGCTCAGGCCGGTCGACGCCTGCGCCGGGCGCAGTTCCGTCGGCGTCACGCGATAGCTGTCCGCCGCCTTGCCCAGCGCGCCGCCGAGCGCCTCGCTCAGCACGCGGCCCTGCGCCTGGGGCAGCTTCAGGCCGAGCAGGGCGGCGATGGTCGGGGCCACGTCGACGTTGCCGCTTGGCAGCGCGTCGCGGAAGCCGCCGCGGAAGCTGGGGCCGGCGGCCAGCAAGGTGTTGTGCACGTCGATCGGGCTGAAGCTGCCGTGCTCGCCGCGTTCGCTGGGCGATTCCGGATAGACCGTGGAGTACTCGGTGCCGCGGAAACCCTGGATCACCGCATCGGCGTCCCAGGCATAGCTGACGATGATGTCCGGACCGCGCGCCGCGTTCTCCAGATGCACATTCTCCGCCGGCAGGGTGCCCGGCAGGTCGCCGTAGCGTCTGGCCACGAATACGGCCGCCACGTACTCGCGCGACTGCAGGAAACGCACCGCGCGCTTCACTACCTCGGCGTTGTGTTCGGGCTGGTAGAAATATTCGGTGCCGCCGTTGGGCGCCAGCACCAGCGCGCCCTTGGGCAGCTTGTCCGGCACCACGTAGCTGGGCGTGGTGTAGGGCATCGGCTTGCCGCACAGGCGGCCGTCGTCGTCGTAGCGGGTCGGCAGCAGCTGCGAGCCGTCGGCGCGGATGCCGGTCATCACCGGCGAGTACACGCAGCCCAGGCCGTCGAAGGACGGAATGCCGCCGCGCGTGCTCAGCTCGTGCGCCATGCGGATGCCGCCGGAGACTGAATAGCCCCATTCGTTGTCCACGCCGGCCACGCGGCCGTCGTTGATCTGGCGCAGCGGGAACAGGTCGCGCGCACCGGCGATATTGCTGTGGCCGTGGTCGGAGACCACGATGATGTCGGTGTCTTCGGCCATGCCCAGCTCGCGCAGCTTCGCTTCCAGCTGGCCCAGCAGCGCGTCCTGCGCCTGCAGCGCGAGATGGAATTCCGGCGCGCCCACGCCGTAGATGTGCTGGGTGGTGTCGGGATTGCGCATCCACACCACGCTCAGGTCCGGCTTGTGCCTGGGCAGCACCTGGTCCAGGTAGACCTTCATCATCCACGCGTTCGCCGCGGTGGGCGGGGTGTCGCCGCCGGCGGTGGCGTCGCTGGTGGCGCCGTCCTTGAGCTTGGCGGCCTTGGCGCGCTCGGTGGGGTCGGCGTTCTCTTCGCTCAGCGTCACTTCGCCTTCGGCGTAGATGTTCGGCGCGGTCTTGGGCAGCGGATAGCCCGCGGCCTGCAGCTCCTTGGCGAAGGACAGCGGCAGCGCGACGCGCTCGTCCAGCAGCAGGCCGACCTTGTCCGGGTCGCCCTGGTTGGGCAGGCGGTAGTTCTGCAGGAAGGCCGCGCCGGACTTGCCGATGGCCGCGGTCTTCAGCCCCGCCTTCTGCGCGGCGGCGAACAGCGTGGGCAGTTCCAGCAGGTCGCCCTTGCTGGCCTTGTCCAGCGCGCGCAGCACCAGGTCGTCCTCGGTGTAGACCGGGTTGCGGAAGCTGACGTCCTCACCGGTGGTGGTGCGCGCCACCGGCTCGCTCTTCAGGCCCGTCTCGCGCGACGCCCAGAAGCGGTTGCCGTAGAAGCCCAGAGGGCCCGGGAAGCTGCCGGTGGCGAAGGTGGAGGCGTTGGCCATGGTGAAGGTGGGGTAGGTCGAGTGGTTGTCCTCGAACCAGGTGCCGCGCTTGCTCAGGGCCAGCAGGTTAGGCGTGTCCTCCTCGCTCACCGCGTCGGGGCGCATGCCGTCCCATACGAACAGGATCACCCGGTGCGGAGCCGCCAGGGCGGGGCTGGCGTAGATGGCGGCGAGCAGCAGGGCGGCCGCGGATTTCAGGGCGCGGCGATGGAGCGGGGGCATGCGAGACCTCGGTCGATGGGAGGAGCGAGCCGGCCATGCTGGGCAAAGGGTGTTGCAGTTTGGTGTCGCCGCCGGGACTTGAACCCTTCTCCCGCCGGGAGCACGCGGGCAGCGAGGCAGGTGGCGGCAGCCGGATGAGGGTACGGGCGAAGCGATGCACATCACCCTTGCGCTCCGCCCGTACCCTCACCCCAACGCCTCTCCCAGAGGGAGAGGGGCTCTAAGCGGCGTAGCGCACGCCGCCGATCCAGGTTTCCCGCACGGCCAGGCCGTCGTCCAGCACGGCGAAATCCGCGCGCTGCCCGGCCACGATGCGGCCCAGCTCGCGCTCCAGCCCCAGCCAGGCGGCCGGATACGCGCTGGCCATGCGCGAGGCTTCCGCCAGCGGCAGGCCTACGGCGTTGACCAGGTGGCGTACGCCGGTGGCCATGTCCAGCGCCGAGCCGGCCAGCACGCCGTCGGCGCTCTGGCAGATGCCGTCGCGGGCCACGATAGTCTGGCCGTTGAGCACGTAGGTGGGATCGTCCGCGCCCACCGGCGGCATGGCGTCGGTGACCAGCACGCTCTTGCCGCGCGCCTTGGCCGCGATGGCCACGCGCAGGCTGGCCGGATGCACGTGGTGCAGATCCACGATCAGGCCGCACCAGCTATGCGGATCGTCCAGCGCCGCGCCGACCACGCCGGGTTCGCGGCTGCCCAGCGGCGTCATCGCGTTGTACAGATGGGTGAAGCCGCTGACGCCGGCATCGAGCGCGGCGCGCGTGGTGGCGTAGTCGGCGGCGGTATGGCCGGCCACCACGATCACGCCGGCGGCGCTGAGCTGGCGGATGGTTTCCAGCGGCACGCGTTCCGGCGCCAGGGTCATCATCACCACGCCGCGGTGCCGGCGCGCGATATCGGCGATATCGGCCGCATCGGGCAGGCGGAACAGGTTGGCGTCGTGGATGCCTTTGCGCGCCGGTGCCAGGAACGGGCCTTCCAGATGGATGCCGAGAATGCCCGGCACGCCTTCGGCGATGGCCGCGTCCACGGCTTCCAGCGCCGCGTGCATCACGTCGGCGGTGTCGGTGATCAGCGTCGGCAGCATGCCGGTGGTGCCGAACCGGCGGTGCGCGGCGGCGATGCCGCGCAATGTTTCGACGGTGGGCGCGGCGTTGAACAGCAGCCCGCCGCCGCCGTTGACCTGCACGTCGATAAAGCCGGGCAGCAACAGGCGGCCCTGCAGGTCGTGGCGTTCGGCGTAGCTAAGCGAAGCATCGCCCGCCGGCACCAGCGCCTCGATGCGGCCGCCGCGCAGCAGCACGGCGAGATCGTTGCGCGTGCCGTGTTCGCCGAGCACGCGGCCATTGACCAGGGCGGTAAGCGGTTGCGCTGCGCTCATCACACCGTCTCCGTCACCTTGCGCAGATGCGGCGGCACGTCCGGATCGAAGCCGCGCGTCAGCGCCAATTCGCTGGCCGCGCGATAGAAGCTCTGCACGGCCAGCAGCGGGGTGACGATCGAATCCATGCCGGCCGGCAGCGGCAGCGCGTCCGGGCCGCTGGCGCCGGGCTTGGCCACCAGCACGCGCGCGCCGCGCGCACGGAATTCCTCGGCCACCGCCAGAGTGCTGTCCAGCGTGTCGTCGCCCTGGGCGAAGAACAGCACCGGGAAACCCGCGCCGACGATCGCCATCGGGCCATGCTTCACTTCCGCCGCGCTGAACGCCTCGGCGTGCAGGCCGCAGGTTTCCTTGAGCTTGAGCGCCGCTTCCAGCGCCGGCCCGAAGCCATAGCCGCGGCCGACCACGAACAGGTTGCGCGCCTCGCGCAGGCCGTCGACCAGCGCGCTCCAGTCGGCGTCCCAGCCGCGCCGCAGGTCGGCCGGCAGGCGCGCCACGTCGGCGTGCAAGGTGTCGTCGTTGCCCCAGTGCGCGGTCAGCTGCAGGACCGCCGCCAGCGTGGCGAGGTAGCTCTTGGTTGCCGCCACGCTCACTTCGGGGCCGGCGCGCAGCGGAATCACCGTGTCGGCCAGCGCGGCCAGCGGCGAGTCCTCCACGTTCACCATCGCCACCACCAGGGCGCCCGCATCCTTCGCCGCCTGCGCGCTGCGCAGCAGGTCGGGGCTCTTGCCGGACTGCGAGATGGCCAGGAACAGCGCGCCGTCCAGCTTCAGGTCGGCGTCGTAGATCGAGGCGACCGACGGCGAGGCCGAGGCCGTGAGCAGGCCCAGCCGCGTCTCGAACACGTACTTGGCATACGCCGCCGCATGATCGGAGCTGCCGCGTGCGCAGGTGACGATGAACCGCGGCGGCTCGGCGCGCAGGCGTTCGCCCAGGGCCTTGAGCACGCCGGCATTGGCGGCGAGCTGGCGCTCGACCACGTCGGCGGCCTCGTGGGCCTCGCGGTACATCAGGGTGTCGCTGGCTTGCTTCATGGATGGCGTTCTCGGTGATGCGTGCAGCGGCGGCGCGTCAAGCCTTGCGGGTCGGGCGCGTGCCGCTCTTGGGGGAGGTGTTCTTGGCGGAGGCGCTCTTGGCGGGAGCATTCCTGGATGCGTGCTTCGGGGTGTTGTTCTTCGGCGGCGCGGTCGAGCCGCGCACCACCAGCTCGGGGATGAAGCATTCGTTCGGCGGCTCGGCGACGGCGTCGCCGTTCTCGCGCTGCAGGTCGGCCATCAGATGCAGCGCGGCGTGGCGGCCGATCTCGCGGGTGGACTGGCGCGCGGTGGTCAGCGCCGGCCAGGCCTGCTTGGAGAACGGGCTGTCCTCGAAGCCGGCGATGGACAGATCCCACGGCACGTCCAGCCCGCTGGAGCGCGCCGCGGCGAGCACGCCGGCGGCGATCTCGTCGTTGCTGCCGAAGATCGCGGTGGGCGGATCGTCCAGCGCCAGCAGGTTGCGCGCGCCGCGGAAGCCGTCGTCGAATGCGTAGCGGCCGGGCAGCACCAGTTTCGGGTCCTGCACCACGCCGTAGTCCTTCAGCGCGTCGGCATAGCCCTGGTAGCGCTCGGGGCTGGAACGGTGATGCGGCTCGCCCCACAGGAAGCCGATGCGCTTGTGGCCGAGCTGGATCAGATGCTCGGTGATGGCATAGGCCGCGCTGCGGTCGTCCACGTAGACGCAGGGCGAGCCGTCGTGCGGGTCGTCGCGCGAGGAAATGATGCGCACGAAGTCGATGCCCTGCGCCGACAGCGCGCTCACCAGCTCATGCTGCTCGGACATCGGCGGCGCCAGCACCAGGCCGGCCAGGCGGTTGCGTTCCACCAGGGCGCACAGTTCCTGTTCCAGGCCGGGCGAGGAGGAATCGCAAGGGTGGATCTGCAGGCCGAAGCCGCGTTCGCGGCAGGCCGACAGCACGCCTTCCTGCATGCTGATCACGTAGTGCGCGTTGGGGTTGTCGTAGACCAGCCCGATCGCATACGCATGCGTGCTGCGCAGGCCGCGCGCGGAAGGATTGGGCTGGTAGCCGAGCGCCTGGATCGTCCGCTCCACCTTTTCGCGCGTGTCGGCACGCACCGAGGCCTCGCGGTTGATCACGCGGGAGACCGTCTTCAGCGAGACGCCGGACGACTTGGCGACGTCCTTGATGGTGGGGTTGCGCAACGCGGGAGACTCCGGGGGAAACAGGACGGGCATCGTAGCCCAGCAAGTTGCAGCGAGGATGGCACGGCCGTGACAACGGCCCCGCCTGACTTACCTCACGGCACGTGCTGGCCCACGCGGTGCCCGCGCAGTCCGTAGAACAGGATGTACAGGTAGCAGGGCACCATCAGCAGCATGAAGACCAGCTGGAAGTCGTAGTGCTGCTTCAGGTGCACGAAGGCCTGCGGCACCAGCGCGCCGCCGACGATCGCCATGATCAGCAGCGCCGAGCCGGCCTCGGTCCAGCGGCCAAGGCCCTTGATCGCCAGCGGGAAGATCGCCGGCCACATCATGGCGTTGGCAAAGCCCAGCGCGGCCACGAAACCCACCGAGGTATAGCCGGTGGTGAGCCAGGCGCCGATGGTGAAGATCGCGCCGAGCACGGCCGACACGGCAAGGTAGCTCTGCTGCGAAATGATCTTGGGGATCAGCACCAGGCCGGCCAGGTAGCCGGCCAGCATGGCGATCAGCGTGTACGAGGTGAAATGCTTGGTGGCGTCCAGCGGCAGGCCCAGGCCCTGGCCGTAGGTGCCGATGGCGTCGCCCGCCATCACTTCCACGCCCACGTAGAGGAACAGGCACAGCACGCCCAGCCACAGGTGCGGGAAGCTCAGCAGGTTGCCCTTGGCGTGGCCGATTTCCGTCTCGCTGTTGGCGCCCGACGGCTTGATCTCCGGCAGCGGCGAGCGCAGCACCCACACCGCCAGCACCACCAGCAGGCCGGCCATCGCCATGTAGGGCATGTGCACCTTGGCGGCGAAGGTGTTGAGCAGCGCTTCGCGCGCTTCCGGCGTCGGCGCGGCCTTGACCTGCTGGTCGAAGGTGTCGATGCCGCTCAGCACCAGCCAGCCGAATACGAACGGCGCCAGCGCGCCGGCGATCTTGTTGCAGATGCCCATGAAGGCGATGCGCTGCGCGGCGCTGTCGATCGGACCCAGGATGCTGATGTACGGATTGGACGCCGTCTGCAGCAGGGCCAGGCCCGCGCCGATCACGAACAGGCCCGAGAGCGCGCCGCCGTACACGCGCATCGACACGAACTGGCCGAACAGCACCGCGCCGACCGCCATCACGAACAGGCCCAGCGCCATGCCCTTCTTCATGCCGGTGCGCTTGAGCACCGCGGACGAGGGCAGGGCGAGGAAGAAGTACGAGCAATAGAACACCATCGGCACCAGGAAGGCGTTCACGTCGTCCAGGGAAAACGCCAGCTTGACGAAGGTGATCAGCGGCCCGTTGAGCCAGGTGACGAAGCCGAAGATGAAGAACAGAAGGCCGATGATCAGCATCGGCACCAGGCCGGAGGCCTGGGCGTGCGTATCGCCGGTAGCTAGCGTTGTGGACGACATGTAGTGACTCCCCGAATGTGCCGATGCCGACGACAGCCCGCGGGCCGCGTCGCCTCCCGCTCGTTTTATCGGCGCTAACTAGCAACGTTGTCAATCGGCGTTCCCGGCCGGCCAGGGCGGGGCAGCCCGGGTCATCCCCCTGTCCGCCCGGCCATGGCGCGCCGCGGCATGGCCGTTCCGGATCCGGCAAAAACCGTGCTAAGTGGCGCAACCATGCGGATCGGCGGGCTTTTGGCATTGCCGTCACCTGCGTTATGGCGAAGTGTTTGCTGCGTCGCGGAAACGTCTTTGCGGGTCTAGGAAATTCGACCTGTTGACAACGTTGTCATCGCGCTCCCATATTCCGCCTCCATCGGGGGCTGTGACAACAGCATGACGTCGGCGTGACCGCGTCGATCGTGAAACGGGGAGGGGCTTGTGGCGGAACTGGCCAACCAGGGCGTCGGGCTGAAGGGTGCCTCGCAGGGCGCGCTTTTCCTGGCGGCGGATGTCGGCGGCACCCATGCGCGGATCGGGCTGGTCAGCCAGCGCCCGGACGGCGCGCGGCCGGTGACCGTGCTGCAGTACCACCGCTACGCCTGCGCCGAATGGCCCAGTCTCACCGCCGTGCTCAAGGATTTCGTCAGCCAGCTCGGCGGCACCGTGCACGTGGACCAGTGCGCCGTGGCCAGCGCCGGCTACGTGCTGGGCGATGCCATCGTCAACGACAACCTGCCCTGGCCGGTGTCCATCCGCGACATCCGCGACAGCTTAGGCATCCAGCAGCTGGCGGTGGTCAACGATTTCGAGGCGGTGGCCTATGCCACCCAGTTCCTGGTGCAGGCCGACACCACGCCGGTGATCGAGGCGCAGACGCCCGGCGGCGCCGGCCCCGTGCTGGTGATGGGCCCGGGCACCGGCCTGGGTTCGGCGGTGCTGCTGCCGGGCAAGCCGCACGCCACGGTGCTGCCGACCGAAGCTGGGCAGATCGCCCTGTCGCCGGGCAACGAGCGCGAGATCGAGATCCTGCGCGTGCTGTCGGGCGAGCGTCCGTACGTGTCGTTCGAACACGCGCTGTCCGGCCCCGGCCTGCTCAATCTCTACCGCGCGCTGTGCGTGCTGCGCGCCGAAACGCCGGTGCTGGCCAAGCCCAGCGACATCACCCGCGCCGCGCTGGAGCGCAGCGATGCCGCGGCGGTGGAAGCGCTGGACGTGTTCTGCGGCCTGCTCGGCAGCTTCGTCGGCGATCTCACCCTGCTCTACGGCGCGCGCGGCGGCGTGTTTCTCGCCGGCGGCATCCTGCCGCAGATCCGCGAAGTGCTGCTGGCCAGCACCTTCCGCGAGCGCTTCTTCAACAAGGGCGTGATGCGGGCCTTCTTGCAGCAAGTGCCCGTGCGCCTGATGGAACACGGCCAGCTCGGCGTCATCGGCGCGGCTGGCATGTACCTGGACGGCAGCAGCATGCATCCGCCGGAAAGCGCAGCAACACAGCCATCGTAGTCAGCGTAGCAACCACCGGGCGCGAGCCCTGTTACCGCCTAGCGGATATCGACGTCGCCATTGCATCCGCACCAGCGATCCTTTGAGGGGAGGAAACCATGTCACACCGCAAGACGCTACTAGCCGCCAGCATCATCGCCGGACTCTGTCTTTCCGGCGCCGCCTTCGCGCAGGATGCCCAGACCAGCAATGCCGGCACCACGCAGAACCGTGCCGACAAGAACAAAGCCAAGGAGCTGGGCACGGTCGTGGTCACCGGCATCCGCGACACCGAAGCAGAATCGATCGAATTCAAGAAGTACGCCGACTCGCATGTCGACGTCATCACCGCCGAGGACGTGGGCAAGCTGCCGGCCAAGAATGTGGCCGACACGCTACAGCGCCTGCCCGGCGTGAACATCAGCTCGTCAAGCGCCAGCGAGGGCGGCTTCGATGAAGCCGACCGCGTCAGCCTGCGCGGCACCAATCCCAGCATGACCCAGACTCTGGTCAACGGACACACCGTGGGCACCGGCGATTGGTTCGTGCTGAGCCAGGTGCAGACGGTGGGACGCAGTGTGAGCTACAGCCTGCTGCCGTCCGAAATCGTCAGCCAGGTGGTAGTGCACAAGAGCTCCGAGGCGAAGATCGTCGAGGGCGGCAGCGCCGGCTCGGTAGACATCATCACGCGCAAGCCGCTGGAGTTCGCCAAGCAGCTCACCGCGGAAGCTTCCATTGGCGGCGTCTATTCGGACCTGCCCAGCGATACCAAGCCGCAGTTCAGCGGCCTGTTCAACTGGAAGAACAACGACAACACCTTCGGCGTGATGGTGCAGGGCTTCTACGAGAAGCGCAGCCTGCAGCGCAACGGCCAGGAAGTGGTGGGCGGCTACGGCAAGATCGCCGCCACCGACCCGGCTGCCGTGGCCGATCCGAAGCTCGCCGGCCTGTCATACCCGAACCTGCTCGGCGCCACGCTCTTCACGCAGCAGCGTGAACGCAAGGGCGGCGTGATCGACCTGGAATTCAAGCCCAGCGACACCGTCACGCTGAATTTGAGCGGCTTCTATTCGAAGCTCGAAGCGGACAACTACAACCGCAACTACATGCTGTGGAGCAGCCATTTCGCGCCGTATCTGGTGCCCAGCAGCTACTCGGTGAAGAACGGCGTGATCACCAACGCCGTCTATCCGAAGGTGACCGATCCCAGCGTGATGTGCGGCGCCACGCCGTGCACCAACACCTCGTGGGGCGTCTACGACCAGATTTCCCGCCCGGGCGCGGCTTCACAGTCGCGCTACGTCACCCTGGACGGCGAATGGCGCGCGACCCAGTCGCTCACCTTCAAGGGACAGGTCGGCACCACCAAGGGCAAGGGCAGCAGTCCCACCCAGGATGTGCTCGAGCTGGGTACGGGCGGCGGCGGTGGCGCTTCGTGGGCAATGAGCGGACTCGATCATCCGGCCAGCTGGTCGCTGGGCGGCGACAACAGCACGCCTTCAGGTATCCGTCCGCAGGACGGCTGGATCTTCGGCGATCAGGCCATTGAGGTCACCGACAAGGAGAACTGGATCGGCGGCGACGGCGAATGGGCGTTGGACCGCGGCGTACTGTCCTCGCTGGACTTCGGTGCGCGCTATTCGGACCACACCCGTCAGAACAAGAGCGACATCGGCCAGGGCCCGAACTTCGCCACCGACTGGCAGAACCCCGCCAACTATCCGGCCGGCCATGCCAACTATCCGAGCGACTTCACCAGCGATCTTGGCGGCAGCGTACCCGGCAACATCTGGTACTACACGCCGGGCCAGCTCGCCCAGATCGACCGCCAGTTCGCCAATCGCGACCCGGTGGCGCGCTTCAACTGGCAGAACATCTACAAGGTGAAGGAAAAGGTCACGGCGGCCTACCTGCAGGCCAACTTCAACGGCGAGCGCTGGAGCGGCAACATCGGCGGCCGCTGGGTGCGCACCGAAGAGAACATCAACTACAACACCAGCAATCCTGAGCAGTACACCGTGGCGGGCCCGATCACGGGCTCGGCATTCGGCGCCTACTACAAGAGCAAGTACGACCACACGTATAGCAAGTTCCTGCCGAGCGCCAACTTCAAGTACAGCTTCACCGACGATCTGATCGGCCGCCTCGCGGCGTCGCAGACCATGACGCGGCCGGATTACTCCGCGCTGGCGGGCTCGGTGTCGCTGGACGACCTGACCCATACCGGTAGCGGCGGCAATCCGCAGCTCAAGCCGATCGTCTCCACCAACTTCGACGCGGCGCTGGAGTGGTACTTCACGCCACGCGGCCTGCTGTCGGCCGGTGCGTATTACATGGATCTGAAGGACTACGTGAACTTCGGTCCGGTCAGCCGCACCTACAAGGACCAGAACGCGAGCAACAACAGCGGCCAGGATGTGTTCAACACTTATCTGGTCAGCGTGCCAGTGAACGTGGACGGCCATATCAGCGGTATCGAACTGGCTTACACGCAGCCCATCGGCGAAAACTTCGGCGTGGCGGCCAACTACACCTATGCCGACGGCAGCACCTCCACGGGCAAGCCGCTGCAGGGCACCTCGGAGAATACCTACAACGTTTCCGGTTACTTCGAGAACGAGCGCTTCAATGCTCGCCTGAGCTATACCTACCGTTCGTCGTTCTTCGCCGGCGTCAGCCGCACCGACACGTACTACCAGTCGGGCCTCGGCAATCTCGCGCTGTCCCTGGGCTACAAGATCAACGATTGGGCCTCGCTGTCGTTCGACGCGATGAACCTCAATAATCCCAAGATCAAGTACTACACCAACGTCGCGGGCATCGGTAATCAGCCGTACGCCTTCTACGTCAACGGACGCCAGTACTACCTCAACCTCCGGTTGAAGTATTGAGGCACACTGAGCAACAACCTCCCCATTGGGCCCGGCATGTCCGGGCCCTTCTTTGGGAGGAGCCCCGAAAGCTGTAGGTTGGGGTGAGCGCAGCGAACCCCAACGGACGTCCGGACACGTGCCTTCGTCGGAGTTCGCTGCGCTCACCCCGACCTACGCCAGACTTGAGCGACGAGGAACGCAGCCAGTGACTTTTGCACTACGCCTTGGCCGGACCCTGATGCTGGCCGCACTGGCCATTCTTCCGTCTTTTACGCTTGCCGCGGAGCAACGCTCCGACGTGCCGCTATCCCTCATTCCCCTGCCTGCCAAGCTCACCCGCGCCGACGGCAATTTCGCCATCGACGCCGGCACCGTGCTGGTCGCCGCCGATGCCGAAAGCCGCCGCACCGCGGGCTGGCTGGCCGGGCAGATCAAGCGCAGCCGCGGCGTGGAGCTGCGCATCGTCGACAAGGCAGGCAACGCGCCTGCCATCATGCTTAGCCACGACGCCAAGGCATCCACGCCGGCCGAGGGCTACACCCTCGACGTCGACGCGCAGGGCGCGCGCATCGTGGCGCGCGACGGCGACGGCCTGTTCCACGGCGCGGTGACGCTGTGGCAGCTGCTTACCCAGGACGAGGCCAAGGCCGCCGCGCCGTTCGTGCATATCGAAGATGCGCCGCGCTTCGCCTGGCGCGGCCTGATGCTGGATTCGGCGCGGCATTTCCAGAGCGTCGCCGAGATCCAGGCGCTGATCGACCAGATGGCGCTGCACAAGCTCAACGTGCTGCACTGGCATCTCACCGACGACCAAGGCTGGCGCATCGAGATCAAGCGCTATCCGGAACTGACCCGCACCGGCGCCTGGCGCACGCCGCCGGATGCCGGCAGCAACGGCGTGCCGCTGCGCTACGGCGGCTTCTATACGCAGGACGAGATCCGCGCCGTGGTGGCCTATGCGGCCGCGCGCCACATCACCATCGTGCCGGAGCTGGACATGCCCGGCCATGCGCAGGCGGCCGTCGCCTCGTATCCGGAGCTGGGCGTGACCGGCAAGCGTCCTCCGGTGTCGGTGGACTGGGGCGTGCACACCTATCTGTACAACGTGGACGACGCCACCTTCGTGTTCATGCAGCACGTGCTGGACGAAGTGATGGCGCTGTTCCCCTCGCGCTATATCCATGTGGGCGGCGACGAGGCGGTGAAGGACCAGTGGCAGGCCTCGCCCGCGGTGCAGGCGAAGATGCATGCGCTGGGCCTGAAGAACGAGGACGCGCTGCAGGGCTGGTTCATCGCGCGCATGGGCACCTACCTGAAAGCGCATGGGCGCCGCCTGATCGGCTGGGACGAGATTCTGGAAGGCGGCGTGCCGGCCGATGCCACGGTGATGTCGTGGCGCGGCATCAAGGGTGCGATCGAAGCGGCGCAGAAGGGCCACGACGTGGTGTCCTCGCCCTCGCCGGATCTGTACCTCAACCAGCTGCAGAGCGACCGCGCCGACGAAAGCGCCGGCCGCGAGCCGGTGCAGGACCTGGCCAGCATCTACGCCTTCGAAGCCGTACCTAAGGAACTCGACGCCACGCAGGCGCGCCACGTGCTCGGCGCCCAGGCCAATGTGTGGACCGAATACATCACCAGCGACGCGCTGCTGCAGCACACGATCTACCCGCGCCTGGACGCGCTGGCCGAAGTGGTGTGGTCGCCGGTGGCCACGCGCGACTGGCCGGGCTTCCTCGCCCGCCTGCCCGCGCAGCTGGCGCGCTACCGCGCGCAGAACGTGGGCTATGCGGACAGTGCGTTCGCGCCATCGATCGACGTGGACCGCAATGCCGCGCTCGCCGCCGGCAAGGCCAGCGTGACCTTGGGCAATCAGACGAAGTTCGGCGAACTGCACTACACGGTGGATGGCAGCGAGCCCACCGCGCAATCGCCGCGCTACCAGGCACCGTTCGAGGTGAAGCTGCCCACCACCGTGCGGGCCATCGCGCTGGATGCCAGCGGCCATCCGCTGGCCGCGCCGCGCGAGCGCGTGCTCGACGCCACCCAGCTGCTGACCCGCGAGAACGCCGAACTGCGCAACTGCCCCGGCAGCGATTTCCGCCTGCGCGTGCAGCCGCTGCCGGATGCCACCAGCATGGCGCCGGCCTACAGCATCAATATCTTCGATACCTGCCAGCGTTATCCCGAGGCGCGCCTCGACGGTATCCGCAGCATCCAGGTGGAAGCCGTGCGGCTGGAGCGCAACTTCCAGCTCGCGCACGAGGCCAAGCTGGTGGTGTCGCGTCCGGCCAGGACCGCGCACGGCGAAATGGTGGTGCACAAGGACCGCTGCGACGGCGAAGTGCTCGCCAGCATGCCGCTGCCCGACCCGTCCGGCCCACGCCGCTTCCAGCTCGCCGCCGCATTGCCCGACAAGCGCGGCGTGCACGACCTCTGCCTGGTCTTCACCGCTCCCATTACCGGCCCGCTGTACGGCATCGAGCGCGCCAGCCTGACCCCGACCGCCCAGCCATGACCCCCGCCAGCCCGCATCGCCTCGCCTCGGTCGACGCCCTGCGCGGCTGCACCGTCGCGGCGATGCTGCTGGTCAACGATCCGGGCGACTGGGGCCACGTGTACTGGCCGCTGGAACATGCGCAGTGGCATGGCTGCACGCCGACGGATCTGGTGTTTCCGTTCTTTCTGTTCGTGGTGGGTGTGTCGGTGGCGTTGGCGATCGCGCCGCGAATGGAGCAGGGCGCGGACCGCGGGGTGCTGTTGCGCGCGGCGATGGTGCGTGCGCTGCGCATCGTCGGCCTCGGCTTGCTGATCAACGCGGCGGCGGCGCTGATCCTGCCGGATGCGCATATGCGCATTCCCGGGGTGCTGCAGCGGATCGGCATTTGTTTTGGCGCGGTGGCCGCGTTTCAGCTTTATGCGAATGCGCGGGTGCAGTGGGGGGCCATTGTGCTGTTGCTGGTCGGCTACGCGGCGATACTTGTGTTCGGCGGCACGCTGGAGCCGTTCCATAATGTCGTGAGCCGTGCCGATACGGCGGTCTTCGGTCATTACGCGTATCGCTATTTCCCTGCCACGGGGTTGGGGCATGACCCGGAGGGGTTGCTCGGCACGCTGCCTTCTATCGCGACGACGCTGCTTGGGCTGCGTGCGGGGCATGGGTTGCGCGGCAACGATCGCCGCGCGTTGCTGTTGAGTGGCACTGCCTATGTGTTGCTTGGCGCGCTGTGGGCGCTGTTGCTGCCGCTCAATAAGAATCTTTGGACGCCGTCGTTTGTGTTGTGGGCGGCTGGGTGGGCCACGTTGGCCTTGTTGGTGTTCCACGTGGTGGTGGATTTGCGTGGGTGGCCGGCGTGGGGGCGGCGGTTTGGCGTCAACGCGGTGGCCGCCTACGCCGGTTCGGAGTTCATGCAGATACTTCTGCCTGGTTTGGGGATACAGGATCCGTTGTATCGAACGGTGTTCGGTGGGTGGATTACGCCGTTGGCGGGGCCGTATGTCGCGTCGCTTGCTTATGCGATGGTTTTTGTCGCTGTTTGGTGGGTGATTTTGTGGGCGATGGATCGCCGGCGGGTTTACCTCAAGCTGTAGTGCGCTTTTTTTGCGTGGCCGCGAACTGGCCGCTTATGCAGCGGGCATTCCGGACGCCTGCCGGCGCCCGGGTCACTTTCTCTTTGCTGGCCCAAAGAGAAAGTAACCAAAGAGAAATGGCCTAAGAGCAACGGCTCGCGACGCGACTAGAAGGAGCGGTGGGCGTCTGCGGTAACTTGATTAACCTGGGTCTACACGAAACGGCAGTGCGTTTACGTAGCGGCTGCTTCAACGTGCCGTGGCGAAGAGGATGTTCAAGGAACGAGGCCAGCTTTGGCTCTTCGTTCCTGCCTACCTCACCACTACACCCCTCTCCCCTCCGGGGAGAGGGCAGGGTGAGGGGCCGGGCGGAGCGCAACGTCAAATCTTGCCGTAGCGTAGGTTGGGGTGAGCCGCAGGCGAACCCCAACACCCGCACCTTCCCGCGCCTCGCCATGTTGGGGTTCGCCTATGGCTCACCCCAACCTACGCCGTGCGCTTACGCGACGAACAGGGCTGAGCCCAAAAGCTGGCCTCGGTCACTGAAAGTCCTCTCGGCAACGGCACGTTGAAGAAGCCGTTACGTAAACGCACTGATGTTTCGTGTAGACCCAGGTTAATCAAGTTACCGCGGCCGTCCACTGCTCCTTCTAGTCGCGTCGCGAGCCTTTGCTCTTAGGCTATTTCTCTTTGGTTACTTTCTCTTTGAGCCAGCAAAGAGAAAGTGACTCGGGCGCCGGCAGGCGTCCGAAATGCCCGCTGCATAAGCGGCCAAGTCGCGACAACCCCACCTAGTCGCTACTGGATCCCGGCCTACGCCGGGATGACGAACAAGGCGGAATCACAGCCCACACCCGTGAGCTATCATCCGCGGCTTGCCGCACCCGCCCCACCGACGAGAGATCACCCATGACCCATTCGTCCAAGCTAGCGCAACGCGCACTGACACTCTCCCTCAGCGCGCTGATCACCGCCTGCGCCAGCCAGCCCATCGCGCCAGCCCAACAGCACACCGCGGCAGCGATTGAAGTTCCGCCGATCAAGCGCCCCGAAGGCGAAACCCCCCAATGGTGGTTCCGCAACGGCGCCGCGCAAGCGGCCAACGTCTCCGCCCAGGCCAGCATCCAGGGCCAGCGCGCCAAGAACGTCATCGTGTTTCTCGGCGACGGCATGAGCATCCCCACCATCGCCGCCGCGCACGTGCGCGCCGGTCAGCGCAGGGGCGTGGATGGCGAGAGCTACAAGCTGAGCTTCGAGCAGTTTCCATTCAGCGCCTTCAGCCGCACCTACGAGACGGATCAGCAGACGCCGGATTCCGCCGGCACCATGACCGCGATCATGACCGGCGTGAAGACGCGCGCCGGCTATATCGGCATCTCGCAGGTGCCGCGCCGGCAGGATTGCGCGGCCAGCAAGGGGCAGGAACTGGTGACCACGCTGGAACTGGCGGCGGCTGCGGGCATGAGCACCGGCGCCGTGACCACCACGCGCATCACCCACGCCACGCCGGCGGCCACCTATGGCCATCTGCCGGAGCGCAACTGGGAAGTGGATGCCGAGCTCAGCGCGCAGGCGAAAGCGCAGGGATGCAAGGATTTCGCGGCGCAGCTGGTCGACTTTCCCGCCATCGACGGGCTTACCGTGGCGATGGGCGGCGGCCGCACCGAGTTCATGCCGGCGGGCGAGACCGATCCGGAATATGCCAACAAGGTGGGCCAGCGCCTGGATGGCCGCGATCTGATCGCGGAGTGGAAGGCCAGGCATCCCGGTGGCGCCTATGTGTGGAACGAGCAGCAGCTCAAGGGGCTGGATCTGTCGAAGACGCCGCGCCTGCTCGGCCTGTTCGAGCCTTCGCATATGAACTACGAGCATGAGCGCCCGCAGGACAAGGCCGGCGAGCCAAGCCTGGCCGAGATGACCACGGCGGCGATCGATGTGCTCAAGCAGAACCCGAACGGCTTCTTCCTGATGGTGGAAGGCGGCCGCATCGACCATGCGCTGCATGCGGGCAATGCCTACCGTGCGCTGGACGAGACCATCTCGATGGCCGATGCGGTGGCGGCGGCGCTTGCCCATACCGATCCCAAGGACACGCTGATCGTGGTCACCGCCGACCACGCGCATACGATGACCTTCGCCGGTTACCCGAAGCGTGGCAACGACATCCTCGGCCTGGTGCAGGGCCATACCGACAGCTACGACGAGGAAGGCGGCGCGGGCCTGGCGCGCGATGCGACCGGCAAGCCGTACACCACCTTGGGGTTTGCCAATGGCCCGGGCTATACCGGCGCTACCGACAAGCAGCCGGAGGGGCCGAAGCGTTATCCGCACAATCCCAATGAGTACGCGCCGGCGAAGAAGGGGCGGCCGGATCTGACCAAGGTCGATACGGCGGCGCCGGATTACATGCAGGAATCGATCGTGCCGTTGAAGGGCGAGACGCATGGTGGCGAGGATGTGGCGATCTTTGCCAATGGCCCGGGCGCGGCGGCGTTCCATGGGGAGATCGAGCAGAACGCGATCTTCCATGTGATCGTGCAGAACGCGCCGCGCTTGCGCGAGGAGTTGTGCAAGCTGGGGAGCTGCAATGCGGACGGGGTGCCGGTGGAGCGGCCGACGTATGAGGCTTGGTTGAAGCAGGTGAGCGTCAAGTAAGGATCGCCACACCACCGGCGGGTAGCGGGTAGGTTGGGGTGAGCCGCAGGCGAACCCCAACATGGCAACGCGGGTACGCATCGCATCGTTGGGGTTCGCCTTTGGCTCACCCCAACCTACGCAGGCGGCTGTGCCGCCTCACTCTGTACCTGCAACCACTGCATCCGCAAATGCGCCTGCGTCGCGCAGCGCGTCCCCATGTCGATAAACACCGCGATGCTTTCCAGCATCACCGGCAAGCGCTGCGTATTCACGCTGCCGTGTTCGTCAGCCAGTTCCGCCAGCCACCGGATCGCGTTATGCGCGTAATGCAGCCACTCGGTGGCATCGTTCAACAACGCATCCGGCCCCGCCTCCGGATCCGAAAAATACTCCACGTGGCGTGTGATCCACGCTTCGCCATAGATATCCATAAGCAACTCCTTGCCATGCGCCGCCCCCGTTCCGAGAACGGCACGCCGCCAGACAGCACGACGTGCCGCGACCACACGGACTCGAGGCTGGCCGACCACCTGGAACACAGGCGCCGGGCGGCTTGATTGATGAAGTAGGTTGCGGCTTCAGTCGCTTTCGCCGTTGCACGAAGCAACGCGCCGGGTTGCACGGCTAGGAATCATTACCTGCGAAAACTCTTAAGTCCGCGGTTCTTCAACCGTGTCCGCGAAGACGGCGGACAGCCCCATGGGCCGGCGGATGTGCCGTCCTGGGGATCGGCGGGCGTACGAGTGACGTATGATCTGGCACAGCCATGATCAACTCTCCTTCAGTTGGTGATGGTCAGCGGGTCAGGGGTGGTCTCAACACCCTTGGCCCGCGCTCTCACGACATTGCTGCCATGGTTGTCCGCGACGCGCTTGAAATCACTCCGCGGACAACACCTGCAAAACTAGCAAGGCAACCTCGCCTTGTCTTTAGTCGAAATCTGAAAAATTCAAATTAGTAGTTGCGAATGTGGATGGTTGCCGAAAGCTGCGGCACCATCCACGCGCAACGCGGCGGCGAGAAAAGCCCATAGCGCCTCCGGCACAGCAGAATTTTCTGACGGTGAACCATCCGGCAACTGCCGTCCCGCGGAACCTGTTCTCAGATATTTCCCAATCACCGTCGCCGTGCCGCCCTGCGCATGATCGGCGCCCGGCAGCGTGCGGCTGAACTCGCCGGTCAGCAGCGTCACCACATTGCGGCCGCGCAAGGTGAGCATGCGCTGCAGGAATACCGAAAGGCCCGGCGTGATCGGCGCCATGATCTGCCGCGCCAGCTTGCCGCTGTCGTCGTGATGCGTATCGAACTGCCTGTCCTCGCGGCCGGTGAAAGCGATCTGCGCGAAGACCACGCTGGTATCGGCACGGATCAGCGCTTCCACGGCCGCGAACGTGCCGGGCAAATCCTCCACCGCCGAACCTCCCTGACTCACGCCATACGCATGGCGAATATCTTCGCGTTCGGCAGCAGCAAGCCCCGCATCCGCAAAGCGGTGCACGTGCTGCCACGCGATGCCGCGCTCCGCCGGTGGATCGGACGCAACACCCACAGGAAGACCGAGCCGGTTGACGATCGCGCAGGGCAGGGGACTGCCCGGCAAGGCCGCGGCCATCCGCAGCAGCTGGCTGCGCGGCCCCGCTTGCAGCATCCCCACGCGCGCATCGTTGTGGCTGTACAGCCCATGCTTGAACGGCACGGCTGCCATATGCGCGAGCGCGACCGGCGGCAATGCGCCCAGCGAAGCGGCATCGACATACAAGCCATGGCCCAGCGCACGGATATTGCCGGATGTCACGCCAAACGCGCCGTTGGCAAGAAACGCATCGGCACTGTTGAACAAGCCGGCCGGCCCGCCGTTCAACCACAGCACCACCAGCGCCGGCCGCTCGCGTGGCGATGCCAAGGCATCGAAGGGGCCGAGCGCCAATGCGCCGGCAGCCGCAAGGCCGGCCTTCAGCAGGCTGCGGCGGGAAGGGAAATGGGTTGGCATAAGCGTGGCCGTTAGTGGGGGAAAGCCGTTGCGGCGCGGGGTGCCGCGGGCACAGACTTAAGCTAGCCCTGTCCATCCATCGAACGGCAGCCATCCTGTGTCGCGAATCAGACAGCCATCGAAGCGCGCCGCCGCGTGGCCGATGACCGCGCTGGCCAAGGACTACCCGCGCGGCTGCCACGTGCCCAGGCACCGGCATCGCCGCGGCCAGTTGATCTACGCCGCCAGCGGCGTGATGCAGGTGACCACGCGCGAAGGCATCTGGATCGTGCCGCCGCAGCGCGCGCTGTGGATTCCGATCGGCATGCCGCACGAGATCCTGATGGAAGGGCGCGTGGCGGTGCGCATGCTCTATCTCGATCGCGCCACCAGCGCGCCGTTCGGCACGCATTGCCGCGTGCTGGCGGTGTCGCCGCTGCTGCGCGAGCTGGTGCTGGCCGCGGTGCAGGCGCATGGCGAACGCGATGCGTCCACTTTGCAATTGGCCATGCCATTACTGCTGCATGCGCTGCTGAAGGCGGACGAAGCGCCGTTCCGCATCCCGGTGCCGGCGGACCCGCGCCTGAAGAAGGCCTGCCAGCGCCTGCTCGACGATGCCACGCGGCCCGATACGCTCGAACAGCTCGCGGCGCGCGCCGGCGCCAGCAGCCGCACGCTGGCGCGCCTGTTCGAAAGCGAATTGCGCATGTCCTTCGTGCGCTGGCGCCAGCACGTGCGGCTGGCGCGGGCGATCAGCCAGATGAGCCTGGGCCGTCCGATCAAGACGGTGGCGCGCGAGGCCGGCTATGCCAGCTGCAGTGCGTTCTGCAGCATGTTCCACCGCATCATCGGCGCCAGCCCCACCGAATACCTGCGCCAGGTCGAGGGACGGCCCGCTTTGTGACGGCGCCAGCGCCTCCGTCATCCCATCGTCAAAGAATCGACATCTGCCCGCTTCACGATATTTGAACGTCCGCGCCCCCACGCGCGGCGCCCCGATCTCCTGGAGCTCTGCATCTCATGAAGAAGAACCTGCTGGCGATGGCCACCGCCGTCGCGCTCGCCGCTTTGTCCCACGGTGCCATGGCCGAGGACCTGCCGACCGCCGACGCCACCGCCAAGCCCGACGCGGCCAAGAATCTGGAAGGCGTCTCGGTGATCGGCCAGGGCGAAACCCGCCAGGTGCAGCGCGTGACCACCAAGGACGTCGCGGTGCTGCCCGCGGGCACCAGCCTGCAGAAGATCCTCAACCGGATGCCGGGCGTGAACGTGCAGTCCAACGACGCCTTCGGTGCCAACGAGGAGTCGCAGACCATCAGCCTGCGCGGCTTCAACGGCCAGCGCCTGGGCTACACGCTGGACGGCCTGCCGCTGGGCGACAACGCCTACGGCAACTACAACGGCCTGAACATCAGCCGCGCGCTGATCGCCGAGAACGCCGCCGGCGCCGAACTGGCGCAGGGCATCGGCAGTCTGGGCATCGCCTCGACCAGCAACCTGGGCGGCGCCATCCAGTATTTCTCCGCCGATCCGCTGCCGACCTTCGGCGGCCGCTTCGCGCAGACCTTCGGCAGCGACCAGAACCGCCGCACCTATCTGCGCCTGGATACGGGCGACTTCCACGGCTTCTCCATGTACCTGTCGGGTGTGCGCGCCACCGCCGACATGTGGGCGCCGCCGGAATCGCCGACCACCACCAAGCAGTTCAACGCCAAGGCGGTGTACCAGTTCGACGGCGGCCGCATCACCGCCTTCGCCGACACCTCGCGCACCTCGCAGGCCGACTACGCGTATCTGTCCAAGAGCGGCATGGCGCGCGGCCTGGGCTGGGACTGGAACCTGTACGCGCCGGACTGGAAGCGCGCGCTGGCCGCGGCGTACTGCGCGCCGGCTTACACCGTGAAGGGCGTGAAGGACGCGCGCTGCGGCTATTCCGGCGGCGTGGACAATATCGACGACGCCTACTACCAGAGCCGCGCGCTGCGCCGCGACGACCTGTACTACCTCGCCGGCGACTTCTATCCCAGCGACGCGGTGACCGTGCATGCGCAGGTCTATCACCACGAGAACGCCGGCCAGGGCCACTGGTGGTCGCCGGGCCAGAAGTCCAACCCGGGCACGGCGCAGGAGCTGCCGATCTCGATCCGCAGCACCAACTACAAGATCAACCGCAACGGCGTGCTGGCGTCGCTGGGCTGGGACCTGGGCAGCCATCACCTGGAAGGCGGCGTGTGGTACGAGCAGAACCACCACAACGTCGAGCGCAACTTCTATTACATCCCCTACACGCTCAGCAGCCCGATCAGCGACGACACCTACCTGAGCGATCCGGACCGCCGCCTGTTCAACCAGGCCTACACCATCACCACGCGCCAGGCCTATCTGCAGGACAGCTTCAAGCTGCTGGACGACCGCCTCAGCGTGGACATCGGCGTGAAGAGCCCGCACGTGACCATGACCGCGCGCCAGGCGCCGGGCAACTACGAGGCGCCGGTGGCCAACGGCACGCTGAAGGCCGAGAAGAACCTGCTGCCGCAGGTGGGCGTGGGCTACAAGCTCGATGCCGGCCAGGAGCTGTTCCTGTCGTACGCCAAGAACATCGCCGCGTTCCAGGGCGGCGGCGCCAGCGGCCCGCTGCTGGTGACGCAGGCCTCGTTCGACGCCACCCGCGGCAACCTCAAGCCCGAGCAGTCGCGCACCATCGAAGGCGGCTACCGCATCGTGCAGCGCGAGTTCGAGGCATCGGCCGCGGTGTACGACGTGAAGTTCGACAACCGCCTGCTTTCGCTCAACCCCTGCCCGAGCATCCAGCAGGGCACCACGGCGGCGTGCACCACGCGCTTCTACAACGTCGGCTCGGTGAGCAGCCACGGCGCGGAGTTCACCTTTATCTGGAAGCCGTTCGAGCATTTCCAGTGGTACAACTCGGCCTCGTTCAACCGCTCCACGTATGACGACAACTACGTGCAGAACGGCGCGGTGGTGCCGACCAAGGGCAAGGTCACGGTGGACACGCCCAAGCGCATGTTCGCCAGCGAGATCGCCTGGACCTACGGCCCCTGGAACCTGAGCCTGCGCGGCAAGTACACCGGCTCGCGCTACTACACGTACACCAACGACCAGGGCTTCGGCGGCTATACCTCGTTCGACTTCGGCGCCGGCTACGACTTCGGCGCGGCGTGGTTCGCGCAGGACGTGCGGCTGTCGCTCAACGTGAGCAACCTGACCGACAAGCGCTATGCGTCGAACCTGACGGCGTTTGCCAACACCGATCCGAACGGGCGGCAGCTGGCGTTTCATGCGAGTGCGCCGAGGCAGAGCTTCCTGACGCTCGACGTGAAGTTCTAAGCCAGCGATGCCGTACGGTAGAGCCCCTCTCCCCCCGGCGACCCGAAGGTAGTCCCTGTGGGAGAGAGGGGTTGGGGTGAGGGTACGGGCGGAGCGCAAGAGTGATGTGCATCGCTCCGCCCGCACCCTCATCCGGCTGCCGCCACCTTCTCTCCCACGGGGACTACCTTCGGGTCGCCGGAGGGAGAAGGACTCTTTCCTGGAAGTAGAGTTACTAGCCCGGTCAGGAGCACCCCATGAAACCGTTATGCTGGCTAGCCCTGGTCACCTTGAGCCTGGCCTTGCCCTGCGCCATCCACGCCGCCGAGAAACCGATTGCTGCAAAGGTCCTCGTCCTGGGCCATCGCGGCGCCAGCGCGCTGCGGCCGGAGCACACCCTGGCCTCCTATGCCAAGGCGATCGCCGATGGCGCCGACTTCGTCGAGCCGGACCTGGTGATGACCAAGGACGGCGTGCCGGTGGCGCGCCACGAGAACGAGATCGGCGGCACCACCGACGTGGCGGCGCACCCGGAGTTCGCCGGGCGCAAGACCACCAAGACCATCGACGGCCACCCTGTCACCGGCTGGTTCACCGAAGACTTCACCCTGGCGGAACTGAAAACCCTGCGCGCGCGCGAGCGCCTGCCGGAATTCCGCGGCACCAGATACGACGGGCAGTTCCAGATTCCCACCCTGGACGAAATCATCGATTTCGTCGCTGCCGAAGCCGCCGCGCAAGGGCGCACGGTGGGCCTGATCCCCGAGATCAAGCACGGCACCTATTTCCAGAAAGCCGGCCTGCCGATGGAAGACCGCGTGCTGGCCATCCTCGACGCGCACAGCTACACGCGCACCGCGCCGGTGGAGATCCAGTCTTTCGAAATCGCCAACCTGCGCTACCTGCGCGGCAAGCTGGGCAAGAGCCATCCGAACGTGCGCCTGCTGCAGCTGCTGGACGATCCGAAGGAGCAGCCGTACGACGTGGCGGCGGCGGGCGGCAAACTGACCTATGCCGACATGATGAAGCCGGCCGGGCTGCGCGAGATCGCCGGCTATGCCGACGCGATCGGCCCGAACATCCGCGCCATCATCCCGCTCGACAAGGATGGCAGGCTGGGCCAGCCCACCGCGCTGGCGCACGACGCGCATGCGGCGAAGCTGGAGCTGCACCCGTACACGTTCCGCCCGGAGAACCATTTCCAGGCGAAGAACTTCTGGCAGGGCAGCGACCCGAAGACCTTCAACGAGGCCGGTTCCATCGCGGAAATCCGCGCCTATCTGGATGCCGGCGTCGATGCCTTCTTTACCGACGACCCGGCACTGGGCCGCAAAGCGGTGGACGGTCGCTGAGCTGCCATCACGCTGTCACCGCGAACGGGTTCACTCGCCCGCTCATTCCTTGCGCGGTGACTCCATGCGTCTGCAACGTGGCTTCGCGGCCGGCCTGCTCGGCCTGGCTTTTCTCGCACCGGTCCATGCGGTACCGGTGCTGCTGATCTCGATCGACGGCCTGCGCCCGGCCGACGTGCTGCAGGCCGAGCAGCACGGCCTGAAGCTGCCCAACCTGCAGCGCTTCATGAGCGAAGGCAGCTACGCCACCGACGTGCGCGGCGTGCTGCCGACGCTGACCTATCCGAGCCACACCACCTTGCTGACCGGCGTATCGCCGGATAAGCACGGCATCGCCGGCAATCTCACCTTCGACCCCACCAACAAGAACCAGCAGGGTTGGGCCTGGTACGCCAGCGATATCCGCGTGCCCACGCTGTGGGACGCCGCACATGCCGCGGGCCTGAGCACCGCCAACGTGCACTGGCCGGTGAGCGTGGGCGCGCAGGTGGACTGGAACCTGCCGCAGATCTGGCGCACCGGCCTGCCGGACGACCGCAAGCTGCTCGCCGCGCTGGCCACGCCCGGCCTGCTGCCGGCGCTGGAGAAAGAACTCGGCCCCTATGCCGACGGCATCGACGAGACGCTGGCCGGCGACGAGAACCGCACGCGCTTCGCGGTGAAGCTGCTGGAGGAGCGCCAGCCCGCTTTCATGACGGCGTATCTGGCTTCGCTCGATCATGAGCAGCACCACAGCGGCCCCGATACGCCGGAATCGAAGCGCACGCTGGAGCGCATCGACGGCCTGGTCGGCGAGATGGTGGCGGCGGCGCGCCGCGTGCATCCGGATGGCGTGATCGCGGTGGTATCCGATCACGGTTTTGCGCCGGTGCAGCAGGACGTTAATCTCTATGCGCCCTTTATCCAGGCCGGCCTGATCACCTTGAAGGACGGCGCCGTGGCCGACTGGCAGGCGATGCCGTGGAACGACGGCGGCAGCGCGGCGATTGTGCTGAAGGAGCCGGGCGACGCGGCGACGGTGGCCAAGGTGCAGGGCCTGCTCGCGCAGCTGCAGGGCAATCCGGCGTACGGCATCGAGCGTGTGCTCGATCATGCGCAGACGGTGGCGCGCGGCGGCACGGCGCAGGCCTCGTGGTTCGTGCTGTTCAAGGCCGGCTACGAGATGGCGATCAAGCCCGACACGCCGCTGCCGGCGCCCAGCCATTACCGCGGCATGCACGGCTACGACCCGGCCTGGCCGTTGATGCGCTCGACGTTCCTGGTGGAAGGGAAGGGCGTGCCGGTGGGCAAGAACCTCGGTGCGATCGACATGCGCGATATCGCGCCGACGCTGGCGAAGTCGCTGGGGGTGGCGTTGCCGGCGGCGCAGGGCAAGGTGCTGTTCTCGCCATAACGCCATGCCCGCGTAGGTTGGGGTGAGCCGCAGGCGAACCCCAACATCGCCACGTCCCAATGCACCGCATCGTTGGGGTTCGCCTGCGGCTCACCCCAACCTACGCCCTATTCCTGTCGTGGGCCGGGAATCCGCGCCAACGCACATCCGCGCCCACTGACACGCAGATGTAAATCCGATTTCACAAATCCCCAGCAAGCTTGCACTCCAACGGCTGCTGGCGGTCGCGTCATGTCGTCCTTGCAGGGCAGCTTCAGGACGCGAAGGGGTGATGCGTCCGCCGAAGGGGCAGCCGTTCTTTTTTCCCATTCACCTGTTCCACCTGTCGACGTGGCTCCCCGCGAGGGGAACGGCTGCGCAAAGGAAACGTACGCATGTCAGTCCGCAAGGGTTCCATCCGCCTTACCGGCCTCGCGCTCGCGCTGTTCGCGGCGCTGCACGGCACGGCCGCCGCAGCTCCCGGCGACAACGACACCACGCCCGCCGCGCCGGCCGATGCCGCCGCCGACAAGGCCAAGACGCTGGAGTCGGTCTCCGCGATCGGCCAGGGCGAAGTGCGCCAGGTGCAGCGCATCACCGTGGAAGACGTGAAGATCCTGCCGCCGGGCACCAGTGCGCTGAAGGTGCTGGCCGGCAAGCCGGGCGTGCATTTCGAGTCGTCCGATCCGTTCGGCAACTACGAGTGGTCGACCCGCTTCAGCCTGCGCGGCTTCAACCAGAACCGCCTGGGCTTCACGCTGGACGGCATCCCGCTCGGCGACATGAGCTACGGCAACAACAACGGCCTGCACATCAGCCGCGCGCTGATCGCCGAGAACCTCGGCAGCGCCGAACTGGCCGAAGGCATCGGCGCGCTCGGCACGGCGTCGACCAGCGACCTGGGCGGCACGGTGCAGTTCTACTCGTCCGACCCGCTGCCCAAGTACGGCGTGCAGTTCGCGCAGGGCTTCGGCACGGATGCGGCGCGCCGCACCTTCGTGCGCCTGGACACGGGCAATGTCGACGGCTTCGCCATGTACATCTCCGGCGCCTATTCCGACGTCAACAAGTGGAAGGGCGACGGCGATCAGGAGCAGATGCAGTTCAACAGTAAGGCCACCTACGATTTCGGCGACAGCCGCATCGGCGCGCTGGTGACCACCTCCGACCGCGACGAGACCGATTACCAGGATCTCTCGCTGGACATGCTGCACCGCCTGGGCTGGAACTGGGACAACTACGCGCCGGACTGGAACCGCGCGGTGAACGCGGCCAAGGGCATCTACACCGGCGGCGTGACCAATGCCGACGACGCCTATTACGCCGGCCGCGGCGTGCGCAAGGACCGCATCGCCAGCCTGTTCGGCGACTTCGCGCTGGCCGAGGGCGTGCGCCTGAAGGCCACCGGCTACTACCACTACGATCGCGGCCAGGGCCACTGGTTCACGCCGTACCAGGCGTCGTTCCCGGGCACCGCGCAGGAAACCCCGATCTCGATCCGCACCACCGAGTACGGCATCGACCGCGCCGGCGGCACCGCGGCGCTGACCTGGGACCTGGGCGCGCATCACCTGGAAGCGGGCGTGTGGTACGAGGACAGCAACCACAACGTGCAGCGCAACTACTACTTCATCACCGGCCCGGTGGACGACCGCAAGTTCCTCGAGAACCCGAACCTGCGCCTGTTCTACCAGCACTACGAAACCACCACGCGCCAGTTCTACGTGCAGGACAGCATGCATTTCCTGGACGACCGCCTGAGCGTGGACGTGGGCTTCAAGGCACCGCGCACCGAAGTGGAAGCGACCAACCTGCCGGGCACCGCGCGCGCCTATGCGTCGGGCGACCTGGTGGCCAAGAAGAATTTCCTGCCGCAGGTGGGCGCGGCCTACCAGCTGGGCGGCGGCTACGAGCTGTTCGGTTCGTACTCCAAGAACATCGCCGCGTTCCAGGCCGGCGTCTCCGGCCCGCTGGCCACCACCCAGGTGGCGTTCGACACCTTCGGCCGTTCGCTCAAGCCGGAACAGTCGCGCACCTTCGAAGGCGGCCTGCGCGCGGTGTCCGACTTCTACGAGGCCTCGCTGGCGCTGTACGACGTGAAGTTCGACAACCGCCTGCTGGCGATCTCGCGCTGCAGCGGCATCGTGGGTTGCCCCAGCGCCTACGCCAACGTCGGCTCGGTGAGCAGCCGCGGCGCGGAGCTGGCGCTGAACTTCAAGCTCACGCAGGAACTGCGCTGGCGCAACTCGCTGTCCTACAACCGCTCGCGCTACGACGACAACTACGTCGACGGCGGCGTGGTGGTGCCGACCAAGGACAAGACCGTGGTGGACAGCCCCAAGCAGCTGTTCTTCACCGAGCTGGCCTGGGTGTCCGGTCCGTGGGACCTGCGCGCGTCGGCCAACTACACCGGCAAGCGCTACTACACCTATATCAATGACGGCGCGGTGCCCTCGTACTGGCTGTTCAACGCCTCGGCCGCCTACGACGTGGGCAAGCTCGGCGTGGTGCAGGACCTGAAGCTGGCGCTCAACGTGACCAACCTGGCCGACAAGAAGTACTTCGGCTCGATCGGCACCAACGGCTTCGTGGCCAGCGACCCGCAGGGCCAGTTCGCCACCATGCAGGTGGGCGCGCCGCGCGCGGCAATGCTTACGGCAACCTTGCGCTTCTGAGCCGTCAGTCCTCCAAAGTTGGACCCTTCTCCCTCCGGCGACCCGAAGGTAGTCCCCGTGGGAGAGAAGGTGGCGGCAGCCGGATGAGGGTACGGGCGGAGCGGTGCGCATCACTCTTGCGCTCCGCCCGTACCCTCACCCCAACCCCTCTCCCGATGGGAGAGGGGCTCATCGCCCAGTCCCCAAACGCGACCTGCACCCGGGAAAAATAAAGTAGCGATTCCGGGAACGCCCCGCCCCACTTATGATCGCCGGCGTATCTCCGCCCGATCCGCCCGCATGGCCGCCATTTCTTCTGCTGTTCCGATCCAAGCCGTTCCCCGCTGGATGGCCCTTGGCGTCCTGTTGTCGGCGCTGGGCGCCATTGCCGGCGCGATGCTGGCCGACACCGAGGACGGCAGCCAGTGGATGTGGCTGCACTGGGCCTGCAAGCCGCTGGCGACCGGGCTGGTGTTCGCCCTGGCCTGGCGCGTGCGCGAGCCGATCTCGGCGCGCTACCGCGCCTGGGTGCTGGGCGGCCTGGGGCTGGCCCTGGTTGGCGACGTCTTGCTGATGCTGCCGCAGGACCTTTTCGTGGAAGGCCTGGTGGCCTTCCTGTTCGCGCATCTGTGCTTTCTGGTGGCGCTCACCGGCGACGTGCGCCTGGGCGCCAGGCCGATCGCGCTGCTGATCTGCCTGGGCTATGCGGCGCTGTGCATGTGGTCGTTGTGGCCCACCCTGCCGGTGGAGCTGCACCTGCCGATCGTGATCTACACCCTGGTGCTGGCCCTGATGGGCGGACAGGCGGTGGGCCGCGCCTGGTACCACGCGCTGACCCGCGATGCCTTGGCGAACCCGGCCTGGCTGGCCGGCGCGGGCTCGATCCTGTTCATGCTCAGCGACACCTTGCTGGCCTGGAACCGCTTCCGCATCAGCCTGCCGCTGGCGGCGCTGTGGATACTCGGCAGCTACTTCGGCGCGCTGTGGCTGCTGGCGCGTTCGGTGATGCGTGCGTCGCCGGAGGACGCGGCGCTGGCGTGAACACCCAAGAAGTCATCATCGGCTGGGCCACGCCCGCTTTCTTCGCGCTGATCGCGCTGGAGCTGCTGGTGGCGAAGTGGCGCGGCCGGCGCGTGTACCACGCCAGCGATGCGGTCAACAGCCTGTCGCTGGGCGTGATCTCGCAGATCGTCGCGGTGTTTTCCAAGCTGCTCACCCTTGGCATTTACGCCTGGTGCGCCGCGCACCTGGCGCCCTGGGCGCTGCCGGCCGACCGCTGGTGGGTGTGGGTGAGCGGCCTGCTGCTATACGACTTCCTCTATTACTGGCTGCACCGCGCCGGGCACGAGGTGAACATCCTGTGGGCCGCGCACGTGGTGCACCACCAGAGCGAGGACTACAACCTCAGCACCGCGCTGCGCCAGACCGGCAGCGGCGTGCTGCTGGGCTGGCTGTTCTATCTGCCGATGGCGCTGCTGGGCTATCCGCTGGAAGTGTTCGCGGTGGTGGCGCTGATCGACCTGCTGTACCAGTTCTGGGTGCATACCGAGCTGGTGGGGCGGCTGGGCTGGTTCGACCGCGTGTTTTGCTCGCCGTCGAACCATCGCGCGCACCACGCGGTGAACGAGCGTTACCTCGACCGCAACTACGGCGGCATCCTGATTCTGTGGGACCGCCTGTTCGGCACCTTTATCGAGGAAGACGACACCGACCCGCCGGTGTACGGCACGCGCGCGCCGCTGCGCAGCTGGAATCCGCTGTGGGCGAATGCCGAGGTGTACTGGGCCACGGCCAAGGACGCATGGCATGCGCGGCGCTGGCGCGACAAGCTGCTGGTGTGGCTCAAGCCCCCGGGCTGGCGGCCGGCCGACGTGGCCGAGCGGTTTCCTAAGCCGGCCTTCGACATGGCCCGCCCGCGCTATGCGCCTGCCTTGCCGCGCGGCCTTGGCGCCTACGGCGTCGCACAGTTCGCGCTGCTGCTGCTGATGGGCGTGTGGTTCCTGGACATGGCCAAGCGCATGCCGGCCTCCGCGCTGCTGGCCTATGCGGCCTTCCTGCTCTTCAGCCTCACCGCGCTGGGCGTGCTGCTGGAAGGCCGCCGCGCCGGCAGCTGGCTGGAAGCGGCGCGGCTGGCCGCGACCGCGCTGGCCGCGGTGGTCACCGGCGGCTGGTTCGGCGCCGCCGCCGCACCGCCGGCGCTGGCGCCGGCCATCGTGGCGCTGTGCCTGGGCAGCGCCGCCGCGCTCGCCACCATCCGCCTGCGTACGCGCCAGCCCGCCTGACCGCGCGCACCCGCAGCATGGCGGGGCAGGGGGCATTCGCTATCATCGCCGCTTCCTTTGCGTGGGATATCCAGCGATGAGCGTGGTCAGCAAGCTAATCCGCCACAAGTCGGTCGAGCAGTTGCAGGCGGACGTCGGCAAGCGCGGCGACTTCCGCCGCGTGCTCGGGCTGTGGCAGCTCACCGCGATCGGCATCGGCGGCATCATCGGCGTCGGCGTGTTCGTGCTGGCCGGCCAGCAGGCGGCGCTCAACGCCGGCCCCGCGGTGGCGATCTCGTTCCTGATCGCCGGCATCGCCAGCGCCGCGGCGGCGCTGTGCTACGCGGAATTCGCCGGCCTGATCCCCGTCACCGGCAGCGCCTACACCTACGGCTATGCGGTGCTGGGTGAGCTGGCGGCCTGGCTGATCGGCTGGGATCTCTTGCTGGAGTACGCGCTCATCGTCGCGGTGGTGGCGATCGGCTGGTCCGGCTATGTGCAATCGGCGCTGGCCAGTGTCGGCGTGGACTTGCCGGTATGGGCCAAGGGCGCCATCGGCACGGGCGAAGGCCATGTGTTCAACGTGGTGGCCGCTCTGGTGACGCTGGGCGTGTCGGCGCTGCTGATCTTCCGCACCGAATGGGGCGCGCGCTTCAACACCCTGGTGGTGGCGATCAAGGTGGCGGCGGTGGCGCTGGTGATCGGCGTCGGCGTGTTCTACGTGAAGCCCGAGAACTGGGTGCCGTTTATTCCGCAGCGCATCGTCGGCCCCGACGGCGTCGGCCATTTCGGTTTCCAGGGTGTGGCGACCGCGGCGGCCGTGGTGTTCTTCGCGGTGTTCGGCTACGACACGCTGACCACCGCGGCGGAGGAATCGAAGAATCCGCAGCGCGACCTGCCGCGCGCGGTGCTGCTGTCGCTGGGCATCTCGATGACCATGTACCTGGCGGTGTCGATGGTGCTGACCGGCATCGCGCACTACACCACCTTGAAGACCGATGCGCCGGTGGCGGATGCGTTCAAGGGGCTGGGGCTGCATTGGGTGGCGTTGACGGTGTCGGTGTCGGCGGTGTTCGGCCTGATCAGCGTGTTGTTCGCCTTCATGCTGGGGGCGACGCGGATCTGGTTTGCGCTGGCGCGCGATGGGTTGCTGCCGGGGTGGTTTGCGAAGCCGCATCCGCGGTTTGGGACGCCGCATCGGCCGACGGTGGTGCTCGGTGTGTTCACCGCCCTGGTGGCGGGGCTGTTGCCGATTGAGGAGGTCGCCAAGCTGGTCAATATTGGCGTGTTGTCGGCGTTTATCGTGATTTGTTCTTCTGTGTTGATTTTGCGGAAGCGGAAGCCGGATTTGCATCGGTCGTTTCGGACGCCGTGGGTGCCGGTGGTGCCGGTGGTGGGGATCGCGTTTTCGATTTGGTTGTTGGCGGAGTTGCCGTTGGTTACCTGGGAGGTGTTTTTGATTTGGGTGACTATTGGGCTGGCTGTTTATTTCTTCTATGGGATGCATCACAGCAAGCTGGAGAAGGCCTGACTTGTCCGTCATCCCGGCGCAGGCCGGGATCCAGTGGCGATATCGCCTGGTGTTCGCGGTGACGCGAATGGGCCGCTTATGCAGCGGGCATTTCGGACGCCTGCCGGCGCCCGAGTCACTTTCTCTTTGCTGGCCCAAAGAGAAAGTAACCAAAGAGAGAATGGCCTAAGAGCCACTGCTCGCGACGCGACTAGAAGGAGCAGTGGACGGCTGCGGTAACTTGATTAACCTGGGTCTACACGAAACCACAGTGCGTTTACGTAGCGGGTGCTTCAACGTGCCGTGGCCGAGAGGATGTTCAAGAATCGAGGCCAGCTTGTGGGTTTTGCTCCTGTAAGCGACACCACCACACTTCTCCCTCTCCCCTCCGGGGAGAGGGCGGGGTGAGGGGCCGGGCGGAGCGCACCGTTCGATCTCGAGGCGCTGGCATAGGTTGGGGGAGCCGCAGGCAGACCCAATCCGACACCTTCGTGCGCCGCGCCATGTCGGGCGCTGAAGCCGCGCGTGAGGCCGCTTTTCACATGACCTCTGGCATGCGGTGTGGCGACCGCATCGGCCTAGCATCCCGGGGCATTACTCACCGAAGGGGAGACGCCGTATGTTCGCCAGGACGTTGCTGGGGTGGTCGGTTGCGTTGGCTTTGGGCGCGGTGCCGCTGGCGCAGGCGCAGGTGGCGGAGCCGGTGGATCAGGCTTATCCGGGGACCTTGACGCTCAAGATGGATGTCACCGATGCGCCCAAGCGCATCTACCGGGTCGCGCAGACCATTCCGGTCAAGCCGGGACCGCTCACCTTGTATTACCCGAAATGGATTCCGGGCGAGCACATTCCGTCGGGGCCGATCAACAACGTCAGTGGCCTGGTGATTACGGCCAACGGCAAGCAGCTGCCGTGGCGGCGCGATCTGCGCGATATGTTCTCGTTGAACCTGGATGTGCCCGAAGGCACCAGCAGCCTGCAGCTGGATTTCCAGTTCCTGGCGCCGGGGGAAGAGGGCGGCGGCTTGTATGGCGCCACCGGGTCGGCCACGCCGAAGCTGGTGGATATCGAATTCAACCAGGTGCTGTTCTATCCGGCCGGCTACTACGCTAGCCGCATCGAAGTGCAGCCCACGGTGACCCTGCCGCGCGACTGGAAATTCGCCAGTGCGCTGGAGGTGAGCGGGCAGAGCGGCGCGCAGGTGGCGTTCAAGCCGGTCAGCCTGGAGAAGCTGGTGGATTCGCCGCTGGTGGCGGGCGAATACTTCAAGCGCGTGCAGCTGAGCACGGATGCCAAGGGGCCGGTGTATCTGGATATCGTCGCCGACGACCCGGGCAATCTGAAGCTCAGCGACAAGCAGGAGGCGCAGCACAAGGCGCTGGCGGTGCAGGCGGTGAAGCTGTTCGGGGCGCGGCATTACGCGCATTACGATTTCCTGCTGACGCTGTCTGACCACAACGGCTCGTTCGGGCTGGAACACCAGCAGTCCAGCGATGACCGTCTGCCGCCGGCCTTCCTGACCGACGACAACATGTATCTGTCGGCGGCCTTCGTGCTGCCGCACGAATTCGTGCATTCGTGGAACGGCAAGTTCCGGCGGCCGCACGACCTGTGGACGCCGAACTACAACGTGCCGATGCAGGGCGATCTGCTGTGGGTCTACGAAGGCCTCACCAATTACTACGGCGAGGTGCTGACCGCGCGCTCGGGCATGTGGACGGCGGAGCAGTACCGCGACTGGATCGCCGAGACGCAGGCGGCGATGGTCAACCGCACCGGCCGCGAGTGGCGTTCGCTGCAGGACACCGCCGACGCGGTGCAGCTCACCTCCTCGCAGGGTTCGCGCTGGGCCAACCGCATGCGCGGCGTCGACTACTACCCGGAAGGCACCCTGCTGTGGCTGGAGGCGGACAGCCGCATCCGCGAGCTCAGCGGCGGCAAGCGTTCGCTGGACGATTTCGTGCGCGCCTTCCACGGCGTGCAGGATGGCAGCCAGGTGCCGCTGACCTACACCTTCGACGACGTGGTGGCCACCTTGAACAAGGTGCAGCCCTACGACTGGGCCAAGTTCCTGCACGAGCGCCTGGACTACACGGGCGACAAGCTGCCCGAGCAGGGCGTGGAGCAGGCGGGCTGGAAGCTGGAATACAACGACCAGCCCTCGTCCATGCAGAAGGCGATGGAGAGCGTGCGCCATTCGGTCAACCTGCTGTACGGCATGGGCCTGGCGCTCAACCGCGAAGGCAAGGTCACCGACGTGCAATGGGGCGGGCCGGCGTTCAAGGCGGGCCTGGTGCCGGGGCTGAAGCTGGTCGCGGTAAACGGGCGCGACTACTCGGCCGACGGGCTGAAGGACGCGATCAAGGCGGCCAAGGACAAGGGCACGCCGATCCAGCTGCTGGTGAAGAACAACGAGTTCTTCCAGACCGTGTCGATCGACTACCGCGACGGCTTGCGCTATCCGCACCTCACGCGCGCAAGCGGGGCAGACCGGCTGGGACAGATTGCCGCGCCGCTGAAGTAACCCGCGTTGCATGGTGAAAAGAAAAAGGGCGCCCGCTGGGGCGCCCTTTTTTTGTTGCCTGCGCGAAAAGCTGCGCTTAGAAGCGGTACTCGATCGACGCCGAGTAGGCCGCCACGTTGACGTTGGCCTGCGACTGGCTGGCGCCGGCGCGGCCGTACTTCACGCGGTAGTTGTCGTAGTTGAGCGCCAGCGCGACGTTGTCGGTCACGTTGTAGCCCACGCCCACGCCGGCGTACCAGCCGTTGTTCCAGCTCTTCTCGGTGGCGCGCAGGTCGCCGTAGGTGGTGCTGGCGGTGGTGCGCGAACGCAGGTAGCCGCCGTGGCCGGTGACGAACCAGTTGCCGTAGAAGCCGTACTTGGCGTTCACGCCGAGGATCACGGCCTTCGGCTGGAAGCCGACGGTGACCGGGCCGATGTACTGCTTGGCTTGGCCCAGCGAGGTGTAGCCGGCTTCGGCGCCGACGATGTTGTTCCAGCGCCAGCCGAAGCGAACGCTCTGGAACACGTCCGACTTGTCGGACAGGCCGCCCACGCGGTAGTTGCTCTGACCGAGGTTGCCGGTCACGAAAAAGTTGTTGAGCTGGTTGCTGCTGGCGGCGTCATCGGCCTGGGCAGCGAACGGGGACAGGGCAGCAGCGGCCAGCACGGCCGAGAGCAGAAGCTTGTTCATGGAGAACTCCATTTTCTTTTTGGGTTTTCCGCGGCGCGATCTGAGGGGGAAATCGTCGCTGCGGCCCGCGTGGGGTAGCGCGGGCCACGAAGGATAAGGGCGTTTTTACATTTCCAAACCCCTGGCGGGATTTGAAGCAAGGCATGGTTCAGCCTGCCGCATGACCTCTGGCAGGGGGTGCGGCATGCCGCCGCGGTCTAGCATCGGACGGTCATATTCCGTTCAACGTCCGCCCATGGGCGTTGCGCGTCTGCCATCAGGAGACCGTTTTGAAAGCTTCGCGCCTCGCTTCCGCCATCCTCGCCGCGGGCTTCGGCCTGTGCGGCTTCGCCGTTCAAGCCGACGTCCCGGCGCCGCAGGACGTGCCGTTCAACGGCACGCTCAAGGTGAGCGTGGATGCCACCGACATCGCCCGCCGCATCTTCCGCGTGCGCGAATCGGTGCCGGCGCAGCCCGGCCCGCTGACCCTGCTGTATCCGCAGTGGCTGCCGGGCAACCATTCGCCGTCCGGCCCGATCGACAAGCTGGCGGGCCTGAAGGTGTCGGCCAACGGCAAGGAGCTGAAGTGGACGCGCGATCCGCTCAACGTCTACGCCTTCCACGTCGACGTACCGCAGGGCGCCAGCAGCGTGGACGTGGAATTCCAGTTCCTCTCCCCGCAGGACACCCGCCAGGGCCGCGTGGTGATGACGCCGGAAATGCTCAACGTGCAGTGGAATACGGTCACGCTGTATCCGGCCGGCTATGTCGCCGCCCGCATCCAGGCCGAGGCCAGCGTGAAGTTCCCGGCCGGCTGGCAGTTCGGCACCGCGCTGGAGCAGGCTTCGCGCGACGGCGATACGGTGACCTTCAAGCCGATCAAGTTCGACGACCTGGTCGACTCGCCGATCTATGCCGGCAAGTATTTCAAGCGCGTGGACCTGGACCCGGGCGCCAAGACGCCGGTGTTCCTCAACATCGTGGCCGATGACCCGAAGTACCTGGAAATCAAGCCGGAACAGCTGAAGGCGCATCAGAACCTGGTGCAGCAGATGTACAAGATGTACGGCGCGCACCACTACAACCACTACGACTTCCTGTTCTCGCTCAGCGACAAGATGAGCGGCAACGGCCTGGAGCACCACCGCTCCAGCGAGAACGGCGTGGGTCCCGGCTACTTCACCGAGTGGGACAAGAACGTGCTGGCGCGCGACCTGCTGCCGCACGAGTTCAACCACTCCTGGGACGGCAAGTACCGCCGCGGCGCGGATCTGTCCACGCCGAACTTCAACGTGCCGATGCAGGACAGCCTGCTGTGGGTGTACGAAGGCCAGACCCAGTTCTGGGGCTATGTGATGGCCGCGCGCTCGGGCCTGTGGAAGCCGGAAGAAGCGCGCGACATGCTCGCCAACGTCGCCGCCAACTACGACAAGGGCCGTCCGGGCCTGCAGCAGTGGCGCAATATCCAGGACACCACCAACGATCCGATCATCGCGCAGCGCCGGCCGTTGCCCTACCGCAACTACCAGATGAGCGAGGACTATTACTCCGGCGGCCAGATGATCTGGCTGGAAGTGGACGGCAAGCTGCGTTCGCTGTCGGGCAACAAGAAGTCGATCGACGATTTCGGCAAGGCCTTCTTCGGCATGAACAATGGCGAGTGGGCGGTCAACACCTACACCTTCGAGGATGTGGTGAAGACGCTCAACGACATCCAGCCCTTCGACTGGGCCAGCTACCTGCGCGAGCGCCTTGACGGCCACGGTCCGCTGATCGGCGGCATCGAGGCGCACGGCTGGAAGCTGGTCTACAACGACAAGCCCTCGCCGGTGGTGAAGGCGGCCGAGGCCCGCTTCGGCGGCGCCAACCTGGTGTATTCGCTGGGCGTGTCGCTGGGCAAGGGCGGCGACATCATGGACGTGCTGTGGGACGGCCCCGCCTTCAAGGCCGGCCTGTCGCCGGGCATGAAGATCGTGGCGGTGAACGGCAAGGAGTTCTCCAGCGACGCCGTCAAGGACGCGGTGACCGATGCGGCCAAGGACAAGAGCAAGCCGGTCGAACTGCTGGTAAAGAACTTCGACCAGTACCAGACCCTGCGCATCGACTATCACGACGGCCTGAAGTACCCGCACCTGGAGCGCATCGAAGGCAAGCCGGACCAGCTCTCGGAGCTGCTCAAGGCGCGCTGAGCGATCCATCGGGCTCACGCCGCGAAAAGGCCCGCCGCGAGGCGGGCCTTTTCGTTATCGGCGTTCCTCGTCGCACGCATGGCTCCAAGCCGCTATACTCCGCGCTCCGCCGCCGCCCCAGGGGCCGCCGGCGGCCTCGCCGCACCACGCGCCCGTAGCTCAGCCGGATAGAGTAGTGGCTTCCGAAGCCATTGGTCGGGGGTTCGAATCCCTCCGGGCGCGCCATTTCCCTTGAATCAAAAGCAGCGCGATACCGTCGCGCCGCAGGTGCCGTGGCCGTGGGTGCCCCATGGCGCGTGAGCCGAATATCGACCATAATCGGCTCATTCCGTGAGCCGAATAAGTGGCGTAATCGGCTCACCCCTTTGGGAGTCCGCCGCATGGATCACCCCCGCTGGATCTGGCAACAGCCGGATTGGCCCACCTTCCGCTGGCACGCCAGGACGCTGGCGCCCCTGCTGCGCTCCTGCCAGCAGTTGCAGGGCCGCCTGCTCGGCATGGCCGGTGCGATCGCGGGCGACGAACAGGTCGAAGGGGAACTCGACACCCTGCTGCAGAACATCATCACCTCCTCGGCGATCGAGGGTGAGCGCCTCAACGTGGCCTCGGTGCGCTCCTCGCTCGCGCGGCGGCTGGGCGTAGTGCAGGACGCGAAAGCGGCCACCACCCCGCGCAGCGAAGGCCTGGCCGAATTGATGCTCGACGCGACCCAGCGCTATCGCGAGCCATTGACTGCGCAGCGCCTGTTCGACTGGCATGCCTGGCTGTTCGCGCAGCAGGATTCCTTGCTCGCACGGCCCATCCGCGTGGGCAGCCTGCGCGGCGACGAGCCGATGCAGGTGGTATCCGGCCGGCTCGACCGGCCGATCGTGCATTTCGAAGCGCCGCCCCGCGCCGGCTTGGAGGTGCAGCTCGATGCCTTCCTGGCCTGGTTCAACAGCAGCCACGGCGACGCCGCGCTCGATCCCTTGCTGCGCGCCGGGCTGGCGCACTTCTGGTTCGTCACCCTGCATCCGTTCGACGATGGCAACGGCCGCCTGACCCGCGCCATCACCGACCTGGCCCTGGCGCAGGCCGAACATCAGGCGATCCGCTTCTACACCATGTCGGCCAGCATCCTGGCCGACCGCGCCGGCTACTACCACGTGCTCGAAACCAGCCAGAAGGCCACGCTGGACGTCACGCCGTGGCTGCGGTGGTTTCTCGCCACCTTGCAGCACAGCTTGAACGAGGCTCTGCAGCGCATCGACCGCGTGCTGGACAAGGCGCGCTTCTGGCTGCAGCACCCGTACCAGGGCCTGCTGCCGGAACAGCTCAAGGTGCTCAATCGCCTGCTCGATGGCGGCGAGCGCGGCTTCGAGCAGGGCATCAGCGCGTCGAAATACCAGGCCGTAGCCAAGGTGTCCAAGGCCACCGCCACGCGCCACCTGGCCGACCTGGTCGAGAAGGGTTACCTGGAGCGCCTGCTGGGCGGCGGCCGCAGTACGCGTTATCACGTGAAGCACTGAGCTTCGCCGGCAGGCGTCCGCGGGAGCCTCTCAACCCAGCGCGCTAAACGCTCGCCGACGCACCCGCCACCACGCGCGTTACCGCCGCGCCCATCCACGTGGCCACCACCCGGTTGCGCCCTTCGCTCTTGGCGCGGTACAGCGCGTGGTCGGCGCGCACCAGCAGTTCGCTGACGTCGTAGCCGGCGCTGTGCGTGTCGGCCACGCCCAGGCTGGCGGAGACGGAGAGTTCGCCGCTTTCCAGCGGCGACAGCGCGCCGATCGCCGCGCGCAGCTGTTCGGCGCGGGCCAGGGCCTGTTCGGGCGTGCAGTCCGGCAGCAGCACGGCGAATTCCTCGCCGCCCAGGCGGCCGAATACTTCGCGCGCGCTGAGCAGCGGGCGGCAGGCTTCCACGATGTGCTTGAGCGTGTGGTCGCCCACGGCGTGGCCGAAGGTGTCGTTGATCGACTTGAAATGATCGAGGTCCAGGATCACCAGCGCGGCCGGCTGGCGCGTCTTCGCCGCCGCCTGCAGGGCCGTTTCGGCTTCTTCGATGAAATGCTTGCGGTTGCAGATGCCGGTGAGGCTGTCCAGCCGCGACAGCCACATGAAGCGCAGCTGCGAGCGCTTGAGGCGGTAGATCCACAGCGTGATGAAACCCAGCGCCATCAGCAGCAGCACGATGTACAGGCGGCTGGCTTCCACCGCCTTGCGGTCCAGCGCCTGCTGCAGCTGCAGGATCTGGTTCTGCTTGTTGAGCGTGTCCAGCTGCAGCCGGCCCGACAGCACCTGCTGCTTCACCACCTGGTAGGCCAGCGCCTTGGCGGAGACGTCGTCGAGATAGCCCTTGTCGGCCGCCATGTACTGCTCGAGATAGGCCAGCGCCGCGGCCAGGTCGCCCTGCTTGCGCGCCACCCGGTACAGCACCTGGTAGGCCATGCCCAGCGGCGCGGTGTATTCGCCCTTGATGCTGTTCTGCACCGCGGCCAGCGCGTGCTTGCGCGCCTCGGCCAGGTTGCCCAGGCTCAGGTGCGCCTTGGCCAGGGCCGCGTCGAACTGCGCGATCAGGGTCTGGTAGCCGTCGTGCTGCACGTCGGCGTAGTTGCGCGTGAGCACGGCGATGGCCTGGGTGGCTTCGCCGCGCTCGAGGTCGGCCACGGCCAGTTCGGCGCGCAGCGTGTTGGCGTAGACGGTTTCGCCGACGGAGACGCAGCGGTCGATGGCCTGGTCCAGCTGCTCGCGCGCGTTCGGCTTCTCGCTGCGATAGGCCGACTCGGCCTTGAAGAACAAGCCTTTGCACGGGCCTTCGCCGGGCGGCAGGTTCTTCAGCATCTCGTCCGCGTATTGCGCGGCGAGGTCGTACTGGCCGGCCGCGACCAGCAGCTGCGCCGCTTCGCCCAGGCCTTGCAGGCGGGCGCGCTTGTCGGTGATCTGCGGCAGCTGGCTGGTGAGCTTGTCCAGCCGGGTGAAGGCTTCCTCGTAGCGGTGGCCGATGCCGAGGATGTTGATCGAGGTGGCGGTGGCGCGGAAGCGCAGGGTGGCGTCGACGTCCTGCGCGATCACCTCGTCCAGCAGCGGGCCGGCGCGTTCGTAGTCGCCGTAGTAGGCCACGTCCCAGGCCTTCAGGTAGCGCAGGTGCCACTGCTGCTGCGGCGACAGCTTCGATGCCTCCGGCTCCATCTGGAGCAGCAGCTTGGCGAAGGTGCCGTGGTCGGAGGTCTTGATGCTGTCGGCTACCTCCAGCAGGGCGGGCGGGGCGTCGGCCGCGCCGGCTTCCGCGTCGGCCGCGGCCAGCGGGCACAGCATGCAGGCCCCGGCAAGGAGGAACCCGTAAAGGCGCCGCATGCCGGGGCGCGCGTTCACGCGACGGCGGCCTCGCGCCGCAGGCTTTCTTCGGCCGGCGACGGTTCGTCGCCTTCGCCCTCGTCTTCCTGCTCTTCTTCCTCTTCGGCGGGCAACTGCACGGCCATCAGCGCACCCAGGCCCAGCAGGGCCTGCAGGCCGGCGGCATCGCGGGCCTGCACAGCAGCTTCGTGCGCAGGTTCCAGGCGCGCCCCGGCCAGGGCCAGTTCCAGCTCGGCAGCGGACGCATCGCGCAGGCGGGCGTCTTCGCCCATGCGCTCCAGGAACTCGATGATGTCGGACATGTACTCCCCCTGTGATCCGTTCTTCAGCTTGTGCGATGGCCCGCGTACGGCGCCATCATTTATGGAGACCGCTTTTTATCGGCTCGAGCGAACAACCGGCACGACCTGCACGCAGGGAACGGGAACGCCGCCGCGCGGCGGCGGCGCCAGACATGGAGCGTTGCGATGTCCCCCGACCCTGGGTCCGTGCGGCACCGATGGAGCCTCCGCGCGGACGGTCCCCGGCATCATAGCCCGGCTTTTTGCGCGGCGTGTGATGGAAAAACCGCTGAAGCAGCTTGTATGCCAGGGGTCGGGGTGGCTTCCGGCAGGGCGCGGCTTCAGTGGATGCGATGCCAGATGGTGGCTTCGGCCTCGGGTTCGGCTTCGGTTTCGGCGCCCAGGTGCAGGAACACGATCGGCCGCAGGGCGCCCAGGCAGGCGATGCCGCCGAACAGCGCGGCCCAGTCGCGGCCCGGCAGCTGGTAGTCGAGCGCGCCCGGCGGGCGGCGCTTCGGCGCGGCGGTTTCGCGGCCGGCGGGCGCCAGGCCGAGGAATTCGATCAAAGCGACCGGCGTGATGCGCATGATGTCCACCTCCCCTTGCGTGATGGACCTTCGTGATGGACCTTCGCGTGAGCTTCGGCGCCGATTCTGCGCGGGCGCGCGGGGAAATCCTCTACCTCGTGCCGGCTATGCCTGGCCTATGGCTTTCCACCGATAGGCAAGCCAGGAGCGAAAGGCGAGTAGCGAGGGCGCCGTCACGTACACGCCCGGCCGGTTCGCCGACAGAGCCTAGCCGCGCGTGACAGGGGACGTACGCGCACAGGCTTGTGCCCTCGTTACTCGCCTTTCGCTCCTGCAAAGCGCGGGCGGAAACGCAGGTTAGGCGCGGCCCGGGGGCGTGTCGATGTCACTTAAGGCGGGCCGCGGCTCGGCCGAAAGCGACCCGCCGGCCGGCCGTCACAGCCGCGATACGCTCCGCTCCTGTTAGCCTGTGTCGTTGCGGCCGCCGAGGCCGTTCTTTGTGGAAGGCGCCCTGCATGCGGAACCTGGAAGAGGCCCGGATCGCCATCGTCGGCCTGGGCTATGTCGGCCTGCCGCTGGCCGTGGAATTCGGCAAGACATACGACACGGTGGGCTTCGATATCCGCGCGGCGCGGGTGGAGGAACTGCGCGCCGGCAAGGATTCGACGCTGGAAGTGGATGCGGACGAGCTGCGCTCCTCCGCGCGCCTGCGCTACAGCGATGCGCTGGAAGATCTGCGCGACCGCAACGTCTACATAGTGACGGTGCCCACGCCGATCGACGCGGCCAAGCGGCCGGACCTGGGGCCGCTGGTCAAGGCCAGCCAGATGCTGGCGACGGTGCTCAAGCGCGGCGACGTGGTGGTGTACGAGTCCACCGTGTACCCGGGTTGCACCGAAGAAGTCTGCGTGCCGCTGCTGGAAGCCGGCTCGGGCCTGAAGTTCAACCAGGATTTCTTCGCCGGCTACAGCCCCGAGCGCATCAATCCGGGCGACAAGCAGCACCGCGTCACCAGCATTCTGAAAGTGACGTCCGGCTCCACGCCGGAGGCGGCCAGCTACGTCGACGCGCTCTACTCCAGCATCATCACCGCCGGCACGCACAAGGCCAGCAGCATCAAGGTGGCCGAGGCGGCGAAGGTGATCGAGAACACCCAGCGCGACCTCAACATCGCGCTGGTGAACGATCTGGCGATGCTGTTCAACAAGCTGGGCATCGACACGCTCGAAGTGCTGGAAGCGGCGGGCACGAAATGGAACTTCCTGCCATTCCGTCCGGGCCTGGTCGGCGGCCATTGCATCAGCGTCGATCCGTATTACCTGACGCACAAGGCGCAGGAAGTAGGGCACCACCCGGATGTGATCCTGGCGGGCCGGCGCACCAACGATGGCATGGGTCCCTACGTGGCCGGCGAAGTGGTGCGCCTGATGGTGCGCAAGGGCATCAACCCGGTGCGCGCGAAAGTGCTGGTGCTGGGCCTGGCCTTCAAGGAGAACTGCCCGGACCTGCGCAACACCCGCGTGATCGACATCGTGCAGGCGCTGCGCGGCTACAACGCGCAGGTCGACGTGCACGACCCCTGGGTGGATGCGGCCGAATGCGAGCACGAATACGGGTTGGCGACGCTGGGCGCGCCGGCGCAAGGCCACTACGACGCGGTGATCGTCGCCGTGGGCCATCGCCAGTTCAAGGCGCTGGGCGCCGCGGGCATCCGCGCGTTCGGCAAGCCCGAGTCGGTGGTCTACGACGTGAAATACGTGCTGCCGCGCGAAGCGGTGGACGGGAGGCTGTGATGAAAGTGCTGGTGACCGGTACCGCCGGTTTCGTCGGTTCGCACGTGGCGCGCAAGCTGCTGGCGCGCGGCGATGAAGTGATCGGTGTGGACAACCTCAACGATTACTACGACGTGGGTTTGAAGCGGGCGCGACTGGCGCGGGTGCAGGCGTATCCGGGCTACACGCACGTGCATGCGGACCTGGCCGACCGCGCGGCGATCGAGAAGGCGTTCGCAACGCACAAGCCCGAGCGGGTGGTGAATCTGGCGGCGCAGGCGGGTGTGCGCTATGCGGCGACCAATCCGCATGTGTACGTGAGCAGCAACGTCACCGGTTTCCTGCATGTGCTGGAGGGTTGCCGCCAGCATGCCGTGCAGCATCTGGTGTTTGCTTCGACCAGTTCGGTGTATGGCGCCAATCGCGACCTGCCGTTTTCCGAGCACCGCCCGGCCGAGCATCCGCTGACGCTGTACGCAGCGACGAAGAAGGCGAACGAGCAGATGGCGCACAGCTACGCGCATCTGTACGGCGTGCCTGCCACCGGCTTGCGCTTCTTCACCGTGTACGGCCCGTGGGGACGCCCGGACATGGCGCTGTTCCTGTTCACCAAGGCCATCCTCGCGGGCGAACCGATCCGCGTGTTCAACGAGGGCCGGCACAAGCGCAGCTTCACGTATATCGACGACATCGTCGAAGGCGTGGTGTGCGCGCTGGATACGGTGCCGGGCAAGGATGCGGCCTGGGATGCCACGCATCCGGATCCGGCCACCAGCGGCGTGGCGCCGTATCGCCTGTACAACATCGGCAACGAGCATCCGGTGGAGCTGCTGCGCTATATCGAGGTGCTGGAGCAGTGCCTGGGGCGCAAGGCCACCATGGAAATGCTGCCGCTGCAGGCGGGCGACGTGCCGGAGACCGAGGCGGATGTATCGAGCCTGGTGGAGGCCGTGGGTTATCGGCCGAAGGTCTCGGTGGAGCAGGGCATCGCGGCGTTCGTGGCGTGGTATCGCGAGTACTACAAGGTCTGACGACCTCGTAGGTTGGGGTGAGCCGCAGGCGAACCCCAACGGTGCGCAGCGTCCGGGGCCGCGATGTTGGGGTTCGCCTGCGGCTCACCCCAACCTACGCCGGCTTCAAGGCTCAGGTTTTTGCGACTTCGAAATCCTGCGTCGACACCACCTTCCCATCCACCGCGATCACCACCTGGTACTTCCCCAGCGGCCACTGGTTCGGATTGCGCACCTCGAACGTGGTCACCGCCGGCCCGTCCGTGGCGATCGACTGGCTGGTGCTGACGATCTGCCGCGAGCTTCCTTCCAGATAGCTCCACGTCGCACTCAGCGTGGCGCTGTCGGTCAGCCCTTGTGTTTCCACCGCGGCATAGATCGTCTTCACGCTCGGCGCAAAACGCGTCTTCGCTTCGGTGACGCGATGGTCCGGCGAGACATCGTCGCCGATGGTGACGCTGGCTACGCGGAAGGCCCGGTCCACCGGCGCCGCCGTGACAGCCGCCTTGGCGGTGGATGCGGTGGAAGCCTTCGGCAGCGTGATGTCCGGAACGGCGGCCGGCGCCGTCGCGGGCGCCCTGGCCGGCACGCTGGCCGCCGCTGCCGGCGCGGCGGCGGGCGGTGCTGCTTCGTGCTTGCCGCAGGCGCCCAGCGCGAGCGCGGCGATCAGGCAGCAGCCGCCGGCGGCGTGGCGTTGAAAGCGATGCATGGCAATCCCCCCTTCCGGTCGTCGATCCATGGATGAACGGAGTAAACGCATGGCGTTCCCGCAGCGCCAAGCTAGGCCTGTCGCGATGAAGCCGCCATTAGCGGCGGGCGCGGCGCGACAGGTTTTTTACGAACGTTTCGCGCCGCCTCCGCACGCCATGCTATTGGCGCGCGCCGCGCGGATTGCCGGGCGTCGACGCCACGCTGGCGCGGAACGGATTGATGTCCAGTCCGCCGCGCCGGGTATAGCGCGCATACACGCTCAGGCTTTGCGGCGCGCAATGCCGGCTCACGTCCACGAAGATGCGTTCCACGCACTGCTCGTGGAATTCGTTGTGATTGCGGAACGAGACCAGGTAGCGCAGCAGGCCCGCGCGGTCGATGCGCGGCCCGCGGTAGCGGATCTGCACGCTGCCCCAGTCGGGCTGGCCGGTGACAGGGCAGTTGGAGCGCAGCAGGTCCGAGACCAGGGCTTCTTCCACCACCTCGCCCGCATCGGCATGCAGGTAATCGGACTTGGGCGGACCGTAGTCGTCGATGTCGATATCCAGCGCATCGATCGAGGCGCCTTCGAGATCCACCACCGCATGCGCTCTCGCGCTCGGCTCGCTCAGGTGCACGTCCACCTCGGCGCCGGCCGCGGCGGACAGGTCGCGGCGCAGGGTCGCCGCAAGGGCTTGCGCATCGTCGATGCGTTCCTGCGCAAAGCCGTTGAGGTACAGCTTGAAGGATTTCGATTCGATGATGTTCGGCGAGGCCGCCGGCACGCGGAATTCGGCCAGCGCCACGCGCGGCTTGCCGCGCGCATCCAGCCAGGAGAGCTCGTAGGCGTTCCAGATATCCACGCCGTGGAACGGCAGCGGCGCGCTCACGCCGATCTCGTCGCGCTTGGCCTGGCGGGGGATGGGGAACAGCAGGGAGGGGTCGTAGCGGTCGGCGTAGACGGTGGTCTTGCCGAGGGGGGAGTGTTCGGGAGTGCTCATGGCGGGCATTTTACCCGCCATGAGCCGTATTGCCGTGCCGGTCAGGCGTTGAGGAACTTCAGCATGGCCTCGGTATAGCGCGGGCCGGCGGCGGCATCGGGCGGGAACACCGCGTCGATGGCCGCGAGCTCGGCGGCGCTGAGGGCGACATCCAGCGCGCCCAGGTTCTCGTCCAGGCGGTCGCGGCGCTTGGTGCCGGGGATGCCGATCACTTCCTCGCCCTGGGCCAGCACCCAGGCCAGGGCCAGCTGCGCGGGCGTGCAGCCCTTGTCCTTCGCCAGTTCCTGCACCTTGTCCACCAGTTCAAGGTTGCGGGTGAAGTTCTCGCCCAGGAAGCGCGGGCTGCTGCGGCGGTAGTCGTCGGCGTCGAAGTCCTCGGGGCTCTTGTAGGCGCCGGTAAGGAAGCCGCGGCCCAGCGGCGAGTAAGCCACCAGGGCCACGCCGAGCTGGCGGCACATGGCCAGCACGCCGTTTTCCTGCGGGTCGCGCGTCCACAGCGAGAACTCGCTCTGCACGGCCGCGATGGGGTGCACCTTGTGCGCGCGTTCCAGCGTCTCGGCTGAAACCTCGCTCAGGCCCAGGTAGCGCACCTTGCCGGCCTGCACCAGCTCGGCCATGGCGCCGACGGTGTCCTCGATCGGCGTGCGCGGATCCAGGCGGTGCTGGTAGTACAGGTCGATCTGCTCGACGCCCAGGCGCTTGAGGCTGCCGTCGACGGACTCGCGCACGTATTCCGGCCGGCCGTTGACGCCGCGCACCTGCGGGTTGGCGGGGTCGCGCACGATGCCGAACTTGGTGGCCAGGAATACCTGTTCGCGGCGGCCGCGGATGGCTTTGCCGACCAGTTCCTCGTTGGTGTACGGGCCGTAGATGTCGGCGGTGTCCAGCAGGGTCAGGCCGCGGTCCAGCGCGTGGTGGATGGTGGCGATGGACTCGGCGTCGTCGCGCGCGCCGTAGAACTCGCTCATGCCCATGCAGCCCAGGCCGAGGGCGGAAACCTTGGGGCCGTTGCGGCCAAGCAGTCGTGTTTGCATCGCGGGGCTCTCTTTCAGGTGGGAGAAAAGCTGGGCACATGCTGCGCTTGCATCGTTGATGGATAAATGCTCAATAATCGCCAGGTCTGTTTCATTCATATCAACAATGGGAAGCCCCGGCCATGGACCAGCTGCAAGCCATGCGCGTGTTCGCCCGCATCGTCGAGCTGGGCAGCTTCACCCGCGCCGCGGACGACCTGAACCTGCCGCGCGCCACGCTCACCCACACCATCAAGCGGCTGGAGGCGCGGCTGGGCGCGCACCTGCTGCAGCGGACCACGCGCAGCGTCAGCCCCACCCGCGACGGCGAGACCTACTACGGCCATTGCGTGCGCCTGCTGGCCGACGTGGACGAGGTGGAAGCCGGCTTCCGCGACGCCGCCACCCAGCCCAAGGGGCGGCTGCGCGTGGACATGCCGGCCACGCTGGCGCGCCATCTGATCGCGCCGGCGCTGCCGGATTTCTTCAAGCGCTATCCGCAGGTGGAACTGGAGCTGGGCACCAGCGACCGCTACGTCGACCTGGTGCGCGAAGGCGTGGATTGCGTGGTGCGCTCGGGCGAGCTGCCCGATTCCGAACTGGTGGCGCGCCGCATCGCCTCGATGCAGCAGGTGACCATGGCCAGCGCCGACTACGTGCGGCGCCACGGCATGCCGGCCAGCCTGGCCGACCTGCACAAGGGCCACCTGGCGGTGAACTGGGCCTCGCCGAACACGCGCCGCGCGGTGCCGCTGGAATTCATGGTGGGACGCAGCCTGCGCGAGGTGAGCCTGCCGTCGATGGTCACCGTCAACGGTTCCGACGCCTACGCCGCCTGCTGCGAGGCGGGCCTGGGCATCGCGCAGTTTCCGCGCTACCGCTTCGGCGATGCGCTGGCCAGCGGTCAGCTGGTAGCCCTGCTGACCGACACGCCGCCGCCGCCGATGCCGCTGCACGTGGCGTATCTGCGCCAGCGGCAGCTGCCGCTGCGGCTGCGCGTGTTCATCGACTGGGTGGCGGGGCTGGTATCAACCCTGGCGTAGGTTGGGGTGAGCGCCAGCGAACCCCAAGGCTGCGGGCGACCGTGGGTGTTGGGGTTCGCTGGCGCTCACCCCAACCTACGCGGTAGCTCAGGCCAGCGGCGGCACGTCCGTCGGCGTGCCGTTGGAATCCAGCGCCACCATCACGAAGCGCCCGGTGGTGCAGACGCGGCGGTCGCCGGTGAGCGGGTCCTCGGCGGTCATTTCCACTTCCACGTGCATGGAGCTGCGCCCCACTTCCACGATGCGCGCCAGCAGTTCCACCAGCTGGCCCTTGCGCACCGGCACGCGGAAGCTCACTTCTTCCGAGCGCGCCGTGACCACGATGCGGCGCGCATGGCGCGAGGCGACGATAAACGCCGCCTTGTCCATCCACGCCAGCGCCTGGCCGCCGAACAGGGTGCCGAGATGATTGGTGTGGTCGGGAAACACCATCTCCAGCAGGGTGGCTTCGGGCAGGGCGGCGGCGTGCTTGGTCATGGCGTGCGGTCTTGGGTGGGGAGAACGCGTATTTTGACGCATGTTTCCCCCCAGGGACTTCTGGCAGGGGTCGGGGCATGACCTCCGGACTACGATCCATGACTTTGGATCGCCGGCTACAGCTTCCGGCAAGCCACGGCGGGCTTCGTATCGCGCCAATCCTCAAGGGGAGTCGACAATGGGTTTGAAGATGGATGGTTCGCGCCTGCTCGGCGCGCTGGTATTGAGCGCGCTGTCGTCCGGCGCGGCCGCACAGGCGGCACCGGCCAGGACGCTGACGGCGGACGATTACGCCCGCGCCGAGAGCTTCATGTACTACCGCGCCGCGCCGCTGATCGACCACGCGGTGACCAGCGCCAGCTGGCTCGACGACAGCCACTTCTGGTACCGCGACCACGATGCCCAGGGCGACCGTTACCTGCGCATGGACGCCGCCACCGGCAAGGCGGAGCCCGCGTTCGACCAGGCCAAGCTCGCCGCCGCGCTGAGCAAGGCCGCCGGCAAGCCGGTGGACGCCAGCAAGCTCGGCATCACCGAATTCGACGTGGCCGCCGACGGCCAGCTCGACGTCAGCCTGCGCGGCAAGCACTACCTGTGCGACCTCAAGGGCGAAGGCGTGTGCGCGCAGCCCAGGCACGGCGACGCCGGCGAGGAGCCGGGCGTGCTCTCGCCCGACAAGAAGACCGAAGCCTTTATCCGCCACTGGAACCTGTGGCTGCGCGACGTCGCCACGGGCAAGGAAATCCAGCTCACCACCGATGGCGTCGAAGACTACGGCTACGCCACCGACAACGCCGGCTGGAAGCACACCGACAGCGCCATCCTGGTGTGGTCGCCGGATTCGACCCAGATCGCCACCTTCCAGCAGGACCAGCGCAAGACCGGCGACATGTACCTGGTCACCACCAACGTGGGCCATCCGAAGCTGGAGAAGTGGAAGTACCCGCTGGTCGGCGACGAGCACATCACCATGATCGAGCGCGTGATCATCGACGTGCCGGCCAAGAAAGTGCTGCGCCTGAAGATGCAGCCGGACCAGCACCGCTCCACCCTGTGCGACGACATCAGCTGCGGCCGCGACGGCGGCTGGGACGACGTGCAGTGGGCGGCGGACGGCAAGACGCTGGCCTTCGTGTCCACCTCGCGCGACCACAAGCAGTCCTGGTTCCGCATCGCCGACGCCAAGAGCGGCGAAGTGCGCACGGTGTTCGACGAGAAGGTGAAGACCTACTACGAGAGCGGCAACGACAAGGTCAACTGGAGCTACCTGCCGGAAACCCACGAGGCGATCTGGTTCAGCGAGCGCAACAACTGGGGCAACCTGTACCTGTACGACCTCAACACCGGCAAGCTCAAGCGCGCCATCACCACCGGCGAGGGCAACGTCACCCAGGTGCTGCGGGTGGACGCGAAGTCGCGCACGCTGTGGTTCCGCGGCGTGGGCCGCACCGCCGGCGTCGATCCGTATTACCAGCAGTACTGGAAGGTGAGCATCGACGGCGGCAAGCCGACCCTGCTCACGCCGGAAGCCGCCGATCACACCGTTGTGCCGTCGCCCGACGGCAAGCTGTTCGTCGACGCCTATTCCACCAGCACCACGCCGCCGGTGACGGTGCTGCGCTCCAGCGACGACGGCCACACCGTGGCCCAGGTGGCCAAGGCCGACATCAGCCGCCTGCTCGCCACCGGCTGGAAGGCGCCGGAGCCGTTCACCGTAAAGGGCCGCGACGGCAAGACCGACCTGTACGGCCTGATGTACAAGCCGACGAACTTCGACCCGGGCAAGAAGTACCCGATCGTCGACTACGTCTACCCCGGCCCGCAGACCGGTTCGGTCGGCACGCGCAGCTTCAGCGTCGGCCGCGACAACCAGGCGCTGGCGGAGCTGGGCTTCATCGTGGTGGCGATCGACGGCATGGGCACGCCGTGGCGCTCCAAGGCGTTCCACGATGCCTACTTCGGCAACATCATCGACAACACCTTGCCGGACCAGGTGGCGGGCCTGAAGGAACTGGGCAAGCGCTATGCGTGGATCGACCTGGACCGCGTCGGCATGTGGGGCCACTCCGGCGGCGGCAACGCCACCGTGGGCGCCATGTTCATGTATCCGGACTTCTTCAAGGTCGGCATCGCCGAAAGCGGCAACCACGACAACCGCAACTACGAAGACGACTGGGCGGAGAAGTGGCAGGGCCTGCTGGTGAAGGACAAGGACGGCAAGAGCAACTACGACAAGCAGGCCAACCAGGTCTATGCCGACAAGCTCAAGGGCCATCTGCTGCTGGCGCACGGCACCATGGACGACAACGTGCCGCCGTACCAGACGCTGCTGGTGGTGGATGCGCTGATCAAGGCCAACAAGGACTTCGATCTGCTGCTGATCCCGAATGCGCACCATGGCTATGGCGCGGCCAGCCTGTACATGACGCGCAAGCGCTGGGATTACTTCGTGCGGTATCTGATGGAAGCGACGCCGCCGAAGGAATACGAGTTGAAGATGCCGAAGGATTGAAAAAAACGGGCCCACCAGGGCCCGTTTTTTTCTACCCCCTCTCCCCTCCGGGGAGAGGGTTGGGGTGAGGGGAACCTACGGAGCGTAGAAGCGGGATCGGAAAAGCGAGCGATGCTTCGTCGATCCGCTCCTGCGAGCACCCGCCCCTCATCTGCCTGCCGGCATCTTCCTCGCTCCTCAAAGCCGGGCACATCCCTGTGCCCTCCCCGCGTGCTCCCCGGAGGGGAGAAGAGTTCTTCGTAGCTAGAGTGTTTCCACCGGTTTGGCCACGCCCTTTGCCAGCGCTTCCTTGATCAAGGCATCGAGCTGCGCATGCGCCTTCTGGTTGGCGAGTTCCTGCCGCTTGCCCAGCGCACCCTGCTTCTCGCCCAGGGCTTGCTGCTGCTTGCCGAGTGCCTCCTGGTCGTGCGCGAGGGCTTCCTGCTCGCGTTCCAGCGCCTTCTGCTGCGCTTCCAGGTCGGCGCGCGCGGCGGCGATCTTCTGGCGTCCCGCGGCGAGGTCGGCCGCCGGCTTGCCCTGCGCCTCCATCCCCGCAAGTTGCGCTTCGCGGCTGGACAGCTCCGCTTCCTTGCTGGCCAGGCTGCCCTGGCGCGAGCCGAGCATGCCCTGGCGCTGGCCCAGGCTGCCCTGCTGCGCACCGAGCTTGCCTTGTTCGCCGCCGAGCTTGCCCTGTTCCTTGCCGATCGTTTCCACCTCGGCGTAAGCGGCCTTGGCGCGATCCAGATACGCCTGGTCGCGGATCACCCAGGCCTGCCCGCCGCGGCGGAACCACAGCAGCGAACCCTTGCCGTCCTGCAGGCGGCGCACCGCTTCCACGTCGCGGTCGGCGCCATCGAACATCACCGAATCCCCATCGATCAGCGCCAGCCCTTCGGCGGCTTCGCCGCGGGTGTGGATCGACACATGGCGGGCGCCGAAACCACCGAAATCGGCCGGCGGCGGTGGCGGCGACGGCGGAACGGGCGGCACCGGCGGCGGTGGCGGAGCAGGGGGCGGCGGTGGCGGTGGCGGCGCGGCCGGCGGCGCTGGCGGCGGCGTGTACTGCGCGGCCAGCAGGGTGAGCGGGGCCGCGAGCAGCAGTGCGGAGAAGATCGCCACCCGCCATTCGGCGCGGCGCGGCAGTCGGAGAGCGGGCGGATGCAGCTTCATCGATAAGGCCTCGTCAGAGAGAAGGGGCGATCAAAGGCGCGTGCTGGGTTGGGCCTGGCCGTCGGCGACGGCCTGGTCCATCAAGCGGTCCAGCTGGCTGTAGACCTGCCGCGAGACTTCGCGCTCGCGTTTGGACAGTTCGGCCTGCTGGCGCGAGAGCTCGGCCTGGTTGCGGCTGAAGTCGGCTTGCCGCCGGTCGATGTCGGCCTGCCGGCGCTGCAGGTCGGCGCGCTGCGCCTCGATGCCGCTGAGGCGCCCTTCGAACGAGGCGGCGATGCCGGCCGCCTCCGCGCTGTCGGCCTTGCCCTGCATGCGCAGCTGCTCGCGCTGCCGGGTCAGGGCGACGCGTTCGCTGTCCAGCTCGGAACGGCGCACCGACAGCGCTTCGACTTCCGCGGCCAGTCCATCCTGGCGGCCGGCCAGCTCGCCCTGCCTGCCGGCGAACTCGCCTTGCTGGCGTGCGAGATCGCGCATCGGCGCATAAGCGTCCTTGGCCTGCTGCAGCAGCGCGCGGTCGCGCACCACATAGGCCTTGTCGCCGCGGCGGATCCACAGCACCGGCGCGTTGCCGTTCTGCAGGGCGCGTGCGTTGGCCAGATCGTTCTCGCTGCCCTGCACGGTGAGGAAATCCGGCTCGACGATGGCGAAGCCGCGGGGCGCGCCGTTATCGAGGTCGAGGTCGACGTGCGAAGCCTTGCCCACGCGTACCGGCGACGGCGGTGCCGGCGGAGCGGGCGGCGGCACCGGTGCGACCGGCGGTGGCGGCGGTGGCGGCGGCGGGCTCATCGGCTCCATGGGCGCCATCGGCGCGGGCGGCGGAGCAGTGATCGGGTCAAGAGCGGCCATGGCGCGGGCGGCGGGCTTCGCGGCGGGAGCCGGCGTTACCGTCGTAGCCACGGGCGCGACCGGCGCGGGTGCCGCCGCGACCGCGGGCAGCGGATGCGCCGCGACGACGCGCGTGGGCGACACCAGCGGTGCGGGTGCGGGTGCGGCTTGCGGCGCGACCGCGGGCGCGGCATTCGCTGCCGGCGCGGAGGACGTTGCCTGCTGCTGATCCATGCCGCGCGCGGTGACGCGATAAGGCAGCGCACCGGCGACGGCCACCAGCACCACCAGCAGCCAGGCGCCCAGGCGCGGCGGCACGCGGTCGGTCTGCTGCAGCAGGGTGAGGCGGCGTTTCAGGTTCTGGAACGTGGGCGAGGCGCCGGCCAGGCCGGAAGACACCGGAAACGCCACGCCCAGGCGCAGCAGCAGGCGGCCGTAGTCCTGCGGCTCGGCACTGGAGCGGTCCAGTACCTGCGCGTCGCAAGCGGCCTCGCGGTGAAACGCGTATTCGCGCATCGCCCAGCGCGCCAGCGGATGGAAGAAGAACGCGCGCTGCGCGAGCGCCGGAATCCAGCCCAGCCACAGATCGCCGCGGCGCAGATGCGCCAGTTCATGCGCCAGCGCCATGGCGCAGTCGTCCGCATCCAGCGTGTGCTCGGTCGGCAGCAGCACCACCGGGCGCCACAGCCCGGCGACCTGCGGCGACACGATCACGTCGGAGCGGCGCAGCTCCGGGCAGTGGCGCAGGCCGAGCGCGCGCGCCTGTTCGGCGCACTGCGCGAGCAGCCGGGTATCGCGTACCGGTTCGGCGCTGCGCATTACCGCGCGCGTCTCGCGCCATTCGCGCAGCGCGGCGGCCAGCTGCAGCGCCATCGCGATCAGCCACAGGCTGGCCAGGGTTTCGCGCCACGGCCAGGGCTTGGCCGGCGGCGCATCGGCCGCTTTAGCCGCCGCGGCGAGCGGCACCGGGATCGAGGCCAGCGGGTCGCCGGTGACCGCGGTATGGATGGCGATGCCATGTTCCTGCGCCTGCTCGCCCGACAGCGCAGTGGTTTCCACCGACGGCGTCAGCAGCGGCAGTTCCAGCGGACGGCCCAGGATAAGGCCGAGCACCAGCTGCAGGCCCACCAGCCACCACAGCAGGCAGCGCATGGCCGGCGACCAGCGCGGCAGCCAGCGGCACAGCAGCCACACCGCGCCGATCAGGGCGGCAGCTTGGATGGACGTCCAGACCAGGCGGTCGAGCAGCAGGTCGGCGAAACGGAAATAGCCGTCCATATCATTTCTCCTTGCGCCGCGACTGCAGTTGATTGACCAGGGCTTCGAGTTCCGCCAGTTCGTTGTCGCTGACCTCGGCTTTCTCGGACATCCACGCCACGAATGGCGACACCGAACCGGCCAGGGTCTTCTCCACGAACTGATCCACCGCCTGCCGCATCGCTTCGCCGGGACCGGTGGCGGTGCTGTAGCGGTACACGCCGCCGCCCTGGCGGCGGCGCAGATAACCCTTGCCGCGCAGGCGTTCCATCATGGTCAGCACGGTGGAGCGCGCCAGGCCGCGCGCCTCGCCGAAGCCGGTGGCCACTTCGCCGACCGAGGCGGGCTCGTGTTCGGCCAGGTAATGCAGCAGGGCGAGTTCCTGGTCGCCGATCGAAGGCTTGGACATGGCAGGTCATCCGGTGTGACTACAGATGTAGGCACGCTACCCCGTGACTACAGGTGTAGTCAATAGGCTGGTAGCCACGGGGAAGGGGGAACGGGGAACGGCCTCGCAAGTTGCGCGCTTTTGTTCCCCGCTCCCCGTTCCCCGCACTGTAACGATGTAGCGTTTTCGCTCCGGCGCGAAAAAGCAGGAGTAAGATGCGCCGCCATCACCACCCGACCCCGCGCACCGGAGTGCGCATATGAAGACTTTCGACGCTCGTCGCCTGGCTTCCTCTCCCCACCGCGCCGCCATCTCCGTCCGCCGGACCTGAGACCGCCAACCCTCGCTTAAGGCCCACGCCGAAACCATCGGCGCATCGCCTGCTGCCCGCGTGCGCGCACGCGCCGGGTGGCGATGCGCGGATCGCTTCGCATCCGCCATGAACTTCCATCAAGGAGTCGCCGCCATGAAAGCGCTGTTCGCGCAGATGCTGGCCAGCCCCTGGCTGCTTGCGCTTTGCCTACTGCTGTACCTGGGTTTCGTCGGCCCGCAGCTGATCTCCGCCACGAGCACGTTCGCCGTGATCGCCGGCCTGGTCCTGCTGGTCCTGCTTGCGGCCTGGAGCTATCACCTGCTCAGCCGCCTTCTTCGTCACAAGGAATGACTGTTTATGAATCGCACGATCAAACGTTTCTCGATGGTTGCCATTGCGCTGTGCGCGCTGCTGCTGGCGGCCTGCGACAAGGTGCCGGCCGGCAACGTGGGCGTGAAGTTCCAGCTCTATGGCGACGGCAAGGGCGCGCTGCAGGAATTGCCGCCGGGCCGCTACTGGGTGGGCTGGGGCTATGAGCTGTACACCTTCCCCACGTTCACGCAGACCTACGCGTTCACGCGTTCCTCGAACGAAGGCCGCCCGGTCGACGAGTCGTTGAGCTTCCAGACCGCGCAGGGCCTGATCGTCAATGCCGACGTGGGCATCACCTATCACATCGACCCGACCAAGGTGACCTTGATCTTCCAGAAGTACCGCAAGGGCATCGACGAGATCACCGACGTCTACCTGCGCAACATGGTGCGCGACGCGCTGGTGAAGGAAGCCGCGAACCTGGATATCGAATCGGTCTACGGCAAGGGCAAGGCGCATCTGGTCGATGCGGTGCAGAACGACGTGGCCGCGGAGGTGGCGCCGGTGGGCATCGTGATCGAGAAGATCTACTGGATCGGCGAACTGCGCCTGCCGGACAACGTGGTGCAGTCGATCAACGCCAAGATCCAGGCCACCCAGATGGCCGAGCAGCGCCAGAACGAAGTGGCGCAGGCGCAGGCCGAGGCGCAGAAGGTGGAGGCGGAAGCCGAAGGCCGGGCCAAGGCCGCGGTGACCATCGCCGAGGCGGAAGCCAAGGCGATCTCGCTGAAGGGCGATGCGCTGCGGCAGAACCCGAACGTGGTGCAGATGTCGGCCATCGAGAAATGGGACGGCCACCTGCCCACCTACAACGGCGGCGGCATGCTGCCGTTCGTGAACCTGCAGGCGCGCGAGGCGTCGAAGTAAGGCAAATGGCGGAGCCTGCGGGCTCCGCCTTCATTTCAACGGGCGCAAGTTCTTGTCGAGCTGAACGCGCGCAGCCCAACCGATGGCAGGGTGGCCTTGATGTCATCCGCCGCACGCATACTTGGCAACTTACGCGCGCGGACCAAGCCGTCGCCCACCACCACGAGGTAGCACCCATGACTCCCCAGGAACAGCAACTTCTCGACGATTTCCTGCAGCGCCTGGCCGCCGCCGGCGGCGTGGCCAAGGACGCGCAGGCCGACGCGCTGATCCAGCAGCGCCTGGCCGGCCACCCCGACGCGCTCTACCTGCTGGTGCAGCGCAGCCTGCTGCAGCAGCAGGCGCTGGAGAACGCCAAGGCGCAGATCGCGCAATTGCAGGCGCAGGTGAGCGGGCAGGGCGGCGGCAGCTTCCTCGGCGGCCAGGCCGGCGGCTGGAGCCAGCCGCAGCAGCCCTCGGCGCCTCCGCCGATGCCGCAGCAGCAGGCCGCGCCGGGTTGGCGCGAGCGCCTGTTCGGCGGCGCCGCACCGGCGCCTCAGCAGCCGGCAGCCGCACCCAGCTTCCTCGCCAGCGCCGCGACCACGGCTGCGGGCGTGGCCGGCGGCATGTTCCTGTTCAACGGCATCGAAAGCCTGCTGGGCGGCCACCACGGCGGCGGCGGTTTCTTCGGCGGCGGCGGGCAGGAGACCGTGGTGGAGAACATCACGCAGAACAATTTCTACGACGACAACAACAGCGGCAACGCGTTGCAGAACGACCACGCGTTCGCGCAGGACAACAGCGATTTCAACGGTGACCTGAGCGACGTCGGCGACGTGGGCTTCGACGACGATAACGACAACAGCTGGGTGTAAAGCAACATCCTGGCCAGCCACGTCCGGCGTAGGTTGGGGTGAGCCGCAGGCGAACCCCAACATCGTGGTGCCGTTGAAGGTGGCGATGTTGGGGTTCGCCTGCGGCTCACCCCAACCTACGCCGAGCGCTCGCCTTGCGGAAAATCGGCGGAATCACAGGCCCAATCCTTGGGAAGGATGCCTTGCCGGATATAGCGATGGATCGACGAGTACGGCCAGTCGTCGGCACGCGTGACATAGCCGTGTTTCACCGGATTGATGTGGACATAGTCGATGTGCCGCAGAAGATCGCGCTCACTGCGAATCTCATGTTCCCAGTAGCGGCGCTGCCAGATCCCGCGCTCGCTTTGCGTGCGGCGTGAAGGGCTGATGGCTTCATGTGAAGGCATCGCCCTGGAGAAGCGCTGCTTGATGAGCATCCAACGCGTCGCGTAGTCGCCGTCTCCCTCCGGCAACGTCCAGATCGCATGCATATGGTCCGGCATGACCGCCCAGGCTACGGCGTTGAACGGATATCTACGCAACGTGGTTCTGACGGCATGGCGCAGCGAGTCGATGCGATCGACCAATAGGGAGCTGGTGCGATCGGCAAGGTTAACGGTGAAGAAGAATGTGCCGCCTGGGGAGTGGGCTCTGCGATAGCGCATGTAGGGCCGTTGGGGTTCGCTTTCAGCTCACCCCAACCTACAAAAGCCCGCGGCCTCCATCTATCGGGGTAGGTTGGGGTGAGCCGAGGGCGAACCCCAACACCGGACGTAAGGCGGCGCCGATCTCCGGATCAGAACGCCATATCGAACGCCACTTCTCCCTCGACGCCCACCTGATACGCCGACACGCGACGCTCGAAGAAGTTGGTCACTTCCTGCACGTCCTGCAGGTCCATGAAGTCGAATGGGTTCTTCGCGCCGTACTTCTTCGGCAGGTCCAGCTGCACCAGGCGCTGGTCGGCGCAGTACTCCAGGTACTGGCGCATATCCTTCACCGACAGGCCGGCCACGCCACCGGACAGCACGTCCTCGGCGAACTGCGTTTCGCAGGCGATGGCGTCTTCCAGCATTTCTTCCACCTGCGCGCGCATGGTTTCGTCGAACAGGTCCGGCTCTTCCGCGCGCACCGTGCGCACCACTTCGAAGGCGAAGCCCATGTGGCCGGATTCGTCGCGGAACACCCAGTTGGTGCCGGAGGCCAGCCCGTGCAGCAGGCCGCGCGAACGCAGGAAGTACACGTAGGCGAATGCCGCGAAGAAGAACAGGCCTTCGATGCAGGCGGCGAAGCAGATCAGGTTGAGCAGGAACTGGCGGCGCTGTTCGCGCGTTTCCAGGCGCTGCAGGTTCTGGATCGAGTCGATCCACTTGAAGCAGAACTCGCCCTTCTGGCGGATCGAGGGGATGTTCTGGATCGCGCCGAAGGCCTTGTTGCGCTCGGCCGGATCGGGAATATAGGTGTCCAGCAGGGTGAGGTAGAACTGCACGTGCAGCGCTTCCTCGTACAGCTGGCGCGACAGGTACATGCGCGCTTCCGGCGCATTGATGTGCTGGTACAGATTCAGCACCAGGTTGTTCGCCACGATGGTGTCGCCGGTGGCGAAGAAGGCCACCAGGCGATGGATCAGATGGCGGTCCGCGTCGCTCATCTTGGACTTCAGGTCCGTCACGTCCAGCGAGAAGTCCACTTCCTCCACCGTCCAGGTGTTCTTGATGGCGTTGCGGTACATCTCGTAGAACTCGGGATAGCGCATCGGGCGCAGGGTGAGTTCGAAACCGGGATCGAGGATGTGCGACATGGGAATTCCTTTGCTGCGGGCGCCGCCGGCGCTCAATCGAGCTTGCGCGCGTAGCGTTCGCGCACGAAGCGGCTGATATAGGTGGACAGGCCGATCCCGGCGTCGGCCAGCTTCTGCATGTTGCCTACGTGCAGGCGGCCGGGCCGGGTGGCGTCGTATTCGTAGGTGCCGTCGTGGATGAAACGCACCCGGATGTAGCCTTCGCCGCTTTCGTAGGCGGCGACACCGGATTTCCCGCTGCGGTTCCGGTACGGCTTCATCGGGTGCGTTGCCTTATTGGCAGGCCTCGCAGTATTCCGGGTTTTCCAGCGAGCAGAACACCGCGGCGTTGGCCTGTTCCTGCTCGGCTTCCGGCGCCGGCCTGGCTGCCGGCGCGGCGGCGGCCACCGTGGTCTTGGCGATCTTGGTCGCCGGCCTCGAACGCAGGTAGTACGTGGTCTTGATGCCGGACTTCCATGCGTACATGTACATGGAACTCAGCTGCCCGATGTTCGGGTTCTCCATGAACAGGTTCAGCGACTGGCTCTGGTCGATGTATGCGCCGCGCGCGGCGCCCAGGTCGATCAGCGCCTTCTGCGGCAGCTCCCACACCGTGCGGTAGATCTGGCGCAGGCGCTCGGGGATGTTGGCGATGCCCTGAATCGAGCCTTCGGCCAGCTTGATGGCGTCGCGCACTTCCGGCGTCCACAGGCCCAGCGTCTTGAGCTCTTCGACCAGGTAGCGGTTCACCACCAGGAAGTCGCCGGACAGCGTCTCGCGCTTGAACAGGTTGCTCACCTGCGGCTCGATGCACTCGTAGCAGCCGGAGATCGAGGCGATGGTGGCGGTCGGCGCGATCGCGATCAGCAGCGAGTTGCGCAGGCCGTGTTCCTTCACGCTGGCACGCAGCGAATCCCAGCGCGGCATGTCGTTCGGCCTGGCCTGCGGCCAGTAGTCGAACTGCAGCTCACCGTTGGCGGCGCGGCTTTCGGCGAAGCCCGGATGCGCGCCGTGCTCTCGCGCCAGCTCGTTGGACATGCTCAGCGCGTGGAAGTAGATCTCCTCGGCGATGCGCGTGGACAGCGCCAGCGCGTCGGCCGAATCGAACGGCAGGCGCAGCTTGAAGAACACGTCCTGCAGGCCCATCACGCCCAGGCCCACCGGGCGCCACTTCTGGTTGGCCGTGCGCGCGGTGTCGATCGGATAGAAGTTCAGGTCGATCACGCGGTCCAGCTGGCGCACTGCGGTGCGCACGGTGGCGGCGAGCTTGTCGAAGTCGAACACGCCGTCCACCACGTGGCGCGCCAAGTTCACCGAACCCAGGTTGCATACCGCGGTCTCGCCCGCGTTGGTCACCTCGAGGATCTCGGTGCACAGATTGGACAGGTGGATGACGTTCTCGGCCTTGGCCGTCTGGTTGCTGGTGGCGTTGCTGCGGTCCTTGAAGGTCATCCAGCCGTTGCCGGTCTGGGCCAGGGTGCGCAGCATGCGCGCGTACAGCTCGCGCGCCTTCACCTTCTTCACCGCGATGCCGGCGGCTTCCGCTTCGCGGTAGGCGCGCTCGAAGGTCTCGCCCCAGCTGTCGACGAAGTGCGGCACGATCTTCGGATCGAACAGCGACCAGTCGCCGTCGCTCTCCACGCGGCGCATGAATTCGTCCGGAATCCAGTTGGCCAAGTTGAGGTTGTGCGTGCGGCGCGCCTCGTCGCCGGTGTTGTCGCGCAGCTCGAGGAACTCCTCGATGTCGGCGTGCCACGGCTCCAGGTACACGCAGGCCGCGCCTTTGCGCTTGCCGCCCTGGTTCACCGCGGCGACCGAGGCATCCAGCGTCTTCAGCCACGGCACCAGGCCATTGGAATGGCCGTTGGTGCCGCGGATCAGCGAGCCGCGCGAACGCACGCGCGAGTAGGCCAGGCCGATGCCGCCGGCGAACTTGCTCAGCTTGGCCACGTCGCCGTACTTCTCGTAGATCGACTCCAGCGAGTCGGTCGGCGAGTCGAGCAGGAAGCACGAGCTGAGCTGCTCGTGCGCGGTGCCGGCGTTGAACAGGGTGGGCGAGCTGGCCATGTATTCCAGCGAGGACAGCAGGCGGTACAGCTCCAGCGTCTCGCCGATCTCGTTGCCGCCCAGCGCGCAGGCGATGCGCATGAAGAAGTACTGCGGCGTCTCGATCACCTTGCGCAGCTGCGGGTGGCGCAGCAGGTAGCGGTCGTACACGGTGCGCAGGCCGAAGTATTCGAAGCGGCGCGTGGCCAGCGGATCGATGGCGTCGTTGAGCTTGCGCGCATTGGCGGCGACGAAGTCGCGCAGGCGTGCGTTGAGGATGCCCAGCTCCGCGCCGCGCGCGATCGACTGGGAGAAGCTCTGGATTTCCTGGCCGCTCACTTCCTTGTCGACGTAGGCGCCGAGCAGGCGCGCGGCGAGCTGGCCGTATTCGGGCTCCTCGGCGGTGAGCGCGGCGGCGGTGCGGATCGACAGCTCGTCCAGCTCGCGCGTGGTGGCGCCGTCGTACAGGCCGCCGATGGTCTTCAGCGCCACGCGCAGCGGATCGACCGCATGCAGGCCTTCGCCGCTGCGGGTCACCGCGCGCACGATCTTGTTGACGTCGACGATCTCCTGGCTGCCGTTGCGCTTGGTCACGCGCATCTGGCCGGGGTTGTGCGGCGGGGTGAGGGCGAAGGGGGTCTCCGCCACGGCTTCCATGCGAACGGGCTCCGGCGCGGCGGCAGCTGCGTCGGCGGCAGGGAAGGCGGATGCGTCCGCGCGGTCGTCGGTGCGCTCGCGCGAGTCGGTGTCGATAGGTTGCATGGCATCGCTCCAGGCCAAAGGCTTCAACGACCTGCTCCCGCGCGCAGGGCTGAGACGAAGGCGGTGTAGGCGGGGACGGCCGTGCGGCGGAGCGAAGGCTCCGCGCCACGACGCGCCTCCCCGCGGAAGCCGCCATCACTCACCGCGGCGCTGAAGGCCGCGATGTGCCGGCAGGTCTTCGGACTCGCAGACATGGACCGTTCGCTGGCGACCGATCCGACCTACTCGCCCCCGCTTCCCAGCCCTCGAGGACCAGTGCGATGGGAGCTTTCGTTTCCGCTTACCGCTGCGGGGCAGTTCCGGATTCGCACCGGATTCCCTATTAAGCCAATCCGACCGTGGGTCTGAGAAAGGCACCGACGGGGCACAACATATAGGGCGGGGTGGGGCGGGTCAACCCAATCCATTGTGCATATATCGGTGGATAAGTGGGGTAATTCAAGGCCTGGCGCGGCCTGGCGGCCATGCGAAAAATCTTGGCGATCGGTTCTGCCCGGGCGCTCAGGGGGCGATGCTGAAATCCACCTCGATCGGATACGGCGCCGGGCTGGCCGGCGGGGCCGGCAGCTTCCAGCTGGCGAAGCGGCTGAGCAGGCAGGTGGCTACGTCGGTGGGGGCGCGGACTTCGACCCGGCCCAGGCTGCCGTCGGCGTGCACGTCGGCGACCAGTACGAAAGGGGACTTGTCGGGCTTGGGCAGGGTGGCGATGCAGCCCTTGAGCGCGTCGGTGGTGCGGTCGCCGATCGCGGCCCACATCTTCTTCTGGTAGTCCGGCCCGTCCTTGGCGCCCTCGGTCAACTTGGCCTGCTGCACCCGCGTTGAGAAATCGTCCGCCGGCATGCCGGGCGCGGACAGCAGGGCGAGGAAGAGCAGGCTGGTCATGGCGGGGCTCCGTGCAGGAAAGGCCGCCACGTTACCGCAGTGCAGGCCATCGAAGGGGAGTGAAGCATGTCGACGACGTCGCCGAAGATCGTGGCCGTACTGCTGGCGCTGGCAGCCACCGTGGAGGCCTGGGCCGCGGAACGCATCGAGGTGCCGCGTTCCGATGGCGCGAGCACGCCGCTGATGGTGTACGAGCCTGCCGCGGCGAAAACCTGCCCGCCGCTGCTGCTGGTGTCGCACGGTGCCGGCGGAAGTGAGCAGGGCCTGCGCTATGTAGGCGAGGCCTTGAGCGCCGACGGCTGGCGCGTGGTGGTGATGGGGCACCGCGAAAGCGGCCTGCCGGTGCTGAAGCAGGATCTGCGCAGCGATGGCTTCAAGGGCGGCATCACCGCCCTGGTTACCGATGCGCCGGCTTATCGGGCCCGCTTTCTCGACATCGACGCGGCGCTGGCGTGGTCGGAACAGCGCTGCCACGCATCGTTCAAGGCGCTGCTCGGCCATTCGATGGGCGCGATCACGGTGATGCTGGAAGCCGGTGCGCACAACAAGCTGGGGCTGGCGCCGAAGGGCAGCTTCGACGCCTATGTGGCCTTATCGCCGGAAGGGCCGGGACCGGTGTTCCCCGAAGGCGCATGGGCACCGATCGCCGCGCCCACGCTGCTGGTCACCGGCACGCGGGACCAGGGGCTGGGCGGCGACTACCGCTGGCGCATGCAGGCCTTCGATGGACTGGGGCCGGGCTGCCGCTGGCTGGCCGTGGTGGATGGCGCCAACCATATGAACTTAGGCGGCGGCCAGTTCGCCGCGGGTGCGCAGAAGAGCACGACGACGCTGGTGTCGGCTTATCTGGATGCGCTGCGCTCCGGCCGCTGCGGCACGCCACCGGCTTTGGCGGGCGTGTCGGTTCGCCAGAAGCCGGACGAGTAGCGGGCTTTCCATCCCCCTGCTCAGCTCGCTGCTTGCCCCTGGTGATCCGTTTCGGTGGCTGGGGCCTGCAGATAGTCCAGCGCCGCCTGCAGCATCGAGGTCATGCCTACCTTCAGGGCGCCCTCGTCCATCAAGAACCGCGGCGAATGATTGGCTGCCGCCTTCGCCGCATCCTGGCCGGCTGGCGTGGCGCCGACGAAGAAGTACACGCCGGGCACTTCCTTGGCCAAATAAGCGAAATCCTCCGAGGGCATGGCCGGAGGAGCCTCGACCACATGCGCGTGGCCGACCGCCTTGACCAGGCTGCTGCGTACCCGTGCGGTCAATGCGGCGTCGTTGACCGTGACCGGATAGCTGTCGCCCATCGGGATCTGCAGTTCCGCCGTGGCGCCGTTCGCGGCGGCCACGTGTTCGGCGATGCCGCGCAGATGGTCGATGGCTTGCTGGCGCATGGCGGGATCGAAGCTGCGCAGGGTTCCCTGCAGTTCCACTTTGTCCGGCACGATGTTGTGGCGCGTACCGCCTTCGACGATGCCGAAGCTGAGCACGGCCGGCAGCGTGCCGATATCCAGCCGGCGGCTGACGATGGTCTGCGCCTGCTCGACGATCTGCGCCGCGGTGACGATGGGATCGACGCCGTTCCACGGCATGGCGCCGTGCGTCTGGCGTCCGTGGACCACCAGCTTGAAGCCGTCCGCCCCGGACAGCGCGGGTCCCGGCCGCAGCGCCACCGTGCCGACGTTGAGCGTGCTGATCACATGCATGGCGAATACGGCATCCGGTGCGAAGTCGCGGAACACGCCTTCTTTCAGCATGAGCGCGGCCCCGCCTTGCTCGCCCGCTGGCGCTCCTTCCTCCGCCGGCTGGAAGACGAACATCACCTCGCCCGGCAGCTCCTGCTTCATGCCGGCGAGCACGGTGGCGACGCCCAGCAGCATGGCCGTGTGCGCGTCGTGGCCGCAGGCGTGCATCACGCCGGTGGACTTGCCGCGGTATTCGCCCAGCGCTGCTGAGGCAAACGGCAGGCCGGTTTCCTCCGTGACCGGCAGCGCGTCCATGTCGGCGCGGATTGCCAGCCTCGGCCCGGGCTTGCTGCCTTTGAGAACGCCCACCACGCCGTGGTGCGCGATGCCGGTACGCACGTCCAGGCCGAGCTTCTTCAGCTGCGCGGCAACCAGTGCGGCGGTGCGCGTCTCGCGATTGCTCAGTTCGGGATGCTGGTGGATGTCGTGGCGCCATGCGACGACCTGGGGCAGTTCGTCCTGAATGCTTTGCGCCACATCGGTGGCATGGACAGGTACGGCCGATACGGCGGCAAGGGACAGCATGAGCAAGGCGCTGCGCATCATGAGCATTCTCCGGCGTGGATGTCCGCTGCGAAGCGTATGCGCAGCGCTGCATCGATGGCGGCTTTGAGAGCGGCAATTGGGAGTATTCCGGATATGCAGTGTGCCGCGCGCCGCGAAGCTGACATGTCGGGGACAACTTTCGTATTTCTTCGATATCTGAAAGGCGCGACTGAGCGTCTACTCATAGTCGCGTAAGCACTGGCGTTCTGCACGCTTATCGCAATGCAGTTGCTAATCCTCTTCCATGAACTGGAGAAGTCCCATGCAAATGCGTTCGAGAAAGAAGATGGCCGTCAGGGTCATGGCCTGGATGGCGGGGATGCTCGCGCTCACCGCCGCGAGTCTCGCTTTCGCCACGCCGCGGGCATCCGTGGAAAACAACCCGCGCATCGATCCGCGCATCATCGGCGGCAATGAAGTATCCAGGGGGAAGTACCCATTCATGGCTTCGCTGCAATTCGACGGGCAGCATTTCTGCGGTGGATCGCTTTATCGCCAGGATGTGGTGATTACTGCTGCTCATTGCGTCAACGATGTAACCGATCGCAACGCGGCGGAGCACACGGTCACCATCGGGCAGACCCTGCTTTCGGATGGCATCGGCGCGCAGCGGCGAAGGATCCGGGCAGTGGCGATCAGTACGCTCCCGGCGTCCGATCTGGCTCTGGTGTTTCTGGACAAGCGGGTCAGTGGCGTCGTCCCGGTCAGCTTGCCTACGCTGGGCAGCGATGCCTTGTACCGGCCCGGGCAGACGGCAACGGTCATGGGCTGGGGCAATACCGATGCGGAGCTGCCGTTCTTCCCCAATCGGCTTCGGGAAGTGGATGTGCCCATTCTTGCGCCGGAGGAGTGCGCCGCCAGCTACGAGGGATACGAGCTGGGCACCCATTTCTGCGCGGGTGTCCGTGGCAAGGATTCCTGCCAGGGCGATAGCGGCGGACCGATCATTCGCAGCGTTGGCGGCCGCGTCTATCAAATCGGCGTCGTCTCGTTCGGCGAGGGATGCGCGGAGCAGGGTGCGCCTGGGGTGTATGCCAACCTCAGCTCAGGCGAGCTGTGGAATAGCCTGCGGTTTATCTGGGTGCAACCGGCGCGGAGAAAAGGACTGCATACCGTCGGATCGAACCGTCGCTAGGCCTGATTCCCAAGCAGCCGTATGGCGGAACGGCGATGCAAGCCGTGGCTCGGCGGCAATGCACGACCATGGCGTACCTGCAGGCACGCCATGGTCGAGGAGGGCACGGCTGCCCGGAGTGATCCGCTCCTGGTAACCGTCTCCTCACGCCAGATGCGGCGACGCGAGATTTTCCTCGCTCCGCATTTCGACCAACTTCAACTGCGTGCGCCCGAACTCCGCACGCAGTTGCTCCCGTGGTACAGGCCAGTGATCGGCACAGCAGCGGAAGAGGCTAGCTTCATGGCTGCATGTCAGAGAAAACTTTCGTACTTCTGCGATATCCAGGAAGCAAAGGCTATGTGTTTACTTGTAGCCGCGCAAGCGGCTGGCTTTCAGCGGGCTTATCGCAATGCAATGGCTAATCTCTCTTCCATGACCTGGAGAAGTTCCATGCAAATGCGTTCGAACAAGAAGGCAATCGTCAGCATCATGGCTTGGATGGCCAGCATGCTCGCTCTCACCACTGCGAGCCTGGCTTTTGCGAAGCCGCAGATATCCGTCGAGAACAGTCCTCGCATCGATCCGCGCATCATTGGTGGTCATGAGGTCTCCAGGGGAAAGTACCCGTTCATGGCCTCCCTGCAATCTGGCGGGTCGCATTTCTGCGGAGGGTCGCTTTATTACCGGGACGTGGTGATTACCGCTGCGCATTGTGTCAACAACGTAACCGACGGAAATGCGGCAGGGCTCTCGGTCACCATCGGGCAAACCCTGCTTTCAGACGACATTGGAGCGCAGCGGCGAGGCGTCAGCGCGGTAGCGGTCAGCACGGTCCCGGACTCCGATCTGGCGCTGATATTTCTTGACGCACCCGTCAGCGGCGTCGTCCCGGTCAGCTTGCCCACGCTGAGCAGCGATGCCTTGTACCGACCCGGTCAATTTGTAACGGTGATGGGGTGGGGCAACACGGATCCGGATATCCCCTTTTTTCCGGATCGATTGCGTGCGGTGGACGTGCCTTTGCTGGCACACGACGAGTGTGCGGCCGCATATGGCGATGATCTGAGCACTTATTTCTGCGCTGGAGTGCGCGGACAAGGAGCCTGTCATGGCGACAGTGGCAGTCCCATCATTCGTAGTATCGGTGGCCGCGTCTACCAGATCGGGGTGGTCTCATTCGGTGGTCTTCCTTGCGCAGCGCAGGGAGCACCTACTGCATATGTCGATCTTAGTTCGGGCGAGCTGTGGAACAGTCTGAAGTTTATCTGGGTGAAGGCGGGGCCGGGTAAGCAACTGCCTATGGTCGGTTCGGGCCGTCGCTAGGAGCCGCTTTTCTGCGGCTTGCCGAGACAGGGATGGCGATGCGATGCATGCCGCTTGACTCGGGTGGCAACGCAAAACCCTGGCTCGTTGGCATGCGCAGGCATGCCAACGAGCCAGGGGACGCGGGGCAGCAGTGCGATCGGTTAACCGGTGACAGGCTCGTTCACGCCAGATGCGGTGAAGCCAGGTATTCCTCGCTCTGCATCTCGATCAGCCGCGACTCCGTACGCCCGAACTCCGCACGCAGCCGCTCGCCGTCATACAGCTCGGTGATTGGCGCTGCAGCGGAAAGGATCAGCTTCACATGGCGGTCGTAGAACTCATCTACCAGCAGCACGAAGCGGCGCGCGGCATCTTCGCTGTAGATGCTGAACTGCGGCACGTTGGAAACGATCACCGCAGGTCCCGCCTTGGCGATGGCGATGTAGTCGGCCACGGCGCGCGGACCTTCGCACAGGGCGTCGAAGTCGAACCACAGGATGTTTTCGGCGCGCTTGCGCACGGGGATGGCGCGGTCGTTGACCACGATGTCGCCGCCTTCCGTCGTTTCGCCCTGCGCCTGGGTGCTGAAGATGCGGGCCAGCGAGCGCTCCGCCTCGGCGCTGGGCGGGGTGAAGTACACCGGCGCCTGGGTCAGCGCGCGCAGGCGCCAGTCGCGCGAGGAGATCATCTCCACCACGTGGCACTGCTGTTCCAGCAGGGCGATCGCCGGCAGGAAGCGTGCGCGCTGCAGGCCGTCCTTGTAGAGATTCTTCGGCTGGGTGTTGGAGGTGGTGACCAGGCTCACGCCGCGGGCGAACAGCGCTTCCAGCAGGGTGCCCAGTATCATCGCGTCGCCGATGTCGTTGACCAGGAACTCGTCCAGGCACAGCACGCGGCAGCGCGCGGCGATGCCCTCGGCCACTTCCGGCAGCGGATCCTGGCGATTGCCCAGTTCGCGCAGGCGCTCGTGCACTTCGCCCATGAAGCGGTGGTAGTGGCGGCGCAGCGCCATGCCCTGCGGCAGGCTGGCCACGAACAGATCCATCAGAAAGGTCTTGCCGCGGCCCACGCTGCCCCACAGGTACAGCCCCGGCACGGCTTCGCGCGGCTCGGCGCCGAGCAGCGACTTCAGCCGTCCGAACAGGCCGCCGTTCTCTTCGCGGGCGGCGGTGAGCGCCGCGTGCATGCGGTCGAATTCGGGCAGCACCGCCAGCTGGGCCGGGTCGCTTTCCCAGCGGTGCGCGGCGACGCCTTCCTGGTAGCGCGCGCTTGGCGCGATCGTAAGTGTTTCGCTCATGGGAGAAATCGCGGAAGGGCGCGTCAGCCGCGCGGGGGCGGCAGCCAGTCCTGCACCACATGCTTGATCGCGCCGCGCAGGTCCATCAGGCGGCGGTGGAAGAAATGCCCGGTGTCCGGCATGCGCACCAGTTCGGGTTTCTTGTGCAGGCTGTCGATCCAGTCGAACACCGCCTGCGGATCGACCACTTCGTCGCTCTCGCCCATGACCACCAGCCAGGGGCAGGACGGCAGCGGAATGGCGTCGAACTCGTAATGGCGGCGCGCCACCGGCGGCGCGATGCTGATCAGCGCGTCCGCATCGAGCTCGACCGCGCTGCGCAGGGTCACATAGCTGCCGAACGAGAACCCCGCCAGCCACAGCGCATCGCCGGGCCGCCGCGTGCGCACCCAGCGCACCACGGCGGCCAGGTCGTCACGCTCGCCGTTGCCGTAGTCGTGCTGGCCTTCGGATTCGCCGGTGCCGCGGAAGTTGAAGCGCACCGTGTCCAGTCCGCGCTCGCGCAGGCTGCGCTCCACCATGGTCACCACCTTGTTATGCATGGTGCCCCCTTCCACGGGGTTGGGGTGGCAGATCACGGCCACGCCGCGGCGCGCGTCGGCCGGCTCGGCGACGTTGCTGATCGTTTCGAGCTTGCCGGCTGGGCCGCTCAGCGCGAAGCTGGCTTCTTCACCGGGGAACTGATCCGGATCGTTGGGGAAGGCGATGGGAGTCATACGCGGAATGATAACCGCCGGGCCGGTCCGCCGCCCGCTCGTGCGGAAAGCTCGGACATGAACCATCTTGCGCATGCCCTGCTGGCGGGTGATGACGAGGAGCTGCGCCTGGGCGGCATGCTGGGCGACTTCGTGCATGGGACGCCCGATCCGCAGCGGTTTCCGGCGCGGGTGATCGACGGCATCCGCCTGCACCGTGCGATCGACGTTTACACCGACGCCCATCCGGAGGTGGCCGAAGCGCGGCGCCTGCTGCCTTCGCCCTACCGCCGCTTCGGCGGGATCCTGCTGGACATGTGGTTCGACCATGAGCTGGCGCGGGATTTCGCGCGCTGGAGCGGCCAGCCGCTGGATACGTATTCCGCAGGACTGCGCGCGCTGCTGCACCGGCACCACGGCCTGCTGCCGGACGGACTGAAGCGCTTCCTTATCTATATGGAAGCCCACGATCTCCCCGCCGGCTACGCCGAACGCACCGAGATCGAGCGCGCGCTGCGCGGTGTGTCGGCGCGCCTGAGCCGGGCCAATCCGGTGGGCGAGGCGATGCCCGTGCTGGTGGAGCTGGAGCCGCAACTGCGCGAGCGCTTCGAGGCGTTCTTTCCGCAGCTGCGGGACTTTGCGGCGGACTGGATCGCCCATGGGGAAGTCTCCGGATTGCGCTGAAAAGGCTGTGCTAAGCTGCATAGCAATTGCTATACATGGCGCTCCATCCATGAAGACAGCGGTCATTCCTCCCTTGCGCGTCGACCCCGAATTCCGCGAACAGGTGCTGGGCGTGCTCCACCAGGGCGAAAGCCTGTCGGCCTTCACCGAAGCCTCGCTGCGTGCCGAGATCCACCGGCGCACCGCCCAGCGCGAGTTCATCGAGCGCGGGCGGGCATCGGCGGAGAAGGCGCAGCGCAGTGGCCGTTACGTCGAGGCCGACGACATGCTGGGCCAGCTCTCTGCCCGGCTTGGGGCGGCGCCCCGGCACGAGGGCGATGAGTGACTTGTCGCGTCCGCTTCACGGAAGAAGCCCGCGACGACCTGCTGCGCTGCTTCGACATCCTGCTCAGCCGCGACCGTCGTGCAGCCGGGCGCGCGCTTGCCGCTGTCGCCAAGGCGACCGAGCTGCTTAAGGATTTTCCCTACGCCTGCCGCAAGGCGGACGAGTCCGACCCGTTCCTGCGCGAGCTGCTGATCGGCTTCGGCGATGCGGGCTATGTGGCGCTGTTCGAGATCCGCGGGAGCGAGGTGCATGTGCTCGCGGTGAGGCATCAGCGTGAGGACGACTACCACTGAAATGGGAGCTGACGGGCGTCTCCGCGAGTCCCCCTCATCCCAAGCTTCTCCCCGGCGGGGAGAAGGGGCGAAAGAAAAACGCCGCCCTGTGGGCGGCGTTTTGCTTTGATCCGATTGAAGCTGGCTTACTTCGCCTGATCCACAATCCAATGCACGGCGTTCTTCACCTGCTCGTCGGTGAGCGCCGGGTTGCCGCCCTTGGCCGGCATGAAGTTGCCGTCCGGGCCGTGGTAGCCCTCGATGGCGTGCTTGACCAGGGTGTCGACGCCCTGCGCGATGCGCGAGCCCCAGGCGCCCTTGTCGCCCAGCTTCGGCGCGCCGGCCACGCCGGCGGTGTGGCAGCTGTGGCAGAGGTTGTCGTAGATGGTCTTGCCGTCGGTGCTGCCGCCGTAGGCGACCTGCGAGGCGGCGGCCTTGGCGGCGGCGTCGGCGGCGGCCTGCATGGCGGCGCGGCCGGTGTCGCCGGCGTAGACGGCGCCCGCCGGAGCGATGCGCTCGGCCACCTTCTTGGCCGCGTCCGGATTGGTTTCCTTGGGTTCGGCGTCGTAGATCATCCAAGCGCCGCCGATCAGCAGCAGCGTCAGCACACCCAGGCCAGCGATCAGCAACGAGAAGCTGCGCATGAAGCTCTGGTCGGATTTGGTCATGGAACCGCTCACGCAATACTCCCGTTTTCGGTGGGCGAACCATCGGGCCTGGCCGGACCGCGGGTTCAGGCAATGAAGTCCCGGATTATAGACGAACGGACCGGCCTGTCTTCCAGCCATGGCACCATGGGCGGCGAGGGAACCGGATGCGGGCCGGTCCGGTCCCTCATGCCGACACCGGACGGACATCGTCGGACCGCATAGTGGCGCGGCTCATCCCTGCCATCGGTCATGCGCCCCCCCTGTCAACTGGCATTGTCCCTTTTCGTTGAACTGCCCCTATCCTTTCGCCGTCGTATCAAAACAGGCGCGCAACCGCGCGCGGCGGGGTCGGGTAGGGGCCCGCCTATCATCCAGGAGCTTTTTTCATGTCGCGTTTTTGGAAGATCGCGCTGATCGTGATCGCCGTGATCATCGTCGGAGGAGTCGGTTTCCGTCTGCTGCACAAGCCGGGCGAAGGCCAGGGCGGACAGGCGGCCGGCAACGGCCAGGGCGGCCCGGGCAAGGGCGGCGAAGGCAAGGACAAGGAAGCCCCGGTGCCGGTGACGGTCGAGCCGGTGGTCAAGCGTGACGTGCCGGTCTACCTGACCGCGCTGGGCACCGTGCAGGCGCTCAACACCGTGACGATCAATCCGCAGGTGTCCGGCCAGCTGATGAGCCTGAAGTTCAAGGAAGGCCAGGAAGTGAAGCAGGGCGACGTGCTCGCCGAGATCGACCCGCGCACCTTCCAGGCCAATTACCAGCAGGCCGTGGGCAAGAAGGCGCAGGACGAGGCGCTGCTCGCCACCGCGCGCGCCAACCTGGCGCGCAGCCAGAACCTGGCGCCGCAGGGCTATATCTCCAAGCAGGACCTGGACACCCAGCGCAACCAGGTGTCGCAGTACCAGGCCGCGGTCGCGGCCGACGTGGCGGCGATCGCCAGCGCGCAGGTGCAGCTGGGCTTCACCAAGGTGATCTCGCCGATCGACGGCGTCACCGGCATCCGCGGCGTCGACCCGGGCAACCTGGTCACCACCACCAGCACCATCGTCACCATCACCCAGCTGCATCCGATCTACGTGATGTTCACGCTGCCGGAGCAGAACCTGGAGATGGTGCGCAATGCCGTGCGCGACAGCAGCACGCCGCTGGCGGTCACCGCGCTGGACCGCGTCGACGCGCATCCGATCGCCGACGGCGGCGAGCTGAAGGTGATCGACAACCAGATCGACACCACCACCGGCACCTTCCGCCTGCGCTCGCAGTTCGCCAACGAGAAGAACGACCTCTGGCCCGGCCAGTTCGTCAACGTGCGGCTGCAGGTGCGCACCGTGGCCGGCGGCCTGGTGATCCCGTCGCAGGCGGTGCAGCGCGGTCCGGACGGCGACTACGTCTACCAGATGCAGGCCGACAGCACGGTCAAGATGCAGCCGGTGAAGGTGGCCGGCGAAGTCGGCGACAGCCACGTGATGATCGGCACGGGCCTGAAGGAAGGCGACCAGGTGGTCACCGAAGGCCAGTTCCGCCTGAAGCCGGGCAGCAAGGTGAAGGGCCTCAAGCCGGGCGAAGTGCCGGCCGCGCCCACCGCCGAAGAGCTGCAGCAGCAGGGCAAGAAGGGTCAGCGCAACGGCGGCGGCCGCCGCGGCGGCTAAGCCACACCGGCCGGGCGCGCGCCATGAGCGCGACGCCCGGCGCCACGCGCGGCGCATAGACGCGCCGCGCCTTGAAGTCCACAACGGACGGCCATCCAGGTAACCATGGGATTCTCGACGCTCTTCATCCGCCGGCCGATCGCCACCTCGCTGCTGATGGTGGCGGTGATGCTGCTCGGCATCCTGGGCTATCGCCAGCTGCCGGTCTCGGCGCTGCCCGAAATCGACGCGCCCAGCCTGGTGGTCACCACCCAGTATCCGGGCGCCAGCGCGTCCACCATGGCGGCGCTGATCACCACGCCGCTGGAACGCAACTTCGGCCAGATCTCCGGCCTGGCGATGATGACTTCGGACTCCTCCGCGGGCCTGTCGACCATCGTGCTGCAGTTCGCCATGGACCGCGACATCGACATCGCCGCGCAGGACGTGCAGGCCGCGATCAACCAGGCCAAGGGCACGCTGCCGAACAACCTGCCGTATCCGCCGGTGTACAACCGCGTGAATCCGGCCGACGCGCCGATCCTCACGCTGAAGCTCACCTCCGACACGCTGCCGCTGCGCAATATCAACGACATCGCCGACTCGATCCTGGCGCAGAAGCTGTCGCAGGTGCAGGGCGTGGGCCTGGTCTCGATCGCCGGCAACGTGCGTCCGGCCGTGCGCATCCAGGTCAATCCGGCGCAGCTGTCCAATCTCGGCCTGACCATGGAGGACGTGCGCAGCGCGCTCACCCAGGCCAACGTGAACGCGCCCAAGGGCACGCTCAACGGCAAGACGCAGAGCTACAGCATCGGCACCAACGACCAGCTGATCGACGCGGCCGAATACAAGAACACCATCATCAGCTACAAGAACGGCGCGCCGGTGCGCCTGTCCGACGTGGCGCGGGTGATCGACGGCGTCGAGAACGACCAGCTCGCCGCCTGGGCCAACGGCAAGCCGGCGGTGTTGCTGGACGTGCGCCGCCAGCCGGGCGCCAACATCGTGCAGACCGTGGAGCACATCCGCGGGATCATGCCGGAGCTGCGCAGCGTGCTGCCGGCCGACGTGCACCTGGACGTGTTCGCCGACCGTACCGTGACCATCCGCGCCTCGGTGGAGGACGTGCAGTTCACGCTGGTGCTCACGGTGTTCCTGGTGGTGGCGGTGATCTTCGTGTTCCTGCGCCGCCTGTGGGCCACCATCATTCCGTCGGTGGCGGTGCCGCTGTCGCTGATGGGCACCTTCGGCGTGATGGCCTTCGCCGGCATGTCGCTGGACAACCTCTCGCTGATGGCGCTCACCGTCGCCACCGGCTTCGTGGTCGACGACGCGATCGTGATGATCGAGAACATCGTCCGCTACATCGAGCAGGGCAAGAGCGGCAAGGAAGCGGCTGAGATCGGCGCCAGGGAAATCGGCTTCACCGTGCTGTCGCTGACCGTGTCGCTGATCGCGGTGTTCCTGCCGCTGCTGCTGATGCCCGGCGTCACCGGCCGCCTGTTCCACGAATTCGCCTGGGTGCTGACCATCGCGGTCGCCATCTCGATGCTGGTGTCGCTGACCCTGACGCCGATGATGTGCGCCTACCTGCTCAAGCCCGACGCGCTGCCGGAAGGCGACGACGCGCACGAGCGCCATGCCGCCGCCGGCAAGCGCACGGTGTGGTCGCGCACGGTCGACCTGTACGACCGCACCCTGGGCTGGGTGCTGGACCACCATCGCTTCACCATGTTCGTGGCGCTGGTCACCGTGGTGGTCACCGTGTTCCTGTACGTGGTGATTCCGAAGGGCCTGCTGCCCGAGCAGGACACCGGCCTGATCACCGGCGTGGTGCAGGCCGATCAGAACGTGGCCTTCCCGCAGATGGAGCAGCGCACCCAGGCCGTGGCCGAGGCGCTGCGCAAGGACCCTGCCGTGAGCGGCGTGGCGGCCTTCATCGGCGCCGGTTCGATCAACCCCACGCTCAACCAGGGCCAGCTCAGCATCGTGCTGAAGGACCGCGGCGACCGCGGCGGCCTGGACGACATCCTGCCGCGCCTGCAGAAGACCGTGGCCGGCATCCCCGGCGTGGCGCTGTACCTCAAGCCCGTGCAGGACGTGACGCTGGACAGCCGCGTGGCCGCCACCGAGTACCAGTACTCGATGTCCGCGGTGAACTCGGCGGAACTGGCCGGCTATGCCAACCAGATGACCCAGGCCATGCGCCAGCGCCCCGAACTGTCGGACGTGGACAACAACCTGGCCGACAGCGGCAACGCGCTCAAGCTCACCATCGACCGCGAGAAGGCCAGCCGCCTGGGCGTGCCGGTGCAGACCATCGACGACACGCTGTACGACTCGTTCGGCCAGCGCCAGATCTCGACCATCTTCACCCAGCTCAACCAGTACCGCGTGGTGATGGAAGTCGCGCCGGAATTCCGCACCAGCCAGGACCTGCTGAACAAGCTCACCGTGCGCGGCAACGGCAACGGCGCGCTCACCGGCAGCAACGCCACCACCTTCGGCCAGGTGGCGTCGAGCAACTCGGCCACGCCGGCGGGCATCGGCAACACCGGCAACGTCGGCTTCCAGGTCGGCGCCGGCGGCACCATTCCGATCGCTTCGCTGGCCAATGCCGAAGTGACCAGCGCGCCGCTGGTGGTCAGCCACCAGCAGCAGCTGCCGGCGGTGACGCTGTCGTTCAACGTGGCGCAGGGCTATTCGCTGTCCGACGCGGTCAAGGCGATCCACGAGATCGAACAGCAGCAGAATTTCCCGCCGCAGGTGCGCGGCCAGTTCATCGGCAAGGCGGCGGAGTTCTCCTCCTCGCTGGGCGACGAAGTGCTGCTGCTGCTCGCCGCGATCGTGGTCATCTACATCGTGCTGGGCGTGCTGTACGAAAGCTACATCCACCCGCTGACCATCATCTCCACCCTGCCGCCGGCCGGCGTGGGCGCGCTGCTGGCGCTGATCCTGTGCGGCATGAGCCTGTCGGTGGACGGCATCGTCGGCATCGTGCTGCTGATCGGCATCGTGAAGAAGAACGCGATCATGATGATCGACTTCGCCATCGAGGCGCAGCGCACCGGCATGAGTCCGCCGGAAGCGATCCGCCGCGCCTGCCTGCTGCGCTTCCGCCCGATCATGATGACTACCGCGGCGGCCATGCTCGGCGCCCTGCCGCTGGCGCTGGGCAACGGCATCGGCGCGGAGCTGCGCCGTCCGCTGGGCGTGTCGATCGTCGGCGGCCTGCTGCTGTCGCAGCTGGTCACGCTGTACACCACGCCGGTGATCTACCTGTACATGGAGCGTTTCTCCGACTGGCTGCGGGTGCGCCGCGAACGCCGCGCGCTCGAACGCGCGGCGACCGGCGGAAGCGCGGCGGCGTGAGGCCGCCAGGGCCGCAAGAGCCACGCGGTAACGCGTTCAAGGGGTGGAGCCGGAAGGCTCCGCCCCTTTCGGCGTCCTGGGCCTGGCGATCCGCACCAGTGCCAGAAGGCCCCGGCCCGCATGTTCAACCGATACCCGGCCGGTGCGTTCAGTTGATGAAACCCCGCCTCGCCCGACGCCTGCGCCGCGCCGGCCATTCCCCCGCTACGCTTACCGCATGAACATCTCCGGCCCGTTCATCCGCCGTCCCATCGGCACCTCGCTGCTCGCCATCGGCGTGTTCGTGCTTGGCGTGATCTGTTATTCGCTGCTGGGCGTGGCCGCCCTGCCGGATATCCAGTTCCCGGTGATCTTCGTGCAGGCCGCTCAGTCCGGCGCGGACGCCAGCAATATGGCCTCCACCGTGGCCGCGCCGCTGGAGCGCCACCTCGGCCAGGTGCCGGGCATCGACACCATGCGCTCGCGCAGCTCCGAAGGCAGCGCCTCGGTGTTCCTGATGTTCCAGAGCGGGCGCAACCTCGATGCCGCCGCGCGCGACGTGCAGGCGGCGATCAATGCCGCGCAGCCGGACCTGCCCACCGGCCTGACCAGCCAGCCGAGCTACCAGAAGGCCAACCCGAACGACGACCCGATCATCGCCTTCGCGCTCACCTCGGACACGCAATCGGCCGCCGCGCTCTACAACGTGGCCGACTCGCTGCTGGCCCAGCGCCTGCGCCAGCTCGAAGGCGTGTCCTCGGTGGATATCGCCGGCGCGGCGACGCCGGCCATCCGCGTCGACCTCAACCTGCGCGCGGTCAATGCGATGGGCCTGTCGCCCGACCAGATCCGCAACGCGCTGATCGCCGCCAACGTCACTTCGCCGCAGGGCTTCCTGGACAACGGCCAGACCCTGATGGCGATCACCGCCAACGACAACCTGCACACGGCCGAGGAATTCGCCGACCTGGTGATCGCCACGCGCAACGGCACGCCGGTGCGGCTGTCGGACGTGGCCAAGGTCTATTCCGGCCAGCAGGACGCCTTCCAGGCGGCCTGGTACCAGGGCAAGCCGGCGGTGCTGATGTATGTGTACAAGAAGTCGGACGCCAACGTGATCGCCACGGTCGACGCGGTGCGCGAGCTGATCCCGACCTTGCGCTCGTTCCTGTCGCCCGGCACCAGGCTGATGCCGTACTTCGACGGCACGCCGACCATCCGCGCCTCGCTGCACGAGGTGCAGGCGACACTGCTGATCAGCCTGGCCATGGTGGTGCTGACCATGGCGCTGTTCCTGCGCCGGCTCGCGCCCACCCTGATCGCCGCGGTGGCGGTGCCGCTGTCGCTGGCCGGCGCCTTCGTGTGCATGTATTTGATGGGCTACACGCTCAACAACCTCACCTTGCTGGCGCTGGTGATCGCGATCGGCTTCGTGGTGGACGACGCGATCGTGGTGATCGAGAACATCATCCGGCACATGGACGAAGGCCTGTCGCGCTTCGAGGCCACCTTGCTGGGCGCGCGCGAGATCGGCTTCACCATCGTGTCGATCACCGCCTCGCTGGTGGCCGTGTTCATTCCGCTGCTGTTCGCCAGCGGCTTCACCGGCCTGTTCATGCACGAGTTCACGCTGACCCTGGTGGCGGCGATCGTGATGTCGATGCTGGTGTCGCTGACCTTGACGCCCTCGCTGTGCGGCCGCTTCCTGCGCGCGCACGACGACAAGAAGCGCAAGCAGCCGTCGCGCCTCGACCGCGCCCTGGACAAGTTCCACGAGAGCATGCTGGCGGTCTACACCACGGCGCTGAATTTCTCGCTGCGCCACACCTTGCTGTTCGCGCTGACGCCGCTGGCGCTGATCGTCGCCACCGTGTTCCTGGCCGGCTCCGTGCGTACCGGCCTGTTCCCGCAGCAGGACACCGGCCTGATCTGGGGGCGTTCCACGTCCAGTGCCACGGTGTCGTTCGGCGAGACCATCAAGCGGCAGGAGCGCATCACCGCGATGCTGCAGAACGACCCGGCGGTGAAGTCGGTGAGCTCGCGCCTGGGCACCAGCCGCACCGGCACCAGCGGCTCTTTCAGCATCGAGCTGAAGACCCGCGCCGAAGGCCGCCGCGAAACCACCTTCCAGGTGCTGGACCGCCTCAGCGCGAAGGCCGCCAAGTTCCCCGACCTCAACCTGCGCCTGCGTCCGCTGCAGGACTTGCCCAGCGGCGGCTTCGGCGGCAGCGGGCAGGGTGCGCAGTACCAGATTTCGCTGCAGGGCAACGACATCGACGAGCTGCAGGCCTGGCTGCCCAAGCTGGTCAACGAGCTGAAGAAGAATCCCAAGCTGAAGGACGTGGGCTCGGACATCGACGATGCCGGCCTGCGCCAGAACATCGTGGTCGACCGCGACAAGGCCGCGCGCCTTGGCGTGGGCATCGGCACCATCGACAGCGCGCTGTACAACGCTTTCGGCCAGCGCCAGATCTCCACCATCTACTCGGACATCAACCAGTACAAGGTGGTGCTCAATGCGCTGCCGAATGAGACGGCCACGCCCGAAGCCATCAACCGCCTGTACGTGGCCAACACCAAGGGCGAGATGGTGCCGCTCACCGCGTTCGCGCGGCAGCAGCCGGGCGTGGCGCCGTCCACCATCTCGCACGAGAACCAGTATTCGACGATGGACCTGAGCTTCAACCTCGCCCCCGGCGTCAGCATGGGCGAGGCGATGCAGATCGTGCAGGCCACCGTCACCAATATGCGCATGCCCGGCGACATCCGCCTCAACGTGGGCGGCGATTTCCGCCGCTTCCAGCAGTCGCAGGGCGGCATGCTGCTGTTGCTGCTGGCGGCGGTAGTCACCGTGTACATCGTGCTGGGCATGCTCTACGAGAGCCTGATCCATCCGGTGACCATTCTCTCCACGCTGCCGGCGGCGGGCATGGGCGCGCTGCTGGCGCTGTGGCTGACCGATACGGAGCTGTCGATCGTCGCGCAGATCGCCCTGGTGCTCTTGATCGGCATCGTGAAAAAGAACGCGATCATGATGATCGACTTCGCCCTGGTGGCGCAGCGCGAACACGGCAAGTCACCGCTGGAAGCGGCGCGCGAAGCCTGCGTGGTGCGTTTCCGCCCGATCATGATGACCACCATGGTGGCGATCCTGGCCGCGCTGCCGATCGCCATCGGCCTGGGCGAAGGCTCGGAGCTGCGCCGCCCGCTGGGTATCGCGCTGATCGGCGGCCTGATCATTTCGCAGAGCCTGACCCTGCTCAGCACGCCTGCGCTGTATGTGATCTTCACCTGCCTGGCCGATCGCTGGAAGGCGGCGCGCGCACGCCGCCGCGAGCGCTCGCGGCAGGCCGTGGTGCGGGCCTCGTAGCCTCGTAGGTTGGGGTGAGCGCGAGCGAACCCCAACAGCGCCACCCGCCCGCCTGAATGCGCCTGCCAACCAATAACGGCGCGTTAACCCCCAACTCGGAACACTGCCCGCTCCTTTCGGGAAGGAGGAGTGTTCGATGGGCAATGAAACAGGAAAACCCGATTTCTCCAACGTGCAAAGCGATGTCCAGTCGACGGCGCCCGACGCGCCCAAGGCGGACTTCAGCAACGTGGAGAGCAAGGTCGTTTCGACCGCGCCGGATGGAGACCAGACCTATACGGTCGTCGCCGGCGACAACCTTTCGAAGATCGCCAAGCATTTCTACGGCAACGCCGACTGGAAACGCATCTTCGACGCCAACCGCGACCAGCTGAGCAATCCTGACCTGATCAAGCCGGGCCAGGTGCTGAAGATCCCCGCCAAGGACTGAGAGAGGAGACACGCATGAAGATCACCGCCAATAAGATCAGTAAGACCCCGTACCTGATCGCCTTCGCGCTCGCCGCCACCCTGAGCCTGGCCGCCTGCGACAAGAAAGAAGACGCCGCCGCGCCGACCGCCGCACCCGCGGCCACCGCCGCACAGCCGGCCACACCGCCCGCGGCCGCCCCGGCGCCCGCGCCGGCCGTCAGCCTGGTCTCGATCGACCTGGGCAGCGCCGTCGGCGCCGACCAGAAGGTCACCACCGCCACCACCACCTTCACGCCGAAGGACAGCATCTACGCTGCCGTGAGCACCAGCGGCAGCGGCAATGCCACCATCGCGGTGAAGTGGACCTACCAGGACGGCCAGACGGTGAAGGAAGACAGCAAGACCATCGCCCCCATCGGCCCGGCCACCACCTCGTTCGAGATCAGCAAGCCGGACGGCTGGCCGGCCGGCAACTACAAGGTGGACGTCACCTTGAACGGGCAGCCGGCGGGGACCAAGGATTTCTCGGTGAAGTAACCGGCTTGGATCATGCAGTCGTCACGAAGGGCGCGGGAGACCGCGCCCTTCGTCGTTTCAGGCGCACGCTCAGCCGCGGGTGGCCAGCTCATGGCAGGCCGGGGCGGCGCGCGCGGGCGTGTCCCGCGCCGGCAGCACATCTGGCACCGTGATGTCCGCCCCTTCGGTGCCGGCATAGAAGACGATCAGGGTCGCGGCCTGCTCGCCGGTGTAGCCGCGATGCACCTGGCCGACCAGCTCGGGCAAGACCTCGCCTTCGGCAAGCGAGCAGGTGGCGTTCGCGCCTTCGGCGCGTTTCTCCACCGTGAGCGCGCCTTTGAGCACATACGCCGCATTGATCACCGGATGGTGATGCCAGGCCAGCGTGCTGTGCGCCGGAATGACGATGCGCAGCACGGTGATCTGCGGCTGGCCGGACGCGTAGGCCGGGTAGGGCGTGCCGTCCCAGGAGCGCGTGGTCTTGAGCAGGGTGGTGCTTTCGGCGGCCGGGGCCGGGCTGGCGGCGGCCGTCAGTGCCAGCACGGCGAGGAAGGCCTGGACGAGGCGGGGCATGGCGTGTCCTTGCGGATCGGGGGTCGGGCCATGGTCCGATGTTTCGTGGGGCGTATCCATGCGCCGGTCGCTTGCCCGATCCCATACCGCGCCGTACGTCTTGTTCGGAGTATTGGGCAAACGCGTGCCGCAGCGGTTCCGTCCCCCCGGCGAAAACGCGACAATGCTTGGCTTTCGCGGATGCCGTCGCCATGTGACCGGTTCCGCCCGCCGTCCAGCGGCGCCCCCCTTCCTGTCAACGTCGTTGCAAGAGGCCAGACATGTCCAACACCCCGAAGATCATCTACACCCTCACGGACGAAGCGCCGTTCCTTGCAACGCAGTCGCTGCTGCCGATCGTCAAAGCCTTCGCCGGTTCCGCCGGCATCGCCGTGGAAACGCGCGACATCTCGCTGGCCGGCCGCATCCTGGCCCAGTTCCCCGACCTGCTGAAACCCGAGCAGAAGATCGCCGACGATCTCGCCGAGCTGGGCCAGCTGGCCACCACGCCGGACGCCAACATCATCAAGCTGCCGAACATCAGCGCCTCGGTGCCGCAGCTCAAAGCCGCGATCAAGGAACTGCAGCAGCAGGGCTACGCGCTGCCGGACTACCCGGACGAGCCGAAGAACGAGCAGGAGAAGGACGCCAAGGCGCGCTACGACCGTACCAAGGGCAGCGCGGTGAACCCGGTGCTGCGCGAAGGCAATTCCGACCGCCGCGCGCCGCTCTCGGTGAAGAACTACGCGCGCAAGCATCCGCACAAGATGGGCGCGTGGAGCCAAGACTCGCAGTCGCACGTCGCGCACATGGACGGCGGCGATTTCTACGGCAGCGAGAAGTCCGCCACCGTCGCCCAGGCCACCTCGGTGAAGATCGAGTGGACCGGCAAGGACGGCAAGAGCACGGTGCTGAAGGACAAGACCGCGATCAGCGCGGGCGAGATCATCGACGCCGCCGTGATGAGCCGCAAGGCGCTGGCCGCCTTCGTCGACGCCCAGGTGGCCGATGCCAAGCAGCAGGGCGTGCTGTTCTCGCTGCATCTGAAGGCGACCATGATGAAGGTCTCCGATCCGATCATGTTCGGCATCGTGGTCAGCGAGTTCTACAAGGACGTGCTGGCCAAGCACGCCGACACGCTCAAGCAGATCGGCTTCGATCCGAACAACGGCATCGGCGATCTCTACGCCCGCCTCAACGCGCTGCCGACCGACAAGCAGGCGGAAATCACCGCCGACATCCAGGCCGAGTACGCGCGCCGCCCGGCGCTGGCGATGGTCAATTCCGACAAGGGCATCACCAACCTGCACGTGCCCAGCGACGTGATCGTCGACGCCTCGATGCCGGCGATGATCCGCGACTCCGGTAAGATGTGGAACGCGCAGGGCAAGCTGCAGGACACCAAGGCGGTGATCCCCGACCGCAGCTACGCCGGCGTGTACCAGGCGGTGATCGAGGACTGCAAGGCGCACGGTGCCTTCGACCCCGCCACCATGGGCAGCGTGCCGAACGTGGGCCTGATGGCGCAGGCCGCCGAGGAATACGGCTCGCACAACAAGACCTTCCAGATCGCCGCCGACGGCGTGGTGCGCGTGATCGACGATGCCGGCAAGGTGCTGCTGGAGCACGCGGTGGAAGCCGGCGACATCTGGCGCATGTGCCAGACCAAGGACGCGCCGATCCAGGACTGGGTCAAGCTGGCCGTCACCCGCGCGCGCCTCAGCAGCACGCCGGCCGTGTTCTGGCTGGATCCGCAGCGCGCGCACGATGCGCAGCTGATCGCCAAGGTCGAGCGCTACCTCAAGGACCACGACACCAGCGGCCTGGACATCCGCCTGCTGTCGCCGGTCGAGGCCACCCGCTTCTCGCTGGAGCGCATCCGCAAGGGCCAGGACACCATCTCGGTCACCGGCAACGTGCTGCGCGACTACCTCACCGACCTGTTCCCGATCATGGAGCTGGGCACCAGCGCCAAGATGCTGTCGATCGTGCCGCTGATGGCCGGCGGCGGCCTGTTCGAGACCGGCGCCGGCGGCTCGGCGCCCAAGCACGTGCAGCAGTTCCTGGAAGAGGACTACCTGCGCTGGGATTCGCTGGGCGAATTCCTGGCCCTGGCCGCCTCCTTCGAGCACCTGGGCAATCGCTACGACAACGCCAAGGCCGGCGTGCTGGCCAAGGCGCTGGACCAGGCCAACGGCAAGATCCTCGACAACAACAAGTCGCCCGCGCGCAAGGTCGGTGAACTGGATAACCGCGGCAGCCACTTCTACCTGGCCATGTACTGGGCGCAGGCCCTGGCCGGGCAGAACGACGATGCGGAGCTGAAGGCGAAGTTCGCGCCGGTGGCCAAGGCGCTGACCGAGAACGAAGACAAGATCATCGGCGAGCTCAACGGCGCGCAGGGCAAGGCGGTGGACATCCACGGCTACTACCACCCGGACATCGCGCTGCTCGGCAAGGCGATGCGCCCGAGCGCGACGTTCAATGCGGTGGTGGATGGGTTGGCGAAGTAAGCACGGCCTGCCGCGATGAAGAAGGGGCGCCTCGATGGCGCCCTTTTTCATGCACCTATCTCGGGCGCCCGGCATCGATCCACCGTCGCGCCCGTTCCTCCGATATGCGATACCTGGCGCTGTTGTATGGCTGCAGCGAATCGAGGCGCTCTTCGAGCAGGCTGCGGAACGGTGCCGCCTCCTCATGCTTCAAGCCTTGGGCTTCAACCGCGTGGCCCACGGTCGCGCCTTCGCCCACGATCATGCCTATGGCAGACGTCAAAGCTGCCCTGTAGCGCACTGCGAGCTGATCGGGCGAGCCCATGGATTCCATGATGGTGCGGTATCGCTTGATGGACCGCCGATAGGTCCAGACGAACAGGTCGGTGGCCGCGCTGAAGTCGTTGAATTCATAGATGCCCAGCATGGCTTGCGCATACTCGTGGCGTCCGACATCCATGAAAGCCAGCGGCGAGCAGTTGTAAAGGGTGAGCGGAATATTGGCGCAGATGCGACTTGTTCGTTTATTGCCGTCGATGAAGGGCTGCAGGTACGCGATCTGCACCCAAAGGAAATAAGCCGCCTCGATCGGATTGGGAATCGCACGCGCCTTCGCCACGATAAGATCGAGCAGCTCGCCCAGTACATGCGGAACCTGCAGCGGAATAAACGTGGTTCCGGTGATGTACACGGGCGTGGTGCGGATCGTTCCCAGCTGGGCTTCCGGCATCAGACCATCCATGAGCAGCGAATGGATATTGCGCACCGTCGACGTGGTGAGGCCGCGCATCGGACCGTCGTCGACCAGAAACTCGATGGCGCGCTTATGGTTCAAGAGCATGACGGCATCCTGGTCCGTGCCGTGCGCGCCTTGCTGGAACAGTCGTTCTGTATCGAGCAGCGAGTAGGTATTCCCCTCCAGCTTGGAAGACGACCAGGAGAGTTCGACCAGGAGCTGTTCGAGCACTTTTCGGGCGTAGGTGCCAGCGGGTTGCTGGTCGGGCCATCGGCCTTCGGCCAGGAGTTCGGCAGCAAGCTTCGGCGGCAGCAGCGAGCTGATACCGGGGCTGTAGCCGTCCAGCAGCGCGCGCCGGTAGGACACGGGTTCGCGCGCCGTCATGGGGGCCGCAAGCTTTTGCAACAGGGCAATGGCAGCGGGTGACCAGGGAATGTCTCCAGCCGGTGGATCTGGCCGGTCATGGATCTGGTTGACAGGAGCCTGGCGCGGCCCGGCGGCGAGCGCGTAGCGAGTGGCGCGCGCCCTGCCTTCCGTGATCACGTCCCCGCTGTCGACCAGCCGGCCGAGTTGGCGCAGCGCCGTGGATACGGACACGTTCGCCTGCGCAGCCACCTCCGTGATCGATGCCCATCCTTTGCCGCCTGCCGCAAGGTCATGCATCGCCTGGAGCACGAGCGCTCGGCTGGTTTCCATGGGCCTGGTTTCCGTAGTTGGCTGATAGGCCGGCCTGGAGCGCGGATTGGCCGCTCGTTCGGCCGCGATGACGTGATTTTATCAGAACCCCGTCATCATGACGTGATTTCGGCGGATTGCGTCACAATCACGTCATTGTGAAGTGATTCACCTTGATCGCGTCAGATCACGCCAGCAGGAGGGGACTGCAACGGGGCGCGCTGAAGCCGCCAGTTCCCTCTCCAAGCCAACGCACGTCCCAAATTTCCGCATCTCCCCGCCGCATGGGCAACCAGAAAGATGGACCGGTCGAGGCCTCGTCCGGCGCGATGGCGCGTGACCACTCTTCGCTCTCGAACGAACCGTCTGCATCCTTCCCCCGACTAGACTGCACCGCATGTCCGACGCCCCCGCCATGACCCGCTACCAGCTCGCCGAAGTCGGTGCGCTGCTGGCCGAGCCCGCGCGTGCGGCGATGCTGCTGGCGCTGTCGGATGGCACCGCACGCCCGGCGGGTGAGCTGGCGCGCGTGGCCGGCGTGGGTGCGGCCACCGCGAGCGCGCATCTGAAGCGCCTGCTCGACGGCGGCCTGCTGGCGCTGCACGTGCAGGGGCGCCACCGCTACTACCGCCTTGCCGACGATGAAGTCTCGGCGATGCTCGAAGCACTCGCCATGCCGCGCACGCGCAGCGCGCCGCCAAAGACGTCCGCCGATGCGGCGGTGCGCCGCGCGCGCACCTGCTATCGCCATCTCGCCGGCCAGCTCGGTGTGGCGCTGTGCGAAAGCCTGCTGGCGCGCGACTACCTGGAAGCGGCCAGCGAAGGCCTGCGCCTGCTGCCCGCCGGTGCGCGGGCGCTGACCGAAGCCGGTCTTGAACTCGAAGCCACCGGCCAGCTGCTGCGCCTGCACGGCCGCGGCTGCCTGGACTGGACCGAGCGCCGCCTGCACGTGGGCGGCCCGCTCGGCGTGGCGATGACGTCGGCCATGCTCGATGCGGGCTGGCTGCGCCGCGCCGCGCAGGGCCGTGCGCTGGTGCCCAGCGCCGACGGCCTGCGTTGTCTGTCCTCGCTGGGCGTGAGGCTGGACACCCCGTTGTAGGTTGGGGTGAGCCGCAGGCGAACCCCAACGTTGCGCTGCGCTTGGAGCTGGCGGTGTTGGGGTTCGCCTATGGCTCACCCCAACCTACGTTCCGCGGTTTACTGCGCCTTCTTGCGCCCGAACAACCTGGCGAAGAAACCGCCGATCGCCACCACGCCCACCATGATCACCTTCTTGAAGCCCAGCAGCAGCACGCCGAGCTTGGCGAACAGGCCGGCTTTCGCCGCGATGCCGCCGGCCACCAGCGCGCCGATGCCGTAGGCGGCGACCTTGTCGGTCTTGGAGTTGTAGTCGGTGTAGCGCTCGCCGTCGTTGAACTCGGTCATCTCCAGCACCTTGGGCATGTCCGCGCGCACCTGGGCCAGCTGGTCGATCGGCGCCACCGCATTGAGCGACAGATAGCCGCGGCGGCCGAGCACGCGGATGGCGTAGTTCAGCGAGGCACCGTCGGAAGAACCGTCGGCCTTCTTGAACTTGAGATTGCGCGCCCAGTACAGCTTGTGCGAAGCCGCGTCGTAATGCGGCTGCTCGGCCCAGCCGACCAGCTCGATCGCCGGATAGCCCTGCTTGAGGCGCTCGGCGTTCTCGTCCTTGCTGGCCTCCTGCATGTCCTTGAGCATCTGGTTGTAATCGAGCTTGGCCGCGTCCTCGTCCGACACATAGCCTTCGTCGACGAAGGTCACCACCACCGCCCAGGCCTTGTCGTCGAGCAGCACGTTCATGTTCTCGCTGGGCAGGATCATGCCCAGCACGTCCTGGTCCGGCGGGTTGTTCCACAGCCGGGTGAGCACGTCCTGCGCTTCTTTCGCCTGCAGGAAGCTGTAGCCCTTGTCCAGTTTCAGCGTGGCCTGCGCGCCCGGCACCACCACGTCGCCGGTGGCCGGATGCAGCGACTTGAGGAAGGCCTGCGCCTCGGCGGGCACGCTGTCTTCGGCGGCCGGCGTGTCGGCCGGCGCGGCGAGCAGCGGCGAGGTCCAAGCGAAGGCGGCCAGCAGGCCGAGTGCCGGCAGGAATTTGCTTTGCATGTGTAGTCCCTGGAATCGTCCGTTGATATGGGTGCGTCCGGTGCCGGCGCGCGTCCATCGCTCCCCCTTCGGCGCGATGGTTCGTGAATTCTTGCAGGGAGGGGCAGGTTTTTGCCAGCCCCATGCCGGCTCAGGCCACCGCCAGCAGCGGTTTCACGTCGCCGCCCGGCACGCCGCGCTGCACGCGCGCCAGCGCATCCGGCAGGTGCTCGGCGATGTAATCGATGAAGCAGCGCATCGCCGGCGTATGGCCGTGGCGTGACGGATACACCGCATGCACGTTGCCCGGCGGCAGGCTCCATGCCGGCAGTACCGGGACCAGTTGTCCGCGTGCGATCGGCTCGCGGCAGATGAAGCGCGGCAACTGCGCGATGCCGAGCCCGCCGGTCACCGCCTGATACAGCACCTGCAGGTCGTCGCTCACCAGAGCGGGGTGGTGCTCCACGCGCTGCGCATGGCCGGCGGCATCGAGCAGCGTCCAGAAATGGCGGCCTTCGCAGGACAGCACGCTGACGCTCGGCAGATGGCGCAGGTCGGCGGGTTGCTGCGGCGGCTCCGCACGCTGCAGCAGTTCGGGGCTGGCCACCAGGAGTTGCGGATCCATGCCGAAGCTGCGCACCACCAGGCTGGAATCCTGCACCGACGCGCGCACGCGGAAAGCGATGTCGTAGCCGTTCGCCACCACGTCGACCTGGTGATGGCAGATATCCAGATCCACCTGCACATCCGGGTGCCGGCGCAGGAAACCTACAAGCACCGGCGCCAGCAGCAGCTGCGCGAACATTACCGGGCAAGCCACGCGCAGGCGTCCGCGCGGAATGGCCTGCGCATCGTCGATCACTTCCTGCGCGCGCTCGGCGGCGGCCAGCATCAGGCAGCACTGGTCGTAGTAGCGGCGGCCGATGTCGGTGACGTGAGAACGCCGCGTGGTGCGCTGGATCAGGCGCACGCCCAGATGTTCCTCGAGCCGCGCGATGCGGAAGCTCAGTTGCGATTTGGCCATGCCCATCGCGCGGCTCGCGGCGGTGAAGCTGCCGTGCTCGACGACCTGCACGAAATAGAGGATGTCGTTGAGATCCTGCATGTCCCGGCTCCCGTCGCGGGATGAGCCCCCGCTTTTGAGGCTACCGCAAGCTTTGGCGGCGCGATGTTGCGTCGCCACAGGCTGCGATTGTTCTCGCGCCTTGGACAATCATTTTCGGTGCGAGGGCTTATTCCCGTTCGGGCGAGGGTGAATACTCCTGGCGGCACCGGCCACAGGGGACGACACGCCGGCGCATCACGCTAGCCAATGGGGTTACGCCATGCGTGTGTTCCCGTTTCTGCCAGGGACGTTGCTTTGCGCGGCCATCGGGCTGCTGGCGGCGCTGCCGGCACCGGGTGCGCAGGCGCAGCAGGCGGCCCCGGCCGGGTCGTCCGGCCTGAGCCAGAGCGATATCGCGCGGATGCTGCCGGCCACCGACATGGGCGCCAACGATGCGCGTAACCGCGACCCGCATCTGCGTCCCGTCAGCGACTCGCCCGCCACGCCCTTCGATGCGGCCCCCATCCCGAAGAACCCGCTGGCGCCCGACGCCGATGCCGTCGGCGCCAGGACCTGCATGGCCTGCCACGCATTGGAAAACGTGCAGGCCTCGCATTCGCTGCATGTCGCTTCGTTCCGTGTCGGCGCGGCACACAGCGGGCCGCAGGCAGCTTGCGAGACCTGCCATGGCCCCGGCTCGCTGCACGCGAAGAACCCCGCGGCGAAAGGCTCGATCATCGCTTTCACGCACGACGGCGGCACGCCCGTGCAGGCGCAGACGCAGGTCTGCCTCGGTTGCCATGCCGGCGGCGCGCGGCAGCACTGGCTGGGGTCGGTGCACGAGAACCGCGGCCTTTCCTGCAGCGATTGCCACAACCCGATGGCGCGGCTGTCGCCCGAAGGCGTGCTGGCCAAGCCGTCGATCAACGAAGTGTGCAGCGGCTGCCACCAGGACATCCGCGCCAAGTTCAACCGGCGCTCGCACATGCCGCTGCCGGAAGGGCAGATCGCCTGCACTGATTGCCACAACCCGCACGGCACCATCACCAAGCCGCTGCTGAAGACCGACACGGTCAACGAGACCTGCTACGGCTGCCACGCCGAAAAGCGCGGCCCCTTCCTGTTCGAGCACGCGCCGGTGCGGCAGAACTGCCTCAACTGCCACGACGTGCACGGCTCCAACCAGCAGACCTTGCTGGTGGCGCCGATCCCGATGCTGTGCCAGCAGTGCCACACCATGACGCAGCATCCGAACGACCTGCAGAGCGCCGCGGGCCTGGGCAATGGCGTGTCGCCGGACGAGCGGATCATGGGCCGCGGCTGCCTGACCTGCCACACCAATATCCACGGGTCCAACAACCCGTCCGGACCGAAATTCCACAAGTGAGGGAGGCGGACGATGCGCAAGCTCCAGCTCCTTCTCCTCGCGCTGCCGGGCCTGGCGGCGGGCGCCGCTTCCGCGCAGGTGGCGGACGGCAGCGACACCATGCGCGTGGGCGACATGCAGTACGGCAATGCGCTGGATCCGCGCGGGTGGACGCCGATGATGGCGGGGATTCAGGACGGGCTGCTCTCAAACGGCATGTCGTGGCTGCATGCGGGCATGAAGCGCACGCCCACCGGTGTGCCATACCCGTATCCGCCGCAGGCCGATGACGGCACGCCTGTCGCGCCGGGCAGCGACTGGACGTATCGCGGGCTATTGCAGCTCGGCTATATCCACCTCAACGGCGACCGCAACGCGGAATTCTTCCGCCAGTACAGCGACTGGAAGAACGGCTTGGCGCTGGGCTATCTGGGATTGATGTTCGACAACCGGCGCACCGGCGAATACGTGGAGTTCCGCGCCAGCCGATTGAGCGCCGACGACCAGTACTACCGTTTGCGCGCCGGCAAATACGGCAGCTACCGGATCGAAGCGTTCTACCGCGATATGCCGCATACGGTGTCGACCAACGCCTTCCCGATCTGGAATGGCATCGGTAGCAGCAACCTCACCTTGCCCGCTTCGCTCACACCGGGCGCCAGCACGCCTGCACAGATCGCCGCTGCTTCCGCGGCGGCGCCAAGGCGCAGCATCGGACTGACCCGCACCCGCAGCGGCCTGTCGCTGGAAGGCGAGTTGTACCGCGGCTGGATCGGCACCGCGGCGATCAGCAACGAGGAACGCAAGGGCACGCGTTTGTGGGGCGGGCCGATGTTCTTCGCCTTCAACGATCTGCAGGGCGGCATCAACGAGACGGTGCGGCCGGTCGATTTCTCCACCACCGACGTCAACCTGTCGTTGCGCAAGGTGGGCAGGGTGTGGCACTTCGTCGGCACCTACACCGGCTCGTTCTTCCGCAACCACAAGGACTACCTGGATTACCAGAGCCCGTTCCAGCTGCAGAACGTGGTGGGCGTGCCGCAGGTGGCGAATATCTACCAGGGCGAGTTCTCGCTGGAGCCGGACAACGACTACCACAACCTGCGCCTGGACCTGTCGCGCGAGCTGAAGGGCAACGGCCAATTCAGCGTTGCCGCCGCGTGGGGCACCATGCGCCAGAACGCAGCGCTGCGTCCGCCGGTGACCTGCACCGGCGTGCTGGGTGTCGACATGGCGCCGATCGGCGGCCCCAACTACACCTTGCCCTGCGCCGACTGGAACACGCCGGCTGCGCTGTCGCAGCGCAATGCCAATGCGCGGATCGATACCGGCCTGTTCGACGCGCGGGTGAATTTCCATCCGTCGTCCAGCTTCGGCTGGCATGCCGGCCTGCGCTGGTATCGCGAAGACAACAAGACGCGCTATCTCGCCTACAACCCGCAGACGGGGCAGTACGGCTATATCTCGGAGAACGGCTCGCAGGGCAGCATCGTGCCGGGCGAGGTGGGCATTTTCGATCCGCGCAATCCGCTGTACTGGTCGTCGAATGTCACCGTGCGCAACGTGCCGTATGGCTACGACGACACGCTGTTCGAGTTGGGCGGCGACTGGCAGTTCGGGCGGCGCAACAGCCTGGGCGTGGCCTATACCTTCGACCACAACGAACCGAAGTATCGCGAACGCAAGCGGGTGGACGAGCACCGCATCAAGATTTCATGGATGTCGCGCTCGTTCGGCGATGCGACCTTGCGCGCCAGCTATGAATACGCACGCCGACGCGGCGGGCCGTACAACTACGATCCCTATGTGCAGTTCTTCTCCGAATCGCTGCCGGGCTTCGTCGATCCCGTCAACGGCCTGCCCGCGCATACGGTCGCCGACATGCGCAAGTACGATCTCTCGGACCGCAACGAAAGCAAGGCGCGGCTGATCGTCACCTATCCGTTCGGCGACGCCACCACGGTATCCGCCACCTTCTACGGCAGCCGCGACCAGTACGCCACGCCGATCGGCCGCCAGGACACGCGCAGCACCGGCGCCACCTTGCAGTGGGATTGGCAGCCCGGCGCGCGCACTACCGCCAGCGCGTATCTGGGCATCGAGACTTCGCATATGGGCATTGCCAATGTGGGCGACTCCGACGGCGGCGCGGCCGGCGCGGCGCTGGGCACACCGGGGCAGACCAACCCGAATCTCGGCGGGCCGCTGTATCCGTACGGCAACCAGTGGTGGGAATTCGACCGCGAGCGCAACAGCAATGCCGGCTTCACCCTCACTCACGATTTCGGCAGCGTGCGCGCCGACCTCAGCTACAACTACAGCGGCTCGTTCGGCCACGTCGGCTACAGCTACGCCACCATCGGCGCCCTCGCCTACCGCGCACCGGATGCGGCTACGGCGGCGGGCAACGCCTTCCCGGACAACAAGTACCGCAGCAATACGCTGGACCTGGGCTTCAACTTCGACTTCACCCGCCGCTTCGGCATGCGCCTGTTCGGCCGCCGCGAAACCGGCAGCTTCACCGACTGGCATTACCTGGGGTTCGACCAGACGCTGAGCTATGGCCAGCGCATCTATACCGACAAGGGGCCGCAGCACCATTACGGCGTGACCATGCTGGGCGCCCTGTTCAACGTGAAGCTGTGAGGAGGCCGCGATGATCCGCCCACTTTCGCTCGCGGCCCTGGTAATGCTTGCATCGTGCGCTGCAGCGCAGGACGCGCCTGCGCCTGCGGCGAGCGCAGCCGCGAAGCCGGTGGCGATGCTCGACGTGCGCGCACAGCCGCCGGTCCATGGCGATGCGAATGCCGGCGCGGCCAAGGCGGCCGTCTGCGGCGCCTGCCATGGTCCGCAAGGCGTTGCGATCGCGCCGAATTTCCCGAACCTCGCCGGCCAGTCGGCGACCTATCTCTATCTGCAGCTGAAGGCGTTCAAGGACGGGCAGCGCAAGGATTCGATCATGACCGGCCAGGCCGCGACGCTCAGCGACCAGGACATGCGCAATCTCGCAGCGCACTTTGCCGCGCTGCCGGCCAAGCCAGCGGGCAAGCCCGATGCCGCGTCGCGCGGCGCGCAGTTGTTCCTGGCCGGCGATCCGGCCAAAGGCGTGCCGCCATGCCAGGGTTGCCATGGTCCGGCGGGGCAGGGGCCGGCCAGTCCGTGGTCGGGCGCGCCGGATACCGCGTGGCACACCTTCCCGCGCCTGGCGGGGCAGTCGGCGCTCTATGTCGGGCAGGAGCTGGGCGACTACCGCCATGGCAAGCGCGTCGGCGTCAGCAACGGCAGGATCATGGAAGGCGTGGCGCAGCACTTGGACGATGAAGATATCCAGGCGCTGGCCGCCTACATCCAGTCGCTATAGCGGCAGCACGCGCAGCGGCGAGCTGCGCACGGGCTGGCGCATGAAGGCGTGTTCGGCCGCCAGCCGCAGCATTGCCGGGCTGACGTGGTGGCGGTGCATGCGTTCGATCAGCCCGATATAGATATCGCCGAACAGGTTCTTGCAGTGCACGCGCGTGCCGAGCGTGAGTTCGACGTGCGCGTCGTCGACGATGCGTACCGCCACGCAGGAGCGGAAGCGCAGGTGCTTATCGTCGGCGCCCAGGATGACTTGCGCATGCCGCGCATCCACGGCTTGCGCGAGCACCGGGAAGCGGCCGTCGAAGGTCTCGCCCGCCTGGCGCGAGAGCAGCGAGGACACCGGGCAGCCCAGCGGCGAAGTGCGCAGGCCGAGCGGACGTACCAGCGTGTTGCGCACCGCCATCATGCGCGACACGCTCGAGGGCGGATTGCGCAGGAAGCCGTCCAGCAGCCCGGCCAGCAGGCGCGGCGCGCCGGCGCGTGCCAGCGCCGGATCGCGCAGGCGGATGCGCACCATGTCCTCGTGCTGGTGGCTGTGTTCGAGCTGTCCGCGCAGCAGCGAGTCCTTCGGCGGCTCGATGGCCTGCACCGGCAGGCGCCCCTGCGATTCCCACAAAAAGCCGCCGGCCTTGCGGCAGGTGGCGCACAGGCCGCGCAGGCGGCCGAGCATGCCGCGCGCGACGCGGCACAGGCGGCTCTGCAGCGAACCCGGCGCCGCTTCCAGCGCGAGTGCGATGGTGGGAATGTCTTCGGATGCCGGCGGGTTGGCGGCCAGCCAGTGCAGCACCGCGCCGGGCAGGGTTTCGGTGAGCGAGGGAATCGAGGCGGTGCCCGCAAGCACCTGCTGGCGCACGGTTTCGCTCAGCTCGCCGCCCAGTTCGTTGGTGTGGCAGGAGATGGCGAACAGCGCGGGGTGCGCGGGGTCCAGCGGCGCGAACTGGTGCCAGGTCGTGCCGTTGAAGCGCACGGTGAACATGCAGTCCGGCGGAATATCGATGTGGTGCAGGGTGCGCGCGAAGTGCGCGGGATCGTCGGCCAGTTCGGCGCTGGTCGCCGTGGAGAAGCGCAACTGCGCGCCGCCGCTGCCGGAGACGGCCGTAAACACGCGGTGCCCCGCATGGCGATGGAACGGATGTCCCTTCGTGCCCACCGCGAAGGTGTACAGCGCGGTGGCATCGCCCTTGGCGAAATCGGTGCCGCCCAGCTTGGTCGAGGGCTCGTCCAGCTCGTTGACAAAAGCCGGATGCGCCCGCTGCAGCGCCGAGGCGCCGGCATGCATCTGGTCGCCCACGCCATGCCCGAGCTGCGCGATCAAGCTGACCTCCACCGGCAGCCCGCCATGCGGCGAGGCGATCGTCGCCGTGGGAAAACTGCCGGTGCTGCGTGTCTGTATCGCCATGACGCACTTCTCCGTGGCGGCACCGCTGGCACCACCGCTACGAACAGCTTGATTGAATCCCCTGGGGCTGCCGCGTTCGCCGCGTCAGCTTTGCCGTGTCAGCTTTCTTTGCGCGCCAGCCGGCGCGATTCGCGCTTGAGCGGTCCGGCCTTGGGACAGATCTCGAAGGCGAACCCCGTCAGCGTATTGACCAGATTGTCCTTGTTGAGCCGGTACACCACGTACTGGCCGCGCCGCTCGCTGCTCACCAGCCCCGCGCCTTCCAGCACGGACAGGTGGCGCGAAATGGCCGGCGCGCTCATCGAGAAACGGCTGGCGATCTCGCCCGCGGTCAGCTCCTGGGCCGACAGATAGGCCAGGATTTCGCGCCGGGGGCGGGAGGCCAGGGCTTCGAAGAACAGGTCGACGGCCATCAGCTCTTAAGCAATTAACGAAGTTGCTAAATATATAGCCGCGGAATCCGGCCGCGTCAAGCGGCCCGGTTCAAGCAAGCAGTGTGCAGGGAAGAGACCTCACCACTGCGTGCGGTTGGGCAGCAGTCCTTTGAGTTCCGCCTCGGTGAGGTTGCGCCACTGGCCCGGCTTCAGGTGCCCCAGCTTCACGTTGACGATGCGCACGCGGCGCAGCTGGGTGACCCGGTAGCCGAACTCGGCGGCCATCAGGCGGATCTGCCGGTTCAGGCCCTGGGTCAGCACGATGGCGAAGCCGAACTTGGCGATCTTGCGCGTGCGGCACGGCTTGGTCAGCTGGCCGTGGATGCGCACGCCCTTGGCCATGCCGGCGAGGAAGGCGTCGGTGACGGGCTTGTTCACCGCCACCAGGTATTCCTTCTCGTGGTTGTTTTCCGAACGCAGGATCTCGTTGACGATGTCGCCGTTGCTGGTGAGCAGGATCAGGCCTTCCGAATCCTTGTCCAGGCGGCCGATCGGAAACACGCGCTGCGGGTGGTCGACGAAGTCGACGATATTGCCGGACACGCTCTGGTCGGTGGTGCAGGTGATGCCCACCGGCTTGTTCAGCGCGATGTACACCGCGCGCTTCGCCGCCGGCGTCGCCGCCAGGATGCGCGCCTTGACGATCTCGCCGTCCACGCGCACCTCGTCGCCTTCCAGCGCCTTGGCGCCGGTGCTGACGACTTCGCCGTTGATGGTGACGCGTCCGGCCAGCAGCAGCTCGTCCGCCTCGCGGCGCGAGCAGAGGCCGGCCTCGCTGATGTACTTGTTGACGCGCATGCCGGTTACGAACGCAGGCCCACGCCGCGCTTGAGCAGGTGCAGCGCCACCGCCGCCAGCCCGCCGACGAACAGCAGCATCACCACGAACGCCACGCCGATGTTCACGTCGCTCACGCCCAGCACGCCGAAGCGGAAGGCGTTGACCATGTACAGGATGGGGTTGACGCGCGAGATGCTCTGCCACGGCTCGGCCAGCATGTTGACCGAATAGAACACGCCGCCCAGATACGTGAGCGGGGTGAGCACGAAGGTCGGCACCAGGGCGATGTCGTCGAATTTCTTCGCGTATACCGCATTGACGAAGCCGGCCAGCGAGAAGATGGTCGCGCCCAGCAGCACCGAGACGAAGGTGATCAGCGGGTGCACCACCTGCAGGTGGGTGAAGAACAGCGCGATCACCAGCACCAGCGCGCCGACGATCATGCCGCGCGTGACCGCGCCGGTGACGTAGCCCAGCAGGATCACCCAGTTCGGCATCGGCGACACCAGCATCTCCTCCACCGCGCGGCTGAACTTGGCGCCGAAGAACGAGCTGGAGATGTTGCCGTAGCTGTTGGTGATGATGCTCATCATCACCAGGCCCGGCACGATGTACTGCATGTAGCTGAAGCCGCCTTCGATGGTGCCGATGCGGCTGCCGATCAGCTTGCCGAAGATGACGAAGTAAAGCGTCATCGTGATGGCCGGCGGGATCAGCGTCTGCGTCCAGATGCGCAGGATGCGCACGATTTCGCGGCGGACGATGGTGCCCAGCGCGACGAGGTTGCCGGTGGCATTCATGCGGCCTGCTCCTGCGCGGACTTGGCGTTGCGGCCCTGTTCCACCAGGCGCACGAACAGTTCTTCCAGGCGGTTGGTCTTGTTGCGCATCGAGGTGACGGTGACGCCGTGCGAGGACAGCGCGGTGAACATGGAGTTGAGGTCGTGGGCGCGGGACATTTCCGCTTCCAGCGTGTGGTCGTCCAGGCGGCGCAGGTTGACGCCGGGCAGGGCGGGCAGTTCGCCCGGCACGCCGGACACGTCGAGCACGAAGGTTTCCGAGTCCAGCGTCGACAGCAGGCGCTTCATGGTGGTGTTCTCCACGATGGTGCCGCGGTCGATGATGGCGATGTTGCGGCACAGCTGCTCGGCTTCCTCCAGGTAATGCGTGGTGAGGATCACTGTGGTGCCGGCCGCGTTGATGCCGCTGACGAACTGCCACATCGAGCGGCGGATCTCGATGTCGACGCCCGCGGTGGGCTCGTCGAGGATCAAGAGCTTGGGCTCGTTCATCATGGCGCGGGCGATCATCAGGCGGCGCTTCATGCCGCCGGAGAGCGTGCGCGCCTGCTCCTGGTTCTTGTCCCACAGGCGCAGCTCGCGCAGGTACTTCTCGGCGCGCTCGGTGGCGATGCGCCGCGGGATGCCGTAGAAACCGGCCTCGTTCACGCAGATGTCGAACGGCTTCTCGAACACATTGAAGTTGATTTCCTGCGGCACCAGGCCGATCAGCTGCATGGCCTTGCCGCGCTGCTGGTTGACCGACACGCCGAACACGCGCGCGTCGCCGCCGCTGGCGTTGACCAGGGAGGACAGGATGCCGATCAGGGTGGACTTGCCGGCGCCGTTGGGGCCGAGCAGGGCAAAGAAGTCGCCGGGTTCCACGGTCAGGCTGACGCCCTTGAGGGCTTCCACCCCGTTGGCGTAGGTCTTGCGCAGGTTGTCGACGACGAGGGCGGGGGCGGATGAGGATGGCGGGGTGGGCATGGGCTGCACCGAAGGGGCCAGCCTCCTATTATAGCGGGCTGGTTCCCGCCGGCCGGTTCCGCGGGGCGCACTCACTGTTTCCGGATTCCCATGGCCGATCATTTCACCCTCCGCCTCGTCGACAGCTACATGCTGGCTCCCACCGTGCGCCACCTGGTGTTCGAGCGCGCCGACGGGCAGGTGCTCGCGTTTGTGCCCGGGCAGTTCCTGCAGGTGCACTTCCAGTACGACGACGGCACGCCGACCAAGCGCAGCTATTCCGTGGCCACCGTCGGCGACGGCCGCTCGCCGGCGCAGCGCATCGAAATCGCCGTGAGCTACGTCGAAGGCGGCGCCGCCACCAAGCTGCTGGGCAGCCTGGAAGCGGGCCAGACCGTCGAAGCCAGCGGCCCCTATGGCCGCTTCTGCCTGCAGCCGGGCGACGCGCATCCGCGCTATCTGCTGCTGGCCACCGGCACCGGCGTCACCCCCTACCGCGCCATGCTGCCGCTGCTGCGCGAGCTGCTGGCCCAGGGCGGGCGCGAAGTGGCCCTGCTGTACGGCGCGCGCAACGAGACCGAGCTGCTGTACGGCGCCGAATTCGAAGCCTTCGAGCGCGAGAACCCGGGTTTCTCCTTCCACGCCTGCCTGAGCCGCCAGGCCCGCGCCGTGCCGCGTCCGAACGACCGCAGCGGCCACGTGCAGGGCGTGCTGGCGGAGCTCTCGCCCAGCGCCGACCGCGATATCGCCTATCTGTGCGGCAATCCGAACATGGTCGACGGCGCCTTCAATGCGCTGAAGGAATACGGCCTGCCGGTGCCGCAGATCCGCCGCGAGAAATACGTCTCCTCGCGCTGAAGTTTCCGGCCGGCGGGCCGACACCTTCCTGGTACCCGATCGGGCGGGCTCGAATACCCGCCCCAAAAATCCCCTGCGCCTGCCGCAGGCTAGCGGCAACTCTGCATTCGGCCCGAACAAATTAATCACAAAGCTTTGATTTACATCGAGCTTTCGGCCATAGACCGTTCGACATACGCCCACGCATTGTGATGCTCATCACAAATCCGAATTCGCAACAGTTTTCGGATTAAAGCCCGGTCCCGGGCAGCCGACAGACCGGAAAAGCGCTCATCCGATTGAGGGGCGCAGGGAGGTCGGGATGCGGATCTGGATACGCAAGACGCTGGTGGCTGGCCTGGTCGCGATGACCTTCGCGCCGGCGGCGGCGATGGCCGATGGCGGGACGATCGTCTTCTCGGGAAGGATCGTCGAACCGACCTGTTCGGCGAGCTCCCAGCGCATCGGCGATGCGCAAGGCGCGAATGCGGCGCATCGCTATCGCTGTTCGGAGGGGGCCCATCCCACGCCTGGCCAGCTCGCGCAGTCGTATGCGCTGTCGGTGAGCGACACCGTCGGTACGCCGCTCGCCTCAGACCCCTTAATCGTCTACTTCGGCCAATACTTGAGCGCGCAGCCGAAACTGGTCACCCAGACCTACGACTGAAGCCTCATTGGTACGACAGGGTAAACGTCGCCGTCGCGCTCACCGAGCCGGCCGCGACCGGCGTGGCGGTCTGGTAGTAGCGCGCGTAGTAGGTAAGGGTCAGCGGCCCGTTCGGGGTGGTGCCGACCAGCGCGGGCGTGCCGAAGCTGACCGGCACGAAGGTCTTGTCGATCAGCTGCACGCCGACGTTCTGCGCGCGCCCCGTGCCGGTGGCCGGCGCGATCACGCCGGTGGCGCCGCTGGCGGCGTTGGCCGTATCGAACTGGATGTACATCTGGCTGCCCGCCGCGCACTGCAGGGCGATCGGCACCACCGTCGCGCCCGCCACCGTACCCACGCCATTGAAGGCGGTATTGGACACCGTGGGCAGCACGATGTTGATCGTGCTGGTATTCACCGAGCACGAGGGATAGACGAAGGTGAGCGTGGTGCTGAGGTTGAAGTTCTCGATGCGCCGGTTGTTGTCGTAGCGCCAGTAGCCCATCGTGCCGCTGCCCACCGTGGCGCCGTTGGCGATGGTGCCGGTCTTGACGAACTCCAGGCCGGAGGTCACCGACATCTGGTAGCTGCCGCTGGCGATCGAATCGCCGGGATAGGCGCGCAGATAGCTGGAAGTATCCGGATGCGTCACGCGATAGCCGATGCCGGCCACGCCGGTGGGAAAGATGGTGGCGCCCGAGGCAGGCTGGCTGCCGGCCACGTTGACCACGCCGATGGTGGTGGTGCTGTTGCAGGAGATCTGCGAGATCGGCGTCGGCGAGAACTGGCCGGAACTGGCCAGCGTCGCGCCCACTGGCAGGTTCGGGTCGATCGTGATCGTGGTGCTGCCGAACGAGATGTTGACGTTGGCGGTATTGCCGCTGGTGAAACTGCAGCTGGCCTGCGCGCCCAGCGGCAGCAAGAGCATGGTTGCCGCGAGCAGCAGCAGAATACGGCGCATCACGTTGTTTCCCCCTGCATGCCGCCGTGCCTTCCCCGGCAGCGGCGGCGGATGGCGGCCAGCCGCGGCTGGCCGTGCTGACTGGCGCCCGCGGCGCTATTGGTAGGTCAGCGTGTAAGTAGCCGTCGCCGTCACCTGGCCGCTGCCGGCCGGCGTGGCGGTCAGGTAGTACTGCGCGTAGTACGGAATGCTCAGCGTGCCATTGGGCGTGGCGCCCAGCGACTTCGCTGTGTTGAAGGTCACCGGATTGCGGCTGCCGTCGAGCAGGCGCACGCCCACGTTCGCCGCCTTGCCGGTGCCGGTGGCCGGCGCGATCACGCCAGCGCCGGTGCCCGGCGTGGACGTGGCCAGCGTGATGGACACGTTCGAACCCGACTGGCAGCTGAGGTTGATCTTGAACGCCGTGGTCGCGGCGGTGGCGCCGACGGCCGTCAGCGCGCTGGTGCTCACCGGCGGCAGGGCCACGTTGAGCGTCTGCGAATCGGTATTCACCGAGCAGGCGATCACGCTGACATTGCCGCCGCTGAAGGTGAGGCTGGACAGCGGGCCGACGCTGGAGGTCTTGCCGTAGATGTACCACCAGAACTGCATGAGCTGGATCGAACCCAGTGCACCGGGCGTGATCGGGCCGGTCTTGACCAGCTTGGCGGTGAAGGTGGAGGTCGCGCTGGTGGTGGGGTAGTTGACCGTCACCGCTTCGAAGCCCGCCGTGCTGCCCGGGCCGCAGCGCAGGCAGGCGCTGTCCGAGGCCTGCACCGGCGTCGCGGTGACCACCAGGGCCACGCCCTGCACATTAGTGTCGAAGGCGATGCCGCCGCCGCTGGGCGGATCGCTGGGATCGCGCGGCGCCAGGTTGCCCGCCTGCATCGTCACCACCTTGCCCTGCGCCGTGTTGTCGTACGGCATGCCGGTGCAGCTGATGGTGATCGGCGCGGTGCCTGAAGTAGCCAGCACCGTGCCCACCGGCGCGCTGGGCGACACGCTGACGTTGCCGATGCTCAGCGTATTGTTGGTGATCGTGCAGTTCACCGCCGCGCTGGCGCCCAGCGGCAGCAGGCACAGCAGCAGCGCCAGCAGCAACAGGCCGCCGATGCGTCGCGAGAAATGGAACATGCGCATCACGGGTGGCTCCCGCTGCCCGACACCGCCGCGGTACAGGTGGCGTCGAACTTCTGGTAGCTGTCCGCCGCGCCCTTGGCCGCAGCGGGCAATTGATAGGGGAACTGGCAGCGCAGCGCGTTCTCGTCGGCATCCTGCCACTGCACGCTCAGCACGCCGCGGTCGCCCGCGACGCGGGCCAGGATACGCCCGGCCTGGCCGACCACGCCCACGTTCTTGCCGTTCTCGTCCACCACTTCGGCACCGAACGGCACCACGCGGCCGTCGGCCTGCTTCACGCGCACGATCATCGAGCGGCCGCTTTCGGTCTTGTAGCGCAGCATCACCACGGCGCCGGCATGCGGCGCCGTTTCGGCGCTGGTGCTTTCCATCTGCACCGACAGCGGCAGGCCCTTCGGGTCGATCTGCACGGTGTTGCGGTTGTACGGCGTGAGGTAGGGCACCAGCGCATAGCCGGCGCCGTTGATGCGCACGCCGGCGGCGTTGAGCACGCGCGCGCCCTTGGCGTCCGGCGCGGAGACGATCGCCACGGTGTCGCCCATCGGCTGGCCGAAGGTCACGCCGCCCGGATGCGCCACCACGGAACCGGCCACGGTGACCGAGGCCTGCGAGTAGCCGCTGCCCTTGCCGTAGCTGGCGTTGAACTGCGCGAACGGGCTGCGGTAGCCGCCGTACACAGTGCCGGCATTGCTGGAATCCGTACCGTTGCCGCCGTTGTCGTGCGTGGCGGTGGCGCCGTAGCTGTATTCGTTGTCGACGCCGGCGGTGCCGCTCAAGGTGCCCTGGGCCAGCGAATGGCCGCTGCTGTCGTGGCTCACGGTGGCGCCGAAGGTCGGCGCGTGCACGCTGTCGCCCAGCGGCAGCGAGATGCTGGCGAAGAACTGGTTGCTGAAGCGGCCGTTGACGTCGCGCACGCGCGTGGCCGACAGGTTGTAGCTCAGGCGGCGGAACGCGTTGTTGTAGCCCACCTGGAACTGCACGTCGGTGCCGCTGCGGCTCCAGTAGTCCACCGCGGAGCCGGTGACGTAGACGGTGCCGCCGCTCTGGCCCAGGCGCTGGTTGACGTTGATGTCGAAGCGGCTGCGCTGGCGGTCGAGCTGGCGGGTGAAGCTGGTGAAGCTGTTGGACGCGCCCTGCAGCGCCTGGCGCTGCTCCGGCGTGAGCAGGTCGGGCGTGCTCACGCCGTTGATGGTGGTGAGCGTGGTGGGGTCGACGTAGCGGTAGCCGCGCGCGATGTCGCGGGTCAGCAGCGCGTCGCGCAGGCCCAGGTAGCCGCTGGTGGAATAGCGGTAGGTGGCCACGCTGAAGGACGTGTTGCTCTCCGGGATGATCTTGCTGTAGCTCAGCCGCACGCTCTGGCCGTCCTGGCTGGACTGGCCGGGGATCTCGGTGCGCGCCGCGGTGACGTCCAGCGCGATCGCGCCGTAGTGCGTGTTGAACGCGCCGCCCACCTGCACCGCGCCGTAGCCGGAGGTGCCGACGATGCCGGCGTAGCCGGTGAGCAGGTTGCTGAAGCCGTGCTGCACGGTGGCCTGCGCGATCGCCGGCTTGGCGTGGATCGAGGTGTCGTGCAGCTCGCCGGCCACCACCGAGAAGCGCGTGACGCCCGGGCGCAGCAGCTGCGGCACCGAGGCGTAGGGCACGGTGAAGTTGCGGATGCGGCCGTCGGCTTCGGTGACGGTGACATTGAGGTCGCCGCCGTAGCCGGTGGAGTAAAGATCCGAGATCACGAACGGACCCGGCGACACCGTGGTTTCGTACAGCACGATGCCGTTCTGGCGCACCGTCACCTTGGCGTTGGACTCGGCCACGCCGCGCACGGTCGGCGCGTAGCCGCGCAGCGAATCCGGCAGCATGCGGTCGTCGGTGGCGATCTGCACGCCGCGGATGCTGACGCTGTCGAACAGCTCGCCGCCGGTATACGAATCGCCGATGGTCATCTGCGCGCGCAGCGACGGCAGGTCGCGGCGCAGATAGGTGTCGATGTTTTCCCAGTGGCGGCGCGACGGTGCGCCGGCGGCGCCGGACTGCATCAGCAGCGTCGAATCGTGGCGCAGCTGCCAGCCGCCGAGGTTGATGCCGGTGTTGAGGCCGAGGAAGGACGACGTCTGGCTGACGCCGCCGTTGCGCGTGCGGTAGCTGTTGAAGCTGTAGTTGAGCAGCGCCGCGTTGACGCCGCGGTCCCAGTTTTCCGGGCTCACGTAGCCGCGCGCGCGGGTGCCCAGCCAGGCCTGCGGCACGCTCACGTCCAGGCGCAGGTTCGGCTGGTCGAAGTTCATGCTGGCCGCGTCGATCAGGCTGCCGATGTCCAGGCAGCCCTGCGCGTCGTTGAGCTTCGCCTGCTGTTCGGCGGACAGCTTCTGCAGCGGCAGGCCGAGGCGGTCGAACAGTTCCTTCGACAGGCACGGGATGGCGTTGGCATCGGGCTTGGGCGAAGCGAAACGCACGTCGCCGCGCGCCACCCAGGCGCCGTTGAGGAAGATGTCGGTGCGGTAGACACCGGGTACCACGATGGTGCCGCGCTCGAAGCGGGAGAGGTCGCCGGTGTTGCGGCCGGCGCCCGACAGCAGGTTGCGGTCGAAGCTCGCTTCCACCGGCGCCGAGGCGTCGGCGCCGGAAGCGGCCGCGCCGTTCGCCGCCGCCGGCGCCGCGGCGAGCGCGCCCAGGCTCCAGCCGCCCAGCGCGCCGGCGATCGCCAGGCACAGCAGCGCACGCCGGCCACAGTGGCCGCCGTTGCGGTCGCTGCCGTGGCTGGCGCGCAGGAAGCTCACGGGGCGATGGCGCCCGTGTAGCTGTCGGCGGCGCCGAAATCGTTGATCGCGGTGAACTTCACCACGCTGCCGGCGGCAGGCTTCGGCGCGCCGTCGTGCAGCGGCAGGCGCAGGTCCGACAGCGGCGCGACCATGCCCAGCTCCGCGGCGACGGCCTTGCCGCCGACGCTCACGCTGAGCTCGGAAATGGTGACGTGGAACGGCGTGGGGTTGTGCGCCACCAGCGCCTTGCCGTCGGCGTCGACCTTCCAGGTCAGCTGCGACGGCGCCTTCAGCGGATCGCCCTGCAGGCCGGCCGGACGGTAGAACAGCTTCAGGCGCGAACGCAGCGCCAGCTGCAGCAGGTTCTGGCCCTCGGCCTGCGGGCCGGTGGGCTTAGGCGGCACTTCCAGCACGTTGAGCCAGAACAGCGACTCGCGGTCGGCCGGCAGCTGCTCGTGCGTGTAGACGATGCGCAGGCTCTGCTCCTTCTTCTGCTCCATGCGGAACAGCGGAGGCGTGATCAGAAAGGGCACATCGACGGATTCGGGGGTGCTATGCACATCGCCGCGGTCGATCCACGACTCGACCAGCACGGGGTGGTCGTTGTCGTTGGTCAGACGCACGGTCACTTCGCCATCCTTCGCGGGGAAGACCACGCGGGTGCCGCCGATCAATACATTGGCGTGCGCGGCCGGAGCGCCGAGACACAGGGCCAGCAGGCCCGCGCCCAGGGCGCAGACAAACTTCCTCATGGATTTCCCTCGCTGCGAACTTGAGATGCTCCGCCGGTGGCGGCGGAGTGGGCGCCGGAACCGCATGGGGTCGAGCCACATGGGTTCCGGCGCGGACTTGCCTCTACAACTGACCGCCTAGCCGGGCGGGACTTACTGGTAAAGCATCGTGAACTGCACGGAGGTGGTCACGTTGCCGGCGCCGGCGGCGGCGGTCGCGAAGTACTGCGCGTAGTAGTTCAGGTTGCCGGCGCCGCTGGTCAGGGCGACCTGCTGCGAGTTCTGGGTCGAGGCCGTGCCGGCCAGGTTGATCGCGCTGAAGTCGCTGTTGAGCAGCTGCACTTCGACGCCGGTGGCGCTGCCGCCGTTCTTCAGGTTGCCGTCGGCCATGATGGTCGGGCCCGGCTCGAAGAAGGTCTGGGCCTTGGTCAGCGAGCCGCAGTTGCTCAGGGCCAGCGCGAAGGCGGTGCGGCCAGCGGTCGTGCCGGCGGCGCTCAGCGAGGTGGTCGACACGGTCGGCAGGGTCACGTTGACCGTGGCCGGGCTGTTGGCGCCGTTGATCTTGCAGGTGGAGGCGTTGACGGAGCCGGTGATGTTGATGGTGCCGTCGGCGGCCGAAGCCTGGTTCGGGGCCAGGGCGGCAAAGCCCAGGGCGGCGATCAGGGCGGTGGCGAGAACGTTCTTCATGGTATGCCTTTGTCCTTAACGGGTTTTTGGTTGGGTACGGCAGTGGTTGCGCTCCGGACGCGGGCTTGGTCTCTCGTCCCCCTGCGTCTTTCTCCGAGGGGAGGGCGCTGCCGGCGCTTCCCTCGTTGGCGATGGGCCTATGCAGAAGCCATGCCAAAAAACGTGATCTAGTTGACACTTAAATCTGAGAACAATCTCTCAGAATTTTCCTACCAACGATTAAGCAACGTCAAAAATTTGTCGAGGACATGGAGGGTCAAAAAGTGACCTCCGTGGGCCAAGTCCTTGCCTGTACGCAAAAAATCGTACAAACGCCCAGGTTTACAGTGCTCCTGTCAAGCGTGCTTGACATGGCGCCGGGCCCTGCCTAGCATGCTGTCAAGCTTGCTTGACACGGCAGGCGTCCTGATCGACGGGGGAGCGAGGCGTATGGAGGGGGCGATGGAGAGTCTGACCAGGCGCATGGCGGCTTGGCCGGCGTGGGCCCGGCGCCTGCTGCTGGGGCTGATCATGGCGGGGTATTTCGCGGTCGTCGGGCTGATGGCCCGCCTGCATGGCACCGGCTCGCGCGTGCTGGCCCTGGTGCTGCTGGTCGCGCTGACCTGGCTGCTCGCCTACGTGTCGCGCGCCACCGCCTGTTCGGAAGCGGACGGCGAAATGCGCCGCGAGGACCGCCGCTACCTCGCCGAATTCGTGCCGGCCATGGCGGTGTACTTCGCCCTGATGCTGTTCGTATGGCCGCTGCACAAGACCACCGGCACGGCCTGGCTGAAGGCGCTGATCGCGCTGGCGCCGGCGTTGCCGGTGGCGGCGATGGCGGTCTCGCTGTTCCGCTACGTCACCGCCAGCGACGAATTCATGCAGCGCCTGCACCTGCAGGCGCTGGCGCTGGCCGCGGGGGTGGTGGCGGTGCTCAGCGTGGCCGTCGGCTTTCTGGCCGCGGCCAAGGTGGTCAGCCTGGACGGCACCGTGCTGCTGCTGGTGTTTCCGGCGCTGATGCTGGTCTACGGCCCGACCCTGGCCTGGGCCAAGCGCCGCTACCGCGACTGACGCGATGGAGAACCGGGTACGCGAACTGCGCGCCGGGCGCGGCTGGTCGCAGGCCGACCTGGCCGCGCGGCTGGACGTGTCGCGGCAGACCGTCAACGCGGTCGAAACCGGCAAGTACGACCCCAGCCTGCCGCTGGCTTTCAAGATCGCGCGGCTGTTCGAGCAGCCGATCGAAGCGATCTTCCAGCCGGACGGCGAGGCGGGGCACTGACGCATTGGGGATGACAGCGGCCGCACGGCCGCATGAGCGAGGGGAACACAAGCAATGGCCATCAAGGGACGCACCATGGTGCGCATCGCCGCCGTCGCGCTGGGGTTGGGCGCGCTGGCCTGGAACCAGTTCCATGCGCGCGGCGGCGGCAACGACGCGGCCGCGGCGGACGACGGCACGCCGGCCGCCGCGGCATCCGCCGCGCCGGCCCGGCCCGAAACCTGGCGGCTCGGTTCGCTCACGCTGACGCCGTGCGAGCTGGGCCAGCCCAACAGCGGCATGACCACGGCGGCGTGGTGCGCGCCGTTCGAGGTGCCGGAGAACCGCGACGACCCGCACAGCCGCAAGATCAAGCTGAAGTTCGGCGTGATCCGCAGCAGCGCCCAGGTCGCCACCGACGACATGGTGGTGCTGCTGGCCGGCGGCCCCGGCCAGGCGGCCACCGAAACCTGGCCCGGCGTGGCGCCCGCGCTGCAGCCGCTGCTGGCGCACCGCCACGTGCTGCTGCTGGACCAGCGCGGCACCGGCGGCTCCAACCCGCTGACCTGCAAGCCGGTCGAAGCGAAACCGGGCAGCGACGAAGAGCTCGCCTTCGACCCCGCCAGGCTGCGCGCCGAAACCGCGGCCTGCCTCAAGCAGCTCCAAGGCAAGGCCGATCCGCGCTACTACACCACCACGGTGGCCACGCAGGATCTGGACGACCTGCGCCGCGCGCTGGGTTCGCCGAGCTTCGACCTGGTCGGCGTTTCCTACGGCACGCGCATGGCCCAGCAGTACCTGATGCGCCATCCGGAGGCGGTGCGCGCGGTGGTGCTGGACGGCGTGGTGCCAAACGAACTGGTGCTGGGCGAAGACTTCGCGCAGAACCTGGAAAGCGCGCTCAAGGCGCAGTTCGCACGCTGCACGGCGGACAAGGCCTGCCACGATCGCTTCGGCGACCCCTACCAGACGCTGTACCAGCTGCGCGACGCGCTGCGCGCCAATCCGCACCAGGTCAGCTTCCGCGATCCGCAGAACTACCAGAGCGTGCAGCGCGTGCTGAGCGAGTACTCGCTGGCCAGCGTGGTGCGCATGTTCGCTTACTCCCCGATCACCGCCGCGCTGCTGCCGGTGTCGATCGACGCGGCCGCGCATGGCGATGTCGGCCCGCTGCTGGGCCAGGCCAAGCTGCTGTCGGGCGATCTGTCGGACACCATGAACGGCGGCATGCAGTCCTCGGTGATCTGCAGCGAAGACGCCGACCTGTTCACGCCGCGCCCGCAGGACGCGCACTCCATGCTCGGCACCCGCGTGCTCGACACCTTGCAGGCGGTGTGTTCGGTGTGGCCCAAGGGCACGCGCCCGGCCGACTTCCACCAGCCGGTGAAGAGCGACAAGCCCGCCCTGCTGTTCTCCGGCGAGTACGACCCGGTGACGCCGCCGGCCTATGGCGACACCGTGCTGAAGGGCTTCGCCAACGGCCGCCACTTCGTGCTCAAGGGACAGGGCCACAACGTGGTGACGGCCGGCTGCGCGCCGGACCTGCTCAAGCATTTCGTGGAAGACCTGGCGCCGGCCAAGCTCGACGCGAAGTGCCTGGAGCGCCTGCAAGCCACCCCGCAATTCATCGATTTCAACGGAGCCGCGCCATGATCGAGGTGAAAGACCTGCACAAGGCATTCGGCACGGTCAAAGCCGTCGACGGCGTGGGCTTCACCGCGCGCGACGGCGAGATCACCGGCCTGCTCGGCCCCAACGGCGCCGGCAAGACCACCACCCTGCGCATGCTGTACACGCTGATGAAGCCGGACCGCGGCCAGATCCTGGTCGACGGCATCGACGCCGCCGCCGATCCGCTGGCGGTGCGCCGCCAGCTCGGCGTGCTGCCCGACGCGCGCGGCCTGTACAAGCGCCTGAGCGTGCGCGAGAACATCGATTATTTCGCGCGCCTGCAAGGCCTGCCCGAGGACGAACTGGCCACGCGCCGCGAGGCGCTGATCAAGGCGCTGGAGATGGAAGAGATCGCCGACCGGCGCACCGAGGGCTTCTCGCAGGGCCAGCGCGTGAAGACCGCGATCGCCCGCGCGCTGATCCACGACCCGCGCAACGTGATCCTGGACGAGCCGACCAACGGCCTGGACGTGATGGCCACCCGCGCGCTGCGCCAGTTCATGCAGAAACTGAAGGCGGAAGGCCGCTGCGTGCTGTTTTCCAGCCACATCATGCAGGAGGTGGCCGCGCTGTGCGATCGCATCGTGGTGATCGCGCACGGCCGCGTGGTGGCCGACGAATCCCCGCAGGCGCTGCGCGAGCAGACCGGCGCGGCGAACCTGGAGGATGCCTTCGTGAAGATCATCGGCAGCGAGGAGGGTCTCGCCGCATGAACACCGTTGCCTACAAGGCGCGACGCGCCAACGCCTTCCTTACCGTGTTCCTGAAAGAAGTGCGCGAGAACCTGCGCGACCGCCGCACCCTGATCAGCGCGCTGCTGACCGGTCCGCTGCTGGGGCCGCTGATCTTCGTGATGCTGGTGAAGGCCTCGCTCAACCGCGAGCTGGAGAAAGCCGAGCAGCCGCTGAAGGTGCCGGTGATCGGCGCCGAGTACGCGCCCAACCTGGTCGGTGCGCTGAAGGCCGGCGGCGTGGTGCCGCAGCCGGGCATCGGCAATCCCGAGCAGGCGGTGCGCAAGCAGGATGCCGACGTGGTGGTGCGCATCAGCCCGGATTACCCCGCGGCATGGCGCAAGGGCGAGCCGGTGCAGGTGGAGGTGCTGTTCGACTCCTCGCGCAGCGACACCAATACGCCGGTGGAGCGCGTCAGCAAGCTGGTGGAAGGCTATGCGCGCCAGCAGGGCGCGATGCGCCTGGTGGCGCGCGGCCTGTCGCCCGGCACCGCCTGGCCGATCGCCGTGGCCAGGCGCGACCAGGCCACGGCGCAGGCGCGCGGCGTGCTGATGTTCGGCATGCTGCCGTACTTCTTCATCATCACCATGTTCATGGGCGGCATGTACCTGGCGATCGACCTCACCGCGGGCGAGCGCGAGCGGCAGTCGCTGGAGCCGCTGTTCGCCAATCCGGTGGCGCGCTGGAAGATCCTTACCGGCAAGCTGGCGGCGATCTGCGCGTTCTCCGGTGTGAGCCTGGTGATCAGCCTGGTGGCGTTCGCCCTGGTCGGCCGGCTGGTGCCGACCGAGAAGCTGGGCATGGAGCTGGACCTGGGCGTGCATTTCGGCTCGCACGTGTTCCTGCTGATGCTGCCGCTGCTGTTGCTGCTGGCGGTGCTGCAGTCGCTCGTCGCGGCGTTCGCCAAGAGCTACCGCGAGGCGCAGACCTACGTGTCGCTGCTGATGTTCGTGCCGGCGCTGCCGAGCCTGCTGCTGACCTTCATGCCGATCAAGCCGCAAAGCTGGATGTACGCGGTGCCGGTGCTGGGCCAGCACCTGGGCGTGATGCGCCTGCTGCGCGGCGACGCGGTCGACATGCAGCAGCTGGCCACCTGCGTGCTGGGCACCCTGGCCGCGGCGCTGCTGCTGTTGCTGGTGACGATGCAGCTGTACCGCTCGGAGCGCCTGGCGATCTCCTCCTGAGCTGCGGGTACCATGGGGGTTTCCCGGACTCGAGGAAGCCCCCATGCGTTACCGCCTGCTCGCCGTGAGCCTTGCCGCCGCCCTGGCCGGCTGCAGCTCGTCCCACCAGGACGCCGCCGCTCCGGCGGAGCCCAAGCCCGCCCCGGCCGCCACCGCTCCGGCGCCGCCGGCGCCGCCGTCCACCGATGCGGACCTGGCGAAACAGCGCATGGGCGACTACGCCACGGTGAAGCTGAGCGCGGATCTCTCCGGCTTCGACGACCAGCAGAAGCAGATGCTGGCCCTGCTGGTGCAGGCGGCCGACGTCACCAACAGCCTGTACTGGCAGCAGTCCTGGGGCGACAAGGCAGCGCTGATGCAGCGTATTCCGGACGAGGACACCCGCCGCTACGCCGAGATCAACTATGGCCCCTGGGACCGCCTGCACGACGACCAGCCCTTCGTTGCCGGCATCGGCCCGCGCCCCGCCGGCGTGCAGTTCTATCCGGCCGACATGGGCAAGGACGAGTTCGAGAAGGCGGACCTGAAGGACAAGGCCTCGCTCTACACCCTGCTGCGCCGCGACGCGCAGGGCAAGCTGATGACCGTGCCGTTCCATGAGGCCTACAAGGCCGACCTCGAAAAGGCCGCCGGCCTGCTGCGCCAGGCGGCGGAGCTTTCCGCCGACAAGGATTTCGCCCATTACCTCAAGCTGCGCGCCGACGCGCTGCTCAGCGACGAATACCGCAAGAGCGACTTCGCCTGGATGGCGATGAAGAAGAACCCGGTCGACATCGTGATCGGCCCGATCGAAACCTACGAAGACCAGCTGTTCGGCTACAAGGCCAGCTACGAGAGCTATGTGCTGGTGAAGGACCAGGCCTGGAGCGAGAAGCTCTCGCGCTTCGTCAAATACCTGCCGGAACTGCAGCGCGAGCTGCCGGTGGAGGCGAAATACAAGGCCGAAAAGCCGGGCTCCGACGCCGACCTCAACGCCTACTTCGCCGTGTACTACGCCGGCGACGCCAACGTCGGCGCCAAGACCATCGCGATCAACCTGCCCAACGACGAGGAAGTGCAGCTGAAGAAGGGCACGCGCCGCCTGCAGCTGGAAAACGTGATGCAGGCGAAGTTCGACAAGATCATGCTGCCGATCGCCAGGGAACTGATCGCCAGCGACCAGCAGTCGCACCTCACCTTCGATGCGTTCTTCGAGAACACCATGTTCCACGAGGTGGCGCACGGCCTCGGCATCAAGAACACCTTGACCGACAAGGGCCTGGTGCGCGCCGCGCTGAAGGACCAGGCCTCGAGCTTCGAGGAAGGCAAGGCCGACATCCTGGGCCTGTACATGGTCAGCAAGCTGGCCGAGAAGGGCGAGCTGGACAAAGCCAGGCTGATGGACAACTACGTCACCTTCCTGGCCGGCATCCTGCGCTCGGTGCGCTTCGGCGCCAGCGACGCGCATGCGAAGGCGAACATGGTGCGCTTCAACTTCTTCAAGCAGCAGGGCGCCTTCAGCCGCGACCCGGCGACGGGCCGCTACCGCGTGGACTTCGACAAGATGACCGCGGCGATGAACGCGCTGTCGGCCAAGCTGCTGACCATCCAGGGCGACGGCGACTACGACACCGCCAAGAAGCTCACCGACAGCATGGGCAACGTGGATGCCGAGCTGGCCGGCGACCTGAAGAAGCTGGACGGGGCGAAGATCCCGGTGGATATCGTGTTCGAGCAGGGCTTGGATGTGCTGGGCCTGCAGCAGCCCTCCAAGTAGCCCCACCGCTACCCCCTCTCCCCTCCGGGGAGAGGGCTGGGGTGAGGGGCCGGGCGGAGCAGTGAGCTCAAGATCGGAAAAGACCTAAAAGCTCTTTCCCGATCCGCAGCATCAAGCATCCAGGTCCGGAATCAGCCGGCTTTCCAAGCGAGCGATCGCGTCCTTAAGCAGCAATTTCCGCTTCTTCATCCGCGTCAGCTGCAGCTCGTCGCGGCCCATGGCCGCGGCCAGGGCGTCGATGGCGATATCCAGATCGCGGTGCTCGACGCGCAGTTCGGCCAGCAGATGGGCAATCTCGGCGGGATCCTGGACCTGCATGGGCGGCGGCTGGCGGCTGGCGAAAGGACGAAACCCGAGTGTACTCCGCCGGGCCGGGGCCGGTGGAGTTGCCGGAAGGCAGGGCGGGGCCGGGGCAGGGCCGCTACAATGGGCGGCCATTCGCTCGCCGATGCCACGCCATGTCCGCCCAGCCCGAAGCCACCCGCAAGCAGCAGTACGAGGCCGCCAAGCTGGCCAAGCGCCTGCGCCACCAGGTCGGCCAGGCCATCGCCGACTTCAACATGATCGAGGACGGCGACAAGGTGATGGTGTGCCTGTCCGGCGGCAAGGACTCCTACACCCTGCTGGACATCCTGCTGTCGCTGCAGGCGAAGGCGCCGGTGCGCTTCGAGCTGATCGCGGTGAACCTCGACCAGAAGCAGCCGGACTTTCCCGAGCACGTGCTGCCGGACTACCTCACCGCCCGCGGCGTGCCGTTCCACATCATCGAGCAGGACACCTACAGCACGGTGACCCGCGTGATCCCGCAGGGCAAGACCATGTGCAGCCTGTGCTCGCGCCTGCGGCGCGGCGCGCTGTACACCTGGGCCGCGGCCAACGGCATCACCAAGATCGCGCTGGGCCACCATCGCGACGACATCCTCGGCACGTTTTTCCTAAATCTTTTTCACCAGGCCAGCCTCAAGGCGATGCCGCCGAAGCTGCGCTCGGACGACGGCCGCCACGTGGTGATCCGTCCGCTGGCATACTGCAAGGAAGCCGACATCGCCGAGTACGCGCAGCTGCAGCAGTTCCCGATCATCCCGTGCAACCTGTGCGGCTCGCAGGAGAACCTGCAGCGCAAGGTGGTCAAGCGCATGCTGGAAGATTGGGAGAAGCACTACCCCGGCCGCAGCGAGACCATGTTCCGCGCGCTGGGCGCGGTCGCTCCCTCGCAGCTGGCCGACCGCAACCTGTTCGATTTCGCCTCGCTCGGCGCGCGCGAAGGCGCGTCCCGCGCGGACGCGCACCAGTGGCTGGCCGGTGCGCCCGAAGAACCAGCCGAAGCCTGATCCCTCCCCCCTCACTTGCGAGTAACGCCGTGTCGCACTTTGCATCCGTTGAAATGACTCCGGGCGATCCGATCCTGGGACTCACCGAGGCCTACCTGGCCGATGCGCGCCCGGGCAAGGTCAACCTTGGCGTGGGCATCTACTACGACGAACAGGGACGGATCCCGCTGCTGCGTGCCGTGCACGAAGTGGAGCAGCGCCTGGCGCAGGAAGCGAAACCGCGCGGCTACCTGCCGATCGACGGCCTGCCGGCCTACACCCAGGGCACGCAGAAGCTGGTGTTCGGCGCCGAATCGCCGCTGCTGGCGGCCGGCCGCGTGGCCACCTCGCAGACCGTCGGCGGCAGCGGCGCGCTGCGCGTGGGCGCGGACGTGCTGAAGAAGGCCCTGCCGAAGGCCAAGATCGCCATCAGCAACCCGAGCTGGGAAAACCATCGGGTGGTGTTCCTCGCCGCCGGCTTCGAGGTGGTCGAGTACACCTACTACGACCCGCAGACCCACGGCCTGGATTTCGCCGGCATGCTGGCGGACCTGGGCAAGCTGGAGCCGGGCACCGTGGTGCTGCTGCACGCCTGCTGCCACAACCCGACCGGCGTGGACCTCAACGCCGAACAGTGGCAGCAGGTGGTCGAGGTGGTGAAGGAGCGCCAGCTGCTGCCCTTCATCGACATGGCCTACCAGGGCTTCGACCAGGGCATCGACGCCGACGCCACCGCGGTGCGCCTGTTCGCCGCCTCGGGCCTGGAGTCCTTCGTGGTGACCAGCTCGTACGCCAAGTCGTTCTCGCTGTACGGCGAGCGTGCCGGCGCGCTCAGCTTCGTCGCCGCTGACCGCGACGAAGCCCTGCGCGTGCAGTCGCTGGTCAAGCGCACCATCCGCTCGATCTATTCCAGCCCGTCCACCCACGGCGGCGCCCTGGTGGCCGGCGTGCTCAACAGCCCCGAGCTGCGTGCGATGTGGGAGCAGGAGCTGGGCGAGATGCGCGAGCGCATCCACGCGATGCGTGCCGGCATGGTGGAGAAGCTGGCGGCGCACGGCGCACCGCAGTTCGGCTTTATCCAGCAGCAGGCCGGCATGTTCTCGTACTCGGGCCTGAGCAAGGCCCAGGTGGATCGCCTGCGCGACGAGTACGCCATCTATGCGATCGGCACCGGCCGCATCTGCGTGGCGGCGCTGAACCGTTCCAACCTGGACACGGTGGCCGCGGCGGTGGCGGCGGTCAGCAAGAACTGAACGCAAGAACGCACGTCACACCGGCGTCACGCGTGACCGTTTGAATTCCGGTTCGACCGAAGGCGCGGCTGCAAGGCCGCGCCTTTTTTCTTGCCTGGAGGAACGTCGTGATGAAGAGAGCATGGATCGTCCTGTCCGTTGCCACCCTGCTGTGCGCCACCGCCGCGCACGCCGCCAGCTCGCGCACCAGCTGGGTGGTGTCGCAGGTGTATGGCTATAACCACCCGTTCGCCGCTACCGACAGCGCGGAACTCGGCACCAAGATGTCGACCATGGCGGCCAGCGCCTTCAATTTCTATCGCGGCACCGCGCATATCTTCTACCAGGACATGCAGACCCTGCCGGCGTCCAGCTACACCACCACGCAGACCGGCTACACCTGGATCGGCGGCGACGCGCATATCGGCAACTTCGGCGCCTGGCAGGACAGCAGCGGCAACACGGTGTTCTCGGTGGACGATTTCGACGAGGGGTATCTCGGCCAGTACGTGTGGGACCTGCGCCGCCTCGCCACCAGCATGGTGCTGGCCGGCCGCGCCAATGGCCTGGCCGACAGCGACATCAAGACCGCGATCGACACCATGGTCGGCGCCTATGTCGACAAGATGGACGATTTCAAGGGCAGCAGCGCCGAGTTGAGCTTCCAGCTCAAGAACGGCAATACCTCCGGCGTGGTGAACGACACCATCGCCAAGTCCAAGGGCGATGCGCGTTCCGATCTGCTGGCGAAGTACACGCAGGTGAGCGGAAGCACGCGCCAGTTCCAGACGATTGCCGGCACGCTCGCCACCGTCGACAGCAGCACTTACAACAACATCGCCGCGGCGATCGGCGGCTACGTCAACACCATCGCCTCGTCCAAGCGCTATGCCGCCAGCTACTACCAGGTAAAGGACATCCGCCAGAAGCTCGGCTCCGGCATCGGCAGCCTGGGCCGGCTGCGCTATTACGTGCTGGTCGAGGGGCCGTCCACGTCGACGTCGGACGATGTGATCCTGGAAGTGAAGCAGGAAGTGTCCAGCGCCGTCGCCGAAGTCGACGACGGCCAGCTGCCGGCCGCCGATTACAACAACCACGAAGGCGACCGCGTGGCGATGACCGCCAAGGCGCAGACCTTGAACGCCGACGTGCTGGCCGGCTACGCGACCATCAACGGCATGGCGTTCTACGTGCACGAGAAGTCGCCCTACGCGGAAGACTTCGATCCGACCAAGCTGAGCAGCGCCGGCAAGCTGAACACCGCCGCCACCTACCTGGGCCAGGCGCTGGCCTCCGCGCACGCCATCTCCGACCAGGACTACGACAGCAGCATCGTGCCGTACAGCATCGACAAGCAGGTCACGAATGCGGTGAGCAGCAAGAGCGGGCTGGAATCGGAAATCGCCACCTTTGCGTTCGGTTATGCCGACCAGGTGAATCTGGACTGGCAGTCCTTCGTCGGCGCGTACAACGCCGGCACGCCGCTGTACTGAGTGAGCGAAGGAGGGCGGCGCGCGCGCCGCCCTCCCTGTCCTCAGTAGTCGTAGCTCACGCTCAGCCGCACATAGCGCGGCAGCTGCCGCGAGGTCGGCGTGCCGTACAGCGGATTGGCCTTGTTCGGCGAGGACTCTCCGTTGGGGAAGATCGCGAGCACGCGCTGCTCGTTCAGCGCGTTGAACACGTTGGCGCTGAAGGCCAGCCGGCTGGCCGCGAACGCGGGCCGGTAGCTCACGCCCAGGTCCAGCTGGCGGATCCACGGCAGGCGCCCCTGGCTGCCAGGCGGCGAGGGTTCGCCGAAGCAGAAGTGGTAGCTGTTGCCGTAGCCGGCGGGGTCGGCGCGGTCCGGGCCGTAATAGCCCAGGCAGGGCTTGGGCGCGCCGGCGATCAGGCTGAGGTTGGCGGAGACCAGCCATTCCGGCGTGAGCTGGTAATAGCCGAAGAACTTCAGCTGGTGCTTGTGATCGTTGTTCTGCGCGCCGTTGCTGTACGCCATGATCCAGGAGTTGTCCCAGTCCTGCGTGGTCGACACCGCGGTCTGGCCGGTGCCGCGCGATTCGCGGTACAGGTCCGAACGCAGCTGGCCTTCGGTATTGCCGTAGCTGCGCGAGAACACGTAGGTGAGCTTGCCGTACCACTGCCCGTCGAACGGATGCTCCAGGAAGGTCTCCAGGCCGTAGTACTTGCGCTTGAGCGTGGGGAAGCCGAACTCCGCGTTGTTGAGCGGCACGCTGACGTAGCGTCCGGAGGTGTCGACCAGGGTGAAGGTATTGGCCTTGCCGGGATTGAACAGCCAGCAGCTCACCGGATTGCTGGACGTGGTGACGTCGTAGCCCAGCGACTGCGCCTTGGCCAGCACGCGGTCGATATCGCAGTAATCGTCGATCGCACTGCGCAGCACGCGCTGGGTGAGCTTGGCGCCGTAGACCCAGTCGGTGCCGGCGGTCTTGGTGAAGCCGAGGATGAACTCGTCCTGGTATTCGGATTTCAGATCCTGCGTGCTCACCGTCTTGGGGTCGGGCAGGATGCCGAACGCATTGTTGGCCGATACCGGACCCGACATCGCGGTCAGCCCGGTGGGCGTGCCGTCGGCGGCGATGCCGCTGTAGGTGTAGTACTGCGAGGTGCTGACGTAGGCGCCCGCCGCATTGAGCGAAGGATTCAGCGGCAGGCCGAGGTAGTAGCGGCCCGCATTGCCGTAGATCTTGAAGCTGGAATCGCCGTACACGTCCCAGGCGAAGCCCAGGCGCGGCGCCCACTGCGGCTTGTGCTGGGTGATGTAGGCCTGGCCGTCGGCGTTGTAGTTGCGGAACTGGTCGTTGCGCACGCCGATGGAGAGCAGCCAGCGCTCGGTGAGCTGCCATTTGTCTTCGATGTATTGCGCGCGCTGGCTGGAGCGCACGGTGGCCAGGCTGTTGGCCACGGTCTTGACCACGTAGTAGCCCTGCGCGCCGTTCGGGAAGCCGCCCGTAGCCGGCACGCCCAGGCCAGTGGACAGCGGCGTGTTCGGATCGGCCTGGTCGTAGGCCCAGTAATAGCCGGGGCCGGAGGTGTTGGAGCCCTGGTTGAGCGCCTTCGCGGTCTGGTTGTCGATGCCCGCGCTCAGGGTGTGGTCGCCGAGCTTGTAGGTCAGGTCGATGCGCGTATTGGTGGTGCGGTTGCCGCGGCCCGGATCGAACAGCGAGACGATGGTCTGGCTGTTGCCGCGGCCGACACCGCCGTTGAGCGCGGGGTTCTGGTTGGTCACGCCGTCGACGTAGGTGAGCGAGGGGTCGTAGCCGCCCGGCACGTCGTAGTCGGACGTCTTCATGCGGCCGTACTGCGCGGTAAGCGTGAGCGCGTCGGTGAGATAGCCGGTGTACTTGGCCGTGTACACGTCGCCGCCGCTCTTGATGTTGTCGTCCGCGCCGATGCGCGCGCCCTGCGCGCGGTTGACGTAGTCGTAGCGGTAGATGGTGCCCGAGCTGTTGTATTTGTCGGAAGCGCCGGTGACTTCGAGGATGTGGTTGTCGGTGATGTTCCAGTCCAGCTTGCCGTACCAGCGCGGGTCGTTGTGCCGATAGTCGACATACGGCTTGCCGGAAAGAAAGCCGCTGACCGGGTTTACCGTATTGCCTTCCTGCCGCTCGTATTCGCCGGCGACGAACAGGAACAGCTTGTCCTTCACCAGCGGGCCGCCGGCGTAGGCGCTGACCGTGGTGGTCCAGCTGCGGTCGGCGCTGTCCGGCGCGTAGAGATTGCCGGCGACCGGCGTGGCCGGCAGGCCGCTTTCGTAGAAGCGATCGCGCTGGCGCGCGCGGGCAAATGCCGGCTCCCACAGCACCTGCGTGCCGAAGTGCCATTGGTTGGTACCGCGCTTGCCCACCACGTTGATGACGCCGCCGTCGGAGCGGCCGTACATCGCGCTGTAGCCGCCGGTGTAGACCTCCTGCTGGTCGATCGCTCCATAGGGCAGGGTGAGGCCGCCGAAGCCGCGCAGCGGGTCAGTGGTGTTGAAGCCGTTGACGTAGTACGCGTTCTCGCTGGCCGAGGAACCGCCGAAGCTCACCAGCGACTGCCCGGTGGGGCCGCTGAAGCTGCCGCCGTTGTTCACCACGCCTGGCGCCAGCAAGGCAATGGCTTCGGAGCTGCGGCCCAGCGGCACCTTGGCGAGCTGGTCGGAGGTGACCACGGTGCGCGAGTCGACGCTGGACACGTCGATCGCCGGCAAGGCGTTCGCGGTGACGCTGACGCCGCCGAGGTTCTGCGCCGACACCGCGCCGGCGAACGACACCTCGGTGCCCGCGCCCACGCGGATCGCGATGTTGTCGCGCGTTTCCACCACCTGGCCTTGCCGCTGCAAGGTCACCGTATACGTGCCCAGCGGGAGCTGCGCGACGCTGTAGCGGCCCTTGTCGTCCAGCGGCACTTCGCGGCTCAGGCCGGTGCTGCTCTTGATCAGCACGCTGTCGCCCTGGCCCGACGCCACCTGGCCGAAGATGCCGCCGGTGGTGGCCTGCGCCAGCGCGCCGCCGCTGATGCACAGGCCGATGGCCAGTGCCAGGAATCGTTTGCTGCCCGAGTTAGTCATTGCGTCGTGCTCTCCCCATTGAGCGGGCGCGGAAGCTCCCCGCGGACATGGCATGTCGCGGCTGAGCCTGCGGTGCCCGCAGTGCCTGGATGGTGCTGTTCAATCCGATGGATGGTCGAAAGCGACGCTGCCGGAAGCCGCTGGCGCGGCCGACGCTTTTCGCTCGAGACATGACCGCGCAACTTCTCCCAGAATGTTGCGATGCGGCATGCGAGTCCGTTATAGCGAAAAGTTTTTTGGATGTATAGATGGCTAAACGAATCCGTGCACGGCTTCGTACTTTTTCCTGAGCCGCAGGTCCGCGGCAGCGGCGATGAGTCCAGAGCCGGCATATCGACATGCCCCGGACGGCATGAGCGAGGGCCGGGGCGGCCTCATCCGGTATGATGGTCGTTTCGTGCGCCCCGGTCCGGGGCCGCCAGACCGCCCGGATACCCAGCCCAGTCATGTTCTTCCGCAATCTCACGCTGTTCCGCTTTTCCCCCGCCGTGGCCGAAGACCTCAACCGACTCGACGAAGTCCTGGCCGAGCACCGCCTGCGCCCCTGCGGGCCGCTGGAAATGGGCACCAAGGGCTTCGTGCCGCCGGTAGGGCGGGGCGAGGAAGCGGCGCTCACCCATGCGGTGAAGGCCTGCACCCTGGTCACCGTGGGCAGCGAGGACAAGCTGCTGCCGGCCGCCGTGGTCAACGACGAGCTGCAGCGCAAGGTGCAGAAGATCGCCGAGGAAGAAGGCCGCAAGGTCGGCGGCCGCGAGCGCAAGCGCCTCAAGGAAGACCTGCTCACCGAACTGCTGCCGCGCGCCTTCGTGCGCAGCTCGCGCCTGTCGGCCTACGTGGACAAGCGCCACGGCTGGCTGGTGCTGGACACCTCCAGCCGCAAGTCCGCCGAGAACGCGCTGACCCAGATGCGCGAGGCCCTGGGCAGCTTCCCCGCGGTGCCGCTGGCGCCGGAGGAAGGCCCGCGCGTGCTGATGACCGACTGGCTGGCCACCGGCAACCTGCCGGCCGGCCTGGCCCTGGGCGACGAATGCGAGCTGCGCGACCCGGCCACCGCCACCGGCGCCATCGCCCGCTGCCGCCGCCAGGAGCTGGACAGCGAGGAGATGAAGGAGCACCTGCGCAACGGCAAGCAGGTGTTCCAGCTGGGCCTGGTGTTCGACGACCGCATGAGCTTCGTGCTGGGCGAGGACCTGGTGGTGCGCAAGCTCAAGTTCCTGGACGTCGTTCTGGACGAGATGGGCGACAGCCACCAGGACGCCGCCGCCGAGATGGATGCCAGCTTCGCCCTGCTGACCCTGGAGCTGGAGCGCCTGCTGGGCAAGCTGGAGGAGTGGTTCGGCCTGCCCCGCCCCGCCGACGGCTGAGCCGGCCAGGCTGAACGGCGGCTCGAAAGCGTCGAGCTGCCGCCCGCCAGGCCGCGCGGTTATGCGGCCAATGCTCCGAAACCCGCGCCACGGCTGGAATTTTCCCCGCCGAACCCCATCTATCCTGGTTCCCGGCGCCCCTGCGCCGGGCGTCACCCAGCCGTCTTGCATAGCCTGCATGCTCTCCCCACAGTGGCGGGCGGACAATGGCGGGACAGGGCGGCCGGGAGCAGCATAGACAGCAAGGCGGGGTAGTACCGATGACGCAGCATCTGGAAGGCGACTGGCTGGAATTGTCGACGACGAGCGGCGGGACCATCCGCGTGCTCAAGTCCGCGCATCCGCGCGCGCGCCGCCTGCGTCTCACCGTCACGCCGAAGGGCGCGCGCGTTTCCTATCCGCACGGCACGCACCCGGCCCAGGTCAGCGCCTTCCTGCGCAGCCACGTCGACTGGCTGGAGAAGAAGCTCGACGAATTGAACCTGGTGACCAAGCCGCTGCCGCCGCTGCGCCTGGGCTATGCCACCGAATTCCCGCTGCGCGGCGAAACCACCTTGCTGGACTGGGCCGAAGGCCCGTATCCGAAAGTCGAACCCTACGAAGGCGGCCTCACCCTGGTGCTGCCGCGCCCGCATACGCGCGCGCTGCCGGTGGCGCGCGGCCTGCTCGCCTCGTATTTCGAAACGCTGATGCGCCGCGACGTGGCACGCTGGATGGCCGGCTACGTGCCGCAGCTGGGCCTGGCGCCCACCGCGCTGCGCATCCGCCCGATGAAAAGCCTGTGGGGCAGCCTCGATACGCGCGATCGCATCAACCTCGATCTCGCGTTGGCCCTCGCGCCGCCCGCGGCCCTGCGCTACGTGCTGGCGCACGAGCTGTGCCATCTGAAAGTGCGCAGCCATTCGCCGCGCTTCTGGGCGCAGGTGGAGCACCTCTTCCCCGACTGGCGCGAGCAGCGCGACTGGCTGCGGCAGAACGGGGCGATCCTGAAGGCGGAGCTCGACCGGCTGGTGGCCGACGTCGCGGATTGATCCGCGGTAGGTTGGGGTGAGCGCAGCGAACCCCAACAGTGCGGTGCGCACGAGGCTTGCACCGTTGGGGTTCGCTGCGCTCACCCCAACCTACGCAATGCGGCGGCCGTAGCGCAGATATAGCCATGCGGTGAGCGCGATCGCCACCACCGAAAACCCCGCCGCCGTGGCGAACAGCGGCCCATATCGTCCGCCCGACACCAGCCATCCGCCCAGCGGACCGGCCACGCCCAGCGCCAGGTCGGTAAACACCGAATACGCGCCCAGGGCGGAGCCGCGATTGCTCAGCGTCACCCGCTGCACCGCTTCGACGCCGAGCGCCGGGAAAATCAGCGAGAAACCCAGGCCCGTCAGCGCGCCGCCGAACATGGCCATGGCCGCGCTGCCCGCCGACGCGAGCACGATCAGGCCCACGCATTCCAGCGTGAACGACACCAGCGCCACGCGATAGCCGCCGAAGCGCGAGATCGCCCCGCCCAGCACCAGGCGCACGCCGACGAAGCACGCGCCGAACACGCTCAGCGTGGCCGCCGCGCCGCTCCAGCCCATCGCCGCGTAGTACAGGGTGACGAAGGTGGCGAGGGCGCCGAAGCCGATCGCGCCCAGGGCCAGGCCCATGCCGTAGGGGAACACGCGGCCGAACACGTGATGCATCGGCAGCCGTTCGCCGGATTCCACTTTCGCCGCCGGCCGGCGCCATCCGAGCAACAGGCCCGCCACCATCAGCAGCGCGCCCGCGATGCCGATGCCGATAAAACCGAACGCGCTGGCGAGCTGCACGCCCAGCGGCGCACCCGCGGCGAGCGCACCGTACGTCGCCACGCCGTTCCACGAAATCACCTTGGCCGTATGCGCCGGCCCCACGCGCCCGATGCCCCACATGATGCAGCCCGTGCCCACGCAGCTTTCGCCCACGCCCAGCGCGAGGCGCCCGAGCAGCAGCAGCACGAGCGACGCCAGCGGCCACGGCCGCAGCAGGGCGGCGGCGATCATCAGCACGGCGCTGACGCCGCAGGCGGCCATGCCGATCATCGCCGCGCGCTTGGGGCCCGCGGTATCGGAAGTGCGTCCGGCAAAGCCGCGGCTCAGGAAGGTGGCGATGTACTGCGTGCTCACCACCAGGCCGGCGAGCACCGCGCCGTAGCCCAGGTCGCTGTGCACGAACGGCGGCAGCACGGCCAGCTGCAGGCCGATCACCAGGTAGGCCAGGAAGGTGAAGCTGACGATCTGGACGATGCGCCAGGTCAGCCGCAGGCCCTGGGGCTCGTCGTGGATAGCGTTAGTCATGGATTTCTTTAAGGCAGGCCGCGAAGCAGGCGGAGCGCGGCGTCGCCTATTGTCGCAGAGCAGCATGGCTGCGGCGACTAAAGAAACTTTTAAATTCAGCCGTCGGCCGCGGGAAAATCCACCTGGCCGATCCAGTTGCGCTGGCGGCGCGCCAGGCGATCGCCCACGCCTTCCCCGTCCAGGGTGCTGGAACTGCGCTGCAGCAGCGAGGGATCGACGTTCTCGAAGGTATTGACGTTGACCACCGCGTACAGCTGCCCGTCGATGCGGCTGGTGACCAGCGGCACCACGCCGCAGGTCATGCAGATCTGGAACGCCGCGGTTTCGGTGCCGAAGGCATAGCGCGAGACGCGCGCGGGATCGGCCACGCGCACCTGCAGCCTGCCCTGGGGATTCGACGTCCACAGGCCGCCATGGCGGGTGCAGAAGGTGCAGGTGCACGCGCGCGCCGGGATGCTCTCGGGGTCGGGCTGCCAGTCCAGCACGAACGAGATGTTGCCGCAGTGGCAGCGTCCTTCGATCAGCATGCCGGACTCCCTTCGTCGAACATCAGCCGCCCAGCGGCATGTGCTGCACGGCGAAGGCGCCCAGGATCCGCGAGGTCTCCTCCGGCTTCTCCAGCACCGGCATGTGATTGCAGCCGCTGAGCACCGAGGAGCTGATCGCGCTGGAATGCGTCAGGCCGTTGCGCAGGCTGTCCAGCCCGGAGATGTCGATGATCTTGTCGTCGTGGCACCACAGGCCCAGCACCGGCATGGTCAGGCGGTCCAGGCGGTTCTGCACCGACAGGTACTGCGAGGGATCGAGCAGTTCGTGGAAGGTGCGGTCGGTAAAGGGGCGTTCGTCCTGGTTCTTCTTGATCAGCACGTCGACGAAGCGGCCCGGGATGCTGGGCATCTTCTCGAAGGCCAGCAAAGTGGCGCGTTCGAAGCCGGCGCGGTCGTCGTAGTTGAACAGGTTCGTGCCGGCCAGCGACTGGCGCACGAAGTCGTTCTCCCTGGTCTTCAGGCCGAACGCATCGATCAGCGCCAGCGCGGCCACGTGCTCCGGATGGTCGGCCGCGTAGGTGCCGGCAATGGCGCCGCCCATCGAATGGCCGACCAGGATCACCTGCTGCAGCCGCAGCGCCGCGACGAAGCCCTGCAGGCGCGCGGCCTGTGCATCGATGTTGTAGCTGGCGCCGTCGACGCGGGTGGAATCGCCCCAGCCCGGCAGGTCCGGCGCGATCACGTGGAAATTCGGGGTGAGCAGGCGCAGCTGTTCCAGCCACACATTCTTGTCGGCGCCGAAGCCGTGCAGCAGCAGCAGGGTCGGACCCTTGCCGCCTTCGTAGTAGACCCACTTGGTGTCGCCCACCTGCACCGAATGCGTTTCCACGTGCGCGGCCATCGCCTTGCGCGCCACTTCCGCGCGCAGCAGCCATTGCGGCGCGAACAGATAGCAGCCGCCCAGGCCCAGGCCCAGCACGAGCGCCACGATGGCGAGGAATTTCAGGCGGCGGATCAGCAGCCGCTGCCACAAGGGGCGCTGGCTGCCCTGGCCGGCGGCGGGAAGAGTGGACTTGGTCATCGTGACGATCCGCGCAGGAGAAAGGAGAGCATGTCGGGTCGCACGGCGCGCCGATCAAGCCCGGCGCGCCGTGCGGCGTCGATCACTTGGCCGGCTTCTTCGCCGCCGGGTGCCTGGCCTTGTCGATGATCCGCTGGACGGCGTCCTGGGTCATCGGGTGATAGCCGGACTTCGCCTTCGCATACACCTGCTCGGCGTAGGCCAGGCCTTCCGGCGTCTTGACGAAGGCGCGGTACAGCGGCGTGGTCAGGTACAGGCGGCCGATGCGCGTCATGTGCTCGGCGGCGGCGCTCCACACGGCCTTGTCGCCGGCGGCGATGGCGTGGCTGTACCAGCGCATGCCGATCTCGGCGTTCGGCGTGCCGGTGAGATGCCAGGCGGCGTCGAGCTGCTGCATTTTCTCCAGCGGCGCGACGTCGGGCATGCCGTCCAGGAAGTACATCCATTCCTGCGTGTTCCAGCCCCGGGCGTCGAGCTTGTCGGCGGCCAGCGAGCCGGCGAGGAAGCCGGCGCGTTCCTTGTCGATGGCGTCGAAGCGCGGCGAGACGGGCAGCGGCGCGTTCTTCGGAATGCCCGGCTCGTACACCCATTCCTTCACTTCGGCCCAGTCCATCTTGCCCGGGTTCTGGTCGAACAGATGGGCCTTCAGGTACTCCAGCATCTGTTCGGTGTCGATGCTCTGGAATGCGAAGTGGGCGAAATAGCCCTTGAGGTACGCATCGAAGGTGCTGCGGCCGAAGCGCTGCTCCAGCGTGCGCAGGAACCACGAACCCTTGGTGTAGGCCACGTCGGACAGCGTGTCGTCCGCGTCCACGCCGTGCGGTTCCGGCGCCAGCTTCTGCGAGTTCTGCGGCATCTCGCCGATATGCTTCTGCAGGTCGCGCGCGGACAGCAGCGCTTCCTCGTCGGCCAGCGTCTTGCCGTACACCGCTTCGGTGATGCGGCCCTGCACGTAGGTGGTGAAGCCTTCGTTGAGCCAGATGTCGCGCCACGCGGCGCTGGTCACCAGGTTGCCCGACCAGGAATGCGCCAGCTCATGCGAGACCAGCGAGACCAGGCTCTTGTCGCCCACCAGCACGGTCGGCGTGGCGAAGGTCATGTTCGGGTTTTCCATGCCGCCGAACGGGAAGGACGGCGGCAGCACCAGCAGGTCGTAGCGGCCCCACGCGTAGGGGCCGTAGAGCTGCTCGGTAGCCTTGATCAGCTTCTCGGTGTCCTCGAATTCCTTGGCGGCCTTGCCGACCACGCTGGGTTCGGCATACACGGCCGAGCGCGGGCCGGTTTCCTTCACGTCGATATCGCCGGCGGCGACGGCCAGCAGGTAGGACGGGATCGGGTGCGGCTGGTCGAAGCGGAAATCGCCGTCCAGCGCGTGCTTGGCGTCGTTGAGCGCGCTCATCGCCACGCGCACGTTCTTCGGCGCGCTGACATGCGCGCTGTAGGTGAAGCGGATCGCCGGCGAATCCTGCAGCGGCACCCACGAGCGCGCGTGGATCGATTCGGACTGCGAGAACATGAAGGGCGCTTTCTTGTCGGCCGTCTGCTCCGGCGTCAGCCACTGCAGGCCCGAGGCGGTGGGCGCGGTGACGTAGGCGATGCGCACCTGCGCCGGATGCTGCGGCGCCTGGATGGTGAGCTTGCTGCCGAGCTGCTTGTCGGCCGGCGCCAAGGCGTACTTCAGCGCGCTGGCCTTGCCGGCGGCATCCACCGCTTCCACCTTGGCGATCTTCAGGTCGCGCGTGTCCAGCACCAGCGCCTGCGCCTTGGCGTCTTTCCAGTCCAGCTTCAGCGTGGCCACGCCGTCGAGCTGCTTGTGCGGGAAGTCGATCTTCAGGTCCAGGTCCAGGTGGGTGACGCGCACCTGGTCGGGCTGGGCGTAGGAATGGGGATCGGCGGCGTAGGCGGCCAGCGGCAGGCTGAAGGCGCCGATGGCGAAGGCGCTAAGGAGGCGCATGGGATGCTCCGGTCAACGGGAGCGCCGAGTATGCCATTGCCTCGGCGGGGCGGCCCGTACCGGGAGTACTGAGAGACGCCGGGTATAAACCGGGCAGCAGCCTCGTACAGACCCGCGCGCGGCTTGCGCTCAAGCCGGTGCGTGCGGATCGACCGTGTACTGGAACCGCTCGCCCAGGTGCGCGGGCTGTGCCTCGACGCGCGCCATCCATGCGCGCAGATGCGCGTAAGGCTGTAGCTCGAATCCCGCATCGCCTGCCAGCCTGGTATACGCAAAGAGCGAGATATCGGCGATGGTGTAGCGCTCGCCCGCGATGAAGGGACGGGCGGCCAGCCCCTCCGTTTCTTGCGATGTGTCAGCGCGATGTCAACCGCGGCCCGGTTCGCGCGTCATCCCTCTTTATGCCCATTGAGGGGTGACTGACGGTTGCATCTATGGCCCGGAGCTTTCGCCGCCGCCACGGCTTTCTCTTGCTGCTTTTGCAGCTGACGATTCTCGGCGCGGTCGCGCTGATTGCCAGCGACCTGCATGCCGAGCAGGCGCAGACCGCCAGCTATGCCGGCGCCTGGCGCCTCGACGACCGCAACAGCGACACCCCCGACACCGTGCAGGGCCTGCTGCGCGAAGCGGCGCGCGGCATGGCCGCGCCTGCGGCGGCTTCGTCGAGCGGCGCGCCGGCGCAAGGCGCGCGCAGCGGCGGTGGTCGCCGTGGTGGTGGCATGGGGCGCGGCGCGGGCGGTGGAGGTATGGGGGGCGGTGGCATGGGCGGAGGCGGCCATATGGGCGGCGGCCATGGCGGCCGCGGCGGCAAGAGCGCTTCCAGCGACAGCAGCAAGGACGACAAGGCCCAGGATTTCCGCGGCGACTACGCGCTGCCGCCCACGCTCGAACAGGACAACGTGCTGCTGGTGCAGCAGGACGCGCAAGCGGTGCAGGTGCGTTTCGCGAATGGCCAGAACATGGACGTACACCTCGATGGACAGCGCCGCCAATCGCTGTCCGGCAACGCGATGGTCGCCGGCTCCCGCGAAGCCGACGGCCTGCGCGTATCGATCCAGTACGCCGACGGCTCGCAGCTCGAACAACGCTGGCAGCTCGCGCCGGATGGCAAGCAGCTCACCGTGCTGGGCGAGTGGAGGGTGCCGGGGATGGCGCAGGCGGTGAAGTTCAAGCGGAGCTACGTTGGCTTGCCTTAGCGCGTATCAACCCATGCGCTAACGTCATGGCAAGCCAGCCGGTGGCCATTGTTGCGCAGCATGCAAGACGCGAAGGATCGCAATGACTTTGCCGAGTTCCGCATAAACCACAACGTAGTTCGGGTGTACGACCATCTCTCGCGTGCCTGGCACACGGCCTGTGCGATAGAGCCTCGGTTGCGCAGGGAGCCCGGCTACCCGGGTCTCGATATCATCCTTGAGCCGTTGCGCGGCATCTGGGTTGTCGTCGGAGATGTAGTCAATGATGGCGAGCAAATCGGCTCGCGCTGTCTGTCGCCATTCAACGTCGGGCACGCCTTTTCCTCTCGATCAGCGCTTGAGCATCGTCCATGACTTGCTGGTGCGACGAGGGTGGTCGCTTATCTTCGAGAGCTTCGTGCACCTTGGCGCGGAACCATGCGTCATAGGCGTTCGAGTCGACCGTTAGGGCGGCCGGGAGACCACCTTCCTTGACGATACGAGTCAGCAGGATGCGTACGGCGTCGGAAACGGTGAGCCCGATGTCGGCGAGCTTCTCCGTGGCGATGGCCTTGAGTTCGTCATCAACGCGGACGTGGAGCATCGAAGTGTGAGCCATGGGGTTAGCTTTGAGGGACCGGGTAGGTCCATTTTGTATCTCATTTGAGATACGAGCAAGCCCCTCTCGCTTCGATGCGCTTAAGCAGCGTACCGATCAGCCAATCCGTCGGTAGCCCGCACCAGCACATCCACGATCTCCGTCTCATACGCCGCATGCCCCGCGGTCACCACGTGGAAATCCGCCTCCGGCCATGCTTCGGCCAGGTCGTATGCGTTCTTCACCGGGCAGATCAGGTCGTAGCGGCCATGCACGATGGTCGACGGAATGCGGCGGATCTTGTCCACGTCGCGCAGCAATTGCCCGGGCTCCAGGAACGCGCGGTGGCGGAAGTAATGCACTTCGGCGCGCGCCTTGCTGATCGCCGATTCCTGCGTGCCCGCATCGGCCGGATCGTACGGGGTGTCGGCCAGCGCGATGCAGCTGCTTTCCCAGGCATCCCAGGCCAGCGCGGCGCTGAGGCGCACCTGCGGGTCGGCGTCGTCCAGGCGGCGCCAGTACGCTTCCACCATGTCGCCGCGTTCGGCTTCGGGGATGTGGGCGAGATAGCGGTTCCATTCCACCGGACGCACGAAGGCCGCGCCGCCGCCCAGCTCATTGAACCAGCGGATTTCCTCGTCGCGCACCAGCCAGATGCCGCGCAGCACCAGCCCCAGCGCGCGTTCCGGATGCGCCTGCGCATAGGCCAGCGCCAGCGTCGAACCCCAGGAGCCGCCGAACACCACCCAGCGCTCGATGCCCAGCGCCTCGCGGATGGTTTCGATATCGGCCACCAGGTGCCAGGTGGTGTTGTCGCGCAGCTCGGCGAACGGCGTGGAGCGGCCGGCGCCGCGCTGATCGAACAGCACGATGCGGTAGCGCTGCGGATCGAAGAAGCGGCGGTGGTACGGCGACACGCCAGCGCCCGGGCCGCCGTGCAGGAAGATCACCGGCAAGCCGTCGGGGTTGCCGCATTCCTCCACGAACAAGGTGTGCAGGCCGTCCACCGCGATGCGCTGGGTCTGGTACGGCTCGATCTGGGGATACAGCTCGCGCATGCGCTTGGCTCCTTGGCAACCGCGCGAGCATAACCCGCGCGATCGCCAGGCATTCAACCCAGCGTGGCGTTGGCCGCGTTGCGCATCGCCTGCGTGATCGGCCGGTTGGCATGCGAGGTCTGCAGCACCACCAGGGTGGTGGTGCTGATGCTCGGATGGATCTTCAGCAGCCGGTCCAGCACGTTTTCCAGGTGCGGCACCGACATCGCCACCACGCGCAGCAGCGCGGAGTCCTCGCCGGCCAGGCGGCGGCAGTCGAGTACCTCGGGGATGCCGGCGACCAGGGCGCCGACGCGGGCGCAGGTGCCGCCGTCGCAGCGCAGGCGGATCATCGCCTCCATGTCGTAGCCGAGCCGGCGCGGATCGACCTGGGCGCGGTAGCCGGTGATCACGCCGGCTTCCTCCAGGCGCTTGACCCGCTCGGCCACGGCCGGCGCGGAGAGCCGCACCTTGCGGCCCAGCTCGGCGTAGCCCAGGCGGGCGTCCTGCTGCAGGGCTTCCAGGATCTGCCAGTCCTTGGTGTCCCAGGTGGGTTTCGATTCGAAGGTAAGAGCGTTCATGGAATGGTTCGATCGTTGGCGAAACATACCCATCCTACGCTGATTCATCATTCCGGGGCGGCCGCCGCCGATCTACGATTTCCACTAGTTTCCGCCCCAGGAACCATCCCCATGAGCACCCCGGAACGCCTCGACGGGCGCGCCCTGACCTATATCGGCATCGCCCTGCTTACCTGGTCCTCGGCGTATGCCGCGATCGCCCACGCGCTGGGTTCGTTCACCCCGGGCGAAGTGGCTTTCGCGCGCCTTGGCATCGGCGCGCTGTGCTTCGCCGCGCTGCTGCTGTTCAAGCGCGTGCCGCTGCCGGCGCGCAAGGACTGGCCGCAGCTGGCGGTGCTCGGCGTGCTGGGCCTGACCGCCTACCACTTCTGCCTCAACACCGCCGAAACCCGCGTCGCCAGCGGCACGGCGGCGATCATCATCTCGCTGATCCCGGCCGCCACCGCGGCGCTGTCCGCGGTGTGGCTGCGCGAGCGGCTGTCGGCGCGCACGCTCACCGGCTTAGGGATAGCCCTGGTCGGCGTGGTGGTGGTGGTGCTGGCCAGCGGCAAGGGCGTGAAGTTCGAGCCGATGGCGGCGCTGGTGCTGGTCAGCGTGGTCTGTTCGGCGGTGCTGTTCGTGGGCCAGAAGCCGCTGTTCGCGCGCAACAGCATGCTGGGCGTCACCGGCTTCACCTTCTTCGCCGGCGCGCTGGCCGCGCTGCCGCTGGGCCTGGGCTTGCCGCACGCACTGGCGCATGCGCCGATGGCGCATATCGGCTCGCTGCTGTGGCTGGGCATCGCGCCCACCTTCATCGGCTATATCGCGTGGAACGCGGCGCTGCAGCGTGCTTCCGCTTCGCAGGTGAGCAGCTTCATCTACTTCTCGCCGCCGATCGCGGTGCTGATCGGCTGGGTCTGGCTGGGCGAGCGCCCGGCGCTGCTCACCGTGGTGGGCGGTGCGATCACCGTCGGCGGCGTGATCCTGGCCAATGCGCGCAAGCGCCCGCCGGCGCCGGCGTCCACCGCGTCGATGGCGGCCACGCCGGCCAAGCCGTGCTGAGGCGCGCATGACGCTGATCGCCCTGGCCGAGGCCGCCGGCCAGCTGCCGCAGGCATGGAAGTCGCACGTGCTGGCGCGTTTCGGCGGCGCCCGTCTGAAAGTGGTGCGGATGGACGCGTCGGCGTATCCGGACGAGTGCCACGACTACCCGGAAGGCCTGCTGGTACTCGACGGGCAGATGCTGCTGGAGATCGGCGGCGCCGTGGTGCGCGTCGGTGCCGGCGAGCTGTACGTGGTGCCGGCGGGCGTGCCGCATGCGGTGGCGGCGGGGAGCCATGGCACCTTGGTGATCATCGATACCTGAGTTGGCGGCCGATGATCGGACCGATCTGACTCAGGGCCCGTAGGCCATCCGGCGGCTGTCCATTGGTGTCACGACCACATCCACGCGGTAGCGCAAGCGCCAGGGCGTCCACGGATTCGCGCAATGCCTCGGCTTGAGTTGTTTTTCGCCGGAGGGGAAATCGAACGATTCCGAAAGTACGTGCCGAGGGTTGCTGCGCGGCACGTAGGCGCTTTCCGACCCTTGCGGCTGCCATTCCCCAGCCTTCCGGCTTAGGCTTGGCGCTCAAGTCCACGCCGCATGGGGAGAGGCCGGCATGTACACCCTCTACATCGCCAACAAGAACTACTCGTCCTGGTCGATGCGTCCCTGGCTGCTGCTGCACGAGCTGGGCATTCCTTTCGAGGAGCGGCTGGTGCGCTTCGAAGGCAACCATAACTGGGCGAACTTCCGCCGCTTCGCGCCGAACGGCAAGGTGCCGTGCCTGCACGATGGCGACGCGGTGCTGTGGGATTCGATGGGGATCGCCGAATACCTGGCCGAGCGGCATCCGGGCGTGTGGCCGGAGGATCCGGCCGCGCGCGCCTGGGCCCGCTGTGCGGCGGCGGAGATGCATGCCGGTTTCGGCGCGCTGCGAGAGCACGCCTCGATGAGCTGCGGCATCCGCGTGCGGCTGTTCCATCAGCCGGAAGCGTTGAAGGCGGATCTGGCGCGACTGGATGAGCTATGGAGGGAAGGATTGCAGCGTTTCGGCGGGCCGTTCCTTGCCGGTGCGCGCTTCAGCGCCGTCGATGCGTTCTACGCGCCGGTGGCGTATCGCATCCAGACCTACGACCTGCCGGTGTCCGCGGCAACAGCCGCTTATGCGGAACGCCTGCGCGCCCTGCCTTCCTGCCGCCGCTGGTACGAAGAGGCGTTGCGCGAACCGTGGCGCGATACCGATCACGAGGACCACACCCATCTCGCCGGCGAGTGGCTGGAAGACCTTCGAACCGGTAGTTGATTCGCTTATTTCCTGGTAAGCCCGAGCGAGGCCATGGCCTGCACCGGTGCATCCGGCGAGACGGCGGTGGTCAGGGTGAACAGCAACTCGCTGCTGTCGCCGGGACGCGACCACGTATAGCTCAGCGTGTGGATCGGACCGGTTGGCGACATCGCGTGTTCGTCCTTGTCCGCGGCGGCGGTAAGTGGCGGCGGGCTTGTGGAAACCAGATTCCGGAAGCCCTTTTCCACGGCCACGTCATCCGCGTGCTGCGCGAACACTGCACAGATGCCGTCATCACGCAGCGACACCACGAAACGGCCCTGGCCCGGCCCGCGTTGCGGCCAGGCCTTGCCAGGCATGCCGCCGAGGAAGAATCCCGCGGTGGAGGCGGGCAGTTCCGGCGTCTTGGCCGCCTCGAATTCCGCCTTCAGCGTGTCGGGCTTGCTGTAGTGCTTCATGCACGTTTCCGCGTAGAGCTTGACGAAAAAAGCCGCCGCATCGCCGTCCTGGGCGAGCGCGGGCGCGGTAACGAGCAGCAGGGCGAAACCGATCGACAGGATACGCATGGCGGTCCGGGGTGGTTGGCGCGTGCGCGCATTCTGCCGCAAGCGCGTGACGGAAGCGTCAGGCGGGCTGGGTGGTTGTCTGCGCCGCGCGGCGTGCCTGCCAGCGTGCCAAGGCCACCAGCGCCAACGCCACGGCGATGAAGAACAGCAGCACCAGCAGCGCATTCATCACCACCTGCGCATAGCCCAGGCTGGTGACGTCCAGGAAGGGATAGGGATACCAGCCGTTCACCGCGCCGCGTGCCAGCGCATAGGCGAAATAGGCGACCGGATAACCCTGCCAGGCGATGATCTGCCGCCAGGCCAGCGAGGCCTTCGGCACCGCGAACCACCAATACGCAAGGAAGGCCAGCGGCATGGCGTCGTGCAGCGTGGCGTCGGCGAACAGCTGCCAGCCCTGCGGATGCCACAGCTGCCGCAGCATCACGTTATAGACCGCGCTGACCACCACGATGCTCATCGCCACCGCCGTGCAGGTGCCGGGGCGATGGAAGAAGCGGGTGAGCGCTCCGCGCGGTCCGAGCGCGCCGGCGGTGAAGGCCAGCGCCACCAGGATATTGGTCAGGATCGTGTAGAAGCCGAAGAAGATCCACGTGCCGGCCAGCGCCCCTTGTCCGTTCGCCATGGTCAACTGGATCGACAACAGCCACTGCAGGATCAGCGCGAACCACCCCAGCGCGGCGGCCGCGGCGGCGAACAGGCGAAAGCGTGTGGACATGCCGGCTCCGGGAGCGATCAGGCGCCGGCCACCGCCTGTTGGCGCAGTGCGCGGCGCCGGCCGGCGGCAGCATACAGCCGCACCATGACAGGAATGCCCAGCAGCAGGAAATTGTTCCAGCCCGGCGCGTACCACGCGGCGATCAGCGACAGGGCGGCGGTCGTCGGCAGGCCCCAGGAGCGCCAGCGCGCGGCTTCGACTTCCTCGGTGGGCACGTCGGTGCGCACGTGCGGCGAGCGCAACGCCATGTTGAAGAGGCGGCGCTGCAACAGGCCAGCCGCCAGCAAGGTGCCCGAATAAATCAGCTCCGGCACGCGCGCCCGCGGGTTGGAACTCATCAAGGCGGTGGCAAAGGGCATGAAGGCCACCGTCATCAGCAACAGCAGGTTCGGCCACATGATCTTCGGGCTGTAGTCGTGCAGCAGTCCGAATACGCGGTGATGCGCCATCCACAACAGGCCGATCACCAGGAAGCTCAGCATGAAACCCAGCAGGCTCCCGCGCAGCTCGCCCAGCGCCTGCCAGTACGACGCATCGTCGATGGCGCCCACGTGCGGCACGTGCACCTCGATGATCAGCAGGGTGATGGCGATGGCGAAGACGGCGTCGGAAAAGAAAGTGAGGCGTTCGAGTTGCGAGGCGTTGTTGCTCATGCGGTGCGGCTCCCCTGGATCGGGCGGGATGCTGCGGGAGAGCGGGGGCGTTGTCTAGCGAAGCGGGCCTTCGGGCAGCCATGGCTCAGACGTGTACGAGCCGGTGCGATCTATCTCAATGAATTTCATCGATATTTGGGAGTGTTCGTGATTCCTTGCCGTGCCCGGCCGCCCTAAGATGGGGGCCGAGGGATTCATGCAGGATAAGCTTGATAAGGAGAATAAGATGGGGCACCATGCTTATGCGGCCGTGTACCCCATGGCTGGAAGGAGACGCGACATGAGCATCCATGGCCACGTGGCGATCATGGAAATTCCGGCCGATGGCGACATTCGTTTCGGCAGCCGTCCGCTGGCATCCTTCATCCGCTCCGCGGGAGCCGCGTCGCCAGGTCTCGGCAGGCCGGACTCCAAAGGCGTGCTCCGCGTGTTCCGCCCCGACAGCGATGCCGACTGGTTGAGCAGGACCGAGATCGCCGAGCTGGAGAAGCTGGCCAGAAAGCTGCTGGAGGCCACCCGCCGCATGGACGCGTTCGATCAGCCGGCAGCCGCCGGCAAGTCGCCCAGGCTTCGCCAGGACAGGAGCCCGCAGGCAGTCCGCTACTTCGAACTGTTCGCCGACCAGGCCGTGCAGGAAGTGCGCGCCACCGAGCTTGCGGAGCGGGCAAGCCGCATGCTGAAGCGTGCGGATCAGGCCGGCTCGTCGTCCGGCGTGCTGTTCGAGATCGAACAGTACGATCCCAGCGCCACGCTGCGTTCGCTGTTCGAAGGTTTCAGCCGGAGCTTCCGTGCCACGACAGCCACCGAAGCCGAAACCAGCCCTGTCGCGATCAGCGCACCGGCGCGGACACCCGTCCAGGCTTCGGCCGCGCTGCGCGACCAGCTGCTCGGCCTGGGCTGGCCGACCTCGGCGGAGGTCGGCGAAAGCCATGGCAGCAAGGCCGGCAACAAGGGCCAGTGGGCGAAGGACCGCCGCGACCGCGGCGAGCTGTTCGGCGTCTGGTCCGCCAACGAGCGCACGTTCCGCCATCCGACGTTCCAGTTCGACGAGACCGGCGCGATCCGGCCCTTCGTCAAGGAGCTGCTGGCCGCCTTGTCGGCGAATCCGGACTTCACCCCCGAAGCGGACAAGGGCGGCTGGCGCCGCGCCTTCTGGCTGCATGGCCCGACGCTGGCTCTCGCCGGCGCGAACGGCGCGGCGCGTGCGCCCGCGGACGTCTTCGCCACCGAGCCCGCCGCAGTGATCGAGGCCGCTCGCGCCATGACGGGGGCGGACACGCATGACGCATGGTGAGGACGCACTGCTCGAGCGGATCGCTTTCGACACGATGCCCGCGACGATCTATGCGCGCGTGCATCCGGCGCGGCTGCAGGACGGCAGTCCGGTCGATCCGCTGAGCGCGAATCCGCGCTCCACCGCGCGCATGGCCATTCAACCGGCGCTGGTGGCCAGGGCCCCGGCGCTAGGCATGTTCTACGCGGCAACCACGTCGGCGGGTGCGCTGTTCGAGGCGCTGCTGCGCCATGCCGCCATCTATCCGAAGCGCCAGGTCTATCTTCCTCGGCACAAATTACGGGGGCAGTGCCTTGCGCTGGTGGAGCTGCGCCGTCCATTGGAGATCATTCCCTTGGGGCTGCCGGATCGGCGCATCGTGGTGCCGGACCCGGATTCGTGGCGCGAGGCGCGCTGGCGCGAGCTGATCAGTACCGCCGACCATCGCGATACCCACGCGGCGGCGCTGGCCGTCTACGAGCAGGTGCGGGCGGCGGGCTTCGAGCATGGCGGGCTGAGCTGGCCGTCGATCCAGGCGCCGCATGCCGTGGTCTATCTGCTTTACGAGCCGCCGTTTCAGCGCGAGGACTGGTCGCTGATCCAGGTCATCGCACTCGATACGCCGCAAGGCGAGGCTTTCATTGCCGATGCGCTGGCCCATGCGGGATACGCGTGGCTGGCCGATCCGGCCGGCGGCGACTACGAACCGGAGCCCGGTGCGATCTGAACAGGCACGCACCAACCGGCGTCCTGACGCCTGTCATATCTTCCCGATGACGCCGGCGATTGGGGCGCGTCCCGCCGGCATGATGAGATACGCAGCATCACCGATGCGGCGGCCCTGCCCGAAGCGAATGCTCCGCGTAAGTCGCAGGCTTTCTGTTGTGGGCCGCCATGGCGCATGGTGAAGCTGGACCTCTCCACCCAGTGGCAGCGCCATCGCTGCCAAGGCCGCAGAGCCAAGGGGAACATCTGCAGATCAACCGTCACTGCGCGAGCCACGCCGGCTTCGCGCAGCCGATGGCAGCCATCGTTCGATCGACAATCACCAGGAAGGGGAAGGCGGCATGGGCTTTTGGGGCGCGATGATCATGAGTTTCTGGGGCACGGTGTTCGCCGTCGCCGGCATCGTCCAGCTCGACAGCGCGCGCAGTCCGTACCTGGCGATACCGGTAGCGGTGTTTGCGGCGTTCGCGGTGTATGCGCGCAGCGTGCATCGGGCCATTTCCAGGGAAGGGCAGATCCGCAAGCTCACGCAGCGTGCCGAGAAGGTGGTGCAGTGGGCCACCATCGGCGAGGGCGTCGGCATCCTGATCGCGATCAACGTGGCCAATAACCTCGGTCATCCGGAACTGAAGCTCGCGGCGATTGCGCTGGTCGCCGGCCTGCACTTCCTGCCGATGGCGTATGGCATTCCGTTCCGGCAGTTCTACGTGCTCGGCGCGGCGCTGGTGTTCACCTCGATCCTGGGCATGTGCATGCCGCAGCCGATGGGCAATGCGTTTGCGGTGTTCATGGCTTGCGTGGGGCTGTGGATGGCGGCGCTGTTTGCGATGCGGCGCGAGCTGCGCGGCGACTTGCCCGCACCGGCGAATCCGTAAGGGCTGGCTGTCGTCGATGTGAATCCGTTCGCGCTCACCGCCGTTGCAAGACACGGCGGCGCGTTTTATGGTCACCGGCGGCCGCCCTTCCTTTGTGACAGAAGCCATGCGATGAGAGTCGTCGCCGCAAGTTATCGCCGCTCCCCATGAGCTACGCATCCATCGATTTCGTCAGTGTGCTTGCGGATTCCGTTACCGGCGCGCAATCGCTGGAGGAACTGGTCCGTCCGCTGCTGGAACTTCTGCAGGCGGTGACCGGCCTGGAATCCACCTACCTCACGCGGATCGACACTACGGCGGGCGTGCAGCACGTGGTGTACGCGCGCAATACCTTGCGCCTGCAGATTCCGGAGGGCCTGGAAGTGCCCTGGGAAGGCACCCTGTGCAAGCGCGCGCTGGAGGAAGGCCGTCTTTACACCGACGACGTGGCCAACTGCTGGGCCGACTCCGAAGCCGCGATGGCGCTGGGCATCGCCACCTACACCAGCACGCCGGTGCGCATCGAGGACGGCACGCTGTACGGCACGCTCTGCGCCGCCAGCGGCGAGCGCAAGCCGCTGGCCGATGGCGCGGAAAAGATTCTCTACATGTTCTCGCGCCTGATCGGCCAGCAGATCGAGCGCGAGCGGCTGGTGCACGCCTTGCGCCAGGCCAACGATTCGCTGGCGGTCAGCGCCCTGACCGATGCCACCACCCATCTGCCTAACCGCCGCGCGCTGATGGACGAGATGCGGCGCCGGCTGGCCGCGCTGGGACGCGAGGGCGGCGCGCTGGCGGTGGCCTTCGTCGACCTCGACAAGTTCAAGGCGATCAACGACTGCTACGGCCACGAGGTCGGCGACCAGTTCCTCGCCGCGATCGGCGGGCGCCTGCAGAGCGCCCTGCGCGCCGGGGATTTCGTGGCGCGCCTGGGCGGCGACGAATTCGTGGTGCTGTCGCACACGCCGCATGACAGCGATGCCGAGGTCGCCGCGATGGCGATGCGTGCGCGCCTGCAGCTCGCCACGTCGGGGCACTTCGGACTGGCCGGTGCGGCGATCGACTATGCCGGCCCCAGCATCGGCATGATCGTCGCCACGCGCGATGCGCACGACGCCGAAGCCCTGATCGCGCAGGCCGATGCGGCCATGTATGCGGACAAGCGCCAGCGCAAGCGCATGGCGGCCGGCATCGCCTGAGCGCGCGCGGGGGCTTACAGCTTGTAGGCCTTATGGATCGCCACGATCCCGTTGGTGAGGTTGCGCACCTCGACCTTGCCGAAACCGGCGCGCTCCATCATGCCCTTGAGCGTCTGCTGGTCCGGATGCTTGCGGATGGATTCGGCCAGGTACTGGTAGCTGTCGGCGTCGCCCGCAAACAGCTGGCCCAGCTTCGGCAGCACCTTGAACGAGTGGAAGTCGTACAGCTTGCCGAACAGCTCGCTCTGCACCTTGGAGAATTCCAGCACCAGCGCACGGCTGCCGGGCTTGAGCACGCGGCAGATGTCGGCCAGGGCCTTGTCCTTGTCGGTGACGTTGCGCAGGCCGAAGGCCATGGTCACCGCATCGAAGCTGTTGTCCGGGAACGGCAGGCATTCGGCGTTGAGCTGGGCCCAGCGCAGGCCGCCGACCAGGCCGCGGTCGGTGAGGCGGTCGCGGCCGACCGTAAGCATGGCGGCGTTGATGTCGCCCACCACCACCTCGCCCTCGGCGCCGACCACCGGCTTGAGCAGCGCGGCGATGTCGCCGGTGCCGCCGGCCAGGTCCAGCACGCGGTCGCCCTTGCGCACGCCGCTGATTGCCACGAAATGGCGCTTCCACAGGCGGTGCACGCCGAACGACATCAGGTCGTTCATCAGGTCGTAGCTGCCGGCCACCGAGGTGAAGACGCGGCCGACAAGCTTCTGCTTGTCGCCGACCGGGACGTCGCGGAAACCGAAATGGGTGGTCTTGGGCTGCTGTTCGCTCATGGGCATATGCTACAGGATGGCCTGTTCCGGCGCCCCGGCCGGTGTCTCAGGGCTCGAAAACGTTGCCGTCCATCTTGTAGATCACCCCGTCCTTCATCACGAAGCTCACCTGCTGCATGGCCTTGATGTCGTCCAGTGGATTGCCGGGTACCGCGATAACGTCCGCATGGCGGCCCGGGGCGATCTGGCCCAGTTCGTCCGACTTGTGCAGCAGCTCGGCCGCGTGGGTGGTTGCCGCCTGCAGCGCCGCCACGGGCGGAATGCCGGCCTCGACCATGTACTGGAATTCGCGCGCGTTCTGGCCGTGCGGATAGACCGCGGCATCGGTGCCGAAGGCGATCTTCACCCCGGCCTTGTACGCCTTGCCCGCGGTGGCCTGGATGATCGGCCCGACCTGCTTCGCCTTGGCCGCCACCTGGGGCGGGTAGTAGCCGGGCTTTCCAGCCATCTGCTGCACGTACTTGCCGGCGGTGATGGTGGGCACGTACCAGGTGCCGTGCTGCTTCATCAGCTGCATGTCCTCGTCGTTCATGAAGGTGCCGTGCTCGATCGAGTCGACGCCGGCCAGCACCGCGCGGCGGATCGCCTCGGCGCCGTGCGCGTGTGCGGCGACGGTGTAGCCATAGTCGTGCGCGGCGGTGACCACGGCCTTGATCTCCTCGATGGTCATCTGCGCGTTGTCCACGCTGGCGCTTTCGTCCAGCACGCCGCCGGAGGGCATGATCTTCAGCAGGTCCACGCCGTCCTTGTAATGCTGGCGCACGGCTTTGACGGCGTCTTCCGGGCTGTTGACGATGCCGTCCTTGATGCCCGGGTCGCCGGCAAGGTCCATGCGGTAGCCGTCGGTGGGGTCGGCATGGCCGCCGGTGGAGCCGATCGGCTTGCCGGCGGTGAAGATGCGCGGGCCCACCACCACGCCGGCATTGATGGCATTGCGCAGCGCGATCGATTCGTTCTGGCCGTCGCCCAGGTTGCGCACTGTGGTGAAGCCGGCCAGCAGGGTGCGCCGCGCATAGACGGTGGAGCGCACGGCGTAGTCGGCGACGTTCCAGCGGAACTGGTCGGTGAAGCCGGTGGGGCTGGTTTCGGAGGTGAGGTGGGTGTGCGAGTCGATCAGGCCGGGCAGGCAGGTGCTGTCGCCAGTATCGACGTAGGCGAAGCGCCGGCCCGCGGCGGCCTGGCGATACGGCTCGGGGTCGACCGCGCCGCTGCGGATTTCCTTGATGCGGCCGTCCTCGACGATCAGCGTGGACTGGCCGAGCATCTTGCCCGCCGCCGGATCGAACAGCCGCGCGCAGCGCAGCACGCTGAGGTCGTGGCCGCCGGCTGGCGGAGCTTCCTGCGCCCGCACGGTCAGCGGAAGCATGGCGACGGCGGCGACTGCGAAGGCGAGACGGGCGTGCATGGCGACCTCCTTGGCGGAAGCCGCATCCTAGGCGGACCGGAGGCCCGCCGCCATCCGCTTATGGCTGCGGCTTGTGGTGCTCGTGCCGTTCCGTGTCGACGTGGCGCTCGTGCAGGGTTTCGCTGGTGGTCGGCTCGTCGGCCGCGGGCGGCCCGGCGGCCGGCGGTTCGGCCGTCTGTACGGCTTCTTCGGCCAGCGGCGCGGGACGCTGCTCGTCCTTCTCGCTGTCGCCGCCGGGCGTCATCTTGAGAATGGAATGGCGCACTTCGCGCGCAAGGATCACGCGCGCATCGCGCACCATCACTTCCAGCGCGGTGTCGTAATCGAGCTTGCCGCCTTCGTCGGTCCAGATGATGCGGCTCTCGCGCAGCTTCTGGATAAAGCCGCGGAACAGCGCCTTGTCGAAGAACTCCGGCGCGGACAGCTCGTTGAGCAGGGCCAGGCGCTGCGCGGTGAGCGTGCAGGCGTTCTCCAGCTCCGCCGGCGTGAGCACGTGCGGGCCGTTCTTCACCAGCGCGGCGATGGTGATGTAGTAGCGCTCGAAGGCCTGGATCAGGCTGCGCGCGATGGCGCGCAATTGGTAGGCGGCATCGTCCTGGCCGGGGCCGCGTTCCAGCACGCGGCCTTCGCTGGTGGCTTCCAGCAGGCCGCGGCGCACGAAGAAATCGATGGTGGCCTGCACCTGCTGGCCGAAGCCGTCCGTATCCCACGGCAGGAACAGCTCGCCCTGGATGAAGGGATAGATGATGCGGCCCAGGCGCAGCACCGAGGCGCGCGTCATGCGGCGATTGTTGAGGAAGCAGCAGGCCACCCATGCGGCAGTGGCCATCAGGTGCAGCACGTTGTTGCGGAAGTAGCTGAGCAGCACCGCCTGCTCGCCCTCGGTCATCAGCACGTCGCCGAGCGGATGGCGCACGCGGCTGATCCAGCCCATCTGTTCGCCGTAGGCGATGATGCCGGCCGGGTCCATCGGGGTGAGGGTCATGCGGTCGGAATAGGGCAACTCTTCCAGCAGCGCCTTCATCAGCTCCAGCTGGGCGAGCAGGTCGTTCTCCGCCATCGCGTGCTTGGGCGTGGCCAGCAGGGCCAGCGCCAGCAGGTTGATCGGATTGACGTCGGCGGCGCGATTGATGTTGACGTGGATCTTCTCGGCCAGGTCGTCGACCAGGCCGTTGAGCCATTCCGGCTTGACGTCCGGATCGCCGCCGGCGGTGCGCCAGTCGGGACTGGCGGCGTCGAGCAGCGGATTGAGCTCGATCGGTTCGCCGAAGTTGAGCGCGACGTGGCCGTAGCGCTGGCGCAGCACTTTCAGGCCGCGCAGCAGGCCGATCAGCGATTCCTTTTCCTTGGCCTTGCCGGACAGCTCGCCGACGTAGCTCTTGCCTTCCATCAGCTTCTCGTAGCCGATGTACACCGGCTGGAACAGCACCGGGCGGCGCGGCGCGCGCAGGAAGGCGCGCACGGTCATCACCAGCATGCCGGCGCGCGGCGCCAGCAGGCGGCCGGTGCGGGAGCGGCCGCCTTCGATGAAGTATTCGATCGGCACGCCGCGGTCGATCAGCTGCGCCAGGTATTCGTTGAACACCACCGAGTACAGCGCATTGCCCTTGAAGCTGCGGCGCAGGAAGAACGCGCCGCCGCGGCGCAGCAGCGGGCCGATCACCGGCAGGTTGAGGTTCACGCCCGCGGCGATGTGCGGCACCACCACGCCGGCCTGGTGCAGCTGATAGCTCAGCAGCAGGTAGTCGGCATGGCTGCGGTGGCAGGGCACGTACACCACTTCGTGGCCCGGCGCGGCGGCGCGGACCTTGTCGAAGTGATGCATGGCGATGCCGTCGTACAGCTTGTTCCAGAAATTGGAGAGCAGGAACGACACCGAGCGCACCACCGGGTGCGAGTAGTCGGCGGCGACTTCCATCGCCATGTCGTGCGCCTTGCGCCAGGCCTTGGCGGGGCTGATGTTCTCGCGCGCAGCGGTGGCGGCGATGGCGTCGCGGACCGGTTCCGCATTGAGCACGGAATCGACCACGGTGCGGCGGTGCGAAAGGTCGGGTCCGATCACGGCCGCGCGGATGCGCCGGAAATGCGTGCGCAGCACGCGGGCGATCTTGCGCGCGAAACGCTCCGGCTGCTGGATGTCGCCCGCTTCGGTCATCACCGAGCGCAGCGACACGGGCGTGGAGAAATGCACCACGGTGTCGCGGCCGTTGAGCAGCAGCGCGATCAGGCGGCGGAAGCGGCCGACCATCACCCAGTTCTCGGAGAACAGCACGCTGAACCAGCCGGACTCGCGGTTCGGCGCGCGGCCCACATAGATGGACACCGGCACGATCTGGATGTCGCGCTCCGGGTCGGCCTCCAGCGTGCGCACCAGCTGGCTCAGCGTTTCGGTGGGCGCACGGTGGCGGTTGCGGCCGAACAGCCAGCCGTCACGGCGCACCAGCGCGAACATCGAGCGGCGGCGGCGCGTGCCCTGCAGCGGCTGCATGGGGCTGGGCAGGCCGGCTTCGCGGCAGGCGCGTTCCAGGATCAGCGCGTCGGAGAAACCATCGCGTTCCACCACGTAGCACACCGGCAGGCCGGGCTTGAGCAGGGTCGCGGGTTCGGCCGGGTCGCGCCGCAGGCGCAACCAGGGTTCGAGCAATTGCCCGGCCAGGTTGAACCACCAGGGCGCACGGCTGCGGGCGGGAAGTTCCGCGGTCGACATGTTCAGCATCCGCGCATTGTACCGGGTGAACCCGCCCGTTCCGGTAGGCGGGGTTTGGGGCAACGAGCTCTTAACGCTTGGGCGGTGCGGTCGCCGGCGCGGTGGCCGCATGCGTGCTGGCCGCAGCTGCCGGCATCGGCGCACTCGCCGCGACGGCGGGCGTGCTCAGGCGCTGATGCGCATCGCGCACGTTCTTCAGCAGGTCTTCGCTGTACCAGCGGCCGTCCTGCTGCATCAGGGTGGACTCGGTGCTGAGCGGCTTGCCCAGCAGCACGTAGTCGATCTTCACCCGCGCATAGCCGTAGGCGTTTTCCAGCGTGGTCACCTTCACCGAATCCAGCGCCTGGTCCAGCGACAGGCCGTAGATGGCCAGCACGTCGCGCAGGCCGAGATAGCCGGTGCTGTACTTCTGCATCGCGGTGTCGAAATCCAGCGCCCGCAGCTGGTCGGCATGTTTGATGTCGAGCTTGCGCGCGGTGGCTACCAGGGTGGCGATCGCCTGCCTGGCCTTGGCCTGGTCGAACCACGACTGCTGCTGTGCCCAGGGCACCACCACGTCGAGCACGTCGTTGGCCTGCTTCTTCTGCACCGCCGTCATGGCGTGGCTTTGATCGATCGCGGTACGCGCGATGCCCTGGCCGATGCCGAGCATCACCGGCAGCTGGTCGCTGTACTGCTGCTGCAGCTGGGCGAGCTTGGGCCTGGCTTCCGCATAGAGCTTGTCCTCGGCGCCGGGTTCGGTGAGCTCCTTCATCTTCGCCTCGAACTGCGCGCGGTCCTCCGCGCTGGGCGGTTCGACGGCGTGCTCGCGCGGCCAGTCGGCGCGCAGGGTGGCGTAGTCGGCCGCGGGCAGGGAGTGCTTCCAGAAGCCGGCGAAGTCGCCGGCGCGGATCAGCTTCACTTCGTCCTGGATCGCCGCCTCCGGCGTGGCGCCGCCGGTGAGTTCGGCTTCCTTCTGCTTGTCCTTGTCATGGCAGGCCGCCAATGCGGCCACGGCCAGCAGCCCGGGCAGTAGAAGACGGAGCGGACGATGACGCATGGGAGGGATCTCGCGGAGTGGATCGCCGCACCGTCGGTGGGTAGGACCAGGCGGGCAGGGCGATGAGCGGCGGAGCGTAAGGGCGCCCGCTTCGGCGAGACAAGGGCAGAGGGTGCCAAATCCGCTGCGCCGTTCACGATCCGTGAACCGCGCAAAAGAAAACCCCGCGGGCGTTGGGCCTCGCGGGGTAATCCGGCAGAGCCGGAAGGGAAATGGCCTTGCCCGCAGAATCTGTGGTCAGCAGCAGGGTCGGCGCGGCGATCTTAACCGCATCCTGAAAGCTAAGGCAACACTTTCGTTAGGTGCGCTAAGTTATTGATTGTTCGTGATCGAGAATCTCAGTCCACGCGCAAGGCGTTGACTTTCAGGCGATGCCGCTCTTCGCGCGGGGCGGACCAGTCGTTGTTGAACAGGGCCGGCTCCCAGGAGCCATAGGTGGCGTTCGGCAGCACGAACCAACGCGTGCCGACCCAGTTCAGATACGGCGCCATGGCCTTGCTGCGGCCCTCGGCGTTGTTGGCCAGCACGGTGACAAAATCGCCGATCTGGTCGCCAAATTGCATCAAAACCCGATATTTCTTGCTGATCTGCTGACGGCGGCAGCCCTTTTCGGTGCCGATCTGCTCGCAGTCCTGCACGAAGGTGCCCAGGCCCAGGAAGGCTTCCGGGCCGGACACCGGCAGGCCCGCCTTGCGCAGATTGCCCAGGGTCGCTTCGTCCAGATCCTTGGCGCGGTTGGAGATATAGATCACGGCCACACCATGCTTGGCAGCGAACTGGGTGAACTCCACCACGCCCGGCAGGGCGCGCGCTTTCTGCTCCTTGCACCAGGCGGCCCAGTCGGCCTCGTTGAATTCGCCGCCGCTGCGGATCAGGCGCGCCTGGTAGGGCGAGTTGTCCAGCACGGTCTCGTCGATATCCAGCACCACCGCGGGCTTCTGGTTCTTCAGCGGCGCGGCGCGGTCTTCCTTGCTCAGCGCGTCCCAGCTCCTGTCCTTCAGCGCGGCCGGCAGGCGGGCCTGGGCGTCGCGGTAGGTCTGCAGGTAGATCAGGTCGTGCTCGATCGCGCTTTGCGACCAGGCCACGGCGTTGAGGTTGTCGTCGGCGGCGGGCCTGGCGGCCGCCGCCTGCGTGGCTGGCGCAACATCGGAGGGCTTGGCGGCATGCTGAGCCGAGCAGCCGGCGAGCAGGGCAAGGGCGGCGCAGGACGCCGTCAGACGAATACGCATGGTTTTCCCTGTAGATAAAGCGAGCGGACAGAATCGCCGCAGTTTACGCCAGGGGAAAGACCCTGCCGGCTTTCCTGAAGCCACGCTCCCACCCCTGCCTTCCCGGGGTGGCGACCGCCATGCGCTGCTGACAGACTGCGGGCTCCCTGGACTGCCCCAAGCCCGCATGGAAACCAGCCTGCCCCAGCCTCGCCAGCCCAGCCTGCCGATCCGCATCACCACCTATGTGCTGGCCGGCGCCGCCCTGCTGCTGGTGCTGTGCCTGCGCCTGCTGCCGGCGCTGTTCGCCGGGTTGCTGGTGTACGAGATCGTGCAATCGAGCGCGCCGCTGCTCGGCAAGCGCATCCCCGGCGACCGCGCGCGCGTGCTGGTGGTGGCGCTGCTGGCGGTGATCGTGGTCGGCCTGTTGATCCTGCTGATTCTCGGCGCGCTGAGCTTCTTCCGCACCGAGCTGGGCAACCCGGAACTGCTGTGGCAGGACCAGCTGATGCCGCTGGTGGAAAAAGCCCGCCAGCAGCTGCCCGCCGCCGTGGTGGGCTGGCTGCCGGACAGCGTGGACGAGCTGCGCGTGATGGCGCTGGAACTCACCCACAAGCACTCGGTAAGCCTGCAGTCGCTGGGCAAGGAAACCGCCCGCGTGCTGGTGCACATCATCATCGGCATGGTGCTGGGCGGCATCGTCGCGCTCAGCCGCACGCGCCCCGCGCACCAGGTCGGCCCGCTGGCCGCCGCGCTCGGCCTGCGCTGCCAGCGCCTGGCCGAGGCCTTCCACAACATCGTGTTCGCGCAGATCAAGATCTCGCTGATCAACACGGTGTTCACCGCGATCTTCCTGCTCGGCGTGATGCCCTTGATGGGCTATCACATCCCGCTGGCCAAGACCCTGGTGGTGCTCACCTTCATCGTCGGCCTGCTGCCGGTGATCGGCAACCTGATCTCCAACACCGCCATCACCATCGCCGGCCTGTCGGTATCGCTGGGCGTGGGTGTGGCGGCGCTGGGTTTCCTGATCCTGATCCACAAGCTGGAATACTTCCTCAACGCGCGCATCGTCGGGACGCAGATCCGTTCGCGTGCGTGGGAGCTGCTGGTGGCGATGTTGCTGGTGGAGGCGGCATTCGGGCTGCCGGGGTTGGTGGCGGCGCCGATTTACTATGCGTATCTCAAGAGTGAGTTGGAGGCGGAGCGGCTGATTTAATCGCGCAGTCCCTCGGCCGTTACAACTCCGCTTCCGTCAACAGATAAAGCGGACCGCCCGACGAAGCCGCATAGCCGCTGGACCATTGCGCGCCGCCGGACACCGTGAAAATCAGGCATACCAGCCCCTGATTGATCACGCCCAGCGCGGGGTCGCTCGTATTGGAAGCTGCACCCACCCAGCGAATAGGCGATCCGAGATTGCGCATCGACGGCGAGGCACGCATGGCCGTGGGAAGCGGCAGCGGGACGAAGGTGCTGGTGGCGTTGTGCTGCGTGCCTACCCCAATGCCCGTGCCGATCGCTGCGTTGAAGGCATAGCAATAGCGGTTGCACAGCTGCTGTTCGATCGCCTTGGGGCGCACGTCGAAGGACGTCGCGGCGCCACCGATCTCCAGCTGTACCTGAGCGAAGTCGAACGTGCCGGATTGCTGGCCCAGCGTATTCGTCCGGCCGCTGTAGTTGCCGCCCGCATCCATCCACAGTGCGATCTGCAGGAAATCGTCACCGTACGGGCCCATGGCGGTATTGACCAGCGCGGGAACGTCGAAGGTCGCGGAGAACCTCTGCCAGTCGCCGGTCACGTTGAAGCTGGTGACTCCGATGGCATTGATGGAAGCCGGCCCGCCGCTGCCGAAATATTGCGTGGCTTCGAGCGCGATCTTCCTGGCGGCATCGGCCTTGGCGTAGAACGACACGGTTACCCGCTTGCCGGCGAGCGAGGCCACGCTTTCGATGCGCTGCGCCAGATAGCAGGCATTGCCTGCTCCGGCGACGGAGCTGACGGCGCAGCGCATGAAGTACGCCGGATTGTCGGGCACCGCGGACTGGCCGATCGCAAACGCCTGCCGCGTGGCATTGATCGTGGTCCCGGTCTGCTGCACCAGGAATCGGTCGGCGCAGTAACCCGTCGACGAGAAACTGGTGCCCCGCTGCCAGATATCGAAGCTGCCGTTGACGATGCGGTTCTTGAAAGTGGCGACGTTGAGCGCGCCGCCGTAAAGCTCGTTGAAGTTGGCTTCGGTCTTCTGCCAGGCAACGCGGTTGGTGTCGCCGTCCTTGCCGTCGGATTGGGTGCCGAGGTTGATGTGCTGCTGTGCCATGGATGGCGATTCCTGTGAGATTGCCCGTGGGCGGCAAGAGGTTGGGATGGCCATGCCACAGGCACGGCAAAGCGGCCCGTTCCGGACGAAGCCGGAAGGCCGCTTGACGGGATGAAAAGCTAGCCGGAGGGCTAGTTCGCTGCGCGCCGCACCTTTGTATAGAGCACGCGCGTCCACAGCCACTGGAAGCCGAGCATGCCCAGCAGCGGGATCAGGCCAAGAGCGACCAGGATCGCGATGGCGATTACGTCGTCCACGTGGCCGCTGCCGCCGAAGATCAGCAGCGCCACCACGACGCCAACACCGGCCAGCAGCAGATAAGCACACACGAACGCAAGCACGCTCGCGCTCAACAGCCGGCCCACCCGCACCAGCGACAGGTTGCGCGGCAAGCCAAGCCATGCGCCACCGAAGGCGAGCGCGCCGGCCAGCACTGCGCCGATCCAGGTGCTTATCACGATCACCGGCGAATAGGCGTCGTACGCGTTGACCAACGGATACAGCAGCGCCATGCCCACGACCACCGCCGTCGCCTGCATCCATCCGGCGAGGCCCGCCGCACGCGTGCGCTGGCCCGCCGGCGGCGGCATGGCGATCCTGTCCTTTCGGCAGACCAGCAAGGCCAGCCACCACGACGATGCGATGACCACGACGTCCAGCGCCAGGCCGAAAGCGAAGATGCCGGTCTGCAAGCCATGCCCCATCATCGCCGTGCCGAACAGCATGAACATGCCCTGGTACAGCACCATGATCACGATGTCCCAGCCCAGCAAGCTTCCGGCAAACACAGCCATCAGCAGCAGCGGCCGCTGGAAGGCCCATCCCTGACGGCGCTCGCCGTGCCACTGGGCGACCAGGAACGCCAACCCGCCCTGCACCAGCAATCCTTCGCCGATCGTCTTCAGCGTCATCGTCAGATAAGTGAAGATCTGTTCGTTGTCCGACGGCGCGCGCAGCATCATCAGGCCGAAGGTGACGCAATGCCACGCCACCACCATCAGCATGGCGGTGACGGCGGCGAGCCAGGGGAGGTTGGAGCGCTGGGCGGGGTGGTTCATGCGACGTCCTTGTGCAGCGGGCGCCGGATCGAAGCGGGCGCCGTGTGGGAGTGCACAAGCTAACGGGAGCGGCGAGGCGATACCAGTGCGCCGACGATCAGCCCGGTGGCTCAGAGGGGTGCTGCTCCAGTGCGGTAATACGCGCGATGGCTTGCTGGAGAAGATCGTCCGTGTGCTTCCATGCGGCGATGAGATAAGGCACCAGGCCGACGTAGTTGACGTTCTGAAGTGCCGGCTCGTCGTACTCGACCTGCGTCGGTGGCTTATAGTCGACGGGTTCCGTCCCTGGCATATAAGGCGTGGTGTCGCCTTCGAGGCGAACCGATCGGCGTACCGCATCCTTCGCACCCTCGACGAGCAGGGGGAACGACTGCGCGAGTTCGTGGGCAATCATGCCGGCGCGGCGTGGGGCGTCCTGCGGTTCGCGATTATCCGAATACTCGACCGGCCGGACGGACCGCAGGCTCGATGCGGCGGCGGCGGGATCGATGCCGACGACATCCTGCTTGATTCGATAATCCGAATTCTGCGTCAACGTGCCGGCGAAGACCGCATTGCCGCCCTCCAGGAACTGGAAGGCATTCTGCGATCCACCGACGTGAAAATGCAGCTGCGGCGCGGAGCTGCCCGATCCGCCTTCGTAGGCGTCGATAGCGGCCAGATGGCGCGCACCCCAGCGAGTGAAGCGGGCCAACATATAGGCGGACACGTTGCTCATCGCATCCACCTGGATGGCTGGCGTCCGGCCTTGCGTCCACTCTCCCCACGATCCGCCGATGCCGCGGTCGGTGCCGGTATTGGATACGCAGTAACAGAATTCGTTGGGCACGCCGATCTTGCTGATGCTTCCGGTGAACAACGGGTTGGCCTTCGGCAGCGCCCGGTCGGCGGTGGCCTTGGCAGCGTCGGCTGTTGATTTGGCGGTGCCGGCCAGCTGATTGGCACTGTCGGCGCCGGCTTGGGCGGTAGTGGCGCGGCTGTCCAGATTGGTGAAATTGTCGTTGCACTTGTTGTGGGCGGTGCGATTGGTATCGCCGTCCTCGCCCTTCGGCGGGGTGCCGAGGTTGATCAGTTGAATGGCCATGTCGACTCCTGGCAAAAAGATATCGGGCGCCTGAAGCGCCCGGACGGAGAATCAGCTGGCGTAGGAAGATGACCGCACGGCTTCAGAACTCGGCTCGAAAAAGAAACACCTGCGGCTGGTTCAGCTGTGCCATGGCGCCAGCCGAAGGCGTGCCTCCACTGATCGTGCCAGTGACGTCCATGAGAGAACGCCGGTTATCGCTCAGGAGGTTAATGAGCTGCGCACCGTTGATCGTATAGATCGCAACCTGCGTGGCCTCGGCCTGGAACGCGCTGAGCAATAGCGAGCAACTGGGCGCACGCCGCATGGGCACTTCAAAGTCGTTATAGAAGCGGACGCTGGTGGCGGAGCTCCAGCGGCCGATGAGGAGGGACCGGCTCGTCGTGCAATAGCGCTTGCACAGCAGCTCCTCGATGGCGAACGGCCGAGCATCGAAATCCGTGGCGATGCTGCCAGCTTCGAGCTGCATCATGGCGAAGTCGAGATAGATGCCGGTGGCCCAGGAGCCAAGTGGCGCGAACGTCGTATTGTCCGAGTTATCCTGCTTGTAGAGATAGAGGCTGAGCGCGAGATTGCTGTCGTTGCCGACGGTCTTGCCGGCGAGAGACGGCACCGGGAAGGTGAAGGTGAAACGCTGCCAGGTCGTCGTGACGGCAAACGTCGTCTGGGCAGCGACCACTGCGGCGGAACCGCCCGTACCAAAGTACTGATGAAGCGCGAAGCCGATATTGCGCGCCGAATCGGCCTTGAGCCAGACGGAGAAAGTGGCCATGCCGCCGGCTAGGGTCGACACGTCTTCGATGTACTGCAGCGCCCGTATCATCGATCCCGTGCCGCCCTGCGGGCCTACTGCCGTCGCTTGCAGGCGCGCGAACCACTTCGGATTGCCCGGCACCACGTCCTGCCCCGTGGCAAAGGCCTGCTGATTCAGCGTGATCGTCGAGCTGCCCGTGCCCGCGGAGCCGTTATAGGCCTGGCCGAGATAACGATCCGGACCCCAGGCGATCGCGTTCACCGAAGTGGCCGTTGCCGCGGCGCCAGCCTGCCATATGTCGAGTTTGCCGTTGATCAGTTTGTTCTTCATCGCCTGCACGGACATGGCGCCGCCATACAAGTCGTTGAAGTTGTGCTCGGTCTTCTCCCAGGCCTGGCGGTTGGTGTCGCCGTCCTTGCCATCGGATTGTGCGCCGAGGTTGATGTGTTGTTGTGACATTGGGGTAGTCCAAATAAAAAGCCGCTTGCAGCGGCTTTGGAGACGCATCGGGTAACAGGCTGCTCTGCAGCGGGATCAGAGTTCCGCGTCAAGCAGGAGAATATTCGCGCCGACGTTATTGATGAGCACGGGTTGGCCGGAGGTAAGCCCCGAGAATCCGTTGACTGCCGAGACGATGCTTTGCGAGGTGACGCCCGGCTGGGACAGCGCGCAATTGGAGCCCCCAACCCAGGCCGCTCCGGCCAGGAGTTCATAGGTTGCTGCGGAGAAGCTGGTCTTCAATAGGGTGACCGTGGGGTTCGCGCGCATGGTGGGCCATTGGCCGGCGAAAAGAATGGTGGTCGGGCTGAGCGTGACGCCGGTCAGTCCGCCACCGTTGACGATTCGAGTGTAGCGCTGGCAGAGGTCGAGCTCGAAGCCTGCCGGGCGATTGTCAAAGCTTGTCGCATACTGACCAACTTCAACTTGTACTTGCGCTATGTCAAATACGCCGGACTGCTGGCCGATGCTTCCCGAGCGAGCGTTGTAGTTCCCGCCGGCATCCAGCCAGAAGTTCAGCGACGTCGAGTCGTTTCCGCTCGTGCCGATTGATAAGCCTGCGATCGACGGGAGAGTGAAGTTCAGGACAAACCTTTGCCATGCCGTCGATAGCTGCACGGCCTGTCCTGCTCCTTGAACCTGCGCACCAGGACTTCCTCCGCTTCCCGGATTCTGATCCAGGCTGACTCCAATTCTTCGTGCGGCGTCCGCCTTGGCCCAGAAGGACACGGTGACAGTCTGGCCGCTCAATCGAAAGATGTCTTCGATGAACTGAGCAAGTATGCAGCAGTTGTTCGCACCCGCGACCGACGTAACCGCATTCCTGATGAAGTACCTCGGATTGTTGGGTATATCGGATTGCCCAGGCGCGAACTGCTGGCGGCTGACGATGATTGCCGAGCCAGGGCTAAGGATCTTCCAGCGATCGGCCGTGTAGGCATAACCGGTGGTAGGAAAGCCGCTGTTGCCGCGTTGCCAGATGTCGAAATCGCCGTTGACAAGAAGGTTCTTGAAGGACGGGGTGCTCAACGCGCCGGAATAGAGCTCATTGAAATTTGACTCGGCTTTTTGCCAGGCGGCGCGATTTGTGTCGCCATCCTTGCCATCGGTTTGCATGCCGAGCTCGATATGTTGCTGTGTCATTAGATGCTCCGTAGAAAGGTCAAGCTCTTACAGTCCGGTGACGTCACACTCGAACAAAAGGCGAGGCTGGTTTCCTCCCCTTGTCGAAATGGAAACTGGTACGCCCCCGCTTTCGTAGACGGTTAGCTACTGGATTTTGAGTTAGCCGCCTCGAACATCATTGGCGCAAGGCCTCCCAGATGTCCATGGC
>NZ_JAAZQJ010000008.1 GCF_012275375.1 Dyella sp. SG609 | reverse complement strand
TCCGTTCTTCGAATCGCCCCGAGACGTTTCGTCCCGGGTGAGCCGCCCATTCTACATCGTCTTTCCGGTCCGTCAACACCTGCAGCGAAGAATTTCTTGCTGCCGTTGTTGCCGTTGCGGGGAAGCCGTCGCGGCGGGGAGGCGAATAATAGGGAGGGCCTACCGGCCTGGCAAGCCATTTCGTGAAGTTTTTTTCAAATTTCTCGTAAGCGCTTGTTCTTTCATGGATCGATGCGCGGCAACGCCGCGCGGCGGCCATGGCGGCCGCCGCGCGAGCCTCAAGCCAGCTTCAAGGCGACGCGCGCGAAGTTGCGCTTGCCGATCTGCAGCACGCCTTCGAAGCCTGGGCCGAACGTGCGCTGGGCGTCTTCCACCACTTCCGAATCGATGCGCACCGCACGCTCCTTGAGCTTGCGGTTCGCTTCCGCATTGCTGGGCGTCAGCCCCGCCGCGGTCAGCAGCGCCGGCAGGCGCAGGCCTTCCGCCGGCACGGCGATCTCGGTCAGCGGCAGCAGGCTGGTATCGCCCTCCCCGCGCACCACCGCATGCCAGCCGGCAATCGCCTGCTCCGCCGCGGCCGCGCCGTGAAAGCGCGCCGCCAGCTCGCGCGCCAGGCGCAGCTTGGCGTCGCGCGGGTTGAGCGCGCCGCTGGCCACTTCGCTCTTCATACGAGCGAGCTCCTCGAGCGACACCTCGAAGCTCAGCAGCTCGAACCACCGCCACATCAACTCGTCGCCGATCTTCAGCGTCTTGGTGACGATGTCGATGGCCGGCTCATTGATGCCGATGTAGTTGCCCAGCGACTTGGACATCTTCTGTACGCCGTCCAGGCCTTCCAGCAGCGGCATGGTCAGCACGATCTGCGGCGGCTGCCCGTGATGCTCCTGCAGCGCGCGCCCCATCAGCAGATTGAACTTCTGGTCGGTGCCGCCCAGCTCCACGTCGCACTGCAGCGCCACCGAGTCGTAGCCCTGCACCAGCGGGTAGAGGAATTCGTGGATGGCGATCGACTGCTGCGCGGCATAGCGCTTGGCGAAGTCGTCGCGCTCCAGCATGCGCGCCACGGTGTGCTGCGCGGCCAGGCGGATCATGTCGGCCGCGCTCATCGTGCCGAACCACTCGGAATTGAAGCGCAGCTCGGTCTTGTCGCGGTCCAGCACCTTGTAGACCTGCTCGGCGTAGGTCTCGGCGTTGCGCAGCACGTCCTCGCGGGTGAGCGGCTTGCGCGTGACGTTCTTGCCGGTCGGGTCGCCGATCATGCCGGTGAAGTCGCCGATCAGGAAAATCACCTGGTGGCCTAGGTCCTGGAACTGCCGCATCTTGTTGAGCAGCACGGTGTGGCCCAGGTGCAGGTCCGGCGCGGTCGGGTCGAAGCCCGCCTTGATGCGCAGCGGACGCCCGGTCTTCAGCCGCTCGACCAGATCCTCCTGCTTGATGATTTCGTCGGCGCCGCGCGCGATGGTGGCCAGCGCCTGCTCAAGCTCGCTCATGTAGTCCTCAATTCCGGTGTTTGATGGTCCAGGGAAATGGCTCGGAGAAGCGACGGCCATCACGTCGGGAGGTTAATTGTGCGTTAACCAGAAAATTCACGCAAACCCTTGATGGGAAAGGCGTTGACGCACTTTGCACAGGGCCGTTATGGTACGCGGCATTACATAAATTTGTACCGCGGGGCACACGGGGCATGGGAGAGGCGAACAAGATCGCGCGCGCGGCGCGCAAACAGGCTATTCGCCGCAAGGCGCAACGACGCCACTCCCACTTCTACGAACGCTTCTCGCACTGGTCCTTCAGCAACCACAGCGAGGCCGAGCCTATCCGCTGGCATCGCGAACGCTGGATGCTCGCCGGCACGGCCCTGCTGCTTACCGCGCTTTCCGGCTTCATCATTCCCGCCTGGGCCAGCGCGATGCGGCCCGATCCGGTTTCTTCCGCGCATGCCCTTATGCCGCTGGCCTTGCCCAAGGCGCTGCCGACCACGGTGCGCACGCCCACGGTGGAAGACTGGCGCATCGTGCAGGTGCAGCCGGGCCAGACGCTGTCGGACATCTTCCAGGGCCAGGGCCTCAGCCTCACCGACCTGCAGAACGTGATGGACCAGGCCGGCGACGCCGCCAAGGCGCTGCACAACATCCGCCCGGGCCAGGAGTTCGACTTCCTGCTGTCCGGCGACGGCGGCCTGCGCGGCATCCGCTTCGACAAGGACGAAGCCAGCCGCGTCATCGTCCGCTTCGACGGCAGCAAGCCGAGCATGACCGCGCAGGCGCGCGAAGTGGAACGCCGCGAGCACGTCGTGCACGGCACCATCGACAGCTCGCTGTTCGCCGCCGGCGCCAAGGCCGGCATGAGCACGGCGATGGTGCTGAAGCTGGCCGACCTCTTCAAATACGACGTCGACTTCGTGCAGGACCTGCGCGAAGGCGACACCTTCACCGTCATCTACGACGACATCTACCGCGACGGCGCCTACCTGCACGAAGGCGAGATCGTCGCCGCGGAATTCGTCAACCAGGGCGAGCGCTACACGGCGTACCGCTTCAAGAAGGATGACGGCTCCTACGGCTGGTTCAGCGAGGACGGCCGCCCGATCCAGAAATCCTTCCTGCGCATCCCGGTCGACTTCACCCGCATCTCCTCGCAGTTCAGCGCGGCGCGCATGCACCCGGTGCTGGGCCTGATGCGCGCGCACAAGGGCGTGGACTACGCCGCGCCCACCGGCACGCCGATCCATGCGGCGGGCGACGGCGTGATCAAGTTCAAGGGCTGGATGAACGGCTACGGCAACTTCGTGATCATCCAGCACAACAGCTCGATCAGCACCGCCTACGGCCATATGTCGAAGTTCGCCAGCGAGCGCGTGGGCCAGCGCGTGAGCCAGGGTTCGGTGATCGGCTATGTCGGCATGACGGGCCTGGCCACCGGCCCGCACCTGCATTACGAATTCCGCATCAACGACGTGCAGCGCGACCCGCAGAAGGTCACCTTGCCCAAGCCCGAGCCGCTGCCGGCCGTGCAGCTGGCCAAGTTCAAGTCGACGGTGGTGCAGCCGCAGCTGGCCCGCCTGAAGGCACTGGACGCCAACGTCAAGCTGGCCCGCGTGGATGGCGCCAAGCGCAACGACGACTGAGCCGCGGCTGCACGTGGCTGAAGCTCCCTCGCTTTATATCGGCCTGATTTCCGGCACCAGCGCGGACGGCATCGACGCCGCGCTGGTGCGCTTCGAACAGGACCGCCCCGAACTCGTCGCCGCCCTGGTCCATCCGTGGCCGGCGGAACTGCGCGCGCGCATCCTGGCAGTGGCGCAGGACGAAACGCGGCTGGACCTCGACGCCTACGGCCGCCTCGACGTCGCCATCGGCCAATGCTTCGCCGACGCCACGCTGCGCCTGCTCGCCGACAGCGGCACGCCCGCCAGCGCCGTGCGCGCGGTCGGCTCGCACGGCCAGACGCTGCGCCACCGGCCGCAGGGCGAACATCCTTTCACCCTGCAGGTGGGCGACCCTGCGGTGATCGCCGAGCGCTGCGGCATCGACGTGGTGGCCGACTTCCGCCGCGCCGACGTCGCCGCCGGCGGCCAGGGCGCGCCCCTGCTGCCGGCCGTGCACGCCATGCTGCTGGGCGCGGCGGGGCGCACCCGCGTGGTGCTCAATCTCGGCGGCATCGCCAACATCACGGTGCTGCGCGCGGACGGCCATGTGTTCGGCTTCGATACCGGCCCGGCCAACGGCTTGATGGATGCCTGGTGCCTGCGCCACCGCGGCACGGCCTACGACCGCGATGGCGCCTTCGCGCTGAGCGGCACGGTCGATGCGCCGCTGCTGGCAGCGCTGCTGGCCGATCCCTACTTCGCCCTTCCCGCGCCCAAGAGCACCGGCCGCGAACACTTCCACCTGGCCTGGCTCGATCGGCATGCGCGCGTCGCCGAACTGCCGCCGGCCGAGGTGCAGGCCACTTTGCTGGAACTGTCCGCCCGCAGCGTGGCCGAGGCGATCGCGCGGCACGCACCGGATGTCATAGAGGTATTGGCCTGCGGCGGCGGCGTGCATAACGGCGCGCTGATGCGGCGCCTGGCGGCCCTGCTCGACCCGGCCCGGGTGCGCAGCACGGCGGAAGAAGGGGTGGATCCGGATTACCTGGAGGCGACCGCCTTCGCCTGGCTGGCCCGGCAGCGCCTGCTCGGACGGCCCGGCAACCTGCCCGCGGTCACGGGCGCACGCGGCCCGCGCGTGCTCGGCGCGGTCTATCCCGCGCCGCTCCGAATGGCCTAGCCGCCCAGCGGCTCTTCGGACAAAGCGAGCTGCGACGGCGACAGCTGGGTGGGCTGCGCCATCGACAGCGCCTGCACGGCTTCCTGGAAGGCGGCTTTCTCGCGCGCATCCCACTGGCCGCTGAGCACGGTCAGCTCGCCCGGGTCGAGCATGGTTTCGGCAAACACGTTGCCGCTCGGCGCCATGCCCAATCCGTGGCGCAGTGCGTGCAGCACCACGTCATTGATCGACCACTGGCGGTCCTTGGCCAGCGACTTGATGCGCTCGGCCATGAGATTGTCGATATGGCGAATCACGATGTCCGGCACAGGCGCTACTCCGTCTGTCCACGCATGGGCCCCCTGACCGGCATCATGGTGTACAGGCGGCGGCCGGCTTGCAAGTCGGCCATCCGGGGGAATCCGTGGTCAGGTTCGCACTCGTGCGGCGAACGCCATCGCAGTTGCGGGGCCCCGGTCAGCCGGTGCCGCGGGCCCGTTCTTCCGCGCGGTAGTGCGGCCACAGGTACAGGAACAGCGCGGTGGCCGGCAGCACCGCGATCACGGTGATCACGAAGTAAGTGCCGTAACCGGTGGCCGTGGCGATGCCGCCGGCGAAGAAGCCCAGCAGCTTGCCCGGCAGGTTCACCAGGGAACTGAGCAGCGCGTACTGCGTGGCGGTGTGCTGACGGTTGACCAGCGAGGACAGGAAGGCCACGGTCGGCGGTCCCAGGATGCCCAGCGTCAGGTTCTCGCCGGAGATCACCAGGGTCAGCACCAGCAGGTTGCCCGGATACATGATCACCAGCAGGTACAGCAGGTTGCTGGCGCCGCACAGCACGATGCTGGCGCCCAGCGTGCGCCACGCGCCCCAGCGCGCCACCGCGGCGCCGCCGATGAAGACGCCCAGGATGCCAATCCAAACGCCGTAAATCTTGCTTATCGTGCCGATCTGCGTCTTGGTGAACCCCATATCTAAGTAAAACGGGCTCATCACGCCGCCGATGGTGGCCTGCTCAGGGATCTTGAACAGGAGAATGAACGCCAGCGTTATACCCGCCAACAGCCAGCCGTAACGGCGGAAGAAGTCCGCGAACGGGTCGATCACCGCTTCGCGCATTGCCTCGCCCCAGTTACGTGGCGCCGTACGCTCAACGTCTGGCTCACGCGCCAGCAGCGTAGTCAGGATCGGTAGACCCATACCCATCGCCATCACCATGTAGATCAAACTCCATGGCACATGGTCGGCCATGATGGTGGCTAGGGCGCCTGCGACCATCAGGCCGATGCGATAACCCAGCGCATAGGTGGCCACCAGCGCGCCCTGCGCCTCCACCGAGGCGATCTCGATGCGGTAGGCGTCCACCGCGATGTCCTGGGTGGCGCCGAAGAACGCCACCACCAGGGTGGCGGCAATGAATGGCCCCAGGTTGGCCGGCGTCAGCGCGGCCATCGCCAGCAGGCCGCCGGCCACCACCAGCTGCGAGAACAGCAGCCAGCCGCGGCGCTGGCCCAGGCGGCGGAACAGCGGCAGCTTCCAGTGATCGAGCAGCGGCGCCCACACGAACTTGAACGCGTAGAACATGCCCGCGCTGGCGATCATGGTGATTTCTTTCAGCTCGACGCCGTTTTCCTTCAGCCAGTAAGCCAGGGTGCCGGCCACCAGCAGGAACGGCAGGCCGGAGGAAAAGCCGAGCAGGCACATGGTCCAGGCGGCCGGCTGGGAAAACGCCTGCCACACCGACGGACGCCTGGGCGACTGCGCGCCGGGCTTCGCCGCCGGCTCAGTCGGCATAGTCGACCGTATAGGGCGCGTGGTCGGAGAAGCGCTCGTCGCGGTAGATCGAGCAGCTCTTCAGGCGCTGGCGCAGCGAGGGCGTGACCACCTGGTAGTCGATGCGCCAACCCACGTTGTTCTCGCGCGCGCGGCCGCGGTTGGACCACCAGGTGTATTCCACCGCATCGGGCTTGATCGCGCGGAAGCTGTCCACCCAGCCGCGCTGCTTGAACAGCAGGTCCAGCCAGGCGCGCTCCTCGGGCAGGCAGCCGGAGTTCTTCTGGTTGGAGCTCCAGTTCTTGATGTCGTCCTTGGTGTGCACGATGTTCCAGTCGCCGCAGATGACGTAGTCGCGGCCGCTCTCCAGCCACTGCTGGAAGATCGGCGTGATCCACTCCATCACCTGGAACTTGAACTGCTGGCGTTCGTCGCCGGAGGAACCCGAAGGCACGTACAGCGACACCACGCTCAGGTTGCCGAAGCGCGCCTCGATATAGCGCCCCTCGTCGTCGAACGGCGCCCAGCCCAGCGAGGTCAGCACCTGGTCCGGCTCGCGCCTGGCGTAGATCGCCACGCCGCTGTAGCCCTTCTTGGTGCTGGCGTCGCGGTAGAAGCAATGGTGGCCGTCGGGGCGGAACATCGGGTCGCTGAGCTGGTCTTCCTGCGCCTTGGTTTCCTGCAGGCAGACCACGTCGGCCTTCTGCTTGCGCAACCAGTCGAACACGCCTTTGTTGGCGGCGGAGCGGATGCCATTGGCGTTCAGGCTGACGATGCGCATGCGGGGTCCTCGGTGGATACGCCATCATAGCAACCATGTCCGAATCGCCCGCCATCCGCGTCGCGCCTGTCGCGCCCGCGTTCCGCCCCGCCGTGCTGGCCCTGCGCGTGCATCCCGACCAGTACGCCTTCGTCAGCCCGATCGAGGCCTCGCTGGCCGATGCCGAGCAATGCCACGGCAGCACTCCGATGGCGATCCTGCACGGCCATACGCCGGTGGGTTTCTACCGGATCGAGCAGCACGCCAGCACTATCGCGGAGCGCGACTACGCCGTACCCGCGCTGGGCCTGCGCTCGTTCTTCATCGGCGCCGACTGGCAAGGACGCGGCTTCGGCGCCGCCGCCGTGCCCGCGCTGGTCGCCGACCTGGCCACGCGCCATCCCGAAGCCCGCCTGCTGGTGCTAACCGTCAACTGCCGCAACCTGCCCGCGCTGGCGCTGTACCGGCGCGCCGGCTTCGAGGACAGCGGTGAGCTGTACCATGGCGGGCGTTCCGGGCCGCAGCATCTGATGTGGCTCCCCTTGCCCTGAATCCGCTTCCGACGAGAACTCCGCCGTGCACGACTACCAGCGCGACTTCATCGAACTCACCCTGCAGCGCGACGTGCTGCGCTTCGGCGAGTTCACGCTCAAATCCGGCCGCCAGAGCCCGTACTTCTTCAATATGGGCCGCATCGATTCCGGCGCCGCGCTGGCCCGCCTGGGCCGCGCCTACGCCTCGGCCCTGGTGAACTCGGGCGTGCCGGTGGACATGCTGTTCGGCCCTGCCTACAAGGGCATCCCGCTGGCCGCGGCCACCGCCATCGCGCTGGCCGACGAACATGGCCGCGACCTGCCCTGGGCCTACAACCGCAAGGAAGCCAAGGACCACGGCGAAGGCGGCGTGCTGGTCGGCGCGCCGCTGCAGGGGCGCGTGCTGATCGTGGACGACGTGATGACCGCAGGCACTGCCGTGCGCGAATCGCTGGCGCTGATCCGCGCGCAGGGCGCCACGCCGGCCGGCGTGCTGATCGCGCTGGACCGCCAGGAGCGCGGCACCGGCGCGCTGTCCGCCGCCCAGGAGGTGGCCGCCGACTACGGCATCCCGGTGATCGCCATCACCAGCCTCAGCGACGTGATGGCCTACGCCGGCGAGCGGCCGGAGCTGGCGGACGAATACGAACGCTTGATGGCCTATCGGGAACGCTATGGCGTGGCGGCCTGAGGCCACGGGGCGAACGGCGTCACATCCGCGAACATGCCTGAGCCGGACCATGCAGGGGCGAAGGCTATACTCCCAATTCACAGGGGGAATTCCATGCGTCGAACCAGTCTGATCCTAGCCGCCGTCATCGCGGTCGCCTGCGCCCATGCGCAGACGGAAAACACCAACGGCATGCGCTACAAGTGGCGCGACGGCCAGGGCCTGCCGCACTACAGCGACAGCCTCACCGGCGAAGCCATCAAGTACGGCTACGACGTGGTCAACGACCGCGGCCTGGTCATGCGCCACGTCGAGCGCCAGCTCAATCCCGAGGAACGCGAGGCCGCCCGCAAGGCCGCCGAGGAACAGGCCGCGCAGCAGCGCGCGGCACAGGACCGCTCGCGCAACGACGCGCAGATGCTGGCCGCCTACCCCAACGAGGCCGACTACAAGGCCTCGCTGCAGCAGGAAATCGACAATATCGACCAGCAGATCCGCACCACCCAGATCAACCTGCACAGCCAGGAAAAGGCGCTGACCGACCTGCTCACCCGCGCCGGCGACATGGAGCGCGCCAAGCAGGCGGTGCCGAAGTTCCTCAACGACGGCATCGCCAAGCAGCGCAACGTGGTGGCCGGCCAGCGCGCCGCGCTGGACCGCCAGCAGGCCGCCCGCGACGCGGCCAGCACCCGGATGACCACCCAGCTGCAGCACTACCGCGACCTGAAAGCCGCGCAGAACAAGAAGTAAGCCGGCCCCAAAGAAAAACGCCACGCGATGCGTGGCGTTTTTTTATGCCTGGGCCAAGGCCCCGCGGATCAGAACGGCAGCTTCAGCGCCGGATCCACCGCATGCAGCTGCTCGCGGAACACCTGCTGGATGCGCTTGAGCGCCGCGTCGTTGTCGGCGTCGAAGCGCAGCACCAGGATCGGCGTGGTGTTGGACGGGCGCACCAGGCCCCAGCCGTCCGGCCAGTCGGCGCGCACACCGTCGATGGTGGTCAGCGCGGCGTCGCCGAAGGTGGCGCTCTGGCGGAACTTCTCGATGAACTTGTAGTGCTCGCCTTCCTGCATCTCGATCTTCAGCTCCGGCGTGGACACGCCCTTGGGGCAGGTGGCGAAGATCTCTTCCGGCGTACGCTCTTCCAGGTCGCCGGCCAGGATCTCCAGCAGGCGGGCGCCGGCGTAGATGCCGTCGTCGAAGCCGTACCAGCGCTCCTTGAAGAAGAAGTGGCCGCTCATCTCGCCGGCGAGTTCCGCGCCGGTCTCGCGCATCTTGCTCTTGATCAGCGAGTGGCCGGTGCGCCACATCAGCGGGCTGCCGCCGGCATCGAGGATCTGGCCCTTGAGGTGCCCCGTGCACTTCACGTCGTAGATGATGGTGGCGCCGGGCTGGCGCGACAGCACGTCGCGCGCGAACAGCATGAGCGTGCGGTCGGGGAAGATGATCTCGCCCGTCCTGGTGACCACGCCCAGGCGGTCGCCGTCGCCGTCGAAGGCCACGCCGAGATCCGCGCCGGTGCTCTTCACCGCCAGGATCAGGTCTTCCAGGTTGTGCGGGTCGGAAGGGTCCGGATGGTGGTTCGGGAAGGTGCCGTCCACATCGCAGTACAGCGGGATGATTTCGCAGCCGATGCCTTCGAGCACCTGCGGCGCCACCGCGCCCGGGATGCCGTTGCCGCAGTCGACCACCACCTTCATGCGCCGGCCCGCCTGCACGTCGGAGGTGATGCGCTCGACGTAGTCCGGCACCACGTCGATATGGCGCAGCGAACCCTTGCCGCCGCGCTCCAGCTCGTTGGCGGCGATGCGGCGGTAGAGGTCCTGGATGGCGCCTTCGGACAGGGTCTCGCCGCCGACCACGATCTTGAAGCCGTTGTAGTCCGGCGGATTGTGGCTGCCGGTGACGGCCACGCCGCTGCCGGTGTTGAAGCGGTAGGCCGCGTAGTAGACGACCGGCGTCGGCACGGCGCCGACGTCGATCACGTCGATGCCGGCCTCGCGCAGGCCGTCGGACAGCGCGCCGGCCAGTTCCGGACCGGACAGGCGGCCGTCGCGGCCGACCACGATCTCGCGCAGGCCCTTCTCGCGCATCACCGTGCCGATGGACTGGCCGAGCAGGCGCGCCACGTCGACGGTGAGCGACTTGCCGACGATGCCGCGCACGTCGTACGCGCGGAAGATCGTCGGGTCCACCGTGACCGGACCGGGCGCCGGTGCGGCGGGCTTGGCGGGGCGGGCTTCCGGCTTGGCCGGCTCGGGCGTGTTGTCGATCAGGTCGGACAAAATCGGTTCCTCGTATGAAGTCTTGTGCTTGCCAAGGTTGAGGCCGGGGACGCGGCCGCGCAGCCACAGCAGATAAATGCCGCCGCCCAGTCCCAGCAAGGCCAGCAGGGCGGCCAGCGGCCACGACTTCGGCAGCACGATGTAGGCCGCGGGCAAGGCGGCGACCACGCTCAGGTTGCTGCCCGCCACCGGCTTGCCGGTGGCTTCGCTTTGCGCGGAGGCCGAGCCATGGGCGAGCAGTTGCAGGTCGCCGCGGCCGCGGTCGTCGCCCTGGCGAAGTTCCAGTCTGCCGCTTCCCGGCGGAACGGCGTTGAAACGTTCCTCCAGCGGAGCGAACGGAAGCTCGAACAGCACCCATGCGCTGGGCCGCTGGCGCGCGCCCATCGGCAGCACGAAGCTGAGGCTGCGCTCGCCGGCGCCCTTGGGCAGGGTCTGGGCGAGCGTGTCGCCGTCGGCGGTCTGCGCGGCCATCAGCTGTGCGGCCCTGGCGTAGCCGAAGTCGCGGTAGTTGGCGTGCAGCACCTCGTCCAGGCTGCCGCTGTAGAACTCCACGGCCCGGGTCTGCGGCAGCTTGCCGCGCAGCACGGTGGCCGCGTAGGCGCGGTCGGCCTGGGCGGCGGCGGGGTCGAGCGCGTCGAGCTGCTGCTGCAGGGCGTGGCGTTCGCGCGTCAATTCCTCGGCCAGCGACTGCGCCGCTTGGTCCTGCGCGCGGTGCACGCGCTCGATCGCGGCGCCTTCGTCGGCGATCAGCCAGGTCTGCCAGGCGCAGAACAAACCGCTCACGACCAGCAGCGTGCCGCCGGCCAGCGGCAACAGCCGCCGCCAGTCGGACGCGCGCTCGCGCCATTCCATCGCGATGTCCATCGCCATCGTCCTGTCCCCTCTGCAGGCTCTCGAATACTTAGTTGACGCCGGTGGAGCCGAAACCGCCCTCGCCCCTCTGCGAAGGCTTGAACTCCGTCACCACGTTCAAGCGGGCCTGCGCCACCGGCACCAGCAGCAGCTGGGCGATGCGGTCGCCCACCTCGATGGTGTACGGCTGCGTGCCGCGGTTCCAGCAGGAAATCATCAGCGGCCCCTGGTAATCCGCGTCGATCACGCCTACCAGGTTGCCCATGACGAGCCCGTGTTTATGGCCCAGGCCCGAGCGCGGCACGATCAGCGCGCACCAGAGCGGATCGCCGATATGGATGGCCATGCCGCTGGGCACCAGCGCGCTTTCGCCGGGAGCCAAAGTGAGCGGCGCATCGATCGCGGCGCGCAGGTCCATGCCCGCGCTGCCGGCGGTCGCCGCCTGCGGCAGCGGGATGCTGTCGCCCAGCCGTGGATCGAGGATTTTCAGTTCGACGTCGACCAGGCCCGGCCGCACCGTCATGAGCGCACCGCCCGGTAGCGCTGCGCGATGCTCGCCACCAGCTCGCGGGCGAGTTGTTCCTTGCCTGCGCGCGGCAGCTCCAGCGAGCCGCCGGGCCAGTACACGTTCAATGCGTTGTCGGCGGCCTCGAAGCCGAGGCCGTTGCCCACCAGGTTTGCGGCGATCATGTCCAATCCCTTGCGCCGGAGCTTGTCCTGCGCGTAATCCGCCACATCATGCGTTTCCGCGGCGAATCCGACCAGGAAAGGGTGCACGGTTTGGGCGGCCAGGCTGGCGAGGATGTCGGGATTCTCGGCCAGCGCCAGGGTCAGCCCGGCGCCGTCCTGCTTCTTGATCTTCTGGCCGGCCACGCTGGCCGGGCGGTAGTCGCCCACCGCGGCGGCGCCGACGTAGATGTCCGCCCCGGCGGTGGCGGCCAGCACGGCGGCATGCATTTCGGCGGCGCTGCGCACGTCCACGCGCCGTGCCACGCCATGCGGCGTGGCCAGGTGCACGGGGCCGGCGACCAGGGTCACCTGCGCGCCGGCATCCGCGGCGGCGCCGGCCACGGCGAAGCCCATGCGGCCGGAGCTGCGGTTGCCGATGAAGCGGACCGGGTCGATGTCTTCGTAGGTCGGCCCCGCGCTCACCACCATCTTCAGGCCGCGCAGCGCGCCGTCGCCGAACGAGCCCACCAGGGCCGCGCGCAATTCCAGCGCTTCGAGCATGCGGCCGGAACCGATATCGCCGCAGGCCTGGTCGCCCGAGGCCGGGCCGAGCAGGTGCACGCCGCGGCGGCGCAGGGTATCGACATTTTCCTGCACGGCCGGATGCGCCCACATCTGCTGGTTCATCGCCGGCGCCACGTACAGCGGCGCGGCGCTGGCCAGGCACAGCGTGGTGAGCAGGTCGTTGGCCATGCCATGCGCGAGGCGGGCGATCAGGTCGGCGCTGGCGGGCGCGACGATGATGCGTTCGGCCCAGCGCGCCAGCTCGATATGGCCCATGGCCATCTCCGCCTGCTCGTCCCACAGGCTCACCCGCACGGCTTCGCCGGACAGGGCCTGGAAGGTGGTGGCGCTGACGAAATGGGTTGCGCTTTCCGTCATCACCACGCGGACCTGGGCGCCCAGGTCGCGCAGGCGGCGGACCAGCTCGCAGGCTTTGTAGGCGGCGATGCCGCCCGACACGCCGAGCAGGATGCGACGGTTGGCAAGTTGCATGTAGGACAGGCCTGACAAACGGGCAGACGCCAAGCTTACCGGAATCAACCGCGTCTTCCGCTGCAGGCGCCGGCGCGATTGCGGCATCGTGAGCGAATGAGCATTCGAGACTGGCCAGCCGGGGAACGTCCGCGCGAAAAACTGCTGCAGCAAGGCACGTCCGCGCTGTCGGATGCGGAGCTGCTCGCCGTGCTGCTGGGCAGCGGCGTGGCCGGCGTCGATGCGCTCACCCTCGGCCGCCAGCTGCTGGCCGAAGCCGGCGGCATCCATGCATTGCTGGCCGACCCCCACACCACCACGCGCATGCCCGGCATCGGCCCGGCCAAGCGGGCACGCGTGATCGCCGCGCTGGAGCTGGCGCGCCGCTCCTTGAACGAACAGCTGCGCACGGGCGCCGCGCTGCGCAGTCCGCGCGACAGCGGCGACTTCCTCCGCGCCAAGCTGCGCCACCTGCCCTACGAAGTTTTCGCCTGCCTGTACCTGGACAACCGCCACCGCGTGCTGGCCTACGAGGAGCTGTTCCGCGGCACCATCGACGGCGCCAGCGTGCATCCGCGCGAAGTGGTGCGCGCCTGCCTCAAGCACAACGCCAGCGCGGTGATCTTCGCCCACAACCATCCGTCGGGCGTGGCCGAGCCCAGCCTGGCCGACCGCGCCATCACCCGCAGCCTGCGCGAGGCGCTGCAGCTGGTCGAAGTGCGCGTGCTGGACCACCTGGTGATCGGCGCCGCCGAACCGGTGTCGATGGCCTCGCTGGGCCTGCTCTGAGCGCGGGCGGGTGCCGTTTGACCCGGAAAGAATAACGGCGCGGTGGGGACCGCGCCGTCAGGCCGTTTTTGGGGAGGTGAGAGGGACGGCGTCTCGCATACCCGTCGGCGGGGAGGGTGCCTGGGGTACGGGCGGCATTGTGGCAGTGCGGCATGACAGGACAGTGACGTGCCGGCGGGCTCCGCCGGAAGCCGGGCCGGCGCGACTTATGCACATCGGCCTCAGATCGCCGCTTAGCGGTCATTCCGTCGACACTCGTGAAATTGTCAATGTAAACTATTGATACTACGTGGAAATTTAAGTGACATATACGTTTCCGCCGCGCAAAAACCCGCGACGCTCCCGCCAGCCCTTACTTTCCCCACAGAGTTATCCACAGCCCCCGCAGCCGCGCCGCAGCATGCCCGCTCGCCGCCTTCGGCCGCCCCGCCCAGGCCTCGGAGCGGGCCGCCCCGCTCTGCTAGGATTGCCGGTTCCATCGAAGCCAGACCCAGCCCCGTGAAACAAGCGCTGCGCGATTTGCTGCTGCAGGCCATCCGGTCCCTGCAGAACGACTCCACCCTGCCCGCCGAGCTCGAAGTGCCGAACTTCGTGATCGAGCGCACGCGCAGCCGCGACCACGGCGATTTCGCCAGCAACGCCGCCATGCTGCTGGCCAAGCCGGCCCGCGCCAAGCCGCGCGAACTGGCCGAGAAACTGGTGGCCGCCCTGCCCGCCAATGCGCAGGTGGCGAAGATCGAGATCGCCGGCCCCGGCTTCATCAACTTCTTCCTGGCGCCCGGCGCCTACCACGCCGAGCTGCGCCGCATCCTGGGCGAGGGCGACGCCTACGGCCGCAACGACAGCGGCAAGGGCGTGGTCGCCGGCGTGGAATTCGTCTCGGCCAACCCGACCGGCCCGCTGCACGTGGGCCACGGCCGCGCCGCGGCGATCGGCGACTGCCTGAGCCGCCTGCTCGACGCCAACGGCTGGGCGGTGCGGCGCGAGTTCTACTACAACGACGCCGGCGTGCAGATCCAGAACCTGGCCATCTCGACGCAGGCGCGCGCGCGCGGCCTGGCGCCGGACCAGGCCGGCTGGCCGGAAGACGGCTACCGCGGCGACTACATCGCCGACGTGGCCCGCGCCTACATGGCCGGCGAATCCGTGCTGGCCGACGGCCACACCGTCACCGGCGCCAAGGATGCCGACGACCTCGAGGCCATCCGCCAGTTCGCCGTGGCCAGCCTGCGCCGCGAACAGGACCTGGACCTGAAAGCCTTCGGCGTCGGCTTCGACACCTATTTCCTGGAGTCCTCGCTGTACAGCGGCGGCAAGGTGGAGGAGACCGTGCGCGAACTGGTCGCCCACGGCCACACCTACGAGGAAGGCGGCGCGCTGTGGCTGCGCTCGACCGACTTCGGCGACGACAAGGACCGCGTGATGCGCAAGTCCGACGGCACGTTCACTTATTTCGTGCCGGACGTGGCCTACCACCGCAGCAAGTGGCAGCGCGGCTACGTGCGCGCCATCACCGAGCTGGGTTCGGACCACCACGGCAGCCTGGCCCGCGTGAAGGCCGGCCTGCAGGCGCTGGATTGCGGCATCCCCAAGGGCTGGCCGGAATACGTGCTGCACCAGATGGTGACCGTGATGCGCGGCGGCGAAGAGGTGAAGATCTCCAAGCGCGCCGGCAGCTACGTCACCCTGCGCGACCTGATCGACGAAGTGGGCAAGGACGCCACGCGCTTCTTCCTGATCTCGCGCAAGGCCGACTCGCAGCTGGTGTTCGACATCGACCTGGCGCGCTCGCAGAGCAACGACAACCCGGTCTATTACATCCAGTACGCCCATGCCCGCGTCTGCCGCGTGCTGGAAGAACTGGCCGAGCGCGGCCTGCCGGCGCTGGATACCGCCGCGGGCGCGGCGCATTTCGAGCGGCTGGACACGGCGCACGAGCAGGCCCTGTTCGTGGAGCTGTCGCGCTATCCGGAAGTGGTGGAAGCGGCGGCCGGCAATCTGGAACCGCACCTGATCGCGCAGTACCTGCGCGACCTCGCCGGCGCCCTGCACAGTTACTATCACGAGCATAAGTGGATCGTGGACGACGCCGGGCTGCGCAACGCGCGCATCACCCTGGCGGTCGCGGCACGCCAGGTCATCCGCAACGGTTTGGATTTGCTGGGACTCAGTGCCCCGGAGAAGATGTAAATGGCAGCACGCAAGGGCAAGGGCCGTCAGGCCGTGCGCAACAACAGCGGCGGGTTTCCGGCCTGGGGCTGGGCCATCGTCGGCATCGCGGTCGGCGCGCTGCTGATGTTCGCCATGCGCGGCAAGCTGCCCATGGGCGGCCGCGCCGGCGACGCGCCGCAGCCCAACGCGCAGGCCACCGCCCAGCACGGCAGCGATGCCGGCGCGGTGGAACCGGCCAGTGCCGACTCCACGCCCGCCGCGCCGAAGAAGCCGCAGTTCGATTTCTACTCTGTACTGTCGGAGAAGGAAGTGCGCATTCCCGACGCCGAGATCAGCGCGCAGGCGCGCGCCGAGCAGCAGAAGCAGGCCGCCGCGCAGCAGGCGCAAGCCCAGGCCCAGGCGGCGCAGCAGGCCCAGCAGCAGGCGGCCGCGCAGCGCGCCGCGGCGGCGAATGCGCCGGCCGCGGTCACCGAGAACGTCACCGCGGCGCCGGCTGCCGCGGTCGCGCCGCCGGCCGCGGGCGGTGGCGGCTATCTGCTGCAGGTGGGTGCGTTTCCGAGCGCCTCCGATGCAGAAAGCCTGAAGGCCAAGCTGGCGCTGCAGGGTTTCGTCGCCAACGTGGCTTCGGTCAACGTCAACGGCCAGACCTACAACCGCGTGCGCCTTGGCCCGTTCAAGTCGGCCACGGAGCTTGAGTCGACCAAGCAGCGCTTGTCCTCGGCCGGTTTCAATGCGATCGCGCTGAAGGAAGGCCGCTGAGCCGCCACTACGGCTTCGCGATTAAAAAAGCCGCGCGAATGCGCGGCTTTTTCTTTGGCTGAGCGTCTGGCGTAGGTTGGGGTGAGCCGAAGGCGAACCCCAACAATGCGATGCGCCTGGATGAGGTCGTGTTGGGGTTCGCCTTCGGCTCACCCCAACCTACGCCGATCAACGCTTGCGCTTGAGCCGGATCAGCGCCGAGATATCGTCGTCGCCATAACCCTGCGCCATCAGCTCGGCGTAGTCGGCCAGCGACTTTTCGATCACCGTGCGGTCCGTGCCCGCGCCCTCGGCGATGCGGTTCACGATGCCCAAGTCCTTGTGCAGCAGGGCCAGCTTGAAGCCCACGCTGAATTCGTCGCGCAGCATGGTGGCGCCGCGCTTCTCCAGGAACCAGCTGCCGGCCGCGCCGGCGCCCAGGGTCGGCAGCAGGCGCTCCGCTTCCAGTCCCAGCGCCTCGCCCAGCGCCAGGCCCTCGCACACCGCCTGCGCGATGCCGGCCACCAGCACCTGGTTCACCGCCTTGGTGGCCTGGCCGGCGCCGACGGCGCCCAGGTGGGTGACGCGCAGCGCATAGGCTTCCAGCACCGGACGCGCGCGTTCCAGCACCGCGGCGTCGCCGCCGACCATCACCGAGAGCTTGCCGTTCTTGGCGCCTTCCACGCCGCCGGACACCGGCGCGTCGAGGAAATCCACGCCGGCCGCCGCCAGCCGTGCGGCCGCGCGTTTGGCGGTGTCGGGCGCCACGGTGGAGTGATCGACCACGATGGCGCCGCGCTTCAAGTGCGGCAGCATGGTGTCGATGGTGGCCAGCACGTCGGCATCGGCAGTCACGCACAGCGCGATCACATCGCACTGCGCGGCCAGCTGTTCCAGCGGCGGGGCGGTCACGCCCAGTTCGCGCGCCAGCGCATCGGCCTTGGCCTGGGTGCGGTTGGCCACCGCGTGCAGCAGGCCCTTGGAGTTCAGATGTCCGGCCATCGGCGCGCCCATGGCGCCGAGACCGACGAAAGCTGCCTTGAGGCTCATCGGGGAATTCCAGCAGAGGAGAAACACGGCCGCCCCGGAAGGCGGAGCGGCCTATGTTAGCGGCGGTGCACGTCGTGCGTGACGAATGGCTTCTCCGCCGTGGGCCGCTCCAGCCACTGCGGATGCGCCAGCGTGTGGCGCATGTCGGCCAGGCCGCTCTCCCAGTGCGAGTGCATGCTGGTCAGGCTGAACTCGTAGTCCTTGTAATGGCCTTCGTACGGCTTGTCGCGGTAGATCAGGTGGATCAGGTTGGTCAGCGCGCCGGAAGCCTGCGCCTGCGCGCGCTTGAAGGCCGGATCGTCGTGTTTGTCCGCCGGCACCAGGGCCATCAGGTCGTGCAGCAGGCGCTGGTTTTCCTGGTTCAGCCGCATGTATTCGGTGATCAGGCGGGTGCGGCTGGAATACTGGATTTCCTTGGAGCGCTCGGCCACGCCGGACAGATCGCGCGGCAGCTCGCCGGTGGCGCGCCACAGGTCGACCTGGAAGATCAGCGCATCGTGGCAGGGCCGGTCCGACAGCACCTTGTACAGCGGCGTGTTGGAAACCATGCCGCCGTCCCAGTAGAACTCGCCGTCGATCTCCACCGCGGGGAAACCCGGCGGCAGCGCGCCGGAGGCCATGAAATGCTCCACCCGCAGCTTGCCGTGGCTGTTGTCGAAGTAGGCGAAGTTGCCGGTGCGCACGTTCACCGCGCCCACCGACACGCGCATCGAACGCGGGTCGTTGACGCGGTCGAAATCCACCAGCCGCTCCAGCGTGCTGCGCAGCGGCGCGGTGTCGTACCAGCTCACGTCGCCGGGACCGGAAGCGCGGTGGAACGGCAGGAACGGCGGCGGCAGGCGCGGCACGAAGAAACCCGCCTGCCCTTCGAGCAGCGCGCGCCACGCGGCCAGGCTGCTGAAGCCGTTCTGCAGCGCCAGCGGCCAGCCGCCGCTGTCGAACGCGGGCGTGGCGGGGAAATACGGCGGCTTGCAGATGGTTTCCCAGAATTCGCGCAGCTTCTCCACGCGCTGGCCGATCGGATTGCCGGCAATGATCGCGGCATTCAAGGCGCCGATCGAAATGCCTGCCAGCCAGCGCGGCCGCAGATCCGCCTCGGCCAGCGCCTGGTACACGCCGGCCTGGTAGGCGCCGAGCGCGCCGCCGCCCTGCAGCACCAGGGCCACGGTGGAGTACGACTCGCGCACCATCTTCGCCAGCGCTTCCTTGCTGTCGTCTTGTGTCGCCTTGCCCATGGGCTCAAGCCTCCGCCAGGTAGTCGTACACCACTTCGCCCAGGTCCAGGGTCAGATCGGTGATGAAGTGCAGCGCCGATTCAACTTTAAGCACCGGCAGGTCCGCCACCGGCGCCAGCGCATGCGAGTGCAGCTCCAGCGCGGCCGGTCCGGTCCAGGCGCCCTTGAGCGTGACATTGGTGGTGAAGTAGCGCACCAGCTCGCAGATGCGCGGGCTGCCGTCCACGTGCGGGATGATCTTGAGCAGGAAATTCGGCGCAGCCAGCGACGCGAGCACCGCGGCGCGGTCGGCCTCGGCGTGCTTGAAGCCCATGGTGGCCTTGGCCACGCGCACCTTGCCGTAGTCGAGCGTGCCGACCAGGGTGTCGATCTCGGTTTCCAGCACCGGGCTGGCCAGTTTCTTGGGGAAGCCCCACAGCTCGCGGCCGCCGGCGATCGGCGGATGGTCGTTCAAATACATCGAATGCACGTAGCCGCCGTGCACGCCGCGGAAACTCACCGGTATCACCTGGCCCGACTCGGTGTAGTCGCCGAAGCCGGTGGAATCGGGCATGCGGATGAATTCGTACTTCACCAGCGGCTCGGTGATCTCCAGCGGCTCCGGCACCACGGCGCGCAGCGCGTCGAGGTCGGTGCGGTAGGTGATGACCAGGAACTCGCGGTTGACGAAACGATAGGGCCCGCGCGGAAACGCGGGGCTGGTCAGCGGCATGGCGAACGCATTGGCCTTGACGTCGGCGATCTTCATCGAGCCATCCTCCTGGCGATCCCGTCAGGCGCGCGCCGGCAGGGCGCACGCTGCATGCAATAGAAAAACGACGCCTGCCCGGCACTCGCCGGGCAGGCGCGCGACGCTTACTGCATGTACCAGCCGTGGCTGACCACGACCGACTGGCCGGTCAGCGCGGCCGACGGGAACGCGGCGAGGAACAGCGCGGTCTGCGCGATGTCCTCGACGGTGGTGAAGGTGCCGTCCACCGTGTCCTTCAGCATCACGTTCTTGATCACTTCCGCTTCGCTGATGCCCAGTTCCTTGGCCTGCTCGGGAATCTGCTTCTCCACCAGCGGCGTGCGCACGAAGCCGGGGCAGATCACGTGCGAACGCACGTTGTGCGCCGCGCCTTCCTTCGCCAGCGTGCGGGCCAGGCCCAGCAGGCCGTGCTTGGCGGTGACGTAGGCCGACTTCAGCTTCGACGCTTCGTGCGAATGCACGGAACCCATGTAGATGACGGTGCCGCCGCGGTCCCCCTGATACATGTGCTTGAGCGCGGCCTTGGTGGTGAGGAAGCCGCCGTCCAGGTGGATCGCCAGCATCTTCTTCCAGTCGGCGAAGGCGAACTGGTCGATCGGATTGATGATCTGCACGCCGGCGTTGGAGATCAGGATGTCCAGCGCACCGAAGGCGGCGACCGCCTTGTCGGTGCCGGCATTCACCGCCGCTTCGTCGGTGACGTCCATGGCGATGCCGACCGCCTTGCCGCCGGCCGCATTGATCTCCGCCGCTGCCGCATCGGCGGCCTGCTGGTTGATGTCCGCGATCGCCACGGCGCAGCCGTTCTTCGCATAGAGCTCCGCGATGGCCTTGCCCAGGCCGCTGGCGGCACCGGTGATCAGAGCGACCTTGCCTTCGAGACTTGCTGCCATAACCACTCCTTCGAATTCGCTAGGGGATGCGGGAGACGACGAAGGCTCGCACAGCTGGGATGCCGCATCCATGCGACGAATGGACATCACGAAGAACCTTCCCTACGCCGTCATTCCGGCGTAGGCCGGAATCCAGTAGCGACAGTGCCGGGTTTTTGCGAAAGCGTTGAATGAAGCCTTTCGCGAAAACCTGCCGATACCGCTACTGGATTCCGGCCTGCGCCGGAATGACGAGCATGTTTAGTGCGCGCCTTCCGACAGGTACGTATAGCCGGTCAAGCCATCGTTCAATGTGACAAACAGCTGCTCCGCCTGCGCGCCTTCGACACCCGCGGCCGCGATGCGTTCGCGGTAGCTGCGGCGCAGGGCATCCAGATCGTAGCCGACATAGTCGAGCATCAGGTCGGTGGTGTCGCCGCGGCGGCGATGCGCAAAAACATACGAGTCGCCGTCCACCCGCACGTTCACCGCGTCGGTGTCGCCGAACAGATTGTGGATGTCGCCCAGGGTTTCCTGGTACGCGCCGACCATGAAGATACCGAGGCGATAGCTTTCGTCCTCGCGCAGCGCGTGCAGCGGCAGGCTCACGTCCACGCCTTCGGCGTCGACGTAGTGGTCGATGCGGCCGTCCGAATCGCAGGTGAGGTCGACGATCACGCCGCGGCGGGTCGGCGCTTCGTCCAGGCGCGCGATCGGCGCGATCGGGAAGATCTGCTCGATCGCCCAGATGTCCGGCACCGACTCGAACACCGAGAAGTTGACGAAGTACTTGTCCACCAGCTTCTCGTCCAGCTCGTCCAGCGCCTGGCGATGCGAGCGCTCGGCCGGCAGCAGGCGCAGGCGCACCGCGTTGGCGATGGCGTAGTACATCTCGTCCAGCTGCGCGCGGTCTTCCAGCGCCAGCTGGCCCAGCGCGTACAGGGTCTGGCCTTCGTTGAGGTGGTGCTGGGCCTCGTGGAACAGTTCCAGCGCGGGGCGCGCGCCCAGTTCCTCGTAGGTCTCGCGCAGGCGGCGCAGCACGGCCGGTTCCTCCTCGCGCGGCGGCGGGATGCTGCCGGCGGGCACTTCTTCCACTTCGGTGACGTTGACCACCATCACCGCATGGTGCGCGGTCATGGCGCGGCCGGCCTCGGTGACGATGTGCGGCGCGTCCAGGCCTTCCTCGGCCACGGCTTCGGCCAGCGACTGCACGATGGTGGAGGCGTACTGCTCGATCGAATAGTTGATCGAGTTGTGGCTGCGCGAGCGCGAGCCTTCGTAGTCCACGCCCAGGCCGCCGCCGACGTCGACGATTTCCAGCGGCACGCCCATGCGGATCAGCTCCACGTAGTAGCGCGTGGCCTCGCGCATGCCGGCGGCGATGTCGCGCACGTTGGAGATCTGCGAGCCCATGTGGAAATGCTGCAGCTTCAGGGTGTGCTTGAGGCCCGCCTCGTCGAGGCGGCGCACCAGGGTCAGCACCTGGTTCGGCGACAGGCCGAACTTGCCCTTGTCGCCGCCGGTGTTCTGCCATTTGCCGGCGCCGATCGAGGCCAGGCGCACGCGCACGCCCAGCAGCGGCTCCACGTTCAGGGCCTTGGCTTCGGCGAAGACGTGATCGAGCTCGGAGAGCTTCTCGATCACGATGTGCACGCGCAGGCCGAGCTTGCGGCCGATCAGCGCCAGGCGCACGTATTCGCGGTCCTTGTAGCCGTTGCACACCACGATCGAGCCGGGCCGCGCCATCGCCAGCACGGCCATCAGTTCGGGCTTGGAGCCGGCTTCCAGGCCGAAGCCGTGCTCGCCGGCGGCCACCAGCTCGCCGGCCACGCCGCGCTGCTGATTGACCTTGATCGGATACACCGCGGTGTAGCCGCCACCGTAGTTCCACTCCGCGGTGGCCTTGGCGAAGGCGCCCTGCAGGCGCGCCAGGCGGTCGGCGAGGATGTCGGGGAAGCGCACCAGCAGCGGCAGGCGCAGGCCTTCGGCGCGGGCGCGGTCGACGATGGCCGGCAGCGACAGGGCCGGGCCGCCGGCGCCGCGCGGGCGCATCACGATATGGCCTTGCTCGTCCACGTCCACATAGCCGTCGCCCCAATGCGGGACGGCGTAGGTGTGGCGGGCGGCATCGGCGTTCCAGTGCTTCGACATGGACGGGTATTCCTTGGGGTCAGCGGGCGCGGGGCGCCCGTCGGTCATGTCGTCGCAGCGGCGAGCCTTGACGAGGAAGAAGCCGGCCGGCCGGAAGCCTCGCACGCCGCGGGGCCGGATCGGACTCTACGGTCCCGCTGCGACCGGTCGCAGGCGGGACGGCCGCCTATTGTAATGGCCGAATGTGACCATGCGGCATCCGCGCCCGGTACGCCGGGGCCCGGAACGGCTACAATTGCGCCTCTTTGCCCACCGTGACGTCAGGAACAGGAACACACGCCATGTCGCAGCCCAGCTGGTTCACCGAGGCCCACCAGGCCTCCGGCTCCTCCATCGGTTACCGCGTGGAGAAGCTGCTTCATGCCGAGAAAACCCCGTTCCAGACCATCGAGATCTACCAGACCACCGACTGGGGCAACCTGATGGTGATCGACGGCTGCGTGATGCTGACCAGCCGCGACAACTTCCTTTACCACGAGATGATGACCCACCCGGCGCTGTTCACCCATGCGCGCGCCAAGCGCGTGGTGATCATCGGCGGCGGCGATTGCGGCACGCTGCGCGAAGTGCTCAAGCACGAGGAAGTGGAATCGGCCGTGCAGGTGGAGATCGACGAGCGCGTCACGCGCCTGGCCGAGCAGTACTTCCCCGAGCTGTGCGAGGCCAACCACGATCCGCGCGCCGAACTGCTGTTCATCGACGGCATCAAGTACATGGCCGAGGCCGAGCCGGAATCGCTGGACCTGATCATCGTCGACTCGACCGACCCGGTCGGCCCCGCCGAAGGCCTGTTCAACGCCGCCTTCTACGCCAGCTGCTACAAGGCCCTGCGCCACGGCGGCATCCTGGTGCAGCAGAGCGAGTCGCCGCTGGCGCACATCGAACTGATCAAGTCGATGCGCTCGTCCATGCGCACCGCCGGCTTCAGCGCGGTGAAGACCCTGCCGTTCCCGCAGCCCTGCTACCCCACCGGCTGGTGGAGCTGCACCATGGTGCGCAAGGGCGGCGACCTGGCCGGCTTCCGCGAGCGCGGCGCGCTGAGCAAGAACTTCCCCACCCGCTACTACAACGCCGAGATCCACAAGGGCGCGCTGGCGATGCCGGAGTTCATGAAGGAAGCGCTGGGCGAATAAGCCCGCCGCCTGCAACCCGCCTCGCGGCCACGCGGGGCGGGTTTTTGCGTTTCCGGGGGGACACTCAGAACAGCGTCGAACGCACCTTCGGCAGCAGCACCAGCACCAGGGTCGCGATCGGCCCCAGCAGCAGCGACACCAGGAACCACACCAGGCCGCTGCGATTCTTGCCCTGGGCCAGGCCCGCATTGATCAACGCCAGGGTGCCCCAGCCCACGAACCAGGGGGCTCGCCCGTCGGCCATGATCGCTATCTGATCCATCGTCTCTCCCGTGCGCGGCGCGCGAGCGCGCCCGAAGCATAGTGGTGGCGCGCGGGTGCGCGGCCGAATCGGTGAAGGGCCATGCTAACAAGCGTGGAAGCGCGCGGCGGCCGCGCGCGTTCGCAGGATCAGGCAGGCTTAATGCTGAATAAGTATGCTGGCCGCTTCGTTTTGCGGATGGAGAACAGCATGCGCGGATGGCGCTATCTCGCTTTGGGCCTGGCCGGTGTCCTGTCGATCGCCCCGGTCGCCGCCAAGCAGGCTTCCACCAAGCCGGTGCCCGCCAAGGCCGGCGATGCGCGCAACGACGCGCTGCTGGCCTTCCAGCGCGACCTGATCAGCGTGCTGGCCCCGCGCGCGGACGCCATGCCCCTGCTCGGCGCCGCCCTGCTCGCCCGCCCGCTGCCCAACCAGCCGAAGTACAACGACTTCCATACCCTGATCGAGCGCGCATCCAAAGCCGAGGACACCACCCCCGCCGTGACCTGGCTGCGCCTGAGCGACTGCGACGCCAAGGCCGACGCCTGCCCCAACGCCGACGCGCTGGCCGCGCTGGGCCAGCAGGCGCCGGACAACGCCGCCGTGTGGCTGCTCAAGCTGGGCCAGGACCACCACGACGGCAAGGACCAGGCCGCGCGCGAGGACCTGGCCAAGGCCGCCGCCGCCAAGCTCTACGACGACTACACCGGCACCAGCCTCAAGGCCCTGGCCGCCAACGTCAGCACCTTGCCGCCGCCGGCCGCGACCATCGATCCGTCCTCGCCCACCGGCGCCGCCGGCGTCGAGCTGACCCTGGTCTTCGGCATGGCCGCCACCCAGCCGCAGCCGGGCCTGCAGGCCACCTCGCGGCTGTGCGAGAACGCCGGCGACGATGCCGCGCTGAAAGAGGACTGCCTCAAGCTCGGCCGCCTGCTCGAGTGGGGTTCCAGCCCGCTGGCCCGCTCGCTGGGCCTGCATCTGCGCGAGGTGCTGGCCGCCGATCCGTCGCAGCAGGAAGACGCCAGGCACGCACGCCGCAACCTGGTCTGGCAGGTGCAGAACTTCGCCCAGCTGTCGGCCCGCGCGCAGGGCGACCTGGCCCTGGCCCAGCACCTGCTGGCGCTGGCGCGCAACGGCGGTACCGAGATGAGCCTGGTGCTGGCGGCGTTGCGCGACTACAAGATCCCGACGGATGCGCCGGCGGACTGGGACAGCCAGAAGCCGGCCGGCGCCGGGCAGGCGCAGGCGAAAGGCTGAGCACTGGCGCACGCGGCGCGCTGTTGCCGGTTCCCTCTTCCCGTGTACCCTTGGCCCACCTCGAAACGAAGGGGCGGCGCATGCTGACGGTGCTGGTGGCAAGCAGCAAGGGCGGTTGCGGCAAGAGCACGCTGGTCACCCAGCTGGCTTCGCACTGGGCGCAGGACGGCAAGCACACGGCCATCGTGGACGTCGACCGGCAAGGCTCCAGCTTCCGCTGGGCGGCGCGGCGCGCCGAACAGAACGTCCCCGGCGTGCTCGCCGTGGAAGGCAGCCGCAAGGCGCTGGAAAAGCTTCCCGAAGACACCCAGCGCACCCTGATCGACACACCCGCCGGCTCGCACGAGCGCGAGCTGGAACCCTACCTGGAACAGGCCAGCGTGCTGCTGGTGCCGGTGCTGCCGTCCAGCTTCGACATGGACGCCACCATGGACTTCCTCGCCCACCTCGGGGAGATCCCGCGCATCAAGCGCGGCAAGCTGCCGGTGGGCCTGGTCGGCAACCGCCTCAAGCCGTGGACCCATGCCAGCCAGGACGCGATGGAGCGGCTCGCCGCCGACGCGCCGTTCCCGCTGGTGGCCGAGCTGCGCGACAGCCAGGCCTACGTGCTGCTCACCGCGCTCGGCAAGGGCATCTTCGACTATGCCTCCGAGCAGGTGCGCAACCACCAGGAAGACTGGAAACAACTCCTGCGCTGGATCAAGCGCCAGCATTAATTCACCGTCCGTCCCGGAGCCGTCCATGCGAGAACTCATCCTGTTGCGCCACGCCGAAGCCCAGCCCTCGCAGCCCGGGGGCGACGACCTAGGCCGCCGCCTGAGCGGACGTGGCGAGCAGGAGGCCCGCGCCGCGGGCCGCTGGCTCGAGCAATGGCTGAAACGGCATGGCCAGCAGCGGCCCAGCCGCGTGCTCTGCTCGCCCTCCGAGCGCACCCGCGCCACCGCCACGCTGGCGCTGGCCGAAGTGAACGGCGCGCCGGAGCCGGAGCTGTGCGAAGACATCTACGAGGCCACCCAGGGCGAGCTGCTGGCCCTGCTGGACGACCACAGCGACGCCGATTCGGTGCTGCTGGTCGGCCACAACCCCGGCATCGAGCGCCTCGTCGCGCTGCTGGCCGAGGGACGTTCCGACGAATACCGCGGCATGCCGCCGGCCGGCATCGCGGTGTTCCATTCGGACGAGGGCTTCGAACCGGGCCACGCCCGCCTGGAAGCTTTCTGGTCGCCGTGAGCCGCCCGCGCCGCCGCTGGCCTGGCCAGCGCGCCGCCGCCTGCCTCGTTCTCGCTGCCGCGGCCGCCTCGCTCCACGCCGCCGACTACCGCATCGACCCGGCCCGCTCGCACGCCGAATTCGGCGTGCGCCTGCTGTGGCTCACCCAGGTCACCGGCAGCTTCGAGCGCATCGACGGCGACGTGACCCTGAGCGCCCGGCGCGACGTGGCCGTGGTCGACGCGCATATCGCGGTGGACAGCATCCGCATGTCGTCCGAGCGCTTCCGCCGCTGGGTGATGGCGCCGGAATTCTTCGACGCCGAGCGCTACCCCACCATCCACTTCGTCTCCGAGCCGGTGCCGGTGGCCGCGCTGGAACATGGCGGCGAGCTGTTCGGCACGCTCACCTTGCGCGGCATATCGCGGCCGGCACGCTTCGAGCTGCTGCCCTCGCCCTGTCCGCTGAACGAGTCCATCCTCACCAACCCCAGCGACTGCCGCATCGAAGCGCGCGGCGACATCCAGCGCAGCGAGTTCGGCATGACCGGGCATCGCACCGCCTTGTCCGACCAGGTCCGCCTCGGGCTGGTCATCGCCATCGACCGCGCGCCCGCCAGCAGCGGGTCATGAACGCGCGCTGGCCCGGCGCCCGCGCGCCGGCCGGTGGACCGGCGACGGAATGCCCCGGGGTTATTTATCATCGCGGAATGTCACCGCGCTGGACGTGCGTTCTCCTTCTGCTGCTCGCCTCGACCCTGCTGCCGGGATGCAGCCTGTCGGCGGCGAAGATCCGCCGTGCCGACGCCATCGTGGCCGCGCAGACCGACCACCGGATCGACTGCGACAACCCCGGCACCGCCTGCGCCGAAGCCTCGCCCCTGCTGGATGCCGCCAGCGCCGCGATCGCCGCCTCCACCGCGCAGGCACCGGTGCACGTGGTCACCCTGCTCAACGACAGCGAGCCGGCAATGGTGGCGCGCATCAACCTGATCCGCGCGGCGAAGCACTCGATCGACATCCAGATCTACATCTGGGACCAGGACGATGCCGGCCAGCTGATCCTGGACGAACTGGTGCGCGCCGCGCGCCGCGGCGTGAAGGTGCGCGTGCTGGCCGACCAGCTGTTCTCCTTCAACGACAGCGTGTGGCTGACCCGCCTGGCGCGGGCGCACGAGAACCTGCAGATCCGGCTGTACAACCCGACCTTCCACAAGTCGGAAACCTCGCCGCTGGAATTCGCCGCCGGCATCGTGTGCTGCTTCTACAAGTTCAACCAGCGCATGCACAACAAGATCCTGCTGGTGGACAACAGCATCGGCATCACCGGCGGGCGCAACTACCAGGACCGCTATTTCGACTGGGACAACGACTTCGACTACGTCGACCGCGACGTGATGGTCGGCGGCCCCGCCGCGCAGGCGATGGGCGAGACCTTCGAGCGTTTCTGGGCACACAAGCGCTCGGTGCCGCTGACCCATCTGCGCGACATCTATCGCTTGCTTGTCGACGGCACGCCCTCGCCCTGGCGCGAGCCGGTGTACCTGCACCCGCAGCGCGTGGCGCGCGTGCAGGAAGAAGCCGACGACCCGGACTGGCTGGACGAATACCTGGTGGCGCCCACCCTGCGCACCACCGCGCCGGTGGAATTCTTCAGCGACCTGCCGGCCAAGACCGACCAACCGCGCGAACGCGCCGCCCGCGAATTCACCGCCAACGTGATGCGCATGGTCGGCTCGGCCAAGCAGGAAGTGGTGCTGCAGACGCCCTACCTCGTAATGAGCAAGCGCGCGCGGAAGATCTTCGACCGGCTGCAGAAGCAGGACGCGCCGCCGCGCATCGTGGTCTCCACCAATTCGCTGGCCTCCACCGACGCGTTCGCGGTGTATGCGATGTCGTACAAGCACCGCAAGCGCTATCTCAAGGAATACGGCTTCGAGATCTACGAACTGAAGCCGCGCGCGCTCGGCCCCGCGCAGGACAACGCCTGGGCCAGCTCGGACGACGGCCCCGACGACGACACCGCCAGCGATGCCAGACCCACCGCCGGCAAGCCAGCCAGCAAGCGCCGCTACGTGGGCGTGGAGGCGCGCACCCTGCTCGGCCGCGGCGGCAAGCGCAACCGGCCGGCGCCGCTGCTCAGCGCGGGCCGGCGCTTCGGCCTGCATGCCAAGTCCATCGTGGTGGACGACCGCTTCGCCATGGTCGGCTCGCACAACTTCGACCCGCGCTCGGACCACTACAACACCGAGGCCGGCGTGATCGTGTACGACGCCGCCTTCGCACAGCAGCTGCGCACGGCGATCATGCGCGAGACCGAGCCGGAGAACGCCTGGGTGATCGGACCGCGCCAGCGCTCCATTCCGTTGCTGTCGGACCTGAGCGCCGCCATCGGCGACATCTCCGCCGCCCTGCCGCTGTTCGATTTCTGGCCGTACCGCTACGCCACCAGCTATCAGCTCAAGCAGGGCTGCACGCCGATGCGGCCGAGCGACCCGAACTTCTTCAGCTGCTACGAGGCGGTGGGCGATTTCCCGGAAGTGGCCAGCCCGCCCAAGCTGATCTATACGCGCCTGCTGACGGCGTTCGGCGCCGGGGCCAACGGGATTCTTTGATCGGCCGAGGCCGGATCAGGCCTGGCGGTCGTCCGCGGCGAAGCGCATCGGCAGGTTGCCGCTGAGGCCTTCGGGGTGGTCGGCCGGCACGGCGAAGCGCCAGCCCTGCACGGTCTGCACGGCCTCCTGGTCCAGGGCCGGATCGCCGCTGGACTGGTCCACCGCGGCGTGCGTGACATGGCCCTGGCCGTCGACCGAGAGATGCAGCACCACCAGGCCGGCGCGCGCGACGCGGCGGCTGAAGATCGAGCTGGGCGCCTGCGGCATCTCGATGGGCGTCAGCGTCGGCGTGTCTACGGCCGCCGGTGCGGCGATAGCCTGCTCGGCATCCACCGGCGGCAGATGCACGGCATGGGCGGGACGCCGCGGCACGGCAGCCAGGCGTGGATGCGCCGGCTCGGCCGGTGCGGCGGAGCGCCTGGCGGCGATCCGCTCCGGCCCCTTCCAGCCTGCGGTCTGTTCGCTCAGCCATGCGGTACCGGCCACGCCCACGGCCAGTGCCAGCAGGCTCAGGGCGGTGGTGGTGCGCAGGCGGAACATGGCGGTGCCTCAGCGCTCGAGGATGGCGGTGACGCCCATGCCGCCGGCGGTGCAGATCGAGATCAGGCCGCGGCCCGAACCCTTCTCTTCCAGCAGCTTGGCCAGGGTGGCGATGATGCGCGCGCCGGTGGCGGCGAACGGGTGGCCCACGGCGAGGCTGGAGCCGTGCACGTTGAGCTTGGCCGGGTCGATGCTGCCCAGCGGCTGGTCCAGCCCGAGGCGGTTGCGGCAGTAGGTTTCGCTCTCCCACGCGCGCAGCGTGCACAGCACCTGGGCGGCGAAGGCTTCGTGGATCTCGTAGAAGTCGAAGTCCTGCAGGCTCAGCCCATGGCGCGCCAGCATGCGCGGCACCGCCACGGTGGGCGCCATCAGCAGGCCCTCGCCGTGCACGAAGTCCACCGCCGCCACTTCCGCGTCGAGGAAATACGCCTGCACCTTCAGGCCGCGCCTGGCCGCCCATTCGTCGTTGCCCAGCAGCACCGCGGCGGCGCCGTCGGAAAGGCCGGTGGAATTGCCGGCGGTGAGCGTGCCGTGGCCGGAGATCTTGTCGAACGCGGGCTTGAGCGTACCGAGCTTCTCCATGGTGGAGTCCGGACGCAGGAAGCCGTCGCGCTTCAGGCCGCGGAACGGCACCACCAGGTCGTCGAAGAAACCGGCCTCGTAGGCGGCGGCCAGCTTCTGGTGGCTTTCCAGCGCCAGGCGGTCCTGCGGCTCGCGGCCGATATGCCATTCCTTGGCCATGCGCTCGCAGTGGTCGCCCATCGACATGCCGGTGCGCGGCTCGGCCACGCCGGGAAAGGAGGGCTTGAGTTCCTTCAGCGAGAAGCCGCGGGTGAAGGCGGCCATCTTGTCCTGCCAGCCCTTGGCGCGGTTGATCGCCAGCAGGCGCTTGCGGAAGCGCTCGCCCAGCACGATCGGCACGTCGCTGGTGGTGTCCGAGCCGCCGGCGATGCCGGCCTCGATCTGCCCGGTGGCGATCTTGTTGGCGATGATGATGGCGTTGTCCAGCGAGGTGCCGCAGGCGCGCGCCGTGGTGATGCCGGGGGTGGTCGGCGCCAGTCCCGAGGACAGCACCGCCTCGCGCGCCAGGTTCCATTCCGAGGAATGCTTGATCACCGCGCCCATCGCCACTTCGCCCAGCTCCTCGCCATGCAGGCGGAAGCGTTCGACCAGGGCGCCGAGCACCTTGACCGACATGCCGAAATTGCCGACGTCGGCATACGCGGTGTTGTTGCGGCAGAAGGGAATGCGGATGCCGCCGATCACACCGACGCGCTTGGAGGTGTTGTCCATGTCCTAGAAGGTTCCTGCCGGGCCGAGCGTTCAAGGCTAGCGCGCCCCGCCAGCGCGCGAAAGCCCGTGTTAAGTGAATGCTAGACTCCCGGTTCTTTGCCGTTCGGATTCGCCCACGTGGAAGCCTCGTCGCTGGTCGCCCTGCCCATCGTGCTCGCGCTGGAGCTGTCGCCCGGCGAGACGCCGGACCGCCTCACGCTGAGCCGCGACGAGGCCGCCGAACTGGCCGCCCTGGCCGCCGCCGACCTGCACGCGCTGGTGCCGCAGGTGGAGCAGTGCCGCCTAGCCGTGGCCGGGGCGCTGTTCGACGCGGTGGAACTGCTGCGCCCCGGCTTTCCCGTCTGGGCCACGCTGGACGAGCTGGCCCGCCGCGTGCCGCGCGGCCACCTGGACAACGTGGTCGCCTTCGGCACCCACGACGGCCGCATGCCGGCCCAGCCGCTGGAGCCGGAACGCGGCTACGCCGACGGCCCGATGCGCCTGCTGCCGCTGAGCCTGCTCGCCCCCGAGGCGCTGGCCGAGGAACTGGCCGAGCGCCTGGAAGTGGAACTGGTCGGCCGCGGCGAAGCCGGCGCGCGCAGCTCGGACTGGCTGATGCGCACGCTGGGTGTGCGCCTGGAACATGCGCGGTACCTCAGCCGCAACGACCTGCTGGCGATGACCTGCGTGCAGTACGAGCACGTCAACCTCGCCGCGCTGTGGTCGCTGCTGGAATGCGCGCTGCTCACGCCCTACCGCGAGGAAACCACCCTCACCGCCCGCGGCCTGGCGCTGCGCTATGCCGAGGGCAAGGTGTGGATCCAGTCGCCGGCCGACTGGGCCGCGGCGCAGGCGATCGAGCCGGCACAGCGCGCGCATGAGCTGGCCGGCATCGTGTTCGAGCTGCGCCAGTACGTGGCCCTGCTCGATGCCCATCGCATTCCGCAAGCGCTCGAATCGATCGACGCCACCGCCACCGCGGCCGAGCCCGGTTATCTGCTGGAAGTGTTCGGTGCGCTCGACCCGGCCTACGGCGAGGCGCGCCTGCATGCGCATGAGGCGCCGGGCCTGGGCGTGATCGCGGTGACCCTGGCCCAGCGCGGCGAGAACGGCCGCGCACGCGTGCTGGCCAATGGCTATCCGCTGCAGCCGCGCGCACTGGGTCCGCTGGTCGCCGCGCTGGCCGAGCGCAGCGGCATCGCCACCGAGCTGCACGCCCTGGGGCGCATCGTGCTGGATGAGTCCGGCCGCCTGGGCGCGCCGGCCGAACCGCTGCACTGAGGCCCGCAAGGCACACTTCAGAAAAGTACGGCGGCTTAGACATTTCCTTCACCTTATCGGGGTCGCCGCCTACTGCCCACCCGCTGCGACTTGGCGCATCATGCGATCTCTAGCGTCCTACAGGGGTGGATGGACGGGCGGTATGGGCATGCAGCGGATCGAACCCGATCGACCGACCGGGCCGGCGTCGTCCGAGCCCGATTGGGCCGCTCGTGTCGTGCACGGCGCGCCGGCGCTGATCGCCTACATCGACCGCGAGCTGCGCATCCGCTTCGCCAACGCCGCGCACCAGTCCTGGCTGGGCGTGGACCCGGCGCAACTGCAGGGCCGCCACGTGGCCGAAGTGCTGGACGAAGCCAGCCTGCAGCGCGCCGGCCCCTGCCTGGAAGAAGCCCTGCGCGGCCACGCTTCCGTCTACGAAGGCGAGATGTTCGCTGGCCAGTCGCGCTGCTACGTGCACGGCAGCTTCCAGCCGGACTACGACGCCGACGGCGCCGTCTGCGGCATCTTCACCGTGCTGATCGACATCACCGAGCGCCACGCACTGGAAACCCGCCTGCGCGAGAGCGAGCAGCGCTTCTTCGGCGCCTTCCAGCATGCCGCCATCGGCATGGGCCTGGTCGCGCCGGATGGCCGCCTGCTGCGCGTCAACGCCGCGCTGTGCCACATGCTGGGCTACCGCGAGCCGGAACTGCTGCAGCTCAATATCCGCGACATCACCCACCCCGACGACGTGGCCAAGAGCTTCCAGCTGGCCACCGAGCTGATGGAAGGCAAGCGCGATTCCTACCAGCTGGAGAAGCGCTACTTCCACCGCGACGGCCACGTGGTGCACGTGCTGCTGACCGTGTCGCTGGTGCGTGCGCCGGACGGCACGCCGTTCCACGCGGTGGCGCAGATCCAGGACATCAGCCAGCGCAAGGCCTACGAGGAAGCGCTGTTCCGCGAGCGCGAACTGGCCGAGGTCACCCTGCGCTCGATCGGCGATGCGGTGATCACCACCGACCTGCAGCTGCGCGTCACCTCGCTCAACCCCATCGCCGAGGCGATGACCGGCTGGAGCCACGCCGAGGCGCTGGGCCGCGCGATCGAAGACGTGTTCCGCCTGCTCGACGGCGACAGCGGCGAACTGCTGCGCAACCCGCTGCGCGAGGCGATCGGCCGCGACACCATCGTCGAGCTGCGCGGCAACGCCATGCTGGTGCACCGCAACGGCTTCCGCACGCCGATCGAGGATTCGGCCGCGTCCATCCACGACCACGCGGGCAACGTGATCGGCGGCGTGCTGGTGTTCCACGACGTCAGCGCCACCCGAGCGCTGGTGTTGAAGATGGCGCACATGGCCCAGCACGACACGCTGACCGGCCTGCCGAACCGGCACCTGCTGCAGGCGCGGCTGGCCCAGGTGATCGCCGCGGCGCGCCGCCGCCACGGGCGCGCCGCGCTGATCTTCATCAACCTGGATCACTTCAAGCACATCAACGATTCGCTCGGCCACCAGACCGGCGACCAGCTGCTGCGCCTGTTCGCCGCGCACCTGCGCGGCCTGCTCGGCGGCGACCATATCGTCAGCCGCACCGCCGGCGACGAGTTCATGGTGGTGCTGCCGCACGTGGACAGCGCCGGCGACGCGGCCAAGACCTGCGAGCTGCTGATGCGCCGCTGGCACGAGCACCCGCCGCACGAGCTGGCCGAGCTGGCGCTGGGCTTCAGCGCCGGCATCAGCCTGTATCCGGACGATGCGGACGACGCCGAGGCGCTGATCCGCCACGCCGACACCGCCATGTACGAAGCCAAGATGCAGGGCCGCAACAGCTACCGGCTGTTCACCGCGGCGATGACCGAGCGCCCCGCGGCGCAGATGCGCATCGAGCGCGACCTGCGCACCGCCATGCGCCGCGGCGACCTGCAGCTGCATTACCAGCCGAAGGTGGACGCGCTCACCGGCGTGGTGGTCGGTGCCGAGGCGCTGCTGCGCTGGCAGGTGGACGGCCACGACGTCTACCGCCCCGACCAGTTCGTGCCGGTGGCCGAGGAAAGCGGCCTGATCGGCCCGCTCGGCCGCTGGGCACTGCAGCAGGCCTGCCAGCAGGCGGCCGCCTGGCACCGTTCCGGCCGCAGTGTGTCGATCGCGGTGAACGTGGCGCCGCCGCAGTTCCTGCAGCCGGGCTTCCACGACGTGCTGCGCGAGATCCTGCGCGAGAGCGGCCTGCCGCCCGGCATGATCGAGCTGGAACTGACCGAGCGCATGGTGATGGCCGGCGGCGACCACAGCCGCGCGCTGATGCAGCAGCTGAAGGAGCTGGGCGTGAGCCTGGCGCTGGACGATTTCGGCACGGGCTACAGCAGCCTGTCCTACCTCAAGCACTTTCCCATCGACGTACTGAAGATCCCGCGCGCGTTCGTGCGCGACGTGGCGACGGATACCGACAGCGCGGCGATCGCCGACGCCATCATCACCATGGCGCAAAGCCTGGAGATGAGCGTGGTGGCCGAAGGCGTGGAAACGCCGGAGCAGGCGGATTATCTGCGCCAGGCCGGCTGCCGGCTGCTGCAGGGTTTCCTGTACGGCGCGCCGATGCCGGCGGTGGAGTTCGAACGCTTGCTGGTGCCGGCCTGAAACCCGAAGACCGATGCAGGTTGGGGTGAGCCCTGGGCGAACCCCAACGATGCGGTGCGCTCCGGCCTGGCTGTGTTGGGGTTCGCCTGCGGCTCACCCCAACCTACGCCGCTGCATTAGCTCGTCATTCCGGCGCAGGCCGGAATCCAGTAACGGTATCGCCGGGTTTTCGCGAAGAGCCTGCTCAGCCGCTTTCGCGAAAATCGGACACCGTCGCCACTGGATTCCGGCCTGCGCCGGAATGACGAGCTTTCAGAAGCCCGCCTCGTACATGAAGTAATGGCACCGCTCCATCCCCAACCCCGCATACGTCCGCTGCGCACGCTCGTTCTCCGTCTCCACATAGAGCCGCACACCCACCGCGCGAGCCTCGCGCGCACGTGCCACCACCGCTTCGTACATCGCACGGAACACGCCTCCGCGCCGCGCGGATGCGGTCACGTACACGCTCTGGATCCAGAAGAAATCCCCGCAGCGCCAGTCGCTCCATTCATAGGTGACCAGCAGGCAACCCACCGGCTCGCCGTCGCGCTCGGCCACCAGGTAGAAGCCGCGCCGCGGTTCGTCGAACACCGCCGCCACGCCGCGCGCCAATACCTCGGGGTCCAGCCGCTTGCTTTCGGTCTCCCAGGCCATCGCCTGGTTCCAGCTGGCGATGTGATGGATATCGCCGCGCTGGGCGGCCCGGACGGTGAGCGACATGGCTGGAACTCCGCTGTGATCGTGAATGCTCAAGGCCGCGACGGCCGCCGCGTGCGCGAGGCGCCGAGCTTGCGCGTCAAGGTATTGCGGCCGACGCCGAGTGCGGCCGCCGCGTTCTGGCGATGGCCACCGTGCACGGCCAGCGCGGCCTGCATCAAGGTGTGATCCATCGCATCGCGGGCGCGCGCGTGGATGTCGCTCTCGCCATCGGCCAGCGCCTGCGCGGCCCATTCGCGCAGCGCATCCGTCCAGTCGCCCAGCGCGGGCACGGCAGGCGCGCCGCCCAGATCGGCCGGCAGGATTTCCGCGCCGGGCGCGATGACCGCCAGGCGGCGGCACAGGTTTTCCAGCTCGCGCACATTGCCCGGGAAATCGCGCTGCGCCACCGCTTTCAGCGCGGCCTTGGCAAAACGCTTCGGCGGCAGCTTCAGTTCGCGCGCCGCCGCGGCGAGGAAATGCTGCGCCAGCAGCGGAATATCCGCGCGGCGCTGGCGCAGCGGCGGCAGCTCGATGCGCACCACGTCCAGGCGATGCTTGAGGTCCGCGCGGAACAGGCCGGCCGCGACGCGCGCATCCAGATCCTGATGCGTGGCCGCCACGATGCGCACGTTGCCGCGGATCAGCTCGCGCCCGCCCACGCGATAGAACTCGCCGCCGGCCAGCACGCGCAGAAGGCGCGTCTGCAGCGCCAGCGGCATGTCGCCGATCTCGTCCAGGAACAGCGTACCGCCTTCGGCCTGTTCGAAGCGGCCGGCGTAGCGGCGCGTGGCGCCGGTGAAGGCGCCGGCTTCGTGGCCGAACAGTTCGCTTTCCAGCAGCTCGCTGGGAATCGCCGCCGTGTTGAGCGCGACGAAGGGCCGATCGCGCCGCGCGCTTTCCTCGTGCAGCGCGCGCGCCACCAGTTCCTTGCCGGTGCCGGTCTCGCCGGTGATCAGCACATTGAGTTCGCTCGCCGCGATGCGGCCGATCAGGCGGAACACTTCGCGCATCGCCGGGCTTTCACCGAGCAGCGCGTGGGCGGGAGCCATCGGCGCCGGCGGCGGCGCCGCGCTGGCCGGTACGTCGGCCAGCGCGCGCTGCACCGCGGCCACGGCCTGATCGAGATCGAACGGCTTGGCCAGGTAGTCGGCGGCGCCCGCGCGATACGCCGCGGCCGTCGTCGCCACGTCGGTAAAGGCGCTCATCACGATCACCGGTCCGATGCCGCGCGCCTTCAGATCGTTGATCAGCGCCAGCCCGTCCTCGCCCGGCATGCGCACGTCGGTGACCAGCAGGGCCGGGCGCGCATCGCGCAAGGCGTCGCGCACCGATTCCGCATCGCCGAACTCGCGCACCGCCAGGCCCGCGTCGCGCAGCGCCTCGGCCAGCACGAAGCGCACGCCGCGGTCGTCGTCGGCGATCCAGATTTCCTCACTCATGCGTGCGCTCCAGCGGCAGGTACAGCGAAAACACCGTCTCGCCCGGCCGGCTGGCGTAGCGCAGCTCGCCGCCGTGCTCGCGCGCGATCTCGCGCGCCAGGGCCAGCCCCAGGCCGCTGCCGTCGGCGCGCCCGGAGACCAGCGGTTCGAACAAGGTGTCGCGCAGCGCGGCGGGCACGCCCGGGCCGTCGTCGGCCACGTCCACGCGCAGCGCGGTGCGCAGCATGCGCTCGCCCACGCGCAGGCCGTGCTCCACGCGCGTGCGCAAGGTGAGCGTGCGCGCGCCGGCTTCCACCGCATTGCGCGCCAGGTTCAGCAGCACTTGCTGCAGGCGCTCGGCGTCGCCTTTCACGTCGGGCAGGCTGGGGTCGTAGTCGTGGCGCAGCTGCGGCGGCTCGGGCTCGGCCTGCAGCAGATCCGCCAGCCATTCGAGCTGCTCGTGGATATTCACCGGGCCCAGCCGCGGCGCGCCGTCGTGATGCAGCAGGCGGTTGGCCAGCGAGGCGAGGCGGTCAGCCTCGGCGATCACCAGTCCCGCCAGCGCCTTGAGGTCCTCATCCGCCACCCGCCGCTGCAGCAGCTGCGCCGCGCCGCGCAGGCCGGCGAGCGGGTTCTTCACTTCGTGCGCAAAGCCGCGCAGCGTCGCCGACAGCGGCGACGAAGCCGGTGCGGCCGGCGCCAGCACATGCACTTCGAGCAGCAGCCCGCCGTCCACCGGCTGCAGCGCCACGTCGGCCGGCCATTCGCGCCCGCGCGCCGTGCGCAGCGCCACGCCACGCAACTGCACCGCCCGTTGTTCGGTCAGCGCGCGCCCGGCCTGGGCGAACCAGTCCGGCTCATGCAGCAACAAACCCAGCGGCTGCCCGGCCGCGCTGCGCGGCCCGGTATCCAGCCACTCCGCCAGCGCGGGATTGATCCACAGCACCCGCAGCCCCGCGTCGACCAGGGCCAGCCCGGTCGACATCGGTTCCGCCCAGGCCCGCCAGGATGCCGTGTCCATTGCACCATCATGGACAATGCCTTGGTCTGGTGCAAATGGCGGCGATGCGCTCAGGCCGAAAGGGCCTCGGCGGGCTGCACGTGTGCCACTGCTGCCGGGGCATCGAGCACCGCGCGGGTGAGCTGGCGAAAGATCGCGCCCAACGCATCCATGCCGGGGTTGCCGGCTTTGGAAAGCATGCGATGCAGGCTCTTGGATGGTGTGCCGGTGGCTTTGGAAAGGCCCTCGAAGCCCATCAGGCCGTGCGTCAGGTCGCGCATCAGAAGGCGGGCCGCTTCCGTCTCGCCGTTGAGCAGCATGGAGGTGGCCTCGTCCAGCAGCGCGCGCGCAAATGCCGGGTCGTTTTGGATGCGGTTCGCGATGGTCTCGCGGTAGTCGACGGTCAGTGCCATGGCATTACGCCTCGCTGGCTGTGGATCCTGGTAAGTGTTTCATCGTGAGGTGGCTCGATCATTCAGTGCTTCCTCGGGGCATATGCCAACATGGTAACTAATAGGTTACCATCAATCGAGGCGCGATCGATCCACTTTCCGGGTGCGAGGGGCTTCTACTGCCCCACCAACCCCAACCGCACCAGGCTCTCCGCCGTCGCCACAATTGCCTCCTCCTGGCTGCGCGGCGCCCACTGGAGCAGGCGGATGGCCTTCTGGCTGGTGGCGTTCATGGTCACGCCCAGCAAGGGAACGATGCCGCGCATGACCGGGTCGCGCAGGGCGCCCAGGCGGATGACCCAGTTCGGCAGCACCCGGGTGGAGACCTTGCCGGCGGCGGCGCCCATGCGCCGGCGCAGCACCTTGGCCACGTCGACCATCCACATGCTCTCGCCCCCGGTGGCGAGGAAGCGCTCGCCCCTGGCGGCGGGGTGGGCCATGGCGAGCAGGTGCAGGTCGGCGACGTCGCGGGCGTCGACGAAGCCGCAGTTGATCTTCGCCGTGGCGAACTGGCCGTCGAGCAGGTTCTTGATCAGGCGGATCGAGTGCGAGTAATCGGCGCCGAGCACCGGGCCGAGCACGCCCACCGGATTCACCGCGGACAGTTCCAGCCCGCGCCCTTCCTTGGCGATGAAGTCCCAGGCGGCGCGCTCGGCCAGCGTCTTCGACTTCTGGTAAAGCCACACCTCGCCCGACAGGTCGCTCCAATCCGATTCGTCGAACGGCCGCTTCATATCTTTGTGTCCCGCGCAGATCGCGCCGAAGGCCGAGGTCAGCACCACGCGCTTCACCCCGGCGTCCCTTGCGGCGCGCAGCACGCGCAGGTTGCCGTCGACGGCGGGCCGCACCCAGTCGTCTTCATGGCGCTGCTCGCCCGAGGGCGTGGGCGAGGCACCGTGCAGCACGTAGCGGCAGCCGGCCGCGGCGGCGGCCCAGCCCGCGTCGTCGACCAGGTCGGCGCGCACGAACGACAGCCGCTCGCCCGGCTCGGCGCCGCCCACCTTGAGCTGCGCCCGCACCTCCGCCTCGCGTGCCAGCGAGCGCACCGTGGTGCGCACCCGGTAGCCCTGGCGCAGCAGGGCGAGCATGCAGTGCTGCGCGATGAAGCCGGTGCCGCCGGTGACCAATACCGTTTCGTTGTTCATCTCGAATCCTGAGGAATGGCGTTGCCTGGGCGGATAAGCCTAGGTGCGCCCCGCCGCACTTTGAATGCTTGAAAGTGCGAGTTTCTGTCGCGACAGTACGGACATGAGCACCGACCCCTTCTCCGAGATCCTCAAGTTCACCAGCGCCGAATCGCTGCTGACCGGCGGCTTCACCGCCGGCGGCGCCTGGGCCATCCGCTTTCCGGCGCCGGAGAAGATCAAGTTCTTCGCCGTGGTGCGCGGCCATGGCTGGGTGCTGATCGACGGCGAGCCTGCGCCGCTGCGCTTCGACACGGGCGACGTCGGGCTGATAGCGGCGCCGCGCTCCTTCGTGCTGGCCAGCGAACCCGGCGTGGAGCCCATCGATGCGATGGCCGTGTTTGCCGGCACCAACGGCACCGCGCAGCTGGGCGACGGCCGCGACTTCGCGCATATCGGCGGCCATGTGCTGCTCGACCCGGCCAGCGGCAAGCTGCTGGCGGACGTGCTGCCGCCGTGGATCCACGTGCCGGCCGCGTCGCCGCATGCCAGCAACTTCCGCTGGCTGCTCGACCAGCTGATGGAAGAACGTGCGCTCGACCAGCCGGGCACGCAGCTGGTATCGAAGCATCTGGCGCAGTTGCTCTTCATCCAGATATTGCGGGCGCATCTGAAGACATCGCGCCCCATGCCGGCAGGCTGGCTGCGCGCGCTGGGCGATCCGCGCATCGCCCCGGCCGTGCGCCTGATGCACGGCGAACCCGCGCGCGACTGGCACCTGGACGAGCTGGCCGCGGCCTGCGCCATGTCGCGCACCAGCTTCGCGCTGCATTTCCGCACGGTGGCCGGCATCACCCCGCTGGCCTATCTCGCCGAATGGCGGATGCGCCTGGCCGAGCGCAGCCTGCGCGAGCACAGCACGCCGGTAGCGGGCATCGCCCGGGCGCTGGGCTATACCTCCGAAAGCGCTTTCAGCAGCGCCTTCAAACGCATGACCGGGCAATCGCCCAAGGCATACCGCAGTGCAGTGCGAACCGTCGGCTGAGCCGGCATAGGCAGCGCTGTCGTGATCGCGCCGTCCTGTATGACAGCGCTGCTTGGCATCTTCTGTGCCAACGGAGCGACAGCGTGCCGACAGCCAGGCCTCATTTTTCACAAATGAAGATGTGCGTGCGCTCACAAAACTGCCCTACTATCACGCGATGCCGACCTCGCCTTCACCACTCGCCAACGAACCCGAACCGCGCCGCGGCAGCCTCGCCTGCGTCGGCCTGGGGATGACCCTCGGGTCGCATCTCACGCCGCTCGCGCGCAGCCATATCCAGCAGGCCGACGTGGTGTTCGCCGGGCTTTCCGACGGCGTGGTGGAGCTGTGGCTGCAGCGCATGCACTCGGACGTGCGCAGCCTTCAGCCGTACTACCGCGAAGGCAAGTCGCGCATGAAGACCTATCGCGAATGGGTCGAGCTGATGATGACCGAGGTGCGCGCCGGCAAGCGGGTATGCGGCGTGTTCTACGGGCATCCGGGCATCTTCGCGTGGTCGCCGCACAAGGTGATCGAAACGGCGCGCGCGGAAGGCTTCCAGGCGCATATGGAGCCGGGCATTTCCGCCGAGGATTGCCTCTACGCGGACTTAGGCATCGACCCCGGCCGCTACGGCTGCCAGCATTTCGAAGCCAGCCAGCTGCTGTTCTACGAGCGCCGCATCGACAACGCCGGTTATCTGGTGCTGTGGCAGGTGGGCCTGGTCGGCGACCGCTCGCTCGGCCGCTTCGCCACCGGCCCGAAGTACCGCGAGCTGCTGGTGGAACTGCTCCACCGCGACTACCCGCTCGACCACGAAGTCATCATCTATCGCGGCGCGACGCTGCCGATCGAGAAGCCGCGCATCCGCCGCGTGACCCTGGGCGAGCTGCCGCAGGTGTCCGTCACCTCCGAGGAGACGGTGGTGCTGCCGCCGGCACGGGCCTTGCAACTCAACCTGGCCATGCGGGAACGACTGGAAGCCTTGGACAAGGAGAGCGCGCTGGCATGATGCCGGCACGGCGCGCGCTTATGCTTTTGGGGGCTCATCGCCCCGCGTGATCCGGCGGTACGCCGCGCTTCGGGGCGCGGCGAACGGCCAGGAAACCGACCGGTGCATCCATCGCGCCGGCGTGCGACACCAAGCAGCCGCACCATAACGAACGTAAACAGGGGACTGAGGGGAGAACCATGATGGACACCATCGATTTGCTCGAGGCCATTGGCAGCGATGCGTCGTTGCGCCACCTACCGGGCGACGAACTGGCGAAACAGCTGGAAGCGCAGGCTTCCGAGGCGCTGAAGACGGCCGCCAGCACCGGCGACAGCGCGCCGCTGATCGTCGAACTCGGCGCGCAGAAATCCGAACCGCCGCAGGTCACGCAGGCTCCGGGCACCGAGGAGGAAGACCTCCCCGAGGATCTGCCGAAGCCGCTGTCTCCCGAAGAAGAAGAATAAGTACGGCGCCCGCGTCGGAATCGACGCCGCCATGGCCCGGCTGCCAGACCGCCTGAAGACCTGGACCGCGCTCGCGGTCCTGGCCTTGGGCGCGCTTGCGCAGCCCGGCCATGCCGACATGCCCGGCGCCATCGCGGCCGAACCCGCCGCGGCGTCCACCATCGGCGACGCCACGGCCTTCCTCGACCAGGCCGAGAACCTGCAGCGCAAGGACCATCCGCGCTTCGTGCAGATGCTGGCGCGCCTGCACCGCGAGGCCCCGCCGCTGACGCCGCGCGATGCCTGGCGCCTGCGCTATCTCGATGCGTGGGAAGTGATGTTCCAGGGCAACTACGCCAAGTCGGAACAGGAACTGCACGACATCATCGAGCACGCGGGCGACGACGCGATCCGCCTGCGCGCTTCCTCGCTGCTGCTGATGAACCTGGGCTGGAACCAGCGCTACGAAGAGGCCTTCACCCTGGCCAACCGGCTGGCTTCCGAGCTGCCGGCGATCAAGGACCCGATGACCCGGTTCCTGGTGCTGATGAATCTCTCGCAGATGCTCGACCTGGCCGGCCAGACCGACCTGGCGATCAAGTACGCGCGGATGATGGACGAAGCCATCCCGTCCGGCGAGAACCGCTGCCTGCCGCTCAACCTGCTGGTGGCCGCGCTGTACAACGGCAAGCGCCTGCATTCGGCCAGCCCCGAGGTGCAGGCCGGCATCGACGCCTGCACCGACGCGCAGCAACCGGTGGCCACCAACAGCATCCGCCTGGTGCTGGGCAGCCTGTTTATCGACGAGAAGCAGCCGGCCAAGGCGATGGCCCTGCTCGACCATGTCGCGCCCACCATCGAACTCAATCGCTTCTATCCGCACATGCTGTCCGCGCAGGCCGAGCGCGCGCAGGCGCAGGCCATGCTGGGCAACGACGGCGAAGCGCGCAAAGCCGGCCTCGCCGCCATCGCCATGGCGCACCAGGGCGAGATCAGCGAATGGCTGATGGTGGCCTACGAAGTGCTGTACCAGGTGGAAAAGCGCCAGGGCCACGCCGCCGCCGCGCTGGCCTACCACGAGCAATACGCCGCGCAGGACAAGGGCTATCTCAACGACGTCAGCGCACGCACGCTGGCCTACGAGATGGCCCAGCAGCATCTGCACGTGCAGCGGCTGGAAACCGAGTCGCTGGCCAAGCAGAACAGCATCCTGCGCCTGCAGCAGGCCTTGAACACCAAGGCGGTGGAAACCAGCCGCCTGTATATCGCCATGCTGCTGCTCCTGCTGGTGTCGATCGTGTTCTGGCTGTTCCGCATCAAGCGCTCGCAGCTGCGCTTCAAGAAACTCTCCTGCGTGGATGGCCTCACCGGCATCCTCAACCACCAGACCTTCATCGCCGACGCCGACCGCGCGTTGCACTTGCTGGACAAGAAGCACGGCACGGCCTGCCTGATGTTCATCGACCTCGATCACTTCAAGCAGATCAACGACACGCACGGCCATGCGGTGGGCGACGACATGCTCAAGCACGTCGTCTCGCTGTGCCAGCCGCTGCTGCGTTCCTCCGACCTGTTCGGCCGCCTCGGCGGCGAGGAGTTCGGCATCCTGCTGCTGGACTGCGGCCGCGAGCAGGGCCTGATGCTGGCCGAACGCGTGCGCCGCACGATCGAGGCCACGCCGGCGGGCGCCGGCGACCAGGTGGTGGCGCTGTCCGCCAGCATCGGCATGGCGGTGACTACCACTTCCGGCTATGCGATGCAGCCGCTGTGCCGCGATGCGGACGCAGCGCTGTACCGCGCCAAGCGCAGTGGCCGCAATCGCGTCGTGGCCGACGGCGACGCCGCAACCGACGCCAAGGTCGCCTGATCCGGGAAATCGATTTAGATCGATCTTTCCAGGGCATTTTTGCTGACCTATATGTCGTGCGTATGACGCGCGAAGCCGTCCGCGCATATTTCATTTAGACGTCTGGACGCGTCAGCTTGGTGTGGGTTTTTCATCCGGGCGCCACGGAATTTTCACGCATGCTCTCTAGTTTGGCCGGCTTCCCTTCGGCCACCTCCCGTGGCCGGGCTTTATCCCCACTCCGGAGTTGTACTGCATGCGTTCGACCAAACATCACCTGCTGGCGCGCGCGATCGCGGCGGCCATCGTCACCGCTGGCTTTGCCACCGTGGCTTGCGCCGGCGACGCACCCGCCGCCCCGCAGGACAGCACCACTGCCCCTGCCGCCGCCACCACGCTGGGCAAGATCACCGTGGCCGCCAACCGCTACGACGCCAGCCAGCTGCAGATGGATGCGGTAAATACGGTTAACGTGCTGTCGGCCGATGACTTGAAGTACACCGCCGTGCACAACGTGGCCGAGGCACTGGGCCTGCTGCCGGGCGTCAACGTGTTCAATACCGGGCAGTCGTACTTCGGCGGCATCGACGGCGCCTCGCGCGGCGAAGGCATGTTCACCTCGGTGCGCGGCCTCAATGCCGAGTACAACGTCAACCTGATCAACGGCGTGAACGTGGCGCAGGGCATGGCGTACAGCCGCGGCGTGCAGCTCAGCCTGCTGCCGCCCTCGGGCCTGCAGACCATCGTATTGAACAAGACCTCTACCGCCGATATGGACGGCGACGCGATCGGCGGCACCATCGATTTCCGCACGCCCACCGCCTTCGACTTCAGCGCGCCGACCAGCGGCAGCGTCACCGCCAGCGGCCGCATGGAAAGCCGCGCCCGCGACTACGGCGACAACGGCCTGGGCGGCGGCCTGGCCGGCGAGTTCCAGAGCAAGTTCGGGCAAGAAAAGCAGTTCGGCATCTATGCCAGCGCCTATTACGACAAGCGCAACTACGTGAACAGCGAAGCGGCCGCCGCTTCGTCCGCCTTGAACGACGGTTCCTGGGAATTCGCGCGCACCACCGCCAAGGGCGACAACGCGCCGGGCTTAGACCCCGTGCGCAACCTGCTCAGCACCGGCATGAACATCGGCACCTCCTCCGGCCATACCAAGCGCTACGGCGGCAACGTGTCGCTGGACTGGAAGGTGGACGACACGCTCACCGCCTACGCGCGCGCCACCTACGGCTATGCGCAGACCGAGCAGGACACCACGTATCTGCAGATCATCCCCGCCAATGTCAGCTATGCGCCGATCGGCAGCACCGGCCTGTATCAGCCGGTGATCGGCCGCATCGCCACCCGCTTCTGGTACGAGACCAACCCGGAGAAGGCGGATCTGGCCACCTTCCAGGTCGGCGGCGACAAGACCCTCGGCGGCTGGACCCTGTCGCCCAGCCTGTTCTACAGCTTCGGCGACAACGACCGCCCGGACCACGTGGAGATCTCCGCGCGCAACGACCAGTACAGCTCCGCCAACTTCCCCTATGGCGCGGGCACGGTGATGAGCTACGGCGCCGACCACCTGCCCTACCCCATGCTGACGCCGGCCATGAATGCGCAGCTCAACAGCGTGGCCACCCTGTATGCGCGCCGCTCGGGCCAGTTGACCAAGTCCTACAGCGGCCAGGAGAAGGGTGGCGCGAAGTTCGACGCGCGCTACGACTTCGAAGACGGCGCGCTGCGCAGCCTGCAGTTCGGCGTGAAGTACAGCGACGCCCACCGCGAGTTCACCAACCGCGACTGGACCACCGCCAAGTACACCGACGGCCGCAGCTTCGGCTCGCTCGGCCTGATCGACGGCGGCTATTCGTCGGTATTCCCCGGCGTGTACGGCTACGACGTGCCCACCATCGACCAGGCCGCGCTCAAGCGCCTGATCGCCGCGAACGTGACCGACGCCAACCTCGACACCTGCAGCAACCTGTACATCAACAACTGGAACTGCAACACCCAGCGCGCGCGCGAAACGGTGAGCGCCGCTTACGCCATGGCCAGCTTCAAGTGGGGCGACCTGGAAGTGATCCCCGGCCTGCGCTTCGAGCATACCGACATCCGCAACACCTTCTGGAGCACGCCGCGCGACGCCGGCACCGAGCAGCCGGGCCACTTCGCGCGCAACTTCACCCACTACGACGAGCCGCTGCCGAGCCTGTTCGTCAACTACCGCGACGGCGACAACGCGGTGTACCGCGGCTCGATCTGGACCAGCTATACGCGTCCGGCCTTCGTCCAGCTGGGCGGCGGCTCGCAGGTTAGCGTGTCGGCCGACGGCCTGACCACGATTACCGAGGGCAACCCGAACCTGAAGCCGATCAAGTCGCTGAACTTCGACCTCTCCGGCGAATGGGGCAATCAGCACGGCGGCCATGCGATGGCTGCGCTGTTCTACAAGAGCCTGTCCAACTATATCTACGAATCGGGCAGCAATCCGGTGAATGCGGGCACCACCGACGCCGGCTCGATCCAGTACGTGCGTCCGCAGAACGGTGGCGACGGCAAGGTCTATGGCGTGGAAACGGCGCTGCGGCAGAAGTTCCAGGACATGCCGGCGCCGTTCGATGGTTTCGGTGTGGGCTTCAATGCCACGCGGCAGTGGACGTCGGTGGATCTGGGCCTGGATGGTTTCCACCACCAGCGCATCCAGAACGCGCCGGAGCTGATGGCGAATGCGGAGCTGTTCTACGAGAAGAACGGGTTCTCGGTGAATCTGAGCTATCACTACGCCGGTTCGTACGTGTCGACCTACGATTACTTCGGCCAGAACCAGCCTTGGGACAATCTGTGGATCCGCCCGGTGGCGCGCGTCGACCTGCATGCCGGCTACGCGTTTGCGCATGGCTTCCAGGTGGATCTGTCGATTTCGAACCTCACCAGGAACTACACGTACTGGTCGCACGTGGGCCGCAACAGCCTGGCGATTTCCGATGTGGTGGATTCGGGGATGACTACTCTGCTGACGGCGAAGTATTCGTTCTGATACTTCGCGTAATTAAGAATCCCCCTACAGACAGCCTTGGGTTGCTCTGCTAGCGTGATTCTCGTTGCCCGCGCTGTGGTTTCGATGCGCGGCGCGGGCAACCATGGCAGCAATGTCGTGAGAGCGCGGGCCAAGGGTGCGACTAACACCCCTGACCCGCTGACCATCACCAACTAAGCAGGAGTTGATCATGGCTGTGCCAGATCATACGTCACTCGTACGCTCACCGATCCCCCGGGCGACACATCCGCCGACTAATCGGGCTGTCCGCCATCTTCGCGGACACGGTTGAAGAGCCGCGGCCTAAGAGTTTTCGCAGGTAATGATTCCTAGCCGTGAAACCCGGCGCGTTGCCTCGTGCAACGGCGAAAGCACCTGAAGCCGCATTCCACTTCCTCAATCAAGCCGCCCGGCGCCTGTGTTCCAGGTGATCGGTCAGCCTCGAGTCCGTATGGTCGCGGCACGCCGTGCTGTCCGGCGGCGTGCCGTTCTCGGGACGAGGGCGGCGCATGGCAAGGAGTTGCTTATGGATATCTATGGCGAAGCGTGGCTCACACGCCACGTGGAGTATTTTTCCGATCCGGAGGCGGGGCCGGATGCGTTGTTGAACGATGCGACCGAGTGGCTGCATTACGCACACAACGCGATCCGGCTTCTGGCGGAACTCGTCGATGAGCGTGGCAGCGTGAACGCGCAGCGGTTGCCGACCATGCTGGAAAGCATCGCGGCGTTTATCGAAATGGGCGCGCGCTGCGCGACGCAGGCGCATTTGCGCATGCAGCTATTTCAGGTGCGAAGTGAAGAGTGCTCGATCACCGACGACGAGCGCGACGCTTCCTAGAACGAACCTAGCCACACCCTCTCAATCCCCCTCTCCCCTCCGGGGAGAGGGCCGGGGTGAGGGGCCGGGCGGAGCGACAGGCAGAGGGCCATTACAAGCGCCAAAGCTTTTCTTCCCTGCGTAGAAACACCACCGCAAGCACGCGCCCCTCATCTGCCTGCCGGCATCTTCTCCCCGGAGCGGAGAGAGTTTCGATAGGTGATGATGATAAGCGAGAAGTGCAATTCGTGAGCTATATAGTCATCAGCACGACAAATAGCGGAATTATGCCCGCATAAACAATTCTTGCCGCCAACAAAAGCCCTTTCATTCCCGCGGAATAATTTTCGGCCGGAAGGTGAGGGTCAAACAGCATCCTTGTCAAGCGGAAAGACAACCGTATCCCCAGGCTCGAAAAGTCCACATCCTTAAAATAATTCGGGTCATACCTGCTCATCCTGCGGGCGACAAATATGGTGAAAGCATGTTGCGACAATATATAAATTGCCATGATGAGCGCCACCAATTTGAATGCCATACGTCCGCGCCTTTTCATCTGAGCCAGGCATTTTACTGTCTCGTCGTGTTATCGGTCTTATCTTTGAAAATATCGAAAGTGTACCCGGGCCCCTTAACCATTGTGCCAACCCCAAGTCCAACTTTTGGGGTGACCTCAAGGGTTCCACCAGGATTCAGCGTGAAACTGAGGCCTCCATGAAGGAACTCGCCTCCTTCCACGCTGTACGTCACCTTTGGCGTAGTCTCCTGCGGATTCTGCACAAGATTGAATTTGAAGCCCTCTTTGGGGGCGATATCAATGCTTACATTTCTTCCAACTGCTACAGGATAAAGACTTGCCGTCGACTGCTTCGGATGAAGCACGTTCAATTCGTAACCGCCACCAACGTTATGACCGCCCTCCACTGAGACGGTGATGGCTACAACGCTATCCACGTGATCGTAAACCGCGCTGCCTGCTTCATAGGCCGGCCGCAATGGCGTCTTGATGTCATCGTTGACCGCCTTATTCAAAAACTTATGAAACCAGTCCAGCTCAATGAGAGGCGACTGTTGTGGCGCTCGTCCATTCGGATCGAGATACAGGAGCGGATTCCCGTTCGCATACAGATACCTATTGAATGAGTAGCTGTTTCCCGGCTGTGTTGGGAGAGGATCCACGCTCAGGAACCGACCAGAGTAGGCGTCATAAAATCGGGCCTGCATGTAGATGAATCCCGTATCGGGATCACTTACGTGGCCTGTGTAGCCCGGCCCATTGGCAGGTGCCCCCTGTGCTTGCAAGCCATAAGGCCTGTAGTCGAATGTCGCGGTGACATTTCCACTGGCGTCGGCTTCGGCCAACGGGGTGCCCTGTGGATCTGTATAGATATACGTGACTGTGGTTGCTTGAGCGCAGAGACTCAGCGATATCCATAGTGCGGCCATCAGGCAGATTTTTTTCATGCGCTTTTCCCTCACGCCCCCGAAGCAAGCCACACGCTGGCGTAGTTGCTCCAAGCGGAGCAGCCCGATGAGTTACAAGCCTGTACACGGAACTTCACGCTGCCATCGGCGGTGATCTGGGAGCCCGTATTCGTATTCGGCCCGCTGTACAGAATGAACACGCCATCCTGCGGATGGGTTTCCTCCACGTTGTAAACAGTGGCTCCAGTCGAAGCATTCCACGACACATGCACGACCGGCTTGTTGACTGCGCCCGACGTGCTGAGCGTCAAACCGGTTGGTGTCGGCGGAATCAGCGTGACCACCGTATTGGCAGTAGCGCTCCACGGACCGCAACCGCCTGCGTTGCAACCCTGGACTCGATAACCCCAGGTGCCATTGCCCCTACCTGACGCACCCCAACTGCTCGCGCCACTGGCCTGCACCTGCGTCCAGCCGCCGCCGTTCAACTGCTCCTGCAGGTTGTACGAGGTCGCACCGCTCACGGCGGACCAACTCACCGTGTAGCTGCCCGTGCTGCTGCTTCCGGGCGTGCTTAAGTTCGGTGCAGCGCTGGGCGGAATCGTAACGGTGACCTGGGAGCTGTTATTGACCGCGCCGTTCCAGCCGCTGGCGTTGTAGGCGGCAACGAAGAACAGATAAGTGCCGGAGGTGGTCGCCGTCACAGTGACGCTTGTGGAAGAGACGCTGGCCGCCAGCGTCCAGCCGGCATTGTTGATGTTCTGATACAGGTCGTAACGCGTTGCGGTCGGGCTGGCATTCCAGCTGACCGGAATGGGGCCGTTGCTCGTCGCCGGCACGGTAATTCCCGTAGGCGTAGGTGGAGGCAACAGCACCGTGGTCGTGCCCGTACTGCTCCATCCGCTCGCACAACCGCCCACGTTGCAGGCCTGCACGCGATAGCTGTAATTGCCGTTGCCGCGGCCGCTGGTCGGCCAGCTGGTATTGCCGTTGGCCTGCACCTGCGTCCAGGTGCCGCCGCCGTTGACGCTCTCCTGCAGCGTGTAGCTGGTGGCCGTGCTCACTGCCGTCCAGCTGATGGTGAAGCTGCCATTGGTGCTGTTGGCAGGGGCAGTGAGCGTTGGCACGCCGGTCGGCGGATGCGTCACCACCAGGGCATTGCTGCCGTTCTGCCAGGCGCTGCAGTTGTAGGCGTTGCAGGCCTCGACGCGGTACTGGTAACTGCCATTGGCCAGACCGCTCAGCGATGTGGTCGTGGCGGTGCCGTCGTAGATGCCGCTCCAATTGGTGCCACCGTCGCTGCTCTGCTGCACCACGTAATGCGTGATCTGACTGACCGCCGCCCAGCTCAAGCTCACGTTGCCGTCGGCGCTCGCAGCCGGCACGGTGAGGCTCGCCGGTGCCGGCGGCACCACGCCGTAGGTGGTGTCGACGGTGACTGCGTTGGACGTCACCCAGCCGCGGGTGCCATAGCTGTTCTTGGCCTGCACCTGATAGGTGTAGCTGCCGCTGCTGGTACCCGGACGGCTGATCGAGGTGGCCGTGGTGCCGGTGGCGATCGATGTCCACGCCCCGCCGTTCACTGCTTCCTGCACGTCGTAGCTCGTCGCCGAGATCGGCGCCGTCCAGCTCACTGTGTAGTTGCCGTTGACGATGCTGCCCGGCACCGTGATCACCGGCGCCGCCGGCGTTACGCCCAGGTTCTGCGAGACCGTCCATCCGCCGACGCAGCCGCTCGCGGCACAGGCCTGCACGCGGTACAGATAGCTGCCGCCATCCTGGTTGATCACGGCCAGGCTGGTGGTCGTCAACATGCCACTGCCGGCGACATTCCAGGTCGTGCCGCCATCGGCGCTCACCTGCAGGTTGTAACCCGTCGCCCCAGGCACGGCCGTCCAGCTCACCGTGTAGTTGCCGGCATTGGGGTTGGCGCTGAAACTGATGCCGGCGGGATTGCTGAGCTTCAACGACTCGTTGCGCGCGATCAGCTTCTTGCCCAGGTACACATAGTTGGTGGCCTTGGACGTGCCCGCATCGAAGGCGTACACGAGCTGTCCCGCCTGCGTGTAGAAGTAGTACGTCGCGCCGGTACCACTGGTCGGGTTCTTCACCACGCGCCGCCCGGAGGCGTCGTACTGGTAGCTGTCGTAGCCCGGGATATCGGTGAGCTGGTTCTTCTGGTCGAAGTTCAGCGTCACGCCGTTGCGGTTGTTGACGTTGCCGCGGTTGTCGTAGCCCAGCGTGATGACGTTGCTGCCGCCCTGAGTGATGCTGGCCAGGCGCTTGCTGCCGTCGTAGTTGTAGGTGAAGGTCTGGCCGCTGCTGATCCGGCTCGCGATGTTGTTGAGCGGGTCGTAGCCGTAGCTCTCGCTGCCCCACAAGTGGCTGGCCTGCGCCTGGGTCAGGCGGTTCAGCGCGTCGTAGCCGAAGCTCTTGGTGCGCGTGCCGTCGGTCAGGTCGGTGATGGCGGTGATGTTGCCATTGTTGTCGTAGGCATAGTCCTCGCTGAGCTTCAGCGTGCCGCCGTTGCCATAGGTGAAGTTGCTCAGCAGCAGGCGCGCGTTCTTCTGCACCGCATACGAATCGCCATTGCCGAAGGTGAAGGACGCCACGTCGCCATCCGGGTAGTAACTCACGCCGGTGGCATAGCTGCCCACCTGGGTAGCCCGGCCCAATGCATCCGGCGCGTAGCTGATGGCCTCGCCATCCGGGTATTGGATGGTGCTGATGGCGCCATAGGCATCGTGGGCATAGCCCATGCGCCACAGGTCCTGGCCAGCCACTTGCAGCGACTCGCCGGTGAGCAGGCCCAGTTTGTTGCGGTAGCCGGTCCAGTACGTCACGCCGGAGTTGGCGGTCTGCAGGTTGCCCAGCAGATCGTAGGAATAGACGGTGTTCTGCGTCCCGGCCGGTGGGTCTAATCTCAACACACGGTTCATTGTGTCGTAGCTGCGCTTGGTCTGGGCGGCGACGGCCACCTGCTCAGTACCGCAGCCATCGCCGCTGATGCTCAGGCCCGCGGCCGTCCACGCCACATTGTTGGCATCGTCGTACGCCGTCACCTCGCTGCCGCTCTCCGGCTCCGAGGTGCGGCACAGGCGGTGGTAGCTGTCGTACGCCAGTGTCTTGGTGGCATCGTTGCTGAAGCCGTTGGCGCTGCCCCACTGGTGGATCGCCAGCGGGTTGCCATACACGTCGCGGGTAATGGCCTGGTTGATTCCTTCCGGCGCCTGCACCTGGATCACCGCGTCGTAACCGGGCTGGTCGAACACCTGGTAGCTGGTGATGATGACGTTGTTCTTGGGATCGGTAACCTGCTTGCGCGCGCCGGAGAGATACGCCGTGAGCGCGGTCAGCGTGCCCAGCTCGGAGGTCTGCTGGGTCTGGGTCAAGCGGCCCAGGGCGTCGTAGGTGCTGGTGGTGCCCGCGGTGATCGTGCCGAGATCCGGCGTGCCGTTCACCGGATAGGACACAAAGGTCTTCTGTCCCTTCCAGTCGTAGTCCGTTCGCGCATTGATGCTGGTGCCGGCGATCGCCGTGCGGCTCAGCACCGGGCGCAGCATCGCGTCGAAGTACGTGGTGGTAACCGCACTACCCTTGGTGCTGGTGCGCCTCCAGTGATTCGCCGGCACGCCCTGCTCCGCGGCGCCGACGAAGGCGTAGTCGAAGGTCTTGGGCAGCCAAGCCACTTCGTCGCCGGACGGGTAGTCGATGCGGTGGATGCGCCCGATGGCGTCGTAGGCGTAGCTGGTGGTGCTGCCCGCCTGGTCGGTGATGCTGGCGATCTGGCCGAAGTCATCCACCACCAGGCTCTGCGTGGTGCTGTCCGGATAACCGATCGACTGCGGGATACCCCGCTTGTAATTGCCCAGCGTGGTGGAGTGATGGTTGCCGTCGGTAAAGCTCGCCAGCTGGCCCTGGGCGTTGAACGTGTAACTCATCACCGCCTGGCCGAAACGATAGCGCTGCGACAGCGTCACGCTGCCCGGGTCGTAGTCGTACTTGTCGGTGGTCTCGGTCTTGCCGTCATAGGTGATGTCCACCTGTGCCGGCAGGCCCAGCACCCAGTGCGGAAGGTCGTTGAGGTAGGTGGTCTGCTCCTGGACGGGATGATCGATATTGAAGCTGCTGAAGCTGTTGAAGCGCTTTACCGTGGTGGCCTGGGCATATTCATTGAAGCTGATCGCCAGCCAGGTATATGTATCTCCATCCTGCTGGATATCTCGCCGGCTCAACGGCGATTGCGTTTCCAGCTGGTCGTCATTGAGTCGCCGTTGCGGGTCATCGCCAAAGCGCACGGGCCATGGCCCGGAGGAGTACATCGCATACGTGTTCACCTCCGACCGCAGCACGTTCGATCCGATGCCCTGCGCATAGAAATCCGTCCGCTGCAGCTGGCTATCAGTGAAGTCGTACTTGTTGCTGAAGGTGTAGCGCACCCCTTTACCCGCCGGATCGGTGACGTCTGTCCATACCGACGATGCGCAGCCCGCCGAGCAATCTTCGATCTTGCTCTCATTCGCAGGCGAGTAGCCGTAGGTCCACACCTGGTCGGCCATTCCTGCGCCAGAGAATTTCTTTTGACTCAGGGCGGCAACCACATAAGCATCGGGCACCAGCGTGAAATCGCCGGAAGGACTCTGAATGCATACATTGGGTGTATACGAACGCCCACGCACGCGGCTCATCACGGTGAACGTGCCGGTGAGCCCCGACGGATGCGTGATGCTGCCTTGCGAGGACGCCCCCGTATATGCGTTGACGCTGAAGCAACCGCCAACCTCGGGACTACCGGCAAGGTTGTCGAGGCTGGGCGCACGGAACCCGCCAAGATTGAACGACCAGTTGGATCCGTCCGGCTGGGTGACCGCCGTCAGCCTGGGAATATGCGGGTCTGAGCTGTACGAGTAATTCCAGATTCGCGCGTTCGGAGAATCTGGCTGCAGCGTCGCCGAGTGAAGACGATAAGAAGGCGGTGCATAGTAATTGCCGAACGGATCTTTCTCCGGCCGCTGCCACACTTCATAGCTGAGTGTGAGCTTGCGGCCATCGCTACCGAGAATCTGGGTCAGATTGCCATTCGCATCGTAGGAATAGCTGAGGCTGTTGCCGAAGCGGTCCTCGATACGCGATACCAGCATCGTATCGACTTGCCGATGCAGCGAGCCGCCGCCATTCCTCACCATCGATTCGCCGATCTTGTATGCGAACCAGTCGAACCAGTATTTCGTGCCGTCGGGCGAGACAGCGAAGAAGCCTTCTCCCGGTTGCCCATTTGCAGTCTGTGCCAGACAGCCGATCGACCAATGATCCTTGGTGACGATGGGAAAGGATGTGCTGCTGGTGCCCGGCACCGTCATCTGTGGCGCGAGCGTATTGCCTGCATCGCGCTTCATCAGATCTTGCGAACTACCCGGCATGATCATCTGATAGCCATGCCACCAGTCCGAACTGCTGTAAGTCACCGGTTCGAAACCGGCCTTGGTGTCAACGACAATGTCTGGCGCGGTGGCCAATATCGAGCATCGCTGCGTGTTGTCGCGAAAGAACCAGCCCGTATGGAGCTGGCCACCGGTGTCGCTCCACTTGTAGTTGGCCGATAGGGTCTCGATGCGCGGAACATCGAGGCCCCAGTCCACCAATGTGTTGTTCAGGAATTCCTGATAGGAATAGGTGGGATCGACGTCGGCGATATGGAAAGAGCGACTGAGCTGCAGCAAGGGCCCGATGCCTGCCGCACTCACGTCCGTCTGCATGAAGGAAAGCGAACCGTTGTACAGGCTGATGCTTTCGCCAAAGGGGTTTTCCCCGAGAGGCTGGATGTCTTCAGTGACTTTGATCTTCTTCTTGTACTCGTCCTCCGGCTTCACTGCCGCTGATTGCGACCAGGCCGGGAACGAACAAATAGCCAGAGCAAAAGCCAGCAGAACGCGGCGCGGCTTGCGCCAATCGCGACTCGTCATCCCTTTCCCCTTCACCTTGACGCAATGGCTGCAACAAGACGCAACGGTCTATCGCGCACCTTTTCAGGCACGACGGAGTGACGCGATGACCTTTCCCCTTTGCCGCTTCACGGGAGTGACGAGGCAGCGACGATTTAGTAGCAGACCGCAAGAAGCTTCGCAACGAAATTTATTTCGGTTTGGCGAGCGCGGCGCTGATTCGGTCAAGAGTCCCGAATGGAGGGGTTCAAATTTTCCGCGCAGCCTCGTGCGGGTACGCCTTCCGGCGGTCGAAAGGCGTTATCTCCGGGATAAATATGCCCATGGCGTATTCAGGCAGTCCGCATGTCGCTGGTTATTTGGTGCCATCGCCCGCGAGCTGGGTCGCGACCGGTGCGCCCAAATCCGCGGAGGACCGCCCCTCACTCACAACATACTCCCCCCCACGCACCACCCACCCATGCTTCACCGTATCGAAATCCGCCAGCAGCTTCCGCTCCAGGGGAATACTCAACACCCGCTGCTCCCCCGGCTTCAGGAACACCTTGGCAAACCCGGCAAGCCGCCGCACCTTCGTCCCCGGCACCTGCACATAGACCTGGGCCACATCGGCACCCGCACGCTTGCCGGTGTTTTGTACCGTCACCGTGGCAGTGACCTTGCCACCCTTCGCATCCACCTTCAGCCCACCATGCTCGAACGTGGTGTACGACAGCCCATAGCCGAACGGGAACAGCGGCTGGATGTTCTTCGACTGGTACCAGCGATAACCGACGTTCGCACCTTCGATCGCGTAATCCACGCTCTCCGGCGGCGTACCGCCGCCTGCACCCGGCAGCTCCGGACGCGGCAGCTGCGATACATCGCGGGGCCAGCTCAGCGGCAGGCGGCCGGAGGGATTGACCTTGCCGGAGAGGATATTGGCAATGCCGTTGCCTGCATCGCCGCCGGGATACCACACCTCCAGCACCGCGCCGGCCTGCTCCAGCCACGGCATGGCGACGGGGCTGCCGTTCTCCAGCACCACGATGGTGCGCGGGTTGGCTTTGGCAACCGCGGCGACCAGGGCGTCCTGGCCATCGGGCAGCGACAGGTCGCGCGCGTCGAAATCTTCGCCCGCCCATTTCTGCACGAACACCACGGCCACCTGCGACTTCGCCGCCAGCGCCGCTGCGGCGGCAACGTCCTCACCGCCGGCAAACTGCACCTTCGCCTGCGGCGCCATCGACTGCAGCGCCTTCAGCGGCGCATACGGGTGGTACGTCACGGGGCCCGGCCAATCGGTCGGCTTCAAACCCGGCACCGCATTGCCGCCCTTGGCCGTCACCAGCGACGAACCGCCGCCGGCCAGCACGCCCTTGTCGGCGTGCGCGCCGATCACCGCCACCGATTCCAGCTTGGCGACATCGAGTGGCAGCAAGGCGTTCTGGTTGCGCAGCAGCACCGCGCCCGCCTCCAGCGTCTCGCGCGCCACGGCAAGGTTGGCCTTCTCGTCGATCGGGGCCTTCTTCGCCGGATGCTCGAACACGCCCGCCGCGAAGAAGCTGCGCAGGATGCGCCGCGTCATATCGTCGACGCGCGATTGCTTTACCTCGCCCTTCGCCAGTGCGTCGCGCAGCGGTGCGTCGAAGTAGATCTGCTTGTCGAAGATCTCGGCGGCCGATTCCTGATCCAGCCCCGCATTCACCGCCTTCGCCGCGCTGTGCACGCCACCCCAGTCGGACATCACGAAGCCGGGATACTTCCAGTCGCGCTTCAGCACCTGGTTGAGCAGATAGTCGTTCTCGCAGGCCCAGTCGCCATTGAGCTTGTTGTACGAGCACATCACCGAGCCGGGCTTGCCGCGCTCGATCGCCAGCTCGAAAGCCAGCAGGTCGGATTCGCGCATGGCCTGCTCGCCGATGCGCACGTCCACCGTGGTGCGCCCGGTCTCTTGGTCGTTCAAGGCAAAGTGCTTGATGGTGGACACCACATGCTGGCTTTCGATGCCGCGGATCGCTTCGCCGACCATGGTGCCGGCCAGCAGCGGGTCTTCGCCGGCGTATTCGAAGTTGCGGCCGTTGCGCGGCTCGCGCATCAGGTTGGTGCCGCCGGCCAGCAGCACGTTGAAGCCCTTGGCATGCGCTTCGCCGCCGATCATGGCGCCGCCGCGGAAGGCGGCTTTCGGATCCCAGGTGGCGGCGGTGACGGGGCCGGCAGGCAGCGGCGTGGCGTAGTCGCCGGGCCGCATGCGCTCGGAGCTGGCTACGCCCAGGCCCGCATCGCTTTCCTGGATGGCGGGAATACCTAAGCGTTCGATCGCAGGGATATAGCCAGCGGAGCCGATATAGCCCGGCGGCACCGGCTTGTCTTCCGGCTTGCGCGGGCCGGCAAAGTAGCTGCGGATCAAATGGAACTTGTCGTCCTGCGTGAGCTGCTTCAGCAGCAGGTCGGCGCGCTGGTCCGGCGAGAGTTTCGCATCGCTCCATGGATGCGCGGCGGGCGCCTGTTGCGCCATGGCGAGGCCCATCCAGCCGGCCAGTCCCAACACGATGGCGCAGCGCAGTGCATTGCCGGCTTTGCGTTTCATCCTTCAGTCCTCCGCAATGGCATCGCCGCGGTGCGATGGCCGAGGAGCCGGAGTATGCACGCCGGGCGCTTAGTTGTCCGTCGAGCTTGCCGCTGCCCTGGGGAAAATCATCAAGGCATTGGCGGAAATCATCACAGGCCGTCGAGCCAGGCGGCGAAGATGCCGCGTGCTGCATGGGTGAGTTCAGCGCCGTGCGTCGCTGCATCGCGACGCAACGAATTCGGATCGATCCGATGCGCGGCCAGCTCATGCGCATGCCCGATCAGCCAGCGCTCCAACTGCGTGGCTTCCACTTCCAGATGGAACTGCAGGCCGAGCACGTGCCGGTCGATGGCGAAGGCCTGGTGGGGAAAACCCGGCGTCTGCGCCAGGCGCTGCGCGCCGGCCGGGATCGCGAACTGATCGCCGTGCCAATGCAGCACGGGCACCGTGCCGATCCCCTTGAGCACGGAAGCGCGGCCTTCGTCGGTCAACGTGAGCGGACCGAAACCGATCTCCACCTTTCCCGTGGATGCCACCTCCGCACCCAGCGCCTGCGCGATCAGCTGCGCGCCGAGGCAGATGCCAAGCGTCGGTTTACGTAAGGCCAGCCGCGAGGCGATCGCCGCACGCTCACCGGCAAGAAAGGGATAGCGGTCGACTTCATACACACCGATCGGCCCGCCCAGCACCACCACCAGATCGGCCGCATCCAGCACGCCGGCGTCGATCGCATCGACGCCCGCCTCCAGATAACGCACCGCATAGCCGCGCTCTGCCAGCATCGGCGCCAGCAGGCCAAGATCCTCGAAAGCCACGTGGCGTATGGCGATGGCGGTGCGTGTCATGCGGTGGACTCCTTGGCGTTCCTGGATTCCCCCGGCGCATGCGCGCGCAGCGCGCCGGGCGGCCGGCCCACCACGCGCTTGAAGGCGCGGCTGAAGGCGGCCAGCGAACCATAGCCCAGCTTGTAGGCCACGCTCTCGATCGGCTCGCGGTCGCGCGCCAGCCACTGCGCGGCAAGGCGCATGCGCAGTTCGGTGAGATAGCGCAGCGGGGTCATGCCGGTGACGGCGAGAAAGCGTTCGGCGAACACCGAGCGCGAGCTGTCCATCTGCGCGGCCAGTTCCGCCACCGTCCACTGGCGGCCCGGGTCGCGGTGCAGCGCCACCAGCACCTTGCCCAGGCGCGGATCGCGCAGCGCTTCCACCCAGCCGCTGGCGTCGCCGCAGCCGCACTCCACCCAGCCGCGCACGATAAAAGCCGATACCACGTCGGCCAGCCGCGCCAGGATGCCGGCCGAACCCGCGCGCGGCGCCAGCGATTCGCGCTCCATCGCGTCGAGCATCGCGCGCAGTTCCGGGTTGCTGTTCAGCAGGGTGCCGACCAGCATCACCTCGGGCATCGCAGCCACCAGCGATTGCATGCCGCCGAGATCGAATTCCATGCAGCCGCTGAAGACCAGGGTGCGCTCGCCCTGGCAGACGCCGGCGTCGGCGCAGCCACGCACGGTCGGGCACAGCTCGGTGGCGCTGAGGGTGGCGATGTCCCTGCACGGCTGTTCCGGCTGCGCGCTCGACAGCAACTGGTGCGCGCCGCCGCGCGGCAGCAGCACCGCGGCGCTGGTATCCAGCCGATGGATGACCCCGCCGGGGCTGCGCAGGAACACCGGCCCGCGCGCCACGAAATGGAACTGCGCCCGCTCCGGCTCCTCGCCGAAGGCCAGCCCGAACGGCGGCGACACCTCGATACGGCGGTACTGCACGCCGACCAGGCGCATGCCCAGCAGCAGTTCGCTGGCCAGGTCGTGAGGAATGGTGGAAGGCTGGATATCCATGGCGATCCGGACGATCGATCAAGATCGAAAGATTCATCATCATAGACCGTCCGGCTGTACTTTCCTACGCTGTGCCTCCCCCATACCCGAGAACGGAACGCACGATGGACGGAGGCATACAGTTGACCACCCGCGGCGAGACGCGCGAACAGCCCGCCTGGGGCGCGGTGTTCTCACTCACCCTGGGCGTGTTCGGCCTGGTCACGGCGGAATTCCTGCCGGCCAGCCTGCTGACGCCGATGGCCGCCAGCCTGGGCATTACCGAAGGCGTGGCCGGCCAGGCGGTAACCGCCACCGCGGTGGTGGCGATGATCACCAGCCTGCTGATTTCGGCCGCCACGCGGAACATCGACCGGCGCTGGGTGCTGGTGTCGTTCTCGGTGCTGCTGATCGTTTCCAACCTGCTGGTGGCCTACGCGCCCAACCTCGCCGCGGTGCTGGCCGGCCGCGTGTTGCTGGGCATCGCCATCGGCGGCTTCTGGACCATGTCGGCGGCCACCGCCATGCGCCTGGTGCCCGAGCACCTGGTGCCGCGCGCGCTGTCGCTGATGTTCAGCGGCGTGTCGCTGGCCACCATCGCGGCGGCGCCGATGGGCAGTTATTTCGGCGCGCTGATCGGCTGGCGCAACGTGTTCCTGCTGGCCGTGCTGCTGGGCTTGCTCGCGCTGGTGTGGCAGCTGGTGACGCTGCCGCGGATGGCGCCCACCGGTACCACGCGCCTGCGCACCCTGGTCGAGGTGCTGCAGCGCCCCGGCATGAGCCGCGGCATGCTCGCCTGCACCCTGGTGTTCACCGGCCACTTCGCGTTCTTCACCTATCTGCGGCCGTTTGTGGAAACCGTCACCGGCGTCGGCGTGGGCGGCTTGTCCGCGATCCTGCTCGGCTTCGGCATCGCCAACTTCGTCGGCACTTCGCTGGCCGGCCTGGTGCTGGAACGCAACCTGCGCGCGATGCTGCTGGGCATGCCGCTGCTGATGGGCCTCATCGCCATCGGCCTGGTCACGCTGGGCCGCGTGCCGGCGGCGCACGCCGCGCTGATCGCGCTGTGGGGCATGGCCTTCGGCGGCGTGCCGGTGGCGTGGTCCACCTGGATCACGCGCACGGTGCCGGACCAGGCCGAAAGCGGCGGCGGCCTGATCGTGGCGGCGGTGCAGCTGGCGATCAGCCTGGGCGCGGCGATCGGCGGCGTGATCTTCGACGCGGGCGGTGCGCGCGGCGTGTTCGCGGGCAGCGCGGTGGTGCTGTTCGGCGCGGTGGCGATTGTGGTCATGCGCTTCCGCGCCACGGCAACCGCCGCGTCCTGAAAACAGAACGGGCGCCGAAGCGCCCGTTCCATGCCTGCAAAGATTTCTGCGCCAGTCAGAGCGCGTAGTACATCTGGAACTCCAGCGGATGCGTGCTGGCGCGGTAGCGGGTGACTTCCTGCATCTTCAGCGCGATGTAGGCGTCGATGAAGTCGTCGGTGAACACGCCGCCGGCCTTGAGGAAGTCGCGGTCCTTGTCCAGCGCATCCAGCGCCTGGTCGAGGCTGGAGCACACCTGCGGGATGTTCTTCTCTTCTTCCGGCGGCAGGTCGTACAGGTCCTTGTCGGCCGGCGCGCCCGGGTCGATCTTGTTGATGATGCCGTCGAGGCCGGCCATCATCAGCGCGGTGAACACCAGGTAGCCGGAGTTCATCGGGTCGGGGAAGCGCACTTCGATGCGGCGGCCCTTCGGGTTGGACACGTACGGGATGCGGCAGCTCGCCGAGCGGTTGCGCGCGGAGTACGCCAGCATCACCGGCGCTTCGAAGCCCGGCACCAGGCGCTTGTAGCTGTTGGTGGTGGAGTTGGCGAAGGCGTTGATCGCCTTGGCGTGCTTGAAGATGCCGCCGATGTACCACAGCGCCGTCTGGCTCAGGCCACCGTACAGGTCGCCGGCGAACAGGTTCTTGCCGTCCTTCGCCAGCGACTGGTGCACGTGCATGCCGCTGCCGTTGTCGCCGACGATCGGCTTGGGCATGAAGGTGGCGGTCTTGCCGTTCTGGTGCGCCACGTTCTTGATGACGTACTTCATGGTCATCAGTTCGTCGGCCTTCTGCACCAGCGTGTTGAACTTCACGCCGATCTCGCACTGGCCGGCATTGGCCACTTCATGGTGGTGCACTTCCACCACCTGGCCCAGCGACTCCAGCACCTTGCACATGTCGGCGCGCAGGTCGCCGAGCGAATCCACCGGGCTGACCGGGAAGTAGCCGCCCTTCACGCCCGGACGGTGGCCGGTGTTGTTGTCCTCGTACTTGTAGCGCGACGACCAGGCGGCTTCTTCGGAGCCGATTTCGTAGAACACGCGGCCCATGTCGTTCTGCCAGCGCACGGAATCGAAGATGAAGAATTCCGGCTCCGGACCGAAGAAGGCGGTGTCGGCGATGCCGGTGGACTTCAGGAACGCCTCGCCGCGCTTGGCGATCGAGCGCGGGTCGCGGCCGTAGGCCTGCATGGTGCTGGGCTCCAGCACGTCGCAGTGCAGGACCAGCTGGGTGTGGCCGCTGAACGGGTCGAGGTAGGCGGTGTCCGGGTCGGGCAGCAGGATCATGTCCGACTCGTTGATGCCCTTCCAGCCGGCGATCGAGGAACCGTCGAACATCTTGCCGTCCTCGAAGGTCGACTCGTCGATGGTGTGCGCCGGGAACGTGACGTGGTGATGCTTGCCGAGCATGTCGGCGAAACGCAGGTCGACGAACTCGACGTCGTGTTCCTGGATCAGGTCGAGCACTTTCTGGGCGGACATGACGAACCTCGAATAGATGGGGACGTGGAAACAACTTGCTCTTTGGCAAGCTCCATGCCAGCGGAAGGAGCCAAGCCGGATCAGTTACTTGCGTAAGGATTGCGTGAATGGCGATGGTCGCTTTGCACCTTTAAGGCGCTAAATCAATCGCGATTTTGCACCAACAATGCGCTTCATCCATCGCCCGCGAACAACGCCCGCCATCCTAGCCCGTCATCCCTCATTCGGGCACGTGACCCTCCGGGCCCACACAGCCAACCCCCTCTCCCCTCCGGGGAGAGGGCTGGGGTGAGGGGCGGGCGGAGCGATGAAGCAGAAGCAGTAAGCAAGCCCCGCCCTGTCGCTACGTCTTGGCGAGCCCGCCCCTCATCTGCCCGCCCATGCGTCGTCACACAATCGTCACTCCCACGCACTAGCGTCCCGCGTCCACACTCCGCGCCGCGAGCGCCCGTGACCGACCCCGCCGCCGGGCTGTCGCGCCTGTTCGAGGAACAGCGCGACACCCTCAACCGCTATTTCCTCAGGCGCACCGCGCATGCCTGGGATGCGCAGGACCTGGTGCAGGAGGTCTACCTGCGCCTGCTGCGCGCGGACCGGCACGGGGCGCAGGACATCCGCAATCCCGAGGCCTACCTGTTCACCATCGCCTCCAACCTGCTGCGCGAGCACGCCGCCCTGCGCCAGCGCGCACCGGTCAACGGCGATGCCCTGGAAGACGTGCTGGAACGCCTGGCCACGCCCTGCGAGGCCGCCGCCGGCGTGGACCGCGAGCTGCGCCGCCGCCGGCTCGGCGAACTGATCGCCCGCCTCACCCCGCGCTGCCGCGCGGTGCTGGTGATGCATTACCGCGACGAGCTGGGCTACCGCGAGATCGGCGAGCGCCTGGGCGTCTCCTCGAACATGGTCAAGAAATACATCGTCAAGGCGCTGGCCGCGTGCCGCGTCGGGATGGCGCGCTATGACTGACGCCATCGACCCGCGCCTGCTGCGCCGCGCCGCCGAGCAGGCGGCCGAGTGGTACCTGGACCAGCGCGAAGGGCTGGATGCCGCGCAGCGCGCGCGTTTCCTCGCCTGGCTGCGGCAATCGCCGCTGCATGTATCCGAGTACATCGGCATGGCGCGCCTGCACGGCGACCTGGGCGCCGCCGCCGCGCTCGATGCCCTGGATACCGCCGGGCTGGCCGACCTCGCCGCCACCGAGCGTGCGGTGGTGCAGCTGCGTCCGCTGCTGCCGCGTGCGCCTTCCGCCGCACCGGTGCGCCGCGCCGGCACGCCATGGTGGCAGCAGGCCATCGCCGCCGTGGCCGTCGCCTTGATCGGCGGCGCGGCCTTCCTGCACGAGGCACCGGCGCCGATGGACGTCTATACCTCCGCCGGCGAGGTACGCGACGTCGCGCTGGACGACGGCACCCTGCTGCAGCTGGACCGCGCCAGCGCGGTGGCGGTGCGCTACGGCCAGGCACAACGCCGCTTCGAACTGCTGCGCGGCGGCGCGCTGTTCGACGTGGGCAGGGACCCGGCGCGGCCGCTGCGCGTGGGCGTGGGCGAGCAGGTGCTGGAGGACGTCGGCACCGTGTTCGACGCGCATCGCCGCGCGGACGGCGCCAGCGTCGCGGTGGTGAGCGGCGAGGTCCGCATCTGGACGGGCGAGCCCGCCGCCACGCAAGCGGAAGCGCTGGCCGACCTGCGCGCGGGCCAGTACGCGGAAGTGGCAGGCGGCCGCCTGGCCGCGCTGGAGCGCCGCGCGGACTTGGCGCAGCACACCGCCTGGCTGCCCGCGGACATCCATTTCGAACACAGCACCGTGGCCGAAGTGGCGCGGCGTTTCGCGATCTACGGCGGCACGCCGCTGCATATCGACGATGCGGCGCTGGCCGCCACGCGCATCAGCGGCCGTTTCCATGCGCGCGACCCGGAAGCTTTCGTGGCCTACCTGGGCACTCTGCCTGGCGTACGTGTACAGCGCGGCGCGGATGACATCCGCATTACACGCAAGCTGTAAGAAAAAATTCATCGAATCGGCGGTACCCGACGGGCGCGCGGGGCACTCGTAGAGATCATGCGGCGGCGATGCGTGTGCGCTTCGCCGCCTTTGTTCTCCCTCTCGCCCCAAGGCTCGCTCCATGCGCAAGACGCTCGCCCTCCATATCGCGCTGCTGCTCGGCGGCACGCTCTCCCTTGCCCTGCATGCGCAGGATCACACCGCCGCGCCGGCGATCGCACCGATGCCGCTGGCCCAGGCGCTGGATCTGGTCGCCAGCCGCAGCGGCTTGCAGCTGGTGTATGCGGCCGACGTCGCCGAAAGCGTGAAAAGCCGCGGTGCCGCCGCCGGCGAACCGCGCGAGCAGCTGCGCCAGCTGCTGGCCGGCACCGGCCTGGATTACCGCTTCGTCACACCCACCACGGTGACCATCGTGCCGGCCGCGCGCGCGGGAAACGCACCGGCCGCGGACGCGACGGCGTCGCGCGGCCTGCCGCCGGTGGACACTGACAACGCCACGCGCGAACTGGCGCCGATCAGCGTGCACGCCAACGCGGTGGATACGCTGGCGCCGAGCGCCGCGCCGCTGGATGCGGTGCAGCCGACCTCGGTGATCGACGAGCGCTTTATCCGCGACGGCCTGCGCTTCAACTCCAACTTCGACGACATCATCAAGTACGCGCCCAGCGTCACCGTCACCTCGCCGGAAGGCCCGGGCCTGGGCAAGAACGAAGGCATCAGCATCCGCGGCTTCCAGGACGGCCAGTTCAACATCACCTTCGACGGCATTCCGTTCGGCGACGCCAGCGACCTGCACCACACCACCTCGGCCTACTTCAACAACCACGTGCTGGGCCAGGCCGAGATCGACCGCGGCCCCGGCGGCGGCTCCACCATCGGCAATGCGACGTTCGGCGGCACGGTGGGCTTGCGTTCGCGCGACCCGAGCGACGTGCCGGGCGTCACGCCCTACCTCACCGTGGGCAGCTGGAACACGCGCGCCGGCGGCGTCGCCGCGGACGAGCAGATCGGCGCGCACACCAGGCTGTTCGCCGATCTCTCCAAGGAAGCCAGCGACACCTATCTCAAGGGCACCGACGACCGCCGCGAGCATGCCTTCATCAAGACGGTGAGCGACCTCGGCGCCGCCACTACGCTCACCTTCGTCACCAGCTACAACCAGGAACACCAGAACACGGTGCAGGGCGCGACGCTGGGCGAAATCGCGCAGTACGGCTGGCGCTATGGCCTGCGCGACGACCCGCGCCTGCAGTCGTACCAGGGCTACAACCGGGCCGCGTACTACTCCAGCTTCACCTATGTCGGCCTGGTCACGCGGCTGGGCGAGTGGGACGTGGACAACAAGGTCTACTACAACAGCTTCGACCACTGGTCGCTCAAGACCAGCGACGCCACCGACAACCATGCGGCCGACAACGGCGTGACCTTCTACGACGCCAAGGGCAAGAAGGTGGGCAAGTCCGCCACCGACGTGCCGGGCAAGCAGGCCGACAACGGCTTCCGCGCCTTCGGCGACGTGCTGCGCCTGGGCCGCGAGCTGGGTCCGGGCAGCTTGCAGACCGGCGTCTGGCTGGAACGCAATCTCGATCAGCGCTATCAGGTGCCGCTGGACATGACGACCGGCCAGCGCAGCGGTACCAAGTACGGCCCCGTCTACAACTATCAGTTGAAGGACCGCACCGACACCGCGCAGCCCTTCGTGCAGTACGACTGGCGCCTCACCGACCAGCTCACGCTGAGCCCGGGCCTGCGCTACTCCTCCGTCACGCGCAGCCTCGATGCCACGCTCAACAAGATCTCGCCGCCGGTGCCCGCGCACGCCGAGGCCACCTACAGCGCGACCCTGCCCTCGCTCAGCCTGCACGACCGCCTGAGCGACGAGTGGAGCGCGTATGCGCAGGTGGCCCGCGGCTTCCTGGCGCCGCCGATCGACGTGATCGAATTGAACGGCACGCGCGCGCTGGCTCCGGAACTGACCACCAACTATCAGGTGGGCACGGCGTATGCGACGCGCGGACTCACCTTCGGCGCCAACCTGTACTACATCGACTTCAAGAACCTGATCGCGCAGACCGAGGTGAAGACCGCCAACGGCAACGAGAGCGCCTACGTCAACGGCGGCGGCGCGGTCTACCAGGGCGCCGAGGCGGAAGCGACCTATGCGCTGACGCCCACGCTCAGCCTGTACGGCAACGCCAGCTACAACAAGGCCACCTACAAGGGCAGCAGCGTGCAGGTCGCCGCCACGCCGAAGGTGACGGCAGCGCTGGGCCTGCTCTACAGCAGCCGGCAGGGCTGGTTCGGTTCCTTGATGGGCAAGTTCGTGGGCCACCAGTACGGCCTGGACAACGCCACCGACGCCAGCGGCAAGGACGTCTTCGCCAACGGCGCGCGCCTGGCCGGCTACATGTCCTGGGATGCGGCCTTCGGTTTCCGCGGCGATCATGGTCCCTTGGGCGGCAAGGGTTATTCGGTGAGCGTGGACGTCAACAACCTGTTCAATGTGCACAAGCTGGCCGGCTATGCGGGCACGCAGTCGGTCAGCGGCACGCCGCTGTACTTCGGACTGCCGGGCCGCGGAGTGTTCCTCGACCTGTCGGTGAAGCTGTGAGGGCGCGCGCCTTCGTTCGCGCGGCCCTGCTCGGCGCGGCGCTGTGCGCGCCGCTGCTGGCGCAGGCCGGCGCGGCCACGCTGCGCCTGCGCGTGGTGGTGCTGCGCCATGGCGTGCGTGCGCCGACCAAGGCGCCGGAGGCGCTGGCGCCTTATGCCAGCCGGCCATGGGCCGCGTGGCCGGTCGCACCGGGGCAGCTCACGCCGCATGGCAGCGAAGGCATGCGCGCGCTGGGCGAAAGCTATCGCCGCCTGTTCGCGGCGGATGGACTGTGGTCCGGCGCCTGCGACCGCGTGAACGACGTGGTGGTGATTGCCGACAGCACGCCGCGCAATCACGCCAGCGGCGCGGCGCTGGCGCAGGGATTGGCGGCGGATTGCCAACCCACGTATCTCGCCCTGCCCACCGACCGGAACAACCCGCTGTTCCATTTCGGCGCCAAGGACGACGACAAGGACGACGACGATAAGCCCGCCTTGCCCGCCACCTGGCCGCCGGCCGAACTGGCGCAGCTGCAGCGCGTGCTGCTCGGCTGCGAAGGTTCGGCCTGCCTGGCCAAGGCGCATGCGGATGGCCGCAAGACGCTGCTCGACGCGCAGGACGACGGCGAACGCGCCAAGGCGCTGAAGACCGCCGGCAGCCTCAGCGAAAACCTGATGCTGGAGTACGCGCAAGGTTTCCCCGCCGCGAACGTAGCCTGGGGCCAGGGCGACGAAGCGACCATCGGCCGTCTCGTCACCTTGCACAACCTGCAGTTCGCGCTGAGCAAGAAGGCCATGCCGGCCGCGGCGCGCGGTGGTACCAACCTGCTGGCGCACGTGCTGGCCAGCCTGCAGCAGGCCGGCGGCGAGAAGACGCCGATCGCGCCGCTGACGGCAGCGTCCACGCGCGCCGTGCTGGTGGTGGGCCACGACACCAATCTCGCGCAGCTCGCCGGCCTGCTCGATGCCGACTGGCACGACGCCGCGCACCCGGACGACTATCCGCCCGGTGGCGCACTGGTGTTCGATCTATGGCAGACGCATGGCAAGTACAGCGTGAGCGTATCCACCGCGATGCCCACCCTCGCAAGTTTGCGCAGCGCCAACTACGCGGCAGCGGATGCGCTGGTGCGCAAGACGCTGAGGCTCGCACCCTGCCCCGCCGCCGACCGATGTCCGCTGGACAAGGTCTCGCGCTGGTTGCGCATGCGCATGGATGCCACGCGCATCGATCCCGCCCTGCCGCCGATGCGTGCCTGGCCGGCGGTATCGCAAGAAGCTCCGCATGAACCAGCGGTCAGCAAGTAGCGGCATGAGCGTGCCCCAAGGAAGGGGCTAGCGCTTAAGCTATGGCGCTTTGCAGTGGCCCGGAGTCCCGCACGTGAGCGATCTGATCAAAGTCGTCCTGCTCGGCATCATCGAAGGCATCACCGAGTTCCTGCCCATCTCCAGCACCGGCCACCTGCTGATCGCTGAGAAGCTGGGCCTGGGCGAGCGCTCGGACCTGTTCAACGTGGGCATCCAGGCCGGCGCCATCCTCGCGGTCACCTTCATCTACTGGAAGCGCATCTGGGGCCTGCTCACGCAGTGGCGCGATCCGGCCAACCGCGACTACGTGCTGAAGCTGTTCGTGGCCTTCATGATCACCGCGGTGCTGGGTTTCATCGTCACCCACATGGGCTTCAAGCTGCCCGAGGCGGTGACTCCGATCGCCTGGGCGCTGGTGATCGGCGGCCTGTGGATGATCGGCGCCGAGCAGATGGCGGCGCGCCAGGCCGACCGCACCGAAGTGACCTGGACGGTGGCGATCCTGGTCGGCATCGCGCAGATCGTGGCCGGCGTGTTTCCCGGCACCTCGCGTTCGGGCGCCACCATCTTCGCCGCCATGCTGGCCGGTACCAGCAATCGCGCGGCGGCGACGGAGTTCGCCTTCCTGGTGGGCATTCCCACCATGTACGCCGCCACCGGCTATGAGCTGCTGAAGGTGGTGAAGAGCGGCGGCGTGGCGCACGAGGACTGGAGCGCGCTGATCGTCGGCTTCGTGGTCTCGGCCATCGTCGCCTTTATCGCGGTGAAGTGGCTGCTGGGCTATATCCGCACGCACCGCTTCACGCCGTTCGCGCTCTACCGCATCGCGCTGGGCATCGCCCTGCTGTTGCTGATGCCGGCCGGCGCCTGAGGGCACACTTCGCAGGTTGGGGTGAGCCGCCAGGCGAACCCCAACAACGCCAGCTCCATGCGCCTGGCCATGTTGGGGTTCGCCTTATGGCTCACCCCAACCTACGTTCCATGACATAGTTCCGCGCGCCATGGAACCGTCATCCCACTACCGCCTGCTCGACCTGCATATCGACCTCGCGCGCCAGCGCGTGACGCGCGACGGCGGCGCGCTCGACGTGCAGGGCCTGAACTTCCAGCTGCTGGCCTGCCTGTTGCGGCATGGCGATGCGGTGGTGGGTTTCGACACGCTGATGGCCGAAGTGTGGGCGCCCGCGGTGGTGAACGAGGAGACCGTCACCCAGCGCGTGAAGCTGCTGCGCCAGGCGCTGGGCGATGACGGGCGCAATCCGCGCTATATCCGCTCGGTGCGCGGGCGGGGTTATCAGTTGTGCGAAGCGCCGCGGACGGCAGAGGCCTTGATCGCCGACGAGCCGGTGATGCGGCAGCGGATTTTGCGCCCATGGTCGATCGGCTTCGGTGTGCTTGCCGCGCTGGGGCTGGCCGGCACGTGGTGGTATCGCTCATCCATCGAGCACGGCCGCATCGATCCGGCGCAAACGCTGACCGTTCGCGCGTCCTACTACGCCGGCATCGGCCAGAAGGACAACAACGAGCGCGCGATCCTGCTCTATCAGCAGGTGCTGGCGCGCGACCCGGCCAGCGCGGTTGCGCATATCGGCCTGAGCCGCGCCTACAGCGCGCGGGTCTGCCTTTACAACTTCCCTTACGAATGGACGCAACAGGCGCGCGCTGAAGCGGAGCTGGTGCTGAAAACGCAGCAGGACAACAGTGCCGCGTGGTCCGCGCTCGCCTATGCGCACGACTGCGCGGGAGAACTCGCCGCCGCCTTGCGCGCCTATGAAAAAGCGCTGGCGCTCGATCCGGGCGACGATGCAACGCGCGCCTCGGCCGCCTACCTCTACCAGGAACAGGGGCGACTGGCCGAAGCGCTGCATGCCAACCTGCAGATGCACGGCGATCCGGCGCGCGTGCGCTTCCGCGACGTGCAGGTGGCGCGCGAGCTGGAGCTGCTGGGCTTCACCGACGCGGCGGAGCGGCGCTATCGCGAGAGCTTCCAGCTCTATCCGGACAATGTGTTCTCCAATATCGCCTGGCCGCGGCATCTGTTCTTGCAGGGGCGCTTCAAGGAGGCGCAGGAAGCGCTGGATCAGGCGCTCGCGCGCAATACCCCACACGTCGATCTTTATGTGCTTGGCGGCGAACTCGCCTTGCTGCGCGGCGACCGCGACGGTGCCCGCCACGCCTTCGAGCAGGCACGGCAGCTGCGTCCGCAGATGAGCCTGCCCATCACGCTGACGGCGTTGTATGGCGCGGCATCGCCCGCGCCGGCGTGGCTGGACGAGCGCATCGCGCAGATGCAGCGCCAGTTCCTGGGCGGCGCGAGCTATCCCGGCGACTATCTCGAACTGGCCCTGCTGCAGGATGCGCGCGGACGGCATGCCGACGCGCTGCGTTCGGTGGATGCGGCCGTGCAGGGCGGCTACAGCGACCGCGCCTATCTGCAGACTTCGCCCCTATGGCGCGGCCTTGCCAGCGATCCGGCCTACGCCGCCTCGATCGACACGCTGAGCCGGCGCGTCGCCGCGCAGCGCGCCCAGGTATTGGCTGCGGACTGGCGCCCGGCGGACCTGCACGACACGCATTGAGCGCTACAGGTCGGGCCAGCGGCGCGCCAGGTCGTTGATCGCATCGAGCGCGAGTGTCAGTTCCTGGCCGCGCGGCGTGAGTTCGTAATAGACCTCGCGCCGCTGCGCGGACGAACTGCGGCTTACCACACCCGCATTCCGCAGATAGCGCAGCTGTTCCGACAGCACCTTGGCGGAGACGCCCTTGATCGAGCGCTCCATCGCGCCGAAATGCACGGGGCCGCGTTCGGCCAGCGTCATCAGGATGGTCATGGCCCAGCGTCCGCGCAGAACGCGCAGCACCACTTCGGCGGCGCAGATGTTCAAAGGGTCGGTGGCCATGAGCGCGAGTATGGAAGCTCGCCGGGCTGGCGCCAATCGCCGGCCCGTACGAATGTCGACGGGATTACTTGCCCACGCCGATCTGCTTCAGCAGGGTTGCGTTGTCCCAGAACAGATATTCCTCGTCCATCGTGCCCTGCTTGTTCCAGTGCCCCAGCGTTGCCATCGGCAGGTGGTAGGCCTTGCCGGTCGGCTGGATCACGGTGCCGTCGGCCAGCACCATCGGCTTGGTGAAAGTGCCATCGAGGAAGCCCATCACCGCCGTCCATTGCGCATCGGCGGTGCCGAAGCGCACCGGGTGTTCGGTGATGCGGTTGTCCGGCGCCCAGGTCCACATGAATTGCAGTTCCTTGATGTGGTCCGGGATGCCCTTGGTGGTGTGGCCGTCGGGGTAGTGCACGACGATGTCCTGGCCATGGCTCTTGTGCAGGTTTTCCCACTGCTGGCTGGTATAGACGCGGAAATCCAGGTCGTCGAAGTTGGCCAGGTTCTTCGCCAGTTCGGCCGGCATGCCGGCCACCTTCGGCACCGCCTGGCCGTTCTTGCTGGCCGGCCAGTGATCCTGCTCCGCGGCCTGTGCCGCCGCCAGCCCGCCGAGGGCGAGGCCCGCGCCGAGCGCCAGGGCAAATGCGGTCTTTCGGGTCGTCATGATGCGTGCCTCCTGGTGGGTGTGAATCGACGTCGGCGGCTCCTGAAGGAGCCACCGGGAAGATTCCGTCGATAAGCGAGGCATCAGTCTGAGCGCGCCGGAGCACGCTGTAAATTGGTTACTTTTCAGTAACCCGGGTGTGCGCGTCAGCGTGCGCCGGACACCGCCTTCAGCAGATATTCGCGCAGGATTTCCTGCGACTGCGGATGCGCATAGCGCTGGTTGTAGGCCGTGCTGGTGACCACCGCGACCAGCCGCCGCGACGGCACCACGAACACGTAGTTGCCGCCATTGCCGCTCATTGCCCATACCGGTTCGTCGATGCCGGTGACCGGCTTGCGGAAGCACCACCACAGGTAGCCGTAGTCGGCGTCGTCGCGCGCTTGCGCATGCACGGTCAGCATGGCGTGGATCCACGCCGCGGAGATGACCTGCCTGCCGTGCCAGCGCCCGTCATCCAAGGCCAGCTGGCCGAGCTTGGCCAGGTCGCGGCTGCGGTAGCGGGTGCCGCCGCCGCCCATGCCGATGCCCAGCGGCGAGGCATTCCATTGCACGTGCTCGATGCCCAGCGGCTTTTCCAGCGCGTCGGCGGCGAAGCGCGACAGCGGCATGCGCGCGGCGCGCTCCACCACCGCGCCGGAGACGAAGGCGCCAGCCGTGCAGTAGGAGAACGCGCGGCCGTGCGGGCTGTCTGCCGGCTTGGCCATCCATGGCGCGAAGCCCTTGATGGGCAGGTCCAGCGCGAACTGCAGCCAGTCTTCGCTGACGTACATGCGCTCCTCGTTGCCGGCGGAGAACTCGTTCTCGTCGTTGCATTCCCACAGCGAACTCATGGTCAGCAGGTCTTCCAGCGTGATCGCCTGCTTGCGCGGGTCGGCGTGCTGCACCGGCTGCTTGTCCGGAAAGAAGCCGTAGACCTTGGCCTGCACGCCGGGGATCAGGCCGCGATCGATGGCTGCGCCGGCCAGCAGCGCGGTGACGCTCTTGCTGGCCGAGCGCACGTCGTTGAGATGCCCGGCGTCGCTGCCGTTGAAGTAATGCTCATAGACCAGCTTGCCGTCGCGGGCGACCAGGACGCTGGTGATGTTCTTGAAGCTGCCGTCGGCGATCTTGCCCTCAAGCGCGGCGAACGGGGTGGTGTCGATGTGTCCGGCGCGGGCATCGGCGACGGGCCAGCCATCGTCATGCGCGTCAGGAGCGCGGTACCCGGCCGCGGACAGGGACAGCGAACAGGCCGCGAGCAGGGCGGCGAGCAGGTAAGGCCTGGGATGGTGCATGGTCGGACTCCATGGTTGAGGTGCCCATGGAGTCCAGCGCGGCGGCGAATGAAGCGCCGGAAGGCCGGATGAAGATTTATGAAGCCGCGGGGCTTCAACGACTTAGGCGGCGCTCAAGCGTTCCGGCGCTTCCACCTTCCCCGCTACCGGCGCCTTCTTGTAGCCCGGCTCGTTGGTGCGGTCGAACAGCTCGCGCACCCATTCGATGAAGGCCTGCACGCGCGCCGACAGGTGCTTCTTCTGCGGGTACACGATCCACACCGGCTTGCCGGTGGAGATGGTGTCGGTCATGACCAGCTCGAGCATGCCCTTGTCGAGCATGCAGCACAGCAGCATGTGGGGGGCCTGGGTGATGCCCAGGCCCGCGGCGGCGGCCTGGATCACCGACTCGCCGTCATTGATCAGCAGGTGTGCATCGACGTCCACGCCGACCTGGCCGCTGGGCGTGTCGAACTGCCACTGGCGCGGGCGGCGGTTGGGATAGACGTAGTTGATGATGCGGTGCTGCTTGAGGTCCTCGATGCTGCGCGGCGCACCGTACTTGGCCAGGTACTCGGGCGAGGCGCAGACCACGTTGCGCAGGTAGCCGATCTTGCGGGCGATCAGGCTGGAATCCTCCAGCTCGCCGACGCGGATGGCGCAGTCGATACCTTCTTCGTTGAGGTCGGCCGGGCTGTCGCTCATGGACAGTTCCAGGCGGATATCCGGGTAGCGGCGCTCGAATTCGTCCAGGCGGGGGATTACGGCGGCGCGGCCGACGGCCAGCGAAATACCCACGCGCAGGCGGCCGGTGGGCTTGCGGGTGGCATAGTTCAGGGCCTCGGTGGCTTCGGCCAGATCGGCAAGGATTTCCTTGCAACGTGCGTGAAACGCGGCGCCATCGTCGGTCAACCGCAGCGAACGGGTCGAACGGAACAGCAGCCGGGCGCCGAGGCGCTCCTCCAGGCGGGACACCGCCCGGCTGACGCCGGAGGGGGTCATGCCGAGCTGGGAGGCGGCGGCGGCGAAGCTCTTGGCCTCGACCACGCGAACGAAGGCGGATATTGCGGCAAAGTCTTCCATAGCGTCGATTCTGCGCCCATTCGTGACTGACAGTCACTACTGCATTGCACAAGGGAGGGATTTTCTAAACCGGAAGGTACACCTATTCTCTCGCGCCTCGAACGGTTTGAACCGATCGGTTCACTAATTCTCGGAGCGCATCATGAAGAAACGATGGATCTTCGCCACCCTCGCCGTGGTTGCCGTGGCCGGCAGCTGGGCGGTGCTCGGCAGCCGCGGCGAAACCCACGCCCAGGCCGCCGCCGGCGGGCCGCCGGAAGTGACCGTCGCCCAGGTGCTGGTGCGCGCGGTCAACGATTCCAACGAGTTCACCGGCCGCCTGCAGGCGGTGGACACCATCCAGCTGCGGCCGCGCGTGAGCGGCTATGTGGACTCGGTGCATTTCACCGAGGGCGCCCTGGTCAAGAAGGGCCAGCTGCTGTTCCGCATCGACCCGCGCCCCTACCAGGCCGAAGTGGACCGGCTGCAGGCCAATCTCAGCCAGGCCCGTTCGGAGCTGACCCTGGCCGACGCCAATGCCGCCCGCGGCCAGCGCCTGCTGGAGCAGCACGCCATTTCGCGCGAGGAAGGCGACCGCCTCAGCACGGCCGCGCAGAGCGCCAAGGCGCAGCTGGCCTCCACCAGCGCCGCGCTGGACGCCGCCAAGCTCAACCTCGGCTTCACCGAGGTGCGCGCGCCGGTCGACGGCCGCGTCAGCAATGCCCTGATCACGCCCGGCAACCTGGTCACCAGCAATGACGTGCTGACCAGCGTGGTCAGCGTGAACCCGGTCTACGCCTACTTCGACGTCGACGAGCACAGCTATCTGAAGCTCGAGCAGCTGCGCCGCGAGCGCGGCGTGGCGCCGAAGGTCGCCATGGCGCTGTCCAACGAGCAGGGCTTCCCGCACGCCGGCCGCATCGACTTCGTCGACAACCAGCTGCGCGCCGGCTCCGGCACGATCCGCCTGCGCGCGGTGTTCGACAACGCCGACGGCAGCTACACCCCCGGCCTGTACGTGCGCGTGCAGCTGCGCAGCGACAGCCAGCGCCCGCGCGCCCTGATCGACGACCGCGCGGTGGCTTCGGACCTCGGCAACAAGTACGTGCTGGTGCTGAAGGACCGCAAGGTGGAATACCGCCGCGTCGTCACCGGCCCGCTGCTCGACGGCCTGCGCGTGGTCGAGGAAGGCCTGAACAAGGACGACGTGGTGGTGGTCAACGGCCTGCAGCACGTGCGCCCCGGCGCCGAGGTCAACGCCACCAAGGTAGCGATGGAAACCCGCAGCCTCGACCCGGACAAGCAGCTCGCCCTCGGCGGCGGCGGCAGCAACAAGGTTGCCGCGCAGCACTAATCGATGGACATGGCCCCGCGCCGAACCCGGCGCGGGGATGGAACGAACGGCATCGCCAGGCGCGTGGAACACGCGCCTTCGGGGCCGGCTTGTCCTAAAGAACTCTCAGGACCGATCCGATGAAAATCGCCCAATTCTTCGTGGACAGGCCGATCCTGGCCGGCGTCCTCTCCGTACTGATCGTCATCGCGGGCGGCATTTCGCTGTTCAAGCTGCCGATCTCCGAATATCCCGAAGTGGTGCCGCCCACCGTGGTGGTGCGCGCCAGCTACCCCGGCGCCAACCCCAAGGTGATCGCCGAAACCGTCGCCACGCCGCTGGAAGAACAGATCAACGGCGTGGAAGGCATGCTCTATACCTCCTCGCAGTCCACCAGCGACGGCGCCATGACGCTGACGGTGACCTTCGCGCTGGGCAGCGACCTGGACAACGCGCAGGTTCAGGTGCAGAACCGCGTGGCGCAGGCCCTGACCAAGCTGCCGCAGGAAGTGCAGCGCCTGGGCGTGACCACGCAGAAGAGCTCGCCCGACCTGACCATGGTCGTGCACCTCACCTCGCCCGATAACCGCTACGACATGTTGTACCTGTCGAACTACGCGCGCCTGCACATCAAGGACCAGCTGGCGCGCCTGAACGGCGTGGGCGACGTGCAGCTGTTCGGCGCCGGCGAATACAGCATGCGCGTGTGGCTGGATCCGGAGAAACTGGCCTCGCGCCAGCTCACCACCGGCGACGTGGTCCATTCCATCCAGGAGCAGAACGTGGCGGTGGCCGCCGGTGCGCTGAATGCGCCGCCCGGCCCCGGCAATGCCGCGTTCCAGCTCAACATCAATACGCAGGGCCGCCTGGTCACCGAGGAAGACTTCCTCAACATCATCGTGCGCACCACCGCCGACGGCGGCGTGACGCATCTGCGCGACGTGGCCCGGGTGGAACTGGGTTCCAACAACTACGCGCTGCGCAGCCTGCTGGACAACCAGCCGGCAGTGGCGATTCCGATCTTCGCCCGCCCGGGCTCCAACGCCATCCAGATCTCCGACGAAGTGCGCGCCACCATGGCGGAGCTGAAGAAGGAGTTCCCGCAGGGTGTGGACTATCACATCGTGTACGACCCGACCGTGTTCGTGCGCGGTTCGATCGAAGCGGTGGTGCATACGCTGTTCGAAGCCATCGCCCTGGTGGTGCTGGTGGTGATCCTGTTCCTGCAGACCTGGCGCGCCTCGATCATTCCGCTGGTGGCGGTGCCGGTGTCGCTGATCGGCACGTTCGCGGTGATGTACCTGGCGGGCTTCTCGCTCAACGCGCTGTCGCTGTTCGGCCTGGTGCTGGCGATCGGCATCGTGGTGGACGACGCCATCGTGGTGGTGGAAAACGTCGAGCGCCACATCGAGCACGGCATGCGGCCCAAGGAAGCCACGCGCCAGGCGATGAAGGAAGTGACCGGCCCGATCGTCGCCACCGCCCTGGTGCTGTGCGCGGTGTTCGTGCCGACCGCCTTCATCAGCGGCCTGACCGGCCAGTTCTACCGCCAGTTCGCGCTGACCATCGCCATCTCCACGGTGATCTCGGCGTTCAACTCGCTGACCCTGAGCCCGGCGCTCGCCGCCATCCTGCTGCGCGACCATGACGCGCCGAAGGACAAGCTCACGGTGTGGATGGACAAGAGCCTGGGCTGGGTGTTCCGTCCGTTCAACCGCGTGTTCAGCAGCGGCGCCAACCGCTACGTCGGCGGCGTGAAGCGCGTGCTGCGCGCCGGCACCGTCACCCTGATGGTGTACGGCGGCCTGGTGGCGCTGGGCTTCCTGGGCTTTGCCCACGTGCCGACCGGCTTCGTGCCGCAGCAGGACAAGCAGTACCTGGTGGCGTTCGCCCAGCTGCCCGATGCCGCCTCGCTGGACCGCACCGAAGACGTGATCCGCCGCATGAGCGACATCGCGCTGAAGCAGCCGGGCGTGCAGAGCGCGGTGGCCTTCCCGGGCCTGTCGATCAATGGCTTCACCAACAGCACCAACTCCGGCATCGTGTTCGCCACGCTGAAACCGTTCGAGGAGCGCCGCGACGCCTCGCTGTCGGCCGGTGCCATTTCGATGGCGCTGAACCAGAAGTTCGCCGGTATCCAGGACGCGTACATCGCGGTGTTCCCGCCGCCGCCGGTGATGGGCCTGGGCACGATCGGCGGTTTCCGCATCCAGATCGAGGACCGCGGCGACGTCGGCTTCGAGGAGCTGTACAAGCAGACCCAGAACCTGATCGCCGAAAGCCGCAAGACGCCGACCCTGGCCGGCCTGTTCTCCAGCTACCAGGTGAGCGTGCCGCAGATCGACGCGAACGTGGACCGCGAGAAGGCCAAGGCCGAAGGCGTGGATCTGGCCGACGTGTATCAGGCCATGCAGGCCTATATGGGCTCGCTCTACGTCAACGACTTCAACCGCTTCGGCCGCACCTACCAGGTGAACGTGTCCGCCGACCAGCACTTCCGCCGTGAACCGGAAGACCTGCTGCAGCTGCGCACCCGCAATGCGCGCGGCGATGCGATCCCGCTCGGTTCGTTCCTGACCGTGCACCAGGGCGTGGGCCCGGACCGCGTGCAGCACTACAACGGCTATCCCACCGCCGAGATCAACGGCGGCCCCGGCCCGGGCTTCAGCTCCGGCCAGGCGCAGGATGCGATGGAGAAGCTGGCGCGCGAGAACCTGCCCAACGGCATGTCGTTCGAATGGACCGAGCTGACGTATCAGCAGATCCTGGCCGGCAATACCGCGGTACTGGTGTTCCCCTTGTGCGTACTGCTGGTGTTCCTGGTGCTGGCTTCGCTGTACGAAAGCCTGACCCTGCCGCTGGCGGTGATCCTGATCGTGCCGATGGTGCTGCTGTCCGCGATCTCCGGCGTGTGGCTCTCCGGCGGCGACAACAACATCTTCACCCAGATCGGCCTGATCGTGCTGGTGGGCCTGGCCTGCAAGAACGCCATCCTGATCGTGGAGTTCGCCCGCGAAGCGCAGATCCTGGAAGGCATGGACCGCAAGCAGGCCGTGCTGGAAGCCGCCCGCCTGCGACTGCGCCCGATCCTGATGACCTCGATCGCTTTCATCATGGGCGTGGTGCCGCTGGTCACCTCGCACGGCGCCGGCGCGGAAATGCGCCATGCCATGGGCGTGGCGGTGTTCGCCGGCATGCTCGGCGTCACCTTCTTCGGCCTGATCTTCACCCCGCTGTTCTACGTGATCATCCGCGGCTGGAGCGAGCGCGCCGCCGAACGCCGCGCCGAACGCCGCGCTGCCAAGGGCCTCAACACGCCCGCGCTGGAGGAACACTGATGCTTACCTTGATTGAAACCGTGCAGGGCTGGTTCGCGCGCCGCGCGCCCAGGCAGGCACGCCTGAGTGCGATGGCCGCCGCCCTGCTGCTGGCAGGTTGCGTGAGCGTCGGGCCGGATTACCACCGGCCCGACGAGAAACCGCTCACCTTGCAGGAAGCCGATGCGAAGCAGGAAACCGCCGAAGGCTTCCAGGCCGCGTGGTGGAAGCAGTTCAACGACCCCGCGCTGGATGCACTGATCCAGCGCGCGGCGAAGAACGCGCCGGACCTGAAGATCGCCATTGCGCACCTGAAGGAATCGCGCGCCCTGCTCGGCGTCACCCGCGCCGACCAGTGGCCCACCGTCGACACCAACATCGGCTACCAGCGCAGCCGCCAGCAGCAGCCGGGCTTCACCACCGACCGCGTGACCACCGAAAGCTACCGCGCCGGCTTCGACGCCAGCTGGGAGCTGGACCTGTTCGGCGGCGTGCGCCGCTCGGTGGAGGCGGCCGGCGCCGAGGCGCAGGCCAGCGCGGCCTCGCTGCAGGACGCGCAGGTGACGCTGTTCGCCGAAGTGGCGCGTTATTACTTCGACCTGCGCGGCACCCAGCTGCGTATCGACGTAGCCAAGCGCGACATCGACAACCAGCGCGAGACCATGCGGCTGATCCGCGCACGCTTCGACATCGGCACGGGTTCGGAGCAGGACGTGGCCAGCGCCAACGCCCGGCTGGCCTCCACCGAAGCGCAGCTGCCGGTGCTGGAAACGCAGGCGCATGCGGACGAAGCACATCTGGCGGTGCTGCTGGGCGAGCGTCCGGGCGAACTGGACATCGACCTGTCGCCCGGCAGCTTCAAGCCGATCGACGTGGCGCTGCCGATCGGCAACGCTGGCGACGTGCTGGCGCGCCGCGCCGACGTGCGCATCGCCGAACGCGAACTGGCCGCGGCCAATGCGCGCATCGGCGTGGCCAAGGCCGACTGGTTCCCGCACATCACGCTGGGCGGTTTCGTGGGCTTCCTGGCCGGACGCAGCAACGACTTCGGCGGTCCGTCCTCGCGCGCCTGGTCGATCGCGCCGAGCATCAGCTGGCCGGGCCTGAACGTGCAGCGCGTGCGCAACAACGTGAAGGCGAGCGAAGCACGCGCCGATGCGGCGCTGGCCAACTACCAGCGCACCGTGCTGCAGGCGGTGGAAGACGTCAGCAACTCCCTGGTCGGTTTCAATCTGCAGCGCGAGCGCGTGCAGAAGCTGTTCGACCAGGTGGCGCAGAGCCGCCGCGCCGCCGACCTGGCGCGGGTGCGCTACAACGAAGGCGCCGCGGACTTCCTGCAGCTGCTCGATGCGGAGCGCACGCAGCTTTCCGCCGAGGACGCGCTGGCCGAAGCGGAAGCGGCGATCAACCTGCGCGCCGTGGCGGTGTACAAGGCCATCGGCGGCGGCTGGGAAGCCTGCGGCGACGAGAGCTGCAGCAACCTTGCCCAGGTGCCGTGAGGGTGTAGCGCCATGAGTCCTCCTGTCCCGTTTCCGCGCCGCGCGCCGCGCGAGCGCTTCGGCACCGAACCGCCACCGAGCCAGCGCGTGGCGCTGGTGAGCGGCGCCAACCGCGGACTCGGGCTGGAGGTGTCGCGCCAGCTCGCCGCGGCCGGCATGACCGTGCTGCTCGGCGCCCGCCAGCTCGCCGCCGGCGAAAAGGCGGCGAAGGCGCTGCGGCGGGCAGGCGGCGACGTCACCGCCGTGCAGCTGGACGTGACGGCGCAAGCGGACGTGGATGCGCTGGCCGAACGCATCGGGCGCGACTACGGGCGGCTCGACGTGCTGGTGAACAACGCGGGCGCGTATTTCAATCTCGACGAGCGCGCGTCCTCGGTGGACCTGGCCTACGTGCGCGGCGCACTGGACACCAACCTGCTCGGGGCTTGGCGGCTCAGCGAAGCCGCCATTCCCTTCATGCGGCGCCATGCCTACGGGCGCATCGTCAATGTCTCCAGCGGCTGCGGCGCGATCGACAGCGAGGGCGAGGACTGCCCCGCGTACCGGGTGTCCAAGGCCGCGCTCAACAGCTATACGCGCATGCTCGCCGCCGAGCTCAAAGGCAGCGGGATCCTGGTCAATGCGGTCTGCCCCGGCTGGGTCGCCACCGATATGGGCGGTCCGGGCGGTCGGCCCGTCGCCGACGGCGCGGCCGGCATCGTGTGGGCGGCCAGCCTGCCCTCGCAGGGCGCGATCACCGGCGGTTTCTTCCGCGACCGCGCGCCGATCGCCTGGTGATCCGCTAGCGCTGCACCACCATGGCGAACCAGCGCCAGCCGCGGATCTTCTCCGCGATCAGCTTCACGCTGGTAAGCATGGGCACCGCCAGCAAGGCGCCGGGAATGCCCCACAGCCAGCCCCACACCAGCAGCCACAGCAGGATCGCCACCGGGCTCAGGCGCATGCGGCGCCCCTGGATCAGCGGCGTGATCAGGTTGCCTTCCACCGCGGTGATGCCGGCGAAGGTCAGCGCGGGCAGCAAGGCCTGGCCGGGCTGGTCGAAATGGATCAGGCCCACCACTGCCAGCAAGGCGGTGGTAGTGATCGAGCCGACGTAGGGAATGAAGTTGGCGATCATCGCCACCGAACCCCACAGCAGCGGATCGGGCACGGCATAGGCCCACAGCATCGTCGCGGTGACCACGCCCAGCGTCGCGTTGATCACCACCGTGGTGAGGATGTAGCGCGACACCTCCACCTGGATGCTGCGCACGATGGATACCGTACGGCGCTTGTAGCGGAAGTTGGGCGCGATCTCGACCAGGCGCCGCAGTAAGGTGTCGCCGTAGATCAGGAAGAAAAACACCAGCAGCACCACGGTCAGCACCGCGGCCAGCACCTTGGGCGTGCCGGCCAGCACGTCCCAGGCGTCGATCGTCACCGGCGCGGCGCGCGGCGGCGGACGCGACAGCTGGCCGCCGACCAGGCTCTGCGTGGCCCGGTTGGCCGCTTCCAGCGGCTGCATGATGGTGCGCAGCTTGGGCACGAAGTTGCGCACCAGGCTGGGCGCGTCGTGGAACCATTCCAGCGCCGGCGGCGTCAGGCGCGCGATGCCGTTGCCGATGCCGGCAATCAGCGCGATGACCAGGAAGCTGGCGCTGAGCCAGCGCGGCACGCGCCGGCGCGCGGCGAAGGCGACGATGGGATTGAAGGCCAGGCCGATGAAGCCGGCCAGCACCAGCGGGATCAGCAGGTCGCGGGCGAGCGTGACGGTATAGAGCAGGGCCAGCAGCAGCAGCAGGTTGAGCACGGCGCGGATGCCCAGCAGATGCCGCTGGGTGAAGCGCACCGCCGGTCGATGCCGATGGCGCGCTGGCGGTTCGTCGGCCGGCGGCAGCGGTGCAGGCGCCATTTCGCCGCTGCCTTCCGGCGGCGGCACGAGGGGACCGATGGCGCTCATGACGGGTCGAAGCCGCCTTCGCTGAATTCGGCCACCAGGCGCACGCCCTGCGCGACCAGTTCGGCGACGGTGCCGTTGAGCAGCGCGCCCAGTCCGGGAATGCGCAGCGGATGCACGTTCAACTGGCCAAGCACGAAGCCCAGGCCCGCGGCGACGCTTACCGTGCCCAGCGGATGCCGGCGTCCGCGCGCAAGCAGGGCACCGGCCGGTTCCGCCAGCGCCTCGCGCGCATCGGCCACCCGCCCGCGCGCTTCGCGCACGGCGCGCAGATGCTTGAACAGACTCATAGGCTCTCCTCCCCGTTCGCGCCCGGCCGCGCGGCGGCCGGATCCGGCGCTGCGCCTTCGGAGCGGCGCATCGCCTGCCGTATGGTCTCACGCCATGCGTTGCGGGAGTCGGGCAGCGTGAGCCAATGCATGCAGCGGCGGAACAGCATGATCATGCCGCCGAGGAACAGCAGCTGCAGCACGCCGAGTATGCCCAGCGCCAGCGGCCAGGAATGCAGCCAGGCAGCCAGCAGCACGCCGGCCAGCGCCATCAGGGTGAGACCCAGGCCCACGCCGGCCACGGTGGCGGCGAGACCGGCCAGCAGCATCCAGGAGACGGCGCTGCGCGCCAGCCCGAGTTCCGCCACCAGCAGGGAGAGTTGCGCACCGAACAGGTGCCTGGCCGCGCGCCCGGCGCGGCCGATATCGTCGAGGATGCCCGGCGCGGCGGCGTCCGCGTCGGCGGACGCCTGCCCCTGCGACGGTGGGTCGGGACGGGCGGGATCGGGACCGGTGTCCTCGCGCCCGCCGCCCTCGCGGCCGGGATCATGCATCCGCCTGGACTCTTTGCCGGATCAGCGACGCAGGATGCGGCCGAGCAGCCAGCCCGCGCCGAGCGCGATGGCCACCGACTGCACGGGTTTCTCACGCACGTAGTCGCGTGCGCGTTCCAGCCATACGTCGGCGCGGTCCATCGCCTCGTCATAGGCTTCGCGGCCGCGCTCGCTGTATTCGCCCGCTTTCTCGGTGGCGCGGGTGGCGGCATCGGCGGCCTTGTCGGTGGCGCGATGCAGGCCGTCCTCGACGCGGTCGGCGACGTGGTCGACCTTGTCCTTGGCCGTGGCCACCGCGTCGGAGGTGGCGCGCTTGAAGCGCTCGGCACTTTCCTCGATGCGGCTGCCGCCCGTGCCGAGGGCCTGCTCGGGAGCCGTTTCCTTCGCCTGGACTTCTTTGTTCATGGCGTTCTCCTTGGGGACGGGATCGTGGACTGCGGGCTATCGACTGTAGCGAAAATCCCGCCCGGATGGGCGCCGTGCGGCGCGTCTGTTCAGCTGGCCCGCCGGAAGAAGGCAATCACGGCAAGGATCAGGAAAACGATGAACAGGATCTTGGCGATGCCCGCGGCCGTGCCTGCGATTCCGGTGAAGCCCAGCAGGGCCGCGATGATGGCGATGACCAGAAAGACCAGGGCGTAGTGAAGCATGGCGCGATTCCTCTGATATCAGCGAACGGGAACCCCTGGTGCGCATTCATCCATAGCACGCGCCTCGCGAGCGTGAAGGCTGCGCGCCGCAGCCTCCACGCCGCCACCACATCGTTGCGGCACACGCGTTTTCGCTTGAATGGATCTAAGCGTGCACCGCCGCCTTCGCGTAGATCGCATAGGTGCCGACGAGCTCCGCCTGCGCCAGCACGTGGCCGTGCATCACCTTGCGCAACTCGTCGAGGGTGAAGCCGTCGGCGAGGTTGAGCTTTTCCACGTCCAGCGCATGCACGCGGAAGTGATAGTGATGCACACGCTCGTCGTTCCATGGCGGACACGGGCCGTCGTAGCCGAGGTACTCGCCGCCCATGTCCTTGTCGCCATGGAACCAGCCGGTGTAGTCGTTCTTGCCCTGCACGCTGCCGGGCGGGCCGGACGGCGCGCGCTTGCCGCGCGCGACGATGCCGTCGCTGCAGGCGCCTTCGGCCAGCTCGGTGTACTCGACCGGAATATCGGCCATCAGCCAGTGCACGAACTCCACGCGCGGAAGATCCGCCGGCACCGTGCGGCCGGCTTGATTGACGTCGTCGCCGCGGCTGGGCACGTCGGTGTCGATGCAGGTGAGCACGTAGGAACGGGTGGCCGGCGGCGCATCCTTCCACGCCAGCTGCGGACTCAGGTTATCCGACAGGGCGACCGGATCGCCCGGCTTGCCGAAGGCGCAGCGCGCGGGAATCGGCTGGCCGTCCTGGAAGCTGTCACTGCGAAGTTGCACGGCGGTCTCCTCGGTAGTCGCTGATCACTTTGCCTGGTAGGTGACGCGGTACACCGCGCCGCTCAGGTCGTCGCTCACCAGCAGGCTGCCATCCGGCAGCGGCTGCACGTCGGCGGGGCGGCCCCAGGCTTTCTCGTCCTGCATGAAGCCTTCGATCAGCGGCTCGTACGAGGCCACCTTGTTGCCGTTGAGGCGCACCGTCATCACGCGGTAGCCGGATTTCTTGGTGCGATTCCACGAGCCGTGCTCGGCGATGATCAGCGCACCCTTGTAGGCGGCGGGGAATTGCTTGCCCTCGTAGAAGCGCAGGCCCAGCGAGGCTACGTGGGCGCCGAGCTTGAGCACCGGCGGCGTGTAGTCCTTGCAGTTCTTGCCCTTGCCGAATTCCGGATCGAGCGTGTCGCCCTGGTGGCAATAGGGATAGCCGAAATGCTCGCCCACGCGGGTGAGGCGGTTGAGCTCGTCGCTGGGCAGGTCGTCGCCGAGCAGGTCGCGGCCGTTCTCGGTGAACCACAGGTCGTTACTGCCCGGGCGCCAGGTGAAGCCGACGGTGTTGCGGATGCCGTAGGCGACATCTTCCAGGCCGGTGCCGTCCTTGTTGAGGCGGGTGAGCTTGGCGTAGTCCTTGCCCTTGTCGCAGATGTTGCAGGGCGCGCCGATCGGCACGTACAGCTTGCCGTCGGGGCCGAAGGCGATGAACTTCCAGCCGTGGTGCGTCTCGGTGGGGAACTTGTCGTACACCACCTCGGGCTTCGGGGGGTTGTCCAGGTGGTTCTCGATATCGCGCAGCACCACGATCTTGCTCACGGCGGACACATACAAGTCGCCGTCCTTGAACGCCACGCCCACCGGCAGCTGCAGGCCGGTGGCGATCACGCGCACCTTGTCGGCCTTGCCGCTGCCGGTGCTGTCGGTCAGCGCATAGACCTTGCCGGCATCGTTCGAACCGACGAACACCGTGCCCTTGGCGCCCAGCGCGATCTCGCGCGCATTGGGGGTCTGGTCGGTATAGACCGCGATATGGAAACCCTTGGGCAGGGTCAGTTTGTCCAGCTGGGGATCGGCCAGGGCCGGCAGAGCAAGCAGGCCGAGCGCGAGAGCGAGGAACGGACGCATGGGTGACCTCCGGGTGGGCGGAGCCCCGAAGCCTATACCGACGCGCGTGAAGTTGCCTCTGCCGCTCTGATATCGTGCGCCGGCTGAGAAGGGATCCCCCATAGCCATGAGCGAACTGCAGGACCTGACCACCCTGGTGCGCGCGGCCACGCCGCTGCTGGTCATCGAGACGGTGGACGAACAGCGGGTGATCGAGTGTTTCCGCCACGTCATTGCGCAGTCGCTGCGGCCGCTGTGGCGCTGGACCCTGACCGACGGCTTGAACCGGCTGGACTTCGCCCAGGGCGGCGAGGCTTTCGCGCCGGACGCGGACGCGACCCTGGACGCCATCCGCGACGCGCCCGAGCGCGGCATCTACCTGCTGTTCGATTTCCACCCGTTCCTGCGCTACGCCATGACCTTGCGCCAGCTGCGCGAGATCGTGCAGCGCCAGCGCTCGGCGGCGCATACGGTGGTGCTGGTGGGCGCGCGCATCGAGCTGCCGGAGGAGCTGGAAGCGCTGTGCATGCGCGTGCCGCTGTCGCTGCCGGACATCAAGGAGCTGGCGGCGATCCTGCGCGCCGAGGCGCTGGCCTGGCAGCGCGAGCACGGCCGCCGCGTGGAAGTGGACGGCGACGCCGCGCGCACTATCGTGCGCAACCTGCTCGGCCTGGCCGCGACGGATGCGCGGCGCATCGTGCGCAAGCTGATCTACAACGACGGCGCGCTCACCGCCGACGACCTGCCCGAACTGATGCGCACCAAGTTCGAGCTGCTCAACCGCTCCGGCCTGCTGCATTACGAATACGCCACCGCCAGCTTCGCCGACATCGCCGGCGTCAGCCGCGTGCGCGACTGGGTGGCGCGGCGGCGCGCGATCTTCCTCGCCGCCGAGCCCGATCCCACGCTCGACCCGCCCAAGGGCGTGCTGCTGCTGGGCGTGCAGGGCTGCGGCAAGAGCCTGGCGGCCAAGGCGATCGCCGGCGGCTTCGGCGTGCCGCTGGTGCGCATGGATTTCGGCGCGCTCTACAACAAGTACCAGGGCGAGACCGAGAAGAACCTGCGCGAGGCGCTGCACAGCACCGAGCTGCTGGCGCCGTGCGTGCTGTGGATCGACGAGATCGAGAAGGGCCTGGCCAGCGGCGGCGAGGATGGCGGCGTATCGCGCCGCGTGCTCGGCTATCTGCTGACCTGGATGGCGGAGCGCAAGGCAAAGGTCTTCGTGGTGGCCACCGCCAATGCGGTGGACGAACTGCCGGCCGAGCTGCTGCGCAAGGGGCGCTTCGACGAGATCTTCTTCGTCGACCTGCCCAAGCCGTCGGTGCGCACCGACATTTTCGCCATGCATCTGCGCCGGCGGAAACTGCCGGTGGAGCAGTTCGACCTGCCGGCCTTGTCGGCCGCGAGCGAAGGTTTCTCCGGCGCGGAAATCGAGCAGGCCGTGGTCAGCGCGCTGTACGACGCCAGCAGCGCCGCCACGCCGCCGGACCAGCCGATGATGCTGGCGGCACTGGGCGCGACGCGGCCCTTGTCGGTGCTGATGCGCGAGCAGGTCGAAGCGCTGCGCATCTGGGCGCGCGGGCGCTGCGTGCCGGCGGACTGAGCTTCCGATGGATCCCGCACGCATCGATGCCGTGATCGACGCGCTTGCCGGCGAAGGCTGGTGCGTGTTCGAAGATCTGCTGCCTGGCGCGGCGACGGCGGCGCTGGCGGGCGAATGCGCGGCGCTGCATGCGTCGGGCGAGCTGACGGCGGCGCGGATCGGGCGGGAAAAAGTGGCATCCACCCTGCGTGGCGACCACACGCGCTGGTTCGAGATGGACGCACCCACCGCGGCGCAGCAGCCATACGTCGAAGCGCTCGAAGCGCTGCGCCTGGCCTTCAATCGCAGCCTGATGCTGGGCCTGGTGGAAAGCGAAGCGCATTACGCCGTGTATCCGCCCGGCGCGCGCTATGCGCGGCACCTGGACCAGCCACGCCAGCTCGAAGCGCGCGTGGTGTCGGCGGTGTATTACCTCAACGCGGATTGGCGCGCCGAAGACGGCGGCGCGCTGCGCCTGTATCTGGACGATGGCAGCCACCACGACGTGCTGCCGCAGGCGGGGCGCATGGTGCTGTTCCTGTCCTCGCGCTTCGAACACGAAGTGCTGCCGGCCACGCGCGAGCGCATGAGCATCGCCTGCTGGATGCGGCGGCGCGAGCCCGGCTCGCTGATTTGATCCGGTAAAGCCGGATCAGCCGGCCACCGCGTTGAAGCGCGCGGCGATGTACTCGTCGGTGAAGCTGGTCATGTCCATGCCGCGGATAAAGCCGCAATGGCCGCCGTGCGGCGCGATGTCCAGCTCCACGCAGGGCGGCAGTTCCAGCTTTTCGAACGCATCGACGGGGATGACCGGATCGTCCCGCGCGGTAAGGATGGTGGCCGGAATCTGCATGCGCTGGAGCGCGGCGCCGGCCACCGAATAGCCGTCCAGGTAGGCCTGCAGCGAGCCGAAGTCGGTGTGGCGCAGCACCAGCGATTCGGTCAGGCCGCGCAGGTTCTGCTTGAGCTCATCCAGCTCGAAATACTGGCGGTGCGGAAACGCCGCCTGCTTGGCGCGCAGCGAGCGGCGCCACTTGCGCAGGAAGTAGGCCCGGTAGAACCACGGCGCGGTTTCTTCCAGCGAGAACAGGCCTTCGCCCGGATCGACGATCGGGCACACGGCCAGCGCGTAATCCAGCGGCACGCCGGCTTCCGGCGCGCGCAGCGCGGCGCGCAGGGCGAAGTTGCCGCCCAGCGAGAAGCCGGCCAGGGCCAGCTTGCGCGAGGGCCAACGCCGGGCGATGTCGCCCAGTGCGTGCACCACTTCGTCGATGCGGCAGGAATGGAACAGCGCTTCGTTGAGCGGATGGCTGTCGCCGTGGTCGCGGAAGTTCAGGCGGAAGACGTCCCAGCCTTCGGCCAGCAGGCGGCTGCCGGTCTGCAGCACATAGGTGGAATCGACGCTGCCTTCCCAGCCGTGGAACAGCACGGCCAGCCCGCGCGCCTGCGGGAGTTTTTTCTGCGCGGTGTAGGCGCCGGTGAGGCGCACGCCGTCGCCGCCGTCCACCATGGTCTCCTGCGCGCCTTCGCGCACGGTCTGCGCCGCGCGCGGCAGCAGCTGGCGGCGCACGCCGCTGGAGGACAGCATGGTCTGGATATGGCCGCTGGTCAGCGGCCATGGCGGGCGGAAATCGGTGCCTCGGGGAAGGGTCATGCGCTGCGGTCTTCCAGCGCCGCGGCGATGCGCTCGCGCGACAGCTCGGCCATGCGGCGGCGCGCGTCCGGCGTGGCGGGCACCGGTTCCAGGAAATGCACTTCGGCGTCCAGCGGCGCCTCGCCGAGCAGGCGCAGGAAGTTCTGCATGAAGTTCTCGTGCTCGCGGAAGCCCGCGTCGACCACGCGGCGGCCGTCGCGCGCGAAGCGCAGCGCTACCGGCTGCACCGGCACTTCCGCGTCCAGCGCGGCCTGGAAGATGCGCGCATGGAATACGCGCAGCACGCCGTTGTGGCCGGTGCCGCCTTCCGGGAACACCGCCACCGAGCGGCCGCCGCGCAGGCGGTCGACCATCACCTGCATCACCGTGGCCAGCGAATGGTTGCTGCCGCGGCGATGGAAGATGGTGCCGCCGCTGGCGGCCAGCCAGCCGACCAGCGGCCAGCTGGCGATCTCCGCCTTGGCCACGAAGCAGGCGGCGCGCTGGCTGTGCAGCAGCTCGATGTCGATCCACGAGGTGTGATTGGCCACGAACAGCACCGGATCGCGCAGCGGCTGGCCCAGGCGCACCGAGCGCAGGCCGAAGATGCGCAGCAGCGCGCGCGACCACCAGCGGATCATGCGGTGCGCGAACGGCTCGCGGCCGTCCTTCATCACCACGTGGCGGTTCCAGCTGAGGATGCCGGCGCACAGGAACACGCCCAGCACGATATGCAGGAGCAGCAGGGGGATGCGCCAGAAGTAGCGCAGCGGTCGCAGGAAATCTCGGTCCTGGGCGGAGACGGTGTCGGTGCTCATCAGCGGGTTAGTTTAGCGTTAGTGGGACTCTACGTCGGCTGTGCGCCTGCGCATGGTGCAGACGGCACCCCTGACGTTTCAAACTGCCGGCCCCGGATGAATCACCGCGTGGCCAGGCTGGCCTCGATCAGCCGCCGCGCCATGGCCCCGAGCACGCGCGCGGGGCTGCGTGCGCCGAAGGCCTGGCCGGAGACGTAGCTGCCTTCGATCAGCAGCAGCAGGCCGTCGGCCAGCTCCTCCGCGTCGGGCGCGCCCATGCCGCGGCACAGCTCGCGCAGGCGCTCGCGCAGGGCTTCCTTGCTTTCCACGCCGACCTGGTGCGCCGGATGGGCGGGGTCGGGGTATTCGATCACCGCATTGGTGAGGCCGCAGCCGCGGTAGCCGTCGGTGCTGGCGCGCGCGGCCAGGTAGTCGACATAGGCGAGCAGCTGCGCCTTGGGGTCGTCCGGATGGCCGGCGCCCTGGGCGGCGAAGTTGTCGCGGAAGCGGCGGTCGTAGTCGCGCAGGTATTGCGCGATCAGCTCGTCCTTGGACTCGAAGGCGCGGTACAGGCTGGGCTTGGTCACCCCGGCGCGGTTGACGATCTCCTCCACGCCGATCGCGCGGATGCCTTCGCGGTAGAACAGGTCGAAGGCGGTGTCGCGGATGCGGTCCGCCGCGCGGCGCGGCGTTTCGGAGGGTTCCCGGGCTTGCGGGGTGGATTTCGTGCGGTTGGACATGGTTCGACCTGTTGACAATGTTACCGATCGGTACGTACTCTGCGCTTCCGTCCCGTACCGATCGGTAACATGACTATACAACGCCACCGACCCTTCGGCCAAAACTACGCCTTCGTCGTAGTCGCCGTGGTCTTCCTGGCCCTGCTCGCCTCGGCCGGCATGCGCGCCACGCCGGGCGTGCTGATGCTGCCGCTGGGCCGCGCGTTCGGCTGGAGCCGGGACAGCATTTCCTCGGCCGCGGCGGTCGGCATCCTGCTGTACGGCCTGATGGGACCGTTCGCCGCGGCGCTGATGCAGCGCTTCGGCATCCGCCGCGTGCTACTGGTGGCACTGTCGGTGATGACCCTGGCCGCCGCCTCCAGCGCGCTGATGAGCCAGCCCTGGCAGCTGGTGGCGACCTGGGGCGTGCTGTCCGGCGCCGGCACCGGCTGCGTCGCGGTGGTGATGGGCGCCACCGTGGTCGGCCGCTGGTTCAGCAGCCATCGCGGGCTGATGATGGGCCTGCTTACCGCCAGCACGGCCACGGGCACCCTGATCTTCCTGCCCGGGCTGGCGGCGATCGCCGAGTACTTCGGCTGGCAGGCGGTCGTGCTGACCATTGCCGCCGTTTCCGCGGTGCTGATCCCGCTGGCCTGGTGGCTGCTGCCGGAGCGTCCCTCCGATATCGGCCTGCGCCGCTACGGCGCCACGGCGGACGAGCCGGCCGATGCCGGCGCCGCGGGCGGCAATCTGTTCGCGCTGACCCTGGGCGTGCTGCGCAACGCTACCCGCAACGGCACGTTCTGGCTGCTGTTCGCCACCTTCTTCGTGTGCGGCTTCACCACCAACGGCCTGATCGGTACGCACTTCATCGCGCTGTGCGGCGACCACGGCATTCCGGAAGTACGCGCCGCCGGCCTGCTGGCGATGATGGGCATCTTCGACCTGGTCGGCACCACCGCCTCGGGCTGGCTGACCGACCGCTTCGATCCGCGCAAGCTGCTGTTCGTCTATTACGGGCTGCGCGGGCTGTCGCTGATGTATCTGCCGTATTCCGATTTCTCGTTCTACAGCCTGTCGCTGTTCGGCGTGTTCTACGGCCTGGACTGGATCGCCACCGTGCCGCCCACCCTGCGCCTGACCACCGACGCCTTCGGCGAGCGCGATGCGCCGATCGTGTTCGGTTGGGTGGTGGCCGGCCACCAGGTGGGCGCCGCCGCGGCCGCCTTCATGGCCGGCGTGCTGCGCGTGCAGCTGGGCAGCTATATGACGCCGTTCGTGATCGCTGGCGCCGCCGGCGTGGTGGCGGCCTTCCTGGCCCTGCGCATCGGCCGCCGCCGCGACCGCGGCGAGCTGCCGGCGCTGGCCGGCGAGGCGGCGTAAAGGCGCAGGTTGGGGTGAGCCGAAGGCGAACCCCAACAGACCTTCAGGCGCCTCACGACGTTGGGGTTCGCGGCGCTCACCCCAACCTACGATTCGAGCTGCGACAAGGGCAGCGCCGCGGAGCGCTTCACCGTGCGCAGCACGAAGCTGGAGTTCACGTCGGCCACGCCGGAGGCATTGAGCAGGCGGTCGAGCAGGAAGCGCGAGAAGTGCTGCAGGTCGGCGACATAGACGTGCATCAGGTAGTCCATGTCGCCGGTCAGCGCGTAGCAGGCCACGATCTCGTCCCACTCGTTGACGTTGCGCACGAAGCGCTCGATCGCCTCGCCCTCGTGCTTGGCCAGCTGCACGCGTACGAAAGCCTGCAGCCCCAGGCCCACCGCCTCCGGGTCGACCTGGGCGCTGTAGCCGGTGAGCACGCCCTCGGCCTCCAGCCGCTGCAGGCGGCGCAGGCAGGCGGAGGGCGACAGGTTCACCCGCTCGGCCAGCTCGGCGTTGGTGATGCGGCCTTCGCTCTGCAGGACGGCGAGCATGCGCAGGTCGGTGCGGTCCAGGGTGGCCATGCAAGATGCTCCGGCTAGATGGCGTCGTTACGCATGATTATTGCGCTATCAGCGCTACATACTGCAACAAAACAACCTTCATGCGCGTCCTCCGCCGTATCCTGTTGTCCTTCTGACGGAGGCCCGCCATGGACCACAGCACGCCACGCAAAGTCGAACACCAGCAGACCGACCGCGGTTATGTGCCGGTGTATGCCACCGGCGTGGTCGAACAGCCCTGGGCCAACTACAGCCAGACCGACCACGAGGTCTGGAACACCCTGTACCGCCGCCAGCGCGAGCTGCTGAAGGGCCGCGCCTGCCAGGAATTCCTCGACGGCATCGAACGCTTCCGTATGGGCGAGAACGGCATTCCGAAGTTCGCCGACCTCAACAAGGTGCTGGGCGAAACCACCGGCTGGGAACTGGTGGCCGTGGAAGGCCTGCTGCCGGACGAAGTGTTCTTCGACCACCTGGCCAACCGCCGCTTCCCGGTGAGCTGGTGGATCCGCCGCCCCGACCAGCTCGACTACCTGAGCGAGCCGGACCTGTTCCACGATCTGTTCGGCCACGTGCCGCTGCTGCTCAACCCGGTGTTCGCCGACTACATGCAGGCCTACGGCCGCGGCGGCATGAAGGCTTTCGGCATCGGCCCGGAGGCGCTGATGAACCTGACCCGCCTGTACTGGTACACGGTGGAGTTCGGCCTGATCAACACCAGCGAAGGCATGCGCATCTACGGCGCCGGCATCGTCAGCTCCAAGGGCGAGTCGATCTACTGCCTGGATGCCGCCGCGCCCAACCGCATCGGCTTCGGCCTGGAGCGCGTGATGAATACGCGCTACCGCATCGACACCTACCAGCAGACCTACTTCGTGATCGACAGCTTCGAGCAGCTGTTCGATGCGACGCGCCCGGACTTCACGCCGATCTACGCCGACCTGAAGACGCACCCGCCGCACGCCGCCGCCGACGTGCTGGACAGCGACCGCGTGTTCAACCGGGGCACGCGCGAAGGCTTTGCGACCGACGCCGACACCTGAGTCCGCGCCGGCGCCGCCCATGAAAAGGCCCGCATCCGCGGGCCTTTTTTATTGCACCGATTTCTTGCCGCGCTTGAGCTCACTCACCGCCAGCACCTTGGCGATGCGCGTTCCATCCCAGCAATAGCGCAGATGCTCCGCCTGCACGCACGGCGCCACGCAGTCCGGATAGAACACCGCGATGCACTCGCCGCCGGCATGGCGCACGCTGTCGTACACGATGCCGTCGGAACCGTCCGCGCGCAGCCGGCGCGCCAGCTTCACGCTGGCCACGTAGCTGTCCGGGTCGTGCTCGGCCGGCCAGCCGCCACGCAGGTCGTGCAGCTTGGCCTGCAGGCTGGTGCGGTAGCAGCGCATCTCCACGTCGCAGGCGGGCTCCGCGGTGGCGGCGAGGAAGCGCTCGCGGTGATAGACCGTTTCCTCCACCGCGGTGATCAGGCTCCGCCCGGCGTAGAACACCCCCCAGCTGCCATCGGAAAAACGGCTGCCATCGGGATTGAGATGAGTGAACGCCGCCATCACCGGCGTGGTGCCGGGGCCGCTGACGCGCCGGTCCTGCGGCACCAGCGGCAGCACGCCGAGTTCGTCGCGGATGCGCGGATTGGTCAGCGCCTCGATGGAGAACAGCGCTTCGAGGTCGGCCGCGTCGGCAATGCGGTCGTACACGCTGACCGGCGGAAACCGGCTCGGCACGATGCGGAAGGCCTGGCTCCAGCGGATGCGTTTCAGGGGCGGGGTGTCTGCCATGACGGAAAGTTCTTCACTGTGCCCAGGACTCGCCAGTATGCGGTCCCGGGATATCGCCGACTGCGACGCGTGCCGCGCCGGTCACCAGCCGCGCTGCGCATCCAGGTACTGGCGCACCACGTAGAGGTCGGCCACGTTGCCGGAAAGCATGCGGTCCAGCGCCGAGCCGCCGCCGAACAAGGGCGCCGCGTTCGGCTTGCGCACCCAGGCGTCGGCCTGCTTGGTGTCGGGAAAGAGAATCTGCAGGTCCTTGTAGATGCCCAGCAGATAACTGATGCGCTCGAGCACGTCGCGGCCCAGGCTGCCTTCCTGCTGGCGTTTCCATTTGTAGAAAGTCGATTCCGGCGGATCGCCGAGCAGCCGGCGCTGGTCGCTGATGCGCAGCTCCCACTGCTCGGCCAGCTTGAAGAAAGCGCGCAAGGCCGGGCCGCCAAGCTCGGTAGCCGCGACGAATTCGGGTTGGAGGTGGGCCGCCATTGTCTACTCTCCATGTGAAGTTGACGTGCAGTCTACTACATATGTGGAGTTCACGCCACTGGCGGCCCAGGGGCCGGTCCGGCGGCGCGGCTCAGGACTTGCCGCCATCCTTCGCGCAATCGCAGCCGAAGGCCGGCTCCGGCCCGCCCTCGTCGATAAAGCGGTCGATGCGCTGTTCCAAAACCGGCAACGGCACCGAGCCGATCTCCAGCACCGTGTCGTGGAAATGGCGGATGTCGAAGCGGGTGCCCAAGGCCTGCTCGGCCTTGCGGCGCAGCTCCAGGATCTTCAGATAGCCCAGCTCGTAGGACAGCGCCTGCCCCGGCCAGCTGATGTAGCGGTCCACTTCGTTGGCGATCTCGCGTGCCGACAGCGCGGTGTTGTCGGTGAGGTAGTCGATCGCCTGCTGGCGGGTCCAGCCCAGGTGGTGGATGCCGGTGTCCACCACCAGGCGGCAGGCGCGCCACATCTGGTAGGTGAGATAGCCGAAGCGGTCGTAAGGCGTCTTGTAGATGCCCATCTCGTTGCCGAGGTATTCCGAGTACAGGCCCCAGCCCTCGCCGTAGGCCGAGATATAGCCCTGGCGGCGGAACGCCGGCTGGCCTTTCTGCTCGGAGGCCAGCGCCAGCTGCAGCGAATGGCCGGGCGCCGATTCGTGCAGGGTCAGCGCGGCCACGTTATACAGCGGGCGCGACGGCAGGTCGTAGGTGTTCACCAGATAAGTGCTCGCGCCGCCGCGGCCGGAGGTGTAGTACGGCGCGATATCCGGCGCCACCGGCACGATGGCGAAGCGCTGGCGCGGCAGCCGGCCGAACAGCTTGCCCAGCTGGCCGTCCACCTGCTTGGCCACCCAGGCGCTGCGCATCAGCAGTTCCTCGGGCGTCTTGGCGTGGAACTGCGGATCCGTGCGCAGGAACTTCAGGAACTCCGGGAAGCTGCCCTTGAAGCCGCTCTCCTGCATGGTCTTGACCATCTGCGCATGGATCTTCGCCACCTGCTCCAGGCCCACCTGGTGGATGGCGCCGGGGTCCAGGTCCAGCGTGGTGTATTCGATGATCTGCTGGCGGTACCAGGCCTTGCCGTCCGGCATGGCTTCGGCGGCGAGCGTGGTGCGCGCGCGCGGCACGTATTCCTCGCGGAAGAACTTCAGCAGCGTGGCGTAGGCGGGGATCACCTTCTGCGCGATCACCTGCTTCGCTTCCTCGCGCATGCGCGCGGCCTCCTCGGCGGAGACGCTGGCCGGCATCTGCTCGAACGGCTGGTAGAAGCTGCTGCGCGTGGGGTCTTTCAGGTCCGACACCGCCACGATCGAGGCATCGCGCCCGTCCAGCACCGCGCGCGGCACGGTGAAGCCGCGGTCGAGCCCATCGCGCATGTTGGCGATCTGCTGCGCGAAGTAGGCCGGCACCTGGCCCAGGCGATCCAGATAGCGGCGGTAGTCCTGCGGCGTGCGCAATTCGTCGGCGTTGAGCACGTAGCCCAGGTCGCTCCAGAACGCCGAGTCGCTGTTGAACGGCATCTGCCACTGCTTGTACTGCTGGCCCGCGAGCATGTTCTGGATCTGCGTGCGGTACACGGCGTAGTTGACCTTGTCCTCGGCGCCGAGCTGCTTCGGGTCGATCGCGTCGAGGTCGGCCAGCGTCTTCTTCCAGACCTCGAGCCGGCGCTGCTGGCTGGCGGCGTCGACGTCGTCCAGCCGTGCATTGCTCGGCTGCGCCTCGCCGGCGTTGTTGATGCCGGCCTGGCCGTTGCGCCAGGCCCATTCCTGCTCATAGATGCGGTGGAAACGCGCGGCGGCGTCATCCGCCCAGGCGGGCGCGGCAAGCATGAGCGCGGCCAGCGCCAGCCAGGTGATGCGATGGGGATTGTTCACTCTCTGATTTCCTTTGCTTCCGGCGCGGCAGCCAGCACGGCATCCTCCACGCTCCAGTAATCCAGCGCCTGTGAAGGAAGCTGGGGCAGCGCCATGCGTTGCAGCGCGCTGCGCGCATGATCCTTCAAGCGGGCCACGCGCAGCGCGATGCCGCGCGCATCCAGCCAGGCGACGAAATCGCCCAGCGATTCCAGCACGGTGCCGTCCAGGTCGGGCGATTCCTCCAGGCTCAGCACCACTTCGCGCAGCGGCGTGCGCTCGGTGACGCGCTGGCGCACCTGCGCGAGCACGGCCTCGGCGTTGGCGAAGAACAGCGGCTCTTCCGGCCGCACGATCAGCACGCCCGGCATTTCGCGCGCCTGCGCGTGCGCCGCCACGTCGACGAAATCGTGGCCGCCGTCCAGCCGCCCCAGCACGCTCAGCCGCGGCGTGGCCAGGCGGCGCAGCAGCATGATCAGGCTGAAGGCGATGGCGAACAGCAAACCGTTGAGAATGCCCAGCGACAGCACCGCCAGCACCGCCGCCAGCGCCACCAGGCGGTCGCGATGCCAGCGCAGATAGGGACTGAACGCGGACAGGCGCAGCGACTTGCTTACCGCATGGATCACGATCGCCGCCAGCACCGGCATCGGAATGCGTTCGATCCACGGCAGCAGGAACAGCACCATCAGCAGCACGCAGCACGCCGCGACCAGGCCGGCCAGGCGCGAACGCGCGCCGGCGGCTTCGTTCGCCGAGGTGGCCGAATAACCCGCGCCCACCGGCATGCCGTGCAGCAGGCCCGCCACCACGTTGGCCGCGCCGAGCACGGCCAGGTCGCGGTTGAGATTCACCGCATCGCCGTGCTTCAGCGCGAAGTTGCGGATCGAGCCGTACGACTCGGCATACAGGATCAGCAGCAGCGCCGCCGCCAGCTCCACGCTGGGCAGCCATTGCCCGCTCGCCGGCCAGCGCGGCCAGGCCCACTGCGGCGCCAGCTGCATCGCGCCGACCAGGGCCACGCCATGCCGCGCCAGCCAGCCCGACGCGGCGATGCCCAGCGCGATCGCCAGCAGGCTGCCCGGCACGCGGCGCAGGCGCTCGCACAGGAACAGCAGCAGCAGCGCGGCAGCGCCCATGCCGAGCGCCGCGGGCTTGATGCCGGCGAAGTCACCGAACAGATCGACCAGCAGCACCGGCACGAAATCGCCATGCAGCGCCGGCACGCCGAGCAAGGCCGGCAGCTGCTTGAGCGCGATCACGCAGGCCAGGCCGAAGGTGTAGCCGCGCAGCACCGGCCGCGCGATCAGATGCGACAGACCGCCCAGCCGCAGCGCGCCGGCCAGCAGGAAACACAGGCCCGTAAGCACCACCAGCCCCGCCACGATGGCCGCGCGCGACGACGGATCGCCGCCTTCCAGCGCCAGCGTGCCGGCGGCGAGCACCGCCGCCGACGAAGACGTGGCCGAGACGATGGCGTAGCGGCTGCTCCCCAGCAGGCCATAGCAGACCAGGCCGGCGAACAGCGCCATCACGCCCGCTTGCGGCGGCAGGCCTGCGATGCCCGCATAGGCGACGGCTTCAGGCAGCAGCAGGCCGGCGATCGCCAGCCCGGCGAGCAGGTCGACGGTGAAGCCTGGCGCCGCCGTGGCGGCGGCCGCGCCGGTGTTCACCCGATCACGCCCGTCCAGCCGGGCAGGTAGGCCGCGTCATGCGTATGCGCGTGCAGCAGCGCTTCGTCGAGCACGCGCTTGCTGATCTTGCCGCCGGCCAGCTTCACGCGGCGGCGGTAGAAATCCGCCCACAGGAATTCGGCGTAGGGCGTGGCGTCCTTCGAGTAGCCGCCGGCCTGGCGCAGGCGGGCCGCGAGCGTGCGGTAGGGATCGTCGACGAGTTTGTCCAGGCTGGCCGGAATCGCGTCGTAGGCGATGCGCTGCCCCAGCGCGTCGTAGGGATGCGCCCAGCGGTTGAATTCCATGGTGCGCCAGAACACGTCCGGCTCCAGCCAGGAGAAATCCCGCTGCACCATCACCGGCACGCTTTTCACGCCTTCTTCGAGCAAGGCCAGGCCCAGATGATGGTGGTCGACGATATAGACCTTGTTCTTCGGCCCCAGCACGCCGGGAAACCAGTGCGCGTCGATCAGCTCCTTGCGCTTCTTCTTGCCCAGGCCGCGCCAGACGCCGCGCTTTTCCGCCACTTCGGCCTTGCCGACGGTGACCTGGGTCGGCCGCAGCTTGTCAGGCGCGACGCTCAGCAAGGGATGGCGTACATGCGGCTCGGACATGGACAGTTCCTCAAGGGCTGGCGGACGGGGGCATACCGCGGCGCGCCGAGAGTAGCCCAAGCCGGCCACAGCTTCCTGCGCCGGCGGCTGGGTTAGGCTGGGTGTCCCCCATGCAGCCCGACGGCCACGCCATGCCCGTATCCCGCTCCGCCATTCGCCTCGCTCCGCTGGTGCTCGCGCTGGCGCTGCCCGCCATCTCCTTCGCCCAGGCCCAGGACGACTTCGCGCGCTGCCTCGCCGGGCTGGCGCCCAAGGCGCTGCAGGCGCGCGTGCAGGCCGACACCTACCAGCGCTACACGCGCGACCTGGTGGCCGACACCACGGTGATCGACTCGCTCAACCGCCAGCCGGAGTTCGTCATTCCGGTGTGGGATTACCTCTCGGCCCTGGTCGACCAGGAGCGCGTGGACGACGGCAAAGCGCGCCTGCAGCAATGGTCGGAAGTGCTCGCGCGTGCGCAGCAGACCTACGGCGTAGATCCCGCCACCGTGGTGGCCGTATGGGGCGTGGAGAGCAACTACGGCCAGCAGTTCGGCCAGAAGCCGCTGCTGCAGTCGCTGGCCACGCTGTCGTGCATGGGTCGGCGGCAGGAGTATTTCCGCGGCGAGTTCTTCGCGGCGCTGCGCATCGTGCAGAGCGGCGATATCGGCTCGGACGAGTTCAAGGGTTCCTGGGCCGGCGCATTCGGGCATACGCAGTTCATGCCGTCCACCTTCGAGCGCGTGGCGGTGGATTTCGACGGCGACGGCCATCGCGACCTGATCGCCAGCGTGCCGGATGCGCTGGGTTCCACCGCGCATTACCTGCAGATGTCGCACTGGCAGGCCGGCCAGCCGTGGGGCTACGAGGTTAAGCTGCCGGCGAACTTCGACAGCAAGATCAACGGGCGCACGGCCAAGCGGCCGCTCGGCTACTGGAGCGCGCAGGGCGTGCGCCTGGTCGATGGCTCGTCCCTGCCCGGCGGCGACGAGCCGGCGGGCCTGGTGCTGCCGGCGGGTGCGCAGGGTCCCGCGTTCCTGACCTTGCGCAACTTCGATGCGATCTACGCATACAACGCGTCGATCAACTACACCCTGGCCATTGCCCTGCTGTCGGACCGCCTGCGCGGCAAGCCCGGCATGGTGGCGTCCTGGCCCACCGACGATCCCGGCACCTCGCGCGCGGAACGGCGCGAGATCCAGCAGCTGCTGATCAACCGCGGCTACGACATCGGCACCGTCGACGGCATGGTCGGCGACAAGACGCGGCAGGCGATCCAGGAAGAGCAGCGCAAACGCGGACTGCCGGTGGACGACGGGCGCCCGGGGCAGCGCATTCTCAAGGCGCTGCGCCAGTCGCCCTGACCCGTAGGTTGGGGTGAGCCGCAGGCGAACCCCAACCTACGATCAGCCCATGCCTTCGTAATAGCCGCGCATGGCTTCGAGGTACGCATCCAGATCGCGCCCCGGCTGGGGCGCGAAGCGCTCGCCGGTGGTGCGGCAGTCGGCGATGCGGTCGGGGCGGAAGTTGCGGAAGCCCTCGCGCAGGCGGCACCAGGTGCCCAGGGTCCACTTGCCGCCCCAGAAAGCCAGGCACAGCGGCTCGACTTCGCGCGTGCTGGTGCGGCCGGCTTCGTCGGCGTAGTCCAGGCACAGCACCTGGCTGTCGCTGATGGCGCTGTTGAGGCGGTCGATCATGGCGGCGAAGGCGACACGCCCCGCGTCGCGCCAGATCGGCGCATAGATGCGCGTGCGCGCCGCCCGCTCGCGCAGCTCCGGCGGCAGCACCGCTTCGATCTTCAGCAGCGCCGCCTGTGCCCCGGCGGCCAGCTTCTCGCCCGCGAAGGCGCGCACGAAGCGCGTGCCGACCACCAGCGATTCGAGTTCTTCGGCGGTGAACATCAGCGGCGGGATGTCCGAGCCCTTGCGCAGCACGTAGCCGACGCCGGCCTCGCCTTCGATCGGTACGCCCGACAATTGCAGGTCGGCCACGTCGCGGTAGACGGTGCGCAGCGAGACGCCGAGCGTGTCGGCCAGATGCCGCGCCGGCAGCGCGGTGCGGCGCCCGCGCAGGGCGTGGATGATGAGGAACAGGCGGTCGGCGCGGCGCATCCGTGCATGATCGCCGAGCCGCGCGGCGGCGGCCAGCGCCGGATGTCACGGCGCGGCGCGTCCATGACAGGTGCGTCCATAGCAGCGGGGGCCGCCGCTGCGCTCACAGGTGCCGGGTCTCCGCCGGCGTTTCCATCCAGTTGTTGTGGCGGCCGTCGAAGTAGCGCACCGGCGCTTCGGCCAGCTCAGCCGGCTCGACGTCGTCGAGGCTGGCAAGATTGACCGAGACGAACGCGCCGCCGATTTCCTCGACATAGCCGCGGCCGAACGGCTTCACGCCGCAATGCCTGCAGAACAGGTGCTGGCAGCTGTGGGTGTTGAACTGGTAGCTGGCCAGTTCGTCCTCGCCTGCCGTCAGGCGGAATGCCTCCGGCTTCACCGTCACGCCCCAGAAGCGCTGTTTCCAGCAGATCGAGCAATTGCACTTGCCGGTGCCGGTCGACAAGTCGATGTCGGCTTCGTAGCGCACGCGGCCACAGTGGCAGCTGCCGTGATAGGTCCTGGTCATCGGGCGTTTCCTCGAATGGCATGCCACGCGGCGGCGGCGATGGCCAAGGTCGCGGCAAGGCCGCTGGCCGGTTGCGGTTTGCGCCTGGCCGGCTTGGGCGACGGACGGTATTGCCCGTCCAGCGACAGGCCGCTGAGGAACAGCGGCCGGTAAGCCATCAGTGCGCGGTTGATCGGATCGGGAGAATGCATGGCGATAAGCCTCAGACGGTGACCGCGCGCTCGCCCGCATACCAGGGCGGCGGCGTGGCGTGCTTGAACAGGCGGTACCAGTGTTCGCGGTCGCTGCCGCTGTAGAGATCCAGCGTGCGGATCACCTCGCGCGCCAGCTCCACGCTGCCCAGGCTGCTGGCGGTGATGAAGCCGCCGTCGCTGACGGCCAGCGCATCGGGGTCGTACTTCCCGGAACCGTCATAGACAGCCCCGTAGCCGCCGACGAAGCCGGTGAGATTGCCGGTGTGGCGGCTGCGCGCCATCAGGCCGTGCCGCGCCAGCGCCAGCACCGCGCTGCTGATCGCCGCGACGGTGCCGCCGGCGGCGTGCACGCGTTCGGCCGCCTCCACGGCTTCCTGCCCTTCGCCGCGCTGCCACAGGTGGCCGCCGGGAAGAATCAGCAACGCCGCGCGGGACAGGTCGATCCGGTCCAGGGTCAGCTCGGGCGTGACGCACAGTCCGCCCATCGAAGTGACCGGCCGGGCCGAGAAGCCCACCGTCACGATGCGCCAGTCGCCGGGACGGCGGATCTCGCACAGGGCGAGCGCGGCTTCCCAGTCGGCATAGCCGTCGAAAGCCAGGAAATACACGGTGTCACGCATTTCAGTTCCCTCCTGATCGATGCCTGGCCGGAGCGCCGCGCGGGGATGGCGGGCTGCGGATAACGAGGACCTTCCTGGTCATGACGAATGAAGGCGGCGCGCCACGACATCGCGCCGCCTCACCCGCCCGCCGCCCGGCCCATGCCGGCGGCGGGGGAGCGGGTTTCAGGTCACTGCCGGGACCATAGGCCCACCCGGTTGCCCTCGCTGTCCCGGAATTGCGCGAATGCGCCCTTGCCTTCCGGCAGTTCCGTGCGCGGCACGATCACCGCGCCGCCGGCCGCTTCCACCTTGGCCAGGGTCTGCGCCACGTCGGCCACGCTCAGGTACACCGTGCTGCCGTGCATGGACGGCTCGCATTCGTCCAGGCGCATCAGCGCGCCGGTGACGTGCTGGTCGGCGTCGTAGGGGAACACCGCCAGCTCCATGCCGCCGAACAGTTCGCTGCGCAGCGCGGTGCCCAGCGAGGCGTCGTAGAAGCGGATGGCGCGGTCCATCTGGCGGACCGGGATTTCGAACCAGTTGGTGACGACGGGGTTGAGCATGGCCTTGTTCCTTGTGGGGTCTCGATGCGTGGAGCGAAGTCTGGGGACCCCCTGCTGCCAACGTGTTGTCAGCAGGCCGCTGCGGCCGGCGGTGATGGAACGGTGAAAGCACCGGGTCGTTTTCCGGCTGGCGCGGTTCAGCAACTGCCCGGACAATGCGCGTTCCCTTTCGTTACGGACCCGCCATGAAGCCCGTTTCGCTCATCCAGTTCCTGATCGAGGAACGCCGCGCCGGCCGCATCAACGCCGAACTGTCCCTGCTGATCGAAGTGGTCGCCCGCGCCTGCAAGCGCATCTCGGTGGCCACCGGCAAGGGCGCCCTGGGCGGCGTGCTGGGCAATGCCGGCAGCGACAACGTGCAGGGCGAGGCGCAGAAGAAGCTGGACGTGATCTCCAACGAGATCCTGCTCGAAGCCAACGCCTGGGGCGGCCAGCTCGCCGCCTGCGCCTCGGAAGAGATGGAAGACCCGCAGCCGATCCCCGACATGTACCCCAAGGGCAACCACCTGCTGCTGTTCGATCCGCTGGATGGTTCGTCGAACATCGACATCAACGTGTCGGTCGGCACGATCTTCTCGATCCTGCGCTGCCCCGACGGCATCAGCGAACCCGCCGCCGAGCACTTCCAGCAGCCCGGCACCGAGCAGCTGGCCGCCGGCTACGTGGTCTACGGCCCGGCCACGCTGATGGTGCTGACCTTCGGCCACGGCACCCACGAGTTCACCCTGGACCGCGAGGTGGGCAGCTTTACCCTGAGCCGCCGCGACATCCGCATCCCGGAAGAGACCGCGGAGTTCGCCGTCAACATGTCCAACCAGCGCCATTGGGAAGCGCCGATGCAGCGCTACGTCGGCGAGCTGCTGGCCGGCAAGGAAGGCCCGCGCGCGAAGGACTTCAACATGCGCTGGGTGGCCTCGATGGTGGCCGACGTGCACCGCATCGTGACCCGCGGCGGCGTGTTCTTCTATCCGCTGGACGCCAGGAACAAGGCCAAGGGCGGCAAGCTGCGCCTGATGTACGAGGCCAACCCGATGGCCTTCATCGTCGAGCAGGCCGGCGGCGCGGCCACCACCGGGCGCGAGCGCATCATGGAGCTGCAGCCCACCGGCCTGCACCAGCGCGTGCCGGTGTTCCTCGGCTCGAAGAAAGAGATCGAGCTGGCCACGCACTACCATCGCGAAGCCGACGGCGCGCAAGGCTGAGGCGTCACGTCAGCGGGCCGTCGCGCGACGGCCCGCCTCGCAAGGAAGGGGATATGCCGGGCGATTTCATCGAGGTCTTCCACGGCGCGCTGGCGCCGGAACACTGCGCCGCGCTGATCGAGCGCTTCGAGCACAGCGGCGACGCGGTGCCGGGCCAGGTCGGCGGCGGCGTGTATCCGGAGCTCAAGCTGAGCCACGACATCACCATCAGCGGCCAGCCGCAGTGGCGCGATGCGGAAACGGCCTTGAACCTGGCCATGCTCGAAGGCCTGGTGGCCTATCTGCGGCGTTATCCGTACACGCTGATCGCGCCGCTGATGCTGCAGGTGCCGGACCCCGCCACCGGTGAGCGCCGCCGCCTGGGCGAAGCGGACGTGGCAGCCATGGACGACGCCGCGCTCGGCGCCTTGGCGCGGCAGGTGTTCGTGCCCGGCTCGATCAACCTGCAGCGCTACCGCGCCGGCAGCGGCGGCTATCCGTACTGGCATTGCGAGCTGTTTCCGCGCGATGCCACCGCGCAGACCCTGCACCGCCACCTGCTGTGGACGATCTACCTCAACGACGGCTTCGCCGAAGGCGAGACCGAGTTCCTGCACCAGCAGCGCAAGGTGGCGCCGCGCACCGGCAGCCTGCTGCTGGCGCCGGCCGCGTTCACCCATACCCATCGCGGCAACCGGCCGCGCGGCGGCGACAAGTACATCGCCACCAGCTGGGTGCTGTTCCAGCGCGCCGAAAAGCTATACGGCGGCTGAGCCGTCCCGGGCGGCGCCGCAGCCGCGCCGCGCGCCGCCCCGATCCGGCCTTACACTCGCCCGCCATCCGACCACTCGCTGCCGATTCCATGCGCCGCCCCGCCCGCTTCGCCCTGCTGCTGTCCGCTCTCGCCCTCACCGCCTGCATCGGTGGCAAACCCAAGCCCACGCCAGCCCCGCCGCCCGCGGTGGTGCTGCCCAAGCTGCGCATCGGCCTGGCCTTGGGCGGCGGTGCGGCCAAGGGTTTTGCGCATATCGGCGTGATCAAGATGCTGGAAGCCAATGGCATCCATCCGGACGTGGTGGCCGGCACCAGCGCCGGCAGCGTGGTCGGTGCGCTGTACGCCAGCGGCATGGATCCGTTCCAGCTGCAGGAGCAGGCCTTCAACCTGGACGAGGCCAAGATCCGCGACATGCAGTTCTTCTCGCGCGGCCTGGTGCAGGGCCAGAAGCTGCAGGACTACGTCAACCAGCTGGTCGGCAACCGTCCGATCGAGAAGCTCAAGCTGCCGTTCGCCGCCGTCTCCACCCAGCTGGAGGAAGGCCGCCGCACCGTGTTCGTGCGCGGCAATACGGGGCAGGCGGTGCGCGCGTCCAGCAGCATCCCCGGCGTGTTCGAGCCGGTGGAGATCAGCGGCAAGCATTACGTGGACGGCGGCGTGGTCAGCCCGGTGCCGGTGGACGCCACGCGCCAGCTCGGCGCGGACGTGGTGATCGCGGTGGATATCTCCAGCAAGGCCGACGGTTCCAATCCGCAGGGCATGCTCGGCGTGGTCGGCCAGTCGATCAGCATCATGGGCCAGAAGCTCGGCGAGCAGGAGCTGGCGCGCGCCGACGTGGTGATCCGGCCCAAGGTCAATCAGATCGGCGCCACCGATTTCGAGCAGAAGAACCAGGCCATCCTGGAAGGCGAACGCGCCGCGATGGCGGCCATGCCGGCGATCAAGGCGAAGCTCGCCACGCTCGAAGCGGCACGCAAGGCGCCCGCCGCGCCGGTGGTGGCGACGCACTGAGCCGGTGCCGTTCGCGGAGAGAGGGCCACGGATTGTAACCAGCACGCCGGGACGCCGGCAGAGCCGGTAGCTGGGTAGTCCGGGCCGGGTTGGGCTGCTAGCTTGCGTGGCTTCCCCCCGCCCCGCCGAGAATCCCATGCGCCACGCGCTCCGTTGGCTTCCCACCGCCCTCGCCCTGGCGGTCTCGCCGCTGGCGTTCGCCGATCAGGCGGGCGTCGATCCGCGCATCGAGCACGTGCTGGCCGAGCTGGGCAGGACGCGGCCGATCCAGATGGTGCAGCTCTCGCCCGACGGCCAGCGCCTGGCCTGGGTGGTGCGCAGCAAGGGCAAGCCGATGGTGGAAGTGGCCAAGGCCGACGGCAGCGATGCGCATGCGGTCACGTCGATCCAGCCGGGCAGCTGCAGCCAGACCGATATCGCCTGGGCGCCGGATTCGCGGCACCTGGCGTTCCTGGCCGATTGCGGCAACAGCGACAAGCACAAGGATCTGTTTGTCGCCGACGCCGGCGACCCGAAGGGCCTGAAGAAACTGTCGGTGCTCAAGGGCCCGGCGCAGGATCTGAGCTGGGCGCCGGACGGCAAGGCGCTGGGCTTTCTCTACGTGGAAAACGGCACGCGCCGCGCCAGCGCGCTGGAAGCGGCCAAGCCGGCCGAGGGCGAGATCGGCGTGGACGGCGTCGAGGTGCAGCGCGTCGCCATGGTGGCCGCCGAAGGCGGCACGCCGCGCCTGCTCACGCCCGCCGGCAGCCATGTGTACGAATTCTCCTGGTCGCCGGATGCGCAGCGCATCGCCTTCGTCGCCGCGCCGCCGCCGGGCGACAACAACTGGTGGATCGCCAAGCTGCTGGTGCAGGACGCGCAGCCCGGCGCCGCCGCCCGCGCGGCGGTGGACCCGGCCGCCACGCGCGGCAGCCTGCACGGCCTGCAGCTGGCCCTGCCCACCTGGTCGCCGGATGGCCAGCGCATCGCCTTTATCGGCGGCCTGATGAGCGACCAGGGCGCCACCGGCGGCGACATCTACAGCGTGGCGGCCGGCGGCGGCGAACCCGTCAATCTCACGCCCGGCATTCACGTCACGCCGGTGTGGCTGGCGTGGAAGGACGCGGCGCACATGCTGGTCAGCCAGGTCGCCGGCGGACAGAGCCAGGTGGCGGACTACACGGTGACCGCTACCGCCGCGACGCAGGAGCGCGTGCTGTTCACCCTGCCCGCCACGATTACCGATGGCAGCGCGGCGATGGCGCTCTCGCTGTCCAAAGACCAGGCCCGCCTCGCCTTCGTGCAGCATTCGTTCGACGCCGCGCCGGAAGTCCACGCCGGCCCGCTCGGGCAGACGCCGCCGCCTGCCGTCACGCACATCAATGCCGACAACAAGCCGACCTGGGGCAAGGCCGAGTCGGTGGAATGGGAGCACGACGGCCGCCGCATGCAGGGCTGGCTGATCTATCCGGCCGGCTACGACCCGGCCAGGACCTATCCCATGGTGGTGAACGTCCACGGCGGTCCGGCCAGCGCGCTGATCTCGCACTGGCCGCGCGTCGGCTACGGCGGCATCCCGTTCGGCGCGCTGGGCTATTTCGTGTTCCTGCCCAATCCGCGCGGCAGCTACGGTCAGGGCGAGGCCTTCGTGCAGGCCAACCGCAAGGACTTCGGCTATGGCGACCTCAGCGACACCCTGGCCGGCATCGACGCCATCGAAAAGCGCCTTCCGGTGGACGACCGGCGCCTGGGCCTGACCGGCTGGAGCTACGGCGGCTTCATGAGCATGTTCGCCCCCACTCAGACCCAGCGCTTCAAGGCGGTGGTGGCCGGCGCCGGCATCGGCAACTGGCAGAGCTATTACGGCCAGAATCTGATCGACCAGTGGATGCCGCCGTACTTCGGCGCCACCGTGTACGACGACCCGGCGGTGTACGCGAAGAGCTCGGCGGTCAACTACATCAAGAAGATCACCGCCCCCACCCTGGTGGTGGTCGGCGACCGCGACGCCGAATGCCCCGCCGCGCAGTCGCTGGAGTTCTGGCACGCCTTGCGTGCGCAGGGTGTGGCCACTTCATTGGTGATCTATCCGAATGAAGGGCATCACTTCGTGGATCCGGAGCATCAGCGCGATGTGCTGCAGCGGGCCTTGCTGTGGTTCCAGAAGTATCTGCCGGCGGCGCCGTGAGGGTGGGGATGGGTGTGGGAATCTATTCACCAATCTATGCAATCGCGCACACAAGCCATTGATATAAAAGATATATCGAACGAAGAATCTATTCAGCGATCTATTCAGTGGTGCGGAGTGAACCCCTTCCGAAGCTAGGATTTGTCTTAATTTGCATCTTAAGTAGTTTTAAAGGCGTTTCTGGCACTCATATGCACTATTATGCATATAATTTCTTAGCCGATACCCTTAAATCTGCGCTAGACTGCTGATTAACGGCATAGAGGCCTTTAATAAGCAGAGTACTGCACGATGTCGACGAACATCGAAGCACCAACGGAGACGGTTCTGGCCGAACTCGGTCAACGCCTCCGCGATCAACGCATCCGCTTGGGATACAGCCAGGAGGACCTCGCCAGGATGGCGAATGTCTCGACACGCTCCATCCATCATCTGGAAACCGGCGGATCGTCGACCACGGCGACGCTGGTGAAAGTGCTCAGGGCCATGGGCATCACCGACGACCTGAAAGCCATCGCCCCGCTTCCTTCCGTCAGCCCCATGGCTGCCTTGCGCCAGGGCAGGCGCGCCCAGCGCGTGAGTGTCCCTCGCAAGAAGAAATAGGACGCCCGAGCCATGGCCATGTTCAACCATGTGGACGCCATCGAAGTACGCATCTGGAACAAGCTCGTCGGCGCCGTAAGCCCTGATCACCGCCATGGCGCCTACGCTTTTGAGTACGCGCCAGCATGGATAAAGCGCGGCGTGGAACTGGCGCCGCTCACCATGCCGCTCGCGGAGGCACGCCAGCCGTTTCTCTTTCCGCATCTTCGCGAGGACACTTACAAGCGCCTGCCAGGCCTGCTGGCGGACGCCCTGCCGGACGACTTCGGCTCAGCCCTCATCGATGCCTATATGGCCACGCGCGGCGTCGACAGGAACCAGATCACTTCCCTCGATCGCCTGGCCTACATGGGCAGGCGCGGCATGGGCGCCCTCGAGTTCCATCCAGCCCGAGGGATCACCCGCGACCGCTCGGGCCCGCTGCAGATGGCGGAGCTGGTGCGCGTAGCCCGCGATGTCCTCCACGGCGATCTGACTGACGACACCCACTCCAAAGAAGCGCTGGCCAGCATCATTCGCGTCGGCACCTCCGCCGGCGGCGCACGCGCCAAGGCCGTGGTGGCATTCAATCCCGAGACCAGGGAACTCCGCAGCGGCCAGTTCCATACCGCTACCGGCTTCGAACACTGGCTCATCAAATTCGACGGCCTGGGTGAAGACACCGAGCTTGGCCAATCGCAGGCGCATGGCCGCATCGAGTATGCGTACTACCTGATGGCAACCGCCGCCGGCATCACCATGTCCGAATGCCGCCTGCTGCATGAAAACGGCCGCCGCCACTTCATGACCAAACGTTTCGATCGGGACGGCAATTCCAAGCATCACATGCAGACGCTGTGTGGACTCGACCACATCGACTACAAGATGCGCGACACAAACAGTTACGAGCAGCTGTTCCTGGCCATGAATCGCCTAGGCCTGGACCTCGAGGCAAGGCAGCAGGCGTTCCGACGAATGGTCTTCAACTGGCTCGCCTGGAACTGCGACGATCACAGCAAGAACCACTCCTTCCTGCTGCGTGAGGAAGGCGCGTGGGAGCTGTCGCCCGCTTATGACATCACGTTCGCCCATAACCCGGACGGCTATTGGACCAGGCACCACCTCATGTCCGTCGCGGGGAAATTCGACGGCGCCGACCGCGCCGATTTCATGAAGGTCGCTGACGTGTTCCAGATTGCTGATGCAAGCGCCATCATGAAGGACGTACAGCAAGCGGTGGCTCAGTGGACTGACTTCGCTCGCCAGGCGGATGTGCCGCCGAAGGAAACCGGGCACATCGCCAGCTACCTGCTGGCCTGATCGCTCGATCGGGGATCTAGAACAATTGCCCCTGACGCGATGGCGCGCGTGGTGGCACGAAACGCGAAACATCGAGCTGCAGTTCCCACGCCCGCCCGAAACGATGTTTCCGGCAAGCCACCTCGAAGCGCCTGCGCAACAGATCGGCGAACACGCCCTGCCCGCGCATCCGCGTGGCGAAGTCGCTGTCGTAGTCGCGGCCGCCGTTCATCTGCTGCACCAGGCTCATCACGTGTTCGGCGCGCTGCGGTGCGTGCAGGGCCAGCCATTCGCGGAACAGCGTCTTCAACTCATGCGGCAGGCGCAGCACGGTGTAGCCGGCGCTGTTCGCGCCTGCGTCGGCGGCTTGTTCCAGCACCGCTTCCATGTCGCGGTCGTTGAGCGCGGGAATGATCGGCGCCACCAGCACGCCGACCGGAACACCCGCCTCGGCCAGCGTGCGCACCGCCTTGATCCGCCGGTGCGGAGCGCTGGCCCGCGGTTCCAGTCTGGAAGCGAGCTGGTTATCCAGCGAATTGATCGAGATGAAGATCTGCACCAGCCCATCGCGCGCCATGGGGGCGAGCAGATCCAGGTCGCGCTCGATCATCGCGTTCTTGGTGACGATGGTGAACGGATGCCGGCATTCGGCCAGCACCTCGAGTGCGGCACGCGTCAGCCGCCGGTGCTTCTCGATCGGTTGATAGACGTCGGTGTTGCTGCCGATATTGATCGGCCTGGGCACGTAACCGGGCTTGGCCAGTTCCGCGCGCAGCACCTCGGCGAAGTTGCTCTTGGCGCGCAGCCTGGTTTCGAAATCCAGCCCCGGCGACAGATTCAGATAGCTGTGCGACGGCCGCGCGAAGCAGTACACGCAGCCGTGCTCGCAGCCACGGTAGGGATTCATCGCCCGGTCGAAACCGATGTCCGGCGAATCGTTGCGGGTAATCACGCTGCGCGCGTGTTCTTCCGTCACCACGGTCTGCGGGCGCGGCTGATCCTCGACCAGCAGGGCGTGCTGCCAGCCGTCGTCCTCGGCGTGGCGCCGGATGGTTTCGAAGCGCCCCTGCGGATTGGACGCGGCGCCACGGCCCTTGAGCGCGCGCAGCCAAGGATCGGTCGGCACGGGGTCGGAGGGCACGGGGTCGGAGGGCACGGGGTCGGAGGGGACGGGATCGGAAGGCGCGGCCATCCGCACAGTGTGCGCCGCGCGCGTCTCGCCCGGCGCGACACATGCCCCGCTAGAACAGCTCGCCGAACAGCTCGCCCTGCGGCGACGGCGGCCGGGGCGGGACGAAGCGGCTGGCATCCGTTGGCGGCAGCCGGCCGAAGCCCAGCCGGGCATAAGCCTTGGCAAAACGCTGCTGGATGAGCTGGGCGAACGGCCCCTCGCCGCGCATGCGCCGGCCGAAGGCGCTGTCGTAATCCTTGCCGCCATGCATCTGGCGCATCAGGCTCATCACGTGCGCGGCGCGCTCCGGGTAATGCAGTTCCAGCCATTCGCGCCAGATCGTCTTCAGCTCGTGCGGCAGGCGCAGCAGCACGAAGCCGGCGGCCTGCGCGCCATGCTCCCTGGCGGCTTCCAGGATCGCTTCCATTTCGCGGTCGGTGATCATCGGGATCACCGGCGCCACCATCACGCCCACCGGCACACCGGCCTCATGCAGGGCCTTCATCGCGCGCAGCCGGGCATGCGGCGCGCTGGCGCGCGGTTCCATGCGCGAGGCCAGGCGGTTGTCCAGGGTGGTGACCGAGAAGTACACGTTCACCAGGCGCTCGCGCGCCATCGCGGCGAGCAGGTCGATGTCGCGTTCGATCAGCGCGTTCTTGGTGATGAAGCCGACGGGATGCCTCGTCTCCGCGAAGATCTCCAGGCACTGCCGCGTGATGCGGTACTTGCGTTCGATCGGCTGGTAGGCGTCGGTATTGATGCCCAGCGCGATGGACGAACAGCGGTAGCCGGGCTTGGCCAGTTCCTTGCGCAGCAGTTCGGCGGCGTTGGTCTTGGCGAACAGCTTGGTTTCGAAGTCCAGGCCGGGCGAGAGATCCAGATAGGCGTGGGTGGGCCGCGCGAAGCAGTACACGCAGCCATGCTCGCAGCCCTTGTACGGATTGACCGACTGCGAGAAGCCCACGTCCGGCGAATCGTTGCGGCTGATGATGCTGCGCGCGATGTCCTCGCGCACTTCGGTAGGCAGGCGGGGCGCTTCGTCCTGCTCCTGGTACCAGCCGTCGTCTTCCGCGGTGTAGATGCGCTTGTCGAAGCGGCTGACCGTGCGGGACGACGAACCCCGGCCCTTGATGATGCGGGCGGGTTTGGCGAGCTCGGACATGCCGCACAGGCTACGCCGGAGTCGTCGCAGCGGCTGAGATTCAGCCGCCGGACGCATGGTTCATGGCGCGCCGGAAAGCTGGGTATCGAGCGCCTCGGCCATGGTCGCCAGCGGATAGTTGTGCTCGAGCTGGCGCTGCATTTCGTCGAAGACCGGGGTGGAGATGGTCCAGCCCAGCGGGATCGGATACTCGCCGGGGCACAGCCGGAAATGCCACAGCATGTCGCCCTGCGCCGGGTCGGCCGGGTTCGGATGCAGGCTTTCCAGCAGCCGCGCCCGCGCGTACTCGCCGCGGGCGGTGCGCGTGTCGAGCAGGGCCAGCAATGGCGCCGTGGCTTCGCCGCTGGGTGCGCTGCCCTTGCCGCCGGCTACCTGGACGCCCGAGCAGGCGGTGGTGTACAGCGGCAGCGGATGCGCCGGGTCGTGGCGGTCGACGAAATCGTCCATCTGCGGATCGTTGCTGATGTGCAGCACGATGAAGCGCAGCTCCTGCCCGCGCGCCCTGGCCAGCTCGTGCAGGCGGTGCATCACTTCGCTCAGCGTCACCGCGCCGGAGTTTTCGAAATAGCCGCCATCGACCAGCTGCAGGCGCGACGGCACCGGCGGGGTCACGCCGGCAGGCGGCGCGGTTTCCAGCGTGCCGGCCGGGCTGACGTAGGTGAAGCGCGCGCTGTCGAGCACGGCTTCGCTCAGCGGCACGCGCGGATCCAGCCAGGCGGAGCCGTCGAAGGCGGCGGTCCACGGCTGCACCTGCGGCGTCGCCATCGGCCGGAACGGATGCTGGATAAAGCGCCGCCCCTCGGCCACGGTGGTGCTGTTGAGGAACAGCGCCGGCGTGCCGATGTCCGGACGGCCGTCGGCGGTGCTGTAGAGCGCGGCGAACGGCTGGGCGAACGCCTCCACGCCCTGCTTGCGGCCGGCGTGCTCCCAGGCGCGGGTGAGCGCGCGGGAGCGGTCGTCGAACCAGGCGCCCGGCAGCCAGCGCTGGGTGAAATCGACGAACAGCATGTTGGCCAGGGTCGGGGCGAGGAAATCGTGGTCGAGCAAGCTGCGCGCACGGGTTTCCATGGTGTCCGGGCGGACGCCGGCGGGCTGGCGCAGCAAGGCCGTGTAGGTGGCCAGGCCCAGGCTGCCGCCGGAGACGCCGCTGCCGGCGAACAGGTAGCGCGCCAGCAGCGGCTCGCCCTGCTGCGGATGCCGCGCATCCACCATCGCGGTGAGGCGCGCCAGCACCAGCGCCGTCCACGCCGCGCCGCGGATGCCGCCGCCCTCGGCGGCGGCCACCACCACCGGACAGGACTTGCGGTTGGCGCAGCGCTGGTCGAGCCAGGCGTTGGCGTAGTCGTCGAAGCTCGGGCGGTGGTCCGCCGGTGCGGTTTCGGGATGGCTATGCGTGCTCATGCCGGGGTATTGGCGCACGCGGTGGTTGTCGTTCAGATGCAGCACGTGCAGCAGCGCGCTGAGCGCCAGCAGTCCGGTGAGCAGCGGGAAGCCGCGGCGGTCGGCCAGCATGCAGGCCCAGCCGCCGTTCAAGGCGAGGAAGGCCGCGGCGATCAGCAGGATCGCCAGCGGGCCGATGCCGTCCAGCAGCTCGGGCCGGAACGCGATCAGCACGGTGGCGGCGATATTGGCCAGGATCGACAGCACATACACGCGGCGCGCGGCGCGGCCCAGCATGCCGACGCGCTCGACGCGTTCTTCCTGCGAGGGCAGCGCGCAGACCTTCGCCAGCTTCGGCAGCGCATTGAGCAGGCGGCGGCGCGTCATGAAGAACACGATCAGTCCCAGCGAAACCAGCAGCAGGCCGGCCGCGCGCCACATGCGTCCTTCGCAGTCCTGGGTCATGCCGCAGGGCCCATGCGGCACCCGCACCAGAGCCAGCACGTAGCCCAGCAGCACCAGCAGCGGGATCGACGCGCCCATGATGCGCGGCAGCCAGTTGCGGATGCCGGCGCCGCGGCGGTCCTGCAGCGCGGGCCAGCGCAGATAGATGAGCCGGTAGGCGTTGCGCGCGCCGTACCACACGGCCAGGCCGGCCAGCGCGCTGCTGGCCAGCAGGGCCAGGTAGCGGCCGATGCTGGGGTCGATCCACACCGCGATCAGGAACAGCTCCGCCGCCTGGTCCACGCTGGTCGCCACCACCACTGCGAAGGCGAGGATGCACAGCGACACCCGCAAGGGCTTGAGGTGATCGAGCAGCAAGGCGACCTTGCCGCCGGCGCCGTCGAACAGGCGCTGCAGCCACCCTGCGCGCCGCACATCGGTGGACTTCGCTTCCATGGGCCGTCACCGTGGTGGGATCGGGGCGATCTTACGACGCGTGCGCACGGGGATTGTGCGCGGCGCGGCAAAACCCCGGACCTTCGGCCGACTATGATCCGCGCCGGGGTCGGCGTAGCGTCGCAAGCGTCGCGCCGATCTTTTCGGCGATCTTTTCGGCGATCATTTTCTGGCAAGAACCGAGGTTCCCATGCGCTGGCTCCTGCTGATCGGCACCCTGCTCTCCCTGGCCCTGAGCTTCACCCGCCACAGCGGCGGCGCCATGGGGCTGTGGCTGCTGCTCGGCGTGGTGGGCGCGTTCGCCACCGCGCTGGCCTTCGCCCAGGCGCGCATCGACGCGCATTCGCGCGGCGACACCCTGTCCGAATACGACCTGCAGCGGCTGCGCGACGGCAAGTCGCCGTTCAATCACTGAAAAACGCCGACGCAAGAAAAAACGGCGGCCGCGATGGCCGCCGTTTTCGTGGGTGCCCGCGGATGGACTCAGGCGATGTCCACGTCCTTGGTTTCCTTCAGGAACAGCAGGCCGATAAAGAACGTGCCGATCGCCACGATGATCGGGTACCACAGCCCGTAGTAGATATCGCCCTTCCACGCCACCAGCATGAAGCCGATGGTGGGCACGAAGCCGCCGAACCAGCCGTTGCCGATGTGATACGGCAGGCTCATCGAGGTGTAGCGGATGCGCGTGGGGAACATCTCCACCAGCCAGGCGGCGATCGGGCCGTAGACCATGGTCACGTAGATCACCAGGATCGCCAGCAGGATCACCAGCATGGCGTTGTTGGTCTTGGCGGGGTCGGCCTTGTCCGGATAGCCGGCCGTCTTCAGCGCCTCGCCGACGGTGCCGACGAAGGCCTTGCTCTGCGCGGCGAACGCGGCGCCGTCGAGGCTGCCGCCCTCGAACGAGTCGATGGTGCGGTCGCCGATCTTTACCTGCGCGACCGCGCCGGCGGGCGCCGCTTCGTTGCGGTAGGGAATGCCCTTCTTCGCCAGCGAGGTCTTGGCCACGTCGCAGGAGCTGGTGAATTTGCTCTTGCCGACCGGATCGAACTGGAAGCTGCACGCATTCGGGTCCGCCACCACGGTGACCGGTGCACTGGCGGCGGCGGTCTCGATCGCGGGATTGCCGTAGTGGGTGAGGCCTTTGAAGATCGGGAAGTAGGTGAGCGCGGCGATCAGGCAGCCCGCCAGCACGATGCTCTTGCGGCCGATGCGGTCCGACAGCCAGCCGAAGAACACGAAGAACGGCGTGCCGATGATCAGCGCGCAGGCGATCAGCAGGTTCGCCGTGGCGCCGTCGATCTTCAGGCTCTGGGTGAGGAAGTACAGCGCGTAGAACTGGCCGGTGTACCACACCACCGCCTGGCCGGCGGTGGCGCCGAGCAGGGCGAGGATCACCACTTTGAGGTTCTTCCACTGGCCGAAGGCTTCGGTCAGCGGCGCCTTCGAATGCTTGCCCTCGGCCTTCATCTGCTGGAACACCGGCGATTCCTGCAGCTGCATGCGGATGTACACCGACACCGCCACCAGCACCGAGGAGATCAGGAACGGAATGCGCCAGCCCCAGTCCTCGAACACCTTGTCGCCCAGGCTCATGCGCGTGCCCAGGATCACCAGCAGCGACAGGAACAGGCCGAACGTGGCGGTGATCTGGATGAAGCTGGTGTACAGGCCGCGCTTGCCGTTCGGCGCATGCTCGGCCACATAGGTGGCCGCGCCGCCGTACTCGCCGCCCAGCGCCAGGCCCTGCAGCAGGCGCAGCGCGATCAGCAGCACCGGCGCGATGATGCCCACCGTGCCGTAGCTGGGCAGCACGCCGACCAGGAAGGTGGACAGGCCCATGATGATGATGGTGATCAGGAAGGTGTACTTGCGCCCCACCAGATCGCCCAGCCGCCCGAACACGATGGCGCCGAACGGACGCACCGCGAAGCCCGCGGCGAAGGCCAGCAGCGCGAAGATGAAGGCGCTGGTTTCGTTGAGGCCGGAGAAGAAGTGCTTGCCGATCAGCACGGCCAGCGAGCCGTACAGATAGAAGTCGTACCACTCGAAGACGGTGCCGAGGCTGGAGGCCAGGATCACCCTGCGGTGACCGGTGTCCTTCATCGCGGCGCCTGTTGCGGTCGTAGCCATGTTGCTCCCCATGCGGATGTAGTTGCCGGGCGGGCGGCGCACCCCCGTGCGCCGCCCGTGCGGATCAGAACTTGTAGAGCGCGTTCAGGCTGACCTGGTTGCCGTTGAGCTTTTTGCGGTCGGTGCCGTTGGTGGTGTAGTCGAGCTTGTCGTAGATCCACTCCGCGCCCAGTTCGTAGGCGCCGGCGGCGTACTGCAGGCTCAGCGCGGTCTGCCGGTTGCGCAGGCGCGCATTGGCGAACGGCGCCTTGCCGGCCCAGCGGATCACGTCCTTGTCGTCCGGATTGCTCTGCGCGTAGAACGCGTTGACGCTCCAGTTCTTGGTGAAGTTGTAGCCGACCTGCAGATAGCCGCCCTTGTCCTTGATATCGCCGAACTGCGAGAGGTCGCCGAACACCTGGCCGATGCCCTTGCCGGCATACACCAGGGCCTTGAGGTTCCACGGGCCGGGTTTCCAGTTGCCGCCGAGCTCCCACACCAGGCTGTCGATCTTGTCCTTGATCGGCGTAAGCACGGTGTCGCCCACGCCCTTGAGGTTGACCTGGCTGTAGTGCGCCACGAAGAAGGCCAGCCAGTCCTTGTCCTGCACGTGCAGGCGCGCCTCCACCTGCGGACGGAAACCGGCATTGCCCGCGGTGAGGTAGTTGAGGTTGTCGCCGGGTCCGTTCCAGTTGCCCTCGAACGCGCCCAGGTCCAGGCGCCATTTCGGACCGGAGGTGGAGCTGTGGTTCAACTCCTGCATCCACACCACGCCCGGGAAGCGCCAGCCGATCAGGCCGGTGCCGAAACCCAGCGGAAACGCGATGTGCGACAGCGAGGTGGAAACCATGTCCACCGGGAACAGCAGCTCCCACTGCTGGCCGATGCGCACGGTGCTGCCGGTTTCCGGATTGGTCAGGTCCATATAGGCCTGGCGCAGGCGCGGCACGGGCTGCTGCTCGCTGTAGGGGCCGGTGCCGTTGAAGCCGCCGAAGAAGTCCATTTCGATGCGGCCGCCGCCGGTCCAGTTGTCGGTGAACTTGGCGCCCTTGAAGTCGAGCCAGAAGCGCGTGTTGCGGATGTCCACGCCGCTGAGCGAACCGGATGAGGGCGCGGCGGCGGTCTTGGGAATCGGGTATTCGGCGTTCTGGCCGTTGCCGAACGAGAAGTTCTTGCTCTGGTTGAAGGCGCTGGCGCTGATGAAGCCGTGCAACGCCACGGATACACCCGGCGCGCTGCTGAAGGTTTCCTTCGGCGGCGGCGCGGCGGCCACTTTCTGCGCCACCGCGGTGGCCTCGGCGGCCTGCTGCTGCGCCTGGACCACCTGCTGCTGCTGTTGCTGCTGCTGGGTCTGTTGCTGGCGCAGCATGTCCTTCAGTTCCGCCAGCTCCTGTTCGAGCTGGGACACGCGCGATTCCAGCTGCTGCTCGCGCGTGGCGGTCTTCGGCTTGCTCTTGGCTTGCGGCTCGGCCTGCGCGGCGGCCGGCAGGGCCAGCGCGGCGGCGATGGCCAGCGCAACGGCGGCCCGATGGCCGCCTAGACGTGTAAACACCATGGTCGTGCCTCCCCAGGCTATGGCTCGAGCGAGCTTGGGGATGCTGCAATGCGGCCGCCTATTCCCCATTGGTCGAACCTCGACCAAAGTCGAACCGAGCCCGTCACGTGCGCGTTGCCGGCCTTTCGCTACACTCGCTGGACTCGCCGGCGGCAAAGGGTCTGCCGCGGCCTTCCACATCCCCGCGGGCGCGCGCGCCCGGCCAGCAGGAGCCCTCCATGAGCAAGGTGTACCCCGTCAAGCCCGAGTTCGCCGCCAAGGCCCGCGTCAGCCAGGAGGATTACCAGCGCCTCTACGAAGAATCGGTACGCGATCCGGAGGGCTTCTGGGGCCGCATCGGCGGGCGCCTGGAGTGGAACCGCCAGCCCAGCAAGATCAAGAACGTCTCCTACGATCCGAAGAACCTGCACATCCGCTGGTACGAGGACGGCGAGCTCAATGTCTCGGCCAACTGCCTGGACCGCCATCTGGCCACGCGCGGGGACAAGACCGCGATCATCTTCGAGGGCGACGACCCGAACGAATCGCGCCACATCACCTACCGCGAGCTGCACGCCGAAGTGTGCAAGTTCGCCAACACGCTGAAGAACCTGGGCGTGAGCAAGGGCGACCGCGTCGCCATCTACATGCCGATGATCCCCGAGGCCGCGGTGGCTATGCTGGCCTGCGCGCGCATCGGCGCGGTGCATTCGGTGGTGTTCGGCGGCTTCTCGCCCGACTCGCTGGCCGGCCGCATCGCCGACTCCACCGCCAAGGTGGTGGTGACCGCCGACGAAGGCGTGCGCGGCGGTAAGAAGATTCCACTGAAAGCGAATGTCGACGCGGCGCTGGAGCGCCCCGGCACCAACAGCGTGGAGACCGTGATCGTGGTGCGCCGTACCGGCAGCGCCGTGCCGATGCAGTCGCCGCGCGACCGCTACTACCACGTGCTGATGGACGGCCAGTCCACCGACTGCCCGCCGACGCCGGTGGAAGCGGAACACCCGCTGTTCATCCTGTACACCTCCGGTTCCACCGGCAAGCCCAAGGGCGTGCTGCATACCTCCGGCGGCTACCTGGTGTTCGCCAGCTATACGCACGAACTGGTGTTCGACCTGCGCGAGGACGACGTCTACTGGTGCACCGCCGACGTGGGCTGGGTCACCGGCCACAGCTACGTGGTGTACGGGCCGCTGGCCAACGGCGCCACCACCGTGATGTTCGACGGCGTGCCGAACTATCCGGACACCAGCCGCTTCTGGAACGTGGTGGACAAGCACAAGGTCACCCTGTTCTACACCGCGCCCACCGCGATCCGCGCGCTGATGCGCGAGGGCGAGGCGCCGGTGAAGAAGGCTTCGCGCGCCTCGCTGCGCCTGCTCGGCTCGGTCGGCGAGCCGATCAATCCGGAAGCCTGGGAGTGGTATTACCGCGTGGTCGGCGACGAGCGCTGCCCCATCGTCGACACCTGGTGGCAGACCGAGACCGGCGGCATCCTGATCACTCCGCTGGCCGGCGCCATCGACGCCAAGCCCGGTTCCGCCACCAAGCCGTTCTTCGGCATCAAGCCGGCCATCGTCGACGCCGGCGGTGCGGTGCTGGAAGGCGCCACCGAAGGCAACCTGGTGATCACCGATTCCTGGCCGGGCCAGATGCGCACCGTGTACGGCGACCACCAGCGCTTCGTGGAAACCTATTTCACCGCCTACCCCGGCAACTACTTCACCGGCGACGGCGTGCGCCGCGACGAGGACGGCTACTACTGGATCACCGGCCGCGTCGACGACGTGATCAACGTCAGCGGCCACCGCATCGGCACCGCCGAAGTGGAAAGCGCGCTGGTGGCCCACCCGAAGGTGGCCGAGGCGGCCGTGGTCGGCTGCCCGCACGAGATCAAGGGCCAGGGCATCTACGCCTACGTCACCCTGGTGGCCGGCGAGCAGGGCAGCGACGAGCTGCGCAAGGAGCTGGTGGCCTGGGTGCGCAAGGAGATCGGCCCGATCGCCACGCCGGACTACCTGCAGTGGGCGCCGGGCCTGCCCAAGACGCGCTCGGGCAAGATCATGCGCCGCATCCTGCGCAAGATCGGTGAGAACCAGCCCGACCAGCTCGGCGACATCTCCACCCTGGCCGACCCCAGCGTGGTGAAGAGCCTGGTGGAAGAACGCCTGATCAAATAAGGGAATAGAAAACAGGGAATAGAGAATTGGCCAAGACCCTTCGAGACCCTACCCCTATTCCCTATTCTCCATTCCCTGTTCCCATACCATGTCCGATGTCCTGATCGCCGACGATCACCCGCTGTTCCGCGACGCCCTGCAGCGCGCGGTGCTCGGCGCCCTGCCCGAGGCCAGCGTGCACTGCGCCGACAGCGTGCACAGCCTGCTGGCCCTGGTGGAGCAGTACCCGGAAGCGGAATTGCTGCTGCTGGACCTGCATATGCCCGGCGCACGCGGCTATTCCGCGCTGGCGCATATCCGCGGACAGTTTCCCGGCCTGCCGACCATCGTGGTGTCCGGCCATGAAGAGGCCCAGGTGGCGCGGCGCGCGCTGGCGCATGGGGCTTCCGCCTACATTCCGAAATCCAGCTCGGGCGAGCAGATCGTGCAGGCCATCCGCACCGTACTCGACGGCGACGTGTGGCTGCCGCATTCCCTGCTCGGCGACGCCAGCAGCGCGCTGAAAGACGACGAAGCCGAGATCGCCACGCGCGTGGCGTCGCTGACGCCGCAGCAGTTCCGCGTGCTGACCATGATCGCCGAGGGGCTGCTCAACAAGCAGATCGCCTACGACCTGGGCGTGTCCGAAGCGACGGTGAAGGCGCATATGACGGCGATCATGCGCAAGCTCGGGGTCAACAACCGCACCCAGGTGGCATTGGCGGCGAGCCAGCTCGCGGTGGAGCCGGGTTCGATGCAGCAGGCGCTGCCCGGCGACGAGGTCTAGTCTTTACGCGCTGACCTTGCGCACGCGCGCGCTGAGCAAGGCGCGCAAGGCCGCCGGACGCACCGGCTTGTGCAGCAAGGGATAGCCGAGCAGTCGCGCACGCTGTTTCAGTTCACTGCTGCCGTCGGCGGTAATCATCGCCACCGGCGGCAGGTCGCCCAGCGTGCCGCGCAGGTACTGCAGGGCCTGCAGGCCGTTCATGTCTTCGGCCAGATGGTAGTCGGCGAGAATCATGTCGATGCCGCCGCCGCGCAGCTGCTGTTCGGCCTGCTGCACGTCGAGCGCGACGCGGCAGTCCACGCCCCAGCGCGTGAGCAGGGCGCGCATGCCGTCGAGAATGGACGAGTCGTTGTCCAGGCACAGTACCGTCAGCGGCAGGCGCTCGACCGCCATGGCCGGCTGCGTGACGGTGCGGCGGCGCGGCGGCAGCGTATGCACGCGCGGCACGGCGACGGCGAAGCGGCTGCCGTGGTCAACGCGGGAGGAGAGCTCCAGGCGATGGTCGAGGATGTGGGCGATGCGGTCGCAGATCGACAGGCCCAGTCCCAGGCCTTTCTCGCCCCACGGCGAGGGACGGTCCAGCCGCTGGAACTCGTCGAAGATGCGCGCACGCTGTTCCTCGGCGATGCCAGGGCCCGTATCCCACACCTCGATGCGAACTTCGCCGCCGGTGCGCCGCGCGCCGAGCAGCACGCCGCCGCTGCGGGTGTAGCGCAGCGCATTGGAAATGAAGTTCTGCAGGATGCGGCGCAGCAGCTGGGGATCGCTGCGCACGGCCAGCCGCGTCGGCACGATGCGCAGCTGCAGGCCGCGCTGTTCCGCGATCACCGCGAACTGCGCCTTCAGCGAATCGAACAGATCGGCCAGGGCGAAGCTGCCGACGTCGGGGCGATAGCTGCCGGCATCCAGGCGCGACGTGTCGAGCAAAGCATCGAGCAGATCTTCGGCGGAGCGGAACGAGGCGTCGATGCGCTCGGCGAGCTGCGCGGCATCCTGATCGAGGCCCGGATGCTGGCGCAGCGCCGAGGTGAACAGCCGCGCGGCGTTCAGCGGCTGCAGCAGGTCGTGGCTGGCGGCGGCGAGGAAACGGGTCTTGGAAGCGTTGGCCGCTTCCGCCTCGCGGCGCGCGAGCGCGGTAGCGGCCAGCGCTTCGCTCAGTTCCGCGGTGCGCTGGCCGACGCGCTGCTCCAGCGTTTCGTTGACGTCGATCAACGCCTGCTCGGCCTGCTTGTAGGCGGTGACGTCCGTATAGGTGGTGACGTAGCCGCCGCCTGGCAACGCTCGGCCGCGCATCTCGATCACGGTGCCGTCGGAGCGCACGCGCTGGAACAGATGCGGTATGCCGGCGCGCATGTAAGCGATGCGCTTGGTCACGTGTTCCTCGACTTCGCCCGGGCCCAGCTCGCCGTGCTCGGCGTTCCAGCGGATCAGGTCCGCCACCGGCACGCCGACGTAGACCATGCCGTCGGGATAGTCGAACAGCTCCAGGTAGCGCCGGTTCCATGCCACCAGCCGCATGCCCGCGTCGACCACGCTGATGCCCTGCGATACGTTTTCCAAGGTGGTGGAGAGCAGCTCGCGGTTGAAGCGCAGTTCCTGCGAGGCTTCGTCCATCAAGGCCATGGCTTCGGCGATGTCCAGGCCGGAGCCGGACAGCGCGCCCATCAGGATGCGACGCGCGCTGGCCGCGCCGACCGCCGCCGCGAGCAGACGCTCGGTGTACTGGATCAGCGCGCGATCGGCCGATTCGCTCGGCGCCAGCGGACGGCCGCGGCGTTCGCCGTATTCCTCGAACGCGCGCTGGCTGCTGCGTTCGCCGACGATACGTTCGGCGATGGTGCGCAGGTCCGCCACCGCTACACGGCCGCGCCAGTCGCCGACGCTGCCGCGGTCCACCGCATAGGGTTCGATAAACATCGCCGCGTGCAGGCGCTCCTCCAGGCTGGGGCGGAAGCGCAGCGAGATAAACACCAGGCAGCCTACGTTGGCCAGCAGCGACCAGAACGTGCCGTGCATCACCGGGTCCCAGCCGTTGAGATGAAACAGCGCCTGCGGCTGCAGCCAGCTGAGGCCCAGCGGGCCTTGCTGCAGCCAGCTTGCATTGGGATTGGTGGCCGGAATCAGCAAGGTGTAGATCCACACGCCGAAGCCGGCGAGCAGACCGGTCGCCACGCCGCGGCGGCTGGCGCCGCGCCAATACAGCGCCGACACGATCGCCGGCGCGAACTGCGCGACCGCGGCGAAGGCCAGCAGGCCGGTCGCCGCCAGATTCGCGGCATCCGCCGCCACGCGGTAATACAGGTACGCCATGCAGGCGAGTCCGACGATGGCGATGCGCCGCACCAGCAGCACGAGCTGGGACAGGTCGCTGCGCTGCTCCAGCTGCAACCGGCGGATACGCAGCAGCGCCGGCATCACCAGGTCGTTGCTGATCATGGTCGACAGCGCGACCGACGAGACGATCACCATGCCGGTGGCCGCGGAGAAGCCGCCGATAAAGGCGAGCAGCGCCATGCCGCGGTCGCCGTGGGCCAGCGGCAGGTTCAGCACCCAGGCGTCGGCGATGCCGTGGCTCACCATCGGCAGGCGCAGGCCGGCGGCGACGATGGGGATCACCGCCACGCTGACGATCAGCATGTAGAGCGGGAACATCCAGCGTGCCCGATAGAGATCGTTCGGGTCTTCGCACTCCACCACGCCGATCTGGAACTGGCGCGGCAGGCAGAACATGGCGCAGAAGGCCAGCAAGGTCTGCGCGAGAAAGCCGGGCGAGATGCCGTCGGCGAACTGCTGTACCGGAAGCGCGACGGTGGCTTCGAGTCCCGGTCCGCGCCACAGCGCGTAGACCGCCAGCGCGGCGAAGGCGGCTAGTTTGATCAGCGATTCCAGCGCGATGGCCAGCATCATGCCGTGATGGTGTTCGGTGGCGTCGATGGTGCGCGTGCCGAACAGGATGGCGAAGGTGGCCAGCAGGATCGCGCACCATAGGGCACTGTCCCCGAACTGCGAGGCGCCGCCGCCGAGCGCGGCGTACGACATCGACACCGCTTTGAACTGCAGGGCCAGGTAGGGAACGATGGCGATCACCGCGATCAACGCTACCGTCGCGGCCAGCGCGTGCGACTTGCCGAAACGCGCGCCGATGAAGTCGGCGATCGAAGTGATGTTGCGCTGGCGCGCGATGAGCGCAAGCCGGCGCATCAGGCCGAAGCCGCACACGAACAGCAGCGCCGGGCCCAGGTAAATGGGCAGATAGCCCAGCCCTTCGCGCGCCGCCGTACCGACGGCGCCATAGAACGTCCACGACGAGCAGTAGACCGCGAGGGCCAGGCTGTAGACGATCGGGCGCAGCTTCGGCTGGCGCGGATACAGCGGCCGGCGATCGCCGGCATAAGCCACCACGAACAGCAGGCCCACATAGAGCAGCGACGCAAGCAGCAGCAGCCAGCCGGCGATCAAGGACAGTTCTCCCGTCAAAGGCCTTTACGCGCGTTCGCTGCGCCTGCAAGCGGGCGGCCAGGAGCCGGTGGCCGCTTGTTCGATCCGTGCCCGGCCGGCACCATGTGCGGATGAACACGAAGTACAGCCAGGTGCCAGCGAAAGTAGCAGAGCACCTGCGCGATGACGAGATACACGTATGGCGGATGGCTTACGACCATCATCAGGAGCGTGCGCCGTTCCAGGCGGTGCTGGCCGCTTATCTCGGGCGCGCCGCGGATGAGGTACGGCTGGAGGCGGGGGAATTCGGTCGGCCGCGGCTGGCCGGCGCCGACGCCGAGGCGCTGCATTTCAACTGGTCGCATAGCGGCGATCAGGCTTTGTGCGCGGTGGCGCGAGGGGTTGAACCGGGTGTCGATCTGGAACGCCTGCGGCCGCGGCCGCGCGCCCTGGAAATCGCCCAGCGCTACTTCAGCCACGAAGAAACCGCGGCGTTGGCGGCGTTGGCGCCAGGCCGTCGCGACGCCGCCTTCCTGCAGCTGTGGACGGCGAAGGAAGCCGTGCTCAAGGCGACCGGGCGGGGCCTGGCCTTTGGGCTGCATCGTCTAGGGATCGCCGACGAAGAGGAGCGCCTGGCGCTGCGCTTCCTCGATGGCGAACTGCCGGCGCATTGGCAGCTGCATCGCCTCGCGCTGGACGGCGGACACGTGGGCAGCATCGCGTGGCGGGGCGGCCCCAGGACGCTCGTCTTGCGGACACTTGCCACCGCCGCCGGATAGGCGCAGTGTTGCCGGTCCTGCTCCGCGCGGGATGCTGGAGTGCTTGGGTCCCGCGGGAGGTTCTTGCCTGCGAGCCGATGCGTCCATGACCCTGCTTAGCGTCAACCTCAACAAGATCGCGGTGCTGCGCAATTCGCGCGGCGGCGACGAGCCCGACATTCTCCGCGCCGCACAAACCTGCATCGAAGCCGGTTGCGGCGGCATCACCGTCCATCCCCGGCCCGACCAGCGCCATGTGAAGCCGCAGGACGTGCGCGCGCTCGCCGCCATGCTGCGCGGCCGCGTGGAGTACAACATCGAGGGCAATCCGTTTGCGCCGGCGCGCGGCACGTATCCGGGCCTGATCGAACTGGCGCGCGAAGTGCGGCCGACGCAGGTAACCCTGGTGCCGGACAGCGACAGCCAGATCACTTCCGACCATGGCTTCGATCCGCTGCAGCAGGCCGACGTCGACAAGCTGCAGCCATTGGTGAAGGCGCTGCGCGATATCGGTTGCCGCGTGAGCGTGTTCGTCGATGCGGGCGCCAGTGGCTTCGAGCGCTTCGCGGCGATCGGCATGCAGCGCGTGGAGATCTATACCGGGCCTTATGCGCATGCGTTTGCCGAGGGCGATGCGCGTGAATCGCTGGCCTTGTGCGCGGAGACGGCGCGGCGTGCGCAGCAGTCGGGACTGGCGGTGAACGCGGGGCACGATCTGAGCCAGGCGAACCTGGGCGCGTTCCATGCAGCCATTCCCGGCCTGGCCGAGGTATCGATCGGGCACGCCTTGATCGGCGAGGCCCTGTACGAAGGGCTGTCGACGACGGTGCGGAATTACCTGCAGATTCTGCGTTGACGTTGCCGGCGCGGCGACCTTGCCGACGCCGCGCCGTATTCGCCTCGTTTTCAGATGGACGTCCAGACGTCCGTGGGTTCGTTATCTTCCACGCATAAAAAAACCCCCGCCGAAGCGGGGGTTTCAAGGGTAGTTTTGTTTCGATCCGTTGCCGGATTTACTGCCCTTCCGTAAAGCCGATCTTGGTGAGGCCGTAGCTCTTGGCAGCGGCCAGCACGCGGGCCACATGCTCGTAAGCCACGCCGTCGTCCGCATTGATCTGCAGTTCGGGCTGGTTGGACTGGCTGGCGACCACCGCGATCTGTGCCCGCAGGCCCAGCTCGTCGACCGGCGTATCGTTCCAGTACAGCGCGCCCGACTGATCGATCTTCAAGCGGATCGGATCCGGCGGATTATCCGGCTGGACCACGTTCGGGTTCGGCTGCGGAAGGTCGATCTTTACTTTGTGCGTCAGGATGGGAGCCGTGATCATGAAGATGATCAGGAGCACCAGCATCACGTCGACAAGCGGCGTGACGTTGATGTCCGCCATCGGCCCCTTGCCGCTTCCACTACTGAATGCCATGACTCTTACTCCTTGCCGGTCGTGATGAAACCGACATGGACCATGCCCTGCTCCTTGGCGCTGCCAAGAACCTTACGCACGATCTTGTACTCCGTCGTCTTGTCCGCACGGATCTGCAGCTCCGGCTGCGGCGACTTCGCCGCCGCAACCGCAAACTGGGCCTTCAGCTCGGCTTCCGTGACCTCGATGTCGTTGAGGTACATGGTGCCGTCGGGCTTGATGGCCAGATCCATCGGCTCGACCGGTTCCGTATCGACAACCTTCGGATTCGCGGTCGGCAATTCAACGGTGATTCGGTGGGACATCAGCGGCGCGGTGATCATGAAGATGATCAGCAGTACCAACATCACGTCGACGAGCGGCGTAACGTTGATTTCCGACATCGGACCGCCGGAACTATCTCCAGAGCTCATCGCCATGGGTCAATCCCTCACTTGCCTTCGACGCGGGCGCCGGTCGCGAAGAAGTCGTGCAGGTCGTGCGCGAACTCGTCGAACTGAGCGTAGGTCAGGCGGTTGGAGCGGTTGAAGAAGTTGTAGGCGAGCACCGCCGGGATCGCGGTGAACAGACCGAACGCGGTCATGATCAGCGCCTCACCCACCGGACCGGCCACCGCTTCCATCGACGCGTTGCCCGAAGCCGAGATCTTGATCAGCGCGTGGTAGATGCCCCACACGGTACCGAGCAGACCGATGAACGGCGCCGACGAACCGACCGTGGCGAGCAGGGTCAGGCCGCCTTCGAGGCGCAGGCTCTCGCGAGCCACGGCCTGGCGCAGGGCGCGGTCGATGAACTCGGAGCGGCTCAGCGACTCGGCCAGGCGACCACCGCCCGACGAAGCCTGCTGGTGGTGGGCCACCGCGGAAGCGGCGTCCAGCGCGATCTTCGAGAAGGGTTCGCCCTTGGGCTGGGCTTCCAGCTCGCGGATGGCGTCCTGCGTCGAGCCGTTGGTCCAGAAACCGTTGATCACCTTGTCAGCGCGGCCACGGACCATGGCGTTGCGGATGGCGTTGGCGATGATGAAGTACCAGGAGGAGAAGGACATCACCACCAGCACCACGAACACGATCCAGCCAAGCGGATCGAAGTTGTGGATCAGGTGGTCGAAGCCCATCGACTTCATGGCTTCGGCGTTGGAGGTACCGCCCGCGGCCGGGTTCGGAGAAGGAGTCTGTTGGAACATAACGCTACCCTTGGAAAGTCAAGCGTGAACTGGTTGACCGTAACTTTTGGTTACAGCTGATTGAGGTTGAAATTGACCGGAACGCGGACGTAACCCTCGGTCTTCTGTCCGTTCCTGATATTCGGATTGAAGCGCCACTTGCGCGCCGTTTCAATCGCAGCCTGATCCAGCTCACGGTAACCGCTGGACGTTTCCACCTTGATGTCCTTGGGCGAACCATCAACACCGACAAGGATCATCAGGGTAACCGTGCCCTCGTGACGCTGGCGAATGGCCTGCGGCGGATACTTGGGCTGAATGCGGCTGTTGTAGCTGATGTCCTGGCTGGCGGTGATGTCCGCAGGCGGAGCCGGGGGAGCAGGCGGAGCCGGCGGCGGAGCCGGGATCGGATTCGACGACGCTTCCTCGACGGCCGGCGGCGGAGCCGGCGGCGGCGGGGTCGGCGGCGGCTGCACCTGCTGGATGATCTTCGGCGGCGGCTGCTTCGGCGGTTCCGGCGGCGGCGGCGGCGGAGGGGGCGGCGGCGGCGGCGGCTCGATGAAGTTCACCTGGACGATGCGTTCCTTCTTCGCCTGATCCGTCTTCGGCGGAGCCATCGGCGCCACCAGCAAGAGGAACGCGAACGCGTGCAGCGCGATGGCAACAGCCAGCGCCCAGGTACGCCTCCAATTGAACGGCCCTTGGCCGGTTGCTTCGTTACTTGAGGCCATCTGTCACTAATCTGAAGCTGGATAATCGGTGAGACGTGGTCACGACACTTGGCGGCAAGTTGCCTCCACGAAGGATGACATTTGCCACTGGACACGAACACGGGAAGGTTTCAACGGTACACCAGCACATGGCGTTTGTATAGCATCTGAGGGGCAGATAAATGGACGTCCATCCGCCCCTTCAGATTGCACTTGAAAACGCCGTGGCTGGCCTTACTTGCCGGCTCCTGCCGTCTTCAACCAGGCCTTCGCTTTGTCGGCCGTGGCGGGGTCCTGTGCAGCCTTCTGCATGGCTGCGATCGCTCCCTGCTTGTCCTTGAGTCCACGGCAGGCTTCCGCCAGCAGCATGTAGGCCGTGCCCTTGTGCTGCACGCCCTTGTCGATGCCCTGCTGGATCAGCGTCTTCGCTTCGGCATTCTTGCCTTCGCTGATCAGCAGCTGGCCCGCGCGGACCGCCGCTTCGCCGTCGCTCGCCTTGCCCATCGCCTTCTTGTAGGCGCTGATGGCATCGGCCGGCTTGTCGGCGACATACGAGGCATCGCCGAGCAGCTTGAGGTTGTCGTAGCTGTCCGTCACCACGCCCTTGCTCATGCCCTCGTTGAGGGCGGCAACGGCCTTGGCGGCGTTCGGCTTGGGATCGGAGCTGTCCTGGCCGGTGACCAGGTAGAGCTTGGCGAGATTGACGTAGTCCTTCTCGCTCTTGAACGCGCCGGCGGCCTTCGACTTCTCCATCAGCTGGATCGCTTCCGGATACTTCTGCGACTGCATAAGCACGGCGACGGCGTTGTTCAGCGCGGCCGAATCGTTCGGGTTGGCGGCGAGCTGCTGCTGCGCGAGCTGCGCGGCCTGGTCGCCCTGGCCGGACTCGGCGTAGCTGGCCATCAGGATCTGGTTCCAGCTGTCGTTCGGCTTGTCGGTGAGCGACTGCGCCTTCTTCACCGCGGCGATCGCCTGCGGGTACTTCTCAAGACGGTAGTAGGCATTGCCTTCGAGCGCGTACGACTCGGCGGTTTCCTTCTTGCCGTCGGCGCGCCACTTCTCGATGGTGTCGATGGCCGGCTGATACTGCTCGTCGGCCAGGTAGAACTGGGCGAGCATGTACTGCAGCTGGAAGTAGGTGTCGTTCGGCATGACGCCGATGTCGAGCGCGCGCTTCAGCAGGTCGATCGCACCCTTCACGTCCTGCTCGTTGTAGTGCAGGTTGGCCAGGCCCTGCAGGGCCAGCGCCTGGGCGTACTTGCTCTTGCTGCTGTCGATGATCGGCTGGAGGATCTGCTCCGCCTTCGCCTTGTCCTGCGAATTGACTGCGTCGAGGCCGTCGTTCAGTGCCTTCTGATCTTTCTCGCTGGTGAGGTCCAGCTTCGGCTCGGCACGGGTCGCGTTCGGATACAGCGCTTCCTTCTTGTCCTTGGAATTGCTGTCTTTCGCGATCACCGGGCTGCTGGCCAGGGTCAGCGCAAGCGCCGCTCCGGCGAGCATCTTGATCAGGGGAACGTGCTTCATGGCAGTCCTCGTGTAAGGTTTCACGCACAAGAGTGCGCGGGGGATCGTTGAGCGTAACCCGAGCAGGCGCTAGGAAACAAGTCGCAGCGCCGCAACAAAGTTTGTTAAAAATCAATAAGTTGCAACATTCCCTCGCGAATCTATTCGAGATGACCCCGCCAGAGGTCACGTAGGCGTTCGCGTACAAACCCTAGAGAATCGTCCGATTGTCTCGTGCGCGGCAAATCATGTCGTTATCGACCAAAGTCGATAGAGCTTGAATCCGGCCTCGCAGCCCGTAATCGCGTGCTAATGCATTAGTGCACGCGGGCAAAGAAAAGGGCCTGCATGCATCGTCCGGAGACGGGCAAGACAGGCCCTCTGGCGAGCGCTCGAATTTAGATATCGAGGTTCGCCACCTTCAGCGCGTTCGCTTCGATGAATTCACGGCGCGGCTCCACCGCCTCGCCCATCAGCATCGAGAACATCTGGTCGGCGACGAAGGCGTCCTCGATGCCGACCTGCAGCATGCGGCGCGTCTCCGGGTTCACCGTGGTTTCCCACAGCTGCTCCGGATTCATTTCGCCCAGGCCCTTGAAGCGCTGGATGGTACGGCCCTTCTTCGCCTCGTCCAGCAGCCAGCTGCGCACGTCGGCAAAGCTGAGCACGCCGCGCGAAGCATTGCCGCGGCGGACCACGGCGTCCTGCTGCACCAGGCCGGCGACCTGCTGGCTGGCGTGCAGGATCGGGCGGAACTCGGAGCCGGCGAAGAACGGCTGCGGCAGCAGCCAGGTGTGGCTCAGGCCGTGCTGGTCGCGCACCACCTCGATCGCCGCCGGCTGCTCGTCCACTGCCGGACGCAGCGCCAGGCGGTAGCGCGGCTTGCCCAGGCCGCTGGAAGCCAGGCGCTTGGCCACGCCGTCGAGCCAGGTCTGCATCGCCGCCGGATCCGTCCACAACGACGGTTCCACCGGCGCATGCTCGAGGAAGGCGGTCAGCACATTCGCGTCGAAGCGATGGCCCAGGCGTTCGATCTGATCCAGCGCCGCCTGATAGTCGCGCAGCAGCTTTTCCAGCGCTTCGCCGGTGACGGGGGGCGCATCCGGGCTGTAGGTCAGCTCGGCGTTGTCGACGGCGCTGGCGATCAGGTACGTGTTGAGGGCCGCGTCGTCCTTCAGGTACTGCTCCTGCTTGCCCTGCTTCACCTTGTACAGCGGCGGAAGGCCGATATAGACGTGGCCGCGCTCGATCAGCTCGGGCATCTGGCGGTAGAAGAAGGTCAGCAGCAGGGTGCGGATGTGCGAGCCGTCCACGTCCGCGTCGGTCATGATGACGATGCGGTGGTAGCGCAGCTTGTCCGGGTTGTACTCCTCCTTGCCGATGCCGGTGCCCAGCGCGGTGATCAGGGTGCCGACCTCGGCCGAGGACAGCATCTTGTCGAAGCGCGCCTTCTCGACGTTGAGGATCTTGCCCTTCAGCGGCAGCACGGCCTGGGTCTTGCGGTTGCGGCCCTGCTTGGCCGAACCGCCTGCGGAGTCACCCTCGACCAGGAACAGTTCGCACAGCGCCGGATCCTTCTCCTGGCAGTCGGCCAGCTTGCCCGGCAAGCCGGCGATATCCAGCGCACCCTTGCGGCGGGTCATCTCGCGAGCCTTGCGCGCGGCCTCACGGGCACGGGCGGCGTCGACCACCTTGGAGGCGATGGCCTTGGCTTCGTTCGGATGCTCCAGCAGGAACTCGCCGAGCTTCTCGTTGACGGCCTGCTCCACCGCGGTCTTCACCTCGGAGGAAACCAGCTTGTCCTTGGTCTGCGAGGAGAACTTAGGATCCGGCACCTTCACCGACAGCACGGCGATCAGGCCTTCGCGCATATCGTCGCCGGAGAGCGCGACCTTGGCGTTCTTGGCCAGGCCTTCCTTCTCGATATAGCCCTGCAGCGAACGGGTCAGCGCCGCGCGGAAGCCGGTGAGATGGGTGCCGCCGTCACGCTGCGGAATGTTGTTGGTGAAGCAGAACATCGTCTCCTGGTAGGAGTCGGTCCACTGCATCGCCAGATCCACCGAGATGCCGTCCTGCTGGGCATTCAGGCTGATCACGTTGGGATGCAGCGCGGTCTTCAGCTGGGACAGATGATGCACGAAGGAGCGGATGCCGCCCTCGTAGGCGAAGGTGTCGTGGCGGCCTTCGCCGCGCTCGTCCTTCAGGTCGATGGTGACACCGGAGTTGAGGAAGGCCAGTTCGCGCAGGCGCTTGGCCAGAATCTCGTAATGGAACTCGACGTCGGAGAAGGTTTCCCTGCTGGGCAGGAAGCGCACCGTGGTGCCGTGCTTGGCCGAGGGCGCCACTACCTTGACCGGATACAGCGGCTCGCCCATGGCGTATTCCTGCTGATGCTCCTGGCCTTCGCGGTAGATGGTCAGCCACAGGTGCGAGCTCAGCGCGTTCACCACCGACACGCCCACGCCATGCAGGCCGCCCGACACCTTGTACGAGTTGTCGTCGAACTTGCCGCCGGCGTGCAGCACGGTCATCACCACTTCCGCGGTGGAACGCCCTTCTTCCGGATGGATGCCGACCGGGATGCCGCGGCCGTTGTCGCTGACGCTGACCGAGCCATCCTCATGGATGGTCACGATGACGTGGTCGCAGTAGCCGGCCAGGGCTTCGTCGATGGAGTTGTCGACGACTTCGAACACCATGTGGTGCAGGCCCGTGCCGTCATCGGTGTCGCCGATGTACATGCCGGGGCGCTTGCGCACCGCTTCAAGACCTTTGAGTACCTTGATGTTGCTCGAATCGTAGGATGAGTTCATGCCTTGATCGTTTCCTGGCGCCATCTGCCCTGCCCGGTACGGCGCCATGGAAACCGGAACAGGGACACTAAGAAGTAATTATAGCAGGCGCGGCGACTTTCCCTTGTTCCACGTGGAACACATGCGCTGAGAGGCTCTGTAAGGGCGCAGGAAGCTCAGTTCCCGTGACCAGCACCTGGGCACCGACCCCAGCCAACTGCCCCACCACGGCCGTCTGGTGCGCGAGATCGAGTTCGGAAGCAAGATCATCCAGGCAAACGACCGGCCACTCGCCCTTCTGGCTGGCAAATAAGGCGGCCTGAGCAAGCAGGCACCCTAGGGCAGTCAACTTCTCCTGTCCGCGCGAGAGATGCTCCCGCATAGGGGCATGCTCAAAGCTGATAGACCACTCGGCGCGGTGTACGCCCTGCGTGGTGTGGCCGCGGGAGAGGTCCCTATCGCGCTGATCCGCCAAGACCTCGGCCAGGTCCCGCTCTTCAGGCCAGCCACGGCGATAGCGGAGCTCGATCGCTCCCAATTCGGGAAGCAGGCCGCCGATGGTCTGTTCCAGGTGCGGCAGTAGCTGGTCCAGATAACGAACCCGCATAAAGTGGATTCGCTCGCCGGTTTGGGAAAGCTCCGCCTCCCAGGAAAGGAAGAGTTCCGGCGCGACCGGGCTGTTCGACCTCAGCAAGCTGTTTCGCTGCTTCAACGCGCGCTGATAGCGCCGCCAAGCCAACAGAAACTCATGTTCCACGTGGAACACGCCCCAATCCAGATAACGACGACGCTCTTCGGCACCGCCGGCGATCAGTGCATGAGAGCCAGGCTCAAAGCACACCACGGCGCATTCACTGACGACCTCGCCGAGGCTTGCGCTCCGTCCATCCAGGCGCGCATCCCAGCGCGCGCCCTCACGCCCAAGGCCAACCCGTCCGATCCGACCATCCTGATGGCGAATCTCACCAAACACGGAAAGCGATGACGCGCCCCGCTGCAGCAAGACCTCCTTTGCCCCGCCACTACGGAACGAACGGCCATGGGAAAGCAGAAACGCCGCCTCCAGCACGCTCGTCTTGCCTGCCCCGTTCGCCCCGACAAAGACATGAATCCCCTCGCCCAGCTCGATATCCGCTTCGGCAAGGCAACGCAGCCCGCGAATCCGCAGACGCTCCAACCTCATGACGCAAGCCCAGAAGCAAGAACGCCGGAGCGTCTTTCGACGGCTCCGGCGTTGTTGGCTGGCATGCTGACCGATCCGGCCCGCATCCCTGCTGCCATCAGAGGCGCAACGGCATGATCACGTGCCGTGCCTCTTCGCTGTCGTCTTCCTGCACCAGGCAGCTGGACTGCGCATCGCGCAGATTCAGGCGTGCCCGCTCGCCGCGCAGTGCCGACAGCGCATCCAGCAGATACCCGACGTTGAAGCCCACGGCCAGATCCGAAACCACGGTTTCGGCTTCCAGCTCTTCCACAGCCTCTTCCTGCTCCGGGTTGTGCGCCACGATGCGCAGCTTCCCGGACGAAAGCTCCAGCTTTACGCCGCGGTACTTCTCGTTCGACAGAATCGCAGCACGCTGCAGCGCGCTGCGCAGCACTTCGCGATCCAGCGTGGCCGACTTGTCCGCACCGAGCGGGATCACCGCCTCGTAGTCCGGGAAACGGCCGTCGATCAGCTTCGAGGTAAACACCACGTCGCCGCGGCGCACGCGCAGATGATTGCGGCCGAACTCCAGTTCCACCTGGCCGTCGCCGGTTTCGAACAAGCCGATCAGCTCGTTCACGCCCTTGCGCGGAATGATGATCTGGCGGCGGGTGGAAACCTTGCTGTCCAGCTTGGTTTCCTTCAATGCCAGACGGTGGCCGTCGGTGGCTACGCAGCGCAGGGTGTGTTCCTGCAGATCCAGCAGCATGCCGTTCAAGTAATAGCGCACGTCCTGGTTCGCCATGGCGAACGCGGTGCGCTCCATCAGATCCCGCAGTACTTCTTCCGGCAAGCTCACCCGCTCCACCAGCTCGATCTCGTCAATGGTGGGAAATTCCGTGGCAGGCAGCGTGGCCAGCGTAAAGCGGCTGCGTCCGGCGTTGAGCGCGATGCGATCGCCGTTGAGCTTCAACTCGATCTGCGCGCCATCGGGCAGTGCACGCACGATATCGAACAGCTTGCGCGCCGGGATGGTGATCTCGCCGTCGACCAGCTTGTCGGCCGGCGTGGTGGCAACCATCTCGACTTCGAGATCGGTGCCGGTCAGCGAAAGCTTGCCGTCGCCGACCTTGACCAGCAGGTTCGCGAGCACGGGCAGGGTCTGGCGACGTTCGACGACGCCCACCACCTGTTGCAGCGGCTTGAGCAGAGCTTCTCGTTGGATGCTGAATTGCATGTAGGCGCTTCCCCTAAACCTGCTGTTCTGTTTTTAAAAGAAGTTCTGTGGTGGTTGTAGGTGCCGTGGATAACTTGAAAACCGCGTTTTCCACTTAAGAATCAAAAACTTGAAACAAAAAGACGGTGTGCTTTAACAGGCCCGCAGCGTGTGGGTCGCTTGTGGATAACTGGGGAGCCCTCGAACGTCCACCTATTATCCACAGCTTCTACCATCCCTTTTCAAGCGCTTATCCCCACCGGTGCCGATTTCTCCGCTTCATCACCTCAACCGGTAAGGATGCGGATCAGCTGTTCCCAGTCCTGGCGCATGCGCGTATCGGTCTCGCACAGCTTCTTGATGGTGCGGCAGGCGTGCAGCACGGTGGTGTGATCGCGCCCGCCGAACGCCTCGCCGATCTCCGGCAGGCTGTGCTCGGTCAGTTCCTTGGACAGCGCCATCGCGAACTGCCGCGGCCTGGCCAGCGAACGCACGCGGCGCTTGGACAGCAGATCCTGCAGGCGCACCTGGTAGTAGTCGGCCACCTGCTTCTGGATGTTGGGCACCGTCACCGCCTGGGCGTGCGTGGCCAGCAGGTCGCGCAGCGTTTCCTCGGCGAATTCGGTGGTGATCGGCTTGCCGTAGAAATTGGCGCGCGCGGCCAGCGTGTTGAGCGCGCCTTCGAGGTCGCGCACGTTGGAGCGGATGCGCTTGGCCAGCAGCATCGCCACGTTCTCCGTCACCGCCACGCCCTTCTCGTGCGCCTTGGCCAGCAGAATCGCCGCGCGCGTCTCGAAATCCGGCGGCTCGATCGCCACCGACAGGCCCCAGCCCAGGCGCGACTTCAGGCGCGGCTCCAGCTTGTCCACTTCCTTCGGGTACCGGTCGCAGGTCAGGATGATCTGCTGCTTGGATTCGAACAGCGCGTTGAAGGTATGGAAGAACTCTTCCTGCGTGGTGTCCTTGCCGGCGAAGAACTGGATGTCGTCGATCAGCAGCGCGTCGACCGAGCGGAAGCGGCGCTTGAACTCGTCCATGCTCTTGGTGCGCAGCGCTTCGATCATGGCGCCCACGAACTGCTCCGAACGCAGGTACAGCACCTTGAAGTCCGGATTGCGCTCGCGCATCAGGTTGCCGGCGGCATGCATCAAGTGGGTCTTACCCAGGCCGGTGCCGCCGTACAGCAGCAGCGGGTTGTACGCGCGGCCCGGATTCATCGCCACCTGCATCGCGGCGGCCTTGCCCAGCTGGTTGGATTTGCCTTCGACGAAGGTTTCGAAGGTGTAGTGCGGGTCCAGGTTATGGCTGAAGGGCGCGGGTGGCTGCGTCGGCGCGGGTTCGGCCACGGCCGGCGCCGGCGCGGGGCGTGCCATGGACGAAGCCGGACGCTGCGGCACGCGCGCGGCGCTCGAACCCACTTCCAGGCGCACGGAAAGTTCGTGCCCGGTCAGCTGGGCGAGCATGGCTTCGATGCGCGGCAGATAGCGCTCGCGCACGGTGTCCAGGGTGTAGGGATTGGGCGCGAACAGCTGCAGACCCATGGTGTCGTCGCGAGCCTGCAGCGGCATCAGCCAGGTGTGCACGTCCTCGGCGCTCAATTCGCCTTCGAGACGCTCGAGACAGCGCCGCCACAGATCACTCATGGGTATTCTTCAACCACAGCAGGGGCGCTTGCGCGCGGGGTGGACCGGAAAGTCTAACAGCAGCTTGCCGGTTCTCGGCCAGGGCCTATCCACACAATTATCCACAGGATACGCAAACCCCCGTTGCAGCGGGGGTTTGACAGGGCCCGCAAGCGCGCGGCATAATTTCCAACCTTTTTATCCACATACCAACGAGGAGGAAGCCATGTCGAAGCGGACCTTCCAGCCCAGCAAGCTCAAGCGCGCCCGCACGCACGGCTTTCGTGCCCGCATGGCCACGGCCGACGGTCGCAAGATCCTGAACGCCCGTCGCGCCAAGGGCCGCAAGCGCCTGATCCCGTAAGCGCCGCGGTCACAGGCACAGCACCGATGCGTGCCGGACTGCCGCGCGAGTCGCGGATCCGTCGCGCCGGTGACTTTGCAGCGATGCGCCATGCCAGCGGCCGCCTCGGCGGCCGCTGTTTTTCTGTGCGCTACAGGGACAACGGACTCGGCGAGCCCCGCCTCGGGCTGGCCATTTCCAAGCGCGTATCCAAGCGCGCCGTCGAGCGCAATCGCATCAAGCGCCTAGTGCGCGAATCCTTCCGGCGCATCCGCACCCAGCTTCCGGCCGTCGACCTGCTGGTGATGGCGCGCGACCAGGCCAGCGGCCTGCCCGGCCCCGAACTGCTGGCCGAGATCGACCAGCTGTGGAAGAAGCTGGTGTCGCAGCGATCCGTGCCCATATCCAAGGCCGGCTCGCATTGATGCCGGGCCACGCGGCCGGCACAATCGCGCGTTGACCCTTTTCCCGCCTTCCTCTCCGCGGCTCGGAGCCGCGGCGCTCACCGGATCTGTCACGCGATGAATCAAACGCGCACGTTCCTCACCTTTGCCCTGCTCGCCGTGGCGTACCTGCTGTGGATGGCCTGGGACAAGGACTACAGCCCCAAGCCGGTCCCCGCGCCGGTGGCGAGCGCCAGCAGCGCCGCGGTGCCTTCCGCCGACAACGGCGGCAACGTGCCCGCCGCCAGCTCCAGCTCCAGCACCGGCGCCGCTGCAGTACCCGCCAACGGCGGCAGCGCGACCGAAGCCAAGGCCCAGCTGATCACCATCACCACCGACGTGCTGCGCCTGACGGTCGACACCCGCGGCGGCAGCGTGGTGCGGTCCGAACTGCTGCACTACCCGTCGGTGCCGATCACCAAGAAAGACCCGAGCCCTGCGCCGGTGCGCCTGCTCGACGAGCAGCCCGAGCATTTCTTCGTGGCGCAGAGCGGCCTGGCCAGCGCGCAGGGCAATGGCGCGCCGGTCGCGCCGACGCATCTGTCGGTGTTCGACAGCGCGCAGACCGCCTACCAGCTCGCCGAAGGCCAGAACGAACTGAAGGTGGACCTTACCTGGCAGGACGCCGCCGGCCTCAAGGTCACCAAGAGCTATACGCTCAAGCGCGGCAGCTACGACGTCTCGATGCAGCAGAAGATCGACAACGGCGCGTCGGTGGCCTGGCAGGGCAACGCCTACGAGCAGCTACAGCGCGCGGGCCAGGTCAACAACCGCACCTGGCTGCAGAACTACACCGACCCTGCCGCGCACAGCTTCTTCGGCGCCGGCTGGTACAGCCCGCAGGACAAGTTCGAAACCCTGCCCTTCACCGACTTCCAGAAGAAGCCGCTCGCGCGCTCCATCACCGGCGGCTGGGCCGCGATGCTGCAGCACTACTTCGTGGTCGCGTGGATTCCGCCGGCGCAGGAAGCGAACGGCTACTCCACCAGCGTCGTCAATCCGGATACGGCGCAGCCGTACTACCTGATCCGCACCGTCGGCCCGTCGCTCAACGTGGCGCCGGGCCAGAGCGCCACCGCCGTTTCGCGCCTGTACCTGGGTCCGAAGCTGCAGGGCACGCTCGACGCGATCGCGCCGGGCCTGGAGCTGTCCACCAACTACGGCTGGCTCACCGTCATCTCGCAGCCGCTGCACTGGTTGCTGTCGCAGCTGCACGCGATCAGCGGCAACTGGGGCGTGGCGATCATCCTGCTGGTGCTGCTGCTGAAGGCCGCGCTGTGGAAGCTCACCGCCGCGCAGTTCCGCTCCGGTGCGCGCATGCGCAAGCTGCAGCCTCGCGTCACCGCGCTCAAGGAGCGCTATGGCGACGACAAGATGAAGATGCAGCAGGCCATGATGGAGCTGTACAAGAAGGAGAAGGTGAACCCCATGGCCGGCTGCCTGCCGATCCTGGTCACCTTCCCGGTGTTCCTGGGCCTGTACCGCGTGCTGATGGAAAGCGTGGAGCTGCGCCAGGCGCCGTTCTTCGGCTGGATCCACGACCTGTCCGCGCCCGATCCGCTGTTCGTGTTGCCGGCGATCTACGTGCTGGTGATGCTGGCCACGCAGTGGCTTACGCCCACCACCGGCATGGATCCGGCCCAGGCCAAGATGATGAAGGTGATGCCGATCCTGTTCGCGGTGCTGTTCGCCTTCTTCCCGTCCGGCCTGGTGCTGTACTGGGTGATCAACGGCGCGACCAGCCTGGCCCAGCAGTGGTTCATCACCCGCCAGGTGGACCGGGCCGATCACAAGGCCAAGACCGCCTGATGAAGAAAAGGCCGCGCAAGCGGCCTTTTTCTTAGGCGGCGGCGATAATCTCCCGGGTATGAGCCACACCGCCGACACCATCGCTGCCGTCGCCAGCGCACCCGGAGCCGCAGGCGTCGGTGTGTTGCGCATATCGGGTCCGGCGGTGCCGGCGATCGCACAGACGCTGCTGGGTCGCGCCGCCGCACCGCGCCACGCGCACTTTGCCGCCTTCCGCGATGCGAACGGTGAGCTGATCGACCGTGGCCTGCTGCTGTACTTCCCCGCCCCCGCCTCCTACACCGGCGAACACGTGCTGGAGCTGCAGGGCCACGGCAACGCGGTACTGCTCGACGCGCTGCTGCGCCGCGTCTGCGAACTCGGCGCACGCCTGGCGCGTCCCGGCGAGTTCACCGAGCGCGCTTTCCTCAACGGCAAGCTGGATCTCGCGCAGGCCGAGGCCGTCGCGGACCTGATCGCCGCCGGTTCACAGGCCGGCGCGCGCGCGGCGCTGCGTTCGATGGAAGGCGTGTTCTCGCGCCGCGTCGACGAGCTGCTGCAGGCGCTGATCCTGCTGCGCGTGCATATCGAAGCCGCGATCGATTTCCCGGAAGAGGAAATCGACTTCCTCGCCGACCCCGCGATCGCCCGCCAGCTGCACGCGCTGCGCGAGCAACTCAGCAGGCTGCTGCGCGAAACCCAGCGCGGCGTGCGCCTCACCGATGGCTTGCGCGTGGCCATCATCGGCCGCCCCAACGCCGGCAAATCCAGCCTGCTCAACGCACTGGCCGGCAGCGACCGCGCCATCGTCACCGACATCGCCGGCACCACGCGCGACGTGCTGCGCGAAAACCTCGACCTCGACGGCGTCGCGCTGGAACTGGCCGACACCGCCGGCCTGCGCGAAACGGACGATCCGGTGGAACGCGAAGGCGTCCGCCGCGCGCGCCACGAGCTCACCCGCGCCGACGTCGCCCTGCTCGTCACCGACGCCGCCGGCGCCGACGCGGACCAGCAGCTGTTCGCCGACGTGCAGGCCGACGTCGAACGCATCGTGCTGGTGAACAAGATCGACCTGGACCGCCGTCCCTCGCACAGCGAAACACGCGCCGGCGTCTGGTGGCTATGGGCTTCAGCCAAATCCGGCGAAGGCCTCGACGTGCTGCGCGACCACCTCAAGCGCCTCGCCGGCGCCGGCAGCGGCGAAGGCGCCTTCAGCGCCCGCCGCCGCCATGTGCTCGCGCTGGAACGGGTTGCCGAACATCTCGACCGCACCGCCTCCGTGCTGCTCGACGTGCATGCGGGCGAGCTGGCCGCGGAAGAACTGCGCCACGCGCAGCACGCACTGGGCGAAATCACCGGCACCTACAGCAGCGACGACCTGCTGGGGGCGATCTTCAGTTCGTTCTGCATCGGCAAGTGAAAGCGAACGGCGGGCGAACGCTGGTCGCCCTTCTTCTTTAGACGCTTGGCCCGCTCCCGTTGCGCCCGTCTGGCCGGACAGTCATCAATGACCCGCGCCAGCAACCCGCGGAAGGCGCCACAGTAGGACCTCTCCCTATGGCGTGGTGTTCGACACAACAAACGCTTATCGCATCTTCTAGTACAGCGGATGACGCCTTGGCGCTAACATGCCGAGTTTGCGGGGCGCTGTTCCGGTCGAAACGCAGGCATGCTCACTTTCTTGTTCGGCGCCTTCGGGCTGTCCACTCTCTGGTTGATTCCACTGCTCTGGCGCGGCTTGCGCGCCCTCGTTGCCAAAGGCCGCAAGCGGCCGGTGGGTGGTGAGGGCACGATTCGCCATGCGTTGGGCGGGCTGCTGGTCTTGCTGTCGAGCGCCACGCTCGAAGGCCTGGTCGTCGCGCATTACACGGACGATCCGGCGGCTGGTGGCGTGGTATGCCGTGCCTTGGCCGGCGGCCTCGCCTCTGTTTTCGGCGCGACGGTCACTTCGCTGCTGATGCTGGCGATCCTGGCAGTCGCTCTGCGCTGGTATCCCGGGTTGTCGTGGCGCGCGCTGTTCGCGGGGACTTCCTCGAAGGTCGATGGCTTCGCTAGCGCGATCGAGCGGCTGCTCGCAGCGCGCGGCGTCCGCTTTCCTGCGCGTCGACAGCGCGGCGCCGTACGCCGCGCCGGTGCGGCAACGGCGGCGCGGCGGCAGGCGCAGCATGCGGCGCGGCGTCCGCCTGTTGCGCCGGCCAGCCCACCCTCGCCGGTCATGGAGCGCGCGGCACCTTTCTCCGGCGCGGATACGCAGCGCACGAAAACGCCCACGCCCGAAGCGGTGATCCGCGAGCCCTGGAAGCAGCCTCGCGTCGCGCCGGTTTCGGCGCCGCGGGTATCGACCGGACGTATCGCCGCGGCGATGGCGGCCGCGGCCGAACGTGCTTCGGCGGACGAGCCGCCTGCGCGTGCGCAGGTTCAAGCCGCGAGGACGGACATCGATGCTCGCGTGCGCACGCACGCTCCCCTCGGAATCGAAAGCCCGGCCGTCGCGGCGATGCGGACGATTGAGCCCGCGATCGCGCAACGCGCCATCGTCGAATCCGCGCCGATCGAATCCGCGCCGATCGAATCCGTGCCAGTCGAATTCACGCCGATCGAATCCGCGCCGATCGAATCCGCGCCGATCGAATCCACAGCGGCGGACACCGCGGAAGACGCGCCCGACTTCATCCCGGCGCCGCTGGTCTCCCGCACGGCTCCGGCATCATCCCGCCGCCTCGCCGCCAACGACGACGAGCCGGCCCCCGCGGCTCCTGTGCCGGCGCCGACCCCGTCGCGGCCGCGCACGAGCGTGCTGGTCCCGCCGCTGTCCCTGCTCGCCCCGCCGCCGCCGGGTTCCGCTTCTGTCAGCGAAACCCAGCTCGCCGAAACCGGCGAACTGATCGAACAGCGCCTGCGCGAGTTCAAGGTGCCGGTCAGCGTGGTCGGCGCCTCCGCCGGCCCCGTCATCACGCGCTTCGAAGTCGAACCCGCCGTCGGCGTGCGCGGCAACCAGATCGTCGCGCTGATGAAGGACTTGGCGCGCGGCCTGGGGCGTACCTCGATCCGCGTGGTCGAGACGATCCCCGGAAAAACCTGCATGGGCCTGGAGCTGCCGAACGAGCAGCGCCAGATGATCGCGCTGTCGGAGATCCTCGATTCGCGCGAATACCGCGGCTCCGATTCGCTGCTCACCCTGGCCATGGGCAAGGGCATCACCGGCGAGCCGGTGGTGGCGGACCTGGCGCGCGCGCCGCACATGCTGGTGGCCGGCACGACCGGTTCCGGCAAGTCGGTGGCGGTCAACGCCATGATCCTGTCGATGCTGTACAAGGCCACGCCGGACGAGGTGCGCCTGATCATGATCGACCCGAAGATGCTGGAGCTGTCGGTCTACGAAGGCATCCCGCATCTGCTCGCGCCGGTGGTCACCGACATGAAGCTCGCCGCCAATGCGCTGGCCTGGTGCGTGGCCGAGATGGAAAACCGCTACCGCGTGATGTCCGACCTGCGCGTGCGCAACCTCGCCGGCTACAACCACAAGGTGCGCGAAGCGCGCGCCGCCGGCCAGCCGCTGCTCAACCCCTTCCCCGCGCATCCGGAAATTCCCGAGACGCTGGATACGCTGCCGATGATCGTGGTGGTGATCGACGAGCTGGCCGACCTGATGATGGTGGCCGGCAAGAAGATCGAGGAACTGATCGCGCGCCTGGCGCAGAAGGCGCGCGCCGCCGGCATCCATCTGATCCTGGCCACGCAACGTCCGTCGGTGGATGTGATCACCGGCCTGATCAAGGCGAACATCCCCACCCGCGTGGCCTTCCAGGTGTCCTCGAAGATCGACTCGCGCACGATCCTCGATCAGATGGGCGCCGAAAGCCTGCTCGGCCAGGGCGACATGCTGTTCCTGCCGCCGGGCACCGGTTACCCGCAGCGCATCCACGGCGCGTTCGTCGCCGACGAGGAAGTGCACCGCGTCGTGGCGCACCTCAAGCAATACGGCGAGCCGGACTACAAGGACGAGATCCTCGCCGGCCCGCCCGGCGAAGGCGGCAACGGCGAGCTGTTTCCCGAGGAAGGCGCGGATGCCGAACTCGATCCGCTCTACGACGAAGCCGCGGCCTTCGTGCTGCGCACGCGCCGCGCGTCGATCTCGTTCGTGCAGCGGCAGTTCCGCATCGGCTACAACCGTGCGGCGCGGCTAGTCGAAGCGATGGAGGCGGCAGGCTTGGTGTCGCCGATGGGGATCAACGGGCAGCGCGACGTACTCGCGCCTGCTCCGTCCGAATAGCAAGCGTAGGTTGGGGTGAGCCCTGGGCGAACCCCAACGCGGTAACGCCCGAGCATCGCGCATTGTTGGGGTTCGCCTCTGGCTCACCCCAACCTACGCGTCAGGCGTCGTTGCGGCCCGACACGGTTTCCCAGCTCAAGCCAAAACGCCCGAGATATTTGCGCAGCCGGTCCGCATCGTTCGTGCTGGTGCGCTTGCTGCGCGAAGCGGCGAACAGCTGGCGCCCCGCTTCCGAAAGACTGCGGCAGCGGCGGCACAGGCGGACCACTTCGCGCAGCTGCAGCTGGTCGAACAGGTCCAGCGCATCGAGTTCGGCGCCAAGCCATTCGCGCAGCACGTCCGTCTGTTCGTCGCGGCGCCACAGCCGGCGCAGGCGTTGCAGTTCTTCGTCCACCACGTCGACCGTGATGCGCCCCGCCGGTGCCAGCGTCGCCATGCGCGTCAGCGATGCGCCGAGGTCGCGGAAGTTGCCATGCCAGGTGGCTTCGGCGGATTGCGCGAAACGCAGATAGCGTTCGCGCGCCTCACGGTTGAAGGTCACGCGATGGCCATGCTGCGCGTGGCGATCCAGCTCGTAGTCGAGATTCGGCTCGATGTCTTCCAGCCGTTCCGCCAGGCCTGGCAGATGGAAGCTCCAGATATTGAGCCGCGCATAAAGGTCGTCGCGAAACCGTCCTTCCGCGACGCGGCGGCCCAGGTCGCGGTTGGTGCCGGCAATCAGTTGGAAATCGCTCTCCACTTCCTTGTCGCCGCCCACCGGCAGAAAGCGCCGATCTTCCAGCGCGCGCAGCAGCATGGCCTGCTCGTCCGCGCCCAGCTCGCCGATTTCGTCGAGAAACAGCAGGCCTTGATGCGCGCTGCGCAGCAGGCCTGCTCGTTCGCCCACCGCGCCGGTGTAAGCGCCTTTGACGTGACCGAACAACGCACTCATCGCGCCATCGCCGCGCAAGGTGGCGCAATTGACCTCGACGAAGCGCCCGCTCAATTCATGCCGCGCCTTCTTCAGCTCGAACAGGCGCCGCGCCAGCTGGCTCTTGCCCGCGCCGGTCGGACCCATCAGCAGGATCGGCGCGGTGGAGCGGCTGCCCACGATCTCGATCTGCTCGATCATGCGGTTGAACGCGGCGTTGCGCGTGGCGATGCCGCTTTTCAGATGCGTGCGGTCGTCTTCCTGTTCGCGCTCGAAGCGCCGGGCCAGGCGGTCGTAGCGCGACAGGTCCAGGTCGATCAGGCTGATCGAACCGCCGTTCGCGCCCACCTGCTGCTTGCGTGGCGGCGACAGCTGCAGCAGGCGCGCGGGCAGGCGGCGGCTCTCGGTGAGCAGGAACAGGCAGATCTGCGCGACGTGGGTGCCGGTGGTGATGTGCACGAGATAGTCCTCGCGCTCGGTGTCGAAGGCGTAGCCCTTGGCGAAGTCGTGCAGCACGCCGTACATCGACTCGAAATCCCAGGGGTCGGCCAGGTAGGTGTCGTGCAGGCGCACCTCGGTCTCCGGCGAGACCTGGGCCAGGTCTTGCTGCACCTGCCGCGCCACGCCGTAGCGGCGCAGATCCACCAGCAGTTCCAGGCGGTGCACCAGGAAATCCTCGTGCATGCCCAGCGCCACGGTGGGTCGCCATTTCTCCCAGCGGCCGGCGCCCTGGCCGGCATCGAGCTGGGTGCCGAGGAATCCGATCACGACCTGGGGCTTCATACCTATAGCCAAAGATAAATGCAGATATCCAAATATATGAAATGAGCAAGTCCGGCGTCATCACACCGTAGTGCGCCGACAATGTTTTCCTTCAAAAACATGTAGATACGAATTCAAAGGCGACTTGGCACGCTTGCTGCTCTCCCCAGGCAAACGGAGAAACAGCCATGCCGAACCTTCAACTCTTCCAAAGCCATCGCGGTCCCCGGGTGCCCAAGGCCAATACGGCCAACGAGGCCGGCGGCGCCGCCTATCGGCGCTCGCCCGAAGCCGCCCTCGCGCTGTACGCCGCGACCGGCTGCCTCAGCAGCACCTTCCATGCGGATGCCCAGCAGCAGCTGGACCGGGTGCTGGCGCTGTGCGCGGCGGTGGAGCCGGAGTTCGTGGCCCGCACCGCCCTGTACGCCCGCCGCCATGCACATATGAAGGACATGCCGGCCCTGCTGGTGGCTTACCTGGCCAGCCGCGACGGCGCGCTGGCGGAGAAGATCTTCCACCGCGTGATCGACAATGGCCGCATGCTGCGCAACTTCGTGCAGATGCTTCGCAGCGGCGAGCTTGGCCGCAAGTCGCTCGGTACCCGCCCCAAGCGCCTGGTGCGCGAATGGCTGGACCGCGCCACCACCGAGCAGCTGATGTCGGCGGCGATCGGCGAGCGTCCTTCGCTGGCGGACATCGTGCGGATGGTGCATCCGCGTCCGCTCGATGCGTCCCGCGAAGCGCTGTATGCGTGGCTGCTGGACAAGCCGTACAAGGCCGAAGCGCTGCCCGCGATGGTGCAGGCGTACGAAGCCTTCAAGGCCGATCCGCGCGGCGCGGCGCCCGACCTGCCGTTCCCGTACCTCACGGCGCTGCCGCTGGAAGCGCGCCATTGGAAGCAGATCGCGGCGCGCAGCTCGTGGCAGGCCACGCGCATGAACCTCAACACCTTCCTGCGCAAGGGCGTGTTCGAGGACGCGGCGATAGTCAAGCAGGTGGCGGCGCGTCTGCGCCAGCGCGAGGCGATCAAGCGTGCGCGGGTGTTCCCGTACCAGCTGATGGTGGCCTACCGCGCGGCGGCGGGAAACATGCCGGAGGCGATCAGCGAAGCCTTGCAGGACGCCATGGAAGTGGCCACCGAAGCGGTGCCGCGCCTGTCCGGCGAGGTGGTGCTGGCGATCGACGTATCCGGTTCGATGCAGTCGCCGGTTACCGGCTACCGCCGCGGCGCCACCAGCGTGGCGACCTGCGTGGAAGTGGCGGCGCTGATCGCGGCCTGCTTCCGCCGCCGGCATGGCAAGACGCGGATCGTGCCGTTCGCCGAAGCGGTGCGCGCGATCAAGCTCAATCCGCGCGACAGCGTGATGAGCCAGGCACGCGACATCGCCCGGATGGTCGGCGGCGGTACCTGCGTAAGCGCCCCGCTGGCGCTGCTCAACCATGAGCGCACGGCGCCGGACCTGGTGGTGATCGTGTCGGACAACCAGAGCTGGCTGGATACGCGCCAGCGCGGCGGTACCGAAACGATGCGCCAGTGGGCGGCGCTGAAGGCGCGCAACCCGAGGGCGCGGCTGGTCTGCATCGACCTGCAGCCGTACGGCACCAGCCAGGCGAAGGAAGCGCCGGACGTGTTCCATATCGGCGGCTTCAGCGATGCGGTGTTCGAGCTGGTAGCGGGCATCGCGCAGGGCAAGCATGCGGGCCATTGGGAGGAACGCATCCAGGCCATGGAGTTGTGATCGCCACGGATGGCAGCGTAGTACCCCGGCAGGAATGGGCCTGCCGGGGCCAGGGAAGGACATACTTTTGAGTTTGCGGCGAATGCCGATGAAAGCTACTTGGAGAAGCCTTCGGGCGACGGGTTCAAATCCCGGCCCGCGCAAGCGGGATGCTTTCATCACTTTCGTCGCCGCAAGCGCACGGCGCAGCGAATGCCGGCGGACCTACTATCCCAAGCCGGTTCGTCATTTGTTTGTCGCTGCCCCATGCGCACTTTTTCACCGCGGCGAATGCCGGTGGACCTACTAGCTTCATAAGCTCCGGGTCGCGGGTTCGAGTCCCGCCGCCACCGCATCTATGGTGGCGTAGCTCAGCGGTAGAGCAGGACGGTTCACCTACTTTGTCGCCGCAGCTCTTCGAGACACGCCGGCCCGGCGGCGCAACAGCCCGGGCAAAGGAAACGAGGCCATGGAAAACCGCAACTACGATGTGATCCATCTTCCGGGCGCGGCGCCGATCAAGCTGTGGACGCGCGGCGTGCCGCTGGAAGACGAGGCGCGCGAGCAGCTGATCAATATCGCCCGCCTGCCCTTTATCCACGGCTGGGTGGCCGTGATGCCGGACGTGCACCTGGGCAAGGGTGCGACCGTCGGCTCGGTGGTGCCGACCGTCGGCGCGATCGTGCCGGCCGCGGTGGGCGTGGATATCGGCTGCGGCATGATCGCCGCGCGTACCACGTTGACCGCGAGCGACCTGCCGGAAAATCTCCAGGGCGTGCGTACGGCGATCGAAACCGCCGTGCCGCATGGCCGTACGCCGGGCCGCCGCGACAAGGGCGCGTGGGAAAACCCGCCGCAGGCCGCGCTGGAGGGCTGGAGCACGCTGCACGAGGACTTCAAGCGCATCGTGGAGAAGCATCCGAAGCTGGAGCGCGTGAATCACCTCAGCCACCTGGGTACGCTCGGCACGGGTAATCACTTCGTCGAGGTGTGCCTGGACGAAGAGCAGCGCGTGTGGTTCATGCTGCACTCCGGATCGCGCGGCGTGGGTAATGCGATCGGCTCGTACTTTATCGAGCTGGCCAAGCAGGACATGCGCCGCTGGGTGATCAACCTGCCGGACCAGGATCTGGCGTACCTGCCGGAAGGCAGCGAGCACTTCGCCGACTACGTGTTCGCGGTGGACTGGGCGCAGCGTTTCGCCCGCGCCAATCGCGCGATCATGATGCGCCACGTGGTGGAAGCGGTGCGCAAGGTTATCCCCAAGCCGTTCGAGGCGCAGGCCGAGGCGGTGAACTGCCACCATAACTACGTAAGCCGTGAACATCATCTCGGCAAGGACGTGCTGGTGACCCGCAAGGGCGCGGTTAGCGCGAAGCGCGGCGAGCTCGGCATCATTCCCGGCAGCATGGGCGCGAAGAGCTTTATCGTGCGCGGCCTGGGTAACGAGCAGAGCTTCCACAGCTGCAGCCACGGCGCCGGCCGCGTGATGAGCCGTACCGCCGCGCGCAAGCTGATCACGCTGGAGCAGCATCGCGAGGCGACCGCGCATGTGGAATGCCGCAAGGATGCGGAGGTGATCGACGAGTCGCCGGCGGCGTACAAATCGATCGATGCGGTGATGGAAGCGCAGCGCGACCTGGTCGAGATCGTGCATACGCTGCGCCAGGTGGTTTGCGTCAAGGGTTGAGAGAAAGGAAACGCGATGTTGGAAATCGATGGACAGGCCGGCGGTGGGCAGCTCCTGCGCACCGCCCTGGCGCTCAGCCTCTGCACCGGCGAGCCGTTTCGCATGGAGCGCATCCGTGCGAAACGCTCGCGCCCGGGGCTGATGCGCCAGCATCTGACCGCCGTGCAGGCGGCGCGGGAGATCGGTGCTGCGCGGGTGACCGGCGATGCGCCGGGATCGGCCACGCTGGAATTCGTGCCGGGCCCGGTACGCGGCGGCGATTATCACTGGCCGATCGGCACGGCAGGTTCCACCACGCTGGTGCTGCAGACGGTGCTGCCCGCGCTATGGCTCGCCGGTGTGACGGCGAGCCTGCGTCTCGAAGGCGGCACGCATAACCCGCTCGCGCCGAGTGCGGATTTTCTGGAGCACAGTTTTCTGCCGCTGATGCAGCGCATGGGCTTGCGTGCTTCGTTCGCGCTGCAACGCCATGGCTTCTTTCCGGCCGGCGGTGGCGCGTTGAAGATCGATATCGACGCGAGCGAGGCGCCCAGGCCGTTGCACCTGCCGGAGCGCGGCGCGCAACAGGAGCTGTCCGCGACAGCGCTGATGTCCTCCATCCCCGGCCGTGTCGGCGAGCGCGAGCTCAATGCGGTGCGCCGCCTGCTCGGCGTGGCGGACGAGCATCGCCATATCCGCCAGGCGATCCACTCGCCTGGCCCCGGCAATGCCTTGATGGTGCGCGTCGACAGCGAGCACGTGTGCGAGCTGTTCACCGCCTTCGGCGAGCGCGGCGTGTCGTCCGAGCGCGTGGCCGAATTGACCTGCGCCGAAGCCCGCGCGTACCTGGACAGTGGCGCGGCGGTCGGCCCCTACCTCGCCGACCAGCTGCTGCTCCCGCTGGCGCTCGCCGGCGAAGGCAGCTTCACCACGCAGCAACCCACCGACCACGCGCGCAGCAACGCCGCGCTGATCGAAAAATTCCTGCCGGTGCAGATCGATTTCGAGGAACTGGGCAAGGACCGCTGGCGGGTTGCCGTCAGCCGCTGACCCAGCGCTGGAGGGCGGCGTCCAGCATGGTTTCGTCGATATCAGTCTTGCTGGCGAGTCTTGGACCGATCGCCGCGAAGCGCTCGAGCTGCTGGCGCATCCATGGCCGCAGCGCGACGGGAAGCGGTTCGCGGTCGCCTTCGCTGGCCAGCGCCTTGCGTGCTTCGAGTTCGGCGATCCAGCCACGCTCCTCATCGCTGACCCACGGCGCCGCCAGCAGCTGCGCGAAGCGGGTCGGCGGCTGCGTGCGCGCGTGCTCGATCCAGCGGCAGGCCAGGATCGGGCGCAGGAAATAGAACAGCTTCTTCAGGCGCACCGTGTCGCCGGACAAATGCTCGTCGTGCGTGGTCGTCGCCATGCTCAGGTAATGGAACAGTGCGCGCGCCGGCTGGAAGTGGCGTCCGATGAGCTGGCGCACCTGCATCGCGAAGGCTTCGTCGGCGCGGTACACGATGGGCGAATCGAACCATTCGTTCAGGGCGAGGTTGCACTTGGCCATCAGGCGCAGCGCCTTGCGCAACTCCCAGCCGCTGACGTCGAGATCGCCGGGCAGCATGCGTTCGATCACGTCGCGCTGTTCGAACACCCTCAGGTACCAGTCGGGTGCATGCACGTAAACGAAGCGCACGTCGTAGTCGCTGTCCGGCGAGGCGAAGCCCCAGGCGCGGCTGCCGGACTCGGCGGCATAGAGCACGCGCACGCCGTGATCGCGCTCGATCGCGTCGATGGCGGACTGGATCGCTGCATCCATCACTGGCGTTGCTCCCAATGGGCGGTGAGTTCGCGCAGCAGAACATTGGCCGCGTCGGTATCGATGGTGTCGGGCAGGCTGCTGGCCGCGGTCTCGCGCTCGCAGCGGGCCGCGATGTCCTGGGCCATGTCGATCAGTTCGTCGTAGCTGAAACGCCCGGCGCGGATGTCCAGCAGCAGCGAACGCTGCTCGCCTTCGAAGCGCACGATCGGCCGCCCGTGGCGCACGATGGATTCGCCGGAAAGCAGCAGGCGCACGGTGTGCATCATGTTCTTGGCGTCGTAGTCCAGTTCGCCGCTTTCCTGCTGCCGCCAGCGCGCCTCGTTGCGTTCGCGGCGCCAGGTCCAGTAGTTCTGGTGGTCGGCCATAGCCTGCTTCCAGGCCTGCTCGTTGTAGAACAGCAGTCCGGCGAAGCGCTCGGCTTCTTCATCCAACGGGATGGATTCGCATACCAGCATGCCGTCGCGGAACACGCCGCGCGCGTCGCGGCCGTAGCGGTAGAGCCGGTAGCCGTCGCGCGCATGTTCGAGGCTGGCCGCGTGGAACTCGTCCAGGTTCCAGCCCAGCGTTTTCAACGGCAGCGGACGGCATGGTGCCGCGTTGCCGGGGATCAGCCGCTCGCGCGGGATGACATGGCAATAGTCTTCTTTCACCGGCCGCGCTTCCGGCCGCGGCTGGTTGATCCATTTGTTTTGGCCGCGCGCCTTGCGGATCTGCGTGAGCGCATAGCCGATATGGCTTTGCACGCAGGGTTTAGCGAGGAACAGCGAGCGCCGTGCCGCCAGCTGGTCCATTTCCGGGCTGCTCGAGCGCACGGTGTCCCGCGGCATGAACAGCAGTTCCAGCACATTGGGGTTGGCGGCCGAGAGCAGCTCGATCACACGCCGCAGGCCGTAGTAGACGATGTCGTTGCGCGCATCGGCGATCTGCGCGGCGGGTGCTTCCAGGCCCAGATACGCCGCGGCCGGCATCGCATAGATGCCGCGCAGGTCCTGGTCGCTTTCCGCCGTGGCCGTGCCATAGGCGTGGCTGCCCGCGATGCATTCGAACAACAGGGCAGGCGTGGCATGGGCGCGCAGTGCTTCCAGGGTGATCATGGCAACGCGCTCAGGGCTGCTGCGCAAGCCACGCATCGAGCTCCGCCAGCGTCGGCATGCCGCCCTGCGCGCCCAGGCGCGTGACGGACAGCGCCGCGGCCGCGCAGGCCTTGCGCACCGCCTGCGGCAAGCCTTCGTGCAGGAATACGGCGAGGGCGCCGTTGAAGGTGTCGCCGGCGCCGGTGGTGTCGACCGCGTCTACCTTGAAACCGGGCTGGTGTGCGGGGTCGCCGTCTTCGCGGTACCAGGCGCCTTCGTTGCCGCGGGTGAGCACCACGGGGCTGGGGGCCTGGCGCATCAGGGCGCGGAAATCCTGTTCGGCATCGGCGCCGAGCAGGATGGCCAGTTCGTGCTGGTTGGGCGTGACATAGCGGGCGAGCCGCAGCCACTCCACCGGCAGCCGTCGCGCGGGTGCGGGGTTGAGGATGACCGGCACGCCCAGGCGCTGGCCCAGGCGCAAGGTGGCTTCGACGCTTTCCAGCGGGATTTCCATCTGCACCAGCACGGCGTCGGCGCGGGCGATCGCGTCGCCGGCCGCTTCGACCTGCGCGGGTGTCACGCGTGCGTTGGCGGCGGGCACCACGATGATTTCGTTTTCGCCGCCGGCCACGGTAATCGAAGCGGTGCCGCTGCCGCAGTCGGCGATGCGCCGCACGTGGTCGAGCGCGATGCCTTCGCGCGCCAGGCCGTCGTAGAGCTGCTGGCCGAAGGCGTCGTCGCCGAGCGCGCCGACCAGGGCCACCTCGGCGCCGAGCCGCGCGGCGGCCACGGCCTGGTTCGCGCCCTTGCCGCCGGGGATGGTGAGGAAGCGCTCGCCCAGCACGGTCTCGCCCGGCCCGGCAAAGCGCTCAGCCAGCGTGACCAGATCCATGTTGATGCTGCCGACCACGACGACGCGCGCCATACCTGCTCCGGAACTCGGTGGGGAAAATCGCCGCCGAGCATACGGGATGGCACGCGTGCCGGTGGAGTGCGCTCAGTGCCCGGTATCGGGCATCGGCTTGGAGGGTTCGGCCGTGCCCTGCTTTTCCTGGCGCTTCTCGATCATGCGTTCCTTCATGGCCAGGTAGCGCTGGCGCTGGCTGTCGCTCAGCACGGACTGAATCTGGCGGTCGCCGTCTTCCATGATGGCGCGCGCCTGGTCGCGGCGATCCTGGCCCCTGGCGCTGCCGCGCAAGCTCTGCATCTTCTGCTGCTGGGCCTGCAGGATGCCGGCGACCTGGACCTGCTGCTGCGCGTTGAGGTCGAGGTGCCTGGCCAGCTTCTGGGCGCGTTCCTGCGGATCCGGCGGACGGCGCTGGCCGTGCATGGCCTGGCCGTCCGGCGGCGGTGCGCCGTTGTCCTGGGCGTGGGCGCCGAAGGCGGCGGCGAGGGCGAGAGCGATCAGGCACAGGCGGGTCTTCATGGCGCGACTCCTTGAGAGGTGCGCCCGGGAACGGCCCCCGGGGCCCGGGCGTTGACTTGAAAGGCACGCGCCGGACCCGAACATCGCTGTGCATTGCCGCCCGAGGATCACCTCATGATCGAACTGCACTACTGGCCCACGCCGAACGGCCACAAGATCACGCTCTTCCTGGAAGAGGCCGGCCTGCCCTACGAGATCAAGCCGGTGAACATCGGCAAGGGCGAGCAGTTCAAGCCCGATTTCCTGGCCATCGCGCCGAACAACCGCATGCCGGCCATCGTCGACACCGCGCCTGCCGATGGCGGCGGGCCGCTGAGCATCTTCGAGTCCGGCGCCATCCTGGAATACCTGGCGGAGAAGACCGGCCGTTTCCTGCCGAAGGACACGCGCGAGCGCTACAAGGTGCTGCAGTGGCTGTTCTGGCAGGTGGGCGGGCTGGGCCCGATGCTGGGGCAGAACCATCACTTCAACCGCTATGCGCCGGAGAAGATCCCCTACGCGATCGACCGCTACGTCAACGAAACGCGCCGCCTGTACGGCGTGCTCGACAAGCAGCTCGACGGCCGCGCGTTCATCGGCGGCAAGGACTACAGCATTGCGGACATGGCCTGCTATCCGTGGATCGTTTCGCACGAGGCGCAGGGCATGTCGCTGGACGATTTCCCGCATCTGAAGCTGTGGTTCCAGGCCATCGCCGCGCGGCCGGCCACGAAAAAAGCCTATGAAATCGGCGAATCGATCAAGGACCGCTTCGACCTGACCCAGGACGAGGAAGCGCGCAAGGTGCTGTTCGGCCAGGGTGCGAAACGCTGAGGCCGTGGTGCCGCATCGAGCCCGATGCGGCACTTTTTCCCGGGAAAAGGCTGGCTTCGCGCAGCATGACGGGTTTTAATCCGCGCTTGTTCTTGCGCCCCCGTTGCAGTCCAAGGAAGTACCCATGCGCGCTCTTCTGTTCGCCGCCCTCACGATGGTGACCCTGCCGACCATGGCCGAAAAACTCACCATCGAACGCATCTTCGACGGCGGCAGCCTCGCCGGCCCCGCGCCGCGCGGCCTGCAGATCTCGCCGGACGGCAGCCGCATCACCTTCCTGCGCGCGCGGCCGGACGACCAGTTCCAGCTGGACCTGTGGGAATACCGGCCCAAGGACAACAGCACGCGCATGCTGGTCGATTCGCGCAAGCTGGAGCCGCAGGGCGAGCAGCTGTCGGATGCGGAAAAGGCCCGCCGCGAGCGCGCCCGCACCGCCGGGCTGCACGGCATCCTCAGCTACCAGTGGTCGCCGGACGGCAGGCAGCTGCTGTTTCCCATTGGCGGCAAGCTGTACCTGTACGACCTGGCCGCGGCCAGGCCGGCGCCGCGCGCGCTGGAGACCGGCGGCGATGCGATCGATCCGAAGATTTCGCCCAAGGGCCGCTACGTCTCCTACGTGCGCGACCAGAACCTGTGGGTGATCGACCTGGAAAGCGGCGACGCGCGCCAGCTCACCCGCGACGGCGGCGGCACCGTGCACAACGGCGAGGCCGAGTTCGTCGCGCAGGAGGAAATGGGCCGCAGCAGCGGCTACTGGTGGGCGCCGGACGACAGCGCCATCGCCTTCGAGCGCTATGACGAGGCCAAGGTGCCGGTGGTCAAGCGCACCGAGGTGTATGCCGACCGCACCGACGTGATCGAGCAGCGCTATCCGGCCGCGGGCGATCCCAACGTGGCGGTGAAGCTGGGCCTGGTCGCGCCCACCGGCGGCGCGCCGCGCTGGGTGGATCTGGGCAAGGACGGCGACATCTACCTGGTGCGCGTGAACTGGCTGCCGGACGGCAAGCACCTGAGCTACCAGCGCATGCCGCGCAGCCAGCAGAAGCTGGAGCTGCGCCTGGTGGATGCGAAGACGCTGGCGCAGCGCAGCCTGCTCACCGACACCAGCAACACCTGGATCAACCTCAACGACGACCTGCGCTTTCTCAAGGACGGCAAGAGCTTCCTGTGGGGCAGCGAGCGCAGCGGCTTCCATCATCTGTACCTGTACGGCATCGACGGCAAGCTCAGGCATCCGGTGAGCCAGGGCGAATGGCAGATCGACGGCGTGCTGGCGGTGGACGAGCATGCGGGCACGGTCTACGTCGGCTCGAACCGCGACTTCGTGCCGGATCACCAGGTTTACGCGCTGAAGCTGGACGGCAGCACGGCCAGTGCGCCGGTGCGCATCAGCAAGGGCGACGGCAGCCATATCGCCGAGTTCGCGCCGAATGCCGCGTTCTACCTGGACACCTATTCCAGCGCCGACACGCCGCCGCAGGTCAGCGTGCACAAGCCGGACGGCGCCTTCCTCAGCTGGATCGAGCAGAACAAGCTCGACGAGAAGCATCCGTTCTGGCCTTACCGCGCCAGCCTGATCAAGCCGGAGTTCGGCACGCTGAAGAGCGCGGACGGGCAGACGCTGTACTACCGCCTGTACAAGCCGGCGGGTTTCGATCCGACCAAGAAATACCCGGTATTCGACACCTACTACGGCGGCCCGCACGCGCAGCTGGTGGCCAATGGCTGGGGCGACTACTTCAACCAGTACATGGCCAACCAGGGCTATGTGGTGTTCACCCTGGACAACCGCGGCATGGCGCGGCGCGGCCGCAAGTTCGAGGATCCGATCTACGAACAGCTCGGCGCCGCCGAGGTGGACGACCAGCTCGCCGGCATCGACTGGCTGAAGGCGCAGCCCTGGGTCGATGGACGCCGCATCGGCGTGTTCGGCTGGAGCTACGGCGGCTACATGACCACCATGCTGCTGGCCAAGGCTTCGAAGGAGATCGCCGGCGGCGTGGCGGTGGCGCCCGTCACCGACTGGCGCCTGTACGACACCTTCTATACCGAGCGCTACCTCGGCCGCCCGCAGGACAACGAAGCCGGCTATACGCGCAGCAGCCCGTTCGCCTGGCTCGACGGCCTGACCAGCAAGCTGTACCTGGTGCACGGCATGGCCGACGACAACGTACTGTTCGTCAACTCGACCAAGCTGATGGCCGAGCTGCAGAAGCGCGGCACGCAATTCCAGTTCATGGCCTACCCCGGTGCCAAGCACGGCTTGAACCTGCCGGGGCAGCGCAGCCATGTGTACCACCTGATCGCGAACTTCTTCGATCGCGAGATCAAGGGTGCTGCCTTGCCGGCGGCGCCGAAGCCGGCGGCCGCGGCTTCGGTCGCGCCTTAAGCAGAAAAGCCCGCCGGTCGGCGGGCTTTTTTTAAGCGGTGCCGCGGATTACTTGCTGATGCTGGGGCCGCGGATCGGATCGGCGCGGACCTTGCCGTCCACTTCCACGTTGATGACCCCGGGCTGCGCGCGGAAGCGCACCATGCCCTCTTCCGCCGACATGCCTTCCGGCAGCAGCACCACGACGGCCGGCGCCCAGCCGATGTCGCGCACATAAGTGGCACCGGCGGCATCGCAGGCGGTGCGCATGGTTTCGAGCGGAGTGCCGTCGCGGAAGCTGACGATCAGCTGCACCCGCGTGGCGGGTTGGGACGGCGTGGACGTGGCGGTGCTGTCGGTGTCGGCCATGACGATGGAGCTCCCTGGCGTGTCGGAGGCGCAGGCCGTGCTGCCCGCGCCGATCAGAAAGAACAGAAGGTACAGCTTGCGGCGGCCCGGCAAGGCGTCATCCATCACGCAATGCGGACCTGGCGCGGCGCGCTCACTGGGCGTGGCCGCCGACGCCCGAATCGCCCTGTTCCAGCGGCGGCGCCGTGCCGGCCACGGCCAGCAGGGCCAGCGCGTAGCCGTCCTCGATGCTGACGGTGGACACCTCGTCCCAGGAGAAGAACGAAGCCTCGCGCAGCCATTCGGCGTCGGGGCTGATCTCCTGCATGTAGAAACCGTCGTCCTCGAAGGAAATCAGCTTGCCGATGTAGCAGACCTCGGCCTCGTCCTCGCTGTCCACGTGCACGCCGATCACCGGCGCCTGCTTGGCGGCGGCCTGCACCACCTCGCGGATATCGTCCAGCGGGAAACCGCGCGGCGGCCGCGGCAGCAGCTGCTTCATGGCCAGGGCTTTCTCCATGAAGGGGGCGTGCTTGTCGGGCGCTTCCAGCTCGGTGATGTCGCGGTGCCGCATCACGTACATGCCGTCGTACGTGATGGCGTCGCCGACCACCCACAGCAGGAAGAATTCGCGGCCGACCCCGCCCACATAGCCGCAGAAGCTGCCGTGTTCGAGTTCACCGCGCCATAGACGGACCAGCTGTTGCTGCTGCTGCGCCTCGCGCAGCTGAGCGCGCTGGCCCGTCGTCTTAAGTTCGATCACCTTTCCCATACACCACGAATTCTATCAGCGGGGGTCTTTCCCCATGTTTACAGGATGTAGCGGCTCAGGTCCTCGTCCTTGACCAGGCTCGCCAGGTTCTTATCGACATATTCGGCGTCGATCAGGTATTTTTCGCCGGATTTGTCGGCAGCTTCGAAGGAGATTTTCTCCAGCAGCCGCTCCATCACGGTATGCAGGCGGCGGGCGCCGATGTTCTCGGTGCGTTCGTTCACCTGGAAGGCGACCTCGGCCAGCCGGTTCACCCCCGACTCCGTGAATTCGATCGTCACGCTCTCGGTGCCGAGCAGGGCCACGTACTGCTTGGTCAGCGCGTTGTGCGGCTCGCTCAGGATGCGCTGGAAGTCGTCCACCGACAGCGCGGACAGTTCCACGCGGATCGGCAGGCGGCCCTGCAGCTCCGGAATCAGGTCGGAGGGCTTGGCCAGCGAGAACGCGCCCGAGGCGATGAACAGCATGTGGTCGGTCTTGATCGGGCCGTACTTGGTCGACACGGTGGAACCTTCCACCAGCGGCAGCAGGTCGCGCTGCACGCCTTCACGGCTGACGCCGGCGCCGCCCCATTCGGAGCGCTGGGCGATCTTGTCGATCTCGTCGATGAAGACGATGCCGTTCTGCTCGGCGACGTAGACCGCCTGCGCGCGGATCTCGTCGTCGTTGAGCAGCTTGCCGGCTTCCTCGTCGATCAGCAGCGGGCGCGCGACCTTGATCGCCAGCTTGCGCTTCTGCGACTTGGCGCCGCCGATGTTCTGGAACATCTGGCGCAGCTGCTGGCCCATTTCCTCCATGCCGGGCGGCGACATGATCTCCACGCCCACGTTCATGGCGAAATCCAGCTCGATCTCGCGCTCGTCCAGCGCGCCTTCGCGCAGCTGCTTGCGCAGCTTCTGGCGAGTATCGTTCTCGATCGCCGGCGCCTGCTCGTGGTCCTGCGACCAGTCGGTGGGCGACTGGCGGCGCGGCAGCAGGGCGTCGAGGATGCGGTCCTCGGCGCGGTCTTCCGCCTGCGAACGCACGCGCTTGACCGCCTGCTCGCGGGTGAGCTTGTAGGACACGTCGGCCAGGTCGCGGACGATCGATTCCACATCTTTGCCGACATAGCCGACCTCGGTGAACTTGGTCGCTTCCACCTTCACGAACGGCGCATTGGCCAGGCTGGCCAGGCGGCGCGCGATCTCGGTCTTGCCCACGCCGGTGGGGCCGATCATCAGGATGTTCTTCGGCGTCACTTCGTCGCGCAGGTTCGGCTCCAGCTGCATGCGGCGCCAGCGGTTGCGCAGCGCGATCGCCACGGCGCGCTTGGCGTCGTGCTGGCCGATGATGTAGCGGTCGAGTTCGTTGACGATTTCGCGGGGAGTGAGTTCGGACATGGCTTTTGCTCGGGGAACGGGGACCGGGGATCAGGGAAACGGGTAGCGAAGCAACAGCGAACGGGCTCCCGTTCCCTGTTCCCCGTTCCCCGCAGACGTCACAGCTCTTCGATCGTCGTGTTGTGGTTGGTATAGATGCAGATGTCGCCGGCGATCTTCAGCGCGCGCTCGACGATCTGCCGCGCGTCCAGCTCGGTGTTCTCCAGCAGCGCCAGCGCCGCGGACTGCGCATAGGGGCCGCCGGAACCGATCGCGATCAGGCCGTGTTCGGGTTCGAGCACGTCGCCGTTGCCGGAGATCAGCAGCGAGGCGTCGCGGTCGGCCACCGAAAGCATGGCTTCCAGGCGGCCCAGGCGGCGGTCGGTGCGCCATTCCTTGGCCATTTCCACCGCGGCGCGGGTGAGGTTGCCGCTGTGCTTGGCCAGCTTTTCCTCGAACAGCTCGAACAGGGTGAAGGCGTCGGCGGTGGCGCCGGCGAAACCGGCCAGCACGTCGCCCTTGCCGAGGCGGCGGATCTTGCGCGCATTGGCCTTCATCACCGTATTGCCCAGGGTGACCTGGCCGTCGCCGCCGATCACGACGCGGCCATTGCGGCGGACCGAAACGATGGTGGTGGCGTGGAACGATTCCATGGGGAGCTGCCTCGGATGCGGAGCACAGGATGTGGGGAGAGCGCGGCCCAAACCCAAGTCCATGACGTCCGCCACCGGCGGCCGCGGCGCAAGAGATTGCTGCTACGCAGCATGGGAATTCGGACTTTTTGCGATTGACAGCAGCCTTCACACGCTTTTTACTGCGGGAAGAGGGGTTCCGCCGCATGAACTTGTGGCGGGCGAGAGGGAGGAAGGCGTCTCACGGGGAAACGGCCCAGCAGGGCCGTGCGAGAAGCCTCACATCGCCGCAGCGAACCGGGCAGTCATGCCGAAAAGATCTGGCTTGGAATTTGGATCGATCCATATTCTGTAGTTCGGAATTTAGATCGATTCAAATTCGTAAGAGACTGATTTCAAAAGGCAGTGATCGTCCCGCTCGCGTCCGGCTGCATGGGAGCGACCCCTCGAAGTCCGGTTTTTCCGCCCGCGTGGGTGGGCCGGGTCCGCCCCGCAAGGGGTGTCATGGGGAGATCACAACCAATGTCGAGCAGTAGCAATTCGAGCAGGAGATCGTTGGGCGGTCCGCTGCGTCTGAGCGTGCTGGCCCTGGCTCTGGGCAGCTGTTTCGTCGGTACCGCCGCCTTGGCGCAGTCCAATGCCTCCGGTGCCATCTTCGGCCGCACCGAAGCCGCACCGGGTACCACGGTGCATGTCGAGAATCCTTCCACCGGCATCAGCCGCGACGTCGCGGTGGATGCGGACGGCCGCTATCGCGCCGGTTCGCTGCCGGTGGGCGTGTACAAAGTGACCGTGCAGCGCAACGGCCAGACCGTGGACAGCCGCGACGCCGTCCAGGTCAACGTCGGCACCAGTACCGAAGTGACCTTCGGCGCGGCCGCCACCGCCGGCAGCGGCGCCAGGAATCTTGAAGGCGTGAGCGTGGTGGCCAGCGCCGTGCCGGCCATCGACGTGTCCTCGGTGGACACGCGCACCGTGCTCAATGCCGAACAGCTGCGCCGCCTGCCGATGCCGCAGACGGTGAACGCCGCGGTGCTGCTGGCGCCGGGTGCGGTGAATGCCGACTCGCGCTACGGCAATGCCGTTTCGCTGGGCGGTTCGTCCGCGGCGGAGAACCAGTACTACGTCAACGGCTTCCCGGTGACCAATCCGCTCACCGGCCTGGGCGCCACCAGCCTGCCGTTCAACTCGATCGAACAGGAACAGGTGTTCACCGGCGGCTACGGCGCCGAGTACGGCCGCTCGACCGGCGGCGTGGTCAACATCGTGACCAAGCGCGGCACCAACGAATGGAAGGGCGGCATGCAGGTGCTGTACACGCCCGCCGGCCTGCGCGAGACCGAGCAGCCCACCTACCGCCCCGGCGACGGCGCGCAGATCACCGGCCGCGACAAGCACTCGGCCAAGCTGTGGGAAACCACCTATGCCGCCTACCTGGGCGGTGCGCTGATCCAGGACAAGCTGTTCTTCTTCGGCGCCGCCGAGCGCATCAAGTCGGAGAACGACACCTACTCGCTCAGCAAGAACACCACCCGCTCGTACAACACCAACAAGACCAACCGCTGGCTGGCCAAGGTCGACTGGAACATCACCGACAACCACATCATCGAGTTGACCGGCCTGAGCGACACCGCGTCCACCTACGCCGACCAGTTCGTCTACGACGGCGTCAACGACATCCAGTACAACCACAAGGGCTGGCGCAGCCAGAAGAACCAGGGCACGGCCGGCTCCTCGCCGGGCGGCCAGGTCTACGTGGGCCGCTACACCGGCTACATCACCGACAACCTCACGGTGGATGCGCTGTACGGCAAGGAGCGCACCGACCACGTCGACCTCACCTCCGGTTCCAGCTGCACGTACTTCCAGGACAACCGCGACAGCGTGCCGCCGTCGCAGCGCCTGCAGGGCTGCAACATCTCCAGCGGCATCGCCGCGCCGGGCGCGTACGACGAAACCAACGGCTGGCATCTGAACCTGGAATACCGCCTGGGCAGCCACGACCTGCGCGCCGGTGTCGACCACTACAACGTCACCTCGCTCAACGGTTCGGACACCTCCGGCGGCGTGGGCTGGTTCTATTACGACAACCCGGCCAGCGGCGTGATCGAATCGCGCGGCAACCTGGCGGTGCCGCCGGGCCACACCGGCATCGTCGAGCGCTATGTGTTCCGCGCCATCGGCCAGGCCAAGGTGCGCCAGCAGGCGCAGTACCTCGAAGACCACTGGCAGGTGACCGACCGTTGGCTGGCCTATGTGGGCCTGCGCAACGAGCAGTTCGAGAACCTCAACGCCGACAACGACGTGTTCGCCAAGCAGCGCCACCAGCTGGCGCCGCGCCTGGGCCTGTCGTGGGACGTGATGGGCGATTCCAGCCTGAAGATCTACGCCAACGCCGGCCGCTACCACCTGGCGATCCCGAACAACGTCGCTGTGCGCGGCGCGTCCGGCTCGCTGTACGAAACCCAGTGGGGCACCTACGACGGCGCGGTCAACACCAACGGCACGCCGCCGAACTGGCATCCGATCGAAAACGTGGTCTACGCCAACGGTGCCGACGGTACCCCGCCCGACCCGCGCTCGATCTCGGCGCAGAACCTCAAGGCCTACTACCAGGACGAGTACATCCTGGGCTTCGACCAGCAGTTCGCCGACCATTGGACCTTCGGCGCCAAGGTGCGCTACCGCAAGCTGCGCAGCATCATCGACGACTGGTGCGACGACCGCCCGTTCATCAAGTGGGCCGCCGACCACGGCGTGAACTACGCCGATCCGTCGCCGGCCTGCTACATCATCAACCCGGGCGCGTCCAACCGCTTCCTGATCGACCTCGACGGCGACGGCAAGCTGGAAGACATCAAGCTCAGCAAGAACGACATCGGCCTGCCGGAAGCCAAGCGCAAGTACTACGCGCTCGACGCCTACCTGGAGCATCGCTTCGACGGCAAGTGGTACGGCCGCCTCGACTACACCTTCTCGCGCAGCTACGGCAACTCCGAAGGCCTGCTCAAGTCCGACATCGGCCAGCTCGATCCGTCCGTGACGCAGGACTGGGACCACAAGGAGCTGATGATCGGCTCGAACGGCCCCGAGGCCAACGACCGCACGCACCAGGTCCGTGCCTACGGCTACTACCAGATCAACCCCGAGTGGCTGGTCAGCGCCAACGTGCTGATCCAGTCGGGCCGTCCGAAGAACTGCATCGGCGTGTACCCGGGCGACATCCCGGCCGACATGAACTACGGCGCCTCGTACTTCTACTGCAAGGGCCAGCCGACGCCGCGCGGCAGCCAGGGCCGCCTGCCGTGGACGTACCGCCTGGATCTGGGCGTGCAGTACGCGCCGTCGTTCGCCAGGAACAACCTGACCTTCAGCGCCACCGTGGTCAACGTGTTCGACAAGCAGACGGTGCAGAGCATCAACGAGTCGGGCGAAACCGGCAGCGGCGCGCCCAACCTCAGCTACACCCAGCCCCTGTCGTACCAGACGCCGCGCTACATCCAGTTCGGCGCCCGCTACGACTTCAGCCTGTAAACGCGCAACCGCGAGCGCCACGGCGGCGGAAGATCGCCGTGGCGGCTCTCCCCTTTGACCACCGCTGGCCGGTGGTCTTTTTTTTGGCTCCAGCGCCGCGTCGTAGGTTGGGGTGAGCCACAGGCGAACCCCAACAATGCGGAATGGCTGAAGGCCGCGACGTCGGGGTTCGCCCGCGGCTCACCCCAACCTACCCTTTGCGCTTCGCCCGTGGATGCGCCGCGTCGTACACCTTGGCCAGGTGCTGGAAATCCAGGTGGGTGTAGATCTGCGTGGTGGCGATGTCGGCGTGGCCGAGCAGTTCCTGCACGGCGCGCAGGTCGCCGGAGGATTCCAGCATGTGGCTGGCGAAGGTATGGCGCAGCAGATGCGGGTGCACGCGCTTGGCGAAACCTTGCGCAAGCGCCAGCTGCTTCAGGCGCGCCTGCACCGTGCGCGGACTGATCGGCGCACCGCCGCGGCCGCGGAACACCGGGGATTCCGGCGTCTTCTGCCCGGTCTCGCCCAATGCACGCAAGGCCGTCACCGCATGCCGACCCACCGGCACGATGCGCGTCTTGCTGCCCTTGCCGAGCACGCGCACCTCGCCGGCTTCCAGGTCCAGGTCCAGCCAGCGCAGCCCGACCAGTTCGGAAAGGCGCAGGCCCGAGGAATAGAACAGTTCCAGCATCGCGCGATCGCGCACGCCCAGCGCGCCGTCGCCGCCCGATTCCACCAGCGTGGTGGCTTCGTCCACGTCCAGCACCTGCGGCAGCTTGCGGTGCACCTTCGGGCCGCGCACGCCGGCCACCGGATCGTTGTCGAGCAGGCCCTCGCGCCGCAGCTGGCGGAACAGGCTGCGGCAGGACGACAACAGGCGCTGCAGGCTCTTCGGCGCAAGGCCGGCGCGATGCTCGGCGGCGACGAAGCCGCGCATGCGGTGCGCATCCAGGCGCGAGAACGCATCGATCTGCTGGGCTTCCATCCAGCGCAGCAGCTTGTCGAGATCCCGCCGGTAGCCATCCACCGTATGCGGCGAGGCCTTGCGCTCGCCGGCGAGGCGGGCGAGCCAGGCCTCGACCTGGCCGCGCGGGTCCATGCTCAGGCGCCGTCCCGCGAGCGTTGCAGGGCGGCGGTCACGGTGGCGGCGATCATCTTCAGGAACACCGTGCCCATGCCGGGTTGGAAGCGGTCCTGATCGCGGCTGCCGATCGCCAGCATGCCCAGGCCGTCCAGCGGCATCAGCGCGGACGAGTGGATCTGCGGCGCTTCGTCGCCGAACAGGCGGTACAGGCGTTCGGCGGAAAGGCGGCCGGCGACCGGTTCGTGATGGGCGAAGAACTCGGCGAATTCCGGCAGCGCCTTCGGGCCGCCGGGCGCGCGCACCAGCCAGTCCGCCGGCGGCAGCTCCAGGTCGTACACCAGCAGGCGCACCTGGTCGGTCTGGAAATCCTCGGCCAGCCGCGCGATCACGCTGCGCGCGGCCACGGCCGGCGTGCCGGCGCGCAGCACGGCGACGTTGAGCTCGTGGATGCGCTGCATCAGCCGCTCGTTCTCGGCCGCGATGCGGGTCAGCTCCGCCAGCCGGCGTTCCAGCTCGGCATTCTTCTCGCGCAGGTTCTGCGTCTGGTAGGCCGCCAGCGAGGCGACCTGGCCCTGCTCGCGCGGCAGTTCCAGCTGCCCGGCCAGTTCGGGGAATTCATTGAGGAAGCCCGGATGGCGGCGCAGATAGGCCGCCACCTCGTTGGCCGTGAGGGTGTCGTCCAGAGCGGTGTCGGTCATGCGCGGGTACCTCGTCAACCGGTGCGGCCGGTTCGCTGCCCGGTCCGGAGTGTGTGCTGCCCCGGGCGGCGCTTCAATGCGCCCCGCCCAGCCATTCGCCTTCGAACGCGAAGGCGGCCGGCCCGGTCATCCACAAGGTGTGGCCGGGCCCTTGCCAATCGATCTGCAGGCGGCCGCCGGGCAGGTCCACCTGCACGCTGTCGTCCACTTCGCCGCGCTGGCGCAGCACCGCCATCGCGGCGCAGGCGCCGGTGCCGCAGGCGCGCGTCCAGCCGCTGCCGCGCTCGTGCACGCGCAGGCGCAGATGGGCGCGGTCCACGATGCGCACGAAGCCGGCGTTGACGCCTTGCTTGAAACGCGGATGCGCGGTGAGCGCTGGACCCAGGCGGTACAGCTCGGGCGCGCCCAGGTCGTCCACCGCCACCACCGCGTGCGGATTGCCCATCGACACGGCGCCGATCTCCAGCGTGTGGCCGTCGGTGTCCAGCGTGTAGCGTTCGGACGGTGCGGCGGCATCGAAGGGAATCTGCGCCGGTGCGAAGGCCGGCTCGCCCATGTCCACCGTGACGCGGTCCGCCGCCAGCAGGCGCACCGCGACCGGACCGGACGGGCTTTCCAGCCGCACCGTCTCGCCCAGCGGCAACTCGCCCGCGCGGTGCAGCCAGGCGGCCACGCAGCGCACGCCGTTGCCGCACTGGCCCGAGGGCGTGCCGTCGGCGTTCCAGATGCCGTAATAGAAGCGGCAGGACGGATCGCGCGGCGCCTCGATGCTGATCAGCTGGTCGAAGCCCACGCCGCCATGGCGGTCGGCCATGGCGCGGATTTCCTCGGCGTCCAGCGCAAAGCCGGCCGCGCGGGCATCGACCATGGCGAAGTCGTTGCCGATGCCGTGCATCTTGGAAAAACGCAGCGTCATCGCTTGCCTCAGTGCGAAGCCGGCTGCGCCGCGCTGGCGGCCGGGGCCGGCGGCATGGTGGTGGGCGTCTGCGTGGGCTGCGGCGGCACGGTATTGGCCGGTGCGGGCGCCGGCTTCGGCGGCGGCATGTACAGCGGGCCCTTGTTGCCGCAGCCCGAAAGCGCGGCGGCGGCGACGCAGAGCAGCGGAAGCAGCAGGATGGATCGGCGCATGGGGGTGGGTTCCTACGGAGTCCGCGGCAGTATAGCGAGGCGCAGCCGCCGGGCTGCATGAACCGTCCGCGTCCGCATTCCATGACGCACCGCGCACGCCGCCGCACGGAGCGGCCGGCGCGACTCGCTATCATGCGCGCACCGGCCGCACCGCGGCACCGAGAGATCCGAACGACGATGGACTGGAACACGCAGGACTGGACCACGCTGCTGCGCCTGCCCAGCACGATCCTGCTGGCGCTTGCCGCGATCGCCCTGCTGTTCGCCCTGGCCCAGCTGATCGCCTTGCGCGCACGCCTGCAGGCGCGCCAGCGCGCCGCCGCCGCGCTGCGCAGCCTGCTGCTGCTGGCGGGTTTCGCGCTCACCCTGCTGCTGGCCGGCATGGGCTGGAGCCTGCGCGGCTATCGCCTGCTGTCCGAGGAAGCGCCGGTGGTGGATATCGACGCGCGCATCCTGTCGCCGCAGCGCTGGGCGCTCACCCTGCGCTGGCCCGACGGCAGCACGCGCCAGGTGCAGCTGGCTGGCGATGCGTGGCGCGTGGAAGCGGTGGTGCTGAAGTGGAAGACGCCGGCCCTGCTGGCCGGCCTGCCGCCGCTGTACCGGCTGGACCGCCTCAGCGGCCGCTACGACGACGCGCAGCAGGAAGCGCAGGCGCCGCGCACGGTGATCGGCTTCGACCAGGCCGGCGCCTTCGACCTGCCGCACTGGCTGCCGGGCGTGGACACCGTGTTCGGCAGCGGCGCCTTCCTGCCGCTGGTCGACGAAGGACATTACAGCGTGAGCCTGATGCGCACCGGCGCGCTGGTGGCGCGGCCGGACGAGGCGACGGAGCGCCGGCTCGGCCAGCCGTTCGGCGGCTGAGCCGCCGCCGCAGCTTCAGCCGAGCGCTTTCTCGTAGCGCCACGCATCGGCGCCGTCTTCGTAATAACTCGCGTAATGGCCGATGCGTGCGTAGCCCAGCCGCTCGTACAGGCGGATCGCCGCGTGGTTGTCCGTGCGTACTTCCAGCCGCAGCGCATGCCGGCGCTTGCGCCGGGCCGCCAGCTCGGCCGCCTCGATCAGCGCCGAGCCCACGCCCTTGCCGCGCGCCTCGGCCCGGGTAGCGATGGAATACAGCCGCGCCACCTTGCTGCCCTTGCGGAAGAACACCACCGCGGTGCCGAGGAAACGCCGGTGATTGGCGCTGGCCACCAGCACCTGCGCGCTTTCGCTGTCCAGGTGGCGGCGGTACTGGGCACGGCTCAGGCGGTCGCCGGCGAAGCTCTGCTCCTCCAGCGCGACCAGGTCGTCCAGGTCGGAAAGCTCGGCACGTCGCACACGCACGGCGGCGGTCGCGGGCATGGGGGTCATCGGCGGTGGATTCCGGTGCGGCGGTAACGCGGCGGCGAGGGGCGGAGGGACGAAACGAAGCGCGGCACTCTAGTCCCGTGGCGGTCGCCTCGCAATCGCCCGTGCGTCATGGCCGGCGCGGCGGCGTTTAGACGAGAGTCATCCCGCTCCCTTGTGCACGCTCCGGCCTGTGCGAAACTGCGCGCTCCGTGCCGCCCCGTTCCATCGACGAGACGACACCCTCGTCTGCCCAAGCCCAAGGTGCCATGGCCCGGCTCGTCATCGTCGTCGAGAAAGCCTCCGACTGGAGTTCCTACTATCCGTCCGTCGACGTGGTCACGGCGATGGACTACCTGCGCGAGCCGGTCTCCACCGACGACGAACGCACGCAGGTGATCAACCTCTGCCGCAGCTACAAGTACCTGGGCACCGGCTACTACGTGTCGCTGCTGGGCGAGGCGCGCGGCCACAAGGTGATGCCCTCGGTGCGCACGGTGAACGACCTGCGCCGCCGCTCGCTGTACGGCCTGGACATCGAAGACCTCAACCAGAAGCTCACCCACTTCCTGCCCGCCGGCGGGCGCGACACCACCGACTTCGGCATCCTGGTGTACTTCGGCGAGACCGCCTACACCGCGCTGCAGGACCTGGCGCGCCAGGTGTTCGAACTGTTCCCCTGCCCGCTGCTGCGCATCGAGTTCGAGCGCGACCGCGTGTGGCAGGTGAGCTCGATCAAGCCGGTGGGCCTGCACAGCCTGGACGATGCCCAGGAAGACGCCTTCGCCGAGGCGCTGGACCGCTTCTCCAAGAAGCTGTGGCGCAAGCCGCGCGCGCGCAAGCGCTACCGCTACGACATCGCCATGCTGGTGGACCCGAACGAGTCGATGCCGCCTTCGAACAAGAAGGCGCTGAAGTCCTTCATCCAGGCCGGCAAGGAACTGGGCATCGAGGTCGACCCGATCGGCAAGGACGACTACCAGCGCCTGGCCGAGTACGACGGCCTGTTCATCCGCGAGACCACCGCCAGCGACAACCACACCTACCGCTTCGCCCACCGCGCCGAGCGCGAGGGCATGGTGGTGATGGACGACCCCAGCTCCATTCTTCGCTGCACCAACAAGATCTACCTCAACGACCTGATGGTGTCGCGCAAGCTGGCGGTGCCCAAGACCGAGATCCTGTACCGCGAAGACGCCAAGGGCATGAAGGAGATCGCCGCGCGCCTGGGCTATCCGCTGGTGCTGAAGATCCCGGACGGTTCCTTCTCGCGCGGCGTGATGAAGGTGGAGGACGAGCGGGCGCTGGAGAAGGCCGCTGGCGAACTGTTCCAGCACAGCTCGCTGCTGCTGGCGCAGGAATTCCTCTACACCGAATTCGACTGGCGTATCGGCGTGCTCAACCGCGAGGCGCTGTACGCCTGCAAGTACTACATGTCGCGCGGCCACTGGCAGATCTACAACCACGGCGCCAAGGGCACGGACAAGTCCGGCGGCTTCGAGACCATCCCCGTGCGTGACGCGCCCAGCGACGTGGTCAAGCTCGCGCTGAAGGCAACCCAGGGCATCGGCGACGGCCTCTACGGCGTGGACCTCAAGCAGGTCGACGGCAAGCCGGTGGTGATCGAGGTGAACGACAACCCGTCAATCGATGCGGGCGTCGAAGATGCGTACCTGGGCGAGGACCTGTACCTGCGCATCATGCAGGAGTTCCTGCGGCGCATGGAGCGCAAGCGCTTAGGCATCGCCGACTGAGGTCGGGCCGCCCCGGTGTCCTTCCTGGATCACCGGGGCTCGAGGCGCCATTCCCTGCGCCGCGACGACAGGTGCACCGCCAACCCTGGCGACTGCCATCGCGTCCCTTCAGGCGCACATCCCGTGCGCCAAAGCTCCACTGCCAAGCGGAAGCCGTTTCGATCAGTGCCACACGGCCTGACGCGCCCGCGGCCGGCGACGCAGCGCCAGCGCGAGCAGGTCGCGCGGCAGGCGCGGTTCCAGCACCAGCAGCAGGGCCAGCGGCGCACCCAGCAGCCAGAACGCCGGCGTCCAGCCGAGCAGATCGGTGCGCGCCGGCACCAGGGTGGTCAGCAGCAGCACGGCGCCGGCCAGCAGCCACAGCAGGGCGCCGGCGGCGAGGCGGTGGTGGCGGGCGGCATCGGAGGTCTGCGTGCGCATGGCGGCGGTCCGTCGTGGTCGATGGAGTGAGTTTGCGCGTGGCCCATCTCATAGCCTGCGACCGTTGCAATTACCTCCCAAGGACGAATCCTTCTCCCCCTGGGAGCACGCGGGGAGGGCACAGGGATGTGCCCGGCTGTGAGGAGCGAGGAAGGTGGCGGCAGCCGGATGAGGGTCCGGCCGGAGCGAAGCACATCACTCTTGCGCTCCGCCCGTACCCTCACCCCAACCCCTCTCCCGGTGGGAGAGGGGCTTACAATGTCGGGCTGCCATCCCTTCCAAGGAGCATTCGATGAGCGCAGCGCAGTTCGCCGTCTTCGGCCACCCGATCGCCCACTCCCTGTCGCCGCAGATCCACCAGGCCTTCGCGCGGCAGTTCGGCATCGCGCTGGAGTACCGCACCATCGATGCCGCGCCGGCCGAATTCGCCGCCGCCGCGCGGCGCTTCTTCGCCGAGGGAGGCCGCGGCGCCAACGTCACCTTGCCGCACAAGGCCGCCGCGTTCGCGCTGGCCGACGAGCGCAGCGAAGCGGCCATGCGCGCCGGCACCGCCAACGTGCTCACCCCGTTGCCGGACGGCCGCAATGCCGCGCACAACACCGACGGCGCCGGCCTGGTGCGCGACCTCACCGAGCGCCACCGCATGGACCTGCGCGGCCACGACGCCCTGCTGCTGGGCGCCGGCGGCGCCGCGCGCGGCGTGGCCTGGTCGCTGCTGGATGCCGGCGTGCGCACGCTGACCATCGTCAACCGCACGCCGGAAACCGCCGACGCGCTGGCCGACGCCATCGGCGAGCCGGCGCGCGCGCATACCCGCTACTGGGAAGACCTGGACGACATCGGCAGCTTCGACCTGATCATCAACGCCACCTCGGCCGGCGTGCTGGGCAAGCCGCTGGACCTGCCGTTCGGCTTCGTCGGCAACCGCGCCACCTGCTACGACCTCTCCTACGGCAAGGCCGCCGCCAACTTCATCGCCTGGGCCCGTGCGGCCAACGCGCTGCATGCCTTCGACGGCCTCGGCATGCTGGTGGAAACCGCGGCCGACGCGTTCGAGCTGTGGCACGGCAAGCGCCCCGACACCGACCCGGTGCACGACGAACTGCGCCGCCAGTACGGCTGAGCCATGAGCCTGGCCTGCCGCCCCGGCTGCGGCGCCTGTTGCATCGCGCCGTCGATCAGCTCGCCGATCCCCGGCATGCCCCAGGGCAAGCCGGCCGGGGTGCGCTGCATCCAGCTCACCGGGGACAACCGCTGCGCCATCTTCGGTCGGCCCGAACGACCGGCGGTGTGCTCGCGGCTGCGGCCAGAAGCGGCGATGTGCGGCGGCGGCAGCGCGCATGCCTTGCGCTATCTGGCGGCGACGGAAGCGGCCACAGCGTAACGCCGATGGAACAGCTTCGATGGAAGCGCGCCGCTTGGACGTTCAAAAAATCATTTAGACGTCCAAATAGCGACTCCCGCAAGCTCCTGCGAAGCTTCGCGTGCTAGCGTTCTCCGACCAGGGGGAACCACATCATGCGGGGAGAGAGCATCATGTCGTCGAAGGTTTCCGTACGTCTCGGTCCGGCGATCGCCGTCGGACTGTTTGCCATGTTCGGGAGCATGGCCGCGGCGCACGCGGCGGCGGGAGACCCGCCAATCGGTGCGAAGGGCGTAGTGGTGGCCGATCCGGCCGTGCCCCGCCCGCCGGGCACGCGGTGCGTGGTGCAGTTGTTCAACGATGACGTCTTCAACGACTTCAGTGCGCGCCCCTACGACTACGCGCCGCCCGCCGGCTGCGCGGGCAAGTGGTCGAAGGTGGTGCTGGAAGCGGATTTCTCGGTCACCGCCGGACGCCAGTTCGACCGCACCGCCAATCTGTGGCTGGGCGGCGTGAACATCTACTTCGGCACCACCCAGGAACCCTCGGCCACGGTGTCGCCGAGCTGGCACGTGGAGCGCGACCTCACCGACTACGACGCCTTGCTGCGCAGCCCCGGCAAGGGCCAGGCGGTGATCGGCAACGTCGTCAACGACACTTACACCGGCGTGATCCACGGCAGCGCGCGCCTCCTGTTCTATCCCGCCTCGCTGATCGCGCCGGCCGCGCCGGTGCCGGATGCGGTGTATCCGCTCGGCGCCGACCCGATCGGCAATACCACCACGCTCAATACGCCGACCGACAAGCTGGCCAAGACGCTCACGCTGCCGCGCAACGTGGTGCGCGCCTACCTGGACGTGTTCGCGCAAAGCCAGAGCGGCGATGAGTTCTGGTACACCTGCGTGCCGGACCAGTACGCCGCGCAGACGCAGGAATGCGGCGGCGGCAATTTCCGCGAAGCCGAAATCAGCATCGACGGCCAGCCGGCCGGCGTGGCCCCGATCTATCCGTGGATCTACACCGGCGGCATCGATCCTTACATGTGGCGCCCGACGCCCGGCGTGCAGACGCTGAACTTCATGCCCTACCGCGTGGACCTCACGCCGTTCGCCGGCCAGCTCAGCGACGGCACGCCGCACGAAGTGGCGGTCAACGTGGCCGGTGCGCACGGTTACTTCTCCGCCACCGCGGCGCTGCTGGTGTATCGCGATCCGCATGCCAAGCAAGTGACCGGCCATGTCACGCGCAACACGCTGGTGGGCCAGGCGCCGACACCAGCCATCGGCGACACCCTGGTCACCGACGCCAGCGGCAACCTGACAGGCGACATCACCACCAAGCTCTCGCGCCAGTTCGTGATCGAGGGCTACACCACCACCTCCAGCGGTCGCGTGGTGAGCACGGTGGCGCAGACGGTGGGCTTCGACGACACGCAGAGCTTCGTCATCAACGCATCGACCTTCCACCAGATCTCCGCGCAGGTGACCAGCGTGGACAGCGTCAGCCGCAGCCGGATCGGGCCGCTGCTCACGGTGGAGTCGCGCCAGCAGGCTTCGTATCCGCTGCGCGTGGACTACAACCAGGTGCTGGCCACCGACGGCAGCCTCAGCGCGGCCAGCACCGTGCATCAAGGCCTGACCAGCCACGCCGAACGCCGCTGGCTGGGCTTCCCCACCTATGCGGCTGACTTGAGCAACACCATCGACACCGGCGACACGCTCAACTTCGACGCCAGCGGTGCGCTCACCAGCCATACCGGCCAGCACAGCACGCAGGGCTACAGCTTCCGCGACAGCTACGGCAGCTGCTATCGCGTGGACCTCGCCACCGACACCGGCGCGCTCGCCAGCTATGCCTCCGGCACCGGCTGCCCCGGCGGCCAGAACCGGGTGTGGTGGATCGCCCATCCGGACGGCTCGCCCGACAGCCGCAACCTGCAGGTGCTCTGGTAAGGAACCGGCGCGCGCCGCTCTCCGGCGGCGCGCGCCTCCTGATCTGCAGCTTGCTTTTTGCGGGCAACATCTCCGCAATATCGCCTCCCTAAGCTGGCGCGCCCCGCGTCTCCCCACGCCGAAGCCGCCATGTCAAAGCTCGACTCTTCCCGCCGCACCGCGGGTGCGACCCGCTACGCCCTGCTGATTCTCGTCGTGCTGCTGGCCGGCGCCGGCGGCGTGATCGCCTGGGTGCTGCACGCCAACCGCGACGTGCCGATCGTGGCCGATACCGCCGCCGCCGACACCGGCGAAATCCATCGCGAAGGCGCGCCCGGCGGCGTGGCCGACCTGCTCAAGCGCGCCCGCGCCTCGGTGGCGCAGCAACGCCTGCTGGCGCCGGCCGGCGACAACGCGGTGGAGTGGTATCTGCGCGTGTTGAAGCAGGAGCCGGCCAATCCGGTGGCGCAGGATGCGCTGCGCGAGCTGTTCCCGTTCGCCGCGAATGCGGCCGAGCAGACCATCGGCGAAGGCAATGCGGCCGAAGCGCAGCGCGAGATCGACCTGCTGACCCGCGCGGACCCGGCCAACTACACGCTCACCATCCTGCGCGCCAAGCTGCAGGCCCAGGCGCAGGTGGCGGAAGACCACCGGCGCAAGGAGGAACAGCTGGCGCAGGCCGCGGCGCAGAAGGCGCAGGCGCGTTCCGCCGCCGCGCCGGTAACCACCGCGCCGGCGCCGGTAGTGGCGAACAATGCACCGCCGCCGGTGGCGCATCCCACACCTGCCGCGCCGGCGGAAAACCCGGCACCGCATCCGGCCGCACCCGCGCCGGCTGCTGTTGCCGCCAGCACCTCGCCGGTGCTCAAGCGCCGCGTCGAACCGTATTACCCGGACGACGCGCGCCGCACGCGCCGGCAAGGCTGGGTCGACGTGCGCTTCACCGTGGAAGCCGACGGCTCGGTCAGCCATGCCGGCGTGATCGGCGCCGAGCCGCGCAACGTGTTCGACCGTTCCGCGCTCACCGCGGTGGAACGCTGGCAATTCACCCCGGGTACGCGCGACGGCAACGCGGTGCCGATGGAAGTGCGCCAGCGCATCGATTTCCATTTGTGAACTCCATCGGAGAGCGCTACGCGGCGCATAATCGCCGCCTGCTTCCAGGAGAACCACGCCATGCGCAAGGCCATGCCCGCCCTGTTCCTGCTCGCCGCCGCGATCGCCACCGGCGCCTGCCATGACACGACGCATGACGGCGCGAAGACGGAGGCGAAACCCGTCGCCGGCTTCGTCACCGACACGGCGGCGTTCGATACCTTCATCGCCACGCATCCCACGCCCGCGCAGTTCCATGCGCGCTACCCCGACGTGCAGCTGGTCACGCCGGACATGGTCACCACCATGGAAATGCGCAGCAACAACAGCCGCTACTTTCCCGAGCTGGACAAGGACGGCCGCATCACCGGCGGCGGCTTCCGCTGATCGTCACAAAGCGATTGCCAAGCACGTCACATCGCTGACATCTGCCGGGACTACCGTGGCGCGCCGTCCTGCCGTGTGAAATGCACGTGTAGGGCGCTCCATCCCATCGGCCAGCTGTCATGTCCCGTGCGTTCCCTGCCGCGTTTCCCCGACGCGGCCTGCTTGTGGTTTCCATCGCGCTGCTCGCGGCCGCGGCGATCGCCGCGTATGCGTTCCTGCGCCCGCCCGCCATGGATGGTGCGGGCGTTCAAGCCAAGGGACCGGCCGAAGCGGCCAGCAGCGGCGGCCAGGACAGCGGTGTAGGCATCATGCTCGGCCTGGCCAGGAGCGCGGTGGACGAGAAGCGGCTGATCGCGCCGGCCGGCGCCAATGCGTTCGAGTTCTATCTCAGCGCGCTGCAGCTTGAGCCGGACAACGCCACCGCAACCGCGGGCCTGCACGAGCTGTTCGAGCCGGCCGCGGACGACGTCGAGCGCGCCATCAACGACAACCATCTCGACGAGGCGCAGCGCGAGCTGAGCCTGCTGCGCGAATTCGACGGCACCAACTACAAACTGGCGCTGCTCGGCGGCAAGCTCGATGCGCAGCGGCAGATCCAGGTGCGCGAGGACGAAGCGCGCGCGGCGGTGATCCAGTCGCAGGCGACGTCGTCGTCTTCGGCACCGGCGCAGTAGCTATGCCGTAGGTTAGGGTGAGCCAGAGGCGAACCCCAACATCGCCAGCTTCAAGCGTGTCGCCACGTTGGGGTTCGCCTTCGGCTCACCCCAACCTACTTGAGCAGCGGACCGGCCTTGCGCAGCAGCAGCTCGACCAGTTCGGGCTGCATGAAGGCGTAGTCGTCGGGAATGCCCAGCACCACCACGCGCTTATCCTTGAGCTGCCGCGCATGGCGCGACTGCAGCCGGCGCCGGTGCGCGTTCTCCATCACCACGATGAGTTCGGCCCAGTCGATCTGTTCGGCCGATACCGGTGTTTCGGCGTCGGCGGCCAGCCCCGCGGAGTCGACTTCGATACCGGGCCAGCCGCGGAACACCTGTTCCGCGGTGGGACTGCGCAGCCGGTTGCGGCTGCACAGGAACAGGACGCGCAGCTTGCTCATCCGGCGGCGAGGTACTCGTCTTTCAGGCGCACGTAGTGGTCGGCGGAGTAATGCAGCTGCTCGACCTGCTTGTCGCTCAGCTGGCGCACGCACCTGGCGGGGTTGCCGACCCACAGTTCGCGTTCGCCCACCACCTTGCCGGGCGGGATGACGGCGCCGGCGGCGACGAAGCCGTACTTCTTCACGGTGGCGCCGTCGAGCACGGTGGCGTGCATGCCGATGAGGCAGTAGTCCTCGATGGTGCAGGCGTGGATGACGGCGGCGTGGCCGATGGTGACGCCTTCGCCGACCAGGGTGGGGAAGCCGCCGGGGGAGTAGGGGCCGTCGTGGGTGACGTGGATGATGCTGCCGTCCTGGATGTTGCTGCGGGGGCCGATGCGGATGTGGTGGACGTCGCCGCGGAGGACGGCGCCGGGCCAGATGGAGGTGTCGTCTGCCAGTTCGACTGCGCCGATGATGGTGGCGGCGGGGTCGACGTAGACGCGGGCGCCGAGGGTGGGGGCTATGCCCCGGTAGGTACGGAGGTTGCTCATTTGCGCATTGTCCTTGCGCGTTGGACTGAGCGCTAGCTTGTCATCCCGGCGTAGGCCGGACGAGCGCGTAGCGCGAAGAACGCCCGTAGGGCGGCCCCGAAGGGGTGAGCGAAGCGAATCATCCAGTAGCGACTAGGTGTGGTTGTCGCGACTTGGCCGCTTATGCAGCGGGCATTCCGGACGCCTGCCGGCGCCCGGGTCACTTTCTCTTTGCTGGCCCAAAGAGAAAGTAACCAAAGAGAGAATGGCCTGAGAGCCAAGGCTCGCGACGCGACTAGAAGGAGCAGTGGGCGGCTGCGGTAGTCTGATTAACCTGGGTCTACACGAAACGACAGTGCGTTTACGTAGCGGCTGCTTCAACGTGCCGTGGCCGAGAGGACTTTCAGTGACCGAGGACGGCTTCTGCTCTTCGTTCCTGTATGCGACACCACCCCACTTCTCCCTCTCCCCTCCGGGGAGAGGGCGGGGTGAGGGGCCGGGCTCGCCACGACGTGACTGACCGGAGGCCGCGCGTGAGCTTGGCCTTATGGATTTTCCAGCACCCGCATCGTCTCGCGATAACCCGCTTCGACCGCCCTCTCCCAATCGCCCCAATCGAGCACGCTCACATGCTCCAGTGGCGGCGTCACCAATACATCGGCCAACCCGCGGCGGTGTTCGCTGGCGCCCTCGCTGTTGACCATCGCCGCGCGCACCAGTGTGGAGACCAGGCCTGGGCGCTGGATTGCTTGGCGCTGCAGCATCAAGCGCCACCACGGTGGGGTGCTGTATTCCTCGGCGGTAGTGAGGAGGGAGATGTCGGCGCGGATGTCGATGGCGGTGATGTGGGCGATGCCGTCGGTGGACATGACGTCGGTGGGGAGGTTGTCGACCAGGGCGCCGTCGACGTAGACGCGGCCGCGGTGCAGTACGGGGGGCAGGACGCCGGGGATGGCGCTGGAGGCGCGTAGCCACATCCATAGCGGGCCGGCTCGCCGCACCACCATGCCGTCGCCGGACAGGCAGGTGGCTATGCAGAAGAACGGGAGCTTGAGGTCTTCGATGTCCAGGGCGCCGAAGGCGCGGCGCAGCATGCTGGCGGCGCGGCGGCCGCGGGTCAGGGCGACGACGGGCAGGGTCCAGTCCGAGAGCGGGCGGCCTTGCACGAAGGCGCGGCGGTAGACCTCGGTCATTTCCTCCAGGCCCCAGCCGGCGGCGACGCCGGCGCCGATGATGGCGCCGATGCTGGTGCCGCCGACGCAGTCGAATTCCTGGCCGGCTTCCTTCAGCGCGCGCAGCGCGCCCAGATGCGCGAGGCCGCGCGCGCCTCCGCCGGCCAGCACCAGGCCGCGCGCATTGCCGCTGACCAGGCGCGCCAGCCGTGCGATATCCACCTGGCCGCCGACGTGGTGGTGCTGCAGTTCGCCGCCGAACGGTGCGCGCCAGCGCTGCGCCGCGCCCAGGCTGGGCTGGCGGCCGGCCTGCAGCAGGATCAGATGGCGCGGGCGGTGCCCGAGGCGCGAGGGATCGAGGATCGCCGCTTCCGGCCACGGCCGCGCCGGCCGCGCGGCCTGGGCCGGCAGCAGCAGCACGTCGGCCTGGCGCAGGCAGCGCTGGCGCCACAGCGGATCGCCCTGGGTGTCCAGGTAAATGACGAAGCGGGCCTGCGCCTCGCGCGCGGCGAACCAGTCGCTGCCGCGGCCGGCGCCCTGCTCGCCGTCGATCACGATGCAGCTGCCATACGCCTCCAGGGCCATCGCCAGCTGCATGGCCAGGGTGCGCGCCGGCACCTCGGCATCCGGCGGCAGCAGGGCGAAGGTGCGCGCCACGCCGGGGCTTTCCTCCTTGCGCAGGCGCCGCTGCAGGCGCGCCACCGCCACGCGGGCGATGCCGAGCATGGCCTGCGGATGGCGTCCGGCCAGTGCTTCGAAAGCCGTGCGGTCCAGCCGCAGCAGTTCGCAGTCGCGCAGGGCGCGCACGGTGAGCTGGCGGGCATCGCCGCTGACCAGGCCGATCTCGCCCACGCTGTCGCCGGCCGAGACCAGATGCACCAGGCGTGCCGGCTCGTCCTCGTCGAACAGGCCCAGGCTGCCGCTGACCAGCAGGTACATGGCATCGGCCGCCTCGCCCGCCTTGAACAGCGGCCGGCCGCCGGGAAGGCTGAACCAGACCAGGCCGTCGGCGAGGTCGGCCAGGGCCTCGTCGCCGAGGTGGCCGAACACGTCGCTTTGACGCAACAGGTCGCTGAAATCCGTTTGACGCATAAAGGCCATGGTAGGGCGCGCTATATGACACCCCGGCGTAAGCGCGCCCCGTCCGGCCTTGATTTCGCCCAGGCCCGTCGCCACGCTGGCGCTCCCAAGGAGAGACGCATGGCTCACGAAAACACCGCCCGGGACACCCAGGCGCACGCCGCTCCGGCGCATGACAACCCGCTGCTGGACGGCGGCGAACTGCCGGCCTTCTCGCGCATCAGGCCGCAGCACGTCGGCCCCGCCATCGATGCACTGCTGGCCGACTACCGCGACGCCATCGACCAGCTCACCGCCGATGGCGGCCCGCGCGATTTCGCCGGCCTGATGCTGGCGCAGGAACGCCTGGAGCAGCGCGTGTCGCGCGCCTGGGCGCCGGTGGGGCATCTGCATTCGGTGGCCGACAGCGAAGCGCTGCGCGAGGCCTATGGTCCGGCCGAGGAAAAACTCACCGAGCACGGCATCGAGCTGGGCCAGAACCGCGCGCTGTACCAGGCCGTGCAGGCGCTGGCCGACGCGCCGGAGTTCGCCGCGCTGGCACAGCCGGAGCGCACCCTGGTCGAGCATGCGTTGCGCGATTTCCGCCTCTCCGGCGTGGCGCTGGAAGAACCGGAGCGCACGCGCTACCGCGAGATCGGCGTGGAGCTGAGCAAGCTGTCCACCGAGTTCTCCAACGCGGTGCTCGACGCCACCGACGCCTGGCACCAGCACATCACCGACGAGCGCGACCTCGCCGGCATCCCCGAATCCGGCCGCGCCGTGCTGCGCCAGTACGCGCGCGAGCAGAACCTGGACGGTTATCTGGTGACGCTCAAGCAGCCCAGCGTGCAGGCGGTGCTGACCTACGCCGACAACCGCGGCTTGCGCGAGCGCGTGTACTGGGCGTACCAGACGCGCGCTTCGGACCAGGGTCCGCACGCCGGCAAGTTCGACAACGGCCCGCGGATCGAGCGCATCGTGGCGCTGCGCCACGAGGCGGCGCAGCTGCTGGGCTTCGCCAATGCGGCGGAGGAATCGCTGGCCACGAAGATGGCGGCCTCGCCCACCGAGGTGATGGAGTTCCTGCACGACCTGGCCCAGCGCGCCCGTCCGGTGGCGCGCCAGGAGCTGGCGGAACTGCGCGAGTTCGCCGCGAAGGAACTGAAGCTGGACAACCTCGAATCCTGGGACGTCGCCTACGCATCGGAGAAGCTGCGCCAGCGCAGCTACGACCTCGACGAAGAGCAGCTCAAGCCCTACTTCCCGCTGCCGGCGGTGATCGACGGGCTGTTCGGCCTGGTGCAGCGCCTGTACGGCGTGACGCTGGCGCCGCGCGACGGCATCGACGTGTGGCATCCGGACGTGCGCTATTACGACGTGCGCGATGCCGGCGGCCGCGTGTTCGCCGGTGCGTATGTCGACCTCTACGCGCGTTCCGGCAAGCGCGGCGGCGCCTGGATGGACGTGTGCCGCTCGCGCTTCAGCGACGGCGCACAGGAGCAGCTGCCGGTGGCCTTCCTCACCTGCAACTTCGCGCCGCCGACCGAGGGCCGCCCGGCCCTGCTCACCCACGACGACGTGCTCACCCTGTTTCACGAATTCGGCCATGGCCTGCATCACCTGCTGACCGAGATCGCGCTGCCTTCGATCGGCGGCATCGACGGCGTGGAATGGGATGCGGTGGAACTGCCCAGCCAGTTCATGGAGAACTTCGGCTGGAACCGCCAGGCGCTGGACCTGTTCGCGCGCCACTGGCAGACCGGCGAGCCGCTGCCGGAAGAACTGTTCCAGCGCATGCTGGCCGCGCGGCATTTCCATGCCGGCCTGTTCCTGGTGCGCCAGCTGGAATTCGCCATGTTCGATTTCCGCCTGCACCTGGAATACGAACCGGCGCAGGGTGCGCGTCCGCTTGCCGTGCTGGAGGAAGTGCGGCGCGAGGTGGCGGTGCTGCACCCGCCGATCTGGCAGCGCTTCCCCAACAGCTTCACGCATATCTTCGCCGGCGGTTATGCCGCCGGTTACTACAGCTATCTGTGGGCGGAGCTGCTCAGCGCCGATGCGTTCGGCGCGTTCGAGGATGCCGCGCAGGCAGGCGGCAGCGTGATCGACCGCGACACCGGCGAGCGCTTCCGCCGCGAGGTGCTGGCCGTGGGCGCCAGCCGCCCGGCGCTGGACAGTTTCGTCGCCTTCCGCGGCCGCAAGCCCGAACCCGATGCGCTGCTGCGCAGCCACGGGCTGAGCTGAGCGCATGTGAACGTCCCGCGGTTCGCCGCGGGACGTTCGGCGCGGCATCAGCGATCCCTTACATCGAATGGCATGGGTCTGGCGGCGCACCGCCACGGGACGGCGGTGTGCGTGTGCGCCAGTCGATGTTTTTCACCGCGGCGCATTCATCCTCGCGGTCGCGCCTGCATGCAATGTGTGGGCCTTCCCCTACGGCCTTGGCGCTAAGCCTGCTAAGCGCTTGGATTTAGCTCTCTTTGCCGAATGGTTCCGCGTGCTGCGCGCGGCTACGAATAGCGGCCCTGATCGTCCTACGAATCGTCCTGCGATCAGCCATCGGCGCCTGCGTGCGCCTGTTACCGCCCATTCGGAGCCTTACTGTCATGGCCAAATCAGACAATGCATTCATCACGCTTCGCGTCGCCGCCGAGTTCCTCAAGGCGGAAAGCACAGACCAGCGTCCCGCCGTCGCCGCCTACGCCTATAGCGATGGCGGCCGCCTGCTCTCCTACGCGGCCTTGGGTGAGAAGGGCGAGACCAAGCTCGAACTGCCCGTAGCGCGCGAGGCCTCCGCCGTGCGCGTGGTGCTGGGACCCGCGCCCGAGGAGAAACAGCCGCCCGCGCTCGAAGAGCTGCTGCGCCGCGGCGCGATCGAGCGCCACATTACGCTGCGCCCCGGCGACACCGCGCCGGATCTGCGCATCCCGGTGTTCCCGGATGTCTGGCGCTACTGGCTGCTGGGGCTGTGCCTGGTCAAGGGCACGGTGCTCAAGCGCGTGGTGCGCGACGGCGTGTCGGTGGATTTCCCGGTATGCCACGCCACGGTGGAGATCTACGAGGTCGACCCGCTGTGGATCGTGCTGCCGAAGCTGCCGCCGTATGTGATCGATCATCTGCGCGAGATCCTCGCCGGCCGGCAGCCGCCGCGTCCGCTGCCGGGGCCCGGCCCGGTGGAGGAGATCAACGCGCACCAGGTGGACGAAGCCTCGCTGCAGGCGCTGCACGCCGCCGCCGGCAACCAGAAGCTGCGCTTCGCCGCGATGAGCGGCAGCGCGCAGATGTTCCAGCAATCGCTGGTGGAGCATGCGCAGCTGATCCGGCCGATCCTGTGCTGGCTGTATCCGCGCTTCGTCACCATGCAGCTGGTTGGCACCGCCGCCACCGACGAGTGCGGGCATTTCGCGCGCTTTATCTTCAAGGGTTTCCGCAATCCGGACCAGCCGGACCTGTACTTCAAGGTGAAGCAGCGGCTGTTCGGCTTCTTCGAGGTGACGCTGTACGCGCCGACGCCGGTCGCCTGCCATACCTGGTGGGACTACCAGTGCGGCACCGAAGTCACCTTGCACGTGACCAACCCGCTGGCCATGACCTGCCGCCCGTGCGCGCCGGTGATCGCCGGCAACAACTGGGTGCTGTTCACCGCCATCGGCAATCATTCGCTGGACGATATCCGCGGCAGTGCGCAGACCCTGGCCGGCAGCAGCAATGCCGGCAACCTCGGCCTCACCGGCGGCGGTGCGCCGTGGGGCGGCGTGCTGATGCCGCGGCTGGATTTCGACAACGCGCTGCGCGACAGCCTGGGCGTGAAGTTCTACCGCCTGTCGTGGAAGCGCGACGGCGAGCCGGACAGCCAGTACAAGCCGCTCAATGCCGCGATCAGCCGCCACTATGCGCAGATGATCGGCACCGACCTGGTGCTGACGGCGTACCCGCTCGGCCCGCAGGTGGCCGGCAGCGAAGGCAATCTGTTCGAGATCCCGCCCGCGGTGCCGCCGGCCGGCCAATGGAGCGTGGCCGACGCGGTGGAAGACACCGCCAACGGCAAGTTCGACACCACTACCGCGCTCGGCGGTGCGCCGATCCTGGACGGCCTGGTGCAGCTGCGGCTGGAACTGTTCGATGCGGCCGGCCTGCCGGTGAACATCGGCGCGCTGGGCATCGATTACTACGTGCCCACCTATGTCGATGGCAGCGGCAACATCCACACCATCAAGGCCAGCGACCCGCAGCTGGGCCTGGGCGCCGGCCTGGTGCAAGGCAGTACGATGGTGCTCACCCTGCACGTGAACAACGAGCCCTGCTCGGCGCATATCGGCGCGCCGATGGTCGGCGGCACCGGCGCGGACGATTGCTGCGGCGTGCTGGGCTACCACAGCGACGGCGACAACGTGACGATGCCGTGGCAGGCCAGCCATCCGCACGGCTTCGCCACCTACGGCTTCCTGGTCCGGCGCGGCGCGCGCGACGTGCTGTCCGACAGCGGTGCGGTGGGCGGCGGCAGCTTCAGCGAGACGCGCTCGGTCGGCTACCTGATGACGACCAATCCCGCGCCGGGCTGCACGGGCGGCTGCACGGTGGCGGGATTCACCGAGAACCTGTCGGTCTATGCGATGGCGACCAACGGGTGGGGCCGCCTGTCCAACTACGACGGCTGGGATGCGCGGGCCTTCGTGCTCAGCCACCTGTAAGCAGGAGCACAGCGGGAGGCCGGTCACGGACCGGCCTCCCCTGCGTCCGGCGGAGTGCCGAAGCGGCGGCATCCCCCTACAATGCCGGGCATGAAAATCGCCTCCTGGAACGTCAACTCGCTCAAGGTCCGCCTGCCGCAGCTCACCGAGTGGGCGGCCGAGGCCAAGGCCGACGTCATCGCGCTGCAGGAAACCAAGCTGGAGGACGCCAGGTTCCCGGTGGACGAGCTGGCCGCCGCCGGCTACCGCGCCGTGTACTCCGGGCAGAAGACCTATAACGGCGTGGCCATCCTGGCCCGCGAGGAACCCACCGACGTCGTCACCGACATCCCCGGCCTGGACGACCCGCAGCGGCGCATCCTCGCCGCCACCGTCGGCGGCGTGCGCGTGGTGGACCTGTACGTGGTCAACGGCAAGGCGGTGGGCGACGAGAAATACGCCTACAAGCTCGACTGGCTGGCCAAGGTGCGCGATTTCCTGGAAGCGGAACACCAGCGCCACCCGCACCTGGTGGTGCTGGGCGATTTCAACATCGCGCCGGACGACCGCGACGTCTACGACCCGGTGGCCTGGGGCGAGGACGTGCTGTGCTCGCCGCCGGAGCGCGCCGCGCTCAAGGCGATCACCGAACTTGGGCTGCACGACAGCTTCCGCCTGTTCGAACAGGAGGCCGGGCACTTCAGCTGGTGGGACTACCGCCAGGCAGCGTTCCGGCGCAACATGGGTTTGCGCATCGATCTGATCCTGGTCGGCGACGCACTGAAGCAAGCGGCGAAGGCGGCAGCCATCGACCGCACGCCGCGCCGCTGGGAAAGGCCTTCGGACCATACGCCGGTGACGCTGGATCTGGATATCTGATGAATACGAACAAGACCGACTGGCCCAGTTCGCTCACGGACGACGAGCTCGACGAACTGGACCGCTATCTCCGCGCCCATTCCGGCGACGGCGACCTGCTGCTCGACGGCGTGCACGGCATGCTCTCCGCGCTGGCGGTCGGCCCGCTGCAGGTACTGCCGGAAGAATGGCTGCCGGAAGTGCTGCACGAGCCCTTCGCCGACGAGGAAGAAGGCAATCGCGTGCTGGCGCTGCTGGCCAAGCTCAACGACTCCATCGCCGCCGAACTCGACGTCGACGCCTACGAGCCGATCCTGGGCGAAGTCGACACCGAAACCGGTCCCACCCTGTCCGCCGCGGGCTGGTGCGAAGGCTTCAGCCGCGCCATCGACCTGCGCGCCGGCCTGTGGGAAAAGCGCCTGGCCGACGACCCTTCGCTGATGGAACTGCTCGGGCCGGTGATGGCGCTGGCGGTCGACGAAGGCATCCTCAGCGCCGAGACCGATTTCGAAAAACTCAGCGACGACGAATACGACGAGTGCCTGGCCCAGCTGCCGGCCGTGCTGTCCGCGGTGGAGCATTACTGGCAGCAGCACCCGGTGACCGAGGCCGACATGGAAGCCATGGCCCAGGCCGCCCCCGCCAACGCCGGGGGCGGCGGCGAGGACAGCGGCCAGGCGCCGCCGCGGCACCGCAGCGGCCACTGGCTGCATTGACGCCGTAGGAAACAATCCGTTCGCGCGGCGCGGCTTGGACCGGGCCGGCCGCGCAACCATCATGTGGCGCATTCCTTACGGAGTCCCATCATGAGCGAGCGCAGCATCATCCGCCGCATCCGCGGCACCGACACTTCCGATGGCGCGGGCGTGCGCCTGAAGCGCATCATCGGCCAGCCCGGCCTGGACATGCTCGATCCGTTCCTGCTGCTGGACGAATTCCGTTCCGACAGCGCGGACGACTACCTCGCCGGCTTCCCCGAGCATCCGCACCGCGGCTTCGAAACGGTGACCTACATGCTCGCCGGCCATATGCGCCACGGCGACAACCACGGCAACCAGGGCGACCTCGGCCCCGGCAGCGTGCAGTGGATGACCGCCGGCCGCGGCATCCTGCATTCGGAAATGCCGCAGCAGGAAAACGGCCTGATGTGGGGCTTCCAGCTGTGGGTGAACCTGCCAGCGAAGGACAAGCTGACCGAGCCGCGCTACCAGGACATCGACCCGGCGCGCATTCCTACCGTGCATCCGCAGGACGGCGTGGAAGTGAAGATCATCGCCGGCGAAGTGTTCGGTGCGGCCGGCCCCGTGGCCGGCATCGCCACGCAGCCGGTGTATCTCGATATCGCCCTGCAGCCCGGCGCGCAGCTGGAAGTGCCGCTGCCGGAAGGCCATAGCGCCTTCGCCTACGTGTTCGATGGCGCGGATGCCCAGGTGGCCGGCGACGTGCTCAGCCGCAGCGAACTGGCCGTGCTTTCCAAGGGCGGCTCGGTGCGCATCGGCGGCCGCGAAGCGCCGTCGCGCGTGCTGCTGGTGGCGGGCAAGCCGCTGGGCGAAAGCGTCGCGCGCTACGGACCGTTCGTGATGAACACGCCTGCCGAGATTCATCAGGCGATCGCGGATTTCCGCGACGGCAAGTTCTAAGCCCCGGAACCCTTCGCGTAGGTTGGGGTGAGCCGAAGGCGAACCCCAACATGACCAGGCGCTAATGCTGATGCTGGGGTTCGCTGCCGCTCACCCCAGCCTACGAAGTGACGCGATTTACCGGGGCGTCGCCATCACGGCAGTGACAGGCAATGCGCGGATCACCAGCTCTCCATCCCGCCACACCGTGGACGTGCCATTGACTACGACCTTGCCGGCCGGCTTGCCCGCATAAGGCCACGGCAACACCAAGCCACCCGGCGGCACATCGAGTCCTTGCTCCACGCGCAACTCAAGCGTGCCATCGCGCTCATACAAGCGGTAACTCAGCTGCCCATACGGCGTGCGCAGACGCCGGATCCCGATGCCCTCGCCCTTCAGCCATTCGGCCGGAATCCCGGCTGCCAACACCAGCGCCTGATCGCGCGGTCGTTCGTACGCGAACAAGTCGTACGCCGAGCGCAGGTAATCCGAAGCAATCCACGCATGCGGCATATCGCCGACGAAGCGCGGCTTGCGCGCATCGCGCCCCACCACTTCGGCCCACTGGTTCCACGCGGCCGGACGCCGGTCGGCGAAGAAGAACGCCAGCAGCTCGCCGATGCGGCCGCGCCAGCCCAGCCGCACGAAGCTGGCGATGGTGCGCAGTTCGTACGGTGTGTAGTCCTCCCATTCGCGCGTGCCGTCGCGGCGTTCCACGAAGCCCTGCCAGTAGCGTTCGAAGGTGCGCTCCAGCAGCGCGGGCGGCAGCCAGGTCTGGCCGTCGCCGGGCGACAGCGCAATGGTGGTGGAGGTCGCGTCGAAGTCGCCGAGTTCCGCCGCGCCGGGCAGGTAGTCGATACGGTGCTGGCGCACAGACAGGTCGATGGAGGCTTTCAGGTCGCCGCGGAATACGTCGCGCGCCTGCGCGATCCGTGCCGCCGCCGCCTCATCGCCGCGCGCCTTGGCCAGCAGCACCGCGTCGTCGTAGCCCTGCAGCGCCCAGAAGTCGTCCCAGTAGGAATGCATCGGCTTGGCCGAATAGCCTTCGTGGCTGATCGATGCGGGCATCAAGCCATACAGCGCGCGCCGCTCTTCGGTCTGGTTGGCGGGGCTGCGTTCGCTCTCGCGCAAGCGGTCCATATAGGCGATGGCGCGCTGCACGGCCGGCCATTGCCGTTCCAGCGCGGCGCGGTCGTGCGTATAGCGCCACAGCTGCGCGATGGCGAAGATCAGTTCGCCGTGGCTGTCGTTCTCCGGCACCGGGTCGGCACCGCGCGCATCCACGCAGCACGGCACCTTGCCGCTGCTGAACTGATGCGGCGCATACCAGCGCACGAAGTCGGCGGCGGCCTCGGCATGGCCGCTGCGCACCAGGCCCTCGGTCATCATGGCGCCGTCGCGCACCCAGCTGCGCGCGTAGGAGCGCGTGCCGGGCTGCAGGGCGGGGCCGTCGCGCGACATCAGGATCTGCGCCAGGGCGCTGCGCGCCGTGTCGGCGATGGCGTGCTGCGACGACGGCAGCAGCAGCGCCACGCGGTTGAGCTTCTCCCGCCATGCCGACGCCGTGTATTGCAGCTGTTCGCGCAGCCAGGTTTCCGGCGCGCGCGGCGCCGCGAAGTCGGCGCCGCGCGGTGGCACCACCAGACCGAGCGTGCGGCTGCCGTGGGCGGGCAGGTCGATGGCATACAGCAGCGCGCCTTGCAGGAAGCCCGCGCCGTCATGCAACGAGGTGACTTCGGGGCGCTCGCCCTGCGCGAGCCGCTCCGGCAACGGTCCGGCTTCATGGCTGCTCGCCACGAAGCCATCTACGGCCTGCAGCGGCACCACGCGAGTCTCGTCGTTGACGGTGAGCGCCTTGCCGTTCCAGGCCAGGTCGTGGATGCGATGGATGCCGCCGGGCGTATTGAGGAACTGCGTCGGCGGATTCACCTGGAACGGCCGCGCCAGCAGCGCCAGGGTCACGCGCTGCGGCTGCGCGGTGCGGTTGGTGAGGGTGTAGCGCAGCACCAGTTGCGTGTGCGCGGCATCGCCGGTGGCGAAGGCGGTGGTATCGAGGGTGAGGCTGTCGGCGGTCCAGCGCACCGAGGGGATCGGCAGGTAGCCGTCAAGCAGGCTCTGCGAGCTGCGCACGGTGGCCCAGTCGATCACGTTGCGGCCGGAGAACAGCATCGGTTCCAGCGACCAGCCGCCCTTGCCCACTTCCACCGCACCATCTTCCGAGATCAGCGCGGAATCGCGCGCGCCGCCATCCGTGCCGAGCAGGGTCCAGTAGCTCTGCTCGCCGGAGAAGCCACGCGGATACATGCCGCGCGGCGCGCGCCTGGCTTCTTCCTGGAAGAACACGTTCGGCGAAGCGCCCCAGGCGCGGTCCTTCACTTCCAGCTGCGTCAGCCCATACGCCTTGCCGGGGCCTTCGAGCAGGCGCAGGCGCACATAGCGGGCCTGTGCTTGCGGCAGAAACAGCGCATCGTCGCCGCCATTGCCGCCGGTGACCTGCGTGGCCGTGCGCCAGTGCGTGTTGTCGTCCGAGAGCTCCACCTCGTAGTGCGAGGCCTGCGCGCCCGGCAGCCAGTGCAGCAGCAGGCCGCCGAATTCACGCGAAAGGCCAAGGTCCAGCGCAATGCTCTGCTCGCCCGCCGCGGACGGATCGCTGCGCCACTCGCCCTTGCCTTCCAGCATGTGCTGCACGCCGTAGCCGGCGAGCGTGGACGAAGCCTGCGCACGCGGCGCCGGCGTTTCGGCGGGTTCCACCGGCAGCGGGCGCAGGCGCAGGTTGCTGAGGCACAGCTCGCCGCGCCCGCCTTGTCCGGCGTAGATGGTGAATTCGAGCGCGGCGGTGCGATGCAGCGTGCGGTTCTTGGTCGGCCCCCAGGCGAACTCCACCTGGTTGCGGCGCACTTCCACGGTCTGCCAGTCGGCGCCGGGCTGAAAGGCTTCGCGGCGATACCACCAGACATTGTCGCCGCTGGCATCGGCCAGCTTCAGCTGCAGGTCGTTGGGCGGCATGCTGCCGCGCACGTCGAAGGAGAGCGCGAAGTTGTCCGGCCAGTCCATCGGCAGCGCGCGCTTGAGCGCGGCTCCGCCGGAGACGCCGTGAAAATCGAAGTCGAGGCAGATGGCCTTGCCGCTCTGTCCGTCGGCTACGCGCAATTGCGTGCCGATATCGTCGGTGCCTTCAGCTGTCCAGGCGGCCGGCCGGCTGAAGTCGTCGATGACGCGTGCCCGCTCGGCGGCGTGCACGACAGGCGCCAGCAAGGCCCACGACAGCAGCAAGGCGCGCCACTTCATCGCATCACCCTTTCACGCTGCCGAGCAGCAGCCCCTGCAGGTAATACCGCTGCAAGGCCAGGAACAGCACCAGCACCGGCAGCACCGTCACCACCGAGCCGGCCATCATCAGCTCCGAATCCTGCACGTGCTCGCGCGACAGCGAAGCCAGGGCGATGGGCAAGGTGTAGTGCTCCTGGCCGGTCAGTGCGATCAGCGGCCACATGAAATCGTTCCATGCGGTGAGGAAGGTGAAGATCGCCAGGGTCACCATGATGGGCTTGAGCAGCGGCAGCACGATCTGCGCGAAGATGCGCAGCTCGCCCGCGCCATCGATGCGCGCCGCTTCCAGCAGGTCATCCGGAATGCCGCGCGCATACTGCCGGACCAGGAAGATGCCGAAGATGGTCGCCATCGCCGGCATCACCACCGCGGCGTAGCTGTTCACCAGGCCCAGGTATTTCAGCAGCAGGAACAGCGGCAGCATCGCCACCTGCGCGGGAATCACCAGCCCGCCGAGCAGCATCTGGAACAAGCGCTCGCGCCCGGCGAAACGCAGCTTGGCGAAGGCGTAGCCCGCCATCAGGTTGAACGCCAGCGACAGCAGCGTGATCGCGCTGGAAATGGCCAGGCTGTTGAGCAGGTAGCGCCCCATGCCGGCGCGCTCGAACAGCTCGTGATAATTGGCCAGCGTGGCGTGGGCCGGCCACAGCGGCGGCGGCAACGCACTCGCCTCGCCGGGCCGCATGAACGACACCGACAGCATCCACAGCAGCGGGAACACCGCCACCAGGGTGCCGCCGATCAGCAGCCCGTTGATCAGCGCCTTGGCCAGCCGCGGATTCATGCCTCGCCTCCCCGGCGCGCCACGCGCAGCATCAGCGCGGTCACCGCGAACATGATCAGGAACAGCAGGAAGGCCACCGCCGACGCAGAACCGAGGTTCCACCATTTGAAGCCTTCCTCGTACATCAGGTACAGCACGCTGGTGGTGCTCTGCAGCGGGCCGCCTTCGGTCATCACGAACGGTTCGGCGAACAGCTGGAAGTAGCCGGAAACGGTCAGGATGCTCACCATCAGCAGGGTCGGCCCCAGCATCGGCAGCGTGATATGGCGGAACTGGCGCACGGGCGAGGCGCCGTCGATGCGCGCGGCTTCGTACAGGTCGGCGGGGATCGCCTGCAGCGCGGCGAGGAAGATGATCATGTTGTAGCCGAAGTTCTTCCACACCGCGAACAGGATGATGGTGGGCATCGCCCAGCGCGGATCGCCCAGCCAGTCCACCGGATGGATGCCCAGTCCGTCCAGCGCGTAGTTGGCCAGGCCATACTTGGTGTTGAACAGGTAGCGCCAGATCACCGCCACCGCCACCACCGTAGTCACCACCGGTGCGAACAGCGCGGTGCGGAAGAACGGCTTGCAGCGCGCCAGCGGCGAGTTGAGCAGCAGCGCGGCGCCGAGCGAAACCGCGATCGACAGCGGCACGCCCACCACCACGAAGTACAGCGTGTGCCCCAGCGCGGACCAGAACAGCGGCCGGTGCAGCAGCTCCCAGTAATTGCCCAGCGCGACGAAACGCAGGTTGCGGATGTCGGCCAGCGCATACAGGTCGTAGTCGGTGAGGCTGAGCACCAGCGCGGCGATCACCGGCAGCAGGAAAAACAGGCCCAGCACGAGCAGGGCGGGCGCAAGGAACAACCAGGCGGCGCGTGGTGGATTCATGCGTGGCCTCCGGCGGTCATGGCGCGGGTTTCGCGTGGTCGAGGATCCAGCGCCGCTTTTCCAGGATCAGGTCGGCGCGCCGGTCGATCTCCGCCGCGGCCTGATCGATGCTCAGGTCGCCGTGCACTGCCTGCGCGGCGACCAGCTGCATCTCGGTCACGATACGCTCCCATTCGGGAATCGGCGGCGTGGGCTTCACCCGCTCCAGCTGTTCGCGGAAGCCGCGTGCCTTGGGATCGCCGCGCAGCGCACCGCCCTCCCAGGAGGAGCGGCGCGGCGGCATGTCGCCGAGCAGGTCGTAGAAGCGCTGCTGGACGGCGGGGCGGGACAGGAATTCGATCAGCTGCCAGGCTTCTTCCTTGTGCGCGGAGCGGCGGAAGATCACCAGGCTGGAGCCGCCCGCATTGGAGGCGCCGGGGCCGTGTTCGCCGGGCAGCGGTGCCGTGTTCCAGTCGCCCTGCTGCGCGGCCGGCAGGCGCTTGCGGAACTCGCCGATATTCCACGGGCCGGACAGATAGAAGGCATAGACGCCGCGGCCGAACTCCGTCCACGGGTTGCCGGCTTCCACATTGGTGATGGCCGGCGCCTGCCGTTCGCGGAAGGTATCCACGTAGAACGCCAGCGCGCGCTTGAAGCCCGCGCTGCGGAAGTTGCCGTAGCGGTTGCCGTCGCGCAGCAGCGGCTCGTCCTGCTGCAGCGCCAGCACCAGCAATTGTTCGAACTCGTTGGTGGGCAGCAGGATGCCGTAGCTGCCGCGGTCCGGATGGCTGAGCGCGGCCAAGGCGCGGCGCCATTGCGCCCAGTCGCGCGGCGGTGCGTCGAAGCCGGCTTGCTTCAATAGATCGCTGCGGTAGAACAGCAGGCGCGTGTCCACGTACCAGGGCACGCCGTACAGCGTGTTGCCGATGCGGTTGGTGGTCCAGATATTGGCGAAGTAGTCGTCCGGGCGAACGACCTGCGAAGACGCCACGCGGGCATCGAGCGGTTCGAGCGCATCCAGCGCGGCGAGTTCGGGAATCCAGGTGTTGCCGAGCTGGGTGAGATCTGGCGTGGAGCCACCGGCGATGGCGGTAAGCAGTTTCTGGTGCGCCGCGGTGAGCGGCAGCTGCTGCACTTTCACATGCAGGCCGGGATGTTCGCGTTCGAAATCCGGCAGCAGCTTGGCCACCGCTTCGCCTTCGCGGCCGACCGTCCAGAACGTCAGCGTGCGCGCGTCATCCGCAGGTTGGCAACCGGCCGACAGCGCAGCGGCGACACCTGCGCAGGTCCACGCCAGCGCGTGCAGCAGCACGCGCCATGGCCGGCGCTGGCGCGAACGCGTGCTCATGGCTTGGGCGGGGCCTCATCCAGCCAGCCGCCGGTAAAGCCGGCGCGTTCCAGGCCCTTGCGCACGTACGGGTTCTTCTTCATCACGTTCCATACAAAACCGCTGCGCCAGTTCTCCACCATCAGCACGATCGGGCCCTGGTCGATGCCCAGGTGCACCGTGTCGACCCAGCCCAGCTCGGGTACGAGCTTGCCGGTGCGCAGGTCGGTCTTGCTGTGGAAGCTGGGATTGAAGGCATCGACGAAGCCGTATTTGGTGTAGATGTCCTTGCCGTAGCGCTGCTTCATTTCTTCCAGCGCAGGCACCACGATCTCCGGTGCGAAGGGGATCGAGCCACCCGCGGCCATGGGCACCAGGGTGCCGTCGTCGCTGATGTAGTCCAGGCCCGCGCCGCGCGCGGTGTAGCCGTGGAAGGTGCGTTCCTTGTCGCCGCTCTTCACTACCAGCCCGCCGGGGCCATTGCTTGCGCTGATGCCCCACATATTGGCGCCGTAGCCGGTCCAGCCGCCGGGGTTGGCGATGGCATAGGCGCGCTGCGAGTACGTGGCGCGGCGGCTGTTCTCGAAATAGTCCAGGCCCTTCTCGCGATTCCATGCGTCGCGGATGCCGCGGAAGTCCACCCATACGTGGCTGAACTGGTGGCCGAACAGCGGCGCGAAGTTGAGGAAGGTCTGGCCGTGGAATTCGCCCCAGGTGCGGTTGTAGGTCGATGTCCAGGCTTTCCACGCGTCATCGCCCACCGCATGCGTCGGCGAGCCCAGCGCGAGGATGTAAACCAGCATGCCTTCGTTATAGCCCTGCCAGTCGTGCGGGATGAACTTGCCGCCCGGCGTCCAGCCCATGGTGATCAGCGGCTTGCGCGCCTGCACCCAGGTCCAGTCGACGCGGCGGTAGATCTCGTCGGCGAGCTGGCGGATCTGCTTTTCCCGCGGCGTGTCGCGGTCGTAGTACGACTGCGCGAAAAGCACGCCGCCGAGCAGCAGCGAGGTATCCACCGTGGACAGCTCCACGTTGCGATCGAAGCGCTTGCCCGAGTCCATGTCGAGGAAGTGATAGAAGAAGCCGCGGTAGCCGGCGGCATCGTCTTCGCTGTCGTTCTGCGGGGCGTCGTGGAAGAAGCGCAGCGTGGCGAGCGTGCGTTCCACCGCCTGGTCGCGCGTGATGTAGCCGCGTTCGGCGCCCACGCCATAGGCGGTGAGTCCGAAGCCGACCGCGGCGATGCTGGCGAAGGACTTGGTGGGGTAGTGATCGGGGACGAGGCCGTTTTGGGGGTTGGCGCTGTCCCAGAACCAGTTGAAGGTGCGGTGTTCGAGGTCGTCGATCAGGGGCGGCACCTGCGTACTCGCAACCGCGTGCGCCGGCTTCGGCTTGGATGCTTGCGCGACTAAGGGATTGGCCACGCAAGCGAGCGATAAAGAAAGCGCGATGGCGAAGCGGGTCAGGGTATTCATGCGCATGATGTCGCCTTTGCAAACCGGTTCGGCAGGGAGCTGGTTTGCCCATGATCCCGCCGTGAAGAGAAATTTGTGAGACGTAAACGTTTACGTCTCGACTTCAAAAAAAAGCCCCAAGGCTCTCGTCCGGCCGGGCGCACAGTTACCTGCGCACCCGGCCGATATCGATCAGAACTTGATGCCGGCGGTCAGCTTCAATGTGCGTGGGACGTCGATGATGTTGCCGATCGGGTTGTATATCACTGCGTTGCGATTGAGCACGCCGTTGGAACCGAAGTCGGTGATGTAATCGTTGTAGTTCTTCCAGTTGAAGACATTGAGCACGTCCAGTCGGACATAGGCGCTCAGGTTGTCCCATACCTTGAAGTTCTTGGTGACTTGCAGATCGAGATCGCGGTAGCCGAAGACCTTGCCTCCCACCAGGAACTTGCCGGTGCCTGGCGGTACGACCGTCATCGGAACGCAGCCGTTGGGTGAATCGACTGCTCCGTAGCACGCGTTGTTCACCGAAGCGGTGGGTGTGGCGAGCGTCAGCTTGGCGGCGAGCAGCAGGCCCCACGGGCCGTCGACAGTGCCGGTGGTGACCAGTCGATGCTTTGCGGTCGGCCCTGGAATGAACGGGTAATCGTGGATCGTCGCCGCGTCAAAGGCGTACTGATCGGTCAGATCCTGCACGTCATGATTGAACCGGCTCTTGGTATAGGTGTACGCGACGGTGACGCCCCAATGCGACTCCTGTGTGTACGGTTTCTCGGCGGAAACCAGCACCTGCGTAGTCTTGGTCTTCAGACCGTTGTCCGCAATGATCAGGCTGCCATAGCCGGGAATACCGTTGCCCCAGGGCTGGCTTTTGTTCTTCCAGAACGAACCGTCCGGATAGCGATTGCCCAGCTGGAAGACCAGTCCGTCGAAACTCTTGACGCTCTGAACCGTGACGTCGGTATTCCACTCGCCGATCTTGTTGCGCATGCCGAGGCTGATCTGATCCGAGTATGGCGTCTTGAGGTTGTTGGTGATCATGTCTACCTCTTTGCCGGCATTGCTGCTGGCTATGAGGGCTTGCAAGGTATTCAGACCGGTCAGGTAAATCGGGTTCCACGGAATACAGGTGGGACCGGGAGTGCAAGGGTGGTTGGCGTTGATGAAATTGATGGTCGGCTGCGAAAGAACCGACTTCGTCTGCTCGAGCTGGAGGATCTGGTAGAGGTCGCGGTCGTACGAACGGCCGGCGCCGCCGTGGATCACGTGCTCCTCGTCGCCATTGATGTCGTAGGCGAAGCCGAAGCGCGGCTGGAAGTTGTAGCGCGGCGGATGGCGGTTATGACCATTGCTGATGTAATCGTTTACATTAACGCCACCAAGAGCGAGTGACTGGGCATACGTCTGACCCGCCGGGGCTGCCGGATCCTGTGAGTTGATGGCTGCGACGACGCCGGCTGGAGTAACGAAGTCGTGATACGACGGAGTGACTTCATAATCCCAGCGCACGCCCAGATTCAGCGTCAGGTGGTCGTCGATTTTCCAGTCGTCCTGGATGTATGCGCCGATCTGGCGATCGATCGTGCTGGCCACGGGGCTGGTGCCGGGCGCGGCCAGAGGAAACAGCACTTTGTAAGGTATTGCAGCCGTTCCATCGGGCGTGGTGTCGAAGAAGAATTGCGGATTGAATTCGCCGGCATCCTGCGCGGTCAGGCGCACCCATTTGATCTTGGCGCCCATCTTGATGACGTGGTCGCCATGCCATTCGATGTTGTTGAAGGTGAAGTCGTCCTGCAGGGACGGACCTTTCTGGCCCTTATTCTGCGAAGCGAGTGGCGACGCTGCGCCGGTTGCCAGAATCTGCTGATCGTTGTTGCCGAAGGCGGTGTAGACGTAGCCGTTGCCGAAGTTGGTTGCGGTCGGCGTATAGAACGCGTTCTCGTAAGTCGCCTGCAGTCGATTGAACCAGGCGTCGGCGCTGTGATCCCAGCGGACGACATAGCGCTTGTCTGTGTTCTTGGTGTTATAGGAGGCCGAGGCGGCGGTTCCGGTTCCGATGCCGCTGATGGCACTCTCGTCGCGATACTTGCCGGTAAGCTCGATGCGGTCCCGATCGGTGGGTTCCCAATCGATCTTGGCGAAGTAGAGATTTTCCTTGAATGGCTGGCTGGCGGCACCGAGCTGCGAGCGCGCCGAGGCAGGCAAGCCGGCTGCATAAGTCAGCGGACCGCCAGGGATCACGGTGATCGGCTGGTCGAATTCCTTGCCTTCATAGGTGGCGAAGAAGTGCGCCTTGTCCTGGATGATCGGGCCGCCTACGGCGAAGCCGTACTCCTTGTTGTGCGAAGGGATTTTCTTTCCGCTGTCTTCTTCGGCGGGAGTCCGCGCACGTACGGACTGGTTCGTATAGTTGCCAAACACTTCGCCGTGAAATTCGTTGGTGCCGGACTTGGTTTCCGCCGTCACCGCCGCGCTGGAGATCTGGTCGTACTCCGCCTTGTAGTTCGACGTGATGACCTTGTATTCGCTGATTGCTAGCTGCGGAAATGGATTGCCCTGTGTATTGAACTGGCCGGAGACGCCAGAAGAGAGAATGTAATTTTTCTGACCAACGCCATCGATATAGACGTTCATCGCGCCCGATGCCTGACCACCCGATTGCAGGTTGGTCTGGCCATTCTTCACCGTGAAGACCATGCCGGGAACGATGTCGGCGAACTCGAGGAAGTTGCGCGTAATCTGCGGCACCGTGGCGATCTGGTGCTGCGAAATCGACGTGCCGACTTCGGACGTGGTGACTTCCGCGAGCGTGGTGGCGTTGACGGTGATCGCGTTGAGGTTCGTCGCGCTGGCCTCGGCGGCGGCCGGTGCCGGCGCTGCCGGCTCGGTGAAGTTCAACGTGCCGACGGAGGCCACGGTCAACGTCACCGTTTTCTGATTGCCGCCGGCATCGACCTGGTATGTGCCGGGCTGAAGACCGACCAGCGCGTAGCTGCCGTCCTTGTCGGTGCGGGTGCGGCGTGTCGATCCCGTCGCCACGTTCTTGGCAACCACTTCGACATTGGCCGGACCGCGGCCGCGGAGAGTGGAGTCGGAGGTCTGCGACCAGGCGACGGATGGCAGGAAGGTCGCGGTGGCGGCCAGAGCGGCCAGCGCCAGCGAGATCTGCAGCGAAAGTGCGTGTTTGCGTGCCATGACTTGGACACCCTCCCTCAAGGGTTCGATACGGCTGACTTTTGGTTGTGGATACGCTACCGGTACGGTCCCGCGCCGGCGGCGGTGAACCGGCCTCCGTGGCCGGCCCCCTGGTGATCCGGCGGCGTCAGTCCGCGCGCGCCGCTTTGCTTTTCTGGTTGCGTGTCGTCGACGCCCGCACCATCAATTCCGCCGCTATGCGCATATGCACCGCGGGCGCTTCATCGCCTTCGATCTGTCCGGCCAGCTGTTCCAGCGCGGCCTTGCCCAGCTCCGCGATGCGCACGCCGGCGGTGGTCAGCGCGGGGCTTACGTAGCGCGCCATCGGCACGTCGTCGAAGCCGGCCACGGCGATGTCTTCGGGAATGCGCAGGCCCGCTTCGCGGATCGCCGCCATGCAGCCGATCGCCATCATGTCGTTGGCGGCGAACACGGCATCGGGACGCGGGCTCATCGCGATCAGGCGCTGGCCGGCGCGGTAGCCGGAGGCTTCGTCGAATTCGCCGGGCAGCACGATCGGCGGTACGCCAGGCACGCGCGCGGCGAGCGCTTCGCGGTAGGCCTGTTCGCGCTCAGCCACGTCGTGGTTGCCGACGGGGCCCTGGATGAAAGCGATGCGGCGATAGCCTTCGCCGAGCAGGTGTTCGACCACCAATCGCGCGCCGCCTGCGTTGTCCACCGACAGCGCCGCGTAGTCGTCGCGTTCCAGCACCGTGTTCATCAGCACGGTGGGCAGGCCCACCGGCAGGTTCTGGCGCAGGAAGGCGGCGTCGGCGTGGGGCGACATCACCAGTAGGCCGTCGACGCGGCCCTGCATCGCGCGCAGGGCGGAGGCTGCCTCGGCGGCGCCGTCGTGCGAGCTGGAGACCAGCAGCTGCAGGCCGTGCACGCGCGCCGCCAGGTCGATGCCGCGGATCAGCTCCGAGAAGAATTCACCATAAAGGTCCGGCAGCAGCGCGCCGATAGTGTGGGTACGGCGGGTGATCAGGCTGCGGGCGGCGCCATGGGGGATGTAGCGCAGGCGGGCCGCGACTTCGCGGATGCGCTCCAGCGTCTCGGCGGTGACTCCGCCGTGGCCGTTGAGGGCGCGGGAGACGGAAGCCACGGACACCTTGGCCTCGCGTGCCACGTCTTTGATGGTCACACCCATTGCCGCTCCCAGGAGGTCCGGATTCGCCGGGAGGGCAACGTAAACGTTTTCATCGATGCTTGTAAAGCTTTTGCAAATCAAAGACTTTGCTGCATCGCAATAATTTGATCGGCCAGAAGTTCTAGCGAAGCGCGCGGTTGCCTTAAGGAAACGCCGTAAAAAACCGTTATCCGTCAAAACGGTGTGAACTGTGGCAACGCAACAGAGGCGGGCGGAAGCACCCCGGCGGAACGAGGCTTGCTTTGCATTTCACGCACTTAGCCCCTTTGGGGGATTGTAAAAATCCATAAGGCCGCGGTTAAATCACGGTTAATCCCAGTGTCATCGTGCGGATGTACCATGTATCTGCTGCGTACTTGAGAAACAACGTGTAAATCATTGAATTAAAAAGATCATGATCGCTCTACTGACCGTCCTCGCCGCCCTCCTGGCACTTTCCGCCGCCGCCATCCGGCGCGTCCCCGCTGGCCAGGTGGTCAGCGTCTACCGCCACGGCAAGCCGCGCCGCCTGCTGCAGGAAGGCACCCACATGGTGGTGCCGGGGCTGGACCGGATGGGGCATCGGATCAGCCTGGGCGGGCAGGTGCTGGAATTCCGCGAGCCGCTGGCCAATGCGCACGACGTACGCGGCACGGTGTACTGGCAGGTGCTGGAGCCGGAGCGCGCCGACGCGGTGATCGACCAGGCCGACCAGCTGATCCGCGGCGGCGCCCTGGCCGCGCTGCGCGAGGAGCCGGCCGCGATCGAGGTCGACCGCCGCGACCTCGGCGCCCGGCTGAAGCTGGCCATGAACAAGGCGCTGCGCGAGCGCGGCGTGATGGTGACCCGGGTCGACCTGGATTTCGCTTGAAGCCATACGCGAGGCTGCCTTAGAGCGCCCGCGAAAAAAGGGGAACTTGAGAGCCTTTGAAACCCGCTTCGGCGGGTTTTTCTTTGCGCCTTCGCTGGCGCCGCGGGCCGCGCGCCCGGATACTGCCGCCCTTTTCGCCACGCAGGATCCCGTCCATGGCCGACCGCGCCGCCTTGCAGACCCAGCTGGAACGAGGCATCGCCGCGCTCGGCCTGAGCCTGCCGGAGGGCGCGGTGCAGCGCCTGCTGGATTACCAGGCCCTGCTCGAACGCTGGAACGGCACCTACAACCTCACCGCCATCCGCGATCCGGCCGAGATGGTCACCCGCCACCTGCTCGATTCGCTGGCGATCCTGCCCTACGTGCAGGGCCGGACCCTGGCGGACCTCGGCACCGGCCCCGGCCTGCCCGGCATCGTGCTGGCGATCGCCGCGCCGGGGCGGGAGATCCTGCTGGTGGATTCCAACGGCAAGAAGGTCCGCTTCCTGCGCGAGGCGATCCGCGCGCTGAAGCTGGAAGGCGTGCGCGCCGAGCAGTCGCGGGTGGAAGACGTGCAGGGCCAGTTCGACTGCGTCACCGCCCGCGCCTTCGCCACCCTGGCCGACATGCTGGGCTGGGGCGGCCACTTGCTGGGGCCGGAAGGAATCTGGCTGGCCATGAAGGGCAAGCGGCCGGACGAGGAATTCCCCGGCATTCCCGCCGGCTTCGCGCTGCGCGGCACGCATGGGCTCAACGTGCCCGGTTTGGACGCGGAGCGTCACCTCGTGGTGCTTGGCCGGACCTGAGCGTGCCGGCAGCCCCGAAGCCCTGCCGGGCCGGGGTTCCGATGGTAACCTAGCCCTCTTTTCCCACGTTCACGGCATCGACGACACCATGGCTCGCATCATCGCTGTCGCCAACCAGAAGGGCGGCGTCGGCAAGACCACCACCGCCGTCAACCTTGCCGCGGCGCTCGCCGCCGCCAAGCGCAAGGTGCTGCTGGTCGACCTCGATCCGCAGGGCAACGCCACCATGGCGTCCGGCGTGGACAAGCGCGTGGCCAAGCCCAACGGCTGCGAGGTGCTGCTGGACGAAGCGCCGATCGAGCGCGCCATCGTCACCACCGAAGCGCATTACGACCTGCTGCCCGGCAACGGCGACCTCACGGCCGCCGAATTGAAGCTGATGGACGCGATCGCCCGCGAGATGCGCCTGAAGGAGCAGCTGGCCAAGATCGGCGACAAGTACCACACCATCCTGGTCGACTGCCCGCCCACCCTGCACCTGCTCACGCTCAACGCGCTGGCCGCGGCGGACGGGCTGCTGATTCCGGTGCAGTGCGAATACTTCGCGCTGGAAGGCCTGTCCAGCCTGCTCGATACCGTGAAAGCGGTGCGCCAGCGGCTGAATCCGCAGCTGGAGATCGAAGGCCTGCTGCGCACCATGTACGACGTGCGCAACAACCTGGGCAACGAAGTCTCCGCGCAGCTCACCACGCATTTCGGCGACAAGGTGCTGCGCTCGATCATCCCGCGCAACGTGCGCCTGGCCGAGGCGCCCAGCCACGGCCAGCCGATCCATCTCTACGACCGCAGCTCGCGCGGCGCCATCGCCTATATCGGCTTGGCCGGCGAGATCATCCGGCGCGAACGCGGCCTGGCCGCCGGCGCCGCCGCCGAAGCGGCCCCCGTGCCGCACGGCGACAGCAGCGAAACGGCGTTCGACGCCGCCGCCGGCATTCACCAGGAGTAAGCATGGCCGCAGCGAAGAAACGAGGCCTCGGACGCGGGCTCGACGCCCTGCTGGGCGGCGGTGACGACACCCCTTCGGTGATCGAGCAGGAAGGCGAGCTGCGCACCCTGCCCATCCAGTACATCCAGCCCGGCAAGTACCAGCCGCGCCGGCACTGGAACGACGAGGCGCTGGACGAGCTGGCCGCCTCGATCAAGGCGCAGGGCCTGATCCAGCCGGTGGTGGTGCGCGAGATCGGCAAGAACAGCTACGAGCTGATCGCCGGCGAGCGCCGCTGGCGCGCGGCGCAGCGCGCGCAGTTGAGCGAGCTGCCCGCGCTGGTGAAGGACGTGCCCGAAGTGGCCGTGCCGGCGATGGCGCTGATCGAGAACATCCAGCGCCAGGACCTCACCCCGCTGGAAGAAGCCGACGCGCTCAAGCGCCTGATCGACGACTTCGATCTCACCCACCAGCAGGCCGCCGAAGCCGTCGGCCGCTCGCGCGCCGCGGTATCGAACCTGCTGCGCCTCACCGAGCTGCCCAACTCCATCAAGCGCCTGCTCGACGAAGGCAAGCTGGAGATGGGCCACGCCCGCTGCCTGCTCACCCTGCCCCAGCACGACGCCGAGGGCCTGGCGCTGGAAGCGGCGCGCCACGGCTGGAGCGTGCGCGAGCTGGAAGAAGCCGCGCGCCGCGCGCAGACCGCGCCCAAGGGCAAGGCCAAGAGCGCCGCCGCGCGCGACCCCAACGTCGACGCCCTGGAGCGCGAGCTGGCCGAGCGCTTCGCCACCCGCGTGGAAGTGGCCCACGGCCGCGGCGGCCGCGGCAAGCTGGTGATCCACTACCACAGCAACGACGAGCTGGAAGGGATCCTCGGCAAGATCCGCTGAAACCCGGCGGCGAGGCCCACCGTGGCCTCGCTCAGCGGCCCTGCACGTCCTTGGCGCGGCGCCTCGGCTCGCCGCCAACCCCCCTACGCACTAGAATGCGCCCCGGGCGCCGCGCGCCCTCCTTTCCGCAAGAGCTAAAGGCTGCCTCTCATGCCGCAACTGTCCGTGGTCGTGCCGGTGTTCAACGAGCGCGACAACATCCCGCCGCTGCTCGCCGAAATCGCCGCCGCCCTGCGCGGCAAGGTCGAGTTCGAAGTCGTCTACGTGGATGACGATTCCAGCGACGACAGTGTGGCGGTGCTGGCGGCGGAGAAGGCCAAGTACCCCGAGCTGCGGATCGTGCGCCACCTCACCCGCAGCGGGCAGAGCACCGCGGTGTGGAACGGCGTGCACGCAGCCCGTTCGCCGTGGATCGCCACGCTCGACGGCGACGGCCAGAACGATCCGGCCGACATCCCCAAGCTGCTCGCCGCGCGCGACCAGGCTCCGCAGGACGTGCGCCTGCTCGCCGGCTGGCGCACCACGCGCCGCGACAGCTTCAACAAGCGCATCTCCTCGAAGATCGCCAACGCGGTGCGCTCGCGCATGCTGCGCGACGCCACGCCGGACACCGGCTGCGGCCTGAAGCTGTTCGAACGCGAAGTGTTCCTGCGCCTGCCCTACTTCGACCACATGCACCGCTACCTGCCGGCCCTGGTCAAGCGTGCCGGCTTCCAGAGCCAGAGCGTGCCGGTCGGCCATCGTCCGCGCACCGCGGGCACGTCCAAGTACGGCATGCTCGACCGCCTGTGGGTGGGCATCGCGGATCTGCGCGGCGTGGCCTGGCTGATGCGCCGGGGCAAGGTCACCCGCGTCGAAGAGCTGTAAGTCTTACGTTCCTTACGTGCGCCCGGACGTGTTCCGCGCGCACGGTCGGCGTATGCTTGTGGACCGGTTCCCTCCGCCCGGGCCACTGCCATGAGCATTGCGATCAAGCGCGTCTACGAGCCCACCGCCAAGAGCGACGGCAAGCGCGTGCTGGTCGATCGCCTGTGGCCGCGCGGCCTGAACAAGGACGAGGCCGCCCTGGACATGTGGGCCAAGGAACTGGCGCCCTCGGTGTCGCTGCGCCGCTGGTTCGGCCACGACCCTTCGCGCTGGGACACCTTCCGCCACCGCTACGCCACCGAACTGGACGGCAAGACCCGCACCGAGCACTGGCGCGAACTGGTGCGCGAAGCGGCGCATCGCCGCGTCACCCTGGTCTACGGCGCCAAGGACGAGGAACACAACAATGCGGTGGCGCTGAAGGCGTATCTCGAAGCCTGGCTCAAGGGCCACGGTCCGCATTGAGGCCGGCGTCGCCGACGAAGCGGTGGTGCGGCGGCTTCCATTCGCTCAGCACGGTGTTGGCGCGCTCGCGGCCCAGCTCGATCAGTTCGCGCGCCCGGTAGAACTCGTAGGCCATGGAGATATTGCGCGGCAGCTGGATCAGCAGGTCCGGCGCATACGCCGCCAGGCGCAGCCGCGCCAGGTTGGCCTGCATCAGGTCCATCGACTGCGCCAGCAGGTCGAGCATGCCGGGATCGCGCGGACGCGCCGCCTCGGCGTCCTTCGCTTCGCCGTGCGGCATCAGCCGGCCGATGAATTCGCCGATGCGGTGGCGGTAGCCGTTCTGCGCTTCCACCGGGTGTTCGTGCGCCACTTCGGGCTTGGCCGCTTCGATCGCGCCGTCCACGCTCACCGCGAACATGTAATCGGCCGGTTCGCGGATCAGCGGCGTCACCGGCACCGGATTGAGCAGGCCGCCGTCGACCAGCCGCCGGCCGTCCAGCAGCTGCGGGCGGAAGATGGTGGGAATCGCGATGGAGGCGCGGATGGCGTCGAACAGCGAGCCGCGGGTGAGCCAGATCTCGCGCTCGCGGTCCAGGTCGGTGGCGACGGCGGTATAGGCCAGCGGCAGGTCTTCGATCCGCGCATCGCCGATCAGCTCGCGCAAGGTGCCGATGATGCGCTCGCCCTTGATCAGGCCGCCGCCGGAGAAGGTCCAGTCGACCAGCTTGAGCACGTCCATCCTGGCCAGCGCCGACACCCAGTCGCGGTAGGCCTCCAGCTTGCCCATCGCATAGATGCCGCCGATCAGCGCGCCCATCGAGGTGCCGGCGATGGCGACGATCTGGTAGCCGTGGCGCTCGATCTCCTCGATCGCGCCGATATGCGCCAGCCCTTTCGCGCCGCCCGCGCCCAGCGCCAGCGCCACGGTGGGCTTGCGCGCGGCCGCGGCGGGTGCGGCGTCGACGGGGAGCGGACTGCTCATGCGGATGCGGCGGAAGCGCCCGGCCGGACGGCGCTCAACGCGGCGCCTGCTGGTAGCCGGTCAAGGCCAGCTGCAGCTGGATCTTCAGCTCTTCGCGCAGCGACAGCGGCGCGACCACTTCGGCATCCGGGCCGTACTTGAGCACGTCCATCAGCAACTCCTTGGAGTTGGAATACGGCACCTGCAGTTCGTAGCGGCCGTCGGGCAGCCACATGCCCTTCTGCTGCGAATGCCAGTGCTCGTCCGCCACCCAGCGCGCCGCATGCTGCGAGAAGCGGATGGTGGCCCAGGCCTTGGGCTTGCCGGCGAAGATGCCGTAGCTGGAGGCGAGCATGTCGTTGAGTTCGGCCTCGGCCACGTCGCGCGCCGGCATGTCCAGCGCCAGCGGCTCGGCGATGCGGTCCACGGCGAAGCTGCGCAGCGCCTCGCGGTCGTGGTCCCACACGTCCAGGTACCAGTTGTCGCGGTAGTGGGTCAGGCGCTGCGGCGAGACGGTGCGCTTGCTGTCGGCATTGGTGGTGCGCGCGCGGTAGCGGAAGCGCAGCTGCTTCCGCTCCAGCACCGCGCCGGCCACGATGCGGAACACCTGCTGGTCGAGCTTGCGCTCGCCCCAGGCGATCACGCGGATGCGCTCGATCGGCAGCGCCTTGCCGCTGCCCTGGTCGGACAGCAGGTGTTCGATGCGTGCCTTGAACGGCGCCAGCGCGCCGGCCAGCACGCCCGGCCCGCTGCGGCCGATCAGCTCGTTCAGCGCCAGCAGCGCGGCCAGTTCGTCCGAGGTGAGCCACAGGCCCGGCAGTTCGAAGCGCTCGCCTTCGCCGGCCGCATAGCGGAACGCGGCGTGCTCGCCGCCGGCGCTTTCGATCGGGGCGCCCAGGGCGTCGCGCAGGAAGGCCACGTCGCGGTAAAGCGTCGCGCGCGAGCACTCCAGCTCGTCCATCAGGCGGGGGAGCGGTACCGGATAGTGCGCCGACTTCAGCAGCCGGTGCAGGGTGAGAATGCGCTCGTAGCGGTCCATGGCCCAGGAAGGTGACGCGTAGATTCGCCTAGCATGCGCATCGCCCATGGCGGTCGCAAGTACGCAGAGTCTGACATGCGCGGCGCCCATCGCGGCGTGAAAATCGCCTAGACTCCGGAGGCTCCCTGGCCCATCCGAGGATGCAGAGCGAGCCGAGATGCCCGGCGACCCCACGTTCCCCCACCGCACATCCGCACCCGCCACCGTTGCTGCGCCGTCCCCGAGCCTGCCGAGCAGGGCTTTGCGGGTGCTGGCGAGCAGCGGCTACGGCCTGTGGCTGTTGCTCGGCGCGGCGCTGGCGCTGGGCGTATATCCGGCCGGGCGCGGCGACGCGCTGGTACCGCTGGCCCTGGGCGGCGTCCTGGTGAGCTTCGCGCCGCTGGCCGCCTTACTGCGCCTGCCGCGGGTACCGGGCTGGCTCGGCTGGCGCTTCGGGCGCGGCAGCCGGCCCACCGCCAAGGCCATGCTGGCCCTGGCGGCCTACCTGCCGATGCTGGGCGTGGCGGGGCTGGTACGCGGGGACAACCTCTTCTGGGCCACCCGCCTGGCCGCGGCGGCGCTGGCGCTGGGCGCCCTGGCCTGCCTGATCGACGCCTTGTCCGAGGATGCGCAGGAAGGCCGCGCGCGGATCTTCGCCCGCCTGGTCTCGGCCAGCTATGCCGGCGGTTTGTGGCTGTGGCTGTGCCTGGCCGCGCAGGACGGCGACCAGCCGATCCATTCGGTGCCATGGATCTTCGCGCTGCAGCTGCTGGCGCTGCTGGTCGGCGGGATGTTCTGGTGGCGCGACGGCGCGGTGCGCTCGCGCGGCTGGCCCGGCCGGCTGCTGTTCCTGGCCCTGGTCTACCTGATTCCCTGCCTGATCGTGCTGGCCCAGCGGCCGGAGTCCAGCGGGCTGCTGCTCCTGCTGGCGGCGGTCAGCTGCCTGGTCGGCAAAAGCGTTGAACCTCGTTTATGCGGCAGGCTGTCCAGTCATGATGGTGGCGTTTTCCATTCCACATGATGGACTTTCGGCGCCATTCGCAACCAATGCCGGCGTATTCACAGCAAGTTCAAGCCTTTCCGCTAAGGTTTCACCCGATTACAATCGTTTAACAAACAAGACGGATCTCGCCCCGATGAGAAAAGCCCTAATCACCAGCGCCCTGCTGGCCAGCCTGGTCAGCCTCACCGCCCACGCCCAGGATGCGGCGCCTCCGGCCGACCCGGCCAGCAATAGCAATCCGGGCGCCAACGGCGGCTGGAGCGGTTCCGGCGAATTCGGCTTCGCTTCCGCGCACGGCAACTCGCGCACCGAAAACGTCAACGCCAAGCTCGGCCTGAACCAGGAAAACGAGCTGTGGAAGAACAACTTCTTCCTCAACGGCATGCGCTCCAAGGGCGAAGTCCAGGTGCAGGACTCGGCCGGCAACACCATCGACCGCTTCAGCACCACCGCCAACCGCTACGACACCGGCGCCTCGGTCGGCTACAAGCTGGACCCGCGCAGCTACATCGTGGGCGCGCTGCGCTACGAGCATGACGACTTCGGCGCCAACATCTGGCAGGGCATCGTGTCGATCGGCTATGGCTACATCGCGCTGAAGACCGACCGCACCGAGCTCTCCTTCGAAGCCGGCCCCGGTTACAAGCGCTACCGCCCGGCCGACCGCACCGTGCAGGTCGACGGCGTGGACGTGAAGCAGCGCCAGGACACGCAGAGCGAAGCGGTCGGCCGCGGCCTGGTCAACTACAAGTACCGCCTCACCGCCAACACCGCGGTGGAAGACACGCTGCTGCTGGAAGCGGGTTCCAAGAACCAGTACTACCAGAACGACATCGGCCTCTCGGTCAGCATGACCAAGAAGATGGCGCTGAAGGTGGGCTACCAGGTGCGCTACAACAGCGACGTGCAGCCGGGCACCAAGAACACCGACACGCTGATGACGACCAACCTGGTCTACAACTTCTAAGCCGTCACCCGCACGCGCTTTCGGCGGCCCCGCCTGGCGGGGCCGTTTTTATTTCGGGGTTCTCTCAGTGTTCGCCGAGGAAGGCCGAGGCGCCTTGCGCGAACAAGGCCCCGGCCACGCGCCGGCCCAGCGCCTGCGCTTCGTCGCTGCCGCCTTCGGCTTCCGCACGCAGCAGGCGGCCGCTGGCCACGTCGCCGACCAGGCCGCTCAGATGCAGGCCGCGCTCGGTGACCACGCACCAGGCGCCGACCGGCACTGTGCAGCTGCCGCCCAGGGCCTGGTTCATGGCCCGCTCGGCGTCCACCGCGATGCGCGTGTGCTCGTCGTCCAGCGCGGCCAGCAGGGCCAAGGTGGCGGGCTGGTCGCTGCGCGCTTCGATGGCGATGGCGGCCTGGCCCGGCGCGGGCAGCCAGTCCGGCGCGGCGAGGCGGCCGCGGATGCGCTCGGCGAGACCTAGGCGTTCCAGGCCGGCGCAGGCCAGCAGGATCGCGTCGTAATGGCCGGCATCGAGCTTGCCCAGGCGCGTGCCCACGTTGCCGCGCAGGTCCAGCAGGGTGAGGTCCGGACGCAGCGAGCGCAGCAGCGCCTGGCGCCGCAGCGAGGAGGTGCCCACGCGCGCGCCCAGCGGCAGCGCGGCGAGGTCGGCGTAGTCGTTGCTGATGAAGGCGTCGGCGGCGTCCGCGCGCGGCAGCACGGCCGGCAGGGTGAAGCCCGGTTCCAGCTCGGACGGCACATCTTTCAGCGAATGCACCGCCAGGTCCGCGCGCCCTTCCTGCATGGCCACTTCGAGTTCCTTGAGGAACAGGCCCTTGCCGCCGATGGTGGCGAGCGAGCGGTCCTGGATCTCGTCGCCGCGCGTGGTCATCGGCACCAGTTCCACCATCAGGCCCGGATGCGCGTTGCGCAGTTCCGCCGCCACATGCTCGGCCTGCCACAGCGCGAGCGCGCTCTTGCGGGTGGCGATGCGCAGGATCGATGGCGTCATGGGAGTTTCTTCATTCCGGGCGGAAGGGGCGCCATTGTCGCGTAAACCGCGCTCGTCCCGCAGTCCGCCATATGCGCCGCGCCGCCGCACCCGGCCTCAGCCCATGCGCAGCAGCTTGCGCACCGCCGGCAGATTGCGCCGGCTCACCTCGGGCGTGAGTTCGGTACCGCCCAGCCGCGCCAGCACGCGGCCGTCGGCCAGGGTCTTCAGGCCGAGCAGGCGCTGCGGCGGCACCAGGCAGTTGCGATGCAGGCGGATCAGCTGGTCCGGATAGGCCTCTTCCAGCTGGCGCAGCGACTCTTCCAGCAGCAGCTGGCCGCCGCGATGCTGCACCACCACGTATTTCTCCTCGGCCAGCAGGCACACCACTTCGTCCAGCGCGATGCGCACCTGTTCGCCGCGCAGGCGGCCGAACAGGTAGCTGGTCTCGCGCGGCAGCGCGGCCAGCCGCTGGCGCGCGCGCTGCAGCGCCTCGCGCAGGCGTTCCAGCCTGACGGGCTTGAGCAGGTAGTCCACCGCGCCCAGTTCGAAGGCCTGCAGCGCGTGGTTCTCGTACGCCGTGCAGAACACCACCTGCGGACGCTCCTTGCCGGCCAGGCGGCTGGCCAGGGTGACGCCGTCGAGGCCGGGCATGTTGATGTCCAGCAGCAGCAGGTCCGGCTGGGTCTCGGCGATGGCGGCCAGCGCGGCGTCGCCGTCGCCGACGCTGCCGGCGATTTCCACCGCCTCGCCGCATTCGTCCAGCAGCGCGGCGAGGCGGGCCCGCGCCAGCGGTTCGTCATCGGCGATCAGTACGCGCATCGTTGTCTTCCGGTAGCAGCAGGCGCACCACGAAGCGCCCGCCCAGCGGGCCGGCGCTCACTTCCGCGCGCGGGCCGTAGCGGTAAGCCACGCGCTGGCGCACATTCGCCAGGCCGTGGCCGTTGCCGCCGCGGGCGGGCGTGTCGGGCAAGGGGTTGTCGATTTCGATCTCGATCGCGCGCTGCAGCCGCCGCCCACGCAGGATCACCTCGCCGCCTTCGCGCAGCGGCTGGATGCCGTGGCGCACGGCGTTCTCCACCAGCGGCTGCAGCAGCAGATGCGGCAGCGGAAACGCGCCGGGCAGGCCGTCCAGTTCGCGCCGGATGCGCAGGCGCGGCCCCAGGCGCAGCTGCTCGATGGCGAGGTAGCGTTCGATCAGGGCCAGTTCCTCGTCCAGCGTGCCGTCGCGCGTGTCGTGGCGGCCCAGCGCGGCGCGGAACAGTTCGGAGAGATCTTCCACCGTGCGTTCGGCCGCGCGCGGATCGACGCGGATCAGCGCGGCCACCGTATTCATGCTGTTGAAAAGAAAGTGCGGCCGGATGCGCGCCTGCAGCGCTTCCACCTGGGCCCGCGCCACCGCGGCCAGGCGCGCCTGCCACTGCGCCAGCACGTAGAAGTAGCGCAGCATCGCGGCGCCGAGCAGGGCGGCGATGGTGCTGTTGTCGCGCACGAATTCGAACGCGTCGTCGCCGCGGATCAGGCCCATGTGCAGCGCGCCGTCCATCCATGCGGCCAGCACGCTGGTCAGCGCCACGATCAGCAGCATGATCAGCCACACCGCCGCATACGGCAGCAGGCCGTGCAGTTTTTCCAGCGCGGGGCGCAGCTTGCACAGCGCCACGCCGGTGAGCATGGCGATCCACTCGGCGAACAGCATGCCTACGCTGTAGCCGCGCCAGCCGCGGCTGCTTTCCGGCGCCAGCAGCATCACGGTGACGGTGAGCGCGGCCACCACCAGCAGTGCGAACAGCGCCGGCGCGCTGCAGAAATCCGGCAGCGGCCTCGGTTCGAGACCGGCCTGGGCGAGGCGTTTGGCGGCGGGTTGGCGCATGGACGCACAGTATGCCCAAGCGCATCGGCCGCAGCCGTGTCCTGGCGCGCGCTCAGCCGGTGAGGCGCTGGGTCATCCAGGCACGCAGGTGGGCGATCTCCTCGGCGCAGACCGAATGCGGCATCGCATAGGTATGCCATTCCACCGGATAGCCCAGGCCTTGCAGCACGTCGCGCGAATGCACGCCGCGGGTCAGCGGCACGATCGGGTCGGCGGTGCCGTGGCCCCAGAAGACCGGCGTGGCGGCATTGGCCGCGCTGCGCTCGGCCTCGAACGAGGACTGCATCGGCAGATACGTGGACAGCGCCACGATGCCGGCCAGCCGGCGCGGATGGCGCAGGCCGCCGGCCAGCGCGATGGCGCCGCCCTGCGAGAAGCCGGCCAGCACGATGCGCTCGTCCGGCACGCCGCGTTCGTTCTCGCGCGCGATCAGCTTCTGCACGGCTTCGATCGAGGCGCGCATGCCGGTTTCGTCCTGGCGCGAGGTGAGGTCGACCCCGGCGATGTCGTACCAGGCGCGCATCGGCATGCCGCCGTTCAAGGTGACCGGGCGTACCGGCGCATGCGGAAACACGAAGCGCAGGCCGGGCCATTCCTGCGCCACCAGCTCCGGCACGATCGGTTCGAAATCATGGCCGTCCGCGCCCAGGCCGTGCAGCCAGATCACGCTATGGGTCAGCCGGGTGGCGGTTTCGTGCTCGACGGTAGGCAGGGACATGCAGGAGGCTTACGCAAGGGGGAGGGGGCGGAGCGGTCCGGGTGGCCGGGGAGCCATCAAACGCACGATGCACGCAATCGCTTACGCGAAGCGGACGCGATGGCCCGTGCATGCAAAACCGCCCGCCGCGGTCGGGGATGCGGGCGGTGCGGCTGACGCATGGTGCCTCCTGGCGGCGCGTGTGGGGCTCGGCTGCAGCAGCCTACGTTGCGCCTTCACCTGCCGGATACAGGACCCATGGCGCTTGCGGGCGGAGCCGTCTTGGTTATGCTCCGGCGTTTTTGCAGTGGAGCGCGCCCATGCGCCGGATGCTTCTCGCGGCCCTCGCCGCCCTGGCGGCCAGCCCCGCCCTGTTCGCCGACACGCCGGCCGCCACCCCCACGGGCACGCTCGACCTCGAAACCATCATGGCCAGCCCGGACTGGATCGGCGCCGCGGTGGAAGCGCCGTACTGGAGCGTCGACGGACGCAGCCTGTACTACTCGCTCAAGCGCGACGGCAGCAAGCTGCGCGACCGCTACCGCATCGACGTGGCCAGCGGCCGCAGCGAAAAGCTGGGCCCGGAAGCGCTGGCGCAGGCCGATGGCCCGGCTGTGTTCGATCGCCAGCACAAGCAGGCCGCATTCGTATTGCACGGCGACGTGTTCCTGGTGGAAGCGGGCACCGGCAAGCGCGTGCAGGTCACCCGCACGCCGGAGACCGAAACCTCGCCGCGTTTCTCCAGCGACGGCCGCAGCCTGCAGTACCGCCAGGGCAAGCAGTGGTTCGTCTATGACATCGCCGCGGGTGTCGCGTCGCCCGCGGCCGTGCTCAACGTGGGCGAGGATCCGCGCGGCAAGCAGCCCGATGCGCTGGGCCGCGACCAGCTGCGCCTGTTCAAGGCGTTGCGCGCGGCCAAGGCCGACAAGGATGCGGCGCGCGCAAACGAGGAAACGCTCGCCGCCGCCGATCCCGGCCGCGCGCCGCGCCCGATCTGGCTGGGCGACGTGGGCGAACTGGTCGATGCCGAGCTGTCGCCGGACGGACGCTGGATGCTGGTGGTCACCCAGCCCAAGGATGCCGGCGGCAAGACGCCGGAACTGACGCATTACGTGACCGAATCCGGCTACGCCGAACAGCAGTCCACGCGCACTTATGTAGGCCGCCGCGATCCCGTCCCGCAGTCGCTGCTGCTGGTCGACCTGCGCGCGCGCAAGAGCTATCCGCTGGATGCCGGCGTGCTGCCGGGCATCAAGGACGATCCGCTGAAGGAGCTGCGCGCCAGGGCGATCGCCGACTTGAACAAGGCCGGCCGCAGCGACGAGGCCAAGGCGCTGAAGGCGCCGGAGCAGCGCGCCGTGCGCATCATTTCCGATGCGGACGACGGCGGTGGCGGCGGCATCGCGTGGAGCGACGACGGCGGCAACCTCGCCATCCAGCTGCGCGCGATCGACAACAAGGACCGCTGGATCGCCAGCGTCGATTTCGACACGCACGCGCTGGTGAATCAGCACCGCCTCACCGACCGCGCCTGGATCAACTGGAACTTCAACGATTTCGGCTGGCTCAAGGACGGCCGCACGCTGTGGTATCTGAGCGAGGAAACCGGCTATTCGCAGTTGTACGCCAAGAGCCTCGGCGGCAAGGCGCATGCGCTTACGAGCGGCAAGTTCGAACTGAGCCACCCGGTGCTGAGCGAGGACGGCCAGTGGTTCTATCTGCGCAGCAATCAGGTCGCGCCGTACAGCTATGACGTGTACCGCGTGCCGGCACAAGGCGGCACGCTGGCGCGGCTCACCCAGTACCAGGGCACGGACGACTTCGTGCTCTCGCCCGATGGCCGCCAGCTGGCGGTGCTGCATTCGGCGCCTTACGTGCTGCCGCAGCTGGCGGTGCAGGACAGCGCCGGCGGCACGCCGCGCGAACTGACCCAGACCATGAAGCCGGCCTTCGCGCAGCGCGCGTGGATCGCGCCGAAGATCGTCGGCGTGGCTTCGTCGCACGGCGCCGGCACCATCTGGGCGAAGTATTACGGGCCGGCCGATGAAGCGGCTGCGGCGTCGAAGCCGGCGGTGATCTTCGTGCACGGCGCGGGTTATCTGCAGAACGTCACGCTGAGCTGGTCCAACTATTTCCGCGAGCAGATGTTCCACAACCTGCTGGTGCAGCAGGGCTACGTGGTGCTGGACATGGATTACCGCGCGTCCGAAGGCTACGGCCGCGACTGGCGCGATGCGATCTACCGCCAGATGGGCCATCCGGAACTGGAAGACCTGCTCGATGGCAAGGCCTGGCTGGTCAAGGAGCATGGCGTCGATCCGCACCGCGTGGGTATCTACGGCGGCAGCTACGGCGGCTTCATGACCCTGATGGCGCTGCTGCGCGCGCCGGGCGAGTTCGCCGCGGGCGCGGCGCTGCGGCCGGTGAGCGATTGGTCCAGCTACAACCACGAATACACCTCGAACATCCTCAACGATCCGCAGCTGGACCCGGAGGCCTACACGGCCAGCTCGCCGATCGAATACGCCGACAAGCTGCAGGATGCGCTGCTGATCCAGCACGGCCTGGTCGACGACAACGTGCTGGCCAGCGATTCGATCCGGCTGTACCAGCGCTTCATCGAGCTGCACAAGCGCAACTTCTGGATGTCGCTGTATCCGATGGAACGGCACGGCTTCGTGCAGCCGGATTCCTGGTACGACGAGTACCGCCGGATCGACGAACTTTTCGACGCCTACGTCAAGCCGGTGCGAACGCAGGAAACTGCGGCGGGGCGCTGATCGGGGCATTCATGTGGCAGTCGGGCCGGACCCTGTTTTTGGCCTGACTGCTCACATATTCATCACGGATTTCACTGATAGAGTGCCGCGGTTCGCGCCAAGGACCTATAGGAAGGGCCGTTATGCTGAGTGCACGTAGTCTGTTTCGGGCAGGCCTGTTCGCCGCCCTGGCGGTTTCCACCTCGGCCATGGCCCGCCAGTTCCCGGCCACCGGCCTGGGTCAGTCCTGGCCCAACGCCACCGATGTCAGCTCCAGCCCGCGCTGGCACGTCTACGTCTTCATCAAGGACGGCGTGCGCTACATCCAGGTCAACGACCTCAACGGCAAGGTGCGCGGCGCCTTCGCCGCCGCCAACGGCCAGTTCCTGGTGCTGCCGATCGGCTCGGATGCCGAAACCGTCTCGGCCGGCCCGAACGCCTCGGCGCTGACCACCGCCGCCACCGGCCAGACCGGCGAAACGGTGTACCGCGACAACGACGTGCGCGTGACCGTGCAGCCGCTCGCCAACGGCCATTCGGCCTTCGCCGCCGACAGCACCACCTGCAGCGACCCGGTGGAGTGCAGCACCCACGTCCAGTAAGCGGCGGGGCCGGCGGACCAACAAAAAGGGCGCGCCTTCCGGCGCGCCCTTTTTTTCATGCCGCCCGGCGTTGCTGCTTATTCCGGGTTGTGCAGGATCAGGCTGATGCGGTTGCCATGGGCGACGCGGCGCTCGCGCACCTGGCCCTCGAACAGCGCGACCTGGTCGCGGATCGCTTCCAGCCCGGTGCTGGTGGTGGCCAGGCCCTGCATCAGCTCGCCCCAGCGCACGGCGCGGGCGGCCACTTCGTCGCGCAGGCCGTCGATGCGCATCACCACCCAGCGGCGGCCGTCGAACGCACCGCCGCGCAGGCGCACGTGGATGCCGCTGATGTCGCGGTCGCCGCACAGGCTGCCGGCGATCTCGCCGATGGTCCGGTACAGCACCAGGTGGATGCCGGGCGAGAGCTGGCTCAGGCCGCGGCCTTCGATGTCGCAGGTGTAGCGCACGCCGGCCGCTTCCAGGGTGCGGGCCACGGCGCCTTCGCGCAGCGCGGCCGGCAGCCCGCGCTGGCGCCAGCTCACCGGATGGAGGTTGTCGGCCAGGCGGAACAGCTGGTCCTGGTTCAACGCCGTCTGCAGGCGGTACTGGCGTTCTTCGGACGTGGGCACGGTGTAGCGCAGGCGCTCCAGCATCAGGTTGCTGGTCTGCTGGATGCTGCCGCGCACCTGCTCGATCGCCATCGCGGTCTGGCGCATGCGCAGTTCGCCGAGGAACAGCGTGCGCTGCGCGAGGGCCAGGGTCTGGCGTGCGTCGAGGCGCTCCTGCAGGTCGCGCCGGTTGAGCACCGAGATGCGCGCGCCGAACATCATCATGGTGGAGATGGTGAAGGCGATCAGCACTTCCGCCTGCATGGTGCCGGGATCGAACGCCGCCGGCATGGTGAACACCACTGCCGTGCTGGCCATGGTTCCGCCGATGGCGACGCCGTACCAGCCATGGCGCAGGGCCAGGAACACCACCGGGATGAACATGCTCATGCGCGCCACCTGGCGCGCCTGCTCGCCCATGCCGCCGCCGCCGATCCAGGCCAGCAGCATCAGCACCGGCAGCAGGCCGAGCGCGCTTTCCAGGAACAGGCGGCTGTCCATCAGGCGCGTCCAGCGCTCATGCGCCGAGGTGAGCTGCCATACCTCGCGGATCATCAGCGCCAGCGGCGCCACGGTCAGCACGCCGAGGTAGTTGCCGATCAGCCAGCGGCCGGCCAGCAGCGGGTAATCCATGGGCGGATAGCCGGCCGGCTTGATCGACACCGAGACGGCGGCCAGGTTGGCCAGAGTCCACACCAGCGAACAGGCCAGCGCACACAGCAGCAGGATGCTGATGCGCACATGGTGGCGACCCTGGAACAGTTGCCAGCGCTCGCGGCACAGATGCACCACCGGCATGGCCAGCGCGATCGGCGGCACCATCATGATGGCCGACCAGGTACCGCCGAAATCGTCCATGCACAGCCACGCGGTATAGCCGAGCGGGCCGAGTTCGCCCACGGCGAGCGCGGGCCAGTAGCGCCGCGGCACCAGCAGCAGGACGGTCAGGCGATAACCGGCGAACAGTACCCAATACGAAAAAGAGACCTGGCGCAGCAATACGAAACCCAAGGCGTAAAGCAGCGCCGCCGCTCCATGGCGTAGCAGAGGATTCTCCACAGCTCTCGATTGCATCCCGGCTCCCCTGAGCTTGTTAGAGCGATCGGCTTCGACAAATGTGAAGGCGGCCGCCTGCGGATACAGCAAATTATCGAATGGGACAGCGGTAGCCGTGAAACCATAGTGAAGGATTCCACATGGCCGGTAACGTTAACGGACGCCGCGTGGATGGCCTTGAGTTCCGCTTTCCCTTAAAGCTCCGGACGCGACCCTCCCGTCCGCCGGAACGACGCCCGTTTGTACTGCGGGCGGCCGCGGCTTATCGCCGATCTCGTCGCAAATGGACAGTCGAAGCGGCGCCAAGGATAGGACGTTGCCGTTCACTTACGTGAAACTTTCAGCCTTTATGCCGCTACGGCGGGCCGGGGCCTCGTGCCACAATGTCCGCTCCGGTCGACCTCCCCGCCTTCGATGACCATCCCCAAAGACGCATACCGGCGCTTCCAGGAAGAGCTCGCCGCGCTCGATCAGAAGCAGGAAGCGGATGCAGGCAAGCCCAGCGGCGCTACGCGCATGGCCCGCGCGCGCGAGGAATTTCTCGAGCTGCGCAAGCGCTACGACCTCTCGGTGGCCGACGTGGTCGCGTTCTTTCCCGAACCGGACGGCGTCGGCTATATCCAGGGGCTGATCGCCGCCAGGGACGCCAAGCCCAAACGCGGCCGCAAGCCGAAAAGCGCCTCCTGAAGGCCGTTCAGGCGATCACCGCCTGCGTATCGAAATAGCGCCCGGGCGACAGCCCGAAACTGCGCCGGAACATCGCCACGAAGGCGCTGACGCTGGCATAGCCCAGCGCATCGGCCACGCTGGCCACCGCCTCGCCCGAGGCCAGCCGCTCCAATGCGCGGGCCAGCCGCGCCTGCTGGCGCCACTGCGCGAAGCTGCTGCCGGTTTCGTAGCGGAACAGGCGCGTCACCGTGCGTGGCGAAAGCCCCGCCCAGTCGGCCCATTCCTCCAGCGTGCGCACGTCGTCCGGGTGTTCGAGCACCGCGTGGGCGATGCGCAGCAGGCGGCGGTCGCTGGGCAGCACCAGGTGCAGCGGTTCTTCCGGGGCGCGGCGCATTTCGTCCATCAGCACGGCGAGCAGGCGTTCCTGCTCCTCCACCAGCGGCTGCATCGGCGACCAGGTCGCCGCGCGCAGCACCAGGGCGCGCATCAGCTCGTTGCCGTTGAGCACGCAGGTGCGCCCGGGCAAGCCTGCCGAGGCGTTGGGCGCGACGTAGACGCCCCAGCCCTGGGTGGCCTCGGCGACGCGCACGGTGTGCAGTTCCCCCGGCGGCAGCCAGCCCACGCGGTGCGGGGGCAGGGTCCAGGCGCCGTAGGCGGTGCGTACGCTGATCAGGCCTCGTTCCAGGTAGAAGAACTGGCCGCGCACGTGGCTGTGCCAGTCCGATTCCACGGTGTGGAAGGCCTTGTTCTTGCCCTCGCCGTTGAGCACGTAGGCGATCAGGTCGGGGCCTTCGGCGCTTTCCAGCCAATGGAAATGTTCGATGGAGCCGTGCGGGGTGTCGGACATGGCGATATATCGAATGACCGGTTCTAGATACAAATTGTCCCTCTGACGATATCAGGCCATTAAGGCCTCCGCCTAGGCTTACGTACTGCGCCTACCCCGGGCGCGACGTCCCCTCGCCACGCGCGGTCACGCCCAAGCCTCCGCGGACGTCCTACTGGAAAACTTCCTGAAGGAGACTGGCATGTCAGCCCAAGACTCGCCGTCCATTCCGATGGACGCCGCCGAGGTTCTGACCCGTTTCGTGGTCAACGCCCAATTGATGCTCGACCCGCTTACCCCCGAAAGCCTGCGCCGCCAGGTGGAACCGAAACTGCTGGACGCCTTGCCGGCCCTGCAGGCGCTGGGCGTGTTCGACCTGTTCGCCATCCGCGACCCGGCCCTGGCCGCCATGGTCGCCGACGAGCTGGCGGCGCGGCGTGCGCAGGTCCCGTCGCGGCCGCGGCCGCTGGCGGCGGCCTGAATATTTGCGAAGGCAGAATATGCTTGTCATATATTTGCCTTGACAAATATTTGAGCGGCAATAGAATGCGCGGCTATGAATCCCGCCAATCCCCCCATGCAGGAAAGCATCGGCATGCTGCTGGCCGCCGTGCGCACGGAAATCGTCCGCGCCATGGAGACCGAACTGGCCGCCCGGGGCATCGAGCTGCGCTTCACCCAGTTCCTGATCCTCAAGCGGCTGTCCGCGCTGGGGCCGATGACGGCGGGCGAACTGGCCCGCTCGATCGAGCTGGACGGCGGCGCCATGACCCGCCAGCTCGACCAGCTCGAAGGCAAGGGCTACCTGCGCCGGCGCCCGCATGAGCAAGACCGGCGCGCCCTGCGCATCGAGCTGACCGACGAAGGCCAGGCGATGACGCAGGAACTCATCAACTGCAACGACCGCGTCGTGAAAGCCGCCCAGGTGTCGCTGGACGAGACCGAGCGGCAGCAGTTGCGCGACTACCTCACGCGCGTGCTGCACGCACTGCGCGACAGGCACTGATCCACCACTTCACTTCTGGACTTATGACCATGCGTCTGCACATCACGGCGGCGGCGATCGGACTGAGCCTGGCTTTGGCCGGCTGCGTCAGCAGCGGCGGCCTGCATCCGTCCGGCACGCTCGCGGAAGCTTCCGCGCTCAAGAGCGAGCGCAGCCTCCAGGGCATCGAGGTCTCGCCGGCGGCCTGGCCGCAGCAGGACTGGTGGAGCGCCCTGGGCGACAGCCAGCTCGATGCGCTGATCGGCGAAGCGCTGCGCGACAACCCCAGCCTGGCCGCCGCCGATGCGCGCGCCCGGCAGGCCCAGGCCACCGTCGGCGCGGCCGATGCCGCGCGCGGCCCCACCGTGAACGCGGGCGCCAGCATCGCCGGCGCGCGCCTGCCGGACGGGCTGATCGCGCCGGAAGGCCATTTCGCCTGGGCCAAGTACGGCTATGCCAGCTTCAACTGGGGCCTGGATCTGTGGGGCGGCAAGCGCGCCGCCTGGGAAGCCGCGCTGGGCGAGGCGCGCGCCGCGGAGATCGACCGCCAGGCCGCGCGCATCCAGCTGTCCACCAACGTGGCCCGCGCCTACACCCAGCTCGGCTACGCCTACGCGCAGCAGGACGTGGCCAAGGCCGAACTGGAACGCGCCAACCGCGCCCGCGACCTCACCCGCCAGCGCGTCAGCGCCGGCATCGACAACCAGCTGCAGCTCAAGCAGGCCGATACCGAAGTCGCCTCCGCCGAGCAGCAGCAGGCCGCGGCCGACCGCTCCATTGATGCGGCGCGCTCGGCCCTGTCGGTGCTGCTGGGCAAGGGTCCGGACCGCGGCCTGGACATCCAGCGCCCGCAGGCCCTGAAGCCCGCCGCCCTGCGGGTGCCCGGCAACCTGCCGGTGGACCTGATCGGCCACCGCGCCGACCTGGTCGCCGCGCGCTGGCGCGTCGAGGCGGCCGGCAAGGACATCAAGGTCGCCAAGAGCGAGTTCATGCCCAACGTCAGCATCGGCGCCATGGCCGGCCTGCTGAACCTGGGCGGCGGCAATCTCTTCAGCCTGCGCAACCGCTTCTACGAGCTGGCGCCGTCGATCAGCCTGCCGATCTTCGACGGCGGCCGCCTGCGCGCGAACCTTGCCGGCAAGGACGCGCAGTACGACCTGGCGGTGGCGCAGTACAACCAGACCCTGGTCGCCGCCACCAATGAAGTGTCCGACGACTACAACGCGCTGCAGTCCGCGCAGCGCCAGATCGACGCGCAGCAGCGCGCGCTCGACGCCGCCACCCAGGCCTGGCAGCTCTCCGACCAGCGCTACAAGGCCGGCATCGGCAACTACCTGGAGGCACTGATCGTGCGCCAGCAGCTGTTGCAGGCGCAGCAGCGCATGGCCGCGCTGCAGTCGCAGCAGGTCGATCTTTCGGTGCAGCTGATCCAGGCGCTCGGCGGCGGCTTCCGTCCGCAGGGCGAGGCGCATGACGTCGCCTCCGCGCCGGCTTCCGCCGCGTCTTCTTCCTCCGTTTCCGCACGCTCTCTCTGAAGGCTTTTCGCCATGTCTAGCCAAACTCCGCTCGCGGCCGACAACGCCGCTCCCCAGCCCCCGAAGAACCGCCGCGGCCTGCTGCTGCGCCTGCTCGGCGTGGCCGTGATCCTTGCCGCCGCCGGCTGGACCGCGTGGTACTTCCTCGACGGCCGCTGGTACGAAGGCACCGACGACGCCTACGTCAACGGCAACGTGGTGCAGATCACCCCGCAGGTGCCCGGCACCGTGGTCACCATCGGTGCCGACGACGGCGACCTGGTGCATGCCGGCGACGTGCTGGTGAAGCTCGATCCCAGCAACACCGAAGTCGCCCTGGCCGAAGCCAAGGCCAGCCTGGCCAGCACCGTGCGCCACGTGCGCGGCCTGTACAGCAATGTCTCCGGCGCGCAGGCCGACGTCGCCGCGCGCAAGGTGGCGGTGGACAAGGCGCGCGCCGACTTCAACCGCCGCCGCGACCTGGCCAAGTCCGGCGCCATCTCGGCCGAGGAGCTGTCGCACGCGCAGGACACCCTCACCACCGCCGAAAGCGGCCTGATCACCGCGCAGCAGCAGCTGGAAACCAGCAAGGTGCTGGTCGACGACACCGTGGTCGCTTCGCATCCGGACGTGCAGGCCGCCGCCGCCAAGCTGCGCGCGGCTTACCTGGACAACCTGCGCACCACCATCGTGGCGCCGGTCGACGGCTACGTCGCCAAGCGTTCGGTGCAGCTGGGCCAGCGCGTTGCCACCGGCGCGCCGCTGATGGCGGTGGTGCCGCTGCACCAGGTGTGGATCGACGCCAACTTCAAGGAAACCCAGCTCACCCACATGCGCATCGGCCAGCCGGTGGAGATCCGCGCCGACGTCTACGGCGGCAAGGTCACCTACAAGGCGCATGTGCAGAGCCTGGGCGTGGGCACGGGCAGCGCGTTCTCGCTGCTGCCGGCGCAGAACGCCACCGGCAACTGGATCAAGATCGTGCAGCGCGTGCCGGTGCGCGTGTTCTTCGACGATCCGAAGCAGCTCGACGAACACCCGCTGCGCATCGGCCTGTCCACCGACGTGGAAGTGAACCTGCACGACCAGACCGGCCCGATGCTGGCCAGGCAGGCGCCGACCCAGCCGGCCTTCAACACCGACGTCTACGCCAAACAGATGGCCGAAGCCGACAGCGCGATCGGCCAGATCATCCACGCCAACATGGCCGGCCAGAAGTAAGCCGCCGGCGGCGGATTTCCCCGCGGGAACCCGCCGCAGCCGGCCTTCTCTCCCCCACGCCCTCCGGCACGCCTATCCCATGAGCACACAATTCCGTCCCCCCAACATGGCGCTGACCACGGTCGGCCTGTCGTTGGCGACCTTCATGCAGGTGCTGGACACCACCATCGCCAACGTGTCGCTGCCGACCATCGCCGGCAACCTCGGCGTGAGCGTGAACCAGAGCACCTGGGTGATCACCTCGTTCGCGGTGAGCATGGCCATCTCGCTGCCGCTCACCGGCTTCCTCACCCGCCGCTTCGGCGAGGTGAAGATGTTCATCTGGTCCACCCTGCTGTTCTCGCTGGCCTCGTTCCTGTGCGGCATCGCGCAGAGCATGGGCATGCTGATCCTGTTCCGCGCCATCCAGGGCGCGGTGGCCGGGCCGATGTATCCGGTGACGCAGGCGCTGCTGATCTCGATCTATCCACCGGCCAAGCGCGGCATGGCGCTGGCCTTGCTGGCGATGGTGACGGTGGTGGCGCCGATCGCAGGCCCCATCCTGGGCGGCTGGATCACCGACAACTATTCGTGGCCGTGGATCTTCTTCATCAACGTGCCGATCGGCATCTTCGCCAGCTTCGTCATCGGCGCGCAGATGAAGGAGCGCAAGGACGTGACCACGCGGCCGAAGATGGACTACGTCGGCCTGATCACCCTGATCATCGGCGTGGGCGCGCTGCAGATCGTGCTGGACAAGGGCAACGACGAGGACTGGTTCAATTCCACCTTCATCGTGGTGACCAGCATCGTCGCGCTGCTGGGCATCCTGGTGTTCCTGATCTGGGAGCTCACCGACAAGGAACCGATCGTCGACCTGCGCCTGTTCCGCCACCGCAACTTCCGCATGGGTACGCTCTCGCTGGTGCTGGCCTATGCGGCGTTCTTCGCGATCGGCCTGCTGGTGCCGCAGTGGATGCAGCGCAACCTGGGTTACACGTCGACGTGGGCGGGCTTCGCCAGCGCGCCGCTGGGCATCCTGCCGGTGCTGCTGACCTTCGTGGTGGGCAAGTACTCCACGCGCTTCGACCTGCGCCTGGTGGCCTCGATCTCGTTCCTGGTGATGGGCACCACCAGCTTCCTGCGCTCGGACTTCTTCCTGGACATCGACTTCATGCACATCGCCGGCGTGCAGTTGCTGCAGGGCCTGGGCGTGGCGCTGTTCTTCATGCCGGTCACGACCATCCTGCTGTCCGACCTGCAGCCGCACGAGATCGCCGCGGGCGGCGGCCTGGCCACCTTCCTGCGTACGCTGGGAGCGAGCTTCTCGGCTTCGCTGACCACGTTCATGTGGGACCGCCGCGCGGTGGTGCACCACGCCCACCTGAGCGAGCACATCACGCCGTACGACCCCACCGCGACGCAGGCGCTGGGCCAGCTCGGCGGTGGCGACCCGCAGACGGCGGCGGCCGTGGTCAACCAGATGATCACCCAGCAGGCTTACCAGATCTCCTTCAACGAGGTGTTCCACGTGCTGGGCTGGATCTTCGTCAGCCTGGTCGCCGTGGTCTGGATGACCAGGCCGCCATTCACGGCCAAGGCCGGGTCCGCCGCGGGCGGTGGGCACTGACCGCTCCGGAGAAAAAAACAACGGCCCCGTTCGGGGCCGTTGCAATTTTCGGGGGTGAAAGCGTCTTACAGATCGAAGCCCACGCCTACCAGCGCCATGGTCTCGCCACGGTTAGGACCGTGCGTGCCGCCGTTGGAGATGTGGCGGATCTGGAAGCTGAGGTATTTGCCTTGCCAACCCACCGTATTCACGAATTCGCCCACGCTGCTCAGCGCCATCGTGCGGCCCGTCTGCACGGCGCCCTGCAGGCTGTAGAAGAAGCCGTGGTACCAGTCGCTGTCGCTGCCGTAGCGCAGGCGGGCGCCGCCGGCCACGAGCCAGACGTCGTCGCCGGTCTCGTAGCGGTTGCCCTGGTAGCGGGAAAGGTTGCGGCCGCCGATCCAGCCCACCGAGACGTCCGGCGCCCAGGTGAACCGGCTGCTGCCGATCGGGTTGGCGTCAAAAGTAGCTTCCACGAACGCCGCATTGGTGCCGTGGGAATCCATGTAGCTGCGGCCGCCCTGGAGCTCCAGGTGGGTCGCGGCCGCAGCGGCCGACGTAGCGCCGGCCAGAGCCAACGCAAGAGCGCTAAGAAAAACCTTGTTCAAACGCATGGGGGTGCCTTTTGGGGGACAGTTCTTTTATGAACTATATGGTTCAATAAGTGTCGTCGATCACAGGTGAACTCGTAAATCCCACCTTCGTTCGACGCAGCGTTCCCCCAGACGCACCAATTGGTTTAGCCCGGATGGTTATTGCGGAATTGCAATAACCCGGATAAAAAGCATTACCCCACATTCTCCCCGGATGAAATGTCATGCACCCTAGCCAGAGCCAAAGCTGCACCGCTTTCGATGGCCACCGCCTGATCGCCTCGGGTCCGCTGCGCGAGGTGGCCGCCGCCACCAAGCAGGCGATCGACGCCGGCGCCAAGGGACCGGTGCTCGTGTTCGACGACCAGACCAGCCTGCCCGTGGAAATCGATTTCCGCGGCGGCGTGGACGATGTGCTGTCCCGCCTGGGCCTCGCCAGCGCGGCCACCGACGCCGCCCCGCGCGGCCCGGGACGCCCCCGCCTCGGCGTGGTGGCGCGCGAGGTCACCTTGCTGCCGCGCCATTGGGAATGGCTGGCCGCGCAGGCCGGCGGCGCCTCCGCCACCCTGCGCCGGCTGGTGGAGGACGCCCGCCGCGGCGAGCAGGACCGCGCCCTGCGCGCCGGCGAAGCGCTGGACCGCTTCATGCAGGCCATGGCCGGCGACCTGCCGCACTACGAGGAAGCCTCGCGTGCCTACTGGCGCGGCGAGCGCGACCGTTTCGGACAATTGATCGAGACGTGGCCCTCCGACGTGCGCGATCATGCGCGTCGCCTGGCGGCGGCTGCCTGGAACGACGCGGACGCCATCGCCTGAAGCCCTGACGTCCCGCCGTTCGCTCCAGCCCGGAACCACCCGCTAGCCCATGTCCTCGCCAGCCACCCGCCAGCCCTCGCTCACTGAAGGGCCGATCGCCCGCACCCTGCTGCTGTTCGCGCTGCCCATCATGGGCAGCACGGTGCTGCAGTCGCTCAACGCCTCCGTCAATGCGATGTGGATCGGCCACTTCCTGGGCGAGTCGGCGCTGAGCGCGGTGAGCAATGCCAGCCTGATCGTGTTCCTGCTGCTCACCGCCGTGTTCGGGGTGAGCATGGCCAGCACCATCCTGGTCGGCCAGAGCCTGGGCGCGCGCAACATGGTGGAAGCCAAGCGCGTGGTCGGCACCGGCGTCACCTTCTTCGTGGCGCTGTCGACGCTGGTTTCGGTGTGCGGCTACTTCAACACCGCGTGGATGCTCCGCCAGCTGGGTACGCCGCCGGATGCCATGCCGTACGCCGTGCCCTATCTGCGCATGGTGTTCGTGGCCATGCCGTCGATGTACTTCTACAACTTCCTGATGATGACCTTGCGCGGCGCCGGCGACGCGCGCACGCCCTTCATGTTCATGGGCATGTCGGTGCTGCTGGACATCGCGCTCAATCCGCTCTTCATGTTCGGCTGGGGTCCGGTGCCGGCGATGGGCACGGCCGGCTCGGGCTTCGCCACGCTGATCTCGCAGAGCGTGGCCCTGGTCGCGCTGCTGGCCACGCTGTACCGGCGCAAGCACTTCCTGCGCCTGACCGGCGACGAGCTGGCGTATCTGAAGCCGGATCCGGCGATCCTGCGCGCGCTCATCTTCAAGGGCCTGCCGATGGGCCTGCAGATGATCGTGATCTCCTCCTCGGCCATGCTGATGATGCGCCTGGTCAACGGCTACGGCTCGCAGACCACCGCCGCCTACGGCGCCGCCACCCAGCTGTGGACATACGTGCAGATGCCGGCGATGGCGATCGGCGCGGCGGTGTCCTCGATGGCGGCGCAGAACATCGGCGCGCGGCTGTGGGACCGCGTGCACCGCATCGCCCGCGCCGGCGTGGCCTACAACTTTCTGTTCGGCGGCACCCTGATCGCGCTGATCTATCTCTTCAACCGCGCGGCGCTGCATCTGTTCCTGCCCGGCGACGGCGAGGCGATCGCGCTGGCCCAGCACCTGAACATGATCGCGGTGTGGTCCTTCCTGTTCTTCGGCATCACCTTCGTGCTGTTCGGCGTGGTGCGCTCCACCGGCGCGGTGTGGCCGCCGCTGATCGTGCTCACCATTTCGATGTGGTTGATCCGCCCGCCGTTCGCCTTCGCGCTGATGCCCAAGCTCGGTGCCGACGCCATCTGGTGGAGCTTCCCGCTCGGCTCGCTGGCCTCGATGCTGATGGCCATGGCGTATTACCGCTGGGGCGGCTGGCAGAAGGCGCACATGCTGGCGCCGCCGGCTCCCGCGCCGGCGCCAGGCCTGCCCGAAGCCGCGGCCGCCGAAGCCGCCGACTAAACTAAACAGCCCCCGCCCGCTGCCACGCGACTGTCATGCCGCGTGCCTAAGGTCGGGCGGATGACCCGTCCCCTCCTTCGCTGCCGGCGGTGCGCATGAGCTTCTCGCGCCGCCGTTTCCTGCTCGGCGCCGGCGGTGTGCTCGCCGCGCCGCTGTTCCCCGGCTTGCTGCGCGCGGCGCCGGCCATGCCGATGGCGGACAAGCGCATGGCGCCGCAGCTGGCGCAGCCGAACCAGCCGCTGGTCAATCCCGCCACGCTGGCGCGCTTCGTCGATGCCCTGCCGCTGCCGCCGGTGGCGCGCCCGATCGGGCAGCGCGAGCACCCCGCGCATCCCGGCCGGCGCCTGCCGCTCTATCGCATGGAGATGCGCGCGTTCCAGGCGCGCCTGCACCGCGACCTGCCGCCCACCACGCTATGGGGCTACCAGGGCAGCAGCCCCGGACCCACCCTGGAAGCGCGGCGCGATGAGCCTTTTCTGGTGGAGTGGGCGAACGCGCTGCCCACGCATCATCTGCTGCCGATCGACCACGGCATCCACGGCGCGGAAAAAGACCGCCCCGACGTGCGCACCGTCGCGCACGTGCATGGCGCACGCGTCGGCCCGAACGACGACGGCTGGCCGGAAGACGCCTTCGCGCCCGGCCACTCGCTGCTCTACCGCTACCCGAACGCGCAGGACGCCGCGACGCTCTGGTACCACGACCACGCGATGGGCATCACGCGCCTCAACATCTATGCCGGCCTGTACGGCGCCTACCTGCTGCGCGATCCGGAAGAACAGGCGCTGGCCCTGCCTTCGGGCGACTACGAGCTGCCGCTGATGCTGTGCGACCGGCTGATCGCGCGCGACGGCCAGCTCTACTATCCGGTCTCCGACGACCCCGCCGCACCGTGGGTGTCCGAGGCCTACGGCAATGCCACGCTGTGCAACGGCAAGCTGTATCCGTACCTGGAAGTGGAGCCGCGCCGCTACCGCCTGCGCCTGATCAATGCGGCGAATGCGCGCCATTACGAACTGAGCCTTTCCAGCCGCCGTCCCTTCGTGCAGATCGGCAGCGACCAGGGCCTTCTCGGCACACCGCTGGAACGCATGCGCGTGGAGCTGTATCCGGCCGAGCGCGCCGACGTGGTGGTCGATTTCTCCGGCCTGGACGGCAAGACGGTGGAACTGCGCCAGCCTTCCGAACCGCTGCTGCAGTTCCGCGTGCGCAGCCGCGACAACAAGCGTGCGGCGTCGGTCGCCGTGCCTGCCGCGCTGCGCGCCGTGCCGCGCATGGAGGCCGCCACCGCCGTGCGCGAACGCATCCTTACCGTCGGCGAGATGGACGACGCCAACGGCAACGCGATGATGATGACCCTGGGCGGCCATCACTGGTCCGATCCCATCACCGAAGATCCCGTGCAGGACAGCGTGGAAATCTGGAGCCTGGTCAACCTCACCGGCGACGCGCATCCGATCCACCTGCACCTGGTGCGCTTCCAGATTCTCGAGCGCCGCCCCTACGACCTGTTCGCCTGGAACGAGCGCAAGGAACTGAAGTACACCGGCCCCGGCCAGCCGCCGCCGCCGCATGAGGCCGGCTGGAAGGACACAGTGCGCGCGGACGCCGACATGGTCACTCGCATCATCGTGCGATTCGAGGGCGAGCCCGGCAAATACGTGTGGCATTGCCACCTGCTCGAGCATGAAGACAACGAAATGATGCGGCCTTTCAAGCTGTTGCCGAAAGCCTGAAAAACCGCTGGTTTTTGCGCTTGCGCAAGCCCTTGCGCCTGTCGCCGCGCTGTCATCTGCGCCGCCATCGCTGTCGCTTCGCTGCCAACGCAACGTCATGGGCGAAGACCATGCTCCGCGCCGGCCCGCGTCATTCCACGGCACGCGGCCGCATCAGGGGGACCACGTTGCAGCCTTCGCGTTGCAGGAGTCCAAAGTCATGCCCAAGCTTCACGGCTGTCCGCGTTACCTGCCGTTCCTCACCGCTGCGCTCGCCACCGTCCTGGCCGGCGCGGCGGGTGCGCAAACCACTAACGCCGAGCAGGATGCCGCGTTCCGCCATGGCATTCCCGGCGCCGGCACCAGTCCGCGTCCGGGCATACCGGGCGGCATCGTCACGCTGCACCGCCCCGGTGAGCCGGGCGACCGCAGCGACCGCACGCGCACCCCGATCAAGCACGTGATTCTGCTGATCGGCGAAAACCGCACCTTCGACCATGTCTACGCCACCTACACGCCGCCCAAGGGCCAGAGCGTGCACAACCTGTTGTCCGAAGGCATCGTCAACGCCGACGGCACGCCGGGCCCGAACGTAGCCCTGGCCAGGCAGTGGCAGGCCACCGACACCGGCAAGTTCGCCATCGCGCCCAAGCGCACCGCGCCCTACGCCATGCTGCCGGCGATGAACACCGGCGGCGCGCCGACCCAGCCCTATTTCGCTTCCGCCGCGCAGGCCGAAGCGGTGGAGCCGGGCCTGCCCGCGGGCGAATACGGCCAGCTCGCCAGCGGCGGCACCGGCCTGCCGGGGCACGTGGTCGATACGCGCTTCCCCACGCAGTTGCCGAATGCGCCGGTCGACATGAGCGCGTCGCTCAGCTACGACGACTACGCCAACAGCCCCGTGCACCGCTTCTTCCAGATGTGGCAGCAGCTCGACTGCTCGGCCGGCGCCGCCACGCGCAGCAACCCCAGCGGCTGCCGCAACGATCTGTTCCCGTGGGTGGAAACCAGCTTCGGCGCCGGCAGCAACGGCGCGCCGCGGCCGGCCAGCTTCAACGACCAGACCACCGGCGAAGGCTCCACCGCCATGCAGTTCCTCAACATGGCCAAGGGCGACGCGCCGTACTTCAACGAGCTGGCGCGCGACTATGCGCTCAGCGACAACTTCCACCAGTCCGTGATGGGCGGCACCGGCGCGAACCACATCATGCTCGGCTATGCCAGCCTGATCTATTACGCCGACGCACAGGGCCGTCCGGCCACGCCGCCGGTCAACCAGATCGAGAACCCCGATCCCATGCCGGGCGCCGACAACTGGTACACGCAGGACGGCTACGGCGGCGGTTCCTACGTGAACTGCGCGGACGAAAGCCAGCCGGGCGTGGCCTCGGTGAAGGACTACCTGCGCAGCCTGCCGTACCGCAGCTTCCGCGGCGGCGACTGCAAGCGCGACGCCTATTACCTGGTCAACAACTACAACCCCGGCTACCTGGGCGACGGCACGCCCGCGCCGCTGGGCGCGGACCAGTTCACCATCCCGCCGACGCGGCAGGAGAACCTGGCCCTGCTGCTCAGCCGCCATCACGTGAGCTGGAAGTACTACGGCGAAGGCTGGGGCGACGGCAAGGAGAACGGCGAGGCCGGTACCTTCTGCAATATCTGCGATCCGTTCCTGTACTCCACGCAGGTGATGACCGATCCCAAGCTGCGCGCGAACAACCAGGACATCAACGACCTGTACCGCGACATCCAGAACAACACTTTGCCCGCGGTGGCGATCGCCAAGCCGGACGGCATCCTCGACGGCCATCCGGCGTCTTCCAAGCTCGGCCTGTTCGAGGGCTATGTGAAGAAGATCGTGGACATGGCCAAGGCCAATCCCGAGGTGTGGAAGGACACCGCCATCGTGGTCACCTTCGACGAAGGCGGCGGCTATTGGGACTCCGGTTATATCCAGCCGATCGACTTCTTCGGCGACGGCACGCGCATCCCGATGCTGGTGATCTCCCGCTTCTCCACCGGCGGCCGCGTGGTGCACACCTATTACGACCATGTCTCCTTCGACAAATTCGTCGAAGCCAACTGGGGCCTGCACGAGACCATCTCGCCGCGCGGCCGCGACAACCTGCCGAATCCGCGCTCGCGTCCGGACAATCCGTACGTGCCGGTGAATGCGCCGGCGCTGGGCAATCTGATGGACATGTTCGACTTCGGCCGCTACGCGCGGCACGACGGCGACGACAACGACGACCTGCAGGACTGACGGCCGCCAGTCACCGCGCCATGGCCACGGGGCCATGGCGCCTCCGCGCCGGTGCCGCAGGGAGGTGGCGCCGGCCAGCATGGATCACCGGGCAGGGCTTACCGATGCAAGTGGCTTATCAGCTGGCGCGCTTCGTCCACGCCGCGCTTACCGTATTACTGCTGTCGTCCGTGCTGGCGCCGCGCGCGCATGCCGACGCCGGCGATTTCCAGGCGATGCCTGGCCTGTGGAAGATCGTCACGCATGCCAAGGGCGCGCCGCATGAGACGGTGGCGTGGCATTGCGTCGATGAAGACGCCGATCCGTGGGCATCGTTCGCGCTGCCGCCACCGGATGCGAGCTGCCAGCGCAGCGACGAACACCGCAGCCGCACCTCGCTCGACTGGCATGTGCAGTGCCATGCACCGCCCGTGCTGCATGGCCGGGTCGCCTTCGATTCGCCGGAGCACTACAGCGCCAGCTTGGGCGCCGAGGGCGCGGAACCGCTGCTTCGCGTCGACGGCCGGCGCTACGCCGCCTGCACCAGCCCCAAGGATTGACCGCCGCTCCCCGTAGGTTGGGGTGAGCGCAGCGAACCCCAACGATGCGTGGCGCTATGGATGGCGAATGTTGGGGTTCGCTGCGCTCACCCCAACCTACGCGTTCTTTCAGGCGCCTTGGCTGGCCGCCTTCAATGCGCGCTTCGCCTGCCGCCGCTCGCGCCGCGCGGCCTTGCGCGCCTTGCGGTCGTATACGCGCAGGTAGATCGCCGGCGTGCTGAGCAAGGTCAGCAGCTGCGACACGAACAGGCCGCCCAGGATCGCTACGCCCAGCGGCTGACGCATTTCCGAACCCGCGCCGAAGCCGATCGCGAGCGGCAGTGCCGCGCCCATCGCCACCAGGGTGGTCATGGTGATCGGACGGAAGCGCACCAGGGCCGCTTCGCGGATCGCCTCCGGCGGCGAGCGGCCGTGTTCGCGTTCGGCGACCAGGGCGAAGTCCACCATCAGGATGGCGTTCTTCTTCACGATGCCGATCAGCATCAGGATCGCGATCACCGACATCATGGTCAGCTGGGTATGCGTGACCAGCATGGCCAGGAAGGCGCCCATGCCCGCAGCCGGCAAGGTTGAAAGAATGGTCAGCGGATGCACCAGGCTCTCGTACAGGATGCCCAGCACGATATACATGGCCATGATCACCGCGAAGAAGATGAACAGGCCATTGGTCAGCGCTTCCATCAGCTGCTGGTTGTTGCCGCTGTACTTCTTCTGCACGCCGGCCGGCAGCCCGGCCGCGGCCATGGCGTCGTCGACGCGGCGCAGCCCTTCCACCTGCGACACGCCATCGGCGAGGTTGTAGCTGATGGATGAGGATTCCAGCTGGTTGTAGTGGCGGATCTCCAGCGGCGCGATGTTCGGCTCGATCTTGGCCACCGCCGAAAGCGGGATCATCTTGCCCTGCGTATTGCGCACATAGGTGTTGAGCAGCGTGTCCGGGCTGATCGACTGCGCCGCCGAGGTCAGCACCACCCAGTACTGGTTGATGTCCGAATAGATCACCGACACCGGACGCTGTCCGAACGCGTTGTACAAGGCCGTGTCCACCGACGCCGCGCTCAGCAGCAGGCGGCCGGCCGCATCGCGGTCCACCTTCAGCTTCTGCTGCTTGCCGATGGCGTCGAAGTTGGTGGTGACGTCGCGGAATTCCTTCAGGCCGCGCATGACGCGCGCCAGCTTGAGGGTCGGGCCTTGCAGGTCGGTGCCGTCGGCGCTGCTGAGCTGGAACTGATACTGCCCGCCGCCGCCGCCACCCCCGCCGCCACCGCCGATGAACTGCAGCGGGGTCAGCGAGGCGGTGATGTCCGGGATGGCCTTGTACTGCGCATCCAGGCGCTTGATCACGTCCTTGACCGGGTCGTGGCGCTGGCCGGGCTGCTTGCCCAGGGGCTTCAAGTCCACGAACAGCGTGATGCTGTTGCCGACCGCGCCATTGTTGTTGTTGCCGCCCAGGATGGTGGTGACGTCGAGCACCGCCGGGTCCTTCAGCATGATCGCGCCCATCTTCTGCGCGCGCTCGGCCAGCAGGGTCGGCGAGATGTTCGCATCCAGATTGAAATTGGCCTGCAGCATGCCGATGTCTTCCTCCGGCATGATGCCGCCGCCGGCGGTCTTGGCCACCGCGAAGGCCAGCACGCCGGTCAGCACCAGCAGCAGCGGCGGCTGCCAGCGCATCAGGCCGCGATGGCGCATGGCCCAGTCCAGCGAGCGCTCGTACACGTGCAGCAGCCAGCCGTCGAAGCGTTCGGCCAGGCGCGACAGCGCGGAGGCGGGCTTGCCGTCCGGATGTTCGAGCGAGAGATAGCGCCCGCACAGCGCCGGCGTCAGGGTCAGCGAGACGATGGCCGAGATCACCACCGTCGCGGTGAGCGTCACCGAGAACTCTTTCATCAAGGTGGTGAAAAAGTTATTACCGAACAGCATCGGCGCGAACACCGCCACCAGCGACAAGGTGATCGAGACCACCGTGAAGCCGATCTCGCGCACGCCGGTCAGCGCCGCCTGCAGCGGCCGTTCGCCGTGTTCCATGTGGCGCACGATGTTCTCGATCACCACGATGGCGTCGTCCACCACGAAGCCGATACACAGCACCAGGGCCACCAATGACAGCGTGTTCAAGGTGTAGCCCAGCACCCACATCAGCACGAAGGCGCCAGCCAGCGACAGCGGCACGCTGAGCATGGCGATCAGGGTGGGGCCGATGCGGCGCAGGAAGATCAGCATCACCACCGCCACCATGGCGATACTGAGCAGCAGCGCCACTTCCACTTCGTGCAGCGCGGACTTGGTGGTCTGGGTGAGGTCGAAGATCGGGGTGATCTTCACGTCCGCCGGCATCAGGTGCTGGAACTCCGGCAGCTTGGCGCGGATGGCGTCCGCCGTGGCCACGGCGTTGGCGTCGGCGCGCTTGCTGATCTGCATCGCCACCGTGCGGTCGCCGTTGAACCAGGCCGCCTGGAACTCGTCCTGCTGGCCGCTGGTGATGGTGGCCACGTCCGACAGCCGCACCGGCGTGCCCTTGCGCGAGGCGATCAGCAGCGCGCCGAACTCGTCGGCGGTATGCAGCGAATCGTTCGCCAGCACCGTCATCTGCGTCCAGCCATTGCTCAGCACGCCCTGCGGCGCGGTGACATTGGCCGCGATCAGCGCATTGCTGACGTCGTCGCTGGTGAGCTGCTTGGCGGCCAGCGCATCCGGGTTCAGCGCCACGCGCACCGCATGCGGCGTGCCGCCGAACACCTGCACCTGGGCCACGCCCGGCACCTGGGCCACGGCAGGCTTGAGCATGGTGTCGGTGAGGTCGTAGAGCTTGTCCGGCGGCAGGCTGGTCGAGGTGAGCGAGACCAGCAGCACCGGGATCTGCGAGGTGTCGAACTTGAAGTACTGCGGCGGACTGGGCATGCCCGGCGGCAGATCCGGCTGGGCCGCATTGATGGCCGCCTGCACGTCGCGTGCGGCCTTGTCGGCGCTGCGGCCGAAATTGAACAGGATCTGGATCTGCGTGGCGCCGTCGTTGGTGGTCGACACCATCTGCCGGATCTCCGGGATCCGGCCCAGATGCCGCTCCAGCGGCGCCACCACCGAACTGGCCATGGTCTGCGCATTGGCCCCCGGCATCTGCGCGAACACCACCACGCCGGGAAACTCGATGGTCGGCAGCGCCGCGACGCCCAGCAGCAGGTAGGCCCAGAAACCGGCCAGCACCAGCCCGATGGCGAGCAGCGAGGTGCCGATGGGTCGACGAATCAGCGGCGCAAAAATGTTCACAAGGCTTCCGTACCGGAGGTGCGCTGCGCGTAGCCTGCAGGGCGAATCGGCGCGCACCGGGGAGTACCGATGCAACGGGCATCGGGGGCATGGGCAATCATATCGGCTATAAGACCGCGCCACCCGTGACGCGCGGATGTGCCTTTAGTCCGGCCGTGTCGAAAGGCAGGGGGCTTCTTGAGCTCAAGAGCTTTTTTCTGCGCTTCGTAAAAACGTTGTCGCTAGAGCGGCCCCTCACCCCAACCCTCTCCCCGGAGGGGAGAGGGGGATGACGGGTGGGGCGAAAAGCGAGCGAAGAGCTCGCGGCGCAGCCGCGGCGTTCCGCTGGCGCGCTTTTGCTCTTGATCTTCAGGGTCCCCTTGGCGCCGGCGGTGAGGGCTGGACGAAAAGGCCCCCGCAGGGGGGCGAGGACAGGAGTCCTCGCCTTTTTGATCAGGGCATGGATGCCCTGTCAAAAAGCCCGGCCAGCCCTCACGGACCCTCAGCTGCGCAGCTGCTGAGGGCGCCAAGCAGGGTGCCCTTCTCTTTGCTTACTTTCTCTTGGGCACGCAAGAGAAAGTAAGTCGGGCCGCGGCAGCGGCACGAAACACTCGCCGACAGGCGAGACACGCGTGCGTCAGCGCGACAACCGAGCGTTATCGCTACTGGATGATTCGCTTCGCTCCCCCCTTCGGGGCCGCCCTGCGGGCGTTCTTCGCGCTACGCGCTCGTCCGGCCTACGCCGGGATGACGAGCAAAGGCGACGCCGGGATGACGAGCAAGGGTCAGGCCGCCTGCCCCGCCGCCTTCAGCGCGCGCTTCGCCTCGCGCCGCGCCCTCCGCGCCGCCTTGCGCTCCTTGCGATCGTGATTCCACAGATAAATGGCAGGCGTACTCAACAACGTAAGCAACTGCGACACCAGCAACCCACCCACAATCGCCACCCCCAACGGCTGCCGCGTCTCCGCGCCAATACCAAACCCGATCGCCAGCGGCAGCGCCGCACCGATCGCCACCAGGGTCGTCATGGTGATCGGCCGGAAGCGCACCAGCGCCGCCTCGCGGATCGCCTCCGGCGCGGACAGCCCGTACTCGCGCTGCCGCACCAGGGCGAAATCCACCATCAGGATCGCGTTCTTCTTCACGATGCCGATCAGCATCAGGATCGCGATCACGCCGATCAGCGACATCGGCGTCTGCGTCACCAGCATGGCCAGGAACGCCCCCGCGCCGGCCGCCGGCAGGGTAGAAAGAATGGTCAGCGGCTGGCCCAGGCTCTCGTACAGGATGCCCAGCACGATATACATGGCGAAGATCGAGCCCAGCAGCAGGAGCATGGAGTTGTCCTTGCTCTCCTGCAGGTTCTCGTTCTCGCCGGTGTAGCCGATCTTCACGCCGGCCGGCAGGCGCGCCTCGGCCACCAGCTGGTCGATCAGCTGCATGCCCTTGTCGCGCGGGAAATCCGGCGGCAGGTTGTAGTAGATCTGCACCGCTTCCATCTGGTTGTAGTGATTGACGATGGAAGGCGTCACGTTCGGCTCGATCCTGGCCACCGCCGACAGCGGCACCATGCCGCCGGTGCCGTTGCGCACATAGGTGTTGAGCAGGGTGCCGGGGGTGAGCGTGTGCTCGGCGCTGGAGGTGAGCACCACCCAGTACTGGTTGATGTCCGAATAGATGATCGACACCTGGTTCTGGCCGAAGGCGTTGTACAGCGCCGTGTCGACCATGCCCATGCTGATGTTGAGCCTGCCGGCGGCCTGGCGGTCCACCTTCAGCATCTGCTGCTTGTCGATATTGTCGTAGTCGCTGCTGACGTCGCGGAACGGCGGCCGGTCCTTCATCAGCCTGGTCACCTTGTAGACCCAGGGCTGCAGGTCGATGGTGCTGGCGCTGATCAGCTGGAAGCTCTCCGCGCCCTGGCCGCCGCCACCGCCGCCGCCGTTGAAGAAGCTCAGCGAACTCAGCGACACCTGCACCTCCGGCAGCAGCTCGTACTGCTTGCGCAGGCGCTCGACCACCTTGTCGATATGTTCCGGGCGCTCGCCGGGGCCGTTGCCCTTGGGCTTGAGGTCGACGTACATCACCGACTGGTTGCCCACCGCGCCGCCGGCATTGTCGGCGCCGAGGAAGGTGGTCACGTCCAGCACCGCCGGGTCCTTCAGCATGATCTCGGCGGCCTTCTGCGCGCGCAGCGCCATCAGGCCGGGCGAGATATTGGTGTCGGCGCGCACCATCGCGCGGATCAGGCCGATGTCTTCCTTGGGCATGAAGTTGAAGCCGGCGGTCTTCACCACCGCCATGGCCAGGCCCACGGTCAGCGCCAGCAGGATCAGCGGCTGCCAGCGCATCAGGCGGCGGTGATGCATGGCCCAGTCCAGCGCGCGCTCGTAGACGCGCTGCATGCCGCGGTCGAAACGCTCCACGGCACGCTCGATCCGGCCCGGTTCGCGCCGTTCGCTCTCCTGCTTGAGCATCCAGCCGCACAGCGCCGGCGTCACGGTGAGCGAGATCACCGCCGAGATCACCACCGCGGCGGTCAGCGTCACCGAGAACTCGCGCATGATCACGGTGAACTGGCTGTTGCCGAACAGCAGCGGCACGAACACCGCCACCAGCGACAGGGTGATCGAGATCACCGTGAAGCCGATCTCGCGCACGCCCAGCAGCGCCGCCGGCAGCGCCTGCTCGCCGTGTTCCATGTGGCGCACGATGTTCTCGATCACCACGATGGCGTCGTCCACCACGAAGCCGATGCACAGCACCAGCGCCACCAGCGACAAGGTGTTGAGCGTGTAGCCCAGCGACCACATCACGATGAAGGCGCCGGCCAGCGACAGCGGCACGCTCAAGGTGGCGATCAGGGTCGGGCGCAGCCGGCGCAGGAACACCAGCATCACCAGCGCCACCAGCAGGATGCTCAGCAGCAGGGCGATCTCCACCTCGTGCAGGGCCGAGCGGGTGGTCTGGGTGAGATCGAAGATCGGCGTGATCTTGAGGTCCGCCGGCAGCCACGAGCGCATTTCCGGCAGCTTGGCGCGGACCGCGTCGGCGGTGGCCACGGCATTGGCTTCCGGGCGCTTGCTCACGCGGATGGTCACCGAGCGCTGCCCGTTGAACCAGGCCGCCTGGTATTCGTCCTGCTGGCCGCTGTAGACCTTGGCCACGTCCGACAGCCGCACCGGCGTGCCGTTCTTCACCGAGATCAGCAGCTGGCCGAATTCTTCGGGATTGTGCAGGGAATCGGTGGCGGTCACCGTCATCTGCGTGGTGCCGTCGCTCAGGATGCCCTGCGGCGAGGTGACGTTGGCCGCGCGCAGCGCATTGCGCACGTCGTTGCCGGACAGGCCCATGGCCGCCAGCTGCGCATTGTTGAGCTCGACGCGCACCGCCTTGGGCCGTCCGCCCATGATGCGCACCTGCGCCACGCCCGGCACCTGCGACAGCACCGGCTTGATCAGCGTGTCGGCCATGTCGAACAGCTTGTCGGGGCTCTGCGTGCTCGAGGTCATCGACAGCAGCAGCACCGGCATCTGCGAGTTGTTGAATTTGAAGTAGCGCGGCGGGATGGTCATGCTCGAGGGCAGGTCCACCTGGGCGGCATTGATCGCCGCCTGCACGTCGCGCGCCAGCTTGTCGGTGGACTTGCCCGGCTCGAACAGCAGGATCACCGAGCTGGAGCCGTCGTTGCTCTCCGAACTCATCTCCTTGATGCCGGGAATCCGCCCCAGGTGCCGCTCCAGCGGCGCGGCCACGGTGGACGCCATGGTCTGCGCGCTGGCGCCGGGCACTTCCGCATAGACCGACATGCCGGGGAATTCCAGCGCCGGCAGCGCGGCTACGCCGATCAGGAGGTAGGTCCAGATGCCGGCCAGCGCCAGGCCCAGCGCGAGCAGCGAAGTGCCCACCGGGCGGCGGATCATTGGAGCGAAGATGTTCACGTAGTCCCCGGGCGGCGCCTCCTGCGGCGCTCCGCAGGCGGGACTTTATGCCGGGGGGCACATGCTTGGGATGTGCCTGAAGTGCGTGGCGCATATAGGTCGTAGGTTGGGGTGAGCCATCGGCGAACCCCAACGTCGCGGCCTATGACGGTGCCACGTTGGGGTTCGCCTGCGGCTCACCCCAACCTGCGCCCGGATCTCAGTGCGCCGGGCTGTAGCGCAGCGTCAGGTAGGCGGTGCGGCCCAGCTGGTTGTAGAAGCGCACGGTCTCGTAGCGGTGGTCGAACACGTTGGCCACGCGGCCCTGCAGGGTCCAGCCCGGCTGGAAATGCCAGCTCGCGCGCAGGTTCACCGTGGCGTAGCCGCCCAGGCGCTGCAGGTTGGCCGCATCGTCGTAGCGGTAGCCCTCGGCATTCACCGTGCCGCCGATGCTGAAGGCGCCGCCCAGATCGCGGTCCAGGTCGAGGCGGGCGATGCGTTCCGGACGGCGCGCCAGCAGGTTGCCGCGGTTGGGATCGTCCTCGCCGCGGTTCTCCGGCTTCTGGAAGGTGAGATAGCCGCGCAGGTGCCAGCCGTCGACGTCGGCGCCGGCCTGGCCCTCGATGCCGCGGATGCGCGCCTTGCTGATGTTGACCGGCACGAAGAAGGCGTCGTAGCCGATCAGGTCGTCCACCTTGGTCTGGTAGGCGTTCACCGCCCAGTTCCACACGCCCGGACGCGCCGACAGGCCGATCTCCGCCGTGCGCGACTTCTCCGGCTTCAGGTCGGGATTGGCGGTGGCGAAACCGAAGAACGGCGGGAAGTACAGGTCGTTGAAGGTCGGTGCATGGAACGCCGTGCCGTACGAGGCGGTGAACTTCAGGCCGTTCTCGAAGCCGTAGCCGTAGGCGGCCGAGCCGGTGTCGTGGTTGCCGAACTGCTGGTTGTGGTCGTGGCGTGCCGACAGCTGGATCTCGTGCGGACCGAACTGGCCCTGGTACAGCGCGAACACGCCGGTGTTGTCGCGCTTGCTGCGCAGGTAGTCGGTGTCGCTCTGCACGTGTTCCTGCTGGTAGTCCACGCCGGCGCTGAGCAGCTGGCCCGGCGCGAGCGTCACGTCGTTCTGCCAGCTGGCCTGGTTGCGGCGCGAATACAGATGGCCGGCGGGCGCCATATCGGCGCCGAGGTCCGCGCGGTTGAGATAGTTGTCGGCGCGGTCGATGTTCTGGCCGGCGCTCAGGCTCATCTTCCAGGCGTCGAGCACGGCGAAGCGCAGGTTCGCGCCGGCCACCTGCTGCGAGCGGCGCGTGTAGTTCTGGAAGTCGCCGTCGTATTCGATGTCGCCCTTGCTCTTGAGCACGCTGGCGCTGAGTTCGGTGCCGCCGTCCCAGCGATAGCCGCCGCTGAGCGCGCCGTTGTAGGTGCGGTAGCCGTCGTCGTCCGGCTCGTTGGTGAAGCAGCCGCCCACGCCGGCCGCCGCGGCGCGGCAGGCATTGATGCCGCGCGTGTACTGGCCGCCCACGCTGGCGTTGAACCAGGCGTTGCGCGAACCGCCCGACAGGCCGAACTGGCCGTCGGCCAGGCGATGGCTGCCCACGCCTACGGTTACCGACGGCGTGAGCGCCTGATCGGGCTGGCCGTGGCGGGTGAAGATCTGGATCACGCCGCCGATCGCATCCGAGCCATACAGGCTGGAACGCGGGCCGCGCACGATCTCGATGCGCTCGATCTGTTCCACCGGCAGCTGCTCGAAGGCCGGAATGCCCGCGCCCACCGTGCCGATGCGCACGCCGTCGACCAGCACCAGCGTGTGCGAGGAATTGGTGCCGCGCATGAACAGCGAGGTCTGCTGGCCCAGGCCGCCGGCATTGCCGAAGGCCACGCCCGGCAGGCCGGACAGCAGATCCTGCACCGACTGCGGCTGCAGGCGTTCGATGTCGGCGCGGGTCAGCACGGTGACCGGCGCCAGCGTCTCGTCGATCGGCGTGGCCGTGCGGGTGGCGGTCACCACCACGGTGGGGAGCTGCCCGGCGTCGTTCTGGTCGGCGGCGTGGGCCGCGGCGAAGCAGGACAGCAGGGCGGTGGCCAGCAGGGTCTTCTTCATGGAGCGTTTTCCTCGGCCGCGCCTCGCGCACGGCCCATCGATGACGAGCTGGCGGCATGACGGAGGAGGAGGCGCAAACGACGGCAGGCGAACGGCACCGGCACGTGGTCCGGCTGCGCCCTCCGCGAGCCACCAGGAAAGATATTCGGGCCGGTCTCCGGGCTTGCGAGTGCGCTTTGCCGCGCGATCCTCCCGCGGCCTTCCCGCGCTCGTGGGAGCGCAGTGGCATGTCGCTGGAGGCAAGAACTGCTCGCTTACCGTTGCGGGGGCAGCGCCGGCCTTGCCCTCAAGGCGCACCGGCTTCCCGTTTCATCCCTTGGCAGCGTGGCTTTGGGACACCCGAACGAACGCAACTTTAACGGGGAGGCCGGGTGGCTGACAACGCGGGGCGGAATGACCCGATGGGGGGGGGCGCCTGTTCCTGCGATCATCATCGTTTCCCATGGCCGACATTTCTGTCATTTCTTGACGGTTTGGCCACCAAATATTGTCCGGAAGCAAGTTTCGCGAAGGTTTTACGCAAGCTCCGGGTAATATTTCATTTGTTTGCCTAAGTCATTGTTTCAGTGAGCTTCGTAAGCTTCGCGTAAGCGTAAATATTTTGTTGACGCCCAGCGATTTTCGCAATTATGTTCGGACCGCTTACCGCGGGAACTTGCGTGCGGCGCGACGAGGCTTGGGGAAGTTCTCTCGCTGCGATCCGGGGCTTACGAATGCCCCACACGCATTCTTGCGCTAGGCGTTTTCGGCGCCTTGCGCCTGTCGGCCTTCAGGCCATCATGGGGAGAACACAGATGATCAAGTACCAGCACGCTGGTCGCGCGCCGCGTTGGCGTCAGACCGCACTCGTCGTTGCGTTGGGAATGAGCCTTGCCGGAGTGGTGCAGGCGCAGTCGAACGCATCAGGCGTGATCTTCGGCCGCGTTGACGCTACCCGCGGCAACACCGTCCATATCGAAAACATCGACACCGGCCTTGCGCGCGACATCAGCGTCGACCAGTCCGGCCGCTACCGCGCGTCCTCGCTGCCGGTCGGCCGCTACAAGGTCACCCTGGTCAAGGATGGCGCCACCGTCGATACCCGCAACGATGTGCTCGCGGCGGTCGGCACCGGTACCGAAGTGAGCTTCACCGCGGCTGCGGTCGCGGCCGGCGAGGCGAAGAACCTCGAAGGCGTGCAGGTGGTGGCCAGCGCGCTGCCGGCGATCGACGTGTCGTCGGTCGACTCCCGCACCGTGCTGACCGCCGAGCAGCTGTCCAAGGTGCCGGTGGCCCGCAACGTGACCGCGGCCGCCCTGCTGGCGCCCGGCACCGTGCTGGGCGACTCGCGCTACGGCAACGTGGCTTCGTTCGGCGGCGCTTCGGCGGCCGAGAACCAGTACTACATCAACGGCTTTTCGGTGACCAACGCGCTGACCAACCTGGGTCTGGCGCAGCTGCCGTTCGATGCGATCGACCAGCAGCAGGTGTTCACCGGCGGTTACGGCGCCGAGTACGGCCGTTCCACCGGCGGCGTGGTCAACCTGATCACCAAGCGCGGTACCAACGAATGGAAGGCCGGCGTGATGGCGCTGTGGATTCCGAAGTTCCTCCGCTCCGATCCGCGCAACATCATCCAGCCGTCCGACAACACGCTGTTCCAGTACCGCAACGACAACAAGTCGTGGGTCACGGAATACGGTGCGTACATCAGCGGTCCGCTGATCAAGGACAAGCTGTTCATCTATTTGACCGGTGATTTCACCAAGCAGGAAGGCAAGACCATCGCCTCGGCCACCGCGCAACAGGTGGCGTATTACGACGTGAAGTCGCCGCGCTGGTTGGGCAAGATCGACTGGAACATCACCGACAGCCACATCCTCGAACTGACCGCCTTCTCGGACAAGACGACCGAGCAGGACCAGGTCTACGGCTACAGCTACACCCCGACGCTCGCCGAAGGCGCCAAGCGCGGCACGGTCGATCTGAAGAACTATTCCGGCGGCGCCAACCCGACCCCGGGCGGTGACTTCTACATCGGCAAGTACACCGGCTACATCACCGACAACCTCACGGTCAACGCGCTGTACGGCAAGAGCAAGTCGGTGCACACGCAGACGCCGACCTCGGCCAGCGGCGGTTCGTGCCCGATCGTCAGCGGCCAGTACCGCAATGCCAGCGGCGCGCTCGTGCGTCCGCCGGCGTGCTACCTGATCGGCAACCTGCTCGCCCCGGGCGCTGAGGACAAGACGCACGGCTGGCGTCTGGACATCGAGTACCGCCTCGGCAGCCACGACCTGCGCGTGGGTGTGGACAACCAGACGCTGGAGTCTTATTCGGGCACGTCGTACGAGTCGAACCAGCGCTACATCTACACGCTGGCTCCGGCGAGCGGCAACATCGCCGGCCGTCCGGACATCCATTTCCCGACCGGCACGCTGAACTACGTCGACTACCGCGTGTTCAAGGCCGCCGCCAACGTGCGCGTGGAACAGGAAGCGCAGTACATCGAAGACCACTGGCAGATCAACGATCGCTGGCTGGCCTACATCGGCCTGCGTAACGAGCAGTTCAACAATTTCAACGGCAGCGGCGAGTCCTACGCCAAGCAGCGCCACCAGCTCGCGCCTCGCCTGGGCATCAGCTGGGACGTGTTCGGCGACTCCAGCCTGAAGGTCTACGCCAATGCCGGCCGCTACCACCTGGCCGTGCCGGCCAACGTGGCCATCCGCGGCGCCTCGGCTTCGACCTACAGCAGCCAGTACGGCACCTTCACCGGCGTCGATGCGCAGGGCCGCCCGATCAACTTCCAGCCCTATGGCCGCGTGTACTACCTCAACGCCGCCGACGGCACCACGCCCGATCCGCGCACGGTGGCGGCGAAGGGCCTGGGCGCCTACTACCAGGACGAGTACATCCTGGGCTTCGACAAGCAGCTGGGTTCGAACTGGACGTTCGGTGCGAAGGCGATCTATCGCAACCTGAAGAACATCATCGACGACATGTGCGATACGCGTCCGTTCGAGAAGTACGCGGCGCGCAACAACATCGACATGAGCAACGCCGTGCTCAACGGCTGCTACCTGTTCAACCCGGGCAAGGGCAACAACTTCCTGGTCGACGTGACCGGCAACGGCAACTTCCAGGAGTTCAAGCTCACCAAGGCCGACCTCGGCTTCCCGGACCTGAAGCGCAAGTACCTCGCGCTGGACATGTACCTGGAGCACCAGTTCAGCGACAAGTGGTACGGCAAGGTCGAGTACGTGCTGTCGCACAGTTTCGGCAACTCCGAAGGCCTGCTGAAGTCCGACATCGGCCAGGCCGATCCGTCGGTGACGCAGGACTGGGATGCGCCCGAGCTGATGCTCGGCGCCAACGGCAACCTGCCGAACGACCGCCGCCACCAGCTGAAAGCCTATGGCTGGTACCAGGCCACGCCGGAATGGATGTTCGGCGCCAACGTGTCGATCTACTCGGGCCGTCCGAAGAACTGCATCGGCGTGGCCCCGGGCGATCCGATCCAGTACGGCGAGGCGTACTTCTACTGCGACGGCAAGATCGCTCCGCGTGGCTCGCGCGGCCGCACGCCGTGGGCTTATCAGCTGGATCTGAGCGCGCAGTACAAGCCGCACTGGGCTGGCGACAACCTGACGCTGGAAGCGAATGTGTTCAACGTGCTCAACAGCCAGAAGGTGCTGAGCCGCCAGGATCTGGGCGAAACCGACGTCGGCGTGCCCGACCCGGTCTACAACCGTCCGATCAGCTTCCAGGTGCCGCGCTACGTGCAGTTCGAAGCCCGGTACGACTTCTCGCTATAACAACGACAGAGGAAAGCGCGCCTGGCTTCGCCGGGCGCGTATCTCCCCGAATTGGCCGCCGGGAACGGCGGCCTTTTTTTGCGCACACGGCCGCGATTCCCTGCTGGCAGGGGGGGTGAAATTCCTACGATCCGGTCGCGTCGGTGTACGTTAAGTATTTATTCACTTTTTTTCTTGCCGGGCGATTTTTCCAAATTGCTTTCCATACAAGGTGTTGCAAGCGTATCAGTGCATGACTCCGCCTAAGAAAAAATCTTAGTTTTTTGTTGACTCCCTTTCCGACCCCCCTCTAAGGTCGGCGAGCGACCCGCGAGAAGTTGCGAAGCGCGCCAGGCGAGGGGTCGCCTGCCGCTTTCCGCCGATCCGCTTTCGAAGGGACCTGCCGCGATTTCCCGCGACGCTTTGGGGCGAACTTTTCGCCCGTCCTTTTGGATTTCTCGGGGAGATCAACCAATGCAGACGTTCCGCCAACCGCGTCACGCGGCGGTGTGCCGCCGTACCGCCCTCGCCCTCGCGCTGGGCATGAGCCTCGCCGGCACGGCGATGGCGCAGTCCAATGCCTCCGGCGTCATCTTCGGCCGCTCGGCCGAGGCCGGCAGCACCATCCATATCGAAAACCTGGACACCGGCTTCGCCCGCGACATCGGGGTGGACGCCGACGGCCGCTACCGCGCCGCTTCGCTGCCGGTCGGCCGCTACAAGGTCAGCGTGCAGAAGGACGGCAAGACGCTGGAAAGCCGCGACAACGTGCAGGTCGCGCTCGGCGGCGGCGTGGATGTCTCGTTCACCGGCGCGGCCACCGCGGCATCCGGCAATGCGCAGACGCTGGAAGGCATCCAGGTGATCGGCAATGCGCTGCCGGCGATCGACGTGTCGGCGGTGGACTCGCGCACCGTGCTCACTTCCGAACAGCTGCAGAAGCTGCCGCTGGCGCGCAACGTCACCGCCGCCGCGCTGCTGGCGCCGGGCGTGGTGTCGGGCGACTCGCGCTACGGCAACGTGGCTTCGTTCGGCGGTTCGTCGGCGTCGGAGAACCAGTACTACATCAACGGCTACGCCGTGACCAACGCGCTGACCGGCCTGGGCTTCACCAGCCTGCCGTACGACGCGATCGACCAGCAGCAGATCTACACCGGCGGCTACGGCGCCGAGTACGGCCGCTCCACCGGCGGCGTGATCAACGTGGTGACCAAGCGTGGCGGCAATACCTGGAAGGGTGGCGTCGGCATGTACGTCATTCCGCAGTACTTCCGCGATTCGCCGCGCAGCATCTACCGCGAGAACGGCCAGCTGTACCAGTACCGCGCCGACAACAAGACATCGTCCGAGCAGTACACCGGCTACGTCAGCGGTCCGCTGATCAAGGACAAGCTGTTCCTGTACGCCGCCGGCGACTTCACCCGCACCACCGGCCGCACCGTGCTGCCGATCACCACGCCGCAGCAGACCAACGACGTCAGCAAGGCCACCAAGTGGCTGGCCAAGATCGACTGGAACATCACCGACAACCACCTGCTGGAACTGACCGGCCTGTCGGACAAGACCAATATCGATCGCCAAGTCTACCGCTACGACTACAAGACCTTCCACACCACCGATTACCTCGGTTCGGACAAGACCAAGAACTTCGATTCCGGCCCGGGCTCGCAGCCGGGCGGCGACGTCTACATCGGTAAGTACACCGGCTACATCACCGACAGCCTGACGGTGAACGCGCTGTACGGCCGCAGCAAGACCGAGCACGTGCGCAACCTCGGCTACGCCGCCAATCCGAACTGCCCGTGGATCCTCGATTCGCGCCAGGGCGCGGGCGTCGGCACGCCGATCACCGGTTGCGGCCTGGTCAACGGCACCGTGCTGGGCAAGGGCGCGCAGGACAAGACGCACGGCTGGCGCCTGGACGTGGAATACCGCCTGGGCGACCACGACCTGCGCGCGGGCGTGGACAACCAGACGCTCGAATCCACCGCCGGCAACGTCTATGAAGGCGGCTACCGCTGGGTCTACCGCAATGCCGGCCCGGTCACCGGCCGCCCGGACATCGTGCCGCCGCCCGGCACCCAGTACGTGGCCGAGAAGCGCCTGTTCCAGACCGGCGCCAGCGTGAAGGTGGAGCAGGAAGCGCAGTTCATCGAAGACCGCTGGCAGGTCAACGACCGCTGGCTGGCCTATGTCGGCCTGCGCAACGAGCAGTTCAAGAACCTCAACGGCGCCGGCCAGGTCTACGTCAAGCAGCGTCACCAGCTGGCGCCGCGCCTGGGCCTGACCTGGGACGTGTTCGGCGACTCCAGCTTCAAGGTGTACGCCAATGCGGGCCGCTACCACCTGGCGATCCCGTCGAACGTGGCCATCCGCGGCGCCTCGGCGTCCAACTACTACAGCGAGTACTACACCTACAGCGGCGTCGGCCCGAACGGCGAACCCACCGGCCTGACCCAGCTCGGCTCGCGCAGCTACTTGAACGGCGAGGACGGCACCACGCCCGACACCCGCAGCGTCGCCGCGCAGAAGCTCAAGGCCTATTACCAGGACGAGTACATCCTGGGCTTCGACAAGACGCTCGGCGCGAACTGGACCTTCGGCGCCAAGGCCACCCTGCGCAAGCTGAAGAGCTCGATCGACGACTTCTGCGATTCGCGCCCGTTCGAGAAGTACGCCGCGCGCAACAACATCGACATCAGCAACGCGCGCATCGCCGGCTGCTACCTGTTCAACCCGGGCGAGTCCAACACCTTCCTGGTGGACACCACCGGTCAGGGCAACTTCGTGCCGTTCAAGCTGACCAAGGAAGACTTCACCACGCCGGCCGGCGTGTCGTTCCCGGACCTGAAGCGCAAGTACTATTCGCTGGACCTGTACCTGGAACACCAGTTCAGCGACCAGTGGTACGGCCGCGTCGACTACACCTTCTCGCGCAGCTACGGCAATTCGGAAGGCCAGCTCAAGTCCGACATCGGCCAGCTCGACCCGTCGGTGACGCAGGACTGGGACGCGCCGGAAATCATGCAGTTCACCAACGGCCCGCTGCCGAACGACCGCAAGCACCAGCTGAAGGCCTACGGCTACTTCCAGGCCACCAAGGAATGGCTGTTCGGCGCCAACCTCGCGGTGGCCTCGGGCCGTCCGAAGAACTGCATCGGCTTCGACCCGGTCGACGCGATCCACTACGGCGCCTCGTACTTCGAGTGCAACTTCGAACCCAGCCCGCGCGGCTCGAAGGGCCGCCTGCCGTGGACCTGGTCGCTGGACCTCAACGCCGAATACCGTCCGACCTGGGCGGGCGAGAACCAGCCGCTGGCCTTCACCGCCAACGTGTTCAACGTGTTCTCGAAGAAGGAAGAACTGGCGGTGATCGAAGTGGGCGAGAGCTCGATCAGCAGCGCCACCGGCAAGCCGGTGCGCAGCGTCGACTATCTGCGTCCGGTGGCGTTCCAGCAGCCGCGCTACTTCCAGTTCGGCGTGCGCTACGACTTCTCGTTGTAAGCCACACCGGCGCCGGCCTCGCGCCGGCGCCTTTCATCCGAAGCGAGCCGCCGGCATCCCCGGCGGCGTTTTTTTTGCGCGGACCTCAGTCCGTATGCAGCTCGGCCACGAAGTCGTAGATGTCGCCGCGGTACCAGGACACGGTGAACTCCACCACGCGCCCGTCGTCGAGAAAGCTGCGCCGCTCGATATTCAGCCCCGCGCTGCCGGTCGGCACGTGCAGCAGGCGCGCCTGCTGCGCGCCCAGCGACACCGCGCGCAGGCGCTGCAGGGCGCGGCGCGGGCGGCAGCCCAGGCTTTCCAGCACTTCATACAAGGAGTCGTGCACGATCAGCGGATCCGGCAGCACGCTGGCCGGCACCACGGTGCGCTCGATCGCCAGCGGCTCCTCGCGCGCATAGCGCACGCGGTGCAGGCGGGCGACCTGCACGCCGGGCGAGAGGTTCATCGCCATCGATTCCTCCGGCGTCACTTCGCCGATGCCGCGCTCGAAGAACTCCGAACGCGGATTCAGGCCGCGCGCGCGCAGGTCTTCGGTAAAGCTGGTCAGGCGCGACATCGGCTTGATGATGCGCTCGGCCACGAAGGTGCCCGCGCCATGCCGCTGGGTAAGAATGCCTTCCTCGACCAGGCCGGCGATGGCCTTGCGCACGGTCACCCGCGACAGGCTGAGCGCGCGCGACAGGTCGCGCTCGCTGGGCAGGGCCTGCCCGGGCTCGATGTCGCGGTGCTCCACCACATTGCGAATGGCCCGGCGCAGCCGCAGATATGCCAGTGGCTGGTGGGTGGCCGCGTCGCGGCTCAGGCGGAAGTATTCGTTGACCAGGGCGGTTTCCATGGCGGCCAACATACCAATGACCATACCAATTCCACAAGCGCGCCTTGAAACCGGGCCTTGCAGGGGTTACCACTTGGCCTCCAGCCGGGTCCGGAAGGCCGCCATCTTGCGGTCCGCGCGAAGTGGTGTTGTCTGGTATTTGACTGGTACGTTAGGATGCACCGAACGGGCCGGATGAAAACGCCGGCCTCCGTCTACGCCCTATCCCTGAGGTGACTGCAGTGACGGCTTCTCCCCCCCTGGTCGACGCATTCGACCTGGTGATCTTCGGCGGCACGGGCGACCTTGCCCTGCGCAAGCTGCTGCCCGCCCTGTTCCATCGCTTCCTCGACGGCCAGATCCCCGCCGGCAGCCGCGTGATCGGCATCGCCCGCGAAGGGCTGGACGACGACGGCTACCGCGGCAACATACGCAAGGCCCTGCTCGAGGCCGGCGGCGCCAAGGACCAGGTCGACGCCTTCCTCAAGCAGGTCGCCTACCGCTCGCTCGACGCGCGCAAGGACGAAGGCTGGGACGCGTTCGCCGCGCTGATCGGCGAACAGCCCGAGCACGTGCGGGTGTTCTACCTGTCGACCTCGCCCGAGCTCTTCGTCGATATCTGCAACCGCCTGGGCGAATACGGCCTCAACCGCGGCAAGTCGCGCGTGGTGCTGGAGAAGCCGATCGGCCGCGACCTGGCCAGCGCCAACCAGATCAACGACGCGGTCGGCCGCATCTTCGACGAGTCGCAGACCTACCGCATCGACCATTACCTCGGCAAGGAAACGGTGCAGAACCTGCTGGCGCTGCGTTTCGGCAACGCCCTGTTCGAGCCGCTGTGGAATGCCGGCCATATCGACCACGTGCAGATCACCGTGGCCGAAACGCTCGGCGTCGGCACCCGCGGCGCCTACTACGACCGCGCCGGCGCGCTGCGCGACATGGTGCAGAACCACATCCTGCAGCTGTTGTGCATGGTGGCGATGGAGCCGCCGTCCTCGCTGTCGCCCGACGCCGTGCGCGACGAGAAGCTCAAGGTGCTGCGCTCGCTCCGGCCCATCGACGAATCCAACGCCGCCCAGTACACCGTGCGCGGCCAGTACCGCGCCGGCGCCGCCGAAGGGCAGAGCGTGCCGGGCTATCTGGAAGAACTCGGCCCCGGTTCGAAGTCGCACACCGAAACCTTCGTGGCCTTGAAGACCGAGATCGAGAACTGGCGCTGGGCCGGCGTGCCGTTCTACCTGCGCACGGGCAAGCGCCTGCCGGAGCGCGTGTCCGAGATCGTGGTGGTGTTCAAGTCGGTGCCGCATTCGATCTTCGACGCCTCGGCCGGCCCGCTCTCGCAGAACCGCCTGGTGCTGCGCCTGCAGCCGGACGAAGGCGTGAAGCTGTGGCTCACCATCAAGCACCCCGGCCCCGGCGGCCTGCGCCTGCGCCACGTGCCGCTGGACATGAGCTTCGCCGAAGCCTTCGGCGTATCGCAGCCGGATGCTTACGAACGCCTGCTGCTGGACGTGGTGCGCGGCAACCCCACCTTGTTCATGCGCCGCGACGAGGTCGAGGCCGCATGGCACTGGGCCGGCCCCATCCTGGATGCCTGGGGCGCCAGCGGCGAGGCGCCGCGTCCGTACACCGCCGGCACCTGGGGTCCGAGCGCGGCAGTGGCGCTGATCGAGCGCGACGGCCGCACCTGGAACGAAGACAGCGAGTAAGGCCGCACCACCCGCGACGGTGCAGCCTGGCTTCACCGTCGCGTTGCACGCCCCCACCTACACTCGATAACCCCGCCGGCGCGAGCGCGCCCACCGCTTCCTCCCACCGCCATGCCCGAGCACACCGACGTCACCACGCACAGCTTCACCGATTGCCACGCGCTGGCCCGCGCGCTGGCCGAACGCGTCGCCGAACGCCTGCGCGCCGGCATCGCCGCGCGCGGCCAGGCCTTGCTCGCGGTCTCCGGCGGCAGCACGCCGGTGCATTTCTTCCGCCAGCTGGCGCGCGCGGAACTCGACTGGTCGAAAGTGCAGGTCACCCTGGTGGACGAGCGCTGGGTGCCGGAAAGCCACGAGCGCTCCAACGCGCGCATGGTGAAGGCCGACCTGCTGCAGCACGCCGCCTCCGCCGCGCACTTCGTGCCGCTGTATACCGACATGCCCACGCCCGAAGCCGGCGTCGCCGCGGTGCGCGCGCGCATCGCCGCGCTGCCGTTTCCGTTCGACGCGGTGATCCTCGGCATGGGCACGGACGGCCATACCGCATCGTTCTTCCCCGGTGGCGACCGCCTTGCCGAAGCGCTGGACCTGGCCGGCACCGCGCAGGTGCTGCCGATGCGCGCCAATGGCGCCGGCGAGCCGCGCATCACTTTCACCTTGCCTGCGCTGCTCGACACGCAGGCGCTGTATCTGCACATCGAAGGCGACACCAAGCGCCAGCTGCTCGCCGATGCCCGCCTCGGCCTGGGCGCCGGCAAGGATTACCCGGTACGCAGCGTGCTGACCCAGCCGCGCGTGCCGGTCGCCGTGTACTGGTGCCCTTGAGCACCGGACGCCAGGAGTGGGGAACGGGCGACCCTCAACGCCCGTTTCCCGCTTCTCCCTCTCTTCTCCGATCGAAAGCCATCGCATGAGCACGCCACTGCATCCCGTCCTTGCCGAAGTCACCGAACGCCTGCGCGAACGCAGCCGCGACACGCGTGCCGCCTACCTGGCGCGCATCGACGCGGCCGGCACCGGCGGCACGCACCGCGAGCGGCTCTCGTGCGGCAACCTCGCGCACGGCTTCGCCGCCTGCGGCACGGACGACAAGGCCGCGCTGCGCGACGGCCATGCGCCGAACCTCGGCATCGTCACCTCGTACAACGACATGCTGTCGGCGCACCAGCCGTACGAGCGCTATCCGGAATTCATCCGCCAGGTGGCGCGTGAAGCCGGCATCACCGCGCAGGTGGCCGGCGGCGTGCCGGCGATGTGCGATGGCGTTACGCAAGGGCGCGCCGGCATGGAGCTGTCGCTGTTCTCGCGCGACCTGATCGCGATGGCTACGGCGGTGTCGCTGTCGCACGACATGTTCGACGGCACGCTGTACTTAGGGATCTGCGACAAGATCGTGCCCGGCCTGCTGATCGGCGCGCTGAGCTTCGGCCACCTGCCCGGCATCTTCGTGCCCGGCGGCCCGATGCCCAGCGGCATCACCAACGAGCAGAAATCCAAGGTGCGCCAGGCCTATGCCGAGGGCAAGGCCAACCGCGCCGAGCTGCTGGAAGCGGAAGCCGCCGCATACCACGCGCCGGGCACATGCACCTTCTACGGCACCGCCAACTCCAACCAGATGCTGATGGAGATCATGGGCCTGCACCTGCCGGGCGCAAGCTTCGTGGCGCCGGACACGCCGCTGCGCGACGCGCTCACCGCCGAAGCCGTGCGCCGCGTCGCCGCGCTGAGCGCGAAGGGCGGGCAGCACCTGCCGATCGGCCATGTCGTGGACGAGCGCGCCATCATCAACGGCGTGGTCGGCCTGCACGCCACCGGCGGTTCCACCAACCATCTGCTGCACCTGGTGGCGATGGCGCGCGCGGCCGGCATCCAGCTGCGCTGGGACGATTTCGACGCGCTGTCCTCGGTGGTGCCGCTGTTGGCGCGCGTGTATCCGAACGGCTATGCCGACGTGAACCAGTTCCACGAAGCCGGCGGCATGGGCTTCCTGATCGACCAGCTGCTGAGCGCGGGCCTGCTGCATGCGGACGTGCGCACGGTGTTCGGCACCGGCCTGGACGGCTATACCCAGGTGCCGTCGCTCGATGACGCCGGTACCGTGCAGTGGACTCCCGTGGCGAAGGAAAGCGGCAACCGCGGCGTGCTGCGCGGCATCGCCGAACCGTTCCGCGCCGACGGCGGCCTGCGCCTGCTCGCCGGCAATCTCGGCCGCGCGGTGATCAAGGTGTCGTCGGTGCCGGACGACCGCCAGGTGATCGAGGCGCCGGCCATCGTGTTCCACGACCAGGACGACGTGCGCAAGGCTTTCGAGCGCGGCGAACTCAATCGCGACTTCATCGCGGTGGTGCGCTTCCAGGGGCCGCGTGCGATCGGCATGCCGGAGCTGCACAAGCTCACCCCCACGCTGGCCGTGCTGCAGGACCGCGGCTACCGCATCGCCCTGCTCACCGACGGCCGCATGTCGGGCGCCTCCGGGCGCGTGCCGGCGGCCATCCACGTCACGCCGGAAGCGCAGGCGCAGGGGCCGATCGCGAAGATCCGCGACGGCGACCTGATCCGCCTCGACGCCACCCGCGGCACGCTCGACGTGCTGGTGGATGCGTCTGAATTTGCCAGCCGCGCGCCGGCCACGGCCGACCTCTCGCCGCACCATAGCGGCATGGGCCGCGAACTGTTCGGCCTGTTCCGCCAGGCCGCGGTCGAAGCCGATCTCGGCGCCGGCGTGCTCTGACCTTTCTTCCCAGGATTCCCCATGAGTCTCATCGAAACCAAGCAGCAGCAAGTCGAAGCCACTCTACGCCTGGCGCCGGTGGTGCCGGTGGTGATCATCGACGATGCCAAGGCGGCCGTGCCGATGGCGCGCGCGCTGGTGGCCGGCGGGATTCCGGCGATCGAGGTGACTTTGCGTACGCCGGCGGCGCTGGAGGCGATCCGCGCGATCGCCGCGGAGGTGGAGGGTGCCGTGGTGGGCGTGGGTACGGTGCTGACGCCGCGGGATCTGGAGAATGCGCGGCAGGCTGGCGCGAGGTTCGCGGTGTCGCCGGGTGTGTCGCCGAAGTTGCTGGCGGCGGCCGACGACAGCGACCTGCCTTTGCTGCCGGGTGTGGCGACTGCGTCTGAGGCGATGAGTCTGTTGGAACGTGGCTATCGCCATTTGAAGTTTTTTCCGGCGGTGCCGGCGGGCGGCCACAAGCTGCTCGGTGCTTGGGCTAGTCCGCTGCCGCAGATTCGTTTTTGCCCGACTGGCGGTATCAGCCTGGCGAGTGCGCCGGAATTCCTTTCGCTGCCGAATGTGGTTTGCGTGGGGGGGTCGTGGCTTACGCCGGTGGATAAGTTGAAGTCTGGCGACTGGGCAGGGATCGAGGCGCTGGCGCGTGAGGCAGCGCAGCTCAAGGCTCGCCCTTGATCGTCATCCCGGCGTAGGCCGGGATCCAGTAACGGTATCGCTCGGTTGTTGCGTTGACGCGTGGGTGTCTCGCCTACGGCGAGTGCTTCGCCCCGCTGCCGCGGGGCGAGTTACTTCTTCTTTGCGTGCCCAAAGAAGAAGTAACCAAGAAGAAAGGGCACCCTGCTTGGCGCCCTCAGCAGCGCAGCTGCTGAGGGTCCGTGAGGGCTGGCCGGGCTTTTTGACAGGGCATCCATGCCCTGATCAAAAAGGCGAGGACGTCCTGTCCTCGCCCCCTGCGGGGCCTTTTCGTCCAGCCCTCACCGCCGGCGCCAAGGGGACCCGGTAGATCAAGAGCAGAAGCGCACAAGCGGAACGCCGCGGCTGCGCCGCGTGCTCTTCGCCCGATTTTCGCCGCGCGCTGCATCCCCCTCTCCCCTCCGGGGAGAGGGTCGGGGTGAGGGGTCGGTGCTGGCCATAACCTTGAATCGAGCGACAGCAAAAAGCCGGCCCGGTTACCCGGGCCGGCCATATCACTCCATCACTCGCCAACCTCAGTTGACGCTGACGGCACTCCACGCCGAAGCCACACCTGCATACTGCGTCGACGTCGTGCCATACAGATCCGCCGCCGCCTTCAGCGTCGCCGTCCGTGCCGCGGCATAGTTCGTGTTGGACGTCATATACACCGTCAACGCCCGATACCAGATCTTCTGCGCCGCATCGCGCCCGATGCCGCCGGCCGCGGTGTTGCCGTTGCACACCAGCTTCGCCGCCGTCAGGTTGGCCGAGCTGCCCGCGCCGAAGCCGGCGGGTACCACGGCGCCTTCGGCCAGCAGATAGAAGAAGTGGTTGCCCACGCCCGAGCTGTAATGCACGTTGAGCGAACCCACCGAGCTGCTCCAGCAATCGGCCGAGGCGCCGTCCAGGCTGGGCTTGAACATGTAGCGCAGCGCGGTGGTGCCGTTGGGATTGCTGCGGTAGATCTTCTCGCCGATCAGGTAGTCCGGGGCGTCGGTGCCGTTGTTGGCGTAGTACTCGACCATGGTGCCGAAGATGTCGGAGTTCGCTTCGTTCAAGCCGCCGGACTCGCCGGAATAGGCCAGGCCCGCAGTGGCCTGCGTCACGCCATGGCTCATCTCGTGGCCGGCCACGTCCACCGCCACCAGCGGGAACCAGGTGGTGCCGCCGTCGCCGTATTCCATCGCGCTGCCGTTCCAGGCGGCGTTGTTGGAGGTGTAAGTGCCGCCGCCGACATTGATCTTCACGTGGGCATAGCTCTTCACGCCCTTGCCGTCGTTGAAGATGCCATTGCGGCCGTGCACGTTCTTGTAATAGTCCCAGGTCTTGGACACGCCGTAGGCGATGTCGCCGGCCACGGTGGCGCGGTCGCTCTCGGCGTTGTTGCCCCAGGTGTTGTCGGTGTCGGTGAACAGCGTGGCATTGCGCAGGTTCGCCGAGGTGTCGTTCTTGCCCTGCGCGTCGTACACCGAGCCGTTGCCGCGCGAGGGATCGATCATCTGGTAGCCGCCGCTCACCGAGTTGGTGACAATGCCCACGTTGCCCACGAGCAGGGACTTGCCGGTGCCGTTGGCGGCGATGGTCTGGAACAGGTTCCAGCGGTCCAGCACCTTGCCGCTGGAGGCATCGACGAAGTAGCGCATGTTGGCGGTGCCGAAGGTGTCGGACGCGCCCTGCACGTTCACCTCATAGGCCAGCACCGGCTTGGCGCCGCGCGCATAGATCACCAGGCCGCGGCTCTCGATGCTCTCGATCTCGCCGTTGAAATCCTTGCCGGCGGCAAGCTGTGCCTCGTCGGCCGTGGTGCGCGGCGACAGGCTCGGGCGGCCGCGGCCGCGCAGGGTGAGGCTGGCTTCGCGGAAGCGGCCGTTGTTGCTGTGCACGACCACGTCGCCGCCGATCACCGGCAGGCCGCGGTAGCTGCGCTGCATGCGCACGTGTTCCGTGCCGTCGGGATCGACGATCACATCGGTCGCTTCGAACGCGTCGTCGCTGTCGGCCTGCAGCGCGGCAGGCTGCTGCTTGGCGAGACCCTTGGCGACGCCGGCAATGGCCAGATGATCGAAACGTGCAGCTTGCGCGCCGCCGGCGACGGTCAGCGCGGCGGCGATGGAGAGGCTCAGGACGTAAGGCTTCAAAGACATCACGACACTCCTGGATAAAAGTGGGCAAAAGGGCAGCGCGGCCGCATGCGTTGCGCATGCCGCCGAACAGGCACCGATAAGAAAGCTTCCTAGAGATCCCTCCCCTGAGCGCGGCTATCCTCCGGGTGCATCCATCGCAAGAACATAGGAATGTTTCGTAAGTTCTTCACGGGTCGATCACGCAAGGCTCGCGTAAGTGGCGGGTGTGATGTGCATCGAATTTCGATGGCGAGAAATGCTCGCGAAGTAATGCAATGCAGAGCCCCTCTCCCACTGGCGACCCGAAGGTAGTCCCCGTGGGAGAGAGGGGTTGGGGTGAGGGTACGCGCGGAGCGCAAGAGTAATGTGCACCGCTCCGGCCGAGCCCTCATCCGGCTGCCGCCACCTTCCTCGCTCCTCAAAGCCGGGCACATCCCTGTGCCCTCCCCGCGTGCTCCCGGAGGGAGAAGGATTCAAGCGTGAGTACCGAAGCAATGGTGAAGGCAGCTATTTACACGCCGCGTTCGAGACCGAAGCCTTCGTCGATCCATCCGGTCAGCCCGCCGATCATTTCCTTCACCGGCCGTCCGAGCTGCGCCAGCTTCACCGCCGCCTTGTTGGCGCCGTTGCAATGCGGGCCGGCGCAATACACCACGAACAACGTATCGGCCGGGAACTCGCTCAAGCGCTGCTCGCTGATGGTGCGCGTGGGCACGTTCAATGCGCCAGGCACGTGGCCGGCGGCGTACAGGGTCGGCGTGCGTACGTCGAGCAGGACGAAATCCTTGTCCTCGTGCTGCGTGGCGTAGTGCACGTCCGCGCAGTCGGTTTCGAAGCCCAGGCGCGCCTGGAAATGGGCCAGGGCCTGCGCGCTGGCGGCGGCGGGGACGCGGTGGACGACGCTGCTCATGGGGCGGTACTCCGTGCTGAGGATGGTGCCAGTGTGGGCACTGGCGGCCGCCGCCGACATTGGCAAGAATGCCAGGCATCATGAAGAAACCGCCAAAGCGTGCGAGCACTCCGACCGGCCCCGCCAACCGCAACGTGGCGGCGCTGGTGTACGACGGCCTGTGCACCTTCGAGTACGGCATCGCGGTGGAGATGTTCGGCATCGCCAGGCCCGAACTGGACAGCTGGTACCGCTTCACCTCCTGCGCCGTGGATCGCGGCGCGATGCGCGCAGCCGGCGGCCTCAGCGTGCAGGCGGATGCCGGGCTGGCAGGCCTGTCCCGTGCCGGCACCATCATCGTCCCCGGCTGGCGCGGCGCCGATGCCGCGCCGCCGCCCGCCTTGCTCGATGCCCTGCGCGCGGCGCACAAGCGTGGCGCGCGCCTGCTGTCGTTCTGCTCCGGCGTGTTCGTGCTCGCCGCCGCTGGCGTGCTCGACGATCGCGCGGCGACCACGCACTGGCGCTACGCGGAGACGCTCGCGGCGCGCTATCCGCTCATCCGGCTCGCACCCGACGTGCTCTATGTCGACGAAGGCAGGGTGATGACCTCCGCCGGCAGCGCCGCGGCGATCGACCTGTCGCTGCATCTGATCCGCCGCGACTACGGCCCGCGCATCGCCAACCAGGTGGCGCGCCGCGCGGTGGTGCCGACCCATCGCGACGGCGGCCAGGCGCAATTCATCCCGGCGCCGCTGCCGGAACAAGGCGCCGCCCTGGGCACGCTGCTGGAATGGATGCGCCGCCGCCTCGACCAGCCGCTGCCGATCAGCGTGCTGGCCGAACGCGCGCGCATGAGCGAACGCACGCTGTTGCGCCGCTTCGAGGAAGCCACCGGGCATTCGCCCAAGCAATGGCTGGTGCACGAACGCCTGGCGCGGGCGCGCGAGCTGCTGGAAGGCAGCGACCTGGCGGTGGAGCAGATCGCCGACCGCTGCGGCTTCGGCAGCGCCGATACGCTGCGGCATCATTTCCGCCGCGCGATCAAGCTCAGCCCGGCGCGCTACCGCGAGCGATTCGCGCTGGCGGGGCAGCGGGCATAGAGAAGCGGCCCCATCGCCGCTAAGCTGCGCCCCGTTCCCCGCCGGCATCGACCCATGCTCTACATCCTCCTCGCCATCGGCTGCAGCGTGCTGGTGTCCGTCCTGCTGAAACTGGCGCGGCGCCACGGCGTCGACGTGGGGCAGGCGGTCGCCTGGAACTACGTGGCCACCAGCGCGCTCACCGCCTGGGTGTTCCATCCCTCGCTCGACGCGCTGGCGCGGCCCGGTGCGCCGTGGATCGGCTTCGTCGGCCTGGGCCTGCTGCTGCCGGTGATCTTCCTGGCGCTGGCCGCCTCGGTGCGCCATGCCGGCATCGTGCGCAGCGACGCGGCGCAGCGGTTGTCGCTGATCGTGTCGCTGCTGGCGGCCTTCCTGCTGTTCGGCGAAGCGGCCAGCGCCTTCAAGCTGGCCGGCATCGGCGTCGGCCTGGTCGCCATGGCCTGCATGGTGTGGCGCGGCGGCGCGGACGAGGCGGAAGCGAGCGCCGCATGGTGGTGGCCCCTGATCGTGTTCGTGGGCTTCGCCGCGATCGACATCCTGTTCAAGCACGTGGCCCAGGCCGGCACGCCGTTCGCCGCTTCGCTGCAGGCGATGTTCGCGCTGGCCCTGGTGGTGGCGTTCGCGATCCAGCTCGGCCGCCGCATCACGGGGCGCATGCGTTTCACCGTGCGCGATGCGCTGGCCGGCCTGCTGCTGGGCCTGGCCAACTTCGGCAACATCGTGTTCTACGTGCGCGCCCACCAGGCCCTGGCCGACCGACCGTCGCTGGTTTTTGCGGCGATGAACCTCGGCGTGGTGGCGCTGGGCGCCCTGGTCGGCACGCTCGCCTTCCGCGAAAAGCTCAGCCGGCTCAATCTGGCCGGCGTGGCGCTGGCCGCCGTGGCGATCGTGCTGGCCACGCGCGGCTGAGCGCAGGCATGACTTCTGGCGTGTGAAAGCCGGCACTTGCAGCGCCTAAGCTCGGGGACTCCAAGCCCCTCCCCGAAGGAACTCCGATGCGCACGCTCCCCCTGGCCGCCGCCCTGGCCTCCCTGCTGCTCGCCGGTTCGGCGCTGGCCGCCGACAAGCAGGACAAGGACAAGCCCCAGGAAAGCAAACCCGACGCCGCGCTGCTGCAGCCGCAGTCGTCGGAGAGCACCGGCTCCGTGCGCGTGGAAGGCAAGAGCATCGACTACAAGGCAGTGGCCGGCACCCTGATCATCCACGGCAAGGGTGACAAGGAGCACGAGCCGCAGATCAGCATGTTCTACACGGCGTACTTCAAGAAAGGCGCCGACGCCGGCAAGCGGCCGGTCACCTTCATCTACAACGGCGGCCCGGGCTCGGCCACGGTGTGGCTGCACATGGGCGCGTTCGGGCCCAGGCGCGTGGTCACGTCCGACGACAGCCACACGCCCGCCGCGCCCTACGGCCTGGTCAACAACGACTACAGCCTGCTCGATGCGTCGGACCTGGTCTTCATCGACGCGCCGGGTGCGGGTTTCAGCCGCCTGATCGCCGCGGACGAGGACAAGAGCAAGCGCGACGAGCAGATGAAGGAGCGCCGCAAGGAGGTCTACGGCGTGGACGGCGACGGCCATGCCTTCGCGCAGTTCATCACGCAGTTCCTGTCCACCTACGGCCGCTGGAATTCGCCCAAGTACCTGTTCGGCGAAAGCTACGGCACCACGCGCTCGGCGGTGCTGGCCAATATCCTAGAGAACCAGTCCAGCGTCGATCTCAACGGCGTGATCCTGCTGTCGCAGATCCTCAACTTCGATACCAGCATCGACGGTCCGGAGACCAACCCGGGCATCGACGTGCCCTATGTCGTGGCCTTGCCCACCTTCGCCGCGACGGCGTTCTACCACCACCGCCTGCCGCAGCAGCCGGCCGCGCTGGAGCCGTTCCTGCGCGAAGTGGAACAGTTCGCGCTGAACGACTATGCCCAGGCGCTAATGGCCGGCAGCCGCCTCGACGACGCGCGCAAGCAGGCGGTGGCGGAGAAGCTGCACCAGTACACCGGCCTGCCGGTGGCCTATCTGCTGAAGGCCGACCTGCGCGTCACCGGCGGCATGTTCGAGCAGCAGCTGCAATCCGACGGCGGCGTCACCACCGGCCGCCTGGATGGCCGCTTCTCCGGCCCGTCGCTCGATCCGCTGAGCAAGGACTCCGAGTACGACCCGCAGTCCTCGGCGATCAGTGCCGCCTATGTCGCCGCGTTCAACGACTACGTGCGCAAGCAGCTGAAGTACGGCGACGGCCAGCAGTACCGGCTGTTCGCCTCGATCGACAACTGGGACTTCCGCCGCCCCGGCGGCGACGGCGAGCGCCCGATCAACGTGATGCCGGATCTCGCCAAGGCGATGAAGACCAACCCGAATCTGCGCGTGTCCCTGCATGGCGGCTATTACGACCTGGCCACGCCGTACTTCGCGGCCGACTACGAGATGCGCCACCTGCCGATTCCCGCCTCGCTGCAGAAGAACATCTCCTACGAGTGGTATCCGTCGGGCCATATGGTCTACGCGCACGAGGACTCGCTGAAGAAGCTGCACGACAACGTGGCGCGATTTATCGGCGAGACCGACAACGTCAAGTAAGGCCCGCCGGCGGGCGTCCGCGAGTTGCTATGCTTGGCGGGCTACGCGCCCGCCCTTTCCATACCGACTCCGGATTCTCCTATGCGCGACCTGATCGATCGCTACCTCGCCGCTTACAACCGCATGGACGTGCCGGCCATGCTCGATACGATGCATGCCGGCGTGGTGTTCGAGAATTACACCAAGGGTGTATTGAGTGTGCGCACTCAGGGGGTGGCTGAGTTGCGCCATCTGGCGGAGAGTTCGCTGCATTTGTTTTCGGCGCGGCGGCAGATCATCACGGCATTCCGGGAGCATGGTGGGGATGCCGCCACTGCGGATATTTTGTTCGATGGCACTTTTGCCATCGATCTGCCGAATGGGGTGCGGGCGGGGCAGACTATTGCGCTGACTGGGCGCAGCGAATATCGCGTCAGCGAGGGTAAGTTGGTTTATATCGCTGATTTTAGTGAGTGACGCTTTGCTTGTTGGCCTGGCGTAGGGCGGGATACTTTTGCGGTGTCGCCTGGTTTTTGCGTTACCGCGACTTGGCCGCTTATGCAGCGGGCATTTCGGACGCCTGCCGGCGCCCGAGTCACTTTCTCTTTGCTGGCTCAAAGAGAAAGTAACCAAAGAG
>NZ_JAAZQJ010000007.1 GCF_012275375.1 Dyella sp. SG609 | reverse complement strand
TTTATCGAATTCCTCGCAGCCGAGCTTCCGCGCATGACGGCGCGCGCGAACGAACACTTCCGGCAGATGGCCGGCAACGCGGATCGCGGCTGATCGGCGAGAGCGGCTTCAGGGGACTGCGCGCTGCCGGCACTCTATGTGAATTAATTTCGACGGTGGCGGGACGGCTCAGGCGAAACGCTTGGCGCCCGCGACGCAGAGCACCACCAGCACGGTGACCAGCACCATCGTCCACGCCACGGGTTCGTGCAGCAGCAGGCCGGCCAGGGCCAGGCCGAAGAACGGCTGCAGCAGCTGCAGCTGGCCGACGCCTGCGATGCCGCCCAGCGCGAGGCCGCGGTACCAGAACACGAAGCCGACCAGCATGCTGAAGACCGATACGTAGGCCAGGCCGATCCACGCTGGCGCAGCGATACCCGCCCAGCTGTCCGGCCGGGTCGCCGCCGCGATGGCGGCCATCACCGGCATCGCCAGGGCCAGGGCCCAGGAAATCACCTGCCAGCCGCCGAGCCGGCGCGACAGCGCGGCGCCTTCCGCATAGCCCAGGCCGCACAGCAGGATCGCGCCCACCATCAGCAGGGCGCCTTCGATGGCGATGGCGCCGCCTTGCAGCAGGGCGAACGCGGCGACGGCGAGGCTGCCCAGTCCCGAGAACAGCCAGAACGCAGGCTGCGGCCGCTCGGCGCCGCGCAGTACGCCGAAGACGGCGGTGGACAGCGGCAGCAGGCCGATGAACATGATCGATTGCGCGGAGGTGATGTGCTGCAAGGCCAGCGCGGTGAGCAATGGGAAGCCGAGTACGACGCCGATGGCGACGATGGAGAGCGAGACGAGGTCGCCGCGGGAAGGGCGTTTCTCGCGCAGCGCGCCGAGCAGGAGCAGGCCGAGCGCGGCGGCGATGATGGCGCGTGCGGAGGTGAGGAACCACGGTGAGAAGCCCATCACGGCGACGCGCGTGGCCGGCAGCGAGCCGCTGAAGATCACGACGCCGAGCAGGCCGCTGCCCCAGCCTTTGGAAGTGGTTTGCATCGGGGTTCCTCAGGCCGTCGGCAAAGCGACACGATAAACCGGCGACTTCGTTGTGCTGCGGCCGTCACCTGCGCGGATGAGGGCGAAGCTCGGGCAATGGCGTTATTCGTGGGCTATCTGCTTCGTCATCCCGGCGCAGGCCGGGATCCAGTAGCGACAGCGCTGATTATTGCCCGGACTTCCAAAGCGTGGCTTGTGGCGTTCGCGCATCATCCAGCGCATCGCTACTGGATCCCGGCCTGCGCCGGGATGACGGTCGAGGTTGAGGGACGCCATGGGATGCGGCGTCCCTCATCGTTGATCACACCGCCGCAGTAACCCGCTCGCGCATCACCCGCGCCGCCTCCACCAAAGCCACCAGCGCCCTGCGCGTCTCATCCCACCCGCGCGTCTTCAAGCCGCAATCCGGATTCACCCACAACTGCTCCGGACTCAGCACTTCACTGGCCTTCTCCAATAGCCCGACCATCTCGGCCACGTCCGGTACGCGCGGCGAATGGATGTCGTACACGCCGGGGCCGATCTCGTTCGGATAGCGGAAGCGCACGAAGGCATCGAGCAGTTCCATGCGCGAGCGCGAGGTCTCGATCGAGATCACGTCGGCATCCATCGCGGCCACCGCCTCGATGATGTCGTTGAACTCCGAGTAGCACATGTGCGTGTGGATCTGCGTGTCGTCGGCGACGCCGGCGGCCGCCAGGCGGAAGCTCTCCACCGCCCAGGCCAGGTAGCCGGCCCAGTCCGCGCGGCGCAGCGGCAGGCCTTCGCGCAGGGCCGGTTCGTCGATCTGGATGATGCGGATGCCGGCCGCCTCCAGGTCCAGCACTTCGTCGCGCAGGGCCAGCGCCAGCTGGCGGCAGGTGGTGGCGCGCGGCTGGTCGTCGCGCACGAAGGACCACTGCAGCACGGTGACGGGGCCGGTGAGCATGCCCTTCATCGGCCGCCTGGTGAGCGACTGCGCATAGGTGGACCAGCGCACGGTCATCGGCTGCGGCCGCTGCACGTCGCCGTAGATGATCGGCGGCTTGACGCAGCGCGAGCCATAGCTTTGCACCCAGCCATGCCTGGTGAAGACGAAGCCGTCGAGCTGCTCGCCGAAGTATTCGACCATGTCGTTGCGCTCGAACTCGCCGTGCACCAGCACGTCGATGCCGATCTCCTCCTGGAAGCGCACGCAGGCGGCGGTCTGCGCGGCGATCAGCGCGTCGTAGTCCGCGGTGGAAAGCTGGCCGGACTTGTGGCGGGCGCGCGCCTCGCGCACTTCGTGAGTCTGCGGGAAGGAGCCGATCGTGGTGGTGGGGAACAGCGGCAGGTCGAAGCGCTGCTGCTGTTTCGCGCGGCGGAAGGCGTAGGTGGAGCGGCGGTGCGCGTCCGCGGCATCCAGGTTGGCCAGGCGCTGCGCCACCTGCAGGCGGTGCACCCTGGGCGAGGCCCGGCGCGCGGCGATCAGCTCGCGCGCCCGTTCCAGCGCGGGGTAGGCGGTGACCACGCCCTTGCACATGTCCGCCACGGTGCGCAGTTCCTCCAGCTTCTGCCGCGCGAAGGCCAGCCAGGCGTGTACGTCGGACGGCAGCGACTTCTCCAGCGTGGCGTCCACCGGCACATGCAGCAGCGAACAGGACGGCGCCAGCCATACGCGCTGCTTGCCCACGCGTTCGATCGCCACGCGCGTCACGGCCATGGCGCGGTCCAGGTCCGCGCGCCACACGTTGCGGCCGTCGACCACGCCCAGCGACAGCACGCGTTCGGCGGGCAGCGTCTCCAGCACGGCATCGAGCTGGGCCGGCGCACGCACCAGGTCGACGTGCAGACCGTCGACCGGCAGTTCCTGCGCGAGGCGCAGGTTGTCGCCGAGGGCGCCGAAGTAAGTAGCCAGCAGCAGCTTCGGCCGCGCGGCGGCGGCGAGCGCGGCATAGGCCTGGCGATAGGCCGCGGCATCGTCTTCGTCGAGATCGAGCACCAGGCAGGGTTCGTCGATCTGCACCCATTCGGCGCCGGCTTCGCGCAGCCTGCCCAGCAGTTCGGCGTAGGCGGGCAGCAGGCGTTCGAGCAGGGCGAGGCGGTCGCTGCCGTCGGCGGTCTTGGACAGCAGCAGGAAGCTCACCGGACCGAGCAGCACCGGCCGCGCCGCATGGCCCAGCGCCTTCGCTTCGAGAAACTGCGCCACCGGCTTGTCGTCGCGCAGGCGGAAGGTTTGCGCGGCATGCAGTTCGGGGACGATGTAGTGGTAGTTGGTGTCGAACCACTTGGTCATTTCCAGCGCGTGCAGGTCGAGGCCCGCGCGCTGCGTGCCACGCGCCATGGCGAAGTAGCCGGCCAGCGGGTCGGCGTCGGCCAGGGCGCGGTAGCGTTCGGGGATGGCGTCGAGCAGGAAGGCCGTGTCGAGCACGTGGTCGTACAGCGAGAAGTCGTTGCACGGCACCACGTGCGCGCCGGCCTCGCGCTGCAGTTGCCAGTGGCGTTCGCGCAGCTGGCGGGCGGTGTCCAGCAGCTGCGGGCGCAGTGCTTCGTCGCGCCAGTAGGCTTCCAGGGCTTGCTTGAGCTCGCGCCGCGCACCCATGCGCGGGAAGCCGAGATTGGTAACGGTGCTCATGCTGCATTTCCTCGATTCGTGGTGAATGAGGAACGAAGGAAGCGCATGGCCGCGAAGCTTCCACGGACATGCGCGCGACCTTCGCCCCCGCGGGCGAACCGGGCTGGCGCGGGGTCGCGCAGGAGCGGACGGCCATGGCGTGAGCATGGCGGGCAGCCCCAGCCGCTTCCCCGCGGAAGCTCCAGGTCAGACAGAAAGCTCATCGCCTTCCGGCCGGGGCAGGTCTTCGGGCTCGTGGACGAGAGGCGCGGGCGCCTCGCCTAGTGCTCGCCGCTTCCCGGCCGGTCCACTGGCCAGTGCTGTTGACGAGGGTCGTTTCCACACACCGCTGCGGGGCAGCGCCGGAATAGGCCGTAAGGCCGCACCGGCTTCCCTTTTAATTGCATCCTTTCATCGCGATGAAAGGATGAAAGCCACCAGCGGCGGGGAAATTAGGGGCAGGGACGGGGTTCCGTCAAGCGGAAGATCGTGAGGGGAGGTGGAGCAGCCCTCGCGGGGCTGCTCCGGGTGAAGGCTCAGCCCTCCTTGTACTGGCGCAGCGCGACCGGCTCCCAGCGTTCGGTCGAGGGAATGTCCCTGAAGGTCCGCACCCAGGCTTCGGGCACCTGCGGCTGCGGTATGCCCAGGGTGGGAATGGTGGCGCCGGCGACCGGCGCGCCTGGGTAGGTGGACCAGGGACTGAGCAGCACCTGGTTGGGGTTATTGGGAATGACCTGCTGCCGCTTCGGGTCGATGCGCGCCTTCACCGCATTGCCGTCAACGAACAGGCGCCATCCGCTGTCGCCGCCGTTGAGCTTGGAGTTGATGCGGTCGGCGGCCCAGTACCACTTCTGCGCGCTGCGGTCGTTGCACGCCACTACTTCCACCTGGCGGGCGTTGCGCTCGTTGACGGCAAGGCAGCGTCCGTCCAGGCGGCTGACATAGCGGTCGAAGCTGTCCAGGTACCACTGTCCGGCGCGGCGGGTGACGTCCCTGCTGCAGGTGCCGAGGGTCGCGGCGCCGCGGCCGTCGTTGATCAGGCAGCGGCCGGCGTTTTCCTTGGATTGCAGGATGACGACCGGTTCGCGGTGCAGGTAAGGCGAATCGAGGTCGATGGTCACGGCACTGGTTTTCACCCTGACGACCGGACCGGAGGATCGGCCAAGGCCATTCCGCTGCATCACGGAAGAGCTCGCGGCGAGCTTGATCGGATGCTTGCCGCCCGACACCTTGAAGGTCCATGAGCTGTAGGACTGCGGCGCAAATTGCCGCATGGCCGGCGTCATCGTGCGGTCGTCCCGGAAGCGGTTCAGTATTTCCTGCGAGATCTGATACTTCCAGGTATTGCGCACGCCGGGCGGGCGAACGCAGCTGTTGCACGGGTAGTAGTTGGGCTCCTCGTGCCTGGATTCCACCGCCGTGGAGTAATCCTTGACGGTGAAGGTGATCGATGTGGACTTGGTGTAGCTCTTGCCGAAATTGAAACCGAAGCTCGGCTTGATCGCCGCCGCCGGATTGCCCGCCAGGGCCTTCTCCGCATCCGCACCGAGGTTGAACCCGAAACTGGTGGTCTCCGATTCGGTGTGGTTGTAAGTGAGATCGGTCAGGCTGGTGGTTTCCGGAAGAGTGCGCGCCACGGTGGGCTGGGCGTTCCTGCCGTAATCGAGCATGGCGTCGACAAGGTAGTACTGCGTGTATCCGATACAGGCGACGGGGCGGCATTGGGGAGCGACGTCTGCACCGCCCTTGATCAGCCCCGACGTCTTCATGATCACATTGAATTGATCCTTGCTGGCCGTGGAGTCGCGGATCACGGTGATTTCGCGCGTCAGCGACTGCCCACCGCTGCCGAACGTGGTGTCGGTGAACTCGACGATCGGCAGATGATCGGGATGGCTGCCGTTGCCGGGGGCTTGCCTGATCTGGCGGAAATCCGGCTCGGGCTGCTTGCCTCCCCGTTCGATGGCCGCGAGATGGTCCGCCACGGCCTGCTGGAAATGCCGCACCCGCTCGGCCGTATCAGCATAGGCCAGGCTCCGGTCGACGTCGGTGGAGAACACGCGTACGCCGCCGCCCGCGTTCCTGGCATAGACGGCCAGACCCGCTTCGGATGCCGCACCGAACAGCGTGGCGACCTTGCCGCGCGCATCGGCGGAGGTTTCCTCGGGAATGAAGACGGCGACCGGCAAGCCGGCATCGAACAGGGCGCCCGTTTCATTCAACACTTTGTCGTCCTCCAGCGCTCTGGCGTCGATGAGGGCGACATCGAGCGGGCCATGGCTCGGCGGCATGGCGTGGAAACCGTCGATCCAGCGCCTGGCCAGCAGCGACCGTGTCATCGCCTTCGAGGCAGGCGTGAGCAGGGCATAGACCTCGGAGAGTTCGACGAGGGCGGGACGGCTGGCCAGCGGCGCCAGGTCGGCGGAGATGGTTTGGGGATGGGGCGCGGGCGGCGATTGCGCTCCGGCATGGAGCGAGATGGCGCCGAGCGTACAGGTGGCGATCATCGCGGGCAGGCGAAGTTTGAGCATGGTCTGGTTTCCTCAGGATGGCGCAGAGACCCTTGGTGATGGTCTTTGCGCTTTCATCCTGCCCGGCAAGCTTGCCGTCGCTCCATGCTTATTCGTCCCGATGGATGTTCCTTATCGTCCAGCGCGGCTGCGATCCGTCCGAAAATTGCGCCAAGAGCATGTTCTCGCCAGTTTCTGGGCACCGCGATGAGAGTGCCTGCATCGATTTGCGATGGATTTCTCACTAAGCGGCTATCAGGTGAGGCCATAGAAATCCTACGGAATGATCCGCTCAACGAGCTCCAGCATGACTGGCAAATATTGCGAGTGATCGAATGAAGCAGGCGAGTTCCGCATCCGGACGATAAGCGCGCCAAGCCGGTGGGCTCGTTGGATCGCCAGAATTTAGGAGATATCCGCCAGGAATCATCAAGCTCCCTACGCGCTTGCGTTGTCCGTATGTTCGGACCGTCAGCCAGGTGCAGATAGGAGAAGTACCCGTGATGGCAACGCGACATATCAATCGGAGCGCGGTGCGCAAGGCCATGATCCATGACATCGCGATCGAAATTCTTGAGGAAATCTACGCGGGGATTTCTGACGGAAGCATCGAGAATTATCCGAAATTTTCGATGCGCCTCGGCCAGGATCCGCAGAAGCTGCAATTCATCAACAGCATGCCGGCCTACCTTCCCCTGAAGGGCTACGTGGGCATCAAGTGGGCCAGCGTGAGCCCCGACAACTCGACCAAGGGCATGCCCACCGCGATGGGCATGATCGTGCTCAACGATCCGGATAACGGCTATCCGCTGGCGGTGATGGACGGCGGCTACATCAACAGTTGGCGCACCGGCATCACCACCGGCATGTGCGCCTACTACGCCGCCGATCGCAACAGCCGCGTGCTGACGGTGATCGGTCCGGGCGAGAACAATTTCCATGCGCTGGAATACCTGCTGCCGAGGATGCCGCGCCTGACCACGGTGCACGTCATCGGCAGGAACCGCGAACGCACGCGGCGCTTCGCCCGCCAGTTCGCGGAGCGCTACCGGCCGATCGCCTTTCCGGTGGCCGACAGTCCGGCGGTGCTGTCGTCGTCCGACATCATTCTGGTGTCGACCAGTTCGCGCCAGGGCCTGCTCGACGGCGTACGCCTGAAAGAGGGCGCCTGCGTGGTCGGCGCCAACGGTTTCCTGGACCTGGGTACGCGTTTCCTCGGCCAGATCGACCTGATCCTCTACGACCAGCGCCGTGCGGCCCTGAAGCGGCTGGGCGAGCCCAGCTCGGTGGATCTGTCCTTGTTCGACAGCGTCGAGCTGGGCGAGGCGATCGCGCAGGGCGGCATCCGGCGCCGCAAGCAGCGCGTGCTGGCGGTGCCGGTGGGGCTGGCGGTGATCGACCTGGCCATCGCCGCGCATGTGTACGAGCATGCGGCGAACGAGCACGTGTTCGATTACCAGTCCTGATGCCGTGGCGGCGACTCAGGTGCCCCAGTTCTGCCGCAACGGCTCCGGTTCCCAGCGTTCACCCGAGGGGACGCTGTTGTAGCTGCTTGCCCAGGTGTCCGGAACCCTGGTCGGGGCGCCGCCGTGGAGTACCGGGATGGTGTCGTCGCTGGTGGGGGCGCGGGGGTAGGAGGACCATGGATGGAGCAGCACGTAGTTGATGTTGTCTGGAATGAACTGCTGTTTTTCGACATCGATGCGCGCCTTCACCGGCTCGCCGACGGCAGCGTTCTCGACGAACAGCCGCCATCCATTGTCGCCGCCGTTGTATCTGGAATTGATCCGATCGGCCGACCAGTACCATTCCTGCGTCGCATCGCTCCCGCAGTCGGCCAGCTTGACGTGTTCGTCGCCATCCGCCTGGACGGTCAGGCACTTGCCATTGCCGCGGTTGACGTATCTGCCGGCGGCATCCATGTACCACTGCTGGACCTTGCGTTCCGGTACCGTCGTGCATGCACCGAGTACCAGCTTGTCGTCGGGCCGGTTGACCAGGCAGTAGCCGGCGTCGGCCTGGGAGCGCAGCAGGACGACCGGCTCGCGATGCAGGTAGGGCGAGTCCAGATTGACCGTGAGGCTGTCGCTGATCACGCGATCGGCCTTGTGTGTGGACGATCCCTTCTGGGTGACGCCGGAGCGGGCGGCGAGAGTGATGGTCGATCGCTCGACCTCCGACGCCTTGAGCGTCCATACGCTGTAAGTCTGCGGCGACAGCTGTTTCATGGCAGGCGTCGCGCCGTTCTTCCTGAAAGAGGCCAGGGCCTGTTCGGAGAGATCGAATTTCCACGAATGGGCGGTTTTTCCCGACGAGGAACTGGCCCCCAAGGTAGTGGAATAGTCCTGGACGCTGAAGGCGATCGACGTCGACTTTGAGTGGTTCTTGCTGTAGTTGAAGCCGAAGCTGGTCTTCACCGTCGCGCTTGGCGTCAGCGAGAAGGTGGCTTCCGCCGATGCCTCCATGTTGAAGCCGTAGTTCGTGGCCCTGGATTCGTCGCGGTTGAAGTTGATGTCGGTGACGCCGGTGGTTTCCGGATAGGCGCGCAGCGTGGTCGGTTTCGCATCCTTGAGATGATGGAGCTCGGCATCGACGTGGTAGGTCGCCGTGTATCCGTCCGGCGAAACCAGGTCGTGCCCTCCGTTGATGAGTCCCGAGGTCTTCATGATGACGTTGAATTCGTCCTTGCTCGCCGTCGAATCGCGTACGACGGTGATCTCGCGCGTGAGGTACTGGCCGTCTCTTCCATAGGTCGTGTCGGTGAATTCGAAGATCGGCAGATGGGCGGTGCTTGCAGTGCCGGTGGCCGAGGCCCGGCTCGATCGGGCCGGGGCGCGATCGATGGCGGGGAGGCCGTCGATATGGTTTGCCACCGCCTGCTGGAAGCGCTGGATGCGCCTGGCCTTGTCCGGGTAGTGCAGGCTTTCCCCGATAGGCGTCGAGAAGCTCCGCACGCCGCCGCCCGCTTGTCTTGCGTAGATGGTCAGGTCGGCGCCCGAGGCTGCTCCGAACAGCCGGACGGCCTGGTTCCGTGCTGCCGCGGGCGATCCCGGGGGAGTAAAGACAGCGATGGGAATGCCTGCATCGAACAGTGCGCGTGTCTCCTCCTTGACCTCGTCGTACGCGAGCTGGCGTGCGTCGACGAAGGCGATCTGGTGCGAGCCGCCGATGGGCGAAGCGCGGCGCGAAGGGTCGCCGGTCTGTCTGCTCAAGCGCGAGCGGGCGTTCGCCTCGGTGGAAGAGGTGAGCAGGGCGTAGATCTCGGTGAGCTTCAGCATGGCGGGGCGATCCGCCAGCGGCTGTTTGCTGTAGGCGGCCATGGGCGGATCGCGCCTGGGTTCTTGCCAGGCCAGGACGGATTCCGCGCCTGCGGTACAGGCAACGAAAATCAGCGGCAGGCTGTATCTGGGCATGAGCTGGCTCCGGAGGTTGGATGGGAACGGCCGCCACCGATAGGCAGTCGCTTTGCCTCGGTGTCCGAACGAGGCGCTATCGCTCGTTGTATTGCCGCAGCGCCAGTGGTTCCCAGCGCTCGGCCGACGGCACGTCCCGATAAGTGAGGATCCAGATATCGGGCACCTGCGGCTGGACGTTACCGAGGGTCGCGATGGTCGCGCCGGCCACGGGCGCGCCCGGATAGGTGGACCAGGGATCGAGCAGCGCGTGGTTGGGATTGTTGGGAAGCACCTGCTGCCGTTGCGGATCGATGCGTGCCTTCACCGCGTCCTGCTCGACGAACAGCCGCCATCCGCTGTCGCCGCCGTTGTATCTGGAGTGGATGCGGTCTGCGGCCCAATACCATTTCTGGTGGGCGCCGTCGCCGCAGTCGGCCAGCCCCACGTGGCGCTCGCCCTGTTCGTGCACCGTCAGGCAGCGCTGGTCGAGGCGGCTCACGTAGCGATCGAACGCGTCGAGGTACCACTGTCCGGCCTTGTCGCCGGGAGCGCGGCTGCATGCGCCGGGCAGCGCCGCGCCGTTGCCGTCGTTGACCAGGCAGCGGCCGGCATTTTCCTTGGACTGCAGGATCACCACGGGTTCGCGGTGCAGGTAGGGCGAGTCCAGGTCGATGCGCAGGGCCGGCGCCGATACCCTGAACGCATGCACGGAAGAGAACGCGTGCAGGTTGCGCTGGTACACCGAGGTCTTCGCGAAAATCCGGATATCGCCTTTCGCGCGCGCCGCATTCAACGTCCACAGGCTGTAGGACTGCGGTGCGAACTGGCGCATCGTGGGCGTGGTGGTGCCGTCGCCGACCAGGGCCTGGATCGCCTTCTCTTCGATCCGGTACGACCAGGTGTTCTGCAGCACGTGGTTTTCCGGCAGCTGCGAAGCTTCCTGCACGGTGGCGTAGTCCTTCACGTCGAAGCTGATCGCGGTCGACTTCGCGTACTCCTTGCCGTGCCGGTAGCCGAAGCTGGTCTTGACGGTGGCGCTGGGCGTGGCCGAGAGCGCGGCTTCCGCCGCCACGTCGAGATTGAAACCGTAGCTGGTGCTCCTGGACAGGTTCTGGCTGTGGCTGATGCTGGTGAGGCCGGTGGTTTCCGGAAAGGCCTGCAGCATGGCCGGCTGCTTGTTGCCGCCATAGTCGAGCAGGACGTGCACCATATAGGCGGAGGTGAATGCGCATTTCCGCACCGCCGCGTGGCATTGCTGCGAGACCTGGTCGCTGCCGCCCTGGATCAGCCCCGAGGTTTTCACGGTGATCTGGAACTGGTCCCTGCTTGCCGTCGAATCGCGCATGACCGCGACCTCGCGGGTCAGGTACTGGCCGCTGTCGCCGAAATGGGTGTCGGCCAGTTCGATGAGCGGAAGGTGGTCGGGATGTCCCGGCCCGCCGGCCTGGCGGACCTGCCGTTGCAGTACGGTGCTCGTACGCGGATCGGCCATGGCGGCCAGGTATTCGGCAATGGCGTGCTCGAAATGCAGGATCCTGGCGGCTTTGGGAGAGCGTACCGGGTGTGCATCAAGGTGGGTGGAGAACACCCGTACGCCGCGATCGGGCTTCTTCGTATAGATGGCCAGATCGGCTTCGGAGGCGATGCCGAACAAGCCGGAGGCGTGGCTTCGTTCCTCGGCAGCCGTCGCCGGTGGCGTGAAAACAGCGACGGGCATGCCGGCGTCGAACAGCGCGCGCGTCTCGTCGCGCACCTTGGTGTCGCCGAGCCGCCGCGCATCGACCAGGGCGACGTCGAGCGGACTCTCGATGGCCGGCACGGCGCGCGAGCTGTCGACCGCGCGCCTCGCCAGCCGCGCTCGGGCCGCATTCGCCGGCTCGGTCGTGAGCAAGGAATAGATTTCGGCAAGGTCCACGATCGCCGGTCCGGAGCTGAGCGGCAGGGGATCGAATGCCGCCGTGCGCGGCTTCGGCGTCAATGAAGGCGGTTGCAGGGCCGCCGCCTGCGGATGGGGATCGGAATGGAGCGCCTGTCCGGCATGCGTCGATCCCGCTCCGCAGGTACAGGCGGCGAGCATCAGGCTGAGGCGGTATCCGCGCATGGGCAGGCTTCCCGGGAGGGTGGGCGAAAGGACGGCGATGGCTCGCGTCCATGGGCCTTCAGCCTGCGTCCCGGACGCTTGCCCGGCAATTCCCGCCTGGCCAGAAAGCCTTGCCCGGTTGCCCGGTCTTTGCTGCGCGGTGCGGCATGCTTTTCCCGCCGCGTTGCCGGGCACTAAGGTGCGTAGCGGGTGAACACGTCGTCGTGCCCCTTGGCCCGCGCCTCGTGGCAGGCAAAGCAGGTCCGATGCTGCGCTTCGTCCACCGGCTTGCCGTCCACGAAGCGTCCGTAGCCCCAGCCGCCGGTCGCCGCATATTTCTTCGAGTCCTTCACCATCACCTGCACGGTGGTCGGCGCGCCCGGCACGGTGGCGGTGGCGAATTCGGCGGAAGCCTGCTGCTTCCACGCCAGCTTGACCAGCACGGTGCCGTCCGGGAAAGGCTGCGCGCCACGGCGGTAGGCGTCGACGGCGGTCTTGTTGCCGAGCACCGCGCGGATCTCGTCAAGCGGCGCCGCCTCCAGCGCGGGAGCGATCAGCTCCCATTGGCGATAGCCCTCGGGCAAGGTGACGCCGTAGATGGGCGAGGCCGCGGGCAAGGCCTTGCGCGTATCCGGATGCGCGGCGACGAAAGTGCCGGCGGCCAGCAGTGCGCCCATGCAGGCGAGGGCGTGCAAGGTGTTCATCGTGGCGATTCCCTCGTGGTGGCCGGTCAGAAGCGCGCGACGTCGAGCACGGCCTGCGCGAAAGCCTGCGGTGCTTCCTGCGGCAGGTTGTGGCCGATGCCGCCCTTGATGGTGCGGTGCTCGTACCTGGCGGCAAAGCGCCTGGCGTAGGCGGCCGGTTCCGGATGCGGCGCGCCGTTGGCGTCGCCTTCCAGCGTGATGGCCGGCACCGTGATCGGCGGCAGCTCGGCGAGCTTCTTCTCCCATGCGTCGTATTGCGCCTCGCCTTCGGCCAGACCCAGGCGCCAGCGGTAGTTGTGCAGCGTGATGGCGACGTGGTCGGGGTTGTCCAGCGCGGCGGCGGAGCGCGCGAAGGTGGCGTCGTCGAAGGCCCACTGCGGCGAGGCGGTTTCCCAGATCAGCCGGGCGAAGTCGTGCGTGTACTTCGCATAGCCCGCAGCGCCGCGCTCGGTGGCGAAGTAGAACTGGTACCACCACTGCTGCTCGGCCTTGGGCGGCAGCGGATCGTGGTTGAGCGCCTGGCTGCCGATCAGATAGCCGCTGACCGAGACCAGCGCGTTGCAGCGCTTCGGCCATAGCGCGGCCATGATGTCGGCGGTGCGCGCGCCCCAGTCGTAGCCGGCGACGATGGCCTGCCTGATGTTCAGCGCATCGAGCAGGGCCAGCCCGTCGGCGGCCAGCGCGGCCTGCTGGCCGTTGCGCGGGGTGTCGGCGGAAATGAAGCGCGTGTCGCCGTAGCCGCGCAGGTAGGGAACGATCACGCGATAGCCGGCCGCGGCGAGGATCGGTGCGACGTCGACATAGCTGTAGATGTCGTACGGCCAGCCGTGCAGCAGCAACACCGGCGTGCCGTCGGCCGGGCCGTCCTCGGCGTAGGCCACGTCGAGCACGCCGGCGCGGATGCGCTTCATGCGGGCGAAGGAGGTACGGCCGGCGGCGGCATGCTTCTTCGCCGGCTCGCCTGTGGCGCCGGCGGATGAGGACAACGCAGCGAACGCGGAGCCTGCGAAGGGTGCGGCGGCCAGGCCCAGCGCGGCGGCACCGAGAAACTTGCGGCGTTGCTGATCGATCGAAGCGGACATGGACATCTCCTTGGATGGATGGGGCCGTAAGCGATGGGGTGATCAGCGCGCCGCCGGCTGCTGCGCGAGTGCGGCGCCGTCCGGCGTCCGGTGCGCGGCCGCGGGACTGGCGGTGTCGCCGGAGCGCGGGCCTTCCGGGCCCAGCTGAGAGGGATAGTCGACGTTCCGGTCCACACCGCTGGCCGTGCCGTCCGGCGCGGTGCGCTGGCCGTCCTGCGCTGCGGCGGCAGGCGTTGGCGGATTCGGCGCGGCAGCGGCGTCGGCTGCGCCGGCCAGTCCGATGGCCAGTGCGATGGCAGCGAAGCGGAAGGGGAGGGAGATGATGGAAGAACGCATGACGGGACTCCTGCAGGATGGACGCGATGGCTGTGGCTCAGCCGACGTGTGCAGTAAACGTCCCGGGCGTATCTGCGATGTGTCCTGGCGTGCGCGCGATGGCGTCGAAACGTGTCCCGGCCTGCCTTGGATACATTCCGATACAAAGCGGGTTCACGCTCCGGAGCGCAGGCAGATTCAGACCATTCCTGCCGTGGCTTTGCCTATCCTTTGCCGCAGGCTTGGCAGGAATCGCTGCACGCCGCGGCGCTGGCTTCGGCCACGTCCCGTTCCATCCACAGTCTTGCGTTTTCGTATCCTATCGGATACACTGCTCATGAATGAAATCAAGCAGACGGAAGTGTTCGCTCAATGGATCGCCGGGCTCAAGGATCTGTCCGGCCGCGCCAGGATCCTCGGCCGCATCACCAGGGCAAGGCTCGGGCATTTGGGCGACGTGAAGTACTTCGGCGGCATTGGCGAGCTGCGCATCGATGCGGGTCCGGGCTACCGGGTCTACTTCGCCAGGGCGGGCAAGACGGTCTATCTGCTGCTCAACGGCGGCGACAAGGCCTCCCAGCCGGTGGACATCGAGCGATCCAAGGCCTTGTGGGCAGCCATCAAAGGAAAGCGGGAGACAGTGCAATGAACACCAAAGTCAAAGAATTCGATGCCGCCGACTATCTCGACAGCGAAGAGGTGATCGCGGCCTATCTCCAGGACGCCCTCGAAGACGGCGACCCCAACGTGTTCCTGCTGGCGGTCGCCGACGTGGTCAAGGCGCGCAGCATGACCCGCCTGTCCCAGGACAGCGGCCTCGGCCGCGAAAGTCTCTACAAGACCATCAAGCCCGGCGCGCGTCCGGGTTTCGCCACCGTGACCAGGCTGCTCGGCGCGCTGGGCGTAAAGCTCCAGGCCGTGCCCGCGACAAGGGCTGCGGCAGCCAGGAAGGCCGCGCCGGCGCAGAAGGTGGCGGCGAAGCAGGGCGCCGCACGTACGCGCAAGGCCAAGCCGGCCAAACCGGTGGCCGCCAAGGCAGCGAAGAAGCGGACCACCCGCTAGCGGCCGCATGTCACGCCGGCGGTTCCTGTCTCGTCCTTGCATCGGGACCAACACAGGAGAACCCGCCCATGTCCAGCAAGACTCCCAGGCTCAACCTCGTCACCGCGGCGCCGGTGCTGCTGAAGGAATACCAGAAGGCCATGATCGCGCTGGCCGCGTCCGCCGGGCTGGAACCCGGCCTGTCCGAGCTCGTGCAGATCCGCGTCTCGCAGATCAACGGCTGCGCGCACTGCCTCAACCTGCATCTGGCCGAAGCGCGCGAGCAGGGCGAGAGCGAGCAGCGCCTGTTCCTGCTCTCCACCTGGCGCGATGCGCCTTGCTACACCGGGCGCGAACGCGCGGCGCTGGGCTGGGCCGAGGCGCTGGCGCGGCTGTCCGAAGGCGCCGACCACGAGGCTGCCTACCAGGCCTTGAAGGAACACTTCACCGACGAGGAACAGGTGAAGCTCAGCGTGACGATCAACATCATCGGCGGCTGGAACCGCCTCGCGGTCGGCTTCGGCGTGTTCGCCGAGGCGGCCGAGGTCAAGGCATCCGCACGCGCGGCGGCAGCCGCGTGACGGACGAGGCGCCACCGGTCTCCGGCAGCTTCGAGCCTCTGCGCCCGAAGCTGCTGCGCGTGGCCTATCACATGCTCGGCTCGGTGCCGGATGCGGAGGACGTGGTGCAGGAGGCCTTCATCCGCTGGATGAAGGCCGACCGCGAGGAGGTGCGCGAACCGGAGGCCTACCTCTGCCGCACCGTCACGCGCCTGAGCCTGGACCTGCTCAAGTCCGCGCACCGCCAGCGCGAGACCTATATCGGGCCGTGGCTGCCCGATCCCGTCGTTGAAGAAGACGCCGTGGAAGACGTCACCCTGCCGCTGATGCTGGCGCTGGAGCGCCTGTCGCCGCTGGAGCGCGCAGCCTTCCTGCTGCACGACGTGTTCGGCCTGGAGTTCACGGAGATCTCTGATGCGATCCAGCGCGACACCGCTGCATGCCGCCAGCTGGCCACGCGGGCGCGCGTGCATGTGCGCGAGGCGAGGCCTCGCTTCAAGGTGGAGCGCCAGCGCGCGCTGGAACTGGCGGAGGCGTTCTTCCAGGCCACGCGCAGTGGCGATGTGCGGGCGCTCGGCGCCTTGCTGACCGAGGATGTTCGCGCCTATGCGGATGGGGGCGGGAAGCGTCCCGCGTTCGTGGAGCCGGCGCTTGGGTGCACGGCGGTGCTGGCGATCTATGAGCGCGTCGCCGCGTTTCTGCATGAGCGGCCTTCGCGGTTGGTGCGGTTGGGGTTTGTCAATGGGTTGCCGGGGTTTGTGACGCTGGAGGCGGATGGGGAGTTGCAGACGACGGCTTTGTTGGTGGAGGGGGGGCGCGTGGCGGCGATCTATGTGATGCGCAATCCGGATAAGTTGGGGCATCTTCATTGACGTTGAGGCTTGTTATTGCGGCGTAGGCCGGGATCTTTTTTCTGTGTCGCCTGGTTTTTGCGCTGACGCGATTTGGCCGCTTATGCAGCGGGCATTCCGTGCGCCTGCCGGCGCCCGGGTCACTTTCTCTTTGCTGGCCCAAAGAGAAAGTAACCAAAGAGAGAATGGCCTGAGAGCCAAGGCTCGCGACGCGACTAGAAGGAGCGGTGGGCGGCTGCGGTAACTTGATTAACCTGGGTCTACACGAAACGGCAGTGCGTTTACGTAGCGGGTGCTTCAACGTGCCGTGGCCGAGAGGACTTTCAATGACCGAGGCCAGCTTCTGTTCTTCGTTCCTGCCTGCCTCACGACTTCACCCCTCTCCCCTCCGGGGAGAGGGCAGGGTGAGGGGCGGGGCGTAAGGTTTGTCGTGCCTCACACGCAAAGGCTCAAAAGTTCGGTGAAGCCTTAAAGATCAGGGTGAGGTGGTATGCACCTCAGGGCGTGAGTAGGTCAGGGAAGGATGGGGATGCAGGGCGCGGCGAGCGTGTGAACAGCGACGCCGCGGCGATGCCCGCGGCGATCACCAGCGCCACGCCGAATTCCCCGGCGTACCAGGCGCCGTTGCCGCTGGCGTCGGTCATCGGATCGAGCAGCCATTGGATGAAGGCGTTGTGCACCGCGTGCAGCGCGATGGCCGGCCACACCGAACCGGAACGCAGGCGCAGCCAGGCGGCGATGCCGCCGGTGATCAGCACCATCAGGGTGAAGCAGGCCACGGCGTAGGCTTGCGGCGCGGCGCTGTGGTAGTCGGCGAAGAAGATCACCGGCATATGCCAGGCGGCCCAGATCAGGCCGCTGAGCAGCACGGTCGCGCCCATGCCGTATTTCTCGCGCAGCGCGGGCACCAGGTAGCCGCGCCAGCCGATTTCCTCGCCCGCGGCGGACGCCGCGCTCTGGATCGCGCCGAAGGTAAGCGTGAGGAAGATCTGCAGCAGGGCGGGGGCGAGCAGGCCGGCGTTCTGCCAGTGCAGGCGCGTGGCGCAGTCGCGCGCGAACTCGCCGAAAGCCGCCGGTGCGAGGCCGCTGAGCCATAGCGGGACATAGGCGAGCAGGCTGTAGAGAATCGGCAGCACATAGCCGGCCGCGACATAGCGCGTGCGGCCCCAGCCCAGGCCGAGCATCGCCACCGAGCGATGGCGCAGCCACGCGGACAGCAGGCCAGCGATGCCGGGCGCCCACATCAGCGAATGGACGACGAAGCCGCGGCCCATGTCCATCGAGCCGCTGCGGGCGAGCAGGACGTAGTAGGGCGTGCTGAGCAGGACGACGAGAGCGAGGTACAGGGCGACGGGGTAGCGCTTGAGGTCCACGGGCGGCGTCCATTCGGAAGTACGGCTAGGATGCGCCAGCCCTGTCCGCTGTTTAAACCGCCGTTGGTCACCTTGCGCCGGCGGCCGCGCTCAGGCTGCCTGCGTTGCCTCGCCGTCCATGCTTTCGCCTTCCTGTCCGGCCACATGCCGCCGCATCGCCTGCGGCGATTGCCCGAATGCGCGCAGGAAGGCGCGGCGCATGCGTTCGCGATCGGCGAAGCCTACTTCGCGCGCGATCACTTCGATCGGATGGCGCGTCTGCTCCATCATCAGCCGCGCCGCTTCCACGCGCAGGTGCTCCACCGCCTTGGCCGGCGACTGGCCGGTCTCCGCGGTGAAGGCGCGGCTGAACTGGCGCGGGCTCAAGCTGGCGGCGGCGGCCAGTTCCTCCACCGAAAGCGTCGAGCCCAGATGGCTCTTGGCATAGGTGAGCGCGTTCTGGATGCGATCGGATTTCGGCTCCAGCTCCAGCAGCGCGGAGAACTGCGACTGGCCGCCGGCGCGGCGGTGATAGACCACCAGTTTCTGCGCGACCTTGCGCGCGACTTCCACGCCGAGGTCTTTCTCCACCATCGCCAGCGCAAGGTCGATGCCCGCCGTCATGCCGGCGGAGGTCCAGATATCGCCGTCGATGATGAAGATGCGGTCCTCTTCCACGTTGACCTTGGGATGGCGCAGCTTGAGCTGCCGCGCGAAGGCCCAGTGCGTGGTGGCGCGGCGGCCGTCGAGCAGGCCGGCCTGCGCCAGCAGGAAGGCGCCGGTGCAGATGGCGGCGACGCGGCGGGTGGTCTGCGGCGCGGCGCGGATCGCTTCGATCAGCGGCACGGACGGCGCGGGCAGGCCCACGCCGCCGCCGATCAGCAAGGTGTCGAAGGCGTGCGCGCCGATGGCCTCGGTCTGCACGTCCATGCCGAGCGTGTTGCGCACCGGGCCGCCGCGTTCGGACAGCAGGTGGATTTCGTAATTGGTCCGCTGCACGGTGAGGTTGGCGAACTCGAAGACCGAGGCCGCGGCCAGGGTCATGATCTGGAAGCCGGGGAAAAGCACGAAACCGATGCGCTGCATGGCGGACCTCCCGCATGGCATAAAAGGTGGCATCAGCGACATTTAAGCCGAAACCGCTTCGGCTTACAACTAGCGCCACTCGCCGCCTACCCGCCGGCGTTGTGGAGATTCCTTCCGATGTCCGCCATTCCCGAGCAGGTGGCCGCCCGGCCCCGCCTGAACATCCTCAAGCCCCTGGCCGGCGCCGTGGTCGCGGCCGGCCTGGCCTTCTACGGCATCCACTGGTGGACCGCCGGCCGCTTTGTCGAAGACACCGACGACGCCTATGTCGGCGGCGACACCACCGCGATCGGTGCCAAGGTGCCGGGCTATGTGCAGGCGGTGGCGGTGACCGACAACCAGGCCGTGCACAAGGGCGAGCTGCTGGTGAAGATCGACGACCGCGACTACCGCGCCGCGGTGGCCAGGGCGGAAGCCGCGGTCGCCGCGCAGCAGGCCGCGCTGGGCAACCTCGATGCGCAGAAGCATCTGCAGGAGAGCGTGATCGCGCAGGCACAGGCCGCGCTGTCCGCCGCGAATGCCGAAGCGAAGCGCTCGAAGCTGGACGACGCGCGCTACCGCGAACTGGCCGGCCGCGCCGCCGTTTCGGTGGAAAGCGCGCAGCGCGCCGAAGCCACCTTCGCCACCGCCGCCGCCGCCACGCAGCGCGCCGTCGCCGCGGTGCAGGCGGCGCAGCGGCAGCTGGAGGTGATCGACTCGCAGAAGCGCCAGGTCGAAGCCGCGCTGCTGCAGGCCAGGGCCGAAGCCGAACTGGCGCGGCTCAATCTCGGCTACACCGAATTGCGCGCGCCGGTGGACGGCGTGGTCGGCAACCGCCGCGCCCGCGTCGGCACCTATGCTGCCGCGGGCAGCCAATTGCTGGCGGTGGTGCCGGCACACGGCCTGTGGGTGGACGCCAACTTCAAGGAGGACCAGCTCAAGCGCATGCGCGTGGGCCAGGCGGTGGAAGTGCGCGCAGACGTGATGCCCGGCCGCGTGTTCCAGGGCCACGTCGCCAGCCTGGCGCCGGCCACGGGTGCGCAGTTCAGCGTGCTGCCGCCGGAAAACGCCACCGGCAACTTCACCAAGATCGTGCAGCGCGTGCCGGTGCGCGTCGAACTCAACGGCACGGACGGCGACCTGGGCGTGCTGCGCCCCGGCCTGTCGGTCACGGCACGCATCGATACCAAGGCGCCATGAGCCCGGTCGCCCACCTCAGCCCGGGGCAGAAGGTATTCGCCTTCGCCAGCATGTGCCTGGGGATGTTCATCGCGCTGCTGGATATCCAGATCGTGTCGGCCTCGCTGCGCGATATCGGCGGCGGACTGTCGGCGGGCGCGGACGACGTGGCGTGGATCCAGACCGCCTACCTGATCGCCGAGATCGTGGTGATTCCGCTCTCGGGCTGGCTGTCGCGCGTGTTCTCCACGCGCTGGCTGTTCGCCGCCTCGGCGGCCGGCTTCACCCTCACCAGCCTGCTGTGCGGCGCGGCCTGGGATATCCAGAGCATGATCGTGTTCCGCGCCGCGCAGGGTTTTCTCGGCGGCTCGATGATCCCCACCGTGTTCACCACCGCGTTCGTGTTCTTCGAAGGCAAGCAGCGCGTGATCGCCGCCGCCACCATCGGCGCCATCGCTTCGCTGGCGCCGACGCTGGGGCCGACCCTGGGCGGCTGGATCACCGACCACTATTCCTGGCACTGGCTGTTCTTCATCAACCTGGTGCCCGGTGTGTTCGTCGCCATCGCCGTGCCTTTGCTGGTGAAGATCGACGAGCCGGACCTGTCCCTGCTGAAGTCGGGCGACTGGGCCGGCATCACGCTGATCGCCGTCTTCCTCGGCTGCCTCGAATACACGCTGGAAGAAGGCCCGCGCTGGAACTGGCTGGAAGACGGCACCATCCGCACCACCGCGTGGGTGAGCCTGGTCGCCGGCGTGCTGTTCGTATGGCGCGGCTTGACCGCGGAGCATCCGGTGGTGGATCTGCGCGCGCTGAAGGACCGCAACTTCGCGCTGGGCTGTTTCTTTTCCTTCGTCACCGGCATCGGCCTGTTCGCCACCATCTACCTGACGCCGCTGTTCCTGGGACGGGTGGAAGGCTACAGCGCGTTCCAGATCGGCAAGGCGGTGTTCTCCACCGGTGTGTTCCAGATCCTCAGCATTCCGGTGTACGCGTTTCTTGCCAACCGCGTGGACCTGCGCTGGCTGCTGATGTTCGGCCTGGCCCTGTTCACCGCTTCGATGATCGAGTTCATGCCGATCACGCACGACTGGAGCAGCACCGAACTGCTGCTGCCGCAGGCGCTGCGCGGCATCGGCCAGCAGATGGCGGTGCCGCCGACGGTGACCTTGACCCTGGGCGGACTGGCGCCGGCGCGGCTGAAGCATGCCTCGGGCCTGTTCAACCTGATGCGCAACCTGGGCGGCGCGATGGGCATCGCCGCCTGCGCCACCATTCTCAACGACCGCACCAACCTGCATTTCTTCCGCCTGGCCGAGCACCTGACGCCGGCCAACGAAGCGATGAACAGCACCTGGAGCGACCTGGCCGGCGCTACCGAAGCGTCCAGCGCCGCCCTGAAACAACTGTGGCAACTGACCTTCCGCGAGGCGCAGACGCTGACTTACGCCGACGCCTTCTTCTGCATCATGCTGTGCTTTGCCGTGGCGACGGTGATGGTCCCGTTGATGCGCAAGGTGCAGCCTCCCACCGGACCCTCCGCCGATGCGCACTAAGCTGCTTTCCTCCCTGCTCGTTCTTGGCCTGGCCGGTTGCACCGTCGGCCCCGACTATGTGAAACCCGCGCTGCCCGCCGCCGGCGCGTTCCATGAAACCGGCGATCTGATGGCGCCGGCCAAGGCCGCGCCGCCGGCGCTGGACACCTGGTGGACCGGCTTCGGCGATGCGCAACTGGTGCGCATCGTGGAGCGCGTGCTGGCGCAGAACCTCGACCTGGCCGCCTCCGCGGCACGCGTGGAACAGGCACGCGCCGCCGCACGCCACGCCCAGGCCGAGCGCCTGCCGCAAGGCTCGCTCGACGGCAGCGCCGCGCGCGTGCGGCAGTCGGAACTGAGCCCGCTGGGCAGGGTGGCCAGTGCCTTGCCGGGTTACGAACGCAATCACACGCTGGAAGAAGCCGGCGCGGGCGCGAGCTGGGAGCTGGACCTGGTCGGCGGCCTGCGCCGCGAATCGGAAGCGGCGGATGCGGAATACCAGGCGGCCGAAGCCAGCCATGCCGGCGTGCGCGTGTCGCTGGCGGCCGAAGCGGCGGATGCCTATTTCCGCGTGCGCGGCGCGCAGGCGCGCATCGCCATCGCCGAAGATCAGATCCGCAATGAGCAGGGCCTGCTCGATCTGGTGCGCCTGCGCCAGCAGCATGGCCTGGGCACCGCGCGCGAAACCGCGCAGGCCGAGGCGCTGCTGCTGCAGGCGCAGGCTACGGTGCCGCCGCTGAAGATCGAGCTGGAGACGCAGCTGAACCGGCTGGACGTGCTGATGGGCGCGGCGCCGGGCACGTATGCGGAAGAGATCCGGCCCGGGCATGCGCCGTTCGCCATTCCGTCGATCGATACCGCCGAAGGTCCCGCTTCGCTGCTGCGCCGCCGGCCGGACGTGATCGCGGCGGAGCGCCACCTGGCGGCGAGCAATGCGCGGATCGGCGCGGCCGTGGCGCAGTACTACCCGTCGTTCTCGCTGTCGGCGCTGCTGGGTGTGAGTTCGATCGCGCCGGGAAAACTGTTTACCGGTTCGGCCGTGCAATCCAGCGGCGCGCTGGGCCTGCACTGGCGCTTGTTCGACTTCGGCCGCGTGGATGCCCAAGTGAGCGCGGCCAAGGGCGCCAACGCGGAGGCGATGGCCGTGTACCGCGGCTCCATGCTGCGCGCGACCGAGGATGTCGAAGACGCCATTGTCAACCTGGTGCAGCTGGAAGCGCGCCATGGCGTGCTCGACAGCGAGGTCGACGCGCACGTGCGCGCACGCGATGCGGCCAAGGATGCCTACACCGGCGGCGCGGTCAGCCTGATCGAAGTGCTGGACGAGGACCGCCAGCTGCTGGAAGCCCGCGACAGCCTTGCGCGCATCCATGCGGACGAGGCGCGCGCGGCGGTGTCGGTGTTCCGTGCTCTGGGTGGCGGCTGGAACGGCGCCGCTGCGGGCGAGCCGGCCCTCAACGTTGCTGCGTCGCCACGCGCAGGCCGAGCGAAATGAAGATGGCGCCGACGATCTTGCCCTGCCAGCGCGCCAGCCACGAAAGGCGGCCGAGCAGCCGGCCCAGCGGCTTGATCGACAGCGCCAGCAAGCTCGTATAGAGCGAGCTGAGCACCACGAAGATCAGGCCGAGCACGGCGAACTGCAGGAAGGTAGAGCCGCGCTCGGGATGCACGAACTGCGGCATGAAGGCGAGGAAGAACAGCGCGGTCTTCGGATTGAGCAGTTCGGCCGCAATCGCCTGCAGGAAAGCCTTGGCCGGCGCGATCGGCGCCACGGCGGGCAGGGAAGGGCTGCCGGGCCTGGCCAGGAAGGCGCGGATGCCGAGGTAGATCAGATACGCGGCGCCGACGTATTTCACCGCATTGAATGCCAGCGCCGAGGTCATCAGCACCGCCGACAGACCTACGGAGGCGAACAGCGTGTGGCCGAAGTCGCCTGCCGCAATGCCAAGGCCGGTAAGCACGCCGGTCTTGCGGCCGCCCTGGAGGGTGCGGCTCACCACCAGCAGCACGGCGGGGCCGGGGATCAGGAACAGGCCGAGCACGACGGCGATGAAGGTGCCGAGGGTGGGCAGGTCGAACATGGCGGGCTCCGGCGGGTGGGCGAGCTGCATGAATCCCTGGCATGGCTTTCAAGTCAAGCGGCACCCTCTCACCACCGTCATTCCGGCCTACGCCGGAATGACGGCCGGCGTAGACATACCCATCACAAACCCAAGCGCAGATTGCGAAGGTTTCGTGAGCGCAAGGTCGCGAACACGGACGTCAACCACAGGGGGCAACACCATGTCATTCAAGATTCTCTGCTGCGACGGCGGCGGCATCCGCGGCGTGATCACGGCGCTGCTGATCCAGGACCTGGACAAGAGCTTCGGCATCATCAAGAACGCCGACGGCTTCGCCGGCACCTCGACCGGCGGGCTGATCTCGCTGGGGCTGGTGAACAACGTGGATATCGGCCGCATCGTCGACCTCTACAAGCACGACGGCTCCACCATCTTCACGCCCAATGGCTGGCTGCTCGATGCACAGGCCAGGCAGCGCGACAAGGCGCCCGCGCAGGCCACGGAAGACCTGCTGGGCAGCGGCCCGGGCATCTTCAGCTGCCAGTACGTCAACACCGGCTTGCAGTCGGTGGCCAAGAAGCTGGTGGGCACCGGCCCGCTGTCGTCGGCCAGCCGCTTCGTGGCCGTCAACTCGGCGCAGTTGTGGGACGCCAGCGCCAACAGCTGGATGCCGTGCACCATCTCCAACGGCAAGAACAACGCATTCCGCAACATCAGCATGGTGGACGCCGCGCTCGCCACCTCGGCCGCGCCGACCTATTTCCCGCCGTATGCGGTGGGCGACTTCGGCTACTTCGCCGACGGCGGCACCTTTGCCAACAACCCGTCGATGGCGGCGATCGTCGAGGCGGTCTACCAGGGCTTCGCCAGCAGCACGTCGGATATCGTCATGCTGTCGCTGGGCACCGGCGCCAACCCGGTGGGCGTGCCGATGAACGCCGTCTCCGATCCGCTGGACTGGGGCGTCACCCATTGGCTATGGCCCTTCAGCGACGGCACGGTGCCGGCCACCGCGCTGCTCAACCTCACCATGGACGCCACCGCCGAGCTGGCGGCCGTGCAGGCCGGCCAGATGCTGGGCGGCAACTATATGCGTGCCAATGTGCCGCTGGACCAGCCGTTCGCGCTGGACGACTATGCGAACGTAGGCGAGCTGGTCCGCGCGACGCAGCACTACATCGAGCACTCCGCCGACTGGCAGACGGTGCGCGCCTGGGTGGGAAATAACTGGAAGTAATGGCGATGAAGCTTCTGCTCACCTCCGGCGGCGTCAGCAACCCGAGTATCCGCCACGCGCTCGAGGACCTGCTGGGCAAGCCCATCGCCGAGTCCACCGCGCTGTGCATCCCCACCGCGATGTACGGCATGCTGCCGCGCACCGCGGTGATGACCTGGCGGCAGATCGCCGGGCAGACGCCCACGCCGATGGTCGAGCTGGGATGGAAATCCGTCGGCATGCTCGAGTTGACCGCGCTGCCGAGCATCGACAAGGACAACTGGGTTCCGCTGGTGCGGGAAACCGATGCCTTGCTCGTGTGCGGCGGCGATGCGCTGTATCTGCACCACTGGATGCGCGAGTCCGGCCTGGCGGAGCTGTTGCCTTCGCTGGGCCGGACGGTCTACGTGGGACTGAGCGCCGGCAGCATGGTGGTGGCGCCGCAGGTCGGCGAGGAGTTCATCGGCTGGAAGCCGCCCGCCGGCGGCGACAGCGCGCTGGGCCTGGTCGGCTTCTCGATCTTCCCGCACCTGGACAACCCCATGTGCCCGGACAACACCATGGCCGATGCCGTGAAATGGGCCGCGCGGTTGCCGGTGCCGGGGTATGCGCTCGATGACGACACCGCCATCAAGGTGGTGGATGGTGCCGTCGAGCTGGTCTCCGAAGGACAGTGGAAGCTCTTCGAGCGTTAGCCGGCGAGGCCGTGCGCGGCCGGTTTCGCTTCCGCCCGCTACTTCGGCGGCGGCAACCGCGACGCATGGCTGGCCACGATCACCCAGCCCGCGGGCTTGCGCACATAGGTGTCGGTGAACTGGAAATCGAGCGCATAAGGCTTGCCGTCGCTGTTGCCTTCCACGCGGGTGATGCCGGTGACCACCGCTGCATCGCCATACACGCGCACCTTCGAATCGCGGTTGCGGAACACGTCGTACTTCGTGCCGCCGCGCAGGTCGGCGACCTCGTCGGCACGCGTGGTGACCTTGCCGGTGGAGCTGGTGAGGGTGAAGGTCGGGTCCAGATGCTGCTCCAGCCAGTTCGCGTCCTCGCGCTCGAAGGCTGCGCAGATGTCGCGTTCGGCCTGGAGGATCTGCTGGACGTCGTCCTTCTGCGCGGATCGGGCCGGCACGCTCGCCAGCAGAAGCACGGGAAGCAACAGCGCGGGAAGGGCGGCGATGGCACGCATGGTCTGCTCCGGTTCGAGGCGGCGGCCCTGTATAGCATGCGCGGCGCTTCGCCATCGCTTGTCAACTGGCGCATGCTGCGGGGATGGAAGAGTTCATCCAGCCTCGCACATTGGGCCGCGGCCGCAGCTACGTCTATATGCTGCCGTGCCGCGACCAGGATCTGCTGAAGATCGGCTTCTCGCGCGAACCGCTGCTGCGCTTGCGCACGCTGCACCCGCGCTTCTTCGATTACTTCGACCTGGAGCGCGGCCTGCTGCTGGAAGTGGAGCGCGTGGCGCAGGCGCGGGCGATCGAGCGCGACATCCTGCTGCGGCATGCGCCGGAGCGCTCGCCCGCGCCGCTCGCCGTGCCGGATCAGGCGGCGGGGTACACGGAATGGTTGCGCGGCGTCGAGCCGCAAGTGACGGCGCGCCTGCGCGACGTGGCCGAACGCGAGGCTTGCCCGCTGCATGGCTTGCACGACTGGGTCAGGCAGATGTTCGACGCGCAGTCGGACCGGCTTTACGGCCTGTCGCTGAAACTGCTCGAAGCCATCGAGTACGAAACGTTCAACGTGCCGGAGGAGCTGTCGACGGGACAATCCGCGCGCTCATTGGCCTACATCCTCGATGCCTGTGAAGCCGTGGGCGTCGACATGGCGGCGAGGTTTCCGGAAGCGGTATTGGCCTGGCGAAAATACGCGCCCGGATAACAGCCGCGCCGCCGTTTCGAATTGCGATCCACCCCACACTTGACTCCGAAGCGCCTAGACGCCTTCGTCACAACCCCAAGCGCACATTCCTGCGGCCCACGTACGCAATGTCGTGGGTTTCCACGGACAGGGGGAGTCATGAAGCGCACCACGCATCTGCTGCTGTAGGCCTGCTGCGCCTTCGGCCCTGAAGCCGTGCGCGTTCGCGCATGGTTTTTCGTCGCATGTCCATCGCGGCACGTGCACGTGCGCCCGCGCGGGTGCGCCTGCGCCCGCCGCAGGAAGCTGCACCCGGGGCCGGGCTTCGCCGTTCGTCATCACCCGAGCCACAACGCATCACCACACACAAGGAGAGTTGCATGAGTACATGTAAGGGTACGCATGAAGGTGTAGCTCGACACGGTCCTCGAACGCCGCGATGGTGGCGCAGGCTCGCCGTCGCGCCGGCCTGCCTGACCCTGCTGGGACTGGCGATGGCCGAACCCGCCTCGGCGGCGATCCGCCACGGCCTGACCTGGCGCGTGCTGGAACAGCAGGGCGCCTATGTGCATGTCGGCCGCGACGACATCACCAATGCCTACCAGGGCGACACCACGGTCGACCAGATGCTGCCGATCCTGTGCCTGTACAAGGACGGCCGCGCGGCGCCGGGCGGCATCAGCTTCGACTACAGCAACGGCTGGGTGCAGGGTGCGCTGCAGCTCAGCGCGCCGATCACCGGCAGCGCGCTCACCTCGCAAGCGCAGGCCGACGGCATCTGCGCCAGCCAGCTCGGCGCCGGCTGGCGCATGGCGGAATTCCACGACGGCGGCGGCGGCTGGTCGTACTGGGGCACGGGGCAGCTGCCCACCGACACGCGCTTCTGGGTGGCCATCAACGACCAGCCGGCCAACCCGTGGAACTCGGCGGGCGATCCGCCGCCGGTGGATCCGCAGGATCCCAACTTCAACCAGCAGACCGTGCAGACCGGCGCGGGCTGGAAGCTGGTGCAGACGGCCGGCACGCTGGACGACACCGGCGCCGCGTTCAACGAGCAGTTCTACCAGGTGGACGGCGCGGCCGGCTTGAATGCCTCGCCCCTGCCGCAGCAGCTCAAAGATGCGATCGCCGCCGATATCGCCGCCACGCCCGCGGGCGAAGCGGTGAGCTATTCGGTGAGCAAGACGATTGCCGACGAAGTGGCGCTGTCGGCCATGCAGGGCAGTCCCACCCAGCGGCTGATCGATCTGTCGGCGCAGGCGGATTCCGCCTCGATGATGGCGTCGGGCAATGTCAGCCGCATGGGCATCCTCGGTTGCGGTGACAAGGACATCACCAAGAACAAGGCCTTCAACTGGGGCTCGCCGATCAACAGCAACTACAACCTGGGCGATGCCAACAGCGGCTTCACCGGCAACGTGACCTTGTCAGGCACCGCCAACGTCAACGCCACCGGCGAAATCCAGATCACGCTCAAGCGCACCGGCATCTGGTTCGTGTGCGTGCCGTACGGCGTGAAGTTCCGCTACGCGCGGGTGAACGGCACGGCCAAGATCGACCAGGGCGCGACGGTGAGCGGTTCCATCACCTATGCCAACCCCAAGGCCTGGGAGTGGCAGATCGCCAAGCCGTTCCTGTTCTCGATCAACTTCATGGCCGGCCCGATCCCGGTGCATATCGGCTTCAACCTGCCGATCACCGCGGGCTTCGACAAGAAGGGCATCACCGCGACGGTGACCGGCTCGGTGACCTACAGCGGACGCAGGATGGTGTCCGGCTACTTCGACTACAACTGCACCAGTTCGGGTTGCACGGGCAGCCAGTCGCTGGATACCACGGACCTGGGCACGCAGCCGGTGACGGCCAGCGTTTCCGGGCGCTTCCAGCCTTCGCTGTATGCGCAGGTGGCGTTCCGCGGTTACCTGTACAGCGACAGCTTTGCCTATGCGCAGGTCGGCATCCGCCCGTACATCATGGGCGACCTGTGGGGTTTCTACGGCAACAACTGCGGCGATGCGGACGGCGACGGCACGTTTGAAACCGTCGACGCGCTGACCTTCGACCTCGATTGGCAGCTGAAGGTGACCGGCCAGGCCGATACCTTCATCACCAAGGAATGGCGCAAGGACATCTACACCTCGCCGCGCTGGCACGTGCAGTTCTGGGACCTGCTGGGCGGCGCCGGTTCGCGCGCGGTCACGCCGATGGCGGTCGGTCCGGCCACGGTGCCGGCGGGCGCGGCGCAGACCTATACGGCGAAGATGCGCTCGTGCTGGCCGTATGCCGACAACGTCAACTTCTCGGTGGACTGGGGCGACGGCAGCGCCGCGTCGGCGGTGAGCGGTCCGGCCGCCACCGGCGTCAATGCCTCGCACACCTGGGCTGCGACGGGTTCGCCGCTGCTGCGCGTGACGGCGCTGAGCGACGCGCACGGCCGCAACCTGGGCAAGGCCACGCAGCGCACGGTGACGGTGAACAACGCGCACGTGCACCTGGGCCTGACCTGGAAGCTGCTGGGCACCAACGGCTCGTACTCGCACGTGGGCATCGACTCCACCAGCAACCCGTACCAGGGCGACACCAATCCGGCCACCGCGCTGCCGGTGCTGTGCCTGCGCCAGGACGGCCGCGCCGCGCCGCCGGGGATGACCTTCGACCCGTACAACAACGGCTGGGCGAAGGGCGAGATCCGCCTCACCGCGCCGGTGCAGGGCCTGTCGCTCACCTCGCGCGCGGTGGCGGACAACCTGTGCGCTTCCACCTTCGGCAGCGGTTTCCGCATGGGCGAGTTCCATGACGGCGGCGGCGGCTGGACCTGGTGGGCGCAGGGCGTGATCAGCGGCGCCAGCCGGTTCTGGGTGGCGATCAACGACCAGCCGGCGAATCCGTGGAACTGATCCGGGAGCGGATGTACTAGTTCCATCGTTTGTCGGGGTGCCATGGCGCGAGCATCGGGATGCTTGCGGCATGGCACCTTTTTTTTTGCGGGCGGTATGGAAATGACTGGAGCTTGTCCGCGAAGCGCCGATCAGGCCGTAGCTGCGCAGCGGCGGGCATTGCGCACCGGACGAGGGGTCTATCTTTTTCTCCCATGGAGGCGCCGGTGCCGGCGTGATGGGTGCGCCGTGCCGAGGGCGGTGGGCATGGAGTTGCCGTGGCAGTCGGTCCAATCCGTGGGAGAGCGATCATGAGCATCCGCAAGCAGGTAGTCCGCCATGTTTTCAACCTTCGCGCCAGCAGGGTGCTTCGAGCGCACGCGCCGTCCCTGCGGGGGGCGATGCGACGCTGGCGCGGACTCGTCATTGCGCCGGCTTGCATGGGCGTGGGGCTGGCCATTGCGGCGACACCTTCGACGGCCACCCACAAAGGCATGACCTGGACGTTGCTGGACGCCCAGGGCTCGTTTTCGCACGTCGGTTTCGACGACCACGAACATTCCAATCCGCTTTTCGGCGATACCGGACCGCATGTCTCGCTGCCCGTGCTTTGCCTGAGGCAGGATGGCCGTGCGGCGCCGTCGTCGATCGCTTTGGACAAATACAGCGGCTGGGCGCAGGGCGAGATCCGCCTGACCGGGCCGGTGGCGGGCGCCACGCTGACGTCGCGGACCGTGGCGGACAACCTGTGTTCCGGCAAGTTCGGCGAAGGCTTCCGCATGGCCGAGTTCTATGACGGAGGCGGCGGTTGGACGTTCTGGGCGGAGGGCTCCATCAGCGACGCGAGCCGATTCTGGGTGGCGAACGACAGCCAGCCGGCGAACCCGTGGAACGTGGATCGGGTGGAGTGAGGTTCCGTTCTGGTCCGCGCGCTAGCGCCGCGCGGTCCGTCCCGTCCTGTTAGTTCCGCCGCTTGGGGCGGTGGGAAAGCCTTGCCGCGGGTGTCATCGGCATCCGCGCATGGCAACTGGCATGTGCTGCGCGTCGTGACAGGCGAATCCGCATCACAGATGGCCCAGGTACTGCATCCCGGTTTGATAAGACTGGCCCTATTTGACTGGCGAATGTCCTCTTTCGGACCGTGTGTTCCCGTATGCTCCGCGCGAAAAATCGGCACCGGCCCGGATGACCCGTCGTTACCGCAGCGGCGAGGGTGCGAGGCGCGGAATCGAACCGCCGGCGGCGGGGCCACGCGCCATCCGCGCCGGGCAGACACGGCGTCGACGCGTTGAGCGCATGGACGATCCCCACGGAACGCGCAGGTTGAGGATACGGACTTGCAGCAGCTCCAACCCAGAAGACCACCGGCCAAGCGCCACCAGCTCAAGCGGCTGCAGCTGCGCCGCAACCAGCTCGAGCGCCTGCAGCACAAGAAGCGCCAGCACCGCATCCAGCTGCTGCAGCAGCAGCGCACCCAGCTGCTGGCCCGGCTGGCGCAATTGATCATCGACATCCTGCGCAGCGGCCTGCAATGGCAGCTGGAATGGGAGGGCGCGTCCAGGCCGGTGCCGAAGAGCACGATGCGGCGCGCCAGCATCGTCCGCGCGCCGGTCTCCGGCGTGGTGGCCAGCGTGCTGCCGCGCGAGTGCCTGCAGGATGTGCCTCTCGCCGGTGTGCCTGCCGTTTCCACCTCGCGGCTGTTGGCGGAACTGTGGGTGGACAAACCCTCGCTGGACTTCATGCGCAAGGGCGCCGTGGTGGTCATCCGCTACCGCGCCTTCCCGCACCAGCGCTTCGGGCGCTACAGCGGGCGCGTGCTGTCGCGTTCGCTGCTGGCGATCTCGGCCCACCGGGCCACGCGGCTATTGGGGCGTCCGACGGACGGTCCGCGCTTTCGCGTGAGGGTGTGGCTGGACCAGCACAGCTCGATCGTCGACGGCCGCACCGAGCCGCTGATCCCGGGCATGACGCTGGATGCGGACATCCTGCTGGAGCGCCAGCAGCTGGCCGAGGGCTGAGGCTTCGAGTCAGCCCGGCCGTTCGAGCGGATACCACGGCTGGCACGACAGCGTGCTGCCGGTGATGTGGATGAAGTCGATGAAGTCCCGCGTATGCGGCGCCGCCGCGTGCGCATCGAGCGCGGCCTTGTCGGCGAACACTTCGTGCACCACGAACCTGCCCGCATCGGTGGGGTGCGCGTGCAGCTGGAACGCCAGGCAGCCCGGTTCGGCCCGCGTATGCCGCGCCAGCACGTCGAAGGCCTGCAGGAAACGCTCGCGCCAGTCCGGCGCGACGGTGGGATAGGCGAGAACGGTGATGGGACCCTGCATGGATGGCCCCGGCGTGCCGCCGTGCGCGCTCACGCTTCTTCCGTGGCGGCCGGCAGCAGCAGGGTGTGGCGGGTGTGGCGCACCTTGGCTTCCAGATAGCGCAGGTTGTGCCGGCCGGAAAACACGCCGGTGGGGCGCACGGCTGCCACTTCGATGCCCAGCGCTTCCAGTTGCGCACGCTTGTCGGGGTTGTTGGTGATCAGGGTGATGCGGGTAAGGCCCAGTGCCTTGAGCATCTCGGCGGCGGCGGTGTAGTCGCGCTCGTCGTCGCCATGGCCCAGCGCGCGGTTGGCGGCGTAGGTGTCGTGGCCCTGTTCCTGCAGGCGGTAGGCGTCGAGCTTGGCGTACAGGCCGATGCCGCGGCCTTCCTGGCGCATGTAGAGCAGATAGCCGCCTTCCTCGTGCAGCCGCGTCAGCGACTCCTGCAGCTGCGGGCCGCAATCGCAGCGCGCCGAGCCGAGCACATCGCCGGTGGTGCACTCCGAATGCAGGCGCACCAGCGGCGCGTCGGCCGTGCCGGCGCCCAGGCGCAGGGCGAAATGCTCCTTGCCGTCGGACAGGCCGTGGAAGCTGTACATCAGGCCGGCCGCCTCGCGCCCGTCGGCGAGATGGAGCGGCAACTGCGCGGTGGTGCGCACGCTGGGCGTCTTGTCGAGCGGAACGGCGTGCACGCAGGAAGAGGACATGGAGAGGATCTCGAGGCTTGGGGGAGGCCGCGTGTATAGATGGGGACGATCATGTGAGTGCTCAACGCGCCCTGATGGGTTGTATAGGGCGCGCCCCGCGAAACCGACAGGCCTGCATCGGGAACACAGCGTTCGCCCGGGTGGCCGCGATTCGATCTCCCGGGGCTTTGAGACAACGCGCCATTCTAGCGTTTCGCCCAGTCGCCGGCGCCCGCGGCGAGGCCTGCAATGACTTGCCGCCGCCGCCGCCGCGGTGGACATGGGCGTCTATACTTTCAGGCTGAGCAAGAACGGCAAGGCGCGGAAGGTGCAGGCGCGCTACACCTTTGTCTACAAGAGGATCGACGGCCCGTGGCAAATCGACAATCACCCTTCCTCGCCGATGCCAGGACCAGTTTCGCAACGCGCGGGGACGGTGCGGCAGGCCTGGGGCGCACGCTCACCAGGGCGTGGCGGCGTTCCTGCCTGGGCCTGGCGGGGACCATGGCGGCCATGTCGGCGGCGGCGGGCGAAGCGCCCGCAAGCGCCGCCTTCGTCGACCTGCGCTATCGCTACAGCAACCTGTATTCGCAGTCGGCGCCGCTGCGCGGGCATGCCAATACGGTGCGCCTGCAGTTCGGCTATCGCTGGGCGCTGGGCAACGGCTGGAGCGCCTATGCCGAGGGCATCGCGGTGCGCTCGCTGTTCGGGCGCCAGTACGACGACACCTCCGGCCGCCGCCTGCCGTATCCCGTCGAGGCCGATCCGAAATCGACCGGCCTCACCAATGCCTGGCTGGAATATCGCAACGACGACGTGCGCGTGCGCGTCGGCCGCCAGTACGTGGTGATGGACGGCGGCCGCTTCATCAGCAGCAACGGCTGGCGGCAGACCTCGCAGTCCTTCGACGGCGTGGGCGTGGCCTGGAAGGCGTGGGACGGCGCGGAACTGCGCTACCACTGGCTGGACCAGGTCAACCGCACGGTGGGCGAGGATTTCCCCGACCGCCAGCAGCGCCGCTGGAAACTCAGCGCGCATCTGCTGCACCTGGATCAGGCATTGCCGCTGGGCAAGCTCACTGCCTACGGCTATTTCATCCGCAACAGCACGCGGCCGGTCAATTCGGTGCGCACGCTGGGCCTGCGCTGGAGCGGTACGCGCAAGCTCGGGCCCGAGGGCGCCAGCCTCGGCTGGATCGCCGACGTGGCCCGCCAGCACGACTACGGCAACAACCCCGCGCAGTTCAGCCTGGGCTACCACCTGGCCGAAGTGAGCTACGGCTACGCGCCGTTCTCGCTCAAGGCCGGCGAGGAGCGCCTGGACGGCAATGGCCGCACGCCGCTCAACGTGGCCTATGGCGCGGCGCGCGCGTTCAATGGCTGGGTGGGCGCCTTCCGTATTCCGGTGGCGGGATTGCGCGACCGCTACGCGGGCGCGTTCGGTAGCCTGCCGCTCGCGCGCAAGGCGAGCTGGCAGGTGGTCTATCGCCACTTCACCCCGGTGCTGGGCGGACCGGCGCTGGGCAACGAGTTCGATGCCGGCGTGCTGTTCGACGTGGGCAGCGGCGTGACGCTGGAAATGCAGTATGGCGACTACCGCGCACGCGGCTATGGCGTGGACGAGCGCAAGCTCTGGCTGATCGCGCAATACCGCTTCGGCCGCCAGCCGTAAACAACGCGGGCCAACTTCCGGCACTTATCGCCTCGCCTGCCTTGCGCCGATAAGTCGGGGCTGGCAAGTGCGCGCCGCGCACTCCAGGCGGAGGTGGGTGCATGGCGAGCAGGCGTCGTTTCGTACAAGGCGTGGCGGGCGCGCTCGCCGGCGCATGGCTGGCGCCTTCGCTGCTGGCGGCGGAAGCCGGGGCGGACAAGGGCGCGGGCAAGAGTGTGAGGGCGGTCGTCGACGATTTCGTCGAGGCGAACGGCTTTCACGGCGTCATCCATCTGGTACGCGGGCAGCGGGTGGTGTTGTCCGAAGCGTTCGGCATGGCCGATGTGGAAACGGGGCGCCGCGCCACGGTCGACACGCTCTATCCCCTGGCCTCGATCAGCAAGTGGTTCGTCTCGGTGGCCGTCTTGCGGCTGGTCGAGCAGGGCAAGCTGGCGCTCGACGGATCCATCGGCGACTACCTGGACGGCTACCGCGCCGACAACGGCGCCAAGGTGAAGCTCAAGCACCTGCTGTCCAATTGCAGCGGCATTCCCAATGGGTTTTCGCCGCGGGTCAAGGCCGATCCGGCGATATGGACCAAGCCCTACACCACGGGCGAGGCGATCGAGGCGTTCTGTTCCGGCGACCTGGCGTTCGAGCCGGGCAGCCGGTTCTCGTACGACCTGACCAACTGGATCCTGGTCAAGGGCATCGTCGAACACGTCACCGGCCAGGATTTCGCGCAGGCCATCGATGCGCTCGTGCTCGCGCCGCTGGGACTCAAGCACGTGCTGCCGCGCTACACCGACGCGGCGCGCGCCCAGGTCGCCGTCGGCTACGCCACGATCGAGCCGCCGGTGCGCAAGATGAATCCGCAGCTGGTGTACATGGTGGCGTCGGGCGGCTATTGCGGCACGGCGGCCGATCTCGTGCGCGCGGCCGAGGGTGTTTATGGCGGTTCGCTGCTGAGCGAGGCTTCGCGCAAGGCGCTGAGCACGATCCTGGTGCCGGCGGAATCGTATGCGCTGGGCGGCCGCGTCAAGGACGTGCAGGCCGATGGCGCGGCACGGGCATTTGCGTGGGAGACGGGGCGCACCGACGGCTACCGCTCGCTGCTGGCGCACCGGCTCGACGGCCAGGCCACCCTGGTGCTGCTCAACAACACCGACCTGAGCCAGAGAATCATCGACGAGTTCGGCGTGGCGGTGTTCGCCGCCGGCGCGCAGGCATAAAAAAAGCGGGGAATATCGCTATTCCCCGCCGCTTCCAGAGTATAGCGCACCCCCGGGCTTGCCGTAAGGCCGGGGGGCAGGCGCAGCATCGCCGGCCTTGTCGGTATCGACAGCCTTGGGAGCGATGCGATGGCAGAGCACGATGTGGTGATCGTCGGCGGTGGTCCGACGGGTTTGATGCTGGCCGGTGAACTGGCCCTGGCGGGCATCGACGTGGCGATCGTCGAGAAGCGCGCCAACCAGGATGTGCCCGGTTCGCGCGCGGGCGGCCTGCATGCGCGCACGCTGGAAGTGTTCGACCAGCGCGGCATCGCCGACTGGTTCATCGCGGAAGGGACACCGCATCCGCATGCGTATTTCCACGTGGCGCTGGATATCAGCGACTTTCCCACGCGGCACAACTACACGCTGGGGCTGTGGCAGAAGCATATCGAGCGCATCATGGCGAGCTGGGTCGCCGCGCTGCCGGTGACGTTCCATCGCGAGCGCGAGGTGGCTGGCTTCGCGCAGGACGAGCGCGGCGTCAGTGTCGCGCTGGCCGGTGGCGGCTCGCTGCGCGCTTCGTACCTGGTCGGTTGCGATGGCGGCCGCAGCATCGTGCGCAAGACGGCCGGCATCGCATTCGACGGCTGGGACGCCACCAAGAGCTGGCTGATCGCCGAGGCCTCGATGCGCGAGGAGCCCGCCTGGGGTTTCCGCCACGATGCGATCGGCACCCACGCCATCGGCAAGGCCGAGGACGGCCGCGCACGCATCGTGCTGACCGAAGCGCGGCTGAGCTCGGCCGGCGATCCCACGGTGCAGGAAGTCGGCGCGGCCCTGGCCACCGTGTACGGCACCGACTTCGGCATCCACGACGCCAGCTGGGTTTCGCGCTTCACCGATCTCAGCCGCCAGGCCGCGGCGTATCGCGAGCGGCGCGTGCTGCTGGCCGGCGACGCCGCGCACGTGCATCCGCCGATGGGCGGGCAGGGGCTCAACCTGGGCGTGCAGGATGCGGCCAATCTCGGCTGGAAGCTGGCGCAGGTGATCAAGGGCACCGCGCCGGACAGCCTGCTCGATACCTATCAGGCCGAACGCCACCCGGTCGCCGCGCGCGTACTGCGCAACACCATGGCCCACGTCGCGCTGCAGCGCAGGGACGAGCGCAGCCTGGCGCTGGACGAATACCTCACCGAGTTCCTCGCCATGGACGAACCGCGCAAGCGCATGGCGGCGGAGGTGATCGGACTGGGCATCCGCTACGACCTCGGCGAAGGGCATCCGCTGCTGGGGCGGCGCATGCCCGACCTGGATCTGCTCACCGCCGGTGGCCCGTTGCGGGTCTACAGCCTGCTGCACGAAGCGCGTCCGCTGCTGCTCAACCTCGGCGCGCGCGGGGTGCTCGATGCGGCGATCGCGCCGTGGGCCGATCGCCTGCGCCGCGTCGATGCGGGTTGCGAAGGTCCGTGGGAACTCCCCGTGCTGGGCCGCGTCGAGGCGCCTTCCGCGGTGCTGATCCGTCCCGACGGCTACGTGGCCTGGGTCGGCGACGGTGGCGACAGCGGACTGGCCGATGCGCTCGCCACCTGGTTCGGCCCGCCGGCGAAGGCGTAGCGCCTTGTCCGCTCCGTCAGGCGGCGTTGGCGGCGTGCAGCGCCGTCCGTGCCTCGAGAAACGCCATGCGCGGCGCCGGATGCATCAAGAAGTTCTGGTGCGAGATATTCCAGGCATAAGCGCCGGCCAGCGGAAACAGCAGGCAATCGCCGATGGCCAGGGCCTCCACCGGCTGTGCACGCGCCAGGACGTCCTTGGGCGTGCACAGCTGGCCGACCAGGGTGACGCGTTCGTTCTCGATGGCCGCGGCGCGCTGGCCGCGCAGGATGCGGAACGGATGGTCGTGGCCCTGCGCCGGCGGCGTGCGGAAATGATGGGTGCCGCCGCGCGCCACGGCGAAGTACTCGCCGTGGCTGCGCTTGATGTCGATGACTTCCATCGCATACCAGCCGCAGGCGACGCTGACGTAGCGGCCCGGTTCGAAGCGCAGCTTCAGGCCATGCGCATGTTGGCGCAGCACCTCGCGCAGGCCGGTGCAGAACCGCAGCCAGTCGAAGGATGCCGAGGGTTCGGCGTAGTCGACGCCGAAGCCGCCGCCGGCATTGACCGTGCCGATATCGAGCCCGTAGGCGGCTTTCCAGCGCTGCGCGATATCGAGATAGGCGCGCACCAGGGCGAGCTGCATCAGCGCGTCCTTCTGGTGCGACATCAGATGGAAATGGAAGCCTTCCAGCCGCAGCGCGGGATGCTCGCGCAGGATCGCCACCGCCTGCGGCAGATCCTGCTCGTCCATGCCGAACGGCGTGGGCTTGCCGCCCATCATCAGGCGCGTGTCGCCGACGCCGGGCACGGCGATATTCATGCGCAGGAAGATCGGCACCGGCCTGCCGCCGCGCTCGGCGATGGACGCGAGGCGGGCCAGTTCGCCCAGGCTTTCCACATGCAGCGTGCAGCAGGGCAGCGATGCCGCGAGGGCCAGTTCGCTGTCCAGCTTGCCGGGGCCGCCGAACAGCAGGGGATGATCCGCCTGCTGCTGGTGCAGCCAGCGCAGCTCGCCGCCGGAGGCCGCTTCGAAGCCGTCCACCCACGGCGCCACCGTCTGCAGCACCGGCGCCTCCGGGTTGGCCTTGGCGGCGTAGTACAGCTCGCAGCCGTCGGGCAGGGCTTCGCGCATCCAGCGCACGTGCTGCTGCAGCGCCTGCAGGTCGTAGAGGTAGGCGCAGATCGGTTCGGGCGATTCGGTGCGCCATTGGGCGATCTGCGCTTCGATGCGTTCGGGTGGGCAATGCAGGGTCATGCGTGGATACCTGGTCGAAGCGGGATTCAAGCCACCTGGCGCGCGGCGGCCGGCGGGCTGATCGGATTGGGCAGATAGGTGTAGTCGGAGTCGCGGTCGGCGCGCTTGAACAGGCGCGTGCGCAGGTTGTTCTTGCTGGGCAGGGCCGCGCCTTCGAGCAGGCCTTGCAGCAGCGGCTGCGCGCCGTGGCGTTCCTGCCAGCGCTGCGCGATGGCGCCGATGCACGACCATAGCCGCTCTTCGAGTGCGCTGTCGCCGTCGGCCAGGTGGAAGATCGCCTCGGCCAGGTTGTTGACCAGGGCGCAGTAGACAACGCGCTTCCAGCCTAGCTCCTGGCCGTAATGCACGGACTGCCGCGCGCGTTCCGACAAGCCGGCCAGCGATGCTTCCGGCCAGCGTTCGCGCACCAGCTTGGTGCCTTCCAGGTCGCGTATCCAGAGGCGCGCCGGCATGCCGCGGTCGAAGCCGATCACGGTGTTCTGCAGATGCGGTTCGAGCACGATGCCGTGCTTGAAGAAGGCCAGCCACACGCCGTCCAGCAGCAGGCCGGCATAGGCTTCGAACCAGGCGATGGCGGTGCGCGCATAGCCGGCGGCAGAAGCGGACGGGCGCAGCATCGCCTTGCATATGCTGGCGCCGTGGCGGTCGGTGGCGAACAGTGCGCCGGCCACCTGCGGGTGGTAGCGCTCGCGTACCAGGGCGGCGGGATTGTCGCGATAGAGGATGCCGAAGCTCTCGGCCAGCTCGCGGTGCGCCTCGGCGTCGCCGCCCAGCGCGCTGAAGTCCAGCGTGGTCGCCGCCGGCTCCAGCATCACGCCGAAGCCCGGCACGCGCTCGCCCACGTCGCGCCATGCCGGTTCCAGCAGCGCGGTCATCGCCACCGCGCTTTCCAGTTCGTACCAGGCGTTCTTGCGCACGCAGTTGGTGAGGCGCACGTGGATCGACATCTTGAGGAAGTAGTCGAGCTCCGCGTGGTACATGGTGCGCACCGACGAGGTCGGCTGCAGCGCCATGCCCAATGGACCCAGTGGTTCGATCAGGCCGCGTTCGCGCGCCTGCCGCAGCAGCGGATGGGCGAGCAGGCGTTCGGCTTCCCACGGATGGCAGGGGTAGAGATGCTCCGCGCCGGCCACCTTGGCCAGCGTGGCGCGCGCATCGCGGCCCAGGCTGCGCAGCAGGCCCGGATCGATGCGGAACCAGTACAGCGGAACCCGCACCCGCGCTTCCGGCGAGCAGGCCAGCACCTGCGCCAGCGGCACGCCTTCGCGGCTCTTCGGGGTGGGATGCAGCGCGTGGCCCCACAGCATGCCTTGCTCGGCGTCGATCAGCGCGTCGCCGCTGGGCATGGCATCGGCGGAGAGCTCCAGCAGATGGCGGGTGATCTCGATGCTGTTGGCGGATTGCGCCAGCAGCTCGGCGTTGAAGCCGCATTCCGGCGCCAGGCGTTCCAGCAGGAAGTGGATGGTGGTGCGCGCATCGGCGCAGCGCCAGCCTTCGCCCGCGGCCTTCAGATATGGCGCCGACGTATAGGTGCAGCGGCCGAGCCGGCTGCTCTGGCCCAGCCGCACGCATAGCGCGTAACCCGATTGCGCGAAGCCGATGCGCAGCAGCGGGCCTTCGCCGAGCGCGAGGCCGGCCGGGCGGTCCAGTCCGCGGTAATCCATATCGGCCTGGCCGCGCGGCAGCGCGAATTCGCGCAGATAGCAGTTGAGCCAGCAGGCGATCGCCTGCGCATCGGCCTGGGCCGCATACCACTGTTCACGCATCGCTTGCTGAAACATAGGTTTGCCTCGATGGAAGGAAGAGATAGCTGCGCGCGGCGCAGATCAGCGCGATGGCGCCCGCCATCGCCGCGGCGACGAATGGCGTGGCCAGGCCCCAGCGATGCACCAGCGCGCCGGCGGCCACGCCGCCGAGCGCGCCGGCCCATTTGCCGCAGGCGTCGAAGCGGCCGAACACCCGTCCCGCACCGTCTTGCCCGGCGTGCTGGCTGAGCGCGCGATTGAGTCCGCCGATGGCCAGCAGCATGCCGATGCCGTAGAGCACGCGCGCCGGTGCGAGCAGGCCGGGGCCGGCGAGCAGCGCATGGCCCAGGCAGGCCAGCGAGAACAGGCCCAGTCCGAGCAGCAGCGGCCGTTGCGGAGCGGAGCTGCGTGCGCGCAGCCAGGGCAGCAGCACCAGGTACACCAGGTGCGGCAGGCTGTAGTACAGGCCGGCGTGGCTGTCGCTGCCCACGCCCAGCGCTTCGCTGTAGGAAATGAAATAGGGGAAGGTCACCACCATGGCGAAGTAGAAGAAAAACTGCACGAGCAGCAGCGGCGCCAGTTCGCGCAGATCGTCCGGGGCTTGCGGCTTTGCGTTGGCGGAAGAACTTCTGGTCACCGTATCGGCCGGCAGCAGCCAGGTCAGCAGCAACGCCAGCAGCGGCAGCACGGCCAGATAGCGGTACAGCGTCTGCGCCAGGCCCAGGCCGGTCGCCAGGCCGAGCAGGGCCGGCGCGGTGACCATCGCCAGGCGCGCGGAGAACTGCGTCCAGTCCAGCGCGCGCGTCAGCGACTGGCCTTGCGCCTGCGTCGCCAGGTAGGCATTGGCCGCCGCCAGCGAACCGCCGCAGGTGCCCTGCACGATCAGGGCGCACACGAACCAGGCCAGGTTCGGCGCGAAGCCCGCCATCAGAAAGCCCAGCACCAGTCCGGCCTGCGCGCGCATCAGCGAGAGCTTGCGGCCGTAGCGGTCGGCCAGCCGTCCCCAGGCCGTGGCCGTCAGCGCCGTGCACACGGTGGGCAGCACGTAGAGCAGGCCGCTCAGCCAGTCGGACGCGCCGGGCGCCAGGCCTTCGAGCACGCGCGGCATGAACACCGGCATGCCCAGGGCGGTGAACGCCGCCAGGTAGTGGGCGGCCAGCACGGAGGCGAGCGTGCGCATCAAGCCGCTCCGTCGGCGTGGCGTGCGCCGGCCGCCGTTTCGTCCGCCAGCATGAAGTTGGGGCCGCTGTCGCCGTAGAACTTGTTGATGTCGCTGGCGCCGGTGATGCGCTTGCTGAGCAGGCTACCGGCGCTGAGCAGGTATTTCACCGGCAGCCAGGGCGCTTGCAGCAGGCGCTCGGCCGGTTGCGTGTCGATGCCCTGGCGTTGCAGTTCGACCAGCGTGGCGCGCAGCGTGCGGCGCAGTACCGCGTACATCGGTCCGCGCCACGCCGGTTGCCATTCGGCCACGCCTTCGAGCACGGCCAGCAGATCCAGCTGCAGGATGATGGTGCAGAACATCCGCGCCAGGGCGGCATCGTCGTCGACCGGAATGCGCGGGTCGCGCAGGGCGCCGAGCGATTCGATCCCCGGCAGCCGCGCGCGCAGGCGCGGCAGCAGGACGCGGGCGGAGTCGTTGTCCTTCATCAGCAGGCGCGGCGCCTGTCCTGGGGCGTAGATCAGCACGGTGTTCTGCTGGTTGGCTTCCAGCGCCACGCCGTAGGCCAGCCACAGGCGCAGGTGCACTTCGCTCAGCAGCGATACGTACGATTGCCACCAGGCGAGCAGGTCGCCCTGGTGGAAACGGTCGGCAAGATGCGCGGCGAAGGGACGGCCGTCGGGCATGGTGCTGCTCAGCGCCGCAGCGGGGACAAGGGTGGCCTCGGGCAATGGCGGATAACGGCGGACCAGATAGGCAAGGTGCCTGGCCTCGTCGACATGGCCGCCGTGCGCTTCGTCCACATGCACGTAGCGGTTGCGCAGCGCGTCGTCGCCTGCTTCGATGGCGGTGAGCGCCTGGGCGAACCAGTGGCCGTCGTACAGCGTCGACGGCTTGATCAGGCGCAGGTTGAGCGCGCCGAGGGTGCGCATCAGCAGCGGCAATTTGAGGTGGCTGCCGGGATGGTTCACCGGCATCACGGTTCGCACCGACAGCGTAGGCCGTACCGGCAGCCACGCGAGCGGCGCGCGATGCGTATCCGGCGGCAGCGGGAAAGCGTCGCCCTCGTCCAGTCGCGGCCAGGTCAGCGGGTGCACGGGGAGCAGGGCATGCGTCGCGGCCAGCGTTTCGTCCAGCCCTACGTCGCGCATGCGGGGCCAGAATGCGGGTTGCGGTGTGGTGAGCTTCAGTGCATCGCGCGGCACCGCCAGCCAGCGCAGGTCGAAGCTCGGATCGAACTCCGGCGCATAGGCGCGCATATCCGTTTCGCCGAAGCCGGACTTGGCGCGCGCGGTCGGATAGAACGGATGGTCGCGATAGCTCGCCACCTGGTCGCAGCGCAGGGCGCGTTCGTCCCAGCCGGCGGCATCCAGGGCGCCGGCCAGCGCATCGGTGCGTTCTGTATAGGCCTGGCGCGACAGCGCGCGATGCTCGGCGGCGCAGCGGGCTTCCGCCGCGTAGTCGCGATGCAGCTGGCGGGTCTCCTCGTCCAATCCTTCCGCCAGCAGCGCCAGCCACGCATCCGCGCCGTGTTCGTAGGCCAGCCCCTGCGGCGTCTCGCGCAGCCATCCGTCGCCGAGCGCGCGCAGGCTCTGCATGTAATCGCTGGCCTGCACCGGCAGCCACAGCACGCCGCCGGGCAGGTGGGCGATGCGCCACCAGCGTTCGGGAAAGCGATGTTCCGGCCATGCCTGCCGCGCTGCCGGCGCGGGCGCCGCTTCGCTGCCGCGGTGCATGATCCCGCGCAGGTCTTCGCGCAGGCAGCAGTCGATGATGCGCCAGGCGATATAGCCGCTGTCGCCGCGGTTCATGCGTCGGCTCCCTGGGCGATGTGCCATTGCAGGCCCGGCTCGGTCGCTTCCAAGGCCTGGCCGAGATCGTGCTCGGTCTGGGCCACGATGCTCAGCGCGCCCAGGTAGTCCTTGTTGGAACGGCTCAGGCGGATCTCGTCGCCCTGTTGTCGCAGCCGCCGGTATGCGACGTGCGCGCGCTCGTGTTGCTGCGCCCGGTCGTCGCTGATCTGCAGCAGCCGGCCTTCCTCGCTGGCCACGTAATAGCGCACCAGCGCGTGCTGGCTGGCCGGCTGCAGCGGTACGAGCGGTTCGCCCAGGTGCAGGCGCAGGATGGCCTCGAACCAGCGCCCGCCATGCATGCGGTCGAGCATGAACTCGCGGCCGTCGCCGATGCTGCGGTAGTTGATCTCGACCAGCATGGGGCCGCGTTCGGTAAGAATGAATTCGCTGTGGCAGACCCCGAAGTCCACGCCGAAGGCCAGCACCTGGGCCAGCGCCTGCTGCCGCTGCTGCGTGCCGGCGGGGCCATTCCAGCGCGCTTCCAGTTCGATGAAATGCGGCGGCTCGGACAGCGTCACGTCGAAGCCGCCCACGGCCTGCGTGCGCCGCCGGTCGCTCAGCGTCTCCAGCGTGAACAGCGGACCGTGCAGGAATTCCTCCAGCAGCACCGCGCGCCCCGGGTGGCGTTGCCAGAACGCCTGCAGATACTGCTGCAGCTCGCCGGGGTTGGCGCACAGCTGCACGTCGAGGCTGGCCACGCCCTCGCGCGGCTTGGCGATCAGCGGCCACGGCGCATGCGCGGGGATGGCCTGGCCCGGCATCAGGCTTTCGAACCACGGCGCGGGCAGGCCGAGCGAACGCAGGCGTTCGCGCATGGCGGCCTTGTTCTTCGCGGCATAGCACACGCGCCACGGTTTGCCCGGCAGGCCGAATGCTTCGGCGACCAGGGCGGTGGAAGTCTGCAGGTGATCGCTGTTGGAGAACACCGCGCCCGGCCGGATACCCGCGCCGTGCAGCACGTCGATCACGCTCAGCGGATTGAACACATCGCATTCGATCACCTGCTGCGGCGCGTGTTCCGGCGCGCGGCCGAAATACTCCAGGTGCTCCAGCCGGTGATCGGTCAGCAGCACCACGGGCAGGCCCAGGCGATGCGCGGCGGGAAGGAAACCATCGGTGACCGCCGCGTGGCATACGTGGGTCAGGATCACCAGGGGCGACAGGTTGTCGGTCATGAAGATATCCGTGTGAGAGGTCTGCGCGTGGCGGACTGCTCGGATGCCGGTCATGGCCGAAGCGCGAGAACGCGCGCAAGCCATCCACACGGCATCCTCGGCGGTCTGCCGAAGCGCTCGTTTCGACTGTGATGGCTGGGCCGGGCGGAACGCCCGGCTGGCTCGGTAGTGCTGCGGTCCGCTACCGCCAGGGCCGCGAATGCGCTGGTGCGTTCGCGGCGGGTTCTGGCTCGGCGCATCCCCGTGCTTGCATCGGCGCAGGAAGTTGCCGGAATCCTGAGCCGATGCGGCCGATCAATGGTGCATGGCGGCAGGTAAGTTTGGTGTCAACGCGCGGTTGCAGATGCAAGACACGATGCAAGGGCGTGCGCTGCATCACGCTGCATCAGAAGCTCAGTTCCACGCCTGCCGTCGCCGTGCGTCCCGGCGCCGGCTGGCGGCCCCAGGGGCTGGTGTCGATGCCGCGGTACCAGTAGCGGCGGTCGAACAGGTTGTTCACCGCCAGCGTGCCCTTGAGCGTGCTGCTGCCGGCGCGCATCAGCGTGCGCGTGAGCTGCATGTTCCATACCCAGTACGACGGCAGTTCGCCGACGGAGGCGATGGCGTTCTCGCGCACCGTGTTCGCCGCATCGCTGTAGGCGCGGCTGAAGTAGTAGCTGGTGAGCGCGACGACGGTGTCGCCCGCGCCGTAGCTGGCGCCCAGGTTCAACTGGTTGCGCGAGGTATACGGCACGCGCCGGCCGGCGTACTGGCCCGATGCCTGGCTGGCGTCGAGATAGGCATAGCCGGCGCTGAGCTTGAGCGCGCGCAGGCCGGGCGGGCTCCATTCCAGTTCCAGTTCCGCGCCCTGGTGGCGGGTCTTGCCCAGGTTGGCGTAGGTGCGCGTGGTGTTGTCGAGCTGGATCTGCTTGTCGAAGTCGATGCGGTACACGTCGAGGTTGATGCTGGTGCCTTCGGCCGGCGTATAGCGCGCGCCGGCTTCGTAGTTCCAGGCCAGCTCGGAGTCGAGATTGTCGCCGTAGATGATCTGCGTCACCTGCGGCGCGCGCAGGGAACGCTGCGCGTCGGCATAGACGTACCACTGCGAGCTGGCCTTGTAGCCGACGGTGAGGCCGGGCAGGGCATTGCGCACGTTGTTCTGCGTGGTGCTGCCGTTGGCGCGGTTGAGGTAGGTGGAATCGAGATGCTCGTAGCGCAGGCCGGGCGTGATGGTCAGGCGGTCGTTGAACAGGCCGACCGCGTCGCTGACGTAGGCGGACCAGGCACGGTCCTTGAACTGCCAGTTGCGCACGAGTGTGTAGACCCCGTTATCCAGGCCGGTATTGCCGACGAGGAAGTCGATGTCCTCGTGCACCGCGCGCACGCCGGCCGTCCACTGCTGCGTGACATTGCCGGAGTCCACATGCAGCGCAATGCGCGGCTCGCTGCCATAGACCTTGAAGCCGCGCGGCGCGCTCTGCAGCAGCTGCGGCGCCAGGTCGGGGCGCCAGGTCTCGCTGGCGAGGCGGCGCATGCCCACGATGAAGTTGCGCGTGCTGTTGGCGCTGAAGTTGCTCCAGGTGAACTGCGACTGGTCGAACGGGCCCCAGGCGCCGAGATCCTGCTGGTAGGTGAGCGAGGCGCGAGTGGTGCGGCCGGTGAAGCGGTCCAGCGGGCGGGTGGCCTGGCGCGGGTTCTCCTCGTAGTCGGCTACCGACAGCGCGCCGGCCATGTCCATGTTCGCCACGTAGCGCTGCACGTCGGCCTTCAGCAGCTTGTCGTCGGCCAGCCACCATTCGGTGCGCAACCTTACGTTCTTCACGTCGGTGCCGCTGTGCTCGCGCCAGTACTGGCCCTTGTTCCAGTCGGCATCCAGCTGCAGGCCGAAGTCGGGCGTGAGGTAGCCGCCGGTGCTTACCGTGGTGTCGCGCAGGTAACGGCCCGCGCCGCCGGCGGTGATCTTCTCGCCCAGCGTGGTGGTCCAGCGCTCGGGGATCGGCTTGCTGACCAGGTTGATCACGCCGCCCACATTGTTGGGGCCGTACTGTACCGCCGCGCCGCCGCGCACGATGTCGATGCGGTCGACCTGGTTCATGGTCACCGGGAACAGCGACAGGCTGGTCTGGCCATACGGCGCCAGCGACAGCGGAATGCCGTCCTCCAGCACCTGCACGCGGCCGCTGCGGCTTTCGTACAGGCCGCGCAGCATGATCTGCGGCAGCACGCCGGTGCCGGTCTCGTCGAAGATCTTGATGCCCGGCACCTGCTGCAGGGCGTCGTCCAGCGAGCGGTTGGCGCCGGTGGCCAGTTCCTCGCTGCCGATCACCTTGCGGCTGCCGGCATAGGTGCGCACGTTCTCCTTCGACGACTGGCCCAGCACATTGCCCTGCACCTGCACGGCTTCGAGGTCGCGCGGCTTGTTCGGCGCGGTGGTGTCATCGGCGTGCGCGGCGGCGGCGCACAGCGCGCAGGCGATGGCGAGGCCGAGGAGATGCAGGCGGGGAAGACCGGTCACGTAGCGATTCCAATGCGGGGAGTGAGGGATCAGGGTTCGCGCAGGGCGCTGGCGCGCTCGCGCAGGGCGGCGAGCAGCAGGCCGCGGTCTTCGCCGGCGAGCATCCAGCGCACTTCGCGGCGGGCCCAATGGCGCAGCTGTTCGTCGTTGCGCGGGTTGGGGCAGAACGGAATGCCGGCTTCGTCGCAGCACTCGGCGATGCGCAGCAGGCGTTGCCACACTTCGGCGTGCAGCGGCTGCGGTCCAAGGCCGAGGTCGAGCGCGAGATCCAGCGCGCCTTCCATCACCAGCGAGATGCCAGGGACGGCGAGGATCCGCGGCAACGCGCGCACGCCGGCGTCGGTCTCGATCATCGGCACCACCAGGATGTCGCGGTTGGCCTGTTCGATGTAATCGGGCAGCGGCGTCTTGCCGAAGCCGGTGACGCGGCCGCCGGTGATGCCGCGCCGGCCCAGCGGCGGGAAGCGCGCGGCGGCGACGGCGTGTTCGGCCTGCTCGACCGTTTCCAGGCACGGGATCACCACGCCCCTGGCGCCGGCATCGAGCACGCGGCCGATCAGCTTCTCGTCCACCTCCGGCACGCGCACCCACGGTCCGCAACCGCCCAGCTCGCAGGCGCGGATGGCGTGCTGCAGCTGGTCGGGAGAGACCAGCAGGTGCTCCAGGTCGAGCAGGACGAAGTCGTAGCCGGCATGGCCCAGCATTTCGCACAGCAAGGGGCTGGGTACGGATTGCAGAAGTCCAATCGAGCGCGGCATGCGAACCCAGGTCCGGTGGGAAGGTGCGCAAGCATAGGTTTAATGAGAATGATTATCAACAAAACGTGTCCACGAAGCGTTGCCGATCGTCCGGATCCAGCTCCGCCAAGGCTTGCCGCATTCGGGTTGCCAAGTATTAGACCGGACGACTAGCATGCTCGGGCTGACATGGCAGGCGACACCTCATGAATGCTTCGCAGGAGTTCCCCCAACTCTTTGCGGCGGTCCAGCAACTCCGCGCGCGCAGCACGCCCGAGCCGGCCGCACTGGCCACCATTGTCCGCACCAGCGGTTCCACTTTTCGCCGGGCCGGCGCCCGCATGCTGGTGCATGCCAATGGCGAAGTGACCTGCGCGCTCGCCGGCGGCTGCCCCCAGCGCGACATCGTGCTGCGCGCCCAGCGCGCCATGGCCGAGCGCACGCCCGCGCTGGTGCCGTACAACCGCGAATCCAATCTGGACGTGCTGATGGAAGTCGGCTGCGGCGGCGAACTGGACGTGCTGATCGAGCCGCTGGTGCAGCCGGACGATTTCCAGTTCTTCGACGTGCTGGCCCGGCTGCACGACGAACGCGCGCCGGCCAGCGTCGCCACCGTGTTCTCGCGCGACGGCGCGGTGCACACGCCGCGCCCGTGGCGGCTGATCCGCCATGGCGCCGGGCATTGGACCGATATCCCCGCGCCGCAGCTGGCCCGGCGCATCCATGCGCTGGCCGACGGCCTGCCGGCCCACGGCGGCGCCGTGCTCGAACGCGCCGAAATGGACGGCGCGCAGATGGACGTGCTGCTGGAAGCCTGGCGGCCCAAGCCCGCGCTGGTGGTGGTCGGCTACAGCGAATGCGCGCTGGCGTTGTCGCGTTTGGCGCATGGCCTCGGTTGGCAGACCACGCTGGTCGAGCATGTCGCCGCGGCGCGCGGCCAGCTGGAAGGTGTCGGTGCGCAGCTCCATGCCGCGCCCGAAGCCTTGCCGGAACGGTTGCCGTTCGATCGCCAGACCGCGGTGGTGGTGATGACGCACCACTACGAACGCGACCTGGCCTACGTCCAGGCGCTCGCCCAGGTACCGCTGGCCTATCTCGGCGTGATCGGCTCGCGCGAGCGCGCTGCCCGCATCCACCGTGCCGTATCCGCTTCCGCCACGGCCATCCACGCTCCCGCGGGTCTCGATATCGGTTCGGAAACCGCGCAGGAAATCGCCCTCTCCGTCGCCGCCGAAATCATGGCCGCGATGCGCGCGCGTTCCGGCGCGCGGCTCAGCCGCACCGACGGGCCGATTCATTCATGACCGGCGCGCGCACCCTCGGCATCGTCCTGCTCGCCGCCGGCGGCGCGGTGCGCTACGGCTCGGCCAAGCAATTGCTGCCGATCGACGGCGAGCCGCTGGTGCGACGCATGGCGCGCGCGGCGCTGCAGGTGTCGCCGCGGGTCGCGGTGGTGGTCGGCGCCTATAAAGACGACGTCGAAGCCGCGCTCGATGGCCTGCCGCTCGATGCGGCCTTCCATGCCGGCTGGCCCTCCGGCATGGGCGGCTCGCTTGCCTTCGGCCTGGGACGCCTGCGCGAACGCCATCCGGAGCTGGCCGCCGTGATGGTGTGCTTATGCGACCAGCCGGCACTCGGCGCAACGCAGCTTCAAGCCTTGGCGAACGCAGCCACCGCTGACCTTATCGTCGCCGCGGACTACGGCGACGGTGTGCTCGGCGTGCCCTGCCTGTTCCCCGCGCGCTTCTTCCACGAACTGGAACTGCTGCACGGCCCGGAAGGCGCGCGCAGCCTGCTGATGGCTTATGCGGACCAGGTGCAGGCGCTGCCCATGCCCGAGGCCCGTATCGACATCGACACGCCGGACGACTACGAACGTTGGCGCACGGGCAGCGGATAGCCCGATCGAAGCCGTATCCCCGACATCGCCCATGCACAGACGCGGAGGCAACATGATCGTCCTGAATATCAACGGTGAATCCCGCTCGGTCGACGTCCCGGACGACATGCCCCTGCTATGGGTGCTGCGCGACGTGATCGGCCTGACCGGCACCAAGTTCGGCTGCGGCATCGCCCAGTGCGGCGCCTGCACAGTGCACCTGGATGGCGCGGCCGTGCGCTCCTGCGTGCTGCCCGTTTCCGCCGTGGGCAGCAAGGCCGTCACCACCATCGAAGGCGTCGGCGCCAGCGCGGTGGGCAAGAAGGTGCAGCAGGCCTGGCTGGATATCGAAGTGGTGCAATGCGGCTACTGCCAGTCGGGCCAGATCATGTCCGCCACCGCGCTGCTGGCGGCGACGCCGGAACCGAGCGACGCGGAGATCGACGTGGCCATGTCCGGCAATATCTGCCGCTGCGGCACCTATGTGCGCATCCGCGAAGCGATCAAGCAGGTGGCGACCGGCCAGAAGGTGGCGCCGCAGACCATTCCCAACGTAGCGCCAACAGCCAGCCCGGCTGCCGCGGCCGCCGCGCTGCTTTCCTTCGTTCGCGTGGAGGACATGGCATGAACGCGCGCTTCGGCGACCCCCTGGGCGAAGGCCGGCCCGACAACCCCTCGCGCCGCGAAGCGCTGAAGCTGGGCGGACTCGTGGTCGCCTTCCTGTGGCTGGGCGGCGGCGCCAAGGTGCTGGGCCGCGCGGTGGCGCAGGGGCCGGTGGCCGCGGGCGATCCGGCGTTCGCGCCGAATGCCTTTATCCGCGTCGGCGCGGATGGCTCGGTACATCTGGTGATGCCCAGCATCGAAATGGGGCAGGGCGCGTACACCGGCCAGGCCACCTTGCTGGCCGAAGAGATGGACCTGGGGCTGGACCAGATCGTGGTGGAGCATGCGCCCGCCAACCGCAAGCTTTACGCCAACCCCCTGCTGGGCGAGCAGGCCACGGGCGGCTCCACCACCATCCGCTACTGCTGGACCACAATGCGCCAGGCCGGCGCTGCCGCGCGCACCCTGCTGGTCAACGCCGCCGCGGCCAAATGGAAAGTGGACCCCGCGCAATGCACGGTGGCGCGCGGCGTGATCAGGCACGAGGCGAGCGGGCGCACCGTGGGCTACGGCGAAGTGGCCAATGCCGCCGCGCAATTGCCGGTGCCGGAAAAGGTGCAGGAAAAAGACCCCTCCGCCTTCGCCCTGATCGGCAAGCCGCTGCGCCGCGTCGACACCGCCGGCAAGGTCGACGGTTCGCTGCAGTTCGGCATCGACCTGCGCGTGCCGGACATGAAGATCGCCACGGTCAAGGCCTGTCCCACCTTCGGCGGCAAGCTGGTGGCGGTGGACGACAGCCGCGCGCGCCAGGTGCCGGGCTTCGTGGCGGTGCTGAAGATCGCCGATGCGGTGGCCGTGGTGGGCGAGCACTTCTGGGCCGCGAAGCAGGCGATGGAAGCGCTGGATATCACCTGGGACCACGGCCCCAACGCGCATTACTCCACCGAGCAGCTGTTCAAGGACCTGGCCGAGGCCTCGAAGAACGGTACGCCGATTCCCGGCAAGGCGGTCGGCAACGTCGACGGCGTCAAAGGCAAGGCGCTGGAAGCCACCTACCAATTGCCCTTGCTCGCGCACGCCACCCTGGAGCCGCAGAACGCCATCGTGCACGTGCGCCCCGACGGTTGCGATATCTGGACCGGCACCCAGGTACCGGCGCGCTGCGTCGATGTCGCCGCCAAGCTCACCGGCCTGAAGCCGGAAACCATCGTGGTGCACAACCAGTACATGGGCGGCGGCTTCGGGCGGCGCCTGTTCGAGGATCCGGTCGAGCAGGCCGTGGCCTTCGCGCGCCAGGTGAGCTATCCGCTGAAAGTGGTGTGGACGCGCGAGGAGGACATCGCGCACGACCGCTTCCGCCCGGCCTACTACGACCGCATCGCCGCCACCCTCGGCGACGACGGCAAGCCGCTGGCGTGGACGCACCGCATCACCAGCGGCTCGGTGCTCGCCACCTTCGCGCCGGGTGCGATGGCCAAGAACGGCATGGACTCGGACGCGATCGAATGCGCCGCCGACCTGCCGTACGAATTCCCCAACGTCAAAGTGGAATGGGTGCGGCACGACCCGCCGGACGGCCTGCACCTGGGCTGGTGGCGCGGCGTCGGTCCCGTGCACAACGTGTTCGTGATCGAGAGCTTTATCGACGAGCTCGCGCATGCCGCGAACAAGGACCCGCTGGCCTATCGCCGCGACCTGCTGCAGAAGAACCCGCGCGCCCTGGCGGTGCTGAACCTGGCTGCCGAAAAAGCCGGCTGGGGCAAGGGCAGCCTGCCGGCGCGCGTCGGCCGCGGCGTGGCGGTGGCGGCGCCGTTCGGCAGTTACCTGTGCGTGATCGTCGAGGCGGAGGTGTCACCGCAGGGCGAGGTGAAGTTGCGCCGCGCGGTCGCCGCGGTCGACTGCGGCGTCGCGGTCAATCCCAATACGGTGGAGGCGCAGATTCAGGGCGGCCTGATCTTCGGCTGGACCACCGCGCTGTACAACGGCATCACGCTGAAGAACGGCACCGTGCAGCAGCACAATTTCAACGACTACCGCATGATGCGCATCAACGAGACGCCCGCGCTCGAAGTGCATCTGGTCGACAGCAAGGAAACCCCCGGCGGCATCGGCGAGACCGGCACCGTGATGGCTTTCCCCGCGCTGTTCAATGCCGTGTTCGCCGCCACCGGCGTGCGGCTGCGCAGCTATCCCATCGACCGCGCCGCGCTGGTGCAGGGCGCCGAGGCGCTCAAGGCGGTGGTCACCCAAGCGTCCGATCATGGCCAGGCGCAGGAGGGCAAGGTATGAAACTCGTGCGCGCTGTATTGGCGCTGGTCGCCATCGTCATCGTTGCCGCGGTGGCCTTCACCGCCTACGCCTGGTTCATCGTGCGCGACGGCAAGGAAACCGGCGCACCGCAACCGGCGGTTGCCGGTGCGCCGGCCAGCATCACCGACCCGATCGCGCGTGGCGAATACCTTACCCGCGCGGCCGATTGCGCGGCCTGCCACACCGTGCCAGGCGGCCAGCCGTTCACCGGCGGCCTGGCCTTCAAGATGCCGTTCGGCACGATCTACTCGACCAATATCACCGCCGACAAGGAAACCGGCATCGGCGACTGGAGCGATGACGAGTTCGTGCGCGCGCTGCATGCCGGCGTGCGCAAGGATGGCCAGCCGCTGTATCCGGCTTTCCCGTACACCTCGTATACGGCGCTCAGCCGCGATGACGTGCTCGCCATCAAGGCTTATCTGTTCAGCCTGCCGCCCAAGCATGCGCCGGCGACGCCGAACGAGCTGTCGTTCCCATTCAACCAGCGCTGGGGCTTGAGCGTGTGGAACGCGCTGTTCCTGAAGAAGGAGCGCTTCCAGCCGGTGCAGGGCAAATCCGAGGCATGGAACCGCGGCGCCTACCTGGCCACGGCGCTGGGGCATTGCGACGAATGCCATACGCCGCGCAATGCCATGTACGCGCTGAAGAGCAGCCAGGCCTTGTCCGGCGAAGTGCTGCAAGGCTGGAAGGCCTACAACATCACGCCCGACAAGACCTATGGCATCGGCAACTGGAGCGAGCAGCAACTGGCCGATTATCTGTCCAAGGGCCATGCCGGCGGCCGCGGCACCGCTTCCGGCCCGATGGGCGAAGTGGTGCAGAACAGCCTGCAATACCTCAGCCAGGAAGATATCGCCGCGCTGGTCACCTATCTGCGCGAGGCAAAACCGCAACAGGGCAGTGCGGGCACGGAGGTGAACGAGCGCCCGGCCCTGGCCTTGGCGTCGACGGCCAACGCTCCGGGTGCGGAGGAGCTGGCGCAGGGCGGCCTGGGGCAGCACCTGTTCCAGGGCGCCTGCGCCGCTTGCCATGCGTGGAACGGGCAGGGGCGGCAGGTCGAGGCGGCGGCGCTGCTGGGGACACAGGCGGCCAACGATCCGGAAGCGCACAACCTCACCCAGGTGATCCTGCAGGGCTCGACCTTGCGCACCATGCATGGGGAGACCTCGATGCCGTCCTTCGGCCAGGCCTATACCGACGCGGAGGTGGCCGCGCTGGGCAACTTCGTGCTGGTGCACTTCGGCGGCAAGCCGGCGACGCTGACGGCGGACGAAGTGGCAAAGCGCCGCACGCCGTAGGTTGGGGTGAGCCAAGGGCGAACCCCAACACCACGATGATCATGCGCGCTGCGTTGGGGTTCGCCTCTCGGCTCACCCCAACCTACGCTGGCGCGTCCGGCATGGTGCGGGACATAAAACGCTTGGTGTAGCAGCCTCCCAGCGCCCATACTTCAACCTGTGCATCAGCCACCGCCGAAGCCTGCGGCTCGTGCGTCCAGACGGGATGATTGTTAATTGAACGTGATGCCTTCCATGCGCCATCCGCGAGGGAAAACGCGCGCGCTTTTGCGAGGCGCGGGAGCGGCGTCATGAACGTGCTGTCCGATCGCTATGGCCGCCACTTCCCTTATCTGCGCCTGTCGATCATCCCCGCCTGCAATTTCCGCTGCACCTACTGCCTGCCCAACGGCTACCACGCCGACCCGGCGGCCACCGCACCGCTGACCTTGGCGGAAATCGCGCGCCTGCTGCGCGGCTTCGCCGCGGTGGGCATGCACAAGCTGCGCATCACCGGCGGCGAGCCGTCGGTGCGGCACGACCTGACCGAGGTGCTGCGTACCGCCGCCGCCATTCCCGGCGTGCGCAAGCTGGCGATGACCACCAATGGCACCTTGCTGTCGCGCCGGCTGGGCGAATGGATGGACGCGGGGCTCAACGCCATCAACGTGAGCGTGGACAGCCTCGACCGCGCCAGCTTCGCGCGCATCACCGGCCACGACCGCCTGGACGACATCCTCGCCGGCATCGACCAGGCCGTGGCGGCGGGCCTGCCGTCGGTGAAGCTCAACGCCGTGCTGCTGCGCGACGTCAACGACCATGAGCTGCCCGCGTGGCTCGACTATCTGCGCGACCGCCCGGTGGGCCTGCGCTTTATCGAATTGATGCAGACCGGCGACACGCTGGCCTTCTTCCGCGAACGCCACGTGCGCGCCGAAACGCTGGAAACGCAACTGCAGGACGCCGGCTGGGAACTGCTGCCGCGCGCCGCCGATGCTGGCCCCGCGCGCGAATACCGCCACACCGGTTACGCCGGCCGCATCGGCATCATCGCGCCGTATTCCAAGGATTTCTGCGCCGGCTGCAACCGCCTGCGCGTCACCGCCACCGGCGACCTGCGCCTGTGCCTGTTCGGCGAGTTCGGCATTCCGCTGCGTCCGCTGCTGCAGCAGGACGACCAGCTCGAAGCGCTGGTGCGCGCGATCGGCGGCCAGCTGGTGCGCAAGGAAGAGACGCACCACCTGCACGAAGGCCGCACCGGCATCACACCTCATCTGGCATCCACCGGAGGCTGATCCATGCTCGAACGCGATACGCGCGTCACCCCGCTCTTATGAGTGCCCGCTCTTATGAGTAATTTCCATATGGCCGACGTGCGCCGCAAGCGCGCCACTGCGCGGCGCGCCGTGGCTGTCGGAGAGTTGTACGCAGGCAGCGCCTATGAAGATCTCGCGCATGGCCGCCTGCCCAAGGGCGACGCCATCGCCATGGCCCAGATCGCCGGCCTGCAAGGCGCGAAGAACGCATCGCAGCTGATGCCGCTATGCCATCCGCTGCCGCTGGAATACATCGACCTGCGCTGCGAGCGCGTGCCGGAACGCCAGTCCATCCGCGTGTACTGCGAAGTGGCCACCTTCGCCCGCACCGGCGTGGAGATGGAAGCGCTGGCCGGCGTCAGCGCGGCCCTGCTCACCTTGTACGACCTGACCAAGCCGGTGCAGCCGGCCTTGTCGATGGGCGGCACGCGCCTGCTGTTCAAGGAAGGCGGCAAGAAAGGCCTGTGGCTGCATCCGGACGGCATGAGCGATGCCGAGCGCGAACACTATCGTCCGCGCGCATCCGCCGGGCTTGAAGGCGTAGCCGCTGCCGTGATCACGCTCAGCGACCGCGCCAGCCGCGGCGATTACGAAGACGTCTCCGGCCCCTTGCTGGTGGAACGCCTGCGCGCGCTCGGCGCCGAGGTCGGCGCCGCCGAACTGCGTCCCGACGAGGAAGAAGGCCTGGCCGCGCGCCTGCGCGAACTCGCCGCCGATGGCACGCGCCTGGTGCTGTGCACCGGCGGCACCGGCCTGGCGCCGCGCGACCGCACGCCCGAAGCGCTGGCGCGCGTGGCCGACCGCCACGTCGCCGGCATCGGCGAACTGTTCCGCAGCGAGAGCGGCCGCCATACGCCGATGGCCTGGCTGAGCCGCGCCGACGCGGTGCTGGTAGGCGGCACCCTGGTGATCGCGCTGCCCGGCAGCGCCAAGGCGGTGGCCGAAGGTATGGACATTCTCGCGCCGATCCTCAAGCACGCACTGGACATGGCGGCCGGCGGAGGCCACGCATGAGCCACCAGCTGCTCGAGCCGGACGAGGCCGTGCGCATCGTCCTGGAACACTGCACGCAGGCGCCGGCGGAAGATTGCTGGAGCGAACTGGCGCTGGGGCGCGTGCTGCGCGAGCCGGTGGTCAGCGGCGCCGCGGTCCCGCCGTTCGACAACTCCGCGATGGACGGCTATGCGCTGGGCGGCGGCGCCGAACCCTTGCCAGCCGGCAGCGAATGGCTGGTGGAAGGCGAGCAGGCGGCCGGCGATGCCATGCGCGGCCGCGCGCGCGGCGCCTGGGAAATCATGACCGGCGCGGCGATGCCCGAGGGGCTGGACCGCGTGATCCCGGTCGAGCAGACCGAACGGCTGGAAGCGCCGCATCGCGTGCGCCTGCTGACCGACGTGGCGGTGGGGCAGAACGTGCGCCTGGCCGGTTCGGACGTCGCCATCGGCGAGACCGTGCTGGCCGCGGGTACGCTGCTGGGGCCGCAGCATCTGATGCTGCTGGCCTCGCTGGGCGTGGCGAAGCTCAGCGTCACCGCGCGTCCGCGGGTAGCGGCGCTGTGCACCGGGCGCGAACTGGTCGACGACCCCGCCGTGCCATTGGCGCCGGGGCAGATCCGCAACTCCAACGGCCCTTTCCTCGCCGCGTGCATACCCGCGGCCGGCGCCGAACTGGCGCACGCCGAAACGGTGGGCGACGACGTCGACGCCTTTCTCGATGCGGTCGACCGCGCCCGCGCGGCCGGCGCGCGCATCATCATTTCCACCGGCGCCGTGTCGATGGGGCGCTACGACTTCGTGCCGGTGGCGCTGGAACGGCTGGGCGCGCAGGTGCTGTTCCACAAGGTGGCGATCCGCCCCGGCAAGCCGCTGCTGTTCGCGCGCCTGCCGGACGGCACGCTGTTCTTCGGCCTGCCGGGCAATCCGGTCGCGGTGGCGGTGGGCCTGCGCTTCTTCGTGGAGCCGGCGCTGCGCGCGATGCTCGGCCTTGCGCGCGAGCGGCCCTGGCAGGTGCCGCTGGCCGCGCCCTTCGTCAAGAAGCCGCGCCTGCATTTCTATCTGAAGTCGCAGCTGGCGGTGGACGAGCGCGGACAGTTGTCGGCCATCGCGCTGCACGGCCAGGAGTCGTACCGCATCCGCCCGCTGGCGGATGCCAATGCCTGGGTGCATATCCCGCTCGATGCCGGCGAGCTGCCTGCTGGCACCTTGGTCGAGGTCCATGGGCTGGGCCATCTGGAAAGTCCGTCGTGGGGTCGCGCATGAAAACCCGGATCGCCCTGTACGGCGCGCTGCGCGAAGCGGACGCTCGCGGTTATCTGGAACTGGACGTGCCGCCCAGCAGCAGCATCGCCGAGCTGCGCGAGCTGCTGGCGGCGCATCTGCGCGAGCATGCGCCGCAGGTGAATGCGGGGCTGGTGCGCATCTCGGCCTTCGCCAGCGCGGAGGAGATACTGCACAACCACCGCGAGGTGCCCGAGGGTGTCGAATTGGCGGTGCTGCCGCCGGTCAGCGGAGGTTGAGCGTGGAAAGCGTGATGGACGATCTGCACCTGGCGGTGGTCGAACGCGCCGAGGCCGCGCTGGACGTGGCCGCTGCGCTGGACTTCGTGTCGGACCCGCGCTTCGGCGGTATCGCGGTCTTCGTCGGCAAGGTGCGCGACTTCAATGTCGGCCGCCACGTGGTCGGCATCAGCTACGACCTGTTCGTGCCGCTGGCCCTGCGCACCTTCCAGGCCATCGGCGAACGCGCGCGCGCCGAGGTGGGCGCGCCGCTGAAGCTGTACATCGCCCACGCCAAGGGCGACCTGGGCCTGGGCGACCTCGCCGTGGTGGTTGCCGCGGGCACGCCGCATCGTGCCGAAGCGTTCCGCGCCTGCCGGCTGGCGATCGAAGCGGTCAAGCACGAGGCGCCGATCTGGAAACAGGAGCATTACGTCGACGGCGACAGCGCCTGGAGCGAAGGCTGCTCGCTGTGCGAAGCCTCGGCGGAAGAAACGCACGACACGGCCGGGCATGGCGGTCATGGGCACGCCCACTGAGCCGCCGCGCTGCCTGGGCGTGGTGCTGGCGGGCGGGCTGTCCTCGCGGATGGGGCGGGACAAGGCGCTGCTGTCCTGGCGCGGCAGGCCGCTGATCGAGCATCAGCTCGAGGTGTTGCGCGAAGCCGGTGTGGACGAAGCGCGCGTCAGCGGCATGCGCCCGGATTACCAGGGTGTCGCCGATGCCACGCCGCAGGCGGGGCCACTGGGCGGCTTGGCTGGCATCGCGCAGGCGGTGATCGGCGATGCCGACCTGCTGGTGATTCCGGTCGACATGCCGCTGCTGCAAGCCAACCTGCTGCAGCGCTTGCGGAGCGAGCAGCCGCAGGCATCCAGTGTCTCTTTTGCCGGCCACGTGCTGCCGCTGCGCTTGCGCTTGAATACGCGCAGCCGCGAGGCTTTGGCGGAGCTGATGTCGCGCGGCGACCCGCGCCGGCGCTCGCTGCGCGCCCTGCAGTCCGCGCTCGGCCACGTGGAGCTGGCGCTGGGTGCCGGCGAAGCCGCGCAGCTGGCCGACTGCAATACCGAAACCCAATGGAACGAGGTGGCCGGATGAAGTTGCAACTGCAGGGCCAGACATTGCGCCTGCGCATCGACGAAGCGGAGCTGGCGCAACTGCTGGGCGGCGCCGCGGTGGGCAATCGCACGCGCTGGCCGGATGGCCGGCTGGAAAGCCAGCAACTGATCCTGGGCGATGCCCATGGCTGGCAGCGCCATGCCGACGGTTGGCAGGTGGCATTGAACGGCGCCGACGTGCGCGCCTTCGCCGCGCGCCTGCCCAGCCGCGACGGTCTGGAGCTTGCCTTGCCGGTACCCGGCGGCGAGCCGCTGCAACTGTTGTTCGACGTGGACGTGCGCGACAGCGTGCGGCAGCGCCGCGGCAAGAAGGAGGAGGGGGCATGAAACGCGGATATCGTCTCCTGGCGCGCTGGCTGTCGCCGCTGCTGTTGCTGTCCGCCGCGGCGGTGCTGGCAACGGACGCGCCGGTGCTGCGCGTGGCCTACGCCGGCTCGATGGGCGTGCTGATGGACCAGTCGCTCGGTCCGGCCTTCGCCAAGGCGCACGGCGCGCGCTTCGAAGGCGTGGGGCAGGGTTCGTTCGCGCTGGCGCGCCTGCTGGCCGGCAAGCAGATGCAGGCCGACGTGTTCGTCGCCATCACGCCGCCGCCGATGAAGGTGGTGCGCGATGCGGGGCTCGCCGGGCGGGCGGTGCCGGTGGCGAGTACGCGCATGGTGGTGATCTATGGCCCCAAGAGCCGTTTCGCCAAGGATTTCGAGGCGGCGGCCAAGGGCAGGAAGACCTGGTACGAAGTGCTGCGGCAATCCGGCCTGCGCATCGGGCGCACCGATCCCGCCGTCGATCCGCAGGGTGCCAACGCCTTGCTGACCTTGCAGCTGGCCGAGACCTATTACCACCAGCCCGGTCTGCTGAAGGACATCGCCGGCGAGCTGCAGAACCCGCAGCAGATCTTCGCCGAGCCTTCGCTGATGTCGCGCCTGGAGGCCGGCCAGATCGATGCCGCCGTGGGCTACGCCAGCGCGGCGTTCTCGCATCATCTGCCCACTATCGATCTGCCCGACGAGATCAACCTCGCGCAGCCGTCCCTGCAGGAAGCCTGGTACGGCAAGGCCAATCTCACCCTGGCCGACGGCAAGGTGCTGAAGGCGCAGCCGCTGGTGTTCTATGCCGCCGTGCTGACCGATGCGAAGCAGGCGCAGCTGGCCGCCGACTTCGTGCAGCTGCTGCAGTCGGCCGCGGGGCAGGCGATGCTGCGCGAACGCGGCTACGACCCGCCGCACGGCGAGGCGCTGTGAGCTCAGCGACCGGCATGGCGCGCTATCGTCCGCGGCTTTCCGCGCTGCCGGCGGCGCTGGCCTTGCTGCTGCTGGCCACGCCGTTCGTCGGCCTGCTGCTGGCCACCGACTGGCGGCATTTCGGTTTCGCGCATGGCGACGGCGGCGCGGTGCGCGTGTCGCTGGGCTACAGCCTGATCGCGCTGCTGCCGATCGTGGCGCTGGGCACGCCGCTGGCGTGGTGGCTGGCGCGGCATCGCGTGCGCGGGCAATGGCTGGTCGATGCGCTGCTGCTGGTCTCGCTGCTGACGCCGCCGCTGGCGATGGGCCTGCTGCTGGCGTCGATGTACGGGCCTTATGGCCCGGCCGGCCATCTGCTGGAACGTGCCGGCGTGCTGCTGACCAATTCGGCGCCGGCCTTCATCCTGGCGCAGTTCTACGCGGCGCTGCCGTATTACGTGATGGCCGCGCGCACCGCTTTCGAAGGCGTGCCGCGCGAGCTGGAACAGATCGCGCTCACGCTGGGCTATTCGCCCTGGCGCAGCTTCGTCCACGTCAGCCTGCCGCTGGCGCGGCTGGGGCTGGCCGCCGCGGTGGCCTTGGCGTGGGTGCGCGCGCTGGGCGAGTTCGGCGCGGTGCTGATCGTGGCGTATTACCCGCAGGGCATCCCGGTGAAGCTGTGGGTGAACCTGCAGGACATCGGCCTGGATGCGGTGTATCCGCTGCTGTGGGTGTTCTTCCTGGCGGCGCTGCCCATGCCGCTGGTGCTGGGCATGGCCGTGCGCAGGCGCCTGGCGTGATGCGCATCGACTACCGCATCGAGCAGCCGGTGGCGCTGCATGCCAGCTTCGAAGTCGCCGGCTTCACCGTGCTGCTGGGCGCGAGCGGCGAGGGCAAGACCTTGCTGCTGTCGGCGATCGCGGGGCTGATCGCGGCGCGCGGCAAACCGTTCGACGGGCTGCCGCCGCAGCAGCGTGCGGTGGGTTATCTGCCGCAGGGCCACGCGCTGTTTCCGCACCTGCGAGCGTGGGAGAACGTTGCTTTCAGCCTGCGCGGCGCGCAGCGGCGAGCGCAGGCGCTCCAGTGGCTGGAGCGCGTGGGCATGGCCGATCTGGCCGAACGCTGGCCGGCCTCGTTGTCCGGTGGGCAACAGCAGCGCGTGGCCTTGGCGCGCGCACTCGCGCGCAAGCCGAGCCTGCTGCTGCTGGACGAACCCACCTCGGCGCTGGACCCGGTCACGCGCGACGAAGTGCTGGCCGAACTGATTGCCGAAGTGCACGAGGCCGGCATTCCCGCCCTGGCGGTGAGCCACGATCCGGCGCTCGCCGCGGTGGCCGACCGCCTGGTGCTGATGCACGGCCGCCGCATCGTGCAGATCGGCACGCCCGAAGAGGTGCATGCGCAACCGGCGAGCGGCGCGGTGGCGCGGCTGCTGGGGCTGCGCAACGTGCAGCGTGGCCGCGTCGTCGGCTCACCCGGGGCGCAGCGCCTGTCCTGGCCCGAAGCCGAAGCCAGCTTGCCGCTGGAGACGCCGCTGCCCGATGGCACCTTGGTCGATTGGCATATCGCGCCGGCGGCGGTGCGGCTGCACGATCAGTCCGTCGCGCCAGCGGATGCCATTCCCGCCGCGTTCGAACTGCGCCAGACCGCGCCGCACCGCAGCTATCTGGGCATGCGCTGCGGCCAGGCGCGGTTGTGGGTGGAACCGCCGGCGGGCTACGAGTTGCCGGCGGCAAGCGCGGTGTCCTTGCCGCCACAGGCGATCCGTTGCTGGCCCGTGGAAAACGGCAGCTAGACATGCGCATCCCTGGCCCGTATCCGGCAGCGGGCCTATCATCGCCTCGATCGACGACATGCACGACGCGGTAACCCCATGAGCGCCCACCCCAAAGACACCGACCTCGACAAAAGCATCCAGCCCTACGACGGCCCCGCTGGCGGCTGGGGTGCGCTGCGCGCCGTGGCCAAGGCGATCCGCGACCAGATGGCGGTGGCGCGCTCGGTGGAGGCGCTGCAGCGCGCCAACAAGCCGCTGGGTTTCGATTGCCCCGGTTGCGCCTGGCCCGATCCGCGCCACACCTCCTCGTTCGAGTTCTGCGAGAACGGCGCCAAGGCGATCACCTGGGAAGCGACGTCCAAGCGCACCACGCCGGAGTTCTTCGCGCAGCACACGCTGTCCGAACTGTGGGAGTGGACCGACCACGCGCTGGAAGACCAGGGCCGCCTGACCCACCCGATGGCGTACGACGCGGCGCAGGACAAATACGTGCCGGTTTCCTGGGACGAAGCCGCCGCGCGCATCGGCGCCGCGTTGCGCGCGCTGCCCGATCCGACCATGGCGGAGTTCTACGCCTCCGGCCGCGCCTCCAACGAGGCGGCCTTCCTGTACCAGCTGTTCGCGCGCGAATACGGCTGCAACAACTTCCCCGATTGCTCGAACATGTGCCACGAGGCCTCCAGCGTCGGCCTGCCCGAAGCGATCGGCGTGGGCAAGGGCACGGTGCAGCTGGAAGACTTCGAGCATGCGGATGCGGTGTTCTGCATCGGCCACAATCCCGGCACCAACCATCCGCGCATGCTCGGCACCTTGCGCGAGGTATCGCTGCGCGGCGTGCCGATCGTGGTGCTGAATCCGATGCCCGAGCGCGGCCTGGAACGCTTCACCTCGCCGCAGGACCCGACCGAGATGCTGACCGGCCGTTCGGTGCCGATCGCCACCACCTATTTCAAGCCGAAGATCGGCGGCGACATCGCCACCATGAAGGGCATCATGAAGTGGCTGTTCGAAGCCGACGCGGCGGATCTGGCCGGCGGCGGCAAGGGCGTGCTGGATCGCGGCTTCATCGCCGAACACACCACCGGCTTCGAAGCGCTGCGCGACGACGTGCTCGCCACCCCGTGGGAAAGCATCGAACGCGCCTCGGGCCTGAGCCACGCGGAGATCGAAGTGGCGGCCGGCATCTACGCCGCCGCCGAGAAGGTGATCTTCTGCTACGGCATGGGCATCACCCAGCATCGCCACGGCGTGCAGAACGTGCAGCAGCTGCTCAACGTGCTGCTGCTGCGCGGCAACCTGGGCAAGCCCGGCGCCGGCATCTGCCCGCTGCGCGGCCATTCCAACGTGCAGGGCGACCGCACGGTGGGCATCACCGAAAAACCCAACGCCGCCTTGCTCGACGGCATCCGCCGCGTCTACGGCTTCGAGCCGCCGACCGCGCATGGCCACGATGCGGTGGCCGCGGTGCAGGCGATCGGCGAAGGCCGCTCCAAGGCGCTGCTGTGCCTGGGCGGCAACCTGGCGGTGGCGATGTCGGACCCGCAGGCAACCTTCCCGGCGATGCGCAAGCTCGACCTGGTGGTGCACGTCGCCACCAAGCTCAATCGCTCGCATCTGATCCCGGCGCGCGAGGCCTTCCTGCTGCCTTGCCTGGGCCGCACCGAGATCGACCTGCAGGCCGCCGGCCCGCAGTCGGTGACGGTGGAAGATTCCATGTCGATGGTGCATGCCTCGCAGGGCCGGCTGCGGCCGGCGTCGGAGCATCTGCGTTCGGAGCCGGCGATCGTCGCGCTGCTCGCGCGCGCCACGCTGCCGCAGTCGAAGGTGGACTGGGAAGGCATGGTGGCCGACTACGACCACATCCGCGACGGTATCGAGGCGGTATTCCCGATCTTCGCCAACTACAACGAGCGCGTGCGCCAGCCGGGCGGCTTCCACCTGGAGAACGCCGCCGCGCTGCGGCGCTGGAACACGCCTTCCGGCAAGGCGCGCTTCCTGCTGGCCAAGGGGCTGGACGAGGATGCCCCGGCGCCCGCCGACCTGCTGCGGCTGGCCACCATCCGCTCGCACGACCAGTACAACACCACCATCTACGGCTACAACGACCGCTACCGCGGCATCACCGGCCGGCGCGACGTGGTCTTCGTCAATCCGGACGACCTGGCCGAGCGCGGCCTGCGCGAAGGCGACCGCATCGACGTGGAAGCCAGCACCGCGGACGGCACGCCGAACGGGCGCGCGGTGCGCGGTTTCGTGGCGGTGCCGTTCGGCATCGCGCGCGGCTCGGTGGCGATGTACTTCCCCGAAGGCAACGGCCTGCTGGCGCTGGACGAACACGATGCGCGTTCCGGCACGCCGGGCTACAAGTCGATCCCGGTGCGGTTGTCCGCATCGCGCGAACCGGCGGAGGCCTGACCGCCATGCCGCGCTCCGGACTCGCGCGCCGCCATGTCACCGTCCGCCAGGGCAACGACCTGCGCCAGGGCGAGGACTGGCTGGCCGAGGAAGCGCCGGTGGAGCTGCGCTACAACGGCGAATCCTTCGCGGTGATGATGGCCACGCCGGCGGACCTGGAAGACTTTGCCTATGGTTTCTCGCTGACCGAAGGGCGTGTGGCGCGTGCGCACGATATCCGCGGCGTCGCCATCCACGAGCAGCTCGAAGGCTATGTGGTGGACGTCGACGCGGGCGAAGTGGAAGGCGTGGATGAGGACTCCGCCCGCCTGCTGCCGGGACGCAGCGGTTGCGGCCTGTGCGGCAGCCGCCATCTGGAAGACGTGCTGCGTCCACTGGCACGCGTGCCGGACGGCCCGCTGCTGGAGCCGCATGCGCTGGAGCGCGCGCTGGAAGGTCTCGCGCCGCACCAGCAGCTCAACAGCCAGACCGGCGCGGTGCACGCCGCGGCATGGGCATCGCCGGCCGGCGAGATCCTGCTGGTGCGCGAGGACGTCGGCCGCCACAACGCGCTGGACAAGCTGCTCGGCGCCCTGACGCGCGCCGGCACCGATCTGCGCGGCGGCTTCGTGCTGGTCACCAGCCGCGCCAGCTACGAGATGGTCACCAAGGCGGCCAGTCTGGGCGTCGGCGTGCTCGCTGCGATTTCCGCGCCGACGGCGCTGGCGGTGACGCTGGCGCAGTCCTGCCATCTCACCCTCACCGGCTTCGTGCGACCCGGGCGCCACGTGGTCTACAGCCATCCGCAACGCCTCAGCGACATGGCGCAAGCGCCATGATCATCCGCCCCACCCACAGCCATTCGGTGCGCACGCTGCTGTTTGCGCTGAAGGGTTCGATCATCCCCATCATCTGGCCGCGCGTGCTCTATACCGTGCTGCTGTCGCTGGCGGTGGTGCTGGCCGACTGGAAAGGCGTGGCGTTGCATTTCCGGCTGGACGCGGCGCCGCTTACCTTGCTGGGGCTGACGCTGGCGATCTTCCTGGGTTTTCGCAACACGGTGGCCTACCAGCGCTGGTGGGAAGGCCGCTCGCTGTGGGGCGAGCTGGTGATCGCCACGCGCAACCTGACGCGGCAGACGCTGTCCTTCCTGGCGGATGCGCCGCTGCAAAAGCGCCGGCAGCTGGTGCACGCGCTGATCGGCTATACGCATGCATTGCGCCATCACCTGCGCGGCACCGATCCGGAGGCGGACCTGCGCCGCTGGCTTCCGGCCGATATCTGCGCCGTCGCCATCGCCGCGCCCAACCGGCCCAATGCGATTCTCGGCATGCTTGGCGAGGCTTATGCCAAAGAGGCGCGCGCAGCGGGCGTCGACGGCATGCTGCTCGCGTCGATGGACAAGGAACTCAACACGCTTTCGCACGTGCTCGGCGGTTGCGAACGGATCAAGGGCACACCGATTCCGTTTGCCTACATCCTGCTGCTGCATCGCACGGTGCACGTGTACTGCTTCATGCTGCCGTTCTGCCTGATCCATCCCTTCGGCTGGCTCACGCCGGTGGCGGTGGGCGTGCTGGCGTATACCTTCTTCGGCCTGGATGCCATCGGCGAGCAGATCGAGGACCCGTTCGACCTGCTGCCGAACGACCTGCCGCTGGATGCGCTCAGCCGCACGGTGGAGATCAACCTGCGCAGCCTGCTGGGCGAAACCGAACTGCCGCCGCCGCTGCAGCCGGAAGACTACGTGCTTACTTAGCACAGACGTACACCGATCCTTGAACGCCGGCGGGCGATGATCCGCGCCTGCCGCCTTGTCCATGAGGAAGTTGCCATGAATCAGCGCTTCGATGCCGTCGTAATCGGCGCCGGCCAGGCCGGCCCGCCGCTGGCCGAACAACTGGGCAAGGCGGGCCGGCGGGTGGCGGTGATCGAGCGCAAGCTGGTCGGCGGCACCTGCGTCAATACGGGCTGCATCCCCACCAAGGCGATGGTGGCGAGCGCTTACGTGGCGCATATGGCAGCACGGGCGCATGAGTATGGCGTGCGTGCCGAGGCGGCCGCGCAGGTCGACATGCAGCGCGTGTGGGAACGCACCCAGGGTATTTCGGGCAAGTCGCGCAACGGTGTGGAGCAATGGTTGAGTGGCATGGCCCAGGTCAGCTTGCTGCGCGGGCATGCACGTTTCGAATCGCCGCACAGCCTGCGCGTGGGCGAGGAGCTGATCGAGGCGGAATCGTTCTTCATCAATGTCGGCGGCCGGGCCGCGGTGCCGGATTTTCCCGGCATCCACGACGTTCCCTTCCTCACCAACACCGGCATGATGGCACTGCGTGAATTGCCGGAACATCTGATGATCGTCGGCGGCAGCTATATCGGCCTGGAGTTCGGGCAGATGTTCCGCCGCTTCGGTTCGAAGGTGACCATCGTCGAGCGCTCGGAGCGCTTCCTGCCGCGCGAGGACGCCGACGTGGCCGATGCGGTGCTGGCGATGCTGCGCGGCGAAGGCATCACCGTGCACCTGGGCGCCGAATGCATCGCGCTGGAAGGCAAGGCCGGCGCCATACGCATCAAGGCGCGCGGCAACCAGCTATGCGAACAGGCGGTGGGCACGCATCTGCTGCTGGCGGTCGGCCGCCGGCCGAACACGGACGACCTGGGCCTGGAGCGGGCCGGCGTCGCCATGGACGAGCGCGGCCATATCAAAGTCGACGACCACGGCCGCAGCAGCGTGCCGCATATCTGGGCGATGGGCGATTGCAACGGCCAAGGTGCGTTCACCCATACCTCGTACAACGACTACGAGATCGTCGCCGATGCCGTGCTGGGGCAGGGCAGGCGGCGCATTTCCGACCGCATCCAGGCCTATAGCCTGTTCACCGATCCGCCGCTGGCGCGGATCGGCATGAGCGAGCAGGAGGCACGCAAGTCGGGCCGCGAGGTGCAGGTGGGCACGCGGCCGATGGCGCGGGTGGGGCGCGCGGTCGAGCGCGGCGAGACCACCGGTTTCATGAAGGTGGTGGTCGACGGCGCCAGCAGGCAGCTGTTGGGCGCGGCGATCTTCGGCATCAACGGCGACGAGGCCATCCATGGCCTGCTGGATACGATGTACGCCAAGGCGCCGTATACGACGGTGTCGGAAGCGGTGCATATCCATCCGACCGTGGCCGAGCTGCTGCCGACCACGCTGCAGAGCCTGAAGTAACGCAGGTTGGGGTGAGCCGAAGGCGAACCCCAACATCGCATCGGATGGAGCCTGCCGCATGATTGTTGGGGTTTTCACCCCAACCTACGCCGACGCTACGCTACCGCATCGGCGCGGCGCGCCAGCTTGCCGGAGACGAAGCGCACGCCGACGCCGGCCACGCACAGCAGCACTGCCGCCAGCTTCATATGCGCGCTGAACAGCGCCACCGCACCGAACAGCACCGCCACGAACAGGTCGCGCAGCAGCCAGCTCCAGGCGCGCGGCGCGGGCACGTCCGGCGCCAGCTTGCCGATAAACGAGGCATAGCCCCAGGACGCGGCCAGGCACAGGTAATTGGCCATCAGCGCCAGCGCATAGATCAGCATGCCTTCGCCGGATTCGCCGTTGGCGGCGGTCAGCAGCACGCGGATCACCACCGGCATCAGCGACACCATGCTCAGCACCGCGAGGGTGAGCAGGGTCATCGGCGTATCGACGTGGCGCAGGTGGGTGAGCACGCGGCGGTGCTGCATCCAGACGCCACCGACGATGAAGAAGCTGAGGAAGTAGATCAGCAGCGGAGTGGCCCACTGGGCGATCAGGCCGTGGGCGCCGGCGGCTTCCTCCGGCTTCAGTTCCACCGCCGACAAGGTGAGCGCGATCGCGAACACGCCGTCGGACAGCATCACCAGGCGGTCGAAATGACGCTGGTGCACGTGATGCTCCCGCACGGGCAGCTGATGATTGGATTCCACGTTGAGCTTCCCCCTGGTTGAGGCGGTCATGATGCACTAGTGGGTGGGGGAATCGTAAGGTGTTGCGAGGGTGAGTCCTTCGCCCCTCCGGGGAGCACGCGGGGAGCGCACAGGGATGTGCGCGGCTTTCCTCGCTCATCAAAGCCGGGCACATCCCTGTGCCCTCTTCGCGTAGGGGAGCGAGGAAGGTGGCGGCAGCCGGATGAAGGGGGGCTCTAGCGGGAGCGCTTCTACAGAGTCAAGAAAAAAAGCTTTTAGGTTTTTCTCGACCCTCCGCTCACCGCTCCGACCGGCCCCTCACCCCAGCCCTCTCCCCGGAGGGGAGAGGGGGCGGGTTGCGCGAGGGTGTGGTGTTTGGCATTGGGGCACACGCATCGCCGTGAAGAAAAAGTGCATGCAGCCCATCATTATCATTTGGACGTCTAAACATCCGATCGCTTGCACAGGAAACGGTTGACAATCGAGTGGCAGCGATGCAAGTTTGCCGCGAACCCGAACGGACCCGCTCCTTCGGGTTTTATAGGGGGCGAGATTTGGATCGATCCATGTAAGGGATTGCCGGGCCGGTCCTGGGCTACAGGCGCATCGCTTTCCTACGCGCACTCGCTTGCCTTCGTGTCGCCATGCGGCACGTTCATCTCGTCCATGGGCTCAAGCCAGCGATGGGGATGACGATGATCGAAGCGATACAGCGCCTGCCGTCCGCGACTGCTCTTTCCAGGTCTGCTTTTTCCAGGCATGCCCTGGCCGTGGCATTGGCCATCGCCGCGATGGCTTCCGGCGGGGCGCAGGCCCAGTCGACCACCGGAACGATCTTCGGCCAGGTCGCGGCCAGCGGCGGCGAGACGGTGCTGATCGAGAACGCCAATGGCTTCCGCCGCGAGGTGGGCGTCGATGCGCGCGGCCGCTATGTCGCCGCGCAGCTGCCGCTGGGCACGTATACGGTGTCGTTGCGGCGCAACGGACAGACCGTGGACTCGCGCAACCAGGTGGCGCTGCAGGTGGGTGCGGGTACCGACGTGTCCTTCATGGCTGCCGCCACGGACAAGCAGGCCACCAATCTCGGCGCCGTCACCGTGGTGGGCAATGCGCTGCCGGCCATCGACGTCACCAGCGTCGATTCGCGCACGGTGATCACCGCCGAACAGCTGGCCAGGCTGCCGCTGGTGCGTTCGGCCGAAGCCGCCGCGCTGCTGGCTCCGGGCGTCAACCGCAACAGCGCCAACTTCACTACCGCCACCGGCAAGCCGCTGGTGAGCTTCGGCGGTTCGGCGGCTACCGAGAACGCGTATTACATCAACGGATTCAACACCACCGACCCGCTCAACGGGCACGGCGGCATCACGCTGCCGTACGGCGCGATCGACCAGCAGGAGGTCTACACCGGCGGCTACAGCGCCCAGTACGGCCGCTCCGACGGCGGCGTGATCAACCAGGTGGGCAAGCGCGGCAGCAATGCCTGGCACTTCGGCGCCCAGGTGCTGTGGGAACCCTCGTACACGCGCAGCGACTACACCGATCTCTACTATGCCAACGGCACGCCGGCCTCGCCGGTGGCGGGGCGCCTGTACGACCCCAAGAGCGGCAACAAGCTGTGGACCACCACGGTCAGCGCCTATGCCGGCGGTCCGCTGGTCAAGGACCGGCTGTTCTTCTTCCTTGCCGGCGAGTTCGAGCGGCAGCAGGGCGCCAACGTCAATGCGGTGGACAACAGCAAGCCCTACCAGACCTACCGCTACGACAGCCCGCGCTGGTACGGCAAGCTGGACTGGAACATCAGCGACAGCCATATCCTCGAGCTGACCGGCGCCTCGGACAAGCGCAAGGGCAGCGGCGCCGTCTACGACTACGACTACACCGCGCGCCGCCAAGGGACGCTGATCAACGCCGACGACAACACCAAGGTCGGCGGCGACCTCTACGTCGCCAAATACACCGGCTATCTCACCGACAACCTTACGCTGAGCGCGATGTACGGCGAGATGAAAACACGCGACTACGACGTGCCGGGCAGCTACGACGGCGACCTTACCTACGTCAGCGGCATCACCAACCAGAATCCGGCCTTGAACGGCGGCGTGCCGCGCGGCAACAACCAGACCGTCTCCACGCTCTACGATCCGGCGCGCGGCAACAAGACCACCAACACGCGTCTGGACCTCAGCTATCACCTGGGCGACCACACGCTCAGCATCGGCATCGACAACCAGCGTTCGGAAGCGCTGAACCAGGGCAACCGCAATTCCGGCCCCGGCTACACCTGGCAATACGGCCACACCAATACGCCGAACCTGCCGCTGGTTTCCGGCCTGGGCGTGCCGGCGCCGGCGGATTTCCCGAACGGGCAGGGCGGCTACTACGTGCAGAAGAACGTCGCCAACAATGCGGTGAGCGTGCGTTCCATGCAGCGCGCGCAATACGTGGAAGACAAGTGGCAGGTCAGCGACCGCTGGCTGCTGTCGCTGGGCCTGCGCAACGACCAGTTCACCGACTACAACCCCAGCGGCGCGGCCTTCATCACCCAGACCAAGCCGCAGTGGGCGCCGCGCCTGGGCTTCAGCTGGGACGTCAATGGCGATGCCAGCTTCAAGGTCTACGGCAATGTCGGCCGCTATTACCTCAGCATGCCGCTCAATCCCGCCACCGGCGCGGCGGCCGGCTACGTCAGCACGCAGCAGTACTACACCTATGGCGGCATCGCCGCCGATGGCACGCCCACCGGGCTGACGGTGATGTCCAACCCGGTGTCGGCGAACAACTCCTTCGGCATACCGCCCGACCCGCGCACGGTGACCGCGCAGGGCATCAAGGCGGAAAACCAGGACGAATTCATCCTCGGCTTTACCAAGGCGGCCGGTTCCACCTGGGTCTACGGCGCCAAGCTGACCCAGCGCATCCTGCGCAATGCCATCGACGACTTCTGCGACGTCAACCGGGTGTTGGACAAGGCGCAGGCGCTGGGCTACGACATCGCCTCCAGCAACAGCTGCTACCTGATCAATCCTGGCCGCGCCAACACCTTCAACCTGGTCACCACCGGCGGGCAGCTGGTCGGCGTGCCCATGAGCAATGCGGAGCTGGGCTTCGATCGCCTGAAGCGCCGCTACTACAGCCTGGAAACCTTCCTGGAGCACCCGTTCGACGGCACCTGGTACGGCAAGCTCGACTACGTGTTCTCGCGCAGCTACGGCAATACCGAAGGCCAGGTGCGCTCGGACCTGCTGCAAGGCGGCGCCTCGGCCAGCGAGGACTGGGACAACTACGCCATCATGGAGCACACCAACGGGCCGCAGAACAACGACCACACCCACGTGCTGAAGCTCTACGGCTATTACCAGCTGACGCAGGAGTGGCAGTTGTCCGCCAACCTCAGCGTGCAGTCGGGCAATCCGCGCATCTGCCTGGGCTATTACGGGCCGGATCACACCGACCCCGTGGGTTACGGCAATGCCTACCACTATTGCGATGGCCAGCCGTCGCCGCCCGGCAGCCATGGCCGCCTGCCGTGGCTGCATCAGCTGGATCTGGGCGTGACGTACCGCCCGCTTTTCGCGGCCAAGCGGCTGGCGTTCAATGCCAACGTGTTCAATGTGTTCAACGAGCAGCGGCCGACCTTCCTGCAGCCCAATTCCGAGCAGGCGCCGTATTCGCCCAACCCGCTGTTCGGCACGGCTCTGTATCGGGAAGATCCGCGCTATGTACGCGTGAGCGTGAGCTACGACTACTGACTTTTGCTCGTCATCCCGGCGCAGGCCGGACGAGCGCGTAGCGCGAAGAACGCCCGTAGGGCGGCCCCTAAGGGGTGAGCGAAGCGAATCATCCAGCAGCGACATGGCATGGTCATGCCATGAAGTCACTAAAGCTCGTCGCTCGAACGCTATAACTCGATAAAGGCTATCGCTATTGGATCCCGGCCTGCGCCGGGATGACGAGCTGGTTGCGCGCCGTCGTACCTTCATGGCACGCCGGAAGTGCGACCCCCTATACTCCGCCGGCCACGGAGCGAGGGTTTTCGTTCCGGGCGCCATCTCCGCTCACCGCATCACCCGCCAAAGGCTTTATCCGTGACTCTTACCAGGGGCGAGTCGCTGATCCCGCATCGATGCACGTCGCGGCGCGCATGCCAGCTCGTGGCCGCCTTGTGCCTGCTGGCATGGCAGCTCCTGGCGCAGGCCGCGCAGCTCCCGCTCACCCTGTACGACCAGGGCAGCGGCCTGACCAGCCTCTCGGTGGTGCGCATCTACCAGGACCGCGAAGGCTTCGTATGGGTGGGTACGGAGAAAGGCCTGTACCGCTTCGACGGCATGGCCTTCAGCCAGGTCGGCGCGGAGCAGGGCTTCCAGGTTTCGGAGGTGATCAGCTTCGACGAGGACGTGCGCGGACGCCTGTGGGTCGGGTCGCGCGCGGGCCTGCAGCTGCGCGAGAACGGCCGCTTCGGCTGGGTGCGCCCCGAAGGCAAGCCGCTGCTGGCCGATCGCGGGCAGACCTTGGCGGCCGACGATGCCGGCGGCATGTGGCTGGTCAGCGCCAACCGCCTGCTGCTGCTCAGCCCCGATGGCGCCAGCCACTGGAACGTGACGGCGCCTTTCAGCGAGGCGCAGCGGCAGGCCTTTGCCGGACTCGACAAGGTCAGCGCGGTCTTCCATGCCAACGGCAGCACCTGGTTCGGCTGCGGCGACGAGCTGTGCAGCCTGCGCGGTGGACAACTGCGCCGCTACGGCGCCGATGCCGGCGTACCGGCCGACAAATGGCTGGGCTTCCTCGCCGCGCGCGACGGCAGCCTGTGGGTGCGCGGCATCCACACGGTGCGGATGCTCGCACCCGGCAGCGACCAGTTCGTCGCGCGCGACATGCCGGGCAACAGCGCGGACGTGGCGGCATCGAGCATCGATATCGCGCAGGACCACGAAGGCCGCGTGCTGACGCGAAGCTCCACTGGCCTGGCGCGCTGGGACGGCCAGCGCTGGGAGCTGTTCGGCACCGACGACGGCCTGCCCAAGGTGGGCGTGTCGGCGCTGAGCGTCGACCAGGACGGCACCTTGTGGATCGGCACCTACGGCCGCGGCCTGCTGCACTGGAGCGGCCGTGACGCGGTGGAAAACTGGACGTCCGCGCAGGGGCTGAGCGGTTCGCTGATCTGGTCGATCAGCCGCGCGCCTTCCGGCGCGGTGTGGGTGGCCGACGACTGGGGCGGCAGCGTGATCGGCGCGGGGCAGGACCATGCCGAGCCCTGGCCGCTGGCGGTGGCGCCGCCGCACCAGACGCGCACCGTGCTGTCGGCCGCGGACGGCTCGGTCTGGTACTTCCTGTTCGACGGCCGCGTGCTGCGCTACGAACCGGGGAGCCGCAAGACCACGGTGGTCGCCACCTTGCCGTTCCTGGTGCGCGGCGCGTTCCAGGACAGCCACGGACGCTTCTGGGCCTACACGCTCGGCGGCCTTTATGCGCTCGACGGCGCGACCGGCCGGATGGAGCGCGCGGCGCCGGATCTGATTCCCACCTCGATGTGCTCGGATCTGGCGGAAGATCGCGCGGGACGCCTGTGGGCAGCCTGCCGCGCCGGCCTGTTCCGTTTCGCCGGCGGCCGCTGGACGCATGTCAGGGTGGCGCCGGAAGAAGCGCTCGGCGGCTACGAGAACGTGGCCGTCACGCCGGACGGCCGGCTCTGGCTCAGCTCCTTGCAGCCCGGCCTGCTCGGCGGCGCGGCCGGCGATGCGGACAGCGTGACGCTCACGCCGGTGGACGATCCGCTGCTGGCCGATTCGCGCGTGTACTTCCTGCGCGCCGATCGCCGCGGCCGCCTGTGGGTGGGCGGCAACAACGGCGTGGATGTGCTGAACGCGCAGCGCTGGACGCGCCTGACCTCGCGCGACGGCCTGCTGTGGGACGAAACCAATCATGGCGCCTTCCATGCCGACGAGGACGGCTCGGTCTGGGTCGGCACGCCGATCGGCCTGTCCCATCTGCTGAAACCGGAAGAGCTGCTGGCGCCGCGCGAGCTGCATCCCTGGCTGGTCTCGGCGTTCTACAACGGGCACGAGCTGGCGGGTAAGCAGGCGGAAGCCGACTTCGGCGTGGGCGGCGCCCTGGTGTTGCGCTTCGCGGTGCTGGGCAACAGCTCGGGCAGCCCGGTGCGTTTCCGCTACCGCCTGTCCGATATCGACAACGACTGGGTGGAGGCATCGACGCGCGAAGTGCGCTACGCCGCGTTGCCACCCGGCACCTATCGTTTCGAACTGCAGGCGGTCGACGAAAACCAGCGGCGCCTGTCCGCGCCGATCAGCCTGGGCTTTACCTTGAATCCGCCGTGGTGGCGCAGCACGCCGGCCTTCGCCGCGGCGGCCTTGCTGCTGCTGGCCGCGTTCGCGCTGGCCTGGCGCTGGCGCGTGCGCGTGCTGGTCAAGCATGCGCAGCGGCTGGAGCAGGCGGTGGCGGTGCGCACCGAGCAGCTGCAGAGCGCCATGCGCGCGCGCGGCATGCTGCTGGCGCGCATCAGCCACGACCTGCGCTCGCCGCTGGCGGGCATCATCGAAAGCGTGCGGCAATGGCGGCAGGGTAGCCGGCGGCGCGACTATCCGGCGCTGATCGAAGGCAGCGCGCGGCAGCAGCTGGACCTGATCGACGAGCTGCTGGAATTCTCGCGCGACGAGCTCACCGACCTGGAACTGGTGGAGGCGCCCGGCTATCTGCACGCCTTCCTGCAAAGCGTGGCCGAGCAGGCGGCGCTGCCGGCGGAGCGGCGCGGCAACCGCTTCGTCACTCGCTATGCGGAGGATCTGCCCGCCCTGGTCCGGCTGGATTTCCGCCGCCTGCGCCAGGTGCTGGCCAACCTGATCGGCAATGCCGCCAAGTTCACCGACGACGGCTATATCCAGCTCACCGTCACCGCCGCGCCAAGCGTGCCGGGCCGGGTGCAATTGCAGGTGGCGGTGGAAGACAGCGGCATCGGCATCGAGCCCTCCGAACGCGAGCGCTTGGCGCAGCCGTTCGCCCGCGGCGGCAATGCCGCGCATTACGACGGTTACGGCCTGGGGCTGGCGATCGTCACGCAGCTCCTGGGGCGCATGGGCAGCCGGCTGAATATCGACGCCGCGCCCGGCGGCGGTAGCCGCTTCGGTTTCGTGCTGGACGTGGCGCTGGCGGAAGAGGCCGAGCTGGATCAGGAGCTGTCGGCCGAGGGCGGCGGCGAGATCGACGGCGCGGGGCGGCGCATCCTGGTGGTGGACGATCATCCGCAGAGCCGCGACATGCTGTGCGATCTGCTGGACGGGTTCGGCTTCGAGAGCGTGCCGGCGGAGTCGGGCGAAGAGGCGCTGTCGGCCTTGCAGAAGCAGGCCATCGATCTGGTGGTGACCGATCAGTTCATGCCGGGAATGGATGGATGGGCGTTGTTGCGCGCCTTGCGCAGCGAATATGCGGCGGTGCCGGTCCTGCTCTATTCGTCATTGCCGCCGCGGCGTGCGGAGGATGGCCTGGCGTTCGACGATGCGTTGCTCAAGCCGGCGAGCGGGAAGCAGTTGCTGGAGCATGTCGATCGCCTGCTGTCGGGCGTAAACAGCGAAACATGAATCCGCAACTCTTCTCCCCTCCGGGGAGCACGCGGGGAGCGCACATGGATGTGCGCGGCTTTGAGGAGCGAGGAAGATGCCGGCAGGCAGATGAGGGGCGGGTGCTCGCGGCAACGCTTCTACGAAGAAAAGAAGAGCTTTTTGAGCTTGTAGCGACCCTCAGCTCACCGCTCCGCCCGGCCCCTCACCCCAGCCCTCTCCCCGGAGGGGAGAGGGAGCAGAGCTAATGCTCGCCTGTCGTGACACCCGGCAACCGCGCCAACGCCAACTGCTTGCGCAGGCTCTGCACCACCCCGCGCGTCGCCGCCGTCAGCGCCATCCCCGACAGGCTCAGCAGATGCACGGGCGTCGGCTCCGGCTCGAACTCCTCGAACACCCGCTGCAGCCGGCTCGCCTTCAAGTCATCCGCGCAGGCGTAGAGCGGCAGCTGCGCCACCCCGGCCCCTTCGCGCGCCGCCACCAGCAGCGTGGACAGATGCCCCGTGCTCAGCGGCCCCGCCGGCTTGCGCACGCGCGCGCCGCGCAAGGTCCAGTGGCGCGAGCCGCCGGCGCTCGGATAACCCAGGCAATGCCGGTCTTCCAGCTGGTCCGGATGCGTCGGCGAACCCAGGCGGCGGAACAGGCGCGGGCTGCCCACCGTCACCATGCGCACGTGGCAGAGCTTGTGCGCCACGATGTCGCCGCGGTCGGGCATCTTGTCGTCCATATGCAGGGCCAGGTCCACGCGCTGCGCCAGCAAGGCCTCGACGCCGCCGTTCATGCTCAGCGCAAGATGCAGGCGCTCGTGCTGCGCGGACACTGCCACCAGCGCCTGCGACAGCAGGTCGCCGGCCAGGTCCGGCACGTCGATGCGCACGCGGCCGCCGGGATTGCCGGCCGCGTCCTGCACCGCATGGATGGCCGCTTCCGCCGACTCGCACATCAGCAGGGCGTGGCGGTACACCTCGTTGCCCAGCGGCGTCACGGCGAAGTGGCGCGCGTTGCGCAACAGCAGCTGCGCGCCGAGCCGCTGCTCCAGCCCGACGATGCGGCGGCTGAGCAGCGAGCGCGTCATGCCGGTCTGCCGGGCCGCGGCGGCGAAACCGCCGGCCTCGATCACGCGGGTCAGCAGGTAGAGGTCGTTGAGGTTGTCGGTCAGGAGCATGGTGCGGATGCGGCCAGGCCAGCGCCGGAGCGGCGACGGTGAGGAGCTTAGGACCGCGCCGGCGGGGTGGACTTTGCCCGGGGGGACCGCCGTTTTGCCTGGGGGGACGATGAAACGGAAGCCGCTATATACTCGTTCCGCTCGTGCGGCCGGATGGCCACGGGCGGTTGGCAGCGGCCTCGGCCGCCCACAGGGGGAAACATGCCAGCGCAGGCGTCACCGCACATCCTGGTGATCGACGATTCGCCGGAAGAACTTCGCCACCTGCAGCAGCTGCTGCGGGGCGAGGGCTATCGCGTGACGCTGGCCACCGACGGACGCCAGGGCTTCCAGCGCGCCATGGCGCTGCAGCCGGACCTGATCCTGCTCGACGTGCGCATGCCGGTGCTCGACGGTTTCGCCACCTGCCGCCTGCTGAAAGAAGCCCCGCGCACGCAGCACGTGCCGGTGATCTTCCTGAGCTCCGCCGGCGCGCTGGAAGAGCGCCTCGAAGGCCTGACCCACGGCGGCGTCGACTACGTGCTCAAGCCCAGCCACCCCGACGAGGTGCTGGCCCGCGTGCGCATCCACCTGCGGCTGGGGCCGCGCGCGCATGCGGCGGCGCCGGCGGATGCCGAGAGTTTCCTGTCGCACGACGAGATCACCCTGCGCGCCGCCGTGCGGCTGATCCGCGAGCAGCTGGCGGCCTTGCCGCCGCTGGAAGAGATCGCGCGCAAGGTGGGCACGCACGACAAGCGCCTCTCGGCGATCTTCCGCCAGCACATGGGCACCACCGTGTTCGCCTGGATCCGCGAGGAGCGCCTGCGCAAAGGCCGCGAGCTGCTGACCGAAACCTCGCTGGGCCTGCAGGACATCGCCGAGAGCGTGGGCTTCCGCAGTTCCTGCAACTTCATCACGGCGTTTCGCGAACGCATGGGCGTGACGCCCAACCAGTTCCGCAAGGCCTCGCACAGCGACGAGCTGGCGACCAGCGAATAGCGCGCCAGCTTCGCGCAAGCATCTGCGCGAGCTGGTTCACAGTTTGCTCGCCACGCGATTGAAGCGGCTGCCAAAATGCGCTTCAGTACGACGCACGCCGCTTTCCTGCGCCGTCCGCAAGCTTTGCCGCATGCCACGCCAACCCGGCGCAGCCGCTTCGGCAAAATCGTCGCCAACTGCAGCGACGCCGGTTTTTCCGCTGAAAAAGCCCTTTTCCCCATCCCTCCCGTGCCAACTGCGGCACGCCAAAGTTTTGGCGCGGCGGCGGCACGTCCCGCCGTGCAATACGCAAGTTCCCGCAGCACCACCTTCCACGCCTTCCCGCGGCAAGCTTACGATCCGCGCCGCTGACGACACCGATTCGGCATCGATGGGAAATGCCGACATTGGCCTGGCTGCCGCGTAGCGTCGCGGAGCCGCCGCCAAAGGGGGTAACCGGTGTCGTCAGCAAGGCTTTCGCGCTGAGGTCGTGACGGCAGCTGCAGGGACTGCCGCCGACACCTCCTCACCCCATCTCTAGCCGCCACAAGGGCGCAACCGTCCTGCTTTTCAGCAGCGGCGGCCAGGGGCTTTTCGCCGTCTGCATGCACTTCTCCGCGCACCGGAGGAGCGGGTACGGCTGCGCCACTTTCCGACCAGGCCGTTCCGCCGCGCGGGACGCCACGAGCATGAGAGTGAACGGATATGTCCGCTTTGCCGGGTAGTTATCGCGGGACAGGGACACGCGCCAGGGCGACGCTGTACCAGAAGCTCTTCGCCTTGCTGGCGCTGCTGCTGCTGGGCATGGCCATGCCGAAAGTGGCGCAGGCAAACGAATGCCGCATGGCCGATCCCAACTCCAAGGGCGCGCACGTCGACGAGATCTGCTGGCTGCAGCTCGACGGCGTCACCTTGAATGCCAATGGCTCGACGCCGCTGACGTTCAACCTGCCCGATGGCTCGACCATGACCTTTACGGTCGACGTCAGCAACGTGGGTTCGAGCGCGGGCCTCAAGGGTGTGCAGGCGCCGAGCTGGACCGGCTCGCAGTTCAGCGGCAGCACCGGCTACTACACCATCTACAAGCCCAATACCGCTGCGCTGTACACCAACACCGGCACTGTCGCCAACGACACCACGGTGGCCTTGCGCGACATCCATCTGTTCGGCCCCAGCGGGGTGGAGAGCACCAACGCGTTCGAGATGGTGGTCGCCGACGGCGAAAGCACCAACAGCAACGAGTATCTCGACTTCGGCGTGGTCTCCGGCGGCAGCACGTTCAACCTGGTGGAATGGCTGGGCGCATCCGCGGCCAACAACCTCACCTATGGCGCGCCGGGCAGCGCGGGCGTGCCGAACACGCCGGCCTCGGCCTGCGCCGGCATGATCGATTGCATCCGCATGGTCGGCAAGAGCGGCACCGCCAACGCCGTGGTGTTCTCGACCACGCGCACCGGCTCGCCGTTCACCGTGATGGGCCAGGTGCACACCAATGCCAGCAGCCTGCAGGGCTTCGCCTTCGGCGTGCGCTGGGGCGGCGTGCGCCTGCGCAAGGCGCTGCCGAATGGCCGCCTGGACGCCAGCGACCAGTTCACCTATCGCGTGATCAACGTGAAGGGCCAGGAGATCATCAATACCTCCACCACCGGCGCGGCCACCGGCAACTACGCCTACATCAGCGGCCAGGCGACCATGCCGGGCAACGTGATCACGCTGAAGGAGGAGATGGCGCCGGGCAGCAAGTCCACGCTGGACCAGTACGACCGCAATATTGTCTGCACCAATGGCAACCCGGGCTCGGCAACGGTGTTGCCCACCGGCACGTTCGATCCCGCCAACCCGCCCAAGGTCGACCTGCAACAGCTGGGCGACCGCGTGGATTGCACGCTCACCAATATCCCGCGCATCGCGGACCTCAAACTGGTGAAGACCGCGCCCGCCACCGTGCAGGCCGGCCAGCCGCTGAGCTACACGCTGGCGATCAGCAACAACGGCACGCACACGGCCACCGGCGCGGTGTTCACCGACGCCCTGCCGGTGGGCATCACCGGCGTCAGCGCCGGCGGCGTGAGCTGCGGCAGCGCCACCAACGGCGCGGTGTGCGGCGCGCTCGGCGTGAATGTCACCGGCAGCGATGCCGCCGGCTACACGGTCACCGGGGCGGTACAGAGCCTGCCCGCCAACAGCAGCGTGGTGGTGACCATCAATGCCACCGCGCCGGTCAGCCTGATCGGCACGCTGAGCAATACCGCCAACGTCAAGCTGGCTTCCACCGATACCACGGTGGGCGAGCCCAGCGCCGACACTGGCGACAACACGTCGACCGCCACCACCACGGTGCAGGGCACGCCCGCGCTGCAGGTGAGCAAGACCGCCACGCTCAACGACACCAACGGCAACGGCAAGGCGGACGTCGGCGAAACCATCAGCTACGCCATCACCGCCACCAACAGCGGCAATCTCACGCTCAATGGCCTGACCGTATCCGACCCGATGGCCGGCGGCACCGCGCTGGCGTGCTCGCCGGCCTCGATCGATCCGGGCAAGAGCGCCAGCTGCGGCAGTTTCGTCTATACGGTGAAGCAGGCCGACGTGGATGCCGGCGTGGCGCTGCACAACGTCGCCACCGTCACCGGCACGCCGCCGGGCGGCGGTTCGCCGGTGACGTCCACCGGCACCACCGATACGCCGGTCGGCGACGTGCAGATCACCGCGAAGAACGACAGCTACAACGTGCCGAACGGCGCCAATGGCGGCAGCACCGGCAACGTGGTCGGCAACGACCAGTTCGGCACCACCACCGGTCCGGCCATCGGCACCGCCAAGGGGCAGGTGACGCTGAGCTGGGGCAGTGTCGGCAATCCGCCGGCCACTGGCGGCTTCACCCTCAATGGCGACGGCACCATCACGGTGAAGCCCGGCACGCCGGCCGGCACCTACAAGATTCCGTACACCATCTGCGATGCCGCGCAGGCCTCCAATTGTTCGACCGCCGAAGCGGATGTGACGGTGGGCGCGGCAGCGATCGCCGCCACGCCCGACAGCTACACCGGCATCGACGGCGGCGTGGGGCAGGCCAATGCCGGCAACGTGCTGGATAACGACACCCTCAATGGGGTGAAGACCACCCCGTCCACCGTCAACCTGACGGTGACCACGCCGGCCAGCAACCCGAACGTGAAGCTCGACCCGGCGACGGGCGAAGTGTCGGTCGCCCCGGGTACGCCCGCTGGCACCTACACCATCACCTACCAGATCTGCGAGAAGCTCAACCCGAGCAACTGCGCCAGCACCACGGCCAGCGTCACCGTCGCCGCCGGCAAGATCGCCGCGGCCAACGACAACTACACGGGCATCAACAGCAGCCTCGGCAATGCAAACGTCGGCAACGTGCTGGGCAACGACACGCTCAACGGCAGCGCGGCGGCGGTCTCGACGGTCACGCTGAGCGTCACCTCGCCGGCCAGCAACCCGAACGTGAAGCTCGATCCGGCGACCGGTGAAGTGTCGGTCGCTCCGGGCACGCCGGCCGGCACGTACACCATCGGCTACCAGATCTGCGAAAAGCTCAACCCGAGCAACTGCGCCACCGCCACCGCGACCGCCACGGTGGTGGCCGGCCCGATCACCGCGGGCAGCGACAATTACTCCGGCGTTTCCGGCGCGGGCAACCCGTCGGTGGGCAATGCGCTGGACAACGACACGCTCAACGGCGCCAAGGCCACGCCGTCCACCGTCAACGTGACGGTGACCACGCCGGCCAGCAACCCGAACGTGAAGCTGGATCCGGCCACCGGCAATGTCTCGGTGGCGCCGGGCACGCCGGCCGGCACGTACACCATCGGCTACCAGATCTGCGACAAGATCAACCCCGCCAGCTGCGCCAGCGCCACGATCAGCGTGATCGTCGCCGCCGGCAAGATCGTCGCCACCAATGACGCCTACACCGGCATCGATGGCGGCGTGGGCCAGCCGAACGCCGGCAACGTGCTGGACAACGACACGCTCGACGGCGTGAAGGCCACTCCGTCCACCGTCAACCTGACGGTGACGGCGCCGGCCAGCAACCCGAACGTGAAACTCGATCCGGCCACCGGCCAGGTCTCGGTCGCACCGGGCACGCCGGCCGGCACGTACAGCATCGGCTACCAGATCTGCGAGAAGCTCAACCCGGCCAACTGCGCCACCGCGACGGCGAACGTCACCGTCATCGCCGGCAAGATCGTCGCCACCGGCGACAACTACACCGGCATCGATGGCGGCAACGGCAATCCGTCGGTCGGCAACGTGCTGGACAACGACACGCTCAACGGCACGAAGGTCACGCCGTCGACGGTGACGGTGTCGGTCACCACCCCGCCGGGCAACCCCAACGTCAAACTGGACCCGGCGACGGGCAATGTCTCGGTGGCCCCGGGCACGCCGGCCGGCACGTACACCATCACCTACCAGATCTGCGAAAAGCTCAATCCCGGCAACTGCAGTTCCGCCACGGCCAGCGTCACGGTCGCCGCCGGCAAGATCGCCGCCACCGACGACAGCTACACCGGCATCGACGGCGGCGCCGGCAAGCCGAACGCGGGCAATGTGCTGGACAACGACACGCTCGATGGCGCCAAGGCCACGCCGGCCAACGTCAACCTCACGGTGACCACGCCGGCGAGCAACCCGAACGTGCAGCTGGATCCCGCCACCGGCCAGGTCTCGGTCGCTCCGGGCACGCCGGCCGGCACGTACTCCATCACCTATCGAATCTGCGAGAAGCTCAATCCGGCCAACTGCAAGAGCGCCGTCGCCACGGTAGCGGTGGTCTCGCTGCCGCTGCAGGCGGTGAACGACGACTACCGCACCACGCCGGTCAACGGCGCCACCGGCGGCACGCCCGGCAAGGTGCTGGGCAACGACACCCAGGGCGGCGCGGTCATCGGCGATCCCGGCCGCGTGATCACCACCCTGGTGGACAACGGCGGCCTGAAGGGCGCTTCGATCGGCCCGGACGGCAGCGTGATCGTGCCGGCGGGCACCGCGCGCGGCACCTACACGCTGAGCTACCGCATCTGCGACACGCTGCTGCGCACCAACTGCAGCACGGCCTCGATCACCCTGGCGGTGAGCGACGATGCGCTGCTGCACGTGAGCAAGCAGGCCACGCCGCAGACGGTGAAGGTGGGCGACGTGGTGCGCTACACGCTGACCATCCAGAACACCGGCAAGGCCGACGTGCACCAGGCGGTGCTGGCCGATACCCCGCCGGTGGGCTTCACCCTGGTGGCCGATTCGCTCAACGTCGGCAACTCCGGCGGGCGCCTGGCCGGCAGCAGTCCGATCCGCGTCGAAGGCATCGACGTCGGCGCCGGCAAGAGCATCACGGTGGTGTATCTGATGCGCGTCGGTCCCGGCGCGTCGGCCCGCGGCGAGTACGTCAACACCGCGCAGATGCTGCTCAACGGCGTGCTCACCAGCAACGTGGCGCAGGCCAAGGTGCAGCGCGATGCCGATCCGCTGTTCGAGGACAGCCGCGCCTTCGGCACCGTGTTCGACGACCGCAACGGCGACGGCTGGCAGGCCAGCGCCACCGCCGACGGCCTGCGCGTGCAGGGCGGCTTCGCCCCGGGCGCGTACATCGCCGGTTCCACCACGGTGGACCGCGGGCAGGGCCCGCAGCCGGAGGCGGATGCGAGCGCGCCGCTGCTGCATGGCATCGCCCTGGGTTCGCTGCGCGGCCGCGATACGGTGGCGCAGCCGGAAGACCTGCGCCGCATCGTGATCTCGCAGCGCCTGCGCCGTGCCGAGTTCACCGGCGATTTCCAGCTGACCAGCGCGGAAGGCACCACGGTGCGCCTGCGCAGCGGCGGCCAGAGCGATACGGCGCTGAGCGGCGATGCGGCTTCGGGCCATTCCGCGGAGAAGCTGACGGTGGAACGCCGCGTCAGCACCGAAGCGGACGGCAACCTGCGCGTGGACTACGTGATCGTCAACCGCGGCGTCGACGAGCGCGGCATTCCCGGCGTGCGCATCGGCACGGTGGAAGGCAACCTGATCGAGACCGACGCCTACGGCCGCTTCCACCTGGAAGGCATCGACGTGCCGAACATGGCGCGCGGCCGCAACTTCATCATGAAGGTCGACGCGGCCACGCTGCCGCCGGACAGCGAGTTCACCACGCCGAACCCGCAGGTGAAGCGCATTACCCAGGGTATTCCGGCGCGCTTCGACTTCGGCGTGAAGCTGCCGGTGCAGACCTTGCCGGCGCCGCAGAACGAGCAGCCGGGTGGACCACCGGAGCGCGCCGCCACGCGTGGCGACCAGCAGACGGGAGGGCAGCCATGAACGCCCGCCGCTCTCACTCTCCGACCAAGGCCAACCGGACCATGCAGATCAGGACGCTGGACGCCGCCATTCTCGGCGTGCTCATCGCGGGCGCCTGGACGCCCGCCCAGGCGCAGTCGGCTAACGCCGCTGCCATTGCCACCACCACCACCGCCGCGCAAAGCGCACCGGCGGCGCGCGGCCGCTACAGCCTGGATCTGCCCAACGGCGGCCTGATCTGGGCCACCGAGGATCCGGCGCTGACCTCGCCCCTGCTCAATGTGCAGGGCAGCGCGGTGGCCGCGTTCGAGCACGGCCAGGTCACCGAGCCCGTGCGCTTCCAGGTGTACAGCAACTACGACGCGTTCATCCGCAAGATGCAGATCAGCATCTACCGGAGCGACGACACCAACCTGACCGCACCGCTGGCAACGGTGGACGTCGCTCCCGGCGCGGTGGTGCAGGCGAGCTGGGACGGCAAGCTGCCGGCCGGCATCTCCCTGCAGGCGGGCCAGCAACTCAGCTACGTGCTGCGCGCCTGGGGCGAGGACGGCAGCGTGGATGAAACCTATCCGCGCAGCTTGCAGCTGGTGCGGCCGGAAGACCGGCAGCGCTCGCTGGAGCAGCGCCGGCAGGGCGCCACCGGTGAGTTGCGCTCGATGAGCGCGAGCCAGCTGGAGGACCGCGAGCTGCTCGACAGCACCTTCGGCGGCAATGCGCTGCGGCGGCAGAACATCGCCATCCGCGGTTCGCGCGTGCGGGTCTACGGGCAGAACGTGCCGGACCAGTACGCCGTGACCATCGCCGGGCAGAGCGTGCCGGTGGACCAGCAGCGCAAGTTCGTCGCCGAGTATCTGCTGCCGACGGGGTCGCACACGCTCGACGTCGCCCTGCGCGGCGCGGGCGGTGCTGCCAGCCACTATCCGCTGGCGGTGAATGTGCGCGACAACTATCTGTTCGCGGTGGCGATTGCCGACCTCACCGCGTCGAAGAGTTCGGTCAGCGGCACGGGTGCTTCCGCCTTGACGGTGGATCCGCGCTACCGCGACGGCTTCCTCGACGAAGGGCGCCTGGCCTTCTATATGAAGGGCAAGCTGGAAGGGCGCTATCTGTTCACCGCCCAGGCCGACACCACGGAACGCAACACGGGCAGCCTGTTCAACGGCTTCTTCAAGGCCGATCCGAAGGACGTGTTCCGCCGCCTCGATCCGAACATGTACTACCCGGTGTACGGCGACGACTCGACCACGTACCGCGACATCGACACCCAGGGCAAGCTGTACCTGCGCCTGGACTGGGACAAGAGCCAGGCGCTGTGGGGCAACTACCAGACCGGCTTCACCGGCACGCAGTACGCGCAGTACGTGCGCAGCCTGTACGGTGCGGCGATCGACTGGCGCAGCCGCGAAGCCACGCCGTTGGGCGATCCGAACACGCTGCTGAAGGCGTTCGCGTCGCAGGCGCAGACGGTGCTGGGCCATACCGAGTTCCTCGGCACCGGCGGCAGCCTGTACTACCTGCGCAACACCGACATCCTGCCGGGTTCGGACCAGGTGGTGCTGGAAGTGCGCGATCCGGCCACCGGCAGCGTGGTGTCGCGCGTCACCCTGGTGCGCGGCGTCGACTACGACATCAACGAGATGCAGGGCCGCCTGCTGCTGACCCGGCCGCTGGCGCAGATCGCCCAGGCCAATGTCAGCACCTTGTTCCGCGATCGCCCGCAGGGCGGCTACGAGAATCACCTGCTGGCCGATTACGAGTACGTGCCCAGCGGTTTCGACAGCAACGACGTCACCGCGGGCATCCGCGCCAAGCACTGGTTCGGCGAGCACGTGGCGGTGGGCGGCACTTATGTCGACGAAGGCCGTTCGAGTGACGACTACTCGCTGAAGGGCGCGGACGTCACGCTGCAGGCGGGGCGCGGCACCTATCTGAAAGTGGAGCGCTCGCACAGCGATGCCGCGGTGGCGCCGATCTACTACTCGGACAACGGCGGCCTGAGCTTTATCCGCACCAATCCCGTGACATCGGGCAGCCGCGGCGGCAATGCCGCGGCGGTGGATGCGCACGCGGATCTGCGCGAACTGGGCTGGAGCGCGCGCGAGTGGACGGTGGGTGCATGGTGGCGCGACGTCGATGCCGGCTATTCGGTGGCGCGTGCCGACCAGGGCCTGGCCGTCAAGGAATACGGCGCGGAGTTCGCCGGGCAGATCCAGGACGGCCTGCGCCTGTCCGGGCGCTACAGCTATGCCAAGCGCGGTAACGATGCGCTGGAGCAGGGACAGGTGCAGCTGGATTGGCAGCTGGCGGAGAAGTCGGACCTGATCGCGGAGATCCGCCGCGTCACCGAGACCTACCAGTTGCGCAGCGGCACCGGCACCTTGGCGGCCCTCGGTTATACGCAGCGCATCGGCAGCTCGCTCGATGTGTATGCCACGGGGCAGGTGACGTTGAACAACGACAACGGCGCGTATCCGACCAACGATGCGGTGACCGTGGGCGCGAAGTACCAGTTCGGCGACCTGTCCAATGCGGGGGCGGAAGTCACGCGCGGTTCGCGCGGCAATGCGGCGCAGGTCAACGGCGAGTACCGCCTCAATCCCGATCACTCGCTGTATGGCGCGTACACCTATTCGGTGGACAGCACCGCGCTGTACAACGATTCCAGCCTGCTGTCGCAGGCACCGGACGGCCTGACCCTGGGCCAGCGCTGGCGCGTGACGGACAAGACCAACCTCTATAACGAGAGCCAGTGGCTGAAATCCGGCCCGGACACCGGCATCGGCCATACCTTCGGCATGGATTTCTATCCGAGCCTGGGCTGGACGCTGGGCTTCACCCTGCAGGATGGCCAGCTCGATGCGGCCAGCGGGGCAGGGCGCGTCAACCGCCATGCGGGCAGCCTCAACGCCGGCCTGACCGACGCCTCCACCAGCTGGGCCAGCAAGCTGGAATACCGCCGCGACCGCGGCGCCGAGCAGCGCGACCAGTGGGTCACCACGCACCGGATCAGCTACAAGATCAACGAGTCGTGGCAGGTGGCCGGCCGCATCAACTGGTCGCGCACCAGCGACAAGGTGGACCCGAGCAACAACGCGCGCTTCAACGAGACCAATGTCGGTTTCGCCTGGCGTCCGTGGAACAGCGTGCGCTGGACGGTGCTGGGCAAGTACACCTACCTGTACGACCTGTCCTCGCCGGGCCAGACCGAGTCCGACAGCTACTACGACCAGCGTTCGAGCGTGTTCTCGCTGGAAGGTGTGTACCGGCTGGATACGCAGTGGGAGTTCGCGGCGAAGCTGGCCACCCGCGAAGGCGAGGCTCGCGAGGGCCGCGGCACCGGGGCGTGGTACGACAACCGGGCGACGATGCTGGCGGGGCAGGCGCGCCGCTACGTGATGGGCGGGTTCAGCGTGATGGGCGAGTACCGCGTGCTGCGCGCGTCCGAGGGCGGCACCCGCAAGGGCTGGCTGGCCAGCGTGGACTATGACGTCAGCAAGCATTTCCGCATGGGGCTGGGTTACAACTTCACTGATTTCAACGATGACATGACCAAGCTGGGCTACCGCTATAAGGGCGTGTTCCTCAACGTGGTCGGCTATTACTGAGCGAGCTTGATGCCCGGGCGCCATGCCTGCGCGAGGGGGCATGGTGGGGGAGACGTCCGTCCCTGTTTTCTCCGCTCGCGCCTGGGCGTCTTTTTTTGCTACCCCCAAGTTTCTCGCAACCTGTCATCCAGTGGCGGTGTCGCTTGATGTTGCGTTGGCGCTTGGGTGTCTCGCCGTTGGCGAGTGTTTCGCCCCGCTGCCGCGGGGCGAGTTACTTTTTCTCTGCGTGCCCAGAGAAAAAGTAACCAAAAAGAGAGGGCACCCTGCTTGGCGCCCTCACCGCCGGCGCCAAGGGGACCCGGTAGATCAAGAGCAGAAGCGCACCAGTGGAACGCCGCGGCTGCGCCGCACGCTCTTCGTTCGATTATCGCCTCACGCTACATCCCCCTCTCCCCTCCGGGGAGAGGGTCGGGGTGAGGGGCCGGCCGGAGCGCTGAGCTGAGGCTCGCAACAAGCCCTCTTCGCTACACCTCTAAGCAAACAAATCACCCGCCGGCGGATACGTCACGGCGCCGTCCGCATGCGGTCTCGCACGCTCGGTAAGCTCGGCAGTTTCCACGTGCCCTGGCCCCAGGATATGCAACACCGTTTCGCCGCGCGCCAGCAGGTAATCGGTGACGATGCGCCGATGGCAGCGCCACCACACCGCTTCCGAACACATCACGGCGCAGCGCTGCTCGCGGCCCAGGCCGATCAGCGTTTCCAGCCCGACCTGGAAGACATGGGTCAAGGCATAGTCGGCGTAGTTGTGAAAGCTCTGGTGTGTCCAGTAGCCATTCGTCTCGACCGGCACCGTTTCGGATTTGCGCCGCCGGCCGCCGAGTTCGGCCAGGTGCCGATAGGCGATGCCTTCGGCCGCCAGGGACGCTGGCAGCACGTCGTCATTGAATGATGGGTTGGTGCGCGAGCGCGGAAACGCCCTGACATCCGCCATCAGGCCCACCTCGTTTTCGTGCAGCAGCGCGATGAAGTCCGCAAGACTCCGGTTGGAATGGCCAATCGTGAAAAATGGCAAAGCCATGCAGCGCTCCATCGTCGATACGCGATCCAATCCTGCCCCATGCCCGTCGATTTGGACGTCTAATTTTCATCGACTGCATGTGATCCGACCAGCGATTCCTGCCGCGAACACAAGCCATTGCATGCGGATGTTGCATCGCAGCTTGATCTCATGGGCATGCCCAACCAATGATTCGGGCCTCGCTCATATTTGTATGATTAACTGACTATCTGGGGACGTCAGGGGAGTACAACGACTTGAGCCCGTCGCGCTCGATGCGCGACGGAGCAGCACGGTTCGAACACCCGCCCAGCACCATCCGAGCTTCGCAGCGAGTTTCCCCGGACGGGCGGCGCGCCTCCCCCAGGTTTCTGCGCGCCGCCCGTCGTTTTTTTGAATGCCGCCTGGAGAGAGTCGATGAAAGTGTTTTCCGCAACGATGACCCGCCTCGCCATCTGTGTCGCCGTGAGCTTCGCCACGGCGGCGTCGGCCGAGGACGTCAAGCCGGAATGGTCCAGCGCGGCCGTGCCGCAGATGGGCTTCAATAACTGGAATTCCACCCACTGCCGCGACGAATTCAACGAAGACATGATCCGCGGCGTGGCGGACAAGATGATCAGCAGCGGCCTGCGCGACGCCGGCTATCGCCATATCAACCTCGACGACTGCTGGGCCGACTGGCAGCGCGACAAGCAGGGCAACCTGCAGCCGAACCTCAAGCGCTTTCCGCACGGCATCAAGGCGCTGGCCGATTACGTGCACTCCAAGGGTTTCGCCTTCGGCCTGTATTCCAGCGCCGGCACCAACACCTGCGAACCGCACCAGGCCAACCGCGGCTTCCCCGGCGGCCTGGGCCACGAGAAGCAGGACGCGGCATTCTTCGCCTCCGTGGGCGCGGACTATCTGAAGTACGACAACTGCAATAACGAGAAGAAGCCCGCCAAGGAGCGCTACGCCGCCATGGGCGAAGCGCTGCGCGCCACCGGCCGGCCGATCTTCTACAGCCTGTGCGAGTGGGGCGAGAACAAGGCCTGGCTGTGGGGCACCGACCCGGCTGTCGGCGCCTCGTCGTGGCGCACCACCGGCGACATCAGCGACAAGTACGACTCGATGCTGAAGATCTTCAAGGAGAACGTGGTTCTCGACGCCTATGCCGGCCCCGGCCACTGGAACGACCCTGACATGCTGGAAGTGGGCAACGGCGGCATGACCGACGTGGAGTACCGCTCGCACTTCAGCCTGTGGTCGATCATGGCCGCGCCGCTGCTGATCGGCACGGACCTTCGCAAGATCAGCCCGTCCGCGCTGGAAATCCTCTTGAACAAGGACGTGATTGCGGTGGACCAGGACCCGCTGGGCAAGCAGGGCAAGCAGGTGCGCGATGCCAAGGGCATCCATGTGATCGTCAAGCCGCTGAAGGATGGCAGCAGTGCGGTGGCGGTGTTCAACGAAGGCGATGCCGCGCAGGACGTGGCGGTAACGGCCCGGGAAGTGGGGCTGAAGGCCGGCAAGTACCGCATGCGCGATCTGTGGAAGCACGCCGATGCGCAGGGCGACGGCTCCATCAAGGTGAAGCTGGAGCCGCATGCGACGGTGATGTACCGGATCTCGGCGATGTAAGCCGGCCGGCCATCCGGCGCCGACGTTGGCGTAGGTTGGGGTGAGCGCAGCGAGCCCCAACATGGCACCTGCCAAGACCTGGCTGTTGGGGTTCGCTGCGCTCACCCCAACCTACGCCGGTCGCGGGTGCCGCAAAAAGTTGGCAAGATCGCGCCGCCATACACCATTGCCACCCCGCCAAGGACGCGCCCTCCATGAGGAAGCCGAACCCCGTTCGCAACCTGTACGGACACGTGATGCAGGAGATCGGCCAGCGCATCGTCAGCGGCCAGGTCAAGCCGGGCGAGGTGTTGCCGCGCGAAGAGACCCTGGCCGAAAGCCTCAAGGTCAGCCGCACCGCCTTGCGCGAGGCGATGAAGGTGCTGTCGGCCAAGGGCCTGATCGAATCGCGCGCCGGCGTCGGCGCGCGCGTGCAGGAGCCGCGCCACTGGAACCAGCTCGACGCCGACGTGCTGGCCTGGCGCTGCGCTTCCATGCCCACCGACGATTTCATCGACAAGCTGGTGGAAATGCGCGAAGTCATCGAGCCGGCGGCTGCGGCCGCCGCGGCGCGCCGCCGCACCGATGCGCAGCTGGCCGAGATCCAGTCCGCCTACGAGGCGATGGACGCGGCGCAGACACTGGAGGCCTGGGCCGAAGCCGACCTGCGCTTCCACGAAGCCGTGCTGCAGGCCACCGGCAACGAGCTGCTGTCCTCGCTGTTCGCGGTGATCGATACTGCGCTGGGCACCTTCTTCGTGCTGTCCGCGCGCAACGCCACCGATTTCCGCTATTCGCTGCCGCACCACCAGAAGGTGCTGGAGGCGATCCGCCGCAAGCAGCCCAAGCTGGCGCACGCGGCCGTGCACGCCATGATCGGCGACTCCCTGGCCAATGTGCGGCGCAGCCGCGGCAAGGCGCGCAAGGCCGGAGCGTAAAGCGGCGGGTGCGGTGGCTGGTGATGTAGAGTCCCGGCCCATGCAGGTCTTCGAAACCATCCTGGTGCTTCTGCTCGGCGCAGCGGTTGTCTCCTCGTTCGCCAAGCGCATCAATATTCCCTATCCGGTGCTGCTGGCGGTGGGCGGCGCCTTGCTGGCCTGCCTGCCGGATCCGCCGAAGCTGGAATTCCCGCCCGACCTGGTGCTGGTGCTGTTCGTCGCACCGGTGCTGATGGACGCCGCCTTCGACACTTCGCTGCGCGACCTGCGCGCGATGTGGCTGCCGGTGCTGTCGCTGGTGCTGGTGGCGGTGGTGCTCACCACGGTGGCGGTGGCGCTGGCGGCCCGCTGGCTGTTTCCGGATATGCCGTGGGCGGCCGCCATCGCGCTGGGTGCGCTGCTGGCGCCGCCGGACGCGGTGGCCGCCACCGCGATCCTGCGCCGGCTGCCGGTGCCGCTGCGCATGCGCATGGTGCTGGAAGGCGAGAGCCTGCTGAACGACGCGTCGGCGCTACTGATCTATCGCCTTGCCGTGAGTGCGGTGGCGGCGGGCGGATTTCACGCGGCGGATGCCTTGCCGATGTTCGTCCTGGTGGTGTTCGGCAGCGTGCTGTTCGGCCTGGCGCTGACCTGGCCGATCACCCGCTTCATGCGGCATTTCGAGGAAGCGCCCAGCGCGGTGATCTTCCAGTTCGGCCTGACCTTCGGCATCTGGCTGCTCAGCGAGCGCCTGCGGCTGTCGCCGATCGTGGCCGTGGTGACCTTCGCGCTGACCATGTCGCGGCTGAGCACGCGGCCGATGCAGACGCATATCCGCACCGCGTCGTTCCCGATCTGGGAAACGGCGACCGTGGTGCTCAACGTGCTGGCGTTCACCCTGGTCGGCCTGCAGCTGGGTCCGATCCTGGAGAGGTCGAGCGCAGGCGAGCGGCTGCACTCGCTGGGCATGGCCATGGTGATCCTGGCGGTGGTGATCGGGGTGCGCCTGGCGTGGGTGTTCGTGCACCACCTGCTGGTGCGCCTCAACAGCCTGCGCCGCAGCCAGTCCGGCAAGCCCGGGCCGCCGGCCACCTTGAAGGGCGCGGCCGTGATCGGCTGGTCGGGCATGCGCGGCATCGTCACCTTGGCCGCGGCGATGGCGCTGCCGGTGGGATTTCCGTATCGCGATTTCATCCAGCTGACCGCCTTCGTGGTGGTGCTGGGCACGCTGGTGATCCAGGGCCTGACCTTGGGCCCGCTGCTGAAGCTGGTGCGCCTGCCGTCGGACGGCACCGTGCAGCGCGAACTGCAACTGGCGCGAGCCACCGCGATCCGCGCCGCGATGGACGAGCTGCCCGCGGATCCGACGCCGGCATCGATGCGCGTGCGCGCCGAACTTGCCGCGGCGCTGGAGAACGTCGAACGCGGCCGCGCCCCCGGCGGCCACGAAGACAACGTGCTGCGCCGCTGCCTGGTGGCGAAGTCCCGCCACGCGGTGCAGGACCTGCGCCTGTCCGGTGCGATCGGCGACGATGCGTTCCGGCAGGTCGAGGCCGAGCTCGACTGGGTCGAGCTGAGCACGGGCGAGCCGGAGCGTCCGGCCTGAAACGCCGCCGCGCCGGCGGGCTTCGTCACGCCGGTCGTGATTTTGCGTCATGCATGGCGCGCGATTGCTCTGTCTATGCAAAAGATCGGCGTGAAACGCGGGAATCCGGACCCGACCTCATCAGCGCGCCGCACCGGTCCCGATCGCTTGCCGCCAACCGCAAGTGCACTCACTGGCTGGGACATGGGCGCTCACTTCGTCGCGTTCGCCATGCTTTGCATACGGCGCCAGGCGTACTGCCCGCGAAATCAACGTGAATAAGCGGATGCGTAAAGCAGTGACCTTACGCACACCTTACGCGGGTAATATTTTTCGTATGATGGTCCGACAAGGGACAGGGGTGTCTCGCCTTGCTGGCTACCGACACCGGCATCTGCCGGCCGCCGTCCGACGTGTTTGAAGACACTGGCGCTCGCATGGAGCAGCGCCGGAGGGGGATCGTGAGTTCTTCAACTGGCAGGGCCGATGTGTTCAGGCAACCCATGACGCACGCAGCGCGAGCGATCTGCTTCGCGGGCAGCTGTGCGAATCCGCAGCGCCGCTTCGCGCCCATGGCGCTGAGCCGCGTCGACCAGGCGCGGCCGCCGCCGCGCTGCTGAGCCGGCCGCTCCGGCTATCGCCAGGCGCGGCACGCCGCGCACTCCATTTTGTTTCCATCGTCGGTGGCCGTGCGCCGCCGTGCGGACGCTTGCTGCTCCTTACAGGGGAAAACCTATGAATCGTGTATTCCGCATCGTGTGGTCGCGCGCCTTGAACGCCTGGGTCGTTGCCTCCGAACTCACCGGGAAGCATGGCAAGGGGCGTGGCCGCTGCGGCGTTGCGGGTGCGGACGAGCGCGCAGCGCCGGCGCGCTCGAACCTTGGCGCATGGACGCTGCGCCTGGCGGTGCTCGCCGCGCTGGCCGTGCCGCAGGTGCATGCCGCCGACCGCTACTGGGACGTCAACGGCGGCTCCAACGGCAGCGGCGGCACCGGCGACTGGGAGCTCGTCTCACCGTATTGGAATGCCGCCAACGATGGCGTGGCGGGACCGTTCTACAGCTGGAACAACACCGCGCTCGACAACGCGATCTTCGCCGGCACCGCGGGCATCGTCACGCTCAAGGCGCCGATCACGGTCAACACGCTCACCTTCAACGTGGCCGGCTACGGCATCAACGGCGGTACGCTGACCCTGGCCGGCACCACGCCCGGCGTGTCCGGCTCGGCCACCATCAACTCGGTGATCGCCGGCACCGCGGGGCTGGCCAAGAGCGGCAGTGGCGCGCTGGCACTGAACGGAGCGAACACCTTCAGTGGCGGCATCAACATCACCGGTGGTTCGATCTCGGTCACCAACGATGCCGCCCTCGGTGTGGCCAGCAATGGCATCACCATGGCCAATGGCGCGGGGCTTTCCGCCAGCGGCGGTCAACTCGCCTCGACTCGCGTGGTCACGCTGACCGGCGGCACCGTGGTGCTGACCGGCAACGGTGTCGGCTATGCCCGTTTCACCGGCACCGGCAACGTCAATGCCGGCAGCGGCGTGGTCATGGGCAATGCCGCCAGCAATTACGACGGTGTGACCAACTTCTATACCGGCGGAACCTATGGCATCACCTCCGTCGGCAATATTGGCGAGGCGAGCGCGGTCGGTGCGCCGACCACGGCGGCCAACGGCCTGATCGTGGTGCAGGCCGGCGGCGGCCTGGGCGGTACGCTCAATTACGGCGGCGCCGGCAATGTGTCCAACCGCGACTGGCGCTTCGCCAACACTTCCAGCGGCGGCAACGCGCTGCGCAACATCGGCACCGGCACGCTGACGTTGACCGGCAATATCGGACTGACCGGCGCATGGACGACCGGCCAGAACTTCCAGGCGGTATCGGGCGACATGCAACTGCTGGGCACGATCAGCAGCACGTCGGACCGCACGGTCTCGTATACCGGCAGCGCGGGCCGCACCATCACCCTCGGCGGCGCCAATACCTACACCGGCCCCTCCACCATCAACACCATCACGGTGGTCGCTTCCGTGCTGGCCGATGGCGGTACCGCCAGTTCGTTCGGCCTGAACAACGTCGGCAACCTCAACCTGCAGAGCGCCACCTTGCGCTATGTCGGCGCGGCCACCTCGACCAACCGCACGCTCACCTCGGACGGCCTCAGCGCCTTCTACAACGACGGCACGGGCGCGCTCTCCTATACCGGCCAGATCGCCTTCGTCAACGGCGGCACCGACACGCTCACCCTTGGCGGCAGCTACGCCGGCGCCAATACGGTAAGCGGCGTCATATCCAACACCGGCAACCTGGTGGTGAACGGCAGCGGCAGCTGGCTGCTGAGTGGCGCCAACACCTACGCGGGCACCACCACCGTGCAGGCCGGCACGCTCACCGCGGGCGGCGCCAATGCGTTCGGCAACTCGAAGGGCCTGGTCGTCAACGGCGGCACGCTGGATTTCAACAACTTCGACATCACCGCGCCTTCGCTCGCCGGCACCGGTGGCACGCTGCAGCTCGGCGGCGGCTCGCTCACGCTCAACGCCGCCAGCGGCACCACCGGTTATGGCGGCGCGATAGCCGGCAGCGGTGGCCTGACCAAGCTCGGCGCGGGCACGCAGACGCTCAGCGGCGCCAACACCTACAGCGGCGCCACTTCCATCGGCGGCGGTACGCTGGCGCTGGACTTCACCGTGGCCGGCGCGCCGGCAAGCCAGATCGTCAGCGCCAGCTCGTCGCTCAACCTGGCCGGCGGCACGCTCTCGATCAAGGGCAAGGCGGGCGCCAACAGCCAGAGCTTCAACGGCCTGAACGTCACCGCCGGCAGCAACCGCATCAGCGCCACCGCCGGCACCGGCGGCACGCTGACGCTGGGTTTGGGCGCGATCAACCGCAGCGGCGGCCTGGTCGATTTCGGCTTCAACACCGGCGGCACCATCACCACCACGCATGCCGACGGCGCGCTCGGCGGCTGGGCCACGGTCAACGGCACGGACTACGCGCAAGTCACCGGCGGCGTGATCACCGCCTTCACCGCGTATGCCAACAAGGACGACGCCAGCACCTGGCTCAACGGCGACATCGTCAGCGACGAAGGCGGCAATGCCAACACGCCGTACTTCGGCACAGTCAACGGCAGTGTCGCGCTGGGTGGCCTCAAGGTCACCGCGCCGTCCAACTCGGGGGTGACCATCGGCGCCGGCAATACGCTGAGCGTGGATGGCAGCATCATCGTCTCGCCGTTGTCGGGTACCGCGTCGCAGGTCTTCCAGGGCGGCAGTATGACCGGCGGAGCCGGTGGCAGTCCGCTGGGTGTGCTGCAGAACGGCGGGGGCGTATTCAGTATCAGCTCCACCATCGTCGATAACGGTGGTGCCACCAGCTTCGCCTCGGGGGGCTCGGGTGCCGGCTCGGTGGCGCTCACCGGCAGCAACACGTATACGGGTGCGACCACGGTCAGCGGCGGCACGCTGAGGATCAACAGCATCGCCGACGGCGGCACGGCGAGTGCGCTCGGCGCGTCGAGCAATGCGTCGTCCAACCTGATCATCGAGAACGGCACGCTGCGCTATATCGGCGCCACCGCCAGCAGCGACCGCGGCTTCACCCTGGTCAATGGTGGTCCGTCGCGCACCATCCAGGTGGACGGTACGGCCAACGTGACCCTCGGCGGCGTGGTCACCAGCCCCGACGACGCCGGCTTCAACAAGACCGGCACCGGCACGCTGACGCTGGCGAATGCGGTCAACGATTTCGTCGGCGTGCTGACGGTGAGCAACGGCACGCTGTCGGTCGGCACGCTGGCCAACGGCGGCACGGCCAGCGGCATCGGCGCCGGTAGCAGCGATCCGGCCAACCTGGTGCTGCAGACCGGCGGCAGCCTGCAATACAGCGGCGCCACCGCATCGATCGACCGCGGCTTTACGCTCGGTTCCGGTGGTGGGCATGTCGACGTCGCGCAGGCGTCCACCACGCTTACCGACAGCGGCACGGTGACTGGCGCGGGTTCGCTCACCAAGGACGGCGCGGGCGTGCTGGTGCTGTCCGGCACCAATACCTACAACGGCGGCAACACGGTCAATGCCGGCATCCTGCGCGCCGGTTCCAACCAGGCGTTCGGCGGCGCCGCCAATGGCTCGGGCGCGGGGCGCCTGACGGTCAATGCGGGTGCGACCGCGGATCTTGCCGGCCACAACGTATGGGTGGGCGGCCTGTACGGCGCCGGCAATGTCACGCTCGGCGCCGGCACGCTGCAGACCAACACCACCGGCAACTTCAGCGGCGCCATCAGCGGCACCGGCGGCGTGTCGATCAACGGCGCCACGCAGACGATGAGCGGCTGCGGCAACACGTATACCGGCGCCACCACGCTCAACTCCTCCACGCTCAGCACCGACTGCCTTGCCAACGGCGGCCAGCCCAGCGGCGTGGGCGCTTCCAGCAGCGCGCCCGCCAACCTCACGCTGTACGGCGGCACGCTGGTTTATACCGGCGCGAGCGTGGCGATCGACCGCGGCATCCTGCTCAGCGGCAACGGCGCTATCAATATCGGCAATGCGGCCACCACGCTCGGCGTCAGCGGCCCGATACAAGGCGGCGGGCAGTTCCAGAAGCAGGGCCCGGGCACCCTGGTGCTGAGCGGCGCCGACACCTACACCGGCGGCACCTACAATCGCGGCGGTATCCTGCGCGCTGCCGCGGCCAACGCGTTCGGCACCGGCTATCTGGCGCTGGACAACACCGCTGGCGTGCTGGTCGACCTCAATAGCTTCAACACCAACGTAAGCTATTTCTACGGCGGCGGCACTACGGGCGGCAATATCGACCTGGGCAGCGCCACGCTCACGGTGACCAACGGTGCCAGCAGCCAGGCGGCAGCCAATTACGCCGGTGCAATCACCGGCACCGGCGGCCTGGTCAAGAATGGCGGCGGCTTCGAATACCTTTCCGGCAGCACCAGCACGTACACCGGCACCAATACGGTCAACGCCGGCTTCTTGCAGGTGTTCAAGCTCGCCGATGGCGGCACCGCCAGCTCCATCGGCGCGTCCAGCGTCGGCGCCGGCAACCTGGTGCTCAATGGCGGCACGCTGATGTACGTGGGCGCCGGCGACAGTACCAATCGCCTGTTGACGCTTGGCGCATCCGCCAGCAGCGCGCTGGATGCCTCAGGTACTGGCGCCGTGCAGTTCACCAACACCGGCGCGCTCGCCTTCAGCAGCCCCAACACCACGCAGACGGTCACGCTCACCGGCACCAGCACCGGCAACAACAGCCTGGCCCTGCAGCTGTCCGACAACGGCACGGGCAAGACCTCGGTGCGCAAGACCGGCACCGGCACCTGGATCCTGCGCAACCCGGCCAGCACCTATACCGGCATTACCACGATCATCGGTGGCGTGCTGGGCGTGGACAAGCTCGCCAACGGCGGCCAGGTCAGCAGCCTTGGCCAATCCTCCGCTGCCGCCGCCAACCTGGTGATCGGCAGCGGCGCGACGCTGCGCTATACCGGCGCGGGCGACACCACCGACCGCCTGTTCACGCTGTCCACCGGCTCGAGCGTGATCGAGTCCTCCGGCACCGGCGCCATCGTGTTCGCCAACACCGGTTCGGCGGCTTATGCCGGCGCCGGCAACCGCACGCTGGGCCTGGGCGGCACCAACACCGGCCTCAACGTGATGGGCGGCAGCATCATCGACGCCTCCGGCGGCATCACCACGGTGGCGAAGAACGATGCCGGCACCTGGGCGCTCACGGGCACGAATACCTATACCGGCAACACCGTGATCAACGGCGGCATCCTGCAGCTCGGCGCCGGCGGCACCACCGGTTCGATCGCCAGCGCCAACGTCATCGTCGCGGCGGGCACGCTGGCGTTCGACCGTGCCGACACTTCGACCGTGCCCGGCACCATCTCCGGCGCCGGCAACGTGGTGCAGCAAGGCAGCGGCGCCACCGTGCTCACCGCCGCCAACACCTACACCGGCGGCACCACGATTACCGCCGGCACGCTGCAGCTGGGCAATGGCGGCGCCAACGGCAGCATCCTCGGCGACGTGGTGGACAACGGTACGCTGGCCTTCAACCGTTCGGACATCTATACGTTCGGCGGCCTGGTCTCCGGCACCGGCGGCGTGACGCAGCTGGGCAACGGCACTACCGTGCTCACCGGCACCAACACCTATAAGGGCGCGACGACCGTGCAGGCCGGCACGCTGCTGGTCAATGGCGACCAGACCGGTGCGACCGGCGCCACCACCGTGCAGAACGGCGGCACGCTGGGCGGCAAGGGCATCGTCGGCGGCGACGTGACGGTGGCCAATGGCGGCGCGCTCAATCCCGGCGATGCCGGCGCGGCGGGCACGCTCACCGTCAACGGCAGCCTGGCCTTGAATGCCGGCGCCGCGATGAATTACCAGTTCGGCCAGGCCAACGTGGTGGGCGGCGCGCTCAACGACCTCACCGTGGTGCACGGCAACCTGAGCCTGGATGGCACGCTCAACGTGGCGGCGACGCCGGGCGGCAGCTTCGGCCCGGGCCTGTACCGCATCATCAGCTACGACGGTTCGCTTGCCGACAACGGCCTTGCACTGGGCACCACGCCGTCCGGCAGCTTCCAGGTGCAGACCTCGGTGGCGCACCAGGTGAACCTGCTCAACAGCGGCGGACTCACGCTCAACTTCTGGGACGGCCCCAGCGGCAATGCCAACAGCACCATCGACGGCGGCAGCGGCGTCTGGCAGAACTCGGCCGGCAATGCCAACTGGGCCGACCAGACCGGCCAGTACAATGCGCCGTATACCGATGGCGAGTTCGGCATCTTCATGGGCGCGCCGGGCACGGTCACGGTGGACAACGGCCTGGGTGCGGTGACCAGCTCGGGCATGCAGTTCGCGGTGAACGGCTACACCGTCGCTGGTGGCGCGCTCACCCTGAGCGGCGCGCCGAACATCATCCGCGTGGGCGACGGCACCGCCGCGGGCGCGGGCATGACGGCGACCATCGCCGCGGTCCTGGCCGGCACCGGCGGTGTGGTGAAGGACGATCTCGGCACCCTGGTGCTGAGCGGCGCCAACACCTATGCCGGCGGCACCACGGTCAACAGTGGCGTGCTGCAGGTGGCGGGCGATGCCAATCTCGGCAACGCGGCGGGCGGTCTGGCCTTCGACGGCGGCACGCTGCGCAATACCGCGGCGATCTCCACTGCGCGCGCGGTGACGATCAACCAGGGCGGCGCCACCTTCGAGACGCAGGCGAACCTGGAGCTGAGCGGCACCGTCACCGGCGCGGGCGGGCTCACCAAGACCGGCAGCGGCAGCCTCACCCTGGACGGCAGCAACACCTATACGGGCGGCACCATCATCAACGCAGGCGGCATCATCGTGTCCAGCGATGCCAACCTCGGCGATGCGAGCGGCGCGTTGACGTTCAACAACGGTGTGCTGGAGAACACCGCCGCCATCACTTCCGGCCGCGCGGTCGCGCTTAACGGCGCGGGCGGGCGCCTCCTCAACGATGCCGACCTGACGCTCAACGGCGCCATCGCGGGCGCGGGTTCGCTGAACAAGGACGGCAGCGGCACGCTGATCGTGGGTGCCGACAACAGCTACACCGGCGGCACCCTGATCCAGGCCGGCACGCTGCAGGTAGGCAACGGCGGCGCCAGCGGTTCGCTCCTGGGTGCGGTGGCCAACAACGGCACGCTGGTCTTCAACCGCGCCGACACCCTGGCGTTCGCCGGCCAGATCTCCGGCACCGGCTCGCTGGAACAGCAGGGCGCGGGCACCACCGTGCTGAGCGGCAACAACAGCTACGGCGGCATCACCGCCGTTCGTGCGGGCGGCCTGTTCATCAATGGCGACCAGAGTGCGGCGACCGGCGCCACTTCGGTCGATGCCGGCGGCACGCTCGGCGGCAAGGGCATCGTCGGCGGCGACGTGGCGCTGGCCGACGGCGCCACGCTGAGCCCGGGCGACGTGGGCAGCGCGCCGGGCACGCTCACCGTCAAGGGCAACCTGGGCATGAGCAACGCCAGCAATCTCAACGTGAATCTGGGCCAGGCCAACGTGGTGGGCGGTCCGCTCAACGACCTGGTGCAGGTGAACGGCGACCTCGCGCTGGACGGCACGCTCAACGTGGCGGTGTCTTCCGGCGGCAACTTCGATCCGGGTATCTACCGCGTCGTCGGCTACAACGGCGCGCTTACCGACAACGGCATGAGCATCGGCTCGGTGCCGTCGCCGGATTACTTCCTGCAGACCTCGATCGCGCACCAGGTAAACCTGGTCAACACCGCCGGCCTCAACGTCAACTTCTGGGACGGCAACGGCGCGCGCGGCGATGGCCAGATCCAGGGCGGCGACGGCGTGTGGCAGAACAATGCCGGCAACGACAACTGGACGGTGACCGACGGCAGCATCAACGCGCCGTACCAGGACAACGCCTTCGCCATCTTCAGCGGCACCGGCGGCACGGTGACGGTGGACGGCAGCCTCGGCGCGGTGAACAGCGGCGGCATGCAGTTCGCGGTGGACGGCTATCGCGTGCAGGGCGACGGCATCGCGCTCGGTGCATCGCCGACGGTTATCCGCGTCGGCGACGGCACCACGGCCGGCACCGCCATGACGGCGACCATTGCTTCGGTGCTGAGCGGCACTGGTGGCATGACCAAGTCCGATCTCGGCAGCCTGGTGCTGGCGGGCGACAACACCTACACCGGCGGCACCACCGTCACCGATGGCGTGCTGCAGCTGGGCGAGGGCGGCGCGGCCGGCTCGGTCCTGGGCGATGTGGCGAACAACGGCACGCTGGCATTCAACCGCTCGGACAGCTACGCGTTCGGCGGCGTGGTTTCCGGCACCGGCGCGCTGGTGCAGAAGGGCAGCGGCACCACCGTGCTCGGCGGCGCCAACACGTATACCGGCGCGACCACGGTGCAGTCGGGCAGCTTGCTGGTGAACGGCAACCAGTCCGGCGCCACCGGCGCCACCGCGGTACAGAGCGGCGCCACCCTGGGCGGCATGGGCACCATCGGCGGAAATGTAACGGTGGCCGACGGCGCCACGCTGAGTCCGGGCGATGCCGGCGCGGCGGGTACGCTCACCATCAACGGCAACCTCGCACTGGGCGCCAACAGCAAGCTTGCCTACCAGCTCGGCCAGGCCGGCACGCCCGGTGGCGCGCTCAACGACCTCACCGTGGTGCATGGCAACCTCACGCTGGACGGCGCGCTCGACGTGACCGCCACCGCGGGCGGCAGCTTCGGCGCGGGCGTGTATCGGCTCTTCAGCTACGACGGCGCGCTGACCGACAACGGCCTCGCGCTCGGTGCGGTGCCGAGCGGCGATGCCTTCGTGCAGACCTCGATCGCCCACCAGGTCAATCTGGTGAACAGCGCCGGGCTGACGCTGAGCTTCTGGGACGGCCCGGGCCACGCCAACGACGGCGCCATCAACGGCGGCACCGGCACCTGGCGCCTGGCCGACAACGACTACTGGACCGACGCCAGCGGCGCGCTCAATGCGCCGTACACCAATGGCACGTTTGCGGTGTTCGGCGGCGCGGGCGGCACGGTCACGGTGGACAACGCCAACGGGCAGGTGAGCGCGTCGGGCATGCAGTTCCAGGTGGACGGCTACCGGGTGACGGGCGGCTCCGTCACCTTGGCCGGCGGCGCCGACACCATCCGCGTGGGCGACGGCACCGCGGCTGGTGCCGGCATGACGGCCACGATCGATGCGGCGCTGACCGGCAGCGGCATGCTGGTGAAGGACGATCTCGGCACCCTGGTGCTGACCGGCGTCAACACCTATACCGGCGGCACCACGGTGCACGCCGGCACGCTGCAGATATCGAACGACGGCAGTCTCGGCCAATCCTCCGGCAACCTGTCGATCGACGACGGCACGCTGCACACCACCGGCAACATCCTCAGCAGCCGCACGGTCGGCGTAGGCGGCGCCGCCACCATCGACGCCGACGACGGCACCACGCTGCAGCTGGCCAACGGCATCGGCGGCAGCGGCAGCCTGACCAAGGTGGGCAACGGCACGCTGGTGCTGGCCGGCACGTCCAACTACGGCGGCGCCACCACGGTGGCGGCGGGCACGCTGGCGGCGGCGGTGGACCATGCGTTCAACGCCGCTTCCGCGTTCACCGTGCAGGGAAATGCCACGCTCGATCTCGCCGGCCACGCGCAAAGCATCGGCGCATTGAGCAATGCCGGCACGGTGCACTTCGGTGCGGCGCCGGGCGCTACGCTGACGGTGCGCGGCGATTACACCGGACAGGGCGGCACGCTGCTGTTCAACACCGTGCTTGGCGACGACAGTTCCGCCACCGACAAGCTGGTGGTCGCCGGCAACACCTCCGGCAACACCGTGGTGCGCGTCAACAACGTCGGCGGCGCGGGTGCGCAGACCGCGCAGGGCATCAAGCTGATCGATGTGCAGGGCACGTCCGGCGGCACATTCGCCTTGCAGGGCGATTACGTGTTCCAGGGCCAGCAGGCGGTGGTGGCCGGCGCATATGCGTATCGGCTGTACCAGGGCACGGCCAATGCGAACGACGGCGACTGGTATCTGCGCTCGGCGCTGGTGAATGGTTCCACCGGACCGACGGATCCGGGCAACCCCGGCAATCCGCAGCCGCTGTACCAGCCTGGCGTGCCGCTGTACGAGGCCTATGCCGGCATCCTGCAGCAGGTCAATACGCTGGGCACGCTGTTCCAGCGCACCGGCGACCGCCTGTGGACCGGCGTGCAGGCCGAGGACAACATGAAACCCGGCGAAGGCCTGTGGATGCGCGTCGAGGGCGGCGACCAGAGCTTCAAGCCCGAGACCAGCACCAGCGCCACGCGCTACGACCTGTCGACCTGGAAAGCCGAGGCCGGCATCGACACCACGCTGAGCGAAGGCGAGGGCGGCAAGCTGGTGGGCGGCGCCACGCTGCAATACGGCCGCTATCAGTCGAATGCGCAGTCGGTATACGGCCAGGGCCGCCTGAAGACGCGCAGCTACGGCATCGGCGGCACGCTTACCTGGTACGGCGAGAACGGTTTCTATGTCGACGGCCAGGCGCGCTGGTCCAGTCTCGATACCGATCTGCGTTCGACCACGCTGGCGCAGTTGCTGGAAGACGGCAACAAGGGCAGCGCGTACGCGCTGGGCGTGGAAGCCGGCCGGCGCTTCCGGCTGGGCGACCAGTGGTCGCTGGTTCCGCAGGCGCAGTTGACGTACGGCAAGGCCAGCTTCGACAGCTTCAACGATGCGTTCGGCGCGCACGTGGCGCAGCAGCAGGGCACCACGACCACCGCACGTGCCGGCGTGATGGCCGATTACCGCAGTGCGCGCCAGGGCGAGTCGGGTTCGGTCGCCACGCACGTCTATGCCATTGCCAATCTGTATCGCAACTTTGGCGGCGATGCGCGCGTGAACGTGGCAGGCACTGACTTCACCTCGCGCAACGAGCGCCTGTGGGGCGGCTTCGGCCTGGGCGCGTCGCTGGACTGGGCGGACGGACGCTATTCGGTCTACGGCGAAGTGCAGGCTTCGACCGGCTTGAAGCACTTCGGGGATTCGCATGCGCTCAACGGGACGTTGGGCTTCCGCATGCGGTGGTGACGGCCCCAAGTCCCTCTCCCGCATGGGAGAGGGGCTTTTTCTCCGGCTGATGCTTGCGCCAGGCATTCGATCGCGTCTGCTGGCCAGGCGCGACGATCCCCGCCTTTGCGATCCGCATCACGGTCGCTGGCGCGATAACGGCGCAACGATAGACAACGTTGTCATCGCCGTTCGACGGGCGCTGCTGTTCGTATTTTTGGCTTCTTTCATCCAGCCCGGTAAGGGGGTGGATGCGTGAGGCTGCGCGCGGCTGACGGGAAAGAGGGGAATCGTTGTCATCCCGGCCGATGGATACCACGGCCCATCAGCAGCCTTCACTCGGAGACATGTCCATGCCCAGCAAGCAGCATCTGGCGAAGTGGTCCACCCTCGGCATGCGCGCGATCGCCACGGCGACTTTGACCGCGGTGTCCATCGGTGCGCATGCGCAATCGCAACCGGCTTGTTCGGTCGCCTGGAACGCTTCGACCATTTACGTCGGCGGCGACCAGGCGAGCGAAAACGGCGTCAATTACGCCGCCAACTGGTGGACGCGCGGCGACGACCCAGCCACGCACAGCGGCGCTTCCGGCAGCGGCCAGCCGTGGACGGTGGTGGCCAATTGCGGCGGCGGCACCAATCCGCCGCCGCCACCGCCGCCGCCGGTTGGCAGCACTTCCGGCACGATCAACTTCCATCTGCTGCTGGGCGTGGGCAATGCGCAGGACCAGCTGGTTCTCACCGGCGACAACTACACCGACCTGATCGTGTCCAACCTGATCGCCGGCGTGATGTACGGCCATCTGGTGCAGGAGTACTACCCCGGCCTGCAGTTCAACAAGGACTACGTCTACGGCTCGGTGCTGGCGCAGCTGCTGCAGGAAAATATCGCCACGCAGGATTATGTCGGCAGCGGTCCGCTGATCGATCCCTCGCCCGACCAGCAGGCGGTGATGGGCGTTGGGCAGGGCGGTCCGTACCAGATCAACAACTACGCCGCGGACATGGTGTCCGGCAGCTATGCGCCGGCCGGGCATTCGCTGATCAATTACATCGCGATCCAGAAGCATATCGGCTACACCATGGCCACCGCCGCCACGCAGTACAGCAAGCCGACGCCGGCCTCGTTCAACAACAAGTACTACGGGCCGATGCTGACGGCCTATTTCCACTACAACGATTTTGTCGCGCTGATCGTGACCGGCACCGGCGAGGGCGGATGGGTCACGCCATGGCAGCCGGCCTTCAACAATGCGCTGGTCAATTTCAAGACGCTGCCGAACAACTTCTTCGACGTGCTGTTGAACGTGGCCTATAACCAGGGCTATTACGGCGGCCTGGTGGGAAGCTACAGCCGGCTGGGGGCGACGGCCACGCCGGCGACGGTGGCATCCGTGGATGCGTACAGCTCGATCTGGGGCGTGCAGGATACGTATCGGCAGTATCCGTACCAGGTGCGTTATTACCTGGACCAGCTGTACGACAAGCCGATACCGACGACCAGCGCGACCACGCTGGTGACGCCGGCCAATCACGTGTATGTCAGCGCGGGAACGCTGGGAAGCGTGTTCTCCAGCGTGTTCCAGACCTTGGCTTACGCGAACGCTTCCGGCACTTCGTCCAGCTATATCTCGGCGGCGCAGGCGCAGGCGGCGTTCAATGCGGCGCTGGGGCAGGCAGGTGTGGCCGGCACGGCGAGCCTGGATATCGGCAATGCGGCGGATCGGGCGAAGCTCTTCAGCGTGCTGGAGTTCGCGATCGGGAATCTCGAGAGCAACCTGGGCATGAAGTTCAATGCGACGACGCTTTCGCAGCTCTGACGTGTAGGTTGGGGTGAGCCTGTGGCGAACCCCAACGGGCGCCCGGCCGTGGCGTTCCTGTTGGAGTTCGCTGCGTTCACTCCAACCTACCTTGGGGTGCTGGCTTCGATGTAGGGGGTGGCTGAGAGTGCGGCGTTCACGCCGGCGAAGCCCCGTTCCATCACGCTCGCGAATGCCTCGCGCGCCTTCCGCTTCGCGCGGAAGGCGCGCAGCGCTTCGCCATATGCCACCACCAGCGTGCCGACCAGCATGGTCGCCGCAAGGCGCGCTTCGGGATCGGCATGCGGGCGGCCGACGGCATCGGCGAGCATCGCCGCCAGATCGTCGGCCAGCGTGCCCTGCAGCTCGCGCGCACGCACGGTGAGTGCGGGGCTGTCGGCGACGGTGCTCCAGAACTGGATGGGGCGCTTGTTGATGCGGAACATCGGGTGCTGCTCATCCAGCAATGCACGCATCAAGGCCTGGAATACCGGCACAGGCGGCTGGTCTCCGTTGGCGGCGATGGCCTGGCGCACCAGCTCACGGCTTTCGTCCTCGCGGTCGAACACCATGTCTTCCTTGCGCGGGAAGTAATTGAACACGGTTTTGCGGGAGACGCCGGCTTCCTGTGCGATCTCGTCCACGGAGACGTTCTCGAAGCCGCGTTCGACGAAAAGCAGCGTCGCCACGTCCGAAATCATCTGGCGCGTGGCTGCCTTCTTGCTGTCCCGCAGACCGGGCGGATTTGACATGTCGATGCTCGTCCCGCAAAACTTACACTCAGTGTAACATTTTGGCCGGGCATCCGACACCCCCTTCAATCCGGCCTCCGCCCAAGGAAATCGCCTTGATCTACGACGTCGTTATCGCCGGAGCCGGCCCGGTCGGCCTGTTCCTGGCCTGCGAGCTGCGCCTGGCCCATGTTTCGGTGCTGGTGCTGGAGCAGGCCGAGGATCCGCATTCGCCGCTGAAGCGCCTGCCGTTCGGCATGCGCGGCCTGTCCGCGCCTACCATCGAAGCTTTCTATCGCCGCGGGCTGCTGGACGGGATTCCCGTGCCGAAACTTTCAAAGGATGGCGCCAACGGCACGGCAGCGGCGCATTGGCTGGGCCAGCCGCGCCAGCCGGCGGGGCATTTCGCCGGCATCCAGTTCTATCAGGACCAGGTCGACATTTCGAAGTGGCCGTACCGCCTGCCCACGCCGGCAGGCACCAGCATGATGGTCGAGCTGGAATCCCTCGAAACCGCTTTGGCCGCGCGTGCGAACGCATTGGGAGCGAAGGTGCGGCGTGGCTTTGCCGTCGAGGGCTTCGAGCAATCGGATGGCGGCGTGGCGATTCGGGCGGGAGGTGAAACCTTTCACGGACGCTGGCTCGTCGGCTGCGATGGTGGCCGCAGCAAGGTACGCAAGCTGGGCGGCTTCGAGTTTGCCGGCACCGATCCGGAATTCACCGGCTATTCGGTCGAAGTCGAACTGGCCGATCCCCAACAACTGCGCCCCGGACGCCACTACACCGCCACGGGCATGTACACCTACACGGCACCCGGAACGATCGCGATGGTCGACTTCGATGGCGGCGCCTATCACCGTACCCAGCCGGTCGCGCTCGAACATGTGCAGTCCGTGCTGCGCCGCGTCTCCGGCGTGGAGGTCACCGTCACCGCCCTGCGCCTGGCAACCACCTGGACGGATCGCGCCAGACAGGCGACGGCATATCGCAACGGACGCGTGCTGCTCGCCGGCGACGCCGCGCACATCCATTCGCCGCTGGGCGGGCAGGGCCTCAACCTCGGTATCGGCGACGCGATGAACCTTGGATGGAAACTCGCCGCCACCATCCACGGCCACGCACCCGAAGGTCTGCTCGATACCTACACCAGCGAACGCCATCCGATAGGCGCCAAGGTGCTGGACTGGTCGCGTGCGCAGGTGGCGCTGATGCGGCCGAGTGCCAGCTCGCGTGCACTGGAGGCGATCATCCGCGACCTGATCGATACGCGCGACGGCGCGACGTATTTCGCCGAGCGCGTATGGGGCGTGGCGCTTCGCTATGAGCTCGGCGAAAGCCACCCGCTGGCGGGATACAGTACGCCGGATTTCGAGCTGGCCGATGGAACCAGGCTTGGGGAATGGCTGAAAGCGGGCAAGGGCCTGGTCGTCGATTTCGATGCAAGCGCGCCGCTGCAGTCGCTGGCGGAACGTTGGAGCGATCGGGTCGCCTATATCTCAAGCCATGCGAAAAACAGCCTGGGCGTGAGCGTCCTCCTGGTTCGCCCCGACGGCTTCGTCGCCTGGGCCAGCGAAGGCGAGCTGCATGCTGGCGAAGCAGGGAACGCCGTGGCTCGATGGTTCGGCCAGTCCCTCCATTGATGACCAGGGCTCAACGCGCGCCGATGCCGCGAGCCAGCTTCGCAAGCGTACGCAGCAACGGCCGATACAGATGCTCGGGCGTGTTGCCGTACCCCAGCACCAGGCCATTGTCGGCCGGGCCTGGCTTCCCCATGAACGAGGACAGCGCGAGCGCACCCACGCCGTGCGCTCGCGCTGCGCCGACCAGTTCGCGATCCGGATAGCGGGCCGGCAGCCGCACCGTCAGATGCAAGCCGCAGGGGCCGCCCTCGACCTGATGCTCGATGGAGAAAACGCCTTCCAGGGCTTGCAGCAGCGCCTGCCGCCGGTCGCGGTACAAGCGCCGCATCCGCCCGAGATGGCGCGCGTATTCGCCGCTGCCGATGAAGTCGGCCAGCGCCAGTTGCGCATGGCGTTGCGCACCGCGCTGCAGCTCGCGCAGCGCGTCGGCGACTACGAGCATCAGGCCATGCGGCAGTACGAGGAAGCCGATCCGCAGCGCGGGAAACATGGTTTTGCTGAAGGAGCCCAGGTACAGCACGGGTGCATCGGCCACGAGGCCTTGCATCGCGCCCACCGGTTCGCCGGTGTGGCGAAACTCGCTGTCGTAATCGTCCTCGATCACCCAGGCGCCATGGCGGCGCGCCGTTTCAATCAGCGTGAGGCGGCGGGCGACCGAGAGCACCGCGCCGGTGGGATATTGATTGGACGGCGTCGTATAGATGATCCGCGGCGCCGGCGCGTTCGCCTCGGCAGCCTCCACGCACATGCCTTGCGCGTCGACGCGCACCGGTACCACCTCCAGGTCGCCGGCATGCATGGCCGTGCGTGCGCCGCGATAGCCGGGTTCCTCGGTCCAGGCCACGTCGCCCGGATTGGTCAGCAACTGCATGCACAAGGCCAGCGCGTCCTGCGCGCCTTCGGTCACCACGATCTGGGCCGGTTCGCAGTGCACGCCGCGGGTGACGGCGAGATGCCGCGCGATCGCCGCGCGCAATGCGGGTTCGCCGGCCGGGTCGCCATAGCCCAGTGCGGCGGGGCCGTGGTCGCGCATGGCGCGATCGAGTGCGCGCCGCCATGTGCCGGTGGGGAATTGCGCGAGCGCCGGCACGCCGGGCCGGAAATGGCCGCCCTCGTGCGCGGGTGGCGTGGCTGCGCGTGGACGCAGGTTCGCCACCCTGCGCGCAACCACCGGCGGCGCCGCCGCCTGCCTGGTGCGCGCCGGCCGGGTCAGCTCGGTGACGCGCGTGCCGCGCCGGTCGGATTGCACGAATCCTTCGGCCAGCAGTTGCTCATAGACGGCCATGACGGTGTTGCGCGAGATGCCGAGCGCCTCCGCCAGCGCGCGTGTTCCCGGCAAGGGACTGCCGGCCGGCAGCGTGCCGCCGAGCACGGCTTCGCGCAGCCGCAGCAGCAATTGGCGTTGCAGCGATGGCGCGCTGCGGGCGCGCGATAGCGGTGCATCCAATGGCTGCTGCCGGGTCGGGCGGTGGGCACGGGGAAGCGTCATCGTGTGGCACCATAAAACTGCCATGATCTGGCGCTTTTCATGGTACCTAGGCCTGCCTACGATCTTCAAACACGCCGGCCCGCCGCCGGCTCACCCAGCGAGACCGCGCCTTGTCCCACACCGCCAACACCTACGGACAACCCATCGGACTGCCCGTGTCCGGCTGGACCCCACGCCCGCGCCCCGGCCGCGTGACGCTCGACGGCCGCTACTGCCGCCTCGAACCGCTCGATGCGCAACGCCACGGGGCCGAGCTGTATGCCGCCTACGCCATGGCTCCCGACGGGCGCGACTGGACCTATATGTCCGTCGGTCCGTTCGAGGACGAAGCCAGTTACCTGGTCCACGCGCACAAAGTGGAAGCGAGCGCGGACCCGTTGCATTACGCGGTGATCGATCGCGCCAGCGGCCGCGCGGTCGGCACCCTTGCGCTGCTGCGCATCGACCCGGCCAACGGCTCGATCGAAGTCGGCTTCGTGGCGTTCTCGCCGGCACTGAAGCGCACGCCGGTATCGACGGAAGCGCAATACCTGCTGATGACTTATGTATTCGACGGGCTGGGTTACCGCCGCTACGAATGGAAATGCGACGACCTCAACGCGCCTTCGCGCGCGGCCGCCGCACGGCTCGGCTTCCAGTACGAAGGCACCTTCCGCCAGGCCGTCGTCTACAAGGGACGCAACCGCGACACCGCATGGTTCGCCATGACGGACCGCGATTGGCCGGCGCTGTCGGCGGCTTTCGACGCCTGGCTGGCGCCTGCCAATTTCGACGAGCAAGGCAACCAGCGCCGCTCGCTGGCGGCGATTCGCGCCGAACAGGCGTAACGCAGGGGAGGGGGTGCCCTGCGGAACGGCAACCTTCCTGTGACAAAATCCGCCCACGCGTGCTTCATTCCGAAGCACCCAAGGGCCTGTGCACGCATGAAACACCCAAGCCACGCCTTGCTCGCGCGCTGCGTCGTGCTGGCTGCCCTGCTATGCCTGCACGGCTGCGCCATGGTCGGCGTCAGCCGCATCAATGCCCACGATTCGGTGAGCGAGCAGCGCGGCGACGTGATCAGCACCGGGCGCCTGAGCGACCAGACCGTGCAATCGCTTAACGTGGTGGCGCTGGCGGCGCGCGATTGCGAGCGGGCCTTTCCGGCCTGCGTGGACACCGTGCTGCATTCGCCGGGCCTGGACGACGAGCAGCGGCTGTCCGCGCTGTCCGAACTGTGGCTGGGCCTGGCCATCCGCACCGACCGCAGCACGCGAGATACCCAGATGAGCGACCAGGCGCTCGATGCCTACCTGCAGGCGGGGCGCTACGCCTATGCCTACCTGTTCTATACGAAGCGCCAACCCTCCGAGCGCTCCTTCGAATTGCGCCAGGTGCGGGTGATCGGCTTCTACAACTTTGCCGTACAGCGCTCGATGACGCGCTTCTTCCAGGAGCTGCCACGGCTGGAGCGGCATGCCAGGCATGCCGAGCTGGCCGGCTGGCATGTCACCGGCAACGAGCCGGCGGTGCGCTGGGCAGGTGCGGCTACCGATCCGGCGGAGCTGATTCCCGCCTCGACGCTGCGCTTCAACGGCGTGCGCAATGTGTACCGGCGCGACGGTTTCGGTTCGGAATTCGTAGCGGTGGCGCCGCCGGACGCGCCATCCAGGGATGTGCCGTGGCGCGATCCCGATTATGTGTCGATGACCGGCGCCATCCTGTTCGACGGCGCCAACCTGGACGAAGTGCTCGCCACCAGGCGGGCGACGGTGCAGGTCGAGGATCCCTATCACGACGACACCATGACCGTGGCCGGGCACGAGGTGCCGCTGGCCGGCAACTTCACCGCGGCCTACGGTGTGTGGCTGGCGCGTTCGGGCTTCGCCACGCAGTCGATCCGTTCGCTGCTGGGCAGGGAAGGCGGCATCCAGACGCCGCGCGTGCTGCTGATGCAGCCTTACGATCCCAGCCGCATGACCGTCGTCATGCTGCACGGCCTGGCCAGCAGCCCGGAGGCATGGATCAACGTATCCAACGAGGTGATGGGCGACGAGGAGCTGCGCAGCAATTACCAGGTGTGGGAAATCTATTACCCGACCAATGCGCCGATCGCGGTGAACCTCGCCAATATCCGCAAGGCGCTCGACGCCACCTTCCAGCATTTCGATCCGGGCGGGCAGGCGAGGGCTTCCCATAACGTGGTGCTGATCGGCCACAGCATGGGCGGCGTGATCGCGCGCCTGCTGGTGTCCTCCAGCGGCGACAAGCTGTGGAGCCTGATGCCGGCGCGCGACAATCTCTCGAAGGCAAAGCAGGCGCGCCTGCGCGAGCGGCTGGCGCCGTATCTGCAGTTCACGCCGATGCCGCAGGTGACGCGCGCGGTATTCCTGGCCTCGCCGCAGCGCGGTACGCCCTATGCGCAGAACACGCTGGCGCGCTGGATGGCCAACCTGATCCGCCTGCCGGCCAATGTGCTGAAGGAAGTGGCCGGCGTGGCCGACCTGCTGAAGGACGGCGAGGGCGGCACGCCGGTGCGCATTCCCAACAGCGTCGACAACCTCAGCGATACCGATCCTTTCATCATGGCCGCGGCGGATCTGCCGATGTCGCCCGCGGTGCGCTACCACACCATCGTCGGTGTCTATACGCCGCCGGGGCCATTGGCTGACAGCAGCGACGGCGTGGTGCCGTACAAGAGCGCGCACCTGGAAGGTGCCGAGTCGGAGTTGGCAGTGCCTTCGTGGCATAGCGTGCAGGAGACGCCGGCGGCGATTCTGGAGTTGCGGCGGATCCTGCGCGTGCACATGGCGGCGACCGGAGCGCAGCGCTGAAGCCAGCGCGAACCCGCCAGGGCTGCCAGGCTTACGCATAGCTGTCTTTTAAGCGCTGTTCCCGGCCTTATGGACGATGGCGCCGATCGGCCGATGCGCCTATCGTCCCCGCACGCATATGCAACCTATGCGTACTTGCGCGAGCGCTGGTCGGCGCAGCCGATCTGGGCGTTCTACCGGGGGCGCGGTCACCTATCGATACGAACGGGAGACCCAGTGCTATGCAGACTCGATTGCTTTTCGCCATGGCTTCCATGGCGTTCGCCACGTGCGCCCTGGGCGCATCGCCAGCCACGCTGAAACTGCAACGCGGCGGTACCACGGTGCCGGTCACCACGCCGCTGGGCGGCGCACCGATCACCAGCCTGGAACTGGATCCGGCGACCAGCGCCGGCGATGCCGATTCGGGCGACGTGGGTGACGTCGGCTCGAAACCGGTGATCAACCGCGGCCTTCCGCACGGGAACGCCGGCAGCAACCGGCAGGCGAATGCGAAGCGGGCCAAATCCAGCCCCGAATTGCTCGGCGGCTTCGACGGCCTGAATTTCCACGATCAGCGCTATGCCAATGGCGGCAACCAGTTTTCGATCGAGCCGCCGGATCAGGGCCTGTGCGCGGGCAACGGCTTCGTCGTGGAAAGCGTCAACGACGTGATGGCCATCTACGGCAGCGCCGGCAACAAGCTGGTCGGGCCGGTCGATCTCAACACCTTCTATCACTATCCGGCGGCGATCAATCGCGCCACGGGCGCCTATGGACCGGAAATCACCGACCCCAGCTGCTACTACGATGCGGGCACGCGGCGCTGGTTCCATGTCGTGCTGACGCTGGACCGCTTCGGCACCACGTCGTCCTTCGCCGGCACCAATCACCTGGACATCGCGGTCAGCCAGACCGCCGACCCCACCGGCGCCTGGAACATCTACCGCTTGCCGGTGCAGAACAACGGCACGCAGGGCACGCCCGATCACGCCTGCGCGGGCGGCTTCTGCCTGGGCGACTATCCGCATATCGGCGCCGACGCCAACGCGATCTTCCTGACCACCAATGAGTTCGCGCTGTTCGCCGACGGCTTCTATGGCGCGCAGATCTACGTGCTTTCCAAGCAGGCGCTGGCGTCGGGCCAGCCGGCGAATGTGGCGATGTTCAACGGCGGCGATCCGGATATCCCCGCGCCCGCATTCACGGTATGGCCGGCCATCTCCTCCGGCGGGCAATACGCCGGCGGCCATAACGGCACCGAATACCTGCTGAGTTCCGATGCCGTGTTCTACGACTCGGGCACGTCCAACACCTTGTGGCTGTGGACCGTGACGAATACGCGGGCGATCGACACCACGCCGTCAGCCGTGTCGCTGAACGTGGCGCCGCTGACCGTGCAACCGTATGCCGTGCCGAGCAGTCTTGCGAAGCAGAAGCCAGGCAGTACGCCGTTGCGCGATTGCTTTGCGCTGACCGGTTGCGCACCGGCCTACCTCGGCTATCCGAACTTCGTCTATCCCGCGCCACGCGACCTGGCGGTGAACGACTCGCGCATGCAGCAGGTGAGCTATGCCAACGGCAAGCTGTGGGGCACACTGGATACCGACGTGCTGCTCGGCGATGGCAGCCATGGTTCGGGCATCAACTACTTCGTGATCAATCCGGATTCCGGCGGCATCTTCGCCAACGGCACCCTGGCCTTGCCCGATGCCAACCTCACCTACGGCGCGGCAGCCGTGACACAGAGCGGGCGGGGCGTGATCGCGTTCACCGTGGTCGGACCCAACGATTATCCGAGCGCGGGCTATGCCAGCCTGGATGCGAAGGCCGGCGCCGGCGACGTGCATATCGCCGCGGCGGGCGCGGGTCCGTGGGATGGCTTTACCGGCATTCCCTACCTGGGCGACAACCGTCCGCGCTGGGGCGATTACGGCGCGGCCGCGGCCGACGGCAATACGATCTGGCTGGCTTCGGAGTACATCGCGCAGACCTGCACGCTGGCGCAGTACCTGACGCCGCCGCTGTTCCAGTGCGGCGGCACGCGCGGCGCGCTGGGTAATTGGGCGACGCGGGTTTCGGCGATCGGGCTCTGAGTTCCAAGAGCAGAAAACAGCGGGCGCGGTGAAAATACTTCACCGCGCCTGTTCCATTTCCAAGCGCTGCTTATCGCAATTCAGTAAAAACGCGGCTCGTAGATAAGCAGATCGACCTGGTAAGTGCCGCCGAGCTGCTCGGGCCTGAGATCAGGGAAGCGCGCCCATAGCCCCTCCGCGAGTTCGAAGACCCCGGCCATCGCGCTGCCCACGGCCTGGCGATAAAGGTGCCACTCCGTCTTGTCGCTTTTTTCCTGCACAAAAGCCGCGGTTTCGTCCAGCCGGCCGACGATCTGCAGGAACACCACGTTCAAGCGCTCGGCGTCATCCCTGGTCATGGCGTTTCTTCTCCGTTTCAGGTTTCGATCCATGACCTCAAGCTTATGCTCATTATCCCCGCCGCACCGCCAGAAAGCGGCTGTTGCGCAGCAACCCCGCCGAGACCAGCGACACCAGCACCCCGATCGGGAAGATCTCCGCGAAGGTCATCGGCAGGCGGTACATGGGGTTCGCGTACTGGACCTTGAACGCCTCCATCTCGGTGGTCAGTTTCGCCAGCGCCTCGGCGCTCGCGCCCTTGGCCTTCTGGCTGGCGATGATGGCCTGCGCGTAGGAGCTGGCGAAATCCATATGCATCATCGACTGCACCGCTTCCCACGCGGCCACGTAGAAGATGCCGGCGATGAAGCTGATGCCCAGCCCGACCCCGAGCGCGGGCCAGAAGCCGATCACCCCGCCGCGGTCCACGTCGCGGTGCCGCTTGATGCCGACGAACACCGCGCTCAGGGCGATCAGCATGGTGGTGTAGCCGACCACCATGCCGTATTTCAGCGGCGGCATGCCGGAGAACAGCACGAAGGTGGCGAGTTCGAAGCCGCCGACGACCAGGCCGGCGATCAGGCCGTACTTCAGGATGGTGCGCAACACGGTGCTGCTCCTCAGCGATGGATGGTGGCGCCATTGGCCGCGATCCGGCGTCCTGCGGCAATCGCCCGAATGGATGATTCGGGTGTTTTCACCTCAAAAGCAGCGGCCTCAGGGCACGATGCCCAGCTCGCGTGCCCGCCGGATTGCGTCGGTGCGACGCTTTGCCCCGAGTTTTTCGAACAGCCGCGCCACGTGGGTCTTCACCGTGTTCGGCGATACGTACAGGTGCGCGGCGATCTCCTTGTTGGAGTGGCCGGCGGCCAGTTCGTGCAGCACTTCCAGCTCACGGCCGCTGAGGCCCAGCGCCGTCTGCGCCTTGGGGTTGCCGTCGAAGGCGGGGGCTTCGGCGGGCCTGGCGAATACCCGTACCCCCAGCACGATGCCGAGCACCAGGAAGGCCGCGGCGATCAGGAACACATAGATGTCGCCGGAGTGCAGGCGCGCCATGCGCTGGTAGTCCAGCCACTGCAGGGCCAGCGTTCCCGCCGCCAGCAGCGCGCCGTAACCTGCCACCCGCTTCCACATCGCTGCCCCCCGGCTCCCCTTGAGAGGGGCATCTTAGCGCCGGGGCGCGGACGGCAGCGGGGCGCCGCGCTTACTTCTCCAGCGCCAGCAGCAACTGCTGGCGTCCGGCTTCCAGGATCTCCTCGGCCAGCGCCGGATCCGCCTCGGCCACCGCGCGCGACAACACCAAGGCGCCCACCAGCTGGCTGAAAAGCGCCACCGCCAGCTGGCGTTTCGCTTGCGGGTCGCCGTTGTCGATCAGGCTTGCCAACTGCTCGATATTCCATTGCAGGCCGTGCGCATACGACTGCCGCGCCTCCGCGCCGAGGCGGCGCACGTCGCCGGCATACGCGGTGAGCGGACAGCCCTGCTCGATATTGGCCAGGTGCTCCTTCGACAGGTACCACTCCACGTGCCGCTTCACCGGCGCGGCCTTGGCGGCTTTGGCGGCCTGCAGGCCGCAGTTGAACAGGGTGGCGCCGTCTTCCATCGCCTTGTCGATCACGGCGGCGACCAGGGCGTCCTTGGATTTGAAGTGGTTGTAGAAGCCGCCCTGGGTAAAGCCGGCGGCCTTGGTGAGCTCGGCCAGGCCCACCGCGGCGACGCCGCGTTCGCGGAAAAGCTTCTCCGCAGCTTCGACAATAGCCTTTTTGTTTTCAATGGCTTGCTGCTTGGTGACGCCCATGGGCGCGCTCCTTTCCGGTGGCCGTCTATCGGACCGATTAAAAAATACGATGGTGATCGCCATTGACAATCATCCGGGCGCGAGCGGATTCTACGCCACGTCAATGGTGATCGCCATTGTGAATCCCCTCCTGCAAGGACACCTCTCATGAAACTCAGCGGCAACACCATCTTCATCACCGGCGGCGCCTCCGGCATCGGCCGCGGCCTGGCCGAAGCGCTGCACCGGCGCGGCAACAAGGTAATCATCGCCGGGCGCCGGCGCGGGCATCTCGATGCCGTGATCGCGGCCAACCCCGGCATGGAGGCGGTCGAGCTGGACATCACCGATCCGGCCAGCATCGGGCGCGTCGCCGCGCAGCTGGTGCGCACGCATCCCGATCTGAACGTGCTGATCAATAACGCCGGCGTGATGCAGATCGACAGCGTGGGCGGCAAGGTCGACGACGCCATGCTCACCGCAACTGTCGACACCAATGTGCTCGGTCCGATCCGCATGACGTCCGCACTGATCGAGCATCTGAAGACCAAACAGAACGCGGTGGTTGGGTACACCAGCTCGGTGCTGGGCTTCGTGCCGCTGGCGGTGTCGGGTGTCTATTCGGCGACCAAGGCGGCCTTGCATTCCTATGTGCTGTCGCAGCGCTTCATGCTGCGCAACACTGGCGTGCGCGTGCTGGAGATCGCGCCGCCGTGGGTGCGCACCGAGCTGCTCAACAGCCAGGAGGCGGAGCAGGCGATGCCGCTGGACGAGTTCATCGCCGAGACCATCGAGGTGCTGGGCACCGATGTGGACGAAGTGCTGGTGGAGAACGCCAAGGCGTTCCGCGCCAACGTGGGGCCGAACGAGCATGGCTTCGTCAACGGCTTCAACGAGCAGGCCATGGCGCTGTTCGGCGCTGCCTGAAAGACATAAACGCTGAAGCAGGGAAGGGCCGGTTTCTCTTGCGGGAGGATCCGGCCCTTCGCCGTTTTATCCGGATGGCGATATGGCCAACCGGTTGCCACCACTGACTTCTGGCCCATAGGCAGCGGCGGCGGGCGGGTAGTCCAATGCCGGCCTTGGCTTCCCCCGATTTCCGTTCCCGATTTTCCGGCTCGTCGTGCTCGTGAACATCCACTTGGGAGGGGATATGCGTACATCGCTCGTACTCGCATCGATCTGCGTCGCCTTGATCGCCACCGCGGCACAAGCCAAGGAAATCGGCGACTACAGCAAGCTGCCCAAAGACCTCGCCGCCGCGGCTACCGCTTACGACGTCGCGCAGTTCAAGGCCGACAAGGCCGAACTCGAACGCGTGCTCGCCGACGATTACACGCTGGCCGGCACCGCCGGAAAGAACCTGACCAAGGCGCAGTTCATCGCCGACCAGACCGCGCCCGGCAACAAGACCATCTCGGTCAATCTCTACGATCAGGTCAGCAAGGTGTGGAGCGATGGCGCGGTGCTCGCCGGCATGGTGGATGCGAAGGGCAGCAGCCAGGGCAAGGAGTTCACTTTCCGCGGACGCTTCGTCGATGTGTGGGCGAAACGCAACGGGCAGTGGCAGGTGATCTTTACGCAGATCCATCCGGTCAAATAAGCACGCTTGAAGCGGCATGCGCAGTGCGAAGGCCCGCGGCAGACACGGGCCTTTTTTAGTGCGCCGATGCCGTGGTTCCGGCGGCCCTTGTGTTTACATATACAGAATGTATAGTCAATACAATCCGCCACGCTGGAGCCATCCGATGTCATACGTATTAGTCGTCGCCATCTCTCTCCACGTTCTCGCCGCCGTGTTCTGGGCAGGCAGTACCGCCGCGCTGGCACGCACCGGCGGCAGTGAAACGAAGCGCCTGTTCCGGCCGCAGATGGGAGCTGCCGCGGTTGCCATTCTTACGGGCGGCTATCTGTGGCATACGATCCATCAAGGAGCCGTCGGACCGATGGAGCGCAGCCTGATGATCGGCGCGTTGAGCGCCTTCGCGGCGCTGATCGTGCAGGTGGCGGTGGTGGGCGGCGCCTTGCGCGAGGCGCGCGCCGAAGCTGGCGATGCCGTCTTGCCCGCGCGCGTCCTGATCGCGCATCGCGTCGCCGCCGGCCTGCTGATGATTGCGATCGTGACGATGGCAGCAGCGCGTTACGTCTGATCTGCCTGGCGCTGGTGACCGCGCCGGCTCTCGCATAAATGCGGATACGGCGCTTGGCGATCGGTTGACAACTGCGGCCTGGAAGACGCCATAAGCGGTGCCCGTCCGCCGCAAGAATTTGGATCGCTCCAATCGAAAAGGCAGGTTCTCTCGCCGATTCGTATGATTCACGACCCAGTTCGCACTTCTTTGCGTAAACCGTAGATTGTCACGTTTCATTGACCGGCCCGCGTGATAGCGTCCCCCCGCCGTCGAATAGGGGCTCGGCGGCTATTCCTGGTAACTCGTTTGCACAGAAGCGCATCGCCGGTGCGGCGTAGGTTCTTGCCTGTTTTCCGACAGGCAGGAATGGGGACGGCTTGCTTCTCACAATCGTATTTGCAAGCAAACGTTCCTGTTTTGGGGAGTGTTTCGCGCTGCCCGGTGGTTTCTCATAACCCTTTGGAGAACACCGCAAATGAATAGTGCAAAGATGGGGCAAAAGCGTGCATGTCTGTGGCTCGCCGTGATGGGGCTGATCGGCGTAACCAGCGTGCATGCAGCTGATATGAAGCATCTCCAGGCGCAAAACCTGGGTGCTGCGCCGGGCAATCAGCTCGCCGCGAAGCTGGGCCTGAGCGCCGACAACACCTTCGTCGCGGGCAGTGCGGTCAAGACCGTGCAAGGCACGCAGAAGGTGCGCATGCAGCAGTACTACAAGGGCGTGCCGGTCTACGGCCGCAGCATCGCGGTCGAGCAGGACGCGGCCGGCAACTCGCTGACCGCCGACGGCGCCGTACTGCAGAACGTGCAGGTGGACCTGAGCTCGGTCACGCCGCGCTTGAGCACGGCGCAGGCCTTGTCGGCGCTGCGCGCCACCAAGGGCTTCCTGCCGACCAGCGCGACGGCGCCGCGCAACGAGCGCGCCGACCTGTACGTGTATCCGGATGCCAGCGGCCGCGCGCGGCTGGTGTACCTGACCTCGTATGTGGTCGACAGCCCCAAGGCCTCGCGCCCGACGGCCATCGTCGACGCCAACACCGGGCAGGTGATCAAGCAGTGGGAAGGCCTGACCAATGCCAATGCCACCGGCCCTGGCGGCAATGCCAAGACCGGCATGTACCAGTACAACGGTACGCAGTATCCGTATCTCAATGTCACGCAGTCGGGCAGCACCTGCACGTTCCAGAACGCGAACGTGAAGACCTACAACATGAACCACTCCACCAGCGGCACCGGCACGCTGTGGAGCTTCACCTGCTCCAACAGCGACGAGCCGGACGTCAACGGCGCCTATGCACCGATCAACGACGCCCACCACTTTGGCGGCGTGGTGCATGACCTCTACCAGAGCTGGTTCGGCGCACCGCCGCTCAACCAGGTGCTGGTGATGAAGGTGCATTACGGCAGCAATTACGAGAATGCCTTCTGGGACGGCAGCTCGATGACCTTCGGCGACGGCGCCACCACGTTCTATCCGCTGGTGTCGCTGGACGTGACCGGCCATGAGATCAGCCACGGCTTCACCGAACAGCACTCCAACCTGGAGTACAGCGGCCAGTCCGGCGGCATGAACGAGGCGTTCTCGGACATGGCCGGCGAAGCGGCCGAGTATTTCGACCGCAACGGCAACAACGACTTCCTGGTCGGCGCCGAGATCTTCAAGTCCAGCAGCGGCGCGCTGCGCTATATGTGCAACCCGACTCAGGACGGCTCGTCGATCGACAACGCGGCCGATTACTACGACGGCCTGGACGTGCACTACTCCAGCGGCGTGTACAACAAGGCGTTCTGCGTGCTGGCCAAGACCAGCGGCTGGAACACCCGCAAGGCGTTCGAAGTGTTCGAAGGCGCCAATGCGGTGTACTGGACCGCGACGTCGGACTACAAGGACGGCGCCTGCGGCGTGGAGAAGGCCGCGGTGGACAAGGGCTACACCAAGGCCGACGTGACCGCGGCGTTCACCGCCGTGGGCGTGAGCTGCTCGGGCGGCGGCGGTGGCGGCACCGCGTTGCAGAACGGCGTGCCGGTCACCGGCCTGTCGGGCTCCACCGGTACGCAGCTGGCCTATACCGTGGCGATCCCGGCGGGTGCGCGCAACCTGAAGATCGCGATCTCGGGCGGCAGCGGCGACGGCGACCTGTACGTGAAGTTCGGCTCCGCGCCGACCACGTCCAGCTTCAACTGCCGTCCGTACCTCAACGGCAACAACGAGAGCTGCAGCTTCAGCACGCCGTCGACCGGCACGTACTACGTGATGATCCGCGGCTATACGTCCTTCTCGGGCGTGACGCTGAAGGCAACCTGGACTCCCTGACCGGCATGCCGAAACCACCGCTGCGGCGGTGGTGAATCGTGCAGGGAAGTGAGTGCGAAGCCGGTGGGCGCGATGCGTCCACCGGCTTTTTCATGAAGTGGACGCCGCCACCGCGGCGGCGACATTGTCCAGCCGGTGGTCATCCACGGCGATGGCGAGGCCGTCGAAGCTGCTCCCGGCCAAGCGGGTCAGCGTTCGGCCCGGCGGCATTTCGACGGCCAGCCGCGCGCCGCGTTCCCAGGCCGCGCGCATGCTGTCCAGCCATAGCACCGGACGCGCCATATTGGCGGCAAGGTCGGCGGCGATGTGTTCGGGACGGAACAGCGGGCGGGCCAGGTTGCCGCTGAGACAGGCGATGCGCGGCCGCGCCAGCGGTACGCCGTCGAAGGCGCGCGCGAAGGCGGCGGCAGCCGCGTCGAGCAGGGCGCAATGCGACGGCACGGCCACGCGCAGGCGCTGGCTGCGCCTCGCGCCCAGCTTGCGCGCCTGTTCGGCGGCGATGGCCATCGCCTCGTCGCTGCCGGCGATGACCAGCTGGGTGTCACTGTTGATATTGGCGAGGTGGACCGGCCATCCATCCGCACGCAGCCCGGCGAGCAGCGATTCCAAGGCGGGAGCGGCGAGGCCATCGATGGCCGTCATGCCGTAGCCGTGCGGATAGGCCTGCTCCATCAGGCGCCCGCGCAGCGCGACCAGGCGCAAGGCATCGCCAAAATCCAGCGCCCCCGCGGTGACGGCTGCGGGAAACGCGCCGACCGACAAACCGCACACCATGGTGGGCAGCGCCCCCAGGGTGGCGAGCAGGCGCGCGGCGGCAACGCCGGCGATCAGCAGGCACAGCTGCACGGCCTCGGTGGAGCGCAGGCTGGCTTCGTCGTCCAGCGCATCGATGGAGCGGCCCAGCACGTCGGCGGCCCGATCCAGCGTCTCCCGCACGCCCGGCGTATCCGGCAGGCGATGCAGCATGCCGGGCCGCTGCGCGCCCTGGCCGGGAAAGGTGAAGAGGACGCTCATGGCGCCGCCGCGCCCCAGGGATCGGCCACCAGCCGCGGGCCATCACCGGTCTTCAGCAGCACCGGGCCGCCGCGCAGCCACTCGGCCAGCGCGAAACCGCCGTGGCCGGTATCCACCTGCGCATCCACACGCATCGGCATTGCAGCGAAATGATGCGACAGCTTCTGCAGCGCTGCGGGATCCGGCTTCCGCGGGATGCGCAGCAGCAGATCCAGGTCGCTGCTTTCGCGCAGCACCGGCAGGCCGCTCGCGATCGCAAAGCCGGCTCCGCCGGTGATGCCCCAGGCCCAGGGCAGTTCGTCGAGCAGCGGTGCCAGCACGCGCAGGGCAAGGCGGCAGCGATGGCCGGCGGCATCGCCCCAAGGTTCCCACGCGCGCGTACGCGCCAGGATTTCCGGCGGCGTGCGCCTTGTCATCGCGCTCGCCGGCAGATAAGCGGCATGCCGTTGATGGCGCTGCTCGCCACGCAGGCCCACCGGCACCAGGCCCGCTGGCGCACGTTCGCGGCGCACCACCAGCGGCGCGGCCGCAAACCAGGCCGCATCGACCCAGCCCGGAAGCGGCGAGGGCGAGCGCAGCACCTCGAGCGTGTCGCTTGCCCACAGCAGGTCGTGCGGACGCGGTGCTTCCCGTTCCGCCATCACCGCCGGTGGATTCGGCACGGCGGCCACGCGCTCAACCCACCAGGGCCTTGGTCGCCAGGAACAGCACCGACGGTCCAAGCAGGCAACCGAGGCCCGTATGGAACGTGGCGATCAGCGCGCCATACGGCACCAGCCGCCGGTCGGTCGCCGCCAGGCCGGCGCTGACGCCGCTTACCGTTCCCGCCAGGCCGCCGAAGATCATGGCCGAGCGCGGCGTCGACAAGCCCAGCGCACGCGCCGCCACGGGGGTAAAGACCATCACGATGATCGCCTTGACCAGCCCGGTGGCGATGCTCAGCGCCATCACGTCGGAACTGGCGCCGATCGCCGCACCGGTTACCGGCCCCACGATATAAGTGACCGCGCCGGCGCCGATCGTGGTCATGCTCACCGCGTCGCGATAGCCCATCGCATGCGCGATGGACGCACCGACGATGAACGGCAGCACGGTGCCGAGCAGCAGCGAGATCGCGCCGATCAGGCCCGCCTTGCGCGCCTCGTCCACCTGCACCTCGAAGGCGGTGGCGACGATGGCGAAGTCGCGCAGCATGGCGCCGCCCATCAGCCCGATGCCGGCGAACTGGGTCAGGTCCGCCAGGCCGTGCTGGCCGCCGGTCTGCACGCCGCCCCAGTACGCCAGCAGCAGGCCGATCAGGATCGCGATGGCCGAGCCGTGCACGCGCCCGAAAGTGAGCTTGCGCGACAGCAGCACGGAAGCCCACATCACCAGCCCTACCATCGCGAATGCCGCGACCAGCCCGTTCTTGTTGAGCATCTTGTCCAGCATTTCGAGCATGGGTGCGTCCTCAGCTCAGCGCTTGTTCGGTGGTGGATTCGGGCAGCGAGGTGTCGTCGCGGCCCGTGCGGGTGAGCAAGGCGATGCAGCCGCCGCACACCAGCACCGCGCCCAGCGCGGCCATCAAGGCCACGGGACCGCCGCGCAAGGCGGCGACCACATCCTGCTGCGCGGCCATCGCCACTACCACGGGGATGTACATCGCGCCCCAGTAGCCGACGCCGGCCTCGGTTTCCCTGGGCAGCGCGCCGCGGCGGTGCAGATAGATGCGCGCGGCGATCAGCAGCAGCATGGCGATGCCGACGCCGCCGACATTGGTGCCCACGCCGATCAGGCGGCCTAGCCCCTCGCCCAGCAGCAGGCCGGCCAGATAGCACAGGGCGAGCAGGGTGGTTCCGTAGACGATCACAAGCACCTCCACGCGCCGCGGCGCGCCATGAGTGGAAGACGATGCGCTAGCGCCATTGCGCGCGCAGGCGTGCGCGCACGTCGGCCGAGGCCTTGCGCAGCGGGCCGTGCAGGCGGCTTTCGAGGCCGCGGGAGGCGTCGCCGCGAATATCGGCGACCGCTTCGCGCAATACGTTCGCCACCTTGGCGATGGCATCGGCGCCGGGTGCCGCCGGGTTGTCGACGGCGAGCAGCCTCCACAGCAGGCCGAGCGAGGCATAGCTGTGGATGTCGTAAGCCATCGGGGGGATATCCGCGGCGAGCGCGTCGAGTTCGTCGACGCTGCGCAGGGTGATGCGCGCCGCCGCGTCGCGGCCCATGGCGTGCACCATGACCTGCGGGTCGTCGAACGCAATCAGCCGGTTGGCCTGATAGCCGTGCGCGAGGAAGGCGCCGGACATGGCCTTGCCGGCCAGCAGCGTGATCACCGGATGGCCATCCAGCCGTGCCGTGGCATAGGCGTCCGCGGCGGCGGCCAGCGCCTGGTGGATGCCATAGGCTTCCTCGTTGCGTCCATAGGCCTGGCTGGGCGTGTCGACCACCGCGACGATCGGCCGGCGCAGGTCGCGGTCGCGGTCGGCTTCGATGGCGTCGCGCACCGCCCGCGCCAGCGACCAGCCTTCGATCAGGCCGGTTTCGCCGCGGCGGGCGCGCGGGAACGGATTGTGCGGATCGGGCACCACCGCGATGTAGCGCGCCATGTCATCGCCGAGCTTTGCATCGGCCACGCGCAGCGAAGCCGCGTAGCCGGCCAGTGGTTCGGTGCCGCCCGTCAGTGCCTGCCACCACACGAGGCCGCGTTGGCTGGAGGTATTCATGCGCGCAACTCCTCGCCGAACGCGGCGATGACCTCGGCGGGCTCCGCCGGACGGGCGCCGTCGGCCTGCGACAGCGGCGGCAGGAACGCATCGTGGCGTTCGCTGCGGCAACGCCCGGGCCGGCCCGCGCGCATGCAGACCAGCAAGGCCTGGCGGATCTGCGCCGCATCGTCTTCCACGTAGCGGTCGGCCAGGCCGCTGCGATAGCGCTGCTCGCCGCCGCTCAGGCCCCAGATGGTGGCGCGGTCGCGCGAGTCGAACTCGGCGATGCCGGCCTCCTGTTCGATCACCGCCGGGCCGTTGAGGCCGAGCCGCGCTTCGCGCGTGACCAGCAGATAGCTGCACAAGCCGGCGGCGATCGACATGCCGCCATAGCAGCCGACCGGCCCGGCAACGATGCCGGCCACGGGCTGGTAGCGGCGCAGATCGACGATGGCGGCCTGGATTTCCGCGATGCCCGCCAGCCCGAGGTTGGCTTCCTGCAGGCGCACGCCGCCGGTTTCGAACACGATCGCGGCGCGGGTAGGGATGCCCTGGCGGTTGTCCTCGGCCGCCAGTTCCAGGCTGCCGGCGATCTTCGCCGCGGACACTTCGCCCATGCTGCCGCCCTGGAACGCGCCCTCGATGGCAAGCACCACGGCCGGGTTGCCATCCAGGAGGCCGCGCGCCACCACCAGGCCATCGTCGGCCTGGGTGACGATGCCTTGGCGCGGCAGCCATGGCGACGCCAACCGTTCGAATGGATCGATCAGCTCGCGGAAGCTGCCGGGATCGAGCAAGGCCTGCGCGCGTGCGCGGGCATGGAGTTCGGTGAAGCTGCGGCGGGCCAGCAGGCGTTGTGCGTCCATCGTTCAGTGCTCCTGCGCCAGTGCGTCGAAGGCTTGCGCGATGCGCAGGCTCACCACGCCGGGCGTGGCGCCGGAATCGTTGATCTGCAGCCGCACCGCCGGCCGCGTCGGCTCGGCGAACAGGCGTGCGAACAGCGCCGCCCAGGTGCGCTCCATGCCTTCGACCGAGGTGGTGACTTCGATGCTGATGTGCCGGTCGGCCGCCGGTTCCAGCAGCACTTCGAGGTCGCCGGAGGCGACCACGCCGGCCAGCGCGCGGCCATGCGCCGGTGCGGCGGCAGGGAAGGTGAAGGCGAGGGTTTGCATCGGCAGTCCTCTTAAGCGCGGGAGATGCGGTCCAGCAGCAGGCTGGCGGCAAGAAGGTCGGCGGCGCCGCCGGGGGAGACGTGGCGGCTCAGCAGTTCGCGGTCCAGGCGGCGCAGTTCGCGGCGGCCGGCCAGCGTGGCGCAGCCATGCGCCAGCGCGCGGCGGGCGCCCGCCTGCAGCGCCTGCAGCGCTTCCGGCCCGCCGCGCGACAACACGCAGGTGTCGTCCAGCGTGGCCATGATGGCGAGCAGGGCATCCAGCCGCGCCGCGTGTTCGGTGGCGCCTTGCGCCCGCGCGCCGCGCAGGGTCGGCAGGCCGTGTCCGAGCACGTGCGGGAAGCCGGCTTGCGCCTGGCCGCGTGCGCCGCCGACACCGTAGCGGCGGCAGGCGCGTTCGCCCGGGTGGCCGGTGTGTTCCGGCGCATGGCGATCGGGCATGCGCGCGAGCGAACCGGCGCGCGCGGCGATGGCCGCCGGTGTCAGCTCGTCCGGCGCTTGCGCCGCGGCCACGGCCAGCAGGCCCAGCGCCCAGATCGCGCCGCGATGCGTATTGATGCCGCCGGTCGCGGCCAGCATCGCGGCCTCGGCTTCGCGTCCCAGCGCGCCGATGCGCTCGCGCAGTGCGCTGCCGGCGGGTTGGCGATACGCGGCCAGCGCCATCGCCTGAAAGCCTGGGCGCAATGCATGCGCGGAGCGGCTCAGCAATTGCCAGTGCATGTCGCTGTGCGCGCCGCGATGGCGCGGATCGACCAGCCCCGGCTTGGGCGCAAGCATCACTTCGTCCAGCAGCGCGCCGGTGACCTGGCCGGCCAGCCAGGCGGCGAACTGCGCCTGCTCCGTGACGGCTGCCGATGAGCGGATGGCGGTTTCCATTACCAGCTCCGGTAGCGCGCAGGCGGCTGATACAGCCCGTCGGACCAGGCCACCAGTTCCGCCATGTTCTTCGCGGCAAGCAGCGAGCGGTCGGCTTCGCCGGGATGGATGCCCAGGTCCTCGGGCAGCGCGACCAGCCCGTCGCGGCGGAATTGCGCCAAAGCCTTCGGGTCGCGCTGCAGGCCGATCGGCGTGACGCCGGACACCGCGGCGATCATTGCCTTGCGCTGCTCCACCGACTCGGCCCTGTAGAGGTAGGCGATGCCTTCTTCGGTCAGCACGTGGGTGACGTCGTCGCCGTAGATCATCACCGGCGCCAGCGGCATGCCGGCCTCGCGCCCCACCGCCACCGCATCCAGCGATTCGACCACGCTGGGCTTGCCGCCGGCCTGGAACGTTTCCACCACTTGCACCACCAGCTTGCGGCCGCGTTGCAGCGGATCGTCGCCCTGGATCAGGTCCAGCCACGCCGGTGTGGCATGGCGGCGGCCGTGCGGATCGTGGCCCATGTTCGGCGCCCCGCCGAAGCCGGTGAGGCGGCCGCGCGTGACGGTGGACGAATTGCCCAGCCCATCCATCTGCAAGGTGGAGCCGATGAACAGGTCGACCGCATACTGCCCAGCCAATTGCGACAGCAGGCGGTTGGAGCGCAGCGAGCCGTCGCGTCCGGTGAAGAACACATCCGGACGCGCCGCCACATAAGCCTCCATGCCCAGCTCGCCGCCGAAGCAATGCACGCTGTCGACCCAGCCGCTCTCGATGGCCGGGATCAGGGTGGGATGCGGATTGAGCGCCCAGTGCCGGCAGATCTTGCCCTTCAGGCCCAGGCGTTCGCCGTAGGTGGGCAGGATCAATTCGATCGCCGCGGTATTGAAGCCGATGCCGTGGTTGAGCGATTGCACCTGGTGGCGTTCGTAGACGCCGCGGATCGCCATCATGGCCATCAGGATCTGGATCGGCGTGATCAGGCGCGGGTCGCGGGTGAACAGCGGCTCGATGAAGAACGGCTTGTCCGCCGGCACCACGAAATCCACCCAGGAGCCGGGAATATCGACGCGCGGCAGCTGGTCGACGATCTCGTTGACCTGGGCGATCACGATGCCGTCGCGGAAGGCGGCCGCTTCCACCAGGGCGGGCGTGTCCTCGGTGCTGGGGCCGGTATAGAGATTGCCTTCGCGGTCGGCGCTGTACGCGGCGACCAGCACCACGTTCGGCGAGAGATCGACGTAGAGCCGCGCGTACAGCTCGATATATGTGTGGATCGCGCCGATCTCCAGCAGCCCGTCTTCCAGGCATTGCGAGATGCGCAGGCTCTGCGTGCCGGCGAAAGCGAAATCCAGCTTGCGCGCGATGCCGCGCTCGAACAGGTCCAGATGCTCGGCGCGGCTGACGCTGGGAATGATCATGTGCAGGTCGTGCAGCCTGGCCGGGTCGGCCTGGGCCAATGCACGGGAGAGAAAATCCGCCTGCTTCTGGTTGTTGCCTTCCAGCACCACGCGGTCGCCCGGGCTGATCAGGCGTTCCAGCGCTTCGGTCAGCCGCGCGGCCGGCAGCTGGTTGCCATGGGCCAGGCCGCTGACGGCGGCGAGGCGGCGCTGCTTCTCGGTGCGGCGGGTGGTCCAGCGCGCGGTGGCTGCGGAGGGGGCCGTCATCGGGTGGCTCTCGCGGAAAAGGCGAGGGCGACTCTAGGCGGCGCCCGGTTGCGCTTCAATCAAGCTAAGCGTAATTTCATTAGCTTCAAGCTAATGATTGCCGGTGGCTGGGAGCGTGGCATGGCCATCGACGATGGCTTCACCCTGAAGAAGCTGGAGGTGTTCCTGGCCTTCATGCAGCTGGGCAACATGCCCAAGGTGTCGGAGCGGCTTTCCTACAGCGTGGTCAGCGTGCACCGCGCGTTGCATTCGCTGGAGCAGGCGGTGGGCTGTCCGCTGTTCAAGCTCGACGGGCGCAAGCTGATTCCGCTGCAGACGGCCTATGCGCTGGCCGAACATGCGCAGCGCGCCCTGCATGAGGCGGAGGAGGGCGTGCGGCGGGTGCGGGAGATCGCCGGCTTGTCCGCGCCGCGCCTGAAGGTGGGGTCGCTGTATTCGCTGACCACGCGCACGATGCCGCCCTTGCTGGTGCGCATGAAGCTGCGCAACTCGGCCCTGGACATCGACCTGACGCTCGGCTCCAACCGATTGTTGCTGGAGCAGCTGCGGGAAGGGCGGCTGGATGCCATCGTGATCGCGCTCAGCGAGCCGGTGAACGACGACCAGTTACTGGCCGTGCCTTTGTTCGAGGACAGCATCTTCTTCGCCGTGCCTGCCGATTCGCCTTACGCGCGGCGGAATTCGCTCGACCTGGCCGAGGTGCGCAACGAGAAGTTCGTCTGCCTGGAAGACGACTTCGCCACGGCGGCGAGTTTCCAGCAGGCGTTTCGGCGCGCGGGCTATCAGCCGCAGGTGGCGATGCGTGTAGGCGACATCTTCTCGCTGACCAACCTGATCAGCGGCGGCGTCGGCTACAGCCTGCTGCCGGGGCGGATGGAGTCGTTCAATGCACGCGTGCGGCTGATCCCGCTGGTGCCGCCGTATACGTCGCAGCAGACCATCACTTTGCTGATGCTGCGCAGGCGCGAGGGCGATCCATACCTGGTGACGTTGGCGGAAGAATGCCGGCGCCTGGCCGCGCTCGGCGGGGCGTAAGTCCCTGCCTCAAACCTTTAAGGCAGTCGCTATGAAGGCTTGGCGCGCAAGACCGGAATCTTGGTTGTTCCCCGCTATTTCCTGGTCTTTCCGACAAACCCGAGTGCGCGCACCCACTCCGCATCCCTCCGCGTCGTTTCCACCCGTTGCTTCCGGTAATGCCGCTCGGCCCGGTCCTGCACATAGGTGACCCAGCGCCGGAACCATCGCTCGCTGTGCTGCATATCGCGGATCAGCAGCGCCATCAGGCGGCGCCCGGCAGCAGGTGCGAAGCGCTTGAACAGGTCGTCGTCCACGCTGACGATCGCCTCGGTCGTGCCGGGATCGCCCTGGCGCGCACTGCGCCCGAACAGCTGCCGGTCCACCCGTGCCGATTCGTGGAACTCGGTGAGGATCACGTGCAGGCCGCCGCCGGCTTCGACCTCCTTGGTGAGCTTGATGTCGGTGCCGCGGCCGGCCATGTTGGTGGCGACGGTGATGCGGCCGGGCTGGCCGGCGTCGCCGACGATCTCCGCCTCGCCCTTGTCCTGCCGCGCGTTGAGCACGATGTGCTCGACGCCTTCTTGCTCGAACAGGCGCCCGAGTATCTCGGAGGCCTCGACCGATCGCGTGCCCACCAGCACGGCGCGCCCGTTCGCGGCCAGCTCGATCGCCCGCCGCGCCACCTCGCGCCAGCGCTGCGCGCTGTCGGCGCAGATGCGGTCCGCCAGCCGCCGGCGCCGGCTCGGCTTGTGCGTGGGAATCCGCGTGACCGGCAGGCCGTAGGTCTGCTTCACCTCCAGCGCTACTTCCTGCGCGGTGCCGGTCATGCCGCTCAGCAGCAGATAGCGCCCGAAGAACCGCTGATAGGTGATCTGCGCCAGCGTCCGCCGCTGGCCGGTGATCTCGCAGCCTTCCTTGCACTCGATCATCTGGTGCAGGCCGCGCTCCCAGGTGCGGTCCGGCATCACGCGGCCGGTGGATTCGTCGACGATCTGCACCTTGTCCTCGGCCAGGATGTAGTCCTGGTCGCGGGTGAAGCAATGCACGGCCGACAAAGCCTTCTGCACGAACTCGTCGCGCCACAGCGGGGAGCGCCACAGGCCGCCGAACGACGCCGTCAGTTCGCGCACGCGTTGCCGGCCGGTTTCGGTCAGCCAGATATCGCGGCGCGGGCCCTTGATGTAATCCGTACCCGCCTGAAGCGTCCGCGCCAGCTCCACCGACTGCGTATAGACGGCCGGATCGAGATCGTCCGGCAGCGTCTCGGAAATAATCAGCGGCGTGCTGGCCTCGTCGATCAGCACGCTGTCGGCCTCGTCGATGATGGCGAAATGCAGGCCGCGCAGGATCGGCGGCTCCCCGCGCGCGCCGCCGGCCAGCTCGCGCAGGCGCTGCTGGGTTGCCGAGATTTCCCCCAGCGCAATGCAGTCCTTCAGATAGTCGAACGTCAACTCCTTGTTCGATACATAGGCGATGTCGCAGGCATAGGCCTTGCGCCGGTCCGCCACCGCCATGTCCTGCAGCACCACGCCGGCGCTCATGCCGAGGAAATCGAACAGCGCGCGGTTGTGTTCCGCATCGCGCTCGGCGAGATAGTCGTTCACCGTCACCACGTGCACCGCGGCGCCCGTCGCGGCCGCGGCGCAGGCGGCGAGGGTGGCGGCCAGGGTCTTGCCTTCGCCGGTGGACATCTCCGCCAGCCGCCCTTGCAGCAGCGCGCGGCCGGCGAGCAGCTGCACGTCGTGATGGCGCATTCCCAGGGTGCGGCGCGAGGCTTCGCGGATCAGCGCGAATGCCTCCGGCAGGATCGCATCGGTAAAGCCTTCCAGATGCATGCGGTGGGCGGCGGCACGCAGGCGTTCGCGCACCTGCTCGTCGCTGGCCGCACGTGCGGCCTCCTCGCGCGCTGCCGTGGCGGCCAAGAAATCACGCACGCGTCGCCGGTCGAACCTCGGCAGGCTGTCGAGCATCGCCCGCAGCCGGTCCTCCCAGCGCGAGCGCTTCGCATCCAGCCGTTCCAGATAAGGCCCATCGCCCAGCCGCAGATCCCGATCCGCCAGCAGGGCGCGCACGTCAGACACCGAAATGCCCCAGGAACACCTGCCGCAGGCGCCGCAGGCCCTGGCGCGCCAGCGATTCGCTGCCATGGTCGAAACGCACGTGCACGCGCTCGCCGAACGGCGGCGCGATGCCGGCGGGCAGGGCGACGTCGACGATAAACACGCGCTGCAGCGTCTTCACGCCGTTGTTGTCGTTCGGGTTGGTGGGAATGGCGCCGCCGCCGTTGAGCCCCAGCGCCGCGGTGGGCAATTCGTCCACCGCGCCGGGGAAGCTGCGCACCACGCGGGAGGCGCGTTCCTCGCCCAGCGAATCGGCCAGGCGCAAGCGCACGCCGTGCAGGCGCTGGTGCACCAGATCGATATCGTCCTGCTGTACCACCACCCGCACCATCAGGTCGCGCGGCGCCAGCACGTAGCCGAGCAGCTCGCCCTTCTTGTAGTAGTGGCCCGGCATGTCCTGCGGCGTGGCGGCGATCAGGCGGCCGTCGCCGCCGGCATGGCCGATCAGGCGCGCGGCGCGCAGTTCCGCCCGTTCGAGCACTTCGCGCGCTTCGGCCAACTGGCGCCCGCTGACCTGGGCTTTCACCGGGTCGATGAAGGCATCCGCGTCGTAGCGCGCCTGCGCTTCGTCCAGCTTGGCCCGGTCGACCGCGAGCTCCGCCTGCAGCTGCGGGTTGTCCATCAGGTAGACGGACTGGTCGCGCCGCACGGCCTGCTCCGGCGCCGCCATCCAGGCATGGAAGAAGCCGTTCTCCTGCGCGTGCAGCATGGAGCGGTCCGGCAGCCACACCACGCCTTCGGCGCGCGTATGCAACGGCACCGGCACGAACAGCAGCACGGCGAGCAGGACGCCAACCGCGACGGCGGTGCGGCGATAGGCACGGGCACGCACGCGATGCAGCGCACCGGCGGTGCGCAGATGCTTCAGCCCCTTGCGGATCGGCCCCACCAGCAGGCCATACGCGCTCCAGCACGCCATCAGCGCGCCGACGATGAAGTACTTGCCCGCCACCAGGAAGATCACCGACAGCGTCACCGTAGTGCGGTAGAACCATGCCAGCGGTGCATAGAAGAACAGCCAGCGCTGCTCGGCCGGCGTCTCGTCCGGCTTTACCGCGTCGGTGGAGCCGAAGGCATGGCGGTCCAGCAGCCAGGTCCACCAGGCGGTGCCGCGCTGGGCCAGGTTGGGCATCTCGATCAGGTCGGCCAGGATGTAATAGCCGTCGTAGCGCAGCAGCGGGTTGCCGTTGACCAGCAAGGTGGACACGCCGCCGATCACCATCACGTTGAACGCCACCGCGCGCAGCACGCCGGGTTCGGCCGCCAGCCACACGTAGAGCGCCAGCGCGGCAAGAAGCAGCTCCACCAGCATGCCTGCGGCGGCCACTAAGGCGCGCCGGTACTTCGACGGAAACGCCGCGGACGACGACGCCTCCACGTACGGCACCGGCGCGAAGATCAGGAACATCACGCCCAGCTCGCGCACCGCGCCGCCCCAGCGTTTCACCGCAAAGCCGTGCCCCAGCTCGTGCAGCAGCTTCACCACCGGATACACCGCCAGCATCACCAGCAGGTTGCTCGACGACAGCACGCGGTCGGAGAGGTTATGCGTCAGCTCGCCCCAATGCTGCGCCGCCAGCACCGTGGCCGGCAGCATCACGGCCAGCCACAGCAGTGCGCCGACCGGGCCGAAGCACCACGAGAGGTAGGGCGACAGGCGGGTAAGGAAGCGGTCGGGATTGAGCAGCGGCAGCTTCACGCTCATCGGATTGAGCAGCCACTGGCGGATGGTCTCGGTGCGCTTGCGCTTGTGGCGGTCCAGTGCTTCGGCGGAATCCGGCGCCACGTCGGTCTGCAGCAGATCCGCGCCATGCAACTGCACCAGCAGGTCGACCACTTCCGGCTGCGTGCATGCATCGCGCGATTCGGAGGTGTTGGCGCGCTCCCACAAGGCCTGCACGGTCTGGCGCCCATCCATGCCCGCGATGAATGCATACGCCGCGGTGGACAGGCGATAGACGCGCCCGCCGGTCTGGTCCTGCACCACGTACCAAGGCTTGCCGCGGAACACCACGCGCTGCACCGTGGCATACGGCATCAGCCGCGGCCGCAGCTGCGCCACGCTATGCCAGGACGGACTGAACGGACTGCGCGCCATGGGCTACAGGCCCCAGCTCCACAGATTCAGCCGCAGCCAGTCGAACAGGCCATGCAGCAGCACCCAGCCCAGCTTGCGCCGGCCCGCACCGATCTTGCCGACGCCTTCCATGCCCGGCAGCAGCAGCGGCGAATCCTGCTTCAGGCGCGCCTCGACGCGGTAGAAGTTGCGGCCGTCCTGCGCGGTGGCCACCGGCATGATCTTGGCGACGGTGAACGGCATCGGCGCGCCGGCCAGGCCGGTGATCACCAGCTGGCCGTCCTGGCCTTCGCGCACCTGGGCGATATCGCGCTCGTCCACTTGAAGAATGATGCGGTAGCTGTGCAGCGGCGCGATCTCGAACAGCTTCTTGCCGGCTTCCAGCGGCGTGCCGATCTGCTGGCTCAGGTCGCCGGTGACCACCACGCCGTCGTACGGCGCCAGCACCTTTACCCGCGACAGCTTGTCGTCCAGCAGGTCCAGCTGCGCCTGCGCCTCGCGCAACTGCGCGCCGACCACCTGCATGGCGGTGAGGTCGTGCCCGGCCATCGCCTCGCGCAGCTTGTTGTCGTACTGATCGCGCTCGCTGGCCCACTTGCTGCGTTCCACGCGCAGATCGTGGTCGTCGAGCTGGGCCAGCGGCTGGCCCTTGGCGACGGTGTCGCCGGCACGCACGAAGCTGGCGGCAAGAAAACCTTCGAATGGCGCGGCGGCGACGCGCTGGATCTCGCCTTCGGTGACGGTCTTGGCGGAGACGCGGTACGGCACCGGCAGGAACACCAGCACGGCCAGCAGCAGCGCCGCGGCCAGCGCGCCGGCCTTCCACAGCAGATAGCGCGGGCCGAGCAAGGCGGCCAGGAAACGGCGGCCTTCGTCGCGCAGGCGCTGCCACGAGCCGCGCTCCGCATCCACGCGCTGGGCGATCACCGGCGCCAGCAGCGCGCCGAAGGTGTCCATCCATTTGCGCTCGTCGTCGCCGAACGGCGTCGGCGCTTCGCGCTCGATCGTCACCACCGCCACGCAGCGGGCCTGCTGCGCGATCGGCAGCGAGAGCAGGCGGCCGGCGCCGGTGCGCTGCAGCAGGGCGGTATGCGCGCGGAAGCTGTCCGGCGCCTCGTGTTCGGGCGCCGCCGCTTCCACCGGCTGGGCCAGGTCGCAGCACTCGTTCATCGCGGCGGCATAGGCGTGCACCAGCGGCGAGGATTTCTCGAACGTGGCCGCTTCCGACAGCGCCGTGAGCCTGGCTTCGCCATGGCGCATCAGGCCGATCGCCACGCGCGTGCCGCCGAAACGCCGGCGCAATTCGTTGCTGAGGTCGAACAGCGCCTGCTGGAAGCGTTCGTGGCGCAGCGCAATCGCTATGGCTTCGAGCACGCCCAGCGAGCGCACGCTCGAAGCGAGCGCGGCATCGTGCTCGCGCCGCGCGAACAGATTGCTGAGCCAGGCGCTGCCCCAATGCAGCTCGCGCAGCAGCAGCGGCAGGCTTTCGTCGTGCGCATTCAGCTCCAGCACCACCGCGCCGGCCACGCGGTCGTGCACCGACAGCGGCGCCGCTACATGCCACAAGCCCGCAGGTTCGGCGCAGGGCTGCACCACCACGCGGCGCTCGGCCAGCGTGCGCTGCACCGCTTCGCCCATGCGCGCCATATCGCTGTTGGCCTGCGGAAACACCGCGATCGGCACGAAGTTCTGTCCGTCCGCGGATTCGACCAGGATCGCCGCCTGCGCGATCACCGCGAACTTGTCGCGCAGCACCGCCAGCCACGCGTCGCAGAATTCGGCCGAGGTGCGCGCGGTGATGAAGCGCGTCCAGCCGTCCAGCGGCAAGGGCGTGGGCGCGGAAGGATCGGGTGTGGCGGGCAGGGCGTTCATCGCGGCGCGCGCTCCGGCTTGAGCGAGGCGGTAGCGTTCATGCGCGCGGGCACGAAGCACTGATCCAGCTCGTCGATATCGGCGATGCTCAGGTCGCCCAGGGTCGCCCGCAGCTTGATGTATGCAGTGAGCTGCTGGTAGCGGCCCTTGCGCATGTCGCGCTGGGAAGCGGCGATCTGCTGTTTCGCGGCGAGGGTGTCGGCTTCGGTCTTCAGGCCGCGGTCGGTGCCGCGCTCGGCCACCGCCAGCGCGCGTTGCGCCGAGGCGATGGCGATGCGCGCGGCACGCGCCTTGGCCAGGCCCGCGCGCCAGGCGAGAAAGGAAGTTTTCACGTTGAGGACGGCCTGCCGCCGCGCGGCTTCCAGGTCGTCGCGCGCCTTGTCGCGCAGGGCCAGCGCTTCGGCGACCTTGGCCGACTGCGTGCCGCCGGAATAGATCGGCACGTTGAGCTGCAGGCCGACGGTAAAGGTGCGGATGCGATAGCCGGCCTGGCCGGGAAAGTTGCCGACGTTCTGGTCGGTGTTGCCGTAGCTGGCCACCATGTCCAGGGTCGGCTGGTGGCCGGCGCGCTGCTTGCTCACTTCGTCCTCCGCCGCGGCGACCGCGCGCGCGGCGGCGCGCAGGGCGGGACTGCTGGCGTCGATCTGGCCCAGCCAGCTGTCGATGTCGTTGCCGATCAGGTCGGGCAGTTCGAGCTGGTCGTCCAGATACGGCTGCTGCAGGTCTTCCGCCGGACCCACCCACTGTTCGAGCGCGGCCAGCTTGGTGGCGTGGTCGGCCTGCGCCGACTCCGCATCGGCCGCGGCTTCCTCGTACTTGGCGTGCGCGTCCTCGGCCTGCGGTTCGCCTTGCGCGCCCAGTTCCACGGCGCGGCGCGCGATATCCCACTGCGCGCGCAAGGCGTCGCGCTGCGCGGCGGTGAACTCCACCGCGTCGCGCGCTTCCATCAGGTCGAACCAGGCGGAGGCCAGCTTCTGGTACAGCTGCTGCTCGGTGTCCTTGAGCTGGTATTCGCTCTGCCGCTCCACTTGTTCGGCCTGGTGCAGGCTGGCGGTGTTGGCGGGGCGCCACAGCGGCTGGGTCAGGCTGAGCTGGCCGGTGTCGCCGTGATAGCGGTCGTGCAAGGTGTGGGTGACGCGGTCCAGCGTGTCGTAGCGGCGGCGGTTGCCATTGCTGCTGGCGGTGGCGGAGATCTGCGGCAGCATCGCGCCGAAGGCCTGGCGCGTGCGCGCCTGCGAAGCGTCGAGGCTGGCCTTGGCGGCGCGATAGCCGGGCTCGCTGTCGTGGGCGATGGAAAACAGTTCGCCGAGCGAGGTGACGGTGTCGGCGGCAAGCGCCGGCACCGCCACGAGCAGGCTGGCGCACAGCAGCGCCAGCGGCAGGGCGCGGCGGCGCACCGGCGATCCTCCGGGACGTACCGGAACCTGCTCCCTCGCGTAAAGACTTTCGCGTCGCACCTCAAATCCCTTCGTAGTGCCCGGAGGGAGAGGCCGGTCCGTCGTGGACCGCAACGACTGGACACGCACCGGAAACCGCACGGTGCGTTCTGGCGTCAGTTCCGACGATTTCCCCCTGAAGCGCAGGCATTCTGGCATCGGCCCGGGGGTGTGCCAAGGGCTGGCGCGTTCAGGTTTTCCGCAAGGTTTTGCGAGTGGCGCGGCGCCTCGCATTTCGTCATCCCGGCGCAGGCCGGGATCCAGTAGCGGCGATATCCGGTTGTCGCGAAAAGGCTTAAGAGCCTCGCTCTTGTCTGCTTTTGCATCGACAAACGTTTTCGCCACTGGATGATTCGCTTCGCTCACCCCTTCGGGGCCGCCCTGCGGGCGTTCTTCGCACTGCGCGCTCGTCCGGCCTACGCCGGGATGACGGCTCTGATGTGAGGCTTCGAAGCATCCAAACTTGCGCTACCATCCCGCCTCGTTCACCAGCGCGCGGCGCATCCAGCGCCAGTCTCAGGGGGAGTCATGAAGCGCATCATGGGAGCGGCCGTACTGGCGGCCGCCTTGCTGGCCGGCTGCCACACCACCGGCCAGAAAATCACCACGCTCGATCCGGGCAACAGCCGCGACCAGGTGGTCGCCACCCTGGGCCGTCCGGACGCCTTGAGCACGATGGGCGATTTCGAGGTCTACACCTATCTGGCGCGGCACCGCTCGCGCATGTCGGTGACGCACACCGACTACACCGTGGTGATGAAGGAAGGGCACGTGGTGCAGTTCGGGCCGGGGCTGGCGCGGCGCGAAGGGCTGCACAACGTGGTGATCGTGCCGCCGGAATCGTAAGGGCGCGGCGCGGTCTCGCGCCGCGTTTCCTCAGGGCGTGGGTTGGGCAGGCGGCTGTGGCGAAGGCTGCGCGGATGCCTGCTCGGGCGGCTGCGCGGATGCCTGGTAGGTGGGAAAACCCTCCGGCACGCGGTTGTCCCGCGGCACCGCCTTGCCGATCAGCTTCTTGTCCGACAGGCCCCCCACCTGCGCGGGCGTCTGCCCGTCGCACAGATGGGTTTCGGTATGGCCGTGGTTGTCGACCAGCACACCGCTGCTTTCGTAACCGACCGCGCCCTCCGCGGGCGAGCTGGTTTCCGAGAACACCGTGAAGCTGGAGCGGCCGTCGCTGAGGCGCAGATAGGTCAGCGTGCCGCCGGCGCCATTGCTCGCCTGGTTGCCGCTGGCGAACAGCCGCGGCGGCACCGGTTCGCGTTCGTTGGGGAAATCCGCTTCCAGGTTGCGCTCGGTGCCGTAGCGGTAGCGCAGCTCGTCGTAGGTGTCGTTGCCGGGCTTGCCGCAGACGGCGATCTGCTTCTGGCCGGAGGAGCAGGCGAACAGCGTGGTCTGGTCGGCGGGGCAGAGGCTGCCCTGGGTGGGGCCGTCGGAAGAGGATTGCGCGTGGACGTCCGGCGAGCCTGCTGCACACAGGCAGGCGATCGCGAGGGTATACAGCGAAAAACGGCGATCCGGTGTCATGAGGTTTTCCCCGCGGTTCAAGGCTGCTTGTAAGTGGGAAAGCCGGGCGGCACTTTCGGGTCCAGCGGCACCGCGTCGCCCAGGAACTTCGGGTCCAGCAGCATGCCCGAATAGGTGCGCGCCTGCGCATCGCACTTGCGCGTGGCGAGCAGCTTGCCATGCCTTTCGACGATGACGCCGCTGCGCTCGCTGGCATCGGTGCCCTGATAGGTAGGATTGACCGCCTCCGCGTACACCGTATAGCTGGTGTCCCCATTATTCAGGCGCAGGTAGACCAGGGTTCCCCGTCCGCCGTCGCCGAGGCTGTTGCCGCCGGCAAATTCGCGCGGGGGCATGGGCCGGGCGGGGAACTCCAGCTCCGTGTTGCTGCTGCTGCCAAAACGGTAATGCAGCGTGCCGAACGGCGAGCCGCCGGTGGCGGCCGCGCACACGGCGATCTGCTTCTGTCCCGAAGGGCAGGCGAACATCACGGTCTCGCCGGCATGGCACAAGGTGCCTTCCACCGGGCTGCCGAAGTACGACTGGGCCTGAGCATGGGGCATGGCTCCGGCGACAAGCACCCACAGCGCCAGGGTCCTTGAGCAAAAAACGCGTTCCGTTTTCATGGCCCTGAGGCCTCTCCTTTAGTGATGCCGCAGGGGCGGGCCTGGACCCGCCCCTGTGCCGCTCAGTTCAACCGCTTCACCGACAAGCCGCTCTGCGCCGCCAGATCGTCCGGCGGCAGCAGCGGATCGGCTACCAGGGTGTTCCACCAGGCACTGCCGACGTTCTCCGAGCTGCCGATCGCCGTGCTGGCGTCGCCCTGCCAGTCGATGGACGGGGCAGCGCTGCTGTCGGCGGTGCTGCGCAGGACCACGATATAGCCGCCGGTGCCGGCCGACCATCCGTAGGTTTGCGCACTTGCGGCGACCATCACGCTTTGCCCGTTCCAGCAACCGCCATTGGCCACCACGTTGAGGCTGACCGTCGCCGTGGCGCTGAGCCTGCCGTCGCTCACCGTGTACACGAAGCCGTCGGTGCCGGTATAGCCATGCGCGGGGCGGTACGTGTAGGTGCCGTCGTAGTTGCGCGTCAGCGTGCCGTGCGCGGCCTTGCCCAGGGTGAGCGTCAGGCAGTCGCCGTCCACGTCGCCGATCAGGCAGCCGAAGTCGATGCACACGCTGCCGTCCTTCTGCACTTGGAAGCTGGCGTTGCGCGCGGTGGGCGCGTGGTTCACCGGCGCCACCGTGATGCACACCATGGCGGTGTTGGAGTCGGCCGTGCCGTCGCTGTCGCGGTAGCTGAAGCTGTCGGTGCCATACCAGCCCTTGTTCGGCGTGTAGGTGTAGCTGCCGTCCGGGTTGAGGCTGAGCGTGCCGTGGCAGGGGCCGCAGACGATGCGGGCGGCGAGCTTGTCGCCGTCGGCATCGCTGTCGTTGGCGAGCAGGTCGATGCGCACCGGCGTGCCGGCGTTCGTCGTGGCCTGGTCGTCGCGCGCCACCGGCGCATGGTTCGGCGCCAGCACCGTGATGGTCACGGTGGCCGGAGCCGACTTCAGCTGGCCGTCGTCGGCCACGTACACGAACGTGTCGGTGCCGACGAAGCCCGCCTGCGCGGTATAGCTGAAGCTGCCGTCCCAGTTACGCGTCAGCGTGCCGTGCTTCGGCGTGGCGGTGACCGTGGCATGCAGGCTGTCGCCATCCACGTCGCTGTCGTTGGCCAGTACGTCGATGCGCGTGGCCTGGCCGGTGCGCGCGGTCACCGCGTCGTTGGCAGCCACCGGGGCCTGGTTCACGTGCGCCACATGGATCCACACCATCGCCGGGTTGGAATCGAACTGGCCGTCGTTGGCGGCGTAGGTGAAGCCGTCCAGGCCGTACCAGTTCGCATCCGGCGTGTAGGTGTAGGTGCCGTCGGCGTTGAGCGCCAGGCTGCCGTGGCTGGGGCCGCACAGGATGCGCGCGGTGAGCGGGTCGCCGTTGATGTCCCAGTCGTTGGCGACCGGATCGATCTTCACCGCGCCGTTCTCGTTGACCCAGGCGCCGTCGTCGAAGGCCAGCGGCGGCAAGTTCGGGCCGAGCACCGTGATGGTGACGGTGGCAAGGTTGGAATCGGCCTTGCCGTCGTTGGCCACGTAGGTGAACGTGTCGGTGCCGGTGTAGCCGCAGTCGGCGGTGTAGCTGAAGCTGCCGTCGGCGTTGTGCACCACGCTGCCGTGCTTCGGTCCCGCCACCATGCGCGAGCTCAGCGCGTCGCCGTCGGCATCCGTGTCGTTGGCAAGCACGCGGATGTTGGCGGTCTGGTTGTTGTGCACGCGCGCCGAGTCGTTGGCCGCCACCGGCGCCTGGTTGGCGGAAGCCACCACCAGCCGCACCGTCGCCACGTTGGACAGCGACTTGCCGTCGCTGGCCTGGTAGGTGAGCGTGTCGGTGCCGGTCCAGCTGCCGCTGGAGACATAGCTCAGGCTGCCGTCCGCATTGCGCGTCAGCGTGCCGTGCGCCGGGCCGGACACCAGCACCAGCGACAGCACATCGCCATCGGCGTCGGCGTCGTTGGCCAGCGGGTTGAAGTTCAGCGGCTGGCCCTGCTTACCGTTGAACGTGTCGTCGTTGGCGACCGGTGCATGGTTGGTGGCGCGCACCGTGATCGTTACCGAGGCAAGCGCCGAATCGACCACGCCATCGTTGGCGACGTAGCTGAAGCTGTCGGTGCCGCTGAAGGCCGCGTTCGGCTTGTAGGTCAGCGTGCCATCCGCATTCACGGTAAGCGTGCCGTTGGCCGGCTGGCTGACGATGCGCGCGGTGAGGCCGGCGTTGGCGGCGCGGCCGGAACCGGCGTTGACGCCCGTGCTGTTGTCGATGTCGCTGTCGTTGGCCAGCACGTCGATGGTCACCGGCACGCCCTGGTCGGTGGCGGCGGTGTCGTTCACCGCCACCGGCGCGTGATTCACCGGCGTCACCGTCAGCACGATGGTGGCCACGTTGGAATCGGCCGTGCCGTCGTTCACCTTGTAGGTGAAGCTGTCGCCGCCGGCGTAGTACGCGGCCGGGGTGTAGGTGAAGCTGCCATCGGCATTGCGCACCAGCGCGCCGTGCGCCGGGCCACTGACGATCACCACCGACAGCGGATCGCCGTCGACATCCCTGGCGTTGCCACGCGGGTCGAGCACGACGGCGCCGTCCTCGGCCACCGTGGCGCTGCCGTCCTGGGCCGTGGGCGCATGGTTCACCGGCGTCACGGTCAAGGTGATGGTGGCGACGTTGGAATCGGCGCTGCCGTCGTTGACCTTGTAGCTGAAGCTGTCGCTGCCGCGGTAGAGCGCGTCCGGCACGTAAGTGAAGCTGCCGTCGGCGTTCTGCGTGAGCGTGCCGTGGGCCGGGCCGCTGACGATGACAGCGGTGAGCGCATCGCCGTCGACGTCGTTGGCATCGCTGCGCGGATCCAGCGTCAGGCGGCCGTCCTCCGGCAGGGTGGCGCTGGCATTGGCGGCGGTCGGCGCGTGGTTGATCGGCGTCACGGTGATCTTCACCGTGGCGACGTTCGAATCCACCGTGCCGTCGTTCACCTTGTAGCTGAAGCTGTCGTCGCCGCGGTACAGCGCATCCGGCACGTACTGGTAGCTGCCGTCGGCCAGGCGGGTGAGGGTGCCGTGCTGCGGGCCGCTGACGATCACCGTGCTCAATGCATCGCCGTCGACGTCGCTGGCGCCGCTGCGCGGATCGATCGCCAGCAGGCCTTCCTCGGCAACGACGGCGTTGAGGTCGGCAACGGTCGGCGCGTGGTTCACCGGATCCATGGTGAAGGTCAGCGTCGCCACGGCCGAGGTGAGCTGCCCGTCGCTCAGCTGGTAGCTGAAGCTGTCGGTGCCGCGGTACAGCGCGTCCGGCGTGTAGGTGAAGCTGCCGTCGGCGTTGAACTGCAGGCTGCCGTGCTGCGGGCCGCTGACCAGCACCGCGGTGAGCGGATCGCCGTCGACGTCGGTGCCGTAGCTCAGCACCTGGCCGCTGTAGGCCTGTTCCTCCGGCGTATGCACCTGCGCGTTGATGGCGATCGGCGCGTGGTTGACGTGGATCACCACCAGGCTGACGGTGGCCACCGGCGAATCCGCGGTGCCGTCGTTGGCGACGTAGGTGAAGCTGTCGTCGCCGTAGAACAGCGCGCCCGGCGTGTAGGTGTAGGTGCCGTCGGCGTTCTGCGTCAGCGAGCCGTGCTGCGGCTGGTTGACGATGCGGTAGGTGAGGGCGTCGCCATCCACGTCCGAGCTCAACGGACGCAGGTCGACGATCGCCGTGCCGTCCTCCTGCAGCGTCACCGTCAGGTCGTTCGCACCTGGCGCATGGTTCACGTGCGCGATGGCGAGGTTGACCGTGGCGAGGTTGGACTGCGCCTTACCGTTGTCGAGCAGGTAGGTGAAGCTGTCGTTGCCGTAGTACAGCGCGTCGGGCACGTAGGTGAAGCTGCCGTCGGCGTTGAAGGTCAGCGTGCCGTGCGCGGGGCCGGTGACCACGGAGGGCGTGGCGCCGGTGGCGTTGACGTCGTTGCCGAGCACATTGACGTTGACGCTGCTGTCTTCCTGGCCTTGCACCAGGTCGTCGTTGGCCTGCGGCAGGCCCATCAGGGCCACGTCGCTGACCGTGACGTGGCTGCCGGCGGGGCCGAAGCCGAGCAGGTCGAACGACAGGTTCACCGCCGTGCCGGCGGCGATGCCGCGCAGGTCGACCAGGTAGGTGCGGCTGCCGTCGGCGTTGGTGACGTAGCTGACGCCCTGGCCGAGGTACGAGCTGCCGTCGCCCTGCAGGTTGAGCATCGAGGCGGTACGGCTCAGGCCGATCGCACCGCCGAGCGAAGCGCCCGTGGTGGCATCGAGCAGGGCGGCTTCGAAGGCGTCCTCGGGCATGTCGCCCGGGTTCTGCAGCTGCACGCCGCTGACGGTGAAGTGCAGGAACTGCTCGTCGGCCGTGACGATAAAGCTCTGGCTGATGCGCGTCTGCGTGCCGGTGCTTTCGCCCAGGGTCGCGGTGCCGTTGGCGATGGCGACGTTGCCCGTGCTGCTCCAGCCGTTGTTGACATCGAGCGTGCCCGACAAGGCCTGGGCGGGACCGGCGGCGTTCGCCGCCGGCGTGGCCGAAGCGGACGGCGTCGAACCGGACGGCGCTACGACCACGTCGTAGTGGCTGTCGTTCGATGCACTCGCTGGCGCTGACTTCAACTGCGCCGCCAGTTGCAGCATGGCGGCCAGTTCGGCCTGGGTCGGCAGCCGGCGTACGCCCGGCTGCAGGGTCGCGTTCATGAAATCGCGGCCGTCCGGGCTGTGCTCGAAGCCGAGCAGGTGGCCGTATTCGTGCAGCAGCACGCTGAGCATGTCCATCTTGCCGTCGGCGGCGCTGCCGGCCTTGGCGATCCATACATTGGGGTCAGCCGTCGGCAGGAAATCGTCCGCGCCGTCGATCGAACCCATGTACCAGCCATAGCCGTTGCCGTCGTCGTCCAGCGTGATCGCCGTGCCCTGTTCCTCGCCCAGCGCGCCGGCATCGAGGCTGGCGACGGTGGTCGCCGCGGCGGCCTGCTGCACCAGCGTGTCCAGCGTGGAGCCGGTGCTGGCCTGGCTGCTGGTCCACGTGCCCACGGCTTGCGTGCTGGTGGACTGCACCGGGCCGTTCGGCGCATCGGCCGGCGCGGCGGCGGTGTCGCGGCGTGGAGCAATCGCCGTCGGTGCGGACGCGGGGCGGCGCAGGTGGATGGTGAAGTCGCTCTGTCCGCCTTGGCTGACCTTGGTCGTGATGCCCAGCTTGCCGAGCAGCAGGCGCATGTTGCTGTACGAATTGCCGCCTTCGAAGATGGCCTTGCGGACAGCGGCGTAGATGGTTGCGCGCTCGGTAAGCTTGGCCGCGTTGCCGGCAAAGCCAGGGTTGATCGCCAGCGTGACGTCGTTGATGGCGCTGGCACCGCGATCGGCGATCGCATTTACATGGTTCACATCCCAATGCCAGCCGCCGGCCGCTAGCAGGAAGAACCGTCCACTCTCCGAGTCGAGGTTCATGTACTTGCCCGGATCCTTCATGAAGTCGGTGACGAAGTCGCCGCCACCCGGGGCCTTTGCGATATCCGGATGATTGGCCTGCATGTACAGGGCGAAGTTGTGATAGTTGGTCCAGCCGGTCAGCTGGGTCGCGCCGCGGCCTCGATACAAGCGTCCCGTCTGCTGCGAATAGGTGCCCTTGGATGTGCCGTTGCCCTTATCGGTCGAATAGACCCAGTCGAGCAGGTCCAGCGGATCGGCGGTGTGGTGGGCCTTGAAGTACTCGATGTTCTTCTGCTCGGCAGCTTTGATCGCCGCGTCCTTCTGCGCGGTGGTGGCGTTGGGCGGAATCACCGGCTGATTAGGGCATTCCGCTGCATTGGCCGCGCTGTACTGGAAGTACTTGCCCCAGGCTTTGAGGATAAAGCTCACCGAGTAACCAGGATCTTCGATGAGCAGGCTCAGCCCGGCGCTCTCCGCCGTGACCTGGGCGAAGAACGCAGCGGCCCGGTCCGGCGTATTGATCTGGAACTCCGTCAGCATCTTGTTCATGGAGCTCACCCACGGCGTCATGCTGTCCACCGAGTGGTTGAACGCATGGGCCAGCGATTCGGCCGTGAGCGGCCACGACCAGCCCAGGCCGCCCAGGCCTACGTTGGACGCATTGATCAGGCCGCCACCTTGCGTGCCGTCGCCGAACAGCGACGACACCGCCTGGCTGGCATTGCCGTTGTGGATCAAGCCGCTCAATTCCTCCCATGAGCCGTCATGGTTGCCGGCTCCGGCCGCGCCTTCGTTCTGGGTCGTGCCATATACCGACAGGAAGTCGCTTAGCGCAGCCTGTTCGTTGTCGGCACCCTTGGTGTTGTTGACCTTGGGCAGCAGCGCCGTGAGCGCCGCTGCATTGCCGTAGCTCCAGGTATTGCCGGTAAAGGCGGCCAGGTCGAAACCCGGTGTGGTCTTCAAGGTAACCAGGGCGGCGGTCAGATCGATGGCCTTGTCGTTGCCAGCCACCATGGTCTGGTTGCTCTTGTCCTTGTCGGTCTCGGTGAAGGTCTTCTTGTCGGAGATGTACTGGTTGTCGACGCCGAGCTTGAAGTTGGCGCCCAGATGGTTGGTGCTGGTGTTGTTCTTCTTGCCGACCGTGACGGTCACCAGGTTGGCCTGTTCCGAACCGTCGAACAGCAGCGGCTGGTTGCCCTTGGCGCCCACCGATGCGCGCGACGAGGCGACCATCAGGTCGAACAGCCAGCTGGTGCCGAATACGGCGCCGCCGGCATCGGTCTGCAGGTTCCTCCAGTTGGGCAGGTCGGCATTGGTCTGCGCGTAGCCGTCGCCGCTCCTGGCGAAGAACTGCATCCAGTGCGGCGCGTTGTAGGCGTTGAGCCAATCGAGCGCGGCGCCGTTGTTGATGGAGGCGTTCTTCGAGTACGAGAAGGAGCTGGCGGTGCCGGCGGTGACCTCCTCGAACAGCGACAGCGCGCGTGCTTCGGCTTCGCCGAACTTGCCGTCGACCTTGAAGTCCTGCAGCGCGTCCGCGCTCGCGGTGGTCAGGCCCAGCGCCGGATAGCCCAGGTACTTCAGGCGCTGCTCGATGCGGTAGACGTCGACGATGTCGTTCTTCTGGCCGATGCCCACCGCGCCGCTCAGGTGGATCGCGCTATAGCCCGGATCGGACGCGGGGCGGTCGCCGAACAGCACCGTGCCGGAGGCCTTGGTGTAGTCGTTGGCGGTGACCTTCAGCACCACGCTGCGCTGTTCCTTGGTGACCTTGCCGTCGGCGCCGGTGACTTCCACGTAGAAGATCACGGCGAGGTCGTCGATGCTCTTGGCGCCCACCGTATGGCCGGCACGCAGTGCATCCTCGTCGGCCTGGGTCAGGTTCGGCACCAGGAACAGCGTGCCCTGGTCCTTGAACGAGACCGGCTGGCCGTTGGCGTCGCGCGACACCACGTCCAGCGTCGCCGGCGAACCCTTCTTCTTGGGGCCGGCCTGGGTGATCAGGTTCAGCGCCTTGCTGTTGGTGCCGGAGGCGGGCACCGAGAAGGTCTGCGCTTCGTTCGGCAACAGGTCGAAGCCGCCGAGCTTGGCCATCTGCGCGGTGACCGCGGCCTGCGCGGCTGGCGGCAGGCTGGTGAACGGCAGGTTGAGCAGGTTGGCCGCCAGTGTGCCCGCGCTGATCAGCAACTGCCTCGCCACCAGGTCGCGCACGTCGACCTGGATGACGTCGCCCATGTCGCCGGAGGTGGAAACGTGCAGCGGGCCATCGTCGAACCAGGCGCCGGCCGGCGCGCTGGCCGAGCCGCCCGAGGGCGGCGGGATCTGCTGCTGGGCATCGCCCGGGAGCGGAATGTGCTTGCTGTCGCCCTGGCCGTCGGGCATCGCCAGCGCGGCCTGGATCAGTTCCGCCACGTTCCATGCGGCGTTCTGGTTCGGGTTCTGCTGGTTCTGGTCGACCGTGCCGAAGCCGCCCTTGAGCTGGCCTACCAGCACGCGGCCGTCTTCGGACACAGTGAGGTTGATGATGCCGTAGCCGTCCAGCGGCAGGGTCGCGCCCAGGTACTGCGGCGTGCCGAGCTTGCCGAAGGGGTCCTTGACGATGCCGAGCTTGCCGCCGACCGCCACCTTTTTCGCGCTGGCGCTGCCGCCCACGGCGATCGGCGGGCCGAACGGCGGGAACAGGAAGTCCGGCGCCTCGAACATCGCCTTCCAGTACGGGTCGTTGAAGTTGTAGTTGTCGTCCGCGACGATCGCGTACTCCACGCCGTCCTGCTCGACCAGCACTGCGCTCTGCGCGCGCTGGATGTTGGTGCGGTCGATCTGGATTGCATTGGTGGGCTGCGACATGTCGATGGCCGACATGGTCGCGCTGACCACGTTGCCGTCCGCGTCGCGGGTGAGCGTGAGGGTGGACAGGCCGCGGTCGTAGTCGGCCACGTTGGAGACCAGGTAGCGGTCCGGGTCCGGCGTGGCCGAGACGATCTGCGGCGCCTTGCCGCTCAAGCCGTCGCCGGGAAGCAGGGCGACGACCGGCGCGGCGATCTCGCCGGTGGCGAAGTCCAGCGTGCTCAGGTCGAGGATCAGCACGTCGCCGCGCTTGCTCGGATTGCCCAGCATCACGCTGTTGGGATTGCGCGGCACGGCCACCACCAGGGTCTTCTTGTCCGCGCCCAGCGCCATGCCGGTGACGCCGTAGGTGGAGTCCTCGATGCCGGTGCCCTTGATCGAAACCGGCACGTTGTACGAATGGCTGCCCGGGTCGATGTCCATGGCGAGCAGGCGGTTGTTGCCGGCCCCGACGCCATAGCCGTTGCCTTCGCCGACGATCAGCACGTTGCCGACCGCCACCAGGCTGGTGATGTTCTTGCCGTCGCCGGTGCTGATGGTGTCGATCAGGCGGAAGCTGACCATGTCGATCACGTAGATCACCCCGTTGCCGCCCACGTAGCAGCGGCTGAGGTCACCGGAGAAGGCGATCGGGTTGACCTTGGTGCCGGTCAGGTAGGTGCCGTCGAAATCGTTCGGCGTGCCCAGCATGTCCAGCAGGTTGGTTTCGCCGACGACGTGGTTCTCCTGGATGAACTGCACGCCGGTGCGGGTCAGCACGGCGCCCATGTCGGGTTTGAGCACCACCGCGGCGATGTTGCCGGCGTACTCCAGCGGCGGTGTGCCGGTGAGGTTGCCGGAGCCGTCCATGCTCTGGTTCGGGATGCGCCGCACCAGCTGCCAGCGCACGCTGCCGATGGCGATGCCTGCAGGCACGTCGATGGCCACGTCGCCGTTGGCGTCGCCGGCCAGGGTCTGGATGTCGCGGTGGCTGCCGTCGGGGAACAGCACGCGCACGACGATGTCGCCCTTGAAGTCGCCCGGGTTGCTGTTGTCGAGATTGACGTGCAGCTTCTGCGCGCCGGTGTCGTAGGAGATGTCGGTGATGTTCGGCAGCACGATGTTGCCCGCCACCGTCGGCGCCGGCGGCAGCAGGGCGCTGACGTCGAGCGAGTAGTTCTGGCCCGGATCCAGCTGCGGCAGCGGGATGTCGGCGAACTGCGGCACGCCGAAGTGGTAGCTGCCGGCGGTGAAGCCGGTGGCCGCGCTGGCGAGGATGCCGATCATCTCCGAGGTGATGTCCGCGCCCATCAGGCCGCCTGCCAGGCTCACGCCCAGCCCGCCGAACGTGGCCCAGTCACCGGCACCGACGCCAAGTTCGAACATGCTGCCGATCACGCCCGGCAGGCGGCGGCACACCACGTAGTCGCCGGAAGCCTGCAGGCCGTCGTACGGCGGACTCGCCGTGCGCGCGACGCCGTCGGCGCCGACGTAGCCGTTGTCGACCAGCCACCAGGTGTCGTGCATGGTGCCGTCCGGCGCCATCACGGTGCCGCGGCGCAGGAACAGCACTTCGTCGCCCGGCTGGGCGATGCCGCTGCCCTGCACGGGAATGGCCATCTGCAAGGGGTACTGGCTGGCGGCCTGGCCGATGTCCAGGTGGAACGCACCCAGCGCCTGCAGCACCGAGGGCGCCGGCGCGGCCATGCCGGTGGCGGCCTGCAGCGAGGCAAGGTCGATGCGCTGGATCGACACGGCCGTATCGGCCGCGAGCACGCCCGCGCCGATCATCACCGTCTCGCCGGTGGCGGCGGCCACCACGGCACCTTCGTCCTTGTGGACCTGCACGCTCTGCGGCGCGGGCGTGCCAGCGTCGCTGTCGACCAACTGCGCCACGTCCACGTGCAGCACGATGTCGCGCTGGCCGATGGTCTGGTTGACGATGTTGCCGAAGATGTCGGTTTCGCTGCGCAGGTAGACCACGCTGATGGTCACCACGCCCGGATGCTGCGCGGTGATCAGGCCGGAGGCGCTGACCGTGGCGATGTTGTCGTCACCGGAGAGATACAGCAGCGCGTAGCCGGGCGGCAGCGGCTGGTTGGCATCGATGGTCACGCCGGTATCGGGATTGCTGACGTGCACCTTGAGCTGGCGCGTGCCGTCGGCCTGCAGCGAGATGGTGTCCGGATAGACGTCCGGGATCAGGATCGCGGGGCCGCCCGGGGCGGCCGCCGCGTCGTCGCCATCGTCGGTATCGGTGTCGCCGCCGGAGTTGCTGCCGCTGTCGTCCTGCAGGTAATCGACGTTGATGGCTTGTTCGGTGCGCACCACATGGCCGTCGGCATCCTGGTGGCTGGCCTGCAGCAGGGCAGGACCGGAGCCATTGCAGATCAGCAGGCCGCGCGCCGCATCCAGGGTCACCGCCGCGGGCGAGGTCGCGCCCAGCGCGGCCAGGTCGGCCAGCGACAGGTTGAGGTAGCCGAGCGCCGTGCTCACATCCACGCCGAGCTGGTCCTCGAAGTCCACCGTGGCCTTGATCGCATAGGCCTGGCCCGGTTCGAGCAGGCCGGCCGGCTGCAGGTGGATCGCGGTCAGGCGCGCCCCGCTGACCTGCACGTTGAGCTGGATCGGCGCACTGCTGCCGAAACCGTCGTCGGCGCCGACGAAGATGCTCGCCGGGCCGCTGTAGCCGGCTTCCGGCACGAAGATCACCGAGCGTCCGTCGCTGCTCAGCGTGGCCGTGCCGTGGGTGGCGCTCAGCACGCGCCAGAACAGCGCGTCGCCTTCGTAGTCCTGCGCCACCGCGGCCAGCGCGATGCTGGTCGGCAGGTCGGTGTGCGTGACCGTGGCCGGCAGATTGACCACCGGTACCGGCGGCAGGTTGGCGCGCCAGCCGTAGTTGGCGTAAAGCACCTGGCGGTCGCTCTGGTCGACGATGCCGTCGCCGTTGAGGTCGCCGCCGAGGTTGCCGCTGGCGGCGTCCTGCGTCCAGGCAGAGCTGTCGGCGCCATCGATGCGGCCGTCGCCGTTGAGATCGCCGGCGATGGACACGCGCACGGTGGCATGGCCGCTGCCGCTCAGGCGCAGCAGTTTCAGGCCGGCTTCGGTGACGCGCACCAGCAAGGTGCGCACGCCGTTGAGCAGGGTCTGGCCGAGCACGTCGCCGCCGATCACCTGCAGGTCGGACTGCGCCTGCTCGAACTGCACGCTCACCGCCACGATCAGCGCGCCGCCGGCACCCGGCACCTTGACGGTGGAGGCCAGCTCGCTGTCGCGGATCTGGAAGGCCAGCGAGGTGGACTGGCCGGGTTGCAGGTCGCCGCTCCACTGGTTGGCGTTGGCATTGCCCATCCAGTTGGCAGCGGTGCCGAGGTTGGCCGCGACGGTGTCGGCATAAGGCTTGCCGTCGGCGCCGTAGCCGTACGGCGTGCCCAGGCCGGTGCCGTCGAGCGCGCGGGCCAGCACCAGGCGGCTCTGCTCGTCGTACGCATAGACCATGGTGCGCTGGCCGCCGGCGCCGCCGAGCGGGCCGGCGATGCGTACGATGCGGCCCTGCGCATCGCGCACGATGCTCACGCGGTCGGCATCGCTGCCGCCGACCAGTGCGATGCCGGCATCGGAGACCAGCCATTGCCTGCCATCGGCGAAGTTCACGCCAGTGAGCTTGCCGCTGGCATCCAGGCTGTAGCTGGTGCCGTCGGGCGCGGTCAGCACATAGCCGTCGGGCACCCAGGGCAGGCCGGTGAGCTGGTTGTAGAGATGCGTGCCCTGGCGCTGCAGCGCATCGCCGTCGACCGCCGCCAGCTGCCAGCCCTGGTCGGCGCCGAAGCCGGCGCTGTACACCACCGGTGCGCCGGGGCCGCCGGGCAAGGCGCTGCCCGTGGTGCCCAGGGTGAAGCTGAGATAGCGCGTGGGCGCGCTGGGGTCGCCCAGGCTGCCCGGAACCTGCAGCCACACGTGGCTGCCCACGGTCCAGGCCGCGGTTGCGCCGGTGGACGTGGTGGCCGGCTGGTCGGTGGTCAGGTGCAGGTCGAAGCCGTCCAGCGTCCAGTTGCCGAAGTCGGCGCCGCCTTGCGCGGCGACGCTGCGGTCGATCGCCACGGCGTGTCCGCCGAGCTGGAACACCACATCGGCGGCGCGTTGCTGGTCGAAGCTCTTCTGTTCGGTGTTGACGATGAGCTGCGTGTCCAGCTCGCTGGTGCGGCCGGCCAGATCCCACGCGGTCAGCCGCAGGCGATACACGCCATTGGCGAACTGCGCCGGATCCAGGGTGGCCAGCGTCGCCGACAGCGAGGTATCGACCGCGCCGAAGGACTGGCTGCCCAGCGTCTGCCAGCTGTCGCTGCCGGCGGCGGCGATCTGCAGGCGGTAGCCCGTCAGCTGCAGGTCCTGCAACGTGGCCTGGAGCGCCGCCGGGCCGGTGAGCTCGAGCGGACGGCCGGTCGCATCGGCGCCGGCGAGCAGGCCGCTCCAGCTCAGCAGCGGAGCCTGCGTGTCGGCCGGGTCGCGGATCAGCAGCTGGCTGTCGCGGGTGCCGACGAAGCCATCCGCGTCGGTGGCGGTGGCGCGCACTTCGATGATGCCGGGGTGGGTCGCCTGCAGGTGCATGCGGCCGCTGCTGTCCAGCGTCACGGTCTGCCACTGGTCGCTGCCCAGGCCGGTGCCGCGCACCTGCACCTGCACGCCGGTGATCGCGCTGAAGCCGCTGGCGCGCACCGTGACCAGCACGGTCTGGCCGGGCAGGGCCGGCGTGCTCGGCACGCTGTCGATCAGCACATTGGGCGCATTGGCCGAAGCATCGGCGACCACGCGCAGGGTGAAGGTCTTCTGCACCGTGGCATGGCCGTCGCTGACCTGCGCGGTGACCACGAAGTCGCCGACCTGGCCAGGACCGGGCGTCCAGTTCAGGCGCATCGTCTGCGCGTCGTAGCTGGCGCCTTCCGGCAGGCCCCTGAAGCTGACGCTCAGGCCCTGCGTCTGCACGCTGCCATCCGGATCGCTGGCGTAGATGCCCTGCTGGTTGTCGGTGCCGCCGAGCTGCACGGGCAGGCTCACGGTCTGGCCCACCGTCACGGCGTGGCTGCTGACGGCGAGCGTCGGCGCACGGTTCACGTCGAACACGCGCACCTGCACGGTCTGGGTGGTGACCAGGCTGCCGTCGGTGACCTTGAAGGTGAAGCTGAAGTTGCGGTTCCCCGCCACGGCGTTGTCGACCACACCGTAGCCCGGCGTCCATTCGAAATGGCCGGTGACGTTGTCGAAGGCCACGCCGGCCGGGGTGCTGTCGTCGTAGATCAGGCTCAGGTGGGTGGGATCGCCGTCGGCGTCGATCGCGCGCAGGTTGAACGACAGCGTGTCGCCTTCGTTCACCAGCTGCATGGGCATCGGCAGGATCTGCGGCGCCTGGTTCACGTTGGCGACGTGCACTTCAAAGTTACGCGTGAAGCTGGCCGCGCCATCGCTGCCGGTGACGCTGAAGCGGTAGGTGCCGGGGCTGCTGCCGTTGAGGTTGTCGCTCTGCGCGGCGAACATCCCCGGCGTCCAGCTCAGCGTGGCCTGGCCGCCGTTGTTGGCGGCGGGAATGTTCAGCAGCATGCCTTGCGGCAGGCCGCTGGCGGTCCAGTTGATCAGGTCGGCGTCGGCGTCGCCCGCGAACAGGTCCAGCGTGAGCGGTGCGCCTTCGCTGGCGCTCAGCACCACCGGCGTCGTCACGTCGCCGCTGTCGGCCACGGCGTTGCCGTTGAGACGCAGGCCCAGCAGCTGCGGCGGCGTGTCGGCCGCGCGCACCACGATGCGGATGGTGTGGCTGACCACGTTCGGCACCGGGTTGGCGGGGTTGGTGTAGCCCTGGTCCTGCGGCGGCAGGCCGCTGTCGGTGACGGTCAGCACGATGTCGTGCGGACCGACGTCGTCGGCGGTGGGCGTCCAGGTCAGCAGCGTTTGGCCGTACTGCACCTGCTGGCTGAACTGCGCACCCTGCGGCAGGCCGCTTGCGCTCAGGTGCAGCGCATCCTGGTCGGCGTCGCTGATCGCGATGGGCAGGCTGATCGGCTGGCCGGCCACCGCTACGATTTGCTGCGGCAGGTTGAACACCGGCGGCTCGGTGACGGCGCGCGCGGTGACCACGAAGCTGACGGCCTGCGCCATCACGCGATTCGGATCGCCATTGCCGTTGTCGTGCGCGGCGACGGTGATGGTGTAGTCGCCGCGGTCGTTGTCGCCCGGGGCCAGGTGGATGGTGCCCGTCACGTGGCCGTTGCCGCTGGACGGATTCTGGGTGTAGGTGGCGAAGCGCGGCAGGCCGTTGATCGCCACGGTGATCGGGTCGCCGTCGACGTCGACGATGTCCACCGGAATGTCCAGCGAGCCGCCCTTGTCGATGGTGGCGTTGGCGATCGGGGCGATCACCGGGGCGCGGTTGGTGTTGGCCACCACGATCGGGATCACCACCTGGGCGACCGCCGGCGTGCCGGTGCCGTCGCCGTTGTCGGTGGCGATTACCGTGACCTGATAGCTGCCGCTCTGGTCGTAGCCTGGCGTCCAGTTGATCTGCAGCGTATCCGGGTCGAAGGTGGCGCCGCGCGGCAGCCCCAGCACTTGGTAGCTCACGCTGGCGGGCGCGGCGGAGCCCTGGTCCGCGGACTGGCCGTCGTCGCCCAGGCGCGCCTTCGGCAGGAAGCCCGGGTTATCGGGATCGAACGCGAACACGCTGATGCTGAGCGGCTGGCCTTCGAGGATGTTCCAGGCGTCGCCCAGGTTGCCGTCGAAGCGCGGCGCGCCGTTCGCATTGAGCACGTTCAAGTGCAGCGTCTGCTGCACCGAGGTGACGGTCTGCTCGCCGCTGGGCAGGTCGTAGGTGGCGGTCAGCACCACCAGCACGTCGTAGTTGCCGTGCTGGTTGTAGTCCGGCGTCCAGCTCAGCCAGCCGGTGTCGCGATTGAGCGTCATCCCGGCCGGCAGGTTGGGTGCGCTGTAGCTCAGCGTCGCGCTGGTGCCGTCGGCCAGCTGCAGGCCGCCGGGCAGGTTGCCGGGCAGCTGCAGTCCGAAGCTGTCGCCCTCGCGCAGCACCTGGTTCGCCACGGCGCCGAGCACCGGCGCGGTCCAGGCCTGGTTGACGACGATGTCGAAGCCTTCGCTGCTGGTGAGCCTGCCGTCGCTGGCGCGGACGATCACGTGATACGTGCCGGCCTGGTTGTACGACGGCGTCCAGTTGAGCGTGCCGTTGCGCGCATCGAACGAAGCGCCCGGTGGCAGGTTGCTGATGCTGAAGGTGAGCGCGTCGCCGTCGGCGTCCGCGGCGATCAGCGGGAGCGTCAGCGACTGGCCTTCGCTCAGGCTCACCGTGTCCTGCGGTGCGAGTACCGGGGCGCGGTTGCCGCCGGTGACCGGCAGGTGGAAGGTGCGCAGGGCGACGCCGCCGCGGCTGTCCTGCACGCGCAGCACCACCAGGTTGTCGGCGGAGGCGCCGATGCCCGGCGTCCAGTTCAGCGTGGCCGTCGAGCGGTAGACGCCGTCGGCGCCGGCGCTGTAGCCGTCGGGCGGCGTCATCGTCAGGCCGGCAGGGCCTTGCACCAGCTGCCAGAAGAACGAGGTGCCGTCGCTGTCGCTGGCTTCGATCTGCGCGCTCCACGGCTGGCCGATGATGGCCGGCTGGAAGGTATCGGTGGAGGGATCCGGTACCAGGCCGGACGGATCGCCCACGTTGTCGCCCGCATCGTCGCCGGTGTCTCCGGCCGGATCGGCGGCGACGACCACTCCGCTGCTGGAGATCGCCATGCTGGGCGGCAGATTCGCCTGCGGCACCGCATACACGCCATGCCCCAGGTTGAACTTCGCCAGGTCCGCCAGGCCGCCGCCGAAGTGGCTGGCCGGCACCACGCTGATGGTCTGGTTGGCGAGCGTGGCGCCGACCGCCAGCTTGCCGCCGAGCGCCTGCAGCGCGCTGGTCAGATCCAGCACCCACAGGTCGGACTGATCGCCCGTGCCCTGCGTCGCGCCACCGATGTTCATGCCGAAATACGCACCCGGATCGAGCAGCAGCATCAGCGGCCCGTGCAGGTCGTCGGTACCGATGTTCTTGAGGCTGACGTCGTAGCTGACCGCGCCGGTGCTCTGGTCGGAGCGTGTGTTGCTGAAGGTGAGCTGCACCTGCGTGCTCATGTCCAGCAGCGCGGTGAAGCCGCTGACGGTGTCCTGCCCGATGCGCAGCTGTGCGGAGCTGCGCAGATTGCCGCTGATGGTGAGCTGCCAGTGGCCGGCGGGCAGGCCGGAGACATCGAGGTAAGCCGTGTGCGTGGCGGCATCCCAGCGCACGCTGTGCGGCGTGACGGTGGTGGCGCCGATCAGCTGGAAGTTGTCCGCATCGAGCACGCTCGACGCGTCGCTCAGCGCCGACTGCGCATCCGTGCCCAGCCACATGTCCTGGTCGAACTGCACCGCGATCTGCCCCACCGGCAGCGGGATCAGCGCGCCGTCCGGCACGCTGGTGGCCAGCACCTTCGGCGCGCGCGCCGGGGCGATCTCGTCGATGTGGTGCGTTTCGGCGACCAGGATGCGGCCGTCGGCGGTGGTGAGGATCGCCTCGCCCTGGGTGCCGCCGCCGGCCAGCTGCAGCACGCGGCGGGTGGCCAGTTCGATGGTCCACACCGAGGAGCCGCTGGTGGCGTCGGCTACGCCGGCCACCTGCACGTGCTGCGGCAGCGCGCCGGAAGCGACCAGCATGCCGTCGAGCAGCGAGCCGGGTGCGCCGAAGGCGATGCTGTCGACCACGCCCTTGATGCGGTATTCGAGCTCGGCGCGGCCGAGCGTGATGCCGCTCATCGGGAAGCTGACGATGTCGGTCGTGCCGTTGGGGTCCGCCGCGGTGATGTCGCTGCCGGTCCAGCGCACGCCCCACAGGCGGCCGTCCGGACCGAAGGCGAGGTCGCCGACGCGAGTGTTGCTGAAGTGCTGCCAGGCCTTGTTCGGGTCGGTCTGGTTCGGGTGGAACACCTCGATGCCGGCGCCGTCGGAGACGTAGATGTCGCCGGTGCCGGGCTGGATCGCCAGCGCATGCGTCAGCGGCTGCTGGCTGGGGCCCTGCATGCGGCGCACGATGGCGCCGCTGCCGGCGTCCACCTGCAGCAGTTCGTTGCCGGTCATCACCCACAGCTGGCCGTACGCGTCCACCGCCATGTCGAGCACGGGCTGGTCGAGCACGAACAGCGGCGTGGTGCCGTGGCCGCCGTCCTTGCCGTAGCGGTACACCTCGTTGCGCTGCTGGCCGGCGCTGACCAGGATCGACTGATCCGGCAATTGCACCATGGCCATCGCGCCGATGTCGGCCGCGCCGGTGGCGAAGCCGTCGGCGAAACCGCGCACGGCGAACGGCGCCAGCACGTTCTTCAGATCGCCGGCATTCACGCCGGCCACCGCGCCCGGCAGCATCTGCGTGGCCTGCTGGAACAGCGGGTTGGCCGGGTAGTCGCGGTCCTGCGGCGCCTGCGGCACCTGCGCGGTCTGGTCCACGCCCGGGGTGACGCCCAGGCCGTCGAGCACCTGCTGGCGCGCGCCGTCGTCCGGCAGCACCGCATTGCTGACCGAAGCCGCCTCGCGGTTGCCGGCCAGATCCGTGGCCACGGCAAGGAACTCGTAGTGGTTGCCGGCTTCGCCGGTGAACACCGCTTCGTTCGTGCCCGCGGCGACCTGGCGCTGCCAGATCTTGAAGTCGCCGCCGTTGGTGGCGACGTAGACCGTGACGAAGCGGATGCCGCTGGCGTCGTCCTGCGCGTTCCACTTCACGTCGTAGGTCGGCGCACCCTGGGCGTTGTTGCCTAGCGAGGTGACGGCGACCGTGGTGCTGGGCGCCTTGGCGTCCAGCGTGACGTTGAGCGTGGCGCTGTCGATGGGCGGCGTGTCGTCGAAGAACACGCGCGCCTGCATGGCGATCTTCGCGCCGGAAGCCGCACCCGGCGCGGCGGCCACGGTGAAGCTGACGAAGCCGCCGGCGTTGCTGCCGGCGAGCAGGCCGCGGCTGGCGTCCTGCATCGCTTCGCCGGTGATCGGATCGATCGCCTGCAGCAGCCAGGTGGCGATGCCGGTTTCGGCGTCGACGCCCGCGCTGACGCGCAGGATGTAGCCCTTGCTGCCGGTGAAGTCGAAGTCGCCCTGGAAGTTGGCGCGGTCGGCGGGAATGTGGATGTTGATGTCGCCGATCTTCAGGTCGCCCAGGCGCACCGAGCGCGGATCGAGGTCCGCATCCAGCGGCGACACGATGCGGATCTGGCCCACGCCCTGGCCGGTCGGATTGCTGAAGGCGAAGGTATACGGCAGCGGCGTGCCCGCGGGCACGTACACGCTGCCATCGGCGGCCACGGCCTGGCCCTGTGGACCCTGCACGCTGATCGCCGCATTGGTGGCGCCGGCCTGCTGCGCAACCAACTGCAGGTACTGGGTGAGGTTGAGGCTCTTGCCCGGCAGCGGATTGAACTTGTCGTCGAGCAGGCCCTGCGCGCGCAGGTATTCCAGCTCGGCCTGGCTGCCGACGAAGATCTGGAAGTTCTCGAACTGCAGCGTACGGCCGGCGTGCTGGTCGTAGTCGGCCGGATCGGCCAGCGCGGGCACCGGCACTTCGATCTCGTCGCCGTCGTCGTCGGTGCGCGTTTCGTAGTGGTCGATCGGCCCCTTGGCAGCATTCGGATCGCCGGCATAGGTGGACGTATCGCCGTACCACTGCTGCACCTTGGCGAAGAAGCCGAGGAGGTCCGCCTGGGTGCGGTAGCTGTCGCCGCCCTTGGACATCAGAATGCCGGCGGCGAGCGTGGCGTTGAGGCTGACCACCTGCGGATTGGTGGTGATCGGCGGCGCCTGGTCGGCCGGCAGCAGCATGCCGGCGCTTTCCAGCGCGGCCAGCCAGCCGTTCACCCACTGCGAGGCGTTGGCGGCGAGCGTGGCCAGGTTGCTCGGCGCGCCGGGGTCGGCCAGCACGGCGGTGCGCAGCTTCAGTGCGTACGCGGTCTGCTCGGCGATGAACTCGTCGCGGGTGAGCGCGGTGGCGGCGGCCACCACGTTCAGCTGGAACGACTCGGACAGCGCTTCGATCTTGTAGATGATGTCTTCGGGGTCGGTGGACAGGAAGCGCGCGGTCAGCCCTTGCGAAATCTTGTCCAGCCCGCTGACGCCGGCATCGAGGATGCCCTGCGCCTTCCAGTCCGGATGGGTGGCGTACAGCGCGTCGCGCAGGCCGGCGAAGTCGCGGTTGATCCAGGCGGTGAGGCCCGGATAGGTCTGCAGGCGGAAGCTCATGCCGACGAAGCCGTGCGCGGCCACGTCGAAGGCATAGCCCGGCGCCAGGTTATAGCCGGCGGTGTTGAGCGTGCCGTCCAGCGCAGCCCACGGGATATCCGTGCGCGGCAGGGTGGAGCCGGTCTGGCCGTAGGCCTGGTTGTTGGCGGGCGAGCCGCTGACGTTGCCGAACGGCGAGCCGCCGACGTTGGAGCCGAAGATCGCGTAGGGCAGGTTGAGGCCGTCGAGCAGGTACTGGTTGTAGCCCATCTCCACCGCGCCGACGTCGAAGCGCACGTACGGGGTGTCGACGTTGGTCAGGCTCTGCAGCGAGACCGAGTAGGTCGCACCGTCGCCCGGGTTGAGATTGCGCGGGCCGCCGATGCCGATGGTGACGTCGTCCTCGATGCCGCGTTCGACCCGATAGCGGTTCGCTTCGGTCACGCTCTGGCCATTGGGATTGATCACGCTGACGTCGTACAGGCCCAGCGGGAAGTTGCGCGTGTCGAAGATGGCGCGGATATGCGTGGCGTCCAGCACCTGCCAGCGGTCCGGTTCGGCCTCATAGACGCCTGGACGGCTGAGTTTCACCAGCGCGCCGGCCTGGAAGGCCGAGCCGTAGATGTCCAGCGTCACCCAGCGGTGGTCGTCGTCGCTGACGCCGCCGTTGTCGGGCGTGATCCTGGTGATCGACAGCGGCAGCAGGTCGGCGCGCAGGGTCGCCGGCACCGCGTTGCCGCTGCGCGAGCGCACCAGGATGTAGTAATCGCCGGCCAGGGTGCTGGGGATCAGCGCCTGCTGGTCGGGCGCGGACGGATTGCTGTAGGCCGCGTCGTAGGCGTAGGTGGTCGGGATGTCGCCATAGCGGATGTACAGCTCGTTGTCGCCGCTGGCGGCCATCGCGTCGAGCATCACGCGCAGGGTCTGGCCGGCCGCGACGGTCACCTTGTACAGCTGCACGTCGCCGCTGGACAGCGTGGTCTGCAGCGGGCTGGCGATGGCCAGCGGCGGCACCTGGGTCTGGATGGTGGCGGCCGAGGCGGTGAGGTTGTTGGCCTCGCCCGGCGCCATCACCAGGCCGTTCGGGCCGTAGCTGATGCCGCCTTCGTAGACCTCGTTGTACAGGTCCGGACGCACGATGATGCGCCAGTGGCCGTCCTTCAGCGGCGGCAGCTGCGCGGTGAGCTTGCCGCTGTAGCTGGCGCCGCCGGCCAGGTCGCCGCTGTGCGTGACCTTGCCCAGCAGGATGTCGTCCAGGCCCCACACGTTGTCCATCGACAGATAGATCGCGTCGGTCCACTGGCCGTAGGCCGGATTGGTGGAGTCGTTGACGATGGTGTAGTTGACGGTGACGGTGTCGCCCACCTGCGCCTGCGGCGGCACGGTCACGTCGGTGACCTTCAGGTCCGCCGGCGGCGGCGTCTGCACCAGCATCGGCTGCGGCGCGGCGGTGGCGTTGTTCTGGTCGTTGCCGAATTCCAGCACCTGGCCGTACGGGCCGGCGCCGAATGCGCGCGCCGGATCGGTGATCACGAACACGTAGTACGGGCCGTCCAGGTCGCGCGGCGCGGTCACCGAGAAGTGGCCGTCGTAGCCGCCGCCCGCGGCGAGGCCGCCGCTATGGCCGAGATAGCCGAGATAGCGGTCCTGGTTGACGTCCAGGAAGCGGTCGCGCGAGAGATAGATCAGGTCGTTCCACTGGCCCTGGTCGCTGGGCGTGTCGCCGCCGGCGTTGGTCACGTGGTAGTCGACGCTGAAGCTCTGCCCGGCCACCACCGAGGCCGGCGCGCTGACCAGGCTCACCTGCAGGTCCGGCGGCGTGGCCAGGGTGATCGGCAGCGCGATCGAGGAAACGTTGTTGCCCTCGTTCTGGAACTCCAGCACGGCGCCCGGGCCGTTGCCGGTGACCACGTCCAGGCCGTCGCGGATCGAGCTGGGCTCGCTGTAGTACCAGTCCTTGGTAGTGGCGGTGTCGGTCTTGACGATGACGTTGTAGTTGCCGCTGATCGACTGCGGCAGGTGGAACGTGGCCGACATCGTGTACGACTCGCCCGGCTGCAGGAAGCGCGGCTTGCCGTTGGCGTCGAGCAGGGAAACCGGCTGCACGCGGCCCGGGTTGCTGTACAGCGAGCCTTCCACCAGCGGGTAGTCGGTGGGATCGAGCGAGCTGTCGTTGGACAGGTACACGCCGTCGTTCCAGCTGCTCACGCGGGTGGCGCGATTGCCGCGGTTGGTCACCACCCAGGTGACGGTGATCTGGTCGCCGGACTTCGGCGCCGGGTTGGAGACCTGGATGCTGTCGATCTGCAGGTCGGCTTCGCGATAGGTGATGTCCAGCGGGCTGCTGCCCACGTTGTTGTTGTTGGCGCTGCCTTCGTAGACCGAGCTGGCGTAGAGGTTGAGCCCCCAGGTGTTTTCGCCGCCGCCGAGCAGTTCGTCGGCGGCGCGCGGCGGCAGGCCGGAGCTGTCCGGACGCGCGCTGTCGGTGATGACGTAGATGTAGTAGCGCCCGTTGGTGCCCGGCGGCAGCGCCACGTTGGCCGTGGTGGTGTAGCTGGCGCCGGCGGCCAGGCCGTTGGTGTTCTGGTGTTCGAACTTGCCCAGGGCGATCGCGCGGCTGGGGATGAAGGTCGGGTCGGTACTGATGAAGACCGAGTCCTGCCAGCTGACGGTGCCCGGCCATACGGACTGGCCGAAGTTGGTGACGGTCCAGCTGATCGGGGTCAGCTCGCCGGAGTAGTTCTGCGGCTGCACCTGCACCGCGGTCACCTGCAGGTCGGCCGGGTGCGGAATCACCGCCGCGGCGAAAGGCGTGGCGTTGTTGGCTTCGTTGAGTTCGCGCACCTGGCTGAGCGCATCGGTCTTGACGATGATGTAGCTGCCGACGATGTCCGGCGCCAGCTGCACGGTCTGGTTGACCGTGTACTTCTCGCCGTTGTTGAGCGTGCGGCTCTGCGTGTAGCTGCCGATGGTCCAGATGCGGGTGGCCTTGCTCAGGTCCGCGTTGTCGGCCACGTAGATGGTGTCGGTCCAGCCGCCGGTGAACAGGTCGCCCTGGTTCTGCACGGTGTAGCTGAAGCTGACCGGGCTGCCGGCGTCGATGCTGGCCGGCGCGTTGACCTGGGTCACCACCAGGTCGGGCGGGGTGATGCCCAGCACGCTGATCGGGCGGCCCTTGTAGTCGTTGTTGTCGATCTGGGTGGCGTCGTCCTGGTTGATGTTGGACGCCAGCGTGTCTTCCAGGATGGTGCCGTAGGTGTTGGTCCAGACGGTGATGTAGTACTGGCCGCTGAGCGTGCCATCCGGGATGGCGACCTGCATGTCGCCGAGATAATCCTCGCCCACGGCGAGATTGCCGGTGTGCACCATCGAGCCCAGCAGCACGTCGCCCTTGTTGGCGCCCGGACGCTTGGGATCCTTGGCCAGCCACACGGTGTCGGTCCAGCTGTTGACGTCGGCGGTAAGGCCGCGCGTGGTGGCGCTGCCGAGGTTGCTGACCTTGTAGCGCACGTCGATGGTGCCGCCGTGCACGGCCTGGTCCGGCGCGGTCACGCCGCTGGTGACCAGGTCGGAGAACGGCACCGGGTCGATGTAGAAATGCACCGCCTTGGCGTTGTTGCCGTCGCTGGGGTACTCGTCGACGTTGTTGTCGGCGTCGGCCACCACGATCAGGTAGGCATCGCCCGGGAAGCGGATCGGGATGCTGATGCTGCCGGTGATGTTGGAATAGCTCTGGGTCGGCGCCAGCGCGCTGCCGTTGTCGAAGGTGCCGACCAGCTGGTCGTCGCCGCTGAGCGTGCCGTCGTGCGACAGGTAGACCTTGTCGCGCCAGTGACCGCTGGCGGGCACCGTGCCCAGGTTGGTGACGGTGTACTGGATGCCGACGGTGGTGCCGGCGGTGACGTGGTCGGGAATGCTGACCGCGCCCACCTGCAGGTCCGGACGCGGCTGCAGCGCGATGGGGGTCGGGTTGCTGGCCAGCAGCACGTCGTTGCCGGCGGCCGCGCCGTACTCGTAGACCTGCGCGCCGGCACCGCCGAAGTTGGCATTGGTGGTGATCTGCAGGCGGTACAGCCCTTCGATCTTCGCCGGCAGGCGGATCTGCTCGGTGCGCTTGTAGTTTTCGCCGGCCTTGAGCGGGCGGTCGTAGGTGTAGCTGCCGAGCACGATGGCCGCGCCGGTGCCGCTGGCGGGCACCAGCTTGACGGTGTCGGTCCACGGGCCGACCGCATCGGCCTGGCCCTGGTTGCTCACCGTCCAGGTCACGTCGGCCAGGCTGCCTTCGAGCAGGCTGGTGCCGTCCGCGGCAAGGCTGTCGGGCGAGGACGGGGCGATGCCGGCGGAGTTGACGATCAGGTCGGGCGAGGGCGCCAGCGTGACCGGCACGGCCGCGCTGTGGCCGGTGTCGTTGTCGCCGTAGATGAACTCGAACGGCCCGCCGGTGCGCACATTGACGTAGTAATTGCCCTGGATGCCGTTGGGCAGGGTGACGGTGATGCTGCGCGTGTAGCTGTCGTTCACCGCCAGCTGGCCGATATGGCTGGCGCTGCCGAACTGCGCGATCACGCCGGTGCCGTCCGGGTTGGCGCTGAGCCACACCTGGTCCGACCACTCCGAGCTGTCGGTGATGCCGATGCCCTGGTTGCTCACCGTCCAGGTCAGGGTCAGCGGCTGGCCGCTGACCGGGGTGCCCTGGGTGGAAACGGAGTTCACCTGCAGATCGGCGTACGGCTTGGGCATCACGTCGACGTTGTGGCCGAGCAGGGCCGTGTCGTTGGCGGTGTTGCCGTTCTCGAACACCTGGTGCGTGGCGTCGGTCACCACGAACAGCTTGTAGCGGCCGGTGGTGCCCGGCGGCAGCATCACGCTGAGCGCGCCGTTGTAGCTGGCGCCCGCGGCGAGCGCGCCGTTGTGCGCGACTTCGCCGATCACGCGGTCGTCGCCGTTGCCGAGCACGCCGTCGGTGGACAGGATCACCCGGTCCACCCACTGCGACGTGCTGCCCGCGCCGGTGCCGTTGTTGCTGACCGTCCAGCTCACGTCGATGGTGGCCGGGTCGGCGATCAGCGTGGACGGCGCCTGCACGGCGCTCACCGCAAGGTCGGCATAGGGCGCCAATTGCACGGTGAGGTCCTGCTGTGCGGTGTTGTTGGCGCGGCTGTGGTCGTCGATGGCGCTGGCGGCGTCGGTGACCACCACGATCTCGTAGTCGCCATTGGCATCCAGCGGCAGCTGGATATCGGCCGCGGCGTCGTAGCTGCCGCCGGTGGCGAGCGGGCCGCTGTGCGCCAGCTCGGCGACCTGGGTCAGCGTGCCGTTGTGCGACAGGTAGACGCGGTCGAGCCAGTTGCCGCTGGCGTTGCCGCCGTTGTTGGTCACCGTCCACTGCACGTGCAGGTTGCTGCCGGACAGCACCAGGGTGGGGCCGCTGACCTTGCTGACCGAGAGATCCGGACGCGCCACCACCACCGGCGTGGCGGCGGAGGCGCTGTTGTCGTTCTCGCCGTCGCGCTCGTACACCGTGTTGTCGGTGTCGGTGCGCACCACGAAGGTGTAGGTGCCCTCGGTGAAGCCGGCGGGCAGGCTGAAGGCGATGCTGCGCGCCGTACTGGCACCGGCGGCGAGGCCGCCGGTGAAGAACTGGTTGGCCACTTCGATCTGGTGGCCCTGGCCGTCGTCCAGATATACGCGGTCGCGCCACACGCCGGTGGCGTCGCCGGTGCCGGTGTTGTGCGCGGTATAGCTCAGGCTCACCGCATCGCCCGGACGCACCGCGGCCGGGCCGCTGACGTCGCTGACGGTGAGGTTGGCCGAAGGCGCCATGGTGATGTGCAGCGGCACCGTGGTGGCGCCGGCGTTGTTGCCGGTGTGGCCGTTCTCGGTGACGGTGTTGTTGAGGTTGGTGGTGACCAGGATGTAGTAGTCGCCCACCAGGTCGCGCGGCAGGGTCAGCGTCGCGGTGGCGGTATAGGTGGCGCCGCCGTTGGCGAGCACGCCCGCATGCGTGACCGAGCCGGCCAGCACGATGTCGTCGGCCGAGGGCACGCCGGTGCGCGACAGCACCACTCGGTCGTTCCACAGTGCCAGGTTGGTGGGCGCATTGCCGGTGTTGGACACCGTCCAGCTCACCTGCACGTTCTCGCCGCTGATCGCGGTAGCGGGCGCGCTCACCGACACCACGCCGAGATCGGCGTACGCCGCGGCTACCGTGATCGGCTTGGCCACGCTGGCGTTGTTGCCGCGCGTATCCGGTTCCAGCACTTCGCCCTGGCTGTCGGCGCGCACGGCCAGGTAATAGTGGCCGTCGTTGAGCAGGGGCAGGTTGAGGGTGGCGCTCTGCGTATAGCTGCCGCCCACCGCCAGTGCGCCGTTGCGGCGCACCGTGCCGATCACGATGTCGTCGGCATTGCCGATGATGGCGTCGGAGCTCAGCACGATCTCGTCGGACCAGGCATCGCCGGTCGGCGCCTGGCCGTGGTTGGCCACGGTCCAGCTGATCGTCACCGGCTGGCCGCCGATCGCGTTCGGCGGCGTGGCGATGCTGTCCACGCGCAGATCCGCGTACGGCACGGCGGCGGAGACCACCGCGGTGGCGGCGCTGTTGTTGCTCTCGGCGTCGTGGGTGAGATTGGTTTCGTAGAGCACGCCCACGCCGGCCGCGTTCTGGTCGGCGGTGACGGTGATGCTTAAGTTGCCGGTGCCCTTGAGGCCATCCGGCAGGCGGAAGGTGAAGCTGCGCAGGCGATGCTCGCCGGGGCCGATCGGGCCGTTGACCTGGCCGTTGACCAGCGCGGTTGGGTCGTACACCAGGCTGGTGTCGAGCACGCTCATGCCGTTGTCGACGCGGCTGACCGTGATGCGGTCGTTGAACGCGGTGCCGGTGGCGCTGGCGCCCTGGTTCCAGTCTTCCCAGGTAATGGTGACCAGGCCGCCGGCCTGGACGGTGGTGCTGACCACCTGCAGGTTCTGCACCTGCAGGTCGGGGCCGACCGCCTGGTCGATCTCGGCGACGTTGTTGCTCTCGCCGGTGCCATTGGCATTGGCCTCGGGAATCTCGCCCAGGCTGTCGGCGATCACGCGGATGGCGAAGTTGCCGGAGGCATCCACGCCGGTCGGCCAGGTGAAGCTGGCCGTGCGCTGGCGCGTGGCGCCGGCGGCGAGCGGGCCGTTGTCGAGCAGGTCGCGCAGGGTGACGGTGGCCACCACCTTGCCGGTGGACAGGTTGCGCACCTCCAGCGTTTCGCTCCACGGCTGCGCCACGGCGACGTTGCCCTGGTTGCCGACGCTCCAGCTCACGTTGACGCTCTGGCCCGGCTGGAAGGCGCTCGACGGCTGCAGGCTGAGATCCTGCACGGTGAGGTCGGCATACGGCGACAGCTGCACCGTGGCGGTGATGCTGGCGGCGTTGTTGCTTTCCGCGTTGCCGGCGCTGTTGCTCTCCTTGACCACGTTGTCCGCGTCGGTGAGCACGGTGATGCTGATGGTGCCGGCGGCGTAGGAGCCGTCCGGCAGGCGGATCTGCTGGTGGCGCGTGCGCGCATCGCCCACGCCGATCGGGCCGTTGGCCGCGTCGGAGGCGTCGTACGGCACGCTGATGTCGGCCAGGATCACGCCGGTGGCGACGTTGCGGATGACGATGCGGTCGTTCCAGTTGCCGCTGGCCGGCAGCACGCCCTGGTTGGCGACCACCCATTGCACGTCGACGGTCTGGCCGGTCTGCAGCGTGCCGGCGGGCGACACGTTCACCGAGGTGACGGTGAGGTCGGGCGCCGGGGTGACGACGAGCGTGTCCAGCACGGTGACCGGCGTGTCGGGCACGCGCACCACGTTGAACGAAACGTTCGGCGTGACATTGCCGCCGCTGTTGTAGCTGGAGTTGGCCAGCACCAGGGTATAGCGGCCGCCGACCAGCAGGTGGCCCAGGTCGATGCCGCTGCCGTTGAACTGGTAGGTGTAGTTGCTGCCGTTCCAGCTGCCGTAATCGTTGCCCATGCTCTGCTGGTAGAACACGGTGCGGCCCTGCGGATCGAGCAGGGTCCAGGTCGGCACGTAGCCGCTGCTGGTGGCGCTCAGGCCCGGCAGCGCGTCGAGGAAGTAATGCGCGCCGGCCTCCACGTCGAAGCTGTACAGCTGCAGGCCGCCGGCGGTGTCCATGGTGGTGCTGACCGGCGTGCCGGGCGTCACCGCCGTGGCGTGCGCGGCGTCGAGCATGCGGAAACTGAAGGGGTTGGCGCTGCTGTTGTTGCTCCACACCGTCAGCAGGTAGTCGCCGGCGGCGAGCAGGCCGTTGAAGTCGTAGCTGTAGTTGTACGAGTAGGTGTAGCCCATCTGCTGGTAGAACACCTGCGAGCCGCTGGCGCTCGTCAGCTTCCAGTAGGCGCCGTTGGGCAGGTTGAGGGCGTCGAACGCCACTACCGAGTCGTGGTCAAGGTGCACCGTGTACTGCAGCGGCACGCCGGAGGCCGGCGCGGTGCCGCTGACGGCGGTGTTGGGCTGCAGCGCGGTATAGCCGGCCTTGATGGCGAAGCTGTAGTTGACCGAGCTCCACGGCACGTAGCCGGGGTTGTCGATCACCAGGTAGTAGTTGCCCGCCGCCAGCGGCAGCGCGCCGCTCTGGTAGTACATCGAACCGTAGGCGACCTCGCTGCCATAGGGCGAGACCAGGTGCCAGTTCAGATAGCTCTGCTGGCCGGTGGTGTTGATCGGGTCGAACCAGAACTCGCTGGCCTGGGCCAGGTTGAGCTGGAACACCTGCGGGCCGTTGCTCGGCGTATAGGTGCCGGTGGTCAGCACGTCCGGCAGCAGCGCGGGCACGGTGGACAGGTCCAGCGCGTTGAAGTTGATCCAGCGCGTGCCGGCATTGCCGTTGAGATCGACGAAGCGGAAGGTGTAGAGGCCCGCGCCCGGCAGGATCACCGCGCGGTTGGCGCTGTGCGGATCGAAGGAATAGAGCAGGGTGCCCTGGCCGTCGTAGACGTCCATGCGTACGTTCTGTTCGGACGGCATGGTGACCAGGAGCGACGTGCTCTGGCTGGCCTGCAGCTGATAAGCCAGGCTGCCGTTCTGCAGCAGGCCCTGCACGGCGCCGCCCACCGGCAGCGCCGGCAGCAGGTGCGAGGTGGTGAGGGTGAAGCTGTAGTTCTGCGCGGCGGCGCTGCCGTCGTCCTGGGTCTCGCGCACCAGGTAATAGCTGCCGGTGCGCGGCAGGTTGGCGATGCTGCCGGCGCCCTGCACCTGCTGCAGGTAGTGGCCGAACTCGTCGTACAGCGTCCAGCTGAAGTTGTCGCTGCTGTCCAGGGTGACGGTGTCGCCGCTGTTGGCGTCGAAGCGGAACAGCTCCGCATTGCCGGCGACGGTGTCGCCGGTGGTGGCAGCGCCTTTCGTCAGCGCGGTGGCGGTGCCCAGGTCCAGCAGGCGCAGGCGCGCGTTGTCGAAGCCGTACGGCATGCTGTCGATGACCAGCTGGTAGTCGCCGCCTTCCAGCTCGAAGGCGGCGTCGGGCTGGGCGGCGTCGTCCTGGCTGTCGAGCAGCGTCTGGCCGTGCCGCGCGATGTGCCAGTTGAGGTAGCCGTCGTAGTTGAGATAGCCCAGGTCCAGCAGCAGGTGGGTGGCGCGGTCGAGGTGGAAGCTGTACGTGGCCGGGCCGGTGGGGCGCAGCACGTCGCCGAGCTGCACCCGCACGTGGCTCAGCTCGAACTGGAACGCCACCGGCGCGGTGCCGCTGCCGGCATCGGCCTGGTAGAGCAGCACGTAGCGGCCGTTCGCATTCAGCGCCACGTCGGTGGCGCTGGTGAGGTCGCCGCTGGCGGCGATGCTGCCGTTCGGGTCGAGCAGGATCCACTGGCCGCTGAGCGTGCCGTGGTCGAGCGACGCCACGTGCAAGGTGTCGCCCGCGTTGCCGTCGAACGCGTAGGCCTTGGCCTGGCCCGGGGCGATGCTGTCGTTGAGCGGTGCATCGAGCGGCAGCGGCGCCGCGACGGCGGCGTCGAGCAGCGCCAGCGACAGGTGGCTGGCATCGGCGCCCTTGGCGCGCAGGGTCAGGCGGTAGCTGCCGGCGGCGAGGGTGATGCCTTGCACCGCGGCATTGCCGGGCATCCAGCTGCCCCAGCCGAGGTAGTTCTCGTTCTGGGTGAGCTGCCAGTCGTAGCCGGCGCCGGTGTTGGCGAGCGCGTCGAGCAGCAGGCGCGTGGGCGCCGCGACGTTGAGGTCGTAATAGACCGTGTCGGACGTACCTTGGGTGTCGACCTGCAAAGTGTCGCCGAGCTGCGCCGTGCCGTTGGCGGCCGGCTGCGTGCTATCCAGCGCGAAGCCGTAGCTGGCCGGACCGGCGGCATCGCCGGTGGCCGACCACACCAGGTAATAGGTGCCGCTGCTGGCGAAGGCCGGCAGCGCGTCGTTGCTGGAGGAGCTGTCGCTCCACACGTTCTGGCCCTGCGCGTCGAAGATCTCCCACGCGCCGTCGCCGCTGCTGCCGGCCTGCGGCACGAAGTGCAGGCGCTGTCCGGCCTGCGCCTGGAAGGCGTAGGTCTGCAGCTGGCCGGGGTTGAGCGTCACGGTGGCCGGCGTATCCAGCGGCAGTGCGATGGCGTCGGCGAAGCTCTGGAACATCAGCGTGTAGCTGGCGTCGCCAGGGTTGGCGCCTTCGCTCATCGCCGCGGCGAAGGATTCGCCGCCGCCACCGCCGTTGCCACGGCTGGTGACGGGGATGACGTAGTGGCCCTTGCTCAGGAACAGCGTGTAGTAGCCGTTGCTGTTGAGCTGGTAGTTGCGGCCCGGCAGCTGGAATTCGGCGGAGACGCCGTCGCTGTAGCTGGGCATCCACAGGCTGATCACCTGGTCGTGGTCCAGGTCGATGCTGTACAGCTTCACGCCGCCTTCGGCCGGCAGCGTATCCGCCAGGCGCTGGCCCGACAGCAGCGGCGTGGGCGCCGCGATGCGCAGCGCGGTGGCCGTGTTGTCGTTCAAATAGGTGTTGGTGAGCGCGGCGTACCAGGTGCCGTCGCTGTCGGCGTGCACCACGTAGTAGCCGGTGTTGTCGTTGAACCAGTACGAGCCTTGCGCGTTGAGGCTGGCGTCGTAGAGCTGCACCTGGCTGCCGGGCGCGCCGGTGACGTAGTAGTCCTGTCCGGCCTTGACCTTGAAGCCGTACAGGCCGAGCACCGCCGGCGCCGCGAGTGCGCCGTCGGCGACGGTGGCCTGGGCTTGCGTGGCGACGCTGAAGTCGAGATCCGCCGAGCCGTCCAGCGAGGCGTCGATCTCCAGCGTGTAGTCGCCCGCCGCCAGCCGCTCGGGCTGCATGAAGTTGCCTTCGTAGCCGGGGAAGTTGCCGGACAGCACCTGGCCGTTGGCATCGAGCAGGCGCCACTGGATGCCCCAGCTGGTGGCCCAGCCGTTGACCGAGACCAGCGCGGCCTGGTCCAGCGTGAAGGTGTAGGCGCGCGCGTCGTTGTTGGTCAGCGTGACGCTGCTGGCCTGGCCCAGCGTGAGCGGCGCGGTGGGCAGCACCGGCGGATCGATATGGCCGGTGAGCGTGTTGCCGGCGGTGATCGTCAGCGGACCGTTGGCATGGGACAGCACCAGCGCATAGTTGCCGGTGGCCGACAGATCGAGGCTGAGCTGGGCGAGGCCGGTGCCGACCCAGCCCGAGGAGATGACGCTGCCATCCGGCGCGAACAGGTACCACAGCGCCTGCGGCGAACCGATGCTGGTGCTGCTGGCCTGCAGCGACAGGCCGATGCTGTCGCCCGCATGGCCGGTGAAATGCCACACCTGCGCGCCGGAGGTGTCGGCCAGGTCGGCGCTGGCGGTGGTGCCGGGCGACAGGTCCGCCGCGGTATCCACATCGATCAGGCGGAAGCTGGGCGACGAGCTGCTGTCGGTGCCGACCGGGCCGTAGCTGTACATGCGCAGCGTGTAAGTGCCCTTCGGCAACTGCAGCAGCGTGGTCTGGCCGTTCGACAGGTAGACGGTGCCGTTGCTCCACATCTGGCCGGTGGCGTCGACGACGTCGAAATAGATCGCTTGGTTGGGCAGATTGGCAGCTACCGCGATGAAGCGGCCTGGCGCGTCCAGGCTGAAGCTGTAGCCGGCGTGGTAGTTGCCTGCCTCGTCCAGCACGATCGGCTGGTCGGCGCCGGGCGTCAGCGCGTACACCGGTACTGCAACCGGTGCACCCTTGACCGTATAGGGAATCGGATCCGTGCCGCCGACGGTGTCGGGGTAGGCGAGCAGGGTGTAGGTGCCGGAGGACAGCTGCTGGCGATGGAAGCCGCTGCTGCCGGAGGTGACCGCGTAGCCGTTTTCGTCGTAGAGCACCCACTCGACGCCGACAGCCTCGTCGCCGCCGGCGACGCCGAAGTCGTAGGCGGACTGGCCGTCGCTGGTGAAGGTGTAGGCCGCGGTGGTGTGGCTGGCGTCGAACTGCGCCTGCGCGCTGCCGGCGCCATCGAGCGACGGCGCCTGCGACAGGTCGGTCAGCGCGAAGGCGTAGCTCTCGCCGCTCCAGTTGCCGGTGACGCGGATGTCGTAGTCGCCCGGCGGAAGGAAATAGCGGTCGCCCTGGACCTGCGCGTCGTAGGGGTAACCGTTGTAGTAGATGCTGTACTGGATGTTGCCGCCGTCGACCAGCCGGCTCAGCAGGAGGTTGGTGGCGTGATCGAGGCTGAGGCGGTAACCCTGTGGGTTGTCCGGATTGCCGCTCAGCGTGCCGTTGACGTACTGGCCCGGCTGGATCTGCGGCAGCGTGGCGGCGCTCTGCGCCAGTGTGTAGGCGACGTCCGCGCCCTCCGGATCCTGGCCCTTCAGCACCAGCACGTAGTCGCCGCCGGGCAGGGTGGCCAGGTCGGTGTCGCTGCCGTCGACGGCCTGCGCGATCAGGTTGCCGTAGGTGTCGAACAGGCTCCAGCGCAGCGACGAGGCGTCGGCCACGCCGAACGCCAGGTGCAGTGCGCTGGGCGCGGCCAGCGTGAAGCGATAGGCCACGGCGGCCGCGCCGCCGGCGATGCTGCCCGGCACGCCGCCGGCCGGCAGCGCCGGCGCGTCGGACAGATCGAGCAGCTGCAGGGCGTAATGCGCGCCCGGACTGTCGCTGCGGATCCACAGCTCGTAGCTGCCGCCGGTGAGCTGCTGCAGCGAGGGCGCGCTGTTTTCCACATCCAGCGAACCCGGATTGTTGTTCTGCAGCCACGCCAGCGCAGGCTCGCCGCCGATCGGCGTCAGGCCCCACTGGATGTCGCCGTCGGAACCGAGGTTGTGCAGCAGCACGCGCATGTCGTGGTCGAGCGTGATGCGGTAGACCGCGAAGCCGGTGACCGGATCGGTGCTGCCGGCGAGGCTGTCGCCGGGCTGCGCGGCCGGCGGCGCCACGGCGTCGACGTGCAGCGCGAACGCGGCATCCGTATTGCCGGTGCGCGCGAGCAGCAGGCGGTAGGAGCCGGTGCCCAGCACAGGCGTATCCACCGCGGTGCCGGCCGCGCCATCGGCGACCAGGTTGCCGCCCAGGTCGTACAGCGACCAGGCCAGCGAGCTGTCGCCGCTGGCGTCCAGCGCGATATGCAGCGCGCCGGAGCCGTTCGCTTCGTAGCGGTAGACCACGGCCGCCTGGCCGGCGGCAAGCTGGCCGCTGCTGGTGCCCGTGGGCAAGGCAGCTGCGGCGGCGGTGTCGACGGTCTGGAACGCGTAGCTGGCCTGGTCCGCGGTGGCGGCGATGGTCAGCACGTAGTCGCCGGCATAGGGCAGCGCGGCGTAGGCGCTGGCGTCCTCGTCGGACCACGGGTTCTCGCTGGAAGCGCCGGCCGGCGTCAGGCGCCAGTGCACGCCGTGCGAACCGAGGTCGCGCAGCAGGTTGGCGATGGCAAGGGTCTGCGCGTAGCCGATCGTCACCCGGTAGCTTGCGCTGTCGCCGACGAAGTTGAAGCTGCCATTGACCGAACCGCCCCAGGCCAGCGGCGGCGCCGGCGGCGCCTGCGTTTCGCTGGAGGTCACCGTGTAGTCGGCGGCGGCGCCATCGATCACCAGATAGCGCTGCGTGCCGGCGGCGACGCTCTGCGCGATCGCGGTGGCGGCGAGCGCGCCGCTGCCGGAAGCGACCAGCCGGCCGCCGGCGTCGTACACGCGGATGCTGGCGCCGCTGCCCTGCGCGGTGCTCACCGCGAGCTGGATCGCCGACTGGTCCACGCCCGCGGTGAGGCGGTAGACCAGGGCGTGGCTGTCGGCAGCGCTGACGCTGGACGAACCGATGGCGAGATCGGTCGCGCTGGCGAAGTCGACGATACGCACGCCGTAGGCACCGAGCTGCGACGCATCGTCGGCGAGCACTTCCAGCGTGTAGGTGCCCGGGCCGAGCAGGCAGGCGGATGCCGTGCCGGTGTGGCCGGTCTGCACCAGGCTGCCGTCGGCGGCGCGGATGTTCCAGCGCTGGCCGGCGTCGCCGAAGCCATCGACCAGCACGGTGGTCGGCGCGGCGATGGCGAAGGCATAGCTGTCCGGCACGCCGGCCACGCTGCTGTGGCCTTGCACGTCGGTGCCGAGCGTGAGACTGGCATGCGCAGGCGTGGTCAGCGCGGCGCTGTAGCCGATGTCGGTTTCGGCGCCATCGCCATTACCGCTCAGCTGCAGCTGGTAGCGGCCGTCGTGCGGCAGCTTGAACAGCAGGTCCTGGCCGGCGGCCACGTTGCCGAAGTTCAGCACCACGTTGCCGCTGGCATCGAGCACGCGCGCGGATGCGCCGCTGCCGGTGATGCTGTCGAAGTGGAACGTGAGGTAATCGCCGGCCGCACCTTGCACGGCGTACAGCACGCTGCTGCCGGACGGTGCGATGCGCGCCGTCTGCGCCGCGCCCAGGCTGAGTGCCGCCGTGCTGTTGAAGTCGAACAGGTTGAAGGCGAAGGCGCCGGTGGCCGCGCCATTGGGGATGACGGTGAGCCGGTAGTTGCCCGCGGCGGCCAGCTGCAGCAGCAGGTCGCCGCTGCCGTCCATTGCCGCGCTGTTGACCACGCTGCCGAGCGGGCCTTGCAGCTGCCAGCTCAGGTCGCTGCGGTGGGCCAGGCTCTGGAACAGCACCGCGCCCGGCGCGCCGAGCGCGAAGTCGTATGCGTAGCGCTGGCCTGGCGTGGCGATGGCGGCCGTGGCCGGCGTGCCCGGCACCAGCGGCTGCACCGTGGTGACGACGTGGCGCAGCACGAAGTTCACCGCGGCGTCGGTGCTGGCGTTCCATGCGTTCTGCCAGCTGAGCACATAGCTGCCGGCGGCGAGGTGGAACGGCGTGGCGTTGTCGTAGTTGCTGTTGCCGCTGGCGATCACCTGGCCTTGCGCGTTCTGCACCTGCCACTGTTCGGAGTTGCCGTCCTGCGGCCCTTCCAGGCGGAAGTCGCCGTCGGCGGCCACGTCGAAGCGGTACGGCGCCGGCAGCCCGGCGGCCGGCAGCGTGGCGGTGGTCGGCGTGTCGGCCGCCAGCGCGGGCATGGCGGCCTGGTTGAGCAGGCTGAAATGGAAATTGCCGGTGGAGAGGTCGCCATAGGCCACGGTCAGCACATAAGTGCCGGCGGGCAGGTCGAGCAGGTTCTGGCTCGAATAGCTGAAATCGCGCTGCGACACTTCCGGGCCGCGCGGGCCGGTGAGGCTCCAGCGCAGGTAGGAGCCGTTGTTGACCGGCGTGTTCATCAGCACCGAGGTCGGCGCGTCCAGGGTGAAGCTATACTGGATGCTCTGGCCGGGCTGGGTGATCGCGCCGGCGGTATCGGCGCCCAGCGTGAGCGCGGCGTTCTGCGCGCTGCGCAGGCCCAGGGTGAAGTTCAGCGGCTGCGACTTCGGCGCGCTGTTGCCCACATAGGGCGAGACCACCAGCAGATACTCGCCGGTATAGGTCGCGGCGATGTCGGCGTTGTCGTAGCCGTTGTAGATCGAGCCCGACGCGATGACGGCGCCGCCCGGCGCCAGGATGCGCCAGTCGGCATTGTTGGTCTGCGCGCTGGGGTCGCTCTGCAGGTAGAAGTGGTCGCCCGCGCTGGCGTTGAAGCGGAAGAGCTGCGTCTGGTCGGTGACCAGGGTGGTCTGCACCGGCGTGCCGGGCTGCAGCTCCTGCGCGATGCCGCGGTCGAGCACGCGGAAGGACAGGTCGGTGGGCGTGTCGTTGCTGCTGCGGAACAGCAGCGTGTACTGCCCCGGCGGCAGCAGCTGCATGGTGCCCTGGTCGTAGCTGGCCCATTGCCAGCCGACGATGGTGCCGGCGGTGGAGCGCAGCATCCATTGCAGGTTGGACGGATTGCCGTTGGCGCCGGCGAGGAAGTCCGGCACCACGGTCTGCGCATGGTCCAGGGTGAAGCTGTACTGCGCGATCGACTGGCGGCCGGCCAGCGTGGCGTGGGCGACGTCGTTGAACGACAGCGGCGTGGTGCTGGTGTCCGTCGCGCTGAGGGTGAAGGTGTCGCGGTCGGTGGCGTAGCTGTCGTAGTAGTAGCCCAGGTCCAGCAGCGTGTAGGTGCCGTCCGCCGGAACGCGGAACAGCGTGCCGATGTTGTCGCCGGACTGCGCCGGCAGCACCTGTCCCTGCGGGCCGACCAGGCGCCAGGTCGGGCTGTAGCCGGAGATGTAGTCGGTGTTGAGCAGCAGGGTCTGCCCGGTGCTGGCCTGCACGCGGTAGCCCGCGGCGGCGCTGCCCGGCGAACGCTGGGCGATGGTCTGCTGGCCCAGCTGCAGGTTCGGCAGGGTGGACAGGTCGACCGCGCTGAAGGCGTAGGCGCCGGCGCTGTAGCCGCTGGACGGCGCGCCCTGCAGGGTCAGCGCATAGTCGCCGGCGGGCAGGGTGAGGATCTGGTCGCCGCTGGAAACCCAGGTATTGAATTCGGTGCCGCGCGGACCTTGCAGGTTCCAGTAGGTGTTGCCGGACTGCTGCGCGTCCAGCAGCAGCTGGGTGGTGGCGCCGAGCGTGAAGCGATAGGTCTGCGTGCTGTTCCACGCCGCCAAGGTGCCGGCGGTGACGCTGCCGAGCGTGAGCGGATCGCCTGCCGGCAGCGGCGCCGGGGCGGTGTTGCCGGTGTTGTCCAGGCGAGCCTGGAAATTCACCGGCGCGGTGTTGCCGGCATAGCCTTCGATCAGCAGCGTGTAGCTGCCCGCATTGGCCAGGCTCACCGCCGCGCTGTCGCCGGACAGATTGCCGGTGCCGATGGTGCGGCCGAACATGTCGACGATCCGCCACACCGCGCTGCCGCCGGTGGCGCTGGCCGCATGCACGGCGACGCTGTCGCCCGCCGCGGCGGTGAACTGGTACGCGCTGCTGCTGTTGCCCGGCGACAGCGTGCCGGACAGCGGCGCGCCCTGCGCCAGCGCCGCGGCGGTGGACAGGTCCAGCAGGTTGAATGCGAACGCACCGGTGGCATCGCCGGAACCCTGCACGGTGAGCGTGTAGTCGCCCGCCGGCAGCGCCAGTACGTTCTGCCCCGAGTTGCCGTCGGAGGAATTCAGCGAGCGGCTGTTGACTTCCTGGCCGCGCGGGCCGGCCAGCGACCACAGCATGTCGCCGCGGCTGGACAGCGCATCGAAGGCCAGCTGCGTGGCCGCGGCCAGATGGAAGGAGTACACCGCCGACTGGCCGGCCAGCGGGATCGAGCCGTTCACCGCGGTGCCGATGCTCAGCGCGGAAGTGAGATCCGGCACCTGGTTGAGCTGGAAGTTGTAGCCGATGGCCGCGGTGGGCGAGTTGTAGATATAGCCGTCCAGCATCAGCCAGTAGGTGCCGGTCGAGGCCACGGTGAACGGCGCCGTGCCCGAACCCAGATAGCTGCTCTGCACCGGGTTGCCGTAGGCATCGAGCAGCCGCCAGTAGACCGTGCCGCCGGTGGGCGACTGGCTGCCGAGGTACAGCTTCTGGCCCTGGGTCAGCGCCACCTTGTAGATGGTCGAGCCGGTGGGCTGGTCCAGCGTGCCGCTGATCGGCGTGTTGACGGCCAGCGTGTGCGCGGAGGCATCGGTGAGCATGCGGAAGGCATAGCTGCCCGCCTGGCCGTTGTAGCCGCGCACCGCCAGCGTGTAGGTGCCCGCCGACAGTTCGAAGGCGTTGCTGGTTTCGGACTGGTTATGCGGCGCGACGATGTCGCCGTTGGGGCCGCTCAGGCCCCAGTTGAAATTGTTGCTCAGCGCGTCGAACGCCATCTGGGTGTCGGCGTTGAGCGTGAAGCTGTAGTAGTTGGTCTGGCCGGGCTGGGTTACCGCGGTGGTGACCTGGTCCAGCGTCAGCGGCAGCTGCGGATTCACCACGGGGTTGAGCGTGAAGCTGTAGCTCACCGGCGCGGTGTTGTACGAGGCGCCTTCCACCAGCAGCAGGTATTCGCCGCTGCTGGGCACGCTGAAGGTGTCCGGGTCGCTGCCGATGCTGTAGTGCGGGCCGACCTGGCGGCCGTACGGATCGATCAGGCGCCAGTAGGCGGAGCCGCCGCTGACGCTGTTGCTCTTGAAGAAGAACTGCTGGCCGGCGCTGGCGTCGAAGCGGTAGACGCTGGTCTCGTTGCCCTGCACCAGGGTGTCGGACACGGCCGTGCCGGGCGTGAGATTGGCGGCCGCGGTGGCGTCCACGATGCGCATGGCGTAGCTGCCGGTGGCATCGGCGGAGCCCGCCACGGTCAGCGTATAGGTGCCGCTGCCGAGGTCGAACGCCGGCATGCTGCTGCTGTTGCCGTCGTCGGAGAACTGGCGGCCGTTGACCACGGTGCCGTTCGGGCCGGTCAGCGTCCAGTTGAGATCCGAGCGGTTGGTCAGGCTGTCGAAGACGACGCGCTTGGTGTCCTGCACGGTGAACTGGTACTGCTTCTGCTGGCCGGGCGCATCGAGCGCGCCGTTGATCGACAGCGCGGCGGGATTGACGTCGCCGGACAGCAGCACGCGCGGTTCCAGCGCTTCGAAGCGGATGGCCGGTGTGTTCGAAGCAGGTGCGGTGTCGATCGCTTCCGCGGCGGAGGTTTCGTTGAGCTTGCCGTTGCTGTTGCCGTGCGACTGTTCCATGTTGCCCTCTTGGCAGGCCCTGCCGCGCATGCGCGGTGGCCGATCGACGTTGAGATGAATAGGGTGCGTGCGGTGCTGCATGCCGGCGCCGCGCTGGCGTCGCCGTTTCGAATCGGTGCTGGCTTACTTGGCCAGGGTGGCCTTGCACTTCACGCCCGAAGGGATGTCGAGCTTGGGATTGGGCAGGTCCATGAAGACCACGAAGGTGCCGCTGGCGGCGTCCACCATGCGGTCGACGCTGGCCACCTTCGCGCTGTAATGGCTGCCGGCGGGAATCTCCGGTGCGATGCTGGCCTCCATGCCGGCCGCGGGTTCGCCGAACGCGCGCAGCGGCATCACCACGCGCACGCGCAGCGGATTGAGCTGCGCAACTTTGAGTACGGCGTGCTTGGTGGCGCCGGGCTCGAAGATTTCGCCGGGCCACATCATCTGGTCCACCACCACGCCGTCGAACGGGCTGCGGATGGTGCGCAGCGCGAGCTGGCTGCTTTGCTGGACGTATTCCAGGCGCGCCACCTCGCGGTTTTCCTTGGCGGTAACCAGTTCGGCCTGGGCCTGTTTCAGCTCGGCCTCGGCATCGTCGCTGTCCTGCCTGGACATGAGTTTTTCCGCCGCCATGTCGCGGCGGCGGGCGAACTTGCGCTGGGAAAATTCGATCTTGCTCTGCGCCTGCTGGCTGGGACCGGCAAGTTGCGACTTGTAATGCGCAAGATCTGCCGCCGCCTGTTCGGCATGCGATTCCAGCGTCGCCAGGATCTGGTTGTGCGCCACGCGGTCGCCGCGCTTGACCAGCACGCGGTCGATCAGCCCGCTCACCGGCGCGCCCAGCTCGACCGTCTGGGTCGGCTCGATCAGGCAGTCGTAGGACGGCGGATTGGCGGCCTGCGCGGAACCCGCGGACCAGGCCAGCAGGGCGCACAGGGGCAGCAGATGGCGGTGGCGTTTCGCAGGCGCGCAAGCGCGCGCCATGCACGGGCGGTTCCATGCCCGGCGGCGGCCCGAAGGCCCAGCCGTAAGAGTCATTCCTTTGTCCCCCTTCAGTCGCGGACGCCGCCGACGAGCCCCCTGTGACCCGTCCAAGCGTGTCCGCGCTCACAAAAATTAGCGGCTCGTTCCTGCGCCGGCAAGGGTCTGATCGACGTAAGTTTTTGCGGTTTCCGGGGCGCCCGGGGATGTGCCTGAAAGGCTTGGATTTGTCGTTTCGGGCCAGCCGCGGGCGGCGCTTCGGCGGCTTGGCCAGCTGCTGGCGGCCAGAAATATTCCTAGGCGCCGGGCAGCCCGGTTTCACGCCCGGCTATCGATTTCTGTGTTATTCGACCGCGGCCATTCCATCAGGGGGAATGCCTTGTTCAAGCTGCGCGACTGCCCGCGCCTTCGGGTGCGGGCCTGGGCCGTGCGCCTTGCCGTGCCTGCCGTATGCGTCGCGCTGGCGGCCTGCACCCAGGTGCGCGTGGTGCAAGGGGGCAAGACCACGGTGTCCTACCGGCTCGGCGTGCTGCGCCTGGAGCCCGATCCGGGCGCGTCCCTGCTGCTGGTCGAAACCGCGGGCTTCGGCATGGTGCCGGTGGCCTACGGCACTTCGCTGGGCTGGGCGCGGCAGCTGGTGGTCAGCAGCAAGGAGCCGGACCAGTGCCGGCTGATCGTGATCATCCGCAGCGCCGAAGAGGCGGCAGCGATCAGGGAGCAATTGCGCAAGGGCGGTGGTTCGTTGGAGCACGTCTGTGAGGTCAACACACATCAAGGGGGATGACATGGATCTTCGTGCAAGGACGGCAGTGGCATTGAGCCTGTTGGCGCTGGCGGCGTGCGCGCCGTTGCCGCAGGCGGCGTTGGTGTATTCGTCGCGGGTGAGTTTCGGCGTCACCGTCACGTCCAATCCGGCGAGCGCGTCGGGGGCGACGCTGAGCATCGGCTACGACCAGCTGGATGCGGCCTACGTGCCGGTATCGGTGGCGGGCGCGAACAAGGCGGGCACCTCGGATCTCGTGCTGGAGCAGGTCCGCGCCAAGTATTCGAACTCCAACGACCTGGAACCGCAGAGCGCGGACGCGGCGAACCTGGCCAAGGTCAACGACTATCTGAATGCGGCCAAGGCAGCGGAGACCACCAAGGGTTCGATCCAGGCACTGAGCAGCCAGAAGACGCCGATCGAGCCGCTGAAAAGCCAGCTCGCGCTGGCCTCGTCGCGGCTGACGCAATTGAAGGCCTCGCGGCTGGACACCAAGGAAGCCGCCAGCCAGCTGCAGGATGCCAAGGGCCAGCTGGCGAGCGCGCAGGCGAGCAACCAGACCATCGACAGCAAGATCCAGCAGCTGACACCGTCGCTGACGGCGGCCGAACAGGCCGCTTCCGCCAAGCGGCCCGCCGCATTGGAAGCCGCCAAGCAGCTTGGGCTGGTGCGCGAGGATGCCTTGTCGGTGTATGGACGTTTCGACGGCAAGAGCGATGCGGGGACGACCGCGGTGGGCCTGGCGATCGGCAAGGTGTTCTCCACCGGCATCGCGGCGCAGAGCCTGGCCGAAGGCGCGGGGCGCGCGGCGGCGACCGACGCGTATACCAATTGCCTGGGCGCGGCGATGGCGGCGGGCAGCGATACGGACAAGCAGGCGCGCGCGCAGAAGTGCACGGAGTTGAGTTTTTCGCAGACGGGCGGGGCACGCTGAGATAGCGCCGTTACCGCCGTAGGTTGGGGTGAGCCGGAGGCGAACCCCAACGTTGCGATGCATGGCGGGCTTGTTGGGGTTCGCCTCCGGCTCACCCCAACCTACGGCGGTGGTGCATGCTGCACTGCACTGGTGCAAGCCCTCCATGCACGAATGAACTTGGTGCACAAATAGCCGCCTGAATCCGCCAGCTTTTCAGCAAACACCGCAATTCCAACGCTTTTCTCCCATGGCACACGTGTTGCATAGCAGCACAACGTGTTCGTTCTCTGCGGGGGAAAGCGCATGTCGGGCAAGGCGACTCGGATCGAGCTGCTGCAATGGCGGACGCCGCAGATGCGTGCGTTCCATCTCAGCTGGCTGGCGTTCTTCGTGTGTTTCTTCGCGTGGTTTTCCGTCGCGCCGCTGATGCCGTTGATACGCGGCGAGCTGCATCTGAGTCCGGGCCAGGTCGCGGACATCAATATCGCCGCGGTCGCGGTCACCATTTTCGGCCGGCTGCTGATCGGACCGCTGTGCGACAGCTTCGGGCCGCGCCGCGTGTATACCGGTTTGCTGCTGCTCGGCTCGCTGCCGGTGTTCGGCATGCTGCTGGTGCACGACTACGCATCCCTGCTGGTCATGCGCCTGGCGATCGGCATGATCGGCGCCAGCTTCGTGATCACGCAGTACCACACCTCGGTGATGTTCGCGCCGCAGGTCGTGGGCACGGCGAATGCGGCGGCGGCCGGTTGGGGTAACGCCGGCGGTGGCGCGGCGCAGGCGGCGATGCCATGGGTGCTGGCCGGTGTGCTGGCGCTGGGCGTGGGGCAGGGCCTGGGGTGGCGTCTTGCGATGCTGCTGCCGGGCGTGCTGATGGTCGTCGTCGGCATCTTGTACTGGCGCTGCACGCAGGACAGCCCGCAAGGCGACTATCGCCAGCTGCGCGCGCGCGGCATCGCCATCGACGGCGGCAAGCCCGGCGGCTGGGCGGCGTTCCGCGCGGCGGCGCGCAACTATCGCGTGTGGTTGCTGTTCGTCACCTATGCCGGCTGCTTCGGCATCGAGCTGTTCGTGCATGGCGTGGCCGCCAGCTACTACGTGGATCGTTTCTCGCTGAGCCTGCGCGATGCGGGGCTGGCCGTCGGCGGCTTCGGCCTGCTCGCCCTGTTCGCACGAGCGCTGGGCGGCATCGCTTCCGACCGGCTGGTGCGCCGGCACGGCCTGCCGGCGCGCGCACGCCTGCTGTGCCTGCTGATGTTCTTCGAAGGCATCGGGCTGCTGTGGTTCTCCAGCGCGCAGGGCGCCGCCACCGCGGTGGCCGCGATGCTCGCCTTCGGCCTGTTCACTCATATGGCCTGCGGCGCGACGTATGCGCTGGTGCCTTTTATTGACCGCAAGGCGCTGGGCGGCGTGGCCGGCATCGTCGGTGCCGGCGGCAACGTGGGCGCGGTGGCGGCGGGTTTCCTGCAGAAATCGCTGGGCTCGGTGCAGCTCACTTTCATGTACCTGGGCGGCTTCGTGCTGGCCGGCTCGCTGTGCGCGCTCGCCGTGCGCTTCAGCCGCGAACACGTGGCCGAGGAGCGGGTATTGCGGCAAGGGCCGGTGGATACGCCGGCGCCGGCCCTGGCCATCGACTGAGGCGACGCGCATGACGACGAGACTGGTGGTGATCGGCAACGGCATGGTCGGCCACAAGCTGCTGGAGGAACTGGTGGCGCTGGGCACGCCCGGCCTGGACATCACGGTGCTGTGCGAGGAAAGCCGGCCCGCCTACGACCGCGTGCACCTGTCCGACTACTTCGCCGGCCGCAGCGCGGACGAGCTGTCGCTGGTGGCGCCCGGCTTCTTCGATCATCCCGGCCTGCATCTGCGCCTGGCCACGCGCGCGGCGCGCATCGACCGCGCCTTCAAGCGGGTCACCACCGCCGACGGCGACGTCGTTCCGTACGACAAGCTGGTCTTCGCCACCGGGTCCACGCCGTTCGTGCCGCCGATCCCCGGCAACGACCGCCGCGGCTGCCTCACCTACCGCACGCTCGACGACCTCGCCGAACTGGCCGAATGGGGCGCGCAATCCAAACGTGGCGTGGTGGTCGGCGGCGGCCTGCTGGGGCTGGAATGCGCCAAGGCCGTGCGCGACATGGGCCTGGAAACGCACGTGGTGGAATTCGCGCCGCGCCTGATGGCGGTGCAGGTGGACGACGGTGGCGGGCGCATCCTGCACCGGACCATCGAGGAACTCGGCCTGGTGGTGCATACGGGCAAGAACACACAGGAGATCATTGACGGTACCAGCGCACGTCACGCCATGAAGTTCGCCGACGGCAGCACCCTGGAGACCGACCTGATCGTGTTCTCCGCCGGCATCCGCCCGCGCGACGAACTGGCGCGGCAATGCGAGCTGGGCGTGGGCCAGCGCGGCGGCATCATGGTCGACAACTTCTGCCGCACGCGCGACCGCGACGTCTACGCCATCGGCGAATGCGCGCAATGGGGCGGCAAGGTGTTCGGCCTGGTGGCGCCGGGCTACGAGATGGCGCGCGTGGTGGCCAAGCATCTGCATGCCCTGCTGACGCGCGAGGAAGCGCGCGACCTGCCGGAGTTCGCCGGCGCCGACATGTCGACCAAGCTCAAACTGATGGGCGTGGACGTGGCCAGCCTCGGCGATGCGCACGGCGCCACGCCGGGCAGCCGCAGCTATCAGTTCAGCGACGAGCGCCGCCAGGTCTACAAGCGGCTGGTGGTATCGGAAGACGGCAAGCGCCTGCTCGGTGGCGTGCTGGTGGGCGATGCCGCCGAGTACGGCACCTTGCTGCAGATGATGCTCAACGGCATGGAGCTGCCGGAGGCGCCGGAATCGCTGATCCTGCCCGCGTCGGACAGCAAGGCGAAACCGGGGCTGGCGGTCGATGCGCTGCCGGCCTCGGCCCAGGTGTGTTCGTGCAACAACGTATCCAAGGGGCAGTTGTGCAAGGCGGTGGGCGAGGGCGCCACCAGCATCGGCGCCTTGAAAGAGGCCACGCGCGCCGGCACCACCTGCGGCGGCTGCGTGCCGCTGGTCACCCAGATCATGAAGGCGGAGATGGTGCGCCAGGGCCTGGCGGTGACCAGCCATCTATGCGAGCACTTCGCGTATTCGCGGCAGGAGCTGTACCACCTGGTGCGCGTGGAGCGCATCCGCCGCTTCGACGAACTGCTGGCGCGCCATGGCCAGGGGCTGGGTTGCGATATCTGCAAGCCGGTGGCGGCCAGCATCCTGGCCTCGTGCTGGAACGAATTCGTGCTGCAGCAGGAACACGCTTCGCTGCAGGATTCCAACGACTACTTCCTGGCCAATATCCAGAAGGACGGCACCTATTCGGTGGTGCCGCGCATGGCCGGCGGCGAAGTGACGCCGGATGGACTGATCGCCATTGGCCGCATCGCCAAGTCGTACGGCCTGTACACCAAGCTCACCGGCGGCCAGCGCGTGGATCTGTTCGGCGCGCGGCTGGAGCAGCTGCCGCTGATCTGGGAGGAACTGATCGAAGCGGGCTTCGAATCCGGCCATGCCTATGGCAAGTCGGTGCGCACGGTGAAGTCCTGCGTGGGTTCCACCTGGTGCCGCTATGGCGTGCAGGATTCGGTGGGCACCGCGATCGACCTGGAAAACCGCTACAAGGGACTGCGCTCGCCGCACAAGCTGAAGTTCGCCGTGTCCGGCTGCGCGCGCGAATGCGCCGAGGCGCAGAGCAAGGACGTGGGCGTGATCGCCACCGAGAAGGGCTGGAATCTCTACGTCTGCGGCAATGGCGGCATGAAGCCGCGGCACGCCGAGCTGCTGGCGGGCGACCTGGATACGGCCACCCTCGTTCGCTATATCGACCGCTTCCTGATGTTCTACATCCGCACCGCCGACCGCCTGCAGCGCACCAGCGTGTGGCGCGATGGGCTGGAAGGCGGCATGGACTATCTGCGCGACGTGGTCGTGCACGACAAGCTGGGCCTGGCCGCGGAACTCGAAGCCGAAATGGCCCTGGTGGTCGACACCTATGCCTGCGAGTGGAAGCGTGCGGTGACCGATCCCGCGGTGCGCGCACGCTTCCGCCACTTCGTCAACAGCGAAGCCGGCGACGACCGCGTGGCCTTCGTGCCGGAGCGCGGGCAGATCCGGCCGGCGACGGTGCAGGAGAAGCGCGCATTGCGCGGCATTCCCGTGGTGGTGGAGACGGAGTGAGGCCATGACGAGCGAACAGGCAGGCTGGATGTCCATCTGCGCCATCGGCGACATCGTGCCGTCCACCGGCGTCTGCGCCCTGGTGGGCAGCGAGCAGGTGGCGGTATTCCGCATCGGCGAGGAGCTCTACGCGATCGACAATCTCGATCCCTGCTCGGGCGCGGCGGTGCTGTCGCGCGGGCTGGTCGGCAGCCTCGGCGAGCGCGTGGTGGTGGCGTCGCCGATCCACAAGCAGCACTTCGACCTGCGTACCGGCGAATGCCTGGAGCAACCGCAGCAGGCGGTGCGCACCTGGGCGGTGCGGCGGCAGGGCGAGGACGTGCAGGTGGAGCGGCGCGATACATGAGCGAAGCGGTACGCACCACCTGTCCCTACTGCGGCGTCGGTTGCGGCGTGCTGGCCAGTGTGGACGCGGACGGCGCGGCGCGGGTGGCGGGCGATCCGGCGCATGCGTCCAATCGCGGGCGTTTGTGCGTCAAGGGTTCGGCGCTGGGCGATACGGTCGGGATGGAAGGGCGGCTGCTGCATCCGCTGCTGCGCGAGGCGGATGGCGTGGTGCGCCGTGCGGGCTGGGATGAAGCGATCCAGCGCGTGGCGGACGGCTTCTCGCGCGTGGTGGCGGAGCACGGTCCGGACGCGGTGGCGTTCTACGTATCCGGGCAGTTGCTGACCGAGGACTATTACGTCGTCAACAAGCTGGCCAAGGGTTATCTGGGCACGGCCAATATCGATACCAACTCGCGCCTGTGCATGTCCTCCGCGGTGGCGGGCCACAAGCGCGCGTTTGGCGAGGACGTGGTGCCGGGCTGCTATGAAGACCTGGAGCAGGCCGAGCTGGTGGTGCTGGTCGGTTCCAATACGGCCTGGTGCCATCCGGTGCTGTTCCAGCGCGTGACGCAGGCGCGCGACGGCCGCGACGGTCCGCGCGTGGTGGTGATCGATCCGCGCTTTACCGCCACCTGCGAAGGCGCCGATCTGCACCTGCCGATCCGCCCGGGCACCGACGTGCGGCTGTTCAACGGCCTGCTGTCGTTTCTGTTCCGCCATGGCGTGATCGATCCCGCGTTTATCGATGCGCATACGGAAGGCTTCGATGCGGCGCTGGCGGCCGCCGAGGCGGAGGCGGGCGACCCGGCCCAGGTGGCGCAGCAGTGCGGCCTGCAGGCGGCGGACGTGGTGGCATTCTATCGCCTGTTCGCGCGGCACGAGAAGGTGGTGACGCTGTTTTCGCAGGGCGTGAACCAGTCCAGCAGCGGCACCGACAAGGTCAACGCCATCATCAATTGCCATCTCGCCACCGCGCGCATCGGCCGGCCGGGCATGGGGCCGTTCTCCATCACGGGACAGCCCAATGCGATGGGTGGGCGCGAAGTCGGCGGCCTGGCCAACATGCTGGCGGCGCATATGGAGCTGGGCGAACCGGCGCACCGGGATATCGTGCAGGCGTTCTGGCAGTCGCCGCGCATGGCCGACAAGCCGGGCCTGAAGGCGGTGGAGCTGTTCGATGCGGTGGGCGAGGGGCGGATCAAGGCGCTGTGGATCATGGCGACCAATCCGGCGGTAAGCCTGCCCGAGGCGGACAAGGTGCGCGCCGCGCTGGCGCGCTGCGAGCTGGTGGTGTGCTCGGACATCGTCGAGCGCACCGACACCAATGCCTTCGCCCACGTGCTGCTGCCGGCGCTGGGCTGGGGCGAGAAGGACGGCACGGTGACCAGTTCGGAGCGGCGCATCTCGCGGCAGCGGCCGTTCCTGCCGGTGCCGGGCGAGGCGCGCGCGGATTGGCGCGTGGTGTGCGAGGTGGCGCGGCGGATGGGTTTCGAGCGCGGTTTCGAGTTCGGCAACCCGCACGAGATTTTCGTCGAGCATGCGCAGCTCACGACCTTCCGCAACCGCGAGCCTGCCGCCGATGGTGTGCCGGCTGCGTACAGGCGCCTGCATCTTGGGAGCTTGGCGCGGCTCGATCGGCGAGCCTACGACACGCTCGCGCCGGTGCAGTGGCCGGTGACGGAAGCGGGCGAGGGCACGCCGCGCCTGTTTTCGGACGGCCGCTTCAGCCATGCCCATGGCCGCGCGCGTTTCGTCGCCACGGCTTCGCGTCCGCCGGTGCATGCCGTCGACCGCGAGTATCCGCTGGTGCTCAACACCGGCCGCATCCGCGACCAGTGGCACACCATGACGCGCACCGCGCGCTCGCCGCGGCTCAACGGCCATATCGGCGAACCCTTTATCGACATGCATCCGCACGATGCGCTGCGCTGCGGCGTGCGCGAAGGCACGCTGGCACGGGTCAGTTCGCGCTGGGGGGCGATGGTGGGGCGGGTGCGCCATGGCGGCGGCATCCTGGCGGGGCAGGTGTTCGTGCCGATCCACTGGAGCGATCAATTCGCTTCGGATGCGCGCGTGGGCGGGGTGGTGAATCCGGCGGTGGATCCGGTCTCCGGCGAGCCGGAGTTCAAGCACACGCCGGTGCGGGTCGAGCCGTTCGCGGTGCGCTGGTATGGCTTTGCGCTGGCGCGGCAGGCGCTGCCGGCGTCGGCGCTGAGCTATTGGACCTTGATCCGCGGCGACCGCTTTCTGCGCTACGAACTGGCGCACCGCGAGCGGCCGGCCGATTGCGATGCCTGGGCGAAGGGCTGGCTGGGGGCGGATGAAACCGGCGCGGACTGGCTGGCCTTCGAGGATCGCGAGACCGGCGTATACCGCGCCATGCACCTGCGCGATGGCCGCATCGAGTCCTGCCTGTTCCTTGCGGCGCAACCGCACCTGCCGTCGCGCCAATGGCTGTCCTCGCTGTTCGCGCGCGAGCGGCTGGACGAAGCCGACCGGCTGGCCCTGTTGTCGGGCGAGCCGCCGGGCGGTGGCGGCGATCCCGGGCCGGTGGTGTGTTCCTGCTTCGGCGTGGGGCGCAACACCATTCTCGAGGCGATCCGCGCGAACGATATGGACCTGCCGGCGCAGATCACCGCCGAGCTGCGTGCGGGTGGCAATTGCGGGTCCTGTATTCCTGAGTTGCGGCGGCTGATCGCCGAGACGCGCGCGGTTACCGCGGCATGAGCGGGCACGGATGCGGCTGGAGGGCGTACCGATGAAGCTGTATCCGTTGTTTGCCGATCTGCAGGGCTTGCCGGTGCTGGTGGTGGGCGGCGGCACGGTGGCGCGGCGCAAGGTGGCCGCCTTGCGCGAGGCCGGTGCGTTGGTGCGAGTGGGAGCACCGCAGCTCGATGCCGGGCTGGCGCGCCTGGCGCAGGACGGCGCGGTGGCATGGCTGCGCGGCGACTACGAGCCGGGCTGGCTCGACGAGGTGTGGCTGGTGGTGGCGGCCACCGGCGACAAGGCGGTCAATGCGCGGATCGCGGCCGATGCGGGGGCGCGGCGGATACTGGTCAACGTGGTCGACGATGCCGTGCTGTCGCGCTTCCACGTGCCGGCGGTGATCGACCGCGCGCCGCTGATGGTGGCGATCTCCACCGCCGGCGCCGCGCCGGCCTTGGCCAGCCGCGTGCGCGAGATGCTGGAGCGCGTGCTGGATCATGCGCTGGGTTCGCTGGTGGCGCTGGCGCAGCGCCATCGCGGCAGCATCGCGCGGCGCTACGGCGATCTGGCGCAGCGCCGCGGCTTCTATGGCTGGCTGCACGACGGCCCGGTGCTGAAGCTGCTGCGGCGTGCGCGCCACGAGGAGGCGGAGCGGGTGCTGCTCGATGCCTTGAGTGGCGATAAGGATGTGCAGCCGCGTGGTTCCGTCGCGCTGGTCGGCGCCGGCCCAGGCGATCCCGGCCTGCTGACCTTGGCGGCGCTGCGTGCGCTGGGCCAGGCCGATGTGATCCTGCACGACCAGCTGATCGGCGACGACATCCTGGCACTGGCGCGGCGCGATGCCGAGCGCATCGACGTGGGTAAGCGCTGCGGTGGCCGCCAGGTGCCGCAGGAACGGACGCATGAGCTGATGCTCGCGCACGCGCTGGCCGGGCGGCGCGTGGTGCGGCTGAAAGGCGGCGATCCGTTCGTGTTCGGCCGCGGCGGCGAAGAGCTGGCCTTTCTGCGCGAACATGGCGTCGACTGCGAGATCGTGCCCGGCATCACCGCCGCCGTGGCCTGCGCGGCTTATGCGGGCATCCCGCTGACGCATCGCGAGCTGGCGCAGTCGGTGTGCCTGGTGACGGCGCACGGCAAGGATGCGGCGGAAACCTTGAGCGACGCCATGCTGGCCCAGCCGCGCCAGACCTTGGCCGTCTATATGGGCGTGGAACGGATCGGCATGCTGACGGCGCGCCTGCTTGCGCGGGGGCGCGATCCGGAAACCCCGGTGGCCCTGATCGAGAACGGCAGCCTGCCGCGGCAGCGCGTGGTGACGGGTGTGCTGCGCGATCTGCCCAGGCTGGCGAGGGAGCATGCGGTGGGCACGCCGGCCTTGCTGATCGTGGGCGAGGTGGCCGCGTTTGCGCGCAAACACAGCTGGTTCGGCACGCTGGTGGCGGAAGAAACCGCCGCGGCGCTGCCGTGCATGGAAGTGGCTTGATGGCGGCGCCCGAACAGGCCTTGGCGGGACGCCGCATCGCCGTGCCGGAATCGCGCGCGCTGGACGTCTTCGCCACGCTGCTCGAACGCCGCGGCGCCACCGTGCTGCGTTGTCCGCTGGTGGAGATCCGCGATGCCGCGGATCCAGCGCCGGTGCTGGACTGGCTGCGCCGCTTCAACGACGGCGCCTGCGACGATCTGGTGCTGTTTACCGGCGAAGGATTGAGCCGCTTGCTGGATGCGCTGGATCGGCACGCACCGGAGTGGGGCGAGCGCTTTATCGCCCGCCTGGCCCGGGTGCGGATCATCGCGCGGGGCCCCAAGCCGGGCCGCGTGCTGCGCGAACTGGGCTTGCGCCCCAGCCTGGTGGCGGAACCGGCGACGACCCCGGGCGTGATCGCCTGCTTGCGCGAGCTGGATCTGCGCGGACGCAAGGTCGGCGTGCAGCTGTACGGCACCGAGCCGAATGCGCCGCTGATGGCGTTTCTCGCCGAGGCGGGCGCACACGTATTGCCGGTGGCGCCTTACCGCTACGCCGATGCGGCCGACGATGCCGACGTGCTGGCCATGCTCGAAGGCATGCGCCAGGGCGAGATCGACGCCATCGCATTCACCAGCATCCAGCAGGTGGAGCGCTTGTTCCGGCTGGCCGGCGCCGACGTGTCGAAGGAGGCCTTGTCGCGCGTCGTGGTGGCCGCGGTCGGGCCGGTGGTGGCCGACACACTCGCGCAGCATGGCGTGCGCGTCCACGCGGTGCCGGCGGACAGCTACTACATGAAGCCGCTGAGCACGGCGCTGGCCGAGGCCCTGGCGCGGCCCTGACTTCTGGGGGAGGGCGACCTTTGGCACGGGGCAGGCGGTGCGGCGCGTCTTTATCGTCTGCGCCTTGCTTGCCGATGCGAGTGCGCCATGGAAGTTCGTCCCCTCCTCCTGCTGTCCGTTGCCGCGCTCGTGCTGGCGGGGTGTTCCGGCGCGGCCAGGCGCGATATGGAAGCGGACCGTATCAAGATGCACCAGGAGCCGCTGGAACTGCGCGGCGACAAGGACGTGCCGAAGGCCTATATCGACGTGACCGGCGGCGTGACCATCGACAAGCAGCCGCTGGCGCTGACCGCCGATCAGCGCGCGGCCGTTCTCGATTACCGCGAAGCCTCGCTGGAAGTGATCGACATCTCGTTCGATGCCGCTTCGCGCCTGACCAGGTATGCGGTGCCGCGGCTGCTGTTCGGCTCGATGATCCACGGCACCGATGGCGCATCGAAAGGCATCGAGGCCGATGCCGAGAAGATCCCGCATTCGCCGCAGTTCTGCGCCTCGCTGGAGAAGATGCGCCAGACGCAGGACGTGATGGTCGCCAAGGAGGAAAGCCTGCGTCCGTATGCGCGGCTGACGCAGGAGGACGTGCAGGATTGCCAGTCCGGGAAGCCTTACCGGCATTCCATCTGAGGGGCGAACGTCGTACCCCCTCTCCCCTCCGGGTGACCCGAAGGTAGTCCCCGTGGGAGAGAGGGTTGGGGTGAGCAACGGTCTTGCCTCATCGTCTCAACTTCGTCATCCCGGCGTAGGCCTCGCTCGTCATTCCAGCGAAAGCTGGAATCCAGGGACTTTGTCGCTCGGTTGTTGCGTTGACGGTTGGGTGTCTCGCCTTTGGCGAGTGTTTCGCCCCGCTGCCGCGGGGCGAGTTACTTTTTCTCTGCGTGCCCAGAGAAAAAGTAACCAAAAAGAGAGGGCACCCTGCTTGGCGCCCTCAGCAGCTGCGCTGCTGAGGGTCCGTGAGGGCTGGCCGGGCTTTTTGACAGGGCATCCATGCCCTGATCAAAAAGGCGGGGACATCGTGTCCCCGCCCCCTGCGGGGCCTTTTCGTCCAGCCCTCACCGCCGGCGCCAAGGGGACCCGGTGGATCAAGAGCCGGAGCAAAAGCGCGCAAGCGGAACGCCGCGGCTGCGCCGCGAGCTCTTTGCTCGATTTTCGCCGCGCCCTCCATCCCCCTCTCCCCGCCGGGGAGAGCCGTGAGCTGAGGGCCGAGAAAGCCTATGCTTAGGTTCTATCGCCGCAGCGCCCGATCGCCTCGTGCCGAAGAAAATCCACCAGGTAGTGCAACTCCGCTCCGTCCTTCCCGGCGTGGAAGCGCTGTCCCTGCTCAGCGAGCACAGCTTCCCCCGCCATGCCCACGATCAATTCGGCCTCGGCGTGATCACCGTGGGCGCGCAGAAGTCCTGGAGCGTGGTCGGCGCGGTGCAGTCGGTGGCGGGCGACGTGATCATGGTCAATCCCGGCGAGGTGCATGACGGCGCGCCGATCGATGGGCCGCGCGGCTGGCGGATCGCCTATCTGGAGCCCGCGCTGGTGGCGCGGGAGCTGGCAGCGGAATTCGGCGGCAGCGACGTCGTGCTCCAGCCGGTGGCGCACGACCGCGGCCTGGCGCAGCAAGTGACGCAGCTGCTGGAAGCGCTGCCATCGCCGGACGGCCACGCCGACGAACTCCTGCTGGCCTGCCTGGTGCGGGTGGTGAAGCAGCATCGCCTCAGCGGGCCACGGCTGGCCTGCGCTTCGCCCTCGGTGGCGCGTGCCTTGGAATGGATCGACGCCGAGCCCGCTGCCGAGACCTCGCTGTCGGAGCTGGCGGCCGCGTGCGACGTGAGCCGCTTCCAGCTGATCCGCGGTTTTCTGCGCGACGTCGGCACCACGCCGCATGCTTACCGCATCCAGTGGCGCGTGCGCCTGGCGCGCCGCTACCTGCGCCAGGGCCATGCCTTGGCCGAAGCCGCGCAGCTCGCCGGCTTTGCCGATCAAAGCCATCTGACCCGCGCCTTCCTGCGCCAGTTCGGCATCACGCCGGGGCGCTACCGCGACGCGCTGCGCTGAGCCACGCAATTTTCTTCAAGACCGTCCGCGCTTCCTTTGCGATGGTCGCGCCTCCCTCATTCAAGGAGAGGCTGCATGAGCGTTGCATTCCTGCTCACTTCATTGCTGGTGGTGGCATCGCCCGGCACCGGCGTGCTCTACACGGTGTCGACCGGACTGTCGCGCGGTACGCGGGCCAGCCTGCTGGCCGCGCTCGGCTGCACGCTGGGCATCGTGCCGCATATGGCGGCCGCGGTATGCGGCCTGGCGGCGGTGTTCAAGGCCAGCGCCGTGACGTTCGAGCTGCTCAAGTACGCCGGCGCGGCTTATCTGCTGTACATGGCGTGGCGCACGTGGCGGGATCGCAGTGCGCTCGATCCTGATAACGCCACCGCCGCGCGCTCGCCATTGCGCATCGTGGCCTCGGCGATCCTGCTGAACCTGCTCAACCCGAAGCTGCCGATCTTCTTCCTGGCCTTCCTGCCGCAGTTCATGGCCAGGGACGATGCATCGCCGGTCGCCAGCCTGCTGCAACTCGGTGGCACCTTCATGCTGATGACCCTGATCGTGTTCGCGATCTATGGCGCGTTCGCGTCCTTCATGCGGGCGCACGTGCTCGAGCGCCCGCGAGTGACGACGTGGTTGCGACGCGTGTTTGCCCTGGGTTTCGCCGTCCTCGGATTGAAGCTGGCGCTTGCCACCACCCGGATGTAATCGACGGAAAAATGCGCTTCGCGGAATGTGTGAGCGCGTCGACAGCCAGGCCGCCCGGCCCAACATATACACTGTGTATAGTCATTTTGACTCGGGCTTCACGAAGCCCGCGGGGGCCATCCATACCGCTCATATCGCCTTGCCTGTCACAGGCAAGGCCGCTGTCTCGTCCAGTCATCAGTTTCGCGGCAGCCGCTTGCCGCGAAGCGCCGTACATCCGTGGTTGGAAGTCTTCATCCAAGGCCGGCTGTTCGCCGCGCCGTGTTCCCACCTTGAAGTCCACAAGGAATCAGCCATGCATTCAGCGCGTACCGTTGCCTGTTCCCAGCTGTTCACCGCCGTTCTGCTGACGCAGATACCCTTCGCGGCGCATGCGGCGCCGCCCGGCTCCGATCCGCTGAGCCGCTACGCCACTGCCGCCACCGCGCTCACGGCGCGGCCCAACGACGGCTCCGGCTACTGGCCCGACTTCTCCAATACCGGCTATGCCAACACGCCCGCGAATACCGGCGGCCTGGGGCTGGGCGCGTATCCGGGACACCTCACCGACTACGCCGCGAGCATGAGCGCGAGCAAGCCGATCATCGTCACTTATCCGGATCACAGCGTGATCGCCTTCACCCGCTTCCTGGCCTCGAAAGTGGTGATCTACGGCGACGACCTCACCTTCGTCGGCTGCCTGTTCGAGGGCAAGAGCCCGAACGACAACCTGGTGCAGCTGTATGCGGCCAGCAGCGTCACCTTCCGCTATTCCACCTTCAAGCCCAGCGCCTATGCGCTGCCGCCGGGCAACGACGGCACGGTGTCCTCCTCGCACACCACGCCCGGCACGCCGTTCAAGCAGTCCTGGCAGCTGGTCACCACCATGAACGAAGCGGTGGCGACGATGGATCACAACGATATCTGGGGCAATGCGGGCCTGGAGATGACCACGGGCTTTCCGGACCGTCCGTCGACGTGGACCAACAACTACATCCACGACGCGGCCGACACCTCGCACAACGTCTACCACCACGACGGCATCGGGCCGCAGAGCGAGGGCGACGGCGGGCCGATGATCATCGACCACAACACCATCGCCTCGCTGGGCAATACCAATGCGCTGGCGCTGCAGGGCGACGGCGTCTACGACCGCATCAGCTTCACCAACAACTATGTGTCGGGCTATGGCTATGCGCTGAGCTTCGGCGTGAAGAACAACGCCACCAACCTCACGGTGACCGGCAATGTGTTCTCGGCGGAGCTGAAGGAACTGTGGGGTCCGGTGTACGGCGGCCTGTGGGGCGGCACGGCGCAGGGATCGGTGTGGCGCAACAACGTCTACCAGGCGCGGCCCGGCGACGGCAATACCAACCTGTCGCCGGCTGACAACGGCCGCTATTGGTGGCCGACCGACGACGTGAGCCACGCGGAAGACTACGCGGACTGAGACTCCCTCCGCCGCCCGTAGGTTGGGGTGAGCCAAAGGCGAACCCCAACACGCACCGCAGCTTGCCGCAACGTTGGGGTTCGCTGCGCTCACCCCAACCTGCGTCCCTGGACGGCAGGGCATACCTTGACGCTATCCGGCACCCGTAGGTTGGGGTGAGCCAAAGGCGAACCCCAACAGGCACCGCAGCTTGCCGCAGGGTTGGGGCTCGCTGCGCTCACCCCAACCCTAGAGATGCTCGCCGGCCAGCGCGCGCTGCAGGAACTCGTAGCGCGCCGCATCGCGATCGACCTGCGTACGCGTGTCCGCGCCGATGGTCTGGCGCAGCAGGCCGCCATCCTTGTCCGCCGCGGCCGGCCAGTGCGGCAGGCCGGGACCGTTCGGCGTGCCGGTCTTGATGAACTGCGCCCAATAGCCCTGCATGGTTTCGGAGACCTGGCGATCGGTCTGCGTCCACGCATACACGGCATTGCCCGGCAGATTGCCCAGCGCGTACTCGATTTCGCCGCTGTGCACCGCGCCGGCATCCGGGCCGGCGCTGCCGTCGCGCTTGGCCGGGCGTGCCTGGTTGAAGAAGTAATAGAACACCGGCGCCCGTCCAGTCTGGCGATGGGCGCGCATCCACGCCCAGGTCGAGTAGGCGATGAACTTGTCGCCCGCGAGCGCCGTGCCATTGGCCTTGATCTGCGCCTCGTTCGTGCCGGGATAGAGCTTGAGCGCGGCATCGGCGTGTTCGCCGAACTGCTTCTGTACCGCGGCACGGTAATGGGCCGGATCCGGCGCGGCCTTGTCGAGCAGGTTGACGTAGCTGCCTTCCTGCGAGTTGGCGCCGAGCAGCAGCGGGATATGCGTCTGCTCGCCGGCCGCATAGATGGCCGTGGGCGAGCGAGGGAAGAAATAGCCGTCGACGGTGGGGCCGAACTCCGGCACGTCCTTCTGGCCGGCGGCATCGAGCAGCGACTGTGCGCTGGCTTTGCGCAACTGCTGCAGCGAGCTTGCGTTGACGCGCCGCGCGAATGCGCTGCCTTCCTGCAGCGTCTGCGCCAGCGGGCGCGGTTCGAGATTGCCGAGCACGGAACCGCTTTCGCCGATCGCCCCGCGCATCAGGCCTTTCGACAACGGTGATGCCATCAGCGCCGACACCGACATGGAGCCAGCCGACTCGCCGCCGATGGTGACCTGGTCCGGATCGCCGCCGAACGCGGCGATGTTCTGCTTCACCCAGGCCAGCGCCGCGGCCTGGTCGAGCAGGCCATAGTTGCCGGCGGCGTGCTGCGGCGATTCGGCGGCCAGCTCCGGCGTGGCAAGAAAGCCGAACACGTCCAGGCGGTAGTTGACCGTGACGGTCACGATGCCGCGCTGGGCCAGCGCCGCACCGTCGTAGCGCGGCTCCGAGCCGTCGCCGCCGACGAAGCCGCCGCCGTAGAAATACACCAGCACCGGCAGCTTCTTGCCGGCACCGTTCGCGGGCGCCCACACGTTGAGGTACAGGCAGTCCTCGCTCATGCCGCCGGAGCGGAACACCATGTCGCTGAAGATCGGGCGCTGCATGCAGCGCGGGCCGAAGCGGTCGGCCTTGCGTGCGTCCTTCCATGCCAGCGCCGGTTGCGGCGGTTTCCAGCGCAGCGGGCCGACGGGCGGCGCGGCGTAGGGAATGCCCTTGAACTCGTTCAGGCCGGTTTTCGCGTCGTGGATGCCGGCAAGGCGGCCGGTGGCGACGGTCGCCACCGGCGGTGCATCCGCGGCAAGCAACGGGGAGCAGGCCAGGGTGAGTGCGAGCGCAAGGCCAAGGCGGCGCGGCAACGAGTAAGCATCGGGCATGTTCGAACCCCTCAGTGGGAAAGGCGAGGCGCCCGATCATCGCGCATCGCCGGCATCTGACGAAGCCCAAGGCTTATCAGATATCGGCCATGCCGCCTTATGTTTTTTCCGCCGGGGCGAGCGCGCGGGGCGCTCAGGCCGCCGAACTGACCAGCCCGCCGCTGCTGCTGCCGCTCTCGGCCATGATCGCCGCGGCCAGCCTGGCCACCGTCTCGGCGATCTGCCCCATGGTGGTGGCCACGGCGGACTGCAGCGCGGCGATGCGCGGCGCATTGGCCGGATCGTTGTCCTTGTCGCGCGCCACCGCCGAGCGCAGCTGGCGTTCCTGCTGCGCGAGCTGCTTCTGCAGGCGTTCGAGCTGCTTGCGCAGCGTCTGCACCGTGATGCTGCCGCTGTCCGAATCGCTGTTGCTCTTGCTGGCCGACGGGCGCGTGCCGGAGGTCGCGGCGCTGAGCGTGGCGGTGACGGAATGGCTCTTCGGCGAGCTGGCGGCCTGCGCCGTGGGGGCGCCGCCGGGTTTGACGGGGAAGGGCGCGATCGCGCCGGACAAACTGAAACTGACGTTCACTCGGGTTCCTGCTCAGGCTACGCAGTCTGCATCGGCCGATGCGCGGCGGACTTGAGTACCGCCACGAACGGGCGGCGCGCATCCTTGCGCACGAGCGGTTGCACGACCAGGCTAAACTACATTCAATTATTATTGTAATGCATTGATTAAAAAAATAAAAAAACCGAGAGCTACATGCCGGCCGGCGGTTCCCACAACTCCACCTTGTTGCCCTCCGGATCGACGATCCAGCCGAACTTGCCGTAGTCCGATTCGTCCACCTTGTCCTCGACCTGCACGCCTTCGGCACGCAGCGCGGCGAGCAGCGCATGCAGGTCGTCGACGCGGTAATTGATCATGAAAGAGGACTGGCCCGGGGCGAAGTGATCGGTGTCCGCGGCGAACAGGCTCCACGCCGTGGTGCCGCCGCCATCGGGATTGTCCGGTCCCTTCCAGCGAAAGGCGGCGCCGCCCCAAGCCTGCACTTCGATGCCCAGATGGGTCTTGTACCAGGCGCCGAGCGCCTTCGGATCCTTGGCTTTGAAGAAGATGCCGCCGATGCCGGTGACTCGCTTCATGGCTTGCTCCCATGCGGATGGGCAGGAAGGCGCCGCGCGCGTGCGGGCCCCGCTGCAAAGGGCGGCACGATAGCGCTGCCGCCGCGCGGTCCGCAACGCCGCGGACCGCGCGCAGCGGCGGCGCGTGGAGTGCTCAGCTTGCTTGTATGCAGGATTGGATCGTGACAAGTTAGCGTGCGATCGACGCCTGCGCCGTCACCGCCGAGGGGCTGCATGCTTGTCCTGGACTGGATCCGCCATCAGCTGGCCGATTTCTTCGGCCTGGGCGCCTGGCTGGACGTGATTGCGTCCGGCAACTACCGGAGCCTGCTCACCGTCGATGGCTTCGGCAAGCTGCTGGGTCCGATCATCCCGCTGCTGCTGGTGTTCGAGCTGGTGCGCGGCGTGATCCTGCGCCGCACCCGGCGCGAGGATTACCAGGTGCCGCTGCTGGTGATGGTGCTGAACCGTTTTATCGGCAGCTTTCTCACCATCGCCATGGTCGGTTTCTGCATCGGCCTGTTCAACCGGTTCGCGCCCTTCCAGGCGGGCTTGACCTGGTACGGACTGATTTACGGCTATGTGGTGTGGGAGCTGGCGCATTTCGTCTATCACTTCCTGGCGCACAAGGTGCGGCTGCTGTGGTGCCTGCATTCCACGCACCACGCGCCGGTGGCCATGAACCTGTCGGTGAATTACGCGCATATCTTTCTGGAAGGCCCGTACGCCGATTTCGTACGCACCAGCATCTGCATGCTGCTGGGGGTGAGCCCGCCGCTGCTGATCCTGATCATGATCATCGACAGCTTCTGGGGCCAGCTGATCCACCTGGGCGAGAACGTGCTGCCCAAGGGCAAGCTGGGCCCGCTGCATCGCGTGCTGCTGACGCCTTCGCATCACCGTGTGCACCACGCGCGCAACGTGCTCTACATGGATACGAATTTCTGCAATCTGCTGCCGATCTGGGACCGCGTGTTCGGCACCTACATGGATGCGCGCGACGATATCCGGATCGAATACGGCATCACGCGGCCGGTGAAGCGCTACAGCGTGCTCGATGCCTATCTCGGCGAATTCTGGCTGCTGGGCCGCGACGTGTGGCGCGCGCCAGGGCTGCACAACAAGCTGCTGTACCTGATCATGCCGCCGGGCTGGAGCCACGATGGCGACCACCACACCGCGAAGGTGGCGAAGGCCGCGCTGCTGGCCAGGGGCGAGTGATCGACCGGCGCCCGCAGGGGCGCCGATCACCGGACGACTTACGCAGCCGGGCAGGGCGAACCGCCCGGCTTCAGCGCATGGAATTCCACCGACAAGCCCAGATCGTCCACGGTCGGCGCCAGCACCGACTCGCCAGACAAGCCGCGATACGTCGTCAGCTTCTGCTGATACCCCCGCTCCACCCACCGCTGCGCACGCCCAAGATCGGTCACCCCATAGCTGACGCCGAGAATGCGCGGCCCCGCAGCCATCGCCTGTGCCGCCAGTCCGGCGCCATCCGGCTGCAACGCCAGCAATGCCGTCGGCCCCACCGGCACGCAGAACCCCCTCGCACCCAGCTCCGGCAGCTTCACCGGCACCGCATGGCCCAAGCCCATGTTCTCCAGTTGCTTGCGATCGGCATCCGCATCCGCCGACACCAGCCAGATCGAGGAAAGCTCGCGCGCGCCGTTGGGGTGTTCGCGCGTTACCCGATAATCCGCGGTATTGGCGGGGTCGAACTGATCCGGCGCGTAATCAGCCTTGTAATCGATAAAGAAGGTATTGCTCGACAGCGGCGCCTTGTCGAAGGCGAACAGCCGCCAGCCGGGCTTGGCGCTGTCGGGGCCGGAGAAGAACGGCGTCACCGCATATTGCTTGGCCTGCAGCGTGCTGCGGATGGCGTCGAGCCGGGAGCTGCGGAAACCGAAGGCGCGCGAACCAGGGCCGCCTTTCAGCGCTTCCTGGTCTTCCTTCATGCCCGGATCGAACTTGGGGTTCGGCCTGGTGATGCCGAGGATTTCGATAAAGCTGCTGTCCGCCAGGCGGATATAGCGGTTGGCGACGCCGTCGGGATCGCGTCCGGGGCGGACCTGGAAGCCCAGCTTCACCGCCATTACCGAGGTGATCTGGTCGATGCCGTGCCCCCACAGCAGGATATGGTCGAGCCGGGTCGGAGCCGGTGCGGGTGCGGCGTGGGCAAGGCCTGCCGACAGCAGGCAGGCCGAGGCGATCAGGGTCGGGCGCATGCGGAACCTCATGGCGAAGAATGGAGCGATGCTGCGGGCGCGCCGCCTTATCGGGGCCGCCCGGTGGCGCTCTTTATGGTCGGTCCGGCCGGCACCGGCAAGGACAATTTCCGGACAAAAACCGCCAGCGGCTTTCAGGCGCCCGCGCTGCGGCGCAGCGACTGCGGCGACATGCCGAAGCTGCGCACGAAGGCGCGGCGCATGCGGCTGGAATCGCCGAAGCCGGTGGAAGCGGCGATATGGTCCAGCTGCATATGGCTGGTCTCGACCGCGACGCGCGCGGCTTCCAGGCGCAGGCCTTCCACCACCTTGGCAGGCGTGGCGCCGATCTCCGCGGTAAAGGCGCGGGCGAAGTTGCGCGGGCTCATCGCGGCCCGCGCGGCCAGGCGTTCCACGGTCATCGGCTCGGCCAGGCGCTTGCGCATCCAGCCGATCAGGTCGCCGAAGCGGCCGGTCTTGCCGCCTTGTTCGACCAGCACCGAGTACTGCGATTGCCCTGCATGGCGCCGTTGATGCACCACCAGCTGCTGGGCGGTGCGCCGCGCGATGCCGGGGCCGAGGTCGTCTTCCACCAGGGCCAGCGCCAGGTCGATGCCGGCGGCGATGCCCGCCGAGGTCCACACTTCGCCGTCGCGGACGAACATGCGGTCCGCATCCAGCTTCACCTGCGGATACAGCCGGCGGAAGCGCTCGGCGGCGGCCCAATGCGTGGTGGCGCGCCGGCCATCGAGCAGGCCGGCCTGGGCCAGGAAGAACGCGCCGGAACAGACGCCCGCCACGCGGCGCCAGGCTTCGGCGCCCAGGCAGGCGACGATGTCCGCGTGGCTTTCCTCCACCTGCGCCAGGTTGCCGCCGGAGACGATCACCGTGTCGAAATGCCGGGGCTCGATCGGCGTGGCCGCCAGGCTCACGCCGGACGAACTGCGCACCACGCCGCCGCCGGGAGAAAGCACGCTGATCGCATAGCTGTCCGGCCGGAAGCGTTCCGCCATCTCGAACACGGCCACCGGGCCGGCCGCGTCCAGCAGCTGGAATCCCGGAAAAACGACGATGGCGATCTCGCGGCGCATGGTGGCAGTGGCTTGGCTTCGATGCAATGGCCGGAAAGTGGCCCAAGGTTGCGGCGGGCGTCAAGTCGACGGCCCGCCGCGGCGGCTTATTTCCCGGCCTTGATCGCCACGCCGGTGATTTCGAAATGCGCGCCCAGCAGCAGCTGGGAACTGCCGGTGAAAGTACGCGCCGGGAAACCGTTCTTGAAGTAGGTGCGATAGACCGAATTGAATGGCGGAAACAGGCTCAGGTCGGTGCACAGCACGTCGATCTTGACGATGTCGTCCATGCTCATGCCGGCGGCTTCCACCGTGTGCTTGAGTTCTTCCATGGCCAGCCGGGTTTCCTCTTCCGCCGACTTGGGCACCTGGTTATGCGCATCCACGCCGATATAGCCGGACAGATACAAGGTGTTGCCGACCAGCACCGCATCGCTCCACGGCGACTTGGCCACTTCCGCCGGCGTGCGGCCGATGACGATGTGCTTGCGGCCATCCTGCTGCGCCAGGGCGGGCAGGGTGGCCAGCAGCAGGATGGCCGAAGCGACAACGTGGGTAGCTAGCTTCATCGCAAACTCCTCGGGGGTGGGGTTGAAGCGCATGCATCGAAACGCGGCACAGGTTGGGGTGAGCGCAGCGAACCCCAACGTGGCGCCGGCTGGCGATCCGGCGGGGTCCGTTGGGGTTCGCTGCGCTCACCCCAACCCGCGGCGGTGGCTTGAATTCGATGCTGCCGCAGGCGCTTCGCCGCCTTCAAGTCCCGGTCGGCCTGGTCTCCGGCGCCGGTCTCAATCCGTGAGACGCGAAAGCATTCGAATGCGGCGGCTTTCCCCGGAGACTATCCATGCGCGCCCCCTTGCCGGCCCCCATCGTGGACGAGGACGACCAGCGCCTGCTGCGGCTGAGCGGCGCGGAGCTGGCCGGGCGGCTGGTCCAGCGCTACGGCGACCGCGTCACCGGCCAGTTCGTGGTCGAGGGCAAGGAGGGCCGCTATGTGCCGCTGCCCGAGGACCTGCCCGCGCCGCTGGCCGCCGCGCTGCGCGCCCGCGGCGTGGCCCGGCTGTACGAGCACCAGGGCCGGGCCTGGGCGGCCACCTCGCGCGGCGAAAACATCGTGGTGGCCACGCCCACTGCCTCCGGCAAATCGCTGTGCTTCACCCTGCCGGTGGTGACTTCGGTGATGACGGCGGGCAACAAGGCGCTGTACCTGTTCCCGACCAAGGCGCTGGCCCAGGACCAGGTGGCCGAGCTGCTGGAACTCAATGCGGCCGGCGAGCTGGGCGTGCGCGCCTTCACCTTCGACGGCGACACGCCGGGCGATGCGCGCCAGGCCATCCGCCTGCATGGCGACGTGGTTGTGAGCAATCCGGACATGTTGCACCAGGCCATCCTGCCGCATCACACCAAGTGGGCGCAGTTCTTCGAGAACCTGCGCTATGTGGTGATCGACGAGGTGCACACCTATCGCGGCGTATTCGGCTCGCACGTAGCCAATGTGCTGCGGCGGCTGCGCCGGGTCTGTGCGTTCTACGGCGTGTCGCCGCAATTCATTCTGTGCTCGGCGACGATCGGCAACCCGGCCGAGCATGCGGCGGCGCTGATCGAGCAGCCGGTGACGCCGATCCTGGAAAGCGGCGCGCCCACCGGCCCCAAGCACGTGCTGCTGTGGAATCCGCCGGTGCTCAATGCGGATCTCGGCCTGCGCGCCTCGGCGCGCAGCCAGACCAACCGCATCGCGCGCACGGCAATCCGCGCGGGGCTGAAGACCCTGGTGTTCGCACAGAGCCGGCTGATGGTCGAGGTGCTGACCAAGTACCTGAAGGACGTGTTCGACCACGACCCGCGCAAGCGGCCGCGCATCCGCGCCTACCGCGGCGGCTATCTGCCCACCGAGCGCCGCCAGGCCGAGCGCGACATGCGCGCGGGCGAAGTGGACGGCATCGTCAGCACCTCGGCGCTGGAGCTGGGCGTCGACATCGGTGCGCTGGACGTCACCGTGCTCAACGGCTATCCGGGTTCGGTGGCGGCGACGTGGCAGCGCTTCGGCCGCGCCGGCCGCCGCCAGCAGCCTTCGCTGGGCATCCTGGTGGCATCGAGCGAGCCGCTGGACCAGTACCTGGTGCGCCATCCGGAATATTTCCGCGACGCCTCGCCGGAGCACGCGCGGATTGCCCAGGACCAGCCGCTGATCCTGCTCGACCATATCCGCTGCGCGGCGTTCGAGCTGCCGTTCCGCGCCGGCGACGCCTTCGGCGGCCAGATGGTGGAACCCTGGCTGGAAGTGCTGGCCGAAGAAGGCGTGCTGCATCGCGAAGGCCAGCGCTTCGAGTGGATCGCCGACAGCTATCCGGCCAATGCGGTGTCGCTGCGCTCGGTGGCGGAAGGCAACTTCGTGGTGGTCAACCGCACGGGCGGACGCCAGACCATCATCGCCGAGGTCGACTACAGCGCGGCGCCGCTCACGCTGTACGAAGGCGCCATCCATATGGTGCAGTCGGTGCCGTACCAGGTGGAGCGCCTGGACTGGACCGGGCGCAAGGCCTATGTCACGCGCACCGAAGCCGACTACTACACGGATGCGATCGACTACACCAGGCTGAAGGTGCTGGACCGGTTCGACTCGTCTTCTTCCGGACGCGGCGAATGCCATCACGGCGAAGTGCACGTGGTGCGGCGCGTCGCCGGCTACAAGAAGATCCGCTACTACACGCACGAGAACATCGGCTACGGCAACGTCAACCTGCCGGACAGCGAACTGCACACGACTTCGGTGTGGTGGGCCTTGGCGCAGCGCACGCTGGACGATGCGTTCGAGCGGCGCCAGGACGCGCTCGACGGTTTTCTCGCCGCCTCCACCGCGCTGCATACCGTCGCCACCGTGGCGGTGATGGCCGAGGGGCGCGATCTGCAGAAGGCGGTGGGCAGCGGCGACGGCGCGTGGTTCGCGGTGCCGGACAGCTCGGGGCATGCACGCGTGCATACGGGGTGGGGCGAGGAAGTGCAGGACCCGCACGCGCCGTTTATCCCGACTCTCTATCTGTATGACGCTTTTCCCGGTGGCGTGGGACTCAGCGCGCCCTTGTTCGAGCGCCGCGCCGAGCTGGTGGAAAAAGCGCGCCAGCTGATCGAGCTATGCGATTGCCGGCTCGGCTGTCCCGCCTGCGTCGGGCCGGTACTGGCTTCGGACGAAACCGCCGCGCGTTCCATGAAGGATCTCGGCGCGATGGTGCTCGCCCTGCTGGCCGACCTGTGACGGATCTCGCCGCACGTTTGCGGCGGCTGCGCGGGCAGGCGGGTATGGCCGGCGGCGCCGCTGCTCCGGCCCCGCGATTGCCCGCCGACCTGTCGCGCCTGCTTGCGGTTCGCCGTTCCACGCCGGCGCGGCAGCGGTCTGTCACGAATACGCCGACTGGTTTGGGCAGTGAGTTGGCACCAGGGCTATGGCTCGCCGAAGCAACGACGGACTGGCCTTCCGTGCCGCTGCCGTTCGATGCCTCGTTCGCCAAGATCCCCGAGCGGATCGACCCCGCGGACATGCTGTTCCTCGACACGGAAACCACCGGACTGGCCGGCGGCACCGGCACCCGCGCCTTCATGATCGGCGTGGCGCGCTGGCACGGCGCGCGGTTCGTGCTGAGCCAGCTCACCATCACCGCGCTGGCCGGCGAGGCCGCGATGCTGGAGCAGCTACGCGCATGGATCACGCCGGCAACGGTGCTCGGCACCTATAACGGCAAGAGCTACGACGCTCCCTTGTTGAATACGCGCTTTCGCCTCGAACGCATGAGCAGCCCGCTGCAAGGGCTGCGGCATATCGACCTGCTGCATCCCGTGCGCCGGCGCTGGCGCGCGCACTGGCCGAACTGCAAGCTCGCCACCACCGAGCGCCAGCTGCTCGGCGTCGTCCGCGAAGACGACCTGCCGGGATCGCAGGCGCCGGCCGCGTGGCTGCGCTTCCTGCGCGCAGGCGATCCCACCGATCTCTATCGCGTGCTGAAGCACAACGCACAAGACCTGCGCAGCCTCGCCGGTGTGCTCAGCCATATGGTGGCGCTCGATCAAACGGCGGGCGGTTTCACACCGTGCGGCGGCGCGCTTGGACATTTGTCCGACAATTAGTCATTCTCCCGTTCTCCAACGCAACCGATGAGGGAAGGGCGGATGACGAACAACCTCCTGGTACGGCGCGCGGGCGCCTGGGTCGGCACGATCGCGGCCATGAACCTCGCTTCCGCGGCGATGGCGGCGGAGCAGCCGGCGAAAGTGTGGAACGGCAAGCCGGCGCCGCTGGCCACGCCGTGGACGGCCGCGGTTTCGCCGAAGAACGCGCTGCCCGAATACCCGCGTCCGCAGCTCGCCCGCCCATCGCTGGAGCATCCGCAATGGATGAGCCTGAACGGCCTGTGGCAATACGCGGCGGATGACGGGCAGGGCAAGCCGCCGTTCGGCCAGGCGCTGAAGGCGCAGGTGCTGGTGCCGTATCCGGTCGAGTCGGTGCTCTCGGGCGTGCAGCAGCATGCCGACTACATGTTCTATCGCCGCACGGTGGATATTCCGGCCGCCTATACGGCCAACGGCCAGCACGTGCGGCTGAACTTCGGTGCGGTGAGCCACGAGGCGACCGTTTACGTCAACGGCACGCAGGTGGCCAAGCATACGGGCGGCTATACGTCCTTCGGCGCGGACATCACCTCGGCGCTGCGCGCGAAAGGGCCGCAGGAGATCGTGGTCGCCGTGCATGCGCCGGTGGATGCCGCCAATATCATGGTCGGCAAGCAGCGGCTGAAGCCCGAAGGCATCTTCTACACCGCGGCCTCGGGCATCTGGCAATCGGTATGGCTGGAGCCGGTGCCTGCCACCAGCCTGGCGCAGCTCGAATTCACGCCCGCGCGCAGCCTCGATGCGTTCACCGTCAGCGCGAAGCTGCAAGGCGACGCGAAAGACGCCACGCTGCGCGTCACCGCCTACGCGGACGGCAAGGCCGTGGGCGAGGCGAGCGGCGCGGCCGGCCAGCCGCTGAAGCTGGCCATCGCGCATCCGCACCTGTGGAGCCCGCAGGATCCCTTCCTCTACACCTTCAAGGCCACGCTCACCCTGGGCGACCAGCATGACGAAGTCACCAGCTACGCCGGCCTGCGCACCGTCGCGGTCGAAAAGGTCGGTGGCCGCAACCGCATCGTGCTGAACGGCAAGCCGACCTTCCTGCTGGCCACGCTGGACCAGGGCTATTGGCCCGACGGCATCCACACCGCGCCTACCGACGCGGCGCTGAAGTTCGATATCCAGAAGACCAAGGACCTCGGCTTCAACACCATCCGCAAGCACATCAAGGTCGAGCCGGCGCGCTGGTATTACTGGACCGACCGCATCGGCCTGATGGTGTGGCAGGACATGCCGGCGCTGCCCACCGACCGCAACGACAAGCTCAGCGAAGCCGACAAGGCCAGCTTCCGCGCCGACGTCTCCGCCATCGTCGAACAGCTGCGCGGCGTCACCTCCATCATCGGCTGGATTCCGTTCAACGAAGGCTGGGGCCAGTGGAGCATCCCCGCCGCCGCCGAGCTGTCCGCGCAGATCAAGCAGCTCGATCCCTCGCGCCTGGTCGACGCGCGCAGCGGCGCCAACTGCTGCGACATGAAGGGCGACCCGCATGCGGGCGACGTCTACGACGTGCACGACTACCAAGGCCCCGGCCTGCCCAGCCCCGATGCGGAACGCGCCGCCATCGACGGCGAGCACGGCGGCCTCACCCTGGGCGTGCCCGGCCACGTGTGGCCCAATACCGCCATCAATCCATACGGCGCGGTAAAGGATCGCGCTGCGCTGAACGCCGGCTACGTCGCCAACACCGCGGTGCTGCGCGACAAAGGCGTGCCCAAGGGCATGTCCGGCAGCGTGTATACGCAGATCACCGACGTCGAGGGCGAGCACAACGGGCTGTACACCTACGACCGCAAGGTCGAGAAGGTGGACGAGGCCATGGTGCGCGCGATCAACGAAGAAACGATACGTGCGGGCGCCAGTCCCTGAAGCCTGGGGCTTGGCCGTCATCCCGGCCTGCGCCGGGATGACGGCCGCCGATGGCGGCCTTGGGCTTCATGCAACGTGCGCAAGGCGATTTGTGCGCTACTCTTCGCCGCCAAGAACTCAAAGGTCCCCACCTATGCAGCCCAAGGCCGCACTGCTGCTGGCACTTTCCGCTTCCCTGGCTACGCTTGCTCCCGTCGCCGCCAAGGCAGACGACAGCGCGAAAGTCATCGCGCCCTCCGAGCTGCCTTTCATCAAGGTCTCCGCAGGCGTCCGGCTGAAGGAACTCACCGGGCGCGCCGCACCGGCCGGCGCACGCTCCACGCTGGGCAGCGTCGCGCTGTTCGAACTCGATCCGGGCCATGCCAGCGCATGGAGCCACAACAAGGCCGGCGAGGAATCGTTCTTTATCCTCGAAGGACATGGCGAAGTGTGGACCGGCAGCGTCGCACACGCGGTAGGCCCCGGCGACTACATCCTGGTCCCACCCGCCGTCGTGCGTTCCATCCGCGCCAGCAAGGGCGAAGTGCTGAAGTTCTACGCCATCACCACGCCGGCGTGGAGCAAGGACGACGACGTGCTGGTGCCGGCGCCCAAGGGTGCGCCCAAGTAAGCGGCGCGAAAGCGCCGGCATCGCTCCCGCCGCGCAAACGCCATATCGCTGCACTGCCGTCTTGACCCGGCGTGCACGGAACCGCGTTACATCGCCACAAAGCACTAGCAAACAAGGCCAGGGAGTAAATGCACACCAGCGCACACTCCTATAACTTTCTACCGATGGGAAACGCTGCGCGCTGCCATGCATACTCGCCGAGGTGGCCGCCCAAGCCCTTGATCTCCGGGGAGTAAAACTCATCGGGCGGCGCGACGTGTCGACGGCGATGGGATCCTAGGGAGAAGGGACGATGCCGGCCATGCTGGGGCAATCCAAGGCGTTCGAGCTGATGCGTGCGCAGCTGCATCGCTACGCCGGCTGCGATGTGCAAGTGCTGATCGAAGGCGAGACGGGTACCGGGAAGGAGCTCGCCGCGCGGGAAATCCATTACGCCAGCGCGCGCAGCGAGCGGCCGTTCGTGCCGGTCAACTGCGGCGCGCTGCCGGACAATCTGATCGAGAACGAATTGTTCGGGCACGAGCGCGGCGCCTATACCGACGCCAAGAGCGCGCAGCCCGGGCTGATCGACCATGCGCGCGGCGGCACCCTGTTCCTGGACGAAGTGGACTCGCTGTCGAGCAAGGCGCAGGTGACTCTGCTGCGCTTTCTGGAAAACAACGAATACCGTCCCGTCGGCGGCGGCGCGGCGCGCGTGTCGAGCGCGCGCGTGGTGGCGGCCACCAATGCCTGCCTCGAAGCGCGTGTCGCGGCCGGCCTGTTCCGGCGCGATCTGCAATACCGGCTCAATGCGCTGCATGTATGCCTGCCGCCGCTGCGCGAGCGCGCCGGCGACATTCCGATGCTGGCGCAGCATTTCCTCGCCCAGCTGGCGCAGCGGCTGGATCGTCCGGCCAAGCGCTGGACGGACGAAGCCCTGCGCGTGCTCGACGCGCACGGCTGGCCGGGCAATGTGCGCGAGCTGGAGAACGTGGTGCTGCGCGCTTATCTCGGTACCGAGGGCGCGATGATCGGCGCCTCCATTCTCGACGGGCTGATCGCGCCCGCGGCCTATGTTTCATCCGAGGAGTCGGCGGACATCTTCCTCGAAGACGGCGACCTGCATTACCTGTCCGCGAAGAAGAACGCCATGTGCGCGTTCGAGCGCAGTTATCTGCTCGGGCTGATGAAGCGCACCGCCGGCAATATCAGCGCCGCGGCGCGTCTTTCCGGCACGGAGCGCAGGCAGCTCGGCAAGCTGCTGAAGAAGCACGGCATCGAGACCGGCGGCTTCCGCTAGCCCGCGGCATGCCGCGGAACTCGGGTGCGCTTTGACCCACCCGCGCCCGCGGACCGGGGCAAAGCTCACCCGGCTGGCATCCGGGTCCACGCGCAAATCCCTTGTTTCAAGCCATTTTCGAGCAGGGCGAACGCTGGCACGGCGCTTGCCTCAGTCCTCCTCGACGTGGAGGTGACGCATGAATCCTCGGCAGAACCCGGAGAACGGCTGGCGCGAAGTGGAAGGCGCGGTGCTGGCTTATCTCACGCAGCATCCCGATGCCGCCGACACGCTCGACGGCATCGTGAGCTGGTGGCTGCCGCAGCAGCGCTACGTCACCGAACGCCGACGCATCGAGCAAGCGCTGAGCCACCTGGTCGAGCGCGGCCAGCTGCGGCGCGACCGCCTTCCCGGCGGCGCCGTGCTGTACGCGCTGAACCGCGCGGACCCGGCGCCGCTGCATTGACCGACGCATCCCGCCAACCCTTGAGGAAACAGCCATGCCTGCCACCCTGAGTTATCCAGGCGTCTATATCGAGGAGATTCCCAGCGGTGTCCGCACCATCACCGGCGTGGCCACCTCGATCGCCGCCTTCGTCGGCCGCGCCGCGAAAGGGCCGGTCGATGCCGACGCTGACGGCCCGGTCACCATCAACAGCTACGGCGACTACGAGCGCATCTTCGGCGCGCTCGATCCGGCGTATCCCATGGGCTACGCGGTGCGCGACTTCTTCCTCAACGGCGGTGCGCAGGCGGTGATCGTGCGCCTGTACAAGGCCGGCGCGGCCGGCGCCAAGGCGCAGATCACCGCGCCCGGCCTGACCCCGCCCGCCGTCGCGCTGCTGCTGGAAGCCGCCTCGCCGGGCGCCTGGGCCAACAAGCTGCGCGTGCGGGTGGACAATCACGTGTCGGCCGACGTGGCCGCCTTGTACGGCCTCACCCCGGCCGACCTGTTCAACCTCACCGTGCGCGACACGGCCAGCGGCGCGCAGGAAAGCTTCCTCAACGTCACCGTGGTGGAGAGCCCGCGCCGCGTCGACCGCGTGCTGAAGGCCAGCTCCGCGCTGATCCGCCTGCAGGCCGGCGCCACCCTGGGCGCGAAGCCGCCGTCGGCGATGTCGGACACCACCGACGCCGGCAAGACCATCTGGGACGACAACGGCAGCACGCCCGCCGCCGCCACCTCGGTAGCCGTGACCACCGTGGCGCAGGACAGCGAGAAGCTCTCCGCCGATGCCGATTACCTCGGCAACCAGGACGCCAAGACCGGCATCTATGCGCTGAAGAAGGTGGATCTGTTCAACCTGCTGTGCATCCCCGCCGACGTGCGCGGCGGCGATACCAGCAATGGCGTGTACCAGGCGGCGATGGCCTTGTGCGTCGACCGCCGCGCGCTGCTGATCGTGGATGCGCCCGGCGCATGGACCACGCCCAGCTCGATCAATGCCGGCACCGTTTCCGGCCTGGGCCTGACCGGCACCGCCGCGCGCAACGCGGCGCTGTTCTTCCCGCGGGTGATCCAGTCCGACCCGGCGCGGCAGGGCCAGCTCGACACCTTCGTGCCCTGCGGCATCGTGGCCGGCATCATGGCGCGCACCGACACGCAGCGCGGCGTGTGGAAGGCGCCGGCGGGGCTGGATGCATCCTTGAACGGCGTGCAGGGCCTGTCCACGGTGATGACCGATGCCGAGAACGGCATGCTCAATCCGCTGGGCGTCAACTGCCTGCGCAACTTCCCGAACGCGGGGGCGGTGGTGTGGGGGTCGCGCACCTTGCGCGGCGCCGACCTGCTGGCCGACGACTACAAGTACATCCCGGTGCGGCGCCTGGCGCTGTACATCGAGGAAAGCCTGTTCCGCGGCACGCAGTGGGTGGTGTTCGAACCCAACGACGAACCGCTGTGGGCGCAGATCCGCCTCAACGTCGGCGCCTTCATGCAGAACCTGTTCCGCCAGGGCGCGTTCCAGGGCAAGTCGCCGACCGACGCGTACTTCGTCAAATGCGATGGCGAAACCACCACGCAGAACGACATCAACCTGGGCATCGTCAACATCGTGGTCGGCTTCGCGCCGCTCAAGCCCGCCGAGTTCGTGGTCATCCAGCTGCAGCAGATGGCCGGCCAGATCCAGACCTGAGGACAACACCATGGCTCAGTTCAGCGTCAATGCCCAGCGCTTCGATCCGTACAAGAACTTCAAGTTCAGGCTGAAGTGGGACGGCCGCTACGTGGCCGGCATCAGCAAGGTCTCGGGCCTGAAGCGCACCACCGAAGTGGTGAAGCACCGCGAAGGCGGCGACCCCAGCAGCAGCCGCAAGTCGCCGGGGCGTACCGAATACGAGGCGATCACCATCGAACGCGGCGTCACCCACGATCTCGAATTCGAGAAGTGGGCGAACAAGGTCTGGCACTTCGGCGCCGGCCTGGGCGCCGAAGTGTCGCTCAAGGACTTCCGCAAGGACCTGATCCTGGAGGTCTACAACGAGGCCGGCCAGCTGGTGCTGTCCTATCACCTGTATCGCTGCTGGGTGTCGGAATACCAGGCGCTGCCGGACCTGGACGCCAATGCCAATGCCGTGGCCATCCAGCATCTGAAGCTGGAAAACGAAGGCTGGGACCGCGACGTCAGCGTGCAGGAACCGACCGAACCCAGCTTCACGGTGCCGGCGGGCTGAGGCCGTGCGCATGCCGACCGCCGCCGACTGGTTGCGCGCCTGGGAACGCGGCGGGGATGCCTCCGCCGCGGCGCGCAGCCTGTATCTGCTCGGCGCGGCCGACCAGGCCACGGACGAGGACGCGCTGCTGCAGTTGCCATTGGGGCGGCGCGATGCCTTGCTGCTGCGCCTGCACGCGAGGCTGTTCGGGCGGCGGCTGGATGGCGTGGCGCGCTGCCCGGCGTGCAAGGCGGTGGTCGAGGTCAGCTTCGATGCGCATGCGCTGCTGACCGGGCCGGATGCCGGCGACGACACCTCCGCCGGTGTATTCGAACTGCAATCGGCGGCGCACGACCTGCGCGTGCGTTTTCGCCCGGTGAACTGCGCCGACCTGCTGGCACTGCAGGATTGCGCCGACCTGATCGACGCCCGTGGCCTGCTGCTGCAACGCTGCGTGATCGAAACGACGAAGCTGTCGAGCGCTGCCCCGGCCAGCCTGCCGGAATCGCTGCAGGCGGAACTGGCCCAGGCCATGGCTGCAGCCGATCCGCAGGCCGACCTGCAGCTGGCCTTCCATTGCCCCGAATGCGCGCACGACTGGGAACCGGCCTTCGATATCGCCCGCTTCCTGTGGCAGGAACTGCACGCCTGGGCGCTGCGCCTGCTGCGCGACGTGGACACGCTGGCACGCCACTACCACTGGAGCGAAGCGGACATCCTCGCGATGACGCCGCGCCGCCGCCAGGCCTACCTGGAGCAATGCGCGCCGTGAGCGATTTCCTCGACCGTGTCGCTACGCGTGCGCTCGGCAGCGAATCGATGCTGTCGCCGCGGCTGCCGTCGCTGTTCGAGCCGGCGGGTCGGGGTGGGGCGGCGGTGACGGAGGAGCCGGTGCAGATCCAGGCGGCGCCGGCGGTCGAGCGAACGCAGGAGCAGGCCGTGCCGAACGTACGCCGGACCGAGAGCAAAGTGCTCGCGGAGGCACCGGAACTGGCGCCGGCGCGCTCATCTGCGCACGCTTCTACGGCGCAGGCCGACAGGCACGAGCACAGCATCGTCACGGAAGAAGTGCGCTTGTTTTCTGCGAGCAAGCCGTCCGTGCGCGAAGCGGCCATCGAGCCGGCATCGCCGCGGACGGTTTCGCGCCAGGAGCCTGCCTCCACCGGCGAGCTTCAGCCGCTGAAAGAAACCCGCATCCTGCGCGAACGCACCACCATCGAGACCTCGCACGAGGAAGCGCCCGGCGAACTGTTGCCGCCGGGCCAGCCCGTCTTCGCCACCCGGCCCGAAGCCGGCGCGCGGCGCACGAACGCATCGTCGCCCGCACCGGCGAAAGCACCGGCCGGCACGGCGCCGCCGTCCAGCGAACCGGCCGTGCACGTCAGCATCGGCCGGCTGGAAGTGCGCGCCGCCCCCACGAACGCCACGGCGCCGCGCGCTGCGGCGCCGTCACGTCCCAGCGCGCTCGACGACTACCTGCGCCAGCGCGGCGGAAGCACGCCATGAGCAATGTCCTCGCCATCGCCGCCGCCACCCGCACCTTGCGCAATGTGCTGCTGGCCCGCATGCCGCTGCTGGATACCGACCTGGGCGACCTGGAAGTGACCCTGCAGCCGCTGGACGTCGCGCGCAAAGGCATCACCAAGGCCCAGCTCAACCTGTTCCTGTACCAGGTCATCTACAACGCCGGCTGGCGCAATATGGACATGCCCGGCCGCGTGCGCCCCGGCGAAACGGCGCAGCCGGCGCTGGCGCTGAACCTGCATTACCTGATCACCGCCTGGGGCCGCGGCGACAGCGACAACGACGCGGTCAGCCACCGCGTGCTGGCGGCGGCGATGAGCACGCTGCACGACCGCCCGCTGCTCGACGCCGACGACATCCGCAACGCCTTGCTCGGCAACGACCTGGCCGACCAGATCGAACGCGTGCGCCTGACGCCGCTGCCGCAGAGTGTGGAAGAGCTCTCCAAGCTGTGGACCGCGTTCCAGACCAACTACCGCGTCTCCGCCGCCTACGAGGCGACCGTGCTGCTGATCGACAGCCAGGCGCCGTCGCGCGCCAGCCTGCCGGTGCTGCGCCGCGGGCCGCAGGATCGCGGCGTGACCAGCACGGCATCCACGGCGCCGGCACTCAGCAGCGTGGCGCTGCCGAATGCGCAGGCGGCGGCCAGGCTCGGCGACGATCTGGTGCTCAGCGGCAGCCAGCTCAGCACCGCCAACGCGGTGGCGCGCTTCAACAGCCTGCGGCTCGATGCGCCGGTGGACGTGGTGCCGGCCGCGGGCCCGGCAGCGGGCACCTTGCAGGTGCATCTGGCCGACAGCGCCGAGGATGCGCAGGCGCCGTCGCGCTGGGCGCCGGGCATCTACACGCTGTCGCTGCTGGTGCAGTCGCCGGGCCTGCCCGCGCTGCTCAGCAACGAACTGCCGCTGGCGCTGGCGCCGGCGATCACGCTGACGCCGCGCACCGGTTCGCCCGGCACGCAGCATCTGAATCTGACCTGCCTGCCGCGCATCCGCGACGGGCAGCGCGTGTTCCTGCTGTTCGGCGACCAGCTGGTGACGCCGACCAGCATCACCAACCCGGCCGATCCGGCCCAGCCCACCGCGCTGGTTTTCGACGTGCCAGGCGTGGCTGCCGGCACCTATACGGTGCGCCTGCGCGTCGACGGCGCCGACAGCATTCCGGTCGATTTCAGCGGCCCGTTGCCGGCCTTCGACAGCCTTCAGCAAGTGGTGGTGTCATGAGCGATTACGCGCAATGGCTCGCCGAGAACGATAAATACCTGGCCGATGCGCTGGCCGACCTGCGCGCGCGGCTGCAGCGCGCCGCGGGGCAGGAGGCGGCGCCGTCGAATGGCGCGCGCAACGTGCCGGCGATTCCCGCGACGGTGGCGCCGGCGCCCGAAGCCACTGAAGCTCGGCATACGTCATGGTTGTCCCGCGTGTTCGGCGAGCACCCGGCGGCGCAGGCTGCGCCATTGGCAACGATGGACACGGCGCCACCGGAGCTGCAGGCGGCCGAACCGCCGCCCGCGGCGATCGCCGTCGACACCGCGGCCGATCCCGCACAGGCGCCGGCCTTCGCCCCCGCGCTGCAACTGCTGGCCCAGCGCCTGGGCCTGTCCGACTTCGAACGCGATCTGCTGCTGTTGTGCATCGGCATGGAACTGGACACGCGCATGCCCGCGCTGTGCGCGCAGGCCCAGCACGATCCCGCCAAGCCCTGGCCGACCTTCGCGCTCGCCTTCGCCGTGCTGGACCAGCCGAGCTGGGACGCGCTCTCGCCCGAACGCCCGCTGCGCTACTGGCGCCTGCTGGAGATCCACCAGCCGGGGCCGCAGCCGCTGATCGGCGCCGCACTGAGCGCGGACGAGCGCATCGTCAATTTCGCCAAGGGCTTGAACTACGTCGACGACCGCCTGATGCCGCTGCTGACGCCGTTGAACACGGACAGCCTGCCGCCTTCGCAGCAAGCCGTGGCCGACCGCCTGCTCGACAACCTGCGCCACATGCCGTTCGGCGAACCCTTGCCCACGGTGCAGCTGGTCGGCGTGGACAGCACCAGCAAGCAGGCGATCGCGCAGACGGTGGCGGCCGGCTTCGGTGCGCAGGCGTTTCGTCTGTCGGCGCAGCTGCTGCCGCAGGGCATCGCCGAACAGGAGGCCCTGGTGCGCCTGTGGCGGCGCGAGAGCCTGCTGATGCCGGTGGCGCTGTATATCGACGCTTCCGCCATCGACGGCGCGGATGCGGCTTCGGGTCCGATCCGCCGTTTCCTGGCGCGCGCCGGCGGCCTGCTGTTCATCGATACGCGCGAGCCGTGGAACGACAACGGCACGCATGCGCTCAGCGCCGACGTGACCCGGCCCACCTCGCTGGAACAGCGCAGCGTGTGGCAGCACCTGCTGGGCGAAGGCGCGGAGCAGCATTCGCGCCAGCTGGCCAGCCATTTCGATTTCAATCTCGGCAAGATCGGGCAGATCGCGCATACCGCGCTGGCCGCGACCGGGCAGAAGGCCGAAGGCCTGGGCGAAGCGCTGTGGCAAGGCGCGCTGGCGCGCACGCGGCCGGCGCTGGACCAGCTGGCGCAGCGCATCGAGCCCAAGGCGGGCTGGGACGACCTCAAGCTGCCGGACAGCGAGAAGAACCTGCTGCGCGAAATCGCCGACCAGGTCGCGCAGCGCAGCGTGGTCTACGACGACTGGGGCTTCCGCGAACGCATGAACCGCGGGCTTTCCATCAGCGCGCTGTTCGCCGGCGAGAGCGGTACCGGCAAGACCATGGCGGCCGAAGTGATCGCCAACGAACTGGGCCTGCCGCTGTACCGCATCGATCTCTCGGCCGTGGTCAGCAAGTACATCGGCGACACCGAGAAGAACCTGCGCAAGCTGTTCGACGCGGCGGAAGAGGGCGGCGCGATCCTGTTCTTCGACGAGGCCGACGCGCTGTTCGGACGCCGCAGCGAAGTGAAGGACAGCCACGACCGCTACGCCAATATCGAAGTGAACTACCTGCTGCAGCGGCTGGAGAGCTTCCGCGGCCTGGCCATCCTGGCCACCAATATGAAGAGCGCGCTGGACACGGCTTTTCTGCGCCGCATCCGCTTCGTGGTGAACTTCCCGTTCCCCGGCGTGGCCGAGCGCAAGGCGATGTGGGCCTCGGCCTTTCCCGCCAAGGTGGCCACCGCCGCGCTGGACATCGAACGCCTGGCCAAGCTGGCGCTGACCGGCGGCAGCATCCAGGGCATCGCCTTGAACGCAGCGTTCCTGGCCGCCAGGCACGGCGTGCAGGTGACCATGCCGCTGCTGCTCGATGCCGCGCGCAACGAGTTCCGCAAGCTGGAGAAGCCGGTCAACGAAGCGGACTTCCGCTGGCTGGGCAGTGCGGGAGGACAGCCGTGAGCATCGCGCTGCATATCGAGCGGCTGGTGATCGACGAGGCCGTGCTGGGCGGCGAACGCGCCGCCGACGTGCGGCTGCTGCTTGAACGGGAACTGGCGCGGCAACTCGCGCAGCCGGGAGCGATGGATGCGCTGCGCCATGTCGGCGCCGTCAGCGCACTGCCTTCCGCGGCGCTGCCCGCGCCGGTTCGAGGTCAGGAGCGGCTTGGTTCACGCCTCGCCGCGGCGGTGGGGCAAAGCCTCGCCGCCGCCTTGCCGGCGGTGGAGCGGACATGAACCGGCCTCTCGCCAACGCAAAGCTCGCGCCGGCTCCATCCGCCGCTGTCGCCAGCCCCGTGCTGCGGCGCAAATGCGCCTGCGGCAGCCATGCGGCCGCAGGCGAATGCGAGAGCTGCAAGCAGCGTGTGCATCGCAAGGAGCGCGCCGGGGCATCCGCGCAGCAGGCGGCGGTGCCGGGGATCGTGCACGACGTGCTGGGCACGCCCGGGCGGCCGCTGGATGCCGCGGCGCGCGCCTGGATGGAGCCGCGCTTCGGCCACGATTTCAGCGGCGTGCGCGTGCATACGGATGGGCAGGCAGCGGCGTCCGCGCGTTCGGTCGGCGCACGGGCGTATGCCGTGGGCCAGCACCTGGTGTTCGACCACCGGCAGTACGCGCCGCATACGCCGGACGGCCGGCATCTGCTTGCGCACGAGCTGGCCCACACCATCCAGGATGCGGGCGGCGGCGGGCTGCATCCGAAGCTGCAGCTGGGTGCGGCCGACGACGCCAGCGAGCGCGCCGCCGACCGCGCCGCGGATGCGGTGGCGCAGGGCCGGCGCGCCTACGTGGCGCCGGCGGCCGGCGGCGTGATCCGCCGGCAGATCGCCGAGTGCTATGCCAGCGCCGGCAAGGACGACATGCAGAAAGTGGTGCGCTGCCCGGACATGTCGGAAACCGAACTGACCATGGTCGATTCCACCGACAAGCCCGAGCCCAAGACCACGATTTCCGCGGTGCCCGGCTACGACTCGCAGAACGTCTTCGTCGACATCACTTACTGCCGCGGCAAGACCAGCGTCACCATCTCGCCCTCCGCCAGCCTGCCCGCCACCGTGGCGCAGGCGATCGGCAACGTGCTGTCGGGCAAGGATCCGGTCAAGAGCGGCCGGCTCACCGCGGGGCTCGGCATCGAGGTCGCGGTCAGCGACAAGGTCACCGTCACCATCGGCCCCACCATCACCGCCGGCGTATCCGGCAAGCCGACCTATGGCGGCGGCGTGCAGGTCAAGACGCCGTACGGCGGCTTCGGCGCGCAGGGCCAGTACGACGCGGAGCAGAAGCAGGGCGGCATCAGCTTCAGCTACACGCCTGGCGACAAGCCGAAGAACGTCGACTGCCACACCGTGCGCCACTACGTGACCCTGGCCTGCGCCAAGGTCACGCGCAAGCCGGCCGACCCCGGACAGCCCGAGCTCAAGGGTCCGGATCCTCAAGTGCGGCGCGTGTACTTCGACTATGCCAAGGACACCATCCGCCAGGATTTCCACCTGCCCGACGACATCGAGACGCTGGCCGCCAAGGGCTACCGCGTCACCGCGGTGCAGGGCTTCACCTCGCCGGAAGGTCCGCGCGGGCGCGAGCACGAGCCGTCATTTATCGGCAACGACCGCCTGTCGGTGAAGCGCGCGGAAGCGGCGCTCCGCTGGCTGCAGGATCCGAAGGTATGCCCGCATTGCGATACCTCGGGCGTCAAGGCGGACGGCCAGAGCGAGCTGCCGCCGCTGCAGGGCAAGCAGAAGCCCGAGCCGGTGGGCCGCCCGATGGAAGAAGACGCGGTGAAGGAATACCTGGGCGAGAAGCCCGGCAGCACGGCCGATCCGACGGCGCCCAAGGCCGGCCCCGAGCGCGATGCGTTCAAGGCGCAGCCGTTCAAGGCGCAGCGCGACCAGGCCTTCGATTTCATGCGGCGCGCCGACATCACCCTGGTCGGCAGCAAGGTGACCCAGGAGTTCAAGCCGGCAAAACCCGAAGAGGTCACGCGCGACCCGGTCGCGTGCGACGAGAAAGTGATCAATGCGGCGCGCAAGGCCTTCGGCATCGCGCCGTCCACCGTGGTCGAAACCACCAAGCCTTGAGAGGGCCGCCACGATGCCAAGCGCCGACAAATCAGCGATCGCCAGGCAGAGCTTTACGCCTGCGCTCACCCGCGCGCCGGTCGGTCTGCACCGCAAATGCGGCTGCGGCAAATCCACGCCGGGCGGCGGCCAGTGCAGCGAGTGCGCGCAGAAGAAGGCCAGCCTGCAGCGGCGCGCGCAGCGCGACGTGGCCGGCGGCGTCGCCCCGGCCAGCGTGCATGCGGAACTGGCCCGCGGCGGACAGCCGCTGGATCGCGCCACGCGCAGCTTCATGGAGCCGCGCTTCGGCCACGACTTCAGCCACGTGCGCGTGCATGCCTCGCCGCAGGCCGCGGAAACGGCGGCCGACGTCGGCGCCTCCGCGTACACCGTGGGGCCGCATATCGTGTTCGGTCAGGGCGGCTATGCGCCGTCGACGCATACGGGCCGCCAGCTGCTTGCGCATGAACTGGCGCACGTGGTGCAGCAGGGCGGTGCGCAGAGCCTGCAGCGCTCCGGCGGGCAGGTGGGCGACACGCCGTCGATGGCTGGCGGCAACGGCCTGCGCATCGGCAGCGCGGACGATCCGCTGGAAGGCGAGGCGGATGCGGCGGCGCACCGGGTGATGAGCGGTGCCAATGCGGGCGCCGGGTTTGCCGCGGCGCCGCTGAGCCTGGCGCGTGCGCCGATCCTGCGCCGGCGGCTGGTGGTCAATCCCGGCGATTCGATTCCGATGCCGGCGGGCGCGGCGGGGCCGGAGCAACCCTTGACCAATGCGGTGCAGAACCTGATGCACGAAGTCTGCCCCGACGGCCAGTTCGTGGTGGATCCGGCGACCGGCGTGGCCAGCGCGGGCGCGGCCAATTTCTGCGCCACGCCTGCGCCGGCCGCTCCGGCGAAATCGCCGGCCAATTCCAGCACGCCGGTGGGTTGCCGTTGTCTGTGCGACGTCATCAACAACACCGAAACCACCACGATTGCCTTTCAGGCCGGGCCGCCGGGCACCAGCCGCACGGTCGATCAGCAAGGGCGCGTGCAGGGTGAGGCGGGGCGCCGCACCAGTCCGACCGTCAATGTCGATCCGCGCTTCCAGGGCCAGTACAAGATCAACGGACGCTGGGTGGATATTCCGTTCCATCTGATCTTCGCCCACGAAGTCTGCGGGCACGCACTGCCGAAGATGCAGGGCACGCATGCGGCGCGCGGCCCGACGCCGCCGGGCGGCACGCCGCCGTCGGAACAGCACGCCGTCGACGTCGAACGCGACATCGCCGCCGAGCACTCGCCGGCCCTGCCGCGCCGCCCCGACGACTACGGCGGCGACGCGCGCGAGCGGCCCTGAGGCGCAGCCATGAACGCACCGTCGTCCATGCAAGCCCGCCTGGAAGTCCTGCGACAGGACCTGCCGGATCCGTTCGCCCTGCGCACGGGCCTGGATGCCTTCTTCGCACTGCCCCGCGTGCGCGAGCTGCTCGCCGACGGCACGGCCGGCGAGCAACTGCTCGATTACCTGGAGCACCAGCCCGAGCCCGCGCTCGCGCGCGTCGCGGTGATCCTGCTTTCGCGCTGCCTCACCGACGCGTTGTACCGGCGCCTGCTGGCCGTGCTGGAACGCGCGGACAAGGAACTGACCGAAGCCTGCGACGCCGGCCTGTGGCTGCTGCCGGTGGATCAGGCCGCGCTGGCGCGGGAGCTGGTGGGCATGACCAGCACCGGCCAGCCGTTTCCGCTGTTGCTGCTGCAGCGTCCCATCGCCGCCGAAGTGCGCGCATCGCTGGAGCATTTCATCCGCCTCGGCAAGCTGCCGCTGAGCCTGTACGCGCTGTATGCGTATGCCTATGTGCCCAGGCCGCGCGACCAGGCGCTGCTGCTCCAGTGGAAGCAGTCCGGCCAGGCCGACGCCGCCACCGTGCGGCTGCTCGACCAGCTGCTGCACGAGGAGGGCCGGACATGAGCGAGCGCGCCGCCAAGAGCCAGGCCGCGCAGGCCGTGAAGAGCGCGGCGGCGAACGGTGCGGCGGCGGGCCACCTGCTGCAGCGCAAATGCGCCTGCGGCACGCATACCCCGGGCGGCGGCCAGTGCCGCGCCTGCAGCGAGCGCGAGGCCGGGCCGCATGCGGAACACGCGGCCGCCGAACCGGTGCCGGCTTCCGTCCACGATGCGCTGGCCAGCGGCGGCCGTCCGCTGGACGATCGCGCCCGCCGCTTCTTCGAGCCGCGCTTCGGCCGGAACCTCGGCGGTGTGCGCATCCATACCGACGGCAGCGCCGCGCGCTCGGCCAGGGACGTGGATGCGCAGGCCTATACCGCCGGCCGGCATATCGTGTTCGCCGACGGCAAGTACGCGCCGGAATCGCTGATGGGCAGCTTCCTGCTCGCGCACGAGCTCTCGCACGTGATGCAGCAGCGCCAGCAGGACGTGCGTCCGCAGGCGATCGGCAACCGCAACGACGCCTTCGAGCACGAGGCCGACCGCACGGCGATGGACGTGCTGACGCGGCCGGTCTCGTCGGTGGCGCCGATGGTCGGCACCGATCCGTCCGCCACCTTGCGCCGCGGCTGGCCGCTGGTGGCGGCCGGCGTGGTCGGCGTCGGCGCCGCGCTCTATGCGGCATGGGCCTATCACTGCCTGACGCCGCTGGAGCGTCCGATGTACGACGCCACCTTCGGCGATCCGGTGAACCGCACCGGCGGCTTCCGGCTCTGGTACTACAACCAGACCCACGCGCCGATTTCGAGCAATGTGTGGGACGCCTTCGGCCACTGCTGGATCGCCTGCGCCTCGACCAAGCGCTGCGGCGCCTTCACCGCCAGGCTGGCCGGCAGTTCGCGCGAGTTCTACCGCGAGTACATCGACAGCAGTCCGCACGACAGCTACGCGCAGGACATCAACAACCAGCGGCTGGGCCGCGGCTTCGGCAGCAATGGCGACGACTGCGATACCGCCTGCCGCAATGCGGCGCTGCCGGGCGGGGCGATGGACCTGAGCGCGCCGGCAGCGACGCATTGGGATCCGGTCAACGGAGATACCGCTTGAAACGCGATCAATCGTGCGCGCTCGCACGCGCCATCGGGATGGAGCATTGAGCATGGACACCTTGCGTAAAGGCGACCAGGGGCCACAGGTCAGCCAGCTGCAGCAGCTGCTGACCCGGCGCGGCTATGCGGCGCCCGGCACGGGCGTGTTCGATACGCGCACCTGGCAGGCCCTGCGCGCGTTCCAGATCCAGAACCTCGACCAGCACGGCCAGCCGCTGGTGGTGGATGGCGTGGCCGGGCCGCTGACCTGGTGGAGCCTGCAGAATCCCAAGCCGGCCATCGTTACGCCGAGCGCGGTGGATTACACCGTGCTGCCCGCCACCGGCGGCAGCGCGCGGGGCAGGGCGGCGCTAGCCTCGGCCATCGCGGAGCTGAAGGCCGGCGCCGGCGAACAGGGCGGCGACAACCGCGGTCCGTTCGTGCGCAAGTACCTGGCGCCGGCAGGATTGGCGGAAGGCAATCCGTGGTGCGCTTCCTTCGTGAGCTATTGCTTCCTGCAGGGCGCGGGCGGCGACCAGGCCAAGATGCCATTCCCCTACGTGGCCAGCGCGCGCAGCCTGCTGGCGGAATTCAAGGACAAGGGCTGGGCCTCGACGCCGGGCGATGGCTACATGCCGCAGCCGGGCGACATCGTGGTGTGGTGGCGGGTGAGCCTGGCCGGCTGGCTGGGCCACACCGGCCTGGTGCACTCGGTGCAGGACGGCATGCTCTACACCATCGAGGGCAACCGCAGCCCCAACGTGCAGGGCTTCTCCTATGTGCTCAGCCGCATGGACAAGCTGCTCGGCTACGGACACGTGCCATGAGCGGATTCCCCGGCTCGCCGCGCATCCTCAAGGGTGGCCTGGTGCTGATCGACCCGGACACCTCCGCCGTGCTGCGCGTGATCGCGCTGCAGTACAACCCCGACTCGATCACCCGCTCGCTGCAGGTGCAGGCGATCAGCGCCGACGGCGGCGACCGCTCCGAGGTGCTGCGCCTGAAAGGGCCGCCGGTGGAAACCATCAAGCTGGAGGCGGAGATCGACGCCACCGACCAGCTGGAATTTCCCGACCGCAACCGCGTCGCCACGCAGACCGGCGTGTTCGCCCAGCTGGCCGCGCTGGAAACCATGATCTATCCGACCAGCGCGCAGTTGAACGCCAACGATGCGATGTCCCAGGCCGGCACGCTGGAAATCATTCCGATGGAAACGCCGCTGGCCCTGTTCGTGTGGAGCCAGACGCGCATCCTGCCGGTGCGCGTCACGGAGCTGAGCATCACCGAGGAGGCCTTCGACACCGCGCTCAATCCGATCCGCGCCAAGGTCAGCCTGGGCCTGCGCGTGCTGTCGGTGAACGACGTGCCGCCGGGACACAAGGCGGCCAGCCTGTTCATGAGCTATCTGCAAAACAAGGAACGGCTGTCCGGCATGGCGCCGGCCATGCCCTTGTCCGCGCTCGGCATAACGGGAGTGCCCTGATGGCCATCGCCTTTCCTCCGACCAGCCGCTATGCGCTGACCCCAACCGGCACCTTCGTGCGCGCCGACGGCACGCCGGTCACCTATCTCAAGCGCCGCTTCGTACCGGCGCCGGAGAAGTTCGCGCTGCTGCAGTGGCATCGCGTGGTGCAGGGCGAGCGGCTGGACAATATCGCCGCGCACTACCTGGGCGATCCCGAGCAGTTCTGGCGGCTGTGCGATGCCAATCGCGCGCTGCGCCCGGACGAGCTGACCGAAACCATCGGCCGCAAGCTCGCCATCACCTTGCCCGAGGGTATTCCGGGGGTGCCGCGTGCTTAAGGGCGTGCACCTGACATTGCTGGTCGGGCCCGTGGTGCCGGTGCCGGTGCCGCAGGTGGTGCTGGATGCGCTGACCCAGATCGAGGTGGTGCAGCCCGACGAGCAGGCCGGCGCTTTCACCTTGCAGTTCACCCTGAGCGTGCAGTCGCCGCTGCATACCTTGTTCCTGCTGAGCGGCGGCGACGTGGTGCCGCTGCTGCGGGTGATCGTGATCGTCACGGTGAACGGCACGCCGGAGGTGCTGATCGACGGCGTGGTGACCAAGACCGAAGTGATGCCCGGCGCCGACCAGCGCCACACCAGCTTGCAGGTGAGCGGCGACGATCTCACCACGGTGATGCAGAAGCTGGAGTTCTCCGGCCTGCCGGGTCTGCCGTATCCGGCCATGCCGGCCGAAGGCATCGTGGCGCTGCTGCTGGCCAAGTACGCATTTTTAGGCGTGGTGCCGCTGGTGATTCCCAGCATCGCCATCGACGTGCCGATTCCCACCGACCGCATTCCCACCCAGCAGGGCACGGACCTGGAATACATCCGCATGCTGGCCAGCCGCGTGGGCTACGTGTTCTATATCGAACCCGGCCCCGCGCCGGGCATGAGCACCGCGTACTGGGGGCCGAAGATTAAAGTAGGCGTGCCGCAGCCGGCGCTGAATGCCGACATGGATGCGGCCAGCAACGTGGAAAACCTCAGCTTCAGCTACAACGGCAATGCGCGCAGCCTGCCGATCGTCTATATCCAGAATCCGCAGACCAAGATTCCGATCCCGATTCCGATCCCCGACGTCGGTCCGCTGAATCCGCCGCTGGGCCTGCTCGACCCGCCGCCGCAGCGCTTCAACCCGCTGACCGAAACGGCCAAGTATTCGCCGGTGCGCGCGCTGCTGCTGGGCATGGCAGAGGCGGCCAAGTCCGCCGACACCGTCACCGGCCGCGGCAACCTGGACGTGTCGCGCTACGGCCGCGTGCTGAAGGCGCGCCAGCTGGTCGGCGTGCGCGGCGTGGGGCCGGCCTTCGACGGCCTGCATTACGTGAGCGAGGTGCGCCACACCATCAAGCGCGGCGAGTACAAGCAGAGCTTCAGCCTGTCGCGCAAGGGCCTGATCTCCACCGTGCCGCGGGTGCCGTCATGACCAAGTACTACGGCAAATACCGCGGCACCGTGCTGCAGAACATCGACCCCGAACAGCTCGGGCGCATCCAGGCGACGGTGCCGGACGTGTCCGGCCTGCTGCCCTCGAGCTGGGCCATGCCGTGCGTGCCGTTCGCCGGCAAGCAGAACGGCGTGTACGTGGTGCCGCAGATCGGCGCGGGCGTGTGGATCGAATTCGAGCAGGGCGATCCGGATTACCCGATCTGGACCGGCGGTTTCTGGGGCATCGCCGCAGAGGTGCCGGCCCTGGCACTGGCGGGCAATCCCGCCAGCCCCAGCGTGGTGCTGCAGTCGGGCCTGCAGAACACGATCTCGATCAGCGACCTGCCGGGTCCCACCGGCGGCATCCTGCTCAAGGCCGTGACGGGCGCCATGATCATGGTCAACGAGATCGGCATCACCATCTCCAACGGGCAGGGCGCCACCATCGTGCTGGCGGGGCCCACCGTCACCATCAACAACGGCGCGCTGGTCGTGACCTGAGGAGGATGACGATGCCGGGCTTCCTTATCCATGTCGGCGCCAGCGTGCTCTGTTCGCACGGCGGACAGGCGCAGGCCACGGTGCCGAATCCGCGCGTGACGGTGAGCGGCCAGCCCACGGTCGCCATGCCCGGGCCGTGGGTGGTAGCCGGTTGCACTTTTCCGCCGCCGCCCGCGGCCAACGGCCCCTGCGTCAGCGCGCAGTTCATGACCAGCGCGACCCGGGTCACTTCCAACGGACAGCCGCTGCTGTGCTTCGACAGCCAGGCGCTGTGCGCGCCGACGGCGACGCCGCTGCTGATCGTCGCCAGCCAGATGCGCGTCACCGCCATGTGAGGACGTCATGGATTCCGCCATCAACATCGACTTTCCATTCGCCTTCGACCGCCGCGGCCGCACCGCGCTCACCGATGACGACGACCACGTGCGCGACATGATCGAGCAGCTGCTGTTCACCCGTCCGGGCGAACGGGTGAACCGGCCGGACTTCGGCAGCGGCCTGCTGCAGATGGTGTTCGCGCCGAACAGCCCGGAGATCGCCGCGGCCCTGCAGTTCACCTTGCAGGCGGCGCTGCAGCGCTATCTGGGCGACGTGATCAATGTGGGCTCGCTGGAGGTGACCAGCGACGACGCCACCTTGCAGGTGGATCTGAGCTACACCGTGCTGGCCACCGGCGACGTGCGCACCGCCAGCATCCGCGGGAGCGCGACATGAGCACCGACGCGACGCTGCTTCCCGTTCCCATCGGCTGCGGCCTGCCGCCGTCCTGTTCGCTGGAGGCGCGGCGCGAGCGCCTGCGCCTGGGCGGGCAGCTCAATGGCATCGACTTCGTGGAAGTCGGCGATGACGGCGTCACGCTGTGCGTGCATCTGTTCGGGCCGATACCGGAAGGCATTGGCGTAGCCAACGTGCGGATCAGCGGTGGCGACCGCATCACCGGCCTGCGCGTGCTCGCGGTCAGCGAGGAGAACGAGCCGGAGATGCACGACGACGCCTGCCTGCGCGTGGTGCTGGACCGCGAAGGCGACCACTCGCCGTATTGCCTGTGCCTGGTCGATGCCGCGTCCGGCAACGATCCTGCCGGGTGGATGGCCTATCCCGGTTTCGATCCGCGCTACGCCTGCGTGGGCCTGCGCTTCCGCCTGGGCTGCGCGAAGGAGCTGGACTGCGCCGCCGTCGCGCCTTGCGTGGAAACGCCCGAGCCGCCGCCGGAGATCAACTATCTGGCGAAGGACTATGCGAGCTTCCGCCAGCTGTTCCTCGACCGCATGGCGCTGGATGCGCCGGTGTGGCAGGAACGCCACGTGCCGGATATCGGCATCGCCCTGGTCGAGACGCTGGCCTATACCGCCGATTACCTGAGCTATTACCAGGACGCCGTCGCGACCGAGGCGTATCTGGCCACCGCGCGCCGGCGCATTTCGGTGCGGCGGCATGCGCGGCTGGTCGACTACCGCATGCACGAAGGCTGCAATGCGCGCGCGCTGGTGGCCTTGCAGCTGCCGGCGGGCGAGGCGACGCTCGAGCTGGACAATCTGCTGCTGCTGGTGCCGCCGCCGGCGCAAGCCGATGCCACCCCGGGCGGCTTGAATGCCGGCCAGCTGGAGAAGGCGCGGGCGCAAGGGGCGCTGGTGTTCGAGCCGATGGCGCTGGATGGCGCCACCACGATCACGGTGAGCGCTGCCCATTGCGCGATCCGCTTCTACACCTGGGGCGACGAGCTGTGCTGCCTGCCGCGCGGAAGCACGCAGGCGGTGCTGGTGGATCCGCCGGCGGTGCCGTCGGGTCCCGCGACCACGCCCGGAACCGGGACCGGCGATGGCGGCAATACGCCGACGGTCGAGGTGGCGCGCATGGCGGTGGCCGCGCCTCAGCGCGCCTTGACGCTGCAGGTCGGCGATCTGCTGATCTTCGAGGAAGTGCTCGGCCCGGTCACCGGCAATCCGGCGGATGCCAACCCGGAGCATCGCCACGCCGTGCGGCTCACCTCCGTGCAGCCCATCGCCGATCCGCTCGACGGCACCTTGCTGCTGCAGGTGAGTTGGGATCCCTGCGATGCGCTGCCGTTCGACCTGTGCCTGTCGGTGCGCAAGCCATCGCCCGATTGCGCGTGGCTGCACGATGTCAGCCTGGCGCGCGGCAATGTGCTGCTGGTCGATCATGGCGACCACGTGCCCGGCAAGTGCGATTGCTCGGCGCTGTGCGCGCCGCCCGGGCAGGGCGACGACGACTATCCGGGGCTGGCCACCGCGCGCGCCGCCATGCCCGATGCCTGCCAGCGCTGCGATGCCTTGGCCGAGGATTGCTGGCTGGTGCCCGGCAGCACCGGGTACGGCTGCTGCCGCTGCGATGGCGCGGTGCTGGACGTGCGGCGCCCGCCTGCGGAGACCGGCCATGTCGTGCCGGGTACGCCGCTGACCTGGGCCGAGCCTTTGCCGGCCACGCCGAATGCGCCGGTCTGCCAGCTGCTGGCGCGCGATCCGCGCGCGGCGCTGCCGCAGCTCGACGTCTACGGCGGTGCGCTCGGCGACATTCTGGTGGCCGGCACGCCGGATGCGCAGTGGCGCTGGGATTCGCGCCAGGACCTGCTGGAAAGCGGCGCGGACGACCGCCACTTCGTGGTCGAAATGGACGACGACGGCGCGGCGCATCTGCGCTTCGGCGACGGCGTGCTCGGCCGCCAGCCGCAGGCCGGCGATTTCTTCCGCGCGCGCACGCGCATCGGCAACGGCACCGCCGGCAATGTCGGCCGCGAAAGCATCGTGTGGATAGCGCTGCGCAACGGCGTGGTGCCGGACGGGCTGGTGCCGCGCAATCCGCTGGCGGCCGGCGGCGGGCAGGCGGCGGAAACGCTGGCCGAGGTGAAGCTGTATGCGCCGGGCGCGTTTCGCGCCCGCCCCTTGCGCGCGATCGTCGCCGACGACTACGCGCAGTTCGCGGCGCGCGAGCCGGCCGTGCAGGGCGCCGCCTGCGCCATGGCGTGGAACGGCAGCTGGTACGAGGCCGACGTGGTGATCGATCCGCTGGGCCGCGACACGCTGCCGCCCAGCCTCGCCGCGCGCGTACTGGCCGACCTGCAGCCGTACCGCCGCATCGGCCACGACGTGGCGGTGCTGCCCGCGCGCTACGTGCCGCTGCGTATCGAACTGTTCGTCTGCGTGCTGCCGGATTTCCTCACGGCGCATGTGGAGGCGGCGCTGATCGAGCGCTTCAGCGCCGGCCTGCGCAGCGACGGCACGCCGGGCTTTTTCCATCCGGACCGGCTGCGCCTGGGCGCCGCCGTCAGCGTCAGCGCGCTGATGGCCGAGGCACAGGCGGTGGTCGGCGTGGCGCACGTCGAAGTGCGCACCTTGCTGCGCATGGACGATGACGCCGCCAGCGGCGCGCCGGACGACGGCCTGCTGCATCTGGCAGGCACCGAACTGGCCCAGGTCGACAACGATCCGGACCATCCCGACCACGGCAGCATCGCGTTCATCATGGGAGGTGGCCGATGAGTTGCTGCAGCGCCTGCGGCCAGCACGCCTGCGCCTGCGGATGCGGCGCCGGCGCGCGCACGCCGCGATCCCTCTACAACCGGCCCGGGCTGGACAGCCTGGTCTACCGCGTCGGCACCTATGCGGACTTCCGCGCCACCATGCAGCTGGATCTCAGCGATGCGGCGCTGCCTGCCTTGCAGGGCCTGCGCACGCGCGAGCTGGACGATCCCTCGATGGCCCTGCTCGATGCCTGGGCGATCGGCGCCGACGTGCTGAGCTTCTACCAGGAGCGCATCGCCAACGAAGGCTATCTGCGCACCGCCACGGAGCGCTGCTCCGTGCTGCAGCTGGGCCGGCTGGTGGATTACCGCCTGCGTCCCGGCGTGGCGGCCAGCGTCTACCTGGCCTACACCATCGACGACAACTCGACCGCGGTGACCATCCCGCCGGGCGCCAAGGCGCAGTCGGTGCCGGCGCCGGGCGAGCAGATGCAGACCTTCGAGACGGCCGAGGCGCTGGATGCGCGCCGCGAGTGGAACACCTTGCGGCCGCGCCTGACCCAGCCGCAGAACATCTCGCTGGCCACCATCGGCGGTCTCGGCGAGCTGTGGGTGGCCAGCGCCAACACGCAGCTGAAATTGAACGACCCGCTGCTGTTCCTGTTCGGCGAGCTGGGCACCGGCGTCAGCGCCATACGGCGGGTGCAGTCGGTGGAGGTGCAGCAGCGCGACCCGGCCACCGGCGCCGTGCTGCCGCCGGAGCAGCAGCGCAGCCGCGTGGTGCTGCAGCCGGTGGATGCGGTGACCGTGCAGATACTGACGGCGGCGAACAAGGCGATCGGCCTGCTGGCCTATACCAACACCGGCTGGCTGGACAGCATCGAATCGGTGCGCCAGAAGCTGCTGCTCGAAGTGGGCAACACCGGAAGCTTCACCAGTTTCGCGCACGATTTCAGCGAACTGGAGGGCTACCAGACCGCGCCGCAGCCGGTGATCGATTTCATGCAGACCGTGCAGCAGGCCTTCGGCAACAGCGGCAACGGCGGTTCGGACTATGCGGATTTCGGTGCGCTGTTCGAGGCGCTGATCCAGCCGGTGACCGTGCAGCCGGCCAACAGCCTGCGCCTGCAGCGCAACCTGGCCACCGCGCTGGGCCTGGCCAGCGATGCGCGGCCGCAGCTGCTGCTGAACTTCGCCAGGCCGCTGATGGACAGCTTCTACAACGCCTGGACCCAGGTGCAGCACGGCGAGCCTTCGCCCGCGCTCAAGGGCGTGTACGCCATGCGGGTGGCGGCGCCGCTGTTCGGCTACAACGCGCCGGCGCCGGTGAGCATCGTGCAGACCTACGACAGCGCCCACACCCAATGGACTTCCACACCGCAGCCCGGCGCGCTGACCATGGACGAGAAGGACAACGTGCTGTGGCTGGACAATGCCTACGACGGCGTCAGCGCCGGCGGCTACGTGATGATCCACACCATGGGCAAGGATCTGCCCGTGATCGGCCGGGTCCAGGCGGCGCACACGCTGCCGCACAGCGACTACGGCATGAGCGGCAAGAGCACGCAGATCGTGCTGGCCGGCTCCTCCAACGCCACCGGCGCGACCTGGCCGGCACCCAATGAAGCGACGCTGCGCGGCAGCCTGGTACATGCGCAGAGCGAGCTGCTGCCGCTGGCCGTGCTGTCGATTGCCGACGACATGGGCAACGTCGCCGCCACCAGCGCCGGCATTCCGAACGACGGCCCCACGCGGGTCACGCTGGAAGCGCCGGTGGATGGGCTGAAGCCCGGGCGCTGGGTGATCGTGCAGGGCCAGCGCACCGACGTGCCTGGCACCGATGCGGTCATCGCCTCCGAACTGGTGATGTTGCTGGCGGTGGAGCAGGACGTGCCGCCGGACCTGCCGGGCGACACCGTGCACAGCACCCTGGTGTTCGCCAACCAGGGCCTGGCCTATACCTACAAGCGCGGCACCGTGTCGATCTTCGCCAACGTGGTGCGCGCCACCAACGGCGAGACGCGCAACGAGGTGCTGGGCAGCGGCGACGGCAGCGTGCCGATGCAGGCGTTCGCGCTCAAGCAGCCGCCGCTCACGTATGTGTCGGCCGCGACGGTGGACGGCGTGCTGAGCACGCTCTCCGTGCGGGTCAACCAGGTGGAATGGCACGAGGTGCGCAACCTGGCCTTTGTCGACGGCAATGCGCGCCGTTTCGTCACCGCCACCGACGACAGCGGCAAGACCAGCGTGAGCTTCGGCGACGGTGCGCATGGCGCGCGCCTGCCCACCGGGGTGGAGAACATCGCCGCGGTGTACCGCAACGGCATCGGCGCCGCCGGCAATGTGCAGGCCGGGCAGATCAGCCTGCTCACCACCAAGCCGCTGGGCGTGAAGAACGTGATCAACCCGCTGCGCGCGTCCGGCGGCGCCGATCCGGAAACGCGCGACCAGGCCCGCGCCAACGTGCCGCTGGCGGTGCTTGCGCTGGACCGGCTGGTGTCGGTCACCGACTACGCCGACTTCGCCCGCACCTTCGGCGGCGTCGGCAAGGCCGCGGCGGCGAAGCTGGGCACCCAGGTGCGGGTGACCATTGCCGGCGCGGCGGACGTGGCGGTGGATGTCACCTCCGACCTGTACCGCAACCTGCTGCAGGCGCTGCGGCAGTACGGCGATCCGTCCTTGCCGGTGAGCCTGGACGTGCGCGAGCTGCTGGCGCTGACGCTGAGCGCGAAGATCGGCCTGGCGCCCGACTACCACTGGGAAGCGGTGGAGCCGCAGGTGCGCGCGGCCTTGCTGGAGCGCTTCGGCTTCGAGCGGCGCGGCCTGGCGCAGAACGTTTATCTCAGCGAGATCGTCGCCTGCATCCAGGCGGTACGCGGAGTGGCCTGGGTGGATGCGGATGCCTTCGGGTATCTGGACGAGGCGGCGGTGCTGGCCGGCTTCGGCGTCGGCGGCGACAAGAACGGCGACAAGGGCGAAGGCGTCGGCAAGCTGTCGTTCCTCCATACCAGCGGTTCGGCCCATGGCTCCTGCGGCCAGTCCCTGGTCAACCAGCGCGTGCAGGCGCTGCCGGCGCGCTACGACGATGACGGGCTGCCGCTGCCGGCGCAGATCGCCTGTTTCCTGCCCACCGTGCCCGACACGCTGCTGCTGCAGGAGGCCACGCCATGAGCGCCAATCCCGACCGCCTGTACGAACTGATGCCGGTGGTGTACCGCATGCGCGATGCGGACCAGGGCTATCCGCTGCGCGACCTGCTGCGCGTGCTGTCGACCCAGGCCAATGTGCTGGAGCGGGACATCGCGCGGCTGTACGACAACTGGTTTATCGAGACCTGCGACGACTGGGTGGTGCCGTATATCGGCGATCTGCTGGGCTACTCGCTGCTGCCGGAAGCGGCGACGCTGGCCGACGGCAGCGTGCACGGCGCCCGGCTGGGACGCGTGCTCGCGCCGCGCGCCGACGTGGCCAACACCATCGATGCGCGCCGCCGCAAGGGCACGCTGTCGCTGCTGGAAGACCTGGCGCGCGACGCCGCCGGCTGGCCGGCGCGCGCGGTGGAGTTCTACCGCCTGCTGGGCTGGACGCAGCATCTGGATCACCAGCATCCGCACCGCGGCGGCACGGCCGATCTGCGCGACCCTGGCGTGATGCAGCGCATCGGCTGGGCGGGCGGCGCTTTCGATCCGCTCGCGCACAGCGTGGACGTGCGCCGCTTCGGCAGCGCCCACCAGCGCGGCCGCTACGCCATTCCCGACGTCGGCCTGTTCGTGTTCCGCCTGCGCAGCTATGCGGTCACCACCACGCCGGCGTATTGCCTGGAAGAGCGCGGGCCGCAGTGCTTCAGCTTCAGCGTGCTCGGCAACGACACGCCGCTGTTCCAGCGGCCAGAGGCCGAAACGCAAGCCACGCATATCGCCCGCGAGCACAACCTGCCGGTGCCTTTGCGCCGCTACCGTTTTGCGCAGCGCGGCCCGCTGGCGGATTACGCCAATGTGTCGCCGGCCTTGTACGGCCCCGGCAAGAGCGTGCTGGTCTACGCGCCCGACTGGCCGGCGAAGGGGCAGGGCATGCCGGTGCCGATCGAGGCGCTGATCCCGGCCGACCTCTCCGCCTGGCGCTACCAGGTGCCGCGCGGACGCGTGGCGGTCGATCCGGAAACCGGGCGCCTGCTGTTCCCGGCGAACCAGCGGCCGAAGCGTGGCGTGTGGGTTTCCTACAGCTACGGCTTCGCCGCGGATCTTGGCGGCGGCGAGTATGCGCGGCCGGTGCCGGAGCTGGAGAACGCCACGCGCTACATCGTGCACGCCGTGCTGCCGGTGGCCGGCCCGGCGCCGCTGCCGCCTGGGCATTTCAACAGCATTGCCGATGCGCTGGACGCATGGACGCAGGCCAAGGCGGCGGACCCGTCGCTGCGCGCCTTGATCATCGAGCTGGCCGAAAGCGGCATCTACGAAGGCGCGATCGATCTGCAGCTCGAAGCCGGCGAGGCGATCCAGCTGCGTGCGGCGGAACGCACGCGGCCGATCCTGCGCCTGCTCGACGTGCGGGCCAGCCAGCCGGATGCGCTGAATATCGGCGGCGCCAACGGCAGCCGCGTGCTGCTGGATGGCTTGCTGATCGTCGGCCGCGGCGTGGAAGTGCACGGGCCGGAGGACAGCGAAAGCAGCGAGCCGCAGCCGGACCTGTGCGAGCTGGTGATCCGCCATTGCACCCTGGTGCCCGGCTGGGCGCTGCAATGCGATTGCGATCCGAAGCGCCCGGGCGAGCCCAGCGTCACCCTGGACGGTACGCGTGCCTCGCTGCGCATCGAGCAGAGCATCGTCGGTGCGATCTCGGTGGTCAGCCCGGTGCGCCGTGGCGAGCCGCCGGCGCTGCAGATCTGCGACAGCGTGGTGGATGCCACCGGCATCGAGCGCGTTGCGCTGGGCGCGCCGGACGAGGCGGTGGCCTACGTGCAGGCGAGCTTCCAGCGCTGCACGGTGATCGGCGAGGTGCAGGCGCACACCATGCCGCTGGCCGAGGACTGCATCTTCGCCAGCAACGTGCGCGTGCTGCGCCGCCAGTCCGGCTGCGTGCGCTTCTGCTACGTGCCGCCGGGTTCGCGCACGCCGCAGCGCTTCCATTGCCAGCCGGACCTGGCGCTGGACGCCGTGCCGAAGGCGCAGCAGCCGCAGGAAACGCTGCGCGTGGTGCCGCAGTTCCGCAGCCTGCGCTACGGCACGCCCGACTACGCGCGGCTGGACGACGGCACCTGCGGGGAAATCCGCGCGGGCGCATCCGACCAGTCGGCGATGGGCGTGTACCACGACCTGTACGAGCCGCAGCGCGAGGCCAACCTGGCCTGGCGGCTGCAGGAATACACACCCGCCGATACCGATGCCGGAATTCTTTTCGCAAGTTAGGAGATCGACCATGAAAGGCGACTTTGCGCGGGTCACGTTCGACCCGGCACGACACTACAGCCAGGTCATGCAGCAGCAGGGCCGGGTGACGCTGGAGGCGGACTGGAACGAGCAGGCCGGCATCCAGCTGTTCCTGCTGCGCACGATGATCGCGGACCTGGTCGGCCCCTGCTGGGCGCCGGGCAGCGGCTTTGCGATCACCACCCAGCAGCATCTGGCGGATTGGCAACTGGCGCCCGGCCACTTCTACGTGGACGGCATCCTGTGCCAGAACGAGGCGATGTGCACGCTGGACAGCCAGCCCTATGCGCCCGCGCCGGCCGATACCGGCGACGACTGGAACAAGCCGCCGAATAATTTCGCGCTGTGGCTGGACGTGTGGGAACGGCACCTGAGCGCGATCGAGGCGCCGGAAATCGCCGACCTGGCGCTCGATGGCGTGGACACCGCCTCGCGTGCGCAGACGGTATGGCAGGTGCGCCTGCTCAACCTCGACCCGACGACACTTACCGCCCGGCTGGATGCGGTGACGGCGGCATTGAAAGTGCGCCTGGAAGCGGCGGTCAGCAGCAGCGACCAGGCGGCGATCAAGCAGCAGATCAACGACGTCGCCCAGCTGCGCAACAGCATCGCGGCCGGCGGCGGCGCCACCAATAACGGCGACCCATGCCCCTCGCTGCGCCAGCTGCTCGGGGCGCGCGCCGCCTATGCGTGGCCGCAGCTGCGCGCCCAGCTCGGCCCGATCCCTTCCGACAGCGATCCCTGCGTGATCGCCGCCGACGCGCGCTACCGCGGCTGCGAGAACCAGCTGTACCGCGTGGAGATCCACCAGGGCGGCGCCGCGGGTACGGCGGGTTCGCCTTCGGGCACCAATTTCAAATGGTCGCGCGAGAACGGTTCGGTGATCTTCCCGATCATCGGCGCCATCAGCACGCCGCAGAACGATGGCAGCGCGCAGCTGGCCGTATCGCTGGCCACGCTGGGCCGCGATCAGCGGCTGGGACTGGCGGTGAACGACTGGGTGGAACTGGTCGACGACGAGTACACGCTGGCGCAGCTGGCCGCGCCGCTGCTGCAGGTGATGGCGATCGACGTGGCCCAGGGCATCGTGACGCTGACCGTACCCAAGAACGTCACGCCGTATGCCGTCAGCAACGACCCGGCGAGGCATCCCTTGCTGCGACGTTGGGACCAGAGCGGGGACCTCGACGGCCAAGGCTGCGTGCCGCTGCTGGAAGGCCAGACCATCGAGCTGGAAGACGGCGTGCAGATCAGCTTCCAGGCCGGCGGCCTCTATGCCAACGGCGATTACTGGGTGATCCCCGCCCGCGTCGCCGGCAACGGCACCTTGGACTGGCCGCAGGCGCCGGATGGCACGGCCGCGCTGGTCCGTTCCAGCGGCATGCATCACCAGGCGGTGCTGGGCTGCCTTGGCGTGCAGGGCGCTTACAACGAATGCTGCTGCCGCTTCGATTCGCTGTGTTCGCTGATCATGGACAAGTCGGATCGGCGGGACACCAAGGCCGCCGATCTCAAGCCGATGGCGGTGGCCGCGCCGGCGGCGAAGAAGGCGGCGACGGCCAAGAAGAAAGGGACTTAGTCCATCGAGACACCGTCAGGCCGATGCGGCGGACGGTGTCTTCCATGCGGGTGCGCCGAGGGCCAGCCATGGCTGGCCTTTGTACGACTCGGCGATGAGCCACGCGCCGCAGGCGATGGCTGCGGAAATCACGAAGGCAGTGAGCGCTGTGCGATCAAGCGGCATCGCGAACAGCTTCGGCCCCCACACCAGCAGCGTGATCACGGCAAGCATGGCCGCTTCGAGCGTGGCCGCCAGCCGCGGAAAGATGCCGAACAAGACGCCGAGGTAGGCCGCGATACTTCCAGCGCCGGTGATGTATGCCCAGCTCAGCGGCGAAGGCAGCCAGGCGGGGACGAATTCCACGGTCTGCTGGCTATAGAAGAAGTGGGAGAGGCCGATCATCGGGAGCGAGAGGGCGAACAGCAGGCGCGCGTTGCGGAGGCCCTTGGGGCCGGCAAGGAAGGCCTTGTTGTTCGCCAGCCAGGCGTAGATCACCCAGGCCCCGGCAAGAATCACGGCAATCTCGCCGAAGCCCAGCCACGTCGCCTCCATCTGCGGCACCGCGATGACGGCAGGCAGTTTCAGCAGTACGGCCCAAAGCGCCATGTAGACGAACAACACGGCGGCTGCGGGCTTGGCGAAAGAGCGGATCAGCAGACCGATGCCGGTGAGTAGTTCGATCAGCGCAAACGCGTAGGCAAGCAGATGCTGCCCGGGCATGTTCTCGATGGGGATGCGTTGCCATACCAGGGCGACGTCGCCGTAGACCAGACCGAGGATGCCGAGCGCCGCCATCACGATGGCGAACGCTATGTGTGCCGGACGCATGGGCATTGTGCTGGATACGTCGGAGGCAAAAGCGCCGCTGCCAGCTTGAATCGATCGTTCCATACCCTGTCTCCCTGGTGGCGCGCGGCAGTGTTGAAAGATGGATCGCTATCGAATGTGCGTGCATGCAGACAACATCCAAGGCTCAGCCCTTCTCCCACCGGGAGAAGGTGGCGGCAGCCGGATGAGGGTTCGGCCGGAGCGGTGCACATCACCCTAGCGCTCCGCCCGTACCCTCACCCCAACCCCTCTCCCAGTGGGAGAGGGGCTCAACGTTGTCGCGAATGTTGTAGCACTTGTCCCACAAAAGACTGCGCGAAGCGCGTTATAGGCGGATTCGCGGGGTCGATGCAATACGCTTCGGGGTAAAGAAAGCTGCGGCGAAAACAAGCGGGAAGAACCCTGCGAAGTTGCGCTTCCACTTCGCAAAGTTCTTCCCGGTTTCTACGGGTGAAACGGAAAAGCTTTCCGTTCGCTCAGTGCACGGTGAAGGACACCGGCCCAGCGATCACCGTATAGCCATCGTTATTGCAATACCACGCCGTGTAATTGCCCGGCGCCAGTCCCGAGGTATCGAACGTAGCCGTGCCGCTCGCTGCCGGCGTGTACTGCCAACTGGTGGACGAGCCATGCCCCGGGCTGCCGCCCTGCGGATAGATGCCGATCCAGTTCTTCGCGCTGACCTGGGCGAACGGCGTGTCGAAGGCGAAGGCGATGAACTGGCCCTTGCTTATCGACGGCATGGTCGTCGACAACGACGCAGCGCCCGTACCGGAAGTCGCGACGAAGGCGTCGTTGATCGGCTGCCCATACTGGTCATTGGCCGTCAGCGCACCGAGGCCTAATGCCGCTTCGATCGTGCGCCCGATGCTGTAGTGGTTGTAGCTGGCGTTACTGGTCTTGCCCGCACGCACCAGACCCTGCGAACCGAGCAGCACGGTGGCGATATGGTTGCCGCTGCTCGATGCCGACTCATCCCAGGTCAGCACCACCAGCGAACGCTGCGTCGTCCACGCCGGCGAGTTGAAGATCGGCTGCAGGGTCTGCTTCAACCAGCCGTCCTGTGTCTTCAGGCTGGTGGCGGAACCGTTGCCCGACGCTTCGCCGTCGTAGTAATCGTCCGCGGCGATCCAGGCAAAGTTGGGCGTGGTGGCGGCGGACTGCAGGTCGGCGCTCAGCTGGTTCGTGTCCACCAGATGGGCGGCGCAGCGCGTGGGATCGGAGGCGATATTGCTGAAGTTGATGAACGGCGCGTCGTCCGGCTCGTAGTAGCTGTCGTTGTTGTTGCTGGTGTTGCAGGGCGTGCCCATGCCTTGCTCGTAGGCTTTCCAGGTCTTGCCCTTGGCCTCGATTTCGTCGGCGATGCTGGACGCCGTCACGTGGATGTTGGGGTAGTAGATGGCGCCCTTGACGAAGGTGTCGCCGCCGGCGATGGCCAGGTAGTTCTCGTCGCTGGGGTGATAGACGCCGCTGTGGTTGACCAGCAGTACGCCCTGGTTGGCGAGGCTGTTGATGTAGGGCGCGTTCGTGGTGTCGCCGATCACCTGCGCGTAGTCGGTGTTCTCCATCATGATCACGAAGACATGGTCGAAGGCCGGCACGTTGGACGAAGGCGGTCGCAGCGAAGGTGCATTGACCGGTGTGGACAAGGTCAGCGAGAGATTGTCCGCATAGCCGATGTTGTAGGAGGCCGAGGTGTCGGTGAACTGCAGCAGCACCGCGATCGAACGCGTGCCGGCCGGCACGGCGCCGGTGGTGGCTCGCGCAAGAAATCCGCTCTGGCTGCCGCGTGCCGAGGCGTTCACGCCGGACAACTGCGCCGGATTGCCCAGCGGCTTGCCCGCGGCATCGAGAAAGCTGGCCGTCAGCACGGCCTGGCCGTTATAGGCGCCGTAGCCGCCAAGCCAACCCGACAGATTGAAACTCACGCCGCCGCCATCGATCGCCGCAGCCGCCGACGACACGTCCACCACCTGGCGCAACGCCGAGTCGCCATACGGGCCATCCGCGATAAAGGCACGCCCCGGCGTTGCGCCAGCCGGCGTGCTGAAGCTGCCGATGCTGTAGCAGGCCACGGACGGATTGCCCTGGGTCACCGTCCAACCCGGCACCGTGGTGACCGCCGACCAATCGGTGGTGCAGGTGCCCGCCTCGCCGTCACCGCCCACGATCAGGTTGCCGCTGGTGGCGGCGAAGGCGGGGTTGGCAGCCAGCGCGAATAGCGCCGTCGCCGCAGGTAATTTCGCCAGAACACGTCGTCCACGCATGGATCTACTCCTGGTTGTTGGATGAAAAGCAGCGCAGGTTGGCGGCACCTGGTGACTTTCCAGCAACAGCGGCGTGACAGCGCGCGAAGTAAACCTTTTCAGTACGCGGCAAAGCGCGCGGACGTGAGTTGGGGCGTGATCGGCGGGTGAAGCGCCTTCAAGCGATGGGAAGCGCCATTCGCAAGAAATGGTGGCTATGGCGTGGCCGTATGGCCTGGGTCATCGTGCCTTGGTCGATGGCGTGGTCCACACGATCAGTACGGCCAGCAACGGTATGGCGATGGCATAGATGTACTGCGTCAGCGTCACACCGATGCCGAACGGGAACCAGATGGTGGGCACGCCGAGCGAGCCCAGTTCGCCCGCGTATTGCGAGACGAGGATGGCGGCGAGCGTGGCGATGGCCAGGCTGCGCATGGGACCATGGCGGATCATGCGCACGGCGATCACCGCGAACAGGGCGAGTACGCCGAGCCGGAAGATCTGCGTCATCGGAGCGAGTTTCATCAGTGCGCCCGCGATGCCCAGGAGGGTGAGCAGCAGGATCGCGCCATCGATGGCGCGCGACGCGCGTGCGTTCCAGCGGTTCCAGGCCAGCGCCCAGGCGGCGAGGCTGAGTGGCGTCCACAGCACCTTGGACAGCCATGCGTAAGTGGGCAGGCTCATCAGGTCGGTCCACGAGACGATCGCGTTGTCGAGGCGCTTCACTCCGGAAAGCGCGAGCGCGATGCAGGCGAATACGATGAAAGCCGGATGGCTGCTGCGCTTGCGGATCGCCAGCGCCAGGCCGATCAGCGCGAACATCGCCAGCGGTTCGACCGCTTCGACGATGTAGCCGGCAATGCTGCGCCACCATTCCGCACGGTACAGCGCGTAGCTCTCGGGACGCGGCGCCAGCGTCGGCGCGACGTGGATGCCGCCGCTTTCGGCGCTGGCGTCGTTGCCCGGTTGCATGAAGGTGCGGATGGCGAGCACGCCCCGGGTGCCGGCGGCGTCGGCGGGTAGCGCGAAGATCAGCGGCCGTGTGCCGACCACCCTGGGCGATGCGTCGATCCGTCCCGATCCGCCCAGCAGCTTGCCGTTCCAGTACAGCTCGTAGCCATCCTCGACGAGAGTGGGGCCGACGATATCCCAGGCGCGATCGCCCGCCGGCACCGCCACCGTGCGCCGATACCAGGCATAGCCTTGATAGCCGGGGTGGCCGTGCGCCATCCAGCCGCGCACGTAGTTGGGCAGGCCGACGTCGCCATCGATGCTGCTTGCCGGCGCGCTGAGATCCATGGTTTCCCAGGCGCTGTCGTCGACGCCGGCACCAGCCCAGCGGGGATCGTCGCCCAGATGGAATCGCCATGGGCCGCCGAGCAATGGCGAGGCGGCGCGCACCTCGGCAGGGTCGGCCCGGCCGCCGATGGCGATGACCGCCGTGGTGCCGATCAGTGCGAGCAGGCTGGCCATGACGATCCAGATCGCCAGCACGCGGCGCAGCGTACCGGACGCTCCACGAGCGGTGGCGGACTCGTTGGACGCGGTTGCGCTGCCCATCTGCACTCTCCGGATTGATTCCACGGCGGGCTACTGTCTAAACTAACTTTGACGGTAACGTCAAGTTCTTGCCGCCAGAGACAGCAGCGCTCCATGCCGATCGAAAACAGCATTCCGCAACCACGTCCGGTGGCCACCGTCCGGCTGGACGGAGGGCGTCTGTGCCTGGACTTCGTCAATACCATCCACGACCGCTACGCCGTACCGGCCGAGGATTACATCGCCGATCCCGAGCGCTTTATCGAATGGTGCCGGCGTGCCGGCGCCATTCGCCCCGGAGAGAACATCGCCGCGCCTGCGGGCGCCGGGCCGCGCGCTGCCTTGATGCGCAAGCTGCGGCCGCTGCGCGATCACCTGCATGCGCTGCTGGCGGCGCGGATCGATGGCGTGGTGCCGGCGGACGAGGCAGTGCAGGGCGTCGACCGCTGGCTGCATCGCGCCTGGGCCAATCAGGTGCTCGGCGCCGACGGCAGGATGCATTGGCGCAGCGATGCCCGCGACGTGCTGCTGCCGCTGCAGCGGATCGCGCTGGATGCCTTGGATCTGCTCAACGGGCCGTCGGTGGCACAGCTGCGTCGTTGCGATAACACCGCCACCTGCGGCTGGCTGTTCTTCGATACCAGCAAGAACCAGCGCAGGCGCTGGTGTGCGATGGAAACCTGCGGCACGGAATTCAAGATGGGGCGGTATCGCCGGAGCTAGCCGGGCGCGATTCGCCACGCCGGTGTATCGAGAAGTTTTGCGATTTTGACCGGCACGCCACCCTGGTTATCGGGTCGACCATATAAGAGGCTTTTCGCGATTCGACTATTTCGGGATGGGGTTTTATCTCCCGCTCGATTATTCACGCTATTTGCACATACTTGCATGATAGCGTCGCCGCCGCTTTTCGGGGAATCCAGGAACTTATTTTCATCGGCCAGGATCGGCCATTTTCTGCATTGCATCATGGCCGCCGGATCGTCCGGCGCCCATCTGGTATTTCCATTGGCTGGCCTGACTCTGACTCTGGCTCTGCGCTGGCGTGTTTTCATCGTGCTTTTGCGGCGATCGGAGAAAAGTCCGATCGGCTGCGACTGCCTGCTTTCCGCAAAACCCGGCAGGCGGGCAAATGAGACGGTCGGTGCACTGGGCCTGCGATCGCTCGAATATCATCGAAATAGAGCCGATAACAGCAGTTCAACAACAAGGAAATAGCCCATATGCGCATTAAACATAATCGCCTCGCTTATCTGCTGGCTTGCGGCGCGCTGTCGCTGGCTGCTGCGGGTGCTGCTTTCGCGGCGCCGGTCACCGGCACGGCCAAGGTCAAGCTGACGCACGTCTTCGCGACCCTGCAGAACGGACAGACCGATACGAAGCCGGAAGATATCGCCGCCTGCCGCAAGCAGGTCTCGTCGCCCAACTCCCGCTATCTGGGCATTACCGTCACCACGCGCTACTCGGTCGACCCGCAGTCGCTGATCATGAGTGCTTCGTCGATGCTGCCGTCGCCGGTGGCCACCAAGCCGGTGATGCTCACCATCAAGCTGGCGCCGCTGGGCATCGAAGGGCAGTACGCGTTCGGCGCGTTCCGTCCCACGGCGTTGCCCGATACCTATGTGCTGTACTCCATGGGCACGGACTTCAAGGGCGCGAAGTCCTCGATCCTGGTGCTCAATCAGGGCAAGGATTACAACTGCCTGGTCACCAGCGATCCGACGCCGTTCAACGGCGGCGTGAGCGCGAAGTTCGGGGCCGATCAGAAGTAAGCCTGATGGTTGGCGCGCCATGCCTGTGCATGGCGCGCCTTCAGCGCCGGATTACTGCGTGGTTACGACGTAGGTCAGGTTCACCGCCTGCCATTTTCCATGCACCCTGGCGAAGAGCGCGTTGTCCACCACCACGCGCTTGCCCATGCGATGGCTGAATCGCGCCCACGCCACATGGCCGCGCACGACCACACGGTCGATCGTCCGCACTGCGCCTTGCGGAAACTCCTTGCGTGCCGCCGCTTCGTCGAAGCGGCCCACCCATTCGCCGATGGCCACCGCGACCAGCTCGCCGCGGGTGACGGAGTAGCTCAGTGCGCGAGGGTCGTACAGCGGCGCGAGGCGCTGGCCGTCCTGGCGATCCATGGCCTGGAACTGGGCTTCGATCAGCGCACGCACGGCCTGGACGTCAGGTGGATTTTCAGTCGCGGCGGTGCCGGCGGGCTCGCTTGCATAAACCTTTCCCACGATGCGCCAGCGGCCCTGCACTTTGAGCAGGGATAGAAAGTCGCGGAACTGATGGTCTTCAAAAACGCTCAGCGTCTCCGCGCTCGCGGCGTCGCCATGTACTTCAAGCCATTCGATGCTGCGCTTCTGCGCGGGCTTCACCGATGAAGCCTCGGCAAGCCTCGCCGCCCATCGCGCCAGATCCAGCCCGGTCAACGAGCCGTCCGGCTTAACGCTGTACATCACCAGGCTGGGTTGGAACGCCTGATAAAGCAGATCCGGACGTCTCTGGTCATTGGCGCGGAAATAATCGTCGACGGCGCCGCGGATCGCGGCTTCATCAGCGGATGGATTCGAAACCGCAGCGGCGGAAGAGCTGGCGACTGCCGCCCAGATAAAAAGCGAGACAAGGGACTGCATAAAGAGGCTCCGTGGCAATGCGGGGCAGTCTGCGTTCGCCACGGCGCCCGGGTAAGTCGAATCTTTTTCGCGGATGGCCAAATAAATTTTGGCGGCCATGACGGCACGTGCCTTACATCGTCCGACAAATAGGAAATTCTCCTATCGCAGCGCAACTTGCCTCGATCCAAGTAAATATGAACTATCCGTTCGCGAGTGAACATTCACGGCGCCAGCGGCTTTGCACATCGGCGGCCCGGCAGGGAAAAAAGTAGCGGTACGCATGACCGGTCACGCCCACGCGGGCGTGATCGGCGCAGCTCTTGATTGCATGTCGTCAGGTCGCCCGCGGAGCGGGCGCAGCTCAGGGGAATGATCGTGCCGCGCTGTCGGCACCCGCATCGAGGGAAATCGAGATGGTCGTCAATCGCATGCCTGAAGTCCGTCGCTCCAAGCAAAGCGCCACGCACCGGCGCCCGCCATATCGCTATAGCCTGCTGGCGGTAGCCGCCGCCATGCTCTGGGTATCGTCCGCATCCTCGGCCTCAGCCGCCGATGTCAATCTCGCGCTCAATCATCTGGCCACGGGCTCGACTCCGTGCGGCAGTACCGAAGGTCCGCAGCGCGCGGTGAACGGCAGCACCAACCTCGGCAACTACGACAAGTTCTGCACGCAGGCCTCCAGCCGCTGGCTGCAGCTGGATCTGGGTGCGCTGGTTACCGTCGACAGCTTCACCATCGCCCATGCGGGGGCCGGCGGCGAATCGAGTACTTACAACACCAAGGCCTTCAATATCCAGCTGTCGCAGGATGGCCAGAACTGGTTCACGGTGGTCACGGTGAGCAACAACACCGCCAATACCAGTACGCATACGATCACGCCATCCACCGCGCGCTACGCCAGGCTCAATATCACCACGCCGACGCAGACCACCGATACGGCCGCGCGCATCTACGAATTCCAGGTCAACGGCAATGGCACGCAACCGGGCGGATCGATCGCGGTGTTCGATCGCATTCCGATGTACGGCATCTACACCAGCACCGACCCGGCCGGCTATACGCCGCCATCCGGCGTATTGATGTGGAACCGCGGCACCGAATTCGCGCGCAAGCTGAGCGATACGGAGAAGGCACTGATCGGCGACGACCTGCGCGCGCGGGTGACCTATCACGCGCAGTGCGACAACTACGACCGCATCGGCACCGTGTTCTATATCAGCATGCCCAAGGGCCAGGCGCCGGTCGCCACCACGCCGCGGATCACCCTGCAGGATTTCATCACGCCCTTCAGCGATTACTGGCGCGGCACCAAGGCCACCTATGTCTATAACGATGGCGACCTGTCTTCGTATGCCGATGCCATGTCGGATCCGGACCGCGATATCTGGGTGGGCATCGGCAGCGGCTCCAATCCGTATGGCGGCGACCCCTGCGATTCGCACAGCGGGCTGAGCACGGATTTCAAGGCGGTGGGCTTCACCTATTCGCTGGACCTGGTGTCGTCGCAGGTGCAGACGGTGCTGGACCGCCATATCGACACCATGCTGTCCGGCTCCAACCAGACCACGAACCAGGTCAATGCCAGCACCACCACGCAGAGCGTCGCGCACAAGAGCGGCGACGTGGCCCTGGTGATCGGCGCTTACGGCTCGTCCAGCGGCGGCGAGGAATACTCGAACACCACGGTCACCGTTTCCGTCAACGGCACCCAGGTCGGCAGCCTCAATACCGCGGTGAACTGCTCGGATCTGGCGCAGTACAGCCCCGATGGCAATCCGGGCATCTTCCAGAACAACACCAGCAGCAATCCGCGCAACTGGTGCCCGGGCGGGATTATCGCCACGCATTATTTCCCGCTAAGCAATCTGACGGCGGGACAGAATGTGTCGGTGTCGCTGGGGATCGGACGCAAGTCGCCATACACCAGCGATTCGTATTACCGCACCAGCCTCAGCCTGATCGAGCATTGATCCGCTGAATAAGCGCCGGCCCGTGCGATGCGGGCCGGCGCGTTGAGTGCAGGGCCAGCCTGCTTCCGGCCATCAAGCCCCCACGCGTTCGAACACCACGCCCGCCGCTTGCAGATCGCCGCGGATTTTCAGCTCGATACCCTGGTTCATCCAATACGCGCCGCTGGCTTCGGCCGGCGTGCCTTCCACGGTTTCGCCATGGATCAGGCGATAGCGATAGCGCGCCTTCGGATCCAGCCCGCGCAGGCGCAGGGCAGGGTAGGCCTCCGCTTCATGGCCTTGCCGCTGGAATGCGAACAGCACGGCTTGGCGGCCGTCGGCCGCCACCGACGCGGTGGCCGAGCGCGGCGAGTCGTCGCGCGGCGACAGCAGGCGGTACAGCAGGCCGCGCTGCACGGTGGCGCGGATACGCTTGTATTCGGCCACGTAGCGCTGCGCGGTGGCGTTTTCTTCCGGCGTCCATTCGAGGATATTCGCGCCGATGCCCAATCCGCCCTGCATCGATGACAGGAAGCGGAAGTCCAGCGAGCTGCTGCGCTGGTTCACCCAATTCGGCGAGCCGGTGACCCAGGCCATCATCACGCCGGGTGCATAGGCGTAGGTAAACCCGTCCTGGATCGACAGGCGGTCGGATGGGTCGGTGTTGTCCGACGGCCACACCTCGTCGGTCAGGCCCATGATGCCCAGGTCCACGCGCGCACCGCCGCCGGAGCAGGATTCGATTTCCACGCCGGGGTGCCGCGCGCGCAGGCGGCGGATGATGTCGTACAGGTTGTCGACGAAGGCGACATAGACCTTCTGCTGCTCCTCGGGCGCCACTTCCGGCCAGCCCGGCTCGGTCCAGTTGCGGTTGTAATCCCATTTGAGGAACTGGATATCGTTTTCCGACAGCAGGCGATCGAGCACGCCGTAGACGTAGTCGGCCACGTCCTTGCGCGCCAGGTTGAGCACGAGCTGGTTGCGGCCTTCGCTGCGCGGGCGGCCGTCGAAATGCAGGGCCCAGTCCGGATGCGCGCGATACAGATCGCTGTCGGGGTTGACCATCTCCGGCTCCACCCACAGGCCGAAGCTCATGCCCAGGCCGTGCACCTTGCCGATCAGCGGCGTGAGGCCATGCGGAAACTTGTCGCGGTTGACGGTCCAGTCGCCCAGGCCGGCATGGTCGCTGTTGCGCGCGCCGAACCAGCCGTCGTCGATCACGAAGCGTTCCACGCCGAGTTTGGCCGCGGCCTCGGCCAGTTTTTCCTGGCCGGCTTCGTCGACCTTGAACTCGGTGGCTTCCCAGGAGTTGTAAAGCACCGGCCGCAGCTTGGTGTCGGCGCGTGCGGGCAGTACCGAATCGATCTCGAAGCGGTGCATGAGCCGCGACGCTTCGCCGATACCGTCAGCCGTATGGCCGGCGTAGAACACCGGCGTCTGCAGTGATTGCCCGGGCGCCAGTCGATAAGCGAAGTCGAACGGATTGAAGCCGCCGGTGATACGCACCTGGTGCAGCACGTCCTGGTCGATGCGCATGCGCCAGGAGCCGCTCCAGCCGAGGGCGCCGAACCATACCTCGCCATGCTCTTCGTTCCACTGCCCGCCGCGCTCGATGGCGAACCACGGGTTGTTCTGGTCGCCCGTGCTGCCGCGGCGGCTGCCGATCTCGATGGCGCCCGGCACGATCGCGCGGGTCTGCAGGCGCCACTCGCGCGCCCAGGCGCCGGTGAGGTAGCGCAGCGAATAGTTGTCGCCGGCGGGCAGGTTCCAGCTCGCTGCCGATGCCTCGTCGACGGTCATGGCTTGCGCGGTATGGTTCTCGATGCGTGCGGAGCGGCCGATGATGCCCGTGGCTGGATCGGCGGTGTAGCGCAGTGTCACCGATACGTCGAGGCGGATATCGCGCAACTCCACTTCCAGTGCGTCGCCATCGATGCGATGGCCGGCGTAGTGCAACACCAGGTCGCGGTTGCCATCGGCGAAATGCGCCTTGAGATCCGGCTGGATGGTGATGCGTCCGCCCCAGCCGGCGTATTCCTGCGGCGAGGTGCTGCCGGGTGAATCGAACGAAGCATGGCCAGGAGAAACGCGGGCCGGAACCAGTGGATCGTTGGCGGCGAGCCGCGAGCCCCAGTAGACCGTCTGCAGCATGCCGTCGGGGTCGACGCCGAAGGCGTAGGTGACTTGTGCCGCGTCAATGCGGAACAGCTTATGTGCGGCGTCGTAACGGATCGTCGGCGCGGTGTTTGCCGCCTTTGCCGCAGCGGGTGCGGCTGCGCCGAACAGCAAACCCAGCACCAGCGCCACGCTGTACGCCTTGCCCATGGAATGTCGCATCACTCGCCGTTCCCCGATTCGAGTCGAAGCGGGATGCAAGCATATTGTATGATAATTCTCAAGGCACTCCGCAGCACGCAAGCCCTGGAGTGCATTTGCATCCCGTCTACTTGTATGACAATTTACCGCGCGCCTCATCCGCGGAAGCGATGCCTCATGCATAGTGATTTCTCGACGCCGGGAGCGCAGCCCGAGCACGCCATCGCCGCACCCACCCGCTATCTGTGGCTGATCTGCCTGGTGGCGGCGCTCGGCGGCCTGCTGTTCGGCTACGACTGGGTGGTGATCGGTGGCGCCAAGCCGTTCTACGAGGCTTACTTCGGCGTGCACGATCCGGCGATGTCGGGATGGCTGATGAGTTCGGCCCTGGTCGGCTGCATTGCCGGCGCGATGTGCGCGGGCATGCTGGCCGACCGCCATGGCCGGCGTCCTGCCTTGATCGTGGCCTCGATCCTGTTCGTGGCCAGCGCGATCGGCGCCGCCATGGCGAACAGTGCATTCGCGTTCGCAGCGTTCCGCATCGTCGGCGGCATGGGCATCGGCCTGGCCTCGGGGCTGTCGCCGATGTACATCGCCGAAGTGAGTCCGGCGGCGAGCCGCGGCCGCCTGGTGGCGGTCAATCAGCTGACCATCGTGATCGGCGTGCTGCTCGCGCAGATGGTGAATCTGTGGATCGCGCGCCCGGTACCGCCGCAGATGGATGCCGCGGCGCTGCTGCAGTCGTGGAACGTGCAGCACGGCTGGCGCTGGATGTTCCTGTCCGGCGGCGTGCCCGCGGTGCTGTTCCTGCTGCTCGCGCTGACCATCCCCGAATCGCCGCGCTGGCTGAGCCGCCGCGGCCGCGACGCGCAGGCCGCATCGGTGCTGGAGCGCATCGGTGGTGCGGATTACGCACGCGACGTGCTGGCTGCGATTCGCGCGGCACACGATCATCGCAAGGTGGGTGGCGGCCGTGCCTCGCTGTGGGCGCCGGAACTGCGGCCGATCCTGGCGATCGGCGTGGTGCTGGCGGTGTTCCAGCAATGGTGCGGCATCAATGTGATCTTCAACTATGCGCAGGATATTTTCGCGTCGGCCGGCTTCGACGTGAACGATGCGCTGAAATCCATCGTCGCTACCGGCGCGGTGAACCTGGTGTTCACCGTGCTTGCCTTGCAGCTGGTCGACAGTTGGGGACGCCGCCGGCTGATGCTGGTTGGCGCGGGCGCGCTGGCGGTGATCTACGCGCTGATCGGCGGCACCTACGCCGCGCATGTGATGGGCTTGCCGGTGCTGCTGCTCGTGCTCGCGGCGATCGCTGTGTATGCGACCACGCTGGCGCCGGTGACCTGGGTCCTGCTGGCTGAGATCTTCCCGGACCGCATCCGCGCACAAGCCGTCTCGCTGGGCGTGTTCTCGCTGTGGACGGCCTGTTTCGTGCTGACCTACACCTTTCCCTGGCTCAATGCGCGCCTTGGGGCCGCGGGCAGTTTCTGGACCTATGGGCTGATCTGCGCGGCCGGCTTCGTATTTATTCTGCGGCGCGTGCCGGAAACCTCCGGCGTGGCGCTGGAGGCGATGGAGACGCGATTGACGGGGCGCGGCGACTGAGCGGGTGCACGCTCAGTCGTGATAGATCTGGCTGCGTCCGCCATCGATCAGCAGGTCGGTGGCGTTGATGAAGCGGGCTTCGTCGCCGGCAAGGAACAGCGCCGCGTACGCGACCTCCTCCGGCCGGCCGATGCGCTTGCACGGCAGCAGTTCGGCCTGGCGGCGGCGCTCCGCTTCCGGATCGGCGCAGGACTGGAAATAGCGCTCGGCCGCGGGCGTCATGATCAGGCCCGGCGAAATCGAGTTCACGCGGATGCCGCGCGCGGCGTACTCGATGCCCAGTGAACGGGTCAGCCCGATCAAGCCGTGCTTGGCGACGGGGTAGGGGAAGGCGCCTGGGATGATCTTGTGTCCGTGAACGGAAGCGATATTGACGATATGTCCATAGCCTGCTGCGAGCATCGACGGCAGTGCCGCGCGAATGCAGTGCCACGCACCCGCGAGGTTGGTATCGAGGCAGCGGCGCCAGTCCTGTTCGGTGGTGTGCAAAGGATCGCCGAAGACATTCACGCCGGCGCAGTTGATCAGGATGTCCAGTCCGCCCAAGGCGTCGAGCGCCCGGGCGAACGCGGCGTCCACTTGTTCTGATGAAGCGACGTCCGCGCCCACCGCGATCACGTGGCGCCCGGTGGCCTGCGCCAACTGCTCGCCAACCGCCCGGGCGGGGGCGGCGGTGAGGTCCAGCAGGGCGAGATCCGCGCCTTCGCGCGCGAACAGCTCGGCAATGGCGCTGCCGATGCCGCTGCCCGCGCCGGTGATCAGGGCACGCTTGCCGTGCAGGCGCGGCACGCCGGTCGCGGTGAAATCGTGGGCGGTGGCGTTCATGGATGGCGGCCTCATGGCATCAAGGGCAACGGCGTGGCAGCGGCGGCCAGCGGGCGCACGCGGAAGGCGAAATGCCGAGCCAGCCGTTCGCCTGGCGCCAACCGTGTCATGCCGTTGGCGAATGCGCCACCCGGGCGATGCACGGCGTCGATGGCATGGTCTACCGGCTCGAAACAAAAGAAGCCGGCAGCTGCCGGCGTGTAGAGAATGAAGGCATCCACGTCGGCAGCGATGTCCAGCGCCAGGCCCAGCCCTGGCCATTCGATCGTCCCATCGCCATCCCAGCCGACGAAGCAATGGTTGAGTTCCGCTGGCGGCAACTCGCGGCTGTCGCGGAAATCCCAGGCGGGCGGCACCGCCGCGCGTTCGGTCGGGATGGGCGAATGGCCATCGTTGAGCCAGACCTGAGTCGCCGCGGCGCGCAGGCGCACGTCGCCGTGATGCAGGAAGAACGGATGCAGACCCAGTCCGAACGGCAATGCCGCCCCGCCGGTGTTGCGCACGGCCAGCGCCACGCGGAGAGTGTCGCCGCGCAGCGTATAGCGCTGCTGCGCTTCGTAGGCATAGGCGCCTGGTGTCGCGTCTTCCAGTGCAAGCAGCATGTCTTCCGTCGTCTGCCGTTCGATCCGCCACGCACGCTGCCAGCCGGTGCCATGGATCGGCCAGGCATCGTCATCGCGGTTACGCGGCAGCGCGATGCGCACGCCTTCCATCTCGAAACCGCCGTGATCGATGCGGTTGCTCCACGGCACCAGTGGATAGCAGGCCAGGCGGTTCGGCTCGAACGGCGTCGCCGGCATGGTGGGCGGCCGCAGCGGGCGCAGCAGCGGAATCCTGCTGCCGGCCATGCATGCGTCCAGATAAGCCATGCCGCCGCCGAACGATGGGCAGATACCTGCCGCCAGCGCCGTGCCGTTCAATTCGATCATGTCGTGTCTCTATGCGGCGGCTGGCGTGTGAGTCGCCAGTGCGTTGGTTATTTTGTATGATTATTAAATCAAGTTCCACGCATTGGAGGCTTTGCGATAAAGTTTCTTGTGTGACAATTAGCTCGACAGCCGCGCAGAGGCGCACGCCCCATGACCAAACGTTCCGCTCCGTCCCCGCGGATCCCGCTGCGCCGCCCCTCGGCCTCCATTACTTCCTCGCGCAGCCTGTATGGCCATGTAGTCCACGAACTCGGCCGGCGCATTATCGAAGGCGGCATCAAACCGGGTGAGCTGCTGCCGCGCGAGGAACTGCTGGCGGAAGAGCTGCGGGTAAGCCGCACCGCGCTGCGCGAGGGAATGAAAGTACTGTCCGCGAAAGGGCTGGTGGAATCGCGGCCCAAGGTCGGCACCCGCGTGCGCGATGCGCGCGCCTGGCATCAGCTCGATGCCGACATCCTGGCCTGGCGCTGCGAATTGATGCCGACCGAGGACTTCGTGCGCAAGCTGGCCGATATGCGCGAGGTGATCGAACCGTCGGCCGCTGCCGCCGCCGCGAAATACCGCACGTACGAGCAGTTGCAGTCCATCGAGCAAGCCTATGCGGCGATGGAAGCGGCCATCGACCTGGATGAGTGGACGGATGCCGACCTGGCCTTCCATGAGGCAGTGCTGAGCGCCACCAATAATGAGCTGATGGTGTCGCTGTTCTCGGTGATCGAGAGCGCGCTCGCCACGTTCTTCGCGCTGTCCGCGCGCACCGCCAGGAACTTCAAGGACGCACTGCCGCTGCACGGCGAAGTGCTGGATGCGATCCGCCGCAGCGAGCCCGATGCGGCCCGCCGCGCGATGCTGGCCATGGTCGAGGAATCGCGCACCAATATGCAGAAGGCCAGTTCGGCCCGCGGCTGATGCAGGAGCCGCGCGGCCGATGATCCCGGCGGCCGGGTTTTCATATCGCCCTCATTGTAAAGCGCTATTCGCGTTGCTAGCCTCGCCGGCATGGAGATCAGCACGAAGTTCGATCGCTCGCGCCGCGGCCGCCGCCTTACCCTGACGGAGCAGGTGCTGGAGCAATTGGGGCAGGCGATCGTGGCCGGGAAATTCGACGCCGGCAGCTTCCCCACGGAAGCCGAGATCTCGCAGCTGTTCCAGACCAGCCGCAGCGTTACGCGCGAAGCGGTGAAAATGCTCACCGCCAAGGGCATGCTGCAGGCCAGGCCGCGCAGCGGCATTACCGCGCAGCCGCCGGAGCGCTGGAGCCTGCTCGATCCGGACGTCCTGCGCTGGATGCTCGAGAAAAAGTTTTCGCACGATCTGCTGCGCCATTTCACCGAAATGCGCCTGGGCCTGGAGCCGGAGGCTGCCGCGCTCGCGGCCAGGCATGCCACGCCGGCTGCCTTGAAAGCCATCGAGCAGGGATTGCAGCGCATGGTGGATGCGGGGCAGGGCAAGGACGACCACCTGGAGGCCGACGTCGCCTTCCATGTGGCCGTGCTGTACGCGACGGACAATCCGTTCTATGCGCAGCTGGACGAGTTGATTACCACGGCGCTGAAAATATCCATCCGCGTCACCAATCGCATCAAGGGGCACACGGCCAGTATTCCGGCGCACCGGCGTGTATTCGACGCCATCAAGGACCGCGACGAAGCGCGCGCCAGCGCGGCGATGAAAGCCATTATCGCGGAGGCCGGCTCGCTGATTGCGCACGAGGTCGACGCGCAGAAGAAGGCGCGCGGCAAGCACCCTGGCGCCGCTGCGAAGCGCGCTCGATAAGTCACTGGCAAGACCCATAAAAGAAAACGCCAGCATCGCGCTGGCGTTTTCGTCGTGCAGATACTCGGAGCGGCAGGTCAGAACGTGCCGCGCACACCCACCGTGTACACCGTGCCATCCGCTTCGGCATAGAGGAACCGGTTCGAATAGACCGAGTAGTCGTAAAGGTGCTGATGGGTCAGGTTGGTGCCCGACAGGAACACCGACAGATGCTTGTTGAGTTCATAGCTCGCGCTCAGGTCCAGCTGGCCATACGAGGTGCGGGTCGCCGGCTGCGCGCCCGAACCATAGGAGATGCTCTCCAGATACGAGCCGCGCCAGTTGTAGGCCAGGCGCACCTGCACGGGGCCCTTTTCATAATACGTACTGAAGTTGGCCGAATTGCCGATGCCGGGCACGGCGAACCTGCCCGAAGTCGCGATCACACCCGGACTCAGCGAGGTGCTGCTGGAAACGTGGGTGTAGTTGAAAGCCACGCCCAGGCCGTCGAACGGATCCGGCAATACGTGGGTGAACTGGTAATTGACGGTGAGCTCTTCGCCGTAGATGTTCGACGAATTCAGGTTGATCGGCTGGGTGAGCGACCAGATAAAGGGCTGTCCCGTATTCTGGTTGGTCAGGTACGGCACCGGCGTGCTCACCAGCGTGCTGAAGTTGCTGACCTTCTTGTAGAAGCCTTCCAGCGCGATATAGCTGGCGTCATCGATATACCACTCCAGGCCCATGTCGAAGTTGCGCGAGGTGTAGGGCTGGAGCTGCGGGTTGCCTTGCGAGATGGTCAGCGAGTTCGGCCGCGTGCCGAAGCTCTTGTTGTAGTAAAGATTGCTGAGCTCGGGCGGGGTCAGCGTCTTGGAGGCGGAGAAGCGGTAGACCAGGTTGTCGAGCAGGCTGAGCTTGAAGTTCAGCGACGGCAGCCACTTGTGATAGCCGCCCTTGGCCGACTGCGGCGCCAGCGGCCCGTAGGTGACCTGGCCGTTGCTGGTGTCGTTCGGGTCCACGTAATAGCTGATCGGCGGCTGGTTGACTGCCGTCGAAGTGGAATTGATGTCGAGGTAGCGCACGCCGACATCCAGCGCCCAGGGCTTCTCCCACATCGAGCCTTCGAACACCGCCTTGGCGAAGAACGACTTCGCGTTCTCGGTCACCTTGTTGTAGCTGCCCGGATTGGGGGCGGCATTGAAGGTGCCGCCATTGGCGGCCAGGCCGGCCAGCAGGGCGGCGCGCTTGGCGGGGTCGGTGATCTGGTTGTAGGCCGCCGGCGTGGCGAGCCAGGCCAGATAGGCGCGCGGGTCGTACTGGATCCACTGCGCCGGCATGCCCGGCGAGGAAACGCCATGGATCTTGTCGGGCGCCGTATAGATATAAGCGCCCACCGCATCGGCCGGAACGTTGACGACATAACCGCAATAGGCATTGCACAGGATGCCGTTCGGCGTGCCCCAGCTGATCGACTTCACCGAATTGTTGGTGACCTGGCCGCCGAACTCCAGCTGGGAGAGCACGCCGTCCTTGAAGCTCTTGCTCAGCTTGAGCTCGTAGTTATTGACCTGGTTGGTGACGTTGTTTCCCGCGCCCGCATTGCAGCAGTGGGCGCTCAAGGTGCCCATGTTGGTGGTGGAAAGAATGTTCGAATACGTCGGCGGCTGGCTGTCGCCGTTGTTGGTCCAGGTCGGATTGGTGCCGAAATTCTTGGTGCCGATCACCAGGAAGTAGCCATTCGGGCTTTGCTTGTTCCAGGCCTTGGAATTGGAGATATCGAGACTGAGCTTGGTCGACTCGTCAAAATCGAAACCGAGATTGAGGCCGTTCTGCGTGCTCTTTTCGTAGCTCGGGTTGTACGACATGACGTAGTCGTTCGCCATGACGTTCGGGCCGGAGCTGTTGCGCACGAAATTGAGCGCGGTGCCGTTGCCGTCGGTGGTGATCGACTTGATGTCGCCCGTGTTGCCGTACTCGCCGAACTCGTGCTCCAGCGGGTCGACCTTGTAGCTGGAATACAGCGTGTCGAACTGCACCGTCAGCTGGTCGATCGGCTTCCAGTCGATGGCGCCGCTGAGGCCCTTGCGCGTGCGCGTTTCGTCGATGACGTTGCTGGCCAGCGTTTCCGGCACCGCGACGTGGGTGTCGTTGGCCCCGGTCGATGTGGAGATGTCCTGATTGACGTACCAGGAGCTGGCCTGGGTATTGAGCTGGGTGTCCTTGCGCTTGTAGTACGTGGCCGAGGCGACCCAGCCGAAGGTGTGGTCGGCATTGGTCCAGCCGAACACGCCCGACGCCTTGGGCGTGGTCTTGCCCTCCCAGTCGCCGGTCAGGTTGCTGTTGACGCCAGCGGCGCTCCAGGCGCCATGGAAACCGTGGAAATCCAGCGGGCGTGCGGTCTGGATATTGACCACGCCGCCGATGTCCAGCTCCGGAATATCCGCCGACGAGGTCTTGTTGACCTGGGCGACGCTGATGATTTCCGAAGGCAGCACGTCGAAATTGAAGGCGCGCGAACCGGAGGCGGTGGCCATCGGGCGGTTGTTGATCGTCACCGCCACGAACTCGGGGCCGAAGCCGCGCACGGCGATCTGGCTGGATTCGCCGCCGCTGCGATTGACCGATACGCCGGGCACGCGCTGCAGCGCGTCGGCCACGTTGGGATCGGGGAACTTGCCGGTTTCCTCCGCCGAGATGGAGTCGACGACATTGACCGCATCCTGCTTGATAGCCTGGGCGCGGCGGATCGCGGCGAGCTGGCCGGTGACGCTGACCGTGCCGAGCTGGGTGACGCTCTTCTTGCCGTCCGCGGGGGCGGCATCCGTGCCTTGCTGGGCCTGCGCCGGTGCGGGCGCCGCGGTGCCGGCAGGAGGTGCGGCGTCTTGCGCATGAACCGCGAATGCGGTGGCCAGGCAGGCGATGCCGGAAAGGGCGAACAAGGCTTGATGGATCGAGCTGGTCAGGATGTGTCGCTGCATTCCCTATCCCCAATAAGTAGATGAGTTGCTGGAGCGAGTGGTTTGCCGAGCCTGATTGCGCGTGATGCAGGGCGCGCCGCCATGACCGCGGCATTGCTCAAAACGGGGGCAGCGACGTGCACACCGGTTATCGATCGATCGGTTTCGTGCGTAAAAATCCGGCCCCAGAATCTTATTATCTTACAATAAGATTTATGGCGACTCTCCGGCAGGCGCGCCGCGAGATCAAGCTGCGATGCAGCATTGCTTGCGCGATGAGTTCAGGGCGAATCCGGTGTCACGCTGATCGACTCGCCGGCGTGCAGCGAAATCTCGCGGACGCGCGTGCCGATTTTCAGCTGCGTCCGTGTGCCCCCGACGCTGCGCACCGTGGCGTGAGTGACGGCGCCATCTTTCCAGCGCATGTCCACGACGAATCCATGGCGTGCACCGATGCCGGTGACTTCGCCCGCTGCCGACCATGCACGGGGCAGGGCAGGCAGCAACTCGATCCTGCCAGGGCGGGAATACAGCAGCATTTCGAGCATCGCCGTTGGCGTGCCGAAATTCGCGTCGATCTGAAAAATGTTCTTGTGCGGCGCCAGCTGGTAGATGTCGAACAGGTTCATCGCTGTGCCGTTCCCGCGGATCTGCCACGGCGCCAGATTGTCGATCACCAGCTGATATGCGCGTTCGGCATCTTTCAGGCGCGCCCAGCAGATGGCGCGCCAGGCGCAGGCCCAGCCGTAGCTGGTCATGCCGCGCGCATCGAGCAGGCGGGTCACTCCCTCGATCAAGGCGGGCGGACTCTCGTCCACGGTGATGCGATCGCCAGGAAAGAAACCGACCAGCGGCGAAAGGTGGCGATGCCCGGGTTCGCCGAGACTATGCGGCGACATCCATTCTTCCAGCCAGCCATTCTCGCTGCTGACCTCGGGCAGATAGAGCTTTGCCTGCAAGTCGCCGATCACTGCGCTGTACCGCGCATCCCTGTCGAGAATGGCGGCGGCTTCCCGATAGCTGGCGAACAGATCCCAGACCAGTTCCTGGGCATAGCTGATGCCTTTTGCATCCTTTGGCCCATGCTCCGGCGACCAGTCGCAGTCGTCGATCAATACCTCGCGCTCTTTCCCGGTGGCGGGATCGGGGATGCGCACGGTGAGCAGGCGTGCCTCCCAGAACTCACATGCGCCTTTGAGCAAGGGATAGATGCGGACCAGATAATCCCGCTGCAGCGTGTATTGATAGTGCTGCCACAGGCTGTTGCACAGCCAGGCGCTGCCGGCCGGATGCCACCACCAGCCGTTACCGCCGAAAATATTGGTGGATATGGCCACCGTCCACCCGGCCAGCTTGCCCGAGCTATTGCGGAAGCCGTTGCGCGGATCGTTGAAGTGCTGCCGGGTTATCGCACTCCACGATTCGTACTGCGACAGGCAATAGTTCGCCAGCGCATCGAAGCAGCCGGGCAGGCCGGCGCGATCGGGCAGCCAGTAGTTCATCTGGATATTGATGTCGTTGTGATAGTCGCTCATCCATTCGGGCGCGTTGTCGCTCAGCCATAGCCCCTGCAGGCTGGTGGGCAAGCGGTCGCGCGAGCCTGCGATGGTCAGATAGCGGCCGAATTGCAGGTACGCCGCTTCCAGTTCGGGGTCCGGAGCGGCGCCAGGTTTCGCGCGTGCCTGCAGCCGCGTCCAGGTGTCCGATGCGCGCTGAGCTGGCGTCGATGCGCCGAGGTCGACCTGCATGGTGCCGTACAGGGCGGCATAGTCGGCAATGTGCCTGTGCAGAAGAGCATCCGCCGTCTGCGAACCTGCCGCCTCGATGTTCTGCCTCACCCACGCCAGGCAGTCGATCGAGCTGTCGAGATAGCCTTTCGCGGCATCCGGCGTGTAATTGGTGCCTCCGCAATACAGGATGGTCAACGCATCGCAGCCGGCAAAATGCAGGGCGCCGTTTTCAGCCGATACCGAACCGGACGAGGCGATAGCTTTGACGCTAGCGGCATAAGCCAGGCCGTTGCGGAGCGTGCCGCTGAAATGGCTGCTTGCCGTCTCCGGCGACAACTGCATGGCTTCACCATGCGTGCCCTGCAGGTGGATGGCGCCCGACCAGGTGCCGCCACCGCTTTGCGAGAGGCGCACGGCGATGACGTCGTCCGGATGGCTGGCAAATATCTCGCGCAGATAGCGGATGCCGTCCTTGCGGTACGAAATCCGCAGATAGCCATTGGCGAGATCCAGTTCGCGCCGGTAGTCGCCAATGCCTGACAGTCCGTGATCGCGCACTTCGATAACGAGCTTGGACAGCATGGTGAAGCTGCCGAAATTCTCCGCCTCGTAGGGGAATTGCCCCTCCGCATCGAGCGTGCCGTTCGATCCGCCCAGCCACATGGAGCTGTCGGTGAGGTACAGGAAGTCCCGTGCCGGGTCGCCGCCGACGAGCGCGCCCATGCGCCCATTGCCGATCGGAGTTCCCTCCTGAATGACGTTCTGTTCGGACGCGGGAGCGCCGTACCACAGCGTGGGGCCATGAAGCGAAGGCGTGCGCATGCGCCGTGGCTTGCCCGCCGAACTCACCGCGGTGGCCATGCCCGGCGCGCTCAACAGGGACAGCAGCGTGGCCATCGTGCCGGTCATCTTCAGGAAACGCCGGCGAGCCGCCTGCTCTGGGGCGGGCTGCTGCGGATCGATGTCGAGCTCGATGGTCATGAGTGATCGCGTCCCATGTCTCTGGTCATCCGTCCCCGCGTCATCGGGTTTGCGATGACGGCCCGTATTTCACTCATCCGCCCTTGACGCCGGCGGCGAAGCGGGCATAGGTTATATTATATGACAATTGCCCGGATCCAGGGCTTTGCGGCTTGTTTCAGCGTTTGCACCGATGACGGCGCCGCCATCCGTCAGCCCTCATCGGTGGTGCTTGGCTGTTGATCGGCTCCAGAGAGTGCAGGGCATGCCTGGAAGGCGAGCTGCCGGCGCGCCTTCTATCCATGAGTACACCTAACTGTCCGCCCGGGCATGGCTTGCGCCTGCCCGTCAGGCGCGGCTGTCCTCTAACCCATGAAGGGAGCGTCGCCAGTTCATGAATACCTTTGTCTCCAACGGCACGAAGCATTCGCGATCCGGCCAGGCAACAACGGCAGATCGCCAGCAGGGACGCGGCCTGCTGTCGCTGTGGTCGCGCAGTGCGATTGCATTGGGCATGTTTGCCATGGCGGCCGGCGTCGGCGCGCAAGTCAACGGCGTGGCGCAGCGCCCCTATCTCGGCTGGAGCAGTTTCAGCCAGCAGACGCTCGACCCCAATTTTCTTACCCAGGCCAATGTCGTCATCCAATCCGACGCATTGCTCAGCTCGGGGCTGCAGGCGCATGGCTACAACTACATCAATATGGATTCGGGCTGGCATGGCGGCTTCGATGCGAACGGCAGGCCCACTCCCGATCCCGTCTTGTTTCCCGACATCAAGGCGCTGATCGACCATATCCACCAGAACGGGCAGAAAGCCGGCATTTACTGGATACCCGGTGTCGAGGAGCCCGCGGTCACGGCCAACGCTCCCATTCTCGGCACGCCTTATCACATCCAGGACATCCTCACGGTGCCATACACCGCCGGCAATGCCTTCGGCGGCCCCGGCACCTCGCCTTACCATTACAAGATCGATTTCACCAAGCCCGGCGCGCAGGCCTATATCGATTCCGTGGTTGCGCTGTTCGCTTCGTGGGGCGTCGATTTCATCAAGCTCGATGCGGTGACGCCAGGCTCGTACAGCGACGATCTGCATATCGACAACCGCGCCGATGTCGCCGCCTGGTCCAAGGCGATTGCGAACAGCGGCCGCCCCATGTGGCTGACGGTTTCCTGGGAAATCGACCAGGATTACCTCGGCGTATGGCAGCAGTTTTCCAACGCACGCCGCATCGACGACGACGTGGAGTGCGAAAGCCGCTGCGCCACGCTGACGGACTGGTCGCGCATCTACAAGCGCTTCCGCGATCTGCCCGGCTGGCAGCATGCGGGCGGCCCCGCGCTGGGCTGGAACGACCTGGACTCGCTCGATATCGGCGATGGCGAACTCGATGGCCTGTCGCATGCCGAAAAGCGCTCTGCCATGACCTTGTGGGCCATGGCCAATGCGCCGATCTATCTCGGCGGCGACCTGACCCGGATCGATGCGTTCGGCAAGCAGCTGGCCACGGCGGATGAAGTGCTCGCCGTCGACCAGTCCGGCAAGCCGGCCACGCAGGTGCTCGGCGGCGACCTGCCCGTATGGATTTCCGATCTCGGCGATGGCAACTATTACGTCGCTTTGTTCAATATGAATGCGACGCCGGCGGTGGTCACCTTGCCGTGGCGGCAAATCGGGCTCGATGGCGTGCGGCAGGTGCGCGACCTGTGGGCCAGGGCCGAGCTTGGCGCACCCGCGGGCGCATTTTCCACCGTGCTGGACGGACATGGCGTGCGGTTGCTGAAAGTCTCGGCGCGGGTCGGCCATGCGCCGCCCACGCCTTCCACCAGTTACGCGGCCACATCGGCCACGCTCGCGGGCAGTGCGTCCGTGGCCGATTGTTCCGGCTGCTCCAACGGTAAAAAGGTCGGTGGTCTGGGCCTGGGCACGAACAACACGGTGACGTTCCAGAATGTCTATGTGCGCAAGGCAGGCGTTTACCTGATGCAGGTCGATTCGATGACCTTCGCCCTGCGCTCCTATCTGTATACGGTCAATGGCGGCGCCTATCAGACGCTCAACTCCGGCGGCGGCAGTTTTTCCATTCCCTCCAGCACCACGCTGCCGGTTTGCCTGAAGGCGGGATACAACAGCATCCAGTTCGGCAACCCCACCAGCTATGCGCCCGACCTGGACCGCATCGTCATCAGCGGAGCCGGCGACGCCGTGCCGCCGCAGGCAAGCACGTACGAAGCCGAGCAGGCCAGCCTGGGCGGAACGGTCACCGCGGGTTTCAGCAATTATGCGTCGGGCTTGTCCAAGGCCGGCAATGTCGGCCATGGACCGGCCAATACGGTGACGTTCTCGAACGTCACCGTTCCCGCGACAGGGAATTACCAGCTGGAAATCGATTATGCGACCAACGGGCCGCGCGGGCTGACGGTTACGGTCAATAACGCCGCGCCGGTTTCATTGACCGTGGATGGAAGCACGTTCGACGACCCGCGGCCGACGCTGCTTCGGGTGGCGTTGAAGGCCGGAACCAACACCATCCAGCTGGGCAATCCCACCGGCTACGGTCCGGATCTCGACCGCATCGTGGTGGCTCCGCTGATCGGCGCCGGTTTATCGGATGCCGCGGTGAGCCGCATGTGCCCGCGCTGATCGCTGATCGCGGACCGCATGACCATGGGCGAGGGCAGGCGCTATGGCGCAGGCCCTCGCCGCGCGTGCCTGGCGCATCTTCGATTATCCGGCGGGGCCGGAATGAATCCGCCTCAATCGAGTTTCCGCGGATCGATCACGACATGCCTGATCCGCTGCCGCTTCCAGGTATAGACGATATGAACCAGCCCATCGGCGGTTTGAATGACCGCCGGATAGGAGAACTCGGCGCCCGGCGTGTTTTCCAGGTCGAGCAGCTTGCGCCAATGCTCGCCGTCATCGGAAACCGCCACCGACAGCTGGCCGCGGCCATCCCACCACTGCGCGCCGTGCAAGGTAGGGTTGTAGACAATCAGCGAGCGCCCGTCGGCGAGAACCACCGCGTCCACACCCGAGTTGGGATTGGGCAAGTCCAGCAGGCGCATCGGCGACCAGCTGCGGCCGCCGTCGCGGGACCGGGTGCTGAAGATCCTGTCCTGCTTGCTGCGCCCGATGGCCTGCAGCTCGCCGCCGCGATGTACCAGCAGCGCCGGCTGGATCGCTTCGATGGGTTGCGTGCCCATCGGGGGCGTGACGATGCGCCAGGTGGCGCCGTCGTCGGTGGAGCGCTCGAAATGCACAGTCCAATGATCGCCCTCCGTACTGGACGGGCTGACGATGGTGCCGTCGGTCAGTTGCACCGGCTTGTTCTTGATCGGCCCCAGCACGCCTTCGGGAAGCCGGCGTGGCCCCGACCAGTGCATGCCGTCGTCACGGGAAGTCTTGAGCATGCCCCACCAGTGCTGCGGGTCGGGCCCCACCTTGTAGAACAGCATCAGCGTGCCGGTGCTGCTGCGGAACAGCACCGGATTCCAGCTTGGAAGGCGCGTTCCATCCGCCTGCACGCCATCGGCGACTTCAGCCGGCGCGGACCATCGCCCGGCTCGCTGCCGCGCCATCCAGATGCCTACGCCCGGGTCGCGCTCCTGCTTGCCGCCGAACCATGCGGCGATCAGTCCGGCGGGTGTCTCCACGATGGTCGCCGCATGGCTTTGCGGCGCCGCCTGGCCGGCCCCGGCGAATTCGATCTTGCGAATGGCTGCAGGCGCGTCGGCGCATGCCGCCGGCGCAGCTCCCGCGAGCAGCAAGGCCACGATGCAGGTCAAGGCCAAGCCGGCTCGTACAACGCGCTTGCTTTCCATCAGTAGCTCGATTCGGGCATGCACAGAACATCGAGTTTCGCATGCTCCCGGGCCGGAGCGCATCACGCTTGCGGCGCTTTCGCCGCCGGGGCCCATGCCGCGGGAAAAGCCTGGGCGCGACAAGCGGCATGGAACGACAGCACGTCGGTGCGAACCAGCCCGTGCACGCGAAACGAATCGCGCTCCAGCATATCGTC
>NZ_JAAZQJ010000006.1 GCF_012275375.1 Dyella sp. SG609 | reverse complement strand
TCTCTTTGGTTACTTTCTCTTTGAGCCAGCAAAGAGAAAGTGACTCGGGCGCCGGCAGGCGTCCGAAATGCCCGCTGCATAAGCGGCCAAGTCGCCGCACCGCGAAAACCGAGCGACCCCGCCCCCCCCCAACCTCAGGTCTCCTCCGGCCCCCCAGGCCGCACCGTCTCCGGCCTGTGCTGCCGCAAATGCGCAAACACATTGTAAATCGACACCAGCATCGGAAATGCCGTCTGGATGATGCCGACCGAATCATTCTTGCCCCAGATGAAATAGGCCAGCGTCAACACACTGCCAGCCACCGACAGGTACCAGAACGACATCGGCACCACCACTTTCTTCTGCTTCTTGGTGGCATAGAACTGCACGAACCAGCGCGCGGTGAACAGCAGCGTGCCGAGCAGGCCGATCACTTTCCACGGCGTCAGCGTAATCAGGTGCAGGTTGGCGAGAGCTTCGTGCATGGCGGTCATCCGTACGGGTCAGCCGGGGCATTGTAGGCGCGGGCGCGGTGGCGCCGCGAAAACGCGAAGGCCACCGCGGGGGTGGCCTTCGTGTTTCGATCGGGATGGTGGGCGGTACAAGGATCGAACTTGTGACACCTGCCGTGTGAAGGCAGTGCTCTACCGCTGAGCTAACCGCCCGCCGGAAGCGCGAAACTATACGGGGACTTCACCAGCAGGTCAATGCCCATGACCGAAGATTCTGAGCCCGCCTGCCCTACCCCGCCCGCCGCCGCAGCCGGTATTCGTGGCGCCCCACATAGACCGCCGCCGCCAGCACCATCAGGGCCAGCACGTACCAGGTGATCAGGTAGCTCAGGTGATTGTTGGGAAAGCTGGTGACGGTGAGTCCGCCGCGCGGCCAGGCGTCGGCCTGCGCCGGGTCGGCATCCGCGTCGACGAAGAACGGCGCCACCGCACCCAGCCCTCTCGCCCTGGCGATGGCCTGCACGTCGCGCGCGTACCAGCGTGCATGCGCGGGGTCGTTATGGCGCAGGAACACTTTCGTCTCGGGCGTGCGCAGCAGGCCGGTAACCGTCGCCTCGCCCGCGGGGCCGGGCGCGCAGCGTCCGTCGCGGCCGCAGGCCTCGGCCGGCACGAAGCCGCGGTTGACCAGCACGATGGAACCGTCGTCCTGGCGCAGCGGCGTCATCACCCAATAGCCGCTGCCCAGCGCGGTGCTGGCCGCGACCAGCACCTGCTGCTCGTAGAGGAACACGCCGGCAAGGCGCACGTGGCGGTATTCGTGGCTGGCCGCCGTGACGGCGGGCCATTCGGACGGCGTGGGCGCGGCGACGGCCGGCGCATGCACGCGCTGCTCCACGCGGGCGATCAGCTCGCGCTTCCAGGCCAGGCGCTGCACCTGCCAGGTGCCCAGGGCGAGGAAGCCGGCAAACGCCGCCAGCGCGCACAGCGCCAGCAGCGACAAGGCGAGCGGCCCGCGCGGGCCGCGCTCGGACGCATCGGCGGCGCCTAGCCTGGCCATGGCAGCGCCGCCGCGGCGGGGATCACGGCAGGTTCCGCGGATCCATCAGGGCCGGCATCATGTTGTGATTCAGGTGATACATCACCCAGATCGAACCGCTCAACGTGATCAGCACCAGCACCGCGGTAAAGATCAGGGCCAGCATGTTCCAGCCGCCCTCCGACTTCGCGTTCATGTGCAGGAAGTACACCATGTGCACCACGATCTGCACGGCGGCGAAGCCCAGGATCACGAACGCCGTGGCGCTGGGATCCTTCAGGCCGCCGCTCATCACCAGCGCGAACGGCACCGCGGTCAGCAGCACCGCCAGCACGAAGCCGATCATGTAGCCCTTCAGCGAGACGTGGCCAATGCCGTCGTCGTGCTCGTGATGCTCGCCATGGCCATGCTCATCGTGGCCATGTCCGGCATGGACGTCGGTATGCGCGCTCACGGCAGCACTCCCATCAGGTAGACAAAGCTGAAGACGCCGATCCACACCACGTCCAGGAAGTGCCAGAACATCGACAGGCACCACAGGCGGCGCTTGTTCGGCCCGATCAGGCCCTTGCGCTTGACCTGCACCATCAGCGTGATCAGCCAGATGATGCCGCAGCTCACATGCAGGCCGTGCGTGCCGACCAGGGTGAAGAACGAGGACAGGAAGGCGCTGCGCTGCGGGCCGTTGCCCTCGGCGATCAAGTGCCCGAACTCGTACAGCTCGATGCCGATGAAGCCGGCGCCGAGCAGGCCGGTGACGGCCAGCCACACCAGGGTGGGATTCACCCGCTTGCGCTGCATCTCCAGCATGGCGAAGCCATAGGTGATCGACGACAGCAGCAGCAGCGAGGTATTGAGCGCCACCAGCGGCAGCTCGAACACTTCCGCGCCGGTGGGACCGCCGGCGTAGCTGCGGCCCAGCACGCCGTACACCGCGAACAGGCAGGCGAAGATGAGGCAGTCGCTCATCAGGTACAGCCAGAAGCCCAGCAGCGTGCCGTTCTCCGGGTGATGCTCGGTTTCCTGGTGGAACCGCAGCGGCGCGGCGGCCGTGTTGTAGGTGTCGTAGGACTTCGCGTCAGACATGGCTGGCCAGCGCCTCGGTGCGCGCCGCTTCCACCCGGGCCACGTCGGCGGCCTGGATGTAGTACTCGCGGTTGTAGTTGAAGGTATGCCCGATCGCCACGGCCAGCAGGGACACGAAGGCCAGCGCGGCGACCAGCCACATCTGCCAGATCATGGCGAAGCCCAGCACCGTGCTGATGCCGGCCAGGATGATGCCGGCGCCGGTGTTCTTCGGCATGTGGATGTCGATGAACCCCGACAGCGGACGCTGCCAGCCCAGCTGCTTCATCTGCCACCAGGCGTCGCCGTCGTGCACCACCGGGGTGAAGGCGAAGTTGTAGGCCGGCGGCGGCGAGGAGGTGGACCACTCCAGCGTGCGGCCGTTCCAGGGGTCGCCGGTGACGTCGCGCAGCTTGTCGCGGCGCAGGAAGCTCACCACGAACTGGATCAGCATGGCGCCGATGCCCAGCGCGATCAGCACCGCGCCAAAGGCGGCGATCTGGAACCAGATCTGCAGCGAGGGATCCTCGAAGTGGCTGATGCGGCGGGTCACGCCCATCAGGCCCAGCACGTACAGCGGCATGAAGGCGAAGTAGAAACCCACCACCCACAGCCAGAACGAGCACTTGCCCCAGAACACGTCGAGCTTGAAGCCGAAGGCCTTGGGGAACCAGAAATTGATCGCCGCGAACGCGCCGAACAGCACGCCGCCGATGATCACGTTATGGAAGTGCGCGATCAGGAACAGGCTGTTGTGCAGCGAGAAGTCCGCCGGCGGCACCGCCAGCAGCACGCCGGTCATGCCGCCGATCACGAAGGTGACCATGAAGGCCACTGTCCACATCATCGGCAGCTCGAAGTGGATGCGGCCCCGGTACATGGTGAACAGCCAGTTGAAGATCTTCGCGCCCGTGGGGATCGAGATGATCATCGTGGTGATGCCGAAGAACGAGTTCACGCTCGCGCCCGAGCCCATGGTGAAGAAGTGGTGCAGCCACACCAGGTAGGCCAGCACCGTGATCACGATGGTGGCGTACACCATCGAGGTGTAGCCGAACAGGCGCTTGCGGGCGAAGGTGGAGACCACCTCGGAGAACACGCCGAACATCGGCAGGATCAGGATGTAGACCTCCGGATGGCCCCAGATCCAGATCAGGTTCACGTACATCATGGCGTTGCCGCCAAGCTCGTTGGTGAACATGTGGGTGCCGAGGTAGCGGTCCATCGACAGCAGCGCCAGCACCGCGGTCAGCACCGGGAAGGCGGCGATGATCAGCACGTTGGTGCACAGCGCGGTCCAGGTGAACACCGGCATCTGCATCAGCTTCATGCCCGGCGCGCGCATCTTGATGATGGTCACCAGCAGGTTCACGCCCGACAGCAAGGTGCCGACACCGGCTATCTGCAGGGACCATATGTAGTAGTCCACGCCCACATCCGGACTGGCCAGGATGCCCGACAGCGGCGGATAGGCCAGCCAGCCGGTGCGCGCGAACTCGCCCACGAACAGCGAGGCCATCACCAGCACGGCGCCGGCGGTGGTCATCCAGAAGCTGAAGTTGTTGAGGAAGGGGAAGGCCACGTCGCGCGCGCCGATCTGCAGCGGCACCACGTAGTTCATCAGGCCGGTGACGATCGGCATCGCCACGAAGAAGATCATGATCACGCCGTGGGCGGTGAAGACCTGGTCGTAGTGATGCGGCGGCAGGTAGCCGAGGTTGTCGCCGAAGGAGATCGCCTGCTGCAGGCGCATCATGATGGCGTCGGCGAAGCCGCGCAGCAGCATCACCAGGCCCAGCACCATGTACATGATGCCGATCTTCTTGTGATCGATGCTGGTGAACCATTCGCGCCAGAGATAACCCCACAGGCGGTATTTGGTGATCACCGCGAGCAGCGCCAGGCCGCCGACCAGCACGGCGGCGAAGGTGGCCAGCAGGATCGGCTCGTGGAACGGAATGGCGTCCCAGCTGAGACGGCCGAAGATCAGTTTGGTCAGATCGGGATGGTCAGACATCTTGGACACCCGGGAAGGCGCAATGCGTAAGGCGGACGGGACGGCGCACGATCAGTGCTCCATGTGTTCCATGTGCGGCATGTCGTGCTCGCCGGCCGGCTTGCCGGCGCGGGCCGCATCTTTTGCCATGGTCTCGTGCATGCACGGCGTACCCGGTGCGACGCACAGATTGACGATGGCCGGATACAGGTCGGGCGCGACCGTGGCGTAGCGGCGCACGGGTTCGTTCTCGCTGGGCTTTTCCAGCTGCAGATAGCTTTCGCGGGTGAGCGCGCCGCCATCCTTCGCCTTGGCCACCCATTGCTCGAACTCGCCTTCGCTGAGCCCCAGGAACTTGAAGTGCATGCCCGAGAAACCGGCGCCGCTGTAGTTCGCCGAAATGCCCTCGTAGCTACCCGGCTTGTTGATCACCGCATGCAGCTTGGTCTCCATGCCCGGCATGGCGTAGATCTGGCCGGCCAGCGAGGGGATGAAGAACGAGTTCATCACGGTCGAGGCGGTGATCTTGAACTGGATCGGGCGGTCGACCGGCGCGGCCAGCTCGTTCACCGTGGCGATGCCCTGCTCCGGATAGATGAACAGCCATTTCCAGTCCAGCGCCACCACGTCCACTTCCAGCGGCCTGGCGCCGGCCGGAATTTCGCGGCCGGCGGCGATGCGCTCCAGCGGCCGGAACGGATCGAGCTTGTGCGTGCTCACCCAGGTCAGCGCGCCCAGCGCGATGATGATCAGCAGCGGGGCCGACCAGATCAGCAGCTCCAGCACGGTGGAGTGGTCCCAGTCCGGCTTGTAGGTGGCTTTCTGGTTGGACGCGCGGTAGCGCCAGGCGAAGAACAGGGTGAGGCCGATCACCGGTACGACGATGAGCAGCATCAGCACCAGCGAGATCAGGATGATGTCGCGCTGCTGGACGGCCATGTCGCCGGACGGCGACATGAGCACGGTCTGGCAGCCCGACAGCAACAGGACGGCGGGGAGCAGCAGTCCGCGGAGAGCCTTGGAGGACATGGGCCGGAAGGGGAGCAGAAGCATGGGGAGAGACCCGGAAAGTTAACCTACGCGTGCTGCGCCGCGGAATAGGACACTTTGTCTCATGGCGATTAAACGCCGCCGGTGCGATCCTTACGCGAACCACCCCAGTTCTCAAGTTCAAGCATGGCCATGTCGAGCACTTTTGACCAACACGGATCCCCGGACACGGCCCGCCAGGACGCGCTCCAGGACAGGCCCGCCCCCGGCCACTCCCAGGTCGCCCCCGGCGAGATCGCCGTCGGCGTGGTGATCGGGCGCGCTTCCGAGTACTTCGACTTCTTCGTGTTCGGCATCGCCTCGGTGCTGGTGTTTCCGTCGGTGTTCTTCCCGTTCCGCGACCGCCTGCACGGCCTGCTGCTGTCCTTCGTGGTGTTCGCCCTGGCCTTCGTGGCGCGCCCGTTCGGCACCGCCCTGTTCATGACCATCCAGCGCCGCTGGAGCCGCGGCACCAAGCTCACCGCCGCGCTGTTCCTGCTGGGCAGCGCCACCGTGGGCATGGCCTTCCTGCCCGGCTTCGACACGCTGGGCTGGCGCGCGATCGCCCTGCTCGCCTTCTTCCGCCTGCTGCAGGGCATCGCCTTCGGCGGCTCCTGGGACGGCCTGCCCTCGCTGCTGGCGCTGAACACGCCGAAGGGCCGCCGCGGCTGGTACGCCATGCTCGGCCAGCTCGGCGCGCCGATCGGCTTCATGCTGGCCAGCGGGCTGTTCCTGTTCCTGCACAGCCAGCTGTCCAGCGAAGACTTCCTCAGCTGGGGCTGGCGCTATCCGTTCTTCGTGGCCTTCGCCATCAACGTGGTGGCGCTGTTCGCGCGCCTGCGCCTGGTGGTGACCGAGGAGTACACCCAGGCGCTGGAAGAAAGCGCGCTGGAACCGATCGGCATCTTCGAGATGCTGCGCAAGCAGGACTACAACATCTTCCTGGGCGCGTTCGCCGCGCTGGCCAGCTATGCGCTGTTCCATCTGGTCACGGTGTTCCCGCTGTCGTGGATCAGCCTGGGCTCGACCCAGTCGGTCAACCAGGTGCTGCTGATCCAGGTGGTCGGCGCCGGTGTCGGCATCCTGGGCACCATCGCCTCGGGCTTCGTGGCCGACCGCATCGGCCGCCGCACCACCCTGGGCACGCTGGCCGCGCTGATCGGCCTGTTCAGCTTCTTCGCGCCCTGGCTGCTCGGCGGCAGCCGCGCCGCGCAGGACGCCTTCATCCTGATCGGCTTCGCCCTGCTCGGCCTGTCCTACGGCCAGTCCGCCGGCACGGTGACCTCGAACTTCCCGATCCGCTTCCGCTACACCGGCGCGGCCCTCACCGCCGACGTGGCCTGGCTGATCGGCGCCGCCTTCGCGCCGCTGGTGGCGCTGGGCCTGTCCAGCAAGTTCGGCCTGGGCGCGGTCACGGTGTACCTGCTGTCCGGCGCGATCTGCACGCTGGGCGCACTGCGCCTGAACCGGGCGCTCGAAGCGCGCGACTGAGCATCGGCGTGCATGCCATAAAAAAGGCCCGGCAGCGCCGGGCTTTTTTATTTCAGGGTTTCCAGAGGAACCGCGCCGGCAACGCGACCCGGCTGTCCTGGTTCACCTGGATCTCCTTGGCGCGATGCGTGCGCACGAAACCCTGCCGCTTGAGCAGGCGCTGCATGCCGCGCGAGAAGTCGGTGCAGAAGCATTCCACGCCGCCGGCCGGCGCGCGGCGCAGCGCATAGTCCACCAGCAGGCGGCCGATGCCGGCGCGGCGCGCGGATTCCGCCACCACCAGGTATTCGAGCAGCACGGCGGGTGCGCCGTCGTCGAGGCTCACGTCCTTCAGCAGCATCGCGCCCAGGACCTGCCCCGCCTTGCGCGCGACCACGAAGCGGATGCCTGCCTTGCCGCGGCGCCAAGGCAGGCGCCTGGCCAGGATGGCCCTGGCGCAGTCCAGCCCGTGCTTGCGCATCACATAGGGCATCGATGCATAGGCACCGGCGAAATGCCCCTGGCGCGCGCCTTCGACGATTTCGCCGACGAAGAAGAAAATATCCCAAGGCTCACCGGGTGCCAGCACGACACGGTCGTCCACCACCAGTCCGGCGTTATTGAGCAGCATCGATGTCCCCTTGAGCAAAACGTTCTGACCGGACTGCCGGGTATCCCGTCCCCTTCGCCTTGCGGCGCGGCAGTCCCTGCCAGGATACGCCCGCAGAGATGCGTTCCGGTGCCTAGGCTAGCGATTTCCGGACGCAATGAGTTGCGCCGTGCGGACCTGGGTTCCTTGCGTCTTGCGCGCGTGTGATGCAGAACGCAAAAAAAGACCCGCCGTTGACGGGTCTCCGGTGGCGGACTTCGGCCATGCGGTCTATGTCATATGGCCGATGGCTTCGAACGCTGCAGGCTGAGCAGCAGCAGTCCCGCCGCCAGCACCGCATAAGCCCCGGCGAATTGCCACACCAGCGCGCGCGCACCGGCATCGAGCAGCCAGGGCAGGTACACGCCGCCCGCCGGATCCACCGAATGGATCAAGCCGAACAAGGCCAGGCCGGCGCCGAGCAGCAGGATCAGTGCCGCGCGCCCGCTCTTGCCGTCGATCATCGCCACCACGAAGCTGGCCCACACCATCGAGGTGATGATGAAGCCGTTGCCCAGGATGGTGATCACCGCCAGCTCCGCGATGCCGTGCCCCTGCTGGTTGAACAGTTCGCCGAAACGCTGCGGCGAGACGTAAGTCGGGTCGCTCAGCTTGATCGTCACCATCCGCGCGATCGCCGGAAAGAAACTGAACACCACCGCGGCCGCATAGCGCATCGGCGTGGCTTCGAACGCCTGCACGGTGATGCCGATCGCCACGAACACCAGGATCGGCGCCAGCACCGACAGCGGCACCAGCTCCACCAGGTTGGACAGATAGCCGAACACGCCGCCCAGCCCGATCACGATGCCGGTCAGCAGCGTATAGCCGCTGCGCGCGCCCATCGCCTTGTACGAAGGCTGGCCGATGTACGGCGTGGTCTGCGCCACGCCGCCGCAGAAACCGGCGACCAGGGTGGCCAGCGCTTCCACCAGCAGGATGTCGCGGGTGCGGTATTCGTCGCCGGCCGCGCGCGCGCTTTCGGTGACGTTGATGCCGCCCACCACCATCAGCAGGCCGAACGGCAGGATCAGCGGCAGGTACGGCACGGTGTAGGCGATGCCGTCCAGCCACTTCAGCGTCGGCAGCGGCAGCGCGAAGCGCCAGGTCCATCCGGCCGGCGCGTGATAGCCGCTGCCCAGCCAGCCCAGCGGCCCCAGCACGTAGTACAGCGCCGCGCCGATCGCCACCGCCGCCAGCACGCCCGGCACGCCGAACGGCAGGCGCCCTTTCGCCACCAGCGCGTACAGCACCACGCCAAGGCCGGCGAAACCGACCAGCGGCACTTTCATGATTTCCACCAGCGGCAGGAAGCCCATCAGCACCAGGGCGATGCCGGCGATCGAGCCGAGCAGCCCCGCGCGCGGCACATGCCGCTGCACCGCGCCGCCGAAGAACGACAGCACGAACTTCAGCACGCCCATCACCACCAGCGAGGCCATGCCCAGTTCCCAGGTGGCCTGCGCGGCAGCCGCTTCGTCCATGCCGCCCTGCTTGAAATGCACGAAGGCCGGGCCGAGCACCAGCAGGGCCATGCCGATGCTGGTCGGCGCGTCCAGGCCCAGCGGCATCGCGGTCACGTCGTCGCGGCCCACCCGCGCGGCCAGCCGGCGCGCCATGGCGGTATAGGCGAGATTGCCCAGCAGCACGCCCAGCGCGGTGCCGGGAAACATGCGCAGGAACACGATGTCGGCGGGGAACCCGAAGATGCCGATCAGCGCGGTGGCGAGGAAGGCCATGATGGACAGGTTGTCCACCACCAGGCCGAGGAAACCATTGAGGTCGCCGGGCGTCAGCCAGCGGCGTGTCGCGGTATTGTTCAAAGTGATGTCCTGATGCGCTGATTAGAACGACACATCCGCCGGCTGCGTCACCCGCAGCACCGACTGATCACCCGTGCGCTGCTTCCACGCCGCGCGGATCGCCTCAACCTTGGCGCGGTTCTCGGCCGTGTCCGGATAATCGATCACCAGCTGCTTGGAGCGCAGCCGCTCGGGCGTGCTCTGCTGCTTGCCCTGCCACTGGCCGTAGACGTCGATCACGCTCAGCCCGTCGGGAAAGCGCGGCGTCACTTCGCGATCGAGGAACTCGCGCCAGGCCTGCTCGCTCACGCCGTTGCCCGGCTGGTCCGCCAGCCCCAGGCCGAAATACAGCCGCGTCTCCACCCAGCCCTGAGTCGCAGCCGGATGCGCATGGTCGCCCTGCAGGGTCGCACCGGCGGTGGCCTGCGGTTGCGTGGCGCAACCCGCCACCAGGCCAAAAGCCAGCACCGCCGCCAGCGCACGCTGAAATTGCATAGGGATTCCCTGTCGTCGTTTGGACGTCCAGACGGATAAACCGTCGTACGCCCGGAAAGTTTCGTGACGAAGTATTGACATGAACCTTGCGCAATGCAACAAATGCCGGACGGCGCGGGAGCAACGCGCCCTTCCCTATCTTCGCGAACCTCGCCGTGACCATCACGACCGCCGGACAACGCCGCTTGCCGCGTACCGCCCGAATGCGGCGATGTTGCTGTCGCTGATTTTTTTCGCGACGCGCTGATCCAGCGCCTTCCAGACAAGACCTTCGACGCCGCACCCCCATGCGGCGCGCCCCGCTGCTGCCCGCTGCAAGGAATCCGCATGTCCATCGTTTCCCGCACGTATCGCCGTACCTGCCTGTCCACGGCGCTGCTGCTCGCCGCGTCCGCCGTCCACGCGCAGGCCCAGCAGGCCGACAACGCCGCGCCGCGCACGCTGGACCAGGTCGTGGTCACCGGCGTGCGCGCCAGCAGCCGCACCGCACTGGAATCGCCGGTACCCGTGGACGTGCTGAGCCAGGACGACCTGCGCGCCGCCGGCGCGGTCAACGGCGAACTGGGCCAGGCGCTGGCCAACCTGCTGCCTTCGTTCAATTTCCCGCGCCAGTCCAATTCCGGCGGCTCGGACCACGTGCGCGCCGCGCAGCTGCGCGGACTGTCGCCCGACCAGGTGCTGGTGCTGGTCAACGGCAAGCGCTTCCACACCTCGGCCCTGGTCAACAGCGATACCAAGATCGGGCGCGGCACCACGCCGGTGGATTTCAACGCCATCCCGATCAGCGCGATCAAGCGGGTGGAAGTGCTGCGCGACGGCGCCGGCGCGCAATACGGTTCGGACGCCATCGCAGGCGTGGTCAACATCATCCTGGACGACGCGCCCGAAGGCGGCGAAGTCACCGGCAGCTACGGCGCCAACCACACCCGCTTCAGCCCCGCCGACCGCACCATCACCGACGGCAACAGCAGCTACGGCGCCGCCAAGTTCGGCACGCGGCTGGCCGGCACCGGCTTCTTCCGCGCCGGCATCGAGGCCGGCCACCACGACGCCACCAACCGCGCGGGCCTCGACACCGTGCCGGACTGGCTGGCCGATCCCACGCCCGCCAACCTGGCGCTGCGCGGGCGGCGCAACTATGCGGCGGGCGATCCGAAGTCGGAGAACTACAGCGGCTGGCTCAACAGCGAACTGCCGCTGGGCGACAACGCCCGGCTGTACTGGTTCGGCACCTACACCCAGCGCCACACCATCGGCGACAACTATTTCCGCTATCCGGACAGCAGCGCGAATGTGACCTCGATCTACCCCGACGGCTACCGCCCCGAATCGGTCGGCAGCAACCGCGACGTGCAGACCGCCGCCGGCGTCCGCGGCACGCTGGCCGACTGGCATCTCGACGGCAGCCTCAACTGGGGCAGCAATGCCTTCGACTACGACCTGCGCGATTCGCTCAACGCCTCGCTCGGTCCCGCCAGCCCCACCTCGTTCCATATCGGCAGTTACCGCTTCAATCAGGGCAGCGCCAACCTGGACGCCAACCGCGAGTTCGCCGCCGGCAGCCGCTACGTCACCGTGTCGCTGGGCGGCGAATACCGCCACGAGCAGTTCCGCACCCTGCCCGGCGATCCGGCCTCGTACGCGGTCGGCCCCTATCTTGACGCACCGGTCGGAGCACAGGCCGGCGGCGGCCTGCAGCCGCAGGATGCGGCGCGGCTGTCGCGCAACGTCGGCGCGGCTTACGCGGAAGTATCCAGCGACATCACCGACCATTTCTTTGCCGACGCCGCCGCGCGCTACGAGCACTACAGCGACTTCGGCGGCAACTGGAGCGGCAAGCTCAGCGCGCGCTGGGAATTCGCCCCGGGCTTCGCGCTGCGCGGCGCCGCCTCCAACAACTTCCGCGCCCCCTCGCTCAGCCAGATCGGTTTCGAGTCCACCACCAGCGGCTACGGCGCCGACGGCAAGCTGGTCACCGGCCGCATCCTGTCGGTGAACAACCCGCTCGCGCGCGGCCTGGGTGCGCAGGCGCTGAAGCCGGAGAAGTCGCGCAACTTCAGCCTCGGGCTGACCGGCCAGCTCGGCGAGCACTTCGACTTCAGCCTCGACGCGTACCAGATCAGCATCGACGACCGCGTCACCCTGTCCGAAACCATCGACAGCGCCGGCCTGGAGGACTACATCCTGCAGCACTTCGGCGTCCCCGGCGTGCAAAGCGTGGCCTTCTTCACCAATGCGGTGGACACCCGCACGCGCGGCGCCGAGCTGGTCGGCAACTACCGCACGCCCTGGGCCGGCGGCCGGCTGCTGCTCACCCTCGCCTACAGCCGCAACCACACCGACATCCGCGGCGTGCGCGCCACGCCGCCGGAACTGGCGGCGACCGGCGCCGGCAACGTGCTGTTCGGCGACGAGGAGCGCAACACCCTCACCGACGCCGCGCCACGCCAGCGCGGTTCGTTCAGCGCCAACTGGAGCAACCGGCGCTGGTCCCTGCTCGGCCGCATCACGCGGCAGGGTTCGACGGTGCGCGTGTTCGACTTCGGCGGCGGCTTCGAACCGCGCCAGGTCTATGCCGCGCGCTGGCAGCTGGATGCCGAAGCGGAACTGCACGTGACCGGGCGCTTCAGCCTGGCGCTGGGCGGCTACAACCTCACCAACCAATACCCCACGCGCTCCAACAGCGACATCAATTACGCCGGCAATTTTCCTTACGACGTGATCTCGCCGATCGGCGTCAACGGCGCGTATTGGTATGGGCGTGCGCGCTACACGTTCTGATCATGAATGCCGTCGCGCGCATGCACCGTACACGCGCAACGGCATCCGCAACCGCCACTGTCGCCCACCGCTTGCGCAACTAAAGTAGTTGACACCGACCACGTACGTTGGCGCACAATGCACCACCCGCGCTCGAATACGCGTGGGCCCACTGCCAAGCTTCACCCGCAACACCCATCGCCGCATGCTCACCGCATGCGGCGATGTTCGTTTCAGGGCACGCCGCCACGGCACGCCGCCGCCACTCGCCCGCCGCGCCGATGTCCGCCACAATTCCCGCATGACCTCTTCCCTGGCCCTGCCCCTCGACGTGCCGATCGAACCGGGCCTGATGGTCATCCATGGCAACCGCCTGGAAGATCTGCGCGACCTGCTCACCGCCTGGATCCAGCGCACGCCGCTGCGTCCGCTGGAAGACGAGCTGATGCTGGTGCAGAGCAACGGCATCGCGCAGTGGCTGAAGCTGGCGCTGGCGCGGCCGCCGCAGGAAGGCGGCCTGGGCATCAGCGCCGCGGTGCAGGTGCAGTTGCCGGGACGCTTTCTATGGGAGGCCTATCGCGCCGTGCTCGGCCGCGATGCGGTGCCGCCCACCTCGCCGTTCGACAAGTCGCGCCTGGCCTGGCGGCTGCTGCGGCTGATCCCGCGGCATCTGGACGACGCCGACTTCCGCCCGCTGCGCGACTTCCTCGGCGAGCAGCCGGACTGGCGCAAGCGCCATCAACTGGCCGCGCGCATCGCCGACCTGTTCGACCAGTACCAGGTTTATCGCGCGCATTGGCTGGCCGACTGGGAACGCGGCGTCGACGCGCTGTACGACGACTGGCGCGGCCGGCACGCGCCGCTGCCGCCGGGCCAGCGCTGGCAGGCGCAGCTGTGGCGCCTGCTGCTGGACGACGTCGGCGGCGAGTTCCGCCACAGCCACCGCGCCGCCGTGCACGCCGCCTTCCTCGCGCGCGCGCAGGCGCTGGCCGAACGGCCCGCGCGGCTGCCGCGGCGCATCGTGGTGTTCGGCATCTCCTCGCTGCCGCTGCAGACGCTGGAAGCGCTCACCGCGCTGGCGCGGCACAGCCAGGTGCTGCTGATGGTGGCCAATCCCTGCCGCCACTACTGGGCCGACATCATCGAAGACCGCGAGCTGCTGCGCGGCGAACGCCGCCGCCAGCCGGGCAAGCCCGGCCTGCCCGAACAGCCGCGCTATGAAGAACTGCATCTGCATGCCAACCCGCTGCTGGCCGCCTGGGGCAGGCAGGGGCGCGATTACATCCGCCTGCTCGACAGCTTCGACCAGCCCGAGCGCTATCGCCGCCGCTTCGCTTCCTGGGGTTCGAGCATCGACCTGTTCGAAGACCCCGGCCGCGACACCCTGCTGCACCAGGTGCAGCAGGCCGTGCTCGACCTGGAACCGCTGCCCGCCGACCCGGCGCAACGGCAAACCTGGCGCGTGGGCGACGGCTCGCTCAGCTTCCACGTCGCGCACAACGCGCAGCGCGAGGTGGAGATCCTGCACGACCGCCTGCTGGCGCTGTTCGAGCAGGCCCAGCGCGACGGCCGTCCGCTCGCGCCGCGCGACGTGATCGTGATGGTGCCGGACATCCAGAGCTACGCGCCGCACGTGCAGGCGGTGTTCGGGCGCATCCCGCCGGACGATCCGCGCTACCTGCCCTATGCCGTCGCCGACCAGCCGGACCGCGGCGCCGCGCCGCTGCTGGTGGCGCTGGAACATCTGCTGTCGCTGCCGGAGTCGCGCTTCACGGTGAGCGACATCCTCGACCTGCTCGAGGTGCCCGCGCTGCGCCAGCGCTTCGGCCTCGACGAAACCGGCCTGCCCACCCTGCGCCGCTGGATCGAAGGCGCCGGCATCCGCTGGGGCCTGGACGGCGCGCAGAAGGAAAGCCTGGGCCTGCCGCCGCAGGCGCAGAACAGCTGGGCCTTCGGCATGCGCCGGCTGCTGCTCGGCTATGCGGTGGGACACGGCGACACCTGGGCGGAGATGGCGCCCTACGGCGAAGTCGGCGGCCTCGACGCCGGCCTGCTCGGTCCGCTCAGCCGCCTGCTCGACCAGCTCGAACTGCACTGGCACGCGCTGCGCGCGCCCGCCGCGCCGGCCGTCTGGGCGGCGCGCCTGCGCGACCTGCTCGCCGCCTTCTTCGACAGCGCGGACCACACCGACGGCGACCGCCTGCGCCGCCTCGACGAAGCCTTGGACGCCTGGCTGGAAGCCTGCGCCGAAGCGGCGCTGGACGAACCGCTGCCGCTGGAGATCGTGCGCGAGCACTGGCTGGAAAGCATCGACGCCAGCCGCCTGTCGCAGCGCTTCATGGGCGGCGCGGTGGGCTTCGGCACGCTGATGCCGATGCGCGCGATTCCGTTCCGCGTGGTCTGCCTGCTCGGCATGAACGACGGCGACTACCCGCGCCAGCAGGCGCCGGCCGACTTCGACCTGATGGCACAGCCGGGCCAGGCCATGCCCGGCGACCGCTCGCGCCGCGAGGACGACCGCTATCTGTTCCTGGAAGCGCTGCTGTCCGCGCGCGACACCCTGCATGTGAGCTGGGTCGGCCGCAGCGTGCGCGACAACGCGGTGCTGCCGCCGTCGGTGCTGGTCGGCCAGCTGCGCGACTACCTCGCGGGCGGCTGGCAGGCGGCGGTTGGCGAACTGCTGGATGCGCTCACCACCGAATACCCGCTGCAGCCGTTCAGCCGGCGCTACTTCGGCGCGGACGGCGACCCGGCCCTCTTTACCTATGCGCACGAATGGCAGCGCGCGCACGCGCTCGACGGGCGGGCGGCGGAAACCGGACCGCTGGCGCCGTGGCTGCCGGAAGCCCCCATCGCGCTGGATGCACTGCAAGGCTTCCTGGCCCGCCCCGTGCGCCACTTCTTCAACCAGCGCCTGAAGGTGCATTTCGGCGGCGAGGAAGCCGACACGCTCGACGACGAGCCGTTCGCGCTCGACGGACTGGAGCGCTACCAGGCGATTCTCGGCGTGCTGCAGGCGGCGCTGGTCGCCGATGGCGACCGCGCGCCGCAAGCCGTCAACGACGCCGTGCAGCGACTGGCCCAGCAGGGCCGCCTGCCCACCGGCGGCTTCGGCGAACTGTGGCAGGACAAGATCGCCGCCGAAGCCGGCGTGCTCGCCGCGCACTGGCATGCCGCCGACCGGCGCTGGCCGCGGGTGGATGACAAGTTCGAGCTGCGCCACGAAGCGCACGGGCTGGTGCTGGAGGACTGGCTGTCCGATCTGCGCCGGCCCGGATCAACCCAGGCAGACATCGACTTCGTGCGGCTCGAACTGATCCAGGGGCCGCTGCTGGCCCGCCCGCGCGGACGCCGCCTGGACAAGCTGGTCGCGGCCTGGGTCGCGCACCTGTTCGCGCATGCGGGCGGGCTGCGGGTGGAGACGCGCGTGGTCGCGGCGGATGCGCAGCCGTATTTCCCTGCGCTGGACCCGCCGCAGGCGCGCGCCCTGCTCGATGCCCTGCTCGATGCGCTGCGCCACGGCATGCGCGCGCCGCTGCCGGTCGCGCGCAAGACCGCCTTCGCCTGGCTGCAGGCCGAACACGAAGGCCGCGACGCCGCGGCCGCCGCGCGCCTGTGCTACGACCGCGACGACAGCGGCCAGCGCTTTGCCGAAGTGGACGAAGACGCCTACCTGCAACGCGCCTGGCCCGCCTTCGAAGCCATGCACGACGCCGGCTTCGAACACTGGCTGCCGCTGTACCGCGCGATGGCGCAGAGCGTGCGCTGGGAGGACGGCGCATGAGCGCGGTGCAGCCGCCGGCCTCCATGACGCTCGATCCGCTGCGCCTGCCGCTGCACGGCGTGCGCCTGATCGAAGCCAGCGCCGGCACCGGCAAGACCTGGACCATCGCCGCGCTGTACCTGCGCCTGGTGCTCGGCCACGGCACCGCCGCGCCGCTGCTGCCGGCGCAGATCCTGGTGCTGACCTTTACCAAGGCCGCCACGGCGGAGCTGCGCGACCGCATCCGCGCGCGGCTGACCGAAGCGGCCGCGGTGTTCCGCGCGCAGAAGGCAGCGGACGAATTCCTCGCCGCGCTGCTCGCCGAATATCCGGAGGCGGACGCGCGCGCCGCCGCCGCGCGCCAGCTCGAACTGGCCGCGCAATGGATGGACGAAGCCGCCGTGCACACCATCCACGGCTGGGCGCAGCGCATGCTGGCGCAGCACGCGTTCGACAGCGGCCATCCGTTCGTGCAGGACATCCAGACCGACGATGGCGACCTGCTCGCCGAGGCGGTGCGCGACTACTGGCGCCTGCAATGCCTGCCGCTGGGCCGCGCTGCCGCCGCGCTGCTGGCGCGCTGGTGGAGCGACCCGCGCGAACTGCAGCAGAGCCTGCGCCCGCTGCTGCGCCAGCCGGCGGCGAACCTGCGCCTGCACGGGCAGCCGCTGCCGCAGACGGCGGACGTGCGCGCGATCCTGGAAGCGCCGCTGGCGCGCTTCCACGCCGCCGAGGGACACGCTCGCGCACTGTGGCTGGCGCATCGGGAAACGCTGGAACGGCTGCTGGACGATGCGCTGCGCGACAAGGCGCTGAACGGCACCCGCTATCCCGCCAAGCGCCTGCCGCAGGACCTTGCCGCGCTGCGCGCCTGGGCGGCGGGCGGCGATGGCGACGACAAGCTGCCGGCCCGCTACGCGCAATCGCGACTGGATGGCGCCGTCAACCAGGGCCGCACCGCGCCGGCGCACGACGCATTCGCTGCGATCGACGCGGTGATCGACAGCGCCGCCGAACTAGACCTTGCGCGTCCGCTGATCCTCGCCCACGCCACGGCCTGGACGGCCACGCGCGTCGATCTGGTCAAGCGGCAGCGCGCCCTGCTCGGCTTCGACGACATGCTGCGCCGCCTCGACGAAGCCCTGCACGGCCCGGCCGGCGAACGCCTGGCCGGCACCATCGCCGCGCAGTATCCGGTGGCGCTGATCGACGAGTTCCAGGACACCGACCCGCTGCAGTGGCGCATCTTCCATCGCCTGTATGCGGACCGCGCGGAGCTGGGCCTGCTGCTGATCGGCGATCCCAAGCAGGCGATCTATGCCTTCCGCGGCGCCGATATCCATACCTATCTGCAGGCGCGCGCCGCGGCCGCGCCGCCGGTATGGACGCTGGGCACCAACCATCGTTCCACCGCCGCGCTGGTCGCCGCGGTGAACCGCGTATTCGAACAAGGCGACCGCCACGCCGAAGGCGCGTTCGCGTTCGGCCGCGGCGAGCGCGGGCTGCCGTTCCATCCGGTCGCCGCGCGCGGCCGCGAAGCGACCCTGGTGCTTGACGGCGAACCCTTGCCGGCCTTGCAGCTGGCGGTGCTGGACGAAGGCCGCAACGTGGGCAGCACCGCGTATCGCCAGCGCATGGCGGAACAGGCGGCCGCATGGCTGGCCGGCCTGTTCGATGCCGCGCGCGAAGGCCGCTGCGGCTTCGCCACGCCCGATGGCCTGCTGCTGCCGCTGGCGCCGGGCGACGTCGCCATCCTGGTGCGCAGCGGTCGCGAGGCGGCGCTGGTGCGCGCGGCTTTGCGCGACACCGGGCTGCGCAGCGTGTACCTGTCCGATCGCGACTCGGTATTCAGCTCGCCCGAGGCGGCCGACCTGCTGCTGTGGCTGAAGGCCTGCGCGGAACCGGGCTCCGACCGCGCCATGCGCGCCGCGCTGGCCACGCGCAGCCTGGACCGCGGCGACGCCGAACTGGACCGCCTCAATACCGACGAGCGCTGGTGGGAAGCCTGCGGCGAACGCCTGCGCGAACTGCAGCAGACCTGGCGCCGCCACGGCGTGCTGGCCATGCTGCACGACCTGCTGCACGCCTTCGACCTGCCCGCGCGCCTGCTGGCATACGACGGCGGCGAGCGTGCGCTGACGAACCTGCTGCACCTGGCCGAACTGCTGCAGCAGGCGGCCGCCGCGCTGGACGGCGAGCATGCGCTGATCCGCTATCTGGCCGAGCAGATCGCCGAGGCGCGCGAAGGCCTGGCCGAGGCCGCCGAGGAACAGATCGTGCGGCTGGAGAGCGAGGCCGAACTGGTCAAGGTGGTGACGGTGCACAAGTCCAAGGGCCTGGAATATCCCCTGGTGCTGCTGCCGTTCGCCTGCGCCGCGCGCGAGGTGAAGCGCGACGACCTGTTCGTCTGGCACGACGGCGACGGCCAGCCGCATATGGACCTGGAACCGGACGATGCCGCCTGGAGCCAGGCCGAGCGCGAACGTCTGCAGGAAGACCTGCGCCTGCTCTACGTGGCGCTGACCCGTGCGCGCTATGCGTGCTGGGTGGGCGTGGCCAGCGTGAGCGTAGGCAATGCCAAGGCCTCGTCGCTGCACAAGTCCGCGTTCGGCTATCTGCTGGCGGGCGGCACGGCGATCGACGCTTCCGATCTGCTGCCCGCGCTGCTGGCGCTGCGCGGCGGCGAGACCGCCATCGCCGTGGATGCGCTGCCGGACATGCCGCAGCCGCGCATCGCGCCACCCGCGCCGCACGAACGCGAAGACACGCGACCGGCCCGGACGTATGCCGGCCGTCCCGGCGAACGCTGGTGGATCGCCAGCTACAGCGCGCTGAAGTACGACGAGAGCATCGGCGTGCAGATCTCCGGCGACGCGCCGGCCGCGCCCGAAACGCCGGCGCAGGACGTGCTCGCCGAGGCCGGCGCGGAAAAGCCCGCGCCGGTGGCCGACGCGCAAGGCAGCGGCATCCACGCCTTCCAGCGCGGCGCGGTGGCCGGCACCTTCCTGCACGACCTGCTGGAATGGGCGGCCGAGCAGGGTTTTGCCGAAACCGCCGCCGACCCGCGGCCGCTGGCCGAGCTGATCGCGCGCCGCGTGCAGCGCCACGGCTGGCAGGCGCAGGCCGCGCTGCTGGCGCAGTGGGTGCCGGCGCTGCTGCGCACGCCGCTGCCGCTGGGCGATGGACATGCCGTGGCCCTGGCGGAGCTCGCCGACCCGGCGCGCTACCGCGCCGAGCTGGAATTCTGGTTTGCCGTGCGCGAGGTGGATACGCGGGCGCTGGACCGCCTGGTCACCGCCGGCACGCTGGACGGACGTCCGCGCATGCCGCTGCTGTACGACCGGCTCAACGGCATGCTCAAGGGTTTTATCGATCTGCTGTTCGAGCATGGCGGCCGCTATTACGTGGTCGACTACAAATCCAACTGGCTGGGCGCGGACGCCGGGGCCTACACCGCCGAGGCGGTGCGCGATTCGGTGCTGCGCGAGCGCTACGACCTGCAGTACGCGATCTACACCCTGGCCCTGCACCGCCAGCTGCGCGCGCGCCTGCCGGACTACGACTACGAGCGGCATGTCGGCGGCGTGCTCTATCTGTATCTGCGCGGCCTCGATGGCGAAGGCCATGGTGTGCACTACGAGCGCCTGCCGCTGCGCCTGGTCGAGGCGATGGACCGGCTGTTCGCCGAGGGAGGCCGCGCCGATGCCGCCTGATCAGCGCCTTATTCCCTTGTTCGCCGCCGAGGAGCAGCAGCGCCTGCGGGCGTTGGACGTGGCGTTCGCGCGCTTCCTCGCCGAACTGGATGCACAGGCCGACGGCGCCTGGCTGCTGCTCGCCGCGCTGCTCAGCCGGCGCGTGGCGGACGGGCATCTGTGCCTGGATCTGTCGCTGTGGCAACCGCTGGCCGAAGAGCAGGCCTGGCCCGCGCCGTGGCGCGAGGCGGTGGCGAACGTGCTCGACGAACAGCGCGTACCGGCGTGGATCGGCGCCGGCAGCGACGCCACGCCCCTGGTACTGGAAGGCACGCGCCTGTATCTGCGCCGCTACTGGAACCACGAGCGCCAGGTGGCCGAGGCGATCCGCGCGCGGCTGGCGCAAGCGCACGCCGCGCCGGCGCATCTGCGCGAGCAGCTGGCGCGCCTGTTTCCCGGCGAAGCCTCGCCCGACTGGCCGCGCATCGCCTGCGCGCTGGCTGCGCGCGGCGCCTTTACCGTCATCACCGGTGGCCCCGGTACGGGCAAGACCACCACCGTGGTGCGCCTGCTCGGCCTGCTGCAGACGCTGCGCCTGCGCGCCGGCGAGCGGCCGCTACGCATCCGCCTGGCCGCTCCGACCGGCAAGGCCGCGGCGCGCCTGCAGGCTTCGATCCAGGGCCAGCTGGCGCGGCTGGACGTGGACGAAGCGGCGCGCGCGGCCATTCCCGCCCAGGTGGACACGCTGCACCGCCTGCTCGGCGCGCGCCCGGACACGCGCCGCTTCCGCCACGGCGCGGCGCATCCGCTGCCGCTGGACGTGCTGGTGATCGACGAAGCCTCGATGGTCGACCTGGAAATGATGTCCGCCGTGCTTGCCGCGCTGCCGCCGTCGGCGCGGCTGGTGCTGCTGGGCGACAAGGACCAGCTGTCGTCGGTGGAAGCCGGCGCGGTGCTGGGCGATCTGTGCCGGCGCGCCGAGGCGGGGCATTACTCACAGGACACGGCCGCGTGGCTGCATGGCGTATCCGGCGACGATGTCGGCGCGTGGACCGCGGCCGATGCGCAGGCGCTCGACCAGCAGGTGGTGATGCTGCGCCACAGCCATCGCTTCGGCGCGGACAGCGGCATCGGGCGGCTGGCGCAGGCGGTGAATGCGGGCGACATGTCCGCGCTGCGCGCGCTGCTGGCGGCGCCGCGGACGGACATCGCGTGGATGGCGCATGCGGCTGGCCAGGCCGACCTCGCCGAACTGGTGCTGCACGGCGGCGGCGAGCGCTTCGCGGCGGACGACCAGGCGCCGCAGGGTTATCGCCACTATCTCGAACTGCTGCGGCGCGAACGCCCCGCGACCGGTGCGGGCGAGGCCGCGCACGAGGACTGGGCGCATTGCGTGCTCGATGCCTTCGGCCGCTTCCAGCTGCTGTGCGCGCTGCGGCGCGGCGACTACGGCACCGAAGGGCTGAACCGGCAGATCGAGGACATCCTGGGCCGCGCGCGGCTGATCGATCCGGTCCACGTCTGGTACGAAGGGCGGCCGGTGCTGGTCACGCGCAACGACTACAACCTGGGCCTGATGAACGGCGACGTCGGCGTGGCGCTGACGATGCCCGGCGAGGATGGCGTGCCGCGCCTGCGCGTGGCCTTTGCCGCGGCAGGCCCGTCGGAAGGACCGGACGGCGCGCGCGTGCGCTTCGTGTTGCCGTCGCGGCTGGGCGAGCTGGAAACGGTCTATGCGATGACCGTGCACAAATCGCAGGGGTCGGAATTCGATTCCACCGCCCTGGTGCTGCCGGCGCAGGACAGCGGGATTCTTACCCGCGAACTTTTGTATACCGGGATCACGCGTGCACGGCGGCGCTTCATGCTGGTGGGCGGGGAGCGGGTGGTGGAGCTTGCCGCGCAGCGGCTCACCTTGCGGCATTCGGGTCTGCGGGAGCGGCTGGTAGCGCAGTGATGCGCGGCTTTCCACGCGGCGGCCGGATCGGATCCATTCCATGGGGTACAGCATCCCGATGGACAGGCGATAGCCGAATCGGGCCGGCCGCTCGACCATGGACCACGCGGGAAACCGCGCATGCCTCTCCAGGAAATGACGCCATGATCACCAGAACCAGACTTTGGGTCGCGTTGCTGGCCGTGACCATTCCGCTCTCGCTTCATGCTGCGGATACGCAAACCATCCAGCAGATCAAGGAAGACACCGCAAAGACCATCGCTAAACAACTGCAGGATCCGAACTTCTCCCAAGCCGCGTCGCGTTTGTTCGCCGCGCAGGCTGGCGCGGGCGAGCGCGAAGGCATCTCCCTGCATGCCCTGACCGCAAACCTGGGCCAGAGCGGGGAAATCTCCCGGATCGACGACGCCAACCGCAAGCTCACCGCGGCGAAAGGGCTCAATGGCTGGTCCGAAGGCATACTGCGCCTGCGCATACATCTGCCCAGTCATGCCGCGGGCCGATTGCCCTCGGAACTGGGTGACCTTCTGGTCGCCGTGGAACCCGCCGGCGACGACCGGCATTGGACATCGGTGCCGGCCTTCGATGCCAGCGGCAAGCGCCACGACCTGGATGCGCAGACGCCACCCGCGATCCCCGTGCTGGTTCTGGACCTGGACAGCCAGGAATCGGTGCGCGCCGGTGTCATGCTCATGAACGACGCGCTCCGACAGGCGAATCTGCAGACACGCCATACCGATGCTGCCGAGGAAGGCGCCCAACTGACCGTGCTGACCAAGATCCACCTCAATAACGACGAGGAACCCTGGATCAAGGGCAAGGCGGAGATCTTCGCCATCGTGTCCGGCATAAAACAAGGCAAGGCAGAGCCGCAGGTCGAAGTGAAGGACATGAAGTACCTGGACTACGACAAAACGACTTACAAGCCATACCAGGACATGGTGTCCTGGGCCAACTACGGTGCCGGGGTAGCCAACGTACAGCTGTTCGAGCGCGATCAGGACGACCTCAATTACGCGGAACTCGTCTCGAGAATCCTTGGCGCCCTCATAAACAAGGTACCTGTACCCAAGCCCGCGGCTGCCGCCGTCTCGGCCATCGGCGAGGCCATTCTCGGCGCGCTGCCCAAATCCCTGCTCACCGACAACAACGACTATGTCGACTCGTTCTACCTCGTCGAAAAGGGACGCGGCTATACCGACCTGGTCGGTGCAAGGGCCAATGCCACGGCGAGCTTCTGCCCGCATGTCGTGGGCGTCGACGATTGTCCGCGGCAGTAAGTCACCGGCGGCGTGCCGGCGGGACGCCGCCGCACGCCGTCACCAGCAGGCGCCATTTCCGTTTGCCGCAGCGTCGCCGGCCTCCGGGAGTTTCCGGCCGGTGTCGTCGATGGCCAGCGCCCCGCAGCGATCGTCCTTCTGGACCCGCACCGGCTGTGCCGTCGCAATAAAGGACTGCATGCTCCCGCCCGAGCCCAGGCTCAACCTGGCCAGGTAGTGCCCACGCACGGATTGCACAGGCTCCGCAAAACCCAGTTCGGCCAGCGCGCCGTAACGGCCATAGCTGGCGTAGTAGCGCTCCTGCGCCTGGGCGATGCGCAGCAGCAGCTCCTTGCCTTCGATGCGGCGCACGCGATACGCATGCTGCCGGTAGGCAGGCACGGCCAGCGCGGCCAGCACGGCGGCGATGGCCAGGGCAGCCAGAAGCTCGATCAGGGAAAAGCCGCGCGGCACGCGGGGCACCTCAGTCGCCTCCGGCCACGAACACGCTCCGCGCCACGCGCACCGTATTCGCGTCGCTCCCCACGGCTCGCGCGACGATGCGGTAGACGCAGCCCGCGGCACCCGCTGCCGTGCCCGGCGCGGCCGGCCAGGCCGGACCGAGGCTCTCGATCAGGTAGGACGGAGGCTGCGCCAGCACGGCGGTCCTGCGCGCATCGTCTTCCAGGCCAAGGCCTGCCTGGGTGGTGAAGTCGTGGCGGCCATCGGTGCCCCGATACGCTGCCGGGTGCGCCGGATCGAAAGCAGCGCAGTCGCTCACGGGTGCCGCCGAAGCATCGCGCCACAGTTTCCACTCGGCGCCGCGCAGCGCCGACTCCGCGGCCATCCCGGCCAGTTGCGCGCTGCGCTGATGGCCGGCCATGCGCTGCTGCAGCAGCGCCTGGTCGAGCGCACCCGCCGCGAGCATCGCCGACAGCAGCAGGAAGATCAGCGCCAGCACCAATACGATGCCGTGCTGTCGCGCACGGCCGGCAGCACGTTGCGCATCATGGGATCGACGCATGGGGACTCCTCGCCAAAGCGGCCTCAGGGCGATAGCTGCGCAGCGCGACCAGCGCGCTGAACTCGCGGCGCAGCATCCGTGGCTCGAAGCCCTGTTCGGCCGGACGCAGCTTGCGCGTGGCTGCCTCGGGCGCGGCGGGCCTCTGATCGCCGTCGATGCTGTAGGCGTAGTGCGTTGCGTCCGCACCCGATGCCGCGTGTACCTGCTGGCCATCCACCAGCAGATGGACTTCGATCGATTTCACCGCATGCCAAAGGCAACCGTAGTCGTCGTCGACTGAATCGGATGGAAGCTGCGGACAGGCGATACTGCCGCCGGCCCGGTCGTCGACCTGCGCGGCGGCGAGATAGCGCGTGGCGCCGGCGGCGTCCTCCACGCCATAGCGGAGGTCCAGCCGCTCCACCCCGCGCACGACTTCGCTGGCACTGCCGTTTTCGCGCCGCATTAGGGCGCCGGTGGTGACGCCATCGCCGGCATCCACTACCTGCAGGTAGTAAGTGACGGTGCGGAAGTCGCGGTTGAAGTCGAACAGGCGCGGGGCGTTGAACGACGGCGGCATGCGCGGCATCGCCAGGTTGCGGCCGGTCTCCGGCGCATCGGGATAGAACGTATCGCCGCCCTGCAGGTTCGCCGAGAAGATCTGCGCGAGCGGGCAGTCGGCGAGCATCAGCAGATCGCCCGGCTGGTAAACCTCGGCGATCGCCGGCTCATCTGCGGCAGGCTGGATAACGAGGTGATGGATCGCGCCGCCTACGCTGCCGGCGATCGCCGCGGCGCCACCTGCCGCCCATCCGCTGTCCGGATCCAGATAACGCAGCGTAAGCATGCCGGCGCCGATCACGCGCTGCCCTGCGGTACGCCCCATCGCCGGCAGGTCGGGCGGGGCCGCGGGCACGCAACTCGTTCTGCCGCAGTCGTAGCCGCGCATCGACAGGAAGGGCGGAAAGCGATACGGCGCAGCCGGTGAGGATGGATACGGCGCATGGCCCCACCGCGTGGTGAGGTCATGCAGCGCACCCATCATCCCGCTGGCCTGCACGATGGGTACGGCGCCGGCGCGGCCGCAGTAGAACGCATTCGCCGTGCGCAGGTCGCTGGTGAGGCGCGCCATGGCATAGCGGCCGCTCTCCTGCAGCAGGGCGAGCTGGGTCTGCGCGCGGTAGCTGGCGGAGGTGGCCACGAAGACGGCAACGAAGCCGCCGGCCACCATCAGGCCCAGCACCATCGCCACCATCAACTCGATCAGCGAGTGGCCGCGTACGCAGCGCTCCAGCGACGGCACGTTCATGGCTGGAACACCCATGCGAAGCTGCGCAACGCCGCGCCACGATGCGCGTCGCCGCCTGCGCCACGCTCGAGCCAGCGCACCGTCATCGTGCACAGGCCGGCGAACGGCGGCGGCAGCCGCAGCTGTTCGGCGGTGAGCGCAACGCCGATGCCGCGGTCGCAGCGAATGGCGCCCTTGCCTTCCGGCAGCACGGTCCGCAGGCGCGCCGCCCACAATGCGCGGTCGTGCTTCGCCAGCGCTTCGGGCATGCATCCCATGACGGTGTCGCAGGCCGAAGCGCCGGCGTCCGCTTCGCCATCGTAGGCACCGCTCCACACCGCGGCGGGATTCGCGCGCATGCGTTCGGCCATGTCGCTGGCGAGAAAGCTGGCCTGGGTGCGCAGGTAGGCCGTGTGGCTGGAACGCGTGGCCAGCAGCATCCAGCCGCTGACGCCGATGGCGCCGATGCTGAAGATGGCGAGGGCGACCAGGACTTCGAGCAGGGAGGCGCCGCGTGGGGGCGTTGGGGTGAGCATCGGGTTCCGTCCGTGAGGGGAGGATGCTCAGCTTAGGCAGGGCGGGAGTTGCTGGAAGAGGTGGCGGTGTTTTTCTGCGGGGCGTGCAGAAGTGGGGTGCGGAGGGGGAAAAGCTAGAAGTGCATCACGAGGGCGGTGCGCGATGCCTCGCTGACTGAGGCATCGGGTTTGGAGACAATCGGCGCGTTTTGAGCACGCGATGAAGAGCTTTGCGGGTGCCGTGGCCGTCAGCTCAGCGCTCCGGCCGGCCCCTCACCCCGACCCTCTCTCCCACAGGGACTACCTTCGGGTCGCCCGGAGGGGAGAGGGAGCCGAAGCGGTGGGGCAAGCTTAGGCAATGACTGCGTCGTCTTCCGCCGCGACAAACCCACCCGTCTGCCGCTTCCACAAGCGCGCATACAGGCCGTCGTGCGCGATCAGCTCCGCATGCGTGCCGGTTTCCACGATATGCCCCTTGTCCATCACCACCAGCCGGTCCATCCGCGCGATGGTGGACAGGCGATGGGCGATGGCGATCACCGTCTTGCCGCGCATCAGCAGTTCCAGGCTGTCCTGGATCGCGGCTTCCGCTTCGGAATCCAGCGCCGAGGTGGCTTCGTCCAGGATCAGGATCGGCGCGTCCTTCAGCAGCACACGCGCGATGGCGATGCGCTGGCGCTGGCCGCCGCTCAGTTTCACGCCGCGCTCGCCGACGTGCGCGTCGTAGCCGGTGCGGCCTTCGCCATCCACCAGCTGCGGAATGAATTCGTCGGCGCGGGCCTTGCGCACGGCCTCGCGGATGTCTTCCTCGGTGGCGTCGGGGCGGCCGTACAGCAGGTTGTCGCGGATCGAGCGGTGCAGCAGCGAGGTGTCCTGGGTGACCACGCCGATCTGCGAGCGCAGGCTTTCCTGCTGCACCTGGGCGATGTCCTGGCCGTCGATCAGGATGCGGCCGCCTTCCAGGTCGTACAGGCGCAGCAGCACGTTCACCAGGGTGGATTTGCCGGCGCCGGAAGGGCCGACCAGGCCGATCTTCTCGCCGGGGCGCACCGCCAGGTCCAGGCCGGCGATCACGCCGCCCTGCTTGCCGTAGTGGAAATGGATCTCGTCGAAGCGCACGGCGCCGTGGCTCACCTGCAGCGGCACGGCGTCCGCGCGGTCCTGCACCAGGCGCGGCCTGGCGATGGTTTCCAGGCCGTCCTGCACGGTGCCGACGTTTTCGAAGATGCCGTTGACCACCCACATGATCCAGCCGGACATGTTGTGGATGCGGATGACCAGCCCGGTGGACAGCGCGATCGCGCCCACCGTCACCCGGCCCTGGCTCCACAGCCACACCGCCAGCGCCGAGGTGCCGACGATCAGCAGGCCGTTGAGCGCGCTGATGGTGGCGTCCATGGCGGTGGTGAGGCGGGTCATCGCCCGCATGCGCTGGATCTGCTCGCCCATCGCCTCGGCCACGTAGGCCTCCTCGCGGCGGGTATGCGCGAACAGCTTCAGGGTGAGGATATTGCTGTAGCCGTCGACGATGCGGCCCATCAGGCGCGAGCGCGCTTCGGACTGCTTCCAGGAGCGCTCCTTGGTGCGCGGCACGAAGTACGCCAGGGTGATCACGTACAGCACCAGCCAGGCCAGCAGCGGCGCGGCCAGCCACACGTCGGCGTGGGCGAACATCACCAGGGCGCTGCCGGTGTAGATGGTGACGTACCAGATCGCATCGACAATCTGCACCGCCGATTCGCGCAGCGAGCCGGCCGTCTGCATGATGCGGTTGGCAATGCGCCCGGCGTAGTCGTTCTGGAAGAAGCCCAGGCTCTGGCGGATCACATAGCGGTGGTTCTGCCAGCGGATGCGGCTGGTGAGGTTGGGCACGATGGCCTGGTTCACCAGCAGGTCGTGCAGCAGGATCAGCACGGGGCGCGCAAGCAGGGTGACGAACACCATCCACATGAGCTCGTTGCCGTGCTCGGCGAAGAAGCCGGGGGTGGGCACGCCCTTGGCCAGGTCCACGATGCGGCCGATAAAGCCGAACATCGCCACTTCCACGATGGCCACGCCGAAGCCGACCACGATCGCCGCGGCGAACACCGGCCACACCTGGCGCAGATAGAACACATAGAAACGCCAGACCGAGTCCGGCGGCATGCCGTCCTCGGGTTCCTTGAAGGCGTCGATCAGGGATTCGAACCAGCGGAAGATCATGGGGAGGTCCTGCCATGCCAGGCGAGGCATGGTGCCTGAAAAGGGGGTGAGGGGGATGACAAGTTGAGGGCCGCGGAGCGGCGGCACAAGTGGGCGTAGGTTGGGGTGAGCGCAGCGAACCCCAACGATGCGACCCCTCGTTGGGCTGACGGCCTGCATCCGCAGCCCGCCCTTCGGGCCATCCGCTGCGCGGATGTTCGCTATGGCATCCTGCCTTCGCAGTCGCCTTCGGCTCACCCCAACCTACAATGCGTTCTTCATGTCCAAGCCCACGCCCACTCTCGCCATCGTCGGCGCCGGCCCCGCCGGCCTGATGGCCGCCGAAACCGCCCGCGCCGCCGGCCTCGAGGTCGACGTCTACGAAGCCAAGGGTTCGGTCGGCCGGAAATTCCTGCTGGCCGGCGTGGGTGGCATGAACCTCACGCATGGCGAGCCGCGTCCCGCCTTCGACGGGCGTTACGGCGAACGTGCGGCGGAAGTCGGGCGCTGGCTGGACGACTTCGACGCCGACGCACTGCGCGCATGGGCGCGCGGCCTGGGCGTGGAGACCTTCGTCGGCACGTCCCACCGGGTGTTTCCCGCCGACCTCAAGGCCGCGCCGCTGCTGCGCGCCTGGGTGCATCGCCTGCGCGAGAGCGGCGTGCGCTTCCACGTGCAGCACCGCTGGCTGGGCTGGACGGACGACGGCGCGCTGCGCTTCGCCGCGCCCGCGGGCGAACTGGCGCTGCGCACGGATGCCACGGTGCTGGCGCTGGGCGGCGGCAGCTGGCCGCAGCTGGGTTCGGATGGCGCCTGGCAGCCGTGGCTGATTGCGCGCGGCGTGGAGGTGGCGCCGCTGGAGCCGGCCAATTGCGGTTTCGATATCGGCTGGAGCGCGCATCTGGCCGAGCGCCATGCCGGCGCGCCGCTCAAGCCGGTGGTGGCGCACTGGCGCGACGCGGACGGCCGCGAGCAGCAGCGCCAGGGCGAGTGCGTGATCACCGCTACCGGCATCGAGGGCAGCCTGGTGTATGCGCTGTCGGCGATGCTGCGCAAGGCGATCGCGCGCGACGGGCAGGCCACGCTGACGCTGGATCTGGCACCGGACCGCCCGCTGGAACGCCTGCAGCAGGACCTGGCCAAGCCGCGCGGCAGCCGCTCGCTGAGCGAACACCTGCGGCGGCAGGCCGGCATCGCCGGCGTCAAGGCCGCGCTGCTGCACGAGCTGGTACGCAAGGAGGATCTGCACGACAGCGCACAGCTGGCCCGCGCGATCAAACGACTCGATCTCCGGCTGCGGCAACCCCGCCCCATCGCCGAAGCGATCAGCAGCGCGGGCGGCGTGCGCCTGGAGGCGATGGACCAGGGCCTGATGCTCAGCGCCCTGCCCGGCACCTTCTGCGCCGGCGAGATGCTGGACTGGGAAGCGCCGACCGGCGGCTACCTGCTGACCGCCTGCTTCGCCAGCGGACTGCGCGCGGGCGCCGCCGCGGCGGCGTGGGCGCTGGCCCGTCCGCGCTAGCTAAGGACGCGTAGGTTGGGGTGAGCCAGAGGCGAACCCCAACATCCAGCTCACCGCATTGTTGGGGTTCGCCTGTGGCTCACCCCAACCTACGGCTAGTGCTGCTTACTTCAGGTTCGCCTTGCTGGCGTCGATATCCGCCTGCAGCTTGGTCGCCAGCTCCTTCGACGCATGGTCGAGCAGGCTGACGAACAGCTTCGGATAGTTGGTCTGCCCGTTGACCTCGGCCGTGGGTTCCAGGTGCGGCTCGCTGCGCGTGACGAAGCCGCGCGCATTGGTGGTGCAGCGCATGCTGATGTCCAGCGTGGCGATCGAGGGCTTGTCGTCCTCGCGGCGCACGCGGATGTCGGTCTTGACCCGCTCGCAGGCCACGGTGAGGTTGGAGATATAGGCCGGCTGCAGCGCCTGGCGCAGCTGGGCCTGCAGCACCTCGGACACGGGGCGCGAGGGGCTGAGCACCACCTTGTCGTCCAGGCCGCGCACCTGCAGGTCGCCCGCGGTGGGCTCCACGCTGATCCACGGCGCGAAGGCCGGCACCACCAGTGCATCCACCGGTACGGTCTCGCGTGCCTTCTGTCCCCCGCAGGCGGCCAGCGCCAGCGCAATCGCGGCCAGGCCCGCCCCACGGGCCATCGTCGTCTTGTTCATGATTTCCCCCCAGCTAATTAGCCCGAAATGTACCTTGCACTGCGGCAATCGGGCAACGCCGGATGCGCCTCAATGCGGCGCGGTTCGCAGGAATCGCCCGCCCGGCACATCCGTCTAGCCGTCCAATCGCCGCGGCGGCTCAGGCCGCCCGGTAGTTGTCGACCTCGCGATAACGGCGTGCGTAGGCGCCGAACGCCAGCGCGGCGAGCAGCGCGAAGGCGGCGAAGAAGAACATCTGGAAGGCGTCGACGCTCAGGCCCGTGCTGGCGATATGCCCGGTCACCGCCTCGTCCCGCACCGCGGCATTGGCGATCAGCACCCACAGGTTGCCGATGGTGGTGGCCAGGTACCAGAAGCTCATCATCACGCCCTTCATCGACGCCGGCGCCTGGCTGTACGCGAACTCCGGCCCCGTCGCGGAGACCAGCACCTCGCCGAAGGTCAGCAGCAGATAGGGCAGCACCTGCCACACGATCGACAGCGCCTGGCCGCCGTCCAGCAGCAGCTGGTAGCCGCCCACCACGATCCAGGCCAGCCCGGCGAAGGCGATGCCCATGGTCATCTTGCGCAGCGCGGTGGGTTCGACGCCGCGGCGGCGCAGCAGCGGAAACAGCACCAGGTTGTTGAACGGGATCAGCAGCATCACCAGCAGCGGATTGAGCGCCTGCATCTGCGCCGGATGGAACCAGTCCGGCGCGGCCATGGCATTGCCCTGCAGCACCCAGGTCGAGGCCTTCTGGTCGAACAGCGAGAAGAACGGCGTGGTCAGCGCGAAGATCACCAGCACGCGCAGCACGTTGCGCGCGCCGTCCACCGCCGCATCCGCATGCCGCCCGCGCGAGCGCTCCAGCTGCAGCCAGGCGCCGCCGCCGACGCCGCCGATCAGCGCCACGATGGCCAGGCACAGCGCGATCACGAAACCCAGCGAGGGCGCCATGGCCAAGGCAGCCAGCGCGGCGAGCACACCCGCGCCGGCCAGCCACAGGCCCGGCCGCGCCTGCCCCGGCGCCTGCGCGAGCAGCGCCGTGCGCACCACGCGGGTGAACGCGTCCGGATCGGGCGGCGACGGCGGCACCATCACGTAGCGGTGGCGGCCCAGCCACAGCACGAACGTGGCCGCCAGCATCAGCGCGCCGGGAATGCCGAACGCCACCGCCGCGCCGAAATGGCGCAGGAACATCGGCGCCAGCAGCGAGGCGAAGAACGAGCCGAAGTTGATGATCCAGTAGAAGGCGTCGAACACCGGCTTGGCCAGGTGCTTGCTGGCGCTGTCGAACTGGTCGCCGACGAACGAGGCCACCAGCGGCTTGATCCCGCCCGCGCCCAGCGCGATCAGGCCGAGGCCGACGTAGAAGCCGGTGGGATGGTGCTCGAACAGCGCCAGGCACAGATGCCCCAGGCAGTACACGAGGCTCATCCACAGCACCGTGCGGTACTTGCCGAAGAAGCGGTCGGCCAGCCAGCCGCCGAGCAGCGGAAAGAAGTACACGCCGATCACGAAGGTGTGGAACACGTCCTTGGCCGCGCCCGGCCGCTCGGCTTCCGGCAGCTGCAGCAGCAGCGAGGTGATCAGGAACGGGGTGAGGATGTTGCGCATCCCGTAGAACGAAAAGCGCTCGCAGCCCTCGTTGCCGATGATGAAGGGGATCTGCCGCGGCAGGCGGCCGCGCGCGGTGGAAGGGGCGGCGCTCATGCGTGGCTCCAGGGGGACCGGCCAAAGCCTCGAGTGTGCCGCAAGATTTTGCGGACACCAAGCCGATGCGCGTCATTCGGCCCTGTTAAGCTGCGCGCCACCTTACGGCGGCGATGCCCATGCGCTACCTCCAGACCTTCCTGCTGCTGGCCGCGGTGCTCGCCGCCGGCCTGTTGTGGAACCGCCATGCCACGCGGCCCGTGCGCATGCCCGACCCGCCGGCGCAGTCCGCCGCGGAGCCGGCCCCCGCCGCGCGCCAGCCGCGCATCGCACCGGCCCCGGCCACCGGCCTGCCCTCGTTCCTGCCGTCCGAAGCGCGCGACACGCTGGCCCTGATCGCCCGCGGCGGCCCGTTCCCGAACCGGCAGGACGGCACCGTGTTCGGCAATCGCGAAGGCCTGCTGCCGCAGCAGCCGCGCGGCTACTACCACGAGTACACGGTGGCCACGCCCGGCCTCGGCTATCGCGGTGCGCGCCGGATCATCACTGGCGGTAATCCTCCGGTGGTCTACTACTACACCGACGACCACTACAACTCGTTCCGCGCTTTCGAGGTGCCGCGATGACTCCCCAGGACCACGACATCGACCTGCTCGACCCCGACGCCGGCGGCGTGTTCTTCGTGATCGAGGAAGACCTCGATCCGCTGGGCGCCCAGGGTTCCAGCCAGGGCCTGTTCGTCGCCCGCACCAGCCTCAAGGGCTGCACCGGCAAGGACGAACTGCTGCGCCGCCTGAAAGCCTCCTGGCGCCTGCCCGCCGAATTCGGCGACAACTGGGACGCCCTGGCCGACGCCGTCAACGACCTGGACTGGCTCGAAGGCACCGGCTACCTGCTGCTGTTCGACCACGCCGACGACCTGCGCGAAGCCAGCGAAGAAGACTTCGACATCCTGCTGGACATCCTCGACGAAGCCGCCGAGACCTGGCAGGAAGACAGCAAACCGTTCTTCGCTTTCTTCGCCATGCCCGAAAGCGCCTTCAACGACCCGGATTTCTGATGCAGTCCATCGATTTCGACCTCGACGACCGCCACGAGCACGTCGAACTCAACCAGCTCCTGAAACTGACCGGCCTGTGCGACAGCGGCGGCGCCGGCAAGGCGATCGTGGCCAGCGGCGCGGTATACGTCGACGGGCAGCAGGAACTGCGCAAGACCTGCAAGATCCACGCGGGCCAGGTCGTCGAGATCGACGACATCCGCATTCGCGTGAAGCGCGCGCCGTAAAGCACGCCCGAACAAACTCCGCCGCGAGCCCCGCCCCCTCACCCTGCCCTCTCCCCGGAGGGGAGAGGGGTGATGGCGTGAGGTAAGCAGGAACGAAGAACAAAAGCTGGCCTCAGTCCCTGAACATCCTCTTCGCCACGGCACGTTGAAGCACCCGCTACGTAAACGCACTGCCGTTTCGTGTAGACCCAGGTTAATCAGACTACCGCAGCCGCCCACTGCTCCTTCTAGTCGCGTCGCGAGCCGTTGCTCTAAGGCTATTTCTCTTTGGTTACTTTCTCTTTGAGCCAGCAAAGAGAAAGTGACCCGGGCGCCGGCAGGCGTCCGGAATGCCCGCTGCATAAGCGGCCCATTCGCGATAACGCGAAAACCAAGCGATACAGTTACTGGATCCCGGCCTACGCCGGGATGACGAGCAAAGAGGCCTACGCCGACACGCCAGGCGAAGGAAGCGGCATCGCATCAATCCGCGCCCGCAGATGCGTCACCTGCGGCACCCGCAACAGAAACTCGCGCTCCAGAACCTCAAGGATCTCATCCGTATCGGTAAGCGTGCGCCGCACAGTCTCCCCGCCCAACGTATGCACAGCGAATTCGCGACCACGCAAAGTCAACCTCCGCCCCGCCTCAGTACGCGCAACATTCAACCCATGCAAAAAATGCGACTCCGGAAACGTCGACGTATAGTGATTAGCCACCACATAATCGACATCATCCTTCGCCTGCAGATCGAAGCGATACAGCGTCTGCCACACCCCCCGCACCAGCGCCTGCATGCGCCAAATGCCCCCCTGCTCCAGCAGCCGATACGGCTCATGCGTACTCGCCTGCTCCACCAGCGGCACCAGCCTCAACGCCCCCGGCAACACCATCCCCCCAAACCCCACATCGGCCAGCCAGCTCTCGCCATCGATCTCGATGCGCAGCAGCATATGGCTCTGCGCGGTGACGTCATCGTCGTCACGCTGCCATAGCACGCGGGCGATCAGCCCCTGCACCGCATAGCCGATCGCACGCAGCACTTCGCGGAACACGAAATTCTGCTCAAAGCAGTACCCGCCGCGCCCGAACTCGACCAGCTTGCGCTCCAGCCGCCGCCGCTCCAGCACCACCGGAATACCCAGGAACGGATCGAGATTCTCGAACGGAATCGCCGCCACGTGCGCCACCGCCAGGGCACGCAAGGTCGCCGCATCGGGCTTCGCCTCCCCCTGGAAACCGATGCGCCGCAGATAGGCCGGCAGGTCGATGGCGTAGCTCATGGAAAACACCTTGGGGGGTAGGCTGGGGAGGCGGCACCATAGCACCGCGGCCGGAGGTAACCCCGTGCCATTCGTGGGCGAAAACAGTTCGAACGGCGCCGCCCAGCGCGCCGCCCCTTTCGATCGATGGAGCCTCGCACCATGCGTACCCGCCTGCCCCGCCTCCGCCTGCTCGCCGGCCTGATGCTGGCCGCCGGCACCACCGCCTGCGGCGTCGTTGCCGCCGACAGCGCACCCGTCGCCGCACCGGCGCCCACCGTCGATGCCGCGCCCGCCCAGGGCGAGCAGATCGCCGTATTCGCCGGCGGCTGTTTCTGGGGCGTCGAATCGGTGTTCGAGCACGTCAAGGGCGTGAAGAAGGTCTGGTCCGGCTATGCCGGCGGCCAGGCCGCCACGGCCAGCTACGAGCAGGTCTCCGGCGGCAACACCGGCCATGCCGAATCGGTCAAGGTGGTGTACGACCCGGCCAAGGTCAGCTACGGCAAGCTGCTGCAGGTGTTCTTCTCGGTCGCCACCGACCCGACCCAGCTCAACCGCCAGGGCCCGGACACCGGCACGCAGTACCGCTCGGTGATCTTCTACGGCAACGACGAGCAGAAGCGCGTAGCCAGCGCCTATATCGCCCAGCTCGACCAGGCCCACGTGTTCCGCGCCCCCATCGTCACCCAGGTCGCGCCGCTGAAGGCCTTCTACATGGCCGAGGCCTACCACCAGGATTTCGCGCGGCTGCATCCGGACTATCCGTACATCGTGATCAACGATGCGCCGAAGGTGCGCCACCTGAAGGAGCTGTTCCCGGCGGAGTACAAGCCGGACGAAAGCGTCGTGGACGTGCAGTTGCACTGAGACGGACGGCGTGGCGGCGTAGGATGGGGTGAGCCGCAGGCGAACCCCAACGTTGCCGCACAGTTGGGGTTCGCCTGCGGCTCACCCCAACCTACGCACTACGCACAGGCATCCTCAACGCTGCTTCGGCGGCACCAGCCGCAGCTTCGCGGGCTTCGGGCTGCGCACCAGCTGGCGTGCGATCTCCTCGGCCGCTTCGGGGCGCGAGTAATAAAAGCCCTGGCCTTCGGCGCAGCCGGCCTTGAGCAGGAACTCGTGCTGCTCCTTGGTCTCGATGCCTTCGGCGATGGGCCGCAGGCCCAGGCTGCGCGCGATGGCGAGCATCGCCTCGGTGATCGCGGCGTTGTTGGAATCCTGCGGCAGGCCGTTGATGAAGGAGCGGTCGATCTTCAAAAAGGCGATGGCCGACAGCTTCAGATAGGCCAGCGACGAATAGCCGGTGCCGAAGTCGTCGATCGCCACACCCACGCCCAGCGCGTGCAAGGCGTGCATGGTGCGGTCGGTCTGTTCGCCCAGTCGCAGGATCGCGCTCTCGGTGATCTCTACCAGCAGGCGCTTGCCGTCCAGCTGTTCGGCATCCAGCGCCGCGCTGAGGCGCTCGATGAAAGTGCGGTGGCCGAAGGTGCTGGCCGAGACGTTGATCGCCATGCGCAGCGGCGGCAGGTGCGCCTGGTCCCAGCGGCGCACCTGGGCGCAGGCTTCGCGCATCACCCATTCGTCGATCTGGCGGATGAGACCCAGGCTTTCCGCCATCGGGATGAATTCGTCCGGCAGCAGCACGCCGCGTTCCGGATGGCGCCAGCGCAGCAGCGCCTCCACCGCCACGATGCGGCTGGTGCGCAGCTCCACGTTCGGCTGGTAGACCAGGTACAGCTCGCCGCGCACCAGGGCCTGGCGCAGGTCCACGCCCAGCATCAGGCGGCGGCGCGCGTCGGCATGCATCAGCGGCGTGTAGAAGCGGAACGCATTGCGCTCCTCGGTCTTGGCCACGTACATGGCTGCGTCGGCATTGGTGATCAGGGTGATCGGGTCGCCGCCGTCCAGCGGGAAGCCGGCGATGCCGATGCTGGCGCTGAGCGCGATCTCGTAGTCGCCCACCAGCACCGGCTCGGCCAGCGAGGACAGCAGGCGCGTGGCCATGGTGCGCGCGTCTTCGCGGGTGGGCAGGCGGCCCAGCAGCACGGTGAACTCGTCGCCGCCGATGCGCCCGGCCACGTCGTGCGGACCCAGCGCGCGGTCGATGCGCTCGGCCACCTTCACCAGCAGGCTGTCGCCGATCGCGTGGCTGTAGCTGTCGTTGACTACCTTGAAGGCGTCCAGGTCCACGAACAGCACCGCCACCGCATTGCGGCCGTGGGTGGCGCCGAGGATGGCGTGCTCGCACAGGCGCTCGAACTCGGCGCGGTTGACCAGGCCGGTGAGCGGGTCGTGCGTGGCCAGGTGTTCCAGGCGCAGGCGGTCGGCCTTGATCGCGGTGATGTCGGTCAGCACCGCCACGTAGTGCTGCACGCGGCCGTAGGTGTCGCGGATGGCGCTGATGCTGAGCAGTTCCGGATAGCTGCTGCCGTCCTGCCGCCGGCTGGACACTTCGCCCTTCCAGTTGCCGCCGTTGGCGACGGTGTCCCAGATCGAAGCCGGCAGCGGCGAGCCGTCGAGCTGGGTGCGCGTCTCGTCGAAGCGCCGCGTGCGCACGGCATCGGCGTCATAGCCGGTGATGCGGGTAAAGGCAGTGTTGACCGTGGTGATGCGGCGCTCGGCGTCGGCGATCACCACGCCCTCGGCGATGCCGGCCAGCGCTTCGGAGGCGATGCGCCGCTCGTGCTCCATCGACAGCCGCTCGGACACGTCGCTGATGATCGCCTGCCGCACGAAGCGCTCGCCCCACAGCGCCAGCGCGCTCTGCGTTTCCACCGGGCGCGCCTCGCCGGCGGCATCGCGCAGCAGGGCGACGTTGCTGTCCTGCGGCGCCTCGCCGGAGGCGAACAGGCGCGCGAACGACTCGCCCAGCAGTTCGTCCGGGCCGCGCCCGGTCCAGCGCGCGGCGGTGCGGTTGGCGTCGAGGATCTGCCCGGAGGACTCGTCCACCATCACGATGGCCGAGGCGGCGCTGTCGAACAGCAGCCGGTAGCGTTCCTCGGTGCCGCGGATGCCGGCCAGGATGCGGCGCGCCATGCGCAGCCACAGCAGTCCGGCCACCAGGGTGATCAGGGCCACGCTGGCGAACAGCACCCGGCCCATCCAGGTGGCGCCGTTGGCGATGTGCAGCGAGAAGCTGCTGCTGCGCGGCTCGATGAAATCGTTGAGCTGGTGGATGCGGTCGCGCTGCCGCGCCAGCTCGGCCGGGGCCAGCGCGCCGGCGGCGTAACTGCGTTCGAGTTCGCCGGCGATCACGTTCAGTTCGGCGATCTGGCCGTCCACCGAATGCCAGTCGGCGAGCGCCTCGCGCATATGCGGGGCGGCGGAGAAATACTGCAGGATGAAAACCATGCCGGGGATCGCCGAGGGGATCACCCCGCCGCGGCGGAAGGCCTCGATCACTTCGGCCCGGTCGAAGTCGCCGCTGTCGATCTTGTCGCGCGCATAGCGGTCGGTCACCAGCACCGCGTAGTTGCGGCGGAAACCCTGCAGGTAGACCGGATCGCCCTTGGTGGCGTAGTTCTCCAGGTCCACCACCGCCTGCTTCTGCGCCTTGGACCAAAGACTCTCGCCGTTGAGAAAACCGGCGAGAGTCACCTGGAGCTGCAAGGCTCCCCATGTAAGGGCGAGGACCAGCCCGAGCATTGCCGCCAGTGCGTAGGCCAGCGGCAGCAGCCTTTGCAGCAATGGTCTTCGCAAGCCAGTACGAGCGTTACGCATAGCGTCCCGTGTCCTCATTCAAGCCGACATCCACTGCCTGCGATGCGTCCCGCCCGGCAAACGCGTTGCGTCAGGCTGCGGCTTCACTGACTGACCACGGATCCTGGCGCACGTCCAGGCAGCGGTCCAAGGTGATCTGCATGCTGACGTAGCTGCGTCGCACGCATTCCCCCAGATAAGCCACCTCGGCCGGCGTCGGCGCCGTCCCCATTAGCGTACACACAATTTCGAGCGCTTCCCAAGGATGAGTATCGTCGTAGGCCGCGTGAAGTTGGAGCCAACGCAAACCCTTGCCCCGGGTCTCGGTCGCAAAGGCCTCCTTGTAGGGACTCTCGAACACCTTCTGGGACCACTCCCCGGTTGCACCTTCCACCGCGTAATTGGTGGCGATCATGCCGGCGGCGAGGGAAGCCTTGGTGCTCACCTGTTCGCACCAGTCGGGCAAGGCTCCCGTGCCATGGGGCGGCAACCCGTGCAGGACCTCGTCGCGGCTGATCCCCGCGGCTTCGGCCCAATCCAGCCAGTACTCGGCGTGGTTCTGCTCCACGCGGATGTTCCGCACCAGCCAGCGCCGGGCCAGGTTGTCGCCCTGGGTCCGGCCGTACTGGGTCTTCAGCAGGTTCAGCGCCATGTAGGCCGGGAAACGCTCGATGACGGGCCAGATCCCCACCATGAAGTCTCGCGTGGAGGCAGCGTGAAGACGACTGTTCATCATCAGCTCCCATACCTCGTGGTCCACCACCGTGCGCTTGGTCTCCTCGGCAGCGTGGACGATGTCCTGCGCCCAGTGCGGATAGCTGCTCAGCTCGGTCAGCGCGCCAGTGCGTTCGAATTGCGTAGTCATGATGCGATCTCCAGTGTTTTGACTGACGTCGGCCGAATGGCCGACGCCCCGGCGCCAGAAAGGTGCCGGAGATCACATAATCTTCGGACTGGAGGTGGCAGGACATGGAAAATCGTCCGGCCCTTCGGGGTAGGGCTATTGGCCGGGTGACGATTGGGGGGACGGGGGAACAGGGAACGTGCGGGTTGTAGTGGAAGCGAAGCTTGCGATCCTTCCCCCCGTTCCCCGTTCCCCGTTCCCCGCTTTCAAAGCATCGGCAGCTTCAGCCCCTGCTCCTTCGCGCACTGCACGGCGATGTCGTAGCCGGCGTCCGCATGGCGCATCACGCCGGTGCCGGGGTCGTTCCACAGCACGCGGGCGAGGCGCCGGTCCGCCGCCTCGCTGCCGTCGCACACGATCACCACGCCGGAATGCTGCGAATAGCCCATGCCCACGCCGCCGCCATGGTGCAGCGACACCCAGGTGGCGCCGCCGGCTACGTTGAGCATGGCGTTGAGCAGCGGCCAGTCGGACACGGCATCGCTGCCGTCGCGCATGGCTTCGGTCTCGCGGTTGGGGCTGGCGACCGAGCCGGAGTCCAGGTGATCGCGGCCGATCACCACCGGCGCCTTCAGCTCGCCCTTGCGCACCATCTCGTTGAAGGCCAGGCCCAGCTTGTGGCGCAGGCCCAGGCCGACCCAGCAGATGCGCGCCGGCAGGCCCTGGAAGCTGATGCGCTCGCGCGCCATGTCCAGCCAGCGGTGCAGGTGCGGATCGTCCGGAATCAGTTCCTTCACCTTGGCGTCGGTCTTGTAGATGTCTTCCGGATCGCCCGACAGCGCCACCCAGCGGAACGGACCCACGCCGCGGCAGAACAGCGGGCGCACATAGGCCGGCACGAAGCCGGGGAATTCGAAGGCGTCGGCGCAGCCTTCGTCCTTGGCCATCTGGCGGATGTTGTTGCCGTAGTCGAAGGTAGGAATGCCGGCGCGCTGGAACGCCAGCATCGCTTCCACGTGCGTGCGCATGGAGTGCTTGGCCGCCTTCGCGGTGCCGGCCGGATCGCTCTTGCGGCGCTCGAACCACTGCTCCACCGTCCAGCCGCTGGGCAGATAGCCATTGACCGGGTCGTGCGCGCTGGTCTGGTCGGTGACCGCGTCCGGCTTCACGCCGCGGCGCACCAGTTCCGGCAATACGTCGGCCGCATTGCCGAGCAGCGCGATCGACTTCGCTTCGCCGGCAGCGGTGTACTTCGCGATGCGCGCCAGCGCGTCGTCCAGGTCGGTGGCCTGCTCGTCCACGTAGCGCGTCTTTAGGCGGAAATCGATGCGGCTCTGCTGGCATTCGATATTCAGCGAACACGCGCCGGCGAGCGACGCCGCCAGCGGCTGCGCGCCGCCCATGCCGCCCAGGCCCGCGGTGAGGATCCACTTGCCCTTGAGGCTGCCGCCGTAGTGCTGGCGGCCCATCTCCACGAAGGTCTCGTAGGTGCCCTGCACGATCCCCTGCGAGCCGATGTAGATCCACGAGCCGGCGGTCATCTGGCCGTACATCATCAAGCCCTTCTTATCGAGCTCGTTGAAGTGCTCCCAGTTCGCCCAGGCCGGCACCAGGTTGGAATTGGCCAGCAGCACGCGCGGCGCATCCGGATGGCTGGGAAACACGCCGACCGGCTTGCCGGACTGGATCAGCAAAGTCTCGTCGTCGTTCAGTTCGCGCAGCGCGCGCAGGATCGCGTCGAAGCACTCCCAGTTGCGCGCGGCACGGCCGATGCCGCCGTACACCACCAGCTCGGCCGGGTTTTCCGCCACCTCCGGGTCGAGGTTGTTCTGCAGCATGCGGAACGGCGCCTCGGTGAGCCAGCTCTTGCAGCTCAGCTCGCCGCCGCGCGGCGCGCGGATGGTGCGGGTGGTGTCGATACGCGTCGGGGCGTTCATGGGAAATCCTGGCCTGCGGGGGGAAACGTCGATTATGGGCGCGGGTTTTCGGGACCGCCAACTGCACTGCGGCAAAACCGTCCGTTTGGCCGATTGTGGCGGTGTCCGCGGCGGGACCAGACTTTGCGCGGGGGAAGCCGGGCCATGGCCGCGTCGCGGCTCGAACGGGAGGGTCCCATGTACGCGACACGCACCATCTACCTCGCGGCGCTGATCGCCGCCCTGCTGGTCACGGCAAGCGCGAACGCCGCCGACAAGGCCGCGCCGAAGAAGGCGCCAAGCGATGCGGAACTGATCGCCAGCGCGATGCGCGCCGCGCCGCCGGGCGTGGCCAAGGGCGCCACCATCATCGCGATGAACGCGGACGGCAGCGCGCGCATGCTGCGCAAGGGCACGAACGACTACACCTGCATGCCGGACAACCCGGAAACGCCCGGGCCGGATCCGATGTGCATGGACAAGAACGCGATGGAATGGGCGCAGGCGTGGATGAGCCACAAGCCGCCGCCGGCCGGCAAGATGGGCGTGATGTACATGCTGTCGGGCGGCACGGATGCGAGCAACACGGATCCGTATGCGACGAAACCCGACGCGAGCAACCACTGGATCAAGACCGGCCCGCACATCATGGTGGTGGGCGCGGACGCGGCGTTCTACGACGCGTATCCGAAAGGCGCGGATCCGGATACGTCGGCGCCGTATGTGATGTGGGCGGGGACGCCGTATCAGCATCTGATGGCGCCGGTGAAATAGCTCCGCTTTGCCCCCTCTCCCCTCCGGGGAGAGGGCCGGGGTGAGGGGGACCTACGGAGCAGTGAAGCGGAAGCATAGAAGCGCGCGACGCTTCGTCGAACGTCCACCGCGAGCACCCGCCCCTCATCTGCCTGCCGGCATCTTCTCCCCGAAGGGGAGAAGAGTTTTCATAGCCGGCCTATTGATGTCCGAAAACGGCGAGTCCCCCGCCGCCCCCGGTGCTAGCCTGCATGCATGGCCACCGTCCCCGCCCCCAGCGCGCCCCTCCCCGACCGCCTCTGCGAACAGGCCCGCCTCAGCCGCGATGCGCGCTTCGACGGGCTGTTCTTCACCGCCGTCACCAGCACGCGCATCTATTGCCGCCCGGTCTGCCCGGCGCCGTCGCCGAAACCGGAAAACATCCGCTACTACGCCAGCGCCGCGGCGGCGGAAGCGGCCGGTTTCCGCCCCTGCCTGCGCTGCCGGCCGGAGCTGGCGCCGGGCAACGACAGCTGGCAGCGCGGCGACCACGTGATCGCACGCGCGCTGAAGCTGATGGAGCAAGGCGTACTGGAAGACGATTCGCTGGAAGACATGGCGCAGCGATTGGGCGTGGGCGCGCGCCAGCTGCGCCGCGTGTTCGTCGAGCGCCTGGGCGCGCCGCCGATCAGCGTGCACACCACGCGCCGCCTGCTGTTCGCGAAGCAGCTGCTGACCGAGACCGACCTGCCGGTAACCGACGTCGCGCTCGCATCCGGCTTCCGCAGCCTGCGCCGCTTCAACGCGGCGTTCCAGCAGGCGAACCGGATGCCGCCGCGCGAACTGCGCCGCCATCCGGCGAAGGCGGCGGACGGCGGCCTGGCGCTACGCCTCAACTACCGGCCGCCGTACGACTTCGAGGCGATCCTGGCGTTCCTGCGCACGCGTGCGCTGCCGGGTGTGGAGCAGGTGGACGAGCGCAGCTATGCGCGCGTGTTCGGTCCGGCGGATGCGCCCGGCTGGCTGCGCCTGAGCGCGTGGCCGAACGGCGAGCACGCGCTGAAACTGGAACTGCAGTGCCCGCAGCCGGCGCGCATGCTCGGCGTGGTGTCGAAGCTGCGGCGCATGTTCGACCTGGATGCGGACCCGCAGGCGATCGGCGCGGTGATGCATGCCGGCGGCGTGCTGAAGCCGCTGCACCAGCGCCGCCCCGGCCTGCGCCTGCCGGGCGGCTGGGACGGTTTCGAGATCGCGGTGCGGGCGATTCTCGGCCAGCAGGTGAGCGTGGCGGCGGCGCGCACGCTGGCTACGCGCATCGTGCAGCGCTGGGGCACGCCGGTGGCGGGCATCGTGGCGCCGGGGCTGGAGCGCCTGTTTCCGGGGCCGGAGATCCTGGTCGACGTGGACCTGCGCGAAGTGGGCCTCACTACGGCGCGCGCCAATACCGTACAAGGCGTGGCGCGCGCGCTGCTGGACGGGCGCATCGATTTCCGCAGCGAACAGCCGCTGGATGCGTTCGTGGCGAGCTGGGTGGAGCTGGCCGGCATCGGCGAATGGACCGCGCACTACATGGCGATGCGCGCGCTCAGCCATCCGGATGCGTTCCCCGCCGCGGACCTGATCCTGCGCCGCGCCGCCGCCGGCGACGGCGCGGAACTGAGCACGAAAGCGCTCACCGCGCTGGCCGAAGACTGGCGCCCCTGGCGCGCCTATGCGGTGATGCATCTGTGGCGCGCCGCCACCGACGCGGCCGAACGTGCCAGACCGAAGGCAAAGAACGCATGAGCGAGACGATCTGGTACGACGTGCTGCCCACCCCGATCGGCCAGCTGCTGCTGGTGGCGGATGCGCAGGGGTTGCGCGAGGTGTGGTTCGAGACCGGCCGGCAGCGCAAGTCGCCGCAGCCGGCATGGGTGCATGCCGCCAGGCCGCTGGCCCAGGCGCGCCGCCAGCTGGAGGAATACTTCGCCGGCGAACGCACGTCCTTCGAACTGAAGCTGCATCCCGTCGGCACGCCGTTCCAGCTCGCGGTGTGGGAAGAACTGGGGCGCATCCCCTATGGCGTGACGATCAGCTACGCGGAACTGGCACGGCGCATCGGCCAGCCCGCGGCAATGCGCGCGGTGGGCGCGGCGAACGGGCGCAATCCGATCCCGATCATCCTGCCCTGCCACCGCGTGATCGGCAGCAACGGCAGCCTCACCGGCTTCGGCGGCGGGCTGCCGACCAAGCGTTTCCTGCTGTCGATGGAAGACCGCGTTGCGCACGGTGACCTGTTCGCGCTGCCGTAGGCTGGGGTGAGCGCCAGCGAACCCCAACGGGCACCGCACGACATGGCCAGGCACTTTAGCGTTGGGGTTCGCTGGCGCTCACCCCAAGCTACGCGCTGCGCGCTCAGCGCTGCGGCTGGTTCTGCGGCTGCGCCTGCGGCGCGGGATGCAGCTGATCGAGCGCGGACGGCGGCGGCTTCTTCGCCGTCGACGACGGCCGCACCGGCTGCGGCAGCACCAGCGGCGCGCTGGACGACGCGGCGCGGTACTGGTCCACGGCCGCGCGCTGGCGCGCATCGAAGCGGTCCTGCTGGGCCTGGCTGGACAAGTCCAGCCCCTGCGCCGCGGCGGGGTTGTTCGCCTGCGCCTGGCGCACCGCCGCCGCATTGAGCTGGCGCTGCTGCTCCTGCAGCTGGCTGGTGCGCAGCTTGTCCTGCAGGATCGCCTGCTGGTTCGCCTGCTGCGCATTGATGGCGTTGTAGTTGGGCTGGTAAGTGGGCTGCTGCGCCTGCTGGCGCTGCTGCTGTTGCTGTTGCGCGGCGGCCGGCGCCGCGGCGGCCAGCACCGCCAGTCCGAGCAGGGCCGGCCGGACAAGACGCTGTATGGACAGAGATGTAATGGTCATACGAGTGCGCCATCATGGTGGGATTGCCTGGAACATCGTATGGACTCGCGTATGAAAATCCTGTTTCGCCTGCTGCTCTGCTCCGTTGCCGCATTCAGCGCCGGGTGTGCCACCCATCCCCCGGCTAAACCCGCGCCGGTGGTCAAGGCCGCGCCGGCCCCGCTGCTGCTGATCTCGATCGACGGCTTCCGCGCCGACTACATCCAGCGCGGCCTCAGCCCCACCCTCGCCGCGCTGGCCCACGAAGGCGTGCGCGCCCAGGCGATGCAGCCGTCGTTTCCGTCGCTGACCTTCCCGAACCACTACACCATCGTCACCGGCCTGCGCCCGGACCATCACGGCATGGTCAACAACACCATGTTCGACCCGGAGCTGGGCGAGTTCTCGCTGAGCAACCGCGCCGCCGGCGCCGACGGCCGCTGGTGGGCCCAGGGCACGCCGATCTGGGAAACCGCCGGCCGCCAGGGCCTGAAGACCGCCACCATGTTCTGGCCCGGCAGCGAAGCGCCGATCCACGACTACCGCCCCGACCACTGGCTGCCCTACGACGGCGCCATGTCGCCGGAGCAGCGCGTGGACACCGTGCTGAGCTGGCTGGACCTGCCGGCCGGCGAGCGCCCGACCTTCCTCACCCTGTACTTCGACGACGTCGACCATGCCGGCCACGGCTACGGCCCGGATTCGAAGCAGGTGAACGAATCCATCGCCAAGGTCGACGGCGCGCTCGCCCACCTGGTCGACGGCCTGAAACAGCGCGGCCTGCTCGACCGCATCAATATGATCGTGGTGTCCGACCACGGCATGGCCAGCGTGCCGGCCAAGCACAACGTGATGGTGGACAAGCTGGTGCCGCTGAACCAGGTGCAGGTGGTGAGCCTGGGCGTGCTGGCCGGCTTCAACGCCAAGCCGGGCCATGACTTCGCCAAGATCGAGGCGAAGCTGGAGAAGCCGCAGCAGCACATGCAGTGCTGGGACAAGACCCGCATCCCCGCGCGCCTGGCCTACGGCAAGAACCCGCGCGTGCCGCAGCTGGTGTGCCTGGCCGACGTAGGCTGGCGCGTGACCACCAGCGACTACGTGGCCAAGAAGCTCAAGAAGGGCGACAAGCTGAGCCTGGGCGAGCACGGCTACGACAATGCCGACCCGACCATGCAGGCGCTGTTCGTCGCGCGCGGCCCGGCGTTCCGCCAGGACACCGTGCTGCCGGCGATCTCGAACGTGGACGTGTATCCGCTGATGACGCAGCTGCTGGGTGTGACGCCGGTGCAGAACGACGGCGATGCGCAGGCGCTGAAGGCTGCGCTGAAGCCATAACGCCTGTCGTAGGTTGGGGTGAGCCGCAGGCAAACCCCAACATCAAGGCCTCGCACTGTTGGGGTTACTGGCTGCATCAGCAGCCAGCCCTTTGGGCCATCCGCTACGCGGATGTTCGCTACGGCATCCTGCCTTCGCAGTCGCCTGCGGCTCACCCCAACCTGCGCCAAAGCGATCAAAGCTCCGCCAGCGGCGGCTCGTCGCCCTTCGACGGCGGCCCCGGCAACGGCGCCAGATGGCGCAGCCGCCACGCGATCAGCAGCCCCGCCAGCACCAGCGCGCCGACAAAGGCCGCCACGCCGTTCCAGCCATGGGACGCATAGAACAGCCCGCCGCCCGCACCGGCCACGCTGGAACCCATGTAGTAGGCGAACAGATACATCGACGACGCCTGCGCCTTGGCCAGGCCCGCGCGGCGCCCCACCCAGCTGCTGGCGATCGAGTGCCCGCCGAAGAAACCGAAGGTAATCGCCACGATGCCCAGCACGATCAGCGCCAGCGGCGCGGCCAGGGTCAGCAGCACGCCGGCCAGCATCAGCGCGAAGGCGGTCCACAGCACTTTGCGCCGCCCCAGCTTGCCGGCCAGGTGTCCCATCCAGGCCGAGCTGAACGTACCGATCAGATAGACGCTGAAAATCAGCCCTACTACCGCCTGGCTCAGCCCGTACGGCGGCGCCAGCAAGCGATAGCCGATGAAGTTGTAGACAGTGACGAACGCGCCCAGCAGCAAAAAGCCCTCGGCGAACAGCCACGGCAGGCCCGCGTCGCGGAATGCGCCGGCAAAGCGCTGCCGCAGGGCTTTCCAGTGAAACGGCTGCACCGTGAAATGCCGCGACGGCGGCAGGCTGCGCCAGAACACCAACCCCGCCAGCAGGCCGATCGCGCCGACCGCGCCGACGCCCGCGCGCCAGCCGACGAAGTCGGCCATCACGCCGGCCACCAGGCGTCCGCCCATGCCGCCGAGCGCATTGCCGCTGATGTACAGGCCCATCCCCAGGCCGATCGAATCCGGATGCATCTCTTCGCTGAGATACGTCATCGCCACCGCGGGCAGTCCGCTAAGAGTGAGCCCGAGCAAGGTGCGCAGCACCAGCAGCATGGGCCAGTCGCGCACCATCGCGGTGGCGATGACCAGCAGCGAGGAGGTGAGCAGCGACACCGTCATCACCGACTTGCGGCCCCAGGCATCGGACACCGCGCCGGCCACCAGCATCGCGACCGCCAGCACGCCGGTGGTGACCGACAGCGACAGCGCCGCGCCGGCCGCGCTCACGCCGAAGTCCTTGCTGAACTCCGGCATCAGCGGCTGCACGCAATACAGCAGGCCGAAGGTGGCGATGCCCGCGGCGAACAGGGCGAAATTGGTGCGCCGGAACAGCGGCGTGCCGTGGCGGATGAACTCCTCGCCCGCGCGGTTCGCGGCGGCCTGGGCTTGCATAAAGATCCTTGGCGGCGCACCGGGGGACTGGTGCGTCCGTCAAGGATAGAGCCATCGTGCGGTGCGATCGACCGGACTTATTCCAGCCGCAGCAGCCAGCCCTTGCCCGGCTCGACCGGAATCGCGTCGCCCGGCTTGAACGTCGCCGCCGGCTGGAAACCCGGGATCGCCGGCGCCACCAGTTTCGCCTTGGCCGGATTCAGGCCCAGCGCCTTCCAGTCGATGGCGAGCTTCGCCTCGGTCCGCTCCGGCGCCCACGAGGCCAGCGCCACCAGGGTGCCCTGCCCTTTGCGCACGTAGCTGGTGGCGAGCACGTCGTCGCGGCCGGTCTTGACCGGCGCATCGTGCACCCACCAGCCGATCATCTCCGCCTTGGCGATGCCGACGTCGTCCCACAGCTTCCACAGCGGACGCGGATCGCTCTTGGGCGACCAGCCCAGCCGGCTGGTCATGCCGAACACCATGCCGCGCCACGGGTTGCCGTCGTTCTGCAGCATCTCGCCCATCAGGCCGTAGGGAATGCCGGAGATCTCGGTCAGCCAGTACGCCGGCGTGCTCTTCTCGTAGTCGAAGTATTCGCCGAACCACAGGCGGTCGATGTAGGGGAACAGCTCCATGTACAGCAGCGAGCTGTTGATATAGCCGTCGCGCGGGTTGTACTGGTTGGCCGAATGCAGGTCGATCAGCGGATCCTGCCGGCGTGCCTGCAGCACCTTGCGCACGCGCTTCATGGTGGTGCGGTCGTAGGCGACGTCGTCCAGATACAGCCCGTCGATGCCTTCGTTGCGCGCCAGCCAGTCCAGGCCCTCGATGTAGTAGTTGTGCCAGCGGCTCTGTCCGGCATTGATCACCGCCGCGTCGCGGTTTTCCGGCACGTGCCAGGCGGGGATGTAATCGCCGTCCAGGTGTTCCTGCAGCCAGGAGAAGCCGCCGCCCTTGCCGGCGCTGATCACCTCGTGGCCCAGCGATTCGAGCATGGGCAGCTCGGGCGCGCGGTCGGACAGCTCGCGGATGGTGTCGTAGATCTTCACCCGCATGCCGCGCTGGTGGGCCGCATCGATGTATCTGCGCATCGCCTCGGCTTCCAGGAACGGATAGTTGATCCACGGATTGATCGGCGTGGCGTGATGGATGTTCACCACGTTCGCGCCGTCGGCCTTGATCGCGTCGAGGTCGCCGTACTTGTGGAAGAAGCGCTCGCCGAACTGCTGGGCCGGCTGGATGGTCTTGAACGGCGTCACGCGCAGGACCACGTCGTAGCGCAGCGTCTGCCCCGCCTTGAGCGTGCGCGAGCCGCTGAAGGCGCGCACCAGGTAGCGCTCCTTGCCGCGCTCCAGGTCGATGCCGCCCTGCCCGCCATTGTCCCAGGACTGCGGAATGCGCAGCGGCTGCTGCTGGTAGAAGTTGGTGTTGAGCGGGCGCAGGTAGTGCTCGTCGCGCAGGTGGAATTCCAGGCCGGCGTTGACCGCGCCGATCCACGCGCCGTCCTGGTTGTTGCGCACGTTCCAGTGCCAGCTGAAACCGGCCGGCGCTTCGCCGCCCTGCTGGCCGAGGCCGAGCTGGTAATGGGCCACCTCGTTGCGCAGCGGCATTTCCAGGCGGATGTCGCCGACCTGGGTTTCCCGGTCGGCCTGCAGCTCGATCGCGTACTGCAGGGTGCCGTCCGCTTCCAGCGAGGCCTTCACTTCACCGCGCAGCGGGCCGGCGTTGCCGGTCACCGTCCAGTGCACCTTGCCGGGTCCGTCGGTCTCCACTTTCGGCATGCCCTTGCCGGCCAGCGCATGCACGCCCGAGCCGTCTTCCACCAGCAACTGCATCGGCGCCTGCAGCAGTGCCTGCGGCTGCCTGGCGAAGCCGGTCATGCGCTCGTCGAAGCGGCTCTGGATCTGTGCGGGCAGGCCGCTGTCGGCGAGCGCGATGTCGCGGCCGAGAATGTCCAGCGTCGCGCCCTTCACGGCGATGGGCGTGAACGGCTTCACTACGGCGTCGTCCTGCGCCAGGGTGGAATCGAGCCAGCGCAGGCGGGTGAGCTTGAACGGATCGTCGTCGCCATGCGCAACCGCCACACCGTCGCCTACCGTGATGGAAAGCGGCACGCGCTGCGCATCCACGCCATCGGCGCCGATGCTCACTTCGCCCTGGTACACGCCGGGCTTGGCGTCCGCGGGAATATCCACGCCCATCCACAAGGGCTGCACGCGGCCCTTCGCCACATCCACGCGCGTGCCGAACGGCTGGCCGGTGTAGTCGATGCCGCGCAGATTGAAGCAGGTCAGCGCGGTGGCGGGGATGACCGCGCCGTCGGGACCGTGCAGGTCGCCGAAGGCCACGCGCACCGCGTTTGCCGGCGCGCGCGCTGCCCACAGGCCGATCTGGAAGCTGAGGTATTCGCCGCGCAGTGCGCTGTCGCTCAAGTCGCCGCCGGGGCCGCGCTGCGCCCACGAAGCCGGCAGCGTGTCGAACATGCGCACGGGATTGGCGCGCGTTTCCGGAAACAGCAGCAGCGGCCCTTCATGCTTCGCCAGCAGCGCGTCGAGTTCGGCCGGCGTGGCGGTGCGTTCCATCTCGGTATATGCATCGAAATCGTCCACCGCTTCGTAGCGCAGCACCTGCGCCTGCGGCAGGCGGTTCCAGGCCGAGGCCTTGCCGAGCTTGCCGGCCCAGGCCGAGTCGGCGATGTCGCGCGCCGCGGCGTAAGTGACCACCGGGTAATTGCTGCGGCCGCCGCCGACATAAGGCTGGTAGTACACCGCGTAGGTGCCGGCCTTCGCAGCCTGGAACACCAGTTCGCCGGATGCGCGGTCGATCTTGCCGGTGACGAGGTTGGCCACCGGCGCACCGTCGGGATCGGCCACGATCACCGCCAGCTTCTCCGGATGCGCATCGCGCCGGCGCCAGGGAATCACTACGTGCACGGCCTCGGCCGGCGCGTCGACCTGCACGAGATAGCGATGATTGCCCAGCTTGGCAGGATCCCAGCGCAGCACGGGCGCGCCGTGTTCGTCCGCATTGGCCACCGGTGCCAGCGCCAGCGACGCTCCCGCCATCATGCAGGCCAGCACTGCCCGCGCGTAGAACTGCCGCATCGTCCACCTCGCCCATGCTGCCAAACGGAAGTGTTTAACCCGATGCATGCGGGCGAGGCAAGTTCCGGACGTCTGGACGGCCGCGATTCAAGCGCCGCGGTCGGTGCGCAATGTGCGCAGTTCCTCATCGTGGCCGGCCGCGCCGCGGCCGCTGATCCAGCCGAACAAGGCGATGCCCGCGACGATCAGCACCGCGCCGCAGGCGGCATAGCCATGCGGCCAGGCCTCGCCCAGCAGCAGGCCGCCGAGCAAGGTGGCGAACAGCAGCTCGGCCGCCTGCATTGCCTCCACCGCGGCCAGCGCGGTGGGTTCGCTGCGCACCATGTCGGTGGCGCGGAAAAACAGCACGGTGGCGATCACACCGGAGGACAGCGCCACGCCGCCGGCCAGCAGCACGTCGCGCCACGACGGCGGGCCGACCGTGGCCCACGCGATGCCGGCGAACAGCAGCCACAGCGGCCAGCTGCACAGCGTCATGCCGAACACGCGCTGCACCGCGCCGAGCCGCGCCTGGCCATGCTCCAGATGCAGCAGCAGCATGCGATTGCCCAGCGGATACGCGAACGCCGACACCACCACCGCGCCGATCGCCAGCCAGTCGCCCGCGCTCAACCGTCCCTGCGCATGCCCCCACTGCAGCGCGAACACGCCGGCCACGATCAACGCGCCGATCGCCAGCGTGCGCCAGGCCAGCCGGCCGCGCGCATCGCGGTAGATCAGCGGCGCCATCAGCGGACCGGCCAGCACGGTGGTCTGGAAGCTGCCGGCGATCAGCCACGACGGCCCGCTGCTGGCGGCCCAGGTCAGCGGCACGCCGAACAGCACGAAGCCCACGCTGCTCCACAGCAGCCAGGTGCGCGGATGGCGGCGCAGTTCCCGCGGCAGCTCGCCCAGCCCGCCCTGCCACGGCAGCACCACGGCGAGGAGCGGCAGGGTGATCAGATAACGCAGGATGCCCGCCCACGCCCAATGCCCGCCGCCGGCGACGAAGCTGCGGTTGAGCACATAGGTCAGCGTGAAGAACAGCGCCGAGCACAGGGCGAGCCCGACGGCGGCGAGAGCATTGGAGCGCATGGGGAACTCAGGACGGGTGGCACGAAGATCGATGTTAGGCGATGCGGCCGGCATGCCGGCGTCTACAGGTTCGCCTGCAGATCGGCCAGCGTGATCATCAGCAGCATCGGGTCGAGCGGCGAAGGATCGAAGCCCACGTGGCAGTAGAACGCGCGCGCCTCGTGGCTGAGCGCATGCACCAGCATGCCGCGGATACCGATCGCATCGGCGGCGTGGCCCATGCGCAGGCAGGCGTCGCGCACCAGGGCGCGCCCCAGGCCCTGGCGCTGCCAGGCCCGATCGACGGCCAGCCGCCCCAGCACCACCACCGGCACCGGGTCGTGCATGTTGCGGCTGAAGCGGCTGGTGGCGAGGTCGCCGGCCACCGCGCTGGACGCCAGCGCGTAGAACGCGGCCACGCGTGCGCCTTCGCAGGCGACGTAGGTGCGCGAAGCACCCGTCGCCTGGTTGCCGGCGGCCCGCCGCCTGAGCCAGCGGTCGAGGCTGTCGACGCCGCAGGCGAAGGGTTCCAGCTGATGGTGCGCGGACAGCGGTTGCGGAGCGGCCAGCGTCACGCCTTGTCCCAGGGGGCCTTGCTGCGCAGGGTCTGGCGCAGGCGTTCGTTGGACTGGGGGGGCGCGTCCAGGCGTTCCAGGAAGGCGGTGTACGCCTCCGGCGTGGCCATGACGACCGCCTGCTCCAGCAGGGCTTCCTCGGCGGCCGTGCGGGCGGCGTCGAGGACGAAGTCGGTGCGGGTCTTACCCCGGACCTGGGCGGCTCGGTCGATCAAGCTGCGGTCCTCCGGTTTGATGCGAAGGTTCAGCGTATCCCGCTTGGCGGAAGGAGCGTCGGGTTTGGTCATGAGTTTCAGACTCCAGGCAAGGCGCCAGCCTACCAGGACGTACTGACAATGTCATTACTTATAGCCCGCCCTTACCCCAGCAGCGGCAAGCTCAGGCGCACTTCCAGCCCACCGCCTTCGGCGTTGCGGGCGCCCGCCTCGCCGCCGTGCACCTGCGCCACCCGGCTGACGATGGCCAGGCCCAGCCCGTGCCCTTCCGCCTTGGGCGCATTGCTGCCGCGGAAGAACGGCCGGAACAGCTGGGACAGCTCCTCCTCCGGCACGCCGGCGCCGTGGTCGCGCACGATCACTTCGGCGTGCCCGTGCTCCGCGCGCACCGCCAGTTCCACGCTGCCGCCTTCGGGGCTGTACTTGAGGGCGTTGCCGAGCAGGTTGTCCAGCGCGCGTTCGAGCAGCTGGCCGCTACCGGAAACCCAGGCCGGCGCCTCGATCGCCGCATTCAGGCGCAGGCCGCGCGCCGAGGTCTCGATCGCCGCCTTGGCCACGCATTCGCGCGCCAGTGCGGCCAGGTCCACCGGTTCGCGCTCCATCCCCGGCAAGCCGCCTTCCAGGCGCGACAGGGCCAGCATCTCGCCGGTCATGCGGTCCAGGCGGACGATCTCGCGCTCGGCCTGGGCGAAGTACGCGTCGGCCTGCTCGCCGTCGCTGCGCCGGGCCAGGTCGAGGATCAGCTGCAGCCGCGCCAGCGGCGAGCGCAGTTCGTGCGAGAGGTCCTGCAGCACGGCGCGGTCGTGCGCCACCAGCGCTTCGATGCGCACGGCCATGGCGTCGAAATCCTGCGCCAGCTGCGACAGCTCGCCCGGCCCGCGCCGCCCTTCCGGGCCGACCCGCGTCGACAGCTCGCCCGCCGCCATGCGCCGCGCCGCGCGCTGCATCGCTTCCACCGGCCGCGCCACGCCGCGCGCGAACCACCAGCCGATCAGCACGATGAACAGCAGCGAGAGCGCGAACTGCACGGCCAGGTAGATCTGGTTGCGCGTCTGCATGGGAATGCGCGAATGCGTGCGGCTCAGGGCGACGAGCTGCCGCGCACGGCCATCGCTGCCGGTGACCTGCTGCACGGCCAGGTAGATGCGCGGATACGGCTGCATCACCAGGTCATGCCCCGACGCCAGCCACTGCGGCAACTGATCGCGCACGCTGCCGGGCAGGCGGATCGGCACCAGCGGCTCGCCGTTCTCGTACAAGGTGGCGTCGACGCCGTCGCGGCGCTGGTCGCGGATCCATGCGTCGAGGCCGCTGGCGCCTCCGCTTGCATAGGCTTCGTTCGCGCTGTCGGCCAGCGCGGTCCAGTTGATCTCCACCGCGGTGTTGTATTCGATGAAGCTGCGCGTGACATAGCCGCCCAGCAGCAGCACCGTCAGGTTGGCCAGCACGAACCACACCAGCAGGCGCCAGAACAGCGAAGTCTTGAACGGATTCATGCCGCGCCCGCCACCAGCACGTAGCCGGCGCCACGCACCGACTCGATCCGCGGCGCCTGCTCCGAAGCCTCCGCCAGCTTGTGGCGCAGGCGGCTCACGTGCACGTCGATGCTGCGGTCGAAGCGCTCCAGCTCGCGCCCCAGCGCCATGCGCGTGAGCGTGGCCTTGTCCACCAATTGTCCGGCGCGCTGGGCCAGCGCCAGCAGCAAACCGAATTCCGCGCCGGTCAGCGACAGTTCCGCCTCGCCCGCATACGCGCGCCGCTCGCCCGGCAGCAGGCGCAGCACGCCCACTTCCAGCGTGCCCGCGGCGGCCGGCGAATGGCGGCGCAGCTGGGCGCGCACGCGGGCCAGCAGTTCGCGCGGCAGGCAGGGTTTGGAAAGGTAGTCGTCCGCGCCGAGTTCCAGGCCGATCACCCGATCCACCGGCTCGCCGCGGGCGGACAGCATGATCACCGGCAACCGGTGCTGCAGGCGCAGCTCGCGCAAGGTCTCCAGGCCATCGCGGCCGGGCATCATCACGTCGAGGATCAAAAGATCCGGCCGCTGTGCCGGATGGCTCAGGCGCGCCAGCGCTTCCTCGCCGTCGTGGGCCACGTCGACCGTGAAGCCCTCCCGGCGCAGGTATTCGGCCAGCAGGTCGGTCAGGGCGCGGTCGTCGTCGGCAAGCAGGATTCGTTGCATGAGTCGCTGGCGTGGGTTTTTGCGCCATTCAAACGGCGCGGGAGCCGAGGAACCACGGGCTTTACGCTTCTTTACCCATCGGCAAAAAACATACACGCGGGCTTGTCGTCAAATACTCCGCAAGTCCCCCCAACCCGAAAGGTGAAGAACATGCGCAAGTCCCTCTTCCTCGGCCTGGCCCTCGCTTCCGCCATGACCCTTGGCACCGCGGCGTTCGCGGCCGGCCAGGACGGCGGCCAGCATTTCGGCGGCCATCGCGGCGGCCACGGCTTCATGGCCATGCAGAAGCTCAACCTCACCGACGCGCAGAAGGCCAGCATCCACGACCTGGTCAAGAACAGCTTCAGCCAGAACAAGGCCCAGCGCGACGCCCTGCGCGCCCAGCGCCAGTCCTTCGAATCGATGACCCCGGACCAGGCCGGCTACCAGGCCGCCGCGGCCCAGCTGGCCCAGGCCGAAGCCGCCGCCACGCAGACCCGCGTGCAGCAGCAGGCCCAGCTCAAGGCGCAGATCTACGCCCTGCTGACCACGCAGCAGAAGGCGCAGTGGGCCGCACTGAAGCAGGAGCGTGAACAGCGCCGCCAGCAGTGGATGCAGTTCAAGGCGCAGCAGAAGGCCGCCGGCTCCAGCGCGTCGACGGCCCAGTAAGACCTTCTCTGGAAGGGTAGTGCCCCGGTGAAAGCCGCGTCCGCCCCGTGCGGACGCGGCTTTTTTTACGCCTGCATCAAGGCCGCGCCGGCGGCGGCCACCTGGGCGTCCTGGGTGGATTGCATGCCGGAGACGCCGATCGCACCGGCTACCTTGCCGTCGCGGTACAGCGGCAGGCCGCCATCCAGCGGCAACAGGTGGTCCATGCCAAGGAGGCGCAGGCCCAGCCCGCCGTCGCGCACGGCGTCCTCGAACAGCTTCGACGGGCGGCGGAAATTCACCGCCGTTTCGGCTTTCGCCTGCGCCACCGCCACGCTCGCATGCTGCACGTCGTCCAGCGCATGCAGCATCACCAGATGGCCTCCGCTGCCGACGATGGCGATGGCCATCGGCCAGTCGTTGCGCTGCGCCTCGGCCTGTGCCGCGGCCATCACGCGGGCGGCATCGGCGAGCGTGATCGGCGCACCGTACGAAGGCGGGCGGCTCATGCGCGCACCGCGGCGAGGAACTCGCGCAGCAGCGGCAGCACCACGTCGGGCCGCTCGATATTCACGTGATGGCCGGCATCCGGAACGCGCACCAGGCGCGCATCGGGCAAACCGGCGGCGAGGCGTTCGGACAGCTCGATCACTTCCGGCTGGTCTTCCTCGCCCACGATCAGCAGCACCGGCATGCGCAGTTCCGCCAGCCGCTCCGGCGCGGGGACCGGCGGATTGCGCTGCAGCGAAGCGTGCTTCCAATAGCCGTCCGCACGGCCGAAGTTCCATGCGCTCATGGCGGCGATGCGTGCGCGCGCTTCCTGGTTGCTCTGCTGCGGCGTGCGGCGCGGTCCATCCACGAAGGCGCGCAGCGAGGTATCCAGCAAGGCATCGGCATCGCCGCCCTGCACCGCCGCCCAGAACGCCTGTGCCTCCGGCGTGCGCGTGGCGTAGTAGCCCCAGTAGCCCGCGCCGATCAGCGCCAGCGCAGTCACCCGCTGCGGATGCGCCAGCGCGAAATCCAGCGCCGTGCCGGCGCCGCCGGAACAACCCAGCAAGGCGCTGCATTCGATGCCGCGGTCGTCGAGCACGCGCTGCAGGTCTTGGTGATGCGCGAACGTGGTATCGGCGGGCATCGACGAGCGGCCGAAGCCGCGCAGGTCGTAGCGCAGCACGCGGTGCTCATCGGCCAGCGCGGCGAATGCTTCGTCCCACTGGCCGCTGTCGACCAGGAAGCCGTGCAGCATCGTCACGGCATCGCCGCGTCCCGCTTCTTCGGCATGGAAATGCACGCCGTCCGCCTCGATCCAGCGCGCCTGCGGCGCGCCGGTCTTCTTGTGCAGAAAAGTCGCTGACATGGAGGCGTCTCCTCAACGGCTGGCGCGCACGTCGCGCGCTTCCACCGCATCCACCCACACCGGCGGCGCGTAGCCGGCCGGCTTGTCGCCCACCGCGACGCCGCCGTGGATGCGGGTCTGCTGGCGGTCGGCGAACATGTAGTACGGGAATGGCGCATCCGGTGCGCTGGCTTCGTCCAGCCGTGCACGCAAAGCATCCGGCAGCGTGAAGTCGAGTGCGCCGAGGTTGTCTTCGAGCTGCGCCAGCCTGGTCGCGCCGACGATCAGCGCCGCGATGCCCGGCCGGTTCGCCGCCCAGTTCAAGGCCACCTGCGCCATGCTGCGGCCGCTTTCGCGCGCCACTTCCTCCAGCGCGGCGACGATGCGCCAGTTGCGCTCGGTGAAGCGCTCGAAGCCCGGCGCCGCGGTGACTTTGGCCAGACGCCCATCGCCCTCGCCGCCGGCCTGGCTCGGCCGGTACTTGCCCGACAGCAGGCCCATGCCGAGCGGACTCCACGCCGTGATGCCCATGCCCAGCCCGGTGGCCAGCGGCACGAACTCGTGCTCGATATGCCGCTCCACCAGCGAGTACTCCAGCTGCATGTTCACCAGCGGCGTCAGTGCATGCGCTTCGGCATAGGTCTGCGCACGCGACGCATACCATGCCGGCGTGTCGGACAGCCCGGCGTAGCGGATCTTGCCGGCGCGGACCAGGTCGTCGAGCGTGCGCACCACTTCCTCGGCCGGCGTGATGCGGTCCCAGGTGTGCAGCAGATAGAGGTCGATGTAATCGGTGCGCAGGCGGCGCAGCGAGCCTTCCACCGCGCGCAGGATGTTCTTGCGCCCGTTGCCGCCGGCATTGGGATTGCCGGGCTGCGCGTTGTAGCTGAACTTGGTGGAGATCACCACGCGGTCGCGCACGCCGGCCTGCTCCACGAACTTGCCGAGCAGGCTTTCGCTGCTGCCTTCGGTGTACATGTCGGCGGTGTCGATGAAGTTGCCGCCGGTGTCGAGATAGCGGTCGAACATGGCGCGCGCGGTGTCTTCCGCGGCGCCCCAGCCCCAGTCCTCGCCGAAGGTCATGGTGCCGAGCGAGAGGCGGCTGACGCGCAGGCCGGAGCGGCCCAGGGTGTAGTACCGGTCGAGTGACATCGTTCTGTTCCTTGAAAGCGTGGGCGGGGAGATCGTGGAAGGGAAAATCAGGGGAGACGGCCGACCTTGGCGTTGCCGAACAGCACCTGGCGGGTCTGTTCGAGCTGCATGAAGTCGTGCGGGAAACCGAGTTCGATGGCGCTGGCCTGGTCCAGGCGGCGGCGCTGTTCGTCGCTGAAGGCGATCTCCAGCGCGCCGAGGTTGTCCTCCAGCTGCTCGAGCGTGCGCGCGCCGACGATCGGGCCGGTGACGGCGGGATGCAGCAGCGTCCACGCCAGCGCCACCTGCGATGGCGTGCGTTCCAGTTCCTGCGCGATCTGCTTGACCACCTCGGCGATATCCAGGGCGCGCGGCGTCAGTGCGCCGATCGCCGCGGCGACATCCTTGCGCGTGCCGGTGACGTCGCTGCCGACCACCTGGCCGACGTGCGCCAGGTCCGCGCGGCTGTACTTGCCGGTGAGCACGCCGCTGGCCAGCGGCGACCAGGCCAGCACGCCCAGACCCAGTTCCTTCGCCATCGGCAGCAGCTCGCGCTCCACCGTGCGCTCGGCCAGGTTGTACTGCACCTGCAGCGCCACCAGCGGCGCCCAGCCGCGCAGGTCGGCCATGGTCTGCATGCGCGCGACCTGCCAGGCCGGCGCGTCGGAGATGCCGGCGTACAGCACCTTGCCGGAACGCACCAGGTCGTCGAAGCCGCGCATCACTTCGTCCACCGGCGTCAGGTCGTCCCAGGCGTGCAGGTAAAGCAGGTCGATGTAGTCGGTATCGAGGCGGCGCAGGCTCGCTTCCACCGAACGCAGCATGTTCTTGCGGTGGTTACCGCCGCCGTTCGGATCGTCCGGCCGCATGTTGAGCGAATACTTGGTGGCCACCACCAGCGAATCGCGGCGCTCGCCAATGAACTGGCCGAGCAGGCGTTCCGAGCTGCCGCCAGTATAGAAGTTGGCGGTGTCGATGAAATTGCCGCCGCGCTCCACGTAGAGGTCGAAGATGCGGCGCGACTCGGCGGCGTCCGAACCCCAGCCCCAGTCCTCGCCGAAGGTCATGGTGCCGAGCGAGAGGCGGCTGACGCGCAGGCCGGAACGGCCGAGGGTGTAGTAGCGATCGAGCGGCATGGGCGGAGTCCTCCGGTGGTGATGGAGGCAGTCTGGCCCTTGCCATTGCGTAGAAAAATACGGATTCTTTTGAAGCGTTATTTAGAGAATCTAATCAATGCGCGACGACCACTCCCCCGCCCTGCGCGCCTTCCACCTGATCGCCCGCTACGGCAGCTTCACCCGCGCCGCGGCCGACATGGAGGTCACCGCCTCGGCGCTGAGCCAGACCATGCGCCAGCTGGAGCAGCGCGTCGGCGTGCGCCTGCTGCAGCGGACCACGCGCAAGGTCGGCCTGACCGAAGCGGGCCGGCAGTTCCTGGAGCGCATCACGCCGGCGCTGGCCGCGATCGATGGCGCCCTGGACGAACTGCGCCAGCACGGCGACCGCCCCGCCGGCACCTTGCGCGTGACCGTGCCGGAGATCGTGCTGGACTGGCTGGTGGCGCCGCTGCAGGCGGACTTCCTGCGGCGCTGGCCGGAGCTCACGCTGGATGTCGGCGTTACCGGCGGCCTGGTGGATCTCGTCGCCGAAGGCTACGACTGCGGCATCCGCCTGGGCGAACGCCTGGCGCGCGACATGGTGGCGGTGCCGCTGGGCGGCAAAGTGCGTTCGATCGTGGCGGCCGCGCCGGGATACCTGGACAAGCACGGACGGCCGCAGCATCCGCGCGATCTGCAGAACCATGCCTGCATCCGCAACCGCTACGTGACCAGCGGCGCGATCTATCGCTGGGAGTTCGCCCAGCGCGGACGCTGGTTCGATCTCGACGTGGGCGGGCCGCTGATCGTCAACCATCCTTCGCTGGCGATCCGCGCCGCGCTGGACGGACTGGGCCTGACCCATACGCTGGAGCCGGCGGTGCGCGAACACCTCACCGCCGGCCGCCTGGAAAGCGTACTGGACACCTGGCTGCCGCCCTACGACGGTTTCTATCTCTACTACCCCAGCCGTTTCCAGGTGCCGCCGAAGCTGCGCGCATTCATCGACTTCCTGCGCGAGCGCATGGCTCAGCGATAGCGGTAATGCCCTTCGACCCATACGTGCGGGCCGGACCAGTAGCCGGGCACCCATACGCGTCCCCGTGCGGGAACGACGATGCAGCCGCTGAGCGCCGTGGTGGCGGCAAGCAAGGCAGTGCAGAAGAAGATCCTGGTCCGGCCCATGACGTGCTCCGAGTGGGAGAGGTGGGCAGGAAAACGGCGGCTGTGAAACGCCGATGACGAAGCGGCGCGGCGCACGATGCCGTGCGTTCAGGCCGCGGAGGGACGGCGTTCAGAGAAAGACAACGCTTCAAACTTGTTTCCTTCTCCCCTTGGGAGAAGGTGGCGGCAGCCGGATGAGGGTGCGGGCAAAGCGTAACGCCCCAACCCGCCCGCACCCTCACCCTAGTCTCAGGTCCAGCGACTGTACGGCTTGCCCAGCGCAATGCGCCCCGCACCCAGCAGCATCACCGCGATGGCGCCGCCCAGGTACATGCCCTGCAGCTCCAGCGCCCAGCCGCCGGTGTCGGCCAGCGACAGGAACTGGCTGGTGTGCACCAGCAGCAAGGCCACCACCATGTTGACCGCGACGATCAGCGCGCCGATGCGCGTCCACAGGCCCAGGATCAGCAGCAGCGGCGCCACCACTTCGCCCACGTACACGCCGTAGGCGAGAAACGACGGCAAGCCCTGCTGCGCCAGCACCTGCACGACGAAGCCCGGTCCATGGATCAGCTTGGACACGCCATGGAACAAAATCAGCGCGCCCAGCACCACGCGCAGCACCAGCTTGCCCAGTTCGTTGGATGAGGACTGCATGGAAAGCTCTCCGTCGATATAGCGGCCGCCCCGCGCGGCCGGGCGTTGCAGCTCAGCCGCGCGCCAGGCGCTCCACCACCGCACGGTAGCGTGCGGCGATGCCGGCTTCGTCCTGATGATGGAAATCACGCACCACCCAGCGGCCGCCGCACATCACGTGGCGCACCAGCGGCGTGTTGCCGGCGAACAGGAAGCTGTCCAGCAGCGAGCGCGTGTCGCGCGCCGCGAGCAGCGGCGAGGCCTCGTCCAGCACCAGCAGGTCGGCGCGCGCGGCGGTGTTCAAGCCGCCCACCGGCAGCCCGGCCGCGCGTGCGCCGCCGCGCAGCGCGGCGCGCCACAAGGTCTCGCCGACGCTGTCGCCCTCGTGCCGCGCCGCGATGTTGCGGTGGCGCGTGGACAGGCGCTGGCCGTATTCCAGCCAACGCAGTTCTTCCACCGGCGAGATCGAGATGTGCGAATCCGAACCGACGCCGAGCACGCCTTTGGCGTCGAGATAATCGCCCAGCGGAAACAGGCCGTCGCCGAGATTCGCTTCCGTGGTCGGGCACAGCCCCGCCACCGCGCCGCTGCGCGCGAGCCGCGAGGTTTCGTGGCCGGTCAGGTGGGTGGCATGCACCAGGGTCCAGCGCGCGTCCACCGGTGCATGGTCGAGCAGCCATTCCACCGGGCGCGCGCCGCGCGTGGCAAGGCAGTCCTGCACTTCGCCGATCTGCTCGGCGATATGGATATGGATGGGCAGGTCCTGCGCGATGTTCGTAGCCAGCAGGCCGCGCATCGCTTCTTCCGGCACCGCGCGCAGCGAATGCAGCGCGATGCCGATGCGCAGGCCGTCGCCTTCGTGGCGGCGCAGGGCTTCGAGCATCTTCACGTAGGAAGAAAGGTCATGGCCGAAGCGACGCTGGCGCGGGCCGAGCGGACGCCCGTCGAAACCGCCGGTCATGTACAGCACCGGCAGCAGGGTCAGCGCGATGCCGGTTTCGCGCGCCGCTTCGATCAGCGCCAGCGACATCGCCTCCGGTTGCGCATACGGCGTGCCGCCGGGCTGGTGGTGCAGATAGTGGAATTCGCAGACCTGCGTATAGCCGGCCTTGAGCATTTCCACGTACAGCTGCGCGGCGATCGCCTTCAGTTCCTCCGGACCGATCGCGGCGGCGAAGGCATACATGGTCTCGCGCCAGGTCCAGAAACTGTCATCGCTGCGTCCCTTGCGCTCGGCCAGGCCGGCCATGGCGCGCTGGAACGCGTGCGAATGCAGGTTCGGCATGCCCGGCAGCACCCAGGCGCCGAGCCGCTCGGCCTCGCCCCCGCCATGCTCGCCGAGGGGCGGCGCGACATGGCCGGTGGCGTCCACCGCGAAGGCGCCGTCGGCGCTCCAGCCATCGGCCAGCCACAGCTGGTCGGCGCTGTAAGTACGGGTGGCATCGCTCATCGACAAGGCTCCGGCTGCGTTGCGCGGAGTGTAACCGGCCCTGCACGGATGGCTACGGCATAATGCGCGGCATGGCCAAGAAGAATGAACACACTCCCAAGCTGCTGGTGCGCCAGGCGCAGCCGGCCGACGTCCCCGCCCTGGTCGCGCTCACCGGCCGCGTCTACACGCCCGAGTGGGGGCATTCGGCCGAGATGCTGCGTTCGCAGCAGACGCACTTTCCCGAAGGGCAGTTCGTGGTCGAGTACGAAGGGCGCATCGTCGGTTATTGCGCCACCTTCCGCATCGACGAGGCCAGCGCGCTGGCGCCGCATACCTGGATGCAGATCACCGGCGGCGGCATGGGTTCGCGCCACAAGCCGGACGGCAACTGGCTGTACGGCATGGAGGTGGTGGTGCATCCGGATTACCGCGGCATGCGCATCGGCCAGCGCCTGTACCAGGCGCGCAAGCGGCTGTGCACCGACCTGAAGCTGCGCGGCATCGTGTTCGGCGGCCGCGTGCCGGGCCTGGCCCGCGCCATCCAGCGCTACGGCAGCGCCGAGGCCTATGTGCAGGCGGTGGTGGAAGGCAAGCGGCGCGATCCCACGCTCAGCTTCCAGCTGTCCAACGATTTCCAGGTGATCGGCGTGCTGCGCGGCTACGTGCCGTCGGATTACGAATCGCTGGGCTACGCGGCGCATCTGGTCTGGCGCAACCCGCAGCTGCTGAACCAGCCGGACGTGCCATCGATCCCCTCGCCGCAGCGCCTGCCCGACTCGGTGCGCGTGGCGTCGGTGCAGTACCAGCAGCGGCGCATCAAGTCGTTCGAGGAATTCGCCACCCAGGTGGAATACTTCACCGATATCGCAGCGGACTACAGCGCGGATTTCGTCACCTTCCCCGAGCTGATCACCCTGCAGCTGCTGTCGATCGAGAACGCCGAACTGTCGCCGGTGGAGTCGATCCGCAAGCTCAGCCAGTACACGCCGCAGGTGAAGGAACTCTTCAGCCGGCTGGCGGTGCACTACAACATCAACATCATCGCCGGCTCGCACCCCACCGAGCAGCCGAACGGCGACATCCACAACGTCTGCTACGTATGCCTGCGCGACGGCTCGATCCACGAGCAGGAAAAACTGCACCCCACGCCCAGCGAACGCACGGTGTGGAACATCACCGGCGGCGACAGCGCGGCCACCATCCAGACCGACTGCGGCCCGATCGGCGTGATGATCTGCTACGACTCCGAGTTCCCGGAAGTCGCGCGCCACCTCACCGACCAGGGCGCGCTGATCCTGTTCGTGCCGTTCTGCACCGACGTGCGCGAAGGCTACCTGCGCGTGCGCTACTGCTCGCAGGCGCGGGCGATCGAGAACCAGTGCTACGTGGTGCTGTCCGGCAACGTCGGCAACCTGCCGGGCGTGAACAACTTCGACATCCAGTACGGCCAGAGCTGCATCCTCACACCCAGCGACTTCCCGTTCGCGCGCGACGGCATCGCCGCCGACTCCACGCCCAACATCGAAACCGTGCTGTTCGCCGACCTGCGCCTGGAAAGCCTGGCGCGCGCGCGCAACGCCGGCGCGGTGCAGAACCTCAAGGACCGCCGCTTCGACCTGTACGAAACGCGCTGGACCACCAAGCGCGACGGCAAATCATGAGCGAACCGGACACCGGAACACCGGCCAGCCGGCTGCGGCGGCTGGCCGGTTCGGATCTGTTCTCGCCGGTGCAGTGGCGCCGGCGGGTGCTGTTCTGGAGCGGCGCGGTCATCGTCGGCCTGGCCGCGGTCGGCTTCGCGCAGGCGGCGGACTACGCGTTCGGCCTGTTCCACCGCATGCTCGAACACAGCCGCTGGTGGGCTTTCCTGGTCACGCCGGCGATGTTCGCCGTGCTGGCCTGGCTGACCTCCGGCGCGCTCAAGCCCACGCGCGGCTCGGGCATTCCGCAAGCCATCGCGGCACTCAAGGTGGAAGACGACGGCTTCCGCGGCAGCCTGCTGTCGCTGCGCGTGGCGCTGGGCAAGATGGCGCTCACCCTGGCCGCCTTGCTCGGCGGCGCCTCGGTGGGACGCGAAGGCCCCACGGTGCACGTCGGCGCGGGACTGCTGTATTCGCTGGGCCGGCGCTTCGGTTTTGCCGACGCGGCCGCGGCGGGCCGCTTCATCCTGGCCGGTTCCGCCGCGGGCCTGGCCGCCGCCTTCAACACGCCGCTGGCCGGCGTGGTGTTCGCCATCGAGGAAATGAGCGGCGCGTTCGAGCACCGCATGAGCGGCATCCTGCTGACCGCGGTGATCATCGCGGGCGTGGTGTCGCTGGGCATCCTCGGCAACTACGCGTATTTCGGCCGCCTCGACATCGGCTTGCCGCTGGGCCGCGCGTGGTGGGCGGTGCTTGCCACCGGCATCGGCTGCGGCCTGGCCGGCGGGCTGTTCGCGCGCCTGATCCTGCCGCACGACCAAGGCCTGCGCGGCGCGATGGGCCGCCTGCGCGCACGCCATCCGGTGCTGTTCGCCGCGGCCTGCGGCCTCGCCCTGGTGCTGCTCAGCCAGCTCACGCAGACCGGGCTCTACGGCACCGGCTATGCGCAGGCCCGCGCCATCCTGGAAGGGCACCAGGACACCGTCAGCGCATTCGGCGCGCTGAAATTCCTGGGCAATATCGCTTCGTACTGGGCCGGCATTCCCGGCGGCATCTTTTCGCCCGCGCTGGCGGTGGGCGCCGGACTCGGCCAGAACATCGCCGCGCTGCTGCCCGGCGCGGACGTGCCGGCAGTGGTGCTGCTGGCGATGGCCGCGTATCTGTCCGGCGTGACGCAGGCGCCGCTCACCGCCACCGTGATCTCGATGGAACTGACCGCCAACCAGCAGATGGCGCTGCCGATCATGGCCACCTGCCTGCTGGCGCGCGCAGCCTCCTCGCTGCTGTGCCGCAAGCCGGTGTACCGCGCGCTGGCCGACCGGTTGATCGAAGGCTATGAGCAGGAGCTGGCGCGGCGCGACACACCGCCCGCCGCTACCGGCGACAACGACGCGGCGCTGGTGGAAGACCCCGCCACGCCCACGCCACCCGAACCACGCGAGACGCCATGAACACGCAAGCCTGGGACCTGTTGCTGACCGGCGCCGCGCTCGCCACGTTCGAAGGCGCGCAGCCCTATGGATTGATCGAGGACGGCGCCATCGCCGTGGCCGGCGGACGCATCGCCTGGATCGGCCCGCGTGCGCAGTTGCCGGCCGATGCGCTGCAGCGTGCAGCGCACGTCGAAGAGCTCGATGGCGCGCTGGTCACGCCCGGCCTGATCGACTGCCACACGCACCTGGTGTTCGGCGGCGACCGCGCGCACGAGTTCGATCTGCGCCTCAACGGCGCCAGCTACGAGGAGATTGCGCGCGCCGGCGGCGGCATCGCTTCGACGGTGAAGGCGACGCGCGAGGCCGATGAAGACAGCTTGTTCGCGCAGGCGCTGCCGCGTGCGCGTGCGCTGCTTGCCGATGGCGTCACCACCATCGAGATCAAATCCGGCTACGGGCTGGAACTCGAAAGCGAGCGGTGCATGCTGCGGGTGGCGCGCCGGCTCGGCGAAGCGCTGGGCATCACCGTGCGCACCACCTTCCTCGGCCTGCACGCGCTGCCGCCGGAATACCAGCAGGACCGCGACGCCTACGTCGCGCTGGTGTGCGAACGGATGCTGCCCGCGCTGGCGGAGGAAGGGCTGGTCGATGCGGTGGATGCGTTCTGCGAAGGCATCGGCTTCACCCGCGAGGAGACGCGCCGCGTGTTCGAACGCGCGGGTGCGCTGGGCCTGCCGGTGAAGCTGCATGCCGAGCAGCTGTCCAATCTGGAAGGCGCGGCGCTGGTAGCCGAATACGGCGGGCTTTCCGCCGATCATCTGGAATACCTGAGCGACGACGGCGCGCGCGCGATGGCGGCGAAGGGCACGGTGGCGGTGCTGCTGCCGGGGGCGTTCTATGCGCTGCGCGAAACGAAACTGCCGCCGATCGCCGCACTGCGCGAGCATGGCGTGGCGATGGCGGTGGCGACGGACTGCAATCCCGGCACCTCGCCGCTGCTGTCGCTGCGCATGGCGGCGGGGATGGCCTGCACGCTGTTCCGCCTGACGCCGGAAGAAGCCTTGCGCGGCGTCACGGTGCATGCGGCGCGCGCGCTGGGGCTGGACGATCGCGGCACGCTGGCAGTGGGCAAGCGCGCGGATCTCGCCGTGTGGGAGGCAAAGCGGCCGGCGGAGCTGTGCTACTGGATCGGCGGCGAACTGGTGCGTGCGGTGTATCGCGGCGGACGGAAAGCTTGAGCTGCCATTGATTTTCAGACCACTCTGATCGCGTCTCCCGCTAGCCTTGGTCTGCGGTCCCACACGGAACGTGCGGGCGCATGCGGGAGGCGCGATGGTGGATTTCAGTCAGTTTTCGAACATGCGGTATGTCGGTTCCGTGCCGGTGCTTCCGGGCGTGGATGGCGCGGGCTCGACGGCATGGGCGCCCCTGCCCGATCCTTGCCGTGAAGGCTGGTGCGTGCGCGTATCGACGAGCCGCGAGGCGACGGCGGAGTTGCCGCCGGATCCTGCCGCGGCGACCGACGGTCGCATTCTTCCGCTTATCTCCCACCTCCAAGCGGTGGCAAGGGCCATCGCACCGGACGTTTCCGTCGCGATCGAAAGCGCCGCGGACTTTGCCATGATCGAATCCGCCGATCCGGCCCTGCTGCCGGCGGCCCTGCTCGATGCCTGGCAAGCAGCCCTGCTCGACGCCTGCGATGCGGGCGACGATCAAGCACGCTGGCTGCTCGTCCAGGTGCTCTCCATGCAGATGGACCGGGCCGGCATGCCGCAGGTGCATGCACTGCATCGCGTTGCGCAGGCGCATGCCCTGCATGGCGAAGAGCAGGCGCAGGAGGACGCGAGACCCGAGTGGCAGGCGCGGCGCATCGAGCTGGATCTGGCGCTGGCCAGGCGGCTGAGCGGCGCATCGAGACGCTTCGCGCTGCACGACATGGACCTGCGCCACGCAGCGGCGGTCGAGCAAGGTTCCGGCGCGGTGCTCAAGGCCTGGATCGAAACGCTGCTCTACACGGCCGAGCAGCAGCTGGGCGACGTCGCGCGGAGCAAGCTGACCGAAGCCATGCTGGCAGCCCGGCGCCTGTGCGCCGTGCCGGGCATGGCCGACGCCGGAGAGTACCTGCTGGCGCGGGTGCTGCTGCGCCTCGCCGGCCGCGAGCGCGGCGAAGTGCGCCTGCAGATGCTGGCCGAGGCACAGCACCTGCTGGATGCGCTGTTTACGCGCACCTCCAGCGCGCGCGTCGCCATGGCGGTAGCCGAAGCCTCGCTGGAACACGGCCGCGCCGCCCCCGTGGAATCGGCGAAGCAGATCTTTTCCCACGCGCTCGCCCACGCCTTCATCGCCGGCTGCGAGCCGCGCTGGCAACAGGCCAGCCTGCGCTGCCGCCTCGCCATCCAGCTCGCTTACGAAGCCTTGCCGGAAATGTCGCCGCAAGGCCATGTCGCGCTCGACCTGGCGCGCAAGCTGGAGCGCCAGCCGCTGCCGCCGGCCGAAGCGATCGAAGGCATGGCCCAGACCTTTATCCGCCATGGCGAATTCGCGCGCGCCTGCCGCCTGTGCGCAAAGGCGTGGCTGGCGGGCATGCGCTTGCGCGCCTTGTCTCCAGCGTGGCGGCAGGCCGCCACGGCCTGGCGGAACCAGCTCGCCTCCGCCCGCGAGCACGCCGACTGGCAGGAAAACGAACGCCACCGCCGCATCGCGGCCCAATGGCAATGAGCACGCGTGTGGCGCCGTCGCCCCAAAGAAAAAGCCCCGCCGTAGCGGGGCTTTTCGAGCGGAACCCGTCTCTGCCCGAGACAGGCCGGCGCTTCAGGCCGACTTCTTCTTCGGCGCGGCCTTCTTGGCGGCGGCCGGCTTGGTCACGGTCTCCTTGGCGCCCACCACGGCAGGCTGCGCGCCGTGCACGCGGGTGTTGCCGTAGCTGCCACGGTAGGTCTTGCCGCGACGGGTCTTGCGATCGCCCTTGCCCATGGGGAACTCCTTGGTTAGACGTAAGTTGAACGGCCGATCATCCTAGCAGTGGCCGCCCAAAGCGCAATAGGCGCCCGGAGCGCGGCCAGGCAGGTTCAATCGCGGCGCTGGCCGGCGCAGCCGCGGGTGTGATCCGGGCACGGGCCGGGGTCGATCTGCACCGTCACATGCCGTATGCCGAAGCGCTCGCCGAGCACGCGGTTGATCGCCGCGATCGCGGTGGCGCCGCTGCCCTCGTCGTGCAGTTGCGCATGCACGGTGGCCATGCGCGAACCCGAAGCGAGCTGCCACACGTGCAGATGGTGCACATTGCTGATGGAGACATCCGATTCGCGCAAGGCGATTTCGATCTCGCCCGTATCCAGCCCTTCCGGCACGCCTTCCAGCAGGATGTGCGCGGAGCGGCGCAGCAGGCGCCAGGCGCTGTTGAGGATCAGCAGCGACACCAGCAGCGACAGCACCGGGTCGGCCCACAGCCAGTCCATCCAGCGCACCGCCAGGGCAGCAAGCACCGCGGCCACCGAACCGAGCAAGTCGCCCAGCACGTGCAGCGCCGCGCCGGCCACGTTCACGTCGTCATGGTCATGGCCATGCAGGGTGCGCAGCACCACCAGGTTCACCACCAGGCCCACCAGCGCCACGATGAACATCACGCCGGAAAGAATCGGCGTCGGCGTGAACAGGCGCTCGATCGCCTCGTAAGCGATAAAGGCCACCAGCGCGAACTGCGTCAGCGCATTGAGGAAACCCGCCAGCACTTCCACGCGGCCGTAGCCGTAGCTGCGCCGCGCATCCGCGGGGCGGCGCGCCATCCACGCGCCGAGCACCGCCAGCAGCAGCGCGAGCGCATCCACCAGCATATGGCCGGCGTCGGCCAGCAGGGCCAGCGAGCCTGACCACAGTCCGCCGACCGCCTCGGCGATCATCATCAAGGCGGTGAGCACGAAGGCGAAGGCGAGCTTGCGCTCGCGGCCGTTCAAGCCGGCGCCTGCGTGCGCATGATCGTGGCCGTGCGCGCCGTGCTCGTGCGCGTGATCGGCATGATCGTGGGAATGGCCGTGCGTATGACTCATGCGCGAATGCTAGGAAGCGCGCTCGCCGTTACACAATCACGAGGCCGCATCAGTGCGCGCAATCCACGCTGTGCACGTGCCCCTGCTCGCGGTCCGCGCGCAGGTTGATGAAATGCGCGGCCGCCACCAGCAGGCCGCCGCAGGTGACCAGCACGCTGTGCACGCCGATCGAATAACCCTCCGCCACGGTGACGCCGAGCACCAGCAAGGCGAGTCCCGGCAATGCCAGGCGCAAGGGCAGCACGCGATGGTGGCGGCGATAGCCGCTGAGCAGGCTGACCAGCGCCAGCACGCAGGCGAACAGCACGAAGGCGCGCTCGAAACGGTGATCGGCGAGGAAGCCCAGGCCGAGCAGCGGCAGCAGCGCCAGCACGAACGGTAGCGCGGCGCAGTGGATCGCGCACAGGAACGACGCCGTCGCACCGATGCGATCGGCGATGCGCCACCAGTGGGTTTTGCTCTCCTGGTCCATCGGTCGACTCGTAAAAAAATGCGCCAAACGTGACTTCTTGCCTGGGCGACGGGAAGTGATGTTACTTTATAACACTCATGGAATCCACTCCCCAGGAACAACCCAGCATGCGCAAGACCATGATCGCCATCGCCCTCGCCGCCAGCCTGGCCGCCATCGCCCCGCCGCTGCAGGCGGCCGACGAAACCACGGATATCGCGGCGGACAAGGACAACCACAAGCCCAAGGCCAAGGATCTCGACGCGATCACCGTCAACGCCGTGCCCCTGGGCCAGCAGGCCGATCAGATCGTGGCCCCCGTGGCCGTGCTGGCCGGCTCGGCGCTGGACGAAGTGAAGGCCGGCACGCTGGGCGAGACAGTCTCCGCCATCCCCGGCGTGCAGACCACCGGCCTGGGCAAGGCGGTGGGCCGGCCGGTGATCCGCGGCATGGACGGCCCGCGCGTGGCGGTGCTGGAAAACGGCCTGGGCTCGCAGGACGTGTCCAATATCAGCCAGGACCACGCCACCTCGGTCGAGCCCTTCCTGGCCGACCAGATCGAAGTGCTGAAAGGCCCGTCCACCCTGCTCTACGGCTCCGGCGCCATCGGCGGCGTGGTCAACGTGGTCGACGGCCGCATTCCGATGGCCGCGCCGCAGAACGGCTTCAGCGGCCGCGCCGAAGGCCGCTACGACACCGGCACCCAAGGCAAGACCGGCGTGTTCCGCGCCGACGCCGGCAACCAGCAGTTCGCCCTGCACGTGGACGGCATGCGCCGCGACGACGGCAACTACGACATTCCCGGCGGCACCCAGGCCAACAGCCAGGTGAAGACCACCTCCGGCGCGGCCGGCGCCTCGCTGCTGGGCGACTGGGGCTACTTCGGCCTCTCCGTATCGCGCTACCTGGACAAGTACGGCAGCCCCGCCGAGCCGGGCAACGCGGAAGAAGGCGAGCCGCCCGTGCACATCAAGCTGGAACAGACCCGCTACGACATGAAGGGCGGCTTCAACCAGCCGCTGCCCGGCATCGCCAAGGCGGAAGTCAGCTTCGGCCACAACGACTACCAGCACGTGGAATACGAAGGCGAGGCCGCCGGTACCACGTTCAAGACCAAGGCCAACGAAGGCCGCCTGCTGTTCACCCACGACCCGCTGGCCGGCTGGGAAGGCGCCTTCGGCCTGCAGTACATCCATCGCGACTTCTCCGCCGTCGGCGAGGAGACCTTCGTGCCGCCCACCTCGACCAAAGCCTGGGGTTTGTTCCTCACCGAGCAGCGCCAGTTCGGTCCGCTGAAGCTGGAACTGGGCGCGCGCACCGACCGCCACACCGTCACGCCGGACGACCAGCCGCGCCGCAAGTTCTCTCCGTCCAGCTTCTCCGCCGGCGCGTCGTGGCGGTTCACCGAACGCTGGCACCTCAGCCTCAACCTCGATCGCGCCCAGCGCGCGCCGGCCGAGGAGGAACTGTTCGCGCACGGCCCGCATGCCGCCTCCAACAGCTACGAAATCGGCGACGCCAACCTGAAGAAGGAAACCGCCAACCAGGCCGAGCTCGCGCTGCACTATCACGGCGATTTCGTCGAAGGCAAAGTCGCCGTCTACAGCAACCGCTACCACGACTTCATTTACCTGGCCGACACCGGCGAAGTCGAAGACGGCATGCCGGTGCGCACCTGGTCGCAGCGCGACGCGAAGTTCCGCGGCGCCGAAGCCGAAGCCACCTTCCATCTGGCCCGCAACGCCAGCGGCGCCTGGGATTTCCGCGCCTACGGCGACACCGTGCGCGCGGAGCTGGAACACGGCGGCGGCAATCTGCCGCGCATCCCCGCCGGGCGTCTCGGCGGCCAGCTGAGCTGGAGCCGCGACGACCTGCGCGCCAGCGTCGGCGCCGTGCGCTACTTCGCGCAGAACCGCACCGCCGCCTTCGAAACGCGCACCGCCGGCTACACCCTGGTGAATGCGCATGCCGCGTGGACCTTCCACAACGGCGAGCGCAGCCAGTGGGAAGCCTTCCTCGACGGCAGCAATCTCACCAACCGCAAGGGCCGCCTGGCCACGTCGCTGTTCAAGGACCAGGTCCTGCTGCCGGGACGCAGCGTGTCGATGGGTCTGCGCGCGTTCTTCTGAGCACCACCGCGTTCTCGGCCGCGCCAGCCCCTCTCCCCCCTCGATGGCGCGGCCGAAACCAAGGGGCGCGATGTGCAATACATCGCGCCCCGCCTTTTATCCGAGACAGAAAACGGGCCTCAGCCCTTGCGGCAGTTCTTGCAGATGCCGTGCACTTCCAGCGTCTGCGCCTGCGGACGGAAGCCGAACGCCTTGGCCTGCGCCTCGATCAGTTCGGCCACGCGCTCGTCGCACACTTCCTGCGCGCTGGAACACACGTCGCAGATCAGGAACGGCACCTGGTGCGCCTCCGCCGGATGGTGGCAGGACACGAACGCGTTGATCGATTCCAGCTTGTGGATGAAGCCGTGCTCGAGCAGGAAATCGAGCGCGCGGTACACCGTGGGCGGCGCCGCATTGCCATGGCGCTCGCGCAGGTGGTCGAGCAGGTCGTAGGCCTTCACCGGCTTGCCGGCGGCAGCCACCAGTTCCAGCACTTCCTTGCGCAGCGGGGTCAGGCGCAACCCGCGTTCCTCGCTCGCGTTTTCCACCGCGCGCACGAAGCCCTTGGCATCGTCGTGATGGTGGTGATCGTGCGGCTTGTCGGTAGCGGAATGGCTCATGGGTTCACCTCGGGGCGCGATGATACACCGGCCCGGGTAAGAGCCCGGCAAGAGCCCGTTCAGGGCCGCCGGCGCGGCAGCGGCGGCGGCAACAGCCGCCTGGGCCGCAGCAGGATCGCCACCCAGCCCAGCGGCCCCAGCACCGCCGCCCACACCACGCCTTCCCAGGTGCGCCCGCGCCACCAGCCCAGCAGCGCGCCGACCGCCACGAACACCAGCGACCACCAGAACAGCGCCGCCCACGGCACCATCGCCATGATGTTCCAGAAGATGTGCCAGCTCGCGTCCGGCGCATCCATGTCCACGCCCTGGGTGGCGCTGGCGAGCAGCTCGTCCACGGCGGCGCGCGCGCCTTAGCCGCGCGCCCGCGCGATGGCGTCGTCGATGCGCTTGAGCGCTTCCTCGCGGCCGGCCAGGAACACCGTGTGATCGATCGACGGCGACACCTGGGTGCCGGTCATCGCCACGCGCAGCGGCTGGGCGATCTTGCCCATGCCCAGCTCCAGTTTCGCGGCGATCTGCTCCACCGCCTGGTGGATCGCTTCCGGCGTCCATTCGCAGGCGGCGAACAGCGCCCTGGCCTGCTCCAGCACCGCGATGGCGCTGTCGTTGCGCAGGTGCTTGGCCACCGCCTTGTCGTCCCATTCGACGATCGGGCCGTACCAGATCTTCGCGCGCTCGGCCATTTCCTTCAGCGTCTGCACGCGGTCGCGCAGCGCCACGATCACGTCGGCCGGCGCCGGGCCCTTGCTGTAGTCGATGCCGGCCAGCTGCAGCTGGTGCTCGAATTCCGGCGCGATCGCCTGCGGCTCGTCGGTCTTCAGGTAATGCTGGTTGAGCCAGGAAAGCTTGGTGACGTCGAAGCGCGAAGCGGCCTTGTTGACGTCGCCGATATCGAACAGCGCGATCATCTCCTGCGCGGAGAAGATCTCCTGGTCGCCATGCGACCAGCCCAGGCGCACCAGGTAGTTGAGCAGCGCGTGCGGCAGGAAGCCGTCGTCGCGGTACTGCATGACGCTCACCGCGCCGTGGCGCTTGCTCAGCTTCTGGCCGTCGGGGCCGAGGATCATCGGCAGGTGCGCGAACTCCGGCACCGGCTTGTCCAGCGCCTTGTAGATGTTGATCTGGCGCGGCGTGTTGTTGACGTGGTCGTCGCCGCGGATCACCTCGGTGATGCCCATGTCGATGTCGTCCACCACCACGGCGAAGTTGTAGGTCGGCCAGCCGTCGGAGCGGAAGATCACCAGGTCGTCCAGCTCGGCATTGGCCCACTCCACGCGGCCCTTCACCTTGTCGTCGAACACCACCGAGCCTTCCAGCGGGTTCTTGAAGCGGATCACCCGGTTGGGATCGTCGCGCAGCGGCTCGTTGCGGTCGCGGTAATAGCCGTTGTAGCGCGGCTTCTCGCCGCGGGCCATGGCGGCCTCGCGCATCGCCTCGATCTCTTCCTTGCTCTCGTAGGCGTAGTACGCCTTGCCGGCCTTGAGCAGCTCGTCGGCCACCTGCTTGTAGCGCTCCAGGCGATGGGTCTGGTAGACCGGGCCTTCGTCGTGGACCAGGCCCAGCCAGCGCATGCCGTCCAGGATGGCCTGCACCGCCTCCTGCGTGGAGCGCTCGCGGTCGGTATCCTCGATGCGCAGCACGAACTGGCCGCCGCGGCGGCGCGCTTCCAGCCAGCAATACAGCGCGGTGCGGGCGCCGCCGATATGCAGGAAGCCGGTAGGACTGGGGGCGAAGCGGGTGCGGACGGTCATTGGATCTTCTTGGGGTATGGAGCGAAACGATGGATTTTAGCCGATTCGGCCGGTGGCACCGCGCCCTGCTGGCGGCCCTTCTGGCCAGCGGCGCCGCCGCGGCGCTGGCTGACGACGCCCCCGGCTTCGACCGCCCCGGCTGGGGCTTCGCCACCAACCCGCTGCACGCCGGCCAGTTCGCCTACGAACAAGGCCTGCCCGACTGGAGCCGCCAGCGCGACGCCGGCGCCCGCAGCGACCTGTCCATGTACGACAGCCTGCTGCGCCTGGGCCTGGGCGGCGGTACCGAACTGCAGCTCGGCGGCACGCCGTACAACCGCCTGCGCCAGACCGGGCAAGCGTCCGTGCACGGCCGCGGCGACACCACGCTGGGCCTGAAATGGGTCCCCGTCACCGGCGACGTATGGTCGTGGGGCCTGCTCGGCACTGCGGAATTCACCGACGGCGCGCGCGCCTTCCGCAACGACCATCCCGCCTACACCTTGGGCTTCGACGCCACCCAGCAGACCGGCGGCAAAGTGGCCTTCGGCTATTACGCGCAATGGCAGCGCAGCGGCGGCAAGGACAGCGTCCAGTTCGCGCCCAGCATCGGCTACCAGTTCAATCCGCAGTTCGGCGCGTATCTCGAAGCCATGGCCCAGCACGACGGCAGCCAGGGCTTCGGCAGCGAAGCCGGCACCGACCTGGCCTGGCAGCCGCTGGCCAATCTGCAGTTCGACAGCTGGGTGCGCCACCGCCTGGGCGGGCATGCGCCGAGCTGGGAGGCCGGGCTCGGCGTGGCGATGTTTTTCGGGCGCTGACCCCGAACCTGTGGCGTAGGTTGGGGTGAGCCGAAGGCGAACCCCAACGTTGCAGCACACGCATCGCACGAATGTTGGGGTTCGCCTTCGGCTCACCCCAACCTACGCCGGAGGTGTCAGCCGTTGCCTTACTTCACATGCACGGTGATCTTCTTCGAGACCACCGCCGGATCGAACGGAATGTGGTTCTCGTCCGCCAGCTCCAGCTGCAGCGTGTGCGTGCCGGGCTTGAGCTTCACCGTGGTCTCGGTCTGGCCGTTGCCGAAGTGCAGGTGGTTCTCGTCCTTCGGAATCACCTGGCCGGCGGCCGGCAGGTCCTTCACGTCGACCAGCAGGTGGTGATGGCCGGTGCCGTCCTTCTTCACCCCGGCCGGGGCCACGCCCATGCCCTTGAGGCCGAACGTGACGGTGAATTCCTGGCCCACGGTGGCGCCGTCCTTCGGGCTGATGATGTAGACCTCGGCGCCGGCGGGGGACTTGGTCACCGGCAGGCCGGGAGCGTCGGCGGCGATCGCGGCGGCGGCCGTCGAGGCCAGGGCCAGAGCGAACAGGATGCGCTTCATCGTGGGATCTCCTTGGCATGAAGGGGGACGGCCAGTGTAAGCGCATCGTCATGCGGAAAGCGCCCTACGAACTCTCAACTGGGAGCAGTCGTAACGCGGGCGTCATGAACGCGCCACGCCCCCGCAACGCCCCAGGACGAATCTATGCCGGGCCAGCACAGGTATCGCCATGCGCATCGGCATTGTCACTGAGACGTATCCGCCGGAAATCAACGGGGTCGCACTTACCGTGCACAGCCTCGCCGCCGGCCTCGCCGCTCGCGGCCACACCGTCGAGCTGACCCGGCCGCGCCAGGCCGAACCGTTCCACGACGAGCCGGGCATCTTCCCTGTCGAAATGCGCGGCGCCGCACTGCCGCGCTATCCGGGCCTGCGCTTCGGCCTGCCGGCCGGCCGCAACCTGCGCGAACGCTGGACGCGGCTGCGCCCCGACGCCATCTACGTCGCCACCGAGGGCCCGCTGGGCTGGTCGGCGGTGCGCGCGGCCAAGGCGCTGGGCATTCCCGCGGCCACCGGCTTCCACACCCGTTTCGATACCTACGCCAACCACTACGGCGTGGGCTTCCTTACCCCGGTCGTGCGCGGCTACCTGCGCCGCTTCCACTGCCGCGCCGCCGCCACCCTGGTGCCGACCGACGCACTGGCGCGCGAACTGGCGGACCTGGGCGTCGAAACGGTGCGCCTGCTGCGCCGCGCCGTGGACACCCAGCTGTTCCATCCCAGCCACCGCGATCTCGAACTGCGCGCCTCCTGGGGCGTCGACGGCAATACGCCGGTGGTGCTCTACGTCGGACGCATCGCCGCGGAAAAGAACCTGGACCTGGCCGTGCGCACCTTCCGCGCGATCCAGCGCGACGTACCCAAGGCCCGCTACGTGTGGGTGGGCGACGGCCCCTCGCGCGCGGCGCTGCAGGCGGCCAATCCCGACTTCATCTTCGCCGGCGTGCAACGCGGCGAGGCATTGTCGCGCCACTACGCCAGCGCCGACGTATTCCCCTTCCCCAGCCTCAGCGAAACCTTCGGCAATGTGATCCTCGAAGCGCTCGCCGCCGGCCTGCCGGTGGTGGCCTACGAGGAAGGCGCCGCGCGCGAGCATCTGTCCTCCGGCATCAACGGCTTCCGCATCGAGGCCGGCAACGAGCGCGCCTTTATCGACGCTGCCTGCACGCTCACCGCCAACGCCAGCCTGATCCGCCACATGGGCCGCGCGGCGCAGGCCAGCATCGCCAACCTCTCGCCGGACGCGGTGATCCGCGAATTCGAATCCCTGTTGCGTGAACTGGCCAAGGAGCATCGCGATGAACACTCTGCCGCCGCTGCACACGCCTGAGCTTTCCGCCGGACCACGTTTTGCCATCGACCGGCGCATCTGCGTCGCCGCCAACCACTGGGGCGCGCGCCGCGCCGTCGGCGTGTTCTTCGGCCTCGTCAGCCGCCTGGGCGACGGGGTGTTCTGGTATTCGCTGATGCTGGCCCTGGCCCTGTTCGACGGCCGCCGCGGCCTGGCCGCCGCCGCGCAGATGGCCATCACCGGCCTGACCGCCCTGCTGCTGTACCGCCTGCTCAAGCGCTGGACCCGCCGCCCGCGCCCGTTCCGCGCCTGCCCCGGCGTGATCGCCCACGTGCCGCCGCTGGACGAATTCAGCTTTCCCTCCGGCCATACCTTGCAGGCGGTGAGCTTCACCATCGTGGCGCTGGCCTGGTACCCCCTGCTGGCCCCGCTGCTGCTCACCTTCACGGCGCTGGTCGGCGCCTCGCGGGTGATCCTGGGGCTGCATTATCCGAGCGATGTGATCGCCGCCACCGCGATCGGCGGTGCGCTGGGTTCGCTCTCGCTGTGGGTGCTGCCGCTGATGCATTGGATGCATTGAGCGGTCAGCGGTTCCATGCGCAGCTGGTGATGGCGGTGCTGTCGTCGAGCAGCGAGTAGCCCAGGCGGAAGCGCATGCCGGCCAGCAACGCCGGCGCCAAGCTCTCGGCGATTTCCGCCTCGATCGCGACTTCATTCGAATCGACGATCTTCAGCGCACTGAACTCGAAGACCCGGCCGACTTCCGCCGCGGTCGCCTTGTAGAAACTTTCCTTGGCGGAAAACGCGATGGTCAGCGCCATCGGTTCGCCGAACCGCCGCGCAAGTGCGGCCAGCACCTTGCGCTCCGCCGCATCGACCACCGATTGCACGATGGCATCGAACGCGCCTGGCGCCACCACGTGCTCGATATCGATCCCGACGCCGCGTACCGCGTTTTCGCGCGTGGCCACGGCCGCCGCGATTCCCACCGCATGCGTAATGCTCCCGATAAAACCCTGCGGCCATGCAGGCGCGCGCGACGGCCCGATCGCCAGGTCGCCCGCCTCAGCGCCAGCTTCCGAGAGCGCCGCCATCGCAGCACGCCGTCCGGCCAGATATTCCGCCTTGCGCTTTGCCACGCTTCGCGCGATGGATGGCGGGCAGGCGATGCCGTGATGGGCGAAATGCGTGTCGTCGCTTTCCTCCACATCAAACGGCAACGCGAATGCGTCGGGCAGATTCCCTGGATGTCGCTCCAGCGACAGGCGCCGCAACTCCTGCATGTCCTATCCTTTGCACATCGCCTCTACGCAAGCCCCTCTCCCTTCGGGTCGCCGGAGGGAGAAGGATTCGAGACTGCAGAACCGACGCGAGCTCAAGCTTCTACTTGCGGCCTCAACACGATCTCGTTCTGCCGCCGCCTCACCGCCACCCATATTCTCCAGAAATACAGCACCCCGATACCCGCCTCGAACGACGACCCCACCACCCATGCCGTCGGCAGATACTCCGCATCCCCCACATGCCCCAAGGTAATCAGATAAACCGTGGGAATGCTCAACACCCACATCATCACGAAGCGTACCGCGAACAGGAACCGCGTCAGGCCGAACGCCTCCAGCACCGCCTGCCCCGTCATCGAGAACGCGAACGCCAGCGAGTACGTCCACAGTACTTTCGAGGTGGCCACCGCCGCGTGGCGGATCTCGTCGGGCTTGTCCGCCAGCCCGAACGGATCGAGCAGCACGTTCGGCGTGACGATCTGCAGATATGCGGTAAATGCCACGTACGCCAGCTCCAGCGCCAGCGTCACCAGCATGATGCGCGGCACCTGCTCGAACTCCCCCTGCCCCAGCGCATTGCCGCACAGCACGCTGCAGCCTATCCCTAAGCCCAGCAGCGGAATCACGCCGATATAGCTCACCGTGAGGTTGACGTTGTTGGCCGCCAGCGCGATCGCGCCCAGCCCGGCGATGATCCAGATAAACGCCGCATTGCCGAAGTTGCCGATGCCCGCCGTCACGCCCAGCGCCACACCCTTCCTGATCCGCGGCATCAGATCGCCGCGATGCAGCCCGCGCGCCGCCACCAGCCGCCGCACGTCGCTCCACACGTCCCTGGGCATGTACGCCACATAGATCAGCGTGATCGCCAGGGTGCCGGCCAGGGTGCCCAGCGCCGAACCGCGCATGCCCAGCTCCGGCAGGCCGAAGCGGCCGAACACCAGGCCGATGGTCGCCACGATGCCTGCCGCCTGGCCGATCAGTCCCGCCACCAGGGTGATGCGCGTCTTGCCGATGCCGTTGAAGTACGACGACAGCGCCATGTTGAAGGTCATTGCCGCGCCGAAATACGCCGACCAGTAGAGAAACTGCGCTTCCAGCCGCGTGAGGTTAGCCGGCCGGTCGCTGAGCGCCGGGATCCACGCCATCAGCGGCGCCATCAGCCACAGCAGCAGCGCGAACACCACGCCCACCACCACGCCGATCGCCGCCTGCCACGCCGCATCCGCGTGCCCCGAGCGGCCATAGGCCTGCGCCACGCAGGAACGCGAGAAGCCCACCACGGCGACGAAGAAGCCGACGATCGCCATCGCCGTGTACACCGCGGGGCCGGACGCCGCCAGCGTATCGGCCGAGTACCGCGCCAGGCAGATGCGGTCGACCAGCATCATGATCAGGTTGCCGATCATCGAGCCCATCAGGGGCAGCGACACCTTCAGGATGCGCCGCGCGATGGCGGCGCTGGACGCGGGCGCGATGGCGTTCAAGCCGCGCCTCCCGCCGGCGGCACGCGCAGCTTCAGCCGCACCGGCACGGAACTCGGCGCCATGAAGAAATTCAGCAGCTCCTTCGCGGGCGGCGCCTTGGGGTCGGGCTCCAGCTCGAAGTTGCGCATGATCATCGACACCACCACCTTGATCTCGGTCAGCGCCAGGAACCGCCCAGGGCACAGTCGCGCACCGCCGCCGAACGGAAACAGCTTGCGGCTGGGGTCTTCCTCGCCGGGCTCGCGGAGTTCCGCCACCCAGCGCTCGGGCCGGAAACGATCCGGCTCGGGGAACTGCGCCGCGTCGTGCCCCTCGCCCGCCGTCGCCACGATGATCGCGGTGTTCTTCGGAATGAACGTGTCGGCCACCACGCAATCGGCGTTCGCGGTCAGCCCCAGATACGGCGCCACCGCCTTCAGCCGCTGCGTCTCGCTGTGCGCCGCCTCCAGATAATGGAAGGCCTTCATCTGCTCCCACTCGCGCGGCAGCGGCGCCTCGCCCAGCACCTGGTCCGCTTCCGCCGCCAGCGCGGCCGCGGCAGCCGGATTCTGCGCCAGCAGGCACAGCATCCAGCCGATCGAGTTGGCGGTGGTGTCCTCGCCGCCGATCACGCTGAGGATGGCATTGGCCACCAGTTCCTCGTCGGTGAATTCGGATTCGGGATCCTCGCTGGCGGCGATCATCGCCTCCAGCATGTTGGCCGGCTTGCGCTGCAGTTCGCGCTGCTGCTCCATGCGCTGGCGCGTGTTGCGGATGAACTCCTGCACCCGCGTCTCGATCTCGGCGAAGGAGCGCTCCGCCGCGCGGTCCACCGGCAATCTGAAGTAGCGCCAGTACGGAAACGCCGCGGTGGTGCGCTGGCCCAGGCGCTGGAACATGCTGTCGATATCGCGCTGCAGCGGATCGCCGTCCTGGTTCACCGCGTCGATATCGTGGCCCATGGCGATGCCGACGATGGTATCCAGCGCCATCGCCTTGAGGTCGCGGCGCAGGTCGATGGCGCGGCCTTCGAGCACCGCCTTCTTCCAGCGTTCGAGCATGCGCTCGGTCAAGGTCACCATCTTCGGGAAGAAGTTGCGGATCACCTCGGCATTGAGCCCGCTCATCACCAGCTTGCGCTGCTTGCGCCAGGCCGCGCCCTCGGCGGTGAACACGCCGCCGATGTTGAGCTCGTTCATGATCGTCTTCAGCCCGCCGTTGCGGCGGAAGCCGTCGGGACGCTCGCGCATCACGCCATGCGCGGTGGCCGCGTCGGAGACGATCACGATGGTGTGGCCGAACACCTGCAGGCGGAACATCGGTCCGTACTCGCGCACCCAGGCGCTGAACTTCTGGTGCATCTGGCGGCCGCTCAGCTGCAGCGCATTGCCGACCACCGGCTGGCCCTTCGGCGCGGGCAGATCCTCGATGCGGCGCGTGTAGCTGAGCTCGGCCGGGGCTTCTTCGGGCAAGGCCAGTGCTTCGGAGACGGTTTCGTTCATGGCATTCCCCTGTTGAGCGCTCACGGACTGGCCGCGGTGAAGGAAAGATTCGGCGTATAGCGGCCGATCCGCGCCGAGATATCGCGCGCCAGCTTTTCATTCAGCGGCGCCGACACGATCGACAGATGCGAACCGCCGATCCGCGACACCTCCAGATGCCGCCCCACCAGGTCGCGCCAGCCGAGCGAGACCTCGTCGCCTTCGTGGCGATCGGCGGCGAAGTACGTCACCGGCAGCTGCGCCGCCGGCGGACGATAGTCGTCGGCCGCGCGGCCGCAGGCTTCGTACAGCGCCACCGTGCGCTTCACCTCGTCCGCATCCAGCCCCGCCGGCACCAGCCCCGCGCCCATGCACAGCGCGATCACGCCGTCGAGATCGCCGCGGATAGCGCGCGCCATCAGCTCGGGATAGTCGGGATGGGTGCGCCAGTCGCCGGCCAGGTTCAGGTCGAGCAGCCAGTTCAGCAGCGCGCGGCAGGCGTCGTGCTGCACCGGATGCCGCTCGCGCTCCCTGGCGCGCAGCGCCGGCGCGCTGGTGTCGATCATGCCGACGAACTGCACGTCCTCGCCCGCCGCCAGCAGGCGGTGCGCAATCTCGTACGCCACCATGCCGCCCAGCGACCAGCCGGCCAGCAGGTACGGACCGGACGGCCGCACTTCGCGGATCGCATCCAGATACGCCGTGGCCATGGCGTCGATGCTCCGGTGCAGCGTCTCGCCCACCGCCAGGCCGTACACCGGCTGGTTGGCATCCAGGTGCTGGGCCAGGTCGAACGCGTACTGCACGCCGCCGCCGATCGGATGGATCAGGAACAGCGGCGCGGCCGTACCCTTGGCGCGGATCGGCACCAGGTTCGGATGCAGCCCGCCCTGCTTGCGCGTATCCACGAACGAGGCCAGCGCGCCCAGCGTGGCGTGCGAGAACAGGTCGCGCAGCTCGATCTCCGCCACGTGCCGCTTGCGCAGCTGCGAGACCAGCTGGGTCGCCAGCAGCGAGTGGCCGCCGAGTTCGAAGAAGTCGTCGGTCAGCCCGACCTTCTCCACCTTCAGCAGCTCCGACCACACCGCGGCAATGGCCTTTTCCATCGCCGTGCGCGGCGCGACGTGCTCGCCTTCGTCCTGCGCCATCTCCGGCGCCGGCAGCACCTTGCGGTCGACCTTGCCGTTGGAGGTCAGCGGCATCGTCGCCAACCCCACGAAGTACTCCGGCACCATGTAGTCGGGCAGCGTCTGCGCCAGGGTGCGGCGCAGCACCGCCGGATCCGGCAGCGCCTGCCCGTCGTGCGCCACCAGGTAGGCCACCAGGCGCTGCACGCCGCGCTCGTCCGGCCGCGCCAGCACCACCACGTCGCGCACCGCCTCCAGCGCGGCCAGCGTGGATTCGATCTCGCCCAGCTCGATGCGCAGGCCGCGAATCTTCACTTGGTGGTCGCTGCGGCCCAGATACTCGATATTGCCGTCCGGCAGATAGCGCGCCAGGTCGCCGGACAGGTACATGCGCGCACCGTCCTCGGCGCTGAAGGGATTGGGGATGAAGGTCTGCCCGGTGAGATCCGGCCGGTTCACGTAGCCGCGCGCCAGGCCGACGCCCGCGATATACAGATGGCCGACCACGCCCACCGGCACCGGGTTGAAGTAGTCGTCCAGGATATGGATCTGGATGTTCGCGATGGGCTTGCCGATCGGCACGCAGTTGAGCGCGCTGTCCTTGCGGCACTGCCAGTAGGTGACGTCGACCGAAGCCTCGGTCGGGCCGTACAGGTTATGCAGCGCCACGTGGTCCCAGGTGGCGAAGAAGCGCTGCTGCAGATCCATCGGCAAAGCCTGGCCGCTGCACATCACCTGGCGCAGCGAGCGCCCGCTGCCGGGTTCCACTTCGTTGAGGAACACTTCGAGCATCGGCGGCACGAAGTGCGTGGTGGTGATGCGCTCGGCGTCGATCAGGCCGGCCAGGTAGGCCACGTCCTGGTGGCCGCCGGGCTTGGCCACCACCAGGGTGGCGCCTTCCAGCAGCGGCCAGAAGAACTCCCACACCGAGACGTCGAAGCTGAAAGGCGTCTTCTGCAGCACGCGGTCGGCGGCGGTCAGCGGATAAGCCTCCTGCATCCACTCCAGGCGGTTGACGATGCCGCGATGGTCGATGCCCACGCCCTTGGGCTTGCCGGTGGAGCCGGAGGTGTAGATCACGTAGGCCAGATCGCCCGGCTGGGTGGCGTTGACCGGATTGCCGGCATCCTCCATCGCCCAGCTCGCGGCGTCGCCGTCGATGCACAGCACCGGCAGGCCGGGAATCGTCGGCGCGGCGTGGCGCAGGTGCGTCAGGGTGAGGATCGCCGCGGGCGCCGCATCCTCCACGATGGTGGCCAGGCGGTCGGACGGATAGGTCGGGTCCAGCGGCACGTAGGCGCCGCCGGCCTTCTCGATCGCATACAGGCCCACGATCATCTCGATCGAGCGCTCGGTGCACAGGCCGACCAGCACGTCCGGCCCCACGCCGAGATGGCGCAGGTGGCGGGCCAGGCGATTGGCCTGCGCATTGAGCTCGGCATAGGTCAGCGACCGGTTCTCGTACACCACGGCCACGTGCTCGGGCGTGCGCGCCACCTGCGCCTCGAACAGCTGGTGCAGCGTGTTCGTCTCCGGCGTCACGCGCGGATAGGCCTTGGCGGTGTCGTTGAAGCCGTAGACCAGCTGCCGGTATTCCGCCTCGCCGATCATCGGCAGCTCGCCCAGCGGCCGCTCCGGCTCCGCCACGATGGCCTGCAGCAGGTTGGCGAAGTGCTCGCCCATGCGCTCGATGGTGGCGCGGTCGAACAGGTCGGTGTTGTACTCGAAGCTGCCGTACAGGCCTTGCGGGCCTTCGCTGAAGGTCAGCGTGAGATCGAACTTGGCGGTCACCGTCTCGTGCGGCACCAGTTCCAGCTCCAGCCCCGGCAAGGCAAGATTCAGCGGCGCGTTCTGCAGCACCAGCATCACCTGGAACAGCGGCGAATAGCTGGTGTGGCGTTCCGGCTGCACCGCGCCCACCAGCTGCTCGAACTGCACGTCCTGGTGGGCGTAGGCGTCCAGCGTGGTGGCGCGCACCTGCTTGAGCAGGTCGGTGAAGCCCGCGCTCAGGTCCACCTGGTTGCGCAGCACCAGGGTGTTGACGAAGAAGCCGATCAGGTCCTCGATCTCGCTGCGGTTGCGGTTGGCGATCGGCGTGCCGATGCAGATGTCGTTCTGCCCGGAATAGCGCGCCAGCAGCACGTTGAAGGCCGCGCACAAGGTCATGAACAAGGTGCCCTGCGACTTGCGGCTCAGCGCCTGCAGCTTCGCGCTGAGCTCCGCCGGCAGCGCATAGGGCAGCGCGGCGCCGTCCTGGCCCTGGGTGGGCGGACGCGGGCGGTCGGTGGGCAGGGTCAGCAAGGTCGGCGCGCCGGCCAGCTGCTTCTTCCAGTAGCCGAGCTGCCGCTCCAGCACCTCGCCGCTCAGCCATTCGCGCTGCCAGCGCGCGAAATCGACATAGCGCATCGGCAGCTCCGGCAGCGCCGCCGGCGCACCGAAGGCGCGGCTGGCATACAGCGTGCCCAGCTCGCGCACCAGGATGCCCATCGACCAGCCGTCGGAAACGATGTGGTGCATGGTCAGCAGCAGCAGATGCTCGTCGTCGGCCAGGCGCAGCAGGCTGCCGCGCACCAGCGGCCCGCCGTGCAGGTCGAACGGCGTGCTCGCCTCGTCCAGCATCAGCTGGCGCGTCTGCGCCTCGCGCTCGCCCGGCGCGCTGGCGCGCAGGTCGTGCAGCGCCAGCGCCAGCTCCACGCGCTCGGCGATGTACTGCACCGGCGTGCCGTCCACGCTGCCGAAGCGCGCGCGCAGCGCATCGTGGCGCAGCACGACGTCGTTGAGCGCGCCTTCCAGTGCGGCGGTATCCAGCCGGCCCTTCAGGCGCACCGCGGCGGGAATGTTGTAGGTGGGGCTGTAGCCTTCCAGCTGATCCAGGAACCACAGGCGCTGCTGCGCGAACGACAGCGGATAGCTTTCTTCCCGCACCGCGGCCGGCGCCGCCACCGTGCTGGCCGGAGCCGTGGCAAGGGCGGCGGCGGCCACCCATGCAACCAGGGCGGCGACCGTCGGCGCTTCGAGAATCGCCGCCACCGGCACCTCCACGCCGAACTCGTCGCGGATGCGCACCGCCAGCCGCGTCGCCAGCAGCGACTGGCCGCCGAGCTCGAAGAAGTCGTCGTCGAGCGCCACCGACGGGCGGCCCAGCAGCTCGCACCAGATGCGCATCATGGTGCCGGTGGCATCGGTGGCCGGAACGTCGGCCGCGGCGAGCGCCAGCCCTTCCTTACGCACCGCCCCCAGCGTCGGCAACGCATCGACGGCGTCCGGATAACGCACGTCCGTCCAGCACACCTCGCGTGCGAACGGATAGCTCGGCAGGCTCACGCGGCGCGGCTTGGCGGCGCCGGCGTACAAGCCGTTCCAGTCGAATGCGAACCCCTTCACCCACAGGTCGAGCAGCTTGCCGTACTTGCCCTTGGCCACCCAGGCCTGCACCGCGGCCTGCATGTCCTCGTCGTCGGCCAGCGCGGAGAACGCATTGCGCTTCGCCTGTCCCGCATAGACGTCGTCCACGTCCTTGCCGCCGGCGAGGATCGCCGCCAGCTTGCCGCGCAGCTCGTCCAGCGATTCCACTAGCAGGGCCAGGCGCTCCTCCATCGCCTCGCGCCCCACCTGCAAGGTGTAGGCGATATCGGCCAGCGCCAGGTCGGAGGCGTGCCGCTCCGGCGCCAGCGCCGCGAGCAGCCGCTCCACTCGTGCCTTCAAGCGTTCGGGATCGCGTGCGGACAGCACGATCATGGCCGGACCAGGCAGGCCGCCACGCATCGACGACGACGGCTCGACGTATTCCTCGATCACCAGGTGCGCGTTCGCGCCGCCCGCGCCGAACGAGGAAATGCCCGCGCGCCGCGGGAATTCGCGGCGGCGCCCGTCGACGTCCAGCTGCGGCCGCGTCCACGGCGCCAGCGCCTGCTGCACGAAGAACGGCGTGTCGGCGAAACGGATCTCCGGATTCGGCGTGGCCGCATGCAGGCTCGGCGCCAGCATGCCGTGCTTCATCTGCATCAGCACCTTGCTCACCGCGACGAAGCCGCTCGCGCTTTCGCTGTGGCCCAGGTTGGACTTGGCCGAACCCAGCGCGCAGAACTGCCGGTCCTGGGTCCACTGGCGGAACGCCTTGGCCAGGCCCGCCACCTCGATGGGGTCGCCCAGGTGGCTGCCGGTGCCCTGCGCTTCCACATAGCTCACCGTGCGTGCATCGATGCCGGCGCGGCGCAATGCGTCGCCTACCAGCTGCGCCTGCATATTGGGGTTCGGCACCAGGTAGGCGTTGGTCTTGCCGCCCGAGTTGATCGCGCTGCCCTTGATCACGCCATAGATATGGTCGCCGTCGGCCACCGCGCGATGCAGGGGTTTAAGCACCAGCGCGCCTACCGCCTCAGCGTCGACGAAGCCGTCCGCGCCGGCCGCGAAGGACCTGCACTTGTCGTCGGCCGACAGCATCGCCATCGAGGCCAGGTCGATCAGCTGGGTCGGCGCCACGATCAGGTTCACGCCGCCGGCGATCGCCACCTCGCTGTCGCCGCTGCGCAGGCTTTCCAGCGCCAGATGGATGGCCGTCAACGAGGACGAGCACGCGGTATCGACCGCCAGGCTCGGCCCCTGGAAATTGCACAGGTGCGAAATGCGGTTGGCGATCGACCAGAAGCGCGCGCCGGTGGCGTAGTGCTCGTTGGTGACGCCGACGAACACGCCGACCTTGCGCGTGGCGCTGAGGCCGGCGGCCGTATAGCCCGCGTCCTCGATGCTCGCATGCACCTCCTGCATGAACAGCCGCTCCTGCGGGCTCATCAGGCGCGCCTCGCTGGGCGCGATATGGAAGAACAGGCGATCGAAGCCCTGCACGTCGTCCAGCAACCCGGCCCAGCGCGTGTAGGTCTTGCCGGCCTGGCCCTTGCGCTCGTCGAAGAAGCGGCCATGCGCCCAGCGTTCCGGCGGCACTTCGCTCACGCTGTGGCGGCCGGCGGCGAGGTTGTCCCAGAACTGGTGGACGTCGTTGGCGCCGGGGTAGCGGCCGGAGAGGCCCACGATGGCCACGTCGAACGGCGCCACTGGGGCGGGCACGGTGGGGATGGTGGCCTCCACCGGCTGCACCTCGCGTGCGGCAGTGCTGGCTGTCTGTACCACGGCGGCCGGCGCTGCAGCCGGCGCGGCGGCGGCCATGCCCGCCCAGCGCGACAGTGCCGCCGGATCGGTGCGCAGGAAGTGATCGACCAGCGCTTCGACATCGTGGTGCTCGAAGAACAGCGTCGCGCCGATCTGCTCCGCGCCGAACACCACGCGCAGCGCATCGGTCAGTTCCATCACCAGGATCGAATCGAGTCCGTACTCGTCGAAGCCCACCGTCGCCCCGATCGCCTCCAGCGGCAGCGCCAGGCGCCGGCTGATCAGCTTGCGGAACTGCAGGATGCTCTTTTCGCGCAGCACGGCGCTGGCCGGCTGCGTGTCGGTGGCGTGGCCGTGGTGCGAGGTGAAGTCCTTGGAATCGTTCATGGCAGGTGAGTTCCGTTCGTGGTTCGTGTCGCGTGACAGCGGAGGTGCCGGCTTGAGATGGACCGTGCGCAGGCTGAGTTTTTCGATGCGCACGCAGACCTGGCCGTGCGCATCGCAGAGATCGATATCGAATTGGCGGATGTCGCCGGCGGCTGCGGTGCCCGCGGCGTGGCGCACGTAAGCCCACATGCCGGCGGCGCAGGCCGCATGTGCCTGCACGCCGTCGACGGCAAACGGCAGGGCCAGCGCGATGCCCTCTTCGCCATGCGCCGCCAGATGCATGCCGAGCGACGACTGCAGGGCGGCATCGAGCAGGCTGGGATGCAGCGCGTAATCGGGCAGCGTGGCGGCGACCGGGGCTGGCAGGGAAATCTTCGCCAGCACTTCGCCTTCGCCGACGAACAGCTCGTCGATGCCGCGGAAGGCCGGGCCGTACTGCAGGCCTTTGCTTTCGAAGATGGCGTAGCAGTGCTCGTGGCCGACCTGCGCCACCGTGCAGCGGGCGCGCAGCGCGGCGAGATCGTGCCGTTCGGCGGCAGCCTGCCCCGCCAACGCGATGCCTTGGCTGTGGACGGCGCCGTCCTCGCCGCGCAGTTCGAAGCGGAACGCGCCGTCCGGCTCGGCGGTCAGCGCAAGCTGCAATGACAGTCCGCTGTCGTCCGCTACCGCCGGGCGGACCCATGCGACCTTGCCAAGCCGGACGCCGGATCCCGGCATCGCCTGCTGCGCGGCGGCGCGGGCCATTTCCAGCTGGGCCACGCCGGGCAGCACGCGGCGCCCTTGCACGCGATGGTCGGCGAGGAAGAACTCGCTGCCGTCGAAGCGGCTGCCGAAGCGGCCTGCCGCCGCATCGGCGGTCTGCAGCAGCGGATGTTTGCGGGGTGGCGGTGCGACGCGCACGTCGACTCCGGTCCAGCGCCCCATCGCTTCCGGCTCGACCGCGATGAAATGATCGGCCAGCGCATCGATGCTCGCATGCTCGAAGAACAGCGTGGAGGAAACCCGCTCTTCGATCCCCAGCTCCTCGAACGCCGCACGCAGCGCGTTGGTCAGCTCCAGCACCAGGATCGAGTCCATGCCGTAGCGGTCCAGCCCCGTCGCCGTATCGATCTCGCCGGCCGGCAGCTTCAGCGCCTTGCCGATCAGCTTCGCCAACTTCGCGCGGCAGCGCTCGCGCAGCGAAGCGGCATCCGCCGGCGCAGCCGCTTCGGCTGGACGCGAGACCGTGGCCGCTTCCACCCGTACCGGCGCGCTCGCCTTGGCCGCGGGCTTCTGCAGCACGACACCGTCGCTCTCCGCGACGATCACCTGCTGCCCCAGCCCATGCGCCGGCTCCGCCGGGAAACGCACCTGGCGATAGCCCTCCTCGCGCAGCACGGCATGCCAGCGCGCCGGCGACAGGCTCGGGCAGCCGGGAATACGCAGCGCCTCGTCCTCGTACAGCCACCAGCCATCGAGCAGGCCGAAGGTCAGATGCGACCACAGCTCGCAGCTGGCCAGCTCGTTGAGCACCAGCTGCCCGTTCGCACCCAGCAAGGCCTTGGTGTTGCGCAGGCTCTCGCGGATGTCGCGCGTGGCGTGCAGCACGTTGGTGGCGATGGCCAGGTCGTAGCCGCCGGCCTCGATCTCCTGCCCTTCGAGCGGGCTGCCGATATCCAGCAGCCGGTACGAGAGATAGGGATACGACGGCCCGTACTTGCCCTGCGCGTGCAGCAGGAAGGCGCGCGACAGGTCGGTGTAGCAGTACTCGCCGATGTGTTGCGCATACGGCGCCAGCCGCGCCATGACCCGCGCGCTGGTGCCGCCGGTGCCGGCGCCGATCTCGACGATGCGGATGCGCGCCGCCGGATCGCGCGCCACGCGGGCCGCGACGAAGGCGAGCACCGCCTCGCACAGCACGTCGTTGAAATGATCGGCGACGGCATTGCCCTGGTAGACGCCCTCGACCAGCCGCATCGACGAGTCCGGGAACATCACCGCGGTGGCTTCGACCTCGCCGCGCAGGATCGCCGGCAGCGAGCGCAGCATGGCGTCGACCAGGGTTACCTGGGCCTGCCGCACATGGCCTGCGGCCTGCCACGCCACTTTGCGCGCGTTCCATTCGGACCAGGCGCCTTCCAGCGAAGGGGACACCGTGAGGCCGGCCTGCGCGATCATGCGCAGGCTGTGCTTCAGCCAGCGTGCGTAGCGCGGGGAAGCAGCCGCCGCATCCGCCAGCCCCAAGCCCTGCAGCTCGCCGCGCAGGATCGCCAGCGCCAGCCGGTCGATCTCCCGGCCCTCGGCCGCGAGATGCGCCGCATCGCCCTGGAATGCCGGCGGCACGCTCAGGGTGTCCGCCACCGAGTCGAAGCGGGCCGGGTGCATGCGCACCTTCGCCTGCCCGACCAGATCGAACACGCCGCCGCGCACGTCCTCGCGCACTGCCTTCATAAAGCCCAGCTGCGGCAGCGGCGAACGCAGCAGCCGTTCCAGCGCCCGCATGCCTTCGGCCGGCTCGATCGAACCGATGCCCTGCCGCGCCATGCGCTCGCGGTAATCGCCGGAGGCGACCACGCCGACGCTGCCCCAGTAGCCCCAGTTCATCACCTTCACCGGATACGGCAGGCGCGCGGCCAGATGCAGTGCGTAGGCATCCTTGAAGGTGCAGCCCGCCGCATAGTTGCCCTGCCCCGCGGCGCGCACGAAGCCGGCCAGCGAGGACAGGAACAGCATGAAGTCCAGCGGTTGGGCGCCGAACACCTGGGCGATCCGCACGCTGGCCGCGACCTTGGCCGCCAGCCCCGCGCGCAGCCGCGACTCGTCCATCTGCGCCACGCTCTTGTCGAGCAGGTCGATCGCCGCATGCACCACACCGTGGATCGCGCCATGGCGCGCGAGCACTTCCGCGCAGGCCCGTTGCAGCGCCGCGCGGTCGGCCGCATCGGCGGCGATATAGAGCGGCGCCGCGCCGAGCGCGCCCAGCCGCGTCAGCGCCTGTGCGATCGCCTCGTCTTCCGCGCGGCGGCCGATCCACACGATGCGCGCACGATGCGTGCGGATCATATGCTCGCTCCAGGCCTGGCCGATGCCGCCGGCGCCGCCGATCACTACATAGACGCCGTCGTCGCGATAAGGCGAAGCCTGTTGCGCCACGCTCGCCGCATCCACGCGCGACAGCACCTGGCGGAACCACTGGCCGCCACGCCAGGCCAGGGTGGCGCCGCGGCCCTCGCCGGCCAGCCGGTACATGCGGTCGAGCGGCCAGGCATCGGCGCGCGGCATGTCGAGCAGGTGCAGGCGCCAGCTGGCGCATTCCTTCGCCACCGCGCCCATGAAGCCGTGGATCGCGGCATGGCCAGGTGCGACGGTGTCGGAGCCGTGCACGCACTGCGTCTGCACGGTCACCACGGTCCAGTCGAGCGCGCGGCGGTCGAAGCCGAGTGCGAGCAGGGCCTTGACCAGGCGGAACGCAGCGATCACGCCGTGTTCCTGAGCAGCGATCAGCGCGTCGTCGTCATCGGCCGCGCGGGCTTCGTCGACGGCCAGCCAGACGATGCGGTCGAACGAGCCGAGCGCACGCAAGTGTCGTTCGAGCACGGCGACGTCCACCGGCATCGAATCGAGCACCGCCGCATCCGGCAGCGCATCCAGCAGCATCGCCCGCCGTGCCGGCGAGCCGCCGGCGATCAGGGTGCGTCCGCCTTCCGAGCTTGCGGCAAGCTTCGGCTCGACGACTTCCCAGGTCGGCAGCAGCAGCCATTCGTGGCCGCTGGGCAGAGGTTCTACGGGCTCGCTGCGAAGCGGCGCTGTCGTCTCCGGCACCCAGTAGCGGCCACGTGCGAACGGATAGGTCGGCAGGCCGATGCGACGCGGCCTGCGCGCACCGTGCCACTGCCGCCAATCGACAGCGGCGCCCTTCACCCAGGCATCGAGCAGCTTGTCCAGGTCGCGGGCCGCGGTCCACGCGCCGATCGCCTGCGTATCGGCTGCGGCGTCACGGCGTCCGCGCGATGCGGTGCCACGATGGATGAGTGCCGACGACTCCCCGGCTGCCACGACGGAATGCAACCGCTCACGCAGTTCCTCCATCGACGCCACCGGCAACGCCAGCCGCGACTCCATCGCTTCACGCCCCACCTGCAGCGTATAGGCGAGATCGCCCAGATCCACCTCGGACCGCGTAACGAAGTCCAGCAGCAGGCGAACCTGCTCCTGCAGCTGCCGCTCGTTGCGCGCCGACAACAGCACCGGCACCGGCGCGGTCACCGGCGGCCGCGCCGCCACCGGCGCCACATATTCCTCCAGCACCACGTGCGCATTCACGCCGCCGAAGCCGAACGAACTCACGCCCGCACGGCGCGGCAACGGCCTGCCCTGCGCGTCGCGCAATGCCGCCCACTCCCGCGCCTCGCGCACCACGTAGAACGGACTGCCGTCCAGTTCCAGATACGGATTGAGCCGTTCGCTGTGCAGGCTGCGCACCAGGGTGCGGTGCTTCATCTGCAGCAGCACCTTCACCACGCCGGCCACACCCGCGGCCAGTTCCAGATGGCCGATATTCGTCTTGACCGAACCCAGCCCGCAGTACGGCGCGGCCAACGCCTCTGCGCCGAACGCCGCCTTCAGGCCCTGCACCTCCACCGGATCGCCCAGCCGCGTACCGGTGCCGTGCGCTTCGATATAGCTCACCGTGCGCGGATCGATGCCCGCCTGCCGCTGCGCCGTGCGGATCACCTCGGCCTGCGCCACGGGATTGGGCGCGGTCAGCGAGTTGGCGTGGCCGCCATGGTTCTCCGCCACGCCGCGGATCAGGCCATGGATGCAGTCGCCATCGCGCTCGGCCTCCGACAGTTTCTTCAGCACCAGCATCGCCACGCCTTCGCCGCGCACATAGCCGTCGGCTTCGGCGGCGAAGGTCTTGCAGCGGCCGTCGGCGCTGAGCATGCCGGCCTTGCTGAAGCTGATATGCGCTTCCGGCGTCACGATGGTGTTGACGCCGCCGACCACCGCGACCGCGGCCTGCCCGCCGCGGATCGCGGCGACGCCGCGCGCCAGCGCCACCAGCGAACTGGAACACGCCGTTTCCACCGGCTCGCTCGGCCCATGCCAGTCGAACATGAAGCTGATGCGGTTGGGCCCGACCGAAGGCACGCCGCCGGTCGAGGCGTACGCTTCGCCACCCAGGCCCGCGCGGTCGACCAGCCGGCCATAGCCGGTGGCGCCGGTGCCGATATAGACCGCCGTATCGCTGCCCGCCAGCGCGTCGCCCGCGTAGCCGGCGTCTTCCAGTGCCTTCCATACGTGGATCATGGCCAGCCGCTGCTGCGGATCCATCAGCTCCGCTTCCTTGGGCGAGACGCCGAAGAACAGCGGATCGAACTCGTCGACGCCATCGATAAAGCCGCCCCAGATGATCCGGGTGCGATGCGCCTCGCGGCCCTGGTCGCCATGCAGGCTGCGCCAGTCCCAGCGCGACGGCGGGATCTCGTCGATGCAGTCGCGGCCGTCGCGCAGGTTCCGCCAGAACGCTTCGATATCCGCCGCGTGGGGGAAGCGCCCGCTCATGCCGATGATGGCGATCGGTTCGTCCGCGGCGGGCACAGTAACCACCGGCACGGGTGCGCTCACAGCGGCGGCGGAAACCACCGCAGCGGCACGCTTGCGTACCGGCGGCGCAGCCACGACGCCCTGCTCGCGCACCAGGTGATCGATCAGGCGGTCCAGCGTGGGATGCTCGAAGAACACCGTCGGCGTCAGCCGCAGCTGGAAGCGCTGGTTCAAGGCGTTGCCGAACTCGGTCAGCGAGACGGAATCGAAGCCGTATTCGCTGAAAGTGGTTTCGCCGTCCAGATCGTCCGGCTTCACCTTGATCAGGGCCGAGACCAGCTCGGTCAGCGCGGTCCATACCGCCTCGCGCGACGATTCGGCCGTCTCTTCGATCGTCATCTCTTCCACCATGGCAGCCGGCGGCGCGGCGATGCCCTGCGTTGCCGTGCCCAGCACAGCCTCGCGGATACGCTCCGGCTCGCCCGCCACCACCAGCAGCTGGCTGGCGTCGCTGGCCCAGGCCTCGCGCAGGATGCGCAGGCCCTCGGCGCTGCCCAGCGGATGCATGCCCAGCTGCTGGCGCATCATCGCCTGCGTCGCGGCATCCACCTGCATGCCGCCTTCGGCCCACAGCGGCCAGTCGATCGACAGCGTGCGTCCCTGCCGTTCGCCGCGCGCCACCCGCTCCGCGCGCTCATGCGCGAAGGCATCCATAAAGGCATTCGCCGCCGCGTAATCGGCCTGCCCCACGCTGCCCAGCGCACCCGCGATGGAGGCGAAGCAGATAAAGGCATCCAGCGCCATGTCGCGGCTGGCCCGGTCGAGATTCAGCGTGCCCGCCACCTTGGCGCGCAGCACCTGGCGCAGTTCGTCGCGGGTCTTGGCCAGCAGGAAGCTGTCGCGCACCACGCCGGCGCTGTGCACGATGCCGTCGAGGCTTTCGAACTCCTCCGGAATGCCGCGCACCAGCGTGTCGATGGCCTCGGCGTCGGCGACGTCCACCGCGTGATAGCGCACCACCGCGCCGAGCGCTTCCAGCTCGCGGATGCGGCTCTTGATCGTTTCGTCCAGCGCGGAACGGCCGGTGAGTACCAGCACCGGGTTGCGCACTTCGCTGGCGATGGCGCGGGCAAAGATCAGGCCCAGGCCGCCGGCGCCGCCGGTGATCAGGTAGACGCCGTGATCCTTCCAGGGCGATGCGCCCTGCGCCGACGGGCGTAGTTCGGTCCATCCGGCGGTCTGGCGCTCGCCGCGCACATGGCGCACGCGCTGCGCGGCGCCGTCTTCCGTCAGCGCGGCGGCGACATCCTGTCCAGCCTCGACCGCGATCAGCTGGCCGAGCAGGCGCGGGCTCTCCAGCCGCGCGGTGCGCAGCATGCCGTCCAGTCCGGACAGCGCCTGCCACTCGCCTTCGCGCGGCACGACGACCTGGATCAGGTGCTGCCCCGGCTGCGCGGCCAGACCCTGCAGCGTTTCCAGCAGCAAGCTCGCCGCCGCTTCGAACGCACTGCCGAGGTCGGCACCGCTTGGCGCGACCAGGCAGGCCGCATGCGGGAACTGCTCGCGGATACGCACCGCCAGCCCGTCTTCCAGGCCGCACAGCAGCACGACTCGCGAAGCGGGAGCGGCAGCACCTTCAAACACGGGACGCACCGGCCATGCAGGCCGGAACATCAGCGTCTCGATGGGTGCGGCCGCTGCAGCGATTACCGGCTCGGCACGTGCAGGCGCCTGCGCCGTTCCTGTGGGGAACCAATGGCGTTCACGTGCGAACGGATACGTCGGCAGGCTGATGCGGCGCGGGCGCACACCATTCACATGCAGGTGCCGCCAATCGAGATTGAACCCCTTCGTCCATAGATCGAGCAGCCGCTCGTACTTGCCGCGCGCAAACCAGCTGGCCACGGTGGCGGCCATATCATCATCGCCGGCCAGCGCAGCAAGCGCGTCCGCGCCGCGCCGCGCCTGTCCCAGGTAAAGGCCTTCGATCGCCGTATCGCCGGCCAGCCATGCCGCGAGCTTGCCGCGCAGTTCGTCCAGCGAATGCACCAGCAGCGCAAGGCGTTCGTCCATCGCTTCGCGGCCGACCTGCAATGTGTAAGCCAGGTCCGCCAACTTGAGTTCCGGCTTGGCCAGGTGGGCCATCAACTCGCCTGCTCTTTCGCGCAGCCGTTCTTCGTCGCGAGCGGACAACAGCACCAACGCGGGACCGCCAGGCGGCTCTTCGGCGACGGCGGGCACGTACTCCTCGACCACCATATGGGCATTCGCCCCGCCCGCACCGAAAGACGAGATGCCGGCGATACGCGGATGTTCACGCCCATCGATCACCGGCCGCCGCCATGCGGCCAGCTCCTGCTGCACCACGAACGGCGTCGCCGCGAAATCGATATTCGGATTGAGCACCGCCGAATGCAGGCTGGGCGCCAGCTGCCGGTGCTTCAGCTGCAGCAGCACCTTGGTCAGCCCGGCGATACCGGCCGCGCTTTCGCAATGCCCGATATTCGACTTCGCCGAACCGATCGCGCAGTAGCCCGTGTCGGCCGTCCAGTGCGCAAAGGCCTTCGACAATCCGGCGATCTCGATCGGATCGCCCAGGCTGGTGCCCGTGCCGTGCGCTTCGATATAGCTGATCTGCCGCGCATCCACGCCGCCGGCACGCAGGGCGCGCTCGATCACCTTGGCCTGCGCATTCGGGTTCGGCACGGTATAGCCGTTGGTCTTGCCGCCATGGTTGACCGCGGTGGCGCGGATCACGCCGTAGATATGGTCGCCGTCGGCCTTGGCCTGCGCCAGGGATTTAAGCAGCACCGCGCCCACACCCTCGCCCGGCACATAACCTTCGCCGCCTTCGCCGAAACTCTCGCAGCGCCCCTTGCCCGAAATGAACTTGCCCTGCGCCAGCACCAGGTATTTGTTGGGGTGCACCGACACATTGACGCCGCCGGCAATGGCCACCGCGCAACCGCCGCGCGCCAGGCTCTCGCAGGCCAGGTGGATCGCCGTCAGCGACGACGAGCACATGGTGTCCAGCGCCAGGCTGGGACCGTGGAAATCGCAGAAATAGGAGATGCGATTGGCGATCGAGGCCGGGCTGCCCGGCGCCGCCACGAAGCGGCCATGCGCCTGTTCCTGCGCACCGTAGAGCTGGTACTCCTCGTACATCACGCCGGCGAACACGCCGACGTTGCCGTCCTCGGCCACGTTCTCCCGCGTGTAGCCGGCGTCTTCCAGCGTGGCATGCACGCATTCGAGGAAGAGCCGCTCCTGCGGGTCCATCAGCTCCGCTTCGCGCGGCGAGATATGGAAGAAGCGCGCGTCGAAACGGTCCACGCCGTCGATAAAGCCGCCCCACTTGCCATAGGTCTTGCCGGGGGCGTTGCGGTCCGCGTCGAAGTACAGGCTGTGATCCCAGCGGTCGGACGGGATCCCGGTGATGCTGTCGCGGCCCTGGCTGAGGTTGGCCCAGAACTCCTCGAGGTTGCGCGCCTGCGGATAGCGGCCGGCGACGCCGATGATGGCGATGCCCTCTTCCTTCACTTCGGTGCGGCTGACGAAGCGCGAGCGCAGGCGGCTGGCCGCGACGGGCGCAGAAAGCACGGCCGCCGGCGCGGCCACCGGCGCGGGCGCCGCGACGGTGCTTTCGCCCACCAGCCCGGCCAGCGCCATACGGTGGTGCTGCAGGAAGTAATCCGCCAGCGCGGCGATCGACTGGTATTCGAAGAACAGCGTCTTCGGCAGCGCGCCGAAGGCCTGCTCCAGCCGCGCGGTCAGGTCCAGCGTCATCACCGAATCGATGCCGTAGGCTTCCAGGCGGGCGTCGGCGTCGATGCGCTGCGGCGGGAGCTTCAGCGTGGCCGAGAGCATGCGCACCAGATGGCGCACGGTGCGCTCGCGCAAGTCGTCCGCCGAGGTTTCGACAGGCGCCGCCGTTTGCGCCGGCTCCGGTGCCGCGACGCGCTGCTGCGCCCTCTGGCCCAGCACATCCGCGCGCAGGCGCGCCAGGTCTCCCGCGGCAACCAGCACCTGGGGCGAACCCAGCGACCATGCCTGCGCCAGGGCGGCGCAACCTTCCACGGTCCCCAGCGGCGCCATGCCCCGCTCGCGCAGAAGACGCTGCCGCGTGGCCGCATCGACGCGCATGCCGCCGTGGTCCCACAGCGGCCAGTTGACCGACAAGCTGCGGCCACTGCGCTGGCCTTGCGCAACCAGGCCATCGCGGTGGTGCGCAAACGCATCCATGAAGGCGTTCGCCGCCGCGTAGTCGGCCTGGCCGACATTGCCGATGGCGCCTGCCAGCGACGAGAACACGATAAACGCGTCGAGCGGGAGATCGCGGCTCGCCTCATCCAGATACACGGTGCCGGCAACCTTCGCGCGCAGCACGTCGCGCAGATCCTGGTGCGACTTGCGCAGGATAAAGCCATCGCGCAGCACGCCGGCGCTGTGCAGGATACCGTCCAGCCCTTCGGCCTCGGCGATCTCGCGCACGCAGGCCAGCACCGCGGCGCGGTCGCCTACGTCGAGCTGGCGATAACGGGCCGTGGCACCCAGCGCCGCGAGTTCGTCGAGCGCGGCCTGTGTTTCGCCGCTCAGCGGTGAACGGCCGGTCAGCACCAGGGTGGCGCCTTGGGCCTGCCTGGCGATATCGCGGGCGAACACCAGCCCGAGGCCGCCTGCACCACCGGTGATGAGGTAGGTGCCGCCGGCTTTCCACGGCGAAACGGTATCCGCCGCCGGTTGCGCTTCCGTCCACCCGGCGGTCTGGCGCACGCCATCCACATAGCGAATCGAAACGGCGTCGTCAGAGCGGTTCTCTGCCAACACCCGCACCGCATCCTGGCCCGCCTCGATACGGATCAGCTGGCCGCGGATCCCCGGATTCTCCAGCCGCGCGGTGCGCAGCATGCCTTCCAGTCCGGCCATCGCCTGCGCCGCGCCCTGCGCCGGCACTACCACCTGCACCAGGCAGGGGCCAGGCTCGGTGGCCCATGCGCGCAGCGTATCCAGCAAGGCGGCGGCGGCCGCTTCGTAGGACTGCGCAAGATCGCTGCCGAGCTCCACAGTCGTGGCGTCGCCGAACGTAAGGCGCACACGATCGGCTTCCGCCGCCGCGAGGCCGGCAAGCAGCACGGCATGTTTTGCCACGGAGCCCGCCACGTCTCCCGAAGCCGCCTGCTGCGCAAGCCATGCGGGCGCCGCCAGCAGAACCGGCGCGGCATCCTGGATGGCGGGCGCCTTGCGGAGGAGCACGCCGCCGAAACGGATGCAGATCCGGCCCGCGTCATCGCACAGGTCGATATCGAAGCTCTTGCCGGTTGAGTCGCTGTCGTCGTGCCGCGTCACCACGGCCCACATGCGCTCGGCGCACGCGGCATGGATGTCCAGCGACGCGAGCGATGCGGGCAACCACAGCGTGCCGCCCTCGGGCGAAGCCAGGCCGAGCGTGGCCTGCAAGGCCGCATCGAGCAGGCTCGGATGCAGGCCGAATCCGTCCAGCTTCGTACCCGCCGGCAGAACGATGCGCGCCAGGGCCTGCCCGGTCCCGACCAGAACTTCCGTCAAACCGCGCAGCGAAGGGCCGTATGCCAACCCCATGCGCTCGAAGGCCAACTGGCACTGCGCCGCATCCAGCCGCGACGCCACGCAGATCCGGCGCAGGCTCTCGATGTCATGCGCGGCCGGCGGCTCGCCTTCCTCGACGACAGCCACCGATCCGACCGTGCAGACCGTATCGCCCCTGGATATCTCGAAGCGGATCGCCGCATCGTCCTGCGGCAGCAAGGCGACATGCACCTCCAGCCTATCCGCATCCGCCACCACCGGCCGCTGCCATGCCACGTCCACCAAGCGCAGCCGCTCGTCGCCATCCAGCGCCTCGCGCACGGCCCGGTGCACCATTTCCAGCTGCGCCACGCCGGGCAGCACGCGGTTGCCGCGCACCACGTGGTCGGCAAGGAAAAACTCCCGGCCGGTGAAGCGCGAGCTGAAACGCTGCAGCGCGAACGTCGAGGTATTCCGGTGCAGCAGCGGATGCAATGCGGCGGCTTGCGATTCGTTCGAAGGCGCAGCCTCCAGCGGCAGCCAGTAACGCTCGCGGGCGAACGGATATGTCGGCAGGCTCACGCGGCGCAACGGCCGGCCCGCGTGCAGGCTGCGCCAGTCGAACGCCAAACCCTTCGCCCACAGCGCCAGCAGCTTGCCGTGCTTGCCCTTGGCCAGCCACGCACGCACCGTGCCGTCCATATCGTCGTCATCGGTGAGCTCGGCCAGCGCCTCGCGGTTGCGCTTCGCCTGTCCCTGGTAAAGCTCGTCGATCGCCGTGTCGCCGGCCAGCCAGGCGGCGAGCTTGCCGCGCAGCTCGTCCAGCGTATGCACCAGCAGCGCGAGGCGCTCGTCCATCGCTTCGCGGCCGACCTGCAGCGTGTAGGCGAGATCGTGCAGCGACAGTTGCGGATCGGCCTCGATGGCGGCCAGCAGGCGCTGGGCCTGTTCGCGCAGGCGCGCGTCGTCGCGCGCCGACAGCGGCACGATGGCCGGGCCGTCGTCCCGATGCTCGATCGATAGGGCTTCGACGTACTCTTCGATCACCACATGGGCATTCGCGCCACCGGCGCCGAACGAGGAAATGCCGGCCAGCCGCGGCCGCTCGCGCCCATCGATCACCGGCCGCGCCCACGGCGCCAGCTCCTGCTGCACCACGAACGGCGTCGCATCGAAATCGATATTCGGATTCAACACCGCCGAATGCAGGCTCGGCGCCAGCTGGCGATGCTTCAGCTGCAGCAGCACCTTGGTGACACCGGCAATCCCCGCCGCGCTTTCGCAGTGGCCGATATTCGACTTCGCCGAACCGATCGCGCAGTAGCCGGTGTCCGCCGTCCAGTGCGCGAACGCCTTCGACAGTCCGGCGATCTCGATCGGATCGCCCAGGCTGGTGCCCGTGCCATGCGCTTCGATATAGCTGATATGGCGCGCGTCGATCCTGCCCTTGCGCAAGGCGCGTTCGATCACCTCCGCCTGCGCATTCGGGTTCGGCACCGTATAGCCGTTGGTCTTGCCGCCGTGATTGACCGCGGTGGCGCGGATCACGCCGTAGATATGGTCGCCGTCGGCATGGGCCTGTTCCAGGGGCTTGAGCAGCACCGCGCCCACGCCCTCGCCCGGCACATAGCCTTCGCCGCCCTCGCCGAAGCTCTCGCAGCGGCCCTTGCCCGAGATAAAGCGCCCCTGGGCCAGGGTGAGGTATTTATTCGGATGCACCGACACATTGACGCCACCGGCCAGCGCCACCGCGCAATCGCCGCGCTGGATCGCCTGGCAGGCCAGGTGGATCGCGGTCAGCGACGACGAGCACATGGTGTCCAGCGCCATGCTCGGGCCGTTGAAGTTGCAGAAGTACGAGACGCGGTTGGCGATCGACGCCGGATGGCCCGGCACCGCCAGCGCCTTGCCGCGCGCCTGCTCCTGCGCGCCGTAGAGCTGGTATTCCTCGTACATCACGCCGGCGAACACGCCGACGTTGCCGTCCTCGGCCACGTTCTCCCGCGTGTAGCCGGCATCTTCCAGCGTCGCATGCACGCATTCGAGGAACAGCCGTTCCTGCGGATCCATCAGTTCCGCTTCGCGCGGGGAGATATTGAAGAACAGCGGATCGAAGCGGTCGACGCCTTCGATAAAACCGCCCCACTTGCCGTAGGTCTTGCCCGGGGCGTTGCGGTCTTCGTCGAAGTAGCGCGAGTGGTCCCAGCGCTCGGCCGGGATCTCGGTGATGCTGTCGACGCCCTGGCTCAGGTTGGCCCAGAACGCATCCAGATCGATGGCCTGGGGATAGCGGCCGGCGACGCCGATGATGGCAATGGCGCCGCTCTCGTCGCCGATGGCGCGGTTGCGCAAGGCATAGCGTGCCTGGCGTGTCGGAGGCGCGGCCGCCGTCTTCGTTGCCACGGGCATGGATACCGCCGCGGCCGCGCTGCGCCGCTCGCCGAGCAGCCCGGCCAGCGCCTCGCGATGCTGCCGCGCGAAATAGCCGGACAGGTCGGCCAGCGTCTGGTACTCGAAGAACAGCGTCTTCGGCAGCGGACCGAAGGTCTTTTCCAAGGCGCGTGTGAGGTCGAGCACCATCAGCGAGTCGATGCCATAGGTCTCCATCCGCGCCTTGCGCTCGATCCGGTGCGCGGGCAGCTTCAGCGCGGCCGACAGGAAGCGCTCGAAATGGCGCGTGGCGCGTTCCAGGAAGGCAGCATCGTCTTCGGCGTGCTCTACGGCGATGGGCGCCGCCTGCACAGGGGCGATCGCCATCGGCTCCATGACGACGCCGTTTTCGGCCGACGCGGCCTCAATGGCACGGAACGCCAGCCTGTGGAAACGCAGGCGCGGCATGCCGTCGTCGCCGCACAGATCGATATCCACCACGTCCGCCGCATCGCTCCGCCGGACCACGACCCAGGTGGCATCCGCGCATGGCCCTAAGACATCCAGCGCAGCAAGCGACACGGGAAGCATCAGTGGCGGCGTGTTGCCGCCATCACCGGCGAACAGGCCAATGGAGGCTTGCAGGGCCGCATCGAGCAGGCCCGGCGGCAGCTCATAAGCCTGCCCCGCCGCGCGCCAGGCCTCGGGCAGCGCAACCCTCGCGAGCACCGTGCCCTCGCCCGCGAACACTTCGACGAGGCCGCGGAAGCCTTCGCCATAACCCAGGCCCATGGCCTCGAACATCGCATAGCACGCGGCAGCATCGAGATGCCGCGCCGCGCAGCGCGAGCGCAAGGCATCGATGTCATGCGGCGTCGGCGCAGCCGCGCTGGCCATCGTCGTGACCGTACCCCGGCCATAAAGCAGATCGCCATCCGCATGGAGTTCATAGGCGACATCGCCGCCATCCCGCGGATAAAGCGACAGATGCAGCTCCACGCCCTCGTCGCCGGCCAGCACCGGCCGCATCCACGCGACGTCCTTCAGGTGCAGGGGACCGCTGGATTCCAGCGCCAGACCCGCCGCAGCACGCGCCATCTCCAACTGCGCAACACCCGGCAACACCGCACGCCCGCCGACGCGATGATCGGCGAACACTGTCTCGTTCCCACCGAAGCGGCTGCTGAAACGCGGCCCTTCCAAGGTCGAGGTATTGCGCTGTACCAGCGGATGCAGCGCAGCCGCGCCAGCGCGCGGCGCCGCGCCCGCCGCGATCCAGTAGCGCTCCGCCGCGAACGGATAAGTCGGCAGGCTGACGCGCCGCGGCACGCGGTGGGCATGCAGCCTGCGCCAGTCGATGGCGTGGCCCTGTACCCACAGCTCGACCAGCGTATCCAGCCGCCCCTGCGCGATCCATGCCTCGATCTTGCCGTCCATGCCCTCGCGCGCCTTGTCGGCACGGCCGCGATGCACCGCGCCGGTGCCGTCCAGGAAGCGTGCCAGCTTGCCGTGCAGATCGTCCAGCGAACCGGCGATCACGCCGAGGCGTTCCTCCATCGGCTCGCGGCCGATCTGCAAGGTGTAGCCGAGATCCGCCAACGAAACGCTGGCGCGCGTCTCCGGCGAGGCGACGAAAGCCGCAAGCTCCCGCACCTGCTCGTGCAAGCGCTCGCCATCGCGCGCGGACAGCAGCACGGCGACCGGACCTTCGACAGCCGGCGCATCGGCCACCGGCGCGATGTACTCCTCCAGCACGACGTGCGCATTGACGCCGCCGAAGCCGAACGAACTCACACCTGCGCGCCGTGGCACGGCGCGGCCCTGCGCGTCGCGCAATGCCGTCCATTCGCGCGCCTCGCCGACTACGCGGAACGGACTGCCCGCCAGGTCGATATACGGATTGAGCGTCTGCGCATGCAGGCTCTTCACCAGCCTGCGGTGCTTCATCTGCAGCAGCACCTTGACCACGCCGGCCACGCCGGCGGCCAGTTCCAGATGGCCGATATTGGTCTTGACCGAACCGAGCGCGCAGTGCGCTTCGGCCACTTCGCCGCCGGTGGCGGCATAGAGATCGCGGAACGCCGCCTTCAGTCCATTCACTTCCACCGGATCGCCCAGCGGCGTGCCGGTGCCGTGCGCTTCGATATAGGTCACCGTGCGCGGATCGATGCCGGCGTCCTGGTGCGCGCGGCGGATCACCGCGGCCTGGGCCGCCGGATTCGGCGCGGTAAGCGAATTGGCGCGGCCGCCGTGGTTTTCCGCGGTGCCGCGCACCAGGCCGTAGATATGGTCGCCATCGCGCTCGGCATCGGCCAGCTTCTTCAGCACCAGCATGGCCACGCCTTCGCCGCGCACATAGCCATCGGCATCGGCGGAAAAGGTCTTGCAGCGGGCATCGGCGCTGAGCATGCCGGCGCGCTCGAAACTGATATGCAACTCCGGGTTGACGATGGTGTTGACGCCACCGGCCACCGCCATGGCGCAATCGCCGCGCCCGATCGCCAGCACCGCGCGGCGCAGCGCCACCAGGGAGCTGGAACAGGCGGTTTCCACCGGCTCGCTCGGCCCGTGCACGCCGAGGAAATAGCTCATGCGGTTGGGACCGACCGACGCCACCGTGCCGGTGGAGGAGTAACCCTCGATCGCCGCGCCGGCACGGCTGGCCAGGGTGGCATAGCCGCTGGGCATGGTGCCCACATACAGGCCCAGGTCGCTGCCGGCCAGCGCCGAGGCGGCGTAGCCGGCATCCTCCAGCGCCTTCCATATGTGGATCATCATCAGCCGCTGCTGCGGATCCATCAGCTCCGCTTCGCGCGGCGAGATGCCGAAGAAGGCCGGGTCGAATGCGTCCACGCCCTCGATAAAGCCGCCGCGCACAATCTGGCCCGCGCTGCCTTCCGGCGCGCGTTCGCCGTGCCAGGCCAGCCAGTCGGCGCGGCCGGCGGGCATCTCGCCGATGCAGTCGCGGCCTTCGTCGAGGTTGCGCCAGAACGCATCGATATCCTCGGCCATGGGGAAGCGCCCGCTGATGCCGATGATCGCTACCGGTTGTTTCGCTGCGGGTGCGGGAGCCGCGGCGGTGGCGGCGTAGCCGCGGCGCGCGCGGCGGGCCTCCTGCGCCGGCGCTTCGGCCGCGACGACCGGTGCGGGCGTCGCTGCCGCCGGCACCGGTGCAGCAAAGCGCGCCGCCAGCACGTCGCGGTATTCGCGCTCCAGATAACCGGCCAGGCCATCCAGCGTGGCGTACTCGAAGAAGATCGTCGGCATCAGGTCGAGGCCGTACTGCCGGTTCAGCGCGTTGGCGAAGCCGGTCAGCGAGATCGAATCGAAGCCGTACTCGTTGAGCGAGGTATCGCCATCGAGATCTTCCGGCTTCACCTTGATCAGCGCGGATACCTGGGCCATCAGCGCGCGCTTGAGCGGATCGCGCAGGCCTTGCGCCGGAACGGCATCGCTGGATGCAGCGGGCACGGCGCGCGCTTCCGCCGCAGGCGCGACACGGGGCGCATCGAGAAAGACTTCGCGAATGCGGGCGGCATCGCCTTCGATCACCAGCACCTGGCCGATGCCGGCGGCCAGCGCCCGGTGCAGCGCATCCACGCCATGCGCGCTGCCCATCGCGCGCATGCCCCACTGCCGCAGCAGCATGGCGCGCGTCGCCTCGTCGGCGTGCATGCCGCCCTCTTCCCACAGCGGCCAGTTCACCGACAGCGAGCGGCCGTAGCGCTCGCCACGCGCCACGCGGGCGGCGCGTTCGTGCGCGAAAGCGTCCATGAAGGCGTTCGCCGCGGCATAGTCGGCCTGACCCACATTGCCCGCGGCGCCGGCGATCGAGGAGAAGCAGACGAAGCAATCCAGCGGCATGTCGCGGGTGGCTTCGTCGAGATTCAGCGTGCCGGCCACCTTGGCCGCGAAGACGTCGCGCAGCTCCTGGCGGGTCTTGCCGGCCAGATAGCCGTCGCGCAATACGCCGGCTGCGTGGATCACGCCATCGAGGCTTTCGAACTCTTCGGGGATGCCGCGCACCAGCGCGGTCAGCGACGCAGCATCGGCGACGTCGACGGCGTGATACCGCACCACGGCGCCGAGTGCTTCCAGGCGACGGATGACCGTGTGGATGCGTTCGTCCGGCGCGGAGCGGCCAGTCAATACCAGCACCGGATTGCGCGCGCCGCGGGCGATCGCTTCGGCGAAAATCGAGCCGAGTCCGCCGGCGCCGCCGGTGATCAGGTAGACGCCGTGGTCCTTCCACGGCGAGGAAGCAGCGGGAACCTGGCGTTCGGCCCAGCCCGCCACCTGCCGCTCGCCGCCGGCGTAGCGCACATGGCGCGCGTCGTCGTCCCGGTTGTCCAGCAGCGCCCTGGCGACATCCTGTCCGGGTTCGACCGCGATCAGCTGGCCGTGGAGGCGCGGATTTTCCAGGCGCGCCGTGCGCAGCATGCCGAGCAGGCCGGCCATCGGGCTGCCGCCGCCATGGGCGGGCACCACGATCTGCACGCGATGGATGCCGCCCTGCGTGGACAAGGCCTGCAACCGCTCCAGCAAGGTAGCGGCGGCGGCTTCGTAGCACGCCGCGAGATCGCCATCCATCGAAGTCGCAACCACGGTCACGCCCGGCGGTGCAACGCCCGCGTCGACACCGCAGGCCATGACCAGATGGCTGGCGAACGGCTCGGCGCCGGCAGCGCCGGCCGGTTTCGCGGCCCATGCCGGTTCCAGCATCAGGGTGCGAGCCGCGGCGGGCTCGTTCGCCGCGGCCGCCATCGCGCGCAGCCCCACGTCGGTGAAGCGGACGCAGACCGTCCCCTGCTCGTCGCACAGATCGATATCCAGGCGCGGCACCGCCTGCCCGGCGCCGCTGCCGGCGCTGCCGGCGCTGTAGCGCACCACGGCCCAGGCGACATCCGCGCACGAGCGCAGCACCTGCAGGCCGCCGAGCGCGAACGGCACCTGCGGCACGGCAGCCGCGGGCACCGGGAACTGCAGGCCCAGCGTGGCCTGGAATGCCGCATCGAGCAGGCTGGGATGCAGTTCGTAGCCATCCGCCGGCGCCGCTGCAGGAACGGCAATGCGCGCGAGCACCTGGCCGGCGCCGGTGAAGAGTTCGCGGATGCCCTGGAACGACGGCCCGTACTGCAGACCCATCCGCGCCAAGGCGGCGTAGCAGTCCGCTGCGGTGTAAGTCGTCGTGCACGATGAGCGCAGCAGCACGAGATCGTGATTCGCCACCGCCTCGGCACCGCGCCCATCGACGGCCATGCCTTGTGCGTAAACCAGGTCGCCCCCGCCATGGATCTCGAAACCGACAGCGCCATCGGCTTCCGGATAAAGCGACAACTGCAGCGCGATGCCATCCGGACCGGCAACGATCGGCCGCAGCCACGACACGTTCTTCAGGCGCGGCTCGAAACCGGCACCGGCCACTTCGGCGACCGCGCGGCGCGCCATTTCCAGCTGGGCGACGCCGGGCAGCATGCGCGTGCCACGCACTACATGGTCCACGAAGAAGAATTCGCCGCCGCTGAAGCCGGCACTGAAACGCGGCCCGTCGAGATCCGAGGTATTGCGCTGCAGTAGCGGGTGCAGGTTCGCACCGGTCATGGGGGCAAGCGGGCGGGCCTCGCCCGTCTGCACCCAATAGCGTTCGCGCGCAAACGGGTAGCTGGGCAGGCTGATGCGCCTCAGCGGTGCATCCGTGCGCAGGCGCGCCCAATCGATCGCCAGGCCCCTGACCCACAGATCGAGCAGCTTGCCGAACTTGCCGCGCGCGATCCACGCCTCGACGATGGCTTCCGCATCGTCGTCGCCGGCGAAGACAGCCAAGGCGTCCTTGTTGCGCCGCGCCTGTCCGCGATAAAGATCCTCGATCGCGCTTTCTCCGGCCACGTAGGCCGCGAGTTTCGTGCGCAGATCCTCCAGCGAATGAGCGAGCACGCCCAGCCGCTCGTCCATCGCTTCGCGGCCCACCTGCAGGGTGTAGGCCAGATCGTGCAGCGGCAGTTGCCGGTCCGCCTCGATCGCGGCAAGCAGGCGCGCAGCCTGCTCACGCAGCCTGTCCTCATGGCGCGCCGAAAGCACGACGAGTGCCGGACCGGACGGCTGTGCCGCCGGTTGCGGCGCGATGTACTCCTCGATCACCACGTGGGCATTCGCCCCACCCGCGCCGAACGAAGAGATACCTGCCAGCCGCGGCCGCTCGCGCCCATCGATCACCGGCCGCGCCCACGGCGCCAGCTCCTGCTGCACCACGAACGGCGTGGCGTCGAAATCGATGTTCGGATTCAGCACCGCCGAATGCAGGCTCGGCGCCAGCTGCCGATGCTTCAGCTGCAGCAGCACCTTGGTGACGCCGGCAATGCCGGCCGCGCTTTCGCAGTGGCCGATATTCGATTTCGCCGAACCGATGGCGCAGTAGCGCGTGTCGCGCGTCCAGTGGCGGAACGCCTTGGCCAGGCCTGCGATCTCGATCGGGTCGCCCAGGCTGGTGCCCGTGCCGTGCGCCTCGATATAGCTGATCTCGCGCGCATCGACACCGCCCCGGCGCAGCGCGCGCTCGATCACCTTCGCCTGCGCGTTCGGATTCGGCACCGTGTAGCCGTTGGTCTTGCCGCCGTGATTGACCGCGGTGGCGCGGATCACGCCATAGATGTGGTCGCCATCGGCCTGCGCCTGCGCCAAGGGCTTCAGCAGCACCGCGCCCACGCCCTCGCCCGGCACATAGCCTTCGCCGCCCTCGCCGAAGCTCTCGCAGCGGCCCTTGCCCGAAATAAACCGGCCCTGGGCCAGCATCAGGTACTTGTTCGGGTGGATCGACACGTTCACGCCGCCGGCGATGGCCACGGCGCAATCGCCGCGCTGGATGGCCTGGCAGGCGAGATGGATCGCCGTCAGCGACGACGAGCACATGGTGTCCAGCGCCAGGCTGGGGCCGTTGAAGTTGCAGAAGTAGGAAACGCGGTTGGCAACCGAGGCGGGGCTGTTGAGCAGCGCAAGGTTGTTGCCGCGCGCCTGCTCCTGCGCGCCGTAGAGCTGGTATTCCTCGTACATCACGCCGGCGAACACGCCGACGTTGCCGTCCTCGGCCACGTTCTCGCGCGTGTAGCCGGCATCTTCCAGCGTGGCATGCACGCATTCGAGGAACAGGCGCTCCTGCGGGTCCATCAGTTCCGCTTCGCGCGGCGAGATATTGAAGAACAGCGGATCGAAGCGGTCGACGCCATCGATAAAGCCGCCCCATTTCCCGTAGGTCTTGCCCGGCGCATCGCGGTCGGCGTCGTAGTAGTCGCGGTAGTCCCAGCGTTCGGCGGGAATCTCGGTGATGCTGTCGACGCCCTGGCTGAGGTTGGCCCAGAACGCGGCGAGATCGGCCGCCTGCGGATAGCGGCCAGCCACGCCGACGATGGCGATCTCGCCGGCCGCGCTCTTGGCATCGAGCGCCGCCGCCAAGCGCTCGGGCTGGCTGACACCGAAACGCGGACGGCGCGACAGCGGCGGCGGCGCGACTGTGTCGCGCGGCCCCGCCACCGGTGCTTCCTGCGCGGTCTCACCCAGCGCCTCGACCAGCCGCTCGCGATGCTCTTCGAGGAAATGCCCCGCCAGCTCGGCAATGGTCTGGTATTCGAACAGCAAGGTCTTGGACAGCGTGCCGAACACCTGCTCCAGCGAGCGGGTCAGTTCCATCACCAGGATCGAATCGATGCCATAGGCTTCCATCCGCGCCCGTGCGTCGATGCTCTCCGGCGCGCGCTTGAGCGTGCCGGCCAGCAGGCGGACGAAGTAGCGCACCGCCTTGTCGCGCAATTCGGCGGAGACGGAACCCGCCTCGATCGGAGCTGTGGACACCGCAGCCGGGCTGTCCACGAGCGCAGCCTTGAACCGGGCGATCGCGCCTTCCGCCACCAGCACTTGCGCAACGTCCAGCGCCAGCGCCTGCTCCAGCGCGGCGAGGCCGCTGGCCGTGCGCAACGGCACCAGCCCGCTGTGCGCGAGCAGCTCCGCGCGCGTTGCGTCATCGACGCGCATGCCGCCCGCTTCCCACAGCGGCCAGTCCACGGACAGGCTGCGGCCGCGGCGCCGGCCTTGGGCGACGAGTTCGGCGCGATGGCGGGCGAAGGCGTCCATGAAAGCGTTCGCCGCCGCATAGTCGGCCTGGCCGACATTGCCGAGCGCGCCGGAGGTGGAGGCGAAGCAGAGGAAAAGATCCAGATCCAGATCGCGGCTGGCTTCGTCCAGATGCAGCGTGCCGGCGACTTTCGCGCGCAGCACCTCCTGCAGTTCGTCGCGGGTCTTGCGCACCAGCAGGCTGTCGCGCAGGACGCCGGCGGCGTGGACGATGCCGTTGAGGCTGGCAAGTTCGCTGACGCAGGACAGGACCGCTTCCCGGTCGCCCACGTCGAGCTGGCGATAGCGCACCGTGGCGCCCATGGCCGCCAGCTCGGCGAAGCCCGCATCGGGCAACGGCGAGCGGCCGGTGAGGATCAGCGTGGCGTCCTTTGCGGACGCAGCGATGTGGCGGGCGAGGATCCGGCCCAGGCCGCCTGCTCCGCCGGTGATCAGGTAGGTTCCACCCGCTTTCCAGGGCGAGCGCGCGACGGATGGCGCCGCCGTCTCCTGCCACGCACCTTCCTGGCGCACGCCATCCACATAGCGGATGCGCGATGCGAGGCTTTCGCGGCTATCGGCGATGGCCCGGGCGATGTCCTGCCCCGGCTCGACTTCGATCAGCTGGCCGACAATGCGCGGATTCTCGCGCTGCGCGGTGCGCAGCAGGCCGCCGAGGCCGCCCAGCAGCTGCGCTTCGCCGGCTTGGGGAACGACCACCTGCACCAGGTGCCGCCCGGGTTGCGGCACCAGCGCCTGGATCGCTTCGAGCAGCGAAGCCGCCGCCGACTCGTAGCGCTCCGCCAGATCGCCATGCATGTCGATATCGACAAAGGCCGCGCCGGGCACGTGCGGGCTCGCTGACGGCACGCATGACAGCACCAGATGTTGCGCGAGAGCCGCTCCGGTCGCGGCCGCCGCTGGCGTCCACGCAGGGACGAACAGCGCCGTGCGCACGGCTTCTTCGTTCGCCTGCCCCACCGCACGCAGCGAGAAGCCGCCAAGGCGCGCGCAGACCGCGCCACTGTCGTCGCAAAGATCGATATCGAAGCGGCTGACGCCATCGCCAGTGCGCTGTCCTGCTTCGCGGCGGAGCAGTGCCCACAGGTCGCCATGGCATGGCGCCATCACGTCCAGCGACGCCAGCGCAAAAGGCAGGGCGAGTCCGGCATCCGTCCACTGCCCGTCGGCGGCGACCACGATGGCCGCCTGCAGCGCGGCATCCAGCACGCTGGGATGCAGCACGTAGTCGCCCTGCGAAGGCTTGGCGGCGTCGGGCAGCACGATGCGCGCAAGCGCCTCCGTATCGCCGATCAGTACTTCGCCCAGCGCGCGATGCGCGGGTCCGTAGGCCAGGCCGATACGATCGAACAACTCGTAGCTGGCGCCCGCCTCGCGGACGGAGCGCCGGCAGCGCGCCCGCCATGCGGTCAGATCGTGCGTCGCAGGTTCGGCAGCAGCAAGCTGCCTCGTCACCGCACCCTGGCTGTAGACGCAGCCCTCGCCTTCGTCGTCGTAGATCTCGAAGCCGAAGCGCCCCTCGCCTTCCGCGAACAGCGCGACATGGCAATCCCTGGACTCGTCTTCGGCGACGAAGGGGCGCAGCCACACCACATCCTGCAGGCGGCAGGCGCCACCCGCGGCGAACGCAAGCTCCGCGGCGCAACGGACCATCTCCAGCTGCGCCGCCGCCGGCAGGGTCGGCCGCGACTGCACCACGTGGTCGGCAAGGAAAGATTCGCGGCCGCTGAACCGGCTGGTGAAGCGCAGGCCGGACACGGTCGAGGTATTGCGATGCACGAGCGGATGGATCGCCGCCTGCGCGCCGACTGCCGTTTTCAGCTCGACCCAGTGCTTGTCGCGCACGAAGGGATAGGTCGGCAAGGCAAGGCGGCGGCGCGGAACGGAGGCGTAAAGAGCGGCCCAATCGAAGGACTCGCCCGCGGCCCAGCGCCGCGCCGTTTCGAGCGCGTCCGCATCGGGCTGGACCAAAACCGCTTCCGCGGACCATGCGGTCGCCTCGGCCGAAAGCTCGCCGGCAAAGATGCCGCGCGTGTCGCCGTCAAGCCACGACTGCAGCCGCGCGCGCAGCGCCGCCACCGAATCCACCACCACCGCCAGGCGCGCCGCCATCCCCTGCCGTCCCATCTGCAGGGTGTAAGCGAGATCGGCCAACTGTCCATCGCCGATTTCACCGGAATCCAGCACGTCCAGCAGCTGCTTCGCGCGCTCGCGCAGCACCGGCACGGTCTTCGCGGAAAGCACGATCAGCGCAGGTTCGCGCGACGGGGCCACCTCGTCGGCTGCCGCCTCGCCGGCGGGATACTCCTCGACCACCACATGCGAGTTGACGCCGCCGAAGCCGAACGAGCTGATGCCCGCGCGGCGCGGAACCGGCCGCCCTTGCTCGTCCTTGCGCACCACCCACGGCTGCGCCCGGTCGACGATAAAGAACGGACTGCCTTCCAGCGCAATGCGCGGATTGAGCCTGGTGTAATGCACCAGCGGCGGAAACACGCCATGGCGCATGCACAGGATGGTCTTGATCAAACCGGCCATGCCGGCCACCGATTCCAGGTGGCCGATATTGGTCTTGACGCTGCCGATGCCGCAGGACCCGGCATCCAGTACTTCGCCGCGCTCCTCCGCCACGCGGGCGAAAGCCATCTTCAGGCCTTCGATCTCGATCGGATCGCCCTTAGGCGTGCCGGTGCCGTGCGCCTCCACATAGCTCACCGTGCCTACCGGCACGTCCGCTTCGCGCAGCGCATGCGCCACCACGTTGGACTGCGCCAGCGAACCCGGATAAGTGACCGTGCGCGCATGCCCGCCATGGTTGACGGCGCTGCCGCGCAGCACCGCCAGGATGCGGTCCTTGTCGGCCACCGCCTTGGCCAGCGGCTTGACCAGCACCATCGCCGCGCCTTCGCCGCGCACGTAACCGTTGGCGTGCTCGTCGAAGGTCTTGCAGCTGCCGTCCGGCGACAGCATGCCGGTCTTGGAGAACGAGATGAAATGGGTCGGGCTGCACAGCACGCTGACGCCGCCGACCAGGGCCTGTTCGCATTCGCCGCGGCGGATGGCGTGCGCGGCCTTGTGCAAGGCTACCAGCGAGCTGGAACAGGCCGTGTCGACCGGAATGCTGGGGCCGTGCAGGTTGAGGAAATAGGAGATGCGGTTGGGAATGAGCGCGGTATGCGTGCCGGTGGCGACGTGCGCCTCCACGGCATCGAGCGCGCGGCCCAGGTGGTCGCGGTAGTCGAAGGTGAACACGCCGACATAGACGCCGGTGCGCGTGCCGCTGAAGGCGCGCGGGTCGTAGCCGGCATCCTCCAGGCAGTTCCAGGCCTGCTCCAGCATGATGCGCTGCTGCGGATCCATCACCGCCGCTTCCCGCGCGGAGATGCCGAAGAAGTCGGCGTCGAAGAACTCCACGCCGTCCATGAAGCCGCCCCACTTGCTGGTCGACTTGTTCGGCTCGCGCACGTCGGGCGAGTAGAACGCCTCCCTGTCCCAGCGGTTCGCCGGCACCTCGCCCACGCTGGAGACCCCGGCGCCCAGGTTGCGCCAGTACTGCGCATAGTCGGCGGCGCCCGGGAAGCGGCAGGACATGCCGACGATGGCGATGTCCTCGCGTTCGGGGGATACATTGATCGGCTCGATCTGACCGGCGTTCATGCGCGTGCCTTCCTGTGCTTCGATTCGTTGTCAGCCGCGGCGCAGCCGCGCGAAGGAACGGTTGAGATGCTCGGCCGCGCCTTCCATCACGCGGACGGCGATGTCGTCCACGTGGCGCGCGGTCCACGGCTCCAGCGCCGTGCCCTTCACCCACTGGTTGAACGAGCCCAGCGCGGGGCCCGTCTGGATCTGGTAGTTCACGCGGTCCTCGCCCTTGCCTTCCATGGCGATGCGCGTGCAGTAGGCGAAGTACCAGCGGAACACCAGGGCCATCTTGTGCTTGGCATTGGCCTCGGCCTTGGCGATCTCGTGCTCCAGGCCCACCGAGCGGAAATAGGCGCGGGTCTCTTCCCAGATCTCGCCGAAGCTCTTGCGGAAGAACGTCGTCTCCAGCTGCTTGCGCGTGCGCTCGGGAATGTCCTCCAGGCTCTCGTGGTGGCGGTACAGCGACAGCAGCTTGTTGGCGCGCGCCGGGAAGAACACCGACTTCTTCAGCACCTGTACCTGCGCGCCGATCTCGAACATGTCGCCGGCCGGCGCGTACTCGGTGTCCTGGATGTCCATGGCCTGCAGCAGCGCCTTGCCGTCGGCGCTCATGCCCGACTCCACCGTGCACTGGTTGATCGAGCCGGTGACGATAAAGTCCGCGCCCAGCAGGAAGGCCGCGGCCGCGGCCTCGGGGCCGCCGATGCCGCCGGCCAGGCCCATGCAGATCGGCTCGGCATAGCCATGCGCGGCCTGCAGCTCGTCGCGCAGCTTCATCAACGGCGGCAGCATCACCGCCACGATGCCGCCGTCGGTATGGCCGCCGGAATCGGCTTCGACGCAGACGTCGTGGCTCATCGGCACCGACGGCGCCCAGGCCGCCTGCTCCGCCGTGACCAGGCCGCGTTCGAGCAGGCGCTCGACGATGGCCGGCGGCGGGGGGCTCATGAAAGCGCGCCCGACCTCCGGACGCGACACCTTGGCAATGACGCGATGCGTGCACACCAGCTCGCCTGCAGCGTTGCGCCGCAGTCCATTAAGGCGGAAACGCACCAGCGCCGGCGTCATCTGCATGAAGGCCGCCGCCTCCACGTTGCGCACGCCGTGGCGCAGGTAGAGATCCACCACCGCCTCTTCCTGCGCCGGGTACTCGTAGTTGGCGAGCAGGTTCATGCCATAGGGCTGGCCCGCATCGAGCTCCGCCTTGATGCGCAGCAGCCCCTGCTCGATCTTTGCCGGCGACAGTCCGCCGGCGCCGAAGAAGCCGAGCAGGCCGGCCTTGCCCATGCGCACCACCAGTTCGGCCGAGGCGACGCCGCGGTACATCGCGCCGCTCATATAGGCGTAGCGCACGCCGTGTCGGCGGCGGAACACCGCGCTGCCCAGCGAGGAGGCTTCGATCGCGCCGGGTTCGCCGCGCGGTGCGGTGAAGGACTCCGCCGGCGTGCCGGCGTCATCGGCACGGGGAACGATGGCAGGCGCTACCGGCGCGGCATCGTCCTCGTCGTCGAAAATCGGCGTCTGCGTGCGGCGGATCTCCGTCACCATCTTGGACAGGATCGTGGCGCCTAGCTCCTGGAACTCCACCTCGCCCTTGCCCATCACATAGCGGATCGAATCCACCCAGTGCACGGGGGTGGCGATCTGGCTGGCCAGGGTGTCGGCGATGCGGCTGCCTTCGTACGGCCGTGCGGTGGCATTGGCGATCACCGTGGCCTTCGGCGCCTCGAAGCTGAAGCCGCGCAGGAACTCGGCGAATTCCGCCTGCACCGGCCGCATATGGCGCGAATGGAACGGCGCGCTGACGTTCAGCGGCACGTAGCGCAGCTGCATCTTCTCGAACAATTGCGCCGCCGCCGCAAGCGCCTCGTGGTCGCCCGCGATGATCGTCTGCGTGGGCGTATTGAGGTTGGCGATATCGATGCCGTGCAGGCGATGCTCCTGCAGCATGCCGCGCAGGTCCTGCGCCGACGGCCCCATCACCGCGGCCATGCCGCCGCCGCTCGCGCGCCCCATCAGCTCGCCGCGCTTCTGCACCAGCCGCAGGCCGGTTTCGAAGGAGAACACGCCGGCCGCGTGCAGGGCGTTGTACTCGCCCAGGCTATGGCCGGCGAAGATGACGGGCGCATCCGTGGCCCCGCCGGCTTGCACCTGGTAGTAGTGCAGCGCGTTGACCACGTACAACGCGGGCTGCGTGTACTGGGTCTTGGAAAGCAGGCCGTCGCGGTCGTTGAGGCACAAATCTTCCAACGAATAACCCAGGATTTCCGACGCCTTGCGCACCTGCTCGGGAAAGAGCGGGAACAACTCCTTGCCCATGCCTTTGAATTGCGAACCCTGGCCTGGAAAGATGACTGCCTTCATGGGGCGTGACTCCGGTAGTTGTCCGTTACTTACCTGTCCCTTGCCTGCCGCTGCCGTTCGCGCGGGTCTGGGCAGCAGCGCATCGAGCCGCGCGAGATCGCCGCCGGAAGACGACAGGATCGGGCGGATCTGCGCGCCTCCGACCGGCAGCGCGTGTTTCAGCAGCGTCGCCATCGTCCCGGCGGGGCTGGCGTCGATATAGCGATGGCCCTCTGGCGCACCGATCGCCGCCAGTGTTTCCGGCAGGCGGATGGGATCGCGCACGACGGACCAGAAATCGGTGGGCGTCATCGCCGGCAGCACGGCGCCCGCGGTGCAGCAGGCGACGGGCAGGTGGCCGGTTTTCGGCGCGAGCGTGCGCAGGAAGGCTTCGTACGGCGCCTTCGCCGCGTCGACCCAGCGCGAGTGGAACGGAAACGCCACGGGCAGCCGCTGGAAACTCATACCGCGCTGGCGCAGCAGATATTCCACGGCCTCGCCGTTGGCTTCCGGCAGCGACAGCACCGTATGCCTGGCGAAGTTGCGCGCGCCGATTTCGCACAGCGCGAGCAACGCCGCGTCGAGATAGAGCTGCGGATCGCCGAGCACGGCGATCATGCGCCCGGGTTCGGCATGTGCTTCGACCGCCAGCGCCTGCTCGATCACCGCCAGCAGCGCGGCGTCCGCATCGATCCAGCCGGCGGCGGCCGCGGCGGCGAACGTGCCGAGGCTGGAGCCGAGCACCAGGTCGAACTGCAGGCCGCGTTCGCGCAGCGACGTCGCCAGCGCATGCTCGACCATGAAGATCGCGGCATGGCTGTGCAGCAGGCGCGTCAGCGGTTCATGGCTGCTCTGCGCGGGATACAGCAAGGCCAGTACGGACTCGCCGCAACGCTCGCGCACCACCCCGTCGGCGTGCTGCATGCTCGCGCGGAAGCATGCATCGCCTTCGAACAATTCACGCCCCATCCCCACGTGATGGGTACCCTGCCCCACGAACGAAAGTACGGTTTTCACGAGCGACGCATCCATACTGGCTCATGGCTCCGCTGCACGGCCGCGGTGACGGCCGTGCGCACACGGAAACCATGGCTGACCGTGCAGCCAACTCCCCTCCCCCAAGGGGCATCACGATGACGATCCCCAACAGATCGTCAGTAACGCAAAACGAACCGCGCCGCGGCGCTAGCGGCGCACGCTGGCGCCGAGCGACGTCGGACGCATGTCAGTCCACGTCGCTCCGATGAATTCGAGACAGGCCGCCTTCGGCCCTTGCTTGCCCGCTTTCGCCCACCCTTGCGGCAGCGCCTTGTACACGGGCCAGGTCGAGTACTGGCCGTGCTGATTGACCACGACTTCGTAAAGTGTTTCCGACGGGCGCGAACCGGTAGACATGCGTACTCCTAACGAGGGACGTCCTGGCGCGGACGCGCGCACGACGTTTCAGATCCATGGAAAACGATGCTGATGCGGCAGGAATGGCGGCAGGCACGCGCGCCTGCTGGCGCGCTGAGCGGCATGCTTGACCCTCCCCTCGTAGATTCTTCAAACAATGCGCGCGGCTTTGCAAGCCGCAAGTTTTTGCGTTGCCGTGTGCAGTTGGCGTTTTCGCCGATTCGTCGGCGTATTGCGCAGGTACGCGACCGGTGCGCGCGCACCCGGCTCACTGGTAGGCGATGCGTTCTTTGGTGAACAGGAAGGGCCGCGAACGCTAGCGTCCGCGGCGGGCGCTCAGGCGCCGTCGTTCGATTCGTTCAACATGGTCAGCACGCCGAACGATTTGTGGCTCACCTGGCCGCTGGCCGCCTGCACGGCATCGGTCGCTTTCGCCGCGGCGTCGGCCTGCCCCATCACCTGCTCGACGATCTCGATCTGTTCCGGACTGCCGAAGGGACTGGTCAGCATCGGCGACAGCAGGGAAATCAGGCGCGCCAGCACCACGGCATCGCTCAGGGTTTCGCCCATGCCGAGCGAGGCGATGAGTTCGTCCATGTCCTCGCCGGCGAGCAGGCCGGACAAGCTCTTGAGGATGAAGTGCAGGCGCATGCCCAGTTCGTTGCGCGGCAGTTCCGGCAGCGCTCGCGAGAACGCTTCGAAGAAACGCCCGAAGATCGGGCGGTAATGCTCCTGCAGATGGTCGCGGATAAACGGCGAGGCGTCGCTGTAGACGCGGCCGAGCAGGCGCATGAAGGCAGGACCGCCGGCGGGATCGCGGCTGAGCCGCAGCGCCGGCACGAACAGGATGCTCAACACGGCCGACGCATGCAGCGGCTTGCCGTCCGCCTCCTGTTCGCAGGCGGCCAGCAATTGCAGGCGCTCCTGGTTGAGGCGGTCGAGCCGCTTGGACAGCAGCTCCTGCACCAGCAGTTCCTTGCTGCCGAAGTGGTAATTCACGGCGGCCAGGTTGGCGTCGGCGAGCTGGGTGATCTGCCGCAGCGACATGGATTCGAAGCCGCGCTCGATAAACAGCGCTTCGGCTGCCTGCAACAGGCGGATACGGGTATTTCCCGACGCGGTCACTTGGCTATTCACGCGTAAATTCTCACCTTTGCCGTTCTGCCCGATCCTACCAGCACGGACGGACCATAACCGGCATGAAAACGAGTTCAATATCCAGAATTGAATAGCCGTTTCGGCGGGAGCAACCCCTCTCCCATCCCCGCGGGCAAAGGAGAGGGGTTTTATTCCGTGAAAACCGGCGGCTTATTCAAAGATAATCGTGGAACCGGCTTACTTTTCGCTGGCCTGCACGTAGATGGTCGGCCCGATCGCCGTATCCCCGCTCATGATGGCCGTGTTCTTTCCTGCCGCGGCTGGCAATCCTTCCTTGAGGTTGACCGCGGCCGTCACGATGCCCTGCAGGATCGGCGTGACGATCGGGATCGGCAGCAAGGTATTGCCGCAGCCTTCGGCCTTCGGCACGGCGAAGGAGTTGTCGACCAGGGTGCCGCCATCGGCCATCAGGATCTGCCCGACCGGGTCCGTCGTATCGAGGAAGGACAGCGCTGCCGGCACGCCGCTGATCGGCGTATTCGGCGGCGGCGGACTGGTGGTATTGGCGACCAGTTTCAACACGATCGGATGGCTGGCGGAGCCGATATAGCAGGTGTTGCCGAGGAAGGGATTCTGCAGATGGATGCGGATCGGCAGCTGGATGACCGTGGGGTCTTCCGGCGGCAACGGCGGGAAGGAAGCGTTGATCAGATTGGCCTGCGCCGGCCCCACCGGCTCCGCGGTGGCGTACACGTCATTCACCGTATTGACGATATGCCAGAACGCCTGCGCCAGCGGTCCGGGCCAGGTGGAGTCCGGTTCCATCAGGCCGAGCAGGCCGCCCGGCACTTCCAGCGGCGTGGCCGACATGGCGGGCGCGCCATCGACGGGAACATAGAGCGCACCGAGGCCGGCGATATTGTTGACGCCGCCCTGCAGCACGATCGGCTTGGTGATCGGCACCGTGGCCTTGCCGATCTTGAACGAGCCCGAGGTGATGGTGGAAACGACGCAGGCGGTGACCTGGTCGTTCGATTGATACGGGCAATGCTGGAAAACCGCATAGTCGCCCGAAGGTGTTCCGGCACTCGCCGTCTGCGCGCAGATGCCCAGCGCGCCGGCGGCGGCGATGCCGAAGAGCTTCAATGTTTTTGACATGGTGATCTCCGGTATTTCTAGTGAAAGCTTGCGCATGGCAAGCCATGGATTCCGGCACGGCCGCACCGGGCCCGCGAGCGCCAAAAGGCCCTGCAAGCGGCTCCCCACTTGAAAATCAGCTACGGCACGACGCTCGATCGCGGCGCGGATAGATCAAGGCTGCGCAAGAGGTCGCCCTCTTGCGCAGCGGTACGACGGAAAAAGCATCCCAGCTACGCCGTCCCTGGCGCGTCCCGGCCAGGCTCCTGCCAGCCGGAACGCCATGCCGCTCCTTGATTACGGATACACGATGCTCAGCGTGGCGCCGCCACCGGTGTTGACCACCGGCAGGCTGCTGCTGGTCACCGCGCAGGCGCCCGGATTGAGCTGGCCGTTGAAGGTGGCGACGCCGTTGCTCAGCGTGACCGGCACCGGGCCGGCGCCGCAGGTCACCGGGTTGCCGTTGATGCCCACCACCTTGACGTTCTGGGCCACGCCGCCGGTGGCGCTGGTGATGTTCAACGGCCAGTTGAAGTTGGTCGCCTGCAGGTTGTTGCAGTTCGCGTTGTTGCCGTTGGCCGGATCGGGGCTGAACACGGCATTGGTGACGACGCCCACGCCGCCGCTCACCACGATGGTGAAGACGGACTTGCACGGAATCCTGATCGCGCCGCCAAGCGCCGAAAGACTGGTGGAACCCGTGGCCGTGAACGTGCCGTCCGGCGTGAAATGCGAAGCGAAACTCGGCGCGGCGGCCAACATGCCAACGGCCAGCACACCACTTGCAGCGATGGATTTGACGAAGGTCATGCGATGACTCCTTTCAAGGTTAGGAGGTGCGATGAGCACCGGGCTGCACCGCGGCCGGAACGCAGGCCGCAGCGGCTTGCGCCGGCAACGCACAGGGCATTGCCAGCGGAGGTGCAGGGACATCGCAGACGCGCCTGCGCTATCCCTGCATAAGAGCGGTGGAACCTCTCAGTTGAAGCCCATGCGAACGGAGATCCCGTAGATCCTGGGATCGAGAGTGAAGACGTTCGTGGTCAATCCGCTGTCGTCGCTGTTGACGAAGGCGTCCGTAATCGGTGTGTCGTTGAACAGGTTCTTGACGTAGAGCTGCACGGTGAGATCGCTCTTCGCCGACTGCCAGGTCAGCGAGAGATTCGCGTTACCCCAGCCGCGCAGCTTGTCCGACACCGTGTTGTAGATGCGCGCATAGCTGGAGCTCTGGCGGTAGTAATCGCCGCGCAGGGTGAAGTCGCCGCTGGCGGTGAAGAAGGTGTACTGCGTACCCACGTTGCCGGTCCAATGCGGCGAGTTCGGCAGCTGCTTGCCGCCGAGATCGGCGTAGAAGCCCTTGCCGCCGTTCGGCGCCTGCGTATTGGGATTGTAGAAATCGCCGCTGGCCAGCTGGATCGAGCCATCCGGCGCGACGAAGTTGCTGGTCGGGAACGGACCGCCGCAGAACGAGGCCAGGTCGTTGAAGGCGAGCACGTAGCCCGAGGTCTGCGCCCACTGCAGCAGCTTTTCCACCTCCGCTTTCGGCGCCACGCAATTGGAAGCCTGCTGCAGCCAGGGCTTGATCACCACGTAGTCCGGATTGCCCTGCGTGCGGTTCAGCACGTCGATCGAGCGGGATCCGTTGGCAAGCCGCGTATGCAGATAGCCGAGGTTGCCGTCGAAACGCAGTGCGCGCGTGGCCTGCCAGGCGCCTTCCAGCTCGAAGCCGAAGATCTTCGCGTCGAAGTTTTCGTTCAAGGTGGCGCGATCGACGATCTGCGAGACCTGGTAGTCCTTGTAGTCGTAGTAGAACGCGTCGGCGTTGAGCATCAGCTTGCCGCCGTCCATCATGTTCTTGGTGCCGATCTCGAACGCATTGACGTATTCGGGCTTGAACGTCGACGGGCCCGGATTGAAGTAGAGGTTCTTCGGATCGGCGCCGATGCCCGGCGAGTTGGTGCCGCCGGCCTTGTAGCCGCGCGACAGCGAGGCATACACCAGGGTTTCGTCGGTGAAGGACAGCTTCGGCTTCCAGTCCAGCACCAGGCGCCCGGTCGGCTTGCGCCAGCGCTGATTGATGTCCGGCAGGTGCGGATAGCCGTAGTTGACATAGCCGCCGCCGGCGAAACCGGGCATCAGCAGCAGCTGGCTCGGCACCGGCGTGCTGATCTTCTTGTCGTCGGTATAGCGCAGGCCGGCCGTCAGCTTCACCGTGTCGGAGAGCTGGTAATACAGCTCGCCGAACAGCGCCTTGGACTTGGTCTCGCCGATATTCTGGCTGCGGAAATAGTTATGGCCCTGGCCGTTGATGCTGCCGATCGGGTTCGGGTCGATATACACGCAGGAGTTGTTGTACTGGTCCAGGTAGTTCGGCGTGCAGTCGATCGGCGTGCGGCCGAAATAACCCTGGTTGAAGAATTCCTGCGCGGTGGCGGTGAACACGTTGTTGAAGACGAAATAGTCTTCGTCGATCTTGTAGTCCAGGTAATTGGCGCCGACGCTGAAATTGAAGCGCCCGTCGAACGAGGACTGCAGGCGGAATTCCTGCGACCACTGCTTGCTGTGCGAGCGCACCAGGTCGACCGCCAGATAACCCTTGGACGGGCCGAGTTGCGGATCGGTGTACACGCCGCCCGGCGTGATCGGATAGGCGGGGCCGCCGAAATTGCCCGTGACCGGATCGGGGAACGGATTCAGCAGGCCGTTCGAATCGTTGAAGATCGGGTTGGACTGGAAGCGCCCGTAGTCCTGCGTCGAGTAATAGAAATCGCGCGAATAAGCCGTCTGCGAGATCAGCTTCAGGTCCTCGCTGGGCTTGAACTCCAGGTTGATCTGGACCACGTCGTTCTTGGCCTTGAAGCGCGGGTCGTAGCTGGTGGCGATGGTGCGCAGGTTGGTCGACTGTTGCACGCCGGCGAAGGGATCGCCCGGCTTGACCAGCGACGGCGTCTCGAGAAAGTCCGGCGTGATGCCCAGCGGCAGGCTGGTGCGCGCGAACAGCAGCTGCGACAGGCTGGCGCCGTTGGGCACGCCGAACGCGCCCTTGCCGTAGAGCGAGCCGGGCTGGCAGCCCTGGCTGAATTGCGGCTGGTTGAATTCGGGCACGGCGGTGTCGCCGATCTGGGTCGGACCCGGGTCGTTGTGGCAGAGCTGCTTGCCGGTGCGCGATCGGTCGTCGTTCTCGTTGAAGTGCTCCCATACCAGGCTGGCGCTGAACTTGTCGCTGGGCTTCCACAGCAGGCCCATGCGGCCGCTCCACAGGTCGCGGCCGTTGACGTCCTTGTTGGTCACGGTGTTGTTGTCGTAGCCGCTGCGCTTGGTCCAGGCGCCCGCCAGGCGGTAGGCCAGGGTATCGCCGATCGGCACGTTGACCATGCCGCTGAAGCGGCGGCTGTCGTAGTTGCCGGTTTCGGCCTTGAACCAGGAATCGAAGCCATCCAGCGACGGCAGGTTCGGAATCATGTTGACCACGCCGCCGGTGGCGTTGCGGCCATACAGGGTGCCCTGCGGGCCGCGCAGCACCTCGATACGGTTGACGTCGAAGTATTCCTGCTCGAACAGGCGATTGCGGATCAGCGGCGTGCTGTTGAAGCTCACCGCCACGCCGGGGTCGGTGGTGACCGACAGCGCCTTGGTGCCGACGCCGCGGATCGAGAAGTTGTAGCTGGCGAAGTTGGATTTGGAGAACGTCACGTTCGGCGTGGCGCGCAGCAGTTCGGCGCCGCCTTCGATCTTGTGGTCGTCCAGCGATTGCGCGTCGAACACCGACAGTGCGATCGGCACGTCGATCGGGCGCTCCTCGCGCTTCTGCGCGGTCACCGTCACTTCGCCGAGCTGGACGACCTTGTCGGCATCAGCCTTGCTGCCTTGCCTGGCGCGGGATTTCTTGTTGTCGGGAGCGGCCTGGGCCTGCGGGTCCGCCGGTGGCGCGGCATTGCTGGCCGCGGGCGCCGGCTTGGCGTCGTCCGGTGCCGCGGCATCGTGGCCGTTATCGGTGGCGTGCGCGCGCGCCTGGATGGCGAGACAGGACAGAATCGCCAGCATGAGCACGCGTGGCTTGACCGACGTATGCGGCCGATATGGCTTGTGTTGCATTACTCCCCTCCCAATGAAGAGTCGCTAGGCGCGACACCTGTATCCCCGGCCCGAAGGCCCTTCCCCTGGAACGACTGCAGCACTACGCAAACCACTGGACGCGGCGCGCCGGCGGATCGGCCGCCGCGTCGGCTTCGCCGAAAGCGGCAGCCGCTACAGGCGCCCTCTCGCCGCCCATCGCCGGGCCCATCACTTCGTCCGCGGCGCGAAAAGGATCGCGACCACCGGCCCGTGCGCCCCGATGCGCTGCCGCCGGTATCTCGGGCTCCACCACTTCCGCGGTGGCCACCACTTGGCCCACTACCTGCTCGACCTGGCTGTCGCGCTTGGGATCGCGGAAAGGCGTGACCAGGATCGGCGTGACGAACACCAGCAGCCGCGTGATCACCAGCGATTCGCTGACCGGCTCGCCCATGCAGATGGCGCAGGCCAGCTCGGCCAGGTTCGCCCCCGCCATGACGCCGGCCAGTGCCTTCAGGCCGAAGCGCAGGCGCGTGCCCAGTTCGCGCGGCGGCAGTCCCGGCAGCGCGCGCTTGAAAGCCTTGAAAAAGCGCGCCGAAATCGACCGGTGGCTTTCTTTCAGATAACCGCGGATGACCGGCGAGGAATCGCCATAGGCGCGCAACAGCAGCTGTATCCGCGTGCGCTCCTCGATGCTGTCCTGGCGCATGCGCAATACCGGGATAATCAAGGCGCCAAGCACGGCCTGTGCGGCAATCGCGCTATTGCCATTAGGTTGTTCGCATGCCGCGAGCAAATACAGGCGCTCCTGATTCAAGCGATTCAGACAGGAAATCATCAATTCGCGCATCAAGGCTTCCTTGCTGCCGAAGTAGTAACTGACCAGGGCCGGATTCGCCTGCGCGAGTCCCGCGATCATGCGCAGCGACGTCGCCTCATAGCCGTGCTCGACGTACAGCGTCTCGGCTGCACGCAACAGGCGATATCTGGCGCCCTGCTCATCGTTGAGCTGATTCGACATCGGTTGCCGGTCCCCGCTGATCCTCCGGCCGTTCCCTCTTGCCCCTCCGGCAAGTGGAACGTCGGATTCAAGTCTCCATTTGAACGCTTGGTTTCATACGAGCGTTCGCAAGATTGACTCGCGTAGGGGTAAAAGCAAGTTGCAACGCAAGGACTGGTATCCGGCGCATTTGAAAGGCGCATGCGTCGGGTAAAAAGCCTTTAAATCAGCGCTTGAAGCGTTTCCTACGACGTCAGCTTCACGAAGGCGAGGAAACGGCGGGAAGGGGTATTTTCTGCGGCGCAGCATTTGGTGATCCGATTAAAACTCTTGGTTAATTTCATTAGCTGATCCGGGTATAAAAGATTTTCACGTGGTTATCACGGGAATCGGGACTTGGGGGTTAATTGCTTTTGAAAAGCCCTTGGGCTTTCTCGACCCTCGGCTCATCGCTTCGACCGGCCCCTCACCCCGGCCCTCTCCCCGGAGGGGAGAGGGGGATGCAAGGCAGCGCGAAAATCGAGCGAAGAGCACGCGGCGCAGCCGCGGCGTTCCGCTTGTGCGCTTTTGCTCTTGATCCACCGGGTCCCCTTGGCGCCGGCGGTGAGGGCTGGACGAAAAGGCCCCCGCAGGGGGGCGGGGACACGATGTCCCCGCCTTTTTGATCAGGGCATGGATGCCCTGTCAAAAAGCCCGGCCAGCCCTCACGGACCCTCAGCAGCTGCGCTGCTGAGGGCGCCAAGCAGGGTGCCCTCTCTTTTTGGTTACTTTTTCTCTGGGCACGCAGAGAAAAAGTAACTCGTGCCGCGGCAGCGGCACGAAACCCTCGCCAAAGGCGAGACACCCACGCCTCAGCGCAACAACCGAGCGATACAGTCACTGGATCCCGGCCTACGCCGGGATGACGAGCAACGGGATGCGCACCCATCGTTGCGCAGAACTTCGGCAAAGCGTGCCAACCCACTGTTGCCCAAGGCCCCCCTCGCGCTTATCCACAAGCTCCCCCAACCCACATCCACAAAACCTGTGGAAAACCCCCATCACACGACGATGGCCTGACCAAAACTTTTGCAGCGCGTCCACGCACTAACCCCATCAAGCATTTGAAGGTGTTTTCCACAGGCTTGCCCGCAGAGCATCCACAACGGCTGTGGAAAACCTGCGCTCAACACGCGTGATCGCCGCCGCGGCGTTGGAGTTCGCTGCGCTCACTCCAACCTACACCGGTGGGCGGAGACGCGAAGCAAACACGCGGCAGCGTGACCAAAAACTTCGCAGCGCGTGCGCATATCAACACCATCAGACACTTGAGTGTGTTGTCCACAAGCTCACCCGCAGAACATCCACAGCCACTGTGGACAACCTCGCGACACCCCCACGCCGCCGCGCGCGAAAACGCATGTTTTCAGCCATTTCGCAAGCGATTTCTGCATGCCGCGGCGTCACGCGCATGACCAAAACTTTCGCAGCGCGTGCGCATCGCAACACCGTCAGTGACTTGCAGTGCTTTTCCACAGGCTTACCCGCAAACCATCCACACCGCCTGTGGAAAACATCCGCGCACGCGCAAAAAAAATGCCGCCTCGCGGCGGCATTTCTCTTGAATCGCGGCAGCGGCGATCACGCGGCGCGCGGCGCCCTGGTGAGGATGCCCAGCACGTCGGCGAGCTTGTCGCGCATCTCGCGGCGGTCGACGATCATGTCGATGGCGCCGTGCTCCAGCAGGAACTCCGAGCGCTGGAAGCCTTCCGGCAGCGTCTCGCGCACGGTCTGCTCGATCACGCGCGGGCCGGCGAAGCCGATCAGCGCCTTCGGCTCGGCCACGTTGATGTCGCCGAGCATGCCGAGGCTGGCGGACACGCCGCCGGTGGTGGGATGCGTGAGCACGCTGATGTAGGGCACGCCGGCATCGCGCAGGCGCGCCAGCGCGGCCGAGGTCTTGGCCATCTGCATCAGCGAGAACAGCGACTCCTGCATGCGCGCGCCGCCGGTGGCGGAGAAGCACACCAGGGCGCTGCGCTCGGCCAGCGCGCGTTCGGCGGCGCGGGCGAACTTCTCGCCCACCACCGAACCCATCGAGCCGCCCATGTAGCTGAACTCGAAGGCCACCGCCATCAGCGGGCGGCCCTTGAGTGCACCGCTCATGGCCAGCAGCGCGTCCTTCTCGCCGGTGGATTTCTGCGCAGCCACGATGCGGTCGCGGTACTTCTTGGAATCGCGGAACTTCAGCGGGTCGGTGGGCTCGAGGTTCGACCACAGCTCCTGCGTGGAGCCTTCGTCCAGCAAGGCCTGCAGGCGCACGCGCGCCTCGATCGCGTGGTGATGGCCGCACTTGGGGCAGACCATCAGGTTGCGTTCCAGCTCCGGGCGGTACAGCACGGTGCCGCAGCCGCCGCACTTCTCCCACACGCCCTCGGGGACCTTGCCCTTGCCGGCGTTGGAGCTCTGCGTGCGCGCACGCGGGGTCATGATTTTCTGCAGCCAGTTCATCGCTACACCTCAAACGTTCCTGACCGAAACGATCAGGAAGATCGTTTCAGTGTGCGTCCAGCGCCGTGCGGATCGGTTGCAGGAAAGCCCTGGCGCGGTCGGCGATGTCGTCCGCCCGCTCGGCCCCCGCCAGCCGTTCGACCAGCGCGCTGCCGATGACCACGGCATCGGCGAATCCGGCGATGGCCTTGGCGCTCTGCGCATCGCGCACGCCGAAGCCCACTGCCACCGGCGCCTTGGCGCTGGCCCGGATCCCGGCCACGCGGGCCGCGATGTCCGAGGTACTCAAGCGCCCCGCGCCGGTGATGCCGGCAAACGACACATAGTACAGGAAACCCTCTGCGGACCCGCACAGCCGCGCCATACGCGCGGGTGCGGTGGTGGGGGCCGCCAGCAGGATCTGCCTCAGCCCGGCGGCCTTCAGCGGGGCCAGCACGGCCGATTCCTCCAGCGGGCAATCGACCAGCAGCACGCCATCCACGCCGGCCTCGACGGCTTCGGCGGCGAAGCGCTCGTAGCCGTGGATCTCCACCGGATTGAGGTACCCCATCAGCACCACCGGCGTGTCGGCGTCGCGCTGGCGGAAGGCACGGACCCAGCCGAGCACGTCGGCCAGGCCCACGCCCTTGGCGATGGCGCGCTCGCTGGCGTGCTGGATCACCGGGCCGTCGGCCATCGGGTCGGAAAACGGCACGCCCAGCTCGATCACGTCGGCGCCGGCCTCGACCAGCGCGTGCATCAACGCCACCGTGTGTTCCGGCGCGGGATCGCCGGCGGTGACGAAGGGGATCAGGCCGGTGCGGCCGGCGCGCTTGAGCGCTTCGAAACGGCGGTCGATGCGGTTCATACCTGCACTCCTTCGCGGGCGGCGATGGTGTGCACGTCCTTGTCGCCGCGGCCGGACAGGTTGCACAGCACGAGCTGGTCCTTGGGCATGCCACGGGCGAGCTTGATCGCCTGCGCCACGGCATGGCTGGATTCGAGCGCGGCGAGGATGCCCTCGGTGCGCGCCAGCAGATGGAACGCTTCGAGCGCCTCGTCGTCGGTGACGCCGACGTATTCGGCGCGGCCGGCGTCCTTCAGGAAGGCATGCTCGGGGCCGACGCCGGGGTAATCGAGGCCGGCGGAGACCGAATGCGTCTCGGTGATCTGGCCGTTGTCGTCGCACAGCACGTAGGTCCGGTTGCCATGCAGCACGCCGGGACGCCCGGCCGCCAGCGAGGCGGCGTGATGTCCGGTGGCGATCCCCTCGCCCGCCGCTTCCGCACCGACGATGCGCACGCCGGCATCGTTGAGGAACGCATGGAACAGGCCGATCGCATTGGAGCCGCCGCCGACGCAGGCGGTGATCGCATCCGGCAGGCGGCCGTATTGCGCGAGCATCTGCTCGCGCGCCTCGCGCCCGACGATGGCGTTGAAGTCGCGCACCATCATCGGATACGGGTGCGGGCCGGCCACGGTGCCGATGATGTAGAAGGTGTCGGCCACATTGGTGACCCAGTCGCGCATGGCTTCGTTGAGCGCGTCCTTCAGCGTCTTCGAACCGGAAGTCACCGGCACCACTTCGGCGCCGAGCAGCTTCATGCGGTAGACGTTGATCTTCTGCCGCTCGATATCCACCGCGCCCATGTACACCACGCACTTCAGGCCGAAGCGCGCGGCCACCGTGGCCGAGGCCACGCCGTGCTGGCCGGCGCCGGTCTCGGCGATCACGCGCGGCTTGCCCATGCGCTTGGCCACCAGGGCCTGGCCGATGGTGTTGTTGATCTTGTGCGCGCCGGTGTGGTTGAGGTCCTCGCGCTTGAGCAGGATCTGCGCGCCGCCGACGTGCCGGGACAGGCCTTCGGCGTGATAGATCGGGCTGGGGCGGCCGACGTAGTACTTCAGGTCGCGATCGAGCTCGGCGAGGAATGCCGGGTCTTCGCGCAGGCGCAGGTAGGCCTCGGTCAGCTCGGCGATCGGCGCCATCAGGGTCTCGGCGACGTACTGGCCGCCGAAGTCGCCGAAGCGGCCGTGCTCGTCGGGCCAGCGGTGGAAGTCCTGGGACATGTGCGGTTTCCTCTAGCGGCAGGGGCGCCGCGAAAAACCTTTCCGCGGGCGCCAGGCCGATAAATTAACGCACGGCCCGGCTTCGCGAAAAGCGATAAGATCGCCGCAACCTGTCAGCAAAACTCACATGTCAGCCGTCCGCGACCTGCCCCCGCTGAATGCCTTGCGCGCCTTCGAGGCCACCGCCCGCCTGGGCAGCGCCAGCCGCGCCGCGGAGGAACTGCACGTCACCCATGGTGCGATCAGCCGCCACCTGCGCGCGCTGGAAGAAGCGCTGGGCCAGCCGCTGTTCGCGCGCCAGGGCCGCGGCCTGGCGCTGACCGCGGCGGGCGAGCAGTTGCGCGATGGCGCGCGCGATGCGTTCGAACAGTTGCGCGATACCTGGGCCCGCGTGGCGCGCGGCCAGGCGGACGCGCCGTTCGTGCTGGGCTGTCCCGGCAGCCTGCTGGCGCGCTGGATGATTCCGCGGCTGGAACGGCTGCGGCAGGACCTGCCGAGCTTGAAGCTGCACCTCTCCGCGCAGGAAGCGCCGCTCGATGCGTCGCTGGCCGGCATCGATGCCGCGCTGCTGCTGGCGGAGCCGCCATGGCCGGGCGACTGGCGCGTGCATGAGCTGGCGCCGGAGCGGATCGGGCCAGTGCTTAGTCCGCGCTATCCGGGAGCGTCGAAGCTGCAGCAACGGTCACCGCAGGGGCTGTTGAGCGAGGCGCTGCTGCATACCGCTTCGCGGCCGCAGGCGTGGCCGCAGTGGGCGGCGCTGGCGGGGCTGCAGCCGGCACAGCTGAGCTATGGGCAGGGCTTCGATCATCTGTATTACCTGCTCGAAGCAGCGGTCGCGGGATTGGGCGTGGCGATCGCACCGGTGCAGCTGGTGGCGGACGATCTGGCGAGCGGGCGGTTGTTGGCGCCGTGGGGGTTTGTCACCACGCCGGCGCATTGGATTCTTGCCGTGCCGCGAAGGGCTTCGGGGCCGCAGGCGGATGCGCTTGCCGGTTGGCTGCGTGGTGCGCTGAGCGACGATTGAGCGGCGCTTTTTTGCTCGTCATTCCGGCGCAGGCCGGAATCCAGTGACGACAGCGTTTGCTCAAGACGAAGCGATGGGCGCTCTGACGATGAGGCGTTCACCGAACGCTACCGTTACTGGATTCCGGCCTGCGCCGGAATGACGAGCTTTTAGCCGGCCTGGCGCACTGCCTCGATGAAGGCGTACATCTTCGCTGCATCCTTGATGCCGGGCGCGGACTCGATCCCGCTCGACACATCCACCGCCCACGGCTGCGCCACGCGAACGGCGTGCGCGACATTCTCGGCGGTCAATCCGCCAGCAAGGATCAGCGGCTGATCGAGATCGGTCGGCATCAACGACCAGTCGAAGGCCTTGCCGCCGCCGCCCGCTTCGCCCAGCCCATGCCCATCCAGCAACAACCCCGCCGCGCCGGGATACTCGCGCAGCCGCGGCAAAGCCGCGGCACCCTCGCCCATCGCGATGGCCTTCAGATAACGATGGCCGAACTGCGCGCACCAGTCGTCGCTTTCATCGCCATGGAACTGCAGCAGATCGGGCTGCACCTCGCGCAGCACTTCGCGCACATGGGCGGCGTCATCATCCATGAACAGCGCGACGGTGCTGACGAACGGCGGCAGCGCGGCGCAGATGTCCCTGGCGCGCGCGATATCCACCCGGCGCTTGCTGCGCGCGGTGAAGATCACCCCGATCGCATCGGCGCCGTATTGCGCGGCCAGCCGCGCATCTTCCACGCGCGTCATGCCGCAGCACTTGATGCGGGTCATTGGCTCACCTCCGGCGGCAGGCCCCAGTGCGCTTCGTAGCGAGGCCCGAGGAAGGTCAGGCCTGAGGACGGCGCGGTCGGCCCGGCCACTTCGCGATTGCGCCCGGCCAGCAGTTCGCCGACCCAGGCCGCCGGCTGCTCGCCGCGCCCCACCGGCAGCAGCGAGCCGACGATATTGCGCACCATGTGATGCAGGAACGCGTTCGCTTCGATCTCCACCAGCACCTGTTCCTGCTCGCGCCGCACGCTCACCGCCAGCACTTCGCGCCGCGCATGCGCCGCTTGGCAGGACACCGCGCGGAAGGCGGTGAAATCGTGCTCGCCGATCAGCGCCTGCGCCGCCTCGTGCATGCGCGCGGCATCCAGCGGCTGGCGCTCCCAGGTCACGTAGCGCCCATCCAGCGCCGCGCGCACGGGGCGGTTGAGGATGCGGTAGCGATAGCGGCGGCTGCGTGCGGAGAAGCGCGCATGGAAATCTTCCGGCACCGTTTGCGCCCACAGCACCGCCACGCTGCGCGGCAGGTTGGCGCAGGCGCCGAGCACCCAGCCGCGCGGATCGCGCTGCACCTCGGTGTCGAAGTGCACCACCTGGCAGCGGCCGTGCACGCCGGCGTCGGTGCGGCCGGCGCAGGTCACCTCGACCGGATGCGCGGCCACGAACGACAGGGCTTTCTCCAGCGCGCCCTGCACGGTGGCCCCGTGGGTCAGCCGCTGCCAGCCGAGAAAGTCGGTGCCGTCGTATTCGATGCCCAGGGCGATGCGCATGTGGAGCCAGGCGAAGCTGCAAGGCCGACGAGGTTAGCATCCCGCGCCTGTGGCAAGCCCCAAAAACATCGGGCCGGCATATAGCCGGCCCGATAAGAAAACACCTGCAGCGAGAACTCAGCGGATGCCGTCGAGCAGCTTCTGCGCCACGTCCTTCTGCATCTGGGTGCCTTCGTGCAGCACTTCTTCCAGCATGGCGCGCGCGCCGTCCGGGTCGCCCATGTCGAGGTAGGCGCGGGCCAGGTCCAGCTTGGTGTCGACCGGGTCGTCGTTGAAGCCGCCTTCGTGCGCATCGCCGGCGTGGGCGAAATCGTCTTCCACCGGGCTGTGCGCCGGCGCGGCCGGAATCTCGTCTTCCAGGTCGGCGAACTGCCAGGTGGACACCGGCTCGCGTTCCGGCGCGGCGACCGGCTCCGGCTCGGCGGCTACCGGCGCGGCGTTGGCCAGCGGGCGCGGGGTCAGGTCGAAGTCGAAGTGGTACTCGCTGACCTTGGGGTTCTTCGGGGGCAGCGGAGCGGCCGGGATCGGCGGGATGTCATCGTGCTGGGTCTCGGCGTAGCGGTCCAGGTCGAACTGGTGCAGCGCCTCGTGCTCGTCCTCGTTCTGCGGCGGCAGCGGCGGCGGGTTGCCGCCCGAGAACAGCGGATGGCCGGGGACCAGGTCCTCGCCCATCGACACCACGTCCAGCCATTCCGGCTGGTCGGGGCTGGAGATGTGCGCGTGCATCGCTTCGGCGGCGGCTTCGAAGTGCTCCACGTCGCGGCGGCTGTAGTACAGGCTGACCAGTTCCAGGTGCAGGCCGACGTCGTCCGGATGCTCGGCGAGCTGGTCGAGCAGTTCGTCCTGGTCCGGATCGGAGCCGCCGATGGTCGGTTCGGCGCCGAAGCGGTCGGCCAGCGACGAAGCGGAGCGCGGCGCCGGAGCATCGCCCGACTTCTTGCGGCGGCCCAGCAGCGCGCCCAGGAGCAGCAGCACCACGGCGCCGGCGCCGGTGGCGAGCGCCCAGGTCTGCATGTACCAGGGCTCTTCCTCGGCCGGCGCGGGCGGCGCCACCGGGGCGGGCTTCGGCGCCGGCTTGTTCTCCGGCTTGGCCGGCGTGCTGGCCACCGGGGCGGTGGCGGCGGCGCTGCCGGTGGAAGCCGGGGCGGAGCTGGTGCCGGCCGGGGTCACGGCCAGCGTGTCGGCGGGCTTGGGTGCGCTGGCGGCGGGCGCGGACTTGGGCGCCTCGGCGGCGGGCTTGGGCGCTTCGGCGACGGCGGGCTTCGCTTCGGCCGGCTTGGCCTCGGCGGCGGCCGCCGGCGCGCCCTTGCGGGCTTCGGCCAGCTTGCGCTGCAGGTCGGCGATCTCGTTGTCCTTCAGCGCCAGCAGCTTGGTGTTCTTCTGGTTGATGTCTTCCAGGTCTTTCAGGCGCGACTTCAGCTCGTTGCCCTGCTGTTCCAGGGTGGCCAGCGCCTCCTTGCTGCGCAGCAGGTCTTCGCGCAGGCCGGCCGCGGCCTTGGCGTCCTTGCCGTCGCCCTTGGCGCTGCCGCCGGCGGCGCCCTGCGCGCCGTCCTTCGCGGGCACCAGGGAGAGACGGTCGGACGGTTCGCCCTTGCCGGCGGTCGGCGCGGTGGAAGCGGCCGGGCGCGTGCCGGCATCGGCCACGCTGGTGGCGGTGCGCGCGGCGCCCGAGCTCCAGTCGCCGTTCTGGCGGCGCACTTCGGCGGCGGCCGCGGCCACCGCCATGGCCTGCGCGTCCTGCGCGGAAGGCACGCGCAGCACGGCGCCGGTCTTCAGCGCATTGATGTTGTCGCGGTAGAACGCATCCGGGTTGGCCTGCTTGAGGGCCAGCAGCATCTGGTTGATGTCCACGCCCTGCGGCGCGGTGTCCTTGGCGATGGACGACAGCGTCTGGCCGCGCTCGACCGGACCGTATTCGCCGTTCTTCAGCGCCGGCGCGGCGGCCGGCGCCGGCTTGGCGGGCGCGGGCTTGGCGGCAGCCTGCTGCTCGTCGGCGGCGGGTGCCGGCGCGGCATGGCGCGCGGGCTTGCTGGAGGACGAAGCGACGGCGGGCGCGCGGGTGGCGGGCGCGGCGCCGGGGCTGCTCGGCGGGTCGAGCAGGATGGCGAATTCGCGCACGCTCTTGCCGGTGGCGCTGCTCACTTCGACCAGCAGGTCGAGGTAGGGATCGTTCACCGGCGCGGCGCTGGTGATGCGGATCACCTTGCGGCCGTTGCCGCCGTCGATCACCGCGAACTGCAGCGGGATGTTCGGCGCGCCGCTGATGCCGGCCTTGGCGAATTCGTCGCCGGAGGCGAGCTTGGCGGACAGGTTCTGCAGCTCGGAAGGATGTTCCGGGTTCAGCGGAATCTCGGCCAGCAAGGGCTGGCCCAAGGCCGACTTGACCTGGATCTGGCCCAGTTCGAGCGCGGCGGCCTGGGTGCTGCCTAAGGCCAGCGCCAGCAGCACCGACAGTCTCAACGAACGATTCATCGCGTGTTCCCCCGAACTGCCCCGTGACGTTTCTTATATAAGGATCGCCGCACTTGGGCGGCGATTCCGTCGACAAGACGACACTTTAAGTTAGAAAAAGGCCCACAAACAATAGTTGCGGCCGATATTTACAACGCATTGCTGCGAGAGGTTCTCGCAGCGGTCCCGCTTATTGGGTCTTGCTCAATGGCCCGGGCCGGGAGCGGCCTTGGTGCTTTTCAGTGCTTCCAGCTGCTGGCGCAGCTCCGCGATGGCGCGGTCCTGCTGCTCCATCCTGCGGTCGGCCTGCTCGCTCTGGGCCTCCTGCGAGGCGACGTCGTGCTGCAGGCGCTGCACTTCGGCGTTCTTGCTGGCGACGCGGTGCTCGGCCTCGGCCTTCGGTGCGGGAGCGGGGGCCGCGGTCCCCGCCTGCTGACCGGCCCAGGCCGGCATCGCCAGGCATGCGGCGCAGAGCGCCAGGCTGGTCAGGCGGGTTTGCATCAGAGATGTTCCTCGATCAGCAGTTCGGCGATCTGCACCGCGTTCAGCGCCGCGCCCTTGCGGATGTTGTCCGAGACGATCCACAGGTCCAGGCCGCGCTCGTGAGAAATATCTTCGCGGATACGGCCGACGAAGACCGGATCCTTGCCCGCGACGTCGCCCACCGGGGTGGGATAGCCGCCGGCCTTGCGCTCGTCCTGCACCACCACGCCCTCGGCTTTTTCCAGCAGCGCGCGGGCCTGTTCGGCGGTGATCTTGTCGCGGGTCTCGATGTGCACGGCCTCGGAATGCCCGTAGAACACCGGCACGCGCACCGCGGTGGGATTCACCTGGATGGTGTCGTCTTCCAGGATCTTGCGGGTCTCCCAGACCATTTTCATTTCTTCCTTGGTGTAGCCGTTGGCCTGGAAGTCGTCGATGTGCGGGATCACGTTGAAGGCGATCTGCTTGGGAAACTTCGACTTTTCCACGTCCTGGAAATTGAGCAGCGCCGCGGTCTGCCGGCCCAGTTCCTCCATGCCCGAGCGGCCCGCGCCGGACACCGACTGGTAGGTGGCCACGTTGATGCGGGTGATGCCGGCCTGGCGGTGGATCGGCGCCAGCGCCACCAGCATGCCCATGGTCGAGCAGTTCGGATTGGCGATGATGCCGCGCTTGGTGTACTGCGCGATGGCGTGCGGATTCACTTCGCTCACCACCAGCGGGATGTCGTCCTGGTAGCGGAACTCCGAGGTGTTGTCGATCACCACCGCTCCGGCCGCCGCCGCGCGGGGCGCGTGCTCGCGGCTGACCGAACCGCCGGCGGAGAAGAAGGCGATGTCCACGCCGGCGAAGTCGTAGTCCGCAAGATTGCGCACGGTGACCGATTTGCCGGCGAAGTCCACTTTGCCGCCCGCCGAACGCTCGCTGGCCAGCGGGACCAGCTCGCCGACCGGGAATTTGCGCTCCGCCAGGATAGCCAGCAGGGCTTCGCCCACGGCGCCCGTCGCGCCGACCATCGCCACCTTGTAGCTGCTCTTCTTGCTCATGTTCCAGGTTTCAGTAGAGGGACTCGGAGATCCGTCCGAACGGGGCCGACATCCGCATCAACGGAAATCTAGCCGGGGTTGAGGGCAAAACAATACGCGATCTGCCTGGGCGTGAATGGCATCACGCTTTGAAACAGCCGCTTTTTAGGACCAACGTTTCATCACTTCAGGATTGAGCGGCGCCGGCGGACGTCCGGCGCGCGGTCCGTGGCCCAGCGCGGCCAGCACATTATCGGCGGCCAGGGCGGCCATGGCGCGGCGCGTATCCGCGCTGGCGCTGGCGATATGCGGGCTGAGCAGGACATTCTCGAGACGCAGCAGGTCCGCATGCAGCGCCGGCTCGCCCTCGAACACGTCCAGCCCCGCGGCCGCCAGCCGCCCCTCGCGCAGCGCGGCGGCCAGCGCCGCGTCGTCCACGATGCCGCCGCGGGCCACGTTCACCAGCACCGCGGTGGGTTTCATCAGCGCGAGTTCCGCCGCGCCGACGGCGTGGTGGCTTTCGCGCGAATACGGCAGCACCAGGATCAGGTGATCGGCGCGGCGCAGCAGTTCGGCCTTGTCGACCGGGCTGGCGCGGCATTCGCGCTCCACCGGCTCGGGCAGGCGCGAGCGGTTGTGATAGAGCACATGCATGTCGAAGCCGGCCGCGCGGCGCGCGATGGCCTGGCCGATGCGGCCCATGCCCAGGATGCCCAGCGTCTTGCCGTGCACGTCGACGCCCAGCCAGTCGTCGAAGCGCATGCCGCCCTGCCACTGCCCCGCGCGCAGCCAGCGTTCGGCGGCGCCGACGCGACGCGCGGCGCCCAGCATCAGCGCCCAGGCGTAGTCGGCCACGGTCTCGTTGAGCACGTCGGGGGTGTTGCAGGCGAGGATGCCGGCGCGGGTCAGCGCCGGCACGTCGAGGTTGTTGTAGCCCACCGCCAGATTGGCGATCACGCGCAGGCGCTGGTTGCCTTCCACCACCGCCGCGCCCACCGGGTCGGCCAGGCCGATGATGGCCCCATCGACGCCGGACAGGTGCTCGCGCAGCGCTTCCGGCGCATGCCGGCGCTCGATCGCCTCGGCCTGCACGTCGACGTATTCGGACAGCCGCGCCAGCACTTCCGGAAACAAGGGGCGCGACACCCACACTTTCTGTCTTGCGCTCATGTACTCACATCAGTCTTGCCGCGCCGGCGGTGCACGCAAAGCGCGCTCACGCCAGGCGCGGACTCACCTCGCCCACGTCGCCGCACTGGGCGCGATGGCGCAAGGCGTGGTCCATCAGCACCAGGGCCATCATGGCCTCGGCGATCGGCGTGGCGCGGATGCCCACGCAGGGATCGTGGCGGCCCTTGGTGACCACCTCGACCGGTTCGCCGGCCAGGTTCACGCTGTGGCCGGGAATCAGAATGCTCGACGTCGGTTTCAGCGCGATCGAAGCGGTCACCGCCTGCCCCGTGCTGATGCCGCCGAGGATGCCGCCGGCATGGTTCGAGGCGAAACCGGCGGGGCTCATTTCGTCGCGATGCTCGCTGCCGCGCTGGGCCACCGCGGCGAAGCCGTCGCCGATCTCCACGCCCTTCACCGCATTGATCGACATCATGGCGGCGGCGAGGTCGCCGTCGAGCTTGCCGTAGATCGGCTCGCCCCAGCCCGGCGGCACGCCCTCGGCCACCACGTTGACGCGCGCGCCGACGGAGTCGCCGGACTTGCGCAGCGCGTCCATGGTCTTCTCAAGTTCGGGCACCTGCGCCGCGTGCGGCCAGAAGAACGGGTTCTGCTCCACCGCGTCCCAGTCGAAACCCTGCGGCGCGATGCCGCCCAGCTGCGCGAGATAGCCGCGCACGCGCACGCCGTAGCGCTCGGCCAGCCATTTCTTGGCGATCACCGCGGCGGCCACGCGCATGGTGGTCTCGCGCGCCGAAGAGCGCCCGCCGCCGCGCGGATCGCGGATGCCGTACTTCTGCCAGTAGCTGTAGTCGGCGTGGCCGGGGCGGAAGGTGCTGACGATGTCGCCGTAGTCCTTGCTGCGCTGGTCGGTATTGCGGATCAGCAGCGCGATCGGCGTGCCGGTGGTGCGGCCTTCGTAGACGCCGGAGAGGATCTCCACCTCGTCCGCTTCGCGCCGCTGCGAGGTGTGGCGGCTCTTGCCGGTAGCGCGGCGGTCGAGGTCGGCGCGGAATTCGCTCTCTTCGATCGGCAGCCCCGGCGGGCAGCCGTCGATCACGCAGCCGATGGCCGGGCCATGGCTCTCGCCGAACGTGGTGACGGTGAAGATCTTGCCGAAGGAATTGCTGGACACGGGGCTTTTCCTGGGGGCTAACCGGCCAAGCTTAGCGTGTACGGGCCGCCGGGTCTGCGCCGGTGCGCCATTCGCGCGCCAGCAGGGCGAACACCAGGTCGTCCGCCCACTCGCCGCGCAGCCAGTAGCTTTCGCGGAAATGCGCTTCCTGGCGCATGCCCAGCGAGCACAGCAGCGCCACGCTGGCGGTGTTGCGCGGATCGACCGAAGCGGTGGCGCGGTTGGCGCCGCGGGCGAAGGCCCAGTCCAGCGCGGCGCGCAGCGCTTCGGCGGCATAGCCCCTGCCCTGATGGGGCGGTGCGATGGTGATGCCGAGTTCCACGCCGCCTTTCTCATCTGCGGCCAGGCCCAGGCCGAGGTCGCCGATCAGCTCGCCGCTGTCGCGCAGGCGGATGGCGCGCTGCCACCAGTGACCCGGCGCGGGTTCGGCGGCCAACGCCTCGATCCATTCCGCCGCCTCATCCAGCGAGGCGGGCTGCCAGCCCTGGTAGCGCGCCACCTCGGGATCGCCGCGATAGGCATACAGCGCCGCGGCGTCGCCAGAGGCCAAGGCATCCAGGCGCAGGCGCGGCGTCAGCAGGTCCACGGCTCAGCCGTGGCGGGCGCGCGCCGCGGCGCGGATGGCGTCGGCGTGCTCGACCAGGTCGCGGCGCTCCAGCGCGAACACGCCCATGGCGCCGACCTTGAACTCGATCCACACGAACGGGACTTCCGGCAGCAGCTCCACCAGCGCGTGCTCGCTCTCGCCCACTTCGACGATCAGCAGGCCGTCCTCGCTCAGGTATCCGGCCGCTTCGTCCAGCATGCGCAGGCACAGGTCCAGGCCGTCTTCGCCGGAGGTCAGGCCGAGCTTGGGCTCGTGGCTGTACTCGCCCGGCAGCGCGGCGTATTCGGCTTCGGTGACATAGGGCGGGTTGGACACGATCAGGTCGTAGACGCGGCCCTTCACGCCGTTGAACAGGTCGGACTTCACCGCCTCGACGCGCCCTTCCACGTGCTGGAACACGATGTTCTCGCGCGCCAGCGACAGCGCGTCGTCGCTGACGTCGACGATGTCGACCCGCCAGTCCGGGTTGTACTCGGCCATGGCGATGCCGATGCAGCCGGAGCCGGTGCACAGGTCGAGCGCGCGCTCGACGTGGCGGTGCTCCAGCCACGGCTGGAAGCCGGATTCGATCAGCTCGGCGATCGGCGAGCGCGGCACCAGGGCGCGGCGGTCGCTCTTGAACTTCAGCCCCGCGAACCAGGTTTCGCCGACCAGGTAGGCCACCGGCAGGCGCTCGTTGATGCGGCGCTCGATCAGCGCCAGCACGCGCTCGCGCTCTTCGCCGGTGAGCTTGCCGGCGCCGTAGGCCGGCGGGATGTCCGGCGGCAGGTGCAGGCTGGCCAGCACCAGGTGGGTGGCCTCGTCGATCGGGTTGTCGTGGCTGTGGCCGAAAGTCAGCCCGGCGGCCGAGAAGCGGCTGGCGCCGTAGCGGATGAAATCGATGATGGAGGCGAGTTCGGCGGTCACGGCGGCCAGGGTCTGCGGCTGGAGGATCGCGAAGTATAGCGGGCCGGGGAACGGGGAACGGGGAACGGGGAACGGGGAACGGGGAACGGGGAACGGGGAACGGGGAACGGGGAACGGGGAACGGGGAACGGCAAGAGCGTCGCAGCCACGGCGTTCATGTCAACCCACCTGTTCCCCATTCCCTGTTCCCCGTTCCCTACCCGATATACTGGCCGGATGACTTTCAAAGTGCTCCTGCAATACCTCCTGCCCCATCGCGCGCTGTCGCGGGTGGTCTATTGGGCCACGCGCTGGACCTTCGTGCCGTGGAAGAACTTCCTGATCGGGCAGATCGTGCGCCGCTATCAGGTGGACATGGCCCAGGCCGCCCAGCCCGATCCGTTCGCCTACCAGCACTTCAATGCCTTCTTCACCCGCAAGCTGCGGCCGGACGCGCGCCGCGCCGACGCCGACCCGCAGGCCCTGCTGAGCCCCGCCGACGGGCGCATCAGCCAGTCCGGCCGCATCGTGGACGGGCGCATCTTCCAGGCCAAGGGCCAGGAATACACCGCCGCCGAACTGCTGGGCGACGAGGCCGCCGCCGCGCCGTACCGCAACGGCCGCTTCGCCACCATCTATCTGTCGCCGCGCGACTACCACCGCGTGCACATGCCGCTGGCCGGCACGCTGAAGGAAACCGTGCACGTGCCGGGGCGCATCTTCAGCGTGGCGCCGTTCGCGGTGGAGGCGATCCCGCGCCTGTTCGCGCGCAACGAGCGCCTGGTCTGCCACTTCGAGAGCGAGCGCGGCCCGTTCGTCGCCGTGATGGTGGGAGCGATCCTGGTGTCGTCCGTGGCCACCGTGTGGGACGGCTTGGTGATTCCGCCGTACGCGCCGGCGATCCGCCGCAAGTCCTTCGCCGGGCAGAACATTTCGCTGGAGCGCTTCGCCGAGATGGCGCGCTTCAACATGGGTTCGACGGTGATCCTGCTGCTGCCCGACGGCATGGCGGAATTCGACCAGCTGCAGCCGCAGCAAGTGGTGCAAGTGGGCCAGCGTCTCGGTCGCTGTACGAACTGACGCACAGATCCGAGTGACGCTTTTCGTCGTTTTGTGACTTTTTTGGCGCAAGGCGAAGCGAGGCGTCGCTATCCTCACCCGTATTCGCCGCAGCGCGCAGCCGCGCTGCATCCCGAATCCGCGACCGGAGGAACCGCATGCGCATCGTCAGCCAGATCATCGCCCTGAGCCGCAGCCGGCAGCTGGGTCGTCAGTTCCGCGAGATCGAGCGCATCGTCGACAGCCTGCCACGCCGCACGCGCGTCCAGCTCGGCACGCTGACTCTCCGCGAGATCGGCCAGGCCTCGCGCAGCGAGTTCCCGCATCTCTATGGCACCTCGCCGGAACAGCGCTATCTGCCCTGGGGCGAGGGCACCGATGTCGGCTATGCGCGCGCGCGGTCGGACAATGCCGAAGTCGCCATCCGCGGTGTGGCGCTGTGGCTGGCGGTGGCCTACCACGAGACCAAGGACTCCCCGCACCTCAAGCTGCAGCTGCAGCACCGCCATCTGCTGAAGGTGCTGCATGGCTTGAAGGAAGCCCACCGCAACGGCACCGAGGCGGCGCCGACCCGCGGCAACAGCCTCGCCGCGGCGTAAGCAACGCTTGCGTAGGTTGGGGTGAGCCGCAGGCGAACCCCAACATCGAGCGCCACGCATCGTTGGGGTTCGCCTGCGGCTCACCCCAACCTACGTCCCATTACGTCCGGCTCAGCGGCACGCGGGCAGTTTGAGCGTCTGCCCCGGCTTGATGTGCTGCTGCCTGATGCCGTTGAGCTGGGCCACTTCCTGCACGTCCGAGCAGCCGAGCTTGCGCACGATGCCGGCCAGGGTGTCGCCGCGCTTCACCGTATAGCTGCGCGACTTCGACGGCGCGGAACGCGAAGGCGTCGGATCCGGCGTCGAGGCCACCACCGGCACCACCGCGGTATGCAGGTCGTTGGCCAGGATCGGCCAGGGGCCATCGGCGCAGCGCGCCGCATAGGACGGCTCGATCAGCTTCGGCACCACCAGCTTGGTGCCCTGCGGCAGCGCCGCCTGCGGATCGACGCGCGGATTGAGATTGCGCAAGGTGCGGAACCAGCCGCTCTCCATGCTGCCGGCCGAACCCAGGCACACCGTGAGCTCGCTCAGCGAGGCCGGCCGCTTCAGCACCACGCTGCCCGGCACGCCGTCCACCTTGGGGAAGCGCAGGTTGTAGCTGTCCGGATGCAGGAACAGCCACGCCGCCGCCAGCACCGCCGGCACGTAGTCGCGAGTCTCCTGCGACAGCTGGTTGTAGATGCGCGGGTCGTAGAAGCTCACCGAAGTGTCGTCGCCGACCAGGCGGCGCATGCGGCCCTCGCCGCCGTTGTAGGCGGCCAGCGTCACTTCCAGGTTGTTGTTGAAGATGCCGAGCTGCTCGTCCAGGTATTCGGCGTTGGCGCGCGCGGCCAGCGCCGGATCGAAGCGCTCGTCGAAGCCGCCGTCGCTGCTGAGGCCGAAGCGCAGGCCGGTGGCGTACATGAACTGCAGCGGGCCCGCCGCGCCGGAGCGCGACACCGCATGCACCTTGCCGCCGGACTCCTTGGCCATGATGCCGAACAGCACCGCCTCAGGCAGGTCGCGGCTCTGGTAGGCCGGCCACATCTGGTAGCGCATGTACTGATAGTTGACGTAGGCGTCCATCAGGTTGGAGCGCCACTGGGTCAGCCACATCTCCAGCGCCGCCTTCACCGGGCCGTTCATGGCGATCAGCTCCGACAGCTTCTGGCCGTGCAGCAGGGTCACGCTGCGCTGCGCCTGCGGCAGGCTGGCGGCGCCGGTCTTGCCGGTGCCGGCGCTGCCCTCGGGCGTCTGCTCGCCGCTGACTTCCACATCGTCGCCGAGCGAGAAGCTGCCGTCCTTCAGGCGCAGCAGGCGGTCGTACACGGCGAAGAAGCGCTGCGGATCGCAGCCGGGGCTGCTGCCGCACTGCGCCGAAGCGCGCTTGAGCTGCTCCAGCGAGGTGGACAGCGTCTGCTGCGAAGCCTGCGCGTCGCCGGCGCGCGCCTGCTGCAGCGCCGTGTCGTAGCCCTTGCTGGCCTGGTCCAGCTGCGCGTACAGCGCGTTCACCTGGGCCGAGGGTGCCGCCGCCTTGGTGCCGCCGCCGCTCGCGCAGGCGCTCAGCGCGGCCAGCGCCGCGAACAGGGGAAGCAGGCGCAGGGAGCGCGCGGAAGCGGTTGACGGCATGGGGAAAGTCGCGTGTCGAAAGCGACGACAATAGCTTGAGAGCGGGGAACGGGGAACAGGGAGCGGGGAACATGCGGGTCGATATGAAGGATGGGGATGGGGCTGCGACGCTCCTGCCGTTCCCCGTTCCCCGTTCCCCGTTCCCCGTCCCCCGTCCCCCGTTCCCCGTTCCCCGTTCCCTGCTCCTACAATCGCCGCGCCCCTACCGGACGGACCCTCATGACTGACATCCTCATCGGCCGCAACGACAGCGCCACCGTCAACCTCGACCCGCATTACGGCAACCGGCACGGCATGATCGCCGGCGCCACCGGCACCGGCAAATCGGTCTCGCTGATGGTGCTGGCCGAAGGCTTCTCGCGCCTGGGCGTGCCCTGCTTCCTGGCCGATGCCAAGGGCGACCTCGCGGGCCTGGCGATGGCCGCCGGCGAGCCGGGCGACAAGCTCAAAGCGCGCCTGGCCAAGCTCGACCTGAAGGACTGGAAGCCGCAGGCCAATCCGGTGATCTTCTGGGACATCTACGGCAAGCTCGGCCACCCCGTGCGCGCCACCATCAGCGAGATGGGCCCCACCCTGCTCGGCCGCATCCTGGAATTGAACGACACCCAGGAAGGCGTGCTCGAAGTCGTTTTCAAAGTGGCCGACGACAACGGCTGGCTGCTGCTGGACCTGGCCGACCTGCGCGCCCTGCTCGGCTTCGCCGCCGAACACGCCAAGGACATCTCCACCCAGTACGGCCTGATCAGCACGCAGAGCATCGCCGCGATCCAGCGCGCGGTGCTGAAGCTGGAACAGGACGGCGCCGACCAGTTCTTCGGCGAGCCGGCGCTGGAGCTGGCCGACCTGATGCGCCAGGACATGAGCGGCCGCGGCGTGATCAACGTGCTGGCGGCCGACCAGTTGATCCTCAAACCCCGCCTGTATTCCACCTTCCTGCTGTGGCTGCTGTCGGAGCTGTTCGAGCAGCTGCCGGAAGTGGGCGACCTGGAGCAGCCGAAGATGGTGTTCTTCTTCGACGAGGCGCACCTGCTGTTCGACGACGCCCCGGCCGCGCTGCTGCAGCGCGTGGAACAGGTGGTGCGGCTGATCCGCTCCAAGGGCGTGGGCGTGTATTTCTGCTCGCAGAATCCGGACGACGTGCCCGGCAATATCCTCGGCCAGCTCGGCAACCGCGTGCAGCACGCGCTGCGCGCGTTCACGCCGCGCGACCAGAAAGCGGTGAAGGCCGCGGCCGAAACCTTCGCGCCGAATCCGAAGCTCGACGTCACCGACGCCATCACCAAGCTCGCCGTCGGCGAGGCCCTGGCCTCCACTCTGCGCGATGGCGGCGTGCCCTCGCCGGTGGAACAGGTGCTGGTGGCCTCGCCCACCGCGCGCATCGGCGCGATCACCGAGGCCGAGCGCGCCACGGTGCGCCAGCGTTCGCCGGTGGGCGCCAAGTACGACACCGCGGTGAACCGCGAATCGGCGGCCGAGATGCTGGCGGCGCGCGCGGGCGAGAAAGTCGCTTCCGCCACCCCGGCCGGCAAGGGCGCGCCCGCCGCGGCCGAAGGCCCCGGCTGGGGCGACGCCGTGCGCGACGTGCTGCTGGGCAACGGCCGCCGCCAGGGCGTGATCGAGGCGATGGCCAAGTCGGCCACGCGCAGCATCGGCTCGCGCCTGGGCACGCAGATCGTGCGCGGCGTGCTGGGCAGCATCTTCGGCGGCAAGCGCTGAGCGCGGCACCATGCCGAAGATCCCCACGGTCGCCGCCGACAAACCCTTTGCCGAACGCCTGCCCGCGGCGTTCGCCTATCCCTTGCGCGGTGCCGCGCTGGCCAGTTGCGCGGCGATGGCGCTGGCGCACCTCGTCGTCGGTCTGCTGCCGGCGCTGCTCGGCGGCATCTGCACCCTGGCGATATGGGCGGCCACATGGCGCTACGCCGCGGACTGCATGCTGCACACCGCCAACGGTTTCGCCGACCCACCGGACGTCAGCCTGGGCGGCAATGAATCCTCCGGCTGGGCGCTGACTGCGATCCACCTGTTCCTGGCCGCGCTGTGCATACTCGCGGCGGTGTTCTTTCCGCGTGCGCTGTGGCCGATCCTGCTGGTATCGGTGCTGATTCTGCCGGCGATCGACATGACGCTGGCATTCGAGGGCAACCTCGCCGACGCGCTCAATCCGCTGCAGATGCTGCGCGTGATCGGCGGCTTCGGCCTGGCCTACCTGATTCCCGTGACGATCAACCTTATCGTGGCGGGGCTGATCGTGCTGGCCGGAGCGGCCACCGGTGTGCTGCCGCGGCTGGTCGCGCAGCCGCTGTATGCGTTCGCCTACACCTATCTGATCGTGCTCGGCTTCCATCTGATGGGCGCGATGATCCACGAGCGCCACGAGCAGTTCGGCATGGCGCCCGAGGCCGAGCGCCTGGTCGCCGCGAGCGGCCAGGACGAGGACAGCCGCCTGCTCGCCGCCGTGCAGCAGCGCGCCGCGGAACAGCCGCGCGCCGCCATCGACATGCTGGTGGGCCGCCTGCAGGACCGCAGCGCGCCGGCCTCGCTGCACCTGGCCTATCGCCAGCTGCTGCGCCAGGAAGGCCTGCGCGAGGCCTTGCTGGTGCACGGGCAGATCTGGACCGCCGCCCTGCTCGCCAACAACGAAGGCAAGCGCGCGCTGGGCCTGGTGCAGGAATGCATGGAGATCGATCCGGCCTTCCTGCCGGACGACCCGGCCACCGCCGGCCCACTGGCCGAACTGGCCGCGCGCATGGGCATGAGCCGGCTCGCGGTGAAGCTGTGCAAAGGCTATCTTTCCAAGTGGCCGCGCACGCCCGAAGCGCCGCGCATCGGCCTGCTCGCCGCGCAGCAGCTCGGCCTGCGGCTGGACCAGCCCGCCGAAGCGCTGGTGCTGCTGCGCAAGCTCGCCGCCGCATTTCCGGACCACCCGGTGCACGCGGAACTGATCGCCCTGGAACGACAACTGCTGGATACCCCTCAAGCCCGATGAGCCGCTGGCGCCCACCTTCCCCCTCCTCGACCGCGATCATCACCCGCGAAGGCTTCGAGAAGCTCAAAGCCGAACTGGACCACCTCTGGCACACGCTGCGGCCGGAAGTGGTGAAGGCGCTCGCGGCCGCCGCGGCCGAAGGCGACCGTTCGGAGAATGCCGAATACACCTATCGCAAGAAGCAGCTCGGCGAGATCGATCGCCGCGTGCGTTACCTGAGCAAGCGGATTCCCGCGCTGAAAGTGGCGGAAGGCGCACCGGCGGATCGCGCCGTGGTGTTCTTCGGCGCACGCATCGAGCTGGAGAACGTGGACAGCGGGGAGACGGTGATCTATCGCATCGTCGGCCCCGACGAGACCGACGCGAAAGCCGGCTGGATCAGCATCGATTCGCCGATGGCGCGGGCCGCGCTGAAGAAGCGCGTGGACGACGAATTCGACGCGGAGCTGCCGGGCGGGCGTACGCGGTTTGCGATCGTGTCGGTGGGGTACTGATACGCCCTACCGAGCCGGCGCGACATACATCGAAGCCGTCATCCCGGCGCAGGCCGGGATCCAGTAACGACACCGCTCGGTCGTCGGCACAACGCTGAAAGCAGCTGTTTGACGTAGCGACCACGACCCAACGTGGTCGCCACTGGATCCCGGCCTGCGCCGGGATGACGATCAAAAGCGAAACGCCGCGCTTCCGCGGTTACTTCGCCCCTTCGCTCATCTGCGCCGCAATCTGCTGCTGGTGCGACTCGAAGAACGCCACGTTGGCCGGATTCACCTTCGACTGGTCGATGGTCTTGGCCAGGTTGGGATCGCTGCGCGCCTGCACCGCCAGCGCCGCGTTCATCAGCGCGAGATTGGCAAGCAGGAATTCCTTGGGCGTGAAGCCGTGCTTCTGCACCAGCGGCGCGAGCTTGCTGTCGCCGCCGACCGCGTAATTGGCCAGATCGTCCAGGTTGCGCACCTTGGCGGGATCCGGCGCCGGCTGCGGGCGGATGTCCTGCGCACGCGCTTCCTTGGTTACCGCCATCAGGCGGCCGAGCACGTCTTCGTTGAGCGTGTAATTCCTGATCGCCAGCTGGTCGGCGGCGGGCAGTTCGGGACCGCTCGCGTTCGCCGGTGACTGGCCGGACTGGCGCTGCGGCGCCGCCTGCGGCTGCGGTGCGGCTTGCGGGCGGGGGCTGGCCTGCGCCGCGGCCGACAGCGGCGACAGCGCGGCGGCGCCCATCATCGAGAGCGCGAACAGCCAGCGCATGGAGGCGCCGCGGCGGCGGGCGTGGTGCTGAGTCATGCGAGATCTCCTGGTGGCATGAACGCCTCACCCTACGGATAAAGGATGAACCTCACCTGCCCAGGCGGGCTGAGCAAGATTGAATTTCCGACGCCGGGAAAGGGGTTCCCGGCTCTCAATGCGCCTGCAATTGCTGCAGCACCTGCTTGTGATCCGCCTCGATCTGCCGCAGCCGCGCATCGCGCGCCGCGTCGCTGACCCAGCGCCCGTGCTGGGCCTGCTGCCGCTGCAAGGTGTATTCCATGTCCGAGAACGGACGCAGCACCAGGCTGTTGGCGGGTACGAAACCGGCGAGATCGGGAATGCGTGCCAGGTTGTCGCGCTCGCGCTCGCCCGCCGTGCCGCCGCCCTTGCCGTAGCCCAGCATGAAATCGGTCAGCTGCTTGCGCAGCTTCGGCTCCATGCCGGCACGCACCACCAGCACGCCGGAGGGAATCAGGCTGGAGCGCCAGATCACCTTCAGCTGCGCGGCCTGGTCGGGGAAATTGCGGCGGAACAGGTCCAGGTCCGGATTGTTGCCGCTGCACACGTCTACTTCGCCGTTGACCACGGCCAGCGCATTGTTCTGGTGGTTGCCCACGCGCACGCGGGCGAAGAAGGTGTCGGAGTTGAGTCCGCGCGGCGCGAACACTTCGGCTTCCGGCGCGACATAGCCGGTCACCGACAAGGGCTCGCCGCGCGCATAGCGCCAGCGGCCGGGATGCGCCAGCAGGCCGCTCAGGTCGTGGATGGGGCCGTCCGCGCGCACCACCAGCAAGGCCACGTTGCCCTTGGCGCCGTCGCTGCGCTCGAACTGCGCGAACACGCTCATCTGCTGGCGCAGCACCGCTTCGATGGCCAGCCGGCCGGACAGGAAGGCGATATCCACGCGTTGCTCGCCGATCGCGCCGGAAAGACCGGCATAGCTGCTCACCGAAACGGTGGTGATCGGATGGCCCAGCCGCTTTTCCAGGTCGGCCAGCAGCGGACGCCACTGCTCGCGCGATTCCGCCGCGCTGCCGATCGGCAGGATGCCGAAGCGGATCGGCTCCGCCGGCACGGCTTCGGCCGCCGCCGCGGCGAGCGGCAGCCAGCAAACCAGTCCGAGCAGCCAGGATCCGATCCAGCGCCAACGCCCCGACGTTCCGGCTGTCATAAGAACCGCCCCCGATTTGCCCCCGGCGTTTATATAGCCGCGAAACCCATGCGCCGGCAATTGCCGCGACAGTTCATGACGGCGGCGAGGCGGCGGCCGGCACCGGCGGCGGATAGCGCCGCCCATGGCGCAGGGGCTGGTAGCACGCGGCGCCGCGGTGAAAAGCCTCGCTGCCGTTGTGCGCATGCCAGCCGGGAATGCCGGACAGCGGCAGCGGGCGCAGTTCGAGCGGATCGCGCAGCAGCGTGCCGTCCGCGATGCCGGCGGCGCAGCGCTGCGCCAGCGCGGCCTCGCCCCGGTCGCCGCAGGCGAACGCCAGGGCCTTGCCCACCAGCAGCTTGCCGTCCGTCAGCGCGTGCTCCAGCAGCGCATGGCCGAACACCTCGGCATGGATCGAACCGTCCAGCCAGGCCTCGCGGCGGCGCCAGAACAGGCCGTGCCAGTCGTGCGCGTCCCACAGCGCCAGCAGCGAAGGATCGCGCACGGCCACCAGCACGCCGGCTTCGTCGAAATGAGTGAGCGCGTATTGCGGCCGCGAGCGCGTGCGCGGCCCCATCTGCGCGATCCCGGCCACCTGCTGCGCATTCAGCGCGCGCTTGATCCCCGGATAGCGCAGCCAGGCCAGCGCATTGAACAGGTCGTGCCAGTTGGCGGCGCGCGTGGCGATGGCGCCCTGCGTGTGGATGCGCTGCTCGTAGTGCAGGCCGTCGTCCAGCACGGCGCGCGTCTGCGCCACGAAGCGCTCGCGCTGCTGCGGCGGCAGCAGCGCATCGAGCCGGGCGACGTCGGGCCAGTCAGGCCCGCACAGCAGGTCGGCGTACTCGCGCCAGGCCGCCAGCGGCGGCCGCTGGAACACGGCCGGATCGACCGAGCCGCGCGCGGGCGCCACGTAGCGCATGGGGAATCAGCCGGCGAGGCGCGCGTGCAGGTCGTGCTCGTCGGCGGCTTCGACCACCACGTCGACGAACTGGCCCGGCTTCAGCGGCTGGCCGGGTTTGGCCGGGTCGAGCGCGATGCGCACCAGGCCGTCGATCTCCGGCGCGTCGGCGGCGGAACGCGCGACCGCGCCGTGCGCGTCGGCTTCGTCCACCAGCACCCGGATGGTGCGGCCGATCTTGCGCTGCAGCTTGGCCGCCGAGATTTCCGCCTGCACCGCCATGAACTGCTCCAGGCGGTCTTCCTTCAATTCCTCGGACACCGCGCCCGGCAGCTCGTTGGCCTTGGCGCCGTCCACCGGCGAATAGGCGAAGGCGCCGACGCGGTCCAGTTCCGCCTCGCGCAGGAAATCCAGCAGCTCTTCGAATTCGGCGTCCGTCTCGCCGGGGAAGCCGACGATAAACGTGCTGCGGATGGTCAGGTCCGGCACCGCCTTGCGCCAGTTGCGCACGCGCTCCAGCGTCTTGTCGATGTTGCCCGGGCGCTTCATCAGCTTGAGGATGCGCGGGCTGGCGTGCTGGAACGGGATGTCCAGGTACGGCAGCAGCTTGCCGTCCGCCATCAGCTGCATCACTTCGTCCACGTGCGGATACGGGTAGACGTAGTGCAGGCGCGTCCACACGCCCAGCTCCGACAGGCCTTCGCACAGCTCGGTCATGCGCGTGCGCCAGCTCCTGTCGCGCCACTGGCGCTCGGCGTACTTCAGGTCCACGCCGTAGGCGCTGGTGTCCTGCGAGATCACCAGCAGTTCCTTCACGCCGCCCTTCACCAGGCGCTCGGCTTCGAGCAGCACTTCGTCGACCGGACGCGAGACCAGGTCGCCGCGCATCGAGGGGATGATGCAGAAGCTGCAGCGGTGGTTGCAGCCTTCCGAGATCTTCAGGTACGCGTAGTGCTTCGGCGTGAGCTTGATACCAGTGTCCGGAATGATATCCAGCAGCGGGTTGCGCTTCGGCGGCAAGGTCGCATGCACCGCGTTCATCACGCTGGCGTAGTCCTGCGGGCCGGTGATCGCCAGCACGTCCGGATAGGCCTCGCGGATCAGCTCCGAGCGCTTGCCCAGGCAGCCGGTGACGATGACCTTGCCGTTCTCGTGCAGCGCCTCGCCGATCGCATCCAGCGACTCCTGCACCGCCGCGTCGATAAAGCCGCAGGTGTTGACCACCACCGCATCGGCCGCGCCGTAGCTGGGCACGATCTCGTAGCCTTCGACCTTGAGCTGGGTAAGGATGCGCTCGGAATCGACCAGGGCCTTGGGGCAGCCGAGGCTGACGAAACCGATCTTCTGGGTGGCCTGGGACATGACCTGGGGACCGTCAAGAGGTTGGCAAACCGGGAATTATAGCCGAACCCGCCTGCCCCGTCCGGACCGGCTCCCCACCGCGCTCAGGACTTCCATTCCTCGGTATAGGCATAGCGCGTGGGCCGCAGCGACATGTACTGCACCACGCGCGGGCGCCGCGCCCGGTTCGGGCTGCTGCCGTGCGGCAGCAGGTGGTGCCAGATCACCATGTCGCCGCGGTGGGCGGCGATCGGCTGCATGGCCAGGGTGCGGCGCGCATGGTCGTTCGGATTCACGCCGGCCGGAACGGTCTTCAGCCACTGCTTCAGCTCGCGATGGAAGCCCGGCACGCAGCTGAAGGCGCCCTGGTCGGGCGCCACGTCGGCGAGATAGAGGATGCCCTGCAGCTCCAGATGGTGCGGTTCGGCCAGCGTGGAATCCCAGTGCAGATGCGGGCCGGGAAACATCCATTCGGGGCGCTCGGGCGGATTGAAGCCGACCTGGTCGACGGTGACCCACAGGTCCTCGCGGCCCCACAGCTGCGCATGCGCCTTGTGGATGCGCGGCGAGCGGCGGTTCGCCACCACCGCCGGATGGTGCAGCAGCGGCACCCAGATCGAGTGGCCGAGCGACGGGCGGTACCAGGACTCGGGATCGTCGCGGTCCATGCCGAGAAAATCGTAGATGGCCGCTTCGGTGGTCCGCGCCGCTTCCGGCGCAATGGCGTTGCGCAGGATGACGTAGCCGTGCTCGTCCCAATGCGCGAGGTCGTCGGCGCTCAAGCCTTCGACGTGGTCGAGAGCGCCGACTTCCGCGCCGACCGCCTCGCCCGCCAGCGCGCGCCGCAGGCGATCGACCGCCGCTTCGTCCAGCTCGCCGCCATGGCGCTCGCCGATCCACGCTTCGAACTGCGCGAAGCTCGGCTTGTGCTGATGCAGGTAACGCAGGGTTTCCAGCACGTTGAGGCGCAGGCCGGCGAGCAGGGTTTTCACGACGTCCTGCGGCAGCGGCGCCACCGAACCCGGCGCGCACTGGCAAGCCCAGTACGTGTGCAACTGCTCGATACCCAGGCCTGCCGCCGTTTCGATCATCGTGCCCCCCGACACTTCACAGATGTTTCCGCTGCGCCGCGGCGCTTCAATAATCGCGAATATCCAGCGTGATGAAGCAGCGCGCGCTGTAGCCCGGCCCGCCCGACGGCCAGGCCAGCTGGGCCAGCAGGCGGTCGCCGCCCGGCCAGGGCTGGTTGTCCAGCAGTGCTTCGGCCAGCACCGCGCCATCGTCGGCGCGGCGATAGAACAGGCGGATCCAGTGCAGCTCACCGCTCAGCGATTCGTTGCGCAGCGCCTCCTGCAAACCCTGCAGCAAGCCATCCGGAGCCGCCACGTCGTCGCGGCTCATCGCCAGCGGGCCGACGAAGATGTCCCAGCTGCGCAGGCCCAGTTCCCAGTTCTGCAGTTGAAGGCGCCGGTCGTCGGTGACGTACCAGCACGAGGCCAGCAGGACGTACAAGGCATTGCGCTCGAACGCCTTCAGCGCATCGCGCATGCCCGCGTCGCCGCGGCCCTGGCCGGCGAAGCTTTCCTCGATATGGCGCTCTTCGCTGATCACCACGTCGACGTCGAGCCGGCCCGGCGCGTCGCCCGCGCCTTCGTGCCAGGTGGCGCGGATGGCCGGGAAATCGCCGTCGGTGACCAGCCATTCCTCGTCCGGTTCGAGTTCCACCTCGTGGCGCTCGAACAGGCGCAGCAGGTCGGTTTGCACGGATTGGCCGTTCATCGAAACATCCTTGGAAATAAGCCGCGATAGCCTCTCATAAATGCAGGGCCGCTCCCATCCGCCTAAACTTGCCGCTTTGCGGCAGCGAGAAAGCGTCATGGGCCAGAACATCAACCTTCCCACCTCCGGCACCCAGTGCATCGGCGCCTATCTGGCCAAGCCCGAAGGCAAGCCCAAGGGCGGCATCGTGGTGATCCAGGAAATCTTCGGCGTCAACGCGCATATCCGCAGCGTCGCCGACCGCCTCGCCGCGGCGGGCTACGTTGCCGTGGCGCCGCATTTCTTCGATTACCTGGAGAGCGGCGTGGAGATGGACTACAACGCCGACACCATGGCGCGCGGCAAGGCGCTGGTGAACGAGCTGGGCATGGATCGCGCCGTCGAGGCCGTGGGCAGCGCGGCCGCATCGATCGCCTCCGCCGGCAACATCGGCACCGTGGGCTTCTGCTGGGGCGGCACGGTGGCGCTGCTGGCGGCGATCCGGCTGGGACTGCCCTCGGTGAGCTACTACGGTGCGCGCAACCTGCCCTATCTCGACCAGCCGCCGCAGGCGCCGGTGATGTTCCACTTCGGCGAACTCGACAGGAGCATCCCGCCGGAGATGGTGGCCAGGCACCGCGAGAAACTGCCGCAGATGGAGATCTACACCTACCCGGCCGACCACGCCTTCAACCGCGATATCGGCGCGCAATACCACGAGCCCAGCGCGACGCTGGCCTGGGACCGCAGCATGGGTTTCTTCGCGCGCGAACTGGCCGGCGCATGAGCGGGCACTTCGCGCTGGACGGCCGTCTCGCCGCCGACACCCGCCACGTCGCCAGCCTGCCGCTGTGCGAGCTGCTGCTGATGAACGATGCACGCTTCGCCTGGCTGGTGCTGGTGCCGCGCAAGGCCGGCATGGTGGAGATCGCGGACCTCACGGACGCCGAGCAGCGCACGCTGTGGAGCGAAGTGAATCAGGCGGCGGCCGCGCTGCGCGCTTGCGCGCCTTGCGACAAGCTCAACCTGGGTGCGCTGGGCAATATCGTGCGGCAGCTGCACGTGCACGTGGTGGCGCGGCGCGAAGGCGACGCGGCCTGGCCGGGGCCGGTGTGGGGCAGCGGTGCGGCGCAGGCGTATGCGCCGGAGGCGCTGGCCCAGCTCATCGCCAACCTGCGAAACGCACTGGCGTAGGTTGGGGTGAGCCGCAGGCGAACCCCAACGTTCGGGCGTGATCTCGTTGGGGTTCGCCTGTGGCTCACCCCAACCTGCGCCAGCGGAAAATAAAAAAGCCCGCGATCGCTCGCGGGCTTTTTGCTGCAACGAAGCGAACTCAGCGCTGCGACGGATCGTAGCCGCCGCCGCTCGCTTCCTTGCCCTTCAGCTCGTCGTTCATCTTGACCGGAGCGTGGTAGTCCTCCAGCGCGCGCGCCTTGGTCTCCACCGGGTTGATCTTCTTCAGCGTGCCGCCGTCGTCGTAGTACACGGCGAAGCCGTAATCCAGCTGCATGCGCGCCATGAACTCCAGATGCGCCTTGCGCACCTTGGACTCGTCGCTGGGAGTGAGCAGCACGGTCTTGGGCAGCTTGCCCTGGTCCTTCAGATAGGCGAAGTGGCTGCCGGTGTCGAGCGCCGAGAGCACCGCGCCGTCGACCACGAACTGGCCACTCTTGTAGGCCTCCACCGTGGCGTCGAACTGGCCCTGCATCTGGGCCGTCTTGATGGCCTCGTCCTTGGTGGCGCCGCGATGGCAACCGGCCAGGACCAGCATGCTGCCCAGCAGGACGGCGGCAGCGCTGCGGCTGAGTAGCGTGGATAGACGAATCATGTGCATCTCCGGCAATTCAATTCAGGTGAAGACAACGAAGCGAGTGTAGCGCCGGCCCCCTGGCCTGCACCGGCGCGGGGCGACGGCCGTTCAGCTGCCGCCCCGCGCGAATTCCTGCGAATCAGGTGCGCGGCAGCGTGACGCCGAGCTGGCCCTGGTATTTGCCGCCGCGGTCGCGGTAGCTGGTCTCGCATTCCTCGTCGGATTCGAGGAACAGCATCTGCGCCACGCCTTCATTGGCATAGATCTTGGCCGGCAGCGGCGTGGTGTTGGAGAACTCCAGCGTGACGTGGCCTTCCCACTCCGGCTCCAGCGGCGTCACGTTGACGATGATGCCGCAGCGCGCGTAGGTGCTCTTGCCCAGGCAGATGGTCAGCACGCTGCGCGGAATGCGGAAGTACTCCACCGTGCGCGCCAGCGCGAACGAGTTCGGCGGGATGATGCACACGTCCGCCTCCACGTCGACGAAGCTGGTCGGGTCGAACGCCTTCGGGTCGACGATGGTGGAGTTGATGTTGGTGAAGATCTTGAATTCGCGCGCGCAGCGCACGTCGTAGCCGTAGCTGGACGTGCCGTAGGAGACCAGCTTGTTGCCGTCGCGGAGCTTGATCTGGCCCGGCTCGTACGGCTCGATCATGCCCTTCTGCTCGGCCATGCGCCGGATCCACTTGTCGGATTTGATGCTCACTCGGACTCCCGTTGCGATCTGCTGGTCCGGCCGTGCGCGAACGCCGGGCCGAAAGCGGAAAAACATAGCGGATCGCCCTGGGTCCCGCCAGTCGCGGCGACGGGCCGGCGGATTTGCCGGCGACCGCTCCGGCGATGCGGGACGCTGCCGCGCACGAGGCCGATCATCGTCAGTCAGCCGCAAGCCAGGAAAGACAAACCACTGATTCGAAGAGATTTTCCGAACAGACCAATCGAAACCCAGGCTGAGCGCCGGCTAAATCCGCCCTGCCCGCATCCGTCAACACGCCCTCCGGCCTCCCGTTCTCCGCAGCACCCGGGCACGCAGTTCCACCATTCCAAAGAGGAGAACGTCCATGCAGCATCGCATCAGCTTCCGCCGTCTCGCGCTCGCCGGCTTCATCGCCGCCGCCTTCGGCGCCGCTGCCCACGCGCAGGAGGCACCGGTCAATCAGGACGTGCAGCGCAACGTCAACCAGCAGCAGCGCATCGAGAACGGCGTCAAGGATGGCCAGCTGACCACCCGCGAAGCCTCGCAGCTGGAACAGGGCCAGGCCCACGTCGACCGCATGGAGCAGCGCGACCTGAAGAAGGGTCCGCTGACCAGCCAGGAACAGGCGCAGATCCAGCACGCCGAGAACGTGCAGAGCCGCGACATCTACCGCGACGCGCACAACGGCCGCACGCAGAACCCCGACTCCGTTTCCTCGCGCCGCATGGCCGCCGACGTGCAGCGCAACGTCAACCAGGAGAAGCGCATCGACCAGGGCGTGCGCAGCGGCTCGCTCAACGACAACCAGGTGGCGCACCTGCAGGGCCGCGAGGCGCACGTCGACCACGAGGAGCACAACGCCGGCGCCAACGGCCATGTGAGCCGCGGCGAGCAGCGGCATATCCAGCGCACGGAGAATCGCGACAGCCGGGCGATCCATCGGCAGAAGAAGGCTGGTGGCTGATCCGGATGACGGAGACACGACGGGCGCCGCGAGGCGCCCGTTTTTTTATGCGGCGAGTATGGCGAACGGGCGGGACAACGCGGCGCGGATGCGTTCCACGTGGCCGGCATCGCCGAGCAGGGCTTCCGCCGAACAGCCTGCGCCGCGACCCGAGGCGTTCCATTGCGCGACCGGCTTGTCCGGGAATTCCAGGCTGGACACCAGCCGGCCGGCGTAGGTCGGGGTGAGCGCAGCGAACCCCAACAGCCCCGTACCGCGGTCGCCATGTTGGGGTTCGCTGCGCTCACCCCAACCTACGCCGTGGCTGGTCATGCCGTCGGCGTGCCCTGCACGATGATCTTGCCCAGCCCCAGCGACTTGTTGCGCGGCTGGCGCGACAGGCGCCCCGCCGCATTGCGCGCGATCTGGCGATAGCGCGCGGCCAGGTCGGAATCCGGAATCGCCGCCACGGTGGGCGTGCCGCTGTCGGCCTGCTCGCGGATGCGGATGTCCAGCGGCAGCGAGCCCAGATAGGCCACGTGGTACTGCTCGGCCATGCGCGCGCCGCCGCCCTCGCCGAAGATCGGTTCCTCGTGCCCGCAGTTCGTGCACACGTGGGTGGCCATGTTCTCCACCACGCCCAGCACCGGCACCTCGACCTTCTCGAACATCTTCAGCGCCTTGCGCGCATCCAGCAGGGCGATGTCCTGCGGCGTGGTGACGATCACCGCGCCGGCCACCGGCACCTTCTGCGACAGCGTGAGCTGGATGTCGCCGGTGCCGGGCGGCAGGTCGATCACCAGGTAGTCGAGCTGCTCCCAGCGCGAGTCGTTGAGCAGCTGCATCATGGCCTGGGTGACCATGGGGCCGCGCCAGATCATCGGCGTCTCTTCGTCGACCAGGAAACCGATCGACATCGCCTGCAGGCCATGCGCCTGCAGCGGGGTGATGGTCTTGCCGTCCGGCGATTCCGGCTTGCCGCTGATGCCGAGCATGCGCGGCTGGCTGGGGCCGTAGATGTCCGCATCGAGCACGCCGACCTTGGCGCCCTCGGCGGCCAGCGCCAGCGCGAGGTTGGCGGACACGGTGGACTTGCCCACGCCGCCTTTGCCCGAGGCGACCACGATGATGTTCTTCACGTTGGGCAGCGGCGCCAGCGTGCCCTGCACCTTGTGCGCGTAGATGCGGCTGCCTGCCGACACCGCGGCGGCCTCGATCGCCGGGTCCGCTTCCAGCGCCTGCTTCGCCAGCGCGGCGATCGCGTCCACGGCGCCCGCGGCGGGATAGCCCAGCTGCAGGTCGACCGAGACGCGCGCGCCGTCCACGCCCACGGCGCGCAGGCTGTCGGCGAGCGGCGCGCCGGTGTGGGGGTCGATCGTGTCGCCGAGGATGCGGCGTACCAGGGCTTCGCTTGCCTGCGTCATGGAAGGGATTTGCTGCGGGAGAGAGTGGCCATTATGCCAGCCCATGGCCCCATTACTGAGCTGCCGCGGCCTCCAGGCCGAGCTTGCGCATTGCAGCTTGACGGGCCGGCGGGGCCTCGTCAGGCTCCGTCCATACCGTTTCGTATGGGAGGGACTGCATGAAGCCTTTGATCCGCCTCGCCACCGCCGCCGGCCTGCTCTTCGCCGCAGGCGCCGCCCTGGCCGCCAGCAACTCGCCGGTGGGCACCTGGAAGACCATCGACGACAAGACCCACCAGCCCAAGTCCATCGTGGAGATCACCGAGGTCAACGGCGAGCTGCAGGGCAAGGTGCTGCACGTGCTGCAGTCCGACCATGGCCCGAACCCGAAGTGCGAGGAATGCGACGGCGCGCGCAAGGACCAGCCGATCGAAGGCATGGTGATCATGTGGGGCGTCAAGCAGGACGGCGACGAGTGGGACGGCGGCAAGATCCTCGATCCCAAGAACGGCAAGACCTACAAGGTCAAGCTGAAGGTGCTGGAGAACGGCGCCAAGCTCGACGTGCACGGCTACATCGGCTTCTCGCTGATCGGGCGCAGCCAGGTGTGGGAACGCCAGGAGTGAGGCGGCTTTCGTCGCCCCTGGGAATAGGGAATAGGGAATAGGGAATAGGGAATAGGGAATAGGGAATAGGGAATAGGGAATAGGGAATAGGGAATAGGGAATAGGGAATAGGGAATCGGAGCGCGCCCCGCAAGTATTGCGGGGCGCGCTTTTTCTATTCCCGATTCTCTATTCCCTATTCCCGATTCCCAGCCTCAGCACGATGCACCGTCACGCCGCGGGCGGTGTAGGCCGCCCGCGTCGCCTTGTCCACCTCGTGCTCCACCACCAGGTGCTGTACCTCGCCCAGCTCCGCCACGCGATGCGTGGCCACCGTGCCGAGCTTGTCGCTGGTGACCACCACCGCGGTCTCGCCGCTGCACTCGACCATGGTGCGCTTGAACAGCACTTCCTCGCTGTCGAAACCCCACAGGCCGCCGTCCAGATCCAGCGCGCAGGCGCCGGGAAAGCACAGGTCCGCGCGGATGCCCTGCAGCGACTTCACCGCCTGCGCACCCACCGCGCCGCCGATGCGCGCATCTACGCGGCCGCCGACCAGCAGGATTTCGAAACCCTCGCGGTCCATCAGCGCCAGCGCCACGTCCGGCGCATTGGTCACCACCGTCAGGCCGCTGCGTTCGGGCAGCGCCGCGGCGATGGCGGTATTGGTGGAACCGGCGTCGATCAGAAGGATCTGCCCCTGCCGCACCAGCGTCGCCGCCTTGCGCGCGAGCGCCTGCTTGCGGCCGGCGTGTTCGGCGCGGCGCTGCTTCAGCGGCTGCACGGTGACGGTGAGCGGCAGCGCGCCGCCGTAGACGCGTTTGCACAGGCCCTGCGCGGCCAGTTCGCGCAGGTCGCGGCGGATCGAGTCCTCCGACACCTGGAACTCCGCCGCCAGCTCCGCCGCCACCACGCGGCCGCGCCTGCGCAGGCGCTGCAGGATCCATTGCTGGCGTTCCTGCGGCAGCGCCTCCGCGGGGATGCTTTCGCTGGCTATGCTGCGGCTCATGCGGCGGCCCTGGCGTCGACCAGTCCCTGCGCCGCGAGCCAGTCGCGCAGGCCGTCCGCACCCTGGAACCACCACGCATGCATGCCCAGCGCGGCGGCCGCGTCGACGTTGCGCCGTGCATCGTCGATATAGATGCTGCGCGCCGGCTCGATGCCGTAGCGCTCGAACAGCCGCTGGTAGATACGCGGATCGGGCTTGATCAGGCGCTCCTCGCCCGACACCACGATGCCTTCGAACCAATGCAGGAAGTCGTACAGCTGCAGCGCGCGCGGGAAGGTTTCGTTCGACCAGTTGGTGAGCGCATACAGGCGCACGCCGCGCGCCTTCAGCTCCGCCAGCAGCTCCACGCTGCCGGCGATGGGGCCGGCCAGCATTTCTTCCCAGCGCTCGCGGAACGCATTGATCAGCAGCGCCTGTTGCGGATGCCTGGCGCAGAGTTCGGCGATCGCCTCGCTCCACGGCCGGCCCGCATCCTGCTGCTCGTTCCACGGCCCCGTGCAGACCTCGGCGAGGAAATGCTCCATCGCCGCCTCGTCGTCGAACAGCTGGCGGTACAGATGGCGCGGATTCCAGTCGACCAGCACGCCGCCGAGGTCGAACACCACGGTATCGATCATTGCATCACCTTTGTTCATCGCCGCACGATCCGCGCCGAAGCGGACACCACCACCAGCAGCCCCGCCACCACGGCCATCGCCACCGGCAGGCTGCTGATCTTCGAAAGAAAGCCGATCAGGGCCGGCCCGCTGAGCAGGCCGACATAGCCGAGCATGGTCACCGTCGCCAGCGCGACCGCCGGCGAGGTACCCGGCAGGCGGCCCGCGGCGCTGAACATCACCGGCACGATGTTGGACGCGCCGATGCCGACCAGCACGAAGCCGAGCAGCGCGGCCGGCGCCCACGGCACCATGGAAACCAGCGCAAAACCGGCCGCGGCGATGGCCGCGCCCGCGCGCACCGTCCACACCGTGCCCACCCGCTGCACCAGCCGGTCGCCGGCGAGGCGGCCCAGCGCCATGGCGATGGAGAAGCAGGCGTAGCCGACGCCGGCGGAGCTGGCCGCGAAGCCGCGGAAGTCGCGCAGGAACACCGCGCTCCAGTCCAGCATCGAACCTTCCGCCATGAAGCTGACGAAGCACAGCAGGCCCAGCAGCAGCACCAGGCCGCGCGGCATGCCGAACGCCGCATGGCCTTCCGCCTCGCCGGCGCCGGGAAGCAATCCATCGCGCAGGAAGAACACCAGGGCGGCAAGCAGTGCCGCGACCGCCGTCGCGCACCAGGCCAGCGCAAGGCCCGTGGCGAGCAAGGCGCTCATCACCGCCGCGCCGGTCAGGCCCCCGACGCTGAAGAGTCCGTGGAAACCGGACATCAGCACGCGGCCGTCGAGCCTCTCCACCTCCACCGCGTGCGCATTCATGGCGACGTCGACCACGCCCAGCATCACGCCGAAATAGGCCAGCGCCGCGGTAAGCGCGATTGCGCTCGGCGCCAGCGCCAGCGCCGGCAAGGCCAGGCACAGCAGCAGGCCGGAGGCGACGATCACCCGGCGGTTGCCGTAGCGATGGCTGAGCCAGCCCACGAACGGCATCGACGCCATCGAACCGCCGCCGAACACCAGCAGGATCAGCCCCAGCTGGGCGTCGTCCAGGCCCAGCCGCGACTTGGCGTACGGCACCATCGGCGCCCACGCCGACATGCCGATGCCGGAGACCAGGAAGATCAGGCGGGTGGACAGCGTGGCGCGGCCCAGGGATACACGGCCGCCCAGGGCGCCGTCGGTGCTTGCTTTCATGCGGTGTTGCTCGGGGTCAACAATGGGGATAAATGTATACAATCGTGCATAAACAAGCAAACGGCGAAAGTGCGCGACGCTTAAGCTCCTCTCCCCTTGGGAGAGGGGTTGGGGTGAGGGTACGGGCGGAGCGCAAGAGTGATGCGCACCGCTCCGGCCGTACCCTCATCCGGCTGCCGCCACCTTCTCCCGGAGGGAGAAGGGCTCTACCTTGGAGGACTAGGGAAATAGCGCAGCTCACAAGGAACGTCATGCCCACCATCCTCACCCACGCCGCCGTCCCCCTCCTGCTCGGCGCCGCCGCCGGCAGGCGCGCGGTATCGCCCCGCCTGCTCGCCGCCGGCGCCATCGCCGCCATGGTCCCCGACGCCGACGTGCTGGCCTTCAAATTCGGCATCGCCTACGCCGACAGCTTCGGCCACCGCGGCGCCACGCATTCCATCGGCATGGCGCTCGCGCTCGGCGCGATCGCCGCACTCGCCCATCGCCCCTTGCGGACCACCGCGTGGCGAGCATTCCTGTTCGTCGGCCTCGCCGCCCTCTCGCATCCGCTGCTGGATGCGCTGACCGACGGCGGCCTCGGCGTAGCGCTGGCCTGGCCGTTCTCCAGCGAGCGCTTCTTCTTCCCCTGGCGGCCGATCGCGGTGTCGCCGATCGGCGCGCGCTTCTTCAGCGCGCGCGGCCTGTCGGTGCTGGCTTCCGAACTGCGCTGGGTATGGCTGCCCTGCGGCCTGGCGGCGCTCGCCGTGTGGCTGGCCCGGCGGCGTGCCGGCAGCGCGCGCGTGCCATAATCCTCGATCCCTCCGCCAGCCGAGCAGCCATGTCCCGCCGACTCCTCGTCACCAACGCCCTGCCCTACGCCAACGGTCCGCTGCATCTGGGCCACATGGTGGGCTACATCCAGGCCGACATCTGGGTGCGGGCGCAGCGCATGCAGGGCGACGAGGTGTTCTACGTGTGCGCGGACGACGCGCACGGCACGCCGATCATGCTGGCGGCGGAGAAGGCCGGCGTGGCGCCGGAGACCTTCATCGAAGGCGTGCAGCTGAGCCACGAGGCGGATTTCGCCGCCTTCGGCGTGGCCTTCGACCATTACCACTCCACCCATTCGGACGAGAACCGCGAGCTGGCCTCGCTGATCTACACGCGCCTGCGCGACGGCGGCTATATCGCGCGCCGCACGATCCAGCAGCTGTTCGATCCGGAAAAGACCATGTTCCTGCCGGACCGCTACATCAAGGGCACCTGCCCCGTGTGCGGCACGCCGGACCAGTACGGCGACAACTGCGAGAACTGCGGCGCCACCTATGCGCCCACCGACCTGATCAACCCCTACTCGGTGATGTCCGGCGCCACGCCGGTGCTGCGCGATTCGGAGCATTACTTCTTCGAGCTGGCCAAGTTCGAGCCGCTGCTGCGCGACTGGTTCGGCGGCAAGCTCACCGATGGCGCGCCGGTGGCCAACAGCGGCGTGATCGCCAAGCTGCGCGAATGGCTGGATGGCGGCCTGAAGGACTGGGACATCTCGCGCGACGCGCCCTACTTCGGCTTCCCGATTCCCGACGCGCCGGGCAAGTTCTTCTATGTCTGGCTGGACGCGCCGGTCGGCTACCTGGCCAGCTTCCAGGCGCTGTGCGCGAAGACCGGCACCCGCTTCGAGGATTTCCTCGCGCCGGACAGCCGCGCCGAGATGCACCACTTCATCGGCAAGGACATCATCAACTTCCACGGCCTGTTCTGGCCGGCCATGCTCAAGGGCGCGGGCTTCCGCACGCCCACCGCGCTGCACGTCAACGGCTACCTCACCGTCAACAACGCGAAGATGTCCAAGTCGCGCGGCACCTTCATCAAGGCGCGCACCTACCTGGACGTCGGCCTGCATCCGGAATTCCTGCGCTACTACTTCGCCTCCATGCTGGGCGACACGCCGGTGGACGTGGACCTGGACCTGAAGTCGTTCGAGGAGCGCGTCAATTCGCACCTCGTCGGCAAGTGGGTGAACATCGCCAGCCGCACCGCCGGCTTCGTGCAGAAGTTCTTCGACGGCCGCCTGGCGCCCGCCTTCGGCAAGGAAGAAGCGGAGCTGTGGCGCGAACTGATGACGCACTACGACGAAGTGCCGGCGTTGTACCGCCAGGGCGAGTTCGCCGAAGTCACGCGCAAGTTCGTGCAGATCGCCGACCTGGTGAACGGCCATATCGCCGCCAAGGCGCCGTGGAACATCGCCAAGGACAGCACGCGCAAGCAGGAGCTGCACCAGGTCTGCTCGTTCGCCATCGCCGCGTTCCGCCTGCTCGCCGGCCTGCTCAAGCCGATCCTGCCGGCCACGGTGGAAAAGGCCGAGCGCTTCCTCGACGCGCCGGTCACCGGCTTCGACGACGCCCGCGCCGAACTGCACAACCACACCATCCATGCCTTCGAGCCCCTGCTCGGCCGCATCGACCCGAAGCTGATCGAAACGATGGTGGAGGCGTCGCGCGACTCGCTGGCTCCGCCCGAGCCGACCGCCAAGCCGGCCAAGGCCATCAAGAACGAGACCAAGAAGGACAACGGCAAGACCATGAGCGACACCACCAGCACCGGCACCGCAGCCACCATCGGCATCGACGACTTCGCCAAGCTCGACCTGCGCATCGGCAAGGTCACCGCCTGCGAGTTCGTCGAAGGCTCCGACAAGCTGCTGCGCTTCGAACTGGACGCCGGCCCGCTGGGCGCGCGCCAGATCTTCTCCGGCATCCGCGCCGCCTACGGCGAACCGGAGAAACTGCTCGGCCGCAACGTGGTCTTCATCGCCAACCTGGCGCCGCGCAAGATGCGCTTCGGCCTGTCGGAAGGGATGATCCTTTCCGCCGGCGACGGCGGGGACGACCTGTTCCTGCTCGATGCGGATCAGGGCGCGAAGCCGGGAGCCACGGTTCGCTGAGTTCCGCCGGAAGAACGGGATGCCTCATGCCCGTTCTTCCGCTTCGTTCAAGCCCGACGCCATGAACACCCTCGCTGACCGCATCGACACCCTGCTGCCGCAGACGCAATGCGAGAAATGCGGCTACCACGGCTGCCGTCCGTATGCGGAAGCGATCGCGCGCGGCGAAGCGCAGATCAATCAATGCCCGCCCGGCGGCGCGGCCGGCATCCGCAAGCTGGCGGATCTGCTCGGGCGCGAGCCGCTGCCGCTGAATCCCGACAACGGCGTGGAAAAGCCGCGCACGCTGGCGCGCATCGTCGAGGCGGATTGCATCGGCTGCACCAAATGCATCCAGGCCTGTCCGGTGGATGCCATCGTCGGCGCGGCGAAAGCGATGCACAGCGTGATCGCGGACGACTGCACCGGCTGCGAGCTGTGCGTGCCGGCCTGCCCGGTCGACTGCATCGTGCTGGAGCCGATGCCGCTGACGCAGGTGGAAGACCTTGAGCATGCCGAGCGGGCGCGCGCGCATTTCCAGCGCCGCGAGGCGCGCCTTGCGCGCGAACGCGACAAACAGGCGGCCGAGCTGGCCGCGCGCAAGGCGCAGCTCGGCGCGGCGGTGAGCGACAACCCGGTGCTGGCCGCGCTGGCCCGCGCCAAGGCCAGGCAACAGGAACCCAAACCGTGAAGCGAGCCGACGTCGTCGAGCTGTTCTCCCGCCTGCGCGAACTGGATCCGCACCCCACCACCGAGCTGGACTACACCACGCCGTTCGAGCTGCTGGTGGCGGTGGTGCTGTCGGCGCAGGCCACCGACGTGGGCGTGAACAAGGCCACGCGCAAGCTGTATCCGGTGGCAAACACGCCGCAGGCCATCCTTGACCTGGGCGAGGAACAGCTCAAGCGCTACATCAGCACCATCGGCCTGTTCAACGCCAAGGCCAAGAACGTGATCGCGCTGTGCCGCATCCTGGTCGAACAGTACGCCGGCGAAGTGCCGCAGACGCGCGAAGCGCTGGAAGCGCTGCCGGGGGTGGGCCGCAAGACCGCCAACGTGGTGCTCAATACCGCGTTCGGGCACGCCACCATCGCGGTGGACACGCATATCTTCCGCGTTTCCAACCGCACGGGCCTTGCGCCGGGCAAGGACGTGCGGGCGGTGGAGGACAAGCTGGAGAAAGTGGTGCCGCCGGAGTTCAAGCAGGACGCGCACCACTGGCTGATCCTGCACGGGCGCTATGTGTGCAAGGCGCGCAAGCCGGATTGCCCGCAGTGCGTGATCCGCGATCTGTGCCGGTACAAGGACAAGACGCCGGCGGAGTCCGGGAAGAAAAAAGCGCCGGCCAAGAAGGCAGCGGCGAAGAAGACCGCATCGCGGCGTAGGTTGGGGTGAGCCTGAGGCGAACCCCAACCATGCGACCGCGCTGCGGTCGTGCGGACGTTGGGGTTCGCCACAGGCTCCCCCCAACCTGCGCCAGATATTTCGCGCACATTTAAAGCGTCCACACGCAGACGCCGCCGCGCCGCGTCGCCACCGCGGCCATGCCCTTCGAGCGCAGCCTGGTCTTGCAGGTCGGGCACACCAGGTGCGAACCGTTCGGCTGCAGGATCGACTTCAGTCCGCCCTCGTAGCAATGCACGCACAAGTCGTGCGGCACCGCGCCGGACTCGCGGCTGGTCTTGAAGCGATACACCAGGCCGCCCTGCGGCAGCTGGTGCAGCACGTAGCGTTCGCGCTCCATGCGCGCCTGGCGCACTTCTTCTACCTCGCGCGCCAGCGCATCGCGCTCTTCCAGCAGTGCGCCATAAGCCAGCTGCATCGCGGCGAGTCGGTGCTGGATCTCGGCCATGGCGCCGTACAGTTCCGGCGCCTTGGCCCGCGTCTCGTCCGGCGACAGCGCGCCGGCCATGTCGCGGGCGATATCCGAACCGGTCTTGATGGCGCCCAGCGCCGCCGTGATGTCCGCGAGCATCGATGTACTCCCCTTGCGCTGGTCAAAGAAGCCCCGCGGACGCGCCTGGGCATCCGCGGGGTGTGGCAAAACCGCATGAAGCGATCAGGCCGCCTTGGCCGGACCTTCCACGCGACGCTCAAGCTCCATCCAATCCACCACCAGCTCGCAACCCCTGGACTTGGCGTTGCGGGCCCAGTCGCGCAGCAGCTCGAAGCTGGCCTGGTCGACATGGTGCAGGTCGTCCATCACCACGTGCAGGCGCGTGTTCGGCGGCACCTGTTCCAGCGTGCGCGCCATCGACGGCACCTTCAGGAAGGTGGCGATGCCGGTCAGGTGCAGCTTGGCCGCGCCGGGCTCATCGTCGTGCTCGGCCAGGTTCACCTTCAGGCGCGAAGACAGCAGGGCCAGGCGGAACAGCGACAGCGCGAAGCCCACCAGCACGCCGGCCAGCAGGTCGGTGGCGACGATGGCGAAGGTGGTCGCCAGGTAGATCGCGGCGGTGCCCTTGCCGTAGGCGGCGAAGCTCTTCACCTGCTTGAAGTTGATCATCTTCACGCCGGTAAAGACCAGGATGCCGGCCAGGCAGGACACCGGCGTCATGCGCATCAGCCACGGCAGCAGCAAGGCGAACACCAGCAGCCAGGCACCATGCATCATGGTGGCCATGCGCGTGGCCGAGCCGGCCTGCACATTGGCCGCGCTGCGCACGATCACGCCGGTCATCGGCAGCGCGCCGAACAGGCCGCACAGCGTATTGCCCACGCCCTGCGCGGTCAGTTCGCGGTCGTAGTTGGTGCGCACGCCATCGTGCATGCGGTCCACCGCCGCCGCCGACAGCAGCGTCTCCGCGCTGGCGATGAAGGCGAAGGTCAGCGCGGCCACCAGCAGCGAGGGTTCGAGCAGGCCGCCGAGATCGGCGAAGCTGGGCAGCGAGATCGCCGACAGCAGGTTGGCCGGCACGTCCACCTTGTTGACGTTCACGCCGTTGAACTGCACGAACGCGGTCACCGCCACCACGGCCAGCAAGGCGCCGGGCACGAAACGCAGCTTCTGCGGACGCAGTTTTTCCCAGCCCAGCATGATCGCGATGGTGGTCAGGCCCACGCCCAGCGCAGCCAGGCCGGTGCCTTCGCCGGAGAACGCATCGGCCAGTGCACCCGGCAACGCGGCGAAATTCTCCAGGCCGCGCGCCGCCGGCTTGGCGTCGATCAGCACGTGCGCCTGCGAGGCCACGATCAGGATGCCGATGCCCGACAGCATGCCGGCGACCACCGCCGGCGAGGTCATGCGGAACCAGATACCCACGCGGCACAGGCCCGCGGCGATCTGGATCAGGCCGGCCAGCAGCACCACCGGACCGAGCGCCGCCACGCCGTGTTCGCGCACCAGCTCGAATACCAGCACGGCCAGGCCAGCGGCGGGGCCGCTGACCTGCAAGGGCGAGCCGGCGATGGCGCCGACCACGATGCCGCCGATGATGCCGGTGATCAGGCCGGCTGCCGGCGGCATGCCGGAGGCGATGGCGATGCCCATGCACAAGGGCAGCGCCACCAGGAACACCACGATCGAGCCGAGCATGTCACGGCTGAACAGGCCACCCGAAAAGTACTTCGAGAACACATGGGAACTCATGGCAGGCTGCTCCTTAAGCCGTCGACGCGGAAGCGGCGAAACGCGCGTGCGGCGTCGCGTCCGGCACTTCGCGGGTGCTCGGATCGATCAGCACGAAGTGGCCGCTATGCGCGTCGAACGCACGCAGTTCCGCCTGCGCGATGTCGTACAGCCAGCCGTGGATGCTCACGCTGCCGTTGGCCATCGCGGCGGCGACCGCGGGCAAGGTGCGCAGGTGTTCGAGCTGGCCGACCACGTTCTCTTCGGTGACGCGGCGCAGCGCTTCCTCGCCTTGCAGGTCCGGGCTGTTTTCGGCCACGACATAGCGCGCCACGTCGGCATGCTTCAGCCACGCAGCGACCGACGGCATGTGCGCGACCTTGGCCGGCGCCAGCAGGCCCTTCATGGCGCCGCAGTCGGAATGGCCGCAGATCACGATGTGCTTCACCTGCAGCACCTTCACCGCGTACTCGATCGCGGCGACCACGCCGCTCACGTGCTGCGCGTACGGCGGCACGATGTTGCCGATATTGCGGTAGACGAAGATCTCGCCCGGCAGCGCCGAGAAGATCATTTCGGGCATCACGCGCGAATCGGCGCAGGTGATGAACAGCGTATGCGGGCTCTGGCCGGTAGCGAGCTTCTTGAACAGCTCGCGCTGTTCCGGAAAGACCGTGCGGCGGAAGTGTTCGAAGCCTTCGAGCAGACGTTCCATGGGTAAATCTCCCTAGCTGTGGGGAAACGGGCGGCAAACGGGCCGCCAAAAATTCTTCGATGGGGATGGGCCTCGCGCGGACACGGCAAGGCATCGGCAGGCAAGCTGCCGCAGGCGCGCAGGGACCCCAGCCGCGGACGCTCAGGCGCCGCGACGGAAAGCGCGCAGGGAGATCAGGCGTTGGGAGGGGGGCAGATCAGCCCGACCACGTGCTCGTGCACGTCGGGCACCGGGCCGATGGCCACGGAGGGAGCGCGGTCGTGCCACACGGACCACTCCATCGTCTCGACCATGATGTCGTCCAGACACTGGTCGTCGATGGCGCAGGCGCCGGCAAGCGCGTCGGAGCCGTCCTCGCCGTCGTCGGCGAGATCCTGGGCGAGGTCTGCGTCGACCACGGCCGCCACGGCGGCGCGTCCGTCCTTGCCCATGCTCTGCGCCGTCGACGCGAATGTCACCAGCACGCCGAACAGGCATGCCAGGAACAGGACGAGGACGCGGGAGTAGCGGGTACGCATGGCGTAGGAAGATACGGGCTCGCGCGGCGATGCTCAAGCCCTTGCAGCGCACAAATTTCGATCAAGCTGAATATGGACGTCCATTTCATTCAGCGCCGTGAAGCCAAAAACAAGGCTTTTTCTTCAAGTTCGACCCCTGGCAAATCGGCTGCGCATGGCCAGGCCGTCACAAAACCGACATCCATGGCCCCTAGGCTCGCCGCCCCGCATGCCGCAAGAAATTGCGCGCAGGCATCCGCCGAGGCGGCGCCGGGCATCCAGGGACGGGAATCCATACGGCGCCGCGCGCATTCGCCACGCGGCCTACGCCGCCCGATTCCTGGACGACCATGAAGAGAAAAAAACTCGCCTCGATGCTCTGGACCGTGGGCGCCGCCGCGCTCTCGGAAACGGCAGCCGCCGCCACGCTGGACCTGTACGTCGACCGCAAGACCCAGCAGATCTTCGCCGAACCCGGCCCGGGCCGCGTCAAGCTGGGTACCTTCATGCAGGTGGATGAAAGCAGCACCGCGGCGCCGGCAGCACCGGCAAGCACGCAGGCGGCCACGCCCTCCTCCGCCATCGCCGCCGCGCCGGCGGCGGAAGCGAAGCCCGCCAAGCCCGCCGAGAAGAAGTGGTACGACCGCATCGCGCTGCGCGGCTACACGCAGCTGCGCTACAACCAGGGCCTGGGCGGCGATGCGGCGGACCTGCGTTCGCCCGGCGACCGCTTTATCGGCGACAACCAGGGCTTCGGCATCCGCCGCGCGCGCGTGGTGATCAGCGGCGATCTCAACGATCGCGTGTCGATCTACCTGCAGCCGGATTTCGCCAGCACGCCCACCGGCTCCACCACCAGCAACTTCGCCCAGCTGCGCGATGCGTATGCGGACATCTACTTCGACAAGGACCGCGAATTCCGCGCGCGCGCCGGCCAGTCGAAAGTGCCTTACGGCTGGGAAAACCTGCAGTCCAGCCAGAACCGCATCACGCCGGACCGCGCCGATGCGCTGAACTCCGGCGTGCGCGACGAGCGCGATCTGGGCGTGTTCTTCTACTACACGCCGAAGCACGTGCAGGAACGCTACCAGTACCTGGTGAAGTCCGGCCTCAAGGGCTCGGGCGACTACGGCGTGCTGGGCCTGGGTTTCTACAACGGCCAGGGCGCCAACCGCGCCGAGCAGAACAACAGCCTGCACACCGTGCTGCACGTCAGCTATCCGTTCAAGTTCGCCAGCGGACAGTTCTTCGAAGTGGGGGCCGACGCGTACAGCGGCCGCTTCAAGATCGCCACGCCGGCAGCCATCACCGTCAACGGCCGCAGCTTCACGCCGAAGGACACCGCGCCGGTGAACGGCTCGATCGACCAGCGCGTGGCCGTGCATGCCATCTACTACCCGCAGCCGTTCGGCCTGCAGGCGGAATGGACGGTGGGCCGCGGCCCGGAACTGGATCTCGCGCGGCGCCAGATCCGCACCAGGTCGCTGCGCGGCGGCTATGTGCAGGCGATGTACAAGGTCGACGGCGGCAGCATCGGCACACTGTTCCCCTACCTGAAGTGGCAGACCTATCGCGGCGCCTCGAAATTCGACACCAACACGCCGCGCATGCTGGTCGATGAGACCGAGATCGGCGTGGAGTGGCAGCCGAACAACGCGGTGGAGCTGGCGGTGGCCTACGCCAATATGCGCCGCACCAACGTCAGCGCCGCGCCGTACCGCCGGATCGACGGCGATCTGCTCAGGGTGCAGCTGCAAGTGAACTACTGAATCCGGGCCGCTTCGCCACAAACCGGAAACTTTCTGGCTGCCGCAAAAAGCAAACGGCGGGCTTGAGGCCCGCCGTTTTCCGTCCTTGGGTCGAACTCCCTTCCGATAACCGGTGAATCAATAGGACAGCACGCCCCAGAAGCCGATTTCGTCCGTCTTGTACTCGAACGCGCGGATCGGTCCTTCCAGCTTGTCGTGCTTCCACGCGAACGCCAGGCGCAGGTTCTTCAGCGCGTCGTACGAGACGCCGGCGTTGTAGTAGGTGTCCTTCAGCTTGCTCTGCGGGCCGGACACGCCCCACCACTTGTAGTCCACGCGGTCGTAGCGGGCGAACAGGGCCCACTGCGGCGCGAAGGAGTAGTCGCCGAACAGCGAGTAACCCTCGGACTTGTCGCGCACCACGGCCGGAGCCGGCACCACGCCGTTGTACTTCAGGACGTCGTCCCAGTTCTTGGCGGTGAAGTATTCGGCGCCGACGCCGAAGGTCTTGTCGCGGTAAGCAACGAGCGCGTCGCCGCGGGTCGCGTTCTGCGTGGCCGCGCCGTTCTGCACCTTGTTGCCGCGCTTGCCGTCGTAGCCGCCGATGGCGATGACCATTTCCTGGATCGGCTGGTAGCCGAAGCGGCCTTCCACGTCCACGCTGTCGGAGCGCGACGGGTTGCGGAAACCGCGGCCGTTGACCACCGACAGCTGGTAGTTGACGGCGTTGTCGCCGGTGGTCGCGCCCAGGGCATGGATACCCCAGTCGGACGAGTTGCCGAACGAGCCCACGCCGGTCGGGGCCACGCCCACGGTGCCGCGGCCGCCGTCGATGCTGCGGTCGATCAGGGTGTTCTCGATGAAGCGGTAGCCGTACCACTTCTCGGCGAACGGAATCCACGGCATGTCGGCCGCACCGAAGCGCACCGTGAAGAGCGGGTCGAACGTGCCCTGCACGTAGGCCTTCTTCACGAACAGGCTGGTCTGGCTCAGCGTGGACTGGTAGTTGAAGTCGGTGGTCAGGTTGGCCGACCAGGTGTCGTCGAACTTGTGGTCGACGGTCAGGTAGAAGCGCTTGACGTCGAAGCCGGTGCCGTTGACCGAGCCATGGCCGTCCTTGCTGACGAAGCCGCCGGTCTTGCCCTTTTCCTTGTGGTCGGCATTGGTCAGGTCGAAGAACATGGTGCCGCCGATCTTCGTGTTGTTCACGAACTTGTCGATCGTGGACATCTTCTTGTCGGACGCGGCCTGCGCCTTCTGCACGGCCTCGAGGTTCTGGCCGGTGGACACGTTGATGTCCGACTGGGCGTCAGTACGCTCTTCCAGCGCGATGACCTTGGCCTGCAGCTCGGCGAGCTGGGCCTTCAGCGCTTCGATCTCGGCGTTCTGGGACGCCTGCGAACCCTGGCTGGAGGTCTGGGCGGCCTTGCCCTTCGCCGCCGGCTCCGCGGCCACGTGGAAACTGACTACGCCCAAACCGGCAGCAATCGCCACCGCGAGCAACTTAGAACGCATGGATGTTCTCCGGATGTTGGTAGACATTGCCTGGACCGCCCCCTCTCGATCGGCACGGCCAACCAGGTAATGGCCGGCAGCATGCGGTCGGCGTTTTACGATTCCGTGCTACTTGCGTGACAAAACGAAGACACCGGTACGGCCGACTGCAACAAACCGCCCCCCGCCCGCCCCGGGCCGGCTGATATGCTTGTTCGATGGATAAACCGGAAAACCTCAGCAACAGCATGTCCAGCCGGCTGGCCGACCGCTTCCGCGGCTTCCTGCCGGTGATCGTCGACGTGGAGACCGGCGGCTTCGACGCCGAGCGCGACGCCCTGCTGGAAATCGCCGCCGTCACCCTGGACATGGACGCCGAGGGCTACCTGCGCCCCCGCCCGGCGGTGTCGGCCCACGTGGAGCCGTTTCCCGGCGCCAACATCGACCCGCGCGCGCTGGAGATCACCGGCATCGACCCGGACAACCCGCTGCGCGGCGCGCTCAACGAGCGGGCGGCGCTGGACCACATCTTCAAGGAAGTGCGCGAACGCATGCGCGACGCGGACTGCCAGCGCGCCATCCTGGTCGGCCACAACGCCGCCTTCGACCTGGGCTTCCTCAATGCGGCCGTGCGCCGCACGGGCCACAAGCGCAATCCGTTCCACCCTTTCAGCTGCTTCGACACCGCCACGCTCGGCGGCCTGGCCTATGGGCAAACGGTGCTGAGCAAGGCCGTGCAGGCCTCCGGCCACTTCTTCGATACGCGCGAAGCGCACTCGGCCATCTACGACGCCGACCGCACCGCCGACCTGTTCTGCGCCATCGTCAACCGCTGGCGCAGGCTGGAAACCTTCGAACGCGAACACATCGGCCTGGATGTGCTCTGAGGCGCCTTCGGCGCCGGGAACGGGGAACGGGGGAACGGGGAACGGAATAGCGCCCGGACACCTTAACTATAGGCGCGGCCTGCAATTCCCCGATCCCCGCTCCCCGTTCCCCGCTCCAATATGACAAGTTGTCATATCGCTGAAACATTCAGCTCATTTCATTGCAACACGGCGCGCATGAAATAGCGGTCGGGCGGGAATCCCCCGTGACCCTTATCACTAAGGAGCAACCGTGTTGACCTCTAGCAAATCTTTCTCCCGTATCGGCACGTCCGCTGTGTTCGCCGCGGCGTCGCTGTTCGGCATGTCGGCCCGCGCCACGGACATCACCGGCGCGGGTTCGAGCTTCGTCTACCCGGTGCTCTCGAAGTGGTCCGCTGGCTACTCCGAAAAGACCGGCAACAAGCTCAACTACCAGTCGGTCGGTTCGGGCGCCGGCGTGGCGCAGATCAAGGAAGGCACCATCGATTTCGGCGCCACCGACGCCCCGCTGAAGGCCGAGGACCTCGCCAGCTTCAAGCTCGGCCAGTTCCCGGTGGTGGTGGGCGGCATCGTGCCGGTGGTGAACATCCCGGGCATCAAGGCCGACCAGGTCAAGCTCGACGGCGAGACCCTGGCCGACATCTTCCTGGGCAAGATCACCAACTGGAACGACCCCAAGATCGCCGCGCTGAACGCCGGCCTGGCTCTGCCGGCCAAGAAGATCACCGTGGTGCACCGCTCCGACGGTTCGGGCACCTCGTTCAACTTCACCAACTACCTGTCCAAGGTCAGCAAGGAGTGGGCGGACAAGGTGAAGTTCGGCACGGCCGTCGAGTGGCCGACCGGCGTGGGCGGCAAGGGCAATGAAGGCGTGTCGCAGTACGTCAAGCAGATCCCGGGTTCGATCGGCTACGTCGAATACGCCTACGCGAAGAAGAACACCATCGCCTGGGTCGACCTGAAGAACTCCTCCGGCCAGTTCATCGTGCCCAGCGCCGACAGCTTCGCCGCTGCCGCCGCCACCGCCGACTGGGCCAGCGCCAAGGACTTCAACGTGATCATGACCAACGCCCCGGGTGCGCAGGCGTGGCCGATCACTGCCACCACCTGGGTGGTGATGTACAAGAGCCCGAAGAACGCCGAGCACACCAAGGTGGCCTTCGAGTTCTTCAAGTGGGCGCTGAACAACGGCCAGTCCGACGCCGCCTCGCTCGACTACGTGGCCCTGCCGGCCACCCTGGTGCAGAAGATCGAAGCCTACTGGGCCTCCGAGTTCAAGCACTGATGAAAACCGCGGCGGGTTGTAAAGCAACCCGCCGCCACCGGCACGGAAGCCGAGCGCAGGACCGGGCCGCCCCATCGCAGGATGGGGCGGCCTGCTGCTGAACAGCGCCGACGCGGCGCCCAATCCATCGACCGGGCGGCCCAGCCGGCCGGCGTTGCCAGGAAAGCGAAACCATGCAAGCGAACGAGGCCGCGTCAGCGCCCTTTTCCACCCAGGAAGTCCGCGCTCGCCGCGATGCACGGGACGACCGCCTGTTCGGCTGGCTGCTCAAGGGCTGCGCCCTGCTCGTCCTGGCCAGCCTGCTCGGCGCCGCCGGCGCCACCTTGTGGGGCGGACGCGATGCCTTCGCGCACTTCGGCCTGGGCTTCCTCACCAGCAGCGAGTGGAATCCCAGCGACGACGTCTACGGCGCCCTGGTGCCGGTGTTCGGCACGCTGATCACCTCGTTCATCGCCCTGCTCGTGGCCGTGCCGATCAGCTTCGGCATCGCGCTGTACCTGTCGGAAGTGGCGCCTCCATGGCTGCGCACCCCGGTGTCCTCGGCCATCGAACTGCTGGCCGGCATTCCTTCGATCATCTACGGCATGTGGGGCCTGTTCGTGTTCGCGCCCTTCTTCGCCGACCACGTCAAGCCCTGGCTCACCAATTACCTGGGCAACCAGCCGGACGACGGCAAGGTGTCGTGGGTGGCCGCGCATGTTCCCTTCATCGGCCGCATGTTCGGCAACGACAACCCGTTCGGCGGCAGCGTGCTCACCGCGGGCATCGTGCTGGCGATCATGATCATCCCGTTCATCTCCTCGGTGATGCGCGAAGTGTTCCAGACCGTGCCCACGCGCCTGAAGGAGTCGGCCTATGCGCTCGGCTCCAGCACCTGGGAAGTGGTGTGGGACATCGTGCTGCCGTACACCCGCTCGGCGGTGATCGGCGGCATCTTCCTAGGTCTCGGCCGCGCGCTGGGCGAGACCATGGCGGTGACCTTCATCATCGGCAACAAGATGAAGCTGTCGCCCTCCCTGCTCGATCCGGGCGCGTCGATCGCCTCCACCATCGCCAACCAGTTCGGTGAGGCCGCCGGCCTGCAGAAGTCCGCGCTGATGGCGCTGGCCTTCCTGCTGTTCGTGGTGACCTTCATCGTGCTGATGATCGCCCGCCTGATGCTGCGCCGACTCGCCCACAAGGAGGGCCGCTGATGTTGTCCTCCTCGCTCTATCTGCGCCGCCGCGTGAAGAACGTCATCGCGCTGGGCCTCAGTTCCGTCGCCACCCTGATCGGCCTGGTGTTCCTGGCCTGGATCCTGTGGGAGACGCTGCGCCAGGGCATCGGTGCGATCAACTGGAACCTCTTCAGCAAGATCTCGGTGTACCGCGAGAACGGCGGCCTGGCCAACGCCATGGTCGGCAGCCTGATCCTGGATCTGCTGGGCATCGCCATCGCCACGCCGATCGGCGTGCTGGCCGGCACCTGGCTGGCCGAATACGCCAACCGCACGCGGCTGGGCGAATCGATCCGCTTCCTCAACGACATCCTGCTGTCGGCGCCGTCGATCGTGCTGGGCCTGTTCGTCTACACCATCGTGGTGCTGCCGACCACCGCCCTCACCCACGGCGATACCACGTTCTCCGGCCTGGCCGGCGGCATCGCGCTGGCGCTGATCGCCCTGCCGGTGATCGTGCGCACCACCGACGAAATGCTGCGCCTGGTGCCGTCCACCCTGCGCGAGGCGGCGCTGTCGCTGGGCATCCCGCAGTGGAAGCTGACCATGCAGATCCTGATGCGCGGCGCGCGCTCGGGCATCATCACCGGCGTGCTGCTGGCGCTGGCGCGCATCAGCGGCGAGACCGCGCCGCTGCTGTTCACCGCGTTCGGCAACAACTTCCTGACCTTCAACCCGATGGACAAGATGCCGAGCCTTCCCCAGGCGATCTACGAGTACACCAAGGACCCGGATCCGGCGATCAACGCGATCGCCTGGGCCGGCGCCTTCGTCATCACCATGTTCGTGCTCGCGCTGAGCCTGCTTTCCCGCCTGATCCTCTCCCGCAACAAGGTGTCCCATGACTGAGTCCGCCGCCGCCGGCATTCATCCGCAGCCCGCCGCCGCGCTGGCGCCGACCAAGCTGCGCGTGCGTGACCTGAATTTCTACTACAACGGGTTCCATGCGCTGAAAGGCATCAACATGGACATCCCGGAGAAGAAGGTCACCGCCATCATCGGCCCCTCCGGCTGCGGCAAGTCCACCCTGCTGCGCATCTTCAACCGCATCTATGCGATCTACCCGAAGCTCGAAGCCAAGGGCGAGATCATGCTCGACGAGGAGAACATCCTCGACACGCGCTATTCGATGAACAAGCTGCGCAGCAAGGTCGGCATGGTGTTCCAGAAGCCGGTGCCGTTCCCGATGACCATCTTCGAGAACGTGGCCTACGGCATCCGCCACCACGAGCGCCTGTCGCGCGCCGACATGGAGATCCGCGTGGAGCAGGCGCTGCGCAGCGCCGCGCTGTGGGACGAGGTGAAGGACAAGCTCAAGCAGAACGCGCTCGGCCTCTCCGGCGGCCAGCAGCAGCGCCTGTGCATCGCCCGCGGCATCGCCCTGAAGCCCGAAGTGCTGCTGCTGGACGAGCCCACCTCGGCGCTGGACCCGATCGCCACCGGCCGCATCGAACAGCTGGTGGAAGAGCTCAAGAGCGAGTACACCATCGTCATCGTCACCCATAACATGCAGCAGGCGGCCCGCTGTTCGGACCTCACCGCGTTCATGTACCTGGGCGAGCTGATCGAGTTCGACCGCACGGAACAGATCTTTACCAAGCCCGGCAAGAAACAGACTGAGGATTACATCACCGGACGTTTCGGTTGATGTAAGCCGGGAACAGGAAACGGGAACCGGGGAACATGCAAGTGAGCCGCAAGCTTCACTCCCGCATCAACCCATAGGTTCCTCATTCCCTGTTCCCCGTTCCCCTATAACAGGACCCGCCCCATGACCGGCACCTCGAAAGAACACATCATCAAGAGCTACGACGACGAACTCGCCCGCCTCACCGGCGAGATCGTGCGCATGGGCGAACTGGCCGTGACGCAGCTGGAATCGGCCATCGACGTGGTCGAGCGCCGCGACGAGCGCGCCGCCCAGCGCGTAGTCGCCAACGACGACGCTATCGACCAGCTCGAACAGGAAATCAGCCACGACGTGGTGCGCCTGCTGGCGCTGCGCGCGCCGATCGCCGGCGACCTGCGCAACGTGTTCGCCGCGCTGCGCATCGCCGCCGACATCGAGCGCATCGGCGACTACGCCGCCAACGTGGCCAAGCGCTCCATCCCGCTGTCGATGGTGGCGCCCATCGCTCCCACCAACGGCCTGGGCTACCTGGCCGAGCTGGCCGCCGGCGAAGTGCGCGAAGTGCTGGTGGCCTACCGCGACCGCGACGCCGAACGCGCCTACCAGGTGTGGAAGGACGACGCCCTGCTGGACGAGGCCTACACCGGCTACTTCCGCCAGCTGCTCACCTACATGATGGAAGACCCGCGCAACATCACGCCGTGCACGCACCTGCTGTTCATGGCCAAGAACATCGAGCGCATCGGCGACCACGCCACCAATATCGCCGAGAACATCTGGTTCCAGGTGCACGGCGAGCCGCTGACCACGCAGCGCAGCAAGCGCGACTTCACCTCCAGCCCCGAGATCACCAAGCTGGGCGATCGCGAGTAAGGCGGGCCGCTTTTTCGTTGCGTAGGTTGGGGTGAGCCATAGGCGAACCCCAACAATGCGATGCACCCGGCCACGTTGGGGTTCGCCTGCGGCTCACCCCAACCTACGCCGGATGACGTCGCTCAGTGTGCGCCGCCGGTGAGCTTCAGGCCGATGATCCCGACAAAGATCAACGCCACGCACAACAACCGCGCCGGCGTCGCCGGATCGCCGAACAGCACGATGCCGAGGATCACCGCGCCGACCGCGCCGATGCCGGTCCACACCGCGTAGGCCGTACCGATCGGCAAGGTCTTCACCGCCAGCGCGAGCAGGACGATGCTGACAGTCATCGCCGCCAACGTGCCCACGGTGGGCCACGGGCGGGTGAAGCCTTCGGTGTATTTCAGGCCGATTGCCCAGCCGATCTCGAACAGGCCGGCGAGCACAAGATAGATCCAGGGCATGATGGACTCCTTGGGAGCCGATCGACGCATGCCTTGCGCATGCGGACCGCATCCGACGCTGCGGGGCCGTCCCCGCGGGTGAGGATACGAGCGGGGCCGTCCCCGCAAGCCGGCGGAAGGCCGGAGCCCGCGCATTCTACCAAGCCGCGCGCTCCGCCTCCTGACCCGCCATTCAGCTGATGCGCCGCTCCACGTCCTTTAGCTCGCGCCGCACGCGCGCACTGTTGGCGATGCCATAGATGCCGATCACCATCCAGGCCAGCTGCATCACGAAGGCCGATGCATTGAAGCTGCCGAACAGCAGGGACAGCATCACGCCCAGCGCGCCCAGCACATTCATCAGCTGGTACACCAGCCCGTTGCCGTGCAGCTTGCGCGCCTGCAGCAGCAGGAAGGCCAGCAGCACCAGCACCACGCCGAGATAGCCGGCCCAGTCGTGCCACAGGATATTCATCGTTTCGCACTCCTTTGGCGCAGCGCCTCGAACAGCACCACGCCGGTGGCGACGGAGACGTTGAGGCTTTCCATCGAGCCTGGCATCGGGATGCGCGCCAGGAAGTCGCAGGTCTCGCGCGTGAGGCGGCGCATGCCCTCGCCTTCGCTGCCGAGCACCAGGGCCACCGGGCCCTTCAGGTCGATGTCGTAGATCGAGGTTTCGGTGTCGCCGGCCAGGCCGGTGATCCACACGCCGGCGTCCTTCAGCGTGCGCAGCGCGCGCGCCAGGTTGGTGGCGGCCACCAGCGGCACGCGGTCGGCGCCGCCGGCCGAGGCGCGGCGCACCACCGGCGTGAGGCCGACCGCGCGGTCCTTCGGCACCACCACCGCGGTGACCTTGGCCGCCGCCGCGCTGCGCAGGCAGGCGCCGAGGTTGTGCGGGTCGGTGACGCCGTCCAGCACCAGCACCAGCGCATCCGGCCCGGCCTGCTCCAGCAGCTCGGGCAGGTCGCCCTCGTTCGCCATCGGCGGCGCCTCGTAGCGCGCGACGACGCCCTGGTGGCGCGCCTCGCCCGCCACTTTGTCCAGCTGCTCGCGCGGACGGTGGTGCACCGGAATGCGCAGCGCCTTGGCGCGCTCGGCCAGTTCATGCACGCGCGCATTGCGCTGGCCGTTCTCGACCAGCACTTCGCGCACGCGTTCGGCGTCGTTGCTCAACGCGCCTTCGACCGGGTTGATCCCGACGATCCAACTCTCGCTCATCGCTTGCCTTTAGGTTTCGCGGACGGACGCCCGCTCTTGCGCGGTGCGCCGGCCTTGCTCTTGCCGGCCTTGGCGCCGCCCGCGGTTTTCGCCTTGGCGCCGCCCTTGGAGAAACGCGAAGGCGGCGCCGCATCGCGCGCATTATCGCGCGACGGCGCCGTCTTGCGCTCGCCGCCCGCGGGAGGCTTCGGCAGCTTGGGCAGCGAATAGCGCTCGCCGGCCTGCGCGTAGTCGTAGGCGCGCGCGGCGCGCGGCGGCACGAAGGGCTCGCTCTTGCCGACCAGGCGAAAGTCGATCTTGCGGTCCTCCAGGCTGGCGCGCAGCACCTGCACGCGCACGTGGTCGCCCAGGCGGAACTGCGCGCCGCTGCGTTCGCCCTTCAGCAGGTGGCGGATCGGGTCGAAGTGGTAGTAGTCGTTGGACAGCTGGCTGATATGCACCAGGCCGGACACCTTCGACTCCTTCAGCTCCACGAACAGGCCGAACGAGGTGACGCCGGTAACGGTGCCGTCGAACTCGCTGCCCACGTGCTTGGACATCCACGCGCACTTGTAGCGCTCGTCCACGTCGCGCTCGGCTTCCTCGGCGCGGCGCTCGCGCTGCGAGCAATGCAAGGCCATCGCCGCCATCTGCGCGGGGCTGTACACGTAGTCGGCCGGCTTGCCGCCTTCCACCGCATAGCGGATCGCGCGGTGCACCAGCAGGTCCGGATAGCGGCGGATCGGCGAGGTGAAATGCGCGTAGGCCTCCAGCGCCAGGCCGAAGTGGCCGCGGTTGTCCGGCTGGTAGGCGGCCAGGCTCTGCGCGCGCAGCAGCACCGACTGCACCAGTTCGCGCTCGGGGCGGTCCTTGACCATGCGCAGCACGTCGGCGAAATCGCCGGGCGTCACTTCGTCCAGCGGCGGCAGGCGCAGCTTGAACTCGCGCAGGAACTGCTGCACGTCCTCGTACTTCTCTTCCGGCGGCTGCTCGTGGGCGCGGAACAGCGCGGGGATTTTCTTCTTCTCCAGGAACATGGCCGCCTGCACGTTGGCGGCGATCATGCATTCCTCGATCAGCTTGTGCGCGTCGTTGCGCTCGGTGGCGCCCATCGCCACCACGTCGCCGGTGTTGTCCAGGCGGAACTTGACCTCCGGCGTCTCGAAGTCGATCGCGCCGCGGCGCTTGCGCTGCGCGGCCAGCAGCTTGTACAGGCCGTGCAGGTTCTCCAGCTGCGGCAGCACGTCGGCCAGCTCGTGGCGCGCGTCCGCATCGTTCAGGCCGATCGCCTGCCACACGCGGTCGTAGGTGCAGCGCGCATGCGAGTACATCACGGCGCTGTAGAACTTCGAGCGGATCACTTCGCCCTCGTCGTCCACCGTCATGTCGCACACCATGCACAGGCGCTCGACCTTCGGGTTGAGCGAGCAGATGCCGTTGGACAGCGTCTCCGGCAGCATCGGCACCACGAAGCCGGGGAAATAGGTGGACGTGCTGCGCTCGTAGGCCTCGCGGTCCAGCGCGCTGCCCACCGGCACGTAATGCGAGACGTCGGCGATCGCCACCACCAGGCGGTAGCCGCCGCCGCGCTTGGGTTCGGCGTAGACGGCGTCGTCGAAGTCGCGCGCGTCGGCGCCGTCGATGGTCACCAGCGGCAGCGAGCGCAGATCCACCCTGCCCTCGCGCTCGGCGGCGGTCACCTGCGGCTCGACCTGGGCGGCCTCGCGCGTCACTTCCGGCGGCCATTCGCGCGGCAGGTCGTAGCTGGCGATCGCCATCTCCACCAGCAGCGAAGGTTCCAGCCGCTCGCCCAGCACGGCCAGGATGTTGCCCATCGGGCCGCGGTGCGGCGTCGGCGGGTCGGTGATTTCCACCACCACGATCTGGCCGTTGCGCGCGCCCTGGTTCTGGCCGGGCTTGATCATGATGTCCTGGTGCACGCGGCGGTCGTCCGGCGCCACCATGGTCACGCCGTTCTCCATCACCACGCGGCCGACCAGCCGCGGCGAGCGGCGCTGCAGCACTTCGACGATGGCGCCCTGCTTGCGGCCGCGCCGGTCCAGGCCGACCACGCTGGCCAGCACGCGGTCGCCGTGCAGCACCTGGCGCATCTGCTGCGGCGACAGATAGAGGTCTTCGGTGCCGTCGTCCGGGCGCAGGAAACCGTAGCCCTCGGCATTGGCCAGCACCTGGCCGGCGATCAGGTCGAGCTTGTTGCTGGGCGCATAGCCGCCGCGGCGGCCGAGCAGCAGCTGGCCGTCGCGCACCATCGCGCCCAGGCGCTTGCGCAGCGCGTGCAGGTCGTATTCGTCGTGCAGCTGCAGTGCTTCGGCGATGCGCGCCTCGCTCAGCAGCTCGCCGCGCTCGGTGAGCAGGGCGAGGATCGCCTCGCGGCTGGGTATCGGGCGCTCGTAGCGCTGGGCCTCGCGCTCGGCGTGCGGGTCGGAAGCGCCGCGCGCTGCGTCGGCGCGCTTGCGCGGCGCGGGCGCCGCCTTGCCGGGCTGCGCCGGGCGGTTGGCGGTCTTCGGTTTGCCGGGGCTAGCCGGCTGGTCCTGTTTTTTTCGGGTCACTTATCAGCCTTGATGAAAGGCGCTGCGTCGGTCCGACGAAGCGCGATGAAGAATCGGTAAAAGAATAGTTGACAACCCACAGCTCCATCCCTAATCTACGCGGCTCACGCAGCTCGCTTAGCGCGGCGCGGGACACCTGCCCAGGTGGCGGAATTGGTAGACGCACTAGTTTCAGGTACTAGCGGGTAAAACCGTGGAGGTTCGAGTCCTCTCCTGGGCACCAATTGTAAACGAAGCCCGCCGAAAGGCGGGCTTCGTCGTTTCGGGGCTCCCGGATGGCATCGTTATCTATCAACGAGCCCGCCAGGATCGCATCCTCAAGGGATGGCCCAACGCAGTCTTGTCACAGCCAAAGTGCTCACGGCAACAGACGGGTGATAGCCACCATTACTCCCTTTGCCCCAATGACTGTCCCGGACTATCAGTCGTCGTCAACACCCCTGCGACCTCCCTCAGTTGCCGCCTACCAACCATGGAGTCGACAACCTGCTCAAGAACACCTCGAACCTGGCTACTCGTATTACGAATACCAAAACCACGCGACACCGCCTGAATAACCTGATCTCGTGTCGCACCAAAACTCCTTTCAATCAGCTGGAGGGTTGCTACTTCGATCTCCGCAGGCGGAAGCATGTCAGCACGACGAAGGGCGATGGCATTGACCCCGGAGCGATCACGCGGCACCGGCATACGATTCGGAGCAGACAAGAACTGCCCTGAGCGAGCGATTCGCCCCATCGCTATTGCGATATCTATGGACCGCACGACCGCATCTTCTATTCGACCGCCAGCCCGCTTCAGACCCCAGGCTTCCCGCATCCGAGTAATGACATGATCGCGGTGCACCGGCCCTTCCACATCGACCACTTGGATCACCAACTCCGTCAATGCTCCCGGCGGTGCCTCATGCAACTCTCCAATCAGATGACGCGGCCGTACCAAAGCCACTTCTTCATAGGGTGCAAAGCCGGCGGCATCCTCCTCATCGGTGACCGCTTCGCGCTCCACATAGGGCGCCTCTGCGTCCAATTGCTCAGTGAGTGCCACGTCCTCTCGCAACTCATCGAATTCAGCCTTAAGGGTTTCGATGCGACGAATCAACATGTCCAGCTGTTCAGTCGGCCGCTGGAACCAATCCGTACTCCAAATCCGATGAATGGCCCAACCGTGCTCTTCCAGAATGGCCTGCCGTAGCCGATCGCGATCCCGGGCCGAACGGGCACTGTGGTATGCCGCACCATCACATTCAATACCCAGCAGGAATCGCCCCGGCCGATCGGCATCAAGAACGGCCAGATCAATGAAGAAGCCGGCTAAACCTACCTGCGCCTGGACCTCGTAGCCCCTCGTTCGCAACGCGTTGGCCACCTGAGCCTCGAATACGCTGTCATGGTCGCGCCCCGTAACCTCGGCCATCGACAAGCGCCCCGTGCGGGCATATTGGAGAAATATGCGGAACGCGTTGACGCCTGCGCGCTCTGCGGCATAGGCCGGGTCGATGTCCTCGTCCGTCATGGAAGCAAACACGTCGCATCGCTGTTTGGCGCGGCTAATCAGGACATTCAGGCGCCGCTCGCCACCAGCCGTACCCAATGGGCCAAAACGCATAGGCACTCGCCCGTTAGGCACCGATCGGCCATATCCGACGGAGATAAAAATGACGTCACGCTCATCACCCTGGACATTTTCCAGATTCTTGACGAAGAACGGCTCCGAACGATGCGCCTTGAAGAATTCCTCAACCTCGGGCGGCAACCCACGGCGCAGAAGTTCGAGTTCATCGATGATGGCGCGACGTTGAGCGGCGGAGAAGGCTGCTACACCCAGGGACAGCTTCGGGTAGGTGCGTGCATGAGCGATGATCGCCTGCGCCACCGCCTTCGCTTCGATCAGGTTATTGCGCTTGTTGCCCGCATCGAACAGACCTTCATGGATATGGTGAAACCTGAGGCCCCTTCCACCCTGCGCCGTATAAGGACTCGGCACGATAAAAAGCTTGTTCTCATAGAACTGCCGATTGCTCACTGCAATCAACGACTGGTGACGGCTGCGGTAATGCCACCGCAGCATCCGGGTCGGCAGACCACGCGCGGTGAAAAGACCGAGGATGCTCTCGATATCGGCGACTGCGGTCGCCCCATCGTCATCCTCGTCCTCGTTGCTCGAGGTCATCTTGGCGAAGAATGCGGTGGGCGGTAGCTGCTTGGGATCTCCGACCACAACCACCTGCCTAGACCGCGCGATCGCCCCTAAGGCATCAACGGGCTGAATCTGACTGGCTTCATCCATCACCAGTAGGTCGAACTCCATCGCACCCGGCACGAGGAACTGCGCAACGGACAGAGGACTCATCATGAACACCGGCTTCAGCGCTCGTAGCGCAGGCCCAGCCCTCTCTACCAGTTTGCGCAGCGATATATGGCCTTTCTTTTTCTGAATCTCGCCTCGCAATACGCCGAGCGGTCCCAGCGCCCCGCCATCCCGAGGCGGAACGTTCTGATAATGTGCGCGCACCACTTCTGCGCTCGCGGCAACGATCCGCTGCCGATCCAACGCTGCAAACTCCTGCACAAGGCGCCCATGGGTCGCCCCATCGAAGCGAGCCAGATCGGGCTCCAGGCGCACCATACGTGCATAGGTCGCCTCGAAGTAGGCCATCTCGAATGCAGAAGCCAGCGCATCCGGCGCAAGTCGGCCATCATCCAGGCGCGCCACTAAATCGCCGCAGCCCTGAGCTCGAGCTCGGGCCGAACGATCTCGGTAGTTCACCCAGCGGAAGAGCTGCTCGTGTTCTTCGCCCCAGCGTCGCAGCCGCCAGACAAGCACTTCAATCCGTGCATCCAGAATCGTGCCACCAATGGAGGCTTCCAGGTCCAACTGGAGCTCGTCAGCTAATCCTTTGAGAGTGGTTTGAATAAGCGCCTGCGATGCCGCCAGCACCTTGGCGCGAGGCACTAATAGCTCTCGCTCACCCACTCGACCAGCTAAGGCTCGAATGTCAGGGTTCTGACCAATCCAGTCTGCAACAGATTGGAGCGCCACCCAATTTGAGTGCTCCGCTTGCCACTCACCGTCAAAGGCAGACCGTCCTAGCGCAAAACCTTCACGCACAGCCTGGCGATCGCGCTGACCGGCAGCCAACGCCGCCAAAACAGTACGGACATCACCTGCATTGGCGATTCCAGTGGGAATCAGTGCGTCTGCAGCCGAATGTGCACGCGTATATCGCACCGCGAGCCGGAGCAGCGAACTCACATCGGCACGCTCCACCGCGGCCACGTCGCCAAACACGGAGTTCCGCGCCACCCCAAGGTCGTCCCAAACTTCTTTCAGACCACGCTCGACCTGCAAACAGACGGCCGACAATTGCTTGGCACGCGCTGCCACTTCGGCTTTCTCCGGGCTGCGCGAAGCAATCAACCGTGGTTCGGCACCCAGCCCTTTCAGCGAGCGCATCCATTCGACCAGCGCCAAGAGCGGCGCTGACTGTGACCGCATACCGCGCCAGTCATCACCAAACGCGCTGCGCCCAAAACCGTCTTCTGCTTCGATCTGCTTCTTCGCCTCCTGCCCTTTGGCCAGGGCATCCAGCAATCCCAATACGACAGGTAGCGGCTGGTTCGGCGTTGCTAGAACAGAACCTACCAATCGATTGGCTGCACGCCATTCACCACTCAGGAAACGAAAAACGCTCGTGCCACGCGACGCCAAAGTGGCTCGCGCCGGGGCCAGGCTGAGGGACCACGCCATCTCTGTCAACTGAGCTCCGATGGTGGTCTTGGCAACCTCAAAGTCGGCTACTGCTTGAGCGACCTCTCCGGCGCGTTCTACTCCACCGTTCCACAGATCGGACGCGAATGTTTCCGGGCTGGCAGGTGGCGCCGACGCTACGCGTTCACCGATACGGACCAACGTCTGGAAATCCCCAAACGAAGATCCTGGCTCTCGTCCCAGTAGGCGAGCGAGCGCCGCGGCTTCGGCCAACAAGCGGGGCAGTTCTTCGGATATACGGGCTAGACGCTGGAACTGCTCTGTGCTGAAAGTTTCTGGAAGCTCCGTGAGGGCCTGAAGGATATCGCCGACGTCGGCATCCCACGCACTCTCGACAATTCGGCCAGCCAGGGCCTCTCGCTGTGCCGCATATCGTTGACCCAGTTCGAGCAGATGCCGAATGGATTCGGGGCTTTGCCAAGCGTCATGCCCCATGGCCTGCGCGGATAGCTTCGGCGCCACCGCGATGCGCTGGAGCAGCTCCACCAGGGGAGGAACGTCGGACAAACGCAGCGGCTGCTCGAGCTCTAGTAACTCAGCAGCCGTGGCGAACTGCTGCTGCGCCGCCAAGACCCGGTCCAGGAGTTGCTGGACACGCGCGACCAGACGCTCGGCATCCATTGGCGAGATGGCAGCCAACCCCACGCCGACCCAGGTATGATCCGCTGGCCGACCGATTTCGATCACGCGGCTCGCTAAATCAGCCAACAAATCCTGGCGCGCGACGAAGCCATCCTTACCCCATTGCTCCGGATTCTCCAGTTGAATGTCGTTCGGGCGTTCACCCTGCTCACGCAGGCGGACCAAGTGCCCAATGACTTGGAACGGAGATAGTCCTGATGTTGAATCGACGGCATGCAGATTCCGTGCGTGCGCATTGAGGCTGTCGCGCGCCTCGGTCAGGCGCGCAAACAAGCTTCCCGGATCCGCAACCTTGGGCGCACCCAATTCCCAGGTGCGCCGAAGCTCATCCAATACAGCGCGCTTGTTGGCTTTATTGCTGTGCAGCTCCAGGCAGGCGTCACCGACACCTTTGTCATCAAGACGGCGCTTCACAACGTCCAGTGCGGCCATTTTCTCGGCCACAAAGAGCACGCTTTTCCCATCTTTGACCGCTGCAGCGATGATGTTTGCGATCGTCTGGCTTTTACCTGTACCCGGCGGCCCCTGGATAACCAGGTTCTTACCCCGTCGTACTTCGTGAATCGCGAGCGCCTGTGAGCTGTCGCAATCCAGGATATGGAGCATTTCGGATGGCGGGATCAGCGCATCGATATTGGCGTCTTCATGTGCGAGGTCCTCTCCGCCAGCAAAACCATCCGCGAGCAGCGAGCGGACCAGCGGATGGTCGCCTATCGTGGCCCCCTTGGGCCAGACCGCTTGATCGAGGTCTCGATACATCAAGAATTTCGCGAAGGAGAAAAACCCCACCGACATATGGTCGGGCAATACCTCCCATGTCTCCTTCGTCTCGATGCTCTTTCGTACCTGCTCCATGTAATCGAGCGGGTCAAACGTATCGCTTGCCTCAAAGGCCGGCATGCGCAGGGCGTGCACCCGGTCGAGATAAGCCTCGAGCGACAAGTTGGACGCAAAATCCTCCTGCCTGACCTTCAGATTGAAGCGCTCACCAGCGTTGCCGCGATCGAGCTGCACTGGAATCAATAGCAGCGGCGCATAACGAACGTTCTCTGCGTTATTGGGATCGACCCACTTCAAGGCACCGATTGCCAGGAACAGCACATTGACACCCTGCTCTTCCTCTAACGTGCGCGCATCCAGGTAGAGTTCCAGGAGGCGCTTTTGGAGTCCCTTGCTGGTCAAGCGCGTTTGCAGACGCGTATCGGCGTGCCGACGCAAAACACCCCGCTCGTCCGTACTATCATCGTCAGGTTGCGCGAGTTCCTCGATCTCGTCGGGCTCGATCGGCATTTTGTCCGAAGCGGCTTCTGCGGAGATTCCGTCCGCACTTTCAGGCGCCTTGTCCTTGATTTCTGCGGCACGCCCCGCCACGAAGGTAAACGTCTTTCCTTCTCGGACTAGCAAGCGGAATATCTCGCCGGCTTTCTCATCGATGACTTCGATGGAGCGGCCACCTCGAGCACCCCGGGGCATACTAAGCAAACGGTTGCGCGCTGATAAATCAAGCAACTCGACGCGAGCTCGCTCTAGCTTCTCTGCAAGCGGCAAATTGCTCTGAAAAATGGACTGCTCTTCACCGACCGCGGACGCGGCCTGCCCATGCACTGGTTCCATGAATCCCCCGTCCTTTTGCCTTCCCATTACTCGAAGGCCTCCTTTCGACGAAGAAGACTATAACGCTCTGCGGACAAAACGGCAGCGGCTAGTGAAATCGTGATAGGGGTCGCTTGAACCATTCGAATGAAGCGGGTAGCACTGCAAAGTACGCAACAAAATTCACATAAATTTCACTTTCTATCGAATGGCGATCGGAGTACTCGATTGATTTGGCCGGAGCCATATCTGCGCCTAGGATGAGCCGATCGGCAAGCTCGCCGCGCTGCCTCTTTCCACCAGGCAGAGCCGCGGCAATCGCTTATGCCCCCATATGGAAAGTGGTGTTTCCACCAAGCGGAACAGCACCCCAGCGCAGATCATCGCAATTACCTGACGCATAGCGAACAACACAATTTCAAATGCCAGATGATCCAATGGCATCGCGGCAGCCACACGCTGCAGCAGCTCGAACACATACACATACACCAGCTAGAGCGAGTACGAGATACCACCCATCCATACGCTCCAGCGCGGAACCCGAATCGGGTCGGTCCCGGCCAGCAGCGCGATGCCGGCGAACTCGATCGCCAGCGGCGCGCCCCAGCCTTGCGGACCGAAGAAATTCACAATGTGCAGCGGCTGCCAGGCGATCCACAGCATCGCCAAGCCGACTGCCGTCATCGCGGATGATCTTCGCTACGGAACGGATATCGATGCGCGAACCATAAAGCAACGCCACCACCGGCTGCTCTCCCATATGCAGTGTGTAGCCGCTGCGGTACAGCGAGATCGCCAGCAAGGTCAAGGCGAACCATGCGGCCATGGTCAGGTAGCGCCACCGCCCGAACAACATCGCCGCCCCGAACACCAGATAGAAATACCACTCGAAGCACAGCGTCCAGGCCACGCCCACGGCCATGCTGAAATAGATGCCGGATGCGGCGGGATCGTGCGGCACAAAGGCGAGTCCTTCCAGATACGAAAGCACCAGCGTGCGATCGAGCAGTCTGCCGTAGCGTGTTCCACCACCAGAGCCACGGGCGTCATCACAGCCAGCAAGGGCCAGATCATGGCAAAGCACTTGACCAGGAATTGCCAGGCGTAAGCCTTACTTCCATCGAAATCGCGCGTGGCCCATACCATCAGGAAGCGGCTGATGATGAAGAACAGATCCACGCCCATCGCCATCGGCAGAAGCACCTGATGGGCGACCGCCCTGCCTATCGCCGTGCCCGTCCACATGCTGCAGCTGTGAACCATCACCACCATGAACGCGGCGACACCGCGCAACGCCTGGATCCAAGCTGGCTTCTGGGTGCCCGTCCGCGCGATGCCATCCACACGCTATGCCTCCGGCAAGGCTTGGTGCCGCCGGCGCCGGTAGGCCTGGTGAAAACCCGCGGTGTGATGCAGCTGGGCGGCTTCTTCGCGGTCCTCGCTGCTGATGGTGCGCGCAAGGAAGAAGGTGTGCGAACCGATGATCTGGCTGTGCACGAGCGCCAGCTCCTGGATGCGCAGCGCCCCGGCCACCACAGGAATGCCGAATTCCCTGGACGGCCGCATGGGCAGCGGCAAGCCGTTCCAATCCTGCGGCGGCTGCCGGTGATGCACGGCGAGCTTGTAGACCATGCCCTTCATGGCGGCCGGAACATGCGACAGCGCCACCTTGCGCACGTCGCGCAGCACCGGTTCCGACACATTGGTGCTGCGCAGCGCCAGCGAGTACAAGCCGCTGCGCTCCAGCGGCCCGATCAGGTCCATGGGAAAGATATTGCGGTGCTCCTCCGCCGCCACCGAAACCAGCACCACCGGCCTCGGACACAGATACGCGATCATCAACTGCTGCGCGGCGGCCGGCGGCATGTTCAGGTGATTCGACGCCGCATGCTTTGCCATGCCGCGGTTCTGCAGCCACGCATTCCACGGACGCAGCGGCCAGGCGAGGCAACGATGCTCACCGGCTTCGACGCGATAGAACGCCAACGGCGCCACCCCGGCGGCCAGCGAACTGTCGCGGACCAGCTGCAGCCTGCCGAGCAGGCGCCCGCTCGCGCCGTCGCGGTATTCGAGAACAGGACGCGCGCCGCCGTCGACGCTGCTGGCGATGGTCAGCGGATGCAGCGACGCCACGGTGTGATCCGCCGTCACGTCCACCGCCTGTCCATCCCAGCGCAGCGCCGCCGTCACCAGCGGCGCTGCCGGCACCACGCCCACCGCCGACCACTGCGGCAAGGGGCGTACGAACGGCCTGACCCAGTCCTTCCACATCTCAGACGCGCCGGAACAGCAAAAACATATACAGCTTCACCAGCATCCCCGGACCGCGCGGCGCGAGCCGTTCCAGCCGGAAATACGGCGCCGCCGCGCGCGCCACCACGCCCGGCGCAAACCGGTGCACGCCGCTGGCGGTATCGAAGGTATAGCGGCCATGGCGCAACAGCTTCGGCAGATTCCGGCGCCACCAGCCGTAGCGCGCGTCGCCCAGGTAATAAGGATTGAGCATGTTCGCCAGCACGAAGCCGCCTTCGCCCAGCACGCCCGACAACTGCGCGAACAGCGCCGTGTGATCGGCGAAATGATTGAACACGGCAAAGTTGGCGGTGACCGCCCGCACCTTGCAGCCCAGCGATGAGCCGAGTTCGATCACGCTTCCGCCGGCGAGCTCGTCGCGGCAATGGATGTGCAGATACTCACGCATCGGCTCCGCGGGTTCGTAGACGAAGGTCCGGTGCCCGTGCGCGGCGTAGGCTTTCGCGTCGATACCGGTACCGGCGCCGAAATCCAGGATGTCGTCACCGGTGGCCAGCAGGCCCAGCGCCATCCGCTGAAACCTCTCGCGCACCGCCAGGTCGCGCGGGGAAGACATGAACCGCTGGTGGTACTGCGCCCCGGTATGCACGTGATCGATGGCCTCGCGGCGGCGACCCATGGACGTCGGCTGGCTGTGGGTACCGTGGCGGCCGGGAAAGGTTGCCTGGGTGGCATCAGCCTTCGGCGAACGCGTCCACCCCGTCGACCAGCCGCTTTGCCAGCCGCGGCTGCGCGAACTGCTCCAGCCACCAGGCCACGGCGCGGCCTTCGTGGTCGCCGCGCCAGGCGACGTAGAGCGTGTTCGGCTCGCGCGGATCGGCGGTGCGCCGGGCCACCAGCTCGCCGCGCCGGAGCAGCGAAGCCACGCGCTGCTTCGGCAGCCAGCCCACGCCCAGCCCGTCGCGCTGGGCCAGGATCTTGGCCTGCATGCTGGGCACGGCCAGCACCGGCTGGCCGCCCTGCAGGCCGTAGGCACGCCCGGCCGACTGGCGCGAGGTGTCGGCCACCACCACGGCGCGGTGGGCCTGGATCGCTTCGCGTGCCAAGGGTTCCTTGGCCTTCGCCAGCGGGTGCCGCGGCGACACGGCGAACACCCATTCCAGCGCACCGAGTTCGCGCCATTGCAGGTTCGGCATCGACGGCGGCTCGTTGGTGGCGCCGACCACCACGTCGGCGCGGCCGTCGCGCAGGGCTTCCCAGGTGCCGCCCAGCACTTCGTGGGTGACACGCAGGCTCACGCCCGAGGCCAGTGCATCGAAGGCGCGGATCACCGGCAGCAGGGTGGCGAATTCCAGCAGCTCGTCGGTGACGATCCACAGCCGGTCTTCCCAGCCGCTGGCCACCTGCTTCACGCGCCGGCCCAGGCGCGCGCTTTCCAGCGCCAGCCGAGCCGCTTCCTGCGCCAGCAACTGGCCGGCAACCGTCAGCTGCAGGCGGTAGCGGCGGCGGTCGAACAGCAGCGCGTCGAAGCGCGCTTCCAGCTGGCGTGCCGCATGCGACACGGTGGAAGGCGCCTTGCCCAGCCGCGCCGCCGCACGCGACAGGCTGCCGCTTTCGCGGATGGCTTCCAGCAGGGCCAGTTCGTCGTCCGACAGCATGGCGTCTCCCCTTGCGGTGCGCAGCGATGCTACGGCAACACGTTCGATGCCGTCGAACGTTTCCGTCGAAGCGCCGGCACGGCACCGGCGGGCCGCAGGCGCAGCATCTGTTCCAGTTGAACACCCACTCACTGGAGACACGCCATGAATCGTTTCGCCCACCAGACCGTTCTCGTCACCGGCGGCAGCAGCGGCATCGGCCTCGCCGCCGCGAAAGCCTTCGCCGCCGAAGGCGCGCGCGTGGTCATTACCGGCCGCGACGCGGCCGCGCTGGAACGGGCCGCCGCCGAGATCGGCGATGGCACCTTGGCCGTACGCAACGACGCGGGCAACGTCGCCGCCGCGCGCCAGCTCGCCGCTACGCTGGCCGGGCAAGCCGTCCGCCTGGATGCGGTCTTCATCAACGCCGGCATCGCGCGCTTCGCTGCGTTTGCCGAGGTGCAGGAAAGCTTCTGGGACGAGATGTTCGACATCAACGTCAAGGGCGCGTATTTCCAGATCCAGGCGCTGCTGCCGCTGCTGAACCGCGGCGCGTCCATCGTGCTGAACGGCTCGATCAATGCGCATATCGGCATGCCGGCCTCGTCGGTGTATGCCGCCAGCAAGGCCGCGCTGATCTCGCTGGCGAAGACGCTGTCGGGCGAACTGCTGGCGCAGGGCATCCGCGTCAATGTGATCAGCCCCGGCCCGATCGGCACGCCGCTGTACGGCAAGCTGGGCCTGGATGCCGCCACGCTGGAGAGCACCGCCGCGCAGATCCAGAACCAGGTGCCGCTGGGCCGCTTCGGCACCTCGGAGGAACTGGCTTCGACCGTGCTGCATCTGGCCGCGCCGGAATCGGCCTTTATCGTCGGCACCGAGATCGTGGTCGACGGCGGCATGAGCCAGCTGTAAAGCGCAGCGTTACGGCGATTCGCCCAGCGTCTTCACGATCAGGTTGATCGCCTCGTCGTTGCGGTATACGCGATGCCCCGAGGTCACCGTGGTGGTGGACACCGCACCGGGCAGGAAGCTGCTTTCCAGCGGCACCACGCCGTCGCCCGGCACCGCCTCGCCGGGCAGGCTGCCGGCGATGGTGTAGTAGCGCACGCCCGCCACCGGCAGCAGCGACCAGGCGGCGCGGCTCACGGGTTGATCCGGCCGCAGCGAGCTGATGCTGCTGAGGCCGCGTTCGCGATAGGCGCGCAGCAGGTCGGGCTGGATCCCGTCGGGGTTGGCCTTGACCAGCCGCGCGATCGCATCCAGCTCGGGCCCGCCCGGCTTCACCAGATGCTGGGCGAGACGGCCGAAGAAATCCTCGGTGGCCGGACTGCCGTGATGCGGCGTGGCGAGAAAGAACGCCGTATCGACGCCCGGATACGGCGTGAAGCGCAGCACGCGCCGCATGGTGTCGATGTCGTCCGCATTGCCGTGCAGCTGCTGCTCCGGCACCAGGAAGGCGGCGCGCCACAGCACGTCGCCGCTGTCGGCGCTGAGCAGGCGCGCGATGATGCCGCCCATGCTGTGGCCGACCAGCACCATGTGCGCGCGCGCCGCGTCGTGCGCGGCCGGGTCCACCGCGGCCCAGGCGCGGTCGAGAAAACCCTGCACGCGCAGGCGCGACAGCAGCACCGGCGCATTGGTCTGGTACACCACGTGCCACACCTGGTAGCGCGAGCGCAGCGCCGGCGTGCCCTGGATGCGGTTGGTCAGGCGCGCCCACACCAGCGGGCTGCCGCCCAGGCCGTGCAGCATCACCACCGGGATCTTGCCGGGGTCGTAGTCCTCCAGCAGGTACACGCCCTCGCGCACGCCGATGTCGCGGCCGTTGACCAGCAGGTTGCGGATCGCCAGCTGCTTGAGCTGGGAAGCATCGGCCAGCATCGCGTAGGGCGCGGTGGTGTCCATCGACAGCACGTATTCGCGCGGGCCGATCGCCAGGCTGCCCCGCTTCAGCGGATCGGCAAAGACCAGGCGCGGCGTGCCGCCCTGCGCATCCGCCTCGACCCAGGCCACTGCCGTGCGGGTCACGCCTTCCGGCGGGAACAGGCGGCAGCGCGGCGTGCCCTCGCAGCGCCGGGTGGCCGCGACCAGGGCCACGCCGAAGCCGTTGGTGGCGAAGCGCTGGCCGAACATCAGGCTGGAGACCTGGATGCGCTCGGCGCGCACGAACATGGGGGCGCCGGCCAGATCCGTCGACAGCCCGTCCAGCTGCACCGCCAGCGGATCGCCGCCGACGTCCAGCGTGCGCGCCTTCCAGCGTTCGTCTTCGGTGGCCAGCAGGAAGTCGAGCAGATGGCCGGTGCATTGCGTATCGAGCGCCGCGGCTTCGTCCGCCACCGCGCCGCCGGCCAGCGCCGCGCGATACGCACCCGCGGCGCAGCGCAGCCAGCCGCGCGCCGCGCGTTCCGGCGAGGCCTGGCGCATGGCGTCCATGGCCGCGGCCTTGGCCACGCTCAGGGCGGCGTCGGGCGCGGGCGGCGCCAGCCGGCGTACCGATGGCGCGCAGGCGGCCAGGATGCCGGCCAGCGCCAGCAGTCCGCACACCCGTCCGCACCACCGATGCACCACGCCACGCATGAAGCCCCCTTCGATGCGCCGCCTCTCGCCCCGCTCAAGCCTGCGCCGGCGGCCCTTTCAGCTCGATCATGTTGCCCTGCGGATCGTACAGATACAGCGAGAGGCCCTCGCCCTCCGCGCCGTAGCGCAAGCCGCTCTCGCCGACGCGCACGCCGTGCGCTTCGAGATGGGCGCGGATGGCCGCCTCGTCGTAGCCCTCCACCGCCAGGCAGATATGGTCCACGTTGTGGCCTTCCGCGCCGGGCGCCGCGCCGCCGAGGCGGCCCAGCTTGCCGTCGATGCCGACCAGGTCGATCAGCGAGGCGCCGGCGCGCAGCTGCACCAGGCCGATCGCCTCCTGCCGCCGCTCCACCGTGCAGCCGAGCACGCGGCAGTAGAAGTCTTCAAGCGCCGCGGGGTCGATGGCGCGCAGCACGATGTGGTCGAGCTGGCGCAGGCGGAACGGGGGATGGGGCATGGATGCACCTGAATGAGGGGATCCGGCAAACGCTACTCCGTCGCGCCGGGGGAACGCGCAAGTTTTCGTTAAAACCACCACGGCGCCAAGCTTCTGCCCCCCCTGCGGGGAGAGGGCTGGGGTGAGGGGGGCCTACGGAGCGGTGAAGCGAGAGCACAAAAGCAAGCGACGCTTCGTCGATCTTCTTCCGCGAGCACCCGCCCCTCATCCGGCTGCCGCCACCTTCCTCGCTCCTCAGAGCCGCGCACATCCATGTGCGCTCCCCGCGTGCTCCCCGGAGGGGAGAAGGGACCACAGGTTGGGTATAATCGCCCCCTTAAGGCGCGGTGGGAGAAGCGGACATATCCGCTGCCGAAGGCGCAACGCCCGTAATCGCTCAGGCTCCCATACCACCGCCGCCGCGGAACAACTCTGGAGAGACCGGTTAGATCCGGCGCCGAAGGGGCACGAAGCGCGAGCTTCCAAACTCTCAGGCAAAAGGACAGAGGGGCGCCTGACGTGCGGCACGCACGTCCTGCCTGTATTCAGGCACTCCGGACGCCCCTGTCATGACCAAGCCCGCTTCCCCCTCCCTGCGCGACCTCGAGCACCACGAGGCTTTCATCGAGCGCCATATCGGCCCCAACGACGCCGAGATCGCGCACATGCTGCGCGCGATCGGCCACGACTCGCTGGAGTCGATGACCGACGCCATCGTGCCGGGCCAGATCAAGTCCGCCGCGCCGCTGGCCCTGCCGCCGGCCATGACCGAAGTGGAAGCGCTGGCGAAGATCCGCGCCATCGCCGGCAAGAACAAGGTGTTCCGCAGCTTCATCGGCCAGGGCTACTACGGCACGCACACGCCGAACGTCATCCTGCGCAACATCCTGGAGAACCCGGCGTGGTACACGGCGTATACGCCGTACCAGGCGGAGATCTCGCAGGGCCGCATGGAAGCGCTCATCAACTTCCAGACCATGGTGGCCGACCTCACCGGGATGGACATCTCCAACGCCTCGCTGCTGGACGAAGCCACTGCGGCGGGCGAGGCGATGACGCTGGCCAAGCGCTCGGCCAAATCCAAGAGCAACGTGTTCTTCGTCGCCGACGACGTGCACCCGCAGACGCTGGAAGTGCTGCGCACCCGCGCCGACGGCGTGGACATCGCGCTGCACGTCGGCCCGGCCGCGGACGCGGCCACCGTCGACAGCTTCGGCGTGCTGCTGCAGTACCCCAATACCTACGGCACCATCAACGACTACCGCGCCGCCGCCGAGGCCGTGCACGCGCGCGGCGCGCTGGTGGCGGTAGCCACCGACCTGCTCGCGCTCACCCTCATTGCCTCGCCCGGCAGCTGGGGCGCGGACATCGTCATCGGCAACAGCCAGCGCTTCGGCGTGCCGTTCGGCTTCGGCGGCCCGCACGCCGCGTACCTGGCCTGCCGCGACGCCTACAAGCGCTCCATGCCGGGCCGCCTGATCGGCGTGTCGGTGGACGCCGAAGGCAAGCCGGCCTACCGCCTGACCCTGCAGACCCGCGAGCAGCACATCCGCCGCGAGAAGGCCACTTCCAACATCTGTACCGCGCAGGTGCTGCTGGCGGTGATGGCCAGCATGTACGCCGTGTACCACGGCCCTGACGGCCTGCGGCGCATCGCGCGCCGCACGCATCGCCTGGCGGCCATCCTGGCGGCGACGCTGCGCAAGGCCGGCCTCGACGTGGGCGGCGATTTCTTCGACACGCTGCGCATCACCGGCGTCGACGCCGACGCCATCCACGCCAAGGCCGCCAGCAAGGGCCTCAACCTGCGCCAGATCCACGGCCAGTGCGTGGGCATCAGCCTGGACGAGACCACCACCCGCGCCGACGTGCAGGCGCTGGCCGCGCTGTTCGGTGCGGAGCTTGGCGACATCGACGAAGCCGACACCGCCACCGGCGACGCGCTGCCCGCCGCCCTGCTGCGCCAGAACGCCTTCCTGCAGCACCCGGTGTTCAACACCCACCACAGCGAGCACGAACTGCTGCGCTACATGCGCTCGCTGGCCGACAAGGACCTGGCGATGGATCGCACCATGATCCCGCTCGGCTCCTGCACCATGAAGCTCAACGCCACCGCCGAGATGATCCCGGTGACCTGGCCGGAATTCGGCAATATCCACCCGCTGGCGCCGGCCGAGCAGACCCAGGGCTACAAGCAGCTGATCGACGAGCTGGAAGCCATGCTGGTGGAGTGCACCGGCTACGACGCGGTAAGCCTGCAGCCGAACTCCGGCGCGCAGGGCGAATACGCCGGCCTGCTGGCGATCCGCGCCTATCACCGCTCGCGCGGCGACGACCACCGCGACGTGTGCCTGATCCCCGAATCCGCGCATGGCACCAACCCGGCTTCCGCGCAGATGTGCGGCATGACCGTGGTGGTCACCAAGTGCGACGCCAACGGCAACGTGGACCTGGAAGACATCCGCGCCAAGGCCGAGAAGTACAGCGAGCGCCTGGCCGCGCTGATGATCACCTACCCGTCCACGCACGGCGTGTTCGAGGAAGACGTGGTCGCCATCTGCGAGATCGTGCACAAGCACGGCGGCCAGGTGTACACCGACGGCGCCAACATGAATGCGCTGGTCGGCCTGGCCAAGCCGGGCAAGTGGGGTTCGGACGTCTCGCACCTCAACCTGCACAAGACCTTCTGCATCCCGCACGGCGGCGGCGGCCCGGGCGTGGGGCCCTGCGCGGTGAAGTCGCACCTGGCGCCGTTCCTGCCGCGCACGCTCGGCGGCGAAGGCACGGTGGGCATGGTCTCGGCGGCCAGCTTCGGCTCGGCCTCGATCCTGCCGATCAGCTGGATGTACATCGCCATGATGGGCCAGCAGGGCCTGCGCAAGGCGACCCAGGTGGCCCTGCTCAATGCCAACTACATCGCCAAGCGCCTGGCCGCGCACTACGAGACGCTGTACACCGGCCGCAACGGGCTGGTGGCGCACGAGTGCATCCTGGACCTGCGCCCGCTCAAGGACGCCACCGGCATCAGCGCCGAGGACGTGGCCAAGCGCCTGATCGACTTCGGCTTCCACGCGCCGACGCTGAGCTTCCCGGTGGCCGGCACGCTGATGGTGGAGCCGACCGAGAGCGAATCGCAGCACGAGCTGGACCGCTTCATCGACGCCATGATCCAGATCCGCGAAGAGATCCGCGCGATCGAGGACGGCCGCCTGGACCGCGAGGACAACCCGCTCAAGCACGCCCCGCACACCGCCGACGCGGTGGCCGGCAGCGAGTGGGCCCACGCCTACCCGCGCGAGCTGGCGGTGTTCCCGCTGCCCAGCCTGCGCCTGCAGAAGTACTGGCCGCCGGTGGCGCGCGTGGACAACGTCTACGGCGACAAGAACGTGATGTGCGCGTGCATCCCGGTGGACGCGTACAAGGAAGAAGCCGAGGCGTAAGCCGCCGGTTTCACCCCCGCATGCCGCGACAGGCCCCGCCATGGCGGGGCCTGTTTCGTTCCGGGGGAATGACTTTCGGGCTCTTGCCATCGGCGGGGGCGGCTGCTCTGATCGCCCACGTCCTTCGCAGGTCGGGATGAGCGCCAGCGAGCCCCGACATCGCGAACCGGATACGCCAGCGTCGGGGTTCGCTCACGCTCACCCCGACCTACGCCGATCGTATCGACCGCGCCGTAGCCAAGGGAGCCGACATGCCGCATCCATTCGCTCGTTCGCTCGCCCTCGCCGCCCTTTTCTCTCTCTTGTCAGCGCACGCCGCGGCGCAGACCCCGCCCACCGCCGAGCAGGGCAGCTTCGTGCTGCACAAGTTCGCGCAGGCGATCGGCAAGGAGAGCTACACGATCTCCAACGATCAGGGCCGCCTGCTGCTGCGTTCGGATTTCAGCTTCAAGGACCGCGGCACCGAGGTGCCGCTGAAGACCGAGTTCACCGCGGCCGACGCCACGCATCCGTTGACGCTGAAGAGCGACGGACAGTCTTCGCGCGAATCGCCGATGCACGACAGCTTCACCCTGGACGCCAAGAGCGGCAAGGTGACCCTGCTGCGCGCCGGCAAGACCACGCAGCATCCGGTCACCGACAACACCTTCCTGGTGGACGGCTATTCACCGGTGGCGATGCAGCAGATGCTGCTGCGCTACTGGCTGGCGAAGGGCAAGCCCGCGCGTATCGCCGTACCGCCGGACGGACAGGTCAGCATCCAGCCGGCCGGCTCGCTGGAGATCCAGGCCGGCGGCAAGCCGGTGAGGCTGCAGGGCTATGTGATCAGCGGCCTCGTCTGGGGCAACGAGACCGCCTGGCTGGACGAGCAGCAGAAGCTCGCCGCGGTGGTCACCACCGACAGCGAGTTCGATCACTTCGAGGCCGTGCGCGAAGGCTACGAGGACTCCCTGCCCGCCTTCATTCAGCACGCCGCCGGCAACAACCTGCAGGCGCTGGCCGGACTCACCGAGAAGGCAAAGCGCCCCGCCTCGAAGAAACTGGTCGTCACCCACGTCACCCTGATCGACGGCACCGGCGCGGCGGCGCGGCGCAACGCCTCCGTCTATGTGGAAGACGGGCGCATCGTGCGCATCGACACCAGCGGCGCCGCGCCACCGGCGGAGCCTGGCCTGGACGTGCTCGATGGCAGCGGCAAGTTCCTGATCCCCGGCCTGTGGGACATGCACGCGCACTACGAACAGGTGGAATGGGGTCCGATCTACCTGGCCGCCGGCGTCACCACCGTGCGCGACTGCGGCAACGAATTCGACTTCATCACTACCGTGCGCGACGCGATCCAGTCCGGCCGCGGCATCGGCCCGCGCCTGCTGATCGCCGGCATCGTCGACGGCAGCGGCCCGATCGCATTGGGGGCGATCACCGCCGACACGCCCGAGCAGGCGCGCGCGGTGGTGCGGCGCTACAAGGAGGCCGGCGCGATCCAAATCAAGATCTACAGCAGCATGAAACCCGAACTGGTGCCGGTGATCGCCGCCGAAGCGCACAAGCTCGGCCTTACCGTGACCGGCCACGTGCCCCAGGGCATGACCAGCGCGCAGGCCGTGGAAGCCGGCTACGACAGCATCAACCACATTCATTTCGTGATGCGCGATCTGCTCGGCGTCCAGCGCGGGCAGCCGCTGCCGCCGCTGGATTTCAAGACGCCCGGCGCACGCCGGCAGCTGGCGCTGTTCAAGCAGCACCACACCGTGTTCGACGACACCATCGCCCTGTTCGAACTGTTCGACCGCCCCAGCACCACGCCGCTGCGCTCGATCGAGCCCGGCATCGACCACGTCGCCGCGCCGCTGGCCGCCGCCTTGAATGCGACGGGTGCGGCGCCGGACCACACCGAGGATTCGATCAAGCGGTATCAGTACATGCTCGCCACCTTGCGCGAACTGCACCGCCAGGGCCTGACCATCGTGGCCGGCACCGACCAGGGCATCCCCGGCTATTCGCTGCACCGCGAGCTGGAGATCTACGTGCAGGCCGGCTTCACTCCGATGGAAGCGCTGCAGGCGGCGACCAGCGTGCCGGCGAAGGTGCTTGGCCTGGATAAGGAGGTCGGCACCCTGCAGGTCGGCAAACGCGCCGACATGCTGCTGCTCGACGCCGACCCGCTGGCGGACATCCACAATACGCGGCGCATTGCCAAGACTATCGCCAATGGCAGCGTGTATGACCCCGCGCCGCTGTGGGAGTCGGTGGGCTTCAAGCCCTGAACTTGGGTTCCGGCGTAGGCCGGGGTTCTTTTTGCGGTGTCGCTCGGTTTTTGCGTTATCGCGATTTGGCCGCTTATGCAGCGGGCATTTCGGACGCCTGCCGGCGCCCGAGTCACTTTCTCTTTGCTGGCTCAAAGAGAAAGTAACCAAAGAGAAATAGCCTTAGAGCAACGGCTCGCGACGCGACTAGAAGGAGCAGTGGGCGTCTGCGGTAACCTGATTAACCTGGGTCTACACGAAACATCAGTGCGTTTACGTAACGCGTGCTTCAACGTGCCGTGGCCGAGAGGATGTTCAGTGACTGAGGCCAGCTTTTAGGCTTAGCCCTGTTCGTCGCGTAAGCGCACGGCGTAGGTTGGGGTGAGCCGCAGGCGAACCCCAACACCCGCACCTTCCCCCGCCTCGCCACGTTGGGGTTCGCCTGCGGCTCACCCCAACCTACGCCGGCAAGATTTGACGTTGCGCTCCGCCCGCCCCCTCACCCTGCCCTCTCCCCGGAGGGGAGAGGGGGAAAGCGTGAGGTAGGCAGGGACGAAGAGCCAAAGCTGGCCCCGGTTCTTGAATGTCCTCTCGGCCACGGCACGTTGAAGGACGCGTTACGAAACCGCACTGCCGTTTCGTGTAGACCCAGGTTAATCAGGCTACCGCAGCCGCCCACCGCTCCTTCTAGTCGCGTCGCGAGCCTTTGACTTGAGGCCATTCTCTCTTTGGTTACTTTCTCTTTGGGCCAGCAAAGAGAAAGTAACTCGGGCGCCGGCAGGCGTCCGAAATGCCCGCTGCATAAGCGGCCAAGTCGCGACAACCGCACCTAGTCGCTACTGGATCCCGGCCTACGCCGGGATGACGAGTAGGAGTGGCCACGCCAGGATCACGAGCGCCCCACATCTCGCCAACACAAAAAAGAGGCCCGCTTACGCGGGCCCCAAAACCAAAACCATCCAAATAACCGTTACGCCCCGTGCGCCTTCAGCCACGCATCGATCGCGGGCAACCGCTCACCCTTCACCTTGACGCGATACTCAATATTCGCCACCGCCGTATCCGCATCCCGACGCGACCCCGCCGCCACATACTTCTCCGCGTAAGCCTTCACCTTGGCGATCATCGAAGGATCCAGCGACCGCGAAGCCAGCTGCGGGTAATAGCGGCTGCTTGCGCTGGAATCCACCTTCTTGTCCACCTCGGCCTTGTGCGCCACGGCGAAATCGAACGCCAGCTCCGGATGCTGCCCGGACACCACGCTGATCATGCTGGCGCTGTTGGTGGCGCCGGGCTCGTCGGTCAGCGCCAGGTCCAGCGCCTTCTGCGCCAGCGCCTTGTCGCGGCTGATCGACAGCAGCGTGTACAGCTGGTCCTTCACCAGCGGGGTCTTCTCGGCCTTGGCCATGGCGTGCAGGCGGTCCCAGGTGGCGGCGTCCGCGTTGCGGGCGACCACGCCCAGGATGGTGCGGCGCAGGGCGGCCGGCATCGCCTTGGGATCCTTGTCCTGCGCATCGAAGCGGCGCTGCGCTTCCTTGAGCACGGCCGGATCGCCGAGGTTGCCGAGCGTGCCGATCAGTTCCATGCGCTGGATCTTGACCGGATCGGCCTCGCCTTCCTTCGGCTCCCAGCCGACCTTGGCGAACACCGGCGCCAGCTTGGCCACGGCGAACTTGCGGAACGCGGCCTGGCGCGCGGCATCGCCCTGGTAATAGCCGTCCAGACCGCTGAGGTCACCGGCGATATCGCCCCAGATCTGCGGATCGGCATCGGCCGGCGTCGCCTGCACCAGGTCGAGGAAGTCCGAGGACGGACGCTTGCCGGCCATGCCCAGCGCCCAGGTGTCGCCCAGCGTACCGAGCTGGTCGATCGGCTGCAGTTTGGCGAAGTTGTCCTTCAGCGCGGCGAACTGCTCGGCGCCGTACAGCGTGCGGTAGTAGCCGCTCTGGCCGGCGTTGACCACCACCGGGCCGCAGCCGGGCACTTCCAGCGTGGCCTTGCCGCCGGTCACCAGCGTGCGTGCGGGGGCCCCGCCGACGGTCTGCGCGATCACCGGCACGCGCCAGGACAGCGGCTTCTTGTCGGGGCGGTCGCGGGTGAATTCGCCCTGGCTCAGCTTCAGCGTGGTCTGGCCGCCGGCGCAGCTGGCGGAGTCGACGGTAATGAGCGGAATGCCCGGCTGCAGGGTGAAGTCGTGCGCGACGTCGGAGATCGGCTTCTTCGAAGCCTGCTCCACCGCGCGCCACAGATCGTCGGACACCGTGTTGCCGTAGGCGTGCTGCTTCATGTACAGGCGCACGCCGTCGCGCCATGCGTCGGAACCGACGTAGCCCTCGAGCATGCCGATCACCGCCTGGCCCTTGGAATAGGTGATGGCATCGAAGGCCTGGCTGGCCTGCTCCACCGTCTCCACGTGCTGCACGATCGGATGCGTGGTGGCGATGGCGTCGCGATTCATCGCGCCTTCGCGCACATTGACCTGTTCCAGCTTGGTGTTCCATTCCGGATGCAGCTTCTCGGTGGTGCGCGCTTCCATCCACGAGGCGAAGCCTTCGTTGAGCCACAGGTCGTCCCACCAGCGCATGGTGACCAGGTCGCCGAACCACTGGTGCGCCATCTCGTGCGCCTGCACCGAGAACACGTTCTGCTTGTCGGCCTGGGTGGAGATGGTGGGGTCCAGCAGCAGCACGTATTCGAAGGTGTAGATCGCGCCCCAGTTTTCCATCGCGCCGAAGAACTGGCTGCGGCCCGGCGAGGCGATGTTGTCCAGCTTGGGCAGCGGATACGGCGTGCCGAAGTAGTCGTTGTACTCGGCCAGGATGGTCTTGGCCGAATCCAGCGCGAAGTTGGCCTGCGACAGCATGCCCTTCTGCGTGACCACGCCGACCTCGGTCTTGCCGGCCATCGCGGTGGCGCGCTCGAATTCGCCCACGCCGAAGAACAGCAGGTAGGTGGACATCTTCGGCGAGGGCTGGAACTGGATCGTCACCAGGCCGTTGCCGGCGTCGCTCTTCTTCGCCACCGGCATGTTGCTCACCGCCATGTCATCCGCCGGAACCGTGGCGGTGAGGCTGAAGGTGGCCTTGTAGTTCGGCTCGTCCCAGGACGGGATGAAGCGGCGGGCGTCGGAGTTCTCGAACTGCGTGTACAGCGCGCGCTTCTTGCCGGCCTTGGTGTCGTAGTCGATGGCGAACAGGCCGTTGGCCTGGGTGCCGATCTTGCCGGTATAGGTCATCGCCAGCGTGTAGCTGCCCTTGGGCAGCGGCTTGTCGAAGCTGAAGGTGGCGGTCTGCTTGTCTTCGTCCACGGCCACCTTGGCCGCCTGCGCCTTGCCGCCGGCCGCGGCCAGGGTGACTTCGGAGAAGCTCATGCCCATCGCGTTGAGGGTGATGCTGCTGGTCGGCTCCAGCACGTCCACCTTGATGGCGACCTTGCCGTCGAAGCTCAGCTTGTCCGCGTGCGGCGTCACCGCCACGTCGTAATGCGTGGGGCGCACGTTGCGCGGCAGCTGGGTGGTGGTCTGCTCGACGGCGTGCTTGGCCGCGGGGACGGCGGCGACAGCGCTCATGGAAGCGCTTGCGAGCGCCAGGACGATCGCGGAAACCAGGGTGGAACGGCGCATGTCAGCTCCTTGGGAAAGGCGTGGGGTCCGGCGGGTGCCGGCGAGGCATTCGGGAGGCGGCCGGCGAAGCTCCCCTTCTACGGCACGTCCCCATGATGGTCGCCGGCCATGCCGGGCGGGAGCACGGCCCGGAAGTCATGGCGGGGTGCGGCGATGCTCGCGGGAGGGGCCGTCGGCAAAAAACGCGCGGCCACTGAAAAATCAACTTAGCGCGGGCTTAGCAAATACTTAGGCGGAGTTTGCGCGAAGCATTCGAATAAATAAGCGCCGTGCGCCATATCGCTATTCTTGAAACGCAATTAATTGCCCATCTAAAACGATTACGCAAAAAATCCATGCACACCGCTTTCACCGGCCACGAAAGCTTCGCGCAACCCTGAAAACAGGCCGGCGTGCGCAACCGCGCCACGACTGGCGCGCCACCGCAATGAAAATAGCTTTGCGAAGCATTATCTGCGCAAGAAACCCGCGCACGAACTTGCGCAATTTCACGGAAATTAATCGCAACAAAAAGCCGGCAAAAATGCCCTGAAAATCCAATTGACCGGTGCTCCGCCGGTATTTATATCGTCGTCAATTCGCCGGCCCGGGGAGGGGTTGACGAATATCCCGGTGGAGGCGCCGCTGTGGCACGCGTCGGCTCGCCGCGCCAGGGGAAGCGGACCGGGATCCGCGGGGAGCAAGGCCGAAACCAGGTCCGGCCCAAGCCGGGCATCCACTTGTGCATGGGGTCCGCGCGGCCGCATCGGGCGCGCTTGTCCCCAGAAATCTCAACCGGGGAGTCATTCATGAAGACGTGTTCCATCGCAGTGACCGCCATGACCGCGCTGCTCGCCCTGAGCGGCGGCGCCATCGCGGCCGGCGGCAGTCCCGCCGCGGCTGGCCAGGCCGCCAGCAGCCAGGTCGCCAATCCTTACGCGCCCAACTACGACCACCCATACCGCCACGGCGCCGTGCCGACACGCGAAGCGCACGCGCAGATGAAGCAATGGGCGGCCTTCCATCTGGCCACGCCCGCGGCCACCGGCACGCAGACGCTGAGCTACGGCGGCGGCATCGACGGCATCGGTGTCACCAGCGGTACGCCCAAGGTCTACCTGGTGGTGTACGGCAGCCAGTGGGGCACCGCCGGCACCGACGCCAACGGCAACATGACCTTGTCCGGCGACTCCGCCGGCGCCGTGCCCTACCTGCAGCAGATGTTCAAGGGACTGGGCACCAACGGCGAGCTGTGGTCCGGCGTGATGACGCAGTACTGCGACGGCGCCGGCGTGTCCTCCGGCGCCACCGCCTGTCCCACCGGCGCCTCGTATGTCGGCTATCCCACCGGCGGCGCCACCCTCGCCGGCGTGTGGTACGACAACTCGGCAGCTTCGCCGAGCAATGCCACCGCCGCGCAGCTCGGCCAGGAAGCGGTGAAGGCCGCGGGCCACTTCGGCAATACCACCGCCGCATCCAACCGCTATGTGCAATACGTGATCCTGTCGCCCACCGGCACGCATCCGGACGGCTTCAACACGTCCAGCGGCCAATTCTGCGCGTGGCACGACTACAACGGCGACGTGGGCGTGAGCTCCTCGTACGGCGACATCGCGTTCACCAACATGCCCTATGTGCTCGACATGGGTTCCAGCTGCGGACAGAACTTCGTCAACAGCGGCAGCGCCGGCAATCTCGACGGCTTCTCGCTGGTGAACGGCCACGAATACGCCGAGACCATCAGCGACCAGAACCCGGCCGGCGGCTGGACCAACCACACCGGCTCCAGCTACAACGGCCAGGAAAACGCGGACGAATGCGCGTGGCTCAGCTCCGGCCAGGGCGCCAGCGCGAACGTGGCGATGAGCACCGGCAACTTCGCCATGCAGAGCACCTGGTCCAACGACACCAATCGCTGCGACCTGGCGCATCCGGTAGTCGGCGGCGGCGGTGGCGGCGGCACACCCACGGCCAACTTCAGCTACACCACCAACGGCCTGACCGCGAACTTCACCGACAGCTCCACCGACAGCGGCGGCAGCATCACCGCGCACGCGTGGACCTTCGGCGACGGCGGCACCTCCAGCGCCACCAACCCGAGCCACACCTACGCGGCCAACGGCACCTACAGCGTGACCGAGACGGTGACCGACGGCGGCAGCGGCAAGACCAGCAGCAAGACGGCATCGGTGGCGGTGTCCAGCGGCGGTGGCGGCGGCAGCCAGCTGATCGTCAACCCCGGCTTCGAGACCGGCACGGCTTCGCCGTGGTCGATGAGCTCCGGCGTGCTGTGCAGCAACTCCAGCTGCAGCGGCGAAACCGCGCATGGCGGCACCTGGTTCGCGTGGCTGGACGGCTATGGCAGCAGCCACACCGACACCGTCTCGCAGAGCGTGGCCATTCCCAGCGGCAAGACCAGCGCGACACTGACGTTCTACCTGCACATCGACACCGCCGAGACCACCACCACCACGGCGTACGACAAGCTGACGGTGCAGGTGCTCAACAGCAGCGGCACCGTGCTGAAGACGCTGGCGACGTACTCCAACCTCAACAAAGCGTCGGGCTATACGCAGCGTTCGTTCGACCTGAGCGCGTACATCGGCCAGACCGTGACCATCAAGTTCACGGGCACCGAGGACAGCTCGCTGCAGACCTCGTTCGTGCTGGACGACGTCAACCTCAACGTGCAGTAAGACGCAGCATCGAGGCGTAAACGCAACGGGCCCGGTCGCCGACCGGGCCCGTTCTGCGTTCGCGGCCACGCACATCGAAGCGGGCTAGGTCTTGTCTGACTTTACGGTCAAACCGGCATACGGCCGCTCGCACCGGCCGTAATCTGGCCTTCGCTCCCGGTCACGCCAGCCCCTTCGCCACACGATCGCCAGCGGGAGCCGGGTACAAGCCCAGACAATTTCGTTTATTTCGTATGTTGCGTTTATTTCGATTTTGGAGGAGCATCTGCCATGAACGTAGTCAGGATCGACCGCTGGAGAGCTCCCATGACCGTGCCGCGCCAGGATATCCCCTCGCTGCCACCCACCCCCGAAGAAGCCGAAGCCGCCCGCGCCAGCGGCCGCCTGCTGGCCGCCTACCTCGGCGACGGCGGCAACGGACGCATCAAGGTCATCGACGGCGACGCCACCATCGACGTGCCGGTCAGCGCCCTGCGCATGCTGGTGGAAATCCTCGCCAACATGGCCGAGGGCAAGGCGGTCAGCATCATTCCGGTGAAGGCTGAGCTGACCACCCAGCAGGCGGCCGACTTCCTCAACGTGTCCCGGCCGCATCTGGTCTCGCTGCTCGAAGCCGGCGACATCGCCTTCCACAAGACCGGCACGCATCGGCGCATCTACGCCAGCGACCTGCTGGCCTATCGGCACAAGCGCGATGCGGTGAGCAGGAACGCCCTCGACGAGCTGGCCGCGCAGGCGCAAGAGCTGGGCCTTGGATACTGACTGTGCCCTTTCCGGTGATTTACGACGCCTGCGTGCTGTACCCGGCACCCTTGCGCGACCTGCTCATGCGCCTGGCGCTTACCGGCCTGTTCCGCGCCCACTGGACCGAGCGCATCCATCACGAATGGATGCGCTCGGTGCTGGCCAGGCGTCCGGAGCTGAAGCCGGAAGCGCTGCAGCGCACGCGCGAGCTGATGGACTCAGCCGTGCCCGACTGCCTGGTCGCGGGCTACGAACAGCTCGAGGCAGGCCTGGCGCTTAAAGACCCGGACGACCGCCACGTGCTGGCCGCGGCCATCCGATGCCATGCCGGCGTGATCGTCACGTTCAACCTCAGGGACTTTCCGCAGCACGCGCTCGAACCCTTCCACATCGAAGCGCAGCATCCCGACGAATTCATCCATCACCTGTTCGACCTGCAGCGCGGCAGCGTCTGCGCGGCGGTCAAAGCTCAACGCGAAGCACTGAAGAACCCGCCGAGAACCGTCGAGGAATGCCTGGCGACGCTGCTGGCGCAGGGGCTGCCCACCACCGTGGCGGCGCTGCGCCCGATGACGGGCTTGCTGTAAGCACGCGCAGCGGCTTACTCCCTCCCTGCCCGCAGCACCGCCAGGCCAAGCGCCGCGAACGGCGCCAGCACGGCCTCTGCCGTATCGCCCTCCACCACCAGGGTCTGCGCGGCCTGCACCGGCGCGATCACATACGGCGAGGCCGCGTGCAGTTTCTCCGCCGAAGCGAGCACCACCACTTCGGCCGCGCGTTCGATCAGCGCACGCTTCACGCTGGCTTCCTCGAAATCGCCGGTGCTCAGGCCAGCGGTGGGATGCACGCCGGTGACGCCCATGAAGTACAGGTCGACGCGCACGCGCGCGATCGCCTCCATCGCCGCGGCGCCCACCGCCACCACCGAATGCTTGAACAGGCGTCCGCCGATCAGCACCACCTCGATGCCGGCGTGATCCACCAGTTCCACCGCGATGCTGGGACTGTGCGTGACCACCGTGGCGCGCAGCGCCTGCGGCAGGCTGCGGGCGAGCTGCACGCAGGTGGTGCCGCCGTCGATGAAGACCACCTGCCCGGGCAGCACCATCTGCGCCGCGCGGTGCGCGATGGCGGATTTCGCCTCCGGGCCGATGTGCTGGCGATGGGCGAAGTCCGCCATCGCCGGCGAGGCTGGCAGCGCGCCGCCGTGCACGCGTTGCAGCAGGCCTTCGGCGGCCAGCTCGCGCAGGTCGCGGCGCACGGTGTCTTCGGACACCCCGAAGGTTTCGCTCATCGCTTTGGCGACGACCTGCCCGTCCCGTTGCAGGGCCGCGAGGATGGCTTGCTTGCGCTGGCTGGTCAGCATAGCATTTGCACGAATTTAATTGACTTTGCACGAAACTGCACGATACGGTAGCCAGCGTCCCCTGTCCAGCTGGATTCCCCCATGTCCACCACCCCCGACCGGGTCCGCGTGATCGACAGCCAGGTGCTGTCGAACGACTGGTACCTGCTCAAGAAGACCATTTACGACTTCCGCCGCGCCGACGGCAGCTGGCAGCGCCAGCAGCGCGAGACCTACGACCGCGGCAACGGCGCCGCCCTGCTGCTGTACCAGCGCGAGACGCGGAGCGTGGTGCTGGTGCGGCAATTCCGCTTCCCCTGCTTCGTCAACGGCCACGACGGCATGCTGATCGAAGCACCCGCCGGCCTGCTCGACCAGGCCACACCCGAGCAGCGCATCCGCGCCGAAGCGGAGGAAGAGACCGGCTACCGCGTCGGCGAAGTGCGCAAGGTGTTCGAGGCTTTCATGAGTCCCGGCTCGGTCACCGAGAAGCTGCATTTCTTCGTCGCCGAATACGACGCCTCGCAGAAGGTGGGCGACGGCGGCGGGCTGCCCGGCGAAGGCGAGGACATCGAAGTGCTGGAGCTGCCGTTCGACGACGCCATGGCCATGCTCCGCCGCGGTGAGATCGTCGACGGCAAGACCATCATGCTGCTGCAGTACGCGGCGATGCATGTATTCGGGACTTGAGCGAACGCGGCGCGAAAAAAAAGCAGGGTCGCCGTAGCGGCCCTGCTTCTGCCGGAATAGGTCCGTCGCGCGTGGGTGGCATCGCTCGGGTAACGATGCCCGCGTGACGGAGGGGAGAAACCATGCGCGAGCCAAGAGCACAGACGCACTCCGGCCCGCTGACCATCTCCGGCCGCCTGGAGCCGACCATGGCTGCGCGCAACCTTAGGTTGCGATCGATGCCTCGACTTATATCCAGCTCACAAAGCGGCCAAGAACCGGCGCGGTGGGGCTTGCAATGGTTGTGATTGTGCAGGGGCGCACATCCGGTTCACGCGCTGGATCGCATCGGTCTTCACGGCGCCTTACCGCGCGCTGCGCAGAACACGCAGGCTATACGGATAGGCGCAGCGTCCGTTCGTCATCTGTCGCGCCACGCCTTGACCCGTACGCCGGACTGATAGCTGTCGCCCACGCCCGGCTCCGGCAGCTCGCCATCCGGATCGACCGCACGCCCAAGCATCTGACTGCCCGCATCGTCGTCGAACGAGCGATGCGCCCTCGCCTGCCCCGTGCCGCTGCGCCGGCCGACACCGCCCTCCGGGGCGATCGCACGCTCCGGTGGCGTCGCCGCGCTCGCCGTGGACGACTCACCGTCACCGCCGGTCGAGCCCGACTCGTCTTCGTCCTCGTCTTCGCGCGGCAGCTGCTTGGTGGGCAATTCGCCTCCCTGCTTCGGCTCGTCCTCGGGGGCGGTATCGCGGCGGGGATGCTTGTTGTCTGCGTTGGCCATGGCATGCGCTCCTGCTGCGGAGGGCTCATGGTCCAACCTGGATGATCAGCACGGCGTGGAAGCGGCGTGGTGATTGCGGAACGGCACAGTGAACGCGCTGCTTGAGTCCATAAAAAAAGCCCCGCATTGGCGGGGCTTTCTTCGTGTCGGGCAAGCACGCCCGATCAGGCAAACGGATCATCCAGCACAATCGTGTCGTCACGATCCGCACCCGTCGCCACGATCGCCAGGCGGCAACCGGAAAGCTCTTCCACCGCGCGCAGGTAAGCACGCGCCGCGGCCGGCAGCTTGTTCCAGTCGCGGATGCCGGCGGTGGATTCTTCCCAACCCGGGAATTCCAGATACACCGGCTTGCATTCCGCCCAGCCGTCCGCGTCCAGCGGGGCCAGCTCGCGGCGCTTGCCGCGGTATTCGTAGGCGATGCAGACCTTGATGCTGGGCAGGCCGTCGAGCACGTCGAGCTTGGTGATGGCCAGGCCGTTGATGCCGTTGATCTGCACCGCGCGCTTGAGCGCCACCAGGTCGATCCAGCCGCAGCGGCGCGGACGGCCGGTGCTGGCGCCGAACTCGTTGCCGACCTTGCGCAGGCGCTCGCCCATCTCGTCGTGCAGCTCGGTGGGGAACGGACCGCCGCCGACGCGCGTCGCATAGGCCTTGCAGATGCCCAGCACGTAGTCGATGTCGCCCGCGCCCACGCCGGTGCCGGCCAGCGCGCCGCCGACCGTGGTGTTGGACGAGGTGACGTAGGGATAGGTGCCGTGGTCAATATCCAGCAGCGCGCCCTGGGCGCCTTCATACAGGATGTGGCCGCCTTCCTTGCGCACGTCGTGCAGGATGGTGGCGACGTCGTCGACCATCGGGCGGATGAACTCGCCATAGGCCAGCGCGTCATCCAGCACCTGCTGGTAGTCGACCGCCTCGGCCTTCAGCCACTGGGTGAGGATGAAGTTGTGGTACTCGACCGCGGTCTTCACCTTCTCCGGCAGCTCGTGCGGATACATCAGGTCGGCCACGCGGATGGAGCGGCGGGCGACCTTGTCCTCGTAGGCCGGGCCGATGCCGCGGCCGGTGGTGCCGATCGCGCTCTTGCCGGCGGCGGCTTCGCGCGCCTTATCCACGGCGATGTGGTACGGCATGATCAGCGGGGTGGCCGGGCTGATCTTCAGGCGCGAGCGCACTTCCACGCCCTGCGCTTCCAGTTCCTCGATCTCGGTCTTCAGCGCCTGCGGCGACAGCACCACGCCGTTGCCGATCAGGCAGAGCGCGTCGTCGCGCAGGATGCCGGACGGAATCAGGTGCAGCACGGTCTTCTTGCCGCCGATGACCAGCGTGTGGCCGGCATTGTGGCCGCCCTGGAAGCGTGCGACCGCCCGCACCTGCTCGGTCAGCAGGTCGACGATCTTGCCCTTGCCTTCGTCGCCCCATTGCGCGCCGAGGATTACGACTGACTTGCCCATGATCTTTCTCGCTCGTAGGTCGTGGCCCCATCGGGGGGCCGGAGGATGTTGAATCGAAAACGTTGCAGGCAACCGCGCGTCAATGCACCAGCTGCAGGAACAGCAGCCCGGCCGCCATGACCACCGCGCCGCAGATGCGCAGGCTCCGCGGCTCCATCTTCAGCGCCTCGCGCACCATGCTCTGCCAGCCGCGCGGCGAGGCGAACAGCACCAGTCCCTCGATCACCAGGACCAGGCACAGCGCGGCGGCGAGGTCGTGCGACATGCCCGGCTGCCTCAGCGCTTGCTCGCGCCGTCGTTGAAATACTTCAGGAACTCCGAATCCGGCTTCAGCACCAGCACGCCCTTGCCGTCGTCGAACGACTTACGGTACGCGCCGAGGCTGCGGTAGAAGGCGAAGAATTCCGGATCCTGCCCGTAGGCCTGCGCGTAGATCGCCGCGGCCTGCGCGTCGCCTTCGCCGCGGATCTTGGCCGCGTCGCGCTCGGCTTCGGCGCGGATCACCTGGCCCTGGCGGTCGGCGTCGGCCTGGATGGTTTCGGCGGCCTGGCGGCCGGTGGAGCGCAATTCGTTGGCCAGCTGCAGGCGCTCGGCGCGCATGCGCTTGTACACCGACTCGCTCACTTCGTCCGGCAGGTCGATGCGCTTGATGCGCACGTCGACCACGGCGATGCCGAGGCTCTTGCGCGCGGTGGCGTCGGTCTGCTTGCGCACGCGCTCGGTGATGTCCTTGCGGCCGCCAGCGATCAGTTCCTGCAGGGTGCGGCCGTTGAACTCGAAGCGCAGGGCGTCTTTCACGATCGGCGACAGGCGGTTGGCGGCCTGCAGCTCGGCGCCGGCGGTGGCGCGGTAATAGGCGGCGTTGTCGGCGATGCGCCACTTCACGTAGAAGTCGACGTTGACGCTCTTCTTCTCGGAGGTGAAGTAGCGCTCCGGCTGCGCCTCCAGGGTGAGGATGCGGTTGTCGAACAGGAGGGCCTGCTGGATCAGCGGCAGCTTGAAGTGCAGGCCGGGCGTGTCGCCCGTGCGCACGATGCGGCCGAACTGCAGCACCAGCGCGCTCTGCCCTTCGTGCACCACGTAGGCGCTGTTGAAACCGAGCAGGACGGCGATGACGACGATGATGCCGGCGAGGAATTTCATCACTGCTTCTCCTTGCCCGAGTCGGCGGCCGGCGCCACCGTGCCCACGCCCGGCAGGTCGCGCACGGCGGCGCGGTCCAGCGGCAGGTAGATCATGTTGCGGCCGCCGGTGCCGTCCAGCACCTTGGGATTGTTGGACATCACGTCCTCGACGGTTTCCAGCCACAGGCGGCGGCGGGTCACTTCGGGCGCGCCGCGGTATTCCTTGAGGATGAGGTTGAAGCGGTCGGCGTCGCCGGTGGCGCGCGCCACGCGCTCGGCCGAGTAGCCCTGCGCCTGGGCCGCGATGCGCGAGGCTTCGCCGCGTGCTTCGGGCACCACCTTGCTGGCGTAGGCGCGGGCGTTGTTCTCGGTGCCCTGCTTGTCTTCGCGCGCGGCGTTGACGTCGTCGAAGGCGTCCTTCACTTCCTGCGGCGGCGACACGTTCTGGAAGCTCACGTCGGTGACGGCGAGGCCGGCGTCGTAGCTGTCCAGGGTGGCCTGGAGGATCTCGCGGGTCTGCTGCTGCAGCGTGTCGCGCGTCTGCGCGGCGGCGGCGGCCTGGGTCACCGCGGCCTGCGCGGCGGCGACCGGCGCGGCCGCGGTGGACGGCGCGGCGGGCACGGCGGCCTGCTCCGGCGCGGAGCTGGTGAGGATGTTGTCCATCACATTGGCGCCGACCACGGAGCGCACCGCGGCCTCGGCGGCCTGGCGCAGCGTATCTTCCGGCTGGCCGCTCAGCGAGAACAGGAATTTGCGTGCGTCCGACACCTGGTACTGCACGTTGAAGTCGACCGAGATGATGTTCTCGTCGCTGGTCAGCATGCGCACCTTGTCGGACACCGAGCGCACCTCGGTCGTGCTGACCTTGGTGACGGTCTCCAGCGGACGCGGCAGCTTGAAGTGGAAGCCCGGCTGCAGGGTGCGGGCGTACTGGCCGAAGCGCAGCACCACGCCGGCCTGGCGGGCGTCGACGATGGTGTAGCTGCTCAGCAGCAGGGAGGCCAGCAGCAGGGCGAGCACGATGGTGAGCACGCCGCCGGGGCCGCCGCCTAAGCGGGACAACCGGTTCTTCAACTGCTTGAAAGCATCGTCCAGACCGGATTTACCGGGGTTCTGGCGAGGCTTGCCCCAGGGGTCACGTTGCCCGTTACCGGGTTCGTTCCAGGCCATTGTCAGTCTCCTTGAGGCCGCTGGGAGGCCGGCAGCAATAGCCGGAAGCACCTTGGTCGGAAAGCATCATGGTGGCGAGTCGCGTCCGGGCAAGGGTCCTGCCCGGCAGGGAAGCGGCACAAACGGCGGGCATTCTAGCAGAGGCGGACGGGCGAAGGCCCGTCCCGCCTCGCTCACGGCTCGTCGCGGGGCTCGCCCAGCAAGCCGCGCAGCAGCTCGGCCTCGGCCGGGCTGCCGCCGCTCAGCGGGGCGATGACGCTGCGCGGCGCGTCGATGCGCAGGCGCCAGCCGTCCACGTCCACGTCCTCGCCGGCGATGGCGCCGGCGGCCTTCAGCCGCGCATGCAGGCGGCCGGCGGTGAGCGGCAGGCGCAGCTCGGACTGCACGCGCTCGCCGCCGAGCAGTTCGCCCAGGGCCTGGCGCAGCAGGTCCAGGCCCTGCCCCGTGGCGGCCGACAGCCACACGGTGGCCGGGCGGCCTTCGTCGTCGCGGTCGATGCGCGGCTCGGTGCCGGCCAGGTCGATCTTGTTCATCACGCGCAGCTGCGGCACGTCGCCGGCGTCGATTTCCTCCAGCACGCCGTCGACCACCTTGTGCAGGTATTCGCGCTCCTCGTCGGCGGCGTCGCTCACGTGCAGCAGCAGGTCGGCGTCGCGCGCCTCGGCCAGGGTGGCGCGGAACGCGGCCACCAGGTCGTGCGGAAGATCGCGGATGAAGCCTACGGTGTCGGCCAGCACAGCCGGGCCGCAGCTGAGGTCGTCCAGCTTGCGCACGGTGGGGTCGAGCGTGGCGAACAGCAGGTCGGCGGCGAACACCTCGCCCGAAGTCAGCTTATTGAACAGCGTGGACTTGCCGGCATTGGTGTAGCCCACCAGGGCCACCCGCGGCACCGTGTTGCGCAGGCGCGCGCGGCGCTGCTGGGTGCGCTGCACCTGCACCTTCTCCAGGCGCTTGCTCAGCATCTTCACGCGCTCGGCGAGCAGGCGGCGGTCGGTTTCCAGCTGGGTTTCGCCCGGGCCGCGGTTGCCGATGGCACCGCCGCGCTGGGCGTCCAGATGGGTCCAGCCGCGCACCAGGCGGGTGGCGACGTGCTTGAGCTGGGCCAGCTCCACTTCCAGCTTGCCTTCGTGCGAGCGGGCGCGCTGGGCGAAGATGTCCAGGATCAGGCCGGCGCGGTCGACCACGCGGGTCTTCAGGTGCTTCTCGAGGTTGCGCTCCTGCACCGGGCTGAGGGTGTGGTCCACCAGCACCAGGTCGGCTTCGAGCGCGCGCACCATCTCGGCGACCTCGTCGGCCTTGCCGGAACCGATGTAGTAGCGCGGGTTGGGGTCCTCGACGCGGGCGGCGACGCTGCCCAGCACTTCGGCGCCGGCGGATTTCACCAGCTCGGTGAATTCTTCGGCGCGGCGCACGGTGTCGCCCTCGCCACGGGAATGCGGCAGCACCAGTACGGCGCGCTCGCCTTTCTTTTGTCTATCGAACACGGATGCGGAATGACCTGTGCGGAATGGGCCCGGCACCGGGCCGGACGGCCGCGACGGGGCGAATGCGAAGTGTAGCGGCGCCAGCGGCCGCGGGGGTCGGAAACGACCAAGCGGCGGGACCTTAAGGCCCGCCGCCTCTTACACATGGGTCATTCCAGGCCCGTTTCAACCTTCCGTTTCGGGCGCCGTCGTAGCCTCGACGTGGCCCTCGTGGCCGGTCCCCATCCGCACGTTGCGGCTGGGCACCACGGTGGAAATGGCGTGCTTGTAGACCATCTGGCTGACCTGGTTGCGCAGCAGCACCACGAACTGGTCGAACGACTCGATCGTGCCCTGCAGCTTGATGCCGTTGACCAGGTAGATGGCAACCGGGACGCGCTCGCGGCGCAGTGCGTTCAAAAACGGATCTTGCAATGACTGCCCTTTGGACATTGTTGTTCTCCCCTCGCATCGGACGGGCCGGATAAAAGACGCTCGCGCGCCCCGGCCCAAGGCTTCGGAATATTAACCACTTTTAAATCGTTGATGAAAGGCTCCGCGCCCGCGTTGGAAAGCCTTTCCGGCAGGCTGCCCGGGAAGCGCGAACCCGTTCGCCAAAACCGCGCGCCAACCTTAGCCGGAAGCGCCCAGGAACAGCTCCAGCGCGTCGACGGCCCGGGCCTCCAGGCCGGGGCGGTCGGGGTCGAAAGTCCGCGCGTCCAGCTCGCCGCGCAGCCAGGTGATCTGGCGCTTGGCCAACTGGCGGGTGGCGAACACGCCGCGGTCGCGGAATTGTGCGGCGTCGGTGGCGCCATCCAGATGCTCCCAGGCCTGCCGGTAGCCGACCGCGCGCATCGAGGGCAGGTCCGGATGCAGGTCGCCGCGCGCGCGCAGGCCGCGTATCTCGTCGAGGAAGCCGTCGCGCAGCATGGCGTCGAAGCGTTCGGCGATGCGCGCGTGCAGCGGCGCCCGGTCCGCCGGCAGCAGGGCCAGCTTGAGCACCCGCCACGGAAAGCGCTCGCCGCTGCCGCCGCGCTGCTGTTCGGACAGCGGGCGGCCGGTGAGTTCGATCACTTCCAGCGCGCGCTGGATGCGCTGCGCGTCGTTCGGCCCGATCCGCGCGGCGGCGGCGGCATCGGCCTGGCGCAGGCGCTCGTGCATGGCGGGCCAGCCGATGAGCACCGCCTCTTCGGTGAGACGCTCGCGGATCGCCGCGTCCGCCTCCGGCAAATGTGACAGCCCATGTTGCAGCGCGCGGAAGTACAGGCCGGTGCCGCCGACCAGCAGCGGAACCTTGCCGCGCGCCGTGATGTCTTTCATCGCCTGCAGGGCGTCGGCGCGGAAATCCGCCGCCGAATACGGCTCGGCCGGATCGCGGATATCGATCAGCGCGTGCGGATGGCGCGCCAGCGTCGCCGCATCCGGCTTGGCCGCGCCGATGTCCAGGCCGCGGTACACCAGCGCGGAATCCACGCTCACCAGCTCAACCGGAAAATTCTCGCTCAGCGCACACGCCAACGCGGTCTTGCCCGACGCCGTAGGGCCCATCAAGAAAATGCTGGGGTGACGCGAGTCGGCAGGCATGTACGCTTCCGGAGGGCTCAAGGTGACGTGCTGGGTCAGGCTGGCATGCAGCGTTTTCCCGCCCAACGGCAACGCAACGCCATTTGGACGGTATGGGCACGTGCCTTGCTTCACATTTTGGACGAGAATCACGGTGTCTTGCACGATCGCAACCGTGGTCAGCCACAGCGAACCGCCGAGACAACGTTGAACGGGGGGAAGTACGGAATGAACAAACGCAAGTACATGGTGGCCGAACCCGGCAACCGCGCCTCGGCACCCGCTGCCGCCGCCAAGCCCGCGCGTGCGGGCGACGATGGCGCGCCACCGGTGTGGCACAAGGACAACCGCGGTTTCTGGTTCGTGGTCTGCGTCGCGGCCAGCCTGGTTTTCGCGCTGATCTATTCGGCGCTGCGCTGAGCCGCCGTGCAGGTTGGGGTGAGCGCAGCGAACCCCAACGCGGCCGCGGCGCCCGGCCTTCCCTTTGATAGGACGACCTGAAACGTCTGTTGGGGTTCGCTGCGCTCACCCCAACCTACGTTCGCCGCCGGCGCGGCATCACCGCGCCGGCACGCCCAGCTCCTTCAGCAGCCACGGCGCCGGATACACCTTGTCCATCAGCCAGCGCATGTAGCGCATGTCCACGTGGATCGCGCGCTTGTAGCGCGGATCGAACATCCAGCTCGCGCTCACCGCTTCCCAGTTGCTGTCGAAATTCAGCCCCACCAGCTGGCCGTGCGCATTGAGCACGGGCGAGCCGGAGTTGCCGCCGGTGGTGTCGAGGTTGCTGAGGAAATCCACTGGCATCACACCGGAACGCTTGTCCAGATAGCCCTCGTAGTCGCCCTTGGCGATGGCGTCCAGCAGCGGCTTGGGCGCGTCGAACGGTTCCACCCCGGTGTTCTTCTCGACGATGCCGGCGGTGCTGGTCAGCGGCGAATAGCTCACCGCGTCGCGTGCCTTCAGCGGCGTGACCTTGCCGTAGCTGACGCGCAAGGTGGAGTTGGCATCCGGATAGACCGCCCGCCCCTGCTGCTCGCGATAGGCGATCAGCGCCTGCATATAGGCCGGGCGCAGGCGCAGCAGCTCGCCGTCGCGCTCCTTGCGCTGGTCTTCGATGCGCAGCAGCGCCGGCTGCAGCGCCGCCGCCAGCTTGAGCAGCGCGTCGTCCGACTTCGCCACTTCGTCGGGCTGCGCCTTCAGCCAATGCAGGCGCTGCGCCTCGTCGCCGAGCTGGGTGGCGCCATACACGCGGTCCAGCGTCCCGGCCAGTTCGGCCGGCGTGCGGCCGAAGGCGGCGTCGAATTCCGGCACGCGCTGCGGATCGGGCAACTGCTGATAGCGGATGAGCAGAGCCGTGAGGATGCGTTTTTCCACCCCCGCGTCGTAGCGGCGCTGCACCTGCTTGAGCATGCCGGCGGTGAGGTCCTCGTCGCGCTGCTGGTAGCCGGTTTCGCGGTCGGCGTCGGGCTTGGCGCGTTCGTGGGCGTAGCGCTGCAAGGTGAGCGCCGAGCGCAGCAGCTGCGTCTGCGCTTGCAGGATGGCGAAGAGCAGATCGCGCTCGCGGTTGGCATTGCCGCCGGCGATCAGCTTGGCCACCGTGTCGATGTCCGGGCGCAGCGTTCTTGCCTGCGGCTGCTTGTCCAGCCACGCCAGCATGGCGTCCTCGTCCTTGCGGCGGATGTCGACCGCGTCGCTGCGCTTGAGGCCGTCGAGTTCGCCGCTGAAACGCTTGATGCCGTTCTTCAGCGACTGCAGTTGCGAGGCGTAGCGGATCGCCGCCTGCTTGTCGGCGCGGCCGGCGTCCTCGATCACGCCCTGCACCTGCTTCATCACCTCCACCGACTTGGGCAGACGCCATTGCACCTGGTCGGCGAACTCCGCCGCCGTGCGGTGGCGATAGGTGGTGCCGGGATAGCCGGCGAGCATGACGAAGTCGCCCTCGTTCACGCCTTCGCTGGCGACCTGCAGATGCGCCGGCGGGTGGTACGGCTGGTTTTCCTTGGCATAGGCCGCCGGCCTACCGTCGGGGCCGACATAGGCGCGCAGCACGGTGAAGTCGCCGCTGTGGCGCGGCCAGACGAAGTTGTCCACTTCGTCGCCGTAGTTGCCGATGGCGCGCGGCGGCGCGTAGACCAGACGCACGTCGCGGATCTCCAGCTGCTTCACCAGGTAGAAATCGCGCCCGTAGAACATGTTGACCACGCTGCAGCGATAGCCCGCCTCGCGCTCGCACTCGGCCACCAGCGCCTTGCCGGCGGCGTCCACCGCGTCGTAGTAGGCGCGGCCGGTCTTGCCCCGGGCCTGGGCCAGCACCTGGTCGGTGACCTTGTCGAAGCCGGTGGTCACGCGCAGGCGGAAGTCCGGATTGGCCGGCAGCTCCTGCGCGCGGTCGCCGGCGACGAAGCCGTGCTGGATCAGATCGCGCTGCGGATTGCTGTTGTACTGGATGACGCCGAAGGCCACGTGGTGGTTGGTCAGCACCAGGCCGTCGCCGCTGACGAAGGCGCCGGTGGCGCCACCCACCTTGACCACCGCGCTGAGCGGCGGCCTGGTCAGGTCCGCCAGGTCGGCCGGGTTGCCCTGGAAGCCGGCGGCGCGCAGCTGCTTGCCGATCGAGGGCAGCTGCGAGGGCATCCACATGCCCTCGTCCGCCTGCGCGCCCGGAGCCAGGCCCATCGCCATGGCCGCGGCCAGGCCCATCGTCTTCTTACGCATCCGCTGTCCCTTCTGGGTGATCGCACAAACTTGCGACCTTAGACCGAAGCGGCCGGGCCGGCAACGCTGCACTGCACGAAGACGGCCCGCCGTGCCCGCACTTTATAATCGCCGCTTTCCCCGCCCGCCTTGCGGGCCAGCCGATGGATTCCCCATGCAGCAGACGATGAAAGCCCTGGTCAAGCGCTTGCCCGAGCAGGGCATCTGGATGGAAGAAGTGCCCGTGCCGGAGGTCGGCCCCAACGAGGTGCTGATCAAGATGGAAAAAACCGCCATCTGCGGCACCGACCTGCATATCTACAAGTGGGACGAGTGGAGCCAGCGCACCATCAAGCCGGGCCTGACCATCGGCCATGAATTCGTCGGCCGCATCGTCGAGATCGGCCCGGGCGTCACCGGCTACAAGATCGGCGACCGCGTCTCGGCCGAGGGCCATATCGTATGCGGCCACTGCCGCAACTGCCGCGCCGGCCGCCAGCACCTGTGCCCGAACACGGTGGGCATCGGCGTGAACCGCAACGGCGCCTTCGCCGAATACATGGCCATGCCGGCCTCCAACCTGTGGCCGATCCCGGACCAGATCCCCTCGGAGCTGGCCGCCTTCTTCGACCCCTACGGCAACGCCGCGCACTGCGCGCTGGAGTTCGACCTGATCGGCGAGGACGTGCTGATCACCGGCGCCGGCCCGATCGGCATCATCGCCGCCGGCATCGCCAAGCACGTGGGCGCACGCAACGTGGTGGTCACCGACGTCAACGACTACCGCCTGAAGCTGGCCGCCGACATGGGCGCCACCCGCGTGGTGAACGTGGCCAACCAGTCGCTGCGCGACGTGGTGAAGGACCTGCACATCGAAGGCTTCGACGTGGGCCTGGAGATGAGCGGCAACCCGCGCGCCTTCAACGACATGCTCGACTGCATGTATCACGGCGGCAAGATCGCCATGCTCGGCATCATGCCGCGCGGCGCCGGCATCGACTGGGACAAGGTGATCTTCAAGGGCCTCACCCTGCAGGGCATCTACGGCCGCCGCATGTACGAGACCTGGTACAAGATGACCCAGATGGTGCTCACCGGCTTCCCGCTGCAGAAGGTGCTCACCCACCAGATCCACATCGACGACTTCCAGAAGGGCTTCGACCTGATGGATGCCGGCCATTGCGGCAAGGTCGTGTGTTCCTGGCTTTGATGCGAAGCCGGCTCTGATCGTGGCCTGAAGGCTCCCGCGCCGGGCGTGCGCGGGAGCCCACCGAAACGTCTCACGCACGGGTAAACTCCCCCCGCGACCGGCGCTTATGGGACTGGGTTAGGCAGTGCGCGGCCGGGGTAGGACCGCACGCCGTCGGGTCGCTTAACTGACGGAGCATCGCCCGCATGGCAGATCAGATTTCTTCCGGCAGTTCCCGGCTGACGGCGGCGCGCACACGTGCGCTCACCGTCTACCGCTCGCGGCGCACGCGCAAGACCGCGCTGATCGCCGCCATCGTGCTGGTGCTGTTCGGCCTGTTCGGCTTTCTCGCCGCGCCGTCGATCATCCGCGGCCAGATCGAAAAGCACGCCAGCGCCGCGCTGGACCGGCCAGTGACGCTGGGCAAGGTGCACCTCAACCCCTACACCTTGCGGCTGCAGCTGGACCAGCTGCATATCGGCGAACGCGACGGCAAGACCAGCTTCGTCGACGTCGACCAGATCGTCGCCAACACCTCGTGGACCTCGCTGTTCCGCCTGGCGCCGGTGCTGGACGAACTCTCGCTGCAGCGCCCGCGCATCCACATCGCGCGCACGGCCGACCAGCGCTTCAATTTCTCCGACATCATCGAGCGCTACGCATCGCAACCGGCCGCGCCCGACGCCAAGCCGGCGCGCTTCGCGCTGTCCAATATCAGCGTGCACGGCGGCGACATCGTGTTCGACGACCAGGCGGCGAAAGCCAGCCACCATGTCGAGCAACTGGAACTTGGCATTCCCTTCCTCGCCAACCTGCCCAGCAGCACCGACGTGTTCGTCAAGCCGCTGCTGGCGCTGAAGGTGGACGGCAGCCCGCTGCGCATCGAAGGCCAGACCAAGCCGTTCGCCAGCAACCGCGAATCGGCGATCGGCTTCCAGCTCGACCGCCTCGACCTGCCCCGCTACCTCGGCTACGTGCCCAAGCCGCTGCCGATCGCGATTCCGAAGGGCCTGCTCAGCGGCAAGCTGGAACTCAATTTCGTGCAGACACCGGATGCGCCGCAGGTGCGCCTCACCGGCAACCTGCAGCTGGACGATTTCGCGCTCGACAGCAGCAAGGGCGAGCCGATCGCGCGCCTCGGCCATGGCACGGCGGAGTTGGCGGACGTGCAGCCGCTGGTGTCGCGCTACCGGCTTGGCGCGCTGAAGCTGGAGCAGGCCCAGGTCTACTACACGGCGAGCGAAGGCGGGCACAGCAACTACGACACATTGACGGCGCCGTCGGCGCCAGCCGATCCGGCGAAGAAAGCCGCGCCCACCGACCTGCGCATCGCCTCGATCGCGCTCACCGGCAGCGCCATCCACTACACCGACGCCACGCAGAACAAGCTCGATCTCGCCGACCTGCACGGCAGCCTGCTCGGCCTGAGCATGCTTGCCGCGCCGCCGGCGAAGCTCGATCTGGCCGGCCAGCTGTTCGGCGGCGACATCGGCGCCAAGGGCACGCTCGACCTGGCCGCGGCCACGCTGAAGGCGGCGCTGTCGCTCAAGCAGGTGGACATGGTGCCGCTGCAGGCGATGGCCGGCTCCGCCATGGCCGCGCGCGCCGCCAAGGGCAAGCTCGATGCCAACGGCCAGTTGCAGCTGGACTGGGGCAAGGCCACCAATGTGCACCTGGCGCCGGCGCAGGCGACGGTGAGCGATTTCGCGCTGGAAGCCGGCGGCAAGGGCCAGGCCGCACCGGTGGCCTGGGGCAAGCTGCAGGCGGACATCGAACAGATCGACCTGGCGTCGCGCCAGGCGCGCCTGAAAAGCCTGGTCGGCACCGGCCTTAGCCTGGACGTGCAGCGCGCGGCCAACGGCACTATCTCGCTCACCGAATTGTTCGCGCCGCCCAAGACCGCCGCCAAGGCAGCCGCGCCACGCGGCAAGGCCAGGCCGGCCGACGCCGGACCGGCGTGGCAATGGAGCATCGCCCACCTCGGCGTGGACAACGGCGCCGTGCGCTTCGCCGACCACGCGGTGGGCAACGGCAAGCCCGCGGTGGTGGAAGTGACGGCGCTGAAGGGCGGCATCGACGAGCTCAGCGACAAGTTCAACCAGCAGCGCGCGATGAAGCTGGACGGCTCCATCGGCAAGGGCACGTTCTCGCTCGCCGGCAATGTGCAGCCCTCCCCTGCCCTGGCCGAACTGGACGTCACCACCCGCGGCCTGGACATCGCCACCTTCGCGCCGTACATCAGCGTGCCGCTGAACGTGACCATCTCCAGCGCGCGCCTGAGCGGCAAGGGCAAGCTGCATTACGACGGACGCAGCGCGGAACCGAAGTTCGGCTTCAAGGGCAATGCCGCGCTGGAACGCGTGCGCGTGCAGGACAAGGTCACCGGCGACGACTTCCTGCGCTGGAGCGCGCTCAACGCCGGCAACCTCGACGTGGCCTACGGCAGCGGCACGCCGCGCATGCACGTGGGCAGCCTGGTGCTGAGCGCGTTCTATGCGCGCATGATCGTCAATGCGAATGGACGGCTGAATCTGGCTGACGTGGTGGCGAAGCCGGAGCAGGAAGCGCCGGTCTCGGTGACGCGCGCCGAAACCAATGCGCCGGCGGCACCCAAGGTGTCGAAGACGACGACGGAAACCGAGAAGCCCACCGAATCGATCGCTCCGGCGGCGGATATCCAGCTCGGCCAGATCACCCTGCTCAACGGCCAGCTCAACTACACCGACAACTTCATCAAGCCCAACTACACCGCCAACCTCACCAAGGTCACCGGCAAGATCGGCGCGTTCGGCACCGCGGGCGGCCCGCCGGCCGAGGTGGCCGTGCAGGCGCAGCTGGACGACAACTCGCCGGTGGACATCAGCGGCAGCATGAATCCGCTGGCGCCGGTGGCCTTCCTGGATATCCAGGGCAAGGCCAACGAAGTGGAGCTGACGCGCCTCAGCGCCTACTCCAGCAAGTACACCGGCTATCCGATCACCGCGGGCAAGCTCACCGTCGACGTGAAGTACAACCTCGACCAGCGCAAGCTCAAGGCCGACAACCACATCTACATCACCCAGCTCACCTTCGGCGACCGCATCGAAGCGCCCGGCATTTCGCACCTGCCGGTGAAGCTGGCGGTGGCGCTGCTGAAGGACACGCAGGGCAATATCGACGTCAACGTGCCGGTGTCCGGCTCGCTGGACGATCCGCAGTTCAGCATGGGCGGCCTGATCTGGCGCGCCATCGGCAACCTGATCGTCAAGGCGGTGACCTCGCCGTTCCGCCTGCTCGGCTCGGCCTTCGGCGGCGGCGACCACGAAGACCTCGGCTACGTGGAATTCGAACCCGGCTCGGCCGTGCTCAACGGCGCCGCGCAGGAGCGCCTGGGCAAGGTGGTGGCGATGCTCAACCAGAAGACCTCGCTGACCCTGGATATCGTCGGCCGCGCCGATCCGGCGCAGGACCAGAACGGGCTGCGCAAGGTGACCGTGCAGGACATGATCCGCAAGGAGAAGCTGCTGGACGACGGCGGCAAGAACGCCGACACCTCGCCCGCCGCGCTCGCCGCGGTGGCGATCACGCCGGACCAGGAAGAGCGCTATCTGGCGCGTGCGTACAAGCACGCCGACGACATCGACAAGCCGCGCAATGCGCTGGGACTGAAGAAGTCGCTGGAGCCCGACGAAATGCGGGCCTTGCTGGAGACCAACGTCAAGACCGACGACGCGGCGATGCGCGACCTGGCCGAGCGCCGCGCCAACGCGGTGCGCGACTGGCTGAAGGGCAAGCTGCCGGACAACCGGTATGGGCTGAAGGATCCCAAGCTGACGCCGGAGGGGATCGACGACAAGGGCAAGACGACGCGGGTGGATTTCGGCTTGCATTGACGCCTGCCGGCCTGCGCAGCCTGCGTAGGTTGGGGTGAGCCGCAGGCGAACCCCAACCGCGCCACGTCCAGACGCACCGCATCGTTGGGGTTCGCCTGCGGCTCACCCCAACCTGCGCGGGCTTTTCGATCAGGCTCGGGTTTTCCGGCGGGCCGCAAAGGCTCACAATCGGCATCTTTCCCCCCAAGGGCCGATCCCGATGAGCTACTCCGACACCACCCGCGCGCGCTACGCCGCCGAACTGGATTCCATCCGCGAGCAGGGCCTGTTCAAGGGCGAGCGCGTGATCGTCTCGCCGCAGTCGGCGCAGATCGAGCTGGAGGGCGGGCGCAAGGTGCTGAACTTCTGCGCCAACAACTACCTGGGCCTGGCCGACCATCCCGACGTGATCCAGGCCGCCAAGGAGGCGCTGGACAGCCACGGCTTCGGCATGGCCTCGGTGCGCTTCATCTGCGGCACGCAGGACCTGCACAAGCAGCTGGAAAAGAAGATCGCCGAGTTCTTCGGCACCGAGGACACCATCCTCTACGCCGCCTGCTTCGACGCCAACGGCGGCCTGTACGAGCCGCTGCTGGGCGAAGAGGATGCGATCATTTCCGATGCGCTCAACCACGCCTCGATCATCGACGGCATCCGCCTGTGCAAGGCCAAGCGCTTCCGCTACGCCAATTGCGACATGGCCGACCTGGAAAAGCAGCTGCAGGCGGCCGACGCCGCGGGCGCGCGCACCAAGCTGATCACCACCGACGGTGCGTTCTCGATGGACGGTTTTATCGCGCCACTGGACAAGATCGCCGCGCTCGCCGCCAAGTACGACGCGATGGTGCATATCGACGAATGCCACTGCACCGGCTTCCTCGGCGACAGCGGCCGCGGCTCGGCTGAAGTCAACGGCGTGATGGACAAGATCGACATCTTCACCGGAACCCTGGGCAAGGCACTCGGCGGCGCGCTGGGCGGCTTCACCACCGGCAGCGCCGAAGTGATCGAACTGCTGCGCCAGCGCTCGCGTCCTTATCTGTTTTCCAACTCGCTGCCGCCGCACGTGGTGGCCGCGGCGCTGAAGGTGTTCGACATGCTGTCCAGCGCGGGCGAGCTGCGCCAGCGCGTGCAGGAGAACACCCGCTACTTCCGCGAGCAGATGAGCCAGGCCGGCTTCGACATCAAGCCGGGCGTGCACCCGATCGTGCCGGTGATGATCTACGACGCCAAGAAGGCGCAGGCCATGGCGGCGAAGCTGCTGGAGGAAGGCATCTACGTCACCGGCTTCTTCTATCCGGTGGTGCCGCAGGGCCAGGCGCGCATCCGCACGCAGATGAGCGCGGCGCATACGCGCGAGCACCTGGACCGCGCGATCGCGGCGTTCACCAAGGTGGGCCGCGAGCTTGGGGTGATCGGCTGAGCATCGACGGGGGAGCGGCTGCGCTCCCCCGCTTTCGCTATTGCAGCGCGCTGAGTTCGGCGCGGTAGCGCCAGGTTTCGGTAGTGGCCGATTGCACGGCATCGCCGATGTCGCGCTGTGCAGCTTCGTCGTTCGCCAGCAGCGAACCGAGGCTGCGTTCGAAACCGTCATAGCTGGCCCAGCGATCGCGGGCCACCAGCAGCATGTATTGCGCCGAGTCGCCGCCGGTGACCAGGCGATACCAGGTATGGGCCGGTGCTCCGGGTTCCTTCTGCAAGGCCTGGCGTGCGACGGCCAGCGCGCGTTCGAAACGCGCCTCCATGCCAAGCCGCACGTGCACGTGCGTCACCTGCATGGTGGCGCTGGGCTTGCGGTTCTCCAGCGGCGTACCGGTGCTGGCTTCGCGCAGCAGCACATAGGTGGGCTGTCCCATCGGGATGGCATACGCAGACACGTTGGCGCGGAAATCGGCGCCGTCGCCCGCTACGTCCACCCGATGATCGAAGGCGGCGAACGGTTCGCCCACGCTGGCGTCGACGAACCAGCCGCTGCGCTCGCCGTCCTCGATGGTCCAGCCGTACCAGGACAGCGGATCGCGGTGGGCGCGATGCCATGCGAGGTGCTGGCGGTAGCCCTGCTCGAACTTATCGGCGGCGCCGGTTTGCATGCGGTAGAGGTAGAAATGTGCGGCATGGCCCGGGGCGGCCTGGCTTGGGGCAGCATGGGCGGGCAAGGCAAGGCACAGGGCTAGCAGAAACGCGTGGCAGCGGCTCATGGGGATTCCTGGCGGGTGGGCGGCTGCGATTCTCGGCTTGCCGCTGCCTTCGCGGCCATGCGAATCTTTTTGGGCTTGCGGCGAAAATTTTTCGCCCCTCATCCCCTCCTCGCCCAGGGTTCCGCGCATGAATGTGGAGTTGCGTTATCTGCACGCGTTCCGCGCCGTCTGCGAAGGCGGCAGCCTGCGCGCTGCCGCCGCGTCGCTGCACCGCACCGAGCAGGCGGTGAGCTACCAGCTGCGCAAGCTGGAGGAAGCGCTGGGCATGCCGCTGTTCCGCCGCGGACAGGGTCCGCTGGTGCCCAATGCCGCCGGCGAGCGGCTGCTGGCGTTCTGCCGCGATATGGGGCGCGACCTGGCCAAGGTGCACGAGGCGATGCGCGACGAGCCGGCGCAACCGCTGCGCATCGCGGCGGTGAGCGGCTTCGGGCGCTATGAACTGCTGCCGCTGTTCCGCGAAGGGCCGTTGGCGGATGTGCCGATCCGCATGAGCTTTCCCACCGCGGAAGAAGTGGTGCGGCAGGTGGAAACCGGCGCCAGCGATCTGGGCTTCGTGCATCTGATGCTGCCGCATGGCGCCTTGCGCCTGGTTGCAGTCGGCATGGAACAGGCGGCCTTGATCGCATCCGCACGGCAGAGTTTGCCAACGCTGGATATCGCCGCGCTGGCCCAGGCCGATTACGTGACCTATGACGAGAGCGACTACGTGTTCGCCACCTGGTTCACCCAGGTGCTGGGCGAGAAGCCCGCACGGCTGCGCAGCGTGGCGCATTTCGAGGAACTGGAGGAAGTGCTGGACTGGGTGGCGGCCGGCCGGGGGCTGTCGGTCGTGCCGTATGCGTGCGCGCGGGAGGCCGAGGCGCGCGGCGACGTCGTCGCCGTGGGGCGCGAGAGCAAGCCTTGCCTCAATACGATCTATGCGGTGATGGATCCGGCGCGCACGCATCCGCTGCAGGAGCGCACGCTGGACGTGGTGCGGGAGCAGTTGCGCGGCTGATCAGCGCGATAGCGCGGCGACTTCCTCGGGGCGCAGGTGGCGCCACCGGCCCTTGGCGAGTTCGCCCAAAGGCAGCGTGCCGATGGCCACGCGGATCAGCCGCAGCACGCCGATGCCATGCGCTTCGAGCAGGCGGCGGATATGGCGGTTGCGGCCTTCGTCGAGGACGATCTCCAGCCAGGCGTTCTTTTCGCCCGCACGCAGCAGCGTGGCCTGCTTCGCGGCCAGGCGTTCGCCTTCGTCCACCACGCCCAGTGCGAGTTGCTCGAGCAGCGCGGCGTCCGGCACGGCGTCGATCTGCACGTGGTAGGTCTTGTCGACGTGGTGGCGCGGCTCGGTGAGGCGAGCGGCCCAGGCGCTGTCGTTGCTCAGCAGCAGCAGGCCTTCGCTGGCCTTGTCCAGGCGGCCGACCGGGCCGAGCCAGGGCAGGCCGGCGTCCTTCAGCAGGTCGTAGACGGTGTCGCGGCCGCGCTCGTCGGCGGCGCTGACCACGATGCCGCGGGGTTTGTTGAGGATGATGTAGACGCGCTGCGTCTCGCTGACCGGGGCGCCGTCGAGCAGGATGCGTTGGCGGGCGGCGTCGGCGGGGCGTTCCGGGTCGAGCACCACGCGGCCGTCCACGCTGACGCGGCCTTCGCGTATGGCCTTCTCCGCCCGGCTGCGCGAGCACACGCCAAGCTTGCTGAGCACGCGGGCCAGGCCGTGCTTCGGCGCGGCTGCGGCACCGCGGCCCGGCGTGATTCGCCTGCCCTGCCCTTGCTTTCGGTCCATGCCGGTCATCGTGCCCCAGTCCGCCCAAAAGAAAAGCCCGGCTTGCGCCGGGCTTTTCCACGCGACCTTGCGGTCGTGATTACTGCTGGACCTGCAGCTCGGTGCGACGGTTACGGGCGCGGCCCGAATCCGTGTCGTTGCTGTCGATCGGGTCGTTCTTGCCGTGACCGATCGGGCCCTGCAGGCGGCTGGCGTCGACGCCGTGGCCGGTCAGGTAGTCGAACACGATCTGCGCGCGACGCTCCGACAGGCTCTGGTTGTAGGCGTCCTTACCGACCGAGTCGGTGTAGCCGGCAACCGTCACCTTCACCTGCGGGTAGCGCTGCAGGGTGTCGATGGCCTGGTCGAGGATGGCGATCGAGTCGGCGCTGGGCTCAGCCAGGGCCTTCTTGATGTCCTTCTCGCCCTTCTTCGGACGGTCGAACTTGAAGTTCACGCCGCGCAGGTCGATGACGACCTGCTTCGGGCAGCCGTCCGGACCGACGATGGTACCGGCGGGCGTACCCGGGCACTTGTCGTCGCAGTCGTTCACGCCGTCACCGTCGCTGTCCAGCTTGGAGCAGTCCGGAGCCGGCGGCGGCGGCGGGGTGGCGGCCACCGGGGCAGCCGGCGGAGCGCCGAAGCGCGACACCACGCTGAAGCCCAGGAACCAGTCGCCGTAGCCATTCTTCTCCGGCTGGGTCTTGTCGTCCCAGTCGTAGCGGTAGCCGGCTTCCGCACGGATGTCGCTGCTGTCGGTGATCGACTTGGAGATACCGACGCCCAGCTCGGCGGCCGGCGACCAGGCCTTGTCGAAACGGCTGTGGTGGTAGCTGCCCATCACGCCGGCAAGCAGGTACGGACGCCATGCGTCGGCCGCGCCGAAGTAGTAGCGGGCGGTCACGCCGTAGTTGTTGTTGGACCAGTTGCCGCCACCGACCTTGGAGTCGATGTCGCGCTTGGTGCGATCGATGAACAGGTCGATCGAGGTGTTCGGCGCGATGAACTTGCCGACGCCCAGGCCGTAGTAAACCTGACGGCTGTTGGTGTTGCGGTCGGTGTCGTTGTAGTAGCCGCCGACGGTCGGGGCAATGTACCAACGGTCATCGAAACCGGCGGGTGCGCTGGAGCTGCTGTCCTGCGCGTGAACGGCACCCACGCCGCCCAGGGCCAGGGCAATCAGAAAATACAAGCCCTTACGATTCATCAGGTGTCTCCTCGTTTATTGGTTTTCGCGTCCGTTCCACCCCAGACGGAAATCGCGCGTCAGAACTTCAGGGTTCGACATTCGGGGGCCTCATGGCTCCCTGCTTGGCGTTCCTAACAGCAAGCGGCGCAGAGTGTAGCAAAACCGTTAAGAGATACACACGTCCCTTAACAGGTAAACGTGACAGCTTAAGCTTTTGGTGGGTTCTCGTTCAGGCAAATTCGCGTGAAAACGCGCCTCACCGAAAGTTCTTCGCACGTGGCTGCGAGGCAAAAGAAAAGCCCGGCTCGCGCCGGGCTTTTCTGACGACCATGCGGTCGGTTACTGCTGGACCTGCAGCTCGGTACGACGGTTGCGGGCGCGGCCGGCATCCGTGTCGTTGCTGTCGATCGGGTCGTTCTTGCCGTGACCGATCGGACCCTGCAGGCGGCTGGCGTCGATGCCGTGCGAGGTCAGGTAGTCGAACACGATCTGCGCGCGACGCTCCGACAGGCTCTGGTTGTAGTCGTCCTTGCCGACCGAGTCGGTATAGCCGGCGACCGTGACCTTCACGTTCGGATAGCGGCCCAGGGTGTCCACGGCCTGGTCCAGGATCGCGATCGAGTCGGCGGTCGGGGTGGCCAGGGCCTTGCCGATCTCGCCAGCCTTCACGTGGCCCTTCTTCGGATAGTCGAACTTGAAGTTCACGCCGCGCAGGTCGATCACGACCTTCTGCGGGCAACCATCCGGACCGACGATGGTGCCGGCCGGCGTACCCGGGCACTTGTCGTCGCAATCGTTCACGCCATCGCCGTCGCTGTCGAGCTTGGAGCAATCCGGCGGCGGCGGCGGGGGCGGCGTGGTGGTCGGGGCAGCCGGCGGAGCGCCGAAGCGCGACACCACACTGAAGCCCAGGAACCAGTCGCCGTAGCCGTTCTTCTCCGGCTGGGTCTTGTCGTCCCAGTCGTAGCGGTAGCCGGCTTCCGCGCGGATGTCGCTGCTGTCGGTGATGGTCTTGGAGATACCGACGCCCAGCTCGGCGGCGGGCGACCACGCGTTGTCGAAGCGGCTGTGGTGGTAGCTGCCCATCACGCCGGCCAGCAGGTACGGACGCCATGCGTCCCACGCGCCGAAGTAGAAGCGCGCCGCGGCGCCGAAGTTGTTGTTGGACCAGTTGCCGCCACCGATCTTGGAATCGATGTCGCGCTTGGTGCGATCGATGAACAGGTCGATCGAGGTGTTCGGCGCGATGAACTTGCCGACGCCCAGGCCGTAATAGACCTGGCGGCTGTTGGTATTGCGGTCGGTATCGTTGTAGTAGCCGCCCACGGTGGGGGCGATGTACCAGCGGCCGTCGTAAGTGGGCGTGGCGCTGGCAGTGTCCTGCGCGTGAGCGGCACCTACGCCGCCCAGGGCAAGCGCGATCACGAAGTACAAGCCCTTACGTTTCATCAGGTGTCTCCTCGTTTATTGGTTTTCGCGTCCGTTCCACCCCCAGGCGAACGACCCTGCGGGCCGTGCCGCCATGAGTCCCGGCCGATGCCGGCCTTGAAGCCAAACCACCCGAAACGGGCGCAGAGAGCTTAGCAAAAAACAAACAATTCTCCGAACGCCCGTTCAGTTTTTAGCTCACACCGTCTTTACAACGTGAAGAGTTCCAGGAATTCCTGAACAGGCATGGCGTCCAGCCTGCTCGGGTCTGCTATCGCGTGGAGGATCGCCCCGACCTTGTGCCCGGGCAAGTGCCCGCGCATCGCCGCTTCGAATTTGCCGAGCAGCACCGGGATGCCTTCCGCCCGGCGCCGGCGGTGGCCGATCGGATAATCGACGGTGATCTTTTCCGTACTGCTGCCATCTTTAAAGAACACCTGCACCGAGTTGCCGATAAAGCGCTTGTCGGGGTCGTAGTAGTCGCGGGTGAAGCGCGGGTCCTCGCTGACCGCCATGCGGGCGCGCAAGGCATCGATGCGCGGGTCGGCGGCGACCTCGTCGCCGTAGTCCTCGGCGGTCAGGCGGCCGAAGATCAGCGGCACGGCCACCATGTACTGGATGCAGTGGTCGCGGTCCGCGTAGTTGGCCAGCGGGCCAGTCTTGTCGATGATGCGCGCGCCCGCCTCCTGGGTCTCGATCGCCACCTGGTCGATCTCGTCGAGGCGACCGGCCACCTGAGGGTGCAGCCGCATGGCGCACTCCACCGCGGTCTGCGCGTGGAACTCGGCCGGGTAGCTGAGCTTGAACAGCACGTTCTCCATCACATAGCTGCCGAACGGCCGCTCGAAGCGGAAGGCGTGTCCCTTGAACGCCACGTCGTAATAGCCCCAGGTCGCCGCGCTCAGCGCGGATGGATAGCCCGCCACGCCGCGGTAGACCGCATGGATCGCATGGGTCACCGCGCGGCGGCAGGCGTCGCCCGCCGCCCAGCTCTTGCGCGGGCCGGTGTTCGGGGCGTGGCGGTAGGTGCGCAGGGCGCCGTTGTCGATCCAGCTGTGCGAGACGGCGGTGACGATCTGCTCCCTGCTGCCGCCCAGCATGGCGGCGGCCACCGCGGTGGAGGCCAGCCGGACCAGGATCACGTGGTCCTGCCCCACTCTATTGAAGCTGTTGAGCAGGGCGTAGCAGCCCTGGATCTCGTGCGCCTTGATCGCCCAGCCCAGCACCTCGCGCACGGTAAGCGCCGTGCCGCCCTCGCGCTGGGCCTTGCGGCCGAGATAGTCGGCCACGGCCAGGATCGCGCCGAGGTTGTCGGAGGGGTGGCCCCACTCGGCCGCCAGCCAGGTGTCGTTGAAGTCCAGCCAGCGGATCTGCGTACCGATGGCGAATGCCGCCTGCACCGGGTCCAGCTCGTAGCTGGTGCCCGGCACGCGCGCGCCGCCCGGCAGCACGGCGCCCGGCACCAGCGGGCCGAGGTGCTTGACGCATTCGGGAAACTTCATCGCCAGCATTGCCGCAGCCAGCGAATCCAGCAGCATGTAGCGCGCCGTGTCGTAGGCTTCGGCGGAATCGATGCGGTAGTCGAGGACGTAATCGGCGACGTCGACCATCGCCTGGTCGGGCGACGGCCGCTCGGCGGAGCGGATGTCATGCGAACTCATGAAGCCCCTCTCCTGGCAAGCCTGATCGAGACCACTAACCATGTCGCCGCATCCGGCGGCAGTCAACGCCCGCCCCCGCCGAATCAGACTGCAGGCAGGCGCACCCAGCCTTCCATCAGCACGCGCGCGCTGCGGCTCATCACCGCCTTGGTCACCGTCCACGCACCGCCGACCTGCGCCGCTTCGGCACCGACCCGCAGCGTTCCCGAGGGATGGCCGAAGCGCACCGCATAGCGCTCGCCGCCGCCGGCCGCCATGTTGACCAGGGTGCCGGGAATCGCCGCCGCCGTGCCGATCGCCACCGCCGCCGTACCCATCATGGCGTGGTGCAGCTTGCCCATCGACATGGCGCGCACCAGCAGATCGATGTCGCCCGCCTTCACCGCCTTGCCGCTGGAAGCGACGTAGTCCGCCGGCGCGGCGACGAACGCCACCTTCGGCGTGTGCTGGCGCGTGGCGATCTCCTCCAGCGAACCGATCAACCCCATGCGCAACGCGCCATGCGCGCGGATGGTCTCGAACATCGCCAGCGCCTTCGGATCGCCGTTGATCGCGTCCTGCAGCTCGGTGCCGGTGTAGCCGATCGCCGCGGCCTCGACAAAGATGGTGGGGATGCCGGCATTGATCATGGTCGCCTTGAGCGTGCCGACGCCCGGCACATCCAGGTCGTCCACCACGTGGCCAGTGGGGAACATCGCCCCGCCCGCGCCCTCTTCGTCCGCGGCCGGATCCATGAATTCCAGCTGTACTTCCGCCGCCGGGAACGTCACGCCGTCGAGTTCGAAATCGCCGGTTTCCTGCACCGCGCCGCCGGTCATCGGCACGTGGGCAATGATCGTCTTGCCGATATTGGCCTGCCAGATGCGCACCACGGCCACGCCGTCGCGCGGCACACGTGCGGGGTCGACCAGGCCGCCCGCGATAGCGAACGGACCGACCGCCGCCGACAGGTTGCCGCAGTTGCCGCTCCAGTCGACGAAGGCCTGGTCGATCGCCACCTGGCCGAACAGGTAGTCCACGTCATGGTCGGCGCGCGTGCTGCGCGACACGATCACCGTCTTGCTGGTGCTGGAGGTGGCGCCGCCCATGCCGTCGATCTGCTTGCCGTACGGGTCGGGGCTGCCGATCACCCGCTGCAGCAGCGCATCGCGCGCGGCGCCGGGCACCTGCGCGGCTTCGGGCAGGTCCTGCAGGCGGAAGAACACGCCTTTGCTGGTGCCGCCACGCAGATACGTGGCGGGAATGCGCAGCTGGGGAGCGTGGGCCATGGTCATGCCGCCTGCGAAGCTTCGAGGAAGTCCTGCGCGAAACGCTGCAGCACGCCGCCCGCTTCGTAGATCGACACTTCTTCGGCGGTGTCGAGGCGGCAGGTCACCAGCACGTCGACGCGTTCGCCGTTGCGGCGGTGGATCACCAGCGTAAGTTCCGCACGCGGCGTGCGCGCGCCGATCACGTCGAAGGTTTCGCTGCCGTCGATGCCCAGGGTCTTGCGGTCGGTGCCGGGCTTGAACTCCAGCGGCAGCACGCCCATGCCGATCAGGTTGGTGCGATGGATGCGCTCGAAGCCTTCCGCCGCGATCGCTTCCACGCCGGCCAGACGCACGCCTTTGGCAGCCCAGTCGCGCGACGAACCCTGGCCGTAGTCGGCGCCGGCGATCACGATCAGCGGCTGCTTGCGTTGCATATACGTCTCGATCGCTTCCCACATGCGCATGACCTTGCCTTCCGGCTCCACGCGCGCGAGCGAGCCCTTCTTCACCGCGCCGTCGACCACCGCCATCTCGTTGAGCAAGGTGGGATTGGCGAAGGTGGCGCGCTGCGCGGTGAGGTGGTCGCCGCGGTGGGTGGCGTAGGAATTGAAGTCTTCTTCCGGCAGGCCCATCTTCGCGAGGTATTCGCCCGCGGCGCTGTCCAGCAGGATCGCGTTGGACGGCGACAGATGGTCGGTGGTGATGTTGTCGCCCAGCACCGCCAGCGCGCGCATGCCCTTGAGCGTGCGCTCGCCGGCCAGGGCGCCCTCCCAGTACGGCGGACGGCGGATATACGTACTCTGCGCGCGCCAGTCGTACAGCGGCGCGGCCGTGGTGCCGCCCTGGCCGCTGCGCGCGAACATCGGCTCGTAGACTTTGCGGAACTGTTCCGGCTTCACGCTGGAGGACACGATCGCATCGATCTCCTCGTCGCTGGGCCAGATGTCCTTGAGCAGCACCGGCTGGCCGTTGGCGTCGACGCCGAGCACGTCCTTCTCGATATCGAAGCGGATAGTGCCGGCAATGGCGTACGCCACCACCAGCGGCGGCGAAGCGAGGAAAGCCTGCTTGGCGTACGGATGAATGCGGCCATCGAAGTTGCGGTTGCCGGAAAGCACCGCGGTGGCGTACAGGTCGCGCTCGATGATTTCCTGCTGGATCTTCGGATCCAACGCACCGGACATGCCGTTGCAGGTGGTACAGGCGAAGGCCACGATGCCGAAGCCGAGCTGTTCCAGTTCCGGCAGCAGGTTCGCTTCCTTCAGGTACAGCTCCACCGCCTTGGAACCGGGCGCCAGCGAACTCTTCACCCACGGCTTGCGGGTAAGGCCGCGCGCATTGGCATTGCGCGCGAGCAGCGCCGCGGCGATCACGTTGCGCGGATTGCTGGTGTTGGTGCAGCTGGTGATGGCCGCGATGATCACCGCGCCATCGGGCATCTGGCCCGGCTGTTCCTGCCACTCGCCGGCGATGCCGCGCGCGGCGAGATCGGCCGTCGGCAGGCGCTTGTGCGGGTTGGACGGGCCCGCCATGTTGCGCACCACCGAGGACAGATCGAAGCTCAGCGTGCGTTCGTACTGCGCGGCGGCCAGCGTATCGGCCCACAGCCCGGCGGCCTTGGCATAGGTTTCCACCAGCTTGACCTGCTCGTCGCTGCGGCCGGTCAGGCGCAGGTAGTCGAGGGTCTGGCCGTCGATAAAGAACATCGCGGCGGTGGCGCCGTATTCGGGCGCCATGTTGGAGATGGTGGCGCGATCGCCCAGCGTCAGGCTGGCCGCGCCTTCGCCGCGGAATTCCAGGTAGGCGCCGACCACTTTCTCCTTGCGCAGGAATTCCGTCAGCGCCAGCACGATGTCGGTGGCGGTGATGCCGGGCTGGCGCTTGCCGGTCAGTTCCACGCCGACGATGTCCGGCAGGCGCATCCACGAGGCGCGGCCGAGCATCACGTTCTCTGCTTCCAGGCCGCCCACGCCGATGGCGATCACGCCCAGTGCGTCCACGTGCGGCGTGTGGCTGTCGGTGCCGACGCAGGTGTCGGGGTAAGCCACTCCCTCCTGCACCTGGATCACCGGCGACATCTTCTCCAGATTGATCTGGTGCATGATGCCGTTGCCCGGCGGAATCACGTCGACGTTCTCGAACGCCTTCTTGGTCCACTCGATGAAGTGGAAGCGGTCCTCGTTGCGGCGATCCTCGATCGCGCGGTTCTTGGCAAAGGCCTGCGGATCGAAGCCGCCGCATTCCACCGCCAGCGAGTGATCGACGATCAGCTGCACCGGCACCACCGGATTGACCTTGGCCGGATCGCCACCGCGCTCGGCGATCGCATCGCGCAGGCCGGCGAGGTCGACCAGGGCGGTCTGGCCGAGGATGTCGTGGCAGACCACGCGCGCCGGGAACCACGGGAAGTCGCGCTCGCGCTTGCGCTCGATCAGCTGCCGCAGCGAATCGGCCAGGATCGCCGGATCGCAGCGGCGCACCAGGTTCTCGGCCAGCACGCGCGAGGTGTACGGCAGCGTGTCGTAGGCGCCCGGCTGCAGCGCCTCCACGGCGGCGCGCGCATCGAAGTAATCCAGCGAGGTGCCGGGAAGGGGTTTGCGGTAGTCGCTATTCATATGTGTCGAGAACCCAGGAAGAGATTGCCCGGCCCGCGTCCGCCGGGCGGCGGCCGCTCGCGTCGATGCAAAACCGCCACATTGTAGCGAGGGAAAGCCTTTTGCTTAAGGGTGTTGGCTTGACTGGTATGCACGGCGCCACCGACAATGGCGGGCACTAATCCCAAAGGGGAGTAGTTCCGGACGCGCCGCAGCGCGCGTCCGTGCAGTGGTCGTCATCACGGGCGGAGCACCGCCCCGGTCACTGCAGCGGTTCTGCCGGGAACGAGACTTTTGCGGTAATCACGAGGCTGCGTGCGCTCGTGGTTGCTGCATTCGTCCCGCGCGCAGGAACATGAACCGCCATGGATTTCCTCACCCCCGAATTCTTCTCCGGCCTGCTGGCCATCGTCCTGCTCGACCTCGTGCTGGCGGGCGATAACGCCATCGTCATCGCCATGGCCGCGCGCAACCTGCCCAAGCAGCTGCAGAAGAAGGCGGTGTTCTGGGGCAGCTTCGGCGCGGTGGCGGTGCGCGTGGCGCTGACCGCCGTGGTGGTCTACCTGCTCAAGCTGCCCGGCCTGATGCTGGTCGGCGGCCTGCTGCTGCTGCCCATCGCCTGGAAGCTGCTGCGCTCGGACGAGGGCGACGGACACCAGGTGAGCGCCGCGGCGGGATTCTGGACGGCGATCCGCACCATCGTGGTGGCCGACGCACTGATGGGCCTGGACAACGTGCTGGCGATCGCCGGCGCCTCCGGCGGCCACATGGTGCTGGTGATCATCGGCCTGGCCATCAGCGTGCCGCTGGTGGTGTGGGGCTCCACCCTGATCCTGAAGCTGATCGAACGCTTCCCCGTCATCGTCTACATCGGCGCCGGCGCGATCGCCTGGACCGCCGCGCGCATGATCGCGCACGACCACCTGCTGCACGACTGGTTCGATGCGCACGGCTGGGCGCGCTACGCGCTGGACGTGCTGCTGGTGGCCGCGGTGTGCGGCGGCGGGTGGTATGTGCAGAAGCGGCGCGCGAAGCTTGCGTGAGTCGAAAACGGGCGGCCACGGGTGTGCCGCCCACTCCAAACCCCGTCATTCCGGCGCAGGCCGGAATCCAGTGACGACGGCGCTGGCTTGAGCGACTACGCCACAAGCATCGCTTGAGCGGCGACACGACAACCGAATGTTGCCGCTACTGGATTCCGGCCTGCGCCGGAATGACGAACTTGTAGCACCGCCGCGGCGCGCTCAATACATCATCGGCACCCGCACCGTCACCGTCGCGTCCGGCGTATCGCGCGTCACGCCCACGCCCAGGGTGAAGTTGAGCGTGCGCTTGTCGCTGAAGCGGTACGAGCCGCCGATCAGCAAGGTGCCCAGCACCGTCTTCACCGAACCGGCCACCCGACGGTTGTTCTGCTTGGTCACGCCTACCCAGCTCTGGTCGTAGCCGATGCTGAAGGAGGCCTTCTCGTTGAGCGCCAGGCCCATGCCCACGCTGACGTCGGCCACGTCGCCGACCTGGATCTTGCCGAGGTTCTCCTTGCCCGCCAGCACCAGGGTGCGGCTGACGTTGTTGCGCGCGAAGTTGTGCAGGTAGCTGACGTTGCCGAAGAACACCACCGGGTCGGACGGATACAGCCAGGTCACGCCCGGCTGCAGCGAGTAGAAGCCGCTGCCGGTAGGCAATTGCAATGGCAGGCCGGTGCCGGTGGCGTTCTGCACGCAGCGCTGCACGCAGTCGGTGGTGACCTCGAACGGATCGCGGCCGGTGCGCGATTTCGCGCGCAGCCAGGCCACGTAATAAGCCTTGTCGGCGCCGCCGTCGTTGAGCTGGTAGCGCAGCGTCGCCTCGATGTCGCCCAGGCCGCTGCCGCTGGCGCCGAAGGCGCGGTCGGTGGCGCTGCCGGTGAAAATCTCGCGGCTGATGGTGTCGGTGTGCCCATGCACGAAGGGAATGCGCACCTCCGCTTCCATCCGGTTGGTGATGCCGTAGCGCAGCGCGATCGCGCCGGTCTGCGTGGTGGTCTTCACCTGGCGCACGTCGACCAGGCCGATCAGGATCGCCGGAATGATGGTGTAGCCCACCAGCGCCACGCGGTCCGCCGAGGAATAACCGAACTGGTACGAGGGTTCGACGATCAGCTTGCCGGGCGGCGTCAGCACGCCGGGCTGGTCGAAGATCGGCGCCACTTCGGGCGGGCGCGAGTCGCGCTGCGGCGCCTGGCCGACGGGCTGCGTGTCTTCCGGGCCCGCAGCGGCCACCGCATCGGCCGGCATCGGCAAGGCCGTGGCCGAACTGCCGGCCGCGCGGATATTGCCGGCACGCTGACGGTCCAGCACATCCAGGCCCACTGCCTGGCGCAGCTCGCGGTATTGGGCTTCCTGCGCGGCGAGCGTGCGCCTCATGGTTTCCAGCTGTTCCATCTGCGCGGCGATCTGGCTGCGCATGGCATTCAGGCGCTCGCCTTGCGCTTTCACCTGCTGGTGCAGTTCATCGGATTCCACTGCGGGCGCTTGCTGCGCGGCGACTGTGCTGGCCATGAGCGCCAAGCCCACGGCTGCGGCGACGCTATGCCTTACCCCACGATTCCCGATCATCACCCTCTCCCCGGTTCCTTGATTGGCACTTTCTTCTCTCACTCCCCAAGGCAAACCCTTCTCCCTCCGGGAGAAGGTGGCGGCAGCCGGATGAGGGTCCGGGCGGAGCGCAACGCACCACTCCGGCCGTACCCTCACCCCAACCCCTCTCTCCCACAGGGACTACCTTCGGGTCGCCGACGGGAGAGGGGCTTCATGCTCAGCGGCCGAGCGGGTTGCTCAAAGCCGACTGCAGGCTCTGCCCCAGATTCAGACTGCGGAACGCGCCGAGCGTGTTCACCGAAACATTGAGCGTGGTCATCGCCGCGATGCGCTGGTTGTCGAGCGTGTTCTGCACCACGGTGGTCGCGGCGTTCTGGCCGAGCGCAGCCGGATCGACCGCGTTGCCAGGCCCCACCTGCACCACCGCGGCCGTATTGATGGCTGCCGATAGCGCGCTGGCCTGCGCCGGCGTGAGATGCGCGACGTCGGGAATCTGGATATGGGTGGACGCGACCAGGTTGCCGTCGACGTACACCACGCGGTCCAGCCCCAGCGACGCCACCAGGCCCGTGCCGAGATCGAAGCCGCCGCGCGCCGCATCGAGGCGCGCCTCGCTTACCGGCGTCCACTGCGCAACGGCCTGCTCGTCCGCGTAAGCGCGCGGCGCCGCCAGCGCCGTCGCGACCAGCAGCGCCAGCCCCAGGCCGGCGCGATACGTGCGCGTGCTCATATGTCCCCCGGCCCCCGCTTGGGGAGGGTGATGCCGTCCAGGCCGCGGCGGTCGATGCTGGTGCCGAGCGGCGCCAGCGGCGCGGCGCGCCAGTCGGACGGGCTGTTGAAGACCGCCAGCGTGCGGCGGTTGTGGATGACGAAGACCAGGCGGTTCTTCCACATCGCCTCGAAGCGCGCGCGCGGCAGCGAGCGCGTGCCCAGCGCGGGGTCGCCGATCAGCACGCGGTCGTAGAGCAGGCCTTTCACCACCACGAAATGGTGATAGCCGCGCTCGTCGATCAGCACGATCGCCGGCAGGCGTTCCTGCTGCAGCTTGTCCAGCGGCACTTCGAAGCCATCGGCATCGAAGCCGTTGGCGGCGAGATAGCGCTTGATGTCCAGCAGCGAGAAGCCTTCGCGGCCGATCTTGGCGCGGTCGCCGTGCGCATACATCTGCGCGAACGCAGCTTGCTCGTCGACCGGATAGCCGTATTGATAGGTAAGCAGCGTCGCCACCGCCGCCGAGCCGCAGCTGAAGTCGTACTTCTGCCGGATGGTGTTGCGGAAGCGCGCTTCCTTCAGGCTGGTGAGCCTGAGGCTGAGGCTCTGCCCCTGCGCGCCCGGCACCGTGATCGACGCAGCCGGCGCCGCGCCGTGCCAGCACAGCGCGGACAGCAGCAGCACCGGCAGCCATGGCCTCATGGCGCTACTGCCGGAACTGCACGTTGATGATGGTGGCGTTCTGGATCAGCACATTGTTGCCGGTGTTCTGGATCACCATCGGCACGCCGGCGGCCCCCTGGAAGGAGCCTGCGCTGATCGAGTTGGTGCCGGTGACCACGTCGTCGGCCTGGTTGTTGCTCACCGTGCCGTCGAGGGTCATTTTCGCGCTGACGTCGGCGCCGCCGCTCAAGCTCGCGAGCACCTTGCTGTCGACGCGCGCGCCCAAGCCGTTCACTTCATCGGGATGCGCTGCCGCGGCCGCGCGATAGGCCGATGCGGGCGAGGCGGACAGATACGTGGGCGCCGCTTGCGCCTGCGCCAGCCCCCATGCACCCAGCGACAGGCACGCCATGCCGACGCCGCATGCAGCTGTGATCTTCCTCATGGCGGTTCTCCCTTGCGCGAACGTGGCGGGGCGTGGGCCCCGCCACGCGGTTGCACATCAATGGCCGACGTTGAGGTTGGCCTGCACGTTCACGCTCTGCTGCGTGAGCGCGGCCACGCCGCTGTTCTGCGCCATCACGGTCACGCCTGCCGCCGCTGCCGCGGCGCCTTCCATGTGGTTGGACATGTCGAAGGTGCCCGCCGTAGCCCACGACGCGCCGCCCGCCGCGCCCGCGCCGCCGGCGCCGCCGGCCGCACCGCCACCCGTGCCCACGCCGCCTTCGCCGCCCATGCCGCCCGCACCCGCGGTGGCATCGGCCGCGCCGCTCGCGCCGCCGGTGGCGGTGGCGCTGCCGCTGGTCGAAGTCGAGGTGCCGCCCGTCGCCGAGCCGCCGGCCCATGCGCCGCTGCCGCCGGTCGAGGTGCCGCCGGTGCTGTTGCGGCGCGCATCCGCGCTGGCGTTGCCGTAGTTGTCGCCGTCGCTGCCGCCGCCCCACGCGCCCGCGCCTGCCGCTGCGCCGCCGCTGGTGCCCGAGCTGTCGCCGACGCGGCCGCTGCGCGCATGCGCGTTGCCGCCGCTGCCGCCTGAGCCGCCGCCGCCGCCCGTGCCGTAGCCGCCATAGGCATCGCCGCCGGAACCGCCGCGTGCGCCATTGGCATTGCCCCAGTTCTGCGCGACGTTGCCGATGCCGCTGACCTGGATATCGGTCACCGTGCCGTCGAGCCGGCTGACCGCCACCGCCTTGCTGTTATTGAACGAGTTGGTGACCGCCGAAGTGGCCGTGCCGCCGTTGTTGGCGGACGCCGCGCCCACTGCCGATGCATTGGCATCGCCCATGTTGTTGCGGTCGTTGCCCTGGCTCGAATTGGTCCGGGTATGAGTGGAGCTGTTGTTGTGCGAGTTGGTCGAATTGTCGTCGTCTGCCATGGCGGGTAGCGTCAAGCCGATGCCAAGCAGAATTGCCGTGGCGATGAGTGTCTTGCGCATGGACTCTCTCCTGCGGAACAGTGGCCCCCTGGTACGCCGAGCTACGCGGCTTCCAGACGTGGCAACATGCATGCCACTGGCTTCCACCGTTTCGCATCGCGCGAAATCCTTGCGCGCAGTCAAGCACTTGCATGGCGCGAAACCGATCGCGCCGCTGAACGCCGGGAATGGCAGCGGGCCCGAGTGCATCAATCGTGTTACGCCGCGCAGACGCGCGCAGGCCCCAAAGGGCTGAAAACAAGGGCGGACGCAGCCCGCCACCACTCGGTGCAGGCCACGCTTCGCTACGCTGTAACAGCGGCGTTACGCCCTGTGCCTGCCGGTCAGCAACAAAGCATCTACGCGCCGCGAAGCGCGAAGGAAGCGGCGCTTTTCGCGCTGCCGGATAAAAACATCCGCGGGCGCCGCAACCGGCGCGCCCGCGGATGGCACGTCGGCTCAGTACACCAGCGTGGTGTTGGACGCCGTGGCGGTGATGCCGTAGTTGCACTGCGGGCTGGTCGAACCCACCGGGAAGTCCTTGGTCCACGGCGGATTGGCGATCTGCACCTGGTTCAGGTTATAGACCGCGATATTGGTGAAGGCGATCGAGCCGTTGCTCGGGTAATGACTGCAGCTGCTGACGCCATAGGCTTCCAGCACGCCGCCGAAGACCCAGTTCAGCGTGGCATACGGATTGGTGGTGAGCGTGGTGCTGGTGCCCTTGGTCACGTCCTTGGACACGATCTTCCAGGTCGAGCAGGTCACGCCGGGCGCGCAATTGGAAAAGGTGTCGCCGGTGATGCTGTCGCCCACCGACACGTTGATCGGCGAGCTGTGGTACGTGGTGCCGCTGACGCAGCAGTTCCAGCTGGCCATGGTCCACTTGTGGTCGTTGTAGCCGTTCCAGCCCAGCACCGGCTGCAGGATCGACTGCACGTTCGGCAGCTGCTCGAGTCCAGGGAAGAAATAGATCACCTGGCTGGCCGAGGTGGTCGGGTTGCTCGGCACCTTCCAGCTGGCCACGATGCGGCCGATCGCCACGCTGCTGGAATAATTGGTGTCGATCACCCAGCCGTTGATGGTCGGGTTGTGCGCGGCCGGGAAGCTCACCGCCCCGTTCGGCTCGATCCGCGTGCCGTTCAGCGCGAAGTGCGGCTGCGAGCACAGCGCGGGCTTGCGCAGCGAACCGTCGACGCGGCGGATATTGCCGTCCTTGTGCAGCTCCTCGCCTTCATGCACTTCCTGCACGCAGGCAGGATCGAAATAACCATTGGGTGTCACCACGAAATTGCTTGGCACGCCCTGCGGGCGCAGCTGCAGCTCCATCGCGCTCACCGAGGTGAGGGCCGCGTCGGGCTTCAACGCGGCCTGCTCGGCGGCTTGCGCGCCGACGGCGACGGCCAGCAAGGACAAGACGGCGATCAACGATGCGCCGAACCTGCTCCGGCGCGTTCTTCCGATGAATCTATTCATGGGTCGCACACTCCTGATGACGGTTGGGATAGCGCCCTCCTGGCGTGGTGCGCAACGTCTTCGCACGCGGCGTGCGGGTGCGAAGACAGGCCGCGCGTATGGCCGTCCAGATGGCCGGGGAAGTTGACACCGAATGCGGATTCCTTGCTGCGAAGCACGCGTACAACCGGTGTGAATGGAAGGCCGCCACTTCTTCACCGGCCGCAGACGATGCTGACGCAAACGCAAGAACATGCGAAATGCCATGCGGCGGAAACAAAAAAGGGAGCCCGCGGGCTCCCTTCTTTCCGTGCCGGACGGCTTGCGCTCAGCGCTTTTCGATCGGCACGTAAGCCTGGTCTTCCGGACCGGTGTAGTTCGCGCTCGGGCGGATGATCTTGCCGTCCTGGCGCTGCTCGATCACGTGCGCGCTCCAGCCGGAGGTGCGCGCGATAACGAACAGCGGCGTGAACATCGCGGTGGGCACGCCCATCATGTGGTACGCGCTGGCCGAGAACCAGTCGAGGTTGGGGAACATCTTCTTCAGTTCCCACATCAGCTTCTCGATGCGCTCGGACACCTCGAACAGGGTCGGGTTGCCGCCTTCGGTGCACAGCTTGCGCGAGACCTCCTTGATGATCTCGTTGCGCGGGTCGGACACGGTGTACACCGGATGGCCGAAGCCGATGATGATCTCCTTGCGCTCGACGCGGGCCCGGATGTCGGCTTCCGCCTCGGCCGCGTTGCGGTAGCGCGCGATGATCTCCATCGCCACTTCGTTGGCGCCGCCGTGCTTGGGACCGCGCAGCGCGCCGATCGCGCCGGTGATGGCGGAATACATGTCCGAACCGGTGCCGGCGATGACGCGCGCGGTAAAGGTGGACGCGTTGAACTCGTGCTCGGCGTACAGCACCAGCGACTTGTCCAGCGCGTGCGCGTGCAGCTCGCTAGGCTTCTTGTTGTGCAGCAGGTGCAGGAAGTGGCCGGCGATCGACTCGTCGTCGGTCTCGGTCTCGATGCGCTTGCCGTTGTGGCTGAAGTGGTACCAGTACAGCAGCATCGAGCCGAAGCTGGCCATCAGGCGGTCGGCGATGTCGCGCGCGCCGGTGAGGTTGTGGTCGTCCTTCTCCGGCAGCACGGTGCCCAGCACCGAGCAGCCGGTGCGCATCACGTCCATCGGATGGGTGGCGGCCGGCAGCAGTTCCAGCGCGCTCTTCACCGGCGCGGGCAGTCCGCGCAGGCGCTTGAGCTTGGCGCGGTAGGCGTTGAGTTCGGCCCAGTTCGGCAGCACGCCGTGCACCAGCAGATAGGCGACCTCCTCGAAGCAGCCCTTGGCGGCCAGGTCGTGGATGTCATAGCCGCGGTAATGCAGGTCGTTGCCGCTGCGGCCAACCGTGCACAGCGCGGTATTGCCCGCGGCCACGCCCGACAGGGCGACGGATTTCTTGGCCTTGGGGAGGACTTGCTCGCTCATCGATGGTTCTCCTGCACGCATGAATCTCTATGGACGAAGGCGGCGCGCGCCTCCGTGGGGAAAGCGGCGCTCAGCCCTTCTTGGCGAAGAGCTCGTCCAGGCGGCGCTCGAAATCGTGATAGCCGATGCGGTCGTACAGCTCCTCGCGCGTCTGCATGGTGTCGATCACGTTGCGCTGGTGGCCGTCGCGGCGGATCGCCTGGTAGACGTTCTCAGCGGCCCTGTTCATGGCGCGGAACGCGGACAGCGGATACAGCACGATGCCGACGCCGGCTTCGCGCAGTTCGTCGACGCTGAACAGCGGCGTCTTGCCGAACTCGGTGATATTGGCCAGCACCGGCACCTTCACCGCATCGGCGAAACGGCGGTAAGTCGGCAGGTCGTAGACGGCCTCGGCGAAGATGCCGTCGGCGCCGGCTTCGACGCAGGCGATGGCGCGCTCGATCGCCGCATCCACGCCTTCGGTCTGGATGGCGTCGGTGCGTGCGATCAGGAAGAAGTCCGCATCGGTCTTGGCGTCCGCCGCCGCCTTCACGCGGTCGGCCATCTCGCCGGAAGAAACGATTTCCTTGCCCGGGCGGTGGCCGCAGCGCTTGGCGCCGACCTGGTCCTCGATATGGCAGGCGGCCGCACCGAACTTGATCAGGCTCTTCACCGTGCGGGCGATATTGAACGCGCTGGGGCCGAAGCCGGTGTCGATGTCCACCAGCAGCGGCAGGTCGCACACGTCGGTGATGCGGCGCACGTCGGTGAGCACGTCGTCCAGCGTATTGATGCCCAAGTCCGGCAGGCCCAGCGAGCCGGCTGCGACACCGCCGCCGGAGAGATAGATCGAACGGTAGCCGGCGCGCCTGGCGAGCAGAGCGTGGTTGGCATTGATGGCACCGATGACCTGCAGCGGCTGCTCTTCGGCCAGTGCGGCGCGGAAGCGTGCGCCGGGGGATGCGTTGTGGGTCATGGAACCTCCGCGTAAAGCGGCGATTTTAGCGCGCGGAGCGGGTCCAACCCGTGCTGCGGCGCGTCAAAGATCGCACCAATCGCGTACCACAAGCGTCGATATGCGTATCGCCGGGCGCCGTATCGCTACCTACATTCGCTTGCATGAGTACACCCACCCGACTTGCCACACGCATTCTCCAGGGCCTGCTGATCGGCATTGCCGCCGCGGTGCTCACCCTCGCCATCGGCCGCTTTTATCCGGGTGCGCTGAAGGCCATGCAGGCCTTCGCCGCCACCGTGCTCGATCCGCTCGGCCAGGTGTTCCTGCGCCTGCTGTTCTTCGTAGTGATCCCGCTGGTATTCGCCTCGCTCGCTTCCGGCGTGGCGCAGCTGGGCCGGCTCGGCCGCCTCGGGCCGCTGGCCGGGCGCACCTTTGCGCTGTTCGCGGCCAACATGCTGATCGCGGTGGCGCTGGGCCTGCTGATGATGAACCTGCTGCAGCCGGGCCATCAGCTGGAACCGGGTTCGCGCGAGCGGCTGATGCAGGAATACGGCGGCAGCGCGCACCTGGCGGTGGAGCGCCAGCAGCAGCGGCCGGCGCTGACGCCGGCCGCGGTGGTGGACATGTTCATGCCGCGCAATCTGTTCGGCGCCTTCGTCGGTAACGATCGCGGCATGCTCGGCGACGTGCTGCCGCTGATCCTGTTCGCCATCCTGGTCGGTGCGGCGGCCACCCTGCTGGACGATGAAAAACGCCGCCGGCTGCAGGCGGGGCTGGATCTGGTGAGCGAGCTGATGACCGGCATCGTCGGCTTCGCGCTGCGGCTGGCGCCGGTGGCGGTGCCGGCGATGATCTACAGCGTGATCGTGAAGATCGGCACCGATGCGCTGCTCACCCTGGCCGTGTTCGCCGCCGGTTGCGCCTTCGCGCTGGCGCTGCATCTGTTCGGCACCATGTCGCTGTGGCTGCGCCTGCTGGCCGGGCGCTCGCCGCTGGCCTGGTTCCGGCAGGTGCGGCCGGTGCTGATCACCGCCTTCTCCACCAGTTCCAGCAGCGCCACCCTGCCCGCCTCGCTCGCACTGGCCCGCGATCAGCTCAAGCTCTCGCCCAGCACCGCCGGCTTCGTGCTGCCGCTGGGCGCCACCATGAACATGAGCGGCACCGCCCTGTTCGAAGGCTGCGTGGTGCTGTTCGTGGCCCAGGCCTTCGGCGTGGAACTGGCGCTGGGCCAGCAGTGCGTGCTGATGCTGCTGGCCGTGCTCAGCGCGGTGGCGGTGGCCGGCATCCCCGGCGGCTCCATGCCGTTGATCGCCGGCCTGCTTGCCACTTTCGGGGTGCCGCCGGACGGCATCGGCCTGGTGCTGGGGGTGGACCGCATCCTGGACATGCTGCGCACCACGGTGAACGTGGGCGGCGACCTGGTCGCCGCCACCGTGGTGGACGTCCAGGCCAGCCGCGCTGGCACCTGACCAGGCTCGCGTTCCTGTCACGATGGCGGGCGCAGACTCCAGGTCTTGCGCCGGGGCCGGCTATCGATAGTCGCCATCTATCACCACCATCCCGACAATCGATTAGATAAATCCCGTTGCCGGCGCTAATCTTTGCTGCTTCCAACCACCACAACACGGGAAAACAACCGATGTCGTTGATCAACACCGAAATCAAACCGTTCAAGGCGCAGGCTTACAAGGACGGCAAGTTCATCGAAGTGACGGACGCCAGCCTCAAGGGCAAGTGGTCGGTGGTGGTGTTCTATCCGGCGGACTTCACCTTCGTCTGCCCGACCGAGCTCGAGGACCTGGCCGACCATTACGCCGAATTCCAGAAGCTGGGCGTGGAGATCTACGGCGTGTCCACCGACACCCACTTCGCGCACAAGGCATGGCACGACACCTCCGACGCGATCAAGAAGGTGAAGTACACCCTGATCGGCGATCCGACCGGCACCATCACCCGCAACTTCGACGTGATGATCGAAGAGGAAGGCCTGGCGCTGCGCGGCACCTTCGTGATCAATCCGGAAGGCCAGATCAAGCTGTGCGAGATCCATGACAACGGCATCGGCCGCGACGCTTCCGAGCTGCTGCGCAAGGTGAAGGCCGCGCAGTACGTCGCCTCCCACCCGGGCGAGGTGTGCCCGGCCAAGTGGAAGGAAGGCGACAAGACCCTGAAGCCCTCGCTCGACCTGGTTGGCAAGATCTAAGCCACGCTTTTCCGCGATACGCGGCCCGCTGCATCGGGCCGCTCCGGACCCGGCGTCCTGCCGGGTCCGCTTTCCGAAGACGCAAGTTGCCCGCGACGCCTGGCTCTGGCCAGGTGCTCGCGGCGCTCACCCCGAATTCCCCGAAACAACGGAGCAACCACCATGTTGGACGCCGATCTGAAGACCCAATTGCAGGCCTACCTCGAAAAGGTCACGCACCCGATCGAGCTGGTGGCCTCCCTCGACGACAGCGCTGCCTCGCAGGAACTGGCCGGGCTGCTGGAAGACATCGCCTCGCTGTCCGACAAGGTCAGCCTGAGCCGCGCCGGCAAGGATGCGCGCAAGCCTTCGTTCGCGATCAGCCGCGTCGGCACCGACGTCGAAGTGCGCTTCGCCGGCATCCCGCTCGGCCACGAATTCACCTCCCTGGTGCTGGCCCTGCTGCAGGTCGGCGGCCATCCGTCCAAGGCCGCGCCGGAGCTGCTGGAGCAGGTGCGCAACCTCGAAGGCGAGTACCGCTTCGAGACCTTCATGTCGCTCTCCTGCCACAGCTGCCCGGACACCGTGCAGGCGCTGAACCTGATGAGCGTGGTCAACCCCAATATCAAGCACGTGGCCATCGACGGCGCGCTGTTCCAGGACGAGGTGAACGAGCGCCAGGTGATGGCCGTGCCCACCGTGTTCCTCAACGGCGAAACCTTCGACCAGGGCCGCATGACGATCGAGCAGATCGTCGCCCGCCTCGACACCGGCGCCGCCCAGCGCGACGCCAGGAAGATCGACGCCAAAAAGCCATTTGACGTGCTGGTGGTCGGCGGCGGCCCGGCCGGCGCCGCGGCGGCGATCTACGCCGCGCGCAAGGGCATCCGCACCGGCGTGGCAGCGGAGCGTTTCGGCGGCCAGGTGCTGGACACCATGGCGATCGAGAACTTCATCTCGGTCACCTATACCGAAGGCCCCAAGCTGGCCGCCTCGCTGGAGCAGCACGTGCACGAGTACGACGTGGACGTGATGAACATGCAGCGCGCCGAGAAGCTGGTCGCGCCGGCCGATCCGAACGGCCTGTTCGAAGTGAAGCTGGCCAACGGCGCCACGCTGAAGTCCAAGACGGTGATCCTTTCCACCGGCGCGCGCTGGCGCAACATGAACGTGCCGGGCGAGCAGGAATACCGCAACAAGGGCGTGACGTATTGCCCGCACTGCGACGGCCCGCTGTTCAAGGGCAAGCGCGTGGCGGTGATCGGCGGCGGCAACTCCGGCGTGGAAGCGGCGATCGACCTGGCCGGCATCGTCGGCCACGTCACCCTGCTGGAATTCGACGGCAAGCTGCGCGCCGACGAAGTCCTGCAGCGCAAGCTGCGCAGCCTGCCCAACGTAAGGATCATCGTGAACGCGCAGACCACCGAAGTGCTGGGCGACGGCCAGAAAGTCACCGGCCTGGCGTACACCGACCGCCAGAGCGGCGCCGGCGAGCGCGTGGAACTGGAAGGCGTGTTCGTGCAGATCGGACTGCTGCCGAATACCGAATGGCTGAAGGGCACGCTGAAGCTGTCCCCGCGCGGCGAGATCGAAGTGGATGCGCGCGGCGAGACCTCGATCCCCGGCGTGTTCGCCGCGGGCGACGTCACCACCGTGCCGTACAAGCAGATCGTGATCGCCATGGGCGAAGGCGCCAAGGCCTCGCTCAGCGCCTTCGATCATCTGATCCGCATGCCGGTGATCGAAGCGGAAGCTGTCGCGGCCTGATCGTTGCTTAGAACTCGCCCGCCCGCAGCCCCCGGTACGCCAACAGGCGGGGGTTTGTCGGGCGGGCGATTTTTTTATGCCCGTCAGCCCTGATCCGGCCCACGCTCCAGCGCACGCCGGATCTCTTCCAGCGCGCCCGGATCGTCCAGCGTCGACAGATCCCCCGGATCCCGCTGCTCCGCCAGCGCCTGCAGCGAGCGCCGCAGCAATTTCCCCGAGCGCGTCTTCGGCAGCGCATTCACCACGTACACGCGCGACGGCTTGGCGATGCCGCCGAGCTGGTCGACCACGCGCTGCTGCATGGCATGCGCCACCTGCCCCGCCTGCGCGCCCGCGTCCTGCTTGAGCGTGGCGAACACCACCGGCACCTGGCCTTTCAGTTCATCGCGCACGCCGATCACTGCCGCCTCGGCCACCGCCGGATGGGTGGCGACGGATTCCTCGATCTCGCGCGTACCCAGGCGATGGCCCGCCACATTGATCACGTCGTCGGTGCGGCCGAGGATGGTGGTGTAGCCGTCGGCATCGCGGATCGCCCAATCCAGCGAGCTGTACAGCAGCTCGTTGAAGTGAGCGAAGTAGCTGCTCAGGTAACGCTCGTCGTCGCCCCATACCGTGGTGAGGCAGCCCGGCGGCAGCGGTGGCTCGAACACCAGCACGCCCTTGCTGCCCGCCGCGGCTTCCGCGCCGCTGGCTTCGTCGATCACCTTCATGCGGTAGCCCGGCGCGGGCAGGCCCGGCGAACCGAACTTCACCGGCTTCAGATCCAGGCCCGGCATCAGGGTGATCGCGGGCCAGCCGGTTTCGGTCTGCCAGTAGTTGTCGATCACCGGCACGCCCAGGCCTTCGGTGATCCAGTGCGCGGTCGGCTCGTCCAGCGGCTCGCCGGCGAGGAACAGCCACTTGAGCGCGGACAGGTCGTACTTGCGCAGCCACTCCGGGTCCTGCTTTTTCAAGACGCGGATGCCGGTGGGCGAGGAGAACATGGTGCGCACCGCATAGCGCTCGCACAGATACCACCAGATGCCCGGGTCCGGCCGCGTCGGCAGTCCTTCGTACAACAATGAAGTGGCGCCGCCGATCAGCGGACCGTAGACGTTGTACGAATGCCCCACCGCCCAGCCCACGTCGGAGGTGGAGAACATCACCTGCCCCGGCGCGATATCGAAGATGCAACGCACCGACATCGCCATGGCCACCGCATAGCCGCCGACGTCGCGCTGGATGCCCTTGGGCTTGCCCGTGGTGCCCGAGGTGTAGAGCAGATAGCTCGGCTCGTTCGATTCCAGCCAGGCCACCGGCACCTCGGCCTGCTCGTACACCTTGCGCAGTTCGGCGTAGTCCAGATCGCGGCCAGCCACGCGGGTCATCTGGGGATCGAGTCCGCGGTCGACGATCAGCACGTGCGGCGGCGGCGACGACGCTTCTTCCAGCGCGGCATCCACCAGCGGCTTGTACGGAATCACCTTGCCGCCACGCATGCCGGCGTCGGCGGCGATCAGCAAGCGGGGCTGTGCATCGTCGATGCGCAATGCAAGGTTGTGCGCCGCAAAGCCGCCGAACACCACCGAGTGGATCGCACCCAGGCGCGCGCAGGCCAGCATCGCAAAGACCGCCTCGGCCATATTGGGCAGGTAGATCACCACGCGGTCGCCGCGCTGCACGCCCAATGCGGCCAGCACCGCGGCGAACACATTCACTTCGCGATGCAGCTGGCGATAGGTCAGCTCGCGGGTAATGCCGGTCTCGGTGGAAATCGCCACCAGCGCCAGCTGTTCGCCGCGCTCGGCCAGGTGCCGGTCCACCGCGTTGTAGCAGAGGTTGGTGGTGCCGCCGACGAACCAGCGGCGGAACGGCGGGCGCGAATAATCGAGCACCTGCTGCGGCGGGGTCTGCCAATGGATCAGTCGCGCCTGCTCGGCCCAGAAGATCTCGGGCTCTTCGATCGAGCGCCGGTAAAAAGCCTCGTAATCCATGTCCGCATCCGCCCGCCGGGTATGGACGGCAAGACTCGCCCAAGCCGCGCGGAGGGTTGCACTAGACCTTGGTCGTACCGAATGAAGGGATTAATGGACTTGGCGGGTATTAGGCCAAAAGGCTTATTAGAACGATGCAATAAGCATAGGCATTAAAATCCATAAAGCATGGAAAATGCCAAATACCCGTCCTTCACAAATGTGTTTCCGGCACTGAGAAACAAATCATGCGAATATCAAAAATAATCCGGAATTAACACGCTATTTTCACATTTCTTCACAGAGTATCGGCCTCGCCCAGCAACGCGCGTTGAGGTGCTCGGATGGGCATGGGGAAACGACGCGCACATGCCACTGGGACAGGGGAGTGGCTAATCCGGAAACGACACACGCGGCATTAATCATCTGCCTGGATCCAGGACGGAATCGGGCGGCGCGCGTGCCCCTTCGGAAGCCCTATTACCAGCGACTCGGTTGCGTTTCTCGGAGGAAATGGCGATGAGTAAGCGACATGTGAGCACCGTGTTGAAGCAGACCCTATTGATTACCTGCATGCTGGCCGCCGGCATTTCGCTGACGGCCTGCTCGGGTCACAGTTCCTATAAATCCGGAGGCGGCGGCGGCGTCGTGAATCCCGGCGGCGCCGGTGGCGGCGATGGCGGTGGTTCCGGCGGTGGCGGCGATGGTTCTGGCGGCGGCGGTGGCGGCACCGGCGGCGGTGGTGGTGGCACTGGCGGCGACGGTGGTGGCACCGGTGGCGGCGGTGGCGGCACCGGTGGCGGCGGTGGCGGCACCGGTGGCGGCGGTGGCGGCACCGGCGGCGGTGGTGGCGGCACCGGCGGCGGCGGTGGCGGCACCGGCGGTGGCGGTGGAGATGGCGGCGGCGGCGGCACCGGAGGCGGTGGCGGCGGTACCGGCACACCTGCACCCACGGGTGTCGTCGGCGCGGTGGCGACCGGCGGTGGCGGCATCGTCACGGCGGTAGGCAACACCGTCGTCGGCATCGGCCAGCAGATTCCCAACACCACCATCCTGGGCAATACGCCGGTGACGCAGGGCCTGGCGGGCGTGGTGACCAACACCGGCGAAGCCGTGGTCGACGTCGGCAACGGCCTGAAGAGCGGCCTCGGCCAGATCGGCAACACCAGCGATCCAGTCGGTACCACGGTGCTCGGCACGAGCAGCGCCGTCGGCGATCTTGGCCAGGCGGTGACCAGCCTCGGCGGCACCGTGAAGGCAGCCGGCGCGTTCCAAGGCTCGCCGATCACGCCGATCACTTCGCTGGTCGGCAACGTGGTGTCCACCGTCGGCACCGACGTCAGCAAGCTCGACACTGGCCTCAACGGCCAGCTCGCCAGCGGCCTGCCGAAGCAGTTGACGCAGACGCTGAGCAATACGCTGACGCCGATCGCCCTGGTCGGCCAGAACGGCAGCGCGACGGGCAATCCGACCAACCTCGTCGCCGCCGTGTCGACGGCGGGCGGCGGCGCGGCCACGGGCCTGGGCAACGGGCTCAGCGGCATCGGTGCTTCGCTCGGCACCTCCCTGCCGGGCGGCCTGAGCAATCCGACCACCGTCGCGCTGGGCAATACCGTCAGCGACGTCGGCGGCACAGTCAGCGCGCTCGGCGGCGGCCTCAGCAACGGCCTGGGCAAGGCGGGCAGCATCGCCAACCCGGTCGGCGTGACGCTGGCCAGCACCGGCGGCGTGGTCTCCGGCGTGGGTGCCACCACCAGCGGCGTGGCCGGCGTGGTAGGCAGCCTTGGCAGCGGCCAGCTGTCGGGCCTGAACCCGCTGACCAGCACGCTAGCTTCGGCGGTCAACCAGGTGGGCGGCGGCGTGACCAATCTGGGCGGCGCGGTGACCAATACGGTCAACGGTCCGCTGCAGCCGGTCACGCAGGGCCTGAGCAACGTGGTCAACACGGTCGCCAGCGCCACCACCGTGCCACTGGGCACCAACGCCACGGCCGGCACCGGCAGCCTGGGCGGACTGGGTAGCCTGGTGAATACGGTGACGGCGCCGATCACCGGAGCCGTATCCGGCGGCACGTCGGGCACCGGCAGCAACCCGGTCAGCGGCCTGGTCGGCTCGCTCACCAGCACGGTGGGCAGCGTGACCTCCGGCGTCGGCAGCACCGGCGGCAGCACCTCGAACAACAACGGGGGCCTGCTGGGCGGATTGCTGAAGAAGTAAGCGGCAACGGAGAGGCGGCCGCAGGGCCGCCTCTTCGCATGAGGCATCGCTTCGCTGCACACTGGCCGTGTGCAGTGAAGATCCAGCGACACGAAGGAGCGTCATCGCATGAGGAGATGGTTGGTGTTCGCCACCGCCGCCGCAGCCTCGACCACGGGCTGGGCGCAGAGTCGTCCTCCGGTTCCCAATCCCCTGCAGACCCTGCCGCGCGTGGAAGCGCCCACGCGGCAACCGAGCGTCACGCTCAACGTGGAGCAGCAGCGCAACGACCAGCTCGCCGCGCTGATGGCGCTCACCCTCGCGCCGACGCGCATCGACATCGACGGCGTGCACTCCGTGCCGTTCGACCAGGTGGCCGCGCTGTTCAAGCCGCTCACCGGCAAGACCGTGCGCATCGCCGACCTGGTCGCCGCGGCCAATGCCTGCACCAAGCTCTATCAGGATCGCGACTACGCGCTGTCGTTCTGCTTCATTCCCGCGCAGAACTTCCAGGACGGCGTGGTCAAGGTCAGCGTGGTGGAAGGCTATGTGGCCGAAGTGGACGTCGGCGGCGCCCCCGGCAACATGGAGCGGAAGATCCGCGCCATCGCCAGCCACATCACCGCCGACCGCCCCCTGCGCCGCAGCACCTTCGAGCGCTATATCCAGACGCTGGGCATGCTGCCCGGCGCCAAGATCGACGCCGACATCCCCGCGCCCACCACCACCGACGGCGCCACGCGCCTGAAGCTGAAGGTGAAGCGCCAGCGCTACGACATGAGCACCGGCATCGACACCAACCACCCCGGCGTGCAGGGCATCTTCGCCGGCACGCTCAACGGCATGACGCCCCTGGCCGAACAGCTCACCGGCTCGGTGCTCTACCCGCCCGGCCGCGGCAAGCAGCAGTTCTACAGCGCCGGCTATGCGCAGATGCTCGGCTCCAGCGGCCTGATGGGCCGGCTCAACGCCTCGAGCTACTACGGCAACCCGGACATCGACAACCAGCTGCCGTCGTATCTGCGCCATCGCCTTTCACAGAACCGCCTCGACTTCAGCCTCAGCTACCCGCTGCTGCTGAGCAATACGCGCAGCCTGATGCTGGGCGCCGGCCTGTACGGTTCCAACCAGAACGACAAGTACCGCAACCTGATCAACGGCGCGCAACTGGAACTGAAGAACGACGTGCGCGTGCTGCACAGCGAACTGGACTTCACCCAGACCGGCGAAAAACGCACGCGCAAGCTCGGCATCGGCATCGCCCAGGGCTTCGACATGCTCGGCGCCGGCAGCCGTGGCCTTACCAATATCCCCGGCGCGCTGGTGGCCAATCCCACCGACGTGCGCTTCACCCGCTACAACCTCAACGCAATGCAGAGCGATACCTGGCCGGCTCACCTGGTGACAGTGGCCAGCGTGGTGGGCCAGTACAGCCACTATCGCCTGCCGTCGACCGAGCAGATCAGCTTCGGCGGACCGCGCTTCGCGCTGGGCTACGACCCGGGCTCGGTATCGGGCGACAGCGGCTGGGGCGCCTCGCTGGAACTCAACCGGCCGTTCAAGGTGAACGCCAAATGGGTGAAGGTGCTCACTCCGTACGTGCTGGGCCAGATGGCGCGCGTGTATCTCAATGGCGCGCGCCCGGCCGCCGACAAGCTGCAGACAGCCGCGCTGGGCCTGCGCCTGACCGACGGCAAGCACTACACGGTGGACGTCTCCGCCGCGCAGCCGGTGGGCGACAAGACGCAGGACAACCTGGCGCGGCATACGCGGTATGACCTGACGTTCTCGTATCAATTGTTCCCGTAACGCATGCCGATGCACGCTTCTCCCCTCCGGGGAGAAGATGCCGGCAGGCAGATGAGGGGTGGGTGCTCGCGGTGGCGCTGGTACGAAGAGAAGAAAAGCTTTTGAGCTTTCTCGGCCTTCCGCTCACCGCTCCGCCCGCCCCCTCACCCCAACCCTCTCCCCGGAGGGGAGAGGGGGCAAAGAGCCGAGCCTAGTAGGTATGTGTTATTTGCCCCCCGCCCCCCGCCTGACAAGCTCCCGGACACCCTCCACCGGGATGCCGTCATGCCTGCGTTTTTCCGCCGCTTCTACTTCTGGGTGCTGGCCGCGATCGTCGCGGGCGGGCTGATCGGCCATTACGCGCCGGAGACCGGCGTGGCGATGAAACCGCTCGGCGACGGCTTTATCTCGCTGGTGAAGATGCTGATCGGGCCGATCATCTTCCTCACCGTGGTGCTGGGCATCGCCGGCGTCTCCGACGTGAAGAAAGTCGGCCGCGTCGGCGCCAAGGCCATCCTGTATTTCGAAGTGGTGTCGAGCTTCGCGCTGGTGATCGGCCTGGTGGTGGTCAATACGCTCAAGCCCGGCGCCGGCTTCAACGCCACGCCCGCTTCGCTCGATGCCGCCGCGGTGGCCAAGTACGCCAATGCCGCGCACGAGCAAGGCACCGTCGCCTTCCTGCTGCACCTGATCCCCAAGACCTTCACCGACGCCTTCAGCGGCGACGGCGACCTGCTGCAGGTGCTGCTGCTCGCGCTGCTGTTCGGCTTCGCCATGATCCACCTGGGCGAACGCGCCAAGCCGGTGATGAACCTGCTGGAAGCGCTGTCGAAGGTGTTCTTCCGCATCATGGGCATGATCATGCGCCTGGCGCCGCTGGGTGCGATGGGCGCCATGGCCTTCACCATCGGCAAGTACGGCGTGCACAGCCTGGGGCCGCTGCTGAAGCTGATGGGCAGCTTCTACCTGGCCTGCATCCTGTTCGTGGTGGTGGTGCTGGGCGCCATCGCGCGCGCCACCGGCTTCAGCATCTTCAAATTCCTGCGCTATATCCGCGACGAGCTGCTGCTGGTACTGGGCACCTCCTCGTCGGAGTCGGCGCTGGTGCCGCTGATGCAGAAGCTCGAGCGCCTGGGCTGTTCCAAGTCGGTGGTCGGCCTGGTGGTGCCGAGCGGTTATTCGTTCAACCTGGACGGCACCAATATCTACCTGACCATGGCCGCGATCTTCGTGGCGCAGGCGCTGGGCGTGGAACTCACGCTGACGCAGGAGCTGACCCTGCTCGCGGTTGCCATGCTCACCTCCAAGGGCGCCTCCGGCGTCACCGGCGCGGGCTTCATCACGCTGGCCGCCACCCTGGCCGTGGTGCCATCGGTGCCGGTCGCGGGCCTCTCGCTGATCCTCGGCATCGACCGCTTCATGAGCGAAGCGCGCGCGATCACCAACATCATCGGCAACGGCGTGGCCACCGTGGTGGTCTCGCACTGGGAGAAGGAACTCGACCACGCCAGCCTGCAGGCCGCGCTCGACGGCCGCCCGCCCTCGCCCGCCGCGGACGAGGCTCCCCTGCTTACCGATGCCGGCTGAGCCGGCCCTACCCGCCATCCACGAGGCTGCGATGAACACCTTCCCGATCAAGTCCCTGAGTGCCGTCATGCTGTGCGCGCTGGGCCTGGTGCCGGCGGCGCGGGCGGCTGACATCAACAACTGGCCGATCAAGTACACCACCGGCGACGGCACCGAGTGGGCGCTGTACGGCAACTACCAGTACGACTGGATGGACGTGCGCCACAGCGACACCATCGAGGACTCGCACACCAACCGCCGCAAGGAACTCGGCTTCACCGCCAAGAAAAAGGGCGAGTGGGACGCGCTGGTCTATTTCGATTTCCAGTCCAAGCAATGGCTGGACGTGTACTGGCGCATGGAAACCAAATGGCTGTTCGGCCAGGACTACGGCAAGTTGCGCTTCGGCTACAGCAAGCTGCCGGTGGGCTTCGAAGGCGTCACCAGCGCGCGCAATGACAGCTTCGTGGAGATCGCGCTGCCGCTGCAGGCCTTCTACGAGACACGCCGCACCGGCGTCGACTGGGCCTATGAGCGCCCCACTTACCTGGTCAATGTCGGCTACTACTTCGGCGAAGACCTGCAAGGCGACAACGACGGCACCACCGTCGCCGCGCGCGCCGCGTGGACGCCGCTCAAGCAGGAAGGCGACGTGGTGCATCTCGGCCTGTCCGCATCGATCGAAAATCCCGACGGCACCACCGACGGGCGCGGCGTCTATCACTCGCCCTCGGCACGCTGGCGTTCGCGCCCCGAAGTAGGCCTCACCACCGTGCGCCTGATCGACTCCGGCTCGCTCACCCACGTCGACAGCAATCGCCGCCTCGGCTTCGAAGGCCTGTGGATCCACGGCCCGCTGTCGTTCCAGGGCGAATACCTGCAGGCGCAGACCAAGCGCACCGACGGCCTGGCCGACTACACGGCGGACGGCTACTACGTGTTCGGCAGCTACGTGCTCACCGGCGAGTCGCGCCCCTACACCGCCGGCAACGTCGCCAACATCAAGCCGCGCGGCCCCTGGGGCGCGGTGGAACTGCTGCTGCGCTACAGCGCGCTGGACCTGGACGACGGCAAGGTGCGCGGCGGCCGCGAACACGACCTCACCTTCGGCGCCAACTGGTATCTGACCCAGCATTTCAAGTTCCAGGCGAACTACGTCAAGGCGCACTCCACCCACCTGGGCAAACGCCAGGATCCGGACGTGCTCGAGCTGCGCGCCCAGGTGTATTTCTGAGCAACGGGAGCCGCAGCATGAGCAGCACCACCGCCGGACTGATCGCACGCGCGCCCGCCATGACGGCCGGGAAGCGCCTGCGTTCGATCTTCAGCGGCTCGATCGGCAACCTGGTCGAGTGGTACGACTGGTATGTGTATTCGGCCTTCTCGCTGTACTTCGCCCAGGTGTTCTTTCCGGCCAGCGACCAGACCACGCAGCTGCTCAATACGTCCGGCATCTTCGCCGTCGGTTTCCTGATGCGTCCGCTCGGCGGCTGGCTGCTCGGCACGTTCGCCGACCGTCGCGGGCGCAAGGCGGCGCTGCTGCTGTCGGTGTTCATGATGAGCCTGGGCTCGCTGATCATCGGCCTGTCGCCCGGCTATGCGCAGATCGGCGTGGCCGCGCCGATCCTGCTGGTGCTGGCGCGCCTGCTGCAGGGCTTGTCGATCGGCGGCGAATACGGCACCTCGGCCACCTACCTGAGCGAAATGGCGCCGCGCGAAAGCCGCGGTTTCTGGTCGAGCATCCAGTATGTGACCCTGGTGGCGGGACAGCTGATCGCGCTGGCGCTGCTGGTGGTGCTGCAGCAATTCGTGCTGTCCACCCAGCAACTGCACGACTGGGGCTGGCGCATTCCCTTCCTGATCGGCGCGCTGCTGGCGGTGATCGCCGTGATCATCCGCCGCAACATGGACGAGACGTCCTCGTTCAAGCGGGCGAAGCACGCGGAAAGCCCGCTGCGCACCCTGATGCGCCATCCGCGCGAAGTGCTGACGGTGATCGGCCTGACCATGGGCGGCACGCTGGCCTTCTATACCTACACCACCTACATGCAGAAATTCCTGGTGAACTCGGCCGGGATGAGCAAGGCCGACGCCACCTCGATCTCCACCGCGGCGCTGTTCGTCTACGCGCTGCTGCAGCCGGCCTTCGGCGCGCTGTCGGACCGCATCGGCCGGCGCCCGCTGCTGATCGGCTTCGGCGTGCTGGGCGCGCTGCTCACCTACCCCATCCTGTCCACGCTCAAGGAAGCGCACGACTGGTGGCAGGCGTTCGGCCTGATCATGGCCGCGCTGATCATCGTCAGCGGCTATACCTCGATCAACGCGGTGGTGAAGGCGGAACTGTTTCCCACCGAGATCCGCGCCATCGGCGTGGGCCTGCCTTATGCGCTGGCGCTGTCGGTGTTCGGCGGCACCGCGGAATACGTGGCGCTGTGGTTCAAGAAGATCGGCCACGAGGATTATTTCTACTGGTACGTCACCGCCTGCATCGCCTGTTCCCTGCTGGTATACATAGGCATGCGCGACACCCGGCGGCATTCGCGCATTGTCGAGGACTGACCCTCAGCGCAGCCAGGAAGGCCGCCGCGACCAAGGCGCTCCTTTACCTTCCATGGCCATCCGTTTCCGCCACGGCAAGACCCTCGCCATCGCCGCGCTGCTGGCCGCCGGCATGGCGCTGTCCGCCCTGCTCACCTATCGCATCGCGCTGCGCCAGAGCCTGGGCCGCATGGCCGAGGACAGCGCGCAGCAGCTGCAGCTGCAATCGCTGGCCCTGCAGCGCCTGATCGACCGCTACCGCGTACTGCCCGGCACCCTGGCGCTGGACCCGGAACTGCGCGCCGCCCTGCTGGCGCCGCCCGACGCCACCATGCAGCACTACCTCAACCTGAAGCTGGAACACGCCAACGGCGTGACGCATGCGTCCACGCTCACCCTGCTCGATCGCGACGGCTTGGCGCTGGCTGCCAACAACTGGCGCGAGCCCAGCAGCAATGTCGGCCACCGCTACGATTTCCGGCCGTATTTCCAGGGTGCGGTAGCCCACGGCGTCGGCACCTTCTATGCGGTGGGCATCTCGACCCACGTGCCCGGCTACTTCATCGCCGAAGCGGTGAAAGGCAACCGCGGCGAAGTGATCGGCGTGATCTCGGTGAAGGTGCCGCTGGGCGAGCTGGAACGCGAATGGCTGCACGGCGAAGGCACCTTGCTGCTGAGCGACAAGGCCGGCGTGGTGTTCCTCACCAACCAGCGCGAATGGGAATTCCGCGAACTGGCCGCGCTCAAGCCCGATGAAGCCGCGCGCATGGAAGCGACCCGCCAATACGAAAACCAGCCGCTGCGTCCGGCCGTCTATCGCGTGCTGGACGAACTGGGCGACGGCAGCCGCCTGGTACGCATCGTCGAGCCGGAAGATCGCGGCACGCGGCTGTGGACCTCGCTGAACCTGCCGCTGGAAGGCTGGACCCTGCACCTGCTGCGCAGCGCCGCCGGCAGCCTCGCCACCGCGCGCCTGGCCGCTGCGGTGGCCGCGGGCGCCTGGGCGCCGCTGATCCTGCTGGGCCTGTTCCTGCAGCAGCGCCGCCGTCTGATCCAGCACCGCCTGCAGAGCCGCGCCGAACTGGAACGCCTGGTCACCCACTACACCGGCGAGCTGCGCTCGGCGCAGGACAGCGTGGTGCATGCGGCGGAAGCCGCGGCCAGCCGCAACGCCAGCCTGGAACACCTGCCGCAGGGCGTGAGCGTGGTGGACAAGGATCTGCGCCTGGTGGCGTGGAACACCCGCTACCAGGAAATCTTCAAGTTCCCGCCCGGCCTGCTGCGCGCCGGCATGCCGATCGAAGAGGTACTGCGCCACAACGCGCGGCTGGGCCGGCTCGGGCCGGGTTCGGTGGAAGAAGCGATCCAGCGCCGCCTGGATCACATGCGCAGCGGCTCGGCGCACATGTTCGAGCGCGAACGCCCGGACGGCAGCGTGCTGGAAATCCGCGGCAATCCCCTGCCCGGCGGCGGCTTCGTCACCAGCTTCGCCGACATCACCGCGTACAAGGCGGCGGCGCGCGACCTGCGCAACCTCGCCACCACGCTGGAGCAGCGCATCGAGGAGCGCACGCACGACCTCGAGGCGGCCAAGGCCGAAGCCGAGCGCGCCAACCGCAGCAAGACGCGCTTCGTGGCCGCGGCCGTGCACGATCTGCTGCAGCCGCTGAATGCGGCGCGCATGTACGTGGGCGTGCTGCGCGGCCGCCTGCCCGGCGGCGACGATCGCGGCCTGGCCGACCGCGTGGAGAGCGCGCTGGAAGCGCAGGACCAGCTGCTGGCGAGCCTGCTCGATATCGCGCGCCTGGAAGCCGGTGCGCTGACCGCGAAGCCGGTGGACGTACCGCTGGAGCCACTGCTTACGGGCCTGGCGCGCCAGTTCGGCATCCTGGCGCAGTCGCGCGGCCTGGTGCTGCACTACGTGCCCTGCCATGCCACGGTGCACAGCGATCCGCTGCTGCTGCGGCGCGTGCTGCAGAACTTCCTGTCGAACGCGATCCATTACACGCCGCGCGGTCGCGTGCTGCTCGGTTGCCGCCGCGCGCATGACGGCTTGCGCATCGAGGTGTGGGATACCGGCGTGGGTATTCCCGAGGCGAAGCGGCAGGCGATCTTCGAGGAGTTCCGCCGGCTCGATACCGGTATCGATCGCGATGGGCGCAGCGCGGGATTGGGTTTGTCGATCGTGGATCGCATTGCGCGATTGCTCGATCACCGCATCGGGTTGCGCTCGTGGCCGGAGCGCGGCAGCGTGTTTTCGGTGACGGTGCCGTTTGGCGATCCGGCGGGGGTGGCGGCGGCTCCTGCCGCGATGGCGGTCGCTGGCGATGAGGATTCGCCGCTGCGCGGTTGCCGGGTGTGGTGCGTGGATGACGCGCCACGCGTGCGCGAGGCTACCGGCGCGCTGTTGCGGCACTGGGGGTGCGAGGCGACGCTGATCGATAGCGCGGAGGGCGCGGTGGCGCTGGCGCGTGCTGGCGGGGCGCCGGATTTGCTGTTGCTCGACTATCAGCTGGGTGACGATGTCACTGGGTTGGATTTGCTGCCGCGGCTGGTTGAGTGCTGGGGGGCGCGGCCGCCGACTATTGTGCTTTCCGCGCAGAAGGATGCTCAGACGCGCATGCGCGTGCAGGAGGCGGGCTTACGGTTCCTGCCTAAGCCGGCGGCGCCGGCGGCGCTGCGGGCGTTGATGTCGCAAGTGTTGCTTGCTGGTGGCGCGTTTTAGCTTGTCATCTCGGCGTGGGCCGGGATCCAGTAGCGACTAGGTGGGGTTGTCGCGACTTGGCCGCTTATGCAGCGGGCATTCCGTGCGCCTGCCGGCGCCCGGGTCACTTTCTCTTTGCTGGCCCAAAGAGAAAGTAACCAAAGAGAGAATGGCCTGAGAGCCAAGGCTCGCGACGCGACTAGAAGGAGCAGTGGGCGGCTGCGGTAACCTGATTAACCTGGGTCTACACGAAACGGCAGTGCGTTTACGTAACGCGTACTTCAACGTGCCGCTGCCGAGAGGACGTTCAAGAACTGAGGCCCGCTTGAGGGGTGCGTTCTACCTCAGCTTCTCAGGTTGAACCCCTTCTCCCCCGGGAGAAGGTGGCGGCAGCCGGATGAGGGTTCGGGCGGAGCGCGGCGTTACACCCCGCGACGCCGGCGTAGGTTGGGGTGAGCGTAGCGAACCCCAACGTGGCAAGGCGCGTGAAGGTGCGGGTGTTGGGGTTCGCCTGCGGCTCACCCCAACCTACGCCGGCAAGATTTGGCCTTGCGCTCCGCCCGGCCCCTCACCCTGCCCTCTCCCCGGAGGGGAGAGGGGTGATGGCGTGAGGTAGGCAGGAACGAAGACCCAAAGCTGGCCTCGTTCCTTGAACATCCTCTCGGCAACGGCACGTTGAAGAAGCCGTTACGAAAACGCACTGTCGTTTCGTGTAGACCCAGGTTAATCAAGTTACCGCAGCCGCCCACCGCTCCTTCTAGTCGCGTCGCGAGCAGTGGCTCTTAGGCCATTCTCTCTTTGGTTACTTTCTCTTTGGGCCAGCAAAGAGAAAGTGACTCGGGCGCCGGCAGGCGTCCGAAATGCCCGCTGCATAAGCGGCCAAATCGCGATAACGCGACAAAGAACCTAGATCCCGGCCCACACCGGGATGACGAGCTACGGCGACTCGTCGAGGTCCAACGACTTCGCCAAAACAGCAGCCTGCGTCCGCGACCGACAATCCAATTTCTTCAACACCGCAGTCACGTGAATCTTCACCGTGTTCTCAGCCAACCCAAGCTGATCCGCAATCTGCTTGTTAAGCAGGCCCTCGGCCAACAACATCAACACCCGCAACTGTTGCGGCGTCAACTGCGCCAACCGCGCCGCCAGCGCCGCATCGTCCTCGCTGCGCTCCGCCTTTCCGGCGGGAAACCAGCTCCCGCCCGCCAGCACCTCATGCACCGCGCTGCCCAGCGCCCCGACCGGCGCGGACTTCGACACGAAGCCGGCCGCGCCGAACTGCTGCGCCCGCCGCACCGTCCGCGGATGGTCGTTGGACGAAATCACGATCACCGGCACTTCGGGCCGCTCGCCGCGCAACAGCACCAGTGAGGAAAAGCCCATCGCACCGGGCATCGCCAGATCCAGCAGCACCAGGTCGATCACCGGCTCCTCGGCCAGCGCCGCCTCGACGGCGCTCTGGCTCGCCACCTCCAGCATCCGGCCGTCGGGCAGCGCCTCGCGCAGCGCGTGCAGCACCGCGGCGCGGAACATCGGGTGATCGTCGGCGACAAGAATGGTTTGCACGGTGGGCCCCGTCGGATCGGCCGCGCCCGGCCGGGCGCAACCGGGAAGTGTTTTAGCAGAGGCCCGCCGCCACGGCTATCGGAACGCTTGACCCTTACGTAACGTAAGGCCCCAGTGTGCGGCCCGCACCGAAGGAGAACTCCATGCTGCTGACCGTTGGCGAACTTGCGCGGCGTTGCGGGCTTACCGTCCGCACCCTGCACCACTACGACGCCATCGGCCTGCTCAAGCCTTCGGTGCGTTCCGCTGCCGGTTATCGACTCTACGATCGGGCCAATATCGAACGCCTGCACCGTATCCGCGCCCTGCACCAGCTGGGCCTGTCGCTGACCGCCATCGGAGACGCCCTGTCCGGGCCGCAGGCGCCGCTGCCGGAGGTGATCGATCGCCAGATCGCCGCCCTCGACCGCGAGCTGGCCAAGGCCGCGCTGCTGCGCGGGCGGCTGTTGCGGCTGCGCACGCAGCTGGACGCCGGACAGCCCCCCGACCTGGCCGACTGGCTGGACACGCTCGAGACCATGACCATGTACGAAAAATACTTTTCCGCCGACGAACTGAAGACCCTGCCGCTGCATACCGACCCCGACGTGCTGCCCGAATGGAAAGCCTTGGTGATGGCGATACAGGCGGCGATGGACCGCGGCGCCAGCGTGCACGACGCCGACGCGCAGCTGCTGGCATTGCGCTGGATGAACATGATCGGGCGCGGCACCGGCAACAACCCGTCCTTCCTGCTGCGCCTGCTGGCCATCAACGAACAGGAACCGGGCATCCGCGAGCGCAGCGGCATCACGCCGGCGCTGGAGCGCTTCGTGGAACAGGCGCTGGTCGCCGCGCGGCTGGCCATCTTCGCGCGCTACCTGGATGCGCGCGAGATGGAGCGCATGCAGGAAAACTACGGCCGGCAGATGCACGCCTGGCCGGTGCTGATCGCCGAACTGCGCAGCGCGCTGGAAGACGCCCTGCCGCCGGAGCATCCGCACGTGCAGGCCAAGGCGCGGCGGTGGATGGAGCTGTTCCGCGCCTATGCCGGCGACGACCCCGCCACGCATGCGCGCATCCGCGAGGCCTATGCGCAGGAGCCGGACCTGCGCAGCGGCAGCTCGGTGGACGAAGCGCTGCTGGCATACGTGCGCAGCGCCTGGCAATGCGCGCAGCAGGCCAGCCACCAGCAATAAAAAAGGGCGGCCGAGGCCGCCCTTTTCTGCTTCGCTGCCGAAGCGGCTTACTTCTTGGCGAACAGATGCTCGACCGCGGCGCGCTCTTCGCGCAGTTCCTTGTCGGTCGCTTCCATGCGGGCGCGCGAGAAGTCGTTGATCGCCAGGCCCTGCACGATCTCGTACTTGCCGTTCTTCACCGTCACCGGGTAGCCGTAGATCACGCCCGGGGCGATGCCGTACGAGCCGTCCGACGGGATGCCCATCGAGACCCAGTCGCCGTCCACGGTGCCCAGCGCCCAGTCGCGCATGTGGTCGATCGCGGCCGAGGCGGCCGAGGCGGCGGACGAAGCGCCGCGCGCCTTGATGATCGCCGCGCCGCGCTGCTGCACGGTCGGGATGAAGTCGGTCTCGTACCAGTTCTGGTCGACCTGCTCGAGCGCGGCCTTGCCCTTCACCGAAGCCTGGTGCAGGTCCGGGTACTGGGTGGAGCTGTGGTTGCCCCAGATGGTGACCTTCTTGATGTCGGTGGTGTGCGCGCCGGTCTTCTCGGCCAGCTGCGACAGGGCGCGGTTGTGGTCCAGGCGCACCATCGCGGTGAAGCACTTCGGATCGAGGTCCGGGGCGTTCTGCTGGGCGATCAGCGCATTGGTGTTGGCCGGGTTGCCGACCACCAGCACGCGCACGTCGCGCTTGGCGTGGTCGTTCAGGGCCTTGCCCTGCGGGCCGAAGATGGCGCCGTTGGCTTCCAGCAAGTCCTTGCGCTCCATGCCCGGGCCGCGCGGGCGCGCGCCGACCAGCAGGGCGTAGTCCACGTCCTTGAAGGCCACGTTGACGTCGTCGGTGGCGACGATGCCGGCCAGGGTCGGGAAGGCGCAGTCGTTCAGTTCCATCACCACGCCCTGCAGCGACGGCAGCGCCGGGGTGATTTCCAGCAGATGCAGGATCACCGGCTGGTCCTTGCCGAGCATGTCGCCGGCGGCGATGCGGAACAGCAGGGCATAGCCGATCTGGCCGGCAGCGCCGGTAACGGCAACGCGAACGGGGGCTTTCATCACTTGCACTCCTTCATGGTCGGGTGGGCCTTGCCCACCGAATGGTGTTGGCGGGCCCTTACGACCCACCGATACGGATGGATCAGCTCAGCTGCGCGAAGAAGGCCTGGATGCGTTCGAGGCCCGGCTTCAGCTGCGCCGTGGGACAGGTGTAGGAGATGCGCATCGCGCGCGGCTCGCCGAAGGCCGAACCCGGCACGCAGGCCACGCCGGTGGCTTCCAGCAGCACGGCGCAGAACTCCACGTCGTTGGTGATCTTCGTGCCCTGGTAGCTCTTGCCGAAAGCCACCGAGATATCCGGGAACGCATAGAACGCACCCTGCGGACGCGGGCACACCACGCCGGGGATGGCGCTCAGCGCCTCGACCACCACGTCGCGCTTGCCGGCGAATTCCTCGCACTTGGCGCGCGGCACGTCCTGCGGGCCGGCGAAGGCCGCCACGGCCGCGGCGGTGATCACTTCCGGCACGCTGGTGATGTGGTTGGAGTTGAGCGTGGTCACCGCCTTGGCCACCGACTCGGGGCCGGCGATCAGGCCGACGCGCCAGCCCGGCATGCCGTAGGTCTTGGACACCGAGTCGACGAACACCAGGCGGTCGCGCAGCTCCGGGCGCGCGAACACGAAGTTGTTGTAGCCCAACCCATCGAACACCATCGAGTTGTAGATGTCATCGGTGATGATCCAGGTGTCCGGATACTTCGCCAGCACGTCGGCCAGCGCGGCGATTTCCTCGCGCGTGTAGACCATGCCGGTGGGGTTGGACGGGTTGTTGAACAGGAACACCTTCGGCTTGCGCTGCAGCGCGGCCTCGAGCTGCGCCGGCACCAGCTTGTAGTTCTGTTCCGCGCCGCAGTGCAGGACGTTGGCCTTGGCGCCGACGATGTCGGCGATGTCGTGGTAGGTGGTCCAGTACGGCGCGGCGAAGCAGATCTCCTCGCCCTCGTTCAACATCGCCTCGGCCAGGTTGTACAGCACCTGCTTGGCGCCGATGCCGATGGAGAGGTTGCTGCGGCCGTAGCCGCTGAAGCCCAGGGCCTCGATGTGCTGCAGGAAGGCATCCAGCAGCGCGTCGGCGCCGCGGTTGCTGCCGTACTGGCCGGAGTCGTGCTTGAGCGCCTCGCGCGCCGCCTCGTACACGTGCTCGCCCGGCAGGAAATTCGGCACGCCGATGGAGAAGCTGATGATGTCGCGGCCGGCAGCCTTGAGCTGCCTGGCCTTCTCGGCGATGACCATGATCGCGCTGGGCTTGGCGCGGCCGACACGCTGGGCTAGCTGAGGCATGACTTCCTCTGGTTCGGGGGGACGGAGGCAGCAAACTCGCGGATTTTAGCATGCGGCGCTGCCGCATCCGGTGTTGCCGCAAGTCCTTGCCGGCGCAGGAACTACCCGGTGCATTCGTCCACGGGGCGGGGCATGATGCGCACGCTACCGGCCGCTACGGCGCCGCCGGGACCGGGGCAGCGGGCCAACAGGAAGCGCCCGCCAGCGGTACTCAGGGGACGTTGCCAACCATGACGGAGGAACGGGTATGCATTGGCTTTGGGTAATCATCGTCGGTCTGGTCGTCGGCCTGCTCGCCAAGGCCATCATGCCGGGCAAGGACCCGGGCGGCTTCATCATCACGGCCCTGCTGGGCATCGCCGGCTCTTTCATTTCCACCTGGGCGGGCGAGCAGCTCGGCTGGTGGCCGGCATCGGGCTTCATGCACTTCATCGGTTCGATCATCGGCGCCGTGGTGCTGCTGGCGATCTACCACTTCGTGTTCAACCGCAACCGCACGGCCTGAGCATGAAAAAAAGCCGCCGGCGGGTCGCCCCGCCGGCGGCTTTTTCGTATCCGGCCTTGATTTAAGCCTGGGCCTTGTTGCCGCCGAACAGCGAGCCGGCCAGCGAGGCCAGCGAACCCAGGTCGATGCCGCTGCCGCCCTGCGGCACCTGGCCGTCGGGGGTGAGGTGATCCACCGCATGCGGCAGCACCTGCGACAGCTGGCCCAGCAGGTCGCCCGGATTGACGCCGAGCTTGCCGGCCGCCTCCTGCACGATCGAGCCCAGGCCGCCGTTCTGCAGCGCCTGGCCGAGCTGGTCGCCCGATACCGGCTGGTTGGCGCCGGTGCCGACCCACGACTGCGCCGCTTCGCCCAGGCCATGCTGCTGCAGGATGTTCAGCAGCCCCTGCAGGCCGCCGGCCTTGTCGATCAGCTGGCCGGCCACCGAAATCAGCGAGCCGCCCTGCCCCTCCTGGCCGCCCTGCCCCAGCAGACTACCCAGGCCGCCAAGCAGATCATTGAGTGATGCCATGTTTGCTCTCCCTAAGATTGAAGGACCTACCCCGGTAGCGCACGTCTGGCGCGTCCGCCGATTCTACGTAGGCATCGGCTAGCCGCATGTGACGGCACCGTTAACGGACGAAGGCCGCAGTCGTCGCCGACTGCGGCCTTCGTGTGTTCGCAGGAAAGCGAGGCTCAGCCGCGCTGGTCGAGGATCGCGTTCCATTCCTTGACGCGGTCGGCCTGGGCGGCCAGCAGCGCGTCCACGTCGCCTTCGACGGTGGCCTTCTCGATCACGTCGTCCTGGCGGATGGCGTCGACCACCTTCTGGTCTTCGGCGCTGACGATTTCGCCGAACACGCTGTGCTTGCCGTCCAGCCACGGCGTGGCGCCATGGGTGATGAAGAACTGGCTGCCATTGGTGCGCGGACCGGCATTGGCCATCGACAGCACGCCCGGCTTGTCATGGCGCAGGGCCGGATTGAACTCGTCCTCGAACTTGTAGCCCGGGCCGCCGCGGCCGCTGCCCTCGGGGCAGCCGCCCTGGATCATGAAGTCGTTGATGACGCGGTGGAAACTCAGGCCATCGTAGTAACCGCGGCGCACCAGGTTGACGAAGCTGGCCACGGTCACCGGCGTCTTGTCGTCGTGCAGGCGCAGGTGGATGGGGCCGCGATTGGTGGTGAGGGTCACGTTGATGGTCATCGGTATTCCTTGGACTGGCGGAGGTCGGCAAGGATACCCCAGCCGGCCGCCGCTGGCTCGGCGAGGGCCGGCTCAGGGCAGGCCCAGCGCCGCCCGCTCCAGCGCCGCGGCGCCGCGCGGCCGGGCCGCCGGCGGGGCCGGCGCCTGCAGCGGCCACGGCGCGTCCTCGTACAGGTGGCTCCACAGCCGGTCCAGCGCCAGGTAGCCATACGGCAGCAGCGGCACGTGGCGGTCGCCGAAGCCCGGCAGCGGCAGGAAGGCGTCGAAGTGCTGCGCGTACGGCACCTTCCAGTACAGCGGATGCAGGCCGTGCACGCGCAGCCAGTCCACATAGGGCTCGGAGGTAAAGGCAGTGGGCAGCAGGCCGTCCTCGGCGCCGTGCAGCACCCACAGCGGCAGCCCGGGACGCGGCAGCCGCGCCGAGGCGGCGGCGACGCTGGCGTGCAGAGCGGCAACATCGGCGCCGTTGCCGTCCCACAGCGCGCGCAGGCAGCGGATGCCGGGCAATGCGGGATCCGCGGACGCATCGGTGCCGCCGAGCAGTGCGATGCCATTGCCCGGCGGAATGCCGGCGCCATCGGCCCACCACGAGGCACGCACGGCCGGCGTCGCTTCCGCCGTGGTGGCGTAATGGAAACCGCAGGGCACGTCCGCCGCGCCGCGGCGCAGATACGACGACGCATAACCCGCCGCGATCGCGCGCCACAGATCGAACGCCTGCGTGCTCGCCGCGACGTTCAGCGCGGCATCCGTCCAGCCGCCCGCGCGCAGATGCTCATAAGCCTGCGCGGCCTGCGCCTGCGCCGTGGCGCCGCTCACCAGGCCCTGCTCGCGCAGGCTGGCGCAGCGGGCGAGCCAGGCGGCCGGCGGCTTGCCGTCCTTGCCGCGCGCCAGCGGCGTGTTGCCGAAGCGTGCGTCGCTCAGCGCGCAGGGCAGCCACAGCGCGGCGTCGGTGGCGTAGTCGTAGAGCGCGCGGCCATAGCCTTCGACGTGCACGTTCGGTTCCAGCGCCACCACGCCGGCCAGCACGCCTTCCCTGTCGAGACCGGCGGCCTGCAATACCGCGCCGCCGCCGTTGGAAAGGCCGGTGGCGATGATGCGCGTGTTCTGCGGCGTGAACGGCGCCTGGTCCGGATAGGCGCGATCGAGCATGGCCAGGCCGAAGCGCGCGGCCTGCAGCACGTGGCGGCCCCAATCGGCTTCCGGGTTGTCGCCGGAGTGCAGATGCTTGATGGCGACGCCAGCATCGGCGGACGCCTTCGCCGGCTCGAATTCCAGCGGCGCCGCACCGCGCTGCGCGCGCGTGCCGTCGAGCTGCACGCCGGTGTCGTCGGCGTAATCGAAATAGCCCGCGCCCGTGCCCTTGTCGGTGTAAGCCACCGCGCAGCCACGCGGCAGACCCCACGCCCCCGCCAGCGCGATCGCGCCATAGATGCCGCGCGAGCCGGACGAGGCCGTGACCACCAGGCAGCGCTTGTGCGTATCGAAAGCATCCGGTACCTGCAGCAGCACGCGATGCGGCGCATGCGCGCCGGGAATGCGCGCGAAGGCCTGGTACTCGCGGCCCGGCACTCCGGGTACGGCGCCGTAGACACGCCCATAGCCGCCGAGCGGGCCGAGATCGGCGATGCCCTTCCAGCTGTTCTGGATCGCCCGCCGGCGCAGTTCCTGCGGCGTGGGATGCAAGGCATCGGCATACGGCGCGGGCAGGCCCGCCAGGCCGGCCAGGGCCAGCCCCGCGCTCAGCAGGTCGTCGCCGTTGCGGTGCTCGGTGACGCGGACCTCGCCTTCGATGAACTGCGGTGACTGCATGAAACCCTGTCCCGATCGATGAGAGGAAGGCGGCTGCGCCGCGCAAGCGGCGAGCAGCGGCACCAGCAACAGCCAGGAACGATGGAGGATGGTCATCGCGCCACCATAGCAACCGGCGGTTGGCGCGCTATCGTACGAAGGTACAGCGGGGTTTCCTCAGTTCCAAAGTTGGAATCCTTCTCCCTCCGGCGACCCGAAGGTAGTCCCCGTGGGAGAGAAGGTGGCGGCAGCCGGATGAGGGTCCGGCCGGAGCGATGCACCTCACTCTTGCGCTCCGCCCGTACCCTCACCCCAACCCCTCTCCCAAGGGGAGAGGGGCTTTGCGCCGCGCCCTGCGCAAGCTAACGTCACAAGTCATGCCCACCCTCCTGATCGCCGACGACCACCCGCTGTTCCGCACGGCCCTGCGCCAGGCCGTCACCGAAAGCGTCGCCGACTGCCGCATCCACGAAGCCACCGACCTGCCCGGCGCGCTCGCCGCGCTGGCGGCCGAACCGGACACCGACCTGGTGCTGCTCGATCTCAACATGCCCGGCAGCCAGGGACTCTCGGGCCTGGCCGCGCTGCGCGGGCAGCATCCGGGCGTGGCCGTGCTGGTGGTGTCCGCGCACGACGAGGCGCGCACCGTGCGCCGCGTGCTCGACCACGGCGCCGCGGGTTTCATCGCCAAGAGCGCCTCGCCCGCCGATATCGGCGACGCCGTGCGCACCGTGCTCGCCTGCGGCACCTGGCTGCCGCCGGCGCTGGCGCAGGCGGTGGCGGCGCTGCCGGCCGATCCGGCCGATGCGGATCTGGCCGCGCGCCTGGCGCGGCTCACCGAACAGCAATACCGCGTGCTCACCCTGCTCGGCGAAGGCCTGCTCAACAAGCAGATCGCCGACCGCCTGTCGATCCAGGAGCGCACGGTGAAGGCGCACGTCACCGCCATCTTCGAAAAGCTCGGCGTGCGCAACCGCACCCAGGCCAGCGTGCTGCTGAATTCCTTGGCGCTGAGCGAACCGGCGCTGTGATCAGACCATCGCCGTGGCGAGCCGCTGCAGCACCTGCTGCATGGCCAGCGGCTTGAGCGGCTTGTAGAGCACCATCGCGCCGGCGTCGAGAATGCGCTGGCGCAGTTCGCCGTCGCGATCGGCGGTGAGGATCACAGCCGGCACGGCGGGACGTTCGCGGCGCAATGCGCGCAGCACGTCCAGCCCGGTGACGCCGTGGTCGAGGTGATAGTCGAGCACGAACAGATCCGGCGGCCATGGCGCATCCATCGCCTGGCGCGGCTGCGCGGCGACGTGCACCTGCCAGCCCCAGCCCTGCAGCAGCGTGGCCAGCGCGGTGCGCGCGGCGGGTTCGTTGTCCAGCACCACGGCGCGGCCGGCCGCCACGCCTTGCGCGATGTCCGCCGCAGCCGCCGGCGCGGACACCGGCTGCGCACGCGGCACGTCGAGATGGAACACGCTGCCGCGCCCCGGCCACGAGCGCAGGCCCAGCGGATGTTCGAGCAATGCGGCCATGCGCTGCGCGATCGACAAACCCAGGCCCAGCCCCTGCCCGCCCGCGTGGTTCAAGCGGTGAAACGCCTGGAAAATGCGCTCGCGCTCTTCCGGCGCAATGCCCGGCCCCGTATCCCACACTTCCAGCCGCAGGTATTCGCCGTGCCGGCGCAGGCCGAGCAGCACGCGTCCGCGTTCCGAATAGCGCAGCGCGTTCGACAGGAAATTCTGCAGCACCCGGCGCAGCAGCAACGGATCCGAGCGCACCCAGGCCGCGCTGTCCACCACGCCCAGCCGCATGCCGCGATCGAGCGCCATGGCCTGGAATTCCGCCGCCAGCGGCCCGAGCACTTCGCTCAGCGCGAACTCGCGCGGCTGCGCGCGCAGACGGCCGCCTTCGAGGCGCGCGATGTCCAGCAGGCCCGCCAGCAAGCCTTCCGTCGCCGCGAGCGCACCTTGCAGATGGCGCACCGTGGCCGCTTCGCCGCCGCGCTCGGCCAGCGCATGCGCGAACAGTTGCGCGGCATGCAGCGGTTGCATCAGGTCGTGGCTGACGGCGGCGAGGAAGCGGCTTTTCGCGGCGTTCGCGCGCTGCGCCTCGGCGGTGGCATCGGCCAATGCACGCGTGCGTTCTTCCACGCGCAGCTCCAGTGTCTCGTTCGCGCCGCGCAGCGCATCCTCGGCATGGCGGAACGCGGTGACGTCGGTAAAGGTGGCGACGAAGCCGCCGCCCGGCATCGGATTGCCGCGGATCTCCACCACCGTGCCATCGGGAAAACTGCGTTCGGACAGATGCCGCGTGCCGGCGCGCATATGGGTCAGGCGCCGCTGCACGCGCGCTTCGACGTCGCCCGCGCCGATCATGCCCCGCGCCACGTTGTAGCGCGTCAGGTCCGCCACCGGCCGCCCCACCTGCAGCAGTCCGTCGGGATAGCCGAACAGGCTGGCATAGCGGCGGTTCCACGCCACCAGGCGCAGTTCCGCGTCGACCACGCAGATGCCCTGGCTCATGTTTTCCAGCGCCGCTTCCAGCACGCGCTGGTTGAAGCGCAGATCCTGCGCGGCCTCGCCGACGATGGCGGCGACGGTGTCCAGCTCGTCGCGCCGCTGCTGCCGCACCACTTCCAGCAGCAGGCGCGCGGAGGCGGCGCCGATCACCGCGGCCAGCTCGTGCTCCACCTCGGCCACGCGCGCCGCGCTGGCGCTGCCGTGCGACGGTGCGTCTTCGAACAGATGCGCCACACGCTCGGCCGGCAGGAAGCGCGAAGCCAGCGCGTGCAGTTCGGCGACGCCGATGCTGCCCACCGCCGCGGGCTTGCGTGCGCGGCCGAAGCGCGAGCCGGCTACCGCGAATATCACCGCCACGTTGGCGGCCAGACCCGCCGCCACGGCACGCCCGAGGCGGCTCCATTCGCCCAATCCCAGCAAGCCGTCCGGCGCCAGCCAATGCAGACCGTACGGCCAGCCGCTCCACCACGTCGCCGCCGCGGGAAACATCGCCGGCAACAGCACGTAGAACCACACCAGCGTGCCCGCGGCCAGGCCCGCCGCCACCGCGCGCGGCCCCAGCTGCGGCCGGTACACCGCGGCGAGCAGCGCCGGCGCCAATCCCGCCAGCGCCGAAAACGAAATCGCGCCGATATCCGCCAGCACGTCGTTGCGCGCCAGCACGCGGCTGTAGGCCCAGGCCAGCAGGATCACCGCCAGGATCGCCACGCGGCGCTGGTTGATCACCTGCCCGCGCAGATCGCCATGCTCGCCGCGCCCCCAGCCTGCCTGCACGCGCAACGGCGCGATCAGGTGATTGACCACCATCAGGCTCAGCGCCAGCGTCGCCACCACCACCATACTGGTCGCCGCGCTGAGGCCGCCGAGAAAAGCCAGCAGCGCAAGGCCGTGCTGGCCGCGCGCCATCGGCAAGGCCAGCACATAGAGATCGGACGGCACGCCGCTGGGCGCCAGCCAGGCATCGCCCAGCCGCGCCAGCGGCAGGATCGGCAGCGCGATCAGCAGCATGTACAGCGGGAACAGCCAGCGCGCGGTGCGCAGGTGCGCGCCGTCACGGCATTCCACCACGCCGGCATGGAACTGATGCGGCAAGGTGAACATGGCCAGCGCGCCGAGCAGGATCATGGCCGGAAAACCCGCGCTGTCGTGCGGCGGCGGCGCGGCTGCCGCCACACCCGCCGGCGGCAGCGCGAACAGCAAGCTGCCCAGCGCCAGCATCGCCGCCAGCTTGAACAGCGATTCGAACGCCATCGCCAGCACCAGTCCGCGGTTGTGCGCCATGGTGGAGGCGCGGCGGGTGCCGAACAGCATGGCGAACAAGGCCATCAGCAGCGCGACGTAGAGCGCGCTGTCCTGCCACGGCGGCGACTCGGCCACCTGGCCGCGGCCGAGCATGGCGAAACTCATCGCCACCGCTTTCAGCTGCAAGGCGATATACGGAACGATGCCGATCAGCACTACCACGGTCACCAGCGCGGCAAGGCCGGAATGGCGGCCGAGGCGCACCGCGATCAGGTCGGCCAGCGAACCGGCGTTGTAATCGCGCGCCAGCTGCACCAGCCGCCGCAGCACGGCGATGCCGAACAGGTACATCAGGATGGCGCCGACGAAGGTCGGCGGCAGCCACCAGCCGGAGCGGCTGGCCTGGGTGACGGTGCCGTAGAAGGTCCATGAGGTGCAGTGGATCGCCAGCGACAGGGCGTAGACGATGGACCAGCGTTTTTCGAAGAGTGCGGGGCGGCGTTCGCCGAGCAGCGCGACGCCGAAGAGCAGGCCGAGCCAGATCAGGGCGGCGGTGGCGATGATGGTGGGGGTCAGCATGGACGCGGCTTGCCCGACCGTTCCCGCAAGCCCCGCCCCTCACCCCAACCCTCTCCCCGGCGGGGAGAGGGGGATGTCGGGCGAGGCGAAAATCCAGCGAAGAGCACGCGGCGCAGCCGCGGCGTTCCGCTTGCGCGCTTTTGCTCTTGATCTACCGGGTCCCCTTGGCGCCGGCGGTGAGGGCTGGACGAAAAGGCCCCCGCAGGGGGGCGAGGACAGGAGTCCTCGCCTTTTTGATCAGGGCATGGATGCCCTGTCAAAAAGCCCGGCCAGCCCTCACGGACCCTCAGCAGCGCAGCTGCTGAGGGCGCCAAGCAGGGTGCCCTTTCTTCTTGGTTACTTCTTCTTTGGGCAACCAAATGATATCCAATATAGACTTCATAACTTGCTCAAGGATCGATGCTTCACGTGGACGCAAACATCAAGGTTTATAGCTATTTACGCTTCAGTGACGCTCGACAGTCCACCGGCGGTAGTGCCGATCGCCAGACCGAGTATGCGGCCAACTGGGCCAAGCGCCAGCAGCTACAGCTCGATGATTCGCTCTCCCTCCGCGACGAAGGATTGAGCGCCTACCACCAGCGTCATGTAAAGCAAGGCGCCTTGGGCACCTTCCTCCGTGCCGTGGACGAGGGCCGCATTGGCGCCGGGTCCGTGCTGGTCGTGGAGGGCCTGGATCGCTTGAGCCGTGCCGAACCGCTCCAGGCCCAGGCACAGCTCGCCCAGATCATCAATGCCGGTATCACGGTGGTGACCGCCAGCGATGACCGGGAATACAACCGGGAGGGACTCAAAGCCAACCCCATGGAGCTGGTCTACAGCCTGCTGGTGATGATCCGGGCGTATGAGGAAAGCGATACCAAGAGCAAGCGGGTCAAGGCGGCCATTCGTCGTCAGTGCGAGCAGTGGGTGGCCGGCGCCTATCGCGGTCGCATCCGCAATGGCCAGGATCCCCAATGGCTCACCTGGCAGTCGGGTAGCTGGCAGCTCATCCCGGAACGGGTCGACGCTGTCCGGATGGCCATCGACTTGTTCCGGGCCGGGCATGGGGCGGTGGCCATTGTCGATCGTCTCAATGCTGCGGGACTCTCCGTCTCGGACAAAGGGACCCGGGCGACGCACCTGTATAAGGTGTTTCGCCTACCCGCCCTGCGAGGTACGAAGACCCTGTCGGTCGATGGCGTCGAGTACGCGCTGTCCGACTACTACCCAGCCATCCTGAGTCCGGAAGCCTTCGACGAACTGCAAGGCCAGATCCGGCAGCCTGGTCGGCGCAAGGGTAAAGGCGAACTGCCGGGCATCATTACTGGGCTACGCCTCACCCAGTGCGGGTATTGCGGGTCGGCCATGGTGGCCCAGAACCTCATGAGCCGGAAAAAGGACGACGACGGCCGGGTCCATGACACCTATCGCCGCCTGTCTTGCGGCTCCGGGCAGGCTTATCGTCGTTGTTCGGTGGGTGGCAGCACGAGCATCGCACCGATCGAACGGGCGCTGCTGGAGTTCTGTTCGGACCAGATCAACCTGGATGCCCTATTGGATCGCGGCTCCGTCGATCCGCCAGCTCGTCAGAAGCTCACCGCCGCCAAAGCACGCGTCGCCGACATGGAGACGCAACTCAAGCGCTTGACCGATGCTTTGATGCAGGATGACGGTGCAGCGCCGGCGATCATCCTTCGCAAGGTCCGCGAACTGGAGGATGAAGGGGAGCGCCTGCGGCAGGAGATGGCCGAGGCCGACGCGGAATGGGCGGCTGTGTCTCGAAAGGCACCGACGACCGCCGATGCTTGGCGTGAACTGGTGATCGGCGTGAAGAGCCAGGATTACGATGCACGGCTGAAAGCACGGCAACTCGTGGCCGATACCTTTGCTCGCATCGTGGTGTATCGCGTGGGTGTCGAGCCCGGCGAGGCTGCCAACTCTGCGCTAGACCTGGTCCTCATACCGCATGGCGGTCACCCTCGTGCGCTAAGCATTCACCGCAAGACAGGGCAATGGCTGGGCGCGGAAGAGGTAAGTACCCAAGCGTTAGGCTACTGATCTGCATAGTCGCTACGTCACGAAACGCAGTCGACTCGAAGTCAGGTGCACGTGTAGATGGTCACCGTGGGTATCATGATCCTCATCAGTAAGGCGGCCATTGTCATGATCAGCGGTCGCCTTGCCGTGCCAGTGAACATCAATAATAAGCCATGCCATCTTCAGCAGCTGCTTTCGGTCCGCTGATCACAGAAACCCGGCCCTCGCGATCAACTTCATCAGTGCACGCAGGCGGAAAGCCGAATACGTCCGGCCCATCTGCCCAGGCATCTATGGAGACGATCGACATGACGGTTTTTAGCGAAATACCGCGGCAACGCTAGTCCTATGGGGGGGCTTCGGCGTGAATCGGCGCCGAAACTCAATCCTATGCTCCTTGCCGTCATCCACCAGCGTGATTCCCTGCCCAGCTTGCGCCTTGCCGTCGAGACTGACTTGATCGCCCGGCTCAAGGCTCTCTTCTTGCAGGATGGCAATGTGATAGTCCGTTTCGCGAAACCGGTAGTCCATCGTGAATGAGCGCCACACCGCAGGCAGAACGGGCCTGATGTGCAGGCGCTCACCCTCCAGTTGCAAGCCAAGCAGCGACTCCACGATGAGCCGGTACATCCAGCCAGCCGATCCGGTGTACCAGCTCCAGCCTCCGCGTCCGGTGTGCGGAGCTACGCCATAGACGTCGGCGGCTACCACGTAGGGCTCGATCTTATAGATATCTACGGCCTCGGCCGTCAGGCAGTGGTTGACCGGATTGATCATCCGCAGCAGCTCCCATGCACGCTCGCTGTCACCCAGCTTGGCAAATGCCATCGTTGCCCAGATCGCTGCGTGGGTGTACTGACCTCCGTTTTCCCGAACGCCGGGCACATAGCCCTTGATATAGCCCGGATCAAGCGCGGACTTATCGAATGGAGGCTCCAGCAGCTGCACCAGTCCAATATCCCGCCGCACCAGGTGCCGATCCAGTGAATCCATCGCTTGGTGCTGACGTTCCGCGTTGCCCGCCCCTGACAGCACCGACCAGCTTTGCGCAATGGAATCGATCTGGCACTCCTCATTGGTGGCCGCCCCCAAAGGGGTGCCATCGTCGAAGTACGCGCGCAGGTACCAGGCGCCATCCCAACCATCCCGCTCGATGTTGTCGCGCAGCGTGGCCGCCTCGGCCTCGCAGCGCTCCGCGAATGCCTCGTCGGCGTGCAGGCGCGCCACAGGCGCGAACTGCATGAGCACGTCGTAGAGGAAGAAGCCCAGCCAGACACTCTCGCCATCGCCATGCTCACCAACACGATTCATTCCATCGTTCCAGTCTCCGCTACCCATGAGTGGAAGTCCGTGACTACCACGAGGCATGCTGCGTTCGATGGCGCGCACGCAATGCTGATAGAGCGTCTCTTGCAGGCCCGAACGCGCCGGCAGATCGTAATAGGACTCTTCGTCGAGTCCGACCTGGCGCCCCTCCAGGTAACCCACCATTTCATCGAGCACACCGTAGTCGCCCGTGGCGACCACATGGCGGCAGGTCGCCAGCGGGAGCCATAGATAATCGTCCGAGCAGCGCGTGCGTACGCCATGATCCAGTGGCGGGTGCCACCAATGCTGGACGTCGCCTTCGACGAACTGATGCGAGGCACACAGCAGAAGATGTTGGCGCGAGCTATACGGCGAGGCATGAGTCATCGCCATGGAGTCCTGCAGCTGATCGCGGAATCCGTAGGCTCCGCCCGACTGGTAGTAGCCGCTGCGCGCCAGGAAGCGGCAGGCAATGACTTGATACATCAGCCACCCATTGGCAAGAACATTGATCGCCGGGTCCGGCGTCTGCACTTGCACCTTCCCAAGCGTCCAGCGCCAGTGCATGCGTATGGCCTCCAGGGTATTGGCGGCGGTGCCACGGCCACGGAACCTTTGCACCATAGTGCTTGCCGCCTTGGCGTCACTGGCCACGCCAAGGCGGAAAATGATTTCGTGTTCATCGCCATCGTCCAGGTCGAAGCCGAGCTGGATGGCGCCACAAGGGTCCAGTCCTGCTCCCACCCTCCCCGACAAACGCGCCTGCGACATGGCCGCTGGAGCCCGCAAGCTGTTATTGCGCCCAAGGAACTCGCTGCGGTCGCAACTGACCGTGCGGGCGGGGTTGTCGACATCGAAGAAGGCCACCCTTCCCGGGAAGTCCGAGCTGTAGGCATTGCGGGCAAACAATGCTCCGGTCGCCGGATCCGACTCGGTCACTACATGCATGGCCGTTTTGCTGCGCAGCTCACCCAGCACCCACTCGACATAGCCCGTGGCGGAAAGGCGGCGCGTGCGTCCGGATACGTTGTGCACCTTGAGCACCGATAGTTTCACCGCCGAATCCGGCGAAACGTAAACCCAAAGTTCGGTGCGAAGGCCTTCCTCCGTGTGTTCAAATACCGAGTAGCCGAAGCCGTGGCGTGTCACATAGAGCCCTTTGCCGCGACATGGCAGCGGTGTAGGCGACCAGTAGTGTCCGGTTTCCTCATCGCGCAGGTATATCGCCTCACCACAGCTGTCGGTCACCGGGTCGTTCAGCCATGGGGTAAGTCGGAACTCATGCGCATTCTCGGCCCAGGTATAGGCGCTTCCGCTTTCGGAGACCACGGTACCGAACTGTGCGTTTGCCAGCACGTTGACCCAGGGCGCGGGCGTCGTCTCTCCTGCCTCGAGCGCGATGACGTACTCGGTGCCATCCGCGCTGAAGCCGCCATAGCGATTGCTCAGCAAAAGCGGGGCGGCCGACTGTTCTGTTACGACGCTGTCGAAGTTCTCGGCGAATGCAAGTCGGCCCGCCGTTGGAGTGAACGGCATCGGTGAGGACCTCACCCGCCGTCGATTGACTTGCTCGACCAGTGAGCCGCGGTTGTCGTCGATGATCAGGCGCGCGACGGCCTGCACCAGAATACGGTCCTCTTGGGAAATCTGCTGCGCGGGTCGTACGAAGATGCCGCCGGGTCGATCCAGCAGGCTCGCCTCAACGCCGGACGCGATCAGGCCCATGATCATGTCCTGCAGTTGCTGTCGATAGCCGGCACGATCCTCATTCCATATCACCAGGTCAACTGCCAGCCCCTTCAATCGCCAGTAGGCGTGAGCCTGCACCAGCTGACGTACCAGATCGATATTGGCCAGCTCCGCGATGTGCAACAGCACAATGGGCAAGTCGCCAGAAATAGCTTGTGCCCATAGCCCCGATTGGCCGCGCCGATTCGCCATAAGAATCCTGGCGTCGGCGCGCATCGACGCATTTGCGTAAATAATGGACGCAGCCATGCGTTCGTACAGTTGCGCGTCCGTCAAGCGTGCATTCAATTGGCTCAGCAGTACCTGGCTGTGTGTCCACGCCAGGTCGAACACGCGATCGGCCAGGTGGCGATCGCGATACTTCGCCAAGAGATGCATGCACGCATCGCGGCTATCATCGATACCGGTCACCAGATCGACCACGGCCGACTGCTCGGCTTGCAGCGTGATCCGGCAGCGGATGGCAACGATCGGGTCGAGCACCGAACCTTCGCTATTCGAAAGGCGGCGATAGGCATCGGCGCTATCCATGACTTGAGGTGACGCGGCGCTGCGGCCTCGGCCAATAAATCGGGCGCGATCGGTGTCGTAAGAGATTTCGTCGATATGGGCATCATGCACGGCCAGCAGATGGCACAACCATGGCGACGTCTCCTGACTGGAGCGAGCGCGCCGGGTGCATACGATGGCCTGCAATGAGCGCACCAATTCGGTTTGCACGAACAAATTGCTGAAAGCCGGATGTACCGCATCGGCCGTCGGTGGCGCCAGCACCACCTCAGCATAGCTGGTGATTTCGATGACCCTCTCCGTGCGTCCGCGATTGGTGATGCGGAGACGACGAAGTTCGATGTCGTCTTCGGGCGACACCACGATTTCGGTATGAGCGACGAAATCACGTTCGCGCACGCGAAACTCAGCGCGCGCCTCGGAGAAGATCGCTTCGTAGAACTCGGGCTTCTTCAGGGTCGGCTGGTAAGCGCAAGACCAGAAGTCACCGCTGGCGACATCGCGCAGATAGCAGAACGTGCCCCAGTTGTCAGAACTAATGTCCTCGCGCCATCGAGTCACCGCCATATCGCGGTAACGGCTGTATCCGCCACCGGCACTGCTCACCATGACGTGGTAGCGTCCATTGGAAAGCAGCTGTACAGCGGGATCCGTACGATTTGGTTCGGTAAAAACACGCAACCGAGGCTCGGGCACCAGTGACGACGCTTCCAGTGAAGCAAGTCCTGTGGCGTGCTGATATTCCGTCGCTATTCGTGGCACTCGCTCCTGCAGCAATAGCAGCGTGGCCTGAAAACCTGGGTCCGCCTCGAAGCGCTTCTGCATCGGGCGTCGTCGCAATACGTAGTTGAAAGCCAGGAGATTCATGCCCTGGTGATGCGCCATGAAAGAATAGATAACGGCTGAACTCTGTCCGCGTGGCAGGCGCGAGGGGGTGTAGTCGACCGCCTCATAGAGACCGAAGCGTCCCTCCATGCCCTCGTCCGCGAGGCGTTGCAGATTTTCGCAAGCCGCTTCGGGTGCGACCATTAGTGCCAGGGCCGATGCATAGGGCGCAACGATCAGCTCCTCGCCCAGGCCGCGCTTGAGGCCAAGGCCCGGGACGCCAAAGGCCCGGTACTGATAGTTGTAATGGATATCGCGCGCGTTATACCCGCACTCGGAAACGCCCCAAGGGATATTCAGCTGACTACCGTACTCAATCTGCCGATTGACGGCAGTGCGGCAAGTCTGGTGCAGCAACGTGCCTTCATAGCTTGGCATCACCAGCAGTGGCATCAGGTACTCGAACATCGAGCCTGTCCATGACAGCAGCGCCGGCTCGCCTCCGACGCTCGTCAGCAAGCGCCCGAGCGTGAACCAGCTTTCCTGAGGCAGCTTCTGCTGGGATATCGCCACAAAATTCGTGAGTCTCGCCTCTGATGCCAGCAAGTCGTAGAAGCCCGTATCGAGCCGACGCTCGTCCACGTTGTAACCGATGGAAAGCAGGTGGCGATGGGAGTCATAGAGAAGCCCGTAATCCATCTCGGCCCGCTCGGCGGCCTGCTGAGCCAGCCGGGTGAGCGCAAGGACCAGCTCTATGGCCCGTCGCTTCGCTACGACGGCCGTCGCCTGTGCACGGACGGCTTGCTCTGCGTCGATTGGCATATTCGCCGCCTGTCGAAGCGTTGGAATGCCTTTCTTTCCGCCCCCTTCTCTCGCGTCGGACAATCCGGCAAACACGGCTAGGTAGTCCGAGGCGTCACGACATTGCAACAGCAGCAGTTGCAACCAGAAACCGACGTCATCGCCCACAACGCCACCCAGCCCGATCGCCACTTTCTCGACTCTGTCCAGCATTTTTTTCACGCTATCGGCTGCAGCTGGCAGCGTTACCGGTGGCGTGGTGATGGCAGCATCGAGTTCGGCCACGATGGTCAACAGCATATCTGTGTTCTCGGGCTGCTCCGTGGTCACCGCTTCGCGCAGAAGCTCCAGCGTGTCATGCAGGCCGTCGAACATGCGCTTGTCATATACCGGATCATCCGGCAGTGCGATCAGGCCGGAACGAAGGGTCAGCAAATGCCCTGCAAGATTGCCGCTATCTACCGCGGACACGTATCGAGGCCGCAAAGGTTCCAGCGATCGCGTGTCGTACCAGTTATAGAAGTGCCCCCGATACCTTTCCATCCCTTGCATGGTTTGCAGCGCCGCAGCGGTGCGATCCACCAGTCGTGCGGCGGTCAAGTAGCCAAGATCATACGCCGCAAGGTTTCCCAGGAGTGCCAGCCCCATATTGGTCGGCGATGTGCGGTGCGCAATCGCGATCTCTGGCTGCTCTTGCATGTTGTCAGGGGGAAGCCAGTTCTCCTGTGGCCCGACATGCACTTCAAAAAATGCCCAGGTTCTGCGCGACAGGCGGCGGAGCAAGCGCTGCTCGTCCGGCGAAGGGGTGAACACGTTGAAAAGAGGCGGCTTGCTTATCCACCATGCGACGACGGGCGAGGCGAGCCAAAGCAGCAAGAGCGGACCAGCAATCGCCAATGCATCCGGTCGCCGCCATCCGAGAATTACCAGGGTCGTGATGGCGACGAGCGGTCCGATCCACATCGATCTCAGCAGCGCCAATACGCCATTGGCGACGGCGCGGCCCGCTTCTCTTGATGGGTTCCATTGCAAGAGCCGCCGCCTACTGATGATGACGCGCCAAAGCGTGCGCAGTATCGCGTCCAGGCTATAGAGCGCCTCGTGCGGCAGCCATATCAAAGCCAACATAGCACGAACGAAGTGTTGGCCTATGGAGTACATGGTACCGTGCAGATGCCGGCCAAGCATGATCTCGGATGGCTTCCGGAGCAGGTCCAGCAGTGACGCGAGAATCGGCGGTACGAGCACGACAGCCAAGACTGCGAACGTCCACGATGTCACTCGCGACACGTTCATCCAGCCGATCAGAAGAAGCGCAATCAGTGACGGTGGAACCAGGCTTCGACGGAGGTTGTCGATGATCTTCCAGTGCGACAGTGCAGAGAGTGGGTTGCGTTCGCGGCGCTTGCCCCGCAAAGGAACCCACGGCAGAAGCCACGGCAGCAACTGCCAGTCGCCGCGTATCCAGCGACGACGACGCTTTACATCAGCGTCGTAGCGAGATGGATATTCCTCATAGAGCTGGATATCGCTGATAAGCCCGGAACGGGCATAGCAACCTTCGATCAGGTCGTGGCTCAGGATACTGTTGTCAGGAAAACGCCCGGCGATCGCCTGCTCGAAGGCGTCGACATCGTAAATACCTTTACCGATGAATGAACCTTCGTGAAAGAGATCCTGATAGACGTCCGATACTGTTCGAGTGTAAGGATCGACACCGGCTTCGCTACCAAAGATTCGCGCATAAGACGACCGCGTCGCGCTGGTCAGACTGATACCGACGCGCGGCTGCAAAATGGCGTAGCCGGATACGATGCGACGCTTGCGTGGATCATAGACAGCGCGATTGAGCGGGTGCGCCATCGCCCCGATGAATAGCCGGGCGGAATCTCTCGGAAGCTGCGTATCGGCGTCCAGCGTGATGACGTATTTGACCTCCCGCAGGATTTCCGTGCGCCCCACCACAAGCATGAATCGCTCTCGACCGATGCCACGCAGCAATGCGTTGAGCTCGGTCAGCTTGCCTCGCTTTCGTTCGAAACCCATCCATATCTTATCGGCCGCATTCCAGCAGCGTGGCCGGTGAAGCAGAAAAAACCGGTCCGCGGTTGCATTGGGATAGGCGGCATTGAGGCTATTGATACGTTGCTTGGCAAACAGCAGCAAGGCGGCGTCCTGTTCCAGCGTCTCGATTGGCGCATCCGTGAAATCCGTCAGCAGGCAGAAGTGAATATGTTCGTCGCGATTGGCGAGAAAACGCACTTCGATACTTTCAACTAGTTCGTCAATGTCTTGAAAGCTTGAGAACAATGAAGGAACGACCACCAACGTGCGAGCTTCTGCAGGCACGCCCTTGCTGAAATCCATGCGCGGCAACATCTCGGGAGGTAGAGCGATGGTCGCCAGCCAGTTCACCAGGCTGGTTGCCAGCTGGCTGGTCATCAACACTATGGGCACGGCGATCAGTGCGGCCAGCCAGCCGTGCAGGCCATTGCGCCCGATATCCAGCACCAACGGACGAGCAAGCAGGAGAGTTAGCAGCGCGATCAGGCCGAGATAGATCTCCAGCGGGGCCGCTAAGATGAGCCGCCGAAGCCTTTGCGCAAAGGGTGCTCGGACGAGCATGTTGCGCTCCAGGGTCACCGCCCCTTTGCCCACTAGATAGAAGCCGACGTGCGACTGCGCACCTCCTTGCTTAACTCCGCCACGGGCTAACTCGACGGCCGCTCGGGCGACCTCCGTTTCAGAGTGGCCACTGTACTTGGAAAAGGCTTCGACCACATGGCGATAGCGGTCGCGCGTATCGAAATCCATGGTGGAGTGGACACCAGCCGGGTCCTCGCGAAGGGTGTTCTCGACCGAACTGGTGCTCTCGACGAAATCGCGCCAATTCATGGCTGACAGCGTGCGAAGACTGCCGATACTGTTGCCGATGGATACTTGGTCCGCTGCTTGCTGCTGCGCCTCCAGTTGCACCAGATGTTCGACGCTCAGCCCGGACTCCGAAAGCCGTTGCTCGATCCATGTCAGTGGCAGCGCCAAGGCTGCGCCCTGCCCTTGCAGTCGCCGCGTCAGTTCTGCGACGAAGGAGCAGGCCATCGGCGGATCGGATCGCGCCATGTCTGCTACCGCGAGCACCACATTCTTGGGGTCGCGCTCGGCGATATCCGCCATTATGTTGGCCCACTCGTCTGCCAACTTGCGATCACGCCAGTGAGTCATGACGCGCATCGCTATGCGACGAAGATTGTCGATGAGGGCGAGCCGGAGCATGATTGGGATGGCCCATAGCTCGCCAAGCGTGAGGGGGGACACCGTTTGATAAGAGGCCACGAAGCGTCGCAGGCCTTCGCTATCCACCCTGCCGTCGGAATGACAGATCGTTTCCAGGGCAATGTCGTAGACCCGCGGAAGTCCTGCGGACGGCCCGCCGCGAAGATGCGTAAGTTCGTGGCTGTAGCCCTTCGGGAAGTGCTTCTGTGCAATGCGGATCTGCTCTTCGACCAGATAGAAATTATCGAGGAGCCATTCGCCCGCCGGCGTGATGCGCAGTCCGTCTTTCAGGGAGCGCGTGAGCATTTCATAGGCTCGCGAAAGGATGGCTTCGTTGTCGGCCAGACGCGCCAGCAAGGTATTGGCTTTGACGTGCTGGCTCGCGTGATGTCGACTTGCCAGATCCGCCCCGTACAGTTCCATCTGCTCCGCGCCATACAGCTCCGAACGCAACGTCGGCTCAAGCACGTGGCTGGCGCGGCGCGGCATGATCCGCTTGCGAAAGGCCGCCTTCAGGAGATGTAAGCTCCGCAAAGCCAAGCGTCTTTGTATGGTCAAAAGCGTGGCCTTCCGGTTGTAGTGTAGGCTGTGTCTGCCAGACCCAGAGCCGATCACGCTGGGCTTTTCGCCATATGGTTTTACGCCAATCCGTGAGGCAGTGACGTGAAGGTGGATGAGAGGCGGCGCGACGCCGCCTACCGCCAGATGCCCGACTGATCTCGCCTCGGCAGGCATTCCATGCCGGAAGCTGTTGGTCTTTATCCGGTCGCGCAGAAATGGGGGTATGCCATGCAGATAGGTATCATCGGGCGCAAGCCGGCCAGTGCCCTCGTCGCCAAACGATGGCTACAGGCCGGATACCAGGTCGTCGGCTTCGATCCACATCACGAACCGGGCAAAGTGGCCTGGCCTACGGGCGCGACGCCGGTCGATCGTTTCGACGATCTGGCTATCGTTCTTTCACCGCCTCGCACTCTGTGGATGGCGATGCAGAGCCGCGCGGAGACCGAGTGCGTCTACAATACTTTGCTGCCTCTTCTCGACAGGGGCGACACGGTTATCGATGCAGGTCGCTCCTATTACAAGGACACGCTTCGTCGGGCGCTTGTGTTCTCCCGATTTCAGTACTGGCTCATCGATGTAGGCATATGCGGAGCATGGCCGCTGACAGACGGCTGCTGCCTGGCCATTGGCGGAGACCGGTCGATGGTTGAGCGGCTTAGCGGCTTAGCGGTATCTTCGATGCGCTCGGAGCTTCGGGCGCACAAAGCTGGGGCAGGATCGGCCGGGAGGGAGCGGGCCATTTCGCAAGGATGCTCCATCAAGCCATGAAGTGGGCCATGGTGCAGGTGGCCGACGAAGGTTTCACGATCCTTGGCCTTAAGGCTGAACCTGCCGTCGATCTTCGGTAATTGGCGACGCTCTGGGACCATGGCGATAAGGCGCGTAGTTGCTTTTTGAATCTGGCGGCCCCTGACCGCGTGACGAAGCGTGGTCGAATGGGTGCGCAGGATGCGGCGCTCGATGAAGCTCCCGACGCCAGATGGGTCCTTGAGGAAGCATCTGAGCTGAGGGTGGCCATACCCCTGCTTGCGGGGTCGTTGCTCAGTCTTCTGCGCGAGACCTCCCCCTGATCCGTGCAGGCGCGCCAGCTTGTCAAGTCGCGACCCGCGCTCCACTGAGTTAAACAAAATATTCACAGCAGGATCGCTGTAGATGGGTTAACCCGTTTGTGCAGTTTTCTGGAACCCGATCCGGGACCTAAGATGTATCGAGCCGTAGAGGAGAAGCCTATGCCCCAGGCATATGGTCCGCGACAGAATCGCCTGCTCGCCGCATTACCTGAAGCGGAGTTGGCGCATTGGCTACCGCATCTTGAGGCGGTGGACATGCCACTCGGCAAAGTGCTTTATGAACCTGGTAGCCGATTGGCTCATGTGTACTTTCCAACCACCTCGATTGTGTCATTGCTATACGTGATGGAAGACGGGGCCTCGGCGGAGATTGCCGTCGTCGGCAACGAGGGGATTGTCGGCATTTCGCTCTTCATGGGAGGGGAGTCGACGCCGAGTCGTGCCTTAGTGCAAAGCGCGGGCCAGGGATATCGGCTTAAGGCCGACCTCATGCTGCAGGAATTCAGTCGCGCCGGTGCCGTCATGCACCTCCTGCTTCGTTACACCCAGGCCCTTATAACGCAGATGGCGCAGACGGCAGTATGCAATCGCCATCACTCCCTAGATCAACAACTGTGCCGATGGCTCCTTCTGAGTCTGGATCGACTGCACTCCAAAGAACTGGTGATGACGCAGGAGCTGATTGCCAACATGCTAGGCGTTCGTCGTGAAGGTGTCACGGAGGCCGCTGGCAACCTGCAGCAAGCCGGGCTGATCCGGTATCAGCGCGGCCATATCACGGTGCTCGATCGCGAAAAACTGGAGCGTCGAACTTGTGAATGCTATGCCGTGGTCAAGAAGGAATACGACCGCCTCCTTCCCCCGATGGCGATTTAAGGGATGCGCCAGCATCGCCTATTTGTAGTCGATGCCCGGGTTGGCGATCCGCCGCACCAAGCCGGCTCGACCTCCTGCCTGGAAGCCAGTCGTTTTATGCAGCGCTTCAGCCACGGTAAGAGCCTTGAATGCCCTTCATTGTCGGGACCTCTAGCGGCAAGCATGGATTGATGCATGAGATACGCCTGGGAAACGCTATCTACCCACGTCAATCTTTTCCGAGAGGCTCACTATTGGCTGACAATCCATCGGATTCGGTGGAACCGGTCTGCCGGTATGCCCGGCCCAAAGAGCGTTCCACGGATCGAATCTGCAGAGCGCCGGACGGATGCCGTAACAACGCCTGCCTCAACAGCGCGTTCTCTTTCATGATGCGCTGATTCTGATCGAGAAGGGTGTCAAAACGCCCTTCCAGACCGGTGACGTGGGTATCGCCGGATATCGTCATAAGTATTCCGATGGATGTAATCAGTAAACCGACTTGGTGTCATCGCATATTGCCTTTCACGTTAGCATCTTACGTCGCTCTGACGACCGCGTCAGTACGGTGGCGCACCGACGACAAACCTCGGCATGCGTACGATTTCCATTGAAAGCCACGCCGGAAGGAAAGCAGACGTTCCTTCCGGCCGGTAATCACTGAAGTTACCCAGACGCTTTCCGAAGATGGCATATCACGCTGTCAGCGCCTGTACAGACCAGCACTACGCTTATAGCGTGGCGGACACCCTCGGCTGCCACAGGGTTCATCATGCTTTATTACGCACTCATTTTTCTTGTCATTGCGTCGATATTCGGCACCCTTGGCTTTACGGGTATCGCCGGAGTCGCCACTGGTGTCGCCGAATTCATTTTCTTCGCGTCCTTGGCCTTGTGCATTACGTTGCTCACCTTCAACAGGCACGGGAACGAAGTCACGACCACGCACCCTGTTGACGGCAAGTCATAATCCTTTCTGGCACACGTTTGCGTGACGTGTAAGGTACAGCTCATGTGCCAGTGCGTCCCACTGAAGAGTCACCGCATATCAGGAGACGAATATGAATGGCCATCGAGCAGAGCTTCAGCGGACTCTAGAACAGTTGGAACGCTCTGTTTCCAGATTGCGTAGCGAGAGCCTGGACGATCTCGACTTTTGGTGCAGGTATGCGCCTCTAGCTCGTCAAGCCCTTGCATGCGCCAGCGCTTCTGACAATCAATGGATGCGCGATCGCATTGCCGACATCGAAGGCATCAGTGGCATCATTAACCCCAACTGGAGCCGACCAAGCCATAGTTGGCCAACGCTACCTGGTAGCGAGCAGTGACATAGCCATAGCCAGGGAATTCATCATGTATGTCATGGATAAGTGCCACCAATCGGGCGTCGCCCAGCCCCACGGCTTTGGCGGTTGGGCGACGGTAGAACGTACTGCGGGCGAGGCCGATCACTTGGCAAGCCCTTCGAATGGAACAGGCCGCGGGCCGCTGACGACGAAGAAGTCGTCGTCGCTGCTCGAGTGATCGCGTTTTTGCGTTTTTTTGAGCAGATCCGCTTCCATGGTCAGCTGGCCAACTTTCCGTTCCAACTGGCTTTGGGCGTCACTTTATTCATTTTCAGTAGGCACGGGCGCTCCGTTGCGGCTAGCGTGCATAACATTGACGACAAGTCATAGCCCCTCATGGACACCCCATCTACTTCTCGCGGATAGCACTTATGGGGCTGACCAATGAGTCTCACCCCATGAATGGCACGACGCCAGGCAATGATGCGATCACCGAACAAGGGCGGCAATGCCCCCATAAGCCGCTTGGCCCTAGCGCTTGGAAATACGCAACTAGGTAGGCTGGACATGCCGCGCAAGCCTGAGACGCGTGTCGATAGCTAATGCATCAAGCTTTGCTGACCCAGGCACATTCAATATCGTCCTTAATGACCTGCTGAAGATCGGTTATCGACAGTTCCGAGACCTCGAAGACTCTCCCATGCCGTGCTCCCCGATAGTCGCCATCAAGGCGAAACGTCGCCGCCCAGACAACACTGTTCAGGACAGCTGCGACATACATGGCGGTGTAGTCGAAACCGTCGCTCGTCGTCCCTGCAATGTCAGACATGGTTGCAACCTCTTCGGGTGAGATGCGGATAGATAGCCTCGCGGTCTTAGAGGTTTGGCTCACGGACTGCGGCACTGACTCAAAGCATCGACTCCCAAACCTCAGCGTGCGTAGCAGCTAGGTCGCCGATTCCCTTTCGTGTAATGCCCACACCAAGACTCTTCATGCCGATCACCTTGGTGATCATCAAGTGTGTCGAGCGGCTCAAATGTCGGCTTGACAAGGCCGCGCGCATTATTCGATCAATGTTCGGCATGGACATGTTCGTCAGCTCGAAGTGGCTAATATGCCGAGCTTAACTTCGCTGACCAGCAGCGTCGCGCCCCCCCGAAAGCTATGCTTCAGTTAGATGCGGTGTGCTGGTTCGATATAACGTTGGCCGGCGAACGACAGAGCGTCTTCCAGTCATTGTCGCTATGACAAGCTAGTCGCCAAAGCAGGCTGCTTGCCAGCTATACGTACCGTGCATATCAGAGCTCCTTGACCGAGACCGCTTATCCGGGCTTCGCGGATATCTGGCTTAGTCTAGGCGGCACCACCTCATCGTCAGAAGCAAGTGCATGACCGCCCTCTGACACAAGGTCATTCAACGCGCTGGCCAGGCTCCACTCCGCCGTCTTAATAGCTCTAGGATTGTCTTCGGCCTTGGTGTCAACTGGGGCATGGATTGAAGTCGATTCATCGGCGTCGCCATGGCTTTCATCCGCATGCACGGTCGCGCGATGCGCGCCTAGCGCCCATGCGAGCGCTGATACAGGGTTCATGCTATCGACCATTGAACTAGGAATGAGGATGGTGGTTCCGCGCTCCTTCGTCGTCTCATAGATGATATTCATAGCGCGCAACTGGAGTGCAGTCGGCTGATCGGAATAGACCTTCGCCGCGCTGACGAACTTGCTCGCAATCTCGGCCTCGGCTGACCCAAGGATAATGCGAGCCTGCTTCTCTCGTTCGGCTTGAGCCTGCCTCGACATAGCGTCCTGCAGCGCCACGGGAATAGCCACATCGCGTATTTCCACTGATCGCACCGTCAACCCCCATTCGGTGGTCTTATTTCCGATTTCAGTGCATAGCGCTAGGTCGGCGGATTGGCGGTCCGATAGCAGGGACGCGAGCATCGATGAGCCAATCATTTCGCGCAGTGAGGTTTGAGCTACACGGGCGATGGCCTGCTGGTAGTCGGTAATGGCCAGTGCAGCCTTCCTGGCATCGTGCACGTGCCAGAAGATAATGGCATCCACGTTGACAGGCACCGTGTCGCGCGTGAGCGCCTGCTCAGCGTTGAAGGCGGTGGTCTGAATACGCTCATCAACGACCGCGACCACTCGATCGATCACCGGAATGATGAGAAATAAGCCAGGCCCACGCACCCCCAGTAGTTTTCCTGCGCGCAGAACAACAAACTTCTGCCACGTGTTGGCCATTTTAAGCGATTGCGAAACGATTGCGGCGGCGCCCCAAAAACCAATCGCCACGCCTATATTGCCGCGATACATAAACAGGCCGCCCACGGCAGTCAAGGTGGCGACGATGAATAGGGTAATAGTGTTCACGACGTCACCCCGCTTGCCAGTGGCGAATGAATGGCGATGACTCACATTGGGGTCGAAGCGGTTCCGTGTCGGTGCGTTGGCGCACGCACGCGATTTCTCTTGCATCGATTCAAATAGATCGTGTCACGGCCTCGGGTTATTGCCCCCCTCCTCGCCGTTGCACTTATCCGATGCATCAAGCCCGGTGACTGCATCGGCCATCCGAGTGAGAAATCATCCTCACCACCCTTGACGGATGGTGGTCCTTCAATGACTACAAGGGACTCGCTATAAACCAAACGCATTCACCTCGCCCATGGAACTGAGGACGTGAACGTCCACATTGGCCACTGAGGAGAGTCAACAGCGCTCGATCGGTAGAGCCTGCAATCGATGCTCAGCAAGGTACTGCACTTCGTCTAATTGGTACGGACCCAGACAAGCTCGATGTCCTCCATGACGGCTTCTCGAACCTCATTCAGCGATACGCCGAGAAGTTCATTGATGCCGCCATGTCGCATGCCAAAGAATATTCCATCACGCCGATAGGTGGCGCTCCACCTGACACGATCCGAGCGAGTGAGTTCGTAATCGCCGTCGTACGTAAAGCCATTCGTAGTTTTGCCAGATATATTGGTCATGATGACTTCCTTCGACGGTGATCACCAATGCCCTCAGATTCTCTCGACAGGTGCGGGCGCAATGATCAACCATCGTATGGGGATGCGAGCGCTCATCGATCACGATGAGCCACGGGTTGTGTTGGTCGCTCCATCATTGTCCGTGCGATCCGAATCGATACAATCTCGATCACTGAACGATTCCGACAGGTCGAGCTTGAGTGCGCCGTCATCTTGTCGAGGCAGCGGCAGAGGCTTTTCTGGAGAATGTGCCGCCCACACCGAATGGCCCGAAAATCGCTGAGTACAGCGATCACTGTGAGCAACATCGGCGGCCGGCGAGAAGCGCATCTTGTGAGGGTAAAAATAGAGCAAGTTGAGCTGATTGAGGATGTACATGGAAAGGCCTCGAGTGCGAACCTGCATCCTGCAGGGCGTGCGCGTGCATCACCCACAACTCCGATCAGTGCGGAGGAGGCTCAGAGAGCTTGGAAGAAAAGTCACGGATAGTCTGAGGCGCCGGAGGCATGATCACTTGAGCCGCGGCGCCTCCCCAACATGCGCCTTCTTTCGTTACGCCGCCGTAACGTGTCGTCAAACCCTTGCGTCCGAAGCCCCCGACAGGCATCCGAATACGACCGGGTTAGATATTGTGTCCGCCTCGTCTTCTCGCGTTACCCCCACCTAACAACCGCAGGCGCATGCTGCGTTGGCGCCAGGAATAAAGCCTTCTCTTGGCAGGCGCCTCAGTCACGCGGTCCTATCCCTAACGCCACCTGAGTACTTCTCCGACTCTTATCGGAGTTGCGGCTTCGGCCGCCCCAGATCCGCCACTCGGATCACCACTCAAGGCACATATATGTCCAACCATGACGCCAATACTACCCACGCCCCTGGCAAGAACATCATCGAGACAGCGGCTGCGAATGGATCCTTCCATACGCTAGGCAAGGCCCTCGAAGCAGCGGACCTCACCCAAACCCTGAAGGAATCAGGCCCCTATACCTTCTTTGCGCCGACGGATGCGGCGTTCAAGAAGCTGCCGGAAGGCACCCTGGAGAACTGGCTGAAGCCAGAGAACAAGGCGGAGCTTATCTCCGTACTGAAGTACCACGTGATGCCCGGTCGAGTACCGGCGGTTGACGTCGAGAAGCTGACCACACCCAAGATGATGCAGGGCCAGACGGCAGCGGTCACGAAAGACGGCGACAAGCTCCGCATCGGCAGCGCAATCATCACTGGGCGAGACATCACCTCGAGCAACGGCATCATCCATGCCATCGATGCGGTGAACGTGCCCGCCAAGAAGTAACTACCAGGAACTTGTGGTGGGGCCATCCCCGCCACCGGTTTCATCACACACCGGCCTACCGTTTGACTTCGACTGCTGTTTCGACTTGTAGAGGCTCATTATTTGAGGCGACCGCTATGATCACCCTTCTTTCACACATCGCCCATCGTCCTGTGTCACTGCTTGGCAAATGGATAACACACCTAAGTGATCTGTTCGATCATCTTATCAAGACACCTCCTTTGAAGCCCTTGCAAGTGATGTCTCGAAGGCAAAAGCTCGCTGCAGCAGTAGACGCCGCGAAGCATATAAAACGAGGCATGCGTCGATGATTCTTGGCACGTTTGCGAGATTCATCTACTTCTTCCGCCCTTTCCGGCGGGGCGCATACCGCCACGCGCCATCCATCGAAGAGTTAGCTCTGATGCATCAAGAGCACACGGGATGGATGCGTCGGGCGATTCGCATGTATCAATCACTATGGCGCCGGCCACCTTTAGATTCCGTGCGCTTCGTGAAATCGAATCGCGAATGAGAACAAAGGAAGGCTTAGTTCAGTCGAAGGTGCTTTAAGGGAAAGACGTCGCCATGCTAAGTCATTTCTACTCGATGCCATCCAGATGAATCGTCATAGTTCTTCCGGCTGATATCTGCACTTGACCGACCTGTCATGCGCCATCTTTATAATGCCAGGTGTCCAGATCGTTAGCTGGTTCGTCCCCACGGCGGATGGAGGCCTCTATGAACGGCAATCCACTGATTGATTGGTGTGAAAAGGTGGCCGCACCGGTCCTGGAGGCGGCGGCGGCCGGGCAGCCGATTAACTTTGCAGCGAAGCAAGCACTTCTTCGCCTATCGGACATACTGGCATCGCCAGGTATAAACGAAGGCGAATCATCCGCCGCAAACGATCAACACCCGATTGATCAGCTTAGTGCTCTAGAGCGGGTATCTGGCACCTGCAAAAGCTGAGTGGCCTGCGGACTTAACACGCGACACATGTCGATAGGACTACACCAAGAAAGGGCTTGACGCCTACGGGCCACCTGTCACGCGCATGATCAATAACTGGGATGCCTGACTCGTCTTTGCTTCAGTCACTGGAGGTATCGATCATGACAGGCATTCAAGGCTCTTACCGAGGATTGATCTACATCGCCATCTACCGCCGTGAAAGGGACACCGTGAGCTGGTCGGCGAGTCTTGAAGACGATGACGGGGAAGTGACGTTTGTCGCAAACCATTTCCCCTGTAGCCTTGGGACAGTCGACTGCGAGAGTGCCATTCGACAACGAATTCTGACAAGCATCGACGATTACCATCGCCGCCACGAGACGCCGATCCTTCACTAGTGCCAGAGCCGAAGGTCGGCAATGCTTCGCGCGGCGGTGACATCACCAGCATCATTCTCGTGGACGGCATGGTTGACCACGAGGTCACCCTGAGCGAAACCGCAATGTATTATTTACTTGGTGGCCAATGCTGAGTTCCAGACCGGTGGAATAGGTTGGTGCGCCCCCGGTTTCGTCGTCGGGGCGACACTCCCGCCTTCAGTAGCGGGACGAATTAGGATCCATGGTCACTTTAGCTGCTTCGCATAGTCAGCGGGCGTGAGCCCGCCCAAGGCCTTCTTTGGCCGCTCTTCGTTGTAGTCCCGACGCCAGGTTTCGATCTCAGTGCGTGCCGCAAGTTCGGAAGCCAGTGTTCGTTGAGGCACTCATCACGCAGTGCGTCCGTTGAACGATTCGATGTAGGCGTTCTGATTGAGTTTTCCTGGCTCGATCAACCTCAGTTGCACGCAGCGCTCATGGCGCTGCGCCAGGCCGACGATGCGATCGCGGAGCACCACATTGCGATCGGGACGACCTTTATAGTGATAGACGCTTGCGCTCATGCCGACGATGACCAGTGCTCGACGCTCGCTAAGTTCGTTGCCCACCATGTAGCGCACAAGCTCTGCTCTAGGCGTGCGCAGTGGTTTCCCGCAAGCCTCGCATGGCGGGCCGAACAAGCTGGCCCGGTGATGCAGCAACGCTTCGGGATCTGACTCTTCTTCACCAGTTAATTCTTGATAGCGCGACAGAGCGTCAGCACCGAACCGCTGATCGAGCGCCTGGGCCACCGAGGCGCCTTCTACTCGCCGAAACTCCTGGATCCTGGACACCATCGCAGAGAGTAGGGACGCAATCTCGGCCCATTCTTGCTCATCGAGCATTGGCGCGTTCCGCTTGCATCTCCAGCAGTAGAGTGTCCTTGCCATAAGCCCCTGCTCCTTGGTCAGGGAGCGGCCATCAGCCGCCCTGTCTATCCATCGACTAGCTCAACTTCGCGAGACACGGCGTACCTAGCGACTTAGTCCGGCATGTCTGCTTCGGGTCGAAAGCGGACTTTACTGAACATCTGGACTAGCCAGGAAAAATGGTCACCACGCCGAGTTCTGACCTTCTGCCATGGCTCCGGAAGAGGTCGTGTGTCATGCCATGCCCGCCGACACTTAAATAGGTCGCCAGGGGGCTTATCGGGCAACCGTTACACTTGCCGATGGCCTTTCCTTTAAGGTGGCTCACTGGCGTGCTCCCTAGATCCCCAGACACGCCCCCCTTCGCCGGAACCGGCAGCACGGCGCCGACCTTCCCGCCGTCACCGGTACCCGACACAGCATGCGCAAGCACGTATCCGACGATATCTGGCAGCAATTCCAACAAGAGCTGGCCGCCTTAGACAGAAAGCCGGCCGAGCCATTGAACTCTGAGGAATTGGCCATGCTGACGCCGGCGCAACGGCTCGCACTGGCCAAAACCGAGTTCCGCGATCTGCAGCGAAAGCACCGACTTCACCTCGATGACGTGCTGACCTTCTTTCCTGAAGAGGAAGTGGTTTCGTTCCTGCAGAGTCTTATGAACTAAGGCATGGTGCTTTGGGCTTACTCTCCCTCGCAGATGAGCACGACCTGCGGCGAGCGCCAGATGATCTGCCTGGCATTTGAGCGGATTTGGCGGCGCTCGGTCCAGCCCCAGGGACTCACTTCTGGCGCGCATCAATCCGCATCACTTGCCACTCCACAGAAATCCTTCCTCGGACCAAGCAGGGCGCGGCTCGACGCCCTTGCATCTATTGCATCAAAAGTGCGGAGAGAAGTGCCCTGGCGAGGAGGGGGGACGACCGCGCGCGCTGAGGGCAAACCCTCTTTGCTCATGCACTGACCAGGGCCGTGGCCGCGACAAGCGCCCGTCTGGGCGCCGCACGCCGAGCCCCTGCTCGGATCCCATTTCAACCGCCGGAGAACGCCCCGAGCGACCGGCGAGGCCTGCTCATGCCACTTTCACACCTCAGTGCTAGATTTCGGTATCCGTTGATCGGTCGATTTCATCCACCCAATAAAGGGTCGCGTTATATGCACCTGCTCTCACGTGCAATCCTCGGCGTCGGCCTCGTCGCCGGCCTTTCCGGCACGGCCATGGCCGCGTCACCCAGCAACGGGCTTGGCCAGGCTTGGCCCAATGCACCCGACGTGAGCACGAACCCCAACTTCCATGTCTACGTCTTCGACTTTGGCGGGGTTCGGTACATCCAGGTCAATGACGCCAACGGAAACGTACTCGGCAGCGTCGGTAGCGCTGGAGGCATCTTCCTTACACTTCCCATTGGCCGGTACGCGAATCTCGTCGACACGCCATCCCAACCGACCGCCCTTCCGGCAGCAACGCAACCAGCTGCCGCACCCAAGCCGGTCTACAACGATGGCACCACGGCCATCACGGCGACGCCACTGTCCAACGGCGCCATGCAGTTGCGCGCCGCCGATGCCTGTGGCGACCCGGTCACCTGCAATATCAAGGTGCAGTAAAAGGACGGGCTAACTCCACCTAGGCGTGGGGTTGGCCGGGATGCTGTAGCGAGATCATGAGCCGCCGACCGTGAGGCAATGGGCGCTCACGCGTTGAACCTTGATAGGTCGCTGCGCGGTCCTCGATAGCACGGCGGCCCAGGCCGCTGGACAGCAGCCGCAGGGACGGCAGCAGCTTCTCCCAACCAATGTGCGCCAGGCGCTCCACGTCACCGACCGTTTGCACCAGCAACGTCATGCGTAGTGGGCGATGCGTCCCGCAGCGGACCTTGACCAACACTTCGCTGACGTTCTGTTCCATGCAGGCGTCCGTGACGGCATCGCAGATGAGGCGATAAGCAGCGAGGTGCATCGCTGGGGGAAACACGCTGGCCGGTCCCCGGACATCACACCAGAAGGCGATCCCGGCCGCCTCAAGGTGTCTCGCTAAGACACCCTGCGCTACCATCCCCGGCAGTCCTCTATCGCGGTACATCAGCGGATGCATGGCGTCGCTCAGGAGGTGGAGTTCGCCTTTCGCCGCCTCGGCAAGCCGACGATAACGACGATCCTCCGCCGCCGGCAGGTAGAAACTCACTCGGGAAAAAAGGTGGCTCAACATCACATCAAACGCTTCGCGCGTACGCTCAAGCGAGACCGCCGCACTGCGCAGCTGCGATTCACCCAGCTCCACGTTCCGCTGCGCGAGCGCCATCGCCGTGCGTGAGTCCACGCGCTCCTGCTCGGCCCGCCGATGAAGTCCCGCCACATGCTCGCCGACGAGCAGCATGGTGGCGATAGCCAGTGCCACCAGAACCTCCGCTTGAAGCGTGTTCGGATCATCCTGCGTCGGCATCAACAACATGATCCCCACGCTGGCGAGCGTCCCGGCCAATGCCGCGCCCCTCCAACCATGGCGGAGCGCCAAAAACACGACCGGCAGGAACATCGCCATCTGAGCGACCGGACGACTTTGTGCATCCTGGAGACCCGCCCACCCGACGAGCAGCATCACGGGAATAGCCACGAACACGGTCTCGAACAGGAGCCGACTATCCGCCACCTCGTGAAGCCAGGCATGCCATTGGCCGCGGGCCTCACTCGCTAGCTGGGCGAGGACCATCGCCGTAGGTGCAATCGTCAGCACGCCTAGCAGATTACCCAGCACCAGCCGCGGCACCACCTGGCTGTAGTCAAGGACATAGTTTGGTGGCAGCGGAGTAAAGAGCAACTGGCCAAGCGTGATGCCCGTGGCCATCGTCGCCACCACGAAGGAGCACAGGACAAGGCCAACGACCTGAAACGTCCCCTGCTTTGGAAAAAGCAGCCCGCGCTGACGGAAGGCCCAAACGACGGGCATGTAATACGCAATCGCCGGCACCAAGTTTATCGTTGCCCATACAGCGCCATATTGCGGATAGCAGTCGATACTCACGTAGACCATGCGCGCCAAACCGCCGAGTGCCAGCGCCGGCCAGTAGCGATACCGCGCCAGAAGCAGCGCACTCAGATGAAAACCGGTAACGATGATCCAGTGGGTAAAAGTCACTTTGCTAATGAGAAACAGCGCAGCGCAATACAACGCGCCGAGTGCAAAGTGTCGAATCAGGGCGTCCGCCCTTGGCCCAACCCGCATCGTTCTTCCCCTTGCCCAATCCTTGTGGTGTACCGCTCGAAAGCCGGGATCACACCGAGCCCAGCGTGAAACGCCTGTGAATCCTACTCGAAGGTCCGGAAGACGCGTAGGCGGCTTCGCCACACACTTGGTATCGATGCCGGTCAGCCTATTCGATATGCTTTCAGCACAGGAAAATGGAACTCACACAGGGAATCTATGAGCGGCATATGGGAGAAGGTCGGCTTTGGCGTGGTGTGGACGATCGTAGGTGCCGGCGCAACAGCCTTGGGATCAAGTACCTAATTTCACGGAAAGGCATAAAGGCGATACGGACGAAATTACCTATCTGAGCGGCCGTGTCCACGATCTCGAAAATAAGAATGATGAGCTTCGCAAAGAAGCCGGGGACTCCAAAGCATCGAGCCAAGCCGCCAGCGATCTAGTTACGTGCCGCGCGCAGCTGGAAGATATGCGACGCGTCCAGAACACGGCAGTGATCCAAGAAATACGACGACTTGAAGAAGCCGTAACTCAGGATGAGCGTCGTCTACCGGGCTTTGTTATTTATAACTGGACGGACGGTCAACCGAGTAAAGATAACGAGTCGTCAAGCGCCTATGTATTGAAGGAACGACTGACCAGAGAACGCTCAGACCTTTCAGCCATGCGTTTAAAGCTGGTATGCGCGCCCTAACCTTCTTCCACATTGGTCGTCTCATTTAGACGTCTAAATCCAGGCCAAAGCGCCCCTGCCAAGTCTTCACATTTCCTTGACATGATCTCCTGAGATGCTGCTGTGCTGGTCCGCGGCTTGCCCGACCGGAAGCATGCACACGGCTTTACGGATGACGCCGCGCCGCTGATGGACCGCAGCGCGAACTTAGGATCGAGACAACAACGGCGAGGGAACAAGGATGGCCGCTAGACAAAGGTGTCATAGCCGCACGCGCCGCGTGTGGTTTTCAGCGTGGGCGCTAGCCCTGTGTTTGGGATGGGTGGGCGCGACTAGCGCCACGACCTACTACGCCATCCCGTTCTACATAAAAGACTTCGATACGAACAACAACCCCGTACAGTATTCGTGGGGGGAAATCAGCCTAGCGCTCGATGGGACGAAACAGTTCCTCGCTGCCCGCTACCCCGCCGGCACGAATTGCCAAGTCGCCTCAGCCTATGAGAACGCGACACAGCAGGCCCAGGGCAACGTCGCGAAGGTCTACTACGTATCGACCGACCCGAGCAGCTTCGTCTGCCCAAGCCATGTCATCGAGATTCAGTTGTCGGCCTACGACAACAATCCCGAAAAGAACACCGGTGATGCGGGCAACTGCAACGGCGGCGACGGCGTGCAAGGCGGCGACGGCATCGTCACCTGCCCTGGCACCCCCTTGGTCTTGGACCCGATCAATCTGGCGACGGGTAATAAGTACGACCAAGAATCCGATTTCGATGCCCTGCCCTGGCTGACCTTTCGGCGCTTCTACAACAGCCAGGCCAGCGTGCGACCGGCGAGCATGGGGCCACAATGGCGCCACTCCTTTGACCGCTCCCTGCTGTTCCAGAACACGCTCGTGGGCGGCGGCGGCACGTCGTATATCCAACTACTCCGGGCTGACGGCCGCAGCGAGCGTTTCATGCCTACGGCCAATGGCGGTTGGGCAGCCGACCCCAATATCCCGGACACGTTGACGGCCGACAGCACGGGCTTCACCGTCTACGTGGCCGGCCCGAATCAGTTCGAGCGCTACTCGACCTCGGGCCAGTTGCAATACATCGCCGACGCCACCGGCCAAACGACGACGCTCACCTACAGCGGCGGCAAGTTGCAGACGGTGACCGACCCGTTCGGTCGCACCCTGCAGTTCGCCTACGACGGCGCCGGCTTGCTGCATACGGTGACACTCCCGGACGGCGGCGTGCTGACGTACGGTTACACCAACGGAACGCTGACCTCCGTCCAGTATCCGGATAGCAAGACCAAGCAATACGTCTACAACGAACCGACCTACACCGGCGGAGCCAACTTACCCTACGCCCTGACCGGCGTCATTGATGAAGCGGGCGTTCGCTACGACACCACGGGCTACAGCGCCACCAATGGTCGCGCGGTGTCGTCGTCGCATGCCGGTGGCGCCAATGCGGGAAGCGTGACAGGCGGCAGCAGCTCGTTCGCCACCATGACGTTTCCGCTGGGCGCGTCGGGCAACGTCTCCATGAAAGACGATGGCTATGGCGCCATCAAGCTGACGGGTACGTTTGCGGCCTGCAACACCGACTGGTGCAAGCAGAAGTATCAGACGATTCAGTACGACACGAACGGCTATCCCAGCCAGTACACGGACTTCACCTTCAACGTCACCAAGCTCACCTACAACACGGCGGGCCTGGAAACGCAGCGGATCGAAGGCTACAACCTGGCGTCGCTCGGGCAACAACGCACGATCAATACCACCTGGGACACCACGCTTCGCAACCCCTTGACGCGAATCACGCTCGACAGCAACAACAATCCCATCACGCAAAGCGCCTGGGTGTACAACAGCACCGGCCAAGTCACTGCGCGTTGCGAGGTTGATCCGGCTGTCAGCGGCGCATCTAGCTATACCTGTGGGAGTAACGCGCAGGCGCCCGGAGGCGTGCGTCAGTGGACTTACACCTACTGCACCAGCGTGGACGGCACCCAATGCCCCGTCGTCGGCCTAAAGCTGACGGAAGACGGCCCGCGCACCGATGTCTCCGATATCACGCATTACAGCTATTACCTGACGACGGATACGTCTGGTTGCGCCACTCCGGGCGGCGCGTGCCATCGGGCGGGCGACCTCTATCAGGTCGCCGACGCGCTGGGCCACGTGACCACGAACACCGCCTACGACCAAGCGGGGCGGCCGACCCGTCTGATTGATGCCAATGGGGTGATCACCGATCTGACCTACACACCCCGCGGCTGGCTCAAGACGCGCACGGTTGCCGGAGCGACGACAACGTATACCTACAAGCCTTATGGCGCCGTCGAATCCATTACCGATGCCGATGGCGTGACGATCACCTACGGCTACGACAACGCGCATCGGCTGACCGACATCACCGATGCCCAAGGCAACCACATTCACTACACGCTGGATGCCGCGGGCAACCGTACGGACGAAGCGACCTATGCCGTGGGCAGCTCCACCCCGAGCCGCCACCTGTCCCGCACGTTCAATAACCTGGGCCAGCTCACCAAGATCATTGACGGCTTGAACCACACCATCTTCGACGCCAGTGCCAGTGGCGGCTACGATGCGAACGGCAACCTGGTGACGTCGGTCGATGCGCTCGGCGTAACCCAGACCCGGAGCTACGATGGCCTGAATCGCTATTCGGGCCTCCAAAGCAGCGCCACAGTCAACGGTTCGACGGTGGTGTCGTCCACCAGCTACACCTACGACGTGCTGGACAACCTGACCCAGACCCTCACGCCGGACTACAAGTACACGACCAGCGCGTACGACGGCCTGAGCAACCGGAAGACGTTGACCAGCCCCGACACGGGCACAACCTCCTCCACGTTCGATGTCGCTGGCAACGTGCTGACCCGAACGGACGCCAAGAACGTTGTCGCCACGTCCAGCTACGACGCGCTCAACCGCGTGACGGCGACCACGTACGTCGATACCAGCCTCAATGTCGCTTACCACTACGATGAGGCCGACAGTGTTACCGGCTGCGTGGGCTCGTATCCGGTGGGGCGCTTGACCCGCATGGTCGAAGCCAGCGTCACCACGGTGTACTGCTACGACGCCCGCGGCAATGTCACGCAGAAGAGCCAGACCCAGGGTTCGGTGACCGACGTGACGGGCTACTCGTATACCTCGGCGGACCGGCTCGCCAGCGTCGTCACGCCGAGTGGCACGTCCGTCCAGTACCAGCACGACACCGTGGGTCGCATCAGCGCCATCACGGCGCTCCCGCCCGGCACGACGGGCGCCGGCACCGGCAACATCGCGACCAGCATCACCTATCTGCCCTTCGGCCCCGTTGCGAGCTACACCCTGGGGAACGGCCAAACCGTCACGCGCACCTACGACCTGAACTACCAGGTGACGGACGCCACCAGCCCGGCGCTCAACCTGCACTTCGCCCGTGATGCCATGGGGCGCATCACGGCCCTGGGCAATGTGCCTGGCGCCAACCCCGCCACGGAGACCTACGGCTACGATTGGTTGTCGCGACTCACCGGCGTGAACAACGCGGCTGGCACGAGCGTGGAGTCCTATACGTACGACGCCATCGGCAATCGCACGGGCAAAACCGGTAGCGGCCTCGCCACAGGCACATATAGCTACTACCAGTATCCCCACAACTGGCTGAGCTACATTGGCAGTGCCGCCCGCACCTACGACAACAACGGCAACACGACCGCTAGTTCGGTGGGTGGCGAATCGTTCGGCTTCGGCTACAACGGCCGGAATCGGATGACCATCGCGCAGCGCAATGGCAGCACCGTCGGCACCTATACCTATAACGCCCTGGGCGAGCGCGTCGCTAAGGTGGCCACGCTGCCGGCGTCGCTGAGCCAGCGCTTCGCTTATGACGAGAGCAGTCAACTCATCGGCGAGTACGGTGGGACCACCCGCGATTACATCTGGCTGGAAGATCTCCCGTTGGCCGTCATCGATACGCAAGGCACGGTGAGCACCACCAATTACGTGCATGCCGACGGCCTCAACACGCCGCGGGCGGTCGCCGACAGCACTGGCGCAACGGTATGGCAATGGGCGTATCAGTCCAATCCATTCGGCGAGGCTCAACCCAGCTCCACCAGCGGCTATACGCTTAATGTGCGCTTCGCAGGGCAATACTACGACGCCGAATCCCGCATCGCCTACAACATCAATCGTCACTATGAGGCGGCGACAGGTCGCTACCTCCAAAGTGATCCGACCGGACTGGACGCCGGCCCGAGCACGTATGGTTATGCCAATCTCAGCCCCCTGACTTTCACTGACCAGCTTGGCTTGCTCCCGACACCCCTACCTAAGCAACGTCAGCGAACCGTGCCATGCAAAACAGCGGAATTGGAACAGTGCCAAGAAATGTGTGCTCAGAATGGCACTACCGTCCAAAGTTGCAGAATGAATGAACTATTTAAGGTGACGAGAATAGTGGATGACAAATCCCTCTATGGATGGGTACCAAGCAAGCTAAGTTGCTCCTGCAAAGAACCGCCGCGGAGACCTTGGATCGTGCCCGAGCCCGAGCCAACTCGCTCTCCCGCCGCCGTCTCACCGAAATGCGACTGCACCGACCCGATAGAATGTGCAACTCACTAGGAAGCATCCCGTGATCACCTTTGATAAGCGCGAATTGCCGGAAGGCGCAGACTCAGTCAATCCCGAAAAACTGACTATCGGAGACACCTATTTCAAGGTTTCGTATGCCGATGAAGGCATGACCATTCCTTTGATGGATTCCGTGACTTATATCGGTCGAAATTTGGTTGATGATGATGAAGACACCCTCTACTTCCAAGACGTGGAATCCTATCGCGAAGGAGTTCGTTTCTCCGATACCGATGTGGAACCGGGTTCGGCCATGTTTTACGCTAACCCTGCCGAAGAGCTTCGATCGATGTTCGACTTTGAGGGTGCGCTCGAGGAACTAATGAGATGCTCTATTCGCCGAAAGAATAGGTGAGCGCGACACATCTCGAAGAGAAGGCGGTTAGTGGCCGCCTTCTCTATTGCATGAACCCGTCAATGACTTAAGCAGCTCACACACGCAGGCTGACAAACACCACCAAAGCTAATGACGATCACTTTTGATAAACGCGAGATACCTCCGTATGGCCAGTTCGTCAGCAATGACAAGCTGGTCATTGGCGAAACCTACTTCCATGTCACCTACGTCGATCAAGACATGTTGATCCCCACAGTCAGCTCACTGGTATACATCGGAAGGAATTTGGGCAATAACGAAGTAAACAGGCTCTACTTTCAGGACGTCGATTCCTACTTCGATGGCTTGCGAATCACCGACGAGAACCCTGACCCCAATAGCATGCGGCTCGAAAGCTTCCCCGAAGATAGTCCTTCCGTCTTTGAATTCGACTATGCACTCGAAAGCTTGATGCTCTGCTCCCTTCGTCGAAAAGCAAAGTAAGCAGCGTCCTCCTGCATCCAGGTGCTTTCTCTAAACAGAGTGATATGCCGTTCAGGATTTCTCGCGACTAATGACCCAACGCCACCGGTTTTGAGTAGCGCTTCGATTTGGAGTCCAATCCCTCAGCCGAAGGAGATTGGACGTGAAGAAGCGTTTTACCGAAGAGCAGATCATCGGGTTCCTGCATGAAGTTGACGCGGGCATGCCGGTCAAGGAGCTGTGTCGCAAGCACGGAGCTGCGTGCGGGTCTTCATGGTTCTCAAGAATGGCTGCTGTCTTATTCGGGCTCGTCAATCTGCTCCAGACGCAGAAACCCTTCCCTATCCTCGCCAAGACTGCGCAGGCGATTGCGTCGCCCACAGACCGGGCACATAAAGTGCAGGCCGAAGCTGTCGAGGTTGGCCTCGGCACCTCCCGTGAACTCCGGGAATTCGGTATGGCAGCGGATGCAGATCCACATGCCGGCGAGCATACGCCAGCCGAGCGTCAATGGTGATAGGTCGATCGCCACAAAACGACGTGGCCCGTCGTCATTTGGGGTCCAGCGGGACCATGCCTACGAACAGGTGTAGGCCTCCGCGCTGCAGAAGGCGAGACCCGTTTATCGGCGTTGATAGACGACGCCTTGAATCAAGACCTGATCCGGCTCCGGTTCCTCGTCAAAACGTTTATGCGCTTCGGCAATGGCGAGTTGGTTCTTGTTTGCCCAGTTAACCAAAGCCATGACCGGCTCCAGCAGCGTTCTTCCCATGTCAGTGAGTTCGTAATCAACGCGCGGAGGAATGGTTGGGAACATCGTTCGCGTCACCAGTCCATCGCGCTCCAACCCGCGCAACGTCAGCGTCAGCATCCGCTGGGAAATGCCGTCGATGCCGCGCTTCAATTCGTTGAAGCGCCGTGGGCCATTAGCCAGCATGACGACGATGTAGAGGCTCCACTTGTCGCCGATGCGATCCAATATTTGGCGGGTTGCCACACAGCCGCCGGCATTCGGTGCAGGCATATCGGTGGGCAGCTCGATGTGACCAGGTGACATGCGTGTGCCTTCTTGTGAGGACAGGGCAGAAGGCACCATCCTAGGTATGAATTAGTAAGTCAGGACAATTAGCTGACTTAGTTCTTATTTTATACTTAGGAGCCATCATGAGCCATACCCTGCTTGTCACCTCCAGCCCGCGCGGGGCTGACAGCCTGTCCACTCGCTTCGCCACCGAAATCGCAGAGGGCATCCAGGCCCGCTCGGGCGGCCCGCTGACCGTGCGCGACCTTGCCGCGAATCCTCCGCCCCATATCGCACCGGCCTATATCCAAGGCAGGACCACCTCGCCCGGAGAGCGCACGCCGGAACAGGCAGAGGCAGTGAAGGTCGCGCAAGCGTTGGTCGATGAGTTGAAGGCCGCCGATGTGATTGTGCTCGGTTCGGGCATGATCAACTTCGGCCTGCCCTCGCAGCTAAAGGCTTGGTTCGATCACGTCACCTGGCCGGGTGTCACTTTCGGCTACGGCGATACTGGGCCGAAGGGGCTTCTGACCGGCAAGAAGGTCTATCTCGTTACCGCTGCCGGCGGCGTGTTCTCGGAAGGTGCTTGGGCACCGTTCGACTTTCAGACCAGCTATTTGCTGCACCTCCTCGGTTTCATCGGCCTAACCGACGTTGAAGTGGTGCGTGTCGAAGGCACAGTTCTGGCCCCCGATGTGGCGAAGGCCGCCATCGCCAACACGGAAACAGCCATCAAAGCTTTGATGACGAAGGCTGCCTGACCTCATGGCCGGGGAAAAACCATCGCACTGTGCAGCGCGACCGGGCCGACCGGGAGGCACATCATCGAGGAAGCCTTGAAGCAGGGCTACAACCTGTCGGTCTATACGCGCGACGCCAAGAAACTCGCGCCGTTCGCAAGAAGGGTCGAAATCGTTGTCGGTAGCGCGAAGATCAGATCACGAGATGGTTATGCAAATAGATCTCTATACTGAAATCTCATGTCCGTGGTGCATCGTCGGACATCACCGTCTCGACAAAGTGCTGGCGGAGCGTTTTCCCGACTTGGTTGTTGATATCAGGCAGCACCCCGTCCTGCTGCTGCCTGATGCGCCGGCAGGTGGCCTTTATATTCCCGACTTGCTGCGTTCGCGCTACGGCATAACCGATCCGAAGGCCGCCTTTGCTCGCCCCGAGGGAGAGGCTCGCGCTTCGGGCTTCGACTTGGATCTTAGTCGTCAGCTCTGGGCCTATCCGACCCAGGCAGCTCATGCCTTGATTCTGGCAGCCACTGGGCGTAACACGCAGCATAGGCTTGCGGTTGCAATCACCGATGCTTACTTCATCGCAGCGAAGAATATCTCCGATGCGAATGTGCTGGCCGACATCGCAGCCGACTACGGCTTCGACCGCGATCAGGCGCGTGCCATTGCACTTGATCCCGAACAGCACCGCCGCGTCGAGCAGGAAGCGGCCAAGTCGGCCGATGCCGGTGTCCGTTCGGTTCCTCACTTTGTCTTTGGAGGAGGCATTGCCATCAATGGAGGGCGCAGCGAAGACGAAATTGCTGCGGCAATACATGCTGCTTTTGGCGCAATCTCTCTCTGACGCGGCTTCCCCAAATCCAATGACTCGGAACTTGGCGCAGGTCAAGTCGATAAGGTCCGGCAGTGCCGTCATACGTTCTCTAGCAGGCGCCTCACGCGAGTTCCAATATCGTCTCGCACAGCGCGATAGCCGGCATCGTCCATATGCTTAGGATCGGGCAGGTTCCAATCCTCACGTCGCTTGGCAGGAACCCACGGACAGTTGTCGCCGCAATCCATGGTTACCACGGCGTCGAACTCGCCGCCGACCTGATCTAGCGATTTGGAGGCGTGCGTGCATAGGTCGTAGCCAAGCTCCGCCATGAAGCGAACCGCCTTCGGATTGATGCCCGGATAGCTACCCCTGGTCGTCAGAGTCACAAGAACCCGGGCGGCTGCGAAGAGGAGTGATCCAGCAGGCTTCTCCTCCAAGCGCGGAACTGTACCTTCGGGATGGCACCCGTCCGCCCTGAGGCATTAAGACCTGCGCACTTACTAGACCGGCTATAAACGACTATTGGTCCGGCTGGATGACTTACATCCAAAAACCAGCCAACGGCGTACAGTGACACTGCCCTCCGAGGCGACCATGGAAGGCGCCGTCACAGAGTAGGTATAATGAGCGCAGAATCACCCAATGCCGATATCGGTGACCAGCAACCTCCTAGGCCGCGGGTGCTGGTGGTGGAAGACCAAGACGACGTTCGAGCCATACTTTGCGCGATGCTGGAAGAGCTTGGCTTTGAGGTCATGAGCGCGATCAACGCCGATGTCGCCCATGCTCTGCTTGCCGCTGGCGGTCGCTTTGACTTGTTGCTTACTGACGTCAACATGCCCGGCTCTTTCGACGGAGCGCAGTTGGCCTTCCTAGCACGGGAGATCGATCCAAACATGATGATCGTCGTCGCCTCTGGACGCATTGATGAGGCGGCTGGAAGGCTACCAGCCGACTTGTCGATCTTGAGAAAGCCATTTGGCCTGGAAGAGCTAGTCGCCGTGGTCGGAAACCGACGTCACCGCCCCGACGAGCAAGCGAGCGACGTCGTTGCCTAGAAGACTCCCGAAGCGTTACAGCAGGTCTGCTAGCGTCGTCACCTCACCAGCACACGCCACCGCGGCGATCAACTGCCGAATGCTGATATTAGCGAGGAAGTTGGCGTCCCAGCGCATCATCGACATCGTTTCGCCGGGCTCGCCATCGGGTACGGGAACCTGTGTGGTCCCCTCCCCCAGCACGGCGAGGACATGCTCCTTCGTGAGCGCGTCGGCACCGTAGTTCTGGATGGCTAGCGAACTTATAGGAGTAGTAGCCGGTCACTTCACTGCGCGAGAAGCTGGTGTCCGCGGCTTTCTCGCGATAGTTGTAGAAAACCTCGATGTAATCGAACAGGTCGCTACGTGCTTCCTCGCGACTGCCGTAGACGCGACCTCGTACCCTCTCCTTCTTCGAGCTGCTGAAGGACGACTCTGCCACGGAGTTATCCCAGCAATTGCCACGCCGGCTCATGCGGACCTCCAGACCATGCTCGCGACAGAATCGACGCCAATCGTCACCACCGTATTGCACGCCTTGGTCAGAGTGGATCACTACGCCTGATGGGGGATGTCGCCTCCAGATCACCATCAACAGCGCATCCATCGCCAGCTCACGTGCCAGACTGGGTTTCATTGACCAGCCAACGGATGCACGTCCACATGAAGGCAAGCATGCGCCCACGCCTGCCAAGCTAGTAGACATACCTAGTTATTTGCTTCCCACCGTCCTGGTGACAGCTCTACTCATGCCCCATTCCAAGTCCATGGCTATTTGGACTGGGCAGGAGGGTCGAAATGACCTTCAGCCACTGTCATTCGAAGCAAGCAACCTACGCGCGAATTTGCTGGCGTACTCAGAAAGAGCCTCTCTGTCGACACTGTGTCCGGTGTCAAGACACCAAAGCGCGAAAGATTCGGATTGCACCTCCACCTTAAATGCGAGGACGCCAGCACGTCGTTGTTGATCCAGAACCTTCGTAGCGGCGGCCTCCCACTGACCGAACGTGGTGTGCCAACTGCGCTGGGGAACGAGCCGGCGAAATGCCTCGTAATCCTCCTTTATGAACCAAGGAATGCCAACCGGGTGGCGCATTTTGTTCATGTCCTGCTCCAGCAGCGAACGCCAATCGCGCATGCGTTCCCACAAGATGAGGCGTGAGAGAACTTAAATGCGCGCTTGGCAGCGACGCCCCGCTACGTTATAAGCCTCCGCGTGAGCCTCCCGTGCTCGATAACCTACAGCATGTGGTAGCCGGACTTGCGCCTTCTGACCCATAGGACTAACGTCGAATAGGTCTGCTGTTAGGAATCCCTGTGCCGACGATCACAATCGATGCCTGGGCAGACGGTCCCAACGCCTTTGGTCTATGGCGTGGACACTGGCGGCTGTTACGCGACGGCCTGGCGATCAAAGGGCGCTTTGGTGTCACCGGAGAGCGCTTTCTTACCCGGGTTGATGCTGTAGATGCCGCCATTAGGTGTGGTGTCTCGGATCAGCGAAACGTCCCTGAGGGTCAGCCAAATCATGGATGGTGATCGGGACACACATCCTTCGACTCCGCATCAGTCATAACAGCGCTCCTTGAAGGAAACGCAGTCTGCCGATTGACTTTCTCAAACAACAAAGTCAACAAGCGGCGTGTCATATTCAACCATGAGCGGGTGGCAAGGATCACCACCTTTGGTGATGCCAAGGCATTTCACGGGCTTGCCGCTAGCCAGCAGCAACCCAGACAGCCATGCCACGCGTGGACGGAGGCGCTCCGGCAACTTCGATCGCGTCCCCCAGCACGGAACGAGCACATCGGCGCACTGGATGATGTTTTCCAGCTCGACCGCATTGCGCGGCCCAAATGGGTCAGCACACTTGCCAAGAACTGACACACTAGCAGTACGAAACGCAAAGATGCTCCCGGCAACGCACTGCGATCCGCCCCAGCGCCTCGTAAATCCAATTTTCTTACGCATGCCGGCATCGCCAGCTTCCGCATCGGCGACAGAAGGATAGACCCCAAAGAACGCGAAGACCGGCCCGCTCGCCGCCAACTTCTGAGTGAGGCAGTAGCGGTATCGGCCGCAATCGGAAATGATGGCCACGCTCGGCATATGGAACTGGATTACCGCCTCGCTGGCTCATTTGTCACGTGACCGCTTTCCGGTGACGCGATAAAGAAGTCATCGACATGATCCGACCGGCCTCTATTCCTCACCAATGAATTCCCTGCCAGCGGTCCATGCCGCCGCCTTAGACAGAAAGCGGCGTGCATGCTCGCCAATCTCTTTCGTGAAGCGACCACCACCAAGTGACATTCGCGCACCGAATCGATATGCAGTCACTCTCGCATTTGCGGGATGTTTGATCTCTGTAAGAGATAATTCCCAGCCCCCGATCATCTCACGACGAACGATACTGCTCACGACGCCACCCTCATAAGTCTGGATTGTGACCGACGCTACGGCCTATGAACGAGACTGCCATGAAAGCTTCGCTTCGCACCGCATCGACATAGTTCCTCGGCCTTCTTTTATCCTGGTCAAAGATGAGCACTACAAGACCGCCGGGTACGGGACGCTCTGGCGCGTGCATATCTGGTCGATCAAATTGAAAAGCCAATCATCGTCTTCGTGCGCGCACTGCGTTCGCACACCGTGAAATACGCCATCCGTCCACCGGAAGAAATCCGGTTCGCTGGGGTTGCTGGAATGCAGTTGCACTATCCCCGCTTCAATGCGGCTCAGCATGCTTCGTAGCTCTTGTCTCGATTTCAACATGACGTCGTCTCCCGGTCAGTGCAAAGGGCGAACCTTGAGCAGCCCATGCCGTAACTCCGAAACGAATCGGGGAAGTGCTCGGGTAGCGTCAGGAACAAAGCCGCGTGACTGAGGCACTTGCCAAGACTGGAATGTCTTCATGCCCCAACGCAGCATGCGCCTATAGTTGTTAGGTGGCGGTAACGCGGAGGACGACGGAGGCATGTATTGTGTAGTGATCGCCTCGGATGCCCATCGCAGCTGCAAGCGCGATAGCTTTACGACATGCTACGGTAGCGTAACGGAGGAAAGCGCATGCTTAGGGAACATTCTGCTCGGACGGCAATGTTCCGACATCTCAGACCATTCGCAACCTCTCCTCCAAGACCCTGTGACCCGGCTCTCTAACAGAGATCGCTGATGATGCGTATGCGCCACGCATCCTTGCCTCTGTGACGCCAAGTCGTGCTCGGCATCTATGCACTTTAGTCTTCGAGAGATCGTGAAGTGCACCACTGCGCTCTCACCAAGGAGGTCGCCATGACCAATATATCCGGCAAAACCACGAATGGCTTTACGTACGAAGGCGAGTACGAACTTATCCACGCGGATCGCGTCAGATGGAGCGCAACCTACCGACGCGATGGCATCTTCTTCGGGATGCGTCATGGCGGCATCAACGAACTTCTAGGCGTGTCGCCCGGAGAGGTTCAACAGGTCGTCATGGACGATATCGAGTTTACATGGACCCAAGCGGGCTAAAAGCATGGCCCTTTGGCAGCAACGCTCATATATCTGAGCTCGATGATGGATCTTAGGATCAACCGCTTGTCCTTGACGCACGACGTACGACGATCGCTCTACGGAGCCGATGCCCCATCACCACAACTGAGAACGCTCCATTGGTAAAGACCAACTACTCTTTCGAAAAACGCCAGCGGGAAATTGCAAAGAAGAAAAAGCAAGGCGACAAGCAGGCCAAGAAAGTGGCATCCCGCGATGGCGCCAGGATGGAGCCCATGGCTGGAACAGCAAATGCCAAGAGCATCTGATCCTGCCGCCGTTCCAGGAATGCGCTGAGCACCGCAAGTGCGCTTAAGGCAAAAAGCCCGGCACAAGGCCGGGCTCTTTTCCTTCAGGCAAGGATCCTTAGATCGCCTGCACCTGTTCCGCCTGCAAGCCTCGCTGGCCTTTGGTCACGGTGAAGGACACCTTCTGACCCTCGGCCAGGCTCTTGAAGCCTGCAGACTGGATCGAGCGGAAGTGGACGAACACATCGTCACCACCCTCGTCTCGGCTGATGAAGCCAAAACCCTTGGCATCGTTGAACCACTTGACGGAACCAGTTTCAGTCTGGGCCATGTCTATTTCTCCTTGAAACGAGTAAGGCCGCATCGCGGCGGAAAAGCTGGTCGCAAGGAGGAAGGGGAACAACGGTGTAGTGAAAAGCTATCTACAGCATCAGGCCACAATTCATGGTGACCCTCGAAACTCAGCCGCTTCACACTACAGGGTAATTCGCCAAAGAGCAAAGCGCGCATACGCCCCGCTCAGACTGAGTGTCTTCCGTTACCACAGCATGAGGGAGCTGAGTCGATGCCATCATTCAAGCAAGCGCAAGCCTGCGGTGCTGATTGCCAGGCTTGAAAACGGCAACTCCCTCATCGATGGGTGCGAGCAAGTCGCCTCGCCGGCCTTACGGGTAACAGCAGTGGGGAAGCCGATACGCTATGCTGGCCCAAAAGCGCTATTCCGCCTGTCAGAGGTGCTCGCGTCGCCAAGCGTATACGAAGGTCATTCTCGACCTGAAAAGCAGATTCCGCCTGCTGTATCCGAGTAGCCATCCCTGGCTCGGCGATTTGTCCCCGGCATTCGTTGCCGGCACCCTCCTTACTCAGAGAATCCCATGACGCACCCTCCGAAGCCCTTCACGGCGGCAGATATTCATGCCGTCTACGCCACTGTGCCGGCGAAAAAAGACAATTCCGGCGAAAACGATGCGTCGAAGTACACCCGGTCACCGCACTTCAAGCGTGATCCGAACCACCCTGGAAGAGCACCGAACAAACTGGATCTCGTTCCTGGATCGCGCCGAAAGTAGACGAGCGATCAGGGGCAGTTGTCCCTTTCCATGTCGATGCCATTACTGGACTTAACATTCTTCATATGCTCCTAGGGCTACACCACGTGAAGCCATGAAGCACATCGGCCACCTGTCACGCGCATGACCTGCGACTGGGTCCCTGACTCGTCTTCGCTCCAGTCGCAGGAGATCGCCATTGTGTCCGACGAAATCAGAGGTTCGTATCGAGACTTGATCTACATCGTTGCTTACCAGCAAGAAAGCGGCAACGTGAGCTGGTCGGCGAGCCTAGAAGATGATGAGGGGTCAGTGACTTTCATCACCAGCCACTTCATTTGCAGCCTCGGAAAGGTCCATTGCGAGAAGCTGATCCGACAACGGGTCTTCGCGAGCATCGACGAATACCATCGCCGCCATGAAACCCCTACGCTTCACTAAACCAGGGAGACAGCGCCGATCTCATTCCGCGCCAAAGACCTCACATACCAACTCGAACAGCTAGTCCGCCGGCATGGCCTCGCATGATCGCCGCTGCGCATTGCTCGTCATGTGACGCGGCCTGCTGCCGTCGCACGGTCGTTCTTCGACCAGACGACACCGTTCCCGCGCATCTCACCATGGATCTCGCCAATGGGCTGCGCGTCATGTAGCGGAATGAAGAAGCCTGGTGTGTGGCCCTGAATAACGGCCGCATGAACTGCGGCATCTATGAAAGCCGCCTGGCGGAACGCGGTCGATTTGTCATGGGCGGCCCTATTGCAAAGCGGTTTGCGCTGACTCTTTCAAACAGGCAGGGAATACGTAGAGCTTGCGCCACGAATGGCTGCGAAGAAATACCGGCGCCCCCTGGCCACCGCCCAGCGCACACTCTGGCCTCATGTCCAGTTGCCACGTGCACGAGTCGAAGCGTTCTTGCTCATTTGACCTTGACGACGACCTTGCCCCTGGCGTGCCCCGCTTCGACGTAGGCCAAGGCCTCGCTGACCGATTCGAATAGGAACACCCGATCCATGACGGGGCGGATGACCCCAGCCTCGACAAGCCGGGTGATCTCTCGCAACTGAGGCCCGTTGGACCGCATGAATAAGAACGCGTATCCCAGATCACGGCGGGCTGCCTTCCTCCTGACACCAGAACTCAACAGGCGGGCAATGAGCACGACGAACCATGGCGCCTCGATACCTTTTGCGAATGCTGGATCGGGAGGGCCGGAGATCGAGATGAGATTTCCGCCGGGCTTCAGCACACGCAAGGACTTCTCCAGCGCTTCCGCGTTCTGGCTATGCATGACCAGGTCGTAATCCTGCAACACGTTCTCAAAATCGTCTTTCCGGTAGTCGATGACGACATCCGCCCCAAGGCTCTTCACCAGCTTTGCATTCGCGCTGCTCGTGGTGGTCGCCACGGTGGCTCCCATATGCTTGGCCAATTGAATGGCGAAGCTGCCTACGCCACCGGATCCAGCCTGGATGAATACGTTCTGGCCCTTTTTCAGGTGAGCTTTTTCAACCAGGGCTTGCCAAGCGGTCAGGCCGACCAATGGGATCGACGCCGCCTCTTCCATGGTGAGATTCCCGGGCTTGGGCGCGACATCGTTTTCGTTCACGGCGATGAATTCCGCGAATGTGCCGATGCGGTGATCGGGCGCCCGTGCATAGACTTCGTCGCCTATGTTGAATTGCCGAACGCGCGATCCAACTTGAACCACGATGCCGGCCACGTCATGGCCCAATACCAGTGGCATGCGATAGGGCAGGATGAGCTTGAACTCGCCGCTCTTGATCTTGAAATCCAGCAGGTTCACACCCGCGGCGTGGACTTCGATCAACACATCGTCATCCCCGAGCAAGGGCTTCGGCATGTCGCCGAGCCGCATCGTCTCGGTTTTGCCGTATCGGTCTACGATGAACGCTTTCATGGTGTACGCCTTGCCCGCACAGCATCGAGCTGAAGATCTTTTCGAATCCCGGCGTCCATCACGCTGGCGGGTGCGTATTTGCGAAGGAGCTGCAGGCCGCGCGCTCGGCCGCCGGCGGTGTACCGCAGCTTCGGATGGGGCGCCAGAGCAGCTTTCAACACAGTATCGGCAACAACATCGGGTTTATCTCCCGCCTCGACGAGTTTCTTCGTTCTTTCGGCCAGTGCCGCACGAATCTCACGGTACTCGTCGAGCTTGGCATCGGGCTCCAGAAAGTTGGCCTCGAATTGCGTCTTCGTGTACGCAGGCTCGACGACGGAGACCCGGATGCCTCGCGTGCGCAGTTCGTGGTCGAGTGATTCCGAGTAGCCTTCGACCGCGTGCTTGGTGGCCGCATAGAGCGCCCCGTATGGCATCGGCAGGAAACCAAGCACGGAGCCAATATTGATGATGCGACCGCCGCCTTGGCGTCGCATGTGAGGCACGACGGCGCGAGTCATACGGATGAGACCGAAAAAGTTGGTATCAAAGATCGCCTGCGCCTGCTCGATCGAACTTTCCTCCGCTCCGGCGGGAGCAACGCTGAAGCCGGCATTGTTGACGAGTAGATCGATGCGGCCTTCTCGCCGGATCACTTCTCCGACTGCGGCTTCCGCCGACTCGTCCCGCGTCACGTCCAGCGGCAGCATCGCAAAGGGCAGCTGACCGACCTGCGCTACGCGTCTACTGGTGCCGTAGACCGTATAGCCGGCGGAGGCTAGGCGCTCCGCCGTCGCCTTGCCGATGCCCGAGGAGGCACCCGTGACCAGCGCGATAGATTTCTTAGGTTTCATGGGAATGCCTTTTGACGTGTAGCCGTGAACTCGATGAGGTGAAGCGGTGCGTTATCAGGTCGACGCGGTATTGCCTTCCAATGCTCTGATTATGATGTTCATCATATTCATGCTCACAAAAAGGCTCAGCCGCGGCGCCGCTCAGGCTGTGGCCGGGACGAGGTGATTCAACGCAGCCTTCAATAACGCATCGGAGAGCGTGGAATCATCCACAGCACGAGCCATGACCAGGGCGCCAACCATCGTGGCTGCGGTGACCAGGGCATGCTCATGCGCGCCCGGCTGCCCCCAATCGGGCGATTGACGAGCAATCACATCGATCATCTCCTTGATCCGGCGCGTGGCGGCTCGACGCACCTCCTCCGCCTGGCGCGGCATCTCCGAACCAAGCGCCGCGACGGGACAGCCCATTTCTGGACTTTTAACGTGCTCTTTTGACAGGTAAGCGCTCAGCAACCGCTGCAATGCCTGCTCCGGCGGCACAGAGGCAGCGATCTGTGCCGAGGCGGCGACAGCCTCGGCGCCTGCGCGATCCGCCGCCTCAGCCAGCATCGCCTCACGTGAAGTGAAATGAGCGTAGAACCCACCGTGCGTCAGGCCAGCTTCCTTCATGATGTCGGCAACGCTAGTGCCGTCATACCCGCTGCGGCGGATGGCGCGCGCGGCAGTTTCGACGATGCGCTCGTGCGTCGCTGCCTTGGATCGAGTGGCAGTTCGTCTCATATGATCGTCATCATATTATTTCTCGACTGAAATGCAAGAGATGCCTGATCGGGGATGCGCTTGCCCCCTGAGCTGCGCAGTTACCCCCGCCTCACCCGCGCACCCTTTAGAGGTCGATTTCGACGCAGCTATTCACAGCCCTCCAGGGTCCGTCTGACGCGGTCTGGCGGGCATGAAAAGTGAGGCGGCAGCGACGCGCTTTGACGCACGCCAACAGGTCCCGTGTGATCGCTCGCGACGGTGGATGCCCTGGCTTATGCACGCGCCAGCGAAAGCGGCTGGTACGCCCCCGCTTTCGTAGACGGTTAGCTACTGGATTTTGAGTTAGCCGCCTCGAACATCATTGGCGCAAGGCCTCCCAGATGTCCATGGCG
>NZ_JAAZQJ010000005.1:213656-432598 GCF_012275375.1 Dyella sp. SG609 | reverse complement strand
CGCCATGGACATCTGGGAGGCCTTGCGCCAATGATGTTCGAGGCGGCTAACTCAAAATCCAGTAGCTAACCGTCTACGAAAGCGGGGGCGTACCACATTGCTGGGCACGTTGACGAGAAGCTCTCGGATTTCTACCAGTTCGGCAGTGGGAAGGTTGCGTGGAAACCGAAGGATCGTCGGAGCGTGGTTCTGACCCTCGTTCGGTTGTAGTGGTGATTCGTGTTTTTGGTTCTGTTTGGGTTCTTGGCATGACGTATCTGTGTCACACCCCGGCCGACAACGCTGTGTCACCGGGGTGGTGTCTGGGACGTCACCCCGGGCATGGCATTTGGCCTGGGGTGTCAGTTTGTCATGGGGGTGTTCAGTGCCCAGCCAATAGCTGTTGGACGTTTGGCCTCGCCCAGGGACGAAGCGTCTGGTTACGGTAACGAGACCAGTCGTTTCGAACTCTCTCAGTACGCGCTGCACGGTGCGAGATGAGACTCCGCATTTCACTGCAACCGTCCTGACTCTAGGCCAGCAACGGCCCTCCTCGTTCGCAGCATCAGCCAAGGCCATAAGAATGAGCTTAGATGCTGGTGGAAGCTGCTGCTCCCATGCCCAGTTCATCGCTTTTACGCTCATGGCTGTCCGCTCAGGCTTCGTCAATCAAGCGAGCAATCTCGGAGATACGAAAATAGACTCGCCGACCAAGCTTGATTTTTGCGGGCCTGAGTTTGCAGGCAATTTCGTTGTTGCCGGATAGCGATACACGTAATCCGTTGGAACTTCTGCCAAGAATCTCGGCAACCGCATCGAGCGAAAGGAGCGGGGACCCGTATTTATTAAGCAAAAGTGCTTCAGTGCTCGTCATCGCGGCAGCTCCATTAACTTACCATTGTGTGGTAATTTTAAGATTACCAATCTTTGGTAAGATTGCAACTAGTTAGGCACAGAGATGCACAAATATGATCGACTTAGCTCCGGCCGATGCTGATCTACGCGAGAGGGTGATCTGGGTCGTCAACGAATTCGTTGGTGCCTGGAGGAAGTACCAATACCTCGAAAAGCGCACTGGGATTTCGGCTCGTAAGTGGCAAAACGTCTGCAATCGCGTGCAGCAGCCAAGTATCGAGATGATTGCGGCACTGGCGAAAGAACGCCCTTACTTTCTAGCTTGGATGATCACAGGTCGGAGCATCACGACGGTGCAAGTGAATCCATCTATGGAAGGCTGGGTAGATAAGGTGGTACAGCAACGCATAGTGAAATCTTCTCCTCCCTCAGGAGAATCTTGAGCCGAGGAATATTGAATTTGACCTGGTCCAGCGGAAACGTACTCGCTGACATCGACTTTGTTGAGCCCGACACCGGCCTCTACAAGACGAGCCAGGAACTCATGTTCGCGATCAAAAGATGGAAGCAGAGGCGATTACCATGACCACAAAGCGCAAGGCCGTCACCGCCGAGGAACGTACTCGCAGGCTAGCAGCGGTCGACGGTGCCCGTGCGAATGTTGGCCTTGAGGGCTTCAAGCCAGATGCTTCGACAGAGGAACTCGCTCGACGGTACGTCAATGGCGAGATCAGCATGGCTGAACTTCTCTCGTTGTCGGAACGTACCGCCCAGCACTGACCACGGTTGTCAAATCCTGCGTTTTTTTGCGGATTCCGCAAAAAACTTGCTTGATTCGAGGTCCACTGGACCGCGCTCAGTACGATCTTGACAACATGGTGGTGCCAATCAGCATGTCGGCGTTGCCCAGCCCGACCATTCCTCAACGTCCGTCGAACTTGCTCCGACGGATGATGGCCGCCGGGGCGTCATCCACCCTCTCTGGCAGCTCGTGCTGATAGTAAGCGTCGATTGGGTCATCGAGGATGGCGTACATGGCCGACAGATGCCCGGGGTCGGGCTCCAGCCATGCATCGATGTTTTCGGGCTTCAGAGCGACTATGCAGCGGTCGTGACCAGCGTCCTGCACTTCAGGTGGCGGGTCGCGCGTGATCGCGGCGAAGGAATAGAACCCCTTCTCCGTGTCCGTTGCCTCGACATAGCGCCAGAGGCATGCGAGGAACATCTCCTGCGCGGGCTCTGGCTGGAAACGAATCTCGACGGGAATGTCGCGCTCGCCCGGCACGAGGTCTCGGTGCTGCAGTCTGTGGAGCGAAACGCTTTCGTAGAAGCGGCGCGCGACGATCACGCCGTGGTTGTAACCAAAGAGCTTCTTCCAGACAGTGTGCAGCTTGTCCTTGCGCGCATTGTACGTGCCCGGCCTCTCAATCTCGTCAGCCTTGGTCCATCCAGGCAAGCGACAGCGGTAGCGCGCCGGCACGATCATGCGCGCGCCGGTCGCGGGATCGCGGATCAGCACTGGAGCGAACTGGCCCGGCCACATGCGACCGTATCCATCAGCGTTGGCTTGAGATTTGATTTCGTCCAGCTTCTCGCGCGCAGCGGTTATCTTGTTGGTAGCCACCCGCTTGTCGTTCTCCGCCTTCTTTGTAGGCTTGAGTGAGGCCAGCACGACCTCCGCCTTCACCAAGCGCTCGGTCTGCACGGAGATCTCTTCTTCAACCGCGAGCGTGGCGGCCTGATAAGCCTCCAGCATCTTCTCTTTGACACCCATCTCGCCTTCGTTGCGAGGGTGCTCAAAGGGTTCACGCATGGCCTTGGGGACGACCTTGAACAAATCGCCCGTAAATCGCCTTGCCTCCATCATCTTGGCAAAGGCGTGGATATCGAGCGTGCCACCCATGCGCTCGTATAGACGGAAGTCTTCCCAAACTTCGGCGGAGTAGCACACGGCGTCCCCCTCCTAAGGGGAAGGTCGTACGTTCGAATCGTATCGGGGGCACCAAAAACAATGACTTACGGTATTGACAAATCCGTCCCTCCGTTTCTGGTGGTTCCTTTTCGGCCTGTTTGGTCACAGTGGTCACAGTGACTTTTAGGCCTTCGGGATCGTCTCCCAATGCGCTCCGGCCCACCTCATGGCATGCCGCTCCGCCCTCTCCCTGGTCCCGTAGTAGTGATACGTCTCGGGCTTGTAGATGCTGATACCTTGCGGGCAAAAGTGGAGCACCCATCCATGATCGATACGCTTGCTTATCTTGAGAAAAGGAACCGTGCGGACAGGGCTGATCAGCCTGCCCGTCCATAGGTCGAGAAGATCAAGTCCGCAGCTGACGCGCTCCCATTCGATGAGGATGTCGGGCATCGGCGCAGGGTACGCCGGGGCGGTCTCAGCGGCTTAGATGCGGTTATCCGTGACCGTGATGTCTTTGAACGCTGTAGCCGATGTGGCGTCAGTCACGGTGCAGCGGTAGGTGCCGGTGTAGAGGCCTGCGGGGGGGCGTCCAGGCCTCGTAAAGCTCGTTCCCTGCGTACTTGGCGAACTGATGCCGAACGAATCGCCGCTGATGTAGGTCCATGCGTAAGTGAACGGTGCCAACCCGCCCGTTACGGTGGCCGAGGACGATCCAATAGTGTCGTTAGAAACGGCCGAGTTCGTGCTGCCTGAGACGTTGCCGGCAGAGACTGACATGGGGGTGTATTTCACGGCCCCGGCGAGCTAGGAAAGACTGATGGGTAAGGCTGTTGGAACGCCAGCGTTAGCGGCCGTGTTCGGCACCCACGCTCCACCGCGGAGGAATGCAGATAGGGACGTTCCTGTGGGCGCCCCGAACTCGGTGTAAACGTCAGATAGCTTCGGATTGGACGGAACAGCCATGGTTATGCCTCAAGCGCCGAAACGCGCCCAGCAAGCTCCTTCAGCGCGTTGGTGATGAGGGCTGTCAGCTGACCATGGGATAGGGTCATGAGGCCGTCAGAGCGTCGCGCCACAGCCTCCGGCACCACTTCCGCCACATCCTGGGCGATGAAGCCGATTTCACTCCTGCCATCCTTCTCATAAGAGCACGGGGCTAACTTAAGGAGTGCCTAGAGACCACGATCAAGCGGCTTGATATTGGACTTCAGGCTTACATCCGATAGCGACTGGAAGTCCGGTGCCGTACATACGCCCGTCGTGTTCACGATGCTAAGCGTCTTGCGCGGCGTCGAGCCTGCCGAATCGTAGGAGTAAAACGAGAAGTCGGCGTTGGTTTCCAGCCACTGCTTCCAACGCGGCACACCGTTGCCCCAGCCGAAGTTAGATAGGTTGGTTTGCGTACCAACGGTGCCGATGCTCTGGTTGAACAGGCTGTTCACCTACATATTGCCGTTGGCTGTAATGAGACCCGAGAAGATCGCGCCAGCCAGAGCTGCATAGTTGGCAGGATTGAAGTTGCCAGCGTCCCAGGCAGCGTTACCGTTGAACGTAGGCCGGCTAGAGAAGGACCATGCACCAGCGCCTGACATGGTCGCATAGGTAGACGAGCCGGACCCGAACGCCAAGCCGGTGCCCGAAGTGGCCTCACCGAACTACACAAAACCATGCTGCGACGAGTCTACCTTTCGATAGATGCTCATGACAGCCGTCGTCCAATCTGAGCCATTAGAGACTCGGGTGTGCTGGGTAACGAGCTGATCGTTATTCGACGTGGCCTACTGGAACAGAGTCGGCACGTAGAAGTTGCCGGCTGTATTGCCCAAGGCTGCAGTCGGCGCAAAGGTTACGGAACCGGTCATAGTTCCACCGGCCACCGGCAAATAGCCAGGCTATTGGGTGCCGCAGACATAGATCCAGTTGCCAGAGCCGAGGGAGCGGAAACGAATCACATCGCCAGCCGCGGTAGTGATGTTTGCCGCACCTGGAATGGCGATAGCGCTGGAATTAACGATGGTGCAGGCGCCAGCGAATCGGCACTCGCGGACAATACCCGCAGCAGTCGTGCCAAAGGACGAGATGCTTGCCGATCCGGTGATCTGGACGGATTCGGCGTCTGCCGAGCCTAGATCGGTCGTAGAGCCGGCCGCCAGAGTCGCCGAAGCCAGGGCATTCGTAGAGCGTATAATGGCCTACACCGCCCTCAGATAGTCGTCCAGGCTATTGCCGATGGGATCGGAGCCAGCCGGGCTATTCGAAGCGGCGATGGTGAACAAATCCGCCATTTTTACAGGTACGGGCATGTCTGATCCTCAGATGACCTTTTTCAGGATTGCGGCTGGGTTCGTAGTGGGGCCGGTGATAGCCATTGTGCTGTTCGGGACCGCTCGGCTTGGTGCTATGGCCTTAGTCAAATGGATGCCGGATTCATGGCTGAAGCGCCGGCTTCTGACTGATACCGAGACCGGCAGATTGGCCTATAAGCCCACCAGCACTAGCGGCGTACTGCGCAAACGCTGATCGCTGTGCCGGAGTCATTCGGCGAATGATGGCTTGAGATTCGGCCGATTGCGGATTGAGCATAACCTGGGCAAGCTTTTCTTTGATTTGGTCAGGGACATTGAACAGCCCATAGACCTTGCTGACTGGTGTCGTGAGGCGGCCAAGTAGACCGCTGTCAGCCAGTGATGGCAGGCCTATGCCATTGCCTATCTCGCTCAAAAGATTCTGGCTTGCAAGGTTCTGGACAGTATTGGACCCGACTGAACGACCAGTGTTGTTGGCCACCTTCAGACGGGACAGGTCACCAAGGAGTGATGTAACCGCGTCCTTCTGCTGCGGAGCCAGGATAGAAGATGCACTCGCCTGCTTCTGACCCGTCACTTTCTATGCGAGTGAGTCAAGCTGCTTTACCGCATTACCGAATCGGTCTGGCGTAAGTACGGGGTTACCGAGCTGATCTACAATCTGGCCGAATTCACCAGCCTGTGGGCTAGTAACCCGCGAGAGAAGTCCGCGGCCAAGCTCAAGCTAATTAACCGGCTGACTCATGTCGCGGAATGCCAAGCGCGCATCACGATAAGCAGGATTCTGCCGCTCAAGTTCCGCTACAAATGCAGCCTTGGTGTTTGCAATGGCGCTTTGCTCAACCTTTCCGATGCCCTGCTGTTGCGCGGTGTTCAATGCATCATCAAGGGCCATCTTAACGTAGTGCTGCCCGCGAAGCGAAGTTAGCGGGTCGCCAAGATCAATCCCCTGATTATCTGCAATGGTCTTTGCAGTCTTTACGGCCTGCTAGATCGCCGGTCGCTGTGCAAGTTCCTGCATTCGCGCGGAAGGCTGAACGATCTTATCCGCCTGATCCATTGCCGATTGCAGGGTAGCGCCCTATTGCGGCGACAGGGGCAGGCCATACTGCTGCGCCTAAGCCTGTTGTGCAGCGTCTAAAGCTTGCTTCCTCGTCTGATCGGCGCTCCACTGCCTGGCGATCTGCTGCGAATCGTTGTCTTGGAACGCCTGTTGGTAGCGCATATCGGCTGTCGCACTTCGACGTGCAATGGCATTATCTAGCTGATCCTGCGTACCGGCCACGCCCTGAAGAAGCCCCAAGCGAGCGGCATTATTCTTCGCCTACTGCTCGGTGAACTGCTGCATGAGAGCAGGATCTCGCTCAAATACCGCACGCTGAAGCTAAGCTAGACCGGCATCGCCAGTCTGTTCCGCCATGCTCGCATTCACACCAGGAATCTGACTGGCAGTCGCATTCTTGGCTGCATTACCGCCGAATCGGGTGAGCGTATTGGCGACGATCTGGTCTTGCCCCTTATCGAAGAATGGGGCGAGCAGCGCTTTGGCTCCGCGATAGGTGGCGCCAAGGCCATTGACGATGCCGTGACCACCCAAGCCTGCCCCAGCACCGATGGCGGCATTTCCCAAGCGACTCCATTCGCTCTGGTCGGCGGAAAGGGGTTGGATGGCGCCCTGGAGACCACCAGAGATAGCCGCGCCCGTATATCCGCCAGGCACAATCGAGCCTGCCAAGCCGGCGCCCTTAAGGGCTGTGCCGCCAGCAATGGCTTGCAGTGCCTAACCGGAGATGTTTCCAAGGACGCCAGCCTTCGTCCCCATCAGGGGGGCATCCTGGGCGTTGGCGTCGGACTGCTCCTGCTTCAGACGGTCGTATGCGGCCTATGCTCGATCACCCACCAAGGGAAGGTGTGAGGCAAGACCCGCGCCGACCTGCTGAAGACCACGCAGGTTGTCCACCACAGACTTACCCATGCCGGCAGCATAGTTCTGCCAATCCGTGCCAAGGCCGTTCGCCGGAGCATCATCCAGGCCAACAAGATGACCCAAGCCAGCCTGACGATAGAAGTCCTGCGGCAGCATGTCGGCGTAATACTTCTTGCGGATAGCTGCTGCCAGCTTTCCGTCCGAAACGTCCGCGTACTGCGGGTACTGCTACCGGATATCGTCAAGAATGCTCACTGTCCAATCCCAAGGCCGAGAGGATCTTGCTGGTTAAGGTTGACCTGTGCGGAGGGCGCGCCAGCCGACCCGCCGGCAAACTTCTGGAACGTCTTCGCAGCCTTCGGCGTAACGACCTAAATGGAGCGTGAGCCGTAACCCATGGCCTGATTGGCCTAATCCTGGATCGCAGCCAACCGGCTCTATACAAGTTCGGCGTAGGTCTTCAGGGTTGCGCGCAGATTGCTGTTAGGAGCGTTGGGATTCAGCGATTCGCCGATTTCCTTGCGATCACCCAGCGCGCTTTGGCCGCCAGCGAAGACCTTTGCAGCCTCATCGCCCACCGCCTTGGCAGAGGTGTTGAACTGAGCCAGGGCCTGACCACGCTTACCGCCAAACTCCGATCCAACGAAGTTGCTTGCGCGGTTTACGAGAGAGATATTGGAGTTGTCCATCTAATCCAGGCTGTCAGAAAGGGTCTGTAGATGGCCCGCAAGCGTGTTGAGCGCCTTAATTTCCATCGAGCCTTTTCCGGATGTGAAGTTCTGCCGTGCGGCTGCGCGAGATTTGTAGCTTCCGGCATCCAGCGCGGGGTCTACCTGCTGAGCAGCGGCGATGGCAGATTGCCACTATGGACTCATGGCCTGTCGTCCGGTGGGGACCGGATACCGGCCATCCACGATGGCCTGAACCATGTTCTTCTCTTGATCGGGAAGACTATCCAAGTAGTCCTAACCGCTCAAATTGCTTTGCTGCGGTTGACCACCCCTTGGTTGAATGCCGAGTTTCGCCCGAATGTCATCGTCGGTTGCACCAAACTGGCGCATGAGGGCAATCTGCTGAGCAAGAGCCGATCCAGCGGACTGCTGAGGCTGCCAGCGTGGCGCTGTCGCTAGTGGCCTCCAGGAGCCGTCCTCCTGCTGCTCTTGGGTAACGATGTTGTTGCCCGAATTGATTTGCCGAACGGCCTTTGCACGAGCATCCGCCTGAGCCTTCTGCGCCTGCGCCTCGTACAACTTGGAATGAAGCAGATTCTGCTGCATCTCAATAGATGCTTGCGGATCAATGCTGCTCAGCGCCTACTGATAGCCCTGCATATCGAACGTGCCGTCAGGCTTGGCAAACTTGGTCGCAAGCGCCTGCATCTGCTGCTTACGCTGCATATCGGCCATCGCAGACTGCATCTGTGCCTGCCTGTAGCGTGAAGTTTGGAGATTGGACGCACCCTGCTGGACACTATCCATGCCACCGAGAAGTCCGCTAGAAATTGCCTGAAACGGCGTTACTCCCACTTGGCCGTTAGCCGACAGGATACCGAGGCCAGCGCGCAGAAGCCCCTGATTTGCGATCTTCTGCTGATCCTAATCGCTCAGCCCGCTGGTGTCACCGAATAGACCGCTATACCAAGCCATTAGCTGTGACTCCCCCAGCCATTCATCAACATCTGAAGGCCGATATTACCTAGGTTTTGATTGGATAGACCTTGCGATGACATGAGCCGCCTCAGCCGATCACCCATGCTGAATCCAGAGGCTCCCTGATTAGATAGCGGTCCATTCACATAGCTAGGGATGCCACCCTATTCACCCGTAGCGAAGTTCATCTGCTGCTATAGCTGTTGCGATGGATCGAGCCACGATGGCAGCTGACCCACATAATGTTGGGGCTAGCCATACGCTCCAATCTGATATCCGACCTAAGGAGATGCCTGCATTCCTGAGAGAAAGTTGAATCCGGTCATGATTTCCTCACAGATAGTAGCCAAGCAGGCCAACACCACCACCGATAGCAGCACCCCATGGACCGCCTACGGCCATGCCAGTGGCGGCTCCGCCCGCAGCTGATGCGAGCGCTCCTCCGGTGCTCCGCGGCTTGTATGCGGGATTCAAACCAGTGGTCGATTGACCCTAGAACGCACCCTGAACCGAGTTGAGCGCCTGCCCCATATTCGCCAGACGCTGCTGATCGTAGCCATATGCCTGGTTGTACCAGTTGTTCGCAGCCTGATCGAGCATCCCTTGATTGACCTGCTGCTGACCCGCAGCAAGGTTGCCGTACTGCCCCAAGAACTGGCTCTGCAGGGCATTGGCACCCGTCACGCCTTGCGATGCGTTGAGAATCAAGCCGGCATTCTGCTGGGCTGCACCGAGCTGATTAGCGATGCCTTGCTGATACAACGACGCGTTACGAGCAAGGTCGGTCTGCTGAGCCTGCACATTGCGATTCAGTGCGTTCTCGGCGAGCTGCTGCTGGTTCTGGTAGTCCTGGCCGTAGAGGCTCGTAGACACCTGGCCGAGGTTCTGGGCCAAGGTGTTCTGCGACTGCTGCATGGCGTCGTTGTAGGCGCTGCCGCCGAAGGCACCGTTCTGTGCGAACTGCGCAGCGAGAGCCGGTGACGTGTTCTTGTTGTAGCTGTCGACAATGTTTTGCTGGGCCTGGTTGACCATCTGCCCCAGGTAGGGATTCTGGCCGGCGTACCGGTTCGTGCCGACGTTCGTGGTCTGGCCCAGGAACGGGTTGGCGCTTGGATTGACGCTATAGCCGCCGTTGAGAACGTTCTGCAGCTGGGCGGCCTGAGCGGCCTGGTTGGTACCCTGGCCTGCAGCGCCCTAGCCCGCCATGGTGAGCGCGCCCATCTGCTCAGGCGTCAGCCCGGCAACGGTCTGTCCGTTGTACTGCTGATAGGGCTAGTTATTTACCGCCTGCGCCTAGTTGATGTAGTTCTGATAATCGTTCGACAGCCACGCAGGCAGCTATACCTGAGTGGTGGTCGTGGTGTTCTTCGGCTAGGAGCTGCCACCCATGGTTAGACCTCGTAGAGACTGGTAACGCGTCGGAACTTGCCGACCCAAGATGCGTCTTGCGGCGTCCAAAATAAAGTTCGGTTCAGGCCTGCCGCACTCTAAATATATTTGGCAACCTCAAACCCGTAGTGTCCTTGGCCCTTGGCGTCCGACCAGCCAAGCCAGATGTTCAGGTCAGCCGACACGGCGAATGGCATCACCACTACTTCGCAAACAATGAAGCCCGCAAGGTGGCCGTCCTCTGCATGGAAGACATACAGGGTGGCCTTATTGGCAGCTAGGGCTGCATAGACGTCCTCAGGCATCCACGGCTCATCATTCGTGCTGCGTATCTGCTGGATGCCAGGCAGAACTTCAGACCAAAACTGTCGAACAAGCTACACCGGGACCGCCTGAAACTTCATCTTCCCGTCGTTCGTGGTGCCAGATAGCATCGGAAGCATTCAATTACCCGTCAGTGCGCGTTCTTGGACAAAGGTTGGGGCAGTAGCGGAGAAATCGCCCGCCACCGTGCACCGCCAACCACGAATGATGTACTTCGATCCTGCCGTGCCAAGCTCCGATACGGCGCTGTTAGCGACGAAATCGCCCTAGTTCCACCTGCCAGAAGACGGGACTGCGGTTTGAGCGTTCGTGACGGCTTGCAGCTAACCCTCAGACAGGGCATTGAGCTAAAAAGTAATGTCTCGGATGAGCTGCGTCAGCCTCAAAATCTGCTGCTGCAGATCCTGGGGCAGCCTGGGGTCGGTCTGAATTCTCATTCGCGGCTCGCCTGCTGGATATCGACGTCAAGACCGTTGAGAGACACAGGCCCAGACCAGTCGAAACGCACGCGGTGCCAACGGGCGATGCGCCGGAAGTCGAAACGAGCCTGGCTTGACTGCGAAATCGTCTGATCTTGGGTCGGAGCAACGCCAAGATTGCCGCGGTAGTAGTTCGTGCCGATTCCGGTGGTCGGCTGCGTCCTGTAACGGGGGGTGGCTCGCCGGAACATGCTCCAATTGGTCTGGTCTCCAAAGTCACCAGAAACCAGATAAGAGGCTCCGGGGCTTCCCGTCAGCGAATAGAGCTTGTGATCGGTGCCAATCACTCCGGGCACAGTCTGATCGCTGATCCAGAACGGCGAGTCGTAGGCGATGTTTGGCAGATTGTCGTAGGTCGAATACAGCGTGCCAAGACCATCATAGGTGACAGCACCCGACGCATACTCAACAGCAGATTCGATGCTCTGCGATGCCCTTCCCCACTGATTCGTGCGGATGTTGTAGACGATGCAGCTATCACAGATTCCCGTGGTTGAAGCCACGGAAGGGTAATACCAGTACACAAGGTCGCGGGCCAGATCGACAGCCCCAATAATGTTGGCTCGCTGCGATCCGTTCAGTGATTGGAAGAACCATTGCCGAATAGGAGCGCCAATGGACCGCGGGACCGTACCGTCATAGACATAGATGTCCGCCGGACCGATGAAAAAGTGGGAAGAACCCACGACGACCACAGACTCCTGACCTGAGCACCCGATATCGCCTGGAATGCGCTGCCAACTCCACACAACGGGAGGGCCGACATATCGCCCCAGGAACATCGACTTGGCCTTGTAGGCCACGACATCGTCGCCAAGCTCGCGCATCGCCGTAATGCGGCCAGGCGCGGTAACTAGGCGGCCATTAGCGCACTGGGTGGATACAGCGGGCGTCCACACCGCCTGGTTGAACAGGCCAGAACACCACCACCCATCAGGCTGATCACCGAACGATCCGGTAAGGTCGGATACATCGCCTACGAGGACAAAGCCTGAGGCTGAACACATGACCGCTGCGGCGGGTGCAGTGGCGATATCTGCAAAATTGGCGCTTGGAGCAGCCTGTTGGATGCGCTGCGCCCGATTGGTGGCGAGCACATTGTTGCCAAACATCGTGAACCGCCAGCGATTCAGGCCCGTATATCCGCCAGCCTGGCTGCGATCCGTCCAAGTGCTGGCCGTGACATCCCAAAGCTTGGCCTGAGTTCCAGCCACGATGCGCTTGGAGCCATCCAGGAGGGTGCCCACATAGGCGCCCTTACACGCACTGTCCAGGGCAGACAGACCCACATCAACCCGGCTATTGGCTGCCGTGAAGCCTTGGGTAGACGGCACGATCTGGTCGCAGTCAGTGATAACGCCAGGAACCGCCGGATCGAGGTCGGGCGAGAACCCCTGAAGATCAATGCGCATTAGTGCACCACGAAGTCGGGACGCATGCGTGGCGTGGGGCTATAGCGTGCATAGTCATCTTGCCGTCTAAGCGCGTCCATGGCCGTTTCGTATCCAGATCGCCAAATGGGAATGCGGTCGTCATCCTGCATGTACGCTGCGGCCTCCAAGAGTGCGGCGTACAGATACACATTAGGATTGGCGATAACGAGCCAGTTCTAAGTGGCTGATGCGCTTAGCGACGGAACTCCGGCGAAATAGACCATCCGGTAGGCATAGTCCGTGTTGCAATTCAAATAGAGCGTGTTGCCGCCAATCCAGTAGCCTGATGGAACAACCGTGATCGATCGATTAGTGCTTCGCTCGGGAGGGAGTGGATGCAAAGCTGTCTCAACACCACCAATCGTGATGATAAAGGCTTCCATCTGCCTGAAATCGGAGGGTAGCGTAACCTGCTATCCCGAAGACGTGCCCGAGGTAATGGTTTGCTGTGAACGAGTGCGAAGATCGGAATTGATCCTTGCCTCGGCAAGCGCAATGAAGTCAGGAATGGACTGCGTAAGGTCGGTACGCGCAAGCCAGCGGGCGATGGCGTCCTATAGCGTGGCGTAGTCGTTAATCATTAGACCTTACCTTTCCAGATGCGGAACGGCTCGATGGCTGGATCATTGAGCAGCCGAGAGACATGCTCATCATTCGCCATGAACTCATGAACTGTAATGCCATTTCGATTGCAATAGGACTCCACCAACACGGCCGGCACCCTGGCTGCATGGCGCATTTCAGTAGAACCAATAGCACCAGCGGCACGAGCATCCATGACCTATTTAAGGATTGGCTCTACATCCTGGATGCGGTTCAGAGTGGCGTCGTCTCCATCCAAATGGAGCTTAGATATCACGCCCATTCGATGGGTACCACGTTGACCGTGCCGGCAGCAGTGTCCTGGATGGCGGCGATCACGTCACTTCCGGTCACGTTAAGGATGATCGCCTCATTGGGTGTCACAAGCATGTCGGTGGCGAGTGCCGTCGCCGTAGTCTTGCCTACGCGCACATGTGCATTAGCGGTCGCCGAAACACGCACATACCTGGCGACAATGCCTGCCTAGTTGTTGGGGATGGATGCCGACGCTGATGCAGCACCCGTTGTGATATTCACGCCAGTGAGGTTCACATCAAGGCAGATGATCGGACTTTTGAACGACATAACAGCTCCGAAAAGAGAGGGGGCCGAAGCCCCCTCGTTAAGACCATTAGGTCAGGTCGCGAATCACCGCATGAGCGTCCTTGTTGTCCATCTGCAGGCCATATTCCCAGGTCAGCAGCATCTTTTCGGCGTCACCGGTCTTCGCCAGCGGCTTGGCCTCCACGTTACGCAGGGTCTTGAACGTGACGTGGTCCAGATCGAGCAGGTATGCCGAGTTCTCAGAGCCGAAGAAGCGATCCGGCACGACATTCAGACGACCGAAATCGGTCACGTAGAAGTCGAACGCGGCGTTCAACTCGTTGCTGTCGGACTGCTCGAAGCGGGTTGCGTTGCCGGAGAACGTCGAGACAATCACCTTGTCCGAGGGGCGAACCAGCAGAACGCCAGGCGAGCCACCTGCCGTATACGCCGTCTGCATCGCCGACTTGACCAGCGACTCAGTAAGCGCACGGGCCGTACCGGCCACAGGGGCGGTATTGCTGGACGGGATCGGAAACGCACCCGTACCGGCACCCACCGAACCCTGGGTGATCCAGCCGGCGAGACCGCGGGTCTGGCGGGCGGTGCCCGTTGCGCCGGCATTGAAGGTCTGATTGCCGATCAGGGCGACTTCCGCGTCGCGCTTCAGCTCCTTCATCTTCTTCATCTTCTGGAACGCAATTTCGGACTTGCGGCCAGCCTTGTCGACCACCTCTTCAGTGTCCGAGATGATGAAGTTCTTGTAGCTGATCTGCGTGTAATTGCCCCAGCGGGTGCTGGGGGCGACGGCGGTGAACGAACTGATGTCATCGCCTTCCAGCTGGGCGTTGTTGGCCGCGGCCGCCAGGGCGTCGGTCTGCCACTCGAAGAAACGGGCGACGCACTTGGACTTCTTCAGAGACGAATAAAGCGGCGTCTCGGTGGGAGAAATGATGTCGATGACATCCGACAGGTCTTCACGCTAACCGATGGCGGTATACGTGGTGTAGGTATTTGCAACGATGGTCATGATTAGCCTCTATCAGAGCGAGCCATGAGCAGCGCAACCACATCATCATCTCGCCCGGACCGCTTGGCCTTCTGAGCGAGCTGTTGGATTTGCTGCGTCTTGGCGTTAGTTGGGGAATTGGCCGTGCCAGGCTTAACGACCTTCGGAGGGGTCTTCTGCTCCTGAGTCTGCTTGGATTTCACGGCCTGGGCGCGGTCCCATAGCATCGCCTTACGGGCGATGAGGACAGCGCGATGGTCGGTCAAACTGTTCAGCTCATCCGGCGAGTACCCTAGCGAAATGAGATGCTGGGCGATTTCTCGCTGTTCGGCACCACGCTTCGTTGAGTCACGCCAATCAGGCAGCGCATCCAGAAGCTTGGCCTCGTTCACCTTGACGGATTCGTGGAAGGCCTTTTCTTCCTCGTTCTTCCGGATCTGGTCGATGGCTTGGCGTTGCTGGTCTACCTGATTCAGCAGTGCGGCCTTTTGAGACATGCGCTGCTGCTGCCGCAAATACTCCTGCGGGTCGGTTTCGATGAGCTTGGCAAGTTCGGCCTGATTCCCGACAAGCTCCTGATAGAGCGCTGCCGACAGGTTATCGAGCTGGTTAATACGTTGGCCGTATTCCTGCTGGACAAACTGACGTTCTTGCTGCGCCTGCTTGGTTAGCTCTGCCGCTTCGGTCGTCTTGCGCGTGTAGTCCTGCTGCCGCATATAGCCCTTAAAGGCTTCGTCGGCGGAGATTTCCAGTTCCTCACCCTGGACGGTGATCTTGTGCTTGTTGGCAAGCCATTTGCGTTCCTCTGGCGTAGCCTCCTTATCGTCCTGGGCTTCTTCCTTCTGCCCTGCGGCCTATCCTTGGTCGCCTCCATTTTCTTCATCGTCTCCGCCAATGGCGGATGACGTGGAGTCCTCTTCCTCTTTGGGTTCAAGTCGCTTAAGGATGTCTTCCTCGGACAATTCCACCGCGGAGTTATTGTCCTGGCTTTCGTTGAGTTCCGTTTCCGGATTGCTCATGGTGTCACCTCACGGTTATGGCGATATGTCTCGCCCGTTGTTGAGGCGAACACACCATTCGCCCCGATCCACATGGGCGCCTGAGTGCTCGCCTATCCACACCGGGCAATGGCTGTCGAATGACACCCAAATCCGGCAAATCGTCAATGGCCTTATCTGCTTCTCAACGCGTCTTAGAACGATGTCGAGTTCAGCCCAGCTACGCGGGCCGCTTTCTGCGCCAGAGTGGCCTGGGCAACCTTCCCCGTTTCCACATGAGATTCGAGATGACCCTTCACTCTTCGCAGCAGGTGAAGCATCGTCCACAGCTTTTCGCGGCCTTCCGCGTCGCGGGCTGGCGAGTTCTGCCATTTCTCTAAAATCTCCGATTCGATAGCCACAAATGCGTCAACGAGAAGTGGATGGGCCAATAGTTGGGCGGCGTCCTGACCACGCTTGATTTCAAGCTCTGCCTTGTCGTCTGTCATTCCTGCTCGTTCCGCTGTTCGTAGGCCACCACTTCGTCAGCTGTGGATGCGTCCTTGGCGCCCATCGCCTTGGCCGCAGCGATCTTGGCCTCGGCATTGATGCGGGCCACCTCAATCTGCGTCTAGGACTGCAACTCGGCCTTGTAACGCGCCAGGTCTGCGTCTAGCTGCGCCTTGACGGTTGCCAAGCGCTCGTCCTGCTCCAACTTGAGCTGGTTTCGCTGTGCCTCAAGCTCCTTCTCGTGTTGCTGCTGAGCAGCCTAGGCCTGTTGCTTGACGATTTCCAATTGAGCGTCGTTCTGGTGCTTCTGCGACTGTAGCTGGGACTGACTTTGCACCTTGAATTGCTCCAGCTGCATCATTTTATCAGCCTCAGACGGCTGCGGTGGTTGCGGCGGAGCCTGATCGGGCGGCATGAAATATCGGGAAGCATCCTTCTTGCCCATGGCGCTCGCCATGTCTTCAAGCGCGTTGTACGCCTGCTGGGGCATGACTAAGCCATATTGAGCGGCCTGCGATTGAACCTGTAGCAGCTGCATCGCCATGGCTAGCTGGCGATCCTTGGATGCCGTGCCAACACCAACCGAGACCGTCATGTCATAGTTGTTCTTCCATGCACGCGGATCAATGGTCATCCACTTGCCGGAGATGCGGACCTATTCCTGTCGATCCTGGTATTGCGTGACCAGTTTCAGGAGCAGCTGGAAGATACGCTTGACGCCAGTCTCCGCAAAGACGCGGGCCATCAGCTCAACACGCTGAGCGCCCTAATCCATGAGCTGCTGCAGGCCTTCTGAGCCGATTTTTGACTTGCTCAGCTCGTTGCCAACAAGTCCTTGCGAGAACTCCTTGATGCCCGTCCTTGCGTCTCGCACGCCATCGAAGAACTGGATGCCACCAAGCGCTTGGGCACCAATGTCAGGCGTCTGGATGACACTCATGGCGTCCAGCGATTTAGTGCGAACCAGGCCGCCTGGACGAGGATTGAGCAGGTCGTCAAGATTGACCTGCCCCTCCACAACGGTTGTCCGAGGGGTATTGGCTAGGTAAAGGTTATCAAGGTACTGGCGGGTAATCGCGGTCTTGATGCGCTGCAGGTCTTCAACAAGATCCCACATCGAGAGGCCAATGAGCTTGTACGGCATCAGAACGGGCGAGAAGATGGCGAAGGGATGGTCCTCAACCACATCATTCTCGAAAACTACCGTGCCGCACTTCACGACACGACGATACTCCGAGATGCCATCACCGTCGAAATCCACCCGGATGTAGCACTCATTGAGCATGACAATGCGCTGGCTGATGTCGAGCGAATCGTCTTCGTCAATGCTCCATGAGCCGTCGTAGCGCTCACGCTCGTACTTCTCGCCGTATGTGTCGCCAAGCGTGCCCTTGGGAAGCTTATAGACCTGCTCTGCGTCATAGCCCAGGCTTAGGAGATCAGAAATGGTGCGACGAACATCATGGCCAATGCAGCGAAGCCCATCGACATAACGCGAGTCCTTCGAGAACCACATTTCCTCAGGCGGAACGCCCTCTACCTTGAACTGCCTCTTTCGCTCCTTGCGCTTTACCGTGACGTTGTAGGTCACTGGCTGCTACTGAGCACCGCCAACCTGACCGTTCATAATGGTGATGTCGGCCTATTCAACCTCTTCGACCTTCACCACGTCGACAAATTCGTCAGCGCTCAACGCCTACACGTCAACCTGCGAAAGGTTCTCGTAATATTCCTGCCGTTCATCCCAGCGCTCATCGCAGTACGCCTTGACCACGCCGATACGGGTAATGAGGGCCGACTTGATCGCGTCATGTAGTACGACGAAACCCGGGTTCTTGCGGTGCAGCAGATAGGAGCAGTATTCCGTGGCGTCGTTGCAGGCCTTCTCGTCGCCCATCGCCTCTGGTTCAAACTTAACGATGTCGTCCGTGCCGCAGTACATGCGCATGAAGACGGGCATCGCCCATTCCACGACCTCCATCAGCTCCTTGCTGACGATCTTGCTGCGGCCATCAACATCGGGCGGGGCGAGGACACCGCGGGCGTCGCCCACATAGAACGCCATGGCCTTGGCTCGATCCGAGGCAAGCTGGTCGTTCAGGCCGATGCCGTTCGACCGCTCATGGTCAATCAAGGCGCACAGCTAGCCATCCGTCATCGGACCATTCTGACGCTTAATGGCCTCAGCTTCGTCGTACTGTTCGTAGCTCATGTAATGGCGAGACTCGGATAGTTAAGCGTCTTGGTCGACCAGTCTTCGTTACTCAGGCTGGGGGCGACGATGTGGAGGTAGCGAAATGCGTCTGCCCCGTGGCTCCATTCGTCGTGTACGGGTGCGCCAGGCTCGCCAGTGGTCGTCGGGACGCCTCGGCGATACCGCTTGAGGCATTGAATAAGTCGATCCGTCTTGCTGCGGTCGAAGTAAGTCTAGGCAAAGCCGCGGCGGGCATTGCGTATGCCTGCCTCAATGGACTGGTTAGGGATAATCCGCACGTCCCAACCAAGATCACGCATGATTTGCTCTGCTGACTTGCCGGACTTGTAGTCCTTATGCTGGCCGTCATGGGGTAGCCAAATCGTGCCCCAATTCCATTTCTTGTTCTTCAACTCGGCCGAGTAATGATCGAGAGTCTTGTGGCTGTCCTCGATGTATTCAACCACGCGGATCTGGCTCACATGCCGCTAAGCCAAGATGATCGACATCTTGTCGTTCCAGCCAAGATCAAAGACTGCGTGCACCCTCATAGACGGATCGTACGGTAGCTCGCAGATACGGTCAGATGTCTGCGTTGCAGCGACCTCATCAGCATAGATCGCTCCCGTGATGGCTGGTTTGCACTTGCCTTCCCAAATGTTCCTGTACTCGGGATCCGGCAGCGTTGCCTACGCGTGCTTCCGCTCCTTCTCTAGGACTTCCGGAAACCATGGATTGTCGTGATAGTTGACCTCAACAACCCAGGCATCGGGAGGCCTGTTCTAAACGAACCGAACCCATGTCGAATCCGTGTCTAGCTCAGGATTGAAGCTAACCCATATCTCCGAACCGTCCTTTCGGATGGTCGGGATCAGGATAGACCAGCTTCGGTCGCTCACTGCCTGGGCTTCCTCAACCCATACAATGTCGACACCCTCAAACGACTTGATCGACTCAGCCGTCTAGTCGCTAAGGCCGGAGAAGATGAATTCCGATCCATTGGCGCCCTTCAGGACGGCTTGCTGCACCTCGTAGAATGACCCCAGGCCAAGAGCCTGTACCTGGTCGCCAAGGAGCTTGTGCACCGAGTCCTTGATGGACTTCTGCACCTCTCGCGTGCAAAGGACGCGTAGCTGCTTCTAGGCGGCAAGTATGAGGAGTGCTCGGGCGAAGCTCCATGACTTCGCGCTGCCACGGCCACCATGAGCCACCTTGTAGCGCATGGGCTTGAACAACGGCTTGAGCTTGGCGGGAAATTTGGCGTCCGTCATTCAAAGGTGACCGTAATGCTGGCCTTGAGGGGGTCACCATTCTCACCCGTCACTTGCATTGGCAGAACTTTAGCCAGAAGACTCATGAACGGCCCTGGATGCTCTTCGGCCTGCTTGGCGAGGTAGTCAACTCCGCCCTTGCGATCAAGCGCCTCTAGGATCATCTCCCGAAGCTATTTGTTGTTCTTATCGAGGCTGCCCTTCGGACGGCCTGCGCCTTCGCGCTTACCTCCGCGAGACATAAGGATTCCTCTGATTGAAATTCAGTTGGCGTTTAGTTGAACTGCCTGCTTACTGGTTCTTCGAGCATGCTTGCGGCGATACGAAGCATCTTCGCTAACACGTCGCGCTGAGCATTCGGAGCGATGACACGTACATCATTGCCATTGGTTCTGACCAGGATAGCCAGCTCGTTCTCCTGGGCGTAAGTGCGGACAATGCCGGCCACTTGCTCGTCAATCGACTCAAGGACGTTCACGCTACGGCACCTACTCTCTAAAGCGACGCCAGTTATTCATACGGAAATACGCCTGGATTCTTCGGCGACCATGGCGACAAGCTGAAAGATTGTATTGGCACCTTTCCTCCATGGCACCCTACCCCTAATCCTGGCTTCTAACATGTTTGCGGAGTTGTCTCCATTTCGTAGATGGCTAGGATTGACGCACGACGGATTGTCGCAAGAGTGAAGAACAAGATCAGGCTGATCACCATAGAACATCACGTAGGAGACGCGATGAGACTGCATAACTTTGCCGCGAACAGAGAACTGACCATATCCTTTCTGGTTTTTAGATGCCTACCAATTCCAGCAACCAGACTCCGTGTCCTGCTTCACCTTTGAAAGGAAGGAGTCCTTCCTTATCAAGGATGGATCAATATACGCCCGCTTCCCGTGATTCATCGTTGCCCTTAATGGCGGGGGTGGTCGGAATTGCGCCGACATTACCTGTTTTAGAGACAGGAGTAGCACCTACGCGCACCCCATCATGCTTGCCAAAGATGCGCGACCAATTGTCAGCCAGCGTCTTGTCATCGACAGCAGGTGGCCTGCGATCGCTACCCTTGCTCATTACGGACCAGGAGGTTGATAGTTGACGCCCAAGTAATACGTCAGCGCGGCGAAGGTCTCAAACACCACGCATTCAGTCGGATCTGCGCCAACACGGGGCATGCAGATGTAACCATTGGCCGAGCGCTAAATGACAACAGTGCTGCCAGCGAGCCAGGTGGGAACGCTCATTTCGTCTCCTTGGTGGGTTTAGACCAGCCGCAAATCTGCTTGCCGGTCTCGTCGTGATCGAGGATTTGTCTTGCCGTGCCGTCTGTCAGGCTGTCGTCCTTACTCGGATAGATAGGTTTGACCCATTCACATCCGTTGTTCGGCTCAGTCGCGGGTCCAGCTTTGCAGCTTGCCAGCAGCGCTATCAGGAGCAGCATCACCAATCCGCTGGATAGGCGCATCGGAAAGCTTTTGGGTTTCCTGCTCAACATGGCTTCGAACCTGCGCGCGTTTAGTGATTTGCTTCTGAGCCTCAATCTCAACCTTGGACTGCTTGGCTTCGTCGTGGATGCGGGCGAAATGCCAGCCACCCAGCAGCAGTACGATCGCCAAGACGGCGATAACGATGAGCTTGATGCGACCCATCTCAGAAGCCGTCTACTACGTCGTTCATTCGCACGGCTCCCCGTATTTGCTGAGGATGAATAGATAAATCGCCACGATTGCCACAATAATCAACATCATGGCGATTTCATTGAATAGATAAGGCCTGGCATGGAGGTGTCAAAGTTGACCGCCTCTCGCCACTGGCCCGGAGTAAATGCCAGGTCGAATGACCCCATGGTCTTCATGTAGCCCTCGCCAACCTGCTGGTACAGGATCGAGATAACGCCGATCAACTGTCCGTCACGGTTGAAGATGCCCGCTCCACTGTCGCCGAAGTAGCCGTTCAGGTCGTACAGCGTCGCCGATGCTTCAGGAAACTTCTTGTGCCCGGCGACATTGCCCTGACGGTAGATATCAACCAGCTCGCCAGGGTTGCCGATCACATAGACAGAATCACCCTGATTGGCCTCGTGGCCGCGCAGCGCGGCTTCCCTAAAGCTCAGGCTGGTCACCAACAACAAATGATCGTGCTTGTCGTCATAGGCCTTGTAGACCACCACCGGAATTCCATCGATGGCGAGCGAATGCGCATCAGCCAAGCAATGAGTAGCGGTCAAGATGGTGTTCTTGCCAACCACTGTGCCAGAGCAACTACCGTTGTCCATGGTGAGATGGACGGCAACCTTGTGGATCTTATCCACCGGGCTAGAGGCGCACCCCGCGAAGGCCAGTAAGGACCAGATGACCGCGAGATGTGCCAAGGTTTTCATGACTGCTTACCCTCACAAAGGGCGCGCTCTGCGGCCCTACGACGCACTAGACCAGGAAGCTTTTCACCGTTGGAATAAACCCAGCGGTTGATTTCTGCACAGGCCCCCGGCATATCGCCAGCATTAGCCTTGCGGACCAACGTTGACTGGCAGAAAGCTGCAGGCCCAACGTTGTATGTGAAAGAGGTGAAGGCGGCTGCCTCATACGGCCTTAGTGGCACTCGCACACAGCGCTAGACCGCGGCATAGGCCACTGCGAGATCGCCCTCTAGGAGCCTTTGGCACTCTTCCTGCGTAGCTACCGTGCCCGGGTTAACATCCGAACCCGTGTGGCCGTAGCAGATGGTCGGTATGCCAACCGGATCGGCGTACGTATGCGGAATGTAGCCCTCGAAATGCACTACTAGGCCAGCGGCCAGGCTCAGAACCAGACTGGCGGCTCCAGCTCCGACCTTAAGTCGGGTGCTTGCCATGGCGCTTAGCCCTCACCCACTTGATGCCCTTGTATCCAAGCTAGACGATGAGCATGGAGGTGTAGATGCTCGCCAGCAGATAGGAGATTGGCCCCCAGGGAATGTCAGCGATCCAACTGGCCCCGAAGAACGCTGCCAGCGGAGACGCCATAGCAGCATCACGAAGCACCTCATTCCCCTGAGCCATGGTTATTTCTTCTTGCCCAAGATCTTATTGGCCTTGCTATCGATCTTGGCCTTAGCGGCCGGCGACAGATTGCCCCTAGCTTCCTGCTGGCTAGCACGAGCCTTGGCGTTGGCGGCGTGGCTAGCATCCGGCATCGGATACTTGCGCTGCCCCGGAAGGCCGAAATCACTGGAAAGGAGACCCTTCCTCTACTTGCCAGTAAGCTTTGCCATGTCATTTCACCGCTGTTAGGTTGGTCTTGCTTTTGCCTTTGCCAATCACCACCCAGCGGTCATCCTCGGCGCTTAGGCCGTAGATGTCGCCAGGCTTATCTGGAATATGGAGCGCTTCGAAACCGCGAGCTTTGCAGAACTCGCCAACACCCTGCGGGAAGATGTACTGACCGCTATTGGCCGTACCGCCGCCGCTATAGACGACCCAATCGGCATCGCCGTGGTCTTCTTCCAGGTCAATCTCGCCGACAATATCAACTTCGGTTTCGTCGGTCATGGCTGGCTCCGAATGAATCTGGGTGGCAGAACGCCTACGCGTCGGCTTTACAGGCCACGGGTTCCCAAGGTTGTAGAGGGTTTTAACCTTTCGGACCTCTCCCGACCTCTCCATGCAGCCGGACCCGCATGGACGATATCTAGCCTGCTGCCACCCAAAACTTGTAAGTGCCGCTGGCCGTTAGGTCCCAGCGGCGGGAGACGGCGGCGCACCGCTATTCGCCTCCCTCATTTGTCAGTATGCATAATCAAGGGTGGATGATCGTTCCGGGTCGAAAGCGAGCATGAATCCAGTCGGGCTGTACGAATCCGGCCCAGCGATAGAACAGACCCTCAGCAAGCTTTCGCGTTGCCAAGTAGTCCTCACGGCGAACTCGGAACTTCTCAGCCCTGGTTGCAGCACTTCGCCTGATTCCGCAGAAGCGGTCAAATCCATCCAAGATCGCTCCTTTCGTCCAGATGCGGTCCTTATTGGCAATCCCTCGTCCTGTGCGATGGATAAAATCGAACGCCATCTGACACAGGCCAATGCGGTGCAGTTTCGAGCCACCCCAGAACGCCTCTAGCAGCTCAGGAGGCAGGCCGCTCTTACGGGCAAAGGCCAGGGCTGCCATATCGTCCGTCGTGTCCACGCAGTCCTCTAGCCCGGCTAGAAGACGCCAGAAATTGGTCTGCCCCTCGATCTTCGCTAGGCGCTCACACGGGTGGGGAGGCCGCTTGTCCCAGAACTCGCTCACGCTGCCCTCGCCAAAGTGAATCGCTGCTCAGCATTCGGGTACTTCTTCTGCAGGAACTCATGAAGCTCAATGCCTTCGTACTTCCGGCATAGCGCCTGCAAAGTGACCGGCATAGGCTCTAGATCCCCGTTGTTACGCACGTCGTTCAGCACGACAATCCCGCGCCAGTCGTTGTTTCGCTGGTGGCCGCGGTATCCCTCATCGTGCAAATAGGCTGACCCGGCGACGATGCCGTGGATGGTCCGGCCTATAGGCAGTGGCCGTCGATGCACCAAATAGCCCTGCTCATGGCCGCACACGAACGTCGCACCGATCTTGTTCAATCGGTTGTCCATCGATCCGCCGATGGGGCGGTCTGACTTCTCCATCTGGAAGTAATGGGAGTAATTCACTCCGTCCACTTCTACCACTCGCAGGAACGGATGCCGCTCGAATCCCTGCGTGTCCAGATGGTGTTCGCCAATCGTGCCGGCGAACCGAGGATCGTTGTTGATCGCTCGGTTGATCCGATTCTCGTGGTTGCCGAACGTGAAGATGCAACGAGGATTCCAAGCACCACGACGGCCACGGATCAATCGCGCCTGCTCAGCCCGCATTGGAGCCACCAGACGGGCATAGGCGTCGTTGCCGGTGGCTACGTCGTCCTCGTACCTAGCGCCCTCCTTGGCGAGGGATCCGGGGCCGTCATGCGACGACAGGCTAGGCATGTCCCACCAATCACCGATGTTCACGATCACATCCGGCTTATAGTCCACGATGGCCTGAGCGATCCAATCGATATGATCGGTTGGAACGCCCGGGCGAACCTGGCAGTCGGGGATAACGAAATGACGACGCGCGGCCATATCAGTCCAGAATCGCCTTGACCTTCTCCGCGATGCGGAGAGCACGGCTAGCCTCTGCTTTGTGGGCTGCGCTTTCTGAGACCAGACGATAAGACTCCGCCTCTTTCTCCGTCGCCTTATCCGTCAACGTCTGCGCGTGCTTGGTAAGCTTGTCGATCTTGCTTTCGAGGTCGCCAACGATCTTGCTAATGGTGTTCTGGAAGAGCATTGAAGTAATCCTCTTAGCCCGGAGTGATGGTTGCCATAATGGCGATGGCTACGATCAATATGACAATCATTGCGGAGATCCAAAGTGGCGATAGAACCCACCACCAAGACCACGCGATTGCGCCAAAAAGTTTTGCGCCGATGAATAAGAGGGTCAGTAGACCCACAAATCCAATGCGGCCAGTATTTGCATGTGCTGCCTCGGACATCTCTCAGACTCCGGTTGAGTTATCGTCACGGCTGTATTCGTCGCGAAGCGCTTCTGCGGCCATGGGATGGCTCTGTCCATGCCGCATGGACACATCAACTTCTTGGGCGGCAACGAACCCACGAACCATCCAGCTACACCATGGAGCAGCCTCCTGGCACTGCTTAGCCTTCAACAGCTCATGCAGGTAGCCGGAAGCATTGAAGATGAGCGCGCACAGCTCAGTCTCGACATCGTCACCGCTCTTGGTTCCATAGCCTCGGTGCGCTCTCCACCAGTCGCGGAAGTGGCGAAAGCCGGACTTCATGTAGTCCTTGAGCGGAATTCCTAGCTGCCAGTTGTCAGACTCGCGGTAGCTTCCATCTGGAAGACGGCGCTTCAAATGCATGTATTCACCAAAGCGCTCGATCACCAAGGGACTAAGAAATCCCTCAAAGTCGATCTTGTCCGTATCGGTGTCGCGAGTTGCACCAGAGGCGAATTGACGTATCGGAGCGCTCATGCACCAACCTCGATGTAGTTGGTGCCATTCTCTTCGCGCACGGGAAACTCAGGGGGAAACCAAAAGTACCTTTCTTGGTTTCCCTATAATCTTGTTGAAGCGCTTGCGCGCTGCCTGTTGGGTGATACCAAGTCGGTAAGCCACCGCTTTTGACCCATGCTCACGAAACAGCATTTCGTACTGCCGCTCATTCTTCGCCTTCGTCTCTGCGACGATGGCAGTCTGCTCAGCGAATAGAACTATCTCATCCACCGCTTCGTTGGGCACGTCGAATTCGTTAGCCAGTCGATCGGCGAACTCCCGGATGGCATCTTTCAGGCGTGCGTAGTTCATGGCTTACCCCTCAAACAAGTCAATCTCACGAAGCCGCAGCACGAATCCTTGATAGTCCAGTTCCTCCGTGTACTGGTGATCGAAGGTCCATGCCTCGTTGATCCCAAGAACCTCGCGCATCCTCATCCGAATACGCCAACCTTGCCGGTTGATCTTGTAGGCGAGGACCGGGGCTTTTTTGCACTTTGCTGCATCGGTGCAGGTTTGCTGCCACCAGGTCTTAATGCTGGTCTTGGCTGCGTGCTTGCACTGCACTGCGAACGGTCCCAGCAGGATGTCTGCCCCACCATCACGGGCCTGTCCCAGAGTGCGCTTGATCGTCATGCCAAGATCGTCGGATAGCATGGAAGCCAGCTGATTCTCGGCCCTGGCCCCTTTATCGCGCTGCATCTTGCCCATCACGCGACCATCCGCCCTTTGCCCATCACGGCCTCAAGGTCCTCCACCAGCCAGTCACGGTTCACCTTGCGCTTGTAGTGTCCAATGATCTTCAGTCGGTGCAGGAAAACCGCACTGTCTGATTCCGTTTCGATGTGAAAAACGCTACCGCGGCGGTCATAGCCAACCGCCCAGGTATGTGCCCCACCACGATTCATCATGCGGCGATCAATCTTCCGGGCGATCTGGTCGGCCGTGTCATCGTGGATGTTGCCGACCGGGATGGGCTTGATCTTGAACATGGTGTTACCTCTTGAGGATGAGTAGGCCATTGCGGATAAGCCAGTCATGGGCACGCAAAATGGCCTTGTCGATAAGTGCGCGGCGTTCATCGCGCGATAGGTGACGCCCCGAATCGATGGAAGCGTGGCATTCCGGGCAAAGCGGTGCCGTCATCCATGGATCGGTCTTCTTGCCCATGCCCTTGCCTTCATTGCGATGGGCCACCTGAACGCCATAGGCGCCACACAGAGCGCACGTTTCCATCATGGCAACGGCAGCGAACCATCTACGTTCTTCAGCGGTGCTCACTGATGCAACTCCACATCATGCTCGGCACAGTACGATTGGGCGAATTCGATAAGTTCCGACATCTCGCTAACGGGCAAACGCCGGGTCTGGATTCCAAGGTTCACCACGCTATGACCATCTAGGCTGGGAACGACTTTCCCTTGGCCGCGATCAGTGGCTCGCGCCCAGCAATCCACGAGCAACCTTTTCCATCCTTCGGTATCGATGGTTTGACCAGCCCACTGGCGCTGCTGAGATAGTTCGTGGCAAATACTGTGGAACATGTCGTTCTGCTCCGTGCTGCGCCTGGACGCCATCTCGCCCACCGTCACCCTCACCCGTTTCCCTGCCGCAACCATCTTGGTCACAAGATCCCATGCGCCGACCATGTTCTGGCGCGCGTCTGACTTGGTGAGGGTGAAAGACTTAGAGGCCATGGCTTATTTGCTGATCTGTACAAACAGGAACTTCGGACCACGCTTGATGATCTTGGCGATACGGGTGCCAAGGGCCGTTGAATGCACCCATCGCGCATCTTCACGGCGCAGATAACCCATTGGAGTGAGTTGGCCTCCGATCGTCACCCACTTGTCATCGACATAGATCAGGCCTGGATCATTGACAATGCGCTTCACATCACCGGTCTTGAGCGTCTTAGCCATGTCTGCGTTTCCTCTGCTTGGTTAGTTGGTCATGCAGGAGAAGCTTGTCTACGTCAGTCCCTTCGAATGGAACGGGCTTGCCAACTTCCCTATCGCCCTCTTTTGCGTACTTCACTTTTGCTCCCGGGAATGCGCGCCTCACTTCGTCCACAATCTGCGCAACTCCAGGCATCCATTCCCGCATCTTCTGAGCGCGTTGCTCGGCCGCAACCTGGTCTGCCCTGACTAGAGAAAGGGCGTCACTCGTGTTCGGCATAGTTTTCGAACCTCATGCAGTCGGCGAGCCACGCGGCTTTCACGATGCCGGTGGGCCCGTGTCGGTTCTTCTCGATGCTCAGGATAGCTAGCGCCTCTTCGGCGCTATCGTCGTGCACGGCTGGCCGGTAGAGCGTGATGATCTGGTCGGCCTCTTTCTCGATGGACGAGCTGTCTGACAAGTCGCCCATGCCAGGCTGCTTGTCGTCACGCTTGTCGACATCGCGACTCACCTGGGCAAGCGACACCACCGGGATGCACAGCTCGCGGGCAAGATCTTTAAGACCCTGAGCCACCTCACCCACATGCTCATCACGGCGAGCGTTCTTTCCGGCACGGCTAGAGCGGATGCGTTGCAAGTAGTCCACGAACAGCACGCGCATACCGTTCTGCTGCTTCCACTTGCGGGCCATGCGCGATACGTCGGCAATGGACGGCGAGCTGCGGTCGTAGATTTGGCAGACGCGATCATTCAGTTCTTCGATGGCGTAAGCGAGCTTTCCGTAATCCTCATCACGGAAGCGGCCATTGCGCATCTTCTCGGCAGCTACCTTCGACTTGGCGGCGATGATTCGGCCACCCACCTGCACCATGGGCTGCTCGGCAGAGACAATCCCGCACGGCACCTTGCAAGCGATGGCGAAGTTGAGCAGTAGAGCTGTCTTGCCCATCGCAGGACGTGCGCCCACCACGATCAGGTCTGAGTCGTGCCAGCCGCCCAGAACGCGATCCAGACGCTTCAGGCCCGTAGGGATGCCGGGAATGTCATCGCCCAGCTCACGCGCTCGCTGGGCCTCTTGGTAGGCCGCAGCCATGGCCTGCTTCAGCGTGAACTCAGAGCGCGTCTCGGTCTTCTGCAGCTCCATTAGCTCGACCACACCGCGGTCTACGAGCTGCACGCTGTCCTCGTCCGAACCGTAGGCGTCTTCCGCGAGCTTGGTAGCTCGGTCGATCACCTGACGGCGGACGGACTTGCCTCGGATGATTTCGGCGTAGGCCAGGATGTTGGCTGCGCTGGGGGTGGAGTTAGCCAGGTGGATCAGATAGCCGCCGCTTCCATCCAGCATCGTTCCAAGATCATTGGCGTCGAACCAATCCGCCATGGTCACGGCATCGCACGGCTGACCACGGGCCGAAAGCTCCAGCATCGCCCGGTAGATGAGCTGGTGGTCCTTGCGGTAGAAGTCCTGCACCGCCAACTGATCGGCAAGCGATTCGATCTTGTCAGGCACCAGCATCAGTCCGCCGAGAACAGCTTGCTCGGCGTCGACGGAATGCGGCGGCACGCGGATGCCCATGGCCCGTGCTTCGGCTGCAAGGCTCATGACAGCTCCTTGCGTTTCGGAGGCCGTGGAGCGTCAGCGGCGGTTGGCGTGGCCCGCGATAGCCAGCTCGTGATGAACCGCCCCACTCCGCGACGGGTCTTCCGGTTGGCCGGGTTCGCCAGGAGCCAGACGCGCATCTTCGCCAGCTCGGCCTTCACGTCGATCTTCGGGTAGGCGGAACGCAACTCGGCGATCAGGCCATCGGTAGCGAACTCCGACCCGTCATCGAGCGGAAGCGCGGGAAGCTCTTGAGATGGAGATGGAGATGGAGATGGAGATGGAGTGTTTCCTAACGGTTTCGAAACCGTTTCGGAAACACGCCAAGCGGAGACTATTTCCTGCTTGAAAGAAACCGAGTCAGGGATAGCCTCAATCGACTTGACGATAGCCTTCCGGATGTTGGGATTGTCAGGCTTGTTCCATTCATGGAACTTGCACACCCACACCCATTTAGTCTTCGCGCAACGCTTGGCGAAGTTAGCCGACGAAAGGGTTTCGAAACTGTTTAGTAACCGTTCCGTACTCCACCCTAGGTCTTCGCACGCATAGGCTTCCGGAAGGCGGAAAGCCCCGGATGCATTCGTGTGCGGAGACGTGAGCAGATACACCGCCAGTAGGCGGCCATCGGTATCAAGCCCAGCGAGCGTTTCGCTAGACCAGAACGACGTATGGATTTTCCCGTAATCGCGCATGAAGTGTTCCAATGGATGCGCGTGGCCTCGATCCCCCTCCCAGGGAATGGAAAGCGCGAAGGCTTGGTATTAGCTCATTGCCGCAAACCTCTTAACGAAGGTGTTGTAGTTCATGTCAGCCTTCCTGCGATTGCATGGAAGACATGCCGGCACGATGTTGCGCAAACCCATGGCCCCACCCTTCGACAACGGAACAACGTGATCTAGGGTGATTTCCATCAGCGTCAGGTGGCGGCCGCAGTAGTGACACTCGATCCACGGTCGACCACCCATGAGGATTCGACGGAATCGGTTCTTTCGCTCACCACCTTGCAGTCGACGGGTCAAGCCGCCTCCTTAACCTCAGTCAGTTCCTCTCGCCCATGCAGCTGCTTGATGTACTCAGCAGCCTTCTTGGCGACGGGGTCCCAGCTGCCCAGCTCGAAGGGAATCGGGTCGTCTTTGCCTTGGTCGGTAATCACGCGGCCTCCGAAAAGCTCGCGATGTAGGAGATGCGGTCCATCTCGCGCGGACGACCTTGGGCAGCACGGAGCGCCGATTGCAGGTCGCGGTACTGACGGACCAGATTCCAGCCGGTTGCCTCGATCAGCCGCCGAGCCATCTTCACCGTCAGCGTCCGCTCGCCCTTTTTCAGCATCGTCAGGTATGCCCCGCTGATGCCCATGCGCTTGGCGATTTCGGTCTGATGGCAGCCGGACAGGCGAAGGGACACGGCAATCGCCTCTTCCTCTGAGGCACAGAGCCGCAGCGTCTGGTCGTCCGCATTGCGTGCGGAAACCGAGGCCAGGACTCGCAATTCACCCTGATTCACTGCCCTTTACTCCCCTTCGCTTTCGTTAACAGGAATGGCTGGAGCCAAATAAAGGCCGTGAGCCGGCCTTGTGGCTCACATTAAAGCACAACTTGTATGTTGATACAAGTTCGAGTTGCTGTGCGCAGGAGGCCGCGAGCTTCAGACTTAAGCCCATGAAAAAGAAAGAAGAGTTCAACGCTGGGGCGGTTCTTGATCAGCTCATTGCCAGATCCGGCAAGAGCAAAGCTGCCCTAGCGAGGCATTTGGACGTGTCGCCTCAGGCCATTCAGAACTGGCTCAAATCAGGCGGATATGCCCGTGAACACATCAAGCCTATCTGCTTGTTTTTAGACTGTTCTGCAGACGAGCTAGTAGGACTTAGGGAACCCGCACCTCAGGTCCAGAGCGAATCTCAGGATTCTGGATTGGACCTTGAGACTCTGAAGTCCGCCCTCGCAGCAGTGAAGGAGGCGGCGAGCGCGATGGATGTGGTTATCGATGACATCTACAAGACGGCACCACTAATTGCATATGCCTATCGGGAGAGGCTCAATCTCCCGCCAAATCTTACGAAAGAAGAGTACAAAGCCTTTGATGTCGTGACGGTCGCAAGACTCAAGGGGGAGATGCGAGATGTCCAAGAAGCGAGACCCGCTCCTAGAGCAAGCCAGAGAAGCCTTAAAGCAGTTGAGACCCGCAAAGAGGAAACTAGGGGTGGTGAGCCACGAGGGAAGAATTAGCTATCTGCAGGATGCGAAGCTGCTGGAGCTTCGCCGCACCAGGCCAGAACGGCCTTCAAATACGGAGGGGGACGTATGAATAGGATGCTGTGTATGGCGGCCGTGGCCGTCGCTCTTGCCGGATGCGCCACGGGTGGCAAGATTCGAGATCTGACGGTGGGTCAGGACCGGGCGTCTGTCGAGCATCAGCTCGGCCGGCCGGATGGATATGCCCAGGTCGACGGTTATGACGTTCTTACATACAAGAATCGCCTTATGTCTGGCTGGTCATGGGATCGTGCCGACTATCAAGTTGTCTTAAGGGACAACAAGGTCGTGCAATATGGCCCTGGCGAAGTAAGACAGGCGCAGAACCATGCTGGCGTGTTAATTGTGGCGCCTGTCAGATGAAGACACTAATTTTCTTCGTCCTGATGGCTGCATCGATGACATGCGTGGGCCAAGAGAAAGCCCAATCTGCCGACATTGTCTATACAAATCTCAAGCGTTTCGTGGATTTTACGGAAGGACACCCGCCGACTCCTGACGCCGTTCAAGATGTAAGCATGTCGATGAGCGTTGGCTATATGCTTGGGTTGCTAGATGGACTTACAGTTGGGGCCGTAGTACGCCCGCACAACAACACGGACTGCCTGAAAGATCGAATCAGCACAATCATGTTGGCTCGCAACTTCATTGCCTATGTGGACGCCCATCCTTCCAAGCGAGGCTCTGAGTATCAGGGCGTTGCGATGCACTCAATAGTCAATGCATATCCATGCCTGGCACCTCTAGGCAAGTAGAGATTCGCTAGGGCGCGCAATGCGCCCTTTTTGTTGCCTATAACTTTTGGCATATACAAGTATAACTTGTATTCGTATGCAAATCATGGTTGAATTACCTCAACAGCCCAGGAGGCTGGGGAGGCAAGACCATGAAGACCACGATCTACACCGATCTGGAACAGGCCGAAATCCGCGCTGACGCTCTGGAAGCCGCCGGCCTGGATGTGGAAATCGTCGCTCGCACGGGTGGCTGGGAAGTGGTCCGCCGCGAACGCGATCTGCGGGGGTACTGAGCCATGCCCACCGTCAACTTCTACGCCGAACTGATCGGCGACAGCTTCCGCGGTGAAGCGGTCAACGCTGAGACCTACGAGACCGTATTCCGCACTCCCGGCACATACCCCGATCCGCAGATGGCACAGATGGCCGCGCAACGGATGTATGCGGCTCGGATCAATGCGGCGATGGCGCGTGAGTACGCCGATGCGCATCGTGGGGCGGTGGCATGAACCCCCGCACCCACTACGAGATGCTGGCGAAGCAGGCGGCTGGCGAGAAGGTCGATGTGCTGGCACGCATCCTCAACTGTGGTGAGTCGATGCGCGACGTGCACGACGTCGTTGCCGAGCTGATCGAAGCCTCGCGTGAAGTTGAATCTGATGCAGCGATGTTGGGGATGACCATCAAGCGCCTCAACGCCGCCCTCGCCCGCGTCGGAGGTGTGCAGTCATGAGCATCCAACTCCGCCTCATTCAAGGCGATCACCAGACGAACATCTGGAAGCTTGAGCGCTGCTATCGCGCCAAGGTCGCTCTGCCCAACGACGGCTTCGTACGCCTAATCGACTACATCGGGCCGTGGTACGGCTGGAAGCAGATCGATCCGGAAGCCTCCGTCGCAACGTGGAAGACGAAGCAGTGAACGCCGTCCTTGCGCTTGGAATGGGCGACTTCCACGACCGCGAACGTGATCGCCAAGAATATCGGGACGCAGCGATTGAGCGCGAGTCGGCTGAGCTATACGCCGATGACCAGGAGGTGAGCGAAGCGCTGTGTGACTTCCTCTCTTACCTGCGCGGCCATCGCAACGACCCCAAGGTTCTCGAAGCCATCAGCGCACTTCGCGATGGCGACCATCTTTACTTCGGCAATCTTTGTGCGCAAGCCGTGGACAAGCGGCTTGATCAGAAGGCCGAGGACAACATCACCGAACGCAACGCTTCCATTGAGCCTTACTGACCCATGAAAACGATCAAGCAGCTCCTCTCAGCGTTCATAGCGATTGATATCCCGATTCTCATTGCACTGCGTCTAGCGGCGTGATGCGACTCCCTCTAGCTGCTGGTGGACCTCCCGCGCCGCTCCCGGCGGCGTTGCAGCAGCACCGGGACTAATTAACTCGGAGCAATTTGATGAACATGGTTGTATCAAATGAGCAGGCCTCGGTGGGTGTTCTTGGCTCCTTGGCCAGTCACTACGGCATGGACAAGGGGGCCTTCATCCAGACGGTAAAGGCTACCGTGATGTCTGGAGCGAACGTATCCAATGAGCAGTTGGCGGCCTTCTGCCTGGTTGCCAAGGAGCATAAGCTCAACCCGTTCACCAAGGAGATTTTCGCCTTCCCGAGCCGTGGTGGCATTGTCCCCGTGGTCAGCGTTGACGGCTGGATGAAGCTCATCAATTCACACCCGCAGTTTGACGGGATGGAATTCAAGGACGTCCTGAACGAACAGGGCGGACTGCTTGCGGTTACCTGTCGCATCTTCCGCAAGGACCGCTCACATCCGGTCGAAGTGACGGAATACATGAGCGAGTGCCGCCGAAATACGGATGTATGGAAACAGTGGCCGGCCCGCATGCTTCGTCACAAGGCCACCATTCAAGCGGCTCGCTATGCCTTCGGCTTCGCCGGCATCCTTGAGCAGGACGAGGCTGAGCGAATGGGCGACGCCACATCTAACCAAGCGGAAATCGTTCCAGCCATCGCGATCACGGATGACCGCAAGAAGCGTTGCGATGAGGCCGCCGAACAGTACCGCCCTTCGGTGGACCTGATTAAGGCAAAGATCTCCGAGTGGGATCAGGACGACAACTCGGACCACCTCTATACCGTAGCTGAAGCGTGGTACGGGCTTCCGCAGGCCGCTCAGATGGATCTTTATCTAGCCCCGTCCAAGGGTGGCGTTTTCACCACGCACGAGCGTGACGTCATCAAAACCAAACTTCCCAAGCAAAGCATCGAGGACGCAGCATGAGCAGGGGCATCAATAAAGTCATCATCGTCGGCAACTTGGGCGCCGATCCCGAAACCCGCTACACCGGCAACGGCACCGCGATCACCAACCTGCGCATCGCCACCTCCGAGCAGTGGACCGACAAGCAGAGCGGCGAGCGCCAGGAGCGCACCGAGTGGCACCGCGTGAAGCTGTTCGGCAAGCTGGCCGAGATCTCCGGCGAATACCTGAAGAAGGGCCGCCAGGTCTATATCGAAGGCTCGCTGCGCACCGACAAGTACACCGACAAGGACGGCGTCGAGCGCTACAGCACCGACATCGTCGCCAATGAAATGCAGATGCTTGGCGGTGGTGGCGAACAACAGCAGCGCAACCCCACGCAGCGCAGCGCTCCGCCGCCGGCCGACAACAACAACTTCGAAGACGACGACTTGCCGTTCTGACGAGTCGTTCAAACCACATCACACGCAGGAGTACGTATGAGCACCAAGATCCTGGCCGTCAGCGGCGGCTTCTATTTCTTCGGCACTGAGGTGCAGGCCCAGGAGGGTTACATCGCCCTCAAGAAAGCCGCGATGTTTGGCGGCTTCAGTGGTGGTAAAGGCCTTCCGGGCGTGGCTCGCGGCGACAAGTCGGCCACGGTCACGCTGGATCGTTTCGATGCGGACGAAGAGCTTCTTTTCCCCGTTACGGCCGTCTTCGCCATCCTCCCGGCCATCGACCTGTACGCCTTCAAGGGCACCACGCTGCGCTGATCCTCGGGCATAAGGGAGAGCTGCTATGAACCATCTGTTTTCGCCCGATGTTCCCATTCTGCTGATCGGTCCGCCCGGCGTGGGCAAGACCGCCAGTGTCCAGGCTCATTTCGATCACGCCGAAGTCGTGCTTACGTCCACGCTGGTGGAGGAAGACATCGCCGGCCTGCCGTATCGCGAGGGTGAGTACGACTATCGGACGATTCCCTCGATCTTCCGTCGCCTGCAGGAGGCTTCCGACAAAGGACAAAGCACCGTCCTGTTTCTGGACGAGCTGGACAAATCGCGCAGGGCTGTGGCTGACACGCTTCTCACCCTGGTCGCCTCGCGACGAGTCGGCAATGCATCGCTTCCCAACAAGACGTGCATCGTCGCAGCGGCCAATCCCCCTGAATTCGGTGGGGGCGATGGAATCAGTGACGCGATGATGTCGCGCTTCTCCGCCATCGACTATATGCCCGATGTGTGCGCATGGTCGGAATGGGCCGACAAGCAGTTCGCCTCCAACGAGGCCAAGATGGTGATTTCCTCGGTACGAAATGGTGAGCTTGCCATTTTCGACATGGTTGGCGAAGGCCTGTCCAAGCGAATCACCACACCGCGCACGCTGACGATGGCTCTTAAGGTTCTTGAGCGCACCGGAACCGATGAAGGTTTCGACTCGATCATGCGCGGCCTTCTCACGCCGGCTTCGGCCAGCCAGATCCTCCACATCGTCACGCATACGCGAAACGAAGTCATGAATCACTCGATCATGAATGCGCGGAGCGGCGTCTCGAAGAACAAGAACCGTCCTGTCCTCAGGGTGTAACCATGCAACTGACCGCCGCCCCCATAGTCCGTCAGCCCATGCATGTGGTGGGTGCTCCTGGAAAGACGGACTTTGTCCGAATCTACCTCGCATCTGAGCTGAATAAGTCCGAATACAGGACGACGCTCAGGCATGAGCAGGGACATGTCTGGTCAGCCCATAACCGGCGACGCCCGAAGGAAGCCATACAAGAGCTTTGGGTAATCGCCTGCGAAATGGAGATCGCCAGGACGATCTACGACCAGACCGACATCGACAATATCAATGCACCGCGTTCGCGCCTAGCAGGTGGATACCTACCTGGCTCGATTAAGGGCTTGCCTGACGATGTTGTGTTGGCCGAAGACATTTATGAGTGGCTCGTCACCCATCCAGAGCAGAAACCGTCCATGCAGTGCTGCGGTTGCGGCATGGGTGATGGCGATAGTAGTGACTCGGAAGAAATAGACGGCGGAGCGGTGTCCATTGCCGCTAGGGAGAAGCTTGACAGCGACGAGAGACAGAAGGAATCGCAGGTTGCCGCTGAGGCAAGCTACGCCTTGCTGAAGAACCGGACACCATCACTCACTTGCGCGGTAGATGCTGCGCTGCGTGTTCGTATCGAGCGTGAGCGTTCTTATCGTCGTCCATCCCGTAGATATGACAATGTTTCACTTCTCCCGGCCGGATCAATTTCCACTCCCCGTCCGCCGCTGGTAGAGATTTTCGTAGATCGTAGCGGTTCGTTCACGCCACAGAAGACGCGCATGGCTGAGCAGAGGCTTAAGGAGCTTCTCGCAAGGTACGGATCTTCCATCCGCTCGGACGTGTGGTTTTTCGGTAATGGAAAGCTTTCAGACAAAGACTACGGCGGCGGCGGCGATACGCCCTACCAGTTGATTCCCGCACATCTGCAGAGCACTAAGCCGAAGCTGGCAATCATCATCACCGATGATGATCCGGTGTCGGACAGGATTGGTCAGGTTGATCGCTCAACCAGTGTTATTTGCGTCCCCATTGGTTGTGATTGCACCAACCTGGCGCGCGTCCTCCGCGGCACCGATGTGGCGCAAGCCTAATGAAGTACCCGAAGGGCTACGGCTACGGCTACGGCGACGGCTACGGCTACGGCTACGGCAACGGCTACGGCAACGGCAACGGCTACGGCTACGGCGACGGCTACGGCGACGGCAACGGCTACGGCTACGGCTACGGCAACGGCTACGGCAACGGCTACGGCAACGGCAACGGCTACGGCTACGGCGCTTACCCCTACCCCTTGGTGACGCGATGAAGTACCCGAAGGGCTACGGCTACGGCTACGGCTACGGCTACGGCTACGGCTACGGCTACGGCTACGGCTACGGCGACGGCAACTATCCCTATTCACTTACGACTAAGAGCGCTCAGCCATGAGCCAAAGGCCACTCCCTATGACGAGTTACACGGATGAGCAGGTGCGCAACGCGCTTGAGTATCACGCCATAACCGGCGCGCGTTGCGCTCCCGAATTGGTTGAATCCCTCCTCGCCGACCGCACCCGCCTGCAAGCGGAGGTGGAGATGTTGATTAATTCTGCGGATCGATTGTTAGAGGCATCCCATCACTGCACTGAAAATCAGTGGTGCGGAGAGGATGAGCCGTGGGAAAACATGCGCCAAGCCATCGACTCCACCCGAGCCAAGAAGGGGGATGTATGAGCAACCTAAAGCAATATTTGCAGTACGTGAGGAATACCAATGGCGGAGCGACGAAAGATCATTTTATCGATGATTACGACCCCATTGGTGAAACGCTGTGGAAGCAGCTGAAATACCACCTCTATGTCTCCGAGGATACGAATGGTCGCATCTATCTAACAGATGCAGGCAATTCCGAGTTAGACATGGAGGATGTATGAGCAAAAGACTGCGTACTTCTCTTGAATTGAAGGATGGCGAATCAATCGTAACCGCCTATGCAAAGCCCTGCGCTGGGCCTGGATGGTCGAACATGCCTATATGGGTCGTTATCCGTGATCGAGAAGGCATCATGCGCGAGGCTTGCATTCAGCCAGAGCAGCAATCAGCCGGCATGCACCTTCTATACCGCATTTCTTCCGCCATTAATTCGGAAATGACGTACGAGGTTGAACGCGAGATTACGGGGAGGAAGGTATGAGCATGACCACCAACCACGAACATCTGCGCGATGTGGCTAAGGTGGTGCTCACAGCTCCGGAGCGGATTTTTCTTCAAGTATCCGACCAGGAATGGGATAGCGATAAGCCATTTCCAGTCGACTGCGACGGCGTTAGCTGGTGGAAAGAGCCAGTGCTCGACGTAGAAGTTCAATATGTCCGAGCTGATCTTTTCTCAGCAGCAGAAGACGGACTCGCTCGCCTGCGTGGCGTCATGAAGCGAGCACTCGCTGAGTTGGAAAACTACCGCAGCGATTGTGAGAGCTATGAGGCGCCCGAGCTTGTTGATGAACTGGATGCCACCATCGACGCCACCCGAGCAGCCATCGGAGACAGCCATGAGTGAGATGACGCCTAAACATGGCATCAGTGGTCTTGTCGACGTATTAATCCGCAACCTTTGTGGGCGTAGTGGTTTCGATGCAGCCTTTGACGTCGGTCACGAAGTGTTGCGTGAAATAGAGGACGAAATGGCTACGACCATTAAGACGTTCATCGACGCCCACCTCACCCGCGATCCGGTGCAGATGACGGATGGCATGGTCTACGCCTCCGATGTCATGGCCGCACTTCGACAGGTAGCAGACTTCGTATTCGTGCATCAGGGCTGGGAACTGTCCAACATCCATCTCTGGATCGAAGAGTCATTCGGCGAATCCCTCTCCGCGCGTATGGCGCAGCCTATGGCGGCGAAGGTGCCGGAGGAACTGCCACGCAACGGGGTGACTGTTCGTGAGCATGAATACAACGCCGGCTGGAATGACTGCCGCGAAGTGATGCTGTCTCACATGAACGAATCCCAACCCCACTCGCAAGCCGCGCAAGGCGGTGAGGCGCAGGGGAAGGTGGTGGAGTGCGGAGGATGTGCGCCGCCCATCATCGCGATGCACAGCGCCGAGCGCGCGGCCGTGCCGGAGGGGATGGTGCTGGTGCCCCGTGAGCCGACACAGAAGATGATTATGGCTGGATCGGCATCGCTTAAATGCGATGTGGACTACACGCGCCGACCACAGATGCCGACTCGTCAGCGCGCAGCACGCAATGCCTATGTGTCGATGCTATCCGCCGCCCCGACGCTCGCCGGGAAGGAGAAGGGGTGATGATCGCTGCCTGCAAACGCCACAAGTGGAAGTGGTTAAAGAACGTCATCGTTAGAACCGAGCGCGGGTTCATGGTCCATATCATGAAACGCGGACGCTATGAATGCGAAAAGTGCGGCAAGCGTCGCATTGGCGTAGTCAAGCCGGAGGTGCAGCCATGACCGACGAGCAGAAGGTGCGCGCGGACTTCGAGGCATGGTGTCGTGACAATGGCATCTACATCGGCAAGAGAATCGACGGCCACGACTACAACTACCGCGAGACTCGCATCGCATGGAGTGCATGGCAAGCCGCCCTCTCCCATGCCAGCGCAACTGCCGAGGAATGCTCGGTAGATGCGAACGACGCATTCACGCTGATGCGCTTCATCTTCTCGCACTTCGGCGATGTGTCTATGTCGCACCACCTGACGGACGAAGTGGTCGCGGCAACTCGTCGAATCGAGGCCGTGGCGGCGAAGACGGGCAACCAGGCAGTAGCGCCTAAACCGCTCGGATGGTTCGACACACTACGTGTCGGAACCAACTCCGGCCACGGCCATGCGTGGGCGAGACCTGACGGCGTGAAGGCACGCTGCGGCGGACCAGCGCTATGCAGTCAGTGTGCGAGAGACCAAGCCATCGCGGCCAAGAGAGGTGATGGGAATGGCTAAGCTCCTCAAGTGCGATACCTGTGATCGCATCTCGCCTGATGCCAATGGCCTGCATCAGGCAAACCACTGGTTCACAGTGACGGTCTCGCTTCCTCGCCTGGGTGGCGGATTGCCTAACGTCCAGAGCGAATATCTGGTGTGCGATGAGTGCTTCAAGGGCACTGTCAATCTGACGCTCGATGCGGCCAAGAGGGGTGAGAAATGAAGTGGCAGCCGATTGGTGAGGCGCCAGTCCCGAAAGACGACATGGTGTACAACCGAATCTACGTTTTGCTGTGGGGCATTGGGTTTGACCGTCCAAGCATCGGCTGGCCGACTGTTCATAACGGCTGGATGGATGAGGATGGTGACGAATGCGAACCAACCCACTGGATGCCGCTGCCTGAGTCGCCGGAGGTGGAGTAATGAGCAACTTCATCGGCACATGGCTTGGAAAGCCCATCGAATCTCTTGAGCGTGATGAGCTTCTGGAGGTTATCCAATACCTTAGCAAGCGACTCGAAGAAGCCAGAGAACAGTCATCGCACTATCGGGATCATGTGGACTGGCTGAGTTATTTAAGTGATGGAGATCGAGATGGGCGCCGCTGAGGATCTAAACCTATCCGGCAAGGACTGGCTAACCGTCATCGAGGCGGCGCACTACTGCGGCGTCCATGAGGACACGTTCGCCAAGAGAGCCAGCGAATACGGACTTCATCCCCGCAACTTCATGGGCAAGAAGCTCTACGAGAAGGCAGAGCTTTACAAGGTCATATACCAATCACCGCAATGGCAAAGGTCACCCTCTATTGGCGCGATGGAACTGCCTACCTCAATTGGAGGGATGGCAATGGCCGTCAGCGGAAATCCATCGGTAGACGAGGCGCTATCGAGGCTGAGACGATCCGCGCCGCGAAAGAAGCGGAGCTGACCTATGGCGTAAGGATCATTAGTACGGCGCCTAAGCTTGCTGACTTCATCGAGCACTATCTGGAGTGGTACAAGGCTGAGCACCCGCGAACGCACGGGAAGGCTAAAAGCGAGCTACGTCTCCTGAAAGCCGAGTTCGGTCATCGCCCTATCGACACTATCACGACGATGGAAATCGAAGCCCATAAGGCTAGGCGCCTGACGAAGGATCGAGCAGCCAAGGAGACAGTCAGCAAGGAGCTTCGGCGGTTCAGAACGGCTATCCGACGCGGCATGCGGTGGAAGCTGTTTCAGGTTGATCCCATGGAGGGCGTGGAGATACCGCGCGGCGTACGAAGCGTGGCGGTGAAGTTCTACGGCAAGAAGGAGCTGGTCAAGCTCTATGAGGCCAATCCGTCCAGATCCAGCCTGTGGCGATTCATGACGCACACCGGTATTCGCCGCGGTGAAGTGGCCGGATGCTCCAAAGAGAAGGTGCGCCGCAACGTCCTCCATGTGGAATCAGAACCCGGCGAGAACGAAGAAGGACGCACCAAATCAGGAAGGTGGCGCGATGTTCCTCTCAACAAGGAAGCCAGGAAGGCATTCGCTGAGCTTCCTGATCCGCTCGTATCTGTCCACCCGGACACCATCTCCGACTGGTTTGCGGAGGACGCCAAGAAGGCTGGCATTGGTGGGAGCCTACATCGCCTGCGGCACACGTTTGGTGCCACCCTGACGATGGCTGGCGTGCCTCTGAGGCGCATCCAGCTACTCATGGGCCATGCCGATTACGCGACCACCGAGAAGTACTACGCTCACCTCACGCCGAACGGATCGGACAAGGCCGTGATGCTTCTGGAGAAGCTGCTTTAGTCACACCTTGGGCACAGTTGCGTTGCAAGTGTTTGATTAAATTGATGCAAGCAACCCCCTCCTAAGGGGATGGTGCCCCGTGGAAGGTAAGCATACTCTCCAGCTTGTCGGCGGCCCAATCGTGCTCTGGGCCAGCGTCTTCGATGATCGCCTCCGCTTCGCCCGCAAAGGCAGACCAAAACTCGCCTGGCTCGGGGAAATGCTCCAGCAGGTGCGGAAGATAAGCCTCAATTCGGTTCAAGGCTTTTTGTAGAGTGGCACGAGTCGTCATGGCCTCAACCTAAAGTCGCCGCGTCTCATAGGCCGAGAATGCCGAACGCCCCGGATCGTGCTGGACTGGTAAGGTCGCTCCATGATGAACCGCCCAGCGCGCCACGCGCGCGAAGCCCTTCTCCTTTGTACCAACCGAGAAGGACTTGACTCTGTCGGAGCTAACGTTGGGACACCAGACCAGATGCCACCGGTTGTCGATGCGCGCATGTGCACTAATGAGGCAAAGTTGCCCGTGACGTGAGACTCGATAACCCGGAACAGGTAGAGAGCGTGGTCAGCTGTGAAACGGGGCCGCTCGCATTCGATAACGATGGACATTTCGTTAGGCTACGCTGGGGATGTCTCAGTTCCTGCGAGCAACTACCTGCCTGCTTATGAGTCCCCTCTTGGGTCGGAAACAGACCGTCGACTGGGTGAGCATTCGTCACGCCACCAGACCCCGGTAACGTTCATTTTGTCGTCCGACCTTGCCTAAAACAGAGGGTTGGGAATGCTCATAAGTGATTCAACTGAATCAGCCATCTCCCGGGGTCTCAGGCTTGGCAGGGTCGAGTTCCAAATACACATAGTGTGCCTCCCGCCTTAGCCCCTCAGCGGGAGATGTCTTGACCAGCCGGCAGTTTTCTTCATCGTACGCAGTATTGGCTACAAGGCATGTCTCCGCGACCCGGAAATTGTACTTGTGAAGCCAAACATAGTTCTTGCGCGTCCACGCAAGAACCGCCTTGTGCAAAGCGCGACCTCTGTCTTCATCCTTGCCCTCTCTTAACCCCATCACGTTGAGGCAGAAGGCGAGGATCTTTGCCCCCTTGAAATTTGGGAAGTCACTCATGCGCGCAACCTCGTCGTATAGCTGCCTTCTAACCTTAAACATCACGACCTTTCCCGCAACATTGGCTAGCTTGTGGGACTCGAACAAGCCATCCCATACTAGGTTGTGCTGGATGTTCCAACACTCCCACCAGGGCGATGCGACGGACGATGCATGAAAAATCACTTCGCAGATCATGCGTGCGAGGTGGTCATAGAACGTTTCATGCAGGTGACGATGCTCCCCCTTCACGCGGAGCTGCAGATGGGGCGGCAACGGCTTCTTGCCAAGGATTTCAATCGCGTCAGCAATGAAATCGACAACGACGCGGAGGCGTGCGTAGATATCGTTATCCCACGCCAACCCGGCGACGCCGTTGAGCTTATAGAGATCGGAAACCGAGTTCTCGATATAGCCCTTCGCGCGGAACAGAACATACGAATGCTCGGCCGCTCCTTTTTCTACGTAGTCTTGAAAGGTCAACAGGACAACGCGGCAATAGGCTTCCCACTGTTCCGCATCCCACCTGGCCATCACCTGGTAGTGAGGATCTAGCAGGGTGCCTATGGTTTCTACCATTCTGTAATTGCTAAACATGGCTTGGCTAAGAGGCTTGTGGTAGCCAATGAGTCCACTGTCGTAGCCTTCCGCCTCGTTATACAGAAACGAATCCTTGTTTGCGATGGCCTCGCCCACAATGTTTTTTCCGAACGTGCCGATGTTGATCGCGTACTTATTCTGTTCGCTCATTTCCTGGAAGATCGCGAGCGCCGTTGCCGGGGACGATTCCACGACAGTGCGACAGAACCTTCTATCCCCAATCAGTAGTAGCAGGTCGTCTGCCAGGCCTTCGACCAACGGTGTCCGACCACGCACATTTTTAGCACCCATGTCAGGCGAAGGGCGGCCGTCTGATGCATACCGAACTAGCGCCTTAGCCGAATGGATCAGTTCCTCGGCCACCACTACAAGTTCGTTTGGCACACCTTTCAAGATGTTCTGATAGAGCGCCCAGGCGTACCACCTAGCATTTCGCTTTCCATAAATCGGGGGCCTTATGAATGCAAACCACGCCCAAGTCAGAAACGTGAGGAGGAATGCGGCTGCCAGAATGGCCTGCCAAACGGTCGGGCTAATCAAGTTTCCGTTTGGGACCAACCATTGCTCGGCTCTCCACAGGTCGGTCAACAGCGTAAGGACGCCAACGATCGCGACGACAAAGTATGTGGTTCGTCGCAGCGGAAGAGGTGCTGTCATGACCCGGAAGCGATAGCGAGCATCCGCAATGGTCCAGGCCAAAACCATAAGCGCGAGACCCGCCAGGAACTCAGGGTATCCGAAGAGTTTGGGCCCTTTCCCATCCAGTGGCACGAAGCAAATTGCCCAAAGACATCTCACATGCGTCACACGCACCTCCTTGGTAGTTTGGGTCGAAAGCGGATATTTACGGCGACGTGATTTCAGTCCATCGCATGCTGGTTGAGGGCTTCCTGAAGCGTTGCCGCCTCAGAGAATCCCATATGGATATAGAGCTCGATCCACCAACGTAGAGCTCGGCCATAGATGTCGAGATCGGGTGTTCGCTCGCCGTCTATACAAATCCAAACGCGGGTCTCTTTAGTTTCGTCGTCGTGTTCGACTTCAACGGTATGATTCTTCAGCTCGCCACGACTGATAGCGACGTGCTTTCCGGCGGTAGCCAGTTCGCGACAGATCGCTAGATCAATGCTGATCTCACGAACTCTATTGGCGAATGCCGGCCAGCTGTCATCGGCCGCACCCACTACGGCCGCCAACTCTGTCCGTCTTTCCTGCGGACAGGTCATCCATGTCCAGTCAGCCAAATGCCACGCCGTAGTTGCGGCGTTCTGCGACATGAACATTCGGATCAACGGGCTAGATACATCGGCTTCAAATATCTGCTGGCATTCCCAGAGTAGCTTCGAAAGCGGGCCAATTGGATCGTTACCGAGCAGGGTTTTGCTGAAGTCGATCTGTTCGCCGGAGTCATTAGCCATGTGGGAACTTCCCGTCCTCTACCTCGACGATAAGCTTGCCAACTGCAATCTCGAGATTTTTTCGACCCTTCAGCACGAATAACGCCCCTTCGCTCACTGCCTTAATGCTCAGAGTTGGTCGGAAGTAGACCTTTCCACAATATAGCCGTGAGCGCTCGTCGACACCCCCTTGGTAAGCTCCAAGGGGCGGCGCTTACCGGACTTGATGTTCCGCGGGCCAACATCCGCAGCGTTGAAGACATATCCAACGCTGCGACAGAGAATATTGACCACCCGTGTGTGGGTGTCGAAATGAGCTGGGCCGAACTGGTTGGCCGAACGCCAAATCCCGAGCGAGAGTGCCAAAAGCTGCCCCGCTTTTTTGCAGACTCCGCAAAAAACTCTTCTACCGATCCCCAAGCCGGGAAAGATCACGAGCGCTTCGACCCCTAGCTCAGCGTCTCAGCCATTGAGGCGGCCTTGGCCTGGCACCGATAGCAAGCGACTAAGCGTCCAGCATCGCCGAGATTACGAGTACGCGCACGCGTTTTTGACGTAGCACAAACTGTGCTACGCGAAACTCACTTTGTGGCACAGCTTAAATGGCTTCATGGTGCCACTTGCTGGTCATATCACCGGTGCGGTGTAGCACACCCCTTTATGTTCCACTAGGTAACATCTCCGGGGTACTGCAGCATCGGTCGTATGGCGGCCCCAAAATTTATCCAGCCATGAGCTGGTGCGGCAGCTTTAGCACCACGCGGCGACTCCACGCATGGAACGTCCGCCAAATTTGCAGAGTTCGCAAAAAAGGCTGTTTCGATTCAAGACATTGGTGTCCATGCTAGGCGGTCGGTCTTTCTATCGGCGAAGACAAACCGCGAGCAAGCTACCAAAATTTGCAGAGTCTGCAAAAAAGCCGCTATAGCGAAACCGTGCGGCGAACTTACGAGCCGCTGTTGGCTGCCGAATCGCCCATCAATTCAACCATGCTTATTTCACCGTTGACGTAGCGTCGAGCAAGCTCCTGCACGGCGTCGCTAGGGCTGAAGCCCTCAAGCCCCACCGTGGCCAACGCGTAATCCACTGCCTCTTGCCGACGCTGACGCTCCGCCACTGAGATTCCAGCGTTTCCATGAACTGTCACGTACTGACCCACCGCTTCGCCGCGCATGGCGGCGATAAAACGAGCGCGACTGTCCTCGCGCTCACTTGCTTCGACGATGATGTGCTTTCTGGTCATAGCGTAACCCCAGCAATACCCGACCAAATGTTTGGCCCACCAGAGGTATCCGACCCAACGATCCCGAAGCTATCTTTTACGAAGAGTATCAAGTCTGCTCACAAGGTCTTCTGCCCTTAGATGCGTGTAGCGCTTGAGCATCTGCATCGACTTATGACCACTTATCGCAGCCACTTCTTGATCACTAAGTCCACCTTCTACAAGCCGGCTAACCGCCTCATGGCGCAAGTCATGAAATCGCAAGTCACCGACGCCCAATTCGGCTTTTATGCCAAGCCAAGCCTTGTTGAAATTATATGGTCTACGTTGACCATCTCTTCCCGGTTCCCCGAAAAAGATGAGGTCACAATCTTTCGGTCGTACCGGATTTGACAATGCCGCAGCGAGCACCTCCTTCGCGTGCTGAGTCAGGGGCACGGTGCGGGCGCTGTCATTCTTCGTCTTGCTTAGGCGCACGATGCGACGACCAAGATCAACCTGACCCTTAGTTAGGCCAGTGATCTCCGAGGATCGCATTCCGGTTTCAAGTGCCAGATCGAAAATCCAGCGAAGCATGGAATTTGAATGGACTCCTACAGCCTTGCGAAGCCGTCGCTCCTCATCCCGAGACAGTCGCCGATCACGACCCTCGCCAGCGCTGGGCTTCCGAATGTTAGCGACGGGGTTTTGGGCCAAACCTATACGCCACTCCTTTATGGCCACCGAGAACAAGTGACTGGCAAGCGCCAACTCCAGACGAACCGTGTTGGGCTTCCTACCCTCTCCGAGCCGCTGGTCACGATATCGAGCGACCAAGTCGGCGTTTACTGCAGCCAATGAATATTTTCCGAAGAAGAGACGCAGGGAGGCTGCCTTGAGGCGTTCCGCCTTCTGCGTTGATTCCTTCTTGGTAGGCGTGACCTCGGCGAGGTAGCGATCCAACGCCAAGCCGAAGGTCATTCGTTCTGACGGCGCTCGTTGAATGAAGACGCCACGAACCATCTCGTCTTCAGTTCGGCGTGCCCAATCCTCTGCGTCACGTTTTGTGCGGAAAGTCTTTGCCGACGTCGGCCAACCTTGTTTGCGGATGACTGCTTTCCACGTACCAGAGGGAGTCTTTACTAGGGTCGCCATGGGAGGACCGCGATTCGGTGGTGTACTGAAACTGTACCTTGTACCGAGGGACTTTCAACTGAAAGTCGGAAAAAACCCTGAATTTATGGTGGGCCCACCAGGATTCGAACCTGGAACCAAGGGATTATGAGTCCCCTGCTCTAACCGTTGAGCTATAGGCCCTGACGCTGCCAGCCGCATTGCACGGCCAGATCACGCAACAGCCCGTCATGTTAGCTACACACCCAGGGACCGTCGAGAGCGCCGCCCCCACCCACCGGCACATCCAGACTTATCCCATCCGGCGTAGGCTCATAAGCCCTTTGACCCGGAGGTGCACGATGAGCACGGAATCGGTAGCGAAGCGGTTGGTGGCTTTGTGTCGCGAGGGCAAGTACGAGGAGGCGCAGAAGGAGTTGTATTCCAAGGATGCCGAAAGCATCGAGCCGGAGGGCGCGCCGGGTGGTGCGCTGGGCAATGTGAAGGGGCTGGATGCCATCTTCGAGAAGGGACGCAAGTTCCAGGAATCGATCGTGGAAGTGCATGGCGGCAACGTCAGCGACGCGGTGGTGGCCGGCAACTGGTTCAGCCTGGAAATGACGCTGGACGTGACCATGAAGGAATACGGCCGCGTGAACATGACGGAGATCTGCGTCTATCACGTCAACAAGGACGGCAAGATCGACCGCGAGCAGTTCTTCTACGACATGGGTTGAGCCGCTACGCCCGGCGCAAAAGAAAAGCCCCGCATGCGCGGGGCTTTTCGCTTTCTGCCGTTCGCTTAAGGTAGCGATCAATCGATATCGAGGAACGAACGCAGCTGCTCCGAGCGGCTCGGGTGGCGCAGCTTGCGCAGGGCCTTGGCTTCGATCTGGCGGATGCGCTCGCGGGTCACGTCGAACTGCTTGCCGACCTCTTCCAGGGTGTGGTCGGTATTCATGTCGATGCCGAAGCGCATGCGCAGCACCTTGGCCTCCCGCGGGGTGAGGCCGGCGAGCACTTCGCGCACGGTTTCCATCAGGCCGGTTTCCGTGGCCGACTCGATCGGCGAGCTGGCGTTGGTGTCCTCGATGAAATCGCCCAGATGCGAGTCTTCGTCGTCGCCGATGGGGGTTTCCATCGAGATCGGTTCCTTCGCGATCTTCAGCACCTTGCGGATCTTGTCTTCCGGCATCTCCATTTCCTTGGCCAGTTCTTCCGGCGTCGGCTCGCGGCCGAACTGCTGGAGCATCTGGCGGGAGATGCGGTTGAGCTTGTTGATCGTCTCGATCATGTGCACCGGAATGCGGATGGTGCGCGCCTGGTCGGCGATCGAGCGGGTAATGGCCTGGCGGATCCACCAGGTGGCGTAGGTGGAGAACTTGTAGCCGCGGCGGTATTCGAACTTGTCCACCGCCTTCATCAGGCCGATGTTGCCTTCCTGGATGAGGTCCAGGAACTGCAGGCCGCGGTTGGTGTACTTCTTGGCGATCGAGATCACCAGGCGCAGGTTCGCCTCCACCATTTCCTTCTTGGCGCGGCGGGCCTTGGCCTCGCCGACCGACATGGTGCGGTTGATTTCCTTGATGTCGGTGAGCGGCAGGAACAGCTTGTGCTCGATGGAAGCGAGCTTTTCCTGCTCGGCGTCGATCGCTTCCTTGTAGTTCTTGATGTTCGGCGACCACTTCTGGCGCTTGCGGCCCAGCTCGTTCGCCCACTCGAGGTTGCCCTCGTTGCTGGGGAAGGTCTTGATGAACTCGGCCTTGGGCATCTTCACCTGCTTGACGAAGATGTCCATCAGCACGCGCTCGTGGTGGCGGATGTCGTTCACCACCTCGCGCAGCTTGCGCACGAAGCTGTCGATCAGCGCGGACGGCAGCTTGAGCTTGAGGAATTCCTCGGCCATCTGCTCGCGCAGCTTGATGATCTTCTTGTCGCCGATGTCGGTGGTCTTGGCCGAGGCCTTCTGGAACTTGCCGTAGTAGTCGCGCAGCAGTTCCATGCGGCGCTTGACCTCTTCCGGATCGGGGCCGGTCGGGCCGGTCTCCTCGTCCTCGCTGGCGCCTTCGGTTTCCTCGTCCTCGTCGGCTTCGGCGTCGCTGTCGCTGGCTTCCACCTCGGCGGCGGCCAGGGCGGCGTCGGCGGCTTCCTCCAGGTCGGCGAAGCCGGCCAGGATCTCGCTCAGGCGGCGCTTGCCGTCCAGGTGCTGGTCGTATTCCTCCAGCAGCATCTCGATGGTGAGCGGGAAGCTGGCCAGCGCGGTCTGCACCTGGCCCAGGCCTTCCTCGATGCGCTTGGCGATGGCGATTTCGCCCTCGCGGGTGAGCAGCTCGACCGTGCCCATCTCGCGCATGTACATGCGCACCGGGTCGGTGGTGCGGCCCACTTCGGAGTCGACGGCCGACAGCAGGGCGACGGCTTCTTCGGCCGCGGCCTCGTCGTCGGTGGCGGTGCCACTGGCGTTGTCGGAAAGCGGGTCGGCGTCCGGGGCGGCATCGTGCACTTCGATGCCCACGCCCTTGAGGACGGCCATGATGTCTTCGATCTGCTCCGGATCGACGATGTCGTCGGGCAGGTGGTCATTGATTTCGGCGTAGGTCAGGTAGCCCTGCTCGAGACCTTTGGAGATAAGCGCCTTGATTTCAGACTGTTGCTCGGGAGCTTTGTTGTTCATACCTACCGCCGCGGATGCAGGAACCGATCAGTATAGCGATGTGATGCTTTTTTGACCAGTTTTCAAGTGAAAGATATGGGCATCCGGCGTACGCAAAAAGCGCGCCAAACACCCGTTGTCTGAGAAGTTTTTTTCGGAATCGTCGCGGTAGCCCGGTGGGTCCGCGGTCATGGCGTTTCGAGCCAGAAGGTGACCGGTCCGTCGTTGACCAGCTGGACTTTCATATGGGCACCGAAGCGCCCGATTTCCACCCCCGGGTGCGCGGCCCGGGCCAGTTCCACCAGGCGGTCGAACCAGCGCCGGCCCTGCTCGGGCGAGGCGGCGCTGGTGAAGCTGGGGCGCATGCCGGAGCGGGTGTCGGCGGCCAGGGTGAACTGGCTGACCAGCAGCAGCTGGCCGCCGGTGTCCTTGAGCGAGCGGTTCATGCGGCCCTGTTCATCGGCGAACACGCGGTAGCCGAGCAGGCGCTCGAGCATGCGGCGGGTGCTGGCTTCGTCGTCGGCCGGCTGCACCGCCACCAGGGCGAGCAGGCCGGGGCCGATGGCGCCGACGGTTTCTTCGGCCACGTCGACTTGGGCGGAAAGGACGCGCTGGATCAGGGCGATCATCGATAAGCGGCTGCGGCGGACGGCGGGGCGCAAAGATTAACCACAAAACGAGGCAGCGGCCGGAGGGTACACGGCTTGAGCCGCTACACTGTGCGGCTCATGCGCTTCGATATCTTCCTGCTCTACCTCCTGCTGCGCCTGGTCGGCCTGCTGCCCCTGCGGGCCCTGCACGGCGTGGGCGCGCTGCTGGGCCGGCTGTCGCTGCGGCTGGACGGCAAGACCGTGCAGAACACCGCGGTGAACATCCGCATCTCCCGGCCGCGGCTGGACGCGCCGGCCCGCGCGGCGCTGCTGCGCGAGGTGATGATCGAGAGCGGCAAGTCGATCACCGAGATCGCCAAGATCTGGGGCAGCGATGCCGAGCGCGCGCTGGACCTGGTGCGCGAGGTGCGCGGCGAGGCGCTGTTCGACGCGGCGCTGGCATCCGGCCGCGGCGTGATCATCGCCGCGCCGCACCTGGGTTGCTGGGAACTGCTCAATTACTGGCTGTGCCGCAAGACGCCGATGGCGATCCTGTACCGGCCGCCGCGCATCGCCGCAGTCGAGGGCCTGCTGCGCAAGGCGCGCGGCGCGCTGGCGCCGGAACAGGTGCGCGCCGAGGGCGCCGGGGTGCGCACGCTGTTCAAGCGGCTGGGCGCGGGCGGCACGGTGGGCATCCTGCCGGACCAGAAACCGCGCGAAGGCGAGGGCGAGTTCGCTCCGTTCTTCGGCCGCGAAGCGCTGACCATGGTGCTGCTGCCGCGGCTGGCGGCGCGCACGGGGGCGACGGTGCTGTTCGCGTTCGCCGAGCGGCTGCCGCGTGGCGAGGGCTTCCGCATCCATCTGCTGCCGGCGCCGGAAGGGCTGGCGGATGCGGATCAGCGCGTGGCGTGCACGGCGCTCAACCGCGGTGTGCAGAACTGCGTGGAATTGGCCTATGCGCAGTATCAGTGGCACTACAAGCGGTATTCGGCGAACGATCGGCCCAGTCCGTACGACCACCCGGAAGTGCTGGACGACGCGCGCTGAGTCAGCCCGCGTCCTTCGGCTCCAGCCGGCGCAGGAACACGGCCATTTCCTTTTCCGCCTGCTTGTCGCCACGCTCGCGCGCGGCGTCGATGCCTTGCCGCCACGCTTCCGCGGCGCCGGCGCGGTCTTCCACCGCCAGCAGCGCCTTGCCCAGCAGTTTCCACGCAGCGGAATAGCGCGGATCGAACCGCACGGCGTGGCGCAATTCCTCGGCCGCCGCCGGTGCATCGCCCTCGGCCAGCAAGGCATGGCCCAGCGAGAAACGCAGCAGCGCACCGTCGCGGGGGCCGCCGCACTGCGCGCGCAGGTTGGCGATCAGCGGCGAGCTCATTGCATCGCGCGGTACCGCCACGCGTCGACCTGGTACAGCCGGGTCGGGTGCGGCGGCTCGGCCGGGGTGTGGCCGGCGCGCTGGGCGGCCAGCGACGAGGCCGGCCAGATCACCACCCAGCTGGAGCGGAACGGCTGCACCAGCAGCGGGTAGCGCAGGTCGGCGTCGGCCAGTTTCTCGGGGCGGGTGATGATCAGGCCGTCCGGATGCAGGCGGGCGAAGGCCTGGATCGACTCGCCCTCGCTCAGCCGCTCGATCGGCCGGCTCAGGCGGCCTTCGAAATGGAACTGGCCTTCGTAGTTGCCCACGTAGCCGATGGCGCGGCCTTCGCCATCCGCCGCGCCCAGCAGGCGGGCGGCCGGGCGCAGGTCGAAGTTCGGCCACATGGTCAGGGTGAACAGCGTGTTGAGCGCCAGCACGCCGATCAGCCCGGCCACCGCCAGCCGGCGCAGCTCACCGCGGCCGCGCAGCAGCAGCAGCGCGCCGAGCACCACGAACACCACGCTGAAGAAGCGGCTGTACTGCGAGGTCGAATCGATGAACTCGCCGTGCATCAGGTTGTGCGCCACCAGGTTCGGCAGCACGAACAGGAACACCGCGAACAGGATGCCGCCCACGCCCAGCGGCCAGGTGCCCAGCCACGCCGTATTGGCCAGCTTGGGCCGCTGCTCGCGCAGCACCGCGATGGCGCCGGCCAGCAGCAGGCAGGCGCCGGCGAATTCGGGCAGCGGGTAGTACAGCTGCTTGCCGCTGATCAGCGAGAACGCCAGCAGCACCGGCAGCAGCCAGCACAGGCCGAAGCGGATGCCCGGCTCCAGCGGACGGCGCAGCGCGCCCAGCGCCACCCAGGCGCGCGGCCAGCCGCTGAACGGGAACAGCAGGGCCGGGATCATGGTGAGGTACCACCAGAACGGGCGGGCGTGGTCGAACGCATCCACCACGCGGCCGGCGGTCTGGGTGAAGAACAGGCGGTGGCGATAGTCGTCGCCGCCGCTGAAGCCGGCCGGCAGCGCCCAGGCCAGCAGGATGATGCCGCCCAGCAGCACCGCCAGCAGGCCGCGGCCGTACCAGCGCCCGCGGTGGCGGTTGGCCCAGTCGTTCCACAGCGGGCCCAGCAGCCAGGGGAAGGCCACGTGCAGCAGCATCACCGGGCCCTTGGTCATCAGGCCGGCGCCGATGCACAGGCCGAACAGCAGCCAGCGCGGCTCCTCGCGGCCGGCCTTCGGGGTGAGGGTGAGCAGCGCCGCCAGCACCCATACCGCCAGCAGCACCTCGTACATCACCTGCAGGCCGAACAGGAAGGCGTAGCCCAGCGCCAGCAGCATCCACGGCGCGCCCTTGGCCACCCACGGGCGGTTGGGGAACAGGCGCCGCGCCAGCGTGGCCAGCAGCACAAGCTGGGTGCCGCCGAAGATCACTTCCAGCACGCGCGGCCACACGTCGTTCACGCCGAACACGAACCAGCCGGCGTGGATCATCCAGAACAGCAGCGGCACCTTGTCGCTATAGGGCTGGCCATTGATGTGCGGCACCAGCCAGTGGCCGTGGCTCCACATCTCCCACGCCACCGCCAGGGTGCGGGTCGAATACAGCGGCATCGGGCCATGCGAGAAGATCGCCAGCAGGGCGACCACGGTCCACAGCGGCAGCCAGGGCCACAGGGAGCGCAGGTGTTCGGAACGGCTGTAGGCGCTGGAAGGCAAGGGGGCAGCTCTTTCTCAGGAGGGTTGCGATTCTAGTGCGGCTTTTCTGTCCGGAGGCTTTAGGAGCGCGCCGGACCCCAATAGCCGATGCGGCGCCGCAGCTTGAGCTTGCGCCACCAGTTGCCCGGCTTCGGCTTGCGGTTGCGCCCGCCCTTGGCGATGAAGGCGTCGATGGCATCCAGCACGCGCTCGCTGGAATGGCCGTCGCGGTACGGGTGGATGGCGTCGGCGAAGTCGCAGATGGCCTGCATCAGCTCCGGCGGCCGGCTCAGCGCGCGGCGGATGGCCGGCTCGAACTGCGCGGCATCATCGATATCGATCAGCTGCGGCCCCGGGCGGCGGTTCTTGAAGGTGACCACCGGCTTGCCGGTGAGCAGGAACTCGCTCAGCGCCGAGGACGTGTCCGAACACATCATGTCGGCCCGCGGGAACAGCTCCAGGATGTTGTCGTTCTCCGCGAACGTGAGGTGCTCGCCCTGCAGCGCCTTGAACTTGGCCACCGTCTCCGGATTCATCTTCGGATGGAAGGTGACGATCCACTGCCACTCGCCGCTGCTGGAGAGGCGCTTCACCTCGTCGTACAGGGTCTCGGCCGCGCTCCACGAGGGCGAAAAAGTGGAGTGGTAGAGGATCACCGGCTTCTCGCGCACCGGCGGCAGCGGGCCGGCGATCTCCTTCATGAAGGGGTCGAGCTTGGGCCAGCCGGTCTCGGCCACCGCGAAGTGGCCCAGCTCGTCGGCCAGCGCCTGGAATTGCGCGGTGTCGCGCGGACCGGTGGTGCAGTACAGGTCGAAGAAGCCGCGGATATAGATGTGGCGAGGCTTGCCGGCGTCGAAGCCGTGGAAGGTCTCCACCTTCACGCCGGGGAAGAAATGCGGCAGATGGTTGGACGAGGTGATGCAGGCGATCGGCTTCCACGCGCGCACTTCGCTCACCGTGAGCAGCCGCTCGCCTTCGGCCAGGTCTTCCGCGCCGGGGCCGTCGAAGAACCATGCCGCCTCGTCGCCGCGCGCGCGGATGGCCTCCTGTACCGGCCGCAGGATGGCCAGCGCATAGCGCTCGGAGCCGTACAGAAGGTAGTGCTTGGGCATGGTCAGCGGTCGATTCCGTGGCGGTGGAGCGCGGCGGCCGCGCTCTCGATGGAGGCCGGGTTATGGCGCATCTCGTAGTAACGCATGCGCTTGTACACCGCATACGAGGCGGCGGTCTGGGCGATGGCGTAGCCGCGCCAGCCGTCGAGGAAGGCCAGGCGGAACAGGTAGTCCTTGAGGAAGGCCAGCGCGAACACGAACGGCGTCTGCCACATGCGCACGGGCTTGTCCTTCTCCAGCCAGTCGCGGCACTTCAGCTCCGCGTAGCGCAGCACCTTGATCTGCTTCTCCGGCAGGCTGGGGTTGTTCTCGTGGTTGAAGCGGGCCTGGAAGATGGCCGAAGGGCCGTCGAAGCGCAGCGACTCGTGCACGCGCACGTCGGCCCAGCGGGCGCGGCCTCGGTGGTAGAGGCGGGCCATCTTCTCGCCCATCGAGGGCAGGTAGAAGCGCATCGGCGCACCCATGTAGATGGTGGCGCGGCGCAGCCACACGGCGCAGGTGTCGCCGGCCATCAGGGCCGGCAGCTTCGCGGCGATCTCCTCGGCCAGGGCCGGGGTGAGGTATTCGTCGGCGTCCAGCGCCAGGATCCAGTCGTGGCCGGCCTGGGTGCTGGCGAAGTTGCGCTGCGGGCCGAAGCCCAGCCAGTCCTGGTGCACCACGCGTGCGCCGTGGGCCTGGGCGAGCGCCACCGTGTCGTCGGTGCTGCCGCTGTCGATCACCACTTTTTCGGCGGCGAACGGCACGCTGTCCAGGCAACGGGCGATGTTCTTCGCCTCGTTGTAGGTCATCACGACGAGGGTGAGGGGGAGCGTCTGCATCCGGCGATTCTAGCCGATGGCTTCTGCCGCCCGCCCCAAACCCTCCGGCGCAGGTTGGGGTGAGCCAACGGCGAACCCCAACCTGCGCTGGCTTGCTCCGGCGTTGCGCAAATGCGCCGGCCGAACGTTCTGCTTTGGGTTATGTCCCCGTTCGCGCTCCGTTTCCCCCGGTATGGGTATCCTTGCGCACGGTTGTGCGTTGACTGGTGGGGTCTGGCTCCAGCGGCACCCCCCGGTTGACAGGAATCGCCTCGAGAATGTGGAAGGACAGCTTGAAAGACACCGTGCATGCCGGGGCAAGGGAAGAAGGCCTGGCCGCCCAGTTCAAGCGGCGCTGGCTGGCTTTGCCGGCGTGGCTGCGCCTGTGGATGCTGCTGGGCCTGGGCTGGCTGCTGGTCGGCATGGCGGCCAGTCCGCCGGGACCGAAGGTCTGGAATCCGGGCAAGTACTACCACGACAGCCTGATCGCGCTGTTCCTGCTGCCGGCCGCCTGGCTGACCTGGTCCTGGCGCCGCGCGCTGGCGCGCGGCCTGCTGGAGGCGCGCGAAGGCAAGCTGCTGCTGGCCTTCCTCGGCTGGACCCTGCTGTCGGTGATCTGGGCGCGCAACGGCACGCTCGGCGACGACGCGGTGGTGGTCCTCTACGTGCTGGCCTTCGTGCTGCTGCTGGGCAGCCTGGTCGCGGGCCAGCCGCGGCGCGCGCAGGCGCTGCTCTATTGGGCGGGCGCCGGCCTGGGGCTGGCGGCCCTGGTGTCGATGGCGGTGTTCCCGCTGCGCGTGGGTTCGACCTGGCAGGAGCAGGACCGCCTGGTCGGCTTCGGCACCCTGGACAACCCCAACCTCGCCGCCTTCGCCTTCGGCGCCGCCAGCGTGTGGCTGCTGCAGCTGTCGGTGCGCGGGCGCTGGCAGCGGGTGCTGCAGATCGGCTCGATCGTGGCGCTGATGACCTTCGTGCTGCTGACCTTCACCCGCTCGATCTGGCTGGCCCTGATCGCTACCCAGGCGGTGATGCTGCTGGCCGCGCCGCACCGGCACATCCGCCGCCGCGCCGCGGCGATGCTGGGCGTGGCCGCGGTGATCATTGCCTTGGGAGGCTGGCAGTACATGAAGGACCGCGGCCTGTCCTACCGGCCGGAGATCCTGCAGCAGTCGCTGGTGCTGATCGGCCAGCACCCGTGGCTGGGCCTGGGCATGGGCAGCCACTACGACATCGTCGGCCAGGGCCAGACCTGGGAACACAGCCACAACATCCTCAGCCACCTGGCGATCCTGCTCGGCGTGCCGGGCATGCTGCTGTGGGCGCTGCTGTGGCTGGTGATGGGCTGGCGCGCCTGGCGCTACCGCCACGTGATGCTGGGGCGGGTGATGCTGGCGCTGTGGATCTACGCCAGCGTGGCCTGGCAGTTCGACGCCCCGCAGCTGCTGCGCCGCCCCGACGTGGAATGGCTGCTCGGCTGGCTGCCGCTGGCGCTGAGCCTGGGCCTGTCGTGGAGCATCCGCACGCGCGGCGCGCGCACCGCGCCGCGTTCGGTCAGCCTGCTGGTGCTGACCTACAACTGGCCCGAGGCGCTGGAGCGCGTGCTGGCCAGCGCGGCGGCGCAGAGCCGCCTGCCGGACGAAGTGATCGTGGCCGACGACGGCTCCGGCCCCGCCACGCGCGCGGTGATCGAGCGCATGGCTAAAAGCTTCCCGGTGCCGCTGCGCCACGTATGGCAGGAAGACCTGGGCTTCCGCGCCTCGCGCAGCCGCAATCTCGGCATCGCCGCCAGCCGCGGCGAATACGTGGTGATGATCGACGGCGACATGGTGCTGCACCCGGACTTCATCGCCGACCACCTCGCCCTGGCCGGGCGCGGCTATTTCCTGCAGGGCGGCCGCTTCAAGAACAGCGAGCGGGAATCCAGGCGCCTGCTGGCCGGCGGCCGGCCGGTGTTCGCGCCCTGGGCCGATGCGGATTTCCAGGTGTTCGACGGCATCAAGCGCCTATATGCGTTCCGTTCGCTGCCGCTCGCACGCTGGAAATCCCGCGCGCGCAGCGGCGGCCGCGTGATGAGCTGCAATATGAGCTGCTGGCGCGACGACCTGCTGCGCGTGAACGGCTTCGACGAACAGATGGAAGGCTACGGCGCGGAAGACCGCGAACTGGCCGCGCGCTTAGGCAACGCCGGCGTGCGCCGCCGCGCGCTCAAGTGGGCCGCGCTGGCCGCGCACCTGGAACACCGCAGCCGCGCGCAGGAAGAAGTGGACGATCCCAGCCTGCCGAACAACCAGATCTATCTGCGCACCGTGCGCGAGCACATCGTGCGCTGCGAGCGGGGCATCGACGGCCACCTGGCGGCGATGGCCGCCGGAGAGAACTACGAAATCTCAGCCGCGACCGGCTGAGTCGGCCAGCGCCTGGCGGATGCGCGGGACGAAACCCGCGCTGTTGTCGAGGAACCATTGCCGCGCCCTGGCGCCCATCTGTGCGACGTCCGCTTCCGGCATCGCCAGCGCGCGCGCCACGGCGGTTTCCAGCGCGGCTTCGTCGAACTGGTAAGTGGTCGCCTGTCCCATCCGGCCGGTCTGCGCATAAGGCACCAGCAGGCCGCGTTCGGCGGTGACGATCTCGTTCATCGGCGGCGCGTCGACCACGAAGGTGATCGCGCCCACGCCCAGCGCCTCGACGATGTAGTGGCCCCAGCCCTCGATCTCCGAGGTGCAGATCTGGAACAGATGGCTGTTCTGCAGGCGGCTCAATTCCGCGTACTGCGCCGGCACGTTGCCGTCGAGGAACTGGCGCAGGTGGCGGATATTCGGGGCGCTCAGATCCTGCGGCGCACAGGCCGGATGCTGCAGCACGGTGAGCGTCGGCCATTCCGGATGGCGCCGCCATACCGCGAGCAGGCGGTCGGTGCCGCGCGTGACGCTGCCGCCGGCCAGGTGGAAGAAGGCGCGTTCGCGCGGCACCGCGGCGTCGTAGCGGTCCTCGCTGTCGAAACCCACCATGGAGGTCGGTTTGCCCAGGCCGCGGAATACCTCCACCGCGTCGTTGGTCTTGCACCACACGCGCGCCACGCGCGGCAGGTGCAGCACGTCCTTGGCATCGAACCAGGCCGTATTGGGCAGCGCGATGGTCTGCCGCGCCAGGCCGAAATGCGCCGGCCACAGATGTTCGAACATGATGTTGAGATCGAAGCGCGGCGGCTCGCGGTGGCGCATGGCGAAACGCCAGCGGCGCAGGTCGCCGCGCAGTCCCTTGCGGCCCAGCGACCAGCGTACTTTCTCGTCCGCATCGGTCAGCCGCGTGAAGTGCACCGTGCAGCCGCAGGCCTTCAGCGCCTCGGCGGTGAACTGCAGGTCGCGGCTCAGGCCCAGGCCGTTGTCGGGTGCGATGAGATTGACGCTGGTGCTCATGGAGGATGCGGTCTGCAAGTGGAAGGTCAGGGCAGCGTATCGAGCGCGCGCAGCAGGCGGCCGGGGAAATCCCGCCGATTGTCTTCGAACCAGCGGCGCGCGGCCTGGCCCAGGCGCTGCTGCTCGGCTTCCGGCATATGGATGCAGCGCTCGATCGCGGCACGCATCGCGTCCATGTCGAAATCGTAGAGCGTGGCCAGCGCCTGCGTGCCGGCGGCGTGCGCGGCGACCAGGATGCCGTGCTCGGGCGTGACCAGCTCGTTCATCGGTTCGGCGTCGGTGGAGATCACCACGGCGCCGATGCCTAAGCTCTCGACGATCGAATGGCCATAGCCCTCGGTCTGCGAGGGGCACAGATGGAACACGCTGCTGTTCTGCAGTTCGCGCAGTGCCTCGTCGCCGACGTATTCGCGGATCAGCCGCACGTTGGCCGGCGTCTGCGGCCAGGCGCGGGCTTCGTCGCTGCGCCAGACCACGGTGAGCTGCGGCCAGTCCGGATGGTCCGCCCACAGTTTCAGGATCTGCGCGGTGCCCTTGTTGTTGCTGCGGCCCGGGCCGTGGAAAAAGGTGGGCTGGCGTGCGATGTCCGGCGCGCGCTGGTCTTCGCTGACGAAACCGGTGTGTATCACCGGCCGGCCCAGCTCACTGAAGATGCGCTGCGCATGATGGGTCTTGGCCAGCACCAGGTCGATGCCGCCCAGATCCGCCAGCCATGCCTGGTCGAACCACTCCGGATGCGGCAGCAGCGCGCTGGCGCCGGCCTGGCGGAAATAGCGTGCGCTGACGCTTTCGCACATCAGGTTGAGGTCGTAGCGCGCATGCAAGCGGCCCCGCGCGAGGTTGCGCAGCAGCTGGCGCGCGCGCCCGGAAAAACGCTGCCAGCGGTGGCTGAGCCGCGCGCGGTTATTGAGCCGGGTCACCGTGACCTGATGGCCGCCCTCGCGCAGGATGCGCGCGACCAGGCGCATGTCGCGGGTGAGGCCGGCGCCGTTGTCGTTGCCGATCAGTTGGATGGCGCGCTTGCGCATGCGGGGTCCGGTGGGCATCAGGGCAGGGCGGCGATGGCGGCGCGCAGGCGCGCGGGCCAGTCGGCGCGGTTGGTGTCGTACCAGCCGCGGGCGGCGCGGCCGAGCTGTTCGGCGGTGCTTGCGTCCATGGCGATGCAGCGTTCGATCGCGGCGGACATGGCTTCATCGGCGTAGCCGTAGAGCGTGGCGAGATCCTGCGCGCCCTCGCTGCGCGCCGGCACCAGCACGCCGCGTTGCGCGGTCACCAGCTCGTTCATCGGTTCCGCATCCAGCGTCACCACCACCGCGCCGCAGCTCATCGCCTCGACCAGGTAGTGGCCGTAGCCTTCAGTCTGCGACGGGCACAGGTGGAAGCGGTGTTCGTTCTGCAGCCGGCGATACGCTGCGTCGTCCAGATGCTCGCGCAGCAGCGTGACGTTTGCCGGCAGCGCGCCGATATCCACGCGCTTGCGCCGCCACGCCACGGTCAGCTGTGGCCACGACGGATGCGCGGCCCACAAACGCAGCAGCGCTTCGGTGCCTTTGTTGCCGCTGCGGCCCGGGCCATGGAAGAACGCATGCTTGCGCGGCACCGACGCATCCAGCCGGTCGGGACTGGTGAAGCCGATGTACTGCGTGCGCGCACCGAGCGCGCCGAACAGGCGTTCCGCATGGCGCGTCTTCACCCACACCGCATCCATCGCGGCGAGATGGGCGCGGTCGAACGGGCGGAAATATTCGGGGTTCGGAATCACCACGTTGCGCCGCGCACCGCGCAGGAATTCGGGGCGGATGCGTTCCAGCATCAGGTTGATGTCCTGCGCCGGCGCGCGCCAGGCCAGGCGCAGCCGCGTCGCCCATTCGGCGAGGCGGCCGCGATGCGGCAGGCCGCTGAGCGTGACGCCGTTGCCGGCCTCGCGCAGCGCCTCGGCCAGCAAGGCCATGTCGCGGCTGAGGCCGGCGCCGTTGTCGCGTCCGATCAGGTCCAGGCGCGCCATGGGGCGGTCACTCGGAATCGGCGGTACTGGCCGGCACGCGGTCGACCTCTTCGTTCGGCGTGCAGCCCGGGATCACCGCGTCGGCCTTGAACAGCCACCACTCGCGGCGGTTGGCGTGGCCGAGGCTGATCGCCTTGCTGCGGTCGACGCACTTGTCCATCACGCCGTCCAGCGCGAACAGCCAGCGGTGCGCCGGCGCCTGCGCCTGCCACTTCACCGCCGCCACGTACTGCTCGTGCCAGGGCACGGTGAAGCCGAAGTCGGTGGCGGGACGGTCGAGCATCAGCAGGTTCTGTTCCTTCCACGCGACCAGGCCCAGTTCCTCGTCGGCCGGCACGCGCGCACGCACGTCCTGCATCAGCGCGGCAGCGGAGCTGGAATCGTTGAGCAGCGGATACGCCCACAGGCCCCAGGCCAGCCACATCGCCGCCATGCCGCCGCACACCGCCCACACGGCGTGGCGCAGGCGCAGCGCGGCGATCAGCACCAGCTGCACGGCGCCGATGGCGACGAACATCCACCACAGCGCGTGGCCGCCGTCGTCGAAGCCGCGTGCGGTGGCGAACTCGGTGGCGAACTTCGGATGCGCGATCAAGGCGGCCGCGCCGACGCCGAGCATGGCCGCGCCCATCACGCCGATGAACACCAGGCCCGCGATGCGCAGCCAGCGCTTCTGCAGCAGCTCGTGCAGGAAGGGGCCGGTGATCAGCGCCAGCATCGGCAGCGCCGGCATGATGTAGACGTCGCGCTTGCCCTTGGGGATGGCGAAGAACACCAGGATCAGCACGATCCAGCCCAGCGGCAGCAGGATGCGCGCGTCCTTCGCCTTCAGCCGCTGCCACCAGCGCGGCAGCGTGCCCGGATAGGTGAGCGACAGCGGCAGCCAGCTGAACAGCACGATCGGCACGTAATAGAACGGCGAATGGTGGTGGTCCCACGACTTGCTGTAGCGGCCGGCGGTCTGGTGGAACAGGATGTCGTTGACATAAGCCGTATAGGCCGGATCGTTGCCGTGCGCCTTCGCGCCCAGCAGCATCGGCACCAGCCACAGCGCGATCGCCGCCAGCAGCGCCACCAGGCCCAGCGGCCAGCGCCACCATGCGCCCGGCCCCATGCGCGACACGCCGTCCCAGCCGCCGCGCCATGCCACCAGGTAGGGCAGCAGCATGAACAGCGCGAGCACGCCCACGCCCTTGGTGATCACGCCCAGGCCCGCGCAGAAACAGCCGAACCAGAACGCGCGCCAGTTCGGGCCCTTGAGCAGATGCACCAGCAGGCCCCAGTTCGCCGCGGTGATGTAGAACATCACCAGCGGATCGATCTGCGCGCGTTTCACCTGGTAGACGAACTGGAAACTCACCAGCAGCGCCGCGGCCGCATACAGGCCGGCCTGCCGGTTCCACAGCCGCCGGCCCAGGTCGTAGACCAGCAGCAGGGTGCCCAGCGCGGCCAGCAGCGACGGCAGCAGGAAGGCCGCGCGCCAGCTGCGCAGCACCGTGTAGCTGGCCGCTTCGGTCCACATCAGCATCGGCGGCTTGTCCGAATACAGCTCGCTGCCGCGATGCGGGAACAGCCAGTCGCCGCTTTCCACCATCTGCTTGGCGGCCAGGGTGAAGCGCGGCTCGTCCGACGGCCACGGGTCGCGCAGGCCGATGCCGGCGCCGATCACCACCACGGCGAAGATCAGCAGCAGCCAGAAATAGCGGCGTTCCTGGGGAGTGGCTTGCGAGGCAACGGGCATGCGTGGACTTCCGGCGGCGGCGCCGCGACGTAGCGATGGGTGTAGCGTTTTTTTAGGCCGGGCGCCTTATCGGGCGCTTAGGCGCGCCGGTCAGGCCCGTTCGAGCACGGCATAGTACATGCCGTCGAGGTCCCCATCCCCGGGGAGAACCTGCCAGCCCAGCGCCGCCGCCTGCCCCGCGGGCAGGGTGAACGCGGCCGCCCTTGCTTCGGGCTGGCTGGCCAGGAATGCGCCGACCACCGCTTCGTTTTCCGCCTTCAGCAGCGAGCAGGTCACGTAGACCAGCCGTCCGCCCGGCGCCAGCAGCGGCCACAGCGCCTGCAGGATGCGGCGCTGCTGCGCGGCCAGCGCGGCGATGTCGCTGTCGCGGCGGTGCAGGCGCACGTCCGGCCGGCGGCGCAGGACGCCGGTGGCCGAGCAGGGGGCATCGATCAGGATGCGGTCGAACGGACGGCCATCCCACCAGGTATCCGGGGCGCCGGCGTCGCCGATCACCACGTCGGCGTCGAGGCCGAGGCGGTCGAGGTTCTGGCCGATGCGCCTGGCGCGGCCGGCGTCGGATTCGAGCGCGATCAGGTCGAGCCGGGCGCGTTCGAGCAGATGGCAGGCCTTGCCGCCGGGGGCGGCGCAGGCGTCGAGTACGCGCAGCCCGTCGCGCACCTCGGCCAGATCCGCCGCGGCCTGGGCGGCGCCGTCCTGCACGGCGAAATGGCCTTCGGCGAAGCCGGGCATGCGGGTGACGTCGGCGCTGTGCGGCAGCACGATGCCGTCGGCCAGCCAGGCGTGGGCCTCGGCGGTATAGCCGGCGGCGCGCAGGCGTTCGAGCAGGTCGTCGCGGCCGCTGCGGCGGCGGTTGGCGCGCAGCATCAGCGGCGGCTCGATATTGTTCGCGGCCATCACCGCGTCGGCCTGTTCCGGCCAGTCGCGGGCGATAGCCTTGGCCAGCCAGGCGGGGTGGGCGTGGCGGGTCTGCGGCTTGGCGTCAAGCGCGGCCAGCAGCTCGGTGCGCTCGCGCTGCCAGCGGCGCAGCACGGCGTTGACCAGCCCGGCCATGCGCGGCCGCTGCAGCGCGCGCGCCGCCTGCACGGTGGCGGCGACGGCGGCGTAGTCGGGCAGCTCCAGGATCTCCAGCTGCACCAGGCCCAGCACCAGCAGGGCGTGCACGGCCGGCTCCTTCTGGCGCAGCGGTTTCTCCAGCAGGCGGTCGATGGCGGCGTCGAAGCGCAGCCACCAGCGCGCGCCGTCGCTGACCAGGGCGGTGAACAGGGCGCGGTCGCGCGGGTCGGGCAGGCGCGGGGCGTAGCGCTCGGTGGCGTCCCGCTGCGAGGCGCCGCGCAGGGCGACTTCGGCGAGGGCCTGGGCGGCCAGGGCGCGGGTATCGGTCATCGGGCGCTGCGCAGTTCGGGCCGCGCATTGAGATAGTCGGCCGCGCCGATGCGCTTGCCGCCGGCACGCTGCAGCGCGGTCACGCGCAGGGCGCCTTCGCCGCAGGCGATCTCGATGCCGTCGCGGCCGGCGGACAGCACGCTGCCGGGGGCGGCGGCGTGGTCGCGCGCGATGGCTTCGGCGGCCCAGATGCGCAGCGGCTCGCCGGCGATCTCGCCTTCGGCGACGGGCCAGGGATCGAAGGCGCGGACCTGGCGTTCCAGGCTGAGCGCGTCGCGCTGGAAATCCAGCTTCGCCTCGGCCTTATCCAATTTGTGCGCGTAGGTGACGCCGTCTTCCGGTTGCGCGCGCGGGCTCGGCGTTTCGCCGGCCATGGCGCGGCGCAGGCCTTCGGCCAGCACCTCGGCGCCCAGCGCCGAGAGGCGGTCGTGCAGGCTGCCGCCGGTGTCGGCGCGTTCGATCGGCGTGCGGCGCTCCAGCAGCACGGGGCCGGTGTCCAGGCCCGCTTCCATCTGCATCAGGTCCACGCCGCTTTCGGTGTCGCCGGCCAGGATCGCGCGCTGGATCGGCGCGGCGCCGCGCCAGCGCGGCAGCAGGCTGGCATGTACGTTCCAGCAGCCCAGGCGCGGCAGGGCCAGCACCTTGCGCGGCAGGATCAGGCCGTAGGCGACCACCACCATCAGGTCGGCCCGCCAGGCAGCGAGCGTGTCGCGCGCTTCCTGGCTTTTGAGCGATTCGGGCTGTTCCACCGGGATGCCGGCGGCCAGCGCGGCCTGCTTCACCGGGCTGGGCGTGAGCTTGCGGCCGCGGCCCGCGGGGCGGTCCGGCTGCGTATACACGGCAACGACCTCGGCGCCGCTGGCGCGGCAGGCTTCCAGGCAGGGGACGGAGAACTCGGGCGTGCCGGCGAAGACGACGCGCAAGGGCGCGCCCGTCAAGCGCTGGCCGCCTGCTTGCGCTGCTTGTCCAGGCGCTTGAGCAGCATGGAGCGCTTCAGCGGCGACAGGTAATCGACGAACACCTTGCCGGCCAGGTGATCCATCTCGTGCTGGATGCACACCGCCAGCGGGCCTTCCACGTCGAGCACGAACTCCTTGCCGTCGGCGTCCTGCGCCTTGACCTTGATCTTCAGCGCGCGGGTCACGTCGGCATAGATGCCGGGGAAGGACAGGCAGCCCTCCTGGTACACCTGGGAGCCGTCCTTTTCCAGGATTTCGGCATTGATCAGGGCCAGCGGCTCGTCGCGCCCGTCGCTCATGTCCGCCACCAGCACGCGCCGGTGCACGTTGACCTGGGTGGCGGCCAGGCCGACGCCGTTGGCGGCATACATGGTTTCGAACATGTCGGCGACGAACTGCTTGAGTTCTGCGTCGAACAGGCGCACGGGCTCGGCCTTGGTGCGCAGGCGGGGGTCGGGGAATTCGAGAATGGTCAGGGTCGACATTTGGTGTACACCTCGGCGCCAAAAATGCGGGCGAATCGGTGAAAACCCAGCCCGGGCGCGATCTAGAATGAGCCTTATTGTACGTCGGCAACCCCGTGTCTGGCAGAGGATTCTGCCAACTGGCTCTGGTTGCGGGCGTTAAACCATCGGTTACACTCCGCCGAGCATCGGGGGATGGGGGAATCCCGTTTATGATTAGAAAGTCCATCGGGCTGCTGGCCGGCATGCTGGTCACTGTCGCCGTTTACGCTGCCGGCGCTCAATTGCGCTCGGACCACCCCGATTCGTACACCGTGCGCAAGGGCGACACGCTCTGGGCCATTTCGGCGCGCTTCCTCTCCAAGCCCTGGCTGTGGCCGGAGATCTGGCAGGCGAACCCGCAGGTGCAGAACCCGCACCTGATCTATCCGGGCGACGTGCTCAATCTTTCCTTCATCAACGGTCCGCGCCTTGGCCTGCAGCCGCGCGTGCGCGCCGAAGGCGAGCCGATCCCCGCCATCCCGCTGTCCGCGCTGCGCATGTTCCTGAAGGAAACGCGCGTGATGAACTCGGACGAGGTGAAGCAGTCGCCGTACGTGATGGGCTTCGAGGAAGCTCGCCTGCGCGGCACCGTCGGCCAGAACATCTACGCGCGCAATCTCAAGTCCGAGCCGGGCCAGCGCTGGGCGATCGTGCGCCCGACGCATACCTTCCGCGGCTTCAACCAGGACGACCGCAGCGAGCCGTACCCGATGGTCGGCCATGAGCTGGACGACGACGCCTCGGTGGTCACCACCCCGTGGCGCGAAGAATTCCGCAACGACCACCACTACGGCACCGGCACCGACCTGGGCACCGAAGTGACGGTGATCGGCAATGCCGAAACGCTGCGCACCGGCGACGTCTCCACCCTGCTGCTGCTGGATTCCACCCAGGAGATCCGCAAGGGCGATCGCATCATGCCGATCGACGACAAGCCCTACGACCCGTACTACTACCCGCATGCGCCGAAGTCGGTGCCGGACAACTCCCGCGTGATCGCCTTCACCGACGCGCTGGAGGCCGTGGGCCCGCACCAGGTGGTGGCGATGTCGATCGGCGCGAAGGACGGCGTGGAGAACGGCCAGACCTTCTCGATCGTGCATCCGGGCGAGACCATCAACGACGACGTGGCCAGCGACAGCTGGCGCCGCGGCACCGGCAAGGCGGTGACCCTGCCGGAGGAATTCGTCGGCCACGTGATGGTGTTCCGCACCTTCGACAAGGTCAGCTACGGCCTGGTCATGGACGGCATCAAGCCGATCTCGATGGGCGACCGCCTGACGATGCCTGAGTAAGCGCATCGGCATCGGCTGACACAACGGCGCGGCATCGTCCGCGCCGTTTTCGTTTGCGCGGCCCATAAACTGCACGGATGAGCGAAACCGACGCATGGCGCGCCTGGCTGGTCCTGCTGCGCACTCCCGGCCTGGGGCCTTCCACCCTCCGTCAATGGCTGCTGGCCCACGACCGGCGCATCGAGACCGTGCTGGCGCATGCGCCGCGGCGTGCGGCGGCGTTGGGCGCAGATGCAGTGGCCTGGCTGGAGCGGCCGGACGAAGCCCTGATCGCCGCCGACCTGGACTGGCTGGCCCAGCCGGGGCATCGCCTGCTGTGCTGCACCGAGGCGGATTTCCCGCCCCTGCTGGAGGCGATCCCGAACCCGCCCGCCGCGCTGTTCGTCAGCGGCGACGCCGGGCTGCTGCTGTTCCCGCAGGTGGCGATCGTCGGCTCGCGCGGCGCCACCGCCGGCGGGCTGGCGCAGGCGCGGGCGTTCGCGCGGGACCTCGCCGTGGCCGGCTTCGTGGTGACCAGCGGCATGGCCGACGGCGTCGACGGCGCGGCCCACCTGGGCGCGCTGGATGCCGGCCGGCCCACGGTGGCGGTAGTGGGCACGGGCCTGGACCGGGTCTATCCGCGCAAGCATCTCGCCCTGGCGCACCGGATCGCGCAGGAAGGCGTCCTGGTCAGCGAATTCCCGCTGGGCACGCCGGCCGTGGCGGGGCATTTCCCGCGGCGCAACCGCATCTTGTCGGGCCTGGCCCTGGGCACCCTGGTGGTCGAGGCGGACCTGGAATCGGGCTCGCTGATCACCGCCCGCCTGGCCGGCGAGCAGGGGCGGGAGGTATTCGCGCTGCCCGGCTCCGTCCATAATCCGCAGTCCCGTGGCTGCCACCAGCTGATCCGCGACGGCGCCCGGCTGGTCGAAACGGCGGCCGAAGTGGCCGAGGTGCTGGCGCCGCAGGCGCGCGCGCTGGGCGCGGAACTGGCGGCGCGGCTGCAGGATGCGCCACCGGGCCGGGCCGTTCAGGCCGCCCAGGCGGGCTGGAGCGGCGACCCGGAGTACGGCCAGCTGCTGGCCGCCCTGGGCCACGACCCGGCCAGCCTGGACGAGCTGGCCGGCCGTACCGGGCAGTCCGCCGCCGCCTTGTCGTCCATGCTGCTGATGCTGGAGCTGGAGGGCGTGGTCGGCAGCCTGCCGGGCAATCGCTACCAGCGCCTGCCGGGCTAGCCGGGCCGGATGGCCGAAATGGCTCCATGCCTCGTTTTCACGAGACCGAGCTTGACGGCGTTGGCGCGGCATGCCTTTAACTAAATAAAGAAGGCCCGCCAAAGTGCGGGCCGTTGGCTTCTGGAAACCCCGCTGCATGGCAAAGAATCTGCTCATCGTCGAGTCGCCCGCCAAGGCCAAGACGATCAACAAGTACCTGGGCAAGGACTTCCAGGTCCTGGCCTCCTACGGTCACGTGCGTGACCTGAAGCCGAAGGAGGGCGCGGTCGATCCGGACCATGGTTTCGCCATGGCCTACGAGATCATCGAGCGCAATCAGAAACACGTCGATGCCATCGCCAAGGCGGCCCAGGCGGCCGACGACATCTACCTCGCGACCGACTTGGATCGCGAAGGCGAGGCGATCAGCTGGCATATCAGCGAGATCCTGCAGCAGCGCGGCCTGACCAAGGGCAAGCAGCTGCACCGCGTGGTGTTCTCCGAGATCACCCCCAAGGCGATCAAGGCCGCCGTGGCCCAGCCGCGCCAGCTCTCGCACGACCTGGTCGACGCCCAGCAGGCGCGCCGCGCGCTGGACTACCTGGTCGGCTTCAACCTGTCGCCGGTGCTGTGGCGCAAGGTGCAGCGCGGCCTGTCCGCCGGCCGCGTGCAGAGCCCGGCGCTGCGCATGATCGTGGAGCGCGAGGAAGAGATCGAAGCCTTCGTCGCCCGCGAGTACTGGACCGTCGAAGCCGCGCTGCGCCACCCCGAGGGCGACTTCAGCGCGCGCCTCACCCGCCTGTACGGCAAGAAGTTCGAGCAGTTCGACCTCACCAACGAGGCCGACGCCATGGCTGCCCGCGCGGCGCTGAAGGAAGCCGCGCACGGCCGCCTCACCGTCAGCGACGTCGGCAGCAAGGAGCGCAAGCGCCGCCCGGCGCCGCCGTTCACCACCTCCACCCTGCAGCAGGAGGCCGCGCGCAAGCTCGGTTTCTCCACCAGCCGCACCATGAAGGTGGCGCAGGGGCTGTACGAGGGCGTGTCGCTGGGCAGCGAGGGCAACGTCGGCCTCATTACCTATATGCGTACCGACTCGGTGGCGCTGTCCGAGGACGCCGTGGGCGAGCTGCGCCAGCTGATTGCGCGCGACTACGGCAACAAGGCGCTGCCGGACCATCCGCAGGTCTACAAGTCCAAGTCCAAGAACGCGCAGGAAGCGCACGAGGCGATCCGCCCGACCTCGGCCATGTACACGCCGCGCGAGGTGGCTTCGTACCTCAACGACGAGCAGCGCAAGCTGTACGAGCTGATCTGGAAGCGCACCGTCGCCTGCCAGATGATCCACGCCACGCTCAACACCGTGTCGGTGGATTTCGCCCTGCCGCATGCCCAGGGCGGTGAGGCGGGCTTCCGCTCCACCGGCACCACCGTGGTCGACCCGGGCTTCCTGGCCGTGTACGAGGAAGGCCGCGACCAGAAGAGCGCCGAGGACGACGACGAAGGCCGCCGCCTGCCCAGGCTGGAAAAGGGCGAGCAGGTCGCGCTGCACGACATCCTGGCCGACCAGCACTTCACCGAGCCGCCGCCGCGCTATTCCGAAGCGAGCCTGGTGAAGTCGCTGGAAGAACACGGCATCGGCCGTCCGTCGACCTACGCCAGCATCATCCAGGTGCTGCTCAACCGCGAATACGTGCTGCTGGACAGCCGCCGCTTCAAGCCCACCGACGTGGGCCGCGCGGTGAGCAAGTTCCTGACCCAGCACTTCACCCGCTACGTCGACTACGACTTCACCGCCAAGCTCGAGGACGAGCTCGACGCGGTGAGCCGCGGCGAGGAAGCCTGGGTGCCGCTGATGGAGCGTTTCTGGCAGCCGTTCAAGCAGCAGGTCGAGGAAAAGACCGAGACCGTCGACCGCAGCGAGGCCACCGGCGCGCGCGAGCTGGGCACGGATCCGAAGACCGGCAAGCCGGTGTCGGTGCGCCTGGGCCGCTATGGGCCGTATGCGCAGATCGGCGACAAGGACACCGACGAGAAGCTGCAGTTCGCCAGCCTGCGTCCGGGCCAGAGCATGCACACCATCACCCTGGAAGAGTCGCTGGAGCTGTTCAAGCTGCCGCGCAAGCTCGGCCAGGCCGAGAACGGCGACGAGGTGTCGGTGGGCGTGGGCCGCTTCGGCCCGTTCGTGAAGCAGGGCAGTACCTATGCCTCGCTCAAGGCCGAGGACGACCCCTACACCATCGAGCTGCCGCGCGCGCTGCAGATCGTGCAGGAGAAGCTGGAGCTGATCGCCAACCGCGTGATCCAGGACTTCGGCAACGGCGTGCAGGTGCTCAACGGCCGCTTCGGTCCCTACATCACCGACGGCGAGAAGAACGCGCGCATCCCGAAGGACCAGGACCCGAAGACCCTGACCGAGGCGCAATGCATCGAACTGCTCGCCGCGGCGCCGGTGAAGAAGGGCCGCGGCGGCGCCAGGAAGGCAGCGGCGAAGAAGGCCGCGCCGGCAGCGAAAAAGGCGGCCGCCAAGAAGGCTCCGGCGGAAAAACCGGCGGTGAAGAAGGCCGCGGCCAAGAAGACGACGGCCACCAAGACGGCAGCCAAGAAAACCGCGGCGAAGAAAACCGCCACCAAGAAAGCCGCCGCGAAGAAGCCCGCAGGCAAGGCCAAGGCCTGAGTGGCCCGGCACTTCGCGCTCGATCAGCTCGACGATGCCGCCGCGCTCCTGCGCGGCGGCGGCGTGCTGGCCTATCCCACCGAGGCGGTGTTCGGCCTGGGCTGCGATCCGCATGACCGCGCGGCGTTCGAGCAGATCTTCGCCTTGAAGCAGCGCCCGCCTACCCAGGGCGTGCTGCTGATCGCGGCTGACTTCGCCCAGGTCGAGCGCTACATCGCCCGCGCCGCGGTGCCCGATGAAGTGATGGAGCAGGTCCGCGCGAGCTGGCCCGGACCGAATACCTGGATCTTCCCGCGCTCGGCCGAAGTGCCCGAATGGGTGGCCGGCGCCCACAGCGGCATCGCCCTGCGCGTCACCGCGCACGAGCCCGCCGCCGCGCTGTGCCGCGCCTTCGGCGGCGCGCTGGTGTCGACCAGCGCCAACCCGCACGGCCAGCCGCCGGCCCGTTCCGCGGCGGCGGTGGAGCGCTACTTCGGCGCCGCGCTGGACGGCCTGCTGGACGCTCCGCTGGGCGGCCTGGAGCGGCCCACGGTGATCCGCGACGCGCTCACGGGCGCTATCATCCGCGCCTGACCCGAGCCGGCTCGCCGGCCCGCCTGAATACGCTCTGGACGCTACCGGCGCCAGTGGGGAGGTATTCAGCGGCGGTCGCGAGGATGGGAAGAGCCTCGCCGGGCCCAATCCGCGATCCATTCCGTCGGCCCGGTTTTCCGGGGCGGCTCCATGGATGCGTTGCCGGTGAACAGTACGGGGAGAACACCGCTTGGCCATTGTCTACGACAGCTACCGCCACGATCCGGCCAGCACCGGCCTGCCGCTGCTGGTGGCCGGCCATGCGGCGCGCACGGTGGCCTGGCGCGGCGCCGGGGCGGTGAGCGCCGCGCAGTTCCTGGCGCACGTGCAGCAGGTGGCGGCCGGGCTGCCCACCGCCACCGCGGCGGTGAACTTGTGCGATGACCGCTACGCCTTCCTGGTCGCGTTCTGCGCCATCGCGCTGCGCGGCCAGGCCAACCTGCTGCCGTCCTCGCGCCAGCCGCAGGCGGTGATGGAAGTGATGGCGGCGCACCCGGGCAGCTACGCGCTGGGCGAACTGGCGCTGGATGCCCCACCGCCCGGCTACCGCCTGATGCCCGTGCTGGACGCGCCCGCCGCCGACGGCGAAACGCCGGCGCCGCTGATTCCGGCCGAGCAGGTGGTGGCGATCGGCTACACCTCCGGTTCCACCGGCGTGCCGAAGGCCTACCCGAAGACCTGGCGCAGCTTCCACGCCAGCAACGCCGGCAACATGCGCGCGCTGCGCGCCGTCGTCGGCCCGCGTTTCGACGTGGTGGCCACGGTGCCGCCGCAGCACATGTACGGCATGGAGGCCTCGGTGCTGCTGCCGCTGCTGGGCGACGTGGGCGTGCATGCGGCGCGGCCGTTCTTCCCGGCCGACGTGGCCGACGCGCTGGCGCAGACGCGCGGCCCGCGCGTGCTGGTGATCACGCCGATCCATCTGCGCGCCCTGATCGAATCCGGCGTCGCGTTGCCGCCGATCGCCGCCATGATGTCGGCCACCGCGCCGATGCCGGCGGAGCTGGCCGCCGCCGCGGAACAGCGCTTCGGCGCGCCGCTGCTGGAAGTGTTCGGCTCCACCGAAACCTGCGTGATCGCCTCGCGCCGCGCCGCCGCGGACGAGCCCTGGACGCTGTACGACGGCGTGCGCCTGCATCCGCAGCCGGACGGCACCCTGGTCGACGCGCCGCAGCTGGACCAGCCGATCGCCCTGGCCGACATCGTCGCCCTGCAGGACGAGGGTCGCCGCTTCCGCCTGTGCGGCCGCCATGCGGACCTGTTGGAAATCGCCGGCAAGCGCGCTTCGCTGGGCGATCTCACCCGCCGCCTGCTGGCGGTGCCGGGCGTGCGCGACGGCGTGGTGTTCCAGCTCGACGGCGACGCCATCGGCGTCAAGCGCATCGCCGCCCTGGCGGTGGCGCCGGGGCTGGACGAGCACGGCATCCTGGAAGCCCTGCGCGGCTCGGTGGAACCGGTGTTCCTGCCGCGCCCGCTGCGCCTGGTCGACGCGCTGCCGCGCAACGAGACCGGCAAGCTGCCGCGCAGCGCGCTGATGGAGCTGATCGGCCGCTGAGGGCCGCCTGGGCGGTCCCGCCCGCTACAATGTCGCGCTGCGCCGTGCAGGCGCATCCCTTCGTAGTGGAGCAAGGCATGAAAGTTCTGGTCATCGGCAACGGCGGTCGCGAACACGCGCTGGCGTGGAAGCTCAAGCAGTCGCCGCGCGTGAGCGAGGTGATCGTCGCGCCCGGCAACGCCGGCACGGCGCGCGAGCGCGGCCTGCGCAACGCGGACGTGGCGGTGACCGACCTGGACGGCCTGCTCAAGCTGGCGCGCGAGGAGAAAGTCGAGCTGACCGTGGTCGGCCCCGAAGTGCCGCTGGTGGCCGGCGTGGTCGACAAGTTCCGCGCCGCCGGCCTGCGCATCTTCGGGCCGCGCGCGGTCGCCGCGCAGCTGGAAGGCTCCAAGGCCTTCGCCAAGGATTTCCTGCTCCGCCACAACATTCCCACCGCGCGCTACGCGGTGTTCACCCAGCTGGAACCGGCGCTGGCCTATGTGCGCAAGCACGGCGCGCCGATCGTGATCAAGGCCGACGGCCTGGCCGCCGGCAAGGGCGTAGTGGTGGCGCTCACGCTGGCCGACGCCGAACTCGCGCTGCACGACATGCTCGGCGCGCACAGCTTCGGCGATGCTTCGGCGCGCGTGGTGATCGAGGAATTCCTCGACGGCGAGGAAGCCAGCTACATCGTGATGAGCGACGGCAGCCACGCCCTGCCCATGGCCAGCAGCCAGGACCACAAGCGCCGCGACGAGGGCGACCTCGGCCCCAATACCGGCGGCATGGGCGCGTACTCGCCCGCGCCGGTGGTGACGCCGGAGGTGGAGCGCCGCATCCTCAAGGAAGTGATCGAGCCGACCCTGCACGGCATGGCCGCCGAGGGCGCGCCGTTCATCGGCTTCCTCTATGCCGGCCTGATGATCGACCAGAGCGGCGCGCCGAAGGTGATCGAATTCAACGTGCGCTTCGGCGACCCGGAAACGCAGCCGATCATGCTGCGGCTGAAGTCCGACCTGGTCGAGCTGATCGAAGCCGCGCTGGACGGCGAGCTGCGCCACACCACCGCGCATTGGGACCCGCGCCCTTCGATCGGCGTGGTGATGGCCGCGGGCGGCTATCCGGGCAAGGTGCGCAGCGGCGATGCGATCACCGGGCTGGATGCCGTGTCCGGTCCGGACGCCAAGGTTTTCCACGCAGGCACGAAGCTCGATGCGCAAGGCCAGCCGGTGACGGCCGGCGGCCGCGTGCTGACGGTATGCGCGCTGGGCAAGGACATCGCGGCGGCGCGCGAGCAGGCTTATGCGGCGGTGTCGAAGGTGCATTTCGACGGCGCGTTCTGCCGGCGCGACATCGCGCACCGCGCGCTGCACCGCTGAGCGTGTAGGTTGGGGTGAGCCAAAGGCGAACCCCAACATGGCCAGGCTCATCGAACCGTTGGGGTTCGCCTCTGGCTCACCCCAACCTACGCCGCTCAGTGCGCGAGGTAGTAGCGCACCAGCGCCATCGCCAGCGCGAACACGTAGCCATAGGCGAACCGGTCGATGCGCAGCGGCGCATCGCCGCGGCGCTGGCGCCAGTAACCGAACAGCATCATCGCGCCGCCGGCGAGGACGGGCACCAGCACCAGGCTGGCCAGGCGCTGCGTTTGGGTGTGCGCCAGGTGGCCCGGCATGACCAGCAGGCTCAAGCCGCCGGCCAGGCCGCCCAGCAGGAGCATCCCGATCACCGCCACGACGGGATGCGGGCGCCGGCGGAAGGGTTCGCGCACGGCGTGGAAACCCAGCTCCGCCAGCGTTTCGGCGAACAGCTGCAACAGCAGTTCGCCCAGGATCTGCAGGATGGCTTCCAGCATGTCAGCGCCGGCCCGCAGGCGCCGCACGCCTGTCCTTCGAATCGCTCATCGATCGCCCCCGGTTCGTTGCCGCATCTTTGCCGATACGCCGCGGCGAGGGTAGCCACCGGCGCCGCCGGGTTTCCGGCTAGGCTATGCCGCACCGCTCTGACGCCAAGGACCTGCATGAGCCAGTTTTCCCTGCTGGGCAGCCGCCGCTTCGCGCCGTTCTTCTGGACCCAGGCGCTGGGCGCGTTCAACGACAACGCGTTCCGCAATGCCATGGTCATGCTGGTGGCGTTCCAGATGGGGCTGGACGACCGCACGGTGTCGCTTTACACCAGCCTGGCGCCGGCGCTGTTCATCCTGCCGTACTTCCTGTTCTCGGCCACGGCGGGGCAGCTGGCGGAGAAGTACGAGAAGACGCGCATCATCCGCTTCGTCAAGCTGTTCGAGATCGGCGCGATGCTGCTGGCGGCGATCGGCTTCTATACGCATCACGTGTCGCTGCTGCTGGTGGTGCTGTTCCTGATGGGGCTGCACTCGACCGTGTTCGGGCCGATCAAGTACGCGATCCTGCCGCAGGCGCTCAAGCCTCAGGAGCTGGTCGGCGGCAACGGCCTGGTGGAAATGGGCACGCAGCTGGCGATGCTGGTCGGCATGATCGCCGGCAACGCGCTGATGCTGATCGTGGGCTTCGGGCCGGTGGCGGCTTCGTCGCTGACCATCCTGGTGGCGTGCATCGGCTACTTCGCCTCGCGGCAGATTCCGTCGGCGCCGGCCACCGCGCCGGACCTGCGTTTCAGCTGGAATCCGTACACCGAGACGGTGAAGGTGCTGAAGCTGACCCGTGCCGACCGCGCGGTGTTCAACGCGGTGCTGGGCATTTCCTGGTTCTGGTTCTTCGGCACGGTGCTGATCTCGCAGCTGCCGAACTACACGCGGTTGAACCTGGGCGGCGACGGCTCGGTGAACACGCTGGTGCTGACGCTGTTCTCGATCGGCACGGGCATCGGTTCGCTGCTGTGCGAGCGCATGTCCGGGCGCCGCGTGGAGGTGGGCCTGGTGCCGCTGGGCGCGTTCGGCCTGACCGTGTTCGGCGTGGACCTGTACTTCGCGCGCTCCGGCCTGGCGCCGATGCATGGGCTGGACTGGACGGCCTTCCTGCATTCGCCCGGCAGCTGGCGCATCGCGCTGGACCTCACCCTGGTGGGCATGTTCGCCGGCTTCTACGTGGTGCCGCTGTTCGCCTTCGTGCAGAGCCGCGCGCCGCGCGAGCAGCTGTCGCGCATCATCGCGGGCAACAACATTCTCAATGCGCTGTGGATCTGCGTCGCTTCCGGCTTCGGCCTGGGGTTGGGCGCGGCGGGGCTGACGCCGGCGCAGATCTTCCTGGCGACGGCGTTGCTGAACATCGCGGTGGCGGTGTACATCTTCACCCTGGTGCCCGAGTTCCTGATGCGGTTCATCACCTGGGTGCTGGTGAACACGCTGTACCGGGTGCGCGTGGACGGCACGCAGCACATTCCGGAAGAAGGCCCGGTGCTGCTGGTGTGCAACCACGTGAGCTTCATGGATCCGCTGCTGCTGATGGCGAACCTGCGCCGGCCGGCGCGCTTCGTCATGTACTACAAGATCTTCAACATCCCGCTGCTCAACTTCGTGTTCCGCACGGCGAAGGCGATTCCGATCGCGGGGCAGAAGGAAGACCCCGAGGTGCTGCGCAAGGCGTACGAGGAAGTGGATGCGGCGCTCGCCGACGGCGAAGTGGTGTGCATCTTTCCGGAGGGCGGGCTGACCAAGGATGGCGAGGTGGCGACGTTCCGTCCCGGCGTCGCGCACATCCTGCAGCAGCGTCCGGTGCCGGTGGTGCCGATGGCGCTGCGTGGACTGTGGGGCAGCGTGTGGAGCCGGCGCGACAACATGCTGCGGCGCGCGCGGCTGCCGCGGCGTTTCCGTGCGCGGGTGGAGCTGGTGATCGGCGAACCGCTTGCGCCCGCCGAGGCGCAGCTGTCGGTGCTGGAAGCGCGGGTGCGCGAACTGCGCGGCGACAAGGCCTGAAGCGCGAGCCGGCGGCTCAGTGCAGCCAGCCGGCCAGCACGATCAGCGCCACCACGCTCATCCACGCCAGCAGCGCGCGCAGCAGCGCGCCGCGCAGGCGGCGCAGTTCGCCGAGCACGTCGATGCGTTCCTCGGCATAGCCGTCGCCGGCTTCGATATCCACCTCGATATCGGCACGCGCGGCGGCGCCCAGAAAGCCGGGGCCTTCGCGCAGCCAGCTGCCGGGAATGGCCTGCTGGTGCCACTGGCGCCAGGCGCCGATCACCGCGTCCCAGTGGCCGACCAGGGCCAGGGTGAACACCATCAGCTGCGCGGGCACCCAGTCCAGGCCGTGGGCGATGCGGCGGGCCATGGATTGCGCGTCGGTGTCCAGGCGCAGGGTGGCGTCGCTGCGCAGCGTCTGCGCCAGCCGGTACAGCAGCGCGCCGGCCGGGCCGAGCACGAAGAACCAGAACAGCACGCCGAAGCGGCGGCGCAGCGCGGCGTAGGCGACGGCTTCGCCGACCGCGACGGCGTTCCAGGCGATCGGTTCGCCCTCGTCCGACAGCGCCTGCACGGCGGCCTGGCGGCTGACGCCGTCCGGCGCCTTGAGGATCGCTTCCAGATCCGCTTCGTAGGCATGCGGCCCGAAGCAGTACAGCAGCACCGCGAGCGAGAACACCAGCAGCACCAGGTCGCGCATCGGCAGCAGGCTGATCAGCCAGATCGCCAGCAGGCACAGCACCACTGGCACGGCCAGCGCGATCACCGTGCGGCCGGCGCCGCTGGCGTCGCCCAGCTGCGCCACCCAGCGCCGGAAGCCGCCGTCGCCGCGCCAGTGCGCGAGCGCCGGCTGCAGATGCAGCAGGCCGAGGGCGATAAGAGCGGTGAGCAGGCTGACGGCCATCGGTGGGACTCCCTTGCGTTGGCCGCATTGTAGCGAGGAGCGTGCGACAGCCGTGCGCCTGGCGGGCAGGCCTTTCTTTATACGTCGTTGGTGATGCGCGGCTTCAGCGCGCCGGCGTGGTCCGCGCCGCGTGCGCCTGTTCGACCAGCGTGTCGAGGTCCAGCCCCGCGCGCCACTGCAGCCAATGCGCGAGCAGGTGGTACGACACCGACAGGCGCGGCGACGGCAGGAAGCTGCCGTCGTTGAGGCCGTCCACGATCTGCCGCGGGGTGAACCAGCGGGCGTCTTCGAGTTCGTCGTCGCGCAGGCGGATCGCCGGCGACACTGCCTTGGCCATGAAGCCGACCATCAGCGAGGCCGGCAGCGGCCACGGCTGCGAGGAGTGGTAATGCACCTCGCCCACCACCACGCCGGATTCCTCGGCGACTTCGCGGCGCACCGCGTCTTCCAGCGCCTCGCCGGGTTCGACGAAGCCGGCCAGGGTGGAATAGCGCCCCGGCGGCCAGCCGGCCTGGCGGCCGAGCAGGCAGGCGCCTTCGTGTTCCACCAGCACGATGATCGCCGCGTCGGTGCGCGGGAAGTGCAGGCGGCCGCAGTCGGCGTTGGTGCATTGCGCGCGATGGCCGGAAGCGACCAGCACCAGCGGCGCGCCGCAGCGCGCGCAGTAGCGCGTCTCGCGCTGCCAGTGCGCCAGGCCCTTGGCGTAGGCGAACAGGCCGGCCTCGTCGGCGGGCAGGCGCAGGCCGGCATCGCGCAGGTTGGCGCGGCGGGCGTCGAGCGGGATTTCCAGCGCGGCGGCGCGTTCGGCGTCGTCCAGCGCCAGCACGAAGTGCGGACGGTCGTCGGCGAAGCCGAGCAGGCTGGCGTCGATGTCGCCGAGCAGGCTGGCGCGCTCGGCGGCATCGAGCCAGCGCAGCGCTTCGCCGTCCTTGCGCAGATAGGTTTCGCCCAGGCCGTCCAGCAGCAGGTAGCGCGCTTCGGGCGAGGCGCCCTGTTCGGCCACCCAGGCCAGTTCCTCGCGCCGCTCGGCGACGCGGTCCAGGATCAGGCTGAGGCCGGCGAAGGTGTTGGGCCGCGGCAAGGTCTTGCTGTCCATGCCCGGGAGGCCTTTAGGCGGAGAAGGAGGAGCCGCAGCCGCAGGTGGTCTTGGCGTTGGGATTGCGGATCACGAACTGCGAGCCGCTGAGGTTTTCCGCGTAGTCGATCTCGGCGCCGGTGAGATATTGCAGCGAGAGCGGATCCACCAGCAGGGTGACCCCCTCGCGCTCCAGCGCGAAGTCGTCCTCGGCCTGGGCCTCGTCGAAGGTGAAGCCGTACTGGAAGCCCGAGCAGCCGCCGCCGGTGATGTAGACGCGCAGCTTCAGCGAAGGATTGCCTTCTTCCTGGATCAGCTCGCGCACCTTGTGCGCGGCGGCCTCGGTGAACACCAGCGGTGCGCCGGCGCTGCGGTAGTCGGGAACGGTGGGGAAGGGAACGACGGTATCCATCGCGATCACATGGGGCTGCGGCGGGCGATGCGCAAGGATACCGCGTTTCGGGCCGGCCTCAGGCGGGAACGGGTTCGCCCAGTTCTTCCGGCGACGGCAGCTCGCGCGGGGCCTCGCCGGTGCGGTGCGACATGCGGCCGTTGACCTGGGCGCCAGCGGCCATTTCCAGGGTCTTGTAGTGCACGTCGCCGTGGATGCGCGCCTGCGGCGCCAGTTCCAGGCGCTCCTCGATGTGGATGTCGCCCTGCACCTGGCCGTTGATGATGGCGTGGGGCACGCGGATGTCGCCGTGCACCTGGCCCGATTCGCTCAAGGTGAACACGGCATCCGGGCCTTCGCCCAGCACGGCGCCTTCGATGCGGCCGTCCAGGTGCAGCGCGCCATTGAAGCGCAGGTCGCCCTGGATCACCGTGCCGCGGGCGATCAGGCTGGTGTCGTGGGAGGTGCTGCTGCTGGTGCGCTCGGTGCGCTGCTTACGGTTGAGCATGGGAATCCCCTGGTTTGGTGAGAGTGCCGCCGACGGCATCGGTCCAGGCGACCGTGCGGCTGACCGCATCGTCGCCCGCGGGCTGCGCGCTGACGTACACGCGATTGGGGCGGAAATCCGCCGGCAGCACGATGGTGGCGTGCAGTTCCTGGAAATACTTGAGGCGAAACGGCAGGCCGTCCTTCTGCGCGGTGTCGCCGAGCGCGGCCCAGTCCAGCCGCACCACCTTGTCGCCGCGCAGGCCTTCCACGCTGAGCGTGGCGGTGCCGCTGGTGTCTTCGCCGCGCTTGGCGTTCTGGGTGAGCGAGACGGTGAGGTTCCAGCCCTGGGTGCCTTCGATCGGCTGCACCCGCACGCTCTGGATGCGCAGGCCGCCGCGCTGGGCGTCGCCGCCGACCAGGCGGCCGTAGAAGTCGAGGTCGGCGCGCAGGCCGCTGATTTCCTCTTCGCGCTCGGCCAGCGTGGTGCGCAGCGAGCGGTTGGCGATGTCGTTGACCTGGGCGGCGCGCAGCTGGTTGGTGACCTGCTGCTTGAGGTCGTCGTTCTCCCGGCTCAGCGCCTGCACCTGGCGGTGCTCGCTGGCCGCGGGCGTGCCATGCCCGACCAGCAGGCCGGTGACCAGGGCCACCAGCAGCACGCTGGCGAACCACGCCACGCCCAGCCAGATCCAGCGGCGGCGCTGGCCGGCCATATCGTGCGGTCGCACGACGAAGCGCGGTGGTGGACGTGAAGCCATGCGGGGCCTTCCCGGGAAAAAACACGGTATAGCCGCGGCGTGACAAGAGCGTCAAGGAACGGCCGCACGCTTCGGCGGCCATTCCCTGCATTTCGCGATAATTCCGGGACGTTTATGTCCGGATCGTCACGGATCAGCTGGACATCTTGCTCTGCAGGTAGCGCTCCGCGCCGATGTCCTTGATCAGGCTCTGCTGGGTTTCCAGCCAGTCGATGTGTTCTTCCTCGTCGTGCAGGATGCCCTTGAACATGTCGCGGCTGACGTAGTCGGCGATGCCTTCGCTGTAGGCGATGGCTTCGCGCAGGTCCTTCACCGCGGCCATTTCCAGGTCCAGGTCGCCCTGGATGCATTCGAGCACGTTCTCGCCGATGCGCAGCTTGCCCAGGTGCTGCAGGTTGGGCAGGCCTTCGAGGAACAGGATGCGCTCGATCAGGTGGTCGGCGTGCTTCATTTCCTCGATCGATTCCTTGTACTCGTGCTCGGCGAGTTCGCCGTAGCCCCAGTCCTTGAACATGCGGTAATGCAGGAAGTACTGGTTGATCGCGGTGAGCTCGTTGTAGAGCACCTTGTTGAGGAACTCGATGACCTTGGTGTCGCCCTTCATGGTGTTGTCTCCTGATCGCTGCAGCTGGCGACTATACGGGTCCGTGCCGCGCCATGATGGAACGCAAATAGGAATGCTTCGCTCACACGAAAGCGCCCGCGGCGAACCGCGGGCGCCAACATAGCCGTGGGGACGGTATTAAGCGGTGACGATGGGCAGCTGGAGCAGCACCTGCTCCACCGCCTTGCCGAGCGTGGCGCGCGCTTCCTGCTCGCAGCAGCCGCAGCAATCCGAGCAGCCGGTGCGGGCCTGCAGCTCGGCAAAGGTATGCACGCCATCGGCCGCGGCGCGGCGGATGTCATGGTCGGTAACGGCGTTGCACATGCAGATGTACATGTGGCGTATGGGAACGCAAATGCGAATGATTGTCAACTTACGTGCCCGGATGCCCGGGCCAGGTAGTCAGGCAGCCTGGCAGCCCGGACCGCCGCCCGGCCGCTCGGTCTCTTCCTGCCGGGGCAGGTTGCCGAGCTGGATGCTCAGCAGGGTCTCGACCATGGGCGCGAACTGGCGCAGCGCCCGCTCGTAGACCTGGCGCTTGAAGTTCACCACGTGGTTGGCCGGATACCAGAAATCCACCCAGCGCCAGTGGTCGAACTCGGGTTTCTCACAGCCATCGAGACAGAAGGCCTCTTCGCTGCCGACCAGGCGCAGCAGGAACCACACCTGCTTCTGGCCGATGCACATGGGGCGCTGGTGGTGGCGGATATAGCGGTTGGGCAGCTTGTAGCGCAGCCAGCCGCGGGTCGCGCCGATCACTTCGACGTCGGCGGGGTTCAGGCCGGTTTCCTCGGCCAGCTCGCGGTACATGGCTTCCAGCGGGGTCTCGTCGCTGCGCATGCCGCCCTGGGGGAACTGCCAGCCATCACGATTGACGCGGCGCGCCCAGAACAGGCGGCCGTCTGTATTCAGCAGCACGATGCCCACATTCGGACGGTAGCCATCGACGTCGATCATGTCTTCTCCTAGGTCAGGCGCTTGCCTTGATGCCGGCAACACCTTGTTCCCGCGACCGATTCAACCACAGCCCCGGAAGCACCGGCAAGCGACGCCTGAACCGGAGACTTGAACCCATGGCTAAGGCCGACTAAACTTCCGCGCCCTCGCCCCGGTGCTTCCGCGCCCGCCGGGCGAAAGACCTTACCGTGGCTAGGTAGCTCAGATGGTTAGAGCGCGGCACTCATAATGCTGAGGTCGGCGGTTCGATCCCGCCTCTAGCCACCATTCATTCCTTCGCCGACAGCGGCGAACGGTCAGGAAACCGCGCCAGGCGCGGTTTTTTTGTGCCTGCGATTCCTTGGGCGCGGCACTCATGGGGATATCCCTATCTAGGGTTCGACCTAGCTGGTCGCTGTCCGGTGCCTGCGGATACTTCGCCTACGGCCCGGAGGCGGTCTGCACGGGGCGAGGCCATCGGCGCCGGCAAGGCGCGGCGGAGCGGCCATCCAATCCTTCCCCCTAGATGCAGAGGAATCGCCATGTCGCACGGAATCAGCTTCAACTCGATCGCCAACCCCGTCCTGGACGCCACGGCTACCTCGCTCAGCGGCGGTTCCTCGCTGGTGTTCAACTCGGCGGTGCGCCAGATCGCCCATGAGGCCTTCACCAACGCCATCACGCAGCAGTTCGGCCCCAGCGGCACCCTCGCCAGCGACGCTTTCAATGCCTCGTTCACCGGCGACACCGCGTCGCTCAGCGGCTGGAACGACAGCGCGCTGCCGCAGGCCACCAGCGACGTGATCGCCGCCGCCAACCACCAGGGCCCGAACGGCGCCTACACCGGCGACGCCGACCGCTTCCGCAGCGACCTGCAGGACGCGATGACCAAGGACATCAACAGCATCATCAACAACGAGTCGCTGATGCGCGCGCTGAAGGGCGGTTCCGACAAGGACTCCGACGGCCTCGGCGAAAGCTGGCTGGTGGCGATCGCCAAGGCGATGGGCAAGATGCTCGGCCAGCAGGCGCAGCACCTGGTGGACCTGACCAACCAGATGTCGCAGCACACCGGCAAGGACGATGCGCAGGTATTCCAGCAGCTCAACGCCGAGTTCTCCGCGCAGTCGCAGATGTTCGGCATCCTGTCCAACTCCTTCAGCAACTCGATCAAGACCATCGGCGACGGCCTGACCACGCTGGCGCGCAAGAACTGATCGAACGGCTGCACCGGTTGTTCACACGCGGGGGCTACCATGCCCCCGCGTTGTTTTTCTGGAGCCATGCCCATGAAACGTTCCCCGCTCGCGCTGCTGCTGTTGCTGCTGGCGTGCACCGCGCACGCGCAGTACGACGCCGGCGCCACGGTGGGCATGGGCCAGGGCATGGTGCTCAACAATGCAGTGATCGGCTCCAACGTGATGGGCGACGTGATCCTGAAGCAGGGTCAGGCGGCGCATCGCGGCGGCGCATCCAGCCAGGGCGGCGCCGCGAATCTCGCCGCCCTGCAATTCCAGCCCTCGGCGGACGTGAGCAGGTCGGTGCTCGACCGCATCGCCCGCCAATTCGGCGGCCGCCAGCCGGACAGCTACCGCCAGGCGCTGCTGCGCGAAGGCCTGCTGGCGAAGTTCGATGCGCTGCTGCAGCAGTACGGCTACGACAGCCATAACGTGGCCGACGCATTCACCGCCTACCTGGTGCTGTCGTGGGAAGTGGTGAACAACGGCAGCATCGGCCAGAACCGCGCGGGCATCGATGCCGTCCGCCGCAACATGCAGCAGGCGCTGGCGCGCAATCCGCGCTTCGTCGCCATGCCGGATGCGCAGAAGCAGGAAATGGCCGAGACCTTCGGCTATCTCGCGATGATCGCCTCGTCCACGCGCAGCGCATTGCAGCGTAAGGGCGATCAGATGAGCCTGGCCAGGCTGCAGGAAGGCGTCAACGGTACCGCGCAGAAAATGGGCGTCGATTTGCGCGAGGTCAGACTCACGCCGCAAGGCTTCGTCGCGCTGTGATGCAGCGGCCTGGGGAAATCCCCAGCTAGCCAGCGCCGCCGCCGCGCGTCAGAGTCGCGCAAGCATCGACTTCGGGCACGGCCATGAGCGATACGGCGGAACGGCAGGTCAGGGCGCGGCCCATGGCGCCGGCCGCTGGCGTGGAAATCGCGCGCAGCCGCCGCATTCGCTTGCGCCAGCTGAGCTACGGCGACATTCCCTGGCTTAGCCGTCTATACGCCCAGCCGCAGGTGCGCCAGTTCCAGCTGGACGATTGCCCCACGCGCTTTATCGACGTCGCCGCCCTGGTGGCCTGGGTCAACCAGATCTACGCCAGGCATCGTGGCCTGGGCATCTGGCGCGCCGATTCGATGGGCGGGGAATTTCTCGGCACCTTCTCGCTGATGCCGGTGCAGGCCACCGGCGAAGTCGAAATCGGCGCGCGGCTCACGGCCCAGGCATGGGGGCGCTGGTATGCGATCGAGGGCGGCCGGCTGCTGTGCCGGCAGGCCTTTGCGGTGCTGGGCTTGCCGGCGCTCGCGGCTTACCACCATCCGCAGAACGAAGTGGTCGCACGCGTACTGGAACGCTTGGGCTTCCGTGAAACCGGCGCTTGCGAATACGCGGGCAAAGCGGCGCGCCGTTTCGAACTGGCCGCGGCGGATTGGGGTGTGAGCGAGGCCGCGGCCGCGCAGGCCTGATCACAGCCGATGCACGATCCAGCCCGGCGGCACCGGCGTATCCGGCGCATCGCCGCGCAAGGCGGCGCGCACGACTTCGTCCGGCGTGCTCTGCGGCTTGCGCCAGCGCTGCGCCATGCGGCTCAGGATGTCGCGCGTATCGCGCGTGTAGGTGCCTTCCAGTTCGCCGCCGGCATCGGAGCCGAGCTTGCCGGCGTACAGCTCGCGCAGTTCGGGATTGAGATCGAACAGCGCCAGCAGCTTGCGCACCGCATCGGCGTACAGCGCTTCTTCCAGCATCGGGCGCTGGGTCTGCTGGCAATGCCACACGGTGAGATATTCGATCGGACCGAGCAGGCGGCGGCGCGTGTGCGCATTCATGCCGGCGCCTTCGCCGCTGGAGCCGCCCCAGGCGCTCAAGGGGCCGCTGGGCAGATCCATGCGGCGCGCGGCGGCGGCGAGCAGGTCGGCCACCAGTTGCTTGGCGGCGCTGTCTTCGCTTTCCGCCACGATCAGCAGGATCTTGAGGAACACCGGATACGCCTCGTCGCCGAGCTGGCGCACCACGCGCTTGGCCAGCGCCAGGCGCATCTCGACGGAAGGTTCTTGCTGAAGCGCACCGATCAGCCGCCGCGCGGTTTCCAGCAGCGGTGCGGCAAGCGGTTGCAGCTGGGCGCTCATGCGGGCGCTCGCGCCGGATCAGCCGAGCGGGGCCAGGATGTGGCTGACGACCTGGTCCAGATGCGCACCGCCGCCGGGCAGGGCCGGGGCGCCGCCCAGCAGGCGTTCCGCGGCGCTGCTGCCGGCCCACACGTCCAGGCCCAGCAGCTGGTTGCCGTGGCTTGCCGGCAGGCGCTGCGCCAGGGCCTGGCCCGCCAGCGCGTGCAGGCCGCCGGCCTCGAGGGACGGCGCAAGCGGACGCGGCTGGAGTTCGGAAAGGCTCATGGCACCCGGCGTGGAATCGATGCTTGGCATCAGTCTAGGTCTCGCATGGTGCTGAATCAGCTGGGGTAATCCCTAGGTGGTCGGCAGCGGCCGGCCTGTCCACACTGGCGTCCTGGTCACGGTGAATGCCCAACGCCAGGGCGTAGCATCGGTTGACCGCCACAGGCGCGAGCGGACTCATGGCCGGGCAGAACAAGGACAGCGGTGACCGCACCGAAAAACCCACCCCGAAACGCTTGCGCGACGCCCGCAAGGAAGGCGACGTCCACAAGAGCCGCGAGCTGACCAGCACCGTACTGGTATTGGCCTGGCTGCTGATGGTGATGATGGGCATGCCGCTGATCCGCGCTCGTCTCAGCGGATTGTTCGATACCACCCTGTCCGGCCTCAATCAGCCATTCGGCCAGGCGCTGCATACGGTGGGGCTGGCCACGCTGGAAGCCTTCCTGTGGTTGACCTTGCCCTTCCTGCTCGGCGCGGTGGCGGTGGGCGCGATGGTGGAATTCCTGCAGGTCGGGCCGGTGTTCGCGCCCAGGAAGCTCAAGCCCGACGCCAGCCGCATGAATCCGGCCGAGGGCATCAAGCGGCTGTTCTCGCAGGAGAACCTGGTGGAGGTGATCAAGGCCATCGCCAAGAGCGGCCTGCTGATCGGCCTGTTCGCCTGGGTGCTGTTCGCGCTGATCGGCCAGTTCGCGCAGCTGCCGCAGGCGCCGCCGGAAATGCTGGGCGAGGCGCACTGGGTGGCGGTGAAGCGCCTGGCGACCGGGGTGATCTTCGTTTTCTTCTTCGTGTCGGTGCTGGATGCGTTCTACCAGCGCTACGCGTTCACCAGGAAAATGAAGATGAGCCGCCGCGACATCAAGCAGGAGCTCAAGGACAACGAAGGCGACCCGATGGTGAAAGGCCGCCGCCGCCAGCTGCACCAGGAGTGGGCGCAGCAGAACACCCTGGCCGGCGTGCGCAGCGCCAGCGTGGTGGTCACCAACCCCACCCATCTGGCCATCGCCATCCGCTATCAGCAGGGCGAGGACGACCTGCCGGTGATCGTGGCCAAGGGCGAGGACCACGAAGCCGCGCTGATCCGCCAGGCCGCCGAGGAAGCCGGCGTGCCGATCATGCGCAACGTCACCCTGGCGCGCGGCCTGTACGAGAAAGTGGAAGTGGACGAGTACCTGCCGTCCGATTTCTTCGAAGCCGTGGCCGAGCTGTTGCGCTGGGCCGAGTCGATCCGCGATTCGCGCGACGGCAAATAGCCCTCAAAGAATCGACTGCAGCATCTTCAGCAGTCCGCGGTTCTCGTACAGCTTGCGCATCACTACTTCCACCATCGCGCCCAGCGCCAGCAGCAGCACCCAGGTGGACATCCACGCCTTGATCGGCATCGCCAGCGCGAACACGTTCAACTGCTGCGCATAGCGGTTGACCAGGCCCAGCGCGATATCCACCAGCGACATCACCACCAGGGCCGGCGCCGACAGCACCAGCACGGCCGTCATCAGGTAATTGAACTGGCCGATAAAGAACTCCATGCCGCCGGCCTTCAGCGGCGGCAGCATGCTCGTCACCGGCCACAGCGCATAGCTGGACATCAGCAGGTCCAGGAATACGGTGAACGCGCCGCTGGTCATGAACAGCCAGGTCGCCAGCTGCATCAGGAACACGCTGGTGAGCGTGCTCTGCTGGCCGGCGATCGGGTCCATGTCCATCGACATCGACGAGCCGGCCTTGGTGTCGATCACCGCGCCCGCCGCACCCAGCGCCCAGAACACCATGCCGAAGCAGAAGCCGATCAGCAGCCCGATAAAGACTTCCTTGCCCAGTACGCCGATCCAGTTGGCGCCGGTCATCACCGTCATGCCGGGGCTGGCGGCGGCAGCGAGCGGATAGGCCAGGATCGCCAGGCTCACATAGAAGCTGTTGCGCACCAGCGACGGTACCGTCTCCGCCGTCATCAGCGGCAGCACCAGGAAGGCCGCGACGATGCGCGGCAAAGTCAGCGCCACGCCGGTGAGCTGGTCGCCCAGGTATTGAACGGAAAACGCGTCCCCCGTCATCGCGCGCTCAATGCAGCATGCCGGGGAAGCCGCTGAACAAGCGGTCGGCGAACTTGAACAGGGTGCCGCCGAGCATCGCCGCCGTACCCAGCAGCGCGACGACGACCACCACGAATTTCACCGCGTAGGGGAAGGTCTGTTCCTGGATCTGCGTAGCCGCCTGCAGAAACGCCACCAGCAGGCCGGCGATGGCCGCGGCCAGGATCGGCGGCGCGGACAGCACCAGCACCAGCCACAGGGCTTCGCGGGCGAGCTGGATTTCCTGATCGTACATGCCCGCCTCCTATTGGTAGGTCATCACCAGGCCGTGGATCAGCTTGGCCCAGCCGCTGAGCAGCACGAACAGCAATAACTTGAACGGCAGCGACACCATGGTCGGCGACAGCATCATCATGCCCATCGCCAGCAGGATGTTGGACACCACCAGGTCGATCACCAGGAACGGCAGGAAGATCAGGAAGCCGATCTGGAACGCCTGGGTCAGCTCGCTCACGGTGAACGCGGGCACGATCACCATGTAGTCCTCGTTGGTGAGGTCGGCCTGGCGGTCCGCCGGCAGCAGGCGCTTGGCGCTGGCGAGAAAAAAACCGCGCTCGTTCTCGTTGCTGTGCTTGATCAAAAAGCGCCGCAGCGGCTCCTTGCCCGATTGCACCAGCTGGCCGAGTTTCTCCATGGTCATCGGCCCGGGCGCCTGCGTGCTCATCTGCGTCTGCACGTCGCGGTAGCTGTCGCCGAGCACCGGGTTCATCACGTAGATCGACAGGATGATGGCCAACCCGTTGATCACCACGTTCGGCGGCACCTGCTGCAGCCCCAGCGCGTTGCGCAGCAGGCTCAGCACCACCACGATCTTGGTGAACGAGGTGACCATCACCGCGACGAACGGCGCCATCGCCAGCGCCACCACCATGGTGATGACCAGCGCCGGCGAGAAACTATTGAAATCCATGCTCAGTCCCTTTGCGCAATACGTACGCCCAGCCATTCGCCCAGCCGCACCACGCTGCCTTCGCCGTAGCGCCGTCCGCCGAGCATGATCCCGACGGTGGCGCCGACCAGCACACCGTCCACCTGCAGCACGCTGCCGGCGCGCAGGGCTCCCAGGTCGTCGAGGCTCATGTTCAGCCGCGTCAGCAGGAACAGCGGGCGCGCGGAGTCGTTGCCCACGGCCATCAGCGGGCGCTGCACGATCTGCCACTCGCCCTGGCGCCGCTGCACCGCCCAGCCTTCGGGCAGGCCGAAAACGTGGCGTGCGCTTTCGTCGTCCGGCTGCAGCCGCGCTTCGCAGTCCGCCTCGTGGCCGACGACCAGCACGTCGCCGGGCGCGAGTGCGGCCGCGGCGGCGGCATCGAGTGCGTGCCCCGGCACCACCAGGCGCAGTGAGAGAGATGCAATGTCGCCGATCAGCGCGGGCGTAGACGGGTCCTGCCGCCACTCGCTGCGTGCCGCCAGCGCGCGCACGTCGGTTTCGGCCAGGCCGACCCAGCCGCCGACGGTGCCGCCGTCGTGCTCCTGCCACAGCAGCTTGAGCCACAGCTTGTCGCGCTCGCCGCCGATCGGCAGGAAGGCCGCCGGCAGCGCGTCCTGGCCGAGCAGCGCACCCAGCGCACCGACCAGCGCTTCGTGCGAGAGCGACCAGGCGAGCAGGCGAGCCTCGCCGTCGTAGTCCTGCCAGCGCGCATCGCCAAGCGGGCTTTCGCCGCGCTCCTGCTCCAGGGCCAGCCAGCACGAGCCATGCGCATGATCGAGCCGCACGCAGGCCAGGCCGGCGGCGTGGCGCTGGCCGCGTCCGGCCTGCACGGTGAGCACGCCGATGGCGTCGGCATAAGCCAATACGTTGCCGCGCGACAGCAATGCGCGGGCCGCGGCGAGCAAGCCGTCGCCGGGCGGGGGAATGGCCGGTACGGCCTCCATGGCGACCATGCTCAAGCCTGGCCCAGCACGGCGCGCGTCAGTTCGACCACGTTGTGCGCACCGAGCTTGGCCATCAGGTTGGCGCGGTGCAGTTCCACGGTCTTGGGGCTGATCTTCAGATCGTCCGCGATCACTTTATTGAGTTTCCCGCTCATGATGCCGTCCAGTACCTGCCGCTCGCGCCGGGTCAGGTTCGCCAGCGCGCCGGAAGCCGCCTGCGGCGCGTGCGCCGACAGCGCGGACTGGATCGCCTCGATCAATAGCGGCGCGTCGAACGGCTTCTCGATGAAATTGGCCGCGCCATGGCGCATCGCATCCACCGCCAGCGGCACGTCGCCGTGGCCGGTAACGAAGATCAGCGGCAGCGCCAGGCCGCGGTGGGCCAGCTCGCTCTGCAGTTCCAGCCCGCTCATGCCGGGCATGCGGATATCGCTGACCACGCAGCTGCGCGCCGGCGGCGGCGTGCGCGCGATCTCCTTCAGCAGGGCCTCCGCGCTGGAAAACGCCTGCACCTCGAAGCCGGTCTGCTCCAGGATCCAGACACAGGAATCGCGGAACTCCTGGTGGTCGTCCACCAGGTAGATGCGGGTGCCGTGGTTGGCCGATGTCATGCAGCGTTCCCTCGTGGCACGGTGAACGCCATGGCGCAGCCGCCGCGCCCTTCCGGGTTCGGTTCGGCGAACAGGCGTCCCTCGTGGTATTCGACGATCGAGCGGCAGATGGCCAGGCCGATCCCCAGCCCGTCGGGCTTGGTGGTGTACAGCGGCGTGAACAGCCGTTGCATGTCGGCGGCGCCGAGGCCGCAGCCCTGGTCGACCACGCGGATCTCCACCATGCCGTCGTAGTCCACCCGCGCGGTGACGCGGATGCCGCGCCGCGCCGGCGGTGTCTCGCGCATGGCTTCGATCGCGTTCTTGATCAGGTTGAGCAGCACCTGCTCGATCATCACGCGGTCGGCGAAGATCGGCGGCAGGTCCGCCGGCAGCGCGTCGACGATGGCGACCTGGAACTGCTCAGCCTCCAGCCGCAGCAGCTCGATCACGCCGTGCACCAGCGCATGCGCATCCAGGTTCTGCCGGTGCGGTTCGCGGCTGCGCACGAACTCGCGGATGCTGCCGATGATCTGCGCGGCGCGTTCGGCCTGGCGCTTGGCCAGGCGGATGCCCTGCAGCAGATGGCCCGACCCCTGCGTCTCGCCCGCCAGCTGTTCGCAGCCGTTCAAGTAGTTCACCGCCGCGGCCAGCGGCTGGTTGAGTTCATGCGCCAGCGTGGTCGCCATCTCGCCCACGCTCATCATGCGCGAGGTGGACAACAGCTGTTCGTGCTGCGCCTGGTGGCGGCGCAGCAGGTCGATGCACTCGCTGATATTGGTGATGAACAGCGCCTCGGCCGGCGCGGCGACGGTCGGCTGGCCGTTGTCGATGCGATACCAGCGTCGCGTCTGCGCGGCGTAGTAGATCGGCTTGCCGCCCTGGCCGCTGGTGCTTTCGAACGCTGCGTCGAAGTGTGCGCGCGCCGGTGCGCGCTCGAACTGGGGGAACTCGTCGCGGAAAGCCGCGTTGCAGGCCAGTGCGTTGCCGTCGTGGCGGTCGAACACGATGCACGGCCACGGCACCGCGTCGATCCATGCATATCCCTGCGCTGCGTCGGCGGTCGCGTTCCGTGCGGGCGTCGGCTTGCGGTGAATCCGGGTCACAGGCATCGTGACGATCCTTGATCGATCAGGTGTGCCGCGCTTTCGTCCCCCATGACGAACGACACAGTGGCCAGGTCGGTTGGTTTTTTTTGGAATGGGAATAATGCCATGAAGAGATTACTTCGCAACGTCATGGCCGGATTAACTTGGCCATCCGTCGCATTTGCAACCGATTCACCCGAAGGCGGCAGCCTCTGGCTAGGCCTTTTATTACCGCTGATTGCAGTATGCGCGGCCTTGCTTGCATGGCTGTGGTGGCTGCGCAAGGGCCAGGCGTTACGTGGTCCCGGCGGTCCGTTGAAAGTGGTTCAGGCCGTTGCCGTAGGCGCCCGCGAGCGCGTGGTGGTGGTGGATGCGGCGGAGCGCCGCCTGGTGCTTGGCGTCACGGCGCAGCGCGTGGAACTGATCGCCGAATTACGGCGTGATGACAATGCGAAATAGCGTGATCAATATCACGCTGAAAGCGTGAATCGGAAAATACTTTCGATTATATGCCCCGTGTGAATTTCATTTTCACGAAGGTGAATCATAAAACCTAGGGTTTTCCCTAGGTACCGATTTTCAGGGGCGCTGTGTAGGTTGCCACTTCACCGAGCGCCGACAGGGGGCGTAAGGCTGAAGTGGATCGCGCCGCAAGAGCGCGGCGGCATCGGCAACGGCAGTGGGAGAGGGCGTTTCCATTCGCTCAATGGACGAGTGTGTCCGCTTGCCGGAGTCGTGTGCGTGGTCAGCGTGGCGAGGCCAATCAGGTTGCCAGCACAGCGGGTCGTCGCCGGCCGCGCCGCAGCGGTGCGCCATGGCGCTTGAAGCGATCCTCTCGCGGCTGGCGCCCGGCGCCGGCGGCTCGCGCAGCTACAGCGACCTGGTGCTGGTCGCGGGTGTGGTGGCGATCATCGGTTTGATGATCCTGCCGCTGCCGATGATGGCCATCGACGCCCTGGTGGCGCTCAACATGCTCATCGGCGTCGGCCTGCTGCTGATCGCCATCTATATCCCGGCGCCCGTCGCGTTCTCCAGCTTCCCCAGCGTGCTGCTGCTCACCACGCTGTTCCGCCTGGCGCTGTCGATCGCCATCACGCGCTCGATCCTGCTCAATGCCGACGGCGGCCACATCATCGACACCTTCGGCAACATGGTGGTCGGCGGCAACCTGATCGTGGGCCTGGTGGTGTTCCTCATCATCACGGTGGTGCAGTTCATCGTGGTGGCCAAGGGCGCCGAGCGCGTGGCCGAAGTGGCGGCCCGCTTCTCGCTGGACGCCATGCCCGGCAAGCAGCTGTCGATCGACTCGGACCTGCGCTCGGGCCTGCTCGAGAAAGACGAGGCGCGCCGCCGCCGGCGTCTGCTCGAAATCGAAAGCCAGCTGCACGGTTCGCTCGATGGCGCCATGAAGTTCGTCAAGGGCGACGCCATCGCCGGCATCGTGATCATCGTGATCAACCTGCTGGGCGGCCTGGGCGTGGGCGTGATGATGCACGGCATGGGCCTGGGCGAGGCCGTGCACACGTACAGCGTGCTGACCATCGGCGACGGCCTGGTCGCGCAGATCCCGGCCCTGCTGGCTTCCATCTCCGCCGGCCTGATCGTCACCCGCACCGCGGGCGACGAGGAGGACCGCAACCTCGGCGCGATCATCGCGCGGCAGATCTCCGGCGAGCCGCGGGTGACCATGATCATCGGCTGCATCGCGCTGGGCATGATGCTGGTGCCGGGCTTCCCGGTGCTGGTGTTCCTGCCGCTGGGCCTGATCCTGGTCGGCATCGCTTCCTGGCGCATGCGCGAGCGCGTGGGCTTCCTGCGCCGCCTGTTCAAGGTGCCGGAGAGCCAGGCCGAGCTGCTGCCGCCGGACGTGGCCGACAGCGACGTGCTGCTGCCCTCGGCGCCGCTGTTGCTGGAAGTGCACATGTCGGCGCTGCAGGCGCTGGGCAGCAACCAGGTGCGCAGCGTGCTGCGCCAGGTGGTCGGCGGCCTGCGCGAAGACTACGGCGTGCCGCTGCCGAAACCCGCGCTGCGTGCCGGCCTGAATCTGCCGGAGCAGGGCTACGCGCTGTATGCCTACGGCGTACGCATCGCCCACGGTGCGCTGCGTCCGGGCCAGCTGTTCCTCCCCGGCCGTGCCGCGCTGCCGCCGGCGGCGGCAGCGGACAACGGCGCGCTGGCCCCGGCGGAAGGCGTGAACGGTTTCCCCGGCCGCTGGCTGCCGCGCGACGGCGCGCGCCAGGCCAAGGCGCTGGAAGCGCCGCAGGTGCTGCACGAGCACATCCGCCTGTCGCTGGAGCGGCATCTGTCGCTGTTCGTCGGCATCCAGGAAACCTCCAATCTCTCCAATGGCCTGAGCCGCGACTACCCGGACCTGGTGCGCGAAATGCTGCGCGTGGTGTCGCCGCAGCGCGTGGCCGAGGTGCTCAAGCGCCTGGTCGAGGAACGCGTGCCGATCCGCCAGCTGCGCGACGTGTTCGAGGCGATCACCGACGCCGCCAGCCGCGAGAAGGACATCGTGCTGGTGGCCGAATACGTGCGCATGGCGCTGCGCCGCCACCTCAGCTACCGCTACGCCGACGACAACCACGTGCTGCGCGTGCTGGTGGCGCGCCCGGAGCTGGAAGAACGCCTGCGCCGCTCGGTGCACACCGGCCCGGCCGGCACCCAGCTGGCGGTGGAGCCGGATCTCGCCGCGCGCCTGCTGGCGCAGATCGGCGAGCACGCGCGCGGCGAACACGGCACGGCGATGGTGCTGCTCAGCTCGATGGACGTGCGCCGCCACCTGCGCAAGCTCACCGAGGCGGAGTACGCCGACATCCCGGTGCTTTCTTATCAGGAGCTGGTACCCGACCTGCGTCTGGTGCCGGTGGGACAACTGGCCGTCTGACGGCCGCGACATTGAACAGGCCAAGGAATCCGTGAAGATGGGCGATGACAGGGGCAGGACGATGGGCAAGGGCACGCGGCGGGCGCTGGCCTGCATGGCGGTGCTTGGCCTGATGCTGTACGCCGCGCTGGCGCAGGCGGCCGCGATACCGTTCAAGAAGAGCAGCACCGAGATCCAGACCGACAAGACGCTGCGCGAGATCCTGCCGGACTTCTTCCACGACCAGGGCCTGGAAGTGGTGCTGAGTCCGCAGGTCGCCGCGCGCAACGGCACGCTCAACGGCAGCTTCAAGGGCACCTATGCGCAGGTGTGGCGGCGCATCGCCGACACCAATGGCCTGCTGGCCTATTGGGACGGTTCAGCCGTCTACGTCTACCTCGATTCCGAGCGCGTCACCGACTACACCAGCGTGCCGCTGCCGCTGGAGCAGCAGTTCATCTCCGCCATGGGCAGCGTGAACTGGGCCGACGCCGCCACCGGCAACGTGTGGAAGCTCGAACCCAGCACCGGCCTGGTCTCCATCACCGGCACCAAGCGCTTCGCCGAGCAGGTCAAGCAGATGTCGCTGACCATTGCCGGCCTGGGCCAGCGCGAGACCACGCGCTTCAAGTTCTATCCGCTGAAATACGCCTGGGCCTCCGACACCAGCATGAACCTGGGGAGCCGCCAGGTGACGGTGCCGGGCGTGGCCAGCGTGCTGCGCGCCCTGGTCAGCGACCCGGGCAGCTACAGCCAGTTCAGCGGCGCCAGCGAGCGGCTCGCCTCGCCGCGCCAGCGCGGCCTGCGCGGCCAGGGCCTGGCCGGCCAGGGGCAGCAACCGCCGCCGCCGCTGGGCAACTACAGCGTGCCGCCGGCGCAGGACGACGACGGCCTGACCCCGCCCGCCGCGCAGCTGGCGCCCACCGCGCAGCGCAACGGCGTGGAAGCGATCGCCGGCAGCGGCGACACGCGCATCGTCGCCGACAGCTTCCGCAACGCGATCATCGTGCGCGACACGCCCGACCGCCTGCCGATGTACGACGAATTGATCCGCCAGCTCGACGTGCCGCCGCAGATGGTCGAGATCGAAGCGACCATCATCGACGTCAACAAGACCAAGGCGCGCCAGCTCGGCATCAACTGGTTCTACCGCAACCACCGCACCACGGTGGGCTTCATGAGCGGCAACCAGACGCCGGCCGACGCCCTGTACAACAAGGCGCTGCTGCTGGCCGCGCTGGGGCTGGGCGACACCAGTGGCCTGCCGCCGCTGTTCAACAACGGTTTCCAGATCGGCACGATCCTGGGCAACCCCGCCAAGTTCGTGGCCAACATCAATGCGCTGGAAGACGACGGCATCGCCCACGTGGTCACCCGTCCGCAGGTGATCACCATGAACGACGCCGAGGCGGTGATCCAGAGCAACCAGTCCGTGTATGTGCCGGTGGCCGGCGCCTATAACTCCGACCTCTACAACGTCACCGCGGGCACCACGCTGCGCGTCACGCCGCATCTGGTGATGGAAGAGGGCGCACCGCGCATCCGCATGATGGTGCAGATCGAGGACGGCAACATCACCTACTCGGCCAAGGATGCGCAGGACATCTCGTATCCCATCGTCAGCCAGAACGCGGTCAACACGCAGGCGGTGATCCAGGACGGCCAGGGCCTGCTGCTGGGCGGCCTGGTGCAGGACCAGTCGCAGAACAACGAGCACAAGATTCCCGTGCTCGGCGACATCCCGCTGCTGGGTTATCTGTTCAAGACCGTGCAGAAGCAGCGCGCGCATACCGAGCGCCTGTTCCTGATCACGCCGCGCCTGGTGATGCTCAACCACATCAACGGCCAGCAGACCCCCAGCTCGCCGCAGGTGAGCATGGAAAGCCAGGAGCAGCTGGACAAGCAGGAAGCCAGCCGCGACGCCTGGTGGAACCACAAGAAGAGCCAGGTCACGCAGCCCGCGCCGCTGCCGGTGATCGTGCAGTCGCCGCCGCCCGCGGCGCCGGCTCCCGCACCCCAGAAGCGCCCTCCGGAGTAATGCCATGAGCGCCTTGCCCGCCACCCGCCAACGCGCCAGCCAGCCGCCCAAGGTGCAGCTGGCCTTGCGCGTGTTCAGCGGGCTGCATGCGGGTGCGGAGCTGCGCCTGCCGCAGCGCGGCATCCTGATGATCGGGCAGGCCGACGACTGCGATCTGATCCTCAACGACACCGGCATCGCCAACCATCACTGCGTGCTCACCGTGGTCGGCGACCAGGTGCTGCTGCGCGCGATGGACGGCGAGGTGGAAACCCACGACGGCCGCATCGCGGTGGGCGAGAACGTCAGCCTGGAACACTTCGCCCTGGTGCGCCTGGGCGAAGTGCAGTTCGCGGTCGGTCCGCATTGGAGCGAGCGCTGGCAAAGCTTGTCCGATGCCGGCGACGACGCGCTGCCCGCGCTCACCGAACGCCAGTTGGCCGGCCGCCGCCGCGGCGTGCTGGCCCTGGCCGGCCTGCTGCTGGCGGTAGCCGCGCTGGTGCTGGCCGGCAGCTGGAAGGTCACGCATCCGGCGGTGACGGTGCGCGCGGCCAGCGTGTCCGACCAGCTCGACCGCGTCCGCGCGATCCTGCATGGCCTGTCGCTGCGCCACGTCAGCGCCTCGGCGGGCGAGGGCGGCCACGTGGTGCTGCGCGGAGTGATCGGCAATGCGGCGCAGCTGCCGCAGCTCAAGCGCAAGCTTTCGGAAGCCGGCCTCACCACCGAGCTGACCGTGCGCGACTGGCCCAGCGTGGAGAAGCAGGTCAACGACATCTTCGCCATGCACGGCTACACGGTGGAAACCAAATTGCTCGACCAGGGCGGCGTGGAAGTCGGCGGCCATTTCGGCGACATCGCCAAGGCCGACAAGGTGAAGAGGGACGTGCTCGGCTCCACCGACATGCAGAACCTCAACGCCGACGCGCTGGGCCTGACCCTGGCGCTGAAGAACTACGACGAACATGCGCCGGAACCGGTCAAGCCCGATCCCGGCAAGCGCATCCGCCACGTCGTCGGCGGGCGCGAACCGTACCTCGTGACGCGCGACGAGTCGCGCTACTACGTGGGCAACAAGCTGCCGCAGGGCGGCGTGTTCCTCGCCGTCAGCGCGGAAGGAACCATCCTCCTGCGCATGCCGGACAACCGCTACATGCAATTGAACAAGGCCGACGACTACCAGACCCCGCAGCCGCTCGACGAAGCGGCCGCGTCGGTGCTGCTGCCGCCGGCTGTGCCGGAGTCCGCCGCTTCCGCGGCCGAACCGGCGCCGGAGCCGCCCGTGCTTCCCGCCAAGGCCGTCGCCATCGGTGCGAGGGCCCAGGCCGGCGGCGGGCGTTGAAGCGAGCAGTGTCACCACCAGGAGACGAACCATGAGCAGCAACAACAGCATCAACGGCAACGGCGGCAATACGCAGTTCCCGACCATCAACACCAGCATCGCCGGCGGCAGCGCGGCGGCCGGCCGCTCGGCCAGCGACGAGCAGTCCAAGAGCTGGTTCGAAGCCATGGCCAAGGCCTGGGGCAACGCGCTGGACCATCAGGCATCCAAGGTCACCGAGCTGTCCGCGCAGGTGAGCGAGAACGGTTCGGACCAGCCGTCGGTGATGACCCAGCTCACCGCCGAGAGCCTGAAGATGCAGTTCCTTTCCACCAACGCGGCCACCTCGAACAACGCGGTCGGCCAGGCGCTGGAAACCCTCGGACGCAAGCAGTAATCCGGCCGCGTGCCAGGAGGCATGAGCATGAACGTGGATCCTACCCAGCTGGTCAACGTCGGCCAGTTCGCGCCGGCCGAACCGAAGGCCGCCTCGCCGGCGCATGCCGACGACGTGGCCAAGTTCCGCCAGAGCTTCGCCGACGCCGCGCCGGCCAACGCGGTGCAGTCAGAGCAGGTCACGCCGGTGCCGCACGAGATGTCGCCGGAGTTCAAGGCGGTGCTCGGCCAGTTCGACTCGCTCAACGGCCGCGCCAACGAACTGGGCCGCCTGTCCGAGGCGATGAAGGCGAACGGGCGCGATCTCTCGCCCAGCCAGGTCATCGACATGACCCTGAAATGCCACGAGCTGGTGTTCCAGGCGGAGCTGACCAGCAACGTCGCCAACCGCAGTTCGGAAGGCGTGCAGCAATTGTTCCGCCAGCAGTCCTGAGGTCTCAAGGCGATGATCAAGCGTTTCGCGACCTTCGCCCTGCGGCTGGCGGCCCTGGCCTGCGTGCTCGGGCTGCTCGCCGGCTGCAGCCGCGACGTGCTGTACGCCAAGCTGGACGAACAGCAGGCCAACGACGTGGTGGCCGCGCTGATCAACGCCGGCATCGACGCGCAGAAGGAACCCGGCGAGCGCGGCGAGGGCTGGCGGGTGTCGCTCGACCGCCGCGACATGCCGGCCGCGGTGGCGGTGCTGCGCGACGCCGGCCTGCCGCACCAGGGCATCGCCAATATCGCGCAGATCTACAAGAAGGACGGCTTCGTCTCCTCGCCGCTGGAGGACAAGCAGCGCTTCATCTACGCGCGCGAACAGCAGCTGGGCAATACGCTGCGGCAGTTCGACGGCGTGGTCGATGCGTACGTCTACCTGTCGATTCCCGACAAGAGCCCGATCGACGACAAGCCGCCGAGCGGCTCCGCCTCGGTGGTGATCATCGCCCGCCCCAATGCCGGCATCGAAAGCCGTGCGCCGGACATCAAGGCGGCGGTGATGACCGGCACCGAAGGGCTGACCGATCCCAGCCGCGTCACCGTGCAGTTCTTCCAGCGCACGCCCAGCGAAGTGCCGGTGCAGCCGGCGCGGTCGGGCGTGATGCGCGGCGACGTCGCGTCGATTTTGCTGATCGGCCTGGCGGCGCTTGCGGTGCTGCTGGCCGGCCTGCTGCTGTGGCGCAACCGCGGCGCGCTGATGGGCCACCCGTCGCGCGGCGTGATGCGGCGCGAGGCGGCGGGTGAGCGCTGAGCGCGCCATGCGTCGCCAGCACGCGCGGGCCGCGCTCGACGGCCTGCATCCGGCGCGCTGCGCGGCGCTGCCGGCGCCGCTGCTGGAACGTGCGCGGATGTCCGCGCTCGGCCGGCGCCAGCTCGCACGTGCGGCACTGCGCACGCAGCCGCGCGTGTTCGCGCCCGACCAGGAGCGCTGGGCGATGTGGGTGGAAGAAGAACCCTGGCTGCACTGGCCGCAGGCGGAGCTCGATGCGTTCACCCGCGTACTCGGCGCGATCGCGCTCGGTCCGGCGGTGCGCGTCACGGTGGAGCGCAGCGAAGTGCTGTTCCTGCGCGAAGCGCTGGGACTCGAACATTGGCGCCGCGCGCAGGGTGCCGACCCCTGGCGCGGCCCCGCGCCCGAAGCCGTGCGCAACATGGGCCGCGCACTGATCCAGCGTTGCGAGCGCGATGCCGGCGCCCTGCGCGAGGCCGCCTATGAGCGCGGCAAGATCGAATTCCTGGGCCATGCTGGCCGTCACGATCCGCGGCTGGCCGAGCGCCTGGCGCTGGCCTATGCCACCGCGCCGGCGCTGCCCTGCGCGAAGGAAGCCTGGCTGCCGGCGTCCACCGTGCCGGCCCTGCTAGCTCCCGTGCCGGTGGAACCTGTCGCGGAGGAGCCCGCCCTATGAACGCCCAGGCCATGTTCGTCGACCGCGAGCGCTTCCAGCTGTATCTGGATGGCGGCGTGATTCCGGCCGCCGCTTGGGCGCCGCTGCAGGAAGCCCAGCGCATCCTGGACGAGGCCAACGCGATCCTGCGGCAGGCGCAGCAGGAAGTGGAGCAGATCCGCGGCCAGGCCAAGTTCGAAGGCCTGGTCGAAGGCCGCGAGCGCGGCCTGCGCGATTGCGCGCGCGCGCTGGAGGCGCTGGTGGTGGCGCGCGCCGCCGCCACGGTGGAATTGCGCCGGCGCGCCAGCGAGATCGCCATCGCGGTGGTGCGGCATATCGCGCCGGCGATCGGCGCCGAGCGCCTGGTCGCCTCGCTGGTGGCCGAGGCCATGCAGAAGCTGGTGTTCGAGCCGCACCTGCTGGTGCGCGTGCATCCGGACGTGGCCGAGCAGGCCCGGGCCGAAGTGGCCGCGCTGGGCGCGGCGGCGGCGCCTGACACCGAAATCATCGGCGACCCGGAACTGGACCGCTTCGACTGCATCATCGAATCCGCCGGCGGCATGGTGCGCGCCGGCTTCAACGAACAGCTGGAACAGGCGCGCGTGATCCTGGCCGCCGCCGAGCACAGCGGGGCCGGCGTGCCATGAGCCTGCCGCAGCCCGACGCGCCGCTGCCGGAGACCTTCGCCGCACCCAGCGACGACCCGCTGCTGCGCGCGCTGAGCCGGCGCGACACGCTGCAGCGCGTGGGCCGCGTGGCCGAGGCCTACGGCACCCTGGTGCGCGCCACCGGCGTGCGCGCGGCGATAGGCGAACTGTGCCTGCTGGAGCAGCCGGACAACGATTTCTGCCTGCCGGCCGAAGTGGTCGGCGTGTCGCAGCACCAGACCCTGCTCACCCCGCTGGGTCCGCTGGAAGGCATCTCCACCGCCACCACCGTGACCGCCACCGGCAAGCAGGCCACCGCGCCGGCCGGCATGAGCCTGCTCGGCCGCGTGATCGACGCGCACGGCGATCCGCTGGATGGCCTGGGCGCGCTGGAGCATGTGGAACGCGTGCCTTTGTATGCGGCGTCGCCCAATCCGCTCAGCCGCCAGGTGATCGACCAGGCCATGCCCACCGGCGTGCGCGCGATCGACGCCGCGCTCACCATCGGCCGCGGCCAGCGCACCGGCATCTTCGCTGTGGCCGGCGGCGGCAAGAGCACCTTGCTCGGCATGCTGGCGCGCAACGCGCAGGCCGACGTCAACGTGATCGTGCTGGTCGGCGAACGCGGCCGCGAAGTGGGCGAGTTCCTGCACGACAGCCTGGGCGAGGAAGGCCTCAAGCGCAGCGTGGTGGTGGTCGCCACTTCCGACCGGCCAGCGCTGGAGCGCAGCCGCGTGGCCTGGCTGGGCACGGCCATCGCCGAATACTTCCGCGACCGCGGCATGAACGTGCTGCTGATGATGGACTCGATCACCCGCTTCGCCCGCGCGCTGCGCGACGTCGGCCTGGCGATGGGCGAACCGCCGTCGCGGCGCGGCTTCACGCCGTCGGTGTTCTCCGCGCTGCCGCGCCTGTTCGAGCGCGCCGGCACCAACGACAAGGGCGCCATCACCGCGTTCTATACGGTGCTGATGGAAGACGAGGACGGCAGCGATCCGATCGCCGAGGAAGTGCGTTCGATCCTGGACGGCCATATCTATCTTTCGCGCCGGTTGGCGCAGGCCGGGCACTACCCGGCGATCGACGTGCTGGCCAGCGCCAGCCGCCTGATGCCGCGCGTGACCGGCAACGCGCACCAGCGCGCCGCCTCGCTGCTGCGCCGCTACCTCGCCAAATACCGCGACATCGAAATGCTGTTGCAGCTGGGCGAGTACAAACCCGGCGGCGACGCCGACGCCGACACGGCGATCGCGCGCATCGACGCCATCAACCAACTGTTGCGCCAGGGCACGCACGAGGCGGCCGACTTCGCCGGCACGCGCTCGCGCCTGACGGGAGTGTGCACATGAGCGCCGGTCCTTTCCCGCTGGAACCGCTGCGCACGGTGCGCGGCATCCGCCTGCATGCGCTGGAGTCGGAACTGAAGCAGTGCCGGGAACGCCACCGCCTGGCCGACGAGGAGCGCGCCGCCGCGGACGAGCGCCTGCAGCAGGCCACGTTCGCGCGCCAGGATTTCGCCGACCGCGCCTGGACCGGCATGTTCGCCAACGGCGCGCCCACCGCGCTGGCGATCGACCGCTACGAGCGGCACCTGGCCCTGCTCGATCACCAGATCCTGCTGCGCCGCGCGGAGCTGGACGAGCGCGAGATCGCCTGCGCGCAGACCCAGGACGCGCTGGACCGCGCCGCCGCCGCGTGGCGGCAGGCGCGCGGCAAGCTCGACGCCGTGGACGAAATGAAACAAGGCTGGCTGCGCGAGATGCGCGGCCGCATCGAATGGAGCGAGGAACAGAACCTGGAAGAACTGTTCCTGCGCCGCGCACCGACGAACTGAGGTCCCTATGCGCAACGATGCCACCACCGCCACCCACACCACGCCGCCCGCGCCGCATACGCACGGGCATACGCAGCGCGCCAAGGACGAACCCGCGCGCGGACGCGAGGACATCCAGCGCTTCCGCAAGCTGATGGACGGCAAGGGCCAGGACGTGCAGGACAGCGGCGAGGCCGCCACCGGCCCGCGCGGCCCAGGTGCCAGCGAACAGGAAAAGGCATTGCGCGAACTGCTGCAGCGCCAGCTCGACGCTTCCGCCGGCAAGGCCACCGCACTGCCGCCGCGCGACGGCGAGCGCGACAGCGGCAGCGATACGTCTTCGGGCGGCGGCCAGCCGGACGGCCAGGCCCAGGCCCAGGCCAGCGCCGGCGCGCAGGCCTGGCAGCAGGCGCAGCAGATCGTGCTGCACGGCGCGGAACAGCCGGCGCCCGCCGCGCAGGCGGCGCTGGCGCCCGCGCTGGCCGAGCTGATCGAGCGCCACGTCAAGCGGCTGCTGGTGCCCGATGCGCGCAGCTCCGCGCAGTCGCGCGAAATCATGATCACCTTGAAGGACGGCGTGCTGCCCGGCACCGAGCTGTGGCTGAGCCGTACCGACAAGGGCTGGAAGCTGCGCGCCGACACGCATTCGCCGGATGCCTACCGGCAGCTGCTGGACGGCGCGCCGCAGCTGATCGAGCGGTTCGCCAGCAGCCGGCTGGGCGAGCTGGAGATCGCTCCGTCCCTGCTGAGCTGAGGAGAGGGGCGATGGGCATCCACCTTCCGAACGATCCGGTGCTGCGGCTGTTGGGCGGCGACCGCGGCGGCCACGATGCGCAGGGCAACGGCCACGTGCAGCTGAGCTTCCCGATGTCGCCGGGCGACACGGTAAGCACCATCGCCGACAAGCTCGGCCTGCCGCTGGACAGCCTGCTGCAGGTCAATCCCGGCATGAGCGCGAACACGCCGCTGTCGTCAGGGCTGACCGTGCAGCTGCCGGTGTCGAGCCTGGGCGATCTGAATGGCAACTGGGGCAATCGCGGCAACGGCAATGTCGACAATCCATCCGGCCACGAACTGCCCCTGCTGCCGGAGCTGGCCGATGCCTTGCGCGGCAGCGCGCGCATCGACGGCATCCAGCTGGGCGTGACCTTGTCGACCAGCGGCGGCCTGCAGGCGATTCCCCTGATTTCCGCCGGCGCCATGAACAGCGCCGACCTGGCCGCGCAGGCCTCGCGCAACCAGCTCGCCGGCTGGCCCGGCGGCACCGTGCCCGGCAGTGCGCCGGTGAACTACGTGCAGGGCGCGGACCGCAGTGGCGCCACCGCGACGGGCGTACCCGCCACCGCGCTGGGCGCCGCGCGCGCCGACGGCGTCGTGCTGAGCTTCGCCCAGGCTGCCGGCGCGATGGCGCAGGCGGCGCTGAACAACCAGCACGGCAACGACTCCGTGCCGCCGCCTCCGCCGATGCCCTGGCTGGACGGCACGCGGCCGGCGCTGGTGAGCACGCCGATGGCCTGGCAGGCGGTGCCGCAGGGCATGCCGCCGGCCGGCTGGAGCGTGGCCGCGGCGGCGGTGGACGGCAACGAAGCGAAGCTGCAGATCATGGCCCTGCTGATGGCCCAGCTCGGCCAGGCCGCCGCCGGCAGCGCCGGCGCGGCGAACGTGCAGGCGCCCGGTTTTATCGACCCGCAGGCCGTGGCCGCGCAGGCCGCGGCGATGCGCGCCGGCCGCAATATCGACCTGGGCGCCGGCCGCAGCCTGCAGTTCACCCTGGTGCAGGACCGCATGCGGCGCGTCGGCGCGGTGGGCGAAGAGGAACGCGCAGCCGCTGGCCGCCGTCCGGGCGAGGCAGAGGTGAAATCCGCGCGCGAACGGCGCGCCGCCGACGCCGAGGAAACGCAGGAAAACCGCGACCGCCGCGAGCAGGACCGCCGCCGCCGCGCCGCCGAAGCCGCGCTGCGCCGCCGCCGCAAGCTCAGCGCCCGCTGCCGTCCGCGCCGCGGGCCGCGCATGCCGTTGCGCGAGGCGGGGCGCGGGCGTTATCCGAAGGCGGTGGATTGGGCGGAGTTCCGTGGGCGGCTGCCGCCGCGCTATCTGTGGGGCAGTGCGCCGGACTTGGAATAGTGCGCCAACTCCTCAACTGGCGTCATCCCGGCGCAGGCCGGGATCCAGCGGCGATAAGCCATGTGCAGGCGAGGAGTTCAAGGACTCAGCTTTTGAGCCTTTCGCGACAATCGAGCGGCGACGCTACTGGATCCCGGCCTGCGCCGGGATGACGAGCGTTTATTGCACGCCTTGCTCCACCGCCACATGGTGCAACCGCAGCCACTGATGCACTTGCTCGTGCTGCGCCCGTGCCGTGGCGTTCAAGCCACCCGCAGGAAGAATGTTGAAGTACGTCTGGAACGTTGCCCCCTGCTGATTGCGCCGCGTCGCATCCGCCCCGGCCTCCAGCAGGCGCAGCACGCAATGCGTGCGATGCACCTTGGCCGCGACGTGCAGCGGCGTATTGCCCAGGCGGTCGGCGCGGTTGGGATCGGCGTGATGGGCGAGCAGCAGGTCGAAGGCATCTTCGCCGGGGTTCATCAGCGCGGCGTCCAGCGGCGGCGCCTGCGTCACGCCGTGCGGCGCGTTCGGGTCGGCGCCATGGTCGAGCAGCAGGCGCAGATAGCTGGAGTCGTTCGCCATCGCCGCCAGGTGCAGCACCGTGGCGCCACCCACGCCGGGGCGCGCCGGATCGGCGCCGGCGCGCAGCAGGGTTTCCATGGCGCGGCGGTCCTTGTGCAGGAGCGCCCATTCCAGCGGCGTCACGCCGCGGTCGCCCTGCGCGTTGAGGTCGGCGCCTTGCTCGCGCAAGGCGCGCACGCGTGCTTCGTCGCCTTGCGCGGCGGCATCGACCAGCGCCACCACGCGCGTATCCGTGAACACCTTGCTTGCATCCGTGTCGCTCATGGCCTGGGTTTCCGCGGCGGCGCCGGCGAGCGCAAGGCCTGCCAGCAGACACCAGGCAATACGCCTGGGGCGAGGGATGTGCATCATGCCGGGTTCTCCCATGTCGGCCCAGCGCCGAAAGCCGCCCGAGTACAGCAGAGGCGGCGTCATGGTTTCATGGTGGGGCGGCTCAGGGCTGCCAGGGATGGTCTTTCTGCAGCGCGGCGAGCACGGCGTCATCCAGATGCAGGTCGACGGAATGCTTGGCCACGTCGACGGCGTACTTCGCTTCCAGCACTTCCGCCTTGCCGTCGAGCCAGTCGTACCAGTGGAGGTCCGGCTTGGCGACCGGATCGGGATCGTGCAGCGCGATCTTGTGGCCGACCGCATCGGGCAGGGGCGAGTGTTCCTGCACGGTGGTGAGGATCTCGCCGTCCACCGCGTAGCGCCGGATCAAGCCGTTTTCGGCCTGCTGCTTCAGCGCCGCGGGATCGCCGTCGGGAATCAGCCGGCGGATCGTCTCGTCGTTGAGGCCCGCGGCATTGAAGGTGACGCCGGCCGAATCCGTCGCCAGCGAGGCGATCGAGGCGAGGCCGCCGCCCAGCGAGTGGCCGGTGATGGCCAGGCTGTCGCCGAACGCCGCCTTGGCTTCGGTGGCCAGGGCCACGGCCTGGTGGTACTGCGCGGCCGGGACACCTAAGCCCTGCTCGGCATTGTTGAGCCAGTCCTTGATGTCGTTGGAGCCGGCGAAAGCCAGCACGTGGTCGCCGTTCTTGTCCTGGTAGATGGCGGCGCGGAAGCCGGTGCTCGGGTCTTCCAGCGAGGCGGGGTCGATGCCGGCCTGGGCGAGTTGGTCCGCGGTGAGGCGCGTCCAGCCATCGACGCCCTGGCTGTGCGGATCGTAGACGTCCTGTGCGATGCGCATGAGCTGCAGATCGATCGCCTTCGGGTCGGTGCCGCGCACTTGCGCGTCGAAGTCCGGCGCGCCGGCGCCGGAAGCGCCGAACATCGAGCCGGTGAGCTTCGTCAGTTGCGGATTGAACGCCAGCTGCGGCTGCGAGACGTGCGCGTCGGGATGCGCGGCGCTGCTGGCTGCGGCTTGCGCCGAAGCGCCGTAGCGATCTACCGGCAGCGCCGCGCCGCTGCGTTGGGACTGCAGTTCCAGGTACATCGCTCCACCTCCCATGGTGACGCCCGGACGATAGCCCCGCGGCTCGAGCGCCGATCAGTAGGGCGCTCCCTAGCTGGGGTTTTCCCTAGATGGTCTGGACGTCCATCTAGGGTTGCACCTAGCTGGGGAAAGTCCCAATGGGAGAGCTCGTTGTCACGATGCTGCAATTCGGCGGCCGGCCAGGTGGGCCGCATGCATCCGAGCAAAGAGGCCTTCCATGACCGCAGTCAGCGCCGTGCGTTCCTCGCCAGCCTTCGCCGCGAGCGACGAGTCGTCGAATACGTATTCCGTGCAGCATGGCGATTCGCTGTCGGCGATCGCGCAACGCTTCGGCGTGTCGCTGGCGGCGCTGGAGGCGGCCAATCCGCAGATCGCCAACCCCTATCGCATCTATCCCGGCGACGTGATCCATCTCCCCGCCCATGCGAACGATGGCGGCGCCGCGCCTGCCGCGCCCACCGGTGGCGCGCAAGCGGCGGCGGGCAAGGCGGGGCCGGCCTCGGGTTTCAGCATCAGCCAGAACGGCGTGCAGATGATCGAGGGCTTCGAGGGCTACAGCGCCACGGCGTATCCCGACCCCGGCACCGGCGGCGCGCCGTGGACCATCGGCTACGGCCACACCAAGGGCGTGCAGCCGGGACAGACCATCACCCGCGCGCAGGCCGAGCAATACCTCAAGGAAGACCTGGCCTGGGCGCAGGATGCGGTGCGGCGCAATGTGCATGTGCCGATCACGCAGAACCAGTTCGATGCCTTGGTAAGCCTTACCTACAACCTCGGCGCGAACGGTTATCCGGGGCTGCTGGCCAAGCTCAATGCCGGCGACTACAAGGGCGCGCAGGCAATGTTCGGCGAGTACGTGCATGCCGGCGGCCATGTCCTGCAGGGACTGGTGAACCGGCGCGCGAAGGAGGCCGCGTTGTTCGGCAGCGATGCGCCGAATGGCGGTAATCCGCCGGCACCGCCGTCGCCTCCTGCGCCGCCGGGCGGTTCGCACGATTACACGGTGCAGTCGGGCGATACGCTGTCGGCTATCGCCGCGCGCCAGGGTGTGTCGCTGAAAGCGCTGGAAGCGGCCAATCCGCAGATTCGCGATTTCAACCATATCTATCCCGGGCAGGTCATCCATCTGCCGGGTGGCGGCGGCAGTGCGGCATCGGGTGGCAGCTATACGGTGAAGTCGGGCGACACCCTGTCGGGTATTGCCGCGCGCCATGGCGTGTCGCTTTCCGCGCTGCTCGCGGCGAATCCGCAGATCGCCAATCCGAACCGCATCTATCCGGGCCAGGTGATCCATCTGCCCGGCGGCGGCAGCGCGAGCAGCGCGCCGGCCAGCCACGACTACACGGTGCGTTCGGGCGACAGCATGTCGAGCATCGCCTCGCGCAACGGCGTATCGCTGTCGGCGCTGGAGCGCGCTAATCCGCAGATCGCCAATCCCAATCGCATCTATCCGGGGCAGGTGGTGCATATCCCCGGCGCGGGCGGCACGCAAGGCACCGGCGGTACGCAGGGCTCCGGTGGCGTGCATGGCGGCAGCGGTGCGAGCGGCAGCAAGGTGGTGGACATCGCCAGGCAGTTTCTCGGGCGCAATGCGTCGGAGCTGGAACGCAGCGGCGCCTTGCCGATGAATCCCGGCGTATCGCCCGACGAGTGCTGCGCGAATTTCGTCTCCGCGGTGCTGCAGAAGGCGGGTGTGCTCGACCGGCACACCGACCTGGTGTCGGGTTCCAGCCGCACCGGTCCGGGCGCGCCCGGTTCGATCGGGCGGATCTTGAAGGACCGCGGCTGGAAAGTGGTCGATGCGGCCCATGCGAAGCCGGGCGACGTGTGCATCCTCAACAACGGCGGCCACGTCGAGCTGGTGGCCAGCAACAGCGGCGGCAACATCCAGCTGATCGGTTCGAACAACACCAATCGCAACGGCACGCAGCAGGTGGGCTACGGCCACCCCTACGGCGGCGCGTGGTACCTCACGCCCCCTTGAGCCTGCGGCCAGGCGGGGGAGGGCGAAGGGCGGCCTGCGGGGCGCCCTTCGTCTTTTGCAGTGCCCGATAGCCCGCGCGAAAAGAAGAGGCCCCGTGCCGGGGCCTCTTCCAAGCGATGCCGTTCGCGAACGACTTACTGCTGCTTCATGCACACCGCCCACACCACGGCGAGGAACGAAAGCGTGCTTTGCGTGGGCGTGCCGGTGTAGCGGATCGTCCAGCCCTGCTGGGTGCCGCCGATGGGCGCGTTGTAGAGCACGTTGGCGGTGTCGGCGATGAACTTGTAGCCGCCGCCGCTGACGACTTCATCGGCCTGGCACGAGATCGTCAGGTCGCCGGCGGTAGCGCTGCTGCTGGCCGAGCGCGTGGTGGTCACGAGTGCGGCGTCGGCCACCGAGCCGTAGCCGAGCAGGATCAAACCGATACAGGCAGCTTTGGTAAGAAATGTCACACGACGCATAAACCCTCCTGGTTAGTGTGTGTGTTGCTCAGGCTTCGAAAGGCGTCTCGCGCCAGCCCTGCGTGTTGCTTGGCGTGGCGGTCTTTCCTGGCGCCATGTCGAGCCGCTGCGGCTTATATCGGGGATGTTGTGAATCTTCCGCGCAGACCTTGGCCTGGCTGTCGGTGAGCTTGCGGCGATCGAAGGCGTGCCCGGTGCAAGGCCGGAACGACGGTGCTTTCAAGCCTTGCTCAGTCGACGAACAGCGTTGTCGGCGCGCCATAGGTCTGCGCCCAGGCGGTCCAGGCCGGATCGGTCGGGCCGATCGCTTCGGCCTTGATGGTCCAGTGGCCGGCCTTGCGTTCCAGCAGCGCGGCATAGGCGCGCGACATCGCGCCATGGCTGGCCGCTTCGGCGAACTCGGTGCCAGTGAAATCCATTGGCGTGCCGCCCGCGCCTTGCATATGCGCGTGCAGGAAAGCCCAGTCGCCCGCGACGCGAAGCCGATCGACCGCGAACTGCACCGGTCGATGCAGGCGCCGTTCCAGCGGCGCGCGGGCCGCGTCGAGGATGGCTTTGCGTTCGGGGCTGCCGGCGTCGGGCGTGCCGATGGAAGAGGCGGTGGCGGTCATGGCAGTCAGGCTCAGCAGCAAGGTGGCGAGAAGGCGCATGGGAAGGGCTCGGGCCTTGGCCGGCCGAGTATCGCGCCGGCGCGGCGGGCGCCGGACCTGGGGCGTTCCCCAGTGCGCGCAAGGCGCCATGGCGGGGTGGGCGCTAGAATGGCGCAATGCATATCTTCAAGCTCTTCCATCTCGAAGCCGCCCACCGCCTGCCCCATGTGCCGCCGGGGCATAAGTGCGCGCGCCTGCACGGCCATTCCTTCCGCGTGGAAATCCATGTGGAGGGCCAGCCGGATCCCCAGCTGGGCTGGGTGATGGACTTCGCCGACGTCAAGGCGGCCTTCGCGCCGCTGTACGAACAGCTGGACCACCACTACCTCAACGACATCGAGGGCCTGGAAAACCCCACCAGCGAGAACCTCGCGCGCTGGATCTTCCGCCGCCTCGAGCCGCGCCTGCCGGGGCTGGACAAGGTGGTGGTGCACGAGACCTGCACCTCGGGGGCCAGCTGCAGTCGCGCCAGTTTTTGACGCGACGCGGCATTTCATGGATTTGTCATAGTTGATTGTTCTTAAAATAATTTAATGTGACAAAGCGCGTCTTCACAAAAAATATATTGCGCTGCACAAAAATCCTTGTTAGGCTTTGTCCCACTACCCCCATTCCCTTCGAGGGAGCAAAGCCATGACCCAGCAACTGAATGCCCAGGTGTTCGCCTACGCCAAGCAGCTGACCGACAACGCCTTCAAGGCCCAGTCGGTGGCTTTCAAGGCTCTGGAGAAGATTGCCGAGCTGCAGTTCCAGGCGCTCGAGAAGCAGTCCCAGGTGACCTCCGACTACATCGCCGATGCGCTCGAAACCCGCGACATCGAAGGCCTGCGCACCCTGTGGGAAAAGGGCAGCGCGCTGAGCCGCGAGAACGCCGAGCGCGCCGTCGCCGTGACCCAGGAAATCATCGCCGTCACGCAGAAGACCGCCGAGTCGCTGTCCGCCCTGGTGCAGGAACAGCAGCAGGCCGCCAACGACGCCGTGTCGGCCCCGGTCGCCGCGGTGAAGAAGGCCGCCGCCGCCGCGAAGTAATCCGCTTCAAAACGTCGCTCCCTCCCTCGGCGACGTCCCCCAAGGCCGGACTGGTTCTCCAGTCCGGCCTTTTTCTTGCCCGCGGCATGGACGCTTCGCACACGCGCCGGTCGGCAAAGTAGGCGATCGGGCACGAAAGTGCGGCATAACGCAGGAACGTGGCTTGTCCGTCTAAATGCCCCGCTGATATACTTTTTAAGATTGGACCGTGGCCCGCAGCTGGATCGGTGCCGCCTAGTGCGAAGCCGCGCGGGGACCTCACGTGCTCAACAGTCTTGCCTCCGGACGTCGTCTCGCGCTGCGCATCGTGATGCTGCAGCTCGCCACGGCGGCGATCGTGGGCCTCGCTTTCCTGACGCAGGGGTACCGCGATGCGATCGCGGCCGCTGCGGGCGCCGCACTGGTGGCGCTGGGTACCGCGCTGCTGGCGTCGCGTACCTTCGCAGGACTGGGCGGGGGCGGCATGACCATGGGCCGGATGGTTTCAGGCATGGTTCTGAAATGGATCGCGATCGCTGGAGGGCTGATCGTGATCCTGGGTCAATACAGACTGCCGCCACTGGCCGCTATCACGGGGCTGGTGGCTGCGTACGCAATAAATCTGCTGGCGTTCCGATTCAAGGGCTGAGACATGGCAAGCGAGCCTCAGGGCGGTTTAACCGAATACATCCAGCATCACCTGCACCACAACGTGGTGAGCCTGGGTGACGGTGCTTTCATGAAGCTCCATCTCGACTCGATCGTGGTGGCCTTCCTGCTCGGCGCGCTGTTCTGCCTGTGGTTCTGGCTGAAGGCGCGCAAGGCCACCTCGGGCGTGCCGTCGAAGGGCCAGGCCTTCGTCGAGCTGATCGTCGAATTCGTCGACACCCAGGTGAAGGACACCTTCCACGGCGACCGCCGCACGGTGACCCCGCTGGCGCTGTCGATCTTCATGTGGGTGACCTTCCTCAACGCGATGGACCTGCTGCCGCTGGACGCGCCGGGCTTCGCCGTGACCACCGCCGCCGGCGCCGAGGCCGCGCATCACACCTTCTTCCGCTGGGTGCCGACCGCCGACATCAACACCACCGTGGGCCTGGCCCTGGCGGTGTTCTTCATCGTGCTGGGCCACGGCATGAAGGCGAAGGGCACGCTGGGCTTCGGCAAGGAACTGGTCACCGCGCCGTTCCACGCGCACAACCCGGTGGTGGTCGCGATCCTGGTGCCGTTCAACCTGGCGCTCAACATCATCGAATACCTGTCTAAGCCGGTGTCGCTCGCGATGCGACTCTTCGGCAACATGTACGGCGGCGAGCTGGTGTTCATGCTGATCGCGGGCCTGTTCGCGGGCTGGATCAGCTTCCTGCCGGGCGTGCTGTTCAACACTGCCTGGGGGATCTTCCACATCCTGATCATCCTGCTGCAGGCGTTCATTTTCATGATGCTGACGATCGTCTACATCGCGACGGCGCGTGAGCATCACTGACACTAGGTTCCATCCGGTTTCGCTTTTCAATTCCGTTTCGCTCTAACCACACCTTTAGAAAGATTCACAGGAGAACACCATGAACCTCGCCGAACTCATTTCCCATGTGCAGGGCCTGACCGCGATCGCCGTCGGCATCATCATCGGCCTGGGCGCGCTGGGCGCTTGCCTTGGCATCGCCATCATGGGTTCGAAGTTCCTCGAGTCCGCCGCTCGCCAGCCGGAGCTGGTGCCGCTGCTGCAGGGCCGCATGTTCCTGCTGGCCGGCCTGATCGACGCGGCGTTCATCATCGGCCTGGCCGTGGCGCTGCTGTTCGCGTTCTCGAACCCGCTGACCGCCCAGGTCATCAGCAACTTCGGCCACTAATCGCTTAGTAGCCGGCGCGATATGCCGCTGCGGCCCTGTGGCCGCAGCGGATTGCGGTCCCACGCGTTACCGGAGTTTTCGGAAAGCTCATGAATATCAATCTGACTTTCCTGGGCCAGATGGTGTCGTTCGCCATCCTGGTCTGGTTCACCACCAAGTTCATCTGGCCGCAGCTCAATGCCGCGATCGAAGAGCGTCAGAAGAAGGTCGCCGAAGGCCTGGCCGCCGCCGAGAAGGCGCGCGCCGAGCTGAAGGACGCCGACGCCAAGGTCGCCACGGAGATCAAGCAGGCCCGCCAGCAGGCCGCCGAGATCATCGAGCGCGCCCAGCAGCAGGCCAACCAGATCGTCGACAAGGCCCGCGAGGACGCTGTCGCCGAGACGGCGCGCCTGAAGGCCCAGGCCGGCGAAGAGATCGCCAGCATGCAGCAGCGCGCCCGCGAGGAACTGCGCGGCTGGGTCGGCCGTCTTGCCGTGCAGGGCGCGGAGAAGATCGTGCAGCGCGAAGTCGACGCCTCGGCCCACAAGGCCCTGCTCGACCAGCTCGTCGCCGAGATCTGAGCCATGGCCCAGGCAATCACTCTCGCCCGCCCGTATGCCCGCGCCGCTTTCGAGCTGGCGCGCGCGTCCGGTGCGCTGCCCGCGTGGTCGCAGGCGCTGGCCTTCGCCGCCGCGGTGGCGAAGGACGCCCGCGTGGCCGCGCTCGGCAACGACCCGCGCGTGCTGCCCGAGCAGCTCGTCGCGCTGCACCTGCCGCAGGGCATGGACGCGCAGGCCCCGTTCGCCGGCTTCCTGGCCGAACTGGCCGAGCATCGCCGCATGGCGCTGCTGCCGGAAGTGGCCGACCTGTTCGAGCAGTACAAGCGCGAGGCCGAGTCGCAGCTGCTGGTCAAGGTGACCAGCGCGATGGCGCTGGACGCCGCGCAGGCCGAGCAGCTGAAAGCCTCGCTCAAGCGCCGCTTCAAGCGCGACATCGAACTGGAAACCCAGGTCGACGCCTCGCTGCTCGGCGGCGTGGTGATCGATACCGGCAGCGAAGTGATCGACGGCTCCGTACGCGGCCGCCTGGCGCGCCTTTCCGGCGCGCTGACGGCCTGAGTACGCGCAGAGCCAGCCCGGCCGGCCCGCGCCTGCGCGGAACGGACCGGATCTCGACTAGCGAATTCAAAAAAATCCCAGGATAACCACCATGTCCAGCACCACCTTGAACCCGTCCGAGATCAGCGAGCTGATCAAGACCCGCATCGAGCAGTTCAAGCTCGGCGCGGAAGCCCGCAACGAGGGCACGATCATCAGCGTGTCCGACGGCATCGTGCGCATCCACGGCCTGGCCGACGTGATGCAGGGCGAAATGATCGAGCTGCCGGGCAATGCCTTCGCCCTGGCGCTGAACCTGGAGCGCGACTCGGTCGGCGCGGTGGTGCTGGGCGAATACCAGCACCTGCGCGAAGGCGACACCGCCAAGACCACCGGCCGCATCCTCGAAGTGCCGGTCGGCCCGGAGCTGCTCGGCCGCGTGGTCGACTCGCTGGGCGCGCCGATCGACGGCAAGGGCCCGCTCAACGCCAAGCTCAGCTCGCCGATCGAGAAGGTCGCGCCGGGTGTGATCTGGCGCAAGTCGGTCGACCAGCCGGTGCAGACCGGCTACAAGTCGGTGGACTCCATGATCCCGATCGGCCGCGGCCAGCGCGAGCTGATCATCGGCGACCGCCAGACCGGCAAGACCGCGCTGGCCATCGACGCGATCATCAACCAGAAAGATTCCGGCATTAAGTGCATCTACGTCGCCATCGGCCAGAAGCGCTCGTCGATCGCCAACGTGGTGCGCAAGCTCGAAGAGAACGGCGCGCTGGCCAACACCATCGTGGTGGTGGCGTCGGCCTCCGAGTCGGCCGCGCTGCAGTACATCGCGCCGTACGCCGGCTGCGCCATGGGCGAGTACTTCCGCGACCGCGGCGAAGACGCGCTGATCATCTATGACGATCTGTCCAAGCAGGCCGTGGCCTACCGCCAGATCTCGCTGCTGCTGAAGCGCCCGCCGGGCCGCGAAGCCTATCCGGGCGACGTGTTCTATCTCCACTCCCGTCTGCTCGAGCGCGCCGCGCGCGTGTCGGAGGAGTACGTCGAGAAGTTCACCAACGGTGAAGTGAAGGGCAAGACCGGCTCGCTGACCGCGCTGCCGATCATCGAGACCCAGGCCGGCGACGTGTCCGCCTTCGTGCCGACCAACGTGATCTCGATCACCGACGGCCAGATCTTCCTCGAGACCGACCTGTTCAACGCCGGCATCCGCCCGGCCGTGAACGCCGGTATCTCGGTGTCGCGCGTGGGTGGTTCGGCGCAGACCAAGATCGTCAAGAAGCTGTCCGGCGGCGTGAAGCTGGCCCTGGCGCAGTTCCGCGAGCTGGCTGCGTTCGCGCAGTTCGCCTCGGACCTGGACCCGGCCACCCGCGCCCAGCTGGACCGCGGCCAGCGCGTCACCGAGCTGATGAAGCAGAAGCAGTACGCGCCGCTGTCGATCGCCGAGCTTGCGCTGTCGGTGTACGCCGCCGAGAAGGGCTACCTGGACGACCTGGCGGTCGACAAGGTGCTGCCGTTCGAGAAGGGCCTGCATGCGTTCTTCCACCAGAACCACGCCGAGCTGATGAAGAAGATCGTCGCCACCGGCGACTGGAACAACGACATCGAAGCCATCTTCAAGTCCGGCCTGGACGAGTACAAGAAGACCGGTAGCTGGTGAAGTACCGGGAATAGGGAATAGGGAATCGAAGAGCGCGAGCTCGCATCCCTGTTCCCGATTCACCATTCCCGATTCCCCCGAGCAAGCGCAGCGAGCGAGAACATGGCAGGCGGACGCGAAATCAAATCCAAGATCAAGAGCACGCAGAACATGCGCAAGGTGACGCGCGCGCTCGAAATGGTCTCGGCATCGAAGATCCGCAAGGCGCAGGATCTGATGAAGGCCTCGCGCCCCTATGCGCGCCAGATGCGCAAGGTGATCGCGCACGTCGCCCAGGCCAGCACCGACTTCAGCCATCCGTTCCTGGTGCAGCGCGAGAAGGTCGCGCGCGTCGGCTACGTGGTGGTGTCGACCGACCGCGGCCTCTGCGGCGGCCTGAACTCCAACCTGTTCCGCCGCCTGCTGCCCGCCATCCGCGAGTGGCAGGACAAGGGCGTCGAGGTCGACGTGGTGGCGGTGGGCCAGAAGGCCACGCAGTTCTTCCGCCGCATCAAGGGCGTGAACCTGGTCGGCAGCGTCACTCACCTGGGCGAGAAGCCCAAGCTCGAGCAGCTGGTGGGCGTGATCAAGGTGGTGCTGGACGCTTATACGGCCGGCAAGCTGGACCGCGTGTTCCTGGCCTACAACGACTTCGTCAACACCATGACGCAGAAGCCGACCCTGGACGCGCTGCTGCCGCTGCCCCTGGTGGCGGCGGAGCTGGAAGCGCACCAGTCGGCCGGCGAGTCGGCCTATGCCGGCATCAAGCTCGAACAGTCGCACGACTGGGACTACATCTACGAGCCGGACGCCGCCACGGTGCTGGAGTACGTGCTGGGCCGCTACATCGAGTCGGTGGTCTACCAGGGCGTGCTGGAGAACCTGGCCAGCGAGCATGCCGCGCGCATGGTCGCCATGAAGGCGGCCTCGGACAACGCGAGCAAGGTCATCGGCGAGCTGACGCTGGTCTACAACAAGGCCCGTCAGGCGGCGATCACGCAAGAGATCTCCGAGATCGTCGGCGGCGCCGCGGCTGTATGAGTGCGATCATCCATGATCGCTAAGATCAAACGGGCGGCCATCCATGGCCGCACTCTTCACTAAAACCACGCGACCAGAACGGGCGCGGTTAAACCAGACATTCAAAGATCCATCCGGAGCATTTCCATGAGCCAGGGTAAAGTTGTACAGATCATCGGCGCGGTCATCGACGTCGAGTTCGCACGCGATCAGGTGCCGCAGGTTTACGACGCGCTGAAGATCGACGGCACCGACATCACGCTGGAAGTCCAGCAGGTGCTCGGCGACGGCGTGGTGCGCACCATCGCCCTGGGTTCGCCGGACGGCCTGAAGCGCGGCCTGGCCGTGCGCAACACCGGCGAAGGCATCAAGGTGCCGGTCGGCAAGGCCACCCTGGGCCGCATCATGGACGTGCTCGGCAACCCGATCGACGAAGTCGGCCCGATCGAAGCCGAAGACCAGTGGGTCATCCACCGCGAAGCGCCGTCGTACGACGACCAGGCGCTGGCCAACGAGCTGCTGGAAACCGGCATCAAGGTGATCGACCTGGTGTGCCCGTTCGCCAAGGGCGGCAAGGTCGGCCTGTTCGGCGGCGCCGGCGTGGGCAAGACGGTGAACATGCTGGAGCTGATCAACAACATCGCGACCCAGCACTCGGGCCTGTCGGTGTTCGCCGGCGTGGGCGAGCGTACCCGCGAAGGCAACGACTTCTATCACGAGATGCAGGACGCGGGCGTCGTCAAGATCGACAACCTGCCCGAGTCCAAGGTGGCGATGGTGTACGGCCAGATGAACGAGCCGCCGGGCAACCGCCTGCGCGTGGCGCTGACCGGCCTGACCATGGCCGAGTACTTCCGCGACCAGAAGGACGAGCACGGCAAGGGCCGCGATGTGCTGTTCTTCGTCGACAACATCTACCGCTACACGCTGGCCGGTACCGAAGTGTCCGCGCTGCTGGGCCGCATGCCGTCCGCGGTGGGCTACCAGCCGACGCTGGCCGAGGAAATGGGCGTGCTGCAGGAGCGCATCACCTCCACCAAGACCGGTTCGATCACCTCGATCCAGGCCGTGTACGTGCCCGCGGACGACCTGACCGACCCGTCGCCGGCCACCACCTTCGCGCACCTCGATTCCACCGTGACGCTGAGCCGCCAGATCGCCTCGCTGGGCATCTACCCGGCGGTGGATCCGCTGGACTCGACCAGCCGCCAGCTCGACCCGAACGTGGTCGGCGCCGAGCACTACGACGTGGCCCGCCGCGTGCAGGGCACGCTGCAGCGCTACAAGGAACTGAAGGACATCATCGCGATCCTGGGCATGGACGAGCTGTCCGAGGAAGACAAGCAGCTGGTGTACCGCGCCCGCAAGTGCGAGCGCTTCTTCTCGCAGCCGTTCCACGTGGCCGAAGTGTTCACCGGCGCTCCGGGCAAGTACGTGACGCTGAAGGAAACCATCCGCGGCTTCAAGATGATCGTCGACGGCGAAGTCGACCACATCCCGGAGCAGGCGTTCTACATGGTCGGCGGCATCGACGAGGCCATCAAGAAGGCCGAGGACATGGCCGCGAAGAAGGCGGCTTGATGGTGAGGGAATAGAGAATAGGGAATAGGGAACAGTAAGAGCCTCGCAACTGAGCGCGCTTCTCCCGATTCCCTATTCCCGACTCCCTATTCCCTAGCGAGCGAAGCGAGCAAAAACCAATGAGCCATACCCTTCGAGTCGACATCGTCAGCGCCGAGGCCGAGATCTTCCACGGCGAGGCGACGATGGTGATCGCCACCGGCGAAATGGGCGAGCTGGGCATCGCGCCCCGCCACGCGCCGCTGATCACCCGCCTCAAGCCCGGCCACGTCGACGTGGTGCTGGCCAACGGCGAGCGCCAGCAGTTCTGGGTCTCCGGCGGCATTCTCGAAGTGCAGCCGCAGGTGGTGACCGTGCTGGCCGATACGGCCGCGCGCGCCGCCGACCTGGACGAAGCGGCCGCGCAGCGCGCCAAGCAGGAAGCCGAGGACGCCCTGGCCAACCGCACCGACGCCGAGGACATCGCCGAGGCGCAGGCCAAGCTGGCCCAGGCGCTGACCCAGCTGCAGGCGCTGGAGCGCCTGCGCAAGAACCTCAAGCACTGATCTCCCGCGCCGGCCACGGCGGAAAGAGATATGCGGAACGCCGGCCTTGTGCCGGCGTTTTCGTTTGGGCATGTTGCGCCGGTGCATCCGAGGGAGCCGCGCGTGGCAAAGCGTTTCCGCATCGTGTCATCGGGTCTGGCGGCATGCCTCGCCGCCTGCGGCCAGGTGCCGCCACAAACATCGGCCACGCGGCCGCAGGGCGATGCCACCTGGCATGCCGTGGTGCCCGCAGGCACCGCGCGCTACGAGCTGGCGCTGGGCGAAGTCTCCAGCGGCGCCGCGCCCGAGCATCGCGTCACGCCCGTGTATCCGGCCTCGCTGCTGGCAAGCTGCCCGCCGCCCGAAGAAGTACGCGCGCTGTTCATCGTCAGCGCCACGGGCAAGGTCGACGACGTGCGCATCGACGACGAAGCCAGCGCTGGCGCCGACCGCCGCCTCTATATCGCCGCGGTGAAGGCGGCCGCCAGCCAATGGTCCTTCCTGCCCTTGAAAGTCGAACGCTGGGCCGCCGACGCCAACGGCGAAAGCCACCTCGTCGACAGCCAGGCGCGTCCGTTCAGCCTCGCCTACGATTTTCACTTCGAATGCCACGGAGGTGCGGCGCGCGTCACGGCTGGCGACGCTGCGTCAGCCCCCGGTCATGGAGCGAAATGAGCGGCTGCTATCCTGCTTCGCTGACCCAGGCTCCAAGGGACCGACATGAAGAACATGCCCCTGCACGTCATTGTCCTCGCCGCCGGCGAAGGCAAGCGCATGAAGTCCAAGAAGGCCAAGGTGCTGATGCCGCTCGCCGGCCGCCCGCTGCTGGCGCACGTGCTGGCCGCGGCGCGCGCGCTGTCGGCGCAGCAGATCCACGTGGTCTACGGCCACGGCGGCGACCAGGTGCTGGCCGCCTTCGAAGGCCAGCCTGACCTGCGCTGGGTGCTGCAGGCCGAGCGCCTGGGCACCGGCCACGCCGTGGCCCAGGCCCTGCGCGACGTGCCGGACGATGCCGCGGTGCTGGTGCTGTACGGCGACGTGCCGCTGACCCGGCCGTCCACCCTGCAGCGCCTGATCGATACCGACGAAGCGCTCACCGTGCTCGCCACCCGCGTGGCCGACCCGAAGGGCTACGGCCGCGTGCTGCTGGACGGCAACGGCTTCGTGCGCGCCATCGTGGAAGAAAAAGACGCCAGCGACGAGCAGCGCGCGATCGACCGCATCAACACCGGCATCGTCGCCGCGCACGCCGCCGCGCTGAAGCGCTGGACCGCGAAGCTCGACCGCAACAACGCGCAGGGCGAGTACTACCTCACCGATATCTTCGCGATGGCCGCGGCGGAAAACCGCCCGGCCTTCTGCGTGGAATGCGACGACGAGATGGAAGCGGCCGGCGCCAACAATCCCTGGCAGCTGACCGAACTCGAAGCGGTCTACCGCCAGCGCGCGGCCAAGGCGCTGGCGCTGGAAGGCGTGCGCATCGCCGATCCGGCGCGCATCGATATCCGCGGCCGCGTCACGGTGGAGCGCGACGTGGACATCGACATCGACGTGATCCTGGAAGGCGATGTGCAGCTGGGCGAGGACGTGCGCATCGGCGCGTTCTGCCGCCTGAAGGACGTGCAGCTCGCCGCCGGCACCGTGGTGCAGCCGCACTGCGACCTGGAAGGCGTGGTCACCCACGGCCCCTGCACCATCGGCCCGTTCGCGCGCCTGCGCCCCGGCACCGAGCTGGCCGCCGGCGTGCACGTGGGCAATTTCGTCGAGACCAAGAAGGCGAAGCTGGGCGAGGGCAGCAAGGCCAATCACCTGAGCTATCTGGGCGACGCGGTGATCGGCGCGAAGGTCAATATCGGCGCCGGCACCATCACCTGCAACTACGACGGCGTGAACAAGAGCGTCACCCGCATCGACGATGGCGCGTTTATCGGCTCCAACAGCGCGCTGGTGGCGCCGGTGCGGGTGGGCGAGAACGCGACGATCGGCGCGGGCTCGGTGATCACGCACGATGCGCCGGCCGGGCAATTGACCGTGGCGCGTGGACGCCAGGCCACCTTGCATGGGTGGAAGCGTCCCGAGAAAAAATGAGCTTTGTCCTCACTGGATGCCGGCCTGCGCCGGCATGACGGTTTTTGATCGTCATTCCGGCGCAGGCCGGAATCCAGTAGCGAAGCGCCACATGGAGTGAGCGGCCCCAGAGCGTTGCTCTTTCCGCCAAAATGATCCAAAGACAAGGAGTGTCTTGCATGAACTTCCCCCTGCGCCTCTGTGCTGTGCTGCTTTCATCGCTGGCCGTCGTCGCCACTGCCGGCGATGCGCCGCACCGCGCACTGACCGGCCCGCCCTCGCACTACCTCTCCGTCGCCGGCAAGGACTATCGCCTGGCACCGGCGCATCCGCGCGATGCCGCCGGCCATGCGCTCGACGCCATCCGCGCCACGCGCATCGAAGTCAAAGACGGCGAGGGCGACTGGGAAACGGTGCAGGACAACGAACTGCCCGCACTCGCCATCGCGGCTCCGCCGGAACTGCGCGACAAGCTCGACTGGTTCTACGCCAACGCCATCGGCTGGCTCGCCGTGCCGCGCGGCTGGAAACCGCAGCGCACGGCGGTAGGCGTCGACGGCAATACCGTCTTCAGCTTCGTCGCGCCGGAAGGCGCCGAAGCGGGATGGATGAGCTGGGAACTGTTTCCCGCTTGCCTGGGCTGCATCTACGAAGCGGCGCAGGGCGTGTTCCCCGGCGCGCACAAGCAGCTCGATACGCTGATGGAAACCTCGACGCCGGAGCCGGTGCTCGAACCGAAGCCGGACCAACTGCAGCGGCTGGACCGCTGCACCGCGCGCCTCGCCTACCGCCTGCCGAAATCGCCGCCGGTGCGCGCGCTGATGGTGCTGGACCAGACCGGCGATCCGTTCTTCCGCGAACTGGCGATCGCCGCACCGGCTTCCTCGGCAGCGGTGGCGGATTTCCTGCTCGCCTCGTTCAAGGACGCGCACGGCGGCTGCGGCAAGCCCTGATCAGGCGTAGCGCCAGCCGTCGATCTCCACCAGCAGTTCGCGGCGGCAGACGTCGCCGTGCAGCAGCAGCACCGGTACGCCGGGCAGGCGCGCGGCGAGGAAGCCGAGCACGTGCGGCGCATCCGCCGCATGGCGCACATAGGCCTTCAGCGGCGAATGCGTGTCGAAGCCGGCCGGCATGCCGGCGTGCGCCAGCAGCGTTTCCAGGTTGGCCAGCGTTTCGGCCAGCTGCGCATCGAGGTCGTCCTCGTGCGCGGAACTGTGGCCGACCACCGCGGCGGTGCCGGAAATCGCCAGCACGTCCTGGCCCGGCAGCGCCATGGCGCGGGCGAAGCTCGGCGGCGTGCGGCCGTACTGGCGCGGGTAGCGCCAGGCGCTGACCTGGCGCGGATTCTCCACGCGCTGGCCGGGCTGGTCGCAGGCCAGCAGATAGACCTGCAGCTGCTGCCCGCCGGCGTGATGGCCAGCTCCATGATGGCCCGCTCCATGATGGCCAATCGCCGTGGCGGCGGGAAAGCCTTCGCGGAAGAACTCGCCCATGCCGGCCGCGCGGCCTTCGCAGAACAGCTTGTAGCGCTCGGCGTCGCCGTCGCCCTGGTTGATCGCGCCGAGGTAATTCCAGATGCGCTGCACGTGCTGTTCCGGCCGGCGCGCGAGGAATTCGCGCAGCAGGCGGTAGGCCAGTTCGGCGGTAGCGCGCGGGCCGCCATGCGCGTGTTCGTCCAGGTCCACTGCGGCGAACAGCCAGCCCGCGCCGGCGGACCAGCGCAGCGCGCCTTCGCGGCCGTGTTCGACTTCGCCGTCGACCTGCCAGACCTCCAGCGGCGTCGGCGCCTCCATGCCTTCGAGCGGCACGGGCAGATAGCGCGGATCGTCGTGCAGCGGTGCGCCGGCGCCGAAGCCCAGCGCGGCCAGCGTGCCGGTTTCGGCCAGCACCGCGGCCAGGGCCTCGTGGCGGTAGGAGATGCGGGGGGCGCGCCTTTCCAGGGCGGCCGGCTGGATGCTTTCTGAACCGGGAACCATGCACCGTAACCAGGGACGACAAGGCCGCCATGTTACACTGCCGCCCCATGCCAGCCGGGGGGGAGGGCATGTCCAGAGCAGTACGGAACGAGCATGGCAGAGCAGACCGCGGCACAACGTGAACTGGCGATCCTGATCGTCGAGAGCCTCAACCTGGAAGACCTGCAGCCCGGGCAGATCGACCCCGACACCCCGCTGTTCGGCGGCGAGCTGGGCCTGGATTCCATCGATGCGCTGGAGATCGCGCTGGCGGTGTCCAAGCAGTACGGCTTCCAGCTGCGTTCGGACAATCCGGACAACCGCGCCATCTTCGCCAGCCTGCGCTCGCTCGCCGAGCACATCGAAAAGCACCGCGCGGCCGCCTGAGCCATGCCGGCGATGCCCGCACGCCCGGCATCGTTCCCACGTTTGCGCACGCGCATGCCGGTGGCTGCATGAGCCCGACCTATCGCACCTGCGTGCGCATCGATCCCACGCATCCGTCGCTGCCGGGCCATTTCCCCGGCCAGCCGCTGGTGCCCGGCGTGGTGCTGCTGCAAGCCGTGGCCGACGCGTTGCGCGCCTGGCGCGGGCTGCGCCTGGCGCGCATCGCCGAAGCGAAATTCATGGCGCCGCTGCTGCCTGGCGAAGAGGCCGAGCTGCTGCTGAGCGAAAGCGGCGCGCGCGTGCGCTTCGAACTGCGCCGCGGCGAGCTGCTGCTGGCGCGCGGCGCGATCGAAGGCGAGGCGGCATGACCGAGCATTGGCAAAGCCGGCCCGAAGGCGGCGGGCGCTTCGCGCTGTGGCTGATCCGCAGCATCGCCCTGCATGGCGGGCGCGGTTTCGCGCGGCTGTTCCTGTATCCGATCACGCTGTACTTCTACTGGCGCCGCAAGCTGGAGCGCGAGGCCTCGCAGGCTTTCCTGGCGCGCGTGCTGCCGCATCGCGTCACCGCCTGGCATGTGCTGAAACACATCCACTGCTTCGCCTCCACCATGCTGGACCGCGTCTTCCTGCTGGCGCGCGGCGAGCGCGGCTTCGCCATCGAAGTGGAAGGCCTGGAGGCGCTGAGCCGCTACATGGACGAAGGCCAGGGCGTGCTGCTGTTCGGCTCGCACCAGGGCAGCTTCGAGGCGCTGCGCGCGATCAGCGCGCGCCGTCCCGAGGTGAACCTGCGCGTGCTGCTGGACAAGCAGAAGACGCCCGCGCTCACCGAACTGCTGGAAGCGCTGGCGCCGGAGATCGGCGACAAGGTCATCGACGCGTCGCAGGACGGCACCTCGGTCGCCATGCAGATGGCCGAAGCCTGCGGCCGGGGCGCGCTGGTGGCGATGCTGGCCGACCGCGGCCGCGAACACGAAGTGCTGCGCCGCGCCGAGCTGCTGGGCAGCCCCGCGCCGTTCCCGATCAGCCCCTGGCTGCTGGCGCATACGCTGCGCGTGCCGGTGGTGCTGTGCTTCGGCCTGTACCTGGGCGGCAACCGCTATCGCCTGGTCTTCGAAGCCTTCGCCGACCGCGTGGAGATCCCGCGCCCGGGCCGTGCGCAGGCGCTGGACGCGGTCATCGCCCGTTATGCGCAGCGCGTCGAGCATTACATCCACGCCGCCCCCTACAACTGGTTCAACTTCTATGATTTCTGGCAGCAAGACACTGGCGCTCCTGTTCGGCCTGAGCCTGTCGTGCTGGGCGAACGCCCAGGAGCCTGAGGCGCGCGCGGCCGGGTCGAGTTCGGCCGATGCACAGGCGCTGATCGCTTCGCTGGCGCGTCCCGCGCCGTCGCGCACGCCGTTCGCCGAAGCGCGCTTCATGAAGGTGCTGGAACAGCCGCTGGTGGTCTCCGGCGAACTGGCCTGGCTGGGCGGCGATCGCCTGGAGCGCCGCGTGGAGAAGCCGGCCAGGGAAACCGCCACCATTGCCGACGGCGAGGTGACGCAGCAGCGCGAAGGCCGCAAGCCGCGCAGCTTCTCGCTGCGCCGCGCGCCGCAGCTGCAGGTGCTGCTGGACAGTTTCGTGGCCCTGCTCGGCGGCGATGCCGGCCGGCTCAACCAGGCCTTCGACGTGCGCCAGGAAAGCCATGCCGGCGGCTGGACCCTGACCCTGGTACCGCGCGATGCGCGCGTGGCGAAAGCGATCGCCAGCATCCAGATCGACGGCCGCGGCGGCGAGCCGCGCTGCATGCGCATGCAGGAAGCCGACGGCGACCTGGCCGTGGACCTGCTCGGCGACCTGGCCGCGCGCATGCCGGCGGCGCCGACGCGCGACGCCCTCGCGGCGCTGTGCAAGGGCGGCTGAGCGTGAAGCGCGGCATGCTGCTGGCCGTGTGGCTGCTGGCGCTGGCCGGGCTCGGCCTGCTGGTGTCGCAGCGGCTGAAGGTGAGCGGCGACCTGCGCGACTTCATGCCCGCGCCGGTCGATGCCGATCAGCGCCTGCTGATGGAGCAGGTCGGCGACGGCCCCGGCTCGCGGCTGCTGTTGCTGGCGATCGATGGCGGCGACGACGCGGCGCTGGCTGCGTTGAGCCAGGGCCTTGCGGGTGCGCTGCGTCCTGATCCGCGCTACACCCAGGTGCTCAACGGCAGCTTCGACCTCACCGCGCTGGACGAAAAGCTGCTGCCGTACCGCTATCTGCTTTCGCCGACGCTGGATCAACAGCGCTACGACGAGGCCTTCCTCGCCGACCAGCTCGACCAGCGCCTGGACGATCTCTCTTCGCCCGCCGCCGCGCTGCTGAAAGGCCTGCTGCCGCGCGATCCCACGCTGGAAGTGCTGAAGCTGGCCGAACGCTGGACACCCGCGCGCACGCCGGAGACGCGCGAAGGCGTGTGGTTCTCGCCGCGGCGCGAGGCGCTGCTGGTGGTGCAGACGCGCGCCGCGGGTTTCGATCCGGCGGCGCAGGGCGAGGCGGTGAGCGGGATCGAGCAGGCGTTCCATCGCCTGCCCGGCGCGAGCAGTGCGCGCCTGACCATCAGCGGCCCCGGTTATTTCAGCGTGGTGGTGGGCGAGCACACGCGGCACGAGGCGGAGTGGATCGGCAATGTGTCCACCGCCGGTTTCATCCTGTTGCTGCTGCTGGCGTATCGCAGCATCGGCTCGCTGCTGCTGTCGGCCTTGCCGATCGCCAGCGCGGCGCTCGGCGGCATCGCGGCGCTGGTGCTGGCGTTTCCGCAGGTGCACGGCATCACGCTGGCCTTCGGTTTCACCCTGCTGGGTGTGGCGCAGGAATATCCCATCCGCGTGCTGAGCCACCGCCGCGCGGGCGAGGACGCCGTGGCCAGCGTGCGCGGCCTGTGGCCGCTGCTGCTGACCGCCATCGCTTCGGCGTGCATCGCTTATCTGGCCTTCTACGCCTCGGGCGTGAACGGCCTGCAGCAGCTGGCCGTGTTCACCATCACCGGCCTGCTGGTGGCCGGCCTGTGCACGCGCTATCTGCTGCCGCGCCTGCTGCCGGCGCAGGTGCGCGACGTGGCGCAGATGCCGTGGCTGGCACGCGCGCGCCGTTTCTTCGACCGGCTGCCCCGTCCGCGCTGGCTGCCGGTGCTGGTGGCCGTCGCCATTGTGGCCGCGCTGGCGCTTGCGCCCGGGCCGTTCTGGCAGAACAACCTCGCCGCGCTGACGCCGCTGCCGCAGGACCTGCTGCAGCGGGATGCGCGCCTGCGCGAAGCCCTGGGCGCGCCGGACGTGCGCTATCTGCTGGTACTGCAGGCGCCCGATGCGCAGGGCGTACTGCGCCTGTCGGAGCAGCTGGAGCCGAAGGCCGCCGCGCTGGTAGCCGGGCATGCCGCCGATGCCATCGAACTGCCTTCGCGCTATCTGCCAAGCATCGCCACGCAGCAGCAGCGCCAGCGCCAGTTGCCCGATGCCGCCAGCCTGCGTGCCGCACTCGCGGAAGCGACGCAGGGCATGCCGTTCCGCAAGGATCTGTTCGAGCCGTTCGTGGCCGATGTCGAGCAGGCGAAGACCTTGCCGCCGTTGACGCCGGAAGTCTTCGCGCAAAGTGCGCTAGGCCAGCGCTTCGCCGCGATGCTCGTGCAGCGCGAAGGCCAATGGCTCGGCCTGGCGACGCTCAGCGGCGTGCACGACGTGGCCGCGCTCGAAGCACTGGCCAAGGACAGCGGCGGCAAGGTACGCGTGCTCGACCTGAAAGCCGCCGCCGAATCGCTGGTGGCCGATTACCGCGTGCGCATCCTGCATGCACTGGCCATCGCCGCGGTGCTGCTGGTGCTGACCGTGTCGTTCGCGCTGCGCGGCTGGCGCCGCGCCTGGCGCGTACTGGCGCCGATGACGCTCGCCACCTTCCTGGTGCTGGCGGTGGAGCGCGCGGCCGGCGTGGAGATCTCGCTGTTCCACCTGGTGGCGCTGACCTTGGCCGCCGGCCTGGGCCTGCACTACGCGCTGTTCTTCGAGCGCGATACGGACGACGCAGCCGAACAGCGCCGCACCCTGCACGCCACCCTGGTATGCGTGGCTTCCGCGCTGCTGGTGTTCGGCATGTTCGCCTGGAGCAGCATCCCGGTGCTGCGCGCCATCGGCCTTACGGTGAGCCTGGGCGTGGCCTTCCATTTCTGCCTTTCGACCCTGATGGCGCCGCATGCTCGACCGGACTGACTGGGCCCGGCTGATTCCGCATGCGGGCCAGATGTGCCTGCTCGATGCGGTGCTCGCGTGGGACGCCGCCACCATCCACGCCATGAGCGAAGGCCATGCCGCGGCGGCGCATCCGCTGCGTTCCACGCACGGCTTGCACGCACTGCACTTGTCCGAATACGGCGCGCAGGCGATGGCGGTGCACGGGGCGTTGAACGCCAGGGCGCGCGGCGACACCGCGGTCCGCCAGGGGCGTCTGGTCAGCCTGCGCGACGTGGTGCTGGCGGTGGAGTACGTCGACCCGCAAGGCGGCCGGCTCGACATCCACGCGGAACAACTGTTCGCCGACGAAGCCGGCGCGCAATACGCGTTCCGCGCGGAGCAGGCCGGGCGCGTCCTGGCCAGCGGACGCGCCGCGGTGATCTACGTCGCCGGCTGACTCAGCGCGCCGGCGCCGCCGTATCGAACACGATCGGCCGGCTCGCGCGCGAACGCCGGTAGCTGGCCCACACCTCGCCGTAATGCAGCACGCGGCCCACCGTGTAGGTGGTGATGCGCACCACGTCGCGCACCGGATTGAAATGGCTCAGGCGGAACTCGCCCTGGTAGCGCGAGGCGATCGGCACCGAAGCCATCCCTAAGCCCTTCTCGCGCGAGGCGGCGATCAGGATGGCCGCTTCGAACACGAAGTTCTCCGCCGGCAGTTCCACCAGGTCCAGCGCGGCGCGCGGATACCAGCGCTGGCCGCTCTGCGTGTCGGCCACCGGCTGCGCGCAGGCCCAGGAAATGCCCCAGTCGGCGATCGCGTTGGCGATGCGGCGGGCCTTGGGCTGCTGTGCTTTGTCGAGCAGGCGGGCGCCGATCACGATGTGGTGCGGATAGCGCTGCGCGGCGGCGACGATGCGCGGCACGTCGCTGGCCAGGTGCTGGCCGTCGCCGTCCATGGTCACCACCGCGTCGAAGCCCTGGCGCAGCGCTTCGCGGAAACCGGTGCGCAGCGCCTCGCCCTTGCCGCGGCGCCGTTCGTGGCGCAGCAAGGTCACCGGCAGGCGCGCGACGATGTCCGGCGTGCGGTCGTCGGAGCCGTCATCGACCACGATGACCGGCGCGCCCAGCGCGATCGCCGCGCCGACCACGGATTCGATGGCCGCCTCTTCATTGAGGCAGGGGATAAGTACACACCAAGGGTTGGCCCGGACATTCAAGCGACGTTCTCCATGAGGATTTCCAGGCCGAGCCCTCCCGCTGCGGCCATCTGACAATGACGATCCCGGCCCGCCAGAACGACAAGCAGCGGCAGCGCCGCGGCGGCCGTGGCATTGGCCTCGCTCCAGGCGGCCGGCAATGCGCCGCCGTCCATAGGCGTTGCCGCGCGCGGCGCCAGCTGCAGCGACAGCGTGGCGAGCGTGCGCGGCGAGGTTTCCGGTGCGAGCACGAAGGCGCAGCCGAAGGCCTGGGTACTGCGGGTGATCGGCGCCAGCGGACCGGCACCGGCGACGTCGCTGCACACGAACAGCACCGGGCGCTGGTCGGCCAGCGCCATGGCGGCCGCTTCCAGCAGGCCGGCGCCGGTGCTGTCGTGCCAGGCGCACACGGCCGAGGACGGCGCGTGGCAGCCGGTGGCGATGGTCCAGTAGCCGGCGGCGGCGTTGTGCACCGAGTTGTGGAAGCGCGTGGGCGACAGCTCGGTCGGCGCGTGCGCCAGCGTCTCGCACATGTAGTCGGTGATGCTCAGGTCGCCGAAGGCGGAGCCGAACACGCAGGCCAGTTCCGCCGGCGCGCGTCCGCTCATGGCCACCGCCTGGCCGGCCACTTCGATGGCCAGCAGCACGCTTTCCGGCGCGCGGCGGCGTTCGTTCGCCGGCAGCGTCGATGCGGGCGGCTTGCCCGCAGGCGCGGGCGGCGGCGTGCCCTGCAGCTGCGCGTGCAGCGCGGCGAAATCCGCCAGCTGCGGCGACCACAGGCCGATGCCTTCCACGTGAACCCGCATGCTCATGCCGCCGCCTTGCCGAACGCGAGGCAGGCATTGTTGCCGCCGAAACCGAAAGAATTGCTCAAGGCGATGCGTACGTCGCGTCGTTCGCCGCGCCAGGCGAACTGCGGCCCGCAGGCAGGGTCGGGCTCGTCGCCGCCGAGGTTGCCGGGCACGAAGCCGTGTTCCAGCGCGAGCAGGGCGAACGCGGCCTCGACGATGCCGGCCGCGCCCAGGGTATGGCCGGTATAGCCCTTGGTGGAACTGGCGCGCGTGCTGGCCGGGAAGATGCGGCCGATCAGCGCGGCTTCGACTTCGTCGTTCTTCAGGCTCGCGGTGCCGTGCAGGTTGATGTAGTCGACCTGCGCGGCATCGAGGCCGGCGCGCGCCAGCGCATCGCGCAGCGCCAGTTCGGCGCCGAGTCCTTCCGGATGCGGCGTGGACATATGGTGAGCGTCGCTGGCTTCGCCGTAGCCGAGCAGGCGCGGCGCGGCGGGCGCGGCCCCGGCGCGTTCGAGCAGGGCGAAGCCGGCGGCCTCGCCCAGCGACAGGCCGCGGCGCGCGCGGTCGAACGGGCGGCAGCGTTCCGGCGATACCAGTTCCAGCGAGTTGAAGCCGAACAGCACGCTGCCGCACAGCGTGTCGACGCCGCCGACCACGGCGGCATCGACCAGGCCTAAGCGGATCAGCCGCTCGGCGCTGGCAAACACCTTGGCGCTGGACGAGCACGCGGTCGACACCGTCAGCGCCGGCCCCTGCAGGCCGAGCGCTGCGGCGACGAAAGCGGTGAGCGAGTGCGGCATGTGCACGCCGGAGCGCTCCAGGTCGGCCGGCATGCGGCCGTTTTCCAGGCGCCGGTAGCCTTCCTCGGTGGCGCCGATGCTGGCCGTGGAGGTGCCCAGCACCAGCGCGATGCGCGCGGCGCCGTAGCACGCGATGGCCGCTTCGGCCTGCGCCAGGAAGCCGTCCTGCTGCAGGCCCAGCCAGGCCAGGCGGTTATTGCGGCATTCCCAGGCGGCGAAGGCGGCGGGCAGGGGCGCGTCCTCGACGCCGTCGACGCGGCCGATCCAGCAGGCCAGCGGCGCGTCGCCGAAATCGTTGGGGCGCAGGCCGCCGCGCGCCGCTTCGAGCGCGCGAAGGTGATCGGCAACGCCGTGGCCCAGTGCGGACGTCACGGTGTATGCACTGACGGCAAGTGGATGAATGGGTTGGGGCATCGCGGGAGCCTAGCGGGCGGCCGCTGGGTGCGCCCAGTGCGGCCGGTTCTTGCGTTCATATTTCCGCCTATTTTTTTCCATTGCGGCTTTCATAAGCCTTGCCCACACTGCTGGCCTTTTGCCGGACCCAGCCTTGTCCTCCCTGCTCGCACCCCTCAGACGCGGCCCCTGGCGCCATGCGCGCCGGCGCGACCTGCTGCACGTAGCCGTGGTAGTGGGCGCGGCGATGGCGCTGAGCCTGGGCCTGGTGTGGCTCGGTTATCTGCTCTACGTGTGGCGGGTGGCGGCGCGCAGCCCGCTGGCGCCGCCGCAGCGGCGCGACCTGCTGGTGTTCGGCCGCAAGCTGATCGGCGACCGGCCGGAGCGCGACTACCAGCAGCGCCTGGCCCGCGCGCTGGCCCTGGTGCATGAAGGGCGTGTGGAGCGCATGTTCCTGCTCGGCGGCTGCAGCGGCGGCCGCATCAGCGAGGCGGAAGCCGGCCTGGCCTGGCTGCGCGCGCACGGCCTGCCGGACGCCGTGGCGCCCAGGCTCGAACAGGCCTCCACCGATTCGCTGGACAACCTGCGCCACGCCCGCAGCCTGCTGCGCCACGACGATCCCGGCCATGCGATGCCGCCGGTGGCGCTGGTGACCAGCCGCTATCACCTGCCGCGCTGCCTGCTGCTGGCGCGCTGGCTCGGGTTTACGGCGAGCGTGCCGGTGGCGGCGGAGGAACGCCTGCGCCTGGACCGGCGCATCGCGCTGCGCCTGCTGGCCGAGGCGGCCTATGTGATGTGGATCGACCTGGGCCTGCGCTGGGCGCGGCGCATCGGCCATGCGCGGCTCTTGATGCGCGTGCGCTAGGGCGCGGCGCACGGTCGCAGTCCCGGCGCCGGAGGGCTTGCTAAGCTCGCGGTGTTTTCCCCTCCCCGGACGCCTAGATGAGCCAGCAAACCGACCGAGTCGAACAGTTCCTGCGCGCATTGCAGGACCGCATCTGCGCAGCGGTCGAACAGTTGGACGGCAAGGCGAAGTTCGTCGAGGACGCCTGGACGCGCCCCGCCGGCGGCGGTGGCCGCACGCGCGTACTGCGCGACGGCGCGGTGTTCGAGCAGGCCGGCGTGAATTTCTCGCTGGTGCACGGCAGCCAGCTGCCGCCCAGCGCCACCGCGCACCGGCCGGAGCTGGCCGGCGGCGGTTTCGTCGCCACGGGCGTGTCGCTGGTTCTGCATCCGCATAATCCTTATCTGCCGACCACGCATGCCAACGTGCGTTATTTCGAGGCGGGCAAGGACGGCCTGGAGCCGGTGTGGTGGTTCGGCGGCGGCTTCGACCTCACGCCGTTCTATCCTTTCGACGAAGACGTGGCGCACTGGCATACGGTGGCGCGCGACCTGTGCGCGCCGTTCGGCGCCGACGTCTATCCTCGCTATAAAAAATGGTGCGACGAGTATTTCTATCTCAAGCACCGCGCCGAGACGCGCGGCGTCGGCGGCCTGTTCTACGACGACTTGAACGAAGGCGGCTTCGAGCGCTGCTTCGATTTCACCAAGGCCGTGGGACAGGGGTTCCTCGACGCCTACCTGCCGATCGCCGAGCGCCGCAAGGACACGCCGCACGGCGAGCGCGAACGCGAATTCCAGCTGTACCGGCGCGGGCGCTACGTGGAGTTCAACCTGGTCTACGACCGCGGCACGCTGTTCGGGCTGCAGTCGGGCGGGCGCACCGAATCGATCCTGATGAGCCTGCCGCCGCGCGTGCGCTTCGAATACGCCTATACGCCGGAGCCGGATTCGGCCGAGGCGCGGCTGGCGGATTACCTCAAGCCGCGCGACTGGCTTTGACAAAAAAAAAGCGGGCGGCCCGGTCGGGCCGCCCGCATCGGTGGATCAGTCGTCCGAGGACGGCATGTCGCCGGAGAACTTGGTCGGCGTGGCGCCCTTGATCGTGCCGACCTGGGCGCTGTCGCTGATCTGCAGGATCACCTCGCGGCGGAATTCCAGCGTGCCCTGCACCACGGCGTGCGGGCCGATCACCACGTGCGGCGGGCGGTTGTTGCTGTTGAACCAGCCGCTGGGCTTGTCGACCAGGATGCCGCCTTCGACGCGCGAATTGGCGCCGATGTAGATGCTGCCGTTGACCGTCTCGATGCCGTGGCCGATATGGCCGCCGTCGAGGTTGATGCGGCCGTTGACGTTGCCGACCTTGCCGGCCACGTCCGCGCCCTTGCCCAGGCGGATCGCGCCATTGGTGGTGCTGACTTCGCCGCTGACCTTGGCGCCGGCGCCCAGCGTGGCCGAGCCGTTGACCGTTTCCACCTCGCTGGCCTGCGCGCGCTCGCCCAGTTCCACCGAACCGTTCACCGTGCTGGCCTTCTGCACCACGGCGCGCTCGCCCACGTGCACCGAGCCGTTGACCGAGCTGACGTCGCCGGCCTGCTGGCCGGCCTCGACGCGGACCGCGCCATTGACCTTGTCGATATCGTTGTCCCGGGCCTGGGCGGCCAGCGGCAGCGCGAGGACGAGGGCCAGGGTGAGCAGGGTGCGGCGCATGGCGGAACTCCTTGAGTGAATGACCTGCCTAGGATGCTCCGCCGCGGCACGGGGTTTAGCATGACCTTCGACAGGGGCGCGATTTGACGGGCAGCAGGGCGGCCTGCACCATCCGGTCTTTCCCCGCAGCCCTTTCATCGCCATGCACAAACTCGTACTGATCCGCCACGGCCAATCCCAGTGGAACCTCGACAACCGCTTCAGCGGCTGGGCCGACGTCGACCTCACCGCGCAGGGCATGGAAGAGGCCAGGGAAGCCGGGCGCCTGCTGAAAGAGGCCGGCTACAGCTTCGACGTGGCGCACACCTCGGTGCTCAAGCGCGCGGTGCGCACGCTGTGGGGCGTGCAGGACGAGATGGGCCTGATGTGGATCCCCGTGGTCACCGACTGGCGCCTCAACGAGCGCCACTACGGCGCGCTCACCGGCCTCAACAAGGCGGAGACCGCGGCGAAGTTCGGCGAAGACCAGGTCAAGGTGTGGCGCCGCAGCTACGACATCCCGCCGCCGGCGCTGGAGCGCGCGGACAACGAATCGGTGCAGGACCCGCGCTATGCCGGCCTGGATGCCTCGGTGATTCCCGACACCGAATGCCTGAAGGACACCGTGGCCCGCGTGCTGCCGTACTGGCACGACGTGCTGGCGCCGGCGATCCGCTCCGGCCAGCGCGTGGTGGTGGCCGCGCACGGCAATTCGCTGCGCGCGCTGGTGAAGTACCTGGACGGTATGTCGGACGACGAGATCGTCGAGCTCAACATCCCCAACGGCGTGCCGCTGGTGTACGAGTTCGACGAGAACCTCAAGCCGCTGCGCCACTACTACCTGGGCGATGCCGACGCGATCGCGGCGAAGATGGCCGCGGTGGCCAACCAGGGCAAGGCGAAGTAAGCGCCGCGCCGCGCGGGTGACACGCGTCACCCGCGATGGCTGTGCGGCGTCAATCGCCGTGCAACACAACGGGCGCTAGGCTGCGCCAACTTCCACCGACGAGTGCCGGCCATGATGGCTCCGAACATGATTCCCGCGCTGATGGTTCCGCTGGCCGCGTTCGCCATCTACCGGCGCGTGCGCGGCAATTTCGGGCCGCAGCCGATCCGGCGCAAGCGCATGATGGCGCGCGTGGCCATCTTCGCCGTGCTGGCCGTGGTGTTCGCCCTGACGGGCCTGTACGACCCCATGCTGCTGGCGGGACTGGCCGGCGGCATCGCCGGGGGTGCGGTGCTGGGCCTGGCGGGCCTGCGCCTGACCCGCTTCGGGCAGAACGAGCAGGGCGCGGACGTCTATATCCCCAACCCCTGGATCGGCGCGGCGCTCACCGTGCTGCTGATCGGCCGGCTGGCCTGGCGCTTCCTCGAAGTGATGCCGCAGATCAAGGATCCCGCGCTGGCCGCGGCCGCGGGCCACGCGCCCCCGGTGGGCAGCCCGCTGACCCTGGCGGTGTTCGGGCTGATGGTGGGCTACTACCTGGTGTATTTCATCGGCCTGCTGGTGCACCACCGGCGCTTCCAGCGCGAGCGCGGCATCGCCGCCTCGGCCGACTGAGCGGGGACGCCCTCAGAGCGCGTCGTTGTCCAGCTCGCCGGTGCGGATGCGGATGACCTGGTCCAGCGCGCTGACGAAGATCTTGCCGTCGCCGATCTTGCCGGTGCGCGCGGCCTGGGAAATGGCCTCGACCACGCGGTCCAGCTGCTCGTCCGCCACCGCCACTTCCAGCTTGATCTTGGGCAGGAAGTCGACCACGTACTCGGCGCCGCGGTAGAGCTCGGTGTGGCCCTTCTGGCGGCCGAAACCCTTCACCTCGGTCACCGTGATGCCCTGCACGCCCACTTCGGCCAGCGCCTCGCGCACGTCGTCGAGCTTGAAGGGTTTGATGATCGCCACCACCAGCTTCATGGGAACCTCGTCACTTAAGGCAGCGGGCGGCAGGCGCCCCCGGGGAGCGGCATTTTGCCCGTCCCGGGGCGGATTTGTCGCCTGTGACGATGGTGTGTAGGAAAATCCCTACATAAAGCAGCGGAGCAGGCCGATGGCGTACAAACTAGGCATTTACTTAGACTTCTTTCCGACGAGTTCGAGGTGCTATCCATGATGGATAGGCAGGATATCGATCAGCTTGCCTTACGACTTGCCTCGTTGGTTCCGCCAGGATTGGCTCAGGCGCATGAGGACCTCCGCGCCAACTTTTCCGATGTCCTTGCGCAGGGACTGCGCCGCCTCGACCTAGTCACCCGCGAGGAGTTTGACGTCCAGAGCCTCTTGCTCGCCCGTACGCGAGCCAGAGTGGAAGCCTTGGAGCGACGAGTGGCCGATCTGGAGGCGCTCGCCGCATCGCGCGGGGGCTAGCCCTTCTCCCTCCCGGGAGCCGTCCCCGGTCCGTCACCCTCACCCCGAGAACGACCGGGGGCGGTCATTCTCTTTGCCCGCTCCGGAAACGCCGTCGCCATGAGTCTTGCCGTCACCCTCAGTCGAGCCCAGGAGGGGGTGGCCGCGCCGCAGGTGATGGTCGAGGTGCATCTTTCCGGCGGCCTGCCCGGCACCAATATCGTCGGCCTCCCCGAAGCCGCCGTGCGCGAAGCGCGCGACCGGGTGCGCGTGGCGATCCAGAACACCGCCTTCGAATACCCCAACCGCCGCGTCACCGTGAACCTGGCCCCGGCCGAGCTGCCGAAGGACGGCGGGCGTTTCGACCTGGCGATCGCGCTGGGCATCCTCGCCGCCGGCAACCAGGTGCCGCGCGAGCGGCTCGACAACTGCGAATTCCTCGGCGAACTGGCCCTGTCCGGCGCCTTGCGTGGCGTCTCCGGCGTATTGCCCGCGCTGATGCGCGCCCGCGCGCGCGGCCGCAAGGTGGTGGTGCCGCGCGCCAATGCGGCGGAGGCGGCGCTGGTGTCCGATGCCGACGTGCGCGTGGCCGATTCGCTGGCCGAGGTCTGCGGCTGGCTGCGCGGCGTACAGGACCTGCCCACCCCGGCCGCCGCCCCCGCCAACGACGAGCTGGCCGGCGACGGCCCGGACCTGCGCGACGTGCGCGGCCAGCGCCATGCGCGCCGCGCGCTGGAGATCGCCGCCGCGGGCGGCCATCACCTGCTGCTGGTCGGTCCGCCCGGCACCGGCAAGACCATGCTGGCCGAACGCCTGCCCGGCATCCTGCCGCCCTTGAGCGAATCCGAGGCGCTGGAAACCTGCGCCGTGCTGTCGGTGGCGGGGCAGGCGGTGGAAGCCGGGGAATGGCGGCGCCGGCCGTTCCGCGCGCCGCACCACACCGCGTCCGGCGTGGCCCTGGTCGGCGGGGGTTCGCAGCCGCGGCCGGGGGAGATTTCGCTGGCCCACCATGGCGTGCTGTTCCTGGACGAACTTCCCGAATTCAGCCGCCACGTGCTGGAAGTGCTGCGCGAGCCGCTGGAATCGGGCTCGATCGTGGTCTCGCGCGCGGCGCGGCAATCCACCTTTCCGGCGCAGTTCCAGCTGGTCGCGGCGATGAACCCCTGCCCCTGCGGCTATGCCGGCGATCCGCGCGAGCGCTGCCGCTGCACGCCGGACCAGGTGCAGCGCTACCGCGGCAAGATTTCCGGCCCGCTGCTGGACCGCATCGACCTGTGCGTGGACGTGCCGCGCCAGCCACTGAGCGAACTGGGCGCCGCCCGCGGCGAGCACGACGAGGATTCCGCCACCGTCCGCGCCCGCGTGATGAAGGCGCGCAACCAGGCCTTGCAGCGCGCGGGGCGCAGCAACGCCGAGATCAACACCCGCGAACTGGAGCGCGACTGCGCCCTGGCCCCGGCCGAACGCGCCTGGTTCGAGGCCGCGCTGGAACGGCTCGGCCTGTCCGCCCGCGCCTATCACCGCACCTTAAGAGTGGCCCGCACCATCGCCGACCTGGACGGCGGGGCGGCTTCGCTGGCCCGCGCGCATCTGGCCGAAGCGCTGCAGTACCGCCGTTTCTAGCCTTGCCGGCCAGGCGGCCGGGCCGATCCGGCGAATTTGTGTACCGATCAGTATTGACTTGGGTCCGATACGGGCTAATATCTGCACCGACGAGTTCTCTTATGGACTCCGTCCCCCGCCACCCCGGTATCGGTCCCTCCCTCCCTCCCCCGTCCGATACCGGGGTTTGGCCTTTCTCCCGCCGAACCTTCTCGTTTCGTTCCGGAATACTCCTATAGCGTCCACGCCCGGCCGCCTGGACACTGCGCGCCCTGCCGGCGCGGGTACCCTGTTGCCGCACTCGACGAAGGAACGCGAATGAGCACGCTCCAAATCAGCCTGATGCTCGCGGGCATGCTCGGCATCGGCTTCCTGGCGCAGTGGCTGGCCTGGCGCGTGCGGCTTCCCGCCATTCTGTTTCTGCTGCTGGCCGGCATCCTGCTGGGGCCGGTCTCCGGCGTGCTGCAGCCGGACCGCCTGCTCGGTGAGCTGCTGTTTCCGGTGGTGTCGCTGGCGGTGGCGGTAATCCTGTTCGAAGGCAGCCTCACCCTGCGTTTCGACGAGCTGCCCGGCATCGGCCATGCCGTGCGCGGGCTCGTCAGCTATGGCGCCGTGGTGGCGCTGGTGCTGCTGGCCGTCGCCGGCCATTATTTCGCCGGGTTGCGCTGGGAACTGGCCTGGCTGTTCGGCGCGCTCACCTGCGTCACCGGCCCGACCGTGATCGCGCCGATGCTGCGCACCTTGCGGCCGAATGCGCGCATCGCCAACACCTTGCGCTGGGAAGGCATCGTGATCGACCCGCTCGGCGCGCTGTTCGCCGTGCTGATCTACGAAGCCATCGTGTCGCGCCACCAGGGCCACACCATCGGCGTCTTCCTGGCCACCGTGGTGTGCGGCAGCGTGGCCGGCGCGCTGGCCGCGTGGATCATGGGTTTCCTGCTGCGCCGCCAGCTGATTCCCGATTACCTGCAGAACTTCGGCGTGCTCGCCGCGGTGTTGCTGGCGTTCTGTCTTTCCAATGCGATCGAACACGAATCGGGCCTGCTCACCGTCACGGTGATGGGCATCGCGCTGGGCAACATGCGCGGCGTGCATATCGACGACATCCTCGACTTCAAGGAAAGCCTCACCACCTTGCTGGTCTCCACCTTGTTCATCCTGCTCGCCGCGCGGCTGGAATGGCCGCTGCCGGACGGCATGCTGTGGGCGGGCATCGCGATCTTCATCGCGGCGCAGCTCATCGTGCGGCCGCTCACCGTGGCCATCTCCAGCATCGGCAGCGCGCTGAACTGGCGCGAGCGCGCGCTGATCGCCTGGGTGGCGCCGCGCGGCATCGTGGCGGCTTCGGTGTCCGCGCTGTTCGCGCTGAAGCTCGAAGCGCTGGGCATGCAGGATGCGCGCGCGCTGGTGCCACTGGTCTTCATCCTGATCATCGGCACCGTGGTGTTGCAGAGCGCCACGGCGCGTCCGCTGGCACGCTGGCTGAAGGTGTCGGAGCCGGACCCGAACGGCGTGCTGATCGCCGGTTCCGACAGCGTCGCGCGCGCCATCGCCAAGGCATTGAGCGATGCGGGCTTCCGCGTGGTGCTGGCGGACGACGCCTGGGAAGGCGTGCGCATCGCGCGCATGGAAGGACTCGGCACCTTCTTCGGCAACCCCGCCTCCAGCTATGCGGAACGCAATCTCGACCTCACCGGCATCGGCACCCTGCTGGCGCTGTCCACCCAGCGCGAGCGCAACTCGCTGGTGTGCGTGCACTACCGACAGGAATTCGGCCGCGACCGGGTCTACCTGCTGCGCGTGCTGCCGCCGCAGGAATCCAACGGCCGCGCCATGCTCGCCGGCACCTTGATGGCGCCGCCGCTGTTTGCCGAAGACATGACGCACGCGCGCTTCGCCGAACTGCTCGCGCAGGGCTGGCGCATCAAGTCCACGCGCCTGTCGGCCACCTTCGACTGGCCGCATTTCATCGAGCAGTACGGCTCCGGCACGGTGTTGCTGTTCGGCGTGGACGAGAAGGGCGTGCTGCGCGTGGTCTCCGCGCATCGCGAGGTGGAGCCGCGCCCCGGCTGGCTGGTGATCGCCCTGGTGCCGGCCGAGTAAGCGTCCCTGCATGGCGGGAGCCGGCGGGCGGACCCGCCGGCTCCCGCGCCGGCATCCCTGCCGGCGCCACGCCAAGTGGTGCTGGCCCGATCAGGCCGCCGAAGCGCGCCGTGCGTGGAACTGCGCTTCCTCGGTGGAGCCCTTCAAGGCCGTGGTGGACGACTGCCCCTGCTGGATCGCCTGCGTCACCTGGTCGAAGTAGCCGGTGCCCACTTCGCGCTGATGCTTCACCGCGGTGAAGCCGCGCTCGGCAGCGGCGAACTCGCGCTCCTGCAGCTCCACGAAGGCGCTCATCTGGCGGCGCGCATAGCCGTGGGCCAGGTCGAACATGCCGTAGTTGAGGCTGTGGAAGCCGGCCAGGGTGATGAACTGGAACTTGTAGCCCATCGCGCCGAGCTCGCGCTGGAATTTCGCGATGGTGGCGTCGTCCAGGTTCTTCTTCCAGTTGAAGCTGGGCGAGCAGTTGTAGGCCAGCAGCTTGCCGGGGAACCGCGCATGGATCGCCTCGGCGAACTTGCGCGCTTCTTCCAGGTTCGGCTTGCTGGTCTCGCACCACACCAGGTCGGCGTAAGGCGCATAGGCCAGGCCGCGGCTGATCGCCTGCTCCAGGCCGGGCCGCACGCGGAAGAAGCCCTCCACGGTGCGCTCGCCGGTGACGAACGGACGGTCGTTGTCGTCGATGTCGGAAGTGAGCAGGTCCGCCGCATCCGCGTCGGTGCGCGCCACCAGCAGGGTGGGCACGCCCAGCACGTCGGCGGCCAGGCGCGCGGCGGTGAGCTTGTCCACCGCTTCGCGCGTTGGCACCAGCACCTTGCCGCCCATATGGCCGCACTTCTTCACCGAGGCCAGCTGGTCTTCGAAGTGCACGCCGGAGGCGCCCGCCTCGATCATCGCCTTCATCAGCTCGAAGGCGTTGAGCACGCCGCCGAAGCCGGCTTCGGCGTCGGCCACGATCGGCACCATCCAGTCGATCTCGTCATTGCCTTCGGCGTGGTGCAGCTGGTCGGCGCGCAGCAAGGTGTTGTTGATGCGCTTGACCACCTGCGGCACCGAATTGGCCGGATACAGCGACTGGTCCGGATACATCTCGCCGGCCAGGTTGGCGTCGGCGGCGACCTGCCAGCCGCTGAGATAAATGGCCTTGAGGCCGGCCTTCACCTGCTGCATGGCCTGGTTGCCGGTCAGCGCGCCCAGCGCGTTGACGAAGTCTTCCTGCTGCAGCGATCTCCACAGCCGCTCCGCACCCTGGCGGGCGATCGAATGCTCCACCGGCACGGTGCCGCGCAGGCGCACCACGTCGGCGGCGGTGTAGTTGCGGCGCACGCCGTTCCAGCGCGGGTTGTTCTGCCAGTCGAGGGTGAGCTGGTCGGCGGTGGGCAGGGCGTTCTTCATGAGATGACTCCTGGTAACAAAGGGCTTCGATGCGTCGCGCTCAGGCGAGGCGGTCGTAGGCGGGCAGGGTGAGGAAGTCGCCGAGCTGGGCGGCGTGCGTGAGCGAGGCGAGCAGCGCCGCGGCGTCGTCGGCGCGCGCGGCGCCGGGATGCGTGCTGGCGCGCAGGCGGTGGGTGTGCGCCGCGAGCGCCTGGTCGAACAGGGCGAAATCGATCGGTGCGTGGTCGGTGAATTCCACGCCGCCGTGATGCAGCCACTGCCACAGCTGGGCGCGCGCGATTTCCGCGGTGGCCGCGTCTTCCATCAGGTGATGGATCGGCACGCAGCCCAGCCCGTCCAGCCACGCGGCGGTGTAGCGCAGCGCCACTTCCACGTTGTTGTCGAAGCCGGCGCGGCTGATGGTGCCGGCGCAGGGCGCGATCAGCTGGTCGCGCGATACCTGCACGTCGGCGCGCGCCACGTTGAGCTGGTTCGGCGAGGGCATGTACTTGTCGAAGATCTCGCGCGCCACCGGCACCAGCGCCGGATGCGCCACCCAGGTGCCGTCATGGCCGGCCTGCACTTCGCGCAGCTTGTCGGCGCGCACCTTGGCCATGGCCGCTTCGTTGGCGGCTTCGTCGCCCTTGATCGGAATCTGCGCCGCCATGCCGCCCATGGCGAAGGCGCCGCGGCGGTGGCAGGTCTGGATCAGCAGTTCCGAATAGGCCTTCAGGAACGGCACCGTCATCAGCACCTGGCCGCGCTCGGGCAGCAGGCGGTCGCGGTGGCCGCGCAGGGTCTTCAGGTAGGAAAAGATGTAGTCCCAGCGGCCGCAGTTCAGGCCCACCGCGCGCTCGCGCAGCGCATGCAGGATCTCGTGCATCTGGAACACCGCCGGCAGCGTCTCGATCAGCACGGTGGCCTTCATGCAGTTCGCCGGCAGGCCGAGTTCGTCCTCGGCGGCAGCCATCACCTCATGCCACAGCGCGGCTTCTTCCATCGCCTCCAGCTTGGGCAGGTAGAAGTACGGGCCGCGGTCGCGCTGCTGCAGGCTACGGGCGTTGTGGAAGGCGTACAGGCCGAAGTCGACCAGGGCGCCGGACATCGGCTCGCCGTCCACCGTCAGGTGGCGCTCCGGCAGGTGCCAGCCGCGCGGGCGGACCACCAGCACGGCCGGGTCGTGGCCGACGCGGTAGGTCTTTCCCTCCGGCGAGGTGTAGCCGATGGTGCCGTTCACCGCGTCGCGCAGGTTGATCTGGCCGTCGAGCTGGTTGGCCAGCGTCGGCGCGCTGGAGTCCTCGAAGTCGGCCATGAACACCTTCGCGCCGGAATTGAGCGCGTTGATGATCATCTTGCGTTCGACCGGGCCGGTGATCTCCACGCGGCGGTCCTGCAGGGCGGCGGGGATCTTGCCGACCGTCCAGTTGCCTTCGCGGATGGCGAGGGTGTCGGCGCGGAAATCCGGCAGCACGCCGGCGTCGTAGCGGGCCTGCCGGGCACGGCGGGCGGCCAGCAGGTCCAGGCGGCGCCGGTTGAAGCGGCGGTGCAGGCCGGCCAGGAGGGCCAGGGCCGCCGGGGTCAGGATGCTCTCGTGGCCGGGACCGGTCCGGCCTTCGATCCGGACGGACGGCTGGGGCAGGCGTTCTTGGGGGACGGCCATGGCGCTTCTCCATCGATGACGATGGGGCGACACTAGGTCGCCGAGCTTGGCTTTGACAAAGCGAATGTTTCAATTTTAGATATTGGCAATGCTAATGATCTTTCCAACTCATTGAGCGAAAAGCCGTGCCGAAGGCGTCCGACAAGCTGAACAAGCCTCGCAAGGGCCGCAAATCGACTCCGCGGCGCCGCGCCGGCGACGTCGCCCCGGCCGAGGGCACCGCGCGCTTCTACTACAAGGGCAACCGCCAGAAGCAGCTGCGCGCCTTCGTCTACACCGTGAAGCTGGGCACCCTCACCCGCGCCGCCGAGGCGCTGTACCTGTCGCAGCCCAGCGTGAGCCTGCAGCTGCAGGCGCTGGAGCGGGAGCTGGGCACGCGCCTGCTGGAGCGCAGCCGCCGCCGCATCAATCTCACCGATGCCGGAGAAGCCCTGTACGAGCTGGCGCGCCCCCTGGTGGAAGGCTGGGAATCGCTGGACCGCGACTTCCAGGCCAAGGTGAAGGGCCTGCAGAGCGGCCGCCTGACCATCGCCGCCGGCACCTCCACCATCCAGTACCTGCTGCCGGACCTGGTGCGCCGCTACCGCGAGCGGTACCCGGCCGTGCAACTGCAGCTGGCCAACGTCACCGGCAAGGACGGCCTGGCCCTGCTGCGCGCGGACGAGGCGGATTTCGCCGTGGGTTCGATGCTGGACGTGCCCAACGACATCGCCTGGGCGCCGGTCTACCACTACGACCCGATGCTGATCACGCCGCCGGATCATCCGCTGGCGGGCAAGGACAGCATCCGGCTGGAGGATCTCTCGCCCTACGGCCTGATCCTGCCGCCGCAGCGCCTGTCGACGTACCGCATGGTGGACCTGGTGTTCCAGCAGCGGCAGGTGCCGTACCAGGTGGCGATCGAGGTGGGCGGCTGGGACGTGATCAAGGAATACGTCGCGATGGGCTTGGGGATCTCCATCGTCACCGGCATCTGCATCACCGAGGCCGACCGCGCGCGGCTGGCCGTGCGCAATCTGCGGCAGTACTTTCCGCAACGGGCCTATGGGGTGGTGATGCGCAAGGGGAAATTTTTAAGCGCGGAAGCGCGGGCCTTTATCGATCTGATCCGGCCTGGCCTGCTGACCCATCGCGATTACGACGAATCGGGGCATTCCGAACGGTAGGTTGGGGTGAGCCGCAGGCGAACCCCAACGATGCGATGCGCCCGATGTTGGGGTTCGCCTGCGGCTCACCCCAACCTACGCCGAGCGTTACTGCTGGCGCTGCATCGCCAGCCGGATGCCGAAGCCCAGCAGCACCGTCCCGCACGCACGATCCATCCACTGCCCGAAGTGCGGCCGCGCATCCAGCAGCCGGTGCACCTGGCCGCCCAGCATCGCCAGCACCATCGACCACACCAGGCCGACGCCGATAAAGCTCAGGCCCAGCACCGCCAAACCCCACTGCGGATGCGCCGCCTGCATCGACACGAACTGCGGCAGGAAGGCCAGGAAGAACAGCGCCACCTTCGGATTCAGCACATTGGTCAGCATGCCCTGGCGGAATGCTGCGCCCAGGCCGCGGCCGCGCGTCACCGTCGGCTGCCGCGCACTCTGCTTCGCCAGCAGCATGCGCACGCCCATCCACACCAGATAGGCCGCGCCCAGATACTTCAGCGCCGCGAACGCCAGCGCCGAGGTCATCAGGATCGCCGAGATGCCGAGCACGGCCGCCAAGGTATGCACCAGGCAGCCCGTATTGATGCCCAGCACCGCCGCCACGCCCACCGTGCGGCCTTCGCGGCCGCTGCGGGCGAGGATGTAGAAGGTGTCCAGGCCGGGAGTCAGCGCCAGCGCGATGCAGGCCAGGACGAAGGCGCCGAAATGCTGGATGCCGAGGGATTCCATCGGGTCACTCCGTATTGCGGTGCTTGCCGCGATAGGGGCGGAACAAGGCGCGGATCTTCAGCATGTCCGCGTCGTGGTCTCCCGTGGCGTGTACCACCGGCCCCAGGGTGAAAGTCTTGGTCGGATAGTCGATAAACAGCGTCTGGATCGGCACGTTCGCCTCGTGCGCGATGCGCAGGAAGCCGGACTTCCATTCCTTCACCTGCTTGCGCGTGCCCTCGGGCGTGATGCCCAGCCACATGCGCTCGTTCTGCTGGAAACGCTCCACCATCTGCCCCACCACGTTGAGCGCGGCCTTGCGGTTGATCGGGATCATGCCGATCGGGCGCAGGATGATGCCGAGCGGGCCGTCCAGCACCTCGCGCTTGATCATGATGTTGATCTCGGCGCCCACGCCGATCTTCATCAGCAGGCCCCACAGGCCGTCCCAGTACGAGGAATGCGGCGCGCCGATCAGGATCAGCTTGGGCACGTCCGGCAGCTCGCCCAGCAGGCGCCAGCCGCTCAGCCGCAAGATGCCGCGCGACAGCCACGGCCAGAAGCGGCTCTTGAGCCTGGGCGCCGAGGGCGGCGTCGGCGGGACCACGGGTGGGCTCATTCGGAACTCCAGTTGCGCGAGCGCGTCTGCTTGATCTTCCCGCGTTGCTGCTTGCCGGCCAGGCGGCGCTCCTTGGAGGCGCGCGACGGCTTGGTGGCGACGCGCGGCTTGGGCGGCACCAGCACGTCGCGGATGATCTCGACCAGGCGCTCGCGCGCGTCCTCGCGGTTGCGGCCCTGGTCGCGGAAGCGGCGGGCCTGGATCACCAGCACGCCGTCGTCGGTGAGGCGGCGGTCGCGGCGCGCCAGCAGGCGTTCGCGCACGGCGTCGGGCAGCGACGGCGAATGCGCCACGTCGAAGCGCAGTTCCACCGCGCTTTCGGTGCGATTGACGTGCTGCCCACCGGGGCCGTCGGCGCGCAGGAAGCGCTCGGTCAGCTCGGTCTCGGGCAGCGCTAGGGAACGGCTGACGATAAGCATGGCGCGCAGTGTAGCGGGGGCCGGGCGGGCCGCCCACCGGCGCTCAGGGAATCCCGGGCACGGCCCAGCCGAAGCGCTCCAGCACGCCGGCGAAGGCGGCATCGAGCGGCGCTTCCAGCCGCATCGGCGCGCCGCTGAGCGGATGCGCGAAGCTCACCCGCCACGCATGCAGCAGCATGCGGTGGCAGCCGAAGTACTGCTTGTACAGGCGATTGTGGTCGCTGCGGCCGTGCTGGCAGTCGCCGATCACCGGATGGTGGATATGCGCCATGTGCTTGCGGATCTGGCGGAAGCGGCCGGTCTCCGGTTCCGCCAGCACCATCCCGTAGCGCTGCTGCGGGTAGCGGCCCAGCGCGATCGGCACCTCCACCGTGGCCAGGCGGCGGTAGCGCGTGCGTGCATCGCGGCGCGGGCCGGTGTCGCGCGATCCGGGCAGCGGATAGTCGATCAGCGCGGCTTCCGGCTCCGGCCAGCCGCGCACCACGGCGAGGTATTGCTTGTGCACGCCGCGGCCCATGAACTGCTCGCCCAGCGCCGCGGCGACTTCCGCCGAGCGCGCCACCAGCAGCACGCCGCTGGTGGCGCGGTCCAGCCGGTGCGCCAGGTTCACGGTGCCGCCGACCTGCTCGCGCAGCAGGTCGATCAGGAACTCGTCGGCGGGGCCGACCAGCTTGGAGCGATGCACGGCCAGGCCCGCGGGCTTGTTCACCGCGATCAGGGCGTCGTCCTGGTAGATCAGTTCGAGCACGGTCATGCGTGTGGCGCTTGCTTCAGCGCCTCGGCCACGCGGCTGCGAACGCGCACAGGCCTGCTACGGCCGCGACGACCGGCAGCCACGCGCCATGCTGCGGCGCCTGCGTCCACAGCAAGGTGGCGCTGACCAGCAGCGCACCGCCGAGCAGGCCGGCGCCGAGCGTGCGCTGCTGCCGGCGCGAGGCTTCCTGGCGCTGCGCCAGTTCCAGCGGATCGGCCAGCCCGCGCTGTTCGCCGCGCGCCACCTGGCGCAGCGCGTCGCGGATCAGTTCCGGAAACTGCGGCGCCGCATGGAACCATTCCGGCAGCCGCTTGCGCACTTCGCGCAGGGTGCGGCGCGGGCTGTAGCGCTCGCGCAGGATGCGCTTGAGCACCGGGTGCGCCACCGCCCAGATATCGATATCCGGATCGAGCATGCGGCCCACGCCTTCGATATTCAGCAGCGTCTTCTGCAGCAGGATCAGCTGCGGCTGCAGGGTGAGCTCGAAGCGGCGCGCGGTCTGGAACAGCTTGACCACCAGCTCGGCCAGCGAGATCTGCGACAGCGGACGGGTGAAGTACGGCTCGCACACCGTGCGCACCGCCGCTTCCAGTTCGTCCATGCGCACGGTGTCGGGCATCCAGCCGGCGTCGACGTGCAGCTGCGCGATGCGCGCGTAGTCGCGCTCGAACAGCGCGATGAAGTTCTGCGCCAGCCAGTACTGGTCCGCTTCCGGCAGCGAACCCATGATGCCGAAGTCCAGCGCGATGAAGCGCGGCTCGCCGGTGCGCGCCACGTCCACCCAGATGTTGCCCGGGTGCGCGTCGGCGTGGAAAAAGTTGTCGCGGAACACCTGCTCGTAGAACACGCGCACGCCCTTGGCGGCGAGCGTCTTGCGGTCCACGCCGGCGGCGTCGATGGCGGCGATGTCGTCGCAGCTCACGCCGTTGACGCGCTCCAGCGTGAGCACGCGTTCGGCGGTGAGTTCCCAGTGCACTTCGGGCACGTAGAGATCCACGCCGCTGTCAAAATTGCGCCGCAGCAGGCTGGCGCTGGCGCCTTCGCGCTGCAGATCCAGCTCGTTCTCCAGCATCTTCTCGACTTCGGCCACCACGTCCAGCGGGCGGATCTTGTCGGCGTTCGGATGCCAGCGCTGCGCCAGCTCGCCCAGCGAATGCAGCAAGGCGACGTCGCGGGCGATGCGCGCGTCGATGCCGGGACGCAGCACCTTCACCACCACCTCGCGGCCATCCGGCAGCGCAGCCGCGTGCACCTGCGCGATCGAGGCCGAGGCCAGCGGCGTTTCGTCGAAGCGCGCGAACAGCTGCGTCACCGGCGCTTTCAGTTCGCGCTCGACGATGGCGCGCGCCTCGGCGCCGGGGAAGGGCGGTACCTGGTCCTGCAGCAGGGCCAGCTCGTCGGCGATGTCGCCGGGCACCAGGTCGCGCCGGGTCGACAGCACCTGGCCGGCCTTGACGAAGATCGGGCCCAGCTCGGTCAGCGCCAGGCGCAGGCGCGCGCCGCGCGGCAGGTTCGCCACGTCGGCGCGCGGCCTGGCCAGGAACGGGCGCAGCAGTTTCAGCGGGCGGAACAGATGGGCGGCGTCGACCAGCTCGTCGAGCCGGTAGGCCAGCAGCACCGAGGCGACGCGCAGCACGCGCGGCACGACTTTCAGCGGCGTCACGCGGCGTTTCCTTTGAGCTTCTGTTCCAGCCGCGCCAGGCGCGATTCCAGGCGTTCGCTGCGTTCGCGCAAGCCGTCCACGCCGTCGAGGAAACCTTCCACTTCGCCCGGCGCCGCGGCCACGCGCACTTCGTCGCGCAGCCAGTCAGCGGTGTCCTCGGCCAGGTGGCTGCCGCTTTCGCGCGCATGCGCCAGCGCTTCGCGCACGGCCTTGGCCAGCGGCACGCCGAGTACGTCGCCGAAGGTGCGGGTGAAGGCTTCTTCGAAATCAGGGGCGAACTTCGCGGCGAGTTTTTCCAGGCGGCGCGCCAGTTCCGCATCGCCGGCGATATCCACCTTGCCCGGCGCCACCCCTTCGTCGTCGCGCCGCAGCGCCATCGCCAGCAGGCTGCCGGGCGTGGCGCGCACGCGCAGCTGGCTGTCGTCGCGGCCGGGGCCGACCTGCAGGCGGCCTTCGTGCACGGTGATCGCCAGGGTCAGCGCGGGGCCTTCCAGATGCAGCTGCACGCTGCGTCCGTCCAGCGCGGACAGGCGCTGCACGGTGTCGGGATCGAGCGAGAGCAAGTGGTTCAGCGCGGTCTCGAGCGCGCGGCCGGCGATCACGCGCAGCGGGCGCGGCAGCAAGGGGCGGGGAGCGGGTGCGGTCATGGGCCGGCATTGTAGCGGCAGGGCGCGCGGACTCGCCCTGCGGCCGGTCAGCCCGCGCCGTCGAAGCCCAGCTGGCGCCATGCCTCGTACACGGCGACGGCGACGGTGTTGGAGAGATTCAGGCTGCGGCTCTGTGGACGCATCGGCAGGCGCAGGCGGCAGTCTTCCGGAATCGCATCCAGCACCTCGCCGGGCAGGCCGGCGGTTTCGCAGCCGAACAGGAAGGCGTCGCCGGGCGCGTAGTGCGCATCCACATGGGCGACGCGGCCGCGGGTGGAGAAGGCGAACACGCGCGGATGCCCCAGGGCGGCGAGGCAGGTGTCCAGGTCGTCGTGAACCGCGAGGCTGGCGTACTCGTGGTAGTCCAGGCCGGCGCGGCGCAGGCGCGCATCGTCGAGTTCGAAACCCAGCGGCCGGATCAGGTGCAGCGAGGCGCCGGTGTTGGCGCAGAGGCGGATGACGTTGCCGGTGTTCGGCGGGATTTCGGGATGGAACAGGATGACATGCAGCATCCGGCCATTATCTGTGCGGGGCGCCCGCCGGAACAGCGCCCCGTCCGGCGTTCAACCGCCCAGGCGGGGACAGACCACGCCATCGGCCGGCAGCAGGCACTGCGCATGGGCGGCCGGGGCGAGCTGGCCGGCGCTGCCGCTGGCGGCCAGGCGGATGGCGTCGGGCGAGGCATTGACCATCGCCACCAGCAGCAGAGCGCACACCAGCAGGCAGCCGGCGAACAGACCGCGCAACATCAGGGCTTCGAATTTCATGGGGTGTCTCCGACAAGGCTTGGGGTCCTGCGTCCTTGGAATGGCAAGCGCCGTGCCAAGCCCGGCCGGATCACAAGGGCTTGATTTGGCGGAACTTAGGATGCGCGGCCGGATCTGTTCCGCTGTCCGCGGACACTGTGCGCACGCCAGCGGACACTGTCCGGACGCCCGAGGTGTCCGATCGGCCGTCCTTTCGGGTCAATCGGCCGAAGGTCATTTGCGGTTCCCCCCATGCATGACTAGCCTCGGAGGTTCTGTGAAACAGGAGGTTCATCCATGCGCAAGCCCCTTGCCCTGCTTATTGCCGGGCTTCTGTCCGCCGGAGTCGCCATGACAGCGCCCTCGCCATCCCTGGCCGCCCCGGCCACGCAGACCGTCCCCGAGATCGCCTATACCCGCTTCACCCTGCCCAACGGGCTGACCGCGGTGGTGCACGAGGACCACAAGGCGCCGGTGGTGGCGGTGAGCATCTGGTACCACGTCGGTTCCGGCGACGAACCCAAGGGCAAGACCGGCTTTGCGCATCTGTTCGAGCACCTGATGTTCTCCGGCTCGGAGAACCACAAGGGCACTTACTTCGCCCCGTTCGAGCTGGCCGGCGCCACCGACATGAACGGCACCACCTGGTTCGACCGCACCAATTATTTCGAGACGGTGCCGACCACCGCGCTGGACATGGCGCTGTGGATGGAATCGGACCGCATGGGCCACCTGCTCGGCGCGATCGGCCAGAAGGAGCTCGACACCCAGCGCGGCGTGGTGCAGAACGAGAAGCGCCAGGGCGAGAACCGCCCCTACGGCCGCGTGGACCAGAACATCCTGTCCAACACCTACCCGGCCAACCACCCGTACCAGCACGACACCATCGGCTCCATGAAGGATCTCGATGACGCCTCGCTGGCCGACGTGAAGCAGTGGTTCCACGACTACTACGGCGCCGCCAACACGGTGATCGTGCTGGCCGGCGACATCACGCCGGCGCAGGCCAGGGAAAAGCTCACCAAGTATTTCGGCGACATCCCCGCCGGCCCGCCGGTGCCGCGCCAGCAGCCGTGGATCACGCCGCTGGCCAAGTCCAGCCGCGGCGTGCAGCACGACCACGTGTCGCAGCCGCGCATCTACCGCACCTGGGTGGTGCCGCAGCTGGGCACCGACGACATGGTCTCGCTGGACCTGGCCTCCACCGTGCTCGGCGGCGGCAAGACCTCGCGCCTGTACCAGCGGCTGGTCTACCAGGACAAGCTCGTCGACGACATCTCCGCCAGCGTCTCGCCGTTCGCCCTGGCCAGCCAGTTCCAGATCCAGGCCGACGTGCGCGAAGGCGTGGATCCGGCCAAGGTCGAAGCGGCGGTGGCCGACGAGCTGAAGAAATTCCTCGCCGACGGCCCGACCCAGGACGAACTGGATCGCGCCAAGGTCGGCAACCGCGCTTCGTTCGTGCGCGGCCTGGAGAAAGTCGGCGGCTTCGGCGGCAAGGCCGTGATCCTGGCCGAGGGCCAGGTCTATCGCGGCGATCCGGGCGCCTACAAGAAGGACCTGGAGCGCATCGACGGCGCCACCATCGCCAGCGTGAAATCCGCTTCGGCCAAGTGGCTGGCCAAGGGCGACTACCTGCTGACCGTGCTGCCGGCCGGCGACGGTTTCGATCCGGACCAGGAAGACGCCAAGGTCGTGGCGTTGCCTGACGCGCAGGGCCGCCCCGACGCCAAGCTGCCGGCCGCGCAGCAGTACAGCGTGGGCAAGAACGAAGTCGATCGCGCCAAGGGCGTGCCGCAGGTCAACCAGTTCCCGGACCTGAGCTTCCCGAAGCTGGAGCGCGGCAAGCTGAAGAACGGCATCGAAGTGGTGCTGGCGCAGCGCCACACCGTGCCGGTCACGCAGATCCAGTTGCAGTTCGACGCCGGCTACGCGGCCGACCAGGGCCACAAGCTCGGCACCGCCAGCTTCGCCACCACGCTGATGAACGAGAGCACCAAGTCGCTGGACTCGGTGGAAGTGTCCAAGCGCAAGCAGCGCCTGGGTGCGATCACCAGCATCGGCTGCGGCCTCGACACCTGCACCGCCTCGCTCAATGCGCTCAACGATCAGCTGAAGCCGTCGCTGGAACTGTTCGCCGACATCGTGCGCAACCCCGCCTTCAAGGCCGAGGACATCGAGCGCGTGCGCGGCCAGTGGCTGGCCGGCATCGCGCAGGAGAAGACCCAGCCGACGGGCCTCGCGCTGCGCACGCTGCCGCCGCTGCTGTACGGGCAGGGCCATGCGTACGGCATCCCGTTCACCGGCACCGGCACCGAGGCGGCGATCAAGTCGCTCACGGCGGACGACCTGGCCGGCTTCCAGCGCAACTGGCTGCGGCCGGACAACGTGAAGATCCTGGTCGCCGGCGACACCACGCTGGAACAGATCATTCCGCAGCTCGACGCGGTGTTCGACGACTGGAAGGCGCCGGACAGCGCGCTGCCGAAGAAGAACATCGCCAAGGTCGCCGCCCAGGCCAAGCCGCGAGTGTTCCTGATCGACCGGCCGGATGCGCCGCAGTCGCTGATCCTCGCCGGCCTGCTGGCGCCGTCCAGCAAGGCGCCGAACGACATCGACATCGACGTGGCCAATGGCGCCTTCGGCGGCAGCTTCACCTCGCGCCTCAACATGAACCTGCGCGAGGACAAGCGCTGGGCCTACGGCGCCTTCAGCTTCCTGCGCGATGCGCTCGGCCAGCGGCCGTTCCTGATGTATGCGCCGGTGCAGACCGACAAGACCGCCGAGTCCGCGCGCGAAGTGCAGAAGGAAGCCGTGGCCGTGGTCGGCGCCAAGCCGCTCACCGCGCAGGAAGTGGACAAGATCAAGTCGTCCAACGTGCGCGGCCTGCCGGGCAGCTTCGAGACCACCGCGTCGGTGCTCGGCGCACTCAGCGAGATCGTGCAGTACGGCCGTCCGGACGACTACGTGCAGACCCTGAAGCAGCACACCGAGGCGGTGAACCAGGCCAGCGCGCAGAAGGCGATCGGCGAGATCGTCCATCCGCAGGCGCTGACCTGGGTGATCGTCGGCGACCTCAGCAAGATCGAGCAGCCGGTGCGCGCGCTGAACCTGGGCGAGGTGCACGTGATCGACGCCGACGGCAAGCCGGTGGCGGCCAAGGCGGCGCCGAAGGCCAAGGCCGGCAAGTAAGCGAAGGGCGGGAGGCGTTGCCTTCCGCCGTTCAGCCGGGCGTGGGCTGCCGTCATCGCCGCACGTTACGATGGGGGCCGGGCAGGAGACTGCCCGGCCCTTCTTACTGGACATCCATGGAGTCACCCATGCGCAAGACCCTGCTGCTCGTTCCCGTGGCCCTGCTGCTCGGTGCCTGCACCTGGGGCATCACCCTGGACGATGCCGCCAAGAACGTCCGCACGGTATGGAGCGGCGACGTGTCCTCCTGCCATGAGCTGGGCAAGGTCACCGTGTCGGTGATGAACCGGGTGGGGCCGATCAACCGCAACGACATCAAGGTGCGCGACGAGCTGGAAGTGATGGCGCGCAACGAGGCGGCCAAGATGCACGCCGACACCGTCAAGCCGCTGGCCGAGCCGTCCGAGGGTTCCCAGCCCTGGGGCGCCTACCAGTGCGGCGCCAACCGCCCGTCCGCCGGCCGCCCGGGGGCGGCCCCCGCGCCGGCGCAGTCGGCCGGCGGCAATACGGAGACCTTCCCGATCAAGGGTTAAGCCACGCCGCAAGCCATTGGAAATACGAGAAAAGCGCCCCCATCGCGGGGCGCTTTTTTTGTGCCCTGGAAAAAGCCGGTTGCGCCGGTTCTCTCACAGGCATAATATTCACAAATAAGTTGTACATAAATGTACTAAATGATCGATCCCCGCCGAGATCCGCGCATGAGCAGCTTCGCCCCCACCGAGCAGCGCCTGGCCATCACCTGCCGCCGCTATCCCCAGTTCCCGCGCGACCCGGCCGTGCTGGTGCGCCTGGTCAAGCACATCTACAAGCGCGTGCACGACGAGGCCAACGCGCTGCTCAAGCCGTTCGGCATCAACCATCCGGAATACAACCTCCTGATGATGCTGTACGGCACCGAGGGCTATACGCTCAATCCCTCGCAGCTGGCGGACGCGGCGGGGGAGAAGTCCGCCAACATCACGCGGCTGACCAACGAGCTGTGCGACAAGGGCCTGATCGAGCGCACCGCCAGCGACGAGGACCGCCGCAAGGTCACGCTTACGCTGACGGCGAAGGGGCTGACGATGATCGAGAGCTTCCTGCCTGGCATCTGCGGCCTGCTCGAACGGCAGGCCGGCGGGCTGCAGCCGCGCGAATCCGCGCAGCTGGAGCGGCTGCTGAAGAAATTCCTCGACCACGTGGACCCGGCCTGAGGCCATGGCTCCCGAAACCGCACCCGCCGCCCCGCGCTGGGCCTGGCTGCCCGCCTTCCTCGCCGAGGAGCAGGTGTCGTGGGTGTTCGTGGCCAAGACCCTGCTGGCCATGTACGTCACCTGCTGGCTGGCCATGCTGTTCCAGCTGGAGCAGCCGGCCACGGCGATGATCACGGTGGCCATCGTCATGCATCCGCAGAGCGGCATGGTGCTGGCCAAGAGCTTCTATCGCGCGCTGGGCACCTTCGCCGGCAGCCTGTTCGGCCTGGTGCTGATGAGCCTGTTCCCGCAGCAGCGCGAACTGTTCCTGCTGTGCCTGTCGCTGTGGGTCGCCATGTGCGCCGGCGGCGCCACGCTGTACCGCAACTTCGCCGCCTACGGCTTCGTGCTGGCCGGCTATACCGCGGCCATCGTCACCCTGCCGGCGGTGAGCAATCCGCTCAACGTGTTCGACTCCGCGGTGATGCGCGTGAGCGAAGTGATGCTCGGCATCATCGTTTCCGGCGTGGTCAGCGACGTGATCCTGCCCGAGCGCCTGCGCCCCCTGCTGCGCCGCAGTGCGCGCGAGCATTTCGCGCACTTCATCGACTTCGCGCGCGGCAGCACCGGCGGGGCCATCCCGCGCCGCGAGATGGAGAAGGCGCACCTGCGCTTCGTGCGCGCCGCGGTGCAGCTGGAAGACCTGCGCGCCTCGGTCATCTTCGAAGACCCGGAAGCGCGCGCCCGCAGCAGCCGCATGCGCCTGCTCAATCAGCGCTACATGGCCGCGTCCACCAGCTTCCAGTCGGCGCATCACCTGATCAACCGCCTGCAGCGCGCCGGCCGCGACAACGTCGCCGCCGCGCTGATCGCGCTGTACGCGCCGATCGGCGAAGCGCTCTCGCCCGACCCCGCGCAACAGCAGGACCCCGCCGTGCTCGCCCCGCGCCTGAAGGCCTGCGAAGACGTGCTGCCGCCGCTGGCCGCGCGCCTGCGCGCGGAACTGCCGGCCGACGCCTGGCTGGAGTTCGACACCGGCGCCGGCCTGCTGCGCCGCTTCTGCAGCGAGATGCGCGACTTCACCGCGCTGGAAGCCTCGCTGCGCGAAGGCAATCTCAAGGGCGCGGTGGAGATCGTGCACTTCCGCCGCGGCAACGACGTGCCCGGCGCCGCGGTGAGCGTGCTGCGCACCTTCCTCACCATGGCGGTGCTCAGCGTGTTCTGGCTGAGCAGCGGCTGGACCTACGGCTCCAGCGCCATGCTGCTGGCCACCATCTTCAGCGGCCTGTTCGCGGCATCGGCATACCCGATGATCGCGGTGACCAACACGCTGGCCGGCTATGTCAGCGGCATGGTCGGCGGCTATCTGGTGACCTTCTACGGGCTGCCCGGCGGCGACGGCTTCGCCATGCTGATCATCGCCACGCTGCCGTTCCTGCTGATCGGCCCCTACCTCACCACGCGCAACCAGACGTTGCCGGGCGTCGGTGCGGGCTACACGCTGGGCTATGTGTACATCCTCGCGCTGAAGAACCCGATGGTGTACGACCCCACGCGCTTTCTTAATGACGCCATCGCTCAGGTCGTCGGCATAGCCATGACGGCGGTGTTCTTCATCTTCGTGCCGGCGGTGACCGGTTCGCTGTGGCAGCGCCGCCGCCAGCTGGTGCAGCTGCGCCACCAGGTGGTGCTGGCGGCGAACGCGCCGCTGCCGGGGCTGCTGTACAGCTTCGAAAGCATCAACCGCGACATCGTGCAGCAGGTGGTCACCTACACGCGCCCCGATACCGACGAGTCGCGCAGCCTGCTGGCCTGGGCGCTGTCGGTGCACGAATGCGGCCGCGCGGTGATCGAGCTGCGCCAGGACGTGGCGCGCAGCGGCATGCCGCATTCGGTGGTGGGTCCGGTACAGGACGCGGTGCACGCCATCGGCGCGCTCTACGCGCAGCCCGGCGCGGAGCGCTGGCGCCTGGCCGATCAGAGCGTCACTCACGCCATCGCCATCACCAACGCCCACCTGGCGCAGTCGCCGTCGACCTGCCAGGCCGCGCTCACCCACCTCTACCTGTTGCGCAGCGCGCTGCGCGACGACGAATCGGCCATGGCGCCCTATATCGAGGCGAACAAGGCCGCGGAGACTCCCCATGCCGCATAGATGGATACCTCATGAAGTCGCGCTCGCCGACGCCCTGGTGCCCGGCCTGCTGGTGGTCTTTATCGGCTGCCTGCTGGTGCTGTGGCTAGTCGATACCGTGGTCGGCCGCTTCGGCCTCTATCGCTTCGTCTGGCATCCGCCGCTGTTCCGGCTGGCCCTTTTCGTGTGCATGTTCGGCAGCGCCGGACTGCTGCTGTTTCCCTGAGCCCGCAACCATGAAAATCACCTCGCTGCTCCGTTTCGCCCTTACCGCCGCCGTCGTCGTCATCGCCGCGCTGCTCGGCCATGCGCTGTGGCGCCACTACATGTATTCGCCGTGGACGCGCGATGGCCGCGTGCGCGCCGAAGTGGTGCGCATCGCGCCGGACGTGTCCGGCCTGGTCACCCGCGTCGCCGTGATCGACAACCAGCAGGTGAAGAAGGGCGACCTGCTGTTCTCCATCGACAAGCCGCGCTTCGAATACGCCGTGGCCCAGGCCCAGGCCAATCTCGCCGCGGCCGAAGCCAGCGCGCGCGCCGCCGGCGCCAATATCAACGCGGCCCTGGCCAGCGCCGCCGCGCGCAAGGCCGACTACGAGATGGCTTCCTCGCAGGCGCAGCGCCGCCAGCGCCTGGGCGACGTGGTCTCGCAGGAAGTGCGCGCCGACGCGCAGTCCTCCGCCAACGCCGCGCGCGCCACCTGGCAGCAGGCCCAGGCCAGCGGCAACCAGGCCAGCGCCGCGCGCCAGCAGGCCGAGGCCGCGGTGGAGCAGGCACAAGTAGCGCTGGACCGCGCCAAGCTCGATCTGGAACGCACCGACGTGCGCGCGCCGGTCGACGGCTATGTCACCAACCTGGATATCCGCGTCGGCGACTACGCCTCCACCGGCTCGCCGCGGCTGGCCCTGATCGACAGCCACAGCTACTACATCTACGGCTATTTCGAGGAAACCAAGCTGCCGCACCTGCGCGTGGGCGACCCGGTGCACATCCGCCTGATGGCCGGCGGCGCGCGGCTGGACGGCCAGATCACCGGCATCGCGCGCGGCATCACCGACCGCGACAATCCCACCGGCAGCGACCTGCTGGCCGACGTGAACCCCACCTTCAACTGGGTGCGCCTGGCCCAGCGCGTGCCGGTGCGCATCGCCATCGACACCGAACACCTGCCACCGGACGTGCTGATCGCCGCGGGCATGACCGCGACGATCGAGGTGCAGCCGCGCGCGGATGGACGCAAGCCGGTCGACTGAGCGGCGTAGGTTGGGGTGAGCGCCAGCGAACCCCAACGTTGCGCGACGTTGGGGTTCGCCTCCGGCTCACCCCAACCTACGGTCAGCGCGGCGCTACGTCGCGCAGGCGCATGTCCAGCACCTTGCCGCCATCCAGCGTGAGCTTCAGCGGCGTGCCTTCCGGCAGATTCATGACGGCATCGCGCAGCTCGCCCAGTCCGATCGACTTCGCCGCTTTACCGTTCACCGCGACGATGAAGTCGCCCGCCTTCAGTCCGGCCTCGGCGGCGGGACTGCCGGCCAGCACCCAGCTCACCTTGTAGCGATCCGGCTGCGCCGCCGACTTGCTGGCGCGGAAGCCGGCCATCGCGTACTGCGCCGGCACCGGCGGTTTGCGCGGCAGCAGCACCATCTCCGCGCGGCGGTAATCGAAGTGCACGTTGAAGCGCGACAGGATGTCCTGCCCGATATTGCCCGCCTCGGTGGGATTGCCGGTGGCGCCGGCATCGGCGCGGGTCAGCATGGCCACCACGTTGTCCAGCTTCTGCGTGCCAAGCTGCAGGCCCTGCGCATGCGCGAAGTGCGCGGTGAACAGTCCGCCCACGCCGCCGGTCGGCGCCGGTGCGCCATGCTCGTAATGTGCGGCGATGCCGTTGCGCGCGGCCCACTGCGGGAACAGCAGGGTCAGGCCGCCATTGCCGGTATCGATGCCGAACACGCCCTGCTTGCCGTCGAGGCTGGCGTCGACCAGCGGCATGTCGTAGGTGAACGTCACCGGCAGCCGCTCGCCGTGCTCGGCCGGCGGTGCGTCGCCGCGGTCGTAGGCCTGCAGCACCAGCTGGTTCTTGTCGTAGTCGAAGGTCACCGCGAAGCGCTCGAAGATTTCCAGGCCCAGGATGCCGGCGATCGGCTCGCGCCCTTCGCCGCGCTCGTAGAACTCGTGCGGGTAGGGCATCACCAGGAAGGCGAGGTCGCGGATGTCCGCGCCGCCCATGCCGAGATGGCCGACCCGCGCATAGGCCATTTCCATCGAACCCGGCCCGGAGCCGGTGCTCACGCCCGCGCCCTGGGTGGCGAGGCCAAGCTTCTTCGCCGCGTCGGTGGTGAGGATGGCGTGGCCGCCGGTGTCGAGAATGAAGGGCATCGGGCCCTTGCCATCGATGCTCGCATCGACCAGCAGGAAGCCGCCTTCCAGATGCATCGCCACCGTGGTGCGGCGTGCATCGCCGGCCATGCTCACGTCGCGCACCGTGTTGTCGGGACGCGCCAGCGCCTCGGCCGGCGCGCGCTCCAGCCAGCGGTAGCTCTGCACGATGTCGGTGCTGCCGTTGTCCTCGCCGCCGCCGGCGGTCACCGCGCTGGCGGTGATGCGGAACGGCAGCTGCACGCCGTCGACGTCGCGATAGTCGGCGAAGGCTTCCGTCGCCAGCAGGAAGGAGCTGGCATAGGTGGCGTGGTCCAGGCGATGCGTGGCCGGATCCAGCCACAGCGTGATCGCGCGGCCGCCGGCCGGCGTGGCTTCCAGGCGCTGGTAGCGGTGGCCGTTGGCGTCCGCATCCGGCAGGCGGCGATAGCCTGTGCGGTCGTCGGCGGCGAGGAAGGCGAAGCGGCGCAGCCAGTCTTCATTGGCGGCGACGATCGCGGCCTCGGCCGAGTCGTAAGGGTGGCTGAGGCCGGTGATGTCCTGGTGCCAGCGGCCTTGTGCGTCGGCGCCGTCGGCGCGGGTGAACAGCGGCGTCTTCGCGTGCTCGGCGTAGTGGCCGTTGCGCAGGTCCACCGCCATGCGCCACTCGCCGGTAAAGCCGTCGGCGTCTTCGCGGCCTTGCGCGATCAGCGCGCCGTGGCGGCGCCAGGCCTCGGCGCCATGGGCGTCGCGCAGCTGGCGCAGCAGGGTGTCGGTGTCGTCGGCGCAGGCCAGCGTGGGCAGCAGCAGGCCGGCGAGCAGCAGCAGGCGGGGCAGGGATGGTTTGAGCATGGTTCGTCTCCGTGGCGTACGGAACCCATGCTGCCGGCCGCGCCGCGTGCCGACTAGGACGAACCTGAGGTATCAGGACGCGTGTTGCGTTTTATGCCGGTAGTCACGCGGCGTCTGGCCGGTGACGCGCTTGAATACGCGGGCGAAATGGCTCTGGTCGGCAAAGCCGGCACCGGCGGCGACCTCGGCGATCGGCCGCTCGCCATCCGCCAGCTCGCGGCAGGCCTGGCGGATGCGCAGCGTGCGCCGGTAGTCGCCCACCGACATGCCCTGCGCCTGCTGGAAGCGCCGCGCCAGATGCGCCGGATGCACGCCGGCCAGCCGGCCCAGTTCCGGCAGCGACAGCTCGGCCAGCGGGTCGTCGTGCAGCCGCTGCAGCACCTTGGCCAGCCAGGCGGGGCGCTTGTCCTCGCGCTCGTTGCGGCAGGCCAGGGCGACCAGTTCGAACACCGCCGATTGCAGCGCCAGCGGCGCGGCATCGTCATCGGCCGCCAGCTCGCGCTCGATGCGTGCCAGCAGGCGCGCGGCGTCGGGCAGGCGCAGTGCGCGGTAATCGCCGAGCAGCCGCAGCAGGCCGCCGCTGTCGGCCAGTTCCTGGCCCGGGAAGATGCTGAGGCAGCGCGCGCCGCGCGGCGAAAAACGGTTGGCGTGGCGATGGCCCCGCGGATGCGCCAGCAGCAGGCCGGGCGCGCAGTCGGTATCCGCGCCGGACGCCTGTTGCGTATAGGCGCCGTCGGCGACCAGGCACAGATAGGCCTCGTCATGCTCGTGCAGCGGCAGCACGCCTTCGCCCGCATATGTGGTGGCGGTGACCAGCATGCCGCCGAACGACTGGCGGTGCTGCGGGGATCCGAAATTGGCGCGCCCTAGGTGCTGCATGGCTTGCAGTGTACGGAGCCGCGGCGCGGCGCCGCGTGCCGTTGGTCAGGGGCCGAGCTGGGCCGAAGCCCAGGCGGCGACGGCCTGCGGGTGTTCCAGATGCAGGTGATGGCCGCCCTGCAGGTGGCTGACCGCGATGCCGGCGACGCAGGCCGCACGCTGCATCATCGGGCCGCTGGGCAGGTACGACGTGGCCGGTTCGGCCAGCAGCAGGGCGGTCGGCGCGTCGATGCCGCGCAGCAGGGCGTGCACCTGCGTCTCGGCGAGGCGCAAGGGCGAGGTGCGGGTAAGCCGCGGATCGCTGCGCCAGCACCAGCCGTCCGCCACTTCGGCCAGGCCGCGCTCGACGATCGGCCGCGCCAGCTCCGCGCGCAGGCCGCCGGCGATGGCGCGGGCGGCCTCGGCCTGCTCGATATCGCGGAACACGCGCAGCCCCTTGCCGTTCGGCGCGGTGGCGATGCCGTCGCGGAAACGCTGCAAGGTGTGCGTGCCGTCGTCGCCGAGCGGCCCCAGCCCTTCGATCAGCAGCAGGCGATGGACGCGCGACGGCGCCGCGGCCGCCGCCAGCGCGGCGATGCCCGCGCCGAGCGAATGGCCGAGCAGGTCGAAGCGCTCCAGGCCCAGCGCATCGGCGGCGGCCAGCACGGCGCGCACGTAGTCGACGAAGTGGTAGTGCAGGCCGGGCGGCAGGTGATCGGAGTGGCCATGGCCCGGCAGTTCCAGGGCGATGACCTGGCGATGTGGCGCCAGCAGCGGCGCGAGGCGTGCATAGCTGCCGGCATTGTCCAGCCAGCCATGCAGGGCCAGCAGCGGCGGCCGATGGTCGCCGCCCCAGACCAGCGCGCGCAGCGCCAGCGCCGGCAGTTCGATCGCGCGCTCGGCGGGGCCGCTCATGCGCCGCCGCGTTCCGGCCAGCCCTGCATATGGCGCAGGGCCAGTTCGGCCAGGCTGTCCACCTGGTGCCGGCTATGGTTGAGCGCGGGGATATAGCGCAGCTCCTGGCCGCCGGCTTCGAGGAAGAAATCGCGGTTCTGCATCGCGATCTCCTCCAGCGTTTCCAGGCAGTCGACCGCGAAGCCGGGGCAGGCCACGTCCAGCCGCTTCACGCCCTGCGCCGCCAGCTCGCGCACGGTGGCGTCGGTGTACGGCTGCAGCCACGGCTCGCGGCCCACGCGCGACTGGAAGCTGACGATCAGCTGCGCAGGCTCCAGGCCCAGGCGCGCGCGCAGCAGCGCCGCGGTGCGCTGGCATTGCAGGAAATACGGGTCGCCGGCTTCCGTATAGCGCTGCGGAATGCCGTGGAAGGACAGCAGCAGCCGGTCGCCGCGCCCGTGTTCGCGCCACCAGCCTTCGATGCTGCGCGCCAGCGCTTCGATATGGCCGGGGTCGTCGTGATAGTCGTTGACCACGCGCAGCTCCGGCGGCCAGCGCAGCGTCTTGAAGCTGTCGGCCACCGCATCCAGCACCGAGCCGGTGGAGGTGCCCGAATACTGCGGATACAGCGGCAGCACCAGCAGCCGGCGCACGCCTTCGCGCATCAGCTGCTCGATCTGCGCGGCCACCGAGGGCTGGCCATAGCGCATGGCCAGGGCCACCTTGACCGGTCCCGGCATGCGCTGCGACAGGGTTTCCTGCAGCGCGGCGGCCAGCGCCTCGCTGCCCACCCGCAGCGGCGAGCCCTGCGGCGTCCACACGCGCTGGTAGGCATGCGCCGAGCGCGGCGGCCGGATGCGCAGGATCGCCCCGTGCAGGATCAGCCACCACAGCCAGCGCGGGTACTCGATCACGCGCGGATCGCCGAGGAACTCGGCCAGATAAGGACGCAATGCGCGCGCAGTCGGCGCTGCGGGCGTGCCCAGGTTGACCAGCAGCAATCCGGCCTTAACCGGCAGGTCATCGGAAAGTCCGGTCAGGCCGGTATAGTGGCTGAGAGGCATGGCAGCGACGTGGACAATTCAACCATGAAGTGTGCCACAAGCCATCCGGCGCCCCCTGTGACCCGCGGTCGCGGGCGCTACTGACGGAACCCGTACAGGAGTCACCCATGTTCAAAGCATCGCTGCGCCGCCTGCTGCTCGCCGCCCTGGTTCTGCTGCCGGCCATGGCCGTCCACGCCGAGGACCCGCCGCTGGTGCGCGCCGAGAACTCGGTGCGCGTGCTGAAGGAGATCATGGAGGCGCCGGACAAATCGATCCCGGTCGACCTGCTGAAGGAAGCCCACGCGATCGCGGTGATCCCCGACATGGTCAAGGCCGGCTTCATCTTCGGCGGCCGCCGCGGCGAGGGCCTGATCTCGGTGAAGAGCCCGGACGGCACCTGGTCCAACCCCAGCTTCATCTCGCTCACCGGCGGCAGCGTCGGCTTCCAGGCCGGCGTCTCGTCCACCGATGTGATCCTGGTCTTCCGCACGCAGCGCGGCGTGGATTCCATCGTCAACGGCAAGTTCACCCTGGGCGCCGACGCCGCGGCCGCGGCCGGCCCGGTCGGCCGCACGGCCACCGCCTCCACCGATTCGCAGTTCAAGGCCGAGATCTACTCCTACTCGCGCTCGCGCGGCCTGTTCGCTGGCGTGGCCCTGGATGGCTCCGCCCTGCGCATCGACTACGACGCCAACGAAGCCATCTACGGCAAGGGCATCACCCCGCGCCGCATCTTCGAAGGCGGCGTCAGCAATGTTCCCTCCCAGGTCGTCGATTTCCGCGACCGCCTGGAGGAGTACACTCAGCGATGATTCGGAAAGGCCGGCGTACCCGCGTGCGATCGTTTTCCGGTCTTCTTCCGACTTGAGGCCATCCCCATGAGCATGACCCATCTCCTTATCCTGCTGGTCGTCGTAGTGCTGATCTTCGGCACCAAGAAATTGCGCAATATCGGTTCGGACCTCGGCGGCGCCGTGCGCGACTTCAAGAAAGGCCTTGACGGCGGCGAAGAAAGTGCCGGCAGCAGCAAGCCCAAGGACGAGCGCCTGCAGGCCGACCCGCCGCCGGCCAGCAGCCAGAGCCAGTCGCAGCACGACCACAGCGAAACCAAGTAAGCCCCGGCGGATCCTCAAGGCATGATCGAGATCAGCTTCGGCAAGCTGGTGCTGCTGGCGCTCGTCGCGCTGATCGTGCTCGGCCCGGAAAAACTGCCCCACGCCGCCCGCACCGCGGGCGCCCTGCTGCGCCGCGTGCGCCTGGGCTGGGACAGCGTGCGGGCCGAGGTGGAGCGCGAGCTGCAGCTGGAAGAAATCAAGCGCCAGGCGCGCGAGGCGGCGGACCGCGCCCAGGCGGCGCAGTCCGAGCTGGACGCCACGCTGCGCAAGGTGCGCGACGCCGGCGCCGAAACGGTCGGGCCCGCCACCATCGCGCCGGCTTCCGGCGAAACCACGCCCGTGAAGGAGGAGCCGGCCCTCGGCTCCGAGACGCCACCCAAGGATCCGAAGGACTCCCCGCATGGCGGCGCCTGAGCAAGAACAAGAACCCGACGCAGTCGAAGAAGGCCTGTTCTCCCACCTGATCGAGCTGCGCTCGCGCCTGATGCGCGCGATCGTCACCATCGCCCTGGTGCTGCTGGCGCTGATCCCGATCGCCAACCGCCTGTACGCGGAGCTGGCTGCCCCGCTGGTGGCGCGCCTGCCGCAGGGTGCGCATCTGATCGCCACCGAAGTGGCCAGCCCGTTCGTCACGCCGCTGAAGCTGGCCTTCTACGCGGCGCTGTTCATCAGCATGCCGATGATCCTGTACCAGCTGTGGGCCTTCGTCAGTCCCGGCCTGTACAAGCACGAGAAGCGCCTGGCGCGCCCGCTGCTGGCGGCGGCGCTGGTGCTGTTCTACACCGGCTGCGCGTTCGCCTATTTCCTGGTGCTGCCGGCGGCGTTCCGCTTTCTTACCGCGGTGACGCCGGAAGGAGTGGAGATGATGACCGACATCACCCACTACCTCGACTTCGTGATGCTGATGTTCTTCGCCTTCGGCCTGTGCTTCGAGGTGCCGGTGGCGGTGGTGATCCTGGCCGCGATCGGCGTGGTGAACCTGCAGCAGCTGCGCGATGGCCGGCGCTACGCCATCGTCGGCGCCTTCACCATCGCCGCCTTCATCACGCCGCCGGACATCACCTCGATGATCATGCTGGCGGTGCCGATGTGCTTCCTCTACGAAGTCGGCCTGCTGGCCGTGCGCTGGCTGGTGAAGCCGGCGGCGGCGACGCCGTGAGCGGGTCCGGGCGCGCGGCGGAACTGATCGCCGCGCTGCGCCTGGAGCCGCATATCGAAGGCGGCCACTACCGCCGCTTCCACACCGCCATCGCGCCGCATGGCGAGCGGCCGGCGCTCAGCGCCATCCATTACCTGATCGCCGCCGGCCAGGTCGGCGCCTGGCATGCGATCGACGCCGAGGAAGCCTGGCACTACGTGGAAGGCGATCCGCTGGAGCTGCTGATCTACCACCCCGCCGAGCGCCGGCTGGAACGCCACCGCCTGGGGCCGCTGGCGCAGGGCGCCGTGCCAGTGCGCGTGGTGCCGGCGAACGCATGGCAGGCCTCGCGTCCGCTGGGCGCCTATACGCTGGTGACCTGCACGGTGGCGCCGGCATTCGAGTTCGGCGGTTTTCGCCTGCTTGCCGACGAGCCGTTCGCCAGCACCTTGCGGCAACAACTGGCGTAGGTTGGGGTTCGCCTGCGGCTCACCCCAACCTACGTCAGAATTCCAGCTGCGCACCCAGCATCGCGGTGCGCCCGGGCGAGGGTTCGTAATAGCGGCCGTTGCTCTCGTTGACGATCACCGAGCCGATCACGCGGCGGTCGAACAGGTTGTCCACGCGCGCGCTCAGGTGCAGCTTTGCCGTGCCCAAGGCCAGGCCGTAGCCGATATCGGCGCCGGTCAGCACATAACCCGGCGCGCGTTCGCTGCCGCGGTCGTCGACCGTCACCGCGCCCACGCCCTGCCACTCCACGCCCATGCGCCAACCCAGGGCGCCGCCGCGTTCGATACGCAGCGAGCCGTAATCGTCGGGAACGCCGGGAATACGCGTGCCGGCGGGAATACGCACCGCCGGCGTGCCGCTCAGGAACGCGTCGCGGAAACGCGCCTGCAGATGCGTCGCGCCCAGCAGCATCCGCCAGCCGCCGCCGAGCTCGCCCTGCAGCGCAAGCTCCGCGCCCTGGCGCCGGCTGCGCCCGATATTGCGATAGCTGGAACGCCCGCCGCTGTTGCTGGCCACCGCCAGCTCGTGGCGCGTATCGGCGCGGAACAGCGCCGCTTCGAGCTGCCAGTCCGCCGCGGCCTGCCATTTCATGCCCAGCTCGCCCTGGCGGCTGCGCGCCGGCTGCAGGTCGAAGGCCAGGCCGGCGCCGCCGTCGGCGCGGTAGCCCAGTTCGGCGAAGGTCGGCGTCTCGAAGCCTTCGCCGTAGCTGGCGTAGAAGCGCAGCCGTTCGCCGGGGCGGTACTGCAGGCCGAGCACCGGCGTGGTCGCGCCGTAGCTCACGCTGCCGCTGTCGTCCGGATTGCCGGGCGCGATGTAGTGATCGGTCGCGCGAAAGCGCACCTCGCTGTGGCGCACGCCGGCCAGCAGCGACCATGACTCGGCGAAGCGCCAGTAGAGCTGCGCGTAGGGGTCGAGATTCCACACCCGGTCGTCCTCGTCGCGGCGCAGCCGGCCGCTGACGCCGAGCACGCTGCCGGCGAAATTCTCGTAGCCGCGGCGGCGCTGCTGCTGGTCGTCCCAGGACAGGCCGAGCACGGCTTCCAGCGGACGGCCGGCGAGTTCGGTGCGGCGGGTCCAGCGCGCGTCCAGGCCGCCGTAACTCGTATCCAGATCCACCACGCCGCCGGCGCTGAGCGGATTGCGCTGCGCCGCCACCGGCACGGAAAGCATCTGCTGCACGCCGCGCTCGCCGTAGTAGGCCATCAGGCGCCATTGCGTATCGGCATCGGGCGACAGCTCGTAGATCGCGCCGCCCTGCGTCTGGTGCACGCTTTTGCGCGTGTCGAACTGGTCGGCGGCGGCGATCGCCTGGCGCGGATCGGCCATGGCCTGCGCTCGGGTCAGCCCCAGCGGATCCTGCGCCTGCGGCAGGGCCACGGTGTTGAGCACCACGGTCAGGTGCCCGCGATTCCCAAGCTCGAAGCCGAGCCGCGCATTGCCGGATTCCCGCTTTGCGCGGCTGTGCTCGCGATAGCCGTCCGTCTGGAAGTGTGAGAGCGCGAGGTTGTAGTCGAAACCGCCGTCCTTGCCGCGCGTGGACACGCCCACCCGCGCCGTGCCGTTGCTGCCGCCGAACAGGCCCACCCGCGTCACCGGCGGGTCGCTGCCTTCGGCGCTCCACAGCTGCACCACGCCGCCGGACGCATTGCCGTACAGCGCCGAGAACGGGCCGCGCAGCACTTCCACCCGCTCGGCCGCATCCAGGCTGAAATGCGAGACCTGGCCCTGGCCGTCCGGCATCGTTGCCGGAATACCGTCCGCATACAGCCGCACGCCGCGCACGCCGAAGGTGGCGCGCGCGCCGTAGCCGCGCAGCGAGATCTGTTCGTCCTGCGCGTAGTTCTGGCGGTCGCGCGCCAGCACGCCGGGCACGCCGATCAAGGCCTCGGAAAGATTCACGCCCGGCTTGCCGCTGTCGCCCGGCGCCACCGCCACCACGCTGAGCGAGGCGGGCAGGTCCAGCGGCGGAATATCCAGCCGCGTGGCATTGACCCGCACCGGCGGCAGTTCGGTGGTGTCGTCCGCCTGCGCCGCGCAGGCCAGGCACAGCAGCAGGGCGCCCGTGATTATCGACTTGCCGCTGCCGCGCATCGCCGCTCCCATCCCATCGATGACATCCAAGAGACCAGCCCGCGATGGTAGGGGATGCGCGGTGACCGATCAGTGGCGGCGGTCCGCCTCTCGCCACGTTCAGCCCGCCCCCGCATAATCGCGCGATGCCACATGCCCGCTGCTCCGTCCGCCTGATCGGTGCCATCGCCCTGTCGTTCGCGGCGCTCGCCGGCGTTCCCGCGCACGCGCAGGAAAAGACCAGGGCCGAACAGGCCGAGGCGCAGAAGAAGCTGGCCGAAGTGCGCAGCAAGATGGAGGAACTGGCCAGGGAGCAGGCCGAGACCGCGAGCAAGCGCGACTCCGCCAATGCCGAACTGGCCAAGCGCGCCAACGCCGTGGCCGGCGCCGCCAAGGCGGTGCGCCAGACCGACGCGGAACTCTCTTCCAAGCAGCGCGAGCTGGAAAAACTGCAGCAGGACCGCGCCGCCCTGCAGAAGAACCTCGACGGCCAGCGCGCCGCGATTGCCGATCTGCTGCGCGCCACCTACACCCTGGGCCGCGGTTCCGACCTGCGCCTGCTGCTGGGCGACGACGACGTGGCGCGGGTGGCGCGCGCGCTGGCCTATTCGAAGTACTTCCAGGAAGACCGCGTCCAGAAGGTGCAGAAGCTGATGGGCGACCTGGCCCGGCTGCAGGACCTGGAAGCGCGCATCGCCACCGAACAGCAGGCCCTGCAGGCCACCAAGGCGCAGCGCCAGGAGCAGGCCAAGGCGCTGGAGCAGCAGCGCGCCGAACAGGCCAGGCTGGCCGCCCAGACCGACGCCCAGTACAAGGACCAGGGCGAGCGCCTGGCCCAGCTCAAACAGAACGCGCAGTCGCTCAACAGCCTGGTCGACAAGCTGCAGAAGGCCATCGACGACGCCGCGCGCGAGGCGGCCAAGGCGGCCCGGGCCAACCCGGCCGCGCCCAGCGTGTCGCCGGGCAAGGGCAGCGCCAATATCCGCGGCAACCTGCCCTGGCCGGCCAACGGCGTGGTCAACACCTATGGCAACGGCGTGCTGATCAAGGCCGGCGGCGGCAGCGAAGTGCGCGCGGTGGCGCGCGGCCGGGTGGTCTATGCGGCCTTCCTGCGCGGCTACGGCATGCTGCTGATCCTCAACCACGGCGGCGGCTGGATGAGCATGTACGGCAACAACGAAACCCTGCTGCACGGCGTGGGCGACGAGGTCGACGCCGGCCAGGCGGTGGGCACCGCGGCGGCGCCCACCGGCGTCAATACCGGCGTGTATTTCGAACTGCGCCAGAACAACAAGCCGGTCGATCCGCGCAGCTGGTTGTCACGCCAGCGTTGACGCGGGGCGTACGCCGCAGCAGGCTAGCCTGCGTTGAATTCCGGTGTCCCCCCGTGGTCCAAGCGGCCTGCCGCCGTCCGCGGTGCACCCCCAAGCTTTCCCGGAGCAAGTTCATGCGGTTTTCCTCCCTGACCCTCGTCGCGCTGCTGCTGGCGGCCCCCGCGCTGCCGCTGCAGGCCCTGCCCGCGAAGGGCGCCAAGCCGGCAGCCGAGCCGGCCAAGGCCGCTTCCGCCGCCGCGCCGGACGCGGTGGACATGGACGACATCCGCAACTTCAGCCGCGTCTACGAGATGGTGCGGCAGGCCTATGTCGAGAAGGTCGACAACAAGACCCTGATGAAGGCCGCGATCAGCGGCATGCTCACCGGCCTCGATCCGCACAGCGAATACCTCGACAAGGACGGCCTGGCCGAACTGAGCGAGGACACCACCGGCCAGTACGGCGGTTTGGGCATCGAAGTGCTGCAGGTGGACGGCACCCTGCGCATCGTCGCGCCGATCGACGACACCCCCGCCTCGCGCGCCGGCATCAAGCCGGGCGACACCATCGTCAAGATCGACGGCACGCCGGTCGACTCGGAAAACATCGACGACATGTTCAAGAAGCTGCGCGGCGACCCGGGCAGCAAGATCGTGCTGAGCATCCTGCACGAGAAGAGCGACAAGCCGGTGGACATGAGCCTGGTGCGCGAGCGCATCTCGGTCACCAGCGTGAAGGTGCGCGAGCTGGAGCCGGGCTATGCCTACGTGCGGCTCAGCCAGTTCCAGGACGACACCGCCGCGGACCTGGAAAAGAAGCTCGGCGAGCTGGTCAAGAAGAACGGCGCGCAGCGCGGCGTTGTGCTGGACCTGCGCTCCAATCCCGGCGGCCTGCTCACCGCGGCCGTGGGCGTGAGCGACGAGTTCCTCGACAGCGGCACCATCGTCACCACGCGCGGCCGCCTGCAGGACGCCAACCTGAGTTTCAGCGCGCATCCGGGCGACCTGCTCAACGGCGCGCCGATGGTGGTGCTGGTGGACAACGGCACGGCCTCGGCGGCGGAAATCGTCTCCGGCGCGCTGAAGGACAACCACCGCGCCCTGATCATCGGCCGGCGCACCTTCGGCAAGGGCGTGGTGCAGACCGTGCTGCCGCTGGATGCCGAGCATGCAGTGAAGATCACCACCGCGCGCTACTACACGCCCAGCGGCACCTCGATCCAGGCCGAAGGCATCAAGCCGGACATCGCCCTGGCCGACCTGGCGGTGAACAAGGCCGACAGCGCCGCCAGCCTGATCGGTTCGGAAGCGGACCTGCGCAACCACCTCGCCAACGAGGACGGCAGCAAGGACCGCAAGGCGATCGACAACGACGGCAGCGCCGAGAACGCCGAGCTGGCCACCAAGGACTATGCGCTGTCGCAGGCGCTGAACGTGCTGAAGGGCCTGTCGCTGAACCGCGGCAAGGCCGTGCAGACCGCCAGGCAGTAAGGCTCCGGCGTGGCCGCAGCGTGAAAGAAAGCGCCGCCTGCGGCGCTTTCCGCTTTATTACGCCAACCTCCAGTTGGCACGCGTTACCATGCGGGCCTTCTATTGCCCCGGCGCGATCATGGCCAAGCTCTATTTCTACTATTCGGCAATGAACGCCGGTAAGACCACCACCTTGCTGCAGAGCGCCTACAACTATCACGAGCGCGGCATGCGCACGCTCATCCTCACGCCGGCGCTGGACAACCGCTACGGCGAAGGCGTGGTCGCCTCGCGCATCGGCCTGAAGGCCAATGCGCGGCGCTTCCGCCCCGACGAAAACCTGCTGGCGCTGGTGGAGGCCGACATCGCCGCGCGCGGGCCGCTGCATTGCGTGTTCATCGACGAGGCGCAGTTCCTCGCCAAGGCGCAGGTGTGGCAGGCCAGCGACGTGGTGGACAAGCTCAACATCCCGGTGCTCGCCTTCGGCCTGCGCACCGATTTCCGCGGCGAGCTGTTCGAGGGCAGCCGCTATCTGCTGGCCTGGGCCGACAACCTGGAAGAGATCAAGACCATCTGCCATACCGGCCGCAAGGCCACCATGGTGGTGCGCGTGGACGAACACGGCCGCGCCGTCACCGAAGGCCCGCAGGTTGAGATCGGCGGCAACGACCGCTATGTCTCGGTCAGCCGCGCCGAATTCAAGAAGATCACCGAAGGCCACGGCCGCATCGAATTGCAGCAGCCGGTCTTGCCGCTGGGCGAACACTGACCCGCGGCGCGGCATGGCCGCCCACCACAAGGAATTCCCCATGAATGCACCGATCCGCATCCCCGCCTGGCAGCGTCCCCACTGGCATCCCGGCGGCGAGGAGATCTACCTGCACTACTACGTGTTCGGGAATTTCCAGAACGTGCGCGTGCCTTCCGCGCCCTATGGCAGCGATGGCCTGCCGCACGGCATCGAGGTGAGCAACCACCATCATTCGGCGTTGCGCTCGTGGGAGGGTTATCCGCTCAAGGGCGAGCTGGGCCGTTTGTTCAAGGAAGAAGCGCCGGACGCCTACCGCGCCGCGGTGGATGCGCCGCAGGTGATGATCCTGCGCGGCACCCTGCCGGACCAGGGCGACGTGGGTTATCTGCGCGACACCCTGGGCGTGGTGGCGGGCCTGCTCGATATCGGCGGCGTGGCCGTGCTCGATCCGCAGATCGTCACGCTGTTCGGCGCCGATGCCTGGCGCAGCCATTACCTGGTGCGCGACGGTGCGCCGATCCGCAACCACCTGCTGATCCTGCGCGACGACGAAGACAACGGCGACGGCTACTGGATCCGCACCCGCGGCATGCGCAAGTTCGGCCGTCCGGACGTGAGCCTGCGCCATGTGCCCGAAGGCGACAGCGACCGCGCCGGCATGCTGTGCGAGCGGCTGGCGGAGATGCAGGCGCTGGGTGCGCACTTCGTCGACGGGCAGGCGCTGGAAGCCGACGGCCTGCAGGGTTTCGTGGCCAGACTCGGCGGCAGTGCGGTGGAAGCGCCGTTCTACAACACCTACGTCGAATTCCGCTGGCCGCATTGAGCCTCGCCGCCAAGTAGGTTGGGGTGAGCGCAGCGAACCCCAACGATGCGCTGCGTTTGAAGGTCGCCATGTTGGGGTTCGCTGCGCTCACCCCAACCTACGCCGGACCTTGTGGGCCGGAGTTTATTTCTGGCAGCGCGGGCACCAGAACGTCGAACGCTGCCCCAGCACCACCTGGCGGATCGCCGTGCCGCAGGTCCGGCACGGCTCGCCTTCGCGGCCGTACACCTGCAGCTCGCGCACGAAATAGCCGGGCATGCCGTCCGGATTGATGAAGTCGCGCAGCGTGGTGCCGCCACGCTCGATCGCCCAGGCCAGGATGCGCTTCACCTCGGCGGCCAGGCGCGCATAGCGCGCACGCGAGACGGAACCGGCCGCGCGGCGCGGATCGATGCCGGCGGCGAACAGCGCCTCGCTCGCATAGATATTGCCCACGCCCACCACCACGGCGTTGTCCATCAGGAACAGCTTCACCGCCGCCGTGCGGCCGCGCGACATCCGCCATAGCAGGTCGCCGTCGAAGTCGTCGGTGAGCGGTTCCGGGCCGAGGTTTTCCAGCAGTTCGTGCGTGGCGCCCGGCGCTTGCCACAGCAGGCAGCCGAAGCGCCGCGCGTCGGTGAAACGCAGCACGCGCGCCCCGGTGGCGGCGGCTTCCAGCCCGAGATCGACGTGGTCGTGCTTGCCCACCGGCGCATCCGCCGGCAGCACGCGCAGCACGCCGGTCATGCCCAGATGCAGCAGCGCGCTGCCTGCGGCGGTATGCAGCAGCAGGTATTTCGCGCGGCGCTCGACGTCCTCGATGCGCTGCCCCGGCAACAGCTCGCCGATCTCCGGCGGAATCGGCCAGCGCAGATCCGGCCGGCGCAGCACCACCGAGGTGATGCGCCGGCCGATCAGATGCGGGGCGATGCCGCGCCGGGTGGTTTCGACTTCGGGCAGTTCAGGCACGGCGCGAGCTGCTCAGGACCAGTCGGCGTGGAAGCTGCCGGGGCGGTCGACGCGCTCGAAGGTATGCGCGCCGAAGTAATCGCGCTGCGCCTGCACCAGGTTCGCCGGCAAACGCTCGGCGCGGTAGCTGTCGTAGTAGGCGATCGCCGAGGCGAAACCCGGCACCGCCACGCCGGCCTGCACCGCGGCGGAGACCACGTCGCGCAGCGCCTGCTGGTATTGCGCGGCGATATCGCGGAAGTACGGATCGAGCAGCAGGTTGGCCAGCGCCGCGTCGCGCGCGTAGGCGTCGGTGATCTTCTGCAGGAAGCGCGCGCGGATGATGCAGCCGGCGCGGAAGATCTTGGCGATGGTGCCGTAGGGCAGGTTCCACTTGTACTCGTCGGAAGCCGCGCGCAGCTGCGCGAAGCCCTGCGCATAGGAGACGATCTTGCTCAGGTACAGCGCGCGGCGCACCGATTCGATAAACGCCGTGCGGTCGCCCGCGAACGGCTTCGCGTCCGGACCGGCCAGCACCTTGCTCGCGGCGACGCGCTCGTCCTTCAGCGCGGAAAGCAGGCGCGCGAACACCGATTCGGTGATCAGCGGCAGCGGCACGGCCAGGTCCAGCGCGCTCTGGCTGGTCCACTTGCCGGTGCCCTTCTGCGCGGCGCGGTCGAGGATGATGTCGACCATGGCCTTGCCGGTGTCCGGGTCTTTCTTGCCGAAGATGTCGGCGGTGATGGCGATCAGATAGCTGTCGAGTTCGCCCTGGTTCCAGTCGGTATAGACCTTGCCCAGCTCTTCGTTGGACAGGCCCAGCACCTGCTTGAGCACGGCGTAGCTCTCGGAGATGAGCTGCATATCGCCGTACTCGATGCCGTTGTGCACCATCTTCACGTAATGGCCGGCGCCGTTCGGGCCCATGTAGGCCACGCAGGGTTCGCCATCCGGCGCGCGCGCGGCGATCTCGGTCAGCACCGGCGCCACCAGGTCGTACGCATCGCGCGGGCCGCCCGGCATGATCGACGGTCCGTGCAGCGCGCCTTCCTCGCCGCCGGACACGCCGGTGCCGATGAAGTGCAGGCCGGCGTCGTTCAATTCGCGTTCGCGGCGGATGGTGTCCTGGAAGAAAGTGTTGCCGCCGTCGATCAGCACGTCGCCTTTATCCAGCAGCGGCTTCAGTTCCGCGATGGTGGCGTCGGTGGGTTCGCCTGCCTTCACCATCAGCAGGATGCGCCGCGGCTTCTGCAGCGAGTCGACGAAGTCCTGCACACTGTAGGTGGGCACCAGGCGCTTGTCCGGATGCTCGGCCATGACCTCGTCGGTCTTCTCGCGGCTGCGGTTGTAGATGGCCACGGTGTGGCCGCGGCTCTCGATGTTGAGCGCGAGATTGCGGCCCATCACGGCCATGCCGACGACGCCGATGACAGGTTGCTCGACCGAACGATTCATGCGGATGCTCCCAGGGAGGATGACGGGAATGCCTCGGATATGGGGAGGTCGCCGGGGCATGCAAGGTGCCCCGCATCATACGCAGGCCGGTGCGCGCTCAGGGCGCCTTGGCGGTGTTCGCCTTGGCCGGGCGCGGCGTGAAACGTATCGGGACCAGGGCCACGCGATCGCCCGCGCGCACGTAGCGCAGCGGGCCGGTGACGGCGACTTCGCCGAAACTCAGCGCCTGCCCGTCCAGCGTCAGCACCACCGGCGGCGGCGCCAGGCCGATCCTCGCCGGATCGAATTCCGCCAGCGGCCGCCAGCTCTGCACCGGCGCGGCGGCGGTGGCGGCGAGATCTTCCAGGCGGCCTTCGTCGACCGGCAGGGTGGTGCCGTCGACGGCCTGCCAGTGGCCATCGCGCCTGGCGTAGTGCTCGGTGACGCCGCCGTGCCAGGCAAGGTCGATGCGCTGCACCGCGGCCGGATCGAGATCGAGCAGGCTGCCCAGCGCCTGCGCGCGGTCGTGCCGCCATTGCCAGCCGGCGCCGGCCAGCAGCGCCGCGGCGATCGCCACGAACACCAGCGTGCCGCGCTTCATGCGCGGCGCCGGCGCCAGGCGATCAGCCCGCCGAGCAGCAGCAGGCCCAGCGGCAGTGCCAGCAGGAAGCCGAACGTGACCGCGTTCAACTGGCCCTGGCTGAGCTGCATCGCGCGGTCCGGCGCGCCGCGCGGCGGCAGGTTGACCAGGGCGTCGTCGCCCAGCAACCAGTCGAACACGCGCTCGCCCAGCGCGCGGTTGCCGCCGTTGCCGAGGAACGTGTTGGAGAGGAAATCGCCGTCGCCGATCATCGCCACGCGCTGCTCGCTCTTGTCCGGGCTGGGCGAGAGGCGCGCGAAGGTGAGGCCGAAATCGAGCGGGCCTTTCAGCTCGCCGGCATCGGCGTCGTAGCGGATGCTGCTGCTGCCGTCGTTGCCGATCGGCTGGAATTCGGTCCAGCTCTGCGGCCCCGAGCGCAGGAACGGCTGCACTTCCCACTCGCCGCGGCGCGCCAGCGCCAGTGCCGACACCTGCGGGAACAGCGTGGTGAGCGTGAGGCCGCGGGTGATCGCATGCACGGGATAGCTGCCCACGGTGATCAGGCGCGGGTCCTTCAGGCCCAGCGCGGCGCCCTGGCCGTCCACCAGCACGCCGGGCAGCACGTGCACGCCCAGCGCATCGGCCAGCGGCTGCAGGCCGAGGTCGTCGTTGGAAGGCTCGGTCAGCCACAGCAGGTTGCCGCCGGCGGCGACGTAGTCGGTGAGCGCCTTTACCGCGCCTTGCGGCAGCGCCAGCGTCGGTCCGGCCAGCACCACCAGGTCGGTGTGCTGCGGCACCGCGGTCACCTGCGCGAAGTTCAGCGGCACCGCGCGCATGCCGCGGCTTTCCAGCTGCGTCATGAACATGCCCAGGTCCGCATTGGCCTTGCCGTCCGCGCGGCGCTCGCCGTCGCCGGTGACGAAGGCCACGATGCGCTCGCCGCCGCGCGCCAGGCGTTCCAGCGCATTGGTGAGGCTGCGTTCGGACAGCTCGTCCAGGCGCTCCTCGCGGTTGCCGTAGTGCAGGATCAGCGCGCCGTCGACGGTGATGCCGAGCTCGCGCATCTTCGCCGGGTCCTGCTGCGGATCGACGAAGCGCAGGGTGAGGTCGTGCTTGAAGCGGCGGTAGCGCTCGATAAAGCTGGCCACCGTCTGGCGCAGGTCGCCCTGCGGGTTCGCATAGCTGACGATCTCGACCGGGCCCTTGAGCGCGTCGAGCACGGCACGGCTTTCGGGTGAGAGGCTGGAGCGGCTGTCGTGGCTCCAGTCGGCGACGTAGTCGTGGCGATACGTGAGGTAGCCGGCCGCGCCCGCGGCGGCGAACAGCGCCAGCACGAACAGCCAGCCGCGCAGGGTTCCGGTCAGGCGCATCAGCCACGCTCCTTGTCGGCGGCGACGCGGCGTATCGCCAGCGTCAGCGCGATGGCGATCACCAGCGCGAACCAGGCCAGGTCGGCGCTGGATACCAGGCCGCGCAGCAGGGCTTCCAGATGCGTGCTCAGCGACAGCCAGTTCCACAGCCCGTTGCCGATGCCGGCCTTCTGCGCGGCCAGGTTGGCGGTGAACAGCGCCAGCCCCAGCGTGAGGCTGGCGGTGGCGGCCACGGCCGGCAGCGAGGCGAAGGCCGAGCAGGCCACGCCGAGCGCGCCCAGCGCGGCGAGCGTCAGCGCCAGGCCCAGCACGGCGGCGGCGAACTTGCCCCAGTCCAGTTCGGTGCCGTGCGCCAGGCTCAGCGGCATGGCCACCGTCAGCGCCAGCCAGCCCAGCAGCCACAGCAGCACGGCCAGGTACTTGCCCAGCACGATGGCCGCCGGCGAGGTGCCGCTGGAGGCCAGCAGGGGCAGGGTGCCATTGGCGCGGTCGCCGGCCAGGGTCGACATGGTCAGCAGCGGCACCACCAGCAGGGCCAGCTCGGTGAGGCCGAACGGCAGCACGCCCATGGTCAGCGTGCTGCCCAGCAGCGGGACGCCGACCAGGTCGGTATAGCCGGGGCCGCCGGGCAGGGCGGCCAGCTTCACCTGGTTGTCGAGGAAGCTGCCCAGCAGCAGCACGAAGCGCCAGGCCAGCTGGGCCAGGGTCAGCGCGGCCAGCACCCAGGCCAGGGGACGGACCAGCAGGCGGCGCAGCTCCAGGCGGGCCACGGACAACGTCGAACTCATGCGGCCTGGTCCTTCCCGCTCATCGCGATCTCGAAAAACGTCTGTTCCAGCGCCTCGTGCCCGCCGTCCAGCGCGGCATCGTGGCGCAGCTGGCCCTCGTGCAGGATCGCCACGCGGTCGCATACGGCGGTGGTCTCGGCCAGCAGGTGGGTGGACAGGATCACCGCGGCGCCGGCGGCGGCTTCCTCGCGGATGACCTTGCGCAGCGCGGCCACCTGGACCGGGTCCAGCGCATTGCCGGGTTCGTCCAGCACCAGCAGCTTCGGCTTGTGCAGCACCGCGCAGGCCAGGCCCAGCCGCTGGCGCTGGCCCTGCGACAGCACCCCGGCCAGGCGGCGCAGCAGCGGGGCCAGTTCCAGGCGCTCGATGGTGGACTCGCAAGCCTGCTTCAGTCCGCTGGCGCGTAATCCGCGCAGGCGGCCATGGGCTTGCAGATGTTCCAAAACGGTCAGTTCCGGCCAATGCGGGGCACGTTCGGGCAGCCAGCCGATCAGGCCGCGGGCCCGTTCCGGGTGCTCGGCGAACACCTCTCCGTCCAGTTCGATATGGCCTTCGTGCGGCTGGAGCGCACCGGCGATCATGGCCAGCGTGGTGGACTTGCCCGCCCCGTTGACGCCCAGCAGGCCAAGGATCTGGCCGCGGTCCAGCGTCAGGCTGAGACGCTCCACGGCCGGACGCCCGGCGCGCAGGCGCCGAACCTGATCAAGCTTTAACAGGGGGTATGGCAGAGTCATTGCATGATTGTCACGGCGCCCCCACCGTTTGAACAGACGGCGGGGGCGTTCTTGCGCGCTGAAACACGTTCTGCGGCATAGCGGCGCAGGCATGATTTCCCATGCTGGTGGGTACGGAAACCCTCGATTAGACTGACTTTTCACCCTACTGAGTGTTTCCCATGCTCGACGCAGTGCTGAACTTCCTGTCCAACGGCCTCACCGGGGCCAGTTGGGTCGCCATGCTGGTCTTCCTGCTGGTGATGACGCAGCTCACCATCTTCACGGTGACGCTGTACCTGCACCGCAGCCAGACCCATCGCGGCGTGGACTTCCACCCCGCCCTGGCCAACTTCTTCCGCTTCTGGGGCTGGCTCACCACCGGCATGGTGGTGAAGGAGTGGGTGGCCGTGCACCGCAAGCACCACGCCAAGGTGGAGACCGAGGAAGATCCGCACAGCCCGCAGATCTACGGCATCAAGAAGGTGTTCTGGGACGGCGTGTCGCTGTACCGCGACGCCAGCTACATCAAGGAAGACCTGGAGAAGTACGGCCGCGGCACCCCGGACGACTGGATCGAGCGCAAGCTGTTCGGCGGCCACCCCTACTGGGGCCCGACCCTGATGCTGCTGATCGACCTGGCGCTGTTCGGCGTGATCGGCGCGGCCATCTGGGCCGTGCAGATGATCTGGATCCCGTTCTGGGCCGCCGGCTTCGTCAACGGCATCGGCCACTGGTGGGGCTACCGCAACTTCGAGAGCGCCGACACGGCCACCAACCTGGCGCCGTGGGGCGTGTGGATCGGCGGCGAAGAGCTGCACAACAACCACCACGCTTTCCCCAGCTCCGCCAAGTTCGCCCTGCGCAAGTGGGAGTTCGACATCGGCTGGGCGGTGATCTGCGCCCTGCGCGCGGTGGGCCTGGCCAAGGTGATGCGCGTGGCGCCGACCCTGGACATCCGCCCGAACGTGCACCTGCCCGACGCCGAGACGCTGAAGGCCGTGCTCACCCATCGCTTCCAGGCGATGACCGACTACTACCGCGGCGTGATCGTGCCGACCCTGCGCGACGAAGCCCAGCACGCCGGCGAAAGCCTCAAGGCGATGCCGCGCCGCATGCGCCGCTCGCTGGCCGACGGTGGCCGCTGGCTGGACAACGAAGGCCGCGAGCGCCTGCAGGCCGCCCTGGCCAAGCGCCCGACCCTGCGCACCGTGTGCGATTTCCGCACCCGCCTGGCCGAACTGATGGAACAGCGCGGCGCCGAGCAGAGCCTCAAGGGTCTGCAGCAGTGGATCGCCGAAGCCGAGCAGAGCGGCATCCGCGTGCTGCAGGACTTCGCGCAGCGCCTGAAGGGTTATGCGGTGAGCGGCGCGGCTTAAGCGCGGCGCCTGTCAAAATAAAAAAGCCCGCCGATCGGCGGGCTTTTTTTATGGGCGCTTGTCCGCCACGTACTAGCCACGGATGATCGCGCGATGCCCGAGCCTCTCTTCCCCGTCTTGATCGGTCCGGCCGACTGGCCGCTGCTCGCCGCGCCGGTGCAGCGCATGCACGGCGGCGCGGCTTCGCTGAGCGCGCACGGCGTGGCGCAGGTCGACGGCGCACGCCATCCCTTCGCGCGCCTGCTGCGCCGCGTGCTCGGCCTGCCGGAACCCGGTGCGGACCAGGCCATCGCGCTCAGCATCGAACGCGTGGAAGGGCGCGAAACCTGGACGCGCAGCTTCGCCAACGGCCGCATGCGCTCCACCCTGGAACGCGCCACGGGCGGCATGCATCTGCGCGAACGCCTCGGCCCGGTCTCGCTGTACTTCGCCCTGCGCCGCGACGGCGACGCGATCGACTGGCAACTGCAGCAGGGCCGACTGCTCGGACTGCCGCTGCCGCGCGCCATGTTCGGCAGCGTGTTCTCGCGCAGCCTCGCGGAAGACGGGCGCTACGTGTTCCATATCGATACGCGCCTGCCGCTGCTCGGGCAGTTGATCGCCTACCGCGGCTGGCTCGACATCGACTGACTTACTCGAACGTTTCGACGCCCGTGCGCAGCGCATAGCCGTCGAAACCCGCTTCGATCTGTTCCAGTGTCAGCAGGCCCACGCATGGCGTCGCGCCTTTGGCGTCGATCCGTCCATCCGCCATGCGGCGCGCCAGCACCACGGCAGGCGTCACCGGCACCTGCGGGCCGTCGCCCGCGTCCGCGCTCAGCCACCAGCGCAGTTTCAGCGGACGCCCATCGGCGGCGATGCCGCCCAGCTCCACCGTCATGCCGCCTACCTCGGAGCCGAAGCGCAGAAACAGCTCGCTGAAGCGCCGCAGTGCGGGCGCATACGCGGCCAAGTTACGGATCAAGCCCAGCCGCACCAGCACCGCCGCGCACCAGGTGCCACCCTGCAGCAGCGGCAGTTCGAGGCCGGCGCGGAACATCACGGTGCGTACCTGCCGATAGCGCGCGGGGAACAGATCCAGGTCCGGAATCTCGCACGCGCCCACGCGCCGCCGGCCGAACGGAAAGCGCTGCATGCGGCTGTCCATCCAGCCATGCGTCACCTGCCAGCGCCCATCGCGCCATACGCGGATCGGACGGCCGCAATAGCCCAGGATCGACGCCACCGTGGCGTCGCCGCGCGGCGTCCGGTTGCCGGGGTTGATGGTGTGCTCGATCGTTTCCAGCATGGCGAAGCGCGGCAGCAGCGCATCCACGGCCGCGGCGCTCAAGGCCGGCACGCTGGAGGCGCCGGTGACCAGCAGTCGCCCCGCCGCCAGCGCGCGTTCGTGCAGGCGTTCGATACCGGTGACGAAGCCGCGGCCATCGGCCAGGTCGACATAGTCGCTGCCCGCGGCGAGGCAGGCTTCCGCCACGCGATAGTCCTGGCCCTGGAACGGGCCGGCGGTGTGGATCACCAGTTGCGGCTGCAGCGCGGCGAGCGCCGCGGCGAAGCGCGCATCGCCGGTGTCGAGCGTGGCGATGCGGACGGAGGGATCTTCAAACGACGCGCGCATCGCTTCCAATGCATCGCGCCGCCGCCCGGCCAGCACCAGTTCGAAGCGCGCATCGCGCGCCAGCCGCTGCGCCACGCGCGAACCGAACACGCCGGTCGCGCCGATTACCACCACCCGCAAGGCCATCCCTGGGCTCCGCTCGCCAAAGCGGGCATTACAGCATGACCTGGGGGTGGCCCTAGGTAGGGATCGACCTAGCTAGGCCGTGCGGCGGCCCATCGGGTTTCATGCGATGCACAGGGTTTCCACGGTCCGGAGCAAGATCATGTCCAGCGTCAACGTCGCGTTCGCCGGTGTCGATATCCAGCGCTTCCTCGGCCTGGCCGAACACAACCCGGTGCTGGATCCGAAGATCGGCCCCGACAACAGCGCGCCGAACCGCTCGCTCTACAACAGTGCCAATGGCCAGCCGGACTTCTCCAACAGCAGCCAGCCCAATCCCAATGACGTGAAGCAGGAAGGCTACGGCGACTGCTATTTCGACGCGAGCATCGCGGCGCTGGCGCAGCAGCATCCGGATCAGATCAAGAACATGATCCACGACAACGGCAATGGCACCTTCACCGTGACCTTCCCGCACCAGAAGGACAACAGCGCCGGCAACCTGTGGGGTTTGTTCGGCGACGACTATCACGACGTGAAGATCACCGTCAGCGACAAGGACCTGCCGTCCAACGGCACCAGCTCCAGCGACGGCACCGCCAAGTGGCCGGAGGTGCTGGAAGCGGCCTACGCCAAGATGCAGGGCGGCTACGACGCGATCGGCAACGGCGGCCATCCCGCCGACGCGATGACCGCGCTGACCGGCAAGAGCGCCGATGCCTATTCGCCGAAGGACGGTGCCGGCAAGATCGAGCAGGCGCTGAAGGACGGCAAGCTGGTGACCATCGCCACGCCCGAATCCGACGGCGACCAGGCCGGCATGGAAGCCGGCAAGAATCCGCATGGCCTGGTGGGTGGCCATGCCTACACGGTGACCGGCGTGTGCACCGGGCCGGATGGCAAGAAGTATCTGGAGCTGCGCAATCCCTGGGGTTTCGATCAGCCGCAGAACATCCCGCTCGACCAGATCAACGACGGTTCGATCGATGAAGTGGAGATCGGCAACGCCTGAGCCATGCGCCGCGCTGTGATGGCGGTCATCCGCCATCGACAAACCGCGTGGCAAGCTCGACCGATGAACGTCATCGATGCAGGCCAGTTCAAGGCGAGGCGCCCCAGCGCGGGGCGCCTTGTCGCGTTCGCGGCGCTGCTGCTACTTTCGGCCGGCACTTCCGCAGGGTCGACGCAGGCAGGGAAATCCATGTCCAGCTCCAGCGATCAGCACCAGGCCGCCTCGGCGCAAGCCCCCGCAGACATCGAGATCCTCCGCGGTCGCGCCGGCGTGATCGGCCGCTCGCGCGTGGGCGTGTCGTCCATCGTCGCCACGCCGCCGCCGTTCCAGGGCGCGATGCCCGGCGCGCGCGCCACCTTGATCGAAATGCGCGACGCGCCGATGCACGTCGAAAGCACCATGGTGCTGGGCGAGAAGATGCTGCTGCCGCTGGCCGACGGCCTGCATCGCGTGAGCAAGCTCGCCATGCCCAGCGAAAGCGACCGCCAGGGCCATGTGGCGATCGACGCCGAAGCGGCGCGTGCGGGTTCGCCCAATACGGTGTTCGCCAGCGAGGAAGGCCGGCTGCGCATCGGCGGACCGGAAGTGAAAGCCGCCTACGACCTGCGCGTGCTGGCATGGACGCCGGACAAGCACGCGCCGCAGAGCGCCACCGTCGAGTGGCTGACCGCCGCCTTCCCGCGCGACAGCGTGCCGGCGCAGCAGATCCGGCAGCAGGTGGTGAAAGCGGGCGACCGGCTGCAGGTCGGCAGCGCCACGCTCACGGTCAAGGCCGTCGAAGGCCAGACGCAGGACCATCCGGCCTGGATCGAATTCGAGCTCACGCCTGGCGCTTGAACGCGGCGCCGCGGCTTCCCCCTACATGACTAACAGCATGGCGGTGCCGCTGCTCGCAGCGGTGTAACTTCCTACGGTCGCGCCCGCCATTCGGGGCGCCCCTCCAGGAGACCGCACGATGCCGTCCGCCAACCCCAGGGCACTCGCCCTCGCCGCCGCCTTGCTCGCCTGCCTGCCCGCCGCCGTGCTGGCCGGCTACGACAAGCCGCCCGAGCCGCTGCTGGGCCTGATGCACGCGCCGCTGCCGGCGATCCCGATGCTCGACCCCACCCGCTCGCGCATGCTGCTGGTCGAGCAGTCGCAGTACCCGCCGATCGCGCGCGTGGCCGAGCCTTATCTCAAGCTCGCCGGCCTGCGCATCGAGCCGGCCAATCATGCGCGGCACGATGCGTCGAGCGGCTACGGCATCCGCGCCTGCCTGAAGAGCTTCACCGTGGAAGACGTGGCCAGCCACAAGCAGCTGCCGGTGACGCTGCCGGCCGACGCCTGCCCGAGCGCGCCGCAGTGGTCGCCCGACGGCCGCCGCTTCGCCTTCGCCAACACCACGAAGGAACGCACCGAGCTGTGGCTGGGCGATGCGCTCACCGGCCAGGTGCGCCGCGTGGAAGGCGTGTGGCTCAACCCGGTGATGGAAGACGACGTGCAATGGCTGCACGGCAGCGATTCGCTGCTGGTGAAGCAGGTGCCGGCGAATCTCGGCGCCGCGCCGAAGGTGAGCGAGACCTCCGGGCCGGAGATCAAGGAATCGATCGGCGGCAAGGGCGAGAGCAGCACCTACGAAGCCCGCGACACGCTGGGCAGTCCCGAAGACGAAGCCTTGTTCGAGTACTACGGCACCGCGCAGCTTGCCGTGGTCGACGCGGCCAGCGGCAGCGTCAAGGCGGTGGGCAAGCCGGGCGTGCTCGCCGGTGTGTCCGGCGCGCCGGATGGCGAGCACGTGCTGGTGGAAACGCTGAAGAAGCCGTACTCGTACGTCACCACCTACGAGCGTTTTGCCCGCGACGTCAGCGTGCTCGACGTGCGCACCGGCCAGTCCACCGCGATCGCTTCGCTGCCGGTGGCCGACCGCGTGCCGGTGCGCGGCGTGCCGGTGGGGCCGCGCGATTTCGACTGGCGCGCCAACGCGCCGGCCACCCTGGTGTGGCCGGAGGCGCTGGACCAGGGCGACTGGAAGGTGAATGTCCCGCAGCGTGACAAGGTAATGCTGTGGAGCGCGCCGTTCAGCGGCAAGCCGCAGGAAGTGGCGCGCACCACCCAGCGCTACAGCGGCATGCGCTGGCTGGCGCAGGGCGACGAGCCCTTCGTCTACGAGTACGACGCCAACAAGCGCTGGATCCGCATCACGCGCATCGACGTCGCGCATCCCTCGAAGCCCGCGCGCACGGTGTGGGATTACTCGATGGACGAGAACTACAAGCAGCCCGGCTCGCTGCTGATGCAGCAGCTGCCGAACGGTGCGCGCGTGGTGCGGCAGGAAGGCGATTACGTCTACCTGGCCGGCACCGGCGGCACGCCGCAGGGGGACCGGCCTTTCCTCGACCGCTACGCCTTGTCCAGCGGGCGCACCGAGCGCCTGTTCCGCGGCGACGGCGCGGATCACTACGAAAGCGCGCTGGCGGTGCTGCCGGGCGGCGAGCGCTTCATCACCGCGCGGCAGTCGCCGGCCGAGCCGCCGAACCTGTTCCTGCATGCGCTGGGCGCGCCGGTGAGCGACGCCAAGCCGGGCGAAGCGGTGTTCGCTTCAAGCAGCGAGGCGATCACGCATATCGCCGACCCGACGCCGCAGGTGCGCGGCATCGCCAAGCGGCTGGTCACCTACAAGCGCAAGGATGGCGTGGAACTGTCGTTCACCCTGTACACGCCGCCGGGCTACAAGGAAGGCACGCGCCTGCCGGCCGTGCTGTATGCCTATCCGCAGGACTTCGCCGACCCGAGCAAGGCCGGGCAGGTGAGCGGATCGCAGCAGAAGTTCGATCTGCTGCGCGGCTATCGCCTGCTGCTGCTGTCGGGCTACGCCATCATCGACAACGCGTCGTTCCCGATCGTCGGCGATCCGCGCACCGCGTACGACACCTATGTCGAGCAACTGGTGATGGACGCGCAGGCCGCGGTGGACAAGGCCGTGGAGCTGGGCGTGGTCGACCGCGAGCGCATCGGCGTCACCGGCCACAGCCACGGCGCGCTGATGACCGCCAACCTGCTCGCGCATACCGATCTGTTCCGCGCCGGCGTGGCCACCAGCGGCGGCTACAACAAGGATCTCACCCCGTTCGGCTTCCAGAACGAGCGCCGCTCGCTGTGGCAGGCGCCGAAGGTGTACGAGCAGGCTTCGGCTTTCTTCAATGCCGACAAGATCAAGTCGCCGCTGCTGATCATGCACGGCATGGACGACGCCAACCCCGGCACCGAGCCGGTGCAGTCGCCCAAGCTGTTCCAGGCCATCCGCGGCCTGGGCGGCACCACGCGCCTGGTGATGCTGCCGCACGAGCCGCACTGGTACACGGCGATGGAGTCGAACGAGCAGGAGGTGTACGAGATGCTCACCTGGTTCGACAAGTATGTGAAGAACGCCGCGCCGAAGGCGGCGGCGAAGGAGCAGGGCAAGGCTGCTCCCTGACTCTGGCCTCGGCGCGGACGTCTCGTCCGCGCCGATATCGAGGCGAAAAAAAACCCGCCACGAAGGCGGGTTTTTCATGGAGCGCAGATCAATTACTTGATCTTGCCTTCCTTGTAGATCACGTGCTTGCGGACCACCGGATCGTACTTCTTGAACTCGAACTTGTCCGGGGTGTTCTTCTTGTTCTTCTGCGTGGTGTAGAAGTGGCCGGTGCCGGCGGAGGAGATCAGGCGGATCTTGTCGCTCTTGCTCTTGGACATGGCTTAGGGCTCCTCAGATCTTCTCGCCGCGGGCACGCAGGTCGGCGATCACGGCCTCGATGCCCTTCTTGTCGATGGTGCGCAGCGCCTGGTTGGAGACGCGCAGTTTCACCCAGCGGTTCTCGCTGGCGACCCAGAAGCGGCGCTCGTGCAGGTTCGGCAACCAGCGGCGACGGGTCTTGTTGTTGGCATGCGAGACGTTGTTACCAGTCTGCACACCCTTTCCGGTGACTTGGCAAATACGGGCCATGATGACCTCCGTGGATTCTGTAGACCGCCCGTTGGCCAGGGCGACATCGGCCCAGCGGCGCCATGCGCCACGCGATGCTGGAGGGTGCTGCTTTCCGGGGGCTGCCGTGAGGTCCGCATCGCGTCGCGGACGTGCCCGTAAGGCCGGGCCGGCATGGCCGAGCCGGGAATTCTCTCAGAAACCCGGGGGCTTGCGCAATCTTTAAGCAGTTCCAGGGCTTGGGAGGCGGTCCGAAAGTCCGGATAGTTCGCATGGCGGCCTGCCGGGATGTATGGAACAATCGGCCTCTTTGTCCTTTTCCGTAATCCAGATCGAGGGGTTTCACAGATGGCAGACGTCAACGCCAACGGCCAGGCCGGCCAGCCGCAGCTGGTGCTGCAGAAGATCTACGTCAAGGATGTGTCGTTCGAGGCGCCCAACGCTCCGCACATCTTCCAGGAGATCGGCGAGACCGACCAGCAGCCGCAGGTCCAGCTCAACCTGGGCCAGCAGGCCACGGAACTGGGCAACGACCTGTACGAAGTGGTGCTCAGCCTCACCCTGACCTGCACCCTGGGCGAGCGCACCGCGTACCTGGCGGAAGTGAAGCAGGCCGGCGTGTTCGGCGTGTCGGGCTTCAGCGAGGCGGACCACGCCGGCATCATCGGCAGCTACTGCCCGAACCTGCTGTTCCCCTACGCCCGCCAGGTGATCTCCTCGCTGGTGATGGAGGGCGGCTTCCCGCCGTTCCTGCTGCAGCCGATCAACTTCGACGCGCTCTACGCCGAGCAGCAGCGCCGCAGCGCCGGCGGCGACGAGGCTCCGGTCCTCAACAGCTGAGCGGCTTCCATGGCTGAACGTCCGACCCTGGCGGTCCTGGGAGCCGGCTCGTGGGGGACGGCGCTCGCCGCCCTCACCGCGCGCAATGGCGTGCCGACCCGTTTGTGGGGCCGGGACGCCGCGGCGCTGGCGGCCATGGCCGAGAGCGGGCAGAACCGGCGCTACCTGCCGGACATCCAGCTGCCCGCGGAACTGCGCTACGAAAGCGACCTGGCCGCCGCGGTGCGCGGCGCCGGGATCGTACTGATCGTGGTGCCCAGCCACGCCTTCGCCTCCATGCTGGACGAACTGGCGCCCCTGCTCGACGCCGGCGCCGGCGTGGCCTGGGCCACCAAGGGCTTCGAGCCCGGCACCGGCCGCTTCCTGCACGAGCTGGTCGACGAGAAACTGCCCGGCCGCGCCGCGGCGGTGATCACCGGCCCCTCGTTCGCCAAGGAAGTCGCCCTGGGGCTGCCCAGCGCGGTCACCGTGCATTCCGACGACGAAGCCTTCGCGCAGCAGCTCGCCTCCATGCTGCATGCGCCGAATTTCCGCGCCTATTCCGGCGGCGACGTGCTCGGCGCGGAGCTGGGCGGCGCCATGAAGAACGTGCTGGCGGTGGCCACCGGCGTGGCCGACGGCATGGACCTGGGCCTGAACGCCCGCGCCGGCCTGATCACCCGCGGCATGAACGAGATGCTGCGCCTGGGCGTCGCGCTCGGCGCCCGTCCGGAAACGCTCATGGGCCTGTCGGGCCTGGGCGACCTGGTGCTGACCTGCACCGGCGATCTCTCGCGCAACCGCCGCCTGGGCCTGGCGCTCGGCCGCGGCATCGCCATCGACGAAGCCGTGCGCCAGATCGGCCAGGTGGTGGAAAGCGTGGTGACCGCCGACGAAGTGGCCCGCCTCGCGGCCAAGCATGGCCTGGACCTGCCGATCAGCGGCGGCGTGCGCGCGGTGCTGCACGGCGAGGTGACGCCGGTGGAAGGCGTGCGTGCGCTGATGTCGCGCGAGCAGAAGCCGGAATATCCGCAGGGACTTTTCGGGGTCGCTTGACCCTTTCCATGCATCGCGTTCACGCCCGCAGAAAAAATCGGGCGTGAAGGCGCGCATCTGCACATCGGCCTTGCTAAGCTCGGTCTTTTGGTCTTCCCGGCGGACCGCACGCGCATGCAGCAACCCGACGAGAAACGCCTCGCCGAACCGGTTCCTCCGCACCATGAGGAGCACGCGGAGCCGCTGCCCGCCGTCTGGCGCCGCCTGCTGGACGAAAGCGCCGCCGCGGCCGCCGCCGAGCGCGGCGTGCTGGGTTTCTTCCTCGACGCCATTCCGGAAGAAGGCGCGCCCTACGTGCGCCTGGAACTGGCGCCGGTCCTGCTGACCGTGGCCGAGCAGGGCCGCTTCGCGCGCCCCGCGCCGCTGGACAGCCGCCATCTGGCCAATCTGCCGTTGGAACCACCCGAGCAGCGCCTCGCCGCCACCGTGCTGGGCCTGCCGCAGACCGTGCGCAAGAGCCGCAGCTATGCGCGCCTGGCCGGTCACGTCGGCGACACCTTGCTGGCCGAAGTGCTGGACACCGCGCCGTGCTTCCTCGGCGGCCTGGCCGGACTGCGCCTGTCGCGCGGCAAGGGGCATCTGCTCAACTGGCATTGGCATCTGGAAAAGGACGGCAGCCAGAAGCTGCTCCCCGCGCTGCCGGCCAACCAGCGCCTGGTGCGCATCGACGGCCTCTGGTACCTCGACGCCGAGCGCGCGGAGCTGGGCCACCTGGAAGCGCCGGCCGGGGAAACCCTGTGGCTGGATCTGCCGGCGCTGAAGCACGAGGACAGCGCCACCCTGCGCGACGCGCTGCCCGGCAGCCGCGTCGCCCATCGCGTACCGGCGCCGCAGGTGTTCGACGAACTGCGCCGCGCGGAACTGGCGCCGCGCCCGGTGCTGATCCTGCACGCACTCACCCGCCATGCGCGTCTGGCCGCCGGCACGCCGCCGCTGGCCTATGCGCGGCTGGCCTTCGACTACGCCGGCGAACGCCTGCCCGGCCGCGGCGGCGAGCCGCTGGTGCGCCGCGTGCGCCACGGCACCCTGGTGGAGATCACCCGCCGCCGCGCGGAAGAACTCACCGCGATGGAGCAGCTCGAACGCGCCGGCCTGACTCCCGGCGTGGACACCGAAGGGCTGCCCTGGGATCTCGCCGACACGCTGCCGGAAGACGCCTGGCTGTTCCCCGGCAAGGGCTATGCCGGCGCGCTCGAAGTGAACACGCCCGCGCGCTGGCTGGCGCTGCGGCCCAAGCTGGAGGCGGAAGGCTTCCTGCTCGAGTACGCGCCCAGCTTCCCGTTCGAGGTGCTGGAAGGCCCCGTGCAGTGGTACGGCAATGCGGTGGAAGACGCCGACGACCATGCCTTCGACCTGGAAATCGGCATCGAGCTGGAAGGCAAGCGGCACAACCTGCTGCCCGCGGTGGCGCAGGCGCTGGCCGAGCACACGCTCAATCTCAGCCCCGCGCCGAACGAGCCGGAAGACGCCGTGTGGTACGCGCCGGTGGACGAACGCCGCCGCGTGCCGGTGCGCCTGAAGGAACTGCGCGGCCTGCTGGCGCCGCTGGCCGAATACCTGGAAAAGCCGCGCAAGAAGCTGCATCTGCCGCGCGTGCAGGCCGGCCGCCTGGAAGAAATCGTCGAGGCGCTGCCGGTCGGCGCCGCCCTGGAAGCACCGGAGCAGCTGCGCGGCTTCACCGCGCGCCTGCGCGACGCCGCCGAGCGCGCCAGCGACGCGGTGCCCGAAGGCCTCACGGTGGAGCTGCGCCCGTACCAGCGCGAAGGCCTGCGCTGGCTCAATGCGCTGGCCGAGGCCGGCGTCGGCGGCGTGCTCGCCGACGACATGGGCCTGGGCAAGACCCTGCAGCTGGTCACCCATCTGCTGGCGCTGAAAGAACGCGGCGCGCTGACCCAGCCGGCGCTGATCGTGGTGCCGACCAGCCTGATTCCGAACTGGCAGGCGGAGATCGCGCGCTTCGCACCGGCGCTCAAGGTGCTGGCCCTGCATGGTCCGCAGCGCGGCGGCGATTTCTCGCAGCTGGGCGCGCAGGACATCGTGCTGACCAGCTACGCGCTGCTGCCGCGCGACGTGGTGGCGCTGCGCAAGCAGCCGTTCGCGCTGATCGTGCTGGACGAGGCGCAGCAGGTGAAGAACCCGCGCACGCAGGCGCGCCGCGCGGTGCTGAGCCTGCGCGCGCCGCGCTGCATCTGCCTCACCGGCACGCCGCTGGAAAATCACCTCGGCGAACTGTGGTCGCAGGTGGACCTGGCCGTGCCCGGCCTGCTCGGCGACGAGGGCGCGTTCCGCCGCCACTACCGCGTGCCGATCGAAAAGCAGCACGACACCGAATGCCAGGACCGCCTCAACCGCCGCCTGGCCCCGTTCATCCTGCGCCGGACCAAGTCGCAGGTGGCCTCCGAACTGCCGCCGAAGACCGAGATCACCCGCCGCGTGGTGCTGGAAGGCCGCCAGCGCGAACTGTACGAAAGCCTGCGGCTGTCGCTGGCCGAGGAATTGCGCGAGGTGATCGCGCAGCGCGGCATCCAGCACAGCGGCATCGTGGTGCTCGACGCGCTGCTGAAGCTGCGCCAGGTGTGCTGCGATCCGCGCTTGGTCAAGCTCGAGGCCGCGCGCGGCGTGCGCGATTCGGCCAAGTTCGACCTGCTGATGGACATGCTGCCCGCGCTGCTGGCCGAAGGCCGCAAGGTGCTGCTGTTCTCGCAGTTCACCGAAATGCTGCGGCTGATCGCCGGCGAGCTGGACCGCCGCCGCATCCACTACGTGATGCTCACCGGCGAGACGCGCGACCGCGCCGAACCGGTGCGCCAGTTCCAGGAAGGCGACGTGCCGCTGTTCCTGCTGTCGCTGAAGGCCGGCGGGGTGGGCCTCAACCTTACGGCCGCCGACACCGTCATCCACTACGACCCGTGGTGGAACCCCGCCGCCGAGGCGCAGGCCAGCGACCGCGCGCACCGCATCGGCCAGGACAAGCCGGTGTTCGTGTTCCGCCTGATCACCTCCAACACGGTGGAGGAACGCATCGAGGAACTGAAGGCGCGCAAGGCCGAGCTGGCCGAGGCGGTGCTGGAAGGCGGCGGCACGCGCGAGCGGCTCAGCTTCGACCAGGAAGACCTCGACGCGCTGCTCGCGCCGGGTTGATCGACGCATGAGCGACCGCGGCTCGCGCTGGGACGAGGTGTACCGGAGCAAGGGCGCCGACACGGTGAGCTGGTACCAGGCGCGGCCGGTTATGTCCCTGGCCTTGATCGAACATGCCGGCGTGGTCAAGGGCGCTCCCGTCATCGACGTGGGCGGCGGCGCTTCGTCGCTGGTCGATCACCTGCTGCACGAAGGCTATGTGGACCTGGCCGTGATGGATCTGTCGGACAGCGCGTTGGCCACTTCGCGCGAACGCCTGGCCGAGCGCGCCAGCCAGGTCGACTGGATCGCCGGCGACGTGCTCGCCTTCGCGCCGTTGAAGCGCTATGCGTTGTGGCACGACCGCGCCGTGTTCCATTTCCTGGTGAAGGCCGACGACCGGCGCCGCTATCTCGAGGCGCTGCACCGCGCCTCGCAGGTGGGCACGCAGGTGGTAATGGCCACGTTCGCCGAAGACGGCCCGGAACGCTGCAGCGGCCTGCCGGTGGCGCGCTACCGCGCGGCCGAATTGCATGCCGCATTCGGCGCGGATTACGAGCTGGTGGAAAGCACGCGCGAAACGCATCGCACGCCGGGCGGGGCGGAGCAGCACTTCACCTGGGTGCGGATGCGGCGGGTGCGTTAGCTCGTCATCCCGGCGCGGGCCGGGTGGGCATGGCGACATCGCCTGATTTTCGCGTAATGCCTCGAAGCTCTTTGCTCGTCATCCCGGCGCAGGCCGGGATCCAGTGGCGACATCGCCCGATTTTCGCGTAATGCCTCGGAGCTTTTTGCTCGTCATCCCGGCGCAGGCCGGGATCCAGTGGCGACATCGCTTGATTTTCGCGTAATGCCTCGGAGCTTTTTGCTCGTCATCCCGGCCGGCGCCGGGATGACCAGCTGTGAGCGTGAAGTTGCTTGCTACTGCGCCCTCGTGCGCAGCAGCGCGTCCACTGCCTGCTGCCACTGCGGAGAACCGGGCTGGGATTGCGGCGCTTCCTCGCCCAGCTTGCGCTGCACGGCGTTATTCCATTCGTCCGAACCGCCGTCGGGGCCATGTCCGTCGCCATCGCTGATGGCCAGCCGCTGGTCCACCCACTGATACCACTCGTGCGAACCCAGCGATGCGTTGGCCGGTGTCGCCGCGGAGGACTGCGGCTTGGGCTGGTGGTCCGGTTGCGGCGCCTGCGGCGCGGAACAGGCCGCCACGAGCACGGCCAGAGGCAGAAAGACAATTCGACGCATGACAGCTACCCCGAAAACTCCGAGGGTTCAGCCTAACGCCGCCAGCGGGCGCGGCGGTGAATCGTGCCTGACAAGCGTGGGCGCTCAGGCGCCGTCGAGCACGACGGTGCCTTGGTGATACAGGATCTTCCATTCGTCGCCATCCCGCCGCCAGATCGTCGACCTGCGCGTCACGCGCGTCCCTTGATGCAGCGTGTAGGTGACCAGGTAGGCCTGTCCGTCGATCGGCGTGCAGCGGAAATCCTCCAGCTCCAGCGGCTCGTGGAGCCAGCCGTCGCGATGGCGCTGTTCCAGCATGTCGAGCACGAAGCCGCGCTCGTAGCGGCGGCCCGATGCGCCGACCTCGTGGAAGCCCGTTGCCGTCATGCGCTCGAAGTCGGCGCGCGCATGGCCGAACTCCTCGCAATGGAAGATCGGCTCGCGCCGGCGCAGCTGCGCGCTCACCTCGTCGATGCCGTTCGCCATGCGCGTCAAAGCCTCGCGGCCACTTCGTCGATATGCTTGAGCAGGTCGGCGGGGTCGTCGTATACGCGCAGCGCGCCGGAGCGGGCGAGTTCGTCCTCGCTGTAGCCGCCGGACAGCAGCCCCACGCCGAGCGCGCGGGCGCGCTGCGCGGCCAGCATGTCCCAGATGCTGTCGCCGATCACCAGCGACTGTTCGATATCCACGCCGAGCTTTTCCGCCGCGGCGAGGAACAGATCCGGATCCGGCTTGGCATGGCGCACCTGGTCGCGGGTGATCACCGGCACCTTGGACGGATCCACGCCCAGCGCCGCGATATTGTGCGCGGCCGTGGCCATGCGCCCGCTGGTGGCGATGGCCCAGGGATAGCCCTGCTCGGTGAGATAGGCGAGCAGTTCGCGTGCGCCGGGCAGCGGCCGCACCAGGCCCTGGGTGTGCTGGCGGTTGAACGCTTCGACGTGGCGCTGATGCAGCCGCGCCAGGCGCTCCTCGGTGATCTCCAGCCCGGTCTCGCGCAGCAGGATGTTGGTGAACAGGCCGCCGCTCATGCCGATCTTGCGATGGATGCGCCACACCGACAGCTCCACGCCCTCGGCATCGAGCGCTTCCTTCCAGGCCAGCACGTGCTGGTAGACGCTGTCGATCAGGGTGCCGTCGAGATCGAACAGGAAGGCGGTGCTGCTGCGGGCGCGGTGCATGGCGGGGCTCCGATGGGGCAGGGGGCACACAGTGTCGCCCATCTGGTGGGAGCGGTGCATGGTGGCTGTCGATGCGCTGCGCATGGGGTGTTATGGAACCTGCTCGGCAGGGCTGCATTCGGTGTAGACGATCTGGCAGTCGCTGGTTTTCTTCCGGCAGCGCTTCATGGAGATCGCGGAAGCTTCGTCCACGGTCATGGCGCTGCTCATGGAGGAGTAGGTGGCGCCCCAGGCGACGGCTACGCATTGGTCGCGGTAGGTGAAGTCGATCCGGCAATCAGGGCTGGCGCATCGTTCCATCGCGTTACGTTGGGCAATCGATTGGCTCAGCTCGCCGAAGGAAACACCCATCTTCTGCGTGGTATTGCTGGTCGCGATGGATCCCCATCGCGACAGGTAGCGCACGGGCGGAGCTGGCGAGGCGTTGGCGCGACAAGGCCCTCCGCCCATGTTGTACAGGCCCGGGCCTCGCGGACCTTCCGGACGCCATTGGCAGGACTGGGCCAGGGATTCCTTACAGGTCACAAGCAGGACAACCAGCACGGACCATTTGCATAGGAGCGTCGTCATGGGCTTTCCGGGGTGAGAGCGACAGGCGCCCGTGAAGGATCCGGCCCGCGATCGGTGAATGACGCATGGGGGCGGGGAGAACGCTTGATGACGTCTTCGTTCGCGCTGGCGCCATGGCTGGACCCGCGCGTTGCTCCGACCACTTCCGGCGGCTTCATTCTTCCGGCGGTGTCGCCATTCCTCGGCTGATCGCCTTGCGCGTGGCCCTGATGGGAGCGCACAGGCTGCGGTTGCGCGGCGGGGACCTGTTCATTTGAGGTGTTTCCGCCAAACATCGAGTAAGCGCTGAAATGCCCCAGCGTTCCCATGAAAAACTCGGCCGTCATCTGCGGCACCGTCACGATCAGCAAGGTCATGATCAAACCCAGCCCGCCCTGCTGCAGCGCCATGCTCGACACGCCCTCGGCCATCTGCAGATCGACCGCGCCGTTGCTCAGCCTCTGCACCGCCGCATGGAGCAGCCGGTCCGCCCAGAACGCCGCCGCCACCGCGCACACCATCTTCAACGCCACCGAGGTCATCACGGCCGTGACCGCGAGCCGGAACAGCGAGCCCACGCAGTACTGCAGCCAGCGCCGGAAGACCGGGCGCGTGGCCTGGAACAGCAGGCACATCACCGCCAGCGGCGCCATGGCCATGAGGAACCGCAGCACGATCTGCATCAGCATCAGCAAGGTGCCGCCCACCACCACCGGGCCGGCGGTGCCGATGCCGGCGAACCACAGGCTGCGCTCCCTGGCGGATGCGATGGCGGCATCGCCGCCGGTGGGCAGGGTGTCGATGCTGGACAGCGCGAACTGCATCCAGCCCAGGCTGGCGCGGATCTGGCCATCCATGTCCTGCTCGCCGCTGACCAGCACGCTGATCAGCTGATCCAGTTCGTTGATCCGCGCCGCCATCCACGGATTGCCCATGCTGGCGCCGGTGACGGCGAATACGATCAGCGCCGCGCGCCCGGCATCCGTCACCAGCCCCATCATCGGCTCGCGTGCGCGCCCGCTGACGATGCGATAGCCGTGCAGCAGGATCCACGTGGTCAGCAGCGGCAGCGCGAACAGCGCCAGCAGCGAGCCGAGGCGTTCGGCCATGCCGGCGGTCCATTGAGTGATCAGGCCATCGTCGTCGAGCAGGAAGTCGCGGATGGCGGAGAAGAACACCACGTGGCCCATGTCGCCGGAAGGCGCGAAGAAGGCGATGGCGCCGGTGGGCATGAAGTCGTCCATGACACGGAGCATCGGCATGCGCCTATCGATGCCTGGCGGCGTCGAGCGCCTGCCTCAGCGCAGCACCCTGGATCAGCATGCCGGCCAGGCCGCCGGCGTCGGCCGGAGCGCTGGCAAGCGCCTGCCCCGTGAGCTGCGCCTGCTGCTCGCGCACGGCCTGCCCCAGCGTGGCGTACTGGTCGAGCGCCGCCCGGGCGCCATGCATGTCCTGCCCCAGATTGGCCTGGAAGGCCTGCACTTCGGTATCGAACGCCTTGAGTCCACCGAGGTCGTCCGAACCTGCCCGGGTGATGCGCCGCGCCAGGATGGCCCGCATCTCCTGCCCGCGCCGTTCGATCAGCCGGTTGAGATCGACCAGCACGTTGTAGCGCCGGTTCTCCAGCCGCAGCAGCATCCGGCAGAACACCTGCTGCTGCCGCGCGAGCGTGCCCGCCTGCACGGGGCAGCGCTGCACCATGCCATCGTCCTCGCCGCGATGCTGCAGCGGCGCGCCGGCTAGGAACGATGGCCCCGCCTGCACCACATTGAGCATGGTGAAGTACTGCTGCTGCCACTGCGCGAACTGCTGCTCCCACTGCAGCCATTGCTTGCCCCAGGCCTCGGTGCCGATGCGGTTCTGTTCCACGTCCACCACGGCCCACTGCGCCATGCCGTCGGCGATGGCGCAGCAGAAGAGGAGCAGCGCCGCGAGTCCGCGCATCCACCCGGCATGACCGGCTCCCGATCGCATGTGCTGCTCCCGCGGCTGTGGCTGTTGAAGCCAGATGCCGCATTGAAGCCGCAGCGCAAGGCGCTTCGCTATCGGACTAGGACGAAAGTGCGGACACCCCTTGCCGTTCTGCGAAGCGCATTCCAATCACGGCGCACTCCGGCAACCCTCGTCGCCGGCCGTCGTTGCCGCCCGCACCGCGCGCATCTCGCCAGGGCACATGCCCTGGATCCGCTTGAACAGCCGATAGAACGCCGCCTTGCTCGCATAACCCACCTGCTCGGCCACGTCGGCCACCGACAGCCGCGGGTCCTGCAGCAGCCGCTCGGCCAGATGCATGCGCCAGTAGGTGATGTACTGGCCCGGCGGCATCTTCATCAGCTGGGTGAAGCGCTGGGTGAAGGACGAGCGCGACATGCAGGCCAGCGCCGCCATGGTCTGCACGCTCCAGCCGCGGCCGGGGTCTTCGTGGATGGCATTGAGCACCTTGGAAATGCGCCGGTCCGAAAACGCGGTGAACAAGCCTAGGTTGGCGTCGGAACGCTTCGCGTAGTGGCAGATCGCGATGGTGAAGAGAATCTCGGCGAGCTTGTTGAGGATCACCCCGCGCCCGGTGATGCTGGACTGCGAGACCTCGATCATCGCGTTGGAAATCCGCCGGTAGACATCGCCCGCGTCGCCGGGGCGGATCACGAACCAGGGCGGCAGCACTTCGTGGAACTGCCGGTGCCAGCCGCCGGTGAAGTAGAGGCGGCCGCGCAGCAGGCTGGGGCCATGGATCTGCAGGCCGATCGCCTTGAGATCCCCATGGACGTCGAACGAGGCGATCAGCAGGTCGCCGGGATCGAGCCGGATGGGCGTGTCGATCGAACCGCCATGTACCTGGCAGGCATGCACGCCCGCCATATGGAACAGCCCGCAATACTGCCTGGACGGTGCGTGCTGCTCGTCCATGTCCTCGCCCTGGATGTCGACATGGACCAGCGACAGGTCGAGCAGGGTCTCCAGCGAGTGGATGAGGTCATCGCGATGGTGTCGCTTGACAAGGGACGTTTTCAGCTCGGTGTACATACGGATGTCCTTCCTCTTTGCTTCGTCGGCATGGCGTTGCGCGAGGTTCGTTCATGCGCTTGCGGCTCCAGTTGGCGGAACGATGGGGATGAGTAACTAAGAATTTTCTCAGTTGCTGATGACCCGGATCGGGTGCCGCGCGATGCGGCGTGGTACTTCTTGCCTGATGCGGGCGCTCACATTCTATGGAGTCGCGCCGGAAGATTTCGTTCCCCTGCGCCGCATCAAGCTCACGCCTTGTTGTCCATGCAGATGCTTCGAAATGATCGATAGCGCGGTTACCGTTGAGCGATGAGAGAGATGCGAAAGTAACGAATCGCAAGCTGTCTATGGATGCTTCGCAGCTTTATCAGACACATCTGATTGGATCGATGCTGATAACTCATTAGGGAATTTTCCTAGCAAGAATGCAGTGACTTTCTCGGCGAGAATCCGTTGGCCTTTTGCCGTCGGATGCAGCCCGTCCCAAAAGAAGTAGTCCTCGGCGCGCGTGCATGCCGGACGCGGGCTTTGCCTGCTGACATAGGCCAGGGCGCTGCCGTAATCGACCTGCAGGCAGGAGTCGGTGAAGTTGGCGAGGCGGTAGCCCCCGGGGTTGGCGCCCACTTCGTCGAGCAGCGGCGTGCTGTCCATCAGGACCAGGCGCGCGTCGGCATGCTTTTTCTGCAGGCGAGCGACGATGAGGCTCAGCTTCTGGTTGTAGCTGGCCACATCCTTGGCCACGGTGGCCTTCTTGCTGGAGGTGCGCAGGCCCGGCGCCAGGGTGAGGTCGGGCAGGTTCAGCACCAGCAGATGCTTCGCGCCTTGCGCGATCAGTGCGCTCAGCGAGGCTTCGACATGCTGCGCCACGCTCTCGGCGGAGCGGCCGTAATTGATCAGGTCGTTGGCGCCGATCCACAGCGTGAACAGCGTCCGCGCCGGCTGGTAGTTCCTGGCGGAGCGCATGTACTGCGTCCAGGAGGCCACCTGCTCGCGCAGCCCGGGTATCACCAGGTAGCGGTCGCCCGCCGCGCCGCCTACCGACCAGTTGTACAGGGGCAGGCCCAGCCTGGCGGCCACTTCTTCATTCCACAGCGGACCGTTGCTGAAACGGCCCAGCAGCCAGCTCTTGCGATGAGGCATCTTCCACAGCGAACCGTTGTACAGGTTCATCGTGTCCGACAGGCTGTCGCCAAAGCTCACGATGCGGTCGATCGACGTTCCGCCATCCTTCTCGCCGTTCGTCCAGATCAAATAGTTGAAGGAAATCCGGTTGTCGGCCGCATGCAGGTCGAACAGCGCGGCGGGGCGGTTCCTCTGCCGCAGCGTGTCCCGGCAGATGCGTTCCAGCTCGGCGCGCGCGACGGTGGTGTAGAACATGTTCCGCCACTCGAACGCGAAGCTGTCGTACCAGTAGCCGGGCAGCTTGTAGTAGCCGCCTTGCTCCGTGCGCGCCCATTCGTAGCCGGATTGCGGATCGAGGTCGCTGGCGTTCTTGCGGTACCAGCAGCGCACGTAGGTGTAATCGCGATCGAGTGCGGCGCGCAGCAGCGAGCGCTGGTGGCGTTCGAGGGGAGCTTCCGGCCCTTCGTCGGAGATCTGCCGTCCGTCATAAGCGGTGGGCTCGTCGTCTTCGTGGTCCGCGGCCGACTGTCCATGGGCCGGGCCGAACAGGCCCAGCAAGGTGGCGAACACGATCAATCGCAGGCATGGCTTGCTCATGGCTATGGCTCCGTCGGCGACGCGCGGGTTCATGCCCGGCGGGCCGCGCAAGGCCGCAGATGCACCTGTGTGCTTGCGGCGGTGGAAGCAATGCGGGCGGCGAAGTTACGCACCCGGATCGCGGATCGGGAACGCGATGCCCGACTCGAGAGGCCGCCGGTTCGGCGACGGCATGGAAGGATTCTTATGCCGGCATCGGCGAGGCTCCATCGCCTGCTGCCCTGCCTGCGGTGTCCGCCTGTCCGAGAGCGCGCACGCTACAGCCGGCGGACAGCCCGCCGTCAGCCATGCTTAGGGTTTGCGCGCGGCCTCAGCCGGCGAGGAAGCGATAACCCACGCCGGGTTCGGTCTTCAGCCAGCGTGGCTCGGCCGGATCGTCGCCCAGCTTCTGGCGCAGCTTGCCCAGCACGATGCGCAGGTAGTGCGTGTCCTGCACGTGGGTCGGCCCCCAGATCTCGCGCAGCAGTTGCTGCTGCGTCACCACGCGGCCCGCATGGCGCAGCAGCATCGCCAGCACGGCGTATTCCTTGCGCGTGAGCGCAAGCGCCTCGCCGTCGAGCTGCACTTCGCGCCGCGCCAGGTCGATGGCGAGGCGGCCGTCGTCGTAGCGCTGCGCGGCCGGTTCCGGTTCGCCCGGGCGGTTGCGCAGCAGGGCGCGCAGGCGCGCCATCAGCTCCTGGATGCCGAACGGCTTGGTCACGTAGTCGTTGGCGCCGGCATCGAGCGCGCGCACCTTTTCGCTCTCGGCATCGCGCACGGAGAGCATCAGCACCGGCACCTGGGTCCACTGGCGCAGTTCCTTCAGCACCTCGTGGCCTTCGCGGTCGGGCAGGCCGATGTCCAGGATCACCAGGTCGGGCGAGCGCGTGGCCGCCCTGGCCAGGCCTTCCTCGGCATTGGCGGCGAGCACCACCTCGTAGCCTTCGGCGCGCAGGCCGATGTCGAGGAACTTGCGGATCTGCGCCTCGTCGTCGATCACGAGCACGCAGGGTGCGGCAGCGGTCATCAGGGCGGCGTCGGCAGCGGCAGGGTGATGCGAATGGTGGTGCCCGCGCCGTCGCCGGGCAAGGCCTCCACCGAACCGCCGTGCGCGCCGATCATGCCGCGGCAGATCGCCAGCCCCAGGCCGGTGCCCTGCGGCGCGCGGTCGCCGCGCGAGACCGAATAGAACATGTCGAAGATCAGCGCCCGCTCGTCCTCGGGAATGCCCGGGCCGCGGTCGCTCACGTCCAGAACGAGTTTTTCGTCCTGCGTGCGCACCAGCACCCGTACTGCCTCGCCCGGCGGCGAGAAGCGCGCGGCGTTCTCCAGGATATTGAACAGCGCCTGCTCGATCAGCGCCGGATGCACGTACAGCAGCACCGTGCCGGCCGGCAGCATGGTGTCCACCTTCAGCTCCGGGAACAGCTTGTGCAGCCGGGTGACCGCGGCGGCGACGATCTCGGCCACGTCGGTCCAGTCGCGATTGAGCTTGAGCGTGCCGTGGCCCAGCCGCGTCATGTCCAGCAGGTTCTGGATATAGCGGTCCAGGCGCTGGCCTTCGCCCAGGATGGCGTCGAGCAGCTCCTGGCGTTCCTCGCGCGGCAGCTGCTCGCCATAGCTGGACAAGGTGCCGGCCGAGCCGATCATCGAGGCCAGCGGCGAGCGCAGGTCGTGCGACACGGAAGACAGCAGGGCATTGCGCAGCCGCTCGGTCTCGCCCTGCACGCGCGCGCCTTCCAGTTCCTCGGCCAGGCGTGCGCGCTCCAGCGCCTGGCCGATGTCCTGCACCATGGCCATGGCCAGGCTGCGCTGGTCAGGCGACAGGTCGCGCTGTTCGGGCGGGAAGCGCATCGCGGCGACGCCCAGCGGGCGGCTTTCGCTGCCCAGCGGCAGCACCCAGCAGGGCGCGGCGTTGAGCGTGTCGGTGTAGCGCCCGGCGGCTTCGGCGTGTTTCTCGCTCCAGTCGGCGGCGCCCAGGTCCTGCGCGGTCAGGCGGAAATCGCGCGGCGATACCGAGGCCACCTGCAGCACGCGGCCGGGATCGCGCATCAGCACCGCCGCATCGCAGCGCAGCGCGCGCGCCAGCGCCGCGGCGCCGACGTCGCGGATGCCGCTGGCATCGGTGCTCGCGGTCAGCCGCTGGCCCAGCGCCAGCAGGGCGCGCGCCTGCGCGTGCGCCGCGCGCATCGACTCCACCTGGCTGGACAAGCGCGTTGCCAGCCGGCTGCACACCAGCGCCGCGACGAAGAACAGGCATACCGCCAGCACGTCGTCGAAGTTGGCGATCATCAAGGTGTAGCGCGGCGGCGCGAAGAAAAAGTTGTAGCCGACGAAGCACAGCGTCGCCGCATACACCGCCACCGCCATGCGCGTGCGTACCGCCACCACCAGCACGGCGGTGAGGAAGATCAGCGCCAGGTTCGCCACCGACAGATAACGGTCGGCGATAAAGGCCAGCACGAAGGCGACCAGCGCGGCGAGGGTGGCGTAGATGTACTCGCCGCGCCGCCCGCGTCCGCCCGGCATGCGCAAGCGCAGCCGCGACTGGGCGCGCTCGGTCGGCGTGGCGATGATGGTCAGTTCCAGATGCGCGCCGCGGCGCAGCAGCTGCTGGGTGAGCGAGCGGCCGAGCATGCGCGCCAGCGGGCGCTCGCGCGTGCGGCCGAGCAGGATCTGGCCGACGCCTTCGCGGTCCGCATGCGCCAGAATCTCGTCGGCGATCGTATGGCCGCGCAGCACGATGGTTTCGCCGCCCAGGCGCCGCGCCAGGCGCATCGCGGCATCCAGCTGCTCGCGGCGCTTGCTGTCCAGGTCCGCGCCGGTATCGACGAAGGCCACGCTCCACGGCGCGCCGCGGCGCTCGGCGATGCGCCGCGCCACGCGCACCAGGTATTCGCTCTGGCCATGGCCGTCGATCGCCGCCAGCACGCGCCGGCGCACCGGCATGGCGCCGCCGCGCGCCAGCATGTGGCCGCGCAGGTCGCTGTCGACGTGGCCGGCCACGGTATCCACCGCCAGCTCGCGCAGCGCGGCCAGGTTGGTCGGCGAGAAGAATGCATCCAGCGCGGCGGCCGCGGTTTCCGGCACGTAGACCTTGCCCTGCTTCAGCCGCCCGATCAGTTCGCGCGGCGGCAGGTCGACCAGCACGATGTCGCGCGCGCGGTCCAGGAAGGCATCCGGCACGGTTTCGCGCACGGTGACGTTGGTGATGCGCCGCACCTGGTCGTTGAGGCTTTCCAGGTGCTGCACGTTGAGCGCGGTGTAGACCTCGATGCCGGCATCGAGCAGCTCGGCGATGTCCTGCCAGCGCCGCTCGTGCCGCCCGCCGGGCAGGTTGCGATGGGCCAGCTCGTCGACCAGGATGACCGCGGGCTTGCGCGCCAGTGCGGCGTCCAGGTCGAACTCGCTGAAGTCGCGGCCGCGGTATTCCACCGGCCGGCGCGGCAGTACTTCCAGGCCGTCGACCAGCGCCTCGGTCTCGGCGCGGCCATGCGTTTCCACCAGCCCGATCACCACGTCCACGCCTTGGCGCTTCAGCTCGCGCGCCGCGGACAGCATGGCGAAGGTCTTGCCCACGCCGGGCGCGGCGCCGAGGAAGATCTTCAGGCGGCGGTGACGCTCCTCCTGCACGCTGTCGAGCAGCGCGTCGGCGCGCAGTTCGCGGGAGAGGTCGGACATGGAAGCAGGCAGTCCTTGAGGCGTGAACGCATTGTAGGTTGGGGTGAGCCGCAGGCGAACCCCAACGGGGCGATACGCCTCAGGGCGGCGATGTCGGGGTTGTCACCCCAACCTACAGCCGGTCCAGCGCCAGGTTCAGTTCCAGCACATTGACCCGCGGCTCGCCCAGCACGCCGAACTGCCGCCCGCTGGTGTACTGCGCCACCAGCTGCTGCACCCTGGCCGCGTCCAGGCCGCGCGCCTTGGCCACGCGCAGCAGCTGGTACCGGGCCGCGGCGGGGCTGATTTCCGGATCCAGCCCGCTGCCCGATGCCGTGACCAGCTCCACCGGCACCGGCGCCGTGTTGCCCGGGTCGGCGGCGCGCAGCGCATCGATGCGCTGCTTGGCGGCATCGGTGAGCGCGGGGTTGGTCGGTCCCTGGTTGGACGGCGTGGACGAGGCGCCGTTGTCGGCCATCGGCGACGTCGCCGACGGGCGTCCCCAGAAATACTTCGGCTCCGTGAAGGACTGGCCAATCAGGCGCGAGCCGACCGGCTTGCCATCTTTGGCGATCAGGCTGCCATTGGCCTGCGCCGGAAACAGCAGCTGGGCCAGGCCGGTGGCGGCCAGCGGATAGAGCAGGCCGAGGAGCGCGCTCATCAGCACGAGCAGGCCGGCGGCATTGAGTATCAGGCGTTTCATGCGCTTTGCCTCAGTAGTGCAGGATCGCGTCGACCAGGGCGGTCGTCTGGTGGTTCTTGCGCCCGCCGTCGTAGGCGGGGAAGTCATAGGCGTGCTCGTAGCGGATCTCCGGGCGGATCTCCAGGTCCTGCGTCACCCAGTGCGTCATGCCCACGGTATGGCTGGAGTAGCGGGTGGCGAAACCGGTGCGCTGGCCCTGCAGGTCGCGGTAGAACTCGTTGCGCACCGACAGCATGTTGCTCGGGCTCAATTCGAAGTTCAGATAGTTGACGATGCCGAAGGCGGCGCTGCGGCCGAGCGGAAAGTCCGGCGCTTCGCCGAGCGGGAAGCCCGGCTTGCCGGTCGGCGCGTGCGACTGCGAAGGGTCGGTGGCCAGTGCCTGGTCGCGCACGTAGATGCGGTAGGTCTCGGTCAGCATGTGCACGCTGGGCGAGAAGCGGTGGCCCCAGGTGAGCACGAATTCCTGCAGGTTGTTGTAGGTCTGCCTGGCGTGGTTGTACGACTCGACGCAGGGATACAGCATGTCGTCGTTGGACTTGGACACCCACCGCACGCAGGCCTGTGCGCTGAGCTTGCTGGTGCTGTCCCAGGGAGCCGAATCGTCGCCGCCGTGCACGCCCAGCTGCAGCGTCCACTGATCGTTCAACTTGGTCGTGGTGAGCACGCCCACGTTGGTATAGGCATCGACGGTGTACAGGATCGAATGCGTCAGCAGGTAGTTGTTGGGCGAGAACTGCGCCTCGATGTCCGGCAGCGAAAGGTAGCGGCCGGCGGTGACCACCATGCCCTGCGCCACCCACGGAATGTACAGGTCGACATAGGCGATCATCGGGTCGTTGCCGTAGATCTTGCCGTTGAGCGCGCTGTCCGGCCGCGGGTGATGCAGCAGCTGGTCGCTGGTGATGCCCTTCATGGTCGTGTAGTGGTAGTCGTAGCCGTACAGGTCGTCGAAATGAAAACCCCAGTCGATATGGTCGGTCTGCACGGTGTCCGGCACGCGCTGGATGCGGAACAGGAACTGGTTGAACTCGACCCGGTTCGGACGGGTGGCGTAGGACAGCGGATAGTTGGTGTGGCTGGACGAACTGATGTTCATCGACGGATTGATCCAGCCGTACACCTCGATGCGGTTGTCCTGCATCCAGTGGCCCAGGCGGGTGCAGGCCAGGGCCTTCTCCAGCGGGTACTGCGCGTTCTCGTTCGGCACGCCGATGGGGTATTCGACGCCGCCGAGCTGCCATTCGGCGGACGGGAACGGCGGCGAGGAAAACGGCGAGTCCATGCCGCGGCGCCTGGCTGCCGGCGCGTTCGGGTCGGCCGGCTGCGCGTCTTCGCGGTAGGCCGCGGCCAGGCGCGAAAAGAACCCGGCGGAGCAGTCGCTGCTGGCGGCAACGGGCGCGCCCGGCGCGGGGCCCAGGTCCGAGGCCGCCATGGCTTCGCCGGCGGGTGCCAGCGCCAGCAGTAGCGCAAACGCGAGTGCCTTCTTGTGCTGCATAAAGTCCTGTGAAAACCGGTCCGCAAGGACCGCCTTGTCTGTGTGGGAAAGTGGGTGAATCAAAAGAGCATGGTTCAGATGCCGGCGTAGCCGCCGAGCACATATTCGTCCTGCTCGGGCGTCATGGCCGCGTCACGGCGCGCGTCGCGCGAGCGCGCCGGCAGCGCGATCACCACGTCGCAGGCGGAATCGTCGGCCGACAGCCGCAGTTCCACGTTGTCGTGGTCGGCGTCGGGCAGGGACACGGAAAGCTTCAGGGTCTGCATGGAACACATCTCCTCGTGATGGATCGCGCTCAGGCCAGGCCGAGCAGTACCAGCAACAGGTCGATCAGCTTGATGCCGATGAACGGCACGGCGATGCCGCCCAGCCCGTACACCAGCAGATTGCGGCGCAGCAGCGCGCCCGCGCCCAGCGCGCGGTACTTCACGCCTTTCAGCGCCAGCGGAATCAGGAACACGATGATCAGCGCGTTGAAGATCACCGCCGACAGGATCGCGCTCTGCGGCGTCGCCAGCTTCATCACGTTCAGCGCATTGAGCGCGGGATAGGTGGTGGCGAAGGCGGCCGGGATGATCGCGAAATACTTGGCGATATCGTTGGCGATGGAGAACGTGGTCAGCGCGCCGCGCGTGATCAGCATCTGCTTGCCGATCTCCACCACCTCGATCAGCTTGGTGGGGTTGGAGTCCAGGTCCACCATGTTGCCGGCTTCCTTGGCCGCCTGCGTGCCGGTGTTCATCGCCACCGCCACGTCGGCCTGGGCCAGCGCCGGCGCGTCGTTGGTGCCGTCGCCGCACATCGCCACCAGGCGGTTCTCGGCCTGGATCTTGCGGATCAGTTTCAGCTTCGCTTCCGGCGTGGCTTCGGCGAGGAAGTCGTCCACGCCGGCCTCGGCCGCGATGGCGGCGGCGGTGAGCGGGTTGTCGCCGGTGATCATGATGGTCTTGATGCCCATCCGGCGCATTTCGGCGAAGCGCTCGCGGATGCCGCCCTTGACGATGTCCTTCAGCTCGATCACGCCCAGCGCGGTGCTTCCTTCGACCACGATCAGCGGCGTAGCGCCGCGGCGCGCGACGTCTTCGGCCATGCGCTTGACCAGTGGCGGCAGGTGGCTGCCGGCGGCGTCCAGATAGCGCTCCACCGCGTCCAGCGCGCCCTTGCGGATGCGGCGCTCGCCCACGTCGACGCCGCTCATGCGGGTCTGCGCGGTGAACGGCACGAACACCGCGTGGCTTTCTTCGAGGTGGCGCTCGCGCAGGCCGAAGCGCTCCTTCGCCAGCACCACCACGCTACGGCCTTCCGGCGTTTCGTCGGCCAGCGAGGCGAGCTGCGCGGCATCGGCCAGGATCGATTCCTCCACGCCCGGCGCCGGCATGAAGGCCACCGCCTGGCGATTGCCCAGGGTGATGGTGCCGGTCTTGTCCAGCAGCAGCACGTCGACGTCGCCCGCCGCTTCCACCGCGCGGCCGGAGGTGGCGATCACGTTGGCGCGGATCATGCGGTCCATGCCGGCGATGCCGATGGCCGAGAGCAGGGCGCCGATCGTGGTCGGGATCAGGCACACCAGCAGGGCGATCAGCACGGTGAGGGTGATCGGGTTGCCGTGGCCGCTGGCCTGCACGCTGTAGATCGAATACGGCAGCAAGGTGGCGCAGGCCAGCAGGAAGATCAGGGTGAACTTGGCCAGCATGATGGTCAGCGCGATCTCGTTCGGCGTCTTGCGCCGCGCGGCGCCTTCCACCATCGCGATCATGCGGTCGAGGAAGCTCTCGCCCGGGTTGGCGGTGATGCGCACGATCAGCCAGTCGGACAGCACCCGCGTGCCGCCGGTGACCGCGCTGCGGTCGCCGCCGGATTCGCGGATCACCGGCGCGGACTCGCCGGTGATCGCGCTCTCGTCCACGCTGGCGGCGCCCAGCACCACCTCGCCGTCGCCCGGCAGCTGCTCGCCGGCATCGACCAGCACGTAGTCGCCGGTGCGCAGCTCGCTGGACGGCGCGAACGTCACCGCCGCGTCGCGCTGCGGCGCGGCCAGCTTCTTGGCGATCACGTCCTTGCGCGAGCCGCGCAGCGCGACGGCCTGCGCCTTGCCGCGGCCTTCGGCCAGCGCCTCGGCGAAGTTAGCGAACAACAGGGTGAACCACAGCCACAGCGACACCCAGAAGATAAAGCCGGTGGGCGCCTCGCCATGGCCGGCCAGCGCCTGGCCCCACAGCAGGGTGGTGAGCACGCTGCACACGAACACCACGAACATCACCGGGTTGCGGAACTGCTGGCGCGGCGACAGCTTGCGGAACGAGTCCGCGACGGCCTTGAGGATCAGATCGCGGTCGAACGAGCGCGCCGCTTGGACGTGCACAGATTGAGCGTGCGAAGTCATCGAACGGTATCCCTATGAATCAATGAGCCGACATCAGGAACTCGGCAATCGGGCCGAGCGCCAGCGCAGGCAGGAAGGTCAGCGCGCCCACCACGATCACCACGCAGGCCAGCAGGGTGACGAACAGCGGCGTATGCGTGGGCAGGGTGCCCGCCGAGGGCGGCACGTGGCGCTTGGCGGCCAGCGAGCCGGCCATGGCCAGCATCGCGATGGCCAGCGGGAAGCGGGCGATGAACATGCACAGGCCGGTCAGCACGTTCCAGAACGGGGTGTTGGCGGAAAGGCCGCCGAACGCGCTGCCGTTGTTGTTGGACGCGGAGGTCACCGCATACAGGATTTCGCTGAAGCCATGCGCGCCCGGGTTGGCGACGCCCGCCACGCCGGCCGGCGCCATCACCGCGACCGCCGTACCCACCACCACCAGCGCGCAGGGAATCAGCACGGCCAGGCTGGCCATCTTCATCTCGTGCGCTTCGATCTTCTTGCCCAGGTATTCCGGCGTGCGGCCCACCATCAGGCCGGCGATGAACACCGCCACCACCGCGAAGGCGAGCATGCCGTACAGGCCCGAGCCCACGCCGCCGAAGATCACCTCGCCCAGCTGCATCAGCCACATCGGCACCAGGCCGCCCAGCGGCGTGAGCGAGTCGTGCGCGTTGTTCACCGCGCCGCAGGAGGCGGCCGTGGTGATGGCGGTGAACAGGCCGCTGGCGGCGATGCCGAAGCGCGTTTCCTTGCCTTCCATATTGCCGCCGGACTGCAGCGTGCTGGCCTGCTGGTCGACCGCCAGCCCATGCAGCGCCGGGTTGCCGGCCTGCTCGGCGGCCACCGCGCCGATCGCCAGCGGCACGAAGATCAGCAGCATGGTGGCCAGGATCGCCCAGCCCTGGCGGCGGTCGCCGACCAGCACGCCGAAGCTGTAGCACAGGCCGCCGGGGATGATGAAGATCGCCAGCATCTCCAGGAAGTTGGCGAACGGCGTCGGGTTCTCGAACGGATGCGCCGAGTTGGCATTGAAGAAACCGCCGCCATTGGTGCCCAGCTGCTTGATCGCGATCTGCGAGGCGGCCGGGCCCATTGGCAAGGTCTGCACCGTGGCCGGCGATTCCTTAGTGAGCGGATTGCCCTTGGCGTCCTTCAGCGGGTTGCCGTCGGCATCCTTGAGCTGCTCGACCTGGGTGATGTGCTGGGTCAGCGGCACGTCGACATAGGGCTTGAGGTTCTGCACCACGCCCTGCGACACCAGCAGCAGGCTGAGGATCAGCGAGAACGGCAGCAGGATGTACAGCGTGCTGCGCGTCATATCCACCCAGAAATTGCCGATCGACAGCGAGCTGCGCCGCGAGAAGCCGCGCACCACGGCAACCAGCACCGCGATGCCGGTGGCCGCCGACAGGAAGTTCTGCACGGCCAGGCCCAGCATCTGGGTCAGGTAGCTCATGGTGCTTTCGCCGCCGTAGCCCTGCCAGTTGGTGTTGCTGGCAAAGCTGATGGCGGTGTTCATAGCCGAATCCGGCGACACCGCGGCAAAGTGCTGCGGGTTCAGCGGCAGCCATTGCTGCACGCGCTGCAACAGGTACACGGCCAGCAGGCCGAGCATGTTGAACACCAGCATGGCGATGGCATAGCGGCGCCAGCCCATGTCTTCCTCGGCGCGGATGCCGGACAGGCGATACAGCAGCCGTTCCACCGGCGCGCCGAAGCGCGTCACCCGGTTGGGCTGATCGCCGAAGACCTGCGCCATATAGCTGCCGACCGGCTTGATCAGCAGCAGCAAGACCACGAGGAACACCGCGATCTGGATAAAGTCATTGGTGGTCATTCGAACCACTCCGGCTTGAGCAGGGCCACGCACAGGTAGCCGAGCAGGGCCACCGCGATCACGGCGGCCACGGCGTAGAAGAAAGTCATGGGGGATTTCCGCGAAGGGTGCGATCAGCGGCCTCGGCCCAGCCGGTCGCAGATCAGCAGGAAGCCGATCGTGGCGGCGAAGAGCACGAAGGAGAACAGCAGATAGAGAGCGTCCATGGCGAACGTGGGTACCGGCAATGCAACGGCGGGTATTGTCGAAATGCCGGTATAAGAAAGGGGTAGTGGATTGGGGGTGGGGCGTATAGAACGCGTAAAATTTCGCGCCTTGCCTCAGTCCCCAAGTCCGAACTCTTCGCCCCTCCGGGGAGAAGATGCCGGCAGGCAGATGAGGGGGCGGGGCTCGCCAAGAACGATCAACGAAGCGTCGTTTGCTTTCCGCTCCCGCTTCTACGCTCCGCCCGGCCCCTCACCCCAGCCCTCTCCCCGGAGGGGAGAGGGGGCTCTACGTTGAACCTTCGTGCCATCCTTAAGTCCGACCACCGTCCCCGATCCCCCGGAGTTCCGACAAATGCGCCTGGTCCCCCTTGCCCTTTGCCTGGCGTTGCTGGTGTCTCCTGCATTCGCGCAGGAAGCGCCACCCACCCCCGTGCCCGCCACCTCCGTCACCAACCTCGAATCCGTCGTCGTCAGCGGCGTCGTCCCCGGCCCCGGCCTGTGGAAAGTCAGCAAGGGCGATCACGTGATGTACGTGCTCGGTACCTTGTCGCCGCTGCCCGAACATATGCAGTGGAAGACCGACGAAGTGGAGGGCGTGATTGCGGCCTCGCAGGAAGTGCTGTCGCCGCCGTCGGTGTCGATCAAGCCGAAGGCGAGTTTCTTCGGGAAACTTTTCCTGCTGCCGTCGCTGATCGGTGCGCGCAAGAACCCGGATGGAATTACTCTGCAGCAGGCCTTGCCTGCCGACGAGTACGCGCGCTGGGCCACGCTCAAGCAGAAATACATCGGCAGCGACCGCAGCGTGGAAAGCTGGCGCCCGATCTTCGCTGCCGTCGAGCTGTACGAGAAGGCGATCAAGCGCAGCGGACTCAATGCGTCGGGTGGCGTGAAGGACGCCGTGCGCGAGCTGGCCAAGAAGCACGGCGTGAAAGTCAGCGCCACGCGCTACGAGATGGTGATCGAGGAACCGCGCGCGGCACTGAAGACCTTCAAGACTTCCTCGATGGAGGACAAGCAGTGCTTCAGCCAGACGCTGGACACCGTCGAGCACGGGCTTGGCCAGGTCACCGCGCGTGCGAATGCATGGGCCGTGGGCGATATCGAGGAGTTGCGCCATCTGCCGATGAACGACCAGCGCGAAGTCTGCATCGAGGCGATCACCGGCGCGGGTTTTGCGGAGAAGCTGGGCTTGAAGGATGTGCCGGGGAAGGTGCAGGCGACCTGGATGGCGGCGGTGGATCGCGCGATGTCCGCGAATGCGCAGACGTTTGCGTTGCTGCCGATGGAAGAAGTGCTGTCGCCGAAGGGTTTGCTGGCGAAGTTGAAAGCGCGCGGTTACACGGTGACGGCACCGGATGAGGATGATGCGGCGCCGTCAAACTGACGACGATTCGAATCGGATTCGCCCTACAGACAACCCCAAGTTGCTCTGCTAGCGTGTTTGCGTTGTCCGCGTAGTGTTTCAGGACGTGTCGCGGACAACCATGGCAGCAATGTCGTGAGAGCGCGGGCCGAGGGTGTAACGAGCACCTCCGACCCGCTAACCATCACCAACTTGTAGGAAGTCGATCATGGCTAAGCCATGATCATACGTCACTCGCACGCTCGCCGATTCCCTGGGCGACATCTCCACCGGCTGACCGGGCCGTCCGCTCTCTTCGCGGACACGGTTGAAGAACGCGCTGCGCGACGCAGGCGCATTAGCGGATGCAGTGGTTGCAGGTGCGCGCCGAGGAGCATTCGACGATCGATGCCGAGAGCGACGCTTCCTAGAACAATCCAGCGACACCCTCTCATCCCCCTCTCCCCTCCGGGGAGAGGGTCGGGGTGAGGGGACGGGCGGAGCGTAGAAGCAGGAGCAGAAGGCAGGCAGCGCCCTGTCGATCCTTTGCCGCGAGCACCCGCCCCTCATCTGCCTGCCGGCATCTTCTCCCCGGAGGGGCGAAGAGTTCTTCGTAGGAGATTATTTCAGCAAGGTGCGGGTCTCGCCCGGCGCCAACCCATCCAACGCATATCCACCCACACTCACCCTGATCAACCGCAACGTCGGAAACCCCACCGCCGCCGTCATCCTGCGCACCTGCCGATTACGCCCTTCGCGCAAGGTCACACTGATCCAGCTCGTCGGAATACTTTTCCGGAACCGCACCGGCGGCTCGCGCATCCACAGCCATGCCGGCTCGTCCGCATGCTCCGCACCCGCGGGCAAGGTCGGCCCATCGTTGAGCGTCACGCCGGCGCGCAGCTGCGCGATGGCTTCATCGGTAACGGCGCCATCCACCTGCACCAGATACGTCTTCGGTTGCTTGTGCCGCGGATCGGTGAGCTGGTGCGCCAGGCGCCCGTCGTCGGTCAGCAGCAGCAAGCCTTCGCTGTCGTAGTCCAGCCGCCCCGCCGGATACACATCCTTCTGGCGCACGAATTCGGCCAGCGTCCGCTTGTCCCCTTCGGGACTGAACTGGCACAGCACGTTGAACGGCTTGTTGAGCGCCAGCAGCATGCGCCGCGCTCAGTGCGCGGCGGTCTGCGTCGTGGCTTCCGGTTTGACGAAGCGCAGGGTCATGCGGTCGGACTCGCCGATGGCCAGGTACTTGGCCTTGTCCTGTTCGCCCAGGGTGAGCGTCGGCGGCAAGGTCCACACGCCCTTGGCGTAGTCCTTGGTGTCCTTCGGATTGGCGTTGACCTCGCTCTGGCCTTCCAGCCTGAAGCCGGCGTCGGTGGCGAGCTTGATCACGAAGGCGGTGGGCAGGTAGCCGCTGTCCTTGATGTCTTCGAGCCTGGCGCCGTCGGCGGCGCGATGGTCGACCACGCCGAGCACGCCGCCCGGGCGCAGCGCGGTGTAGAAGCCCTTGAACATGGCGGGGGCGCTGTTGTCCTCCACCCAGTTATGCACGTTGCGGAAGGTCAGCACCATGTCGGCCTGGCCCGCGGGGCCGAACGAGGGCGCCTTGGGGTCGTATTCGACGATCTGCGCCTTGCCGTAGTGTTCCGGGTCGGCCGCGAACTTCGCGCGCAGGCCGCCGTCGCCCGCTTCGCTGCCGGACTTCTTCACCGCCGCGGTGTAGCTGCCGTTGTCCTTCAGCAGCGGGGCCAGGATCTCGCTGTACCAGCCGCCGCCGGGGGTGATCTCAATGACTTTCAGGTCCGGGCGGATGCCGAAGAACTGCAAGGTGCCCTTCGGATGCCGGTAGACGTCGCGCGCGCGGTTCTTCTCCGAGCGCCAGCTGCCGGCCAGCACGTTGTCCAGCTGCGACGAGGTGAAGTCGGTGGCGGTGGTCGGCGGCACCAGGCCGCCGGCGGGCTGGTCCTGCTGCGCGTCCAGGGCGGCGGCGGGCATGGAGTTGCCGGTGCATGCTGCAAGCAGGGCGGCGGCGAGCACGGCGGCGAAGGGGCGGATCGTCGGCATGGGGGCGTTTCCGAAAAGTGCCTGTTGGAGGCTAGCACGCGTTTTCGTGCCGGCCATGTATACGTTTGGTCGATGGACAGTGAGTGCGGCGTGTAGGTAAGGAGGTTCCAGAACCTGGCGCGCCAACGCTCAAAAAAACGCCGGCCCTGGCGGCCGGCGCGCGCATTCTAAGGCAAGGCGGCATGGGCGGCGGCGCGGCGGCTCGACGCATCCGCCATGTCCCGCGCATAGGCCTCGGCCTCGCAGCGGATCCAGTCGCGGAAGATGCGCAGCCCCGCGTGTTCCAGCGAACGCCGCGGATACACCAGGTAATACGCCTCGGTGATCGGCAGGTAGCGCTCGCCCAGCACGTGCAGCAGCCCGGCGGCCACCAGCGGCCGCGCGGTGACCATGCGCCCCAGCGCCACGCCCATGCCTTCCAGCGCGCCGCGCTGCAGGGCGTCGGTGGTGTCGAACTGCGCCACGTAGCGCGGCGGCGGCGTGCCGCCGAACACCTCGAACCAGTCGCGCCAGCGGTTGCCCGGGTCGCCCAGCAGGGGCCAGGCGCCGAGGTCGTCCGGGTCGGTGCCGCGCATGCGTTCCAGCAGGGCGGTGGATGCCACGGGCGCGATCCACTCGCCGAACAGATGCTCGCTTTCCACGCCTTCCCACACGCCGCGGCCGTAGCGCACGGCGGCGTCCACCGGGTCGCGCTCGAAATCCACCAGCAGCGAGCTCGATTGCAGGTTGAGCTCCAGCTCCGGATGCGCCGCCACCAGCCGCGCCAGCCGCGGCACCAGCCAGCTGCTCATCACGCCGGGGCTGGCGCTCAGGGTCAGCGCTTCCTCGCGGCGGCAGCGGTAGCTGGTCATGGCGCGGTCGATGCCTTCGAAGTGATGCCCCACCGCTTCGAGCAGGCGGCGCCCTTCGGCGGTGAGCTGCACGCCGCGCGGGCCGCGGTCGAACAGCTTGCGTTCCAGGCGCTGCTCCAGCTGGCGGATCTGGTGGCTGAGCGCGCTGACGGTGAGGTTGGCCTGCTCGGCGGCGCGCGACAGATTGCCCAGGCGCGCGGCGCTGACGAACTGCTGCAGAAGGTCCAGCGAGATACGTGGCATCTTGAATATCCCTCAAGGCTGGCTTGCGAATATATCGCTTTGTCGCGGCCTGGCGGCTGTCTATCTTGAGCGGACCGCCAGATGGCGGACACCCGGGAGGCTGCCATGAGTTCGATCTGGAACGACCTGCTGTTCCTGCACGGCCATATCGCCGATGCGAACCTGGCGCGCCGGCTGGCGGCGGTGCCGGACACCGAAGCCCAGCCGCGCGAGCCGGCCAGGCACAAGGAAAAGACGCCGCGCACGGAGCGCATGGAGGTGGCGCGGATCGCCGCTTGCGGCAACGGCGCCTGCACGCCGACTTGAATTGCCCCGGATCGGGCGGCAAGTTTCCTGGATCACTCCCCCGCTACAGGAAACGCAGCCATGCAACATCGCCGCCTCGGTCGTTCCGATCTTTCCATCGCGCCGCTCGCCTTCGGCGGCAATGTGTTCGGCTGGAGCGTGGATGAAAAGCGCTCGTTCGAGTTGCTGGACCAGTTCGTCGACGCCGGCTTCAACCTGGTCGACACGGCGGACGTCTATTCCGCCTGGGCACCCGGCAACCGCGGCGGCGAATCGGAAACCATCATCGGCAAGTGGCTCAAGCAAAGCGGCAAGCGCGACCGCGTGGTGATCGCCACCAAGGTGGCGAAGTGGGTGGAGCACCGCGGCCTGTCGCCGATGAATATCCAGCAGGCGGTGGAAGGCTCGCTCAAGCGCCTGCAGACCGACCATATCGACCTGTACCAGGCCCACGAGGACGACGCGAGCGTGCCGCTGCACGAGACGCTGGGCGCGTTCGGCCGCCTGATCGAGCAGGGCAAGGTGCGCGCCATCGGCGCCTCCAACTACAACGCGGACCGCTTTGCGGAGGCGCTGGAAGTTTCAGCGCGCCATAACTTGCCGCGTTACGAGAGCCTGCAGCCCGAGTACAACCTGGTGGCGCGCGGCGGCTACGAGCAGGCGCTGGAGCCGCTGGTGCTGAAGGAGCAGGTGGGCGTGATCAATTACTACGCGCTGGCCAGCGGCTTCCTCAGCGGCAAGTACCGCAGCGAGGCGGACCTGGGCAAGAGCGCGGCGCGTGCGGGGGCGGTGCAGAAGTTCCTCAGTCCGCGCGGTTTCGGCGTGCTTGCCGCCTTGGACGACGTGGCGAAGGCGCATCGGGCGACGCCGTCGCAGGTGGCCTTGGCATGGTTGATGGCGCGGCCGGGGATTACGGCGCCGATCGCGAGTGCGACGAATGCGGATCAGCTTAATGAGCTGCTGGGGGCGGTGCGGGTGCAGCTGAGTGCGGATGAGGTTGCGCAGTTGGATCTCGCAAGCGCCTGATCGAAGCAACTCTTCGCCCCTCCGGGGAGAAGATGCCGGCAGGCAGATGAGGGGCGGGTGCTCGCGGTGGCGTTTTTACGAAGAGAAGAAGAGCTTTTGAGTTTGTAGCGACCCTCCGCTGGCCGCTCCGCCCGGCCCCTCACCCCAGCCCTCTCCCCGGAGGGGAGAGGGCGCAAAGGTGCGGTGCTTTGGAGTTCACAAGCCGAAAAACTTCTCCGCCGTCGCCGTACTGTTCGCCGCCGTGACTTCCACCGGCTCGCCGCGGTCCCGCGCGATCTCATAGCAGATATGCCGCAGATACATCGGCTCGTTGCGCCGGTGGCTGGGCTGCGGCTTTACCGTGCGCGGCAGCAGGTACGGCGCGTCGGTCTCGATCATCAGCCGGTCGGCCGGAATCTCCTTCACCAGCTCGCGCAGATGCGTGCCGCGGCGCTCGTCGCAGATCCAGCCGGTGATGCCGATATGGCAGTCCAGCGCCAGGTAGTCGCGCAGCGCCTCGCCGGTGTCGGTAAAGCAATGCACCACTGCCGCCGGCACGCGGTCGCGGTAGCGGCGCAGCAGGGCCAGGAAATCCTGGTGCGCGTCGCGCTGGTGCAGGAACAGCGGCTTGCCCAGGTCGGCCGCGATGCGCAGCTGCTTCTCGAAGACGTCCAGCTGCACCTCGCGCGGCGAGTAGTTGCGGTGGTAGTCCAGGCCTGTCTCGCCCACCGCGCGCATTTCCGGCTGGGTGTGCAGTTCGCGCAGCAGCGCGTCGGTGGCGTCGTCGTAATCCACCGCATGGTGCGGATGCACGCCGGCGGTGGCGTACAGCTCGCCGGGGTGGCTGCGGGCCAGTTCCAGCGCATGCACGCTGGCCTCGCGCGAGGCGCCGGTGACCACCATGCGCGTCACGCCATGCTCCCGCGCGCGGGACAGGACTTCGTCGAAGTCGTGGCGGAAGGATTCGTGGGTGAGGTTGGCGCCGATGTCGAGCAGGTGCATGGATCGTGAGTCGCAAAAAGATGCATTGTCCCCGAGCCTGGAAGCCGGAGCAAAGCTTAAGCCCCTCTCCCACCGGGAGAGGGGTTGGGGTGAGGGTACGGGCGGAGCGCAAGGGTGATGTGCTCCGCTCCGGCCGAACCCTCATCCGGCTGCCGCCACCTTCTCCCGGAGGGAGAAGGGTTTCACTCCCCCAAGTCAATCCGTACCTGGCGCTCATCAGTGCCCCTCCCTCCGAAAAATTCCTACGAATTTTCGTGCCCCGTCGACATTTCCTTCGGATTTGTCTTGTTAGCGTGAACCCGGGTCCACCAGTTCCGGTTGACCCATCTCTTGATCGGGGGAGGCCGGGCTCGCCAGCCCGGCGGTCGATCTGCGCGCTCTGGGGAGGGCGCGCCGGCCGTACATCCTCGGGGGCACCTCCGTTCATTCAATCCATCCAGACCAAGTAGATAGAGGGAGTTCGAATGAATCGTTCGCATATGAAGCTGCTGGCCGCCTCGCTCGCCCTGGCCCTGGGCCTGCCCGCCGCGGCCATGGCCGCCGACGACATTGCCGGCAACACCCGTTTCGATCTCAGCTCGGTACAGGAAACCGCGACTTACGACCGCTTCGTGGTGGTCTACCGCGACGGCAGCACCGAGCGCGGCAATGCCGGCGCCGCGGTGCAGGCCATGTCGGCCGCGGCCGGCAAGGCGAAGCTTGTCGATGCGGTGCAGTTCGGCGGCCGCGCGCTCGGCCTCAACTACAAGCGCAAGCTGGCCAGCGGCGGCGATCTCGTCACCACCTCGCGCCGCCTGAATGCGGCGGAGACGCGCCAGTTCGTGCAGCAGATCGCCGCCGACCCGGCGGTGGAATTCGTGCAGCCGGACTACCTGCGCCAGGCGCTGGACAAGCCCAGCAAGGTGGTGCTGCCGCAGGGCGCGGCCACCTTCACCACGCCGAACGACCAGTACTTCGCCGGCTACCAGTGGGATTACCTTGCCGCCGGCGGCGCGGCCTTCGCCGACGCCAGCCTGGGCACCAGCGTGGCCAACTGGGGCGGCGCCAACATCAAGCAGGCGTGGACCCTGGCCGACGGCACCGGCGTGATCATCGCCAGCCTCGATACCGGCGTCACCAACCATCCGGATCTGGACCTGACCCTGGCCAACGCCGGCTACGACTTCACCAGCACCGCCCTGGTCTCCGGCCGCAGCACCGACGGCCGCGTGGCCGGCGGCTGGGATACCGGCGACTGGACCACCGGCAGCAAGTACCTCGCCAGCAACGGCGGCTGCGTGGATTCCACCCATCCGGCCGAAGACAGCAGCTGGCACGGCACCCATGTGTTCGGCACCGCCGGCGGCGAGAAGACCAACAACACCACCGGCATGGTCGGTACGGCGTTCGGCGCCAAGGTATTGCCGGTGCGCGTGCTCGGCCACTGCGGCGGCTACGACAGCGACATCGCCGACGCCATCACCTGGGCCTCGGGCGGCCACGTCAACGGCGTGCCGGACAATGCCAACCCGGCCAAGGTGATCAGCATGAGCCTGGGCGGCAGCGGCACTTGCACGTCCAGCAGCGTGACCGGCAAGGCGATCAGCGGCGCGATCAGCCGCGGCGCCACCGTGGTGGTGGCGGCGGGCAACAGCAACGCCAACGTGTCCGGCTTCTCGCCGGCCAGCTGCCCGGGCGTGGTTGCCGTGGCCGCCACCGGCATCACCAGCCGCCGCGCGTTCTACTCCAACTACGGCAAGGGCATCACGCTCGCCGCGCCGGGCGGCGGCGTGTACGCCAACGACGGTTCCAGCGGCACGCAGGCGACCACCGGTTTCATCTGGTCGACCATCGACTCCGGCACCACCACGCCGTCCGGTTCCACCTACGGCGGCATGGCCGGCACCTCGCAGGCCACGCCGCACGTGGCCGGCGCGGTGGCGCTGATGCAGAGCTATCGCCTGTCGCTGGGCAAGTCGCTGCTCAGCTCCACGCAGATCGCTTCGCTGCTGAAGTCGTCGGCGAGCGCGCCGCACGTGGCGGCCAGCGGCAGCAAGCCGATCGGCGCGGGCATTCTCAATGCCTATGCGGCGGTGCAGGCGGCGGGCGCGCAGCCTTGAGTTGAGCTTGTGCGGCGGTAGAAACAGCGAAGGCCGGCGCGCAATGCGCCGGCCTTTTTTATGGCCGCTACAGCGATGTCCTAATCAAATAAGAAATTTCGCAATTTCTTATTGACGCACGCAAGAAGGCACTGATAGTTTCGCCAACGCGCCAATGATTTGACGCACGCATCACGCATCGCGAAGGACGTGTCGCATCTTAAGGAAGCATGGCGGGGGCCATGTGCACGTGTCCGATTCGAAGCGCAACGCTATCGAGGGGAAAACACATGGCACATGAGCAAGGGCCGCTGCCGGCCTTCGGCGTTCTTTGTCCTGGATCCGGCCATGGCGGCCGATGGCGAATACGCCCGCATTAAACCTTCCGTTCTGAATCACGGCTGCCTTCGCCGGTAGCCGCGGACGGCCATTCGTTCGATCTGCACACCGAAGGCGCCAGCCATCGGCGGACGCGTGCGGCCGCTCCAGACGCATCGCTGCAACCCACACCGCAGGCCGGGCGTACGCGCTCGGCCATCGAAAAGTCGGCGCCGGCCTTCGCTGCCTGCGCTGTTGTTCGCGGAGCCGGCCGACGGTTCCGCCGCCTATGGGAGGAGTACAGATGGAAAACACGGGAAAGATCCAGGCCATGGGCCTGTTGCTGATGGCGGTGTTCGCCACGGCAAGCATGGCGGGGGAGGGACGCACGGCCGCGCCGGCGTCGACGCAGAACCAGCAGGTGACCTTCCGCGATCCGGCCACCGGCCGCACACGCACGCCGACCGAAGCGGAACTGGCCGAGCTGTCGCGCATCGCCGCACAGGAAGCCGCCACGCAGCCGTCGATCGGTCCGGCCACCGAAGCCGATGCGCGCGCCACGCTGCGCAAGGTGCGCCTGAGCACGGGGCTGGAAGTCACCGTGATGGACGTGCCGCAGAGCCTGGAAACCTCGGTGGTGGCCGAACGCGGCGCCGACGGCAAGTACCGCGTGCACCACGCTGGCGACGAACCGCGCGCCGCGGCGCCGGAGGTGTCGCAATGATCGCCTGCAAGCCTCTGTTCAAGGCCCTGCTCGCCACCGGCCTGCTCGGCCTGGCCAGCGCCGCCGCCGCCGCGGACATCCGCATCATCAATCTCGACGCCGGCACCGGCAAAGGCCTGGACGATCCCACGCCGGTCGCGCCGATCGGCGGCAATCCCGGCGTGACCCGCGGCGAGCAGGCGCGCATCGCCTTCGACTACGCCGCCTCGCTGTGGAGCGCGGTGCTCAAGAGCGGCGTGCCGATCGACATCAACGCCAGCTTCCAGAAGCTCGCCTGCACCGCCACCGGCGGCACGCTCGGTTCCTCGCGCGCGCTGTCGATCACCGCCTTCAGCGCCACCAACCTGCCGGCTGGCGCCAAGGCCGACACCTGGTACCACATCGCACTGGCCAACACCCTGGTCGGCGAAGACACCAGCCCCAACAACGCCGACGTGCAGATGCAGTTCAACGGCGCCATGGGCACGCCGGGCTGCCTGGAAGGCATGCAGTGGTACTTTGGCCTGGACGGCAATACGCCGGCCGGCCAGTCCAACTTCCTCAACGTGATGCTGCATGAGATGGCGCACGGCCTGGGCTTCTCCGGCTTCAACAATCTCACCACCGGCAAGCCGCTGCTGGGCAACGACGGCGTGGCGCGTCCGGACATCTACTCCAGCTATGTGTACGACAACGGCGCGGCCATGAAGTGGTACGACATGACCGACGCCCAGCGCGTCAGCTCCGCCTTGAACGATGGCCATCTGGTCTTTACCGGCCCGAAGGTCAAGGCCGATGCGCCGCTGGCCCTGGGCACGCGCGCTGCGCTGATGGTGAGCGCGCCGGCCGCCGCCGCCGGCGAATACCTGTACGGCCAGGCCCAGTTCGGGCCGGCGGCCAGCGTGGCCAACTTCAACGGCAGCGTGGTGCGCGCGGTCACCGGCGCGAATGCGGAAGGCTGCGCGGCGTTCGACAACGCTGCCGCCGTGGCCGGCCATATCGCCCTGGTGGATCGCGGCACCTGCGGCTTCGCGGTGAAGGCGCGCAATGCCGAAGCGGCCGGCGCCACCGGCATGGTCATCGCCAACAATCAGGCCGGCAACGATCTGATCACGCCGGTAGGCGATGGCGGTGCGCCGATCAATATCCCGGTGGTGGCGGTATCGCAGAACTCCGGCATCACGCTGAAGGCCAACCTCGCCGGCCTGGCCATCGCCATGAGCACGGTGCCGGCCGGCATCGACGCGGCAGGCAATGTGCAGATCTACGCGCCCAAGACCCTGGTGGTGGGTTCGTCGTTCTCGCATTTCGACACGCGCCTGTCGCCGAACGCACTGATGGAATACGCCGAAAGCCCGGACCTGAAGGGCCATATCGACGTGGACCTGACGCCGTCGCTGTTCATCGACGAAGGCTGGCGCGTCAACGGCGGCAGCCAGCTGCTGCGCACCTGCGACACCGGCGTGCCGGCCTGGGTGCCGGGCGGCGTGATCGTCGGCGCCAATATCTCCGCGGAAGCGAAGAAGCTGGCCAAGGCTTCGGCCACGGTCGGCGACTACGCGGCGGCGATCCGCGCGCATGCGGCCAAGCTCGCCACCGACGGCCTGCTCACCGCGCCGCAGGCCAGCAGCCTCAATGCCTGCCTCAGCGATGCGGAAATCGCCAAACAGTACGACAACTGGCGCCAGGGCGGCACCGGCGCACCGGCGGTGGTGGACATGGCCAACGGCCAGACGCTGACCGCGCAGGCCGGCGCGGCCGGCAGCGAGCGCATCTACACGCTGGTGGTTCCGGCCAATGCGCGCACGCTGAACATCCGCACCTTCGGCGGGTCCGGCGACGTGTCGCTGTACGTCAAGGCCGGCGCCGAGCCGACCGCGGCCAGCAACGACTACCGCTCGGTGCACGTGGGCAACAGCGAAACCGTGGTCGCGGCGCGGCCCGCGGCCGGCACGTATTTCATCAAGGTGGCGGGCGACAAGGCCTACGCCGGGGTGAGCGTGCAGGCCAGCTACAGCCTGTAAGAGCGATGCGGCATCGCGGTATCCGCGCTGCCGCATTCCATGGAACGCAAGCGGGGGACGCCGCGACGGCACCCCCGATGAATGCAGCGGCATGGACCGTGGCGCGCGAACGCGCCGCCGCGGGCGCGTGCCCGGACGACATCAGGGAGTGCCACTCGTGAACAAGATTTACAGCAAGGTCTGGAATGCGTCGCTCGGCGTGCTGGTCGTCGCCAGCGAGCTGGCCAGCGCCCGCGGCAGGCGCGGTGCCTCCCGGCGCCTGCGCGCCTCGGTGCTGGCGGCCCCCCTGGCCGCGTGCATGGCGCTGTGCGCCGGCGGCGCGCTGGCGCAGAGCACCACCACCGCCGGCACCGGCGCCACCGCCAACGGCGAGCGCGGCACCGCGGTGGGCGAGAACGCGCTGGCCGATGCGCAGGACAGCACGGCAATCGGCGCAGGCAGCGCGGCCTTCGGCATCGGCGCCACCGCGCAGGGCGCCAGCAGCATCGCCAATGGCGCGGAGAGCGTGGCGGTGGGTTATCGCAGTTTCGCCAACGATGCGAACGGCACGGCGGTCGGTGCGAATGCCAATGCGTTCGGCATCGGTGCGTCTGCGTTCGGCAATGGCGCGAATACCAATGCGGACTATGCGACGGCGGCGGGTTACGGCGCGGTCGCTTCCGGCAAGAACAGTGCGGCGTTCGGCGCGGGTGCGCAGGCGGCCGGTGCTGGCAGCGTGGCGATCGGCGGCAACGCGGTCGACGAAGACGGCGCGGCCTTGTTGAACGATGCCAACGGCCAGCCGATCACTACCGCGGCGAGCAGCGCGGGTGTCGGCGGCACGGCGGTCGGTGCGAGTGCGAAGGCGAGCGCGCTGGGCGCCTCCGCTTACGGTCTGGGCGCCGAAGCTTCCGGCTCGTTGAGCACGGCGCTCGGCACCCTGGCGGCGGCGAGCGGTTCGCAATCCGTCGCTATCGGCTATGGCTCGTCGGCGACCACGGCATCGAGCGTGGCGCTGGGCGCCGGCTCGCAGGCCACGCGCGCGAACACCGTGTCGGTGGGCAAGGCCGGCGCGGAGCGGCAGATCGCCAATGTCGCCGCCGGCACGCAG
>NZ_JAAZQJ010000005.1:213383-213558 GCF_012275375.1 Dyella sp. SG609 | reverse complement strand
TCTGGGCGCCGGCTCGCAGGCCACGCGCGCGAACACCGTGTCGGTGGGCAAGGCCGGCGCGGAGCGGCAGATCGCCAATGTCGCCGCCGGCACGCAGGCCACGGATGCGGTGAACAAGCAGCAGCTGGATACCGCCGTGCAGGGCACCGCATCGAATCACTACTTCACCGCCGAG
>NZ_JAAZQJ010000005.1:0-213286 GCF_012275375.1 Dyella sp. SG609 | reverse complement strand
CCAGCGTGGCGGTCGGCGGCAACGCGGTGGACGAAGACGGCGCGGCACTGCTGAACGATGCCAACGGCCAGCCGATCACCACGGCCGCCACCAGTGCAGGCGTCGGCGGCACGGCGGTGGGTGCGAGCGCGAAGGCGAGTGCACTTGGCGCATCCGCTTACGGTCTTGGCGCTGAAGCCTCCGGCTCGCTGAGCACGGCACTCGGCACGCTGGCGACGTCCAGCGGCTCGCAATCCGTCGCCATCGGCTACGGCTCTTCCGCCACCACGGCATCGAGCGTGGCGCTGGGCGCCGGCTCGCAGGCCACGCGCGCGAACACCGTGTCGGTGGGCAAGGCCGGCGCGGAACGGCAGATCGCCAACGTCGCCGCCGGCACGCAGGCCACGGATGCGGTGAACAAGCAGCAGCTGGATACCGCCGTGCAGGGCACCGCATCGAATCACTACTTCACCGCCGACGGCGCGAAAGACGGCAGCGACGATGCCGCAGCCTTCGGCGTGCACAGCGTGGCTTCCGGCGCCAGCAGCATCGCCAACGGCGAAGAGAGCGTGGCGGTGGGTTACCGCAGCTTCGCCAACGATGCGAACGGGACGGCGGTGGGTGCGAATGCCAATGCATTCGGCGTGGGTGCCTCGGCGTTCGGCAGCGGCGCCAACACCAATGCCGACTATGCGACGGCAGCCGGTTACGGCGCGGTCGCTTCCGGGAAGAACAGCGCCGCGTTCGGCGCGGGTGCGCAGGCGGCAGGCGCCGCCAGCGTGGCGGTCGGCGGCAACGCGGTGGACGAAGACGGCGCGGCACTGCTGAACGATGCCAACGGCCAGCCGATCACCACGGCCGCCACCAGTGCAGGCGTCGGCGGCACGGCGGTGGGTGCGAGCGCGAAGGCGAGCGCACTCGGCGCATCCGCTTACGGTCTGGGCGCCGAAGCTTCCGGCTCGCTGAGCACGGCACTCGGCACGCTGGCGACGTCCAGCGGCTCGCAATCCGTCGCCATCGGCTACGGCTCTTCCGCCACCGCGGCATCGAGCGTGGCGCTGGGCGCCGGCTCGCAGGCCACGCGCGCGAACACCGTGTCGGTGGGCAAGGCCGGCGCGGAGCGGCAGATCGCCAATGTCGCCGCCGGCACGCAAGGCACCGATGCGGTGAACCTCGCCCAGCTGCAGGGCGCGGTGAGCGCTAGCGTCGGCAATGCGCTGACGTACGACGCGGCCGACAAGAGCCAGGCCACCCTGGCCGGCGCCAGCGGCACGCGCCTGTCCAACCTCAAGGCCGGCGCGCGGCGCGACGATGCGGTGACGGTCGGCCAGGTGCGGGACGTGCTGCGCCTGATCGGCGGCAACGCGGACGTTGACGGCAACGGCGCCCTGGTCGCCAGCGCCTTCACCGTGCAGGGCGGCAGCTATACCAGCGTGTTCGACGCGATCGGCGCGCTCAATGGCTCGGTCAGCAACATCTACGCGGGCATCGGCGATCTCAATAACCGCCTCACCGCGCTGGATCAGCGCGTGACCACCGGCGACGGCAGCTTCGGCGGCCGGCTGGCGGTGGACGGCACAGGGCCGGCGAGTGTCGCAACGGGTTCGAAGGGCGTCGCGCTCGGTGCGGGCGCGGCTGCCGGCGGGGATCACGGCACGGCGATCGGCGGCGACAGCTACGCGGCCGGTCCCAACGACACCGCGATCGGCGGCAACGCGAAGGTCAATGCGGATGGCAGTACGGCGGTGGGTGCGAACAGCACGATCGCCGCCGTCGCCACCAACGCGGTGGCGGTCGGCGAAAGCGCCAACGTCACCGCCGCCTCGGCCACGGCCATAGGCCAGGGCGCATCCGCCAGCGCCGCCGGTGCGGTGGCGCTGGGCCAGGGTGCGGTGGCCGATCGCGCCAATACCGTGTCGGTCGGCAATGCGGCCACGCAGCGGCAGATCGTCAACGTCGCCGCGGGCACGCAGGCCACGGATGCGGCGAACGTCGGCCAGGTGGACGAAGCGCTGACCACCGCCAAGAGCTATGCCGATGCCGGCGACCGCCAGACGCTGACGCAGTCGAAGGCCTACACCGACCAGAAGCTCGGCAGCTTCGCCAGCAGCAGCGACCTGAGCGCCCTGCGCGAACACGTCGACGGGCAGTTCCGCTCGGTCAATACGCGCGTGAGCCGCGTCGGCGCGATGGGCACGGCGATGGCGCAGATGTCCTTCAGCACGCAGGGCATCAATACGGAGAACCGCGTGGGCGTGGGTGTCGGTGGCTACCGCGGGCAGGCTGCCTTGTCGGTGGGTTATTCCAGGCAGCTGTCGCCGCGGGCGAATCTGACCTTCGGCGCGGCGGTGGCGGGCGGCGGGGAAAGCTCGGGCGGCGTCGGCCTGGGCGTGGGCTGGTAAAACCTGGCATCGGGCGGAGAACTATCCGCCTGATGCCGCAAGCTGGTCAGCTTCACCAAGGCCGGTGCGTCATGCACCGGCCTTTTTTTATTGCGGCACTTGCTCCTTAAGAAATGTCCGAAAGTCGACGAACCGTGAAGGCACTTCACGGACTTCGCTGTCCATAATCGGGTCGCCATGCCGGGTCTGCTCGGGCATGGAGATCGAGCGTTTCGCCATCGCGCGCGGCCGGATACCCCACGGTCGCGCGGCATGTTCCATCGCCCTTCGACCGCACCGCCGGCCTCCGCCGGCGGCGGGCAAGTGCGGCCGCTCGAACGTCCGCGCCCCAGCAGTTTCCGCGCGGCGCACTTCATCGGATTGAGGAGTACAGGTTTTGAAGAACGAGACAAGCACGCACGCTCTGGGCCTGGCGCTGATCGCGCTTCTGGCGACGGCGGCATCGGCGGCGGAGCAGCCGGCGAAGGCGCCGGCGGCGACGCAAAGCCATCAGGTCGTCTTCCGCGACCCGCTTACCGGCGAACTGCGCGCGCCCACCGACGCGGAGATGGCGCGGCTGCAGCGCGCCACGCAAGGGGATCAGGCCTTGCTGCGCGCGCTCGGCACGCCGGCGAAGGCCGACGAGCGCCTGCGTTGGCGCGAAGTCGATCTCGGCAACGGCAGCAAGGGCAAGATCGCGACACTCCCCGACCGCTTGCAGAGCCGGCTGGTGATGGAGCGCGGTGCAGATGGCGAATATCGCATGCATCACGCGGCCGGTGCCGCCGCTGCCGCGCCGGAGGCCACCCCATGAGCCGGCGCAAACCATGGCTGATGCTGCTGGCCGGCGGTCTGATGGCCGCAGCGGGTGCGGCGCCGGCGGAAATCCGCATCAACAATCGCGATGTCGGTACCGGCACGGGACTGGACGATCCGGCCGCCGCGGCGCCCGTCGGCGGCAACCCCGGCAAGACCCGCGGCGAGCAGGCGCGCATCGTCTTCGAATATGCGGCCTCGCTGTGGGGCAGCGTGCTGAAGAGCCGCCCACCGATCATCGTGGGCGCTTCGTTCAAGAAGCTGGCATGTACTGCCGATGGCGCAACGCTGGGCCAGGCAGGCCCCGCCAACATTTTTACTTTCGCTTCGGGGGCGGGTATCCGGCCGGGTGTCGCTTATCACATCGCTTTGGCCAAGGCGTTGAGCGGGCGGGATCTGACTCCCGGGGCGGTGGACATCAATGCCGCGTTCAATGGCGCGATCGGCACGCCGGGATGCCTGGAAGGGTCGGGCTGGTACTTAGGCCTGGACGGCAACACACCGCGCGGCCAGAGCAACTTCCTCAACGTCGTATTGCACGAGATGGCGCACGGCCTCGGCTTTCTCGGCTTCGGCGATGTGGAAACCGGAGCGCCGGCGATGGACGGCGATGGTACGCCAGTGCCCGACATCTATTCGCTGTTTGCCTACGACAATGCCAAGGGCAGGCGGTGGTACGACATGTCCAACGCCGAACGCGCCAGCTCGGCGTTGAACGATGGGCATCTCGTCTTCACCGGCGCCAACGTCAGGGCCCATGCGCCGCTGGCGCTGGGTACGCGCAACGCGTTGCAGGTGACCGCGCCTGCGGCGATTGCCAAGGAGTACGGCTTCTCCCCGCTGGCGCTTGGCCCGGCGGCGACTCCCGCCAATTTCAGCGGAACCGTGGTACGCGCGGTGACCGGAAGCAATGCACAAGGCTGCAGCGCTTTCGACAACGCCGCCGCGGTGGCGGGCCATATCGCGCTGATCGACACCGGCACCTGCGACGGCGTGACGAAGGCGCGCTTCGCGCAGGCGGCCGGAGCCACCGGCGCGATCCTCGCGTACGACCCGGCCGGGCCTGACGTCTCGATCCATGCCGGCGCCGGTGTTGCGGTCACGATTCCGACTTTGCTGCTGGAGCAGGCCGAGGCCGATGTGCTCAAGGGGAATCTCGCCGGCTTGAGCGTGGCCATGCGCGCGGTGCCGGCGGGCATCGATCCGTCCGGCTACGTGCAGCTCTATGCGCCCAGGACCGTGCAGCCCGGGTCGTCCTTCGTGCATTTCGACACGCGTCTTTCGCCCAATGCGTTGATGGAATTCGCATTGAGTCCCGATCTGAAAGGCCATATCGACCTGGACCTGACCCCGTCGCTGTTCCTGGACGAAGGCTGGCGCGTCAACAGCGGCGGCCAATTGCTCGGTACCTGCGATACCGGCGTGCCGACCTGGGTGCCGGGCGGCGTGATCGTGGGCGCGAATATCGCGGCGCAGGCGAAGATGCTCGCGACCACGTCCGCCACCGTGGGCGACTATGCGGCGGGTATACGTGGCCATGCCGCCATGCTGGCCCGCATCGGCCTGCTGAATGCCGTGCAGGCGAGCAGCCTCAATGCGTGTCTCTCCGACGCGGAGCTGGCCAGGCAGTACGCCAGCTGGCGCCAGGGCGGCAATGGCGGCACGGCCTTCATCGAACTCGACAGCGGCAAGGCCTTGCCCGCGCTGGCGGGTGCGGCAGGCAGCGAGCGGCTCTATCTGCTGACCGTGCCGCCCGGCGCGCGCTCGCTGAACATCCGCAGCTTCGGCGGCACCGGCGACGTTTCGCTGGTGGTGCGCGCAGGCAACGAGCCGATGCCGACGAGTTATTCCTACCTCTCCGTGCATCCCGGCAACAGCGAGAGCGTGGTGGTGGCGCGTCCTGCGGCGGGTTCCTACTTCATCAAGCTGGTGGGCCTGCGGCCCTACGCCAACGTGAGCCTGCAGGCCACCTACAGCATGTAACAGCAGCGCCGCAGCGCCGCCGCGCGAGTGCGCGGCGGCGCGGCGCGCGCCTGTCCGACCTTTGAGGAGTGCCATTCCGATGAACAAATCTTGCAACGACAACCGCCGTGCATCCTCGGCTTTGCGTGTGTCCGTCTTGGCAGCCTGCCTGGCGCTGTACGGGATGACCGATGCGTCGGCGCAGAACGCGCCCACCGGCACCACCACCGGCGGTGCCGGAGCCACGGCCAACGGCGACCGCGGCACGGCGCTGGGCGAGAACGCGCTGGCCGACGAGGCCGACGCCACCACCACCGGCGCCGGCAGCGCCGCGCTGGGCGTTGCCGCCAGCGCGTATGGCGCCAGCAGCATCGCCAACGCCAGCGAAAGCGTGGCGATGGGTTACCGCAGCTTCGCCAACGATGCGAACAGCACGGCGCTGGGCGCGAATGCCAGCGCGTTCGGCTATGGCGCCTCGGCCTTCGGCAGCGGCGCCAGCACCAATGCCGGCTATGCGACCGCGGCAGGCTTCGGCTCCGTGGCATCCGGCCTGGCCAGCACGGCCTACGGCGAGAGCGCGCAGGCGACCGCCGCCGGCAGCGTCGCCATCGGTGGCCGCGCGCTGGACGGCGATGGAAAGCTGGTGCTGACGGACGATGCGGGGGCGCCGATCGAAGCGGCGGCCACCAGCAGCGGCATCCTCGGTACCGCCGTCGGTGCGGGCGCCAGCGCCGCCGGAGCGGGAGCCTCGGCTTTCGGCGCGGGCGCGGAAGCTTCCGGCGCGGATAGCGCAGCGCTGGGTTCGCTGGCCAAGGCGCGTGCCGACAAGGCGGTCGCCATCGGTTCGGAAGCGACCGTCACCGGCGCGTCGGGTGTGGCGCTGGGCGCCGACAGCAGCGCCAGCATGGTCAACAGCGTCGCGCTCGGTGCCGGCTCGAAGGCCTTGCGCGCGAACACGGTGTCGGTGGGCAGCGCCGGCGCCGAACGCCAGATCACCGACGTCGCCGCCGGCACGCAGGCGACCGATGCGGTGAACCTGAGCCAGCTGCAGAGCGTGCTCGGCAGCTCGGTGGGCAGCATCAATGTCGGCCTCGGCGAGTTGAGCAGCCGCCTTGCCGCGCTCGATCAGCGCGTGGCCGCCGGCAGCGCCAAGGATCCAGGCCCGGCCATCGGCTACACCCCCGACCCGGCGGCCGCTACCGGCAGCCAGGTGCAGGAAGCGCTGAGCACGGCCAAGAGCTACGCCGACGCCGGCGATCGCCAGACCCTGACCCAGGCCAAGGCCTATACCGACCAGAAACTCGGCAATCTCGCCAGCCGCCGCGAGCTGGACGACCTGCGCCGCCACGTCGACGACCAGTTCAATACGCTCGACACGCGCATCAACCGCGTCGGCGCGATCGGCGTGGCGATGTCGCTGATGTCCTCCAGCACGCAGGGCTTCGATGGCAGCAGCCTGGGGGTGGCGGTGGGCGGCTATCGCGGCCAAGGGGCGCTGTCGGTCGGCTTTTCGCGGCAGATCAGTTCGCGGGCGCGGTTGACCCTGGGCACGGCGATCGCCGGGGGCGGCGAAACCGCCGGAGGCATGGGCCTGGGCATAGGTCTTTAAGGCATAAGGAGAAAGCCGCGGCGCGGCATCGGCGCGATGGTCCGATGCTGCGCTGCACTGCTCTATTGTCCGATTAAGACAGATATTTTTGCCTTTTTCTTACGACATCTCAGTGCCGCGGGAGCATGCTCGCCACTGCCACGATGGTTGTGTTAACAATGGCGCTTCACTCGCCCGGCAGGGGCGATGCACGGAGCATCGCGGGCGCGACCTGGACTTGAGATGTGGGGTGTGTGATGTCGGCAGTGGCCAAGCCGGCGCCCGGCGATGGAGCCGCAGAAAGCAACCGCGAAGCCGCGGTATGCGACCTGCTGGTGGCGCGGGGGCGGCTGAAAGACAGCGATCTGGCGCGCGCGCGGCGGCTGCATGAAGAGTCGCCCGAGGGCACGCTGACGGCGCTGATGGCCCGCCTGGGCCTGGTGTCCGAGCGCGACCTGGCCGAGGCCTGGTCCGAATTGCTGCACACGCCCCTGCTCGCCGCGCGCGAGGCGCCGGAGTTGCCGCCGGCGGAACTGGACCTGTCCCCGCGCTTCCTCAAGCTGCACCACGTGGTGCCGGTGCGCGACGGCGACGACGGCCTGGCCCTGCTGGTGTCCGATCCGGCCGACCCCTATCCGCTGCAGGCGGTGGAACTGGCCGCCGGGCGGCCGGTCACGCTGCGCATCGGCCTGCGCTCGGAAATCGACGACCTGATCGAGCGTTATTACGGCTCCGGCCGCTCCGCCATGGGCACCATCGTGGAGAACCTCGACGGCGGCGCCGCGGTGGAGGACGACGTCGAGCACCTGCGCGACCTGGCTTCCGAAGCGCCGGTCATCCGCCTGGTCAATCTGATCCTGCAGCGCGCGGTGGAGCAGCGCGCCTCGGACGTGCACATCGAGCCATTCGAGAACCGCCTGAAAGTGCGCTACCGCATCGACGGCGTGCTGCACGAAGTGGAAGCGCCGCCGTCCAGTTCCACCGCCGCGGTGATCTCGCGCGTCAAGATCATGGCCAAGCTCAACATCGCCGAGCGGCGCCTGCCGCAGGACGGCCGCATCCAGCTGCGCGTGCAGGGCAAGGAACTGGACCTGCGCGTGTCCACCGTGCCGACCAGCTTCGGCGAGTCGGTGGTGATGCGTATCCTCGACCGCGAATCGGTGGTGTTCGATTTCTCCACCCTGGGTTTCACTTCCGCTTTCCAGCAGCGCTTCGTCGACGTGCTGGAGCGCCCGCACGGCATTTTGCTGGTCACCGGCCCCACCGGCTCGGGCAAGACCACCACGCTGTACACCGCGCTGGGCAAGATCAACACGCCGGACGTGAAGATCATCACCGTCGAGGACCCGGTCGAATACCAGATCGAAGGCATCAACCAGATCCAGGTGAAGCCGCAGATCGGGCTGGACTTCGCCGGCGCCCTGCGCTCGATCGTGCGCCAGGATCCGGACGTGATCATGATCGGCGAAATGCGCGACCTGGAAACCTGCCGCATCGCGATCCAGTCCGCGCTCACCGGCCACCTGGTGCTGTCCACCCTGCACACCAACAGCGCCGCGGGCGGCATCACGCGCTTGCTGGACATGGGTGTCGAAGACTATCTGCTCGGTTCCACCGTCAACGGCATCCTGGCGCAGCGCCTGGTGCGCCGGCTGGATCCGGAAACCGCGACGCCTTACGAAGCGCTGCCCGAGGTGATCGAGCAGTTCGAGCTGCACAAGTACACCGACGAGCGCCCGATCCGGCTGTGGAAGCCCGGCAGCAGCGCGGCCAATCCCACCGGCTACCGCGGCCGCCGCGCCATCATGGAGTTCCTGGTGATGTCCGACCCGCTGCGCCGCCTGGTGATGCAGCGCGCCGACGCCGGCGAGATCGAGCGCCAGGCGCGCGCCGAGGGCATGCGCACCATGTACGAGGACGGCATCGCCAAGGCCGTGGCGGGCATCACCACGCTCGAGGAGGTGTTGCGTGTCACGCAGGAGGGCTGAGAGCCGGGAATGGGGAATAGGGAATAGGGAATCGGCGCAAGGTCCGACGCTGCCGTTATTCCATGCGCCCTATGAAAGATCTGCCGCCCCAGCTTCCAAGGCTTGCGCCGCGCTGCTCCCTATTCCCAATTCCCTATTCCCTATTCCCCGCGCGAGCGGCAGCGGCACATGAGCCAGTTCCACTACCGCGCCGTCAGCGACACCGGCGACATCCTGCACGGCGAAATGGAAGCGGCCAGCGTCGACGAGGTGATCGCGCGCCTGCAGGACCAGGGCCACACCCCGCTGGAAGCGCGCCCCGCCAACGAGGCCGGCAGCAGCGGCAGCTTCGGCGGCCTGTTCAAGCGCGGGCCGTTCACCGGCGACCAGCTGGCGCAGTTCACCCACCAGCTGGCCACGCTATTGGGCGCCGGCCAGCCGCTGGACCGCGCGCTGGGCATCCTGCTGGACCTGCCCGAGGGCGAGCGCGCCAGGAAGCTGATCGAGCGCGTGCGCGACCGCGTGCGCGGCGGCACCACGCTGTCGCAGGCTTTCGACGAAGAGCACGGCGTGTTTCCCAAGCTCTACATCAGCCTGGTGCGCGCGGGCGAGGCCGGCGGTTCGCTGGAAGACACCCTGCGCCGCCTGGCCGACTACCTCGAGCGCAGCCAGCAATTGCGCGGCAGCATCGTCAATGCGCTGATCTATCCCGCCTTCCTGATGGTCGGCGTGCTCGGCTCGCTGGTGCTGCTGCTGGCCTATGTGGTGCCGCAGTTCGTGCCGATCTTCGAGGACATGCAGGTGCCGATCCCGCTGATCACCCAGGCGGTGCTGGCGCTGGGCAACCTGATCCAGTCGTGGTGGTGGCTGCTGGTGCTGCTGATCGGCGGCGGCATCTTCGTGTGGCGCGCGCGCATGCGCGACCCGGCCTACCGCCTGGCCTGGCACGGCAAGTTATTGCAGAAGCGGGTGGTCGGCCCGCTGCTGCTGAAGGTCGAGACCGCCCGCATCGCCCGCACCCTGGGCACCCTGGTCAAGAACGGCGTGCCGCTGCTGTCGGCGCTCACCATCGCCCGCCAGGTCACCTCCAACCGGGCCCTGGACGAGGCGCTGGCCCAGGCTGCGGAACAAGTGAAGGGTGGTTCGGGTCTGAGCCTTGCGCTGGCCCAGTCGCAGCGCTTCCCGCGGCTGGCCCTGCAGATGGTGCAGGTGGGCGAGGAGGCCGGCCAGCTCGACACGATGCTGCTGAAGGTGGCCGACACCTTCGAACTGGAGAGCAAGCGCGCGATCGACCGCCTGCTCGCCGCGCTGGTGCCGGCGCTGACCATCGTGATGACCATCCTGGTGGCCATCATCATGGCGGCGATCCTGCTGCCGCTGCTCAGTCTTACCAGCAATATTCAATGAGAGGGAATCACGTCATGAAACGTTTCGTTGTCGGGAATCGGGAATCGGGAGTAGGGAATAGGGAAAACCGCCGTACCGCGCGGCGCACTGCTTTTCCGATTCCCGATTCCCGATTCTCTATTCCCCGCCGTACCAGCGGCTTCACCCTGCTGGAAATGCTCGCGGTGATCGTGCTGATCGGCATCATCGGCGCGGTGGTGGTGACCCAGGTCGGCAAGAACGTGGACAAGGGCAAGTACGGCGCCGGCAAGGCGCAGCTCACCACGCTCAGCCAGAAGGTCGAGAACTACGCGCTGGACAACGGCTCGCCGCCGCAGCAGCTGCAGGACCTGATCGCCAAGCCGGCCAATGCGCGCAACTGGCAGGGTCCGTATGCGAAGGAATCGGAGCTCAAGGATCCCTGGGGCCATGCCTTCGGCTACAAGTACCCCGGCGAGCACGGCAACTTCGACCTCATCTTCTACGGCCAGGACGGCCAGCCCGGCGGCGACGGCTACAACGCCGACGTGGGCAACTGGCAGTAAGCGATGAAAGGGGAACGGGGAACGGGGAACGGGGAACAAGGAGCGGCGGTACGCACCGCCGCTTTTTCCCGTTCCCCGTTCCCCGTTGCCCGTTCCCTGCGCGCTTCGCGCGCACACGGCTTCACCCTGCTGGAAATGCTCGCCGTGATCCTGCTGATCGGGATCGCGGCGGCGGCGGTTTCCGTGTCGGTCTCGCAGGGCCTGGCCAGCGCGCGCGTCAATGCGGCCAGCGTCGAGATGGCCGCGGCGCTGCGCGCCACGCGCGCGCAGGCGATCGTCACCGGCAAGGAGCAGGTGTTCGACGTCGACATCCGCAAGAACACCTATAAAGGCGCCGACCATCGCGACGTGCGCCTGCCCTCGGGCATGAAGCTCTCGATCACCAGCGCCAAGGAAGACCAGCCCGACAGCAGCACCGGCCGCATCCGCTTCTTTCCGGACGGCAGCTCCACCGGCGGCCACATCACCCTGCAGCGCGAGCAGCGCAAGTGGCAGGTCAATGTGTCGTGGCTGACCGGCGCGGTGAGTGTGGTGACGACGTGACTAAGAGGGAATGGGAAATAGGGAATAGGGAATCGGTGCAAGCGCGCGATGCCCAGCCCGGTAGCGCGCCGCTTTCCTATTCCCTATTCCCTATTCCCTGTTCCCATCGCGCACAGCGCGGCTTCAGCCTCCTGGAAGTGATCGCCGCGATCCTGCTGCTGGCGATCGCCTTCACCGCGCTGATGCGCGTCACCGGCGGCTCGATCGGCCTGACCAACAACGCCGCCGACTACACCCGCGCCGCGCTGTGGGCGCACAGCCTGCTCGATACCGTCGACGCCGAGGGGCCGCTCAAGCCCGGCCGCAGCGAAGGCCGCTTCGACCAGCAATACCGCTGGCGCCTGACGGTGACGCCGTGGACGCCGGTGGACGTCGACCCGCAGCAGCAGCTGTCCTCGCTGGTATTGACCAAGCTGGATCTGGACGTGCTGTGGGGCCAGGGCCGCAGCGAGCGCACCGCGCACTTCAGCACGCTGCGCCTGACCATGCCGCCGAATGGGCCGCAGTGATGAAGTGCCGGGGAACGGGGAATGGGGAACGGGGAACACGCAGGTTGCGGATATGCCGGCGACGCTCCCGTTTGTCCATACGTCCATGTTCCCCGTTCCCCGTTCCCTGTTCCCGGCGAGCACAGCATGGCTTCAGCCTGCTGGAGGTACTCGGCGCACTCGCACTCATGGCACTGCTGCTGCTGGGCGTGTATTCGGGCGTGCGCACCGCCACGCGCAGCGTGCGTTCCGGTTCGATCGCGGTGGAGCGGCTGGACCAGTTGCGTTCGGCCCAGCAGTTCATGCGCCAGGAACTGACCCAGATCGCGGCGGTGCCGCAGGGTCGCGATCAGAACGGAGACAGTATCTATTTCACCGGCGATGCGCAGAGCATGCGCTTCGTCGCGCCGCTGCCGGGTTATCTGGGCAAGCTGGGGCCGCAGCTGCAGGAGTGGAAACTCGTGTCCAACGACAAAGGCGGCTCGCGGCTGGAAGTGCGCTTCGCGCTGTTGCCGCCCGACGGCAGCAATCCCAAGCCGCTGGGCGAACCCGAAGTGCTGATGGACGACGTGCGCGAAGGACATTTCAGCTATCGCACGCCGGACCTGCCCGACCAGCCCGGCACCTGGCAGGCGACCTGGCCCGACCCGCGCCTGCTGCCGCGCGTGGTGCGCGTGGAGCTGAAGCTCGACGGCCTGCACGACTGGCCGCGGCTGGATGCGCCGCTGCGCATCGATCCCACCGCCGGCCAGCAGATGGACCTGCTGCGTGGCCTGCGCCGCCAGCCGGTGACGCGATGAGCAGGCGCCAGGCCAGCGCGAGCCCGGCACGCCAGCGCGGCGTCGCGCTGCTGGTGGTGCTGTGGGCCTGCACCCTGCTGGCGATCGTGCTCGGCGGCTATGCGCTGCTGGCGCGCAACGAAGGCCTGCAGGCGCGCTACCAGTTCGCCCAGCTGCGCGCGCATTACGCGGCGGAGGCGGGCATCAACCGCGCCATCTATGCGCTGCTCACGCCCTCGCCGGACCGGCGCTGGATTCCCGACGGGCGCGTGTATCCGCTCCAGTACGAGGACGCCAAGGTCGGCATCCGCATCGTCGACGAAACCGGCAAGGTCGATTTCAACGCGGCCTCGCCCGAGGTGCTCAAGGCCTTGTTCCGCGCCGCCGGCATGAACGACGGCGCGGCCAACGACCTGGCCTCGCGCGTGGTCGAATGGCGCAGCTTCGGCAACCCCACGGACATGAACAACAACGCGGCCTACCTCGCGGCCGGCCGCGACTACGGCCCGCGCCACGGTCCGTTCGCCAGCCTGGAGGAAGCGCAGATGGTGCTGGGCATGGACCCGGCGGTGTATCGCAAGATCGCATCGCAGATCACGATCTGGTCGGGCCGCAATGCGCCCGATCCGAACTACGCGCCGGCGCTGGCCATGCAGGCCATTCCCGGCATGACGCCGGACCAGGCGAACGCGGCCTACGCCGCAAGACAGCAGGCCGGTACTACGCAAGGCCTAGGCGGCAGTCAGGGCGTAACGCATAGTATTCGTTCGGAGGCAACGCTACCGGACGGCACGCGGGCGATCCTGCGTGCCACGGTGCGGTTGCAGGGAGCCAGGGCCGGAACGCAACCGTACGCGGTGCTTCGCTGGCAGGAGGGAGACGGGGAATGAGCATGACCAGCTCGCTGCGACCGCAGCTCGAACAGGTGCGCCGCGCATGGCGGGCTTCGCCGTTGCCGCGGTTCTTCGCCTGGTGGGGCGGCGAGCTTGCCGCGCTGCTGCCGGCGGGCCTGCGCGCGCGCTTCGGCGGCGGCGCGGCCTGGCATCTGCTGGAGCGCGCCGGTGGCGACTGGCGCCTGCGCCGCGACGGTTCGTCCGAGCCGCTGGCGCAATGGAGCGACGAACTCGAAGCCTCCGGCCAGCAGGCCGCGCTGGCCGACGGCCTGCGCGGCGTCGATCGCGAGGACTTGCGCCTGGCCCTGTGCCTGCCCGCCGCGCAGGTGCTGCGCCGTCCGCTGCTGCTGCCCGATGCCGCGCGCGACACGCTGCGCCAGGTCGGCGCGTTCGAGATGGACCGGCAGACGCCGTTCCGCCCCGAGCAGGTGCGCTACGACATCCGCGAATTGAACGCGCCGGCGCCGGCCGGCCGCATCGCCGCCGAACTGGTGGCCGTGCCGCGCACCACGCTCGACCCGCTGCTGGGCCGGCTCGGCCAGCTCGGCATCGCGGTGGACGCGGTGGACATGGCGGTCGACGCCGGCCGCTGCGGCGTCAACCTGCTGCCGCCGGAACAGGCGTCGCGTCGCACGCGGCCGCGCCAGCGGCTGAATCTGGCCCTGGCCGCGGCGATCGTGGTGCTGGCCGGCCTGGTGCTGGGCGAGTGGCTGCACAACCGGCGCGATGCGCTGGAGCAGATGCAGGCCCAGGTCGAGACCATGCGCGGCGAGGCGCAGAAAGTCGGCGCGCTGCGCCAGCAGCTGCAGGACATCGCCGGCGCCGCCGGCTTCCTGGCCGAGCGCAAGAAGAACACTTCTTCCGCGCTGGCTGTGCTGCAGGATCTCAGCCAGCGCCTGCCGATGACCGCGTGGCTGGAACGCCTGAGCATCGACAACACCGGGCAGGTCGGTTTCCAGGGCCAGAGTCCGCAGGCGGCACGCCTGATCGATGCGCTGAAGGATTCCACTGTCATCGCCAATCCGAATTTCCAGGGCACCATCCAGGCCGACCCGCAGACCGGCAAGGAACGCTTCTACATGGTTGCGCAGCTGCGCAAGAAGATCCCGGCCAAGCCGGCGCGCCCGGGCGCGCCGGGCGCGGCCGCCAGCAGCGGAGAACAGCCGTGAAGCTGGCCGCGATGAAACCCCGCGACAGCCGCATCGCGGCGCTCCTGCTCCTGCTGGTGGCGCTGGTGATCGCTTATTTCGCGCTGCTGCACTGGTGGTTCGTGGCGCCGATGCTGGACGTCAACGCGCAGATGGCCGACCTGCGCGACACGCAATCGCGCTTCGCCGCCGCCATCGCCGAGAAGCCGCTGCTGGACAAGCGCATCGCCGCGCTGGGCCAGGGCCAGGCCACCAGCAATGCCTTCCTGCCCGAGGACGATCCCAATGCGGCCGCCGCCGGCATGATGCAGCGCGTGGTCGACGTGGTCGCCGCGCATGCCGAGGGCGGCAGCTGCGAAGTGACGCAGAAGATGCCGGTGCCCAATCCGGCCACCCACGACGAGCCTTACCGCAAGGTGGCGGTGAGCATCAGCCTGCGCTGCGACATGCAGCCGCTGGCCGCCGTGCTGCACGACCTGGAACAGGGCACGCCGTATCTGTTCGTCAACGAGATGAGCGTCTACCGCAACCCGGTCGCCGCGCAGCAGAACAACAGCGCGCCGCCGCTGGAAGTGCAGTTCACGCTGTGCGGCTACGTGCGCCAGGCCAGCGGCGGCGCGCCCGCCACGCAGGCCGCGCCGCAGCAGCCGGGCGGGGAGGACGACGCATGAACGCCGCCGCGCAGCGCCGCCTCACCCCCGTGCTCGGCGGCATCGCCGGCGTGCTCGCCCTGCTGCTGTGCGTGCTGCTGGCCGGCGTCGGCCGCGGCGTGCACTGGAATCCGCCGCGCCCGACCGAACCCCTGCCGGACATGCACGACAGCGCCGCCGACCTGCCGCGGCCGCTGCCGCTGGAGCAGTTCGGCATCGTGTGGCAGCAGCCGGTGTTCAATCCCGACCGCAAGCCGATCACCCGCGCCGCCAAGGGCGGCGCGAGCCTGGGCGAGATGCAGCTGACCGGCATCATCCTCACCTCCAGGCTGCACATGGCCCTGCTGCACACGCGCGGCCAGGACGCCGACGTGCGCGTGGCCGAAGGCGCCTCGCTGCCGGACGGCAGCTGGAAGCTGGTGGAAGTGAAGCCGCGCTCGGCGGTGTTCGAATCCGGCAGCGGCCGCACCGAACTGGAACTGCCCGCCGGCGCGCCGATCGACGCGCCCAAGGCCGACGGCCAGCCGCCGCCGCCACCGCAGCAGCCCGGCAACATGACCGGCCCGATCGCGGTGCCGCCCGGCGCCGTGCAGCGGGTGGGGCCGGGCATCGCGCCGCAGCCGCCGCCCGACAACAACGAACCCCGCCCGCAGCAGGCCGACAGCTCGCTGCAGGCCGAACGCATCCGCCAGCTCAAGGCCGCCATCCAGAAGCGTCGCGCCGAACAGCAGCAACAGCAGCAAGCCGGCAATCCTGAAGGAGCACACTGATCCATGTCCCCTTACTTCACCAAGCCGGCATGCCGCATCGGCAGCCTCGCACTGGCGGTCTGGCTGGCCGGCTGCGCCTCCATGCCGCCGCCCAAGGACGACGGCGCGCTGCAGCGCGAGGCCATGGCCGGCACCGAAAAGCCCGCGCCCGCGCCGCAGCCGCTGAACACCGGCGTCGGCCCCGCCGACAACAAGACCATCGCGCCGCAGATCAGCGAAGGCAGCGGCAACTTCATCAAGCCCACCGCGCTGGCCACGCCGCGCACGCCGGCCAGCGGCGACGGCGCGGTCACCTTCAACTTCGAGAACCAGCCGGTGCAGGCGGTGGTGAAAGCGATCCTGGGCGACCTGCTCAAGCAGAACTACACCATCGCGCCGGGCGTGCAGGGCAACATCTCGTTTGCCACGGCGGAGCCGGTGGATTCCAGCCAGGCCATGCCGATCCTGGAAACGCTGCTGTCGTGGACCGGCAATGCGCTGATCAAGCGCAACGGCGGCTACGTGGTGGTGCCGGCCAAGGAAGCCGTGGCCGGCAATCTGGTGCCCAGCCTGGGCGCCGCGGCGCCCGCCGCCGGCATGCAGGCGCGGCTGTTCCCGCTGCGCTACATCTCGGCCGCCGAGATGCAGAAGCTGATCAAGCCGTTCGCGCGGCCGGACGCGATCCTGCTGGCCGACCCCTCGCGCAACCTGATCGTGCTGGCCGGCTCGCCGCAGGACCTGGCCAACTACCAGCGCACCATCAACACCTTCGACGTGGACTGGCTGCGCGGCATGTCGGTCGGCGTGTTCAACCTGCAGCGCGCCAGCGTGGCCGAGCTGATGCCCAAGCTGGACGGCATGTTCGGCGCCAAGGGCGACACGCCGCTGGCCGGCATGCTGCGCTTCATCCCGATCGAGCGCACCAATGCGCTGGTGGTGATCAGCACGCAGCCGAACTACCTGCAGGAAGTGGGGCAGTGGATCGAGAAGATCGACCGCGGCGGCGGCAACGAGCCGCAGCTGTTCGTGTATGACGTGCGCAACATCAAGGCCTCGGACCTGGCCCAGTACCTGGCGCAGATCTACGCCAGCGGCAACGGCGGCGGCAGTTCCGGCGGCCGCGTCGGCCCCGGCCTCAACGCGGGCACGCTGGGCGGCAGCGACAACAGCTACGGCTCCGCCAGCGGCATGGGCAGCACCGCCGGCAGCTTCGGCAGCAGCACTACCGGCGGGCTGGGCGGCAGCAGCGGCGGCCTCAATGGCGGCATGAACAGCGGCCTCAACAGCGGCATCAATTCCGGCGCCGGCTTCAACGGCGGCGACGCCAGCAAGACCGGCGGCTTCGGCGGCCCCGGCGCCTCGATCGGCAGCACCTTCGGCTCGCAGCAAAGCAGCGGCGGCGCCAACCAGGCGCCGCAGCAGTACAGCTCCGAGGACGGCAGCGTGCGCATCAGCTCGGTGGACGCGAACAACCAGCTGCTGGTGCGCGCGCGTCCTTCGCAGTGGTCGGAGATCGAATCGGCGATCAAGCGCCTGGACAACACGCCGCTGCAGGTGCAGATCGAGACGCGCATCCTGGAGGTAAAGCTCACCGGCCAGTTCCAGTTCGGCGTGCAGTGGTACCTGGAAGGCCTGATCGGCGGCACCAACAACGGCAACGGCACCTACACGCCGGGCCAGCCGGGCAACCAGCAGCAGTGGGGCCTGGGCCAGGGCGGCGTCACCTACAACCCCGGCACCAGCACCTCGGCCGGCGACGCGTTCTTCTACTCCTTCATCAACCACAACCTGCAGGTGGCGGTGCGCGCGCTGGAGCAGAACGGCAATACCAAGACGCTGTCGGCGCCCTCGCTGGTGGTGCTGAACAACCAGATCGCGCAGATCCAGGTCGGCGACCAGGTGCCGATCAACCAGACCAGCGTGAACCCCGGCGTGGGCACGGCCACCTACAACCAGGTGAACTACCTCAATACCGGCGTGATCCTCAACGTGCAGCCGCGCGTGAATCCCGGCGGCCTGGTCTATCTCAACGTGCAGCAGCAGGTGAGCTCGCCGAGCTATCCGGCCGGCCAGTCCAACCCGACCATCTCGCAGCGCTCGATGGGCACCCAGGTGGCGGTGCAGAGCGGGCAGACGGTGCTGCTGGGCGGCTTGATCTCGCAGCAGGACGGCACCACCGACGTCGGCATCCCCGGCCTCAACCGCATCCCGGTGCTGGGCCGCCTGTTCGGCTCGACCAACCGCAACCGCACGCGCACCGAGCTGATCGTGCTGATCACCCCGAAGGTGATCGGCAGCAGCGAGGAAGCCAAGCAGATCACCGACGAGTACCAGCAGAAGTTCGAATCGCTGGCGCCGCTGCGCCAGCAGGCGGCGGGGGCGGCGCCGGCGTCGCAGCCGTATCCCACCAAGTAACGCGCGCACTTACCCCCTCTCCCCTGCGGGGAGAGGGTTGGGGTGAGGGGGGCCTACGGAGCGGTGAAGCGCGAGCACAAAAGCGAGCGACGCTTCGTCGATCTTCCGTAGCGAGCCCCGGCCCCTCATCCGCCTGCCGGCACCTTCCTCGCTCCTCAAAGCAGAGCACATCCATGTGCTCTCCCCGCGTGCTCCCCGGAGGGGCGAAGGGTCTCTCCGTTGAAGGCCGTTATCATTCCGGCGATGACTCTCGCCTTCCCCATCACCCCGCTGCTCCCCGAGATCCGCGCCTCCCTCGCGGCGCATCCGCGCCTCGTGCTGGAAGCGCCGCCCGGCGCCGGCAAGACGACCCAGGTGCCGCTGGCCTTGCTTGGCGAAGCCTGGCTGGCCGGCGGCAAGCTGCTGATGCTGGAACCGCGCCGTATCGCCGCGCGCGCCGCCGCGCAGTTCATGGCGCGCCAGCTCGGCGAGGAGCCGGGGCAGACGGTCGGCTATCGCATCCGCTTCGAATCCAAGGTCAGCGCGAAGACGCGCATCGAAGTGGTGACCGAAGGCATCCTCACGCGGCTGATCCAGGACGACCCGGAACTGGGCGGCATCGGTGCGATCCTGTTCGACGAATTCCACGAGCGGCATCTGGCGGGCGATCTGGGCGCGGCACTGGCGCTGGACGTGCAGGCCACGCTGCGCCCGGAGCTGCGCCTGGTGGTGATGTCCGCCACGCTCGACGGCGAACGCATCGCGCAGTGGCTGGACGCGCCGCGCATCAGCAGCCCGGGCCGCAGCTTTCCCGTGCGCGTCGACTATCCGCCGGCACGCACCCAGGAAAGCACCGAGCATCAGCTGGCCCGCGTGGCGCGGCTGGCCCTGGAGGAAAACGACGGCGACGTGCTGGCCTTCCTGCCGGGCCGCCGCGAGATCGCGCGTGCCGAGGCGGTGCTGGCGCAGACGCTGGAGCGCGGCGACGTCGACGTAGTCGCGCTGCACGGCGAGCTGTCGATAGCGGAACAGCAGGCCGCGCTGAGCCCGGCCGAGCCGGGCACGCGGCGCATCGTGCTGGCAACGAACGTGGCGGAATCGAGCGTGACCTTGCCGGGCATCCGCGCGGTAGTCGACAGCGGCCTGGCGCGCGAGCCGCGCTTCGATCCGAATTCCGGCTTTACGCGGCTGGAAACGGTGACGATTTCGCAGGCGTCGGCGGATCAGCGCGCCGGACGCGCGGGCCGCGTGGCCGAAGGCACGGCGTATCGGCTATGGCCGCAGAGCAAGCGGCTGGATCCGTCGCGGACGGCGGAGATCGCGCAGGCGGAACTGTCCGGTCTGGCATTGGAACTGGCGGCGTGGGGTGTGACGGCCGAGAGCGGCAGTCTGCCGTGGCTCGATGCGCCGCCGTCCGGTGCGCTGGCGCAGGCGCGCGAACTGCTGATCGCACTCGGTGCGCTCGATGCGAGCACGCGCATCACCTCGCTCGGTCGCCGCATGCTGGAACTCGGCGCGGCGCCACGCCTCGCCGCCGCGGCGATGCGCGCGCCGCCCGAACTGCACGCACTGGTCGCCGACCTGCTCGCGCTGATGGAAGCGCGCTCCCCGCTGCGCGGCGAACAGGCGCGCAGCGACGATTTCCGAGCGCGCGTCGATGCGCTGCACGCCTGGCGCGACCGCCGCACCGCCGGCGCGCGCGGCGGCGCCGATACCGGCGCGCTGGCCGCGATCGAACAAGCCAGCAAGGGCTGGCGTCGTCGCTTGGATTTGCGCACCGCCGCCAGCGGCGTGCCGGACAGCCACGCGGTCGGCGATCTGCTGCTGCATGCGTTTCCCGATCGCGTGGCGCGGCGCGACGACAACAATCCCCTGCGCTACACGCTCGCCAACGGCCGCGGCGCGCGCCTGCACGAAGGCACGGCCCTGCTCGGCGAACCCTGGCTGGTGGCGCTGGACCTGCGCTACGAGGCGCGCGACAGCCTGATCCTGGCCGCCGCGCCGCTGGATCCGCGCGTGCTGGAACGCGACTATCCCGCGCAGTTCCGCCGCGAGCGCGCGCTGCGCTGGAACGACGAGCGCAATGCGGTGGAGGCGTTCGAGGAACACCGCTATGCCGGCATTGTGCTGTCGCGGCGCAGCGTGCCGGTGCAGCCCGGAGATGCCTTGCCCGCGCTGCTGGCGGCGATCCGCGCGAAGGGACTGGATGCGCTGCCGTGGAGCGAGCACGCACGCCGTCTGCGGCTGCGCATGCAGGCGGTGCGGGAATGGATGCCGGAGCTCGGCCTGCCGGACGTCAGCGACGACGCGCTGCTCGCTTCGCTGGAAACCTGGCTGGGGCCTTATCTCGACGGCAAGCGCCGCTTCGATGCGCTGAGCGCGGAGGAACTGTCACAGGCGCTGTCGTCGCTGTTCGATTACGAACAACGCCGCGCGCTCGAGGCGCACGCGCCGGAAAACCTCACCGTGCCCAGCGGGATGAGCCGCCGCATCGAATACGCCGCCGGCGAACCGCCGGTGCTGGCGGTGAAGCTGCAGGAACTGTTCGGCCTGGCCGATACGCCGCGCGTGGGCAATGGCCGCGTGCCGGTGACGCTGCATCTGCTGTCGCCCGCGGGGCGGCCGATCCAGGTCACGCAGGACCTGAAAGGCTTCTGGGAGCGCACGTATCCGGAAGTGAAGAAGGAACTGAAGGGGCGCTATCCGCGGCATCCGTGGCCGGACGATCCGTGGAGCGCGACGCCGACGCACAGGGCGAAGCCGCGTGGCACCTGAACTCCCTCTCCCCAGCGGGGAGAGGGCTGGGGTGAGGGGGACCTACGGAGCGTAGAAAGCGGCAGCCTGAAGGCGAGCGATGCTTCGTCGATCTTCCACCGCGAGCACCCGCCCCTCATCCGGCTGCCGCCACCTTCTCCCCGGAGGGGAGAAGGGTTCACTTAGCCGGCTGCCGGTACCAGCGGCCTGCCGCTCTCCAACACCGCAAACGCCGCCGCCCCCAGCAGCCCGGTCTCCGGATGCACCATCGCGATCGTCGGCACCTGCTCCATGGTCTCCTTGAAGCGCCCCTTCGATTCGAAGCGTTCGCGGAAGCCGCCGCGCTGCAGCCACGGCATCAGGATCGGCAGCACGCCGCCGGTGAGGAAGACGCCGTCCCAGCCGCCCAGGCTCAGCACCAGGTCGCCGGCCACGCTGCCGAAGATGCCGGCCAGCGTTTCCACCGCGCGCACGCACAGCGGGTCGGTGCCGGCGTTGGCGTGGGCGGTGATGTCTTCGGGGGTGTATTCCTCGGCCTTCAGGCCTTCGATGTCGGCCAGGGCCAGATACAGATTGACCAGGCCGTTGCCGCAGATCATCCGCTCGTTCGACACGCGGCCGAAGCGCGCGTTGAGGCGGTGCAGGATCTCCACGTCTTCCGCCGTGTGCGCGGCGAAGCCGGCGTGGCCGCCTTCGGTTTCCAGCACCGTCCAGCGGCCGTCGCGCAGCAGCAGGCCGGCGACGCCCAGGCCGGTGCCGGGGCCGACCACCACGAAGGTCTGCGCGTGATGCGCGCCGATCTTCGGCGGCTGCGGCGCGCCCACCGGGGTGAGCTCGGCGGCGGCCAGCAGCGGCACGGCCATGCCCTGGGCGGCGAAGTCGTTGATCAGGCGCACCGAGTCGAATTTCAGCTCCGCGGCCAGCTCGTGCGCCGACACCTGCCAGGGATTGTTGGTGACCTTCACCGTCTCGCCGTCGACGATGCGGCCGGCGGCTGCGATTACCGCGCGCTCGGCCGAGCGGCCGCTGTCGGCGAAGTACTGGCGGATGGTGTCCGCCATCGACGGGAAATCCTTGACCCGGTAGCGCCGCACGCTGTCCAGCAGCAGGGGTTGGGGCAGGGCCGGGTCGGCCAGGGCGAAACGGACATTGGTGCCGCCGAGGTCGGCGAGCAGGGTGTTGGCGCTGGAAGTCGAGCTCATGAAAGGTCCTGGCAACGGATCACGCAAAGCGTGCCGGGTGCGGACTCAATCGTCCAGCACCGCGCCGTTGCTCTCGATGACCCTGGCATAGAGTTTCGCGGTCGCCTTCGGCGTGCGCTTCTGCGTGGCGAAATCGACATGGTACAGGCCAAAGCGCTTGGAGAAACCCAGGGACCATTCCAGATTGTCCAGCAGCGACCAGGCGTAGTAGCCCTTGAGGTTGACCCCGGCGTCGATCGCCTTGTGCAGCGCGCGCAGGTGCTTGCGCAGGTAGCCGGTGCGCAGCGGATCGTCCAGCACGTCGCCCTCGGCCACCGGCGGATCGTAGAAGGCCGAGCCGTTCTCGGTGATGTACAGCGGGATGTCGCCGTAGCGCTGCTTGAACCAGGTGAGCGTGTCGGTCAGGCCCTGCTCGAACACTTCCCAGCCGGTCTCGGTGTAGGTCTTGTTGGGCTGGCGCACCGGCGAGGCCTTGAGCGGGTACTGGGCCGGATCGTTCTTCACCACCGCGCGGGTGTAGTAGTTGATGCCGACGAAGTCGACCTTCTGCCGGGTCAGCTTGAAGTCGTCCTGCGGGAAATCCGGCCAGGCCTCGCCGAAGATTTCCCTCAGCTCCGGCGGATAGCTGCCGAGCAGGGCCGGATCGGCGAACTGCTCGTTCATGTAGGCATGCGCGCGGCGGGTGGCGGCCAGGTCTTCGGGGCTCTGCGAGTGCGGGTACTTCGGCTCGATGTTGAACACCACGCCGATCTCATGCTTGCCGTGCGCGCGATACGCCTGGATGCCGGCGCCGCTGGCGCGCATCAGGTTGTGCGCGGCGATCGGCGCCTCGTACTTGCTGCGGTGGCCCGGCGCCAGCGCGCCGTGCAGATAGCCGCCGTCGGTGACCACCCACGGCTCGTTGAGCGTGGCCCAGCGCTGCACGCGGCCGTCCAGCGCCTTGAACATCACCTCGGCGTATTCGGCGAACCAGTGCGCGCTGTCGCGGTTGAGCCAGCCGCCGCGGTCGTCCAGCGCCGCCGGCATGTCCCAGTGGAACAGGGTGGCGTTCGGCGCGATGCCGTGCTCCAGCAGCTCGTCGACCAGGCGCTTGTAGAAATCCAGGCCCTTCTCGTTGACCCGGCCGGTGCCTTCCGGCAGCACGCGCGCCCAGGCGATGGAGAAGCGGTAGCCCTGCAGGCCCAGCGCCTTCATCAGCTGCACGTCGTCCTTGTAGCGGCGGTAGTGGTCGCAGGCCACGTCGCCGGTGTCGCCGCCGACCATCATCCCGGGGGTGTGCGCGAAGCGTTCCCAGATGCTCGGGCCGGCGCCGTCGGCCAGCGGGGAGCCCTCGATCTGGTAGGCGGAGGTGGCGGCGCCCCACAGGAAGCCTTCGGGAAAGCGGTAGCTGGTCATGGTGGATGTCCCGGATGCCGCATCGCGGCTTGATGTAAACGTTTACATTGGAGAATATCCGAATGTTTCCCGCTTGTGCAGCCCGTCCGGCTGGCCGGCGCCCCGCCCGCATGGTTCGATCGGCCGTGCCTTGAGAGAAGAGAGACGTCATCGATGGCCAAGGTCCGCCTGGACAAGCTGCGCAAGGTCTATCCGAACGGCCACGTCGGCGTGGCGGAGGCCAGCTTCGAGATCGCCGACGGCGAGCTGCTGGTGCTGGTCGGCCCCTCCGGCTGCGGCAAGACCACCTTGCTGCGCATGATCGCGGGGCTGGAATCGATCAGCGGCGGCACCCTGAGCATCGGCGAGCGGGTGGTGAACGAGGTGGCGCCGAAGGACCGCGACATCGCCATGGTCTTCCAGAACTACGCGCTGTATCCGCACATGACCGTGGCCGAGAACCTCGGCTTCGGCCTGAAGCTGCGCGGCCAGCCCAAGGCCGAGATCGACCGCCGCGTGGCCGAGGCGGCCAGGATGCTGGAGCTGGAACAGCGCCTGGATGCGCGCCCCGCCGCGCTGTCCGGCGGCCAGCGCCAGCGCGTGGCGCTGGGGCGCGCGCTGGTGCGCGACCCGAAGGTGTTCCTGCTGGACGAGCCGCTGTCCAACCTGGACGCCAAGCTGCGCCTTTCCATGCGCGTGGAGATCGCGCGCATCCACCAGCGTCTGAAGGCCACCATGGTCTACGTCACCCACGACCAGATCGAGGCGATGACCCTGGGCCAGCGCATCGTGGTGCTGAGCGGCGGCGTGATCCAGCAGATCGACACGCCGATGAACCTGTACGAGCGCCCCGCCAACCTGTTCGTGGCCGGCTTCCTCGGCAGCCCGGCGATGAACCTGCTGCGCGGCGTGCTGTACCGCGACGGCGGCTGGAAGCTGGCCATGCCGCAGGGCGAACTGATGCTGGGCGAGCTGCCGCAGGGCGCGGCGCTGGAAGCCTGGCGCGACCGCGACGTGGTGGTCGGCCTGCGCCCGGAGGATCTGCTGCTGCAGCCCGGCGCGCACGGCGCCGCGCTCAGCGCGCAGCTGGAGGTGGTGGAGCCGGTGGGCAACGAGGTCTTCCTCAACCTGCGCCATGGCGAGCTGGCCCTGGTCTCGCGCATGCCGCCGCGCGAACTGCCGGCGCCCGGCAGCGAGCTGCACTTCGGCTTCGCGCCGGAGCGGCTGCATTTTTTCGATGCCAAGGGCGAGGGCGCGCGCATCGCGTAGGTTGGGGTGAGCGCCAGCGAACCCCCACGGGGACAGCGCGGCAAAATGCCCGATTCCCAGGCGTTGCTCCCGCCTGGCGCTAACATGCACGGGTTCCCGTCCCGACGAGACCCACTCATGAGCTTCCCCGCCATCCGCATGCGCCGCATGCGCCGCGACGCCTTCTCCCGCGCGCTGATGCGCGAGCACACCCTGCTGCCCAGCGACCTGATCATGGTCGCGTTCCTGATCGAAGGCGAAGGCCAGCGCGAGCCGGTGCCGTCGATGCCGGGCGTGGAGCGGCTGTCGATCGATGGCCTGCTGGACCTTGCCGGCGAATGCGTGCGCTTAGGGATCCCCGCGCTGGCGCTGTTCCCCTCGCCGGGCCAGCAGGTAAAGACCGAAGACGCCCGCGAAGCCTGGAACCCCGACGGCCTGATGCAGCGCGCCACGCGCGCGCTGAAGGCGGCGTACCCGCAGCTGGGCCTGATCGGCGATGTGGCGCTGGACCCCTACACCACCCACGGCCAGGACGGCCTGATCGACGGGAACGGCTACGTGATGAACGAGCCCACCGTCGAGGCGCTGATCAAGATGTCGCTGGCGCAGGCCGCGGCCGGCATGGATTTCGTGGCGCCCTCGGACATGATGGATGGCCGCATCGGCGCCATCCGCGAGGCGCTGGAAGACGCCGGCCATATCCACACACGCATCCTGGCCTACTCGGCCAAGTACGCCTCTTCGTTCTACGGCCCGTTCCGCGATGCGGTCGGCTCGGCCGCGAATCTGGGCAAGGGCGACAAGCACACCTACCAGATGGACGTCGGCAACAGCGACGAAGCGCTGCGCGAAGTGGAGCTGGATATCGGCGAAGGCGCCGACGCGGTGATGGTGAAGCCCGGCATGCCGTATCTGGACGTGCTGCGGCGGGTGAAGGATGCGTTCGGGATGCCGACCTTCGTGTACCAGGTGAGCGGCGAGTACGCGATGTTGAAAGCCGCTTCGATGAACGGCTGGCTCAACGAGAAGGCGGTGGTGCTGGAATCGCTGACCGCGTTCAAGCGCGCCGGCGCCGATGCGATCCTGACCTATTACGCGATCGATGCGGCGCGCTGGCTGCGGGGCGAATAACCGCTCTTAGCTCCCTCTCCCCTCCGGGGAGAGGGTTGGGGTGAGGGGTCGGGCGGAGCGATGAAGCAGAGGCGGTAAGCAAGCCACGCCCTGTCTAACCGTCTTGGCGAGCACCCGCCCCTCATCTGCCTGCCGGCATCTTCTCCCCGGAGGGGAGAAGAGTTGCACTAGACGTACTGCGCTATTCCATTACCAAACGACCAGTTCTCCTTCCCCGTCTCCAGCAGATTGATCAGCAGATTCTCCGGCCGCAGCCCCGGCTCCTCCGCCAGCAGCTCCGCCATGCGCTTATAAAACGCCTGCTTCTTCTCCGTCGTCCGCGTGTTGTTGCAGGCGATCTGCACCATCACCAGATCGTCGTCGCGCGCGATGCCCAGATAACCGGGGTCGTAATCGAATTCTTCCGCCTCATGCTGGCTGACCAGGATGAAGCGGTCGTTCTCCGGCACATCGAAGGCTTCGCGCATGGCGCGGTAGATGCCGTTGCGCAAGGCGGCGATGTAGGCGGCGGACTTGCCGCGGCGCAGGGCGATGCGGACCAGGGGCATGGCGGATTCCTCAGGCGGTGACGGGGGAAAGATGGCGGCGGGGCAGGGACACATGCCCGACGTCGTAAAGCTGGCGGCCATCGCGGGCCAGCTCCGGGCGCAGCTCGTGCCACAGGCGCAAGCGCACCAGGGTCCAATGCGTCGGGTCGAAGGCGCTGACCGCGGCGAGCGCGCCGTCGGCGAGATCGGCGCGGACTTTGTCGGCTTCGCGCTCGCGCAGTTCGTCCAGGTCGGTATACGGCGCGATGTTTTCCAGGTCGCGCGAGGCGCACACCGCCTGCCGGGCTTCCGGCGACACCTCGCCCCGCCACACCGACCAGGTGCGCACTTCCGGCCAGCCGAAGGCCTGCGTCACGCCGGCAAAGCCGCTGCTGCCGAGAAACGCGTTCATGCCCTCGGCGTCGTCCCATAGATAGAACGGCGCATAGAGGTTCTGCCGCGTCGGCAGGCGTGCGCCGCGGCGGTCGGCGCTGAGGTAGGCCTTGAAGCGCAGGCGCGGGAAGTCGTCGAGCATCGAACCTTTCTCGGCGATGCGGCGCCGGACGATGCCCATGTCGTAGTCGGCGGGCAGGACGAAGGCGTATTGCATGGCCAGCATGGCGGCACTCCGTGCGGTTGACGGGGCCTACCGTAACGCCACATAGTCGTCCGGAAAATCGGGAAATTCAAAACTCATCGTCCGGCAAAACCGGATGATGGCGGAGGCGGCTCCATGCGGCGGGTGAACTTCGATCTCGATGTGCTGCGCAGCTTCGCGCTGGGCGTGGACCTGGGCAGTTTCGCCAAGGCGGCGGACCGGCTGGGCCGCTCCACTTCGGCGGTGAGCGCGCAGCTCAAGAAACTGGAAGAGCAGGCCGGCACGCCGATCCTGCGCCGGCAGGGGCGCGGCATGGCGCTGACCGAGGCCGGCGAAACCATGCTGGCCTATGCGCGCCGGCTGCTGGAATTGAACGACGAAGCCGCCGCCGCGCTGCAGGGCGGCGAGCTGGAGGGCTGGATCCGGCTGGGCCTGCAGGAGGATTTCGGCGAGGCCCTGCTGCCCGACGTGCTCGGCCGTTTCGCCCGCGCCCATCCCAAGGTGCGCATCGAGGCGCGCATCGCGCGCAATGCCGAGCTGCTGGACCGCGTCGCCGGCGGCCGGCTGGACCTGGCGCTGGCCTGGGATGCCGGCACGCCGACCGTGACGCCGCATGCCGAACGCCTGGGCGAGATCCCGATGCGCTGGATCGGCCCCGCCGCCGACCTGCCCGGCTGGAGCGCGGACAGCGGCGAACCGCTGCCGCTGGTCTCGCTCGACGCGCCCTGCCTGATGCGCACCGCCGCCGCCGCCGCGCTGGACCGCGCCGGCATTCCCTGGCGCATCGCCTTCACCAGCGCCAGCCTCGCCGGCATCTGGGCCGCCGTCGCCGCCGGCCTGGGCGTGGCCTTGCGCACGGGCGTGGGCCTGCCGCCCTCGGTGCGCGCACTGGCGCCGGAGGAAGCCGGCCTGCCGCGCCTGCCGCTGCTGGGCCTGCACCTGCATCGCGCCGAGGCGGAACCGGCGCCGGCGATCGCGCGGCTGGAGGCGATCCTGCGCCAGCGGCTGGAAGGACTCTCCGCGTTCGCCTGATGCGCATCGCCGCCGCGTGCAATCGGTCCGCTTTCGTCATTCGCGCCTGCCGCGTCGCATGAAATAATCGTCCGCATCCCCTCTGCCGGCAGCGCTCGTGGACAGCCATTCCTTTCTCAACACCGCGCTGGTCTTTCTATTGGCAACGGTGATCGCCGTGCCGCTGACCAAGCGCTTCCGCCTCGGCGCCGTGCTCGGTTTTCTGATTGCCGGCGTGGTCATCGGCCCGCAGGCGCTGGGCCTGGTCGGCGACACCGAGGGCGTGGCCACCATCTCCGAATTCGGCGTGGTGCTGATGCTGTTCGTGATCGGCCTGGAGCTCTCGCCGCAGCGCCTGTGGGTGATGCGCCGCGCGGTGTTCGGCGCCGGCCTGCTGCAGGTAGCTGCCTGCAGCGTGGCGATCGGCCTGGCCTGCTATTTCCTGTTCGGCTTTACCGCCAATGCCGCGGCCATCGTCGGCGGCAGCCTGGCGCTGTCGTCCACCGCGTTCGGCCTGCAGATCCTGGCCGAGCGCAAGGAGGCCGGTTCGGCCTATGGCCGCATCACCTTCGCCGTGCTGCTGTTCCAGGACCTGGCCGCGATCCCGTTGATCGCCGCCGTGCCGCTGCTGGCCAGCAGCGCCTCGCCGCATGGCGTGGAGCCGCAGGCGATCCTGCGCACGGTGGGCGCCATCGTGGTGGTGGTGGTCGGCGGCCGCTATCTGCTGCGCCCGGTATTCCGTTTCGTGGCGCGCGCCAATGCGCAGGAAGTCTCCACCGCCACCGCGCTGCTGGTGGTGATGGGCACGGCCTGGCTGATGGAGGAAGTCGGCGTGTCGTCCACGCTCGGCGCCTTCCTCGCTGGCGTGCTGCTGGCCGATTCGGAATACCGCCACGAGCTGGAATCGCATATCGAGCCGTTCAAGGGCCTGCTGCTGGGCCTGTTCTTCATCAGCGTGGGCATGTCGATGGACATCTCCCTGCTGCTGCACCAGCCGCTGCTGGTGCTGGCGATCACGCTGGGCGTGCTGGCGGTGAAGGGCATGCTGCTGTGGCCGCTGGGCCGCATCGTCGGCGCGCTGAACCGGGCCGACACCTTGCGCATGGTGGTGCTGCTGGCCTGCGGCGGCGAGTTCGCCTTCGTGGTGCTGAAGCAGGCCGGCGAGCAGCGCCTGATCACCGAGCTGCAGCAGGGCCTGATCGTGCTGGCGATCACCCTGTCGATGGCGATGACCCCGCTGGTGGTGGCGGTGGTGGCCAAGGCGGTGGACATCAAGGCGAAGAAGCCCGACCGCGAATACGACACCATCGAGACCGCGCCGCCGCGCGTGATCATCGCCGGCTTCGGCCGCGTCGGGCAGATCGTCGGCCGCGTGCTGCGCGCGCAGCGCATTCCGTTCGTGGCGCTGGAATCCTCGGTCGAGCAGATGGACACGCTGCGCCGCTTCAACAACACCTCGCTGTTCTTCGGCGACCCGGCGCGCCCCGACCTGCTGCGCGCCGCGCAGGCAGACCAGGCCGAAGTGTTCGTGCTGGCCACCGACGACCCGGAAGCGAACCTGCGCATCGCGCGCCTGGTGCGCCGGCAGTATCCGCACCTGAAGATCATCGCCCGCGCGCGCAATCGCCAGCACGTGTTCCGCCTGATGGACTTGGGCATCGAGGAACCGGTGCGCGAGACGTTTTCTTCCAGCCTGAAGATGACGCGCAAGACGCTGGAGGCGCTGGGGCTGTCCAGCGAACTGGCGGCCGACCGCGTGGAGCGCTTCCGCCAGCACGACATGAAGCTGCTGAAGGCGCAGTACCTGGTGTACGACGACGAGACGCGGCTGGTGCAGACCTCGAGGGAAGCGCTGAACGATCTGATGCATCTGTTCGATGCGGACGACGATCCGATCGCCAAGCGGGAGCGCGAGGAAGCGGCGGTGGCGCCGGTGCCGGCGCAGGACTCCAACTGACCCGGCACGGATGGCGTAGGTTGGGGTGAGCCGCAGGCGAACCCCAACGCCGGCACCTTGATACGCCTCGCCACGTTGGGGTTACTCACCCCAACCTACGCCGTTACACCATCCCTCACTGAACGCCTGAACTTGCGCCCCCGCAGGCGCAACTCATTTCGACGCCGATCGGGAAAGATGCGCGGAGCCTGGAGCCGTGCCGCCGCGGGGCGGGCCGCGCCAGGCCGTGTTCCGAGGCCGCCGCCGCATGGCTTTGCCCGCCGCTTCACCGGTAGTGATCCGCTTCGGCCGCCTGGGCGATACCGTCCTGCTCGCGCCGCTGCTGCGCAAATTGCATCTGCGTTACGGCGCGCCATGCCGCCTCGTCTCGCTGGGCGAGTGCTCGCGCACGCTGTACGGCAGCAGCGAAGACGTCGCCGCGGTGCACTGGTTCGCCAGCCAGCATGGCTGGCTGTGGACCAATCCGCGCCGGCTTGCCGTGGCGCTGGCGCTGCGCGGAATGCGCGAGGCACCGTTCTATATCTGCGAGCCCGACGTGCGCACGCGCACCAAGGTACGGCCGATGCTGGCGCTGGCGGGCATTCCCGCAGAGCGGTGCGTATTCATCGAAGACATTCCGCTGCGCGAGGGCGAGCACTGGATCGACTGGCTGCTGCGCTTCGGCGACCTGACGCCGGAGGCATTCGCCGGCACGCCCGCGCTCGATCCGTCGCGCCACCTCCACGCGCCGTCCTTGCGCGCCACGCCGGACGAACGTGCCGATGCCAGCGTGTGGCTGAGCGCGCACGGCGTGGAGCCGACGCAGCCGCTGGTGCTGCTGCAGCCGGCGAACAAACGCACCATGCGCTGGAACGGCATGCGCGACGCGGCGGACGACGACAAGTCCTGGCCGGTGGCGCGCTGGGCGCAGCTGGCGCGCGCCATCCTGCAGTGGCAACCCGATGCGCACGTGCTGCTGTGCGGCTGCGCCGCCGAAGCGGGCTATCTCGCCGCGATCCGCGCCGAGGCGGGGCTGCCGCGCCTGATCGCGCCGGCCGGCGGCCTGCCGCTGGGCCTGCTGCGCGGCTTGATGGAGCGCGCGCACAGCATGGTGTCGGTGGATACGGGGCCGGCGCATCTGGCTGCGGCGGTCGGCTGTCCGCTGGTGGTGCTGTTCGGCCATCGCTGGCCGTCGATGTGGGCGCCGCGCAGCGCCGGCGGCAGCGCCGTCACCGTGCTGGGCGGCCTGCCGCATACGCCGCGGGTGGACGCGATCGGCGTGGAGGAAGCAGCGCAGGCGTGGTGGCGCTTGCCTGTGCGCGCAGAGCCGGCATTACCCGTCGCGGCGGCGCGACGGGTGCCGGCGCGGGCCGCTTACTCGGCCGGCTGAGCCGGCTGGCGCAGGGTCTGGCGCACGCTCGGCATGGCGCCGGCGCGCGCGGCCAGTTCGTGCGCGATATCGACCAGGCCCAATGCACGCGCCACGTCGGCCGCGGTGCGGCCGAATGCATCCGCCGCGCTGCGGTCCGCGCCGCGCGCCAGCAGCACGCGCGCCGGCGGCAGCAGCGCATGCATCGCGCATGCATGCAACGCGGTGACGCCGCGCTGGTCGGCGTGCTCGATGCGCGCGCCGGCATCCAGCAGCACCGGCACCAGCGCACCGATATGCGTGGCATCGCAGGGGCTGCCCGGGCGCAGGTGCGCGCCCAGCAGCAATTGCAGCGGCGCCATGCCTTCCTTGTCGGCCAGGTTGACGTCCGCGTTGCGCTTGAGCAGCGCATCGAACAGCCGGCGCGCGCGCAGGCTGTCGTTGTGTTCGAAGCCGAACTGCGCGGCGGCGTGGAGGGCGCCGTGGCCGCGTGCGTCGACCGCGTTGATGTCGGCGCCGCCGTCGAGCAGCTGCTCGGCGATTTCCGGATAACCCATCGCCGCGGCCACCATCAGCGCGGTGGCCTCGCCCGGCAGGCGTGCGTCCACCTTCGCGTCGTGTTCCAGCAGCAAGCCCACCAGCGCATCGCGCCGCGCGGCGACGGCCGCCGCGAGCGGGGTCATGCCATTGGCGGCGGCCAGCGAGCTGTCGGCGCCGGCATCGAGCAGGCGCGCGGCGACGTCGCGATGGCCCATGCCGCAGGCGTGCAGCAGGGCGGTGGCGCCCTGGCGGTCCTGCGTGTTCACCGGGAAGCCGAGATCGAGCAAGCGTTCCACCGCGGCCAGCGCACCGGCCGCGGCGGCGGCCGGCAGGTCGTCGGCGCGCAGCGGGCGGCGTGGACGCGCCCAGTCGCCCCAGTCCAGCCAGCGTTCGATCTCGGGATGATCGAAAGCCAGGCCCAGCGGCGTCTCGCCGTTGGCGTCGGTGGCTTCGGCGTCGGCGCCGTGGGCGACCAGCACGCGCACCAGCGGCAGCGCCTTCTCGCCATGTTCCAGCGCGGCGAACAGCGGCGTGCGGCCCTGCGTGTCGCGCGTATTCGGATCACTGCCGCGCGCCAGCAGCGCCTGCAGCACCGGCAGCTGGCCTTGCGCGGCGGCCAGGTGCACCGGCGTGCGCTCGCGCGCATCGACGCCGAACGGATCGGCGCCGCGCTCGAGCAGGCCCAGCGCGAACGCGGAAGCCGCGGCGCTGTCGTCCAGCCGCTGCAGCGCCTGCGCGAGCAGGCCGGCTCCGGCCGGACTGGCGCCAGCGGCGAGCAGGTCTTCGATGGCTTCCGCCGCGGCCGGCAGCTGCGGCAGCAGTGCGTCGAACAGGCGGCGGCCCAGCGGCGGCAGCGCGGCTTCGATGCCCTCGGCCACTTCGGCATCGTCCACCAGCTGCGGCTGCAGGCGCGCTTCCGGCGCCAGCGCATGTTCCAGCAGCCAGCGGCGGGCCGAGCCCAGGCCGGGACCGGCCAGATCCAGATAAAGCTGGGCGAGCTGCGCGGCCGGCCATTCCTTCACGCGCTGGGTGAAGGTGGACACGATGGCCCAGTGGCCGAAGCGCAGCGCGTCGAGCAGATGCGCCGGCGTGTCCGCGCCTTCGGCCAGCGCTTCGTCGAAGCGCAGGTTGGTGGGCAGCGGGGTGTCGGGGTCGAGCAGGGCGACCAGGTCCCAGCGGCCGGCGGCGGCGGCGTGGTCCAGCGCGCTGCGGCCGTCGGCGCCCGGCGTCTTCGCCTCGGCGCCGAGTGCGAGCAGGGCGCGCACGGTTTCGGCATGCGCCTGCGGCGACTGGCAGGCGAGGGTGAGCGCGTCGCGGCCGTGCACGTCGCGCACGCGCGCATCCGGCTGCGCCTCGGCCAGCAGCTGCACGATGCCGACCTTGCCGGCGCGCGCCGCTTCCATCAGGGCGGTGCGGCCGTGGCGGTCGGCCAGGGTGACGTCGGCGCCGGCGCTGCGCAGCGCGCGGCAGATCTGTTCATGGCCTTCGCCGGCCGCTTCCATCAGCGCGCTGCGATGGCGCGAATCCACCGCGTTCACCGCGGCGCGATGCTTGAGCAGCAGGCGCACGCCCTCGGCGTCGTCCTCGGCAATGCCGGACGCCGCCACCAGCGCCGGCTCGCCATCCGGCGGCGTGGGCTTGGCGCCGTGCTCCAGCAGGAACTTCACCAGCGGCCAGTTCGCCGCGCGGCAGGCGGTGGCCAGTGCGCTGACGCGGGCGCGGTTGAGCGCGTTCACCGGCGCGCCGGCATCCAGCAGCATGGCGGCCACGATGGGCTCGCCGCTGTGCACGGCGCCGTGCAGCGCGGTGTTGCCTTCCGCATCGGTAGCCAGCGGGCTGGCGCCGTTGGCCAGCAGGGTCATCACCGCATCGGGACGGCCGTGCCAGCTGTCGCGCGTGGCGGCCAGCAAGGGCGTGAGGCCGCCGCTGGCGCGGTTGACGTCGGCGCCCTTGGCGATGAGCGCGCGCAGCAGGCGCGTATCGGGCAGCAGCGCGGCGAGCATCAGCACGGGGCGCTGGTCGCGGTCGCCGGTGGGCGGCGCGGTGTTCGGATCGGCGCCGGCTTCGATCAGCGCCAGCGCGCGTTCGATATCGCCGTCGCGCGTGGCGGCCAGCAGCGCCTGCGCCTGTTCGGGCGTGCCGGCGGTACGTTCCTGTTCGTTGAGCACCGGCGCGGGCTTCGGCGTCGGAGCTTGGGCCGGTTCGCTGCGGGCGGGTGCGGACGCGCGCGCCGGGCGGCGGCCTTCGCACAGCAGCGCGCGCAAGGTGCGGTTGGCGATGACCAGGCAACCCAGCGGCAGCAGCACCACGCCGTAGATGGCCAGCGCCGCGATGCGCAGCTCCGGCGGCAGCACGCCGTACAGGCCGGCCAGCGCGATCGCCGCGAAGGCCAGCGCCAGCAGCGCGATCGCGGCCGGCAAGTAATGAGTGAAGAAGCGCTCTTCGCGCGACAGGTGCCGGCCGAACGCGATGCTGCGCGCGGTGGCGGTGAAGATCCACGAGCCGTCACTCTGCGGTGGGTACGCGTCGTCCCACACGTAGACCAGGCCGAACGCCGGCCACATCCGCCACAGCGCCGCCAGCGCCACCACCAGCGCGCCGGCCAGCAGCAGGGCCGCGCTCAGGCTGTGCGCCTGGTTCAGCCGCAGCATCGGCCACGCCACCAGCAGGAACACCAGCACCACATAGCCGGTGAACATCACCAGATGCGCCGCGCCGCGGCGCAGCACCGTGCGCAGGAACCGCGGCTCCGGATCGAAACCGATCGCATGGCAGACCGCGGCCATGGTCAGCGCGTTGGCGAGCAGCAGGGGGATCAGCGAGAGCGGGCTGGCGCTCAGCGCCGCGACGGCGACCGCGAGCAGGCCGGGCACGAACCAGAGCAGACCCTGCAGGAAAGGCGGCGGGCGGCGCGTTTTGGAATAGGACATGGGCGCGGAGTATAGGAATCGTCTGAATGAGAGAAGGTAATCAGGCGTTAACGCCCAAGGCGTGCGCACTCACTCGCCGTGTTCGTCCAGCGGCGTTTCCTTCAGCACCGGCTGCGGTGCCGCGATGCTGTTGGCCGGCGGCAGCTGCAGATGCCAGCCCTGGGCCTGCAGGTTCGCCAGCACCGCGGCGGCATCTTCCTTGGGCAGCTTGCGCTGGGCATCGAGTTCGACTTCGAGCACGAAGCGCAGTTCGCCGAGCATCTGGGTGAGCGAAGCCGGCAGCACGCTGAAGTCGCCCTGGCGCGCGAGCCAGACATAGGTATCGGCCTTGCGCAGGCTGGCGTAAACGAAACAGTGCATAGGAGTGCCCCGAAAGCGGCGGCGCGTCGAGGCGACGGGCCGGTGATGACAATCCGCCATGGTCCGCGCCTGGGCCGCGATGGTCAACGCGCGCGGCGACGATCTCCCGCAATACGTGGCCGAACAGCCGTGATCGACACCGGAACAGCCCCTCGGCTTGGCTGAACCTTTCATTGCTGCGACCGCACTTGCAAGGCTTTCGTTAAGACGGCACAGTGCCGCCCGGGGATGTCAAACGCGCGTATGAATTTTCTTACCGGTCAGCCCCTTACTGTGTGCCCCGATCCGGACTAACGATAAGCAGGAGCTTCCGATGCCGAATTCTCTCTTCTTCAAGCGCGCGGCCCGCCCGCTCGCCTTCGCCGCCCTGAGCCTGGCCGTGGCCGGCGCCCTGGTCGCGCCGCAGCGCGCCGAAGCCAGCGCCTTCCAGCTCAAGGAAAACAGCGCCAAGTCGATGGGCCGCGCCTACGCCGGTTCGGCGACGGCCGGCGGCGACGTCTCCGTAGTGGTCAACAATCCTGCCGCGATGACCGACCTGAAGGGCACCTACTTCCAGGCCGACGTCACCGCGATCAACTTCGGCACCAAGTTCAGCGGCAGCGCCCACGACGCCCTGGGCCGCCCGATCAGCGGCGGCAACGGCGGCGACGCCGGCACCACCATGCCGGTGCCCGCACTGTTCTTCGCCACCCAGGTGAGCGACCGCGTGCACATCGGCGCCGGCTTCTCGGTGCCGTTCGGCTTCCTCACCGAATACGACCGCAACTGGGTCGGCCGCTACAACGGCATCAAGTCGAAGTTCGAGTCGCTGGACGGCACGCTGTCCGCCTCGTTCGACGTGACCGACAACTTCGCCGTGGGCGCCAGCTTCATCGCCCAGCGCACCAGCGCCGAGCTGACCAGCGCGATCAACTTCAATAGCGTGGGCCTGGGCCTGGTGCAGCAGGCCGCGCAGGCCGGCGCCATCTCGCCGGCGCAGGCGGCGGCGCTGGGCCAGCAGGTCGGCCTGGTGGTGCCCCCGGGCAGCGACGGCCTGGCCCGCATCAAGGGCGACGACTGGGGCTACGGCTGGCAGCTGGGCGGCTACTGGAAGCTGACCCCGAACGACCGCATCGCCTTCAACTACCGCGCCAAGATCGACCACAAGCTGGAAGGCACGGGCAACTTCACCGTCCCGACCAACGTGCAGGCCCTGCTGGCCAACCCGACCGTGGCCGCGCTGCTGGCCGGCGCCGGCGGCGTGCCGTTCACCCACACCACCGGCACCGCCGACTTCACCACCCCGGCCACCGCCACCGCCAGCGTGTGGCACCAGGACGAGAAGTTCGGCATCGGCTTCGACCTGGCCTGGACCAAGTGGGACGTGTTCAAGCAGCTGCGCGTCAACTACGGCAACCCGGCGCAGCCGCCGAGCGTGGAAAACTACAGCTGGCGCAACACCTGGTACGCCGCCGTCGGTGGCGACTACTACGTCAACGACAAGCTGACCCTGCGCGCCGGCGTCTCGGTGGACACCACCCCGACCTACGCCGCCACCCGCAGCCCGCGCGTGCCGGACTCGACCCGCAAGTTCCTCTCGTTCGGCGTGGGCTACAAGGCCAGCGAGCACTTCGAGATCAATGCCGGCTACACGCACATCTTCGTCAACGAAGCGCACATGAACGGCGCCATCAGCGCGACCAACGACGTGCTGACCGGCAGCTCCGACGACTACGGCAACCTGCTGAGCTTGTCGGCGCAGTACAAGTTCTAAGTATTGCGGCAAGCGGAACGATAAAAACCTCCCCGTGCGAGCGGGGAGGTTTTTTTATGGGCGATCAGTGGACGTGGTTTATCGCCTCAATATAGAAGTTGTAGTTGTCGGCGTTGCGGGTGGCTTGCGTCCTGTTGGATAGCGAGAGCGCATGTGCCTGCTTGCGGCCATAGGCGTAGTCCGATGTCACCAGGTTTGGATCGGAAAGAAGGTGGCTGATTTCATGCAGCACGGTGATGGACTGACCAGAGGGGCGGTCAGGCGGCGCGCTGAAAAAGGCTTTGCAGTAATTGATCGCGCCTTCCGACTGATTTGCCCAAGCTAAGGTCTGGCGATCGTCGTACTTGGCTGGGTCGCAGCCGCAATGAAAAGGTGTGGAAAAGAGCGCATCCCAAACTGCGCTTACCACGCCCAGTGGTTTGAAATCAGTTCGATTGTGGTCGGGATAGCCAAGAAGTTCTTCGGCAAAACCTTCGTCCCGGTCTGGTTCACCAAACCAGAATACATAGTCAGGAGTTGCCTTCATTCCCCATCGAACCAGGGTGATAGGGCGGCCTTCGACCTCTTCTTCGCGCTCCTCGATATCGACGTTATCCGCCAGTAAGTTCCACGCCTCATAGTTCCACCAAGCGGCGTTGTATACGGCCCTGGAAATGGCGGCTAGTTCTTCAATGTCGCATTTTGGCGGGGTGTACCGGATTCTTTCCGCGCCTGTCTTGGCGTTCGTGCGGATAAGTGCCTTGCTGATGAAAATAGTGAGTTCGTTGCTCGCGGATTTGTACGGCGCGTAATCATCGGATTCATAAAGATCCGTCTCGCCGTAGTCCTGCACGTAGCTGACGCGAAATACCCCGCCTGCGCGCAAGTCATAGTCCTGGGCGAGGTCGATTTCCCTGTCTAGCGTCTGCCCTGGCTGGATGGCTACGTAGAAATAATGCTTCGCCTCGAACACCAGAGTGACAAAGCGCCCGATGAACTTCGCTTGCTTGCCGTTGGCATCGAGCACCGTCATGAAGTTATTCATCAGGTGATCGTCGGGATTGAAAAGCGGTGTCTTGACCCTCGGCAGGAGCAGGACTCTTGAGCTCTTGTTGGTGATCGAGACGATCACCCGGCCAGATTCCCTGGCGCTCAGGGAGTCCGGGCTGCGGAGTCTGACGACGAGATCGTTCTGTGCCGCCAGGGCATGCAGTGGAAGCATGCACAGCAGCATGAGCAAGGCGAGGAAGAGCCTGTGCGGGGACATGAGTCGATAAACTCCTTGTCGGCATGAAGCCTGCTATGGGGCTTCGGATACTCCGAACAGGGGTCCTCGTACTCAATAAGCTTTCTCCTTAAAAGCGAAGGACAGAAGCAGATTCCGACGATTCTTAGGTGGCATACGTTGCTGGGGTTCGCCTTTGGCTCACCCCAACCTACGTCAGCCGCGCTTGAGCATCAGCGCCAGCATCTTCCGGAAGCGTTCGCCATACGGCGGATTGAGCAGGCCCGCGCCATTGACCCGCGCCTGCCGGAACACCGACTTCATATGCGAGAACGTGCGGAAGCCCGCTTCGCCGTGATAGCCGCCGCTGCCGGAAGGCCCCACGCCGCCGAACGGCAGCTCATGCTGGGCGATGTGGTAGAGCGTGTCGTTGATGGTCACGCCGCCGGCGGTGGTGCGGGCGAGTACGCGGTCGACCAGGGCGCCGTCTTCCTCGAACAGGTAGAGCGCCAGCGGGTGCGGATGGGCGGCGACGTAGGCGATGGCCTGGTCGATGTCGTCGTAGGGCACCAGGGGCAGCAGCGGGCCGAAGATCTCCTCCTGCATCACCGCCATGCTTTCGCTGACGCCGGTGAGCAAGGCCGGCGTCATGCGCCGCCGCGGTACGTCGTCGGCGTCGCCGCCCATCAAGGTGACCGTGGCGCCATCGCGCTTCGCGTCATCGCGCAAGGCGGCAAGGCGCCGATACTGGCGTTCCGAAATGATGCTGGCGTACTGCTCGTTGCGCACCGGTTGCGGGTACAGGCGTGCGGCAACCTCGCGCGCAGCAGCGACGAACTCGTCGACGCGCCCGCGCGGCAGCAACACGTAATCCGGCGCAATGCAGGTCTGCCCCGCATTGAACAGCTTGCCGACCAGGATACGTTCCACTGCATTTTCGAAGCGCGCACCCGGCCCGACGATCGCCGGCGACTTGCCGCCCAGCTCCAGCGTTACCGGCGTGAGATTGGCGGAAGCCGCGCGCATCACATGGCGCCCCACCGCGGTGGAGCCGGTAAACAACAGATGATCGAACGGCAACGCGGAGAACGCCTGCGCGACATCCGCGTCGCCCGTCACCACGCACACGTCCTCCGGCTTGAAATACCGCGCCGCCAATTGCGCGAACAAGGCCGAGAAATGCGGCGTGTACTCGCTCATCTTCACCATCACCCGGTTGCCGGCCGCCAGCGCATCCACCATCGGGCCGGCAGCGAGAAACAACGGGTAATTCCACGGCACGATGATGCCCACCACGCCCAAGGGCTGCGGCCGGATCTCGTTGCGCGCCGGCAGAAACAGCAGGCCCGGCCAACTGCGCTTCGGCTTCATCCAGCGCCGGCCATGCGCCAGCGCGTGGCGGATCGCCGACAGGCTGGGAAACACCTCCAGCAGATCGGTCTCCTGCGCCGGCCGGCCGCCGAAGTCCTGGTGGATGGCCTCCGCGATGTCGCCCCGGTGCTGCGTGATCAGATCGCTCAAGGCACGCAGGCGCGCGGCGCGCCCGGACCAGCCCGGCGCGGGCTCGCGTGCGTGGGCTTCGCGCATGCGCTGGAGTTGAAGCTTCAGGTCGAGCGGTTCGATGGTCATCGGTCTAGAACTTGGCGCGGAATTCCACGCCCCACATGCGCGGCGGCGTGATGTTGGCGTACGGGGTGCCGAATACGGTGGCGGTGATGTTGTCCACACCGGTCACGTAGCGGTCGTTGAACAGGTTGCTTGCATACAGCGCGACGCCCCAGCGGTCGCCCGGCGCATGCCAGTCCAGGCGTGCGTCGGTGCGTTTCTGCGCTTCGCCCACCTTGAAGTTGGGGCTGATGATGCACTCGCCCTGCAGGCGTGAGTCGTCGTTGCAGCGGGACTTGCCGCGGTAAGCGTAGTTCAGATTGAACTCCAGCTGGCCGCTGGCGACGTTGTGCCACGTATAGGCCAGGCCCGCCGTGTAGGAGAAGCGCGGCTCGCCGGTGGGCTGGCCGGTCAGCACCGCGCCGGAATCGGCCACCGCCTTGCGGTAGGTGGCATCGATGTACGCGCCGGTGAAGTTCAGCCGCAGGTCGCGCACCGGTTGCCATAGGGCTTCCAGTTCCAGGCCCTTGGCTTCCTGGTCGGTGCTGTTGACCAGGTAGCGCGGCACGCCGGAGCCGGCGCTGTTCGGGTCCAGGCTCAGCGATTGCTTGTTGTCGTAGCGGTAGTAGTACACCGAGCCGTTGAGCATCAGGTTGTGCTCGGGGAAAGTGGTCTTCAGGCCGGCTTCGTAATTGATCACCTTCTCCGGCGCGAAGCGCGAACCTACCTGGACGCTGTTGTAGCCGCCGGCCTTGTAGCCCTTGGTTACCGAGGCGTAGCCCATCACGTCCGGCGCAAATTTGTAATCCAGCACCAGGCGCGGGCTGACGTTGTTCCAGGTGTTGTGGAAGCGCACCGGCACGCCCACGGCGTCGGTAAAGATCACGTTGTTGCCGAACGCCGCCAGCGCCATCTGCGCTTCCGGCGGCAGCATGGCCAGCACGCCGGCCTGGTCCAGCGCCTGCACGGTGCCGTCGAACTGCGGCGCGCTGCGCGGCATGTTGTACCAGGAGAAGGTTTTCTGGTCGCGCGTGTAGCGGATGCCGGTGGTGATGTTGAAACGGTCGCTGACGTGCCAGATCACGTCGCCGAACGCCGCATACGCCTTGAACTTGCCGACGTTGCTTATCGCCTCGTGCCAGGGATCGCCCAGCAAGGTGTAGGGCAAGCCAAAACCCGCCAGCGCGTTGCTGATGTCGGTCAGCGGCGTGCCCACGCCCATGATGTTGTTGGCCAGCGTGTCGAGGCTGTCGGTAAAGATATTGGTCTGGCTGGTCTGCCGCGCCTGCTCCTGGTAGTAGCTCACGCCGCCGACCCAGTCGGCGATGCCGGTGGTGCCGGAGAGCTTGAACTCCTGGTACCAGCTGTTGTTGTGCTCGATATTGGTGGTATCGAGATAGCTGACGATATGGTTGGTGCCGTCGTAGTCGCCGCGGTTGAACGTGTCGAAGCCGCGCCACGCGGTGGTGGACACCAGGCTGCCCCAGCTGAAGGAGTGGTCGAAGCTCAGCGTCACGCCGTCGAACGTGCGCGATTCGCGGCCGCCCACCGAGTCGTTGTACAGCGGTGCGTGCAGCGGGTTGAGATAGGTGGCGGGATCGGCCGGAAAGGGTGGGCGCTGGTTGGTATCGTTGGACAGCGGCACCAGTCCGAAGGCCGGATGCGGCGGCTGGTTGAGCTTCTCGTGATCCCAGGACAGCAGCATGCGCGTGTCGGGCGTGAGGTTCCAGCGGAACACCGCGCGCGTGCCCCAGTCGTTGTCCTCGCCGTAGCGCTTGCCGCTGGCGGCGTCCTTGACCCAGCCGTCGCTCTGGTTGTCGTACGCGCTGACGCGCAGCGCCATGTCCTTGTTGATGGGCAGGTTCAGCAGCGCGTCGCCATAGACCTTGCCGTAGTTGCCGACGCGCAGGCGCGCCTTGCCTTCGAAGCGATCGGTCGGCTCGTTGGTGACGATGGAGATGGCGCCGGCTGCCGCGTTGCGGCCGAACAGCGTGCCTTGCGGCCCCTTCAGCACCTCGATGCGCGCCAAGTCGTTGAAGGCCAGCAGCGCACCGCCGGAGCGTGCGGCGTACACGCCGTTGATATACACGCCCACCGCCGGCTCGGTGCCGACGCCGAAGTCGCTGGTGGCGATGCCGCGCAACTGGTAGCGCGGCTGCGTCGGCTGGTCGGCGCTGACCACCAGGCCCGGTACGAACATATCCATCTTGCTCAGGTCGGTCGCCGCCAGCGTATCCACCTGCTTGGCGGTGACGATCTGCAGCGGGATCGGCACCGACTGCATTTCCTGGCTGCGGCTCTGCGCCGTCACCGTGATGTTGTCCAGCAGCTTGGCCTTGTTCGGGTCGGCCTGGTCCTGCGCGGCGGGCGCGGCGTTCTGGTCGTCGGCATGGACGATCTGCGCGCACAGCAGCAGTGCGGTGCCTCCCAGCAGTTGGCGCAGCGCGGCGGACAGCGGACGTGGACGGATGCTCATCGGCGGTTCTCCCCTCGTGGACGGCGCCGCGTCCCCACGCGGTCGCCGTGCTGGTTCTTGTGTGTGTTCAGCGCACCGTGACGCAGCCCCCTTGCTGCGCCGCGATCCAGGCCTTGATCAGCGCCACGCCCTCGCGGTGCACGGTGCTGCGGCCCAGTTCCGGCATCATCTCGCCCGGGTCGGCCGAGGCCATGCGGTAGGCGATGATCGAGTCGTCCGGCTGGCCGGGCACGATGTCGAACAGGTGGTCGCCGGTGCCGCGGCCCGCGGCGACGGGCGGTTTGCAGATGCCGAGGTGGCGGTCTTCCGGCGCGCTGGCTTCCAGCGTCAGGCCGGTGGTGTTGGCCGCGCCCTTGGCGTTGTGGCAATGGCCGCAGTTGATGTCGAGGTAGGCGCGTGCGCGGGCATCGAGCGCGGCGTGCTCGTCCATCCAGTTGGCATTGCGCGGCGCCTGCGCGCTGGCGGGTGCGCCGGTGAGATAGCCTGCTTTGATCAAATGTTCGAGCTGGTTCTGCGTGCCGTCCGCGTAGTGGTAGTCGCGGTTGAGATGGCGCGCCTTCGGGCCGATCGGATGGATCTTGCGCGACACCCAGTCCTGCGCATGGCAGCTGGAGCACTGGCTTTCGTCGGGCACCACGTAGTTGAAGTCTTCGCGCGACTTGTCATCCGCCACCAGGGTGAGCGGCAGCACCGCGCCGGTGCGGGCGAGGTCGGCTTCGGTCTGCGCGTCGTTCCATACATAAGGAATCGCCGCCCAGCCGTCCGCGCGATGCACCAGGATGCGCGTTTCCACCAGATGCACCTTGGACAAATCCAGCCCTTCGCCGGCGAAGTCGTGCGCGCTGTCGTAGCTGCGTGCCACGTCGCCGGCCTTGCCGTCGGCCGTCTTCGGGTAATAGAAGGTCTTGCTGATCACCGTGCCGACCGGGAAGTCGAAGGTGTCGGTGGCGTCGTACTTCGCCGCCGTGCCCTTGGGCATCCAGATCGTGCGCAGCTTGTGCGCGTAGTCGGTGAACAGCGGCGTGTTGAGGTCGTACGGCACCACGCCCTGGTTGAGCACCAGCTTGCCGCCGCGTGCTTCCACCACGTGCCAGTCGCTCAGCTTCGGCGGACGGCCGTCCGCGTGGAACGCCACCGGCGCCATGCCCTGCTGGCAACCGGCAAGCACAACCGCCGCCAGCAGCGCGAAGGCGCCTTGCAGAAACCGCTTGCGCATCGCCACCGCCTCAGGACTTGGCCGCGTCGAGCACGACCGGCGGCAGCTTCGGCAAGGTGCACTCGTACGGCTTGGTGTCGGTGCTGGGGTTCTTGTAGTCGTTCGGGCCGTCGGCATTGAGCACGCCATTGGCGCCGGCGATGCAGATGCGGTCGTTGGCGCCGACCGGGCCGTGCTTGGTGTCGGCATAGCCGTCCCACAGCACGTCCGGGAAGCGGCCGCTCATGCCGTATACGGCGCTCTTCAACACTTTCAGCTTCATGCCGTCCGGCGATTCGCCGCCGCCCTTGAAGCGGTTGCCGTAGACGAAGATGCCCTTCGGATACGGGTTGTAGTCGGCCGCCACGCCCTTGGTGTTGTAGTAGTTGGTGGAGAAGTAGCTGGAGATGATCACGTTCGCGGTGCGGTGGTCGGCGATGTCGTTGTCGAAGATCTCCACCTTGTCATTGGAGTTGACCACCACGCCGGAACCGGCCGGCACGCTCGCCACCGCCGCGCCCTTGGCGGCGAAGTTGTCGAGGTTGTTGGCATTGACCTGGTTCTTGAACACGCGCGTGGCCTTGCCGGCCTGCGACAGGTTGGGCATGTTGAAGACCAGGATGCCGCCGGTGTTGCCGGTGGCGACGTTGTCGTACACGTCCGCATCGATCGAGTTCTCGATTTCGATGCCGGCCACGTTCTGCTCGGCGCGGTTGCGCCGCACCACGATGTTCTTCGACTGGCCCACGTAAATGCCGGCGTCCGACGCACCGGTGACCGAGGAGTCCTCGATCAGCACGTTCTCGGTCTTCACCGGATACAGGCCGTAGGCGCCGTTGGTGGTCTTGGGGCCATCGGTCCACGCCACGCGCACGCCGCGGATGGTGATGTTCTTGCCCTGGTTGATCTTCAGCGCGTCGCCCTTGGTGTCTTCCAGCGACAGGTTCTCGATGGTGAAGTCGCTGGCATTCACCAGCAGGCCTTCCGGCCCCACCACCTGGCCCTTGAACGACAGCACCGTCTTGTCCTTGCCCGCGCCGCGGATGGTCACGCCGTCCGTGCGCAGGCTGAGGCCGCGATTGAGGTGGTAATGCCCCGCCGGAATCTCGATCACGCTGCCCGCCTTGGCATCCAGCAACTGCTGCTGCAGCTTGGCCTGGAAGGCGTCGCCGCCTTCGTTCTGGGCGGTGGACTGATCGTGGCCGCTGCACGCGGCGAGGGCCGCGCCGAGCGCGACCGTGAGTAGCAACTTGCGCATGTCCGGCGAGCCTCCCCAGGAAACCGAATCGACGGGCTACTGTTGCGCAAGGCTTACGGCGGGGGGAGGGGGGAACCGCCAGGGGGTGGGGGGCAAAGCGGCCAACGTGGGGATGTGGCCCCGGGTGATATCTGGCCTCGGCGCGATCGCCGGGTGCAGAGGCCGGAAGCTGAGATCACCACCAATCCTTCACGCAGTCTTTGCAAACCTTCGACATTCTTGAGCAGGGTTCGCGAGCGTCCTTCCCCTGGTTGCACAAGGGGCGCCGCCAGCCGGGCCACATGCGATTGGAACGCTTGACCGTCAAAGGAGTGATGGGTGACCAGCCTTGTCCGCGCGCGCCTGCGCGCCATCTCGATGCGCTCGGTTCGCGAGCGCCTGTACCGCTTCTTCAGGCAGCCAGCGTTCGCGCTCGGTTGCATGGCCATGCTCGCCGTCTCCGCGGCGCATGCCCAGGACTACAGCGGAAGCCCCGCCGTGGCTCCGCGGCTGGCGCAGCGGCAGGCCGTTGCCAGCGCTGCCGCGACTGCGACAGTCAATGTGACCGGGCTGTGGCATGGCAACCTGCAGGCGCCTGGCGATGCAACCGCCGCGGCATGGGAAGAGGAGTACGACCTGCGGCAGGACGATAGCGGCAACGTCACCGGAACCCGGAAGACGACGCCGCAGGCGAACGGTGCAACCAACTGGTACACCTGGTCCGTCACCGGCACGGTGTCCGGCAGCACCTTGACCTTGAGCGATGCGTCGGTGGTTGCGCGGGGTTCCGGCACGAATACGCCTTGCCAGACCACGTCCACTCTCAATGTGACGGCGGACGGGGCCAGTTTCAGCGGCGCCTGGACGGCGGTGACCGGTTGCAAGCCGGGCACGGTCAGCGCCGTTCGCTTCGGCGGCGACGTGGCCAGGAATCTCGGCAGCGGCGCGCCGTGCGATGGCGGCCTGGGTTCGCCGGGCGGCGGCAGCGGCAGCGGTTCCGGTGCGAGTGGCAATGCCAATGGTTCGTCCTGCGCCGAGGCCATGGGTTCGCCCAAGGTCGGCGATCCGATCGATGCCGGCACGGGCAGCTACTACCTGCAGGAAGATGACTACACCGCCAGCTACTGGCTGACCTTCCGCCGCTTCTACAACAGCAGCGGCGCGGTGGCGCCAGCCAATCTCGGTTTCCGCTGGCGCCATAGCTTCGACCGCTCGCTGCGCCTGATCGGCACGCCGGTGGCGACCATCATCATGCTGCGGCCGGACGGCAAGCAGGAGACGTTCACCAAGTCGGGCAGCGCCTGGGCGACGGATCTTCCGGTGGACCAGCTGGCGGAAATCCGCGACGGCCAGGGCGTGCTTACCGGCTATTCGGTGTTTATCGGCGGCAGCCGCGAAACGGAAACCTATGACAGCACCGGCAAGCTGATCCAGGTGCTTGGACAGGATGGCCAGGGCATCACGCTGACCTACAGCACGACGACGTCGACGTACTACCCCCGCTTGGGGCTGCTCAAGACCGTCACCGATTCCAAAGGCCGGAAGCTGACTTTCTACTACGACAGCTCCGCGCGCCTGAACTCCATCACGTTGCCGGACAATAAAACGCTTAACTACTACTACGTCACGGCCAGCAGCAACCTGGCCCAGGTGACGTATCCCGACTCCAACTATCGTCTCTATGGTTTCAACGAAGCCGCCTATATCGGGCAGACCAGCCTGCCCAATGCGATGACCGGCATCCAGGACGAGAACGGCGCGCGTTACGAGACCATCACCTACGACGACGCAGGCCGGGCAACGTCGTCCACCTTCGCCGGCGGCGTGGGCGCTACCCGGATTGCCTATAACGCCGACGGTTCCGCTTCCGTCACCTATCCGCTGGGTAATACGGTGAAGATCGGCATGTCGTCGGTCGCAGGGTTGGCGCGCGTCAGCTCCATGGACGCACCGTGCAGCCCCGATTGCGGGCAGCGCTGGAAGAGCCGCACTTACGACAGCCGTGGTTTTCCGGCGACGTATGTGGACTTCAAGGGTGTCACCACGCAGGTCACTTACGACCAGTACGGCTTGCTGCTGCAGACCGTCGAAGCGGTGGGCACCAGCGACCAGCGCACCACGACCACGGTGTGGGACAACCAGCTCCGGCGCCCGTTGAGCCGGCGCGTGCTGGATAGCCAGGGTCACGCGGTTGCCTCGACGGGATGGGCATACAACACGATGGGCCAGGTGCTGGCTTATTGCGAGATCGATCCCGGTGCGGTCTCCGCCGCGGGCTACATCTGTTCGAATACCGGCACGGCGCCGGAGGGCGTACGCCGTACCACCTATACCTATTGCACGGCCGTGGATGCCGTGCAGTGTCCGCTGGTCGGCCTGATGCTCAGCGCCACCGGTCCGCGTACCGATATCGCGCAGACCACGACCTATCAGTACTACCTCACCGACGGCACGCAGTGGCAGCACGGTGACCTCAAGTCAGTGACGAATGCGCTCGGCCAGGTCATTACCTTTGCTGCCTATGACAAGAGTGGGCGGCCCACGCGGACGGTCGATCCGAATGGGGTCATCACTGACCTGACGTACAAGTCCCGCGGATGGCTGCTCAGCCGCACGGTGCGCGCCAATGCCAACGGGTCGGCGTCCGCGAAGGATGCCGTCACCCAGTACGGTTACAGCAACGCCGGAAACGTCATCACCGTGACCGACCCGGACAATGTCACCGCCACCTACGGCTATGACTCCGCGCACCGCCTGACGCAGATCCGCAACGGCAACGGCGAGTATGTGAACTTCACGCTGGATGCGGCGGGCAACCGCATCAAGGAACAGGTGGCTAATGCCAACAACGGCGTCGTGACGCGGAGCCTGACCCGCTCGTACAACACCTTGGGGCAGCTTACGGGCGTGCAGGACGCACTCAATCGCAGCGTCATGAGCGCGGCGTATACGGACAGCTACGACGCCAACGGCAATCTGGTGCATGCGGCCGACGGCTTGAATGTCCAGCTCAAGCGCGACTATGACGCTTTGAATCGCGTGGTGGGTGCCACCGAGGATTTCAACGGCAGCGATCAGGCGACGCGCAATGCGCAGACGGTGTATCAGTACGACGCGCTCGGCAGGATGGCGGGCGTTGGCGATCCGGATGCGCTGAACACGCTGTACGACCATAACGCGTTTGGCGATCAGGTCGGATTGCATAGTCCGGATACGGGCAATTCCAGCGCCATCGTCGACAAGGCGGGTAACGCCATTTCGGTGACTGACGCGCGTGGCGTCCAGGTCGCCCAGACGTTCGATGCGCTGAACCGGCGTACTTCGGCGACGTACCCGCAGGCGGCCGACAATGTCGCCTGGTACTACGACGAGGCCGATAGCGTTACGGGCTGCACAGGTTCGTACCCCATTGGCCGTCTGACTCGGGTGGTGGAAGCCAACGTAACCACGACCTACTGCTATGACGTGCGCGGCAACGTGGTGCGCAAGAGCCAGACGCAGGGCACGCAGACGGATGTGGTGGCTTATACCTATACCCTCGCCGATCGGCTGGCGACGCTCACTTATCCCAGTGGCGTGGTGGTCACCTATACGCGGGATATCGTCGGAAGGGTGCAGTCGGTGGCGCTGACGGCTGCTGGAACGACGAATACGATCGTCTACTCAGTCACCTATATGCCGCTCGGCCCCATAACGAGCTACATGCTGGGGAAGATCGGCTACAGCAAGCAGGTTACGCGCACCTACGACGCGAATTATGCGTTGACCGATGTTGTGAGCGCGCCGCTCAACCTGCATTTCGCCAGGGATGTGATGGGCAATATTACGGCGCTTGGCGATGTGGCGGGGGCCAGTCCGGCTACGGAGACGTATCGCTATGACGCGCTGTATCGGTTGAATTCCATCAATGATGCCACCGGCACGGCGATCGAGGCCTACACCTATAACAAGACGGGTGATCGCCTGAGCAAGAGCGCCAGTGGTCTCGCTACCGGCACCTATGGGTACCAGAGCGGTACGCATTGGCTTACCAGCATCGGCAGCAGCGCACGCACCTATGACGCCAACGGCAATACCACCGGGAACTCTACCGGCGGCGATGCGTTTGGCTATGGCTATAACGGGCGCAACCGGATGACGGTGGTGCAGCGGAATGGCCAGACTGTGGCCAACTACAGCTACAACGCGATGGGGCAGCGGATTGCGAAGGCGGTGACGGCGCCGCAGGTGGTGGCCGAGCGCTTTGCTTATGACGAAGGTAGCCAGCTGCTGAGCGAGTACGGCACGACGAATCGCGACTACATCTGGATGAATGGGCTGCCGGTGGCGGTAGTCGATGGTGTTGGGGCGACGGCCAAGGCGAGCTATGTGACTGCGGACGGGTTGGGTACGCCGCGGATGGTGAGGGATGATTCGGGAGTGGTGCAGTGGCAGTGGGCCTACCAAGGCAATGCATTCGGGGAAAAGCAGCCTACTTCAAGTAGCGGGTACCCGTTCAATTTGCGCTTCCCTGGACAGTACAGTGATGCCGAGGCTGGATTAAACGACAATATCAATCGCGCTTACGATTCCGCCACGGGGCGTTATCTTCAGAGTGATCCGATTGGCTTGGTGGGTGGGGCGGATACGTATGCTTATGTCTCCAATAATCCGCTTGTGAGTGCCGATCCCAGCGGACTAATTGTCAAGGTTGTGGAGGGTGATCCAAAAAGGGCTCGCACTTTAATGAACGCATACGCCGAGTTAAATAGGCGATCCGAGACGGCTCGTAGCATAAATGCCGATCTCGAGAAGTCTCCCATTGAGTACCAAATAAGGTATACGAGCGATCAGGCGATAGCTAACGGATATTGTCCCTCTCCTGACTATAAGGGTTGCGAGGGGTATAATCATGCCGTACTCATTGGGATGGGTGACCTTCCGTTGATTCCGACAACTGCTGGGATGCAGACTATTTCCTTGCCTGTACTAATCGGACATGAGCTAGGTCATGCTTGGGGATATCAGGACAATAATACCCAGAAGGATCCGTTAGGTGACAATGTAAGAATGATTGAGAACCCTATTCGACGCGAAATGGGGTTGCCGCTTCGAACCCGCTACAATCCGGACTGCCAAAAATGAAAAAACTAACCGTTATTGGATTAGCGCTGATCGGGCTTTCATCTGGTGCCGCTGCGATGGAGGATCTCAAAGCACCTTCTGAGCAAAGCGCTTTGGTTTGCTTTATCGATTTTCGAGTCGGTCTAGCAATTGGGCGCAATGAAGAAGAGATCGGTAGTAAAGGTCCTTGCCGTTACACGATTGACAAGAAAGTATTTCGCTCCATGCTTTTGCCGAGAAAGGATTCGGAATTTTATCAGAAGAGTAATGTGCGGGCGAAAATCATTTACTCGCCCACCGAGGTGTATTTTATTGACGCTAATGGTGTGGTGAGGTTTGGTGACCATAAGTTCGTCGTGAATAAGGACGAATTTACGAAATATGTGAAAGATATACATGGCAAATGAGGTGCCCTGGATACTGGCTGCGTCCACGGTATCGGGACCAGCAACGGAGTCAGATTCGGGCAGCTTCGATAAGGGGGGGAGGTAGTTAAGCACGCCTCCATCTCAGGCATTTACCACGGCAACGGGGTCACAATTTCGCCGCCGGGGTCAATAAGCACATAAGTGCCCATCCCCGGCGATAGCGAGGAGTGTCCACCCGTCTTGCCGCTGACCGCCAGCCGGTGTGTTGCCGTAGGCGCCAGGATCGCGCCAGTCACCCTTCTGGTTGGAGCCGCATGGCGGCTCCGATGTACCCAAACACTCAGTGGTCATCGCGGAGTCCGTCCAGGTGCGCGTCGTGCGTCGCACAGAGTCTCGGGCTGGTGGCTCGGTCCGCGTGCGGTCCTGCGTCCAACACGGGTGCCGACGGTCGCGACCTTTCAGAGTGGCTGGCTCAAAGGCCATACCCCGTTTCCGGCCTGCGACCGTCAGCATGATCATCGGAAGGCATGGATCGGATCGAACACCGTATCCTCCTGCAGCATGTGATAACAGGCTCTGGCCAGCTTGTGTGCAACGGCCTTGATGGCAACGACACGATGTCTGCGTGTGCGTTCGCGCTCATACCAGCGATGGATCGGCGGGTGATAACGGACGGCATAATTAGCTGCTTGGCTGCGGCCGTTGCCAGGTGTTGTCGGCGGTCAATGTGGCGGATTGAGTGGCTTTTGGCGCATCGCTCCGGCCGGTCCCTCACCCCAGCCCTCTCCCCGGAGGGGAGGGGGAGTCCGGAGGGTGTCGCGAGGTTGGGTTGTCGTCATTCCGGCGCAGGCCGGAATCCAGTGGCGATCGTGCCTGGTGTTCGCGAGGGCGTTTAAAAAGCGGGCCTTTGAAGGCAGGCACTCCATGCGGCGCCTCGCTACTGGATTTCGGCCTGCGCCGGAATGACGGGTGGGGGTGGGTCACCTCGTGGGTTCTGTTTCTTGTTGTACCTGCTGCCATTGCATGCGCAGATGCGCCTGCGTTGCGCAACGCGCACCCATGTCGATAAACGCGCCGATGCCTTCCAGCATTACCGGCAGCCTCTGCATGTCAGCGATGCCCCGCTCGTGGGCCAGTTCGGCCAACAGGTGAATCGCGTTATAGGCGTAGCGCAGCCACTCGGTGGCGTCGTTCAACAGGGCGTCCGGTCCCGCTTCAGGATCGGAGTAATAAGTGGCGTGACGGACTATCCATGGTTCGCCATAGATATTCATGAGCAACTCCTTGCCAGGCCAAGGCGCCCATCGATACGCCGCCTCGCGCGCTTGCTGCAACCGTTCACGCAGCTACTCATTTCGACTCAATCCGCCTGGAATCGCCGGCATCGCCTCCACGATTGTGGTCCAATTAACCGCGTCCAGTCTCATATTCGGGATAAGGTGTCATCAGCATGGGTTTGCGCAGTATCCCAACGCTCGCACTTCCGTACAAAGCCGCACTCGTCGTACTCCCGGGGCTCGATGGACTGGCCTTGCTGTCGGCGGCGTTTGCCGAGTCCATGGGGGCTGCGTTCGAATCCGTTGTGTCGATTTCATATCCGCCTGACCAGGTGCTTGGATACGACGAGCTCGAATCCTTTGTACGAAACGACCTGCCGAAGGAGCTGCCTTATGTACTCCTTGGCCAGTCGTTCTCCGGCCCGGTCGCTATCGCCATAGCTGCCTCCAGGCCGCCCGGGTTGGTTGGTTTGGTGCTCTCGACAACGTTTTCGAAAAGCCCCATGCCCTGGTTGTCCCCGTTAGCTTCGCTCACGCGCTTTGCGCCTGTTCGCCCGATGCCGCACGCGCTGCTGTCATGGGTGCTGCTCGGGCGCTGGGCCACTCGAGAACTTGACGAGGTACTCAGGGCATCGCTTCAGGCGGTCAGCTCTTCGGTGCTTCGTTTCAGAGGTGCGGCTGCACTGAGGGCCGATGTCTCATCTCGTTTGGAGGCGATATCGATACCCGTCTTGTATCTCAGGGCGAGCGATGATCGACTGTTTTCGCGGTCTGTGAGCGCGCACGTGCTTGCTGGCATTCCACATGCCGAAGTCGTGGATATCCCAGGTCCTCATCTTCTGTTGCAGGCCGCTCCGGCGGAATGTGCCAGCGCTATCGCCAGATTCGTTTCCGGGCTTGCTTCGGGGGTGGAGTAGGCCGGGGTGACGGGTGCGGAGCGGTTTCGGGTTGTTGGTGCTTATTGCCGGTACGCCGCTTCACACGCGATCTGCAGCTGCTCCGGTAATAGGGGCGGGTGACGTTAAATCTCATTAATGGTGGTGATCCGATAGCAGTGACGGATCCGACCTTGGATGAGTTTAATTCAGACTATTTTTCCGAAACTGATATGAAAAATAGTGCGAAGGCCGCCGGGATAATAGATGGGTGGATTTCCTATCTCGGAACGCCAAGTCAACAATTCTTTTACTATGACGCGCACGTGGGTGAGCAGCTTCCACTTAAATAATCAAGGGGCGCTATATGAAATGTCTATCCATACTCACGACTTTCTTGTTATTTGCGAGTCTCGGCCATGCAGAGGGTTCGGGAGCTTCAAAGATTCAACTTGATCCCTATCGATCTCAGGCAATATTCAACGCGATTGATAGATTTAAGTTGGATGGATACATGTCGAGCGGATATCAGATTGTGATCAACAGTAGGCCCGACGGCATCGAGATCGTCTTCTTTGCTCAAATCAAGGATGGCGATGAATTGGCAATGGGATCTCCTCCGGGCAAGCGGGAGGTGCACTATCTGATGGATGCAAAGGGGCAACAGGTTCTGAAGCGGTCCTTCGGGCGGTAGGTGTTCATCGAACTGGAAATATGGACGGTGACGTTAGATGCTCCGTACCTGGAAGAGATATCGAGCTATGAGTACTTTCAGCCATTGCTGCGAATCTATGCGGATTGCTTGCGACGATCCTGATTATCCGGTGGTTTTCAAGGCAAAGTTCCGTGAGTACGCAATAAAAAATACTGGATGGTGGAACAAGCTCTCTTGTAATTTCGTTCTGTCCATGGAGTGGAGACAGGTTGCCTGAAAGTTTGAGAGACGAGTGGTTCCGGCGTTTGGAGGCACAAGGCATCGATCCAGGTGAGGATCCAGTTCCGTTGGAGTTCCAGAGCGAGGAATGGTATTCAAACTAAAGAATCGACAAGGTGTGGACTGGGACGGGCGATGTTAGATGAGTTGCCCGTCAACCCACTGCTCTCACTTCGTTCTTGCCTGATCTAGCATGCTTGCCGGGTCCTGATCGAGATAGATGGCGGAAGCTGATGAAGACTATTGAGGTGGAGCTTCTTACAGACCCAGGTAATAACGCTGTTATGCGGCTGCCAGGCAGGAAGGGCGCGGGCGTGCTGGTGCAAGGGGACACGCTAAGGAGTCTGTTGGAAACGGCAGCCTCTGTCAGGACCTTGGCTGGAGGTGGTTCGGAAGAGTTGAAGGCCGAGGCCGAGGCTCTTGAAGAAATGCTGGGTGACATCTACTCGTGGTACGAGTTGGCAATCAGGGATGACAAGCCGTTCTGCTGACAAGGACCGTGATGACCATCGAAGATGACCGCGTCGTCGACTCGCTTGGAATATCCAAGTTGGACCGGAAGGCAGTCCTTCTGATTTCCGATCATCTCGATTGGGAGGATGAGGAGGGGCATGTTCGCCTGTTCGAGCGCAAGATTTCCTGCTATCTCGATTTCATCCGATCCGGCCAGATCTTTGAGTCGCTTCCCGACGCAGTGGGCTTTCCGATTCGTATCGAATTGGTGCAGCAGTACAAGCCTAGCGAGAGCGCGTTGCGCATTCTCAATGCCGCCAAGCAGCAGTTGGGCGAGATGGGATATGAATTCTCGTTTCATCCTCTTCCCGCCGGTTATCGCCGACCGTCTTGAGTGAGTGTCCTGGCCGGAATATCTCGGGCAGAATTTTTTTGGCCAACATCGAGCGATGCCGCTGCCTGCCCTGAGCGCAAAGATCGCCAGACTCCTCAGCACCCTCCTCAAGGCGGCATCACTGCTGACGGTCCTGTTCGCCGATCTGTACGTGGCTTACCTGACACAAAAGATGAAAGCGCAAAGCGGCATCTCTTCAGGATTTCGTATCAATCCGGCAAGTAGGTAAGGCTGGGGAACCCCAACATGCGATGGTCGTCGCATTGTTGGGGTTCGCTTTGCTCACCCCAACCTACGCTGGCGGTGGTGTGGTTTCGTGCTGTAACTGCAACCACTGCACCCGGCCATGCGCCAGCATCGCGCAACGCGTGCCCATGTCGATAAACGTCGCGATGCCTTCCAGCATTACCGGCAAATGCTCCGTATCGACTTCGCCGCCTTCGCGCGCCATCCCGGCCAGTACTCGGATGGCGTTGTAGGCGTACTGCAGCCACTCCGTGGCGTCGTTCAACAAAGCGTCCGGCCCGGCGTCGGGGTCGGAGTAATAAGAGGTATGGCGGACCATCCACGGTTCGCCGAAAACGTCGTTCATAAGCAGCTCCTTGCTATACGCCGCTCCCGTTCCGAGAACGGCACGTCGCCAGAACAGCACGGCGTGCCGCGACCATACGGACTCGGGATTGACCGACGGCCTGGAAGGCAGGCGCCGGGCGGCTTGATTGATGAAGTGGGTTGCGGCTTCGGTCGCTTTCGCCGTTGCACGAGGCAACGCGCCGGGTTTCGCGGCTAGGATTTATTACCTGCGAAAACTCTTAGGCCGCGGTTCTTCAACCGTGCCCGCGGTAGATGCGGACGGCCCGATTAGTCGGAGGATGTGTCGCCTTGGGGATCAGCGAGCGCGCGAGTGACGTATGATCTGGCTTAGCCATGATCAACTCCTGGGGTTGGTGATGGTTAGCGGGTCAGGGGTGTCTCACCACCCTTGGCCCGCGCTCTCACGACATTGCTGCCATGGTTGCCCGCGACGCGCATCGAAACCACAGCGCGGGCAACGCAAACACGCTAGCAGAGCAATTTAGGGTTGTCTGTAGGGAGAATCCGATTTGTAGCGCCGTCATTCCGGCGTAGGCCGGACGAGCGCGCAGCGCGAAGAACGTCCGTAGGGCGGCCCCGAAGGGGTGAGCGAAGCGAATCATCCAGTGGCGACAGCGCTCGATTGTCGCGGTAGCGTCAACAGCGCGGCCTTGAAGCACGTCGCTCCATCTAGCGCCCCGTTACTGGATCCCGGCCTGTGCCGGGATGACGGTGTTGTGGGGCTGCGATAGCTGGGTGGGTTCTATCTTCGATACGCCGCCTCACGCGCCTGCTGCAACTGCTCACGTAGATACGCATCGCGACTCATGCCGCCAGGAATCACCGGCATCGCCATCACCGCCTCGACGATCCGCCGTTCATCCTGCTTGTAACGCTGAAATTGCGCATCGGCCGCCAACTGCTGCAACCACGCCTGGTTCGCCTGATCCGCCTGTGCGCGGAACTGCTCGCCCAGCGCGTTGAGCGCATCGGCCTGCTCCTGCGGATCGTCCACCGTCACCCGCACCAGGGCGATCTGCAGGTTCATCGACTCGCCCGCGCTGATCGAACGATCCGCCTCGCGCTGGCGCAACTCCTCACGCAAGGTGTCCGCCTGCCGTTGGCGCGCCACCGGATCCAGCGAACGTGCGCGAGCGAAGAAATCGTGCACGTCGTCGCCAAAACGCTCGCGTTCCCGATACTCGCGTACCACCGCACTGTCCGCCATCGCCGCCACCGGTGGCGGCGCAGCTACCGTTGCAGCGGCACGCACCGGTGCCGCCGGATGCGGCCCCGGCCAGGCAAGCCAAAGCCCGCCCAAGCCGAGGCCACACACAGCCACAACGGCAACCACAGGTTTCATCCGTCTCACCTCACAACCCGTTACTGAGCAACTGATTCACCAGCACATACAGCGGATTCACCGGCTTCGCCCGGTCCGCCGCATCGCTGGCCTCCGAGGCGTGCAGTACGCGCCCCTGTCCATCCAGCACGTTGTTGATAAAGTCGATCAGCTCCAGATGCTGATCCTGGATATCGCCATTGCGCAGATCCACGATGGTGGTGCAGTGGCTCTCGTTGAGCGAGCGATACTGCGGGAAATAACCGCCGAAGTTATTCAGGCCATCGGTGGTCTGGCGCAGCCGGCTGGTGTCGATCGCCCACAGCTGGTGAATCAGCCGCTCCTTGGTTGCCTCGTCCGGCGCATTGGCGATTTCCGGATAGAAGCGCTCATACGAATAGCTGGAGTAATTGAGGTCTTGCCAGAAATGCGTATGGCCCAGGCGGTCGTTCGGAAACTCCGCGGACAGCGCGGGATAGATGCTGCCCATATCGCTGCGATCGAACGTGGGCAGGTAATGCTGCAGAGTATTCAGCGGCCCGTTCGCTGCATCCAGGCCCCAGGCCTGGCGGATCTGCGCGAACAGCGGCGCGGACGGATACTCCGTCGAACTGCCGCCCGCCGGTGCCGAGAAGATCGGCCCGGAATCATCGAGCAGGAACGAACGCGGCGAACCCATATCCTTGCGGCGTGCCGCATAGTTGGTAAGGCTGCCGGTGCCGCCAGCGCTGCAACCGGTGGAAAGCATCTGGCCGGGCCGCGGCAAATGATCCTTCAGCCACGCCAGCATCGCGCGCTCATTGCGCAGGCCGTTGTGATGCCAGATCAACGGCTCATGCTGCCCGCTCGGATCCGGATACACCGCCACCCGGTCGCCCGAATAGATGTCGCCGGTGCAATACGGCGCATAGACGATATTCCACTGCTGCGTCTTCAATGGCTGCAATTGCGGCGACTCGCCATTGAGCAGATTCACCAGATCCAGCAGATTGAGCCGCCCCACGAACGGGCTGACCAGCAGCGCGCCCGGGTTATTGATGGTCATGTAGTTATCGGGAATGCCATTAGGGTTGCGCGCACCGCGAATACCCGACTGGCCGGTGCAACTGCCGTAATCCCAGCATGCGCCGCCGCCTTCCATATAGACCACGGTATTGGTGGTCTGCGCACTGCGCAGCAGGAAGAATTTATACGGCGAACCATTGCCGCAGATCGCCCCGGTTTCCGGCGCCAGTTGAATGGTCTGCCATTGATCAAAAGCACCGGGCTTGAAGCCATCGGCAAAACCCGCCGGGTTGCTCAATAACGGGTAAGGCCCCAATCGCTGATCCGGCGTCACCGGATGATCGGCCTTCGGCGGGCTGATCAGATTGAGCAGCACCTGCAGCGGCGTGTAATCGCCTTCTTCGGCGTGCAGCACGGGCGCGGCATTGCAAAGCAGAAAGCCGCCCAGCAGGGCAGCCAAGGATGTGCGGCGTAGGGACATGTCGGCTCCTCCGAATCCAATCGGCACGAGATACGTGGGTCACGATCGCGTAATGCCCGGTGGTTCACCGGTACGGGCCATGCTCCCCTGGCCCGATCGACGGAGCAGACGCCTTGCGGCGGCACGCCACAAGCAAGATTGCGTGAAAACCGGGCAGGTCGGCTGCATTGCCCCCCGCACTTGTCCGGCTTGCCCCCCCGCGCAGCTCAGTCGCCGGCGTGGCGTGCGTTCTGCGGCGGCATGCCGGTCCAGCGTTTAAACGCACGCCTGAATTCGCGCGGGTCGCTGAAGCCGATTTCCGAACCGATCTCCGCCACGCTCAACTGGCCGGCGCGCAGCAGTTCCAGTGCGCGTTCGGCGCGCACGCGGTCGTGGATCTCGCGGAAGATGCGGCCGCTCTCGGCCAGCTTGCGGCGCAGCGAGCGTTCGCTGAGGTTGAGCGTGCGCGCTACGTCCAGCAAACGTGGCTGCTGGCGCAGGCGGCTGCGCAGCAGGCGTTCCACCGCGGCGACGATTTCCTGGTGCGGCTCGCCGCCATCGGGCGTCAGCTGCTGCGCGCACAGCGCGAGCGCCTGCTTCGCGGTGAGCGGATTGTGGCCGGGCAGCGGGCGCGCCAACCACGGCGTGCCGATCAGCAGGCGGCATTGCGGCGTGCCGAAGCGCACTTCGCATTCGAACAGTTCTTCGTACGCGCGCGCGTACGCCGGGCGCGGATAGCCGAACTCCGCGCGCACCGGGCGCAACTCGGGGCCGACCAGTTCGCGCGCAATCATCAGGCAGCTGGCGAACAGTTCCTCGCAGAAGAACGGCAGCAATTCGGTGTCGCCGAAGCGCGGCCACGCCACCAGCGCCACTTCGCGCTCGCTGAGCTGCTCGAAGTTGAGTTCCAGCAGGCAGCCGCAGATCTTGTGGTGGGCGATGCCGGCGAGCATGGCGTCGCCCAGCGTGCGCGAGGTCATCATGGCAAGGCCCAACAGGCCGAAGCCGCCGATGGTGCCTTCGCGGCCGATGCGCAGGCCGGCGTCGGGCACGTCCAGCGCCTGGAGGGCGCGGCGCGCGAACAGGCTGGCCTGGCGGTAGGAAACGCGCAGCGCGGGGTCGGCGATCTGGGTGCGGCTGAGCGCCAGGCCGGCGAACCAGGGACGGCTGTCCACGCCCAGGGCGTCGGCCATCTGGGCCAGGTAAAGCAGCTTGTTCGGCGGGAACTCGGCGGCCGTGTAGCGCGGGTCGTCCGCCAGCAGCGGATGCGCCGCGGACGGCGCCAGGCCGGCCAGGGTGGCGGGACGTGCCATCGTGCCTCGTGCTCCCCACGGTTGCCGGCGGCGGCCGGCGCGGAAGGCGTTTCTATAGCACGCACGGCAGGCCGGTGCTTGCGCGATGCACAAACCTTTGGCCCGCCTGCCTATTGTGATGGGACAAGAACCGCTGTGTGATGGGCGCTTGCCCCTGCCGGAGCCGAGCATGCGCCCGTCCCACTTCCATGCCCGCCACGCCGCGTGGCTGTTCGCCGCCGCGCTGGCCGGTTGCGCCGCGCCCGCCGCGAAGACCCCCATGCCTGCCGCGCAAGCAGCAAAGGGCTATCTCGCCGACCCTGCCGCCCTGCACATGGCCGAGGTGCTGCCCGCCGCGCCGAAAGCCGGCTCCGCGCGCTACGAGGCGGACCGCCAGGTATTCCGCGACACCCGCAAGCTGGAAGGCACGCCGCGCTGGGCGTTGGCCACCAGCGACGTCAACCTCGAAGTGCCCGACATGCTGCGCGACTTCAGCTGCGCGATGGGCGTGACGATGGACCCCGCGCGCCTGCCGCGTCTGGCTGCCTTGCTCAAGCGGGTGGACGAGGATGGCGTCCGCGTCACCGACCCGGCCAAGCAAGCCAACCAGCGCCAGCGCCCGTTCCTGATCGACGAAGGCGCCGTCTGCCAATCCAAGGACCGCCTGCGCCGCAGCTTCGACTATCCGTCCGGGCATGCCACCTGGGGCTGGACGGTGGGCCTGATTCTCACCGAGCTGGCGCCGGACCGCGCCAACGACGTGCTGCTGCGCGCCCGCTCCTTCGCGGACAGCCGCGTGGTGTGCGGGGCGCATAACTTGAGCGCGATCCAGGCCGGCCAGATCAATGGCTCGGCCATCGTGGCGCGGCTGCATGCGGAGCCGGCGTTTCAGGCGGATATGGTGGCGGCGCGGGAAGAACTGGCGGCGTTGCGTGCGGCGGGCACACCGGTGGACGGCGGGCAGTGCGCGGCGGAACATGCTTTGATTGAGCAGGCGCCTTATTGACGAGCGCGCGCGATCCGCGTTTGAAGACACGCTGACAACTGCATCGCGCATCAGGGAGGAAGCGTCTTGGGCAAGCGCGTCGATCGGCAGGGCAAGGCGCTTTCGTCCATGCAGAAGGGAGGCCTGCGCGCGGCTCCGGACTGGGCTAGAAAGTCCGAGTTGGTCAAGCTCGGCCCTTTGAAGAGCGGGGTGAGGAAGCCGGCGGTGCTGGCGCCGCCGGTCGCCGTGAAGCCGATGGCCAAGGTATCCGCGTCGGCGGCGGCAACGCGGGCCGCGGCGGCGCAAACGATCACGAAGCTCCACAGCCCGCCGGCGGCAAAGCCAACCCTCGCACCGGTAACGGCAACGGCAGCCGCAACGCCGCCGGGCGCAGTTGCAGCCGCAAAGCCGATGTTCACCCGCAAGATTCCGCGCAAGCCGACCGCCGCGCAGCCGGCGTCCTCGTCCAGTTCATCGACGCCGGCGGCGTCGGTGGTCAAGCGCAAGCCGGACGAGCTGTCCTTGATGCTGCCGACGACCAAGAAGGCATCGACCATGGTGCCGACGGTCAATTCGAGCATGGCGGCGGCGAGCAAGAAGGCCACCAAGAAGGTTGCCAGGAAGCTGTCCCCTTGGCGGGCTGGGTCGAGGAAGCCGGCGGCCGCCGCTGACGGCGGCGTGCCGCCGGCGGCAAAGCTGCCGGCTACGCGGCGCAAGCTGCCCAAGCGTCCGCTCGATCCGGTGGTGGCCACTTTCGCGCCGCGCAGCACCGGTGGGCGTTATCGGAACGCCGCGGAACGCGATGAGGCCCGCGCCGGCGCCGGGACGATCGGCAAATCCGTGCACGCGTTCGAGCGCCAGGCACGCAACATGCGCAGGGCGTGGCGCAACAGTGAGAACAAGGCGTCCGTTTCCGTGGACACGCCCTATGGCCCGGTCACCCTTTCCAAGTTTCCGACGCGCGACCGCGGGCCGAAGATCAGCACGACCAAGGAGGATTATGGCAACGCCTCGGTGGGCCATAAATATTCGGAGCTGGTCGACGCCTTCGTCGGCGATACGGCCGCGGGCGGGCGCAAGGCGCGAGAGCAGGCGGTGGCGCGCGAACTGCTGGGTGCGATCAAGACCGGCAAGCGGCCGGCTGACGGAGCGATCGCCGATGGACGGCAGTCGAATGCAGCCGCCAAGTTCATGGCGATCATGACGATCTCGGAGCCGGAGCGCGTGGGCGGTTCGAGCAAGCACGGGCGTTCCGTGCTGCGCGCGGTGGAAGCCGGCGACTTGTCGTTCCACGAAGGCTTCGTGGGCGACGAGCGGCAACCGCCGCGTTTTCTGATGGCGGAAACTCCGAATACCGCGCGGCGTGCCCTGGGCAAGGGGAGCTTTACCCGAGCCCGTCCGCCGGCGGGCTTCTATCCTGGCAAGGACCCGCATTTCTCCGACAGCAGCGACGACGACACCTGACGCATCCCTGCGTCAGGCCATCGCATGTGTTACTCGCCGATCGTCAGCAGCGACGCATTGCCGCCCGCCGCCGTGGTGTTGATGGTGAGCGTGCGCTCGCCCGCGAAGCGGAACAGGTAGTGCGGGCCGCCGGCCTTCGGGCCGGTGCCGGACAGGCCTTCGCCGCCGAAGGGCTGCACGCCGACCACCGCGCCGATCTGGTTGCGGTTGACGTAGCAGTTGCCGACGCGGGCGCGGCTCTGGATGAACTCCACGGTGTCGTCGATGCGGCTGTGGATGCCCAGGGTGAGGCCGTAGCCGGTGGCGTTGATCTGGTCGACCACCTTGTCCAGCTCGCTGCCCTTCCAGCGGATCACGTGCAGCACGGGGCCGAAGATTTCGCGGGTGAGCGTGGCCAGGCCGGGGATTTCATAGGCGCGCGGGGCGAAGAAGGTGCCGTTGGCGGTGGTGGCGGGGTCGAGCGCGACTTCGCCGATCTTCTTCGCTTCCTTGTCCATGCGCGCGGCGTGGTCGACCAAAATCTTCTTGGCGTCCTCGTCGATCACCGGGCCCACGTCGGTGGAAAGCTGCGAGGGGTCGCCCACCTTCAGCTCGGCCATGGCGCCGGCCAGCATGGCGCAGACCTTGTCGGCGATGTCTTCCTGCACGTAGAGCACGCGCGCGGCGGAGCAGCGCTGGCCGGCGGACTGGAAGGCGGAGGAGATGGCGTCCTTGACGATCTGCTCGGGCAGAGCGGAGGAGTCGGCGATCATCGCGTTCTGGCCGCCGGTCTCGGCGATCAGCGCGGCGATCGGCGCGTTGCGCGCGGCCAGGGCGCGGTTGATCGCCCAGGCGGTTTCGGTGGAACCGGTGAAGGCCACGCCGGCCACGCGCGGGTCGCGGGTGAGCGCGGCGCCGACGGTGGCGCCGTCGCCCGGCAGGTACTGCAGCACGTCGGCCGGCACGCCGGCTTCGTGCAGCAGCTGCACGGCGGCATGGCCGATCAGGCTGGTCTGCTCGGCGGGCTTGGCGATCACGCTGTTGCCGGCGGCGAGCGCGGCGGCGACCTGGCCCAGGAAGATGGCCAGCGGGAAGTTCCACGGGCTGATGCAGACGAATACGCCGCGGCCGTTCAAGAACAGCTGGTTGCTTTCGCCGGTGGGGCCGGGCAGCTGCTCGGGCTGGCCGAAGTAGCGGCGCGCCATGGTGGCGTAGTAGCGCAGGAAGTCGGCGGCCTCGCGGATTTCGGCGATGGCGTCGGGCAGGCCCTTGCCGGCTTCGCGCACGCACAGGGCGATGAACTCGCCGCGGCGCGCTTCGAGCTGCTCGGCGGCGTGCTCCAGGATGGCGGCGCGGCTGGCGGCCGGCAGGCGGTCCCAGCCGTGCTGCGCGGCGACGGCATTGGCCAGGGCCTTCTCCACCGTGGCGCTGTCGGCGCTGACGTAGCTGCCCACCACCTGGCGGCGGTCGGCCGGGTTGGTCACCTGCACGGTGGGGCCGGCGCTGGTGGCGCCCGGGACCAGCGGCGCGGCGGTCCACGGGCCCGACTTGGCGTTGACCGTCTCGGCCAGGGCCTTCAGTTCGTTGTCGTTGGAGAAGTTGACGCCCATGGAATTCTTCCGAAGTTCACCGTAAAGATTCACCGGCAGCGGAATGCGCGGGTGGGGAATGGATGCGAACGAGCGCACCGTTTCGCAGGGATCGGCCACCAGCTCGCGCACCGGCAGGCTTTCGTCCACCACGCGGTTGACGAAGCTGGTGTTGGCGCCGTTCTCCAGCAGGCGGCGCACCAGGTAGGGCAGCAGGTCCTCGTGGGTGCCGACCGGCGCGTAGACGCGGCAGGGCACGTTGAGGTTCTGTGCACCGATCACTTCGGCATACAGATCGGTGCCCATGCCGTGCAGGCGCTGGTACTCGTACGGGCGGCCCTTGGACAGGTGATGGATGGCGGCGATGCTGTGCGCGTTGTGCGTGGCGAACTGCGGATAGATCAGTTCCACGCCGGCATCGAACAGCTTGCGCGCGCAGGCCAGGTACGACACGTCCGTATTGGGCTTGCGCGTATACACCGGATAGCCCGGCAGGCCGTTCTCCTGCGCGCGCTTCACCTCGGCGTCCCAGTAGGCGCCCTTGACCAGGCGCACGTACCAGCGGCGGCCGGAGCCGCGGGCGGTCTCGATCAGCCAGTCGATCACGAACGGGGTGCGCTTGGAGTAGGCCTGCACCACGATGCCGAGACCGTTCCAGCCGGCCAGCGAGGGATGCGCGAAGACGTCGCCGAGGATGTCCAGCGACAGTTCCAGGCGGTCGGCTTCTTCGGCGTCCACCGACAGCGCGATGCCGTGCTTCATGGCCAGCTGGGAGAGTTCCAGCAGCTTGGCGGTGAGGTCCCGGCGGGCCAGCTCGCGCTTGGCCACTTCGTAGCGCGGATGCAGGGCCGAGAGCTTGACCGAGATCGACGGCGCGTCGGTGTGGTTGGCAAACGGGCCGCGCGCGCCGATGGCGGCGATGGCGTTGCGGTAGTCCTGCTGATAGCGCTCGGCGGTCTCGCTGGTGAGCGCCGATTCGCCGAGCATGTCGTAGGAATAGCGGTAGACCGCGTATTCCTTCTGCGCGCAGCGGTCCAGCGCCTCGTTGATGGTGCGGCCCATCACGAACTGGTGGCCCATGATGCGCATGGCCTGGCGCACGGCCAGGCGGATCGCCGGCTCGCCCGCGCGGCCGACCAGGCGGCGCAGGGCGCCGGTGAAGTCGTGGCGGGTGTCCTCGGCCAGGTTGACCAGCTTGCCGGTGAGCATCAGGCCCCAAGTGGAGGCGTTGACGAACAGCGACTCGCTCTGGCCCAGGTGCTTCTTCCAGTTGGCGTCGCCCAGCTTGTCGCGGATCAGCTTGTCGGCGGTGGCCTTGTCGGGGATGCGCAGCAGGGCCTCGGCCACGCACATCAGCAGCACGCCTTCCTCGCTGGAGAGGTCGTACTGGCGCATGAAGGATTCGACCGCGCTCTGGTCCTTGGCGCGGGCGCGCACACGGGTGACCAGGTCGGCGGCGAGGTCGATGACTTTTTCGCGCTCGGTGGGCGGCAGGCTGGCCTGCACGAGCAGGTCGTTGACCGCTTCGGTCTCGTCGCGCAACCAGGCGGCGGTGATGCGCGCGCGGGCCGGTTCCGCGCCGGTCGGGAGTTCGGGACTGAGGATGGGCTGGGTCACGGGAGGTCGATGGGCCGGGGAAGCGCAGGGAATTCCGCAATTGTACGTGGTGTGGCAGAACGGACGCATCCGTATGCCCCTCAGGCTTCAAGAGCGAGTCCTTCTCCCGCCGGGAGAAGGTGGCGGCAGCCGGATGAGGGTACGGGCGGAGCGGTGCGCATCACTCTTGCGCTCCGCCCGTACCCTCACCCCAACCCCTCTCCCGATGGGAGAGGGGCTTCATTTCGGCGCACCGCATCGCGAAGCCCGCGTCAAGCCCCTGCGTCATTCTTGCCCGTGCGGACGCCGCGGCCTATGATTCGCGGGTTCCAGGCACGCCGGTTATTCCATGATCGTGCTTCGACCAGCTGCCGCCGGCCTGCCGTGCGCGACGATTTGGCTCAAGCCTAATCGCGCCCTCAGCCGGCGCGATCTGCGTCGATGGATTGGGGTACTGGCGGCTTTGGCGCTGACGACGGCCGGACTCGGCGCATGGCAGGGCAATGTATTCGCTCCGCTGTTCGCGCTGGTCGAATCCTCCGCGGTGGCTCTCGCCCTGGGCGTAGCCTGGCGGGCCGGCGACCGCAGCGAGCGCATCACCCTCGACGCCACGTCGCTGGAGGTGCAATCCCTGCCGGGCCGGCGCAGTGCGCGCTTCCAGTCCTACTGGGTGCGCGTGCGGCTGGGGGAGGGGGCGGGACGCCATCGTCTGCTGCTGACGTCGCACGGGCGCGAGCTGGAGATCGGGGCATTCCTCACCGACGAGGAGCGCGCCGAGCTGTCGAGGAAACTCATGGTGCTGCTGGCGGACCTTCATCCCCAGCCGCGCAGGTAGGTTCAACAAGGGTGCAAGACATGACATCTGGCGGCATCAGGATCAAGGCATGGGTGGCAACGATCTGCGCGCTGTTTGCTGGCGCGGCGTGGTCCAACCCGGAACCCGGTCAGCTGAACATGACGCGCGGCGTGACCGAATGGTCCTCCGAGCCTTACTTCCTCAATAACGTCGCCCTGGGTGTCTGCGTCGTCATCGGCATCGTGGTGTTCGGCGCAATGTTCGTGGCGATGTTCCGCTTCCGCAAATCGCGCGGCGCGGTGGCCGAGAAGTGGTCGCACAACACCACGCTGGAAGTGGTCTGGACCACCATCCCGGTGCTGATCCTGATCGTGCTGGCCTACCTGGCCACCGGCGGCCTGAAGACCTTCGCCGACACCACCGGCTCGCAGATGACCGTGAAGATCACCGGTTACCAGTGGAAGTGGCGCTACGACTACGTCGACTACCAGGGCAAGCCGGTCGAGAAGGTCGGCTTCATGTCCAAGCTGGACCGCGAGAGCGACGAGACCCGCCAGCTGAAGTCCGGCCTGGACCCGAACGCGGTCAAGGTGGACGGCTACAACACCTATCTCATCAACGTGGACGAGCCGCTGGTGGTGCCGGTCGGCACCAAGATCCGCTTCGTGATCACCGCCGGCGACGTGATCCACTCCTGGTGGGTGCCGGCGCTGGGCTGGAAGATCGACGCCATCCCCGGCATCGTCAACGCGGCCTGGACCAACATCAAGGAACCGGGCGTGTACCGCGGCCAGTGCGCCGAGCTGTGCGGCCAGGACCACGGCTTCATGCCGATCGTGGTGAAGGCCGTGCCCAAGGCCGAGTTCGAGCAGTGGCTGGCGCAGAAGCAGCAGGCGGCGCAGCCGCAGCCTGCCGCGCAGCCGGCCGCTCCGGCTCCGGCTTCCAGCGCCGCCGCGCCGAGCACCGCGCAGGCGGCCGCTCCGGCGAACAGCCACCAGGGTTGATCCTTCGGCCACACGCCGTCCCACAGAATTCCGTTTAGGTAGAGGTGCAAGGCCATGGCCCACGCAGCCACCCACGATCACCACGACGACCATCACGGCGCGCCGAAGAACTTCTTCGTGCGCTGGTGCATGTCCACCAACCACAAGGACATCGGCACGCTGTACCTCGTGTTCTCGCTGCTGATGTTCTTCATCGGCGGCAGCTTCGCGATGGTGATCCGCGCCGAGCTGTTCAAGCCCGGCATGCAGCTGGTGCAGCCGTACTTCTTCAATGAAATGACCACGATGCATGCGCTGGTCATGATCTTCGGCGCGGTGATGCCGGCCTTCGTGGGCCTCGGCAACTGGATGATCCCGCTGATGATCGGTGCGCCGGACATGGCGCTGCCGCGCATGAACAACCTGTCGTTCTGGATCCTGCCGTTCGCCTTCGCGCTGCTGCTGTCCACCCTGTTCATGGCGGGCGGCGGCCCGGCCGGCGGCTGGACCCTGTACCCGCCGCTGTCGCTGCAGACCGACTCGCTGGCCTACGTGGTGTTCGCCGTCCACCTGATGGGCATCAGCTCGATCATGGGCGCGATCAACATCATCGCGACCATCCTCAACATGCGCGCTCCGGGCATGGACCTGCTGAAGATGCCGGTGTTCGTGTGGAGCTGGCTGATCACGGCGTTCCTGCTGATCGCGGTGATGCCGGTGCTGGCCGGCGCGGTGACCATGCTGCTCACCGACAAGTATTTCGGCACCAGCTTCTTCAATGCCGGCGGCGGCGGCGACCCGGTGCTGTTCCAGCACATCTTCTGGTTCTTCGGGCACCCCGAGGTCTACATCATGATCCTGCCGGCGTTCGGGATCATCTCGGAAATCATCCCGACCTTCTCGCGCAAGCCGATCTTCGGCTATAAGGCGATGGTGTTCGCGATCGCCTCGATCGCCTTCCTGTCGTTCATCGTGTGGGCGCACCACATGTTCGCGGTCGGCCTGCCGCTGGGCGCCGAGATCTTCTTCATGTACGCCACGATGCTGATCGCGGTGCCCACCGGCGTGAAGGTGTTCAACTGGGTCAGCACCATGTGGGGCGGCTCGATGACCTTCGAGACCCCGATGCTGTTCGCGGTCGCCTTCGTGATCCTGTTCACCATCGGCGGCTTCTCCGGCCTGATGCTGGCCCTGGTGCCGGCCGACTTCCAGTACCACGACTCCTACTTCGTGGTGGCGCACTTCCACTATGTGCTGGTGACCGGCGCGATCTTCGCCATCATCGCGGCGACGTACTACTGGCTGCCGAAGTGGACCGGCCACATGTACAGCGAGTTCTGGGGCAAGGTGCACTTCTGGAACAGCGTGATCTGGGTGAACGTGCTGTTCTTCCCGCAGCACTTCCTGGGCCTGGCTGGCATGCCGCGCCGCATCCCGGACTACAACGTCGCGTTCGCCAACTTCAACATGATCAGCTCGATCGGCGGTTTCCTGTTCGGCGCCTCGCAGCTGATCTTCCTGGGCGTGATCGTGCATGCCGTGTGGTTCTCCAGGAAGAAGGCCACCGACCGCGTGTGGGAAGGCGCCAAGGGCCTGGAGTGGACCGTGCCGTCGCCGGCGCCGTACCACACCTTCGAGCTGCCGCCGGTGATCCACGACGAAGAGCTCGCCCACGGCCACGTGGAAGACTGACGATGAAAGGCGCCCGCCGCGGCAGCGTGGCGGGCGCCAGCAACATTCGATGAAAGACGGCGTTCCGATGAACCAGCAACTGACGGAAACCGAACAGGCGGCGCGGCTCAAGCGCGCCAGGCGCACCGCTTACGCGGTCGCGGCGATCGCGGTGGCGGTCTTCCTGTTCTCGATCCTGCAGATGCTGTGGATCTCGAAGTAACGCAGTACCGGTTTCGCAACCCCGTGCAGTCCGGCGGGTGGAAGTAAACGAAGAAATCCACGGGAACCTCACCATGGGTCAGCAGCAAGGCGCTTATTTCGTACCGTCCAAGAGCTCGTGGCCGATCGTGGCCGCGGTCGTCATGTTCGTCACCGTGCTCGGTGCCGCGCACTGGCTGAACGCGCAGCCCGGCGAGGCCAGCTTCGGCAAGACGCTGCTGACGGTTGGCTTCGTCGGCATCCTGGCCATGTTCTTCGGCTGGTTCCGCTCGGTGATCCGCGAATCGCTGGCCGGCAGCTACAACGCCCAGGTGGACACCTCGTTCCGCATGGGCATGATGTGGTTCATCTTCTCCGAAGTGATGTTCTTCGGCGCCTTCTTCGGCGCGCTGTTCTATGCCCGCATGTTCTCGGTGCCGTGGCTGGGCGGCGACGGCCACGGCGTGCTGACCCACCAGTTCCTGTGGAGCGACTACGCGGCCGCGTGGGGCGCCAATGGCGGCGGCGGTCCGGCGCGCATCGGCGGCGACTTCCAGACGGTGGCGCCGTGGGGCCTGCCGCTGCTGAACACGCTGATCCTGCTCACCTCCAGCATCACCGTCACCATCGCGCACCATGCGCTGAAGGCCGGCCACCGCGGCAAGCTGCTGGTGTTCCTGGGCCTGACCGTGCTGCTCGGCGCCACCTTCCTGTACTTCCAGGCGCACGAGTACATGGAGGCCTACAAGGAGCTCAACCTGACGCTGCAGAGCGGCGTGTACGGTTCGACCTTCTTCATGCTCACCGGCTTCCACGGCATGCACGTGACCCTGGGCACGATCATGCTGGCGATCATCTTCTTCCGCTGCGCCAAGGGCCATTTCAGCAAGGACCACCACTTCGGCTTCGAGGCCGTGGCCTGGTACTGGCACTTCGTGGACGTGGTGTGGCTCGGCCTGTTCATGTTCGTCTACATTCTTTGATGGCTCGTCTCCGAGGCCGCCGCGCCCGGAAACGAAAAAGCCCGCCGGAAGGCGGGCTTTTTCTTTGGTCCGGGTTTGGTCCGGGAAGGGGCCTGGCCGGAATGTCGCGGGAGCGGCGCGGTCCCCGGCGGGCCGCTACAATTGCTTCTTTAATTCAGCGACCTACGCCGTGCGGATGCAGCCAGCCCATCCAGATGCCCAGCACCACCATCAGGATGAGCAGCACCGAGAGTCCGATACGGCGCGTCAACGCCCACACCGTGCGCTTGCTGCCGTCCTTGTCGGTCATCATGAAGAACAGCGCCTGGCCGAGGTTGAACAGCACCACCAGCAGCAGGATCACCAGCGCATATTTGTAGATGGTTTCCACGTGATTGGCCCGAAGCACGATGACATCCGCAGTATAGCCTCGCCCCGTGGCGGCTCCGTATGAGCCTGCTGCGGCGTCCGCGCTGGTGGGCGGTGGTGCTGACCGTGGCCGGAGTGCTGCTTTTCGTACACCTGGGCCAATGGCAGCTGCATCGCGCCGATGAGAAGGAAGCACTTCTGCGTCGCTATGCCGCAGCGGCGCAGGAGCCCGTGCGCGAATTTGCCGCGGTGGGCGAAGCGCCGCCGGCGGATGCGTTTCCGCGCGTGCGGGTGAGCGGCCGATACCTCGCCGACCGCGTCTATCTGCTGGATAACCCCAAGCACGATCAGCGCGGCGGCGTGGAAGTGTTCGTGCCGCTGCGGCCGCAGGGCAAGGAGCGCCTGCTGCTGGTCGACCTGGGCTTCCTGCCCGGCAACGGCACCGACCAGGCGCCGCCGCTGCCGCCGCTGCCGGACGGCACAGTCGAACTCAGCGGCTTCTATCAGCCGCCGCCCGGCGTGGGCTTCGAGATGGGCGGCGATGCGCTGGCGGGCCAGGCGCATTGGCCGAAGACCACGATCTATGTCGATCTGGCGCAGGTCGCCAAGGATCTCGGCGCCACCCTCTATCCGCGCGTGCTCGCGCTGGAAGCGGAGCCGGCCTCGATCTACATGCGCGAGCACACGCCCGACTTCAGCGCGATGCCGCCGGCGCGCCATCGTGCCTATGCCTTCCAGTGGTTCACCTTCGCCGTGGTGGCGGTGGTGATGTTCCTGTTCCTGCACCGCAAGCGCAAAGCCAGACAAGGGGACTTGCGATGAGCCAAACCCAGCATCCCGTGCCGCCCGCCCAGCGCGCCGGCCGCCTGAAACTGCTGCTGATCATGGCGATCTTCGCCGCGCCGATCGTCGCCGCGGGCCTGCTTACCGTCGGCGGCTACCAGCCCAGCGGCAAGGGCAACGGCCTGCCGATCAACCCGCAGCGCAACTTTGCGCAGGAAGCCGTGCGCGTGCAGCTGCCGGACGGCAAGGACTGGGCCTGGCGCGCGGACGAGCCGAAGCTCACCCTGGTCGCGCTGCCTGCGGCGGACTGCGCCGCGGCCTGCGTGGAAACGCTCAACAAGATCGCCGCCGCGCGCGTCACCTTGAACCGCAATGCGCCGCGCCTGCGCCTGCTGCTGCTGTCGGCGGCGCCGGCGGTGGGCAAGGTGGAGCAGGGCGTGTGGCAGCCCGATACCAATGCCGATTTCCGCTGGCAGCTCGGCAGCGACGCCGACGGCAAGCTGGCGCCGTGGCGTGCCACCATGCCGGGCGGGGTGGCCGCGCTGCTGGTCGAATCCAATGGCACCGCGCTGGCGCACTATCCGGAAGGCTTCGACCCGACCGGCCTGCGCAAGGACCTGCAGAAGGTGATCCGCTGATGTCCTCGCGTTCCGTGAAAATCCTGCGCGGCCTGGCACTGCTGGCCGCCGTGTTCGCCTTCGGCGTGGTGATGTTCGGCGCCTTCGTGCGGCTGTCCAATGCCGGCCTGTCCTGTCCGGACTGGCCGACCTGCTACGGCAAGGCCACCTGGCCGGAACACCAGCACGAGATCGCGCAGGCCAACCAGGCCTTCCCCGACCGCCCCTTCGAAACGCACAAGGCCTGGCGCGAGCAGGTGCACCGCTTCCTGGCCGGCACGCTGGGCATGCTGGTGTTCGCGCTGGCCCTGATCGCGAGCTGGCGGCGGCCGTGGGCGCGCTATGCGGTGATCGTGTCGGCGATCCTCGCCGCGGTCGGCGTCACCATGTACATGCGCGGCGAGCACAGCATCTCCTCGATCGTCTCGGCCTTCGCCATCGGCCTGCCGCTGCTGGCGGCGCTGGCGCTGGATCGCCCCGGCGCATGGCGCATCAGCGTGCTGGCCTTCGGCGTCATCATCTTCCAGGCCATGCTGGGCATGTGGACGGTGACCCTGCTGCTGAAGCCCATCGTGGTGATGGGCCATCTGCTCGGCGGCATCACCACCTTCGCCCTGCTGGCCTATGCGGCGCTGCGCTTTGCCGGCGTCGGCGCGCGCGACGGCAGCTATGCGCCGCTGCGCCGGCTGGTGGCGATCGGCATCGTGCTGCTGCTGGCACAGATTGCGCTGGGCGGCTGGACCTCCGCCAATTACGCGGCGCTCGCCTGCGGCACGGATTTCCCCAAGTGCCTGGGCCAGTGGGCGCCGCCGACCGATTTCCCGCAGGGCTTCGTGCTGTGGCGCGGCGTGGGCGTGAACTACGAAGGCGGCGTGCTGGACATGGCCGCGCGCAGCGCGATCCAGATCGCCCATCGCCTCGGCGCCCTGGTGGTGTTCTGCTACCTGGCCTGGCTGGCGCTGCGCGCCACCCGCCGCGGCCTGCGCGGGCACGGCCTGGCCATCGCGGTGGTGCTGGTGGCGCAGGTGCTGCTGGGCATCAGCAACGTGCACTTCGGCCTGCCGCTGCCGGTGGCCACCTTGCACAACGGCGTGGCGGCGCTGCTGCTGTTCGTGCTGCTGGCGACACTGGCGCGCACGCAGCGGCGGCAGGACGATGGCATCTTTCAGGGGCTGGGTTGAGCATGAGCCGCGTCAACGAATACATGGAACTGACCAAGCCGCGCGTCGTCGCGCTGCTGGTGTTCTGCGCCGTGATCGGCATGTTCCTGGCGGTGCCCGGCATCCCGCCGTGGCGCGCGCTGGTGTTCGGCACGCTGGGCATCTGGCTGGCCTCGGCCTCGGCCGCCGCGTTCAATCACCTGATCGACCAGCGCATCGACAAGCTGATGGCGCGCACCGCGCACCGCCCGCTGGCCACCGGCCATCTCACGCCGCGCCAGGTGGCGGTGTTCGCGCTGTCGCTGGGCGTGCTGTCGATGCTGGTGCTGGTGCTGCTGGTCAATCCGCTCACCGCGCTGCTCACTTTCGGCGGGCTGATCGGCTACGCGGTGGTGTACACGGCGTATCTGAAGCGCGCCACGCCGCAGAACATCGTGATCGGCGGCCTGGCCGGCGCGATTCCGCCGGTGCTGGGCTGGACCGCGGTCACCGGCGAGCTGCATGCGTTCGCGCTGCAGCTGTGCCTGATCATCTTCGTGTGGACGCCGCCGCATTTCTGGGCGCTGGCGATCTTCCGCCGCGACGACTATTCGCGCGCCCAGGTGCCGATGCTGCCGGTGACGCATGGCGTGGTGTACACGCGCTGGCACGTGCTGTTCTACACGGTGCTGCTGTTCCTGGTGACCTTGCTGCCTTCGCTGACCGGCTACAGCGGGCTGGTCTATCTCGGCGGCGCGGTGGTGCTGGGCGCGGGCTTCCTCTATTACGCGGTAAGGCTGCTCAATCCGCCGGATGAGTTCTTCGCGATGAAGGTGTTCAACTACTCCATCGTGTATCTCATGGCCCTGTTCGCCTTCCTGCTGGCCGACCACTGGCTGGTCGATCCGCTGCTGCAGCAGGGGCAGGGCTTCGTACTTCAACGCGCGGCGTAGCGGCGTAGGTTGGGGTGAGCCCCAGGCGAACCCCAACGCACCGCAACGTTGGGGTTCGCCTGGGGCTCACCCCAACCCACGGGCGCGCAAAAACTTTCGTTCGCGATTCAGCCATTTGTGGTTGACACTCCCGCACCGCAGCAAGACAATTCGCGCGCCCTCCGGCGCGCTGCGCCCGACGGCATCCCTGTCCGACCAACCAAGGCATATGGACGTTTACCCTAGTCGCAACGTCGACATCCGCGAGCATCGGGTGCCGGCGTCGCATAACAAGCTGATGATCTGCGGCGACCGCCTGCGGTCGGCCGGCGCTTTCCTCGACTAGGGAAGACCGGCCCACTCCTGACGGCCGCCCCAGGCCGTAACGAGGAGATGGGCTATGAAGCTCCTTCGCGATTTTTTCCGTCTGCCCGCCGCGGGCCGTTCCCTGCTGGGCCGCCGCGCCGTTCGCCGCACCTGGACCGTCACCGTGCCCGCGCCGCAGGCCGTGGCCGTGCGTGAACCGGTCACCGTCGCCATGCACAGCAAGCCCGAGTCCGCCCGCGCCCGTCCGGCCACGCGCCGCACCGCGCCGAAAGCACTCGGTCATCTTCAGCTGGTATCTCAGCGCTGAGGGCTTTGACGCCATGAAGCGCACCGTGCTCCGCAAAGGCTGGCCCCCGCCAGGCCGCGGGCGCTGGCCGCTGCAGCGGCCCTAGCGCGGGCATTCAGTGCACGCGGACTTCAGGTCCGCTGACTCGCTGGTTCGCCCTGTTACCACGCATCTCCCGGAAGCGAGTCATGATCAAGCATTCCACCCAAACCGTCGCCGGCAAGGCGTCCGGCAAGGGCGCCGGTGCGTCCGTGCGCGTCGCGGTCGCGCTCGAGGCGTTCCGCCACAACGAGGCGCTGTTCGCCGCGCTCGATACCAGCGCGGCCGGCCTGGACGCCGAGCAGATCGCCGAGCGGCTGGACCGCGACGGCATCAACGAGGTCTCGCACGAGAAGCCGCCGCACTGGTCGCACCAGCTGCTGCGCGCGTTCAAGAACCCCTTCATCATCGTGCTGCTGGTGCTGGCGGTGGTGCAGCTGGCGACCGACGGCGAGGACCTGGCCGGGCCGATCATCATCGCGGTGATGGTGGGCATCAGCGTGCTGCTGAGCTTCACCCAGGAATTCCGCTCGTCCAAGGCGGCCGAGAAGCTCAAGGCGATGGTGCGCAACACCGCCACCGTCACGCGGCGCGCCGAGGACGGCCACAGCGAGCGCATCGAAGTGCCGGTGGGCGAGCTGGTGGCGGGCGACATCGTGCACCTGGCCGCGGGCGACATGGTGCCGGCGGACCTGCGCCTGTTCAGCGCCAAGGATCTGTTCATCAGCCAGGCCATCCTCACCGGCGAATCGCTGCCGGTGGAGAAGTCCGCGCCGACGCCGGCGCAGGTGACCGAAGCTTCCACGCAGGGCGACAACCCGCTGGACCTGCCCACCGTCTGCTACATGGGCACCAACGTGGTCAGCGGCAGCGCCAGCGCGGTGGTGGTGGCGACCGGTTCGCGCACCTACCTGGGTTCGCTCGCGCACACCATCGTGGGCCAGCGCGTGCGCACCAGCTTCGACCGCGGCGTGAACAGCGTCAGCTGGCTGCTGATCCGCTTCATGGCGGTGATGGTGCCGATCGTTTTCCTGATCAACGGCCTGGACAAGCACGACTGGCTGCAGGCCTTCCTGTTCGCGCTGTCGGTCGCGGTGGGCCTGACCCCGGAAATGCTGCCGCTGATCGTCACCGCCAACCTGGGCAAGGGCGCCCTGGCCATGTCCAAGCGCAAGGTGGTGGTGAAGCGCCTGAACGCGATCCAGAACTTCGGCGCGATGGACGTGCTGTGCACGGACAAGACCGGCACGCTGACCCTGGACAAGATCGTGCTGGAGCGCCACCTCGACCTGTACGGCGAGGAGTCGGACGAGGCGCTGGAATACGGCTATCTCAACAGCCGCTTCCAGACGGGCCTGAAGAACCTGATGGACAAGGCGGTGCTGGAGCACCGCGACCTGGAGACGGTGGCGCAGCAGTACCGCATCGTCGACGAGATCCCGTTCGACTTCCAGCGCCGCCGCATGTCGGTGGTGGTGCGCCACGGCGAGGGCGACGAGCTGCTGGTGTGCAAGGGCGCGGTGGAGGAGATGCTGTCGATCTGCGCCTATGCCAAGGTTGGCGACGAGATCCTGCCGGTGACCGACGAGATGCGCGCGGACATCAAGGCGATGACCCGCGGCCTCAACGAAGACGGCCTGCGCGTGCTGGTGGTGGCGGTGAAGCACCAGCCGCCGGCGGGCCGCGCCTATGGCGTGGCCGACGAAGCCGGCCTCACCGCGGTGGGCTGCCTGGCCTTCCTCGATCCGCCGAAGGATTCGGCCGCCACCGCGATCGCCGCGCTGCATACCCACGGCGTGGAAGTGAAGGTGATCACGGGCGACAACGAGGCGGTGACGCGCAAGATCTGCCGCGAGGTGGGCCTGGACGTGCAGCACTCCGCGCAGGGCAAGCACATCGAGCCGCTCAACGACGAGGAACTCGACGCGCTGGTCAAGCGCACCACCGTGTTCGCCAAGATGTCGCCGCTGCAGAAGGCGCGCGTGGTGAAGTCGCTGCAGCGCCAGGGCCATACCGTGGGCTTTCTCGGCGACGGCATCAACGATGCGCCGGCGCTGCGCGAGGCGGACGTGGGCATCTCGGTGGATACCGCCACCGACATCGCCAAGGAGTCGGCCGACATCATCCTGCTGGAAAAGAACCTGATGGTGCTGGAGGAGGGCGTGATCGAAGGGCGCATCACCTTCGGCAACATCATCAAGTACATCAAGATGACCGCCAGCTCCAACTTCGGCAACATGTTCTCGGTGCTGGTGGCGAGCGCGTTCCTGCCGTTCCTGCCGATGCTGCCGCTGCAGATCCTGGTGCTGAACCTGCTGTACGACATCTCGCAGCTGTCGATCCCGTTCGACCGTATGGACGACGAATACCTGCGCAAGCCGCGCAAGTGGGACGCCAGCGACATCGGCCGCTTCATGGTGTGGATCGGGCCGGTCAGCTCGATCTTCGACATCACCACCTTCCTGCTGCTGTGGTACGTGTTCGGCGCCAACAGCGATGCGCACCAGTCGTTCTTCCAGTCCGGCTGGTTCGTGGAAAGCCTGCTGACGCAGACCCTGATCGTGCACATGATCCGCACCAAGCGCATTCCGTTCCTGCAGAGCGTGGCCGCGGCGCCGGTGCTGGGCCTGACCACGGCGATCATCGCGATCGGCCTGCTGGTGCCCTACACCGGCCTGGGCGCCAAGATCGGCATGGTGCCGCTGCCGCCGGTGTACTTCGGCTGGATCGCGCTGACGGTGCTGACCTATTGCGTGCTGACACAGCTGGTGAAGCTGCTTTACATCCGGCGCTACGGCCGCTGGCTCTGATGTGATGGGAACAGGGATCGGGGAACGGGGAGCCGCGGTTCTCCGCCTTTCCCGTTCCCCGATCCCCGTTCCCTGACAACCCCGACGAAGGAGGACCAAGCCATGAAAGGCACCTTCGCCCTGCTCGATATCGCCGGCTACGTCGCCCTGCTGCTGTGGGGCACGCACATGGTCACCAGCGGCGTGCTGCGCGGCTATGGCAGCGCGCTGCGCCGTTGGCTGGGCCGCTATCTCGGCCACCGGCCCACGGCGTTCGCGTTCGGCATCTGCATCACCGCGCTGCTGCAGAGCAGTACCGCGGCCGGCCTGATGGCCACTTCGTTCGCCGCCAGCGGCTTCCTCGGCCTGGCGCCGGGGCTGGCGGTGATGCTCGGCGCCAACGTGGGCACCACGCTGATCGTGCAGGTGATGTCGTTCGACATCTCGCTGATCGCGCCGGTGCTGGTGCTGGCGGGTTTCACCATCCACCGGCGCAGCGACGACGCGCGCTACGAAAACCTCGGCCGCGTGTGCATCGGCTTAGGGTTGATGCTGCTGTCGCTGCACCTGCTGGTGCTGTCGCTGGCGCCGGTGGAGAACGCGCAGGCGCTGCGCGCCGTGCTGCAGAGCCTGGCCAGCGAGCCGGTGCTGGCGGTGCTGGTGGCCGCGCTGATGACCTGGCTGTTCCATTCCAGCGTGGCGATGGTGCTGCTGGTGGCCTCGCTGGCCAATGCCGGCGTGGTGGATGGACCGGGCGCGCTGGCCCTGGTGCTGGGCGCCAACCTGGGCGGCACCCTGCCGGCCCTGCTGGAAGCGCACACGCCGGTGGCGCGCCGGCTGCCGCTGGGCAATCTGCTGGTGCGCGCGTTCGGCTGCGTGCTGTGCCTGCCGCTGCTGCATCCGCTGGCGGCGTGGCTGGCGCCGCTGGGCGCGTCGCCGGCGCGCATCGCGGTGAACTTCCATACCGCGTTCAATCTCGGCCTGGCCGTGCTGTTCATCCTGCCGGTGGAGCGCATGGCGCAGCTGCTGGTGCGGATGCTGCCGGATCCGCCGCGGCCGGACGATCCGGGCGTGCCGCAGTACCTGGACGAGGGCGCGCTGGATTCGGCCAACGTGGCGCTGGCCAATGCCGCGCGCGAATCCATGCGCATGGCCGACATGGTCGAGGGCATGCTCAAGGGCCTGGTCGAAGTGTTCGGCAAGGACGACAGCGTGCGCGCCGCCGCGATCGGCCGCATGGACCCGTGGCTGGACCGCCTGGGCGTGGCGATCCGCGAATACCTGGCGGACCTGGGCGGTGAAGCGCTGAACGAGGAAGACGGCGAGCGCAGCCAGGAGATCCTCGCCTTCGTGATCAACATCGAGCATATCGGCGACATCACCGCCAACAACCTGATGGAGTTCGCCGCCAAGAAAGCCCAGCGCGGACAAGACTTCAGCGCCGACGACATCCAGGACCTGGCCGCCATGCACGGCCAGGTGATGGAAAGCCTGCGCCTGGGGCTGGCGGTGTTCATGCGCGGCGACCTGCGCGCGGCGCAGCAGCTGGTGTCGCGCAAGGAGGCGATCTGGCGCCTGGAGAACGAAGCCTCCGAGCGGCATATCCGCGCGCTGCGCGAACGCCGCGACGGCGGTGGCGGCGGCGATGTGTACCTGCGCATCCTGCGCGATCTCAAGCGCATTCATTCGCACCTGGCGGCGCTGGCGTATCTGCCGCTGGAGCGCGCCGGGCTGCTGCAGGGCAGGCTGGTGAACGAGCCCTTGTCGAAAGCGCAGGCGTAGGTTGGGGTGAGCCATAGGCGAACCCCAACAATGCGATGCGTCCGAATGTTGCGATGTTGGGGTTCGCCTATGGCTCACCCCAACCTACGCCGACCATTTTTGAAGTTTTGAATATCGGAGAACCCCGCACTTGGACCCAGACCCGTCTAGTCACCTAACGCTGCACTGACGCCGTCTCCCGTCCACGCCTGAGCGCGTGGCCCGGACGCGGCGGACGGTGCTCCGACCGCGTCCGGGCTACCGGCAGCGCCACGCGCTGCCCGTTTCCCGCCGCCAGCCTGTCGTCATGGCCGCTTCGGCCAGGACGGCGCACGCCCATGCCTCGGGAAAACTCATGTCGTTCCGCATCAAGCATTCTTCCGTTGTCCTGCTGTTCGCTCTCGCTGCCTGTTCGCGTACGGAACAGGCGCCAGCCCCGGCGCCCGCCGTCGTCAACGACGCCGGCATCCTGCGCATCCCCGCCAACTCGCCGCTGCGCGAGCGCCTGAAAGTGCGCACCGTAGAACAGCGCGCGCTGCCGCATGCGCTGGTGGCGCCGGCCACGATCGAAGCCGATCCCAGCCATACGGTGAACGTGCTCGCGCCGGTCACCGGCCGCATCGCCGAGCTGCGCGTGAAGCTGGGTGACCGCGTCACGCGCGGCCAGGTGCTGGCGCTGATCGCGTCCGGCGACTACGCGCAGGCCGTGGCCGACCAGCGCAAGGCAGCGGATGCACAGGCGCTGGCGAAGCAGACGCTGGAGCGCGCGCAAGCCGTGCAGCAGGCCGGCGGCGCCGCGCAGAAGGATCTGGAAGCGGCGCGCAGCGGCTATGCGCAGGCGCAGGCCGAACTGACGCGCACGCAGGCTCGGCTTGCGGCGCTGGGCGAAGGCGATGCACGCGGCGTAGCGGTGCGTTCGCCTGCCGACGGCAGCGTGACCTCGCTGAGCGCGGCCGTGGGCGCCTTCGCCAACGACGCCAATGCCGCATTGATGACCATCACCGACCTGGGCCATGTCTGGGTCACCGCCAACGTCGCGGAGGACGAAGCCGCGCAGGTGGCGCCAGGCCAGTCCGCCGAGGTGGTGTTGCCGGCCTGGCCGGGCCGGCATGTCGACGGCGTGGTGCAGTCGGTGAGCGACGTGCTCGATGCCGACTCGCGCCGGGTCAAGGCGCGCATCGTGGTGGCTAATGCCGACGGCGCGCTGAAGGCGAACATGTTCGCCACCGCCACGTTCCGCGTACCGCAGCCGCGCACGCTGCTGGTGCCGCAGTCGGCGCTGCTGATGAACAACGACAGCGTTACCGTCTTCGTCGAAGTATCGCCGTGGGCCTTCGTGCGCCGCACGGTGGAGCTGGGCCAGGACGAAGGCGGCGACGCGCGCGTGCTCAAGGGCCTGGCGCCCGGCGAGCGCGTGGTGGTGGCGGGCGGAGTGCTGATCAATGATTGACAAGATCATCGCCTGGTGCCTGCACAAGCGCGGGCTCGTCTTCGGCATCGCGGTGCTGCTGGCGATCTACGGCCACTACGCGTGGACGCGGCTGTCGGTGGAGGCGTATCCGGAACTGAGCGACGTCACCGTGCAGGTGACCACCCAGGTGCCGGGCCTCGCCGCCGAGGAAATCGAACAGCAGATCACCACGCCGCTGGAGCGCGCGCTGGCCGGCACGCCGGGGCTGGCTTCGATGCGTTCGAGCAGCACCTTCGGCCTGTCGCTGATCACCCTGGTGTTCCGCGACGGCGCGGAAATCTACTGGTCGCGTCAGCGCGTGACCGAGCGTATCGCCGGCGTGACGCTGCCGCAGGGCGTGGCACCGGGCCTCGATCCCGTCTCCGGACCCGCCGGCGAAATCTATCGCTACACGCTGGAGTCGGACACGCGCAACCTGATGGAGCTGTCCGAGCTGCAGCGCTGGAAGGTGATTCCCGCGCTGCAGCAGGTGCCCGGCGTGGCCAACGTGGACAACTTCGGCGGCTTCACCAAGGAGTTCCAGCTCGAAGTCGATCCGCAGAAGCTGCTGCAGTTCGGCGTAGGCATGAACGATGTGATTGCCGCGCTCAGCGCCAACAACACCAATGCCGGCGGCGGCCGGGTCACGCGCGGCGAGCAGTCGTATGTGATCCGCGGCGAAGGGCTGATGCGTTCGCTCAAGGACATGGGCGATATCGTGGTGGTCCAGCACGGCGGCAACCCGGTGCGCATCCGCGACCTGGGCAAGCTGCAGTACGGGCATCAGATCCGCGAGGGCATTCTCGGCAAGGACGGCAATCCCGACACCATCGAAGGCATCGTCGACCTGCTGCTGGGCGAGAATCCGTCGAAGGTGCTGCAAGGCATCCACTCCAAAGTCGACGAGCTCAATCGCCAGCTCGCGCCGATGGACGTGCGCATCGTGCCCTTCCTCGACCGCGACGAGCTGGTGCAGGCCACGGTGAGCAAGGTCGGGCATACCGTGCTGGAGGGCGTCGCCCTGGTCTGCGTGGTGCTGATCCTGTTCCTGGGCAGTCCGCGCAGCGCGCTGGTGGCGGCGGTGGCGATTCCGTTCGCTTTGGTGACCACGTTTATCGCGATGCACTTCACCGGCATGCCGGCGAACCTGTTCTCGCTGGGCGCGATCGACTTCGGCGTGATCGTGGACGGGGCGATCGTGGTGACCGAGGCGATCCTGCGCAAGCGCGAGGCGCGGCCCGACGCCTACCTGCACGAAGCGGACGTGCTCGGCGCGACCAGGCAGGTGGCGCGGCCGATTTTCTTCGCCACCTTGATCATCATCACCGCCTACGCGCCGCTGCTGGCCTTCGAGCGCGCCGAGGGCAAGCTGTTTGCGCCGATGGCGCATACCGTCGGCTACGCGCTGCTGGGTGCGTTGCTGTGCGCGATCACCCTGGTGCCGGCGCTGGCCTGGCTGGCGTTGCGCAAGCCGCGCAAGATGTTCCACAACAAGCCGCTGGAGCGTCTGCAGAGCGGCTATCGTGGTCTGCTCGAACAGCTTCTGCGCCGTCCGCGCATCGCCTATGCGATCGCCGGCGCCGCGCTGGCCGCGGTGCTGGCGCTGGGCGCGAGCATCGGCCGCGAGTTCCTGCCCGATCTCGACGAAGGCTCGCTGTGGGTGCAGGTGCAGCTGCCCAGCGGCTTGTCGCTGGAGAAGGCCAGCGAGATGGCCAGCGAATACCGCCGCGTGGTGGGCGAGTTTCCCGAGGTGAGCTACGTGGTCACCCAGCTCGGCCGCAACGACACCGGCAGCGATCCGTGGACGCCTTCGCATATTGAATCCGGCGTGGGGCTGAAGCCATATGCGCAATGGCCGGGTGGCGAGAGCAAGGCGCAGTTCGTCAACCGGCTCAATGCACGGCTGCAGCAGCTGCCGGGCATCAGTGTCGGCATCAGCCAGCCGATCATCGACGGCGAGAACGATATGGTCGGCGGTGCGCACAGCCCGCTGGTGCTGCGCATCTACGGCGAGGACTTCAAGGAGCTGCGCCGCATCGGCGGCGAGATCGTGGGCGTGCTCAAGGACGTGCGCGGCACCGCGGATGCGTCGATCTTCCAGGAGCCGCCGATCCCGCAGCTGACCGTGGCGGTGGACCGCGATGCGGCCGCGCGCTACGGCATCAACGTGGCCGACATCAACACGCTGATCCAGACCGGCGTGGGCGGTGCGGCGATCACCCAGGCCTATGTGGAGGACCGCGTCTACAACGTCACCGCGCGGGTGCCGCACCAGGTGGCGGCCAGCCCCGCCGCGCTCGGCGGCCTGGTGCTGACCGCACCCTCCGGCGCGCGCGTACCGCTGGCGATGGTGACGCGCATCGTGCAGCAGACCGGCGAAAGCACCATCGCCCACGAGGGCACCGAGCGCCAGCTCACCGTGCGCATCGACAACCGCGACCGCGCGCTGTCGGACTATCTGGCCGAGGCGCAGGCGCGCATCGGCGACAAGGTGAAGTTCGATGCGCGCAAGTACCGCCTGGAATGGGCCGGCCAGTTCGAGAACCAGCAGCGCGCGCAGGCACGCCTGGTGGTGGTGATGCTGCTGGTGCTGGCAGTGATGGCGGTGCTGCTGTTCGCCGAGTTCGGCAATCTGCGCCAGGCCCTGCTGGTGCTGGCGGTGGTGCCGCTGGCCACGCTGGGCGGGCTGATCTCGCTGCACGTAAAGGGCGAGACCTTGAATATCGCCACGGCGGTGGGCTTTATCGCGCTGTTCGGCGTGGCCGTGCAGAACGGCATCATCATGGTCGCCAACTTCAACCGCATGCGCCGCGAAGGCCACGGCGTGCGCGACGCCGTGCTGCTGGGCGCCACCGAGCGCTTCCGCCCCGTGCTGATGACCGCCACGGTGGCCAGCGTCGGCATGCTGCCGGCCGCACTGGCCACCGGTATCGGCACCGACGTGCAGCGCGGGCTGGCCACGGTGGTGGTCGGCGGGCTGGTGATCGCCACCCTGCTTACCTTGTTCATCCTGCCGGCGTTCTACGACGCGCTCGAACGTTTCGTCGAGCGCCGTGCGCGCCGCATGCATCCGGCGAAGGAGATCTGATCATGCGCCAGCTCATTACCAGGTATGCGGGCTGCGCGCTCGCCCTAGGCCTTGCCGGTTGCGCCGCCGGGCCGGACTTCCATCGTCCCGAAGCGCCCAAGGCGCGGATCGAGGCTCCCTCGCTGCCGGACGGCGATACGCAGAAGATCGTCGCCGCGATGGATATTCCCGGCCAATGGTGGACGCTGTTCCACTGCGCGCCGCTGGATGCATTGATCGCCGACGCGCTGCGCCGCAACGCCGATGCGCAAGCCGCGCACGCGGCGCTGCAGGCGGCGTGGGAGAACGTCTATGCGCAGCGCGGTGCGTACTTCCCGCAGGCGAACGCGGGCTACAACCCGACGCGGCAGGACATCGCCAGGGACTTGGCCAGCCCGGCGCAGTCGGGCGCCAGCCTGTACAGCCTGACCACGGCGCAGGTCAGCGTTTCGTATGCGCCGGATCTGTGGGGCGGTACGCGGCGCCAGGTGGAGTCGCTGGTGGCGACGGCGCATGCGCAGCGCTTCCAGCTGGAGGCGACCTATCTCACGCTCACCAGCAATCTGGTGAACGCGGCGATCACGGAAGCCTCGCTGCGCGCGCAGATCGACGCCACGCGGGAGATCGTCGAGGCGCAATCGACGATCCTCGCCACCCTGCAGCGCCAGCAGGCGCTGGGCGATGTCTCCGAAGCCGCGGTGGCGGCGCAGCAGGCCGCGCTGGAGCAGAGCCGTGCCGGCCAGCCGCCGCTGGAGAAGCAGCTGGCGCAGCAGCGCGATCTGCTGGCGGCGTTGAGCGGGCGGATGCCCAATGAGCAGATCGATGCGCAGTTCACCTTGGACAGCCTGCAGTTGCCGGCGGAACTGCCGCTGAGCCTGCCGGCGCAGCTGGTGGAGCAACGCCCCGACGTGCGTGCCGCGGAAGAACAGCTGCACGCGGCCAGCGCGGCGATCGGTGTCGCCGCTGCCGCCCGCCTACCCAATGTGCAAATCAACGCCAGCTTCGGCCGCGCGGCCGGCAAGGCGGGCGCGCTGTTCGACGCGGGCAGCGGCTTCTGGAACCTCGGCGCCGGCATCACCCAGCCGTTGTTCGACGGCGGCACGCTCAAGCACAAGCAGCGTGCGGCCGAGGCGGGCTATCGGCAGGCAGCGGCGGAGTATCGCGGCACGGTGCTCGCGGCGTTGCAGAACGTGGCCGATGTGCTGCATGCCGTGGAAGCGGACGCGCGGGCGCTGCAGGCGGCGCAGCATGCGGAGCGGGCCGCCGCGCGCAGCCTGGACATTGCACGGAAGCAACTGGCGCTTGGCGACCTCAGCGAAAGCGCGCTGCTCAATGCGCAGCTGGCGTGGCAGCAGGCGCGCATCGCCCTGGTGCAGGCCCAGGCCGGACGCTACGCCGATACGGTGGCGCTGTTCCAGGCGGCGGGCGGCGGCTGGTGGCATCGCGACGATACCGTGGAGGCGGTCGGTGCGCGGTAACGGCATGGTTAGATATGGACGTTTAGACGTCCATATCGCCAACTCTTTCGCGTGGCTTACGCAATAACTTTCGATATCGCAGGGCCTTTTATGTGCGCTGTGTCACTCGCGACCATGCCATCGGTCATACCCTTGTCGTCTGGGACTGGATGATGTCCCGGCAGGGGAATCTCACAACCAAAGAGGGTGGGTAGACATGGAGTGGAAGAAGTTGCTCACTGGCAGTCTGATGACTGCCGGCATGGTGTTCGCGTTGCCTGTACTGGCCGGCACCCTGCCTGATCACGAGGAATTCGAAACCGGCTTGTACGTGCCCTTCCAGGGGACGGGTGCGCGTACGGCCCTGCTGCATTTCTCTTATCCGGGCGCCGTGCAGGGCACGCCGGTGGCGTGGTCGGTGGACCTGCTCGATGCGCAGGGCCGCGTGCTGCGCAACTGGCAGGGCCAGAGCGCGCTGCGTGCCGGCGGCACGCAGGCCAAGGTGACCTGGGACGGCCTGGGCGCCGCGGGCGCCACGCTGAGCCCGGGTTTCTACACGGTGCGCCTGCGCGCGATCGCGCTGGACAACGACACCGTGCAGCGCATCGGCACCGGCCTGCCGTCCAGCGCGCTCGCGGCGGCGGGCGTCAAGGCGCCGCAGCTGGTGGAAGAGCAGCGCTACGACGTGCTCGTCGGCAGCGTGGACAAGCCGCAGATGCCGGCGTTCACCGGCCTGCGCCACACCAGCCGCAGCAGCGCGCCGGCGACGATTTCCGCCGCGATCGTGCAGCCGCAGTCGGTGGGCGCGACGGGCAGCCTGCCGTACACCATCTACTACGGCAATCTGCATAGCCAGACCAACCACAGCGATGGCGGCGGCGACGTCTCCACCTGCGTGGACGCGCAGAATCCGCAGAGCGCACCGTACGGCCCGGCCGATGCCTACCAGTACGCGCTGAACGACGGCCTGGACATCCTAATGACGTCCGAGCACAACCACATGTACGACGGCTCGACCGGCACCAATGCCTCGGCCAGCCCGGCCACCGCGCACAATCTGTATCAGTCCGGCCTGCAGGCGGCGAGCACGTTCAACGCCGCGCACTCCAACTTCCTGGCCATCTATGGCCTGGAGTGGGGCGTGATCAGCAACGGCGGCCATCTGAACATCTTCAATTCGCCCAGCCTGCTGGAGTGGGAATACAACAGCTCCAACCAGCTGATCGGCGACGTGTTCACCGCCAAGAGCGACTACGCTTCGCTGTACACGCTGATGAAGACCAACGGCTGGGTCGGCCAGTTCAACCATCCGGCCACCAGCGGCCAGTTCAATGCCGGCGGCCAGGACCTGGGCTATACCGCCGACGGCGACCAGGTGATGGTGCTGGCCGAAGTGCTCAACAGCTCGGCCTTCTCGCATAACACCACTGAGACCGAGACCAGCCGCACCAGCTACGAAAACGCGTTCAATATCTTCCTGGAGCGTGGCTACCACGTGGCGCCCAGCTCCGACCAGGACAACCACTGCGCCAACTGGGGCGCCAGCTACACCAACCGCACCGGCGTGCTGATTCCCAATGGCACCACGCTGAGCCTCAATGCCTTCCTCGATGCGATCCGTGCCCGCCACGTGTTCGCCACCGAGGACAAGAGCGGCCAGATCGTGCTCACCGCGAACGGCCATCTGATGGGCGATCGCTTCAGCAACAGCGGCGCGCTGACGCTCACGGTGAACTACGCCAGCACCGCCGGCCACACCGTGCAGCGCGTGCAGGTGTTCGAAGGCGTGCCGGGCAGCAACGGCACGGTGGCCACCACCTCCAGCACCGCCACCACCACCATCACGCCGGCCAATGGCGATCACTTCTACTACGCCAAGATCACCCAGGACGACGGCAAGCAGCTGTGGTCGGCGCCGGTATGGGTGACCCAGGGCGCAGGCAGCGGCGACACCACGCCGCCGACGGTGAGCGCGTCGGAAAGCGGCAGCTCCGGCACCATCACGCTGTCGGCCACGGCCAGCGACAACGTGGGCGTGAGCAAGGTGGAGTTCTATGTCGATGGCGCGCTGAAGGCCACCGACACCGCCACGCCGTACACGGCCACGGTGGACTCGACCACGCTCGCCAACGGCTCGCACAGCCTGGTGGCGAAGGCGTATGACGCGGCCGGCAATGTCGGCACCAGCTCGACGGTGAGCTTCAGCGTGTCCAACAGCAGCGGTGGCGACACCACGCCGCCGACGGTGAGCGCTTCGGAAAGCGGCACTTCCGGCACCATCACCTTGTCGGCCACGGCCAGCGACAACGTGGGCGTGAGCAAGGTGGAGTTCTATGTCGACGGCACGCTCAAGGCTACCGACACCGCTTCGCCGTACACGGCCACGCTCGATTCCACCACGCTCGCCAACGGCAGCCACAGCCTGGTGGCCAAGGCCTACGACGCGGCCAACAACGTCGGCACCAGTGCGACGGTGAGCTTCAGTGTGTCCAACGGCGGCGGCACCGCCACCGAGCTGGTGAAGAACGGCGGCTTCGAGAGCGGCGCCACCTCGTGGACGCAGACCAGCGGCGTGATCAACAACACCAGCGGCGAAGCGGCCCACGCCGGCAGCTACAAGGCCTGGCTGGATGGCTACGGTTCCGCGCACACGGATTACGTGCGCCAGTCCATCACCATCCCGGCCACCGCCACCAAGGCCACGCTCGACTTCTTCATGCATATCGACACGGCCGAAAGCGGTAGTACTGCCTACGACACGCTGAGCGCGCAGGTGATCACCTCCGCCGGCAAGTACGTGACGCTGGCGACCTGGTCCAACGCCAACGCCGCGACGGGCTACCAGGAGCACACGGTGGACCTGTCGGCGTATATCGGCCAGACCATCCAGATCAACTTCTACGGGGTCGAGGACAGCTCGAATCAGACTTCGTTCGTGATCGACGATGTGAGTGTGAAGGCGCAGTAAGCCGTTAGGCCCGTCATCCCGGCGCAGGCCGGGATGACGGGTTCAGGGGGGCGTATCGGAGTCGGGTATCGAGCGGGCCGGTGGCGGACATGCGGGGACGTTCTCGCGTTGGCGATCGTGCTGTCCGTCTCGTTGGGGTTCGCTGCGCTCACCCCAACCTACGTGTTGGCCGTGCGCTCAATCGATGCGCGTATCGACCGACACCGCTTCCCACGTATCGATATCCACCAGCATCTTCTGCGCATGCCCGCGGATCGCATCGACCGCATCGCGTCCCAGCGCCAGGCGCAGCGGGGTGTCGTCGGCTTCCAGCGCCTTGGCGATCGCGGCGGCGGCCTTGAGCGGGTCGCCTTCCTGGGTCTGGTGCATGCCGTGCGCGAACTGGCGCGTGGCGCCCACGGTGTCGGCATAGGCCGGCAGTTCCGGCATGTAGCGCATGCCGCCGCCAGCCAGGTTGGTGCGGAATTGCCCGGGTTCCACGATCAGCACCTTGATGCCGAACGGCGCCACTTCGCCGGCCAGTGCCTCGGACAGGCCTTCCAGCGCGAACTTGCTGGCGGAGTAGGCGCTGAAGCCGGCGAACGAAAGCTGTCCGCCCAGGCTGGTGATATTGACGATGGCGCCGCTGCGCTGCGCGCGCAGCAGCGGCAGCGCGGCGCGGATCACGCCGGCGGCGCCGAAGAAATTGGTGTCCATCAGCGCGCGCAGTTCGGCGTCGGGGGTTTCCTCCACCGCGCCGACCACGCTGTAGCCGGCGTTGTTGATCACGATATCCAGGCGGCCGAAGCGCTCGACGCCGGCCATGATCGCGGGGTCGGCCTCGTCCGGCTGGGCCACGTCCAGGCGCTGCGCCAGCACGCGGTCCGGCGCCAGCTTTACCAGCGGGGCCAGGCGCGCGGTGTCGCGCGCGGTGGCGACGACGCTGTCGCCGCGGCCCAGCGCGTAGCGCGCGAAGGCATCGCCGAAACCGCTCGATGCGCCGGTGATGAACCAGACTTTGCCTGCCATGGAAGCCCCCGTAATCACGGTCAAGGAACGCACTCCGCGTTCCGGAGCGGCGATGCTAGCGGATCGCCGCGCGAGTTGTCGGGATGCCTTGTGGCACGTGAAGCGCGCGTCAGTGCGACAGCGCGCGCTCGATCGCTTTTTCCGCCAGCGGCGCCATGCGCGCATAGCCGGCGGGCGTGGGATGCACGCCGTCGCCGGCCAGTTCCGCGTCGAGGCCGCCATCCTGGTTGGCCATGGCGCTGTAGTAGTCCAGATACACGGCGCCGTTGGCCGCGGCGTACTGCTTGATCCACGCATTCAGCGCGCGCACCTTGTCCGCCGGCTGCAGGCCGCGGCGCCACGGGTAGTCGCTGACGGGAAGAATGGAAGCGAGGATCACGCGGATATGGTGGGCGCGCGCCAGCTCCGCCATCGAGCGCAGGTTGTCCTCGATCATCTCCGGCGTGCTCACGCCGCTGTTGCCGGCGATGTCGTTGGTGCCGGCCAGGATCAGCACGGCCGCGGGCTTGAGGTCGATCACGTCCTGGCGGAAGCGCACCAGCATCTGCGGCGTGGTCTGGCCGGCGATGCCGCGGTTCACGTAGGGCTTGCCGGGAAAGAACGCGGTGTCCTGCTGGCGGCCCCAGTTGTCGGTGATGGAGTCGCCGTAGAACACCACGCGCCGCTCGCCGGGCCTGGGCGCTTCGAGGTGCGCATTGGCTTCGCGGTAGCGCGCGAGCTGCGGCCAGTCGGCCAGGCGCTGCTGCAGCGAGGCGATGTCGTCGGGTGCGAGCGAGGATGGCGCGGCGGTGTAGAGCGGGTCGATCGCTTCGGGCCTTGATTGATCGGGCCTGGGTTGATCGAGCCTGGGTTGATCGGTCCTGGATTGATCGGGCGAGGCGTGGTCCTGGGCCGAGGCGATGGGCGCGATCAGGACAAGAGCGAGCAGCAGGGTACGGATACGGAAGGCTGGCACGGCGTGGTTCCGTTTGGACGTCCGAACGACGGGAACGTCCCTTGTAGCCGGTTCACCACGCCGATGCGAGCGGCGCGCGCACGCTTTCAGGGGTCGGGGTTCTGCTCGAACTTGCCCAGCACCTGCCACAGGTTGGCCAGCTCGCGCGCCACGTCGGCGCGGTCGCCGTCGCTGATATTGGTGATCAGCACGCGGCCGGTGCCGGTGGTGGGGTTGAACGACATCTGCACCGTGACGCCGGCATCGCCGCCGTTATGGCCCAGCTCGCCGCCGGCGGTGCGCTGCCAGAACAGGCCCTGGTCCAGGCCATCGCCCGCGCGCACGCCCTTGGGCTGCTCGCCCTTCGGCCAGGCGGGGCCGAACATGGTCTTGTACGAGGCTGCCGACAGCAGCCCGGCGCGGCCGCCGTAGCCGCTGATCATCTCGGCCAGGAACTTGCCCACGTCGTTGCACGAGGAGTACAGGCCGCTGGCCGCGTAGGACGGGAAGCTGTACGGCGCCAGCGGCTTCTTGTTCTTGTCGTACAGCGTGGCCTGCGGGCCCTGCGTGTCGGACGGCGTCCAGCCGGTGGCGTTCATGCCGAGCTTCTGGAAGATGCGTTCGCGCGTGACCATGCGGTACGGGCTGCCGGCCTTGTATTCCACCGCCAGCGCGACCACGGCCGAGCCGAGGTTGCTGTAGCGGTAGGTGCTGCCGGGCGCGGTCCTGGCGAAGTTGGCCTCGTTGTAGCTGGCGCCCATCGGCTCGAGATAGGCCTTGAGCAGGCTGCGCGTGTCGAACGAGGCGGGCGTGCCCTTGCCGTAGCTCTGCGTGTAGAACGGCTCGCGGTCGACGATGCCGGAGCTGTGCGTGGCGAGCTGGCGCAGGGTGATGGCGCTGGAGGCGTAGTGCGGGTTGTGCACGTCGAACGGCAGCTGGCGGCTTACGTCGGTATCCAGCGACAGCGCGCCGATCTGCACCTGCTGCATCAGCGCCACCGCCAGCACCGGCTTGGCGATCGAGGCCACGGGCTGCACGGTGTCCGGCGTATACGGGCGCTTGCTGGCCAGGTCCGCATAGCCGAAGCCCTTGGCGTAGCGCACGCCGGCGCGGTCGACGACGGCCACGCAATAGCCCGGCAGCGTGGACTTCGCCTGCAGTTCGTCCAGCGCCTTCTGCAGGGTGGACGGCGTGGTGGCGGCGGCCGTGCGCGGCAGCGCCCGCGCGGGCAGGCCGGCGGCCAGGCTCAGCGCGGCGGCGAGCGCGCAGGCGGAGAAGCGGGCCAAGGCATGGCCCGCGCTGCGACCCGGCAGGGTCGGCGGCGTGGTGTCGAGGTGCATGGGTTCCCTGTTCGTCCTGAAGCAATGGGGCTCCTGGGTCACGCATTTTAGCCGGGGCGGGGACCCGGATGGGGCAATTTTCGTGCGGCGCAGCACGAAAGCCGAGGCAGGCGCCTGGCTGGGTCCGCTCAGAACAGCTTGCGGTAGACCACGAAGCCGGAGTGCTCGGCCACCTGGTCGTACAGCCGCATGGCCGTGGCGTTGGTGTGGTGGGTATGCCAGTACACCCGCGGCGAGCCGGCCTGGCGGGCCTGCGCGTAAACGGCCTCGATCAGCGCCTTGCCCACGCCGCGGCCGCGGGCGGCCTCGGCGGTGAACAGATCCTGCAGATAGCAGTTCAGGCCGATCGCGGTGGTGTTGCGGTGGAACAGGTAATGCGCCAGCCCCAGCAGCGCGCCGCCGCTTTCGGCCACCAGCGCATGCACCGGTTCGCCCTCGTCGAAGAAGCGTTCCCAGGTGGTGCGGGTGATTTCCTCCGGCAGCGCGGTGGGGCCGGAGCGGCCGTAGAAGGCGTTGTAGCCGTCCCACAGCGGGGTCCAGGCGGCGAGGTCGCTGCGGCGGATGGGGCGGACGATGACGGGGTGGGGCACGAAGGATCCTCAGGCGGCCGCTGCGCTCGCCGGTGTCTTCAGGGGCCGGCGCTCTCGCGCGCCACGCGGCGGCGGTGCCGCCACCACAGCACCAGCACCACCGCCAGGACGATGCCGCCCAGCGCCCACAGGCTGCTCTGGCCGCGGCGGATCCACATCACCAGCCACTCGTGGTTGTTGGCGCCGAAATAGCCCAGGTAGACCCAGATCGGCACGCTGATCAGCGCGGCCAGGCCGTCCAGCAGGAAGAAGCGCATGAACGACACGCGGTGGGTGGTGCCGGCGGTGATGTACACCGCGGTGCGCATGCCGGGCAGGAAGCGCGCGATGAACATCAGGCGGTTGCCGTAGCGCTCGAATTTTTCCTGCACCTTGGCGTAGCGCTCCGGCGTGAGCACGCGCGCCACCACGCGCCATTGCAGGATGCGTGCGCCGTAATGATGGCCGAGCAGGAACATGCCCGCGTCGCCCAGCAGCACGCCGACCATCGACACCGCGAACATGATGTGCACGTTGCCGTAGCCCAGGCCCGTGATGACGCCGCCGGCGACCAGGGTGATGTCCTCCGGCAACGGCGCGCCGGCACCGCACAGCAGCAGTGCGATGAAGACGGCGGCGTAGCCGTTCTCGGCGAACAGCGTGACGAGTCGTTCAAGCAGATCCATCGACGTCCTTGCCTGGTCGAGCCCCGGCGGAAAGCGAGGGGCGATGATCCCACAGGCGAGCCATTCCATGGGCGCCGGCCGGCGGGGGCGAAGCGGGGGAGCATAACCGCATGGCGCTTCAGTTGGATGTGGCGGGAGGTGGGGCCACGCGCAAGGCCAGCAGCTCGCGCAGCTCCGCTTTCTCCGCGCCGTCGAGCGTGCCTTCGCGGCTGCGCGCGATGAGGAATTCGCGGCGCTGCTCGGTGGCCTGGTGTTCCATGCGCTGCAGCGCGTCGAAGAACTCCACGCGTTGCAGCTCGGGCTCGCCGACCACGGTGGCGGCCATCAGTTTTTGCAGTGCGGGATACTCCGGGCGCTCGGCGAAGTGCTCCACCAGCACCACCGGGTTGATGCCAGGGCGCGCGCGGCACAGGTCGATCAGTTCGGCGAGCAGCTCGATGCCGGGCTTGTCCAGGCGCAGGAAACCGTACGGCCGCACGACCTCGTCGGCCATGCCCGGCTGGGTCAGCAGCAGCGCGATGGCGCTGCGCACCAGGCTGCGCTGCACCGCCACCGGTCGCTGCGCGGCGCGGCGCGGCGCGGCATCGGCCTGCAGCACGGCGCGGGCGCCGGTGCGGCGTTCCAGGTCCTGCGCCATCAGGTCGCGGAAGGCGCCGTCGGGCAGGCGGGCGATCAGCGGGCGGGCGCGCTCGGCCAGGCGGGCGCGGCCGTCGAGGCTGCCGATGTCCACTTCGTGGGCCAGTTCGCCGAAGAAATATTCCGACAGCGGGGTGGCGTTCTTCAGGCGCTGCTCGAAGCCCTGCTTGCCTTCCTTGCGAATCAACGTATCCGGGTCTTCGCCGTCGGGCAGGAACAGGAAATACGCCTGGCGGCCGTCGCGCAGGCGCGGCAGCGCGGCTTCCAGGGCCTTCCAGGCAGCGGCGCGGCCAGCGCGGTCGCCGTCGAAGCAGAACACCACGTCGGGCGCGGCGCGGAACAGCACTTCGGTGTGGTCCGGCGTGGTGGCCGTGCCCAGGGTGGCCACCGCGATCGGCAGGCCAGCCTGGTGCATGGCGATCACGTCCATATAGCCCTCGACCACCACGATGCGCGCCAGGTTGCTGTTGGCCTGCTTTACCTGCCACAGCGCGAACAGCTCGCGGCCCTTGTGGAACAGCGCGGTCTCGGGCGAGTTGAGGTATTTCGGCCCCTGCTCGGACTGCAGCACCCGGCCGCCGAAGGCGATCACGCGGCCGCGGCGGTCGAGGATGGGGAACATCAGGCGTTCGCGGAAACGGTCGTATTTGTTGCCGCGCTCGTTGCTGGCGACCATGCCGGCGTCGTTGAGCAGCTGCATGCGCTTGGCATCGGTGCCCAGCGCCTTCAGCACGCCGTCGAAACCGGCCGGCGCCCAGCCGATGCGGAAGCGCGCGATGGTGTCGGCGTCGAGGCCGCGCTTCTTGCAGTAGGCCTGCGCCTCGGGGCTGTGCGGCAGCTGGCCTTCGTACCAGCGGGCGGCGCTGTCGAGCAGGCTGTAGAGGTCGGACTTGTCTTCGCGCGGGGCGTTGTCGCGGCCGCCTTCGAAAGGCACTTTCAGGCCGACCGACTGCGCCAGTTCCTCCACCGCATCGGGGAATTCCAGGCGGTCGTAGTCCATCAGGAACTTGATCGCGCTGCCGTGCGCGCCGCAGCCGAAGCAGTGGAAGAACTGCTTGGCCGGGCTGACGTAGAACGAGGGCGAGCGCTCGTTGTGGAACGGGCAGCAGGCGGTCCATTCGCGCCCGGCCTTCTTCAACGGCACGCGCCGCTCGATCACGTCGACGATGTCGACGCGGGAGAGCAGTTCGTCGATGAAGGTGTCGGGGATACGGCCGCGCATAAGCTCTCTAGTGTACGGGTGCGGTCAAGGGGCGGGGCCGGCTTATGCTGGTGGTCCATCGTCGGGGGAGGCGGGCATGGCGGCAAGTGCACAGGTGCGTTTCAGGCCGGCGGCGGCGGGGGATGTGGCGGCGGCGGTGCCGCTGATCCACAGTTCGGGGCCGGGGGCGTTCGAATACGTGTTCGCGGTGCCGGGACGCAGCGATGCGCAGGCCTTCCTGCGCCACGCCTTTGTCGACGGCGCCGGCGAATTCGGCTGGCGCAACCACTGCGTGGGGGAGTTGCACGGGCGGGTGGTGGCGGTCGGCGCCGGCTACGGGGCGTCGGCGCAGTGGGCGTTCACCTTGGCGGCGGCGCGGCAGATCCTGGCTTTCTTCGGCTGGCGGCATGCGGGCGGGGTGATCGCGCGCGGCCTGCGGGTGGAGGGGGTGATCAGGCCGCCGTCGGGGCGGATGCATTACCTGGCCCACCTGGGCGTGGAGCCCGCCCTGCGCGGGCGCGGCATCGGCGCGGCGCTGATCGAGCATCTGGCCGCGCAGGCTGCCGCTTCGGGGCGCATGCCGCTGGCGCTGGATGTGGCGGTAACCAATCCGCGCGCGCAGGCGCTGTACGAGCGCTGCGGCTTTGCGGTGACCGGGGAGCGGCCCTCCGCCCTGGCCGATGCGCGGGGACAGGTGCCCCCGCATCGGCGCATGGAGCGGTGGGGCCAGGTGATGGGGAACTAGGCGATGTGGAAGATGCCGACCACGGCCAGCAGCGCGATCAGGAACAGGATCACGAAGATCGCGAACAGGACCTTGGCGATGGTACCGGTGATGCCGGAGACCGAGTAGAAACCCAGCCAGCCGGTGACCAGCGAAACGATGGCGAAGATGATGGCCCACTTGAGCATGCGTCTCTCCTTCTCGTAGGCCGCGGCAGCGGCATCCGCGAGGGTGGCCGTGCCGGCGTGAAGGACTTGGCTGGATAATGCGTGGGCGGCGTCATGCCGCGACGCGGCTTTAACGCCGCGTTGGAAACGGTTTAGTTCGGAGATAACGCCATGTTGACGGCGATGATGTTGCGCGCGCAGCGCGCGATCGTGCGGCGCTTCGAGGAAGCGGGCGCGACGAGTACGGAATCGGCGCGCGGCGCCGAGGAGCTGAAACTGACCCCGGGCATTGCCTGGTACCAGCTGGTGGAGCGCGGCGTGCTGCGCTGCCCGGGCGAGGGGCGCTATTTCCTGGACCGCGAGCGCTGGGAGCAGGTGAGCAGCCAGCGCCGCCACCACGCATGGGTGATGGTGGTGGCCGTAATCGCGCTGGTGCTGCTGCTGTTCTGGCTGCGTACGGCGGGCGGCCTGGGCCACTAGGGGCCTTAAGTGAGGCAGGCCTCAGGTGAGGCGGGCCTCAGGCGAGGCGGGCCTTCACGCGGGCCGAGACCACGGCCATGTCGGCGCGGCCGGCGGACTGCTGCTTCACCGCGGTGACCACCTTGCCCATGTCGCGGGCGGAGCTGGCGCCGGTGCTGGCGATGGCGGCGGTGATCAGCTCGTCGATCTCCGCTTCGCTGAGCTTGGCCGGCAGGTAGGTCTCGATCACGGCGACTTCGGCGCGCTCGGCGTCGGCCAGGTCCTGGCGCTGGGCGGCGTCGAACTGGGTGATCGAATCGCGGCGCTGCTTGAGCATCTTTTCCAGCACGGCCAGGGTCTGCACGTCGTCCAGCTCGATGCGCTCGTCCACTTCGCGCTGCTTGATCGAGGCCAGGATCAGGCGGATCACGGCGAGGCGGGCCTTGTCGCCGCCGCGCATGGCGTTCTTCATGTCTTCTTGGAGCTGTTGCCTGAGGGACATGTCACTCTCCGGGGAGGGGGCTGTTGGCGTGAAGGAAACGCATAAAGCCGGCGTTGCCTGAGGCAACGCCGGCCGATGCTGGAGCGATAAGGCAGCGGCTGCGGATGCTCGCGCCGGCTGCCGTGGCATGAAAGGTGGCAGGCGGCGCCGCTGGCGCCAGGCCTCGACCTTTGCGTCCGCCGAAGGGCGGACGGCAGCCTCAGTACAGGCGCGTGCGACGCGAGGTGTCGCGCGAGAGACGGCGCAGGTGACGCTTCACCGCGGCGGCGCGCTTGCGCTTACGCTCCTGGGTCGGCTTTTCGTAGAACTCGCGCTTGCGGGTCTCGGCCAGGACGCCGGCCTTTTCACAAGTACGCTTGAAGCGACGCAGGGCAAGCTCGAACGGCTCGTTCTCGCGGACTTTTACGCTGGGCATGGAAACTCCGAGTGGTAAACTTGCCCGTCTGATCGGGCGAGCCGCGAAGTATAGCGTGGACACGAAGCAATTTTCAAAGCCCGTGCTGGGCATCGAGACGTCCTGCGACGAGACCGGGGTGGCCCTGCTGCGCTGGGAGCCCGCCGCGCCGGGCCGCGGCCTGCTGTCCCATGCCCTGTACAGCCAGATCAAGCTGCATGCCGACTACGGCGGCGTGGTGCCGGAACTGGCCAGCCGCGACCACGTGCGCAAGCTGCTGCCGCTGGTGCGCGAGGCCCTGGCCGAGGCCGGCCTGACCCCGCAGGACGTGGGCGGGGTGGCCTATACCGCCGGCCCCGGCCTGGTCGGGGCCCTGCTGGTGGGCGCCTCCGCCGCCCGGGCCATGGCCTGGGCGCTGGGCGTGCCGGCCATCGGCGTGCACCACATGGAAGGCCACCTGCTGGCCCCGCTGCTGGAGGAGGACCCGCCGGAGCCGCCGTTCGTGGCCCTGCTGGTCTCGGGCGGGCATTCCATGCTGGTGGAAGTGCAGGGCATCGGCCGCTACAAGATCCTGGGCGACACCCTGGACGACGCCGCCGGCGAAGCCTTCGACAAGACCGCCAAGCTGATGGGCCTGCCGTATCCCGGCGGCCCGGCGCTGGCCGCGCTGGCCCAGCAGGGGCGGGCGGGCGTGTTCCGCTTCTCGCGGCCGATGACCGACCGGCCCGGGCTGGATTTCAGCTTCTCGGGCCTGAAGACCCAGGTGCTGCTGGCGTGGCAGCAGTCGGACCAGTCCGAGCAGACCCGCGCCGACATCGCCCGCGCCTTCGAGGAAGCCATCGTCGACACCCTGGCGATCAAGTGCCGCCGCGCCCTGCAGGCCGCCGGCGCCCGACGGCTGGTGATCGCCGGCGGCGTGGGCGCCAACAAGCGCCTGCGCGCGGAGCTGGCCGAGGCCGGCGCCAAGGAAGGTTTCCGCGTGTATTTCCCGCGCCTGGCCTTCTGTACCGACAACGGCGCGATGATCGCCCTGGCCGGCGCGATCCGCCTCGCCGCCGGCCAGCAGCAGGACGAAAGCGTGCAGGTCTTCCCGCGCTGGGACCTGGAAACCCTGCCGGCAGTTTAGGCGCGCGTGATGCGCGCCAGGGAATAGGGAATCGTCAATAGGGAATAGGAAAAGCGGCGCGCGACGAGACGAAGCGCTACGCTTTTCCTATTCCCTACTCTCTATTCCCTGTTCCCGCCCAAAGAGCCATGGACATCGTTTTCATCGAAGACCTGCGCATCGACACCGTCATCGGCATCTACGACTGGGAGCGCCGCGTGCGGCAGACGCTGTCGTTCGACCTGGAAATGGCCTTCGACAACACCCGGCCCGCGGCCAGCGACGACATCGCCGACACGCTCAACTACAAGGACGTGTCCAAGCGCCTGATCGAATACGTGGAAACCTCCAGCTTCGGCCTGGTCGAGACGCTGGCCGAGCGCTGCGCGGCGATCGTGCGCGAGGAATTCGGCGTGGCCTGGGTGCGGCTGAAGCTGTCCAAGCCCGGCGCGGTGCGCGGCGCCCGTTCGGTGGGCGTGCGCATCGAGCGCGGCGTGCGTCCGGGCTGAGCGGCGGCATGGCACGCGTTTACCTGAGCCTGGGTTCCAACCAGCAGCCGCGGCGGTATCTGCGCGCCGCACTGGACGAACTGCGCGCGCGCTTCGGCGCCATCGAGGTGTCGCCGGCCTACCGCAGCAAGGCGGTGGGTTTCGACGGGCCGGACTTCGTCAACCTGGCGGTGGGCCTGGATACCGAGCTGGCGCCGGAAGCGCTCAACGACTGGCTGCACGCGCTGGAAGACCGCCACGGGCGCCGCCGCGACGTGCCGCGCTATTCCGACCGCACGCTGGACGTGGATATCGTGCTGTACGGCGACCTGGTGCGGCAGGGCGAAGGGCACCTGGACATTCCGCGCAAGGAACTCAAGCACGCCTTCGTGCTGCGGCCGATCGCCGACATCGCGCCAGGCTTGCGCCACCCTGTCGACGGGCGAAGCATGGCCGAGCTGTGGGCGGCTTTTCCCGCGGCGAGCGAGCCGCTGACGGTCGAGCCGCTGTAAGGACGCACTGTCGCGTTTCCGGCGCAGATGCTAGAAATCGCGGCGCAACTTTCACCAAGGGACGAGGTAGGGGATATGGCAGGCAAGTTTGCGCGCAGTTGGAATCTGATGAAGGCGAGCGCGGCGGTGCTGCGTTCGGACAAGGCGTTGATGATGTTCCCGCTGCTGTCGGGATTGTGCTGCCTGCTGGTGGCGGCAAGCTTCATCATCCCCATTGCCATTGCGGCGGCGGGCATGGAGCACGTGAGCCGCGACAAGCTGCCGCTCGGCTGGTACGTGGCGACGTTCGCGTTCTACCTGGTGCAGTACTTCGTGATCATCTTCTTCAACACCGCGCTCGCCGGCGCGGCGCTGCAGCGCCTGCGCGGCGAAGAGACCAGCCTGGCGGCCGGTTTCGCCATCGCCAAGTCGCGCGTCGGCGCGATCTTCGGCTATGCGCTGATCGCCGCCACGGTGGGCCTGTTCCTGCGCGCGCTGCAGGAGCGGCTGGGTTTCGTCGGCCGCATCGTGGCCGGCCTGCTCGGCCTGGCCTGGACGGTGGCCACCTTCCTGGTGGTGCCGGTGCTGGCCAGCGAGGAGATCGGTCCGATGGAAGCGGTGAAGCGCAGCGTGGAGCTGCTCAAGCGCACCTGGGGCGAAAACCTGATCGGCAACGCCGGGATCGGCGTGGTGTTCGGGTTGCTGAGCTTCGTGTTGATCGTGGTCATGGGCGCCCTGGTGGTCGGTGCGCTGACGACGGAGTCGCTGCCGCTGATCGTGGCGGCCATCGCGGTGGCGGTGGTGAGCCTGATCGTGCTGGCGCTGGTGCAGGCTTCGCTGCAGGGCATCTATTCGGCGGCGCTGTACCAGTACGCCGAAGAGGGCAAGGTCGGCGGCGGTTTCGACCAGGCGCTGCTGGAGCAGGCGTTCCGCACCAAGAGCTGATGCGCGCGCCAGTGCGTATCCGGAAGGGCGGCAGCGATGCCGCCCTTTTTCATGGCATCAGATCGACAGCGAGCGGCCGCCGTCGATGCGGATGACCTGGCCGGTGACGAAGGGCGCGTCGCGCAGCAGCCACAGCACGGCGCCGGCCACGTCCTGCGGCGAACCGGCGCGCCGTAGCGGCGTGCGCGCGAGCATGGCCTGCTGGTCGTCGTAGGGCTTGCCGTCGCTGGGCCACATCACCGCGCCGGGGGCGATGCCGTTGACGCGGATGTCGGGGGCCAGATCCAGCGCCAGCGAGCGCGTCATCGCGGCGAGCGCGGCTTTGGCCATGCAATAGATGGGGTGGTTGGCGAGCGGGCGTTCGGCGTAGACGTCGATCAGGTTGACGATGGCGCCATGCGTTTCGCGTAGCGCCGGGGTGGCGGCCTGGGCGAGGAAGAACGGAGCCTGCGCGTTGGAGGCGAACAGTTCGTTCCATTGCGCGGTGGTGGCGCTGCCGACCGGGGTGGGAAAGAAGGCGGAGGCGTTGTTGACCAGGGCGTCGAGGCGGCCGTAGTGCTGCAGCGCCTGTTTGATCATCGCGGGCAGGCCGTCGAGGTCCGCCAGTTCGCCCTGGATGGCCAGCGTGCTGCCCGCGCGCTGGTGTTCCAGTTCGGCCGCAAGCGCGACGGCTTCGTTGACCGAGCTGCGGAAATGCAGGACGAGGTCGTAGCCCGCCGCATGCAGCGTGCGCGCAATCTCCGCGCCGACGCGCTTGACGCCGCCGGTGATCAAGGCGACGGGGCGTTCCTGACGTGGCGGCATGCGCGGCTCCTGCGGGCGAAACAGCCGGCAGCTTGCCGGAAAGCGTGCGGGAGGTCATCCCGCGCCGCGACGTTTTCTATTTCGGCGGATGGTGCTTGTCGCTGCGCGAGCGCGTCACGCGCGCCATCACGCGCGCGGCGCCGGTCGCGGTTTTCTCCACCACCGCATTGCGGGCGCGGCGCACGGCGCCGGGTTGGCGTTCGGCGGCAGCGGCGAGGCGCGCGTCTTCGCCGCCGCCTTCGAAGTCGAAATCTCCGCCGAACATCGAGATGGCGGTGCTCGCTACTTGTCCCGTGTCGTAATACGCGTAAGCGCCGACGCCGAGCGCACCCACCACCGGCAGCCAGCGCGACAGGCCCTTGCCTACCGTGCGCTGGGTGATCTTCACGCCGACGCGCTTGGCCACGCGCTCGGCCACCGCGTACGACATGCGGCGGAACAGCAGGCGGTCGCCCATGCGCACCACCAGGTCGCGGAACGCCTGCGCGGCGGTGTGGCGGAACAGGCACCACAGCATCTGTTCGCGGCCCAGTTCCGCGTGGCGGCCGTAGGCGGCGGCGATGTCGCTGACCATCTGCGCCTGGATCTTCCAGATCGCGATCAGCTCCGGCAGCACGGTAAGCCAGCCCAGCGGTCCCGGCGGCAGCGCCAGCGAGCCGGCGGTGAGCGCGGCGCGCTGCGCGGCGCGGTTGGCGATGCGGCGTGCCTCGGTCTCCGGCTCGCCGCTGGGGTCGACCTTGCTGCCCGGGATGTCGCTGACGAAGTCGAGGATCGCGCGGGTCACGCGGCTGTGGTCTTCCGCGGTGATCACGGCGGGGAGTTGCTTGCGGTCGTCGCTCATGCGGGCCTCGGGGACTGGGGTGCCTGGTCGCGGGTGGAGTCTAGGCGTTGTCGATGAAGCCGTTGCGAATGCTGCGCCGTTATCGGCCGGTGCAGCCGCAACCGATTGTTCCCGCAAGATATTGCGCTCGAAAGCATGACTTTCGGGGCAGGTAAATGAAAGGTAGGACTGGCAACGTTATAACGTATCGAAACGCAGCCGCCCTCCACCTACTCCCCGAGTGACCGATGAAGCACACCCTGCTCGCCCTCAGCCTTGCCGCCGCCTTGTTCGCCGCCGCCGCCCAGGCCGCCGACACCGATACCACCGGCACGGACACCAACAGCGGCGCACGCAACAAGCCGCCGGCCAAGGTGCAGCAGCTGGGGGCGATCGACGTGAGCGCCGCGCTGGATATCTCGCGCAACGCGCTGTCGCCGGATACCGGCAGCAGCCAGTACGTGATCGACCAGAAGGCCATCGCGCAGCTGCCGCTGGGCGACAGCACGCCGGTGAACCAGGTGCTGCTGCAGGCGCCGGGCGTGGTGCAGGACTCCTACGGCGGCCTGCACGTGCGCGGCGACCACGCCAACCTGCAATACCGCATCGACGGCGTGATCATTCCCGAATCGATCTCCGGCTTCGGCCAGACCCTCGACACCCGCACCATCAAGAACGTGAAGCTGCTCGACGGCGCGCTGCCCGCGCAGTACGGCCTGCGCACCGCCGCGGTGGTCGACATCAGCACCAAGAGCGGCCACGACCTGGGCAATGGCGGCAGCGTCGGCATCACCGGCGGCTCGTTCGGCACGCTCAATCCGAATGCCTCGTTGTGGGGCAGCACCGACCGCTGGAGCTACTTCCTCACCGCCAACTATCTGGAAAGCGACGTCGGCATCGAAAACCCCACGCCGAGCCGCAAGCCGATCCACGACCACACCAACCAGGTGAAGGCGTTCGGCGACATCTCGTACCTGATCGACAACCAGACCCGCCTGAGCTTCCTGTTCGGCATGGCCAACAGCCGCTTCCAGATCCCGAACAACCCGGGCCAGACGCCGACCTTCGGCTATCTGGACGTCACCGATTTCGATTCGGCCAAGCTCAACGAACAGCAGCGCGAAAACACCCGCTTCGGCGTGCTCGCCCTGCAGGGCAAGCTCGGCGCCACCGACTACCAGGTGTCGGTCGGCCAGCGCTATTCCAGCCTGACGTTCACGCCGGACATGATCGGCGACCTGATGTTCAACGGCGTCGCTTCCGGCATCAACCGCAGCAACCGCGCCAGCACCCTGCAGGCGGATTTCGCCACCCCGCTGGGCGATGCCCACACGCTGCGCTACGGCGTGTACGGCAGCTTCGAGCGCGCGCCCAGCAGCACCAGCGCCTGGGTGTTCCCGGTCGATGCCGACGGCAACCAGTCCAGCACTACGCCGATCAATATCCTCGACGGCAACCGCCTCACCGCCAAGACCTGGTCCGGCTACGTGCAGGACGAATGGAGCATCGGCGAAAAGCTCACCGTGAACTACGGCCTGCGCGGCGACGTGTACAAGGCCTTCCGCACCGAAAGCCAGCTGAGCCCGCGCCTGGGCGCGGTCTACCAGGCCAGCGACGACACCACCCTGCACGCCGGTTACTCGCGCTACTTCACGCCGCCGGCGACCGAGGCGATCACCACCACCAATATCCAGAAGTTCGACGGCACCACCAATGCGCTGCCGGACAACGGCAGCAACACGCCGCTGGCCGAGCGCAGCGATTATTTCGACGCCGGCATCCAGCAGCGCATCGGTTCCTCGCTGACCCTGGGCCTGGATGCGTACTACCGCAAGGTGCGCCGCCTGCAGGACGAAGGCCAGTTCGGCGCCGCGCTGGTGTATTCCACCTTCAACTACGCCAAGGGCCGCATCCGCGGCGTGGAATTCACCGCCGACTACGACAACGGCCCGTGGTCGGCCTACTTCAACGTCGCGCTGTCGCAGGCGATGGGCGAGCGGGTGATCACCAGCCAGTACAACTTCGCGCCGGACGATCTGGCCTACGTGGCCGACCATTACATCCACCTGGACCACGACCAGAAGATCGCCTCCTCCGGCGGCGTGAGCTACGCCATCGATCCGGCCACCCGCGTCGGCGCCAATTACCTGTTCGGCAGCGGCCTGCGCCGCGACGGCACGGTGCCGAACGGCGCCTCGATGCCCGCCTACTTCCAGCTCAACCTCAGCCTGTCGCATGACTTCGAGTTCCAGAGCACCGGCAAGCTGCACACCCAGCTGGCCGTGATCAACGCGCTGGACCGCACCTACCAGCTGCGCGACGGCACCGGCATCGGCGTGGGCGCGCCGCAGTTCGGTCCGCGCCGCGGGCTGTACGCCACGGTGCAGAAGGACTTCTAAGCGGCTTGATGCACGAACGCCGCGCCCGCAAGGGCGCGGCGAGCGCTATCCTTGCGCGATGAATCCCAGCTTTTCCCGCCTTCCCGAACCCGGCGCCGACGAGCGCGCCCACTCCGACCATCTGCTGGCGCGCCTGCGCGAACACATTGCCGCGCACGGCCCCATGCCCTTCGCCGAATACATGGGCCGCTGCCTGTACGAGCCGGGCCTGGGCTACTACAGCGCCGGCGCCACCAAGTTCGGCGCGGCCGGCGACTTCATCACCGCGCCGGAACTGGGCGACCTGTTCGCGCGTTGCGTGGCGAAAGTCATCGGCCCGGTGCTGGAACTGCTTGGCGACGAAGCCGACGTGCTGGAACTCGGCGGCGGCAGCGGTGCTTTCGCCGAATCCGCGCTGCTGGCCTTCCACGCCAACGCGCAGCTGCCGCGCCGCTATCTGATCCTTGAACCCAGCGCCGACCTGCGCGAACGCCAGCGCGAGCGCCTGGCCGCGGTGTTGCCGCCGGCACTGTTCGCGCGCGTGCAATGGCTGGACCGCCCGCCGGAAGAAGCATGGCGCGGTGCGCTGTTCGCCAACGAAGTGATCGACGCCCTGCCCACCACGCGCTTCACCTTGCGCGCGGGCGAGGTCTACGAGGAATACGTCGCGCTCGACGGCGAAGGCCGGCTGATGCGCGTCGATCGTCCCGCCGACGCGCTGGTCTCCGGCGCCGTGCGCCATCTGGAGCGCGATACCGAAAGCAGCTTCGCCGACGGCTACCGCTCCGAAGTGCTGCCGCAGCTGCCGTACTGGATGCAGGCCATCGCCGGCTCGCTCACTGCCGGCGTCATGTTGTTTATCGACTACGGCTACGTGCGCCGCGAGTACTACCAGCCCGGCCGCAGCGACGGCACATTGATGGCGCACTACCGCCACCACGCGCACGCCGATCCGCTGTTCCTGCCCGGCCTCAACGACCTCACTGCCTCGGTGGATTTCACCGCGCTGGCCGAAGCCGGCAACCAGGCCGGTTTCGGCGTGGCGGCGTACCTGCCGCAGGCGCAGTTCCTGATCGCCGCCGGCCTGCAGCAGGCCTTCGAAGACGCCTATGCCGACGCACCGGACGAAGCGGCGCGCTACCGCCTGGCCCAGCAGGTGAAGAAGCTCACCTTGCCGGACCAGATGGGCGAACGCTTCCAGGCGATGGTGCTGGCGCGCGGCATGGACGTGGTGCCGCTGCCGGCCCAGATGCTCGAAGCCGATCAGGGCGACCGGCTGTAAGGGAGCGCCGTCGCCGCTGCCGGCGACGGCAGTACGTCAATGCAGGACGGGCGCCGCGCCCGCCGATCCCTGCTCCGCCTGCAGCGGCTTCACCGGCGTGTTGTCGTCGGGCCGCTTGCCCAGCTGGCGCGACTTATAAAGCTCCGCCGCCACCTGGTAGTAAGCCGTCGCCTCGTCCACCTTGGTGCGGTCCACCGGCTGCACGGGCACGCCGTCGCCGGTGTCGTAGTCCGGGCGAAGCTGTTCGAGCTTGCGCTGCGGTTCCAGCACGGTCAGCACGTCGTCGCGCAGATAGCCCAGCTTCTCGTAGGTGGCGGGGAAGGCGCGCTCGCGGCCGGGTTCCAGCTGGAACAGGTCGTAGCCGAAGAAGCGGCTGCGGTAGCTGAAATTCAGCATGCCCAGCACCGTGGGCATGATGTCGATCTGCGCCATCAGCCGGTGCACGCGCTGCGGCGGGATGTGCTTGGGCGCATAGATCCACAGCGGGATGTGATAGCGGTTGATCGGCACGCTGGTGCGGCCCGCGCTGGAGGCGCAGTGGTCCGCGGTGATCACGAAGATGGTGTCGTCGAAATACGGCTTGCTGGCGGCGCGCTTGAGGAAGTCGGCGATCGACCAGTCGGTGTAGGCCACCGCCGCCTCGCGCGTGCCGTTCTTTTCCTTCACGCGGCCGGCGGGCACGGTGAAGGGGCGGTGGTTCGAGGTGGTCATGATGTGCAGGAAGAACGGCTTGCCTTCGGCGTGAATGCTGTCCATCTGGCGCATCGCCAGGGTGTACAGGTCTTCGTCCGCCACGCCCCACACGTTCTCGTGGTGGATCGGGTCGTCCTTGTTGATGTCGTTGCGGTCGACCGCCCGATACCCGTTGTGGTTGAAGAAGTAATTCATGTTGTCGAAGTAGCCGTAGCCGCCGTAGACGAAGTCCGACTGGTAGCCGCGCGCGTTGAACACGTTGGCCACCGAGAACAGGTCCTCGTTGTTGTGCGCCTTGATCAGCGAATCGCCCGGCGTCGGCGGAATGGCCAGCGACAGCGCCTCCAGGCCGCGCACGGTGCGCGTGCCGTTGGCGTAGAGGTTGTCGAAGAACAGGCTCTGGTCGACCAGCTTGTCGAGGTTCGGCGTGATGCCGCGGTCGTCGCCGAAGGTCTGCATGAAGTCGGCCGAGAAGCTCTCGATGCTGATCAGCACCACGTTCAGGCGCTTCTCCGGCCCTTCGTGGCGGATCTCGCGGGTGAGATCGCGCGGGTCGTTGCTGACAAACGTGGCCTCGGGCGTCTTCAGCATGGTGCGCACGTCGCGGAAGGCGCGCTCGTCCGGCAGGGTGGTGTAGAAGCGCGAGTATTCCAGGTGGCTGCTGCGGAAGGCGGCGAAGAACTCGTAGATGCCGTTGCCGGAGAGTTCGTTGACGAAGTTGTTGTCGGTGCGGTCCTTCAAGGTGCCCTTGAAGGCGGCCACGGTCACCACGGTCAGCACCAGCCACACCAGCGCCACCTTGGCGCGCTGCCAGAAGCGCGTGCCGGCGTCGCGCGTGCGCAGCCCGCGGCGGCTCACCAGCAGGGCGATCAGCACGGTCAGCGCCAGCAGGCCCAGCCAGCGGCCCAGCGGATACGACTCGCGGATATTGCCGATCACCTCGGTGGTGTAGACCAGGTAATCCACCGCGATGAAGTTGAAGCGCGTGCCGAACTCGTTCCAGAACACCAGTTCCGACGCGCCCACGAACATCAGCCAGTACAGCATCAGCGCCGCCAGCAGATACAGCGCCCACTGGCCCGTGCGCGACACGTAGGCGCGCCGCGGCATCAGCCACAGGAACAGCACCATCGGCCACGCGATGTAGATGTAGGTGATCAGGTCGTACAGCAGGCCCACGCCGAAGGCGTAAGCCCAGTACAGCGGGCTGTGCGGCACGCCCTTGCCCGACATCACGAGCAGGGCCACGCGGGTGATCGCGCCGATCGCCACGTAGGCGAAGGCCAGCCACCACAGGGGGCGGAAACGCTGGCGCAGGGGCGAAGCGGAGGAATCGGCGGCTGACAAGGGGCGGCTCCGGAAATCGTGTGGGGGCCCGTCGTTGCAGGACGGCAACAGGCATCCCGGGCGTTATACAACGGAATGGCTTAGCCGTAGCTTCCGCGCAGGGCCGCAATGGCGTCGATACGGGCCTTTTCCATCGCCGCGCCCACCGCCGGCCCCTGCAGCCCCTTGGCCACGAAGGCGCCGGCGCCGATCGCCGCCGCGGCGGCGCGCGCGGCGCGCAGATACGCGGCTTGCGGGTAATCGCTGTGTTCCAGGCCCAGGCGGCCGCGCTTGTCGGCCTCGCAGGCGGCCAGGAACACCTCCAGCCGTTCCGGGCGGCGCAGCGCGTCCAGCGCGCCGAGCACGCGCAGCACGGTGGAGGGCTTGAGCTCGAAGGCGCGATGCGCGTTCAGGTGCTCGCGGCAGACCTGCTCGGCCAGCGCGGCGAATTCGGTGGGCACGCGCAGGCGCGCGCACAGCTGGCGCAGCGGTTCGACGCCGGCCTCCTCGTGGCCGAGATGGCGCGGCAGCACGTCGGCCGGCGTCAGCGCCTTGCCGAGGTCGTGCGTGAGCGCGCAGAAGCCGACCAGCTCGTTGCCCGGCGCGATGCGCGCGGCCATGTCCAGCACCATCTCGATATGGATGCCGGTGTCGACCTCCGGATGGTATTCGGCGCGCTGCGGCACGCCGTACAGTGCATCGATTTCCGGAAACAGCACGGCCAGCGCACCGCTGGCGCGCAGCACCTGCAGGAAGGCCGAGGGGCTCGGCTCGCCCAGCGCGCGGCGCGTTTCCTGCCATACGCGCTCGGGCACCAGATGATCCACTTCGCCTTCGCGCACCATGCGGCGCATCAGCTCCATGGTTTCCTCGGCCACGGTAAAGCCCAGCGGCGCGAAGCGCGCGGCGAAGCGCGCCACGCGCAGCAGGCGCACCGGGTCTTCGACGAAGGCGGGCGAGACATGGCGCAACACGCGCTGCTCGATATCGCGCGCGCCGCCGAACGGATCGACCAGGCCCCCGGCTTCGTCCATGGCGATGGCATTGATGGTGAGGTCGCGCCGCTCCAGGTCCTGCTCCAGCGTCACCGCCGGGTCCGCATGCACGGCGAAGCCGTGGTAGCCGCGGCCGGTCTTGCGCTCGGTGCGCGCCAGCGCGTACTCCTCGCCGGTGTCCGGATGCAGGAATACCGGGAAATCCTTGCCCACCGGCTTGTAGCCGAGCGCAAGCAGCTGCTCCGGCGTGGCGCCGACCACCACGTGGTCGTGGTCGCTGACGGGACGCTGCAGCAAGCGATCGCGGACGGCGCCGCCGACTAGATAGATACGCATGGCCGCGATTCTGCCATGCGCGGCGCCGCGGCTCAGCGCATGGCGCGATAGCGGTCCAGCCGCCGCTGGCGCGGCGAACCCTGCAGCAGCACCGGCAGCCAGGGCGTCAGCGGCTCGGCGCGGATGCCCAGCGCGGCATAGCCGTCCTGCTTGCCCACCGAGTCGGTGCGCAGGGTCAGGAAGTTGTCGTAGGAGAACGGCTTGCCCGGCAGCAGCTCGGCCAGGCGCGCCTGGATCCGGCCCAGCGCATCGGGCAGCGGCAGGATGCGCGTGCGCAGGCCGAGCGTGTCGCGGATGCCATGCACGATCTCGCCCAGGGTCAGTACCTCAGGACCGTACAGCTCGAACGTGCGGTCGATGCTGAGCCGGTCGTCGGCGATGCAGCGCGCGAAGGCTTCCGCCACGTCGCCCGCATAGGTCGGCGCCAGCCGCGATCCGGCGCGCGCCAGCGGCAGGACGGGCATCAGGCGCAGCAGAGCGGCGAAGCGGGAGACCAGGCCGTCGTTGGCGCCGAACATCACGCTGGACTGGTAGATGGTCCAGTCCAGGCCGGACTGGCGCACCACCGCCTCGGCTTCGCCGCGCGTCTTCAGATAGCGCGACAGGCCCTGGCCGGCCTTCAACGCGCTCATCAGATGCAGGCGTCCGACGCCAGCGGCCTGGCAGGCGCCGGTGACCCGGCGCGCCAGTTCCACATGGATTTCCTGCAGCGAACGGCCGCTGGCCGGATGCAGCGAGCCGATCATATGGATCACCGCATCGGCGCCTTCGAACTGCCGGCGCAGCGCATTGCCGTCGTAGACGTCGGTGCTGTGGATCTCCACGCCCGGCACTACCGCCAGCGCGCGGCGCCGCTCGCGGTTGCGCGACAGCAGCACGATGCGGTGCCCGTCCATGGCCAGCCGCGGCACCAGATAGCTGCCGACGAAACCGGTACCGCCGAGAATGACCAGACGCTTGGCGCTCATGACGGAAACCTCACTGCGAAGGACTGTTCGTGGCATCGCCGGCCGGCGGTGCGGGCACCGTGGCGGCCTCCGCTGGCGCCACCGCCGCCGCGGGCGCCGGGCAGCTCACCGGGCGGCGCGGCGTGTTGCGGTCGGGCAGCGCATAGGCCTGGCCGATCGCGGTCAGGCGCGACGCCAGCGGCGTGGCGTTGCCATTGAGGCGCCAGTCGTAGATCACCGCGAAGGACATCACCCGCGCCACGTACTCGCGGGTCTCCTTGAACGGCATGCTGGCCACGAACAGGTCCGGCGGCAGCGTGCCGCGCGCGGCCAGCCACTGGTCCAGGCGGGCGGGGCCGGCGTTGTAGGCGGCGCTGGCCAGCCATGGCGCGCCGTTGAAGCGTTCGGCCATCTGCGCGAGATAGCGCGTGCCCAGCACGATATTGGTCACCGGGTCGTACAGCGAATCGGCGCCGGCCCAGTTCAGCCCGTTGCGCCGCGCGACCATCGCCGCGGTATCCGGCAGCAGCTGCATCAGCCCGCGCGCATTCGCGCCGGAGCGCGCATCGGCGGCCCAGGCGCTTTCCGCGCGCAGGATCGCGTAGGCCCAGGACGGATCGATGCCGGCCTCTTCGGCCTGCGGCACCAGCCCGTCCTGGCTGGCCAGCGGAAAGCGCTGCTCGTAGTAGCGCAGCGCCTCGCCCTTGTTGAAGGTGAACACCGCGCGGTCGTACCAGCCGCGGCGATAGGCAAGGTCCACCGCGAGTTTCAGCGTGGCCGTGTCGGCGCCGTCCAGCGCCTTGCCCCATTCGCGCCGCGCCTGCCGCGGCAGGCCCACCGCATACAGCTCGAACGCGCGCTGCAGGCCGGCATGGGCGAGCAGGGCCTGTTCGCGCGGCGGATCGGGCGGCAAGGTCAGCGGGCAGATCGAATACGGCACGTCGAGCTCGTCGGCGGCCATGAAGCCGAAGAAGGTCGGTTCTTCCGACAGCGGCGCCAGCAGCTTGCGCGCTTCGTCGTCGCGGCCCAGCGCGGTGAGCGCGCGCGCGCGGAACCAGCGCCATTCGCCGTCCTGTTTCTGTTCGGGCGTCAGCGCGTCGATCGCGCTCAGCGCGGCCTGCCAGTTCTGCTGTTCCAGCGCCACGCGCACGCGCCACTCGCGGGTGGCGTCGGTCTGCGCCGGCGGCGGCAGCGAGGCGAGGCGCTGCAGGGCGTCGTCGTTGAAGTCGGTGGCATGGAACAGCGCGAGCGCGGAAAGAATGCGGCGCTGCTGTTCCTGGGTGAACTTGAAATGGCCGCGCAGCTGTTCCCAGTGGCTGTCGGCGACACTGGACTGCCGCCGCGCCAGCCGTTCCAGCGCCAGCATCGCGGCCTGCCGGCTGCGCGGCGTGTCGGGCCAGGTGCCGGCTTTCGCCGCGGCGCCGCCCGGATCGCGCAGCGCCATGGCGATGCGCTGGCCGGCCTGTGGGTCGTCGCCCGGCAGCCACGCCGCAAGCGCGGCCACGGTGCCCGCCTGGCTGGCGTCGGCGGCGCGGTCGATGCGGTCCCACAGGCGCTGCGCGGTGAGCAGGCCCTGGTCGTGCGCCGCGGCGATCACCGGATCGCAGGCATTGGGCAGATTCGGCTTGTTCCACAGCGTGGCGAGGTCGCGCTGGAAATCCAGCGCGGCGCCCTGCGTGGACGGGCCCGACTGCGCCGACGCGGGCTGCGTCTGCGCCAGCCGCGCCTGCAGCGCGTCGCAGGTCAGCGCATCGCCCAGGCCCGGCTGGTACAGCGACTGGAAGGTGGTCCAGTCCTTGCGGCGCGCCAGCTCCAGCAGATAGTCGCGGCGCAGGTCGCTGGCGGGAATCAGGTCGGGATAGCGCTTGAGGTAAGCGTCGACCGGCGCGCGGTCGAGCTGGCGCAGGTCGTGCGTGAGCGCGGCGGCTTCCAGGTACGGATACAGCGGATAGTCCGCGAGGTTCTGCGCCTGCGCGCGCCAGGCATCGCCGCCTTGCTGCGCGGTGGCATAGGCCTGCTTGAAAGCCGCGCGCTGTGCGTCGGTGGGCTCGGCGGCGTGCGCGAAGCCGGCCAGCAGCAGGCCGGCGGCAAGAGCGAGCAGGGAAGGGGCGAGACGCCGCGGCGCTGCGTGAACAGGCATGAAAACTCCTTGTGCGATGGCTTATCTGGACGAAGCAGCCGATCGATTGCGCAGTGTAGGCCGGACGATTCCTAGTCGCGGCCCCGGACCAGCCCGGCAGAATGTCAAAACTCGGCTGAGTCCTACGTTAAAGCGCGTCTTCACGCCGTCGAGCAGCGCCATGCCCCTGCTAGACTTGCCCGCTCCCAAGGCGCCATGGCCGGCGCGATTCCACAGGTAGCGCATGTCGTCCACGCCGTCGCTTTCGCCCCGCGCGCGTCTTCTGCTCTGGCTGGTGCTGGCGTTCTGCGCCTTCGCCGGAGCTTTGTGGTGGTGGCTGCTGGGCCGGCCGGTGGCGTTGCCGGATGCGCCGTCCGCGCGCATCGCCTGCGTGTCCTACGCGCCGTTCCGCGAACCGGGCGAGACACCGTACGACCTCAAGGCCTTCATCAGCCCCGAACGCATCGACGCGGATCTGCGCGCGCTGTCGCAGCGCTTCGACTGCGTGCGCACCTATTCGCAGGGCCAGGGCCTGAGCGCGGTGCCGGAGATCGCCGGGCGCTACGGCATGAAGGTGATCATGGGCATCTGGCTGGGCCGCGATCCGGTGGCCAATGCCAGGCAGGTGGAACTGGGCATCGCCGAGGCGAAGGCGCATCCGGACGTGCTGCGCGGCGTGGTGGTCGGCAACGAGGTGCTGCTGCGCGGCGAGCAGTCGCCGCAGGCGCTGGCCGAGTATGCGCGGCAGGTGCGCGCGGCGATTCCCAAGTCGGTGCCGGTCACCTATGCGGATGTGTGGGAGTTCTGGCTGCGCTATCCGCAGATGGCCAAGTCGGTGGACTACCTCACCATCCACATCCTGCCGTATTGGGAAGACGAACCCGTGCCGCCGGAACACGCCGTGCGCCACGTGGCCGAGGTCTACCAGCAGGTGAAGAGCGCCTTTCCCGGCCGCGAGGTGATGATCGGCGAGACCGGCTGGCCCAGCGCCGGCAAGCCGCGCCGCGCGGCGCGCGCCAGCGTGGTGAACGAGGCGCGCTATCTGCGCGAATTCCTCGACTACGCCGGCAGCGTCGCCATGCCCTACAACGTGATCGAAGCCTTCGACCAGCCGTGGAAGCGCGCGCAGGAAGGCACCACCGGCGGCTTCTGGGGCATCTACGACGTGCATGCGCGGCCGAAGTTCGCCATGCAGGGTCCGGTGGTCGAGGAGCCGCGCTGGTGGCTGGGTTGGCTGGCCGGCGGCGCGGGTGCGCTGCTGTTCGTGCTGGCCGGTGCGTTGCGCCGCGAATGGCGCGGCACGGCGGGCTGGGGCGTGCTGCTGCTCGCGGGTTTTGCCACCGGCACCGCGCTGGCGTGGCAGTACCGGCAGATGCTCTATGCCTGCCGCGACCTGCTCGAGTGGGCGCTGTCCTGGGCCGGGTGCGCGGGCGGGCTGGTCACCGCGATCGTGCTGGCGCGCTGGCTTGCCGCGCGTATCGGCGGCGTGGCGTCCACGGTGCTGCCTGGCGGCTGGCTGCGTTTCGCCTGGCTGTTCCTGCTTGCGCTGGAAGGCCTGCTGCTGGTGTTCGACGGCCGCTATCGCGACTTCCCGCTCGGCCTGGCGCTGCTGCCCTGCGTGGGCTACGGCCTGGCCGGCTGGCTCAGCGGCTGGACGCAGACCGCCGGCCTGCGCGTGGAAGAACGCTGCCTCGCCATCCTGGTGCCGCTGCTCGCGGCCGCGGTGGTGGCGCAGGACATCGGCCTCAATCCGGTGACCTGGCTATGGCTGGGCCTGAACCTGGCGATCGCCGTTCCCGTCCTCATCGGCTGGCGCCGCATCGGCCTGCAAGCGAATCAGCCGTAGGCAGCCCACCAGCAGCGCGAACGCGCCCGCCTCGAAGCAATACAGCTGCAATGCCAGCACGCCGCCAGCGGCGGCCAGCCACGCGCTGGCCGGGTGCTTCCAGACCAGGGCCAAGGCGGCGAAGGCCAGCGCGGCCCAGCCGTAGCCATAGCCGAGAAAGCCCAGCACCAGCATCTGCCGCCCCTGGCACCAGGCCGGCGCGGTGGCGGCGGCTTCGCACAGGTGGCCGATCGCGGCCGGTTCGATCAGGCCGTAGCGGATCCACGCCGCGAGCGCGGCGATCAGGGCCAGCAGCAGCCAGGGCAGGGACAGGCGCAGGAAGTTCATCGGCGGAGTTTGTGAGGTCGCGGCGCGACATGCTGGGGGAGGCGGATTTCCGCCGCAACCGGCAAATGATCCGAAAACGCCTGCGGCAGCGCCCACAGCTTTTCCAGCCGCAGCGCCTCGGAAGTGAGGATATGGTCCAGCGCCTTGCGCGGCCGCCAGCTGGGAAAGGTAGGCGTGGCCTGCGCCGGCGGCACCAGGCTGCACTTGGCGAACAGGTGGCGCATCTCGGTGCTGTTGGCGTCGGTGTTGAGGTCGCCCATCAGCACCGCGTGCGGGAATTCCTGCAGCACCTCGGCGATAAAGCCCAGCTGCTTCGCGCGCGCCGTGGCGCTCAGCGAGAGATGGGCGATCATCACCGCCAGCGCGTCCTGGCCCTCGCCGAAGCGCGCCAGCAGCGCGCCGCGGCCGGGGATGCGGCTGGGCAGCTGGTAATCGAGCACGCTGTGCGGTTCCAGCCGGCTGATCAGGCCGTTGGCGGTATGCGCCAGCCGCGCCATCGGACGGTTCGGCTGGTGGCTCCAGAACGGCATGCCGGAGGTCTCGGCCAGGTAGCGCGTCTGGTTGAGGAAGCCCGAGCGCAGGCTGCCGGCGTCGGCTTCCTGCAGGCCGATCACGTCGAACTGCGGCAGTACCTCGGCCAGGCGGTCGAGGTTGTCCAGCTTGCTGCGGCCGGGCAGCATGGCGTTGAGGCTGCGCGTGAAGTATTCGCTGTAGCGCTGCACGCTGGCGCCCGCCAGGATATTGCAGCTCAGCAGCCGGAGGCGGCGTTCGGCGGGGGCGGGCGCGGCGGCAGTCATCGTGACGAGATGGGGACGGTGGCTCGGAAAAACCCGGCAAGCATGACCGCCCGGACGTGAACGCGGAGCCGCCGGGCGGCTCCGCGCGGCAGGCGCATCACTTGGCGCCGGACAGCTCGCGCTGGGCCAGCCACTGGGCCAGGGCCGAGAGCTGGTCCAGCGTCTTCACTTCGTTGCTGCGGTACTTGCCGTCGACCACGATGGTCGGCGTGCCGTCCACGCCCCACTTCTGGATCAGCTCCAGATCCTTCTTGATCTGCTGGGTCACCTCGGGCGAGGTGGCGATGGCCAGGAACTTGGCGCGGTCCACGCCCTGGGTGGCGTAGTAGTCGGCCAGCTCGTCCAGGGTGGAGATCGGATAGTGCTGGTCGAACTTCTTGGCGAACAGGTCCAGGTGGGTCTTGTCGGCCACGCCGAGCTTCTCGGCCGCGTAGTAGGCGCGGGCGTAGGGCAGCCAGGCGTCGCTGAAGGCTGCCGGCAGCAGCTTGAACTTCACGCCCGGCGGCAGCTGCTTGCGCAGTTCCTCGGCCTTCGGCGCGAAATGCGCGCAGTGGACGCAGCCGTAGGAGAACACCTCGACCACTTCCACCTTGCCGTCGGCGCTGTAGCGCTGGGCGGGGGCGGCCAGGGCGACGTATTCCTTGCCTTCCGTATACGGCGCGGCGGCATTGGAATTGGACGCCGTGCAGGCGCTGGTCAGGACCAGGCCGGCCAGCAGGGCGGCGACGCGCAGACGGGCAATACGCTTGAACATGGGGTCTCTCCGCGAAACCGGCGGCCGTGGCCGCCGTGACGAATCGTGATGGCGGGCTGTTGTACCCGACCTTTGTAGCGCGCTTCTGTGACGGGTCTTACCTGGCCGGCGCTTACTTGCCCGCCGCTTCCTTGGCCACCAGCCACTTGGCGAGATCGATCGACTGGTCGTAGCCGCCGGCGCTCTGCGCGGTGAAGCGGTACTTGCCGTCGATCACCATGGTCGGCGTGGATTCGACGCCGTAGGTGCGCACGAGTTCATCGGCGCGCTTGATCTTGGTGTTGATGCTGAAGGAGTTGGCCACCGCGACGAATTCCTTCGGATCGGCGCCGAACTTGGCGTAGACCTTGGCGGCGTCGTCGATGGTCGGCAGGTCGCTGCTGGGGCGCAGGCCGGTGCCGGCGGCGTTGGAGGAAGTGAGCTCCCGGGTATCCCACACGGCTTTGAAGATCGCCTCGTGCGCCTTCGCAGCCACGCCCAGCGCCTCGGCGGCGTAGTAGGCGCGCTGGAACATCGGGAAGTTCTCCGCCGGATTGAACGACACCGGCAGGTAGGACACCTGCGTGCCGGCCGGCAGTTCCTGCACCAGCTTCTCCATGGTCGGACGGAACTGGTTGCAGGCAGGGCAGCCGTAGGAGAACACCTCGGTCACTTCGATCTTGTCGGTGTTGCTGACCTTCGGCTGCGCCGGCTCGATGCGGAAGTAGTTCTTGCCTTCCACCCACTTGCCGTCGTCGACGAAGGCCTGGGCCGCGCCTGCGGGCACCGGTGCCGCGGCCGGGGCGGGCGTCTCGGCCTTGGCGCTGTCGCCGGCGGTACTGGCGGCGGCCGGGGCGGCGGTGGCGGCAGGCGCCGGCTGCTGCGCGGGCGCGCTGGCGGCCGGGGCGGGCGCGGCCGTGGAAGCCGGTGCGGCGGGCTGCTGGGCGGCGGTGCCGTTGTCGCTGCCCTGGCTGCAGGCGGCGATCGCCAGCATCGAAACGAACAGGAACGGCAGGCGCTTGCGCATGGGAAAACCTCGGATAACGGGGAGGGGAGACAAGAACGCCGGCCAGTGGCCGGCGTCGTCGATCGGATCGATCAGGGCGTGGCGGGCTTGGCCGCCGCGCTTTCCGTGGCGTGCAGGCCTTCGACGTAGCTGGCCACCGCGGCGATGTCCTTCTCGTCGAGCTTCTGCGCAATGCTCGGCATGATCCTGGCGTGCGCGTCGTCGCCCCAGCTGGTGCCGTCGTGCATGGCCTTCAGCGTGGCCTGGATGTACTGCGCGTGCTGGCTCGTGAGCTGCGGATACATGGCGCCCGGATTGCCGCGGCCGTCGATGCTGTGGCAGGCCATGCAGGCCGGCACGCCCTTGGCGGCGTCGCCCTGGCGGTACAGCTGCTCGCCGCGCTCGACCAGGGCCTGGTCGGCCACGCCCGGCAGGGCGCTCTTGCCGGCGAAGTAGGCACCGATGTCGTGCATGTCCTGCTCGGACAGCGGCGCGGCCATGCCCATCATGATCGGGTTCTGGCGCTTGCCGGACTTGAAGTTGGTCAGCTGCTGGACGATGTACTGCTCGCTCTGCCCGGCCAGCTTGGGGTACTGCGCGTCGCTGGAGTTGCCGTCCATGCCGTGGCAGGCGCCGCAGGCGGCGGCCTTGCCCTGGCCGGCGGCGGCGTCGCCGAGCTTCACGCCGCTGTGGGCGGCTTCGGCGGCGGCGGGCTTCTCGGCGGCGGCAGGCGCGGCGGCGGAGGCCGCGGCCGCCGGCTTGGCCGACGAGGCGGCGGCGGGCTTGGCGTCCTGTGCCGCAGCGATGCTGGCGGACAGCGCAAAGACCAGGGCTACGGCACAACCGAGTACAGCGGGCCGGGAACCAGCGGGCCGAAAACTCATACACTTGTCTCCAGAAGAACTGCTATGGCTGCACGGCGCGCATGGAATCGCACCCGTAACTGGCAGAAACCTTGGAATTATCCCTGCCCCACCGGGGTCGGTCAAACCATCAGAATCATCAAGTACATGGCCCCCAATCCGCTTCAGGGCGCCCGCTTCGTGCTGGCTGCTCACCGTATCGACCAACTTCCCATGGACAACGGCGCCGAGGTCGCGTTCGCCGGCCGCTCCAACGCCGGCAAGTCCAGCGCGCTCAACAAGCTCACCGGCCATCACGGCCTGGCGCGCACCTCCAAGACGCCGGGCCGCACCCAGCAGATGGTGGCGTTCGCGCTGCCGCCGCTGGCGCAGGGCGAGGGCGCCGCGCCGCTGGACGCGCGCCTGATCGACCTGCCCGGCTACGGCTACGCCAAGGTGCCCGAGCCGCTGCGCGAGCACTGGAAGCGCGAGATCGACGCCTACCTGCACCGCCGTCAGAGCCTGCGCGGGGTGGTGCTGATCGTGGACATCCGCCATCCGCTGAAGGAATTCGACCGGATGATGCTGGCCTTCTGCCAGGACACCGCGCTGCCCTGCCACGTGCTGCTGACCAAGGCCGACAAGCTCTCGCGCAACCAGGCCGCGCAGGCGCTGGCGGCGATGCGCAAGCAGTTCGAGGCTGAAGGGCTGCAGGCCGCCACGGCGCAGGTGTTTTCTTCCTCGGAAGGCACCGGCGTGGACGAGGGGCGGGCCGCGGTGATGGAACTGCTGCAGCGCGAGCGCAACAACCCGCCCGGCGCGTAGGCGCTCAGCGCGCGGCGCTGTCCACCGCTTCCATGAAGACCGCGCACAGCGCCTCCATGCCGGCGCGGTCTTCGTCGTCGAAGCGCGCGACCAGGGGGCTGTCCACGTCCCATACGCCGAGCAGGCTGCCGTCCTTGCGCACCAGCGGCACCACGATCTCGGAGTTCGACGCCGCATCGCAGGCGATATGCCCGGCGAATGCGTGCACGTCGCGCACCAGCTGCGTCTCGCGCGTCTGCGCCGCGGTGCCGCAGACGCCGCGGCCGATGGCGATGCGGATGCAGGCCGGCTTGCCCTGGAACGGACCGACCACCAGCTCGTTGCCGTCGTACAGATAGAAGCCGGCCCAGTTGAAGTCCGGCAGGCTGTGGAACACCAGGGCCGAGAAATTCGCCGCGTTGGCGATCAGATCCGGCTCGCCGGCGAGCATGCCGCGCATCTGTTCGCACAGGTCCGCATAGTGTTCCCGCTTGCTGGCGTAGGTGGCGGTGGCGACTTCGAACATGGCGGCGGATCCGGCGGCAAAGTCCGTATTATGCGCCCACTTCCCACAGGAACGCCGCATGAGCCTGCCCGCCGTATTCGTCGCCGGCACCGATACCGGCATCGGCAAGACCCACGCCGCCTGCGCGCTGCTGCATGCGCTGCGCGAAGCGGGCGAATCGGCCTGCGGCATGAAGCCGGTGGCGAGCGGCTGCGTGGACACGCCGGACGGCCGCCGCAACGAAGACGCCCTCGCCCTGCTCGCCGCGGGCAGCGTGCCGCTGCCGTACGAGCTGGTGAATCCCGTCGCGCTGCGCGAACCGCTGTCGCCGCACCTGGCCGCCGCGCACGAAGGCGTCACCATCGCGCTGCCGCCGCTGCGCGAAGCCTTCGACGCCTTGCAGGCCAGCCACGACCGCGTGGTGGTGGAAGGCGTCGGCGGCTGGCTGGTGCCGCTGGCGCCGGGCCTGTTCGCCTCGGATATCGCCAAGGCCTGGCAGCTGCCGGTGATCCTGGTGGTGGGCCTGCGCCTGGGTTGCCTCAGCCATGCGCTGCTGACCGCGCGCGCGGTGGTGGCCGATGGCTGCCGGCTGGTGGGCTGGATCGCCAACCGCATCGATCCGGCCATGGATGCGGCGGAGGAAAACCTCGCCACGCTGCGCACCCTGCTGCATGCGCCCTGCCTGGGCGTGCTGCCGCACGGCGAAGTGGAACCGGCGCTCGCCGCGCGCCACTTGAACGTGAAGTCGATCATTGCTTGACGCACGCTGGGACATGCTTGCCCGCAGGTCCCGCACAAGGAGTTCCGCATGGCCAGCCGCAGCCACTTCTATCTCTCCATCGACGACCTGGGCCACGCCCGCGGGCCCGAGCCCAGCCTGAGCTACGAAGGCGCCGGCCCGAGCGACTTCGCTGCGGCGCTGCAGCAGGCACTGCGCGAACCGGGCCTGTTCGAGCGCTGGCGCGCGATGCAGGAAGAACCGGACGAAGTCGATCCCGCCCTGGGCAAGACCGACCCGTCGGCGCAAGTAAATGCGCAGGTCGCCGACCTGCATACGGAAGTGGATCTGATCACCGACCTGCCGATGAGCATCGTGCGGCATCGTCTGAATCTGCTGATCGGTCCGAGCTGGAAGCTGCGCGACATGCGCGCGGCGTAACGCCCTGGCGCGCCGCGGCGCCGCGGCGCGCTGACTTCCGGCCCTTGGACGCGTGCGCCGGCTGTGGTTACAGTCGGTTTTTTCATGCACCAAGGAAATTCCATGCCGCCTCTCCGCGCCCTGGCGATCGCCACCTCGCTCGCCCTCGCCGCCTGCTCGCAGCCGTCCAACGATGCGGCCAAGACCGCCGATCATCCGGCCGCCGCCGCGTCGGCGCCGGCTGCCGCCGAGGCGCCGTCGGCCAATCCGTTCTTCGCCGCCAGCACGCTGCCGTTCGGCGCGCCGCCGTTCGACAAGATCAAGGAGAGCGACTACCAGCCGGCGATCGAAGAGGGCATGAAGCAGCACCTCGCCGAGATCGAGCAGATCGCCAACAATCCGGAAGCACCCACGTTCGACAACACCTACGTGGCGATGGAAAAGGCCGGCGCGCTGCTCACCCGCGTCAACCACGCCTTCGACGCCGTCACCGGCGCCAACACCAGCGACGCGCTGCAGAAGGTGCAGGAAGACGAAGCGCCCAAGCTCGCCGCGCACCAGGACGCGATCTACCTCAACGACAAGCTGTTCAAGCGCGTCGAAGCGGTGTATCAGCAGCGCGAGTCGCTGAAGCTCGATGACGAATCGCAGCGCCTGGTCGAGGTGGTCTACAAGAACTTCGTGCACCACGGCGCCAAGCTGTCCGAAGCGGACAAGGCCAAGCTGAAGGAACTCAATAAAGAAGAGTCCACCCTCAGCACCCAGTTCACCAACAAGCTGCTCGCCGCCACCAAGGCCGGCGCGCTGGTGGTGGACGACAAGGCCAAGCTGGCCGGCCTTTCCGACGGCGACATCGCCGCCGCCGCGCAGGACGCCAAGGAACGCAAGCTGGATGGCAAGTGGGTGCTGCCGCTGCAGAACACCACGCAGCAGCCGCAGCTGCAGAGCCTGAGCGACCGCGCCACGCGCGAGGCGCTGTTCAAGGCCTCGTGGGACCGCGCCGAGCACGGCGACGACAACGACACCCGCGGCCAGATCGAGCGCATCGCCCAAGTGCGCGCCGAGCAGGCCAGGCTGCTGGGCTTCCCGAACTACGCCGCGTGGCAGCTGGAAGACCAGATGGCCAAGACGCCGGATGCGGCGCTGAGCTTCATGCACAACCTGGTGCAGCCGGCCACCGCGCGCGCGCAATCGGAAGCCAAGGACATCCAGGCGGTGATCGACCAGCAGAAGGGCGGCTTCAAGCTCGAAGCCTGGGACTGGAGCCGCTACGCCGAGCAGGTGCGCAAGGCCAGGTACGACCTGGACGAGAGCCAGATCAAGCCGTACTTCGAGCTGGACAACGTGCTGCAGAACGGCGTGTTCTACGCCGCCAACCAGCTCTACGGCCTGAGCTTCAAGGAGCGCAAGGACATCCCGGTCTACCAGCCGGACGTGCGCGTGTTCGAAGTGTTCGACAAGGACGGCACCTCGATGGCGCTGTTCTATTGCGACTACTTCAAGCGCGACAACAAGAACGGCGGCGCCTGGATGAGCAACTTCGTCGATCAGTCCAAATTGCTGGGCGCCAAGCCGGTGGTCTACAACGTCGCCAACTTCACCAAGCCCGCGCCGGGCCAGCCGGCCCTGCTGTCGTTCGACGACGTCACCACCATGTTCCACGAGTTCGGCCACGCGCTGCACGGCATGTTCGCCGACTCGCAGTACCCCACGCTGTCCGGCGCCAACACCGCGCGCGACTTCGTCGAATTCCCCTCGCAGTTCAACGAGCACTGGGGCACCGATCCGAAGATCTTCGCCCACTACGCCAAGCACTATCAGACCGGCGAGCCGATGCCGCAGGCGCTGGTGGACAAGATCAAGAAGGCCGGCAGCTTCAACAAGGGCTACGACATGACCGAGCTGGTCGCCGCCGCCCTGCTCGACATGAACTGGCACAGCCTGGGCGCCGACGCGCCGAAGCAGGACGCCGACAAGTTCGAGGCCGAGGCGCTGAAGAAGGACAAGATCGACCTCAGCTACGTGCCGCCGCGCTACCGCTCCAGCTATTTCCAGCACATCTGGGGCAATGGATACGCCGCCGGCTACTACGCCTACCTGTGGACGCAGATGCTGGCCGACGACGGCTTCGAATGGTTCAAGGAGCACGGCGGCCTGACCCGCGAGAACGGCGACCGCTTCCGCGCCATGATCCTGTCGCGCGGCAACACGGTGGAGCTGGGCAAGCTGTATCGCGACTGGCGCGGCAAGGACCCCAGCGTGGAGCCTATGCTGATCGACCGCGGCCTGAAGGCGGAGCCGGCGGCGAAGAAGTAATCCCGGTGTCGTGGCTTATCGGTGCACCAGATGGCGCACCGATAAGCCTGACGGCGTCCTGCCGGAAAGACGGGGCGCGCAGTGCAGCAATGGTTGTACGGAAAGGAAACGTTTTTCGCATTCACTTAAGGAGAAGGTCATGCAAAAACTGCCGTCCATGCTTGCATCCATCGTTCTGTCGGCCGCGTTCGGCCTGTTCGCCGCCGCATCCGCGGCGCACGCGCAATCCGCCGGCGTGGCCTTGTCGTGCGGCGTCAACGTCTGCGACGCCACCGCGACCAGCCCGGGCTCGCCCGCGCCGTTCGTCTACAACTGGTCGTTCACCGGCACCGCGCACCTGTCCGCGCCGTTCCACTGCAACAACAGCGGACCGCTGGGCCACAAAGCCGAATGCACGTTCCAGTGCCTGCAGCCGTACAACGACCACATCATCATGAAGGTCACGGTGCAGGACGCGACCGGCGCCTACATCGGCGATGCTTCGGCCGGTGCGGTCTGTAACGGTACGGCCGGCGACATCTGAGCCGGCGCAGGTTTTCGATCGGAAAGGGCCGGCCTGTGCCGGCCTTTTTCATGCCGCCAGCGCGTCCGCGCGCACCGCGCCCGGGCTGGTGCCGCTCACCCGCTTGAACAGCCGGCGGAACGCGGCTTCGCTGGCGTAGCCCAGGCGTTCGGCGATCGCCGCCACTGAGAGCTGGCGTTCGCGCAGCAGCTGCTCCGCCACGCTCACCCGCCACTGCGTGACGTATTGCATCGGCGGCATGTGCATCAGCTGGGTGAAGCGTTCGGCGAAGGCCGAGCGCGACATGCAGGCCAGCGCGGCCATCGAGGGCATGGTCCAGGGTTCGCCGGGTTTCTCGTGCACGGCATGCAGCACCTTGCAGATGCGCGCGTCGGCCAGCGCGGCGAACAGGCCCTGGCGTTCCGCGCTGCGGCTGGCGTAGTCGCACACGGCCAGCGCGAACAGCGTGTCGGCCAGCTTGTTGAGCAGCACCTGGCGGCCGGCCTGCCGGGACTGCGAGACCTGCACCATCATCTCGGCGAGCTGGCGGAACATGCTGCCGGCCTCGCTGGAACGCACCACGAAGCAGGGCGGCAGGGCGTGGCTCAAGGGATGCCGCGCATGCGCGGGGAAATGCAGCTCGCCGCAGATCAGGCTGGTGGCATCGTCGTCGTGGCCGGCGCCGCGCAGGCGGTGCGGATCGCCATGCGGCAGCACCACCAGGTCGCCCGCGGCCAGCTCCATGCGCAGGCCGATCGCCTTGCTTTCCACGCGGCAGTGGCCGGCGCCGACCAGGTGGAACAGGCCGCAGTGGTAGCGCGGTTCCTCCAGGAACCAGGAGCCGCAGTACTGCAGCTCGGCCACGATATCGACGCGCAGGTTCGACTGGAGCAGCAGGGCTTCCAGCGCCGGAGATACGGCACAGGGTTGGGCTGGGCCGGTTTGACCTGGCATGGGCTGGCCCGGGATAGAGCTGGGCAAGGCGGACATGGGCGTTCCTTTCGCAGCGGTTCGCCCAAAGCTTCGGTGCGGAGGGGCCGGCGGTTACATGCCGCCGGCCTGCAGTTCGCGGAGCAGGCCGGCGTCGACCCACTGCCGCAGCAGGGTGGCGAGGCGGGCCACGGCCTGCCCCGGCGGTGCGTCCGCCGCGGCCAGCTCGCACAGCGCAGCGAACGGTTCGCCCCGCGCCGCCGCGGCCAGCAGGGCCGCTTCGGCCGGCTCCACCGCGCGGTAGCGCACGGTCAGTTCCTGGCGCCATACCAGCAGGCGCCGCGGCCGCGCGCGCCGGCGCAGATGCGGACGCGCCGCAGCGGCGTCCACCGCAGTGCGGAAGGCGTCGACATTGGTGGACAGCGCCAGCCACTGCAGGTGCTGCTGCGGCAGCAGGCGCAGCTCGGCCCAGTCCTGCGGCGCGACGGCGGCCAGCGCTTCGGCGCCGATAGCCGGTTCGTCCGCGGCGTCGAAACAGGTGGAGATCGCCCAATCCAGTTCGGCCGCCTCGGCGAAGGCCGGCCGGTCGCGCCAGGGCAGCGCGTAGCGCAGGAACGCGGCCAGCCCCGCGCCGTGCCAGCGCAGGTTGTAGTGCTCGGAGGGGCAGGCGTCGATATAGCGGTCGAGCAAGGCGTTGAAGCGGCGCCCCGCCACGCTGGCGAGGGTGGGGAATTCGTTGCCGAGCGCTTCGCGCAGGCGTGCGCGGTAGCCGTGGCGGTAGATGGCGAGCCGGCTCTTCGCATCGGCGATGCCGTCGCCGACCAGCTCGGCCAGCGGCGTTGCGGCCGATGCCATCACCGCCCGCTGCAGGCGCAGCTGCAAGGCCTGCAGCTCGCTCATGCGGCCGCCTTCGCCAGGGGAGCGGCCAGCCGGCGCGCGTGTTCCAGCTCGGCCAGCAGTTCGCTCAGGGGCGGCATGTGGTCGTCGCGCTCGATCATGGTCGACACGGCGCCGAAGCGGCGCACCGCGGCTTCGTACAACGTCCACACCGGCGTGGGCACCGGTGCGTCGTGCGTATCCACCAGCAGCGCCTCGCCGTGTTCGTGGCCGGCGAGATGGAACTGCTGCACGCGTTCGACCGGAATGCCGTCGAGATAGCGCAGCGCATCGAAGCCGTGATTGCGCGCGCTGACGTAGACGTTGTTGATGTCCAGCAGGATCAGGCAGTCCGCGCGCCGCGCCACTTCGGCCAGGAACTCCCATTCCTCCAGCTGCGCATCGGCGAAACGGATATAGCTGGAGACGTTCTCCAGCAGGATGCGCCGCCGCAGCCGCTCCTGCACCTGGCGCACGCGCGCGACCACGTGGTCCAGCGCTTCCTCGGTATACGGCAACGGCATCAGGTCGTGCAGGTTCACGCCCTGCACGCCGGTCCAGCACAGATGGTCGGACACCCAGGCCGGCTCGATGCGCCGGGCCAGCGCGTCCAGGCGCGCGAGATAGCCTTCGTCCAGCGGATCGGTACCGCCGATCGACAGCGACACGCCGTGCATCGCCAGCGGAAAGCGCGCGCGGAAACGTTCCAGCCATACCAGCGGCAAGCCGCCGGGGACCATGTAGTTCTCGGAGACGATCTCCAGCCAGTCGACACTGTGCGGGCGGTCGAGCAGTTCCTGGTAGTACTCCACGCGCAGGCCGAGGCCGTAGCCGAGGTAGGGCGGGCGCTCGTTATCGACATGGCTCATTGCGCGTTACCTCCTCAGTCTTCAAGAGTGAAGCCTTCTCCCATCGGGAGAAGGTGGCGGCAGCCGGATGAGGGTACGGGCGAAGCGGTGCACATCACTCTTGCGCTCCGGCCGTACCCTCACCCCAACCCTTCTCCCAGCGGGAGAGGGGCTTTAAAGCATCAAGCCTTGTTCTCAGCCTGCGCCTTCTCGCAGTCCGCCTGGCTCTTCTGCATGGTGAAGCCCTGGCCCTTGCACGCATTCTGGCCTTTACAGGCATTGCTCGCCTGCTTGCATGCGCCGTGGCCCTTGCAGGCCGAGGAGTTCATGCACTTGACCGACGCCGTCGCGCCCTGGGCCTTGTCGCCCTTGGCGTTGTCGGCCATGGCGGCGGAGGCCGCGGTCAGGGCGAACAGGCCGGCGACCATCGCGGCCATCGCGCCGCTCTGCAGAGTCTTCTTCATGGTTCAACTCCCTCTCGAGGTGTGGGTGCCGCCCGGGGCGGCGGTAATGTCCAGTCCGTGCGCCGGTGGCGCGGGTCGGTCTCGACGGCGGGCATTCTGCGCGCCCCAGGGCGGGGGCGAATGTGTCCTGGTATCCGTGGTTCATGCCCGATCGTCCGGTCGCGCGGAACTTCGGCGATGCCGGACCCCGGGCAAGAAAGCGTGGACGCCCGGGCATGGCGGGGCTGCCGGGTGCGGCCGAAGATGCCGCCCACTCTCCTCGACCGGACCACTCCGATGCGTACTTTCCTTGCTGTCCAGGCCTCGCGCCTGCTCGATCTGCTGCATGCCGGACGCTGGCTGGGGCCCTTGGTCATGCGCCTGGGCTTCGGCTATTTCTGGCTGGAGACGGGCATCGCCAAGGTGCAGCACGTGGATGGCTTTGCCGAGCGCTTCGCCAGCTGGAACATTCCGTTTCCGCTGCTGAGCGCCACGGTGTCGGCCTGGACCGACCTGATCGGCGGCGCCCTGCTGATGCTGGGCCTGTGCACGCGCCTGGTCAGCGTGCCGATGCTGATCAATATGATCGTCGCGCTGACGGTGGTGGTGTCGCGCGATATCTCGGGCCTGGACGAATACGTCGAGAGCTCCGAATTCACCTACATCCTGATTCTGTTCTGGCTGCTGATGGCCGGCCCGGGCAAGGCGAGCCTGGATACCTTGCTGGCGCGCTGGCTGGGCATCCGCACGCGGGACTGAAACGCACGAGGCGCGGTGGATGCCGCGCCTCGCCGATGCCGCTGCGGTGCAAGGCAGCTCAGTAGGCGAATTCGCGGAACACCGGATCCACGCTGCCGTTCCACGCGCCATTGAACAGTTCGAGCTTGCGCTCGGCCGGCGTCTGGTTCGCTTCGACGATCTCCAGCAGCGGCTCCAGGAAGATGCTCTCGTCGGCGCCGTTGCGGTTGAGGCGGGCGCGGCGCTTGAGGCCGTGCGCGGCGATCTTCAGCGTTTCGGCGGCCAGCTCGCGTACCGAGTGGCCGCGGAACGGCAGCTTCAGCGCATGCTTGGGCACGCCGTCGCGCAGCGCGTGGCGTTCCTCGCGGCTGAAATCCTTGACCAGGTCCCAGGCCGCGCCCAGCGCCTCGTCGTCATACAGCAGGCCGACCCACAGCGCCGGCAGCGCGCACAGGCGGTTCCACGGGCCGCCGTCGGCGCCGCGCATTTCCAGGTACTGCTTCAGGCGCACTTCCGGGAAGGCGGTGGTGAGATGGTCGGCCCAGTCCTTCATGGTGGCGTGCGTGCCGGGCAGGGCCGGCAGCTCGCCGCGCAGGAAGCGCTTGAAGTCCTGGCCGGCCAGGTCGATGTAGCGGCCGTCCTGGTAGCTGAAGTACATCGGCACGTCGAGGATGTAGTCGACGTAGCGCTCGTAGCCGAAGCCGTCCTCGAACACGAAATCCAGCATGCCCGTGCGGTGCGGGTCGGTATCCGTCCACACCTGCGAGCGGTACGAGAGGTACCCGTTCGGCCGGCCGTCGGTGAACGGCGAATCGGCGAACAGCGCGGTGGCGATCGGCTGCAGCGCGAGGCTGGTGCGGAACTTGCGCACCATGTCGGCTTCGGTTTCGAAGTCGAGGTTGACCTGCACGGTGCAGGTGCGTGTCATCATGTCCAGGCCGAGCGAGCCGACCTTGGGCATGTACTCGCGCATGATCTTGTAGCGGCCCTTGGGCATCCACGGCATTTCGTCGCGGCGCCACTTCGGCTGGAAGCCCATGCCGAGGAAGCCGATGCCGAGGTCGTCGGCGATCGAGCGCACTTCGTTCAAGTGCGTGTTCACTTCGCAACAGGTCTGGTGGATGTTCTCCAGCGGCGCGCCGGAGAGCTCCAGCTGGCCGGCCGGCTCCAGGGTCACCGAGGCCTTGTCGCGCGACAGCGCCACCGGCGTGTCGCCTTCGCGCGCGACGTCCCAGCCATAGCGTTCGGCCAGGCGCTCCAGCAGCACGCGGATGCCGCGTTCGCCTTCGAAGGTGGGCGGGCGCAGGTCGTCGGTGAGGAAGCCGAACTTCTCGTGCTCGGTGCCGATGCGCCAGGCTTCGCGCGGCTTCTCGCCGGCGGCGAGATAGTCGACCAGCTGCTGGCGGTCGCCAATGGGCGTGCTCTTGACGGCACTGGGTATGGACACGATCGGCTCCTTCGCGGGAATCGCAGCACTGTGGGGGTGATCGCGGGATTTTCAAAGTGCCGCGTTACATGAAGCCCCTCTTCCCTTGGGAGAGGGGTTGGGGTTGGGGTGAGGGTGCGGGCGGAGCGCAAGAGTGATATGCACCGCTCCCGGCCGGACCCTCATCCGGCTGCCGCCACCTTCTCTCCCACGGGGACTACCTTCGGGTCGCCGAGGGGAGAAGGATTCCACCCGAAGGGTTGAGGCTAGCGATCCGGCGACGAGGCGCGCACCGGGAAATCGATCCGCATCCGCGCGCCGCGCCCGCAGCTGCCATCGAGGATGCTGAAGCTGGCGCCGTGGGCGCGGGCCGATTCCTCGACGATGGCCAGGCCCAGGCCGCAGCTGTCGCCGTCGCTGTTGGGACCGCGGTAGAAGCGCTCCTTCACCTTTTCGCGGTCGGCCGGCGGGATGCCGCTGCCGGTGTCGTCCACTTCCAGGAACGGCCGCCCGCCCTCCACGCCGCAGCGCAGGGTGACGTGGCCGCCGGCGGGCGTATGGCGGATGGCGTTGTCGACCAGGTTGATCAGCAGCTCGTGCAGCACCCAGTACACGCCGGCCACGCGCGCCGGCTGGCAGTCGGCGCCCAGGTCGATGTCATGGGCCAGGGCGCGGTCCAGCGAGGCGCTCACCACCTGGGCGATCAGCTTGCCCAGGTCCACCGGCAGGAAGCGGCTGGAGCCGTGCGCCGACGGCTCGGCGCGGGCCAGCGCCAGCAGCTGGTTGGCGGTATGCGCAAGGCGGTCGACGCCGCCATGCAGCAGGGCGATGCGTTCATGCAGCGGCGTGCCGGCGGTGTCGCGGGCCAGCACTTCCAACTGGGCCTTCACTCCGGTGAGCGGCGTGCGCAGCTGGTGCGCCGCGTTGGCGAGGAAATGCTGCTGCGACAGCGCGGAGTCGCGCACCGTGCCCAGCAGCGCATTGAGCGATTCGACCAGCGGCAGCACTTCGCTGGGCACGTTGTCGGTGGGCAGCGCGGTGAGATTGTGCGAGGGGCGGTTGGCGATCTGGTCGCGCAGCCGCTGCAGCGGGCGCAGCGCCACGCTGATGCCGAACAGGGCGATGCCGAACACCAGCAGCATCTGGATGCTGTCGTTGACGCCGAAGGACAGGTCCATCCGCTGCACCGCCATGTCGCGGCGCAGCGGCGTCTCGCCCACGGTAATGACCAGCGGCTCGCCGCCTTCGATCACGCGGTAGCTCACCAGGCGCAACCCCAGCCCCTGGTAGCTGGCGTCGGCGTAGGCGAATTCGTCGTCCTTCTCGGCCGGCACGATCGGCAGGTCTTCGGAGCCGGCGTAGGTCGAGCCCTGCGTATTGCTGACGCGATAGAAGAAGCGTTCTTCCGGCAGCGCGCGCAGCGGCGGCGGCGGATGGTCCGGCAGCATGATGTCGAACTGGCCGCCGGGCTGGCGGTGGATCTGCGTGGCGATCGCCAGTACCGCGCGCGCCAGCGAGCGGTCGAACGAGGCGTAGATCGGCGACACGATCGAGTGATGGTCGATCGCCACGCCGACCACCAGCATCACCGTCAGCGGGGCCAGCAGGTAGCCCAGCAGGCGGCGGCGGACGCTGGGGCGCCGCGGAGTGATGTCAGCCGTCCTCGAGCCGGTAGCCGAGGCCGCGGATGCCGCGGATCGAGGCCGAGTCGCCCAGCTTGCTGCGCAGGCGCGACACGTGCACTTCGATGGCGTTGCCGGAGATGTCCTCGCTCCAGCCGGCGATGGCCTGGGTCAGGCGCTCCTTGCTCACCACCTTGCCGCTGTGGTGTGCCAGGCATTCGAGGATGGACCATTCGCGGCGGGTCAGTTCCAGCGCCTCGCCCGCGGCATTGATGGCGCGGCGGCCGGCCAGGTCGATGCGCAGGCCGCCGACGGTGAGCTCGTTGGCGCTGGCGGCGCTGGCGCGGCGGATCAGGGCGCGGCAGCGCGCGGCCAGTTCCGGCAGGGCGAAGGGCTTCACCAGGTAGTCGTCGGCGCCCAGGTCGAGCGTGCTGACGCGGTCGTCCAGGCCGTCGCGCGCGGTGACGATCAGCAGCGGCAGGCCTTGGCCGGAGCGGCGCAGGCGGCGCACTAGGCTCAGGCCGTCCTCGCCGGGCAGGCCTAAGTCGATGATGGCCAGGTCGTAGTGGGCGCTGTCCATCATCCCGGAGACCGGCTCGGCGGTGCCCACGTGGTCGACCACATAGCCCTCGCCGGTAAGGCCACGGACGATGCCATCGGCCACCAGCGGATCGTCTTCGACTAGCAATATGCGCATAAGAGGCACGTTGAACGGAGTGCCCGGCATGCTAGCAGGCCCATGCCCGGGGGAAATAGCCGGTACCGGCTAAGAAAAAACTAAGGTCGCCGCGGACCGGTGCTTCGAATACGCCGCCATCACGCCTAAGCGTTTTCCACGGCGCAGGTTTCGAGCGAGCAAGCCGCCAATTTCGTACAAATACTGGATGTGCGGGATGCGCTCTGAATCTCCCGCCCAAACCACACCGCGCCCACGGGGCGCCGGCAAAAATGATCGCCACGGAGACGCCCGCGGCGCTGCCCGGAACGGGCGATCGACCTTTCCGGCACGGCGGCGGCCACTCCGTGTTTCCCCTGCTTCGACCCCCGAAGCGCCATGGATCATCAATCAGGCGAGGATTTGCCATGTCATACATTTCGATTGGAAAAGAGGATTCCCGCTACGAGACCTTGAAGAAGGGTTTCAACCAGCGCTGGCCATCTCCCGGCCAGGACGCAGGCTCGATCTACGTCTGCCGCACCGTGGAAGATGCCGAGCGCGCCTTGCAGAACGCCGTGAACCAGGGCTTGCGCCCCACCGTCCGCAGCGGCGGGCATTGCTACGAAGGCTTCGTATCCAACAATTCCGGCGGCGTCATCATCGACATCGGCCAGCTGACCGAGCTGAGCATCCACGACGACGCGGACAACCCCTTTTACCGCGTCGGCGCCGGTACGCAGAACTGGGACGGCTACGTCAACCTGTTCAAGCTCACCGGCAGCCTGCCGCCGGGCGGCTCGTGCTACTCGGTCGGCGTGGGCGGCCACGTGGTGGCCGGCGGCTACGGGCTGATGTCGCGCATGCACGGCCTGACCGTGGACTGGCTCAAGGCGGTGGAGCTGCTGACGGTGGGCAAGAACGGGGCGGTGGAGCGCCGCCTGGTCGATGCCACTAACGATCCGGACCTGTTCAAGCTCTGCCGCGGCGGTGGCGGCGGCAACGTCGGCATCATCACCAGCTATTACTTCGACCCGCTGCCCAAGGCACCCGCCAAGGTGGCGCTGTTGACGAAGCAGTATCCGTGGGCGCAGTTCGCGAACGACAAGCCCAGGTTCAAGGCTTTCCTGCAGGCCTATGCCAACTACATGAAGCGGGCCGACAGCGACCCCCGTACCTATGGCCTGTTCACCTTGTTCAAGCTCACGCATATCAGCGCGGGCAACATCGGCCTGGTGGTGCAGTACACGGACCAGAACGGACAGCTGGAAGACACCCAGCCGCTGCTCGACCTGATCAATGCCATGGACTCGGTGGCGGAGGGCGCGCCGCACACCGCCTACATGCCGGGCACGGGGCCGCTTCCGTTTGCGCGGCATCCTGTCTCGCGCCAGGCCGTCGGCGAGCTGCCGGAGGGCGCCATCGTGTACGACTGGCTGTATGCGACGCAGACGGTCAACGGTTCGGGCAACAACCAGCGCGGCAAGTACAAGTCCTCGTACATGAAGGACGTCTTCACCGAGCACGAGATGGATGCGCTCTTCAAGTACCTGGTGCAGAAGGGCGATGGCGACTTCTCGCAGTCGCTGGTGCAGGTCGATTCCTACGGCGGCGCCATCAACCACAAGGCCGCGGGCAACAATGGTTTCGATCCGGCTGCGAACAAGACTGCGGTATTCCAGCGCAATTCGATCATGAAGCTGCAGTACCAGACCTACTGGACCGACAGCGCCAACGACGAGAAGCACATCCAGTGGCTGCGCGACTTCTACTACGAAGTGCACCGCTTCGACGGCTATAACGGCACGCCGTATCCGAAGTCGCTGGCCTTGCCGGCGTCGCGCTACGAGGGCTGCTATATCGGCTATCCGGACGTCGACATGCTGACCGGCGAGGACCCGTCCAAGCCCTACTACAACTGGGGCGAACTCTATTACGGGCCGCTGTACAAGGAGCTGGTCGCCACCAAGAACAAGTACGATCCAGGCCGGATCTTCCGCTTCTCGATGTCGCTGGGGGCCACGCCGCCGCCCGTTCACCGCGGCTGACGACCGAAGCCGCGCCAGCAGGCTCTGTGCGTTGCGGGGCCTTTCGGAGCATGCCACGCGGTGGCATGGGCTATGAGGCCGATCCGGGAGCATGCGTGCTCCCGGATCGTTCGAGCCCGTCAGCCAACGATCGCGGCCAGTCCCAGGGTAAGCAGCAGCGCGATGATCGAGATCAGCGTCTCCAGCACCGTCCAGGTCTTGAGCGTCTGCGTCACGGTCATGTTGAAGTACTGCTTCACGATCCAGAAACCGCCGTCGTTGACGTGGGACAGGATCAGCGAACCGGCACCCGTGGCCAGCACCATCAGTTCCGGATGCACCGCCTTGCTCGCCGCCGCGGCGATCGGCGCGACGATGCCGCAGGCCGTGCCCATGGCCACCGTGGCTGAGCCGGTGGCGATGCGCAGCAGGGCGGCGATCAGCCAGCCCAGCAGCAGCGGCGAAATCTGCGAGGACTGCGTCGCGGCGATGATGGCGTGGGAAACGCCCGAATCCAGCAGGATGCGGCCGAAGCCGCCGCCCGCGCCCACCACCAGGATGACGGTGGCCGTCGGCGCGAGGCAGTCGTTGGTGAAGCCGAGGATGGTCTCGCGGCTGAAGCCACGGCGCTTGCCGAAGGTGTAGAAGCTCAGCAGCACCGCGACCAGCAGGGCCACCACCGGATTGCCGAGGAAGGCCAGCAACTGGTTGGCCGCGCCGCCCGGCGTGGTCAGCAGGTCGGCCCAGGTGCCGACCAGCATCAGCAGCACCGGCAGCAGCAGCGTGGCCAGCGCGATGCCGAAGCTCGGCAGCTCGCGCGACCCGTCCATCTCGACGAATTCCTTCTCCAGCGGATTGTCGCCCTCGACGACGACGTAGCGCGTGATCCAGCGGGCGTACAAAGGCCCGGCGATGATTGCCGCGGGCAGGCCTACCAGCACCGCGTAGAGGATGGTCTTGCCGATGTCGGCCTTGTACGCGGTGACCGCCAGCAGGGCCGCGGGATGCGGCGGCACCAGCCCATGGACCACCGAAAGGCCGGCCGCCATCGACAGGCCGATCAGCAGCAGCGGCAGGCCGGCGCGCCGGGCGATATGGAAGGCCACCGGTATCAGCAGCACGAAGCCGACGTCGAAGAACACCGGCAGGCCGACGATAAAGGCCACGAACATCATGGCCCAGTGCGCGCGCCGCTCGCCGAATGCGGCGATCAGCGTATGCGCGATGCGTTCGGTGCCGCCGGACTCGGCCATCATCTTGCCGAGCATGGTGCCCAGCGCGATCAGCAGCGCGATATGGCCCAGCGTATTGCCGGCGCCGGTCTCGAACGCCTTGACGATGCCCTTCATCGGCATGCCGACCGCCGCACCCAAGCCGAGCGACACGGCCAGCAGGGCGACGAAGGGATTGAGCTTGAGCGCCGCGATCAGATAGATCAGGACGCCCACGGCCACGGTTGCCGCCAGCAGCAAGGCATCGCCTTGCAACAGAAAGTTGGTTTGTATGGGGTTCATTGCCTCACCGGTGCGCGATGGATACGGGACACCGGCTCAAGATGCCTGACAAAACGCTCCTGTCGGTTGGCAATCGCCTTTGTCCGCGTTGTTTTCAGCAGACTCCTATAGCTACGCATCGCAATGATGCGAAAGCTCTTACCCGAAGGCCTGAAATCTCGGGCGCGACCGCTGAGATTCCATGGGCTGACTACGCCGCCGTCGGTTTCTTGTAGGCCACGCAGTCGACCTCGACCTTGCAGTCCACCACCATGCTCGACACCACGCAGGCGCGCGCCGGCGGGTGCGCGCCGAAGTACTGCTTGAACACGCGGTTGAACGAAGGAAAGTCGCGTGGATCGTCCAGCCACACGCCGCAGCGCACGACGTGCTCGGTGCCGTAGCCGGCTTCTTCGAGAATGGCGATCAGGTTGCGGATGGTCTGGTGCGACTGCTCGATGATGCCGCCGTGGATCACCTCGCCGTCCACCATCGGCGTCTGCCCGGAGACGAACAGCCAGCCGTCGGCACCCGCGGCGCGCGCAAAGGGCAGATGCTGGCCGCCGGTGCCGGAGCCGCCTTCGACGCCGAATCGAACGATGGGATCGGTCATGCTTGAGTCCTCGGATGTTGGAGTGGATGGAAATCAGGCGGTAGCCGCGGCGGCATGCGCCGCCGCCTGCCGGGGAAGGTAACGCCCTGCGCGCTGCGGCAGCGCGCGGCCCTGGCGATAGGACAGCACGCCGTTCACCCATACGGCCTCGATCCCGGCCGCCTGCTGCCGCGGCTGGTCGAAGGTGGCCGTGTCGCGCACGGTGGCGGGGTCGAACAGCACCAGGTCGGCCCAATAACCCGGGCGGACGAAGCCGCGCCCGGCCAGGCCGAAGCGCTCCGCCGACTGCCCGGTCATCTTGCGCACGGCGGTGGCCAGGCCGAACAGGCCGCGTTCGCGGCTGTAGTAGCCCAGCACGCGCGGAAACGCGCCCCACAGGCGCGGATGCGGATGCACGTCGTGCGGCAGGCCGTCGGAACCGATGGTGGTGGCGGGATGCGCCAGGATGTCCGAGACGTCCGCATCGGACATGTTGTGATAGACGGCATTGGCCGGTTGCAGGCGGTGCGCGGTCTCCATCAGATCCATGCCCCAGAGTTCGGCGATCTGCCTGAGCGTGCGCCCGGCCATTTCCGGATGCGGCACCGATGCGGTGACGTCGATCTCGATGTCATCGGTGACCTGCTTCAGGTCGAGCGTGGACGAGCTGGCGATATAGGGATAGGCATCGCAGCCGACCGCATGATCGCGCTGCGCCGCCTCGATGGCGTCCAGTACCTCGCCCGCGCGGCCCCAGTTGGCGGCGCCGGCGCATTTCAGATGCGAAATCACCACCGGCGCCCGCGCCTGCCGGCCGATCCGGCAGGCTTCGTCGATGGCGCCGAGGATGCCGGCGAACTCGGTGCGCAGATGCGTCGCGTAGATGGCGCCGGCCGCCGCCAGCGGCTCGGCCAGCGCCATCACCTCCTCGGTGGTGGCGGCAAACGCATTGCCGTAGGCCAGTCCGGTGGACAGGCCCAGCGCGCCATGCGCCAGCGCCTCGCGCAGCTGGCCGCGCATGGCGTCGATCTCCGCCGGCGTGGCGCAGCGGTCCAGCCGGTCCATATGGTTCTGGCGCAGCGAGGTATGGCCGACCAGGGCCGCCACGTTCACCGCCGGCTGCGCGCGCTCGATGGCTTCGACGTAGGCGGCGAAGGTGGGATAGGCAAACGCCTGCGCCGGACCGAGCAGGTTCATCGGGTCCGGCGGCTCGCCGCCCAGGGCGACGGGCGCGGCGCTGATGCCGCAGTTGCCGACCACCACCGTGGTCACGCCCTGCGACAGCTTGGGCAGCATCTGCGGCTCGCGGATCAGCTGCAGGTCGTCGTGCGTGTGCACGTCGATGAAGCCGGGCGCGAGCGTCAGGCCAGCGCCGTCGATTTCATCGATGCCGCGCCAGCGGCTGACCAGCGCGTGGCCGATCTCGGCGATGCGGCCGTCTTCGATGGCGACGTCGAACAAGGTGTCGTCCATGTCGGCGCCGCTGCCATCGACGATGCGGACGCGGCGGATAAGAGTGTGAAAGTGCTGCATGGCGATCCTCGGTCGGTAGGAAATATCTAGGCTGGTGCGTCGGTAGCTGCTGGTCGTGATGGAAAGATCTGACGGTTAATTCTGAAAATTGGATCGGTGCGATGGCGTCGGCGTTCGCGTGCGTTCAAGATCGATGACCGTTCGCCTATGATCAATTTTTTCCGTGACATCCCCCGGTATTTAGGACAATTCCCTATGCCCGACCGAAAGTCGCCGAGCGGCCTCATGGCCGCCACCGTCCATCCGCTCGACAAAGGCATCGGCGGGCTCGACGCGCCCTGTGCGCCGGAAGAGGTCGCCGCGCGCGGCTGGAATCTGTTCGAGGAAGACCTCAGCCTGCCCACGGCCGTGCTGTCGCAGCCGCGGCTCGAGCACAACCTGGCATGGATGCAGCGCTTCGCCGCCGAATACGGCGTGCAGCTCGCGCCGCACGGCAAGACCACCATGGCGCCGCGCCTGTTCGCGCGCCAGCTCGACGCCGGCGCCTGGGGCATCACGCTGGCGACGGCGCAGCAGGTGCGCGCGGCGTATGCGCATGGCGTGCGGCGCGTGCTGATGGCCAACCAGCTGGTGGGGCGGCGCAATATGGCGATCGTCGCCGAGCTGCTGGCCGATCCGTCGTTCGAGTTCTTCTGCCTGGTCGACAGCGTCGAACAGGTGCGGCAGCTGGCGGCGTTCTTCGGCGCGGCCGGGCAGCGCGTCCAGGTGCTGATCGAGCTCGGCGTGCAGGGTGGCCGCACCGGCGTGCGCGACGAGGCGCAATGGCAGGCGGTGCTCGAAGCGCTGGCGCAGGCGCAGGGCACGGTCAAGCTGGCCGGTGTGGAAGTCTACGAGGGCGTGCTGAAAGACGAGGCAGTGATCCGCGCCTTTCTGCAGCGTGCGGTCGAGGCCGTGCATGCCCTGGCGCGGGCGGGCCGCCTGGAACGTGCGCCTGCGGTGCTGAGCGGTGCCGGGTCGGCCTGGTACGACGTGGTGGCCGAAGAATTTTCCAAAGCCGATATCGGTGTGCCGCTCGATGTGGTGCTGCGCCCGGGCTGCTATCTCACGCACGATGTCGGTGCCTACCGCGCCGCGCAGACGCGCATCCAGGCCAGCAACCCCATCGCGCAGCGCATGCAGTCCAGCCTGCTGCCCGCCCTGCAGGTATGGGCCTACGTGCAATCCGTGCCGGAACCGGAGCTGGCCATCGTGGCGCTGGGCAAGCGCGATGCCGCCTTCGACGCGGGTTTCCCGCTGCCGGCCGCGCACTTCCGGCCCGGCAGCTCCGCCCCCGCGGCCGCGCCGGAGCACTGGGCGATCACCGGCATGATGGACCAGCACGCCTATCTGAAGATCGCCGCCGGCGACGATCTTCGCGTCGGCGACATGCTCGCCTTCGACATCTCCCATCCCTGCCTGACCTTCGACAAGTGGCGGCAGATTCCCGTGATCGACGATGCCGGCCAGGTGGTCGACATCGTGCAGACCTATTTCTGAGACGGCAGGACGAACAGCAATGACGCAGATCCTGGCCTTCGGCGAGCCGCTCGCCGAATTCAACCAGACCCGTCCGGACAGCGCCGCATGGCAGCTCGGCTACGGCGGCGACACCTCCAACTTCTGCATCGCCGCCGCACGCCAAGGCGCCGAGGCGGGCTATATCGGCGCCGTCGGCGAAGACCGCTTCGGCGATGGCCTGCGCCAGCTATGGGAAGCGGAGCAGGTCGAGCACACCCATGTAGTGACGGACGAACAGGCGCCGACCGGCGTGTACTTCGTGTCGCACGATGCGTCGGGACACCATTTCGACTACCTGCGCGCCGGTTCCGCCGCCAGCCGCTATGCGCCGGACCGGCTGCCGCGCCGGGCCATCGCCTCGGCGCGCGCGCTGCACCTGTCGGGCATCAGCCTGGCGATCAGCCAGAGCGCCTGCGATGCCGGCCTGGCCGCGATGGAAGAAGCGCGCGCGGCCGGCGTCATGGTCTCGTTCGACACCAACCTGCGGTTGCGCCTGTGGCCGCTGGCGCGGGCCCGCGCCGTCATGCGCGAAGCGCTGCGGATGTGCGAGGTGTGCCTGCCGAGCTGGGACGACGTCACCGCCTTGCTGAATTGCGACGACCGCGACTTCATCGTCGACACGCTGCTGGGCTACGGCGTCGAGCTGATCGCGCTGAAGATGGGCGCGCAGGGTTGCTACGTCGCCACGCTGCATCAACGCACCCTGGTGCCGGCGTACGCGGTGGAGGCGGTCGATGCCACCGGCGCAGGCGATTGCTTCGGCGGCGCCTTCGTCGCGCGGCTGGTGGCAGGCGACGATGCCGTGGCGGCGGCGCGCTATGCCAACGTGGCCGCGGCACTGTCGACCACCGGCTACGGCGCCGTCGCTTCCATTCCGCATGCCGCGGCGGTGTACGGGGCGCTGGAGAAATACGCCTGCGCTTCGTGAGTGCAGGCCAGGCCCGATAGGCATCGCGCCATCGGCGTCATCCAGCGCGAGGGGCGCGGGTCACCGCGCCCCTCGCGGATGAACCGTCAGGATCGCCACCGCCGGCGAAGCCGGCACGACAGGCGCGACATCGGGCAGGGCCGCGCCGGCCGTGGCGGCCACCGCCGGCCCGGCCTCCTGCAACAGCGACGATGCCTCCGCCTGCCTGTTCATCACGATGATGCTGATGCGCCGGTTGACCGGGTCGGCCGGATTGCTGCGGTCGAACGGCACTGAGGCGGCCAGGCCTACGACGCGGGCGATCTTGTCTTCGGTCAGGCCGCCGGCGAGCAGGGCGCGGCGTGCGGCGTTGGCGCGGTCGGCCGACAGTTCCCAATTGCTGTAGCGATGATCGCTGTTGTACGGCGCGTCGTCCGTATGCCCGGACAGGCTGATCCGGTTCGGCACGCGGTCGATGAAACCCGCCAGTTCCTCAAGAATCGTCATGGTGTACGGCCGCAGCTGGGCGCTGCCGATGTCGAACATGGGGCGGTTCTGCTTGTCGACGATCTGGATGCGCAGGCCTTCGGGCGTGATGTCCAGCAGCAGCTGGTCCTTGAACGGGGCCAGGGCCTGGCTGTTCTGGATCGCCGCCTGCAATTGCTGCATCAGGTCTTCCAGCCGCGCCCGTTCCTGCCGCCGCGCTTCTTTCTCGATCTCCTTCGGGTCCACGCTGGCCGCGATGCCGCCTTGGGCTTTGCCGCCGGGAGCGCGCGCCAGATCTTTCGCGCCACCGAGCTTGATCATGCTCGTGCTGGCGCCGCCCGGCCCGGTCTGTCCCGGTGGCGCCATGGTGGCGGTGCCCTGCGTCATGCTGGGATTCTTGAAATACTCGGAAATCGCCGCGCGCTGCTCGCGCGTGCCGGCGCCGATCAGCCACATCACCAGGAAGAACGCCATCATCGCCGTGACGAAGTCGGCGTAAGCCACCTTCCAGGCGCCGCCATGATGGCCGCCATGGCCGCGCCGCTTCACCCGCCGCACCACGATGGGCGGCAGCTGGCCCTGCTCGCTCATGCCGTGGCCTTGGCGCGCGGCGCCTTGAGGTGATCCTCCAGGTCCTGGAAGCCCGGGCGGGTGTTGGTGGAAAGCGACTTGCGCGCGAACTCCACGGCTACCTTGGGGTTATAGCCGCGCAGATTGGCCAGCAGGGCGATCTTCACGCACTCGAAGGCCTTGCCGTCCTCCTGCACCCGGTTCTCCATTGCCGCGCCGAGCGGACCGACAAAGCCGTAGCACAGCAGGATGCCGAGAAAGGTGCCGACCAACGCGCCGGCGATATGCATGCCGATGCGCGAGGTATCGCCATCGAGCTGGGACATGGTGGTGACGATGCCGAGCACCGCCGCCACGATGCCGAAGCCCGGCAGGGCGTCGGCCAGCTTGGTCACCGCCAGCGCGGGCGCCACCGCCTCCTGGTGGTGCGCTTCCAGCTCCACCTCCAGCAACTGCTCCAGCTCATGCGGATTCATGCTGCCGCCGACCATCAGCCGCAGGCAGTCGGTGGTGAATTCGATCAGGTGATGCTCGCGCAGCAGCCGCGGATAAGCCGAGAACAGCGGGCTGGACTGCGGGTCCTCCACGTGCTGCTCCAGGCTGAGCAGTCCTTCCTTGCGCATCAGGCTGAACAGGTCGTAGAGCATCGCCAGCAGATCCACATAATCCTGCTTGCGATACTTCGGCCCCTTCAGCAGCCCCAGCGCATCGCGCGCCGCCGCCTTCACCACCTTGGACGGATTGGCCGACAGAAACGCACCCAGCGCACCACCGCCGATGATCAGCAACTCATACGGCTGCCACAGCGCAAGCATCTGCCCATGCGACAACAGAAAACCGCCAAGCACGCATCCAAGCACCACGACGGCGCCGATCAGGACCAGCATATTCGCTCCGGGGGACGGAGCCTCTTGCTCCGTGTCCGGGTCTTATCGGCGCGGGGGTAAAAAAATTGAGCCGACCGGCGCCGTGATATGCGTGCTGGAAGAATGAGACGGGCGGTCAATCGCTCCCGTCCATGGCCCCCTAGACTCCGCCCATTCCAATCGCACAGGGGGATTCATGGCTGACAAGCTGAGTTACGACCAGGCGCTGTATCAGGCCAGTGCTCTTATGGGTTGGATCGACAAGGTGGGGCGCGGACCCGGCATCGTGCGGGAGCGCGGCATGACCATTGCCGAGCTGGGACCTCCGGTCGCGCTGAAGCTGCAGACGTTGGACAGCGATATCGGTTCCTCGTGGGACCCGATGGACGGAGACAGGCAGTTGCGTGCGCGCGATCGCCTGGTGGACACGCTGAAGAGGATGCGGCTGCAGCCCGGGACGTCCTTCATGATCGATCCCTCGATGTGGAAAACCGATTGACCGGACAAAGCCAGGGGGAAGGACGGGGAAGCGAGGGAGGCATGGATGCCTCCATTTCCCCGCCCGCATGGCGGCGGAGGCATCCATGCCCCGCGCGCAAGGATCAAAGCCTCTTGCGGAAACCCAGATAGACGTTGTGTTCGCGCAGATGTCCCTTCAGCTGTTCGTCGCGGGCGTGGGCGCGGTTGTCGAACAGATTCGGGTTCGTCGAAATGCGCCCCAGATCGACCTGGCGATAGCCGAGTTCCAGGTGCATGCCTGCCGCGATGCGTAGATCCGCACCGGCGCCCACGGCGTAAGCGGCGCGCACATTCCGGTGAGGTTCGAACGCCCGTTCCGGGCGGGTCTGCCAACCGGACGCCGTCGTCACCGCCACACCTGTACCGAGCATGCCGTAGAGCGACAGGTTCCGCGCCAGCGGCCAGCTCGCGTAGCCGTTGAGCATGAGCCGTTGCGTGCGGGTATGCAGCACGTTGTCATTGGCGGTGAATGGCGCCCAGCGTCCGACATGGCGCGCGTCCGATGGCAAGCTGTATTCCAGCTCGGTGCGGAAAGGCGACTGGTATTGATAGCTCAGGCCCAGGGAGCCATTGAGTGAGTGCGCCGACTTCGGATGCTGCGTGCGATGGGTGACGCGTGGGCTGGTGAGGGTCATGTCCGAGAGTTGCCGATCGGAGTCGAACAGCTTGATGGTTCCGTAAGGCCCCTGCTCCTGAGGGGCGGCCGTGGCCGCAACCGTTGCGGTCAGCAGCAAGCCGGCAATGATGCACTTCGTCATGCGTTACCTCGCTGTTAAAAGTGAGGGCAACGTATAGAAGAGGCTGTCATGCGCCCTACTCGAATTATCCAGAGATGGGTGTTGGTCCGGCGTTGCTTCGGCGGAGCCTCTCCGAAAAATCGCGTCACGCTTCCGGTAACGCAGAACTAGGGAACACCCTAGTAATAACCCCCGGGGATTAGTCCTACATTCGGCTCCATCGCGCATAGCCCCCGGCAAGGAGCGACTCCGATGACTTCGACCAGCGGTGTAGGCGGCAGCGACTCGCAGAACAACGCGCCATCGCTCGGCAATCAAGCAGCGAATCCCCATGGCGGCACGCCGCAGGCGGATGCCGTCGCGGGCACTACGCTGAGCATTCCCGCAGCGACAGTGGGCCTGGATTTCAGCCACACGGTGGCGCCTGGCGAAACGGTCGACGCACTGGCTGCGCGCTACAACGTGGACGCCAATGCCATCCGCGCCGCCAACCCGGATCTGCTGCAGCCGGCGGGCGGCAGCTTCGATTTCACCTCGTCGTTGCCCGAGCTGCAGGACGCGGTCAAGGACGTGCAGCCATGGGCCGGCGTCAGCCTTACCGTCCCGGCGGCCAATCCGCGCATGGTGATGGAACACACGGTGATGCCGGGCGAGACGATCGAATCGATCGCCAAGGACTACGACGTCAAAGCCACCGACCTGCGCCAGGCCAATCTCACGGCGCTGGCCTTGCAGAGCATGCTCACCGCGCCGCCGTCGATCGAATCCGGCCCGGGCAAGCTCGGCCTGATCGATACCTCCAGGCTCACCGGCGTGCAGCTCACCGTGGCGCAGACCTATAACAAGTACGGCGCCGCCATCGAAGGCCTGGCGGACGAAGCCGGCATCAAGGTCAAGGACGTGCTCGGCATCATCACGCAGGAAACGGGTGGCGCGATCGACCCCCATGCGCGCATGACCATCCGCTTCGAGGCACACAAATTCGACCAGGCGATCGACCCGTCGCTGCAGCCGGAATTCGATCTGCATTTCCAGTACAACCAGGCGAAGGGGCTGGGCTACAAAGGACAGAAGTTCAATGCCACGGGCGATCCGGACGATTGGCATGCGCTGCATCCGACCGGTACCGCCAAGGACCAGGACATCAACTGGTCGGCATTCAATTACGCCTATGGCATGAACCCGGAGGCCGCCGCGTCCTCCATCTCGATGGGGCCCGGCCAGGTGATGGGTTTCAACCATGCCACCGTGGGTTACGCCAGCGCGGACGCGATGTACCAGTCGCTGAAGGACAGCGCCTATAACCAGTTCGCCTCGATGACCGATTTTATCGGCGCCAACGCGTCGATGAAGAAAGACCTCAACGACGGCGATTACGACGCCTTCGCCAAGGCCTATAACGGCGGCATTGCCGGCTACGGCGACCATGTAAAGAGCTATGCGGACGCGTTCGACACCATTACCGCCGGCATGCAGCCGACGGGTGCGCCGGCCACTACGGGTCCCGTTGCCGCGCCGTAAATAGAACGCCAAGGCCGATGGAGGCAGCCAGCCGTGCCGGCTGCCTCGCATGCACTGATTACTTCTTCGCCGCCTTGGCCGCGGCTTCCTCTTCCGCGTCGGCCTTCAGATAAGCGGCATAGCCCTTCGCCTCATCCGCCTGCGTGGTGATGTGCAGCGTCACCTCGTCGCTTACCTGCGGCACGAACTTGCCCAGGCCGAAGTCGGAGCGCTTCAGCGTCGCCATCGCCTCGAAGCCCACCGCCGGCAGTTTCAGCCGCGGGTTCTCGCCCACCTTGTTGATGGTGACATCCAGCGTTACCGGCCTGGTGATGCCGTGCACGGTGAGGTTGCCCGTCACCTTCAGCTGGTTGGCCATGGCGGTGGTCTCGACCTTGGTGCTTTTGAAGGTGGCGGTGGGGAAGCGGGCCAGGTCGAAGAAGGCGGGAGAGCGCAGGTTCTCGTCCAGGTCGGGGATGCCGCTGCTCAGGTTGGCCAGGGGAATGGTGACCATTACCGAAGCCATGCGCGGATTGGCGGGGTCGAACTCCAGCGTGCCCTCGACGCGGGTGAACTGCGCCGTGGGGTTGGCGAAGTCCAGGTGGCTCCAGCGGAGGGTGCCCATGGAGTGGTTGGGCTCCAGCGTATAAGTGGCCGCCCAGAGCGGGCAGGCGGCGAGGGCGAGCGCAAGGGCGAAGGCGGTACGGCGGATCATGGGCAGGGCTCCAGGGCTGAGGTCGGCGCGGGGCCGATGGTGGGTCTCCAGCACGCATCGGCGTGCCTCGGCACCGTGCCGGCGGCGGCGTGGGAAGTCCTGAAAAAGCGTCTGAATTGGCCTGAAGAGTTCTGAAGCAAGGCCGGGTTGCCTTCGGTTGTGGCCCGCAAACGTTGATGCGACTATCCGGCGGCTTTCCCCAAGGTGGCGATAAACAGTGAGTTACGTGCCCTCCGACCCCGAGCGCTCGACGCGCGCAACCCTGCGCATCGGCGACTGGATCGTCGACCCGATGGCCGACCAGCTGTCGCGCGACGGCAACGTGCTGCGCGTCGAAGCCCGCACCATGCGCCTGCTGCTGTGCCTGGCGGACCGCGCCGGCCAGGTGGTCAGCATCGACGAATTGCTCAACGAGGTATGGGCGGGGGTGATCGTCACGCCGGATTCGGTCTACCAGGCGGTGACGTCCTTGCGGCGCTTGCTGGGGGACGATCCCAAGCAGCCGGCGTATATCGCCACCGTGCCGCGGCGGGGGTATCGGCTGATTGCGGCCGTGCAGGCCTTGCCGGACAAAACGGCCGCATCCGTTGAAATGCCCGCAGCGAAGCCGGAGCCGCTCAGGGTTCCCAGGCAGGGGCGAGGCGCCTTGGTCGGCTCAGCCCTGGCGCTCGCCGTGATCCTGCTGTCCTGCGGCGCCATCTCCGCCTACTGGCTGCTGCGCGACCATCCCGCCGCGCAGGCCGCTCGCGGCGCCCGCTCCATCGCCGTGCTGCCCTTCCTCGACCTCACCGACAAGATGAACGAGGAGCCGTTCGCCGACGGCATGACCGAGGAGCTGATCGACCAGCTCAGCAAGTTCCCCGGCATGCAGGTGTCCGCGCCGACCTCGTCGTTCTATTACAAGGACAAGCAGGTGCCGGTGGCGGATATCGCCAGGTCGCTCGGTGTCGCCTATGTGCTCGACGGCAGCGTGCGGAAGTCGGGGGATACCATGCGCGTGGCGGCGCGGCTGGTTCGCGCGGCGGATGGGTTCGTGGTGTGGTCGGCGACGTACGACCGGCCCTTGGGCGACAAGCTCAAGGTGCAGGATGAGATTGCCGGCGAGGCGGCGAAGGCGTTGACGCCAGCGATTCGATAATTAGGTCCGCACCTCTCACCTTCGTCATTCCGGCGCAGGCCGGAATCCAGTGGCGATATCGACTGGTTTTCGCGAGAAGCCATCCAGCTCTATCGCGAAAACCGCGCACTCCCGCCACTGGATTCCGGCCTGCGCCGGAATGACGGTATTAGGCTCCGTTGCCGGAGTCGGTTGCGCAGCGGCTCAATGAAGCTGTTTTTTGCGGCTTCGAACCGAACGTCACGAAGCTCGCCGCCGCCAGCACCCACGCGCCGATGCCGCCATACAGCATCACCCAGTGGAAGCCCTGGACCAGCGCGTCGTGCGCCGGCGCGCCGTAGGAAGAGAGATTGCCGGCGGCGATCTGGTTGGCGGTATCGCGTAATGCCGATGCGTCCGCCGCGCCGGGAATCGCACGTTTCAGGTACGCAAGTATCCCTTCGATCAGCAGGAACCCCATCAGCGCGATATTGATCGCCAGGGTGATCAACCGCGCGCTCATATCGATGCCCGATGCCATGCCGGCACGCGCCGTCGGCGCCGAGCCCGTCGTGGTATTGGACACGGGCGTATTGGTCATTCCCAAGCCGATGCCCGCGAGCACGCAGCCGGTCAGCAAGGCGGCCAGCCCGTGCAGCGGCATGACGAAGAAGCCCAGGCCGATGGTGAACAGGCCGGCGGGAATGACGGCGCGCGGTTGATAGCGCACTGTCAGTTTTTCGGCGAGCGGCGGAATCACCAAGGTCGGCAGCGTGTACGCGAGCAAGGCCAGGCCCGAGGTGACGACGCCATAACCCAGCACCGACTGGAAATAGATCGGCAGATAGATCATGAAAGGCCAGAAGCTGAAGTTCATACCCATCGAGCCGTACAGCGCACCGGAGAACGGACGGATCCGGAACACCGAAAAATCGAACATCGGATGCGCGTGGTTTTTCTCCACGTACAGGAATGCGGCGAAGCAGGCGGTGGCCCCGAACAGGGCGATCAGCACCAGCGGGTGGTGCAGTCCAAGCGACGGCCCCTGCGTGATGAAATAAGTCAGCCCGAATACCGCCAGCGACATCGACACGATGCCCGCCAGGTCCAGATGCCTGGCTTCCGGATCGCGCGATTCGTCGACGCTCCATGCAATCAAGGCCAGCGTGACCAGCGACAGCGGCACCTGGATGAGGAACACCCAGGTCCAGTCCAGCCAGACGGCAATCGCACTGCCGATCATCGGCCCGAAGCCCAGCCCCACGCCGAAGATGATCCCCCACGCCGCAAACGCACGGCTGCGCGCCGGCCCCTCCTGGAACTGGTGCGACAGCGCGGCGATCTGGCAGATCACCATGGCGCCGCCGCTCATGCCCTGCAGGAAGCGGCTGGCGATCAACACCGACGCATCGCGCGCCAGCCCGCAGGCCAGCGAAGTGATGCCGAACGCCACCACGCTCAGCAGCAGCATGCGCTTGCGTCCATAGCGGTCGGCCAGCGTGCCGGAGGCCATCAGTACCGTGGTGCAGGCGATGGTGTAGGCATTCATGATCCACTGCGCGCCGCTGAAGCCGGTGTGCAGCAATTTTTCCACGGTCGGCAGCACGGCCGGCACGCTGGAGATCTCCAGGCCGAACATCAGGGCCGCGAGGCAGATCGCTACGGCGGCGACGGCGTTTCGATGGGTGGGGGAGGGCGCCACGGTGGACTCCGGGTCGAAAGGCAAACGCCGGCCGCACGCGGCTGGCCGCGCGGCTTATGCATCGCCGAGGGAGGAGGGGAAGGCCTTTATTTTCGGCACGCGCCATCCATGATGGAAATGATTTATTTTTGTCGCCCCCATTAAGGCTGTTCATCAATCGCCCATGGACTTCGACCCCGCCCTGCTGCGCGCCTTCGTCGCCGTGAAAGAGGCTGGCGGCTTCACCCGCGCCGCCCAGCGCCTGAACCTGACCCAGTCCGCGATCAGCCATCAGATCCGGCGCCTGGAAGAACAGGTGGGCCGGCAGCTGCTCTACCGCACCACGCGCGCGCTGACCCTGACGGAGGACGGCGAGGAGTTTCTGCAGTACGCGCAGAAGATCCTCGACACGCTGGACAGCATGGCGCGCCGCTTCCGGCCGTCGCCGATTTCCGGCGTGGTGCGCTTCGGCGTGCTGGAGAATTTCCTCGGCGACCGCCTGCCCACTTTGCTGTGCCAGTTCGGCCGCGCGTTTCCGTCGGTGCGGCTGGATGTGAGCGTCGGCATGAACCTCGATCTGATGCCGATGATCAAGGCCGGCGAACTCGATCTGGCGGTGGTGATGACCGCGCCGGACGACAAGGAAGGCACGCCGCTGCGCCGTACGCAGTTCGTATGGGTGGCCGCGGAGACCTTCGACGTGCCCGCGGGCGCATCGTTGCCGTTCGCGTTCTTTCCTTCGCCGTGCATCAACCGCCAGGTCGGCATCGCCTCGCTGGAGGGGAAGGACGTGCCGTGGCATGTCGTATTCACTTCGCAGAGCCAGCAGGGCATCCGCGCGGCGATACTCGCGGGGCTGGCGGTGACGGTGCTGGCGCGCGACGACGTGGAGCCGGGCATGAAGATCGTCGATGGGCAGTACGGGCTGCCGTCGCTGTCCAAGGTGGACTTCACCCTGGTCTGGAGCAGCGGCGGCAAGACGCCGGCGGCGGTGGAGTTCGGGCGGATGATCGAGCAGATGACGCGGGTTCCGCTCGCGGCCAGCCACGGCTGAGCGCAGGCCGGGCGGCTGGCGCCTGCGCTATGCTTTTAGAAGAACAGGGGAAATGCATTATCCATGCGTAAATGGGGCTTGCTGCTGGTCCTCGTGCTGCTCGGGCTGGTCGCCCTGCACTGGTCGCGGCAGCGTCCGTCCGTGCCGGCTGCCGGCGTGCTTGCTCCCGCTGCGCCCATCCAGGACGACATCGCCAACGGCACCGTCCTGCAGCGTGGCGACGTCAGCCTGCTCACGCGTGCTCATTTCGAGCTCACCGCGCGCGTGCTTTCCCGCGAGGATTACCGCTTCGATGCCGGCGCTTCGCTGGCGCCGGTGGATCTGGCGCTCGGCTGGGGCCCCATGTCCGACAGCGCCGTGCTGGCGAAGATCTCGATCAGCCAGTCCCATCGTTTCTACTACTGGCGCGTCGAGGAGTTCCCCATCCCGCAACGCGATATCGAAATCTCCAGCGCCAATATGCACATGATCCCCGCCGACGATGCGGTGCGCCGCGCGCTGGAGCGGGTGCGGCCGGGGCAGGTGATCCACCTGCAGGGCTTTCTCGTCGACGCCAGCCGGCCCGATGGCTGGCGCTGGCATACCTCGATGACGCGCGAAGACACCGGCAATGGCGCGTGCGAGCTGGTGTTCGTGGAAGAAATCGGCACGGTGAGCCGCTGATCCCGCGGCAGAGGTTTTTGCCGTACCCTGCTGCCACCCCACTCCCACGGAGTACCCCCATGAAAGCGTTCTGCGCTGCTGTGCTGCTTTGTGGCTTGATCCAGGGAACGCCCGCGCTCGCCGCACCACCCGCGGCATCGCCTTTGCTCGGCACCTGGGCGGTGGACACCGCGCGCCTGCCCATGGCCGCCGCGGCGCGCCCGAAGAGCGTCACCTTCACGTTCGCCGAGGCGGGCGGCAACAAGCTCAAGACCGAGGTCGATATCGTCGATGCCGGCGACGTGCGGATCCATTCGAAGTCCACCGTGGGTACCGATGGCGTTCCGGGTTCCATCACGGGCGGCATGGAGGCCGACACCGTGGCATTGACGCAGCCGGCGCCGAACGTGCTGGTGATGGTGTTGAGCAAGGCCAGGACGCCGGGTTCGACGCGCATCTACGTCGCCGCCCCGGATGGCAAGTCGATGGTGGAAACGGCCACCTATTTCGGCGACAACGGCACGCCGATCATCCGCACCAACTACTTCACGCGCGTGCGCTGACACGGCGGCGCACGCACACGCAGACCGCCGGCGCCCGCATCAAGGCGTCGGCAGCTGCGCATCCAGGAAGGCGTAGATATCCGCAAACTCCGTCGCCTCCGCGCCCAGCGACACCTGGATGCCGTGCCCGCCGTTGGCATTGGTGCGGATCCAGATCGGCTTGCCGCTGGTATTGGCGGCACGCAGCGCGGCGGCGAACTTGCCCGTCTGCCACGGATCGACGCGGCTGTCGTTGAGGCTGACGTCCAGCATCACCGGCGGATAAGCCGTATGCGGCTTGATGTTCTGGTACGGGTCCGACGCCAGCATGTAGGGGAAGTCGGAAGCCTTGCCCGGGTCGCCGAATTCGCCGATCAGGTTGGCGCCGTTGTGCGCGTGCATCAGGCGGATCGGATTGACGAAAGCCACGCGCAATACCGCGGCGCCGAACGCCTTCGGCTCGCTCACCAGCGCGCCGCCGAGCAGCAGGCCGCCGCCGCTGCCGGAAATCAGGCTGGTGCGTTCCGGGCGGCTATAGCCCAGCTTGCTCAGCGCCTGCACGCCGGCAATGAAATCCTCCACGCCCTTGTGCTTGTTCGGGCCCTTGCCGTCCTGGTGCCAGGACTCGCCCTTCTCGCCGCCACCGCGCACGTGCGCATAGGCAAAGATATTGCCGTGCTTCACCCACTCCAGGCGCACGGGATTGAATACCGGCACCACCGACAATCCGAACGTGCCATAGCCCCACAGAATCGCGCGATGGCTGCCGTCCGCCACCGCATCCTTGCGGTGCAGGATGGTGAGCGGCACGTGGGTGCCGTCCTTGCTGACGTATTCGGTTTCGGTGGTCTCGATCATGCTGTAGTCGGCCGGGCTGGACTGGTCCTGGCCGAGCGTGTGCATGGCGCTGTCCTTGGGGTCGTAGCGCCAGGATTTCGGCGGCGTGGTCCAGCCGCGCAGTTCCAGCAGGAAGCCGTCCTGGTTGTCGTCCGCGTGGAACAGCGAGGCGGCGCCGGCCAGCGGCATCGGTACCGCGCTGGACTTGCCGCTGGCGTAGTCGATGCGCCGCACGCTGTCGATGCCGTTGCGGGTGACCTTCACGTACAAGGCGTCGCGGGCCGGCGCCAGTTTCTGCGTGTCGGTCAGCACCAGGCCGACCACGATGTCGTCTTGCTCCAGCGGAAGCACGGAGCGCGCCTGCGCCAGCGTGGCATCGGCCTGCGAGAGATCGAGCGCCAGCACTTCGCCGTTGGAGCGCTTGTGCGCGGAGACGAGATAAAGCGTGTCGCCATGGACCACGGCTTCCTGCACCTGGTCCTCCTGCGCGGCGATGCAGCGCCAGTGGACGCCGGGCTTGATCGCCTCGGCCTGCGGGGCGACGCAGTAGCGCGTCTCCGGTTGCGCGCCCGTGACGGCAGCGACGGCCCAGCGCGAGCCGGTGGGAAATTTGATAGTGGGAAAACGGTTTGACGGAATCTCGAACGAGGCATTGACGCCTTCGCCCTTGCCCGCGCGCAGCAGGATCGGATCCTGCGCCGCGGGCGCACCCAGGCGATGGAAGCGCAGGCGCATGTCCTGCAGCGGGTCGCCGTTCGTGCGCTGGTCCGCCGGGGCCATATGCGTATACGCGAAGCCGCTGCCGTCGGGCAGCCAGTCGGCCGCGAACTCGCCCCACACCGGTTCCACCGCATCGCCGGTGGGCTTGCCGGTCTTGACGTCGAACACTTCCAGCCGCGTGACTTCGGCGCCGCCGCGGTCGGTATTCACCGCCACCTTGCTCCCGTCCGGCGACGGTGCGAACAGCGTGATCGAGGCATGGCCGCCTTCGCCGGCAAGCGTGGCCGGATCGAGCAGCACACGTTCCTTGCCGTCGGCCTCGCGCAGCATCAGCGTGCCGCTGCCCTGGCCTTCCTGGCGGATAAAGAACAGGCGCCCGCCGACATGGCGCTGGGCGCGATGAACCACTTCGCTGCCGCTGGTCTTCTGCAGGGTTTCCTGCCAGGCCTTCAATGTCGGCAAAGCGTCGAGTTTCGCGCGCGTGTAGTCGCCTTGCGCGGTCAGCCACTTCTGGAATTCGGGATTCGGCTCGTTTTCCATCCAGCGGTACGGATCGCTGACCGTATGGCCGAAGATCTGCTCGGTCACGTTCACGCGGCGCGCCGGCGGCGGGCCATCGTTCTGCTTGGCGAAAGCCGCCGATGCAAGCATGCAGGCGATCAGGGCGAGGCCAAGGGAAGCGTGTCGGCGCGGCGAAGCGGACCTGCGGCTCATGCGGTGTCCTTGCGAGCGAGGAAGCGCAGGAGCTTAGCTTCGTTCGCAGGAACCTGTCGTCATAACCGCCGTTAGTCATTACTGCCGGGCGGAATGTGATCGTCATCGCACTTCGCTGGCTCGTGTGCAGCACGCAAAGAACTGCATGGCCTCGCCAGCCCATATGCCATGCGGAATCACATTGCCTTCACGTCAACGGGCGGTTGATAAACATTCGGACATGAAAGGCGCGCCCTCCAGGGCGTTTCAAGGAAACGGCCGCGGCAGCTGGCCACCGACGCATGCAGGGGGCATCGCGTGAAAGGACAGGAAGGGACGTCGCCACGGATGACATCGCCCAGTACATCGCCTCTGCTTCCGCTTCGCCGCAACGCTTCGCCACGGCATGCCTGTCCCGCTCATGCGCGGTCCGCCTGATCCCCATTCGCTTTCACCGCAGCCGCGCTCACTGCGGTAGACGCGTACGCGTCCCATCCGAGCGCACACCATCAAGGAGTACGACCCATGCAGATCGATCACATCGTGGAAGGCTGGCTGAAGGGCTCCGATAACGTGGACGGCTACGCCAATCCGGCGGGCTCGCTGTACACCGAAGGCCAGGCGGCCACCATCGCGGCCGTGACCAGCCCGGAAATCGCGCTGGATACCCGCTGCAGCGGCTGCACGGCTTCGCGCCCCGGCTTCTGCTGTTGATTTGATTCGCCGCAGCCGTGGCCGTGCCACGGCTGCGGACGAATTCCGTTCCTCACTACCGGGTGTTGAGCATGGGCGACGCGCCGTCGAACGATACGTTCCTGGGAATCATCGATCACCTCACCGCCGATGCCCGGCGTTCGCTGGCCGAACGCATCCGCGCCGTGCCGGGACTCGGCGACGGCGAAAGCGCGATCCTGATACGGCAGGCGCACCAGGCACTGCGCGACAACGCCGAGCGCAAGCTCAACCGCGTGCTGCTGCTGGAGCTGCATGCGGCGAAGCTGTCCGGGCAGCTCACCGCACCCGACGAAGGCGGCAAGTTCGCGCAGTTTCTCGAACTGGCCAGGCAGGACGCCTTCAAGGACACCTTGCGCCGCCGCTATCCGGTGCTCGAAGAGCGCCTCGATCGCGCGCTCGGCCATCAGAGCGAAGCCATTCTTACCCTTGCCCGGCGCATCGTCGCCGACCGCGCTGCCTTCGCCGCCTTGCTCGGCCAGCCCGCAGGCGCATTGCGCGCCGCCAGCCTGGGCCAGGGCGATGTGCACGACGGTGGCCAGTCCGTGGCGCAGCTGGAATTCGACGGCGGCCGGCTGATGTACAAGCCGCGTTCGGTGCGCGTCGACCAGGCGCTGGAAAGCTTTCTCCACGATCTGTTTCAAGGCGTGGCCGAGCGCATCCGCGTACCTGCGGTGCTCGATCGCGGCGCTTACGGCTGGACAGCTTTTGTCGAGCATCGCCACTGCGCCGACCAGGACGAACTGAAAACCTTCTACCGCCATATCGGGCATTGGCTCGCCGTGCTGCGCCTGCTGGGCGGCACCGACGTGCATCATGAAAACCTGATCGCCTGCGGCCCCGTGCCCTACGTGGTCGACGTGGAAAGCCTGTTCGTGCCGGAACCGCCGCCGCAGGTCACTGAGCTTGGACAGGCCGTGGATCTCGCCGACGCGATGATCCGCTCTTCGGTGCTGCGCACCGGCCTGGTGCCGTTCCGCGCGCCGGCGCTGGGCATGGATGGCGTCGATATCTCGGCCATCGGCGCCTTGCCGGGACAGCAGCCGAAGATCCGCGTGCCGGAGATCGTCAACCACGGCACCAGCGACGCGCGCGTGGGCCTGGTCAGCATCGACGTCGACATGGCGCGCAATCACCCGTGCGAGAACCCGGATATCTCGCGCTTCTGGCCGGATATCCTGGCGGGTTTCCAGCAGCTCACCGGCCGCTTCGCAGCGCTGCATCGCGACGGTGCGCTGGCGCCGAAGCTCAAGGTGTTCTTGGGCAGCCGTATCCGGCTGATCCTGCGGCCCACGCAGATCTACGTCGAGGTGATGCGCATGCTGTGGCATCCGGCCTCGCTGCACGACGAGCCGGCCGCGATCGAACGCGCGCGCGACCTGCTGGAAAAGAATTCGCAAGCCTCGCTGGTGGCGCCGCGCGACGCCGCGGCGATCCGCGCCGAGATCGACGACATGCGCTACGGCGACGTGCCTGTATTCGCCAACGAACTGGATCAGGCCCAGCTCGACGAGATCTTCGGCGCCTGGCAGGCGATGCGGCTGGACCTGGAAGAACTCACCATCCGCGGCGCGCTGGTGACAGCGCATCTCAACGGACGCCTCAACGACGACAAGCGCGCGCCCTACGATCTGCGTCCAAGCGATCCGAGCGCACGCGACCTCGACCGCCGCCGCCGCACCATGGCCGCGCTCACCGTGCAGGAACTGCTCGAGCTCTCCGTGCGCGGCGAGGACGGCACCGTCACCTGGATCAGCCCCATCCTGGGCCGCGCCGGCTGGGCCATGCGCAGCCTGCAGCCGAATCTCTATGTCGGCCTGTGCGGCGTCGCCGTCACGCTGGCGGCGTATGTGCGCGAGATGCGTGCGGGGCGTGCCGATGAAGTGGCCGGCGTGCAGGAAGCGCTGGATGGCGTGCTGATGGTGATGCGCAGTACCGAGCGGGTGCGTCCCATCGAAGCGGTGGGCGGTTTTATCGGCGTGGGCTCGCAGATTCTGTCCTGGCTCATCTTGCACGCGTTCCAGCCGCAGTCGGATTTCCTCGCGATGGCCATTGCGCGCGCCGAGGCGATGGAGCGGCGATCCTTCGGCGAGGAGCGCAATTTCGACATCCTCGAAGGCGTCTCCGGCGCCATCGTGCCGCTGCTGCAGCTGGCCGATGCCAGCGGCGATGCGCGCTGGCTGGCGCTTGCCGCAAAGGCGGCGCGGCGGCTGGAAGAGGCAGCGATCGTCGACGAGCGCGGGGCGCGCTGGCCGGCGGCGGTATACGACGAGCCGCTGGGCGGTTTCGCGCACGGGTCCACCGGCATCGGCTGGGTGTTGACGCGGCTGGGCTTGAGTGGAGCAGGCAGTGCCGAAGATCGCCGGCGCTGGCTGGCGCTCGGCGAGCGTGCCTTCGATTTCGAGGAATCGCTCTATCTGCCGGAATTCGGCAACTGGCTCGACGTGCGCAAGCCGGACAGCCGCGAATTCCCCAACACCTGGTGCCACGGCAGCGTGGGCATCGGCCTGGCCGCCTGCGACCTGTACCTGCGCACCGGCGAGGACCGCCACCTCGATACGCTGCGCCGCGCCGTGCAGGCCGCCAAACAGGGCGGCTGGGGCTACAGCCACACGCTATGCCATGGCGACCTGAGCATGTGGGAGCTGCTGCTGCGCGCCAGCCCGCTGGTGCCGGACCTGCTGCCGCCGCAGGCGATGCCGGGCAGCGCGGTGATTCTTTCGAGCATCGAGGAGCACGGCATCGTCGGCGGCCTGGCCAGGGATGCGTTCACGCCGGGCCTGATGAGCGGCATTTCCGGTTCGATCCACCAGCTGCTGCGCATGCATCCGGACTGCGATATCCCCTCGCCGCTGCTGATGGAAACCCGCCTGGGCGAGTACGCGCGCAACCGCGCCTTCGAACAGGAAGGGCTGACCGCCTGAGCGGCGCGCGTCCATGATCCTGCAGCGCTTCCTCCGCCGGCATTACCGTTCGCTCGCGGGCGCGGCGCTGCTGTCCTGCGCCAGCGCCGGCTGCACGGTGGCCTTGCTGTCGCATATCAACCGGCTGGCATCGGAAGGCCTGCACGGAGCGATGGCGCATCCGCTGGCGGCGGGCGTGTGCTGGCTGCTGGCGCTGCTGGCGGCCAATGCCTTGTCGCAGCTGCTGCTGGCGCGGCTGGGCGCCGCGCTGGTGGCGCAGTTGCGCACGGAGCTGGCGCGGCGCTTTATCGATCTCGAGTACGAAAAGCTGGCCGACCAGAAACACACCGTATTCGGCTCGCTGATCGACGACGTCGCCAACATTGCGCCGCTGGCCCTGGTGGCGCCGCTGCTGGCCTACAACCTGTTGCTCGCGGTGTTGTATGCGGGCTATCTCGCCACGGTGTCGCCGCCGTTGCTGGGCATGCTCGGCTTGTTCCTCTGCGCGAGCTTCGCCGTTTCGCTGCTGCTGGCGCGGGTGATGCGCGGCAAGCTGGACGAGCTGCGGCGTGCCAACGAGAAGGTGTTCGAGTATTTCCGCTTCATCAGCGACGGCAAGAAGGAGATGACGCTGAACGAGGCGCGCGCCGGGCACTTCACGCGCGAGCTGATGAATCCGGCGATCGGCCGCGCGCGTGGCCTGATGCTGCGCGCGCATGCGGGGCTGGGGCTCAACGAAGCCTGGTCGATGGCGGTGCTGTACGGCTCGATCTTCCTGATCGTGTATCTGGGCTATGCCTCGCTGGGGCTGACGCAGAACACCATCATCCGCTTCGTCATTGGCGCGGTATTTCTCGGCGGTCCGGTGGGTTTTCTGGTGAGTGCGGGGCGGCAGCTGGCCGTCGGCGCGGCCAGCCTGCGGCATCTGGAGCGGGTGGGACTGGATCCGGGCGGAGCGTTCGATGAACCGCCGTCGCGCGCGCCAGCATCGGCCGCGCTGGAGAGCTGGCGCGAGATCCGCCTGGAGAATGTCTGCTATCGGTATCCGGGTCACACCGGCACCCGACCGACGGTCGGTCCGATCGATCTCACGCTGGCTCGCGGCGAGATGGTGTTTATCGTGGGCGGCAACGGCAGCGGCAAGTCCACGCTGCTGCTCCTGCTCAGCTCCCTGATCGCACCGGGCGAGGGCCGCGTCAGCATCGACGGTGCACCGGTCGGGCAGGATCCGCGCGCCTATCGCGAACGCTTTACCGGCGTGTTCGGCGATTTCTTCCTGTTTCCCCACGTGCTGGATGCACAGGGCCATCCATTGTCGGATGCGCGCATCGGGCAACTGCTCGACGTGCTGGACCTGGGCGAACACGTACAGACGCGCGATGGCGAGCTGTCCCGCCTGGCTCTGTCCACCGGCCAGCGCAAGCGCCTGGCCCTGCTGCAGTGCTATGCCGAAGACCGCGATATTTTTTTCTTCGACGAATGGGCCGCCGACCAGGACGTGCATTTCCGCGATTACTTCTACCGCAGCCTGCTGCCGGCCCTGAAGGCGGCCGGCAAGACGGTGATCGCGATCAGCCACGACGACCGCTATTTCCATGTGGCCGACCGGGTGATCGCGCTGGACCTGGGCCAGATCGTCTCCGATACGCGCCCCGCGGCGCCCCGGAGCGCACTGGCCTAGCCGCTTGCGGCGGCCCGGATGCCGCAAGCCGTGTCCCGGCTCACTCGCGCGCACCCCGCACCTGCTGCTAATGTCTGCGCCCGAACCGGGGCCCGCCAGCCGCCCCCGGGGGGAGCACGGACGCGGTTCAGGCCAGAGGGATGGCTTTCCAGATCGATCCGGCCGGATCGGACGGGGCCCGAGGGGCCCATGCGTTCACCACTCCCGCCCAGGCGACGGCGGCACCGGTATGGGTGCCTCACAGGCGCATTTCACACTTACTAGGGATAGGTCTTCATGCGTCATCTGCTTCTTACCGCGTCGCTGGGCGCCGCCTTGGCCGCCTGCTCGTTCTCCGCCCATGCCGGCAATGCGGACCCGAACAACTTCTTCATCAACGCCAGCGCCGGCATGTCGCACTCCAACGTCGACGGCCTGACCGACAAGAACAGCTGGGGCTACGGCCTGAACTTCGGCTACCGCTGGCAGGACACCTGGGGCATCGAGGCCGGCTACGTCGACCTGGGCAAGCCGGAAGCCAAGGGCTTCTATTACGGCTACCCCTACGACCTGAAGCTGCACGTCAACGGCTTCACGCTCGGCGGCAACGGCCGCTGGCGCCTGTCCGACACCTGGCACGTCACCGCGCGCCTGGGTGCGTTCTTCTCCAAGTCCAAGGTCACCGCCAGCGGCGGCCTGCAGGGCGAGGATTCGGACAACGACGTCAACGTCTATGTCGGCGCCGGCATTGCCTACGACGTCAGCCCGAACTTCAGCCTGGGCCTGAACATCGATCGCTACCAGGCCAAGGCCAAGCGCTTCATCACGGGCACCAACAGCCCGCTCATGGCGTCGGCGACGCTGGAGTGGCGCTTCGGCCAGTAATGGCCTTGGCTGAAGCGCCGCTTCAGCGGATATCCCGAGCCGGGTGAGCGATTCCCCGGCTCTTTTTTTGCAAGGATCGCTGGTGTTTTGCCATCGGATGGTCTGAACTTGCACGCGGTCAATGCAGCGATACCTCGGTCATGTGGATCAATCTTCTGCCGGTCATGCTGCTGCTGTTTATCGTCATCTACCGTGTCTGCGGATGGGGCGGGAACGGCTCATTGGATCTGCTGGAAATGTCATTCGAGAGCCAGCAGGCCATGGTCCACGGCAAGCCGATGCCGGCTTCGGACCTGCTGGTCGTCCATCGCTGGCGCCCCAGCTGCATGACCAGCCGCTGGGGCGATGTCCTGATGATCGATGTGAACTGGCTCTGCCGGAGCCCCGAGGGCCTGTTCGTCCTGGGCATCGCGCAGGGCGGCGATGACGGAACCACGCCCAGCCTTTACCCGCATAAGCTGTTCCCGCGGGATATCCGCTGGGTATGGCGCAGCCTTTCCGAAGACCGGGTCCGGCAGATGCTGACGCCGACGCCGCGGATTTACCGCAAGGTCTTTGGAGTCCCGGCTCCCGGGCGTTGAGGCAGGTCCGGCGCCAAACCGGATATTCTTGGCGGCCTTGTCCAGCGGGAAATACGCCGTGCCGCATTATTCCGGTCCATTGCTGACGCTCCCGGCGGCGGAAGCGCTCAAGCAGGCGCACGCGGCGGGTGCGGGCACCTGGACCGGCTCGCTCGATCTCGGGCGTTCGAACGGCACGGCCTCGCTCCAGCCCGACGGCTGGCTCTGGAAAGACCAGCACTACCCGTACCCCGGCAAGATCAAGGACCGCACCATCTATTACTGGGACGGCGACGAGTTCGCGCCCGTCTCCCGTTTCTCCGCTTCGCTGATCAAGCTGGTGCCCACCGAATGGGGCGCGCCCACGTTCGAGATCGACGGCATCAAGATGCTGCCCACCTCGAAGGAATCCCCGATTGACGATGCGCGCCGCAAGGTGGCGCTGGTGGAGCCGCGCGGCAAGGCGGTGCTGGATACCTGCGGCGGGCTGGGTTATTTCGCGGCCTGCTGCCTGGACGCGGGCATGGGGCGGATCCAGTCGTTCGAAAAGAACCCCGACGTGCTGTGGCTGCGCACACTCAATCCGTGGTCGCCGGATCCGGATGCGCCGGCGGCGGGCGGGCGCCTGCAGCTTGCGCAGGCGGATGTCTCGCAGGCGATCGCCGCGGTGGCCGATGCCTCGGTGGACGCGGTGCTGCACGATCCGCCGCGTTTCGGCATTGCCGGCGAGCTTTATTCGCAGGTTTTCTACGAGCAGCTCGCGCGCGTGATCCGCCGCGGCGGGCGGATGTTCCATTACACCGGCAGCCCGAACAAGCTGACCAGCGACCGCGATGTGCCGCGCGAAGTGGCGCGCAGATTGGAGAAGGCGGGGTTCAGGGCGGAGTTGGCGCTGGATGGCGTGCTGGCGGTGCGGCGCTGAGGCTGCGGTGCGGATGGCGTGCGGGATGCCTCGCAGGTAAGCGGTGCTAAAGTTCCCCGCCTCACCCGACCCCGCGGAGCGCACCACGCCATGACCACCCCCTATCCGATCGGCACGCCCGGCACCCCTTGGGGTCCCGCGGAAAAGGCGGTATGGCTGGCGCGCCAGGTGAAGCACCGCAGCTACGCGGACGAAGTGCAGAGCAAGATCGACGCGCTGCGTTCGCGTTTCGACGTGACCGAATACGGCCGCCTGGACTACGCCGGCGAAAGCTATCCGCTGCTGGCGATCAGGAGCCGCGAGTGGCGCGAGGATCTGCCTATCGTGCTGGTCACCGGCGGCGTGCATGGCTACGAAACCAGCGGCGTGCATGGCGCGCTGCAGTTCGTCGACCTGCATGCAGCCGATTACGAGGGGCGCGCCAATTTGCTGATCGCGCCGTGCATCAGCCCCTGGGCTTATGAGCGCATCCATCGCTGGAATCCCGACGCGATCGATCCCAACCGTTCCTTCCGCGAGAACAGCCCGGCAGGCGAATCCGCGGCGCTGATGCGGCTGGTGGCTCCTTATCGCGATCGCGTGCTGATGCATATCGACCTGCACGAAACCACCGACACCGATGAGAGTGAATTCCGCCCCGCGCTGGCGGCGCGCGACGGCAAGCCGTCCGAGCCGGGCGAGATTCCGGATGGCTTCTATCTGGTCGACGACAGCGAGAACCCCCAGCCGGTGTTCCAGCAGGCGGTGATCGAGGCGGTGGCCAAGGTGACGCATATCGCGCCGGCGGATGCCAAGGGCGAGATCATCGGTTCGGAAGTGGTGGCGCCCGGTGTGATCCGCTATCCGCTGCGCAAGCTTGGGCTGTGCGCGGGCGTGACCTCGGCGCATTACACGACCACCACCGAGGTCTACCCGGACAGCCCGCGCGCCACACCCGAACAGTGCAATGCGGCACAGGCGGCGGCGGTCTGCGCGGCAGTAGATTTCGCGCTGGCTCACCCATAGGGCCCCGCGCTTCTTCACGGAGTGAAGTTCATGAATGTCGAAGCTACCCAGGCGATCAACCGCGAACTGAACCGGGACGAGCGCCTGCTGTGGTCCGGCCGGCCCAGCCAGGGCCTGCTGCTGCGCGGCTCGGACCTGATGATGATTCCCTTCAGCCTGCTGTGGGCGGGCTTCGCCTTCTTCTGGGAATACAACGTGGTCAGCTCCGGCAAGGCACCGCTGTTCTTCATGCTGTGGGGCGTGCCCTTCGTGCTGATGGGCCTGTACGTCACGGTCGGGCGTTTCTTCGTCGACAGCTACCAGCGCGGGCGCACGTTCTACGGGCTGACCACCGAGCGGGTGGTGATCGTGTCCGGCATCTTCAACCGCAAGGTGGAAAGCCTGTCGCTGCGCAATCTGCCGGAAATCACGCTGTCGGAGCGCTCCAACGGCAACGGCAGCGTGGAGTTCGGCGGCAAGGCAGTGTCGCAATTCATGCGCGGCTTCTACTGGCCCGGCGCCACGCGCCAGCTACCGCCCACCTTCGACCTGATCGAGAACGCCCGCCAGGTCTACAACCAGGTGCGCGAGGCGCAGCGGCAGGCGGCCTGAGGCCGCTTTCAGTCGCCGCGTAAGTTACTGCGAAGCGCGAGCAATGAAGGCAGCAAGGTCTCGGGCTCGCGCAGCGACCGCCGCGCCGCGCCGACCGCCTGGCGTATCCGGCCGGGCGTGGCGCCTTGGTCGATAAGAGCCCGCGCCGGTTCGCCGCAATCGAGCAAGGTGTCGGCCCAATCGGCCGGGTGCAGGGTGCGCCGGCGCAGCAGCAGGCGCGCGGCGCGGAAGGGAGGGGTCACTTCTTCCACGCGGTCGAGCGCGGTATTGAAGCGCGTTGCGCTGCGCTGTTCCGTGGCCGGATCCAGCGCGTCGCTCAAGGCCGCCAAGGCGTCGGCGAGCCGGCGCCGCAGCACGTCGGTAGAGCGCACGGGCAGCACGAACCAGGCGGCGGCGATGCCGATGATCGCGCCCAGCACGATCTCCTCCATGCGCAGCCACAGCAGGCCCACCGGTTCGCTGTCGCCGAAACCTTGCAGCAGCGCCAGCGCCAGGGTGACGAACAAGGCCCACCACGCGTAGCCGAACGGGCGCAGCCACACGCCAAGGAACAGCGCGGCAAGGATCAGGATAGCGCTGCTGCGATGGTCGATGCCCACATGCTGGCCCAGGCCCAGCGCGATCGCCGTGCCGGCCGCGGCGCCCAGCACGCGCATGCCGCTCTTATAGACCACGTCGAGCCGTCCGCGATTGCCGCTGTTGACGATGAACGCGGTGAGCACGATCCAGCCCCAGCGCTCGTGGAAAAACAGAAAGCCGACCACGAACGCAACCGTCAGGGCGACACCCATCTGAATCGCCATGCGCGTGCTGGCGGCGAGCCCGGGCTTGTCCGGCGCGGCGGGTTCGGCGGCCGGCGCGTCTTCGGTGTCGACCGGCGGACGTATGCGCAGCCAGCGCACCAGCAGATGAAAAACCGTCACCCAGAACAGCGCCAGCAGCGCCACCACGATCGGCACCAGCCATACCGGCAACACGCCGCTCGCCGCGGCCGGCCCTAGATGCGGCACCGTCAGCAGCACCACGAAGGGCAAGGCGATCAGGCTGCCGGCGCGGCGCGCCATCGGGCCGAAGCGGCGCAGCCAGATCGATACGAACATGCCGGCGACGAAGACCGCGGCGCCAACCCACGGGAGGTGGCGCAGCAGCAAGCCGACCCCCAGCGCCACCACACCGATCAGCGGCAATACCACGGCGGCCTCCAGCCGTCCGCGCAGGTCGCGGTCAAGCTGGCTGCGCGACAGCGAAATGCACAGCACCACGGCGAGCGTGGCCGCGCCGGCCCCGGGTGCGATGGCCAGCGCGCACAGCATGGTGGCGAGCGCCGCCAGCAAGGTGGCCGTGGCTTCGGCCAGCGCTCGCCCAAGCGCGGACGGGCTCGGGATGCGATCGCGTGTTCTTGCGAAAACGGAGCGTGACATGGGCATCGGCGGTTGGGCGGTGCGCCATCCTAATCGCTGTGCCGAAGGACGGCGCATGCCGTTGGGCATCGCCGTCCCTGTCGCCGGTCAAGCCGGCTGGGCTAGCGCATCCAGTTCGGCCATCGTCGCCGCGGACAGCGCAAGCTGCGCGGCCTGCAGGTTTTCATGCAGGTGCTTGACCGACGAGGTGCCCGGAATCAGCAGGATATTCGGCGAGCGATGCAGCAGCCACGCCAGCGCCACCTGCATCGGCGTGGCATTGAGCGCGGCGGCGATGCGCGAGAGCTCGCCCGACTGGATCGGGCTGAAGCCGCCGAGCGGGAAGAACGGCACGTAGGCAATGCCCTCCCGTGCGAGTTCGTCGACCAGCGCGTCGTCCTGGCGATGTACCAGGTTGTAGTGGTTCTGCACGCAGACGATCGGCGCGATGCCGCGCGCTTCCGCCACCTGCGCCGCGGTGACGTTGCTCAGGCCGATATGCCGGATCAGGCCCTGGCGCTGCAGCCCGGCCAGCGTGCTGACCTGTCGTGCGATCGAACCTTCGCTCGGCGCATGGGTAGCGCCGAGGATGCGCATATTGACCACATCCAGCCTGTCGAGACCGAGGTTGCGCAGGTTGTCGTGCACGGCGCGTTCGAGCTCCTGCGGCTCCTGCGCCGGCAGCCACGACGCATCGGCGCCGCGGACCGCGCCGACCTTGGTGACCAGCAGCAGGCGCTCCGGATACGGATACAGGGCCTCGCGGATGATCTGGTTGGTGACGTGCGGGCCGTAGAAGTCGCTGGTGTCGATATGGTCGACGCCGGCGGCCACGGCTTCGCGCAGCACGGCGACAGCGGCGGCGCGGTCCTTGGGCGGGCCGAACACGCCGGGGCCGGCGAGCTGCATGGCGCCGTAGCCCATGCGATTGATGCTGCGGCCGGCGAAGGAATAAGCGAGCGGGGACATGGCGGTTGCCTCATCAGTGGGTGCGGTGGGCACTATGAGGAAAGCCGGCCTGGCGGATAATCCGGTTCCATGTGCACGGGCTGTGCGAAGGACTGAACAATGGCCGAGATCAACGATCTCATGGCGTTCGTGTCGGTGGTGCGGGCCGGCGGCTTCCGCGACGCGGCGCGTACGGGCGAGCTGTCGGCTTCCGGCCTGAGCACCGCGGTGCGGCGCCTGGAAACCAAGCTGGGCGTGCGCCTGCTCCATCGCACCACGCGCAGCGTGGCGCCGACCGAGGCCGGCCAGCGCCTGATCGAGCGGCTGGCGCCGGCGCTCAGCGAAATGGAAGCGGCGCTGGACGTGCTCAACGTCTTCCGCGACAAGCCGAGCGGCACGCTGCGGCTCAACGTGCCGGCGGGCGTCGCGCGCACCGTGCTGCCGCCGCTGGTGGCCGGCTTCATGCGCGAGTATCCCGAGATCCGCGTGGACGTGGTGGTCGAGGACAGTTTCGTCGACGTGCTGTCCGCCGGCTGCGATGCGGGCGTCCGCTACGACGAGCGGCTGGAGCAGGACATGATCGCGGTGCCGCTGGGGCCGCGCGTGGAGCGCTTCGCCACGGCCGCGGCGCCGGCCTATCTGGATGCCCGCGGCAGGCCGAAGCATCCGCGCGACCTGCTCGCCCATGCCTGCCTGCGTGGACGCTTCGCCAGCGGCGCGATGCCGCTATGGGAATTCGAACGCGAGGGCGAAGTGGTGCGCGTCGACCCGTCCGGTCCGCTGGTGGTGAGTCTCGGCGGGGCGATAGACCTGAAGATCCATGCCGCGGTGGCGGGGCTGGGTGTCATCCATCTGTACGAGGAGATGCTGCGGCCATATCTGGCGCGCGGCGCGCTGGAGCCGATCCTCGAAGACTGGTGGCAGGCGTTCTCCGGGCCGTTCCTGTACTACCCCGGGCGGCGCCATCTGCCGGCGCCGCTGCGCGCTTTCGTCGATTACGTGAAGGCCGCGGCCCCGGCGTAGGTTGGGGTGAGCGCAAGCGAACCCCAACATGGCCACACGCGGCGACGTTTGTTGGGGTTCGCTTCGCGCTCACCCCAACCTACGCCGGGCCTCGGTGTTACAGCTTGAAGTTCATGCTCAAGGTGTACGTGCGGCCGTTCTTGTACGCGTTGTAGGGCTGGCTCGGCGTGCCGTTGTAGACGAAGTACGTTTCGTCCAGCAGGTTGGTGCCATCCAGCTGCAGCCGCACGTGATCGTTGAGCTGGTACGACACCGAGGCATCCAGCTGGCGGAAGCGGCCGGTGATCTGCTGCGATTCCAGCACGCCGATCTGCGTGAAGTACGGCGAGCGGCGGCTGAAGGTGACGCGTGCGCTCCACGGACCCTGCTCGTAGTACGGCGTGAGCGTGAAGGAGTTCTTGGAGTTGTACGGCAGCGGGAAGTTGTTGCTGGTGTCATCGTCCGAGTAGGTGTAGTTCGCCGCCAGGCCGAAGCCGTAGCCGAAGCTGGCCTGATAAGTGAGCGACACGCCCTTGACCTTGGCCACGCCCGCGTTCACCGGGGTCACCATCTGGTACACGGCGTTCTGCTGCGCGGTCAGGTCGTAGTAGGTGCGCGCCACGGTGTCGTACAGCACGTAGTCGCTGATGCGGCGGAAGAAGAACTCGGCCGACAGCAGGCTGTTCTCCGCGAAGTACCACTCGGCGGTGGCGTCGTAGTTGGTGGACTTGTACGGCTTGAGGTCGACGTTGCCGGAGGAGCCCGTGTGGGTGCGGTCGTCCAGCGCCACGTACGGGGTCATGTCCTGGTAGCGCGGGCGGGCCAGGGTCTTGGCGGCGGCGAAGCGCAGGGTAAGGTCGTCGCGCACGTCGTAGGCGATGTTGAACGAGGGCAGCCACTCGTTGTAGCGGTTCTTCTGGTCGACCGGCTCGTACTGGTTGTTGGCGATCACGTTGTAGCCGGTGATGCCGTTGCGCGTGTGGATGTAGCGCGCGCCGACATTGCCGCGCCAATCGGTGCCGCCGAAATCGCCCTGGATATAGAAGGCGCGGTTCTGCTCGGTGATCGCATAGGTCGCCTTCGGGTCCATCGGCGCGTCGGTGAACAGCGAATTGACGTAGTTCTTCAGGCCGCCCTTATCGATCTGCACCCAGCGCGCCATATTGCCGGCGGGGCTCAGGCCGTCGAGATAATCGCTGCCGGTCATGCCGCCCTGCAGGTTGGCGAGCGTGACGCCGCTGTTGTCGAGCGTGGGAATGCTGGCGGCGTAGTTGGTCTGGCCGTTGAAGTGGTTGCTGCTCTTGACGCCCAGCTCCACCGTATTGAACGGCCCCAGCGCCACGTCGTGGCTGAAATCGGCCTGGAAATAGCGCTCGCGGTCGTAGCTGGGCGCGCGGCTGAAGCCGGCGCCGTGGGCGAGCATCTGGCTGGCGTCGGTGGGGTCGGTGTTGTAGTTGATCTGCGGATGCTCGCCGGCCAGGTTCCAGTTATAGCCGCCGTAGCCGCGGAACTGCAGGCTGTAGATGCCCTGCGAGCCGCCCGAGGAATTGGTGTAGCCGATCTGGCTGGACGCGTTCCAGCCTTCGCCGTGCCAGTCGGCGCGCAGCTGCAGCGCACCGGTGTTGACCTTGGAGAAGCGCTCGTAGCCGTCCAGGTAGGTGGGCGCGCTGGCGCCGTACGAGCCGCCGGTGGCCACGCCGTTGGCGACGTTGACCGAGGTGGCAGCAGGTGCGCTGCCGGACCAGTCGCCGTAGCGGCTCTGGTTGTAGTTGTCGAACTTCTCGGTGACGTACAGGCCGGTGAGGTTCAGCTCGAACGACTGGTTCGGCTTCCACTGGATGCCGGTGGCCACGCCGTCGCGCTTGCGGTGCTGGGTGAACAGCGCGGTGTTGATCGCGGTCGGGTAGGTGAAGCTGCTGCCCGGCGGCACCACGCTGGCCGGGAACTGGTGATTCGGATCGGTATCGTTCGGGTCGTTGGCGCGCTGGTAGCCGAAGATCTCGGTGCCTTCGCGATGGATGATGCGGTCCGAATGCATCAGCGAGCCGAGCACGCCGAAGGTGCCTTCGTCGTTCTTCCAGCTGTACAGCACCGAGGCGTTCGGCTTGCCCTTGTCGGCGCGGTCGTTATAGCCGTAGCTGACGGTGCCGGTGAGCGTATTGGCCTTCAGGTCCAGCGGGCGGCGCGTGTTGACGATGACCGTGCCGCCGATGCTGCCTTCGTCGATGCGCGCCTGCGGCGTCTTGTACACCTCGGCGGTGCCGATGATTTCCGAGGTGAGCAGGCTGTAATTGAAGGAGCGGCCGTCCGGATGGTTCGGGTCGCTGGTCCAGTTGGTGGAGGCCACGGTCTGGCCGTTGAGCAGCAGGCGGTTCAGTGCCGGGTCGGTGCCGAGGATGCTGACCTTGTCGCCCTCGCCGAAGTTGCGGTCCACGCTGATGCCGGGCAGGTGCGACAGCGACTCGGCCACATTGGTGTCGGGGAACTTGCCCACGTCCTCGGCGGAGATCGCGTCGATGATCGAATCGGAATTGCGCTTCAGGTCCAGCGACTTCTGCAGGCTGGCGCGGATGCCGCTGACAGTGACGGTCTCCAGCTGCCTGGCCTGGCCCGGCTGGGTTTGCGGCTGGGTTTGCGGCTTGTTCGGGTCGTTGCTCTGGGCGGGAGCCGTGCCCGCGTCCTGCGCCATCGCCGTGCCGGCGCACAGCAGGGCGGACAGGATGCTGACGGCGAGCGTGCTTCTGCGGTAATCCATGGTCGATGCCTCCGATCGGGGGTTTGTGCCGGGTGTCGGGCACCCGTTCGTTTTCGTGGGGCGAACGAAACCGCACGAGCTCCAGGCTCGTGTGCGTCTGTCCGCCGATTGCTCAGTTCCTGCGCCGCGCTTCTTGTGGCCGGTACGTCAGTCCCCCCGACTGTCGATACCGTCCCGCGGCCGCTCCGTCGAACCACTCCCTTTCCACGGAGGCGTGGCGCGCAGTCTTAGGCGTGCCCGATAACGTTGTCAACGAATTTTTGCCACGATCTAAACGACGGTGGTCAACATCTAAGCTATTGAGTGCCTGAGTCTTTATGGCGCATCGCAAAAATTTGGAGCGTCTAATTTGAATCGATTCAAGCAGGGCGCCGATGTGCGCGTTTTGCAGTGCACACATGACTCGTTCTTAAAGCCGTGCCGGGGAGTTTTGTCCGGATGGCTGCGGAAGGCATGACGACGTTGTCGCAGCCGCGCCTTTCACGCGGGTGCGGCCATTGGAGCGCGGGCCAGCAACCAGGCCAGGGAGCTCGCTGGACAACGAGGGAAGTTTGGGGATGGCGCGGCGTCCGAACGCCTGAGCCGCGCTTACCGCGGCGTACGCAGAATCGAATGCCGCAACGCATCCTCTCGCTGCAGTTCATCCAGCTCGCTGGTCTCCACCGTATCCAGCACCGTATGCCCCGGGCGATGCATGCCGGGATGGTCGGCGCTCTCGGCGGGGTCGGGGACGACGTGCGTTTCGGCGGGAGTCTTGTGAGTCATGGGCGTAGCCGCGTGGGCGGATCCGGACGGGAATCCGGATGATGGGGGCGGGGATGGCGGAAGTCACGTAGCCCGGCCGGCGAAGACGCCACTAGAGTCCGGCGGACGCGTGGCTCGCCCGCGCATCCTAAGGGGAACCACCATGGCAAGGACCACGCTCGCCGCCTGCATCGCCGCAGCCGCCCTCTGGGCCGCCGGCGCGCAAGCCGCGCAGACCGCCCAGGAACGCCTCGACGAGGCGGCCCGCAAGGAGGGCAAGGTCTTTATCGAGGCCGGCAATGCCGAAGGCCTGTCCATCGCGGTGGTGAAGGACGGCAAGGCCTCGTTCTACGACTTCGGCACCGTCGAGCGCGGCAAGGCACGCGCACCCACCGCCGACACCGTCTACGAGATCGGCTCCATCACCAAGACCTTCGGCAGCCTGCTGCTGGCGCAGGCCGTGCTGGAACACAAGGCGCAGCTGGGCGACGACATGCGCCGCTACCTGCCGCCCGGCGACTATCCCGGCCTGGCCTACGAAGGGCGGCCGGTAACCTTGCAGCAGCTGGTGTCGACCACTTCGGCGTTGCCGGACAATCTGCCGGAGTCGCTGGCGCTTGCCGCCAAACAGGCCAAGCCGGGCGAGGCTCCGTTCGTGCTCGTGGCAGGACTCAATCGCTACACGCCGCCGCAGTTCCTCGCCGATCTGCACGGCGCGAAGCTGCAGCGCGAACCCGGCAAGACGCCGGCGCATTCGAACGTCGCGGCGCAAGTGGTGGGCCTGATCGATGCGAAGCTGCTCGGCAAGCCGTTCGAAACCCTGCTCGCCGAGCGCATCGAGCGCCCGCTCGGCATGGCCAGCGGCACCGACAAGGCGCGCGCCGCGCAGATGGCCGTGGGCTACACCAATGAAGGCCGCGTGGCGCCGGTATGGGATGCGCCGGTGACGCGTGCCGCCGGCGGCCTGCGCTACAGCTCGCGCGACATGGCGAAGTACGTGGCGCGGCAGCTCGACGAAAGCGATCCGGCGGTGAAGCTCACGCACCAGCCGCAATGGGGCGACCCGGGCGAGTTCGCGATCGGCTTCAACTGGATCATCGACACCACGATCGAAGGCCAGCGCCATTTCGTGCATTCGGGCGGTACCTTCGGCTTCGCCAGCTTCATGGAGGTCTATCCCGGCACCGGCTACGGCGTGGTGCTGCTGGCCAACCGCAGCGCCAACAATACGCAGGGCCAGCTGCAGATGGCGGCCAACCATATCCGCGACCAGGTGTTCGGCAAGCCGGCCGCGGAGGCGGCGCTGGAGAAGGCGTTCGCGGAGCACGGCTATGGCGATGTGGCCGGTACGGTGGCCGAGGTGGCGCGCACCTATCCGGGCCTGCACCTGAGCGAGAACTACCTCAACGGCTGGGGCTACCGGCTGCTGCAACAGGAAAAACGGCCCAAGGATGCGGTGCAGGTGTTCGCCTACAACGTGGCGCAGCATCCGCAGAGCTTCAATCCCTACGACAGCCTGGCCGAATGCCAGGAGGCATTGGGCGAGCGGGAACACGCCATCGCCAATTACCGGTTGTCGCTGGAGCGCAACCCGGACAACGAACACGCCAAGACGCGGTTGGCGGAGCTGGCGCCGGCGAAGCCATGACGGCATTGGCAGGGAGCGGCGCTTGTGCTTCGATGGCCGCCGCTCTTCGCTGCCGCTCTCGCCAGGGATTCCCATGATGTTTCGTTCGGCCGCCATGATGGCGGCACTCGTTCTGCTCGCGGCCTGCTCGAATGGCGCCGCGCCTTCTGCTTCGACCCATACAGCCGCACCGGCGCCCGCGGCCACGGCGCCGCCTGTTGCCGCCGCACCCGCCACGCCGCCGGCATATGCGCTGGAAGGCACCGAGGTGCGCGACCTGCCGTCGAAGATCCTTGGGCGCGATTACCAGCTCGACGTCTACCTGCCTGATGGCTACGCCGAGCATTCGGAGCGCAGCTATCCGGTGGTCTTCGTCACCGACGCGCCGTACGCGTTTCCGCTGATCCGCAGCATCGCCCGGCGCGTCGGCGACCACGGCAACGGCCTGCGCGACTTCATCCTCATCGGCCTTTCCTACGCCAAGGGCGACACGCCGAAGTACAGCCGCAACCGCGACTACACGCCCACGGCGAAGGGCCCGTCCAGCGCCGAGTCCGACATGCCCGGCCGCGCGCCGCTGTACGGCGAGGCGGAAAACTACCGGCGCTTTATCGCCGAAGAAGTGTTTCCCTTCGTCGCCAGCCATTACCGTGCCGACATGCACGACAAGATCTATGCCGGCCATTCCTATGGCGGCCTGCTCGGCGTGCACATGCTGCTGACCGAGCCGGGCATGTTCGAGCACTACATCCTGGGCAGTCCGTCGCTGCAGTTCGACGGCAAGGTGATGTTCGAGCGCGAACGCGCCTATGCGGCCAGCCATAAAGACCTGCCGGCGGATGTGTTCATGGCCCTGGGCGGTTTCGAAACCGTCGATCCCGGCTCGCCCGACAAGCGCTATCACAACGCCGTGGACATGGTGCGCAATGCGCAGGCCTTCGAGCGCGTGCTGAAGTCGCGGCATTACCCCGGCCTGCATATCCGCTCGGTGGTGATCGGCGACGAAGACCACCTCACCGTCTTCCCCACGCTGATCACCCACGGCCTGCAGGCTATGCTGACGCCGCCGCAGGAACCCGCCGCGACCCGGTAACTCCCGCCGCGCCTCCGTTTGCGGCACGATACGGCGCGCGCCCTGGGGGACAGGGAGGGCGCTGATCCGGCGACCAGCCACCACAGGGGGACAATATGAGCAATCCGTACGAGGCGCCCAAGGCACCGTTAGGCGACACGCTGCGCAACGATCCGGGCATCGAGCAGGTCGCCAGCGGCCAGAAGCTGGTGATCTACGCGATCCTGGTGTACCTGGCGATCATCCTGGTGCGCGGCGCCGGGGAAACCATCGCTGGCCTGCTCGCCATCGCTTCGCTGGTGCTGTCGCTGATGGGCATCCTGCGCATCAGCAGCGGGCTGGGTTATGGCACGGGGACGAAGGTGATCCTGGTGATCCTGATGTTCGTACCGCTGGTGGGATTGATTACGTTGCTGGTGCTTAATGCCAAGGCCACGAATCGGTTGCGGGAGGCGGGGTATAAGGTGGGGTTGTTGGGGGCTAGTCGTTGAGAAAAGGGAAGATTTTTTTGGAGTTGCTGTTGTTTTAGGACTGCCCCTAGAGGGAGAAAATCATGGATGAGGGTTTGATCACGTTCGACGGCGGGGCCGTCGTGGAAGATTTCGATATAGGGCCGGGGTTGCGGTGCAGCCTCGGTTTTTTTGTGGGTAAAAGTTTTGCTTGCTCGAAGGAACTGGGTATGAGGCGTTGGCTGCTCGCGGTGTTCTGTTGCGTATTCGGATTGATGTCGGTTGCTAACGCGCAGAACTGGAATACGTGGAAGTTGGGTACGCAGGCCAGCAGCTATAACCAGCTGATGTGGTCTGAGGCTGATGCCCGTGCGTTCTGGCAGCCGTATCTGGCGTCGGGTTGGCCGTATGGCGTTCCGACCTGCGTGCCTATCGGGTGGAGGGAACTACCTGAAAATGCGACGCATGGTGTTCATCAGTACACGCGCTACATGATCGGCGAAACAAGTTGTGCCGATTCTTCCGGTCATGCCAGCCTCTATACGGTGGCTACGTATGAGGTCTATACCTGCGACAACAACTCCGTCTGGTCTTACTACAAGCCGTCAGGCGAATGGTTCTGTCGAGAAGGTTATTACCTCACTTTGGCAGGTAGTGAAGCCGATAAAGGGCAGTGCCAATGCGAGCAGGGGCGAGCGGAGACGAAATATCCCATTGAGATGGGCTCCGGGAACATGTCGGAGTCGGCCGTTGACTTCGTGGGCGGCGATGGCGGGTTGACCTACACCCGCTACTACAACAGCAATCCACTGGCTCCCGATCTTGGCAGATATGGCTGGCAGAACGAGTATGCGTCCAGACACATTTACCCTTTAAACAGAAGTCTGAAGTCGTCTCTGCCTAAGGCGACGTTCCGCGCTTCATCGACTTCTTCGGTCTATGGCTCGGCCGAAGAGGCCTGCGTCCAAGGCGTGAGCGATATCGTCCAAGGCATTGGCGGAAGTGCGCCCAACCCCAACTTTGCGGGGGTTACCGCGACATACGCAGGGAGTGGCAAGTGTCAGCTCTCCAATGGAGCGGTGGTTTCGGTGCTCAACACCCTTGGCGCCCTGGCGTACTCGAAGCCCATGGGGGACGCGGCGATTGCTTTCTCCGTCTTCCGTCCCGATGGCCGCTATTACCACTTCGTCTGCTACAACGGTACCTGCTCATCAACTGGCCAGAGCGCCATTTCCCTCGCGGCGACTAGCGCCGGATTCACGCTGACCGCCGAAAATGGCGATGTCGAAAGTTACGACGTGAACGGCAATCTGCTGCAGATCGTCCGGCGTGACGGCTACACAAGAACGGTTGCGACGACGTTTGGACCCAAGTCGGATATGGGCCAAGTCAGCTCCGTGACCGACAGCTACGGGCGAGTGCTGAGCTTCAGCTACTCCACCGCCGGGCTGCTCGATCAGCTCACCTTGCCCGATCAGACGACTGTGCATTACGCGTACGACAGCATCGGCCGCCTGTCTTCCGTGACCTATGCGGATGGAAAGTCGGTCAGCTACAAGTATGAGGCCACGGGTTTCCCTCAAGCTTTGACTGCCTGGGTGGATGAAGCCAACTCCACCTACGCCACCTGGACCTACGACAGCACCACCGGCATGGCGACCGGCAGTGCGCTAAATGGCAATGTGGACACGAGCACCCTGAGTTACAGCGGCGACGTAACCACGGTAACCGACAATCTCGGCGCCCAGCGCACTTATAACTACCAGAGTATTGCCGGTGGCCGGCGGTTGATGTCGGTCATCGGGCCCGCATGCAAGGAATGCATGGGGCAAAGCATGACCTATGACGCCAATGGCTTTCTGAAGACGGCCAAGGATTGGAATGATGTCACCACCAGCTACGTTTTCAACGCACAAGGCCTGCTCCAGCAGCGTGTCGAGGGCGTAGGGACGGCGACGCAGCGTACGGCCAGCATCGGATGGAATGCGGCCCTTCGCGTACCTCTGGCGCGGACACTCAGCGACGCCGGCGGCACTGTCGTATCCAGCACCAGCTGGGTTTACAACGCGGCCGGATGGGCGCTAGCGCGCTGTGACATCGATGCTTCAACGGCCGCCAGCTACACCTGCGCTGTCACCGGGGCTGTCCCTGCTGGCGTGCGTCGCTGGACCTATACGTACTGCGATGCCGTGGATGGCACGCAATGCCCCCGCATCGGTCTGCTTCTCAGCATCACCGGGCCGCGCACCGATCTCACGAGCACGGCGCACTACAGCTACTACCTGAGCACCGACGAGTCGGGTTGCGGGACGGCGGGCGGCGCCTGCCACCGGGCGGGCGATCTTTATCAGGTCACCAATGCCATTGGGCAAGTCACCACCATGGTGGCCTATGACAAGAACGGCCGCGTCGTCCGTCAGCGCGACGCCAATGGCGTCCTGACCGATTCGACCTACACGGCGCGCGGCTGGCTGTCGACCCGCACCGTCCGCGCGAACGCGGACGGCAGTACCTCGCCGAACGACGCGGTCACGCAGATCGGCTACACGCCTTACGGTGCCGTCGCCTCGATCAAGGACCCGGACGGCGTACAGGTGACCTACACCTATGACGCCGCCCATCGCCTCACCGACATCACGGACGCCTTGGGCAACCGCATCCACTACACGCTGGATGCCGCCGGCAACAAGACCAAGGAAGAGACCTTCGACGCCAGCAACACCCTGCGCCGCTCGCTGGCCCGCAGCTACAACACGCTGGGGCAGCTGACCGGCATCAAGGATGGCCTCAATCGCACGGTCTTCGACGCGAGCTTCAGCGACAGCTACGACGGCAATGGCAATCTCGTGCGTAGCGCCGATGCGCTGGGCATCCAGCGCAAGCAAGGCTACGACGCGCTGAACCGCCTGGTCAGCACGATCGATAATTACAACGGCACCGATACCGCCACGCAGAACACCCAGAGCGTGTTCGCCTATGGCCCGCGCGATGAGCTGCAGGGTGTGAGCGATCCGGATAGCCTGAACACGACGTACGACTACGACGGACTGGGCAACGCCACCGGTCTGCACAGCCCGGACACCGGTACGTCCACCTACGTTTACGACGCCGCGGGTAATCGCATTCAGGCCACGGATGCGAGGGGCGTGGTCAGCCATAGCACCTACGATGCGCTGAACCGCATCACTGCGACTACCTATCCGACCAGCTCCGCCAACGTCAGCTATCACTATGACGAAGCCAATAGCGTTACCGGTTGCACGGGCTCCTATCCAGCCGGCCACCTGACTAGCATGGTGGAGACAGCGGTCACCACGGTCTACTGCTACGACCTCCGCGGCAATGTGGTGCAGAAGCGCCAGACCCAAGGCACCAGCGTCGATACGGTCAGTTACACGTATACCCTGGCGGACCGCCTCGCAAGCACTCGCACGCCGGATGGAACCTTTATCCAGTACGGCCGCGACAGCTTAGGGCGCATCAATGTGGTCACCGCGCAGCTGCCGGGTGCGGGCAGTGCCGGCAATGTGGTAACCAATGTCAGCTACCTGCCGTTCGGTCCTATTGCCAGCTATACATTGGGTAATGGCCAGACGATCACGCGTAGCTACGATGCAAATTACGCAGTCACGGATGTCGTCAGTCCGGCACTGAATCTGCACTTCGCACGCGATGCGATGGGCAACATCACGGCGCTGGGTAATGCGTCCGGGGCCAATCCGTCGATCGAGACTTACAACTACGACCCGCTCTATCGCTTGCTGGGACTGAAGGATGCCCAAGGTCAGGCCATCGAGACCTACACCTATAACAAGACGGGCGATCGTCTAAGCAAAGCAAGCAACGGTCTGGCAACGGGAGCCTATGGTTATCAGGCGGGTACGCACAGGCTGACGAGCATCGGAAGCAGCGCGCGCACATACGATGCCAACGGCAACACCACTGGTAACGGGACGGGCGGTGACACGTTTGGTTATGGCTACAACGACCGGAATCGCATGACTGTGACGCAGCGCAATGGCCAGACCATCGCGAGCTACATCTATAACGCGGTAGGGGAGCGGGTTGGTAAGTCGTCTGCAACCAGTCAACGTTTTGCCTACGACGAAGGCAGTCAGCTATTAGGTGAGTACGGGGTGGCAAGCCGTAGCTACATCTGGCTCGGGAGTATGCCCTTGGCGGTCGTAGATACGGTCGGTGGCACCAGTACCTTAGGCTTCGTGCATGCGGACGGATTGGGCACGCCGCGAGTGGTCACCGATGGCGCCGGGGCGGCGATTTGGCAGTGGAGCTATCAGGCAAATCCGTTCGGCGAGAAAGTGCCGAAAGCGAACGGGCAGGCTATTAACTTGCGTTTCCCGGGCCAATACTTAGATGTAGAGAATGGACTGATGTACAACGTGAGCCGCAATTTTGAGGCGCAAACGGGCAGATACGTCCAAAGTGATCCTTTGGGTCTGTTTGGTGGTCAGGTAAGTACTTATGCCTATGTCGGGGCGGATCCGATCAATTCTTCTGATCCTTTGGGCCTCGGTCCGTGGGACAACTACTACGGACTGCCGAAAGATTTTTGGAACTGGCTGCATAAGGAGGACGGGGGGAGGCTCATGAAGAGCCTGAAGGATCCCAAGACCGGTCAGATTCCGCGTGATGCTGCAATGGATGAGTATGAACGATGGAAGAATTTGCAAAAGTCCGGTCTGCAGAAGTCTGGATTGTCTGGTTTGGCTAAAACCTGTGCGATGCGAGTATCGATCGTTGCGTGGTCGATATTCTCGCCGATGAATTCTGGTCAATGCGAGGATCCCTGTGATTGTGGGGAGGTGTGTGGACCTGAGAGAAGGCGTCAGCTTTCTACGGATTTGCCGAAAGTTGAGCCGAATTACATCAAGGGTGGACGGTAGCTAATATGGAAATCAATGTTATTGCGAATTTTCCCGGTGAGGGCGCAAAATTTTCCAATTTGGGAATGCTTTTTAAGATCGAGTCCTGGTCTGATCGGTTGGGCGTGTCGATAGAGCTAGCCAGCAACGCTTCAGCATCTGATATCGATCAGGCAATTGTAGGTTTTGTCGGCGCACTTCAATCTGTGCTTGCCGAGGTGCCTGAGGGAGGGGAGCTCCGTGTCGCGGTGTACTACACACCAGATGAGGTTGCGGCGTTTATGGTCTCCCTCTCGATGGACGCCATTCGTTTGCTTGCTGAGACTGGATTGACGCTTGAGGTGACGGGCTTCCCCTGTTTGTCTTAGGCGCTGTTTTGCCTGCGCAGAGGCACTGATATGGGACGGATGCTAGGCGAGCAACTACAGGATGGGCGCGTTAACAGCTCCTTGTGCCGGCTTGGGCATCGCCATCCCCTTGGGCTTACTTTCTCAGATGAAGTTGATCGGATATTGGGCAATTAACCGTTACCTCTTTGGATCATAAGATGATGGAAGTATTTCCGGTCGCTATAGCGTTGAAGGGAGAGGCTATTTGGCTTGGCTGGGTTTCCCCGGAAGATGGGCATGAATTCTTCTTGACAGAAAAAGGGGTGCTGATTTTTTCTTGTGACGGCAAGAGCGGGCTGCTACAGGAAGTAATGAAGGTGTTTCCCGATGTTCAGTCAGGGGTTGAGAGTTTTTTTGATTTTGACTCAGTCGCTGAAGCGGCTGGTCGAGGCGTTATTCTTGATGGAAATCTTGTTTTAGATACATGGAATTTGTTGATCGATGTTCACCATACATTTGGTAGTGAAGGAAGAGTTTTTGATGAATATCACGATGTTTACTCGCGGGTATTTTCTCAGAGTGAGGCAGCGCCAATAGTTGGTGTTCAAAAAGTCGAATTGTCCGCGAGCGACATGGCAGTTGTGAGGGAGGTCTTTGACGAGGGGTTTGAACTTCTCGCTCATAAAATCAGGATTGCAAAAGCAGCTAGGGCCGAACCATCCAATGACGTTGCTGGTAAACAGAATGGATAGGCATGCCCTCATCTCTAGCGGAGGTCCCAGCCACTGCCCGCCCTTTATCCTGTGGGCTCCTGTCAGAGGGGCACGTGCAATCGATGACTAACAAGATGCTCGCTTGGCTGATGGTATTGCTGGTCATCTTTGGGGCGTGTCGATATGGCTATCCAGCAGTTTTAGTGCGTGTGTACGGGGAGGTTCCACCCGCTTGGCGGATGGATTTCACGCATATAACTATCGGGCAGATCAACTCGAAGCTGGGCGTGCCTGACGACGTGATGTCCGCCAAGGAGTATCAAGTTTGGTCGCGCGACCACTGGTGGGGAGTTGAGGAGCTAAAGGTTTCGGCACCCGGTTGCTGTGCTTCAGAATCCAGGCCGCGCGAAGCCTACTACCTGGTTCATGCGAAGGGTTTCTATGATCCAGTTGTGACGCGGCGTATTCATTAGTCTGTGCGTCCCAAGAGGATCGGTTGCTAAGTTCGAGGCTCGATATGTTGCGTCGCTTTTGGTTCAAGTTGTCTAGCAACGGCATGCCGTCCGTGCTGAACATCGGCTGCGGAATCACTGCTTACGATATGAATGACGCGTGGGCTTTTCTGTCCCGGGATGTTTTTCCGGCCCTTGGCGAAAGAGAGGTGCTGGAAGTGGTTGTTGATGTTGATGTGAGCACCCTCGATCAGACGCATGTCATCCCGAATATGGCCGCTCCGTCCAACAGAGGTGTTTGGTTTCCGCGGTTGTAGTTATTTGCTGAGATAGGGCGAGGGAGGGCTTGTGGCCGTCAGCGTGACAAAAGACGAGTAGCGTTAAACAAAAGCGGCTCCCGCCCGATCTCACGCATACCACGCCAGAAACATATCCACCGCCGACTCCGCCACCCGCTTACGTTCCCTCGGCCGCAACGGCGGTTGCCCCAGAGTGATCTGCGGCCAGAACGCGAACGTCTTCACCAGCCCTTGCAGCTGGTGCGCGGCAAACACCGGATCGTCGATCTTCAGGCGCCCATCCGCGGCCGCCGCGCGCAACCACACGGTCAGCCCTTCCTCGCGCTCATTCATCCGCGCCACCATCGCCTGCGCCCGCTCCGGCGAATGAATCGCCGCAGCAATAGCCACGCGCGCCAGCGAGACGAACGCCTCGCCGTGCAGCAGGCGCATCTTGTGGCCCACCAGTTCCAGCAGCTGGTCGCGTAGCGGGAGGTCGGGGCGGTAGACCAGCTCTTCGCCCTCCCGGCTCGCCTCCCACAGCTGGTGCATGATCTCGATGAACAGCACTTCCTTGCTGGGAAAGTGGTTGTAGACCGTGCGCTTGGAGACTTCGGCGCGGGCGGCGATGCGGTCCATGCTGGTGGCTTCGTAGCCGGCGGAGCGGAACTCGTCGATGGCGGCCTCCAGGATGGCGGCGCGCTTGAGGTCGGTGAGGCGGGTGGGGCGGGTCGGGGTCGGCATGCCCGGATTTTACACTGACGGGTTTACATTTGCCTCGCGGAGAAATTACACTGCTCGGTGTAGTTTCCTCCCCCGCCCCCTGAACCCGGGAAATCCCTATGAAGATCGTGCTGGGCCTGCTCGCCCTCGCCATCATCCTGGCCACGCTGGCCAGCCGCCGCGCGCGTGCCGCGCTGGGCGGCTACGAGGCCTCGCCGCAGCGCGGCGGCGACCGTTTCCGCAACCCGCGTCCGCGCCCGCCGGAAGGCCTGGGCAAGATGCTGAGGATCATCTGGAACATGATGCTGTACAAGCCCAAGGACGCGGTGCCGGACATGCCGCTGCCGGTGCAGCGCCTCACCCGCGCGCAGCTGGAAGCCGCGCCGGACCGCAGCCTGTATCGCCTGGGCCATTCCACCCTGCTGCTGAAACTGCGCGGCGGTTTCTGGATCACCGACCCGGTGTTCGCCGAACGCGCCTCGCCGTTCTCGTGGATGGGCCCGAAGCGTTTCCACGCGCCGCCGATCGCGTTGCAGGACCTGCCGCCGCTGCGCGGCGTGGTGCTCTCGCACGATCATTACGACCATCTCGACCGCGGCACCATCGAATTCCTCGCCGACCGCGCCGAGGTGTTCCTCACCCCGCTCGGCGTGGGCGACCGCCTGGTGTCCTGGGGCGTGGATGCGGGCAAGGTCCGCCAGCTCGACTGGTGGCAGGAAACCGAAGTGGACGGAATGCGCTTCGTCGCCACGCCGGCCCAGCATTTCTCCGGCCGCGGCCTGTTCGACGGCGACAAGACGCTATGGGCCTCGTGGGCCGTCATCGACGGCGACCTGCGCGTGTTCTTCAGCGGCGACACCGGCTATTTCGACGGCTTCAAGGCGATCGGCGAGCGGCTGGGTCCGTTCGATGTGACCTTCGTCGAAACCGGCGCCTACGACGCGCAATGGCCGTACGTGCACATGCAGCCGGCCGACTCGGTGCAGGCGCACCTGGACCTGCGCGGCCGCTGGATGATGCCGATCCACAACGGCACCTTCGACCTGGCCATGCACCGCTGGCAGGACCCGTTCGAGCAGGTGACGGCGCTGGCCGCCGAACGCGGCGTTGCCTTGTCCACTCCGCGCATGGGCGAGCGCCTGGACCTGGCCGCACCGCACGCGGGCGAACGCTGGTGGCGTTTGTTCGAAGCGCCCGCCAAGCGTCCCGCGCCGCTGCTGTCCGCGGCGGGCCACGACGCACGCTGAGCGTTCAGCAGGCGACGGCGCGCTCGTTCAGTGCGTCGTCGTCTTCGCGATGGAACACATCGCCGCCGTCGGGAAACTCCAGCACCATCCGCGGCGCGCGCTGCATCCACCTGGCCGTTTCCTGCTGCACGCCCAGCGCTCCGGCCATGGCGCGCCGGTCCACCGCGCGGCTGCGCCGTCGCCGGTCGACATGGGCGAAGCGCAGGTAGTTGTAGGACGACCAGGCCAGCATCACCACCGCGCACAGCGCCGCCAGCAACAGCAGCCTGGCCAGGTCCTGCCCGCCGTGGCCGTGCTCGCGCACCACCATCTCGATGTAGCCCAGGCGCACGCCCAGCGCCCACGCCAGCAGGGTCGCCAGCGGCAGCCACAGCGAAATCCACGCCATCCATGCCATCAGCGTGGCGGTGGTGAACAGCAGGCGGCGCGCGGGGTGCTGGCGCTCGGGGCGGTGGATCACGATCGCTTCGGCTTTCATCGTATGCCTCGGTCGGGGCTGACCCATACCGCGCGCGTGCCCTTGCGCTTGAGCAGCGCCTTCGGCAGGGCCGCCACGGTGGTGGCGGTGCTCAGCAGCCAGTAGGTCAGCGGATACCAGATCATCCAGTAGTAATTGCGGCCCACGCGTGTTTCGTAGCGGCGGTCGATCAGCGTGCTGATGCCGAACTGCAGCAGGCACACAATGCCCAGCACCACGCCATGCCATTGCGGCAGCAGGCTGGCGATATGCAGGGCCGGCGGCAGCGCGACGAACTTTCCCAGCAGCCACAGCGTCACGATGGCCAGCATCACGTAGGCCCACACCAGGCTCAGCAGGTATTCCAGCGCCACCGGCCACATGCGGCGGCGGCGCCAGCGCAGCAGTTCCGGCAGGTAGCGCAGGGTCACTTCCACGCCGCCCTGCGCCCAGCGCAGGCGCTGCTTCCACAGGCCGCGCAGGGTTTCCGGCATCAGGATCCAGCACAGCGCATTGGGTTCGTAGCGGATGTCCCAGTGGCGCATCTGCAGGCGCCAGCTGATGTCGATGTCCTCGGTCACCATGTCGGTGTTCCAGTAGCCGACGTCGTGCAGCGCGCTGCGGCGGAAACAGGCGATCACGCCGGACACGGTGAACACGCGGCCATACACGCGCTGCGCGCGCTTGATCAGCCCGATGATCGAAGAGAACTCGCCCACCTGCAGCTTGCCCAGCAAGGTGGAGCGGTTGCGGATGCGCGGATTGCCGGTGACCGCGCCCACCCGCGGGCTGCTCACCATATGGCTGACCAGCCAGTGCGTGGCGTAGTCGTCCAGCAGCGCATCGCCATCCACGCAGACCAGGAAATCGCCGCGCGCCGCCATCGCCGCCATGCGCAGGCCCATCGCCTTGCCCTGGTTGCTGGCGAAATGGATCACCCGCAGCCGCGGATACTGCTTCTGCAGTTCGTCGAGCTGGGCGCCGGTGTCGTCGGTGGAGCCGTCGTTGACCGCGATGATCTCGAAGTGCGGATAACGCTGCGCATCGAGGTGGGCGATGGTCTCGCGCACCTGTTCGCCTTCGTTATGGCAGGGCACGATCAGGGTGACGAAGGGTGCGTGCGGCAGCGCGGGCGGTTCCACCCGCAGCGGTTCGCCGCGTTCCCAGCGCAGGTAATAGATCAGCCCGCCGCTCATCCACACGAAGGACATCAGCAGCGGGTAGTAGAAGGCGTAGTCCAGCAGGACGTCCATGATCTCGCGCATGCGGCCTCACGGTTCCCGGTAGGGATGTTCGGCGGCGGAGATATACGGTCGGATCGCTTCCAGCGCGGGCCGGCCGGCGACGAAGTCGTCCGGGTAGTAGCCCAGGTGGCGCGCACCCTGCGCCTGCAGCAGGCGCAGCCGCGCGCCCAGCACGTCGGCAGGCACCGGCTTGCCGCCGGCGCGCCAGTCGGCGGCGGCCAGCTCGAATACGGTGCGGTCCATGCCGCGCGGCTGCGCGGCGACGGCGGCGGCCAGGCGCTTGAACCAGGCGTCGGTGGCCGGCTCCTGGTCGAGCTGCGGCATGGCCATCAGCGCGGTGTAGTCGTAGGCGGCGTTGAAGGCGGCCAGGCTTTGCGCGAACCAGGCTTCGGAGGCGGGCTGCAGCACGGGGCGCGCGTAGAGATTGCGCGCGGTCTTCAGCTGCGCGCGCCATTGCCGCGCGCGGTCGGCCAGTTCGCGGGTGAAGCCGATCAGGTATTGCGTGCGCTGCGCCGGCGTGTCCGATGCGAGCGGGCCGAGCGCATCGGTGTCGCGCAGGTAGGCGTCGTCGGAGAACAGCAGGCCGGTCATGCCGCCGTGCATGGCGAGGTCTTCGTAGACGTCGCCGATCAATGCGCGCACGCGCGGATCCCACGGCGCCAGGCGATAGTGATCGCCATCCTTGCCGCGGCCCAGCGCCGGCAAGTCTTTCGCCTGCGGAAAACGGAACGCCAGCACCGGCATCCATGCATACACCTCCACCTCGCAGCGCGTGCGCAGCTGCCAGGCCACGCGGGCGAACAGGTCGGCGCGCATGGGCAGGTGGCGGTTGGGGAAGTACACGGCGTCGGCCACGCCATCGCCATCCGGGTCGGCGTACGCCTGCAGCCACACCTGGGAAGGCTTGAGCCGGCGGATACGGTCGAGCAGGGCGGAGAGGTTCTTTTCCTGCTGCGCGGGATCGGTGTCGTAGACATAGTCCAGGTCCACCTGCACCACGCGCTGCGCATCGATCGCACGCTGGCGGTAGATCAGCGCAGCCAGGCCTTGCACGCCAATGTCGTCGGAGATCAGCAGGCGCGGGATATTGCGCCCTTCCGCCAGCTGCACCGGCTCGTCGTCCAGGCTGAGCGAGACATCCATGCCCAGCGCGGCCGCTTCGCCCTGCGCGATGCGGTTGTATGCGCCATACGGCCACACGATGGCCCGCGGGCGCCGGCCGGTGTGCTGGGCGATCTCGTCGGCGCTGTGCGCCAGGTCGGCGCGGATGCGTGCGCGGTAAGCCTCGGGGCTTTCGTAGCCGCTCTTCGGGTCGTAGGCCAGGCTGATCGCCGCCGGCATCAGGTTGCCCTGCGGATTGGCGAGCACGCCCTGGTGCAGGTCGTCGGTATGCGAGGCGATTTCCACCAGGCCGGAGGCGCGCATTTCCCGCACCTGCGCCCAGCTGACGAAGCATTCGCGCCCGCAGCTCTCGCCGTTGTAGTCGAAGCGCTTGCCTTCCGGCAGATCCATCCAGGAGTTCTCCACGGCAAACAGCGCGGGGTAGCCATAGGCGCGCAGCAGCGGGAAAACGCGGGTGTAGAAGCTGATCAGGCCGTCGTCGAAGGTGAGCAGCACGGCCTTCGGCGGCAGCGCGCGTTCGCCGCGGCGCGCGGCGATCACGTCGTCCAGGCTCACCATGCGGAAGCCGTTGGCGCGCAGCCATTCGAAGTGCGCGATCAAGTGGTCGGTGCTGATCGCCGTGCTGTCGCGGCGGCCGGCGTCGCGGATATCGTCGCGCACGTCGTGGTAGTTCAAGACGATGAGCGGCGGCAACGGCGCGCGTGCGGGCACGGGGCCGGACACCGCGGCAAGGCGGTCCACAGCGCCGGCCGCGGGTGCGGCCAGGGCGAGCAACAGAAGCAGGGCGTGGCGCCAGCGCGGCATGGTCATTCGCCCCAATGCACGGTGAGGTCGAGCATCACGCGGTTGTCGCGCTTGCCGTCATAAGGCTGGCTGTTCCAGCCGATGCCCCAGCCGAAGGCAAGGCCGCCGCGCGGCGCCCAGCGCTGGCCGTAGTGCGCGCTCGCCATCCAGCCGCTGCCGTAGCGGCATTCGTCGTAGCTGCCGAAGGACAGCTCCAGCTGATGGCTCCAGCTGCGCTCGTAGCGCTGGTACAGCAGGTTTTCCAGGCGCCCGGTGAGCGCGGCCCAGCGCGCGCACGAGGGGCTGTAATAGGGCACGTCGCTGCGCGAGTTGCGCGTGGCGCCGGCCCGCAGTCCGCCGTCCACGGTGAACCACGCCGCGGTGTAGGCGCGCTGCGTCCACGCCGCTTCCCAGCCGTAGCGCCGGTTGCCATCGCTGTAGCGGTCGGCGTTGGCGCTGAGCTTGATCGCGCTCAGCTCGCTGGCGCGCCATTGCGCCGACGCGTCGAGCGCATGCGCGGCGATGCCGTAGTAGTGCGCGCGCAGCGGCACGTCGGCGTCGCCGGTGTTGCTCCAGTCCAGCGCATAGGTCCAGTGATCGTCCGGCAGCCAGCGCAGGCCGGCTTCCACCGCGGTGCGGCGGGTGGCGCCGCCCACGGCGGGCAGCAGCTGCACGTAGGCTTCCAGTCCGCGCGCATAGCCGCGAAGGCCGACACCGAGGCGCTCGCGCTGCGCGTGGCCTTCCGGCAGGTTGGCAAAGGCCAGGCGGGTGATGCCGTAGAGGCGCCAGCGGTCGTCGAGCAGCGGGCTTTGCAGGGTGGCCTGGGTTTCGTGGTCGGCATCGCCGAAGTTGGGCGAGCCGCCGCGGCCGCGATCGTGTTCCAGGTCGAACTGCCAGCCGCGCTGGCGATCCCAGGCCTGGCGGGCCACTTGCACCTGCGGCTCGCGCGGCACCACGGCTTCCAGTTCGCGCATGGCCGGTTCCACGCGCGGGAAGTCGTTCAAATCGCGCCAGCCTTCGATGGCGCCGAGGCGGATCGAGGTGTCGTCCGGGTCCAGGCCCGCCGCGCCCATCAGCGTGTTTTCCGCGCGGCGCGGCCAGCCGCGCGCGCGTTCCACGTCGGCCAGCTGGTTCCACACCGGCGCGTTGGCCGGGCCTTCCGCGCGCAGCGTGTGCAGGCGCTGCCAGGCTTCGCGATAGAGCCAGGTTTCCTGGCGTACCAGGGCGGCGGCCAGATCGGCCTCGGTCTTGTGCGGATTGGCGCGCGGTCGCAGGGAACCGGGCGAAGGCAGCCACGCCGGTTCCCTGGCGGCGACGCCGTCGATCCACTGCCGCGCCTGGCGATGGCGGCCGGCTTCGAGATAAGCATGGGCGAGGCCGATACGCGGATCGGCTTCATCTTCGGAATACGGGCCGGAGTGCGCCTGCGCCGCCGCTTCGTAGAGCGGAATGGCCTGCTCCGGCTGGCGCTGCTGCAGCAGGGCATCGGCGACCGGCGCGTCGGCGTAGGCCGGCAGCGCGCCGCCGCGGCGGCTGAGCGTGCGGTAGGCGTCGACGGCTTCGGCACTGCGCGAGGCGCGTGCCAGGGCGATCATGCGGTCGGCCGCGGCGATCGCATCGTCGGCGGGCGACTCGCCGCGCACGCTCAGCGCGCGGTCGGCTTCCACATAGGGATGGCGCGTGTCGGCAGGCAGTGCCTGCGCCCAGCGCGCCTGGTGCGCGGCAGCGTCGGCTTGGAGCCGGGCCAGTTCGGCGGCGGGCAGCGGGGTGGACAACTGCTGCGCCAGTTCCAGCGCGCGGCCGGCGGCGCCGAGTTCGGCCAGCAGCGCGATGCGCAGGCGCTGCGCGTCCGCATCGGCGGGCCAGCGCAGCAGCAGGTCTTCGCAGGCGGCCAGCGCCTCGAGGCGATGGCCGGCTTCGTGCTGCGAGCGTGCGCGCGACAGCAGCTCGTCGCGCGCATTGGCCGGGCTTGCATGCAGGGAGGCGCCGCCGAGCGCGAAAGCCAGCGTAGCCAGCGCCGCGCACCCCGCGCCGCGGCCGGTCGTGGCTGGCGCGGAACGGTCGCGTTGTCGGGGCGGTACTGGATACATGGCTGCGCTGCTGCTGTGGCGCTCGTCGGACGGCGCCGGCCGGTGGCCTTGGGGACGCATTCGCGTCGTGCGCGGGTCGAGCGGCATCGAAAAGTTTCCAGACAGGCCGCGCCGGGGTAGAGCGCGGCCTGCCTCCGACACAGGGTCGACGCATGACGTCCGTGGCATGCGGGAAGGCATCTGGCGAGCCGTGTCGTCTGCCCTGGACCACCGTAGCGGTCGTGGGCCGGTCGCCGGTGAGGAAGAGTTTTCCCGGATCGGTACCCCGGCGGAATCAGAAAAGTCCTAGGCAACGAACATCGCAAAGAGCAGGCATTTCAGAGAAATCCCATGGATGCCGCGCTTGCGTGCGTGCTGCAATTTTCATGCAGCCGCGGATTGCGCCGCGCCTGGTCCGCATGGTCCTCAACAAGGTGCCCGTCATGAACTTTCCCAACACGTACCAAGCCCCTGCATTGACCCGCAAGAACCAGCGCAACCTGATCCGCGTCGCCCTGCTCGACGACCACGAATTCATCCTCAAGGGCCTGGTCTCGCACCTGCGCCAGGTCAGCGCGGTCACCGTGGTGGGCAGCCACCAGTGCAGCCGCACCTTGCGCACCATGCTGGCCGAGATTCCGGTGGACGTGGTGCTGCTGGACTATGCGCTGGGCCAGGACGACCTCGACGGCATGGCCCTGGTCAAGGCGCTGCGCTCGCGCTATCCGGAGCTGCGCATCCTGGTGGTGTCGGGGCACTGCCAGCGGGTCACCGTGAACATGCTGCTGCGCGAAGGCGCCAACGGCTTCTTCGCCAAGCACCAGCCGGCCGCGGAGATGGCCGACGCCATCGCCCGCGTGGTGGCCGGCGAAACCTATCTGCCGCCGTTCCTGGCCAAGGCGCTGCCGACGCGCCGGCAATCGCCGCTGTCGCCGCGCGAGTGGGAGGTGGTGCGCTGTTTCCTGGACGGCATGTCGGTGAGCCAGATCGCCATCAAGTTCAATCGCAGCCTGAAGACCATCAGCACGCAGAAGTCCACCGCCTACAAGAAGCTGGGCATTTTGAGCGATGCGGAGCTGTTCAAGATGCGCGAACACGTGCTGCAGGCGCGCAATGCGGCGTAGAGCGTCGTCCGCCGCCACCTACGCGATGGGGCGCTGCGATGCGCTGGCCGTGGCGCGCGCCTGCGTGCAGGCGCAGGCACGCCGGCTGCGCAAGATGGGTATCGATGCCGGCATCGAGCTGCCCTGCGGCGCCTTGCCCTGGCTGAGCCTCGACGAGCCCCGCCTGCGCCAGCTGCTGGATCTGGCGCTGGAAGGCGTCGCCCTGCGCGCGGGCGCGGGCAGCGTCCAGCTCGCGCTGTGGCGCGGGACGTCGCACGAGGGGGCGTTCCGGCTGCGCGTGGAGGCCTATGCGGACGATCCGGCGGCGGGTTCTTCATTCGAGCTCGATGTCGCCGGCAGCGAGGCGACCGAGGCGCCCGTACCGCCCGTGGGGCGGGAGCGCGCGCTGCTGGTCGAGGATCATCCCGCGCGCCGCCGCATCCTGGCCGCGCAGTTCGCCCGGCTGGGCGTGGCGTGCGATACGGCGGCGGACGCATCGGTCGCCGGCGCCTCCATCGCCGGGCACTACGGGCTGGTGTGGCTGGGCGGCGCGGCCGCGGTCGACCGCGTGGCGCTGGTCACCTCGCTGCGCCTGCTGGAGCGCAAGGACGGCCATGCGCCGGCGCGCATCGCCGGCTTGCGCAACGTCGCCGTATCGCCCGCACCGGCGCCGGCGGATATCGATGCCTGGGTCGAGTGGCCCTGGTCGCTGGACGAACTGCAGCGGTTCTGCACGGGCACGCCGCCGCAGGAGAACGAAGCTGTCGCCGTGTTCTTCCGCGAAGGCCTGCGCGATGCGGCGGCGATCCGCGCCGCGCTGGCGGCGGCGGACTGGCCGGCGGTGGTGCGCCATGCGCATCGCATCAAGGGCGGCACCGTGGTGCTGGGCGAGCACGACGTCTGCGCGCTGGCCGCGCGGATCGAGTCCGCCGCGCGCCGCACCGTGCCGGACCCCATACGGCTGCAGCGCCTGCTGTCGGTGCTGGAAGACGCGCTGCGCTGCGCGTCGATCTGACGGTTTCCCGGCCTAGCCGTTCCTGCCGGCGGCGACCATGGCCGGCAGGCGCCGGCGCGCCACCGCGCCGATGCCGGCGATCAGCAGGCGCGACAGCAGGGCCATGTCCGGCGGCAGCTGGCGGCGGCGCACGTCCAGCAGCAGGGCGATGCGCCACTGGTCGCTGTCGTTCCATACCTCGTGCGGGAAGGTGTCGTCCCACAGCATGGCGTCGCCCTCGCCGATGCGGTAATCGCGGTCGGCCAGCCGCAGCACCGCGGCCGGCTGGCCGTCTTCGCGCACCGGCACCGACAGGCCCAGCTGGTAGCGCAGCACGCCCTTGAACGGTCCGCGGTGCCGCGGGATGTGCTTGTGCGGGGCCAGGAACGAAAGCGTCGCCGAGAGCACGTCCGGCGAGGTGCGTACCAGTTCGCCCAGGAGGGGGCAGGCGGCCATGTGCTCGTCCACGTCGTTGCCGTAGACCTTGAGCAGGTACATGCGCCAGTCGTGGCCGTCGTTGTCGGAGATGGCGCGCTGCTCGGCCATCAGCTCGTGGAAGCGCGGCACTGCCTGCAGGTGCGTGGTGAGCGCCAGTGCCTCGTCGCGCAGCGCCGTCCAGGCGTCGGCGAAGCGCTGGCCGTCGGGAAAGCGTTCGGCCAGGTCGAGTACCGGCGGGGTGCCGACGCGGGCGTCGTAGAGTGCGCGCAGCGCTTGCGACGAGAGGTCGTACAGGCGGCTCATGGCGGCGATGGTTTCCGTGCCCTTGGAACGTGCAGCAATACTCGTCCAAAGGTGACTGCATCGTAACGCCGTGGCGCAGCAGGAAAGCAGCAGGAAAGTGCGGAGCGGCCGGCCTGGCCGCCCCGCACACCCGGGCTCAGCGGCCCAGGTCGGACAGGAAACGCTTGGTGTACTGCAGCGGCGACGTGCTCGGCACCGAATTACAGGTGGGCGAGGCATAGCCGGCATTGGCGCAGGGCGTGTCGCGGTCCAGCGACCAGAAATGCAGGCCGGCCAGGCCGTTGCTCACCGCATAGCTCACCACCGTGTCGGTATTGGCCAGGGTGAAGGTCTCGGCGGTGTTGTCGTTCAAGCCGATCATCGGGGTCAGCTCGATCTTGCTCAGTGGAATGCCATAGGTGTGCTGCAGGTTCCTGGCAGCCTGGATCGCCGACTGCCCCATGTCGCACACGCCATTGCTCACCACGCAGATCGACGGGCCGGCGGCGCCGTAGTCCATCACCATCAGGTTGATGGTGTAGTTGGTCAACGACGGATTCGCCTTGACCGCGCGCACCACCATGTCGCCCAGGCTGTTGACGCCGCCATAGCTGCCGTCGGACGCGGCCAGGGTGGCCAGGGTGAAGGAGAAGCGCAGGCTCGGATGCAGCGACTGGCCATAGGCCGCCGCGGCTACCAGCGCATTGATCTGCGCCTGCGACTGTCCGCCTTCGATGTCGAAATCCACGCCCAGCATCTGCGGCGTGTAGTAGCGCGCCAGGAAGTTGGCCATGCCGGAGGTGCTGCCGCAGGTGAAGCTGCCCGCCGCGCCGCCGGTGGAAACCACGTACGGCAGGCCCGCATTGGAGAGCGCCGCGACGTTGACGCTGGCGAAGGTGGCGCCGGGAATGCCGCCCCAGCTTTCGCTGCCGCATTCGCCGGTGGCGAAGGCCAGGGTGATCGCGCTGAGGTTATGCACGTAGTTGGAATACAGGCTGCCGCTGCCGACCACGGGGATCGCCGTTCCGGTCGCCGCGGCGGTCTGCATGGTGTTGGTGTTCCAGTTGAGATTGATGGTGACGTCTTTGTACGGGCTGTACAGCAGGTTGGCGCCGGTGCCCGGGGGCGGGGGAGGCGTGCCGCCGCCACCACCGCCACCACCACCGCCGCCTCCACCGCCACCGCCTCCACCCGAGCCGCCGCAGGCGCCCTGCGACGTCCACGGCTGGCCGCTGCCGGCGCCGCCGTTGTTGGTGGCCGGGTCGTTGCCCTGCGTCCACCAGTTGGCCTTGTAGTTCACGCCGTTCTCGCTGGCGACGTCGCCGCCGACGTAGACGGTGCCGGCACTCCACGCCGCCGCGCAGGCGGGCAGCGATTGCGCGATGGCATTCGATACCGGCGCGGCGCTGAGCAGGCAGGCATAGGCGAGGGCGCTGGCGGTGCTTCCGAGGACCGCCGACAACGTGCGCGATCCCACGTGTTGCTTGGCATGCATAAGACGTTCTCCTCTCTTTGATGGCGCGGCGTAGTGATTGGCCAGGGCGCCGCCGGGCCGGTGTCCCCGAGGGAAGGACGCCGGCCTTGTCCGTCGCTTGCGGGCCGCTGCGCGTGCTTGGGCAGTCGGCATGCGCCCTGGTACTGACAACGTTGTCTTCTGTTGTCCCGGCAAACTGTGAACCTGGGCGGGAAATGCGCTTCTGCGGCGCAGCACGCGAAATCCTGCGCATGGCCGCGAACGCGGGCGGGACGCGGATGGCGTGACGATCAAGTGAAATTTGACAACGTTATCAGCCGGCGCGCCAGGCGGCCGCAAGAACCGGCGGAGGGATGTACTACCATCGCGGTCCTCCCCACGACGCGAGCGGACGACCATGAAGTTCCTGGTGATGATCTATTGCGACGACAGCATGCTGGCCGAGCTGCCGGACGGGCAGTTCGACACGATGATGCGCGGTTGCCTGGACAAGGCCGACGACTTGAAGCGCAAGGGCATCCTGCTCGACAGCCAGAAGCTGGAAGCGCCCAGGCAGTCGCGCACCATGCGCATCCGCCAGGGCAACACCACCATCGTGGATGGCCCGTTCGCGGAGACCAAGGAATACCTCGGCGGCTTCAACCTGATCGAAGCGAGGGACATGGACGAAGCGATCGAGATCGCCAAGTCCTTCCCCTGGGCCAGCATCGGCAGCATCGAAGTGCGCCCGGTGGCCAGCCTGGAAGCGGAGCGCGAGCGCGTCAGCGTCGCCGCTTGAGCGCGGATACGAAAACGCCCACCCGCCGGTGCACGGCGGGTGGGCGTTTTGTTTTGGCGCGTCGGCTTATTTCTTCTTCGAGGCGACTTCCGACTCCACCACCATGTCCAGCACATAAGCGGTGGAAGGCGCATCGGCCGGTGGATTCTTGAGGGTGAAGCGCTTGACGCGCAGCACGTTGCGGATGCCCGGCTCGTGCGTATAGCCCTCGATGTCCTGGTACAGCGGCTGCCATTCGCCGGTGCTCTGCACGACGCCGTTCTGGCCGTACTTGCGCTCGCGCACCTGCAGGCATTGCTTGTTGGGAATCAGCGGATGGCTGCAAGGCTTGGCTTCGGCGGCTACTTCGAGAAATACCGTTTCGCCGGCGCTGCCGTAGCGCGTTTCCGCGGTGGGTTCGCCGGTGAAGACCAGGGTGTCGCCGTTGTCCGCGGCCAGGCTCAGCTTCGGCGCGTCGCCTTCGCTCTGCACGCTCACGCGCGGCTGCTGCTGCAGGCGCTGCGAGATGGCGCCGTCGAGAGCGGCCAGCGCCTTGTCCCTGCACGCCATCATGGTCTGCGCCATGGCACCGAGCTTCAGCCGGCCGCTTTCCACTTCGAAATGGCCGCCCAGGCGGTTGCAGGCGTTGCTGACGCTGAGCCGGTCGCGCACGAAATCCAGCTGCAGCGGCCGGTCGGGGCGCGCAAACAGCGCGTCGATGCGCTTGCCGTCGGCCGCGCTGGCGGCGCTGAGGCGCCAGTGATAGCGGGCGAGGATGCCGGCATCGAAGGTCGATGCCGTGGTGGCGATGGCAGGTGCGGGTGTGGCAGCGGATGCCAACGCGGCGGGGCTGGCGTGATTGGACGGCGTCTGCGAGCAGGCGGCCAGGGCCAGCGGGAGCAGGGCGAGCAGCAGGGGACGGTGGTTCATGGCTTCTCCTTATCGACCGTCGTTCAACGCGGGCAGCGGCACCATGGGGTTGGCGCATGGCGGCGCATGCGTCCGCGTGTCCGGCGCATATGCCATAGCCGGCGTTGCGCTTTCGTCATGACGGAGGCTTCACGCGGCCTGCGCTCCCTTGGCGCGTCAGGCCGACCGGCCATCCCTCCGACCGCAGAGGAATTCGCATGAGCAAGAAACCGAGCATCGTGCTGGTGCATGGCGCCTGGGGCGACGGTTCGCACTGGAGCAAGCTGATTCCGGTGCTGCATGCGAAGGGTTATCGCGTGAGCGCGGTGCAGAACCCGCTCACCTCGCTGGCCGACGATATCGAGCGCACCCGCCGCCTGGTCCAGATGCAGGAAGGGCCGGTGCTGCTGGTCGGCCATTCCTACGGCGGCGCGGTGATTTCAGGCGCGGGCAGCGCGCCGCAGGTGGTGGGATTGGTATATGTGGCGGCCTTTGCGCCCGACGAAGGCGAAGCGGTCGGCGCCCTGCTCGGCCGCGACGAACAGCCCGCCGGCGCCAAGGCGATCCGTCCCGACCCGCACGGCTTCCTGTGGCTGGACCGCAAGCTGTTCAAGGAAAGCTTCTGCCAGGATCTCGGCGACGACGCGGCCCTGATCATGGCCGCCGCGCAGAAGCCCACCGCCGTGCGCTGCTTCGAGGAGACGGCCGGCGCACCCGCCTGGAAGCAGCTGCCCAGCTGGTACCAGGTGTCGCTGGAAGACCACATGATTCCGCCGCAGACGCAGCAATGGATGGCGCAGCGCATCGGCGCGAAGAAGACCGTGGAACTGGCCTCCAGCCATGCCTCGCTGGCGGCGTATCCGCACGAGCTGGCGGCGCTGATCGAAGAGGCGGTCGAACAGCTCTAGCGCGGATCAGGCGCCGCTGGAGCCCAGCGCCACCACGTTGCGCGGCACCGCGTGCGGTTCGTGCGCGCCGCGCGCCTGCAGCCATTGCGCGCGCAGCTCGTCGTAGGAGGCGAGCTTGGCCTGCAGCCAGCGCTGCACCTTGGGGCCGAACAGGCTGTCCACCTTGCTCTGCGGCGCGTGCAGGCGGCCGTTGAGCGCGCGGCGCTTCCACGGTTCCTGATCGAGGTCGGCGATCACCTGGGTGCAGTTGTCGTCCAGCGACTGCGCGGGGTCGAGTTCGAGGAAGCGGCACAGCCGCTTCCATTCCTGCTGCGGCTGGGCGATCAGGTCTTCCAGGAACAGCAGGTAATGCCGCGGATGGCTCATATAGCTGCGGTGGATCTGCACCGCGCGATTCCAGCGCCGCGCCCAATGCACCGCGCCGCCGCCGAAGGCGTCGTCGCTGCCGTCGAACAGCAGGCTGGCGTCGATCAGCGAGGCGATCACTTCCGCGCCGGGGCGGATCACGTGCACGAAGCGCGCATCCGGCACCAGGCTTTCGATCTCCGGCAGATAGAGCAAGTGGTTCGGCGTCTTCTCCAGCCACATGCCGCGTTCCGCGGCGAGCGCGAGTTCGTCGAGCAGGCGGACAAAGCGGCGCTGCAAGGTATGCATGCGCAGCGACGGCCGCGGCAGCGCGTCGGGCGCCGCGGTGGTGATGCGCTGCAGGGAGAGGAACAGCTCGCGCTCGTGCTTGCGGGTGAAGCCCAGCCGCTGGCGCAGCCGCGGCGCGCGGTGCCTGGCATGTGCATCGCCCCAGCGCCAGGCCAGGTTGCCGTGCAGGTGCGCGAAGAAACCGGTCTCCGGCAGCGAGAACACGGCGGGGTGCCGGGCCAGCATGGCCTGGACGACGGTGGTGCCGGAGCGGGGGCAGCCGACCACAAAGGTTCGTTTCATCGCGAAGGCTTCCCCGGGGAACGCGTGGCCACGGACGTCATGGCCATGAGTAGCGACCAACGCAGGATTCCACGATGCGTTGACAGATGCCAGGTTCAAAAACCTGCGCCGCGCGGTTCGACAGCGCGGATGATCCCCGCTACCGTGCCGGCGTTCTCCGGCCGGCCACGTTCATGTCCGTTTCTGCGCCCGGTGCGCGCGGCGCCATGCACCGCGTGGTGCTGGACACCAATGTCTGCCTCGACCTGTTCGTGTTCCGCGATCCCGCGGTGGCGCGCCTGGCGCGCGCGCTGGCGGACGGTGCGGTGGAAGCGGTGACCGATGCCGCCTGCCGCGAGGAATGGCGCCGCGTGCTGGCCTATCCGCGGCTGGCGCTGGATGAGGCGGCTCAGCAGGCGGCGCTGGACGAGCACGACCGCTGGATTCGTCTGGCCGCCGAAGCATCGAACGCAGCGCCAGGCGTCCGCCTGCCGCGCTGCGCCGATCCGGACGATCAGAAATTCCTGGAGCTCGCGCTCGCCGCCGGCGCGGCCTGGCTGCTGAGCAAGGACAAGGAGGTGCTGCGCCTGGGCCGGCGCACCTTGCGCGACGGCCTGTTTGCGATCGCGACGCCGGCGGACTGGCTGCGCGCGCAGCCGGGCGAGGCTTGAGCTAAGGTCGCCGCCATGGAACCGGTACTGATCTATTGCCCTTACTGCGGCGAAGCGATCGAGATCTATGTCGACGACTCGGTCGAGGGGCAGACCTATGTGGAGGACTGCCAGGTCTGCTGCCGCCCGATCGTGCTCAGCGTGGCGCTGGACGAAGACGGCGCGCCGAGCGTGCGCGCGGCGCGCGAGGACGACGCTTAAGCCGCGATCGGCAGCGTCTCGATCACGCCCACGCCCATGTGGTCGAACTTGGCGCGCGTGGCCAGGTCGCTCTCCGGCGTGACCGGGCGGGTGAGATCCCACAGCACGTGGGATGTGAAACCGAGCGCGGCCGCGTCCTGCGCCGTCCACAGCACGCACACGTCGCGCGCCAGGCCGCATACGTAGACCTCGTCCACGCCGCGCCCGCGCAGCCAGTCGGCCAGCTCGGTGCTGGGGCGGGTGCCGTTGGGGCCGTAGTTCTCGCGGAAGCCGCTGTAGGAATCGACCCGGGGGTCGCAGCCCTTGCGCACGACCAGATCCAGCCTGGACCAATCGATGGCCGGATGCAGCGCGGCGCCGGGCGTGTCCTGCACGCAGTGCTCGGGCCACAAGGTCTGCGCGTGGCCGTACAGCGGGATGCGTTCGAACGGTGCGCGGCCGGGATGGCTGCTGGCGAAGGATACGTGCCCGCGCGGATGCCAGTCCTGCGTGGCGACCACATGGCGGAAGGCACGGCTGTCCAGCAGGCGGCGGATGCCCGGCACGATGGCGTCGCCTTCGTGGCAGGCCAGGCTGCCGCCGGGCATGAAGTCCGGCTGCACGTCCACAACGATAAGGGCGGCGCGTTGGCTGATGGGGTATCGCATGGAGGTGTCGCGGGCAGGGTGTCTCGGTGGCTGAGTCTAGCCCTACCGCCGCGGCTTGAGGTGTGACGCGGTGGGCGTCGGGCCGACCGCTGAGGGCCGCCGACCGGCACTGCGTCACATCCGGAGGAAATCCCCGCCTTGCAGGCATAATGCGCAAACGGTTACGCGGGACAGCGGGATACAGATGCATTACGACCAATCGTGGATGGGCTACGGGATCGTCGGTGGCCTGGAGGCCGGCGCCATCTCGGCGGTGGTGGCTTTCCTGCTGTATGCGCTGTTCAACTGGATCGGCAACCGCAACGACTGGGCCCACGGCATGCGTACCGGCTGGTCCAGCATGCTGGCCCTGCTGCTGACCGCCAGCGGCGACCTGTGGGACATGGTGTATTTCAATTACGGCCGCGTGGAATCGATCCAGTTCCTCAAGGTGAAGCTGGCCGAAGTGCACGATTTCGACGGCGTCGGCACCCGCGTGTTCTTCGAATTCCTCGGCGTGGCGGCGGGCGTGTTCCTGTCGCGCCTGCTGTTCCGGCGCAGGCACGACGACAAGGACGCCTAAGCCCGCCGCTGGATCAGCCCCAGCACCTCGTTTTCCTGCGCCTGCATGGCGCCCTGCAGATGGTCGACGAACAGGCGGATGCGCGCCGGCAGGTAGTCGCGGCTGGGATAGATCGCATAGATATGCGCTTCCTGGATGGCGCAGTCGGTCAGCACCGGCACCAGCCGCCCGGCGCGCACGTCGGCGGCGATATCCCAGATCGATTTAAACGCCAGCCCATGGCCGGCGATGGCCAGCTCGCGCATCAGGTCGCCGCTGTCGGTGGTGAGCGCGGCGTCCAGCCGCAGCGGGCGCGGCCCCTCGGGCGTCTGCAGCATCCACGGCAGGATGCCGCGGCCGGGGCGGTGCAGCATCAGGCAGGCGTGGTGGGCCAGGTCGCCGGTGTCCGTGGGACGGCCGTGTTTCTCCAGGTAGGCCGGCGCCGCGCACACCACCCGGTAGTTGAGCGCGACGCGGCGCGAGATCAGCCGCGAATCGGCCATGGCGCCGCTGCGCACGGCCACGTCCACGCCGTGCTCGAACAGGTCGAGCATGGCGTCGGAGGCGCTGATGCGCATGCGCAGCTCAGGATGCAGCGCGGCGAACTGCGCCGCCAGCGGGCCGACGTATTGCCGGCCCAGGTCCAGCGCGGTGGACACGTGCAGCGCGCCGCGCACTTCCAGCTGGCCCAGCCGCACGGCGGCGTTGGCGTCGTCCAGGTCGGCCAGGATGCCGACGCAGCGCTCGTAGTAGCAGTTGCCCTCGCCGGTAAGGGCCAGCCGGCGCGAGCTGCGCTGGAGCAGCCGCACGCCCAGCGCCTGTTCCAGCCGGGACAGCCGCTTGCTGGCCACGGCCGGCGACAGGTTCAGCTCGCGCCCGGCGGCGGACAGGCTGCCGGAGCCGACCGCGCGCACGAACAGGCGCATGTCCTCGAGTTCGACCATCTTCAATTTTCCGGAAAAGATGATTGCGCAGTTTCGGCAATTCCCGTCCGATCCGGCAAGCAGCACAGTGCTGCTTCCCTTTTCCCCAAGGCAGGCAGATGACTTCGCACGACCATTCCAGGGCCGCCCTGCTGGCTCTGTCGGTGGCGGCCTTCGCCATCGGCACCACCGAGTTCGTGATCATGGGCCTGCTGCCGGAGGTGGCGGCGGACCTCAGGGTGAGCATTCCTTCCGCCGGCCTGCTGGTGTCCGGCTATGCGCTGGGCGTGGCGGCCGGCGCGCCGCTGCTGGCCGCGCTGACCGCCCGCATGGAGCGCCGCAATGCCTTGCTGGCGCTGCTGGGCCTGTTCATCGCCGGCAATGCGCTGTGCGCGGTCGCGCCCAACTATGCGGTGCTGATGCTGGCGCGGGTGGTGGCGGCGTTCTGCCATGGCTCGTTCTTCGGCATCGGCGCGGTGGTGGCCTCGCACGTGGTGCCGCGCGGGCAGGGCGCCCGCGCCATCGCGCTGATGTTCGCCGGGCTGACCCTGGCCAATGTGCTGGGCGTGCCGTTCGGCACCTTCCTGGGGCAGTGGGCGGGCTGGCGTTCCACTTTCGGCGCGGTGACGGTGCTGGGCGTGGTCGCGGCGCTCGGCGTGTGGCGCCTGGTGCCGGCGCTGCCGGACCTGCATGCGCCGGACATGCGCCGCGAGATGGCCGTGCTGCGCCAGCCGCAGGTGCTGCTGGCGCTGGCCATGACGGTGCTGGGCTTCGGCGGCGTGTTCACCGTGTTCACCTATATCGCGCCGATCCTGCAGAGCCAGTCGCATATCGGCGTGGGCGCCACCGGCTGGGTGCTGGTGCTGTTCGGCGCGGGCACCACGCTGGGCAACCTGCTCGGCGGACGCCTGGCCGACTGGCGCCTGATGCCGTCGCTGGTGGCGATCCTGATCGCGCTGACGCTGATCCTGGTCGCGTTCACCTGGACCATGCACAGCTCCATGGCCGCCATCGCCACCGTGTTCGTATGGGGCGTGGCCGCGTTCGCCACGGTGCCGCCGCTGCAGATGCGCGTGGTGCAGCAGGCGGTGGATGGGCCGCATCTGGCGTCCACCTTGAACATCGCGGCGTTCAACCTGGGCAATGCGATCGGTGCGTTTATCGGCGGCGCGGTGATCGACCGCGGCCCCGGTCTGCCGGCGCTTGGGTTTGCCGGCGCGGCCGTTACCGCGCTGGGCCTGCTGGTCACCGTGTGGAGCATGGCGCTGGAACGGCGCCGCGCCGCGTCGGCCGCCTGCGCGGTCCATGCCTGATTCTTTCGAAGGAACTCTCGTGAGCACACAGATCAAGACCGCCCTGGTGGTCGGGGCGCAAGGTGTCATCGGCCGCAATCTGATCGACCATCTGCGCACGCTGGACGACTGGCGCGTGATCGGCCTTTCGCGCCGCGGCGGCAGCTCGGACGAACGCGTGCGCCATATCGCGGTGGACCTGCTCGATGCCGCCGACACGCAGGCCAAGCTCGCGCCGCTGGGCGACGTGACCCACGTGTTCTACGCCGCCTACCAGGACCGCCCCAGCTGGGCCGAACTGGTGCCGCCGAATGTGGCCATGCTGCGCCACGTGCTCGACGCGATCGAGCCGGTGGCGAACGGCCTGCAGCACGTGAGCCTGATGCAGGGCTACAAGGTCTACGGCGGCCACCTCGGCCCGTTCAAGACGCCGGCGCGCGAAACCGACGCGCACTTCATGCCGCCGGAATTCATGCACGACCAGCAGCGTTTGCTGGAAGCGCGCCAGCAGGGCAAGGCCTGGAGCTGGACGGCGATCCGTCCGTCGGTGGTCGGCGGCTTTGCGCTGGGCAATCCGATGAATCTGGCGCTGGCCATCGCGGTGTATGCGTCGATGTCGAAGGAGCTGGGCATTCCGCTGCGTTTTCCGGGCAAGCCCGGCGCCTACGACCGCCTGCTGGAAATGACCGATGCCGGCCTGCTTGCGCGCGCCACCGTGTGGGCCGCCACCGATGCGCGCTGCGCCAACCAGGCCTTCAACATCAACAACGGCGACCTGTTCCGCTGGAACGAGATGTGGCCGTTCATCGCCAGGTATTTCGAACTGGAAACCGCACCGCCGCTGCCCCTGTCGCTGGACAGCGTGATGGCCGACAAGGAGCCGCTGTGGCGGCAGATGCAGGCGCGGCATGCACTGGAGCCGCATGCGTATGCCGACGTATCGTCGTGGCGTTTCGCCGACTTCGTGTTCTCCTGGGACTACGACATGTTCGGCGACGGCTCCAAGGCGCGCCGCTTCGGTTTCCACGAGTACGTGGATACGCGCGCCATGTTCGCCGCCTTGTTCGACGATTTCCGCCGGCGCAGGATCATCCCTTGAACCGGCCATCCCCTTACTTGATTCCGGAGTCGCCATGAAAGCCGTCGCCTACCGCCGTTCGCTGCCCATCACCGATGCCGAAAGCCTGCTCGACGTCACCCTGCCGGAACCCCGGCCCGGCGGCCGCGACCTGCTGGTGCGGGTGGAGGCGGTGTCGGTGAATCCGGTGGATACCAAGATCCGCCAGCGCGTCGATCCGCAGGGCGCCGACAAGGTGCTGGGCTGGGATGCGGCCGGCACGGTGGTGGCGGTGGGCGGCGAGGTCACGCTGTTCAAGCCCGGCGACCAGGTCTATTACGCCGGCGCCATCGACCGCCCCGGCAGCAATGCCGAGCTGCAGGTGGTGGACGAACGCATCGCCGGCCGCAAGCCCGGCACGCTGGACATGCTGCAGGCCGCGGCGCTGCCGCTCACCACCATCACCGCGTGGGAGCTGCTGTTCGACCGCTTCGCCATCGCGCGCGGCAACGCGGCGCATACCGGCGCGGTGCTGATCGTGGGCGCGGCTGGCGGCGTGGGTTCGATGGCGGTGCAGCTGGCGCGGCGTCTGACCAACCTCACGGTGATCGGCACCGCGTCGCGCCCGGAAACGCAGGAGTGGGTGCGCGAGCTCGGCGCGCATCACGTGGTCGACCATCGCGGCGACCTCAAGGCGCAGGTACTGGCGGTGGTGCCGCAGGGCGTCGACTACGTGCTGAGCCTGACGCATACCGAGCAGCACTATCCGGTGCTGGTGGAGCTGCTCAAGCCGCAGGGCAAGTTCGGCCTGATCGACGATCCTGACGGCGTGCTCGACATCGGCCTGCTCAAGCGCCGCAGCCTGTCGCTGCATTGGGAGTTCATGTTCACCCGGCCGCTGTTCCAGACCGAGGACATGAAGGCGCAGCATCAGCTGCTCAATGAAGTGGCGGATCTGGTCGACGCGGGGGTGTTGCGCACGACTTTGCGCGAGCACGTCGGTTCGATCGATGCGGCGAATCTGCGGCGCGCGCACGAGCGGCTGGAGAGTGGCAGCGCGATCGGCAAATTGGTGTTGGGCGGTTGGGGTTCGTAAACCTCACGCTCGACCGTCATTCCGGCCTGCGCCGGAATGACGGGCTTTCTACTTGCCCAGCAACCGATCCGCCATCTGCCTTGCCTGCTGCCGGATCTCCGGCATCGCCGTCGATTCCCAGAACGTGCCGCGCAGCAGGCTGCCCATTGCATAAAGATGCGGCCAGGCCTCGCCGTCGTGGCACAGGCGGCCTTCCGTGGTGGCGGCGCAGCCCAGGCCCAGCGGGTCGGGCGTGATGTGGCCGTTGGTCGCCAGCTGGCTTACCAGCGGGTGGCCGGTGCGGCGCACGTCGGTGTTGAGGCCGATGGTCTGGATCACCAGGTCGGTATCCAGCGCCTGCGGCGTGCTGCTGCCGGTGGGCGTGATGCTCAGGTGCAGATGGTCGCCTTCCACGTCCGCCGCATGCAGGCGCGCGCGTTCGCGGCGGAAGCGGCCGGCCTGTTCCAGCGCCTGCATCTGCGCCATCACCTGCGGCGCCATGCGATGGCGCGCGCGTTCCCAGGCCCAGCGCGCGTGGCGCAGGAAGCGGGCGCGCTCCTCCTGCGGCAGGGCTTGCCACAGCGCAGGGGTGTGCGGACGCATGCTGTCGATCACCACGCGCCAGTCCTCGCTGTGCGCGATGGCGTCGCGCAGCAGGCGCATCCACGAGCGCAGATCCGGCGCGGCCTGCATCGCTTCGATCAGGTCGGCGCCGTCGTCGCTGGGCGCGCTGGCCGAGGCCAGGTGCGCTTCCGGCAGCAGGCCGTGGCGCGAGATCGCGGTGAAGCTCGCATTCGGCCACAGCGCGGCCAGCTCCAGCACCACGTCGACGGCGGTGAGGCCCAGGCCGACCAGCACCACCTTGCGCGGCGCCGGATCCGGCTGCGCCTGGGCGAGAAAGGACCACGGATTGACCACATAGCGCCCGCTGGCGATGGCCGCGTCGCTCACGCCGCTCAGCGGCTGCGGCGGCAGGCCGCCCAGCGCAAGCACCGCCGCGTCGACATGCGTGGTTTCCTCGCCCTGCAGGATGGTGACGCCGTCGTGTTCCGGCACCAGGCCGTCGACCTTGAACGGAATCACGCGCACGTCATGGCCGAGCGCCTTGGCGCGTTCCAGCGCGTGTTCGACTTCGGCTTCGAGATAATCGCCATAGAGCCGGCGCGGCAGGAAATCGGTGCCGGCGATGCTGTGGTCGCCGCGCTGGGCGAAATCCAGAAAGCCGCGCGGCTTGCTGGCGAACATGCTCATGGAAGCCGCGCGCACGTTGAGCAGATGCCGCTCCGAGCGCGTGCCGTAGGCCACGCCGCGTCCGGGCGCATCGCCGCCGGTGAACCAGTCCAGGTGCAGGGACTGCGCCGGCTGGCGGTCCAGCAGCTCGCTCAGCAGCGTCGCCGCCGCCGCGCCGCCGCCGATGATGGCGACCCGTCGATACATGCCACTCCTTTGTTGGTGGATACCGGCTGCGGAAAGGCCGAAGCGCTCAGGCGCTCAGCCGGCCGGTGATCGCGGCGCGTTGCGGCCGGGCGAGCCACTGGTCGCCCTCGGCGCTGCGCTCATACGCGAGGTACTTTGCCAGATCGCCGCCGTAGACGTGAAGCGTGAGCGCCGTGTCGTGCCGCGAAAGATTGCGGCAGCGGTGCGCATAGCCGGCATCGGCGTCGAACCAGGTGGCGTCGCCGGGGCCGAGCCAGTCCTGGCCCTTGAGGCTCAGCTCGCCGCTGGCCGCGTCGCGCGACCAGGCCTGTACTTCCAGTGCGCCGTGCACGGCCATTTCCAGGCCCCACAGGCCATCGTGGTCGTGCACGGGCGTGGCGTGATTGGCCGGCCACGCCATCACCAGGATGCTGACGCCCGGCTTGCCGCGCGTGGCCAGCAGCCAGCGCTCGAAACCGCGCTCGCGCGTGCGCAGTTCCTTCAATCCTTCGTTGAGTGCCGCACCGTCGCGATGGACCACGCGGCCCAGTTCGCGCGCCATGGCGGCGAGGTCGGGATGCTTGCCGACGCCGAGGTCGAAAGCGATATCACGCAACGCCTTGAGGGTGTGCATGGAATGCTTCATGCGATGGAGCTCGGTTGGAACCGGGCGGCAGTGGACCATGCGCACCGTTAAGGACCTGTAACACGCACGCCCCGGTTGCCCTGTGACTTCCGGGGCACATGACTTCCGTGCCATGCATCGCAGGAAGCCGCGGGCGCATGCTGTCTGCGTGGCCGGATGGATGAGCGCCACCAGGAGGAAACCTCATGTTCGTGCTAAGCGTGATCGTGATGGCGGTGCTGGCGCTGTGGCTGGTCGGCGCGCTGGTCGGCGTGGTGTTCAAGTTCACCTTCGCCATCGTGGGCGGCGTGTTCAGTGCGCTGGGCGCCTTGCTCGGGGTGGTGATCGCCGGCGTGGTGCTGGTAGCGATGGCGCCGATCGTCTTGCTGGCGCTGCTGCCGGCCTTGCTGCCGGCGCTGATGATCGCCGGGCTGGTGTGGCTGGTGGTGCGCGCGACGCGCCCCGCGCCTGCCGCTCCCGCCATCGACAAACCGGTGCAGCCATAAAGTTGCCGTGAGGGGCCGGCCGGTCGCCTTTGCGAACGGAACGGCCGGCCCCTTGTTTCACGCCGGGCTTTTGCCGCGACTCACAGCTCGCGCAGTTCGAAGCTCACCGGCACCCGCGCCCAGGCGGGCACCGCATGCCCTTGCGCCGTGGCCGGCTGGAAGCGCCAGTTGGCCAGCACCTGTTCGCGCGCGCTCTTGTCGAGCAGGTCGGAGCCGCTGGATTTCTCGATCGTCACCTGCGTGGGCTTGCCTTCGGCGTCGACCAGCACGCGCAGCATCACGGTGCCGTGCAACTTGCGGCGGATCGCCACCGACGGGAAGGTGAGCGGCGCGCTGCGGTAGGCGAGCGTCGCTTCGATCGGCGCGGGATCGGCGACCGGCGCGGTGTTGACGGCCGGCTCGATGGTCGGCACCACCGGCGGCGCGGCGATATTGCCGTCGACGGTGGGCGTGACGGCCGGTGGCTGCGGTGCCTTGGGCAAGGTGCGCGGCACGGCCGGCGGCGTCTTCGGCAATGCCTTCAGTTCGATCTGCGGCGGGGCGGGTGGCTCCGGTTGGGGCGTGATCCAGGTCACCACGATCTCGGGCGTCTTCTTGACCGCCTCGACGATCTGCGGCGCCATCGGCCGCATCACGGCCAGCAGGGCGGCGAGATTGAGCGCGATCGCCGCGCTGAGAGCGGCAATGCGGACCTTGTCGGGATGAGCGTGCGACGGACGATAAGCGACAGCCAGGCTTGCGGACGGCATGAGCGACCTCCTGACGAATGCGATGTGTTGGACGCGCCAGTCGCACGCTGCGTGGGGACGCAGAGGGATCGTGCCTGAACGCGCGTTCAGACTATGCCGGTCAGAAGCGGATGTGCAAGTAGTGTGTAGAGAGGCCGGACGGGAGTACGCTCCGGGCGATTCCTCCCGCTGAACCCCTTCCCGGATTTTTTCAGTGCGCCACCAGCATGGGCAGGTCGCCATGCATGAACAGGTGGCGGGTGGTGCCGCCCAGCACCATCTGGGCCAGGCGCGAGCGGCTCCAGGCGCCCATCACCAGTAGATCCGCCCGGTGCGCGTGGGCCGCGTCCAGGATCAGCGTGCCGGCGGCGTGGGTGGGGCCGGCGTCCAGGGTCTGGATGCGGGCGCGGATGCCATGGCGTTCCAGCCAGTCGGCCAGGCCCGGCGGGGGCAGCACCGCGATCGAATCGGCATACATCTCGCTGCCGTCCAGCAGCAGCACTTCGTCGGCCTTCTGCAGCAGCGGCGCCGCCGCGGCCAGGGCCAGGGCGGATTCGCGGCTGCCGTTCCAGGCCACCAGGGCGCGCGCGCCGAGGGTGTCGCCGATCTGGGCGATGTCCGGCACCACCAGCACCGGGCGGTCGCTGCCGAACACGCAGCGCGAGACGGTGCCGAAGCCCACCGGCGCGTCGCTGCGCTGCTGGCTGCGTTCCATCACCAGGAAGTCGTAGCCGGCGGCGGCCTGGCAGACGGTCTGCACCGTGTCGCCCTGGGCCACGCGCCACTGGCCGCTCAGGCCGCGGGAGGCGAGCAGCTGCTGCCACTGGGTGCCGTGTTCTTCCGCCTCGACGCAGCGGCGGCGGGTTTCCTCCAGCTGGACCGGCACGGCCTCCGGCAGGCTGAAGGCGGCGGCCGGCAGGTCGGCCACGTAGAGCCCGTCCAGCCGCGCGCCCAATCTGGCCGCCAGGGCCGCGGCCGCGCGCGGGCCGGGAGTGTGCAGATCGGTTTCCTGGAGGTACAGCAGCAGATCGGTGCTAGGCATGAAGCCACTCCTTCGCCAGTCCGTCCCCAGCTTACCCCGCGGGTGCCGGCGCGGATGGACGCCGGACAAAAAAAGGCCCCGCACAGTGGGCGGGGCTCAATGAGCCGGGCATCGGGGGAGAGAGGGGGAGATGCCCGGACGACGAAGAGTGCGCCCGGGCGGCTTTGCATCCTGTTCAATAGGCGTGAATATGCCATTCACGGCCGTTCATGCACGGGGCCACACAATCGCGTGTCCCGGACAGGCGCCGGGTGGGGCAAATAAGAAAAAGCTTCGAGGAGAAGGTCATGGGGAAAACCTGGCTGGGCTGTGCCGTGCTGTCGGCCGCCCTCTTTGCGGCGCTGCCGGCGCCTGCCCATGCGGCCGACGTGTCCTGCCGGATGGACTTCCAGGTCTCCGGCTGGTCGGTCTTCTATCAGACGGCTTCCGGCAGCGGCACGGTCCATTGCGACAACGGCCAGAGCATGGCGGTGCGCATCCGGGTCAAGGGCGGCGGCCTTACCTTCGGCAAGACCAAGATCACCCACGGCGTGGGCAAGTTCACCGGCGTCGACGGCATCGGCCAGATCAAGGGGCATTACGCCAATGCCCAGGTCCATGCCGGCGCGGAAAAATCCGCCGCGGCCCAGGTGCTGACCAAGGGCAATGTCTCGCTGGCGCTCAGCGGCACCGGCGAGGGCTGGAACATCGGCGTCGCCTTCGGCGCCTTCATCATCGAATAGCGCCCGTTTCCCTTCGCCGCGCCCACCGTGCGCGGCAGTATGCAAGCCCCGGCCGCGCGGGTAAGGTGGGCGGGAGCGCCAGCCGGCGCATCCCCGCTTTCGAGGAAGTCCCCATGTCGGTTTCGTCCAGCGCCGCCCCGCGCTATGCCTTCGGCGACGAACTTGCCAGCAGCGTGCTGCATGGCATCGGCATCCTGCTCAGCATCGCCGGACTCGCCACCCTGGTCGCCTATGCCGCCATGCTGGGCGATGCCCGCGCGGTGGTGGCCAGCGCGGTGTTCGGCAGCACGCTGATCCTGTGCTACACGGCCTCCACGCTGTACCACGCCATTCCCGGCGAACTGCCCAAGCGCGTGCTGCGCACGCTCGACCATATCGCCATCTTCCTGCTGATCGCCGGCACCTATACGCCGTTCACCCTGATCGCCCTGCCGGGCGCGTGGGGCTGGAGCCTGTTCGGTGCGATCTGGGCGCTGGCCATCGCCGGCAGCGCGCTGGAGCTGGGCCTGCTCAAGCGCTCGCGCAAGCTCGCCGTGCTGCTGTACGTGGCCATGGGCTGGGTCGGCATGATCGCGTTCAAGCCGCTGAGCGCGCACCTGGAAACCGGCGGCATGGCGCTGCTGATCGCCGGCGGCGTGGCGTATACCGCCGGCGTGCCGTTCTACTTGGCGCGGCGCATGCCGTATCACCACACGGTGTGGCATTTCTTCGTGCTTGCCGGCAGCGTGCTGCATTACCTGGCGGTGCTGCTGTACGTGATTCCCGACCAGGCCGCGTGAGCGCCGCCCGCCAGGAGCTGGAAGACGCCGCCACGCATCTGGGCCTGGCCCACGAGCTGCGCTTCAAGCCGATGTTCGGCGGCCTGTTCGCCTACTTCGCCGAGCGGCCCTGCGCGTGGATCGACGCCGCGGGGCTGGCGCTGAAAGTCGCGCCGGAACAGCAGGCCGAACTGCTGAAGATCGAAGGCGTCACCCGCTTCGTCCACGCCGAAGGCGCCCAGCCGAGCCGGCACTACCTGCGGCTTCCGCCCGCGCTTACCCGTGACACGCCCGTGTTCGCCGCCTGGCTGGAACGCAGCCTGCACGCGCCGCAAAAAAAGCCGGCGCGCAAGCGCCGGCCTTGAGGCGAAGCGTACCGCCCATGCGGGCGGCCGGCTTCAACGCTTCTTGTTGTACTGCGGAATGAACTGCGCACGCACCGCCTCGGCCAGCTGTTCCGGCGGCAGCAGGCCCTGGCCGATCACGAAGTCGTTGAAGGCCTTGCGGTCGAAGCGCGAACCCAGCGCCAGCTCGGTTTCCAGGCGCAACTGCTGCAGGCGCATGTAGCCGTAGAAATACGCCGTGGCCTGGCCGGGGCTGTTGAAGGTGTAGCGGTCCAGCTCCTGCCGCGCCATGGCTTCCGACAGGCCCACCTCGTGGGTGAGCACGTCGTGCGCGCGCTCGCGCGTGATCAGTCCCAGGTTGAGCATCGGATCCAGGTACGCGCGCGCCGCACGCAGCATGCGCGCCTGCAGCGCGCCGAACTGGCCGGCCGGCGGCTCGTACGGCAGCGTTTCGGCTTCCGCATACAGCGCCCAGCCTTCCACGTTCACGCTGTTGAAGGCGAACAGGCTGCGCGCCAGCGACACGCCGCGCTCCACCATCGCGGCGAACTGCAGCTCGTGTCCGGGACGGCCTTCGTGCGCGGTCAGCGTCCAGGCGGCGGCCTTGTAGGTGAAGTCGTCGTAGGAGTCGGAACTGCCCGACTTCGACGAAGGATTACCCATGGTCAGCACGAAGGTGCCCTGTTCGCCCTTGTTGTTGATGAAGGGCGGCGGATCCATATGCGGCGCCGGCACCGCCGCGGCTTCCGCCTCGGACGCCATGCGGATGGCCATCTTGCGGTCGGGCAGGGTGACGATGCGCTCGCGGCGGATGATCTCCTCGATCTTGCCGATCACCTCGTGGTACCAGGGCATCACCTGGTCCTTGGTCAGCTGCTGCTTCTTAAGCGCCTTCATCACGTCGCGGTAGTCGGTGGCCTGGATGTTCTCGGCCTTGGCCACCACCGGCGCCATCATCTGCATGGCCTGGCGCAGTTCGACGAATTCCAGCTCGGCCTGCTTGATCAGTTCCTGCGGCGGGATATCGATGCCGACCTGCTTGAGGTTGTAGGCGTACAGCGGCTCCGGCAGGCGGAAGTCGGCGCGCGTGCGCGGCAGCACCGTGCTGCGGATCCAGGCGTCGTAGTCCTTCAGCTGGCTGTCCAGCGCATCGAGCGCCGCCTTGCCGTCGGGCGTATCCAGCTTGTACTTGGCGAACAGCTGGCGGATGCCGTCGGCGTAGCGCTGGGTATTGGCCAGCTTCTGCTCGATCTCGCCCTTGTACGGGCCGAGCAGCGACTTGTTGTCCAGCCGCTCGGTGGTGCGCGCCTTGGCCAGCGTGGCGATCGGCTCGCAGCCCGGCGCCTTGCCCACGTAGCACTGCAGGCGGTTGAGCGCGAGCGCGCGGCGCTTGGGATCGACGTCGTCCTTCAGCAGCACGAACTCGCCGTTGAAAATGAGCTGCGCCACGTCCTGCACCGGCAGCATGTACTGGCGGTTGAGGTCGATGCCCTCGATCTGCTCGTCCACCGACTTGAGCATGATCTGCAGGTCCTGCCGCACATTGGCGTCCTTCTCGGCCACCAGCAGCTTCTGCAGCTTGCCCTTCACCTCGACCATGGCCGCGCGCGTGCGCTCGTCGATGCCGGGCTTGAGGTCGGTGACTTTGTCGTCGTAGCCCGGGATGCCGATCTGCGAGGCGGACTCGGGCGAGAAGCGCGCGGTCGCGTCGAGCAGCACCTTGGCGTCGGCATTGCTGCGCTCGATCCATTCGGGCGACTTGGCTTGCGCGTGGGCGGCACCGGCCGCCGCCAGCGCGGCGGCGATCACGAAGGCGAGAGGTCTGGACATGGAAGGATTCCCTGTAAGGTCTGGCCAGCCTAGGCGGCCGGCGGGTTGCGCGCCTGTGCCGAACGGCGGGGCGCCAGGCCCATCAGCCGATCAGCCGATCAGCATGGCGAAGCCGAACAGCCCGATCATCAACAGCGAAATCACCAGCTTCACCAGGGTGCCGAACAACAGCCCCAGCCAGGTGCCCACGCCCACATGGGCCGAGCGCAGCACGCTGTTGCCCGAGGCCAGCTCCCCCGCCAGCGCGCCGAGGAACGGCCCCAGCAGCAGCCCGGGGATGCCGAAGAACATGCCGGCCACCGTGCCCAGCGAAGCCCCCCACAGCGCCGTCTTGCTCGCCCCGACCCGCTTGGCTCCCAGCACGCCGGCCATGAAATCCACCAGTACGCCGAACGCGCCGAGCGCGCCGATCACCAGCAGCCAGCCGGTGCCCACGCGCTGGTATTCGTTCACCGCCGCGGCCAGCCAGATGCCGCCGAAGATCATGGGGATGCCCGGCAGCGCCGGCAGGATGTTGCCGACGACGCCGCCGATCATGAGCAGGGCGGCCAGCACGTAGAGGGCGATATCCATACAGCTCCCGGCGCGTGACGGTGGAGGATCGGCCACAATAGGCCGCATTGCGCATGGCGGGCGAGTGTACCCCGCCGCCGCTCGCGGGAAGCCACGTGGACAGCACCGACGACACCCATCTGCTCAAGGCCGACGAACTGGGCCGCATCGAACTCACGTGCCGCGATGGCGTGCGCGTGATCCGCCGCGATATCGGCGCGGCCCGCTGGTGGGCGCGCGCGTTCGCGCGCCGCGCCGCGGCCCGCGAAGCGCGCGCGCTGGCCAAGCTCGCCGGCGTGGACGGCGTGCCGGCACTGCTGGGCTGGAACGGCAGGGAATTGCTGCGCGGCTATATCGCCGGCGCGCCGATGCAGCAGGCGCAGCCGCGCGACCGCGCTTACTACCGCGATGCGCTGCGCCTGCTGGCGCTCCTGCACCGCCGCGGCATCGTGCACAACGACCTGGCCAAGGAACCGAACTGGCTGGTGCGCGAGGACGGCAGCCCGGCGCTGGTGGATTTCCAGATCGCCTGGACCCGCGGCCGCCGCGGCGCGCTGTTCCGCCTGCTGGCGCGCGAGGACCTGCGCCATCTGCTCAAGCACAAGCGCACCTACTGCGCTGACGCGCTGAGCGCGCGCCAGCGCGCCATCCTGGCCACGCCAGCGCCGCATGCGCGGCTATGGCGCGCCACCTTCAAGCGGCTGTACAAGCTGGTGGCGCGGCGGATCTTCGGCTACTGGGACAACGAGGGGCAGGGGCGCATCCGCCAGTGACGGCGCGCCCGCCGCATCACTTCTCGACGAAGGCGCGTTCCACCACGTAGTCGCCCGGCTCGCGCGTGCGCGGCGAGGCGTGGAAGCCGCGGCCGTCGAGCAGGGCGCAGGCGTCTTCCAGCATCGACGGGCTGCCGCACAGCATGACGCGGTCGGTGTCGGGGTTGAGCGGCGGCAGGCCGATGGTCTGGCTCATCAGGCCGTCGGCGATGGCGTCGGTGATGCGGCCGCGGTTGCGGAACGGTTCGCGCGTGACGCTGGGGTAATAGATCAGCTTCTCGCGCACCAGTTCGCCCAGGTATTCGTGCGCGGGCAGCTCGCGTTCGAGGTAGTCCGAATAGGCCAGGTCGTTGACGTGGCGCACGCCGTGGGCGAGCACGATCTTGTCGAAGCGCTCGTAGGTGTCCGGATCGCGGATGACGCTGAGGAACGGCGCCAGGCCCGTGCCGGTGCCCAGTAGATAAAGATGCCGGCCCGGCTTCAGGTCGTTCAGCACCAGGGTACCGGTGGGCTTGCGGCTCACCGTCACCGGGTCGCCGGGCTTCAGGTGCTGCAGGCGCGAGGTCAGCGGCCCGTTCGGCACCTTGATGCTGAAGAACTCCAGGTGTTCCTCCCAGTGCGCGCTGGCGATCGAATACGCGCGCATCAGCGGACGGCCCTCCGTTTCCAGGCCGATCATCACGAATTGTCCGCTGTCGAAGCGGAAGCCGGGATCGCGCGTCGTGCGGAAGCTGAAGAGGGTGTCGTTCCAGTGGTGCACGTCGATCACGTGCTCGGTTGCCAATGCGACCATGGGGTTACCGTTGATCTTAAGAAGATTCGTATAAGAACTGCGCGGCGGGCGCGCCACGCGCCGCCGGAGCATGAACTCGTCAGCGTGAACTCGTCAGCGTGGACTCGTTGGGGTGGCGAGGGCTGCCTGACGAGCACTGCCGGACGGCAGTCGATGCCGCTCATTATGCCATCTGGCGGCTGAAAGCGCCGAAGCCGCGTCCGGAGCGCAGATCCGGCGCCCCCCGCAAGCCCGGCCGCGACAGACCAGGAAAATTCTAAATCTCGGCGTAATCGGAGAAATCCGAGGCGGATTCGATACATTTTCGGACAAATGGGCCTCAGTCGCGGATGCCCATACACGTTCCGTTGGGGTTGAATGAAGACTTCGCATAGCCGCTCGCGGCAGTCCGCGAAAAGCAGGGGACGGCCACGCTCGTTCCACCCCGGCAGTACCGTCCGGCGCCATTCGTTTTCTCTTACGGAAAACACCGCGGGTATCGCGGTTCGAGGCCGCTCTGGACGCGCTCCCGGAGGCACCGACGCATGGCTTGGGGATCGGCGTACAGACGAGGACAGCGTGATGATTCGAGTCATCGTGGCGGACGACCACCCGGTGGTGGTGATCGGCGTCAAGACGGTGCTGGAGCGGCATGGCGACATCAAGGTGGTCGGCGAAGCTTGCAACGGCAGCGAATTGATCGACCGGCTCGACCGGCTGCCCTGCGATGTGATCATCACGGACTTCTCCATGCCCGGCGACGCCCCCGACGAACTCTCCGGCGAGGGCGGCAGCGAACCGCGCCATGCCGACGGCCTGCCGCTGATCACCTTGCTGGCCACGCGCTACCCGCAGATCCCGGTGATCGTGCTGACCATGCTCAACAACGTGGCCGTGCTGCGCGCGATCCGCGAGAAGGGCATGAAGGGCCTGGCCTACAAGAAATCGTTCGCCACCGACTTGCCGAATGCGGTGCGCGCGGTGAAGCGGGGCGATACCTATGTCAGTCCCAGCCTGCGCGAGCGCTTCCATCAGCGGGAACATTCTCCGGAAACCATCGCAAAGGAACTTTCTCCCTGCGAGATGGAAGTGCTGCGCCTGTACGGCCTGGCCCAGCTCACCGTGACGCAGATCGCTGAACGCCTGCATCGCAGCATCAAGACGGTGAGCGCCCAGAAGCGCAGCGGCATGAAGAAGCTGGGGATTCTTCACGACAGCGCGATCGGCGAGTACCTGGAGAAGCTCGGCTTTCGCTGATGCGTCATCGGGTTCGGATTTTTCCGTGTCGTTTTCAGAACACGCTGATTTATTCGCTGCGAAAGGCCTGATTACGGCAACCGTTCCGGCCGTGCATGCTGCCCGGCCCATCCGTGCGGAACGTTGCACGGTGGCGATTCGGCGGCAGATGCCGGGACAAGCGCCCCGCCATCGTTATTCATAGGAAGGTCTTTGCATGGCTTGGCTGCGCTGGTGGCTGTTCGCGATGATGCTGTGCGCCGTACGTTGCGCCGCGGCCGAAGGCGTGGTGCTGACGACGGAAGAGGAGCGCTGGCTCACCGAGCACCCGGTGATCGTGGTGGGCAGCTACCAGGAGGGCTTCGCGCCGTTCGAGAGCGTGGTCGAGGGCCGCGTGCAGGGCATGGCTCCGGACTACCTGGCCCGGCTGGCCGACATGCTCGGCGTGCGCGTCGCCTATCGCGTGTATCCGGACTGGCCGTCCCTGCTGAAAGCGGCGCAGGCCGGCTCGGTCGATCTGCTGATGAATATCTCGCCGACCGCCGAACGCGCCGCGCACCTGCAGTTCAGCCAGCCGTACTTCGAGGACTTTCCCGCCCTGGTCACGCGCATCGGCAACGAGCGCGTGAAGGACATGGCCGGCCTGCGCGACGCCACCCTGGTCAGCCTGGCCCAGGACGCCACCGCCGACACCGCGCGCGCCTATATCCCCGGGGTGAAGCTGGTGCACGCGGACAGCACGCGCGATGCGCTGCGCATGGTGGCGGACGGGCGCGCCGAGGGCTATATCGAGAACCCCTATGCCGAACGGCTGGCGATCGATGCGGCCGGCCTGCACCACCAGCTGCGCGTCGGCCCGCTGGTGGCGCTGCCGATCTCCGCGCTGTGCCTGGCCGCGCCGCACGACCGCGCGGCGCTGATCGGCGCGCTGGACAAGGCGCTGGCGCTGCTCACCAACGAGGACCACGCGCGCCTGCGCGCGCCCTGGCTCAACGGCGACATGCGCCACCCGCGCAGCGACGATGCCGCGGTGCCGCTCAGCGAGGACGAGCGCGCCTGGCTGCGCCAGTTGCCGCCGCTGCGCGTGACCATGGACCCGACCTCGCCGCCGTTCACCCTGCTGGACCGCAACGGCCAGCCCGCCGGCATCTCCAGCGACTACCTGCGCGAGATCGCGCGGGCGCTGGATCTGCGGCTCACCTACGTGCCGGCGCGCAACTGGGGCGAGGTGATCCGCGGCATGGCCGAGAGCAAGGTGGACCTGATCCCCGCGGTGTCGCCGGTCAGTCCGGAGCAGTCCCAGCTGATGGATTTCTCGGTGGGCTATCTGGACTACCCGGTGATGATCATCACCCGCACCGAGGCCAACCCCATCACCGGCCCCTACGACATGGCCGGCTGGACCGTCGCCGCCAACCTGTCGCGGCAGGACATCAAGGCCATGACCGGACGGATGCGCGGGGTGAAGGTGATCGGCGTGGCCAGCACCGAGGAAGGCCTGGCCAAGGTGATCGACGGTTCCGCCAATGCCTTCGTGGGCGATATCGCCAATGCCGACTTCGTGATCCGCGAGCGCTTTCCCGGGCGGCTGAAGATCAATGCGCCCACCGAGGACCACGTGGTGCTGGCGATGGGCGTGGCCAAGCGCTACGCGCCGCTGGTGCCGCTGATCAACCGCGTGCTGATGAACATCCCGGAGCGCAGGCAGCAGTCCATCCGCAATACCTGGCTGGCCGCGCATTACACCTTCGGCGGCAGCTGGAAGGAGATCGCGCACAAGACCCTGCCGGTGATCGCGATCGTGCTGCTGTTCCTGCTGACGGTGTCCTACGCCTATTTCCGGCTGCGCCGCGAGACCAGCAAGCGGCGGCGCACGGAGGAACAACTCACCGACGTCACCCGCCATCTGCCGGCGGTGGTCTACAAGTTCCGCTACACGCGCGAGGAAGGCGTGCGCTTCCTGTTCGTGGGCGGCAATCCGGAGCCGATGTTCGGCATCGGCGCGCAGGTGTTCATCGACGGCAAGCGCGGCGCGCTGTCGGCCATCGTCGAGGAAGACCGCGCGCCGCTGCTGGCCGAGGTGGAACGCGCCGCCAGCAGCATGATGCCGTTCCAGGCGGTGGTGCGCGTGCGGGCCTGGGGCGGCCTGCGCTGGGTATCCACCAGCGCGACGCCGCGGCTGGTCGAGGGCGTGGTGCATTTCAGCGGCTGCTGGGTCGACACCACCGAGCAGCACCTGCAGGCCGAGCAGCTGGCCCGCGCCAAGGAGCAGGCCGAGAGCGCGACCCAGGCCAAGACCGAGTTCCTCGCCACCATGAGCCATGAGATCCGTACGCCGATGAGCGGCGTGATCGGCATGCTGGAACTGCTCGGCCACACGCCGCTCAACGAGGAGCAGCGCCGCATGCTGGGCACGGTGGAGGCGTCGGCGGCGGCGCTGCTGCAGATCCTCGACGACGTGCTCGACTTCTCCAAGATGGAAGCCGGCCGCCTCAGCATCGAATACGTGCCGGTGGACGTGCGCGACCTGATCGACAGCACCGTGAGCGTGCTGTCGGCGCAGGCCCATCGCAAGGGGCTGGCGCTGGCGGTGGATATCGACGAGCGCCTGGCCGGCGAGGTCAGCGCGGAGAACGTGCGGCTGCGCCAGATCGTGCTCAACCTGGTCAGCAACGCCATCAAGTTCACCATGCTCGGCGCGGTGCGCGTCTACGTGAAGGTGCTGGAGGACAACGGCAGCAGCCAGCAGGTGCGCGTCAGCGTGGTCGATACCGGCATCGGCATGTCGCCCGACCAGGTGTACCGCCTGTTCCAGCCGTTCACGCAGGCGGAGTCGTCGACCACGCGCCGCTATGGCGGCACCGGCCTGGGTCTGTACATCTGCCGCCGGCTGGTGGAGCTGATGGGCGGCACCATCGCGGTGGAGAGCGAAGTGAACCTGGGCACCGGCATGCACGTGGAGCTGAACATGCCGATCCACCGGCGCGAACTCTCGCATCACGCGCTGCGCGGACGCACGGTGCGCATCGAGGTGGCGGATCCGGCCGTGTGGATCGCCCTGCGGCGCTATGTGCTGGCGCTGGGCATGACGGTCGAGCAGGACGGCGATGCGGCGCGCGGCCGGCATGGCCGCGACCGCCCGGACCTGCTCTTCGTCGACGAACAGTTCGGCGCCAGCCGCCCCGCCGCGGCAGGTGCCTGCATCGCGGTCACCGCCATTCCCGATCCGCACGGCTATACCAGCAGCGCCGCGGGCGTCACCGTGACCAGCAATCCGCTGAAGTGGTCCACCTTCGCCATCGCCTGCCAGCGCGCGCTGGGCCTGAGCGTGGGCGAGAGCGAGCGCGAGGCGCTGCGCGGCGCCTCCGCCGGCACCGAGGGCCGTGTGCTGGTGGCCGAGGACAACCCCATCAACCAGGCGCTGATCGCCGCCCAGCTGGACAAGCTCGGCTACGCCTGCGACGTGGTGGCCAACGGCAAGCAGGCGCTCGACGCCCTGGAAGAGCGCAGCTACGACCTGCTCATTACCGACTGCCACATGCCGCTGATGGACGGCTACGAGCTGGCCCGCGCCGTGCGCCGCCGCGAGAACCACAGCGGCCGCCACCTGCTGGTGCTGGCGATGACCGCGAACGCCATGCCTGGCGAACTGGAACGCTGCACCAGCGCCGGCATGGACGACTTCCTGCCCAAGCCCGTACGCATGCCCGAACTGCGCGCGAAGCTGGAACGCCTGTTCGGCGCGGACACGGCGGCGGTACGGCCGGTGTTCGAGGTGGACCTGGGCATGCTGCGCGAGAGCTTCGGCGACGACCACGTGATCCAGTCCCTGGTGACCGACTTCGTACGCACGACGCGCGTGGACCTGCTGACGCTGGATGTGCTGGTGGACCAGCGCCGGCCGCTGGATGTGGCGCATTGGGTGCACCGGTTGCTGGGTGGGTTGCAGTTGTTCGGGAGTAATCCGTTGACGGAGGAGGGGCAGGCCCTGGAGCAGGCGCTGAAGTCGCAGGATCGCTATGAGGTGATGGCGGATGCGTTGGCGTTTCGGAGGAGGGTCGAGGGGTACCTCGACAGGTTGGAGGTGGTTGCGCGGGCGCTGTGAGCCTTGCTCGTCATTCCGGCGTGGGCCGGGGTCCAGTTTCTGTATCGCTCGGTTGTCGCGTGGCCGCGATTTGGCCGCTTATGCAGCGGGCATTCCGGACGCCTGCCGGCGCCCGGGTCACTTTCTCTTTGCTGGCCCAAAGAGAAAGTAACCAAAGAGAAATGGCCTGAGAGCCAAGGCTCGCGACGCGACTAGAAGGAGCGGTGGGCGGCTGCGGTAGTCTGATTAACCTGGGTCTACACGAAACATCAGTGCGTTTACGTAACGCGTGCTTCAACGTGCCGTTGCCGAGAGGATGTTCAGTGACTGAGGCCAGCTTTTAGGCTTAGCCCTGTTCGTCGCGTAAGCGCACGGCGTAGGTTGGGGTGAGCCATAGGCGAACCCCAACATGGCGAGGCGCGTGAAGGTGCGGGTGTTGGGGTTCGCCTGCGGCTCACCCCAACCTACGCCGGCGTCGCGGGGTGTAACGCCACGCTCCGCCCGAACCCTCATCCGCCTGCCGGCACCTTCTCCCGGAGGGAGAAGGATTCACCCAGAGAAGCTGAGGTAGAACGCACCTTTCAAGCGGGCCTCAGTCCTTGAACATCCTCTCGGCCACGGCACGTTGAAGCACGCGTTACGTAAACGCACTGATGTTTCGTGTAGACCCAGGTTAATCAGACTACCGCAGCCGCCCACCGCTCCTTCTAGTCGCGTCGCGAGCCTTGGCTCTCAGGCCATT
>NZ_JAAZQJ010000004.1 GCF_012275375.1 Dyella sp. SG609 | reverse complement strand
GGTTACTTTCTCTTTGGGCCAGCAAAGAGAAAGTGACCCGGGCGCCGGCAGGCGCACGGAATGCCCGCTGCATAAGCGGCCAAGTCGCGACAACCACACCTATTCGCTACCGGATCCCGACCTACGCCAGGACGACGAGCAAAGAGCGAGCGACCACATCGCGCCCACGCGAAACCCACTAAAGCAACACAGGCCGATCCGGCAACTCATCCGGCCTCCCGGCGCCATCCCCCGGAAAATGCCGCGCCAACAACTCATGCGCAGCCCCAATCCCTCCGAGGCTCCCCTCGCGCCACTCACCCCGCGCAAAACACTCGCGCATCCGCGCACAGATCGCATCCCATTCCGCCTGCGGCACCGCAGCCGCAATCCCCCGATCGGCAACAATCTCGATCCGATGCTCAGCGAGCAACACATAAAACAACACGCCGCAGTTGTGCTCGGTATCCCACACGCGCAACTGCGCAAACACCTGCTCCGCGCGCCGGCGCGCGTCCAGCCCCTCCAGCACATCCCACGGCGACAGCCGCGCCTCCACGGCGAAACACACCTCGCCCTTATGGCGCCGCTCGCCGTCGGCGATAGCGCGGGTCATCTCATCCAGCACGGCAGGCGCGAACGCCCTGCGCAGCAGGAACCATGCGCCGCTCAGATTCGCGAAGAAACGTTGGGCGCGTCCCATCACCAGCTCCCCGAGGAGCCGCCGCCGCCGAAGCTGCCGCCGCCCCCGCTGAAACCGCCGCCACCACCGCTGCCGAAGCCGCCACCACCACCACCGAAACCGCCACCGCCGCCCCAGCCACCGAAACCGCCCCACCCGCCGCCGCCGATGGAACGCCCGGCGCCAGCCGGCAGCAGCATCAGTACGCCGCCGATGATCGCGCCCAGCGCCGCGGCGCCCAGGCTGGCCGCCAGCAGCCACAGCAAGCCGCCGATCAGGCCGGCGCCCAGCGGCGTGCGCAGCCAGATGCGGGCGCGGCCGAAGATGCCGCGCAGGAACAGGCCGGCGAAGATGCCGATGAACAGCATGTCCTGGAAACCCAGGCCGCTGCGGCGCTCGCGATGGGCCGGCTCGATCGGCGGCGGCAAGGCCTCGCCATCGATCAATTGAGTGAGTGCGCCGACCGCGTCGCTGATGCCGCCGAAGTAATCGTTGCTGCGGAATTTCGGCGCGATGTACTCGCGCGTGATGCGCGCGGTGGCGGCATCGGGAATGGCGCCTTCCAGGCCGTAGCCCACTTCGATGCGCACGCGCCGGTCGTTCTTGGCGATCAGCAGCAGCAGGCCGTCGTCGGTGCCTTTGCGGCCGATCTTGTTGGCCTCGGCCACGGCCAGCGAATAGCTCTCGATATCCTGCGGCTGCGTACTGCCCACCATCAGCACCACCAGCTGCGCGCCCTTGCGCTGCTCCAGCGCCACCAGCTGCGCGTCGAGCTGGTCGACCTGCTGCGCGGTGAGCGTGCCGGTGAGGTCGGTGACGTGGCGCGCCAGCCTGGGCGGCGCGTCATCCGCATGCAACGGCGCCAGCCCTGCCGCGAGCAGCAGCAGGGCCAGCAGCAACAAAGGCAGGCGCGAAAGGCGCCGCACGCTCACCTCAGTGCGTCGTCGCGGCCGGAGCCGGCGCCGCGCTGTTGCCGAAGTCGACGGTCGGCGCGGTGGAAATCGCCTTCTCGTTCTCCACGGTGAAGTTCGGCTTGACCTGGTAGCCGAAGATCTTGGCGGTGAGGTTGTTCGGGAAAGTGCGGATCATCGAGTTGTATTCCTGCACCGACTGCACGTAGCGGTTGCGCGCCACGGTGATGCGGTTCTCGGTGCCTTCCAGCTGCGCCTGCAGATTCTGGAACAGGCCGTCGGCCTTCAGCTGCGGGTAGTTCTCGCTCACCACCATCAGGCGCGACAGCGCGCTGGACAGCTGGCCCTGCGCCTGCTGGAACTGCTGCAGCTTCTGCGGATCGTTCAGCGCGTCCGGGCTCAGCTGCATGGTGCCGACCTTGGCGCGCGCATTGGTCACTTCGGTCAGCACTTTTTCCTCGTGCTGCGCGTAGCCCTTCACCGTATTGACCAGGTTGGGCACCAGGTCGGCGCGGCGCTGGTACTGGTTGATCACTTCGGACCAGGCGGCCTTGACCGCTTCGTCCTGGCGCTGCATGGCGTTGTAGCCGCAGCCGGAGAGGCCGAGGACGAGCAGCAGCAGGGCGATCGCGCGAAGGAATTTCATGGGCGTGGACTCCGATCCGGTGGACGCCACATTGCAGCACCCCGCAGGAAACTGCGCAATCGTGCCCGGCGGAGCACGCCGGAAGTCACACCATCCAGCGCGGCGCCAGGATCAGCGCCCAGCTCAGCACCGTCATCATCAGCAGCAGGAACACCGCGGCCGACCCCATGTCCTTGGCGCGGCCGGCCAGTTCGTGGAATTCCGGGCTGACCTTGTCGACCACCGCTTCCACCGCCGAATTGAGCAGCTCGGCGGAAAGCACCAGCACCGCCGGCAGCACCAGGGCGATCTTTTCCAGCGGGCCGTTGCCCAGCCACAGGCCCAGCGGCACCAGCACCACCGCCAGGCAGGCCTCCAGGCGGAACGAGGCCTCGTGCTGCCAGCCGGCGCGCAAGCCCTTCATCGACCACTTGAAGGCGTTCCAGATTTCTTTGGGTCCGCGGATGCCGCTGGCTGCCATAGCTGTAAGTCCGTGCTCATGGGCGTCCCGGGGCGGCGGGCTGCCGGCCGGGTGCTGCCACAAACGCGGCATGATGCCATAGCGCCCCGGCGCTTCGGGGGCGGCCGCTAGAATGGCGGTCATGAGACGTTCCCTCGCCCAGCAGCGCATCGGCCCCACCGCCCTCACCCGCACCCTGGCCTGGCTGCGCATCTGCGCCATCGCCGGGCAGAGCGTGGCGGTGCTGGTCTGCGCGTTGTGGATGAAGCTGGATATCCCGCTGCTGCCGCTGCTGGTGGGCATCGGCACGCTGGCGGTGTTCGCCGTCTATGCCGCCTGGCGGCTGTCGCAGCCCACGCCGCTGCGCGAATGGGAAACCATCCTGCACGTGGCCGCCGACACCCTGGTGCTGGGTTATCTGCTCTATTTCACCGGCGGCGCCAGCAATCCCTTCATCACCCTGCTGCTGGTGCCGATCGCGCTCACCGCGGCGACGCTGTCGGTGCGCGCGATCCTCGCGGTGGCGATCCTGGCCGGCGTGGCCTACGTGGTGCTGCTGGGCTGGTACGTGCCGCTGCCGATGCCGGAGCACGCGTTCGGGCCCAACGGCTTCAGCCTGCACGTGGCCGGCATGGGCGTGAACTTCGTGATTTCCGCCCTGCTGCTGGCCTTCTTCACCAACCGCCTTGCACGCGCGGTGCGGCTGCAACAAGTGGAGATGCAGCGCGTGCGCGAACGCGCGCTGCGCGACGAGGGCATCCTGGCCATCGCCACCCAGGCCGCCGGCGCGGCGCACGAGCTCAACACGCCGCTGTCGACCATGCGCACCCTGCTGCCGGAACTGCGCCGAGAGCACGCCGCCGACACCGTGCTGGGCGAGGACCTGGCCCTGCTCGAAGGCCAGGTGGAGCGCTGCCGCACGATCCTGCGCGAGATGGTCGCCTTCGGTAAGGCGCAGCTGTCGCAGGTGCCCGAATGCACCACGCTGGACGGCTTCGTTCACGGTGCGCTGGAACGCTTCCAGCTGCTGCGCCCGGAAGCCGACCTGGAACTGCAGATGGACGACGACGCCGGCGAGATCGTGCTGCGCACGCCGCCGGGCCTGCGCCACGCGCTGCTGAACCTGCTCAACAACGCCTTCGAGGCGTCCGCGCTCAACCAGTCGCAGGCGGTGGACCTGATCGCCCACCGCGAAGGCGGCTGGCTGGAGTTCGTGGTGCGCGACCACGGCCCCGGCTTCACGCCCACCGGCGCGCCGGCGGTGGTGGGCCAGTCGCACAAACCCACCGGCCTGGGCATCGGCATCGCCCTGGCCGAAGCCACCGCCGAACGCCTGCACGGCGAGCTGACCGCCGCCAACACCCCCGACGGCGGCGCGGAAATGCGCCTGCGCCTGCCGCTGGCGGTGGTGGAGGCCAAGGACGGCTGACGGGACACTTCGCCGCGCCCCCGGCCCCGCCGGTCAGGCTTGCGCGACAATACGTGCGGCCAATCCCCCGGGAACCGCATTCATGACCGACCAGCAGCCCCTGCTCATCATCGACGACGACGCGACCTTCGCGCGCGTGCTGGCCCGGGCGCTGAGCTCGCGCGGCTTCGAGGTGCTCACCGCCGGCAACGCCGACGAGGCGCGCGCCCTCACCCGCCGCCATCATCCGCGCTACTGCGTGCTGGACCTGAAGCTGGGCGACGAAAACGGCCTGCGCCTGATTCCCGAACTGCGCTCCCTGGTGCCGGAGATGCGCGTGCTGCTGCTCACCGGCTACGCCTCGATCGCCACCGCGGTGGAGGCGATCAAGCGCGGCGCCCACGACTACCTGGCCAAGCCGGTCGATGCCGACGCGGTGGTGCGCGCCCTGCTGGAAGGCGACGCCCCCAGCGCCGACGACGAACTGCTGGACGCCCCGGAAGCCCCGCTGGCCCTGCGCCGGCTGGAGTGGGAGCACATCCAGCGGGTGCTGACCGAGTGCGACGGCAACATCTCCGAGACGGCACGCCGGCTGGGCATGCACCGGCGCACCCTGCAGCGCAAGCTGAGCAAGCATCCGGTGCGGGAACGCCCGGACCAGGAATAAGCCGGGCGACAACCGGGTAAACGGAAACACGGCCTGCGACAACGCGCCGCCTTTTTCCTCACGGGAGCGCGGCTATCCTCGCAACCCTTGACCTGGGTCCAGGGTACGACTTTGAACCGACCGCTCCGCCTCCGCGTCCTCCCCCTGGCCCTGTTCGCCGCGCCTGCCTTCGCGCAGCAGGCCAGCACGCTGGAAGCCGTGCACGTGCACGCCAGCGACACCCAGGTGACCGAAACGCCCGGCGTGCAGGTGCGCGTCAGCCGCGAGCAGTTGCAGAAGCACAACGTCACCGACAGCTCCGACGCGCTGAAGTACGCGCCGAACCTGCAGGTGCGCAAGCGCTATATCGGCGACCCCAACGCGGTGATCAGCGGCCGCAACGCCGGCACCCTGCAGAGCGCGCGCAGCCTGGTCTATGCGGACGGCCTGCTGCTGTCCAACCTGATGACCAACGGCTACGACGGCGCGCCGCGCTGGGGCATGGTGGCGCCGGAGGAAATCGGCGCGGTCGACGTGCTGTACGGGCCTTATTCGGCGCTGTATCCCGGCAATTCGATGGGCACCACGGTGCTGATCCACACCCGCCTGCCGCAGACCTTCGTGGCCAGCGCCAGCGCCCAGGTGATGAGCCAGCATTTCACCGACCACTACGGCGCCGGCGGCCATTACAACGGCCGCAACTTCAACGCCACGCTCGGCAACAAGCAGGGCCGCTGGAGCTGGATGCTCGCGCTCAACAAGCTCGACAACGACGGCCAGCCGATGCAGTACGCCACCGCCACCGCGGGCGGCAATGCGGCGCGCGCGGTGCCGGTGCAGGGCGCCACGCTGGACCGCAACCCCAACGGTTCGCCGCGTCTGGTCTACGGCGCCAACACCATCGAGCACACCGAGCAGACGCAGGCGAAGCTGAAGGTCGGCGTGGATGTCACCGACAAGATCTCGGCGCTGTTCACCCTCGGCTACTGGCACAACCATGCGGACGACCGCACGCGCAGCCTGATCCGCGATCTCTCCGGCCAGCCGGTCTACAGCGGCGCGATCAGCGCCTACGGCCGCACCTGGAGCTTGCCCGCCAGCGGCCTGGCGCCTTCGGCCACGCGCGAGACGCATGCGCTGTACGGCGTGGAGTTGAACGGCCGCTTCGACAACGGCTGGCGCTGGACCGCGGTGGGCAGCAAGTACGACTTCGTGCGCTCGCAGACGCATACCGCCAGCCTCGCCCCGCCAGTCGGCCCGCTCGGCGGCCCGGGCACAGTGGCGGACCTCGGCGGCTCCGGCTGGGAAACCGCCGACCTGCGCAGTTCCGGCCTGCTGGGCGAACACCACACGCTGTACGCCGGCCTGCATGGCGACCGCTACGTGCTCGATTCGCGCGTGCGCCAGGCCAGCGACTGGCGCGGCGACGCCAACGGTGCGCAGACCAGCGCCTTCGGCGGCCGCACCCGCACTTACGCGGCGTATCTGCAGGACGTGTGGGGCTTCGCGCCGGCGTGGACGCTCACGCTCGGCGGCCGCTGGGAACAATGGCGCGCCTACGACGGCCTGCGCGCCAACGCCACAGCCACGCTGCGCTACGCCGAACGCCAGCGCACCGACTTCTCGCCCAAGGCGGCGCTGGCCTGGGACTTCGCGGACGACTGGCAGTTGCGCCTGGCCGGCGGCAAGGCGGTGCGCTACCCCACGGTGAACGAGTTGTTCCAGGGCAGCATCTCGGCCAACGCCATCGTCAACAGCAATCCGAACCTGCGGCCGGAGCGCGACTGGTCCACCGACCTGACCCTGCTGCGCACGCTGGCCAACGGCCACTGGCGCGTGTCGCTGTTCCAGGACCGCATCGCCGATTCGCTGTATTCGCAGACCGACATCACGGTCACGCCGACGGTCACCAATATCCAGAACGTGGACAAGGTGCGCGTGCGCGGCATCGAGGGCGAGCTGGCGCTGAAAGACGTGTGGATCGCCGGACTGGATCTGCAGGCCAGCGTCGCGTTCAACCACGCCAAGACGCTGAGCGATCGCCAGTATCCGCTGGCCGACGGCAAGTGGTTCCCGCGCATCCCGAAGGTGCGCGCCACCTTCGTCGCCGATTACCGCATCACGCCCGAATGGGACGCCTCGCTGGCCATACGCCATTCCGGCCGCCAGTACGGCTCGCTCGACAACAGCGATTTCGTGAATACCTACGGCGCGGTCAGCCGTTTCACCGTGGCCGACGCCAGGCTGCGCTGGAAATTCGCGCCGCAATGGACGGCTTCGGCCGGCGTAGACAACCTCACCAACGAGCATTACTGGGTCTACCATCCCTATCCCGGCCGCACCTTCTTCGGCGAAGTGCGCTGGGACTACTGATACCGGAGCCGCGCCATGCGCCTAGCCCTCACCCTGTTGTTCGGCCTTGCCGCGAGCGCCGCCGCGGCGCATGACATGGCGGGCATGCCGATGCCCAAGGGGCCGGACCTGGGCGCCAGCGCAGCGCTCGACGGCAAGGGCCGGCTGTGGGTGGTGGATGCGGCGGACGGCCACGTGCGCCTGCGCCATTCCGACGATTTCGGCCGCACGCTGAGCGCGCCGGTGCCGGTCAATGCGCAGGCCGAGCCGATCTACGCGGAAGGCGAGAACCGGCCCAAGATCGCCTTCGGCGCCAAGGGCGAGCTGTATGTGAGCTGGTCGCAGCCGCACGCCAGGCCGTGGACCGGCTTCGTGCGCTTCGCGCGTTCCACCGATAACGGTGAGCATTTCTCCGCACCGCTCACCGTGCATCACGACCGCGCCGAGATCACCCATCGCTTCGATGCGATGGCGGTGGACAGCAAGGGCCGCATCGTGATGGCGTGGATCGACAAGCGCGATCTGGAAGCCGCCACCGCCAAGGGCAAGCCGTACCAGGGCGCGGCGATCTACACCAGCGTTTCCAGCGACGGCGGCAACAGCTTCTCCGCCGAACGCAAGCTCGCCGACGAAACCTGCGAGTGCTGCCGCATCGCGTTGGCCAGCACGCCGCAGGGCGAGATCGCCGCGTTCTACCGCAGCATCTTCGGCGACAACATCCGCGACCACGCGTATGCAGTGCTGCATGCGGATGGCCGTCCGCTCGAACCGCAGCGCGCGACCTTCGACGACTGGCATATCGCCGGTTGCCCGCATCACGGCCCGGGGCTGGCGATCGGCGCCGACGGCGTGCGCCATGCGGTGTGGTACGAGGCGAAGGACAAGCCGGCCATCCATTACGGCCAGCTCGATCCGGGCAAGGCGCCGGCGCATCTGCAGACCATCGCCACCGCCGGCGCCAGCCATGCCGACGTGGCGGCGAGCGGCAAGCAGGTGTGGGTGGTGTGGAACCAGGTCAATGCGCAGGGCTTCGCGCTGATGCTGCGCGAATCGCGCGATGGCGGCGCCAGCTTCGGCGAGGCGCGCGAGATCGCCAATCAAAAGGGCGCCGCCGCCGCGCCGCAGCTGCTGCTGTGGCAGCACCGCGCGTTCGTCGCCTGGAATACCGCCGGCGGCTTCCGCGTGGTGCCGACGGAGGCGTTGTGATCCGGCGCGCGCTGCTCGCCCTGTGCCTGGCCTTGCCGTTCGCGGCGCAGGCCGGCGCACCGGTCGCCTTGACCGCGGAAGACGTGCCCGCCCTGCTGAAGCCGCCCGCTCATGGCGTGCGCGTGCTGGCGCTGTGGGGGCTGGATTGCGCGTATTGCGAATCGAATCTGCAGGCGTTGCAGAAGCTGCAGCGGACGCATCCGCGCGAGATCGAACTGATCGCCGTCGCGACCGACAGCGTGGCCGAAAGCGCCGCGCTGGAACAGCGCCTGCACGCGGCCGGCGTCGATATGCTCCCCTCGCGCGCTTATGCCGATGCCACGCCCGAGCGCATCAACTACCTGATCGACCCGAACTGGGGCGGCGAGCTGCCGCGCACCTTGATCATCCGCGCGGACGGTTCGCGCAAGGGCATCAGCGGGCAGCTGACGCCGGAAAAGCTCGCCACGATTCCGTAGGTTGGGGTGAGCCGCAGGCGAACCCCAACATCGCCAGCGCCAAACGCCGCGTCTTGTTGGGGTTCGCCTGCGGCTCACCCCAACCTACGCCAGGCGGTGCGCTTTACTCCGCGCTGCTCTCCGATGCCGGCAGCGGATCGTGCGTGCCGTCATCCTCATCGCCATAAATGGCCACGTGCGGCTTGCCATCCTCGCCGATCCACCCGCGGAACATCCCGTCGGTATTGAACGGCATCGCCACATTCCCCTGGGCGTCCAGCGCGATCGCGCCGCCATTGCCGCCCATCGAGGGAATCTCCTGGTTGATCACCTCGGCCGCCGCGCGCTTCAGCGGCACGCGCATCTGCGTCACGCGCATGCAGATCTCGTGCGCCGCCACCGTGCGGATATAGAACTCGCCCCAGCCGGTGCCCGACACCGCGCAGCCGTTGTTGGCATAGGTGCCCGCGCCGATCAGCGGCGAATCGCCGATGCGGCCCCAGCGCTTGTTGGTCATGCCGCCGGTGGAAGTGCCCGCGGCGAGGCGGCCCTGCGTATCCAGCGCTACCGCGCCGACCGTGCCGAAATGCCTGGCGGTTTCCATGTCCTCGTGCTGGCGATGCTCGGCGTCTTCCTTCAGCGCCTTCTGCAACTGCTGCCAGCGCTCCTCGGTGCGGAAGTACGAAGGATCGACCAGTTCCACGCCCACTTCTTTGGCGAAGGCCTCGGCGCCGTCGCCGGCGAGCATCACATGCGGGCTCTTGTCCATCACCGCGCGCGCCAGCAGGATCGGGTTCTTTACGCGGTGCACGCCGGCGATCGCGCCGGCCTTGAGGGTGAAGCCGTCCATCACCGCGGCATCGAGTTCGTTCTTGCCGTCGTGGGTGAACACGGCGCCCTTGCCGGCGTTGAAGTTGGGGTCGTTCTCCAGCACGGTGATCGCCGCCGTTACCGCATCCATCGCCGGCTTGCCGGCCTTGAGCTGGCCGTAGCCGTTCTGCAGGGCCTGGGCCAGCGCGGCGCGCACGGCCTTCTCGCGGGCGGGATTCATATCGCGCTTGATCACGCCGGCGCCGCCGTGGATGACCAGCACCGGGGTCGTGGCATGGCTCATGGCGGACGCTCCCAGCAGCGCGAAGGCGGCAAGCAGGCAAGGCAACTTCACGGTCGTTCTCCCCGAATGGTCGGGGCGAGTATAGCCAGCGGAATGGCCGTACTCAGCCGAATGTGCCCTGTCCGCGGGCGTGTCGCGGCCGCCGCCGCAAGCGTCCTGGACCTTGGTACAGCATGAGCCGGCGCCGATCCGTCGTATCCTTGGCAGCTGGCTCTCCCTGCTAGAAGGCATCGCAATGGATAAGGTTTATGCAAGCGCGGCGCAGGCCCTGGACGGTCTGCTGTTCGACGACATGACCATCGCCGCCGGCGGCTTCGGCCTGTGCGGCATCCCCGAGAACCTGATCGCCGCCCTGCTCGCCAAGGGCACCAAGGGGCTGACCATCGTCGGCAACAACGCGGGCGTGGACGATTTCGGCATGGGTCCGCTGCTGAAGACCCGCCAGGTCAAGCGCGTGTATGCCTCGTACGTGGGCGAGAACAAGGAATTCGAGCGCCAGGTGCTGGCCGGCGAACTGGAACTGCACCTGGTGCCGCAGGGCACCCTGGCCGAGAAGCTGCGCGCCGGCGGCGCCGGCATCCCCGGCTTCTACACGCGCACCGCGTTCGGCACCAAGCTGGCCGAAGGCAAGGAAACCAAGGTCTTCGACGGCAAGGAATACGTGCTGGAAGAAGCCATCCACGCCGACCTTTCCATCGTCAAGGCGTGGAAGGGCGACCGCCTGGGCAACCTGGTGTTCCGCAAGACCGCGCGCAACTTCAATCCGATGATCGCCACCTGCGGCAAGATCTGCGTGGCCGAGGTGGAAGAGCTGGTCGAAGTCGGCATGCTGGAGCCGGACCAGATCCACGTGCCGGGCATCTACGTCGACCGCATCATCCAGGGCCCCTCGTACGAGAAGCGCATCGAGTTCCGCACCGTCGCCGGCGCCAACACCGGCAAGGAAAGCCCGCTGCGCACCGCCATGGCGCAGCGCGCGGCGAAGGAACTGCGCGACGGCTTCTACGTGAACCTGGGCATCGGCATTCCCACCCTCGTCGCCAACTTCATTCCGGAAGGCATCGACGTCACCCTGCAGTCGGAGAACGGCCTGCTCGGCATCGGCCCGTTCCCGGACGACGCGCACGTCGACCCCGACCTGATCAACGCCGGCAAGCAGACCATCACCACCCTGCCCGGCTCGAGCTTCTTCTCCAGCGCCGAATCGTTCGCGATGATCCGCGGCGGCCATATCGACCTGTCGATCCTGGGCGGCCTGGAAGTCTCCTGCACCGGCGACCTGGCCAACTGGATGGTGCCGGGCAAGATGGTCAAGGGCCCCGGAGGCGCCATGGACCTGGTCAGCGGCGTCAAGCGCGTGGTGGTGCTGATGGAGCACACCGCGAAGGACGGCACGCCGAAGATCAAGAACGAATGCGATCTGCCGCTCACCGGCAAGCAGGTGGTGGACCTGATCATCACCGACCTGTGCGTGTTCGAAGTGGAGAAAGGCAAGGGCCTGACCCTGATCGAACTGCAGGAAGGCGTGACGGTGGAAGAGGTGAAGGCGAAGACGGGCTGCGATTTCGCGGTGGCGTCGACGCTGGGTTGAGCTTCAACGATGGAATCCTTCTCCCCGCCGGGGAGTACGCGGGGAGCGCACATGGATGTGCGCGGCTTTGAGGAGCAAGGAAGGTGGCGGCAGCCGGATGAGGGGCGGGTGCTCGCGATAGAAGGTCGACGAAGCGTCGCTCGCTTTAACGCTCTCGCTTCGTCGCTCCGTAGGCCCCCCTCACCCCAACCCTCTCCCCGCAGGGGAGAGGGGGCAAAGAGCTACGCGGCGCTCGCCGGCAGCGGCTGCGGAAAGCGGATGCGCGCCACGTGCTGGTTGCCGTCGCGCGTCTGCAGTTCCAGCGGCCAGGCGAAGCGCTCGCTGATGCGCTGCGCGATGGCCAGTTCGAAACCGTGGCGGTCCACGCCATCCGGCCCCATCTCCACGCGGTTGGTCACCGTCACCGCGCCGGGATGTACGGTGATCACGATGGTGCCTTCCTCCGCCTGCTGGCAGGCATTGCGGATCAGCTGCCAGCACAGCACGGCGAACACGCGCGGCGAACCGTGCAGGGCGAAGCGCGCGGGCTCGTCCAGGCGCAGCGTCACCGGGCGGCCTTCCAGCAGTTCGCGCACGTCGCGCAGTTCGCGCTCCAGCACGTCGTTGACCACGAAGTCTTCTTCGGTCAGGCCCTTGTCGGACTCGCGCGCCAGGATCAGCAGGGCTTCCACCAGCGCTTCCATCTCGCGCGTGGCGCGCTTGATGCGCTGCACGGAGCGCTGGCCGAACTCGCCCAGGGTGGGTTCGTCCGCCAGCATGTCGGCCGACATCTTGATCACCGTGAGCGGGCTGCGCAGCTCGTGGCTGGCGTCGCGGGTGAAGTTGCGCTCGCGCTGGTTGTAGCCGGCGATGCGGTGGGCGAAGCCGTACAGGCCTTCGGCCAGCGCCGCCACGTCCGCATCCGCGCGGCTGGGCAGTTCGCCCGGCGTCCATTCGCCGATATCGGCCTTGCGCTCGTCCCAGCTGCTCACCGCCTTGGCCAGCCGCCGCACCTGGCGCCACTGGCGCCGCGCGATCAGCCAGCCCAGCGCGCCGAGCACCACGATCAGGCCCAGCACTGCCAGCGCCGGCAGAACCTGGGTCACGCCCAGCACGCACAGTGCGGCCACCGCCACCGTCTGCAGGCCGAAAAGCCAGGCCATGCGGCGATGGAAGGCGCCGCGGCGGGAGCCTTCCGTCGCTGGTGGTGAAAACGATGCGGCCATCGGGTTACTTCAGGAAGGCCACCTGGTTCTTGGACGAATGCCCTTCCGCATCCAGCGGCGAACGCGGCAGGTCCAGGCCGGACTTCGAGCCCGGGGTTTCCGCATCCAGGTCGGCCAGGCGATAGCCGGCGGAATGGATGGTGTGCAGCAGCGCGCGGTCGAAGGGTTTGTCGATCACCCGGCGCAGGTTGTACAGGTGCGAGCGCAGCGTGTCCGAATCGGGCAGCGTGTCGCCCCAGATCTCGCGCTCGATGTCGCGGCGGCTCACCACGCGCGGCGATTCGCGCATCAGGATCGCCAGCAGCTTCAGGCCGATCGGCGAGACGGTCAGTTCCTTGCCCGCGCGGGTCAGGCGCAGCGTGGCGGTGTCCAGCGTCATGTCGCCGACGGTGAGCACTTCGGTGGAAACCTGGCGGCGGTCGCGGCGGATCAGGGCGCGCAGGCGCGCTTCCAGTTCGCGCACTTCGAAGGGCTTGACCAGGTAATCGTCGGCGCCGGATTCCAGGCCGACCAGCTTGTCCTCGAGGGTGTCGCGCGCGGTCAGCATCAGCACCGGCGTCGACTTCTTCGCTTCCTTGCGCAGCTTGCGGCACACCTCCAGGCCATCCATGCCCGGCAGCATCAGATCCAGCACCACCACGTCGTAGCTGTTGGTCACCGCCAGATGCAGGGCGCTGACGCCGTCGGAGGCGTAGTCGACCGAGTAGCCACGGCGCTCCAGGAATTCGCCGACCATTTCGGCGATCTGCCGGTTGTCCTCTACCAACAGGATCAGACCAGATTGTTCGTCGCGAGAACTCATCCTTTACCTCCTAGCACTTCACATTGGTGAAAGCTAACTTCGCGGCCGGTGAGTAGGGTGTGAAACGTTTTCGTATTCGTTCAGCGAATGACGCAAAAAGGCTACAGGTTCACTTTTTGGGACTTCCCTGCAGCAGCGGATGCAAGGCTTTCCAGACGTTGTCCAGCACCTTCGGCTCGCCGGCGGCGGTGGGATGCAGGCCGTCATCCTGCATCAGCGACGGATCGAGGGCCACGCCTTCGAGCAGGAAGGGCACCAGGGCGGTGTGCTTGTCCCGGGCCAGGTCCGCATAGATCGCACGCAGCCCGTCGCGGTACTGCGGCCCATAGTTCACCGGCAGCTCGATGCCCAGCAGCAGTACGCGGGCGCCGGACTTCTGCGCCGCGTCGACCATCGCCGCCAGGTTTTCCCGCAGCGCCGGCAGCGGCAGGCCGCGCAGGCCGTCGTTGGCGCCCAGTTCCAGCACCACCACGCCCGGGTGGTATTTCTCCAGCAGGGCCGGCAGGCGGTTGCGGCCGCTGAGCGAGGTTTCGCCGCTGATGCTGGCATTGATCGCCGTCCAGCCCGGCTCCATGTCGCCCAGACGTACTTCCAGCAGATGCACCCAGCCCTGGGCCGCCGCAATGTTGTGCGCGGCGGAGAGCGAATCGCCCAGGACCAGCACCGTACCGGGCTTGTCTGCCGCCATTGCGGCGCCCGCGCAGCCCAGCCACAGCAGCACCAGCCATAGGATCCGACGCATGAGCGAAATTTCCCGTCCGCTTCTCGAAGCCCGCGATGTTAGCAAGTCGGTGCGCGGCCCCGAGGGGCAGCTGGACATCCTGCGCGGGGTCAGCCTGCAGGTGCGCGGCGGCGAGAGCTTCGCCATCGTCGGCGCCTCCGGCTCCGGCAAGACCACCCTGCTGGGCCTGCTGGCCGGCCTGGACGTGCCCAGCAGCGGCCACGTCGGCCTGGACGGCAATGCGCTGGAAAGCCTGGACGAGGAAGCCCGCGCCGACCTGCGCCGGCGCCTGGTCGGCTTCGTGTTCCAGTCGTTCCACCTGCTGCCGGCGCTGACCGCCGAGGAAAACGTGATGCTGCCGCTGGAGCTGGAAGGCCGCGACGACGCCCGCCCGCGCGCCCGCGAGGCGCTGGAAGCCGTCGGCCTGTCGGCGCGCCGCCGGCATTACCCGGCGCAGCTCTCCGGCGGCGAGCAGCAGCGCGTGGCGATCGCCCGCGCCTTCGTGCACAGCCCGCGCCTGCTGTTCGCCGACGAACCCACCGGCAACCTGGACCAGCGCACCGGCCACCACGTCAGCGACCTGCTGTTCGCGCTGAACCGCGACCACCGCACCACCCTGGTGCTGGTCACCCACGACCCGCTGCTGGCCGAACGCTGCCAGCGCCGGGTGGAACTGCACGAAGGCCGGGTGATCGCCCGCGGCCCGGCGGAGCTCACCGCATGAGGCTGCTGCGCCTGGCCCTGCGCAGCCTGGTGCGCGAATGGCATCTGCCGGAACTGCGCACGCTGGCCGCTTCGCTCACCCTGGCAGTGGTGGCGCTGGGCGTGGTGGCCACCCTGGCCACGCGCATCGAGCGCGGCATGCTGGCCAATGCGGCCGAGCTGATCGGCGGCGACCTGGGCATCGGCTCGCCGCAGCACCTGCCGGACACCTACGCCACGCAGGCCCGCGACGAGGGCCTGTCGATCACCCAGGGCGCCGGCTTCCCCAGCGTGGCCTTCGCCCACGAACAGAGCCAATTGCTCGATGTGCAGGCCGCCGACGCGGCCTACCCGCTGCGCGGCCAGCTGGAACTGCGCGCCGCCCGCGGCGACTACATCGGCCACGGGCCGGCGCCGGGCGAGGTGTACCTGGACCACCGCGCCCTGGTCGCGCTCAGCCTGAAGCCCGGCGACAGCGTGCAGGTCGGCGGGCGCGACCTGCGCATCGCCGCCGAACTGCTGCGCCAGCCCGACGGCGGCGAGCTGTTCGCGCTGGCTCCGCGCGCCATCATGAATCTGGCCGATGCCGAACAGGCCGGCCTGCTCGGCGCCGGCAGCCGCGCGCGGCATCGCCTGCTGGTGGCTGGCGAACCCTCCCAGGTGGCGCGCTGGCGCAGCTGGGCGCAGGCGCAGAAGCTGCCGCAGGGCGCCGAGCTGATCACCCCGGAGCAGACCCAGGAACGCATGCGCAGCGCGTTCGACCGCGCCAGCGCCTTCCTGCGCCTGACCGCCTTGCTCTCGGCCCTGCTGGCCGGCGTGGCGATCGCCCTGGCCGCGCAGCGCTATGCGCGGCGCAAGACCACTGAAGTCGCCCTGCTGCGCGCCCTGGGCACGCCGCGCCGGCGCGTGCTCGGCCTGCTGCTGGGCACGCTGGGCGCGCTGGCGGTGCCGGCCTCGCTGCTGGGCGTGGCGCTGGCGCTGGGCATCGCGCAGGCGGCGTGGTCGTTCGCCAGCACGCTGTTCACCAGCGTGCCGGTGGAACTGCCGCTGGGCCCGGCCTTCGCCGCCGCGGCGATGGGCGTGGCGGTGCTGGCCGGCTTCGCGCTGCCGCCGCTGGCGCGGCTGGCCGAAGTGCCGCCGGTGGCGGTGTTCCGCGAGAGCATGGCGCGCCGCGTGCGCCGCTTCGACGCGCTGTATTTCTTCCCCGTGCTGGTGGCGCTGGCGCTGATCTGGAGCCAGAGCGGCTCGGCGCGCATGGCCGGCATCCTCGCCGCCAGCCTGGCCGGCGTGGCCGCGGTGGCCGCGCTGCTGGCCGCGGCGCTGCTGTGGTTCGCGCGGCGCGTCGCGCCCGGCGCGCACCCGGCCCTGCGCCTGGGCCTGGCCGCGCTGGCGCGCCGCCGCGGCATGAGCCTGCTGCAGGCCACGGCGCTGAGCCTGGGCCTGGTCGCGCTGCTGCTGCTGGCGATCGTGGCGCCCGCGCTGCTGGAAGGCTGGCGCCGCGAGCTGCCGTCCGACACGCCGAACTGGTTCGTGCTCAACCTGCAGGACGACCAGCGCGCCGGCTTCGAGCAGGCGCTGGGCAAGCTCGGCGCGCAGCAGCTCAACATGCTGCCGCTGGCCGTGGGCAAGCTCACCTCCATCAACGGCCGCCCGATCGACCAGCTGAAATTCCAGGACGAGCGCGCCAAGGACTGGAGCGACCGCCAGCTGCGCCTGTCGTGGACCGACGAGCTGCCGCCTTCCAACCGCGTGGTGGCCGGCGCGTGGAACGGCCCCAGTCCCGCGGTGGCCGAAGTCTCCGTCGACACCATGTGGCGTGACATGTTCGGCCTGAAGATCGGCGACACCATGAGCTTCAACGTCGGCGAAGGCACGGTGCAGGCGCGCGTGGCCAGCGTGCGGCAGGTGGACTGGAGTTCGTTCCGCGTGAACTTCTTCCTGCTGCTCGACCCCGCGCACGCGAAGGAGCTGCCGCATACCTGGATCGCCAGCTTCTACGTGCCGCGCGGCAACACGGAAGCGATGGCCCGGCTGTCGCGCGACTTCGGCAACCTCAGCCTGATCGACGTGGACGCCCTGCTCGACCGCGTGCGCGACATCGTCGACCGCGTGAGCCACGCGGTGCGCTGGGTGCTGGCCTTCAGCCTGCTGGCCGGCGCGCTGGTGCTGGCCGCGGCCCTGGCCGCCAGCGCGGCGGAGCGGCGCCACGAAGCGGCGCTGCTGCGCACCCTGGGCGCGCGCCGCGGACAGCTGCGCGCGGCGGCGGCCTGCGAGTTCGCCCTGCTCGGCCTGGTCGCCGGCCTCACCGCGGCGTTCGGCGCCGCCGGCGCGGGCTGGTGGATGGGACGCGCGGTGTTCCGCATCGAAGGCTTCGTGCCGCCGCTGGGGCCGCTGCTGCTGGCGGCGCTGGCCGCCGCCATCGCGGTGATGCTGCTGGGGCTGGCCGGCACGCGCAAAGTCACGCGTACCTCGCCGATGCAGCTGCTGCGGGAGTCGTGACGGCGCATGACGTAGGTTGGGGTGAGCCGCAGGCGAACCCCAACATGCGATGCGTCCCAGCGTGGCCATGTTGGGGTTCGCCTTTGGCTCACCCCAACCCACGGTGAGCGCTGGCGGCTAAGATCGCCCGGTCCACACCACCGGGCTTCCCCATGTACACGCTCTACTACTCCCCCGGCACCGCCAGCATGGTCGTGCACCTGGCCCTGCTGGAAATCGGCGCGCCGTACCATCTGGAGCTGGTCGATTTCGAGCGCGACGCGCAGCACTCGCCCGAATACCTCAAGCTCAATCCCGGCGGCACCGTGCCGGCGCTGACCATCGACGGCACCGTGCGCTTCGAATCCGGCGCGCTGCTGCTGATGCTGGCCGAGCGCCACCCGGAAGCGAACCTGATCCCGCCCGCCGGCACGCCCGAGCGCGAGGCCTGGCAGCAGTGGGTGGTGTATCTGAGCAATACGCTGATGTCGGCCTACCGGCTGTGGTTCTACCCGCACGAGCTGGGCTACGACGAACACCCGGCGGCGATCCGCGCGGCGATCCAGCGGCGCATCGAAAGCGTGTGGGACCGCCTCGACGCGCAGCTCGCGGCGCACGGGCCATATCTGCTCGGCGAGCAGTTCAGCGGCGCCGACCTGATGCTGACCATGCTGCTGCGCTGGTCGCGCAACATGCCGCGGCCGGCCACCGGATGGCCCGCGCTCAAGCGCCTGGCCGACCTGGTGCGCGCGCGTCCGAGCTGGAAAAAACTCTACGAACTGGAAGGCCTCACCGAATGGCAGTAAGCGCCGGCAAAACCTGGCGCCAGCGCCTCAAGGACGAATGGCTGCTCGTCGCCTTCACCCTGCTGGCGCTGCTGCTGGCGCTGGCCGATCCGCAGCCGTGGAGCAAGTACGAACGCTGGCTGCAGCTGCCCACCATCGCCGGCCTGCTGGGTTTGATGATTGCGATTCAGGGCATCCGCGACAGCGGCCTGGTGCAGCACCTGGCCGGCCTGCTGGTGGCGCGCATGCATTCGCAGCGTGCGCTGGGCCTGCTGCTGGTGAGCATCACCGCGCTGCTGTCGATGGTGCTGACCAACGACGTGAGCCTGTTCCTGATCGTGCCGCTCACGGTGGCGGCCGGCGGCATCTCCAACCTGCCGGTGCTGCGGCTGGTGATCCTGGAAGCGCTGGCGGTCAACGCGGGCTCCACGCTCAGCCCGATCGGCAATCCGCAGAACCTGCTGGTGTGGCAATACCTGCGCCTGCCCTTTATGCAGTTCGTCGGCAGCATGCTGCCGGCCGCGGCCACCATGTTCGCTCTGGTGGCGCTGCTGGCCTGGTGCTGGCTGCCGCGCGAAAAGGTGGAACTGCACGCCGAGCAGGTCGACGGCCATGCCGTGTCCGCCACGCAGGCGGGGCTGTCGATCGTGGCGCTGGCGATGATGGTGCTGATGATGGAGCACGGCCACGCCACCATCGGCGCCTTGTTGCTGCTGATTCCGTTCGCGCTGCTGGACTGGCGCCTGCTGCTGCGCATCGACTGGCTGCTGCTGGCCACCTTCGCCGCGATCTTCCTGGGCCTGGGCCATTTCGCCGCGCTGCCCTGGGTGGGGGAGCTGATGAGTGCGGTGGACTTGAACCAGCCGCTGCATCTCTACGCCAGCGGCATCCTCGCTTCGCAGCTGATCAGCAACGTGCCCGCCACGGTGCTGCTGCTGGAACGCGCACCGGATGCCATGGCGCTGGCGGTGGCGGCGAACGTGGGCGGCTTCGGCGTGGCGATCGGTTCGCTGGCGAACCTGATCGCCCTGCGCCTGGCGAAACAGCCGCAGGGGCTGCGGCTGTTCCATCGGGTATCGATCCCGTTTCTGCTGGTGTGCGCGCCGCTGGTTTACCTCGCGGCGCGCTGGTTCAGCTGACGCGCTGATTCAACTGACGCGCCGGTTCAGCTGATCAGTCGTCGCCGCGATCGCGCGGCACGTTGACCTTGCCGCGCACGCCCGAGTAGTTCACGTCGCCGCTGCCCTTGGCGCCCAGCGAGAGATCGCCACCCACGTTGCGCGCGGTGAGGTCGCCGGAGCCGATCGTGTCCACGCGCACGCTGCCGCCGACGTTGTTCACCGACACGTCGCCGGAGCCGATGCTGCCCACGCGCACGTCGCCCTTGATGTCCTCGCCCTTGAAGTCGCCCGAGCCCACGGCGCCCAGCTCGATGCTGCCGACGTGGCTGGCATCCAGGTCGCCCGAGCCGATGCTGGCGCTGAGCGGGCCGTCGAGATCCTTCACGTGCAGGTCGCCCGAACCGACGTGGGCGTCGAGCCGCTTCATCCCTTCGACCCAGGCGTCGCCGGAACCGCCGTTCAAGGTGACCGGGATGGCCGGCGGCAGCTTCAGGTTGACCTCGAGGTTGGAGTAGCTGTGGCCGATGCTCCAATGCGTGTGCTCGCTGCCCAGCTCCACGATCAGCACGTCGCCCTGGCGGCGCTGGCTGACCACCAGGTCGTCCAGCAGCTCCTGGCTGGACGCGCAGGCGCGGCCGGTGAGTTCGCCGCCGCGCGCGCCGCTGTCGCCGCGCAGATGCAGGTCGTGGCTGCGCAGGTCGATCTGTACCGAGCGCACGCCGCCCAGGTCGAGCTGGAGATTGCGCGGGGCCTGGAATTTGCAGTCGTCGGCCTGCGCGGCGAGCGGCAGCAGCAGGAGGCAGGCTAGGAAGAGGTGACGCATGGGGTGGCTCCTTGATGGACGTTCGGCCTTCTGATGCGGCCGCCGGCCAAAAGGTTGCAAGGGCGCCCCGGCAGGTCAACCGCCAGTTGGCATGGGCGTTCTGCCAGCGCAATAACAACGAAAACGCAAGAACCGCTGTTTGCCCAGCGAGATGGAACTTGAGGCGCGAGGACCCCAGAACCACGCGCCTCTTTATTTTGCGGACCCGGCCGCCCGGGCGCAGGTTGGGGTGAGCCGCAGGCGAACCCCAACGATACGGGGCGCTGCCATGTTGGGGTTCGCCTGCGGCTCACCCCAACCTACGCGGTGCTTTCGCCAGCCTTTACGCGTTGCCAAAGCGCCTCTTGCGCATCCAGGTCACGCCCCGCCAGCGGCACGCCTTCGTCGCGCGCGAGATCTTCCATGGCGCGGAAGCGCCGCTCGAACTTCGCGTTCGCATGCCGCAGCGCCTGCGAGAAATCGACATCCGCATGCCGCGCCAGATTCACCAGCACGAAGGCCACGTCGCCGATTTCATCCTGCAGGCGCGCCTTGTCCGCGCCGGCGGCGAATTCCGCCCGCACTTCCTCGATTTCTTCGGCCAGCTTGTCCAGCACCGGCTGCTCGTCCGGCCAGTCGAAGCCGACCTTGGCCGCGCGCTGCTGCAGCTTCAGCGCGCGCTTCCATTCCGGCAGGCCGCGCGACACGCCGGCCAGCGCGCTGTCGTCATGCGACTCGCCCTTGGCCGCGCGCTCCCCGGCCTTGATCGCCTCCCACGCGTCCTTCTGCGCTTCGACGTCTTCATAGCTCACGTCGCCGAACACGTGCGGATGGCGGCGGATCATCTTGTCGCTGATCGCATGCGCCACGTCGGCGAAATCGAACAGCCCCTGCTCCTGCGCCATGCGCGCATGGAACACCACCTGCAGCAGCAGATCGCCGAGCTCGTCGCGCAAGTCGTGCCAGTCCTTGCGGTCGATCGCGTCGGCCACTTCGTAGGCCTCTTCGATGGTGTACGGCGCGATGGTGGCGAAGTCCTGCTGCACGTCCCACGGACAGCCGGTCTGCGGGTCGCGCAGGCGGGCCATGATGGCGAGCAGGTCGTCGAGGCTGTGGCGCTTGGCTGTGTTCATGCGGTCAGACGTCCGCCGCGCGCAGGCGCGCGGTCCAGTCGATGGCCGTGTCGCCCACGGCGAGGAATTCGGGATTGAGCAGGGAATCCTTGCGGTTGTAGCGCAGCGGCTGGCCGGCCAGGTCCAGCACCGCGCCGCCGGCCGCCTCCAGCACGCATTGCGCGGCGGCGGTGTCCCACTCGCTGGTGGCGCCGCGGCGCAGATAGACGTCCGCCGTGCCGCGCGCGAGCAGGCAGAATTTCAGCGAGGAACCCATCGGCGTTTCCACGAAATCGGCGCCGAGCAGTTCGCGCAGCAGGGGGGCGCCGTGGCCGCCGTGCGAGCGGCTGCCGGCCACCACGGGCGGCTCGGTGATGGCGCGCGTGGCGATGGATGTCCAGGCGGCGTCCGCGCTTTCCTGCCGCCACGCGCCGCCGCCTTGTTCGGCGGCGTAAAGATCGCCGGTCACCGGCGCCAGCACCACGCCGAGCACCGGCTGGTGCCCGTCGATGAGCGCGATGTTCACGGTGAACTCGCCGTTGCGCTTGACGAACTCGCGCGTGCCGTCGAGCGGATCGACCAGCCAGTAGCGCGGCCAGCGCTGGCGTTCGCTCCACGGCGCGATGCGCGATTCCTCGGACAGCACCGGCAGTTTTTCTTCCAGCGCGTCGAGCCCGGCCACGATCACGCGCTGCGCGGCGAGGTCCGCATCCGTTACCGGCGAGTGATCGGCCTTGCGCTGGACTTCGAACTCCTGCGCGTACACGGCGAGGATCGCCGCCGCCGCATCGCGCGCGATCGCCGCGACCTGCCGCAGCAGCGGGGAAACCAGCTCGCTCATGCGGGCTTGAACCGGCCGGCGAGATACTCGCGGGCCATGAACAACGCGGCGATGGAGCGGCCTTCGGTAACGTCGTCGCGCACGATCAGCTCGTGCAGGTTGGACAGCTTCCACGGCACCACTTCGAGCTCTTCCGGCTCGTCGCCTTGCAGGCGCTCCGGATAGAGCTCCTGCGCCAGCACCACGTGCGCCATATGCGTCATGTACGAAGGCGACAGCGACAGGTTGTGCAGGATCTTCAGCTTGCGCGCGCCGAAGCCGATTTCTTCCTTCAACTCGCGGTCGGCGCCCTGCTCCACCGTCTCGTCCTGGTCCAGGCGGCCCTTGGGCAGGCTCAGTTCGTAGCGGCCGACGCCGGCGCCGTATTCGCGTACCAGCAGCACGGTGTCGTCGTCCTGCATCGGCACGATGATGACCGCGCCCAGGCCGCTGCCTTTCAGGCGCTCGTAGGTGCGGCGCTCGCCGTTGGAGAATTCGAGGTCCAGCTGTTCGACGCGCAGGAAATGGCTGTCGTGGACGTCGCGGGTGGCATGGATGATGGGTGGCTTGGGCATCGTTCGATTCTAGCGCTCTGAGGTTGCACGGAACCGCGCCAGCACCGGCGCATGCAGGGCCGGCGTACCGGCCAGCACGCTGCGCGTGTCCAGCGTGAGCGGCTGGCCGTCCAGGTCGGTGAACACGCCGCCGGCCTCGCGCACGATCGCGGCCAGCGCGGCCACGTCCAGGATGTTCACGTCCGACTCGATCACCAGATCCAGCCCGCCGCGCGCCAGCAGGTGGTAGTGGCAGAAATCGCCGTAGCCGCGGATGCGGTTGCTGTCGCGGATCAGCGCGCCGAGTTCCGTCCAGCGCGCATCCAGCGTGAGCGTCTTGATGTTGCCGGTGGAGATCGAGGCCTGCGCGATGCTGTCGGTGGCGGCCACCTGCACGCGCTCGGGTCCCTCTTCACCCTGGAACCAGGCGCCGTGGCCGGCGCTGGCCCACAGCGTTTCGCCGTAGATCGGCGCGCTGGACACGCCCAGCACCAGTTCGCCGCGGTACATCAGCGCGATCTGGGTGGAGAAGAACGGCGTGCGCCGCACGAAGCTCTTGGTGCCGTCCAGCGGGTCGACCAGCCACAGCAGCTCGCGCGCGCTGTCGTCCAGGCCGAATTCCTCGCCATAGATCGCCGCTTCCGGCAGCGCCGCCTGCAGCACCTTGCGGATGGCCAGTTCCGCTTCGCGGTCGGCGATGGTGACCGGAGTGGCGTCGCTCTTGATCTCCACGTCCACGCCGCGCCGCCAGTAGTGGCGGATCACTTCCGCCGCCGCTTCCGCCGCTTCGCGCGCCGCGGACAGGGCCCGCGCCAGATCGGGTGCAGTCATTGTTTCCCCTTGCCCATGATGGCGGCCAGGCCGCCGCTGCGTTGCAGATGCATGCTGCCGTCGGCCGCGAGGCGGCCGAAGCCCGAAAGCCAGTCGCGCAATGCCGGGTCGGGCTCGCGCGGTCTGGCCTTGATGTCGTATTTCCAGCCCAGCGGACTCAGCGCCAGATGGCCGGCCAGCTGCAGCGGGCCGTTGCCGTCGTCTTCCAGCGTGGCGTTGACCACGCCGGCCGTGCCGCTGGCGCGCAGCTGGAGATTGCCGAAGACGAGCTCGCGCTGTGCGCCCTGCAGGCGCGCGCCGGTCCACTGCGCGGCGGCGTCCAGCTCCACCGGCCAGCGGCCTTGCAGCACGATGCGGGCGTTGTCGATGCTGAGGCGGCCATCGAGCCGGTCGGCCTGCGGCGCCAGGCGGGCGGACAGCGTGGCGAGGTCGCCGTCCAGCTGCACCTGGCTCCATTCCTCGCGCTTGCCTTCGAGCTGGCGCAGCTGGCCGCTGAGATGGCCCCATGGACCGCGGAAGGCGACGCCCAGCCGGGTCTCGCCCAGCAAGGCGCGGCGCGACAGCTGCCAGTCGAACTGGCCCAGGTCGCCGCCGCTCGGGGCCAGCACGCGCTCGGCATGGCCGTCCCACAAGGTGCCGCTCAGCCCTTCCAGGCGCAGGCCGTGCAGGCGCGCCTCCAGCTGCGGCCGCACCCAGCTTGCCGGCAGGTACGCCACCAGCCAGGCCAGGGCACACAGCAGCAACAGGAACAGCAGAACGGTGCGCAACCGGATCAACAAATCTGACTCCAGGGGGGAGCTCCAACGGACAGGCGGGCTTGAGGCAGCCGGCGCCGAACCCCGATCATACCCGGATGAGCCCGAACGAAAGCCGCAACCAGACCCTCGCCGCGCGCGACCTCCGCCATCTCTGGCACCCCTGCACCCAGATGCACGACCACGCCGGCGCCGTGCCGCTGCTGCCCATCGTCCGCGGCGAAGGGCCGTGGCTGGTGGATGCGGACGGGCGGCGCTATCTGGACGGCATCAGCTCGTGGTGGACCAACCTGTTCGGGCATGCGAACCCACGCATCGGCGCGGCGCTGAAGGAACAGCTGGATACGCTGGAGCACGTGATTTTCGCCGGATTCACGCATGAGCCGGCGATTGAACTGGCGGAACGGCTGGCGGCGATCACACCCGCCGGATTGGAGCGGGTGTTTCTGGCCGATAACGGTTCGGCGGCGATCGAAGTCGCGCTGAAAATGAGTTTCCATTATTGGCTGAATCAGGGCCGCGGGCAGAAAACGCGGTTTATCGCGCTGAGCGGGAGTTATCACGGCGAGACGCTGGGGGCTTTATCGGTCAGCGACGTGGCGCTTTATCGCAAGACCTATGCACCCCTGTTGCTGACGCCGATCCTGGCGCCTTCGCCGGATGCGTACGACGCGGAAGCCGGGGAAAGCGCGGAAGCTTATGCGGCGCGGCGGCTCGGCGATCTGCGGGCGTTGCTGGAACGGCATGCGCATGAAACCTGCGCGGTGATCGTGGAGCCGCTGGTGCAATGCGCCGGCGGCATGCGGATGTATCACCCGTCGTATCTCAGCGGGCTGCGTGCGCTGTGCGATGAGTTCGGCGTGCATTTCATCGCGGATGAAATCGCGGTGGGGTTCGGGCGTACCGGTACTTTGTTCGCCTGCGAGCAGGCCGGTGTGTCGCCGGATTTCATGTGCTTGTCGAAAGGGCTTACCGGCGGCTTTCTGCCGCTGTCGGCCGTGCTCACCACGGAGCCGGTGTACGAGGCGTTCTACGCCGAATACAACGCCGGCAAGGCGTTCCTGCATTCGCACAGCTATACCGGCAATCCGCTGGCCTGCCGTGCGGCGCTGGCGACGCTGGATATTTTCCGCGACGAGCCGGTGCTGGAGCGCAACCGGGTGCTGGCGGCGCATCTGGCGCGCCGGCTGGCGCCGCTGCGCGAGCATGCGCATGTGGCCGACGTGCGGCAGACCGGGATGATTGCGGCGGTGGAGCTGGTGCGGGACAAGGCAACGCGTGCACCCTATCCGCCGGAGGAAAGGCGCGGCCTGCGCGTATATCTGCATGGGCTGGAACATGGCGCGCTGCTGCGGCCGCTGGGCAACGTCGTCTACTTCATGCCGCCTTATGTGGTGAGCACGGACGAGCTGGATCACCTGGTCGACGTGGCCATCGCCGGCATCGAGCGCGCCATTGCCCAGCCTTAGTGCCCGCCTACGCTCGGATCGAGCTTTCGCAGCGCCGGCCCAAGCTTCTGTTCGCCCGTGCGGTCGATATCCTGCTTGTTGTAAGTCCGGCCCGGCGCGGGAATGCACTGGCCCTGCTTCGGCGGGATATGGCTGCCGGTCTGGCGCAGGCAGTTGTGATCGGTACCTACCTGCTGGCCGCCATGGGCGCTGCTCGCCGGTGGCGGATACGGCATGGTTTCCAGGCCCTCGATGCGCCGGGTGCGGGCATCCTGGGTGGGCGCCTTGGCGTCCTGCGCCGAGGCTGAACTTGCCAGCATGGCCAGCAAGGCGGCGATAAGCAGGGGGGACTTGGACATGACTCGGCCCTCAGGAAGCCGTGGGTTCAACGATGCTGCGCCTGCCGGACGCCATCGGCAACCGCCTGGAGCCGGAGGGCAATACCGTCGTTCAGCTCCATGGTCGTGGGTAAAATGGCGCTTTCCCGAAAGCTTCCCGCCATGCGCACCATCCGCATCCACGTCGACCAGCCCCTCGCCATCGATACCGAATTCGCCCTGCCCGCCCAGGCTGGCGAACACGTGGCGCGCGTTCTGCGTATGACGGTTGGCGACGCGCTGGTGCTGTTCAATGGCGATGGGCAGGACTATGCGGCCGTCATCGTTGCGGTGGGCAAGCGCGAAGTGAGCGTTCGCGTGGCGTCCAGCCAGCGCGTGGATAACGAATCGCCGTTGCGGTTGACGCTGGCCCAGGGCATTGCGCGTGGCGAGAAGATGGATCTGATCGTGCAGAAGGCCACGGAACTGGGCGTGGCGCGCATCGTGCCGCTGCATACGGAGCGGTCCGAGGTGAAGCTCGATGCGGCGCGGGCGGAGAAGCGCCTGGCGCATTGGCGTGCGGTGGCGCAGAGCGCATGCGAGCAGAGTGGGCGCGCGGTGGTGCCGGAGATTGTGCCGGCGTTGTCGCTGGAAGCCTGGTTGCGGGATCTGCCGGCGGATGATGGGGCCTTGCGTCTGGCGTTGTTGCCAGAAGGTACGGTGCAGGCGCGGGCGTTGGATTTTCCGGCGAGTGGTGGGGTGTTGGTGGTTGGGCCGGAAGGTGGGTTGGGGGAGCGGGATGGGGGGGCGCTAAGTACGGCGGCGTTTCAGGGGTTGCGGTTGGGGCCGAGGATTTTGCGGACTGAGACGGCGGGGTTGGCGGCGTTGGCGGCGTTGCAGGCGTTGCATGGGGATATTTGAAGCGGCTCAGAAAAACGACGCGCCAAGATGGCGCGCCGCAATCGAGTCGGTCCATCAATACCTTCGCTTTACCGCACGTGGTAAAGCACCGCGGCACCCGGCTTCGCCTCGAACGCAGGCACGGTGCGTTGCTTCAACGCATTGCCCTTCGCATCCCACACCAGCGTGTCCTGCGGGTAATCGTCCTTGCGCGTCATCGCATCGATCTGCTTCACGATCACGGCCGAACCTTCCTTCACCTCGGGGTTCCAGGTGAACACGCCTACGCGGCCATAAAAGGCGGCGGGCGCATCGGCGTCGAGGCGGCGATCGGGACACATCACCAGCCCGCGCTCCAGCATCACCCGCAGTGCGCCCACGGGCACGGACTTTACGGTAGGAGTGGTGCGGTCGGCGCTATGTCCAGGACAGACATTGGCGGAGCGCGTGACCATGTCTTCGACGACTTCGCGATCCGATTGGGCGAAGGCCGGCATGGCGGCGACGGAGAGAACCAGCAGGGCGGCGGTGGATATCCTTTGCATATGTCTTGCTCCTTGGCTGTTGGTCGGGGCGAGAGTAGCAAGGGTGTGTTAACAGTTAGTGATCGGCTCACCGTGCCTGTGCCCTACTTCCAAACGAAGTGGCCATACACGATCAGCGCACTGCAGATTGTTCCAACGATGATGATGAAGGGAAGAATGGCGAGCATGATCCATGCTTCCCATGGATACCTGTTCGGCCGCTCGCCTTTCTTCTTCATCGTCCGCACTCGCGCCTGTTTGAGGCCAAGGAATCGATCAGTACACCCTTCCCTGTCGCCCGCGCCCCGTATTGAACTCCATGGCGAACGAATCATCCCGCCCTTCGACCAGAGCCACCAACCCCTCCGCCAATGTGGACAGCTGCGCGTAGTCGGTGGCTATTTCAACGAAGGTATAGCTGCGAATGGTCTTCCCATCATCCGACGGCTCCGCCACCGCCGCCCGCAAGCCGATCTCACCCAGGAATCCCGTGGAGCGCACCGATAGATCGACGTGCCGCCACCTCAGTTTCGTCAGATCATTCGCATCCAGATACCCACCGAAAAATTCCACCCCATGCTCCGGCAGAGGATAAACCGCCATTTCCTTGGCCTTTTCCAGAAGGAACCTGGGGTCGAAATACGCAGAGCCACGCCCCGCATAGAGACCGGATTGAAGTTCCATGCACAACTGACACGAGCCATCGTCGTCATGCTTTATCTCGAAACCGATTAATTCCCTCATAAAGCCCTCAAATTTCCAAATGTCAGGTCTACGGCGCGAGAGATCGCGTCGCTCGAAGTAGCAGCGGCCGTCCGGTTCCGCGCGCAGGACTTTGCATGCTGCATATGCCTGCATAGCCGTGGTTGTAACAGCAACCAGGCCGTGCTCGTAGTGTTCTACGACGGCATGATTATCAGATGTGACGAAGCGCCCAATCGTCGTCGGCGCCGTATAGGCGCAGTCTGAAAATTAAAGAGGAGGGAGTGACCGGGCTGTTGGCGACTGATTGAGGAGCAGAAATTTGTCGCGTAGAAGACTTTCAGGAGTTCAATCCAAGGGGGCGCAACAAGCGCGCGCAGCTATCGCAAGGCTTCGGACTTTTCTAGCGACTCCAAGGAGAACGGCTCCGACGGAATATTGCACTTGGCAATATCCACAAGGATTAGTCTGAATAACTGAGTTCGGCTCGCACTGCTGCCGATTACTTCATCCAGAAGATAGAAGAACTGCCACTCATCCCTGGTGTGAATGATGACCTTCTTACTGGGTCAGGCGTACTCCGTCAGCGATCCGACGCAACCCTTCCATGTCGCGCCCTCGTCCCACAGAAGCACGATGGAGATTGGGCACACCATCCAGTACTCCCCGCATGAACATCTGCCTACAGGCAGAGCAGCCAAAGAAGTCTGCGCCTCTCCTTAGCGAAGATATGGAACGACGTCGTAATCGATACTCGCACCAAGTAAGCCGATCAGGCGGACTAGCTCAGCCCCAAGATAGAATCCCGGCCTCTCATCATCTTCATGGCAGGCAGCCACCACCACGACCGTAACCTCCAACTCCGCGTCAACACGCGGCAGATCAAGCACGCGCCTTAGGAATACGATCAAATCGGCCGCCAGGCTCTCAAATGTACTTTCGACCTTACTGCTCATCCAATATCGAAGCCGTGAGTTAGTCAGCGGTCGACCACTACCTCTTCGCTCAACGAAGCCACCACCCAAAGCCCCTAAGAAATCCTGGGGAATAGCATCGAGCCTCGACTCCACCCCCTCTATGCGAATATAGAACTGAATCATCATAGCCATTTCCAAGCGCACACCTTTTCTTCGAAATAAGGGGCCTAAAGCAGGGGCCGGAGGTAATTAAATACGTCCACCAGGAACGATTCACACTTAATAACATCCGGCCCCTTATTCAAGCACCGTCACGGATAAAGGGGATGAGAGTAGTTAACTTGCCCCGAGCAGTCACCTAGAAACCAGGAGGATCGAGCTCAAGCCCGTCCATAGCGCATTTAACATCACCTGGCCCCTCATCGCGGTCATACAGCCTGACAGGCTTACTTGCCCCGTTGGATATGACGAAGACGCCATAGGAGAACTTGCCCCCTTCAATGTCCAGCTGTTGCCGGGCGACAGGCTTGATGCTTACTCGCGATTCGCGATCCGCGCAGTCAACAGCGCTCGATGGAGCAGCAACCGCGGATACGCAGGCCAGAAGGACGAGGCCAATAAAGGAGGATGGCAGGATTGCTCTCATAGACTCAGCCACAAAGGGAGAGGCCGACAGAGGCGACAAGAAACTTGTCCCGCCCCCATCCATAGCGCATCTAGCATTCTTAATTCTTAACTCCTCATTCTTCTTTCTGAAGAGCTACATCATTCTCCTCCAGATGAACTAGCCCAATTTCTAACGTTTCTATGAGAACTCCATGCTTCAAGTATGAAACCCATTGATCTCTCGGATACTTTTCCATGTACTCGCTCGTATCCACAGAGCAAACTACGACTCCAGTGAGATTAGGTTCAAATCTCACTCGATCACCGAGTCTAACCATGCTCCCGTCTGCGTACTTCATGCGATGTCCTAAGGCAATACGAACGGCCTCGCGTTTGAACTCAGCACCGAACTTCTGGCGCTTCTCCATCGAACACCTCCGTGCGAGGATTGTCCCCGCTTTTAGGTGTCCGTGAAATCAGGGGGAGTCCAATCTGACCCTTCGACGGTTGACTCCCTCCAAAGTTCGCCGTTCGGTCGATACCAACGATAGCCTCTCTGCCTTCTTCCCTGAACATAGAATCCCTCTTCCTTTTTCTCGCCGTCATCCCACCACGACTGATAGCGACCGTCCAATTTTCCGGCCTTATAGATAGCCTGAAGCGTAAGCTGACCAGATTCGGTCCATTCTCGAATGACGCCGTGCGATTGACCATCGCGATACTCGGCCTCAGAAAATAATCTTCCGTTTTTAAACCAGTGGCGCCTCCAGCCATGAAGAAGACTATCTTTTTCAACCCATTCAGACATCACCTCCCCGCCAGGGAAGAAGGTGCGATGTACCTGTATTCCACTATCTTCCGTATCCATTTCCTCACCTCAAGTCAGCGTCCGACCAAGCCGGAGGCTCATCTTCAACACCCTTGATGCACAAGGTCCGACGGTAGGCCGCCCTTTCGACACAGGCTCTAGCCCATCGATTAGGATCGTCGGGAGGGCCTCTTCCTTCCCAGCGCATGCACCGATGAGCTTCCCTTTCAAAGCGGTCGTAACAATCAGGCCCATCGCTCTTGGGGCACGAGCGAGAAAGCACCCCAGCCCCTACACCGGTAGCGACGCCAGCGCCTATGCCTATCGCCGTCCCCGCGCTCATCCCTCCCCCAACTTTACCGCCTACCGCTTCTGCACAAGCTGCCGCCCCATAGCGCAGGCAGTATGCGTCTACCGTGGTCGAACCATCCTGTAGCCCAAGAGGGTCAACGTGCGTGAGCGGAGCGGAGCCAACATAGGCGTATGTACTAATTCCTCCGCCAAGACCTATAGGATCACTCTGTATGTAGCGACCGCATTCAGGACAGAAGAAGCGATTCAGGTTATAGATGGTCCCGGCCTCATTGTCGTAATACTGGCCCGGGAAGCGCAGGTTCAAAGTCAAATCTCCTGAAGCTGCCAATTCACCAAAAGGATTACCTTGATACGCCCACTGCCAAACAGTAGCTCCTGAGACATTAGTGATTACCCGCGGTGCGTCCAACCCGTCTGCATGCAGATAGCTCATAGAGCTCTGGGCGCCATCACTTTCTACTACCGCAACTGGTGTGTTATCTAGCCATACGTAGTTTCGACTTGTCGTTCCGTACTCGCCAAGTAACCCACTCCTTTCGCTATAGGCAAAGCGTTGATTTGCAATCGCCGCCTTGGCTACGCGTTGCCCCATGATGTTGTACGTAGAACTGACGACGGTCTGCCCGTTCTTCTGCACCACCACCATGCGATTACGGTCGTTGTAGCCATAGCCGAAGACATCGCCACCGATAGAGTTGCCCGTCGTATTGCCGTTGGCGTCGTACGTCCGAACGCTGCTTCCGATGCTCGTCAGCCAATGAGTGCCTGCTTGGTAGCCATAGGTGCCGGTGGCTAACCCGTTGCTTGCTTTGCTAAGGCGGTCGCCCGTCTTGTTATAGCTGTACGTCTCTATGGCTCGCCCCTGAGCATCCTTCACGCCAATCAGGCGATGCAATGGATCGTAGTTATAAGCTTCGATCGCTGGATTGGCGCCCGGAGCATTGCCCAAAGCTGCTATGTTGCCCATGGCATTGCGTGCAAAGTGCAAATTCAGCGCGGGACTGACGACGTCAGTCACTGCGTAGTTGGCGTCATAGGTCCGAGTGATCGTCTGGCCATTGCCCAGCGTGTACGTCGCGATCGGACCGAACGGCAGATAGGCGACATTGGTGGCGACATTACTGGCGTTCGTAGCCCCCGGCAGCTGCGCAGTGACGGTGCTAATACGACCCACGCCATCGCGGCCATACTGGATGAATGTGTTATCAGGCGTCCGGGTGCTCGCGAGACGGTCGGCCAAGGTGTACGTGTAGCTGACCGTATCGACGTTCATGCCTTGGGTCTGGCGCTTCTGCACGACATTGCCACGGGCGTCATAGCAATAGACCGTGGTTACAGCCGTCTCCACCACGCTGGTCAAGCGCCCTATTGAATAGGAACTCGCGCAACCTGTGACTGAGTTAGCCTCGTCGTAACGATAACTGACGTTGGCGCTGACCGTCGGATAAGTAGTGGCGGTGATTCGATTGAGCGCGTCGTAGGCGCTCTGGCTGACCACGCCCCTGGCGTCCGTCGCCTGAATCCGATTGCCGGCAGCGTCGTAGAGATAGCTGGACGTGCCCGTATCCGGACTATGCAGCGCCTTGGCGTTGTTCAAACCATCATAGTCGTAGGTGGTATTAAGACCATCGGGATCGCTGACGCCCTGGAGATTGTCCCGCGGGTCATAGGCGAACACGCTCTGCGTATTCTGCGTGGCTTGATCCGCACCGTTGTAGTTATCGACGGTGCTGACCAGACGGTCGAGCGCGTCATAGCCCTGCTTGCGCTGAATACCCAGCGCATCCGCACTGCGCACGAGATTGCCGTTGCCGTCGTAGCTGTCGCTGAAGCTGGCGTCGAATACCGTGTGGTTCAAACCATCCTTGATCCCCACCAGCTGCCCCAGCGTGTTATAGCTGCGGGCCAGCGAGCGGCGCAGCGTGCCGTTCGCGTCGAACGTCTCTTCCTTGGTCTTGGCACCCAGTGCATTGAGCGTGTAGTGCACGCGGTTGCCCAGGGCATCGGTGATATCCGTCAGCCTGTGGGCGACATCGTAGGTATAGGTGACTGCGACACCATCGGCATCGGTGACCTTGTGGACCGTCCCCGTCGCGTCGTACTCCATCGCGGTGACGGCGTCATTCGCCGAAGCTGAGCCATCCGCATTGGCGCGGACGATCGTCCGCACCAACCAGCCACGCGGGTGGTAAACCCTGTCCGTGACCACACCGTTGGCATCGCGCGACCGCGTGACGCGCCCGCCCTTGTCATAGGCGAGATACGTCGAGATGTGGCCCGCCGCGTCGGTCACCTGATACAGGTCACCGGCGTGATGGCAGACGCCGCCTATGGTGGTGCAGCCACTCTCATCGGTGGTGAGGTAATAGCTGTACGTGGTGATGTCGGCGACATCGGTTCTCGGGCCGTCACTCGACAGCAGTAATCCCAATACCGGGCATTGCGTGCCATCCACGGCTTCGCAATAGGTGTAGGTCCAGCGACGCACGCCCGCCGGCGCTGTTCCGCTACGTGTGCAGGTGTAGCTTCCTGCCAACTGGGGATCCATCTCGCAGCTGGCCATGACCTGGCCCCGGCTGTTGTATTCCCAGCCCTGCCTGGCAAAGGTGTTGCCTTGGTTGTCCAGCGACACCTTCAGCAACGGCACGCGCAGTGCCGTATCCCAGGTGGTGTTGATCGTGCGCTGGTTAGCGGTACCGGATGCCTCGACTTCCTGCACCTTCAAACCGCTGGCACCGTCGTACTGAAAGGTCGACAGGTTGTTATTGAAATCCTTGGTCTGCGACGGGTAGCCGTTGGCATCGTAGGACGCCAGAGCGGGCATGGTGGCGACGCCGGGCAGTTGAATCGCCGGCGAGGTGCATCCGGTGCAAGTGGACGAGGCGATATGCGCCACGCCATGAAGTACATTGAAATTGAACGTGCGGGCAAATGAGAGCCCGGCTGCACCATCAATCCAATTGGTGACGGTCGTCGAACCGTCCCCGTTGTAGGCCAGCTGGGTCTTTCGTGCGAAATCCGTGGCAGCACCATTCACGTACATGATGCCGCGACCGACGCTGTCATAGCCCCAGGTGCCGGTGCGCTGACCCTGTTCGTCGATCAGGCCGACCAGGGCAATCCGGGACGGATTGCCATCGGCATAGACATAGGTTTTGGTGCTGGCGATGGCGATGGCGTTGCCATCCAGGGTTCCCGCGTACTTCACGCCAGTAATGACGTCCGCGTTATCCGCGTAGGTGTACGTGATCGCCAGCCCGTTCGGGGCGTCCACTTCCACAATGCGCTGGTCGCTGACGTACGGCGCCGCGCCGTATTTGAAGGTGAGCGCACGCCCTTTCTCGTCGGTAACCTGATAGAGCCGGATGCCGTTGTAGGTAAACGTCAGGCGGTGCTGATCGTGCCACTGAATCGCCGTCAGCAGGCCGCTGCCATTGTAGGACTCGATCTCTCCGCTTGGACCCAGCACAGACCAAGAGGTGATGTTGCCCGAGCCATCGACGGTGGACGTCAACTTGAGCGCCACATCGGCATCGCCGACCCACGCGCCATTGGCATCCTGCTGATAGTGATAACGATCGCCATTGGGCCGATAGACGGTCGCCACCGTCTTGCCACCGGACGTCACCACCGATACCCGCTGACTGAAGTTATGGCGCCACTGCGATCCGAAATAGGTGGTATCGAACTGGCCCGACCAGCTGCTGTAGTAGCGGCTGAGTTCGAGCTTCCCCTCGCCCTGATAATCGACCTCGTGCTCCAGCACGATGCCGGTGCGGGAATGGATGGGGTCCGTGCCGTTGCAACCCGCCTTGCAGTAGTTGTTGTTCTTGTTCGGATCGATCAGCCCCGCCGGATCGCAGAGCTTGGTCGTATCATTGGCGCCATAACCCAGCGGGCATGCTGCCGGCCGCTGCATGATGACCACCATGCCGTCGTGATAGGTATCAGCGCAGCCGGAACCCGCGGTGTAAGTCACGCCATCACTGGCGCGCGAGTAGTAATCCACGCCAAGGTAGAAGTACTGATAGACATCCGAGCCGCCGCAAATGCCGCCTGTCTGGTACGTATTCGACGCCCAAGGCCCAGGCTGGCTGACGTATGCCGAGCAATTGCCCGTCTTGTAGTAATAGTTCGCGCCGACCTGCTCGGCTTCCGCGCGAGAGCCATAACCGAAGTGCGGCACGTCGCAGCGCACGAAACCGTAGTCGTAAACACCGACATCCGGTGGCACGCTGAATTGCGCCATGGCGGCAGGTGCGGCTAGCCAAAGCATGACGGCCAGACAACGAATCAGACGACCCAAGAACTTCATGTTCTATTCCCCCTATTGGAGCTGTCAGCTCCGCCTGAGACCGGAGGCTGGGATAGCTTCTACGCTGCCGACAGATTTTTACCCACAAAAAAGCCGAGGCTGCACCGCAACCTCGGCCCTATATCGAAATCTTCTACGGCAGCCTCGCCGTCGAACGTGATCAAACCCTCATCCATGATTTTCCCTCTCTAGGGATAGTCCCAAAACCACTCCACTGGTTTCCCTGGACACCACCACGAACCAAACCAAAGCGCCCAACCAGGCGCTCGAACAACGCTAGGTCAGCCCGCCAACTCCAACATCTCCGTCAACTGCTCCTCAATCCCCTCAAGATCCGGAATCACCGCCACATCATCGCGCACCAGCACCTGCGCCTTGACACCCGCCGGCAACTCCGTCCCATCGTGAGTCGGAATGATCAGCTCCGCATTCAACGTCGTCAGTCGCGGAAAACCCTGCGTGACCACCGCCACGAATGGCAGCTTCGGATTGCCGCCCAGCGCCTTCAGCACGGCCACGCGCATTGCGAGCGACGGGTCGCCCTCTTCCGCGCCGGCCAGCTTGGTGAACGACACCAGCGGTACGCGCCAGCCGCGCCAGGCAATGCGCCCGAGCAGCCACTCCGGCGCGCCTTCCACCGTCTCCGGCGTCGGCAAGGTGATCACTTCGGCCACGGTCGCGTTGGGCAGCAACAGGCGCAGATGGCCTACCGGCACCAGTACGCAACGGATCTCGCGCGGCAACGGCTGCTCGCTCATCGCTGGACTTCCTCTTCGATCAAACGTGCCGCCAGTTCGAACGGCGTTCCGGTGAAACTTGCCAGGCGTTCGGCTTCCACGCCGTGCACCATGTCGGCGTAATGGTCGCCGGAGGCCCGCTCGACCCACACGCGGCCGCCGCGGTCGTGCACGGCCTGCGCGCCCGCTACCGCATCGGTGCCGGGGCCGGCGAAGACGATGGCCACGGCATCGCGGCCAAACACATTGGCCGCCGTGGTGAACGCGCTGTCGATGGACGGGTTCTGGAACGAAGCCACATCCACCGCCTCGCATTCGATACGGCCATCGCGCAGCAAGCGCACCTGGCGGTTGGCAGGCACCAGCAGCACTTCGCCTGCGCGGGCGCGCTGGCCGTGGCTGGCGATGCGCACGGGCAGTGCGGAATGCTTGGACAGGCGCTCGGACAACATATCGACCGAAGCGGCGCCTTGGTGCTGTGTCAGCAGCACGGCCATGCGCAGGCTGGACGGCAAGGCGGCAAGGAACGCGCAAACGGAATCCGTGCTGTCCACCGTCGCGCCCAGCAGCAGCACGCGGCCCAGCGCGCTGTCGAGTTCGCCCAGGTGCACTTCGTGCGAGTACTCCTCGCGCGGCGCGATGGCTTCCTCGATGGAGACCAGCTCCAGCGTCATGCCCGGTTCGATCAGCGGCGCCTCGTCCACCAGCTCCACGTCGGGCGCGAGGAAGTCGGCGGCGCTCACTTTCTCGATGGCGAACTCCGGCGCGGGCGCTTCGGCCAGCGGGGCGTCCTCGTCGACCAGCGACCAGCTCGCATGCAACGCTTCGGCGGTGGACATCTTCTCCACCTTGATCGGCGTGTCGGCCGGCATGAAGCTGTCGTCCAGCGGCGCCAGCGCCAGATGGTCGAGCTGGAACGACGGACGCGGCGCGCTCGGCGGCGCAGCCAGCGGCTCGTCGGGAAGGCTGGCGGTGAGTTCTTCGCGCACCGGCGGCGGCACCGCGGCGACGAGGTCCTCGTGCACGGGCGGCAGCGGCGCATGGCCTTGCGTGTCGGCGAGGAAGTCCGCGCCGAAGTCGGCGCCGAACATGCCGTCGTGCAGCGGCGGCGCGTCTTCGGCGATGGGCTTCAGGCCGCTGCCGAAGTCGTCGTCGGCCGGCTCGTCCGTATCGGCGGCGAGCAGTGCTTCGAGTTCGGCGGCGAGCGATTCGGAAACGTCGGCGGCTTCGCCGACCACCGGCGAAAGCAGGATCTCCGGCGCTTCGTCGATCAGCGTGAGGTCGGCCACCGGCTCGATCTCGGCCAGCGTGGCCGGCTCGGCTTCGGCTGCCGGTTCTTCAAACGTTTCTGCCAACGCTACGGCAGCGACCGGAGCCACAGCAGCCACCGCCACCGGCTCATGCACCACCGGCGTTTCGACCGCCAGGGCATCGGCCGGACGCGGCGGATCGATATCGCCGTCCGCCAGCACCTTCACCGCCAGATGGCGGGCCCAGCGCGCGCGGTCCCAGCCGTCCAGGCCGCGGCTGGCCTGGGCATCGTTGAACACCACGCGCGGATGGTCGCCGTCGATCACGTCGTAGAGGCGGTCGATGCCGTCGGCCGCTTCGTCGTCGAGGTTCACCACCACCACCTGGGCGCCGGTGCCGTGGATCACTTCGCGGCTCAGCGTACCCAGCGCGCCTTCGTGCACGATGCGTGCACCGCGCTCGCGCAAGGCTTCGCGCAGATGCGCCCCGAGTTCCGCGTCGTCGAACAGCAGAGCGACTGCCGGGGCTTCAGCCATGGGCGGACTCCGTGGCCTGGTCCTGCAGCGCACGCTGCTCCAGCACTTCGCTGATCTGCGCCAGCAACTCGATTTCCTGGTACGGCTTGCCGAGGTAGCGGTCCACGCCGATGTCGAACGCGCGCTGGCGATGCTTATCGCCGGTACGCGAGGTGATCATGATGATCGGCACGTTGCGCAGGCGCGGGTCGGCCTTCATCTGCTCAGCCAGCTCGAAGCCGTCCATGCGCGGCATTTCGATGTCGAGCAGCATCAGGTCGGGCACGCGCTCGTGCAGTTTTTCCAGCGCATCGAGGCCGTCCTTCGCGGTGTGCACTTCGTATTCGTGGCGTTCCAGCACGCGGCCGGTGACCTTGCGCATGGTGATGGAGTCGTCGACCACCATCACCAGCGGACGCACGCGCTCTTCTTCCACCACCGGCATTTCGACGGCGCTGAGGCCTTCGGCCAGGCGCTCCTGGCGGCGCACGATACCGTGGCGCACCAGCGGCGGCAGATCGAGAATGATCAGCACCGAGCCATCGCCCATGATGGTGGCGCCGAGGATGCCCGGCACCGAGCTCACCTGCGGGCCGACCGACTTCACCACGATCTCGCGCGAGCCGATCACGGCGTCGATGCGGATCGCCGCGCGCAGGTCGCCGGCGCGGGTCAGCAGCAGCGGCAGCTGCTCGTCGCCCGGATGGCCGGCGGGAATGCCCAGCAGTTCGGCCAGGTCGTGGATGCCGTACTGCTCGCCCGAATACGGGAAGCTCGGCTCGTACGCGGCCAGGCGTTCGGTAAGGTCGGCCGGGCTGATGCGGGCCACGCCCTGCACCGAAGTCATCGGGATGGCGAAGTTCGATTCGCCGATGCGCACCAGGATCGCCTGCGTCACCGCCAGGGTGAACGGCAGGCGCAGCACGAAGGTGGTGCCCTGGCCGGCCTGCGATTCCACCGCGATGGAGCCGCCGAGCTGCTTGATCTCGTTGGCCACCACGTCCATGCCCACGCCGCGTCCGGCCAGCTGGGTGACGCTGCTGGCGGTGGAGAAGCCCGGCTGGGTGATCAGGGCCAGCAGCTGGTCGTCGCTGGGCTTGGCGTCGGCGCGCAGCAGGCCGCGCTCGATGCCGCGCTTGCGCACGGCCTCGCGGTCCAGGCCGCGGCCGTCGTCGGTCACGCGCACCACCACCTCGGTGGCTTCGCGCGCCACCCGGATGCGCACCGCGCCTTCGGCCGGCTTGCCCGCCTTGCGGCGTTCTTCCGGCGACTCGATGCCGTGCGCCACGGCGTTGCGCAGCATGTGCTCGAACGGCGCCTTCAGGCGGTCCAGCAGGGTGCGGTCCATTTCGCCGTGCGCGCCTTCCACGAACAGCTGCGCGCTCTTGCCCTGCTCCTGTGCGGCCTGGCGCAGGGTGCGGCGCAGGTTCGGCACCATGGTGTCGAACGGCAGCATGCGCGTGCGCAGCAGGCCATCCTGCAGTTCGGAGCTGACGCGCGACTGCTGGATCAGCAGCGTTTCGGCCTGGCGGGTCAGTTCGTCCAGCATGCTCTGGATGGAGACAAGGTCGGATACCGACTCGGCCAGCGCACGCGAGTACTGCTGCAACTGCGAGTAGCGGTCCAGCTCGAGCGGATCGAACACGCTCATGCCCGCTTCGCGGTGCTCGCGCTGGAAGCGCGCGATGATCTGCGCTTCGGTTTCGATTTCCAGCATGCGCAGCTGGCTACGCAGGCGCTGCACGGTCTGGTCCAGCTCGACCAGGTTGAAGCGGTAGCCGGCCACCTGCTGTTCCAGGCGCGAACGGTAGATCGCCACCTCGCCGGCATGGTTGACCAGGGTGTCGAGCAGTTCGGAACGGACGCGGATCTGTTCCTGCGGACCGCGCATCTCGTCGAACTGGCCTTCTTCCGGCAGCAGCTCGGGCAGATGGGCGCGATCGGCCGGTTCGGCGGCGAGGCCGGCCGGTTCGGCGTGTTCGACCGAGGGCTTCGCTTCGCCGGCCAGGCCGAGGAAGCGGTCGATCATCGCCTGCGGGTATTCCACGCCGCGGCCCTGCGACACGCGCTGCACCAGTCCGTGCAGGGCGTCGAAGCCGGCTTCGAGCGCGCGGATCAGCTCGCCCTGGCGCGCCGGATCGTGGCCGGCCGGGCTTTCCAGCAAGGTTTCGATGGCGTGGGTGAGATCGCCCACCGGCACCATGCCGGCGATGCGCGCACCGCCCTTCAGCGTGTGCAGGTCGCGCTGCAGGCTGGCCATGTGTTCCGGCTCGGCCGGCTCGGCACGCCACTGCGCCAGCACGCTGTCGGAGTGGTCGAGGATCTCGCGCGCTTCCTCGGCGAAGATCTCCAGCAGGTCCGGGTCGATCTGGTCGTTGGTCCAGCTGCCGGCGTATTCGGAGCTGAGGTCGTGCTGCGGCGCGCGGGTTGCTTCGGGCGCCGGTTCTTCGATCTCTTCGGCCTTGAACAGCGCCGCCTCGATGTGCGCCGCCTCGATGCGCTCCGCCTCGATATGTTCCGGCTCGACATGAGCGGGCTCGGCGTGCACGGCCTCGACGTGCTCGTGTTCGACCACCGGCTCGGCATCGGCCAGCGAGGTCTCTTCGACGTGCGCCGCTGCGGCCGCCGGCTCGTCGGCCAGCCCCGCGACCGGCTCGGCGAGATTCGCCAGCGGCTCGGAACTGCCGAGGAAATCGGCCAGCTCGCTCTCGATCACGTCGCCGACTTCGATCTCTTCGATCTCGCCTTCGGCCAGCGCCGGTTCCAGCGTCGCATGCGTGAAGGCTTCGGCCGGCTGCTCCGTCCCGACCAGCGCATGGGCGTCGACCAGGTGCGCTTCGGCCGGCTCGACGGCGTCGAGCGAGAGTTCGATGTGTTCGGCGGCGCCCGGATGCGCGCCGGAAAGACCGATCGGTTCGATCGCGTGGCCATCGAAGGACAGCGTGTTCTCGACCACGATCTCGTTCGGGTCTTCCACCGCTTCCGCGTGCTGCGGCTCCTCGGCGGTGAGGTCGCCGTAGAGCGCGGCGAAATCGTCTTCTTCCGCCACCGGCGCGGCGGCGTGGTGCGTCGTGCCGGCTTCGTGTACCGGCAGTTCGGCGTCGAAGCTGCCCAGCGCGGCCATCAGCTCGGCGGTGAATGCGTCCACCGGCGCTTCGGCCGCCGGCGCGGCGTCGTGCGGCGCGTGCGTCTCGCCCGGCTGCACCGGCATGGCGGCGTCCAGCGCGGCGGCGAGCGCGCCGTCGTCGACCTCGCCTTCCGCGGCGAGGTCGTCGGCCAGCGGCTCGAACAGCACGTGGGCCACCTGCGGCTCCGGCTGCGCGTCGCGCAGCTCGCACAGGCGGCGGATCAGCGCGTCGAGCTCCGGCAGCTGCGGCTGCTCGGCGTCGAACTGGCCCATGATGTAGTCGACTGCATCGGCGCTCTTGCCCAGCAGGTTCACGCCCTCGGCGGAGAGCGGATGGCCGGCCGCGCGCAGGCGCTTGAGCAGGCTTTCCAGCGGCGACAGCAGCTGGGTCAGCAGCGGGATGTCGACCATCGCGATGGCGCCATGCAGCGTGTGCACGGCGCGCAGCAGGCCGTCGTCCACGCGCAGTTCGGCGTCGACGCGGTTGATCGCGTGGCGGATGGTCTGCAGGTACTGGGCGACTTCGCTGCGCAGGATTTCCAGCAGCACCGGGTCGACCGGCGGCAGCACCGGCGCGGCGATGGTCTCGTGCGCCGGCGTGTGCACCACCGGTTCCGGCGCCGGCTCGACGTGCGCGAGCGTGGCCGGCGGGATCGCCTCGGCGGCGAGCTGCGAACGCGGCACGCGGCGGCGCACGGTGCGGCGCACCGTCTCGGTGCCGGCGGGCTTGAAGTCCTCGATGCTGGCGTGTTCGCTGCCGCCGGAGAGGCGGTCGGCGGTTTCCATGATCGCGGCCAGCGGCGCGGTCGGCGCGCCCTCGCCCATCAGCGCGGAGCGCAGCTGCGGCAGCGCCTCGATGGCGTGGCGGATCAGCGCCTGCACATTGGCATTGGCGGGAATCGACTGATCGAGCACGCGGTTGAGCATGTTCTCGATCTTCCACGCGTACTCGCCCAGCGCCGAGGCGCCGACCAGGCGGCCGGAACCCTTCAGCGTGTGGAAGGAGCGGCGGATCGGGGTGAGCGCTTCGAGGCGCTCCGGATCGGCCAGCCACTTCTGCTCGGCGTCGCGCAGGTTGTCGATCTCTTCCTGCATTTCCTCCAGGAAGATCTCGCGGATCTCGTCGTCGATGCCGTCCACGCTGACCTGGAAGCCGGCGTGGGCATTGATGGCGTCGGCGGAGGGCACCTGCTCCAGCACTTCTTCTTCGATCTCGACCCAGTCGTCGTCGTCGTTGGCGCCGGACGCGGCGGGCGCGGGCACGTGCTCGGTGTCGACCAGGCGCAGGCCGGCCAGCTCGTGCGCCGACGGCATCGGGGTGACGGCTTCGCCGATCACCAGGCCGCCGAGGTCGTTGCCGGTGGCGAGGCTGACGGTTTCGGTGAGTTCGTGGTCGGTGCCCAGGTCCGGCGTGAACGCGGCGGGCGCCGCTGCCGGCGCGGGCGCGGCGGCTTCCGGCTCGGCGTCGGCCAGCACGGTGCGCACCGGCGGCGGTGGCCAATAGCCGAGCGTGCTGAGGCTGTGCTCGGCCACGTCCAGGATGTGTTCCAGGCCGCCGCGGTGTTCGCGCGCGGCTTCCAGGTAGTACTCCAGCGCGGCCAGCGCGTCGGCCAGGTGGTCCATCTGCGCGCTGGTGGGCACGCGGCGGTCGCTGAGCAGTTCGTTGCCGACGAAGCGGCCGATGCCTTCGGCCAGTTCCGCCGGGCGCGGCGCGGTGAGCATGCGCATGGCGCCGGACACTTCGTCCATCAGGCCCGGCACGTCGGTCAGTTCCTGATGGCGCCAGCCGGATTCGATGAAGGCGACGATGGCGTCCTTCACCTTGCCGGTGTTGGCGGTGGCTTCCTGCATCAGGGTGGACAGGATGTGCCGCGCCTCGCTGCGCGGGAGCATGTTCACCGGCGCTTCGGCCGAGGGTTCCTCGTCGGCGCCCAGGCTCTCGATGTGGTCGTCGAGCGAGGCTTCCACGTAGAGCAGCGCGCCGGCCACGTCGAGCAGCAGCTCTTCGTCCGGGGCGCGCATGCGGTTGGCGATGTCTTCCAGCACCCGGCGCTGTTCGGTCACCACGCGGCGCGGCACGCCCAGGGCGAGCATGCCGAGGGTGTCGCCGACGCGTTCGAGCACGCCGGTCTGTTCGCTGAGCTGGGCGGGATCGGCGTTGGCCTGGCGCAGGAACAGGTCCAGCGCCTCCTTCACGCGCAGCAGGTCTTCCTTGATGGCCTTGGCCACCGAATCCAGCAGGGCGCGGTTGTGGCCGGACATGGAGCCGCGGGCGTGTTCCAGCTCGCCCTCGTCGGGCAGCAGGCGGTCCAGGCCGTAGGTGCGCACCAGCAGGTCCATGCGTGCGCTGCGCTGCCTGGACTGGGCCACCACGTAGAGCAGCTTGCGCGCCAGCTCGTCGGCGTCGCCGCCGCGCATGGACGCTTCGCCCTGTTCGATCAGCTGGCGGATGCTGCGATCGACCTTGCCGATCAGCTGGCGCACTTCGCCCGCCTGGTTCTTCAGCACGCCCTGCTGCAGGCCTTCCAGCACGCCGGCGGTGATCCACCACAGGCGGCGGCCCGGCACGCTGTAGCAGCGCGCGGCGATCGCATCGAGAGTCTGCACCATGGCGCCGAGCTGCTGCTCGGCCGACTGGCCGCGGAACCACGCCAGCAGCTGCTGCTGGAAACGCAGGCGCAGCTCGGCGATGCGGCCGTGCATGCGCTCGGCTTCTTCCTGGTTGAGCGCGGCCGGAGCGCTGTCGGGCAGCGCGGCTTCGAGGTTGGGCGCGAACAGCGCCGACTCGTGCAGCGCCTGCTGCCCGCGGCTGGCGCGCAGCTCGTTGAGCAGCGGCAGCAGCACTACCGGCACGTCGCGATGGCCGCCCGAAAGGCGTTCCAGGTAGTCCGGCAGCTGCATCAGGCCGCGCATCATCGCGGCATAGGCTTCCTCGCGCTGGGTGACGTGGCCTTCGAGCAGGGCGATGGCGAGGTTTTCCATTTCCTCGGCCACCAGCGCGGCGCCGTACAGCTCGACCATGCGCAGGGTGCCCTGCACCTGGTGCAGGCTGTCGGCGCACGAGCGCATGACGGCGCGGTCGCCCGGATTTTCGACGTAGGACTCCAGCGCCTCACGGGCGATGGCCAGCGTCTCGTCAAGCTCGGGCTTGACCCACTGCAGGGTGGTGAAATCGATGTGGTCTTGAAGTCTCATGCGCCCCTCTCAGCGGCCGCGCAACGCGTGTCACGCAACCGTCGAGGTTGCCCCCCTGTCCTCGGACGCGCTCATGGGAATGCGCGCGCCCGTACCTGTTTCTTGTCGTCAGCCCGGCAGCTTGAAGTGCGCCACCGAGCGCCGCAGATCGCTGGCCAGCTGGGCCAGGTAGCCGATCGACTCGGCCGTCTGGCTCGCGCCCTGCGAGGTCTGCGAAGTGATTTCCTGGATCGCGTTCATCGACTGCGAGATGTCCGTCGCCGCGATGGACTGCTCGCGCGCCGCGGCCGAGATGTTCTGAATCAGCGCGGACAGATCGTGCGACACGCGTTCGATGTCGCCCAGCGCGCTGCCCGCGTCCTCGGCCTTGCGGGCGCCGGCCACCACTTCCGCGGTGGTCTGCTCCATGGAGTTGACCGCTTCGTTGGTGTCGGACTGAATCGCCTGCACCAGCGTTTCGATTCGCTTGGTCGCGCTGGCCGAGCGTTCGGCCAGTCGCTGCACTTCGTCCGCCACCACCGCGAAGCCGCGGCCCGCCTCGCCCGCCGAGGCCGCCTGGATGGCGGCGTTCAGCGCGAGGATGTTGGTCTGCTCGGCAATGTCGTTGATCAGTTCCACGATCGAGCCGATTTCCTGGGAGGACTCGCCCAGGCGCTTGATGCGCTTGGAGGTTTCCTGGATCTGGTCGCGGATCGAGTCCATTCCGGAGATGGTTTCGCGCACCACTTCGGCGCCGCGCGAGGCGATGCGCACCGAGCGTTCGGCCACGTCGGCCGATTCGGCGGAGTCCTTCGACACGTTGTCCATCAGGCTGGCGATCTGGTTGATCGCCGAGGTGGCCGTGCTGATGCGCGCCGCCTGGCTCTGCGCCGCGTCGGCCAGGTGGCGCGCGGTGGTCTGGGTTTCCTGCGCCGACGACGACACCTGCTCGGAGGTCTCGTTGATGGTGGTCACCAGGGTGCGCAGCTCGTCGATGGCGTAGTTCACCGAGTCGGCGATGGCGCCGGTGATGTCCTCGGTGACGGTGGTCTTCACCGTCAGGTCGCCTTCCGCGAGCGAGCCCATTTCGTCCAGCAGGCGCATGATCGCCTCCTGGTTGCGCTGGTTCAGCTCGGCCGATTCCTGGAAGCGGCGGCGCTGGTCGCGGACCAGGGTGAACACCAGCAGCACGGCGAAGGCGGCGGCGCCGCCGGCGCCCAGCACGCCCCACCACACGTTCGGGAACAGGCGGCGCAGCGGCAGCTTGCCGATCTGCTCCGAGAGTTCGTTCGCGCGCAGCAGCACGTTCTGCGAATCCAGCGAAGCCTGGTTGCCCGCGCGCTTCACTTCGGACAGGTTGCCGGCCGCGCCGACCAGCTTGGTCACCGGGTCCTGCAGGCTGTCCCACTTGATCTGCATGTCGCCCAGGATCTTGCGGGCGTTGGCGTCGTTCATCGAACGCACGCCGACTTCGGCGTTGCCTTCCTGCAGGCCCTTGAGCACGCCGCCATAGAGCTGGCCGTCGCGGGCCAGGCCGTCGGCCGCCGGCTGCGAGGCGTCGCCGCCCTGCAGGATCTCCTGCACGCGGCGGATCATGCGGTCGGCCAGCAGCATCTGGCGCGCCGAGGTGTAGGTCTGCTCGGCGCTGCCGCCGCGCTGCTGCAGGATGTTCACCACCTGCTCCATGCTGGAGTTCAGCACGGGCAGTTCGCGCGACAGGGTGCCGGCGCGCTGGGCCGAATCCAGCACCAGGGCCTTGTTCGACAGGATCTTGCCGATGTCCGCGTCCAGCTGCTTCCAGGCATTGCTCAGCGCGGCCACCGCGCGGCCGGCCGGGGAGGCGCTGTTGTCGGCATAGGCCTTCATGCCGCTCTTGGTGTCGCCGGCATTCAGGCGCTGGACCGCGGAATCGATCGCGTTGCGATTGGTTTCCAGCTCCTTGAAGGAGTCGACGTTGCCGTCCGACGCCTCCAGCGCGTACTTGGCGGTCTGCTGCGACAACACCTGGATCTGCGTGGTCAGGCCGATGGCCTGGCGGTCCTCGCCGTTCTTCGCGTTAAGCATGAAGAAGTCCAGCGCCGCGAAGCCGATCGCGACCACCAGCAAGACGATGAGGCCGGTATAGCCCCGCTCCTTGCCGACGCCCCCTGTAGTGCTCATGTGCGTTACCTCACCCGTCTACGCCACGCCGTCGTTGCGGCATCGGTTGGGAATTTCAAAGCCCGTCAATCCGGCCGCGACCCGGCACCGGTCCTACTCACTACCGGTTACTGCCTCAGGCCGCGGCCTGGCGGAAGTCCGGGGCACGCACCAGGCGTCCCATGCTGAAAACCGCCAGCCGGGGTTCTCCTACCCTTTCCTCGACGAAGCGCGACAGGCGCGGATCGTCTTCCTGCTCGGCCGCCCGGCGCGCTTCGGTATCCACCGTGCGCTGGCCGAACACCTCGTCCACCAGCAGCGCCACGCTGCCGGCGCCCTGGCGCACCACCAGCAGGCGGCTGCGCTCGGTGTGCAGGGTGCGCTCGGCGAACAGGAAGCGCCCCAGGTCCACCACCGGCACCAGGTTGCCGCGCACGTTGGCCACGCCCAGCAGCCAGGCCTGGGTGCCGGGCACGGGGGTCAGCGAAGGCACGGCGAGCAGTTCGCTGATCTCGTCGATGCCGCTGACGAACAGGCGCGAACCCACGCGGTAGCCGATGCCGCGCCACAGGCCCGGCGCTTCCAGCTTCTCGGGCGTATCCGAAGCATGGGTCAGCGACAGCCGCTCGTAGCGCGCGAGGATCTCGAACGGGGACAAGGTCTGGCTCATCGGGTAGACCTCAGGCCGCGTTGGGCAGCAGATCGTTGATGCACGCCAGCAGCTCCTTCTCGTTCACCGGCTTGGTGATGAAGGCGCGGGCGCCCTGGCGCAAACCCCACACGCGGTCGGTCTCCATGGACTTGGTGGTGATCATCACGATCGGCACATCCTTGGTCACAGGGTCGCGCGTCAGCGTGCGCGTGGCCTGGAACCCGTTCATGCCGGGCATGATCACGTCCATGATGACCAGGGCGGGCAGTTCCGAGCGCACGCGCTCGATGCCCTCCTCGGCGTTGTTGACGGAATCGACCGTATGCCCGGCGCGCTCCAGCAGCGTGGTGAACACGCGCACGTCGGTCGGCGAGTCGTCGATGATGAGAATATTGGCCACAGGTCCCCCTCAGCCCCTGTAGTCGATGGTGGTCTTACACCGTGACATGGCGATGGATGGCTCCAAGCAGTTCGTCGCGCGTGAACGGCTTGGTCAGATACTGCTCGGCGCCGACGATGCGGCCGCGGGCCTTGTCGAACAGGCCATCCTTCGAGCTCAGCATGATCACGGGCGTCGACCGGAATTGCGGATTGTTCTTGATGAGCGCGCAGGTTTGGTAACCGTCAAGGCGCGGCATCATGATGTCGACGAAGATGATGGCGGGCTTCTGGTCCGAGATCTTGGCGAGCGCTTCGAACCCGTCGACGGCCGTGAGCACGTCGCAACCTTCCTTCTTCAGCAAGGTTTCCGCCGTGCGACGGATCGTTTTCGAGTCGTCGATCACCATGACCTTCAGACCGGCCAGGCCATTTCCACTTATGTTCAAGTTCACACACCCCCCTGTGACCCGCCCCAGGCTCAGGTAGACACGAAGCCGACAGCGCCAGGGCCGTCGGCTCCATGTGGACGAAAAGAATCCCGCAAGATTGCCCACCTATTCATCCGCTCGTGGGCGGACGATTGTCCGTGCTGTTTACCGCCTGCCCGCCGTGGCGTCAAGCCAAATTCCTCGCGGTTGAGCCGTGCGGCACGACTTCACATAGCTTGCCGGCCGTGACGCGGCTCGGCGAACATGCGCGTCTTCCCACCCGATCGACCTGGTGCGCCGCCGGCCCGGCAAGAACGCGCCAGTCTACGGGGCACCCACTACCGGAGAATGACGATGGCCCTTTCGGTCGCCGTGCTGATGGACCCCATCCGCGCCATCAAGATCGCCAAGGACACCACCTTCGCCATGCTGCTGGAAGCCCAGCGCCGCGGCCATGCGCTGCTGTACATGGAACAGGGCGACCTGGCCGTGCGCGACGGCCGCGCCTGGGCCCGGCTGGCCCCGCTGACCGTGAAGGACGACCCGTCCGGCTGGTTCAGCCTGGGCGAGGCGCGCTGGCAGGAGCTGGCCGGGGTGGACGTGGTGCTGATGCGCAAGGACCCGCCGGTCGACTCCCAGTTCATCTACGACACCATGGTGCTGTCGCTGGCCCAGCGCGCCGGCGTGATGGTGGTGAACGACCCGCAGGCGCTGCGCGACTGCAACGAGAAAATGTACGCGCTGGACTTCGGCCAGTGCATGGCCCCCACCCTGCTGTCCCGCGACAAGGCCGACCTGCGCCGCTTCGTGGCCGAGCACGGCGAGGTGGTGCTGAAGCCGCTGGACGGCATGGGCGGGCGCGGCATCTTCCGCGTGCGCGCCGGCGACAGCAATCTCAATTCGATGCTGGAAACCCTGCTCAGCGGCGGCCTGCACAGTGCCCAGGCGCAGTTCGTGATGGCGCAGAAGTTCATTCCGCAGATCAGCGCGGGCGACAAGCGCATCCTGGTGGTGGACGGCGAGGCGGTGCCCTATGCGCTCGCACGCATTCCCCAGGGCGACGAATTCCGCGGCAACCTGGCCGCCGGCGGCCGCGGCGAGGGCGTGCCGCTGACCGAGCGCGACCGCTGGATCGTCGCGCAGGTGGCGCCGGAGCTGCGCAAGCGCGGCCTGTGGTTCGTGGGGCTGGACGTGATCGGCGACTACCTCACTGAGATCAACGTCACATCGCCAACCTGCGCGCGCGAACTGGACAAGCAGTTCGGGCTTAATATCTGCGGCCAGCTGTTCGACGTCATCGAACACCACATCCACGGAAAGCGTTCCGCGTGAGTCAACCCGCACCCCGGGGCGCCGACCTGATCGGCGCCACCCTGCTGTTCTCGCTGTTGCTGCACGGCGTGCTGCTGCTGGGCATCACCTTCGGCTACGTGAAGCCGAAGCCGGCCCTGCCCACGCTGGACGTGACCCTGGTGGACGTGGCCAACCGCGAGAAGCCCGAGCAGGCCGACTTCCTGGCCCAGGCCAGCAACCGCGGCGGCGGCGAGCAGGACAAGGCGGCGCGCCCGTCGCAGCCGTTCTCCGGCCCGCTGCCCAAGCCGGACCCCGGCGTGGCCGAGCGCGCCCAGCAGGCCACCGCGGCGCGCCCGCAGGACGCCCCCCAGGACCGCCTGCTCACCACTACCGGCAACAGCCGCTTCAGCGTGAACTCCGACAGCGCCCAGCCGCAGCGCAGCGACAGCACGCTGCCGGCCTCCGACGCCGACCGCGTGCAGATGGAAGCCGCCCAGCTGGCGGCCGAGAAGCGGCGCATCCAGGAGGCCTACGCCAAGCGCCCCAAGAAAAAGTTCATCTCCTCCAACACCAGCGAGTACGCCTACGCCGGCTACATGCGCAACTGGGTGGACCGGATCGAGCGCGTGGGCAATCTCAACTATCCGGACGCCGCGCGCCGCCAGAAGCTGCACGGCGACGTGCTGCTCACGGTGACCCTGGACCGCGACGGCAAGGTGATGGACATCGAGGTGATCAGCAGCTCCGGCCAGGAACTGCTGGACAAGGCCGCCGAGCGCATCGTGCGCCTGGCCGCGCCGTTCCCGCCGCTGCCGCAAGGCGGCGAGCGCGTGGACGAACTGCACATCACGCGCACCTGGCAGTTCCAGGAAGACAACGTGCTGCATACGCGCTGAAACGGCCCCGCCTGTCCGCGGCTGCACGTTCCGCCAACCTCGTCCTCACCCTACCGGCACCCCCTGCGCTTACAATGCGGGGCATGAGCGCCGTCCCTCCCTCGTCTCTCGCCGGTCATTTCCTGATCGCCATGCCCAGCCTGGCCGAACCGCCGTTCTCGCGCGGTGTGGCCTTCATCTGCCAGCACGACGAAGATGGCGCGGTGGGGCTGCTGGTCAACCAGCTCTCCGAGTACCGCCTGGGCGACGTGCTCCGGCAGATGAAGCTCGAATGCGACGACCCGGAAGTCTCCGACCTGCCCGTGCTGATCGGCGGCCCGGTGCAGCAGGAGCGCGGCTTCGTGCTGCATCGCGAGGAAGGCCACTGGGAATCCAGCTACCGCATCAACGACCACTGGTCGGTGACCACCTCTCGCGACATCCTCATCGCCATCGCGGCGGGCACCGGTCCGCGCCAGGCGCTGATGGCGCTGGGCTACGCCGGCTGGAGCGCCGGCCAGCTGGAGCAGGAGCTGAAAGACAACAGCTGGCTCACCGTGGAGGCGAGCGAGCGCATCGTGTTCGACACCCCGCTGGAGGAACGCTGGAGCGCCGCCGCCGGCCTGGTCGGGGTCAATCCGCTGCAGTTGCCGGGCTACGTGGGTCACGCATGAGCTGTGTGTTCGGTTTCGACTACGGCAGCCGGCTGCTCGGCGTCGCGGTCGGCAACCGTTTCACCGGCCTGGCCCGCGCCCTGGCCGTGGTGCCGGTGCGCGACGGCGAACCGGACTGGAACAAGCTCGACGCCCTGCGCCGCGAATGGCAGCCCGACACCCTGGTGATCGGCCTGCCGCTCACGCTCGAAGGCGAGGAACAGGCCGCCAGCCGCGGCGCGCGCCGCCTGGCCGAGCGGCTGGGCCAGCGCTATGCGCTGCCGGTCGCGCTGATCGACGAACGCCACAGCTCGCAGGAAGCGGCCCGCCGCTTCGCCGGCGCCCGCGCCGCGGGCCTGAAGAAACGCCGCGACGCCAGCGCCATCGACGCCGAAGCCGCCGCGGTGATCCTGGAGCGCTGGCTGGCCCAGCCAGCCGACGCCACTTCCACCCTTGCCGATCCGCCCCCGCCATGACACCTCGCCTGCGCCACCTCACCACGCTCGAAAACATGCCGCGCGCCACCATCGAGCGCCTGCTCGACCGCGCCGTCGCCATGCGCGACGCCTGCGCGCACGGCACGCGCAAGCTGGACCTGCTGGGCGGGCGCACCATCCTGAACCTGTTCTTCGAGCCGTCCACGCGCACGCGCACCTCGTTCGAGCTGGCCGCGCGCCGGCTCGGCGCCGACGTCATCAACTTCGACATCGGCTTCTCCTCCACCAGCAAGGGCGAGGAGCTGTACGACACCCTGCACACGCTGGAAGCCATGCACCTGGACGCGATCATCGTGCGCCACAAGATCTCCGGCACGCCGGACGAGCTGGTGCGCCACGCCATGAGCGGCGTGTCGGTGGTCAATGCCGGCGACGGCAACCGCGCCCACCCCACCCAGGGCCTGCTGGACATGCTGACCATCCGCCAGCACCGGCCGGAGTTCGAGAACCTGGGCGTGGTGATCTGCGGCGACGTGAAGCACTCGCGCGTGGCGCGCTCGGACGTGCACGCGCTGGCCGCGCTGGGCGTGCGCGACATCCGCCTGTGCGCCCCGGCCGCGCTCATGCCCACCGAGCACGAGATGCCGCACTGCCAGCGCTTCACCGATTTCGACCAGGCGGTGGAAGGCGCCGACGTGGTGATCATGCTGCGCCTGCAGAAGGAGCGCATGGCCGCCACCGACCTGCAGGACGAGGCCGACTACTTCAAGCGCTACGGCCTGGACGCGCGCCGCCTGGCGCGCGCCGCGCGCAATGCCCTGGTGATGCACCCGGGCCCGCTCAACCGCGGCATCGAGATCAGCTCCGAGGTGGCCGACGGGGCGCAGTCGCGCATCCTGGAGCAGGTCGGCAACGGCGTGTTCGTGCGCATGGCCGTGCTGGCCGAGATGCTGGCGCGCCCGTAAGCCCCGCGTAGGGCGCCGCCCCTCCCCGAACGCCCGGGAATGCCCACTGTTTCGCCCGCAAGTGCCGGGCGAAACGGGCATAATGCGCGGCGCTACACCTTCTTCTATCTATCTCAGGGAATCGACATGCGAGTGAGTAAGCGCTACCTGGCGCTGGCTGTCGCCGGCGTGCTGCTGGCGGCCTGCGGCCACAAGGACAAGGACGCCCCGCTGGCCTTCGTACCGGCGGATACGCCGTACGTGGTGGCCAACCTGGAGGTGCTGGACGAGGACACCCGCAATGCGCTGATCGCGCAGGCCGACGCCCAGCTGCCGGGCCAGCTGGCCCAGCTGAAGGCCGCCGCCGAGGACCTGAAGGAGAAGGACGCCGACACGGCCAACCTGCTCAAGGCCTTCATCGCCGAACTCGACGGCAAGAGCATCGGGGCGTTCGCGCAGAACGTCGGCGTGAACATGAAGGGCCATTCGGCCATCTACGGCTTGGGGCTGGCCCCGGTGATGCGCTTCGAACTGGCCGACGGCAAGGCCTTCGACGCCTTCATCGGCCGCCTGGAAACCGCCTACGGCAAGAAGCTCGACACCGCCACCGAAGGCGGCGTCACCTACCGCAAGCATGCCTCCGCCGAGGCCGGCACCCAGGTGATCCTGGCCGTGGTCGGCAAGCAGGCGGTGGCCGCGGTGCTGCCGGCCGACGCACCGCAGCCGCTGCTGCGCCAGGCGCTGGGCCTGGACCGCCCGGCCAAGAACCTGCAGGACGACGGCCGCCTGGAACAGCTGGCCAAGGACAAGGGCTACAAGCCCTGGGCCGTGGGCCAGGTCGACCTCGCCCGCCTGCTGCCGCTGGCCGCCAGCGGCAAGGACCCGCTGTTCGCCGCCATGTACAAGGCGCACCAGCAGGCCGAATCGGCCAAGACCGGCGAGCCGGTGGCGACCCAGCCGGGCATCTCGCCGGCCTGCGAAGCCGACGCCGTGCGCATCGCCGGCCGCGTACCGGCGATGAGCTTCGGCTACACCAAGCTCGATCCCAAGCACCAGGACCTGCGCTGGGACGTGGCCCTGGCCGACGACGTGACCAAGGCCTTCACCGGCCTCAAGGTCGAGCTGCCGGGCCTGGGCGTGGCCGCCGACGCGCCGATGGACATGAGCCTGGCCCTGCCGGTCGGCACGCTGCGCACGTTCTGGGCGGCCCAGGCCGAGGCCGTGGCCGCCAAGCCGTTCGGCTGCGCCTCGCTGGCCAACCTCAACGAAGGCTTCGCCAAGCTGGGCCAGGTGGCGCAGCAGGCCGCGATGCCGCCGTTCGGCGACCTGCTGGGCCTGCGCGTGTCGCTGGACAGCTTCGATGCCAGCAGCGCCACGCCGAAGTTCACCGGCCGCGTGCTGGTCGGCACCACCAATCCGGCCGGCCTGGCCGCGATGGGCAGCATGGCCTCGCCGGCCCTGGCCCAGCTCAAGCTCACGCCCGACGGCAAGCCGGTGGCGCTGCCGCCGGACATGACCGCCGCGCTCGGCCAGCCGGTATGGCTGGCGATGGGCGACAAGGCCCTGGCCATGGCCATCGGCGAAGGCCAGGACGCCAAGCTCGGCGCCATGCTCAAGGCCCCCACCGGCGACGCCGGCCAGATGGGCCGCGTGCACCTGAGCGGCGACATGTACGTGTCCTGGATCAAGGCCATGGAAGAGAAGTCGGACCGCCTCAAGGAGCTGACCGATTCCATGAACCACGAGGACGGCGACGACGCCAACAAGGAAGAGACCGCCAAGGCCCAGGCCGCGGCCGAACGCGCCAAGGCGCAGTTCGAGACCATGCGCCAGCAGGCCGAGCGCATCAAGTCGATCAGCGGCGAGGTGCACGTGGAAGCCGGCGGCATGGTGATGACCACGCAGACCGAGCTGAAGTAATTCGCCATCCACCGGCGATTCGAGAACAAACGGGGCGCCTTGGCGCCCCGTTTCTTTTGGAACGCCGGGCGCCTTGGCGCCCCGTTTCTGTTGGAACGCCGGCGTGCCTTGACACCCCGTTTCATTTTTCTCCGGCCGGGCGTATTTTCACCGCCATTCAACATTTGGCCCCCATAGAATCGCCGGGGCATCGCATCCACAGGGGGCGCGATCGCCACGGCAGACCAGCGCAGTTCGTCCCGGTCCATTGCACAGGAGGTGTCAGATGGTCATCGCTTTGTGGAACGACGCTCCGCCCCGCTACACCTCGCCGCACTGAACCTTACCGGCTGATTCCAGCCACCCCCTTTCACGCGCACCGCAGCGACCGCCGGCCCGTCCGGCACCGTCCGCGAATGCGCGTGCTGCACGTCCGGGGCTCATAGGAGAGCCCCGTCAACACGCAGTACAGCCGCCCGGCACCGGCTCACTCGACAGGGGTACAACATGAATCGCATTTACCGGCTCGTCTGGAACCGTACGCTGTGTGTGGTTTTCGATGGTCACGGTCAAGTCGCCTCCGAACTGGCTGATGCACCATGCGCCGCGGTTCCGCCGGGAGGAACGCGCCGCCTGCCCGCGCGCCGCCTGCTCGCGCTGTCCTGCCTCGCCGCATGCGCCGCCGTGCCGCCGCCATCGGCCATGGCCGCCTGCTCGCCGATCAATCCCACCAACGGCGCCACCGTCACCTGCTCGGGCGCGGCCAATCCGCTGGCGCCTTCGTACGCCAGCAGCGCCGACAACCTCACCGTCAACGTCAACGCCGGCGGCTCCACCGGCGTGCTGCTCGGCCTGGGCGGCACCGCGATGTCGCTGACCGGCAACGGCACCACGCTCAACAACGCCGGCACCATCGATCCGTCCCTGCTCGGACTGCTCAGCCTCTTGTCTTCGGGCACGGTGATCGGCAATCCGAATCTCGGCGCCTCCATTCCGGGCAGCACCGTGACCGTGAGCAACCAGGGCACGATGAAGGGCACCACCGGGCTGCTCGGCCTGAACCTGGCCGACCTCACCGGCATGGCGCTGGCCGTGCGCAATGGCGGTGGCGGCACCACCACCATTACCAACTCCGGCAGCATCGGTTCCTCCGCCCTGCTCGGCGTCACCTTGCTCGGCTCCGATGCACCGGTGGTGGCTGCCTACGGCGGCGCGCAGGTCAATTTCACCAACACCGGCACCGTCACCGGCCGCACCGCGTTCGAAAGCTCCGCCGCGGGCAACACGTACATCAACGCCGGCACCATCAGCGGCAGCGTGTCGATGGGCACCAACAGCACCAATACCTTCACCGCGGTGACCGGCTCCAACGTCAACGCCGGCGGCAGCCTGGGCCTGAACCTGCTCGGCGTGCTCGGCATCAATCTCAACTTCGCGCCCACCGGGCAGATCGACGGCGGCGCTGGCGGCAACAACACGCTGACCTTGCAGAACGTGGTGGCCGGGCCGGGTTCCGGCGCCACCGGCACGGGTAGCGCCGCCTCCGGCACCTACGTCAATTTCCAGCACCTGATCGTGAACAGCGGCACCTGGAGCCTGTCCGGCGCCCTGGTCAGCGGCGACGCCGTGCTCAATGGCGGCGTGGCGCAGTTCGACGCCGACGCCAACTTCGGCAGCGCTGCCAGCATCGCTTCCAATGGCGGCGGCCTCGCCGCCAGCACCGCCGGCTCGACGCTGAGCAAGGCGGTGCTGCTCAACGCCGGCGGCCTCACCGTCACCGGCGGCAACGACTTCACCTTGTCCGGCGTGCTGTCCGGCACCGGTGCGTTGACCAAGAGCGGCGCGGGCACGGTGAGCCTGAGCGCCGCCGAGACCTACACCGGCGGCACCACCATCAACGCCGGCACCCTCGCGCTCAGCGGCAACGGCGCGCTGGTGGCCGGCGGCGCGGTCAATCTGCAGAACGCAGGTTCCGGCTTCGATATCTCCGGCGCCAGCGGCAATCGCACCATCGGCATGCTGAGCGGCGGCACCGGCACCACGATCGCACTGGGCGCGCGCACGCTCACGCTCGGCGACAGCGCCAACAGCACGTTCGCCGGCGCGATCGGCGGCACCGGCGGCATCGCCAAGCAAGGCGCAGGCACGCTGACCCTGGCTGGGGCCAACACCTTTACCGGCGGCACCGCGATCAATGCGGGCACGCTGGCGCTCAGCGGGACCGGCACGCTCGCCGCCACCGGCGCGGTGGCGCTCAACAATGCCGGCAGCGGCTTCGACATCAGCGGCGCCACCTCCAGCCGGACCATCGGCGCGCTGTCCGGTGTGGCCGGCACCCAGGTCGCGCTGGGTGCGAACACGCTGACCCTGGGCGATGCGACCGGCAGCAGCTTCGCCGGCACCATCGGCGGCACCGGCGGCATCCTCAAGCTAGGCGCCGGCACGCTGACCCTGAGCGGCGTGAACACCTACACCGGCGGCACCACCGTCGGCGCCGGCACGCTGGCGCTGGGCGCCGGCGGCGCGCTTGCGCCCAGCGGCGCGGTCAGCCTGGCAGCACCGGGCGCCACGCTCGATCTCTCCGCCGCCGGCGCGCAGAGCCTCGCCAATCTCTCCGGCGTGGCCGGCAGTTCGGTGGCGCTGGGCGCGAACGCGTTGACTCTCGCACCCGCCGGCAGCAGCAGCTTCGCCGGCACCATCAGCGGCACCGGCTCGGTGACGATCAACGGCAGCGGCACACAAACCCTCACCGGCGCCAACACCTATAGCGGCGGCACCAGCATCCTCAATGGCACGCTGGCGCTGGGCGTGGGCGGCGCGCTCGCCGGCGGCAGCGCGCTGACGCTGGGCGCGGGCGGCACCTTCGATATCTCCGCCGGCGGCAACAAGACCATCGGCGCGCTGGCCGGCGCCGGCGGCACCGTCAATCTCGGCGCCAACACGCTCAGCGTGGGCGGCAGCGGCGGCGGCAGTTTCGATGGCGTGATCCAGGGCACCGGTGGACTGACCAATACCGCCAACGCACTCGTGCTCAACGGCGTGAACACCTACACCGGCTTGACCACCGTGCAGGGCGGCAGCCTGACGGTCGGCGATGCCGCGCATGCCGGTGCCTCCATCGGCGGCGACGTGAGCGTGGCCAGCGGCGCTTCGCTCGGCGGCTTCGGCACCGTCGCCGGCAGCGTCACCGTGCAGAACGGCGGCCATCTCGCGCCGGGCAATCCCACCGGTTCGCTGACGGTGAACAGCAACCTCACCCTGGCGCAAGGCAGCGTGCTCGACTTCTCCTTCGGCGCACCCGGCCCGAACTTCACCACGCCCGGCACCGGCCACAACGTGGTGGTCAACGGCAACCTCGCCATCAACGGCGCCACGCTCAATCCCATCGATGCCGGCGGCTTCGGCCCCGGCTTGTACAACCTGTTTACCTACGGCGGCACGCTGACCGAAACCAATGACGGCATCGCGCCGCCCTCGGGCTTCACCATCCAGAACCTCACCGCCAGCAAGCAGATCAACCTGATCAACACCAACGGCCTGACCTTGAATTTCTGGAACGCCAACGGCCTGGCCAACAGCACGCGCATGGGCGGCGGCAGCGGCATCTGGTCGGTTCCGCAGGCGAACTGGACGGATGCCGTGGGCGCGGTGACTTCCTCGCGCCAACCGGCCGATGCCTTCGCCATCTTCGGCGGCGACGCCGGCACGGTCACGGTCGACAACACCGGCGGCGCGGTGACGGCGCTGGGCATGCAGTTCGCCAACGACGGCTTCCACCTGGTCGGCGACGCGCTCGGCCTGGTCGCGCCGACGCCCGGTGCGCTCAGCGAGATCCGCGTCGGCGACGGCAGCGCGGCAAGTGCCGCGTGGGTGGCCACGGTCGACAACACACTGACGGGCCTGGGCTTCAACAAGACCGGCGCCGGCACCCTGGTGCTCGGCGGCGCCAACACCTACACGCAGGGCACCATGCTGAGCGCGGGCACCTTGTCGGTCAGCACCGATGCCAACCTCGGTGCCGCCAGTGCGGGCCTGGATTTCGAAGGCGGCATCCTGCAGGTGACCGGCACGGCATTCCAGTCGACCGCGCGCGCGATCACGCTCGGCGCGCCGGGCGGCGGTTTCGATATCGCCGATGCCGCCAACGTGTTCACCGTCAACCAGGCGCTCGGCGGCACCGGCGGCCTGAGCAAGCTCGGCGCGGGCACGCTGGTGCTGACCGGCGCGAACACCTACAGCGGCGGCACCACGGTCAGCGCGGGCACGCTGCAGGGCGATGCGGCCAGCCTGCAGGGCAATATCCTCGACAACGCGGCGCTGGTGTTCGATCAGGGTGCGAACGGCACGTTCGCCGGCAGCCTCTCCGGCACCGGCACGGTGACCAAGCTCGGTGCGGGAACGCTGACGCTCAGCGGTGCCAGCAGCTACACCGGCGGTACGACGATCAGCGCGGGTGCGCTGCAAGGCGATACGAGCAGCCTGCAGGGCAACATCACCGACAACGCGTCGCTGATCTTCAACCAGGGCACGGACGGCACCTTCACCGGCGCCATCGCCGGCAGCGGTTCGCTCACCAAACTCGGCGCCGGCACGGTCACGCTGAGCGGTGCGAACAGCTACAGCGGCGGCACCACCATCAGCGCCGGCGCACTGCAGGGCGATACCACCAGCCTGCAGGGCAACATCACCGACAACGCTTCGCTGATCTTCAACCAGGGCACGGATGGCAGCTTCGCCGGCATCGTCAGCGGCAGCGGCTCGCTGACCAAGCTCGGCGCGGGAACGGTGACGCTGAGCGGTGCGAATACCTACAGCGGCGGCACCACCATCAGCGCCGGCGCGCTGCAGGGCGACACCACCAGCCTGCAAGGCAACATCACCGACAACGCCTCGCTGATCTTCAACCAGGGCGCGGACGGCACGTTTGCCGGCACCGTCAGCGGCAGCGGCTCGCTGACCAAGCTCGGCGCCGGCACGCTTACCTTGAGCGGCGCGAACAGCTACAGCGGCGGCACCACCATCGGCGCCGGCGCGCTGCAGGGCGACACCACCAGCCTGCAAGGCAACATCACCGACAACGCCTCGCTGATCTTCAACCAGGGCGCGGACGGCACCTTCGCCGGCATCGTCAGCGGCACCGGCTCGGTGACCAAGCTCGGCGCCGGCACGCTCACACTGAGCGGCGCGAACAGCTACAGCGGCGGCACCACGATCAGCGCGGGCGCACTGCAGGGCGACAGCACCAGCCTGCAGGGCAATATCACCGACAACGCCTCGCTGATCTTCAACCAGGGCACGGACGGCACGTTCAACGGCACGCTGTCCGGCAGCGGTACGCTGCTGAAATCCGGCGCCGGCACGCTCACGCTGGACACGGTCAATCCATTGTCGGGCGCCACGACCGTCGCCGCCGGCACGCTGATCGTCGGCGACAACAGCCATCCCGGCGCCACCCTGGGCAGCAACGTCACGGTGAACGGCGGCGCCACGCTCGGCGGCATCGGCACCATCGGCGGGCTGGACCTGTCCGGCACGGTGATTCCCGGCAACACCACCGGCACGCTCACGGTGACCGGCAATGCGGTGTTCCATCCCGGCTCCAGCTACCAGGTGGGCGCCACGCCGCAGGGCCAGAGCAGCCGCATCGTGGTCGGCGGCACGGCCTCCATCCTCGGCGGCAGCGTGCTGGTACTGGCGCAGCCGGGCAATTACGCGCCGCGCACCGACTACACCATCCTCACCGCCGCACAGGGCGTGAGCGGGCAGTTCGGCGCGGTCAGCGCCAACCTGACCTTCCTCACGCCGCTGCTCAGCTACACCGCCAATGCAGTGAATCTCTCGCTGCAGCGCAACGACGTCAGCTTCGAAAGCGTGGCGGACACCAAGAACCAGAAGAGCACCGCCGGCGCGCTCGATCATCTGGACCCGAGCTCGCCGCTGATCGACGCCCTGCTCGGCCTGGACCCCGACAGCGCACGCCACGCCTTCGACCAGCTCTCCGGCGAGATGCACGGCAGCATCACCACCGCGCTGTTCGACGACAGCCACTACGTGCGCGACGCCATCAACAACCATCTGCTGGGCGCGAACTACGGCGGCCAGAGTGCCGAAGGCGCGACGGGCGCCGGCAACATGGTGTGGAGCTCGCTGTGGGGCCACTGGGGCGACCACGACAGCGACGGCAATGCGCACGATATGAACGCCAACGGCAGCGGCCTGCTGATCGGCGCGGACACGGAAGTCGGCGACGTGCGCCTGGGCGGTGTGCTCGGCCACGGGCAGAACAGCCTCAACGTGCGCGAACTCGGTTCGACGGCGCATGCGAAGGCCAACTATGCCGGTGTCTACGCCAGCTGGAACCTGGGCAATTTCCGCCTGCGCGGCGGCGCGGCCTATGCGTGGCAGAAGATCGACACCACGCGGCGCATGGCCTTCGGCCCGTTCTCCGGCACGGCGCAGGCCAGCTACGACGCCAACACCGCGCAGGCCTACGTGGACGGCGGCTACGTGTTCCAGTTCGGCCGCGGCACGCTGGAGCCCTACGTCAACCTGAGCCAGGTGCACGTGCGCACCGATGCGTTCACCGAGCACGGCACCATCGCCGCACTCAGCGTCGACGGCAGCTCGTCCAATCTCACCGCCGCCATCGGCGGCGTGCGCGGCTCGCTGCAGCTGGGGCCGGGCGGCCTGCACGCCTATGCCGGCGTGGGCTACCAGCACGCCTGGGGCGACACGGTGCCGGAGCGCCGCCAGCGCTTCGTCGCCGGTGCGGACAGCTTCAACGTGTATGGATTGCCGGTGGCGAACAACGCGGGCGTGCTGGATCTTGGGTTGCGCTTCCCGCTCGGCCACGCGGTGACGGTGGATCTCGGGTATCACGGGCAGTTTGCGAGCGATGCGCGGGATCAGTCGGCGCGACTGACGGTGAACGTCGCCTTCTGAGAAACACCGGCCAGGACAGATGAGGGGTGGGTGCTCGCGACGACGCTTCTGCGAAGAGAAGAAAAGCTTTTGAGCTTTCTCGCCCCTCCGCGCATCGCTCCGCCCGGCCCCTCACCCCGACCCTCTCCCCGGAGGGGAGAGGGAGATGGAGCGCGAGGCGAAAATCGAACCAAGAGCACGCGGCGCAGCCGCGGCGTTCCGCTGGTGCGCTTCTGCTCTTGATCTACCGGGTCCCCTTGGCGCCGGCGGTGAGGGCTGGACGAAAAGGCCCCCGCAGGGGGGCGGGGACACGATGTCCCCGCCTTTTTGATCAGGGCATGGATGCCCTGTCAAAAAGCCCGGCCAGCCCTCACGGACCCTCAGCAGCTTTGCTGCTGAGGGCGCCAAGCAGGGTGCCCTTTCTTCTTGGTTACTTCTTCTTTGGGCACGCAAAGAAGAAGTAACTCGCCCCGCGGCAGCGGGGCGAAACCCTCGCCAACGGCGAGACAACCAACCGTCAACGCAACAACCAAGCGATACCGCCACTGGATCCCGGCCTACGCCGGGATGACGAAAATGAGACGGCGAGACAAGACCGTTGCCCCCTCCCCGGAGGAGAGAGGGCCACGGAAGCATGTCAGCCGCCGCGTGCCGCACGCAGTTGCGGCCATCCGACTTCGCGCGATACAGCGCCCGGTCCGCCGACGACACGAGCTGCTCAAAGCTCGCGCCACCCGCCCCGACGGCAACCCCGATACTCGTAGTCACCCGAAGGCGCTGCCCGTTCACGATCACCGACGAACCATCCAGAGCCGCGCGCAACCGCTCCGCCAGCTCGCTCGCCGCCCGCAGGTCCGCGCCCGGCAAGGTCAGCAGGAATTCCTCGCCGCCGTAACGGCCCGACGCGTGCCCGGGCCACGCCACCACCTCGCGCAGCACCGCCGCGGCATGCACCAGCACCGCATCGCCGCCCTCGTGCCCCCAGCGGTCGTTGATCTGCTTGAAGCGGTCCAGGTCCAGCGCCAGCACCGCGAAGGGCTGGCCGTGCAGCCCGCTCGCGGCCAAGGCGCGGCGGCCTTCCGCCAGCATGGCGCCGCGGTTGAGCAGGCCGGTCAGCGCATCGATCGAGGCCGCGCGGCGCAGGTCGACCATCAGGCGCTCGGTGATCAGCAGCAGCAGCGCGAAATAGGCGGCGAGGCTGATCACGATGCCGGCGACATAGGTCATGGTCACCGGCGCGCCGCCGCGCAGCAGGTCCTGCCCCGCGTCCGGACTCAGCGGCACGAACGGGCGGATCATGAACAGCACGGCGTCCGCCGCCAGGATCAGCGCCAGGATGCGGCAGCTCAGGCGGATCTCGCGCGGCGCATGACGCAGCAGCAGATAGATGGACCAGAGATTCCAGATCAGCGCCTGCACGCTCGCCAGCACGATGCGCACATGCAGGTCCGGCTGCGCATAGGCGAACCAGGCGATCCCGGCGGCATAGGCCAGCACGATCGCCAGCGGCGCGCGCCAGCGCAGGCGCCGCTGCATATGCACGGCCAGGCCCTTCACCATCAGGGCGCCGGCCAGCGCGATGGCGCCGTTGGCCAGCACGATCGAGATGAAGTCCGGAATCTGTCCGCGCAGCGAGATCAGCGCGATGCCCGCGGTGGACACCCACAGGCTGGCCACCCAAACCCGCAGCGCCGCCTGTCCGCGCAGCACCAGCATCAGCGACGTGAAGCCGATCGCCGCGCTGATGGCGGCGAGGAAGCTGACGAAGATCAGGGTGGGAAGGTCCAGGTGCATGAGAGCCTCGCTCCGTCTGGCGCTTGCAGGTCGGCCGCTGTAGCGGCGGCATCGGCGGGAACTTAAAGGGAAGCGCGGCCGCTGCGCAAAAAAAAACCACCGGCGGCTGCCGGTGGCTTCGTGCTTCGGTCTGCCGAAACCGGCCCGGAGCCTTGCGGCGCCGGGCCGTTCCGTCCGCTTAGAAGTCGTAGCGGGCGGTCACGCGGAAGTAGCGCGGATCGGTGTAGTTCAGCTCACGGCCGTACAGCGGGTTCACCGTGGTGCGGTTCAGCGCGTAGCGATAGTTGTACATCGTCGCCGTCTGGCGGTTCAGCACATTGATCACGTCGAGCTGCAGGGTCAGCTTGTTGTCCAGCCAGCCCGGCGTGTAAGCCGCATTGAGGTTCAGCTGGTAGGTCCACGGCGTGGTGCCCTTGGAGCCGCGCGGCGAGATCGCATAGCCAGGCTGGCCCGGCAGGCCGCAGAACCAGTACGTGGAGCTGTTGTACAGGCCGGCGTCGGCGGTCGGGTAGAAGCTGGTGCAGTTCTTCGGGCGGCCCGAAGCGGCGACCAGGGTCGCGCCGAAGCGCCATTCCTGGTTCAGCTGGTAATAGCCGAACGCCTTCACCTGGTGCGCGCGGTGGTTCGGCAGGGTGCCGTTGGAACCGACCATCAGCTGCGGCAGGTCCCAGTCCTGGGTGCGCGACACGTCGGTCTGGCCGCCCGCGCCGGTATCCAGGTCGGAGGCCAGCTGGCCTTCGGTGTTGCCGTAGTTGCGCGAGAAGGTGTACTCGACCTTGCCGTACCAGCTGTCGGCGAACGGGTGTTCGACGAACAGATCCACCGCGTAGTACTTACGCTTCAGGTCCGGCAGGTTCAGGTCCTTCTGGCTCAGGTGCACTTCCTTCAGGCTGCCGTCCGCCTGCGCCACCATGAAGGTGTTGCCGCGGCCCGGGTTGAAGGTGAGGCACTTGTTGCCGAGCGCCTGGATGCAGGTGTCGTCGATCGCGCTCATCAGCTTGCGATAGGTCAGCTTCGCGCCCCAATTGAAGGTCGGGGAGATCTGCTGCTCCATGCCCAGGATGTACTCGTCCTGGAAGTGCGCGCGCAGGCCCTTGGCGGCCACGGTGCGCGGATCCGGCGCCTGGCCGCATTCCTTGTTGGACGACACGCCGCCGGTGCTGGCGCAGATGAACGGGCTGGCCGGGTTCACCGCGATCGGGTTCAGGCCGAGCGGCACGCCGCTGACCGGGTCCACGCCGGTGTAGGTGAAGTACTGGTTGCTGATCAGCGAACCGGACACGCTGCGCACGGCGGCGTTGTTCGGCACGGCCAGGTGGTAGCGGCCGGCATTGGCGAACACCTTCAGGCTGGAATCGCCGAACACGTCCCACGACGCGCCCAGGCGCGGCGCCAGCTGGTGGCGCTGCTTGATGTAGGCGTCGCCGTTCTTGTTGTAGTTGGTGAACTGCTCGTTGCGCAGGCCGATGGAGAGCAGCCAGCGATCGTTGACCTGCCAGCGGTCTTCGATGAACTGCGCCGCCTGGTCGGTTTCCACGCCGGCACGCTGGGTGTTGTACGCCTTGTAGACGTAGTAGCCCTGCGCGCCCAGGCCGCCCGCCGAAGCCGGCGAACCGGTCACGCCCAGGCCCGGGTCGATCGCGGTGGCCGGGTTGGTCTGCTTGGCGTACACCCAGGCGTAGCCGCCGGCGTATTCCTTGCCGGTGAACGACTTCGCGTTCTGCGCGTCGTAGCCGAAGCGGATGTCGTGGTCACCGAGGCGGTACTCGATGTCCAGGCGCCAGCCCTTGGTCTTGTCGTTCGCGCCGTCCAGCGGCAGGGTCGAGGTGACCGCGGTCTGGCAGCTGTTGTAGGTGACGCCCGGGGCCTGCGCGTTCGAGCCGACCGAGATGTACGGGCAGGCCGGATTGAAGCCGTAGTTGGTCTGGACGTGGTTGATCTTCTGCGTGCCGTACAGCGCCGACACGGTCAGGTCGTCGGTGATGTAGCCGGTGTACTTGGCGATGTAGAGGTCGCCGCCGTCCTTGGTGTAGACGCCGCCGGTCTGCGTGTTGCCGTGGCTGAGCGTCTTGTAGTCGTACGCGTAGCGATCCGAGGTGTACTCGGTCTTGTCCGACACGCCCGTGAATTCGAGGATGTGGTTGTCGGTGATGTTCCAGTCGATCTTCGCGGTCCAGCGCGGCATCTTGTACTGGTAGTCGCTGTAGCCGATCTTCGAGGCCGAGGCCGCGGAGTTCGAGAACGAACCGACGCTGGCGCCTTCCTGGCGGTTCACTTCGGCGTCGATGTAGTAGAACAGGCGGTCCTTGATCAGCGCGCCGCTGATGTACGCGCCGACGGTGGACTTCCAGTACTGGTTGCGGTTGCGGTACTGGTACAGCTTGCCGTCGGTGGCGGCGTTGGTGGCCGCGCCGGTCTGCGGGAAGTAGTTGTTGCGCGGGCTGGCGCGCAGCGCTTCCGGTTCCCAGATGGTGTAGATGCCGCCCTTGGTCTGGTTCGAGCCGCGCTTGGTGACGATGTTGATCACGCCGCCGGTGGAACGGCCGAACTCGGCGCCGTAGCCGCCGGTCAGCACCTGCTGCTGGTCGATCGCGTCGAACGGCAGCTTCGTGAAGCCGATCGAGGTCAGCGGGTTGGTCACGGCGTAGCCGTTGATGAAGTACGCGTTCTCCGACGAGGCCGCGCCGCCGAAGCTGGGCACGCCGTAGCTGGAGTTGGCGACCACGCTCGGCGCCAGCATGGCGGCGGCGGCGATGTCGCGGTCGATCGGCAGCTTGGCCAGCTGCTCGGAGGTCAGCACGGTGCGGGTGTCGACCGAGGACACGTCGATGGCCGGCAGGGCCGAGGCCACCACCGAGACGCCGTCCAGGTTCTTCGCGTCGGTCGCGGCCGCGGCGGAAGCGCCGAAGGACACTTCCGTGCCGCCGGCGATGCTCAGCTCGACGTTGTCGCGGGTGCTGACGGCGGCGCCGTTGTTCTTCAGCGTCACGCTGTAGCGGCCGGTCGGCAGCGAGCTGAAGCGGTAGCGGCCCTGCTCGTCGACGGTGACCGAACGGGTCAGGCCGGTGTCGACGCTCTTGATCTCGACGGTATTGCCCGACTGCGGGGCGACCTGGCCGAAGATCGAGCCGGTGATGTTGGACTGAGCCAGGGCGCCGGTGCCGGCCAGAGCCAGGGCAACGGCCAGGGCCAGGGACGAACGTCCCTTAGGCCGCTTGGTGAAAGCAGCGAGGTAACTCACAGGTTGTACTCCCATCAACTTGTTAGCAACGCAAGATCCGCAAGCGGGTGCGGACCGGGGATGTGGGTCGTGCGAGCCCGGGGAAGGGCCCTGCTCCGAGGAATGAAACGTGCCCCCGGATGGCTAACCAGATGCGGCTCGACGAGCCCCCCTCTCGTATCCATCCAGCCCCGAAGAGCAGCGGGCTGTATAGCGCAACAAAGTACGATTCTCAACGAATTTGTAACGCGATTTTTTTCACCCGGTCACTAATTCCGCCGCATGCGCGGGCTGGAAAACCCCGTAAATCGCTGTAGAAAATGAGAATTCGCACGTGCTGCGGCGCGACATGCAAGCTTCGTGAAAGCTTGCGATTCAGCTCGCACAAGCGCACGAAACCTTCGCATTGGCGATCGCGCCCTGAACGTCTCCACGCGCTTTCGAAGCGCTGTTCACACCCGACCTGCTGGTATCGATGACGGACGTTCGAAACACCGCGTCCGGCTGTCTCCCCCGGACAGCGTCCCCTTTCTCAGGAGAGTTGCCATGCAGACTTCCAACCTGTTCCGTAAGACCCTTCCTGCTGCCGCCCTGGTCGCGCTGCTCGCCGCCTCGCCGCTGGCCCAGGTCGCCGCGCAGGATGCAGGCGCCACGCAGAAACCGACCAGCAACCAGACCGTGCCGGACAAGGCCGCCGACGGCTGGATCACCACCAAGGTGAAATCGGAGCTGGCCACCACCAAGGGCATCAAGAGCGGCGACCTGTCGGTGAACACCACCGACGGCGTGGTCACCATCACCGGCACCGCCGCCACCTCGGGCGAGAAAGCCAAGATCGAGGCGATCGCCAAGAAGGTCAAAGGCGTGAAGAGCGTAGACACCGGCGGGGTCACCGTCAGCGACAACGCGAAGTAAGCGCCGCGCCCCGCTCCCTGCCAGCGCGGGGCGCGCGGAAACGAGAAAGGAGCCCGCGGGCTCCTTTCTTTTTGCAGCGACCGGTAACGCGCCGCGTCAGCGATACAACATGCCGCCGCCCAGCTGGTTGGTGTCGCGCGTCTCTTCCAGCTCCACGCCATCCAGGCCCTGCGACAGCGTGTGCGCGTCGCCGCCCTGGGCCAGCTTGATGCGCAGGCGCACTTCGTTGGAGCTGTCGGCGTGGCGCAGCGCGTCCTCGTAGGAGATCTCGCCGGCGTGATAGAGCTCGACCAGGCTCTGGTCGAAGGTCTTCATGCCGAGGTTGGTCGATTCCTTCATCACTTCCTTGAGCTTGTGGATCTCGCCCTGGCGGATGTAGTCCTGCACCAGCGGCGTGCCCAGCAGGATCTCCACCGCCACGCGGCGCGCCTTGCCGTCCGGCGTGGGAATGAGCTGCTGCGCGACCACGCCCTTGAGGTTCAGCGACAGGTCCATGAACAGCTGCGAGCGCCGGTCTTCCGGGAAGAAGTGCAGGATGCGGTCCATCGCCTGGTTGGCGTTGTTGGCGTGCAGGGTGCACAGGCACAGGTGGCCGGTTTCGGAGAAGTTGATGGCGTGTTCCATCGTTTCGCGCGTACGCACCTCGCCGATCATGATCACGTCCGGCGCCTGGCGCAGGGTGTTCTTCAGCGCGTTGTCCCAGCTGTCGGTGTCGATGCCCAGCTCGCGCTGCGTGATGATGCAGCCCTCGTGCTTGTGCACGTATTCGATCGGGTCCTCGATGGTGATGATGTGCCCGGTCGAGTTGGCGTTGCGGTAGCCGATCATCGAGGCCAGCGAGGTGGACTTACCGGTGCCGGTGCCGCCGACGAAGATGATGATGCCGCGCTTGGTCATGGCCAGCTGCTTGATCACCGGCGGCAGGCTCAGTTCCTCGATGGTCGGGATCTTGGACTCGATCCGGCGCAGCACCATGCCGACGCAGTTGCGCTGGTAGAAGCACGACACGCGGAAGCGGCCCACGCCCTGCGCCGAGATGGCGAACTGGCATTCGTGGGTCTTTTCGAACTCCTCGCGCTGCGAAGGCGTCATCACGTTGAGCACCATGTCGCGCGACTGCTGCGCCGACAGCGGGCTCTGCGTGATCGGCACGATGCGGCCCTGCACCTTCATCGACGGCGCGACGCCGGCGGTGATGAACAGGTCCGAGGCCTTCTTGTGGACCATCAGCTTGAGGAAGGAGGTGAAGTCGAAGTCGCTCATATGCCCTCCGGGAGGGAGTCGGGAATGAAGCTGGGAATGGGGAATAGGAAATAGGGAGCAGGAAAAGCGAGGCGCAGCAAGCGTGCAGATTCCTGCTCTTCCTATTCCCTATTCCCCATTCCCTATTCCCCGATTACTTAAATACTTCCTTGTTCCGCGCGTACGCCGCGGCCTGCTGGCGCGTGATCAGGCCGCGCTTGACCAGGTCCTGCAGGTTCTGGTCGAGGGTCTGCATGCCGTACTGCTGGCCGGTCTGGATGGAGGAGTACATCTGCGCCACCTTGTCCTCGCGGATCAGGTTGCGGATGGCCGGGATGCCGACCATGATCTCGTGCGCCGCCATGCGGCCGCCGCCCACCTTCTTCAGCAGCGACTGCGAGATCACCGCGCGCAGCGATTCGGACAGCATCGAGCGCACCATCGGCTTCTCGCCGGCGGGGAACACGTCGATGATGCGGTCGATGGTCTTGGCCGCCGAGCTGGTATGCAGGGTGCCGAACACCAGGTGGCCGGTTTCCGCGGCGGTCAGCGCCAGGCGGATGGTTTCCAGGTCGCGCAGCTCGCCCACCAGGATGAAGTCCGGGTCTTCGCGCAGCGCCGAGCGCAGCGCCTCGTTGAAGCCGTGGGTGTCGCGGTGCACCTCGCGCTGGTTGACCAGGCACTTCTGCGAGGTGTGCACGAATTCGATCGGGTCCTCGATGGTGAGGATGTGGCCGTATTCGTTCTTGTTGATGTGGTCGACCATCGCCGCCAGGGTGGTGGACTTGCCCGAACCGGTCGGGCCGGTGACCAGGATCAGGCCCTGCGGCTGCTCGATCAGCTCGCGGAAGATGCGCGGGGCGCCGAGGTCTTCCAGGGTCAGCACTTCGGACGGAATGGTACGGAACACGCTGCCGGCGCCGCGGTTCTGGTTGAACGCGTTGACGCGGAAGCGGGCCAGGCCGGGGATCTCGAAGGAGAAGTCGACCTCGAGGAATTCCTCGTAGTCGCGGCGCTGCTTGTCCGACATGATGTCGTAGATCAGCGCGTGCACCTGCTTGTGCTCCAGCGCCGGGATGTTGATGCGCCTGACGTCGCCGTCCACGCGGATCATCGGCGGCAGGCCGGCGGACAGGTGCAAGTCCGACGCCTTGTTCTTCACCGAGAAGGCCAGTAGTTCGGCGATATCCATGCGTTCCCCTTCGAGCGTTCACTTTGGGCGGTACGGCGTGGGGAACGGTCGCGGGCGGCCTGGCTCGGCCTGAGCGCTGCCACCCTGGCGGGTCCCCCTCGCAGCGGCCCGATACTACTCGCGGCGCGGCGACAGGAGCCAGTCTTTCGGGTGGCCGATGTTTGAAAGTGATAACCCCGTAATGGCGCCGTAGGCTGGGGTGAGCCGCAGGCGAACCCCAACGCGGCCAGGACCCCAAACCCATGTGCCTTGCCCGATGATCCGGCGGCGTCCGTTGGGGTTCGCTGCGCTCACCCCAACCTACGGGTAAGGTATGGCCCCCACGTCCCCCAAGGAACCCGCATGACCCGCATCGCTTTCATCGGCGGAGGCAACATGGCGCGCAGCCTGATCGGCGGCCTGCTCAAGACCGGGATCGCGGCCTCCTCCGTCAGCGTGGCCGAGCCGCGCGCCGAGGCGCGCCAGGAGCTGGGCCGCGAATTCGGCGTGGCCTGCTATGCCGATGCCCGGCCCGCCGCGGCCGAGGCCGAAGTGGTGCTGCTGGCGGTGAAGCCGCAGGTGATGCCGGCGCTGCGCGCCGAACTGCAGGATGTGCTGCGCCAGCATCGCCCGCTGCTGATCTCGATCGCCGCCGGCGTGCGCATCGACCAGCTCGAACGCTGGTTCGGCGCCCTGCCGATCGTGCGCTGCATGCCCAATACGCCGGCCCTGATCGGCGCCGGCGCCACCGGCCTGTGCGCCAACAGCCGGGTCAGCCCGCCGCAGCGTGCCGTGGCGCAGCGCATCCTGGACGCCGCCGGCCTCACCCGCTGGCTGGAAGACGAGTCGCTGATGGATACGGTGACCGCACTGTCCGGTTCCGGCCCGGCCTATTTCTTCGCCCTGGTCGAAGCGCTGGAAGACGCCGCCGTGGCCCAGGGCATGCCGCGCGAAACCGCGCGTGCGCTGGCCGCGCAGACCTGCCTGGGCGCCGGCCGCATGCTGGCCGAAAGCGGCGAGGACCCGTCCGAGCTGCGCCGCCGGGTGACCTCGCCCAACGGCACCACCCAGGCCGCGCTGGAAAGCTTCAGCGCCGACGGGCTGCCGCGCATGGTGGCGCGCGCCGTCGCCGCCGCTACCCGCCGCGGCGAGGAACTGGCCGCCGCCCTGGATGACGCCCCGTGAGCTATCTGCTGAATGCCGTTTCCTTCCTGGTCGACCTCGTCTTCGGCGCGGTCTGCACGCTGTTCCTGCTGCGCCTGCTGGCCGAGGCCACGCGCGCGGACTTCAACAATCCGCTGAGCCAGTTCCTCTACCGCTACACCAATCCGGTGCTGGCGCCGCTGCGCCGCGTGCTGCCGAACTGGCGTCGCATCAACCTGGCCTGCGTGCTGCTGCTGTGGGTGCTGATGCTGCTGCAGCGGCTGGTGACGTTCGCGCTCTACGGGCAGGCGCCCGATCCGCTCGGCCTGCTGGTGCTGGGCCTGGCCGACCTGCTCGACTTCGTGCTGCTCACCTACCTGGTGCTGATCTTCATCTGGTCGCTGCTGAGCCTGTTCCCGATGGACCAGCGCCACCCCGCGCTGCGCCTGGTCGGCAACCTGGTGGCGCCGGTGCTGCGTCCGCTGCGCGGCAAGCTGGTGGCCGGCGGACTGGATTTCTCGCCGTGGATCGCGGTGATCGTGCTGGTGCTGCTGCGCATCCTGGTGGCCGCGCCGCTTACCGCGCTGGGCGTGCAGCTCGCGCTGGGGCGCTGACGCCATCGGCGCAGGTTGGGGCAAGCGCAGCGCACCCCAACGTGGCGATGGCGTTGGGGTGCGCTGCGCTTACCCCAACCTACGCCGCTATTTCGCGGCCCAGGCGGCGATATGCCGATGCATTTCGCTGAGCCCGTCGAACAGCGCGGCCGGCCCCGGCTGCAGGATGAGCGGCGACTTGATCTCCACCACGTCGCCGCTGCGCACCGCCGGGATCGCGTCCCAGCCTGGCCTTGCGGCCACATGCTCGGGCCGGAAGCGCTTGCCGCACCACGAGCCGAAGATCACCTCCGGCGCCGCGCGCACCACCTCGCCGGGATCGGCCAGGATGCGGTGCTTGGCCAGCGACTGGCCGGATTGATGCGGAAACACGTCCTCGCCGCCGGCAATGCGCACCAACTCGGCCACCCAGCGGATGCCGGTGATCAGCGGCTCGTCCCACTCCTCGAAATAGACGCGCGGATGCTTCGGCAGCGCTTCGGCGGCCGCGCGAATCTTCGCGATATGGCGTTCGGCTTCCTGCGCATAGGCCTCGGCCTTGGCGCCCGCGCCCACCATCGCGCCGAGCCGGCGGATATAGGCCAGGATGCCGTCCACGCTGCGATGGTTGCTGATCCACACTTCCACGCCGGCCTTGATCAGCTCGCGCGCGATGTCGGCCTGCATGTCGGAGAAACCGATCACCAGGTCCGGCTGCAGCTTCAGGATCTCGCCGATCTTGGCGCTGGTGAAGGCCGACACCTTCGGCTTCTCCTTGCGCGCCCGCGCCGGCCGCACGGTAAAGCCGGAGATGCCGACGATGCGGTGCTCCTCGCCCAGCGCGTAGAGGACTTCGGTGGGTTCTTCGGTGAGGCAGACGATGCGGTGCGGAAATGCGTCGGTGGACATGGTCTCGGCGAAAAAAGCGCGGGGTGAAAGCGCAGGTGTGGCTCAGTGGCCCAGCACGGTCACGGTGACCTTGCGCTGGTGCGGATCGTGCCGGTGCTCCCACAGGTACACGCCCTGCCAGGTGCCCAGCAGCAGCTTGCCGCCGTGCACCGGCAAGGTGAGGCTGACGCCGGTGAGGATGGAGCGCACGTGCGCCGGCATGTCGTCCGGGCCTTCGGCGTCATGCCGGAAGATCGCGTCGCCGTCGGGCACGGCGCGGGCAAACCAGCGCTCCAGGTCGTCGCGCACCGCGGGGTCGGCGTTCTCGCTGATCAGCAGCGAGCAGCTGGTGTGCGTGGTGAAGACGTGGGCGATGCCGGTATGCACGCCCGCCGCCATGACCGCCTCGGTCACCTTGTCGGTGATCTCGCTGAAACCGCGGCCGCGCGTATGCACGGTGAAGCCTTGCTGGGCGACGTGTCCGGCGGGCGCGGCTCGGGTCATGGCTGCAGTCTCCTCCAGGGATAAAGCTTGCGGCGCAAGCTTCAGGGATAAAGCATGCGGTGCGTCCAGGTCTGGCCGTGGCGGCTCCAGCGGACGCGTTCGTGCAGGCGGTATTGCGCGCCGTACCAGAACTCGATCATGTCCGGCTCCACCACATAGCCGCCCCAGTGCGGCGGACGCGTGACGTCGCGGCCATCGAACTCCTGCTCGTAGCGCGCCACGCGCTGTTCGAAGGTGTCGCGGTCCGGCAGGGTCTGCGACTGCAGCGAGGCCCAGGCACCGATCTGGCTCAGGCGCGGGCGGCTGGCGAAGTAGGCATCCGACTCCTCTTCCATCAGCTTGCGCGCGGCGCCTTCGATGCGCACCTGCACACCGTCGCGCAGCAGCTTCCAGTGGAAGCACAGCGCCACCTGCGGATGCGCTTCGAGCTCGCTGCCCTTGTCGCTCTGGTAGTTGGTGAAGAAACGGAAGCCGCGCTCGTCGGCGCCCTTGAGCAGCACCACCCGCGAGCTCACGCGGCCGCCGGCGTCGGCGGTGGCGAGCGTCATGGCGGTGGGCTCGGGGTCGCCGCTGGCCCGGGCACCCTCCAGCAGCTGTTGGAAGGTCTCGAGGATTTCGGGTTTCAGCATGGGTCTTGAATCGTGGCCGGCGCGCGTCATCATGCGCGGATGGTTAACGATGCTATCACGCAGAATTCGACCCTGGCGGGACTCCTGCTGGATCAGTACGCCGGCCGCATCGCCCGCTCGCGGCGGCCCTACCTGCTGGGCATCTCCGGCCTGCAGGGCAGCGGCAAGAGCACCCTGGCGCGGGAGGTGAAGGCCCAGGCCGAGGCGCGCGGCCTGGCCACCGAGGTGCTGGCGCTGGACGACTTCTATTACAGCCGCAGCGAGCGCGAATCGCTCGCCCACCAGATCCATCCGCTGCTGAAGACCCGCGGCGTGCCCGGCACGCATGAGATCGAATTGCTGATGTCGGTGCTGGCCGCCCTGCCGCATGCGTCGGAGAAGCTGCCGGTCACCTATCCGCGCTTCGACAAGGGCCGCGACACGCGCATGCCGCCCTCGCGCTGGCCCCGGATCACCCGCCCGCCCAAGCTCATTGTGCTGGAAGGCTGGGCGCTGGGCATCAAGCCGCAGCTGCAGTCGGCGCTGGACGAGCCCGTCAACGCCATGGAACGCGACGAAGACCCCGACGGCACCTGGCGCCACTGGGTCAACAAGCAGCTGCGCGGCTACCAGCCGCTATGGCGCAAGCTGGACGCGCTGGTGGTGCTGCAGGCGCCGAACTGGGAAGTGGTGCGCCAGTGGCGCAGCCAGCAGGAAGAGGAACTGCTCGCCCGCCATGCGCCGCTGGCCATGGACGCGAACGCGATGGAACACTTCCTCGCCCACTTCGAACGCCTGAGCCGCCACGCCCTGGCCATCCTGCCCGCACTGGCCGACACCTGCGTGGAGTACGACACGCAGCGGCACGTCACCGGGCTCAGCCATTTCTGAAGCCGGCGGCGCGCGGGCCTGGCATGGCCCGCGCATCCGGCTCAGGACAAGGGTTCGACCATCACGGCGGTGCCGTAAGCCAGCACCTCGGTCACCCCGGCCATGACCTCGTTGGCGTCATAGCGCATCGCCACCACGGCGTTGGCACCCAAGTCCCCAGCATGTCGAAGCATCGACTCGAATGCTTCCCTGCGCGCCTTCTCGCACAGATCGGCATACAGCGAAATATTGCCGCCGATCAGCGTCTGCAAGCTCGCGCCCAAAGTACCGACAATGCTGCGCGAGCGCACGGTAAGTCCGCGCGCGATGCCCAAGGGGCGGACGACGCGGTAGCCCGGCAGATCATTGCCGGTGCTGATCAGATGCAAGCGGATATGAGACATGCGCACTCCTTTTCGATGAATGGAGCGCGGATGCTTTCATGGCCTCCAGCCGCGGGACGTATGCCAGAAGATTTTTGAACCCGGCATCCGGTCGACAGGCGACGCTTTCCGGTCGCCTGCGAACCCCGCGCGGCACCGCGGCCTCAGGTGAGCGGCTCGACCAGCACCGCCGTCCCATACGCCAGCACCTCGGTAACGCCTTCCGCCACGTCGTTGGCGTCATACCGCATCGCCACCACCGCATTGGCACCGTGCTGTCCCGCATGCTGCAGCATCAGCTCGAACGCTTCCTCGCGCGCCTTCTCGCACAACTCGGTATAAATCGAGATATTGCCGCCGACCAGCGTCTGCAGCGCCGCCCCCAGATTCCCGACGATGCTGCGCGACCGCACGGTAATCCCCCGCACGATACCCATCGGCCGCACGACGCGATAACCCGGCAGCTCGTTGCCGGTGGTGACCATATTCGGAGAAACGTGTGCCATGGATCGCTCCTTCGTGGTGGTGAAGCGCCGATGTTCCCATAGCCTCGGAGCCTCGGGATGTGCCACCTGACGAGGGCCGGATTTCTATGAAAGCAGGCGGAAAAGCTTTCAGCACACCGCGACCTGCAACACCCCGCTCCGCCCGGCCCCTCACCCCGACCCTCTCCCCGGAGGGGAGAGGGAGAAGTGCGGTGGTGGGGCATACAGGGGCGAAGAGCAAAAGCTGGCCTCGGTTCTTGAACGTCCTCTCGGCAACGGCACGTTGAAGCACCCGCTACGTAAACGCACTGTCGTTTCGTGTAGACCCAGGTTAATCAGGCTACCGCAGCCGCCCACTGCTCCTTCTAGTCGCGTCGCGAGCCTTGGCTCTTAGGCCATTCTCTCTTTGGTTACTTTCTCTTTGGACCAGCAAAGAGAAAGTGACTCGGGCGCCGGCAGGCGTCCGAAATGCCCGCTGCATAAGCGGCCCATTCGCGATAACGCGAAAACCAAGCGATACCGTTACTGGATCCCGGCCTACGCCGGGATGACGAGCCCCCTCATCACGATCCCCGCAGCAACGCGCGATACCCCTCCCGCGCATCCGGCCACCCAACCACAAACCCACTCCCCCGCAACCGCGCATTACTCAACCGCTTGCTGCCAACCCCCAGCGGCGCCCCCCCATCCGCCGGACACGGCGCCCCCATCAACCCTGCAAGGTGCTCATACAACACATGCATCGGCAACGGCACATCGTCCACGCCGACATACACGCGCTCCGGCGCAGCCACACCCAGCAAATGCACGACCGCCCCCGCCGCATCATCCACATGAATACGATTCGACCAATGCGGCGGATCCCGCGGCACCCGCGCCTCGCCCGCGCGCAAGCGTTCGAGCAATTGCATGCGCCCCGGCCCATAGATCCCCGCCAGGCGCAGGCTGATCGACGGCACGCTCTGCGCGGCGAGCCACCGCTCCGCTTCCAGCAACACGCGGCCGTTGAAACCCGGCGGCGACGGCGGCGTCTCTTCGTCCACCCAGGCATCGCCATGCTCGCCATAGACCGCGCTGGAAGAAACAAACAGCACGCGTTCCAGCGGCGCGGCGGACAACGCCCCGAGCAGACCCTTCAAGCCATCGACGAAGACCGCGCGATACGCGGCCTCCTCGCGCACCCCGGGCGTCGGCGCATACACCACCCGGGTGATCCCCTCCGGCAGCGCGCGCAGACTCTCCGGCTGCGTCAGATCGCCGCGCACCCAGCGCACACCATGCTCGCCGTCACGCACAGGTGAACGCCGCAGCGCCCATACCTCGTCGCCGCGCGCCAGCAGACGCTGCGCCACGCGCAGCCCAAGATCGCCGCATCCGGCCAGCAGCACCCGTCCGGTCATGCGTGGCCTGCTGTTAAAGTCGGCATATGAATCCCTCGTGCAACCTGTTCATGGTCGGTCCGACCGGCGCCGGCAAGACGTCGATCGGCCGGCGGCTGGCGGCGCATTATGGGCTGGAGTTCCTGGATCTCGACCAGGAAATCGAGCGCCATTGCGGCGCCACCGTGAGCACCGTGTTCGAACTGGAAGGCGAGGCCGGCTTCCGCCGCCGCGAAAGCACCCTGCTGGAAGCGTGCAGCGCGCGCCGCGGCGTGCTGCTGGCCACCGGCGCCGGCGCCGTGCTGGACCCGGCCAACCGCCGGCTGCTGGCCGAGCGCGGCTACGTGCTGTGGCTGCAGGCCACGGTGGAGCAGCAGCTCGAACGCCTGGCCCGCGACCGCAGCCGCCCGCTGCTGGCCGGCGAGGACCGCCGCGCGAAGCTTGAATCCATGGCGGGCATCCGCACGCCGCTGTATGCCGATGTCGCCGACCTGGTGATCCCCGGCGAGCACGAACTCGTGCTCGCCGCCAGCGAACGCAGCATCGCCCTGATCGACCAGCACTGGCAGCGCCAGCAGGCCGCATGAGCATGAACCACCACACCTCTTCCCCGCGCAGCATCGACGTCGCCCTCGGCGAGCGCGCGTATCCCGTATGGATCGGCCCCGGCCTGCTCGGCGACCGCGCGCGCTGGCGCGCCATGCTGCGCGGCCGCCATGCGCTGGTGATCAGCAACACCACGGTGGCGCCGCTGTATCTGGAGCGCGTGGCCGCGGGGCTGGAAGGCCTGCAGTGGTCGGCCTTCCTGCTCGACGACGGCGAGGCGCACAAGACCTTCGACAACGTGGGCCGCGCACTGGACGCACTGGCCCGGCTGGGCGCCACCCGCGACGCCTGCGTGGTGGCGCTGGGCGGCGGCGTGGTCGGCGACCTGGCCGGCTTCAGCGCGGCCTGCTGGATGCGCGGCATCGACTTCATCCAGATGCCGACCACCCTGCTGGCCATGGTCGATTCCTCCGTCGGCGGCAAGACCGGCGTGAACCTGCCGGCCGGCAAGAACCTGGTCGGCGCCTTCCACCAGCCGCGCGCGGTGGTGGCCGACATCGACACCCTCGCCACCCTGCCGCAGCGCGAATACCGCGCCGGCCTGGCCGAGGTGGTGAAGGGCGCGGCGATCGGCGACCTGCCGTTCTTCGAGTGGCTGGAACAGCAGGCCGACGCACTGGCCGCGCGCGACACCGCACCGCTGGTCGAGGCGATCGCGCGCAAGGTGCAGTACAAGGCCGGCGTGGTGGCCCGCGACGAAACCGAGCAAGGCGAACGTGCATTGCTCAACCTGGGCCACACCTTCGGCCACGCGCTGGAAACCGCCGGCAAGTACACCGCCCTGCTGCATGGCGAAGGCGTGGCGGTCGGCATGCTGCTGGCCGCGCGCCTGTCCGAGCGGCTGGGCATGAGCGTCGCGGCGGATACCGCGCGCCTGCAGCGCCTGCTGGAACGGCTGGGCCTGCCCACCGCGATTCCCGCCGGCATGGACCCGCAGGCCCTGCTCGCCCTGATGCGCCTGGACAAGAAGAACACCGCCGGCACGCTGCGGCTGATCCTGTGGCGCGGCATCGGGCGGGCGGAGATCGTCGGCGGGGTGGACGAAGGCGAAGTACTGGCCACGCTGCGCGAGGCGACTTCGGCCTGAGGCCCGCCTTCTGGCTAGAATGCCCAACTCGCGGCCCACCGCCCCCTATCCACCATGCAGCCTTCCATGCGCCTCTACCTGCAAACCGCGCCCAGCTCCGGCGAAGCGCCCCGCTACGTCCAGATCGTGCTGGAGCAGGATCTGCTCGGCGGCTGGACGCTGTACCGCGAGACCGGCGTGCAGGGCGGCAAGGCCAGCCTCAAGCGCGAGCAATTCCTGGAGCGCGACGACGCCATCGCGGCGTTCGAGAAGGCGCGCGACGCGCAGCTCAAGCGCGGCTACCGCCTGATGTTCAGCCAGGGCATGGACGGCCCGTACGGACGTTGAAATGAGCGAACCCCTGAAGAACGACCGCTTCCTGCGCGCCCTGCGCCGCGAACCCACCGACACCACCCCGATCTGGGTGATGCGCCAGGCCGGCCGCTACCTGCCGGAATACCGCGCCACCCGCGCCCGCGCCGGCAGCTTCATGGCGCTGGCGCAGTCGCCGGAACTGGCCTGCGAAGTGACCCTGCAGCCGCTGGAGCGCTTCGACCTGGATGCGGCGATCCTGTTCTCCGACATCCTCACCATTCCCGACGCGATGGGCCTGGGGCTCAGCTTCGCGCAGGGCGAGGGTCCGCAGTTCGCGCATCCGGTGCGCACGCGGGCCGACGTCGACAAGCTCGGCGTGCCCGACATGGACGGCGAGCTGCGCTACGTGATGGATGCGGTGCGCACGATCCGCCGCGAGCTGCACGGCCGCGTGCCGCTGATCGGCTTCTCCGGCAGCCCCTGGACGCTGGCCTGCTACATGGTCGAAGGCGAAGGCTCGCGCGATTTCGCCACGCTCAAGGCCATGTGCTGGAACGAGCCGAAGCTCGCGCACCAGTTGCTCGACACGCTGGCCCGCTCGGTGGCCGCCTATCTCGCCGCGCAGGCCGCGGCCGGCGCGCAGGCGCTGATGGTGTTCGACACCTGGGGCGGCATGCTCGGCCCCGCGCCGTACCGCGAGTTCTCGCTGCGCTACATGGCCCAGGTGGTCGATGCGCTGAAGGCCGACGCGCATGCGCGCGAGCTGCCGGTGATCCTGTTCTCCAAGGGCGCCCACCGCCACCTGTCGGCGATGGCCGACACCGGCTGCGCCGCCCTGGGCGTGGACTGGACCATCGACCTGGCCGACGCCCGCGCCGCCGTCGGCGGCCGCGTGGCCCTGCAGGGCAACCTCGACCCCGCCGTGCTGCGTTCCAACCCCGAGACCATCCGCCGCGAGGCGCGCGCCGTGCTGGACAGCTTCGGCAACCACCCGGGCCATGTGTTCAACCTGGGGCATGGCATTACGCCGGAGGTGGATCCGGAGCACGTGAAGGTGCTGGTGGATGAAGTGCATGCCTATGGCCGCGTAGTACGCGCCAGGGCCTGAAGACGTACCCCCTCTCCCCTGCGGGGAGAGGGCCGGGGTGAGGGGTCGGCCGGAGCGTAGAAGCGGGAGCAGCAAGCAAGCCTCGCCCTGTCGATCTCCCGTCGCGAGCCCCGACCCCTCATCCGGCTGCCGCCACCTTCCTCGCTCCTCAGAGCCGGGCACATCCCTGTGCCCTCCCCGCGTACTCCCCAGCAGGGAGAAGGGTTCGCATCCGGACAGGTCCGCCCCAGCCTGTTTTTGGCAGCCCCCAGCCCCCACCCTTACAATCCAGGGTCTTTATCCCGTTCCCACCCACGCGCCCACCCCGGCGCGCCATGACGAGCCCCCGATGGACAAGAGTTTCGAGCCCCGCCAGATCGAGTCGAAGTGGTATGCGCGCTGGGAAGCCAGCGGCGACTTCCAGCCTTCGGGACACGGCGAGCCGTACTGCATCCTGCTGCCGCCGCCGAACGTCACCGGCACCCTGCACATGGGCCATGCGTTCCAGCAGACCGTGATGGACATGCTGATCCGCTACCAGCGCATGCGCGGCCTCAACACGCTGTGGCAGGTCGGCACCGACCACGCCGGCATCGCCACGCAGAAGATCGTGGAGAACCAGCTTGCCGCCGCCGGACAGACCCGCCACGACCTGAGCCGCGAGGCCTTCGTCGAGCGCGTGTGGCAGTGGAAGGAGGAATCCGGCTCCACCATCACCAACCAGATGCGCCGCCTGGGCGTCGCCGCCGACTGGTCGCGCGAGCGCTTCACCATGGACGAGGGGCTGTCGTCCGCGGTGCGCAAGGTGTTCGTGGAGTGGTTCCGCGCGGGGCTGATCTACCGCGGCAACCGCCTGGTGAACTGGGACCCGGCGCTGGGCACCGCCGTGTCGGACCTGGAAGTGAACAACGTGGAGCGCGACGGCCACCTGTGGTCGATCCGCTATTACACCGTTGACAACAGCGACAGCGTCGTCGTCGCCACCACGCGTCCGGAAACCATGCTCGGCGACGTCGCCGTGGCGGTGCATCCGGAAGACGAGCGCTACGCGCACCTGGTCGGCAAGATGCTGCGCCTGCCGCTGTCGAACCGCGAGATTCCGGTGATCGCCGACGACTACGTCGACCGCGAATTCGGCACCGGCTTCGTCAAGATCACGCCGGCGCACGACTTCAACGACTACGCCATCGGCCAGCGCCACAACCTGGCGCCGATCAACATCTTCACGCTGGACGCGAAGGTCAACGAGAACGCGCCGGAACAGTACCGCGGCCTCGACCGCTTCGAAGCGCGCAAGCGCGTGCTGGCCGACCTGGAAACCGAAGGCCTGCTGGTCGAAACCAAACCGCACAAGCTGCAGGTGCCGGTGAGCCAGCGCTCGGACGCGGTGATCGAGCCGATGCTCACCGACCAGTGGTTCGTCGACCTCACCAGCGACCACGGCCGCAAGGCGATCACCGAGCCGGCGCTGGATGCCGTGCGCTCGGGCGAAATCAAGTTCGTGCCGGAGAACTGGAGCACCACCTACACGCAGTGGCTGGAGAACATCCAGGACTGGTGCATCAGCCGCCAGCTGTGGTGGGGCCATCGCATTCCGGCGTGGTACGACGAGGCCGGCAACATCTTCGTGGGCGAGAACGAAGCCGACGCGCGCGCGCATGCCGCGGTGCCGCCGGTCGGCGCGCTGCGCCAGGACGAGGACGTGCTCGATACCTGGTTCAGTTCCGCGCTGTGGCCGTTCTCCACGCTCGGCTGGCCGGCGGACGGCCCGGTGAAGAACGAGCGCGGCGAAGTGGTGGCCGACTGGCAGGCGGACAAGATCTTCCTGCCCAGCGCGGTGCTGGTCACCGGCTTCGACATCATCTTCTTCTGGGTCGCGCGCATGGTGATGGCGACCAAATACTTCACCGGCCAGGTGCCGTTCCGCGAGGTGTACATCAACGCCATCGTGCGCGACGCCGAAGGCCAGAAGATGTCCAAGTCCAAGGGCAATACGCTGGACCCGCTGGACCTGATCGACGGCATCGAACTGGAGCCGCTGGTGGAGAAGTCGACCAAGTCGCTGCTGATTCCGCAGGTGCGCGAGAAAGTGGAAAAGCGCATCCGCAAGGATTACCCAGCCGGTATTCCCGCGATCGGCACCGACGCGCTGCGCTTTACCTTCGCCGCGCTGGCCAGCTACAGCCGCACCATCAATTTCGACATCAAGCGCGCCGAAGGCTACAAGGCGTTCTGCAACAAGCTGTGGAACGCCGCGCGCTTCGTACTGATGAACGTGGAGAACGGCGCCATCGCCGCGGCCGGCACGCCGCCGGCGACGGAAGCGGAGCGCTGGATCCTCACGCGCCTCAAGCAAACGCTGGGCGACGTCGAACAGCACTTCCTTACCTACCGCTTCGACCTGCTCGCGCAGGAGCTGTACGAGTTCGTCTGGAACGAGTACTGCGACTGGTTCCTGGAACTGTCCAAGCCGGCGCTCAACGGCGACGACGCGGCCGCCGCCGCTTCCACCCGCCGCACCCTGCTGGTGGTGCTGGAGACGGTGCTGCGCGCGCTGCATCCGATCGTGCCGTTCATCACCGAGGAGATCTGGCAGTCGGTGGCGCCGCTGCTGGGCCTCACCGAGGCGGCCCTGCTGCGCCGGCCGTGGCCCAAGGCCGGCGACATCGCGGCCGACGAGGCGGCCACCGCCGAAGTCGAGTGGTTCAAGAACGTGCTGAGCGGCATCCGCCGCATCCGCTCGGAAATGAATATCGCGCCGGGCAAGACCATCCCGCTGCTGCTGGCCGACGGCGACGCCGCCGATCGCGCGCGCGCCGCGAAATTCGCCGCGCAGATCGCCTTCCTGGCGCGCGTGGATGCGCCGCAGTGGATCGACGCCGGCGTGGACGAGCCGGCCGCCGCGGCCGCGGTGGTGGGTTCGATGCGCGTGCTGATTCCGCTGGCCGGGCTGATCGACGTGGGCGCGGAGAAGACGCGCCTGGGCAAGGAGATCGGCCGTATCGAAGGCGAGATCAGGAAGTGCGAGGGCAAGCTGGGCAATGCCAACTTCGTGGCGAATGCGCCGGCGGAAGTGGTGGCGCAGGAGCGTCAGCGCATTGCGGATTGGGGCACGCAGTTGAGTGCGTTGCGGGAGCAGTTGTTGAAGCTTGGCTAAGTGAACTCTTCTCCCCTTCGGGGAGAAGATGCCGGCAGGCAGATGAGGGGCGGGTGCTCGCGATAACGCTTCTACGGAGTGAGCAAAAGCTTTTTGGGCTTGTAATGACCCTCAGCTCAACGCTCCGCCCGGCCCCTCACCCCAACCCTCTCCCCGGAGGGGAGAGGGAGCAAGAAGCGCGTCAGGGCGCGGCGAAATCCAGCGCCATGACGATCGCGTCTTCCCTGCCCTGCTTCGCCGGGTAGTAATTCGGCCGGCGGCCGATCTCCTCGAAGCCGATCGAGCGGTACAAGGTCTGCGCCACCGGATTCGACGGGCGTACTTCCAGGAACACCCGCTCGGCGCCGTTCCAGCGCGCCACGTCCAGCAGGCGGCGCAGCAGGTGCCGGCCCAGGCCCAGGCCGCGGTGGTTCTGGCTGATGCACAGGTTGAGCACGTGGGCCTCGCCGGCGGCGACGGAGAGCACGCCGTAGCCGGCCATCTCGCCTTCCACCCATAGCACCCAGGCCGGATGCCCGGCTTTCAGGCAGTCGCCGAAGATGCCTTCGCTCCACGGGAAGTCGTAGGCAGCGCGTTCCAGCGCGGCGACGCCGGGCAGGTCTTCGCGGCGCATGGCGCGGACTTCGGCATGGGGCCGTGCGACCGCGACCATGGCCTCAGCCCGCGGTCTCGGCCAGGGCGCGGCGCAGGCTGCGCAGCGCCGTCCACAAGCGCCGCTTGCCGGCGCCGGAACCGTGCACCGCGCCGGGCTCGTCGGCCAGCACGATATGCGCCTGCTGCAGCATCGCCGCGGGCAATTCGCGGCCCAGCGCATGCGCCTGGGCCTCGCCGAACACCAGGTAGGCCTTGGCCAGCGGCACGGCGGCGAGGCGCCCGTCGCGCACCTCGATGCGCGCGGCACGGGCCAGCGCGGGGCCGAAGGCGGTCAGCGCGCGGCCGAGCAGGTCCAGCGCGCGCGGCTCGCAGCCGGCGGGCAGCAGCACCACGCAACGGCCGGCGGCGGTTTCCGCGGCGGGCGCATCATCCGTGGGCGTGGACGGCATCGACGGCGCGTCGCGCCGCACCCACGGGGTGACGCCCAGTGCGCGCAGCACGCGCGAACGATGCATGGAACTAGACGGCGCCATCGCGCTCATGCCGCTCCGCGGCGGCGGCGGGTGGCGCGGCCCCACAAGGTGAGGGCCGGGCCGGACAGCAGGTACAGGGTGAACACCACGAACAGCACGCGCGGCGGATCGACCAGGAACGGGATCAGGATCAGCACGCCCACGATGATCCACAGGAACGGCACGCGGTCGCGCTCGCCCATCGGCAGCGACTTGAAGCTGTAGTAGCGGAAGCGGCTGACCATCAGCAGGCCCACCAGCACCGCCATGAACGGGGTGAAGAAGCACAGCTCGTCGCCGCCCACGCCGAACTTGTCCATGCTCCACACGAAGGACATGCACACCGCGGCGGCGGCCGGGCTGGCCAGGCCCTGGAAATAGCGCTTGTCGGCCACGCCCACCTGGGTGTTGAAGCGGGCCAGGCGCAGCGCCGCGCAGGCGGCATAGATGAAGGCGGCGGCCCAGCCCAGCTTGCCCCACAGCGGGCCATAGGCCTTGAGCGTGGACAGCGACCAGGTGTACATCACCAGCGCGGGCGCCAGGCCGAAGCTGACCAGGTCGGACAGCGAGTCGTACTGCACGCCGAATTCGCTCTGCGTACCGGTGAGGCGCGCCACGCGGCCGTCCATGCCGTCCAGCACGGCGGCCACGAACACCGCGATGGCCGCGTCGCTGTAGCTGCCGCCGATGCTGGCCACGATCGCGTAGAAGCCGGCGAACATGGCTCCCGTGGTGAACAGGTTGGGCAGCAGGTAGATGCCCCGGTGGCGCGGCGGGCGGACGGGCGTGGTCTCGCTCATGGATCAATCCGTGACGGAATGCGCGCAGTGTAAACCATCGCTTGAGTCCTATCCGTGCGGGTGCTAACAAGGGCGCCGAACGTTTTTCCGCCCTGTCCCGCCTTCCAGTTTCCCCGGAGAAGACCATGCGTCGCCCGCTGATCGCCGCCGCCCTGCTGCTCGCCCCCCTGGCCTTCGCCCTGCCGGCCGCGGCCCAGCAGGTCTACAAATGGACCGACGCCAGCGGCTCCGTGCACTACTCCGACACCCCGCCGCCGAAGGGCGGCACGTCCAAGAAGATCACCCTGTCCGGCATTCCGCAGTCCTCGTCGTCCGCGCCGGCCCAGCCGGCCAAGGAAGGCAGCGGCCGCGAACAGACCACCGGCTCCGCCGAGGGGCCGGCCCAGGCGCCGGTGGCCGACACCCCGGAAAACCGCAAGAAGCTCTGCAGCACGCTCAAGGGCAACCTGGACATCCTGCGCGACAAGAAGCCGGTGGTGGTGCAGGAAGGCAACCAGGCCAAGGTGCTGGACGACGCGCAGCGCAAGCAGCAGCAGTCCACCGCCGAGGCGCAGTACAAGCAGTACTGCCCGAACGAGTAAGCCGCGCATCGATCGCCGCGACGTTGAACCCCTCTCCCCCTGGCGACCCGTAGGTAGTCCCTGTGGGAGAGAGGGGTTGGGGTGAGGGTGCGGGCGGAGCGCGAGATTGATGTGCACCGCTCCGCCCGCACCCTCATCCGGCTGCCGCCACCTTCTCCCGAAGGGAGAAGGGTTCGCCTTGGGAAGATCGAGGAAATCAGGCCAATCGGGAATCGCTATACTCGGCTTCTTTACCCGCCGGAACGCCCCCCGCATGCGCCTCAGCCAATACCACCTGGCCACCGTCAAGGAAGTGCCCGCCGACGCCGAGATCGCCAGCCATCAGCTGATGCTGCGCACCGGCATGATCCGCAAGCTCGCCGCCGGCCTGTACACCTGGGCGCCGCTGGGCCTGCGCGTGATGCGCAAGGTCGAGCAGGTGGTGCGCGAGGAAATGGACCGCGCCGGCGCGATCGAGCTGCTGATGCCGACCATCCAGCCGCGCGAGCTGTGGGAAGAAACCGGCCGCTGGCAGAAGTTCGGCGGCCAGCTGCTGAAGATCAAGGACCGCAAGGAGCAGGAGTTCTGCTACGCGCCCACCGCCGAAGAGGTGATCACCGACTTCGCGCGCAACGAGCTGAAGAGCTACAAGCAGCTGCCGGTCAACTTCTATCAGATCCAGACCAAGTTCCGCGACGAGATCCGCCCGCGCTTCGGCGTGATGCGCGCGCGCGAGTTCGTGATGAAGGACGCCTACTCCTTCCACCTCACGCAGGAATCCCTGGGCCAGACCTACCAGGCCATGTACGACGCCTACGCGCGCATCTTCACCCGCCTGGGCCTGAAGTTCCGCGCGGTGCAGGCCGACACCGGCGCCATCGGCGGCAATGCCAGCCACGAATTCCAGGTGCTGGCCGATTCCGGCGAGGATGCCCTGGTGTTCTCGGATGGTTCCGATTACGCCGCGAATATCGAGAAGGCCGAGGCGCTGGCGCCCGCCGCCGCGCGTCCGGCGCCTTCCGCCGAACTCAAGCGCGTGGACACGCCTGCGCAGAAGACCATCGACGAAGTGGCCGCCTTCCTCAAGGTCGAGCCCAGCCAGTGCGTCAAGACCATCCTGGTCCAGGGCAGCAAGGGCCTGGTCGCGCTGTGCGTGCGCGGCGACCACGAGGTCAACGAAGTGAAGGCCGGCAAGCTGGCCGAGATGCCGGGCGAATCGGTGCTGGCCACCGAGGCGGAGATTCTCGCCGTTACCGGCACCCGCCCCGGCTTTATCGGCCCGGCCGGCCTGCCGGCGGAGATCCCCGTGATCGTCGACCGCAGCGCCGCCGTGCTGGCGGACTTCGTCTGCGGCGGCAACCAGGACGGCACCCACTACACCGGCGCGAACTGGGAGCGCGATGCCCGCGTCACCCGTGTCGAAGACATCCGCAAGGTGGTCGACGGCGATCCCTCGCCGGACGGCAAGGGCAGCCTGCGCATGGGCCGCGGCATCGAGGTCGGCCATGTATTCCAGCTCGGCGGCAAGTACGCCGAAGCGCTCAAGGCCACCGTGCTGGACGAGAACGGCAAGGCCCAGGTGATGCTGATGGGCTGCTACGGCATCGGCGTCAGCCGCATCGTGGCCGCCGCCATCGAGCAGTGCCACGACGAGGCCGGCATCATCTGGCCGGAAGCCATGGCGCCGTGGCGCGTGGCCGTGTGCATGATCAATCCCAAGGGCCTGCCCGAGGTCACCCAGGCCGCGGAGGCGCTGTACGCGCAGCTGCGGCAGCGCGGCATCGAGGTGCTGCTGGACGACCGCGGCCTGCGCCCCGGCGCGATGTTCGCCGACATGGAGCTGATCGGCGTTCCGCACCGCGTGGTGGTCAGCGAGCGCGGCATCGCCGCCGGCACGCTGGAATACCGGGCGCGCCATGAGGCGGAAGCCCGGGCGATTAATACCGAGGAATTGTTCTCCCTGCTCGGCTGATTCTTTCCGGGTGAAGTGTGCGCAGAACGGCCGCCTTGTGCGGCCGTTCTCAATTTTGTGACGCGCAAGGCGTGAAAAACGGCAGCCAGGCCAGGCCGTCCCGCCCAATTACGGGTTAATCATCCGCTTCCGAATTAGGAATCGGATGAATAATGCCCCGTAAAGCTGGCGCAAGTGCATTACCGGGGAATAACTCCGGTATTTTGCAATTCCCGAACGGATCATCCAGAATCCCCCGCGCAATACCGATTCGATCCATTGCACCTAAAACAACCATAATGCCGTTAATGGCTCATCACCCGGGAGTAGTCATGGCTGTCGATATCAAGAATCTCAACCATAACCAGCTCAACGACCTGATCGCCAAGGCGCAGTCGCGCCAGACCGAACTGCGCAAGGACAAGGTCGTCAAGCTGCGTGAAAAGATCCACGCCCTGATCAAGGCCGAAGGCTTCGCGTTCGACGACGTGTTCGGCCAGGGCCGCGCGGCCAAGGGCCCGCGCAAGAGCGGCGGCATCGTGCCGCCGAAGTACCGCAACCCGGCCGATCCGGAGCAGACCTGGTCCGGCCGCGGCAAGCGTCCGCGCTGGTTCAACGACGCGCTGAAGGCGGGCAAGAAGGAAAAGGACCTGGCGATCTGATCGCCGCGCTCCGCGTAAAAGAAAACGCCGGCCTTGCGCCGGCGTTTTCTTTTCCATTCGCGTCATTCGAAGTGCATCGTTTATGCAACATGGAACATCTGCAACGCGTCACCGCATCCGGCATTAACCCGGCGCACCCGGCTGGTTAATCGCGGCGGCTACAGCGAACGCCGCGGCGCCACCAGCAGGTCGCCGAACAGCAAGCCGGCCACCAGCGAAATCAGCAGGGTCACCAGCAATACGCCGGTATCGAAACCCAGCACCGTATCGCGCTCCAGCAGATACGACACGCTGCGGAAACTTACGCTGCCGGGCACCAGCAGGATAATCCCCGGCTCGCGCACCACCGCGCCCGGCCGGTGCGCAAAGCGCGCATAAACATTGGACAGCGCGCCCAGCAGAAAGCCGCCGAGAAACACGCCGAACGGCGCCGCCGGCAGATGCCCCGCGACCAGGCCGCCCCAGCGCGTGGACGCATAACCCACCACCACCGCACCCATCACCACCAGCCAGTCGCGCCGCGCCGCGCGGAACGCCATGGCGAAGGCGATCGCGGCCACCAGCAGCGCGGGCAGCTCGGTCCAGGCGGGCAGCGGCGGCAAGGAGAAGTCGCGTGGATAGATACCGACCGCCGCACACAGCTGCGCGCCGGCCACGGTGCCGAAGGTCAGCTTGAGCAAGGTGGCGAGCGCGCCGCCCATCCTGGCCATGCCGGCCACCAGATGCTGGCTGGAGATCTCGCGCACCGCCGTGGTCAGCGCCATGCCGGGCATCAGCATGATCAGGCCGGCCAGGATCACCGACTTGATCGCCAGCGGCACCACCAGCGCGCTGACCAGGATCGCGAACACCGTGCCGACCAGCGCGCAGATCGCCTCGCTCGCCACCGCCAGGCGCGGGCGCGTGGCCGACAGCACGCTGATGGTGCCGATCATCAGGCCGATCACCGCGGTGGTCAGCAGGTCGGCCCAGGAGCTGTGCAGCAGCAGCGCCACGATGCTGGCGGCGGCGAGGCCATAGCTGGCGATCACGCCGGCCTGCGCGCGGCGCGTATCCGGCCGGCCCAGTTCGCGCAGCAGGCGGAAGCCTTCGCGCAATTCGATCTGACCGGCGATCACCTGGTCGGCGATCAGGTCGGCCTGGCACAGGCGCGCGAGATTCACGTCGCCCGGCGGCAGGCGCATCACCTGGGTCACCTGGGCCACGCCGTCGTCGCCCTGCGCCTGGTCGGAGAAGGAAATGATGATGGCGGTCGGGCTGGACCACACTTCCGCCGCCAGCCCCAGCCGCGCCGCCGAACCGGCGATAGCCATTTCCAGGCGCGGCGCCGAGGTGCCGTACTGGTGCAGGCGCCGCGCCAGCTCCACCAGGAAGGCGATGCGCGTGTTCAGCGCCGCGGTGGCGAAGTTCAGCGTGGGCGCGGCGAAGCCGGCGGGCGAGGAAGGCGGGAAGCTCATGCCCGCATTCTCACCCGGAAGGCGCCGGCTTGAATACGTTTGGCCGTCCGAATGGCGGCCTCACGCGGCCGGCTTCACCTGCAGCGTATTGCCCTCCACCGCCACCACTTCCACGGTGGCGCCGGCCGGCAGGTCCGGTCCGCTCACCAGCCACAGGCCGTCGCCCACGCGTGCCTTGCCGCGGCCGTTGACGATGGCCTCGGCCAGCACGTACTGCCGGCCGATGTTCTGCTCGCCGCGGCGGTTGAGCCGCGACTCGCTCTGGTCGGTGCGCCGCATGCGCGGGCGCACCTGGTACCAGTAGATCGCGCAGGACAGAAAGGCCAGCACGACGAAGGCGATCGCCTGCGCCAGCATCGGCAGCGGCGCCACCAGCACCAGCAGGCCGGTGGCCGCCGCGCCGATGCCGATCCACAGCAGGAAATAGCCCGGCAGCAGCACCTCGGCGCCGATCAGCACCAGGGCGACGATCCACCACAGGTAATGCGTTGCGATATCCGGAAACATGGCCAACCCCCTTCGACGATGCGGCGCTTCAGACCGGCGGCGGCGTGCGGCGCACCGTGTTCTTCTCCTGCTGCTGGCCCAGCGACTCCTTGGCCAGCTCCGCGATGCCGGCCAGCGAGCCGATGATGCCGGTGGCTTCGACCGGCAGCAGCAGCATCTTCTGGTTCGGCGAATGCGCCATCTCCTTCAGCGCCTCCACGTACTTGTTGGCGACGAAGTAGTTCAGCGCATTGACGTCGCCGTTGGCGATCGCGTTGGAAACCAGCGTGGTCGCCTGCGCCTCGGCCTCGGCCAGGCGGATGCGCGCCTCGGCTTCGCGGAACGCGGCTTCCTTTTTGCCTTCCGCGGAAAGGATCGCCGACTGCTTCTCGCCCTCGGCCTTGAGGATCGCCGACTGGCGCAGGCCCTCGGCCTCCAGGATCTGCGCGCGCTTCTCGCGCTCGGCCTTCATCTGGCGCGCCATCGAATCGACCAGGTCGCGCGGCGGCGCGATGTCCTTGATCTCGATGCGGTTGACCTTGACGCCCCACGGATGGGTGGCCTCGTCGACCACGCGCAGCAGCTGCGCATTGATCGCATCGCGCTGGCTCAGCGATTCGTCCAGATCCATCGAGCCCAGCACCGTGCGGATATTGGTCATGATCAGCGCCAGCGCAGCCTGTTCCAGATTGGACACTTCATAGGCTGCCTTGGCCGCGTCCAGCACCTGGTAGAACACCACGCCGTCCACGCGCACCACCGCGTTATCTTTGGTGATGACGTCCTGCGAGGGCACGTCGAGCACCTGCTCCATCATGTTCACCTTGCGGCCGACGCTGTACATGATGGGAATCAGGAAATGCAGGCCCGGCGTGAGCGTATGCGTGTACTTGCCGAACTGTTCCACCGTCCATTCGTAGCCCTGCGGCACGATGCGTACCAGCTTGGCGATCATGATGACCGCGACCACCACGACCACCAGCGCTAAAAGCGAACCCATGGCCCAACCTCCTGTCCGTGACGATGGCGCGGAGTATAGGGGAGGTCCAGGCAGGGGGCGGTTACGTTATGACGTCACTGTGCGCGCGGGCCTCAGGCCAGCTTCAACGGCAACAACAAACTAACGCGCAGCCCGCCTTGCTCGCGATTGGCGAGGGTGATGCGCCCGCCATGCGCCTCGACGATTTCGCGCGCCAGGGCCAGCCCCAGGCCGGTGCCGGAACGCTTGGTGGAATAGAACGGCAGCAGCGCCTGCGCCAGCACGGTCTCGCTCATGCCGGGGCCGCGGTCGGCCACTTCGATGCGCACGTCGCGGCCGATCACCGTCAGCGACACGCTGACGCCGTCTTCGGCGCTGCCGGATTCGTGCGCGTTCTTCACCAGGTTGATCAGCACCTGCTCGATCTGCGCCGCATCGAACCAGCCTTCCTGCTCGGGCAGGCTGCCCTCGACGCGAAACTTGCAGTGCAGGGCCAGGCTGTCCAGGAACGGCCGCCACGGAATCGACACCGGCTGCGGCGCCGGCAGCTTGGCGAAATTGGCATAGCCGGCGATAAAGCCATGCAGATGCCGCGCGCGTTCGCCGATGGTGGCGAACACGCCGGGCAGGCGTTCGGTCTGGCCGCGGCGCGCCAGCTCGGCGCCGGAATGCGCCAGCGAGGAAATCGGCGCCAGCGAGTTGTTCAACTCGTGGCTGATCACGCGGATCACGCGCTTCCACGTTGCCACTTCCTGCCGCGACAGCTCGCGCGTCATGCGGCGGAACAGCTGCAGCCGGTGCGGGCGCCCCTGCAGGCGGAAGCTGCGCTGCGACAGATGGAACGTTTCTTCGCTGCCATCCATCTCCACCGTCAGCAGCGCGTCCTCGCCGCCTTCCACCGCGCGGCGCAGCGCATCGGGCGCATCGGCCAGCAGCTCGAGAAAATCCAGCCCGTGCAGCGTGCGCCCTTCGTTGAACAGATGGCGCGCGGCGATATTGGCGTAGGTGACGCGGCCGATGCTGTCGGTCAGCACCAGCGCCACCGGCGTGTTCTGCACCACCGTGTCCAGCAGCAATTCGCGCTGGGCCAGGTTCTGGCGCTGCTCGCGCAGGGTCTGGCCCAGCGCGTTGTGCATGCGGATCAGGTCGCCGAGTTCGTCATGGCGCCGCGCCGCGATGGAGAAACTGAAATCGCCGTCGCGATAGCTGGCCACCGCGCCTTCCAGCGCGCGCAGCAGGCGGTTGAGCGGATGCATCACCCGTCCCGCCAGCCAGATCGACAGCGGAATCGCCACGCCCGCGCTCACCGCCAGCCCGCCCCACACGCCCAGGTGCGAAGGCGGCTGCACGGTCACGCCGAGGTCGTGCTTCATCCATTGCAGCAGCTGCGGCAGCGGCCATTGGGTAATGCCGATATACAACAGCGCGCCCGACACATAGGCCAGGCCCAGCAGCAGCGCCAGGCGGGTCTGCAGGGTGTCGAGGCGCCGCAGCACTCAGCGGCCCTGGCCGGAACCCAGCGACCGTTCCTGCTTGCAGGCGGCGTTGGCGGAATCGCAGACCGATTGCGGGCCGCGACTGTTGCGCTGCGACGACCCTTCGACCTTGAAGCGCGACTCGCCGGGCTTGTCGTCCTTGAAACGGAAGGCGCTCTGGCCATCGCGCGTACCGGCGGCCGGGCTGCTGCCATAGGCCACGCTGGACGGCGGCGCCGGCCGCTGCCAGCTGTCGCTCGCCTGTGGCGCGGATTGCGCGTGCGCCGCGAAGGTTGTCGCGATGAAGCCCAACATCATCCACCGACGCATGTTCGTTCCCCAGTAGGTTCAGGATCGCGGCATCTTGATATGCGGTGGGTGCAACCGGCAACCATCTTTAGGCATGTCCGCGCTTCTGCCCCCTCTCCCCTCCGGGGAGAGGGTTGGGGTGAGGGGCCGGGCGGAGCAGTGAGCAGAAGGTCGCGAAAACCAAAAGCTTCTGTTCTCTTCGTAGAAGTGCTGTCGCGAGCACCCGCCCCTCATCTGCCTGCCGGCATCTTCTCCCCGGAGGGGAGAAGAGCTTCGTCTTCAAGTGCCCTGAGTTGCCAGGCCATACCGCTCCATCCGCCGATACAGCGCCTGCCGCGACAGCCCCAGCGCCTGCGCCGCCCGGCTCACCACGCCGTCGGCCTTGTCCAGTGCCGCCTCCACCGCTTCGCGGCTGGGCTCGTCCAGGTTGCGGTTGGCGGCCGGTGCGGCCTGCGGCAGGTTGAGCAGTTCGGGCTGGATGCGGCCGTCGGCCGCGAGCAGTGCGGCGCGCTCGATCGCATTCTTCAGCTCACGCACATTGCCCGGCCACGGATAGCCGAGCAGCGCCTCGCGCGCGGCATCGGTGAGTTCCGCGCGGCCGTCCAGGAAATGCTCGGCCAGCGGCAGGATGTCGTCGACACGATCGGCCAGCGCCGGCAGGTTCACCTCGATCACGTTGAGGCGGTAGTAGAGATCTTCGCGGAAGGTGCCGGCGCGGATCATCGCCTTCAGGTCCGCGTTGGTGGCGCTGAGCACGCGCACCTTCACCTGGCGCGTGCGGCCGGAGCCCAAGCGTTCGAACTGCCCGGTCTCCAGCACGCGCAGCAGCTTCACCTGGCCGGACAGCGGCAGGTTGCCGATCTCGTCCAGGAACAAGGTGCCGCCGTCGGCCAGCTCGAAACGGCCTTCGCGCGCCTTGTTGGCGCCGGTATAGGCGCCGGCCTCGGCGCCGAACAGCTCGGCCTCGATCAGCTCGCCCGGCAAGGCGCCGCAGTTGACCGCCACGAAGGCACCGCGCTTCACCGCCGAGTTGGCGTGCACGATCGCCGCGATGCGCTCCTTACCTGCGCCATTGGGGCCGGTGATCAGCACCGGCACTTCCGAGCGGGCCACCTGGCAGGCCAGTTCCAGCGTGCGCGCCATCGCCTCGGAGGAGAACACCAGGCCGGTGAGGTCGTAGCGGCGCTCCAGGTCCTCGCGGCGGCGGCGGCGCTCGTTGCGGGCGCGGTTCACCTCGCGGGTGGATTCCGACAGCTCCAGCAGGTTCTCCACCGTGGCCAGCAGCTTGGCATCGTCCCAGGGCTTGGCCAGGTAATCCGCGGCGCCGGCCTTGACCAGCTCCACCGCGGTTTCCAGGTGGGTCCAGGCGGTGAGCAGGATCACCGGCAGGTCGGTGTGGCGCTGGCGCAGGGCGCGGAACAGCGCGATGCCTTCCTCGCCGGAGGTGGTGTCCGCCGTGAAGTTCATGTCCTGGATGACCACGTCGATGCGTTCGCGCTCGAGCAGCTCCAGGCCCTGCTCCGGCGTCAGCGCGGTCAGCGGGCGGATTTCGTGCAGGGACAGCGCCAGCGAGAGCGCCTCCCCCACGGCGGGGTTGTCGTCGATGATCAGGACGGTACGCATGTGGCTCTTGGGCATGCCGGAACAGATGCATCCTGCCGGCAAAACGTTGTAATGACCATTGGCCTATTCAGCCGTCAAGGGGCCGCGGTGGGCTGAGCCGGCGCCTTGCCGGACTTCACGGCGGCGATCCAGGCGTCGGTGCGGGCCTCCAGCACGTCCAGCGGCAGCGCGCCGCCGCCCAGGATCTGGTCGTGGAAGGCGCGGATGTCGAAGCGCTCGCCCAGTTCCTTCCTGGCCCGCTCGCGCAGCTCCAGGATCTTCAGCTGGCCCATCTTGTAGCCCAGCGCCTGGCCCGGCCAGGTGATGTAGCGGTCGGTCTCGGCCTGGATGTCCGGCTCGTCCTGGCTGGAATGGGCGTGGAAGAAATCCACCATCTGCTGGCGCGTCCAGTGCTTGTAGTGCACGCCGGTATCCAGCACCAGGCGGTCGGCGCGCAGCAGTTCGTCGGACAGGCGGCCGTAGTCGGAGAGCGGGTCCTGGTAGAAGCCGATGTCCTTGCCCAGCCGCTCGGCGTACAGCGCCCAGCCTTCCACGTACGCGTTGTAGCCGGCCTGCTGGCGGAACGGCGGCAGCTTGGGCAGCGCCTGCGCGATCGAGATCTGCATGTGGTGGCCGGGAATCGCCTCGTGATACGCGGTCGATTCGATGGTCAGCGTGGTGCGGTCGGCGAAGTCGCCGGTGTTCACGTAGACCTGGCCGGGACGCGAACCGTCCGGCGTGCCCTGGTGGTATTCGGCGCCGGGGGCTTCCTTCTCGCGGTACTGCTCCACCGCCATCACCTGCACCTTCGTCTTCGGCAGCAGGCCGAACAGCTTGGGCAGTTCCGGCTGCATCTGCGCGATAAAGCCGCGGTAGCGGTTGAGGATGTCCTCGCGCGACGTCGGATGCAGCTTGGCGTCGTGCTTCAGCGCCTCGCGGAAGCTGGCCAGGTCCTTATAGCCCTGCCCCTTGGCGATCGCCGTCATCTCCTCCTCGATGCGCTTCACCTCGGCCAGGCCGATCTCGTGGATGCGCTGCGGGGTCTCCCTGGTGGTGGTCATCTGCTCCACGTCGAAGCGGTAGATCGCCTCGCCGTTGGCCAGCTGCCACACGCCCGGCTCGGTGCGCCCATGCGGCGCATAGTCCTTGGCCACGAACTCGCCGAGCTTGCGGTAGGCCGGGCGCACTTCGTTGTCGATGGCGGCGACGATGGCGTCGTGCAGGCGCTTCCGGTCGGCGGCGGATACCGTCTTGGGGAAATGCTTCAGCGGCTCGGCGAAGGAGTTTTCCTCACCCGCCGGCTTGGCGATGCTGTCGATCTGCCCGACCACTTTTTCCAGCAGATAGCGCGGCGGCATCATGCCGTCCTGCAAACCCTGGCGCGCCACCTCGGTCACCTGCGCCAGCACGCGCGGCACGGCGTGCAGGCGCGTGAGATAGTCCTCGTACTGCCTGGCGTTGTCGAACGGAATGGAGCTGACGAAGCCCGGCAGCTGCAGGTGCATGCCGTTCATCTGGTCCAGCGGCATCTCGTTGAGCTTCAGGTCGTAGCTCTGCAGCCCGTCGCGCAGCTGGCGCACCATCAGCTGCAGATTGAGCTTGTCCTCGTCGGAGAAGCCGGTGGTGTCGATCGCCTCGAAGCGCTTGAGGAAATCCGCATTGACCTTGCGCTCGGCCGCCTGGTGCGCCAGCGAGAGATCGCTCCAGCGATCGTTGTAGCGCAGGTCGCCCAGGATGGTGGCGAACTCCGGCGCGTTCTGCAGCGAGTGCTGCCACTGTTCGGCCAGCAGCTTGTTGAGCGCATCCACCCGGGCGGTAACGCTGGCGGGCGTGGCGGCGGCCACCGGCGCGGCCACGGTCACCGAGCCCAGCAGGCTCGCGCAGATCATCCAGGACACCAGCTTCATGCAAACCCCTCAGGCGGCAAAGCGATCCACGCACTGTAGCCGGTTGCGACCGGCGTGGCAGCTCTCGCCAGCCAGCTCACGCCGCGCTTATCGCGGGATAACCGCAAGTTCCGTCAGAGGCGGGGGACGGCCGCACGCTCCGCACAGTGCCGTACCGGCTGCCCGATGCGACGGCAAAGGTGCCCTTCCCGCCTCATGGTCCGGACAGTCCCGGCCTATGCCTGTCTGTTGGGGCCGATCCCATCGAGGCATCACCCTGATAACCAGACCCATCCCGATCTCCATGGCTGCACGGGCCGCCGGTGCGGCGGCCCTGCTGGCGGCCTCGCCTTGTTTTGCGTCGCTGCAGCCGGCGAAAGACGCGCCCTTGGCGCTGAAGTACACAGCATCCTGCCGTGTCCATGCCGACCTCAGCGAAGACTGCACCAGTACATCGCACTACGACATCCTGACCGCGGCGGGCCGGGACGCGCTCTCGCAGGTCAGCCTGCCCTCGTTGGACAACCAGACGATGTCCGGCCTCCAGGCCTATGTGATCAAGCGCAATGGCACGCGCGTCCGCCTGCCGGACAGCCAGATCGTCAGGAAATCCGGCACCGGCTCCGATCAGGGCATCGACAACAGCACGAACACGATCCTGCTGTTCCAGGGCCTGGAAGTAGGCGACGCCATCGAATACAGCACCAGGGACGTCAGCAAGGCATCGAAGGGCGCGGCCGATTTCTACCGAGCCATAAGCCTCCAGCCTGCGGCTCTGCGCTATGAGAGCTTCCATCTCCAATACAGCGCGGACAGGCCGATCATCTGGCGCGGCGAAGAACTGGAAGCCTTCAACGTAAAGCCTTCGGAAGACGGCAGGAAGGTCACCATCGACCTGGCCAAGCCGCGTTATTTCAACACCGTGAACGAAGACGGCTTCATCATGCGCAGGTTCCCGCGCATCGAGCTCGCCTTCAGCGACAAGCTCGATGATCACTACGGCAAGCTGGTCGGCATCTACAACAAGATCCTGTCCGCGCCGTTGCCGCCTCAGGCGGCCAAGGAGGTGGAGCGGCTCAAGCACAAGCCGCAACAGGAACAGGTCCAGTCCCTGATCCGGTTTCTCGGCACGCACTATCGCTACCTGGCCGATTACCGCCTCGACAGCCGCGGCCTCATACCGCTGGACCTGGCGCAGATAGAAAAGAACGGCTACGGCGACTGCAAGGACCTCGCCATGCTGCTGGCAGCCATGCTGCGCGGCCTGGACATGGCCGCGGAACCCGCCTTCGTGGTGCGGGGCGACTATGCGCCTGCCCTGCGGATACCCGGCATAGGCGCTCCCGATCATGCCATCGTGCGCGCGGTTGTCGACGGCAAGACCTGGTGGATCGATGCCACCCATCCGGTGCTGCTGCCCGGCTACACGCCGGCGGATCTGCAGGATCGCTGGGCCATCGTGGCCGGCAAAGACGGCAAGCCACGGCTGGATACCATCCCCCTCGCCGAAGCCGCCGTGGCGGAGGACACCACTCAGCAGAACCGCTTCCATCCCGACGGAACGTCGGACACGGATGCCAGCGGCCTGTTCGACGGCGCGAAGCTCCTCACGATGATGCTGCTCGAGCACAACCAGGGCGCGAATGCGCTCGACCGGGCTCTCTGCGCAGGCAATGAGGATTGCAGCGTGACACGGCCCGCCATGGATCAGATGAAGGCGCCCTACGCGGTGAAGATCCATTCCCCGGGACAACCCGCATCCGCACGGCATGAAGGAAAGTACGCGGGCAACCTGGGCGACTACTTCAACCTCGACCTCGAAGAGCTGAAAAATTATCGCCGGACGGGTGGCATGGGCGACTTCAACATCGGTGTCCCCATGGTCCGCCAGATGTCGATCAAGATCAGCGGCATCGCACTCAGCCGGCCCATGAAGACCTGCCACGTGCGTTCCCGCTGGTTCGACTATGACGCCGAGGCCCGGCGGGAAGCCGACGGCATGCCGGCCTACCGGACTCGCTCCGTCGAAAAAGTGTCCTGGATCAGCCATGCCGAACTGGTGAGCGATGAATTCGGCAAATTCCTGAAGGAGGCCGAGGCTTGCTTCGAAGGCCTCACCTATTCCTACACCACCGCTCCCGCCGCATCGCGGGCCGGCAAATAGTCAATCCGAAGAGCCTGCCTCGCGCAGGCTCTTCGCTTTTTTCCTCAGCCCGACCGCGTCGCCACCACCGGCGGCACCGCCGCCGCGCGCAGGGCCGGGCCCAGCACCGCGATCTGGCCCAGTGTCCACAGCGCGGCGGCGCCGATCGGCAGGTAATGCAGCGGCAGGTGCGGCAGTTCGTAGAACTTCATCAGCGCCAGGTTGAGCCCGAAGGCCATGACCATGCCCAAGCCGATGCCGCCGCTGACGATCAGGAAGTTCTCGGTCTGGAAGTAGCGCAGGATGTCGCCGCGGGTGGCGCCGATCGCGCGGCGGATGCCGATCTGCTTGCGCCGCTGCTGCACCCAGAAGCTGGCCAGGCCGACGATGCCCAGCGCGGTGACCAGCAGCAGGGCGACGATCACGCCGACCAGCATGAAGGCCATGATGCGGTCCTGCTGGAAGAACTGCGCGCGCAGGTCGCCGATGGTCTGCGAACCTTCCTGGTCGAGCACCGTGTCCGGCGCCACCTTGGCGACCAGCGCGCGCGCATCGCGCAGCACGCGGTCGAGGTCCGCCGGCGGCGCCTTGATCAGATAGCTGCCGGCCAGGCTCGGCCCCGGCTGCGCCGGCACGAAGGCCGACCAGCCCGGCGCGCTGCGCCCGGCCCAGTCCGGCGCGGGCGTGGCCAGGTGGTCGACGATGCCGACCACGCGGTACGACCACTTGTCCACCCAGATCACCTTGCCCAGCGGATCGGCGCCCGGCCACAGGTGCTCGGCCAGTTCGCGCGCCATCAGCACCGGCGCGGAGCTGGGAAACACCCCGGTGAACGGCTGGTAGTCGTCCGCCTGCAGGGCGCGGCCGGCCACCAGCTTCAGGCCCATCGCCTCCGCGCTGCCGGGGCCGCCGAGGTACAGCTCGATCACGCCGCCGAACTGCTTGCCTTCCGGGTCGGTGGTGATGCCGACGCGGCCGCGGTGCTCGCCGAACGGAATCGAGTTGAGCACGCTGGCCGACTGCACGCCGGGAATCGTGCGCAGTCCGGCCAGCATGCGCGCGTTGACGTCGCTGGCCTGCTTCTCGTCGAAGCCGCTGATCTGCAGCGTGGCCAATGACGCCTCTTCCACGCCGCTGTTCACCCGCATCGCGTCCATGCGGTTGGCGATCAGGAAGCAGGCGTTGCACAGCACCGCGCAGGCCAGCGCGATCTCCAGCGCGATCAGCAAGGTGGCGAGGCGGTGCTTGCGCAGCGCGGCCAGGATGGGTTGGATCTCCATGCGCACCTCAGAGCGTCTTCAGTTGGAGGCCGGGCGCCACCCGGCTCGCCCGCAGCGCCGGCAGGAGGCCGGCCAGCAGGCTGGTGGCGATCGCCAGCGCGAAGGTCAGCGCGAACATGCGCGCATCCAGATGCACCATGTCGGCGAACGCCACCGGCTGCCGCCGCACCAGGCTCAGGCCCAGCAAGGTGAGCAAGAGGCCGCCCAGGCCGCCGAGCAGGCCGATCATCCCGGCCTCCACCAGGCACTGCTGGAAGATCGCGCCGCGGCTCGCGCCCAGCGCGCGGCGCACGCCGATCTCGCCGCCGCGGCGCAGGAACTTCGCCAGCAGCAGGCCGATGGTGTTGAACAGGCAGATCGCCAGGAAGCCGAAGGCCAGCCAGGCCTGCAGGCGCACGTCGCTGGGCACCACGCCCTGGTAATCCAGCCATTCGACCAGGTTGCGCAGCCGCGTGTTCTGCGGCCGGGCGATGCGCCCCAGCGCCTGCTGCTGGGCCGCGTAACCGTCGAGGAAGCGGCGGAACGAGGCGACCTTGGCGGGACTGTCCAGCTGCACCCACACGGCCAGCCACACGCAGGGCGCGTTCTGCAGATGCCCCGGCGATGGCGGCAGCTGCCAGCAGCTGTACTGGTAGAAGTTGCCGTCGTTGATCTCCAGCGCGCTGCTGAAGGGGGTGAACACGTCCTGCGGCCTGCCGTAGTAGTCCGCGGTCTTGCCGCCGGAGAAACGCCCGCCGGCGATGTTGTAGAAGCGCGGCGACGGCCGCCACGGCGCCAGCACGCCGACGATGCGCACGTCGGTCTCGCGCAGGCGCAAGGTGCGCCCGACGCTGTTGGCGCCGCCGAACAGCTTGTCGTTGAGATCGCTGGAGATGATCGCCACCCGCGAGCGCGCCGCGTCGTCCTCCGCGCGCCAGGGGCCGCCGTAGCGGAACGGCACGTCGAACATGGCGAAGAAATCCGCGGTGGTCGACAGCATCGACGGCATCAGCGGCGGCAAGGTGGTGTCGGGCGCGCGCAGTTTCACCGGACTGTCCACGATGATGGTCTGGCGGTCGGCCTGGTGGGCGCTCCACAGGTCCATGGCCGACTGGTAGGTCATCACGTCCATCGGCTCGGTCTGTTTTTCCGGCAGCGGATTGTCGTCCACCTGCGCGTAGAACAGCTTGTCGCTGCGCCCCGGCAGCGGATCGCCGGACAGCAGGTGCATCACCGTCAGCGTGGTCATGCTGGCGCCGATGCCGACGGCGATCGCCAGCACCATCAGCGCGGTCAGCACCTTGTTGCGCTTGAGGCTGCGCAGGGCAAGGTCGAGGTAGTAAGCGAACATCCTTCTCTCCTGGAAAGCGTCAGACCGAACGCGTCGCCACCACCGGCGGCACCGCCGCGGCGCGCATCGCCGGCCCCAGCACCGCGGCCTGCCCGATCAGCCACAGCGCCAGCGCGCCGATGGGGAAATACACCGCCGGCAGCCGCGGCAATTCGTAATGCACCATCAGGAACAGGTTGATGCCGTAGGCCAGCACCATGCCCAGCGCAATGCCGATCGTGGCGAGCAGGAAGTTCTCGGTCTGGAAGTAGCGCAGGATGTGCCCGCGCGTGGCGCCCAGTGCGCGGCGCACGCCGATCTGCCGGCGCCGCTGCGCCACCCAGAAGCTGCCCAGGCCGACGATGCCCAGCGCGGTCACCACCAGCAGCGCCACGCACACACCGATCAGCAGGCCGGTCATGGAGCGGTCGCCGTCGAAGAAGCGCTGGCGCACTTCGTCCCAGGTGCGCTTCTGCCAGAAGATGCGGTGCGGGTTGTTTTTCTTCATCGCCGCGATCGCCGCGGCCAGCACGCGTTCGCGCTCGCCCGGCGCGGTGCGGATCAGGTATTGGTTATCTTCCACCTGCATCGGCACCATCATGCTGTACTGCGCCTCGGCGTCGTTCCAGATCGACGGGCGCACCAGGTGCTTCACCACGCCGACGATCTGCAGCGGCACTTCCGAACCCAGCCAGATCGTCTTGCCCAGCGCCGGCTGCCCCGGGAACAGACGCTGCGCCATCGGCTCGGTGATCACCACCAGGCGCGGCAGGCCTTCGAGCTTGCCTTCCTTGAAGGCCTTGGAGGCCTCCTTGATGCTGACATAGTCCTCCGGCTGCAGCAGGCGTCCGGCCACCAGCTGCACGCCGAGGGTCTGGCCGATGTTCTCGCCGAAATAATTGGTGGCGTTGAGCGTGGGCTTGTTCTGCTTGGGGTCCAGCTTGATGCCGCTGTTGTTGGACGAACGGCCGAACGGAATCTGGTTGACCGAAGCCACCTCGGTCACGCCGGGAATCGCGCGCAGCGCGGCCAGGTCGGTGAGCGTGCGCGCGTGTTCGTCGGGCTTGGCGCCGATCTCGGCCAGGGCGACCTGGATCAGCTCGTGCTCGGCCACGCCGCTGGGCATGTGGATGCGCTCGATGCGCTGGCTGACCAGGAACACCGCGTTGCACACGATGGCGCAGGTCAGCGCGATCTCCAGCACCACCAGCAGGGCCGTGGTCTTGTGCCGGCGCAGGGTCGACAGAATGGGTCGGATGGCCATGGCGTCTCCTTACTGGCTCTTCAGTTGCAGGGCGGGCGCGACCTGGCAGGCGCGCAGCGCGGGCAGCAGGCCCGCAGCGACGCTGGAGCCGACGGCAAGCGCAAAGGTTGCCCCGAGCATGGCCAGGTCCAGCCGGGCCAGCGAGGCGTAATCCGCCGGCTGCTGGCGCACCAGCCACAGGCCGAGGAAGGCCAGCACCAGTCCGCACACGCCGCCGGCCAGGCCGACCACGCCGGCTTCGATCAGCAGCTGCTTGAAGATCTCGCGCTTGGACGCGCCCAGCGCGCGGCGCACGCCGAGCTCGCCGGCGCGGCGCAGGAACTTGGCCAGCATCAGGCCCACCGTATTGACCAGGCACACCACCAGAAAGCCGATCGCCAGCCAGCTCTGCAGGCGCACGTCGCTGGGCACCACTTTCTCCTGGTCCAGCCATTCCATGACGTTGCGCAGGCGCACGTTCACCGGGCGCTGGAAGCGGCCCAGGGTCTTCTGCTCGCGCGAGTAGTTCTCCAGGAAGGCCTTGTACGCCGGCGCGTCGGCGGCGCTGGCCAGCTCCACCCAGAACTGCATCCACACGCAGGTGGCGTTTTCCATGTGGTCGCCGTCGTTGCCGCCGCCGCGGCCCCAGCAGTCGGTGCTGCCGTTGCGCGGCAAGGTGAGGTCGCGCGAGGTGGACAGTGGCACGAACACTTCTTCCGACTCGGTGTAGTTGCCCACGTTGAGGTCGTAGAAGTGCGGATTCGGGCGCCAGTCGTCGAGCACGCCGACCACGCGGAACGGCGTGTCCTTCAGGCGCACCACCTGGCCGCGGCTGTCCTTGCCGCCGAACAGTTTCTCGTTGAGCTTGCGCGTGATCACCGCCACGCGCGCCTTGCTGTCGTCGTCGGCTTCGTTCCAGCCCTGGCCGTACAGGAAGGGCGCGTCGAACATGGCGAAGAAATCGGCGGTGGTGTAGCGCGAGTCGCTGAAGAACGGCTCCACGTCGGCTTGCGCCGGCTGCACCGGCACGGCGCCGCCGGTCATCAGGGCCTGGCGCCTGGCGCGCTTGGCCTTGAGCAGGTTCATGCCGTCCACCCAGGTGAGCTGCTCCGGCGGCTCCTCGCCTTCGCGGTAGCCGTCCATGTCCTGCGGGTCGAGCTGCGGATAGAACAGCCGCGCGCTCTTGGACGGAATCGGATCGCCCGACAGCACGTGCAGCACGGTCAGCGTGGTCATGCAGGCGCCGATGCCCAGCGCGATGGCGACCACCATCAGCGCGGTAAGCACCTTGTTGCGCCGGAGGCTGCGCAGCGCCAGCTCCAGGTAATACGTGAACATGCCCTCTCCCCTTTGCTTCCCTTAAGGCACCGCGCGCTCAGACCGAGCGCGTGGCCTCCACCGGCGATACCTTGGACGCGCGGATCGCCGGCGCCAGTACCGCCCCTTGTCCCAGCAACAGCAGCAGCAGCACGCCCGCCAGCACGTAGAGCAGCGACAGGCGGTGCATCTCGAAACGCGTGACCAGCCACAGGTTCATGGCGATCGCCAGCAGCGCGCCGGCAACGGCGCCGCCCACGCTGATCAGCAGGTTCTCGGTCATGAAATAACCGAGGATGTCGCCGCGCGTAGCGCCCAGCGCGCGGCGCACGCCGATCTGCCGGCGCCGCTGCCCCACCCAGAAGCTGGTGAGGCCGACGATGCCGGCGGCGGTAATGGCCAGCAGCACCAGGCTGATGATGCCCATCAGCACGGCCATGCCGCGGTCGCTTTCATAGGCGGCCGAGCGCACCTCGGCGAAACTCAGGATGCCCTCGCGCTCGTCCCACACGCGGCGCGGATTGTCCGCGAACAAGGCCTTGCGCGCGGCCCGCATGGCCGGCTCCAGTTGGCCGGGCTGGGTGCGCACGATGTAGAACGCGCCTTCGGCGATCGCCATGCGGCGCGGCACGATCACCGAGCGGTAGGCGAAGTTCGAGGCCCAGCGCGCCACGCTCTGCGCCTGCAGCAGGTCGACCACGCCGACGATGGTGGCGGGACCGCCGACCAGGTACACCGTCTTGCCCAGCGCGCTTCCATTCGGAAACAGTTTGTCGGCCAGCGCGCGGGTCACCATGATCACCGGCGGCGCCAGGCGGTCGCGCGTGCTCATGGGCTGGATCTCGTCGGCGCGGAAGTTGCGGCCGGCGGCCAGCTTCAGGCCGAGCGTGTCGAGGAAGCGTTCGTCGGCGAAGTAGATCGTCGCATCCGAGGTGTCCTCGATCTGCTCGGCGCTGAGCCGCACGCCATCGTCCCAGCCGCCGCCGCGCAGCGGATAGGAGTTGCTGGTGGTGGCGTCCTGCACGCCCGGCACCCGACGCAGCACGTCGAGATCGGTGCGCAGTTTCGCGTCCGCCTCGGCGCTGGTGACCTTGCCGACCCACTCGTTCTGGATCACGAAGATGTTCGGCTCGTCGATGCCGGTGGGTTCGGACAGATGCGCGACGCGCTGCTGGATGATGAAGAGCGCGTTGCACACGATCGCCAGGGTCAGCGCGATCTGCATCGCGATGAGAATGGTGCCGGCCTTGTGCTGGCGCAACGCGGCGAGAATGGGCTTGATTTCCATGGCCTGGTCTCCCCGCCTCAGTTGGACTTCAGCTGCCAGGCGGGCTGCACCTGCGCAGCCCGCCAGGTCGGATAGAACGCGGCCAGCACCGTCGCGGCGATCGCCACCAGCAGGGCCAGCGACACCAGCGACACGTCCAGCCGCGCCAGGTGGGCGATCTCCGGCGCGAAGACCAGGCCCACGCCCAGCATGCCCACGCCGGTGAGCACCACGCCGAGCAGGCCGCCGGCGAGGCCGACCATGCCGGCCTCGGCGAGGAACTGCCGATAGATGTCCCCGCGCGAAGCACCCAGCGCGCGGCGCACGCCGATCTCCGACGAACGGCGCATGAACTTCGCCAGCAGCAGGCCGATGGTGTTGACCAGGCAGATCACGAAGAAGCCCACCGCCACCACCAGCGCGATGCGGCTTTCCGGCGGCACCGCATGCTTGTACCCGAGCCAGCTGAGCACATCGCGCAGGCGCACGTTCGGCGCCCAGTTGAAGCGTCCGGCGCGGCGCTGGTCGTCCGCATACGAGGTCAGGAACTGCCGGTAGCGCGCCACGTCGGCCGCGCCGTCGAGCTCGACCCAGGGACTGATCCAGACGCACTGGCCATGCAGCCAGCCTTCGCGGTCGTCGCCGCGCTTGCCGCCACCGCCGCAGTTGTTGTTGCCGGCGGTCTCGATCTTCAGGTCCATCGCCCGGTTGAACGGAACGTAGACCTGCGACGGCTCGGAATAGGCGTTGCCGCTGAACATGTCGAAGAAGCGCGGCTTGGGATCCCACTGATCGGCGACGCCCACGATGCGGTACTGCTGGTCGTCCAGCACGATCTCCCGGCCCACGCTGTTGGCGCCGCCGAACAGCTTCTGGTTGAGGCTGCGGCTGATCACGATCACCGGGGCATGCGCTTCGTCGTCCGCGGCGCTCCACCCCGAGCCGTACTGGAACGGAACGTCGAACATCGGGAAGAAATCGCCCGTGGCCGCATAGCCCGGCACCTTGAACGGCGCCTTCTGCGCGTCCTCCGGCATCACCGACAGGCGCACCGCGAACAGCACCGTCTGCCGCTTCGCCTGGTGCGCCTTCATCAGCGCCACGGCGTCGGTGTAGTTGAGCGCATCCGGCGGCTCGCCGGCGTTGTTGTACTGCGGCCCGCGGTTGTCGATCATCGGCACGAACAGCCGCGAGGACTTCTGCGGAATCGGATCGCCCGACACGGCGCGGAACACCGCGTAGGTGATCATCGACGCCGCCACGCCGAAGCCGATCGCCATCACCATCAGTGCGGTCAGCACCGGGTTCTTGCGCAGGCTGCGCGCGCCGAGCCGCAGGTTGTGGGCAAACATTCCGCTCATGATTCTCTCTGCAGGGGAAGCTTCAGGGTCCACGCGCTCACACGGAGCGCGTGGCCTCCACCGGCGGCACCTTGGCCGCGCGCATCGCCGGCGCCAGCACCGCGGCCTGGCCGAGCAGCAGCAGGGCTACCACGCCGACCACCACGTAGAGCACCGACAGGCGCGCCATCTCGAACTGCGAGACCATCCACAGGTTCATGCCGATCGCCAGGCCCACGCCGATCACCACGCCGGCCACGCCGATCATCAGGTTCTCGGTGAGGAAGTAGCTGAGGATGTCGCGCTTGGTCGCGCCCAGCGCGCGGCGCACGCCGATCTGCTTGCGGCGCTGGCCGACCCAGAAGCTGGTCAGGCCGACGATGCCGGCGGCGGTGATGGCCAGCAGGATCACGCAGATCACGCCCATCAGGATCGCCATGCCGCGGTCGTTCTTGTAGGCATCGCCGCGCACCTGGTCGTAGGTGCGCACGGCGCGCTCGCCGGAGATCACGCGCATGCGGCTGGTCTTGAGCAAGGTGGCCGGCGCGCTCTTCACCACGTCGGCCAGCTGGCCCGGCTTGGCGCGGATCAGGTAGATGGTGTAGTTGCTGGTCAGCTGCACCGGCAGCAGCATGGCGTTGTCGTTGAAGTTGTCGGACCAGGTACCGTTCCACGGCACCTGCAGGCGCGCCACGATGCCGATGATGGTGCTGGGCGGGATGTCCTTGCCGCCGAGATACAGCTGCTTGCCCAGCGCATCGCCCTTCGGATACAGCTTGTCGGCCAGCGCCTTGGTGATGATCACCTGCGGCGTGGACTTGATGTCCTTCGGGTCGGCGGTGATCACTTCGTCCGCGGTGAAGTTGCGGCCGGCGATCAGCTGCGCGCCGTAGGTGGCCAGCGCATGTTCGTCGACGAAGTACAGCGTGGTCTGCGCCGCCGACTTGCCTTCGTTCTTCGGCGCCAGGTTCACTCCGGTGGACCAGCCGCCGCCGCGCAGCGGGAACGAGTTGGTGGCGAAGGCATCCTGCACGCCGGAGGTCTGGCGCAGCGCCTGCACGTCGGCCTTGATCAGCGGCGCGGTGTCCTTGCCGTCCACCGAGACCCAGCGGTTCTGGATCGCCAGCACATTGTTCTCGTCCATGCCGGTGGGCCGCGAAATGCGGTCCACGCGCTGCTGGATGATGAACAGCGCGTTGCACACGATGGCCAGGGTGAGCGCGATCTGCATCGCGATCAGCAAGGTGCCGGCCTTGTGCCGCTTCAGGGCGGCGAGAATGGGCTTGATCTGCAGCATGGTCGTCGCCTTGGGTCAATTGGGCTTGGTTCAATTGGACTTGGATTAGTTGGACTTGAGCTGCCACGCCGGCTGCACCTGAGCGGCGCGCCAGGTCGGATAGAACGCCGCGATCACCGTGGCCAGGATCGCCACCAGCATGGTCAGCAGCACCAGCGGGAAATCGAGCTTGGCCAGGCGCGCCACCTGCGGGTCGAAGATCAGCGAGATGCCGTACACGCCGACGCCGGTGAGCAGCAGGCCGAGCACGCCGCCGGCCAGGCCGACCGCGCCCGCTTCCATCAGGAACTGCGTGTAGATCTCCTTGCGCGAGGCGCCCAGGGCGCGGCGCACGCCGATCTCGGAGGAGCGGCGCAGGAACTTCGCCAGCAGCAGGCCGATGGTGTTGACCAGGCAGATCACCAGGAAGCCCAGCGCGACCAGCAGCGAGATCTTCGCCTCCGGCGGCACCACCTTCTGGTAGTCCAGCCACTCCACCACGTTGCGCAGGCGGGTGTTCGGCGCCCACTTGAAGCGGCCGGCGCGCTGCTGCTCGGCGGAGTAGCCGTTGAGATAGTTGCGGTAGGCATCGGCCTCGGCCTTGGTCGGCAGTTCCGCCCAGAAGCCCAGCCAGATGCATTCGGAATGCAGCCAGTTGTCCCAGCCGGTGCCGGGGTCCTTGTTGCAGTTGTTGTTGCCGTTGGTGCTGACCTTCAGCTCGATCATGCGGGTGAACGGCACGAACAGCTGGGTCGGGTCGTCGAAGCCGCCGGTGTTCACCGCGTCGAAGAACAGCGGCTGCGGATCCCAGTGATCCATCACGCCGACGATGCGGTAAGCGCGGCCGTCGAGGTTGATCTCGCGGCCGACGCTGTTCTCGCCGCGGAACAGCTTCTCGTTGAGCTGCTGGCCGATCACCGCGACCTGCGCGTGCGCGTCGTCGTCGGCCTGGGTCCAGCCGCGGCCGTACTTGAACGGGATGTCGAACATCGGGAACGCGTCGGCGTACACGCCGTAGGTGTTCTCGCGGAACGGCAGCTGGCTGGCGTCGGCCGGCACGATGGACAGGCCGGCCGGGTACAGCGCGGTCTGGCGCGCTGCCTTGCGGTCGCGCATCAGGCCGATGGCGTCGGTGTAGCTCATCGCGCGCGGCGGTTCGCCCTGGTTCTGCTGCGCGTCTTCCGGCCCCCAGTTGTCGATCTGCGGCACGTAGAGCTGCGAGGACTTGTGCGGAATGGGGTTATTGGAGGTGGCGCGGAACACCGAGTAGGTGGTCATCGACGCCGCCACGCCGAAACCGATCGCCATCACCATCAGCGCGGTGAGCAACGGGTTCTTGCGGAGACTGCGCAGGCCGAGCTGGAAGTAGTAGGCGAACATGGAGGCGTCCGATGAGTGATGCAGTGTCCGGGTTCCGATCCCTTCTCCCCTCCGGGGAGAAGGTGCCGGCAGGCGGATGAGGGGCGGGGCTTGCGGGAAAGGCTCTACAAAGCGCGACCTGCTTCAGGTCGATCCTTCACCGCTCCGCCCGTCCCCTCACCCCAACCCCTCTCCCCGGAGGGGAGAGGGGCTTCAAAAAGCTTTACGCCGGCGCGCCAGCGCGCGACTGGTGCTGGTGGAAGCGCGGGTCTTCCGCCAGATCCACCACCTGGCCGTCGATCACGTGCACGTTGCGCTGGGCGCGGGTGGCCAGTTCCGGATCGTGGGTGACCATCACGATGGTGGCGCCCTCGCGGTGGATCTCTTCCAGCAGCTCCATCACGCCGCGGGCCATCTGCGTATCGAGGTTGCCGGTCGGTTCGTCGGCGAGCAGCAGGCGCGGCGAGCCGGCCAGCGCGCGCGCGATCGCCACGCGCTGCTGCTGGCCGCCGGACAGTTCGGCCGGGTAGTGCTTGGCGCGCGAAGCCAGGCCCACGCGCTCCAGCGCGTCCATGATGCGCTGCTTGCGTTCCGGCGCCTTCATGCCGCGATAGCGCAGCGGCACTTCGACGTTGTCGAACACGTTGAGGTCGGGGATCAGGTTGAAGGCCTGGAAGATGAAGCCGATCTTCTCGTTGCGGATCTTGGAGCGCGCGTTGTCGTTGAGGTTGCTCACCTCCACGCCGTCCAGGTGGTACTCGCCGCCAGTGAAGGTTTCCAGCAGGCCCGCGATGGTGAGGAAGGTGGTCTTGCCGGAGCCGGACGGGCCGGTCACCGCGACGAACTCGCCTTCCTTCACGTCGATGTTGAAGTCGCGCAGCGCGTAGGTCTCCACCACTTCGGTGCGGTAGACCTTGGACAGGTGGGTCATCTTGAGCATGGAATGGCTCCTTCGGGCCAGGGAATAGGGAACAGGGAATAGAGAATCGGTGTGGACGTCGCGGCGAGCTTTGGGCTCTTCACTATTTCCTATTCCCGATTCCCGATTCCCTCGCAATCAGCGGCTGATGGCGACGCGCGCCGCGTTCTTGAAGCTGTCGGTACCGGAAATCACGATGCGGTCGCCTTCCTTCAGGCCGTCCAGGATCTCCACCTTGTCGATGCTGCTGGCGCCGACGCGGATCGGGTGCTTCTCGGCGATGCCGTCGTGCACGATGTAGGCGTAGGCGCCGCCGGATTCGTCGACGAAGGAGCCGCGCTGCACCGCCAGCACGTTGTCGCGGCGGTCCAGCAGGATGCGCACGGACAGGCGCTGGTTCTGGCGCAGCTGCTTGGGCGTGTCGCCGTCGAAGCGCAGGCGGGCGGCCACTTCGCCGTTCACCACTTCGGGCGAAATGGCGCTGACCAGGCCCTTCCAGGTATTGCCGTTGCCGCTGATCTCGCCGCCCATGCCGATGCCGAGATCGCGGGCGAAGCTTTCCGGCACCTTCATTTCCACTTCCAGCCTGCTCAGGTCGATCACGCTGAGCAGCTGCGCGTCCTTGGCCACGGTGGCGCGTTCGGCGATGAACAGCTGGCCGACCTGGCCGTCCACCGGCGACTTCACGTTGAGTTCGTCGACCTGGCGCTGCAGGTCCTTCACCAGCAGCACCTGGCGGTCGTGGGCGAGCTTCTTGGACTTGATGTCGAAGTCCAGGCTGGCGCCATCGTTGGCGAGGTCGGCCTTGGCGTGCTCGACGGTGATGCGCGCCTTCTCGACGTCGTCCTTGGCCTTGTCCACGTTCATGCTGGGCACCGCGCCCTGCGAGAACGCCTTCTGGTAGCGCTGCAGGTCGCGCTGCGCGCTGGTCTGGTCGATCTGCGCGTTGTCGAACGCTTTCTGCAGTTCGCCGCGCTTCTTCTTGGCGTCGATCTGCGAACGCAGGAAGTCGACTTCCATCGCGTCGGCCGCGCTCTGTTCCTGCGCCAGCTTGTTGGTGAGTTCGGGGCTGACGATGGTGGCCAGCACCTGGCCCTGCTTCACCACGTCGCCGGCGTGCACCTTCAAGGTGACCGCGCCGCCGGAAGTGGCGTACAGCGTCGGGCTGACCGCCGCCACCACCTTGCCCTCGGCGGCGATGTCGCGCACGAACAGCCCGCGCTCGACCGTGCCGAAGGCAAGGCGCGAGCCGCTGACCGAGGCGTCGGCGGAAAACAGGCGGCTGGCCTGCGGCAGCACCAGGGCCAGCACGGCCACGGCGGCCACGCCGGCACCGATGAAGACCAGCCGGCGCTTGCGGCTGGGCTTGACCTCGACCAGGCGGTCTTGAGCGGAGGTATCGCGAATCATGATCGGTCCTAAGGCCACGGACATGAGTGGCCCCTGGACCTGTATCAGCAAGCGCTATGCCAACCGCTCAGGCGATCGATTCGGTTTGTTTATCAGTGAGTTGGCGACGGCGTGTGCGAGAGGCAGGCTGTCCGCGGACAGATCGACGGACAGGCGGACAAGTGTCCGGACGCCGCGGACGGACGAACCTACAGCGCCTCGGCGCGCAGCACTTCCTGGGCGATGTCGCGGCCGAGCGCGGAGAGTTGCGCGGCGTCCCTGCCGCCCAGCACGTCCATATTGCCCAGGCGCCGCTGCGTGAAATGCAGCAGGCGCGCGCCCGCGGCGCGGAACGGCCGCTGCACGCGGCGGAACGCGGGGGCGCCGGCCGGCACGGCGGCGGACAGCAGCACGTCCCAGGCCAGGTAGTCGGTATCCGGCAGCAGATGCAGGCGAGCGCGCAGGCGGCCGGCGGCGTCCACGCATTCCAGCCATTCGCGCGGGCCGTCGGCGCCGATCACGCAGGAGGCGAGCAGCCATTGGGTATGCAGCAGCGGGGCGAGGTCTTCGCCTTCGGCCAGCCAGCCGCGCGCGGGGTGGTCGGGCGAGGCATCGCCGCGCATCGGCAGATACAGCACGGTGCCGAGCAATGGCAGGCGCGCGGCCAGCGCGGCGGGGGCCACGCGCAGCCAGCGCGGCGGGCAGGACGGCGCCTGCGAATGCGGACAGACCGCGGCAAGGGTATGGGCCAGCCAGCCGAACATGGCGCGCTCCTGGAAAGAGGAGACCCGGCTGGCGCGCTGCGGGGAGGGCAACGCGGCGCTGGCGATAGGCCTGAAGGGAAAACCGGCGAGGCGCCGGACGTGCGGGCTTACTTGGTGAGGATCAGCTTGTCGTTGCGGGTGAGCCGCAGGTGGTACTCGCTGCCCTGGTGGGTGATCACCAGTTCGCGCTCGCCGGCCAGCAGGTTCTGGCTGGAGATGCGGCGTGCGCCGGGTTCCGGCGTCACCGCCTGGGGCTTCAGGCGCAGCAAGCCGAGCGGGCGCGACAGCAGGTCGGCGGGGGTGGGCAGTACGGCGGTGGTGGACATGGGCAGGCTCCGCGTTGGTCAGAGGCGGAGTTGATGATAATCGTTCTCATTTACCTGTCAACGGCCGAAGTGTGAATCCGGCCGGGGCAGAACGCCGCGCCCTGCCCCGCGCCGCTCAGGCCACCGCCTGCTCGATCCGCGCCAGCACATCCGGCGTCAGCCGCGGCAGCAGGCGCAGCACGTCGAGGTTGTGTTCCAGCTGTTCCAGTCGGCTGGCGCCCAGCATCACCGTGGACACGTGCGGATTGACCAGGCACCAGCCGATCGCGAGCTGCGCCTGGCTCACGCCGAGCTCGGTGGCGATCGGCGCCAGCCGCCGCACCTTGGCGATGCGCTCGCCGCCCTGCTCCAGCACCGCCTGGCGCAGCCATTCGTAGCCGGGCTGGGCCAGGCGCGCGTCGTTCGGCACGCCATCGTTGTACTTGCCGGTGAGCAGGCCCGAGGCCAGCGGCGACCAGATCGTGGTGCCCATGCCGAAGTCGCGGTACAGCGGCGCGTATTCCTGCTCCACCCGCTCGCGGTGCAGCAGGTTGTATTCGGGCTGCTCCATCGTGGGTGCATACATGTGGTTCTCGCGCGCCACGCGGTGCGCCTCGGCGATCAGCGCGGCCGGCCATTCGCTGGTGCCCCAGTAGAGCACCTTGCCCTGGCGCACCAGGGTGTCCATCGCGGCGACGGTTTCCTCCACCGGCGTATCCGGATCGGGGCGATGGCAGAAGTACAGGTCCAGGTGATCCACGCGCAGCCGCTGCAGCGCCTGGTGGCAGGCTTCGAGCACGTGCTTGCGCGACAGCCCGCGCTGGGTCGGCGCGGGATTCGCCCGCGCGCCGAAGAACACCTTGCTCGACACGCAATAGCTGTCGCGCGGAAAGCGCAGATCCGCCAGCACGTCGCCCATCAGCGTCTCCGCCACACCGTGGTTGTACACCTCGGCGTTGTCGAAGAAATTCACGCCGTGGTCGTGCGCCATCGCCAGCATGTCGCGCGCCAGCGAACGCCCCACCTGCTGGCCGAAGGTGACCCAGGCGCCGAAGGACAAGGCCGACAGCTGCAGGCCGCTTTTGCCGAGACGACGGTATTGCATGGGGAAGCTCCTTGGGGAAAGCGAACCGCGCGAGCATGCCAACTCGCCCGTGCAGCGTCCAACCGGCCTATTGACAGCGGAATTGTTTCGTTCCTACTGTACTAGTACACACAGTACAGTCAGGAGCCACCGATGGCCCGCCAGCAAGCCTTGATGATCGACATCGCCACCGGCGACGTGCGCCCCATCAGCAAGCAGATCGTCGACGCCGTGCGCCTGAAAGTGGCCACCGGCGAACTCACCCCCGGCTGGCAGCTGCCCAGCGTGCGCGGCCTGGCGCAGCAGCTCACCATCAATCCCAACACGGTGGCCAAGGCCTACGCCGAGCTCACCGCCGAAGGCTGGCTGGAATCGCGCCCCGGCCTGGGCCTGTTCGTGGCCACGCCGCGCCAGCGGCTGAGCCCGCGCGAACGCGAGCGCCGCCTCGACGACGCCATCCAGCGTTTCGTGCACGACGTGGTCTCGCTCGACTACCCCGCCGACACCGTGCTGGCGCGGCTGGGCGACGAACTGCGCGCGCTCGCCACGCGCAAGAGCGCCTGAGGCCCCGCCATGAGCGACTACGTCATCGAAACCGAGCAGCTCAGCCGCAGCTTCGGCCGCAAGCGCGCGCTCAACGCCTTGAGCCTGCGCGTGCCGCGCGGACGCATCCACGCCATCGTCGGCGCCAATGGCGCCGGCAAGTCCACGCTGTTCCGCGTACTGCTGGGCTTCCTGCCGCCCAGCGACGGCGCCTCGCGCGTGCTCGGCCGCGACAGCCAGGCGCTGACGCCCGAACACCGCGGCCGCATCGGCTTCGTCAACGAAGAACACACCCTGCCCGGCTGGATGAGCGCCGAAGCGGTGACCGCCATGCAGCGACGCCACTACCCGCGCTGGAACGAAGCGATGTACCGCCACGTGCTCGGCCACTACCACGTGCTGCCCCACCAGAAAATTTCGCAACTGTCGCGTGGCGAACGCGCCGGCCTCAATCTCGCCCTGGCCCTGGCGCAGTCGCCGGAGCTGCTGATCCTGGACGAACCCACGCTGGGCCTGGACGTTGTGGCCAAACGCGCGTTCCTGCAGGCGCTGCTGGATTCCAATGCCACCGAGCACTGCACCGTCATCTACTGCTCGCACCAGATGGAAGAGATCGAACGCCTGGCGGACAACCTGATCATCCTCGAGCGCGGCGAGCTGCGGCACATGTCCTCGCCGGAGGATTTCTGCGAACGCATCCGCCACTGGGTGGCCGACATCCCGTTCCGCGCACCCGACCATGCCGACGTTCCCGGCCTGCTGCTGGCGCAGAAGATCGACCAGCTCTACCACTACACGGTGCTCGACCAGGCAGAGGACTTCGGCGCCTTCCTGCGTGCGCAGGGCGCGCGCTACGTGCAAAGCATGCCAGTCAGCCTGGACAGCGCGGTCAACGGCTTCCTGGCCAAGAACCATATCGCCCCGGCGGCCTGAAGGAACCCCTCGTGAACGAACTCTTCAAAGCCGAACTCGGCCGCTTCCTCAAGGCGGGCTTGCTCTACGGCGTGCTGCACCTGTTGCTGCTGGCCTTCATGACGCGGCTGGTCGACCTGCTGCAGCAGCCGCTGCTGGTCTATCGCGTGGCCGCGCTGGTGTTCGCCTTTACTGGCCTGCTGCTGGCCGCGTATCAGATGAGCCAGCACCGCAAGCCGGGCGCCTGGGTGTATCTGCTGCATCGCCCGCTGCATCCGGCGCGCATCGCCATGGCGCTGGCCGGCGCCGCGGCGGTGCTGCTGTTCATCGCCGTCGCGCTGCCGCTGCTGCTGGACATCGGCGGCGTGGCGCTGTTCTCCGCGCGCATCGTCGACACGCGCCATTGGCTGCTGCCGCTGTGCGCCTGGGCCATCGCCTTCGGCGTCTATCTATGCGGCGCCTGCGCCATGCTCGCGCCGCGCCGCGGCATGGCGCTGCTGCTGTGCCTGCCCCTGCTGAGCCTGGCCGTGCCGGCCAGCGGCGGCGGCGCACTGGCGGTGCAGCTGCTGGCAGTGCTGCTCGCGGCCGGCCTGCTGCTGACCTTGTTCCATCCGGACCTGACCAGCCTGCCGCGCGCCGCGGCGGCGCGCGTGGCGATCGTGCTGGTGATGCAGGTCGGCCTGTCGTTCGCGCTGTACTGGGTGCTGACGCTGGGCGTGGAGTTCGGCCTGATGGCACTGGGGCGCCATCCCTTGAACGGCATTCCTCCCGCCGGCGGCTATGCGGAAGCCGAACGCGCCGACAGCGCCGCGCTGCTGCGGGCGGGGCTCGGCAACGACGCGCGCTTCGCCCTGCTGCGCGAACAGGCCGGCGTGGCGGAACAGGCCGCGTGGGGGCCGGGCGCCGCGGATTATCCGCGCTACGGGCAGCTGACCAGCCCGATGCCGCTCGAATTCGACGACGCCACCCGGCACCTGCGCTGGAGCTTCAGCCATGACCGCGGCCTGTTCCATGGCGTGGACCTGGCCACGCGCAAAGACGCCGGCTGGCTCGGCCGGCGCGGCATCGTGCAGGGCGCGGCCGCCGCGGCGGACCGTTTCGAACAGCCGCCGCTGGTGTTCGACGAACGCTACCTGGTCACGCCGCACCGCCTGTACCAGTTCAACGCGATCGACCAGAGCGTGCACCTGCGCATCGCGCTGCCGGAGGACGAGTACTTCACCGCCGCGCCGCGCAAGCTCGGCACGCGCGTGCTGGTACTGGGTTCGCGCCGCCTGCACGTCTACAACGACAGCGAATTCCTCGCCGGCACCAGCCAGGTCAAGGACCTCCACACGCTGCCGCTGGACGGCGCCATCGACAATATGGGCCGCATCGATGCCGCCGAGCTTCTGGACGGCTATCTGGTTTCGCTGCTGCACGGCCGCCAGAGCTATCACCAGGACGTGCCCGCCTGGCAATCGGTATTCCGCCTGCACGAGGATGGCCGCGTCGAAGCGCTCGCCCGGCGCGAAATCGGCCGCGATTACCCGCTGCTGTTCCGCCACCTCGGCTGGGTGGTGACGCCGTTGTGGTACGCGCTGCAGTACCGCCTGGGCTGGATCGTCTCGGGCGATGCCGAAGGCCTGCCGCGCGCGGTCTGGCTCGCCATCGCGGCATTGGCCGTCGCCTGCATGCTGATCACCGCGTGGCAGGCCAGGCGCGCCGGCCTGCGTCCGCGCGAACGCCTGCTGTGGATCCTTGCCAACGGCGTCACCGGCCTGCCCGGGCTGCTGAGCTTCCTGTTGCTTTATCCGCCCGCCGTGCAGCCGCGCAAACGCGGCATGACGGTGCTGCACACCACCGCCTGATCCTCCACGCACCGGCACCGCCGGTGCCTTTTCGAGAAACGACATGCGCAAGCAACCGACCTCCCGGAGGGCGGCGGCCTCGCTCGCCCTGGTGCTGCTGACGCTCACCGCGGCGGCGCGCGGCGACGATACCTTCCGCTCCCGCGTCACCGCCTCAGAACGCGCGGCCGCCGCACCGCTGCTGCCGCGCGACGATTTCCAGACCCGCACCGGCGTGCGCGCCATGCGCCTGGCGCCCGACGGCAGACACCTGGCATGGCTGTGGGTGCAGCCGGAGCGCACCAGCCTGTGGCTGCTCGACACCGCCAGCGGCGAACGCAGGCAGGCGCTCGCCGCCATCCAGGCCACCTCGCTGGACTGGAGCAGCGACGGCCGCTGGCTGCTGATCGAACAGCGCAGCCGCATCGCCGCGCTGCCGCTGGATGGCGGCGAAGCGCGCCTGCTGGCGGCGCTGGACGAAGCGCGCGGGCAAGCCTTCTTGGGTGCCGATCCGCTGTTGCCCGCGCGTTACTTGCTGCGGGACAAAGATCCGGCGAGCCACCGCTTCCGCCTGCTGCGCAAACGCATCGATGGGGCGGACGAACTGCTGTACGAAGGCGATGCCGCTCCCACCGACGTGGCCTTCGACCGCCAGGGCCAGGCGCGTTTCATCGGCACCGCCGGCAAGGGCGGCCGCGATCTGCTGCAGCGGCGCGATGGCCGATGGCAACTGTTCCAGCACTGCGGCGCGCTGATCCGCTGCACGCCGCTGGCGGTGCGCGACGATGGCCGCCTGGTGATGCGCGGCGGCGACGCCAATCTGCAGCAACTGGTCGCCATCGACCCGGCGACACATGCCACGCAGACCTTGCATGCCGACCCCGAAGGCATCGCCGATCTCGCCGACGCCCTGCTCGATCCGCGCTCCGCGCAAGTGCTGCTGGCCGCGTACGACACCGACCGCCACCACGTCTATGCCGTCGATCCCGCCCTGCGCGCGCCGGTAGCCTGGCTAGACCGGCGCTTCGCCAACGCCAACCTGGACCTGGACGTCGCCAACAACGGCCTGATCCTCGTCACCGAGCGCAGCGACCGCCTGCAACGCGAACGCTACTGGCTGCTCGATCCACGCAAGCTTCCCGGCGCCGATGCACTGAGCGGCATTGCCGAAGACCAGCAGGCTCCTTCGCGCAGGCTTCCCGAGAGCATGCTGGCCCAACGCATCGCCGTCAGCTGGCGCGCCAGCGACGGCATGCGCCTGTACGGCTTTCTCAGCCTGCCGCCGGGACGCGATGCGGCAAAGCTGCCGCTGGTGCTGCGCCCGCACGGCGGCCCCAAGGCGCAGACACGGCCCGGCTACGACATGCTCACGCAGTTCCTGGTCAATCGCGGCTATGCGGTGTTCGAACCGAACTACCGCACGTCCACCGGCTACGGCCGCGCCTATCTGTTCGCGGCCAGGGGCGACTATGCGCACGGCCGCGTCTATCGCGACATGCTCGACGGCATGGACTGGCTGCTCGCGCACGGCGTCGGCGATGCCGCGCGGCAAGCCATCACCGGCCATTCCTACGGCGGCTTCGCCACCCTGCTCGGGCTCACCTACGACAGCGCGCGCTTTCGCGTCGGCATGGGCATGGCCTCACCACCCGATCTTGCGCTGGCGTTTGAAACGATTGCCGACAACCCGGTGCAAGATGCCACCGTGCCGGTAGCGGAAGAACTGGCCGCGTTGCACGCCAACGATGCGGCCACCCTGGCGCGCCTGCGCGAGCAGGCGCCCGCGCGCATGCCGCAACGCATCGCGCAGCCGCTGGTGCTGATCGCCGGCGCCAAGGACGAACGGGTGCCGGTCCGCAGCGTCGCCAGCTATGCGGCCTCGCTCAAGGCGCTGGGCAAGCCGGTCAGCCTGCTGGTCGATCCGGACTCCGGCCACCAGCTCGAAGCGCCGATGGCGCGCCTGGCCACGCTGTATCTGCTGGAGACCGCGCTGCAAGGTCCGCTCGGCGGCCGCGCGGACGCTACGCGCAGCGCCGAGCTGCAAAGCTATCTGCAGCGCAACCTGCGCCTGGATACGATGCAATCACCCGGCGCTGCGCAATAATCGCCGCGCCTCCGCCACGAGACCTTGCCCATGAGCCACCCTCGCAGCCCGCTCGCGATCTGGCAGAAGCTCTCCGCCCGCCCCGGCGGCGCCTGGCTGTTCTCGCGCCTGATCTGCCTGAAGGCGCCGTACTTCGGCAGCATCAAGCCGCGCTTCGAGGAACTGCGCCCCGGCTATTGCCGCATCCGCATCGCCAAGCGGCGCGCGGTGCTCAACCATATCGGCACGGTGCACGCCATCGCGATGTGCAACCTGGCGGAGCTGGCCGGCGGCACCATGACCGAAGTGACGATCCCGCCGACACACCGCTGGATCCCCAAGGGCATGACGGTGGAATACCTGAAGAAGGCGACTACCGATGTGGTCGGCATCGCCGAACCGGTGGCGCCTGAAATAGGCAGCGAAGCGGCGGATTATCCGGTGCGGGTGACGGTGGCCGATGCGAACGGCGAAGCCGTGTTCCGCGCCGTCATCACCATGTGGGTCAGCCCCAGGCGGTAAGGCTTAGCCCGACGCCGAGCACGATGGCGGCGAACACGCCCGCCACCGCGTCGTCGACCATCACCCCGAGACCGCCCTTCAGGCGGCGGTCCAGCCAGCCGATCGGCCAGGGCTTGGCCACGTCGAACAGGCGGAACAGCACGAAGCCCGCCAGCACCGCCCACCATGGCGCGAACAAGGCCGGCACCAGGGCGATCCATTGCCCGACGAATTCGTCCCACACCAGGCTGCGATGATCGTCCACGCCCAGCGCGCGCCCGGCGACATTGCAGGCCCATACGCCCAGCGCGAAGGCCAGCACGATCACCAGCGCATACAGCGGCAGCGGCAGATGGCGCAGCAGCAGCCACGGCAGCAGCGCCGCCAGCGAACCGAAGGTGCCCTGCGCCTTGGGCGCCAGGCCGGAGCCGAAGCCGCAGGCGATCCAGCCGGCGAAGGAAGACGTCAGCACGCGGCGCTGTTCGGGGGTAAGGATTTTTTTGTCGCTCATGCGGCGAAATGATCCCAGCCCTGGTGCGCCGGTTCCAGCCAGGTGCCGTCTTCCGTGCGCACCCGCACGCCCTTGCCTTCCACGATGCGGCCGATGCGCGCCGCGCCGCAGCCCAGGCGCGCGAGATCGGCCTGCACTTCGGCGGCGCGCGCGGCGGGCACGGTGAAGCAAAGTTCGTAGTCGTCGCCGCCGCTCAGCGCGAAGTCGCGGGCGGAGGCGTCGTCGAACAGGTCGAGCAAGGCTGGCGAACGCGGCAGCAACGCGCTTTCGATTTCCGCGCCGACGCCGCTGGATGCGCAGATATGGCCGAGATCCGCGACCAGGCCATCGGATACGTCCAGGCATGCGCTGGCCCGTTCGCGCAACGCCAGGCCCGCGGCTATCCGCGGCGTGGGTCGATGCAATCGCTCCACCAGATACGCCGCCTGCGCACCGTCCACGCCGCCACGCTGCAGCAGATGCAACCCTGCCGCGGCGTCGCCGAGCGTGCCGGTGACCATCACCACGTCGCCCGGCTTCGCTCCCGCGCGGCGCAAGGCCTTGCCCGGCGGCACGAAGCCATGCACCGCCACGCTGATCGTGAGCGGGCCGCCGGTGGTATCGCCGCCCACCAGCGCCAGCCGGTGCGGCTGCGCCAGCTGCGCGAAGCCTTCGGCGAATGCGTCGACGAAACGCTGCCGCGCCTCCGCCGCGCCGCTGCGCGGCAGCGTCAAGGCGAGCAAGGCCCACGCGGGCGTGGCGCCCATCGCGGCCAGATCGGAAAGATTCACCGCCAAGGCTTTCCAGCCCAAGTCCGCCGGCGCGGTATCGCGCGGAAAATGCACGCCCTCGACCATGGTATCGATCGCCACCGCCAGCTCCTGCCCTTCGGGCACGGCCAGCAGCGCGGCATCGTCGCCGATGCCTAAGCGCACGTCGTCGCGCCCCTGCGCGGTGCGCTCGCGGATGCGGTCGATCAGGCGGAATTCCATGGCGTTCCTGCGGCGGGCGACAGCGGCAAGCAGACCATCCGTGGACGCGTCATGCAAGGTCGGGCCACATGCAAGCGCCGCCCCTGCCGCCAGTCATGCGGGCGGCCGCGGCATGCGTGGCTAGAATCGGCGGACTACAGCCCACGGAGGTCCGTTCATGCACGTCCGCCGATCCTCGCTGTTCCTCGCTGCCTGCGCCGTGCTGGCCATGGCCCCGGTACACGCCGCGACTCCCGAAGAGAAAGCCGTGCTCGCCCCGTTCCAGACCCTACTCGACGGCATCGGCAAGCGCGACCACGACATGATGCGCTCCGCCCTGCTGCCCGGCGGCATGATCACGCTCACCCGCGCCGACAAGACCCAGCAGCTGCACTACGACGCGTTCATCGAGCACATTCCCGCCACCGGCACGCAGAAGCTGGAAGAGCGCATCCACGATCCGCTGGTGAAGATCGACGACAACATCGCGATCATCTGGGCGCCGTATGAGTTCCTGGTCGACGGCAAGGTCGACCATTGCGGGACGGATATCGCGCATCTGGTGAAGCAGAACGGGAAGTGGTTGATCGCGGGGATTGCGGACAATGGGCGGAAGGAGTGTGGGGCGAGCAAGTAGCGTCTTGCTTCGCCCGGCCCCTCATCTGCCTGCCGGCATCTTCTCCCCGGCGGGGAGAAGAGTTCGAACTGGGAAGCTCACCCTCACGATCACCTCAATGTACCCCCTCTCCCCTCCGGGGAGAGGGCTGGGGTGAGGGGCCGGGCGAAGCGAAACCTCCACGCCCGAAAAACCCCGCTCTTACCCTTCGCGCCTGAACACAATCGTCGGCTCACCGTGATAAACGCTGCGCTTCCATTCGCGGAATCCAGCTCTCTCGGCAACTCGGATCGACGCCAGATTCCCCGGCGCAATGATGCACACCGAGCGCATCCCGGGCAGCTGCTCCGCCGCCCACGCCGTGGCCGCCGCCACCGCCTCGCTCGCATAACCCTTGCCATGCGCCGACGGCGCCAGGATCCAGCCGAATTCCAGCATGCCGCGCAGCGAAGGATCGAGCTCGCGGCGGAAATCGGCAAAACCGATATCGCCGACATAGCGCCCGCCGTCCTTCTCTTCCACCGCCCAGAAGCCGTAGCCGAGCATGCTCCACAGCCCGCGCCACGACAGCATGCGCCGCCAGACTTCCTCGCTGGTAAACGCACGCCCGCCGAGAAAACGCGTGACCTCCGCATCGCCCCACACCGCCGCGCAGGCGGCGTGGTCGTCCGGGCGATGGCCGCGCAGCCGCAGCCGCGCGGTTTCCAGCACCGGCACGTCATGGGCCGGCGCGGCGGCCATCAGCCTTTCTTCTCCACCGCGCGCAGCTGCATGGCCAGCTTGTCCAGCACGCCGTTGACGTAGCTGTGGCCGTGGTCGGCACCGAAGCGCTTGGTCACTTCGATCGCCTCGTTGATGATCACGCGGTACGGCACGTCCGGGCGGTACTTCAGCTCGTAGGCGGCCATGCGCAGCGCGGCGCGCTCGATCGGGTCGATCTGCTCGATCTCGCGGTCGACGTAGGGCTTCAGGCTCTCGTCGATGGCGGCGAGGTTGCGCTCCACGCCGTGCAGCAGGTCCTCGAAGTAATCGAGGTCGGCCACTTCCATGTCCTGCTCGTGCTGGAACTGCTGGATCACCGCATTCATGCCGCTGCCGCTGACCTGCCAGGCGTACAGCGCCTGCAGCGCGCGGCGGCGGGCGCGCGAGCGCGCGGCCAGGTCGATGCCGTCGGGACGCGGGCTCATCACAGCTTTCCGTACAGGTTGACCATCTCCAGCGCGGCGATGGCGGCGTCGGCGCCCTTGTTGCCGGCCTTGGTGCCGGAGCGCTCGATCGCCTGCTCGATGCTGTCGGTGGTCAGCACGCCGAACGACACCGGCACGCCGGAACCGTAGGCCGCGCCGGCCAGGCCCTTGGCGCATTCGCCGGCGACGAAGTCGAAGTGCGGGGTGGAACCGCGGATCACCGCGCCCAGCGCGATGACGGCGGCGTACTTGCCGGAATGGGCCAGCTTGTGGCCGGCCAGCGCGATCTCCCAGGCGCCCGGCACGCGGACCAGGTCGATCGCCTCGTCCTGCACGCCGTGGCGCACCAGGGCGTCGCGCGCGCCGGCCACCAGGGCCTCGACCACGAAGCCGTTGAAGCGGCCGGCGACGATGGCAAAGCGGCCCTTGGGCGTGGAGAAATCGCCTTCGATGATGTTCATGGGTATGCGTTTCCTGGGGCGTGCGGCCCATGTGGGCCGGTCATTTTACGGGATTTGGGGCAGCGTGCCCGGATCCGGCCGCGGCTGGGGCCCGGCCAGGTGGGGATAGGCGCCGAACGACAGCTCGGCCGAGCCGCCGGCCACGCGCAGGCGGGCCGCGGCGCCGAACGGCAGGGTGAACTTGTCCGGCTCGTGGCCGAACGGCAGCCCACGCACCACCGGCACGCGCGCCACCCGGCCGATCTGCTCGAACGCGGCGGGGACGTCGTAGCCGTTGTCGTAGGCGGCCGGGCGGCAATGGGTGAAATGGCCCAGCACCAAGGCGCGCTGGCGGTCCAGCACGCCGGCCAGGTGCAGCTGGTACAGCAGGCGCTCGATCCGGTACGGCGGCTCGCCCACGTCCTCGACGAACAGGATGCCACCGTCGATGCGCGGGAAATACGGCGTGCCCAGCAGGCTGCACAGCACGGCGAGATTGCCGCCCCACAGCGGGCCTGCCACGTCCAGCTCGCCCTCGGTGGACGTGGACCAGGCCGCGGTCGACCGCGGCGCGGCCACCGTGCGCCAGAAGTGTTCCCACATCAGCGGGTTCAGTTCCGGCGCGCCGAAATCCGGCCCCAGCATGGGGCCGCCGAAAGTCAGCAATCCGCACCGGGTGTAGAGCGCCAGCTGCAGCGCGGTGAAGTCGCTATGCCCGACCAGCACGGTGGCGCTGCCGGCCAGGCGCTCGCGCAGCGCGCCGTAGTCCAGCTGCTCCAGCAGGCGCGTGGCGCCGTAGCCGCCGCGGATGGCGAGCACGATCTCCGGCAGCGTGTCCGCATGGGCCAGCGCATTGAGCTCGGCCGCGCGCTGCGCGTCGGAACCCGCGTAGCGCAGCTCGGTGCGCTCGAGGGCTTCGAGGCCGTCCAACGTGCAGCCGGCGGCGTGCAGGCGCGCCACGCCGCGCTGCATGGCGGCGCGGTCGTGGGGGTAGCCGGAGGGAGCGATCAGGCGGATCGAAGTCATGGCGTCGGTTAAGGAGTTGAGCGAAGCCGGCAGTATGCCGCGCGCGCCCTGGCCGCCAGAGGGCGGCGCCCGGGCGCGCGGCGGATCACACGTGCTCGACCACCTCCAGCCCGAAGCCGCCCAGGCCGACCAGCTTGCGCGGCGTACCCAGCACGCGCAGGCGCTGCACGCCCAGGTCCGCCAGCATCTGCGCACCCAGGCCCAGCTGGCGCCATTCCTGCTGCTGCGCTTCTTCCGGCGCCTGCGCCGAGGGCTGGCGGTTGAGGCGGCGCAGCAGGGCGTCGGCGGTGTCCTCGCCGGACAGCACCAGCAGCACGCCGCGGCCTTCGTCGGCGATGCGGCGCAGCGCGGAGGTCACCGTCAGGCCCAGGTCGTCGCGCTGCAGATGCAGCACGTCGGACAGCGTGTTGCGCACGTGCACGCGCGTCAGCACCGGCGCGCCGTCGTCGACCTTGCCGCGGGTCAGCGCGAAATGCAGGCCGTGGTGGATGGCATCGCGGTAGGCGACCAGATGGAACGGACCGAACTCGGTGTCCACCTGTTCCTCGTGCACGCGCTGCACCGTCTTCTCGGTTTCCAGGCGGTAGCGGATCAGGTCGGCGATGGTGCCGATCTTCAGGCCGTGCTTCTGCGCGAATACTTCCAGCTCCGGCCGGCGCGCCATCGAGCCGTCCTCGTGCAGGATCTCGATCAGCACCGCCGACGGCTCCAGCCCTGCGAGCGCGGCGAGATCGCAGCCCGCCTCGGTATGGCCGGCACGCGTCAGCACGCCGCCCGGCTGCGCGGTGAGCGGGAAGATATGGCCGGGCTGCGACAGATCCTGCGGCCTGGCATCCGACTTCACCGCCACCTGGATGGTGCGCGCGCGGTCGTGCGCCGAAATGCCGGTCGTGACGCCTTCGGCCGCCTCGATCGAGACGGTGAAGTTGGTGTGGTACGGCGAGGTGTTGTCGCTGACCATCGGGCGCAGGCCGAGCTGGCGCGTGCGCTGCTCGGTCAGCGTGAGGCAGACCAGGCCGCGCGCCTCGCGCACCATGAAGTTGATGTCCTCCGGCCGCACCATCTGCGCGGCCATGATCAGGTCGCCTTCGTTCTCGCGGTCCTCGTCGTCGAGGATCACGACCATGCGGCCGGCGCGGATGTCTTGGAGGATTTCGGGGATGGTGTTGAAAGCCATTAAAGAGATCTCAGTGAAATTTGTTATTGCCGCAACCTGCAAGGGCAAACCTTTCTCCCTCCGGGAGAAGGTGGCGGCAGCCGGATGAGGGTTCGGCCGGAGCGGTGCACATCACTCTTGCGCTCCGCCCGTACCCTCACCCCAACCCCTCTCCCGGAGGGAGAGGGGCTTAAGCCTCAAGCGAAGCCGTGCTTCTTGAGGAAATCCTCATCCAGCCGCGGCGATCCACCGCCGCCGCCCATCAGCCTTTCCACATAGCGCGCCACCACGTCCACCTCCAGGTTCACCGCATCGCCCGGGCGGCGCGCGTGGAATACCGTGTGTTCCACCGTGTGGGGGATAAGGTTCACGCCGAAACGCAGCCCGTCGACCTCGTTCACGGTGAGGCTGGTGCCTTCGATGCAGATCGAGCCCTTGGCGGCGATATAGCGCGCCAGGTTGGCCGGCACTTCGAAGGTCCAGCGCTGCGAGCGGCCGTCGGGCGCGATCGAGACCACCTTGCCCACGCCGTCGACGTGGCCGGAGACCAGGTGCCCGCCGAGGCGGTCGGCCAGGCGCAGCGCCTTTTCCAGGTTCACCGGGTCGCTGGCCTTGAGCTTGCCCAGGGTGGTGAGCGACAGGGTCTCGTTGGAGACGTCCGCGCTGAAGCCGCGCGGTTCCAGCGTGACGGCCGTGAGGCAGACGCCGGAGACGGCGATGCTGTCGCCCAGCTGCACGTCGGCGAGATCGAGTTGGGCGGTGTCGACATACAGGCGCACGTCGCCGCCGCGCGGTTCGAGCCGCGCGATGCGGCCCACGCTCTGGATGATCCCGGTGAACATCAGCGCACCTCCGGCACGGAGGCGGCGTTGGAACGGTCGAGGTTTTTCATGAAACGTTTCCCGCATCGAAGGTCAGCGAAAAACGCCCCAAGGCGCATGGCAGGCGCACACCGCGAGGGCGCACGCCGTACCGTCTTCTCTCATCCGGACTTTCCGGAGATGCCGCTGCAAAAAAGCAGGAAATCCCCGACCGTCGGCTCCGGCATCGGACCGGATCTGCTGACCTTCCGCACTGGGAGCGGAAGCGCTCGCGGGCTCGTCTCGGAGACCCTCGCAGGCCTCGTCCACCTACCGCCGGTGGGGAATCGCACCCCGCCCTGAAGACGTCGTAATGGTTGTCGCCGGGTCGCCCCGGCCGCGGAAGTCTAGCACCGGCCGGCGTTTCCCGTGGCGCACGCTGCGTGCGCTTTTCGGAGGCAACCTAGAGTTCGGACGACAGGAAATCGATCAATGCGCGCAGTGCGGGCGCCCGGTCCGCGCCCGGCAGCCAGACCAGCTGGATCGGCGAGGTGCTCAGTTCCCACTCCGGCAGCACGCGCACCAGCTTGCCGCGTTCCACCAGCGGGTCGGCCATGTAGTCGCCCTGGATGCCGATGCCCACGCCGGCCAGCAGCGCATCGCGGGTGGCCATGGAATCGTTGCAGGTCAGCACCGGGTCGATGCGCACCGAGCGGCGGCGGCGGCCCTGGCTGAACTGCCACAGCGTGCCGGTGCGCAGCCCGCTGAAGGCGACGCAGCGGTGCGCTTTCAGCCCGGCCGGATCGGCCAGCGCCGGCGCGGAGGCCAGATACCCCGGCGCCGCGCACAGATAGCGGCGCATGCTGCCCACGCGCCGCGCCACCAGCTGCGCATCGGCCAGGCGGCCCACGCGCAGGGCCAGGTCGATGCGGCCGGCGACCAGGTCCGCATAAGCGTCGTCGTATACGGCCTCGATGCGGATCTGCGGATGCCTGGCCATGAAGCGCGCCAGCACCGGCGCCACCCGCAGCCGCCCGTACGAACCCGGCAGATGCACGCACAGGCGACCCGCCGGCTCGCCGCCCCGCGGCCGCAGTTCCGCCGCCATCGCCAGCATCACCGCGTCCAGCCGCTCGCAATGCGCCAGCAGCTGCTCGCCGCGCGGCGTCAGCGTCACCCGCCGCGTGGTGCGCAGGAACAGCTTGCCGCCTACGGCCTGCTCCAGCGCCGCGATGCGCCGGCTCAGCACCGACGGCGTGCAGCCGGCCTCGTGCGCCGCGCGCGAGAAGTTCAGCAGCCGCGCCGCGATGGCGAAGCCGCGCAGCTCGCGCAGGCGGTTCGGGGTGAGCTCGAAGGATTGATTCATGGGACGAACAAAAGATATGCGATATCGATGGATTATCGCCACTGCGTCCGCGGCCCACCATGGCACCCATCACCCATCACCCATTCCCCATCCAGGAGCCCGCCATGCGCGCCTACCAGCTCAACCAGTTCGGCACCGAGCATCTCGCCATCGTCGACCAGCCCGCCCCGCACCCCGGCCCCGGCCAGGTGCTGGTGAAGATGGAAGCGGCCTCGCTCAACTTCCGCGACCACCTGATGGTCAACGGCCAGCTCTACCGCGACGTGGCGCTGCCGATGACGCCGGTGTCCGACGGTGCCGGCACCGTGCTGGAGGTCGGCGAAGGCGTCACCCGCTTCAAGCCGGGCGATCGCGTCAGCACCTTCTACAAGGCGCGCTGGCTGGCCGGCGGCATGCGGCCCGAATGGGAAGGCGCGGACCTGGGCGGCCCCGGCCCCGGCGCGATGCGCGAGCTGGCCTGCTACGACGCCTATGCGCTGGCCCATGCGCCCGCGCATATGAGCGCCGTGCAGGCGGCCACGCTGCCGATCGCCGCGCTTACCGCATGGACGGCGCTGGAGCAGGCCCGGCTCACCACCGGGCAGAGCGTGCTGCTGCTCGGCACCGGCGGCGTGTCGCTGTTCGCGCTGCAGCTGGCGAAAGCGCGCGGGGCGAAGGCGATCCTGCTGTCGTCCAGCGACGAGAAGCTGGAGCGCGCCAAGGCGCTGGGCGCCGATATCGGCATCAACTACGCGAAGCTACCGGAGTGGGGCGCGGCGGTGCGCGAAGCCAATGGCGGGCGCGGCGTGGATGCGGTGATCGAAACGGTGGGCGCGTCGACGTTCGCGCAGTCGGTGGACGCGGTGGCGATGCATGGCTTTATCGGCATCGTCGGTTTCATGGGCGGCCGCGAGGCGGCGCTGCCGCTGGTGCCGGCGATTCTCAAGCGCGTGCATCTGCAGGGGATTTCCGTCGCCTCGCTGGAGGAGCACGAGCGGATGGTGCGGGCGCTGGAGGCGATGCGGCTGGAGCCGGTGGTCGATGCGGTATATGGGTTTGGGGAGTTGCGCGAGGCGTTCGAGGAGATGGCCGGAGGGAAGCACTTCGGCAAGATTGCGATCGATTTCGCGAAATGAGACGTAGGTTGGGGTGAGCGCAGCGAACCCCAACATGCACCACCGTCAGCCGTGCCGATGTTGGGGTTCGCTGCGCTCACCCCAACCTACGCCGCTCAATGGGGGGCGCTACTCGCCGATCGACTGCCCCGTCTTCCGCCGATACGCCCGCAACACCTGATCCATCACCCACGTCGTGCGCGCGCCGCTCTCGGCAGTCGACGGACACACGCCTTTCTCCCCCCGCAGCTCCCGCACGATCGTCTCGATCAACGGTTGCTGGATATGCGCAGGATTCGCTACGCGATACTCGCGCACGCCCTCCTTCGTCTCCACCACGATCGGCCCGTCGCCGAAGGTGGCAAAGCGCATGCTGCCCTTGTCGCCGATCACCTCGATGCAGTCGTGGTGCTTGTAGCTGTCGAAATTCCACAGCCCCGTGCCCAGCACGCCGCTGTCGAAGGCGAACGACATCGCCACCGTATCCTCCGGCGGATACGCGCCCAGCTGGTTGCCCGCGCGCCCTTCCGCCGACACGATCGGCCCGAACAGCCAATCGAGGATGTCCAGCGTGTGGCAGCCGATATCCATGAACACGCCACCGCCGGAAATCGAAGGCACCACGTGCCAGGGCAGGTTCGCGCCGTCGTGGTAGCGCGGATGGTGCGGCTCGTACAGCACGGTGTTGACCACGCGCGGCACGCCGATGGCCTGCTCGCCGAACAGCAGCTCGCGCACCCGGTGGAAGCGCGGCAGCATGCGGCGGTAATAGGCGACGAACACCGGCACTTTCGCTTCCGCACCGGCGCGCAGGATCGCCTCGCACTCCGCGTGATCCAGCGCCATCGGCTTTTCCACATACACCGGCTTGCCCGCGGCGATGCTCATCAGCGCGTACTGCTTGTGCGTCGACGGCGGTGTGGCGACATAGACCGCATCCACTTCCGGATCGGCTATCAGCGCCGCCGCATCGTCATACCAGCGCGGCACGCCGTGGCGCTGCGCATAATCCCTGGCCTTGGCGCCATCGCGCCGCATCACCGCCACCAGCGCGGAATGCGGCGCCTGCTGAAAACCGGGGCCGCTCTTGACCTCGGTGACGTTGCCGCAGCCGATGATGCCCCAACGGATCACACGCGCTTCGCTGCTCATCGGATCTCGAATTCCTTGCTGATGAATTGCTGGTGCCAGGCGTGGTACTGGTCCACTTCCGGGTGGCGCGCGCGTTCGGCGATATGCGCTTCCAAGGCGGCGCGCACATCCGGCGCCAGGCTCGCCAGGTAATCCGGCGTGTACTGGCGATGGTCGAGCACGCCGAAGTGGCAGGTCGGCGCATGCGCGCTGGAATGGAAGCCCAGGTGGATGGTGATGCGCCGCTGCCGCAGCACGCCGGCATAGCCGCGATGCACGGCGTAGTTGTTGTAGAACACCGCCTGCCCGGGCTGCAGCACCAGCTGCACGCCCTGCGCCAGTTCCGGCTGCGCGTCGACCGGCGCGATGCGCGGATCGCCGCCGAAGATGCGCCGCTCCGCTTCGTCGTACGGGCGGCGATGGCTGCCGGGCACGATCCACAGGCAGGGGTCGCAGGTGAGCGGGATATTCACCTGCACGTAGTTGTAGCGGTACGCGTCGCTGAACCAGCGCGGGTCGATCTGCTCGTCCGGCACCTGCATCAGGTCGCGGTGCCAGCCCTGGCGGTAGTCCACGCCCGCATCGGCGTAGAACAGCGAAGCGCCGTCGATCACGATGCCGTCGCCGAGCAGGTCCGCCGCGATGGCGCGCAGGGCCGGATGGCAGATCACGTCCTGGATCGCGCGCACGTCCTTGCCCGGCTGCAGGAACTGCAGGTTCATCATGCGGCCGCGCTCGCCGCGTTCGGCGCGGGCGCGTTCCACGCCGCCGACGTAGCGCGCGACGTCGTCCGCGCTCAAGGCGTCGCGGATCAGATAACCCTGGCTATGGAACTGTTCGCGCTCCGCCGCGGTGAGCATGCAGCGCACTCCTGGAAAGACTTGCTGGGCGCCTCGGCGCCGTACTGGCCGGCGATTCTGGGCGCGAGCTCCCGCAGGGTCAATCGCGCAGCGGTCAATCGCGCGCCGGACGCAGGCGCAGGCGCAGGTCCTGGCCCAGCATGCGCTGGTCCTGCACGCGCAGGTTCCAGCGCGCGCCCATGTCCTGCAGCGTGGGCAGGTGCAGCAGCGGACGCGCGCTGTCGCCCAGCAGCATTGGCGCGACATAGAGCAGCAGCTCGTCCGCCAGGCCCGCCGCGAGCAGCGCGCCGCACAAGGTGGGGCCCGCTTCGACATGCACCTCGTTGCAGCCGCGCGCGGCGAGCAGGGCCAGGGCGGCGGACAGGTCCAGGCCGCCGTCGGCTGCCGGCACGGGGGCCAGATCCACGTTCTGCAGATGCGCCGGCACCACGGCGCCTTCCGCATGCAGCAGCAGGGTCGGCGCGCTGCCGTCCAGCACGTGGCTGCCGGCCGGCGTGCGCAGGCTGCGGTCCAGCACCACGCGCAGCGGCGGCGCGAACGGTGCGCCGATGCGCGCGGTGAGGCGCGGATCGTCCGCCAGCACGGTGCCGCTGCCGGCCAGGATGGCCGAGCTGCGCGCGCGCCAGCGCTGCACGTCGGCGCGCGCGGCTTCGCCGGTGATCCACTTCGATGCGCCGTTGGCCAGCGCGGTGCGGCCATCCAGACTCATCGCCAGCTTCACGCGCACCCACGGGCGTCCACGCTCGATGCGGCTGAAAAAGCCGACGTTCAATTCGCGCGCAGCCTCGCGTATCAGGCCGAGTTCGACCGCGATGCCGGCATCGCGCAGCTTGCCGATGCCGCGGCCGGCCACCTGCGGGAACGGATCCTCGGCCGCCACCACCACGCGCGCCACGCCGGCGGCCACCAGCGCATCCGCGCAGGGCGGCGTGCGGCCATGGTGGGCGCAGGGTTCCAGGGTGACGTAGGCGGTGGCGCCGCGGGCGCGTTCACCGGCGGCGCGCAGCGCGAACACTTCGGCATGCGGCTCGCCGGCGCGCGGGTGAAAGCCCTCGCCCACCACCGTGTCGCCATGGGCGATCACGCAACCCACGCGCGGATTCGGCTGGGTGGTGAACAGGCCGCGCTCCGCCAGCCGCAGGGCCTGCGCCATCAGGGTGTGATCGGTGGGGGTGAAGCTGGACATGGCGTCCCCTTGTGCGTGGGACGAAAGAGTCTATGCGAAGCCGCGCCGGCGCCGCGCCGTCATTTCTTGCCGCGGCGCACGCCCGCCTCGCCCAGCAGCGAGAGCTGCAGGCTTTCCAGCCCCGGCAGGTCGCGCTCGAGCTTTTCGATTTCCTCGCGGAAGGCCTGCACGTCCTCGAACTTGCGGTAGACCGAGGCGAAGCGCACGTAGGCCACCTGGTCGAGCTTCTTGAGCTCGCGCATCACCAGCTCGCCCACCTGGCGCGAAGGCACTTCGCGCTCGCCGCTCTTGCGCAGGTCGTTGACGATGGTGCGCACCGCCACGTCCACCGCGTCGCTGGCCACCGGCCGCTTCTGCAGGGCGCGCTCGAAGCTCACGCGCAGCTTGCGTTCGTCGAAGGTCTCGCGGCGCTCGCCGCTCTTGACGATGGCGGGCAGCTTCAGCTCGGCGGTTTCGAAGGTGTTGAAGCGCTCGCCGCACTGGGGGCATTCGCGTCGCCGGCGCACCGTGGTGCCGTCGTCGGCCAGACGCGAATCGATCACACGGGTGTCTTCATGCTGACAAAAAGGGCAATGCATGGGGCGCCATTAGACGTTCAGTTGAGCCGCCGTACAACCCGGCGCGCTTCCGGCGAGGCCGGAAGCGCGCGGGATGCGGGGACTTTTACGACGATCGGCCCCTTTTCCGGATCGTCGCAAAGCGCCCGCTGGCGGCGAGGATGTCAGCCGTAAACCGGGAACTTACGGCATTGCGCCGTGACCTGCTCGCGCACCTTGGCCAGCACCGCCTCGTCGTTCGGCGCGTCCAGCACGTCGCAGATCCAGCCGGCCAGCGCGGCCACGTCGGCCTCCTGGTAGCCGCGCGTGGTGACCGCCGGCGTGCCGATGCGCAGGCCCGAAGTGACAAACGGCTTGCGCGGGTCGTTCGGCACGGCGTTCTTGTTCACCGTGATGTGCGCCTTGCCCAGCGCTTCTTCCGCGTCCTTGCCGGTGACGTCGCGGCCGATCAGGTCGACCAGCATCAGGTGGTTCTCGGTGCCGCCGGACACGATCTTGTAGCCGCGCTCGATAAAGGTGCGCGCCATGGCCTTGGCGTTCTTCACCACCTGCTGCTGGTAGCTCTTGAACGACGGGTCCAGCGCCTCCTTGAAGGCCACCGCCTTGGCGGCGATCACGTGCATCAGCGGGCCGCCCTGGATGCCGGGGAATACGATCGACTGCAGCTTCTTTTCGACTTCCTCACCCGCGTCCTTCGCCACGATGATGCCGCCGCGCGGGCCGCGCAGGGTCTTGTGGGTGGTGGAGGTGACCACGTGCGCGTGCGGCAGCGGGCTGGGATACACGCCCGCGGCGATCAGGCCGGCGACGTGGGCCATGTCCACGAACAGGTAGGCGCCGACCTTGTCGGCGATGGCGCGGAAGCGCGCCCAGTCCATCACCTGCGAGTAGGCGCTGAAGCCAGCCACGATCATCTTGGGCTTGTGCTCCAGGGCCAGGCGCTCGACTTCGTCGTAGTCGACCAGGCCGTGCTCGTTCACGCCGTACTGCACGGCGTTGAGGATCTTGCCGGACAGATTGACCTTGGCGCCGTGCGTAAGGTGGCCGCCATGGGCCAGGCTCATGCCGAGGATGGTGTCGCCCGGGTTGAGCAGGGCGAAGTACACCGCCTGGTTGGCCTGCGAGCCGGAATGCGGCTGCACGTTGGCGTAGGTGGCGCCGAACAGCTCCTTCAGGCGCTCGATGGCGAGGCGCTCGGCCACGTCCACGTATTCGCAGCCGCCGTAGTAGCGCTTGCCCGGGTAGCCTTCGGCGTACTTGTTGGTCAGCACGCTGCCCTGGGCCTCCAGCACGCGCGGGCTGGCGTAGTTCTCGGAGGCGATCAGCTCGACGTGGTCCTCCTGCCGGCGCGCCTCGTCGGCCATGGCCTGGGCCAGCTCATCGTCGAAGCCGGCGATCGTCTCGTTCTTGGCAAACATCCTGACCTCTGCGGGTGGCGGCGGGGAGTGGAAGCTCGAAATTGTAGCGCCCGGGGGGGTTGGGGGGCCACCGTAGGAAAGCTCGGAAACCGCATACCGGCGCCAACCTCCGGGGGAATCCTTCTCCCTCCGGCGACCCGAAGGTAGTCCCCGTGGGAGAGAAGGTGGCGGCAGCCGGATGAGGGTACGGGCGGAGCGGAGCACCTCACTCTTGCGCTCCGCCCGCACCCTCACCCCAACCCCTCTCTCCCACGGGGACTACCTACGGGTCGCCAGGGGGAGAGGGGCTTTACGGCGGGCCACCGCCGACACCATCACGTAGCTGATGATCATCAGCAGCAGCCAGGAGCCGAGCTTGCTCAGCGGGACCACGCTCCAGCCGTCCCGCTGGGCCGGATAGCGCCAGGCCGCGGCGAAGGTGCCCACGTTCTCGGCCAGCCAGATGAACGCGGCCACCAGCACGAAGCCCAGCAGCAGCGGCATGCGGCGGTGCTCATGGCGCACGCGGAAATGCACCCAGGTGCGCCCGAACAGCACCGCCACCGCGCCGAACAGCAGCCAGCGCAGATCCGCCACGAAGTGGTGGGTAAAGAAATTGACGTAGATCGCCAGCGCCAGCCACGCCGTCGCCGCGAACGGCGGATGCCGCACGAAGCGGAACTCGAACAGCCGCCAGGCCCGCGCGATATAGCTGCCGACCGCCGCGTACATGAAGCCGGTGAACAGCGGCACGCCGCCGATGCGCAGCAGCGAGGGCTCCGGGTATTCCCACGAGCCCATGGCGGTCTTGAACACTTCCATGGCGGTGCCGGTGAGGTGGAACAGCAGGATGACGGCCGCTTCCTCGCGCGTCTCCAGCCGCAGCGCCAGCAGCAGGCACTGCAGGGCGAACGCGGCCAGCACCAGGAAGTCGTAGCGGGCCAGCCAGGCGCCGGCCGGGTAGCACGCCCAGGTCAGCAGCAGCAAGGCCAGCATGCAAGCACCGAACAGGCAGGCCCAGGCCTGCTTGAGGCCGAAGCAGACCAATTCGTGCAGCGCCAGCGCCCAGGCGCCGCGCGTCGCGGCCCAGCCCTGCGCCCAGGCGTCCAGCCGCCACAGGCCGCGGGGTGCGGCCGATACCAGGGAATCCATGCAGGCGCGCTCCATAGCGGGTGATGGCGCGTCAGCCTGCGGGCCGGGCATGGCCCTGGTGCGCCAAGGCATGGCGCGGGCCGGGCGCGGCGCGGGCCGTCACCGGGACGACGCGCCGACCGGCTATAATCCCGGGTTTCACCCAACGCCCTAGCGCCTCCGTCCGCCTCGCGGGCCGGCGGCGCACGCCTCCGGAGGCTCCATGCAGTACATCTACACCATGAACGGGGTCAGCAAGATCGTTCCCCCGAAGCGCCAGATCATCAAGGACATCTCCCTCTCGTTCTTCCCCGGCGCCAAGATCGGCCTGCTGGGCCTCAACGGCGCGGGCAAGTCCACGGTGCTGCGCATCATGGCCGGCGTCGACACCGATTTTCAGGGCGAGGCCCGCCCGCAGCCGGGCATCAAGGTCGGCTACCTGGCGCAGGAGCCGCAGCTGGACGCCGAGAAGACCGTGCGCGAGGCGGTGGAAGAGGGCGTGTCGGTGATCATGGACGCGCAGAAGCGCCTGGAAGAGGTCTACGCGGCCTATGCCGAGGAAGGCGCCGACTTCGACAAGCTCGCCGCCGAGCAGCAGGAGCTGGAGAACATCCTGGCGGTGAACGACGCCCATGCGCTGGAGCGCCAGCTCGAAGTGGCCGCCGACGCGCTGCGCCTGCCGCCGTGGGACGCCAAGATCGGCCCGCTGTCGGGCGGCGAGAAGCGCCGCGTGGCGCTGTGCCGCCTGCTGCTGTCCAAGCCCGACATGCTGCTGCTGGACGAGCCTACCAACCACCTGGACGCCGAGTCGGTGGACTGGCTGGAGCAGTTCCTGCAGAACTACCCCGGCACCGTGGTGGCGGTCACCCATGACCGCTACTTCCTGGACAACGCCGCCGAGTGGATTCTCGAGCTGGACCGCGGCCGCGGCATTCCGTGGAAGGGCAACTACACCGAGTGGCTGGAGCAGAAGGACGCCCGCCTGAAGCAGGAAGCCAGCCAGGAGAAGTCGCGCCAGAAGGCGATCGAGAAGGAGCTGGAGTGGGTGCGCTCGGCCGCCAAGGGCCGCCAGTCCAAGGGCAAGGCGCGCCTCAACCGCTTCGAGGAGCTGAACTCGGTCGAGTACCAGCACCGCAACGAAACCAACGAGATCTTCATCCCGCCGGGCGAGCGCCTGGGCCAGGAAGTGATCGAGTTCAAGAACGTCTCCAAGGCCTTCGGCGACCGCCTGCTGATCGACGACCTGTCGTTCAAGGTGCCGCCGGGCGCCATCGTCGGCGTGATCGGCCCGAACGGCGCCGGCAAGTCCACGCTGATGAAGCTGATCACCGGCAAGGAGCAGCCCGACTCCGGCGAAGTGAAGCTCGGCCACACCGTCAAGCTGGCCTACGTCGACCAGTCGCGCGGCATGCTCGATGCCAAGAACAACGTATGGCAGGAAGTGTCCGGCGGCCTGGACATCCTCAGCATCGGCAACTTCGAGATCCAGTCGCGCGCCTATATCGGCCGCTTCAACTTCAAGGGCACCGACCAGCAGAAGATCGTCGGCAACCTGTCGGGCGGCGAACGCGGCCGCCTGCACCTGGCCAAGACCCTGCTGCAGGGCGGCAACGTGCTGCTGCTCGACGAGCCGTCCAACGACCTGGACGTGGAAACCCTGCGCGCGCTGGAAGACGCGCTGCTGGAATTCCCCGGCTGCGCGATGGTGATCTCGCATGACCGCTGGTTCCTGGACCGCATCGCCACGCACATCCTGGCGTTCGAGGGCGACTCGCACGTGGAGTTCTTCCCCGGCAACTACAACGAGTACGAGGCGGACAAGAAGCGCCGCCTGGGCGACGAGGCGGCCAAGCCGCATCGTGTGAAGTACAAGAAGCTGGCGTAAGCGCTCCGACTCCCTCTCCCCTCCGGGGAGAGGGTTGGGGTGAGGGGCCGGGCGGAGCGTAGAAGCAGAAGCAGCAAGCAAGCCGCACCCTGCTTATCCTTCCCAACAAGCCCATACCCTCAAAAAGAACCACGCTCCAAACACCCGTTACCGCAAGACCCGCCCCTCACCCTGCCCTCTCCCCGGAGGGGAGAGGGGTGAGAGGATGAGGCAAGGGAGTAAAGACATGCACTTCATGCAATCCCTGCAAGCCGCATGGCATCGCCACCGCTCCCTGGTCTGCGTCGGCCTCGACCCCGAGCCGGCAAAATTCCCCGCCCATCTGCGCGGCGACGCCGACGCCGTCTTCAAGTTCTGCGCCGCCATCGTCGACGCCACCGCCGACCTGGCCTGCAGCTTCAAGCCGCAGATCGCGCACTTCGCCGCTCTCCGTGCGGAAGACGCGCTGGAACGCCTGATCGCGCACATCCACGCCAGACACCCCGGCGTGCCGGTGATCCTCGACGCCAAGCGCGGCGACATCGGCAGCACCGCGCAGCATTACGTCACTGAGGCGTTCGAGCGCTACGGCGCCGATGCGGTGACGATCAACCCGTACATGGGCCGCGATTCGGCGCAGCCGTTCCTGGACCGCGCCGACAAGGGCGTGATCCTGCTCTGCCACACCTCCAATCCCGGCGCGTCGGACCTGCAGGATCTCGACGTCGGCGGCCGCCCGCTGTACCAGCGCGTCGCCGAAATGGTCGCGCGCGAGTGGAATACGCACGGCAACTGCGCCCTGGTCACCGGCGCCACCTGGCCGGAGCAGCTGGCCGAAGTGCGCGCGCTGGTGGGCGACGTGCCGCTGCTGGTGCCGGGCATCGGTGCGCAGGGCGGCGACGTGGAAGCGGTGGTCAAGCATGGCCGCAGCGCCGACGGCACGGGCCTGATGATCAGCTCCTCGCGCGCCATCCTGTACGCCGGCCAGGGCGAGGATTTCGCCGACGCCGCGCGCAAGGCCGCGCAGGAACTGCGCGACGGCATCAACCGCTACCGCTGAGCGCTTTTCCCGCCGCGGGCCGCGCGGCATAGTCGGGTCTTTCTTTCCGCAGGGAAAAACGCATGCGCGCTTTCGATCCGAACCGGCGCCAGTGGCTGCGCGCCGCCGGCTTCGGCCTCGCCGCCACCGCCGTCGGCGCCCTGCCCTTCGCCGCTCGCGCCGCCACGCGCTCCCGCCTGATCCTGCTCGGCACCGCCGGCGGCCCCACGCCGAAGCCCGACCGCGCCGCGCCCGCCAGCGCCGTGGTGGTGGACGGCGTCATCTACGTGGTCGACTGCGGCAACGGCGTGGCGCGGCAGATGGTGCAGGCCAAGCTCGACCTCGGCGCGATCCGCCACGTCTTCCTCACCCACCAGCATTCCGACCACAACGCCGACTACGGCAACCTGCTGTGGCTGGCCTGGGCCGCGCGCCTGCATACGCGCGTGGACACCTGGGGACCGCCGCCGCTGGCGGCGATGACGCGCGACTTCCTGCGCATGAACGACGTCGACATCCAGATCCGCATCAAGGACGAGGGCCGCCCGCCGCTGGCGCCGCTGATCGTGCCGCATGAACTGAATAAGGGCGGCGTGGTGCTGCAGGACGAGCGCGTCAAGGTCACCGCCGCGCTGGTGGCGCATCCGCCGGTGGTGCCGGCGTTCGCCTATCGCTTCGACTGCCCGGATCGCTCGATCGTGTTCTCCGGCGATACGCGCCCCACGCCCGCGCTGATCGAACTCGCACGCAACGCCGACGTACTGGTGCACGAGGTGATGTATCAACCGGCGCTGGAAAAGCTGATCGCCTCCGAACCGAACGCCGCCCGCCTGCGCGAACACCTGCTGGCCAGCCATACGACCACCGAGCAGGTGGGACGCGTCGCCACCGAAGCCGGCGTCAAGACGCTGGTGCTGAATCACTTCGTGCCGGGTGGCGATGCGTCGCTCACCGATGAGGTCTGGCGCGACGCCGTGGCCCCGCACTTCAAGGGCCGGCTGGTGGTGGGCCGCGACCTGATGGAGCTGTAAGTCAGTCCGCCGCGGCCACGGCCGCACCGATAGCCGGGCGGGGACGCTGCAGCCGCGCACGCAACCACCGCTCGCACGGCGTCGACAGATAGCGCTCCACCGCCACGCCGAGCAGCCAGCACAGCAGCAGCGCGGGCACATACCACAGCCACCCGCGCGACATGTCGCCGCCACTGGCGCGGAACAGCCGCACCGCGCCGTACACCACGAACATATGGGTGAGGTAGATCTCGTAGCTCAGCTGCCCCCAGCGGCGCAGCCAGCCGAAGCCCGGCAGCGGCCGCGCCGACTCGCGCTGGCGGCAGGCCACCAGCACGCACAGCGTGGAGAAGGTAAGCAGCAGCATCACGCCGTCCTGCAGCAGCGGCCACCAGAACGGCATGGCGATAAACACCGCGAACAGCCCGCTGGCACCGAGGATGCCCAGCGCCAGCGTGGCCCAGCGCGGCGCCTTCCAATGCGCCACCGCCAGCGCGCCGAGCACGCCGGTGCCGATCGCGGACATGCCGGGCAGATAGGCCTTCTCTTTCCAGATCTCGCTGGCATCGTCCAGCGACGACAGCAGCCACGGCAGCGCCATGGCCAGCGCGCACAGCAGCAGCGCCATCAGCGCATCGCGGCGCAGCAGCAGGCAGGCCAGCGGGAAGCCGAGGTAGAACACTTCCTCGATCGACAGCGACCACAGCACGTCCCAGTTGCCCGGCAGATAGCCGGTCTGGCCTTCGTACCAGTTCAGATGCAGGCCCAGCGCGGCCAGCACCGCGCGCGGCAGCGACTGGCCTTCGCGGTTGATCGCGTAGTCCTGCGCGCCGACCAGATGCAGCACGCTCAGCACGCCGACCAGGGCCAGCAGGCAGGGCACGATGCGCGCGAAACGCCGCGCATAGAAGTCGCGCAGATCGATGCGCTCCAGCGCGCCCCAGCGGCGGATCGCATTGCCCGCGATCAGGAAACCGGAGATCACGAAGAACACGAATACCGCTTCGTAGCCGTTGAAATTCAGCGCGCTCAGCAGCCGCGTCGGCAGCACCTCGGCCAGCGCGGTCTTCTTCAGCGGTATGCGCAGGCCGAGGTGATGCAGCACCACCAGCAGGATGGCGATGCCGCGCAGCAGGTCGATGCCGGGATTGCGTTCAAGAGGCGAAGGCTTTGACGATGGCATCGACGGGTTTGCGCAACAGGGATTCGTTGAACATTAGCATCAGGCGGCCGTCGCGCGGCTCGCCGATCATGATGTCGGCCTTGGCCAGGCGTTCCCGCAGGCCTTGCCGCCGCGGCTCGGCGATCTCGACGAAATGGATATTGGTGCCGTGCTCCACGCGGCGCACGGTGTAGCCGTCCAGCTTCGCCAGGCCGTCGAGCAGGCGGTCGCCGGCGGCGCGCACCCTGGCGAAGCGCTCCTCGAAGCCATGGAGCGCATCCAGCGCCAGCAGCGCGGGCTGCCAGCCGTGGTAGATGGTGCCGCCGAAGATGTGCCGCGTATCGCGCGCCTTGGCCACGTTGGCCTTGGTTCCGGCGAGGATGGCGCCGAACGGCGCGCCCAGGTATTTGTAGAGCGACACGTAGACCGTATCGAACGGCGCCGCGTACTTCGCCGCGCCGAAGCCTTCGGCGCCGCTGTTCAACAGCAGGCGCGCGCCATCCAGATGCATGCCGATGCCCTTGGCGCGGGCCCGCTCGGCGATCGCCTGCACCACCTCGAACGGCACCATCGCGCCGTCGGCGCGGCGCACCGGGCTTTCCAGCGAGATCGCGCCGATCGGCAAGGGATAGGCGGCCTTCTCCGACACGGCGATGGCCGCGTTCACTTCGTCCAGCGTCGGCGCCGCGCGGTCCGGCGCCAGCGGCACCAGGTTGATCGCGCTCAGCGTGGTCACCGCATCGCTTTCGTCGCAGTAGACGTGGCTTTCCTGCTGCACCAGGGCGCGCTTCTTGTCGCCGCACAGCAGGCGGATGGCGACCTGGTTGGCCAGGGTGCCGGTGGGCATGAAGGCGGCGTCTTCCTTGCCCAGCAGCTGGGCGAAGCGCTGCTCCAGTTCTTCGACCGCGCCGCGTTTCAGATAGGCATCGCCGGCCTTGTCGCGGGTCTGCAGGATGGCATCCATGCGGGCCAGCACGTCGCGCCCGTAATGCGGCAGGTCGTCGCCCATCAGGATGACGCTGCGGTTGATGTGCTCCGGATCCTGCGGACTCTTAGGCGAAGCGGCGGCCCATGCGGCTGGCGCGGCGGCCAGTGCGGCGAGCGAGCCCGCGGTCAACGAGGAACGGAGAAAGTCCCGACGGTCCATTGCGTGCGCCCCCGCGTGGCTGGTTGTCGGGCGAAACGTAGCACTGCGGACGTGCGGGCCTATCGGCCGAAGGTCATGCCCGGCCCCATCCGGCGTAGGTTGGGGTGAGCGCAGCGAACCCCAACATCCCGGGCGTATCGCATTGTTGGGGTTCGCTGCGCTCACCCCAACCTACGCCGAGGACTTATTGGGCAGGCGCCGCCGGCAGATCCGAAATCATCTGCTTCGCCAGCCCTTCATAGTCGTAATCGAAATGATGATCGCCCGTCTTGCGATACACCTTGATCCACGCCGGCAAACCGGCGGTGGCGCAGATGGTGTCGTCCTCGTCGTCCTTGCCGTAGTAGCACATCACCGGCGGATGGCCGTCCAGGGCGAGCAGCGGCGGGCGGGCGTCGTAGTGCTTCACCGGGTTGAGCAGCTGGAACAGGTTCTGCGTCTGCGTCTTGAACCAGCCCTCGACCATATAGCCCTGCATCTCGATCTCGTAGCTGACGTCCTTGCTCGGCGACAGCAGCACCAGCTGCGCGACGCGGGCGCGGTTCTCGGGCTTCAGCTTTTCGATGACCGACGGCAGCACGTCGGCGCCGAAGGAGAAGCCGATCAGCCACACGCGCTGCTTGCCCAGCCGGGCGGTGGACTGTTCGATCAGCGCGTCCAGGTCGGCAGCCGAGGCATCGGCATTGCTCTGGCGCCAGTAGTACTTGAGCAGGCTCACGCCCATCACCGGCACGCCGTGCTGGGCCAGGATGGCGCCGAGCTGCTTGTCCAGGTCGCGCCAGCCGCCGTCGCCGGAATAGAAAATGGCGACCACGTCGCCGCGTCCTTCCAGCGGCTTGGCACCCGGCGCGGCCGGCAGTTCGACCAGGGATTCGGCCATCGTCGCGTGGTGCCAGGGCTGCCACACGAGCGCGCCCGCGGCCGCGGCGGCGAGCACGAGGCCGCCGATGATCTTGGTGATTCGTTTCATCGGCGCACCATACCCGATAGGCCGCCGGAGATCAGGCTGGCGATATTGGCCAGCACCAGCGGCAAGGCGATGCCGGCGGGGACCGCGAGATAGCGCGGCTCCCACTCGGGATCGAATTTGTCCTTGTACTTGTGCAGGCCGCGGAAGTTGTAGAAGCGTTCGCCGCGGCCGAACACCAGCGCGCCCAGGCGGCTCCACAGCGGCGCGGTACGCCGGTTCTGCAGGCCGGAGAACGGCGCCATGCCGAGGTTGAACCAGACGTAGCCTTCGGCGCGCGCCCACTGCATCAATTCGATGAACATGAAATCCATCACGCCGGACGTGCCGTCCGGCAGGTGGCGCATCAGATCCACCGAGGCTTCTTCCTTGCTGTCGGTGAGGAACAGGTTGGCGAAGGCCACCAGCTCCTCGCCCTTCCACACCAGCGCCATCGGCGTGCGCGCCAGGTAGGCCGGGTCGAAGGTGCCGAGCGAGAAGCCTTTTTCGCGCACGCCCTTGTCGCGCATCCAGGCATCGGAGATCGGCTTCAAGCGCGGGATCAGCGCGCCCACCTCGTGCGCCGGCACGATCTGCAGGCGCATGCCTTCGCGGGTGAGCTTGTTGATGGTGTTGCGCAGCACCTTCTTGGACTTGCCGTCGAGGTTGAAGCCGTCCAGCTTGACGCGCGCCTCCTCGCCGATCTTCAGCAGGTTCATGCCCACTTCCAGATACAGGTCCAGGTCCTGCGGCCGCACCTGGTAGAACAGCGGCCAGCCGCCGGCGCGTTCGCATTGCTCGCGGAAGGTCCACACCAGTTCGCGGCGCGCGTCTTCGTCCTCGCCGACCGGATCGCCCATGGCGACCCAGCTGCGGCCTTCCACGTCGTACATGATGAAGGCCCTGGCCTCGGCATCGAACAGCAGGGTCTTGTCGCCCATCAGCGCCAGGTGCGCCTGCGCCGAGGAATAGTGCTTGATCAGCGGCAGCGCGCGCGCCAGTTCCTCTTCGCCGGGCAGGTGCAAGTCGGGCCGCGCGGGGCGGATCAGATTGGCCAGCGCGAACAGCATGCCCACCGCCGCCGCGCCCACCAGCGCACGCAGCGCGCGCGGCGCACCGCCGTGATAGAAACTGAATTCCCACCACAGGTTGGTGCTGTACTCGACGTGCTTGTAGCTGAAGGACACCAGCCAGCCCGCGCAGCCGAGCACGGCGAGGATGGCGATGATCCAGCCCACCGAGAAGGTGGCGCTGAACAGCGAGGCGCGGCGATAGAACAGCCGGTGCGCCGGCGCCAGGCCCAAGGCCAGCAGCGAGAGCAGCGTGGCTTCCTCGTAGTCGATGCCCTTGAGCAGCGACAGCACCGCGCCGAGCAGCAGCAGCACCAGGGTCAGCACATAGGCCGCATCCAGCCGGCGCTGCAGGCCGCGCGCCAGGATCAGCAGCAGCATGCCGACCATGCTGGCCAGGAAGTGCGAGAACTCCAGCACCGGCAGCGGCAGCACGTGGCGCAGAATCTCCATGCGTCCCGGCAATGCGGACGTCGCACCGGAGAACAGCAGCACCGCGCCGGAGACCAGGGTGAGGCCGGCGAAGAACGGCGGCAGCAGGCCGGTGAACCACGGCGCCAGCGGCACCTTGCCGGCCACCCCGCGCGCCTCGCGCGCCAGCACCACTACGGTGGCGGCGCACAGCGGCAGGAAGTAGTAGATCAGGCGGTACGCGGCCAGCGCGCCGAGGATCGGCGCCTCCAGGCCTTCGTTGCCGGTGGCGCCGAAGCCGGCCAGCATCACCGCCTCGAACACGCCCAGGCCGCCGGGCACGTGGCTGACCAGGCCGGCGATCTGCGCCAGCACGAAGATCGCCATGAAGTGGCCGAAGCCGGTGTCCACCGCATTCGGCATCAGCAGGTACAGCACCCACGCGGCCAGGCCCCAATCCACCGCGCCGGTAAGAATCTGCCGCGCCGCCGTGGGCGTGGACGGCCAGCTCACGCGCCATCGCCACAGGCGCAGCGGCTGGCGCAGCACCTGGCTGCCGGCCAGCCACAGCACGGGAATGAGGGTGAGCACGATCGCCACCGGAATGCGCAGGCTGGCCATCGGCACCGTCGGCGGCACCGGCACCAGCAGCAGGGTCACGCCGGTGAGCGCGAACAGGCCGAGCCAGAAACTGGCCGTGCAATACAGCACCACCTTGGCCACCTCGGCGGTGGACAGGCCGGCCTGGATATAGAAGCGGTAGCGGATCGACCCAGAGATCAACAGGGCCATGCCCAGCGCGTTGCTGAAGGCGTAGCTGATGAAGGAGATCAGCGTGACCTGGGCGCGCGGCAGCTTGCGGCCGATCGAGGCCAGGCCGAACCAGTCGTACAAGGTCATCACGCCGTAGCTGGCCGCGGTGAGCAGCATGGCCAGCACGATGCGGTGGTTTTCCAGGCCGTGCACGTAGCGTGCGACTTCGCGGTAGCTGACCTGGCTGGCCAGCGAGCGCAGCGCCCACAGCGCCAGGCAGAGCATGCCGACCGAAAGCAGCGGACCGGCGAGCCGGCGCAGCCACGCCCCGCGAGGGCGCGTCAGGGCTTCTGCCGGCTCTGGAGCGTCCGCCCCTCTCTGCTCCACCACTCGACCCAAGGCCTCCACGAATGATTCAAGGCATGCGCCTGCACGCCGGGCGTTACTGCCACCGGTCCGCGCGCCATGCGCCTGGCGGCCGCGAGCACGAAGCCTCGTCCACCACGGTCGGCAAGCATAGCGTGTCGAACCTGTCTGCGGTCCGTCGTTTCCCGGCTGTCCCCCTGGCCGCCGCGCTGCGCGGGCATGGAGCACATGCGGGTGCGCGGCCGCGGAACGGTCGCGCCAGTGTAAGACGAACAACGCAGCGGAAAATGACAACGGCCGGACAAGCCGGCCGTCGTCTTCCCGGCCGCCGGTTCACCGGCGGTATGGGCAAGGAATTACGCGTTCGCGCTGCCGCGCGCCAGGCGGGCCACCCAGCGGTACAGCACCACCACGATCGCGATGAAGGCCAGGCCGCCGAGGACCTCCGCCGTATTGGCGAACGAGGGCGATACCAGGGCCAGCGGCGCGCCCTTGCCGGAGAACGCCACGATCGCGGCAATCACCACGCCGATGATGCTCTCGCCCACGATCAGGCCGGAGGCGAGCAGCACGCCCAGCTGCTTGGTGGCCTCGGGCTTCGGACCGCGGTCGGCGCGGCGGTCGAACAGCCAGCCCACCACCGAGCCGACCACCACCATCAAGGTGCTGGCCGTGGGCAGATAGATGCCCAGGCCCACCGCCAGCGGCGGGATGCGCATCCTGGTGGTGCGCGCCAGGATGGCGTCGACCACGATCACCGCCACGCCGATGCCGATGCCGGTGGTGATCAGGCCCCAGTCGATGTTGTTGGTGATCACGCCCTGCGCCAGCGCCGAGATCAGGCCGGCCTGCGGCGCGGGCAGCGCGGCGGGGCCGGCGCCGGGCACGCCGGCGAAACCGTAGGCCTTGTTGAGCAGGTCCAGCACCGGCGGGATCACCGCGGCGCCGGCGATCACGCCGATCACCAGCGCCACCTGCTGGCGCCACGGCGTGGCGTCGACCAGCTGGCCGGTCTTGAGGTCCTGCAGGTTGTTGTTGGCGATGGCGGCCACGGTGAAGATCACCGCGGTGGTGAACAGCGCGAACGCCACCAGCGCCTTGCCGGCCTCGGCCGGCACGTACGGCTTCACGCCCGCCACCAGCAGCAGCGCGGCGCCGATCACCACCAGGATGCCCACGCCCGACAGCGGGCTGTTGGACGAACCGATCAGGCCGGCCATGTAGCCGCATACGGTGGACACGAAGAAGCCCATCAGCACCACGTAGGCCACGCCGCCCACCGCCAGCACGGCGAGGTGGTCGCCCAGGCCGCTGCTGTTGGCGAAGTAGCCGAGCAGCCAGGCGATCGGCACGAAGCAGGCCAGGGTGATCAGGCCGACGATGCCGATCGGGATGTCCTGCTCGGTGCGCGGCAGCGAAGCGGCGTTGCCGGCCTTGCGCACGCGCGAGGCGGCCATGGCCGAGGTGAGGCCGCTGATCACCGGCTTGACCAGCTTGGCCAGGGTCCAGATGGCGGACACGCCGATGGCACCGGCGCCGACGTAGCGCACCTTGTGGCTCCAGGTGGCCTGGGCCAGCTCGGCCACGCCGCCGGCGACGTGCTCGAACGGCGAATAGAACGGCACGCCCCAGCCCCAGCCGATCAGCGCGCCGACCAGCATGGCGATACCGACCGACAGGCCGACCAGGTGGCCGATCGCGAACAGCGCGAAGGAAAGATTGAAGTCGAAGCCGCTGACCGAGCCCTTGTCGCCGACGCGGAAGTAGCTGATCACGTCCGAGGCGAACACCTGGGTGGCCACCACCACGGCGAACACCGCCGAGACCACCGAACCCCACAGCACCGCCAGCAGGCCGGCCCTGCCCTCTTCCACGCTGCCGCCGGCCTCGTGCTCGCCGCTGCCGACCTTCAGCACTTCGGCGCAGGCGATGCCTTCCGGATACGGCAGGTCGGAATTGGTGACCAGGGCGCGGCGCAGCGGGATCGAATACATCACGCCCAGGATGCCGCCGAGCGCGCATACCGCGAACGAGGTCCAGAACGGGAAGCCGGTCCACCAGCCGATCATGATCATGCCGGGCAGCACGAAGATGATCGAGGACAAGGTGCCGGCCGCCGAGGCGATGGTCTGCACCACGTTGTTTTCCTGGATGGTGGATCCGCGCATCGCGCGCAGGATCGCCATCGAGATCACCGCCGCCGGAATCGAGGTGGCGAAGGTGAGGCCGGCCTTGAGGCCGAAGAAGACGTTGGCGGCGGTGAACACCAGGGTGAGCAGTACGCCGAGGATCACGCCGCGTACGGTCAATTCCTTGCGCACGTCGGCGACAGCCGGCAGCGCGCTCACGAGTGCTTTCCTTTCATGCTGGAGTTCTCCCCATGGAGTAGTAGTTCGGTTTTATCGGCGGCATTGGAATGAGACGGCGGCCGCTCGCCGATCACTGTCCTGAATCGTCCTAGATTTGCCACATTTTCGCCCTGGAGCAAAGAGCGTGTGCGGCAAAGGCCGTACCGTAGCCTGTCGCCGCCTGCATCCGAACCATCAGGAAAAAGCCCAACGTCCCGGAAAATCGGAAACTGCCTACCAGAAAACTTGATTCTCCCTTGCCGGGCGCCGCCGCATACTCGCGGCTCCCCATGGACCCGAGGTATCCCCATGCCCGCCCCGCATCCCGACGCCATCGACGGCCTCGACACGCACTTCGCGCCGGAACATCCGCTGGCCGCGCTGAGCGGCTTCTACCGCGCCTTCAACCAGCGCGACCTGGAGGCGATGGCGCGCAACTGGTCGCACGACGAGGCGGCGTCGATGAGCAATCCGCTGGGCGGCATCGAGCGCGGATGGTCGCGCATACGCGCGGTGTACGAGCGCATCTTCCTGGGCGAGGCGCACGTGCGCGTGGTGTTCCACGACTACACCTTGCATGAATTCGGCTTGCATGAATTCGGCGACGCCTTCCTCGCGGTGGGGCGCGAACGCGGCGTGCTGGAGCGTAGCAATACCAAGCTGGAACTGGCCATCCGCACCACGCGCCTGTACCGGCGCGTGGACGGACAGTGGCGGCAGTTCCATCACCATGGGTCGTTCGAGGATCCGGCGCTGCTGGAGGCCTACCACGAGGCGGTGCGCTGAGCGCTCAGCCCGCACCGGCGCTGCTGCGGCTGCTCGCCACCGAGATGCGCCCCGGGAATTCGCCGCCGGCCCTGCTCTGTTCGAACCATTGGCGGCCATGCAGGCTGGCCAGCTGCGGGTGCGCGAGGTAGCGCCCCGCGTAGTCCGCCAGCTGGCGCCAGCGCTGCGCGTCCTGGCGCAGCTGGGTGAGGTGGGCGCGCAGCTGGCCGCCGGACGGCGTGCCCAGCCAGCCGGCGCCGGCCCATTCCCGTACGAACTGGCGCAGTGCGACCGCCGCGGTCCAGGCTGCGGATGCCTGCGCCAGCGCGTTGGCGCGGATCGCCTGCAGGCGCTCGGGCAGGAAGCGCGCCAGCCCTTCGTCCTCCAGCGCCAGCGGGCTGTTGCCCTGCAGGTCGTTGAGCAGGCGGTCGAGCTGGGTGTTGGGATAAATCCGCGAGGTATCCGCCTCAGGATTGCTCCGTACTCCGAAAATTGCCTTCTCCATCTTGCTTTCCTCGCACTTTGCTACTAGCGAATAAATCTAATAAATACAAGGAAATACCATCACAAGTTGACAATCTAAACAATTAGAAATTGCCTACTCGGCGGGTCAGATCATCAACAATGGCGCTCGTCTTACGTGCTCGACCACCGTTGTTTCCGACCCCCGCGCAACGTGCCGCCCAGGCCGTCCGCGGCACCGCGAGAAGGAGCCTCTTTTGGCAATGAACGGGTTTTCCCAGCGTCTGCATCTGGCCATGGACCTGATCGGCATGAGCAAGGGCCGTGGCCGCACGACCCGCCTGGCCGACATGTTCGGCGTATCGCGCGAGACGGCACGCAAATGGCTCAGCGACATGGCCCGCCCCGAAACCAAGCGCATGACCGAAATCGCCGGACGCTTCGGCGTCAGTTTCGAATGGCTGGCCACCGGGCGCGGCGAGCCGAAGGGCTTCATGAAGGTGCAGGACGCCGCGGCGCCGTACCGGGTGGACCATCGCGAGCAGGCGCGCCTGTTCGGGCTGATCGGCCGGCTTACGCGGGATCAGCGCAAGGCCTTGCTGGTGATCCTGGAGCAGATGGTGAAGAAGGAATAAGGCCTGGCACGGCGCATGAAAAAAGCCCGCTCGTTCGAGCGGGCTTTTTTCTTATGCAGCAATGCGCGGGCGATCAGTGCGCGTTGACCACGATGTCCACGATCAGGCCGGTGGCGACGGCGGTGAGGAAGATCTGGCCGTCGTCGTCGCGCACGTAGCGATAGCCCGGTTCCGGACGGCGCAGGTGGTAATGCTCGTAGTCGGTCACGTAGTAGGTGCGCTCGTAGTAGCGGTCCGGCAGGCGCTCGCCGCGGCGGTAGGCGTGCTTCTCCCAGCCGCGGTGCTGGCCGTTGTCGTGGCGGCCTTCGTCCTTCGGATTGTGGCCGCGGCCATGATCGTGGTCGTGATCCCAATCGTGGTCCTGCGGCGCGGCCCAGGCGGCGGCGCTGGTGACGAGCAGTGCGATGGCGGTGGTCAGACCCAGCAGGCGTTTCATGGCGGCTCCGTACCCTCGAGGGGCGTTGATGGCATGCGGCTGCGTGGCAGCCGGGAGCGATGCTAGCGCCGGCAAGCTGAATTGCCCTGGCTGCCGCGCGCAACCGCGGCTGAACCGGATTGTGGATTGGGCAAAAAATAAGGATCCGCGTCGCCGCGGATCCTTCGATTGGTGGGCCGTGACAGATTCGAACTGTCGACCAACGGATTAAAAGTCCGCTGCTCTACCGGCTGAGCTAACGGCCCATGCGCTCAAAAAGCCAAGCGCGCGATTTTAAGGTCAGCGCGCCTGGGGCACAAGCAAACCGCCTCAGGCGTAGCGCGTGGGATCGGGCAGGCCGGCTTCGCGGAAGCCCTGCGCGCGCAGGCGGCAGGCATCGCAATGGCCGCAGGCGCGGCCCTGCGCATCGGCGTTGTAGCAGCTCACGGTTTCCGCGAAATCCACGCCCAGGCGCGCGCCTTCGCGCGCGATGTCCGCCTTGCTCATGCGCATCAGCGGCGCGTGCACGCGGATGCCGGCGCCTTCGACGCCAGCCTTGGTGGCCACGTTGGCAAGCTGCTCGAAGGCCTCGATAAAGGCCGGCCGGCAATCCGGATAGCCGGAATAATCGACCGCATTGACGCCGCACCAGATGTCGCTGGAACCGAGCACCTCGGCCCAGCCCAGCGCGATCGACAGCATGATGGTGTTGCGCGCCGGCACGTAGGTAACCGGGATGCCGCCGGCTTCGCCGTGCAGGTCGGCGTCGAGCGGCACGTCGATGTCGGCGGTGAGCGCCGAGCCGCCGATCGAGCGCAGGTCGACCTGCACCGTCTTGTGTTCCACCGCGCCGAGCAGGCGCGACACGCGCGCCGAGGCTTCCAGTTCCGAACTGTGGCGCTGGCCGTAAGCCACGCTCAGCGCGTGCACCTGGTAACCCTGTTCGCGTGCGATGGCGATGGTGACGGCGGAATCCATGCCGCCGGAGACGAGCACGACGGCCTTGCGGGGAGAACTTTCAGACATGGCGACATCCACTTCAGAGTCAGGCCGGTCACCGGCCGGAGAGCGCCACCGGCAGCACAGGCCGGCGCGCGGAAACTGCTATGCGCCAGCGCGCCTCGGCGCGCGGACGAATCAATGCCCCGGCGCGTCGTTCCACAGCAGCTTGTGCAGCTGCAACTGGAAGCGCACCGGCAGCTTGTCCTCGATGATCCATTCGGCGAGCTCGCGCGGGTTCACCTTGCCGTGCACCGGCGAGAACAGCACCATGCAGCGCCGGTCGATGGCGTGCGTGGCGACCGCTTCGCATGCCCATGCGTAGTCCGCGCGGCTGGCCAGCACGAACTTCACCTGGTCGTGCGGCAGCAGGTGGTCCAGGTTGGACCACAGGTTGCGCGCGCTCTCGCCGGAGTCCGGCGCCTTCAGGTCCATCACCTTGCGCACGCGCGGATCGACCGCGGCCACGTCGAGCGCGCCGGAGGTTTCCAGCGATACCTCGTAGCCGGCATCGCACAGCCGCTGCAGCAGGATCAGGCAGCGCTTCTGCGCCAGCGGCTCGCCGCCGGTGACGCAGACGTGCTTGGCGCCATGCGAGGCCACCTCGGCGAGGATGTCATCGATGTCGCGCCAGCCGCCGCCGTAGAACGAATACTCGGTGTCGCACCACACGCAGCGCAGCGGGCAGCCGGTGAGGCGCACGAACACGGTGCGCCAGCCGATCGCATCGGCCTCGCCCTGGATCGAGTGGAAGATCTCGGTGATGCGCAGCCGCTCGGCCATGGCCGGCGTCGACGTGGTGGACGCCACGTTCGCGTTGCCTTCGCTCACCGCCGGAACCTCAGTTGGCCGGCTGCTGCTGCAGTCGGCGCAGCCGCTCCTGGGCCAGGCTGGCGGCCTTGGAACCCGGATACCTGGTGGTCACCGACTTCAGCGTGGCCTTGCCCTGCTCGGCCTGCTTCAGTTCCAGCTGGCTGTAGCCGAGCTTGAGCATCGCATCGGGCGCCTTGTCGCTCTGCGCGTACTGCGAGAGCAGGCGCTGGAAGGTCTCGGCCGCGAGCGGGTAGTTCATGGTCCCGTAGTAGGACTCGCCCAGCCAGTAGAACGCATTCGGCATCAGCGGGCTGTCGGGGTACTGCTGGATGAAGCCGCGGAAACCGCGCGAGGCGGCCACGAAGTCGCCGTTGCGCAGCGACTTGAAGGCGGTGTCGTAGGCGGCCTGCGCACCGGTCTGGTCGCCCGGCGCGGCGGCAGGCGCCTTGGTGTCGCCGGGCTTGCCCTTGGTGTCGGCAGCTGCAGCCGCCGCGGCGGGCGCGGCATGGGTGCTGCCGGCGGAGGCAGGCGCGGCGTTCGCGTCGCTGCCGGTGGCGGCGGCATGGTTGCCGGCGCCGCTTTCGAGGCGGCCGATACGCGAATCGAGATCCGTGTACTGCGCCTTGTTGGAATCCTTCAGTTCCTGCAGCTGGTGCTGCAGTTCTTCGATCTGGCCCTGCATCTGCCGCATCTGCGCCTGCAGTGCCTGCATCTGGTTGACCATGCCGACGCCGCCCTGGTCCTGGTTCTGCGCCTGCTGCTCGAGCCGCGCGACGCGGTCGGCAAGGCTGAGGCGGGAATCCTGCGCCAGTGCGGGAACGGCAAAAAGCATGGCGGACGCTATCGCGCCCGCCATGCCGAGCCGCCTGGCCGTGTAGCTGTTAGCCAGTCGCTGCTTCATGCTTACTTCGCCGTGTAGACGATCTCGACGCGGCGGTTCTTGCCCCAGCAATCCTCGTTGTGCTCACGGCACACCGGCTTCTCCTTGCCGTAGCTGATCACGTTCAGCTGGCTGGCCGAACCGCCGGCGGCGGTCAGGGCGCTGGAGACAGCGTTGCCGCGGCGCTCGCCGAGGCCCAGGTTGTACTCGCGGGTGCCGCGCTCGTCGGTGTTGCCTTCCAGGCGGATCTGGGCGGTCGGGCGGTCCTGCAGGTACTTGGCGTGGCACGCCATGATCTGCTGGAACTCCGGCTTGATCTCGTCCTTGTCGAAATCGAAGTACACGACGCGCTGACGCAGGCAAGCGTCACGGTCGAGATCTTCCGGGGTGTACTTGCCCGAGGTCGGCTGCTGGCTGGTGGCCACCGGGGTGGTGTCCGCCGGGGTCTGCGGCTTGACTTCCTGCTTCTTCGAGCATGCGGCCGCGCCAACGCAGAGCAGGGCGACCAGGGCGACGCGAACGGTCTTATTCATGGTGGACGTTCCTTCAAACGGGTTTGAGTTCCGACAGTCAATAGCGATTGCGGTTACAGGACAGTGATCGCCGGTGGACCGGCTGTTATTGTGACACCTTGGTACCGGCGCCGCGGCTGGCCGCTGCGCCGGCCACCCGCCAGGCCCAGGGCCCGAAGGGCGACCGGGCCGGCAGCAGGATCTTTGCCCCACCACCGCCCCTGATCTTGCGGGCCGCTGCGCCTCGAGGCGCGCGGCCGCTCATTCAACGCTGCCGGTACGGACCCCAGGACGGTTCGCGCACGTCGCCATCGGCAAGCACGAGGCGCTGGCGAACCTGACCATCCGCCGAAACGGCATAAAGCACGCCGCGCCGTCCTTCGGTAGCGGCATACAGCAGCATGCTGGCGTTGGGCGCGAAGCTCGGGGACTCATCGATCGGGCCCGGCGAGAGCGGACGCACCTGCCCACCCAGACTGCGGTCCATGACCGCAATACGATACACGTTCCCGTTGCCCTGCACCATGGCGACCTGCTTGCCGTCGTAGCTGACGTCGGCGCTCAGGTTGTTCTGGCCCTGGAAGCTGATGCGGTTGGCGCCGCCGCCGGAAGCCGGCATCTGGTAGATCTGCGGGCGGCCCGAGCGGTCCGAGGTGAAGTAGATGCTCTGGCCGTCCGGCGACCACACCGGCTCGGTATTGATGGCCAGGCTCTTGGTCAGGCGGGTCTCCTGGCGGCTGGCCACGTCCATCACGTAGATCTCGGGGTTGCCCGAATAGGACAGGGACACCGCCAGCTTGGTGCCGTCCGGCGACCAGGCCGGGGCGCTGTTGATGCCGCGCGGACGAGCCGAGACCAGCTGGCGCTGGCCGGTGGTGATGTCCTGCACGTAGATGGCCGAGTTGCCGCTTTCGAACGAGACGTAGGCGATCTTCTTGCCGTCCGGCGACCAGTGCGGCGACAGCAGCGACTCGCGCGAGCGCGCCACCACCTGCGGGTTGAAGCCGTCCGAATCGGCCACGATCAGCGAGTACGTGGTGTTGTTGCCCAGGCCCACCGCGGTGATGTACGCGATGCGGGTCCAGAACGCGCCGCGCACGCCGGTGATCTTTTCGTAGATCTGGTCGGCGATCTGGTGGGCCACGCCGCGCAGGTCGCCGGCCGGGGCGGTGAAGGCCTGGGCCAGCAGGCTCTGCTGCTTGTTGACGTCCCACAGCTCGTACTCGACGCGCAGCATGCCGCCGCCGGCGTCGCTGATGCGGCCGATGGTGAGGAAGTCCTGCTTGAGCAGGCGCCAGGTCGGGAACTTGATGTCCGCGCCCTTGGACGGCGTCTCCACGATCTCGCTCTTGGCCAGCGAGCGGAACTTGCCCGAGCGGTTGAAATCGTTGCGGATCACGTCGGCCACGTCGGTGGGCAGCGGCGCGCCGCCGGCCTGGGCGAACGGCACCACCGCGATCGGCGTGGCGGTCTTGAGGCCACCGACGATGTCGACGTTGAGCGACTGGGCTGCGGCCTGGCCGGCGAAGAGACCGGACAAGGCCAGCAGGACGATGGCGAAAGCTGAGCTCAATTTGCGCATGGGCTTGGTCACTGCGGCCTGAAAGTGAAGTCGATATTGCGTTTGAACACGCTCTCGAACCCCTTGTAAGGCAGGGGCTGGGCGCGAAGGACGGCGTTCTCGATGGAGCGCTTGCCGGCCTCGTCGTAAGGACAGGAGGCATCGACTTTGGCACTCATCACGTCGCCGCCGGGCAATTGCACGATGTGCACGACGCACGGAGCGTTCGGCATGTTATCCGGGCGGAGCCAATTCTGAGTGACGGCGTTCTGAATCGCGGCTTGATACTGGGCCAGCAGGCTGTTGTCCGGGCCGTTCTGGCCGGTCTGGCGCTGGTCGGCGCGAGGCAGGTCGGCCTGGCCGTTGTCCTTGGCGTCCTTGATGTCTTCCAGCTGCTGCTTGGCCTGCTTAGCCTTGTTTTCCAGCTTCTGGCGCGCCTGGTCGGCCTTGTCCATCTGGGCGAACAGGTCGTCCAGCTTCTTCTTTTCTTCCTTCTGCTTGGCCGCCTGGGCGTCCAGCTCGGCCTGCCGCTGGCGCTGGCGCTCTTCCTGTTCGCGCTTGGCGTCCTCGGCCTTCTGCAGGGCGTCGGCCACCACTTTTTCCTGGTCCTTGATGTCCGGACGCTCGGGCGGCGGCGGCAAGGTCTTCACCACCGGGGCTTCCTGCGGCGGAGTCGGCGGCGTCACCGTGGGCGGCGGCGGCGTGGTGTCCGGGATCGGCTTGGCCTTGGTGGCCTTCGGCGGCGGTGCGCCGGTGGGGCCGATCAGGGTGGCTTCGATGATCTGGCCCGGCAGCGCGATCGGCTTCGGGCAGGCCAGCAGGTTGAGGCTGGGCGGCAGATGCAGGGTCTCGAACACTTCTTCGTAGAACGAGCAGGGCACGATGGCGAGGGCCAGAAAGCCCACCAGGCCCAGATGCAGGATGGCGGAAAGAACGACCGCCTTGGGCGTGCCTTTACGGTCGTCCATGCTTCCCGCTCGACTCGGGCTGGCTCATCAGGCCGATCTTCGACACGCCCGCTTCCTGCAGCACCGGCAGGATCAGATAGACCTTGCCGTAATTGGCCCGCTCGTCGCCGGCCACCAGCACCTGCAGGTCGGGGTTTTCCTTCTGGAACGCGGTGATCTTGACCTTGAACTCCTCGGCGCTGACCGGCTCGCGCTTGGAGCCCTGCGAGCTGAGATAGATCTGGCCGCTCTCGTCGACCGAGACCACCACCGGGTCCTTCTTGTCCTGCAGCGACTTGGCCTGGGTCTGCGGCAGCTGGATGTCCACGCCGAGATTCATCATCGGCGCGGTCACCATGAAGATGATCAGCAGCACGAGCATCACGTCGATGTACGGCACGACGTTGATCTCGGACTTGAGCTTGAAGCGCTTGTGGCGCGCGGAACTACGCATGAGGAAGCCCTTAGAGCCTGTTCATGGTCTTCCCGTGCCCCGCGCCGGGATCGGTTTGCGCGCAGGGCAAGGAAGAGTGAAGGAGTGTACGTCCGTACACGGCTGAGCGATGACGCCGCCATGCGGGCAAACCGACCCGGCGCGAAGGGTTGCCGTTGAGTGGCCGCCATGCGGCAGCACGCGGCTTGGCCTGGCAGCCAGCCAGGCCGGCGCCGCGCACTACCACCTGACAGCCACTCAACGGCAACGCGGGGTACGGGAAGACCATGAACAGGCTCTCAGCTCAGGCCGCGTCGTCGGTCTGGATCTGGCGCTGCAGGACGGAGGAGAACTCCTCCTGGAACACCTCGTAGCGCGACGCCACCCGATCGACCTTGTTGGCGTAGCGGTTGTAGGCCCACACCGCCGGAATGGCGGCGAACAGGCCCATGGCGGTGGCGATCAGCGCCTCGGAGATGTGCGGCGCGACCACGGCGATGGTCACGTCCTTCATCTCGCCCAGGCCCTGGAATGCGCCCATGATGCCGATGACGGTGCCGAACAGGCCGACGTAGGGGCTGATCGAACCGACGTTGGCGAGGAACTCCAGGTTGCGTTCCAGGCGGCCGATCTCGCGGGTGCCGGCCACGCGCATGGCGCGCTCGGTGCCCTCGATGACGATGCGCAGGTCGTGCGTGCGGCGCTGGCGCTGGCGGGCGAATTCGCGGAAGCCCGACTCGAATACCGTCTCCAGGCCGCCGTTGTTGCCGGCGCCGCGCCCGCTCACCTCGCGGAACAGCTGGGCCAGGTCGGCGCCGGACCAGAAGCGCTCCTCGAAGCTCTCCGCCTCGTCCATCGCGGACTTCAGCTGCTGGTGCTTGCGGATGATGATCACCCACGACAGGAAGGAGAACACCAGCAGCACCAGCATCACGGCCTGCACCAGGATGCTCGCTTCCGCGACGAGCTTGAAAATGTTCAATCCACCGTTCATTGCTTGAGCGTTCTCCGCCGCGGGTTACTTGATTGGGGGTAGGCCGGGGATCAGGCCGGCGGGGATCTGGGCCGGGCGCATGCGTTCCAGGTCCACGCATGCCACGCGCACCTGCGCGCGGATCAGCGTGGTGCCATCTGCCCGGCTGATCGTCTGGCCGAACAGGATACTGGCAGCGCGCCGTTCTTTGACTTCGACCGTTACGCTCAGTTCATCGTCCAGCACGGCGGCCTTGAGGAACTCGATGTGCAGGTCGCGCACCAGAAAGGCCAGGCCGGTGGCCGCCCGCACCGCCGACTGGTCCACGCCCTGCCCGCGCAGCCATTCGGTGCGGGCGCGCTCCAGGAAGCGCAGGTAGCTGGCGTGGTACACCACGCCGCCGGCGTCGGTGTCTTCCCAATAGATGCGGACCGGCCAGCGGAAGCTGCCCGGGTCGAAGGCCGGCGCGGCGTCAGACATCGGTATCGCCCGTGAACAGGTCGGCGGCCTGCGGCTGGCGCGGCGGCGGGGTCAGGCCCAGGTGGCGCCAGGCCTTGGCGCTGGCCATGCGGCCGCGCGCGGTACGCACCAGGAAGCCCTGCTGGATCAGATACGGCTCGACCACGTCCTCCAGGGTGCCGCGGTCCTCGCTGAGCGCGGCGGCCAGGGACTCCACCCCGACCGGGCCGCCGTCGAAGTTCTCGACGATGGTGGCCAGCAGGCGCCGGTCCAGTTCGTCGAAGCCCTCGGCGTCCACCTTGAGCATGTCCATCGCGGCCTGGGCCGCGGCGCAGGTGATCTGGCCGCCCGCGCGCACTTCGGCATAGTCGCGCACGCGGCGCAGCAGGCGGTTGGCGATGCGCGGGGTACCGCGCGAGCGGCGCGCGATTTCCTGCGCGCCTTCCAGCTCACAGGGAATGCCCATGATGCGCGCCGAGCGGCGCACGATCGCGGTGAGCTCGTCCGGCGAATAGAACTCCAGCCGCTGCACGATGCCGAAGCGGTCGCGCAGCGGCGCGGTGAGCAGGCCGGCGCGGGTGGTGGCGCCGATCAGGGTGAACGGGGGCAGGTCCAGCTTGATCGAGCGGGCCGCGGGGCCTTCGCCGATCATGATGTCGATCTGGAAGTCTTCCATCGCCGGATACAGCACTTCCTCCACCACGGGGGACAGGCGATGGATCTCGTCGACGAACAGCACGTCGTGCGGTTCCAGGTTGGTCAGCAGCGCGGCCAGGTCGCCGGCGCGCTCCAGCACCGGGCCGGAGGTGGAGCGCACGTTGACGCCCAGCTCGTTGGCAATCACGTGCGACAAGGTGGTCTTGCCCAGGCCCGGCGGCCCGAAGATCAGCACGTGGTCCAGCGCGCCGCCGCGCTTGCGCGCCGCTTCGATATAGATGGAAAGCTGTTCGCGCACCGCCTGCTGGCCGAGGTATTCCGCCAGCCGCTTGGGGCGGATCGAAGCCTCCAGGGCCTCGTCGTCCAGCTGGGCGGCGGACGTGATGATGCGGTGATCGGCCATGGGGTTGGAATAGGTCCGGGAACAGGCGGCATGCGCGATTCGCCGGGCATTCTACCGGACGTAGGTTGGGGTGAGCGCAGCGAACCCCAACAGAACGGCCATCGGGCGAGGTCCGTTGGGGTTCGCCTGCGGCTCACCCCAACCTACGCCGAGACGGGGCTCAGATCTCGACCTGCGCGCCCAGCTCGATCAGCCGGTTGCCCGGGATCTGGAAGAACGCCGTGGCCGGCAGCGCGTTGCGGGCCATGAAGGCGAACAGCTTGTCGCGCCACAGCGCCATGCCGGGGCGGCGCTCGTCGGCGATGATGGTTTCGCGCGACAGGAAGAAGGTGGTGTCCATCATGTCGAACGGCAGGCCCACCTTGGAGCAGCGCAGCAGCGCCTGCGGGATGTTCGGGTCCTCGGCGAAGCCGAAGCGCAGCCCCAGGCCGTAGAAGTTGCCGCCCAGCGGGGTGAGCTGCACGCGCTCGTCGTACTCGGCCACCGGCGTTTCCAGCATTTCCACCGTCAGCAGCACGTTGCGCTCGTGCAGCACCTTGTTGTGCTTGAGGTTGTGCAGCAGCGCATGCGGCACCGCGTGCTGGTTGGCGGTGAGGAACACCGCCGTGCCCGGCACGCGCAGCGGCGGATGCTCGCCCACGTTCTCGATGAAGGGCTCCAGCGCCAGGCCCGACTGCTTGATCTCGCGCACCACCAGCTCGCGGCCGCGGCGCCAGGTGGTCATCACCACGAACACCGCCACGCCCAGCACCAGCGGGAACCAGCCGCCGTACTCGATCTTGATCACGTTGGCGCTCAGGAACGACAGGTCGATGGTGAGCAGCAGCACGCCGGCCAGGATCACCGTCAGCCGGCTCCAGTGCCACTGATAGCGCGCCACCACCAGGGCCAGGATGGTGGTCACCGTCATGGTGCCGGTCACGGCGATGCCGTAGGCGGCGCTCAGGTTCTCCGAGCTGCGGAAGCCCAGCACCGCGATCAGCACCATCACCAGCAGGAAGGTGTTCACCCAGGGCACGAAGATCTGGCCGGACATCTCGCGCGAGGTGTGCACGATCGGCATGCGCATCGAATAACCCAGCGACATCGCCTCGCGGGTCATCGAGAACGCGCCGGAAATCACCGCCTGCGAGGCGATGACGGTGGCGATGGTGGCCAGGCCGATCATCGGATACAGCATGACCTTGGGCACCAGCTTGAAGAACGGGTTGTCGATGGCTTCCGGATGGTTGAGCAGCAGCGCGCCCTGGCCGAAGTAGTTCAGCACCAGGGCCGGCAGCACGAAGCCGAACCAGGCCATGCGGATCGGCTTCTTGCCGAAGTGGCCCATGTCGGCGTACAGCGCCTCGGCGCCGGTCAGCGCCAGCACCACGCCGCCCAGGGCGATGAAGGCCTGCATGCCGTGGCTCATGAAGAACTTCACGCCGTACATCGGGTTCAGCGCCAGCAGCACGTGCGGATTGAGCGCGATCATCTGCACGCCCAGCCCGGCGATCACGATGAACCAGATCACCATCACCGGCCCGAACAGCTTGCCCACGCGCTCGGTGCCGTGGCGCTGCAGCGCGAACAGGAAGAACAGGATCACCACCGAGGTCACCGGCACCACCCAGTGCGGCAGGTCCGGCACGGCCACCTTCATACCCTCGACCGCCGACAGCACCGAAATCGCCGGGGTGATCACGCCATCGCCGTAGAACAGCGCCGCGCCGAAGATGCCCAGGATGGCCAGGATCCAGCGCATGCGCGCATCGCCGCGCGAGCTGCGCAGGGCCAGCGCGAGCAGGGCCATGATGCCGCCCTCGCCCTTGTTGTCCGCGCGCATGATGAAGACCACGTACTTCAGCGAGACCACGATGATCTGCGCCCAGAAGATCAGCGACAGCACGCCGAAGATGCTTTCGGGCGTGGGCTTCATGCCGTCGTGGCTGAGCGTGGTCTGCAGCGTGTACAGCGGGCTGGTGCCGATGTCGCCGTACACCACGCCGATCGCGCCCAGCGCGAGCGCAGCGAGGCGCCGCTTGGTGTCGGCGTCGGCGCCGTGAAGGTTGTCCTGGCTCACGGGCTCAAGCTCCTAATGCGGCGCGCAGCGCCTTGCGGATGATGGCTTCGGCGTTGTCGCCGTCGGCGGCGACCTTCTGCACCAGCCGCGTGACTTCGGCGGGTTTGTAGCCGAGCTGCTGCAAGGCCACGGTGGCCTCGCCGGCGGGATCCAGCGGCGCCGCGCCCTTGCCGGCGGTGCCGGGCAGGCTCACCGCCAGGCCGTCCACGCGGTCGCGCAGCTCCACCACCATGCGCTCGGCGGTCTTCTTGCCGATGCCGGGGATCTTGGTCAGCGCCACCACGTCGCCGGCCTGCACCAGGCGCGCGAAGTCGTTGGTGGAAACGCCGGACAGCACGGACAGCGCGATCTTCGCGCCGATCCCGCTGACCTTCTGCAGATTGCGGAACAGCGCCCGCTCGGCCTCGTGCAGGAAACCGTACAGCGCGACGCTGTCCTCCTTCACCGCATAGTGGGTGAGCAGGGTCACTTCCTTGCCGGTGGGCGGCAGGTCGTAGATGGTGGACATCGGCGCTTCCAGCTCGTAGCCGACGCCGCCGACTTCCACCAGCAGCCACGGCGGCTGCTTGGACACCAGCACCCCGCGCAGGCGGCCGATCATCGGCGCCTCCAGGCGGTGCGCGGAATGCCGACGCGGGCGAGGCTGGCGCGGGTGTGCGCGTGGGTGACGGCGATGGCCAGCGCATCCGCGGCATCCGCCTGCAAGGGGCCCTTGAGGCCGAGCAATACGCCGATCATGTGTTGCACCTGGGTCTTGTCGCCACGGCCGCTGCCGACCACCGACTGCTTCACTTCCGTCGCCGCATATTCGTGCACCGCGATTCCCCGGCTGACCACCGCGCAGATCGCGGCACCCCTCGCCTGCCCAAGCTTCAGCGCCGAATCGGCGTTGCGCGCCATGAACACGCGTTCGATGCCGCACTCCTCCGGACGATGCTCGCCGATGATGTCACACAGCTCGTCAAAGATGCGTTTCAGGCGCAGCGGAAAACTGGCTTCGCCGGCCACCGCCAGCGCGCCATGGAATACGTGCGAGAGCTTGCCGCCGCCGTCCACGTCGATGATGCCCACGCCGGTGCGCTGGCTGCCGGGGTCGATGCCGATGATGCGTGTCATGACCGCGGCGTTACGGATCGCGTGAATGCGTAAAGTCCGTAGCGGACCTTACGCATCCCCGGCCGGCAGCACGGCGTTGTGATAGACCTCGTCGACGTCGTCCAGGCCGTTCAAGCGCTCCAGCAGCTTCTCGAACTGCTCCAGCGCTTCGCCGGATGGAGTGACCAGCGGGCCGTTCGGGCGCATCACCACGTCGGAGCTGTCCACCTCGAAACCCGCGCCGGCCAGCGCCTTGCGCATGGCTTCGACGGCGATCGGATCGGCGGCCAGCAGCACGTAGCCCACGCCGTTCTCGATCACGATGTCCTCGGCGTTGTTCTCGATCGCCGATTCTTCCAGCTTCGCTTCCAGCGCGGCGTCGCCGCCGGTGTGCACCACCACCTGGCCCACGCGGGTGAACTGGAACGCCACCGAGTTGGTGGTGCCCATGTTGCCGCCGTTCTTGTTGAGCGCGGCACGCACGTCGGCCACGGTGCGGGTCTGGTTGTCGGTGACGCAGTCGACGATCAGCGCGGTGCCGGCGGGGCCGTAGCCTTCGTAGCGCACCTCGTGCATGTCCGCGCCGCCCTCGGCACCGGAGCCGCGCTTGATCGCGCGCTCGATGGTGTCCTTGGTCATGTTCGCCGCCAGCGCCTTGTCGACCGCCGCGCGCAGGCGCGGATTGGCCGCCGGGTCGGGCGCGCCGCCGCGCGTGGCGATGGTGATTTCGCGGATCAGCTTGGTGAACACCTTGGCGCGCTTGGCGTCTTCGGCATTCTTGCGACCTTCGATGGACGGGCCTCTACCCATGACGTGTTCCTGGATGATGCGGGCGGAAAGTGGCGAATTTTATCCCTTCCGCATGGCGCGCTGGCAAGGCGGCCGCTTCCGTGCCCCCGGCGATACCGCGCAAAGCGCGCCGTGGCGCGGCTTCTCAGGCCTGTTCGCGATCCGCCGGGACGCGGCCGAAATGGCCCTGGCGCAGGAAACCGGCGATCAGGCGTCCGGTTTCCACCGAAAACAGCAGGCCCGTATGGTTGGCTTCCACCACGCAGTGGTCGGCGATGCCGGGCAGGCGCGTTTCGTCCACCGCCACGCTGCCGTCGTGCTCGCCGTCGAACTGGCCCAGCACGTGGCCCAGGCCGAACGGACTGCGGCCGGCGATCACGCCCACTTCGCGCGCGCCGGTCCACTGGTCGAAACCGTCTTCCAGCAGGGCACGGTTATGCCCCAGCAGGGCACCGCCGCCGCGCCCGCCCAGGTTGGCGAACGCACGCGCCGCCGCACTGCCCTTGAGCGGGGAGCCGAGGCAGACGATGCGCCCTTCCGGCAGGCCGCGATCGTCCAGGCAGGCGCGCAGCGCCAGCAGGCCGCCCAGGCTGTGGCCCACCAGGTGCACCGCACCGCCCTCCGGCGCCGCCTCGCGCATGCGCGCATGCAGGCGGCCGATGGTCTGTTCCTGCGTGGCCGCCACGCTCATGTAGTCGAAGCGATGCACGCGAAAACCCGCTTCCATCAGGCGGCGATGCAGCATCAGCAGCGCGAAGCCGCGCATCCACAGGCCGTGCAGCAGGATTACGTGATCGGTCATCGGCGACAGCGCGGGTCCGCAAAAAGCCAGGCAACGATAGAACGGATCAGCCCTGAGGCGCTGACCCGCCCATCACACATCACGGTCATCACACATCAGAGCATGGGACCGCGAAAGCGCTCAGCCGTTCGCCGGCTCCGCCGCCACCTTCACGTGCAGCTCCTTGAGCTGCGCGTCCGGCACCAGCGAAGGCGCGTCGGTCATCAGGTCCTGCGCGCTGGTGGTCTTGGGGAAGGCGATCACGTCGCGGATCGACTCGGTGCCCGCCATCAGCGCCGCGATGCGGTCGATGCCGAAGGCCAGGCCGCCGTGCGGCGGCGCGCCGAACTTCAGCGCCTTGAGCAGGAAGCCGAACTTCGCTTCCGCCTCGTCCGCGCCGATGCCGAGCAGCTCGAACACCGCGCTCTGCATGTCCGGGCGATGGATACGGATGGAGCCGCCGCCGATCTCGGCGCCGTTCAGCACCATGTCGTAGCCGCGGCTCACCGCATTCGCCGCGTTGGCGCGCAGGTCGGCGATGTCGTCGACCTTCGGCGCGGTGAAGGGATGGTGGAGCGCGACGAAGCGCTGTGCTTCCTCGTCGTACTCGAACATCGGGAAGTCGGTGACCCACAGCGGCTTCCAGGCGTTTTCCACCAGGCCACGGTCCTTGCCGAGCTTCAGGCGCAGCGCGCCCATGAAGTCGGTGACGGCCTTCCACTTGCCGGCGCCGACGAACACGATGTCGCCGCTCTGCGCGCCGGTGGCCTTGAGCAACGCATCGAGCGCGGCGTCGTCGAGGAACTTCGCCACCGGCGAATTGATGCCGTCACGGCCCTTGGCCAGGTCGTCCACCTTCAGCCAGGCCAGGCCCTTGGCGCCGTACCGGGCCACGTATTCGGTGAGCTGGTCGATCTCCTTGCGGCTCAGGCCCGCGCCTTCCGGCAGGCGCAGCGCGGCGACGCGGCCGGCCGGGTCGTTGGCCGGTTCGGCGAAGACCTTGAATTCCACGTGCTTGAGCGCGTCGGCGACGTCGGCCAGTTCCAGCGCGATGCGCAGGTCCGGCTTGTCCGAACCGAAGCGGCGCATGGCTTCGGCCCAGGTCATGCGCGGGAAGGCAGCGTCCAGTTCCACGCCCTGCACTTCCTTGAACACGTGGCGGATCAGCTCCTCCACGAAGTCCTGCACGTCCTTTTCTTCGACGAAGGCGAATTCCAGGTCGAGCTGGGTGAATTCCGGCTGGCGGTCGGCGCGCAGGTCTTCATCGCGGAAGCAGCGGGCGATCTGATAGTAGCGGTCGAAGCCGGCCATCATCAGGATCTGCTTGAACAGCTGCGGCGACTGCGGCAGCGCGTAGAACTGGCCCGCATGCACGCGGCTGGGCACCAGGTAGTCGCGCGCGCCTTCCGGCGTGGCCTTGGTCAGGATCGGCGTCTCGATGTCCTGGAAACCGCGCGCATCCAGATAGCGGCGCAGCGCCTGCACCAGCTTGATGCGGGTGCGCATCATGCGCTGCATCTCGGGGCGGCGCAGGTCGAGGTAGCGGTAGGTCATCCGCATGTCCTCGTTGGGGTTCTCGTGCAGCGCGAACGGCAGGTCCTTCGCGGCGTTGAGGATCTCCACCTTATCGGCCAGCAGCTCGACCGTGCCGGTCTTGAGCTTGTCGTTGGCCGCCAGGCGCTTGCGGATGGTGCCGGTCACGCGCAGGCAGTACTCGTAGCCGATCTGACCGGCCACCGCGAACGCATCGGCATTGTCCTTGTCCACCACCACCTGGGCGATGCCCTCGTGGTCGCGCAGGTCGACGAAGGCGACGTGGCTCTGCAGGCGGATGGTGTTGACCCAGCCGCACAGGGTGACGGTCTGGCCGACCAGGGCCTCGTCGATGAGGCCGCAGTAATGCGTGCGCATGCGCTTGGAACTCCGGGCCGCCCGGGGCGGCGTGAGACGTGGAAAAGACCGGGAATGGTAGCAGGGCCGGCCGCGCGCCCAAAGGAAAGGGCCGGGCCCCGCTCGCGCGAAGCCCGGCCCTCGATCATGCGGACTTACCAGCGGCGATCGATCTGGAAGATGCCGCGGCAGCCGTCGTCCACCCACACGCCGCGGCGATCCCAGCCCCAGGTATCGCCTTCGCGGCAAGGCGAGTCGGACAGGCGGCGCACCAGGCGGACCCGGCCGCCGCGCCCCAGGTCCACCGGGCAGTACTGGCGGCGGCCGCCGTTGCTGTCGCAGCGCACCTGGGCGGAATCGTCGCCCCAGCCCGGGCGGTCGTCGCCCCAGCCGGGCCGGTCGCCACCCCAGCCGCCGCCCCAGCCACCGCCGCGCGCCGGTTCGAAGATGGCGCGGCAGCCGCGGTCGACCCACACGCTGCCGCGGTCGTTGCCCCAGGTCTGGCCATAGACGCAGCGTGTATCCGACAGCTGCCGGGCCAGCTGCGAGGCCGGCCACGGCGTGCGGCAGCGGGTGAAACGCCCGTCGTTGCTGGAACAGCCGATCGAACCCTGGTCCCACTGGGCATGCGCGGTCGGCGCCGCCATGGAAGCCATTCCCGCGGCCAGTACCACGGCCGCCCACATCCCCTTGCCGATCGCGCTCATCTTGATGTCCACCCGGTGTTGAAGGTGGCGCCAAGCTACCGCAGGCAGGGCAACCGCACTTGAATATTTTGCGATCCGATCGCCGGAAATTTCGAGGCAGGCGGCGGCGGTTCAGTCGCTGCTGGCGGGGGCCGGCGCGGGTGCGGGGGCGGGCGCCGCCGCCGGGGCAGCCGCGGCATTGTCCCCGGCCAGATTGCGCTTCTTGTCGCCGTCCTTCTTGAAGTCGGTCTCGTACCAGCCGCCGCCGGCCAGGCGGAATTGGGGCGCGCTCAGGCGGCGGTGGACGGTGCCATCCGCCGCGCACTGCGGGCAGGCGCTGGGGTCGGCGTCGGACATCTTCTGCAGGCGGTCGAAACGATGGCCGCAGCCGCCGCATTCGAATTCATAGATAGGCATGGTGGCTCCGTATTCCGGGCCGGCGCGGACGCCGGCAGGCCGTCATTATCGAGACGAATGGCAGGATTTCAATGTCCGGCGCGGGCGTGCATGCTGGCCCCAAGGGGGAGGCGACGGCCTCTTTCCGCCGCCCGCGCCAACGGGACATGCGGATGGTATGGACGTCTAGACGGCTATTGACGAAGCGCCGACGCGGGGTCTAGCCTGCATTGACGCGTCGCAACAAACCATATCGAAGAAGGGAACTCAGATGCATCAGCGATACAGCACGCTCGCGTCCGCCCTGCTGCTGGCCCTGTCCGCCAGCGCCGCCGCGCAGGACGCCGCGCCCGCGGCCAGCACCGACAAGGCCAAGAACCTCAGCACGGTGATCGTCACCGGCACGCGCGCCGACAACCGCACCGAAAGCAGCTCGCTCACGCCGATCGACGTGGTCTCGGCCAAGGTGCTGCAGCAGACCGGCACTACCGAGCTCTCCACCGCGCTGTCGCGCATCATCCCCTCGCTCACCTTCCCGCGCCCCGCCGCCGCCGATACCGCCGATTCGCAGCGCCCCGCGCAGCTGCGCGGCCTGTCGCCCGACCAGGTGCTGGTGCTGGTGAACGGCAAGCGCTGGCATCCCGGCGCCATCCTGCTGACCAACGGCGTGCTCGGCCGCGGCTCGCAGGCGGTGGACCTCAACACCATCCCGATGGCGGCGATCGACCATATCGAAGTGCTGCGCGACGGTGCTTCCGCGCAGTACGGCTCCGACGCCATCGCCGGCGTGATCAATATCGTGCTCAAGGGCGGCGCCGACGGCGGCGCGGTGGAACTGAGCGGCGGCCAGTATTCGGCGGGCGACGGCCGGCAATGGAAAGGCTCGGCCAGCTTCGGCCTGCCGCTGAACCACGACCAGGGCTGGCTGCGCTTCACCCTGCAGGACGGCCACCAGGACTACAGCAACCGCGCCGGCCCCAACCGCACCCGCGCCTGGGAAGGCACCACCCAGCGCTACGGCGATCCGGAAGTGGGCGACCACAACCTGTTCCTCAACGGCCAGTACAAGCTCGGCGAAGCGGCGGAGCTGTATACGTTCGGCCATATCGGCAAGCGCGACAGCACCTCGCCGGCGTTCTTCCGCAACCTGGCCAACAGCAACTCGGTGCCGTCGCTTTACCCGAACGGCTACCTGCCGCTGGAGAACGCCGACTCGCTCGACCAGTCCCTGGTGCTGGGCGTGCGCGGCAAGACCGCCGGCGGCTGGCGCTGGGACGTCAGCGCCAACTACGGCGGCAACCGCGTGTCGTACGCCACCAACAACAGCGTGAACCGCGCCTTCCTGCACGACTTCGGCAGCAGCCCCACCAGCTTCCACGACGGCATCCTGTCGGCCTCGCAGCAGGCCTTCGACGTGGACCTGGCCAAGGAGTTCTCCACCGGCTGGCTGCCCAATCCGGTGACGCTCGCCTTCGGCGCCGAATACCTGCGCCAGACCTACAAGATCGACGCCGGCGACCTGGCCTCGTACTACACCGGCACCTCGGGCGTGTCCGGCGGCGCGCAGGGTTTCGGCGGCTTCCAGCCGGCCAATGCGGGTTCGCATGCGCGCCACGACGTGGCCGAATACGTCAGCCTGGAAACCAACCTCACCGACAAGCTCGGCGCCTCGCTGGCCGGACGCCACGAGCACTACAGCGATTTCGGCAACACCACTTCCGGCGCGCTGGCGCTGCGCTACGACTTCACCGACCGCTTCGCCCTGCGCGGCAGCGCCTCCACCGGCTTCCGCGCGCCGTCGCTGGCGCAGCAGAACTACTCGTACGTGTCCTCGCTGTTCTTCGGCGCCGGCAATTCGCTGGGCCTGCCGCAGGGCATCTACAACACCGGCATCGTGCCGGCCACCAGCAAGGTGGCCACCCTGCTGGGCGGCGAGCCGCTGAAGCCGGAGAAGTCGCGCAACCTCACCGTGGGTGCGGTGTGGAATCCGATCGATCCGCTGAACCTCAGCATCGACGTGTACCAGATCAAGATCGACAACCGCATCGTGCTGTCCAGCAACCTCGCCACCAGCTCGGCCACGGTGCACAACTACCTGGTAGCCAACGGCGTCACCGATCTCAACTACAGCGGCATCGCCTACTTCACCAATGCGGTGAACACCCGCACGCGCGGCGTGGACCTGGTCGGCAGCTATCTGTTCGACTTCGGCAACGCCGGCACCCTGCAGGCCACGCTCAGCTACAACTACAACAAGAACAAGGTCACCGACCTCAAGGCCAATCCCGCCGCGCTCAGCGCGCTGGGCCTGAACCTCAAGCGCATCGACCGCCGCGACCAGTACGGCCTGCTGGCCGACACCACGCCGCGCAGCAAGCTGATTCTCAGCGGCCTGTACAGCGTGGACCGCTGGAGCCTGAGCGGCGCGCTGACCCGCTACGGCAGCTTCGTCTCCTACAACTCCACCACCGCCACGCTGGACCAGAAGTTCGACAGCAAGTGGCTGCTCGACCTGGCGGTCAACTACAACCTCGACCGTTGGACCTTCACCCTCGGCGCGGACAACGTGTTCAACACCTATCCGGACCGGGTGATCCCCGCCAATGACAACAACGGCACCCTGCCCTACTCGGTGTTCTCGCCGTTCGGCTTCAACGGTGCGTATGTGTACGGGAAGCTCGCCTACCGCTGGTAACCCGCTCTTGCAGGTTGGGGTGAGCCGCAGGCAAACCCCAACCATGCGAGGCGTCTGAGGTTGGCCATGTTGGGGTTCGCCTGCGGCTCACCCCAACCTAGGCCGTTGCCGCGGCGAGCAGCACCGCGGCTTCGGTCAGTTCCGCCAGGGCGCCGCAGGTGTCGCCGGTCATGCCGCCCAGGCGCCGCAGGCAGGCGCGGCGCCACAGCGCGAACAGCGCGATGGCGACAAGCAGCGAGGCGATGCCGCGACGTCCGGCGCAAGCGCATCCCGCGGCCACCAGCATCAAAACGACTAGGTCGATCGCGCGCGACGAACCGGCCAGCCCCTCGCCCAGGCCGCCCGCGCGCACATAAGGCACGAACAGGAACGCCGCCACCAGCGCGGCGCGCGCCAGCAGCGGCGCAAGCAGCAGGCCCGGCCACGCCGGCGCGCTCGCCAGTGCGGCGAACTTCAGCAGCAAGGTCAGCACCAGCGCGACTACGCCCATCGGACCGCAATTTGGATCCTTCATGATCGCCAGCGTGCGCGCGCGGTCGCCGATGCCGCCCACCCACGCGTCCGCGCTGTCGGCCAGGCCGTCCAGATGCAGCGCGCCGGTCAAGGCCACCCATGCCGCCAGGATCACCGCGGCCGACAGCAGCGGCGGCCAGCCATGGATCGCCCACGCCAGCAGGTAAAGCAAGGCGCCGATCAGCACGCCCACCAGCGGATACCAGGGTAACGAACGCACGCGCGCGTCCGCATCGCCGAACACGGCGTGCGGCACCGGAATGCGCGTGAGAAAACCGATGGCTACCAGCAGGCCGCGCATCACGCGTCCGCCTCCACGCGCCACGGCAAGCGGTGCAGCGAAGCATGCGGCACGTCGATATTCGCCATCTCGCCGAAATCGCGCCCTTCCGCGCGACAACGCAACAGGCGGATCGCGCCGCCATGCGTCACCACCAGCACGTCGCGTCCGTGCGCTTCGGCGGCGACATCGTCCAGCGCCGCGCCAAGCCGCGCATGGAACTGCGCGAACGTCTCCGCCTGCGGCGGCGGATGCGCCACCGGGTCGGCCCAGAACTTGGCCAGCGCCTCGCCCTGCGTTTCCGCCAGCGTCTCGATCGGCACGCCCTGCCAGGCGCCGAAGTGATATTCGGCCAGGCGCGGATCGATGCGCAGCGGCAACTCGCGCGCCGCCGCCAGTTCGCGCGCGAAATCCGCGCAGCGCCGCAGCGGCGAGGAAACGACCATGGCCCATGCGCGCTGCGCCACCGCCGCGCGCAGCTGCGCCCAGCCCAGCTCGCTCAGCGGATCGTCGAGCTGGCCGCGATAGCTGCGCTGCCCGGTATCGCCATGGCGCAGCAGGTCGATGCTCATGCCTGCGCCACTCCCGCCTCGGCAAACGTCGCCATGTCCGCATGCAGCGCGCAGGCCAGCCGCAGCAGCGGCACCGCCACCGCCGCGCCGCTGGCTTCGCCCAAGCGCAGTTGCAGGTCGAGCAGCGGTTCGGCCTCCAGCGCTTCGAGCAGGCGTGCATGGCCGCGTTCCTGCGAGCGGTGCGAGAACAGCATCCAGGGACGGCAGGCCGGCTGCAGGCGCGCCGCCACCAGAGCCGCGGCGCTGGTGATAAAGCCGTCCACCAGCACCGGCATGCCGCGCTGGGCGGCGGCTATGTAGGCACCTGCCAGCGCAGCCAGCTCGAAGCCGCCGACGCAACGCAGCCATGCGATCGGCGCAGCCGCTTCACCATGCAAGGCGAGCGCCCGCTGCACCGCCGCGGCCTTGCGCGCGACACCGGCTTCATCGAGTCCCGTCCCCGCACCGGCCAGCGCATCGGGCGCCTCGCCGAGCAAGGCGCAAGCCAGCGCCGTGGCGGCGGTGGTGTTGCCGATGCCCATCTCGCCGCCGATAAACAGTTGCGCGCCCGCTTCATCGGCGAGCCGCACGCTCTGCGCACCTGCCTGCAAAGCCAGCGCGAGCTGCGCGGTCGACATCGCCTCGCCCCGCGCAAAGTTCGCCGTCTGCGCGGCAATCCACGCGCGCCGCACGCCGGGCAGCTCGCCCACGTCGTTGACCGTGCCCAGGTTCACCACTTCCAGCGAAGCGCCCAGCTCGCGCGCCAGCACGCTGATCGCCGCGCCGCCCTGCGCGAAGTTCGCCACCATCGCGCCGGTCACCGCCTGCGGGAAGGCCGACACGCCTTCCTCCGCCACGCCGTGGTCCGCCGCGAACACGCTGATCCACACTTTTTCCAGCGACGGCTTCACCGCGCCCTGCAAGGCCGCCAGCTGCACCGCCGCGGTTTCCAGCGCGCCCAGCGAACCCGGCGGCTTGGTCAGTTGCGCCTGCCGTTCCAGCGCGGCCACGGCCGCCACCGCATCGGGCGCGCGGCAAGGCAGGTCCAGCCAATCGAGAGTTTCCATGGTCATGCAAGATTTCCTTTGAGAGCCAGCGGCAGGCCTGCCGCGACGAACAGCACGCGTCCGCACACCGCGGCCAGCGCTTGATGCAGGCGGCCGGCTTCGTCGACGAAGCGCCGGCTCAGTTCGCCCATCGGCACGATGCCGAGGCCGACTTCGTTGCTCACCAGCAGGATGGTGCCGGGCAGATCGGGCAGCACGTCGAGCAAGGCCTGCCGCTCGCGCGCGAAGCGTTCGCCATCGGCATCGCCGAGCAGGTTGCTCAGCCACAGCGTGAGGCAGTCCACCAGCACGCAGCGATCCGCCCGCGCATGCGCGCGCAGCGCATCGGCGAGCGCCAGCGGCTCCTCCACGTCGTGCCAGTGCGGCGGCCGGCTGGCGCGATGGTGCGCGATGCGCGCCGCCATCTCGGCATCCAGCGCCTGCGCCGTGGCGAGATAGACCACATCGAGCCCGCTCTCCGCCGCCATGCGCTCGGCCAGCGCACTCTTGCCGGAACGGGCGCCACCGAGGATCAGGCTGCGCATGCGTCGTTCACTCCCAGCAGCGCGGCCAGGCGCGTGGTATCCAGATGCGTTTCCACCGCGTCGGCCAGCCGCTCCAGGCTCGCTTCGCGCAAGGCGCGCACGTCGACGGCGAGCGGCGCGTGCAGGCCGGCCCAGCGCAGCAGCGCCTGCAGCGCGGCGGGCTCGTCGAACAGGCCGTGCAGATAGGTGCCGAGCACTTGGCCGTCGGCGGAGATCGCGCCGTCGGCGCGGCCATCGGCCAGCAGGCAGGCCGGCGCATCGAGCGCGGGGCCGGTGCTGCGGCCGCAATGGATTTCGTAGCCGGCGACGTCCGCGTCGTCCAGCGCGAGCTTGCCTTGCGCGCGGCGCAGCTGCTTCTCCGGCTCCAGCACCGTCTCCATCGCCAGCCAGCCCAGGCCCGCGCTGGAACCCGCTTCGCCTTCGATGCCGTGCGGATCGTGCACCGCCTGTCCCAGCATCTGGAAACCCCCGCAGATGCCGATCAGCTTGCCGCCATAGCGCAGGTGCCGCGCGATCGCCCCGGCCCAGCCCTGTGCGCGCAGCCACTCCAGGTCGGCGCGCGTCGCCTTCGAACCCGGCAGCACGATCAGGTCGCACGGCGGCCACGCCTCGCCCGGCCCCACCAGGCGCACGTCCAGCTGCGGATGCGCGCGCAGCGCGTCGAAATCGGTGTGGTTGCTGATGCGCGGCAAGGCCGGCACCGCCACGCGCAGCAGTGCGTCTTCGCGCCGGCCCGCATCGCGCGGCAGCGCGTCCTCCGCTTCCAGCTGCAGGCCATGCAGATACGGCAGCACCCCGAACACCGGCTTGCCGGTCTCGCGCTCCAGCCAATCCAGGCCCGGCTGCAGCAGCGCCAGATCGCCGCGGAAGCGATTGATCACGAAACCGGCCACCCGCGCCCTTTCGCTCGCCGACAGCAAGGCCAGGGTACCGACCAGATGCGCGAACACGCCGCCGCGGTCGATGTCGGCCACCAGCAGCACCGGGCAGTCCACGGTTTCCGCGTAACCCATATTGGCGATATCGCGGTCGCGCAGATTGATCTCGGCCGGACTGCCCGCGCCTTCGACCACCACCGCCGCGTAGCGCTGCGCCAGGCGCCCATGCGAAGCGAGCACCGCGTCCATCGCCACCTGCTTGTAGCGGTGGTAGTCGCGCGCATCCATGTTGCCGACCGCGCGGCCATGCACGATCACCTGCGCGCCGGTATCGCTCTGCGGCTTCAGCAGCACCGGATTGAAATCGGTATGCGGCGGCACGCCTGCCGCCTGCGCCTGCACCGCCTGGGCGCGACCGATCTCGCCGCCGTCCTCGGTGACGGCGGCATTGAGCGCCATGTTCTGCGGCTTGAACGGCGCCACCGCCACGCCGCGCCGGCGCAGCCAGCGGCATAGCGCGGCGACCACGGTGCTCTTGCCGGCGTCGGAGGTGCAGCCCTGGATCATCAATACGCGTGCGCTCATGGCGCGACCTCCTGCTTTCGATCGATCGAACGCCAGCCGGCCAGCGCCGCATCGAGCCGCGCGAACGCCGCGTCGTCGCCGGGCAGGCCGAAGCGCAGGCTGTGCGGCTGCTCGAAGCGGCGCACCAGCACGCCCTGCCGTGCGAGCGCGCGTTGCAGCGCCGCCGCGCGGTCGTCGCGGCGCCAGTGAAAGAACGCGCAGCCGGCATCCGGAGCCAAGCCATGGTGTGTGAGCAGCTTCGACAGGCGCGCGGCGGTGGCGTGCAAACGCTCGCGCTGCGCCGACTGCCAGGCCGTATCGGCCAGTGCCAGCTTCAGCACGTGGCGCGCCGGACCGCTCAAGCTCCATGGCCCCAGGCGCTCGCGCAGCGCCACCAGCAGCGCGGGTTCCGCACAGACGAAACCGGCGCGCGCGCCGGCCAGGCCGAAGAACTTGCCCACCGAGCGCAGCACGATCAGGCCGGGCAGCGCATGCGCCGCGCACAGGCTGCGTTCGGGCGTGGCGTCGATAAACGCCTCGTCCACCACCAGCCAGCCGCCGCGGCGGGCCAGCGTGGCGTGCAAGGCAAGCAATGTGTCGAGCTCGAAACGTTCGCCGCCGGGGTTGTTGGGATGGATCAGCACGACCACGTCGTAGCGCACCGCACGGGCGAACAGCGCATCGGCGGCGGCGCGTTCCACCTTGTGTCCCGCGCGCTGCCAGGCGTGCGCGTGTTCGGCATAACCAGGATCGAGCACACCTACGCGCGAGCGCTCGCGCAGCGACGGCAAAGCCTGGATCGCCGACTGCGAACCGGCCACCGGCAGCAGCGAAGGATGCCCGTAATAAGTGCGCGCGATATCGATCAGGCCGTCATCGTCTTCCGGCAACCGCTGCCATGCGGATACGGGCAGCGGCGGCACGGGCCATGCGTACGGGCTGACGCCAGTGGAAAGGTCGAGCCATTGCTCCGCGGGAATGCCGTACTCGTGCGCGGCGCGCAGCAGGCGTCCACCATGTTCAAGCATGATGATCTCCGAGGATGGGCACGAGACACCAGATCGCCGCCAGCCACAGCAGCACGCTCCGCCGCACCAGCCGCAGCGCGCGCCGGATCGCCGCGGCATCGGGCGCAGCGCCTTCGCCCAGCACGGGACGCTGCTCCCACACGCCTGCATAAGGCGCGGCGCCACCAAGTCGCACGCCCAGCGCACCCGCGCCGGCCGCCATCACCGGCCCCGCATTCGGGCTGTCCCACGCCGGCGCCTGCCGGCGCCAGCCATGCCATGCGCGCAGGAAGTCGCCGAGCAGCGCATAGCTCAGCGCCGTCAACCGCGCGGGCATGAAATTCAGCACGTCGTCGATCCGCGCGGCGGCCCAGCCGTAGCGCTCATAGCGCTCGTTGCGATAGCCCCACATTGCATCCAGCGTATTGGCCAGCCGGTACAGCACCGCCCCCGGCGCGCCCAGCAGCAGAAACCAGAACAGCGCGCCGAACACCGCATCGCTGCCGTTCTCCAGCACCGATTCCGTGGCGGCCGCCGCGACTTGCCGCTCATCCAGCAAGGCCGTGTCGCGGCTCACCATGCGCCCCACCGCCGTGCGCGCCGCGGCCAGATCGCCGCGCTCCAGCGCATCCGCCACCGGCAGGGCGTGCTCGCCCAGGCTGCGCAAACCTACGGCGAGATAAAGCATCGCCGCGCCGAACAGCAGGTCGACCCAAGCCGGCAATACCCTCGCTATCGCCCACGTCGCCACCACCCATGGCAACACCGCCACGCACCACGCCAGCACACCCGCCCCACGCTTGTCGCGGTGCAGCCGCGCCTCGATCGCCCGCGCCCAGCCGCCGAACGCCACCAGCGGATGCGCGCGGCGCGGTTCGCCGAGCAGCGCGTCCAGCAGCAGCGCCAGGGTGAGCGCCAGCGCGGTCATGGCAGGAACAGACGCAGGGCCGCTTCCGTTGCGGAAGGAAAGTACAGATGCACGAAGCTCGCGGTGAGCCGTGCACGCCGGTACACCGCTTCCTTGGCGGGGCCACCGTCGGGGTTGCTTGCATGCACCAGCGGCGGCTGGGTGATCTCCGCATGCGCGTAGTGGAAGGTGTGGCCGCGCAGCGTGCCTTCCGGCAGCTCGACGGATTGCATGCCCAGTCCCGCCAGCCGCTCGCGCACCACCGCCCAGCCGGGCAGCAGCCCCGCCATGGTGTGCGCATCGCTTTCGCGCGTGGCCAGGGCATCGAGCAGGCTGAGCATGCCGCCGCATTCCGCCAGCAAAGGCTTGCCCGCATCGACGTGCGCGCGCAGCGCGGCGTGCAGGTCCTTGCGCTCGGCCAGCCGCGCCAGATGCAGTTCGGGATAGCCGCCGGGCAGCCAGGCCGCATCGCAACCGGGCAAGGCATCGCCGGCCAGCGGCGAGAACCAGCACAGTTCCGCGCCGGCCTGGCGCAGCACGTCCAGGTTGGCGGGATACAGGAAACAGAACGCGTCGTCGCGTGCGATGGCGATGCGCCGGCCTTCGAGCAGGCGCGGCACCTGCATTGCTTCGACCGCGCTGAACGCCACTGGCGGCGGCAAGTCCAGTCCGGCGTGCAGCTCCATCGCATCGGCCAGCGCATCCAGGCGCGCATCCAGGTCGGCCAGCTCGCCCGCGGCGACCAGGCCGAGATGCCGTTCCGGCAAGGCCAGCGCCGGATCGCGCGGCAAGGCGCCGAACCAGTGCAGCTCCGGCGGCAGGCTCCCGGCCAGCAGCTTGGCGTGGTAAGCGCCACCGATGCGGTTGGCGGCCACGCCATGCACCTGCAAACCTTCGCGATAACGCGCCAACCCCGTCGCCACCGCGCCGAAGGTCTGCGCCATCGCCGAACCGTCGATCACCGCCAGCACCGGCAAGCCGAAGCGCTGCGACAGGTCGGCGCTGGAGGTGCCGCCGTCGAACAGGCCCATCACGCCTTCGACCAGGATCAGGTCGGCCTCGCTCGCCGCCGCATACAGCCGCGCGCGGACATCGGCTTCGCCGCACATCCACAGATCCAGCTGATACACCGGCGCGCCGCTCGCGCGCTCCAGCACCATCGGATCGAGAAAATCCGGCCCGGTCTTGAACACCCGCACGCGCCGTCCGCGCCGCGCATGCGCGCGTGCCAGCGCCGCGGTGAACGAGGTCTTGCCCTGCCCCGAAGCCGGCGCGGACACCAGCAACGCGGGCACCTGCCGCACGGCGTTCACAGCTCGACTCCCAGCTGCGCGCGGATGCCCGCCTCGAACGCATGCTTGACCACGCGCATCTCGGTCACCGTATCGGCCACCGCCACCAGCGCATCGGGCGCGCCGCGGCCGGTGATCACCACGTGCTGGCCGGCCGGACGCGCGGCCAGCGCGGGCAGCACGTGCTCCAGCGTCACGTACTGCTTGACCAGCGCGATATTCAGCTCGTCCAGCAACACCAGCCGGTAGCGCTCGTCCGCCAGCATGCGCGCGGCGATCTGCCAGGCGGCCTGCGCGGCGGCGACGTCGCGCGCCTTGTCCTGGGTTTCCCAGGTAAAGCCCTCGCCCATCACGTGGTAGTCGACCATGTCCGGAAAGCGGCGGAAGAACGCCTCCTCGCCGGTGGAGAAGCTGCCCTTGATGAACTGCACCACGCCGCAGTGGAAACCGTGGCCGAGCGAGCGCGCCAGCATGCCGAAGCCCGACGAGCTCTTGCCCTTGCCGTTGCCGGTGTTCACTACCAGCACGCCGCGGTCGATGGTGGCGCGGGCGATCTTGCGGTCGACCAGCTCCTTCTTGCGCTGCATGCGCTCGCGGTGGCGCAGTTCTTCGTCGCTCATGCCCGGGTTCCTGCCTGGCGGGTGGAGTTCACGCGCGCCAGCGCCCAGTACGCCGCCAGCGCCACGATCACATAGGTCAGCGTGGTGCGCACGAACAGCGGGCCCCACTGCCACAAGCGGGCAACGTACTCGCCCAGGTGCGGATTCGCATAGCGCCCGCCCAGCCAGTAGAACGCGCCGTTGGAAATGGCGAACGAGACCGAAGCCGCCACCAGCGCCACGCCGAACGCACCGGCCAGCGCCAGCGGCGCCGGCGCCATCCGCGCTGACCACAGCCGCCCCGCGTACCACAGCACCGCATACGCGGGCAGCAGGAACGAGTAGGCCGGCGTCACGCAGAAATCGCTGACGCCGGCATACGACACCGACACCCAGTCCAGCACCACCGCCAGCGCCATGAACGCGGCAAAGGCCAGGTGCCGCCGCAGCCACAGGCCGCCCAGGAAGAACAGCGCCATCGAGGCATCGGGCAGATGCAGCGCGGTGCCGAAGTGATGGAAGCGCGTGGCGATCATCACCGCGGCGAACACGATGGCGAGCGGTACGGAGAAGCGTGGCATGGCGGTGGACATGGTGCGGTCCTCGGGGCGGAGGGGATTCACTGCGCGGGCCGGTAGCTCACGCTGAGCATCGCGGTGCGGCCGGGCTGGTTGTAATAGGCCGCGGTCTCGTAGTGCTTGTCGAAGGCATTGCGCACGCTCAGCTGCACTTTCCAGTCGCGGTCCAGCGCATAGGCCAGGCGCAGGTCGGTGAGCGCATAGCCGCCCAGGCGATAGCCGTTCGCCAGGTCGTCGTAGCGCTTGCCCGCCGCGTACACGCTGGCGCCGATGCTGAAGTCGCCGAAGCCGCGATCCGCATCCACGCGCGCGCTGCGCGGGGCACGGCGCGGCAGCAGCTTGTCGCGGTAGGTGTCGCTGCGGTTGCGCGGATCCAGCCAGGTAGCGGTGCCGCGCAAGGTCCAGCCGGCCAGCGTGGTGGACGCCACCGCTTCGGCGCCGCGGATGCGCGCGCGGTCGACATTGCCCGGCACGCCGCGCGAGGCGTCGTAGGCGATCAGGTCGCGGATGCGGGTTTCGAAGGCATTGAGCGACCACAGGCCCCAGCCCGGCGTGCCGCGCAGGCCCAGCTCGTAGCTGCGCGAGCTTTCGGGCCGCAGCGCGGTGTTGCCGTAGCCGGGGTAGTACAGCTCGTTGAAGGTCGGCGCCTTGTAGGCGGAACCGGCGCTGGCGGTGAGGCGCATGCCCGGCGTGAAGTCCCAGCCCCACAGCAGGCTGCCGGTGGTCTTGCCGCCGAACTGCTGGTTGTCGTCGTGGCGCAGGCTGGCCTGCAGCGACTGCACGCCGAACGCCTGCTGCCACTGCGCGAACAGGCCGCGGTTGAGGCGCTGGTCGCGCGCATAGCTGGTGTTGCTGTCGACACGATCGCGCTGCCAGTCGTAGCCCAGGCTCCACAGGCCGCCGCCGAGATTGAGGTCGCCCTGCAGCGAGCCGAGATCGCGGTGCGTATCGAAGGTGCTGGTGTAGCGGCCGTTGAGGTAGTTGTCGCCGAGGTCGGCGCTCTGGCCGGCGCTCGCGGTGAGCGTGAAATCGCGGCTCGGCCGCCAGTGCACGCGTGCACCGTAGACCTGCTGCACCACGTCGGACTGGTTGCTGGTGGAGCCGTCGTAGGCGTTGTAGCCCCAGCTGCGCAGCCACTGCGCGTCGGCGTCCCAGGCGTCGCTGAAGCGGTAGCCGCCCTTGAGCGAGACGGAGCTGTCCCGGAAGCCGTCGCGGTCCGGTTCGTTGACGAAGCAGCCCGCGCCGCGCGGCGACGGCTTGCCGCGGCAGGCGTTGATGCCGTCGGTGTCCTCGTGCGTGGCCTGCACCGCATACCAGCCCTCGCCGACCTTGCCGGCCAGGCCGGCGGCGCCGCGGAAGCTGTCGTTGCTGCCGTAGCCCAGCTCCAGGTTCGGCTCGAAGGCGCCGCTGGGGCGTCGGGTAAAGATCTGGATCACGCCGCCCAGCGCTTCCGAACCGTAGAGGCTGGAGAACGGACCGCGCACGATCTCGATGCGCTCGATCTGCTCCACCGGGATGTTCTGGATCGACGGCTGGCCCAGGGTGGCCGAGCCGATCTTCACGCCATCCACCAGCACCAGCACGTGGTCGGCCTCGGTGCCGCGCAGGAACAGCGAGGTGGCTTTGCCCGGGCCGCCGTTGTTGGCCATCGACAGGCCCGGCGTGCCTTGCAGCAGGTCCGCCACGGATTGCGGCTGCAGGCGCTCGATCTCGGCGCGGTCGATCACGGTGACGGCGGCGAGCGTGGCCGATTCGCTCTGCTCGGTGCGGGTGGCGGTGACCACCACGCCCTTGAGGTCCTGCGAAGGCTCGTCGGCCTGCGCGGCGGTGGAAAGCAAGACAAGGGAAAACGCGGCCGCAAACGCGGACCGGCGCAAGGACGGAACATGCAATGACACTGGTGGCTCCTGGACCGCGCCTGCCCGCGCGGAATCGCTTCGGTTGCAGGACAGGCGGAAGGAGCTCCGGACGGACGCACGACGAGGGCGCGCTCGCCAGGAGCACGCCCACCGCATGTCCGGTTCACCTCGAGGCCGGTCTCCGGGCTCGCGAGCGAAGGCTGATGCCTCCCCGACCGGCGCCTTCCCATGCTTCGCAGCACAGTGGCTTCCGCCGATCGTGTCTCGCCTACCGTTGCGGGGGCAGCTCCGGAATAGCCGTCAATACGGCGCACCGGATTCCCGTTTCAACCACCGGCCAGGCCGGCGGTCACCTCAGGCCCGGGCATCTTAGCAGTACGACAAGGGGGTGCTCGTCATGACGAGTAGGAGGTGTCATGGCGAGCCCCGGCCCCTCACCCCGACCCTCTCCCCGGCGGGGAGAGGGGGATGACGGGTGGGGCGAAAATCGAGCGAAGAGCACGCGGCGCAGCCGCGGCGTTCCGCTGGTGCGCTCTTGCTCTTGATCTTCAGGGTCCCCTTGGCGCCGGCGGTGAGGGCTGGACGATCAGGCCCCGCAGGGGGCGAGGACAGGAGTCCTCGCCTTTTTGATCAGGGCATGGATGCCCTGTCAAAAAGCCCGGCCAGCCCTCACGGACCCTCAGCAGCTGCGCTGCTGAGGGCGCCAAGCAGGGTGCCCTCTCTTTTTGGTTACTTTTTCTCTGGGCACGCAGAGAAAAAGTAACTCGTCCCGCGGCAGCGGGGCGAAACCCTCGCCAACGGCGAGACCCATACGCGTCAACGCGACAACCGAGCGCCATCGCCACTGGATCCCGGCCTACGCCGGGATGACGAGTAGGGGGCGGCAAGGCGCGCCACTCGCTAGCCCCCTTCACCCCCAGTCCACCATGTGTCTCCCCACTGACGCACAGCTGGCAAGGCACTGCAACACCACTGCGATTAGCTAGGCACAGCCCGCAATCAGGCAGCACCCGAGCGCCCCCATGAGCGAAATCGACCCCAAGCGACGCCGATTCCTGCAGATGACCGCCGCCTCCGCCGGCGGCCTCGCCGCAGCCTCCCTGCTCCCCGAAACCCTGCGCCAGGCCCTGGCCGCCCCCTCCCCGACCGGCACCGGCAACCTCACCGACGTCAAGCACGTGGTGATCTTCATGCAGGAGAACCGCTCCTTCGACCACTACTACGGCAGCCTGCGCGGCGTGCGCGGCTTCGGCGACCGCGTGCCGGCGCCGCTGCCCGGCGGCGCGCGCAACGTGTGGCAGCAGCCCTACACAGGAAATACGGACGGCTATCTGCTGCCGTTCCGCATGAATACCGCGACCACCAGCGCGATCTGCGCCAATGCGCCGGCGATGAACTACCCGGTGGACACGGCGATCTTCAACAAGGGCAAGTTCGACGCCTGGAACACCGCACGCGCGGCCGGCCTCGGCATGGGCCATTTCGAGCGAGCCGACCTGCCGTTCTATTACGCGCTGGCCGACGCTTTCACCATCTGCGACCACTACTTCGCCGCCACCCTCACCCAGACCAACCCCAACCGCCTGCATGCGATGACCGGCAGCAACGGCTTGTCGGTGGGCCAGGCGGCGGTGCTGGACAACACCGAGCCGAGCGCGGGCTTTACCTGGACCACCTATGCCGAGCGCCTGGAAAAGGCCGGCGTGAGCTGGAAGGTCTACCAGGAGAGCAACAACTTCGACGACAACGCGCTGGCCTGGTTCAAGAACTTCAAGCAGGCCAAGCCGGGCACGCCGCTGCACGACAAGGGCATGGCGACGCAGGCGGACATGGTCGCCGCGTTCGCCCAGGACGTGGCCAACGACACGCTGCCGCAGGTGTCGTGGATCGTGGCCGCCGATTACCTGTCCGAACACGCCAGCTTCAAGCCGGCCTACGGCGAGGACCTGAGCGCGCGCCTGCTCGCCGCGCTCGCCGCCCATCCGGCGGTGTGGGCCAAGACCGCCTTCATCCTCAACTACGACGAGAACGGCGGCTTCTTCGACCACGTGCCGCCGCCGACGCCGCCGGCTTCGCCCAACGACGGCTTGTCCACGGTGAGCGTGACGGGCGAGATCAGCAACGGCCAGCCGATCGGCCTGGGCTTCCGCGTGCCGCTGATCGTGGTGTCGCCGTGGACGCGCGGCGGCTGGGTGTGTTCGCAGGTGTTCGACCACACCTCGGTGCTGCGTTTCCTGGAGCAGCGTTTCGGCGTGATGGAGCCGAATATCAGCGCCTGGCGCCGCGCGGTGTGCGGCGACCTGCTCAGCGCCTTCGATTTCAGCGGCAGCAACAGCGGCTGGCCCGGCTTGCCCTCCACCACCGGCTACACCGCCGCGGCGGACCAGCAGTGCAAGAACCTGCCGGCGCCGAGTATTCCCTCCACACAGGCGATGCCGGCGCAGGAAGCGGGTACGCGGCCGGCGCGCGCGCTGCCTTACACGCTGCGTGCGGATGGCCGGGTGGATGCGGCGGCGGGGCGCTACTGGATCGACTTCCATAACGACGGTGCGGCCGGCGCGGTGTTCCAGGTGTATGCGGCGAACCGCAGCGACGGGCCATGGCGCTACACGGTGGAGGCGGGCAAGCAGCTGTCGGATTACTGGAGCGCGGCGCGTTACACCCAGGGCGTGTACGACCTGGAGGCGCATGGGCCGAATGGTTTTCTGCGGCAGTATCGCGGCAGCGTGGCGACCGGGATGGGTGCGGCGCCGGAAGTGGCGGCGAGCTACGACGCCGCAGGCAATCGCCTGCGGCTGGCCGTGACCAATAACGGCGGCGCGGCATGCACCGTGACGGTCAGCAATGCTTATGTGGAGGGCGATGTGCGGATTTATTCGGTCGCCGCCGGGGCTACGGTGAATGACAGTTGGGCACTGGGTGGCCATGCCAACTGGTACGACTTGAGCGTGACGGTTGCTGAGCTTGGTGGTTATTGGCGGCGGTTGGCGGGGCATATGGAAAACGGCCTGCCAAGTATCAGCGAACCCCGCTAGCGAACTCTTCTCCCCTCCGGGGAGAAGATGGCGGCAGCCAGATGAGGGGCCGGGGCTCGCGGGAAGGGTTCGACAGGGCGCGGCCTGCTTGCTGCTTCTGCTTCTCCGCTCCGCCCGACCCCTCACCCCAGCCCTCTCCCCGGAGGGGAGAGGGGGAAAAAGAAAAGGCGCCCTGTGGGCGCCTTTCTTTTTTTACTGCGTGCGAAACACCAACTGCCCGCCTTCCGCATCCACCCCGATGACATCGCCCGGCGCGTACCGGCCTTCGAGAATCTCCTTCGCCAGCGGATTCTCCAGCTGCTGCTGGATCGCCCGCTTCAGCGGCCGCGCGCCATACACCGGATCGAAGCCCACATTGCCCAGCAGGTCCAGCGCCTTCTCGCCGATCTCCAGGCGCAGCTGGCGTTCGGCCAGGCGCTTTTCCAGGTGGATCAGCTGGATCAGGGCGATCTTGCGGATCTGCTTCTTCTCCAGCGGGCGGAACACCACCAGCTCGTCCAGGCGGTTGATGAACTCAGGACGGAAGTGCGCCTGCACCACGCCCAGCACCGAGGCCTTCATCTGCAGGTAGTCCGCTTCGGAATCGCCGGCCTGCTCCTGGATCAGCTGCGAGCCCAGGTTGGAGGTCATCACGATCACGGTATTGCGGAAATCCACCGTGCGGCCCTGGCCGTCGGTGAGGCGGCCATCGTCGAGCACCTGCAGCAGGATGTTGAACACGTCCGGATGGGCCTTCTCCACCTCGTCCAGCAGGATCACGCTGTACGGACGGCGGCGCACCGCCTCGGTGAGATAGCCGCCTTCCTCGTAGCCGACATAGCCGGGGGGCGCGCCGATCAGGCGGCTTACCGAGTGCTTCTCCATGAACTCGCTCATGTCGATGCGCACCATCGCGTCCTGCGTATCGAACAGGAACTCGGCCAGCGCCTTGCACAGCTCGGTCTTGCCCACGCCGGTAGGGCCCAGGAACAGGAAGGAGCCATACGGGCGGTTCGGATCGGACAGGCCGGCACGCGCGCGGCGGATCGCGTCGGACACCGCGCGCACCGCTTCGTCCTGGCCGACCACGCGCTTGTGCAGCGCCTCTTCCATATGCAGCAGCTTCTCGCGCTCGCCTTCCAGCATCTTGCTGACCGGGATGCCGGTCCAGCGCGATACGACCTCGGCGATCTCCTCGTCGGTGACGCGGTCCTGCACCAGCTTGAACTCGTGCTTCTCGGCGGCCTGTGCGGCGGCGAGCTGCTTTTCCAGTTCCGGCAGGCGGCCGTACTGCAGCTCGCTCATCTTGGCGTAGTCCTGGCGGCGCTGCGCGGCTTCCAGCTGCACGCGGGCCTGCTCGATCTGTTCCTTGATCTTGGTCGCGCCCTGCAGCAGCGCCTTCTCCGACTTCCACACTTCGTCGAGGTCGGAGAACTCGCGCTCGAGTTTTTCGATATCGCTTTCCAGGTCGGCCAGGCGCTTCCTGGACGCCTCGTCGGTTTCCTTGCGCAGCATTTCGCGCTGGATCTTCAGCTGGATCAGGCGGCGCTCCAGGCGGTCCAGTTCCTCCGGCTTGGAATCGATCTCCATGCGGATGCGGCTGGCCGCCTCGTCCATCAGGTCGATCGCCTTGTCCGGCAGCTGGCGGTCGGTGATATAGCGGTTGGACAGCGTGGCGGCGGCGACGATGGCCGGATCGGTGATCTCCACGCCGTGGTGCACCGAATAGCGTTCCTTGAGGCCGCGCAAAATCGCGATGGTGTCTTCCACGCTGGGCTCGCCCACGAACACCTTCTGGAAGCGGCGCTCCAGCGCGGCGTCCTTCTCGATGTACTTGCGGTACTCGTCCAAGGTGGTGGCGCCGATGCAGTGCAGCTCGCCGCGCGCCAGCGCGGGCTTGAGCATGTTGCCGGCGTCCATGGCGCCGTCGGCCTTGCCGGCGCCGACCATGGTGTGCAGCTCGTCGATGAACAGGATCACCCGGCCTTCCTGCTTGGACAGGTCGTTGAGCACGCCCTTCAGGCGCTCCTCGAATTCGCCGCGGAACTTGGCGCCGGCGATCAGCGCGCCCATGTCCAGCGCCAGCACGCGGCGGTCGCGCAGGCCTTCGGGCACTTCGCCGTTGACGATGCGCTGGGCCAGGCCTTCGACGATGGCGGTCTTGCCCACGCCGGGTTCGCCGATCAGCACGGGGTTGTTCTTGGTGCGCCGCTGCAGCACCTGGATGGTGCGGCGGATTTCCTCGTCGCGGCCGATCACCGGATCGAGCTTGCCGCTCTCGGCGCGCGCGGTCAGGTCGACGCAGTATTTCTCCAGCGCCTGGCGCTGGTCCTCGGCATTCTCGCTCTGCACCTTTTCGCCTCCGCGAATCTTGTCGATCGCCTGTTCCAGGTTGGCTTTGTGGGCGCCCGCGGCCTTCAGCGCCGCGCCGAGATCGCCTTTGTCCTCCAGCGCCGCGAGTACGAACAGCTCGCTGGCGATGAACTGGTCGCCGCGCTGCTGCGCGAGCTTGTCGGTGAGGTTGAGCAGGCGCGTGAGGTCGTTGCCGATATGCACGTTGCCTTCGTCGCCTTTGACGCGGGGCAGGCGGTCCAGCGCTTCGCCCACGCGCTGGCGCAAGGTGGGCACGTTGACCTGGGCCTGGGTCAGCAGCGGCGCGGTGGTGTCGCCCTGCTGGTCGAGCAGCGCGGCCATCACGTGCACCGGTTCGAGCATATTGTTGTCGCGGCCCACCGCCATGGATTGCGCGTCGGCCAGCGCTTGTTGGAAGCGCGATGTCAGTTTGTCCATCCGCATAGATAGAACCCCGCAAAGATAAAGATTCGGCAGCCCCCGAGGCCGCTCACTGCCCGATGAGATGCGGTCCGCCCCCAACGATTCAAGTAGGTTGGGGTGAGCGCAGCGAACCCCGATGCGGCGGCACCGTTGGGGTTCGCTGCGCTCACCCCAACCTACGTTGATTCATGCAGACACATCCAAAGCTGATCTTCACATTCGCCCTGCTAGGCTCGTTCTGATGTCTTTTTCCCCCGCCTTCCCCCGCATGCCTGCTGCGACCCCGCTTCCGGCACCGCCCCTGCCCGGCACTGGCGACCGCTGGGCCCTGTTCCTGGACGTCGATGGCACCCTGCTCGAGTTTGCCGAGCGCCCCGGCGACGTGCGCGTCGATCCCGAGCTGTACGCGCTGCTGGCCGAACTCTACGCCTATCTCGATGGCGCGCTCGCGCTGGTGAGCGGACGCAGCCTGGTCGGCCTCGACGCACTGTTCGGTTCGCCACCGTGGGCGATGGCCGGCCTGCACGGCCTGCAGCTGCGCCACGCCGACGGCGAGCGGCGCGAGACGCGCGTCAGCGCCAGCCGGCGCACCCTGGTGCTGCATGCGGCGGAGTCGATCGCGCGCGCGCATCCCGGCGTGCTGGTGGAGAACAAAGACCTGGCCGTGGCCCTGCATTGCCGCGCCGCGCCGGCCGCATACGAAACGCTGCGTGAAGCCGTGCTGGCGCTGCTGCCGGGCCTGCCCGGCTACGAGCTGCAGGCCGGCAACCTGGTGCTGGAACTCAAGCCCGCCGGCATGGACAAGGGCAAGGCGGTGACCGAGCTGCTGGAACGCCCGCCGTTCGCCGGCCGCCTGCCCGTGTACCTCGGCGACGACCTCACCGACGAACACGGCTTCGCCGCCACCAATCTGGAGAACGGGATCAGCGTCCGCGTCGGCGAACGCGAACCCACGCTCGCCCAATACACCCTGCCGGGCCCGTCGTCGGCACAGGCCTGGCTGCAACGTGTCTTGAACGTGCTCAAGCAAGGAGTCGAACCCCATGCCCATGCCCTTGGAGGGAATGCCTGAACCCCGCACCAGGTCCGACGACACCGGACCTGGCGGCAGCGATACCCGGGCCAATCCGCAGACATTGGCTCTGGGCGTGATCGGCAACGGCAGCGTGGCCGCGCTGATCGACGGCATGGCCCGCATCGTGTGGTGCTGCCTGCCGCGCTTCGACAGCGACGCCAGCTTCTGCGCCCTGCTCTCGCCCGCGAGCGAGGGGGGCGACTGGAGCGTCGAGCTGGAACATGTCGAACGGGCCGAGCAGGAATACCTGCCGAACACCGCAGTGCTGGTCACGCGGCTGTACGACCGCCACGGCAACGCCATCGAGATCACCGATTTCGCGCCGCGCCACCGCACCCGCGGGCGCTTCTACCATCCGGTGATGCTGGCCCGGCGCATCCGGCCGATCCAGGGCAATCCGCGCATCCGCATCCTGCTGCGGCCGCTGTGCGACTACGGCGCGCGCCAGCCCGACACCACCTCCGGCAGCAATCACCTGCGGTTTCTGCTGAGCGACGTGGTGCAGCGCCTGACCACTGACGTGGCGGTGCCGCTGATCGAGCGCGGCCTGTTCTTCCACCTGGACCGGCCCGCCAACCTGGTGTTCGGCCCCGACGAAACGCTTGCCACCAGCCCCGCGGATTTCATCCACGGCACGCTGGAATACACCATCGCCTACTGGCGCGACTGGGTGCGCTACCTGTCCATTCCCTACGAATGGCAGGCGCCGGTGATCCGCGCCGCGATCACCTTGAAGCTGTGCCAGTACGAGGCCACCGGCGCCATCATCGCCGCGCTGACCACCTCGATTCCCGAAGCGCCGGGCACCAGCCGCAACTGGGACTACCGCTACTGCTGGCTGCGCGACGCCGCCTTCGTGGTGCGCGCGCTCAACCGGCTGGGCGCCACGCGCAGCATGGAGGAATACATCCGCTACGTGTTCAACATCGTCTCCGCCGAAGGCGATCATGAAGTCGGCCCGGTGTTCGGCATCACCTTCGAGCGCGAGCTGCCCGAGCGCGAGGCCGAAGGCCTGGCCGGCTACCGCGGCATGGGGCCGGTGCGCATCGGCAACGACGCCTGGCGCCAGCGCCAGAACGACGTGTACGGCTCGGTGGTGCTGGCTTCCGCGCAGCTGTTCTTCGACCAGCGCCTGGAGAATCCCGGCGATGCGCGCACCTTCGAGCGCCTGGAAAGCATGGGCCGCATGGCCCTGCGGATGGCGGAGGAACCGGATGCCGGGCTATGGGAATTCCGCGGCCGCGCCGCCGTGCACACCTATTCGGCGGCGATGTGCTGGGCCGCCTGCGACCGCCTGGCGCATATCGCCACCGAGCTGGGCCTGACCGATCGCGCGCGCTACTGGCACGACGAGGCGGTGGCGCTGCACGAGCGCATTTCCGCGCGCGTCTGGAACGAACGGCTGGGGCATTTCGTCGACGCCTACGACGGCGAGCACCTGGATGCCAGCCTGCTGTTGCTGGCCGATATCGGCTTCGTGCGCGGGCGCGATCCGCGCTTCATCGCCACGGTGGATGCGATCGGCAAGGCACTCGGCCGCGGCGATTACCTGTTCCGCTATATCGCGCCGGACGACTTCGGCACGCCGGAAACCAGCTTCAATATCTGCACCTTCTGGTACATCGAGGCGCTGGCCGCCACCGGACGCAAGCGGCGCGCGCGGCAGATGTTCGAGCACATGCTGTCGCAGCTCAATCCGCTGGGCCTGCTGTCGGAGGATCTGGCGCCGGGCACCGGCGAGCACTGGGGCAATTTTCCGCAGACCTATTCGCTGGTGGGCCTGGTGCAGACCGCGATGCGCTTGTCGCGCCGCTGGGAGGACGAGCTATGAGCGTGGTGCCGTCACGCACCGGCCGCCTGATCGTCGTCTCCAACCGGGTCGCATTACCTAAGCAGACCGCCACCGGCGGCCTCGCCTCGGCCATGCGCGCGGCGCTGCAGGAAGCCGGCGGCTTATGGTTCGGCTGGAGCGGCAAGATCGCCGGCGAGACCGCGGCCACCGTGCACCACCTGTACGACGGCCCGGTGCACTACGCCACCATCGACCTGTCGCGCGACGACCACGACCATTTCTACGACGGCTTCGCCAACCGCACCCTGTGGCCGCTGCTGCATTACCGGCCGGACCTGGTCGACTACAACCGCGGCCATCTGGACGGCTATCTGCGCGTCAACCGCGTGTTCGCCGAGCGCCTGGCCGCGCTGGTCGAGCAGGACGACGCGATCTGGATCAACGACTACCACCTGATCCCGCTGGCCTCGATGCTGCGCGAGCGCGGCGTGCGCAACCGCATCGGCTTCTTCCTGCATACGCCGCTGCCGCCGGCCGGCCTGCTGATCGCGCTGCCGCGCCATCGCGAGCTGCTGGAAACGCTGGCCGCCTACGACCTGGTGGGCGTGCACACGGCGCGCGACCTGCGCGCGCTGGAGGAATACTTCGTGCACGAAACGGGCGCCCGCCTGCGCGGCGGCCATCGCCTGCGGCTGGGCCACCGGCGTTTTCGCGCGGGCGTGTTCCCGATCGGCATCGACACGCGGCAGGTGGCCGAGGCGGCGGCGAAAGCCGGTACGCTGGATCCGATCGAAGACCTGCGCAGCAGCCTGGAAGGCCGCGCGCTGATCATCGGCGTGGACCGGCTGGACTACTCCAAGGGCCTGCCGCAACGCTTCGACGCCTACGCGCGCCTGCTCGAACGCATGCCGGACTGGCACCGCCGCGTGAGCTTCCTGCAGATCGCCCCGCCATCGCGCAGCACCGTGCCGGAGTACCGGCAGATCCGCCGCGACCTCGAACGCAAGGCCGGGCACATCAATGGCGTTTACGCGGCGCCGGACTGGGTGCCGATCCGCTACGTCAACAAGTCGTTTCCGCACAGCGTGCTGAGCGGGTATTACCGCAATGCCAAGGTGGGACTGGTGACGCCGATGCGCGACGGCATGAACCTGGTGGCGAAGGAATACGTGGCGAGCCAGAACCCGGAGGATCCGGGGGTGCTGGTGTTGTCGCGGTTCGCCGGCGCGGCGCAGGAGCTGGACGAGGCTTTGCTGGTGAATCCCGCGGATACCGAGGAAGTGGCCGATGCGCTGGAGCGCGCGCTGGCGATGCCGCTGGAGGAAAGGAAGATGCGCTGGCGGGCGATGATGGATGTGCTGGAGCGGCAGGACATTACGGCGTGGCGGAGGAGTTTCCTGGCGGCGCTGCGCGAATGACCCAGGTGTAGGTTGGGGTGAGCCGCAGGCGAACCCCAACAACGCGGCGTGTTTGGAGGTGCCGACGTTGGGGTTCGCCTGCGGCTCACCCCAACCTACTCCGGTTACTGAAGCCAGATCAGCGTGGCGAAGCGGCCGCTGCGTGCGGCGTCGCGGCGGTACGAGTAGAAGCGCGGGTCGGCCAGGGTGTCGAAGCCGCCGCCGTAGATGGCGCAAACGCCGGCGCGCTCCAGCCGGCGGCGCGCCAGTCCCGCGAGGTCGCACAGCCAGTGGCCCGGGCGGGTCGGAACGAAGCAGGCTTCTGCCCCCGCATCGTCGGCGATAAAGGCCTCGCGCACTTCCGCGCCGACTTCGTACGAAGCCGCACCGATGCACGGCCCCAGCCACGCCATCACTGCGCCGGGCCGGGCGCGCAGATGCCCCAGCGTCGCCTCCAGCACACCGGCCGCGAGGCCGCGCCAACCGGCATGAGCCGCGGCGACTTCGCCGCCATCCACCGCGCAGAACAGCACCGGCAGGCAATCGGCGGTGAGGATGGCCAGCGGCTCGCCGCGCGTGCGGGTCACCGCGGCATCCGCTTCCGGCTCGTCTTGCGCGCCGGTGTCGGCCACCGCGATGCCATGCACCTGCCGCAGCCAGCGCGGCGGCGCCGGCAAGTCGAGCATGGATGCCAGCGCCGCCCGGTTGGCGGCTACCGCCTCGACCGCGTCGCCGCAGCGGCTGCCGAGGTTGAAGCGCTCGAACGGGGATGCCGAGGCGCCGGGCACGTCGCGGGTGCTCACCGCCGCATGCACGCCGGCCGGCGCCGGCCAGTCCGGGCGCAGCCAGCCCTCAGTAGTCATCGTAGGGATCCGCGTGGGCGGCATCCTCGCGCAGGGTGTTGATCAGCGCGTCCAGGTCCGCCGGCCGCGCGGCCGTGAACGACAGCGGCTCGCCGCTAACCGGGTGCTCGAAGGCCAGCCGCTCCGCATGCAGGGCCTGGCGGCGGAAGCCGCGCAGCGCCGCCACCAGCTCGGGCGAGGCGCCCTTGGGCAGGCGCAGGCCGCCGCCGTACAGCGGGTCGCCGACCAGGGGGTGGCCGATATGCGCCATGTGCACGCGGATCTGGTGGGTGCGGCCGGTCTCCAGGCTGCACTGCAGCAGGGCATGGGCGCGGAAGCGTTCGCGCAGGCGGTAGTGGGTGACGGCGCGCTTGCCGTCCTCCTCGTCGCGCACGGCCTGGCGCAGGCGGTCGCCCATATGGCGGCCGATCGGCGCGTCCACCGTGCCGCCGGCCACCAGCAGGCCCATCACCACGGCCTCGTACTGCCGCTCCACCTCGTGGCGGGACAGCATGTCGACCAGGGCGGTATGGGCCGCCAGCGAGCGGGCCACCACCATCAGGCCGGAGGTGTCCTTGTCCAGGCGGTGCACGATGCCCCCGCGCGGCAGCTCGGCCAGCTTGGGGTCGTGGTGCAGCAAGGCGTTCAGCAAAGTGCCGGCCGCATTGCCGGCGCCGGGGTGGACCACCAGGCCGGCCGGCTTGTTCAGCACCAGCAGGTGCTCGTCCTGGTGGACCACCTCCAGCGCGATATCTTCCGGTTCCAGCTCGACCTCGGCCGCAAGCTCCGCCTCCAGCCGCACCTGCTCGCCGCCGCGCAGCAGGTGGCGCGGGGGCGCGGCGGCGCCGTCCAGGGTCACCGCCCCGGCCTTGATCCACGCCGCCAGGCGGGATCGCGAGTAGTCCGGGAACATCTCGGCCAAGGCCCGGTCGAAGCGCCACCCGGCTGCCGACAGCGGCACGGTGGCCTCGTGGCGGATGGTCGTCATGGCCGGCCGCCCGGGTTTCCGGTGGTTTCGGCTATCATCCCTTTTCGATCAAACATCTGAACCCTTTCCCATGCGCGTAACCAAGCTGCAGGTCTTCAAAGTACTGGTGGTGCTCGCCGTCGTCGCCACGATGAGCGCGTGCTCCATGTTCCGGAGCAAGAAGGAAACCATCGACACCATGCCGGTGGAGAAGCTGTACAGCACCGCGCACGACTCCCTGGTCCATTCCGACTACGCCGCCGCGACCAAGGCCTACCAGCGACTGATCGCGCGCTTCCCGTCCGGCGACTTCAACGAACAGGCCCAGCTTGACCTGGCCTATTCGCAGTACAAGGACAACCAGCCGGACGACGCCTACTCCACGGTCAACCGCTTCATCAAGACGTATCCGACCCACAAGCATGTGGATTATGCCTATTACCTGCGCGGCCTGATCAATTTCGACCGCACCGGCGGCTTTATCGAGCGCGTGTTCCAGCGCACCGAGAGCCAGGCCCGCCGCGACCAGGGCTACAACCTGCAGGCCTTCGACGACTTCTCCGAGCTGACCCGCCGCTTCCCGGACAGCGCCTACTCGGCCGACGCCCGCCAGCGCATGATCTACCTGCGCAACGTGCTGGCCCAGTTCGAGGTCAACGTGGCCGAGTTCTACCTGCGCCGCAAGGCCTACATCGCCTCGGCCGACCGCGCCCAGTACGTGATCGAGCACTACCAGCAGGCGCCGCAGACCGGCGACGCGCTGGCCATCCTCACCCGCAGCTACATCGGCCTGGAGCGTCCGCAGCTGGCCGAGCAGACCCGCAAGGTGCTGGCGCTGAACTACCCGAACCATCCCTACCTGACGGACGAGAAGTGGCCGCACGCCCCGTCCACGCTGCGCAAGATGGTGCCGTTCTCCGGCCACCACTAAGCCGCATCGCCAAAGCCGGGATCAACCCCCGCATCCGAAAACGCCACGGCCAGCGCCGTGGCGTTTTCGTTTGCGCGGCCGCTCACCGCGTTACACCGATCAACTCGCCGAAACGATGGAACCCGGCCCGCGCATACACGCGGTGTTCGTTGCCGGCCGCCGTCATCAGGAACGGCAAGCTCACGCCCTGCACGAAAGCGTGGTCCGCCAGCAGCGCGGTGACCGCGCCGCCGATGCCGCGGCCGCGCACATCCTCGCGCACGCCGATCGCCGCGATCTCGGTAACACCCTCCAGCGGGGGCGAATACAGCCCCGCGCCGAGCGCATCGCCGCTGTCGCGGCAGCGGGCCAGGGCGACCGCGCCGCCCTTTTCCACCACGCCGGCCAGCCGCTCCACGTCGGCCGCGCAGGTGCCGGATACGCCGTAGGCGGCGTTCTGCACCTCGGCGGCCGCGTGCAGTTCGTGCTCGCGTTCGGCCAGCAGCCACTCCACGCCGTCGAGATCGCCATCGGCGGCCAGGCTGTCGGGCGTGCAGGTCATCAGCGCCAGCGGCTCCTCGCGGAAGAAGCCGGCATCGAGCAGGCGGGGCAGCACCTCGGGAGCCATGTCGTGGATGTATTCCAGGCGCGGCTTGCGCTGCTTGCGGTCGAACAGGTCGATCAGCGAGGCCAGTTCGTGCGCATTCGGCGCGGCGCCGTCCACCGGCGTGGCGTAGTTCCATCCGGGTTCGGTGCTGGCCGAGTCGAGGGTGACGTGGAACGGTTGCAGGCAACGGTTGCCCTGCTGCAGCGCTATGCGGGCGCGCAGATAGGCGGAGACACGGCTCAGCGCCGTGCGGTCATGCATTGTCATGGGTGGGGTACTCAGTCTCGTCCCGGCGCGGGCAGCGACAGGACATGCCGGATCGCCCGAACCGCGAGGCTCGGGTACGGATGCGGGGGCCGCGAACGCGGCCGTCAGAACGGACTTAGTGAACGGTCCAGCGGAGAAAACCAGTGGACGGCGTCAGCAGGCGGCGATCTGCGCGGCAGCGGCGACGGCGGACTTGCGTGAGGCGATGACAATCATGGCGCACCTCCGATTCGGAAGGCCGCGGATCGTTCCAAAGACTACCCCGCGCTGTCAAGCGCGACATGCAAAAACGTGAATCCGTTAGTGCGCGAGCCTCAACGCCACCCGGACGTAATCGGATAGCGACGCTCGCGCCCGAATGCACGCGTGGTCACGCGCGGCCCCGGCGCCGACTGCCGGCGCTTGAATTCGTTGAGCAGCACCAGGCGCACCACGCGGCGCACGGTGTCGCAGTGGAAACCCTGCGCGGCGATCTCGGCCTGCGACAGCTCGCCTTCGATAAAGCGCTCGAGAATCGCATCGAGCTCGTCGTACGGCGGCAGCGAATCCTGGTCGGTCTGGTTGTCGCGCAGCTCGGCCGACGGCGGACGCTCGATCACCGCCGGCGGAATCACCTCGCCGCCGCCGAAGCGCTCGGCATGCGCATTGCGCCAGCGCGACAGGCGGTAGACCACGGTCTTGTAGACATCCTTCAGCGGCGCATAGGCGCCGCACATGTCGCCGTACAGCGTGGCGTAGCCCACCGCCATCTCGCTCTTGTTGCCGGTGGCCAGCAGCAGGCGGCCGTGCTTGTTGCTCAGCGCCATCAGCATGGCGCCACGGGTGCGCGACTGCAGGTTCTCTTCGGTGAGGTCCGCCGGCTTGCCGCCGAAGGCGGGCGTGAGCGCGTCGATAAAGCTCTGGAAGGTCTGCTCGATCGGAATGATGTGGTACTCGACGCCCAGCTGCTCGGCCTGTGCGCGCGCGCCGTCCAGCGACAGCTGCGAGGTGTAGCGCGAAGGCATCATCACCGCGGTCACGCGCTGCGGCCCGAGCGCATCGACGGCCAGCGCCAGCGTGAGCGCCGAATCGATGCCGCCGGACAGGCCCAGCAGCACGCCGCCGAAGCCGTTCTTCTCGATGTAGTCGCGGATGCCGCGCACCAGCGCGGCGTACAGCGTGGCTTCCGGCGCGTCGTCCAGCCGCGCGGGCCAGGCGTCGGCGCGGAGCGTGCGCGACTGCGCGTCGAAATCCGCCCATAGCAGCGCTTCGGTAAACGCCGGCGCGCGCGCGGCGATGCTGCCGTCGCCGTTGACCAGCAGCGAGCCGCCGTCATACACGACTTCGTCCTGCCCGCCGACCAGGTTGAGATAGACGATGGCGCAGCCGGTTTCCTGCGCGCGGGCGCGCAGCACCGCTTCGCGCTCGGCCTGCTTGGCGCCGTCCCACGGCGAGGCATTGATCACGACGATGAGTTCGGCGCCGGCAAGCGCGGCCTGCGCGGCGGCTTCCGGCTGCCAGATGTCCTCGCAGATCAGCAGGCCGACGGTGACGCCTTCGATGGTGCTCACCGCGGTCTCGTGGCCGGGCCGGAAGTAGCGCTTGTCGTCGAACACGCCGTAGTTCGGCAGTGCCTGCTTGTGCGCGGTCAGTTCGATGCGCCCTTCGCGCAGCAGGCTGGCGGCGTTGTACACCTCGCCCTCGCTGTGCGGATGGCCGACCAGCGCGGCCACGCCGTTGGTGGCGGCGGCCAGCGCGTGCAGCTCGCTGTCGCAGGCGGCCAGGAAGCTGGGGCGCAGCAGCAGGTCTTCCGGCGGATAGCCGCTCAGGGTGAGCTCCGGATACACCACCAGGTCGGCCCCGCCGTCGCGCGCCTGCGCCAGCAGGTCGCCCACGCGGGCCGCATTGGCGGCGACCGCCCCTACCGGAAAATCGAACTGGGCGAGGGCGAGGCGCAGGGTGGTCATGCCTGGGAATCCATGGGGAATGGCCGCTCATGATACTCGCAGCCCTTCCCCGCCGGCGCGGGTCAACCCAGCGGCCGGGTCAGCAGCAGCACCGCCAGTGTCACCATGAAAGCCGCCACCAGCACGTCGAACACGCGCCACGCCATGGGGCTGCGGAACACCGGCAGCAGTGCGCGCGCGCCATAGCCCAGCGCTGTGAACCACAGCACGCTGGCCGTGCACGCGCCGCCCGCGAACGACCAGCGCCCCGCGCCTTCGTAATGCGTGGACAGGCTGCCCAGCAGCACCACCGTGTCGAGATAGACGTGCGGATTGAGCAGGGTGAAGGCCAGGCAGGCCAGCAGTGCGCGGCGGCGGCCGGCGGAGCCGTCTTCCGACGGCTGCAGGCCGCTCTCGCCGTTCCAGGCGCGGCGCAATGCCAGGGCGCCATAGGCGAGCAGGAAAGCCGCGCCGGCATAGCGCAGCACCTGCAGCAGCGCGGGCATCTCCTTCACCAGCAGGCCCATGCCGGCCACGCCGAGCAGGATCAGCGCCGCGTCGGCCACGATGCACACCAGCACCACCGGCCCGACGTGCCGGCGCTGCAGGCCCTGGCGCAGCACGAAGGCGTTCTGCGCGCCGATGGCGATGATCAGGCCTGCGCCGGCGGCGAGGCCCGCTAGATAAGCGGAGGTCTGCATGAAGATTTCGACGGTTGGTGATGAAAGAACGCGGGATAGGCCGCGACGTAAAGCCCCTCTCCCTCCGGCGACCCGCAGGTAGTCCCCGTGGGAGAGAGGGGTGGGGGTGAGGGTACGGGCGGAGCGAGGCGCCCCGCTCCGCCCGTACCCTCATCCGGCTGCCGCCACCTTCTCCCGGAGGGAGAAGGATTCGGGCTTGGGGACTGAGTCCATCAAGGATGCGATACGCCCTCATTTCAGTAAAACTAAATCGACTTATCCTGAATTAGATTTTCTTCATCGAAGGAACCCGCCATGACCCTGCTCAACCCCCAGCTCGCCGCCTTCGCCGCCGTGCTCGGCGAAGGCAGTTTCGAAGGCGCCGCGCGGCGGCTGTCGGTGACGCCGTCGGCGGTGTCCCAGCGCATCAAGGCGCTGGAGGACCGGCTGGGCCAGGTGCTGATCCTGCGCCAGGCGCCCTGCCGCGCCACCGCCGCCGGCGAACACCTGCTGCGCAGCGTGCAGCAGATGCAGCTGCTGGAAGCGGAAACCCTGCAGGCCTTCGCGGTGGAGCGCGCGGCGGACCAGGCGCCGGCCACGCTGGCCATCGCGGTGAACGCCGATTCGCTGGCCACCTGGTTCCTCGGCGCGCTCGCCGCGCTGCACGAACGCCACGGCCTGCTGTTCGACGTGCGGGTGGAAGACCAGGACCACTCGCTGGACCTGCTGCGCGATGGCAGCGTGCTCGGCGCGATCACCGCCGATGCGCACCCGGTGCAGGGCTGCACGTCACGGCCGCTGGGCGCGATGCGCTACCTGCCGATCGCCTCGCCCAGGTTCGTGGCGCGCCACTTCGCGCATGGCGTGGATGCCGCCGCGCTGGGCAGCGCGCCGATGGTGGTGTTCAACCGCAAGGACGCGCTGCAGCGGCGCTTCATCCGCAAAATCACCCGCGCCCGGCTGGCCCCGCCTACCCACTACCTGCCCTCCTCCACCGGCTTCGTCGATGCCGCGGGGCTGGACCTGGGCTGGTGCATGGCGCCGGAATCGATGCTGCGCAAACCGCTGCGCGAGGGCACCGTGCAGGCCATCGCGCCCGGGCGCTGGCTGGACGTGCCGCTGTACTGGCAGCACTGGTCGGTGCGCTCGGCCACGCTGGAGCGGCTCACCGCCGCCCTGCTCGCCACCGCCGCCAAACAGCTGCGCCAGCGCGACGGCGCTTAAAGAACGGGCCGGCTCCGCCGATCAAGGAGGGAGATCCCATCACGTCTCCGCCGCATGCCCCGTCCGCTCCTGCTCGCCCTGCTGCTGTTGCCCTGCGCCAGCTTCGCCGCCACCGAATCCACCACGCTCGAGGTCAGCCTCACCATCCAGGAAAGCTGCCGGATCGACCGCCGCGGACAGGAGCGCGAGCCGCCGGTGGTGAACTGCGCGCTGGATTCCCCGTACCGCGTGCAGGCAAACGATCCCAAGCGCGCGCCTTCGTCGACGCGCCGCCTCGCGCCGGCCCGCTGGGAAATAACCTTCTAGAACTCGATCGTCGCCGTCACCGTATCGCCGTAGCTCCCGGGCCTCGGCGTCGCCTGCGACGGCACGCGCCCGTACACCGTGACGCTTTGCGCCAGCCCCGTGCCGGTGCCGGTGGCGCGCGTGGTGCCGCCGGTGCCGTCGCCCCAGGCCAGGGTGCGCGCGCTGTCGGTATACAACTGGTAGTTGACGGAACCTCCCCCGCCCGTCCGCTGCATCACGCGCGCCGCCACGTTGCCGCTGCCGCCGCCGTTGATCGAGATGCGCCAGGCGTCGTTATTGGTGCAGGTCACGCTCAGGCTGCTGGTCGCATTGATGCCCGCGCCGATCAGGCCGGCGGTGCCGAAGCTGAGGTTGGTCGCGCTGATATTGCAGTTGTTGGTCACCGTCGCGCTGACGGTGAACGGAAAGCTTCCGGCCGAACTGAGCGAAGCGCAGCTCGGCGCCGTCAGCAGGTAGTAGCCGTAGGACAGCACCGTCTCCGCATTGAAGCTCTGGCTGTACACCGTGCTGGCATTGCCGGTGGTGGGCACCGTGGTCTGGCCGGCGGTGATCTGGCCGTAGTAGTTCACCGTCGCATTGCCCGCGGTGCCGATCAGCGGCTTGGCGATGGACACCGAGATCGGCGTATTGCCGCTGACGGTGGAGCCCCAGGTCTGCGTATTGCCCGCGTCCTGGAACAGGCCGTACTGCATGGTGCTGGCGCCGTTGGCCATGGCGCGCGTGGTCGCGGTGCTCAGATTGAGGCAGACCAGCGCATTGGGCTGCAGCGAGATCAGCGTCCAGTTGCAGGTGACATTGATGGTGCCGGTGCGCGCCACCGCGGCGCCGGCGATCGGGTTGACGTTGCCGAAGTCGAGATTGCTCGGGGTGGCGGTGCAGGTCTGCGCGCGCGAAGCACCGCACCACGCCAGAGCGCAGCCGAACAGCAGCAAGGCAAGCCAGCGCATCATCGCGCGGACTCCGGCTGCTTCGGGCAGCTCAGCGGCCCGATGCGCGGCAGCGAGCCGTCCGCCGGGCGGCGGTAGTCGAAGGCCACGGCGCAATGCCAGCCATCGCCGTCGAGCTGCAGCCGGTTGCGCTCGCGCAGGCCGCTGACGAAGGTGATGCCGTCGTAACCCACCACGGTGTCCATGCCGCTTTCCGCATGATGCACGCGCGTGCCCGCCGGCAAGGGCTGGCCGGTCCCATCCACCAGCACGATCGACGCCGCCGCATAGCGCGACAGCGGGAAATGCGCGAGCACGCCCGAACGGGCCTGCGGCACCACATCCTGGGCGACCGAATCCACCTGCGTATCGGCCGGCAGCGACAGGCTGTCGATGGCCAGGCGGTTCGCCTGGTAAGCGTTGAGATCCGGCACCAGCAGATGGCCGCCCTGGTCGGTGCGGCCGATCGGGCGGTTTTCGTGCAGCACCGGCACGCCGGGCACGCCGTCGGTGGAGACCAGGGCGAAGCCGTCGTAGATGCGGCGCGCCGGCTGCAGGCTGCCGTCCATCCAGACCAGGGCGCCGTAGGCATCGAGCGAGGCGGTGCGATGGCCATCGGTGTCCTGCACCAGCGCGGTGAGCTGGCCCGCGCTGCCCAGGTATTGCAGCTGCGCCTGGCGGAAGTTCAGCCCGCCGCTGCGCCCGTCCTGCACGCCCCAGCCCCAGCCGCCGCTGTAGTCGGCCGGACGCAGCGCCTGCAGGTTGCGGTACGGCTGGCCGCCCTGGCTGCCGCCGAGCGCGCTGGCCGTGATACGCCCGTCCAGCGAGAGATTCAGGCTGAGAAACGCGCCCTGGGACGAAGGCCGCGCGAAGTCGCGGTAGGCGCTCAGGTTGAGCGAAGCCCAGCGCGCCACCGACCAGATCCAGGTCAGTGCGCCGATGCGCGAAGGCGAGGCACCCGGCGAACGCAGGGCGATATAGCTGAGCGCCACGTTCTGGCCCGGCGCGAACGGCAGCGACACGGTGAACCGCGCCAGCCGCCGCGGCGCGGGCGCGCCTTCGCGCGAGGCGAGGTCGGCGTAGTCCGGCGTGCGCTCGGTCAGTTCCGCATCGATCGCCACGTCGGGCCGGATCCACTGGTAGCCGAAGCTGGCCTGCCGTCCCGTCTCGCGGCCGCCGCTCAAGGACAGCGAACCGCTCAGCACGCCGGCCTGCCCGAGCCGCACCAGCGCGCCGCCGCCGGCATTGGCCAGGCCCGCGCTCGCTTCGCCATGCACTTCGACAGTGAACGCATCGCTCACGCCGTGCCGCCACGAACCGCTGGCGGAAGGATGCGAGGCGTAATCGAACGAAGCCAGCCCATAGCGCCGCCGCACGAAACCCGCCTCGACGCCGTAGCTGTCCAGCCCTTCGGCGAGCATGCGCGCATCGATATACAGCGGCAGCGCGGTGGTCACCGTGCGGCCCAGCGCATCGCGCGTCACCAGCGTGGCCTGGCCCGCGCCGCTGATGCCCGGCGCCTGGTTCAGCACGAACGGGCCGCTGGGCACGTCCACGCTGGCGCGCCGCACGTTGTTGACGTACAGGTCCACCGCCGACGGCACCGCCGCCGAGCCGCCCAGCGACGGCAGCGGAAAGGTGATCAGGTCCGGCCGCAGGCCGAAATCGCTGCGCCACTGCACGCCGGCGAAGCGCACGGGACGCGACCAGTTGAGCGCGGAGGTGATGCTGTCGCCGAGCTGCAGCACGCTGGTGGTGGCCGGGTCCGAGCGCGTCCACGCGGTGTCGTAGCGCAGGTAGCGGTGCTGGCCGCCGCCGTCGTAGTACGTGCCGGTGTTAGCGAACACGCCGGAGGGCGCGAAGTAGCGCAGCTCCGACCACAGCGCCAGGCGCGCGTCGCTGCCGCTCTGCACGTAGGCGTCGTAGTTGATCAGCAGGCCGCGCCCGCTCTGCGCCGGCGGCGTGCGGCCGAGCTGGCGCGCGTCGGCCACGAAGGGCAGGCGCAGGCTGTCGGCGGCGGTCAGTTCCACCCGCTGGGTGGCGGCGTCGTAGTGGTAGGACAGGCCGGGCACGTCGTCCAGCGACACCTCGCCGGTGCGGCCCAGGCGTGCGGGGTCCAGCCCGAGCGAGGCGAGTTCCGCCGCGTCGCAGGCCAGGCGCTCGCCGGTGGCGCGGAAGCGCAGGATCCGTCCGCTGGGCTGGCCGTTGAGGATCACGTCGAGGAAGACCTCCTGCGGCTGCGCCATGTCGAGCGCGGCGGGCAGCGGCAGGTCGTCGGCCCGCGCCGGCAGCGCCAGGGCCAGTGCGCAGCAAAGGAGGCAGCGGCCCACGCCCGTCCGGCGTTCATCCGTTCGCGCCGTTCCATCGGGGCAGCGCGCCGGATGCATGCGTCATGGCCGCGCGGCGACGCTCAGCTCCGTCTCGATGGGCTGGGCGTTGAGGTTGGCGCGGAGCTTCAGCGGCCCGTGGGCCGCCAGCTTGTCGTCCAGCGCGATCGTCCATTGCCGCGTCCTCCCCGCCAGCACGTAGCCGAGCAAGCCCGGGTTGATTTCCTGCGCCGCGCCGTCGGCGCCCACCACCCGCACGGCGGCGAGCTGGGCGCGGCGTCCGCCCGTATTGCTTACGCGCAGCTGCCATTGCGTGCCTTCGCGGCGCAGCTCCCAGCTGAGCTTGGGCAGCGCGGGCGCGCCGGCGGGTTCGAGGAACACGGGCACGGAATAGCGCAGGCGGATGTTCACGCCGTTGCCGGGCGCGGCGTCCAGGTTGGGCACCTCGTCGACCAGCACGCGGTAGTAGCGCTCTTCCGCCACGGCGGAGCCGTCGCGGCGCACCAGCCGCACCAACTGCTCGCCCTGCGGCTCGATGCGGATCAAGGGCGGGCTGGCGACCAGGTCATCGCTGGGTTCCAGGCGGTCGTCGTCCGGTGCCTGGTCCCAGCGGAACACGCGTACCTGGCCGTAGACCGGCTCCTTGCCCGGGTTGCGCAGGGTCAGGGCGGAGGCGTTCTGGCCGGGCGGCAGCTCCACCGTCACCGGCGAGATCTGCAGCGACGAGGCGTGCGCCGCCAGGGCGGCGCCGGCAGCCAGCGCGGCGGCGGTCAGGCGCCGCATGGCCTCAGAAATAGACCGTGGCGGTCACGGTGGTCTGGTAGGTGTCCGGCTTCGGCGTGGCCTGGGCGGGCACCTGGCCGTAGACATTGATCGACTGGGCCGAGCCGCTGCCGGTGCCGGCGACGGTATCCGTCCCCTGCGTATTGCCCCAGATCGTGCTGTGGCCGGCGTCCTGATAGAGCTGGAAGCCGACGGTGGTGCTGGTATTGCCGGCGGTGGTGCCGGCCATCAGCCGCGCGGCCACGGTGGAGCCGCTCACCCCGCCCGCATCCAGGCCCACGTTGTAGGGCGTGGTGTTGGTGCAGGTCACCTGCACCGTAGTCTGCTGGTTGATGGCCGAACCCAGCACGCCGTAGCTGCCGAAGGCCAGCGCGCTGGCGCCGATGGTGCAGTTGGCCTGCAGCGTGAGCGAGACGGTAAAGACCGCGGGGCTGGTGCCGTTGTTGTAGACGGCGGCGGGTGCCGCGGAGGCGGCCCCGGCAAGGATCAAGGCGGAACACAGCTGCTGCGAGCGCTTCATGACGACCCCCTGAGGTACGTGAGCGATGCGAGTGCTGTCCGGGCGGTGCCGCCGTCCCGGGCGTGCGCGGCGCTATGTGTAGACCCGAACCAAACGTTTAGTCAAATGCCGGGGATCGGGGAGCGGGGAACGGGGAACCCAGCCTTCCCCGTTCCCCGATCCCTGTTCCCCGTTCCCCAAAAGAAAAAGGCCGCGGAAACCGCGGCCTTTTTCGCCACCCATCAAGGATGACTTAAGCAAGGATGACTTACTTCTTCAGCAGCCCCGCCAGGGTCTTGCCCAGGTCGGCCGGGGACTTCACCGTGGTGACGCCCGCCTTCTCCAGCGCGGCGAACTTCGCCGCGGCCGTGCCCTTGCCGCCGGAGATGATCGCGCCGGCGTGGCCCATGCGCTTGCCGGCCGGAGCCGAGGCGCCGGCGATGAAGGACACCACCGGCTTGGTCACGTACTCGCCGATGAACTCGGCGGCGTCTTCCTCGGCGCTGCCGCCGATCTCGCCGACCATGATGATGCCTTCGGTCTGCGGGTCGTCCTGGAACAGCTTCAGGCAGTCGATGAAGTTCAGGCCGTTGATCGGGTCGCCGCCGATGCCGATGCAGGTGGACTGGCCCAGGCCTTCGTTGGTGGTCTGGAACACGGCTTCATAGGTGAGCGTGCCGGAGCGCGACACGATGCCGACCTTGCCCGGCTGGTGGATGTGGCCCGGCATGATGCCGATCTTGCACTCGCCCGGGGTGATGATGCCGGGGCAGTTCGGCCCGATCAGCACGGTTTCCGGATGCTGCGCCAGCACGTTCTTGACGCGCAGCATGTCCAGCACCGGGATGCCCTCGGTGATGGCCACGATCACCTTGATGCCGGCGTCGATCGCTTCGAGGATCGAGTCGGCCGCGAACGGCGGCGGCACGAAGATCACCGAGGCGTCGGCGCCGGTGTCGTCGACCGCTTCGGCCACGCTGTTGAAGACCGGCAGGCCGATGTGCTCGCTGCCGCCCTTGCCCGGGGTGACGCCGCCGACGACCTTGGTGCCGTAGTCCAGCGCCTGCTGCGCGTGGAAGGTGCCCTGCTGGCCGGTGAAGCCCTGCACGATCACCTTGGTGTTCTTGTTGACGAGAACGCTCATGCTCGATTGCTCCTCACTTCGCGGCGGCCACGGCTTTCTGCGCCGCGTCGTTGAGATCGTCGGCCGGCGTGATCGCCAGGCCGGAGTTGGCCAGCAGCTCGCGGCCCAGCTCCACGTTGGTGCCCTGCAGGCGCACCACCACGGGGATCTTCAGGCCCACTTCCTTCACGGCCGCGATGATGCCCTCGGCGATCATGTCGCAACGAACGATGCCGCCGAAGATGTTGACCAGGATGGCCTTCACCTTGTCGGAGGAGGTGATCAGCTTGAACGCCTCGGTCACGCGCTCCTTGGTGGCGCCGCCGCCGACGTCGAGGAAGTTGGCCGGCTCGCCGCCCGCCAGCTTGATCACGTCCATGGTGGCCATGGCCAGGCCCGCGCCGTTGACCATGCAGCCGATGGTGCCGTCCATGGTCACGTAGTTGAGGTTGTGCTGCACGGCAGCCGCCTCGGCCGCGTCTTCCTGGCTCAGGTCGCGCATGGCGGCCAGGTCGGCGTGGCGGAATTCGGCGTTGTCGTCGGAGTTGACCTTGCCGTCGAGCGCGGCGAGGTTGCCGTCCTCGAGGATGGCCAGCGGGTTCAGCTCGACCAGGGCCAGGTCCTTCTCGTTGAACAGCTTGTACAGGCCCAGCATGATCTTGGTCAGCTGGCCGACCTGCTTGGCGTTGAGGTCCATGGCGAAGCCGAGCTGGCGGCACTGGTACGGCTGCAGGCCTTCCACGAAGTCCACCACGATGGTGTGGATGTCTTCCGGGGTGTCCTTGGCCACCTGCTCGATGTCCACGCCGCCGTGCTTGGAGGCGATGAAGGACACGGACTTGGTGTCGCGGTCCACCAGGATCGACAGGTACAGCTCCTTGGCGATGTTGGTGGCGTCGGTGACCAGCACCAGGTTCACCGGCAGCGCGCGGCCGGCGGACTGGTAGGTCTCCATGTGGGTGCCCAGCATGCCCTTGGCCGCTGCGCGCACGTCATCGAGGCTCTTGCAGAACTTCACGCCGCCGGCCTTGCCGCGGCCGCCTGCGTGGATCTGAGCTTTGACCATCCACTGCGAACCACCAAGGTGCTTGGCGGCGTCGACAGCGGCATCGGGAGAGTTGGCGACCTTGCCCGGGGGCACGGCGATGCCGTACTTCGCGAACAGTTCTTTGGCCTGGTACTCGTGGAAATTCATTCGATACCTCGAGCGAACGGGGAAAAACATGGCGCCCGTGCGGGGAAGACCGGACGGGCTTGAGGGGGACGGACGGCGACGGCGTCGAATGCAGGCGCTACCGGGGGTTGCAGTGCGCCGCCATGTCTCGACATGGCGAAAACCGCGCAATACGGCCCGGTATTTTCGCGGAAGGCGGGCGGGATGGCAATGTAATGCCCCTTTTCCGCCGGGGGAGGGGGTGGGAGGGGGGGCGGAATCCGCTTTTGCTCGGTCATCCCGGGGTAGGCCGGACGAGCGCGTAGCGCGAAGAACGCCCGTAGGGCGGCCCCGAAGGGGTGAGTGAAGCGAATCATCCAGTAGCGACTAGGTGTGGTTGTCGCGATTTGGCCGCTTATGCAGCGGGCATTTCGGACGCCTGCCGGCGCCCGAGTCACTTTCTCTTTGCTGGCCCAAAGAGAAAGTAACCAAAGAGAGAATGGCCTAAGAGCAAAGGCTCGCGACGCGACTAGAAGGAGCGGTGGGCGGCTGCGGTAACTTGATTAACCTGGGTCTACACGAAACCACAGTGCGTTTGCGTAGCGGGTGCTTCAACGTGCCGTGGCCGAGAGGACGTTCAGCGACCGGGGCCAGCTTTTGCTTTTCGTTCCTGCCTACCTCACGCCATCACCCCTCTCCCCTCCGGGGAGAGGGCAGGGTGAGGGGTCGGGCGGAGCGCAAGCGTGACGTGCACCGCTACGCCGTTCCCGCGAACTCCCGGCGGGAGAAGGACTTGAACGTCAGAACTGAGGATTGACCTGAGTCGCACCTATACTGCGCACCGACCCGCCCGCCGAGAGTGCCAGGCCCCGTGCCCCATACCGCGCCGCCCGCCTTCGCCCCCTCCCGCGCCGCCACCGAGGCCGTGCGCCACGAGCTGTTCTTCCTCAACTACTTCCGGCTGGCGCAGGCCCTGGTCTATGCCGGCCTGGCCTTCAGCCCGCCCGCCCTGGGCTGGCCGCACCTGAACGACACGGACGCCGCCCGCGTGGTGGCGCTGTGCTTCCTGGGCTTCGCCATCGCGGTGGCCGCGCTGACCCGGCGCACCATGCCGTGGACCCGGCTGGTCACCTCGGCCTCGCTGGTGATCGATATCGTCGCCGCCGTGCTGGCCACCGGGGCCATGCAGGACGCGCGCATCGGCATCGCCATGATGCTGGCGGTGAACCTGGCCGCCGGCGCCCTGCTGCTGCCGCTGCGCCTGGCGCTGTTCTTCGCCGCGCTGGCCACCTTGGGCATGCTCGGCCATTCGCTGCTGAACCCGCAGGGCGACGCCGGCGTGGCCGACCGCCAGCTGCTGGAGGCCGGCCTGTTCGGCCTGGCCTATTTCGCCATCACCATGCTGTGCTACGTGCTGAGCCGCCAGCTGCGCGCCAGCGAGGCGCTGGCCGAGCAGCGCAGCATCGACCTGGCCAACCTGGCCCAGGTCAACGAGCTGATCATCCGCCGCATGAAGACCGGCGTGATGCTGGTGGACGACGCCAACCACATCCACCAGATCAACGAATCGGCCTGGATGCTGCTGGGCAACCCCAGCGCCGACCAGCGCGACCTCGGCCGCGTGGCGCCGGAGCTCTCGCGCCGCCTGTACCACTGGACCACCTCGGGCAAGCTCGATGAGACCGCCACCCAGCTCGCCGACGGCGTGCCGGAGGTGATCCCGCGCTTCAGCCGGCTGGCGCCGAACGACGACGCGCTGGTGCTGATCTTTCTCGACGACACCTCGCTGGTCTCGCGCCGCGCCGAGGAACTCACGCTGAGCTCGCTGGGCCGCCTCTCCGCCTCGATCGCGCACGAGATCCGCAACCCGCTGGCGGCGATCCGCTATTCGGCGCAGTTGCTGGCCGAGTCGCGCGACCTGGGCGGCACCGACCTGCGCATGGTGGAGATCATCAACAACCACTGCGTGCGCCTGAACGACATCATCGAGAACATCCTGCAGCTGTCGCGGCGCGAGCGCTCGCGCCCGGAAACCCTGGACCTGGGCCGCTGGGCCGAGAACTTCGTCGAGGAATACCGCCAGGGCAACGACCTGGGCAACGACACCTTGCGGGTGATCAGCAACGGCAGCGAGCCGGTGGCCGCGGTGGCCGACCCGCAGCAGCTGCAGCAAGTGGTGTGGAACCTGGTGCAGAACGCGCTGCGCTACGGGCGCATGCCGGGCGAGCCGGCACGGGTGATGGTGGTGGCGCGCCACGGCGAACATGCGGTGCCGATCCTGGAAGTGATCGACCGCGGCCCCGGCATTGCGCCGAAGGTCGCCGCGCAGATTTTCGAGCCGTTCTACACCACGCACGAATACGGCACGGGCCTGGGGCTGTACCTGGCGCGCCAGATGGCCGAGGCGAACCAGTCCTCGCTGGAATACGTGCGCGTGGCCGGCGGCGGCAGCTGTTTCCGCCTGGTGCTGACCCCGCCCGCGCGGGTGCCGGGCAGCGATGCCATCGCGGCGGCGTAGGTTGGGGTGAGCCGCAGGCGAACCCCAACATCGCCACCTTCAAACGCATCGCATTGTTGGGGTTCGCTGCGCTCACCCCAACCTACGTCCACTACGTCGCGCGGACGATCAGGCTCACCGGCAGCACTTCGGATTGCGCGGCCTCGTCGTGGATCATCGCCAGCATCTTGCGCGCGAGCAGGCTGCCGCCTTCCTGCCAGTCCTGGCGCACGGAGCTCAACGGCGGCTGGAAGCTGGCCGCCAGCGGCATGTCGTCGTAGCCCACCACGGAGACATCGCGCGGCACGCGGCGGCCCAGTTCCTGCAGCGCGCGCACCGCGCCCATCGCCAACAGGTCGCTGCAGGCGAACAGCGCATCGAACGTCACGTGGCGCGCGGCCAATGACTGCACCGCATCCATGCCGGAGGCGAGAGTGAATTCGTCGCGGCGGATCAGCAGCGGCTTCACGCCGTGCTCGGCCAGCGCATCGACGAAGCCGCTCAGGCGCTCGAAGATTTCCGGATGCCCGGGATTGCCGACGAAAACCGGATTGCGCCGCCCCAGCCCGATGAAATGCGCGGCCACCGCGCGGCCGCCCTGGCGGTTGTCGCTGCCCACCACCACGTGGTCGTCGTGGTCGCCCTGCGCGCCCCACACCACCATCGGCAGGCCGAGCTTGTCGAAACGGCGCACCGCGTCCTGCCGCACGCCCTGGCCGAGCAGGATCATGCCGTCGGCGGCCTGCACCGCCGCGGCGCTGGCGCCCTGGCGGGTGGTCAGCAGCACGCTGTAGCCGGCGGCGGTGAGCTCCTGCGAGATGCCGCCCAGCAGCATCAGCGGGTAGGGGTCGAACATGGTGCGGTCGTTGCTGGGCTTCATCTCCACGATCACCGCCACCGTGTGGCTGCGGCGCAGGCGCAGGTTGCGCGCGCTGACGTTGAGCTTGTAGCCCTGCTCGCGCGCCAGGTCCTGGATGCGCTCGCGGGTTTCGCGGTTGACCAGCGGACTGTCGCTGAGCGCGCGCGAGACGGTGATCTTGGAGACCCCGGCCAGCTTGGCCAGATCGGCCATGGTGAGGTTGGCCGGCGTGCCCGCTCGTGGAGGTTTTCGTTTGCTTCGACTCACGACCGGACCTCGGCCACTTCCATCGCTGTGCTCCAGGGATTGCGCGTCCGCAGCAGCGCGCAGTGTGTCGATTTGCGCCCGGTGCGTCCAACGGATGGCCGAGACGCTGTCCCGCTCCCGCCTGTCCGCGATGCCGCCGGCGAGGCTGCGGCAGCCCGGCTCAAAGCCGCGTGATTCCGCGCCGCAGCAAATGATATCGATATCTTGATATCGATATCATTTGCTGCGAAGCTCCGCCCCCAACGGACCGGCAGCGCCCGCAGGCGCCCCGCCGAGAACAACCAAAAGATTGCTGGGGACTTCATGCTCGACCGTCTTGCCACCGCGCCCGCCGCGGCCGTCAACGTCGTGCCCACCTCCGTGGTGGGTGCCGCCGGCGTGCCGGATCCCTGGACGCTGATCCGCCGCGGCACCGACCCGGCCGGCTTCGCGCAGGACGAAAGCCTGTTCGCCCTGGCCAACGGCGCGCTGGGCGTGCGCGGCGGGCTGGAAGAAGGCGACAGCCCCAGCCAGGCCAGTTTTCTGTCGGCGGCGTGGGAACGTACGCCGATCGACTACCACGAGCGCTTCCCCGGCTTCGCCGCCAGTACCGACACGCGCATTCCGGTGGCGGACGCCACCCGCATCCAGCTGCGCCTGGGCGACGTGCCGGCGCGGCTGAGCGAGGGCGAATGGCTGGATTTCGAACGCCGCCTGGAACTGCGCGATGGCTGCTACCGCCGCTTCCTGCGCTGGCGCTCGCCGGCGGGCGAAACACTGGAGATCGAAGCCCAGCGCATCGTCAGCCTCGACGAACCCGGCCTGCTGGCGCTGCGCTACCGCGTGCGTTCGCTGGACTACAGCGGCCCGATCACCCTCGAATCCTCGATCAGCACCGCGCGCGACGCCGCCGAACAGGGCGACGACCCGCGCATCGGCACGCGCCTGGACGGCGGCCTGCACACCGTCGACGCCGCGGCCGAAGCCGACGTCGCCTGGGTCACCCAGCGCAGCACCCACAGCGGCATCCGCCTGGCCTGCGCGCAGACGCACCGCGCACAGGACGGCAGCCTGGACTGCCACCTCGCCAACCTCGCCCAGCACGGCGTGGTGCAGACCTATACCGGCACGCTCGCGCCGGGCCAGGCGGTGACGCTGGAAAAATACGTCGCCTACGCCTGGACCGAACCGCACGGCGACGATGCGGACGAAGCCCTGCTCGCCCGCACGCGCAGCATCCTGGCCGCCGCCACCCACCTCGGCTACGCCAACCTGCTGGAACGCCAGCGCCAGGCGCTGGCCCCGCTGTGGGACGCCGCGGATCTGGCCATCGACGGCGACGCCGCCACCGAACAGGCGCTGCGCTTCAACCTGTTCCACCTGTTCCAGTCCAGCTGCCGCGACGGCCACGGCAGCGCGGCGGCCAAGGGGCTTACCGGCGAGGGCTACGAGGGCCACTACTTCTGGGATGCCGAGGCTTTCATCCTGCCGGTGCTCGCCACCGTCGCGCCGGAACTGGCGCGCGGCATGCTGCTGTACCGCCACCGCATCCTGGAGCGCTCGCGCCTGCATGCGCGCGAACTCAATCATCCGCGCGGCGCCTTGTACGCCTGGCGCACGATCAGCGGCGACGAGTGTTCGGCTTATTACCCCGGCGGCTCGGCGCAGTACCACATCAATGCGGCCATCGCCTGGGCGATCCGCCTGTACGTGGATGCCAGCGGCGACGCCGATTTCCTGCGCGACCACGGCGCCGAGATCCTGTTCGAGACCGCGCGGGTGTGGCTGGACATCGGCCATTTCAACGCGCGCCGCGGCGGCGCGTTCTGCATCCACGAAGTGACCGGGCCGGACGAATACTCCGCCCTGGTCGACAACAACCACTACACCAACCGCATGGCGCAGCGGCATCTGCGCGACGCCGCCGACACCGCGCTGTGGATGGCCGGCGCCGCGCCGGTGGCCTACGCCGCGCTGTGCGCGCGTATCGGCCTGGGCGAGGACGAAGTGGCGCAATGGCGCCGCGCCGCCGACGCCATGTATCTGCAGGAAGACCCGCGCCTGGGCGTGTTCGCGCAGGACGACGGTTTTCTCGAGCGCCCGCGCCTGCCCGCGCACCTGGCCGCCAAGCCGGGCGAAGGCAAGCATCCGCTGCTGCTGCGCCTGCATCCGCTGACCATCTATCGCCACCAGGTGTGCAAGCAGGCCGACACCTTGCTGGCCCTGATGCTGGCCGGCGACGGCGTCGATCGCGCAGCCAAGCGGCGCAACTTCGACTACTACGAAGGCGTGACCGTGCACGACTCCACCTTGTCCGCCTCCACCTTCGGCGTGATCGCGGCGGAAGTGGGCCTCGCCGGCAAGGCCTGGCGCTATTTCCAGGACAGCCTGCGGGTGGACCTGGACGACTCGCACGGCAATGCCGCGCACGGCGTGCACATGGCCGCGATGGCCGGCAGCTGGCTGGGCCTGCAATGGGGCTTCGGCGGTTTCCGCGTGATCGACGGCCAGCCGGCGCTTTCGCCAAGCCTGCCCGCCGCCTGGCACGGCTACCGCTTCGGCCTGCGCTGGGGCGGCGCGCAGCTGCGTGTGGAAGTGGACCGCTCCGGCGTGCGCTACACGCTGCCGCGCGGCGATGCGCTCAGCTTCCGCCACGACGGCCGCGCATACACCTTGCATGCGGGCGAAACGCTGCAGTTGCCGCGCGCCGGCGCCACGCCGGGCCGCGGCGCGCAGCCGCCGCTCGCCGCCGTGATCTTCGACCTCGACGGCGTGATCGCCGACACCGCCGTGGTGCACGACGCCGCGTGGCGCCGCCTGGCCGAAGAAGCGGGCCTACCGTTCGACGCTACGATCGGCGAGCGCCTGAAGGGCGTCGACCGCATGGGCTCGCTGGAAATCCTGCTGGAACGCGCCGGCCGCACCTACAGCGACGAAGAAAAACACGCGCTCGGCGAACGCAAGAACGACTACTACCGCGAACAGATCCAGCGCTTCGGCCCGGACCAGTTGCTGCCCGGCGCGCGCGAGGCGATCGCCGCGGTGCGCGCCGCCGGCCTCAAGGTCGGCCTGGCCTCGGCCAGCCGCAACGCGCCGCTGCTGCTGGAGCGGCTGGGCGTGGCGCACCTGTTCGACTACATCGTGGACGCCGCGCGGATCCAGCGCTCCAAGCCGGACCCGGAGATCTTCCTGGCCGCGGCCGCGGGCCTGGGCGTGGCGCCCGCCGCCTGCCTGGGCGTGGAAGACGCCGCGGCGGGCGTCGCCAGCATCCACGCCGCCGGCATGGCCGCCGTCGGCATCGGCCAGCCAGCCGCCCTGGCCCAGGCGGACACCGTGCTGCCGGGACTGAGCGCGTTCCGCATCGAGGATTTCATCAGCAGTGAAGAAGCGTCGCACGCCGCCTGAAGGGGAAGCGGCCAGCGATTTCGCCACATAAAGCCCGACAACATGGGTGGGGAGGTTCGACCATGCATCGCCAAGGCATCACTCGACAGTTGCTCGCCGCGGCCATCGCCGCGGCGCTAATGCTCGGCACCGCGCACGCGCAGGACACGGCGCCGAACAGCGCATCGTCCAACGCACCGCAGCAGCCCCCGGCGCCGCCCGCGCCGCCGGCTCCGGCGCCGCCGCAGGGCAAGAAAGACACCAAGACGCTGGAACAGGTGGTGGTCACCGGTACGCCGACCATCGGCGGCATCCGCAAGATCGACGCCGCTTACTCGATCACCGCGGCCGACGCCGAGGCGATCAAGCAGGCCAATCCGAAGAGCACCGCGGACCTTCTGAAGATCTCGCCCGGCCTGTGGCCGGAATCCACCGGCGGCCAGACCGGCGCGAACATCGAGATCGCCGGCTTCCCGGGCGGCGGCGATGCGCCCTACTTCACCACGCAGATCATGGGCTCGCCGCTGTACGGCATGCCCACGCTGTCGTTCATGGAAACCACCTCGATGTTCCGCCTCGACGACACCGTCGAGCGCGTGGAAATCCTGCAGGGCGGCCCGTCCGTGGTATTCGGCGACGGCCAGATCGGCGCCACCGCCAACTTCATGCTGAAGCAGGGCACGGCCAAGCCCTCGGGCAGCATCGGCCTCACCTACGGCAACGAAGGCCTGTGGCGCGCCGACGGCTTCCTCGGCTTCAAGGTGGCCGACGACTGGTTCAGCAGCGTGGGCGGCTTCTGGCGCAAGTCCGATGGCGTGCGCGATCCGCAGTTCGCCGCGGACAAGGGCGGCCAGTTCACCGCCACTCTCTCGCACACCATGGAGAAAGGCTCGCTGGTGCTGTGGACGCGCGTGCTCAACGACCGCAACCAGTTCATCACGCCGATCCCGCTGCTGCAGCACGGCAGCGACAATTTCTCGGCCTATCCGGGCTTCGATCCGCTGACCGACACCTACAACAGCAAGTACATCCAGCACGTCAACCTACCGGGGTATCCGGGCGGCGGCACCAGCGCCAACCTGGCCAACGGCCGCGGCGCGAAGATGCGCTTCTTCGGCGGCAACTTCGACTACGACCTGGACGGCGGCTGGAGCATCTCCGACAAGTTCCTGATCGACCAAGGCGACATGGACACCAATGCCCTGTTCTCCGGCTCCAATCCGGACACGCTCGACGGCACGCTGTACACCACCTCCAAGGATCTCGGCGGCCTGCAGATCGCGCCGGGCGCCACCGCCACCTATATCAACGGCGGCGGCGTGGTGGATCCGAACCAGAGCGTGATCCACCAGGGCTGGTGGTACATCCACAAGCGCCTGAAGAACATGAACAACGATTTCCGCCTGAGCAAGGAACTGTTCGAAGGCAATACGCTCACCGCCGGCCTGTACCTGGCGCACTACACCATGAACGACAAGTGGGCGCTGGGCAACCAGATGCTGATGACCAACACGCCGAACGCGCGCCCGATCAAGGTCGTCGCCGCCAATGGCGACCAGGTCACCGACTACCAGGGCTTCCTCGACTACGGCGCGTACAACATCGCCGAGAACGGCACTTCCACCAACAAGGCGTTCTATCTGTCCGACGTGTGGAAGCTCGACCGCTGGATCTTCGACGTGTCCGCGCGCCTGGAAAACCAGGACTCCACCGTGCACGTGTGCAACCTGCACAACGTGAACCTGGACGGCAACAACGCCACGCTGTACGACAACGCGGTGCCGGTGTGCGACGGCACCTTCGCCACCACCAAGTATGACAAGACGCATACCTCGTGGACGGTCGGCGCCAACTACGAGCTGGCCGACAACATGAGCGTGTACGGCCGCGTCAACAAGGGCGTGCATTTCGGCGACTTCGACAACGCGCTGCGCGGCAACACCACCGGCAACACGCCGCCGCTGCAGAAGGTGCAGAACTTCGAAGCCGGCTTCAAATACCAGTCCAAGCTGCTGTACGCCGACATCAGCGTGTACCACCGCCAGTTCAACGGCCTGCCCTACCAGCCGACCAATGCGGCCGGTGCGCCGGTGGGCGCGCAGCTGCTGTACGGTTCGGATTCGAAGGGCATCAACCTCAGCGGCGCGGTGATGCCCATCGACAACCTGAAGCTGGCGGTGGTGGCCAATTATCTGGACGGCCACTACTCGCACTATTCGGCCTGCATTCCCTACGTCAACCAGGTGGCGGGCAACGGCTGCGCCTTCATCAACGGCAAGCAGCTGCAGCGCCAGCCGAAGGTGCGCTACATGTTCACGCCGAGCTACCGCTTCCTGTTCCCGTGGGGCGACATCACCGCCTTCGTGACCTACACCCATGTCGGCGACCACACCCAGGACCTGTCCGGCCTGCAGCAGCTGGGCTCGTACGACACGCTCGATTTCGGCGTGGTGGCCAATGTGCAGGACCACTGGGAACTGCGCCTGCAGGGCACCAACATCACCAACGAACTGGGCCTGACCGAGAGCAACTCGCGTATCTTCGGCTCGGCGGCCGGCGCGGGCGGCGTGATTCTGGCGCGTCCGCTGGAAGGGCGCGAGGTGAATTTCCAGGTCAAGTACAACTTCTGATGCTTTCGTTTTTCCCTGAAGGCGGTCCGGGCGCGCGACAGCCCGGACCGCCCTTTTTTGCCGTATGACCCGACCCGCAAGCGAGTGGCCATGAACCGATTCCGCATGATCGCTGCGCTCGCGCTGATCTACATGATCTTCGCGATCCTGCTCAACAGCGTCGGCACGGTGATCCTGCAGACGATCCACACGTTCGGCATCGACAAGCCCCAGGCCAGCCTGCTGGAGCTGTTCAAGGACCTGCCGATCGCGGTCACTTCCTTTCTGGTCGCCTCCTTCCTGCCCATGCTGGGCTATCGCCGGGCGATGATGATCGCGCTGGCCATCGTCGGCTGCGCCTGCGCGCTGATGCCGCTGTATCCCTCTTTCCACACCACCGAGCTGCTGTTCACCTGCGTGGGCGTCGCCTTCGCGCTGACCAAGGTCTCGGTGTATTCCTCGATCGGCCTGCTCACCCGCGGCCGCGCCGAGCATGGCCGCCTGACCAATACCATCGAAGGCCTGTTCATGCTGGGCGTGCTGCTCAGCGGCTGGATCTTCAGCGCCTTCATCGACCATGCGGATCCGGCCAACCCGGTGTGGTTCCGCGTGTACTGGCTGCTGGCGGTGCTGTGCGTGCTGGTGTTCGTGCTGCTGGCCGGCACCCGGCTGGACGAGTCGGCCGCGCATGGCGGCGGCGTGCAGTCGCTGGGCGGTTCGGCCGCGGCGATGTTCAAGCTGATGCTGCGGCCGCTGGTGAACGTGTTCCTGATCTCGGCCTTCCTGTACGTGCTGATCGAGCAGAGTTTCGGCACCTGGCTGCCCACCTTCAACAACGAGATCCTGCACCTGCCCAATGCCATGAGCATCCAGCTCGCCAGCATCCTGGCCGGCTGCACCGCGCTGGGCCGCATCGCCGCCGGCCAGGTGCTGCGGCGCATGCCGTGGCACACGCTGCTGAATCTGTGCGTGATCGGCATGGGCGTGCTGGTGCTGCTGGTGCTGCCGCTGGCGCAGCACACCGTGGCGCGGCCGGATATCGGCTGGCTCAATGCGCCGCCGGCTGCCTATCTGCTGCCGCTGATCGGGCTGCTGATGGCGCCGATCTATCCGGTGATCAATTCGGTGGCGCTGAGCTCGCTGCCCAAGCCGCTGCATGCGGCGATGACCGGCCTGATCGTGATCTTCTCCGCGCTGGGCGGGACCCTGGGTTCGCGCATCACCGCGGTGGTGTTCGCCAGCTTCGGCGGCATCCACGCCTTTTATTTCTCGCTGGTGCCGATGAGCCTGGTGCTGGTGGCGCTGTTCTTCTTCAAGCGCGAGGCCGACCGCGCGGGCGCACTGCCCGCGCCGTCCGACCTCGCCCCGGAATAAGCCCTACAAGGATTCGATGATGGGAGTAGCCATGCCAATACGCTGTCGCCGCCTGGGCCTTGCCGCCCTGCTCATGCTCGCCGCCGCCGGCCCCGCCCTGGCGCAGGACGCGAACAGCGACCCGAGCTTCGTGCTCACCGGCACCTCGGCCGACTTCGACAGCTACTTCCCCGGCTACCTCGCCAACGGCTATTTCTCCAGCATGACCACCGCCCGCGGCACCGAGCCCGCGATGGGCTATATGGTCGCCTTCATGGACTACGCCCGGGACGATATCGCGCGCCCCGCCGCGATACCGGGCTGGAGCGAGATCGACTACAACCCCGGCGGCGGCTGGCTCAATTCCACCCGCCTGGGCAAGGAAATCTTCACCGGCTACGCACAGACGCTGGACATGCGCGACGCCACGCTCGCCACCAGCTACCGCTTCGTCTATGCGAACAAGTCTACCGACGTGAAGGTCACGACGTTCGTCAGCCAGGATGCCAGCCACGTCGCCGCGACGCGGCTGACGATCACGCCGCAGTTCGACGGCAGCGTGCAGCTGACTTTTCCCATCCGCCTGTGGTCCGAGCACCAGCCGCGCTTTCCCATCGGCAAGCTCACCGGCGACCAGATGATCGAGTCGGTGATCGCCAGCGGCCAGAACCTCAACAACAAGCCGGTGCCCACGCCGGACCGCGCCGCCGTGTGGTACCACGGCGTGACGCGCATCGGCGCCAGCGACGGCGACAGCAAGGACCTCACGCTGTGGCTGGACGGCCGCGCCGAGCAGGGCCTGGAGATGGCCGAAGCGATTGCCGTCAGCCTGCCCGCCGGTTTGAACGTGGAAGACGTGAAGCTGGAGAAGACGCCGTTCCGCCTCTCGCTCAACGTCACCGCGCGCGTGCAGAAGGGCCGCACCTACGCCTTCACCAAGTATGCCGCCTTGTCGCGCCAGGGCTGGGGCGGCGATGCGAAGGCCACGCTGGTGCTGGCCAAGCAGGCGCGCGCCACCGGCTTCGACCAGCTGCTGGCCGCGCACAAGGCCGCATGGCATGAGCTGTGGAAGTCGGACATCGTGGTCGACGGCGATCCGGCCGTGCAGAAGGCCGTGCATTCCGACCTCTATTACCTCTTGGCCAATTCCACCGTCGGCACCGCCTGGCCGATGGGCGCCTGCGCGCTGACCCCGGGCTATGCCGGCCATGCGTTCTGGGACAGCGATTCCTGGGTGTTCCCGGCGCTGCTGCTGCTGCACCCGGAGCGCGCCAAGCCGATCGTGATGTTCCGCCACCGCACCATGCAGCCGGCGCGCGAACGCGCCAAGCAGTACGGCGCGAGCGGCACCATGTATCCGTGGGAAGCGGATCCGGAAACCGGCAAGGACTACACGCCGCATTTCGCCTACGACGTGTACCGCGAGATCCACGTCAACGCCGACGTGGCGATCGCCCAGTGGCAGTACTACCAGGCTACCGGCGACGAGGCTTGGCTGAAGCAGTACGGCTGGCCGGTGATCCGCGAGGTGGCCGAGTTCTGGGTCAGCCGCGTCACCTACGACAAGGCGCACGACCGCTACGAGATCCACCACGTCACCTCGCCCGACGAGGCTTATAACGACGTGCCGAACGACTCCTTCACCAATGCCGCCGCGGCCAAGGCACTGCGCATCGCGCAGGAAGCGGCCAGGAAGGTGGGCGAGACGGCGGACCCGAAGTGGGGCGAGATCGTCGCGAAGATGTATATCCCGTTCGACCAGCAGAACCAGCGCCATCTCGATTTCGACGCCACGGTGCCGCACGACAAGATCACCTGGATGGGTTCCTCGCTGATCTGGCTGATGTATCCCAACCTCGACCTGCCGATGACGCCGCAGATCCGCCGCAACAACTTCGACTTCCAGCTGCACGAGCTGAAGGTGCATGGCGACGATCCGAACGAGATGATGATGGTGATGCTTGCGGTGGGTGCGGCCGAGCTGGGCGATGGCAAGACGGCGGGCGAGTGGATCCATCGCAACCTGGCCGGGTTTCTCAAACCGCCGTTCAATGTGCGCACGGAGACCGTGGCGAATAACGCGGGGTACATTCTGTCCACCTCGGCGGGCTTCGTGCAGAGCCTCGTGTATGGCTTGAGCGGATTGCGCATCGACGACAACGGGCTGAGCGAGGCCTACGCGCCGGTGCTGCCGCCGGCGTGGAAGTCGGTGAAGCTGCAGGGGGTGCATTACCGCGGGAAGGTGTTCGACATCGGCATCGAGCATGGTGCGGATGGGAAGGCGAAGCTCACCCGTATCGAACGGCCCGATTGATCGCGGCTTAAGCCCCTCTCCCTCCGGGAGAGGGGTTGGGGTGAGGGTACGGCCGGAGCGCGGGGGTGATGTGCACCGCTCCGCCCGAACCCTCATCCGGCTGCCGCCACCTTCTCCCGGAGGGAGAAGGGTTCGAGTTTGAGGACTGAGGACAAGCAATTCCCGAAGCGAGGACCCCACCCATGACCCGCTCTCCCCACCTGCTACGTGTCGCGCTGTTCGCAACTATTTTCACCACAGCTACTGCGTACGCAGCCACGCCCGACGCGGCCAAAACCCGCACCTACATCGACAAGGCCTGGACCACCCTCACCCGCTCCCAGGACCAGTGCAACGCCTTGACCGACCCCAAGATCGTCGGCCACCCCGTGCTCTACGTCCCGGCGGAAATGAAGGTCCCGCCCGCCCTCGCCGACATCGGCAAACGCTGCGGCGTCGACATCCACCCGCTGCCGCGCGTCATCCAGCAACTGGGCGACATCGACGCCACCAGGCTCCCCGCGCAAGGCCTGCTCTACCTCCCGCACCCCTACGTCGTGCCCGGCGGCTTCTTCAACGAGATGTACGGCTGGGACAGCTACTTCATCGTGCTGGGCCTGGCTGCCGACCAGCGCGGCAAGCTGGCGCGCGACATGGTGGACAACGCACTGTTCGAAGTGGAGCACTACGGCGCGGTGCTCAATGCCAACCGCACCTATTACCTCAGCCGCTCGCAGCCGCCCTTCCTCACCGCGATGATGGCCACCGTGCTGGACGACCCGGACGCCTTCGCCTCCGACGCCGAGCGCAACACCTGGCTGGCGAACGCCTACCCGCTGGCGGTACGCAACCACGACGTGTGGACGCGCGAGGAACACCGCGCCGGCGATACCGGCCTGGCGCGCTATTACGACCTGGGCGACGGCCCGGTGCTGGAAGCGCAGAACAGCGACGACTTCTACGTGAAGGTGATCAAGTGGCTGCGCGCGCATCCCAAGGACGATCCGGGCTATCTGCTGAAGGGTGCGCAGAGGCCGGACGATGCCGAAGCCGCGCGGCTGGCCAGGGAAAGCTGCGACGTGCGCGCTTCGAAGGTGTGCCTGGGCAACTGGTACGACGGCTACCGCCTCACGGCCGACTACTACCACGGCGATCGCGCCATGCGCGAATCCGGCTACGACACCAATTTCCACTTCGGCCCGTTCGGCGGTTCCACCCATCACTACGCCTCGGTCGATCTCAACAGCCTGCTCTATCGCTACGAGCTGGACCTGGCCGCCTTCGCCAAGCGCCTGGGCAACACCAAGGACGCCGAACGCTGGACGGCCGCCGCCGCGACGCGCAAGCAGGCCATGGATAAATACCTGTGGCGCGCGGAAGACGGCATGTACCGCGACTACGACTTCGTCGCCGGCAAGCCCTCGCCCACGCCCTATCTCAACACTTACTACCCGCTATGGGCCGGCGCTGCCTCACCGCGGCAGGCCGAAGCCGTGCGCGGCAAGCTGCCGGTGTTCGAGCGCCGCGGCGGACTGTCGATGGACAACCAGCCCGCCGGCGTGCAGTGGAACGATCCGTTCGGCTGGGCGCCGACCAACTGGCTGGCGATCAAGGGCCTGGACGACTACGGCTTCCACGACGACGCGCGCCGCCTCGCCGGCAAGTTCACCGCCACGGTGGACCGCGGCCTCGCCGACGACGGCACCATCCGCGAGAAATACAACATGGCCAAGGGCAATGCCGACGTGCGCGTCAGCGCGGGCTACAGCGAGAACGTGATCGGCTTCGGCTGGACCAACGGCGTGTATCTGAAGCTGCAGGAGATCCTGCAGAAGAACGCGCCGGCGCAGAAGCAGCGCGCCACCGGAACCGCACCATGAAGCGGGGAGCCTTCGCCATGCGCACGTTCCGGCTTGCCTGCGTCGCCGCCGCGCTGCTGTCCGGCGCCAACCCCGCGAGCGCCCAGGCCGCGTCGCCGGCCACCGGCTACAAAGCCGACGCCAGCATCTTCATCGGCAATGCCACCGTGCCGTATTCCGTGTTCGCCTCCCCCGAGTCGCGCGCGTTCTTCCCGAACATGCTGGCCGAAGGCGACAAGGCGCCGCCGCTGACCGCGCCGATCGAGCAGAACCGCGCGTTCTACGACCGCATGAACAGCGCCCGCGCTGCGCGCATGCAGCAGATCTACCCGGTGAAGATCGCCGCCGGGCGCATCGCCAACGTGGCGGTGGACGTGGTGCTGCCCGCGCAAGGCGTGGCGCCGGCGAACCAGGCGCGGGTGCTGATCAACCTGCACGGCGGCGCCTTCCTGTGGGGCGCGCACAGCGGCGGCCTGGTCGAGGCGATCCCCATCGCCGGCGTGGGGCGCGTGAAGGTGGTGACGGTGGATTACCGCGAAGGCCCCGAGCACGTCTTTCCCGCCGCCACCGACGACGTGGTGGCGGTGTACCGCGAGCTGCTCAAGCACTACCAGCCGGCCAACGTAGGCATTTACGGCTGCTCCGCCGGCGGCATCCTCACCGGCGAGGTCACCGCCAGGCTGATCCACGACCAGCTGCCGCTGCCCGGCGCGATCGGCATGTTCTGCGCCGGCGTCACCCCGCTGGGCGGCGACGAGAGCTATATCGCCTCGCCGCTCAACGGCAAGCCGATTCCCCCGCGATCGATGCAGCTCGGCGACCTGCCCTACTTCAAGGGCGCCAGCGCGGACGACCCGCTGGTGTTCCCGGCCAACTCGCCCGCGCTGCTGGCGAAATTCCCGCCTACCCTGCTGATTTCCGGCACGCGCGACATGGCCATGAGCGCGGTGATCCACAGCCACACGCTGCTGGACCGGGCCGGCGTGGAAGCGGAACTGCACGTGTGGGACGGCATGTGGCATTCGTTCTTCTCCGACCCCGACATGCCGGAATCCAAGGATGCCTACCGCGTGATCTGGCGTTTCTTCGACCGGCACCTGGGACACTGAAAACGCGCCGGACGGACAGGCTTTGCCCCTCGGGGAGGGGGCGGGTATCCTAGCCCGCACCTGAAAGCCAGCTGGATGACATGAGCCAACAGACCGTCCTCGTCATCGACGACGAGCGCGATATTCGCGAACTGCTGACCATCACCCTGGGTCGCATGGACCTGCAGGTCGATGCGGTGGGTACGGTGGCGGACGCGCGTCGCGCCCTGGAAGAGCGCACCTACGACCTCTGCTTCACCGACATGCGCCTGCCCGACGGCACCGGCCACGAGGTGATCGAGCTGATCGCCGCCAAGCACCCCGACATGCCGGTGGCGATGATCACCGCCTACGGCAACGTCGACGCCGCGGTGAGCGCGCTGAAGGCCGGCGCCTTCGACTTCGTGTCCAAGCCGGTCGACATCCAGATGCTGCGCCAGCTGGTGCGCACCGCGCTGCGCCTGGCCGAGGAAAAGCGTGCCGGCGGCGGCGCGGCCAAGGCGCCCAATGCCGGCGACCGCCTGATCGGCGACTCCCCCGCGATGGCGCAGGTGCGCGCCACCATCGGCAAGCTGGCGCGCAACCAGGCGCCGGTGTACATCGCCGGCGAATCCGGCGTCGGCAAGGAACTGGTCGCCCGCCTGATCCACGAGCAGGGCCCGCGCGCGGCCGGCCCCTTCGTGCCGGTGAACTGCGGCGCGATTCCGTCCGAGCTGATGGAGAGCGAATTCTTCGGCCACCGCAAGGGCAGCTTCACCGGCGCGGTGAGCGACAAGGAAGGCCTGTTCCAGGCCGCCAACGGCGGCACCCTGTTCCTTGACGAAGTGGCCGAACTGCCGCTGCACATGCAGGTGAAGCTGCTGCGCGCGATCCAGGAAAAGGCCGTGCGCCCGATCGGCGCGCGCGAGGAGATCCCCGTCGACGTGCGCATCCTGTCGGCCACGCACAAGAATCTCGCGGCCCTGGTCGAGCAAGGCCAGTTCCGCCAGGACCTGTTCTACCGCATCAACGTGATCGAACTGCGCGTCCCGCCCCTGCGCGAACGCCGCGGCGACGTCCCCCTCCTCGCCGGCTACATCCTGCGCCAGCTCTCCATCAAGAGCGGCGGCAACCCCGGCCGCCTGCTGCCCGCCGCGCAGCAGGCCCTGGACGGCTACGACTTCCCCGGCAACGTGCGCGAGCTGGAAAACATCCTCGAACGCGCCATGGCCATGTGCGAAGGCGACGAAATCGACGTAGCCGACCTGATGCTGCCCCAGCGCACGGCACGCGCAGCCGATACAGCAGTTCCGCCCCCACCCGGCGCCCCCGCATCCGGCCCCACCCAACCTGCACCATCGCCCACCGCCGACGGCGGCCTCGACGACTACATCAGCAACATCGAGCGCACGGCGATCATCAAGGCGCTGGAAGAGTCGCGGTACAACAAGACCGCGGCGGCCAAGAAATTGGGAATCACGTTCCGCGCATTGCGCTACAAGCTCAAGAAGCTCGGGATCGACTGACCCCACCTCCCCTCTCCGCCCGGCCCCTCACCCTGCCCTCTCCCCGGAGGGGAGAGGGGTGATGGCGTGAGGTAGGCAGGAACGAAAAGCAAAAGCTGGCCTCAGTTCTTGAACGTCCTCTCGGCCACGGCACGTTGAAGCAGCCGCTACGTAAACGCACAGTCGTTTCGTATAGACCCAGGTTAATCAAGTTACCGCAGACGCCCACCGCTCCTTCTAGTCGCGTCGCGAGCCTTTGCTCTTAGGCCATTCTCTCTTTGGTTACTTTCTCTTTGGGCCAGCAAAGAGAAAGTGACTCGGGCGCCGGCAGGCGTCCGAAATGCCCGCTGCATAAGCGGCCAGTCCGCGGCACCGCAAAAACCAGGCGTGGTCGTTACTGGATCCCGGCCTACGCCGGGATGACGGGTAGGAGAGGCCCGCCTCAACCCTCTCCATCCAGCGCCTCGCGCAAAGTCCCCAACAACTTGAAAGTAGCCACCGGCTTATCCACCAGATAGAGGCGCTCAACCTCAGGCATCTCGTCGAGATCCGGCGGCGCATCCGGCCGCGTCAACAACACCACCGCCCGCCGATACCCATGATCGATCAACGCCGCCAGCGTCCGCACCCCGGTAAACAGATTCATATCGGCATCCATCAGCACCAGATCCGGCACCCCATGCGCCTCGATCCACTGCAACGCCGCCGTACCGCTCTGGCTGGCATGCGCCTGATACCCCCACGCATCCAGCGTATCCACCAGCAGCGACAACTGGGCCGCCTCCTCCACCACCACCAGCACGCGCTCGGCATTGCCCAGCAGATGCTCGTCGTCCTCGCCCTCGGGCATCTCTTCGAGCTGCGCGCCCAGCGGCAGGTAGAGATGGAACCCCGTGCCCTGCCCCAGCGCACTCTCCACGCGCATCGCGCCGCCGTGGCTGGCCACGATGCGCTTGCACGAGAGCAGCCCCAGGCCGGTGCCGCCTTCCTTGGTGGTGTAGAACGGCTCGTACAGATGGGCCAGCGTGGCCTCGTCCATGCCGCAGCCGGTGTCGATCACGCTCAGGCGCAGGTAGCGGCCTTCTTCCGCGCTCTCGCCTTCCTGGAAGAAATCGGCCGCCAGCAGCTGCTGCCCCGCCTCGATGCGCAGCTCGCCGCCGCCGGGCATGGCCTGGATCGCGTTGAGGCTGAGGTTGAGCAGGCATTGCTGCAGCTCGGTATGGTTGCCCGAGAAGCTCAGCTCCGGATCGTCCACCGCCAGCTCCAGCGCGACATTGCGCGGCACGCTGCCCTGCAGCAGCAGGTTGAGCGCATCCAGCAGCGCGCCCACCCGCACCTGTTCGGCGCGGCGCGCGCCGCGGGCGAACGACAGCATCGACTGCACCATGTCCAGGCCGCGCCGTCCGCAATCGCGCACCAGCTTGCCCAGGCGCGCGAGGCGCGGGTCGTCCTGGTAATCCTGCAGGCTTTCGCCGGCCAGCAGCAGTGGCTGCAGCAGGTTGCGCAGGTCGTGGCTCAAGCCGCCGGCCAGCATGGCCAGGCTTTCGAAACGCTGCGCGCGAATCAGCTCCGCCTCGGCGCGCCGCTGCGCCTTCTGCGCTTCGTGTTCGCGCAGGGCGCGGCGCACGGCGCTGGCCAGGCGCGCGGGGTTCTGCTTCAGGATGTAATCGGTGGCACCGTTGCGCAGCGCCGCGATCGCCGCTTCCTCGCCGAGGGTGGCCGAGACATAGATGAAAGGCAGGTCGCGGTCGTGCTCGCGCAGCAGTTCCAGCGCGCGCTCGCCGGAGAAGCCGGGCATGCTCAGGTCCGACAGCACGATATGCGGCTTGAAGTCCTCCAGCTCGCGCAGATAGCCGGTCTCGTCGTCGACCAGGCGCACCTCGAAGTCGATCGCGTCGGCTTCGAGTTCGGAGATCACCAGCTCGGCGTCGGGCAAGCTGTCCTCGATCTGCAGCACGCGGATGCGGGGAAACGGCGGCGGCTGGGGAATGTTCGGTTTATCTGGCATGTAAGCAATACCTTCGCGGCGCGGCGCCTTCAATCCGGCGCCTGGTTCAGCACCGCCCAGAACTGCCCGAGCGTGCGCACCGCTTCGAAAAACTGGTCGACGTCGACCGGCTTGATCACATAGGCATTCACGCCCAGGTCCCAGCTGCGGGCCAGGTCGCTTTCTTCGCGCGAGGACGACAGCACGACCACCGGGATGCGCCGCAGGCGTTCGTCCGCGCGCATCTCGGTGAGTACTTCCAGGCCGTCCACGCGCGGCATCTTGATGTCCAGCAGCACCACCGCCGGATCCAGCGGCGGGCGTCCGGCCCAGGCGCCGCGGCCGTGCAGGTAATCCAGGCAGTCCACGCCGTCCTCGACGTGCACGATGGGATTGGCCAGATTCGCGCTGCGCAGCGCCTCCAGCGCCAGCTCGGCATCGGCGGGGCTGTCCTCGGCCAGCAGGATGCTGCGCAGGACACCGTGCGCCGGCGCGTTGCGGGTGACCGTACCCAGGCTCATTGCCGTTCCTGCGCGAACGCGTCGGCCAGGTCGGAGGCCGGCAGGGTGAAGTGGAAACGCGCGCCCTCGCCCGGGCTGCCCTCGGCCCACACCTTGCCGCCGTGGCGCTGCACGATGCGCCGCACATTGGCCAGGCCGATGCCATTGCCGGGGAATTCCGAAGCGCGGTGCAAACGCTGGAACACGCCGAACAATTTTCCGGAATACTGCATGTCGAAGCCGGCGCCGTCGTCGCTGACCACGAACTCGTAGTCGCCGTTGTCGCCGCGGCGCATCTCCACGCCGATATTCGCCACCTCGCACTTGCCGGTGTACTTCACCGCATTGCCGAGCAGGTTCTGCCACACCGTGCGCAGCATGTTCTCGTCGCCGATCACGATCGGCAGCGGCGCGATCGACCACAGGATGCGCCGCCCGTGCACCTCGGATTCGGCCAGCACGCGCGCCTCTTCCGCCAGCGACTGCATGTCCACCGGCTGCAGCCGCAGCGCGCCGCGGCCCAGGCGCGAGAACACCAGCAGGTCGTCGATCAGCTGGGCCATGCGGCGGGCGGCGTCGCTGATCACGTCGATATAGTGCTGCGACTTGTCGTCCGCGCCCTCGCCCAGATGCTGTTCCAGCTTGCTGGCGAAGCCGGCGATATGGCGCAGCGGCGCGCGCAGGTCGTGCGAGACCGAATAGCTGAAGGCTTCCAGCTCGCGGTTCACGTCGGAAACCTGAGCCACCTTGCCTTCGAGCTGGCGGTTCAGTTCCTTCACCTGCTGCTCGACCAGGGCGCGCGCGGTGACGTCGCTCACCGTGAGCAGCAGCACCGGCTCGCCGCCGTCGTCCTGCTGCAGGCGGCGGGCGTTGATCACCACGTGGCGGTCGACGCCGTCGACGGTGCGCTGGAGCAGTTCGTAGTCCCACAGCTCGCGGTCCAGCAGCAGCACGTCGTTGAGGCGCTGCTGCAAGGCGCTGTCGCGCCAGGCGCCATCGCCGATCTCCACCAGCGGCAGCGAATGCCGGTTCGACGGCGGAATGCCATAAAGCTCGCCGAACGCAGCGTTGACCAGCAAGGTGCACAGCTTGCTGTCCAGCAGCGCGATCGGCTCGCGCACCGCCTGCACGATCAGCTGCGAGCGCTGCACCGCCTGGCCTTCGCGTTCTTCCGCCTGCAGGCGCCGGCTGATCTGCCGCTCGGACACGATCACCACGATGGCCAGCAGCAGCACCTGCGCGCTGGCGGTGATGGTCAGCGCCAGGCTGCTGTTGGACGAAGCGGCGCGCGCCTGGCTGCGCCGCGCGAGCAAGGTGTCGTCCTCGCTCTGCACGATGCCGTCGATCAGGTCGTCCATCTTGAACAGGGTGCCGGAATCGCGCAGCGCATCGTTGGCGGCGCGCACGTCGCCCTGGCGATAGCGCAGCATGGCCTGGTCGAGCAGGGCCAGGCGGCCGCTGACCATGCTGCCGAGCGCGCCGATGCGCGCCTGCTGGTCGGCGTTGTCGCGGGTCATGTCGCGCAGCTGCGCGAGCAGGCCGGGAATCTCCTTGCTGGCCCGGCCGGCGCGCACGCGCACCTGCGGGTTGTCGTCGCCGTCCAGCAGCCGGTACAGCGCCGCCTCGCCGTCGCGGGTGACGTAGGCGATGCGGTAGGTCAGCGATTTCACTTCCGAGGAATGGGTGACGCGGGCATTGGCGTCCAGCGCGTCGCGCGAGCCGCTGCGGGTCACCATGTAAGGCAGCGCCACGATCACCAGCACCGCGAACAGCAGGCCGCCCAGGCGCCAGCGCAGCGCCACGCGATCCCGCATCCGGGGTCGGGTGACCGGCGTAAGTTTCCACGGGGAGTGCGGCATACGCCGATGGTTACAGAATCATCTGATGCCTGCCAGCGGGGATGTCACGGCGCGGCGATTTGCCTGCGGCTTTGCTCCCTCTCCCCTTCACGCTAACTCCCTCTCCCCTCCGGGCGACCCGAAGGTAGTCCCTGTGGGAGAGAGGGTCGGGGTGAGGGGCCGGGCGGAGCGTGGCGCGGAGGTTCGCGACAAGCTCAAAAACTCTTTACTTCGCCCCGTTGATACGTTGTGGCGAGCCCCGGCCCCTCATCCGCCTGCCGGCACCTTCTCCCCGGAGGGGAGAAGGTTTCTTTTCTTTTACTTCCCGTAAGCACTCATCGCCGCCGGCCTCGCCGCAGCCGCCTGCCCCCAGCTACGGTCCGGCTGCGCCTGCATGCGGAAGTGCAGCTCACCGCCGGCCAGGATCTCGCCGTGATGGAGGAACACGCGGTCCAGCGGCTTGCCGTTGAGGGTCACCTCACCCACGTAAGGATGGGCGTCGTCCAGCGGCTCGGCGGACACCGTGAAGGTCTTGCCGCCATGCAGATGCAGCGTGGCCTTGCGCACGAACGGACGGCCGATCGCGTACTCGTCGCTGCCGGGCGCGACCGGATAGAAACCCAGCGCGGTGAACACGTACCAGGCCGACATCTGGCCCAGGTCGTCGTTGCCGGCCAGGCCGTCCGGGCGCGGCGCGTACTGGCTGTCCATGATCTGCTTCAGGCGCTGCTGGGTCTGCCACGGCGCGCCGGCGTAGTCGTACAGGTAGGCCAGGTGATGGCTGGGCTCATTGCCGTGGGCGTACCAGCCGATCAGGCCGGTGATGTCTTCCACGTGGGCGAACTGCCTGGGATCGACCTTGGCGTCGAACACGCTGTCCAGCTTCCGCACGAAGGCCTGGTCGCCGCCCATCGCCGCGATCAGCCCGGCCACGTCCTGCGGCACGTACCAGCTGTACTGCCAGGCATTGCCCTCGGTGTAGTCGCTGCCGTAGCCGGCCACGTCGGGATTGAACGGTTCGCGGAACTGGCCGTCGGTCTTGCGCGCGCGCATGAAGCCGGTCTTGGCGTCGTAGGCGTTGCGCCAGTTGCCCGCGCGCCTGGCGAACTGCGCGGCCACGTCCTGGCGGCCCATGGCCTTGGCCATCTGCGCGATGGTCCAGTCGTCGTAGGCGTATTCCAGCGTCTTGGAGGCGCCTTCCGGCTCCTTGTCGATCGGCACGTAGCCGCGCTGCATGTATTCGCCCAGGCCCCCGTACGGCGCATAGGTGGCGCTGGCCACCATCGCGTCCAGGCCGGCCTTGGCGTCGAAGCCGCGGATGCCCTTCACATAGGCGTCGGCGATCACCGGCACCGCGTGGTAGCCGATCATGCACCACGTCTCCAGGCCCTGGTACGCCCATACCGGCAGGATGCCGAACGGGCTGGCCTCGCGCGCGGCGATCAGCGACTGCACGAAGTCCACGCTGCGCTGCGGCTGCAACAGCACCATCAGCGGCTGCTGCGCGCGGTACACGTCCCACAGCGACCAGGTGGAATGGAACTCGAAACCCTGCGCGCGGTGCACGGCGTTGTCCGGGCCGCGGTAGTCGCCGTTGACGTCCATGCTCAGCGTCGGCGACAGCATGGCGTGGTACAGCGAGGTGTAGAAGCTGGTGCGCTGCTCCTTCGGCGCGTCCACGTCGACCACGCCCAGCACCTGGTTCCACGCGCTGCGCGCCTCGGCGCGGCGGGCGTCGAAGTCCCAGCCCTTGCCGTCGGTGTCCAGGTTGGCCAGCGCATTGGCCTCGCTTACCGGCGAGATCGCCACCTTCACCTGCAGCGGCTGCTTGAGCTGGCCGAAGTCGAACACACCGACGATGGCGCGGCCGTGCTGCGCGTCCTGGTCTTCCGGCTGGTGGCCCGGGCCCTTGAAGCCCTTGTAGGCCACGTCGGTCTCGCGGTCGTACAGATGCCGCGCGGCCAGCGGCTGCGAGAAGCGCATGGCGAAGCACAGCTCGCGGCCCGGCGCCCAGCCGCGGGTCTGGCGGCAGCCGGTGACGGCGCCGTCCTTATGCACGCGCAGCGACGACCACAGCACCTTGCCTGCGTAGTCGTAGATGCTCGGGCGCAGGTCCAGCAGCAGATGCGCCGGCTGCCCGGCGGGAAAGGTGTAGCGGTGCCAGCCCACGCGGCGGCCGGCGGTGAGTTCGGCGCGCACCTGGTAGTCGCTGAGGGTGACGGCGTAATAGCCCGCCTCCACCTTTTCGCTGTCGTGGCTGAAGCGAGAGCGGTAGCCGCTGCCGGGCTGGGCCGGGTCGCCCGGTTCCAGCTTCGGCTCGCCGGCCACCGGCATCACCAGCACATCGCCCAGGTCCGAATGGCCGGAACCGGAGAAATGCGTATGGGAGAAGCCGAGCAGGCTGGTGTCCCCATACTGGTAGCCGGCGGCCCATTTATAGGCGTGCTTGAAATCCGGCATGGCCGTGTCGGGCGAGAGCTGGATCATCCCGAACGGCACCGTGGCCCCCGGGAAGGTATGGCCGTCGCCGCCGGTGCCGATGCGCGGGTCGACGTCCGCGGCGTGGCCCGGCTCGGCGGCGTGGCCGGCCTCCGCCGCCAGCGACAAGGCCAGTGCCAGCAGGGCCGGCGCGAAGCCCGGCTTAAACGAAAACTTGACCATCGGCATCTCCCCAGGACGTGGTTTGCGGCGCAATTCCGGTCGACCGAGGTGCCTGCTGCTTGGTCGACCGTCCTGGCCGGCAAGTTTGGATCGTTCCAAACCGGGGAAGCTAACACCCCACCGATGGCCGGTGCATGCTGCAGTGCGAGATCACTATCCTTATGGAATCGACTACTTTTGGATCGTTCTAATGGCCGCGAGAACCATGGAAAGCTCGACCTCGATCCGCCGCAAGATCACCCTGAACGACATCGCCGCCGGTTGCGGCGTGTCGCGCGCCACTGTGTCCCTCGTGCTGCGCGGCAGTCCACTGGTGAACAAACACACCCGGGCGCGGGTGGAAGAAGAACTGCGCAAGCAGGGCTACGTCTACAACCGCGCCGCGGCCAATCTGCGCCGCCGCACCTCGTCGAGCATCGCGCTGGTGCTCAACGAACTGGGCAATCCGTTCTTCGCGGAATTCGCCGCGGGCGTGGATGAAACGCTCGGCCAGGCCGGCTTCGTCACCTTGCTCGGCAGCACCGGCGAATCGGTGGAGCGCGAGCAGGCGGTGCTGAGTTCGCTGATCGAACATGGCCCGGGTGGAATCATTCTCTCCCCCGCCGAAGGCAGCGCCGCCGAGCGCGTGCTCGCCGCGGTGGGCGCGCAGACGCCGGTGCTGCTGTTCAACCGCGAGCTCGGCGGCAACCTGCCGGAGTACGCGCACTGGGACCGCCTGATGCTGGACAACCAGCGCGGCGCCAGGCTCGCCACCGAACACCTGATCGCCCAAGGCCACAAGCGCATCGCGTTCTTCGGCGGCCATGGCGATTCCAGCTCGTGCCGCCAGCGCCATGCCGGCTATGTCGAAGCGATGAACGCGGCCGGCCTGCCGATCGCGCCGCGCTGGCGCGTGGAAACGCTGCCGACGCGCATGGACGCCGCGCGCGCCTGCGCCGACCTGTTCGCCGCCAAGCCCGCGCCCACCGCGGCGGTCTGCTACAACGACGCGGTCGCGCTGGGCCTGATGCTCGGCCTCAATCAGCGCGGCATCCAGCCGGGCCGCGATTTCGCGCTCACCGGCTTCGACGACGTGGCCGAGGCGGCCTTCAGCATGCCGCCGCTCACCACGCTGGCCACCGATCCGCGCGCCCGCGGCCGCCAGGCCGCGCAACTCCTGCTCGCGCGCCTGCGCAAGCCGCAGGCCGATGCCACCACCACGGTCGCGCAGGTGACCCTGGTGGTGCGCGAAAGCAGCGGCGCACCGCGCACGACCTGATTCCTACTCCGAGGAAACCACCCATGGCTTTCGCCTCACCACCCGCCCCGTCGAACACTGCGCTCCCCGGGGCGGCCAAGGAGCGCTACACCGATTACCCGATGGCGATGGGGGTGCTCACCAGCATCTTCTTCATGTGGGGCTTTCTTACCTGCCTCAACGACATCCTGATTCCGCATCTGAAGGCGGTGTTCCAGCTCAATTACGCCGAGGCGATGCTGGTGCAGTTCACCTTCTTCGGGGCGTATTTCCTGATGTCGCTGCCGGCGGGCCGGCTGGTCGCGCACCTGGGCTACAAGAAGGGCATCGTCGCCGGCCTGGCTATCGCCGGCGTCGGCGCGGCGGGTTTCTGGCCCGCCGCGGCGATGCATTCCTACGACGCCTTTCTCGGCGCGCTGTTCGTGCTGGCCACCGGCATCACTGTGCTGCAGGTGGCCGCCAATGCGTATGTCGCCCTGCTCGGTCCTGAGAAAACCAGTTCCAGCCGCCTCACCCTGGCGCAGGCGCTCAATTCGCTCGGCACCTTCCTGGCGCCGAAGTTCGGCGGCCTGCTGATCCTCTCGGCCGCGGTGCTGAGCGCCGAGCAGATCGGCAAGCTCTCGCCCGCCGAACAGCTGGCCTACCGCGCGCAGGAAGCGCAGACCGTGCAGGGCCCGTACCTGGGCCTGGCCGTGGTGCTGTTCCTGCTGGCGATCTTCGTCTACCTGTTCCGCCTGCCCACGCTGAAAGAAAGTACCGAGCAGGCCGACACCGGCCATCACACCTTGATCGATGCGCTGCGCCACCCGCACGTGCTGTTCGGCGTGCTGGGCATCTTCTTCTACGTAGGCGGCGAGGTGGCGATCGGCAGCTTCCTGGTCAATTACCTGTCGATGCCGGACATCGGCAACATGAGCGAACAGGCCGCCGCGAACTGGGTGGCCTATTACTGGCTGGGCGCCATGATCGGCCGCTTCATCGGCTCGGCGCTGCTGGCCAGGCTGTCGCCGCGCAAGCTGCTGGCGATCTTCGCCGCGATCAACATGGCGCTGGTGCTGACCACCATGTCGACCAAGGGCCCGGTCGCGATGTACAGCGTGGTGTCGATCGGCCTGTTCAACTCGATCATGTTTCCCACCATCTTCTCGCTCGGCATCGAACGCATGGGCCCGCTGACCGGCAAGGCGTCCAGCCTGCTGATCATGGCCATCGTCGGCGGCGCGCTGGTGCCTTACGTGCAGGGCCTGTTCGCCGACCGCATCGGCGTGCAGCACGCGTTCTTCCTGCCGCTGCTGTGCTACGCCTACATCGTTTTCTACGGCCTTTACGGCTCGCGCATCAAGAGCGACACCCCAGTCGCCGCCACCCACTGAGATCCCCATTCGATGGCACGCAATATCCTGTGCTTCGGCGAAGCACTGATCGACTTCCACGCCGAGGGGCGTGACGCGCAGGGTTTCCCGCGCAGCTTCATTCCTTTCGCCGGCGGCGCGCCCGCCAATGTCGCCGTGGCCGTGGCGCGGCTGGGCGGCCCGGCCGCCTTCGCCGGCATGCTGGGCCAGGACATGTTCGGCGACTTCCTGCTGGACAGCCTGCACCGCGCCGGCGTCGATACCGGCGGCGTCGCGCGCACCGGCGAGGCCAACACCGCGCTGGCCTTCGTCGCGCTGGACAGCCACGGCGAGCGCAGCTTCAGCTTCTACCGCCCGCCCTCGGCCGACCTGCTGTTCCGTCCCGCACATTTCCGCGAGGAAAGCTTCCGCGACGCAGCCGTGTTCCACGTCTGCTCCAACAGCATGACCGAAGCCGCGCTGGCCGAAGCCACCCGCGAAGGCATGCGCCGCGCGCATGCGGCCGGCGCGTGGGTGAGCTTCGATCTCAACCTGCGCCCCGCGCTGTGGCCGCAGCAGAGCGCCTCGCACGACGAACTGTGGCCCGCGCTGCACCTGGCCGACGTGGTGAAACTGAGCGCCGAGGAATTCCACTGGCTGGCCGGCGACGCCGGCGAGGAAGCCGCGCTGGAACGCCTGTGGGCCGGCCGGGCGCGCCTGCTGGTGATCACCGACGGCTCGCGCACCTTGCGCTGGTTCCATCCCGACGCCTCGGGCGAAATGCCGGTCTACGCCGTGCCCACGGTGGACAGCACCGCCGCGGGCGACGCCTTCGTCGGCGGCCTGCTGCATCGACTGGCCACGGTGGAGAAAGGCGACGGCCAGCTCGACCATCTCGTCGCCGAACTGCCGCGCCTGCACGCCATGCTGCGCTTCGCCGCCGCCTGCGGCGCCCTCACCGTTACCCGCCTGGGTTCGTTCGCCGCCATGCCGGACGAAGCCGAGGTGCTCGCTTTCATGGACGCCCACGCATGAATTCCCCCGTCAACACCCCGAATTTCGGCAGCGAAGCCTTTCTGCGCGCGCATATCGCGCACACCATGGCCTTCTACCATCCGCACGCGATCGACCCCGCCGGCGGCTTTTTCCATTACTACAAAGACGACGGCACCATCTACGACCGCAGCCACCGCCACCTGGTGAGCAGCACGCGCTTCGTCTTCACCTACGCCATGGCCGCGCGCGAATTCGACGACAAGCGCGCCGAATACCTCGACGCCGCCCGCCACGGCCTGCGCTACCTGCGCGAAGTGCATCGCGACGCCGCCAGCGGCGGCTATGCCTGGACCATCCGCGACGGCAAGCCGGAAGACCGCACCTATCACGCCTACGGCGTGGCCTTCGTGCTGCTGGCCTACTCCACCGCGCTGAAGGCCGGCCTCACCGAAGTGCGCCCGTGGATGGACGAAACCTGGGAGCTGCTGGAAAAGCGCTACTGGGACGCCGACTTCGGCCTGTACCGCGACGAGGCCGACGAGCACTGGAACTTCAGCGGCTACCGCGGCCAGAACGCCAACATGCATATGTGCGAGGCGATGCTCGCCGCCTACCAGGCCAGCGACGAGCCGCGCTATCTCGAACGCGCGCTCACCCTGGCCGACAACATGACCCGCCGCCAGGCCGCCAAGGCCGAAGGGCTGGTGTGGGAGCACTACGACGTCGACTGGAATATCGACTGGAAATACAACCTCGATAATCCCAAGCACCTGTTCCGCCCCTGGGGTTTCCAGCCCGGCCACCAGACCGAATGGGCCAAGCTGCTGCTGATCCTCGAACCGCTGCTGCTGGAGCGCAACCGCGAGGAGAAGTGGCTGGTGCCGACGGCGCAGCATCTGTTCGACACCGCGCTGGATCGCGCCTGGGACAAGGAATACGGCGGCATCGCCTACGGCTTCGCGCCGGATGGCAGCGTGTGCGACGACGACAAGTATTTCTGGGTGCAGGCGGAATCGCTGGCCGCGGCGGCGCTGTTGCATGCGCGCACGGGCGAGGCGAAGTACGACGAGTGGTATCAGAAGCTGTGGGCTTACTCGTGGGAGCACTTCGTCGATCACAAGTACGGTGCGTGGTTCCGCATCCTCACGCGTGACAACCGCAAGTACGACGATGAAAAGAGCCCGGCGGGCAAGGTGGATTACCACACCATGGGGGCTTGCTATGAGGTGATGGAGCTTATCCGCGCGGGCGGCAAGCCCTGACCTGGCACCCATCTGGCGTAGGTTGGGGTTCGCCTGCGGCTCACCCCAACCTACGCCGCCAGCGCCAGTTGTTACAGATCGAGCACCGCCTGCGGCGTATTGCGGAAACTGATCGCCATCCGGTTGTACGTATTCATCAAGCCAATGGCGATAGTGAGATCCACCAGCTCCCGCTCATCGAACAGCTTGCGCACCGCCGCATAATCCGTATCGGGCACTCCGGTTTCCGCCACCCGCGTCACCGACTCCGCCCACGCCAGCGCCGCACGCTCGCGCTCGTCGAACAGCTCGCCGGCTTCATGCCAGGCCTGCAGCAAGGCCAGCTTCTCCACCTTCACGCCCTTCTTCAGCAGATCCCGCGTATGCATATCCAGGCAATACGCGCAGTTGTTGATCTGCGAGACGCGCAGATAAACCAGGTCGACCAGCACCGGCGGCAAGCTGCTCTGCGTCACATAGCCATACACACCGCCCAGGGCTTTGACGCCGCCCGGCGCGACCTTGCTGTAATCCAATCGGTTGCTCATCTGCAGTTCCTCGGGTTGTTGTCGAATAATCGGCGCCGGCCAGAACCAGCGCGGCAAAACGTTGCGATAGCGGCGGAGAGGTTCTCGGCCGCGGGTCTCCTCGGGACCTGCGCAGTGTGAGCCGCCCCTGGGCCATCGCACAGAACCAAGAATCAACTTTCCGTGTGTACCATGGCGCCATGGCCAAGCCCCTGCAGATAGCGCTGGACCGGTCCGCCCGGACGCCGCTGGCCGAACAGATCCGCGCCGCCATCGCTGCCGCGATCGAAGCCGGACTGCTGGCCCCGGGCGCGCGCCTGCCGTCGTGGATCGACCTGGCCACGCAACTGGGTGTTGCCAGGGGCACGGTGCGCCAGGCCTATGAGCGGCTTGCCGATGCGCAATTGATCGAAGCCTCGCGCACCAGCGGCACCCGCGTCGCCGACCGGCCGTCCAGCCCGCCGAAAAAACTCGAACAGCCCTCCGCCGGCCCCTTCATGGAGATGTACGAGGAACTCACCGCGGGGCCGGCGATTTTCCAGATGGGCGTGCCCGCGCAGGAAACGCTGCCGGCCAAGCTGTTCACCAACGTGCGTTCGTTTGCGCTGCGGGCGGAATCCAATGCGTCGGTGGTTTATCCCGACCCGCGCGGCGAACAGGAACTGCGCCGCGAGATTGCCGCCTACCTGGCCATTGCGCGCGGCATCCATTGCCTGCCGGCGCAGATCGTCATCACCAGCGGTTTCAGCGGCGGCCTTGGCCTGACGCTGCGTGCGCTGGGGCTGGACGGCAAAAAGGTCTGGATGGAGAACCCCGGTTTTCCATTCACCCGGCACGGCCTGGAACTGGCGAAGCTTCAGATCGCACCGGTGCCCGTCGATGCCGAAGGGCTGAATGTCGACGCCGGCATCGAGCGTGCGCCGGATGCGGCCCTGGTGGTGGTGACACCCGGACAACAAGCACCACTCGGCCCCACGCTTTCATTGGCCAGGCGTCTGCAATTGCTCGACTGGGCCGGACGGCAAGGCGCCTGGATTATCGAAGACGATTATCTGAGCGAACTGCAGCTCGCCTCGCGCGCCGCACCGGCACTCGCCTCGCTGGATCACGGCCAGCGCGTCATTCACCTCGGTTCGTTCAGCAAGACCATCAGCCCTGCCCTGCGCCTGGGCTTTATCGTCGTCCCGCTCCCGCTGGTCGCGCAGTTCGCCGAAGTGGCCGCCTGCCTCGCACCGGCGCCGTGGCCGGCCGTGCAATTGGCGGCCGCGCATTTCATCCGCGACGGCCACTACATGCGCCATCTGCGCCGCATGAAGAACCTCTATTCCGCCCAACGCAACGCCTTGCTGGCCTGTCTTGCCGAACGCGATTTCGAAGTATCGACAGCAGGCCTCGCCGTACTGCTGCACCTGCCGGACGGCACGCCGGATATGGCGATCATCAAGGCCATGCTGCCATTCGGCCTAGCTCCCGCACCGCTGTCGCCGTGGTATGCGCAACCGGATGCGGCGAAGTCAGGGCTGCTGCTGGGCATTGCAACGTCGCCGCAAAAACATGTGGCGCGATCGTGCGACCGCATGGAAGAAGTCATCCACCGCTTCGTCTGAGCGCCAACGAAAAACAACGATGCCGGGAAGGTTTGCGGCCGGAGCCGCGGGTACAGGGCGCTGCCCGCAAACCCGACCCGTGGCCTCCGGTCGCAAGCCTTCCCGGCATCGAAGCGGGAATGATGCGCCGCATGCTTGTAAAGAAGCGATGCGGCGCGGGTGGTTAGGTATATAGATGCCGTAAAAGTTCAAGCCAACGAAATGCTTGCTACAGAGTCCCTTCTCCCCTCCGGGGAGCACGCGGGGAGCGCACAGGGATGTGCGCGGTTTTGAGGAGCGAGGAAGGTGGCGGCAGCCGGATGAGGGGCGGGTGCTCGCGACGACGCATCTACGAAGAGAAGAAAAGCATTTAGGTTTTCTCGACCCTCAGCGCATCACTCCGCCCGGCCCCTCACCCCAACCCTCTCCCCGGCGGGGAGAGGGGGATGGAGGGTGTCGCTCGAAGGCTCGCCCATCGCCTGAAATAACGCTGCCGTATCCACCAACCGCTGCGCCGTCGCCTGGATCTCCTGCAAACGCGCATTATGCCAACGCTGCTCGCCGGCCAGCGTCATCGGATACGACACCGAACCCAGCCGATACCGACTACGCGCATCGTCAAACGACTGCTTCGCCGACACCGACCCGCTCTGCGCTGCCTGCAACGCCAGCGCATCCTGCTCCAGCGCCGTCAGGGTATCGGCCACGTTCTGAAACGCCCCCAGCACCGTTTGCCGATACTGCGCCAGCGACACATCGTAAGAAGCGATAGCCGCCTTACGCTGCGCCCACAGCGCGCCGCCATGGAAGATCGGCTGCGTCAGCGAAGCCGTGGCGCCCCAGATCGTGCTGGCCCCGGTAAACAGCTTCGAACGGTCGAACGCCGCCGAACCCAGCGAAGCCGACAGCGACAGGTGCGGAAACAGATTGCCGGTCGCCACGCCCACTTCCGCGGAGGCCGCACGCACCGCCGCTTCCGCCGCCAATACATCCGGCCGCTGCTGCAGCAGTTCCGACGGCACCGACACGGGAACCTCGGCCGGCAATTTCAGCTCCGCCAGCGGAAACACCTCCGGCGCCTGATCCGGCGTACGCCCAAGCAACACCGCCAGGGCATGGCGCTCGCGCAAGGCCTGCGCACGCAGACCCGGCAGGCTGCCTTCGATGGCCGCCGCATTGCGCTGCGCCGCGAGCAGATCCTCGTTCGCCGCCGCACCCAGCCGATACGCCTTGCCGGTCAGCTCTACCTGCTCGCGCGCCAGGGCCGCCAACCGCTCCGTGGCCTCGACCTGCTCCGCCAAGGCCGAGGCCGTCACCGCCGAGATCACGATATTCGCCGCCAGCGCACGCCGCGCCGCATCGAATTGATACGACTGCGCATCCACCTGCGCCGCCGCCTGCTTCACTTCATTGCGCGATACGCCGAACAGGTCGAAGTCGTAGCTCAGCTGCAGCTGCCCGGCATACACGTTGTAGATATTGGTGGGCTTGCCGACATTCGGCAGCCCCAGCGCACGCTCGCGCGTCGCCTGGCCACCCGCATCGAGCGATGGCCACAACGCATCGCCCACCACCGCGCGATACTGCTGGCGTACCGATTCCAGCGTATGCCGCGCTGCTTCCAGCGAAGGACTGCGCTGCAGCCCTTCGTCCACCAGCGCATCGAGCTTGGCTGATCCGTAAGCCTTCCACCACTCCGGCACCGCCCGCTGGCCAAGGCTGAAGCGCTGCGCCACGCCACCGGCTTCCGCGGTGGACTCCGGCGTCGGCGCCACCGCGTAATGCTCCGGATCAGCCATCTTCGGCGGCTTCGCCGACGGCGCGAACGAACACCCCGCCAAGGCCACCACCACGCCCAGCGCCGCCACATGTGCCCAATGCATGCGCATCATGGCCGCACCTCCTTCGACACTTCATCCGATTTGACGCGATACCAGGCCGCATACAGCGCCGGCAGATAGAACAAGGTGAGAATGGTCGCCACCGTGATGCCGCCCATCAGCGCCGTCGCCATCGGCCCGAAGAAGTTGCTGCGCAGCAGGGGAATCAGGGCCAGCACCGCCGCGGCCGCGGTCAAGGTAATCGGCCGGAAACGCCGCACCGTGGCGCCGACGATCGCCTCCCAGCGCGGATGCCCTTCGCGGATATCCTGCTCGATCTGGTCCACCAGGATCACCGAGTTGCGCATGATGATGCCGAACATGGCGATCGTGCCCAGCATCGCCACGAAGCCGAACGGCTGGCGGAACACCAGCAGCGACACGATCACGCCGATCAGCCCCAACGGCGCGGTGAGCACCACCATGAAGGTACGGCCGATGCTCTGCAGCTGGATCATCAGCAAGGTGAGCACCGCGATCACCATCAGCGGCATCTGGTCATTGATCGAACCCTGCGCCTTGGCGTTCTGCTCCACCGAACCGCCCACTTCGATGCGATAGCCCACCGGCAGGCCCTTGCGCAGCTCGCCCAGCTTGGCATCGATCGCATTGGTCACGTCCAGGCCCTGCGCGCCGTTGCGCGTATCGGACTGCACATTGATCGAGGCCTGGCGGTCGCGCGCCCAGATCACGCCGTATTCCAGGCCGTAATGCACTTTGCCCAGCTGCGCGAGGGGAATGGCCGCGCCACCCGGGGTGGGCAAGGCCAGCCGCTCGATCTGATCCGGATGCACGCGCTCATTCTTCGGCGCACGCAGATCCACGCCGATCAGCTTGTCGCGCTCGCGGTACTGCGTGATGGTGGTGCCGGACAGCGACATGGCGAGGAAGTCGGCCACGTCCTGCGAACTCACGCCCAGGCGGCGCGCCGCGGTCTGGTCGATCTCGAAGCGCACCGAGCGCTCCGCCGGCTCGTCCCAGTCGAACTGCACGTTGCGCGTGCGCGGGTCGGCGCGCATCACGCCGGCAATCTTCTCGGCGATGCCGCGCACCGTGGCGATATCGTCGCCGCTGACGCGGAACTGCACCGGGAAGCCCACCGGCGGGCCGTTCTCCAGCCGGCTCACACGCGTGCGCACGGCGCTGAAGTCGCGGGCCAGCACGCCGTCGAGCACCTTGGCCAGCGCCTCGCGGTTCTCCACGTCTTTCGCCGTGACCACGAACTGCGCGAAGTTAGGCTGCGCCAGCTGCTGGTCCAGCGGCAGGTAGAAGCGCGGCGCGCCGCTGCCGACGAAGCTGACGTAGTTCGCCACCTCCTTGCGGTCCTTCAGCACGTGCTCCATGCGCCTGACCTGTACGAGGGTGGCGTCGAACGAGGCGCCTTCGGGCAGGCGCAGGTCGACCAGCAGCTCGGAGCGGTCGGAGCTGGGGAAGAACTGCTTCGGCACCAGGCCGAAACCCGCCATCGACACCACGAACAGCGCCACCGTCACCACCAGCACCAGCACGCGGTGCTTCAGGCAGTAATCGAGCGTGCGGCGGAAGCGCTGGTAGAAGGCGGTGTCGTAGATCTCGATATCGCCGCCATGCTCCGGCCGCGTCTTCGCCTTCGCCCGCCGCGCCTCGTTCCAGCGCGCTGGCATGAAGCGCGCCCACCACTCGCTGCCCGGCTGCACGCGCGCGTGGTGCTCCGGCAGGAAGTGATAACCGAGCAGCGGGATCACGATCACCGCCGCCAGCCACGAGAGCAGCAGCGCGATCGCCGATACCTCGAAGATCGAACGCGTGTACTCGCCCGTGCCCGACTTGGCCAGCGCGATCGGCAGGAAGCCCGACACCGTCACCAGCGTGCCGGTGAGCATCGGGAACGCGGTGCTGGTATAGGCAAAAGCGGCGGCACGCGCCCGGCTCCAACCCTGCTCCAGCTTCACCGCCATCATCTCGACCGCAATGATCGCGTCGTCCACCAGCAGGCCCAATGCCAATACCAGGGTGCCCAGCGAAACCTTGTGCAGGCCGATGCCCATCAGCTCCATGCACAGCGCGGTGGCGGCCAGCACGAAGGGAATCGAGATCACCACCACCATGCCGGTGCGCAGGCCCAGGCTGAGCAGGTTGACCAGCAGCACGATCGCCACGGCTTCGGCGACCGACTCCAGGAAATCGTCCACCGAATGCGCCACGGCGTGCGGCATGCTGGTCACTTCCGCCAGCTTCAAGCCCGCGGGCAGGCGCTGCTGCAACTTGGCGGTGGCTTCGTCCAGCGCCTTGCCCAGATGGATCACGTCGCCACCCGGCTGCATGGTGATGCCCACGCCCAGCACCTGCTGCGACATGAAGCGCATCTGCTGGCCGGGCGGGTCGTCGTAGCCGCGGCGGATGGTGGCGATATCGCCGAGGCGGAAGGTCTGCCCGCCGGCGCGCAGCAAGGTGTTCTCCAGCGCGGCCATGTCGTTGAACTGGCCGCTGGGGCGCACATACACGCGGTCGTCCGCCGTGCTCATCACGCCGGCCGAAGCCACCGCGTTCTGCGCATTGATCGCCTCGGCAATCTGCTGCGGGCTGATGCCGAGCTTGGACAGGCGCGCGTTCGGCATCTCGATGGTGATGCGCTGGTTCTGGTCGCCGAGGAAATCGACCTTGCCCACGCCCGGCACGCGCAGCAGTTCGGCGCGCAGCTGGTCCGCGTAGTCGTGCAGTTGCGCCGGCGTAAAGCCGTCGCCTTCCAGCGCGTAGATGTTGGTGTAGACGTCGCCGAATTCGTCGTTGAAGAACGGCCCCTGCACGCCCGGTGGCAGCTGCGCGCGGATATCGCCCACCTTCTTGCGCACCTGGTACCAGGTGTCGGGCACGCTGGAAGCCGGCGCGGAATCCTTGATGTTGAAGAAGATCAGCGATTCGCCCGGACGCGAATAGCTGCGCAGGAAATCGATCGACGGCGTTTCCTGCAGCTTGCGCGAGATGCGGTCGGTAACCTGGTCCTGCACCTGCTTGGCGTCGGCGCCGGGCCAGAAGCTCTGGATCACCATCACCTTGAAGGTGAACGGCGGGTCCTCCGACTGCGACAGCCGGCTGTACGAGAGCATGCCGAAGACGGTGATCATCACCATCAAGAAGATCACGAAGGACTGATGGCGCAGCGCCCACGCGGAGAGATTGAAGCGGCCTTCTTCGTGGCCGCTTTCCTGGCTGGACGGCTGCGTCATAGCGGGCTGTCCTCGGCATGCGGCGGCGCCATCGGGGCCACCTTCTCGCCCGCGCTCACCGCATGCACGCCCTGCATCACCACGCGCTCGCCGGCTTCCAGGCCGCTGCCGACCAGCACGTCGCGCTCGCCGTAGCGCAGCACGGTGACCGGGCGCAGTTCGAGCGTGGCATCCGCGGCGCGCACCACCCAGACCGCGGGGCGCTCGCCTTCGTGGAACAGCGCGGTGGCGGGCAGGCGCACGGCCTTGGCCGTGGGCGCATCGCCCGCGAGCGCAACGTCGGCGGTCATCCCAAGCCGCACGTGCGGATCCGGTGCATCCAGGCCGAGCTTCACGCGATAGGTGCGCGTCTGCGGATCGGCCGCCGGCGCCACCTCGCGCACGTGCGCAGCCAGCGGCTGGCCCTGCACCGACAGCAGGCTCACCTTGGCCGGCTGCCCCGGCTGGATCTTGGCGACGCGGTCTTCCGGCACGTCCACGTACACATCGCGCTCGCCGGACCACGCAAACCCGAACACCGCCTGCCCCGCCGCCAGCACCTGGCCCACTTCGGCGTGCTCGCTGGTAATGGCGCCGTCGCGGTCGGCGATCAGCGCGTTGTAGCGGCTCTGGTTGCGTGCCAGTTCGTACTGCTGCTTGGCTTGCGTCTGCGCGGCCAGCGCGGAGGCGTAGGCATCGCGCGTCTGGTCCAGCTGCAGCTGGCTGATCAGGTTTTCCTTGGCCTGCGCCTCGTCGCGGTCGCGCTGCTGGGTGGCGAAGCTCAGGCGGTGTTCGGCCGCGTCCAGCGCGGCGCGGGCGGCGGCTTCGTTCTTGCCGGCGTCGGCATCGTCGAGGCGGGCCAGCACCTCGCCCTTCTTCACCGTGTCGCCCAGGCGCGCTTCGCGGGAGATCAGCTGGCCGGGTACGCGGAAGGCCAGCGGCATTTCGTAGCGGGCGTGGATTTCGCCGGGGAAGCGCAGGGTCTGCGCGCCGTCGGCGGCAGGCGCCGGCAGCGCGATCACCGGCCGCGCGGCCTCGGCGTCCGGGGCCTTGTGGCCGCAGCCGGCCAGCAGGGCCAGCGCCGCGGCGGCAGCCAGCCACGCCGCGGGGCGGCGGGCGCCCGCTGTGGATAGGGGGTAGGTCACGAGCCAACTCCTGGTAAGGCGGGGACGGGGGTGCCGGCGCCGGGCCATGCCGCTGCCAGCGCCTTGATACGTCGCCGCACTCTAATACAGTGTTGTATTTGAATTCAAGAAAGCATCCAAATGGTGACTTTCGGCCTACGTGCTAGGATCGCCCCATGGCACGTAAACGACTGACCCGCGAAGAAAGCCGCGACCAGACCAACCAGCGTCTGCTCGAAGCGGCCGCCCATGTGATCGCCAGGAAAGGCTTCGCCGCCGCCAGCGTCGAGGACATCGCCGCGCACGCCGGCTATACCCGCGGCGCGTTCTATTCCAACTTCAAGAGCAAGGCCGAGCTGTTCATCGCCCTGCTCAGCCAGGACCATCAGTGCGTGCAGCAGGATCTGCAGAAGATCCTCGACGCCCCGCTGTCCATCGCGGACATGCAGGCGCAGATCTCGCAGTACTACCTGCAGGTCTACCGCGACGAAAAGAATTTCATCCTGTGGGCCGAAGCCCGCGTGCTGGCCCTGCGCGACGCCAAGTTCCGCGCGCGCCTCAATGCCTATTGCCTGGAAAAGCGCGACGATATCGCTTCGATCATCGAGCAGTTCTACAAGATGATGGGCACGGAGCCACCCGCTCCGCCGAAGGATCTTGCGTTCGGCACCATGGCCTTGATCGACGGCATGCGCTTCTTCAACGAGACGATCCCGAAGGAGCTGACGGACGAGGCGGCGATGCATGTGCTTGGGGTGATGTTTAATTCGACGTTCTTCAAGTAATCGCCATGACGGCGATGCCTGCCGTAGTGGTGATGGGCGTGGCCGGTTGCGGCAAGTCCACGGTGGGCATTGCGCTGTGCGAACGTGTTGGCGCGCGCATGATCGAGGGCGACGCGTTTCATCCGGAAAGCAATATTCGCAAGATGAGTGCGGGCATTCCGCTGGACGATGCGGACCGCGCGGGGTGGTTGGCGCGGCTTGGCGAGGAGTTGGCCAAAGCGGTGGCCGGTGGCGAAACCGTGGTGCTGGCTTGCTCGGCGTTGAAGCGGCGCTATCGGGACATGCTGCGGGCGGCGGTGCCTGAGCTGGGATTTGTGTATCTCGAGTTGACGCCGGATGAGGCCCGAGAGCGGGTGGCGCATCGTCGTGGGCATTTCATGCCGGCGACGTTGATCGAGAGTCAGTTTCGGGATCTGGAATCACCGCACAACGAGCAGCACGTGTTGTCGGTGCGCGCGACTGCTCCTTTGGAAGCGATCGTCGAAAATATCGCCGCCTGGTGGTGCTGACAGCCCCATAGAAAGAACCCCTTCTCCCCTCCGGGGAGCACGCGGGGAGCGCACAGGGATGTGCGCGGTTTTGAGGAGCGAGGAAGGTGGCGGCAGCCGGATGAGGGGTCGCTCTAGCCACGGCCTTGCTACGAAGTGAGGAAAAAGCTCTTAGGCTTTCCTGACCCTCAGCTCACGACTCCGCCCGGCCCCTCACCCCAGCCCTCTCCCCGGAGGGGAGAGGGGAGCAAAGGCGGGCGGCTCGCGAGAATTCTTGATGCGGTCTTGATATCCGCCGCCAAAATCCACCGCCGTCTTTAGACGGCCATTCCTAGCATCCGCAGCAGTTTCCACTCGGTGCGCAAGCCCGCTCGCGCACCGCTTCCTGCGGATGATCACGATGAACCACGTTTCTTCTCTCGCGCTGGCCGTGCTGCTAGCCGGCGCCGCCACGCAAACCCATGCGCAAGATGCCAGCGCATGGCAGGCCACCTTCAACGCTGGCGCGCAATCCGATTATGTTTTCCGCGGCATCAGCCAGACCAACGAGCGCCCCTCCGGCTTCGCCGGCGCCGACGTCACCTACGACAAGCAGTGGTATCTGGGCGCGTGGACGTCGAACATCGACTTCTCGCCTTCCGGCGACACCCGCACCAGCCAGGAGATCGATCTCTACGGCGGCTGGCGCCCTACCGTTGCGGGCATCAACTTCGACCTCGGCTACATCTACTACGGCTACCGCCACCAGCCCCGCGGCCTGCGCGAGTCGTACGCGGAAACCTATCTGCGGGCCTCGCGCATCTTCGGCCCGGTCACCCTAGGCGTGGCCGCCTATCACTCCCCCAACTTCCCAGGCATCTCCAGGCGCGCCACCTACGGCGAGGCCAACATCAGCTACGCCATCGACGCCACCTGGCGCGCCTCCGCCGCCTGGGGTCGCCAATCCATCGCCCACGCCACTGTCCACGAAGACGGCAGCGCCAGCCGCTTCGCCTACAACACCTGGAACCTCGGCCTGACCTGGGCCATCAACGACCACACTTCGCTCGATCTGCGCTACTGGGATACCAGCGCGCATGGCTCCGGCGATATCTACGGTTCACGCGTGGTGGCGGGCGTCAAGGCGACGTTCTAGCGGAGGCATGGCGGGCACGGTGTCTTCGCGCCGGATGCCCGCCAGCCGATAACCCACCTGCAGCTCGGTAATCAGATGGCAAGGACGTGCCGGATCGTGTTCCAGCTTCTGGCGCAGGTTGTTCATGTAGACGCGGACGTAGTGGGGCCGGTCGGCATACCCCGGCCCCCATACGGCCAGCAGCAGCTGTCGATACGTGAGCACCTTGCCATGGCCGCGGATCAGCGCCGCGAGCAGACGGAATTCGATGGGCGTGAGGTGGACTGGTGTGCCGTGGCGTTGCACTTCGTAAGTGGCGAGATCAACTGCCACTTCGCCGAAGTGGACAGTCGACAGCTCCGCTCCATGCTGCGCAACAAGGCTTGCCCGGCGCAGATGTGCACGCACGCGTGCAATCAGCTCCGCCACGCCGAATGGCTTCGCCAGATAATCGTCGGCGCCGGCTTCCAGCGCCGCCACCTTCTCCTGCTCATGCTCACGCGCCGACAGCACCAGCACCGGTGCGCTGGACCAGCCGCGCAGGTCGAGTATGAAGTCCTTGCCGTCGCCATCGGGCAGGCCCAGGTCGAGAACGACGACTTGCGGTTGCCGAGTGGCAGCGGCGATCCGGGCATCCCACACATTGCCCGCTTCGAACACCGCCATCCCTTCGCGCTCCAAGGCCATGCGCACGAAGCGGCGGATATCCGGCTCGTCCTCCACCATCAGGATGCGTGGCCGGTTCATCAGTCACGTTCCCGTTCGATAGAGGGCGGGCACCGCAAAGGCAGGCGTATCTCGAAGCGGGCGCCGGCGGGAAGCCCCGGGACAGCATGCATCGCACCACCGTGGGCTTCCACGATGCGCCTGCATAGCGCCAGACCCAGCCCCGAGCCACCGATGGATGACTCGCGCGCGCCACGCGTGAATGGCTGGAACAGCGCTTCAGGCGCAATGCCAGGTGGCAAGCCGGGGCCGTCATCCTGCACATGCACGACTAACGCCCCGCCCACCACGCCAGCGCCAATCTCGATCGTCGCGTCATACGGCGTGTACTTGGCCGCGTTATCCAGCAGGTTGATCAGCACACGCTCGAACAGGCAGGCATCCAGCTCCACCAATGGCAACGCCGGTTGCATAACAACACGAATCTTTCGCTCGCCAAGCCCCACCACTGCCGCCAACGCACACTCGACCACCTCGCCGATCGCCTGCCACTCCAGCTGCAGCCGCACGCCCTGCTCCTGCATCCGCGCCATATCCAGCAGATTGCCCACCTGCCGATGCAGCGCATCCGCCTGCTGGCGAATGGCACGCGCCACCTCGGCTTGCCTTCGATCCGGCGATTCCAGCGTCTCGGCCAGGCCACGTATCGCGGTGAGCGGCGTCTTCAGATCATGCGAAACCGCAGCCAGCAAGGCATGCCGCAGCCGCTCCCCTTCCACCCGCAACCGCGCTTCGCGCGCGAGCTCCGCACTGCGGCCGGTGACGAACGCCACCGCCACGGTGAGCGCGAAGGTGAACAGGTATTGCGCATCCGATACATGGAAGGAATAAACCGGCGGCACGAAGAAAAAATCGAAACTGAGCACACCCACCAGCGCCGCCGCGGCGCCGGCCAGCTTGCCCCAGTGCAATGCCACCAGCACCACGGTGAACAGGAACAGCGCGACCACGTTGGAGAGGTCGAACACTCGCAGCAGCAGGCCAGCCGCCACGGTGGCGAGTGCGCAGGCGACCACGGCGGAAAGCAGGCCGCGCAACGATGAGCGGGGCGTCCGCGCGAGGATGGAATGCATGCCGCCATTGTGGCGGCGGCGCGCATAAAGAAGCGGTATGCGCTAAACCGAAGCGCGTATAGAAGGCATAAAGAAAGCCCTCCCTACTCGTCATCCCGGCGCAGGCCGGGATCCAGTAGCGAGGCGGCGCATCCAGGGGAATGCGTCCAACGTTTTTGCCCCTGAAGTTCTTCGCGACAATCTGGCCATGCCGCCACTGGATCCCGGCCTACGCCGGGATGACGATGGGGCCGAACCGGCGCAACACAGGGCGCCGCGTCGCCGTCCCCTTACCGCCCCTTCTGCAAAACCAATTCCTCTTCATGCCCCGCCCACAGCGGCCCACCGGCACGATCGAGTATCCCCACCGCCAACGCCATGAATTCCTCGAAATCCCCGGCCACCGCCTTCGCATAAGCCTGCGCAACCTTCGCCGACATCTCCTGGACGATCGCCTCCCCATACCGCACCGCCCACTTCCCCCGATGCCGCCACGTCCGGCTCGACAAAAACAGCAACTGCAGCAATGACGGATACACCCCGGTCGCCACCATCAAGGCCTCCGCCGGCACCAGCCCGCCGGAGAGATCCAGCAACTGCGTAGTGACGAAGTGGCGCAGCGTATCGATCAGCTTCGGATCGGCCCCCCCGGGCCCCGCTGCAAACGCTGCGATAAAGCGGCGCTTGATCTCTTCCGCTTGCCCGTGCGAATCCACCAGCACCTCGCCATGCGCGACCGGCAACAGCACCGTCGCATTCCCGTGCCGGCGCGAGAAATGGATAATCGGGTCGATCCCGTCCGCACCGAAGATATGGGCCTCGATCGGCACGCCGTCGAACATCAGGCAGCGGCTGCGCAGCGCCGTGCTTTCGGGGAGCACTACGACCAGGTCGAGGTCCGAGTGTGGGCGAAAGTTATCGCTGAAGGCGGAGCCAAAGCCGTAGGCGGCGATGGCGTCGGGGTGGTGGTGCTGGATGAATTGGCGGGAGAGAGCCAGGGCTTCGGTACGGGAAAGCTGCCCTTTTGCTACAGACTCGGATGCGCCCGGGTAGGCGGCCTGGAAGAGACGGTCAATTACTGGCATGCAATTCGTGGCCCTGGGAAATGCGAGGCAAGTTAAGCACTCCCACGCCATTTTGTCCGCCCCGGTTGTAACACGGCGTAGGTTGGGGTGAGCCGCAGGCGAACCCCAACATGTCAAGCGTCCCTCAACGTTGGGGTTCGCCTGCGGCTCACCCCAACCTACGCCAGCCGTTGACGATGGCCATCGCTATGGCGGAGAACTCGGGTTTTCCGGCTCCTCCTGCACCTCCAACCACTGCATCCGCAAATGCGCCTGCGCCGCACACCTTGCGCCCATATCGATAAACACCCCGATCCCCTCCAGCATCACGGGCAAGCGCTTCGTATCGATATCGCGGTCCTCTTGCACCAAATCCGCCAGAACCCGAATCGAGTGATAGGCGTACTGCAACCACTCCGTCGCATCGTTCAACAAAGCATCCGGCCCCGCTTCCGGGTCGGAATAATAAACAGCGTTACGCACGATCCACGGTTCGCCAAACATATCCATAAGCAACTCCTTGCTAAGCACCGCGCCCCGCCGCGTAAAACGGCGCGCCGCCAGACAGCACGACGCGCCGCCGACCTTACGGGCTCGGGGTTTACCGGCGGCCCCTGGAGGGGGCGCCGGGCGGCTTGATTGAGGAAGTGGGTTGCGGCGTCAGAGGTTTTCGCCGTCGCGCAAGGCGACGTGCCGGGTAAGACGGCTCGGATTCTTTCCTACGAAAACTCTTAAACCGCGGTTCTTCAACCGCGTCCGCGCAGTCGTCGGACGGCCCGGATGGCCGGTGGGTGTGTCGCCCTGGGGATCGGCGAGCGTGCGAATCCCGTATGATCTGGCACAGCCATGATCAACTCCTGGTTAGTTGGTGATGGTCAGCGGGTCGTAGGAGTTGCACCTCCTGCGACCCGCGCTTCTCACAGCAATTGCTGCCATGGCTGCTCGCGACGCGCCTTGAAAACACACCGCGAGCAACGCCTGCGAAACTATCAAATCGATTTTGGGTTGTCTGTAGGGGCACCCATGCGTTGTGCCCAATTGGCACCATTTACAGACATATCCGATGGCATTGCAGGGTTGACGTGAAGCAGGAACGCATGTCCTGCACCGCCTTGAACGACCTCACAGATGAAGAGCCACAAGGAAGCCAGCGATACCGCCGGCAGCAATGGCGACGCATCTCGTGGCGCCGGCAAAGAGATAGACGCCGCCCAGGCTCATGGGGATAGCTATCAAGCCGAGCGGGGCGACCAGGCCCATATAAATCGCCGTCAGTTACATCGTCCCGATCTGTTCGTCAGGCTTCGTAGCAACGGTCACAATCCCCTTGATGCGCGCAGCTTTTGGAAAAGCGGTCGCGCCATCCCAACTACCTTCGGCCCCTTATGAAAAGCTTCAATGCGGAGCACGCGCGGCGTGATGCGCCAGCCAGTCGCGCGCCGCCGATTCGCCTTCCGCCACCTGCGCGGGCGTGGCGTGCTGGTGAGCCGTTTCGAGGTGATCGGAGCATTGCTGGTCGCCGCCGGCCAGGCAGATCGAAAACCACTGAAGAGCCTTGGCATAGTCGGCGGGAACCTCGACATTCTGCTCATAGATCAACCCAAGGCTGTACTGCGCCGGCGCCAGCCCCGCTTCCGCCGCCTTCTCGAACAGCGGAATCGCCGCCCGGCGGTTTGGCAGCACACTCTGTCCCTTGACGTACATCAGGCCCAGATTGAACGATGCCACCGGCTGCCCCTGCCGCGCCGCCTGCTGGAACCAGTCGAAAGCGGCCTTCTCGTCGGCAGGCACGCCCAGCCCCTGCTGATACAAATAGCCGAGGCTCGTCTGCGCATTCGGATTGCCCGCAGCCGCGGACTTCCGGTACCAGGAAAGAGCCTCCTGATAATCCTGCGCGACCACGATGCCGTGCTCATAGAACCGCCCGACCGCATGCTGCGCGGCAGCCATGTTCTGCCTGGCCGCCTTCATGTAGAGCTCGAACGCCTGCTTCGGGTCTTTCGAAACATGCCACCCGCTTTCGTAAAGCTGGCCGAGCTTGTATTGCCCTACCGGGTTACCGGCATCGGCGGACTTGCGGAACCAGTCGACCGCGGCGGAAGGATCCTTGTCGACCCCATAACCGGTCTCGTAAATGGCTCCAACCAGGTATTGAGCAAGCGTGTCGCCATGCGACGCGCGCTCGATCAGCGCAGCGCGCTGATCCGGCTGCTGCTTCGACAGGACGAACAGCTTGCCGTCCTCCAGCGCGGGCAGCTTGGCGGCATCGGTATGGTCCAGGCGTTGCTTCGCCTCATCGTCACCCGCGACCGCCGCCAGCAGCAGGCGATTGGCTTCAAAGCGATCCGCCTGATCACCACCGCCGGCCTGCGCGCTGCTGCCGGCGGCAGCGGGCGCATTGGCATGAAAGTCCACCGGCACCCGCGCCCAGCCGGCCACCGGCACGCCGTCTTTCGCAGCGGGTATGAAGCGCCAATGCTTCGCCACGCTCACTGCGCTGGCATCGAGATCCGCATAGCCGCTGCTGCGTTCCACTTTGACCTCACCGGTACTGCCATCGGCCTGCACCAGAACCAGCAGCAGCACTTTCCCGAAGTGCCCGGCCTGGGCGGCACCCGGCGGGAAACGCGGCGGAAACTGCGCGTTGTAAGTGAGGTCCTGCGCCACGGCATGCGTTGGCGGCAGGCCGTTCTGCGCACTGGTCAGTACCGGCGCGCAAAGCGCGAGCCACAAACCAACCGCCCTCAATGCCGGGCCACTCCGATGCATGGTTTCCCCTTGAGAATCCACAGACGTCCCATCTGTTCGACATGATTCGCGGGAAGTGCGGCGGCGATGCACTGCCTTCGCACTCCCGATCCCTGGTCAGGCCGGACCTTGCGTCCGGCTGTCGATTTTCTATCGAGGGGTATCGGGGCTGTCAAGGAAGGGCGTGGGTTCGCAAGCTATTGCGGGGTTGGATGCAGCGACATGGCATGTGCTCGGTGCAGCGGTAATCATCTAGCTCTGAGGCATTAGATCCCGGCCCTTTCGAAAGAACCAGCCCCACAGAAACATCTGGACAAGAAGCGACACAGCAGATGTGACGAGCCAGAAGTTTGCAAGAAAAGCGAAGAAGAAAAATAGGCCGGTCAGGAAGTATAAAAAGTATTCTACGCCTCGCGCCTTATCGCCTACAAAGGACGCATATCGCTGCCTTGCGTACAATGACATTGCAAAAGACGGGACAAGAAAAAACACTGCGACAGCAACTCCTACGCCGCCGCAAGAATCCCGTTCGGCAGCGCAGAGTCCCAAGTCATCAATCCATGACATAAAGCCGTGCCCGGCAGCCAAGAATGCCAGGACGCTCGCCAATGTATAGAGAGACATCGCCAGATGCATAGCGGTCCAACATGCCGCCCGCAAGCTTCGATCAGACACATTGCCGTGCACGCCGAAACGAGAGTTCCACAGAAAGAACCAGCCTGTCCCGGCGACTACACGATCAAAGAAGCGGATCACACGAATGCCCCAAGTTATTGACCACCATTTCTATACGTCCACCATCCGATAAGAAACGGGCGGTAGAACAACCGGCCTTACTGGCATTGTCCTCCGTATCCCCTCATCGCTTTAGCGCGATGCTCCTTGTCGAATAATCTTGCGGGTTAGCTCTTACTGACTCAGCCAAGTCATCCAGGAACTCACCGTCGGCTTGCGCTCTCTGAGCATCCTCGACAGAAAGGGGAATGTTCAATTCATACATCCCAGCCCGCCCACAAAGAACTGACAGGATGAATGCATCATGCTCATCTCGATAGCAGGTGTACGAAAACCTCTTCTGTGCCACCACTGTTAGAACCATATCCCCAAAAAAAGGGCCGGAGGTAGTTAAACGAAAAGACGGCTCTTTAACTACCTCCGGCCCTTTATCGGACCTTATCGAATGCCCCCTTAAAGATGCCTCCTCCATAATCCCTTCTAGCTGCGACTTATCTTCTGGATGTAAGAGCACATACTTGTCGCAAGCCTCATGAAGAAATTTTGACAGATCCTCCTCTGTTAGCAATTTCTCGCTATCCATCAACCCAACCTTCACTCCACTGAAGTGGTACTCAGGACTCGGATCGGAATCGTCAGGGAAAAAACAGTAATCCTCATTAACACCACAACCCTTCCTTTCCAAAATCAACGGAAGAGCCCAAAGGAAACGACCTTGGAAATAAATTGAGTTGAAGAACTCTTTAACGATCCAATCTGGATCCGTCCTTGAGTCGACTTTTTCAAAGATGTCGCCGCCCATACCGCTCACCGTGGATGAAAATTAGTTATGAGTCCCCAAAAATGGCCGGAGGTAGTTAAATGAGCAGACGGCTCTTTAACTACCTCCAGCCCTTTATCGGCCTGTCGTCGGTGGCGTAGCTCATCAACCTCTCCGTGCGTGACATCGGTAGCAGATCATCGCGCTACCGATGTCACGTGCTCGTCGTGGGCCGCCGATTCAGCCGACATAGCCAGATTCGACCGAGGCCAGGAACCCAACAGGTCCTCGGTGCGGCCTTCGGCGACCAGCTCTAGTGCAGTCTTGCCGCCAAACGTCGCGATCGGCTCCTGCAGCCAGGCAACAGCTCGATCGTGGTCGCGCGATATCCCCTCGATTACAGCGAGAACATCAATCAGCTGATGCCTTAGAGACATCAATATCCAGTAGCCTTAGTAGTCGGACCTCCGCTCTCCAACCTGTCCAAATTTGTCGATTCGCGCCACTCGTAAGCCCGATGGGAGAAGCCTCTCTCGGACTAGCTTTTCAATGAGCTCATCGCCCAAGTCCATGCCATTTCCCCGGGCACTTATTCGGACCCAGAACGGCCGGTCCGAATGATCCTGGTCATCGGAAAGCATGACCTTAACCTCAACCTGATCGGTTTCGCCAAGAAAATAGCGCTCTTCCACATAATGGCTACCAAAACGCTCTTCATAAGACGCAACACCAAGCAGCGGAAATATCTTCGCTGCCAGCGTAGCCATCGTCTCTTCCGGCACCGAGGCCATTAACAGATTCACATGCTTCATTGCGGCTTAACCAAAATAGCAGGAGTTGACGGAAGCGCGCCCGGTTTCCAGGCGGCGGGGGATACTGGCCTACCAAGTATCTCACTCCATTTTTGACTCCATGCGTCAAGATTGGGATAGGCATCGATCATGCGATCAGGGTGTATGAAGTTCGGCTGGTTCTTGAATGCAGACACCACATCCGAACTTTCGACAAAAAGATCAATGTCGCTTGATGGACCAAATGGCTGTCCAAACGTCGGGCTTCGCGGATTGCTGCCAAAGCCGGTGACTGAGCTTCCTCGCACACCAACAGTCGCATCGTTAAATCCATTCTCAGCCATCGCATCTATAAGCTCTTGCGAAGCAGCGTGGAATTGGGTCTCAGATTCAAACCCAAGTGGAACGCTCCTAGTGGCCCCATTGATCGGCACGCCAGTAAGTCCCGTGTTTGGAACTGGAGGTGTACTGTTTGGAACAGCTTCCGGTGCCTCAGGCATCTCGCCTGGGGCTTCTGGGCCCGGGAGAGTATCGACGCTGCCAGCCGAACCACGCAAGTTATCGAGCAAGCCTCCTACCGACTTGCCCACATCTCCGGCCAGGCTACCAACATCACGTCCTAGGATTGGCGCAATGGAAACCGCTCCCTTGGCGAGATAGCCGATACCAGCGCCAGCCACTTTGCCTCCTACTATTCCGACAACCCCCTGCTCGACGCTGTCGGGCATAAAGGTCTGATAGAAGGAGTATTTAATGCCCCCCCAAACAAAAGCGGCCTGATTGCCGTCATGAAGATCTTGGGCTCCTTCGTCCGCCAGTTCGTTGCGAACGATTTCATTGAATCCATGAATTTGATCGTCCGCCTGGCTGAGCCAGGATGGATTGCCCTGTGAAAATACGTTCGACGGGTTGAGATTGACCACCGTTGCGGGCGATTCGTCTTGTGACGCAAACGTTTCTGCCGACTGATAGGCAGGCAATGTGTAGTCGAGCGGATGCAAAGAGTAAACGGGACCACCTTGATAGTCCGCTGGCCCAACACCGAGTAAATCTCCCTGATAGCCGCCGTAAGGAATTGCGCTCATAGCGGTACTACCGACGCTGTTATTGCCTGGCGCTATGAAATTGCTCAGCTCCGAGCCACCAGACTGGCTAGATGACTCCAAAGCCGCTGCGGCCCACACATCCTGCTGACTCTGCAGATTGATATGGCTAACGTCAGGATCTGACCACGAATTCATGGCCCCAACGGTCATAGCGCTTGCCAATGTACTCCCAAGCTGCGTCGCCTCTGCCTGCGCCTGCTGCGCCTCCTGCACCGCCTGCTGATACTGCCCCTGATACTGCGCATACTCCGCATTAGCCTGCGCCTGCGCATCGTTCGCCTGCGTCACCTGCTCATTCGACACCGCAATCTGCTGCACCGACGCCGCTATCTGCTGCTCCGAATCCGCAATCTGCTGGTCATCCAGCGCAATCTGCTGCTCATACGGCGAGGGATCGTCCGACGTGGTGTCACCGCTGTTATCGGCAGCGTCATTGCTGCCGGTTTCATCGGTGCTACCCGTATCGCCCGAACCCCAATCATCGGCGCCCCAATCGTTGCCGTAAGAACCATAGTCATACGACGACCCGGTGTCGTAATTGCCGCCGAAGTAATTGCCGAAACCGCCCCAGCCATCGTCGGAGCTGCCCCAGCCATCATCGCCGCCCGAGCTGTCGTCGAAGTTCAGGTCGCCGCTGATATCGATGCCGTCGTCGGCAGGAATCGGCGGGATATACGAGGAGTTGAACGGGTTGGTGACGGTATTGCCACCCCCGCCGGATCCGAACAGCCCGGCAATCGCATTGCCAGGATTCGCCGCATCCGCTGCAGCCTGGTCCGCCTGCTGCTCGGCCTCCTTCTGCCTCGCATCGTCCTCCGCCTGCTGCGCAGCCTGCTTCGCCGCCAACGCCACCTGCACCGCGGCTTGCGCCGACGCCGCCTGCGCCGCCGCCATCTGCGCCGCCGCGGCCGCCTTCGCCGCGGCCTGCTGCGCCGCCAGCGCCGCCGCCTGCTGCGCGGCCCACTGCTGCGCGGCCTGCTCGATCTGCGCCACCGTCTTGGCCAAGGCCGACTGCTGGCTCAGCTGCGCCTCGATCGACAAAGCCACCGCCTGCCCGGCCGTATCGAACGCCGCCGCGCCGCCGCCCAGCAAGGTGCCCTGCGAGTACGGCTGGAAGTTGTCGTAGGCATTGGTGCTGGTGGTGACCTGCGGAATGCGCAGCACCATGCCCAGCGGCAGGGTGCTGTCGATCGACAGGCCATTGGCTTCGGCCAGGATGTAGTCGTAGTTGCTGTTGCCGTACACCGCCATGGCGATGGAGCGCAGCGTGTCACCCGCACGCACGGTGTAGTTCTGCGCACCCTGTGTGCTGTTGCTGTAGCCGCCGGTGGTGCTGAGCACGTTGATGGCGCCGGCCGTATCCACGCTGCCCAGCTGCTGTTCGTTCACCGACTCGTAAGTGGTGGTGACGGTGCCGCTGCTGGTGGTGGTGCTCTGCTGCGCCATCTGGCCGCCGGCGGTGTAGGCCATCACCTGGGTCTGGCTGGTGCCGTTGACGGTGCCGGTGGTTTTGCTCAGTTCGCCCAGGTCGTTATAGGTGTTCACCGTGGGCTGGTTGACGGTGCCGCCGCCGCTGATCAGCGTGGGCGTGGTGCTGGCGAGCAGCAGGCCGTTCTGCTTGATGTAGGCGTTCTGGTAGCCGATGGTGCCGCTCACCGGGCTGCCGTTGACCACCGTGGAGACGCTGCCGGTGGTGACGCGGTAGCCGAGCGCATTGCCATCGGCGTCGTAGCCATAGCCGGCGCCGGCCGCCGCGTAGTTCTTCTCGGTGGCCAGGTACAGCGAGCCTGCCGTGGCGCCGCTGGGTGCGCTCGGCGCGGTGGTGTCCTGGTAGCTCGTGGCGACGTTGTTGCCGTACTGGTTGATCAGCGCCTGCGCGCCTTCCTCGGCGTATTCGCTCTGGTCGACCAGTTCGCCGTCGGCGTTGTAGCTGTAGAAGGTGTCGGTGGCGACCCAGCCGGCGTCGTTGAAGGTGACCACGTTGCCGTTGAGCGTGCCTGCGCCCTGGTGGCCCGGCAGGTTCCAGGTGACGTCGCTGCTGAGGCGGCCGTCCAGGTCGTAGCTGCGCGTTTCGTAGGTAGCGAAGGTGGAGCTGCCCGGCGCCTCGTTCTGGATCATGGTCAGCTGATTCAGCGCGTCGTAGCTGTTGCGCTGGGTGGTGTACTGGCCGGCGCTCTGCTCCGTCGTATAGGTCACCACGTTGCCCGCCGCGTCGTAGGCGTTGGACGCGGAGTTGGTGGCCGTGGTCATCAGGATCTGGCCGTTCTGCAGCGCGCCGTTCGCCACCACCACGCGGTTGTCGGCGTCGTAGGTGTACCAGTCGGCGACAACGTTGGGCGTGGTGGCCTGGGTGGCTTGCGCGGTCTGAACCGACATCATTTCCGGCGCCGGGCTGGATGCGCCCGCGCTCATGGTCTGCGCGGACAAGGTGCCGATGCCGGTCAGGATCTGGATGCGCAGAGGCACGCTCACAGACAGACTGTCTGCAGGGTCCCAAGCCACGACGCTGCACGAGTAGGCCTGCTTCAACGCGCTTGCCGGCACATTGGCGGTGATCACGCCGGAAGGGCTCATTTCAACGCCGGGCGGCTTGTTGCCCTGGAGGTTGTAAGAAAGCGGACGCCCCATAGGATTGCTGAAAGCGCCGGCGGGTACGGTCCAGGTTTCCGAATCACCCGCGTTGAAGGTGATGCCGGTGGGCATGCCTCCGTTGTATACCGGGGCCGAAGCCGCGCCCACGGTGATGGTAAACGTCGTCGACGCCACCGTATTCGCCGTCGACGTGGCGGTATACGTCACCGTCCACGTCCCTGCCGTCGTCGGCGTACCGCTGAAGATGCGCGACGAAGGATCGAAGCTGATCCCCGGCGGCAGATTGCTCGCGCTGTAGCTGATGGCATAGCCGTTGGCGTCAGTGGCGGTCGGGGCCTGGTACGAATTCATCACCACGCTGGCCGTGCCACTGAGATTGCTCACGCCACCGGTGAACACCGGCGTCACCGCCGGCACCGTGATGGTGAACGTCTGCGACGCCGTGGTCCCCGCGCTCGACGTCGCCGTATACGTCACCGTATACGTGCCCGCCGTGGTCAGCGAACCGCTGAAGGTACGCGTGGACGCATTGAAGCTGATCCCCGACGGCAGACCGCTGGCGCTGTAGCTCACCGTATAGCCATTGGCATCCGTCGCCGTCGGTGCCTGGTAGCTGAGCGAGCCGCCAGGCTGCACCGTCTGGTTGGTCATGCCACCGGTGAACGCCGGCGCCACCGCCGGCACGGTGATGTTAAAGCTGGTGCTGACGCTGGTGCCGGAAGTCGACGTCGCCTTGTAGGTGATGGCATACGTGGCCGCCGCGATGGAACTGATAGTGCCGCTGATCGTCCGCGTCGAAGCATTGAAGGTCAGGCCCGCCGGCAAACCCGTGGCGGTATAGGTGACGGCTTCGCCGTTGTTATCCGTGGCCGCTGGCGCCGTATAGCTCATCCCCGCGCCCGGCTGCACCGTCTGGTTGCTGACGGCACCGCTGAACACCGGCGCCACCGCCTGCACCGCCACTGCAACCGTCGTGCTGACCGTATGCCCCAGCGCATCCGTCGCCACCACCGTGATGGTGCTGCTGCCCACCGCGGTCGGCACCGGCGGCGTACCGGTAAAGGTCTGCGACGTCGCGTTGAAGCTCAGCCAGCTCGGCATGCCGCTCACGGCATAGCTCAGGCCCATGCCCAGCGCATCGTTGAAATTGCCGCCGATGGCGTAGTTCAGCGCCGTACCGGGCGGCACGCTCTGCGCCGTGAGCGCCGTCGTCAGCGTCGGCCCGCCGGTGGTGAGCGGAATCGGCGTCGCCGCCGCGCCATTGGGGCCCGCAGCATTCGCCGTGAACACCGCGCGGCGATTGCCCGCGGCGTCGTAGACATACACGCTGCGCATGGTCGCCACCGTGCCGGCGGCGTTCTCGACGGTCACTTCCTGCACGCGGTTGTGGCTGTCGTAGCCGATAAGCGTCTGATTGCCGACCGCCGTGCCGCCGCCATCCTGCGTGGCGACCGTGGCACGCACCACGTTGCCGTTGGCGTCGTAGCTGTAGGTGTAGTTCGAAGTAGCACCGTTGACCACTTCATTGAGGCTGGCCACCTGGCCGTCCGCCTCGTAGGTAAAGGTCAGCGTGGAGGTGGTGCTGCCGGCCGGCCCGGTCGGCGACCAGTTGCTGGTCTCGGTCGCCAGCAGGCCGGTGGTGGCGTTGTAGGTGTAGTTGTAGGTGGCGCCGCTTTCGTCGACGTGGCTCTGCACGCGGCCGAAGGCGTCGTAGACCCAGCTCTGGCTGTTGCCGTTGGCATCCACCTGGTGGATCAGGTAGCCGTTGACGTCGTAGCCGTAGGTCTTGGACTGGCTGTTGGCATGCTGCAGGGCCGTCTGGCTGCTCAGCACGCGCTTCTGGCCGTCGTAGGTGTAGTAGCTGCTGTTGCCTAGCGCGTCGGTGACCTGGATGCGGTCGCCGTTGGCATCGAGCACCAGCGTCTGCTGGGTAACCATGCTGCGCGCGGTGCCCGCACCGTTGAGCTGGAAGTAGCCCTGCCCCGTCACCTGGTTGAGATTGTCGTAGCTGGTGAAGGTGATCTGCGCCACCGTGCCGGTGGCCGTCTGCGCCGGCGGCGTCTGCTGGGCCACGGCGCGGCCCAGCGCGTCGTAGGCGGTATAGGTGCGGTTGCCCACGCCATCCTGCGCCATGGTCAGGTGGCCGGCGCTGTCGTAGGTCTTCCACAGCCACACGCCGTTCTCGTCCTTGCTTCCCATCAGCTCGCCGTTGGCGTTGTAGGCGCTGACGGTGGTGGAGCTGGTGTTGGCGTAGTTGCCCTGCGCGGACACCACCAGGGTGCTGGCCTCGGTGGTCTGGAACAGGCGGTCCTGGTCGTCGTAGGTGTAGGTAGTGGTATTGCCGTTGGCATCGGTGCTGCTGATGACATTGCCCCAGCGGTCGTAGCCATAGCTGCTGTGCGCGGTATTGGCGCCGCTGGTGGCATTGGTGGCTGGCAACAGGCGAGTGACGACGCGGCCGCTCAGGTCCAGCGTGCTGGTGGTGGCCTGGCCCGATGCGCTATCGGAAATCAGGTGACCGGCCAGGTCGTAGCTCATGGTGTGGACGACGCCGGTCTTGCTGTCCGTGGACGTCAGCAGCTGGCCGGCGGCGTTGTAGGTGTAGCTCAGCTCGTAGCCGTTGTTGTCGCCCTTGGCCGAGATCTCGCCGAAGGCATTGCGCTGCTGCTGCGTGTAGCTGTCGTAGGTTGCCGTGCCGCTGCGCTGCACGGTGGTGCTGAGCAGCTGGTCGTTGCCGTCGTAGGTGTTGGTGGTGGTGACGGTGGTGGAACCGGTCAGCGTGTAGCTGTCGGTGCGCAGGTTGCCATTGGCATCGTAGGTCTTGCTGTGGCGCGTGCCGTCGGCATCGGTGGACGAGGTCATCCGGCCCGCCGCGTCGAAGACGGCCAGGCTCTGCTGCGACAGTCCGCCGGCGGCCACGGTGGTGCTCAGCGCATGGCCCTGCGCGTCGTACACGTAGCTGGTGACGGGGCTGACCGAGGTATACAGCGAGGCGGTGGTGAGATCCCAGCCGGGGTTGCTCTGCAGCAGCGCCGCCCAGTTGCTGACCAGCGCCTGGCACGCCGGATCGGTCACCGTCGCCACGCGGCCCAGCGCGTCGTAGGTGGTGGTGGTGACAATGCCGTTGACCGACTTGCTCAGCACGCGGCCTTCGCCGTCGTAGGTATAGCTGGTGACGCTGGCGCTGATCGCGTCGGTCGGGTTGCCGCTGCTGAGCGCACCCTGGGTCGCACCGTTGCTGGTGACATAGCCCACGTCGCCGGTCAGCGTCTGACTCAGCACGCGGCCGATCGCATCGTAGGCGTAGGTGGTGACGCGGTTGTCGCCGGTGGTCTGGTTGCCCGCCGGCGGCAGCGCCGGCATGGTCGACGTGCTTAGGCCGCTCGCACTGATCGCCTGCGCATAGTCCGTACGCGTGGCGACTTCGCCGAACGCGTCGTAGGCGGTGGTGGTGACATAGCCCTGCGGGCTCGTATAGCTGCCGGTGGGCGTCACCACCATCACCACACGGTGCAGTGCGTCGTAATAGGTGTTGGTGGTCGCCCATACCGCTGGCGAGCTGGTGCCGCCCACCGTCAAGGCCGGCTGCAGCAGCACCGCGCTGGTGACCAGGTTGCCGTAGGCGTCGTAAGTATAGACGGTGGTTGGCGCGGCAGTGGCGCTCTGCCCCGCCAGCGGCCCCATGCCCAGCGTCATCGAAATGGCGGCTTGCGCTACCTGGGTCTTCTGGTTCCACTGGTCGTAGGTGGTGGTGGTGATGCGGTCGCCGCTGGAAGTGCTTGAGTTGAAATGATTCGGCGTGACCGGCTGCCCGGCCGTCCAGCTGCCGCCCAGCCCGGCGAAGGGCGCGGCGTGCTGCGCGGCGCTGACCGCATTGCCGTAAGCGTCGTAGCTCCACGAGGTGATGCCGCCCGCGCCATCGATGGCGCCGATCAGGCGGCCGTCGTTGTCGTAGACGCGGTAGTCGTAGTTGCCGTTCGCGTCCTTGCTCACCACCTGATCGCCGAAGGCATCGTAGGTGGCGGTGCTGACGCCGCTCATCGCGTCCGTGGTCTGCACCCGGTGCCCCGCGGCATCGTAGGCGTAATGCACGGTGCTGACCGCGGTGATCGCGGTCGGTGCGGTGCCATAGCCTTGGGTAACGCTGGTCGCTTCGCCGAACGTGTCGTAAGCGGTGGTGGTGTAGAGATACTGGTTCGCGGCGCTCTGCAGGGCGCCGCCGGTGTTGTAACTGCCCACCGTCACCGCGGGGCTGCCGGTCTGCACCAGGCGGCCTGTGGTGTCGTAGCTGTAGGTCCACGCCGCGCCGTCGCGGTTGGTGGCGCCGGTCTTCAGCCCGCGGCCGTCGTAGCTGTAGGTGGCATTGACGCCCAGCGCATCGCCGGTGCTGAGCACGTTGCCGCGCGTGTCGTAGGTGGTGGTGCTGACGCGGGCACCGGTGGCGCCGCCCGCGGCTGCCACGGCGGCGGCAATGGTTGCCGCGGTGATGCTCGCCGGCACCGTGATCGCATGCGCGTACTGCTGCACCGAAACCGTGCGGCCAAAGGCGTCGTAACCGTTCTGGGTGACGTCGCCGAGCGCGTCGACGTGATAGATCTCGCGGCTGTCCGCGTCGTAGACCGAACTGGTGATCTGCATGCCCGCAGCCGGCGCGCCCGCCACCGCGCTGGCCACACTCGCCGTGTTCAACTGCGCGCTGAGCGGCTGGCTGGTGCTCAACGCCAACGTGTTGGCATAAGCGATCCGCGCAACTATGTTGCCGTTGGCGTCGTAGCGCTGCTCGGTGACGGCGCCCACCGTGCCGCCCTGGTTCTGGCGCACGGTGAAGCGCTGGCGGCCGGCGCTGTCGTAGAGATAGAGCGTGGCCTGGGCGTTGGCATCGGTATTGCCCGCGGCGCTTACCGCGCTGGCCACCTGCGCGAGCGTTCCCGGCACGCCCGCCACCGCATTCGCATAGCCCAGCACTTCGGTGACGCGGCCGGCCGCGTCGTAGCGGGTTTCCTTGACGTTGCCCATCGCGTCGATGGCGTAGCGCTGCTCGCCGGCCGCGTCGTACACCGCGTAGCTGTGGCGATCGTAGTTGCTGGCGGTGAGCAGGCCATGGATCTGCGTATCGGTCGGCGCATTGCCCAGGCCGGCGAGCTGTGCTGGCGTCAGCGCGTTGATATAGGCCGTGGTCGCGGTCACGCGGCCGTTGGCGTCGTAGCTGGTCTGCGTCACTGCGCCCGTGGCGCCGACGGCGTACAGCTGCCGCCCTAGGCCGTCATATGCCGCATAGCTGCTGCGATCGGCGGCACTGGTGGTCACCACCGCCGCGACCTGCGCCGCCGTCGGCGCACTGCCGAGCGCGGCGAGCTGCGCAGTGGTCAAGGCTGTTGCGTAAGCGATGCTGCGCGTGACGTTGCCGTTGGCATCGAACACGCGCTGGGTAACGCCGCCCGTGCCGTCGATCTGGTAGACCGCCTCGCCATTGGCATCGTAGGCGCTCCAGCTCTGCAGGTCGCTGCTGCCGGCCGTGATGTATGAAGCAACGGCAGTCGAGGTCGCCGTGGGGCTGATGCTGCCGGTCGACAGCGGCGCGGCATAGCGGCGCACCTGGCTGACTTGGCCGTCCGCGTTGTAGCTGTACTGCGTAGCGTTGAGCGTGGTGCCGGACAGCGCGTAGGCCACCTGGCCGTCGGCGTTGTAGACGCTCTGCTGATAGCTGTCGCTGGCGGTATTGGTGACATCGGCCGCCACGGCGGCCAGGGTCGGCGCCGCACCTAGCGCGCTGAGCTGGTTCGCCGTCAGCAGCGTGGCGTAGCCGCGCGTGGTGGTGAGGCGGCCGTCGGCGTCGTACCACATGCGAGTGACGGCGCCGGTGGGATCGATGGTGAAGACCTTCTCGCCCGCCTCGTCGTAGACATAACGCGTCACGTTGCCGCCGGCGTCGGTGACGCTGAGCAGATGGTTGTCGCCGTCGTAGGTGTAGCGCGTGCTCAGGGCGAGGTTCGACGGATCGTCGATCTTCTGCGTCAGGCGGCCGAGGTTGTCGTAGACGTACTGAGTGGCAGCGGCGGCGGACGTGCCCGCGCCGTGCGTCACCGTCAGCACGTTGCCGGCGCCGTCGTAGCTGTAGGTGGTGGTGATGTTGAGCTTGCCGCTGCCGGCGTCCTGCACCTGGGTGAGCGTGTTGCCGTCGGCGTCGTAGCTGTAAGTGGTGACCGTGCCCAGCGGGTCGGTGACTCTGAGGCGGCGGCCTTCGCCGTCGTAGGCATAGGTGGTGACCGCGCTGCCCGGGTCGACGGTCTGCGTCAGCACGCGCCCGGCGGCGTCGTAGGTGTAGCTCACATCCTTGTAGGAGAAATTGCTGCCGACGGCGTAGGCGGTCTGGCTCAGGTTGCCGTCGAGGTCGTAGTGGTTGGTGCGGACATTGCCCAGCGCGTCCGTGGTGGTGAGCAGGCGGCCGTCGGCGTCGTAGGTCGAGGTGGTGACGTTGCCGGCGCCGTCGGTCACGGTGAGCGTGTCGCCGAACGGATCCTTGGTCACCACGGTGTGGATGCCGCCCGGGGTGATGATGGTGGTGGTCAGCCCGGTCGGGTCGTACTGATAGGTAGTGGTGTTGCCCACCCCATCCACCGCGGTAAGCACGCGGCCGATGGCGTCGTACGTAGTCTGCGTGGTGCGCACCTGGCCCTGCACGGTCTGGCTGCTGCCGACCTGGCGGCCCAGCGGGTCGTAGCTGTAGGTGACCACGTTGTTGTTGGCGTCGGTGCGGCTGGTGACGCGGCCGAAGGCATCGTAGGTGGCCGAGCTGGCCTGGGTCGCGGCGCCGCCCACGCCATCGGCTTCCTGTACGCGCTCGCCGCGCGCATCGTAGACGTACTGCGTGACCGTGCTGTTGGAACCGCTGAGCGCGCTGCCGGCGCCGCTCAGCTGGCGGGTGACCTGGCTGACGTCGCCGAACGCGTCGTAAGCGGTGGCGGTGTGGTAGCCGTCGCCGCTGGTGACCATCACCACGTTGCCATCGGCGTCGTAAGTGGTGCTCACCTGCTGGTTGGGATCGGCCGCGCTGGCGGGCAGCGCCGCGACCGCCGCCGCCACGTCCGCCGTGCTGGCGGCATTGGCATTGAGTGTGGTGCCGCTGCTGCTGCCGCTGGTGACCAGGCTCAGCAGACTTGCGTAGGCCGTGCTTGCGGTGACCTGGCCGAAGGCGTTGTAGGTGTAAGCCGTGACGCTGGCCAGCGCATTGAGCGTGCTGCCGCTGGATTGCCCCTGCACGGTGTAGGCGAGGCGCTCGTCGCTACCGTAGTAGTACCAGGTGATATTGCCAGCGGCGTCCCTGGACTGGGTCTTCTGGCCCAGCGTGTTGTAGGTGTAGCCGGCGAAGGCATTGACCGGATCCGTGGTGCTGACCAGATCGCCGTAGCCGTCGTACACGGTGATGGTCGAACGCTCCGCCGTCAGCGCCACGCCCGAGGTGGTCAGCTTGATCCGCGCCTGGCGGCCGGCGCTGTCGTAGGAGTACTGCGTGTAAGTGGTTTCCGCGCCGTTGATGGCATCGACTTCCGCCAGGCGGCCGTCGGCATCGTAGAAGCGCTGCACCTGCTGCAGGGCGGAACCCGCGGACTGGCCCGCCGCGGCGGCAGCGGCGACCAGGTCGCTATAGCCCGGATGGGCGGGCAGCACGGCAATCTGCGCCGCAGTCAGCGGCTGCGCATAGCGCATGTCGCTTTCCATGCGCACGGCGGTGGGATAGGACGCCGTGGTCAGCTCCTGATAGCTGCGCACCGTCAGATAGCCGGCCGGGTCGATGCTGCCGACCAGCTGGTTCTCGCGGTCGTAGTAGTTGCGGGTGATCTGGTCCGTACTGCTGCTCGTCACCACGGCCTGCAGCGAAGCTAGCGTTGGCGCCGTACCCAGGCCGCTGCGCTGGCTCGGCGTGAGCGCGGTGGCGTATGCGGTGACCAGCACCGCATTGCCGCTGTTGTCGTAGCTGGTGATGGTGACGTAGCCCGCTGCGTCGATGCTGGCAACTGTGCGGCCGTCGGCGTCGTAGACGGTCTGCGCGAGACGGTCGGCACTGTTGCTGGCCAGTACGGCGTTCAAGGCCGACAGCGTCGGCGGCGTGCCAAGACCCGCGCGCTGCGTGGCGGTGAGCGGCGTGGCATAGGCCAGGCTGCTCAGCGCGCGGCCGGCACCGTCGTAGCTGACGGTGACCACGTTGCCCAGGCCGTCGATGCTCGCCACCGCGCGGCCGGCGCTGTCGTACACGCTGTCGGCGATGCGGTCGTCCGCGCTGCCGCTCGGCACCGGCAAGGCCGCGGGCAGGCTTGCCGTCAATGCGCCGCCGCTGATCCAGCCGCTGGTGCTGACCGGCGTGGCGTAGTCGGTGGTGCGTACGACACGGCCATCGGCGTCGTAGGCGTAAGCCGTCACCGCGCCCGTGGCATCCACCGTGCCGGTGACGCGGCCATCCGCGTCATAGAAGGTGAAGCTGCCGTTGCCGGCCGGGTCGATGGTGGCGACGGACTGCCCCGCCGCGTTGTACAGGTAACTGGTGACGCGGCTGGGCTGCCCCGTCGCCGCCTGCGTGCGGCTGACCAGCTGGCCCGCGCTGTTGCGCACTTCGGTAGTGACCAGGCCATTCGCCTGGTGGATGGCCAGCGTGTTCTGGCTGTCGCTGTAGGTGTAGCTGGTGACGTAGCCCAGAGCATCGGTGCTACCGATCAGCCGGCCCATGCCGTCGTAGGCGTAGCTGGTGGTGGCCAGGGACGAGCGATCGGTACCGCTGCGACGGATCGTCTGCAGCAGGCGGCCGCTGGCGTCGTAGGTGTAGCTGGTCTGCACCGCGTCGTAGGCGATATTGCCGCCCTGCATGGCGCCGGTGCCATCCGCGGCCAGCGTGCCCCAGACCGTGCTGGAGGCCAGCTGGCCGCGCACGTCGTAGCTGTAGTCGGTGCGCGTGGCCTGCGCCAGCGTGTTCTGCACCGGGCTGCTCGCCACCCAGGCCTGCAGGTTCGCCAGGCTGGGCGGGTTGGCGGGCGTGGCGGCGCTGGTGTCGTAGGAAGCGCCGAGGTACGTCCGCGTCGTGCTCAGCTCGCTGAGGCCGGCGGCCGACACGGTGTAGTCGTGTTCCGTCACGGCGCCCAGCGGATCGACGGTGAAGTTGAGACGGTCGCCGGCGTCGTAGACGTAATAGGTGGTCTGCGCGCCCGAAGGCGCCACGTAGCCGCCCTGCCCCGGCGTGCCTTGCGCGGCGACGGCGTAGACGGTCTTGCTGGTGACCTGGTTGTCGGCGTTGTAGGTATAGCTCACCGCGTGGCCGGTGGCATCGGTGACGCTCAGCAGGTTGCCGTTCGCGTCGTAGCTGTACCGCGTGGCCGCGCCGTTCGCATCCACCGACTGCAGCAGATTGCCGCTGGCGTCGTAGCTGTAATGCGTGGCGGGACTGGCGCCGTTGACGCTGGGCGCGGTCACCTGCGTGAGCTGGCCGGCGGCGTTGTAGCCGTAGGTCCACGCCTGGCCGAGCGCATTGCTCACCGTGGTGGTGTCGCCGTTCAAGTCGTAGCTGAAGTTGACCGTCTGCGCGGCCGCGCCGGTACCGGTGGTCGCGCTGGCGACGCGGTACACGCCCTGGCTGTCCTGCGCATAGGTGTAGCTGGCCACCGTGCCGTCGCTCTGCGTCACCGACGCCACGCGGTCGCTGCCGCCGTCGTAGCCGTAGGTGGTGGTGTAGCTGGCGGAGCTGGAGCTGTTGGTGTCGGAGGCGAGCGTGGTGGTGACGGTGCCGAGGCGGCCCTGCGCGTCGTAGGTATAGCTCACTTCCTGGCGCGTCACGGCCGCAGTCTGGCCCGGCGGCACTTCGGTGACGGAGATGCTGCCCAGGCGGCCGTTGCCGTCATAGCCGAGCGTCAGCACGTCGCCATCGCTGGCGGTGATCGTGGTGAGCTGGTTGCCGTTGTAGCCGAAGCTGTAGCTGGCGCCGCTCTCGGGGGAGCTCAGCCCCGTCAGCTGGCCGGCGGCGTTGTAGGTCTCCTGCTGGCGGCTGGCGCCATCGGTGCGGGTCCAGCTGGAGCTGGCGGCATTCCAGGTGAGCGTGTCGACGCTGCCGCTCTGTCCCGTGCTGAGGTAGGCGCCGGCGCTGGCGTTGTAGGCGTAGCTCATCATGGAGCCGTCATCCGCCACGCGCGACACCGTGCTGCCTGCCGTGTTCACCGTCCCGGCCAGCCCGCCGATGCTGCGGCTGAAACCGAACAGCCAGCCCTGGCTGCCGCCGCCGGGACTCAAGCTGTTGTAGGTGCGCAGCTGGTTCAGCGGCAGGTCGTCGAACAGCAGGCCCTGATCCTGCCCCTGCAGCACCAGGTTGCCGTTGGCGGCATTGACGTACTGGCGCGATTGCGCCTGCCCCAGATTCGATGCGCCTCCTTGCGCCTGGCCCAGCTGCGTCAGCGAGGTATTGCCCAGCCCCAGACCATTTCCTGCAATCACGGCAACCATGAAGTCTTCCTGGATGTTCGAACGAAGAATGCGCGGACCGTTTTTCAGTCCGTCCTTCTGTCTCAATCCAGGAATGCGGGGAAAAGTTTAGGGTGAATTTGCGTGATGACGCGAAGTATTTTCTTGCGTTATTTTCTTGCGCCGTAAATAAAAACGCTTGAGCTGCAGTGCATGGTCCAAACTGCTCAGGTCAGTGCATTCGCCTCGATCTGAAACTCAGGGGCAGCCACCAACGCAGGGACCGATGCACATCTGTTCGACTTTCTGCTCGGATAGACAGACAGCGCCATCGAAAAACTCGCTCTTGTTCCATCTGCTTTCGAGCAGGAAGGGAACCGCCTTGCGCAGAGCTGGCGCATCGAACTGAATAGCTTCGTCGTAGTGCTTGACGACTTCGCCCGCATCTTTCCAAACTGAAGTTTTTCGGCCGTACTGACTAAAGAACGGGTAGATCAGCAGCGAAGCGACAATCTGCTTGTCACGAGCGATAAGCGCTCGCTGAAAACGCAGAGCAACCGCTTCATTGGCCTTCCTATCTGCATCGTATTCCGACTTGATGGCAGTCACTCTGAGCAACTTGACGTCTTCTTCAGCCAATCCATTTCTTAAGTACACGCCATCCAGTTCAAGACATCCATTTGCATCCGGGCTATGGATGGCAGCCAGACTGTCCACTGCACGCAACCTCAACTGATCGCTACGGCCGTTCTTGCCCGCGATATGAATCGTGACGGCTTCACCATCTGGTTGACTGGGGATATCGTGCGAAATCGAATCGCCGCTGATGCCGTACATACCTGACACTTGTTGCGAGAGCGCATCGAATTGAAGAGTCAACCTGATCTGCCTGTTCCCAACCTCCCCGGCATACACGACATGGTCATGGGCGAACAGCGGATTGCTCAGGCAGTTGGCAGATGCACTTCCGCAGAAAAATATGCAGGCCAGCAAGGTCAGGAATTGCTTGCAACACCTGAAGGTTCCGATCAACCGTGGACGCCACACCATGATACGTCGACAGTGCACGCGGATATCGCCAATGACAGCCTCTACTTTGTATTCCAGGATGGGTGAGGCAAGTGCCATGACATAGCTTCCGATTATTTTTTCTCGATGGAACAAACGAGACCAAAACCCTCTTGCTTGAACATCGATCGATTGAATTCGTTCACAACAAGCGGCGAATACAACGACAAGGATGCCGGATACCGCGATCCATTCGACTGCCATTGGGCGTAGTAGGTCTGCCCTCTGTAGAAGAACGGATACCCCAAGGCCGACGTCCCCTTCCCCCAGTAAGGATCCAACTCCCCGTTGGCCGCCTCCACGTAAACAGCCGGAGACGCCGGATTCGAGAACCACTCAGGCTCGCAGCTCGTATTGTCCACGACGTATATGTTTCGGACATGGCCGCCGTTATCGGGATCCAACCTGGTGGCGTAGATCCTCACCTCCGAAGAACGAATGATGTCATCCGCACGCTGGCCGGCCTTGTCGCTCGCCATGGGTGCACCGGTGATCATCAGCATCTCGATGAGCAGCTGCCGATGATCCTGAAGATCGATCTTTCGTAAACTTGCGGACGACAGACCTTCTCGGTTGCCAGAGATATCCATCCTTCTGCGGCACACCGGCATTCGCACATCGACGATGGCGCCCTTATTGAGTGCCTTTGTCATCGCGACGCAGACCGGCTCGCGAGAATAATGCGGGTCAATCCTGTATTCCGCGCCCACTGCCATGGTCGCCACCGCGAACGAAAACAGTCCGAAGGCACCTCTCAACCGCATACTTCATCTCCCCGCAGCACGGGAAGCCAGAGCGTAAATCGCGTGCCGGCCTCTCCGGATACCCATTCGACCCGCCCATTGATCACCTGCGCACGCCGCTGCTGATTATGCAAGCCGCGGCCGCCGCCGCGCGACAACGCGGCCGCCACATCGAAGCCCTGCCCGTTGTCCTCGATGACCACCTGCACGCCATCGCCTTCGACGGCGGTAGCAACACGGATAACCGTGGCCCGCGTATGGCGCAAGGTGTTGGCAACGCTCTCCTGCACGATGCGCAGGATATTCAACGCGCTCGACGGATCCAGCCAATCCAGCGCTGGCAGTTCTTTTACGTCCCACACCAGCGCGACGTTGGCGCTTTCCATGCGAGGTTCAAGGCGGTAGCGCAACGTTGCCAACAACAAGAGTAAGTCCGCTTCCACCGGCTCCATCGAGTCGATTGCCAGCTTCAGGTCATCCATGCAGTCCTTGAGCAACTGCGAAACTTCGGCGTCGCGCATGCGGCCCTGCTCCACCGAGCGGATCGCGCTGATCAGCGTGGAGCCCAGGCCGTCATGCATGTCCTGCATCAGGCGTTGGCGTTCGTCGCTCAGCAACTGGCGCTGTTCGATCTCGCGCAGGCGCTGGTGGCTTGCTTCCAGTTCGGCCTCGCGCAAGCGCAAGCGTTCGGCCAGGCTCGCATTCACCCGCTCCACTTCTTCGATGGCTCGCACATAGCGCCGATACATCAGCAGCCCGAAGAAGATGAATGTCACGCCATTGGTGTACGCGCCGAGGAACCAGCCCTCCGGCCCCACCACATTGTTGTGCAGCATCCAGTCGGACATGCCGAGCAGCTCGCAGATGGCCAGCGCCACCACCACCACCCGCCCCTCCCGCGATGCACGCCAGGTAGCGGCGCCGCCCACGATGCAGATCGCCAGCGCCAGCAGCAGCTCGAGCGCGTAGATCGTCGCCAGCATCGGCGAGGAATTGGGCAAGGCCCATGGCAGCGGCATCGTCGCCAAGCCGATCAGTACCACGGTGGCCACCACCGCACGCCCCAGCCAGCGCAGCGGGCGGCCGTGCAGCAGCCGCAGGAAGAAATGCAGCGAGGTCAGCCCCCAGCACAGCGAGTTGATCACCAGCCAGCCGAACCAGTCGCGAGCGATCGGCAGGTCCACGTAGTAATGCAGATGGCCGGCGAAGGCGGTGGCGGCGAGGCAGAAGAATAGCAGATAGCTGGCATCCTCGCGGCGCCTGAACCACACGAACAGCGCGAAGATGCCCACCGCCAGGAACGCCGCGTTCAACATCGCCGGCAGTCCCGACTGCAGCCATTGGCGCACCTGGTAGCGGCCGCGCAACGCGTCGGCCGGCCCGAGCCACAGCGAAGACACGGCTACGGGATAGCTGGACGTGTGCTGCAGGCCGATCAGGATTTCATGCACCGGCGCATCGCTCGTGCCGGGTTCCAGGTTCATCCACAGCGGCATGAACAGGCTGTTCCACTGCTGGCCGCGCGGTTGCGCGCGATAGGCCAGCTTGCCGTTGATATAGATCGCGATGGGGCCGTCGGTTTTCAGGCGCACGCCGTACAAGGCGCGCGACGCGGTGAGCGCTTGCGCTTCGTCGACCGCCAGCCTCACCCAGGTGGTGAAGTACGCGGACGTATCCGCAGCCTTGACACGCGTCGGCATCGCCAATGGCAAGCGCGTGTCGTGCCAGCCGGATGGAAGGCTCCGGCTGTCCTGCGTAGCCGGCATCGCACCGAAACCCGTCGCCGGCACCGCCTGCCAGCTGGCCTGCGTCAGATGCAGGCATTCGCCGGAGCGCTCGATGCCGCTCACCGCCAGCGAGAGAAAGGCGCCGAGCGCGGCCAATAACGCCACCGAGAAAAACAGCGCCGCCGCCGCGGGGACGCTTTTCAAGGGCGGACGCGGCGCCCGCTCATCCACCGCATCGGCTTTGCCGGTCGAGTCAGCCGTCCAGAATCCCCTGATTCCTGGCCTCATAAATCGCTTCCGCCTTGGATGTCACATTCAACTTGCTGTAGATACGCCGCACGAAGCTGCGCACGGTGAAAGGCGACAACGACATCAGCCGGGCGATTTCATTCGCCGTGAAACCCTTGGTGATGAGTTCCAGCACTTCCTTCTCGCGCGCGGACAGCAGTTGCGCTGCCTCGTCCGGCTTCTGGGCGCGGCTTGCACCCCCTGCCCCCAGCTGCCGGAACCGTGCCAGCACCTGGCGCGCAATGATAGGGCTGATCGGGCTGCCGCCGCTGGCCACGCTGCGGATCTCGTCGACGATGCGGGCAGGCGAACTGTCCTTCAGCAGATAGCCGGAGGCGCCGGCCTCGATCGAGCGGATGACGTGGGTCTCGTCGCCGAAGTTGGTGCTGACCACCACGCTGCAGCTGCTCCACTGCTGCACCGCGGCCTTGATCACGTCGATGCCGGAACCGTCCGGCAGGCCCAGGTCCACCAGCAGCACGTCCACCGGCGCGCCCAGCAGCAACTGCAAGCCTTCGGCGCGCGTGCCGGCGACGCCGGCCAGGCGCAGGTCCTGCGTGCTGTCGATGGCCTCGCTGAGGGCGCGCCTGAAACCCAGGTCGTCCTCGACGATCGCCACGTGGATCAGCGGCGGAGTCTGGCCGGCGGCCGGTGATTCCATGGTGGATCCCTGGGTTCCTTGAAGAAGCGCATTGTGCGCGGCGGCCGGCGGCGGCACCTGTAGCGTGTTTGTTCTACAGACAAGCCGGCGCCCCCTTCCCACGATACCGGACCACGGCAGGTCGCATCGACAGGGGCAGGAGCATGCACACCTTCTGGCAGGATCCGCTCCGCGGCGACGCGGCGCGCACAGCCGCGTGGGCGCGGCACAAGGAACAGGGTTCCGCGGACACCGCGCTGAGCCGCCAGCGCTTCAGCGTGGCCGGCGAACCCAGGGAACGGCAACTGCCGGCCTGGCGCGACCGGCTGGCCGGCATGCTGGAGGTGCCGGTGGCGCCGGCGCAGATCGCCGGCGGCTTCCATGCCGAACTCGATACGTATGTGCTGCCGGACATCGTCTACCTGGACAGCCGTACCGGCCCGACCATGCTGCAACGCTCTGCGCAAAAGATCGCCGCCGACGACATGCGCGACTACTGCTTCCACGTGCTGATGGAAGGCATTGCCGAGACCGAAATCGGCACCGCGCAGCGACGCCCGATCACGCAGTTCGTACCGGGCATTCTCGCGCTGGACATGGGCCGGCCGATGACCATGCGGCGCCCCACGCGCACACGCGCCCTGGCCTTCTTTCTTCCGCGCGCCGTGGTGGAAGCGGCGATTCCGCAGGCGGAGTCGCTGCATGGCAAGGTGGTGGGCTATGCCGCGCCGTCGACACGGCAGTTGCGGGCGCATCTGCAGGACATGTGCGACGCCTTGCCGGCGATGAGCGATACCGAGGCGAGCCGCGCGCTGCACGTGGCGGCCGAACTGATACTCGCGGCCTTCCGCAAGGCGGCCAGCCAGAGCCATAGCCCCCGCGGCGCCGCACGCGCGGCGATGCTTGGCCGTATCAAGCATTACATCGACGCGCATCTGCATTCGCAGGAGCTGGTGCCGGCAAACATCCTTGGCCGCTTTCCGCTGGCGCGGGCCACGCTGTATCGGCTGTTCGAAGCGGAAGGCGGGCTGCACGCGTATATCCGCAATTGCCGGCTGCGCCAGGCGGCGGATGAACTGGCGGGCTCGCGCTCCGGGGCGATCGGCGAGCTGGGCGGGCGGTTGGGTTTCAACTATGCGGCGGATTTCACTCGGGCGTTCCGGCGGGCGTATGGGGTGGCGCCGCAGGAGTTCAGAGCGTCGCAATCGCGGTGGCTGGAGCAGCGTTGCGAGTGAACTTGCAGGAGCAGATGTTCGGGCTTGACTCCGCGCCAATGGCGGCGGTCCAACCCGCCAATCCGGCAAAAGAAAGCGCCAGCCCTGGCGCATCAGCGGCAAACCCCTGGCGTGTCGTTAGTTATTACGACAAGATATTGCGCTCACAAGGGGAAATACATGGAAGCTCTGCGCGGTGCGGCAGCACCCGATCGTACGGTCATGGATGCATGGGCCAGGCCCTGCGCGATGGCGCTGGCAGTGGCCATGGCGCTGGGATTATCCGGTTGTGGTGGCGGTGGCGGTGGCAATAGCGGTGGCGGCAACGTCAGGCCCGCACCACCAGCCACGTCCAGTGACATTAGCGTCGAAGGCGGCCAGGTTACGGTGCGACCGGATACCTTTAGCGGCTCGACGAGCCTGGTCAAGAACGGCGCCGGCACGCTGACGCTTACCGGCGCAAGCAGTCACACCGGCGGCACCACCGTCAACCAGGGCATCCTGCAGATCGGCAATGGCGGCACCAGCGGATCGATCCAGGGCAATGTCACGAACAATGCGTCGCTGGTATTCAACCGCAGTGACGACATCAGCTTCGCCGGCGCCGTCAGCGGCAGCGGTTCGTTGACCCAGCAGGGCACGGGAACACTGATACTCACCGGCGCCAGCACGTACACCGGCGGCACCATGGTGAACGCCGGCACGTTGAAGCTTGCGGCGGGAGCCACGCTGGGCGCAGGCGACATCACCGTGGGTGATCGCAGGTCGTCATCGAATATCGACACCAGCCTGCAGGTAGGCCGAGGTGTGGCGCTATCCAACCGTATCCTGCTGCAGGGTCGAGCGACGCTGATCAATGCAGGGGCGCTTGGCGGCAACGTGGGTGTCGCCGTCAGCGGCGAGAACATCTTCGGCAGCAGCTATGCCGTCCTCAACCAGGACGGCGGCAGCATCCGCGGAAGCCACGCAGGCATCGCCTTCAACGGCTATCCGGGATCAATCGCCAACAACGGCGGCGGAACGATTCAGGGCGGAGATGTCGCTACCGATTTGAGCTACGGTGGATCGGTCAACAACGAAGGCGTCGGCAGCACGATCAGCTCCGGCACGGGCCTCGCGGTGCAGGCGGCCCTGGCCACAAGCACGGTCCGGAACAGCGCGGGCGGCGTCATATCCGGCGGAGCAGGTGCGATCCGCCTGCAGTACGGCGGCAGCGTTACCAATGAAGGCGCCGGCAGTTCCATCTTGTCCAGCAACGGCATAGCCATCGAAGTGACCGGCCAGCCCGGCGCGGTCACGAACGGTGGAGGCGCCACGATCTCGGCGGCGGCCACGGCGGTCTACCTGCAGCACGGCGGCAGCGTGACCAACGATGCCGGCTCCACCATCGCAAGCACCGGTACGCGCGCCGGGGACTGCCCGAAGTCCGGCGGCTGCGCCATTTTCGTCGCTTCGGAATACCTACCCGCAGGCAATGCCGGTGGAGCGCTGGTGCTGACCAACGCGGGCACCATCATCGGTGATGTGAAATTGCGCGAGAACGCGAACAACGCCGTCCTGTTGTCGGCCGGCAGTTCCATCCGCGGCGACCTCGACGTCGGCGTAAGCTCGAATTCCACGCTGACCTTGACCGGCGCAGCAGGAAGCGTGCGCTCGTATGCGCAGACCGTCACCGGTAAAAGCCGCTTCTACGGTGACATGACGGTAGCGAACGGCGGCACCTGGGTCATCGACAACGACAATCTCATTCCGCGCAGCGTAACCATCGACGGCACCGGACCCGATGGCACCACGCTGCAGATCGGCGATGGCGGCTCCAAGGGCTCGCTTGGCCTGGGCGGCAATATCGCGATCCATTCCGGCACCTTGGTATTCAATCGCAGCGATGATGTCACTTTCGCGAGCAGCATTTCGTCCGTGGGAGATGGCGCGCTGATCCATGCCGGCAGCGGTAAGTTGACGCTGGTTCCATGGAATCAGGTGCTCCGTCCCTCGCGGATCACGATCGAGCGCGGAACGCTACAGATCGACAACAGCGGCGACATCCCAGGCAGCGCAACCGGCAATTTTTCGTTCGAGGCGCCGGTGCTGAATAAAGGCGCCCTGCTCTTCAATAGCGCGCGGAATGTTTTTGCCAGCGGCGCGATCTCCGGGCCGGGCTCCGTCACGCAGAACGGCCCGGGCGAGTTGATCCTGCAGTCACCGGACAATACGTACACCGGGGGGACGACGATCAACCAGGGTTCCATCAGGACTGCTTACGCATTGCCGGGCAATGTCAAGGTGAATGGCACAACCACGCTGGAAGGCTACGCGAACGGGGGAGCCGCCCAGCTTGCCGGTGTCGCCGGCGACCTCTACAACTCCGGCAGGGTCGTCGTGCGCGGCGGCGACACCCACATCGGCGGCAGCTACACCAATACATTCACCGGCACCCTGGCCGTGAGCCTAGGCAGCAAGCTCGTGGTCGACGGCAACATTCTGGTGAGCGGAGGCACGCTGGAAATTATCGGTGCCGATCAAGGCTACGTCGCCAATTCCCACACCGAGGTCTTTACCACCACGAAAGGCATTTCGTTTGGTGGCAGCTTCACCCGACTGGCCAAAGCCGCAGGAGTGGTCTTCATCTCATCCAGGATTTACTACGACTCCCACAGCGCATGGCTGGATACCACCGGCCTCGATGTGACGACTGCGGCGGCGGGTGGTGGCGTGACGTATACGCCTTTGTCGCTCGGCAGCGCGCAGCGCGTACAAGGCGCCTTCACCCAACTCAATAGCAAGATCGCCAGCGGCAACCTCTCCAGCGTGTCGAGCGATTTCGTGCAAGCCGCCGGCGAGTTCCAGCAGGCCCCCAACCTGGAGGCTGCACAGGCCTCGCTGCAAAGCCTCTCCGGCCAGCTGCACGCCGCCAGCGCGGCGATGACGTTCGAGGCAATCGACGCCTCCAGCCGTGCGCTGGCCGACCGCTTCGACGACCTGCTCGGCCGCAACACCGGCTACGGCATGTGGACACAGAGCCTCAACGTCGGTGGCGGCATGGGCCGTTCCGGTTATGACGGCGTCGGCTTCCAGTTGAACGGATGGCTGGTAGGCAGCGACCGGAAGATCGGCAGCTCGGGCGTGGCGGGTTTTGCCTTCGGACAGAACCAGGGGCAGCAGCAGCTAGACCAGGCGTACGACCGCAATCGCAGCCGCAGCACCGAGGGCATGCTCTACGCCGGCTGGGTCAACGGCAACTGGTACGCGCAGGGCCGCCTCGGCGTCGGTCATTTTCAGCAAAGCGTCAACCGCCGCTTGCTGCTGGGTTCGAGCCTGCAAGGCGTCTCCACCGACTACAGCGGCAACTACAACGTGGCCTATGGCGAGACCGGCCTGCATCTGAACCTGGCGGGCAGCCGCATCACGCCGTTCGCCAGCGTGGAATACGCCAGCATCGACCGCGACGGTTTCGCCGAACAAGGCGCAGGCGGCTTCGGCCTGCGCACCAATGCGCAGATGCTGGATCGCTGGCGCGCGGGCCTTGGTTTGCGTGCAGCGCGGCGCTGGGATTTCGCGGGTGGCCGCGCCGTGGATTTCAGCGCCAGCGTGCAGCTTCGCCGTACGCTGGCTTCGCATGGCGACGCCTTCGACGCCAGCTTCGTCGGCTTGCAGCAATGGCAACCGCTGGTGGGCATCGGCCTGTCGCGCTATAGTGGCGTGTTGAACCTTGGGCTTAATGCGACGCTGTCGAAGCGCACCTCGCTGCGGTTCAACTACGACTATGAGAAGGGACAGCGCGATCAGGCACAGACCTTGTCGACGAATCTGTTCGTGGCGTTTTGAGGCCAGTGGATCGGAGAGCAAAAACCCCGGGTAACCGGGGTTTTTCTTTGGATAAAGGCTGCTTTTCATCGCCGTGGAGCAAAACGTGGCGCGCCATCCGTCGTCAATAAGGCTCGCCACTCAGCGGAATTAAATTGCGGCGCGCTGCGGAATAAAGTTGCGTCACGCCATGGTGCTCGCACTACGCTCCTGAACTTCGTGCATCACCTCGTGTCGATGGAGGGCCTGCCCGGCGTACTGTCCGGGCCATCGAGGGGAGACACACCGTGAGCGGGATGTACCTGAAGGCGTGCGGCGTCCTTGTGCTGGCCGCGATGTTCGGCCAGGCCGTCGCCACCGATGCCAACCACGCATCCACACCGCAGCGCATACCGGACAGCTATGCGGAAGCGGCGAAGCTGATCGATATCGGTCATGGCCGCCATCTCAATCTGCGCTGTTCGGGCAGCGGGACGCAGACCGTGCTGCTGGAAGCTGGCGCGCTCGCCGATTCCTCCACGTGGTTCAAGGTGCAGCCGCTTTTGGCCACCCACGTACACGTCTGCGCATACGACCGGGCCGGCTTCGGCTTCAGCAGCGAGGGGCCGTTGCCGCGAGATCTCGACGCTGACGTGTCGGACCTGCATGCGCTGATCCAGCACGCCGGGCTGGCGACTCCGCTGGTGATGGCGGGGCATTCGCTGGGCAGCAATATCGTTCGGCAGTATGCGAGCCGCTATCCGGCGGAGGTGAGCGCGATGGTCCTGCTCGATCCGCCCGCGCAGGATATCGGGCGGTTTGCTCCCGGCTGGCAGAAGGATGAGGACACGCTCTCGGTGCAGCGGTTCGCGTTTCTTCGCCAGTGTGCGGCTGCCGCCGAAAAGCACGCATTGCCGTCCACCGATAAGGATCTGAGCCAGTGTCTCGGCGAGGCCGATCCGAACGCCAGCGCGAAGGTCAACGCGGCGAACCTCGCGCTCATGTCGAAGCCTGCGTACTGGCACACCGTGCTGTCGGTACTGCAGAACAATGCCGCGGTGTTCAAGCCGCCTGTGTCGAAGCAGGAGACGCACGGCTCGACACCGCTGATCGTGCTGTCTGCGGCCAATACCTATGCTGATGCGTTGCCGCGGGATCGCAAAGGGTTGGAGGAAGCCAAGGCGCGCACGCAGGCGCAGATCGTTGCCACGTCATCCGGCGGCGCTCTGGTGCATGTTGCGGATAGCTCGCATGACATCGAGATCGATCAGCCGGAGGCGGTGGCGAAGGCGGTCGTGCGCGCTATTGGAGAGGCCCAGCGCACATCGAAGATACCGTAGGCCGCCTGCGGCCGCGAGGCGCGAAATGAGCCGCAAAATCCCTATCCCGGATGTCGGAGCGTAAGCCCCTCTCCGTGCCACCGATCTTCGGGTGACGGGAGATGCCCGCAGCGTCCGTGATCATTTCATTTTGCAATGGCAGAAATTCATTTCTGACGGATTCATTGGCACATGGCGGGAGGCTACGCTTGGCTCCTCCAGCCCAAAGGCATTCCCATGCACCGATGCAAAATAGCTCTCGCGCTGTTGATCTTGTCGCCAACGCTAATGGCCGGCACAAGCGTCCCGGAGAAGGCGGCACAAAGCGCGGACGGGGCGCCCGCTTCGGGCAAAGCCATGTCGCCGCTCGCAGGCACCTGGACCTTAAAGTCTGCGTATGACCTACACAAGGACGGAACAAAGACCTTCGGCTTCGGATCGCAGCCCAAAGGCATCCTGGTCGTCGGCAAGGAGGGGGATTACTCCCTGCAAGTGTTTCGTAGCAACGAGCCGACGCTTGGAGTCGACGAGCGTGGCATGCGCAAGGAATTCAAGCCCGGTGAGTTGGCCAGTACGCATTATGGCCATGTCGATCTCGACGCCGCGGCACATACGGTGACGTTCCACATTGATCTTTCATACATCCAGCGATGGAACGGCACGGTGCAGGTTCGCCCTTATACCTTGTCCGACGATGAACTGAGCTACCAGGTTCCCGCTCAGCCTGGCAGTGACAGCGTCGCCGTGTCGGTATGGAAGCGCATCGGCAAATAGAAGTCATGGATTGCGGCATCCTTTTCTAACTCTGGAAAAAAGAAAGCCCCGCATAAGCGGGGCTTCTATCTCTAATTTTCTCACCACCTAGGAACGGGGTGATCGTCAGAACGGAATATCGTCATCATCAAAACTGTTGTTCTCCACCGGCGGCGGAGAAGACTGGCGCGAGCCGTAGTCGTTGCCGCCGCGGTTGCCGCCGCCGCTGGCGCCGCCACCGAAGTCGCTGCCGCCGCGATTGCCGTAATCGCCGCCACCACCGCCACCGCCGCGGTTGCCATAGCCACCACCGCCGCCACCCTGGCGCTGACCGCCACCACCGCCGCCCTGCGAACGCTGGTAACCGCCGCCACCGCCACCCGCGCCGCCGCCTTCACCGCCGCCACCGCCCAGCATCTGCATCTCGTTGGCGATGATGTCGGTGCTGTAGCGCTCGACGCCGTCCTTGTCGGTGTACTTGTCGGTGCGCAGGGAGCCTTCGATATAGACCTGGCGGCCCTTCTTCAGGTATTCGCCGGAGATCTCGGCCAGCTTGCCGAACAGCTTCACGCGGTGCCACTCGGTGCGCTCCTGGCGCTCGCCGCTCTGCTTGTCGGTCCACTGCTCGGAGGTGGCGATGCGCAGGCTGGTGATCGCGGTGCCGCTGCTGGTGTAGCGCGTCTCGGGGTCGGCGCCCAGGTTGCCGACGATGATGACTTTATTGATGCCACGGGCCATGGAATGGGTTTCCTCGATTGGCCGGCCGTAAATAGGGAGGAGTACGGCCGGGGTTGATATGGCCGGTCATAATACCGATCGCGGTCTCAAGAGTCAGGACGCCGCGCCTTCGCCCCGGGTAAGGCTCAGGCCGCGTGCTGCGTAGGCAGGTGCCCGTCCTCGGCGTCGGCGCCTTCCGGCGGCAGCCGCAGGATGGCGAAGCCGGCCGCTTCCCAGGCGTCCAGGCCGCCCAGCAGGGGGCGCACGCGGCGATATCCTTGCTGCATCAGGTTCTTGGCGGCGACGGCGGCGGAGGCCTCGTTGGGGCAGCTGCAGTAGATGACCAGCTCGGCGTCCAGCGGCACGTCGTGCACGGCGCGGTCGATGCCGGCCACGTCGGCCAGCAAGGCGCCGGGAATCACGCGGGTGTCGACCATGCGGGCGGCCGGCGAGCGCACGTCCACCAGCACCGGCTCCAGGCCTTCGTCGATGGCGCGCTTGAGTTCGTCCACGGTGATGCGCGCCATGCGCAGGGTGGCGATCAGGCGGTGGCGCTGCCACCACTTCATCAGGATGTACAGCGCCAGCAGGCTGCCGACCACTTCCAGCGCGATGGTGCCGGCATTGCCCAGCGCCACCAGCACCTGGTCGATCTGCGGCGCCAGCACATAGCCCAGGCCCACGGCCAGGCCCAGCCACAGCAGGGAACCCAGGCCGTCCATCAGCACGAACATGGCCGGGCGCAGGCCCAGCGCGCCGACCAGGGGCGGGGCCACGGTGGACAGGCCGGGCACGAACTTGGCCACCAGCAGCACCTGCCCGCGCCAGCGCTGGAAGCGCAGCTCGGATTGCTTGACGCAGGAATCGGGGGACAGGGAAATGCGGCACAGGGTGCGCATCACCCCCGCGCCGTAGCGGCGGCCGGCCCAGTACCAGACCAGGTCGCTCAGCAGGCAGGCCAGCAGGGCCAGCCCCACCACGCCCATCAGCGGCAGCTGGCCATTGGCGGCCAGGGCGCCGGCCACGACCAGGGTGGGCACCGCCGGCACCGGCGCGCCGGCCTGCTCGACCAGCACGTTGAAGAACACCAGCACCAGGCCGTATTCGGCCAGCAGGGCAATGATTTCATGGGCCATCGTCGGCACCCCGGGATAGCCGGCGCGAGGCCGGATCGAATGCGCTGATGATTGGGGCGCGGCGGCCGGTTTGCAAACGTTCCAGCGGGGAAACAGGCTGTGTCTCCCGGCGCACCATGACCTTCCGGCGGCGAAATGGCGCGCCCTCCCCCTATAATCGTTCGCTACGAAGCCGCGACCCCGCCATGACCACGATGCCCGCCACCGCCATCCGCCCGACCGATTTCGCCGACGTGCGCGCGCTGGCCGACGACGACATGAAGCGGGTGGACGGCCTGATCCGCCGCCGGCTCTCCTCCGACGTGGTGCTGATCAACCAGATCGCGGACCACATCATCGCCGGCGGCGGCAAGCGCCTGCGCCCGATGCTGCACGTGCTGGCGGCCGGCGCCGCCGGCTATGGCGGCGAGCAGCACATCAAGCTGGCCGCGGTGATCGAGTTCATCCACACCTCCACCCTGCTGCACGACGACGTGGTCGACGAGTCCGACCTGCGCCGCGGCCGCAAGACCGCCAACGCGGTGTGGGGCAATGCGGCCAGCGTGCTGGTGGGCGACTTCCTGTATTCGCGCTCGTTCCAGCTGATGGTGGAACTAGACGACATGCGCGTGATGCGCATCCTGGCCGACACCACCAACACCATCGCCGAGGGCGAGGTGCTGCAGCTGCTCAATATCGGCAATGCCGACGTGGACGAAGCCGCCTACCTGGCGGTGATCGAGCGCAAGACTGCGGTGCTGTTCGCCGCCGCCACCGAACTGGGCGGCGTGCTCGGCGGCCTGCCGGAAGACCAGATCGCCGCGCTGCGCCGCTACGGCATGGAACTGGGCTATGCCTTCCAGATCGCCGACGACCTGCTGGACTACGTCAGCGACGCCGACACCCTGGGCAAGAACATCGGCGACGACCTCGCCGAGGGCAAGCCGACCCTGCCGCTGATCTACGCCATGCAGAAGGCCGACCCGGAGCAGGTGCAGTCGCTGCGCCACGCCATCGAGCACGGCGGGCTGGATTCGCTGGAGCGGATCATCGCGGCGATCCGCGATTCCGGTGCGCTGGACCGCACGCACGAGCACGCCGTGTTCCATGCGCATGCGGCGCGGGATGCGCTGGAAGCGCTGCCGCCGTCGCGGTATCGCGATGCGCTGGCGGCATTGGCTGATTATTCGGTGCAGCGGAGCTATTGATCCGCGCATCGCACCGCTGGCGTAGGTTGGGGTGAGCCAAAGGCGAACCCCAACATCGCGGCCTTCATGCGTCTGGCAACTGACGCTCTTGCCCCCTCTCCCCTGCGGGGAGAGGGTTGGGGTGAGGGGGGCCTACGGAGCGGTGAAGCGGACGCTGCAAAGCGAGCGGTACTTCGTCGATCTTTTACCGCGAGCACCCGCCCCTCATCTGCCTGCCGGCATCTTCTCCCCGGAGGGGAGAAGAGTGCTTCGTATGCAGGTTACGGCGTGTTGCTAAAAGCCCCGCGCAACCAATCCCCCATCATCCGATAGCTCCGCTTCGCCGCCCGCTCGTCATACGCGCAGCCTTCGCGGTGCTGGTCCGTCTCGGTGAAGCAATGCACCGCATTGCCCAGCACCACGAACTGCCAGTCGGCCTTGCTGCCGCGCATCTCGTCCATGAACTTGTCGGCGTCGGGCATGGTGCCCTTGTCGTCGGCGCCGTTGAACACCAGCACGCGGGCCTTGATCTGCCTGGCCAGTTCCGGGTTGTCGGTGGCCAGTCCGCCGTGGAAGGAAACCACCGCGGCCACGTCGGCGCCAGCGCGGGCCAGATCCAGCACGGCGGAGCCGCCGAAGCAGAAGCCGATCGCGGCCAGTTTCGACACGTCGATCGGCGCGTCCTTGGCCTGCGCCTTCAGCTGGTCCAGCGCGTAGGACACGCGCTTGCGCATCAGCGCGCGGTCGCCGTACAGCGGCTTTACCGCGGCCTGCGCTTCCTGGTCGCTCTTCGGGCGGACGGTGGCGCCGTACATGTCGGTGACCAGGATGACGTAGTCCTTGCCGGCGATGCCTTCGGCCTTGCTCAGCGCCAGGTCGTTCACGCCGTACCAGTTCGGCACCATCACCAGCGCGGGGCGCTTGGCGGATACCGCGTCGTCGTAGACCAGCACGCTGTGGAAGCGGGTGCCGTCCAGCGTCCACTCCACCGGCTTGTGCACCATCTTCGCCTGCGCGGCGAAGGCCAGACCGGACAGCAACAGCAGACAACCGAGTCGTGCGATACGCATGATCCACTCCTTGACGGTGTGCGAAGAAAGCTTGCAGTGACGGCGGCTCAGCGCCCGGCGGCATGCTCCGCGAGGCGGCGCTTCAGCGGCGACAGCTGGTCGACCAGGCGCACGCCAACGCCGCGCGCGGCGATCAGCGGCGAAGCGCGCCAGCTGTAGATGCGTGCCAGTGCGTCGAAACCCAGCGCGTCCAGCGTGTCGGCGCTGCGCCGGCGGCGCGCGTAGCGGCGCAGCACGTGGGCGGCGGCGATATCGCGGTGGGCTGCGCGCGCGGCGAGCAAGGTGTCGCGCAGTTCCAGCACGTCGCGCAGGCCCAGATTCACACCCTGCCCCGCCAGCGGATGCACCGCGTGCGCGGCGTCGCCGAGCAGCACGAAGCGGTCGGCCTGGTAGGTTTCGGCCAGCTGCAGCTTGAGCGGGAAGGCCGCGCGCTTCGTGGCGCCGACGATGCGGCCCAGGCGGAAATCGCTGGCGGTGCCGAGTTCGGCAAGGAAGGCTGCGTCGTCCAGCGCGAGCACGCGCTTGGCTTCGTCTTCCGGCAGCGACCACACGATGGAGCTGCGCCCGTCGGCCAGCGGCAGCAGCGCCAGCGGGCCGTCGGGAAGAAAGCGCTGCCACGCGGTGCCTTCGTGCGGCCGCTCGGTGCGCACGTGCGCCACCACCGCGCGCTGCGCGTAATCGCGGCCGCGCGTGCCGATGCCGGCGAGCTTGCGCAGCGGCGAGCCGGCGCCGTCGGCGGCGACCAGCAGGCGGGCGGCGATGGATCGGCCGTCGGCCAGATCGAGCTGGATGCGGTCTTCCTGCGCTTCGAAGCCCTTCACTTCCGCCGGGCACAGCCGCTGCACGCCGGCCGCATCCAGCGCCAGCCACAGGCGCCACTGCACCAGGCTGTTCTCGACGATATGGCCGAGCAGGTCGCGGCCTTCGTTGGCCGCGTCGAAATGGATGGCGGCGCCGCTTTCGGCGTCCCACACGTGCATATGCGCGTAGGGGCTGGAACGCGAGTCGCGGATGGACGCCCACACGCCGAGTTCGTCGAGCAAGGCGATGGACGAAGGCGCCAGGCCCACCACGCGCAGATCGACTTCCTGCTCGGCCGACCACGGCGCCGGTTCGCGCGCCTCGATCAAGGCGGTGGCGAAACCGGCACGCGCCAGCGCAAGCGCCGCAGCCGCGCCGACCATGCCGCCGCCGACCACCGCCACATCCAGCGCCGGGCCACGGCGACGCGCGTCACCACGTGCAGTCGTCTGAGTCATGGCAGACGCTCCAGCACCGCCTGCGGCGGCTCGGCGCGGAAGCCCATGCCCTTGCGCGCCAGCAGGCTGCGCAGCGGCGGCACGCGGTCGCAGGCCAGCAGGGCCAGCGAGCGCAGCGGGCCGAGCAGGGGCTGTTCCAGGCAGGCCAGCTGCACCAGGCCGTGGCTCATGCCCATGGTGCCTTCGCGGTCCGGCGCGCGGCGCGCGGCGTAGTGCTCCAGCAGCGCGGGCGCGCCGGGGTCGGCGGCCGCGGCGACCAGTTCCGCCAGGGTCAGCGCATCGCGCAGGCCGAGATTGAAACCCTGCGCGCCGATCGGATGCACCGTCTGCGCCGCATTGCCCACCAGCACGGCACGCGGGCCGGTAAGCCGCCCCGCCGCCACGCGCTTGATCGCATACGGATGCCGCTTGCCCGGCCGCGCGAGGCGGCCCAGGCGCCAGCCGAAGCGCTGCTGCGCGAAGGCGAGAAAACCTTCGTCGTCCAGCGCCGTCACCTCGGCGGCCTGTTCGGTCGGCACAGTCAGCACCAGGCCGCAGCGGCGCTCGGCCAGCGGCAGCAGGGCCACGGGGCCGTGGTCGGCGAAGCGCTCGTAGGCGCGGTTGGCGTGCGGGCGTTCGGGAGTGACGGTGCAGACGAACAAGGTCTGGCCGTAGTCGTACGTTTCGGCGTCGATGCCGAGGCGGTCGCGCACCGACGAGGCGGTGCCGTCGGCGCCGACCAGCAGGGCCGCGTCGATCTCCTGCGTGCCTGCCGCCGTGCTCACCCGCGCGCGCCAGCCTTCGGCCAGCGGCTCCAGCGCTTCCAGCCGGGCCGGGGCGAGGCGGCGCAGGCGCTGGCATTCGTCCAGGCGGCGCAGCAGGGCGTTGCCGAGTTCGCGGGCGGGCAAGGTCCAGCCCAGGGCGTCGACGCCTTCGCGTTGCGCGTCCAGGCGCACGCTGCCGAAATCGCCGGCGCGGCTGACGTGGATATGCCGGATCGGCGTAGCCAGCGCAGCGGCATGCCGCCACACGCCGATCGCCTGCAGGCCGTTGACCGTGGCGCGGGACAGCGCGAGGTTGCGCTCGTCGTAGCTGGGCTGCGCATCCGCGCGCGGCGCGGCGGCCTCGACCATGACGGCATCGACCCCGGCCGCATCCAGCGCGATGGCCAGGCTGGCACCGACCAGGCCGCCGCCGACGATGAGCACGGGGGAGCGGGTGGAAGAAGGCGGGGACGAAGTCATCGCTGGCGGGGCACCGGGGGAAGGGTCCCGGGGGATGATACGCGCTCGGCCGGCCTCTCTTGGCTCAGTCCTCAAGAGCTAGCCCTTCTCCCTCCGGGAGCACGCGGGGAGTGCACAGGGATGTGCCCGGCTTTGAGGAGCGAGGAAGGTGGCGGCAGCCGGATGAGGGTCCGGCCGGAGCGGTGCATATCACTCTTGCGCTCCGCCCGTACCCTCACCCCAACCCCTCTCTCCCACGGGGACTACCTGCGGGTCGCCGGAGGGAGAGGGGCTCAGCGTTGAGGCATTCCCAAACCTTCAATGCGAGATCCTTCTCCCATCGGGAGAAGGTGGCGGCAGCCGGATGAGGGTTCGGCCGGAGCGGCGCGCATCACTCTTGCGCTCCGGCCGTACCCTCACTCCAACCCCTCTCCCGGTGGGAGAGGGGCTTACCGCCAGCCCCGCCCAATCAAGCCCGCACCCACTTGCGATAGACTTCGCGTCTGCATTTTCTCGCGACACTTTTTTCTGGAGCAGCTCATGGCTACGACGCAATCCCAGCGCCTCGGCATCTTCGCGGCCCTCGCCCTGGTCATGGCCGCCACCCGCGTACATATCTCGATCCTGCACCACGACGTGTGGGACGCCTCCTGGGGCGTGTTCTTCCTGGCGGGCTTCTGGCTGCGCGGCTCGGCGCGCTGGGCCTTCCCGCTGCTGATGGCGCTGGCGGTGCTGGCCGATTACTTCGTGATCACCGGCCAGGGCATCAATTTCTGGGAGCACTACTGCGTCTCGGCGGCCTACTGGTTCCTGGTGCCCTCGTATTTCGCGCTGTGGATGGGCGGCAGCTGGCTGGCCGCGCGCAAGCCGGGCCTGAACGTGCGCGGCCTGGGCCTGGCGGTGGGCGCCCTGCTGGTGAGCTGGGCGGCCTGCTATGTGGTCTCCAACGGCAGCTACTACTGGCTGAGCGCCACCGTGCCGCAGCCGCGCAGCGTGGCGGCCTGGTTCGCCAACATGGCCGACTGGTACCTGTTCTTCCTGGAAACCACCGCGCTGTGGGCGGGCCTGGGCCTGGTGGTGCATGCGCTGGCCACCCAGCTCTCGCGCACGCTCGGCCATGCCGACCATTCCAAGCTGACGCGCTGAGTTCCGGCGTGGGCAATCGTCTTTCCAAGATCTACACGCGCACCGGCGACGACGGCAGCACCGGCCTCGGCGACGGTTCGCGCGTGGCCAAGGATTCGCTGCGCGTCGGCGCCTACGGCACGGTGGACGAGCTCAACAGCACCATCGGCATGGTGCTGGCCAGCGACGGCGTGGACGACGCCGTGCGCGAGGCGCTCACCCAGGTGCAGCACGACCTGTTCGATCTGGGCGGCGAGCTGTGCATTCCCGGCATGGCGATGATCGACGACAGCGACATCGACCGCCTGGAACAGGTGCTCGACGGCTTCAACGAACCGCTGCCGCCGCTGAAGGATTTCATCCTGCCGGGCGGCGGCATGGCCGCCTCCTGCTGCCACCTGGCACGCACCGTGTGCCGCCGCGCCGAGCGCGAAGTGATTGCGCTGGCCCGCGTGGAAGCGGTGCGTCCACAGGCGCAGCGCTATCTGAACCGGCTGTCCGATCTTTTGTTCGTGATCTGCCGCGTGCTGGCGCGCGCCGGCGGCCACGGCGAAGTGCTGTGGCAGCACGAGCGCCGCCGCAAGCCCGCCGCGGGCTGAGCCGCCGCATGCTGCGGCTCTACACCCATCCGGCCTGCCTGCAGCACGATCCCGGCGAAGGCCATCCCGAATCGCCCTCGCGCCTGCGCGCCGTGCTGCGCGCGCTGGACCACGACCGCTACGCCGGACTGGACCGCATCGAGGCGCCGCGCGCCACGCGCGAGCAGCTGCTGCGCGTGCACGCGGCGGAACACGTGGAGCGCATCCTCGCCATCGCGCCGGCCGACGGCACCGTGCGGCTGGACGAGGACACCCTGATGTCGCCCGGTTCCGCCGAGGCCGCCCTGCGCGCCGCCGGCGCCGTGGTGGCGGCGGTGGACATGGCCATGGCCGGCGGCGGACGCGCGTTCTGCGCGGTGCGCCCGCCGGGCCATCACGCCACGCCGGATCGCGCGATGGGCTTCTGCCTGTTCAACAACGTGGCCGTGGCCGCGGCGCATGCCATCGCCGAGCATGGCCTCAAGCGCGTGGCCATCGTCGATTTCGACGTGCACCACGGCAATGGCACGCAGGACATCTTCGAGCGCGACAGCCGCGTGATGTACGTCTCCAGCCACCAGTCGCCGCTGTATCCGCAGACCGGGCGCGCGGACGAGCGCGGCGTCGGCAATATCGTCAATGCGCCGCTGGCCGCGGGCGAGGGTTCCGAGGAATTCCGCGGACTGTGGGAAGGCGCGCTGCTGCCGAAGCTGTTCGCCTTCAAGCCGCAGCTGGTGCTGGTCTCGGCCGGCTTCGACGCCCACCGCGCCGACCCGCTGGCCCAGCTGCAGCTGGGCACCGAGGACTACACCTGGATCACCGGACGCCTGCTCGACCTGGCCCGCGCGCACGCCGCCGACCGCCTGGTCTCGACCCTGGAGGGCGGCTACGACCTCCAGGCCCTGGCCGCCAGCGTCGGCGCGCACGTCGCCGAGCTGATGGACTGAGTTCTTACGAACCGGCCGGCTTGAAATCCAGCGCCGCCGAATTGATGCAGTAGCGCAGGCCGGTCGGCTGCGGGCCGTCCGGAAAGACGTGGCCCAGGTGCGAATCGCAATGGGCGCAGCGCACCTCGATACGGCTCATGCCGTGGCTGTCGTCGGCGTGCTCGGTCACCGTGCCCGGTTCGATCGGCTGGTAGTAGCTGGGCCAGCCGGAGCCGGAGTCGTACTTGGCGTCGGAGCCGAACAGGCGGCTGTGGCAGGCGGCGCAGACGTAGGTTCCCGCGTCGTGGTGCTGGTACCACTTGCCGCTGAACGGGCGCTCGGTGGCGGAACAGCGGCAGACGGCGTACTGCTCGGGGGTGAGCTCGGCGCGCCACTCGGCATCGGTCTTGGTCAGCTTGGTCTCGCTCATGCTGAATCCTCAGGCTGGGGATGGGGGTGTTGCCTGCCGTATATGGGGTCTTTCTGCTAGCTTAACGACCTTTCCGAAACCAGCAGACCGCCATCGTGACGCCCAAGCCGACCTCGCGCCACCTGCCCCCGCGCCGCCTGCTGGCGGTTGCCGCGGCCCTCGCCCTGATGGGCGGCCAGGCCGAAGCCCAGTCGACCTCCGACGGGACCCAGGGCGCCGAGAACCAGGCCCCCGACACGCCGTCCTGCCCGCTCGGCTCGTTCCACTGCAAGCCGCGCCCGCTGAACTACACCATGTGCCGCCCGAACGCGCTGCTGGAGTTCTACGACCCGGCACTGCCCAAGGACACCACGCTGCGCGACACCGCCAACACCGAGGTGTACGCCGAGCAGGTCGACAGCTCCGACCAGACCGTCTACCACCTGCAGGGCCGCGTGCTGATCGAGCGCGCCGACCAGAAGCTGCAGTCGGACACCGCCGACTACAACAGCGACAGCACCGACTACGACGCACGCGGCAACGTGCGCTACCAGGAAGCCGGCCAGCTGTTGAACGCCGAGCACATCCGCGGCAACACCGACTCCAGCACCGGCATCGCCGACACGGTGCGCTACCAGATGCTCGCCTCGCGCGGCAACGGCACGGCCCAGCAGGGCCAGATGCTGGACGCGCAGCGCACCCACTACACCCGCGTCAGCTATTCCACCTGCGACGTGGGCCACCACCTGTGGGAAGTGCGTTCGAAGGACCTGCGCATCGACAAGGAAACCGGCGTGGGCACGGCGCACGGCGCCACCATGCGCTTCGCCAACGTGCCGTTCCTGTACCTGCCCTACTTCACGTTCCCGATCGACGACCGGCGCAAGAGCGGTTTCCTGTATCCGACCTTCAGCAACTCCAACCGCTCCGGCTTCATGCTGGGCGCGCCGTACTATCTCAACCTGGCGCCGAACTACGACGCCACGCTGGAGCCGCGCATCTACACTTCGCGCGGCCTGATGCTGGCCGGCGAGTTCCGCTATCTGAACCTGATCCCGGGCACCACCGGCCAGCTGAATATCGAATACCTGCACAACGACCGCGGCGCCAACGACCCGGACAGCGTGGAGCAGACCAAGGGCGACGACCGCTACCTGGTGAAGTTCAACGACCAGTCGCACCTGATCGGCCCGTGGACCTTCACCACCAGCATCAACCGCGCCTCGGACCGCAACTACCTGCGCGACTTCGGCAACGACCTGTACACCTCGGCGATCGGCACGCTGACCTCCAGCGCCTACGTCGTGGGCGGCGGCAACTGGTGGACCGCGACGTTCGGCGCGGATAGCTACCAGAACGTCGACCCGACCCTGCCGGACAGCGCCGTGCAGTACAAGCGCTGGCCGCGGGCGACCTTCAACGTCAACCTGCCGCTGCAGAAGTGGCTGGAATTCGGCGCCAGCACCGAGGCGGTGGCGTTCCGCAAGGACGACGTGGTCGAAGGCAACCGCCTGGACCTGTACCCCTACCTGGCGGCGGATTTCCGCGGCGCGGCGTGGTTCATCCGGCCGAAGGTGGCCTACCGCTACACCACTTATGAACTGAGCGGCGGCTACGACCGCTACGGCTACTACACGCCGCTGAGCACGGGCCAGACTTCGCCGTTCACCAACCGCTCGCCCAGCCGCTCGGTGCCGATCACCAGCCTGGATACCGGCCTGGTGTTCGACCGCCTCACCACGCTGTTCGGCAAGGGCTATACGCAGACCCTGGAGCCGCGGCTGTACTACCTGTACGTGCCGTACCGCAACCAGAACAACCTGCCGCTGTTCGACACCAACCTGATGTCGTTCGACTACTGGCAGCTGTTCTCGCCGAACCAGTATTCCGGCGCGGACCGGCAGATGAATGCGAACAACCTGACCGCGGCGCTGACCACGCGCCTGCTGGACGACAACGGCGTGGAACGCCTGTCGGCCAGCTTCGGCCAGATCCGCTACTTCAACCAGCAGCGCGTGCAGCTGCCGAACAGCAACAACACCACCGGCGCGCCGACCGACTGGTCCGGCTCCAACTACGTGGCCCAGCTGAACATGCAGCTGGACGACGACTGGCGCCTGAGCACGCAGTACCAGTGGGACCCGCACAAGCGCCAGCAGGGCGGCGTCGACATCACCGGCAAGGCGTACTTCATCGGCCGCAGCACCGACCTGGCCGCGTTCAGCGTGCAGCGCCGGATCGGTACGGACGGCATCCTCAACTTCTCCTACCGCTACCGCCGCGGCCTGCTGGAACAATACGACGCCTCCGCGGTCTACCCCGTTTCCGAACGCTGGCGCCTGGTCGGCCGCTGGACGTACTCGGTGATGGAGAAGCGGACGGTGGAAGCGCTGGCCGGCGTGGAATACGACAGTTGCTGCGTCGCGGTGCGCGTGGTGGGCCGCCACTACGTCAACACCTACAACTTCGCCACCGCCAACGCCCGCGCCAACAACGCCATCATGTTCGAGCTGCAGTTCAAGGGTCTGGGCGCCTTCAACGGCCAGACGGAAGGGGTGCTGCGCCGTGGTATCCTTGGCTATCAATAACTTCCCGGTCGCCGCCTGAGGCGATTGAAGGTCCCAAACGTAATGAAACAGCCTTTCGCGTTGTTCCTGCTCGCGGTTGCCGCAGCCGTCGTCGTTCCCGCCCACGCCCAGCTGCTGCCCGGCGCCCAGGCCAACCAGCCGCTGGACCGCATCGTGGCCGTGGTGGACGACGGCGTGATCCTGCAGAGCGAACTCAATGACGCCGTCCGCTCGGTGCAGCAGCAGTACGCCAGCCAGCCGGGCCAGCTGCCGCCGATGGACGTGCTGCAGCGCCAGGTGCTCGACCGCCTCGTGCTGATGAAGCTGCAGGTGCAGAAGGCCGACGACCAGGGCATCCGCGTGTCCGACGCCGACGTCGACCAGGCCGTGGGCGCCGTGGCCCAGCAGAACAAGATGTCCGCCGACCAGCTGCGCGCCGCGGTGGAACAGGAAGGTTCCAGCTTCGCCGCGTTCCGCCAGCAGCTGCGCGAGCAGCTGATCGCCCAGCGCCTGCACGAGAGCGTGGTGCGCGATTCGGTCAACGTCACCGACAGCGAGATCAACAACCTGCTGGCCAGCCCCACCTACAAGGCCGGCGAGATCCACCTCGCGCACATCCAGATCGGCGTGCCCTCCGGCGGCGACGCCGCGGCGATCGCCGCGGCGCAGAAGAAGGCCGAGGAAGCCATCAACGCGGTGCACGGCGGCATGGATTTCAAGGCCGCGGCGATCCGCTACTCCGACGCCCAGGACGCCCTCGAAGGCGGCGACCTCGGCTGGCGCCGCATGGACGAAGTGCCGCCGGCCTTCGCCGACGCCGTCGCCGGCATGAAGGTGGGCGACGTCAGCCCGGCCCTGCGCGGCCCCACCGGCTTCCACATCATCAAGCTGATGGAACAGCGCGCGCCGACCCGCCAGGTGGTGCCGGAATTCCACGCCCGCCAGATCCTGATCAAGCCCAGCGAAATCGTGACGCCGGAGCAGGCCCGCCAGAAGGCCGAGGACCTGTACAACCGCATCGTCAACAAGAAGGAAGACTTCGCCAAGCTGGCCAAGGACGAGTCCAAGGACAACACCACCGCCAACAACGGCGGCGACATGGGCTGGTTCCCGCAGCAGGCCTGGGGCACCACCATCGCCCAGCAGATCGGCGACCTGAAGGACAACGAGGTCTCCAAGCCGTTCCAGAGCGAAGCCGGCTGGCACATCATGCAGCGCCTGGGCATGCGCCAGAGCGACCTGACCGACCAGATCGCGCGCGACCAGGCCCGCCAGGCCATCGGCAACCGCAAGGCCGAGCAGGCCTACGAGGACTTCCTGCGCGACATGCGCTCCAGCGCCTACGTCAACATCCTGGTGCCGGAACTGCGCGACCCCGCGCCGGGCAAGTCCTCCTGAGGGATGCCTTGAACGCGGTCGCGCTGCCCCGGCTCGCCGTCACCGCTGGCGAACCGGCGGGCGTCGGCCCCGAGCTGCTGATCCGATTGGCCGCCACTTCGCTGGCGGCCAATTTCATTGCGGTCACCGATCGCGGCCTGCTCGAGCGCGCCGCGCGGCGCTGCGGCAGCAGGATCGAACTGATCGACGACGATGGCGCGCCACTCGGCGAGCGCCCTGCCGGCACGCTGCGCGTGCGGCATATCCCGCTGGCCGCCGAGGAACGCCCCGGCCAGCCGGATCCGCGCAATGCCACCCACGTGCTGACCACCCTGGCCGAAGCCGCCGACGGCTGCATGAGCGGCCGCTACGAAGCCGTGGTCACCGCGCCGCTGCAGAAGGCCTCGATCAACGACGCCGGCATCCGCTTCAGCGGCCACACCGAATTCTTCGCCGAGCGCAGCCGCAGCGACGTGGTGATGATGCTGGCCAGCCCGGAACTGCGCGTGGCGCTGGCCACCACGCACCTGCCGCTGGCCGCGGTGTCCGCCGCGATCACCGCCGCAGGCCTGACCCGCACGCTGCGCATCGTGCACGCGGAGCTGCGCGACAAGTTCGGCTTCACCGCGCCGCGCATCGCGGTGCTGGGCCTGAATCCGCATGCCGGCGAGGCCGGGCACCTGGGCCGCGAGGAGCTCGACACGATCGCGCCGGTGATGGAAGCGCTGCGCACCGAAGGCATGCAGCTGCTCGGCCCGCTGCCGGCCGACACCGCCTTCGTACCCGCGCAGCGCGCCGGCTACGACGCGGTGGTGGCGATGTACCACGACCAGGCGCTGCCGGTGCTCAAGAGCGAAGCCTTCGACCGCACCGTCAATCTCACGCTCGGCCTGCCCTTTATCCGCACCTCGGTGGACCACGGCACGGCGCTGGACCTGGCCGGCAGCGGCCGCGCCGATCCGTCCAGCCTGATCGCCGCCGCGCGCATGGCGCTCGACCTGTCCGCCCGCCGCGCCGCACGCGGCTGAGCCCGCTTTCCGGAATGCCATGAACGCCCGCCCCAAGAAAAGCTTCGGCCAACACTTCCTCCACGAGAAGCGCTACATCGAGCGCATCGTCAGCTCGATCGCGCCCAGGCCTGCGGACGTGGTGGTAGAGATCGGCCCCGGCGAGGGCGCGCTCACCCTGCCCCTGCTGGCCGCGGCCGGCAAGCTCACCGCGATCGAGCTGGACACCGACCTGATCCCCGGCCTGCAGGCACGCGCGGATGCGGTGGGCGAGCTGCGCATCGTGCACTCCGACGTGCTGAAGGTGGATTTCACCGCGCTGGCGCGCGAGCTCGGCGTGGAGCGCGTGCGCATCGCGGGCAACCTGCCGTACTACATCTCCAGCCCCATCCTGTTCCATTGCGTGGACCACGCCGCGGCGATCCAGGACATGCACTTCATGCTGCAGAAGGAAGTGGTCGACCGCATGGCGGCCGAGCCCGGCAGCAAGGTGTATGGACGTCTATCCGTGATGCTGCAGCTGGCCTGCCGGGTGGAGCCGCTGTTCACCGTACCGCCCGGCGCGTTCCGCCCGCCGCCGAAGGTGGACTCGGCCGTGGTGCGCGTGGTGCCGCTGCCGCCGGAACAGCGCCACGACGCGGATCCCGAGCGCGTCTACGCCATCGTCAAGGCCGCCTTCGCGCAGCGGCGCAAGACCCTGAGCAACGGCCTGAAACAGTTGATGGACGCGGCCGCGATCGAAGCGGCAGGCATCGACCCCAAGGCGCGCGCCGAAACCCTGGCGCCGCTGGATTTCGTCCGGCTGGCCAAGGTGCCAACCGCGACGTGACAAGCGCGCCGCGGGCATGCCCGGTTCAGGCGTGCGCGGTCAGGCTTGCTCCATGCGTGTCGGCAAGCCTTACAATCCCGTCATGACCGAGAAAGCCTCCTACACGATCGACGTGCAGGTCGAAACACGCTTCGTCCCCGACCAATCCAAGCCCGGCGACAACCGCTATGTGTTCGCCTACACCGTCACGCTGCACAACGCCGGCGACGTGCCCGCGCGCCTGATCGCCCGCCACTGGGTGATCACCGATGCCAACGGCAAGGTGGAGGAAGTGCGCGGCGAGGGCGTGGTCGGCGAGCAGCCGTGGATGCGTCCCGGCGACGACTACGAATACACCTCCGGCGCGGTGCTGGAGACCGCGGTAGGCATCATGCAGGGCAGCTACCAGATGCTGGCCGACGACGGCACCCATTTCGAGGCACCGATCGCGCCGTTCACCCTGTCCATCCCGCGTACGCTGCACTGATGGCTACGTATGCGATCGGCGACGTGCAGGGCTGCCTCCCCGAACTGCAACGCCTGCTGGAAAAACTGCGCTTCGACCCGGCCGCCGACCGGCTGTGGTTCTGCGGCGACCTGGTCAACCGCGGCGGGCAGTCGCTGGAAACCCTGCGCCTCATCCACAGCCTGCGCGAGCAGGTGGTGCTCACCCTGGGCAACCACGACCTGAGCCTGCTGGCCATCGCGCAGCGGCGGCCGGAGGCGCAGTCCAAGGTCAATCCCGAGCTGCGCGAAGTGCTGTTCGCGGACGACGCGCCGGTGCTGTTCGAATGGATGCGCTCGCAGAAGCTGATGCACCACGACGAAGCCCTGGGCTGGACCATGGTGCACGCCGGCCTGGCGCCGATCTGGACCCTGCGCCAGGCGCTGCGCTCGGCGCAGGAAGTGGAGCGCGAGCTGTCCAGCCCGCGCCACGGCCGCATCCTGAAGAACCTGTTCGGCAACCGCCCGGCGGCCTGGACCAGCCGCCTGCAGGGCATCGAGCGCATGCGCGCCTCGATCAACACCTTCACGCGGATGCGCTACTGCGACATCCACGGCCGCATCGATTTCGAGAGCAAGGACATCCCCGGCACGCAGAAGCCGGGCATGTATCCGTGGTTCGAGGTGCCGGGCATGAAGCGGCGCGAGAGCCGCATCGTGTGCGGGCACTGGTCGGCGCTGGGCCGCTTCGCGGGCTTAGGTGTTTATGCCATCGACACCGGCTGCGTGTGGGGCGGCAAGCTCACCGCGCTGCGCCTGGACAGCGAGGAGCCGCAGTACATCACCGTGGATGCCGAACCGCACCGCAAGCGGATGCCGGGCGAGGACTGAGCTCCAGCGCCGATGCGGAAAAGAAAAAGGCGGCCGATGGCCGCCTTTTTCGTGCGCGATGCCGGCTGGCTTCAGCTCAGCTGGCCATGGCAATGCTTGAACTTCTTGCCCGAGCCGCAGGGACAAGGATCGTTGCGGCCGACTTTCGGGCCTTCGTTGCCCGCGGCCACGGCGGCGCTGAGGCTGCCGGCGGCCACGGCTTCCGGATCGGCGCCCAGCGCACCGACCGGGGCGCCGCCGCCGGTGGCCTGCATCTGGCGCGACAGGCGCTCGGCCATGCGCTGCTGCTCGGCTTCCATCGCGGCGACTTCTTCCTCGCTGCGGATGCGGATGCGCGCCAGCATCTGGATCACTTCGGTCTTGATGCGGTCGAGCATGTTGGAGAACAGCTCGAACGACTCGCGCTTGAACTCCTGCTTGGGCTGCTTCTGCGCATAGCCGCGCAGATAGATGCCCTGGCGCAGGTAATCCATGCTGGCCAGGTGCTCCTTCCAGGCGTTGTCCAGCACGCTGAGCATGATGTGCTTCTCGAGCTGGCGCATGGTGTCGGCGCCGATCTGCTCTTCCTTGGCCTTGAACAGGTTCTCGACCGCCTCGCGCACGTGCTCGAGGATCATGCCGGCGTCGACGTCGTCCTGCTTCTCGACCCAGTGCTTCACGTCGAGCGGCAGGCCGAATTCGCTTTCCAGCTCGCGGTCCAGCGCGGGCAGGTCCCACTGGTCGTCGATGCTGTCGGCCGGCACGTGGCGGCGCACCACGCCGCTGACCACGTCGTCGCGGATGTCGGCGATGGTGTCGGCGATGCTGTCGGTTTCCAGCAGTTCGTCGCGCTGCGCATAGATGACCTTGCGCTGGTCGTTGGCGACGTCGTCGAATTCCAGCAGGTGCTTGCGGATGTCGAAGTTGTGCTGCTCGACCTTGCGCTGCGCCTTTTCGATCTGGCGGCTGACCATGCGGTCTTCCAGCGCCTCGTTTTCCTTCATGCCGAACATGCGCATCCAGCGGCCGACCCAGTCGCCGGCGAAGATGCGCAGGAGGTTGTCCTCCAGCGACAGGTAGAAGCGCGAAGAGCCCGGGTCGCCCTGGCGGCCCGAACGGCCGCGCAGCTGGTTGTCGATGCGGCGCGATTCGTGCCGCTCGGTGCCGACGATGTGCAGGCCGCCGGCTTCCAGCACCTGCTCGTGCTTCTTCTTCCACTCGGTCTTGATCTTGGCGCGTTCGGCGTCGGTGGCGGTTTCCGGCAGCGCGGCCAGGGCCGCCTCCAGGCTGCCGCCCAGCACGATGTCGGTACCGCGGCCGGCCATGTTGGTGGCGATGGTGACCGAGCCCGGCGCACCGGCCTGGGCCACGATGTGCGCCTCGCGCTCGTGCTGCTTGGCGTTGAGCACTTCGTGCGGAATCCTGGCCTTGTTGAGCAGCTTGGACAAAAGCTCCGACACCTCGATCGAGGTGGTGCCCACCAGCACCGGCTGGCCGCGCTTGTGGCAGTCGGTGATGTCCTCGACCACGGCGTCGTACTTGGCCTGCTGGCCGAGGAAGACCATGTCGGCGTTGTCCTTGCGGATCATCGGCTTGTGGGTGGGGATGACCACCACTTCCAGGCCGTAGATCTGCTGGAACTCGTACGCTTCGGTGTCGGCCGTACCGGTCATGCCGGCCAGCTTCTTGTACATGCGGAACAGGTTCTGGAAGGTGATGGTCGCCAGCGTCTGGTTCTCGCGCTGGATCGGCACGCCTTCCTTCGCTTCCACTGCCTGGTGCAGGCCGTCGGACCAGCGGCGACCCACCAGGGTGCGGCCAGTGAATTCGTCGACGATCACCACCTCGCCGTCGCGGACGATGTAGTCCACGTCGCGGTGGTAGATGGCATTGGCGCGCAATGCGGCATTCAGGTGATGCACCACGGCCAGGTTCTTGGAGTCGTACAGGCCGGTCTCGCTTTCGATCACGCCGGCGCGCTGCAGCAGTTCTTCTGCGTGCGACATGCCCTCTTCGGACAGGTGCACCTGCTTCTGCTTCTCGTCGACGAAGTAATCGCCCGGTGAGTCTTCCTTCTCCTGGCGGATCATCTTCGGCACGATCTTGTTCACCGCGATGTACAGCTGCGGGGAATCCTCGGCGGGGCCGGAGATGATCAGCGGGGTGCGCGCTTCGTCGATCAGGATCGAGTCAACCTCGTCGACGATGGCGTAGTGCAGGCCGCGCTGGTAGCGCTGGTCCTTGCTCGAGGCCATGTTGTCGCGCAGGTAGTCGAAGCCGAATTCGTTGTTGGTGCCGTAGGTGATGTCGGCGGCGTAGGCCTCGCCCTTGTCGGCGTGATTCATGCCGGGCCACACCACTCCCACGGTCAGGCCGAGGAAGTTGTACAGCTTGCCCATCTGGGCGGAGTCGCGGCGGGCCAGGTAGTCGTTCACCGTGACCACGTGCACGCCCTTGCCTTCCAGCGCATTGAGGTACACCGGCAGGGTGCCGACCAGGGTCTTGCCCTCGCCCGTGCGCATTTCGGCGATGCGGCCCGAATGCAGCACCATGCCGCCGATCATCTGCACGTCGTAATGGCGCATGCCGAGCACGCGCTTGGCGCCTTCGCGCACCACGGCGAAGGCTTCGGGCAGCAGCTTGTCCAGCGCTTCGCCGCCGGCGATGCGCTCCTTGAACTCGTCGGTCTTCGCGCGCAGCTGGGCGTCGCTCAACTTTTCGAACTCGGGCTCGAGCGCGTTGATGCGGGCGACAGACTTGGAAAGCTGCCGCAGCACGCGGTCGTTGCGGCTACCGAAAAGGCTGGTCAGGGCGCGATTGAGCATCGATCTTCCGGATCTGCATGAGTCGTAGACGCCCGCCGCCGGAGAAGGGGCGGGACGAAAGGGTTGATGATACTAGGGTCGCCGGGCGATCCCAAACGAACGCGGGCCGGGGCTTGCCCCAGCCGGTGGCCCGTATCGGCCGCAACCTCTTGCGGCAGACCCCGTCATCCTTCCCGGTGGAGTGTTTGGCGGCGCTGGAGGGGTGTTTCAAGAGGCCCCGGCGCGCGGGGCCCTGGGCTTCCGCGAGATCAGCGATGGTTGCGCACGTAGGCGAGCGGATTGACCACGTTGCCCTTGTACCAGACCTCGAAATGCACGTGCGATCCGGTGGAACGGCCGGTGGAGCCGGCCTTGGCGATCACGTCGCCCACGTGCACGCGCTGGCCCGGACGCACGATCAGCGAGCTGTTGTGCGCGTAGCGGGTCATGTAGCCGTTGCCGTGGTCGATCTCGATCACGTCGCCGTAGCCGCTGCGCAACCCCGCGAAGGTGACCATGCCTTCGGCCACCGCATGCACCGGCGTGCCGGTGGGGGCGGAGATGTCCAGGCCCGTGTGGTAGGCCGCGTGTCCGCTGAACGGATCGGGGCGGCCGCCGAAATACGAGGAGATATAGCCTTCGACCGGCATGCCGGTGGGCTTGAGATTGGATTCGATCTTGGCGTCGAGCAGCAGGCTCTGCAGCGCGTAGAGCTGGGCCTGCTGGCTGTCGAAGCGGCTGGCCAGCTGGTCGATGCCGGCATCCAGCGCCTGCGGCAGCGCGTAGGCGCTGTCGTTGACGTCCTCGACGCCGCCGACCGGGGGCTGTTCGTCGAAATTGAATTCGGTGCTGTCGAGCTTGCCCATCTGCGCCAGGCGCTCGCCCAGGGCGTTGAGGCGGGTGGACTGCGCCTGCAGCTGGCCGAGCTTGGCGGCGAGCGCATCGATGTCGCGCTGCGCGTCCTTGCGGACGTCGCCCAGCTGCACGTTCTGCTTGGACACCTGCTGATGGAGCTGGCTGATTTCGGCCAGCGCGCGGTCGCGCGGACTGGCTACCGCAAGGGCCACGGTGGCGCCGAGCGCCGCACAGGCCAGCACCGCCGCGACTGCCGTTGCGATCAGCCGATAGCGCAGGCGCCGGTCGGCCAGATCGAGGGTTTTCGGCACCCGCTTGGTGCGTGACACGAGTATGATTTGCATGTTTTTCCACGTCGAAGATGTCGGCACCCATGCAGCGCGACGTTCCCTACGCTCCCCGCCGCACCGGCTCAGGACTGAAATCCCTTACCGAATGTGGCCCCTTCGCCAAGCTGGCCCGCAAGGCCAGTGAGCTGGAGGCGTTGGATCGTGCACTGCGCCAGACGCTGCCGTCACCGCTCCGCGAGCAGGTGAGATTCGCCAACCTGCGCGACGGCCGTCTTGTGTTCCTGGCTCCTACGCCGGCGCTGGCTTCGAGGCTTCGTCTTATGCAGACGCAAATCCTCGCTGCCGCGCATGCCATCGGCGTGCGCGCCGGATACCTCACCGTGAAAGTGGCCCCCCTACCACCGGCTGAAACCTTGCCGGATCGGTCAAAACCGCTTTCGCCTGCTGCCGCAGACCACTTGAGGGCCGCGGCGATCTCTCAGACAGACAGCGAATTGCAGCGTCTGTTCCTCGAGCTGGCGTCCATCGCCGAAACTGCTGATTCCCGCAAACCGAAGGGCTGAGTTCGACTCGCCGCCCGGTTCAGACAAGACATCCTGCGATCGCCAGCGGCCGGTTCGCCCGCATTGCCCGATCGGCAGTGGCGGGTTTATAGCATGGCTCCACGGTCACGTAAGACGTTGACATCCCGAATACGTGAGTCGTGCCAGGACGAAGGGGCGAGGTATATCACAAAACAAACGGCCGCGTCCCGGAGGACGCGGCCGTTCAGTTTGTTCAGCTTCGCCCGGAGGCGAATGCTTCAGATCGCCTGGGCGGGATGCGCGTAGGAGATCGGAGCCGTGGCGGGATCGTCCTGGTAGACGACCTCTTCCCACGCGGTGGCGTCGGCCATCAGCGTGCGCAGCAGCTTGTTGTTGAGCTCATGGCCGGACTTGTGCGCGTAGTAGGCGCCGATCAGGCTGTGGCCCAGCAGATACAGGTCGCCGATGGCGTCCAGGATCTTGTGCTTGACGAATTCGTCCTCGTAGCGGAGGCCGTCTTCGTTGAGCACGCGGTAGTCGTCCAGCACCACGGCGTTGTCCATCGAACCGCCGAGCGCCAGGTTGTGTTCGCGCAGCATCTCGATGTCGCGCATGAAGCCGAAGGTGCGCGCGCGGCTCACTTCCTTCACGAACGAAGTGGTGGAGAAATCGATCTCCGCCTTGGAAGTGCGCTTGCTGATGATCGGGTGGTTGAACTCGATCGAGAAGCCGACCTTGAAGCCTTCGAACGGCTCGAAGCTGGCCCACTTGTCGCCGTCCTGCACCTTGATCGGCTTCTTGATGCGGATGAAGCGCTTGGCGACGTTCTGCTCTTCGATGCCCGCCGACTGCAGCAGGAACACGAAGGGACCGGCGCTGCCGTCCATGATCGGCACTTCCGGCGCCGACAGATCGACGTAAGCGTTGTCGATGCCGAGGCCGGCCATCGCCGAGAGCAGATGCTCCACGGTGGAGACGCGCACGTCGCCGTTGACCAGGGTGGTCGACAGGCGGGTGTCGCCGACGTTGTCGGGACGGGCGGGAATTTCCACCGGCGGATTGAGATCCGTGCGGCGGAAAACGATGCCGGTGTTCGGCGCGGCGGGGCGGAGCGTCATGTAGACCTTGTCGCCGGTATGCAGACCGACGCCGGTGGCCCGGATGATGTTCTTGAGCGTACGCTGCTTGATCATTTTTTTGGTACCTGCAAGGGGCAGCAGCCAACAGGAGACGGATGCTAACACAGTTTTAACCACTGAAAATAGCAAACCGGCCCGTACAGTCTGTTCACGCTTTCATGCCATTTTCATCCTTGTGAAAAGCAGAAGGCGGTCCAGGCGGCGAAATACCTCAATTCCGTCAGCTAGTTAGGGTCGACACGACGCCCGCACCGGGACGGGAAATCCGGTGGCGGGCGTCGGACCGGCCGGGGCGGAAATACCCCGGTCAAGTCGTGCGTCATCCCGGACGCACAGTCTTGTCATGTTCCTCCAGGAGCACGCAGACCGGCGTCAGCACACTCCCCCGCCCCTGGGCGGGAGAACGCACAAGCGGCCAACTTTGCAGCAGCCGCCAGGCACGTAATGTGACTGACAAGTCAATCTGACGTTTGTTCACTCCTTTTTGAACATTTTTTTTCTATTGACCGAACTCAGTCCGCCTGGCGGCGCAGGAAGGCAGGGATGTCCAGGTAGTCGAAGCTCGGGTCGGCGCCCTTGGCCGGGGCAGCGTCGCTGCGGCTGGCCACGACGTCGGGCTGGGCGTAGTCCACCACTTCGTTGCCGGTGCCGGTGCGCAGCACCACCGGGCGCGGACGCTGGCGCATCTCCACCTGCTGGGTCACCTGCGGACGCTGCGGCTGGCGCACGGCCGCGGCGCGGTTCAGGCCCGTGGCCACCACGGTGACGCGGACGTCGTCCTGCATTTCCGGGTCGAGCGAGGTGCCGATCACCACGGTGGCGTCTTCGCTGGCGAAGTCGTGGATCACGCGGCCGATCTCGTCGAACTCCCGCATGGTCAGGTTCGGACCGGCGGTGACGTTGACCAGGATGCCGCAGGCGCCGTTGAGGTTGACGTCTTCCAGCAGCGGGTTGTTGATGGCGGCCTCGGCGGCGGCCTGCGCGCGGTCGTCGCCGCGGGCGGTGCCCGAGCCCATCATCGCCATGCCCATTTCGGACATCACGGTGCGCACGTCGGCAAAGTCGACGTTGATCAGGCCCGGGGCCGTGATCAGGTCGGCGATGCCCTGCACCGCGCCCAGCAGCACGTCATTGGCGGCCTTGAAGGCGTTCAGCAGGGTGACTTCGCGGCCGAGCACCGACAGCAGCTTCTCGTTCGGCACGGTGATCAGCGAGTCGACGTGCTGCGACAGGTCCTCGATGCCCTTCATCGCCACCTGCATGCGGCGGCGGCCTTCGAAGGGAAACGGCTTGGTGACCACGGCCACGGTCAGGATGCCCTTTTCCTTGGCCAGCTGGGCAACGACCGGCGCCGCGCCGGTGCCGGTGCCGCCGCCCATGCCGGCGGTGATGAAGACCATGTCCGCGCCTTCGAGCATTTCCTCGATGCGCTCGCGGTCTTCCAGGGCGGCCTGGCGGCCCACTTCGGGGTTGGCGCCCGCGCCCAGGCCCTTGGTGACGTTGGCGCCGAGCTGCAGGTGGGTACGCGAACCGCAAGTCTTCATCGCCTGCGAATCGGTGTTCGCCACGACGAATTCGACGCCTTCGATGTTGGCGCCCAGCATGTGGGCCACGGCGTTGCCGCCGCCACCGCCCACGCCGATGACCTTGATGACTGCGTTCGGTGCGAGTTTTTCGACCAGTTCAAACATTTCCCGTCCTCCGTAGAGCTTTCGTTGTCGTTGTAACCCGCGGGTTCCGCTCCTTGCGGTCTCGCGAGTGGTGGGCGACTTCCCGTCGCCCGCGGCTGCGCGTCCTGCGCCGCCGATATCGCTTCGAGCTGCCGGGCCTTGCGGCCCGCCGGCTCAGAAATTCTTCGCCAGCCAGCCGCGCAGGCGATCGACCAGCCCGCCCACGCTGCCGCCGGAGGAACCGCCCGCGCGCATGCCGCCGGCGCGCGCGCCGTGCAGCAGCAGGCCCACGCCGGTGGAATGCAGCGGGTTGGTGACCACTTCGCCCAGGCCGCTGACGTGCTGCGGCACGCCGATGCGCACCATCTTGTGGAAGATCTCCTCGGCCAGCTCCAGCGCGCCTTCCATGCGCGAGGCGCCGCCGGTCAGCACCACGCCGGCCGCCACCAGGCTTTCGTAGCCGGAGCGGCGCAGCTCGTCCTGCACCATCTCGAAGATTTCCTCGTAGCGCGCCTGCACGCTCTGCGCGAGCGACTGGCGGGCCAGGCGGCGCGGCGGGCGGTCGCCCACGCTGGGCACCTGGATGGTTTCCTCGGCGTGCGCCAGCTGGGCCAGCGCGCAGGCGTACTTGATCTTGATCTCCTCGGCATGCGCGGTCGGCGTGTGCACGCCGTAGGCGATGTCGTTGGTGACCTGGTCGCCGCCCACCGGCAGCGACTTGGTGTAGCGGATCGAGCCCTGCGTATAGATGGCGATGTCGGTGGTGCCCGCGCCGATGTCGACCAGGCACACGCCCAGCTCGCGCTCGTCGTCGGTCAGCACCGACTTGGCGCTGGCCACCGAGGAGGGCACCAGCTCGTCCACGCTCAGGCCGCAGCGCTGGATGCACTTGCTGATGTTCTGCACCGCCGCGGCCGCGCCGGTCACCAGGTGCACGCTCGCCTCCAGGCGCACGCCGCTCATGCCCACCGGCGAGCGGATGCCGTCCTGGCCGTCGATGCGGTACTCCTGCGACTCCTTGTAGAGAACCTTGCGGTCGGCCGGGATCGCTACCGCGCTGGCGGCTTCGAGCACCTGTTCCAGGTCGCCGGAGGTCACTTCGCGGTCGCGGATGGCGGCGGTGCCGTGCGAGTTCCTGGTTTCCAGGTGGCTGCCGGAGATCGAGGCGTAGACCGAGCGGATATCGCAGCCGGCCATCAGCTCGGCCTCTTCCACCGCGCGCTGGATCGAGTGCACGGTCGATTCGATATCCACCACCGAGCCGCGCTTGAGCCCGCGCGACACATGCGTGCCGATGCCGATCACTTCGATCGGCTCGCCCGGCTCGTACTCGCCCACGATCGCCACCACTTTCGAGGTGCCGATGTCGAGGCCGACGACCAGTTGCTTGTCGTTGCGGGTTTTCATGTGCTGGGCGTGCCTTTGGTGGTGACGGCGGCCGGTACTTGCGTCTGCGGCCAGCGCACGGCGAATCCGTTGGTATAGCGAAGGTCTGCGTAGGCGAAACCGTCGGGACGGTTCGCCATCAATTGGGGGTAGACGTCGAGGAAGCGGCGCAGCCGGCGGCCGGCCTGGTCGCGGTCGCCGAGCACGATCTGCGCGCCGCTGGAGGTGCCGAGGCTCCAGCTGCCGCGCTCGGTCAGCGACACGCCGGTGATCTTCAGATGCGTGCTGCCGAACGCTTTCTGCGTCTCGGCATAGAAGCTCACCACCTCGGCCAGGCGCGCATCGGGGCCGCGCAGCTGCGGCAGGCTGTCGAAGCCGTCGGCGCCGGGCGCGTCGAACACCAGGCCCTGGCGGCTGATCAGCTGCTTGTCGTTCCAGCGCGCGAACGGCTGGCGCTCGTAGATGCGCAGGATCAGGGTGTCCGGCCAGCGCTTGCGCGCCTCCACCGACTCCACCCACGGCAGCGCGGCCACGGCCTTCTGCACCGCGTCGAGGTCCAGCGCGAAGAAGCCCTTGCCCAGGCGCGGCAGCACGGTGGCGCGGATGGCGTCCGCGCTCACGTGCTTGAACTCGGCCTGCACCGTCAGCTGGGTCACCGGCCAGCGATTGGCCGCGAACCATCCGCGCAGCACGCCGACGATCGGCAGCGCCACGAGCGCGATGGCCAGACACCAGGCAACGAGGCGAATCGCTCCCCTCACACGCCCTCCCGGAAGCTCGTTTCCAGCACGCGCCAGCACAGCGTCTCGTAGTCGATGCCGACTACCTTGGCCGCCTTGGGCACCAGCGAATGCGAAGTCATGCCGGGGGCGGTGTTCACCTCCAGCAGCCAGTTGCGGCCGTCGCGGTCGCGCATCACGTCGACGCGGCCCCAGCCGCCGCAGGCCAGCGCGTCGAACGCGCGCAGCGCCAGCGCCTGCATCTCGCGCTCGGCCTCGCCTTCCAGGCCGGGGCAGATGTACTGCGTGTCCTCGGCGATGTACTTGGCGTTGTAGTCGTAGTACTCGCCCTTGGGCACGATCTGGATGGTGGGCAGCACGTCGCGGCCGAGAATGCCGACGGTGAACTCGCCGCCCTCGATCAGCGTTTCCATCAGCATGTCGCCGGGATAGCGCTGCGCCAGCTCCACCGCGGCGTCCAGGTCTTTCTCCTCGAACACGCGGGTGACGCCCACACTGGAGCCTTCCCAGGCCGGCTTCACGATCAGCGGGAAGCCGATCTCGCGCGCCGCGGCATGCACGTCGGCGCCGCGCGGCAGCGCCTTGAAGCGCGGCGTCGGCAGGCCCAGCGCCTGCCACACCAGCTTGGCGCGGATCTTGTCCAGCGACAGCGCGGAACCGAGCACGCCGGAACCGGTGAACGGAATGCGCAGCGACTGCAGCGCGCCCTGCAGCTCGCCGTTCTCGCCGCCGCCGCCGTGCAGGATGTTGAACACGCGCGCGAAGTGGCCGGCGCGCGCCGCATCCAGCAGCGCGGGGATGCCGTCGATCGCCTCGGCGTCGACGCCGCGCGCGCGCAGCGCCTTCAGCACGCCGTCGCCGGAGTTGAGCGAGACCTCGCGCTCGGCCGAGCTGCCGCCCATCACCACGGCGACGCGGCCGAACTGCGCGGGGTCCCTGACCGTCTTCGACTCGTCCTTCTTCTGCGCCGTCACTTCTTGCTCCTCAGGTTGCCGGCCGCAGCCAGCTCCACCGCCGCCGCGCCGATATCGCCGGCGCCGAGCAGCAGCAACAGGTCGCCGTCGCGCAGCAGCGCCGGCAGGGTCTCTTTCAGTTCGCGCGGATGCTCGACCAGCACCGGATCGACCTTGCCGCGCGCGCGCACCGCGCGCGCCAGGGCGCGGCCGTCGGCGCCGGCGATCGGTGCTTCGCCGGCCGGGTAGACGTCGGTCAGCACCAGCACGTCGACGTCGCTCAGCACATTGGCGAAGTCGTCCAGCAGGTCGCGCGTGCGGCTGTAGCGGTGCGGCTGGAACGCCGCCACCAGGCGGCGTTCCGGCCAGCCGCCGCGTACGGCGGAGAACACCGCGGCCAGCTCGCGCGGATGGTGGCCGTAATCGTCGACCAGCAGCGCCGTGCCCTTGTCCAGCGCGATCTCGCCGCGGCGGTGGAAACGGCGGCCCACGCCTTCGAACTGCTCCAGCGCGCGCGCGATCGAGCCGGCTTCAACGCCCAGCTGCCAGCCGATGGTGGCGGCCGCCAGCGCGTTGAGCACGTTGTGGCGGCCCGGCAGGTTGAGCTTCACGTGCAGCGCTTCGTTGCGGCCGGGCAGCCACAGGTCGAAGTGCATCTCGAAGCCGTGCTGGGTCAGGTTGCTGGCGCGCACGTCGGCGTCGGGCGAGTCGATGCCGTAGGTCATCACGCGGCGCGTGGTGCGCCTGGCCAGCGCGGCCACTTCCGGATCGTCCACGCACAGCACGGCCAGGCCGTAGAACGGCAGGCGGTGCAGGAAATCGTCGAAGGCCTTCTTCACCAGCGCGAAGTCGCCCTGGTAGTTCTCCAGGTGATCGGCGTCGATATTGGTGATCGCCGCCACCACCGGCGACAGCATCAGGAAGGAGCCGTCCGACTCGTCGGCTTCCGCCACGATGTACTGGCCGGTGCCCAGGCGCGCATTCGCGCCGGCCGCGTTGAGCTGGCCGCCGATCACGAAGGTCGGGTCGTAGTTGGCCTCGGCCAGCACGCTGGCGGTGAGGCTGGTGGTGGTGGTCTTGCCGTGCGTGCCGGCGATCGCCACGCCGCGGCGGAAGCGCATGAGCTCGCCCAGCATCTCCGCGCGCGGCACCAGCGGGATACGCGCCGCGCGAGCGGCGACCAGCTCGGGGTTGTCCTGGCGGATCGCGCTGGAGGTGACCACCACGTCGGCATCGCCGATGTGCTCGGCGGCGTGGCCGACGTGCACCACGATGCCCAGCGCGGCCAGGCGCTGGGCGGTCGGCGAGTTCGACTTGTCGGAACCGGACACCTGGTAGCCGAGGTTGTGCAGCACTTCGGCGATGCCGCTCATGCCCACGCCGCCGATGCCGATGAAATGCACGCGGCGGAAGGTGGTCATCAGGTCTTCGTGGGCCAGCAGGCGGCGGGGCGTCATGCGCGCACCTCCAGGCAGGCGCGCGCGATCGCCGCGGCGGCGTCGGGCTTGGCCAGGGAGCGCGCGGCGGCGGCCATGGCCACGGTGCGCGCGCGATCGTTCAACAGCGCATCCAGGCGCTGGGCAAACTGCTGTACGTCCAAATCTCGTTCCTGTACGACTTCGGCGGCGCCGGCGGCCACCAGGGCCTCGGCGTTGCGGGTCTGGTGGTCGTCCACCGCATGAGGGAAAGGCACCAGCACGGCGCCGAGGCCGGCGGCGGTGAGCTCGGCCACGGTCAGCGCGCCCGCGCGGCACACGGCCAGGTCGGCCCAGGCGTAGGCGCCGGCCATGTCTTCGATGAACGGCACGATCTGCGCGTCGACGCCGGCCTTGGCATAGGCCTCGCGCGCTTCGTCGATGCCGCGGTTGCCGCACTGGTGCAGCACCTCGGGGCGGGCCGCCAGCGGCAGTTGCGCCAGCGCCTGCGGCAGCGCCAGGTTCAGGGCGCGCGCACCGAGGCTGCCGCCGAGCACCAGCAGGCGCGGCCTGCCGTCGCGGCCGGCCATGCGCGCCTCCGGGGCCTGCAGCGCCGCGATGGTGGCGCGCACCGGATTGCCCACCCACTCCGCGCCCGGCAGCGTGCCGCTGAAACCCACCAGCACACGTGCCGCGTGCGTGGCGAGCTTGCGGTTGGTGAAGCCGGCCACGCCGTTCTGTTCGTGCACCAGCAGCGGCTTGCGCAGCAGCCACGCGGCGATGCCGCCGGGGCCGGCCACATAGCCGCCCATCGACAGCACGCTGCGCGGCTTCACCGCGCCGACCACGCGCAGCGAGGCGAGCAGCGCGCGCGCCAGCATCAGTGGCGCCAGCACGCGGGTCTTCAGGCCCTTGCCGCGCAGGCCGCCGACCGGCACGGTGCGCAGCGGCACGCCGTGCGCCGGCACTACCTTGGTTTCCATGCCGCCGTCCGCGCCCAGCCACACCACCGGCACACCCTGCGCGCGCAGCGTCTCGGCCACGGCCAGGCCGGGGAAGATATGGCCGCCGGTGCCGCCGGCCATGATCAGCACGGGTGCGTTGCCCGCGCTCATGCGGTCACCGCCTCGCGCGCCGTGGCCGCGCTGGCGTCGGCCACCGCCAGCGCCGGCACGCGCGTAGCCATCTGGCGCGCGTCGATCGCGCGGTTGATCTCGTAGGTGGCGCGCAGCAGCACGCCGGCCATGGCGCAGGTCAGCACCATTGACGAGCCGCCGTAGCTGATCAGCGGCAGGGTCAGGCCCTTGGTCGGCAGCGCGCCGAGATTCACTCCGATCGACACCATGGTCTGCAGGCCGATCATCAGCGAGATGCCGAAGGCCACGTAGCCGGCGAAGCGCTGGCCCAGCTCCACGCCCTTCAGGCCCAGGTACAGACCGCGGCCGACGGCCAGCGCGAACAGGCTCATCACGCCGAGGATGCCGGCCAGGCCCAGCTCCTCGGAGATCACCGCGAAGATGAAGTCGGTATGCGCTTCCGGCAGGTAGGAGAGTTTCAGCACGCTCGAACCCAGGCCCACCCCGGTCCATTCGCCGCGGCCGATCGCCATCAGCGACTGGGTCAGCTGGAAGCCGTCGTTGAACGGGTCCTTCCACGGATCCATGAACGAGGTGAGGCGCTTCATGCGATAGCTTTCGCTGGTCGCCGCGATCGCCAGCAGCGGCATCAGCGGCAGGCCCATGCCGAACAGGAAGATCGGCCGCGCGCCACCCAGCCACACCATGGCGATGGTCACCGAGATCACCAGCATGGCCGAGCCGAAGTCCGGCTGCAGCAGCAGCAGCACGACCATCAGGCCGGCCACCATGATGGGCTTGAGCAGGCCGAGGAAGCGCGTTTCCACGCTTTCGCGGTGGCGCACCAGGTAGCTGGCGATATAGACCACCAGGATCAGCTTCACCGCTTCCACCGGCTGGAAGCTGGTGACGATCAGGTTGAGCCAGCGCCGCGCGCCGTTCAGGCGCATGCCCAGGAACGGCAGGAACACCGCCAGCAGCAGGATGAAGGCCAGCAGCAACAGCAGGAAGCTGTGCTTCTCCAGCACCTTCAGCTCGGTGCGCATGGCCGCGCCGGCCAGCACCATGCCCAGCCCCAGGAACATCAGGTGCTTCTTGAGGAAATAGAACGCACCCAGGTGCTGGCTGTCCGCCACCGCGATCGAGCTGGAGGTGATCATCACCAGCCCGACGCAGGCCAGGCCGACGAGCGCGATCAGCAGCGGCAGATCGAAGCTGCCCTGCGGACCTTGCCGGCGTTTGGCCTGGGTGGCGTCGAATAGCATCAGCGCACCTTCAACGTGGCGAGGCCGATCAGCACCAGCACGACGCTGATGATCCAGAAGCGCACGATCACCCGCGGCTCGGGCCAGCCCTTCAATTCGAAATGGTGATGGATCGGCGCCATGCGGAAGATGCGCTTGCCGGTGAGCTTGAAGCTCGCCACCTGCAGCATCACCGACACGGTCTCCATCACGAACACGCCGCCCATGATCAGCAGCACGATCTCCTGGCGCACGATCACGGCGATCGCGGCCAGCGCCGCGCCGATGGCCAGCGCGCCGACGTCGCCCATGAAGACCTGGGCGGGATAGGTGTTGAACCACAGGAAGCCCAGGCCCGCGCCGGACAGCGCGCCGCAGATGATGGCCAGCTCGCCGGCGCCGGGAATCGAGGGAATGCCCAGGTATTCGGAGAACACGCGGTTGCCCGCAAGGTAAGCGAACACGCCGAGCGCACCCGACACCAGCACGGTGGGCATGATCGCCAGGCCGTCCAGGCCGTCGGTGAGGTTCACCGCGTTGGAGAAGCCCACGATCATGAAATAGGTCAGCACCACGAAGAACAGGCCCAGCGGCACCGCCACCTGCTTGAACAGCGGCACGAACAGCGCGGTCTCGGCCACTTCCTTGATGCATACCGGCGCGGCATTGGCCGGCGGCTCCAGGGTGAGGCGGCTGTCCAGCGCGGTAGCGGTGGTCTCCACGTGCTGCACCACCGCCTGCACGGCCGGGCGCACGCAGGGCGGCGGCGTGGTGGGCGCGGTGAAGTACAGGAACAGCGCGGCGATCAGGCCGAATACCGATTGCCAGAAATACTTCCAGCGCGAGGCCAGGCCGCGGCTGTCCTTCAGCACCAGCTTCTTGTAGTCGTCGTAGAAGCCGATCACGCCGAAGCTGAGCAGCACGGCCAGCACCACCCAGACGTAGCGGTTGTGCAGGTCCGCCCACAGCAAGGTGGCGATAGCCACCGCGAGCAGGATCATCACGCCGCCCATGGTCGGCGTGCCGGCCTTGGACAGATGCGTCTGCGGGCCGTCCTTGCGCACCACCTGCCCCGCCTTCAGCGCGGCCAGCTTGCGGATCAGCGCGGGGCCGAACAGCAGCGACATGGCCAGGGCGGTGAGCGCGGCCATGATGGTGCGGAAGGTGATGTACTGGAACAGATGCAGCGCCGTGAAGTGGCGGGCCATCCAGTCTGCGAGTTCAAGCAGCATCGGATGCGCCCTCCTTCGGTTGTGCATTGCGAAGCGCGGCCACCACCTGTTCCATGCCCGCCGAACGCGAGCCCTTGACCAGGCAGGTCACGCCGCCGTGTAGGTGTTGCTGCAGCGAAGCCACCAGCGCGGCCTTGTCCGCGTGGTGTTCGCCGTGGGCGCCGAACGCGGCCACGGTGGCGGCGCCGAGCGGGCCGACCGCGAACAGCCGCTGGATGCCGCGCTCGCGGGCGCGCGTGCCGATGCCGGCGTGCAGCGCCTTCGCGTCCGGACCCAGTTCCGCCATGTCGCCGAGCACCAGCCAGCGCTCGCCGTCGGCCAGCGCCAGCGTGTCGATGGCCGCGCCGACCGACCCGGGGTTGGCGTTGTAGCTGTCGTCGATCAGGGTCCAGCCGCCCGGCATGCGCTCCAGCTTCAGGCGGCCGGCGACGCCGGGCACCTGCTCCAGGCCATCGACGATCGTGGCCAGCGGTACGTCCAGCGCCAGCGCCAGCGAAGCCGCCGCCAGCGCATTGGCGATGTTGTGGCGGCCGGCCAGCGGCAGGTTCACTTCGGCGTCGCCGGCCGGCGTGGCCAGCACGAAGCGCGAGCCGTCCACGCGCTGCTCCAGGATCTCGGCCACCACCTCGGCCGGATGATCCAGGCCGAAGCGCAGCTGGCGGCGGCCGGTGGCCAGGCCTTCGAAGAACTTGGCGAAGGCGTCGTCGGCATTGATCACCGCCACGCCGTCGGCCGGCAGCGCCTGGTACAGCGCGCCCTTGGTCTCGGCCACGCCTTCCACGCTGCCCATGCGCTCCAGGTGCGCCGGCGCCACCGTGTTGACGATGCCGATATCCGGCCGCGCGATGGCGGCGAGATAGGCGATGTCGCCCGGCTTGCCCGCGCCCATTTCCAGCACGGCGTATTCGGTGTCCTGCGGCATCGCCAGCAAGGTCAGCGGCAGGCCCAGCTCGTTGTTGTAGTTGCCGGCGTTGACGTGGGTGCGGCCGTGGCGCGACAGGATCGACGCGGTCAGCGTCTTCACCGTGGTCTTGCCGTTGGAGCCGGTGATGCCCACCACGCGCACATTGCTCTGCGCGCGCACCGCGCTGGCCAGGTCGCCGAGCGCCAGCTCCGTGTTGTTCACCACCACCTGGGCGATCGGCGCATCGACGCGGCGTTCCACCAGCGCGGCGACCGCGCCGGCGGCAGCGGCCTGCGCCAGGAAATCGTGGCCGTCCACGCGCTCGCCCTCGATCGCGACGAACAGGTCGCCCGCGCGCAGCTTGCGGGTATCGATGCCCACGCCCAGGACTTCCACGTCGGCACCGTGCAGGTGCCCGCGGGTCCACAGGGCGATGGCGGACAAACGCATCATGCGTGCAGCTCCAATGCAGCACGGGCGACTGCAAGATCGTCGAACGGGCGCTTGCCGTGCGCGCCCTCCTGATAGGTTTCGTGGCCCTTGCCGGCGATCAGCACCACGTCGCCGGACCGGGCCAGCTGCAGCGCTTCGGTAATCGCCAGCGCGCGGTTGCGCTGCACGCGCGCGGCGTCCGGATGCGCCAGGCCCGCCACGATCTGCGCCACGATGGCGTCGCCGTCTTCGCCGCGCGGGTTGTCGTCGGTGATGATCGCCACGTCGGCCAGCCGCTCGGCGATCGCGCCCATCAGCGGACGCTTGCCGGCGTCGCGCTCGCCGCCGCAGCCGAACACGCAGATCAGCCGCCCTTCGCAATGCGCGCGCACGGCGTGCAGCGATTGCTCCAGGGCGTCCGGCGTGTGCGCGTAGTCCACCACCACCAGCGGCAGGCCATGCTGGCCGCCGAGGCGGCTCATGCGGCCGTTGACCGGATGCAGCGCCGACACCGCCTCGACGATGCGCTCGAACGATTCGCCCAGCGCACCCAGCACCGCCACCACGGCGAGCAGGTTGTCGACGTTGAAGCGGCCGATCAGGTGCGTCTGCAGCGCACGCGAGCCCCACGGCGTGTGCAGGTCGAAACGCAGGCCTTCGGCCGAGGTCAGGATGTTGCTTGCGCGGATATCCGAAGCCAGGTCGCCGGCCGCGCTGATGCGCAGCTTGCGCACGTGCTCCGGCGTGCGGCCCAGCAGTTCGCGGCCGAAGGCGTCGTCCACGTTGATCGCCGCGTGGGTCAGCGTGGGCCAGGCGAACAGCTTGGCCTTGGCGTCGCCATAGGCCTGCATGCTGCCGTGGTAGTCCAGATGGTCGCGGGTGAGATTGGTGAACACCGCGGTGCCGAATTTCACCGCGCCGACGCGGCCCTGCTCCAGCGCATGCGAGGACACTTCCATCGCCACGTGCGTGGCGCCCTGCTCGCGGAACGAAGCCAGCAGCTCCTGCACGTGGATGGCGTCCGGCGTGGTGCGCTCGCCCTCCTCGACCTGGCCGTGCAGGCCGGCGCCGAGCGTGCCGATGGTGGCCGCGCTGTGGCCCAGGTGGTGCAGCGCCTGCGCGATCAGCTGCACGGTGGAAGTCTTGCCATTGGTGCCGGTGACGCCCACCACCTGCAGCGCTTCGGACGGACGGCCGTAGAAGCGCGCGGCGATCTCGCCCACCTGCGCGTGCAGGCGCTCGATCCAGAGCACCGGCACGCCGAGCGCGGGCGCCGCCGTGGCCGGCGCTTCGGCCAGTACCACGCGCGCGCCCTGCGCCACCGCGCCGGCGGCGAATTCGATGCCGTGGCCACGCGTGCCGCGCAGCGCGAAGAAGGCCTCGCCCGCGCGCACGCGGCGCGAATCCAGCGCCAGGCCCGAAACGACGATATCGCCGGCACTTTGCGTGTCGGCGATACCGTGCAGCAACTGATCGAGGCGCTGGCTCATGGGGTCGCTCCCTCGACCGGCGCGTCCTCGACCAGCGGCGCGTCCGGCGGCTTGCTGCCGACCAGTCCGTTATTGCCCTGCACCGGACCGCCCACGTACCAGCGGCCGATATTGTCGGGCGGCACGTCGAGCAGGCGCAGCGCGCCGTCCATCACCTTGGCGAATACCGGCGCCGAGACCAGGCCGCCGTAGTAGCTGCCCTTCTTCGGATCGTCGATCACCACCACCGCGGCCATGCGCGGATTGCTGGCCGGCACGATGCCGGCGAAGGCGGCGCTGTAGTTGTTCTTGGCGTAGCCGCCGGCTTGCGCCTTGTGCGCCGTGCCGGTCTTGCCGGCCACCGCGTAGTTGGCGATCCACGCATACGGCGCGGCGGTGCCGCCCGGCTGGGTGGTGGATTCCAGCATGGTGACCAGCTTGCGCGCGATTTCCGGCGCGATGATCTGCCGGGTCTCGCCGGCGGCGCCCTTCACGAAGGAAGGCTCGTGCATCAGGCCGCCGTCGCCGATGGTGGCGTAGACGTTGGCCAGCTGCAGCGCGGTGACGTTGAGGCCGTAGCCGTAGGCCATGATGGCCTTTTCCAGCGGACGCCAGTCGCGGCCCACCTTGAGGTAGCCGGAAGCCTCGCCGGGAAAGCCGCTGTTGGTGCTGCTGCCGAGGCCGAAGGCGCGGTAGGTGTCGTAGAGCAGGCCGGTGTCCAGCGTCATCGCGATCTTGGCGGCGCCGATGTTGCTGGATTTCTGGATCACGCCGGTGGGCGACAACATGCCGTAGGCATGCGTGTCGCGGATGTCATGGGTCATGTAATAGAAATGACCGTTGCCGGTGTCCACCAGCGGGCCGTTCGGCGTGTATTTGCCGCTGGACAGGGCCGCGGCCATGACCACCGGCTTGATGGTGGAACCGGGTTCCACCACGTCGGTCATCGAGCGGTTGCGCCGCTGCGAGGCCGTGCTGCTGCGCAGGGCGTTGGGGTTGTAGGTGGGCAGGTTGACCATCGCCAGCACTTCGCCGGTGGTGATGTCGAGGATCACCATCGAGCCGGAATCGGCCTGCGACTGCTCCAGCGTGTTCTTCAGCTCGTTGTAGGCGAGGAACTGGATGCGGCGGTCGATGCTCAGCGTGAGGTTGCGGCCCGGCTGCGGCGCGCGCACCTGCTCCACGTCTTCCACGATGTGGCCCATGCGGTCGCGGATCACGCGCTTGGCGCCGGGCTTGCCGGCCAGCCAGTCGTCGAAGGCCAGTTCCAGGCCTTCCTGGCCGTGGTCGTCGATATTGGTGAAGCCCAGGATGTGCGAGGTCACTTCGCCCGACGGGTAGTAGCGGCGGTATTCGCGCTGGCCGTTGACGCCGGGGATGCCCAGGTCCAGCACGGCCTGCGCCGCGTCCGGGCGCATCTGGCGGCGCAGGTAGACGAACTCGCGCTCGGAGCGCTGCATCAGGTATTGCTTGAGCTCACCCGCATCCATGCCGATGGCCTTGGCCAGCTGCGGCAGGCGGTCCTCGCTTTCCAGCACTTCGGACGGATTGGCCCAGATCGACATCACCGGCGTCGACACCGCCAGCGGCTCGCCGTTGCGGTCGAAGATGGTGCCGCGCGAAACCGCGATCGGCACTTCGCGCAGGAAGCGCGCGTCGCCCTGGCTCTGGTAGAACTCCTTGCGCACCACCTGCAGGTCGAACGCGCGCGCGACCAGGCCGAGCGAGGCCAGCGACAGGATCGCCACCACCGCGATCATGCGGCGGCGGGGACTGGGGCCATGCTGGCGGCGGCGGGCGGTGGGCTGGGTCGGGAAGCGGGGGCGCATGTTCATCGGCGCACCAGCTGGATGTCTTGCGGCTTGGGATTGACCATGCCCAGCTTCTGGCGCGCCTCGCTGTCCACGCGGCGCGGCTCGGCCCAGGTGGCCTGCTCCAGTTCCAGCTTGCCGTATTCGATATTGAGTTCGTCGCGCTGGTTCTGCAGGCGGCTGAGCTCGACGAACAAGGTGCGGCTCTCGTGGCGCGTCCACACCACGCCCACCGCGCTGGCCAGCGTGGCGCCGAGCAGGAGCAGCAGGAAGAGAGTGCCGATCACTTTCATGAGAGCTTCTCCGCCACGCGCAGCACCGCCGAGCGGGAGCGCGGATTGGCGGCCTGCTCGGCCTCGGACGGGAACTGCGCCTTGCCCACCGCGGCCAGGCGCGCGGGCGCGGCGGCGATGGGCGGGCCGCGCCGGCTGCCCTGCACGCGGCCGGAGTGGTCGCGGATGAAGAGCTTGACCGCGCGGTCTTCCAGCGAGTGGAAGCTGATGATCGACAGGCGGCCGCCGACGTTCAGGCGCTCCAGCGCCGAGGCCAGCCCCTGCCTGAGCGAGTCCAGCTCGCCGTTCACCTGGATGCGCAGCGCCTGGAAGCTGCGCGTGGCCGGATGCTTGCCGGGCTCCCGGCGGCCGATCACGCGCTCGATCAGCCCGGCCAGTTCGCCGGTACGCGTCAGCGGATGCCCGGCGCGGTCTTCGACGATGGCGCGGGCGATCTTGCGGCTGAAGCGCTCCTCGCCGTAGACCCACAGCACGTCGGCGATCTCGCGCTCGTCGGCACGGGCAAGGAAGTCGGCGGCGCTTTCGCCCTGGGTCGGGTCCATGCGCATGTCGAGCGGCGCATCGGCCATGAAGCTGAAGCCGCGCGCGGCTTCGTCCAGCTGCGGCGAGGAGACGCCCAGATCCAGCAGCACGCCGTCGAGGCCGGCGGCGGTTTCGTCCCATTCGGCCAGGCTGGAGAAATTGGCGTGGCGGATCGACACGCGCGCATCGGCGGCGAATTCGGCCCGGGCGGTGGCGATGGCGGCGGGGTCGCGGTCCATCAGCAGCAGGCGGCCGTCGGGGCCCAGGCGCGACAGCACGGCGCGGGCGTGACCGCCGCGTCCGAAGGTGCCATCCAGATAACGCCCGCCAGCCCGCACGGCGAGACCCTCCACTGCTTCACCCAGCATCACCGGGATGTGCCGCAACACTTGCTCGGCCATGCCGCACTCCCGCTCCCGTCCCATGTACTGCTGCGCTGCGCCGCCACCGTGTCCGGTTACAGGCGCAGGTCCGCCATTTCGTCAGTGATGTCGTCTTCGCCCAGGGTCTGGCGGATCTTGGCCAGGTGGGCCTGTTCGCTCCACAGCTCGAACTTGTTGCCCATGCCCAGCAGGACCGCTTTCTTCTCGATGCCCGCCGCCGCCCGCTGGCTCGCCGGCAGCAGGACGCGCGCGGCGGAATCCGGTTCGACGATGGCCGCGGCGCCCACCAGCTTCATCTGCATGTCGCGATGGGCCGCCTTGACCTTGGGCAGGGCGTTGACCTGGTCGCGCACCTGCTCCCACTCCGCGTACGGGAAGACCCACAGGCAGCCCGCGTCGAAGGGGTTGTAGGTGATCACCAGGCGATTCGCGCACGCGTCCGCCACCTGATCCCGATACGCGGTCGGGATGGCCAGGCGGCCCTTGTCGTCGACGGTGATGGCGGTTTCGCCCTGGAACACGGCCCGATAACTCCCACGAATTCCCACGATTTCACACGGGAACCCACGATAGTCTCGCCCCCTGAGACTGTCAAGGGAATTTTGCTTGTGAATCAATGAGAAAGGCGGAGGTGTGGCAGTAATTCCAGCCTTTTCTTAGGAAATACCCCGAGGTATTTGAATGGCTAGGAAATTTTGGAAAACTTGCGAACCATTTCGCAGTCCTGGAGGCGGGCGCACGAGCCTGCCGCATGAACCCGCGTTCATGCGGCCTGCCACTCCAGGAAATCCCACGCGAGATCCTTCCAGGCCACCGCCAAGGGGCCTGCGCGCGGGAGAAAAAAGAGGCGGAGTCGGCCTGTAAGCCGGGTTCTGTACGCCTTGCGGCGCGACAGTCATTCCTCTCGGCCTGGCGTCGCCGCCAGGCTCCAGCAACCTACCCGGGAACAACGCGGGCCGCGTTATCGTTCCCCTATTTGGTCTTGCTCCGAGTGGGGTTTGCCGTGCCACGCGGCGTTGGCCCCGCGCGCGGTGCGCTCTTACCGCACCGTTTCACCCTTACCACGCGCATCGAAGATGCCGTTCGGCGGTTTGCTCTCTGTTGCACTTTCCGTCGGCTCGCGCCGCCCAGGCGTTACCTGGCACTCTGCCCTGTGGAGCCCGGACTTTCCTCGATGCGCTTGCGCGTATCGCGACTGCCCGGCCGACTCCGCCAGCCATTGTAACCGCAGCGGCATCTCCGCGCTTCAGTCGCCGCCTTCATATAGAGCGCGGCGCGAGGCGCCGGTGATCGATGCGGCAAGCTTGGCGGCCCGCGTCGGCGGCATTTCCTCGCGCAGGATGGCGAAGACGCGGCGGCCTTCGGCCACGCGCGCATCGGCATCGTCGCCGCGGCCATGCACCAGCAGCACGCATTCGCCGCGCTGCTGGTCCGGATCGGCCGCCACGCGCGCGGCCAGCGCTGCGAGCGGCTCGCCCAGCACGGTTTCGAACAGCTTGGTCAGTTCGCGCGCCAGCACCGCCTCGCGCGCTTCGCCGAACACGTCGCGCATGTCGGCCAGGCTTTCGGCGACGCGGTGCGAAGACTCATAGAAGATAAGCGTGCGCCCTTCCCCTTCCAGCTCCTGCAGGCGCGCGCGGCGCGCGGCGGACTTCGGCGGCAGGAAGCCCTCGAACACGAAGCGGTCGCTGGGCAGCCCCGCCACCGACAAGGCGGCGATCGCGGCACAGGCGCCCGGCACCGGCGCGCAGCGGATGCCGGCGGCACGCGCGGCACGCACCAGGCGGAAGCCCGGATCGCTGACCAGCGGCGTGCCCGCATCGGAAATCAGCGCCACCGATTCGCCGCCCTGCAGCCTGCGCACCAGCGCATCCACCGCCTCGCGCTCGTTGTGCTCGTGCAGGGCCGTGAGCGGCGTGCCGATGTTGTGATGCATGAGCAGCGGCCGGCTGTGCCGGGTGTCTTCGCAAGCAATCACGGCGACGGAGCGCAGGGTCTCGATGGCGCGCGCGGAGATGTCGTCGCGATGACCGATCGGCGTGGCCACCACCCACAGACAACCGGGCTTAAGCTGAGACATGGGCGGCAGTTCCTCTGACATAAGCGGTCGGCACGATCGGCTATGATCGCCCAATTGTTCTTCGTGTCGACAGATCCAAGGACGTTTGCATGCGCCTGATTCGCGCCACAGGCCTCGGCCTGATGATCTCGCTGGCGCTCGCCGGCTGCGTGCCGCCGAGCGCGACGCGCACTCCCGCCGAAGTCTCCGCCGAGGAGAGCGCCGCCGCGATGGCGCGCGATGGCCGCTTCGACCAGGCCGCGCAGGCTTATCTCGCCCTGGCCGGCACCTCGTCCGGGGCCGCCGACCACTACCGCCTGCTGGCCGGCGAGGCCTACCGCCAGGAAGGCCGCCTGGAACAGGCCGCCGCCTTCCTGCCCACCATCAAGCGCGCGCGCCTGAGCGGCGACGAGCCGGTGCGGCTGGATCTGCTGCAGGCCGAGCTCGCGCTGAAGCAGAACAACCCGCAGCGCGCGCTGCAGCTCACCACCCAGCCCGGCGTCGCCGTGCCGGCCAACCTGCAGCTGCGCCAGCTGGAACTGCGCGCCAAGGCCATGGACGCCACTGGCGATGCCTGGGGCGCCGCGCGCAGCCGCGTGGAGATGGACGAGCGCCTGAGCGGCCTGGATCAGACGCAGAACCGCAAGCAGATCCTGGCCCAGCTGGCCAAGCTGGGCGTCGACCCGCTCAAGCAGCGCGCCGCCGCCATGCAGCAGGGCGACCGCATGCTGCCGTGGATCAACGAGGCGCTGAGCCAGCTCGGCGTGGCCGTGGCGCGCCCGCAGCCGACGCTGGAGCAGCAGGTCGGCACCATGATCCCCGGGCAGGACGCCAACGTGCGCGAGGGCTACAAGATGCCCGAGCGCGTGGCCCTGCTGCTGCCGGCCAGCGGCAGCTTCGCCGCGGCCGGCGCCACCATCCGCGAAGGCTTCTTCGCCGCTTATGCCGATGCCGCGCGCAACCGGGCGCCGCGTCCGCCGGTGAAGGTCTACGACAGCGGCGGCACGCCGGCCGGCGCGGTCAAGGCCTATCAGCAGGCGGTGGCCGACGGCGCCAAGCTGGTGGTGGGCCCGCTCACCCGCGGCGAGGTGTCGGCGCTGTTCGGCCAGGCCGAGCTGCCGGTGCAGCTGCTGGCGCTGAACCATCCCGACGACAAGAGCCTGCCGGCCGGCGGCGTCGCCGAATTCGGCCTGCTGCCGGAAACCGAGGGCGCGCAGGCGGCGGACCACATGGTCGAGCGCGGCCTGCTCACCGCCTATGTAGTGGTGACCGGCGAGGACTACGGCCAGCGCGCCGCCAATGCCTTCAAGGCGGAGCTCGAAGCGCGCGGCGGCAAGGTGACGCGCATGGCCACGCTCAACGGCAACGGGGTCAATTACGCCTCGCTGATCGCCGGGCTCAACGCGGCCGATGCGGGTTCCGATGCCGGCGTCTTCATCAGCATGCGTCCGCAACAGGCGCGCCTGCTGCTGCCCCAGCTGCGCCTGGCCCGCGTGAACCTGCCGGTGTTCGCCACCTCGCACGTGTATGCGGGCGTGGACGACGCGGGCGCCAACCACGACCTGGAAGGCGTCGAGTTCTGCGACGCGCCCTGGCTGTTCGACGCCCAGCCCGGCCTGCCCGACCACGCCGAGATCGCCGCGCAGCTGCCCAGCGCGCGCGGCCCCGCGGCGCGGCTGTTCGCCTTCGGCATGGATGCGTGGAACCTCATTCCTTATGTCGACTGGCTGCGCGAGCACGCCGGCAGCTACCTGCCCGGCGCCAGCGGCCAGCTCACCGCGGACCAGTTCGGGCGCGTGCGCCGCGTACTGGTGTGGGCGAAGTTCCAGGACGGCCTGGCGCATCCGCTCAGCGGCAGCCTGCAGATGGACAGCGCGCCCGCCCAGCCGCCCGCCCCCGCCGGCAGCACGGCGCCGCCGCCCGGCCAGGGCTGATCCGGCACCGATGCGCGCCGCCGGCGCGCTGTTCGAGCAACGCGCCTGCGCGGCCCTGCAAGGGGCCGGGCTGGCGCTGCTGGCGCGCAACTTCACCACGCGCCACGGCGAGCTCGATCTGGTGATGCGCCAGGGCGACACCGTGGTCTTCGTCGAAGTGCGCCACCGCGTGCGGGCCACGCATGGCGATGCGGCCAGCTCCATCACTGCGGCAAAACAGGCCAGGCTGATCAGCGCCGCCCGGCTATGGCTGGCCGCGCACCCGAAGCACGCACAGAGCCCCTGCCGCTTCGACGTGGTCTGCTACGACGGGCCGGCCGAAGCGGCGCGGATGTCGTGGTGGCGCGATGCCTTTCAGGTCAGTTGACCAGCCTTCAGGAATGGCCTGAAAAGCGCGCCGCAACAAGGCAGTTGTTAAGGCTGGACGTTTAGACGTCCAAATGCCCAAGCCACTGTTTTATGGCTGATTTACGACAATGTTTCAAACGCTAAGCAAAAGCTGTACCTACACACCGCGTTGCCAAATTTAGGCGCACTGCGTCACAATCCGCCCCTCGGGGTCTGGCCCCCGGAGATTAATGTGCGGTTTACTTGTAATAAGTGTGCTGGCCGCACATCCAACCGCCCGCATGCAAGGTTTAAGGACGGTCGCAAGAAGCCAGACTAGACAGGGAGTCTGAATGGAATCGATGCACATCACTTCGCGGGCGCTTGCGTCGCCCGCCATCGCCGTAGCGCGACAGGGGAAAACAACCGGCGGCTCGACCGCCTGCCTCCGCACCGGACCTTCGGGGACTCCGGCGCGTTCTCGCGCACCGACGCTTCTTCGCTTGCTCTGAATCTGACGCCGCCGGCCTGCGCCGGTGTCATCGGCATGCCCTGGTTTCAGGGTATTGCGGACCCTGCGGCGAACGATTCACGGCTCGATATCGGCTTTCCTTACAACTTGTGGGTACGACGTGAAAAAGGATTTCTTCAAACCGGCCCTGCTGGGCGCCTCGTTGCTCGCCACCCTGGCACTTTCCGGCTGCGGCACTACGCCGGCCAAGGACTTCGGCGGCTCCTGGAAACAGGTCAACCGCTTCCAGGACGCGCCCACCGAGATTCCGCTTGCCAAGAACTACACGTTCTACGCCTCGCCGATGGACGAGACGCTCAAGAACATGCTGACGCGCTGGTCGCGCGACACCGGCATGCAGTTGTCCTACCAGCTGCCCTCCGACTACACGCTCTACAAGCGCGTAAGCGACCTGCACACCACCGATATCCAGTCCGCCACGGCCGAGCTGTCGTCGATCTACGCCAGCCAGGGCGTGTCGGTGAGCGCGGACGAGCGCCAGATCCTGGTGCAGGCGGCGGGCGGTTCCGTCGGCGCGCCGGCGGATGCACCGAACAGCCCGGCGCCCAGCGCGCCGAGCGCGAAGTAATCACAGGGGATTAGTCGTGAATTCCGTTATGGGTTTCCGCCGATGCTGAAGCGCACATCGAGCAAGAAGATCGACGAGGCCGTCGCCAAGTCGGTCAATTTCGAGGTGACCGTCGCCGACCTCGCCAAGCGCAGCGAACGCCGCGCGTGGTGGGTGGCCGGTTCCTCCGTGGTGATGTCCCTGATCCTTGCCGGCGGCTATTTCTACATGCTGCCGCTGAAGGAAAAGATCCCCTACATGGTGATGGCCGACGCCTACACCGGCACCGCCACCGTGGCGCGCCTGACGGAGGACTTCACCAACCGCCAGATCAGCACCAGCGAAGCGATCAACCGCAGCAACGTGGCGCACTTCGTGCTGGCGCGCGAGTCCTTCGACGTCGCCACCATGACGCTGCGCGACTGGGGCACCGTGCTGGTGATGTCGGCGCCGGACGTGGCCGACGCCTTCCGCGTGCTGCATGCGGCCAATAACCCGACCAGCCCGTACAAGCTGTACGGCCGCGAGCGGGCGATCCGCGTGAAGATCCTCAGCATCGTGCTGATCGGCGGCGGCCAGGGCCAGACGCCCAAGGGCGCCACCGTGCGCTTCCAGCGCAGCATCTACAACAAGCAGTCCGGCACGCTGCAGCCGCTGGACAGCAAGATCGCCACCATCGAATTCGCCTACAAGGCGAACCTGAAGATGGACGACCAGTACCGCATCGAGAACCCGCTCGGCTTCCAGGTCACCAGCTACCGCGTCGACAACGACTACGCCACGGCTCCGCCGGAGGAAGTCCCGGTGCCGGCGGCCGCGCCCGACCCGAATGCCGAGCAGGCCGCCGCCGCGCCGGCAGGCGCCGCGCCGGCCGAAGGCACCATGACCGTGCAGCCGGGCGCCGCGCCCGACGACGGACTGCGCACCGCTCCCGTTCCGCAATCCCCGATTCCGGAACGCGAAGCCCCCAGGACCACGGCACCGGCGCCCGCCGCGCCGGCGCCCCGTAACACCGCGAATGGAGTCGGCCGTCGATGAACCGAACGAGGAAACTAGCCCTGGCTGGCGCCATCTGCATGGCCGCCATGGGCCTTGCGCCCCACGCTCACGCGCAGGTGGTGCAGCAGTACGAGTACCAGCCCGACCGCATCTACCAGGTGCGCACCGCGCTGGGCATCACCACGCAGATCGAGCTCAGCCCGAACGAGAAGATCCTGGACTACAGCACCGGCTTCGCCAACGGCTGGGAGCTGTCGCGCCGCGACAACGTGTTCTACCTGAAGCCCAAGAACGTCGACGTCGACACCAACCTGATGATCCGCACGGAGACGCATTCGTACATCTTCGAGCTGAAAGTCGTCGCCACCGACTGGAAGGCGCTGGACCAGGCCAAGCGCGCCGGCGTGCAGTACCGCATCAGCTTCACCTATCCGGGCGACACCGCGTTCGCGGACGAGGCGGTGAAGACCGCCGCCGTGCCGGAGCAGAGCACCGAACTGCACAAGGACCGTGTCTACAACTTCGACTACGACTACGCCACCCGCGGCGGCAAGAAGTCGCCCTGGCTGATTCCGGTGAACGTCTACGACGACGCGCACTTCACCTACATCAAGCTGCCGGACCTGGCGAAGTTCCCCACGGGCGACTTCCCGGTGGTGTACATGCGCGAACGTGAGCATGGCGAAGACTCGCTGGTGAACACCACCGTCGAGGGCAACACCATCATCGTGCACGGCACCTATCCCTACCTGGTCATCCGTCACGGCGACAACGTCGTAGGCCTGCGAAGGAACACCAAAAAGTGAGCTCGAACAATCCATACGAGGGCGGCCAGGGCGCGCCGCAGGACAATCCGCAAGGCAGCGGCGAGCCGTTGTCGAGCAATCCTTATCACACCAATTACCAGCAGCAGCAGTCCGTCCCCGACCTGGACGCCAACGCGCCGCAGCTGCGCTCCAACGACCTGAAGCGCATGAACCGCCGCGCGCTCGGCTTCATGGGCGGCATCCTGGCGCTGCTGGTAGTGCTCGCGTTCTGGCTGGTCAACGGCGCCACCTCGCGCCATGAGCAGCCGAAGAAGGCGAAGGAAGAAACCGTCACGGTGCCGGACGCGCCCAGGCCGATCCCGCTGCCGCCCCCGCCGCCGCCGCGCCAGGCCGAGCCGATCCAGGTCGCGCAGACGCCGCCGCTGCCGCTCAACCCCACGCCGCAGCCCAAGCGCGAGGAAGGCCCGCGCGGCCCCAGCCTGGTCGAGCGCCGCATGATGACCGGCAACTCCGCCGCGCAGGCGGCCGATGCGCAGGGCAATCCGGTGCCGGCCGGCAATCCCTATCTGCAGGGCCTGCCGGGCATGGGCAATCCGAACCAGCCGGCGCAGCAGCAGGGCGACCCGAACCGTCCGGACTTCGGCTTCAACTCGCTGGACAAGAACGCCAGCGCGCAGACGGTGCACAACCCCGACACGCTGATGCAGCGCGGCACGTACATCCGCTGCGTGCTCGAAACCCGCATCATCAGCGACTTCCCGGGCTTCACCACCTGCATCGTCACTGAGCCGGTGTACTCCTTCAACGGCCACAAGCTGCTGCTGCCGAAGGGTTCGAAGGTGCTGGGCAAGTACCAGTCGGTGCCGAAGGGTCCGCGCATCGCCGTGATCTGGGACCGCATCATCACGCCCAACGGCGTGGACGTGAACATGTCCAGCCCCGGCATCGACAACCTCGGCAGCTCCGGCCACCCCGGCCAGTACGACGCGCATTGGCCCAGCCGCATCGGCGCGGCCCTGCTGATCAGCCTGCTCAGCGACGCGTTCAAGTACGAGGCGGCCGAGCACGGCCCGCGCCAGACCACGGTCAGCAATGGCGTGGTGACGCAGTCGCCGTTCGAGAGCAACACCGCGGCCACCATCCAGAGCCTGGCCAACCAGGCCGTGCGCGAAGCGGCCAACCGGCTGCCGACGGTGACCGTCAATCAGGGTACGGTGCTGTATGTCTACGTCGCCAAGGACGTGGATTTCAGCGGCGTGGTCTCCCGGCTTTGAGGAACGAGACGAACCGGTATGGATGACGGCGCAGTCGCACAGGTTTCCAACGAATTCCTCGATTACCAGTACGAGGTACTGGGCATCAAGGAGTTCATGGCCTCGCCCGAGGTCACGGAAATCTGCATCAACAGGCCGGGCGAGCTGTACCTGGAAAGCCGGGGCGGATGGCAGAAGATGGAAGTCCCGTCGCTGACCTTCGACCGCGCGCGCCAGTTCTGCACCGCCGTCGTCAACGAGAGCAACACGGGGCAGCGCATCACCGACGCCGACCCCGTGGTGTCGCTCACCTTCCCTACCGGGCAGCGCGCGCAGTTCGTGATCCCGCCGGCCGTCGAGGCCGGCAAGGTCTCGATCACCATCCGCCTGCCGTCCAAGCAGACCAAGACGCTGGCGCAGTACCACGACGACGGCTTCTTCAGCGAGATCATCGAGGACGCGCACGGCATCAGCAGCCTGGACCAGGAACTGCTCGACCTGCGCGCGCAGCGCCGCTACGCGGATTTCTTCCGCCAGGCGGTGCTGTACAAGAAGAACATCGTGGTGTCCGGCGCCACCGGCAGCGGCAAGACCACCTTCATGAAGTCGCTGGTGCACCACATCCCGCACCACGAGCGGCTGGTGAGCATCGAGGACGCGCGCGAGCTGTTCCTGGACCAGCCCAACGTGGTGCACCTGCTCTATTCCAAGGGCGGCCAGAGCACCAGCAACGTCACCGCGAAGAGCTGCATGGAAGCGTGCCTGCGCATGAAGCCGGACCGCATCATCCTGGCCGAGCTGCGCGGCGACGAATCGTTCTACTTCATCCGCAACTGCGCGTCGGGCCACCCGGGTTCGATCACCAGCTGCCACGCCGGCAGCCCGGAACAGACCTGGGACCAGCTCGCCCTGATGGTGAAGGCCTCGGCCGAGGGCTCGGGCCTGGAGTTCGCCACCATCAAGCGCCTGCTGCAGATGACCATCGACATCGTGGTGCACATCAAGGCGCACGCGGGCCGGCGCTACATCACCGGCATCGACTTCAACCCCGCCCGCCAGTTCGCCGGCGGCTGACGGCACAGGAGCACAGGGACCGACCATGCTGACCGGACTGGAAATGATGGCCTGCCAGAACCTCGCCGTACCGGCGGAGGTGATGCAGCACGTCGTCAATGTCGAGTCGAGCTCCAACCCCTTCGCCATCGGCGTGGTGGGCGGTCAGCTGGTGCGCCAGCCGCAGAACCTGGACGAGGCGATCGCCACCGTCCAGATGCTGGAGAACAAGGGCTACAACTTCTCGGTCGGCCTGGCCCAGGTCAACCGCAGCAATTTCGGCAAGTACGGCCTGGACACCTACGAGAAAGCGTTCTCGATGTGCGGCAACCTGATCGCCGGCTCGCGCATCCTGGCGCAGTGCTATGCCAGCGCGGGCGGCGACTGGGGCAAGGCCTTCAGCTGCTACTACTCCGGCAACTTCACCACCGGCTACCGCGACGGCTACGTCCAGAAGATCTACGACTCGATGGGCCGCGGCATGCGCCTGGCCAGCAACACCCAGGTGGCCCAGGCCATTCCGCTGCAGAGCCAGGGCCAGGGCCAGAGCCAGGCCATGCCGCAGAACGCCAACCGCCGCGTGGTGCCGCCGGTGGTCAATACGCAGATCGACGACGCTTCGTACCGCGTGGCGCTGCGCAGCGTGGCGATCGACACCGCCGCCACCGCGGCGGTGAACGCGGTGGCCGCGCGCCTGGGCATGCAGCCGGCGCAGCAGCAGGTCAACGCGCTGCCGCAGCAGGCCATGCCGCAGGGCGTGCCCAATCCGAATTTCGCGCAGACCATGCAGCAGGCCATGGCGCCCAACGGCCAGGCCAACACCCAGGTGGCACCGCAGGCCATGCCGGGCAACTTCCAGGGCCAGGCCAACGACAACCAGCCGATCATGGCCGGCGTCGTCGGCGCCGCTCCCGCCGGCAATCCGGTCGCCGGCCCCGCCGGGCAGGGCGACGAGGTGTTCACGCCGCAGGTGCGCGGCCCCAACGACCGCGCACCGCAGCAGCAACAGCAGCAGCCGCGCCAGGCCAACGCCAACGTGGCGCCTGGCACCGACCGCGCCGACATGCGCCAGGGAGGCAGCGATGCCGCCTTCGTTTTCTGACCTCTTCCGGCTGCCGCCCGCGGGGCGCGGCCACCACGATTCGCGCGCGGGTACGCCTGGCCTGCCGCGAAGGCCCTCGGGCCGCCAGCAAGCTCCGGCCCAGGCCGGGCCGTCCGTCGTATCACCAAAGCCCGCGGGCTGACGCCCGTCACCGAACCGCCCAGAAGGAACCGTCCAATGGCAAACAAGCTCAACATCCCGACCAACATGAACACCAAGAACATGCTCGCCATGATGATCGTGGGCCTGGTCCTTGTCGCTACCATCGCCATGCCCGACCTGGCGTTCGCGCAGGACTTCGCCGGCACCGACACCAAGGTCTGCGGCTTCTTCAAGAACATCAACGGCCTGCTCAACATGGCGTCGATCGCCGTGGTGACCATCGCGGTGATCTTCTCCGGCTACCAGATCGCCTTCGCGCACAAGCGCATCGGCGACGTGGCTCCGATCCTGATCGGCGGCGTGCTGATCGGCGCGGCGGCCCAGATCGCCAAGATGCTGATCGGCGACACCGGCAACACCTGCTCGGCCGCCGTGATCCACATCCTGCAGCACTATGCATAAGAACGCGCTCTTCCGGGGCTGCACGCGCCCGCCCATGTTCATGGGCGTGCCGTACATACCCTTCTTCATCGGAGCGGGAAGCGGACTGCTGTTGGCCATGTACTCCGGCAACATGCTGCTGCTGGCGATCATCCCGCCGATCGTCATGGTGATGCGCCAGATGGCGCGCCGCGATGAGCTGATCTTCCGCCTGCTGGGGCTGCGGCTGCAGTTCCGGACCCGGGTGCGCAACCTGCAGCAGAACGAAGGCATGTGGGTGTTCACCCCCAATGCCTATCGGGATCACAAAGACAAGTAACACAAGGGCCCCTCGGCGAAGACTTTCGCCGGGGGCGGCCTTTTTCGACACATCACCGGTCATCGAGCCATGTTCACGTCAGACGCACCCATCAGCGAATTCCTGCCACTGTCCACCCATGTATCCCCGACCGTGCTCAAGACCACGGGCGGCGACTACATGCTCGTATGGCGGCTGGAAGGCCTGCCCTTCGTCGGACGCGAGGAATGGGAACTCGAGCACCGGCACAACACCTTCAACCGCATGCTGCAGACCTTGCGCGCGCCGGACTTCGTCAACGTGGCCTTCTGGGTCCACGACGTGCGCCGCCGCCGCAAGCTGGTCAACAACAGCAAGTTCGACCACACCTTCAACCAGGGCCTGTCCGACGCCTACTACAGCGCGCTGTCGGCCCAGAAGCTGATGCAGAACGAGCTGTATCTCACCCTGATCTACCGTCCGGTGGTGGCCGGCAAGCGCTTCGCCGACAAGTCGGACAACGTCAGCCAGCTCGAAGCCGAGCAGCAGCAGGCGGTCGCCACCATCCTGGAGCTGGCCGGCAACGTCGAGGCGGTGCTCAAGGAGTACTCGCCCACGCGCCTGGGCATGTACGAAGCCAGCAACGGCATCGTGTTCTCCGAGCCGCTGGAATTCTTCGGCTACCTGCTCAACCGCATCGACGAACCGGTGCCGGTGCTGCAGGCGCCGGTGTACCGCTACCTGCCGGTGAGCAAGCAGCGCTTCTCCGCCAAGACCGGCGACTTCGTGATCACCACGCCCACCGGCGTCAATCACTTCGGTGCGGTGCTCAACATCAAGGAATACCCGGACGGTACCTACCCGGGCATTCTCAACGGCCTGAAGTACCTCGACTTCGAATACGTGGTCACCCACTCGTTCAGCCCAATGGGCCGCCAGGACGCGCTCAAGGCGCTGGAGCGCACCAAGGGCATGATGATCTCCTCCGGCGACAAGGCGGTGAGCCAGATCATCGAGATGGACCAGGCCATGGACCAGCTCGCCTCCGGCAACTTCGTGCTGGGCGAGTACCACTTCATGATGACCATCTACGCGGCCACGCACGAACTGCTCTCGCAGCAGATCGCCGCCACCCGCGCGGAGCTTTCCAACGCCGGCTTCGTCTCGATCAAGGAAGACCTGGCGGTCACCGCGTCGTACTACTCGCAGTTCCCCGCCAACTGGAAGTTCCGCACCCGCCTGGCCAACGTCAGCTCGCTGAACTTCCTGGGCCTGTCGCCGCTGCACAACTTCGCGCTGGGCAAGAAGGAGAACAACCCCTGGGGCGATTGCGTCACCACGCTGCAGACCACCAACGGCCAGCCGTACTACTTCAATTTCCACGCCACCCACCCGGGCGAGAATTCGCTGGGCGAGAAGGCGATCGCCAACACCATGGTCATCGGCAAGTCCGGTACCGGTAAAACCGCGCTGATCAACTTCCTGCTCAGCCAGGTGCAGAAGCTGAAGCCCGCGCCGACCATCTTCTTCTTCGACAAGGACAAGGGCGCGGAGATCTTCGTGCGCGCCTGCGGCGGCAATTACCTGTCGCTGGAGAACGGCCAGCCCACGGGCTTCAACCCGTTCCAGTGCGAGCGCAACGAAGGCAACGTGCAGTTCCTGTCCGACCTGATCAAGGTGCTGGCCGGCAAAAGCGTGTACAGCTCGCGCGAGGAGGACGACATCTTCCGCGCCGTCGAGGCCATCCTCGACACGCCGATGCACCTGCGCACCATGACCAACTTCCAGAAGAGCCTGCCCAACATGGGCGACGACGGCCTGTTCGTGCGCATGCGCAAGTGGACCGCCGGCAACTCGCTGGGCTGGGTGTTCGACAACCCGGTCGACACCATCGACCTGCAGAAAGCCAACATCATCGGCTTCGACTACACCGACATCATCGACAACCCCGAAGTGCGCTCGCCGGTGATCAACTACCTGCTGCACCGCCTGGAGTCGCTGATCGACGGCCGCCGCCTGATCTACGTGATGGACGAGTTCTGGAAGATCCTGGACGGCAAGGGCGGCCTGAAGGAATTCGCCAAGAACAAGCAGAAGACCATCCGTAAGCAGAACGGCATGGGCATCTTCGCCACGCAAAGTCCCGAGGACGCGCTGGCCAGCGACATCTCCGCGGCGCTGATCGAGCAGACCGCCACCATGATCCTGCTGCCCAATCCCAACGCCAGCCGCGAGGACTACATCAACGGCCTCAAGCTGACGGAAGCGGAATACCAGGTGGTGGTGGGACTGGACGAGCGCTCGCGCTGCTTCCTGGTCAAGCAGGGCCATGCCTCGTCGGTGTGCCAGCTCAACCTGCGCGGCCTGGACGATGCGCTGGCGGTGATCTCCGCCTCCACCGACAACATCGAGATCATGCACCAGGTGCTGGCCGAACACGCCAATGCCGCCGGCGTGCCCGCCGGCGATCTCAAGCCCGACCAGTGGCTGCCCACCTTCTACGAGCGCCGCAAGGGCAGCGGCAAGGGCCGGCCCAGCTCGCCGGCCGGCGCCAACCAGAACACCCCCCGCCGCACCGCGGCCGGCTGACCCCAACCCTCGACTACGGACAACGTGCCATGACCAAGCAAACGCGCACCCCCCGTCTTCTGAAGCTTCCGGCTGCCGTGGCATTCGCGGTGGTTTCGCTCAGCGGCTTCTACGCCAATCAGGCGCAGGCGCAGTGGGCGGTCATCGACCCGGCGCATATCGCGCAGGATGCGGCGAACTTCCTGCAGACCGCGGCGCAGTACGGCAAGGAGCTCGCGCAGTACCAGGCCGTGCTGCAGCACTACGCGCAGCAGCTGATTTCGTTGCAGAGCATGAGCTTCAGCAGCGTGCTGACCCTCAACACCACCTACACCAGGGTCGATCTGAAAGACGGCGTGGCGGATGCGTGCCCCTCCTCCAAGGATGGCATGCCCAGCATCTCCGACCTGATATCCCTGGCCATGCCCAGCATGAACGAGCCGGTGGTCGACGCCCAGCTCAAGATCTGCCAGCAGATCGTGATGCGGCGCAACCACCAGTACAACCTCACCGTCGACATGCTCAACCGCATCAACACCGTCTACGGCGGCTACATGCAGCAGTTCGAGCAGATATCGCAGATGGTCGGCACCAGCCAGGGTGCGCTCGCCGGCGCGCAAGCCAATATCGTGCGTGGCCAGGCCAGCATGGATGCCGAAGTCCGTCTGTGGCAGGTACAGGTCCAGGCCGACGAACAGATAATCCAGTATCTGCAAAGCCAGCAGGCCCAATTGGGCCAAACGGCGATGAAGGGCAAGAGTTCGCTGCTGGGTACCCTAGTCCAGGCCGGCACGCTGAAGCTCGCCTTCGATCATCTCAACAACGGCAACTGAGCCGTTCTGCATTGATGCCATTCGCGACACGAACCTAAGGAACTGGGTGCTATGGTGCAGCCTGCCGCAACTACCGGCGATTATATTTTCTTCTCGCTGGTCAACAGCTATCTGAAAAGCCAGATCGCCCATTTCCAGGAAGACGTCCTCGGACGCATGTCTCTGTGGGTGTCGACCTTCGCGGTCATCCTGGTCACCCTCTGGATCATGATCCAGGGCTATCGCATGGTCACCGGCCAGAGCCGCGAGCCAATGATGGCCCTGGTCGCGAACATGGCGAAGATAGTATTCATCGTCTCGGTGGCGACCACGCTCGCCGTTGCCGGCAATGACATCCAGGAATTGCTTACCACCGACCTGGGCAAGCACATCAACTTCCTGTTCACCGGCAGCGACAGCTCCCCGGAAGACATGATCGACAAGAACCTGGCCAAGACCCAGCTGGCCTTGTCGGCGATCAATGTGATCAAGGTCAACCCCACCGACATCGAAATGGCCAGCGAGAAATCCAAGGCCGAACTGTTGGCCACGTTCGGCACCGCCAGCCCGCCCATGACCGCCGGCGCGATGCTGCTGCTCTACCAGTTCGCTATGGCGTTATTCATAGGATTGGGACCATTGTTCATCCTGTGCCTGATCTTTGAGCAGACCAAGGAACTATTCCGAAAATGGTTGATGTACGGCATCGGCACGCTGTTCTCGATGGCCATGCTGGCGGTGGTCACCTCGATCGCCATGCGGCTATGCCTGAGCGTCGCCGAGGCACTATGGGCGGCCAATATGATCAATAGCCTTATCCCTGGAGCAGAAGGCACTGAGGGCTTGTCGAGCCTCGCCTTGCAGCAGGGCGGCATCGGCCTGCTGATGACGGCGCTGATTATCAGCGTTCCGCCCATGGCTTCGCTGTTCTTCCAAGGCACGATGGGCAACTTCATGTTCAATTCGGCCTTCGGCGGTTCCTCGTCTCAAATGAGCCCCAGTGGCCAGCAGATGCCGTATGCGGCGCCGCCGCCGCAGATCCAGAATTCCGGAAGTTCGCAACAAGCGATCCCTCAAGGCGCCACGTATAACCCGAATGCGGGCACCCGCGTCATAGGCACCACGACGGCGGCAGCTTCCGAGGACAAAGTCAAAGCCTTTGAGCCAAGCCAGAGGACATAGATGTGAAAGCAAGAATTCTCCTGCTGATCTGTCTTATTGGCCTTAGCGCCGGGGTACGAGCACAGGTCTCCTGCCCTCCAGGCATGATTCCCTATGGAACGGCCCAGGATCAAAGCGTTTGCGGGCCCGACCCCAACGCCCAGCAGCAGCCTCAGCAACCGTCGCAGCCCCCTGTGCGCTGGGCTTCGCGCTGGGGAGCGGTGGTGTCGGACCAGGGTGCCTTTGGCATCGTGTCCGACATGCCAGACAAAGAAAGCGCGATCTCTTCCGCGATGCAGGAATGCCACAACCGTGGCGGCGCCAACTGCACGGTCAACAACGTGTACGCGAACGCCTGTGTCGCGGTGATGGCGAATGGACAGATCATCTGGACCGAAAATGCCCAAACATCGGATGACGCATCCAGGCTAGGCATGAAGAACTGCTCCTCGAAAGGCTCTGCAAAGTGCTGGGTCTATTACTCCGGATGCAGCCTGGCTCGGCGCATTCAGTAACGCGATAACGCGAACGACAAGCACTGCTGCAGTTTCTGCGCGGGAAACGGCGTGCTGAAGCCAGCCCATGAAAATGTACTGGAAGCAGCGTTCCCGCTAACGCATCCGTCAATCCCATCTCACGCAAAGGAATGCCCATGAAGAAAGCACTGCTGCTCATCCTGCTCCTGGCCGCCAGCACCACCGCGTCGGCGCAGTTCTTTAAGGCCATCCCCTACTACGGGAACAACCCCTATCTGTTCTGCACCCTCGGCATGCCCTCGGACTGCTGGCTGCCCTCCAATCCGGTGACCGGCTCGTTCACGGTCACGGACTGGGAGTGCTTCAACCCGACGTCCGCACTCGTCTACGAGGAAATCTGCCCGAAAGCGTTCCCGGGCGCATCGACGACCGGCAACCTCGGCAGCTCGCTGGAACCGGTGCCGCCCGCGAACCCCGCGAACGGCGTGTCCGACTCGACCCAATCCAGCCGCTGAACGTTTGCACGACGGAAAGATGCCGCCCACCTGCCCGCAGGTGGGCGGATGAGACGAAGCGCACGACGCAGAGCAAATTTCAGGCAATTCCGCACATCCCTTGCACTTGCCTTACGCCACCGCGGCATTGAAACTCGCCGACGGCAGATTGAAAGGACCCATCGATCCATGAGCCCAAGGAAGCTACTGCTCGTCGCGCTGCTCGCTTCGCTGAGCGCGTGCGGCTCATCGCAATCGGCCGATCCTTCCGCCGCGTCGTCGGCGAAGGCACCGGCAGCAGCGGCTTCCGCGCCTGCGGTGCATGCCGCCGCCGAAACTCAAGGAAAGAGTGCCATGTCTCCCCTGCAGAACCTTCTTGGCGTATTCGCCGCCACCAACGCCTCGCCCTGGGCGGCCTTCGACGCCGTAGCCGGTGTGCAGTGGCGCGACGCCAAGCCGCTGGACAACCCCGACGCCACCGGCCCCGACATGTCGCACTACCGCAGCGGCAACCTGCTGCTGGCGGGCTTCGGCATGGTCGACGTGCCGGACGGCAAGACGGGCGGCGAGGCCGGCACCAGACAGGACAACGAGGGCAACGCCGGCGCCACGCTCAACGGCGACGCGGCCGCGGTGCAGTCGATCGCGCTGGTGAAGTTCTATCCCAGCGAGAACTACCAGGAAATCCTGCAGCACCAGCTCAGCGGCGATGCCGCGGTCAAGCCCATCGGCGGCTCCTGCGCGCTGGACTTCGGCACCACCGCCGCCAACACGCAGAAGAATGCCTTCTACCAGATCACGCTCGGGGCCAACGCTGCGCCCGTCTTCGCCGAAGCTTATATCGACGACGACGGCGGCAACCAGGGGCCGGGCAGCACCACGTTCGTGTTCTACCGGAGCAAGCCGGCGCAGCGGATGGAGGCCATGCGCTGTAAGGAGTCATAAAACCTCCACCTACAACTCAACCAGCATCGTCATCCACTAAGGAGTAAGCAATGGCTGATAGACGAGAGCACGCAGTGGCCACTGCGCAGGCATACCACCAGGGCAACATCGCCGGTCTGGACGACGCGATGACCCGCCGGCTCGTGGCTTCCGTCGTCATGACGGAGAGCAACGGCGGCAACCTCAGCGTGACCAACAAGCAAGGCTATGTCGGCCGCTACCAGGCCGGCGCCGGCTGGCTGGCGGACGCAGGCTACATCGACAAGGAAAAACTGCAGGAAGCCATGAAGGGCAGCCGCAGCGAATGGGCATGGGCCTCCAAGGGCGGCATGACCGAATTCCTCAACGATCCTTCCAACTGGAAGAACGGCCTGAGCCTGGAGAAGTACAAGGGCTCCGCCGAGCTGCAGGACAACGCCTTCCGCATCAACAGCGACCACGCCTACAAGCAGGCGCTGAAGAACGGCGTGCTGCACGAGGATGACAAGCCCGAAAAGATCGCCGGCTTCCTCAAGGCGCGCCATATCGCCGGCTACGGCGGCGCCGTGGCGGCGGTCACCGGCGGCCGCGTGATGCGCGACAGCAACGGCACCAGCAATTACGACTACATGCACGACATCACGCGCAACCGTGATGGCCTGGACCAGCTGATGAAGCGCGCACCTGGGCAGCACGCCCCGGAACCGGCCCGCGACAGCGCGCCGGGTGTGCTCAAGCAGGGTGCGCATGGCGCCGAGGTCGGCAAGCTGCAGGAGGAACTCAACCGCCTGGGCTACGACCTGAAGGCCGACAAGCAGTTCGGCCCGCAGACCGAAGCGAAGCTCAAGGCCTTCCAGCACGACCACGGCCTGAAGTCCGATGGCCAGTACGGCCCGCAGACCAAGGCCGCGCTCGACCGCGAGCTGAAGCAGCACGCCGGGCGCGACGGCAAGCACCTCGGCGACCAGGCGCACCCCGCGCACGGCGTGTTCAAGCAGGCGCTGGACGGCGTGCACAAGATCGACGCCGACCGCCAGCGCGCGCCGGACCAGATCAGCCAGAACGTGGCCGGCTCGCTCGCCGTCGCCGCGCAGCGCGCCGGGCTCAGCCGCATCGACCACGTGGTGATGAGCGAGGACGGCAGCCGCGTCTACGCCGTGCAGGGCGACCTCAACTCGCCGCACAAGCGCATGGCAGAGGTACCGACGCAGCAGGCGGTGAACACGTCGCTGGAGCAGAGCAGCCGCGAGATGGCCAAGCTCGGCGAACAGCAGGCCGCCGGCAAACCGCAGACGCAGACGCACGAGGCTCAGCAGGCCCAGGCGACTACGCCGCAGCACAGGTAATCGCTGTGCCGCGGCCGGAACAGGCGCCGGCCGCGGCCCAGTCAACCGACTGTGAAAGTCCCTGAACAACCTGTCGAACTTCGATGCCCGGCACGCGGCCGTTTCTCACGCGACAGCCGCTCCCGCTCCGCACCACCGCAAACCCGCTCCGGAAGGAAACATCAACATGACCGTCAGCCGATCCAGCCTCCGCCTCCTGCCCTGCCTGCTGCTGGCAGCGTGCAGCCATTCGGCGAGCGAGGGCCAGCTGCCGGTGCCTTCCGGCGAAGCCGCTGCCACGCCACCGGCCACCGCCGTTTCCGCCCGGCCGGCACTGCATGCACCCGCACCGGCCGGCACCGCGCCGGCCGCCGATGCCTCGGTGCCCAAGGACATGTCCATGGAAGGACCGCTGCCGCTACCTGTCGCCAACCTGCCGGGCATTGCCTGCACCCAGAAGAAAAAAGACTGGGCGCCGGAATGCACGGCCGGCGAGTACCAGATCGTGGTGAACACGGAAGGCTGCGGCACGGACGGCATCTACGGCCAGATCCAGGCCAACGACCAGCCCTCCGCGGTGCTGGCCACGGCGTTCCCGCCCTTCCCGTCCACGCCGGTGGCCAGGCTGCACGACATGCAGTTCGTCTGCGTCATGGCCAACGCGCACAAGCAGGCGGGGCAGCCGGAATGGCACTACGTGGTGGCGATCCCGGCGGAATCCGTCGCGGCCTGCAAGCACAGCGAGCTGTGCGGCGAGCCCGGCGCGCCGAAGGTGGAGTGGATCAAGCCGGCGCCGCAGGGCGCCTGCCGGCTGGAGCACGGGCAGTACGTGGATTGCGCCGCCGGCTGGGTAAGCGCATCGCAGTACGCAGAGTTCTCGATGGGACTGTAAGCAGCCTTTCTTTCTGACCACTCGGAGGATGTATGGGTCGCGAAATTCTGGATGAGGCTTACCGTCATTTTGCGCAGGAAGGCCGCAAGTACGAATACGGCCGCGGCGACATGAGCCTGAAGAACGGCTCCCCCAATCACCGCTCGGATCCGAGCCGCACCGAGCAGGACCTCGACAAGGACGGCTACTACGGCGTCGATTGCTCGTCCCTGGTCTGGCGCGGCATGAAGAACGCCGGCTACGACGTCGGCAACGAACCGTTCGCCACGTCCAAGCTCTACGACGGTGGCTTCACCGGCTACGCCAAGCAGCACTTCGACATCGTGCCGGCCGAGGACGCGCGCAAGACGCCCGGCTCGCTGCAGCCGGGCGACCTGCTGATGTTCGACAGCAAGCACGGACGCCACGTGGCCATCTTCAAGGGCTACGACGACAAGGGAAACATCGAGTTCTACGGCTCCCAGGTCAGCACCGGCCCCGCGCTGAGCAAGGCGATGGGCCCGACCGACACCAAGGAGGGCTACTGGAACGGCGGCGATTTCAAGATCGTCGGCGCGATGCGCCCCAAGCCCGAGTTCCAGGTGCACCAGCCGCTGCACGGGCATGAGAAGGTCAATATCCCGGAGGCGCCGAACGGCCCGATGGTCACGCGCCATCACCCGGCCGGCCATCACGCGCCCACGCCGCCGAGCCACGGCGCAGCCCCGCACCCGCCCGCCACGCCGGCAGCGCCTGCGCACCAGCCCCCGGCCCATCCGGCGGAGCACAAGCACGCGCAGGAGAATTACCTGCACAAGGGTGCCCGCGGCGGCGACGTGATGAGCCTGCAGCAGGAGCTGACCAGGCTCGGCTATCCGGTGCATCCCGACGGCAAGTTCGGCGGCCTCACCGACGAGGCGCTGCGCAAGTTCCAGCACGATCACAAGCTGGAACCCGATGGCATTGCCGGGCCCAGGACCATGGACGCGGTGCGCCACCAGCTCGAGCAGCAGAAGCAGCACGGCCAGGAGCCGAAGGCGCCGATGCGCCTGGACAACCCGGCCCATCCGGAAAACGCCCTGTACAAGCAGGCGCTGGACGCCGTGCACCGCCTCGACGCCGCCCACCAGCGCGAACCGAACCACCAGAGCGGCCAGCTCGCCGGCTCGCTCGCGGCGCGCGCACGCGAGGAAGGCCTGCAGCGCATCGACCACGCCGTGCTCAGCGACGACGCCAAGCACACCTACGCGGTGCAGGGCGATCTGAACTCGCCGTTCAAGCGCGTGGCCGGCGTGGACACCGCGCAGGCGGTGAACACGCCGCTGGAAAAGAGCACCACGGCGCTGGAGCACGCCGCCAGCACGCAGACGCAGAACGCGCAGCACCAGCAGCAGAAGCAGCAGCAGGCGCCCGCGCAGGCGGGTCCCAGCGTTTCCCACTAACCGGCAACGCCCGGGCCTGTCCGCACGGACAGGCCCGGCTTCTTCCGCAGAGACCAGCCATGTCGATCAGAACCGCATCACTCAAAACCGGGAAGGGCTTCACTCTCCCGCTGCTGCTGTTGCTGCTGCTCGTCCAGGGCGCATCGGCTGCCGATACCAAGGACACGGCGCCGCCAAAGCCCGCCGCCGTCGGCGCACCCTCCGCCGCCAGCGTGCCGCAGGGCTTTTCCTCCTATGCGGCGGAGCCGGCCGGGGACAACAAGCAGTGCGTGGTCGGCGCCGTCGCCGACGCGGACGGCATGAACCAGAAGCCGTTCGTCTACGTGGAGGACACCGCCGCCAACCGCGTGCTGTGGACCCGCCCGCTGGAGCTGCCGTCCAACACCTTCCAGGGCCGGGCCACCCACTGCCTGCACAAGGGCGGCACCGTCTACGTGCTGCTGCAGGCCGACACGCAGGCGGCGCAGTCGCTGTCGCAGACCCAGCTGCGGGTGATCGAGCTGGATGCCGCCACCGGCAGCGTCACCGGCAACCGCGAGGTGCCGATGCCCGGCGCCGCCGAAGCCACCTCGGCGTGGGTCGACAAGGGCGAGGACGCCTTCCGCCTCGCCGGCAAGAACGGCCTGGCCATCAGTGGCGAATACTTCCGGCTGGCCGACCCGGACAAGCATCTTACGTTCACGGTCACCCTGCACTGAGCATGGGTGTCACCGTGCATCCGCGACCGCGCCGCGCCGTCCATGCGCTGCTGCTGGCGCTCGCGTCCACCACCGCTTTCGGTTCTCCCATGAAGACTCCAGAGATCAAGCAGAATCCGCATCCGAAGAAACGCTACGAGCTGACCCTCAGCATCGAGGGCGCACCGGGGCCGTTCGATTCCATCAAGGGCACCGTGCACTACAAGGTGCAGAACGAACGCTGCGTACCGGCCACGCCGGTCAGCGGCGCCACGCTCACGCCGGAGCAGGACGTCGCCATCGACTTCGTCCGCATCAGCGACCATGAGTACAAGGGCTCGCTCTACGCCGACCTGCTGCAGGACGAGGACTACTACGGCATGGGCGTGTGCCACTGGGCGGTGAACACCGCCTGGGCCACGCTGCGCATCAAGGGCGTGGAATTCTCGCCCGCGATGGATTCGCGCGAACTGCTGGCCCAGAAGCCGGTGCCCACGTATTTCGTGCGCAGCGAATACTTCAACAGCAGCGACGAGCGCACCGCCTTCGGCACACCCAACCGCGCGCTGTTCAAGCCCACCACGCGCACCGACATCTTCTCGATGACGCTGACGGCCAGGGAGACGGCCCCATGAGCACGGACAGCACCGGCATCAGCACCACCGACTACGCCCTGCTCGCGCGCGACGCCTACCAGGACCGCCAGATCAACCAGACGGTCGAACTCGGCGGCGTCAAATACCGCATCTTCGACCACACCGACGACCCGCGCACCGGCTACCAGGGCACCGCCTACCAGCGCGTGGACACCGGCGCGATCGTGATCGCCCACCGCGGCTCGGAATTCGACCGCGAGCTGCTGCAGGACGGCGGCACCGACGCCGGCATGGTGCTCACCGGCCTCAACGCGCAGGCGCCGGACGCCACCGCGTTCACCCAGCGCGTGATGGACAAGGCGCACCAGCAATCGGAACAGCTGGGCGTGCCTTACGACGTCACCGTCACCGGCCATTCGCTCGGCGGCACCCTGGCCGAACTCACCGCCGCGCGGCTGAACCTGAAGGGCGAAACCTTCAACGCCTACGGCGCCGCCGGCCTGCTCTACGGCCTGCCCGAGGGCGGCCACCAGGTGATCGACCATATCCGCGCCGGCGACCTGGTCAGCGCGGCCAGCCCGCACTTCGGCGAGGTGCGCATCTATGCCGCGCCGCAGGACATCGACACCTTGAGCAAGGCCGGCTACCGCGACGACAGCGGCCCGCTCAGCCCGCGCAATCCGCTGAAGGCCACCGACTTCAGCGCGCACGCGATCGACAATTTCGTGCCGGACAACAAGCTGCTCGGCCATTCCATCGTCAGCGCCGGGAACGCCGCCCTGTACCAGGAACACAAGGGCATGATCGACCGCTACCGCGAGGACGTGCGCGACATCCGCACCGTGCTGTCGGCGCCGTGGGAAGTGCCGCGCGCCGTGGTGCACGGCGTGGAGCACGTGGCGCAGGAAGTGGGCGAGAAAGTTTCCGAAGGCGTGCATGCGGTGGGCAACGCGGTCAGCCACGCGGTGCACGAGGTGGAGGAGAAGCTGGAGCACTTCGGCGACGGCGCCTCCCACGCCCTCCATACGCTCACCCACCCCGGCGAGTGGCATCACGCCAAGCCCCCGCTCGACCAGCCCGGCCACCCGGACCATGCCCTGTTCCAGCAGGCGCGCGATGCGGTGCGCGCGCTGGACGCCTCGCGCCAGCGCGCTTCCGACCAGCAGAGCGACAATCTCTCCGGCGCGCTGGTGGTGGCTTCGCGCAAGGCCGGCCTGGAGCGCATCGACCGCGTGATGCTCAGCGAAGACGGCAGCCGCGCCTACGCCGTGCAGGGCGATCTGAACTCGCCGTTCAAGCGCGTGGCCGAGGTGCCGACCCAGCAGGCGGTGAACACGCCGGTCGAACGCAGCAGCGCCCAGCTGGAGCAGGCAGCGGCGCAGCAGCAGGCGGCCAGGCCGGGGCTGCAGCAGGGGCCGGCGCCCGGCCAGCCGCAGCACCAGGGCGCCTGAGGCTGAGTCAGCGCGGACGCGAAGGCGATCACCGGACCTGTCACCGAAACCCGTTTACACTAGGTTCCAATGACAGTACGAAGGGATGCCGCGGCGGGGCCTGCTCCCACCGCGGCATGGCAAGAGCACAGGGGCCGAAGCACCTTGGCTTCGGAGCAATGGATGCGAGTCAGGTTCTCATGAGCAAGACGAAATGGTATTGGGCCGCCGGCCTGCTGCTGGCCGCCCTCGTCGGCGGCATGTTCTTTTCCGGCTGGCTGGTGCGCCTGCTGCTGAAAGTGGAGGTTCCGCTGTCGTGGAACACCTACTACCAGTACGCCAGCGCGCTGGACGTGCCGCAGGTGCAGGCCTACGCCGGCCGCATCAAGGCCGCCGGCTACATCGGCTTCGGCATCCCGGTGGCGCTGTGGATGGTGGTGTTCTATTTCATCGCCCGCACCCACAAGCCCTCCATGCACGGCGACGCGCGCTTCGCCCACGGCGGCGACCTGCGCAAGGCCGGCATGTTCAAGGAGCAGGCCAACGGCATCCTGGTCGGCAAGTACAAGGGCGACCTGGTGCGCCTGGGCGGGCAGCAGTTCGTGATCCTGGCCGCGCCGACCCGTTCGGGCAAAGGCGTGGGCGTGGTGATCCCGAACCTGCTGGACTACCAGGAATCCATGGTGGTGCTGGACATCAAGCAGGAGAACTACGAGCTCACCTCCGGCTGGCGCGCCAGCCAGGGCCACGAGATCTACCTGTTCAACCCCTTCGCCGAAGACCGCCGCTCGCACCGCTGGAATCCGCTGAGCTACGTGTCCAAGGACCCGTCCTTCCGCGTGTCCGACCTGATGAGCATCTCCGCCATGCTCTACCCGGACGGCGCGGACGACCAGAAATTCTGGGTGAGCCAGGCGCGCAACGCCTTCATGGCCTTCACCCTGTACCTGTGCGAGAAGTGGGAGCACGATGAGCAGAAGGGCCTGCCCCTGGTGCTGCGCGACAAACCCACCCTGGGCGCGGTGTACCGGCTCTCTTCCGGCGACGGCACAGACCTGCGCCAGCTGTACCAGTGGATGTCGCAGCAGCCCTTCCTCAGCAGCAATGCGCAGTCGGCCTTCGCCAACCTGCTGTCGCAGGCGAACGAAACCTTCGCCTCGATCCTCGGCACCTTCAAGGAGCCGCTCAACGCCTGGATCAACCCGGTGCTGGACGCCGCCACCGGCGACGACGACTTCCTGCTCACCGACGTGCGCAAGAAGCGCATGACCATCTATATCGGCATCCAGCCCAACAAGCTGGCCGAGAGCCGGCTGATCGTGAACCTGTTCTTCAGCCAGCTGATCAACCAGAACACCAAGGAACTGCCGCAGAACAACAAGGCGCTCAAGCACCAGTGCCTGCTGCTGATGGACGAGTTCACCTCGATCGGCAAGGTGGACATCATTTCCTCCGCCGTGTCGTACATGGCCGGCTACAACATCCGCCTGCTGCCGATCATCCAGAGCGTGGCCCAGCTGGACGCCACCTACGGCAAGGAAGTGGCGCGCACCCTGATCACCAACCACGCGCTGCAGATCGTCTACGCGCCGCGCGAGCAGCAGGACGCCAATGACTACTCCGAGATGCTCGGCTACACCACCGTGCGCAAGGAAAACATCACCCGCGGCAAGGGCGGCGACCGCTCGCGCAGCGAGTCCGAGGAACGCCGCGCGCTGATGCTGCCGCAGGAACTGAAGGCCATGGGCGCGGACAAGGAAGTGTTCCTGTACGAGGGCATCCCGCATCCGGTGATGTGCGAGAAGATCCGCTACTACAAGGACAGCTACTTCACCTCGCGCCTGCTGCCCAAGGTCGATATTCCCACCTTGAAGATCTGAGGCCGCGAACCGGGCCGATCCGGGCCAACTTGGACGAACCCGGGCGGCGTCGGCGCTAGACTTGGCGCATGACGCTGCCCTCCGCCCTGCTCGAGGCCCTCCATGCCAGCTTCGCCGGCGACGCCCTGTCGCTGGCCGAAGCCGAGCGCCTCGCCTACGCCTACGACAACTCCCGCCGCAACGCCCTGCCCGACGCCGTGGTGTTTCCCACCACGCACGAGCAGACCGAAGCGCTGGTGCGCGCCTGCCGCGCACACGGCGTGCCGCTGGTGGCGCGCGGCCGCGGCACCAATACCACCGGCGCCACGGTGCCGGTGGGCGGCGGCGTGGTGGCCAGCTTCGAGCGCATGAACCGCATCCTGCGCATCGACCCGGACAACCGCCTCGCTGTAGTCGAACCCGGCGTGCTCAACGGCGACCTGCAGCAGGCCTTGAAGCCGCACGGCTTCTTCTGGCCGCCCGATCCCACCTCCTCGCCCTGGTGCAGCATCGGCGGCAACCTGGCCTGCAATTCGGCCGGCCCGCGCACGGTGAAGTACGGCAGCCCGCGCGAGAACACCTTAGGAATGCGCGCGGTCGCCGGCACCGGCGAAGGCTTCCGCTGCGGCACCTACACCAGCAAGGGTTCCACCGGCTACGACCTGACCCGCCTGCTGATCGGTTCGGAAGGCACGCTGGCACTGATCACCGAGGCCACGCTCAAGCTCACGCCCAAGCCCAGCGGCCTGCGCACGCTGCGCGCCACCTATCGCGACGTCGGCGCCGCCGCCCACGCGGTGGCGCGCATCATGGCCCAGCCGGTGACGCCCTGCGCGCTGGAATTCATCGACGACGTGGCGCTGAAGCTGGCCCGCGACCACGGCGGCGACAGCGTGCCGCTGGCCGGCGCCATGCTGATGATCGAAGTCGACGGCGAGCCGGACACGCTCGACGGTGCCGTGGAAGCCGTCTCGCGCGCCGCCCGCGGCGACGGCCTGGACAGCCTGCAGGTGGCGCAGACCGCCGAGGAAACCCAGGCGCTGTGGTCCGCGCGCAAAGCCTTGTCGCCGGCGCAGCGCACCATCTCGCCGAACAAGATCAACGAGGACGTGGTGGTGCCGGTCAGCCGCCTGCCCGAGCTGGTCGACGGCATCAAGCGCCTCGCCGCGAAGCACGACGTGCTGATCGTCAGCTTCGGCCACGCCGGCAACGGCAACCTGCACGTGAACCTGCTGCCGCGCGACGACGCCGAACGCGAACGCGCGCATGCCTGCCTGGCCGAAGTATTCGCACTGGTGATCCGCCTGGACGGCACGCTGTCCGGCGAACACGGCATCGGGCTGGTCAAGCGCGAATTCATGCCGCTGGCGCTGCAGCCGTCGACGCTGGGGCTGATGCGCGCAGTGAAGGCGGCGTTCGATCCGGACGGGATTCTCAATCCGGGCAAGTTGCTGCCCTGAGCGCTGCGCCGCGACCCGGCTTTTCGATCGCTTCGTCCTAGGAGCACAACCCGGATTACGCCTCGCCTGGGGCAACCATCGTGTCCGCCAAGCCGATGCTCGCTGGTGCCCTGATGAGAAGCCGGCCTGCCCGCCGCACTCGAAACACCGCGAAGTACTCCTAATTCATCGGCAAATCCATATCGCCCGCATCGGGCAGCTGCTTTAAATATCGCGCCACACCCGGGTACGGCTTCCATTTATCAAGGGCACGATATTCATGAAAATACGTCGCACCTCACTCCTACTGATACCCGCATTGCTGATCAGCACGGCATGCCTGGCCATAACCGCAACCACCTCGCTGACACCCTCCAACATTCCCGATGGACAGCTGCCGAGTGGATATGCGGGCATTCTTTTTAATTTCACCCAAGGAGAGCAGCCCTACATACTGAAGCTTCCACAGAACCCCAAGGACCAGGATTGGGTTCTCTTCGGCACGGATGGAAGCAGCAGATACACCGTGCACAGCGAAAAACTCGATCTGCCGCGCGACAGCGTCGCAATCTGGGCTTGCGGTGCCTTTTGCCAGTTCCGCTACGAGAAAAAAACTGGCCTGTGGAGCGTCACCGGAACAAAGGTCAAATACTATTCCTCCGAACGGAGCTCCATTCCTGCGGGAAACGGACCGTATACCGTCTACGACATAAAACCCGGCGACAGCCATCCGCGCATCTCGCTGCCCGCCACCGCGGTGGCTGGATCGATCATCTATATCCGATCGTCGTCGCAACTTTCGTCACGGATAAACCCGGATGACCTGCTCCATGCATCCACGGCCACGATCGAGAATGGCGATGCATACATGCTCCGCTATGTCGCCGACTTCAAGAAATGGGCGATAGAGAAATCTCCGGAGCGATTGATCGACCTGAAATCGCCCGACGCCCGCACCAAAGCGCCACGCTCCGTCTTCACGCTGACCGACGACGGCTGGATTCCCAACATCAAGCTGCCGGCAGGTGCCGGCGACCGCGACCGCATCACGATTCGATCGTCGACCGCGCGAACCGCGCTGATCGAAGGAGGCGGCGTCGAGGAAAAAGGCATGTTCGGCCTGAGCCGCGGCCAGGAATATACGTTCATGTATATCGGCGAGAAGAAGCGCTGGGTCGTCATGGACGCGCCAGACACGATCTATACGGCAGCGAATCTGCGTAAGGGGGTCATGCCTGACCCAGCCACTCCGCGCACTATCTACGTGTCGGATCGAGCGTCCTATGTGCCGAACATCCAGCTGCCGCAAGGGCCGCAGAAGAAAGGCGCGCGGATCCTCTTCAGGGGCGAGGCCTCCAACCCTTTCAACGTGCTCCTGGCGAGCGACGGAAGCAGCACACCGCATTCGGTCGGTATCGGCGAAACACCCGCGTTCGTGAGCGATGGCCAGAAGTGGATGCCGGAAGCCGTCACCATCGACGTCCTTGCCGTTTACAGCAGCGCCGCGGCCTCGACCTACGGCGAGGAATACATGCGCAGCCGGCTGCTCAGCGGAATCCTGGGTACCAACCAGGCACTGGAGAATTCAGGCGCTACTTTCACGATGAGACTGGTCGGTTTCAGGAGAATCAATGCGCCGGCCGCCTGGAAGGATCTATCGGCGGTATCGCAATTGATCGGCAGCCATCCTCAGGTAGCGAAATGGCGGGATAACCTCAAGGCGGACTTGGTTTACTACGAGGGAACCGAAAAGCAGGAAGGCTCTTGCGGGGTCGCTTATGCCGTCGGCCCATCAGAAAAATCTTTTGCAGCAGCGGGATCAACCCATTGCTCCACGTCGGTGATGCGGCATGAATTAGGCCATTTGCTCGGCATTTACGATGACACGCCGCCTTGGGCATACGGCCGGTCCGGCTACCCGCTGGTCGGCACGATCATGGCCGGCAACAAGGTCGCGTTCTATTCGACACCGCATCGATACACGCGGGATTACGGCCTGCCTATGGGAATGAAGGACCGCTACGACGCCATGGACGCAATGAATGAATTTTCGCCCTACGTGTCCGGATATCGGTGAGGCTCCAATGAATCATTCCATCTATCGCACCCTCGCTGCGTTCACGGCATGTCTCGGTCTGGCCATTCCCGTTCATGCGTCGTACGCCCAGAGTCCGCCCATCTTCCAGGCCGGCGTGGACAAGTACGCCGTCGAACACAGCGGCCGGGAGTCGGCCTGGCTGTTCCAGCAGCCGTTAAGGCCGAATTTTTACTTCCCCTACGTCATCTACGAGGGCGACAAGATATCCAGGCTCACTCCGGGAGCATCCTTCACGGCGCAGCTCGGCCTGGACTATGCCGGCGCGGTGACGTTCCTGGTCAACTGGGAGGAAACCGCGCAACGGGCGCAATCCTCCTATCGGAGCCTGCACGGTGAGATCCGGTCGACGCAGCCGGGCGGTGCGAAGCTGGGCGTATTTCGATTCACCATGAGAGTCGGAGGGACCGAAATGACCGGATGCCTGCAACTGCAGGATCGATCCTATTGCTTCGCGGGCAAGGACGGGGTTGGCTGGCTGTCCTGAAGACCCATTGCCGGCCTTGGCGCCATCTCATCAGTGGAGGTGGCGCCAAGGCTTTCGCTCGGCACACGATCGGCGGCCATCGGACCCGTCACGCTGCGCGGTTACCTGTCCCGCGCAGGATCAGGTGCAGCCCGAACAGCACGAACACCGCCCCGGCGAAGCCGTCGATCCAGCGGACCAGCCGCAGATAGCCGCGCCGCATCGCCGGCAGCGCGAAGAACGCCGCGACCAGCGAGAACCATAGAAACGTCTCGGCGATGATCATGCCCCACAGGCCCCAGCGCGCCGCCGCGCCCACGCCGTCGCCGACGAAGGCCGAGAACACCGAGCCGAAGTAGACCAGGGCCTTGGGGTTGGCCAGGTTGGTGAGCAGGCCGGCGCGCAGGGCGGCGAAGTCGCTGCGCTCCACCACCACGGTCCGGGTAGCCCCGCCGGCCGGCGTCTTCCACGCGCCGCGCAGCATCTTCACGCCCATCCAGGCCAGGTAGAGGCCGCCGGCGATGGCGATCAGGCGCGACAGCCAGGCCATCTGGTGCAACACGATCTGCAGGCCCAGCAGGGCCAGCGCCGCCCATACCAGCGCGCCCAGGGTAATGCCGGCCACGCCGAACATGGCCTGCCGGCGCGAGCGGCTGACCGCGGTCTGGGAGACGAAGAAGAAATCCGGGCCGGGGCTGGCCAGGGCGATCAGCTGGATCGCGGCGATGGTGAGGAACAGGCTCATGGGGTCACTCTCGGCGTGGAAAGGACGCTCGGAATAAGGCACGGGTATTTTGCGGCTGCGCAACTTGTTCCCGCCGGGCCGATTCCCTACGCTGGCGGACGTTTGGCCAGGACCTAAGACCAGTCCTAGGCCGCCCGCGGGGGATCAGCGCGTTCACCGGAAGGGCAGCACCAGCTCGGCTGGCTGCCCCGCCCGGCGTGTGCCCGACGGACCGCTCCGCGATATTAACGAATCACCAGGACCGATAAAGCCCGATGAGCATCAAACTCCGCCTCGTCATCATGTACTTCCTGCAGTTCTTCGTATGGGGTTCGTGGCTGCTGACCATCGGGGCGTACTGGTTCCAGAACAAGCATTGGCCCGGCACCCAGTTCGGCGCGATCTTCTCCACCATGGGCATCGCCTCGCTGTTCATGCCCTCGATCGCCGGCGTGATCGCCGACAAGTGGATCAACGCCGAGAAGCTGTTCGGCCTGATGCATATCGGTGGCGCGATCATGCTGTTCATCGTGCCCAGCATCAATTCGCCCGGGCTGATGTTCTGGGTGATGCTGCTGAACATGATGTTCTACATGCCCACGATCTCGCTCTCGATCGCAGTGGCGTACAACGCGTTGAAGACAGGCGGCGAAGACATCGTCACGGTGTTTCCGCCGATCCGCGTGTGGGGCACGGTGGGTTTCATCGCCGCGCTGTGGACGGTGAGCCTGCTGCACCTGGAAACCACCGAAGGCCAGTTCCACGTGGCCGGCGCCGCCGCCCTGCTGCTGGGCCTGTACGCATTCACCCTGCCCAAGTGCCCGCCGCGCTTCGAGCGCAAGGAGCACCAGTCGCTGCTCGATACGCTGGGCCTGACCTCGTTCGCGCTGTTCCGCAACGCGCAGATGGCGATCTTCTTCGTGTTCGCCATGCTGCTGGGCGCGGCGCTGCAGCTCACCAACGCCTACGGCGATACTTTCCTGCACGACTTCGCCACGATGGACCAGTACAAGGACCTGCTCGCCGTGCGCTATCCGGCGATCATCATGTCCATCTCGCAGATTTCCGAAACGCTGTTCATCCTGGCCATTCCGTTCTTCCTGAAGCGCTTCGGCATCAAGACCGTGATGCTGATCAGCATGCTGGCCTGGACGCTGCGCTTCGGCCTGTTCGCCTATGGGGACCCGGGCGCGGGGCTGTGGATGATCGTGCTGTCGTGCATCGTCTACGGGATGGCCTTCGACTTCTTCAATATCTCCGGCTCGCTGTTCGTGGAAGGCCAGGCCGATCCGTCGATCCGCGCCAGCGCGCAGGGCCTGTTCATGCTGATGACCAACGGCATCGGCGCGGTGCTGGGCAGCTCGGTCAGCGGCTGGATGATCGATGCCTTCTTCACCCATGCCGACGGCAGCAAGAACTGGCACGGCATCTGGACGGCGTTCTCGGCCTACTCGCTGGTGGTGGCGGTGCTGTTCGTGTTCCTGTTCAAGCACAAGCACGATCCGGCGGCAGTGGCGGCGGCGCGCGCGGCGCACTGAAACACATGGCGTAGGTTGGGGTGAGCCGTCAGGCGAACCCCAACATGGCCACCTGCATACGCCTCGCACTGTTGGGGTTACTGGCTGCATCAGCAGCCCGCCCTTCGGGCCATCCGCTACGCGGATGTTCGCTACGGCATCCTGCCTTCGCAGTCGCCTGACGGCTCACCCCAACCTACGTCTGGCGGGGCCGGCGCATGAATTTGTGGTGAGAATTATTCTCATTTAAGATGCCTGTTTTCACGGCCTCCTAACACCATGCCCCGTCTTTCCCGCACCATCGCCCTGGCCCTGCTGGCCAGCGCCGCCTCCGCCCATGCCGCCGATGACACGCCGGACCAGCAGCAGGCGAAAGACCTGGCGGCCGTGCGCGTCACCGGCGACTGGCTGGGCGACGCCACCGCGCGGGACGTGCAGAACCACCCCGGCGCGCGCACCACGATCCGCCGCGAGCAGATCGTCGAGGCCGCGCCTACCCAGGTGCGCGACATCCTGCGGCGCATTCCCGGCGTGCAGATCCAGGAAAGCAACGGCACCGGCGGCAGCGACGTGTCGCTGAACGTGGGCGTGCGCGGCCTGACCGCGCGCCTGTCGCCGCGCTCCACCATCCTGCTCGACGGCATCCCCGTGGCGGTGGCGCCGTACGGCCAGCCGCAGGTGTCGATGATGCCGATGGCGGTGGCCAACCTCGAAGCGGTGGACGTGGTGCGCGGCGGCGGCTCGGTGCGCTACGGGCCGCAGAACGTGGGCGGCATCGTCAACTTCGTCACCCGCGAGATTCCCGAGACCTTCGGCGGCAGCGCCGGCGTACTGCTGCAGGGCGGCGCGCATGGCGGCATCCAGACCCAGAGCAACGCTTTCATCGGCGGCACCACCGCGCAAGGACTGGGCATCGCCCTGCTCTACTCCGGCACCAAGGGCCCGGGCTACCGCGAGCACGAGAACAACACCAACATCGACGACGTGATGCTGAAGTCCAGCTACCGCTTCAGCGCCACCGACACGCTCAGCAGCAGCCTGCACTACTACCGCGGCCAGGCCGGCATGCCCGGGGGCTTAAGCCAGGCCGACTACGACGCCAACCCGTTCCAGTCGCGCCGCCCGTTCGACGACTTCCGCGGCCTGCGCAAGGACGCCGCGCTGAAGTACAGCCACGTCGACGACACCCGCAGCTTCGAGGTGCAGACCTACTACACCGACAGCTTCCGCGGCAGCCATATCGAGACGATCACGCAGAACGCCAAGACCGGCATCTACACGCACCAGCTCAACGCCTACCCGCGCAACTACCACACCTTCGCGATCGAACCGCGCTATTCGCAGCTGTTCGATTTCGGCGGCTGGACGCACGAGATCGGCGTCGGCTACCGCTATCTCAACGAAGCGATGCACGAGCGCACGCTGCGCAACAACAAGTACGACTCGCCGCTGTACTACACACCGTTCGACAGCAATCCGTACAACGGTGCGTACGTGCGTTCGGGCAACAACGCCGGCGGCACCGAAGCGCATGCGCTGTACATCGACGACACCATCAACGCCGGCAGCTGGACCATCACCCCCGGCCTGCGCTACGAGCGCATCAACACCTGGTGGCGCGCGCTGCCCGACGCCACGGTGATCGTGAAAGGCCCCGCTTTCCGGCGCGAGAAATATTCCAAGCCGCTGCCGTCGCTCAATGTGATCTATCACCTGTCCGAGCGCTGGAAGCTCTACGCCAACGCCGAGACCTCGTTCGGCAGCCTGCAGTATTTCCAGATCGGCCAGAAGAACGCCGATAACCAGTTCGCCAGCGGCCTGGCCCCGGAAACCGCGCGCACCTACGAAGCCGGCACGCGCTACGACAACGGCGCCTGGGGCGCGGAAGCCACGCTGTTCCGCATCAACTTCGACCATGAGCTGCAGCTGGTGGGCAAGATTCCCGGCGTGGCCGATTCGCACGACGGCTGGACCAACCTCGGCGCCACCACCCACAAGGGCCTGGAAACCGCCGCCCACCTCGATGCCGGCGCGTTCGATCCGAACCTGCGCGGCCTCACCCTGTGGAGCACCTTCACCTACACCAAGGCCACCTATAACTACGGCTCGTTCGCCGGCCGCGACCTGCCGTTTTATTCGCGCCGCACCGCCAACCTCGGCGTGCGCTACGAGCGCGGCCCGTGGACGCTGAACCTGGATGCCTTCACCCAGTCGCGCCAGCATTCGCCCGGTTCGCCCAGCTTCGATCCGACCAGGCCTTCGCAGTACATCACCGTCGGCACGCCGGCGGGCGACTACGGCGACATCCCCGGCTGGACCAGCTGGAACCTGCGCGGCGAGTACCGCTTCGGCCCGGCGCTGTCGTATCTGAAGCTCGGCGTGGGCGTGAAGAACCTGTTCGACCGGCGCTATTTCACCCGTTCCACCGACAACAACAACGGCCTCTACGTGGGCCAGCCGCGCACCTTCTTCGTGCAGGCTTCGGTGGATTTCTGACCGGCGGGGCCGCTCCCGGCTAAAATGGCCGGATGCAGATCGGCCCCTACCGCATCGACCCGCCCGTGGTGCTCGCGCCCATGGCGGGGGTCACCGACAAGCCCTTCCGCCTGCTGTGCAAACGGCTGGGCGCGGGCCTGGCCGTGTCCGAGATGACCACCGCCGACCCGCGCCTGTGGCAGACGCGCAAGTCGCTGCACCGCATGGACCACGCCGGCGAACCCGAACCGGTGAGCGTGCAGATCGCCGGCTACGACCCGGCCATGCTGGCAGAGGCCGCGCGCTACAACGCCGGGCACGGCGCGCAGATCGTCGACATCAACATGGGCTGCCCGGCCAAGAAGGTCTGCAACGTGTGGTCCGGCTCCGCCCTGCTGCAGGACGAGCCGCTGGTGGCGCGCATCGTCAAGGCGGTGGTCGATGCGGTCGACATCCCGGTGACGCTGAAGATCCGCACTGGCTGGGACCGCCAGAACAAGAACGCGCTCACCATCGCCCGCATCGCCGAGGACGCCGGCATCGCCGCGCTGGCCGTGCACGGCCGCACCCGCGCCGACAAATACGAAGGCGAGGCGGAGTACGACACCATCGCCGCGGTCAAGGCCGCCGTGCGCATGCCGATCTTCGCCAACGGCGACGTCACCACGCCGGAGCAGGCCAAACACGTGCTCGATGCGACCGGCGCCGACGCGGTGATGGTCGGCCGCGGCGCGCAGGGCCGGCCGTGGATCTTCCGCGAGATCGCGCACTACCTCGCCACCGGCGAGCGCCTGCCCGAGCCGGGTCCGGCGGAAGTGGCCGCGATCCTGCTGGCGCATCTGGAACATCTGTACGCGTTCTACGGCGAGCAGTCCGGCGTGCGCATCGCGCGCAAGCACCTGGGCTGGTACGCCAAGGATCGCCCGGAAAACGCCGCCTTCCGCGAGGTGGTCAACCGCGCCGAAAGCGCGCAGGACCAGCTGCGCCTGACGCGCGAATATTTCCAGGCACTGGAAAACGGCCTCGAACTCGCCGCGTAGGTTGGGGTGATACCCAACGCCATGCCTGCGCACCGAGCGGGTTTCCGCGCGCATCGTCGAGGTTACTGGCTGCATCAGCAGCCAGCCCTTCGGGCCATCCGCTACGCGGATGTTCGCTACGGCATCCTGCCTTCGCAGTCGCTTACGCCTACCCCCACGTGCGCCAATCTTGAGCGCGCCACGGCCGAGGCCTAAGCTTTCCTTCCAGCCCCGCTGCGGAGGCCCCATGGCCACCGAACCCACCGGCGATTTCCCCTATATCCACGGCTTCTCGACCGAGGAACAGGCCCGCCTGGTGCGCCAGGCGCGCATGTTCGAACCCAGCCTGTTCAGCCACGTGGACTACAGCGACGCCACCCGCCTGCTCGAAGTCGGCTGCGGCGTCGGCGCGCAGACCGAGATCCTGCTGCGCCGCTTCCCGCAGCTGCACGTCACCGGCATCGACCGCTCGGCGGCCCAGCTCGCCGCCGCCGAGCGCAACCTCGCCGCCACCGCCTGGTGCGAGGCGCGCTACACGTTGAAACAGGCCGACGCCACCGACCTGCCGTTCGGCGAACGCAGCTTCGACGCCGCCTACCTGTGCTGGGTGCTGGAACACATGCCCAGCCCCGCGCGCGTGCTGAGCGAAGTGCGCCGCGTGCTGAGCCCGGGCGCCACCGTCTACGTCACCGAGGTGCTGAACGCCTCGTTCTTCCTCGACCCGTATTCGCCGCACCTGCTGCGCTACTGGCTGGCCTTCAACGACCACCAGTACGACGCCGGCGGCGATCCCTTCATCGGCGCCAAGCTCGGCAACCTGCTGCTGGCCGGCGGCTACCACGACGTGCATACCGAGGTGAAAACCATCCACCTCGACAACCGCCAGCCAGGCAGGCGCAAGCACATGATCGAGTTCTGGGAAGAACTGCTGCTGTCGGCGGCCGATGCCCTGCTCGACGGCGGCCAGGTCGATGCAGCCACCGTCGCCGGCATGCGTAAGGAACTGCAGGCCGTGCGCAACGACCCGAACGCAGTGTTCTTCTTCGCCTTCGTGCAGGCGCGGGCCAGCGTGTACTGAGCGTGCTCTGCGGTAGGTTGGGGTAAGCCGCAGGCGCACCCCAACGCTGCGGTGCGCCTGGAGGTCTCGACGTTGGGGTTACTGGCTGCATCAGCAGCCAGCCCTTCGGGCCATCCGCTACGCGGATGTTCGCTACGGCATCCTGCCTTCGCAGTCGCCTACGGGCTCACCCCAACCTACGCCGTATCACGGTGCGTCGGCGGCTGGCGGCTTCGCCTTGAAGCCATATGAGGCCAGCACCGGGCGCAGCGCCTGGATCCACAGCGCATAGCCGGCCGGCTTCATATGCAGGCCGTCGTCGCGGAACAGCTCCGCGCGCGGCTTGCCCTGCGCATCGAGCATCAGCGGCGCGATATCCACGAAGCGCACGCCGCGCTGCGTCGCCGCCCAGTCGCGGATCAGGCCGTTCGCCTGGCTCATCGCCGGCCACAGCGACCAGCGCGCCACGCTCGGCTTGATGGAGATGTACACCACCGGCACCGCCGGCAGGTCCTTGCGCACGCGCGCCACGAAGGCCTTGAAGTCGTCCGCCACCTGCTGCGCGGAGTGGCCTTCGTAGACGTCGTTGTCGCCGGCGTACATCACGATCAGGCGCGGGTGGTACGGCGTAACGATGCGGTCGGCGTAGTAGGTGCTGTCCTCGATCGCCGAACCGCCGAAGCCGCGGTTGATCACCGGCACGCCGGGGAAATCCTCGGCCAGCGAATGCCAGTAATTGATCGAGGAGCTGCCGATGAACAGCACGGCCTGCTGCGGCGGGGGCTGGGCCTGGTCCTGCCTGGCGAAGGCGTCCATGGCGGGCAGCCATTCGGCCGGCCCCTTGGTCTGGACGGTCTGGACGGTCTGGGCGGCGGCGGCCGAGGCCAGAAGCAGCCAGGCCAGGGCCAGCAGCCAGCGGGCGGGATGGATGGTGTGGTTCCGGGTCATGCAGGCCTCCGCGAGTCGTGCCGATCCGCCCGAATGTAGCGGATCGGGCCCGGAAATCCCCGCCCCGCCTACCCGCAGCGCAGCAACGGCCGGGACGGCCGTGAGCTATCCTCGGGCGCTTGCGCGGCCGCCCGGCAGGCCGCCGGAAGCCTGCGACATTCGGCCTCCTGGCCGTCCAAACGGCTGAATCGGCATGAAATCGTCACCTGCCGGCCGCATGCTGTAGCTGCAAAACCGGGGGCCGGCATGTATCATGCCGCACCCTTTATTTATCTCTCTATCCGTAAGGAAGGATATAACCCGCGATGAGCAACTTCCTCTTCACCTCCGAATCGGTTTCCGAAGGCCATCCGGACAAGGTCGCCGACCAGATCTCCGACGCCGTCCTCGATGCCATCCTGGCCCAGGATCCGCGTGCGCGCGTGGCCTGCGAGACCCTGGTGAAGACCGGCGTGGCCATCGTGGCCGGCGAGATCACCACCAGCGCCTGGATCGACCTCGAGGCGCTGACCCGCAAGGTCATCGTCGACATCGGCTACAACTCCTCCGACGTCGGCTTCGACGGCGAGACCTGCGGCGTGCTGAACCTGATCGGCAAGCAGTCCCCCGACATCAACCAGGGCGTGGACCGCAAGAAGCCGGAAGAACAGGGCGCCGGCGACCAGGGCCTGATGTTCGGCTACGCCACCAACGAGACCAAGGACTACATGCCGGCGGCGGTGTACTACTCGCACCGCCTGGTCGAGCAGCAGGCCAAGGTGCGCAAGGCGAAGAAGTCGCCGCTGCCGTGGCTGCGCCCGGACGCCAAGAGCCAGGTCACCCTGCGCTACGAGAACGACCAGGCCGTGGCGATCGACGCCGTGGTGCTGTCGACCCAGCACGATCCGGACATCAAGCAGAAGGACCTGGTCGAGGCCGTGCGCGAGCACATCCTCAAGCCCGTGCTGCCGGCCAAGCTGCTGCACAAGGGCACCAAGTTCCACATCAACCCGACCGGCAAGTTCGTGATCGGCGGCCCGGTGGGCGACTGCGGCCTGACCGGCCGCAAGATCATCGTCGACACCTACGGCGGCTGGGCCCGCCACGGCGGCGGCGCGTTCTCGGGCAAGGACCCGTCCAAGGTCGACCGTTCGGCCGCCTACGCGGCGCGCTACGTGGCCAAGAACATCGTGGCCGCCGGCATCGCCGACCGCTGCGAAGTGCAGGTCTCCTACGCCATCGGCGTGGCCGAGCCGACCTCGATCTCGGTGACCACCTTCGGCACCGGCAAGATCTCGGACGACAAGATCGAAAAGCTGATCCGCAAGCATTTCGACCTGCGCCCGTACGGCATCATCAAGATGCTGGACCTGATCCATCCGATGTACCAGCAGACCGCCAGCTACGGCCACTTCGGCCGCTCGCCGTACGAAGTGAAGGGTCCGGACGGCAAGACCTACACCGCTTTCTCCTGGGAGAAGACGGACAAGGCCGAGGCGCTGCGCGCGGACGCCAAGCTGAAGTAAGCGGACGTTTCATCCGCTGCAGGAAAACGGGCCGCGCAAGCGGCCCGTTTTCGTCGGGGCCCCGCGCAACGGCTACAATGCGCGGATGTCCCTGATCCAACTCCAGCGTGTCGACTTCAGCGTCGGCGGCCCCCTCCTGCTCGAACACGTCGATCTGTCGATCGAGGCGAACGAGCGCGTGTGCATCGTCGGCCGCAACGGCGAAGGCAAATCCACCCTGCTCAAGCTGATCGCGGGCGACCTCAAGCCGGATGACGGCGAGTTGCGCCTGCAGACCGGCATCGTGGTCGCGCGCATGGCGCAGGAAGTGCCGCAGGACACCGCCGGCAGTGTGTTCGACGTGGTCGCGGCGGGCCTGGGCGATCTCGGCGCGCTGCTGGCGCGCTACCACCACCTGCTCGCCGAGCACGACTTCGACGCGCTGGGCGACGTGCAGGCGCAGATCGAGGCGCGGCACGGCTGGGATCTGGACCGCCGCGTCAACGAGGTGCTGGAGCGGCTGGAACTGCCGGCCGACACCGACTTCGCCGCGCTGTCCGGCGGCATGAAGCGCCGTGTGCTGCTGGCCCAGGCGCTGGTGCGCAAGCCGGACGTGCTGCTGCTGGACGAGCCGACCAACCACCTGGATATCGAGGCGATCGGCTGGCTCGAGGGTTTTCTCAAGTCCTTCGCCGGCAGCCTGATCTTCATCACCCATGACCGCTCGTTCCTGCGCTCGCTGGCCACGCGCATCGTGGAGATCGACCGCGGCCAGCTGACCAGCTGGCCCGGCGACTACGACAACTACCTGCGCCGCCGCGAGGAACGCCTGCACGCCGAGGCGCAGGCCAATGCGCTGTTCGACAAGAAGCTGGCGCAGGAAGAAGTGTGGATCCGCCAGGGCATCAAGGCGCGCCGCACCCGCAACGAAGGCCGCGTGCGCGCGCTGAAGGCGCTGCGCCGCGAGCGTGCCGAGCGGCGCGAGCTGGGCGGCAACGCCAGGATCACCCTGGCCAATGCACAGGCCTCCGGCAAGAAGGTGATCGAGACGCGCGGCGTGCACCAGGCCTACGGCGGGCGCGTGCTGATCGACCAGCTCGACACCGTGATCATGCGCGGCGACCGCGTCGGCATCGTCGGCCCGAACGGCGCCGGCAAGAGCACCCTGCTCAAGATCCTGCTGGGCGAACTCACGCCGCAGCGCGGCGAGGTGACGCTGGGCACCGGCCTGCAGATCGCCTACTTCGACCAGCACCGCAGCCAGCTCGACGACGCGCTCAATGCGCTGGACAACGTGGCCGGCGGGCGCGAATACATCGAGCTCAACGGCCAGCGCAAGCACGTCATCGGCTACCTGCAGGATTTCCTGTTCTCGCCCGAACGCGCCCGCGCACCGATCACCCGCCTCTCCGGCGGCGAACGCAACCGCCTGCTGCTGGCCAAGCTGTTCGCCCAGCCGTCCAACCTGCTGGTGATGGACGAACCCACCAACGACCTGGACGTGGAAACACTGGAGCTGCTGGAAGAACTGCTGACCGAATACCAGGGCACCTTGCTGCTGGTGTCGCACGACCGCGAGTTTCTCGACAACGTGGTCAGCAGCACGCTGGTGCTGGAAGGCGAAGGCCGGGTCGGCGACTACGTCGGCGGCTACAGCGACTGGCTGCGGCAGCGGCCGGTGGCGAAGGCGGTGGAAGCCGTGCCGGTGCCGGCGAAGCCCGCCGAAGCGCCGCGCGCCGCGGAGCCGAAGCGCAAGCTCAGCTACAAGGACCAGCGCGAGCTGGAGCAGCTGCCGGCGCTGATCGAAAAGCTGGAGACGGATATCGCCGAGTGTTCGGCGGCGATGAACGATCCGGCGTTCTACCAGCAGGACAACGCGGCGATCCAGCGGCACAACGAGGCGCTGGCGAAGCTGCAGGCGGAGCTGGAAGTGGCGTACGCGCGGTGGACTGAGCTGGAAGGCTAAAGACCGAAACTCTTCTCCCCTCCGGGGAGAAGATGCCGGCAGGCAGATGAGGGGTGGGTGCTCGCGGTAGCGCTTCTAAGAAGAGAGGAAAAAGCTCTTGAGCTTATCGAGACCCTCCACTCACCGCTCCGCCCGGCCCCTCACCCCAACCCTCTCCCCGGAGGGGAGAGGGAGTGAAAAGCTCAATGCTCCTCGCGCTTCGCGCTCTGCATCAACCGGTCCGTCCACGCGATCCCGATCGCCGACACGATAAACACCAAGTGGATGATGGTCTGCCACATCACGCCCACCGGCGTGAGCGTGGCGCATTTCAGCGCCGTGCCTGGGCCATTCTCGGCAATGCTCGCCAGCATCTCCGCCGAGCAGAACGGCAACCCCGTCAGCGAGCCGGCGGCGATGAACGTCTTCAGCAGGTGGATCGAGGAGATGCCGATGATCGCCATCGCCAGCTTCACCTTCAGCACCGAGGCGTTCACGTGCGACAGCCATTCCGGCTGGTCCGGATGGTTCTCCAGGCGCAGGCGCGAGACGAAGGTCTCGTAGCCGCCGACGATCACCATTACCAGCAGGTTGGAGATCATCACCACGTCGATCAGGCCGAGCACGATCAGCATGATCTCCTGTTCGCCCAGCGACGGCGCTTCGTGGATCAGATGCCACAGCTCCTTGGCGAACAGGAACACGTAGACGCACTGCGCCACGATCAGGCCCAGATACAGCGGCAGCTGCAGCCAGCGGGAGCCGAAGATCAGCCAGGGCAAGGGGCCGAGGCGGCGGGGAGCTTCATGCATGGGAAAAACTCGTGGTCTAAAGCGTCCAGCCTAGCGAGATCGAAAGATTTTGCGCAAGCTCCCGGCAGGCCTCTCCAGCGCGGCCTTTCAACCGGTGTTCTGCAGCCCCTGCGATACGCCGTTCACGCAAGCGACCAGCGCGCGCAGCAACGCATCGTCCTCGCTGCCGCCCGCGCGCCAGCGGCGCAGCAGATCCACCTGCAGCAGGCTCATCGGATCGATATAGGGATTGCGCAGGCGGATCGACACCTTCAGCTTCGGCGCATCGCGCAGCAGTTCGTCCGCCCCTTTCAGGCGCAGCACCCAGCGCGTGGTGCGTTCGAATTCCTCGCGGATCAGCGCGAAGAACGGCTCGTGCAGTTCGCCGGCCAACTGCGAGAAGGCCTCGGCAATATCCAGGTCGCTCTTGGCCAGCACCATCTCCACGTCGTCCAGCATATTGGCGAAGAACGGCCAGTCGCTTGCCATCTCCGCCAGCGCCTCCTCGCCGAAAGCCGCGGCGCCCTGCTCCAGCGCCGTGCCCAGTCCGTACCAGCCGGTGATGATCGAGCGGCACTGCGTCCACGCGAACACCCACGGGATCGCGCGCAGATCCTGCACGCCGCGCATGCTGCGGCGGCGCGAAGGACGCGAGCCCAGGGTCATGCGCTCGATCACGTCGATCGGCGTGGCGCTGCGGAAATAATCGATAAAGCCGTCGCGGTCGACGAAGGCGCGATACGTCTTGCGGCTGTTCGCCGCCAGCTCGCCCATGCGCTCGCGCCACACCGCCTCGCGCTCGTCCTGCTCGCGCGGACGCAGGCTGGCGCGCAGCACCGCGCCCACGGTCTGTTCCAGATTGCGCAGCGCCAAGGCGCGGATGCCGTACTTGCGATGGATCACCTCGCCCTGCTCGGTCACGCGCAGCACGCCGGCCACCGAACCGCGCGGCGAGGACATCAGCGCCGGCGCGATGCGCGCGCCGCCGCGGCTGGCCGAACCGCCGCGGCCATGGAAGAACGACAGCCGCACACCGGCCTCGTTCGCCACTTCCAGCAGCTCCACCTGCGCGCGCTGCAGGCCCCAGCGCGAGGCCAGCGTGCCGCCGTCCTTGCCGCTGTCCGAATAACCCAGCATCACCCACTGGCGGCCGCCGCGCTGGTCGAGATGGGCGCGGTAGACCGGGTCGCCGAACAGCGCGCGCAGGGTTGCCGGCGCATTGGCCAGGTCGTCCACGGTTTCGAACAGCGGAGCCACGTCCAGCGGCACGCGGTCTTCCTCGGCCACCAGCCCGCCATGCCGCGCCAGCGCCAGCACCGCCAGCACGTCGGCGGCGGAGCGCGCCATGCTGATGATGTACAGGCCCACCGCATCGCTGCCGTAACGCTTGCGCGCATCGCGCAGCGTGGCGAACACCGCCTTCAATGATTGCGCGCCGGCATCGTCGCTGTCGCCGAACGCGCGTTCGCCGCTCGCATACGGCTGCAAGGCCTGCGCACGCGCCGCGTCGTCGCGCTCGGGCCAGTCCGCCTCGCCGAACAGGGCGGCGAGCGCATCGTCGTGCACGCGCGAGTCCTGCCGTACGTCCAGCCGCGCCAGATGGAAGCCGAAGCTGCGCACGCGCCAGATCAGGCGCTGCACCGCGTACGCGCCGGCATGCAGGCCGCGATGATCGAGCAGGCTGTCGGCAATCAGCTGCAGGTCGGCCAGCAGGTCCTGCGGCGACGCATAGGCTTCCGGATGATCGTCGTCGTGCGTGGCCTGCAGGCGCGCCTTGACCACGGCGAGGAAGGCGCGGTACGGCATGTCCGCATGGCGCGGCCGCACCTGCGCCGCGGCCTCCGGGAAACGCTGGCGATAATCGGCCAGGCGCCGCGCCAGTCCGTCGTCGACGCCCACGCGCCCCTCGGTCTGGCTGAGCAGCCGCGCCAGTCCGGCGATGTCGTCGATGTAATGCTCCAGCACGTGCGCGCGCTGGTTGCCGAGGCTGGCCGCGATGGTGTCCGCGCCCACGTTCGGATTGCCGTCCATGTCGCCGCCCACCCAGGTGGCGAACGACAGCAGGCGCGGCAACGCCACCGCCACGCCGTAGACCTGCTGCAGCGCATCCGCCAGCGACTCGTACAGCGCCGGCACGATGCGGTAGATCGGATTGGCCAGGTAGAAACCGACGTGGTGATGCTCGTCCTGCACGCTGGGCCGCACGGGTGAAGCTTCGGCGGTCTGCCACGCGGAGGACAGCGCCATGAAGATGCGGTCGTCGTCTTCCTTGCGTTCCTGCGGCGTGCGGCTGGGATCGAAGTTGTCGATCAGCGCGCGCACGATCGCCTGTTCCTTCTCCAGCAGCGAGCGGCGCATCGCTTCGGTCGGATGCGCGGTGAACACCGGTTCCACCCGCAGCCGCGCCAGCCATTCCAGCAGCTCGGCCGCACCGACGCCCTGCTCCTTCAGGCGGCCGAGCGCATCGAGCAGCGATTCGGGCTGCGGCGCATGGTCCTCGCGCTGGTAATCGCGGCGGCGGCGGATGCGGTGCACGCGCTCGGCGATGTTCACCGCCTGGAAATACGTTGCGAAGGCGCGCGCCAGCGCTTCGGCATGCGCGGTCTCCACACCGGTCAGCGGTTCCGCCAGCAGAGCCAGCGGCGCGCCCTCGTGGCGGCGCGCGATGGCAGCGGTGCGCACGCGTTCGACTTCATCGAGGAATGCCGGCGCCACCTGCTCGGCGAGCATGTTGCCGACCAGGGTGCCTAAACGGCGGACGTCTTCGCGCAGGGGGGCATCGTGCGGAGCGAACTCGGGACTGCGCTGCTGGGCCATCGGAACCTGGGTCGGCGGATGTCTGGACTTCCAAGACTACCCCGAACGAATGGCCTTTTGTGCGGCGCCGCATGAGCTCGCAAAGTTGCTTATGAAACGAATGAGCCGGGGTAGGTTGGGGTGAGCCATAGGCGAACCCCAACATCGGTGCCCTCGTACGCTTCGCGATGTTGGGGTTCGCCTATGGCTCACCCCAACCTACGCCAGGCGTTGGCGCCAAGCGTCAATGTGCTGGCGGGTTCTTCACATACCGCTCCAGCCAATCGTTGGACTCCGCCAGCATCTGCATGATCGATTCGCGCGCGCGGTACGCATGCGCTTCGTTCGGCAGCATCACCAGCCGCGCCGTACCGCCCAGCCCCTTCACCGCCGCGTACAGGCGCTCGCTCTGGATCGGGAAGGTGCCGGAGTTGTTGTCCTGTTCGCCGTGGATCAGCAGCAGCGCGTCCTTGATGTGGTCGGCGTAGTTGAACGGCGACATCGCGCTGTACACCTCCTGCGCCTGCCAGTAGTTGCGCTCCTCCGACTGGAAGCCGAACGGCGTCAGCGTGCGGTTGTACGCGCCGCTGCGCGCGATGCCCGCCTTGAACAGCCGCGTATGCGCGAGCAGGTTGGCGGTCATGAAGGCGCCGTAGGAATGCCCGCCCACCGCGATGCGGCCGCGCTCGGCCACGCCGCGGCGCACCACTTCGTCCACCGCCGCTTCCGCGCTCGCCACCAGCTGCGGCACGTAGGTGTCGTTAGGTTCCTTGCTGCCCTCGCCGACGATCGGCACGGAGAAATCGTCCAGCACCGTATAGCCCATCGCCAGGAACGCCTGCGGGCTCCAGTAGCTGATGCGGTTGAAGCGGTACGGCGAATCGGTGACCTGCCCCGCCGCGTCGGCCGATTTGAACTCGGTGGGATAGGCCCACATCAGCATCGGGCGCGGGCCGTCCTTCTTCGGGTCGTAGTGCGGCGGCAGGAATAGCGTGGCGGTGAGCTCGACGCCGTCCTTGCGCTTGTAGCGGATCTGCTCCTTCTTCACGTCCTTCAATTGCGGCGTGGGATGCGCGAAGTGCGTGAGCGCGCGCGGCGCGCTGCTGGAGGCCAGTTCGCGCACGTAGAAGTTCGGCGTCTCCGTAGGCGCTTCGCGCGAGGTCAACGCGCGCTTGCCCTGTGCATCGAGCAGCACCTGCGGCGCTTCGTAGTACGGCGCCTGCGAATGGAACAGGCGCTCGCTCCTGCCGCTGTCCAGGTCGACCTTGTCGATAAACGGACGGTCGCCCTCCGGCGAGGCGCCCTTGCCCAGGCGGAAGATGCCGTGCCCGTCGGCGGTGACGACCAGCCGCTGCTCGCCGTGCTCGTCGATCGCCGTCGCGGGCAGGCCCGGGTCCTTGTAGCGGTCTTCGGAGGAACCTTCGCGCACCAGCTTCGGCGCCTGCTCCGGACGGTCCGGCGCGATGCGCCATTCCTTCACCTGGCGCGTCTTCCACCAGAACTCCTCGATCAGCGCCAGCTCGCCCGAGCCCCAATAGGCGCCGGCATAGCGGCTGCCCAGGCGCGCCAGCACGGTGGGCTCCTGCGTGAACGGCGCAGCCTGGGTCTTCACCAGGTCGCGCACCTCGGCCTGGCGCGCGGGGTCGCCGCCATCCTGCGCCTCGGCCCAGACCAGGGTGGCGGGTGCGTCGGCACGCCACTCGATCTCGCGCACGCCGGTGCGCACGGCGTCGTTGCCGGTGGGCAGGCCGTCGATCAGCGGCTGGTGCGCGATCTCCTTCACCAGCTTGCCGTCCAGATCCAGCACTTCGATCCGGCGCGGGAAGTAATCCACCGGCACCAGGTAGGAGAACGGCCGCTCGACCCGCTCGCGCAGCAGATAGCGGCCGTCCGGCGAGGGCGCGAGCGACAGCGTGAGCGCGGGCTCGCCCAGCCTGGTCACCTTGCCGTCGAGATCGACCAGCGCCGCCTGCGCGCGCAGGTAGTGCTCCAGCACGCGTGCGTCGTTCTCGTTGTGCAGCAGATCCTGATAGGTCGGCAGCGACTTCACGCCGCCGCCGGCGCGCGTCTCCTGCACGTTCGGGCCGGTGGGAATGCCGCCACCGGCCGGCGCCTCGCCCTGCCCGTCCGGCCGCAGTTCCACCAGCAGGCGCTTGCTGTCGGACATCCAGCGGTAGCCGCGGCCGGAGACGGTATTGAGCGGCAGTTCGGTCAGGCGGCGTGCGCTATGCGCGGCGACGTCGACCACCCACAGCTCGTTGCGCCCGGATTTCGCATCCACCTGGTTGAAGGCCAGGAAGCGCTGGTCCGGCGACCAGCTGGTGGTGGCTATCGACAGCGGCGCCGGCAGGCCCTGCAGGCGCTGCTCCTTGCCGCTGGCGATGTCCAGCAGCCACAGGTCGGTGCCGAAGGAGAAGCGGCTCTGCGCATAGGTGCGCGGATTGATGCGCAGGCCGGCCAGCTTCAGCTCGGGCTGCGCGACCAGGTCGATGCCGGGCAGCGCAGGGGTCTGGATCAGTGCCAGCAGGTCGCGGTGCGGGCTGATCGACAGCTGCGGCGGGCGCGGTGCATCCACCAGCGCCTGCAGCGGCGCGGGCGGCAGGCGGTAGCCATCGGCCGCGGCGGCCGCCGCGGGCGGGGCCAGCGGGGTGCGGGCGGAGGTGGCCAGCGGCAGTGCCGCCAGCAGGAAACCAACGAGGGCGAGGCGCCGGAGCGGACGGTTCATGGGGGCAGACGGCCTATGGACGAAGAAACTTGCGACGTTACCGGCCCGGCGCCGGCCGGGCCTAGGCCATCCGTCATGGTCCAGGCCGCCTGGGCACCCGGGCCGGCGTGACGAATCCCGAACGCCGCAGCGGCTATACTTCCGAACTCCCATCGAGGGGCGCTGCGACCGCGGCTGTGTCTTGCCCAGTTACAGGGCGGCACGAGTCCGGCCAGGCTCGATGGTTTTCATCGTCAAACGGCGCCCGGTCAACCGATGCGGCATTCGCTGCCGCACAAATTTCCGGAGCCACACCATGAACGCAGTAAGCAAAGAAGCCGCCGGCCAGGACTTCAAGGTCCGCGACATCTCCCTCGCCGACCTCGGCCGCCGCCGCATCCGCATGGCGGAAGAGGAAATGCCGGGCCTGATGCAGATCCGCGCCCGCTACGCCAAGGAGCAGCCGCTCAAGGGCGTGCGCCTGTCCGGTTCGCTGCACATGACCAAGGAAACCGCGGTCCTGATCGAGACCCTGAGCACCCTGGGCGCCTCGGTGCGCTGGGCCTCCTGCAACATCTTCTCCACCCAGGACGACTGCGCCGCGGCCATCGCCGCCGCCGGCATCCCGGTGTTCGCCTGGAAGGGCGAGACGCTGGAGGAATACTGGGACTGCACGCTGGACATGCTCACCCACCCGGGCATGCAAGGTCCGGAACTGATCGTCGACGACGGCGGCGACGCCACCCTGCTGATCCACAAGGGCCTGGACATGGAGAACGGCGACGACTGGGTCAACACGCCCAGCGGCAACCATGAGGAGCAGGTGATCAAGGACCTGCTCAAGCGCACCGCCAAGGAGCGTCCCGGCTTCTGGAAGAAGGTCGCGGCCGACTGGAAGGGCGTCTCCGAGGAGACCACCACCGGCGTGCACCGCCTGTACCAGATGATGGAAGCGGGCAAGCTGCTGGTGCCGGCGATCAACGTCAACGACTCGGTCACCAAGAGCAAGTTCGACAACCTGTACGGCTGCCGCGAGTCGCTGGCCGACGGCATCAAGCGCGCCACCGACCTGATGGTCGCCGGCAAGGTCGCCGTGGTGTGCGGCTACGGCGACGTGGGCAAGGGCTGCGCGCACTCGCTGAAGGGCTTCGGCGCGCGCGTGATCGTCACCGAGATCGACCCGATCAACGCCCTGCAGGCGGCGATGGAAGGCTTCCAGGTCACCACCGTGGAAGACACGCTCGGCATGGCCGACATCTATGTCACCACCACCGGCAACAAGGACATCATCACGCTGGAGCACATGGCGGCGATGAAGAACAACGCCCTGGTGTGCAACATCGGCCACTTCGACAACGAGATCCAGATCGACCGCCTGAACGGCGCCAAGGACGTGTCGCGCGAGACCATCAAGCCGCAGGTCGACCGCTACACCTTCGGCAAGACGGGCCACAGCATCTACATGCTGGCCGAAGGCCGCCTGGTGAACCTCGGCTGCGCGCACGGCCATCCGAGCTTCGTGATGTCCAACAGCTTCTCCAACCAGACGCTGGCGCAGCTCGACCTGTGGAAGAACAAGGACGTCTACGAGAAGACCGTCTACCGCCTGCCCAAGCAGCTGGACGAGGAAGTCGCCCGCCTGCACCTGGAGCAGATCGGCGTGAAGCTGACCAAGCTGACCCCGGATCAGGCCGCCTACATCGGCGTGCCGGTGGAAGGCCCGTACAAGCCGGACCACTACCGCTACTGAGCGTCGGTCCAGCGGGAACGAAAGGCGCGCGGTGCGAACCGCGCGCTTTTTTTATGCCCGCCACCGCCTCATCGACCGGCGTAGGTTGGGGTGAGCCGCAGGCGAACCCCAACAGTGCGCGGCCTGGCCAAGCCTGCGATGTTGGGGTTCGCCGGCGGCTCACCCCAACCTACGCCGTGGTTGCGATCCATCCATATATCGCTTCATCGCGACCAAGAGATATATACTCGCCCGCATCGCCCACCGAGACTCCGACGATGCCGGCCATCAGCTTCGAATTCTTCCCGCCCAAGACCGACGAGCAACGCGACCAGCTCGACCGCACCGCCCGCTTGCTGAAGGGGCGCGGGCCGGACTATGTCTCGGTGACCTTCGGCGCCGGCGGTTCCACCCTCAGCTACACCGGCGAGACGGTGGCGCGCCTGCACCGCGAGCACGGCCTGGACGTGGCGCCGCATCTGTCTTGCATGGGCGGCACCCGCGCCGAGATCGCCGAACTGCTGGACGGCTACCGCGCCGCCGGCTACCGCCGCCTGGTGGCGCTGCGCGGCGACCTGCCCTCGGGCATGGCCTCGCCCGGCGACTTCCGCTACGCGGCCGAACTGGTCGGCTTTATCCGCCAGCACAGCGGGGAGCATTTCCATATCGAAGTGGCGGCTTATCCGGAAACCCATCCGCAGGCCGACGACGCGCTGGCCGACCTGCGCCACTTCAAGAGCAAGGTCGACGCCGGCGCCAATGGCGCGATCACCCAGTACTTCTACAACGCCGACGCCTACTTCCGTTTCCTCGACGACGTGCGCCGCCTGGGCGTGGACGTACCGGTGGTGCCGGGCATCATGCCGATCGGCAATTTCTCGCAGCTCAAGCGCTTCTCCGATGCCTGCGGCGCGGAGATCCCGCGCTGGATCGCCAAGCGCATGCAGGCGCATGGCGACGATGCCGAATCGATCCGCGAACTGGCCGCCGACGTGGTGGCGCAGCTGTGCCAGCGCCTGCTGGACGGCGGCGCGCCGGGCCTGCACTTCTACACGCTCAACCGCGCCAAGGCGACGCAGGCCGTGCTGGAGCGGCTGTCGATTTAAGCGGCAGGTCGAGCTTTCAGTCAGGCCGCGCGGGTTATCCTGCGCGGCATGCGTCTCTTCCTCGTTGCTTCCGCGCTGTTCCTCTCCCTCTGGCTGCTGCCCGCTCCCGCCAACGCGCAGGAGGGCGTGCACCGCTGCATCGGCCCCGACGGCAATCCGCTGTTCACCGACCAGCCCTGCGCCGCACTGAAAGCCACACCGGTGCAGGCCGCGCCGAAATCCGCCGCTCCCGCGCCCAACGCGCCGGTGGCCTCCGCGCCGCCGCCGATCCTGTGCGCCACCAGCGTGGCCGAGCTGCGCCAGAGCGTCACCGACGCCTTCGCCACGCGCGATCCCAACCGCCTCGCCGGCCTGATGCTGTGGGAAGGCGCGGGGCGCAATGCGGTGGTGTCCGACATCCGCTCCCTGGGTGCGCTGATGAAACGCCCGCTGCTGGATTTCGGCGAACAGAGCGCGGCGGAGCAGACCGGCGGCAACGATCCCGATGCGCCGCCCGCCGAACATCCCGCGCCGCAGGAGCGCCAGCTGGTGGTGCACACCGCCTCGGACGACGCCAGCGGCGAGCCGAAGGAAACACGCTTCGACATCGTGCGCCGTTCCGGCTGCCTGTGGCTGCGCAGCGCCGGCTGAGCCGCACATCGCCGCGATTCGAACGAGCGCTTGAACCCCTGCAAGGCGGCTGAAAGATGAGCCCGCCCGCCAGCGGTTATCATGTCGCTCATTTTCGGAGAATCGACATGGCGCAGCAGTATCCCGAATGGATCTGGCAGAACGGCCAGATCAAGCCCTGGCGCGAGGCCACCACGCATGTGATGTCGCACGCGCTGCATTACGGCTCGTCGGTGTTCGAAGGCATCCGCAGCTACGCCACGCCGGACGGCGCCGCGATCTTCCGCCTCACCGACCATCTCAAGCGCCTGTACCAGTCGGCCAAGATCTACGACATGGTGCTGCCCTATTCGCAGGACGAAATCGCCGCGGCCTGCCGCGACGTGATCAAGCAGAACGGCCTGGGCGCCGCGTATCTGCGACCGGTCGCCTACCGCGGCCTCGGCGGCTTCGGCCTGTCAGCGGAAACGCCGATCGACGTGGCGGTGGCCGCGTGGCCGATGGGCCCGTACCTCGGGCCGGAGGCGCTGGAAAGCGGCATCGACGCCTGCGTGTCGAGCTGGCAGCGCTTCGCGCCGAACACCATTCCGGCCGGCGCCAAGGCCGGCGGCAATTACCTCTCCGGCCAGCTGATCGCGCGTGAAGCGCGCCGCCTGGGCTTCGGCGAAGGCATCGCGCTGGCCAATACCGGCCTGCTCAGCGAAGGCGCGGGCGAGAACCTGTTCCTGGTCTTCGACGGCGTGCTGCACACCACGCCGGCCAGCGCCTCGATCCTCACCGGCATCACCCGCCACACGCTGATGACGCTGGCGCGCGAAGACGGCATCGAAGTGATCGAGCGCGACATCCCGCGCGAATACCTGTACCTGTGCGACGAGCTGCTGATGTGCGGCACCGCCGCGGAGATCACCCCGATCCGCTCGGTCGACGGCAAGAAGATCGGCTCGGGCAAGGCCGGCCGCGTGACGCGCCGGATGCAGGAGCTGTTCTTCGGGCTGTTCAATGGCAAGACCAACGACCAGTGGGGTTGGCTGGAGCCGGTGTAATACCGGTTCCCTGCCGCAACTTCCCACTCTCGTCATTCCGGCGCAGGCCGGAATCCAGTGACGATATCGATCGGTTGTCGCGAAAGCCTGGACGTCAGCGCTTTCGCATATCCATATGTTGTCGTTACTGGATTCCGGCCTGCGCCGGAATGACGCTATAGGCAAGGCATCAGTCGACCGCCAACGTCACCGCCGGCTCGACCTCGCGCCTGCGATGCGCCGCCTGCTCCCGCAACACCCCCATGAACGCCTGCTCCAGCGCATCCACCTGCGCCGCGCTCATGCACTGCTCCTCGCCGATGAACACGAAGCGCAGCCGACCGTGCAGCGCGAACGCCACCAGGCCCAGCGGACGCACGCCGAAGGAGCGCACCGACAAGGTGAAATCCTCCAGCCGGAACGGCGCCTGCGCCTCCAGCAGATCGATCGGCCCCAGGTTGGAAAAGGAAAACTGATTCCAGTTGCCATTGCGGCTGAGCGCATCGCCCAGCCGCACGATGGCGTTCAACTTGTGCTCCGACGGCGGCTTCAGCATTTCGCAGAAGCGGTACTTGCCGGGAATCGCCAGCAGTTCCTGCTCCATCTTGCCGGCCATCTCGCGATAGATGTCGCGCGCCCGCTCCCACAGGTCCGCGCCGCGCTCGCACCCCACTTCGATCTTGAAGCTGCCGCCGCCGAAGAACAGCATGTCGTCCTTCAGCTGCGCCAGCCGGCCGCGGCGCGCGTCGATCGGATTGTCGATGCGCGTGGGCGCGCGCTTGCCCAGCGCCGACTGCAAGGCCAGATCCAGGATCGCCAGCAAGGCCGCATGCATCGACACCTGCTCGACCCGGCAGCGATGCTTGAGCACCGCGGTCAGCCCCGCATCCACATGCCATTCCCGCCGCAAGGTGTCGTGGCGCGGCGGCCGGCGCGAGGGCGGGATCGCCGCGATCAGCCCGTTGATCACCGCCGCGACCATGCGCTGCCTGCGTTCTTCCGGGCCGCCCGGCGGAGCGGCGACGTCCAGCGGACTGATCGGCGCATACGGCAGCAGCGGCGCGTCGCTGTGCAGGCCGGCCAGCAGTTCGCGCGCCAGGGTGAGGATGCTCATGCCGTCGCAGATGCGGTGCGCGGTGGTGATCAGCAGCACGCCGCCGCGCGCCGTGCGCAGCCAGGCCACGCGCAGCAGCGGTTCGTCGGGCGCGAAGACGCTGGCCTCCTCGCGCGCGATCTCCCCGGCCAGCACCTGCTCCGAGGTGCAGATCGCCACGCGCAGCGGCACCGGGCCGGCCGCGTCCAGCGCGTAGTACAAGCCGTCGCTTTCCTCGCGCAGCAGCATGCGCAGCGCCGGATGCTTGCGCTGCACGCGGTCCAGCGCCGCGCGCAGGCGTTCGACCGGCAGCGCGCCTTCGATGGTGAGGCGATAGGTGATATTGCCGTCGATCAGCCGCTCGATGGTGGTGAGCTTGCGCATCATGGCGTCTGCTCCGTGGCGACGGTGGCAGCGCCGGCAAGCGCCCCGCTGCGCGCCGGCTCCTTCTTGCAGAACGCGGCGATGCGCGGATGCAGGTCTTCGAAGGTGCCCAGCCGGCCGCGGCGCCCGTCGACGTAGCCGCAGGCAATCGCCAGCACCTTGCGCAGCTTCTGCGGCTCGAACAGCAGCACGTTGAACGCCTGGTGCAGTGCGAGCAGTCCGCCCAGCCAATGCAGCCCCCAGTGCGCGCGATACAAGCGCAAGGTATACACGCCGTTGCGTGCGCCGTAGTAGCGGCGCCACGCCGCATGGTTGGTGGTGAACAGGCGGCCGTGGCGCTCGATCTGCCCGGTGGTCTGGCGCATCGTCACCGCCGCGTTCATGCGCACCGGCACACCCTGCGTGTTGGCACGCAAGCCGTATTCGATATCGATGTACTCGATAAAGAAATCCTCGCGGAACGCGCCAAGCTGGCGGTATGCCTGCGCCGAGATCGCCGAGCCGGACGAGATCACGAACAAGGTGTCGTACACGCCTTCCGTCGGCTCGCGCATCTTCTGCGGCTTCGGCCAGCGCCGTCCCGGCGGCATCACCACCATGAACTTTTCCAGGTTGATCTCGTAGATCTTCGGCCCGAGGACGAAAGCCTCGCCCGGTTCGCGCTCGCAGGCCTGCATCATCGCGGCGAAAAAGTCGTCGCCGATATCCGAATCCTGATCGAGCAGGAAGATCACCTCGCAGCCGCGTTCGAGCAGCAGCTCCGCGCCGCGGTTGTAGGCGCCGGCCAGGCCGCCGCGATTGGCGTTGTGCAGCACCGTGCAGCCCTGCCGCTGCAGCACGTCGTACAGCGCCAGATCCGGCTGCGGCGAGTTGTCGATTGCCACCACGTTCTGCCCCGACGCCGCCGCTTTCTCCAGATGGCGCAGGAAGGCCTCGCTGGGGTGGTACAGCACGAAGATCACGCCATAGCTTTTCATACGCTTTCCACGGGTACGGGAGCGGACAAGCCGGCCGCGGCCGGCGCCGGCAAGGCCGAAGCCGCCTGCAGCAGCTCCATCGCCAGCTGGCGGATCTGCGCGGCCTGCGCGCTGGGCAACGAGCTTTCGTCCGAGATCAAGGCCAGGTCCAGGCGTTCGGCGAAACCGACGATGGTGATCAGGCTGGCCGGCGTGGGTTCGAGCAGGGCCGAGGGCGCGTGGATCGCTTCCAGGCGGACGCCGCCTTCGTCGCGCGAGGAGTCGTCGAGGCGGCCCAGGTAAGAAAGCGACACACCGCCGCCACTGCGCTTCGAGCGCGACCACGCGAGCAGCTGGTCGAATAGCGGATGCAGCCGTTCGAGTCCCAGCAACTGTTCGTGGACCGCCGGCCCGAGGCGGTCGATCTGCCGCCGCATATCCTCGTGCAAAGCACGCGCCAGCACCCAGAAATCCGCATCGCGCGACTTGCGCCCGCCGAAGGTCAGCCGCACCGTCGGCGCCATGGTGAACAGGGCACCACCCTGCAGCGCCGGCAGATAGCGGCGCGCATCGACCGGCGCGACGAACTTCTCCACGCCGCGGACGCCGCGCACCGACCAGCAGGCCAGCATGAAAGCCGTGCACAGCGCCGCGAACACGCCGACCTCGGCGTCCTTCGCCCGCCGCACCAGCGCCTGCACCGCCGCCGGTTCGATCGACCAGCGCTGCGTATAGGCGGCGCCGTAGCTCACCGGCGCGCCGATGCGCCGCGTGCGGATAAAGGCGCCGAACAGCGCGGCCTTCAGGCGCGCGCGCCGCTGCAGCCAGCGATTACGCAGGGCTTCGGGCGGCACCACGTCGGCGCCGCCCTGCAGTTCGAAGCGCGGCCCCAGCCTGGCGTCGGGGCGGCCGCACACGGTCAGGATGTCGCGCAGCAGATTCACCGCCGACAACCCGTCGCAGATGCAGTGATGGCAGCTCAGCAGCAGATCGCTGCGCCCGGCGCCGCGCAGCCAGATCATGCGGATCAGCGGCTCGCGCCTGCCGTCGAACAGGCGCTCGCATTCCAGCCGCGCCTGCTCCTGCCAGTCGTCATCGCCCTGCCGATCGACGATGCGCAGCGCGATCGGCGGGGGCGCGTCCTGCTGCACGAACCACGGACGTCCATCGGCGTCGTGCTCCACCAGGCTTTGCAGCACGGCATGCCGCGCCTGCACGCGCTCCAGCGCCAGGCGCAGGCGCGGTTCGTCGAGCGTGCCGGACAGCGTGGCGGGCAGCACCAGCGCCACCGCGCGCTGGCCGTCCAGATACATGCCGCGCTCGAACAGCGCGAATGGCCTGCGCGCGCTCATGCCACGCTCCGCTGCGGTTCCATCGCGGCCTCCATCATTTCAACTTCCTCCAGCAAGCCCCAGCGCCGCAGATGCCGCAGCGCTTCGCCCACGCCGTCCTCGGCGCGGATCGCGCGGCCCAGCGCTTCGGCCTCGCGCAGCATCTCCGGCTGCGCCATCGCGGTGAGCGCCGCGGCCAGCGCATCGGCGTTCAAGCTGCGCCGGTCCAGCGCGGCGGGCGCCACGCCGCGGCGCTGCAGGCAGCGCGCCCAGAACGGCTGGTCGCCGTAGAACGGCACCACCGCGGCCGGAATGCCGGCGCGCGCCGCCGCTGCCGTAGTGCCCGCGCCGCCGTGATGCACGGCGCCGGCCATGCGCGGAAACAGCCAGTCGTGCGGTGCCTGGCGCAGGCCATAGATCTGCTCGTCCAGCGCGCCTTCGGCGATCTCCAGCCCGCCCCAGCCCGCCGCCAGCACCGCGCGGCGCCCGCTCTTGCGCACGCCGTCCAGCACGATGCGGGTGAACTCGGCGGCGCGGCTGCTCACCATGCTGCCGAAGCCGATATAGACCGGCTTGGGGCCGGCAGCCAGAAACTCGGCAAGTTCCGCCGGCGGCGTCCACGCCGGCGGATCGAAGAACCAGTAGCCGGTAACCTGTGAGCTGTCCGGCCAGTCCGCCGGCCGCGGCAGCACGTAGCGGCTGAAGCCGTTGATCACCTTCTCGTCCAGCGCATGGCGGCCCAGATAAGGCCCATGCCAGGGATAGCGCGGCAGGCCCAGCCGCGGCCGCACGATGTCGTTGATCGCCGGCCGCATCACATGCCACACCAGCAACCACAGCAGATGATGCGCGGCCAGGCTCACCGGGCCGGGCAGGCGGTCGCGCGAACCGCTCAGCACCATCGGCGGCAGCAGGCGCGAGGGCGTCAACGGCTGCAGGCGCGCGATGGCGAACGGCACGCCGCGCCACTCCGACAGCGCCTTGGCCAGCAAGGTGCTGTTGCTCACGCCGATCAGCAGGCCCGCGCCTTCGCTCGCCGCCATGCCTTCCTCGGCCCAGCGCTCGGCCCACAGCGCATAGCGCTGACGGAAGATGCGCGCCATCGCGCGCAGGTTGAGGCCCTGCTCGGCGATGCTGCGGTCGGCTTCCAGCATGGCCTGGAAATCGGCGGTGAGCGGAAAGAATGCCAGCCCCGCTTCGCGCACCAGCGGCTCGAAATTACCGCTGGTGGCGATGCGCACCGGATAACCCGCGCGCTGCAGCCCCTGCCCCAGCGCCACGCAGGGCCGCACGTCGCCTTGCGTGCCGATGGTGAAGATGACGATCGGCCTGGGCGCGCTCATGCGGCGGCCAGCCCCGGCTGCGGCGCCAGCGGCGTGGCGGCGCCCGCGCGCTCGTCCGGGATATCGAACAGGCGATGGCGCAGCACGGTGCCGATCGTCTCCGCCGGCGCCGGCTCCAGCACCGCCTCGTGATGGCAGGCCAGCTCCTGCACCTCGATGCGCCAGCCGATGAAGGGCCGCCACGCCGAGGGGCGGTGGTCGAGGATGCCGCCCAGGTCGCCCTCGCGCTCGGTGGCGTGGAAGAACAGAAGGTCCACGTTGATCCGGCGCGGCGTGTACTGGCGCGCCAGCTCCAGGTTGTTGCGCATCACCGCGAACAGATGCTCGATGAATTGCGGGTGGCTCTTGATGATCTCCTGCACCAGCGGGATCGAGCGCGCGTTGTAGCTGTGCAGCAGCAGCGAGGCCAGCTCCTTCAGCGTCTGCGGCGCGTCTTCGCCGGCGTGCTGGTGCAGGCCGAGGAAGTTCAGCGCGGCGCGTACTTCTTTGGCTTCCTCGCGCGGGCGCGAACGCTCGCCGGCGGTGAACAGATAGCTGTCGATCATCGCCAGCAGCTCGACGCGCTCGCCCATCGCCAGCAGCTGCTCGGCGATGGCGTGGCCGATCAGTCCGCCCATCGAACGCCCGACCAGGCGGTACGGCCCCTCGGGCTGGATGCGCCGGATCTGCGCCAGATAATCCGCCGCCACTTCCTCGATGCTGCCTGGCAGGCGCAGGTCGCCGCGCAGGCCGCGCGACTGCAGGCCGTACACCGGGACGGCCGGGTCGAGATGCCGCAGCAGCGCGGAGAAGCCCAGGCTCAGGCCCATCATCGGATGGATGCAGAACAGCGGCCGCGCCGGCGCCCTGCCCACTTCGCGCAACCGCGGCGGCGCGCGCAGCACGATCACCTCGCCGAGCGGATCGTCGCTGTCGCCGCCGAGGCGGTCGACGAAGGCCGCCAGGTTGGCCACCGTCGGCGCTTCGAACAGGCTGCCCAGCGGCAGCTCCACGCCGAATTCCGCGGGGAAGCCCACCGCCATCTCCGCCGCGGTGAGCGAATCGCCGCCGAGCTCGAAGAAGTTGTCGTGCAGGCCGACGCGTTCGATGCGCAGCAGGCGCTGCCACAGTTCCGCCAGCTTGCGTTCGACCGGCGTGGACGGTTCCACGAACGCGGCGCGCGCAATGCGGTCCGGCGCCGGCAGCGCGCGGCGGTCCAGCTTGCCGTTCGGCGTCAGCGGCAGCGCGTCCAGCAAGGTGAAGCTGGACGGCAGCGCGGGCTCCGGCAGGCGGCGCGCCAGGAACATGCGCAGCTGGTCGGAATCGACGGCGGCGGGCTCGCGCGGCACCACATAGGCGGCCACGGCGAGACTGCCGTTCGCATCGCGGAACGTGGTGACCGCCGCAGCGGCGACGCCGGCGTGCTGGGCCAGCAGGTTCTCGACCTCGCCCAGCTCGATACGATGGCCGCGGATCTTCACCTGGCTGTCGGCGCGCCCGATGAATTCCAGCAAGCCGTCGTCGCGCCAGCGCACCAGGTCGCCGGTGGCGTACATGCGGCTGCCGTCGGCAGCGAAGGGGTCGGCCGGGAAGCGTTCCTCGGTGAGCTGCGGGCGATGCAGATAGCCCTTGGCCACGCCCGCACCGCCGATGTACAGCTCGCCGATCGCGCCGGTCACCACCGGCTGCCGCGCGGCATCGAGCACGTACAGACGCGTGTTGAGGATGGGGCGGCCGATCGGCGGAATGCCGGAGCCGATCACTTCCAGCTCGTAAGCGGTGGACCACACCGTGGTTTCGGTGGGGCCATAGAACTGCGTCACCCGCGCCGCCGCGGCCTTGAGCCGCGCGGCGAGTTCCGCACCCAGCGCTTCGCCGCCCACCATGGCATGCACTTCGTCCAGCCTGGTTTCCGGGCTGCCCAGCAGGATGCGCCACAGCGACGGCGTCGCCTGCACATGGGTGACGCCGCTGGCGCGGATCAGCCGCGCCAGTTCCACCGGCTGCTGCGCGGCGCCGCTGCCGGCCATCACCACGCAGGCGCCGGCGGTGAGCGGCAGGTACAGCTCCAGCCCCGCGATATCGAAGATCACCGTGGTAACGGCAAGGAAGCGATGGCCGGGTACGGGTTCCAGCAGGCGCGCCATGCCCTGCAGGAAGTTGGCGAGATTGCGGTGGGTGACTTCCACGCCCTTGGGGCGACCGGTGGAACCGGAGGTGTAGAGCACGTAGGCAACGCCGTCGGGATGGCTCAGGTCCGGCTCGTGCACGGCTTCCAGCGCGCGCGCGTCCAGCTGTTCCGGCAGCAGCTGCATGCCGCCGCCCATGGGCAGGCGCTCGTGGATGGCGCGGGTGGCGATCAGCGCGATCGGCGCGGCATCGTCCAGCAGCAGCGCGATGCGCTCGGCCGGGCCGTCCGGATCGATCGGCAGATACGTGGCGCCGGTGCGCATGATCGCCAGCAGCACGATCAGCAGCTGCTCGTTGCGCGGCAGCGCCACGGCCACGATGTCGCCGGGCGCGATGCCGTCGTCGATCAGCTGCCGCGCCTGCGCCACGCTGCGCCGGTGCAGCTCGCGGTAGCTCAGCACGGTGTCGCCCGCGATCACCGCCGGCGCCTCCGGCCGCAGCGCCGCCTGCTGCGCCACGTGCGCGGGCAGGCCGCTCAGTTCGATCGGCGCGGCGGTGTCGTTCCAGGCCACCAGCAGGCGGTGGCGTTCTTCGTCGCCGAGCAGGTCGATGTCGCGCAGGCGCGCCTCCGGTTCGGCCAGCACGCCGTCGATCAGGCGGCACAGGCGGCGGCGGTGCTCGTCCAGTTCGTCCATGTCGTACAGCAGCGGGTTGGCGTCGAGGTCGATGCGCAGGCCGGCATCGGTGCCGCGGTCGTAGACGAAGACCATCAGGTCTTCCGCCGAACTGTTGGACATGTTGTGCGAGGACGTACCCGCGCCGGCGAAATCGAGCTGGTAATCGAACGGCTCGATATTGATGCCCAGCCAGGCCACGGCACGGCCCTGCCCGACCAGGCCCAGGTCGCGGCGCAGGTCTTCGTAGCGGTACTGCTGATGGCGCAGCGTCTGCCGCACCGCGCGGGAGACCTGTTCGAACAGGCCGCCGGCGGTGAGCTCCGCGGCGAACTGCAGGCGGATCGGCACCACGTTGGCGAAGATGCCCGGCATGCGGCGCGCCTCGGCATTGAGCCGCGCCGTCACCGGCATGCCGAACACCAGGTCTTCCGCACCGGTGACGCGGTGGTAATACGCCGCGACCAGGCCGATCAGCACCTGCGGCAGGCTGGCGCCGGTGGCCTTGCCCAGTTCGGCCAGGCGGCGCGAGGTTTCCGGCGGCAGGATCGCCGTGCTGCGGCACAGGCGGTCGGCCAGGCCGGGGCGATGCTGGCGGCGCGACAGCGTCACCGCCTCGGGCAGGTCGGCCAGCAGTTCCTTCCAGTAGTCGCGGTCGCGGCGGAAGCGGTCCGATTCGCGATACGCGCTTTCCAGTGCACTGGCGGTGGCGGCGGGCGCGAACTCGCACGGCGGCGGCTCGCTGCCCCGCACCAGGGCGGTGTACAGCTCGGCCAGGCGCCGCGCGAGCAGGCCGCCGCCGTAGCCATCCAGCACGATGTGGTGCGCGCGCTGGTACCAGACGTAGTGGTCGTCGGCGAGCTTGAACAGCACGCTGACCCACAGCGGGTCGTGTTCGAGGTCCGGGTTGCGCGAGTACTCCTCGTGCATCCACGCCTCGGCGGCCGCGCGCGGATCGGCTTCGGCGCTCATGTCGAAATAGGGAAACTGCCCGCCGTAGACCTGGCGCACCACCAGCAGCGGCTTGCCGTCGCGCTCGATCACGTTGGCGCGCATCATCTCGGCCTCGTAGACGAGGCGGTACAGCGCCTGGCGGAACAGCGGCGGCTGCACCGGGCCGCGGATATCCACCGCCTCGGCGATATTCATGATCGCGCCATCGCCGCCGATCTTGTGGTTCATCCACAGGCCGCGCTGGGCGGTGGTCAAAGGCAGCAGCACGTCGTCGCGCACATCGCTCATGGTTTTTCCCCCTGCGGCCCGCTCCGCCGCACGATCCTTTGCGGCACGAAAAGCAGGCACGCGTTAGCCGGCGTTAATCGCCCAGGTAATGCATTTGAAATATCGGATAATCGCGACCGAACCGGTCCGCCACGGCCAATACGGCCATGTTTCAAAATGTCGCGTACCATCGATTTTTATGACGCAGACGGCTACCAGCACCGGCATCGCAACGGCCGGGACAAGCTGTGACGGATCTGCTGGGTGACGCGGGTGACGGAATGGGGGATTCCGCATGACGTATTGGAAAATACGCTAAGACTTTTCCCCTACCCTGTTCCCGGCTTTGAGTGTCCATGCCTGAACGGGAGCTTGTCCATCGGGGGAAATGTGCTTCGCATCACAGATTGTGCGGCGCAGCAAGAGTTTGCCAGGAAAATGAGAAATTAATGGCGAAGGATTTGTCAACGAAGCGCGGAATTAATGCGGACTATTGCGCCGCATGAAAATCGCGTCAATGCGCGGATTATCTGACCGCATTATCCGGCCGATCATGAAATGGCCGTCAATTCACTAATGTGAAATCACGCATCGGCATGACCTGATAATCATGCCGATGTGCCACGTCACTGAAACACGATGCAGGCGATCGCCCCGTTGGTATCCGGCCGCGGACGCATCGACACGTCCCAGCCATAGAGCTCGCACAAGCGCCGCACGATCGCCAGGCCCAGCCCCGCGCCGCTGCCGCCGGCGCCTTCGCCGCGCACGCCGCGCTGGAACAGGCGCTCGGCGTCTTCCGGCTTGATGCCGGGGCCGGTGTCGATCACTTCGATGCGGTCCTTCTCGACCTTCACCGTGACCTGGCCTTCCAGCGTGTACTTGATGGCGTTGCCGATCAGGTTGGTGAGCGCGACCGACAGCACCGAGGCCGGCGCATTGATGCTCAGGCCGCCGTTCACCACCAGCTCCACGTTGAGCGGCTTGTCGCGCATCTGCGGGCGCTGGCTTTCGATCACGTCGGAGGCGACCTTGGCCACCTCGGTGGTCTCGCCGCGCGTGGGGCCGCGGCGTTCCGCGCGCGACAGCAGCAGCAGCGCTTCGATCAGTTCGGTGGCCTGGCGCGAGGCGCGCTCGATGCGCTTCAGGCGCTCGCGCAGCTTGTCGGTAAGGTCGGGCGAACCCTGCAGCAGTTCCGTGGTGCTGGCGATCACCGCCAGCGGCGTGCGCAGCTCGTGGCTCACGTCGGAATTGAATTCGCGGTCGCGCTCCACCATCGAGGTCAGGCGGTTGGCGTATTCGTCCAGCGCCAGCGCCAGCTCGCCCACTTCGTCGTCAGCGAAATGCGGCGCCAGCGGCTCGGCCTTGCCGTTCTTGCGGAACTCGCGCAGGCGCTGGGCCAGTTCGCTCACCGGCTTGAGCACCTTGCGCGACAGCCACAGCCCCAGCGCCAGCGAGATCAGGCCGAACAGGAAAACCGCGGCGAGCACCGCGGTGAGCAGCTGGCGCTTGCCCAGTTCGTCGCGCGAGACGTCGTACTGCACGAAGCTGATCACGCCGTCCTTGCGGCGCACGGCCAGCTTGTAATGATGCGGCTTGCCGTCCGGACCGGTCTCGAACAGGTCGTGCACGCCGGTATCCAGGGCCTGCCAGGACAGCGGCGCCTTATAGATGGTGCGGTCGCTCCAGGATGCCGCCTTGATGATTTCGAACGCAGGCGCCCGGTCCGGGTGGGCCAGGACTTGTTCGTTGAGGCGGTCCACCTCGTCCTGCAAGGCCGAGGTGATGAGCTGGTTCTCGACGCGCTCGCGGATGTTGAGCGCCGCGAAGGCAAACAGGGCGCTGAGGCCGAACCCGAACAGCGCGAAGCTCAGGACCAGGCGAAAACGAAGCTTACGTCTGGACCGCATCCGGGTCGACCATGCGATATCCGATACCGTGCCGCGTGTGGATCAGCGGCTTGTCAAATGGTTTGTCGATCGCCGCGCGCAGTCCGTGGATATGCACGCGCAGGCTGTCGCTGTCGGGCAGTTCCTCGCCCCACACGCGCTGTTCCAGATCCTGGCGGGTGACCACCGAAGGGCTGGCTTCCATCAGCGCCTGTAATAGCTTCAGGCCGATCGGGTTGAGCTGGATCGACTTGCTGTCGCGGGTGACGGTGAGCGTGTCCAGGTTGTAGGTGAGGTCGGCCACCTTCAGCACGCGGCTCTGCGGGCCCTTGCCGCGGCGCGCCAGCACTTCCAGGCGGGCGGCCAGTTCCTGCAGGGCGAACGGCTTGGTCATGTAGTCGTCGGCGCCGGACTCGAAGCCGGTGAGCTTCTGCTCCAGCGCATCGCGCGCGGTGAGCATCAGCACCGGGGTCTGCTTGTGCGCCTCGTGGCGCAGCTTGCGCGCCACGTCCAGGCCGTCCATGCCGGGCAGGGTCAGGTCCAGCACGATCACGTCGAATTCGTTCACCACCGCCAGGTGCAGGCCGGTCACGCCGTCGCCGGCGAAATCGACCACATGGCCGCGATCCTCCAGGTAATCGCCGATATTGGTCGCGATATCGCTGTTGTCTTCGATCACCAGTACGCGCATACGCCACTCCGTGTCGCCGCCGGCTTGGGTCCGGCCATGGCGGCAAGCTTAACAATTTGCGCCGGGGAAGGTGGGCGCGAGGCCGGCAGCAGGCTGCAATCTCTTGCGCGGCCGTGAATCGGGCCCAAAAGAAAAGGCCCGGAGGCGCGGCGGGAAGCCGCTCCATCCGGGCCCAAGCTACTGCCCCGATACCGTAATCTGCTGTCACTAGACCATAGCGGTTGAAGTGCCAAGCAAATTGCAGTGGGACCTTTATAGGGGCGGTGGAGTTACGGTGTGGTTAACCCGTACTGAGGCCACCGTTAACCGTTCAGCGTGCGGCGGCTTTCCGCTGATGCTGCTCGAGGTGCTTGATGATGTGCGCCGACACGTCGACGCCCGTCGCCGCTTCGATGCCCTCCAGTCCGGGCGACGCATTCACTTCGAGAATGAGCGGCCCGCGCCTGGAACGCAGCAGGTCGACGCCGGCAATGCCCAAGCCCAGCGCCTTGGCCGCGCGGATCGAGATCTGCCGTTCTTCGGCGCTGAGTGTCGCCGCCTGCGCGCTGCCGCCGCGATGCAGGTTGGCGCGGAAGTCGCCGGGGCTGGCGTCGCGCTGCATCGCCGCCACCACCTTGTTGCCGACCACGAAGCAGCGCAGGTCGCTGCCGTTGGCCTCGCCGATGAACTCCTGCACCAGGAAGTTCGCGTACAGGCCGCGGAAGGCCTCGATCACGCTCTGCGAGGCGCTGCGCTTTTCCGCCAGCACCACGCCGGTGCCCTGGCTGCCTTCGTTGAGCTTGATGACGTGCGGCGGGTCGCCCAGCATGGCCAGCACGTCGGCGGTGTCGTCGGGGTTGTCGCCGAACACCGTCACCGGCATGTCCAGGCCCTGCGAGGCCAGGATCTGCAGCGCGCGCAGCTTGTCGCGCGCGCGCAGCACGGCGTCGGACGGGTTGGGCGTGTACACGCCCATCATCTCCAGCTGGCGCAGCACCGCGGTGCCGTAGAAGGTGCTGGTGGTGCCGATGCGCGGGATCACCGCATCGATGTCCTTCAGCGGCTTGCCCTTGTAGCGGATCGCCACGTCGCCGGGCGCGATGCGCACGTAGCAGCGCAGCGGGTCGAGCACGCGCACCACGTGGCCGCGCTCGCGCGCCACCTCGACCAGGCGCTGGGTGGAATACAGGCGGGAATTGCGCGAGAGGATGGCGATCTTCATGGGACATCCGTGGCCGCGAGGGGATGGCGCGGTTGGGTGTAGGAGAGGGCCGGGTCCACCGCGAAGCGCCCGTGCAGCGCCGTGCGTCCCAGCAACATGGGAAACAGCATATGCCGCCGATCGGTCAGATTGACGTCGACGCTGAAGCTGCGCCCGGCCAGTACCAGGCCGGTGCGGATGAACCAGCGTTCGGTGCGCCTGCCGCCGGTGTCGATGACCACGCGCCGGTCGTGCGCCGGCGCCTCGCACAGCCGCCCCACGCGATGGCCGCGGCCGGTGCGCACGACGAAGCGCAGCCAGGTGGCGCCGTCGCGTTCGAAGGTTTCCAGTTCTTCCACGTGCAGCGCGCTGCTGCGCGCGCCGGTGTCGAGCTTGACCTTGAGCGAGTGAATGCCGAGGTCCGGCAATGCCAGGCGCTCCCGCCAGCCGAGTGTGATCACATCCGCCATCTTCAGCGCACTGATTCGGGAGAGGGGCTCGGTGGGGCGAGGGCGGGAATGGAGCGGGTGAAGGGAATCGAACCCTCGTCAGTAGCTTGGGAAGCTACAGCTCTACCATTGAGCTACACCCGCAACGACGGCGGATGGTAACCGGGAGCCGTGCGCTTGGGAACAACCCGGCGGCGGCTGCCCCGCGGACGCGTCCGAACGCGCGGTGAACCGCAGATAGCGGCCGGCTGAATCGCGCGCGGGACTGAACGAATTCCTTGCGCACGGCGCGCAGCGCGGCATGCACATAATCGGGCCGTCGGCGTCCGGCCATCCCATGCGTTCTTACGGACGTCATCAACGCGCAACGCTCTGGAGAACGTCATGCGTCTTCCCTATTCCTTCATGGCACGCGCCTGGCCGCTCGCCGCGGCGGCGGCGCTGTTATGGTGCGCGGCCGGCCTGGTCCAGGCCCAGTCGCAGCCACCCGACAGCGACGCCGGCGATCCGCCGTCGCGCGTCGCCCGGCTCTCCTATGAATCCGGCGACCTCGGCATGCTCCCCTCCGGCACGCAGGATTGGAGCGATGCCAGCCTCAACCGCCCGCTCACCAGCGGCGACCGCCTGTCCACCGGCGCCGACGGCCGCGCGGAGCTCGAACTCGGCGGCGGCAGCCTGCGCATGGCGCAGAACACCGATTTCGGCCTGCTCGATCTGAACGACCAGGTCGCCCAGGTGGAACTGACCCAGGGCACGCTCAACCTCGCCGTGCGCAACCTCGGCGAAGGCGAGAGCTACGAGATCGACACGCCCACCGCCGCGCTGGTGATCACCCAGCCGGGCACCTTCCGCGTCGACATCGACCGCGACGGCCACACCACCGACGTCACCGTGTTCCGCGGCCAGGCCACGCTGTACGGCGAGAACAATGCGCAGCGCATGGTCAATGCCGGCACGCGCTACGTCATTGGCGATGCGGCGCTGAACCAGGTGTCGCTGGAGGACATCGGCGACCGCGGCGACGCCTTCGACGACTGGTGCTACCAGCGCGACCAGCGCTACGCGAATTCGCCGAGCCGCCGCTATGTCTCCGACGAAGTGGTCGGCTACCAGGACCTGGACGATCACGGCGACTGGCAGACCGATCCCGACTACGGCGCCGTCTGGTACCCGTCGCAGGTGGCGGCCGACTGGGCGCCGTACCGCGACGGCCACTGGGCCTGGGTCGCCCCCTGGGGCTGGACCTGGGTGGACGACGCGCCCTGGGGCTTCGCCCCGTTCCATTACGGCCGCTGGGCCTTCGTCGGCCACCGCTGGGGCTGGGTGCCGGGGCCGGTGGCGGTGCGTCCGGTGTATGCGCCGGCGCTGGTCGCCTTCGTCGGCGGCGGCAACTGGAGCGTGTCGATCGGTATCGGCGGCGGCGCGCCGGTGGGCTGGTTCCCGCTCGGCCCGCGCGAGGTCTACAACCCGTGGTACCGCGCCAGCCGCAACTACTACACCAACGTCAACGTCACCAATATCTATGTGCGCAACGTCAACCGCACCACGGTGATCAATAACATCAACAACCAGTACAACTATTTCCGCAGCGGACGCCCGGCGCCCAACGTCGCCTACGCCAACCGCGGCGTGCCGCACGCCTTCAGCGCCGTGCCGGGCCGCACTTTCGCCAGCGCGCAGAACGTGCGCCGCAACCTGGTCCAGGCCGATCCGGGCCGCTTCGCCGCCGCGCCGGTGCTCGCCCGCGGCGTGGCGATCCAGCCGACCCGCGCCAGCTTCGCGCCGCCGCGCCCGGCCAATGCGCGGCCGCTGCCGGCGGCCGGCTTCCAGCGTGAAGTGGTGGCGCGCCGCGCACCGCCGGCCAACCCCATGGCGCGCCCGGTGGCCGACGACGTGCGGCCGAACCGCCTCGGCCAGCAGCGCCCCGGCATGCCGGTGGCGCCGCCGTCGAACGTGCGCGTGCTGGGCAGCGCCGGTCCGGTGGGCCCGAACGGTGCGAATCGTCCGATGCCAGGCCGCGACACCGCCGCCACCGTGCCGGCGCGCCTGCCGCCGGTCGGCAACCGCCCCGATAACGCCAGCGTCGACAACGCACCGCGCCGCTTCGAAGCCAATAACCGCCCGGACAACGCCGCGAACGCGCCGAACGCACGCCCGGACATGCGCCCGAACGAACTGCCCTCGGCCCGCTTCGCCCACCCCGACGCCGCCGACCGCGCCGCCTGGCAGAACCGCCGCGATGGCGGGCAGCCGATCGGCAACGACAACGGCCGCGGCAACAACCCGCGTCCTGGCGTGAGCTTCGTCACCAACCCCGAGCAGGACCGTGCCCGCCAGGCGCAGATGCAGCCGCAGCCGCAGGCCACCCCGCAGCCGCGCAACCTGCCCGACGTGCAGCGCTTCAACCGCCGCGACGAGCCGGGCGCCGCGCCCGAAGCGCGCCAGCCGCGCTACGAGCCGCAGCCCAACCGCCAGGACGACCGTCCGCAACCGGAGCGCCAGCTGGACCGCCCGCAGCCCATGCCGCAGAACGCCGCCCCGCGCGACTTCCGCCAGGCGCAGCCGCAGCCCTCGTTCCGCCAGGAGCGCAATGAACCGCAGCCGGAGCCGCGCATCGAACGCGCCCCGCCGCAGCGGGCCGAGCCGATGCCGCAGCCCAGCCTGCGCGAAGCGCGGCCTGCCTACGAGCGGCCGAACCCGCCGCCGCAACCGCAGCCGCGCGAACAGGCCCGGCCGCAGCCGCCCCAGAACCAGAACCACGGCGGCGAACACCGTCCGCCGCCGCGCGGCAAGGAAGAGCACCAGAACTGAAGCGCCCCACGAGCCCGGCACACGCCGGGCTCTTTCTTTGGGCATCACGCCGGCAGCGGCTACAATGCCGCGATGCAGATCATGCTCAATGGCAGCCCACGCGACTGCGCCAACGCCATCACCGTCGCCCAGCTGCTGCAGGAAGCCGGCTACGGCGACCGCCGCGTGGCGGTGGAAGTGAATCGCGAAATCGTCCCCCGCAGCATGCACATCCGCTGGGTCCTCGCCGAGGGCGACCAGGTCGAGATCGTGCACGCCATCGGCGGCGGCTGATGCCCCGCCCCTCCCCCGTGTCCGAGACCCCATGAACACCAAGACCCACGACGTCGCCGACCCGCTCGTCATCGCCGGCAAGAGCTACGGCTCGCGCCTGCTCACCGGCACCGGCAAGTACAAGGATTTCGACGAAACGCGCCGCGCCACCCAGGCCGCCGGCGCCGACATCGTCACCCTGGCGATCCGCCGCGTGAACATCGGCCAGGACGCCAGCCAGCCCAACCTGCTCGACGCACTGCCGCCCAGCGAATTCACCCTGCTGCCCAATACCGCCGGCTGCTACAACGCCGTCGACGCCGTGCGCACCTGCCGCCTTGCGCGCGAACTGCTGGACGGCCACAAGCTGGTGAAGCTGGAAGTGCTCGGCGACGAGCGCACCCTGTTCCCCGACGTGGTGGAAACCCTGAAAGCCGCCGAGACCCTGGTCGCCGACGGCTTCGACGTCATGGTCTACACCAGCGACGACCCGATCCTGGCCAGGCGCCTGGAACAGATCGGCTGCGTGGCGGTGATGCCGCTGGCCGCGCCGATCGGCTCGGGGCTGGGCATCCAGAACCGCTACAACCTGCTGGAAATCATCGAGAGCGCCAAGGTGCCGATCATCGTCGACGCCGGCGTGGGCACCGCCTCGGATGCCGCCATCGCGATGGAACTGGGCTGCGACGGCGTGCTGATGAACACCGCCATCGCCGGCGCCAGGGACCCGGTGCTGATGGCGCACGCGATGAAGCTGGCGATCGAGGCCGGCCGCGCCGCCTTCCGCGCCGGCCGCATCCCGCGCAAGCGCTACGCCTCGGCGTCCAGTCCGATCGACGGCACCATCGGCTGAGCATGGGCGAGCACAGCGAAGACAGCGCGCCGTACCTGCGCCGCATCCGCAGCTTCGTGCTGCGCGAGGGCCGCATGACGCCGGCGCAGCAGCGCGCCTTCGACGAACACTGGGCGCGCTTCGGCATCGACTACAGCGCCACCGTGCAGGACTACCCCGCGCGCTTCGGCCGCCAGGCGCCGCTGGTGATGGAGATCGGCTTCGGCAACGGCGAGGCGCTGGCCTGGGCCAGCGAGCACGATCAGGCGCGCGACTATCTGGGCATCGAGGTGCACGGCCCGGGCGTGGGCCGGCTGATGAATGCGCTGGCCGCGCGCGATGCCGCCAATGTGCGCCTGTACAAGCACGATGCGGTGGAAGTGCTCGAACACGAGATCGCCCCCGGCACCCTGGCCGAGGCGCGCATCTGGTTCCCCGATCCCTGGCACAAGAAGCGCCACAACAAGCGCCGCATCGTGCAGCCGGAGTTTGTCGCGCTGCTGGCCTCGCGCATGGCGCCCGGCGGCCTGCTGCACCTGGCCACCGATTGGCAGCCCTACGCCGAGCACATGCTCGAAGTGATGGAAGCGGCGCCGGACTGGCGCAACGACGCCGGCCCCGGCCAATACGCCGAGAAACCCGCATGGCGCATCGAGACCCACTTCGAGCGGCGCGGCCTGAAGCTGGGCCACGGCGTGTGGGATCTGCTCTATCGCCGCGCCTGAGGTGCGGCGTGTCCCCAGGGACGGCTCCGATTCACCAGTGAAGCAGTGGCACCGCCTATACTCGCCGGCCAGAGCAAGCTGACAAAAACAGGGACGAGTCTTCGCAGCGTGACGCAAGCACCGCCCAACGCCATCCACCTTCGCCCTCTGGTCCGACAGGAAGCCAGCTAGTGGGACTCTCGCTCACCCCCGAAATGATCCTGGTGCTCGGGCTGGTGGGCTTCACCATGCTGATGCTGGTGCTGGAGTGGATCCGCGCCGACGTGGTGGCGCTGCTGGTGGTGGTGGTGATCGGCCTGACCGGCCTGATTCCCTCCGACCGCGTGTTCAACGGCTTCGCCGGCAACGCGGTGATCGCCATCATCGCGATCATGATCATGGGCGCGGGGCTCGACCGCGCCGGCGTGCTCGGCCTGACCGCCAACTTCGTGATGCGCATGGCGCGCGGCGTGGAATCGCGCCTGGGCGTGGTGATCAACCTGGTCACCAGCCTGTTCAGCGCGGTGATCCCCAGCCAGGCGCTGGCCGCGCTGATGATCCCGGTCACCAGCCGCCTGGCCGCGCGCACCGGCGTGCCGCTGTCGCGCCTGCTGCTGCCGATGGCGTTCTGCATCCTCACCGCCACCAACACCACGCTGATCGCCAACTCGCCGCTGATCGTGCTCAACGACCTGATCGCGAGCGCGAACGCCAACCTGCCGCCGGGCGCGCACACCATTCCGAAGTTCGGCCTGTTCAGCGTGACCCCGGTCGGCCTGGTGCTGGCGCTGTGCGGCGTGCTGTTCTTCTACCTGTTCACGCCCAAGCTGCTGCCGGAGCGCGAGGACGAGCGCCTGAAAGTGACGCCGGGCCGCACCGAGAGCTACTTCGCCGAGACCTACGGCATCGTGGGCGAGACCGCCGAGCTCACCGTCACCGCGGAAAGCCCGCTGGTCGGCATGAGCATCGGCGAGGTGGAACAGCTGTACGGCGCGCCGCTGATCCTGGCGATCAAGAGCGGCACCGAGGCGCGCATGGCGCCGCCGGTGGACCACGTGATCTGGGTGGGCTCGGTGCTGGGCGTGCTGGGTCCGCGCGAGCAGCTCAGCCAGTTCGCCAACAACCAGCTGTGCAAGCTGTCGCCGCGCATGCGCCAGCTGGGCGAGCTGTTCAATTCCAGCCGCGCCGGCATTTCGGAGGCGGTGATCCCGCCCAGCTCGCGCTTCATCAAGCAGAGTGTCGCCGAACTGCGCCTGCGCAAGCGCTACGGCATCTCGGTGCTGGCGGTGAACCGCGGCGACCAGGTGTTCCGCGACGACGTGCGCGCGGTGAGCCTGCGCGCCGGCGACACCCTGGTGCTGCACAGCAGCTGGCGCGACCTGGGGCTGGCGTCGGAGGACAAGGACCTGGTCGTGGTCACCGACATCCCGAAGGAGGAACAGCGCCCCGGCAAGATCTGGCAGGCGGTGGGCTTCTTCGTGCTGGCCAAGTGCCTGGCCCTGTTCACCCACCTGGATCTGTCGGTGGCGATGATGACCGGCGCCATCGGCATGCTGCTCACCGGCGTGCTGAACATGGACGAGGCCTACAAGGCGATCAACTGGAAGACCATCTTCGTCACCGCCTGCCTGATTCCGCTGGGCTGGTCGATGGACGCCACCGGCACCGCCGCGTGGCTGGCGCAGGAGGTGCTGCAGCACCTGGGCAATGCCTCGCCTTACGTGCTGCAGCTGTGCCTGGCGATCCTCACCCTGCTGTTCTCGCAGGTGATGTCCAACGTCGGCGCCACGGTGATGATGGTGCCGATCGCCATCAGCGTGGCAGTGGCCACCGGCGGCAACCCGTCGGCGTATGCGCTGATCGTGGCGGTGTCCTCGTCCAACACCTTCCTGCTCACCTCCGGCCACCCCGCCCTGATGATGGTGGCCGGCCCCGGCGGCTACCGCGGCAAGGACTTCCTGCGCGTGGGCCTGCCGCTGACCGCGATGGTGCTGGTGATCACCCTGGTGGCGATCAACCTGATGTTCCGTTGAGTCAGCCGAGGCGCACTTCGCCGTCCACCACCTCCACCGCCACCGCGTGCAGGTGCTCGCCGCGGCAGGGGCCGCCGATGCACAGGCCGTCGGCGGTATTAAAGCTGGCGCCATGCGCGGCGCAGACCAGCACGCCGTCGCGGATCAGGAACTTGCCCGGCGCCCAGTCCAGCCGGCGCCCCGCATGCGGGCAGATATTGAGATAGGCCTGCGCGGCGCCGCCGTGGCGCACCACGATCAGGCTTTCTTCCCCCTCGGGCAGCGCGGCGTCGACGGCGATCGCTTCGCCGTCGATAATTTCGTCGAGGCGGCAGAGTGGCTGGGCGGGGGTGGCTGTATCCATCGGCACTTGTCTCTCGGGGGTGAAAGCCCCATCGTTACGCACGTAAGTCATTGATTTTACCACACGGATTTTTAACACATGCGCTTCACGCTGCCGTCTCCGCGTCGTTCCCGCCACCCGCTGGTCCGTGCCCTGTCGCTGCTGGTCGGCGTGGCGCTGGTGGGCGTGCTGCTGGTGTTCGGTCTGGTCGTGGCCGGCGTGCTGCTGGTCGGTGGCGGCCTGTGGCTGGCCCTGCGCCACTGGACCCGCAAGAGTAATGCCTCCGCCGCGGCGCCGCGCGCCGCCGGCACGCACCAGCCGGAAGTGCTGGAAGGCGAGTTCGTGGTGCTGCACCAGTCGCACCACCACGCCGCGCGCTGAGCGCGTTCGCGCAAGAAGCGGATAGTCCCGCCCATGCCGGATGGCTAGCCTGATGGCATGGACATCCGCACCACTCCCATGAACCACCGCCAGGGCACCGAAGCCGCGCTCGAACGCGCGCGTGCGCTGATCGAGGACGCCGAGCAGGCGCCCAGCCTGGACACCCTGGCCGAAGCCGCGGGCTTGAGCCCCACTTATCTGCAGCGCGCGTTCCGCCGCCGCTATGGCATGAGTCCGGCCGAATACCACCGCGCCCGCCGCTTCGGCCAGTTCAAGGCCTCGCTGCGCGACGGCGCGGCGGTGACCGACGCGGTCTACGACGCCGGCTTCGGCTCCGGCAGCCGCGTCTATGAGCACAGCAACCGCCTGCTCGGCATGACCCCGGCCAGCTACCGCGCCGGCGGCCTCGGCGCCAGCATCCGCTACACCACCACCGACACCCCGCTGGGCCGCCTGCTGGTGGCGACCACCGCGCGCGGCATCTGCTCGGTGACCCTGGGCGACGGCGACGCTGACCTGCAGCGCCGCCTGCGCGAGGAATTCCCCCAGGCCGAACTGGAACGCGTCGACGCCGGCCGCGAGGAATGGCTGGACGCGGTGATCGCGCGCATCGCTTCCGAACTGGGCTGGACCGACGCCGCCGCGCCGGAGCTGCCGCCGCTGGATATCGCCGCCACCGCGTTCCAGTGGCGCGTGTGGGACGCCCTCACCCGCATCCCCGCCGGCAGCACGCGCAGTTATGGCGAGATCGCCGGGGACATCGGCCTGCCGAAGGCGGCGCGCGCGGTAGGCCAGGCCTGCGGCAACAACCGGGTGGCCCTGATCGTGCCCTGCCACCGCGTGGTGCGCGAGGACGGTTCCATCGGCGGCTGGCGCTGGGGTGTCGAACGCAAGCGCGAGCTGCTGGCGCGGGAACGGCGGCGGGCTTCGGCCTGAGCCTAAAACCGGGTAATTCCGGCTGCGCCTTGATGCTCCCTCAAGGTAGCCTTGCAAACCGCTCGCTACTCGCCGTCCGGGCCACGCATTATCTTGCCGGGTCGCTAGACTAGTCGCCGCGCCCCTTCCCTCCCGCGCCATCCCCGCCATGACCGACCAGTCCGTTTCCAACGCCGTCCGCGCGGCGCAAGGCCCGTTCGCCGATACGCGCGTGATGATTCCGCTCGCGCTGTTCGCGCTGTACATCATCTGGGGTTCCACCTATCTGGGCATCCGCCTGGCGCTGGAAAGCTATCCGCCGTTCCTGCTCGCCGGCATCCGCTTCCTGTGCGCCGGCGTGCTGATGTTCGGCCTGCTGCGCCTGCGCGGCGTGGCCATGCCCACCGCGCGGCAGTGGCGCAATGCCGGCATCACCGGCGTGCTGCTGCTGGGCTTCGGCAACGGCCTGGTGTGCTTCGCCGAGCAAAGCGTCAGTTCCGGCATCGCCGCGGTGGCGGTGGCCAGCCTGCCGCTGTTCGCGGCGCTGTTCTCCGGGCTGTACGGGCAGTGGCCGACCGGGCGCGAAACCGTCGGCCTGGTGATCGGCTTCGCCGGCGTGGTGGTGCTCAACCTGGGCAGCAGCCTGTCGGCGTCGCGCATCGGCGCCATCGCGCTGATCGTGGCGGCGGCGAGCTGGGCCTTCGGCTCGATCTGGAGCAAGCGCCAGGACATGCCCGCCGGCCCGATGAACACCGCCGCTCAGATGCTGGCGGCCAGCGTGGCCCTGCTGCTGGTGGGCTTCGGCACGGGCGAACGCCTGCCCGCGCATCCGACCCTGCACGCGACGCTGGCGGTCGGCTACCTGGTGGTGTTCGGTTCGCTGATCGCCTTCAGCGCCTACCTCTACGTGCTCAAGAACGCGCGCCCCGCCGTGGCCACCAGCTATGCCTACGTGAACCCGCCGGTGGCGGTGCTGTTCGGCGTGCTGATCGCCGGCGAGCACGTAGGCCCGTACGACATCGCCGGCATGGCGGTGATCCTGCTCGGCGTGGCGATCATCACGCTGTTCAAGCAGCGCGCGAAGGGCTGAGACCAAGATCGTATTGCCGCTGTGCGCGGCTTGCGCCACCCTCCCCGCATTTGGGGAGGGCGGTCATGCCGAATGCGAACGAAGGTGCCCTGGCCCGCGCGGCCCTGCGCAGTTCCGCCTGGGCCGAACGCTGGTTTCCCGATGCATGGGTGTTCGCCGCGCTGGGCGTGATCCTGGTGGCCGGCGCCGCGCTGGCCTTCGGCGCCACGCCCACGGTCACCGTCAATGCCTTCGGCGACGGTTTCTGGAGCCTGATTCCCTTCACCATGCAGATGGCCTTCGTGGTGATCGGCGGCTATGTGGTCGCCACCGCGCCGGTGGTCGCGCGCTTTATCGAATTACTGGCGCGCGTGCCGCGCAGCGGCCGCGGCGCGGTGTGCTACGTGGGCCTGGTCAGCATGCTGGCTTCGCTGCTGTCCTGGGGTTTCTCGCTGGTGTTCGGCGGTCTGCTGGTGCGTGCGCTGGCGCGGCGCGGCGAGCTGCGCATGGACTATCGCGCGGCCGGCGCCGCGGCCTACCTGGGCCTGGGCGCGGTGTGGGCGATGGGGCTTTCCTCGTCCGCCGCGCAACTTCAGGCCAATCCCAAGAGCATGCCGCCGGGGCTGCTCAACATCACCGGCGTGCTGCCTTTCAGCCAGACCATTTTCCTCTGGCAATCGATCGTGCTCACCGCCGTGCTGATCGCGGTGTCGCTGCTGATCTGCTGGTTCACCGCGCCGTCGGAAGCGAGCGCGCGCACCGCGGAAGATTTCGGCGTGGGCGAAGCCACCGCCACGCCGCCGCTGCCGCCGCGCACGCGGCCCGGCGAATGGCTGGAATACAGCCCGCTGCTGTCGCTGCTGATCGGCCTGCTCGGGCTGGGCTGGCTCGGCTATGAGTTCGCCAGCAAGCCGGCGGTCACCGCCATCGCCAATCTCAATACCTACAACTTTCTGTTCCTCACCGTCGGCCTGCTGCTGCACTGGCGTCCGCGCAGTTTTCTCAACGCAGTGGCGCGTGCGGTGCCCAGCACGGCCGGCGTGCTGATCCAGTTCCCGCTGTACGGCGGCATCGCCGCGCTGCTCACGCATGCGCCGGGGCTGGGCGGCGACACGCTGGCGCATCGCCTGTCCGGCCTGTTCGTGCACATCGCTTCCACCGAGAGCTTCACCCTGGTGATGGGCGCGTACTCCGCCATCCTCGGCTTCTTCGTGCCGTCCGGCGGTGGCAAATGGCTGGTGGAGGCGCCATACGTGATGCAGGCGGCGAACGACCTGCACGTGCACCTGGGCTGGGCGGTGCAGGTCTACAACGCGGCCGAGGCGCTGCCCAACCTGATCAATCCGTTCTGGATGCTGCCGCTGCTGGGCGTGCTCGGTTTGAAGGCGCGCGACGTGGTCGGCTTCACCTTTATCCAGCTGGTGGTGCACGTGCCGCTGGTGCTGGGCCTGCTGTGGCTGCTGGGCATGACCCTGACTTATGTGCCCCCAGTGATGCCATAACGCACAGCGCAGGTTGGGGTGAGCGCAGCGAACCCCGACGGATGTCCCGATGTACCCGGGCGCCACGTTGGAGTTCGCCTACGGCTCACTCCAACCTGCACATCAGGCTGCGTTGACGCTGGCTTTGAGGGCCGCGGCAAGAATGCGCACCGCCTCGCGCGTGCGCGGGTCGGCGGCGCGCTGGTGCAGCACGATGCGCGTCAGCGGCAAGCGCGGCAAACCCAGCGGCTCGCCCACATCGACGATCGAAGGCGGACATACGCGCCTTGGCAACGGCGCCACCGCCAATCCCGCGCACGCAGCCGCCACAACCGCAGGCAAGCCGCCGCCGACGAACACCTCGGTCCACGCCACGTCCGCATCGTCCAGCGCCTTCAAGGCCATCGCGCGCACCGCGCAAGGCGCCGCGAGTGCCGCAAGACGCAGCGGCTCGCCCGCCGGCTGCTTCCAGTCCGGCAGCGCGTACCAGGCATACGGCTCGCTGAAGAGCAGCTCGCCACCCGGACGCCCGTCGGCGCTGCAGACGATGGCCGCGTCGAGTTCGCCGTTGTCATAGGCGGCCATCACGCTGACCGAGGAACCGATGCGTACCTCGATGCGCAGCGAGCGGTCGTAAGCGCCGATCTTCGCCAGCAGCTGCGGCAGCTCGGTGCCGGCCGATTGATCGCTGATGCCGACGCGCAGGCTGAGCCGCGCTTCCGTGCGCCCATGCAGCGCGCGCTCATGGGCTTCCAGCAAGTCGCGGGCGGCATCGAGAAACGCCGCGCCTTCCTGCGACAGCCGCACGCGCCGCGGCGTGCGTTCCAGCAGCCGCCGTCCCAGCCGTTCCTCCAGCCGCTTGAGCTTCAGGCTGACCGCCGACTGGGTGGTATCCAGCGCCTCGGCCGCACGGGTGAAGCTGCTCAGATCCGCCACCAGCACGAAGGCCTGCACCGCATCGAGATCCAGCGGCCGGATCAATGAACCATTTTCGATCGTCATGATTGAAATATCCGTCGATCAGTTTTTCTTATCTTAAGCCGGTACTACGCTGCACGCCATTCCCACCTCCTTCCCCATCGAGGAGACCGCCATGACCCCGACCGACGCGGGCGACCCGCGCCGCTGGTTGGCCTTGCCCGTGCTGCTGACCGGCGCCTTCCTGCCACCGCTGGATTTCTTCATCGTCAACGTGGCCCTGCCCTCGATCCGCGGCGCACTGCACGCCAGCGCCGCCCAGACGCAGTTCGTGATCTCGGCCTATGCAGCGATCTACGCCGTCTGCCTGATCACCGGCGGCCGCCTGGGCGACCTGTTCGGCCGCCGCCGGCTGTTTCTGCTCGGCATCGCCGGCTTCGTGCTGGCCTCCCTGCTGTGCGGCCTGGCCTGGTCGGCGGATGCGCTGCTGGCCGGCCGCCTGCTGCAGGGCCTGGCCGCGGCCGCGCTGGCGCCGCAGGTGCTCGCCTCGATCCGCGTGATGTTCCCCAGCGCCGAGCAGCCGCGTGCGCTGGCGCTGTACGCGGCGACGTTCGGCCTGGCGGCCACGCTCGGCCAGGTGCTCGGCGGCGTGCTGATCGCGGCCGGCTGGTGGGGCATGAGCTGGCAGTGGATCTTCCTGGTGAATCTGCCGGTGGGCATCGCCGCGTTTGCCGGCGGCCTGCGCTGGCTGCGCGAGTCACGCGAGGCGCGGGCGAAGAAGCTCGATCCCGGCGGCATGGCCCTGCTCTCCATGGCGCTCGCCGCGCTGGTCTATCCGCTGGTGGAAGGCCGCGAGCAGGGCTGGCCGTCATGGACCTGGGCCATGCTCGGCGCCTCGCTGCTGCTGTTCGCGCTGTTCCTGCGCTTCGAGGCGAAGCTGGCGCGCCACGGCGGCGCGCCGCTGGTCGACGTGAGCCTGCTGCGGCATGGCGAATTCATGCTCGGCATCGTCGTTACCCTGGGTTTCTATCTGACTTCGGCTTTCATGTTCACTTATGCGGCCTATCTGCAAGGCGGCCTGGGCCGCGATGCCTTGCATACGGGCCTGGCGACGCTGCCGTTCACGCTCGGCTATCTGTTCGCCTCGGTCACTGCCGCGCCAGTCATGCACCGATTGGGACGCGCCACGCTGCCGCTGTCGCTCGCGGCGCAGGCGGTTGGCTTCGCGCTGATCATCGCCGGCATCAGGAACGCCTCCGCCATGCAGACGGGCCTGATCGTCTCCGGCATCGGCTTCGGCTTCGCGTTCCCGTCGCTGATGCGCGCCGTGCTCGGCAGCGTCGATGCGCGCCACGCCGGCCTCGCCTCCGGCATGGTGATCACCGCGCTGCAGATCAGCGCCGCGCTCGGCGTGGCGGTCATCGGCGGCGTGTTCTACAGCACGCTGGGCGCGGCGCGCGACCCGTCGGCGTACGCGCACGCCTTCACCACGGGCCTGGGCTGCAACGTCGTCGCGCTCGCCGTCATCGCGCTGCTGGCCAGCCTGCTCGGCCGCCATGGCGTGGCGAATGCCAGCGTGCAGGTGGCGCCGGAGGCATAAAAAAAAGGGCCGCGATGCGGCCCTTTTCTCCAACTTCGATTCAGCGCATCACAGCTCGCGCAAGGCCGTCGTCACCGGCAGCCGTGCCGCGCGCACCGCGGGGAACAGGCCGCCCACGAAGCCGATCGCCAGCGCCCACTTCACGCCGGTCCACAGCAGTGCCGGCGAGACGTGGAACTCGAAGGTGAGCTGCCCCACCGAGCCCTGCGCCAAGGTCGAGGCGGTATAGCCGTTGAAGATCAGCCATGCCAGCGCGCCGCCGAGCACGCCGCCGAGCAAGGCCAGCAGCATGGTCTCCAGCATGATCGCCACCACCACCGGCAGGCCGCGGAAGCCGATCGCGCGCAGCGTGGCGATTTCGCGGGCACGCGAGGCCACCGCGGCGAACATGGTGTTGAGCGCGCCGAAGATCGCGCCGATCGCCATGATCAGGCCCACCGTGATGCCGATGATGCGGATCACCTTGCTGGTGCCCTCGGACTGCTTGTTGAAGTAGTCCAGCGTGGTGCTGGTATCGACCTTCAGGCGCGGGTCGGCGGCCAGGGTGGACTCGAACGCCTTGAAGCCGTTCGGGTCGGCCAGCTTCACGATCACCGAGGCGCGGCTGGAGCCGCGGCGGTAGGTGTCGGACACCACCGAGGCATCGCCCCACACTTCCGATTCCAGCGCGTCGTCGCTGGCGAACACACCGACCACGGTCCATTGCTGGCTGCCCAGCTTGATCTCGTGGCCCGGCTCCAGGCCAGCGAACTGGCGCTGCGCACCCTTGCCCACCACCAGCTCGCGCATGCCGGGATTGAACTTGCGGCCGGCGACGATCTTGAGGTTGGGCCGCAGCTCCCAGCCTTGCTGGTCGATGCCGCGCAACTGCACGCTGCCCTCGTCGTCGGCGCCCTTGCCGCCCTTCACCGGCAGGTTGGCGGCGACCACGATTTCGGACGACGCGATCGGCTCGCCCTTGGCATTGCGAGCGATGCCCGCGGTCTGCGGAATCACCACCACGCTGTCGCGGTCGAGCACCGACATCACTTCGCTGGCCGAACCGCCGCGCATCACGATGGCGGTATCGGCGCTGCCGGTCTTGCGCAGCGTCTCGGCGTAGCCTTCGCCCATCGCCAGCAGCGCGACCAGCACACCGACCACGCCGGCAATGCCGATCACCACCACCGCGGAGGAACCGAGCCGCGACTTCAAGGTGCTGATGCCCACGCCGGTCACCGAGGCGGCCTGCCTGCCGCGGCGGGTCAGGCCCAGCCAGAGCGCGAAGGCCAGCACCAGCACGCCGACCATGAGCGGCGGCAGCTTGATCCACACCGCCAGGCACACGATCACCAGCACGAAGAGGCCGAAGCCGAACAGGAAATTCTTGGATTTGGACATGGCGTCGGCTCCTCAGCGTCCAGCCAGTGCATCGACAATGTTCAGGCGCATCGCGCGGACGGCCGGCAGCGCACCCACCAGCAGTCCGATCAGCACCATGATCCCCAGGCCGAGCATCCAGCTGCCGCCGGTCACGCCGGGCAGGTTGAGCATGCCGCCGCTGCCCTTGGCCACGATCGGAATCAGCAGCGAGGCCAGGCCCAGCCCGATCACGCCGCCGATCAGCAGCAGCAGCACCGACTCGGCCAGCACCATCATCAGCACCGAGGGGCTGGTGAAGCCGATGGTCTTGAGCACCGCCAGTTCCGAAGTGCGCTCGCGCACCGCCTGCATCATGGTGTTGCCCGACAGCAGCAGCAGGGTGAAGAACACCGCGCCCATGATCGCCCCGACGATCAGGCCGATATCGGCAAGTTGCTTCATCCACGCCGCGGCCGCAGCCTGTTCGGTCTGCGTGCGCGTCTCATGGTCGGAGTTGGCGGAGATCGCATCGATCGCCTTGGCCACGCGGTCGGCCTGGTTGACGTCGCTGATGCGGCTCACATACCAGCCGACCATGCCGCGGTTGTACGCGGTGCCTTCGTCGAAGTACTTCCAGTGCATCAGCACGGTCTGGTCGTACCAGCCCGCGCTGGCTTCCTTGGCCTTGAGCGTGCCGACGATGTCGAAGCTCCAGTTCTTGCTGCCGTCATGCAGCGGAAAGATGGTCGACTGCAGCGGGATCTTGTCGCCCACTTTCCAGCCGAAGCGCTGCGCCAGCTTCTCGCCCACCAGGATGCCGGTGCGCGTGTCCTGGAACGCCTTGCGCGCCTCGGGGCTGGCTTCGATTTCCGGGAACTGGTCCAGGTAGTTGTCGCTCACCGCGAAGCTGAAGACCTGGTTGTGCGGGTCCTGATAGGCGCCGCCGAACCAGTTGGCGAATGCCACCGACTTCACCCCCGGCACCTGCGCGATCTGGCCGTTGAGGCCGGAAGGCAAGGTCTGGATGAAGGACAGGCGCGAGCCGGTCTGCAGGCGCTGCGCGCCGTTCGCGCTCTGGCCGGCCTGGTCGAACGAGGTGCGCACCGCGTCGAGCATGCCGAACAGCAGGAACGCGGTGACGATCGAGACCAGGGTGAGGATGGTGCGGGTCTTGCGCCGGAACAGCGCCGCCCAGATCAGATGAAGATATTTCATCGCGGCATCCCCTCAGGCCAGCGCCTGCTCGACCAGGGTGCCCTTGTCGAGGTGCAGCGTGTGGTTGGCGTAATCGGCCGCCTTGGGATCGTGGGTGACCATCACGATGGTCTTGCCGTGCTCGCGGTTGAGCGTGCGTAGCAGGCCGAGCACGTCCTCGGCGGACTGGCGGTCCAGGTCGCCGGTCGGCTCGTCGCAGACCAGCAGGGTGGGATCGGACACGATCGCGCGCGCGATCGCCACGCGCTGCTGCTGGCCGCCGGAAAGCTCGCTCGGCTTGTGCGTGGAGCGCTCGTCCAGGCCCACCAGCTGCAGCGCGATGGCGGCGTTCTTGCGGCGCTGCGCGGCCGACAGCCTGGTCAGCAGCAGCGGCAGTTCCACGTTGCGCTGCGCGGTGAGCATCGGCATCAGGTTGTAGAACTGGAACACGAAGCCGACATTGGCCGCGCGCCACTTGGCCAGCGCGCCGGCGCCGAGCTGGTCGATGCGCTGGCCGCCCACGCTGATGCTGCCGCCGGTCGGCGAATCCAGGCCGCCGATCAGGTTGAGCAAGGTGGTCTTGCCCGAACCGGACGGACCCATCAGCGCGAGGAAGTCGCCCTCGGCGATATCGAGGTTGATGTGGTGCAGCACTTCCACTTTCTGCTTGCCGCGCTCGTACACCTTGGAAAGATCGCGGACTTCGATCAGCGTGCCCATGCTCATGCCTGTTCTCCCGAAACTGCGTTGGCTTTCGTCGTGATCTCGCGCGGCACCGGCCGCGCTCAAGGATTAGCCGCGCTCTTTACGCGCATGCCGTCTTTCAGTGCTTCCGGCGGCGAGACCACCACCGTGTCGCCGGCCTGCACGCCGGCCGGCAGCAGGCGCATCTCGCCGTAGGCCTGCGGCGCCGGCTGCACCGCGCGCTCGTGGGCGGTGTCGCCGCTGACCACGAACACGGCGTCGTGGCCGTCGCGCTGCGCGATGGCGCCGGCCGGCACCAGCACGCCCTTGGGCGGCTCGGCGGCCTGCTTCGGCGCGGCCTTCTCCAGGAACGAGACGCGCACACCCATGTCCGGCACGATGCGCGGGTCCTTCTGGTCCAGCGCCACGCGCACCTTCACCGTGGCCTTGCCGCGGTCGGCGGCGGGCACGATGGCGATCACGTGGGCGGGGATCTTCCAGTCCGGGTAGGCATCGAGCACGGCCTCGGCCGGCATCGCCGCCTGCACGCGGCCGATATAGGCCTCGTTGACGTCGACGTCGATTTCCAGCGAATCCATGTCGACGATGGTGCCCACGCCGGTGCGGGTGAAACCGCCGCCGGCCGACAGCGGCGAAATGATTTCGCCGACCTGGGCCGCCTTCACCGTGATCACGCCGGTGAACGGCGCGCGCACCACGGTGTAGTCGAAGTTCACCTGCGCCTGCTTGGCCTGCGCCTGCGCGGCTGCCGCCAGCTTGCGCTGCGCATTGAGCTGGGCAGCGGTGGTGTTGACCAGGGTGCGCGCCTGCTCGTCCTGCTGCTTGGGCACCAGGCCGCTCGTCGCCAGCGTATGCGCGCGCACCGCGTCGCGGTTGGCCTGGTCGAGCTGGGCCTGCAGCTGCAGCACCTGCGCCTCGGTGGCGCGCGCGTTGGCTTCGGCGGCGTCGAGCGCGGCGCGGTAGGCGTTGTCGTCCAGGCGCGCCAGCACCTGGTCCTTCTGCACGCGGTCGCCTTCCTCGATCAGCACCTCGGTCAGCGTGCCGGTGATCTGCGCCGACACCGTGGCCTGGCGGCGCGCGGTGATATAGCCGGTGGCCTGCAGCACCGCACCGGGGCCGGCCGCGGCGCTGGGCGCGACGGCGGCGGCGGTCTTCACTTCCAGGGCCGGGTGGCCCCACAGCATCCAGCCGCCGGCGCCGGCCGCCAGCACCACCACCAGCACGCCGCCCGCAATCCATGGCCAGCGCCCGGGACCGTGCCCATGGTCCTCGCGCTCGTGGCGCTCGATGCGCAATTCCTTCAGCAGTTCCGCGTTCTTCACACCCGCTCCCCAAAAGCCGGTTCCCACCGGCTACCGATGGCCGGCACGATGAAGCAAGCCCGCATGGCTTTGCAGAACGCCTCATCAGCCGATGGCAATGACAGCTGTCATCCGGGCCGAACAAGCCCTGGCGATGACTGCTGCTTCCCTTACGTCGAACGGCGCCGCGCGAAATCGACAGGGGTATAGCGCTCTGCGCGCGCGGGCGATAGCTGACACGGCACGTATCCCTGCCGGGCCGCCCCGCCTAGCTGCTACCCTTCCGCGCATGACCTACGCCATCCCCGCCCCGCTCCAGCCCAGCCTGCCGGTGTACGGCAGCGACCTGCGTTTCCCCGTGCGCCGCGTGTTCTGCATCGGCCGCAACTACGCCGATCACGCCCGCGAGATGGGCGCGGTGGTGGAGAAGGATGCGCCGCTGTTCTTCTGCAAGCCCGCCGACGCCATCGTCACCGACGGCGCCGACGTGCCCTACCCGCAGGCCACCCAGGACCTGCACCACGAAGTGGAGATGGTGGTGGCGCTGGGCGCGGGCGGAAAAAATATTCCGGCCGAGCGCGCCGCCGCCCTGATCTGGGGCTATGGCGTGGGCCTGGACCTGACCCGCCGCGACCTGCAGGCGCTGGCCAAGGCCAAGAGCCATCCCTGGGACGTGGCCAAGGGCTTCGACCATTCGGCGCCGGTGTCGGCGCTGCGCCCGGCGGCCGAAGCGCAGCTGTCGGCGGCGACGGGCCTGAGCCTCAGCGTCAACGGCACGGTGCGCCAGCACAGCACGCTGGGCGAGATGGTGCACGACGTGGCCGGCATCATCGCCATCCTGTCGACCCTGTTCGAATTGAAAGCCGGCGACCTGATCTTTACCGGCACGCCGGCCGGCGTCGCCGCGCTGCAGCGCGGCGACAGTTTCCATGCGGCGCTGGAAGGCGTCGCCACCTTGGACGGCCGCATCGCGTAAACGGCATCGCAACATCGGCGGCGGCAAGCTGGCGCGCGGAATGCGTCGGGCCGGCCGCCCATCGCAGGGGGCAACAACATCCACTGAAGAGGGAGAGCAGCAATGGGCATGATGAAAGAGTTCAAGGACTTCGCCATGCGTGGCAACGTCGTCGACCTGGCGGTCGGCGTGGTGATCGGCGCCGCGTTCGGCAAGATCGTCACCTCGCTGGTCGACCAGATCATCATGCCGCCGATCGGCCTGCTCACCGGCGGCGTCGATTTCTCCGCCATGAAGTGGGTGCTCAAGCCCGGCGACGACAGCGATCCCAAACACAAGGTCGCCGAGGTCGCGATCCAGTACGGCGCCTTCTTCAACGTGGTGATCCAGTTCGTGATCATCGCGTTCGCCATCTTCCTGGTGGTCAAGGCGATCAACCGCCTCACCCGCCGCGAGGAAGCCGCGCCGGCCCCGCCGCCGCCGACCGAGACCCTGCTGACCGAGATCCGCGATTTGCTGAAGAAGCAGCAGTAGCTGCTGCTTCTTCAGCGGGAATAGAGAGTCGGGAATCGGGAATAGGAAGAGCAGGGCGCCGCGACCGTGGGCGTTTTTTGCTCGGGTAAACAGGGCGAATCGGGACATCGGGAGCGCTGTTCTTCCGATTCCCGATTCGCCACTCCCTATTCCCGCCCCAACCGTGACTTCTGGCCTAAGCGGCAGCACCGACCGGCGCCATAATCGGGGTTTACACCGAGGAGTCCCCGATGCGCCGCCTGCCTCTCACCCTGCTCGCCGCCAGCCTCGCCTTCGCCGCGGGCGCCGCCAGCGCCGCCGACAAGGCCACCACCATTCCGCAGTCCGCCGTAAAGACGGCCGAACAGCTGCGCGACAAGGCCATGGCGGACGACACCGGCTACAAGATCGTCGAATCGCTCACCACCGAAGTCGGCCCGCGCATCGCCGGCGGCCCGAACGACCAGCGCGGCCGCGAATGGGCCATCGCCAAGTTCAAGGAACTGGGCTACGACAAGGTCTATACCGAGACCGTCACCTACCCGCTGTGGGAACGCCGCAGCGAGCACGCCGCCATCGTCGGCCCCTACCCGCAGCCGCTGACCGTGATCGCGCTGGGCTATTCGGCCGGCACGCCCAAGGGCGGCCTCACCGCCGAGGTGGTGAAGTTTGACAGCCTCGACGCGCTGAAGAAGGCCGACCCGGCCAGCGTCAAGGGCAAGATCGTCTTCGTCGACGCCAGGATGCAGCGCCACAAGGACGGCCACGACTACGGCATCGGCTCGGCCGTGCGCACCGGCGGCCCGGTGATCGCTTCCAAGATGGGCGCCGCCGCCTTCCTGCTGCGCTCGGCCGGTACCGACGAGCACAGCCGCACGCCGCACACCGGCGTCACCGGTTTCCGCGATCCGAAGGAAGCCATCCCCGCCGCCGCGCTGTCGCTGCCGGACGCCGACCAGCTCGACCGCGTGCTGGCCTCCGGCAAGCCGGTGAGCATCAAGCTGGACCTGGACTGCGGCATCACCGGCACCTATACCGGCGCCAACGTGATCGGCGAGATCACCGGCAAGAAGTACCCCGACCAGATCGTGCCGATCGGCGGCCATCTGGATTCCTGGGATCCGGGCACCGGCGCGATCGACGACGGCGCCGGCGTGGCGATCGCCATGGCCGCGGGCAAGATGATCCTGAGCCTGCCGCAGCGTCCCGACCGCACCATCCGCGTGATCGCCTTCGCCAACGAGGAAATGGGCCTGTTCGGCGGCCGCGCCTATGCCGACCAGCATGCCGCGGAAGTGAGCAAGCACCAGCTCGGCACCGAGTCCGATTTCGGCGCGCGCAAGATCTGGCGCATGACCGCCAGCGTGAAGCCGTCGGCGCGCGGCGCCATCGAGCAGATCGCCAAGGTGATCGAGCCGGTCGGCGTGGCCTACGACCCGCAGCATCCGGGCGGCGGCGGTTCCGACCTGTCGCAGATGCACGCCAAGGGCATGGCTGCGCTCACCCTGACCCAGGACGGCACCGACTACTTCGACTACCACCACACCGCCAACGACACGCTGGACAAGATCGACCCGCGCGAACTGGCGCAGAACGTGGCGGTGTATGCGGCGTTCTCGTACATGGCGGCGCAGGCGGAGGGGGATTTCGGTTCGGCGCCGGGGGCGTTCAAGAATGATGGGGCGCGGGATTGAACGTTTGCTTCATGACATAAAAGAAAGCGGCCGCAAGGCCGCTTTTTTTTATTGAGGAGCGGAGCTATCGAACTCTTCTCCCCTGCGAAAAGCACGCGGGGAGCGCACAGGGATGTGCGCGGCTTTGAGGAGCGAGGAAGATGCCGGCAGGCAGATGAGGGGCGGGTGCTCGCGGTAATGCTTCCACGGAGCGAGTAAGAGCTGTTGAACTTACAGCGGCCCTCCGCGCATCGCTCCGGCCGACCCCTCACCCCGGCCCTCTCCCCGGAGGGGAGAGGGGGATGCAGGGCGGCGCGAAAATCCAGCGAAGAGCACGCGGCGCAGCCGCGGCGTTCCGCTTGCGCGCTTTTGCTTTTGATCTTCAGGGTCCCCTTGGCGCCGGCGGTGAGGGCTGGACGAAAAGGCCCCCGCAGGGGGGCGAGGACAGGAGTCCTCGCCTTTTTGATCAGGGCATGGATGCCCTGTCAAAAAGCCCGGCCAGCCCTCACGGACCCTCAGCAGCTTGCTGCTGAGGGCGCCAAGCAGGGTGCACTTTCTTCTTGGTTACTTCTTCTTTGTGCACGCAAAGAAGAAGTAACTCGCCTCGCGGCAGCGGGGCGAAACACTCGCCAACGGCGAGACCACCACGCGCCAACGCGACAACCAAGCGCAATCGCCACTGGATCCCGGCCTACGCCGGGATGACGAGCTAAGCCGCAGGCTTCGCAGAAAACCGCGCCTGCACCCGGTCCAGATAGAGGTAAATCACCGGCGTCAGATACAAGGTCAGCACCTGCGACACCGCCAGGCCGCCCACCACCGCCAGGCCCAGCGGCCGGCGCGTTTCCGCGCCCGCGCCGATGCCCAGCGCGATCGGCAAGGTGCCGGCGAACGCCGCCATCGTGGTCATCATGATCGGGCGGAAACGCACCTTGCAGGCTTCGTAGATGGCATGCGCGGGCGCCATGCCTTCGTCGCGCTGACGCTCCAGCGCGAAGTCGATCATCATGATCGCGTTCTTCTTCACGATGCCGATCAGCATCACGATGCCGACGAAGGCGAACAAGTCCAGCGAGGCGTTGAAGATTACCAGCGTCAGCAGCGCGCCCACCGCCGCGGCCGGCAGGCCGGACAGGATCGTCAGCGGATGGATGAAGCTCTCGTACAGAATACCCAGCACCAGGTAGATCACGAACACTGCCAGCAACAGCAGCAGGCCCATGCCCTGCATCGAATCCTGGAACGCCTGCGCGGTGCCCTGCACGCTGCCGCTGATGGTGGCGGGCAGGCCGATCTTGTCCATCGATGCATCGATGCGCTGCACCGCCTGGCTCAGGCTCACGCCGGGCGCCAGGTTGAACGACACCGTCACCGCCGGCAGCTGGCCCTGGTGGTTCACCGTGAGCACCTGCGGCTGGCGGCGGAACGTGGCCACCGTGTCCAGCGGCACCAGGGTGCCGCTGGCGGAGGTGACGTAAAGGCGCGACAGCACGTCCGGATCGTTCTGCAGCGTGCGCGACACCTGCAGGATCACCCAGTACTGCGTCGCCGCGCCGTAGATGGTGGAGATCTGGTTCTGGCCGAAAGCGGAACCCAGCGCCGACTGCACCTGCGCCATGGTCAGGCCGAGGGTGGCGAGCTTGTCGCGGTTGACGTCGACCATGATCGACGGGCTGTTGAGATCGAGGTCGTTGGTGACGTCCTGGAAACCTTCCAGCTGGGTGAAGGCCTGGGTGATGCGCCCGCTCCAGTCGTACAGCAGCGGCAGGTCGATCGACTGCAGCGTGTACTGGTACTGCGCCTTGGACTGGCGGCCGCCGACCTGGATCGACGGCGGGTTCTGGATATAGGTGCGGATGCCCGGCACCTGCGCGAACTTCTTGCGCAGCTCCTGGATGATGCCGTCCGGTCCCAGCTCGCGGTCGTGCGCGGGCTTGAGCAGCAACAGCAGCGAACCGTTGTTCACCGTGCTGCGCGGGCCGCCCGCGCCGACGCTGGACATGTAGCCGGCGATGTTCGGATCGTCCGCCACGATCTCCGCCAGCTTCTGCTGGCGCGCCACCATGCTGTCGAACGACACGTCCTGCGGGCCTTCGGTGGTGACGCGCAACTGGCCGGTGTCGCCGGCGGGGATGAAGTCCTTCGGCGTCACGTAGAACAGCAGCGCGGTGGCCGCCAGGCTCAACGCGAAGCCGGCCAGCACCAGCAGCGGACGCTCCATGCACCAGCGCAGGCTGCCGGCATAGCCGCGCTGCACGGCGTTGAAGCCGCGGTCGAAGCCGGCGATCAGCCAGTTCTTGTTCTCGTGGTCGTGCGCGCGGATGAAGCGGCTGCACAGCATCGGCGTCAGCGTGATCGCCACCACGCCGGAGATCAGGATCGACACGCTGATGGTCACCGCGAACTCGTGGAACAAACGCCCCACGATGCCGCCCATGAACATCACCGGGATGAACACGGCAATAAGGGACAGCGTCATCGAGAAAATGGTGAAGCCGATCTCGCCGGCGCCCTTGAGCGAGGCCTCGTACGGCGACAGGCCGGCTTCCATGTGGCGCACGATGTTTTCCAGCATGACGATGGCGTCGTCCACCACGAAGCCGACCGCGAGCGTGAGCGCCAGCAGGGACAGGTTGTCCAGGCTGTAGCCCAACCCGTACATCACGCCGAAGGTGCCGATCACCGAGATCGGCAGCGCGATGGCCGGAATCAGCGTGGCGGAGAGATTGCCCAGGAACAGGTAGATCACCAGCACCACCAGCACGCCGGCCAGCACCAGGGTGAACTGCACGTCGTCCACCGAGGCGCGGATCGACAGCGAGCGGTCGTACAGCGTGTTGAGCTTCACCGACGGCGGCAGGCCGGCGGTAAAGCCCGGCAGCAGCGCCTTGATGCGGTCCACCGTTTCCACGGTGTTGGCGCCGGGCTGGCGCTGGATCGCCAGCACGATGGCGCGCTCGCCGTTGTACCAGCTCGCCGCCAGGTCGTTCTGCACGCTGTCGAAAGCGCGGCCCAGGTCGCGGATGCGCACCGGGGCGCCGTTGCGGTAGGCCACCACCACGTCGTTGTAGGCGTCGGCGCGCATCAGCTGGCCTTCGCTGCGGATCGGCAGCTGCTGGCGGGTGCCGTACAGCGAGCCGGTGGCCTGGTTGACGTTGGCCGCGGCGATCGCCGCCTGCACCTGGTCGATGCCCACGCCCGTGCCGACCAGCCGCGCCGGATCCACGCTCACGCGCACGGCATATTTCTGCGAGCCGTACACGTTCACCTGCGCCACGCCGTCGACCATCGACAGGCGCTGCGCCAGTTCGGTCTCGGCGTATTCGTCCACCTGCGACAGGGGCAAGGTGGACGAGGTCATGGTGAGGAACAGGATCGGCGCGTCGGCCGGATTCACCTTGCGGAAGGTGGGCGGCGTGGTCATTTCCTTCGGCAGCTGGCGCAGCGCGGCGGAGATGGCGGACTGCACGTCCTGCGCGGCGCCGTCGATATTGCGGTCCAGCTCGAAGGTCAGCGTGATGCTGGTGGAACCCAGCGCGCTGGTCGAACTCATCGAGCTGATGCCGGCAATGGTCGACAGCTGGGACTCCAGCGGCGTGGCCACCGCGGAGGCCATGGTCTCCGGCGAGGCGCCCGGCAGGCTGGCGCTGATGCTGATGGTGGGAAAGTCGACATTCGGCAGCTCGTTCACCGCCAGCCGCGGATACGCCGCGATGCCGAACACCAGCAGCGCCGCCATCAGCAGCGTGGTCATCACCGGTCGGCGGATGCACAGCTCGGGCAGGCTCATGGCGTCAGCCGCCTCCCGCCTTGACCTTGGCGCGGGCGCCGTCGACCAGCAGCATCTGGCCCTCGGTCACCACCTGCTCGCCGGCATCCAGGCCCTTGTCGACCACCAGCCGCTGGCCGGCGGTCGGCCCCGGCGTGATGTAGCGCTGCTGCACCTTGCCGTCGTGGCCCAGCACGAACACGAAGCTGCCCTTGGCCGAACTCTGCAGCGCTTCCACCGGCACGCTCACGGCGTTGGCGATACGCGTGGTCGGCAGGGTCACCTGCACGAACTGGCCGGCGGTGAGGCGGTGGTCGGTATTCTCGAAGCGGCCCTTCACCACGATGGTGCCGGTGGTGGCATCCACCGCGTTGTCGATGAATTCCAGCGTGCCGGCCAGCGGCTGGCCCTTGTCGCCGGGAATCGCTGCCTGCACGGCGACCTGCCCGCGCGCCTGAGCGGCGCGTAGCGCGGCGAGGCTTTCCTCGGGAATGCTGAAGGCGATGCGCATCGGTTCGATCTGGTTGAGCACCACGATGTCGGTGCTGTCGGCGGTGATCTGCGCGCCGGGCCACACCAGCGGCGAGCCGATCACGCCGTCGAACGGCGCCACGATGCGCGCGTAGTCGAGCTGGGTCTGCGCGGTTTCCTGCAGGGCCAGGTCGCTCTGCAAGGTGGCCTTGGCCACGCCGAGGTTGGCCTGGTAAGTGTCGTAGTCGGCCTTGGACACGAAGCCCTTGGCCAGCATGTCGGTGTAGCGCTGCTGGTCGGCCTGCGCCTTGACCCATTGGGCTTGGTCCTTGGCCACGGTGCCGCGCGCCTGGTCGAGCTGCGCCTTGAGCAGGCTGGGATCGATCTGGATCAGCAGCTCGCCCCGCTTCACCTGCGCGCCGGGCTTGAAGGCCAGGGTCTGCAGCTGGCCGGAAACGCGCGAGCGCAAGGTCACGGTGGAAAAGGCCTCGGCGCGGCCGACCAGCTTCAGGCTGAGGTCGACGTCGCCGCGCGTGGCGGTGGCCACCTGCACCGGCACTTCGCCGGCCTGCGCGCCGCCGCCCTTGCCCAGCGCAGGCGTGGTTTCTTGGCGGCCGCGGAACACGAGCATGGCGACGCCAAGCAGCGCTACCGCCAGCACGATAAGGAGCAGTTTCTTCCAGGGCATGGGAACTCTCGGACTTGTTCGGCCGGCGCCGCGCTCCCTCCCAGGATCGCGACGCATGCTGACCCGCGATCCTTCGCCGGGACTTCGGAATGGCGGCAACCGTGCACGCCCAAAAGACCCGTACTATGCCGGGAGAATTCCTAAAGTCTCACAAGGACCAATGGCACTGGCATGACCATCGTAAGCATGGCGTAAGGTTAGCCGGTCGCAGGATCTTCCGAGTCGCCGGGCTGGTCCAGCGCCTGAAGGTTGTCCTTGATGCGGTTGAGCACGTCCATGGCCTGCTGCATCTCGTGCAGTTCGATGCCCTTGGTAGCGTCCTTGCGCAGGCCGCGCCCGATCAGCTCCATGTCCGCGATTACCCCGCGCGCCTGCTCGGTCACGTAGAGGCGCCAGGCGCGGCGGTCGCGCGGATCGGCGCGGCGCTCGACGAAACCGGCCGCCTGCAGGCGGTCGATCACGCGGCCCACGGCGATCGGCTCCATTTCCAGGAATTCCGCCAGCTCGGTCTGGCGCAGGCCTTCGCGGTGGTACAGCACCTTGGTCGCGCGCCACTGCGCGCGCGTCAACCCGAATTTCACCGCGCGCCGGTCGAAATGCTTGCGGAACAGCAAGGTGACGTCGTTGAGCAGATAGCCGAACGAGATGTCTTCAGTCTTCATGTGTTTCCCGAACCCTCCGCCCCTGCGGGCGCCCCGGCGGCAAGCATACGGCGCAAAAACCTGCGAAACCACGCCAATCACGACATAGCGGCTTTCGTTATAGCGTTTATCGCCATGGCCATCGAAATCATCATCGCCGATATCACCCAGCTCGATGTAGATGCCATCGTCAACGCGGCCAACCCCGGCCTGCTCGGCGGCGGCGGCGTGGACGGCGCCATCCACCGCGCCGCCGGCCCCGCCCTGCTGGAAGCCTGCCGCGCGCTGCCGCAGGTCTCGCCCGGCGTGCGCTGCCCCACCGGCATGGCGCGCATCACCTCGGGCTTCGCCCTGCCCGCGCGCTATGTGATCCACACGGTGGGGCCGGTATGGCATGGCGGCGGCGCGGGCGAACCTGCGCTGCTGGCGAGCTGCTATCGGGAAAGCCTGCGCCTGGCGCGCTCGCGCGGCATCGCCGGCATCGCGTTTCCCGCCATCAGCTGCGGCGTCTACGGCTATCCGCCGGAACAGGCCGCGGCGGTGGCGATCGCCGCGCTGCGCGACGACCTGCGCGAGCACGGCGACCTGCGTGTCCTGCTGTGCTGCTTCGACGCACGCATGGCCGCGGTGTGGCGCGCCGCGCTCAGTCCAGCTTGAACGGATAAAGCGGCGGCAGGCCGGAAGGATCGGCCGGCGGCGGCGCCGCGGCATGCCACTGGAAGCCGTCGCGGAAGGCCGCAGCAAGCGCCTCGCCGGAAGGCGCGGCGCCGTCGGTCGCATACAGGCGCTTCTGCAGGGTGGCGATGGCTTCGCGCTGCGGCGCCGAAGCGAGCGCCGCGGCAAGCGCGCCGAGATTCACCAGGCCAGGACGCTCGGTCTGCGCCCACGCAAGCAGGCTGTGTGCCTGGGCCGCCGCGTCGTTGCCGCGCGCGGCGGCGAGGAAGGCGGCGCGGCGCTGGCGGTCGCTGGCCGGGGCTTCCGCCGCGGGCTTGCGCTGCGCCGGCGTGGCACGGCGCAGCGCCCACCAGCCGAGCAAGGTGAGCAGCCACAGTCCGATGCTGCCCAGGGCGATCCAGCGCCACGGCGTGGCGTCTGCCGACGTAGTGACAGCGACCGGCGCCTCCGTCGCTTCCGGTGTCGCCACCGACGCCGCCGTGGCAGGTGCGCCCACCGCCGGCAGCACGGTGTAGCGATGCTCGGGAATGGTCGCGACCTCGGCCTTGTCGGTCTGCGTATTCCACCAGGTCAGCGTGGTGGCCGGAATCACCAGCTCGCCCGGCTTGCCCGGCACCACCGCGAACGACTGCTGGCGCCGCCCGGACAACCAGGCGCCGTCGACGCGCGTGCCGTTGACCGGCTTGTCCGGATACACCGTGGCGCCGTCGATCCGCGGCAGGCTCAGCGCCGGCAGCGATTCGTACGGCAGGCCGGTGGCCTGCACCGTCATGGTGAGATTGAGCGGCTGGCCGGCGCGCAGCTGCGTCGGTTCCGGCGGCGCTTCCATCGCCAGCGACAGCGCGCGCGCGGGCAGCCAGGCGGTCTTGCCCGCGGCAGCGGGCACGGCGCGCACGTCGATCGATACCGGCGCGGATGCGGCCGACATCGCGCGCGTGCTGCCGAAGAAACTGTTGGGGTCGGCCATGTCGATCAGCTCGCCCTGGAACGAGACCGGGCCGACCTGGATATGCCCCGCATGCTGCGGGATCAGCGCGTAGCGGCGCTCGATCACGTTGTAGCGGCGGCCGCCGCGCTCGGCCTGGTAGTTGCTGTCGTCGCCGAGCTTGCTCAGCTCCGCGCCGTCGGCCTGCGGCTCGTCCATCGCGCCATTGCTGAGGCTGGCGGCGAAAAACAGCCGCACCACGAAGGACATCTGCTGGCCGACATAGGCATTGCGCGGCTCGGCCACCGCTTCGACGAAGACGTCCTTGCCCGCGGCCGCGGCGGCCTGCTGATCGGGCGCCGTCACTTCCAGCTGCACCGGCTCGGTGCTGCCGCCGGCAAGCGCGATCGCAGGAATGGTCAGGCGGCCGACATGCTTGGGCCGCAGCGCGATGCCGTAGGTGAATTCCGAAGTGCGCTTGCCGTTGACGATGCTGAGGCTGGAATTGCTCGAGGTGCCCAGCACCTCGAAATCATTGTCGAGCACGGACAGATCCGGCGTGCCGACCGAACCGCCGGAGACCTTCAGATTCAAGGTGACGGTTTCGCCGAGCTGCACGCTGCCGCGGTCGAGCACCGCGCGCACGTCGGCCGCGGAAGCCAGCCAGGGCAGGCAGCACAGCAGCAGGCACAGCCACCAGCGCAGGCGCGACGAAGCCATCAATCTTCCTCCCCGGCGCCGCCATGGCGCTGCCGGTATTCCAGTTCGAACTTGCGGCGCAGCAGCGCGCCGGGGTCGTCGGGCACGCGCTGCAGCGCGCGGCGCACGTCGGCGGGCAGCTTGGCCTGCGGGTCGTCCGGCGACATCGCGCCGAGTTCGTGGGTGCCTTCGCGCTGGCCTTGCTTGCCTTCGCGCAGCGCCTGGTCCATCTGCGCGCTCAGCGCCTTGCGGGCTTCTTCGGCGCGCGCTTTCTGTTCGGCCTGTTCCTGCGCCGAGGGCGGCTTGGCTTCGCCCTGCCCGGGCTTCTCGGCCGCGTTGCCGTCCTGCTTGGCCTGGCCGGAGGCGTCGCGCTTGGAATCGGAGCCGCCGCCGTCTTTCGATTCGTTCTGGCCGGGCTTCTGCTCGCCTTCCTTCTTTTCGTCGGGACGGTCGTCGCCCTTGCCGGCCTGGTCCTTGTCGCTGCCCTTGCCGTCGCCTTTCTTCTTCTGCTTGTCGTCCTGCCCGGGCTGGTCCTGCGGCGGATGCTTGCGCAGCCATTCTTCGACGGCGTCGCGGTTGGCCTTGGCGTCGGCATGCGCGGGATCGGCTTTCAGCGCGCGGTCGTAGGCCTCGATGGCTTCCTTGTAGCGGCCCTGTTTGGCCAGCGCGTTGCCGAGGTTGTAGGCCGGATCGGCGCCGGCCTGGTCCTGCCACGCGGCCGCGGCACCCGCGTAATCGCCGTTGCGGTAGGACGCGGCGGCGCGCAGCGCAGGATCATGCGCGAGTTCCTGCGCGCGTTTCGCATCGCCTTGGCGCAGCGCGGCGGCAGCCTGCTGATCCGGCCGGCGCCACAGATCGCTCCAGCTGCCGGCCTGCGCGGTGGACGGCAGCAGCGGCAATGCCACCAGCGGCACCAGCAGCAGCCAGCCGCGGCGGAACGCCAGCGCGAGCACCGCCAGCAGCGGCAGCAGCAGCCAGGGGCCGCGGTCCTGCCATTCGTCGCCGTGCTCGCCGTCGGCGCGCACGATGGCCTGGGTGCCGGCGTCGCCCGGCTTGAGCGCGGCGATGTCGCGGTTGTCGTCGCTCATCGGCACGTAGCGGCCGTTGCCGGCGGCGGCCAGCGCGCGCAGCGCATCGTCGTCGCGGCGCGTCACCACGACTTCGCCGTGCGCGTCGCGCAGCAGGCCGCCGTCGCCGTCGGGCACCGGACTGCCCTGCGGCGTGCCGACGCCCAGCACGGACACGCTGATGCCCTCGTTGCGCACCTTGCGCGCGGCTTCCTGCGCGGCCGTGTCGGCGGTGTCGGTAATCAGCACGATGCGGCCGCTGCCGGCCTTGGCCGCACGGATCATGCCGGCGGCGCGCTCGATCGCCGAGGCGGCGTCGTTGCCGTCGGTGGGCATGGTGTCGGGGGCGAGCGAGTCGAGCAGGTCGTCGAGCGCGTTGGCGTCGGAGGTGAGCGGCGCCACGCTGAAGGATTCGCCGGCATAGGCGACCAGCCCGTTGAGGCCGCCGCGGTTCGCCGCCAGCAGGTCGCGTGCCTTGTAGCGCGCGCGGTCGATGCGGCTGGGCGCGACGTCCTTGGCCAGCATGTGCCGCGACAGCGACACCGCCACCACCTGCGCCGCGCGGCTGGCGTACAGCGGCGAGGCCACGCGGTCCCAGGCCGGGCCGGCCAGCGCCAGAAAGCCCAGCACCGCGCCGGAGGCCAGCAAGGCCGCCGGCCAGCGGCTGTGGCCGCCCTGCCCGTACAGCACGTGCGGCAGCAGCTCCGGATCGACCAGCCGCGCCAGCTCGCGCCGCTCCTGTCCGCCGCGCGCGGCCAGCGCATAGGCCAGCGGCGCCAGCAGCAGGCCGAGCAGCCACCACGGATGCAGGAAGTGGAAGTCGTGCAAGGCGGTCATCATGCGGCCGCCCTGGCGCCGCTGCGGCGCCGGGTGAGCACGATGGCGAACACGAAACAGACCATGCCGGCGAGCAGCGGGCGGTCGAACAGCTCATGCCGCGGGCGCAGTTCCGGGCCGTGCTGCGGCATCGGTTCGAGCGTGTCGATGGTGTGGTACGCCGCAGCCAGCTCGCTGGTGTCGGTGGCGCGGAAATAGCGGCCGCCGGTCTGCGAGGCCATGGTCCGCAGCATGCCTTCGTCCAGGTCGGCGGAAGGATTCACCACGCGCGAACCGAAGAAATCCGGCACGCGCATTTCGGTGGCGCCGATGCCGATGGTGTACACGCGCACGCCGGCGGCCTTGGCGGCGCGCGCCGCGTCCAGCGGCGCGATGCTGCCGGCGTTGTTGACGCCGTCGGTGAGCAGCACCAGCACGCGCGCCTGTTCCGGCAGCGCGGACAAGCGCTTCACCGCCACCGCCACCGCATCGCCGATCGCCGTCTCGGTGCCGGCCAGGCCGACGGTGGAACCCTGCAGCTGCGCGCTGACCGCGCCGAGGTCGTAGGTGATCGGCGTGACCAGGAAGGCGCGCGTGCCGAACAGGATCAGGCCCATTTCGTCGCCGCTGCGGCGCGCGATGAAGTCGGTGGCGATCGCTTCGACCGCGCCGAAGCGGCTGACCGCCTGGCCGGCGAGCTTCATGTCTTCCAGGCGCATGCTGCCGGACAGGTCGACCGCCAGCATCATGGCGCGCCCGCTGCGCTGCTGCGCCTGCGGCGGACCCACCCACTGCGGCCGCGCGGCGGCGGCGACCAGGCAGATCCAGGCCAGCACCAGCCACCACATGCGGCCGCCCTCGCGCGCGTTCTGCGCGACCACCGCCAGGCGCAATTGCGGATGCGGCAGATGCAGCGCCTGCCCCGGCGCGGCCGGGCGCAGCCAGCGCCACAGCAGCCAGGGCAGCGGCAGCAGCAGGGCGATCCAGGGCCAGGCGAATTCAAGCACGGCTGGCCCCTTGCGCGGCGGCGGTCAGCCGTTTCGTCCGGCGCGGCTGCAGCGCAAGTGCAAGCCAGCGGCGCGTGGCAGCGGCGATGTCGGCGATGTCCGTGCTGCGCGTGGACGGGCGGAACATGGCGTCTTCGAGTGCGATGAGGCGATCCAGCGTTGTTGCATCGACGGGAATCCGTGCGAGGCAGCGGCGCCATGCGTCGCCGCGATGATGCGTGGCCGCCGGATCGTAGGCGCGCGCCGCGCGCCGCAGCAGCTGATGCAATTCGGCGGCAAGGCGCTGCGGCTGTTGCGCATGCGCGCGTTCGAGCGCGTCGATGCCGGCGAGCGCGGCGGCGATGCGCTCGCGCTGCAGGCGGCGCCGGCGCAGCAGCCACCAGGCCAGCGCGCCGGCGATCAGGAGCAGCGCGGCGAGCATCCACCAGCCCGGTGCGGGCGGCCACCACGACGGATCCGGCGGCAGATGGATATCGCGCAGGACCGGGCCATCCGGCGGCGGCGTGGCGGCGGGCATCATGCGCCGGCCTTGGCGCCGGCCAGCAGCGCGGCGACGGGATCGAGCGGATCGGCGACGGTGTCGATCACGCGGTGCGGCAGGCCGAGCGAGCGCGCCAGCGCGGCCAGCTTCATCTGCCCGGCGCCGAGCGCCTGCTGGAAATCGCGGCGCTGGCGATCGCCGAACAGCACCACTTCGCGGCGCAGGCCGCCGTGTTCCAGCGGATAGCGGCCGGGCGGCGCGGAGGCCAGTTCCAGCGCATCGCCGACGATCAGCACGGACACGTCGGTATGGCGGGCGAGGTCGATCAATCGACCCTTCGCGGCTTCGTCGGCGCTGAGGCCGTCGCTGATCAGCAGCACGCGGCTGGCGCCGTGCATCAGGCGGCCGGCGCGCATCAGCGCTTCGGACAGCGGCTCCGCCGCGGCGGCGGTGCTGCGTTCCGCATCCCACGCCGCCAGCGCGCCGCACAGCGCGAGCGCACCGCGCGTGCTGCCCTGCGGACGCAGCAGATGCCGGCGTTCGCCGAAAGCCAGCGCGCCGACGCGCTCGCCGGCACGCGCGGCGAGCCATCCGGCCAGCGCCGCGGCGCGCGCCGCCTGCACCGACTTGAAGCGGGCGCGGGTGCCGAAGCGCATGCTGCCGTGCGTATCCAGCAGCACCAGCAGGCGGCCTTCGCGTTCTTCCTGGAACAGCTTGGTGTGCAGCTTTCCGCTGCGCGCGGTGAGGCGCCAGTCGAGCCGGCGGATGTCGTCGCCGGGCTGGTAGGCGCGCGATTCGGCGTAGTCCATGCCGCGGCCATGCACGCGGCTGGCCTGCGGGCCGGACGGCGTGGCGCGGCTGCGGCGCGGCGACAGCGGCTTGCGCGCCGCGCGGGCACGCAGGGCGAGCAATTCGGCAAGCGCGACGCTGGCGCGTCCGTCGCCGTCCGCGGCGGGTGGCAGCACGGCGCTCACGGCAGGGGCACGAGCTCCAGCAGGCGCGTCACCACCTGGTCGCTGCGGATGCCTTCGGCTTCGGCCTCGTAGCTGAGCAGGATGCGATGGCGCAGCACGTCGTGGGCCAGCGTGTGCACGTCTTCCGGCAGCACGTAGTCGCGGCCGGCCAGCCAGGCCTGCGCGCGGGCGCAGCGGTCCAGCGCGATGGTGGCGCGCGGGCTGCTGCCCCAGGCGATCCAGCGCTTCAGCTGCGGGCCGTAGGCGCCGGCATCGCGGCTGGCCAGCACCAGCTGCGCGATATACGACTCCAGCGCCGGCGCCATATGCACCGCCAGCACCGCTTCGCGCGCGGCGAACACGTCGGACTGGCTCAAGGTGGGCGGCGGCTCCGGCTGCGGATGCAGGCTGCGCCGCGCCTGTTCGCGCGCCAGGCGCAGGATGGCCAGTTCCGAGGCGGCATCCGGATAACCGATGGTCACGTGCATCACGAAGCGGTCGAGCTGCGCTTCGGGCAGCGCGAAGGTGCCTTCCTGTTCGATCGGATTCTGCGTGGCCATCACCATGAACAGCTCGGGCAGCCGCCAGGTGCTGCGGCCGATGGTGATCTGGCGCTCGGCCATGGCTTCGAGCAGGGCGGACTGGACCTTGGCCGGCGCGCGGTTGATCTCGTCCGCCAGCACGATGTTGTGGAACAGCGGGCCGCGTTCGAATTCGAAGCTGCCCGACTGCGGACGGAAGATGTCGGTGCCGGTGAGATCGGCCGGCAGCAGGTCCGGGGTGAACTGCACGCGGTGGAAATCCGCCTCGATGCGCCCGGCCAGCGCCTTCACCGCGGTGGTCTTGGCCAGGCCCGGCGCGCCTTCCACCAGCAGGTGGCCGTCGGCGAGCAACGCGACGAGCAGGCAGTCGATCAGGTGCGGCTGGCCGACGATGCTCTGCTGCAGTTCTTCGCGCAGACGCGTGAAGGCCTGCTGCAGCCGCGACGACGCTTGACTCTCGGGCATATCCATCGGGTTTCCATCCGGCTTGATCCGCCTACAGACAGCGGCAGGTTCCGGAAGTTTAGCGAGGCGCAACCGGCGCGGGGGCGCGACTGATGGCACAGCAAGGGCGATGCCCGACGCTCCGCACGAAGAAAAAGGCGACCAGCGGCCGGCGCAAAAAGAAAGGGCGGCCGGTGGCCGCCCTTCTTCGTTCGATCGTCTGCTCCGCTCAGCGCAGGCTGTCGCTCAGGATGCGCGGGGTGACGAAGATCAGCAGCTCGGCCTTGTCGTTCTGGCGCGAGGTCTTGCGGAACAGCGCGCCGAGGCCGGGGATGTCGCCGAGGCCAGGCACCTTGGTGATGGTGTTCTGCTTGGTGATCTCGTAGATACCGCCGAGCACCACGGTCTGGCCGTTGTCCACCAGCACGGAGGTGTTGATCTCGCGGGTGTCGATCTGCGGCACCTTGCCGTTCGGCGTGTCGACGAACTGCGCCAGCGCATCCTTCTTCACGTTGATGGCGAGGTAGACGCGGTTGTCGGCGGTGATGGTCGGGGTGACCTTCAGCTCCAGCACGGCGTCCTTGAACTGCACGGACGCGGTCGGCGCGGTGCCGCCGGCGGTGCCGCCGCTGTTCTGGTAGGTGACGTAGCCGATTTCCTGGCCCTGGCGGATCACCGCTTCCTGCTGGTTGGCGGTGATGACGCGCGGGCTGGAGATCACTTCGCCGCGGCCTTCGGTCTGGGCGGCCGACAGTTCCAGGTCGACCAGGTAGTTGCGGCCCAGGATCGCCAGGCCCAGCTGGCCGGCCGGGTTGGACACCGGAAGATTGACGTTGTAGCCGTTGTTGCCGCCGGTCTGGTAGGTGATGGTGCCCGGCTTCGGCGGATTGCCGACGCGGCCGCCGTTGATCCAGTTCTGCAGATCGTACGCGTACTGATTGCGGACGTTGCTGGTGTTGATGCCCAGTCCGGAAGCGTTGTCGCCGCTCGGGCTGGTCGAGATCACGTTGCCGCTGTCGGTGGTGTGCGTGGCCTGCACACCCCACTTCACGCCGAGCTCGCGGGTGAAGGTGTCGGTGGCCACCACGATGCGCGACTCGATCAGCACCTGCTGCACCGGACGGTCGAGCACCGAGATCAGTTCGCGCAGCTCGCGGATCTTCTGCGGGTTGTCGTTGATCAGCAGGGTGTTGGTGCGCTCGTCGAAGGAGACGCTGCCGCGCGAGGACAGGAAGCCGCGGCCGCCGCCATTGCCGCCACCGCTGCCGCCGGTACCGGTCATGCTGCCCTGGGTCAGCAGCTTGGCGATGTCCTGCGCCTTGCCGTAGCTGATCGGCACGTAGTCGGTGACCAGCTCGGCGGTGTCCTCGGCCTTCAGGCGGGCCTCGGCCACGCTCTGCTCGTACTTGGCCAGTTCTTCCTGCGGAGCGATCCAGATCACGTTGCCGTTACGGCGCTTGTCCAGGCCCTTGGCGCGCAGCACCACGTCCAGTGCCTGGTCCCACGGCACGTTGACCAGGCGCAGGGTGATCGCGCCGCCGACGGTGTCGGAGGCCACCAGGTTCTGGCCGGACATGTCGGCGATCAGCTGCAGCACCGAGCGGACCGGGATGTCCTGGAAGTTGAAGGTGACGCGATTGCCGCTGTAGGTCGGCTCCTGGCCGCGCAGCGGCTTGCCGTCCGGACCGGTGCCCGGGGCCACCTTCTTCGGCGCGACCTCGACCACGTACTGGTCGCCGGTCTGGTAGGCCGAGGTGTCCACGTTGCCCTTGATGGCGATTTCCATGCGGGCGCCGCCGCGCGTGCCGGCCTTGGTGGTGACCGACTGCACCGGCGTGGCGAAGTCGAGCACGTCCAGGCGCTGGGCGAGGTTGGCGGGCAGGTTCACGTGGTCGAGGTTGACCACCACCTTGTCGCCTTCGCGCTTCATGTCCGCATTGGCGCCGGCGCCGCTGAAGTTGATCAGCACGCGGCCTTCGCCGTTCGGACCGCGGCGGAAGTCGATGTTCGACACCGCGGGACCGGCGGCCGAGGACGGCAGCGCCTTGGACGGGTCGATGGTGGACGCCGTGGTGGTGGTCTGCGCGTCGGTGCCGTTGTTGACGGTGAACACCAGGCTGTTGCCTTCGACGCGCGAGCGGTAGGACGAGTCGCGGATCAGCTCGACCACCACGCGGGTGCGGCCGCCGGCGGCGATCGCCGAGACGCCCATGGTCGAGCCCTTGCCGATGTCGAGATGGCGCGCGGCCGAGTTCTCGGTGTCGGGCAGGTCGATCGCGATGCGCGGCGGATTGCCGGTGGTGAAGATCTTCGGCTCGGGCACGGGGCCCTGGGCGAAGTTCAGGTGCAGCTCGATCTTGCCGCCCGGCAGGGTGTCGTAGCTGATCTCGCGCAAGGTGTTGGTCGCGGCAGCCGCGATTCCCGACCACGCGGCGCCTGCGATCAGCAGTGCGGTGAACAAGCGACGACTCGCATGGCGCATGACACGGCCCTGGACTGGTTTGTTGAGGTTCGTCATTGCATCAGCCCCTGTGATTCTTATTTCTCGCCAAGCGCGATGCTGGCTGAGCGTTCCATCCAACCGCCGTTGCCGTTAGGCACCAGTTCGACCAGCTCGATGTGGTCTTCGGCGATGGCGGTGACGTGTCCGTAGTTCTGGCCCATGTACTCGCCGCGGTGGGTCCGGTGGATCACCCCGGTAGGATCCTTGATGAGCACTTCGATGCCGTTGCCGGTGCCGACCGTGCCGACCATCTTGAGGCTGTCCAGCGCGAACGCTTCCAGCGGCTCCTTGGTACGGTCCTGGTCGGGGCGCGGCCCGTTGGAGGCGCCGTTGTCCAGCTCAGCGGTGCTGGGGCTGAACGGGTCGCGGCGGTCCTGGTCGTTGTAGAGGAAGGTTTCGAAGGTCTTGATGACGGGCAGCGGCGGAATCGGCGCACCCTTCTTCTGCTTCTCCTGCGAAACCCAGTCGCGCAGGTCCGACATGCCGCGGGTGCAGCCGGCCAGCATCAGTACGGCACCGATGGCCAGCGCGACGCGTGCGGCGCGGAGGGCTGTGGTCTTGCTCATTTCTGCCCCCCGTTCTTGGCACCGGACGACTTGGCATTGGCGGCCTTGGCCTCCGCGCTTTCGTCGTCTTCCAGATAGCGATAGGTCTTGACCGTGCCCTGCAGCACCAGGGTGCCGCCCTTGTCCTTCGGCGTCAGCGAGACGTCGTGCAGGGTCAGGATCACCACGCGCGGCAGCGAGGCCACGCCGCTGATGAAGGTGCCGAACTGGTGGTAGTTGCCCACCATGCGCAGCTGGATCGGCTTCTCGGCGTAGAAGTCCTTGGGGATCTCGGCGCCCGGCTGGAACAGCTCGGTCTCCAGGCCCGCGGACAGCGCCGTCTGGGAGATGTCGACCAGCAACTCAGGCATCTCGGTGCGGCTGGGCAGCTGGCGCAGCAGCTGGCGCAGCATGTCCTGCATCTCGTCGAGCTGCTGCTGCAGCGCTTCGAGATTGACCGCCTTGGCCTGCTTCTGGGCGAACTCCTGCTTGAGCTGTTCTTCCTTGCCGGCGAGCTGGGTCAGCTCGTCCTGCTGGTTGCTGATGATCGAGTACCAGCCGATGAAGCTGACCACCGCGAACAGCAGCACGATGAAGGTGATCTTGGCCGACTTGGGCCAGCCGCCGATGTTGTTGCGGTCGAGGTTGCGCAGATCGCTGATGAAACTCATGGCTTGGCCCCCCCGTTGGCCGGCGCACTGGGCGGCGCGTTGGTCGGCTTGGGAGCCTGCGGTGCGGCAGCGGCGGGCTGGGCGGGCTTGGCCGGCGGAGCGGTCAGCGCCTGCGCGGCGGAGCCGAGAGCCTGGCGGGCGGCGGTGCCGGACGGAGCCGGCGCGGCGGGAGCCGCGGCGCTGGCGGCACCGGCCGGCTGCACCGGCGTGTGCTCGGCGTCCGCGCCCTCGTCGGGCTTGGGCTTGCTGAGCGCGACGTCGAGGCCAAACACGTAAGGCATGCGCGAATCGCCGTGGGTGTTCTCGGTCTTGCGCAGGTCCGCGTGGCCCATCCACGGCGAGGCTTCGAGGTTGCGCATGTATTCGGCGACGCTGGCGTTGGACTGGGCGACGCCGTCGAGCGACATCGACTCGCCGACCTGCTTGAGGCCACTGAGGCGGGCGCTGGCGGGAATGGTCTTCACCAGTTCGTCGAACAGGTGGACCATCTGCGAACGGTTGGCCTGCAGCTGCTCGATGATCTGCTTGCGCGCCAGCAGGCGCTCGCGGACTTTCTCGAGATCCTTGATCTTGGCGATGCGTTCGTCGAGCTGCGCGATCTCGCCCTGCAGATAGGTATTGCGCTCGTTCTGGTTGCCGATGCGCTGGTCCATCCAGGTCATCCACACCAGCACGAACAGGATCGCCGCGACGATCGCCGCGCCGAGCTGCATGAAGAACTCGCGCTCGCGATGCTTGCGGCGTTCCGCGCGCCAGGGAAGTAAGTTGATGCGTGCCATCAGTCGAAGCTCCTCATGGCGAGGCCGACCGCGATCATCAGCGCCGGCGCATCCTGGGCCAGCTGCTGCGCCTGCACGCGCGGCGACAGCGACATGCGCGCCAGGGGATTGGCCACCACGCAGGACACGCCCAGCTGCTCCTCGAGCATCGGGCACAGGCCTTCGATGGAGGCGCAGCCGCCGGCGAGCACCACCTGGTCGACCTTGCTGTATTCACTGCCTGCGAAGAAGAACTGCAGCAGGCGGCTGATCTGCTGGATCAGCGATTCCTTGAACGGCTCCAGCGCCTCGGTCTCGTAGGACTCCGGCAGGCCGCCCTTGCGCTTGGCGCGGCCGGCTTCCTCGTAGGAGAGGCCGTAGCGGCGCATGATTTCGTCGGTGAGCTGCTTGCCGCCGAACACCTGCTCGCGCGAGTAGATGGTGCGCTGGTTGCGCAGCACCGACAGCGTGGTCATGGTGGCGCCGATGTCGATCACGGCGACGAGCGCGTCGCGGCCGACGTTGAGCTGGTCGGCCACCATCGCGAAGGCGTTCTCCATCGCGAAGGCTTCGACGTCGACCACCTTGGCGCTGATGCCGCCGAGGTCGAGCGCGGCGACGCGCATGTCGACGTTCTCGGTGCGCGACGCGGCGAGCAGCACGTTGTTCATTTCGGGGTTGTCGCGCACCGGACCCAGCACCTCGAAATCGAGGCTGACTTCCTCGATCGGATACGGGATGTACTGGTTCGCTTCGACCTGGATCTGTCCTTCGAGATCTTCTTCGGACAAATCACTGGACATCGGGATGATGCGCGTGATCACCGCGGAACCGGCGACCGCCGCGGCAGCGTGTTTGAGCTTGGTGCCCGAACGGGCCACCGCGCGCCGGATCGCTTCGCCCACCGCCTCGACTTCGACGATGTTCTTTTCGACCACGGCATTGGGGGGCAGTGGCTCGACCGCGTAGTGTTCCACGCGATAGCGGCCACCGGCCTGGCTGAGCTGCAGCAGCTTGACGGCGGTCGAACTGATGTCGACGCCAATCAGCGGCGGCTTCTTGGGTGTAAAGAGCCCCACGATTTTCCCCCTTGCCCCTGGACGCCTGCACCGTATTTGAGTGGTGAGTGCGCGACGGCATTAAATCCAAAAATTAACGTATTGGCAACGGCCTACACGAACTATCTCGACTGTTTTGGCGTGACGGCATCCACAATTAGCGCCAATCACGTCCCGGCCTTTTTTGTGACGTAACAGTGACCCGCAGGTGGGAATCTGCCAGCCGGTACCGTTAAGCAAATGGTGCTACATCTATACTGTGCCGTGTTTTGACTCAGGTCTCGCAATATCCACACCATGCAAATTCTCAAGCGTCTGCTGCGCTGGGTGCTGATCCTTGCTTTCACCGGATTGCTGCTGGCGGTCGCCGCAGTAGGTGTGGCGTATTGGCTGGTCTCGCCGCGCATCCCCTCGGTGGCGGTCCTGAAGGACTATCACATGCAGGTGCCGCTGCGCGTCGTGAGCGCGGACGGCAAGCTGATCGCCACCTTCGGTGAAACCCGGCGCATCCCCGTCGGCATCGCCGCGGTGCCCGACCGGCTGAAGCATGCGGTGCTGTCGGCCGAGGACGGCGATTTCTACCGCCACCCCGGCGTCGACTGGCACGGCATCGCCCGCGCGGGCTGGCACGTGATCGTCTCCGGCGGCGACAAGGGCCCCGGCGGCTCGACCATTACCCAACAGGTTGCGCGCAACTTCTTCCTGAGCCCCGAGAAGTTGTATTCGCGCAAGCTCACCGAAATCTTCATCGCCCTGCGCATGGAGAACGAGTTGAGCAAGGACCAGATCCTCGAGCTCTATCTGAACAAGATGTTCCTCGGCCACCGCTCCTACGGCGTGGCCGCGGCCGCCTCGTACTACTACGGCAAGTCGCTGGACCAGCTCAGCGTGGCCGAGTGCGCGATGATCGCCTCGACCTTCCAGCTGCCTTCGGTGGTCAATCCGATCAACAACCCCAAGCGCGGCCTGATGCGCCGCAACTGGGTGCTGGGGCAGATGCTGGCGAACCGCTACATCACCCAGGCCGAGTACCAGCAGGCCATCGCCGAGCCCAACAACGCCTTCCCGCACGAGCCGCCGATCGAGGTGGACGCGCCCTACCTGGCCGAAATGGTCCGCCTGCAGGCGCTGGACCGCCTGGGCAACGATGCCCTCACCGAGGGCTACGTGATCAAGACCACGGTGCAGAGCGCCCGGCAGCAGTCCGCCGTGGACGCCATGCGCGCCGGCCTCATCGACTACGACCGCCGCCATGGCTGGCGCGGCCCCGAGGACCACCAGGAGCTGGCCGAGAACGCCGGCAACGAGGACTTCGACCGCATCCTGTCCAGCTATACCGACATCGCCGGCCTGCGTCCGGGCGTGGTCACCGGGGTGGGCGCCAGCGACGCCACGGTCTACCTGTCCACCCGCGAGCAGGTGCAGCTGGGCCAGGACGCGGTGGCCTGGGCCAAGCCCTACGTCAACGAGACCCGCGTCGGCGCCCCGCCCAGGAACGTGGCGGCCGTGCTCAAGCGCGGCGACATCATCCGCGTGGCGCGCAATGCCAAGGGCGAGTGGGAACTGGCGCAGATCCCCAAGGTGCAGGGCGCGCTGGCCTCGGTGAACCCGGAGGACGGCTCGCTGCAGGCCCTGGTCGGCGGCTTCAACTTCCTGCGCAGCAAGTTCAACCGCGCGGTGATGGCGGCGCGCCAGCCGGGTTCCAGCTTCAAGCCCTACATCTACTCGGCGGCGTTCGAGCGCGGCTTCACGCCGGCCTCGATCGTCAACGACGCCCCGCTGGCCCTGCCCGACCCCTCGCGCCCGGACGGCCTGTGGACGCCGTCCAACGACGACGACAAGTTCGACGGCCCGATCCGCCTGCGCGAAGCGCTGGTGAAGTCGAAGAACCTGGTCTCGGTGCGCCTGCTGGACGCCATCGGCGTGCGCTATGCGCGCGACTACGTCACCCGCTTCGGCTTCTCGCCCGACGCCCTGCCGCCGAATCTTTCGATGGCCCTGGGCACCGCCTCGGTATCGCCGATGGGCATGGCGCGCGGCTATGCGGTGTTCGCCAATGGCGGCTACCTGGTCACGCCCTACTTCATCAGCGAGATCGACGACCGCGACGGCAAGCCGGTCTACGTGGCCAACCCGGCGCGCGCCTGCCGCACCTGCCAGGAGCGCCTGCTCGACACCCGCCCGCCGGGTCCGCCCTCCTCCAGCGCCGCCCCGGCCAACCCGGTGGCCGCCGCCGGCACGCCGGCCGCCGCCGCCACCACGGGCGGCGCGGTGCTGCCGGCCGACGCGCATGAGGGCAACCACCCGCCGACGCTGGCACCGCAGGTGATCGACGTGCGCAACGACTTCCTGGTCACCTCGCTGATGAAGGACGTGATCCGGCGCGGCACCGGCGCGGCCGCCATGGCCCTGGGCCGCGACGACCTGGCCGGCAAGACCGGCTCGACCAACGAGCACCGCGACGCCTGGTTCGTCGGCTTCAACGGCGACCTTTCCACGGCCGTCTGGGTGGGCTTCGACGACTTCGGCTCGCTCGGCCGCGGCGAATTCGGCGCCAAGGCGGCGCTGCCGATCTGGATGGACTACATGGGCGCGGCCCTGAAGGACCGCCCCTCCTCCACCTTGTCGATGCCCCCGGGCATCACTACGGTACAGATCGACCGCTCCAGCGGCCTGCCCTCGGAACCCGGCAACCCCAATGCGATGCCGGAAATGTTCAAGGTGGAAGACGTGGACCGCCTGCGCCAGCAGGCTACCCAGCAGCAGGAGGATCCCGACCAGCAGCACGCGTACGACATCTTCTGACGCGACAGGCGGGTGGCCCGGTCCACCCGCTGCGCCGCGAGGCCGTCAGCGAACGGCCGCACCTCCAACCAACGACCAGGAGGGACCAGGATCATGGCTCGAGGCGAGCATCACCGCATCCACGCGCAGGACCGCGTCCAGCGCAACCGCCTGCGTATCGCCCAGGAGGCCGCGCGCCTCATGAGCGAGCATGGCATCCGCGATTTTCATCACGCCAAGCTCAAGGCCGCCGAGCGGCTCGGCATCTTCGACACCCAGGCACTGCCCCGCAACAACGAGATCGAGGAAGCGCTGCGCGAGCACCAGCGCATCTTTCAGGCGCACAGCCAGCCGCAGCTTTTGCAGAAGCGCCGCGAGGCGGCCCTGGAAGCCATGCGCTTCCTCAGCGACTACGAGCCGCGGCTGGTCGGCGCGGTACTGGAAGGCACTGCGGACAGCCATTCGGCCGTGTGCCTGCACGTTTTCAGTGACGATCCGGAGGCCGTCATCCTGCACCTACGCGAGCACGGCGTGCCGGTGGAAACGCAGACGCGCCGCCTGCGCCTGAGCCGCGACGAACAGGCCGAATACCCGGTGCTGCTGTTCGCCGCCGACGAACTGCCGTTCGATCTCACCGTGCTGCCGGTGAATTCCCTGCGCCAGCCGCCGCTGGACCGCATCGACGAGAAACCGATGCGCCGCGCCTCGCTGGCCGGGGTGGAAGCCCTGGTCGCCGAGGGCGGCGAAGACGACGACTTCGAACGCAAGCTGGCGTCGGCGCTGCGCTGACGCCTTCCTTCCACGCAAAAGAAAACGCCCGGCATGGCCGGGCGTTTTCGTGTGGCGGGGTCTTAAGCGCTCAGCGCTTGTCGGCCGGCACGTAGTTGCGCACGTCGGCGCCGGTGTAGATCTGGCGCGGGCGGCCGATGCGGGCGCCGGGGGTTTCGTGCTGCTCGATCCAGTGGGCGATCCAGCCGGCGGTACGCGCGATGGCGAACATCACCGTGAACATCTCGGTCGGGATGTTGAGCGCCTTGTAGATGATGCCCGAGTAGAAGTCGACGTTCGGGTACAGCTTGCGCTCGACGAAGTACTCGTCCTTCAGCGCCGCCTCTTCCAGCTTCAGCGCCACTTCCAGCAGCGGGTCGTTGACGCCCAGCTCGCCCAGCACCTTGTGGGTCATCTCGCGGATGATCTTGGCGCGCGGGTCGAAGTTCTTGTACACGCGGTGGCCGAAGCCCATCAGGCGGAAGTTGTCGTTCTTGTCCTTGGCGCGCTTGACGGCGGTTTCGACCTTGTCGGCCGTACCGATCTCCTCGAGCATCTTCAGCACCGCTTCGTTCGCGCCGCCGTGCGCCGGGCCCCACAGCGCGGTGATGCCCGCGGCGATGGAGGCGTACGGGTTGGCGCCGGTCGAACCGACCAGGCGGACGGTGGAGGTGGAAGCGTTCTGCTCGTGGTCGGCGTGCAGGATGAACAGCAGGTCCAGCGCCTTGGCGGCAACCGGGCTGAGGGTCAGCGGCTCGCTCGGCACTTCGAACATCATGTGCAGGAAGCGGTCGACGTATTCGAGGTTGTTGCGCGGATAGCGGAACGGCCAGCCGATCGAATAGCGGAAGCAGGCAGCGGCGATCGTCGGCATCTTGGCGATCAGGCGGATCGCGGCCAGCTTGCGGTCTTCGGCGTTATCGACGTCGATATCGTCGTGGTAGAAGGCCGACAGCGAGGCGACCGAGGCGGCCAGCATGGCCATCGGGTGCGCGTCGTGGTGGAAGCCCTTGAAGAAGTCCTTGAGCGACTCGTGCATCATCGTGTGATGGGTGATGTCGTCTTCGAACTTGGCGAACTCGCCCTTGCTGGGCAGCTCGCCGTTGAGCAGCAGGTAGGCCGTCTCGAGGAAGCTCGACTTCTCGGCCAGCTGCTCGATCGGGTAGCCGCGGTACAGCAGCACGCCCTGGTCGCCGTCGATGTAGGTGATGGCGCTCTTGGTGCTGGCGGTGCTGCCGTAGCCCGGGTCGTAGGTGAAGTGGCCGGTGTCCTTGTACAGGTTGCCGATGTCGATGCAGTCCGGGCCGAGCGTGCCGCTCAGCAGGGGCAGCTCGCTGCTGCGTTTGTTCGACTCATCCACCAGCTTGACGGTCTTGGTATCGGACACGGAAACCTCCTTCAGCGAATGTCGCCGCCGGTCACCGGGGGTGGTGCGCCAGGCGGGGGAATTAAGCGCAGCGCGCTGGGGAAGGCGCGATGCAACGCCGGCCATTATCACACATCACCCGGCGAACATCCCTTGGCGAATGGTCGGATGACAGGCGCGAAAAAGCATGGGGCGAGCTTGCGCTCGCCCCATGCTCCGTGTACTGGCTTGGCTTTATCGCCAGCCGGAAACCCGGCTGACCGGTCGCGCGAAGATTACTTCTGCGCGTAGCGGCGGCGGAACTTGTCCACGCGGCCACCGGTTTCGATGGTCTTCTGCTTGCCGGTGTAGAACGGGTGGGAGTGGCTGGAGATATCCACCTTGACCAGCGGGTACTCGTTGCCGTCCTGCCACTTGACGGTTTCCTTGGTGGCGATCGTCGAACGCGTCAGGAACGCGAAGTCGGACGAAAGATCCTGGAACACCACCGGGCGGTAATTCGGATGGATATCGGGCTTCATGACGGACTCAAAGCGGTGGGCGAAAGAGCGGCATTATAGCGACCCTTTCGACCCAAGGGCAAGCGCGTCAGTCACTTGCCCCGGGACCGGTGCTCAGGCCGCGCCCAGCGCGCGTCTCACCATGGCCGCGAAGCGCGCCTGGTCCACGTCCAGCACGATGCGCGCATTGGCCGGATGGCCCAGGCGGCCGCCCCAGTCCACCACGGTGGCGCCGCGGGTAAGGCGGCCGTCCAGCTCCACCGCGACGTGGCGCTCCTCGCTGCGGGTGACGATGGAGGGGTCGATCGCCACTGCCATGGCGAGCGCATCGGCGGCGATGATGCCGCGGCGCTTGCTGCTGGCATTGAAGGCGCGGGCGGTGCGGAACACCTGGCCGAAGAATTCGGCGCGCTTGTCGCCGGCGGCCAGCCACTGGTCGAATTCCGCCTCGTCGAAGGCATGGCGCAGGGTGGCTTCCCAGTCGACCAGGTCGAACTGCGGGAAGGCCTCGAACACCACGTGGGCGGCTTCCGGATCGAAGCCGACGTTGAATTCCGCCGGAATGTTGCCGGTATTGCCATGCCCGGTGACCGCGCCGCCCATCACCACCAGGCGCTTCACGCGCTGCGGCAGGGTCGGGTCCAGGCGCAGCGCCAGGGCCACGTTGGTGAGCGGCGCCAGCGCCACCAGGGTCAGCTCGCCGGGGCGCTCGCGGGTGAGCCGCAGCAGGGCCAGAGCGGCCTGCTCCGCTTCGGCCGCCGCAGCCGGTTCGGCGAAGCCGACGTCACCCAGGCCGTCCATGCCGTGCACGAAAGCGGCGTCTTCCTCCGGCCCGCGCACCAGCGGCGTCGGGCAGCCGGCAAACACCGGCACGCCGCCGCCGACCAGATCGACCAGCGTGCGCGCATTGCGCACGGTATGCCCCAGGCCCACATTGCCGGCGGCGATGCTCAGGCCGGCGATGTCGGCATGGGCATGGGCCATCAGGATCGCGAGCGCGTCATCCACGCCGGGGTCGGTGTCGATCAGGAGCTGGGGCTTGGTCATGGGCTTTCCTTCGGTGAGCCGGATAGCTTAAGGCGGGGAACGGGGAACGGGGAGCGGGGAACGGGGACTTGCGCGGTTGCGCGGGGATGGATGTCGCGTTCCCCGTTCCCCGCTCACGCATGCGCATAGCGCGCCGCGCCGCCGATCCAGCGCTCGATCAGCCGCTCGGCCTGGGCGGCGTGGTGGCGCAGCATCTCGGCGCCCACTTCCTGCACCGCCGGCAGCAGGTGCGCGTCGCGGGAAAGGTCGGCGATGCGGAAGCTGAGCTGGCCGGTCTGGCGCGTGCCGAGCACCTCGCCGGGGCCGCGCAGTTCCAGGTCTTTCTCGGCGATGCGGAAGCCGTCGTTGGTGTCGCGCATCACCTGCAGGCGCTCCTTGGCCAGCATGCCCAGCGGCGGCTGGTACAGCAGCACGCAGTTGGAGGCCACCGCGCCGCGACCCACGCGGCCGCGCAGCTGGTGCAGCTGGGCCAGGCCCAGCCGCTCGCTGTTCTCGATCACCATCAGGCTGGCATTGGGCACGTCCACGCCCACCTCGATCACCGTGGTGGCCACCAGCACGGCCAGCTCGCCGGCCTTGAACGCGTCCATCACCGCCTGCTTTTCCTTCGGCTTCATGCGGCCGTGGATCAGGCCTACCTTGCAGTCCTGCAGCGCCGCGGAGAGTTCCGCGTGCGCCACTTCGGCAGCCTGCGCGCGCAGCTGCTCGGTCTCCTCGATCAGGGTGCACACCCAGTACACCTGGCGCCCTTCGCGGCAGGCGGCATGGATGCGCTCGATCACGTCGATGCGGCGCGCGTTGGAAATGGCGATGGTCTGCACCGGCGTGCGGCCGGGCGGCAGTTCGTCGATGGAGGAGACGTCCAGGTCGGCGTACGCGCTCATCGCCAGCGTGCGCGGGATAGGCGTGGCGGTAAGCACCAGCTGGTGCGGCACCTGGTCGCCTTCCAGCCCCTTGTCGCGCAGCGACAGGCGCTGCTGCACGCCGAAGCGGTGCTGCTCGTCGACGATGACCAGGCCCAGCCGCGCGAACTCCACCCCCTCCTGCATCAGCGCATGCGTGCCGATCACCACCGGCGCGCCGGCGGCGACGCGCTCCAGCGCGCGCGTGCGCGCCTTGCCGGTGACCTTGCCGGCCAGCCATTCCACCTCGATGCCCAGCGGCTCCAGCCAATGCCTGAAGTTGCGCAGATGCTGCTCGGCCAGCAGCTCGGTGGGCGCCATCAGCGCCACCTGGCGGCCGGATTCCACCGCGGCCAGCGCGGCCAGCGCGGCGACCACGGTCTTGCCGCTGCCGACGTCGCCCTGCACCAGCCGCAGCATGGGATGCGTCCTGGCCATGTCCTTGGCCACGGCCTCGCTGACGCGCTGCTGCGCGCCGGTAAGCCGGAACGGCAGGCTATGCAGCAGGCGCTCGCGCAGCACGCCGTCGCCGCCCAATGCCGGCGAGTGCCGCTGCTTCACCGCGGCGCGCATGCGCTTGAGGCTGAGGTGCTGGGTGAGCAGTTCCTCGAAAGCCAGGCGCTGCTGCGCGGGATGGCGGCCCTGGGTGAGCTCGCCCAGGTGCGCATCCGGCGGCGGGCGATGCACGTACAGCAGCGCTTCGCGCAGCGACGTGAGGCCGTGGCCGGCGCCGAGCGCAGGCGGAATCAGCTCCAGCTCGCGGTCGGGCGGCAGCAGCGCCAGCGCCTTGGCGATCACGCCGGCCAGGCGCCTGGTGCCCAGGCCTTCGGTGGTGGGATAGACCGGCGTGAGCCGCTCCTCCACCGTGGGCTCGGCCACGCCCTCCAGGCGCTGGTACTGCGGATGCACCATCTCCAGCCCCTGCGCGCCGTGGCGCACCTCGCCGTAGACCAGCAGCCGCACGCCGGGCCGCAGTTGCTCCGCCTGGGCGCGATGGAAATGGAAGAAGCGCAGCACCAGGGTTTCGCGCGAATCGTCGGTGATGGCGACCTTGAGCTGCGGCCGGTAGCGAAAACCGCGCTCCACTGCCTCCACCATGCCCTCCACCTGCGCCCGCTCGCCGACGTGCAGGTCGGCGATGGTGCTGATCTGGGTGCGGTCCTCGTAGCGCAGCGGCAGGTGGAACCACAGATCCTGCACGCGCTCCAGCCCCAGCTTGGCCAGCGTCGCCGCCAGCGCCGGACCGATGCCGGGCAGCGAAGAGACCGGCGCGAGACCGGGAGCGATAGCGGTGGAAGCGGGTGCAGCTGACATTGCGGAAAGCCTAGCGGAGGCGTGCGCCGGCGCGTAGCGGCGAGGGAGACCGCGCGTGTCGGCGCATGCCCCGCCGCCGGGTCAGTCGATCACCAGCACCGCGTCCACTTCCACCTCGGCGCCCTTGGGCAGGGCCGAGACCTGGATGGTGGAACGCGCCGGATACGGCGCCTGGAAATACTCGGCCATCACCGCATTGACCGTGGCGAAGTTGGCCAGGTCGGTGACGTAGATGCCCACGCGCACGATCGCCGACAGCGAACTGCCGGCCGCCTCGGCCACCGCCTTGAGGTTGTCGAACACGCGCCGCGTCTGCAGCGCGATATCGCCCTGGACCAGGTTGCCGGTGGCCGGATCCAGCGGGATCTGTCCGGAGAAGTACACGGTGTTGCCGGCACGCACGGCCTGCGAGTACGGGCCGATCGCGGCCGGCGCCTTGTCGGTGGAGATGATGCTGCGGGACATCGCGGGAACCTCGGGCGGGGAAAGCCCGAAGTGTAAAACGGAAATCCCGGGACCGGCCTAGAGCGGGTAGCGGTACGCGCCGCTCACCACGCCGGTGCGGCGCACGCGGCGGATCACGTCGGCCAGGTGCTTGCGGTTCTTCACTTCCAGCGCGAACAGCAAGGTGGCGGCGGCGCTGTCGCGCTCGACGTATTCCACGTTCTCGATATTCGAATTCGCCGCCGCGATGGCCGCGGCCACCGTGGCGAGCACGCCCGGCCGGTTGATGACCTCGATGCGCAGCTCGGCGCGGTAGTCGCCCTGCACGTCGCGGTCCCATTCGATGGCGACGCAGCGCTCCGGCGACTTGCGCAATTCCACCACGTTCGGGCATTCGATCCGGTGCACCACGATGCCCTTGCCGGTGGAGAGATAGCCGATGATCTCGTCGCCCGGCAGCGGGTGGCAGCAATTGCCGAAGCTGAGCACGCCGCGCTCGGCGCCGGTGATGCGGATCTTTTCCACCGCATGCTGGGCCGGCGCCGCACCGCCCTTCTGCTTGCCGCGCGCGGCCAGCAGCTGGCCGGCGACCACGTCGGGCATGCGGTTGCCCAGCGCGATGTCGGCGAGCAGTTCTTCCAGGCGCTTGAGCTTGGCGGCTTCGAGGAAGCGGTCCAGCACGGCCACCGGAATGGCATCGAGGCTGGAGCCTTGCGCATCGAGCGCACGGTCGAGCATGCGGTGGCCGAAGTCGACGGCGTCTTCGTGCTGCAGATGCTTGAGGTACTGGCGAATGGCGGTGCGCGCCTTGCCGGTGACCACCGATTCCAGCCAGGCCGGGTTCGGCACCGCGGACGGCGCGGTGATGATTTCCACCAGCTGGCCCGATTCCAGCCGCGTGCGCAGCGGCAGCAGCTTCTTGTCGACGCGCGCGGCCACCGCGTGGTCGCCGACGTCGGTATGCACCGCGTAGGCGAAGTCCAGCGCCGTGGCGTTGCGCGGCAGCGAGAGGATGTCGCCGCGCGGGGTGAACAGATAGACCTCGTCCGGGAACAGGTCGATCTTGACGTTCTCGATGAACTCGGACGACGACGCCGTATTGGCCTGGCTGTCCGCCAGCGACGACAGCCACTCGCGCGCCCGTGCCTGCGCGCTGTTGGCGGGGCCGCTGTCGGTCTTGTAGGCCCAGTGCGCGGCCACGCCGCGTTCGGCCACGGAGTCCATCTCCGCGGTGCGGATCTGCACTTCGATCGGCGCGCCGAACGGCCCCAGCAGCACGGTGTGCAGCGATTGGTAGCCGTTGGCCTTGGGGATGGCGATGAAATCCTTGAAGCGGCGGTCCACCGGCTTGTACAGCGAGTGCACCGCGCCCAGCGCGACGTAGCAGCTCATCGCGGTGTCGACCACCACGCGGAAGCCGTAGACGTCCATCAGCTGGGCGAAGCTCTTGTGCTCGCTGCGCATCTTCGAATAGATGCTCCACGGCGACTTGATGCGGCCGAGCACGCGCGAGGCCAGGTGCTCGCCGGCCAGGCGCGAGGACAGCGCGGCCTCGATCTTGCCCATGGCCTCGCGGCGGTTGCCCAGCGCGGCGCGGATGCGCTCGCTGATCACGCGGTAGCGGTCCGGATGCAGGGCGCGGAAGCCCAGGTCCTGCAGCTCGGCCTTGAACTTGTTCATGCCCAGGCGCTGCGCGATCGGCGCGTAGATCTCCAGCGTTTCGCGCGCGATGCGGCGGCGCGACGCGGCATCCTTGGCGCCGAGCGTGCGCATGTTGTGCAAGCGGTCGGCGAGCTTGATCAGGATGACGCGCAGGTCGCGCGCCATCGCCAGCAGCATCTTGCGGAAGCTTTCGGCATCCGCTTCCTGGCGGCTGCTGAAGCGCATCTTGTCCAGCTTGGTGACGCCGTCGACCAGGTCCGCCACGGTCTCGCCGAATTCGCCGGCCAGCTCGGCGCGGCTCAGCGCGGTGTCTTCGAGCGTGTCGTGCAGGATCGCCGCGATGATGGTCTCGGCGTCCAGGCCCAGCTCGGCCAGGATGCCGGCGACGGCCACCGGATGCGTGATGTACGGCTCGCCGCTTTTGCGCGCCTGGCCTTCATGCGCCTGCGCGCCGACCTCGTAGGCGCGCAGCACGCGCGCCACCTGCTCGGGCGGCAGGTAGGCGATGCGCTCCTTGAGCGCCAGTACGTAGGGGGGCAAGGACGACGTATCCACGGGATCGGGATGCGTAGTCGCGCTCACGGGGCGCTGGCCGCCGCTCAGGCAGCCACCTCGTGTCGCTGATCGGGGTGAAGCAAAGAGCCGGCTGGCTGGCGGCCGCGCGCCGCACCGGCGATGCCGGCGCGTGCGGGGCCAGGTTTACAGCCGGCGCCATCCATCAGTCGTCGCCGCCCTTGGAGAGGTCGTCGTCGACTTCGGCCGCGGCCCATTCCAGCGCCTCGCGCTCGGCGCGCTCGCGCTCGGCGCGGTCGATCTCGTCGATGGTGGCCTGGTCGATGCGGCGGTCGGCGATTTCGCGCAGGGCCACCACGGTCGGCTTGTCGTGATCGGGATTGACCGCCGGCTCGGCACCCTTGGCGAGCTGGCGGGCGCGCTTGGTCGCCATCAGCACCAGCTCGAAACGGTTGTCGACTACCTCGAGGCAGTCTTCCACGGTAATGCGTGCCATGTGAAATCCTTAGGGAATAAAGCGACTTATAGGTCGCCAGTGTAGCCAGGGGGCGCTTTCCTGGCAATGCAGCATGGACGTATCATGCGCGGTTCAGCCGGCCTGCAGCGCCAACGGGCGAGACTCGCCCGCTGTACACAATATAAAAACCAGGCAGTACACTTAATCGTTGTCCCTCAAATCCGCAGCGGACAGGACCCCCGACGCCGATGTCTTCTTCGATCCGACTCTTCCTGCTGCGCCTGCTCCCCCTGGCCGCGATCGCCCTGCTGGCCGGCTGCAGCATCGCCAAGCCGCGCACGGACGATCCGCACGAGCAGTTCAACCGCAAGGTTTACGCCTTCAACGACTCGCTCGACCAGGCGGTGATCCGCCCGGTGGCCGTCGGCTACCGCAAGGTGACCAATCCGCCGGTGCGCCGCGCGGTCAGCGACTTCTTTACCAACATCAAGATGCCGATCACGGTCGCCAACGACCTGCTGCAGGCCCGGCCGCTGCAGGCCGCGCGCAGCACGGGGCGCTTCCTGGTGAACCTGACCCTGGGCGTGGGCGGCTTCTTCGACCCGGCCAGCCAGCTCGGCCTGCCGCTGGAAGACAACGATTTCGGCATCACCCTCGCCCGCTGGGGCGTGCCGGAGGGCGACTTCCTGATGCTGCCGTTCGTGGGCCCGACCACGGTGCGCGACGTGTGGCGCCTGCCGGTGGACAGCTACTTCTTCGACCCGCTCAGCTATTTCTCGCGCAACCACGAATTCCACTACGGGCAGTACTACATCCCGCAGGTGCTGTACCTGGTCACCATCCGTTCGCGCGCGATCGACGCCGAGAGCTTCCTGAAGTCGGCCTACGACCCCTACGTGTTCCTGCGCGACGCCTACCGCCAGCAGCGCATCTACCAGATCTACGACGGCAACCCGCCGGCGGAAGTCATCGAGCAGATGCAGGGCCTGAAGGAAACCAACTTCGACCCGGACGAGCTGCTCAACGAGCAGCACCAGTGGGAACAGAAGCAGTCGCAGGAACCGCCCGCGGCGCAGAAGCCCAGCCAGAACTGAGCACACGAAAAAGGGGCCGCAAGGCCCCTTTCTCTTTGCCGCGTTGCCGGCGCGCCGGCTCAGCCGAGCAGCTGGTCCACTTCGCATACCGAGGCCAGCACGCGCATGCCCTCGGGCACGTTGCGCAATGCCAGCGGACGGCCGCTCTCCACCGCCTTGGCCAGCACCGCCAGCATGCAGGCCAGGCCGGCGCTGTCGCTCTGGCTGACGCCGGCCAGGTCGACCTGGCGGCAACCCCCGGCCGCTGCCGCGTCGATCGCAGCCAGCGCCTGCGCCGCCGTGGCGAAGGTCAGCGCGCCGGATACCTGCACGGCATCCGGCGCGGCGCGCGTCACCTGGAAGGCGGCGGCGCTCATCCCTGCTTGCCGTCCTTGTCCATCTGCTTGAGCGCGTCGGCGCCCTTGGTCTTCAGGTCGGAGATGAGGTTGTCCAGGCCGCCCTTCTTGATCTCGGCGTCGACCTGGTTGCGGTAGTTGGTGATGTACGAGATGCCTTCGATGATCACGTCGTAGGCCTTCCAGTCGCCTTCGCGCGACTTGCGGAACGCGTAGTCGACCGACACCGTCTTGCCGTCGTCCAGCACCACCTGGGTGCGCACCACGGTGCGCTTGTCATTGAGGTCGCCGCTGAACGGCAGCACCTTCACGCGGCCCTGGGTGTAGCTGAGCAGGCCTTCGGCGTAGCGGTGGGTGATCGAGTTGTAGAACGCGCGGGCGAATTCGGCGCGCTTCTCCGGCGTGGCTTCGCGGGCGTGCTGGCCGAGCACCAGGATCGAGGCGTAGTCGATGTCGAAGTGCGGCAGGAACACATCGTCGATCACCGAGATGAGCTTTTCCTTGTCCTTCTTCAGCTCGGCCTGGTGGCCGTCGATGGCCTTGCCCAGCTGGTCGACGATGGTCTGGGCGACCTGCTGGGGGGTCTGGGTGGAGGCCGGCGCCTGGGCGGCGGCCTGGGCGTGGACCGGGGCGGCAACGATGCCGGTGAATGCGATGGCGGTGGCGAGAGCCAGACTGCGCAGCATCATGGGGAAACTCCTGGGAAGTGGCGGCCGGCTCAGTGCTTGCCGGCCGGAGAGGAAGAGGAGGAAGCGGGGGCGCCGTCCGGTTTCTTGTCGCCCGAGCCGCTGACCAGGAACTTGCCGATCAGGTCTTCGAGCTGCAGGGCCGACTGGGTCAGAACCAGCTCGTCACCGTCCTTCAGCGCATCCGGCGAGCCGCCGGGCTGGATCGCAACGTACTGCGTGCCGATCAAACCGCTGGTGAATACCGCGGCCGCCGAATCGTCGGGAATCTGCGCGTATTTCTTGTCGATCGACAGCTCCACCAGGGCGTCCAGCTTGACCGGATCGGCCAGCACCGACTTGACGCTGCCGATCGCCACGCCGGCCATCTTCACCGGCGCGCCGGCGGAGAGCGCACCGACGTTGGTGAAGCGCGCCTTCACCGTGTAGCTGCCGCCGAGATTGTCGGCCGCGCCGCCGGCGCCGAAGAACTTGCCGAGCATTTCCTCCAGCTGCTGCGCCGGGCGCGTCAGCGCCAGGGTGCCGCCGTTGGCCAGCGGCTTGGCCGAGCTGCCGTACTGGATGCCCACGTACTGGTCGCCGAGCAGGCCGCTGGTGAAGATGGTCGCCACCGAATCGGTGGGAATCTTGTCGTAGCGCTGGTCGATGGCCAGCTTCACGTCGGCGGTCTCCTTGCCGGGATCGAGCACGATCGACTGCACCTGGCCGATGCGCACGCCCGCCACCTTCACTGGCGCGCGCTCCTTGAGCTGGCCGATGTTGGCGAAGTGCGCCTCGACGGTATAGCTCGGCCCGCGGCTGGTATTGGCCACCGAGGTGGTCTGCGTGGCGAGGTAACCGAGCGCGGCGAAGCCGAGCACGATGAACAGGCCGGTGCCGACGGCATAGGACGGTCTCTGGCTCACGGCACGATCCTCACAGGCGAATGGATGGTTGCAATAGTGATCTGCGTAGTCATGGGCATCACATCAGGAAGGCGGTGAGCACGAAGTCCAGCGCCAGGATGGCGATCGACGAAGCCACCACCGTGCGCGTCGTGGCATAAGCCACGCCCTCGCTGGTGGGCGGCGTGGTGTAGCCCTGGAACACGGCGATCAGCGACACCACGCCGCCGAACACCACGCTCTTCCACAGCACGCCGTTGAGCACGTCCTTCACCAGGTCGACGGTGGCGGTCATGTTCGACCAGAACGTGCCGTTGTCGATGCCCAGCCAGCTCACGCCGACCAGGTGGCCGCCGAAGATGCCCAGCGCGCAGAACACGCAGCACAGCAGCGGCATGGCGATCACGCCGGCGAGGAAACGCGGCACCGCCACGTAGGCGATCGGGTCCACCGCCATCATTTCCATGGCGGCGATCTGGTCGGTGGCGCGCATCAGGCCGATCTCGGCGGTGACCGAGGTACCCGCGCGGCCGGCGAACAGCAGCGCCGTGACCACCGGCCCCAGCTCGCGGTAGATGGCGATCGCCACCACCGTGCCGGTGGCCGAGGTGCCGCCGAAGATCGACAGCACGTCGTACAGCTGCAGCCCCAGCACCATGCCGACGAACAGGCCGCAGACCATGATGATGATCAGGCTCATCGCGCCGACGAACCACAGCTGCCGCACCGTCTCGCGCGCGTGGCGCAGGCTGCGCGGGATCGCCGCCAGGATCTGCAGCAGGAACAGCCCGCAGTCGCCGATCTGGGCCAGCGAGCGGGTGACGATGTTGTCGCGTGGCGCGCTCATGCGCCCCCCTTGAAGCCGAGCGACGCGGCGTAGTCGCCGGCCGGATACTGGAACGGCACCGGGCCGTCGGCCTCGCCGCCGAAGAACTGCCGCGTCCACGGCGAGCCGTCGTCGGCGATGGTTTTCGGATCGCCCTGCGCCACCACCTTGCCGTTGGCAATGAGGTAGACGTGGTCGGCCACCTGCTGCACCGCGGCCAGCTCGTGCGCCACCAGCACGCTGGTGATGCCCAAGGTCTGGTTGAGCGTGCGGATCAGCTTCAGCACCTGGTTCAGCGCGATGGGATCGAGGCCGACGAAGGGTTCGTCGTAGAGGATCAGCATCGGATCGAACACGATCGCGCGCGCCAGCGCCACGCGCCGGGCCATGCCGCCGGAAAGCTCGGTCGGCATCAGCCTGGCCGCGCCGCGCAGGCCGACCGCCTGCAGTTTGGTCAGGACGATATTGCGGATCAGCACTTCCGGCAGTTCGGTGTGCTGGCGCAGCGGAAACGCCACGTTCTCGAACACGTCGAAGTCGGTGAGCAGGGCCGAGTTCTGGAACAGGTAGCCGATGCGCTCGCGCAGCTCGAACAGCTGCTCGCGGCGCAGCGCCGGCACGTTCCGGCCGTCCACCCACACCTCGCCCGACTGGCCGCGCATCTGGCCGGTGATGTGCTTGAGCAGGGTGGTCTTGCCGGTGCCGCTGGGACCCATGATGGCGGTGACCTTGCCGCGCGGGATGTCCAGGTCCATCGCGTCGAAGATGGTCTTGCCGTTGAGCACCGTGGTCAGGCCACGGACGCGCACGATGGCGCTGTCGTCTGGCTTGGCACGAACGGAGTCGGTCATGGGCGAAGCTGCCAGGGGAAAGGCGCCCAAAGTAGCCGAAGACGGCCATGAAGGCTATGCGAGGCCGCGCCCCGCCTCGGTTTGATGGCTGCCGTTCAGGCGAGCCGCCGCGCCCGCCGTTATGCGAGCAACTCGGCGATCAGCGCCTCGTGCCGCCGCCATTGCAGCTCGCTGCGCTGGCGCACCGCCCGCACGATGGACTGCAGGTCGCCCAGCGCCTCGTCGAAGCTGTCGTTGACGATGATGTAGTCGAACTCGTGGGCATGCGCGATTTCCTCGCGCGAGTTGTGCAGCCGGCGCTCGATCACGTCCGCGCTGTCCGAGGCGCGCCCGCGCAGGCGCCGCTCCAGTTCCACCCGCGACGGCGGCAGGATGAACACGCTGACGCAGTCCGGCTTGGACTGGCGGATCTGCCGCGCGCCCTGCCAGTCGATCTCCAGCAGCACGTCGCGCCCCTGGCACAGCAGATCGGACACCGTGGTGCGCGAAGTGCCATACAGATTGCCGTGCACCTCGGCATGCTCCAGGAAGATCCCGTCGGCGATCTCGCGCTCGAATTCCGCGCGCTCGACGAAGTAGTAATGCCGCCCGTACTGCTCGCCCGGCCGCGGCGGCCGCGTGGTGTGCGAGATCGACAGCGAGATCGCCGGCTCGCGCTCCAGCAGCGCATTGACCAGGGTGGACTTGCCGGCGCCCGAAGGCGCGGCCACCACGAAAAGGGTGCCTTCCGGAATGCCGGCGGCGGTATCGCTCGCGCTCATTCGATGTTCTGCACCTGCTCGCGCATCTGCTCGATCAGCACCTTCAGCTCCACCGCCGCATTGGTGCTGCGCGAATCCACCGACTTGGAACCGAGCGTGTTCGCCTCGCGGTTGAATTCCTGCATGAGGAAATCCAGGCGGCGGCCGACCGGTTCCTTCAGGCCCAGCACGCGGCGCGCTTCGGCGATGTGCGTGGCGAGGCGGTCCAGTTCTTCGTCGACGTCGATGCGGGTGATCTGCAGCACCAGTTCCTGTTCCAGGCGGCCCGGATCGGCCGGCTGCTTGAGGTCCGCCAGGCGCTGCTCCAGGCGTGCGCGCAGGCCTTCGCGGATCTGCGGCATCCAGCCGCGCACGTCGCCGACGATGCGCTCGATGCTGTCCAGGCGCTCGCCCAGGATGGCGCCGAGCTTGGCGCCCTCGCGTTCGCGGGTGGCGGTGAGCGCCTCCAGCGCGTCGTCCAGCACGGCGACCAGGGCGGCCTGCAGCTGGTCCTGGTCCACCTCGGCCTGCTGCAGCACGCCGGGGAAGCGCAGCAGTTCGGTGAATTCGATCTGCAGGCGCGGGAAGCGCGCTTCCAGGTCCATCGACAGCTCCGACAGCTTGCCCAGCACCGCATGGTTCACCTGCAGCGCGTCGCCGCGGGCTTCGCCGCGCAGGCGCACGGTGAGGTCGACCTTGCCGCGCGACAGGCGGGCGGCGATGCGTTCGCGCAGGGTGCTCTCGAACACGCGCAGGTCGTCGGGCAGGCGCGGGCTGAGTTCCAGATAGCGGTGGTTGACCGTGCGCAGCTCGCAGCTGAGGGTGCCGACCGGACCGGTGGTCTCGGCGAAGGCGTAGGCAGTCATGCTGCGGATCATCGGAAAATCCCTATCTGCAGCCGCGGGCGGCCGGAAAGGGCGCAATGGTAAACTCTCCCGCCCTGCCTTGCCCAATCAGGCCACCGCCCCTCATGAATGCCGTCAGCCGCCCGAGCGGCCGCGCCAGCGACCAGCTGCGCCCCGTCACCATCGAACGCCACTACACCCGCCACGCGGAAGGCTCCGTGCTGGTCAGCTTCGGCGACACCCGCGTGCTGTGCACCGCCAGCGTCGAAGACCGCGTGCCGCCGTGGCTGCGCGGCAAGGGCGAGGGCTGGGTCACCGCCGAATACGGCATGCTGCCCCGCGCCACCTCCAGCCGCACCCAGCGCGAAGCCGCCCGCGGCGGCCAGGGCGGGCGCACCCAGGAAATCCAGCGCCTGATCGGCCGCAGCCTGCGCGCCTGCGTCGACCGCCAGGCCCTGGGCGAACGCGTCATCACCCTGGACTGCGACGTGATCCAGGCCGACGGCGGCACCCGCACCGCCGCCATCACCGGCGCCTACGTGGCCCTGGTCGACGCGGTCAACGTGCTGATGAAGCGCGAGAACCTGCGCCGCAACCCGGTGTTCGGCGCGATCGCCGCGGTCTCGGTCGGCATCTACCAGGGCATGCCGGTGCTGGACCTGGACTACGCCGAAGATTCCAACTGCGATACCGACATGAACGTGGTGATGAACGACGGCGGCGGCTTTATCGAGGTGCAGGGCACCGCCGAGGGCCACGCCTTCCGCCGCGACGAAATGGACAGCCTGCTGCTGCTCGCCGAGAAGGGCATCGGCGAGCTGGTCGCCGCGCAGCGCGCCGCCCTGGCGCAGGGTTGAACATGGACCGCATCGTCCTGGCCAGCAGCAACCCCGGCAAGCTCGCCGAGTTCAACCAGCTGTTCGCCGGCGTCGGCCTGGAAGTGGTCGCGCAGGCCAGCCTGGGCGTGGCCGATGCGGACGAAACCGGCCTGACCTTCGTCGAGAACGCGCTGCTGAAGGCGCGCAACGCGGCGGCCGCCACCGGCCTGCCCGCGCTGGCCGACGACTCCGGCATCTGCGTCGACCACCTGCGCGGCGCGCCGGGCCTGTACTCGGCGCGCTACAGCGGCGGCCACGGCGACAACGCGGCGAACAACGCCAAGCTGCTGCGCGAGCTGGACGGCCTGCCGGACGAGCAGCGCGGCGCCTTCTTCATCTGCGTGCTGGCCCTGGTGCGCCACGCCGAAGACCCGGCCCCGCTGATCGCCGAAGGCCGCTGGCACGGCCGCGTGCTCACCGCGCCGCGCGGGCCGGGCGGCTTCGGCTACGACCCGCTGTTCCTGCCCGATGGCATGGCGCACAGCGCGGCCGAGCTGGAGCCGGCCACCAAGAACCGCCTCAGCCACCGCGGCCAGGCGCTCGCCGTACTGCATGCGCGGCTGGCCGGCTGGCAGCGCGACCGGACCTGAGATGCCGCTGCTCGCGCCGCCGCTGTCGCTTTACGTGCACATGCCTTGGTGCGTGAAGAAGTGCCCGTACTGCGACTTCAACTCGCACGGCCTGCGCGGCGAGCCGCCGTACGAGCGCTACGTGGACCTGCTGCTGGCCGATCTCGACGCCGACCGCGCCGACTTCGCCGCCGCGCTGCACGGCCGCAGCGTGCACAGCATCTTCTTCGGCGGCGGCACGCCCAGCCTGTTCGCGCCGGAACTGATCGCGCGTTTCCTGGACGGCGTGCGCGAACGGCTGCCGCTGGCGCAGGACGCTGAAATCACCCTGGAAACCAACCCCGGCACGGTGGAGCACGGCCGTTTCGACGGCTATCTCGCCGCAGGCGTGAACCGCCTGTCGTTCGGCATCCAGAGCTTCGACGACGACAAGCTGCGCCGCCTCGGCCGCATCCATTCCGCCGGCGAGGCGGAGGCCGCGGTGAAGTCCGCGCAGGACGCCGGCTACGCCAACATCAACCTGGACCTGATGTACGCGCTGCCGGAGCAGACCCTGGACGGCGCGCTCGACGACGTGGCGCGCGCCGTCGCGCTGGCGCCGACGCATATCTCGCACTACCAGCTCACGCTGGAACCGAACACGGCATTTGCCGCCAATCCGCCGCCGCTGCCGGACGACGACCACGCCTGGGCCATGCAGGAAGCCTGCGAGCAGGCGCTCGCCGCCGCCGGCTACGGCCAGTACGAAATCTCCGCCTATGCGCAGCCCGGCCGGCGCTGCGCGCACAACCTCAATTACTGGCGCTTCGGCGACTACCTCGGCATCGGCGCGGGCGCGCACGGCAAGCTCAGCGACGCGGCCATCGGCGAAGTGCGCCGGCGCTGGAAGACGCGCCACCCGCGCGCGTGGATGGAAGCGGCCGCCGGCCCCGGCCGCATCGGCGGCGACCAGGCGGTGGACGCGGCCGAGCTGCCGTTCGAATACATGCTCAATGCGCTGCGCCTGGTCGACGGCGTGCCGATGGCCGAGTTCGAGGCGCGCACCGGCCTGCCCGCCGGGCGCATCGCCCCCGCCCTGGCCCGGTGCCGCGAGCGCGGCTGGCTGGCGGACGATCCCGCCCTTCTTCACACCACCGGGCTGGGCCAGCGCTTCCTCAACGACGTGATCGCCGCCTTCCTGGACTAAGGCGGCCGGCCTGCACCTTCGGCCGATGGCAGCCCCGCCGCCGCGGGCCTAGACTGCGCCCGTCCACAGGGGAAAACGGCGGAACTGCCATGGATGTCGAACAGGGTCGACGTCAACCGCTCGCGCCCGGCCACGGCGCGCAGCCCGACGGCCACGGGGCCTGGAGCCTGCGCGCGCGCCGCCTCATCGAGGAAACCCACGCGCTCTGCGACAGCTGGCTGGAAGCACCCTTGCGCGCCTGCCTGCTGGACGCCGAGCACAAGCTGTTCGGCCAGGCCGAGCAGGCGCGCAACCATCTGGACCAGCAGGTCCACATGAGCGTGCGCCAGCGGCTGCAGAGCCATCGCGACATGCTCGAACAGCGCTTCTTCGCCGAAGTGGCCAAGCGCTTCGAGCGCATCGGCATCCAGCCTGAAGAAACCGCGCCGCTCACGCTGTCGCTGCTGGACGACGGCGAGGACGACGAGCGCGCCGCGCTGGAACAGTCCGGCGTGCGCAGCGAGGCACGCCATGCGCCGGCGCTGTTCGAACTGAGCTTCCGCTTCGGCGCCCTGGCCAGCCTGCCGCCGATGGAGGGCGAGGATCTGCCGCTGGGCGCGCAGGCCTTGTCGCGCTGCTTCCTGGAGGCCTTGCGCGACTGGGAGCTGCCGGTGCGCCACCGCCTGCTGCTGCTCGATGCGTTCGACCACATGGTGGTGCGCCACCTGGCCTCGCTGTACGAAACGGTCAATCAGCACCTGGCCGGCGAAGGCATCCTGCCGCACCTGCACGCTTATCGCGTGGCCCGCCCCGGCGACGCCCGCGGCCTGCGCAGCCCTGCTGCCGCCATCCCCGGCAGCCTGCCGGCCGGCATCGGCGGCCCGCAGGTGGAACTGGGCGAGCACATGCTCGACATGCTGCGCGAACTGCTGTCGCTGCAGCGCGCCGCGGCGCCGCCGCCCGCTCCCATGGGCCAGGCCCTGAGCGACGAACAGCTGCAGCATCTGCTGGCCGCCCTGCAATTGCCGCTGGCGCAGGCCGCGCAGCAGGTCGCCGCCGAAGGCCAGGCTCTGCGCCTGCGCGAGCAGCTGCTGGCCCTGCTCAATGCCGGCACCGAACATTCCACGCCCAAGCTTTCGCTCAGCCCGCGGCAGGACGACACCGTGCAGCTGGTGGCCCTGCTGTTCGAGCAGATGGCCGGCGGCATGCAGCGCGGCAGCCACGCGCAGCGCATGCTCGGCGAATGGGAAGTGCCGCTGCTGCGCATGGCGCTGGCCGACCGCGACGTATTCGACCAGCGCGAACATCCCGCACGCCGCCTGCTGGCGGCGATGTCCGAGGCCGCGCACGACTGGCTGGATGGCGGCGACGCCGACGTCGACCGCTCGCTCGCCACCAAGCTGGCCCAGCTGGCCGAGCGCGCGCAGCGCGAGCCGCCGAGCGCCGCGCTGTACGCCAGCCTGCTGACCGATATCGAGCACCACCTCTCGCTGCTGTCGCGCAAGGCGCAGGCCACCGAGCGGCGCCAGGTGGAAGCGATGCAGGGCCGCGAGCGCCTGGAGCATGCGCGCCACCATGCCGCCGAGCTGATGGCCGAACGCTTCCGCGCCGCGCCGCCGCGCGGACTGGTGCGCACCCTGCTCGAACGCGCCTGGTCCGACGTGCTCGCGCTCACCCTGCTGCGCAACGGCGAAGAGAGCGACACCTTCGCCGCGCGCCTGCGCATCACCGACCAGCTGCTGGGCCTGGCGCCGATCGACGACCGCAACAGCCTGCTCGACGACATCCAGACCGGCCTGCAGCAGATCGGCATGCAGGCCGAGGAAGCCGCGCAGGTCGCCCGCCGCCTGCTCGGCAACGGTGACGAGACGGCAGCGGACGATGGCCTCACCGCCACCGGCGTGGCGATGAAGCTCAAGCAGCACCAGCGCCTGGGCGAACACCAGGCCACCGAAGCCGCCACGCCGCCGGAAGCGGCGAAGGCCGCGGTGCCGTTGGACGACGAAGAACGCCGCATGCATGCGCATGTGCTCACCCTGCCCTTCGGCACCTGGTTCGATTTCCTCGACGACGCCGGCCAGGTCGCCCGGACGCAGAAGCTGGCCTGGTACTCGACCGTGTCCGGGCGCTGCCTGTTCGTCACGCGGCGCGGTTCGCGCGGCGACGAATTGGCGCTGGAACAGCTGGCGCGCCAGCTGGTGCAGGGCCATATCCGCGAGGCGGTAGCGCCGCGCGAGAACCTGTTCGACCGCGCGCTGCGCGCGCTGATGGAGAACCTGCGGCCCGGCGCCGCGCATGCCGGAGGCCGCCAGTGAACACCCCTGCCAGCGCGATCGAACAGCGCCGCGCGCAGCGCAAGCGCGCCAACTACACGGTGGCGGTCACCGACGTCATCAACGACCGCCCGCTCGGCCACCTCGGCAATCTGTCGGCCACCGGGCTGCTGCTGATTGGGCCGGAGACACCGCGCAGCGAAGCGATTTACCAGGTGAGCCTGGGCCTGCCGGGCCTGAGCTTCCCCGGAACGAGCGCCGCGGCACTGAGCATCGAGCTGGGCATCCAGGAACAATGGCACGACGATGCGGCCACGCCCGGCCAGGTGTGGTCCGGCTTCCGCATCGTCTCGATCAGCCCCGCCGACGCCGCGCTGCTGGAAGCCTGGCTGGCCTTGCCCGGCGGCACCGATTGACGCCGTCCGGAACGGCCGTTCGGTGCGAATAATCCCAAAGTGAGGCTTTCTGCTGCGCGATAGTGGTGCCGGCCTCGTGCGAAGCACCACACTCGCCGCGATCCCCATCGCGCACGCCGCAGGAACCTCGCCATGCCCCCGCAAGCCTCCGCCGAGCTGGAAACCGCCACCTACGCCAAAGTGACGCTGCGGCTGCTGCCGTTCCTGTTCGTCTGCTACGTGGCCGCCTATCTGGACCGCGTCAACGTCGGCTTCGCCAAGCTGCAGATGCTCAGCGACCTGCGTTTCAGCGAATCGGTGTACGGCCTCGGCGCCGGCGTGTTCTTTATCGGCTATTTCCTGTTCGAGGTGCCGAGCAACATGCTGCTGCACCGGCTGGGCGCGCGGCTGTGGATCAGCCGGATCATGGTGAGCTGGGCGCTGGTGTCCGCCTCGTCGATGTTCGTGACCACGCCGGCGGCGTTCTACGTGGTGCGCTTCCTGCTCGGCGTGGCGGAGGCCGGCTTCTTTCCCGGCATCGTGCTGTATCTCACCTACTGGTATCCGTCGGCGCGGCGCGGGCGCATGAATGCGCTTTTCATGATCGGCATTCCGGTCGCCGGCGTGCTCGGCGGCCCGCTGTCGGGCTGGATCATGCATGCGTTCGGCGGGCTGCACGGGCTGGCGAACTGGCAGTGGCTGTTCCTGCTCGAAGCGCTGCCTTCCTTGGCGCTGGGCATCGCCACGCCGTTCGTGCTGCCCAATGGCATCCATGCGGCAGCGTGGCTGGACGAGCGCGAGAAGCAATTGCTCGAAGCGAACATGGCCAGCGACGGCGATGCGGGCGCCGAAGCGCCGCTGCGCAGCGTGCTGGCGGATGGCCGCGTGTGGCGGCTGGCGGCCATCTACTTCTGCTGCATGATGGGCCTGTACGGCGTGAGCTTCTATCTGCCCACGCTGATCGCCGCGGCCGGGGTGAGCGATGCGCTGGACGTGGGCTTGCTGACGGCGGTTCCGTACGCGGTCGCCGTGGTGGCGATGATCCTGGTCGCGCGCAGCTCCGACCGGCGCAACGAGCGCCGCTGGCATCTCGCCGTGGCGAGCCTGGCCGGCGCCGTCGGGCTGTACGCGAGCACGCTGTGCGCGGGCCAGCTGTCGCCCGGCCTGATCGCGCTGTCGATCGGCACGGCCGGCGTGCTGTCGACCATGCCGGTGTTCTGGACCCATCCCAGCCGCGTGCTGGCCGGCACGGCGGCAGCGGCCGGCATTGCGATGATCAATTCGATCGGCAATCTCGCCGGCTTCGCCAGCCCGTCGATCATCGGCTGGATCAAGGATCTGACGCACAGCACGAATGGCGGGCTGGTGGTGGTCGCGCTGGCGCTGGTCGCCGGTGCCGCGCTGGCGCTGACCGGGCGCTCCGCTGCCGCGCCGGGGCGGGCCTGATGCCATCTCTTCACGAAGCAAGCGCAGCACTGCTCGCGGCATGCCGCGGGATCGTCGGCGCGCGGCACGTGCTCACCGGCGATGCGAAGACGCGCCGCTACCGGCAGGGTTACCGCTTCGGTAACGGCAAGGTGCTGGCGGTGATTCGCCCGGGCAGCCTGGTGGAGCAATGGCATGCGCTGGCCGCATGCCTCGCCGCCGGCGCGGTGGTGATCACGCAGGCCTCGAATACCGGCTTGACCGGCGGCTCCACGCCCGACGGCGACGACTACGGCCGCGACGTCGTCATCGTCAGCACCACGCGCATCCGCCGCGTGCATCTGCTCGACGGCGGCCGGCAGGTGGTCTGCGTGGGCGGCGCCACGCTGGACCAGCTCGAACGCACCTTGAAGCCGCTGGGGCGGGAGCCGCATTCGGTGATCGGCTCCTCGTGCATCGGCGCCTCGGTGCTGGGCGGCATCTGCAACAACTCGGGCGGCTCGCTGGTGCAGCGCGGGCCGGCCTACACGGAAATGGCGATCTATGCGGCCGTCGACGCAGCGGGCGTGTTGCGGCTGGTCAATCACCTGGGTATCGAACTGGCCGGCACGCCCGAAGAAATACTGGCGCGTGTCGAAGCCGGCGCATTTGCGCAAGAAGAGATCCAGCCCGGCGCGGCAGCATCGGATCACGCATACGCCAGCCACGTCCGCGATATCGACGCTGCGACACCCGCCCGCTTCAACGCCGACCCGCGCCGCCTGTTCGAAGCCTCCGGCTGCGCCGGCAAGATCATGGTGTTCGCGGTGCGGCTGGACACCTTCCCGGCCGAGCGCGGCGCCAAGGTGTTCTATATCGGCACCAACACGACATCCGCGCTGACGGAACTGCGCCGCCACGTGCTGGCGAATTTCGAGCACCTGCCCATCGCCGCCGAATACATGCACCGCGATGCCTTCGACGTCGCGCACCGGTACGGCAAGGATCTGTTCCTGGTGATCGACCGCTTCGGCACGCAGCGCATGCCTGCGCTGTTCAACCTGAAGACCCGCTGCGATGCCTGGTTCGACCGCCTCGGCTTCCTGCCGGCGCAGATGAGCGACCGCATCATGCAGTGGCTGAGCGAACGGCTGCCGGAACACCTGCCGGAGCGGCTGCGGCTGTATCGCAACCGCTACGAGCATCACCTGCTGCTCAAGGTGCCGGCCGCGGGCATCGACGAGGCGCGCGGTTTCCTGTCCGCACATTTTTCCGGCGAAGACGGCGCGTACTTCGAATGCACGGACGAGGAAGGCCACAAGGCCTTCCTGCACCGCTTCGCGGCGGCGAGCGCGGCGGTGCGCTACCGCGCCGTGCATCCGCGCGAGGTCGAGGACATCGTCGCGCTGGATATCGCCCTGCCGCGCAACCAGCGCGACTGGTTCGAGCGACTGCCGGCGGACATCGAGGCTTCGATACGGCGGAAGCTCTATTACGGGCACTTCCTGTGCCATGTGTTCCACCAGGACTACATCGTGGCGAAGGGCACGGATTGCGCGGCGCTGGAACATCGGATGCTCGAACTGCTCGACCAGCGCGGTGCCGAATATCCGGCGGAGCACAACGTGGGCCATCTGTACAAGGCAAAACCCGCGCTCGCCGGCTTCTATGCGCAGCTCGACCCCTGCAACTGTTTCAACCCTGGCATAGGCGGCACGGCGAAGTCTGCCAGTCCACACCCTTAAGCGCCCGGACTGGCGGCGGCAGCGCCCGCGCGCGATCATGCGGCGGTTATCCGTCCGCCCCGGCCCCGCGCGGCGGACTCAAGCCAGGAAACCGCATGATCGACCGCCTCGCCCCGTTCTATCCCCAGCACCTGGCCACGGTGCGCCAGCACGCCGACCAGGCGCTTGCGCTGACCGGCCACGACCACCTGCTGATCGCCGCCGGCCTGCCGCCGCGCAAGTTCCTGGACGACCAGGACTACCCCTTTATCGCCAGCCCCCATTTCCGCCACTGGCTGCCGCTGATCGACGCGCCGGGCAGCTGGGTCGTGCATACGCCAGGGCAGCGGCCGCGGCTGGTGTTCCTGCAGCCGCGCGATTACTGGCATGTGGTGCCGCAGGCGCCCAGCGGCTACTGGGTGGAGCATTTCGACATCACCATCGTGCGCACGGCCGAAGAAGCGGTCGCCCAACTGCCCGGCGCGCAGACGCGCCGCGCGGTGATCGCGCCGGCCCAGCCCGCGCTGGCCGGCATCGAGCCGAACAACCCGCAGGACGTGCTCGACATCCTGCACTGGCACCGCTCGTACAAGACGCCCTACGAACTGGCACTGATGCGCGAAGCCAGCCGCATCGGCGCGCGCGCGCACCGCGCCGCCGAGCAGGCGTTCCGCGCCGGCGCCAGCGAGCTGGGCATCCACCAGGCCTATCTGGCGGCAGCCGGCGCGATCGACGCGGAGCTGCCGTACGCCAGCATCGTGGCGCTGAACCAGCACGGCGCCGTGCTGCACTACACGCATTTCGGCCGCGTGGCGCCGGAGTATCACCGCTCCTTTCTGATCGACGCCGGCGCGAGCGCGTTCGGCTACGCCAGCGACATCACCCGCACCTACGCCGGCCGCGGCGAAGACGAGTTCCAGGCGCTGATCGACAGCGTGGAAGCCGCCCAGCTCACGTTCGCCGCCAAGGTGCGCGCGGGACAGAGCTATCCGGACCTGCACATCCACGCCCACCACGTGCTGGCCGGCGTGCTGCGCGAGCACGGCTTTATCCGCATGGCCGCCGAGAGCGCGGTGGAAACCGGCGTGACCGCGGCGTTCTTCCCGCACGGCCTGGGCCATCCGATCGGCCTGCAGGTGCACGACGTGGCCGGCTTCCAGCAGGGCGAGCGCGGCGGCAGCATTCCGCGCCCCGCCGGGCATCCGTACCTGCGCATGACGCGCACGCTGGAACCGGGCATGGTGGTCACCATCGAACCGGGCCTGTACTTCATCGACATGCTGCTCGACGAACTGCGCGATACGCCGGTGGCCAAGGACATCGACTGGGAGCGCATCGAGCTGTTCAAGCCCTACGGCGGCATCCGCATCGAGGACGACGTGGCCTGCACCGCCGGCGAACCCGAAAACCTCACGCGCGACGCGTTCGCGCAAGCCTGAGCCACGCCATGGATCCGCTGCCGCCGCTAGGCCCCGCCCCGCTGCCCCCGCCGCCGGTAGCCGCACCGCCGCGCAAGCGCGTGCCGCTGTGGCTGATCCTGCTGGGCAGCCTGATCGTGGCCATCGTGGCCGCGGTCGGCGGGCTGGCCTGGTGGGGCTGGCTGGCATTCGAGCAGCAGGCGGTGGTGGCGATGGCGGCCGACCCGGTCATCGCCGAACACATCGGCAGCATCCGCAGCAGCGAGTTCGACTGGACCTTGACCAGTTCCGAACCCGACGAGGACACCTTCGCCTTTCATCTGAAAGGCGAGCGCGGCAGCGGCACCGTGGTCGCGCGCTTCATCACCGAGGACGCCGACAGCGAGACCATCGACGGCGGCGTGCTGATCATGCAGGACGGCTCGCGCATCCCCCTGCGCAGCCGCGGCACGCAGGACGGCAGCGCAGACGACGAACACGGCTGAGGCCCCGGCGGCCCTGCCGTTTCCTGATCTGGATCAAGCTCCTGCGGCCGGCTGCCGCGCGGCAATGCTTCGCGCGACATGCACGTGAACGCGGCGTATCCTGCCCTGCAGCTGAAGCAGGGGAGCCTCGGATGTCCACGCCGTCGACCCAACCCGGCAGCCGCGAGCCGCAGCGACCGGTGCTGCGCCGGCTGGCCCGCGAGCTGATCCTGATCGTGATCGCCAAGATCGTGCTGCTCACCCTGATCTGGTGGGTGGCGATCGCCCCGCATCCCCGTCCCGATACCCGTCCGGCCGCGATCGAGCATCTGCTCGCGCCGGCCGCTCCGTCCTCCGCCGCGAGCCAAGGCCACCCATGATCATCGACGCCGATGTCGTCACCTTGTCGCGCCTGCAGTTCGCACTGACGGCGCTCTATCACTTCCTGTTCGTGCCGCTCACGCTGGGACTGGTGTGGATCCTCGCCATCATGGAGAGCGTCTACGTCATGACCGGCCGCGAAGTATGGAAACGCATGACCCAGTTCTGGGGCGTGCTGTTCGGCATCAACTTCGCCATGGGCGTGGCCACCGGCATCACCATGGAATTCCAGTTCGGCATGAACTGGGCCTATTACGCGCACTACGTCGGCGACGTGTTCGGCACGCCGCTGGCGATCGAAGGACTGATGGCGTTCTTCCTGGAAGGCACCCTGATCGGCGTGTTCTTCATGGGCTGGACGCGCGTGTCGCCGGTGAAGCACCTGCTGGTGACCTGGTTCCTGGCGCTGGCCACCAGCCTGTCCGCGCTGTGGATCCTGGTGGCCAATGCGTGGATGCAGAATCCGGTGGGCTCGGCCTTCAATCCCGAGACCATGCGCATGGAAGTGACCTCGTTCGCCGAGGTGTTCTTCAATCCGGTGGCGCAGGCCAAGTTCGTGCACACGGTGAGCGCGGGCTATGTGCTGGGCTCGATGTTCGTGCTGTCGATCAGCGCCTGGTACCTGCTGCGCGGACGCAACGTGGACTTCGCCAAGCGCTCGATGACGGTGGCCGCCAGCTTCGGCCTGGCCGCGGCGCTGTCGGTGGTAGTACTGGGCGACGAATCCGGCTACGCGGTGTCGGAGAACCAGAAGATGAAGATGGCCGCGATCGAGGCCATGTGGGAAACGGAACCCGCGCCCGCCTCGTTTACCGTGTTCGGCATTCCCGACGTCAAGAACCGCACCACGCACTACGCGCTGCAGGTGCCGTGGGTGATGGGCCTGATCGGCACGCGCTCTACGACCAAGCCGATCCCCGGCATCAACAACCTGGTGGAAGACACCAAGGGCAAGATCGACAACGGCATCCGCGCCTACGACGCCATGCTGGTGCTGCGCGAGGACAAGCACAACGCGCAGGCCAAGGAGATTCTGGCCGCGCACGACAAGGATCTCGGCTACGCCCTGCTGCTGAAGCACTTCGTCGAAGACCCGCGCAAGGCCACCCCGGAAGACATCCAGAAGGCCGCCGACAGCACCATCCCGAACGTGCCGGTGCTGTTCTGGTCGTTCCGCATCATGGTGGCCTGCGGCTTCTACTTCATCGCGCTGTTCGCGTATTCGTTCTGGCTGTCCAGCCGGCGCCGGCTGGACCGCAACCGCTGGTACCTGAAGCTGGCCTTCTACAGCCTGCCGCTGCCATGGCTGGCGGCGGAGCTGGGCTGGATCGTGGCCGAATACGGCCGCCAGCCCTGGGCCATCGAAGGCATCCTGCCGACCGCGCTGGGCGTGTCCAGCGTGAGCGCCGGCCAGGTATGGACCTCGCTCGGCGGCTTCGTGCTGTTCTACACGGCGCTGGCGGTGGTGGACGTGGTGCTGATGCTGAAGTTCGCTCGCAAGGGGCCGGATGGCTTAGGCATCTGGCCCATGGTCACGCGCGACCCGTCGCTGCGTCCCGCCCTGGAAGATTGAGGAGCCTGCCATGTTCGATCTCGACACTCTGCGGGTGATCTGGTGGGCGCTGCTGGGCATCCTGCTGGTCGCCTTCGCCGTCACCGACGGCTTCGACTTCGGCACCGCGGCGCTGCTGCGCGTGCTCGGCCGCGACTCCGACGAGCGCCACGTGCTGCTGGAAACCATCGAGCCGACCTGGGAAGGCAACCAGGTGTGGTTCGTGCTGGGCGGCGGCGCCGCGTTCGCGGCCTGGCCGATGCTGTATGCCGTGTCGTTCTCCGGCATGTACCTGGCGATCTTCCTGGTGCTGGTCGCCTTCATCCTGCGGCCGGTGGGCTTCAATTTCCGCGGCAAGATCGAGCACACGCGCTGGCAGGGACTGTGGGACTGGGTGCTGGTCGCCTCCGGCACCGCGGTGCCGCTGCTCACCGGCGTCGCCTTCGGCAATCTGTTCCTGGGCGTGCCGTTCCGCTTCGACGACGACCTGCGCATGAGCTGGCACGGCAGCTTCTTCGAGCTGCTGCATCCGTTCGCACTGGTCGCGGGGCTGGTGTCACTGAGCATGCTGCTGGCTCACGGCGCCGCCTGGGTGGCGTTCAAGGCCGACCGCAGCATCGCCGCGCGCGCCGCCCGCGTCGCGCGCTGGACCTGCCTGGCCTGGGCCGTGCTGTACGTGGCCGCGGGCATCTGGCTGGCCTATGGCATTCCCGGCTATGCGATCGCCAGCGAGGTGGTGCCGGGCGGCCCGTCCAACCCGCTGTTCAAGCAGGTGGCGACGGGCAGCAGCTGGTTCGCCAGCTATATGCGCCATCCGTGGTTCTGGGCGGCGCCACTGGCGGCGTTCGGCGGCGCGCTGCTGCTGCAGTGGCAGGTGGCCAGGCAGGGCTTCGCCGGCTTCCTGGGCAGCAGCCTGATGGTGATCGGCACCATTCTGTCGGCCGGCTTCGCGCTGTTTCCCTTCCTGCTGCCGTCGAGCATCGACCCGCGTTCCAGCCTCACGGTGTGGGACGCCTCCTCCAGCCGCAGCACCCTGCTGCTGATGCTCGGCGCCGTCATGGTGTTCCTGCCCTTGATTGTGCTGTACACCTCATGGGTGTTCCGCGTGATGCGCGGCCGGGTGACCCTGGAACACGTGCGCGGCACGCATCGCAGCTACTGATACGGAGAGCGGACCATGTGGTATTTCAGCTGGATTCTCGGCCTGGGCCTGGCCTGCGCCTTCGGCATCCTCAATGCGATGTGGTACGAGGTGCATGCGTCGGATGAAGCGCGGCAGCGCGAGGACACAAATCCGCCGGAACATTAAAGCTCGTCATCCCGGCGCAGGCCGGGATCCAGTGGCGTCATCGTTCGGTGGTCGCCGGAGACTCAAGAGCCGGGCTTTGGGGTGTGTTTGCTCTTATGGAACTTATCGCTACTGGATCCCGGCCTGCGCCGGGATGACGAGCTAACGTTCCGCGAGCATCGCTTCAATCGCCTCCGCTTCCTTCGGCACCGCGGCGGTAAGCACCTCGTTGCCGTCGCGGGTCACCGCCACGTCGTCCTCGATGCGGATGCCGATGCCGCGCCAGCGCTCGTGCACCGAGCGCTCGCCGGGCGGCACGTAGAGGCCCGGCTCCACCGTCACCACCATGCCCGGCTCCAGGATGCGCGGCTCGCCGTCGATGCGGTAATCGCCCACGTCGTGCACGTCCAGGCCCAGCCAGTGGCCGGTCTTGGCGGGGAAGAAACGCTTATAGCTGCCTTCGGCGATGGCGGTTTCGGCATCACCCTGCAGCAGGCCCAGCGAACACAGGCCTTCGGCGAGCAGATACACGGCCGCCTCGTGCGCGGCGCTGAACGGGCGGCCGGGCCGCACTTCGTCGATGGCGGCGTGCTGCGCGGCCAGCACCACTTCGTAGAGCGCGCGCTGTTCGCGGCTGTAGCGGCCGTTGACGGGGAAGCTGCGGCTGATGTCCGAGGCGTAGCAGTCCAGTTCCGCGCCGGCGTCGATCAGCAGCAGGTCGCCGTCGCGCAGCGGCGCGCGGTTGGCCTGGTAGTGCATGACGCAGGCGTTGGCGCCGGAGGCCACGATCGGCGGGAAGGCCGGCACCGCGCCGCGGCTGCGCATGGTGCGCACCAGCTCGGCTTCCACTTCGTATTCGTGCCGGCCCGGCTGCGCCATGCGCATGGCCGAAAGATGCGCCTCGGCGGCGATGGCGGCGGAGCTGCGCATCAGGCGCAGTTCGGCGCGCGACTTGTACAGGCGCAGGTCGTGCAGCAGATGGCCCAGCGCCACGAATTCCTTCGGCACCACGCCGCCGCCGCGCAGCTGGCGCAGGCGGCGCATCCAGCCGAGCAGGCGGGCGTCGAATTCCGGCTCGCGGCCGAAGTGGCAATACACGCGGCCGCGGCCTTCGATCATGCCGGGCAGGATGTCGTCGATGTCGTCGATCGGGAAGGCGTCGTCCATGCCGTGCTCGGACACGGCGCGCTCGGTGCCGATCGATTCGCCGTGCCAGCGCTCGCGCTCGTCGTCGCGCTCGCGGCAGAACAGCACCGCCTCGCCGTGCAGGCGGCCGGGCAGCAGGGCCAGCACGGCGTCCGGCTCGGGGAAGCCCGAGAGGTAATGCAGGTCGGAGTCCTGGCGGTAGGGCCAGGCGGCGTCGGCGTTGCGGATGCGTTCGGGCGCGGCGGCGACCAGCAGCACCGCGTCCTCGCCGGCCATCTTCATCAGCTGCCGGCGGCGGCGGGCGTATTCGTCCTGCGCGATGCTCAATGCACGGTGTCGCTGTTGGGCTTGTTGCGGCCGCCCACGCATTCGGCGTGCAGCAGCATGGCGGCGACGCGCACGAATTCGTGCAGTTCGATCAGCGCGTCCTCGTCGTCGCGGCTGTCGCCGAATTCGAATTCGGAAGCGGCGATGGTGTTCAGGTCGCGCAGGATCTCCTGCGCTTCGTCGGACAGCTTGCCGAACTTCTCCGGCCCGGCCAGGCCGAAGCCGCCGAGGAAGCCGCGGCACCAGTCGCCGAGCGAGTCGGCGCGCTCTTCCAGCGGGCGGTCGTCGGCGGGGAGCAGCGGCTCGAAGCCCAGTTCCGGGTCGGCCAGTTCCTGTTCGCTCTGGCGCACCAGCTGCTCGAGCAGGGCGCGGTCGTTGGCCGAGGGGCTGACCTGTTCGCCGCCATCGAGCTGCAACACGGCCAGCAGCGCATCCTTGCCGACGCGGCCGCCGCCGCTGAGATAGCCGCAGAGCGAACCGTGCAGTTCGCTGGCGTCGACGGCCAGTTTCAGGCGCGCCGCGACGCCGTCCAGTTCCTCGTGACCGATCAGCTCGGCAGGCGCCATGGAAGTACTCCTTCGGGGTCAAGACGGCAGTTTAATGCAGCCTCCGGAAATGCGCCGGGAGTGGCAGCTGACACGGCCGGGCCTCCTGCTATAGTTCCGCGCATGAGCACCGCCCCGTTCAACGATCCGGTCAAGCAGGAACTTGCCGCGCTAGGCGAGCAGGTCGACCGCCTGCTGGACGCGGTGCGCCGCCTGGCCGAGGAAAACCGCAGCCTGCGCCACAGCCAGGAACAGCTGGCCAGCGAGCGAGCCGGCCTGATGGCCCGCAACGAGCAGGCGCGCAGTCGCGTCGAAGCGATGATCCAGCGCCTCAAGGCACTTGAGAACAACGGCTGAGCACCCAGATGACGAACTCCAGTGAACCCGTCGCGCTGCGGCTGATCGATCGCGAATTCCTGATCGCCTGCGCGCCGGAGGAACGGGAGGGCCTGCTGGAATCGGCCGCCTACCTGGACCGCAAGATGCGCGAGCTGCGCGCCAACGCCAAGACGCCGGGCTTCGACCGCCTGGCCGTGCTGGCGGCGATCAGCATCACCCACGAGTTCCTGGCCCTGCGCAAAACCCATAGCGGAGCTGACCAGAGCGTGGGCGACACACTTGCCGCGATGCGGCGCAAGCTTGAAGCGGCCCTCGACGGGCAACTAAAATAGTCCTCGGCGTTTACTGCGGTGTGCGCCAGCACACTCTTACATTTGCCTTGTTCCTAAATACGGCCCCGGGTCGGCTTTTCATCGGCTGTTGTGCATGTCCGCTGCGTGCGGAAAGCCTTGAGGCCATGTAGCCCTCCCACCTGATCCATCGTGGATCAAGGTCGTTTGGTGGGCAGCGGCACCGCGGTGGACGCCACCTTTTTACCGCTACGGCCGAGCTTGTTCCGACATCGGCCGGGCCCGCGGAAACCGCCCGCAGCGCTTGCGCTGCGGGCGTTCTCTTGAGGAGACCTCGACGTGGACGCCACCGCCCAGCGCCGCGAGCTACGCCAACGGCTGGCCGAACGCCGCCGGGAGCTCTCCCCGCCCCAGCGCATGGCCGCCGCCCAGGGGCTGCGCCGCAGCCTGGAGCAGCTGCCCGAATACCACACCGACGTCCGCGTGGCCGGCTACTGGGCCACCAACGGCGAGCTGCCGCTGAACCTGGCGATCCCGCCCCTGGCCACGCGCGGCCAGCAGTTCATGCTGCCGGTGATCGGCCCCGGCAAGCGCCTGCGCTTCGCGCCGTGGAGCGCCGGCCAGGACGTGCAGCCGAACCGCTACGGCATTCCCGAACCGGTCGACCCCGCCGAGCTGTTCGAGCCCTTCCAGCTCGATCTGGTGCTGCTGCCCCTGCTCGCCTTCGACCGGCTCGGCAACCGCCTGGGCTACGGCGGCGGCTATTACGACCGCGGCTTCGCCTTCCTCAAGGACCAGGCGCGCCCCACCGAACCGCTGCTGGTCGGCATCGGCTACGCCTTCCAGGAACTGCCCGCGATCGAGCCGGCCGCCTGGGACGTGCAGCTGGACTACATCGCCACCGAGCAGGAACTGATCGATTGCCATGCCGACGCGGCCGGCAACGGAGACGCCCACGCATGAACCACTGGCTGATGAAGTCCGAGCCGGACGCCTTTTCCATCGACGACCTCAAGCGCAAGGGCAAGGAGGCCTGGGACGGCGTGCGCAACTACCAGGCGCGCAATTACATGCGCGACGGCATGCGCAAGGGCGACAAGGTGTTCTTCTACCACTCCAACTGCGCCGAGCCGGGCATCGTCGGCGTGGCCGAAGTGGTGACCGAGGCCTATCCGGACCCGACCCAGTTCGACCCCAAGAGCAACTACTTCGACCCCGGCAGTTCGCGCGACAACCCGCGCTGGATGCTGGTCGAGGTGAAGTTCGTGAAGAAGCTCAAGCGCACCATTTCGCTGAAGGAACTGCAGGCCGACCCGGCCCTGGTGGAGATGCCGCTGGTGCGCAAGGGCAACCGCCTGTCGGTGATGCCGGTGGCCGCCGCCGAGTGGCGCCACATCCTCACGCTCGAATAATTCCCTACTGTCCGGACTGCATCATGAGCAACGAAAAACGCCTGGCGGGCGAAGCCGCCATCCGCTACGTCGAGGAAGGCGGCATCGTCGGCGTCGGCACCGGTTCCACCGTGGCGTTCTTCATCGACGCGCTGGCGGACCTGAAGGACCGCATCCAGGGCGCGGTGTCCAGCTCCGAGCAGTCGACCGCGCAGCTCAAGCGCCTCGGCATCCCGGTGCTCGACCTCAACGCCACCGGCCCGCTGTCGATCTACGTCGACGGCGCCGACGAATGCGACCCCTACAAGCGCCTGATCAAGGGCGGCGGCGCCGCGTTGACGCGCGAGAAGATCATCGCCGCGGCCAGCGCGAAGTTCGTGTGCATCATCGATTCCAGCAAGCGCGTGGAACTGCTGGGCAAGTTCCCGCTGCCGATCGAGGTGATCCCGATGGCGCGCAGCCTGGTCGGCCGCGAGATCGTCAAGCGCGGCGGCAACCCGGTGTGGCGCGACGGCGTGGTCACCGACAACGGCAACTGGGTGATCGACGTGCACGGCTGGCAGATCGCCGACCCGGTGGCGCTGGAAAAAGAGCTCAACCAGATTCCCGGCATCGTCACCGTGGGCCTGTTCGCGCAGCGTCCGGCGGATGTGGTGCTGATCGGCGACCGCGAGATGTAAGCCGCTCGGCGAACCGCGTCCGCAAGCGCGGACGCGGTTGCGCCTTTCAGTGGATCGCCGCCTTGCTGATGGCCACGTGCGCGGCGAATGCGCCGGATACGGCGTCGCCGGCCTTGGCGTTGTCGAGCAAGGCACCGTAGACCGCATTCAATTCGCTCTGCAGCTGTTTTTTAGCGGCAGCGGTGAGCGCACCGTTCTTGGTTGGACCGCCCATCGGCACGATCACATCCCACAGCGCGGGATTGCGCAGCGCCGCCAGTGCGGCGACACCGTATTTCTCCACCAGCCCTTCCAGCGTCAGGGCCTGCCTCTTCTGCGTAGCCATCGTCGCCTCCTTTCGCGCCCAATGCGCGGTGCGGGCAGGGAAGCTACATCCGGCGTGCCGGCCTTGCAGCTAGCCAGGGGCGATAGGGCTTATTGCCGGGCGTGGCTGCTGGATATGTGCGTCAGCGCACGGCGCGGGCGAGGAATTCGGAGGCGCAATACGCGGCTGCCCGCTCCGTCTACTTCAGGGTCTTGGCCCCGCCACGCAGCGCGAACGGCGCCAGCGTGGCGGCATTCTTGACGAAGACATCCTCGAAGTTGCGGCCACCCTTGACGTGCTCCAGCGCGCCGCTCACCTTGCTGCTGTCGGCACCGCCGCCGCCGTGCAATTCCCTGCCGCGCTCGGCAAGCATCAGCGTGCCCATCTTGTGCACCCACTTGAGGCCCTTGGCGGTGAGTCCGGCGTTGTCGAACGATTCCTGGGCCTTGTCGTTATGCCCGGCAATCAGGTGCTGCAGGCCTTGGGTGACGCGGGAGCGGCGGTCGGCCGCTTTGATCTTGCTGTCGAAGTAGGTCTTGCCCTTGGCTTTGCCATTGCTCTGCAAGCGCTTGTCGAGCTTGGGGGCGAGATCCGGATAGTCGTAGACCTTGCTGGTGCGGCTATTGGACACCGCGGCGATGTCATTGGCGACGTGCAGCGAATGGACGTCGGACGCGCCCTCGCGGTAGACGACCTGGCGATTGACCGGCTTTACCTTCTTGCGGACCGCGGTGATGTTCTTGTTCCCGCGAACCTGCTGCGACATCTTCAAGATGGCGGGCAGCTCGGTATCGAGTTTGGCGAAATCGAGCCTGGTCAGTTTCGTTACGGCTGCCTTGGTTCGCGGACCGGGAATGCCCACGCCGCCATGCATGTTGATGGTGGGCTGCCGGTTGCCCAAGTCGATCGCCGCGCGATAGGCCGCCTCCGGCATTTTCTCGAGGCGCCGCGTCGAGCGGCGCAGATCCGGCGCCTTGTGCGCATCGATCAGCTTCTTGGGAGGAATGACCTTGTGCTTCTTGTCGGTCGCACTCTTGCCGGCCGCGCTCTTTCGCGGCTGCGTCTTGACCTTGCCCATGACTCACCCCCTGACAGGACTGGAGCAGGCTGTGCCTGGGCAGGCGGGCTGTCAAGGGTAAGCATTCCGCGCTCATTCAACGCAGCAGCCACGGCGCCTAAGCTGACCACCCCGTTTGCCGCCAGCGCATCGAGCACTGGCTTAAGGTTCCCTCGGAGCCAAGTTGCAGCATAAGCGAGATGTCTGGATGCCGCTCCGGTTGGGTCATGCAGACCTGCACAACCGAGAAACACTGTTAGGCCATGAGCGTGAGTCAGCGAGGGATTCTATGGTCGTCAAGGCCAGCGATCACGCTGAGCAGGCGCCACAGCCAAGATTGGTTGGCTGCACGGAAGGGGTACCCAGGGGGAATCCAGCAACGGGGCACTGTTTGATACCCCAAGACAAATCTGTCTCAGACATTTCCACCGGCCTGGCCGCCGTTGGACACCAAATAGGCCAATGCGTAGACTTGAAAGGGCGGAAGCGCTACGAGTCCCGGTTAAGCTGATTTGATCAGCATTGGGAACGCACGATAGCCGTACGTTTTCGCATAAATGCGTTTCCCGTTCTTGAGGTCACGGTACGGACGGAAGATCAGTACGTAACCCTCAGGGATCGGCAACGCTAGCTTTAGCTGCTTCATCGGCAACACCTCCTTCTCCGGGGAGGATTTGCATGCGTCAACATGCACCCCGATTGATCTAGGTGGAGCCCGCAGCGCTTCCGAGGTCGCCAGCCGGTACTACGTGTAGTCTCTTGCAGGGGATCGCACGTAGTACCGCGTGGTTATAGGCTCTGGGTTTGCTGGCACATCGGTTACCAAGAGCCTTTAGCGGGGTCTCATGTCGCACCCCCTGTGGGTGCTGGGTCGTCATCGGCGAGCCGGTAGTTGCTCAGGATGAAGTTGGCCATCTTCAGGCCGTGCTTCCATTGAGCGGGAGTCAACCCCTTAGGTACGTAGATCTCCCAGTCGTCCATTCCGTGGACCGAGACGACGATGCGCTCCTTGTCGGTAGGCGGGGGCGGCAAGCCTTCTTCCTCTTCCTCCTCCTCAACCACCGAGGCGCGCGAGATCTTTTTCTTGCCGTTGCCCTTCGTCGGAGGGGGCGGCGTCTTCACGTACCGGGAGACGGGGATGTTCGCGTCCTTCGCGGCAGCCAAGAGAAAGGCCATACACTTCGTGATGGTGCTACCGCCCGCTCCTAATTCCTTGAACTTCTCGACCACCTTGTCGGTGGTTGTGTCAGACAGATCCAACGAACCATCCTGGAAGAACGGGTAGGAACTCTGAAGAATTTCCTTTAACTTCTCCCCGTAATTAGTTTCAGAATCAGTAAGTTGTCGCATCTTATCCGTTGGCTCATCCTTGGCGTTAACCAGCCCAAGCACCGACAGCGTTGCAGACATAGACGCCTTGCCGGAGTTCGAACCCGGGAGCATGCTACGGGTGATGTGCTTGGGCGTACCGTGCTCGCGCAAACCATTGATAAAATTGAAGAAACTTTGATACGTGGCGTAGGGTGGAACGGCTTTCTTGCTGGTCTCAGCCATTTCGGCGCTCCTGGCAGGGCTATTCGACGACTCAGTGGTACGCCCCCGATTCCGTAGACACCTGATAGTGTCTATTGAGGATCGGAGGATCTATGACCAGCAAACGTTTCACCGACGAGTTCAAGGCTGA
>NZ_JAAZQJ010000003.1 GCF_012275375.1 Dyella sp. SG609 | reverse complement strand
ATGATCGCCGGCACGCCAATCTCCGACTGGTCGCCTTCCAGCGCCGCACGCGCCGAACCCACGATGATCGGGGTGTCGTCGCCCGGGAACTCGTATTTCGACAGCAGCTCGCGCACTTCCATCTCGACCAGCTCGAGCAGCTCCTTGTCGTCCACCATGTCCGCCTTGTTCAGGAAGACCACGATGTACGGCACGCCCACCTGGCGCGACAGCAGGATGTGCTCGCGCGTCTGCGGCATCGGGCCATCCGCGGCCGAGCACACCAGGATCGCGCCGTCCATCTGCGCCGCACCCGTGATCATGTTCTTCACGTAGTCGGCGTGGCCCGGGCAGTCCACGTGCGCGTAGTGGCGCGTCGGCGATTCGTATTCCACGTGCGCCGTCGAGATCGTGATGCCGCGCGCCTTCTCTTCCGGCGCCGCGTCGATCGCGTCATAGGCCTTGAATTCGCCGCCGAAACGCTCGGCACCCACCTTCGTCAGCGCCGCCGTCAGCGTCGTCTTGCCGTGGTCCACGTGACCGATCGTGCCGACGTTGACGTGCGGCTTGGTGCGTTCGAACTTACCCTTTGCCATGCGCGCTAAACCCCGATGGAGTCAGATAACGAAAAAAAGTGGAGAGCGATAACCGCGAAGACCAACTTAAGTGGTGCTCATGACTGGAATCGAACCAGCGACCTCTTCCTTACCAAGGAAGTGCTCTACCGACTGAGCTACATGAGCACGAAAACTGCCAGACCAGGTTCTCTACGAGCAGGTTCCAATCTTTGGAGCAGGATCAATGGAGCGGGAGACGGGAATCGAACCCGCACCATCAGCTTGGAAGGCTGAGGTTCTACCGTTGAACTACTCCCGCCTGCGCGGAACTCGTCTGGTGGAGGAAGGTGGATTCGAACCACCGAAGGCGTAAGCCAGCAGATTTACAGTCTGCCCCCGTTGGCCGCTTGGGTATTCCTCCAACAAAGAACGGCTATTGTGTGGATCGAGCCTGGTTCTGTCAACACCCGAGCACGCAAAAAATACGTGCGCGGGGCCGGCGAATCAAGCCTCGCGCAGCGCCGCGCTCAGACGTCCGAATGCGCCTTCGCGTCGATCAGCTGCTCCATCTCCTTGGACAGATCCATCAGGCGTTTCGCCTGCGCCTGCAGCTGCCGCTCCGCCTCGTCGCGCGGCTCCCACACCGGCACCGGCGTGGGCTTGCCCTCGGGGCTGTCGAGCGCGACGAACACCATCACGCAGCTGGTCGCCAGGCGGTGCTCGTCCTTGCGCAGGTCGCGCGCCAGGACGTCCACCGCCATGTGCATGCTGGAGCGGCCGGTGTGGATCAGGCGCGCGCGCACGGTCACCAGGTCGCCGATCAGGATCGGCGCCACGAACTGGATGCCGCTCACCGACGCGGTGACGCAATACGCCCCGCTCCAGGCCACCGCGCAGGCATAGCCGGCCTGGTCGATCCACTTCATCGCCATGCCGCCGTGCACCTTGCCGCCGAAATTCACGTCGGTCGGCTGGGCCAGGAAACGGAAACTGACTTCGTGCTGCGTGCCCGACATGGAGGCTCCGGCTGGTGAAAGGACGCCTATTATGCCGCCGGCTTGCGCGCCCCGGCGCGGCTCAGAACGAGCGCCATCGGCGTGCTGACCACGCCCTTGGGCGAACGCCCTTCCGGCCCGGTCGGCACGAAGCCCAGATGCAGGTAGACCGGCACCGCGCAGCGCGAGGCATTGAGGGTGAAGCGGCGGGTGCCGGCGCGGCGGATGGCGTCGTCCATGGTCCGCTGCCACAGCTTCCGGGCAATGCCGCGGCCGTGGTAGCGCGTGCCGACGAAGAGCTGCACCAGGTGGCTGTCGTCGCGCATGCCCGATACACCGACCAGCACCGGCCCCAGGAAGGCCAGGTGGAAGCGTTGCCCCGCCAGCATCCGCTCGCGGAAACCGCGGGCGCTGAAGCGCGCCAGCATTGCCCGCCCCACCGCCTCGGGCTGGTCCGGCACCACCCAGCGGCGCGCCACCCGGCGCACCAGCAGGCCGATCGCGCGGGCGTCGCCGGGGCGCCCCAGGCGCAGGCGCAATGGATGGACTTCGCCGGACATGCCGCTCTCCCAGAACACCCCGCACAGTCTGGCAGCGCCTGCGCCGGAAACAAAAAAGCGGCGGACACCGCGAGGTGCCGCCGCTGCTCTTGCGGGCGATGCCGGTCAGACGTTGAACAGGAAGTGCAGCACGTCGCCGTCCTTCACCACGTAGTCCTTGCCTTCCTTGCGCAGGCGGCCCGCCGCGGCGGCGCCGGCCTCGCCCTTGAACTGGATGAAGTCGTCGTACGACACCGTCTCGGCACGGATGAAGCCGCGCTCGAAATCGGTGTGGATCACGCCCGCCGCCTGCGGCGCGGTGAAGCCGCGCTTGATCGTCCAGGCGCGCACTTCCTTTACGCCGGCGGTGAAATAGGTCTGCAGCTTGAGCAGGGTGTAGCCGGCGCGGATCACGCGGTTGAGGCCCGGCTCTTCCAGGCCCAGGTCCTTGAGGAATTCGTCGCGGTCGGCGTCGTCGAGCTGCGAGAGCTCCTCTTCGATGGCGGCGCATACCGGCACCACTTCGGCACCTTCCTGCACGGCGCGGGCGCGCACGGCATCGAGGTGCGGATTGTTCTCGAAGCCGTCCTCGCGCACGTTGGCGATGTACATCAGCGGCTTGAGCGTGAGCAGGAACAGGTCGCGCACCAGCGCCTTTTCATCCTCGTCCAGGCCCAGGCTGCGCGCGCTCTTGCCTTCGTTGAGGCCGGCCGCGAGCTTTTGCAGCACCGGCTTCTTGGCCACGGCTTCCTTGTCGTTGGCCTTGGCCGCGCGCTCGGCGCGGTTCAGCGCTTTTTCCACCGAATCGAGGTCGGCCAGGGCCAGCTCGGTGTCGATGGTTTCGATGTCGGCGATCGGGTCGACCTTGCCGGCCACGTGGATGATGTCGGTGTGCTCGAAACAGCGCACCACGTGGGCGATCGCATCCACCTCGCGGATATGCGCCAGGAACTTGTTGCCCAGGCCCTCGCCCTTGGAGGCGCCGGCGACCAGGCCCGCGATGTCGACGAATTCGACCGCGGTGGGAATCACCTTCTGCGGATTGACGATGTCCGACAGCGCCTGCAGGCGCGCATCCGGCACCGGCACCACGCCGACGTTCGGCTCGATCGTGCAGAACGGGAAGTTGGCGGCGGCGATGCCGGCCTTGGTCAGCGCGTTGAACAGGGTGGACTTGCCGACGTTAGGCAGGCCGACGATGCCGCATTTGATGCCCATGGATGGATCCGGGAATAGGGAGTGGAGAATAGGGAATAGTAAAACCAGCAAGAGGCGAAACGCTTTAGCGATTCCCTATTCCCGATTCCCTATTCCCAGGTGTATGCAGCTGCTGCATCGCCTTGTCGAACTGCCCGTCGACCGCCAGCGGCAGCACGTTGAGCGCGCGCGCGATGCCCTCCAGGATGGCGTCCTCGTCCTTGGCGGAGGGGCGGCCCAGCACCCACGGCGTGACCTGGTCCCGGTGCCCGGGATGGCCGATGCCGATGCGCAGGCGATGGAACTTGGCGTGGCCGAGGTGGGCGATGGTGTCGCGCAGGCCGTTCTGGCCGCCGTGGCCGCCGTCGAACTTCAGGCGCACGGTGCCGGCGTCCAGGTCCAGTTCGTCATGGGCGACCAGGCATTCGGCCGGCTCGATCTTGTAGTAGCGCAGCGCCGCCGTGACGGCGAGGCCGCTCTTGTTCATGAAGGTGGCGGGCTTGAGCAGCCACACCGGCTCGCCGCCGATGCGCACCTTGCAGGTTTCGCCATGCAGCTTGCCGTCGAAGCCCCAGCGCTCGCCCTGCCCCGCCGCGAGGGCGTCAACAAACCAGAACCCGGCGTTATGCCGGGTTCGGAGATATTCGGCACCGGGATTACCCAGCCCGACAATGAGGCGCAGACCCGCCATGGATAGCCGGCAAGCACGCGGCGGCGACCCGCGCCGGAAAGGCGCGGATCGCCGTGCGACTTACTTCTTGGCGTCCTTGCCGGCGTCGGCGGCCGGAGCGGCCTCGCCTTCGGCCGGAGCCTCTTCGACTTCTTCCTTCACCGTGTTGGCGGTGACCACGGCGATGTCGTGATCGGCACCCAGGTGCAGGGCCGGGATTTCCACGCCCTTCGGCAGCGACAGCTGCGACAGGTGGACGATCTCGCCCGGCTTCAGGCTGGCCAGGTCGAGTTCGATGAACTCCGGCAGGTCCTTCGGCAGGCAGGAGACTTCCACTTCGGTCAGGTTGTGCGAGATCACCACGCCGGAGGTCTTGCCGGCCGGGGACTTTTCCTGGTTCAGGAAGTGCAGCGGCACGTTGACGCGAACGGCTTCGTTCTCATTGATGCGCAGGAAGTCCATGTGCAGCATCTGCTGCTTGAACGGATGCTTCTGCCAGTCGCGCACCAGCACCTTCTGCACCTTGCCGTCGACGTTCAGGTCGAGCACCGAGGAGAAGAACCACTCATGCTTGGCGGCAAGCAGGATGGTGTTGTGGAAGATCTGGATGCTCTGCGGGGGCTGGCCCGCACCGTAGACGACGGCCGGCACGAAGTCCGCACGACGCAGGCGGCGGCTCGCACCTTTCCCCTCGTCCTTGCGGCTCTCGGCCTTGATTTCATGAATCTGTGCCATGTTGGCGATTCCTACTTCAGGTTGTGATCCGCCTCGCGGCGGTTTGAGTGACTCCCTCGCGACCAAGGGAGTCGGTTTTTTTTGAGTAAATTAGGGAATAGGGAATAGGGAATCGAGGTTGCGCTTCGGCTTTTTCCGATTCCCTATCCCCTATTCCCGATTCCCGCCCCAATCAATCCACGTAGAGCGAGCTGACCGATTCGCCGAACGCGATGCGGCGGATGGTCTCCGCCAGCAGCTCGGCCACCGAAAGCTGGCGGATCTTGGCGCAGGCCTGGGCTTCCGGGCGCAGCGGCAAGGTGTTGGTCACCACCAGCTGGTCGAGCTGGGAGTTCTCCACATTGCTGATCGCCGCACCGGACAGCACCGGGTGCACGCAGTACGCCACCACCTTGCGGGCGCCGCGCTCCTTCAGAGCCGCAGCAGCCGCGCACAGGGTGCCGGCGGTGTCGACGATGTCGTCGACCAGCACGCAGGTCTTGCCGTCCACTTCGCCGATGATGTTCATCACCGTGGCCACGTTCGCCTTCGGGCGGCGCTTGTCGATGATGGCCAGGTCCGCGTCGTCCAGGCGCTTGGCCAGGGCGCGGGCGCGCACCACGCCGCCGACGTCCGGGCTGACCACGATCAGGTTGTCCATCGAGTGGTTGCGCCAGATGTCCGCCAGCAGCAGCGGCGAGGCATAGACGTTGTCCACCGGGATGTCGAAGAAGCCCTGGATCTGGTCCGCGTGCAGGTCCACCGTGAGCACGCGGTCGACGCCGACGGTGCCGATCATCTTGGCCACCATCTTGGCGGTGATCGGCACGCGCGCCGAACGCGGGCGGCGGTCCTGGCGGGCGTAGCCGAAGTACGGCATCACCGCGGTCACGCTGGCCGCCGAGGCGCGCTTGAGCGCGTCCACCAGGGTCAGCAGCTCGAACAGGTTCTCCGCGCTGGGCGCGCCCGTCGGCTGGATCACGAACACTTCCTGCCGGCGGACGTTCTCTTCGATCTCGATCTGCGTCTCGCCGTCGCTGAAGCGGCCAACCAGCGCCTTGCCCAGCGGCACGCCCAGACGCGTGGCGACATCCTCGGCGAGGGCGCGGTGCGCGTTGCCGGTGAAGAGCATCGGGGTGGACGTGTCCACGGTCATTGCAGTGAGCCTTTGGCCATCTCGGTTTCGAAGTGGCTGGGGCGGCAGGATTCGAACCTGCGCATGCGGGAATCAAAATCCCGTGCCTTAACCAGCTTGGCGACGCCCCAGTGAATTTTTTTGTCCCGGCCCCGCCTCGCGGCGGGCCGGGACCTGTCTCTTGCGGCTCAGGCGGCGCCGCGATGGCGCGCCAGAGCTTCCAGCAACGGGGAGCGCTCCACGCCGAAGGCCACATGGGCCGAGCATGAAGGCGGGCACTGACCGGCGACGAATTCCGCCCGTTCCTGCGACTTGGTCTCGATGAAGATGCAACCGCCGCTGCCGGAAAGCCTTGCCCAGCCGAACTTGTTCAGCCAGCCCAGCGCCGCAGCCACCCGGGGGTGGCGCGCGCGTACGACCGGCTCGAAGGCGTTCTCGGCTGTTTCGCCCGAAGCAAAGGATGAAATTGTGGCTGGCTGAGCATTTCGTGTCAATTCAGACGCTTGAAAAAGCTCGCCGGTGGGCACGTGTTCGTGCGGATCGACCACCACGTACCAGCGCTGCGGCAGCGCGATCGGCTGCAGCCGGTCGCCCACCCCCTCGGCCCAGGCCGAACGTCCGCGCACGAAGACCGGCACGTCGGCGCCGAGCTGGCGGCCCAGTTCGGCCAGCGCGTCCTCGGTCAGGTCCGTGCCCCAGAGATGGTTGAGCGCGACCAGCACTGTCGCCGCATCCGAACTGCCGCCGCCCAGGCCGCCGCCCATCGGGATGCGCTTCTCCAGCTCGATATCCACCCCGGCACCGGCCGGCGCATGCGGCTGCAGCAGGCGGGCGGCGCGGACCGCCAGGTCCTGTTCTTCCGGCACCCCGGGGACGTCCGTGAGGCGCCGCACCAGGCCGTCTCGGCGGGGTCGCAGGCGGATCTCGTCGCCCCAGTCCAGCAGCCGGAACACCGTCTGCAGCTCGTGGTAGCCGTCGGGACGCCGCCCGGTGATGCGCAGGAACAGGTTCAGCTTGGCCGGCGCCGGCCAGACCGTCCAATCCTCCGCTCCTGGCGCCTCGAAGGTACGGCTCATGAACACGCGCAGGTCGTCGGGGAAACCGTTCTCCAGGTCGCGCTCGCGCGCGAAGGCAAAGGCCGGATCGCGCTTGTCGACCTCGACAAAGCCATGCCTGGCATAGAACGGCGCATTCCACGGCACGTCGGCCAGGGTGCCCAGGGTGATCCGCCGATAGCCGGCGGCACGGGCCCAGGCGCAGGCGTGCTCCAGCAGCGCCGCGCCGATGCCCTGGCCGCCCCAGTCCGGCAGCACGTCGATCTCGGCCAGGCCGATGCCGGCCTCGTCCTCGGTGTCCAGCCAGACAAAGCCCACCGGCTCGCCGCTCGCGTCGCTCAGCGCAACCCATACCAGGCCACGCTCGATCGCCAGCCGCAGCAGGTCGGGCGGCATCACCACCGGCGCATAGAAACGCCAGGCGCGATGGCCGCGGAACAGTTCCATGGCCTCGCGTTCGATGGCGCACAGCGCCTCCACCTGCTCCGGCAGCGCGCGCTGGATGCTATAGCTCATGTCGATTCCGGCTGACGGCGCCCGGCCGCGGGGGCGCCAAGCCTAACCGCGGAGCGGTCTTACTGAAACGTCCAGGAGTCGATCGACAGGCGCACCCGGTACGGCGGCTTTTCCGCGAATACCTTCTTCGGCACCGGCGGCTGCCGGGTGGCGTCCCATTCGCGGTAGTCGACATTCCAGCCGTCCTGCTGCAGCAGGGACGGCAGGCGGTCGGTGCCGAAGCTCAGTTCCGCCGGGCCGCCGTCGGCGCGCAGGCCGAGCACCCAGGCGCGCAGTTCGCGCAGCGGCACGTCCCAGCCCAGCGCCTTGAGCATCAGCGATTCGGCGTCCGGCCCGCGGATCGGGCCGCCGTCCACGCCTTCCAGCAGGGCGCCGTCGGGGCCGCCGCTGAGGCGGAAGCTCTTGCCGACCACCGGCGAGCGCACGGTGAATTCGTAGCGCTCGCCGTCCTGCGACCAGCTCAAGCTGCCGCTGCCGCCGTCCTTGCCGTCGGAAATGCCCAGCTTGCCCTGCAGCACCCAATGATCGGTGCCGGCCAGGGCGTGCTCGCGCGCTTCCTGCTCGTTGAGCAGGGCGGCATCGCCCTTCATGCGCACGGCCGGCGCGGACACGCAGGCGGCGAGCAGCAGCGGCAGGGCCGCCGCCGCGATACGCAGAAAAGTCCTCATGGATTCAGTCGCTTGAGCGTGTCGTGGAGGGTGCTGCTGTGCGGATCGATGCGGCGCACTTCGTCGAACACGCGGCGCGCGTCGGCCTGGCGCCCCTGCTTCCACAGCACCTCGCCCAGGTGCACGCCGACGTCGGCGTCCTTGCGTGCCTGCCAGGCGGTGCGCAGGGTCTGCTCGGCCTGGTCCAGGTGGCCCAGCCGGTACTGCAGCCAGCCCCAGGAGTCGGCGATGGCCGGGTCGTTCGGCTTGGCGCTGCGCGCGGTCTGGATCAGCTGCTCGGCTTCCGGCAGGTCGCGGTTGGCGTCGGCCAGGGTGTAGCCCAGTGCATTGGTGGCGTCGATGTCGTCCGGCTTGAGCTGCAGCAGGCGGCGGAAATCGGCCACCGCCTTGTCCGTATCGCCGGTCTCGGCATAGGCCAGGCCGCGGCCGTAGAGCAGCTCCGGGTCGTCCGGCACCACCTGCAGCGCGCGGCTGAACGCCGCCTCGGCCTGGGCGAACTTCTGGTCGGCCATGTACAGGCTGGCGTCGGCCTCGTAGGCGCGGCGCAGCTGGGCCGGCTGGTCGAGGTAGTCGGTCTGCATCTGGGTCAGCAGCTCGTGGGATTCCGAAGCCCGGCCCATCTTGTGCAGCAGGATGGCGCTGCGCAGGTCGGCTTCGAAGGCGTGGTCGTCCTCGTCCGGCACCTGGTTGTACCAGTCCAGCGCTTCCTCGTTCTTGTCCAGCATTTCGGCCAGGGTGCCGAGCAGGAAGTTGTTGCTGTCGCGTACGTCGCGCGGCGCGCGCTGCAGCTGGGCGTAGATGCGGGCGATCGCCTTGCTGTCGTTGGCGCGCGCGGCCAGGGTGGCGCGCAGGGCGTAGGTCTCGGTGTTCTGCGGACCGTTGTCGAGCACCTTGGTCGCCCCGGCGTAGTCGCCGGCCTGGCCCAGCAGGGTGGCGTAGGCCATGCGCAGGCCGGCGTTCTTAGGCTCGCGGCCCAGCGCCTTCTGGAACATGGCCTGCGCGCCGGCGCGGTCGCCGTTGCGGTACTTCAGCTGGGCGGCCCAGGCGTAGGTCTCGGCGCTGTTGAAGCGCTTGATCGCGGCGTCGGCCAACTGCTGCGCGTAGGCGTGGCGGCCGAGCTTGTCGCCCAGCTCGCTCATGGCCAGCCAGGCCTGCGGGTCGGACGGCAGGCGTTTCGGGGTGGCCAGGGCTTCCAGCAGGCGGGCGGAAACGGCGGTATCGCGGCTGCCGAGCAGCACGCGGCCGAACTGGCGCCAGGCGTCCGGATCGCCGCTGGAGATCAGCGCGTCCAGCTGCTTCTGCGCTTCGCCGGTGTCGCCCCGGTCCAGCGCCAGCTGGGCCCGCACCGTGGCCAGGTCGGCCGGCTTGGCGCCCAGCTGCTGCCAGCGCTCGATGGCGCGTCCGGCCAGCACGGGATCGTGGATGGCCGTGGCCAGCTCGGTCGCCTGCTGGGCCACGCGCGGGTCGTTGCTCAGCCCCATGGCCTTGGCGTAGGCCGCGGCAGCGGACTTGAGGTCGGTGCGGACGATCGCCATCTCGCCGGCCAGCAGCTGGGCGGTGAGGTCGTGGTCTTCATCGGGAGTGACCACCGCCAGGTGATCCAGCGGCTGCGCGGACGCCGGCTTGGCGGCCTGCTGGCCCGGTACCGTGGCGCATCCGGCCAATACGGCCAGGCCGATGGCGCCGATCGCAAAATGCCGCAGTTGCTTGAACTTGGCCCACCTGCTCAGCACACTATTCTCCGTTCATCCGTCATATAGCCGCCGCTCCCCGGGAACGGCCAGTATCGCGGCCTAGTTTACGCCGCGGATGCCTGCCGCTCCCAAACGATCCTCACCATGCCGCTGATCGCCCTCGGGCTCAATCACCTCACCGCGCCGGTCCAGCTGCGCGAGCAAGTGGCGTTCGACGAGTCGAACGCCGGCGCCGCGTTGCAGGAGCTGACCAGCCAGCCCGGCGTGGAAGAGGCGATGATCCTGTCCACCTGCAACCGCACCGAGCTCTACGTCAGCGTCGCCGCGGGCGCCGAGGCGGTGCCGGAGGCATGGCTGAGCCGGCACCATCAGCTGACTCCCGGCAAGCTCGACGAGTTCCTCTACCGCCACGACGAGGACGACGCCGTCCGCCACATGTTCCGCGTGGCCACCGGCCTGGACTCGATGGTGCTGGGCGAGCCGCAGATCCTCGGCCAGGTGAAGGACGCCTACCAGGTGGCGCGCGACGCGCAGACCCTGCGCGCGCCGATGGACCGCCTGCTGCAGCACACCTTCGCCGTGGCCAAGCGCGTGCGCACGGACACCCGCATCGGCGCGCATACCGTGTCGGTGGCCTTCACCGCGGTGCGCCTGGCCGAGCAGGTGTTCACCGACCTGAAACAGGCCTGCGTGCTGCTGATCGGCGCCGGCGACACCATCGAGCTGGCCGCGCGGCATCTGGCCGACAAGAAAGTGCGGCGCCTGATCGTGGCCAACCGCACGCTGGAAAACGCGCAGGAACTGGCCAGCCGCCACGGCGGCTACGCCATCGGCCTGCACGACCTGCCGCAGCACCTGGCCGAAGCCGACATCGTGATTTCCTCCACCGCCGCGCGGCTGCCGATCGTGACGCGGCCGATGGTGGAGAAAGCCATCGGCGCGCGCCGGCGCAAGCCGATGTTCATGGTGGACATCGCCGTGCCGCGCGACATCGAGCCGGCGGTGGGCGAACTGGAAGACGTGTTCCTCTACGGCATCGACGACCTGCGCCAGGTGATCGACGACAACCGCCGCTCGCGCGAGGCCGCGGCCCGCGAGGCGGACGCCATCATCGACCTGCAGGTCGACCGCTACATGGCCTGGCGCCGCGCGCTCACGCTGCGCAATCCGGCGGTGGACATGCGCCAGCACGCCGAGGCGCACCGCGACGAAGTGCTGGAGAAGGCGCGCGCCATGCTCGCCCGCGGCAGGTCGCCGGACGAGGCGCTGGCCTTCCTCGCCAACACCCTCACCAACAAGCTGCTGCACCATCCCAGCGCCCGCCTGCGCGAAGCCGCGCTGGCCGGCGACATGGACCTGCTGCACGCGGCCGGGCGCCTCTACGGGCTGGACGAGAAGGAACCGGACGCCGAAGGCTAGCGGGCCTGTCCAACGCCGCTGCTTCCTGGCCGTACCGGCCGCGTCCCTTCCCTCTTCCGCGCCCGCCCATGACTCCTTCGATCCGCCGCAAACTCCAATCCCTCGCCGAACGCCACGAAGAAGTCGGCCTGCTGCTCGCGCAGCCGGACGTGCTCGCCGATGGAGGCCGCTTCCGCGATCTGTCGCGCGAATACGCGCAGCTGGAACCGGTGGTCGGCGCGCTGCGCGAGCACGAGCAGGCGCAGCGCGAACTGGACGAATCGCGCGCCATGCTGGCCGACCCCGACATGCGCGAACTGGCGGCCGACGACGTCGCTCGCCTGGAAACGCGCCTGGCCGAACTCGACGCCGAACTGCAGATCCTGCTGCTGCCGAAAGACCCGCGCGACGAAGCCAACCTGTTCCTGGAAGTGCGCGCCGGCGCGGGCGGCGACGAGGCGGCAATCTTCGCCGGCGACGTGTTCCGCATGTACGCGCGCTACGCGGAGCGCCAGGGCTGGCGCGTGGAGATCCTGAGCGAGCATGCCGGCGAGCATGGCGGCTACAAGGAGATCGTGGCGCGCGTGGAAGGCCCGATCGTCAACGGCCTGGGCGTGTACTCGCGGCTGAAGTTCGAATCCGGCGTGCACTGCGTGAAGCGCGTGCCGGCCACCGAGGCGCAGGGCCGCGTGCACACCTCCACCGCCACCGTGGCGGTGCTGCCGGAGCTGGACGACATCGAAGAGATCCAGATCGCGCCGGCCGACCTGAAAGTGGACACCTTCCGCGCCTCCGGCGCCGGCGGCCAGCACGTCAACAAGACCGACTCGGCCATCCGCATCACCCACCTGCCCAGCGGCATCGTGGTCGAGTGCCAGGACGAGCGCAGCCAGCACAAGAACCGCGCCCGCGCGATGAGCCTGCTCAAGGCACGCCTGCTCGACGAGGCGCAGTCCAAGCAGACCGCCGAGCAAGCCGAGTCGCGCCGCCTGCAGGTGGGCAGCGGCGACCGCAGCCAGCGCATCCGCACCTACCGCTACAAGGACAATCTGGTCACCGACCACCGCATCGGCCTGGACCTGTATCGGCTGCCGGAGATCATGCAGGGTGATCTGGACGAACTGGTCGCGGCGTTGAACCGCGAGCATCAGGCCGACGAGCTCAAGTCGCTTGCCGACCATTAACCTGGCGGCCGATCCGTGGGCCGTCCAAAGTCATCCCCCAACAGCTGATGGCATCAGCCGTCTATTGATACGACAACGTAAAAGTCATACTTACTTCGATCGGTCCGGGCGGAAATGGCTCCGCCATGGGACCTACGACATATCGAGCAAGCAGCGGAATCTTCAGCACGCCGTCCGGAGTATCGCCAATAAGAAACTGATTTTCCGTGCCGGCGGCGGAAGCATCCGGACCGAAATTCTGAAGCGTCCCATCGCCACGCTTGATCTGTATCCCGCGCCACTTGCCCCATTCCCCCCGTTGGACAAGATAGCTAATACGGCTTTGGGGATTAATGGCATCGGTCATGACCATATAAAGATGTGCGCCCTTGCTGCAGTTCAGATCGATGGAGAATGGCGTGTCTCCCGCATACATCCATTTACCGTCCCTCGACGTCAGGGCTTGCCGTGACACGGTCGGAAGCGTCACGCTCTGGGTAGGATTGGTCACCGTACAGGTCGTCACCGCAGGTTTGCTGATGGTGTAACTGTAGGTCCATTTGGTCTTTGCCTGATTCTCGTTGCCATAGACTTGGCCGGCCACACCGGTAATGAGCCACATGGATCCGGTCCCCGCGGATACCTTATCGGCGGTCTTGACCAGTTCGATCGCCCCGCTCCAGTGGAAGCTCGTCTGGCCCTGGGGAGCGTCACTCATATCGACGGCATTGGCGTAGCCCACCGGGCCAAACGGCACAGAGTTGCCTGACGCATCGAGAAACCGGAAGCCGATGCCGGACACGCCAGTCGCGTCACCGCTGGAAACCTGATAGACGTTGGTGAGCCCCTGCACGGCGGTAGCGGCCCATGCGCCATCGGGCATGATGGTCCAACGCTTGCCGCCCGTAATGCCCGTCGGCTTACAAGTCCATGTCCAGTTGATGTTCACTCTGCTGCCCGGGATAACCCCGCCTATCGGCAGGTCCCTAGGTATTTGCAGATTGGTCAGCGGTGTTGTCGATGGCACCGGCGGGCTGCCCGCCTGGGTGCAGTCATTTGTCGCGGCATTCGCTGTTGAAGCCGCCAATGCGAGCAGAAGCGCCAGGAGCAACTGCAGATATATGGATTTGGCTGTGCAGGGCATATATGGGCTCGATAATTGCGGTCCTGGCACGAGAGGCACCAGGCAAGCCGGGATTCGGCTGTTCGGGGTCGGCGAGGCACATCGCAAACGGCCATCCGAGGAGAATTTAACGGGGACATGCACTGGAATAGCATTGGAAAATGCCGGCATTTCGCAGCCATTCCCTATGTGAAACGCATTTCTGGTTTTTTCTAAAGCATTGAATCCGAGCGCCAAGATTTCACAGTCCAGGTATTCCCGTGCCTGCGAACGGTCTGCCCGCCCTCCGAACCTCTCACCCGGTCTGCTTATCGGGTCACGCACCCGGCGATTGGCAGTGCCCGCAGCGTGGGTTAGCGTGCGCGGATGAAGCAGGCTTCACGATCCGAACTCCTCGCCCTCCATCACCAGCTGGCCCGTCTGCTCGACCGCGCTGACGCGGCCGGCGCCGAGGCGCTGGCGGCGCGCGCGCGCGCGGCATCGCCGCAGGACGTCGAGCTCGCCCGCCTGCATGGCCTGGCCCTGCTCCAGCTGGGCCGCGCCGACGAGGCGCGCGCCGCGCTGGAAGCCGCGGCGGAACTGGCGCCGGACAGCGTCGAAGTGCAATGCAACCTGGCCGGCGTGGAGCTGGAGCAGGGCGATGCCGAAGGCGCCATCGCGCGCCTGCGCGCCGCGCTGCGCAAGCAGCCCGGCCACGCCGCCATCCTGCTGGCGCTGGGCAATGCGCTGATGGCGGTGGGGCGCTACGCGCAGGCGCGCGAGTCCTACGCCATGGCCACGCACGGCGCGCCCCAGCATGCCGGGCTGCGGCTCAATCTCGCCGCGGCCGAACTGGAACTGGGCAATCTCGACCAGGCCGCGCAGCACACCGACGAAGGCCTGCAGCTGGCGCCCGACTACGACGGCGCCTACGCCATGCGCGCCCGCGTGCTGCACGCCATGGGCCGCGTCGACGAAGCGGCCGAGGCCTGGCTGCAGGCCGAACGCTGCGCGCCGGAACAAGCGCTCTACCCGTTCCACGCCGGCCTGCTGCTGGACGACGCCGGCAACCTGCCCGCCGCCGCCGAAGCGTTCGAGCGCGCGCTGCGCCTGGACGCCGCCGCCGGCGCCGCGCTCGCCATGCTGGTCTTCGCCAAGCGCCGCCTGTGCGACTGGCGCGGTCTCGATGAACTGAGCGAACGCCTGCATCGCGCGGTGGCCGAAGGCCGCGACGGCGTCATGCCGTTCGCGTTTCTCGCCGAGGAGGCCAGCGCCGCCGAACAGCGCCGCTGCGCCGCGACCTTTGCCGCGGGCGTGGAAAAGATCGCCGCGCCGTGGCGCCACGTGCTCGCCTTCGAACCCGCGCAGCGCACCGCCATCGACCCGCTGCGCGTGGGCTTCGTCTCCAACGGCTTCGGCGAGCGGCCGATCGGCCAGCTGCTTACCGGCGTGCTGGAAAAACTCGGCGACGAACGGCTCCAGGTCCACGTGTTCTGCCTGGTGCCCGACGATGGCGGCCCGATCCGCCAGCGCCTTGCTGCAAGCACCACCGTGCACGACGTCACCGGCCTGGCCCCGATGGAAGTGGCGCGCCGCGTGCACGCCGCCGGCATCGAGGTGCTGTTCGACCTGCGCAGCTACGGCGGCGGCGCCAACAGCGACCTGTTCGAATTCCGCCCCGCGCCGGTGCAGGTGAACTGGCTGGCCTATCCGGCCACCGCCGGCGCGGCCTGGACCGATTACCTGCTGACCGACGCCGTGGCCCTGCCCGCACCGCTGCGCGAAGGCTTCAGCGAGAAGATCGTGCGGCTGTCGCGCTGCGCGCTGCCGTTCGACGACCGCACGCCGATTGCCGCGCCGCCTTCGCGCGCCGACTGCGGCCTGCCCGAAAGCGGCACCGTGTTCGCCAGCTTCAATGGCCACCACAAGCTCAACCCCGCCAGCTTCGCGCGCTTCATGCTGATCCTGCAGCAGGTGCCGGGCAGCGTGCTGTGGCTGTATTCCGGCAACGACGGCACCGACCAGCGCCTGCGCCAGGCCGCCGGCCTGATGGAGGTGGATCCGGACCGCCTGGTCTTCATGCCGCGCTTGCCGCATGCCGAGCACCTGGCGCGGCTGGCGCATGCCGACCTGTTCCTGGACACCCTGCCCTGCAATGCGCAGTCCACCGCGGCCGACGCGCTGTGGGCCGGCTGTCCGGTACTCACCTGGATCGGCCGCACCCTGGCCGGCCGCCAGGGCGCCAGCCTGCTGTTCCATGCCGGCCTGCCCGAGCTGGTGGCCGACGACGAGGACTCGTTCGTCTCCATGGCCGTGCACCTGGGCAAGGACCGCGAGGCGCTGGACACCTTGCGCCGCCATCTGCAGGACGCGCGTGCCGACAGCCCGGTGTTCGATACGGCCGGCTTCGCCAACGACCTGCGCCGCGCCATCCAGGCCATGGGCGCGCGCCATCGCATCGGGCGTCCGCCGGCCGACCTGGATCTTTGATGCCCCGTTGTAGGTTGGGGTGAGCCACAGGCGAACCCCAACGGTGCGAGACTCTTGAAGTTGGCCATGTTGGGGTTCGCCTGCGGCTCACCCCAACCTACGCCCCGAACCGCTGGAGACCGACATGAGCAACAAGGACAAGGGCTACCGCAAGACCATGGAGGAACTGCAGCTCGAGCTGGCCGGCCTGCACCGCTGGCTCAAGCGCAGCGGCCATCGCGTGGTGGTGCTGTTCGAAGGGCGCGACGCGGCCGGCAAGGGCGGCACCATCAAGGCCATCACCGAGTCGATGGATACGCGCGGCTATCGCGTCGCCGCACTGGGCAAGCCCAGCGAGGCGGAGTCGACGCAGTGGTATTTCCAGCGCTACGTCGAACACCTGCCCGCCGCCGGCGAACTCGTGCTGTTCGACCGCAGCTGGTACAACCGCGCGGTGGTGGAGCCGGCCATGGGCTTCTGCACCGAGCAGCAGCGCGAGGACTTCCTGCACGCCGTGCCGCACTTCGAGAAGCTGCTGGCCGACGACGGCATCGTCCTGATCAAGTACTGGCTGGCGGTGGACCAGAAGAAGCAGGAAGAACGCTTCGCCGAACGCGCCGAGGACCCGCTCAAGCGCTGGAAGCTCTCGCCGGTGGACCTGGCCTCGCGCAACAAGTACGCGGAAATGGGCCAGCTGCGCGACCAGATGATCGAACGCACCAACCGGCCGTACGCGCCGTGGTTCGTGGTCGACTACAACGACCAGAAGCGCGGCCGCGTCAACCTGATCCGTCACCTGCTGGAACATATCCCGCGCAAGGAGACCAGCATTCCGGAAGTGAAGCTGCCCAAGCTCAAGGGCAAGCCGCGGCGCGAGCACGTCACCGACAAGGCGCAGTGGGTGCCGGATACCTTCGCGGACGAGTAAGCCGCACGGGCGCTCAGCCCGTGCGGAAATCCTCCGGCTCTTCGCCGTTCCACTCGCTGCGCGCGACCTCATCGACCCGCGCCGCCGGCGGCCCCTTGCGCAGCCATTGCTCCAGCGCATCGATGGCGACGGGGCTGCCGCAGGCCAGCACCTCGACGCCGCCGTCCGGCAGGTTCCTGGCATAGCCGGCCAGCCCGCGCACCAGGGCCTGCTCGCGGGTGCAGGCGCGGAAGCAGACGCCCTGCACCTTGCCGCTCACCCGGAACAAGGCCGCGGCCATGGCCTTATTTCCCCGCCTTCGGCAGGCCGACCGCCTCGCCCAGCGAGGCTTCGGTGACCGGGCCGACAAAGCGCTTGGCCACCTTGCCGTCCGGCCCGATCAGCCAGGTGGTGGGCAGGCCGCGCGGTTCGTCGAAATCCTTCGGCGGCTGGTCCAGGGTGACCTGGGCGATCGGGTAGCTAACCGGATGCTTGGCCAGGAAGGCCTGGATATCGGCCTTGTCGGTGTCCTCGTAGGCCAGGCCGATGGCGGCGACCTTGTCCTTGTGCGTGGCGACGAAGCGTGAGATGTCCGGCATCTCCTTGATGCAGGGCACGCACCAGGTGGCCCAGTAATTGACGATCACGTACTTGCCGCGCTGCTGCGCGAGATCGTACGGCTTGCCGTCGAGCGTGCTGATCTTCAGCGTGGGCTGCGCCGGCATGGCGGCCTGCGCGGCGGGCACGCCGGCGGCCAGGGCCGCGGCGAGGACGATGGCGGTGAAACGATTCATGCGACCACTTCCTTCGAAGTTTCTTGCGTAGCGGGGAAAACCTGATCGAGCTTGGCGTCCAGCTTCTCGCGCAGCAGCTTGGCCGTGGAACACAGCAGCTGGAGCAGCTCGTCCGGCAACTTGATGCCGAGCGATTGCGCCTCGCCGGCCGGGTCCAGCGGCAGACGATAACCCGCATATTGGTAAACGCGCAGCAGGTCGGTGGCATCCAGGCTGCGGCTGAGCAGCCAGCCGCCGGATTCGCTGCGCTGGACCAGGTCGGCGCGCTGCAGGTCTTCGAAGAAGGCGGCGATGGAACCGCTGCGCAGGTACGGTTCTTCCAGGCGCACGATCGCCGGGTCGACGCTGTAGCCCTTGCGCTGCGCATCGACGAAATGCCGCAGCACCACCATCAGGCCGAGGAATTCCGAACCCTCGGGCAGGCATTCGGTCGGTATCTGGTATTCGTAGGCCGAGATCGACGCGGCGATCGACGCGCCGAGGATCACGATGATCCACGAAAGATAGATCCACAGCAGGAAGATCGGCAGCGCCGCCAGCGCCGCGCCGTAGATCTGCTGGTAAGTCTGCGCGTGATGCACGAACAGCGCGAAACCCCAGCGCGCCAGCTCGAACAGCACCGCGCCGAGCAGCGCGCCGATCGCCGCGTGCTTCAGCGATACGCGCCGGTTCGGCACCACCACGTAGAGCAGCCACAGCGTCACGAAGGTCACCACGAACGGCAGCGCGCTGAGCAGATAGGTGCCGAAGTTGAAGCTGGCCGCGCTCTTGATCAGCGGCAGCGCGGTGACATACGAGCTTGCGGCCAGTCCACCCACCACCAGGACCGGCCCCAGGGTCAGCGCGGCCCAGTACAGCAGCAGGCGCGAGCCCCAGGCGCGCGGGCGGTGCACGCGCCAGATGCGGTTGAGGCGGTCCTCGATGCTCACCATCATCGACACCGCGCTGAACAGCATCACGATCACGCTGATGCCGGTGAGCTTGCTGGCGTTGTCGGCGAAGGCCAGCAGCGCGTTCTTCACCGTCTCGGCCGCGGCCGGCACCATGTTGAAGACGAAATTGATCAGCGTATTGCGCCATTCGGCGAATACCGGAAACGCCGAGAACATCGCCAGCACCGCCACCACCAGGGGCACCAGCGATACCAGGGTGGTGTAGGACAGCGCACCGGCCGTCTCGAAGCACTTGTCGTCGATGAAGCGCTGCCACAGGAAGCGGCTGAAGCTGGTGGTGCGGTCGCGGTCGATGCGCCAGGCCATGCGGGTCCTCGTCGGCTGCCGCCGCCAGGGGCGCGGCGGCTACATGGGCGGAACGGAACGGTACACTAACCGATCCGCAGCGAACGCCCCAACCCAAGGCGCAAGGCATGAGCCGAGACATCCTGGTCCTGTACTACAGCCGCAGCGGCCACACCGCGCGCCTGGCGCGGCTGGTCGCGCGCGGCGTGGAAGAAGCCGGCCTGCAGGCGCGCCTGCGCCAGGTGCCGCCGGTGGCGCCGGTGACCGAGACCGCGCAGCCGCCGGAACCAGAAGAAGGCGCGCCCTACGCCAGCCGCCAGGACCTGCTCGAATGCGCGGGCCTGGCGCTGGGCAGCCCCACGCGCTTCGGCAACATGGCCGCGCCGCTGAAGTACTTCCTCGACAACACCGGCGCCGAATGGGCCAGCGGCGCGCTCGCCGGCAAGCCCGCCGCGGTGTTCACCTCCACCAGCACCATGCACGGCGGGCAGGAATCCACCTTGCTGAGCATGGCTTTGCCGCTGCTGCACCATGGCATGTTGCTGGTCGGCGTGCCGTATACGGAGCCTGCGCTCACCGCCACGCAGAGCGGCGGCACGCCGTACGGCGCCAGCCATGTGTCCGGCGCGCAGGGCGACAACGCCATCAGCGAACACGAGCGCGAACTGGCGCGTGCGCTGGGCCGGCGCCTGGCCGACGTGGCGCGCCGGCTGGCGGACAGCGGCACGTGAGCGCGGCGCCGGTTCCGCGCGCGTACCGCATCGGCCTGGCCGCGTGGGCTGCGCTGGTGCTGCTGCAGTTCGCCTGGCACGGCTGGCTGTTTCCGGCGCAGCTGATGCCGGTGTGGCTGGTGCTGCTGATCACCGTGCTGCCGCTGCTGCTGCCCTTGCTGGCGCTGCGCCGCGACGTGCGCCGCGCGCTGCTGTGGGTGGGCATCCTGGCGCTGTTCTATTTCTGCCACGGCATCGCCGAGGGCTGGAGTTCGTCGAGCGAGCGCTGGCTGGCGCTGGTGGAGATCGTGCTGACCTTGCTGCTGATCGGCGCGCTGGGCGCGGGTGTGCAGCGCAGGCCGGCGCGCTGACGAAGGCCGAACAAGCGCCGGCCTATACTCCGCGGGCATTCTCAAACCCAGGGAGGGCCGCATGGGATTCCTGCAAGAAGCGCCGCAGCTGGCGCATCCGTACCGCGACGACCGCCTGCTGGTCGACCTGCTCGACCGCGTGCTGCCGGCGGAGCGCCGCGCCGCCATCGAAACCGACCTCGACGCCCTCGGCGACTACGCGCGCCTGGCCTGGCGCCGCGTCTGCAGCACCACGCGGCGCAAGCCGGTGCTCACGCAGTGGGACGCCTGGGGCCGCCGCGTCGACCGCATCGAGCTGACGCCCGCCTGGCAGGAAGGCCCGCTGCTGACCACGCGCCACGCGGTGCTCGCCGCCGGCCACGAAGCGCATCCGGAAGCGCGCGTGGAGGAATTCGCCCGCGTCTATCTCTATCACCTGGCCAGCGAGTTCTATACCTGCCCGCTGGCGATGACCGACGGCGCCGCCACCGCGCTGAAGGCTTCCGGCAATGCACAGCTGATCGAACGCGCGCTGCCGCATTTCCTCAGCCGCGACCCGGCGAACTTCTGGCTCAGCGGCCAGTGGATGACCGAGAACGCCGGCGGCTCCGACGTGGGCAACACCGAAACCGTCGCTCGCCGCGATGCGGACGGCCAGTGGCGGCTGTACGGGCGCAAGTGGTTCAGTTCCGCGGTGGTCGGCGAAGCCGCCCTGGCGCTGGCCCGCCCCGAAGGCGCCGGCAGCGGCGCGGGTGCGCTGGCGCTGTTCTATGTGGAGACCATGGACGACGGCCAGCGCAAACCCGAGCTGGTCATCGACCGCCTCAAGGACAAGCTCGGTACGCACGAGCTGCCCACCGCCGAGATCCATCTCGACGGCCTGCCGGCCTGGCCGGTGGGCGAGCTGGAACACGGCGTGCGCCAGGTGGCGCCGATGCTCAACGTCACGCGCAGCTGGAACGCGATCTGCGCGGTGGCCAGCATGGCGCGCGCGCTGCAGCTGGCGCGCGACTACGCGCGCCGCCGCCAGGCCTTCGGCCGCAGCCTCGCCGAGCAGCCGCTGCACGCGCAGACGCTGGCCGGCATGCAGGCGGAATTCGAGGCCGCGTTCGCGCTCGGCTTCGAAGTGGCGCATCTGCTCGGCCGCGCCGAACACCGCGCCGCCACGCCGGACGAAGCCGCGCTGCTGCGCCTGCTCACGCCACTGGCCAAGCTGTGGACCGGCAAGCTGGCCATAAGCATCTGCTCGGAAGCGCTGGAGTGCTTCGGCGGCGCCGGCTATATCGAGGACACCGGCCTGCCCCAGCTGCTGCGCGATGCGCAGGTGTATGCGATCTGGGAAGGCACCACGAACGTACTATCGCTGGACTCGCTGCGCGCGCTGGCCGGCAAGTCGCCCGAGGCCCTGCGCGCATGCATCGCCCATTGGCTGGCCGACAGCGACGACATGCACGCCGCCAGCGCCGTGCAGCACACGCTGGACGCGGCCATGCGCTGGCTGGACACGCACGGCGCGCAGCGCGACGCGCTGGAAGCCGGCGCGCGCGGCCTGGCCTTGACCCTGGCCCGCTGCGCGGCGGCGGCGCTGCTGGCGCGGCAGGCGGCCTGGGCCAAGCGCCAGCGCGGCGACCTGCGGCCAGGGGCGGCGCTGCGGCGCTTCGTCAGCCACGGGCTGGACCGGCTGGATACGCTGGATGCGGCGGATACCGCGCTGCTGGCGTAGGTCAGGGTGAGCCGCAGGCAAACCCCAACATGACCACGTTCAAACGCCTCGCCTCGTTGGGGTTCGCCTATGGCTCACCCCAACCTACACTAATGCCCTTCCTCCACCACGGCCTTTCCCCATGCAGCACCTGACCATCGTCACCACCGGCGGCACCATCGACAAGATCTATTTCGACGACAAGTCGGACTACAAGATCGGCGCGCCGCAGATCGGCGAGATCCTCGGCCAGCTCGGCGTCGCCTTCCAGTTCGACGTGATCCCGATCCTGCGCAAGGACAGCCTGCACATGGGCGCCGAAGACCGCGCCCTGGTGCGTTCCGCCATCGAGGCGCAGCCGCACCGCCACGTGCTGGTCACGCACGGCACCGACACCATGGTGGAGACCGCGCGCGAACTGGCCCAGATCAAGGGCAAGGTGATCGTGCTCACCGGCGCGCTCAATCCGGCGCGCTTCCAGGGCTCGGACGCGGTGTTCAACATCGGCTGCGCGGTGGGCGCGGTGCAGACCCTGCCGGACGGCGTGTACATCGCCATGAACGGCCGCATCTGGGACCCGGCCAAGGTGCGCAAGAACCGCGACGCCAATCGCTTCGAGGAAGCGTAAGCATCCATGTAGGTTGGGGTAAGCCGCAGGCGAACCCCAACAGACGTACGATTGTCGCGATGTTGGGGTTGGCCTCCGGCTCACCCCAACCTACGTGGAAAAAGAAACGGGCCCGGTCTTGCGACCGGGCCCGTTTCATTTTTCTCACTGCACGTTGAGGTTGACGTCGTCCAGCACGAACGAGGTCTGCAGCGAGCTGTCCTCGGTGCCCGTGAACTTGATGGTCACGGTCTGGCCGATGTACGCGCTCAGGTCGAAGGTCTTCAGCGAGTAGCCCGAAGCCTTGTTGAGGTTCGAGTACGTCGCCAGCGTCTTCAGCACGGTGCCGCTGCTGTTGAGCACCTGCACGTTGAGCTTGTCGTACGCGGTCGAGGTGGTGGTCTCGGCGGTGTCGACGTGCAGGTAGAACGTCAGCGAAGCCGAGGTCTTGCCGGCCGGGATGGCCACGCTCTGCGAGACGGTGTCGGTATGGCTGCTGCCATAGCCGTCCAGCCAGGTGAACCAGGTGCCGCCGTGGGCGGTCTGGCCGCTGCAGCTGGAGTTGCTGCACAGCGCGCCGGAGCTGATCGACCACGGCGAGGCCGTGCCGGTCTCGAAGCCCGGATTGCCGAGCAGCTGGCTGGAACCGCCGCCGCCGCTGGACACCGTGACCGACGAGCTCTTCGAGCTGGTCTTGCCGCTGGTGCCGTCGGTCACCGTCTCGGTGACGGTGTAGGTGCCGGCCGCCGCGTAGGTGTGGCTGGGGCTGGTCGCGGTGGAGGTGCCGCCGTCGCCGAAGGTCCAGGCGTGCGACGAAATGGTGCCGCCGGTATCCGTGGAGCTGTCGGTGAAGTTGGCCACCAGGCCGCTGGTGGTGAAGCTGAAGTTGGCCGTGGGCGTGCCGCCGGTGCTGCCGCCGCCGGAGACCCAGTTCGCCGCCGCGAAGGCGTTGACCTTGGAGATGTCCAGGCTGCCGAAGCCGGTGGTGTAGTCCCAGCCCGCCGCGGCGTTGTAGCCGTGGCCGCTGTAGCCGTTGTTGCCCGAGGTCACGTCATGCAGCAGCTCGGGGTGGTTCGGGAAGTCGCCGTAGAACTTCGAGGTCGGGAACGGCAGCGCATTGCCGTTGTTCGACTGCAGGCGCGCCCACACGCCGACGAAGATCGGCGAAGCCAGGCTGGTGCCGCCGATGGCGTAGGTGCTGCCCTGGTAGACGATCTGCGCGCCGCTGGACTGCGCCGCGTCGAAAGCCACGTCGGGCAACACGCGCTTGGTCACCGAGGAACCGAGCGCGGCGGTCTGCCAGCTCGGCGCGGTCTCGAACGAGCTGACGCCGCCGCCGGTGGCCCACAGGCGCTTGCGCGTGTCGGTGGAGCTGACGTTGGCCAGGCCTTCGTTCCACACCGTCTCACCGGCCCAGGTGGTGCCGTTGGTCGACAGCGTGGTGCCGCCCACCGCGACCACGTACGGCGAAGCCGCCGGCTCGCTCACCGAGTAAGCGGTGAGGTCGGCCGTGACGGTGCCCGAGGAATTGGTCAGCACGCCGCCCTGCGACTCGTACACGCCTTCGTCGCCGGAGGAGATCGAGAAGGTCTGGCCCTGCGCGACGGCCTGCTGGAACACGTTGTCGTCGGCCTGCTGGGTGCCGGCGTTGTGCGCGGCGGTCTCGTCTTCGCCCAGCGACACGTTGACCACCTTGGCCACGTTGTCGGTCACGGCCTTGTTGTAGGCGGCGGTGATGCCGGCGTCGGTCAGCGAGGCGTTGTTGGTGCCGTTGGCCGCCGTGTAGAAGATCAGCTTCTGCACGCCGCCGGTGGTGCCGACGATGGTCTGGCTGTCCAGGTTCCACTCGCCGTCGCCGTCGGTGTCGTCCCACAGCGCGGCCGTGCCCACTTTCACCGTCTGCACGTTGGTGGTCGGCAGGCCGGCGTTGCTGGTGAAGGTGTTGAGGTCGTTGATGGTGGTGGTGGTGGCGCCCCAGGTGACGATGCCGACCGTGGTGTTGGTCGCTGCCGGCACGCTGCCGACGTCGTAGATCGCCGGGAAGTCCTTCGGGTTGTGGCTGGCGACGGTGGCACTGGTCGCGTTCGGGTGGATCTCGGCCGGGGTCAGCTGCTTCAGCACGTGGTGCATGGTGTGCTTGACGCTGACGTCCTGCAGGCCCAGCACCGCCTCGACGGTGTCGGCGAGCGAGGACGGCACCTGCACTTCGCCGTCGTTGGCCACGCGCTGGCGGCCGCGGAACTGGAAGGTCTTCATGGTGGTGCGGAACGCGGCCTGCACGTGGCCGGCATTGCCGTCGGCCTCGACCAGCAGGTTGTTCGGCGACACGGTGACGTTGCCGAAGCCGGCGGCGCGCAGATGCGCGATCACCGCCTGCACCTGCTGCTCGGTCGGCGCATAGGCCGCCTTGAACTGCTCAGGCGTGAGGTACTTGCCGTAGTGCGCGCTGCCCGGCGTGGCCAGCTCGTGCAGGAACTGCTGCAGCTGGTCGGCGTTGCGCAGCTTAAGGCTGACCGCGATGTGCAGCGGCTTGCTCTGCTCCAGCGGGGTGACCAGCGCGTTGTCCACGGTGGGATTGCCGCGCATGCGGATGGTCCACTGCGCGGCGCCGCCGGCGGTGGACAGGGTGGAAACGCCGGCGCCGGCGCGGTCGATCGCCGGATGGGTCTTGGTGCCGACCCAGCTGTCGGCGGCCTGCGCCGAACCGGCCAGCATCGCCAGCGAAACGGCGGCCGGCAGAAGAGCCTTGCGATACAGCTTGTTGGTGATGCTCCGCGAGTGATTCAGACTGCTCATTCCGTGACTCCCCAGACATTTTTCAGGCACGAACGGACCCGATGCGGCCGGTCGGCCCCATGATGGAAATGCCGCGCTTGGGTGCGGCGCCTTTGGTGTGTGATTGCCCAGCGATCCTGTGTACGCCCGGCCCGCTGTCCCCTGGTCGCTCCTGACCCAGACGCGCCTGACTCTCTGCGTTGCTATTGAGCGAACCGCTGCCCCGCGGTGGCGCTCACGCATCACCCGTCAACCTCCCCGCCGACGGATTCATTGACGCTAAGGGGCGGCGCACGATTTCGTCAATGCGCGCAAAACCCCTGGAAATAAGTGATTTCCGACACCTTCGCGTCAGCAACTTTTTACGAAGCCGCGACGTTGCGCGAACGCTTGCATGCACGTGTTGCACGCGCACGCGTGATGGCGACCAGTCATGCCCGCACGATATGACGATATGCCCGCCTCGATTTCTTGCGTTTGAAACGAAGCGGCCGCGAGCATGCCTTTCGCCTTGGATAAACGAATGCTGAATAATGGTTGCAGGCGCGACTATCGCGTGCATTTCGAAGACAGGAATCGGTCGCGCGAAACGTGTCGCGACCCACAAAAAAAGCGCCGCGAGGGGCGCTTTTTTCCTAGGTCTTTTTCCTAGCGCAATGCGTCAGAGCATGCCGGTTTCCAGCTTGGCGATCTCCGACATCATCGAATGATTCCACGGCGGGTCGAACACCAGGTCGACGTCGGCTTCCTTCACCGTGGGGATCAGCTCCAGCTTGGTGCGGGCGTCGTCGATCAGGATGTCGCCCATGCCGCAACCGGGGGCGGTCAGGGTCATCTTCACATAGACCTTGCGGCCGCCTTCGACCGCGTCGAGGCTGACGTCGTAGACCAGGCCCAGTTCCACCACGTTCACCGGGATCTCCGGGTCGAACACGGTGCGCAGCTGCTGCCACACCAGTTTTTCCACGTCGGCGTCGGTGGCGTCGTCGGGCAGCTCGATCGGCGGGGGCGGCTCCTTGCCCAGGGCGTCCGCGTCCTTGCCGGCGATGCGGAACAGGTTGCCCTCCACGTACACGGTGAAGCTGCCGCCGAGCGCCTGGGTGATGTAGCCCACCTGCCCGGCCGGCAGGTTGACCGTTTCTCCCTGCGGCACCATCACGGCGTCGCAATCGCGCTCCAGGGTGAAAGGTTCGCTGCTAAGACTGAAACCGCTCATGCCGATCCTGAGAAAGTCGAAAAGCCCGGGCTTGGGGCCGGGCCAAGCTGCCTATTATGCCGTCCGCTGACCCAGATCAGGCCGCCGGGAGCCGATCTCAAGATGCGGCCGCGCTATGATTCGGGGCTTTCACCCTCAGGGAAGAGCCGCACGTGCCAGCCCCGCTTACCGGTCACCGCCCCTTATGAGCGCGCGCGCGCTGTTCTCCCTGCTTTTTGCCCTGGTCAGCGCGGTGATGCTGGGCCTGGCCTTCGGCGCGGTGTGGATGCTGCCGACCTTGTTCTTCTCGCGGGTGATGCCCTGGCTGGCCCTGCTGATCGGCTGGCTGCTCGGCCGCCTGATCCGCGGCTGGGTGCGCCCCGAGCCGCGCGGCGCCGCGGTGCTGGCCGCCCTGGCCACCGCGCTTTCCTGCGCCTATGTCTGCCTGCTCACCGCCGCCGCGCGCGTGGCCGGCCTGATGGGGCTGGGCCTGGTCGACGCCATGAAGATCGCAGGCTTCGGGCTGCTGACCGATCTGGTGCGGCTGAACCTGGCCGGCCTGGACCTGCTGTGGTTCGCCGTGGGCATCGCGCTGTCCGCCTGGGTGGCCTGGAAGACGGTGCCGAAGCGGGCCTGAGCCCGCGCCGGCAAGGCGGACTCAGGTATCCAGCGTCTTCAGCTCGGCCACCAGCTGGCCCGCGGCCGCCTGGCCGTCGCCGTACAGCATGCGGGCGTTGTCGGCGTAGAACAGCGCGTTCTCGATGCCGGCGAAGCCGGTGCCCTTGCCGCGCTTGACCACGATCACCTGGCGCGCGTTCGCCACGTCCAGGATCGGCATGCCGTAGATCGGCGAGGCCGGATCGGTCTTCGCCAGCGGGTTGACCACGTCGTTGGCGCCGATCACCAGGGCCACGTCGGTGGCCGGGAATTCCGGGTTGATGTCGTCCATGTCGGCGATCAGGTCGTAGGGCACGCCGGCCTCCGCCAGCAGCACATTCATATGCCCGGGCATGCGCCCCGCCACCGGGTGGATGGCGAACTTCACCTTCACCCCGCGCGCGATCAGCAGCTGCGCGAACTCCCACACCTTGTGCTGCGCCTGCGCCACGGCCATGCCGTAGCCGGGCACGATCACCACGCGCTCGGCGTAGGCCATCATCACGGCCGCGTCGGCCGGCTCGATCGGCTTCTGCGCGCCGTCGATCGCCTGCGCCGCGCCGCCGCCCGCGCCGAAGCTGCCGAACAGCACGTTGCCCAGCGAGCGGTTCATCGCCTTGGCCATCAGCTGGGTGAGCAAGGTGCCCGCCGCGCCGACCACGGTGCCGGCGATGATCATCGCCTCGTTCTGCAGCACGAAGCCTTCGAAGGCCACGGCCAGGCCGGTGAAGGCGTTATAGAGCGAGATCACCACCGGCATGTCGGCGCCGCCGATCGGCAAGGTCATCATCAGGCCGAACAGCAGGGCCAGCACGAAGAACGCGGCGATCAGCCCGAAGCCCAATTGCCCGCAGGCCAGCGCCACGCCCAGCGCCACCGCGGCGGCCAGCACCAGCATGTTCACCGTGCGCTGGCCGGGGAACACGAAGCGCCGGTCCAGCCAGCCCTGCAGCTTGGCGAAGGCGATCAGCGAACCGGAAAAACTCACCGCGCCGATCAGCGCGCCCAGCACCGCCAGCACCAGCTGCGCCGTGCCCGGCGCGGCGCCGTCGGCCGTGAAGCGGCCGCCGTCCAGCAGGGTGATGCTGCGGCTGGCGTAGCCGATCAGCTCGACCGCGCCGATCGCCGCCGCCGCGCCGCCGCCCATGCCGTTGTACAACGCCACCATCTGCGGCATCGCCGTCATCGCCACGCGGCGGCCCGACCACCACGCGGCCGACACGCCCAGCAGCACCGCCACCAGGATCAGCGCGCGGTTGTGCATGTCCGGCAGCGCGAAGGTGGCCAGCACCGCCACCAGCATGCCGACGCCCGCCCACACGATGCCGCCGCGCGCGGTGCGCGGCGAACTCATGCGCTTCAGGCCCAGGATGAACAGCAGGGCGGCCAGGAAATAGCAGGCCTTGATCAGGGTCGGCAGCCAGGCCATCACTTGGCCTCCTTGCCGCCGGCGGACTTGCTGGTCTTGAACATCTCCAGCATGCGCTCGGTCACCACGTAGCCGCCGGCCGCGTTGCCGGCGCCCAGCAGCACGCCGATGAAGCCGATCGCAAGTTCAAACGATGTCTGCGCATGCCCTAGCGCGACCATGGCGCCTACCAGCACAATGCCGTGCACGAAATTCGAACCGGACATCAGCGGGGTGTGCAGGATCACCGGCACTCTCGCGATGATCTCGTAGCCGGTGAACGCGGCCAGCATGAAGATGTAAAGCGCCAGGAACCCGTCGATCATGACCCCTCCCTGCCTGCCTGCGGTTGTCGGCGCATCATACGGTTGCGGGTCAACCCGTGCGAGCGTGCCGCGTTGAGGCGGGGAGTCGAACCGATGGAGTCTGCCGATGTCCGATCCGACGAACCGGACGACAGCGCCATGAACAGCGCCGTCTCCACGCTCGAAGCGGAACTGCTGGCCAATGACGTCCAGGCAGTCCCGACCTCGCTGGATGCCTTCCTGGCCCAGGTGGAACGCCGCGCGTTCCGCCTGGCCGAAATGAGCCTGGGCCACCGCGAGGACGCCATGGACGCGGTGCAGGACGCGATGCTGCGCCTGGTCCGCAACTACCGCGACAAGCCCGCGCAGGAATGGACCCCGCTGTTCTGGGGCATCCTGCGCCGCCGCATCGTGGACCTGCAGCGCCGCCGCAAGGTGCGCTCCATCGTGGTCGGCTGGCTGGGCGGAGGCCGCGACGACGACGGCGACGAGCTGCCGGCATGGGAACCGGCCGATAACGGCCCCGGACCGCTGGACCGGTTGCAGGACGCGCAGTCTTATGAAGACATGGCCGCCGCCGTGCGCAAGCTGCCGCGGCGCCAGCAGGAGGCCTTCATGCTGCGCGTGCTCGAAGGATTGGACGTAGCGGAGACGGCCCAGGCCATGGGCTGCTCCGAAGGAAGCGTGAAAACCCATCTGTCGCGCGCGATGCACAACCTGCGCGACCAATTGGAGGACTGGCGATGAATGCGCCCGACAACCTGGAACGCCGCGCCCGCGCGCTGTACCGCGAGGCCAGCCGGCAGATCGATCCGGCCACCGCCGGCAAGCTGCGCGCCGCCCGCCGCGAGGCGCTGGCTGCCGCGGCCGCGCCGGCGCACGCACGCTTCGCCCGCATGCTGGTGCCGGCCGGGGCCTTCGCCGCCATCGCGGTGGCCGCGCTGATGGTGTTCTCGCCGCGCGACAGCGTGCCGCTGCCGCCCGCCGGCGCCGCGCAGACGCTGGAAGCCGACGGCGACCTGCCGCCGGACCTGAGCAATACCGATCCGTCGCTGATGCAAAACCTGGACTTCTACGATTGGCTGGCCACCAACGACGCCAGCCAGGCGAGCCGCTGATCCATGCATCCAGGCCGTATCGCCCGTTTTCTGCTGCTTGCCGCACTGTTGTTGTCCGGCGGTCTCGCCGCGCCCGCCTGGGCGCAGCAGGGTCCGCCGCCCGGCGCGCCGCGTTCGTGGGACAGCCTCTCGCCTTCCGAGCGCGAGATGCTCGCCCCGCTGCGCAACGAATGGAACAGCACGCCGCCGGAGCGCCAGGCGCGCATGCTCGACCGCGTGCACCAGTGGAGCACCCTGCCGCCGGACAAGCGCCAGGAAATCCGCCAGCGCATCGAGCAATGGCAGCAGATGACGCCGGAGCAGCGCGACCAGGCGCGCGAGAACATGCGCAAGTTCCAGCAGCTCAGCCCCGACCAGCGCGCCCAGCTGCACGACGCCTTCAAGCGCTACCAGCAGCTGCCGCCGGAACAGCGCCAGCAGCTGATGCACCAGTTCCGCCAGGAACACGGCATCCCGCCGCACCGCCCCCCACCGCCGGGCATGCCGCGGCCGATGGGCGGCTTCGGATCGCCGCCGCACGGGCCCAAGCACTGATAAAAAAGCCCCGCACGTGCGGGGCTTTTTTTGTCGCGCCGAAGGCGCCGCTCAGGCGTTGAAACGCACCTCGCCAGCCTGCGTCACGCAGCTCTTCGCCACCAGCTCGTCGCCGAAGTCCGGCGCCAGCGCGCCGTCCTTCACCAGCAGCTCGACGAAGTTGTAGACGTTGCGCGCGTACATCTCCGACGCATGCAGCGGCGCGCCGGCCGGCAGGTTGAGCGGACCGAGCACCACCACGCCGCCCTGCTCCACCCGTTCGCCCGGCCGGGTGAGCTCGCAGTTGCCGCCGCCTTCCGCGGCGAGGTCCACGATCAGCGCGCCCGGCTTCATGCCCTGCACCATCGCGGCGGAAAGAATCTTCGGCGCGGGACGTCCGGGCACGGCGGCGGTGGTGACGATCACGTCCACCGACTTCAGATGCTCGGCCAGCGCCTGCTGCTGCGCGGCGCGTTCTTCCGCCGACAGCTCGCGCGCATAGCCGCCGCTGCCGGCCGCGCTCACACCGAGATCGAGAAACTTCGCACCCAGCGATTCCACCTGCTCGCGCGTTTCCGGGCGCACGTCGTAGCCCTCGATCTGCGCACCCAGCCGGCGCGCCGTGGCGATCGCCTGCAGGCCGGCCACGCCGGCGCCGATCACCAGCACGCGCGAGGGCCGGATGGTGCCGGCCGCGGTGGTAAGCATGGGAAAGAATTTCGGCGCCGCTTCCGCCGCGATCAGCATGGCGCGATAACCGGCCACCGCCGCCTGCGAGCTGAGCACGTCCATCGCCTGCGCGCGCGTGGTGCGCGGCAGCAGTTCCAGCGCGAACGAAGTCAGCTTGCGCGCACCGAGCGCGGCGACGCGCGAGGCCGCGCCGTAGGGCCGCAGCTGGCCGACCACCAGGCTGCCTTCGCGCAGGCCGCTCCACACCGCGTCGTCCGGCGGCAGCACGCAGGCCAGCAGGTCGGCCTGGGCCAGCACGGTGGCGGCGTCGGCGAAATCGACGTCCGCATAACTCGCATCGGGAAACCCGGCCGCCGCGCCGGCATCCCGCTCCAGCAGGACGCGCAGGCCCTTGCCGCGCAGCTTCTTCGCCACTTCGGGCGTGATCGCCACGCGGCGTTCGCCGGCGGCGGTCTCTCGCAATGCGGCCACGGTGATCGGCATCGTGCGGGTCCTCGGGCGGAAGATGGGGCGATCTTACGGGATCGGGGATCGGGGAACAGGGATCGGGGAACGAAGCAGCGCGCGCTTCACCCGGTGCCCGCTCCCTGTTCCCCGTTCCCCGCTCCAGAGCTAGACTGGCCCACCGCCGTTCACCCGGCGCCCGTGCGCCGGCCTGCCGCGGGGGTCCCATCCGGAGATCCCGATGCCTGTGCAACCCGTGACCGATCCCCTGGTCGAACTCGCCCGCGAAGCCCGCGAGCGCGCCTATGCCCCGTATTCCCGCTTCCTGGTCGGCGCCGCGCTGCTCACCCGCGACGGCCGCCATTTCCTCGGCTGCAATGTGGAAAACGCCTCCTACGGCCTGTGCAACTGCGCCGAGCGCACCGCGCTGTTCACCGCCATCGCCGCCGGCTGCAAGCCGGGCGATTTCGTCCGCCTCGCCGTGATCGGCGACACCGAAGGCCCGATCAGCCCCTGCGGCGCCTGCCGCCAGGTGATGGACGAGCTGTGCGACCAGTCGATGCCCGTGCTGCTGGCCAACCTGCACGGCAAGCTGCAGGAAACCACGGTGAAGGAGCTGCTGCCCGGCTCGTTCCGCCTGCCGCTCACCGCGTAGCGAACGCGAGTCGCCTCCCCGGTCACAGGCGGTTAGCATGGACGCTTTGCTTTTGCAGGAATCCCGCATGTCCTCCCCGCTCCAGCCGCTGCTGCAACGCCACTCCGCGCCCACCGCCCAGCTGGGCGAACCGGCGCCCGACGCGGCCACGCTGCGCGCCCTGCTGGAGGCAGCCATCCGCGTGCCGGACCACGGCAAGCTGGTGCCGTTCCGCCTGATCCTGCTGCGCGGCGAAGACAAGCTGCGCTTCGGCGAGCGCCTGGCCGCACTGGCCGAAACGCGCGATCCGGACCTGCCCGATTCCAAGCGCGAGAAAGAACGCCGCCGCTACACCTATGCGCCGCTGGTGATCGTTGTCGTCGCGCGCATCGATGCCGGCAGCAAGGTGCCCGAGATCGAGCAGCGCCTCAGCGCCGGCTGCGTCGCCTACAACCTGCTGCTGGGCGCCTCGCAGCTGGGCCTGGGCGCGCAGTGGCTGACCGGCTGGGCCGCCTACGACGAACAAGTCGCCGGCATGCTCGGCCTGGCCGCGCACGAACACATCACCGGCTTCGTGCACCTGGGCACGCTGCAGCTGGACGTGCCGGACCGCGACCGCCCCGCGCTCGACGACCTGCTCAGCACGTGGCAGGCATGAGCACGCTGGCGGCCCATCTGGTCGACGGAAGCCTGTACGTGTTCCGCGCCTGGCATTCCATGCCGGACGAGTTCACCGACACGGAAGGCCACCCGGTCAACGCGGTGCACGGCTTCACCCGCTTCCTGTGCGAACTGCTCGAACGCACCAAGCCCGAACACATCGCGGTGGCGTTCGACGCCTCGCTCACCACTTCGTTCCGCAACGCCATCTACCCGGCCTACAAGGCCAACCGCGAATTGCCGCCGCCGGATCTGGAACACCAGTTCGTGCTGTGCCGCGAAATCACCGCGGCGCTGGGCCTGGTCACCCTGATCGACCACAGCTACGAAGCCGACGACCTGATCGGCAGCTCGCTGTGGAGCCTGCGCGGGCACGGCTTCCGCAGCGTGATCGTGTCGGCCGACAAGGACTTCGGCCAGCTGCTCGGCGAGCACGACGAGCAATGGGATTACGCGCGCAACCTGCGCTGGGGCCCGGCCGGCGTGCACGAGCGCCTGGGCGTGCATCCGCACCAGGTGGCCGACTACCTCGCGCTGTGCGGCGACGCGGTCGACAACATTCCCGGCGTACCCGGCATCGGCGCCAAGACCGCCGCCGCCCTGCTCGCGCATTTCGGCAGCCTCGACGCGCTGCTGGAGCGCGTGGACGAAGTGCCGTTCCTGCGCATCCGCGGCGCCGCCAGCTGCGCGCAGAAGCTGCGCGAGCACAAGGACGCCGCGCTGCTGTACCGCCGCCTTACGCGCATCGCACTGGATGCGCCGGTGTCGATGGCCGCTGACGCACTGGCCTGGAACGGCGCGAACGCGGCGGCGCTGGACGACCTGAGCGAACGCCTGCGTTTCGGCCCGCTGACGCGGCAGCGCCTGAAAGCGCTGGCGTAGGGCGTAGGTTGGGGTGAGCCATAGGCGAACCCCAACGATGCGTGGCGTTCGATGTTGGGGTTCGCCTATGGCTCACCCCAACCTACGTCAATGTGCGGCGCGCTCGATCGAACGCGCGACCTCGTCGGCGCCCTGCTCGTGCGCGATGGAAGCGGCGGTGCGCCCTTGCGCATCCTTCATGGCGAAGTTCGCGCCGCGCTTGCGTAGAAGATCCAGCAGCCGCGCATTGCCCGACAGCGCCGCATACATCGCCGCCGTCTGCCCTTCGCGGTTGCGGTCGTCCGCCTTCGCGCAGGGCTGATCCAGCAGCAGCTTCGCCACCGACAGCTCGCCCTTGAACGCGGCGCCCATGGTCGCCGTGCTGCCGCGGTGGTCGCGCGCGCAGGCGTCGGCGCCGAGTGCGATCAGTTCGCGCACGGCCGCCTCCTGCCCGTGGTAAGCGGCGAGAATCAGCGCGGTGTAGCCCTGCGGTGTGCGCACGTCGACCGGAAAGCCGGACTTCACATACTCGCGCAGCAGCACCACGTCGCCCTGGCGCGCCGCTTCGAAGAAATAGGTTTTCAGTTCCGCCTCGGCTTCCGCGCGGCGCGCGGCTTCCGGCGTAGCAGCGGCGGCCGTGGCCGCGGGCGGCGGCGGCGAGCCGCAGGCGGCAAGCAGCAGGCACGAAGCCAGCATCAAGCGCTTCATCGCGCGTCTCCTGAAGTGATGAAACCTGAAGTGATGAAAGGTGCCGCACGGCCCGGGAGCTGAGAGCGTGACTCCCGGGCCGGCGGCCACTGCAAGCGAGAGTGCTTACAGTGCTCGCGCGAGGCGTTCGATCTGTGCCGGCTGGGCGCCGACGGCCTTGGCGATACGAGTGCCGTAGTCCGCGTCGGCCTTGTAGAAATAACTGAGCATGGTGTCGCGCACGCGGGCGTCCTTCACCTGCCCGAGATCACCGGCGAGATTGGCGATCAGGTTGCTCTTCTGCTGCGGCGACAGGCTGCGGTACAGCTCGCCGGCCTGCTCGAAGTTCATGCTGCGCGCGATGCGCTGCTGCTGCGTGGTGCCGCTCAAGGGCAGCTGGCTGGCCTTGTAGCGCGCATCGTCGGCATAGGCACCGGCGGCTTCGCTGGGCTGGTAGTTGACGTCCGAATCCGTGGCGCCGGCATTCATCGCGCCGTCCTGGTGATACGCACGCACCGGAACCAGCGGCCGGTTGATCGGCAACTGCTGGTTGTTCACACCCAGGCGATAGGTCTGCGTGTCGGCATACGAGAACAGGCGGCCTTGCAGCAGGCGGTCCTCCGAGGCTTCGATACCCGGCACCATGCGTACCGGCGCGAACGCGGCCTGCTCGGTTTCCTGGAAGAAGTTGGCGGGAACGCGGTCGAGCGTCATGGTGCCCAGCTTCGTCTCCGGCACGTTCGGCCAGACCTTGGTGGCGTCCTGCGGATCGAAGGCGAAGCCGGCCAGCTGCTCGGGCTTCAGCACCTGCACGTACAGATCCCACTGCGGGTAGTTCTTCGCCGCGATGGCGTCGTACAGGTCGTGCGTGAGGTTGTTGAAGTCCTTGCCCTGCATCGCCTCGGCTTCTTTGCCGCTGAGGTTCCTGATGCCCTGGTGGCTCTTCCAGTGGAACTTCACGTAATGCACCTCGCCCCTGGCGTTGACGAACTTGAAGGCGTGCACGCCGAAGCCGTCCATGGTGCGGTACGAGGCCGGCGTGCCGTTGTCGCTGTACACCCAGGTCAGCATGTGGGTGGCTTCGGGCACGTGCGAGAAGAAATCGAAATAGCGGTTCGGATCCTGCCGGTTGGTCACCGGCGAGGGCTTGAGCGCATGCACCATGTCCGGGAACTTGATCGCATCGCGGATAAAGAACACCGGCAGGTTGTTGCCCACCAGATCCCAGTTGCCCTGGTCGGTATAGAACTTGGTGGCGAAGCCACGCGGGTCGCGCAGCGTCTCCGGCGAGCCCGAAGGATGGATCACCGTGGAGAAGCGCACGAAGACCGGCGTGGTCTTGCCGGCGGCGGCGAACAGCGAGGCGGCGGTCAGTTCGCTGAAATCGCCGGCGGAGACGAAGCTGCCATGCACGCCGGTGCCGCGCGCATGCACCACGCGCTCAGGGATGCGTTCGCGGCCGAAGTGCTGCAGCTTTTCCACCAATTGCGCGTCCTGCAGCAGGGCCGGACCGGCCGGGCCGGCGGTCTGCGAGTTCTGGTTGTCGCCGACCGGGGCGCCGTTGGCGCGGGTCAGCGTGTTCTGCGCATGGGCGTGGGCCGCGAGCAGGGCAAGGCCTAGCAGCGACGCGCCCAGGGCACGTACGTAGCGGTGGAATGGCATGGGTTCTTATCCTTAGGGTTTGGCAGCGCTCTCCCACTGCCAGCTCTCCTGGGTGAGACTACGTAAGACTTTTCCATATGCCCATTCGATATTTCCTAACGAATCGATAGAGCGTATATATCCAAATCTTCCCGGCAGAGCCCCCGACCCACGTGCAAGGCGTCCCTCACGCATTCGAGCATCTCCGCGATTGCGCGGAGTTCCGCCTGCCCTCCCACCGCGAGGGCATCGAGCTCTATCGCGCGCATATCGTGCGGCACGCGTTCGAGCCGCACGTGCATGACGGCTTCGGCCTGGGCGCGATCGAATCCGGCGTGGAACGCTTCCGCTACCGCGGCGCCGAGCACCTGGCGCCGCCCGACTCGCTGGTGATGATGAATCCCGACGAGCTGCACACCGGACGTGCCGAGACCGAAGGCGGCTGGCACTACCGCATGGTCTACGTCGAGCAGTCCGCGGTGGACGCGATCACCGGCGAAGCGGGCTGGTGGTTCGGCGACGCGGTGCGCGCGGATGCGGCCGGCGCGCGGCGCATCACCGTGCTGCTCGATGCGCTGTGGCAGGCGCGCGAGCCGCTGGCCTTCGACGGCCTGATGCTGCAGCTGCTGCAGGAATTCCGCCGCCACGCGCGCACGCCGCAGCCGCTGCGGACGGAGGCGCTGTCGCGCTTCGAGCCGGTGATCGACTACCTGCGCGAGCATCTGGCCGAACGCCTCACCCTGGAAGAGCTGGCCGCCGTCGCCGGCCTCAGCCCCTTCCATTTCCTGCGCCAGTTCCAGGCGCGCCACCACGCCACGCCGCAGCAGATGCTGATGGCGTTCCGGCTGTCCGAAGCCAAGCGCCGCCTTACCGGCGGCGAAGCACCGGCGCAGGTCGCCGCCACCACCGGGCTGGCCGACCAGGCGCACCTGACCCGCGCCTTCGCGCGCCGCTACGGCGTCACGCCCGCGCGCTACCAGCGCCAGCTGCAGCGATAGCAATCTCGTACAAGACCACCGCGCGCCGCACCTGCAAGCTGGCCGGATGTGGACTGGAACGCTCTATGCACTCGTCGCCGGCCTGATGTGGGGCCTGGTCTTCGTCGGCCCGCTGCTGGTGCCGGAATACCCGGCCGCGCTGCAGTCGGTCGGCCGCTATCTGGCCTTCGGCCTGATCGCGCTGCCGCTGGCCTGGCTGGACCGCGCCGCGCTGCGCCAGCTCGCGCGCACCGACTGGATCGAGGCGCTGAAGCTCGCCGCGGTCGGCAACCTGCTCTATTACCTCTGCCTGGCCAGTGCGATCCAGCGCGCGGGCGGCCCGCTGCCGACCATGATCATCGGCACCCTGCCGGTGGTGATCGCGGTCAGCGCCAACCTGCGCAATGCGCGCCGCGACGGCCGCCTGCCGTGGGCGCGGCTGGCGCCTTCGCTGCTGCTGATCGGCGCCGGCATCGCCTGCGTCAACCAGGCCGAGCTGGCCGCGCTGCGGGCGCAGTCCGGCGCGGACCTGAGCCGCTACGCCACCGGCGCCCTGCTCGCCTTCGGCGCCGTGGCCTGCTGGACCTGGTACCCGCTGCGCAACGCCGACTGGCTGCGCCACCACCCCGGCCGCAGCCCGCGCACCTGGGCCACCGCGCAGGGCGTGGCCACGCTGCCGCTGGCGCTGACCGGCTATGCGCTGCTGTGGCTGCTGATGGGCGCCGGCGGCAACCCGTTCCCGATGCCGTTCGGCCCGCGTCCGCTGTTCTTCATCGCGCTGATGGCGGCGATCGGCCTGTTCGCCTCCTGGCTCGGCACGCTGTGCTGGAACGAAGCCAGCCAGCGCCTGCCCACCGCGCTGGCCGGACAGCTGATCGTGTTCGAGACGCTGGCGGCGCTGAGCTATGCATTCGCGCTGCGCGGCACGCCGCCGGGTGCGCGGACGCTGCTGGGTATCGGCCTGCTGGTGGCGGGCGTGGCGTGGGCGACGCGGGTGAAGCCGGTGCCGGTGGAACATCCCGAAGCCGAGCGGTTGTAGCCGTCATGCGGGGACGGCACCATGCGGGGCTTCCTTCCAGCACAGGCTGCCCATGCACTCGAACGACCGCATCCCCAAAGACGCCCAGGCCCCGGTGGAAACGCTCTACGAAGGCCGCTGGCTCAGCCTGCGCAAGCGCGGCCGCTGGGAATACGCCGAGCGCAACAACCCCGCGGGCGCGGTGATCATCCTGGCGGTGACGCCGGACGACAAAGTGCTGTTCGTCGAGCAGTACCGCGTGGCCATCCTCAAGCACACCATCGAGATGCCCGCCGGCCTGATCGGCGACGAAGCCGGCCACTACGGCGAGAGCGCGCTGATCGCCGCGCAGCGCGAGCTGGAGGAAGAAACCGGCTACCGCTGCGCCCGCGTGGAATTCGTCCACGAAGGCCCGTCGTCCTCCGGCATGAGCACCGAGATGATCGCCTTCGTGCGCGCCTGGGACCTGGTGAAGGTGGGCCCGGGCGGCGGCGATGAGAGCGAGAACATCGTGGTGCACGAAGTACCCCGCCGCGAGGCCGGCGCCTGGCTGTTCGCGCGGGCGGCACAGGGGTATTCGATCGACCCGAAGCTGTTTGCCGGCCTGTGGTTTATCGAACACGGCCGCCCCGAAGCCTGAGTCTTTACCCCCTCTCCCCCTGCGGGGAGAGGGCTGGGGTGAGGGGGCGGGCGAAGCGTAGAAGCAGGAGCAGCAAGCAGGCGACGCTTCGTAGAGCCCTCTTGGCGAGCCCCGGCCCCTCATCCGGCTGCCGCCACCTTCTCCCCGGAGGGGAGAAGGGCCCAATAGCTAAAGTTTCTACCAAACCGGCCGATCTGTAGGACGTCGTTCCTTATCAACGATTTCCCATCGATCGGACCCGCCCATGAAAACTCTCCTCGTCGTCGCCCTGCTGCTGGCCCCCGTCGCTTCGCACGCGGCCTGCGCCGCCACCGATTTCGCCATTTCCGACTTCAAGATGAAGTCCTCCGGTTCGGGCACCGGCATGCGCCTGAGCCTCGCCGGCCAGCTCACCAATCATTGCGGCTCGGCCGCCGCCGCGCAGATCCGCATCGAAGCCAAGGATGCCGGCGGCAAGGTGCTGCAGAGCAAGCAGGGCTGGCCGGCCGGCACCGCCAATATCGGCCCGGGCCAGTCGGTCAGCTTCGACCTCGGCCGCCTGTTCCGCTACGAGTCGGACATGCAGGACTACACCGTCAGCGTTTCCGAAGTGAAGACCTGGTAATACGGCACCGCAAGCCCACCGGAACCATTGCTTTTCTTTGAGGCCCCGCGAGGGGCCTTTTTTTGCGCCCGGAGAAACCAGGCGCCGGGAAAATCCAGGCAAAAAAAGAGGCGGTCCCCGGCAGAGACCGCCCCGCTCACCCAACCGTCCGCTTACCCGTTCAGTGCAGCACGAACAGCTTGTCGAAGCCCGCCACCCGCAGCGTGCCGCGCAGCTCGCTGCCGGCATTGACGATGCGGATCTCCGAACGCTCGCCGCCGGCGTGCTCGCGCAGCAGCAGCAGCATGCCCAGCGCGGAGCTGTCCATGCGGCTCACCTCGCCCAGGTCGATCACATAGCTGCGCGCGGCGCGGCCGCCCAGGCAGGCATCGTGGAAGTCGCGGTGCACGGTGAAGTCGAAACGCTCGCCCAGCTGCAGGGTGAGGCAGTCTTGCTCGGTGTCGTGATGGATGGTCAGGCTCATGGCTTGGTCCTTGAATCGGGAACGGGGAACGGGGAATGGGGAACATGAAGGTAGGAACAAGCCCGAACGTCACGGGTATCCGCAACCCGCATGTTCCCCGTTCCCTATTCCCCGTTCCCCGCTCCACTCAAAATAGCTCGATCTCGCCGGCGTCCATCGAATTCTGCAGGGCCGGGCCGCGCGAACGCAGGCGGGCCTTCTCGCGCTGCATGGCAAGGCGGGCGCGCACGCGCTGCGCGTGCGCGGCCAGCGCGCTGGCCTCCACGTCGGCGCAGGCCAGCTCCTCGATGTCGCGGGTGCATTCGGCGGTCACATCCTGCAGCTCCACCAGGCGCGTGCGGGTCTGGTTGATCAGCTGGCTGAGGATGTCCTCGAACTGCAGCGAGCGGATGGTGGTGGACACGTCGCTGCCCAGGCCGCGGTTGATCTCCACCACCTGGTCGGCGACCTGGCTGGTACGCGCGTCGCTCTCGGTCACATGCGCCAGCATCGCGTCGATGCCACCCTTGGTCGACAACGCCATGTTCAGGTCCTGCGAGGCCATCGCGCCGACCAGCCCGCGCAGCTGCTCCATCGCGGTGCGCGCGCGCTCCACGTGGCTGCCGATCTGCTCGTTGAACTGGTTGGAATTACTGGCCAGATTGCGGATCTCGCCGGCCACCACCGCGAAGCCGCGGCCGGCCTCGCCCGCGCGTGCCGCCTCGATCGAGGCGTTCAGCGCCAGCAGGTTGGTTTCCTCGGCGATGGTGTTCACGTTCTTCAGCAGGCCGAACACCGCGTCCATTTCCTTGGCCATGCCGTCGATGCGGTAGACGATGCGCAGGCTGTCGCGCGACAGCTGCACGATCAGGCCGACGAAATGCTCCAGCAGGTCGCTGGTGCGCGCGGCGAAGTCCTGCACCGACACGCCGTCCTTCTGCCCGTCGATGATCTGCTTGAGCAGCGACTGCTGCTGGCCGGTCTTGTGCGACAGGCCGTCGAAGCCGCCGCCCAGCTCGGATACCGCGTCGCGCAGCAGGTCCAGCGCCTGGTGCAGTTCGCGGGTGGCGTGGCCGAGTTCCTCGACCAGGGCCTCGCGCACGTCTTCCAGCGCTTCGCGCACGGGTGCGTTGTCGGGCTGCGGCGCGGCGATCGTCACCACGCGCGCCGGCGTGCGGCGCTGCTCGACGATCCAGGCCGCGGCGGTGGCGAGGATCGCCAGCGGCGCCAGCCAGGCGGGCTGCCACAGCAGGCACAGCAGCAGCGCCGCGGCGCTGACGCTAAGGCCCAGCGGCAGGCGGGGAAAGGACGGGGCGGGAATGGCAGACATGACAGCGTCCAGGTCAGCGGGTGGCGGCGCGCAGCGCGTTCGCCACAGGTTGGCGCGCCAGTTCCAGCAGGCGCGCGGCGATATGTTCCAGCGGTTGCATCTCGGCCGCCGCGCCCAGCTTCCAGGCGGCGCCGGGCATGCCCCACACCACCGAGCTGGCTTCGTCCTGCACCACGGTGGCGGCGCCGGCTTCCTTCAGTTCCAGCAGGCCGCGCGCGCCGTCGTCGCCCATGCCGGTGAGCAGGGCGGCGATGGTGGTGCGGCCGACGGTGGCGGCCATCGAGCGGAACAGCACGTCCACGCTCGGCTTGTGGCGGTTCACCGGCGGGCCGTCGTGCAGGCGGCAGACGTGGCGCGCGCCGTCCCACATCACCAGCAGGTGCTGGCTGCCCGGCGCGATGTACGCATGGCCGGGCTGGATCGGCTGGCCATCGCGCGCTTCGCACACGCGCATCGCCGAGCAGTTGTCCATGCGCGTGGCGAACGGGCCGCTGAAGGCGGCCGGGATGTGCTGGGTGATCACGATCGGCGGCGCGTCCGGCGGCATCGATTCCAGCACCACGCGGATCGCCTCCGTGCCGCCAGTGGAGGCGCCGATGGCGATGATCGGGCTGCCGCCGCGGCTGTCCGCCGTCTGCGCGCGCGGCAGCACCGCATCGGCGGAAAGCCGCGGCGCCACTTCCAGCTTGCGCACCGCGGTGCGCACGCGCGGGCGCGCCAGCGCGGCCAGCTTCACCTTGGCGCAGATGTCCTGCGCACCCTCGGCGAAGGTGCTGGCCAGGTCGCTGCTGGGCTTGGTGAAGAAATCCACCGCGCCCAGTTCCAGCGCGCGCAGGGTCACTTCCGCGCCCTGCTGGGTCAGCGAGGACACCATCACCACCGGCATCGGCCGCAGGCGCATCAGGTTCTCGAGAAACGTGAGGCCGTCCATGCGCGGCATTTCCACGTCCAGCGTGAGCACGTCCGGCTCCAGCTGCTTGATCTTTTCGCGCGCGATGAAGGGATCGGCCGCGGTGCCCACCACTTCGATCATCGGATCGCAGGAGAGCATGGTCGTCAGCAGCTTCCGCACCAGGGCGGAATCGTCGATCACCAGGACTCGGACTCGGGACATGCAGGCTTCTCTTCAGTGATGCGAGGGTGGAAGGTCGTCGTGCTGAGGGATGAGCAGTGAGGGCGCCACGCCGGCTCGCGCGGCAGCCCCCTGTTCCTGGCCGTCTCCGGCTTGCATCTGCTGCCGCGCGGGCGCCGGTCGCACGCCCTCACTGCTCGTCCCTGCGAACCGGTCAGAACAATTCCACCTCTCCCTTTATCGGATCGTTGGCCAAACGCTTGAGGTACTTCCGCTCGCCGTCCACCAGCACGCTGGCGTGGTGGCCGCGCAGCTGGCGCACGCGGGCCTTGCCGCTGCACGGGAAGAACTGCACCTGGCGCGGGTAGACGTCGCCCACGTCCTCGGCCACCAGCTCCAGCCGCTCGGCGGCCAGGTAGCGGCGCACGAAGGCGATATTGCGTTCGCCGATGTCGGTCATCTGGGTCAGCACGCGGCCGCCGCCGAAGATCTTCACCTCCAGGTCTTCGCGCCGGCCGCCGGCCTTGAGGATGGCGTTGATCAGCTGCTCCATGGCGTCGTTGCCGTAGCGCGCGGCGCGGCCCACGGTGGACGACCAGGCGTCGCGCTCGCCCATCGGCTCGGGCAGCATGAAATGGTTCATGCCGCCGATGCCGCGGCGGCGGTCGCGGATGCAGGCCGACACGCAGGAGCCGAGCACGGTGGCGATCAGTTCCTCCTGCCGGCTGACGTAGTACTCGCCGGGCAGCACCTTGGCGGTCATGCTGGCCTGGGCCGGGTCCCAGTAGCGGCGCACGTGCTCGAAGCCGGGCAGCACTTCGCCGGTGGGCGCGGGGCGCGTCTGGGCGTTCATGCGGGCTTCTTCCGGTAGACGGTGCGGCCGACCAGGGCGAAGTCGTCGTTCAGGCCATGCATGGATTCGGAGTGGCCCAGGAACAGATAGCCCTCGGCCACCAGCTTGCCGGCGTAGCGCCGGAACAGGCGCTCCTTGGTCGGCTTGTCGAAATAGATCACCACGTTGCGGCAGAAGATCGCATCGAACACGCCGCTCATCGGCCATTCGTGCAGCAGGTTCAAAGGCTGGATCGCCACCAGCTCGCGCAGGCGCGGATGCACGCAGGCCAGGCCCGCATAGCTGCCTTCGCCGCGCAGGAACCAGCGCCGGCGCCGCTCGGCGCTGACGCCGCCGAGCTTGTCCAGCGCGTAGACGCCTTCGCGCGCGCCGGCCAGCGCCTGCGGCGAAAGGTCGGTGGCGAGGATCTTCGCGTCCACGCTGGAACCGTGCTTCTCCAGCGCCTCGGCCAGCACCATCGCCAGCGCGTAGGGTTCCTCGCCGGTGGAGCAGCCGGCCGACCAGATGCGCAGGCGTTCGCCGCTGCGGCGCTTCTCGGCCAGCCACTGCGGCAGCAGGGTCTGCTCCAGCAGGTCGTAGTGGTGCGACTCGCGGAAGAACGAGGTGACATTGGTGCTGATCGCGCTGGCCAGGTCGCCCATCTCGGCATCCGGATCGCGGCGCAGCAGCTCGCAGTATTCGCCGAACTCCTTCAGGCCCAGCGCGCGCAGGCGGCGCAGCAGGCGGCCCTGCACCAGCTGGCGTTTCTGCTCGCTGAGCGCGATGCCGCAGTGCGTGAGCACGAATTCGCGCAGGAAATCGAAATCGCGGTTGCCGAGCAACGGGCCGCCCACGCCTGGCGCAGCGGCTTCCTGGGAAAGGTTCGCGGCCATGTTTCAGCCCCCCTTCCCGCCGTTGGAAACACTCCCCCTGCGAACACTCACGACACACCTCTTATCGTTGTCTTGCTGCTGACTTCCCTTACTTCCCCAGTCCCCAAACTGGAATCCTTCTCCCGCCGGGAGAAGGTGGCGGCAGCCGGATGAGGGTTCGGGCGGAGCGGTGTACATCATCCTTGCGCTCCGCCCGTACCCTCACCCCAACCCCTCTCCCGATGGGAGAGGGGCTTTACAGCCGCCTCCTCAGAACTCTTTCCACACCCCAGCGTCAGCCGTCTCCACCGCGCGCTGCGCACGCACCGGCGCGGAACTGCGCACCGCCGCGAACACCGCCTCCGCTTCCGCGCTGGCCGTGGCTGCCGCCTTGCGCGCCGGAGCCGCCACCGCCGCTTCGTCGCCCAGGCGGAAGAAGCCCACCTGGCGCGACAGCTCGCCGGCCTGTTCCTGCATGGCCCGCGCGGCCGCCGCGGCTTCTTCCACCAGCGCGGCGTTCTGCTGGGTCATCTCGTCCATCTGGGTCACGGCGTTGTTGACCTGGTCGATGCCGGCCGACTGTTCCTGGCTGGCCGCGGCGATCTCCGCCACGATGTCGGTCACCTTCTTCACGCTGTCCACGATCTCGGCCAGCGCCTTGCCCGACTGGTCCACCAGCGCGGTGCCGGTACGCACCTTCTCTGCGCTGTCGGCGATCAGGCCCTTGATCTCCTTCGCCGCACCCGCGCTGCGCTGTGCCAGGTTGCGCACTTCGGTGGCCACCACCGCGAAGCCGCGGCCCTGTTCGCCGGCGCGCGCCGCTTCCACCGCGGCATTGAGCGCCAGCAGGTTGGTCTGGAAGGCGATCTCGTCGATCAGGCTGACGATGTCGGAAATCTTGCGGCTGGAGTCGTTGATCTCACGCATCGCGCCGACCGCCTGGGTCACCACTTCGCCGCCGCGCTCGGCCTGCTCGCGGGCGCCGCGGGCCAGCTGGTTGGCGTGGCTGGCGTTCTCGGCGTTCTGCTTCACGGTCGAGGTCATTTCCTCCATCGAAGAAGCCGTTTCCTCCAGGCTCGACGCCTGCTCCTGCGTGCGCTGGCTCAGGTCGTCGTTGCCGCGGGCGATCTGCTGCGCGGCGGTGCTGACCGCGCCGGAACCGTGGCGCACTTCGCCGACGATGGCGGCGAGGCGCTGGTCCATGCTGCGGAAGGCGTTGAGCAGCTGGCCGAGCTCATCGTTGCGGCCGGCCTCGATGTCGTGGCCGAGCTTGCCTTCGGCGATCTCGTTGGCGATGCGCACGGCGCGGTTCAGCGTGCCGATGATCGAGCGGATCAGCATCACCGCGGCGACGATGGCGATCAGCAGGCCGGCGATCAGCGCGATCAGGCTGGCCGCGCGGATCCAGCCGAAGCGGGCGAGCTGGGCGTCGTAGATGTGCTTGGCTTCGATGCGCTGCGCTTCGGTCAGCTTGGCCAGCGCATCCTGGCGCTCCATCAGGAGCGGGCGCACCTGCATCTCGAGCACGTCCGACGCGGCCGGGTCCTTCTGGTTCAGCGCGTCGAGCATGTCCTTCTTGGCCTGGGCGTAATCCTCGTCGGTGGAACGCCACTTCTTGTACAGCTCATCCAGCTCCGGCGAGCGCGACATGGCGGCGTACTGCTTCTTCAGCAGGGCCATCTCGTCCTGGTACTTCTGGAACTCGCCGAGCTTCTGCTTGAGCGCGTCGGGCTTGTCCAGCAGGTTGCTGGACTCGCCCAGCACGATGAAGGACATCAGCGAACGCGTGTTGATGCGGCTGACGATTTCCGACGGCACCATCTCGTCGTCGTACATCTGGCGCATGCCCTCGTTCTGCAGGTGCATGGCGCCGAGGCCGACGGCGGCGCCGCCGATCAGCATGAGACCGAGCAGGCCGAGCACGCCGCGCAGGCGGTTGCGGACGGTCATGGCGGGAAGCTTGAACTTGATTGCGGGGATCTTCATCGGAATTCCTTAGGCCACGGCCTTCTCGTCGATAGCCGCGGGCAAGGCGGCCTCCAGCATCTGCGCGTCCTGCGGTTGCAGCAGTTTGTCCACGTCCAGCAGCAGCACCATGCGCTCTGCCACGGAGGTGAGTCCCTTGAGGTATTCGGTATCCACGGAGGTGCCCATGTCCGGCACCGGGCGCACCGCGCCGGCGTTGACGTCGAGCACGTCCGACACGCTGTCGACCACCACGCCGAACAGGCGGCCGGCGACGGTGACGATCACGGTGACGGTGGTCTGGGTGTATGCCTCGCTCGGCAGGCCGAAGCGCAGGCGCAGGTCCAGCACGGGCACGATGGCGCCGCGCAGGTTGAGCACGCCCAGCACGTAGTGCGGGGCCTGCGGGATGCGGGTGACCGGGGTCCAGCCGCGGATTTCGCGGACGGCCAGGATGTCCAGGCCGTATTCCTCGGGGCCGAGGCCGACGGTGAGGTATTGGGTGGGGGCCGCTTCGGCGGCGCCGGGCGATGGCTGGCTCATGGGGGTCTCGTTTGCGCGGGTGACCGCGCCTGTATTGCCGTTATCGGCAGGTGAACGGTTGGCTTGAGAGTTTTCCTGGGGGATTTGCTGGGGGATTGGGTGCCCGTCCTACTCGTCATCCCGGCGTAGGCCGGACGAGCGCGTAGCGCGAAGAACGCCCGTAGGGCGGCCCCGAAGGGGTGAGCGAAGCGAATCATCCAGTAGCGACTAGGTGGGGTTGTCGCGACTTGGCCGCTTATGCAGCGGGCATTCCGGACGCCTGCCGGCGCCCGGGTCACTTTCTCTTTGCTGGCTCAAAGAGAAAGTAACCAAAGAGAAATAGCCTCAAGTCAAAGGCTCGCGACGCGACTAGAAGGAGCAGTGAGCGGCTGCGGTAGCCTGATTAACCTGGGTCTACACGAAACGACGGTGCGTTTACGTAGCGGGTGCTTCAACGTGCCGTGGCGAAGAGGATGTTCAAGAACCGAGGCCAGCTTTTGTTCTTCGTTCCTGCCTGCCTCACGACACCACCCCTCTCCCCTCCGGGGAGAGGGCAGGGTAAGGGGCCGGGCGGAGCGTACCGTGCGGCGTACCTCATTCTTTTGCTCGTCAGGCCGCGCGGCGGCGGGACAGTTGGCGTGACAAGCCGGCCACGTCGACGATCAGGGCGACGGAACCGTCCGCCAGGATCGTTGCGCCGGAGATGCCGGAGACGCGGCGGTAGTTGGCTTCCAGCGACTTCACCACCGCTTGCTGCTGGCCGATCAGTTCGTCGACGAACAGGCCGAGGCGGGAGCCGTCGCCTTCGACGACGACGACCAGGCCTTGTTCGATCGGGCGGCGGGTGCCGTGGCAGGCGAAGGCATCCTGCAGGCGCAGGACGGGGAGCCAGCCGTCGCGGAAGTGGAACAGTTCGCCGCCGCCGGTGACGGTGCGCAGATGTTCGCTGCGCAGTTGTACGGTTTCGATGATCGAGGCCAGCGGCACGATGTAGTGCTCGCCGCCGACCAGGGCGGTGAGGCCGTCGATGATGGCCAGGGTCAGCGGCAAGGTGATGGTGAACACCGAACCCTTTCCGGCCACGCTGCGGATCTGGATGCTGCCGCCCAGATCCACCACGTTGCGGCGGACCACGTCCATGCCGACGCCGCGGCCGGACAGGTCGGTGGTGACGGCGGCGGTGGAGAAGCCGGGCTGGAAGATCAGGTCGGCGACGGCTTCGTCGGTCAGGCCCTCGGCGCTGGCGATAAGGCCGCGCTGCAAGGCCTTGGCGATGATGGCTTCGCGATTGAGGCCGGCGCCGTCGTCGCTGATTTCCACCACGATCGAGCCGTTGCGGTGGGAGGCTTCCAGGCGCAGCGTGCCGGTGTCGCCCTTGCCGGCGGCGCGGCGGCGGTCGGGGGTTTCCAGGCCGTGGTCGATGGCGTTGCGCACCAGATGCACCAGCGGGTCGCCGATCTTCTCCAGCACGGTCTTGTCCAGCTCGGTCTGTTCGCCGACCAGGTCCAGCTTCACCTGCTTGCCGAGTTTCTGGCTCAGGTCGCGGACCATGCGCGGAAAGCGGTTGAACACCGAGCCGATCGGCAGCATGCGGATGCCCATCACGCTTTCCTGCAGCGTGCGCGTGTGGCGCGCCAGCTGGGCCAGTCCCTGCTGCAGCATCTCCAGGCGCGAGGCGTCGAAGTCCTCGCGGAAGGTGTCGAGCATGGACTGGGTAATCACCAGCTCGCCCACCAGGTTGATCAGGCTGTCGATCTTGTCGATCCCCACGCGCACCGAGGATTCGGTGGCGGCGGCTTCGCGCACGGCGGCCTTGGGTGCCGCGGCCGCGGGAGCGGGTACGGCAGCCGCTGCTTCGGCGACGACCGGCGCGTGATGCACCTGCGCACCGGGCAGCGCTTCGATAGTGAGATCGCATTCGTCCTCGACCCAGTCGAACACGCTTTGCACCGCGGCGCGGGTCACGTCGCCGCGCAGTTCCAGGCGCCAGCCGAGGTGGCATTCGGACGGATCGAGCGCGGCCAGGCCGGGCAACCGGTCCAGCTCGGCCTCGGCTTTCAGTTCGCCCAGCTCGCCGAGTTCGCGTAGCAGGCGCAGCGCGTCGTTGCCGCCGGCCAGCATGCCCCGGTGCGGGCGGAACGCGATCGACCAGCCGGTGGCGGCGTCGTCGCTGCGCCGCGCCGGCGCGGCGGCCGGTGCGAGCGTGCGGCCGACCATCGCGGCCAGTTCATGCCGCAGCGCCTCGCTGTCGGCGTCGGCCAGCGGCTGGCCGGACTGCGCGCGGGCGAACATGCCGCGCAGGCAGTCCACCGAGCGCAGCAACACCTCCACGATGCCGGCGTCGACCGCGCGGCGGCCGTCGCGCAGCTCGTCGAGCAGCGATTCGGCTTCGTGGGTGAAGGCCGCCATGTCCGGGAAACCGAACGTGGCGGCGCCGCCCTTGATCGAATGGGCCGCACGGAAGATGCCGTGGACCAGTTCCTTGTCGCCGCCGCCGTCCAGCGCAAGCAGCGCCGTCTCCATGGCGTCGAGGCCTTCGTGGCTCTCGTCGAAGAAGGTCTGATGAAACTGCGCCAGGCTCACCGTGCTCATAAGAATGCCCTTAGCCGAGCACGCGCTTGACCGTGGCCAGCAGCTGCTCCGGATCGAACGGCTTGACCAGCCAGCCGGTGGCGCCGGCCGCCTTGCCTTCCATCTTCTTGTCCGTGTGCGACTCGGTGGTCAGCATCAGGATCGGCACGCCCTTGTACTCGGGCATGGTGCGCAGCTCGCGCACCATGCTGATGCCGTCCATCACCGGCATGTTCACGTCGGCCAGCACCAGGTCGAAACGCGCGCCCTTGGCGGCGTCCACCGCCAGCTGGCCGTTCTCCGCCTCGCTCACATCGTGGCCCGCGCCGCGCAGGGTGAAGGCGACCATGCCGCGCATGGAAGCCGAATCGTCTACCGCCAGGATCTTTGCCATCGTCTACCTCGTCAGGCCGGCATCGCTGCCGGCAGTTCCAATGTCTGTGCCAGGCCCAGCCGGGCCGCCCCGTCGCGCAGCACGTCGCTGGCGCCCGCCCACCGCACCGCCATGCCGCGCGCCGCCGCCTCGCGGCGGAATACCGCCAGCAACTGCAGCGCAGCCGTGTCCACGCGTTCCACCGCGGCGCCGTCCAGCTCCGCGGCGGGTGCGGACAGGGCCGCTTCCAGCGCGGCCTTCACCGCCGCCAGGTCCGCGATGCGGCAGTCCGCCGGCAGCGCCACGCGCCCGTCCGCCTTGTCCGTCTTCGCCTTGCCCATGTCCCGCCGTCCTGCCTGTGTGATGGCTTACAGGGCGGTTATCGGCGGGGACGCGGGCGTCTTTAGGCCGGGTGCGCGGCTTTTTTTCCGTGGCCGGCACGGAATGTGCTCCCACTTTCCGGATGGCCTGGCGCGGCGTCGGAAAATCGCCGCTCAAGTTCCTGCGCGTCCGGCCGAAGACATGCGTGTAGCGATGGCAAAGGCGTCAAACCGGTGACGCTCATAGCCCAGGAGCCGAAGTGATCATCCAGCCAACCAGCCTTGCCGCATTGACCTGGGCCGGCGCCGCTTCCGGCGCCAGCGCGGACAGCTGGCGCGTCGGCGCCGTGCTGGCCGCGCGCACCCTGGGCTACAGCGAACAGGCCAAGCTGGTGCTGCAGATCGGTTCGCTCACGGTCGAGGCCGAACCGCCGGGCACTCAATTGCCCTCGCAGTTCCAGGTGCGCGTGCTGAGCCTGGGCGCGGAACCGAAGCTGGAAATTCTCGGCGGCCCGCCGCTGGACCAGGCCGTGAGCCGCGCCCTGCGCGAACGCCTGCCGCAGCAGAACGGCTACGCACCGCTGCTGGCCACGCTGGGCGCGCTGGCCCAGCGTCCGCTGCTGCGCCAGCTGCCGCCGCCGCTGCGCGCGGCGCTGGCCTTGCTGGAACACAGCATCCGCACGCCGGTGGAGATCGCGCATGCCGCCGGCCTGAAAGAAGCGGTGAAGCGCAGCGGCCTGTTCCTGGAATCCCAGCTCGCCCATCCGCAGACCGACCTGGGCGAACTGGGCGAGGACGATTGGAAAGCCGCCCTGCTCCGCCTGGCCGCCACGCTGGATCGCGGCAGCCCGCCGCAACCGAACAGCGACCACGCCGAAACCGCTCCGCCGCTGGCGCAGCGCGGCCTGGTGGCGCAGCCGCGCGCGCCGATGCCCGAATCCGCCCAGCCCGGCGAAGTCGACAGCCTGCTGGTGCGCCTGCACGGCGAAGTGCATGCCGCGCTGGCGCGGCTGGAAGTGGCGCAGCTGGAGACCCAGGCCAGCGGCGCGTGGATGATCGAGATTCCGCTGCAGGGTGAAGGCGGTCAGGACATCCTGCAGTTGCAGATGACGCCGCATGAGGACGATCCGGAGCAGCCCACCTCGTGGGTGCTGGGCTTCGCCATCGACCTGCCGCGGCTGGGGCCGGTGCAGGGCGAGCTGCAGTTGCGCGGCCTGCGTCTTTCGGTGCGGCTGTGGGCGCAGCGGGCCGAGACGACGATACGTCTGGAGCGGCTGTTCGGCGATCTCAGCCATCAGCTCACGGCCAATGGCCTGCTGCTGGATCAGCTCACCTGCCAGACCGGCATGCCGCAGCCGCCGGGTTCGCGCAGCGCGGTGCTGCTGAAGGCGACCGCATGACGCAGGCCTTGCCTCCGCCGAGCCGCAAGGTGACTTTGCGCGTGGCCGCGGGTGGGGCTGCGTCGCCTGCGTTGCCGCCGGAGGCGTTGGAGCAGTTGTTGGCGCGGGCGCGGGGGTTGGGGATTGCGTTGCATCATGATGCGCAGGTGGGGGCGTTGCTTGCTGCGCTTAAGTTGCGCGCCGATATTCCGGTGGAGTTGTATGCGGCTGCCGCGGCTGTCTTGAGCAGCGTTTATCGCGCGTCTGAGGAGGGGTGAGGCTGCGCCTCGCTTTGCTCGTCATCCCGGCGTAGGCCGGGATCCAGTGGCGACTAGGTGTGGTTGTCGCGACTTGGCCGCTTATGCAGCGGGCATTCCGGGCGCCGGCAGGCGTCCGGAATGCCCGCTGCATAAGCGGCCAGTTAGCGGCCAGCGACAACCGAGCGATACCGCTACTGGATCCCGGCCTACGCCGGGATGACGAGTAGGAAGCGCCTCAGATCAGGCGACAGCCTCCAACCCCTCCGGCAAGCGGCAAAGCCGCCTCACATCCAACAACGCAACAAACCCACCCGCGCAAGGCGCCACCCCCTCCACCGGATCGTCCTCACGAACCACCCTCCCCGGCGGCGCCGCCACCACCTCTCCACTCACATCGAGCAGATCGCCAACGGCATCCACACGCAACCCGACAAGGTGCCCCTGGTGCGACAACACCACAATCCGCCTCCGCGCACTCTCGCCAGCATCAACCGGCAAGCCCAGCCGCCGGCACCCATCCAGCACCGGCACAATGCGCCCGCGCAACTGGCGAATGCCAAGCAGATCCGCCGCCGCCCCCGGCACCGGCGTGATATCCCCATCGCGCACCACCTCGCTCACCTGCGTCAGCGGCGCCGCATACGGCTGCCCGGCCAGATGAAAGATCAGCCAGCCGCGTTCGGCGGGCGGCGCGGAAGCGCGGTCCTCGTTCATGCGTAACTCTCTCGATAAGTCATGGCGGCGCGCAGCTCAGCCGTTCTCGGCGGGCGCAATCTGCACCGTGCGCAACTTCGCGGCCACCGGCAGACTGCCGGTCGGCACCGCGGGCACGGCGACCGCGGGCATCGCTTCCGGCAACACGGCATGTTCCGCCGGTGGCGCAACAACGTGCATGACCGGCGCCGGCGCATCCGGCGCGCTCGCCGGCGCGGCCTGCGCCACCGCCGGCTCCGCGCGATCGGCATCGCTGTAGAAGCGCGCCGGACCCTGCTGGTCGCCCAGCACCACCACCAGCACGCGGCGGTTGCGGTTGCGGCCTTCTTCGTTCGCATTGTCCGCGGCGGGGCGGTACTGCCCCCAGCCCATGATGCCGATGCGGTTCGGATCCACGCCATTGTCGGCGAACAGCCGCGCCACGCTCGCCGCACGCGCGGCGGACAGCTCCCAGTTCGACGGAAAGACCGAGGTATTGATCGGCTTGTCGTCGGTATAGCCTTCCACCCGCAGCGGATTGGGGAACGGCGACAGAATGCCGGCCACGCTGCGCAGCGTGGTGTCCGCCTCGGGCGACAGCCGCGCCACGCCGCTGGGGAACAGGATGTCGGTGCGGATCTCGATCTCCAGCCAGCTCTGCGTGCGGCGCACCACCACCAGGCTCCGGTCGATCAGCGGCTGCAGCGCGTGCTGCACTTCGTCCTGGATCTTCTGCAGGTTTTCCTGCGCATTCTCGCGCGTGGTCAGCGCGCCCTGGGTCATCTGCGGCGGCAGCGACTGGCTCGGCAGCGCCACGGCCAGGCGCGGGCGCAGCGACGGCGGCGTGGTGCTGGTCGAGCGCTTGGCCGGCACCGGCGCGGGCGCGGTCGCGCTGTTGGTCTGTACCGGCTGGATCTGCTTGTTGTTGCCGTTGAAGGCTTCGATGATCGACTCGGACATCACGCGGTACTTGCCCTCGTTCACCACCGACACCGCGTACATCACCACGAAGAACGCGAGCAGCAGCGTCATCAGGTCGGCGTAGGGGATCGCCCAGGCCTCGTGATTGACGTGGTCCTCGTGCTTCTTCTTCCTCATGTGAGGTAGCCCTGCAGGCGGCTTTCGATCTGGCGCGGGTTGTCGCCGCGGGCGATCGAGACCAGGCCTTCGATGATGATCTCGCGCATCTTGCCCTGCTTGTGGATCATGCCCTTCAGGCGCGAGGACATCGGCAGCATCAGCAGGTTGGCCAGCGCCACGCCGTAGATGGTGGCGACGAAAGCCGCGGCGATGCCGTGGCCCAGCTTGCTGGGGTCGGCCAGGTTCTGCATCACGGCCATCAGGCCCATCACGGCGCCGATGATGCCCATGGTCGGCGAGTAGATGCCGGCCTGCTCGAACACTTTCGCGCCGGCCAGGTCCTCGTGCTCGCGCGTGTCCTGCTCCACTTCCAGCACGCCGCGGATCGCTTCCGGCTCGCTGCCGTCGACCAGCAGCTGCAGGCCCTTGCGCACGAACGGATCCTGCTCGGACTCGATCTGCGGCTCCAGGCCGAGCAGGCCCTGGCGGCGCGAGATCTCGCTCCAGCCGATCACGCGGCTGATCAGATCGTTGGGCACGTGCCTGGGCGGCTTGTAGATCATCGGCAGCATGCCCATCGCATGCTTGAGCACCTTGCCCTGGGTCTGCACCAGCAGGGCGGCGATGGTACCGGCGAAGACGATCACGAAGGCCGCGGGGTTCCACAGCGCTTCCACGCTGGAACCCTTGAGGATGGTGCCGAGGATCACGACCACGAAGGCCAGGATCGTGCCGATGATGCTAACCAGATCCATGTCAGACCACCGCTTCTAAGGTTGGGGATAGCCGCGGCGCCAGCTGCCACGGACCGCCTTCGCCGGCCAGGCCCGCCAGGTCCAGCACCAGGGCCAGACGCCCGTCGCCGGTGATGGTCGCGCCGGCCACGCCGGCGGTGCCGGCGAACAGCGGGCCCAGCGGCTTGACCATCACGTCCTCGCGGCCGAGCACGTCGTGCACCAGGCAGCCCAGGCGCTGGTGGCCGATATGCAGCACCACCACGTGGCGGCCCGCCGTCGGCGCGGCCGCCGACCATGCGGCCAGGTCGCCCAGCGGCAGCGCGCGGTCGCGGTGCGCGGCGATCAGGCTGCCGTCGAGCAGGCGGTCCTGCCCGGCGGAGAGTTCGAATACTTCGTCCACGTTGCTCAGCGGCATCGCGAACAGGCGCGCGCCGACGCGCACCATCAGCACGCGCACGATCGCCAGCGTCAGCGGCACGGTCAGCTCAAGCTCGCTGCCCTGCCCCAGCTTCGAGCGCACCTGCAAGGTGCCGCCCAGTTCCGCCACGCGCGTCTTGACCACGTCCATGCCGACGCCGCGGCCGGAGATGTCGGACACCTGCGCGGCGGTGCTGAAGCCTGGGCGGAAAATCAATTCCAGGCATTCGGTCTCGGACAGGCGCGCGGCCTGCGCCGCGTCGATCACGCCCTTCTCCACCGCCTTGCGGCGCAGGATGTCCGGATCCATGCCGCGGCCGTCGTCGGCCACCACGATCACGATGCGCTCGCCGCGCTGGCTGGCCGCGAGGCGCACGCGGCCCTTGCGCGGCTTGCCGGCGCTTTCGCGCACGTCCGGCGTTTCCAGGCCGTGGTCGACCGCGTTGCGCAGCAGGTGAATCAGCGGATCGGCCAGCGCCTCGACCAGGCTGCGGTCCAGGTCGGTGTCCTCGCCTTCCAGCACCAGCTCGATCTCCTTGCCGAGCTGGCGGGCCAGATCGCGCACGATGCGCGGGAAGCGCTGGAACAAGCGGCCCACCGGCTGCATGCGCATGCCGAGCACGGCGCCCTGCAGTTCGTCGGCCACGCGATCGAGTTCGCCGGCCGCGGTGTTGAACGGTTCGTCGCCGCTACTGGCGGCGAGGCTCAGCAATCGATTGCGCACCAGCACCAGTTCGCCGGCGCGGTTGACCAGCGCATCGAGGCGGCCGGTGTCCACGCGCACGGTGGCTTCCGGCGGCGGCGCGGCCTTTGCCGCGGCTTTGGCCGGCGCGGGCGCTGCGGCAGCCTTCGCCGCGGCGCCGGGTGCGGCGCCCTTGCCATGCAGGCTGTCGAGCAGCGCTTCGAACTCGCTGTCGTCGATGGTGCCGGCCGACGGCTGCACCGGCGCGCCGGGCGCCTTGCCCTTGCCGTGCAGGTTGTCCAGCAGGTTTTCGAACTCGGCGTCGTCGATCGTCTCGGACGCCGGCGGCTGCACCGGTGCACCCGGCGCGCCGCCCATGCCGTAGAGACTGTCGAGCAGCGCCTCGAATTCACTGTCGTCGATGGTGCCGCTCTCCTCCGCCGCCGGCGCGGGGGCCGGCACGGGGGCAGGCGCCGGAGCCGGCGCTCGTGCCGCATGCGGCTGCAGCCGCACCAGCAGCGCCGCGGGCGCCACCGGCATGTCGCCGGACGCGGCGAGCGCGGCCATCATCGCGTTGACCAGGTCCAGCGCTTCCAGCAATGCGTCCATCCGCGCCGCATCGATCAGCACGTGGCCGGCGCGCGCTTCGTTGAGCAGGTCCTCGGCGTGATGGCACAGCTGCACCATCGGGTCGATGCCGAGGAAGCCCGCGCCGCCCTTCACCGTGTGGAAGGCGCGGAACACCGCATTGAGCAGTTCGGCGTCGCGCGGCGCTTCCTCCAGCGCCACCAGCTGTTCGCCCAGGCGCTGCACCAGTTCCCCGGCCTCGACCAGGAAATCGTCGCGCAGCTCGCTGTCGAGTGACGGATCCATCGGAACCCCGCGCTCAGAAACCGAATTCGCTGAGCAGGCGGTCCGCCTCGTCCTGGCTGTTCACCTTGGCCGCGGCCACCGGCGCTTCGCCGCCGGCCAGCGCGCCGGTGAGGCGCACCAGTTCCAGCAGCGAGGATTCCACGCTGCCGATAAAGGTGGACACTTTCTTGATGCGCTGGCCGGACAGGTCCTGCCACGACTGCGCCATCACCATGTCCGACAGCCCTTCGCGGCACTGCCCGGCAAACTGCCGCGCCTGCGTCGCCAGCTCCGCCGCTTCGCCGCCGCCGGCCAGCACGGCATCGGCGCTGCTTTCCAGCGCGCTGGCCTGCGGGCGCATGCGCTCGGCGAAATCGATGCTGCGATGGGCGGCCTTGGCGCTCATCTCCAGCACGTCGTGCAGATGCTGGCGCGCGTCGGCCACGCTGCCGGGCACGCCTTCCTGGGCCAGCTCGCCGCCGAGGCGGCGCACGGCTTCGTGCAGGTCGCGGGCCAAGAGGCCCAGCGCGCGGAACAGGTGCTGCTCGCGCTGGCGCACCATGGTGTCCAGCGCCAGCTCGAAGGCGGCGCCGTCGGGGCTGGCCAGCAGCTCCTGCACTTCCTGCGGCAACGCCGCGCTCATGGGGGTAATCATCACGGCGCTCATGCGCTTGCTCCTTGCGCGGCGAGCCGCTCGAAGATCTTGTCCAGCTTTTCCTTCAGCGTGACCGCGGTGAAGGGCTTGACGATGTAACCGTTCACGCCGGCCTGGGCGGCGGCGATGATCTGGTCGCGGTTGTTCTCGGCGGTGACCATCAGCACCGGCAGGCCTTTCAGCGCGGGCTCGGCGCGGATCGCGCGCAGCAGGTCGATGCCGGTCATGTTCGGCATGTTCCAGTCGGTCACCACCATGTCGAACGACTGCTGCTTGAGCACCGCCATGGCATTGACGCCGTCGTCGGCTTCCTGGATCAGCGCATTGGTGAAGCCCAGCTCCACCAGCAGGTTGCGCACGATGCGCCGCATGGTGGAGAAGTCGTCCACCACGAGGATTTTCATGTTCTTGTCCAACGTCGGCTCCAGGGGTCCTAGTGGGGTTTGAGGGGTCTGGTTCGGAGCTCAGCGCGTCGCCGCGGCCGCGGACTTCGTGCCGCCGCGGCGCCCGCCGCCGGCGCCCTTGGCGTCTTCGGCTTCGCGCCAACCGGTCATCCGTGCACGCAACCGGATCAGCGCCTGCCCATGGATCTGGCACACCCGCGATTCCGTCACGCCGAGCACGGCGCCGATCTCCTTCAAATTCAGTTCCTGCTCGTAGTACAGCGACATCACCAGCTGCTCGCGCTCCGGCAACCCGCCGATCGCCTCCACCAGCGCCCCGCGCATGCCTTCCTGCTCGAAGCGGTCCTGCGGCCCCAGGCCTTCCTGGTCGGCCACGTCGAGCGCGGCGCCGTCCTCGTCGTCCTCCGGCGCGGAGAGGCTGAGCAGGCGCGCGCTGGCCGCGTCGGCCAGGATCTGGTGGTACTCCTGCGCGTCGATGCCCAGCCGCCGGATGACCTCGGCGTCGGTGGCGTCGGCGCCCGTTTCGTTCTCGATCTGGCGCACCACCTCCGAGACTTCGCGCAACTTGCGGTGCACCGAGCGCGGCGTCCAATCGGTCTTGCGCAGCTCGTCCAGCATGGCGCCGCGGATGCGGATGCCCGCATAGGTCTCGAAGCTGGCCATGCGGTCGGTCGCATAGTTCCGCGCCGCTTCCAGCAGGCCGATCATGCCGGCCTGCACCAGGTCGTCCACGTCCACGCTGGGCGGCAGCCGGCCCATCAGGTGATAGGCGATACGGCGCACCAGCGGAGCGTGCCGGCGCACCATCTCCTCCGTGCTTTCGCGTTGCAGTTGCAGATATTCGGAAGCCACGCTCATCTCACACCCCCCTCGCGTACCGGGTCCGGCGCCATGGCGACCTGCCCTCCAAAAAAGGCGATGCGGTCGCGACCCGTGCGCAGGGGTTCTCCCCATGTATCGACCGCACCCGCCATTTGCTTGAATCCCCGTGCGGACCGGCTGGCCGGCCACAGATCCACCACCGCGCCCTGGCGGCGGATGGCCTGGCGCAGGTGTTCGTCGTAAGGAACCGCGCCCATGAAATCCAGCGCCACGTCCAGAAACCGGTCGCACACGCGGGCCAGCTTCTCGTACAGCTGCCGCGCCTCGCCGGCGTGGCGCACCATGTTGGCCACCACGTGGAAGCGCCGCACGCAGAAGTCGCGGCTGAGCACCTTGGTCAGCGCGTAGGCGTCGGTGAGCGAGGCCGGCTCGTCGCAGACCACCAGCACCACGTCGTCGGCCGCCGCGGCGAACATCACCACGTTGTCGGCCACGCCGGCGGCGGTGTCCACGATCAGGAATTCCGGCGGATCGGGCAGTTCGTCGAAAGCGCGGATCACCGCGGCGTGCTCGCGCGTATCCAGCTGGGCCAGGCGGCGCGCGCCGGAGCCGGCCGGGATCACCTTCAGCCCGTGCGGCGCCGGCAGCATCAATTCGCCGAGCGAGCAGCTGCCGTCCAGCAGGTGGCCGATATGCCGCGACGGCTGCAGGCCGAGCAGCACGTCCAGGTTGGCCAGGCCCAGGTCCGCATCCAGCAGCGCCACCTCGCGCCCGGCCATGGCCAGCGACATGCCGAGGTTCACCGCCACGGTGGACTTGCCCACGCCGCCCTTGCCGCCGGCCACGGCGATCGCGCGGCAGCGGCGCGGCGGCGCGGCGGGCAGCGAATGGCCCGCGCCTGCGGAGAGCGGGCGCACGTCATCGTTGCCGGAAGAATGAAAAGCCGAGAACAGATTGCTCAGGCCCCAGGCCTGGTCCATCGCCAGCGTGGTCATCGTGCACCCGCCACGGCCAGGCCGAAGCGCTCGGCCATATAGCCTTCGTCCACCGCCGGCGCATTGCCCTTGAGCACCTGCGCGGCGCGGCAGACCAGCACGCGCGCATCGGCGGTGGCGAGGTCTTCGGGCACGCGCTGGCCGTCGGTGGTGTAGTCCAGCGGCAGCCGGTGGCGGATCAGCGCGGACAGCGCGCCGCCCAGGCTGGGCGCTTCGTCGAGCTTGGTGAGGATGCACGCCTGCGGCTGCTGCGGCAGGAAGGCGCGCACCATGTCGTCGATCGCCTGCGCCTGCGCATTGGCGGCCAGCACCAGGCAGGTGCGCAGTTCGCCGGCGGCGCGCAGCAGTTGCATCTGCTGCTCCAGGCGCGGATCGCTGCCGGCCACGCCGGCGGTGTCGACCAGCACCACGCGGCGGCCGCGCAGCACGTCGAGCACTTCGCGCAGGCTTTCGGCATCGTGCGCGGGAAACACGCGGGTGCCGAGCAGGCGGCCGTAGTGCTCCAGCTGCGCGGCGGCGCCGATGCGGTAGTTGTCGGTGCTGACCAGGGCCACCTGCGAAGCGCCATGGCGCAGCACGGCGCGCGCGGCGAGCTTGGCGATGGTGGTGGTCTTGCCCACGCCGGTCGGTCCGACCAGGGCCACCACGCCGCCGCTGGCGGCGACGTCGTAGCCGGTGACGGCGAGGCTGCGGCTGAGCACGCCCAGCGGCAGATAGCGCGCCTGGTCGGCGCTGAGGCGGTCGGGCAGTTCGTCGGCGAGGCGGCGCGCCACGTCCGGCTCGATGCCGATGCGCGTCATGTCGCGCAGCACGCGGCCGCGCAGCGGATGGCGGCGTTGCAGGTCGTTCCATGCGAGCGAAGCCATCTGAGATTCCAGCAGTTCGCGCAGGCTGCCGAGCTCGGCGCGCATGCGCGCGGTGTCGAGCGCGGCCTGCTCCACCATCGGATGCAGCGGGGCCGGTTCGGCGGGTGCGGCGGCGGGTTCGGGTTTTGCCGCGATGACCGGTGCGGCGGCGACGGGCGCGGCAACCGGCGCTACCGGTGCACGCTGCGCGGGCGCGGCAACGGGAGCCACCGGCGCGGGCGCCGGCGCACGCCGCGGCTTGGGCGGCAGCACCGGCGGTTCCGCCGCGCGCTCGCGCACGATGCGCACTTCGGTCGGCAACGGTTCGCCCGAGCGCGCGGCCTCGCGCACCAGGGATTCGTCGTAGTCGACAGCGGCGATGATCTCCACGCCCTCGTCGAGACGGCGCGTGGAAAGAATGACCGCGTCGGGGCCTTGTTCCTCGCGCACTTCGCGCATGGCCTGGCGCATGTCGGGCGCTACGAAACGCTTTATTTTCATGAAAAGGTTTTCCTTGCGCCCGGGGAATAGGGAATAGGGAATAGGGAATAGGGAATAGGCAAGCCGCGCTGTTTGCCGGCAAGTCGACCATGAGTTTTTCACTACCTGCGGGCGCAACACGCACAAGTCGCGGCAGCCTTGCTTTTCCGATTCTCTATTCCCCATTCCCTATTCCCCCACTCAACGTCCCAGCGCCTGCACCAAACGCACCCGACGGTTGTCGGGCACCTCGTTGTAAGCCAGTACGTGCAGGTTCTGTGCCACGTGGCGGGTGAAGCGCGCGAGCCACGGCCGCAGCTGCGGCGCGACCAGCAGCACGGCCGGTTCGCCGCCCATTTCCTGGCGGCGCGCGGCGTCGGCGACGCCGCTCTGCAGGCGGTCGGCCAGGCCCGGTTCCACCGCGGCGCCCGCCACGCCGCCATTGGCCAGCGAACCGAGCAGGATCTGCTCCAGTTCCGGCGCCAGCGTGATGACCGGGATCTCGGTGCCCAGGCCGGCGATCTCCTGCACGATCTGGCGGCCCAGCGCCACGCGCACGGCGGCGGTGAGCGCGCCGGGATCCTGACTCTGGCCCGCGTGTTCCGCCAAGGATTCGACGATGGAACGCATGTTGCGGATCGGCACCCGCTCGGCCAGCAGGTTCTGCAGCACCTTCACCACCACGCCCAGCGACATGCGCTTGGGCACCAGGTCTTCCACCAGCTTCGGCGCGGCGGCGGCGAGGCGGTCCAGCAGCTGCTGCACGTCCTGGTGGCTGAGCAGTTCGTGCGCGTGGCCCTGCAGGATGTGCGACAGATGCGTGGCCACCACGGTGGCGGGGTCGACCACGGTGTAGCCCAGCGCCTGCGCGTTGTCGCGCTGGCCGGATTCGATCCACACCGCTTCCAGGCCGAAGGCCGGATCGCGCGTGGCAATGCCTTGCAAGCTGCCGTGCACGCGGCCGGGATTGATCGCCAGCAGGCGCTCGTTGTGCACCTCGGCCTCGCCCATCGGCACGCCCATCAGGGTGATGCGATAGGTGTTGGGGCCCAGGTCGAGGTTGTCGCGGATGTGCACCGGCGGGACCAGGAAGCCCAGCTCCTGCGACAGCTTGCGGCGCACCGACTTGATCCGCCCCATCAGCTCGCCGCCCTGGTTCTTGTCCACCAGCGGGATCAGGCGATAACCCACTTCCAGGCCCACAGGATCGACGCCGGCGACATCTTCCCAGCCCAGCTCCAGGCGCTCGGCCGGCGCCGCGGCGGGCGCGGCTTCGGCGATGGCTTCCTCGGCCAGCCTGGCGCGCGTCTCGCGCTCGCGCTTGAGCATCATCCACGCGGAGCCGCCGCAGATCGCGCCCAGCAGCAGGAAGGCGATGTTCGGCATGCCGGGCACCAGGCCCATCACGCCCAGCACCACGCCGGCCACCGCCAGCGCGCGCGGCTGGCCGAACACCTGGCCGAGCACCTGCTTGCCCATGTCCTGGGCGCGCGAGACGCGGGTGACGATCACCGCGGTGGCGATCGACAGCATCAGCGCCGGCACCTGCGCGACAAGGCCGTCGCCGATGGTGAGCAAGGTGTAGGTCTTGGCCGCGTCGCCGGCGCTGAGGCCGTGCTGCATCACGCCGACGAAGAAGCCGCCGACGATATTGATCACCAGGATCAGGATGCCCGCCGTGGCGTCGCCGCGCACGAACTTGGAGGCGCCGTCCATCGAGCCGTAGAAGTCCGCTTCCTCGCGCACTTCCTGGCGGCGCTCGCGCGCCTGTTCCTGAGTGAGCAGGCCGGCGTTGAGGTCGGCGTCGATCGCCATCTGCTTGCCGGGCATGGCGTCCAGGGTGAAGCGCGCGGTCACTTCGGACACGCGCGTGGCGCCCTTGGTCACCACCACGAAGTTGATGATGGTGAGGATGGCGAACACCACCAGGCCCACCGCGAAATTGCCGCCGATGACGAATTCGCCGAAGGCCTCGATCACCTTGCCCGCCGCGCCCGGGCCGTTATGCCCGTGCAGCAGCACCACGCGGGTGGAGGCGATGTTCAGCGCCAGGCGCAGCAGGGTGGCCATCAGCACCACGGTGGGAAACGCGGCGAATTCCAGCGGCCGCATCACGTAGATCACCGCCAGCAGGATCACCAGCGACAGCGCGATGTTGAAGCTGAACAGCATGTCCAGCAGGAACGGCGGCATCGGCAGCATCACCATCGCCAGCGCGGCCAGCATCACGATGGGCGCACCGGCCCCGCGGCGGGTGATCTGCTTGAAGGTGTCGAACGCGCTTGCGCTTGCGGCAGCCATGGAGCGGTGTCCTGGAAAGAATCAGCGGTAAGGGCCGAGCAGGTCCGGATCGACCTGCGGCGAAGGAGGCACGGGCGGCGCGTCGCCATGCGCGACGGCCTGGCGCAGCTGGAACACATAGGCCAGCACCTGCGCCACGGCGACGTAGAGCGCGGCGGGAATCTCGCGGCCGAGTTCCGTGGTGGCGTAGAGAGCACGCGCCAGCGGCGGCGCTTCCACCATCGGGATGCGGTGCCCGGCGGCGACCTGGCGGATCTGCATGGCCAGCACGTCGGCGCCCTTGGCGACCACGCGCGGCGCGCGCATGCGGCTCTCGTCGTATTTCAGCGCCACGGCGAAGTGGGTGGGGTTGGTCACCACCACGTCGGCCTTGGGCAGTTCCTGCATCATGCGGCGGCGCGCCAGCTGGTGCTGCACCTGGCGGATGCGGCCCTTCAGTTCCGGATTGCCTTCGCTTTCCTTGTTCTCGTCGCGCAGCTCCTGCTTGGTCATGCGCAGGCGGCGGCCGTGGTCGTAGCGCTGGTAGGCCGCATCGATGCCGCCGATCAGCGCCAGCATGGTGCCGAACAGCAGCGCGGCATGACCCAGCTGCGACAGCGACAGCGCGATGCCTGCGCCGACCGTGCCGCGCCCGGTGGCCTGCATGGCGTCCTGCCGGTGCCACAGGAACCAGGCCAGCGAGGCGCCGATAAACACCAGCTTGAGCAGCGATTTCGCCAGTTCCACCGCGCCGCGCATCGATACAAGACGACCGAGGCCGGCGATGGGATCGAGCCGGTCGAATTTCGGCTCGAGCGCCTGCGCACTGAAACTGAGGCCGCCCAGCAGCAAAGGGGCGGCGAACGTGGCCAACATCGTCGCCACCGCGACCGGCGTGATCAGGGCCATTGCTTCGCGCAACGCGGCAGCGAGCACGCGCGCGGGCAGCTCGCCGGAGAACAGCGCTTCGCGGCTGTAGCCGAAGCCGAGTTCGTAGACGCGCTTGGCGTGGACGAACGCGCGCTCACCGCCGCTCATCAGTGCGGCGACACCCGCCAGCACCACCAGGGCGCCCGACAGATCGCGCGAACGCGGAACGTCGCCCTTCTCCCGCGCTTCGCGCAGGCGTTTTTCCGATGGTTTTTCGGTGCGTTCCTGGTCGTCGCTCTCGGACACGTCAGGCTCCCATCCTTATTGACCCAGCAGCTCGCGCATCACAGACCACGCGCTTTCCTCCAGCGAGCCGAACGCCCCTGGCAACGCGCGCAACGACAACCACAAGGCGATAAAGCCCAGGCACAAGGTGATCGGAAAACCCACCGCGAACAGATTCATCGACGGCGCCGCGCGGCTGATCGCGCCGAAGCCCATGTTCACCACCAGCAGCGCCGTCATCGCCGGCAGGGCGACGCGCACGGCGCCGGAAAACAACTGGCCACCGAACACCGCCACCGCATGCAGCCCGTCCGGCGAGATCGCCCCGGTGCCCGGTGGCAGCGTGCGGAAGCTTTCGGCCAGCAATGCGATCAGGCGCAAATGGCCGTCCATCGCCAGGAACAGCAAGGTCACCAGCAGCAGATAGAACTGGTTGAGCACCGGCGAGCTGCCGCCGCCCTGCGGGTTCACCACTTCGGCGAACCCTAAGCTCATGCTCTGCGCCACCAGCTGCCCGCCGAACGCCACCGCCTCGAAGGTCAGCCGCAGCACGAAACCCACCGACGCGCCGATCAGCAGCTGCCCCGCCATGGTGGCGATGCCGCCGGCGCTCATCGGGTCGATCCGCGCCGGCGCCAGCGGCGCCAGCACCATGGTCAGCAGCATGATCAGGCCGACGCGGATGCGCGCCGGCAATACCGTGGCGCCGAACACCGGCGCCACCAGGAACAGGCCGGCCACGCGGCCCATCGCCCACAGCACGCTGCCGAGCAGGATCGACAGCTGGGCGAGATCCAGCGTGGTCACCGCACCGCTCCGGGCAATCCTTCGATCAGGTGCCGGGTGAACTGCACCAGGGTGCGCAGCATCCACGGCCCCGTGATCAGCGCGACCAGCGCCATCGCGATCAGCTTCGGGATGAAGCTCAAGGTCATTTCATTGATCTGCGTCGCCGCCTGGATCACGCCGACCAGCACACCGACCGTCAGCGCGGTAAGCAGCAAAGGGGCGGCGACGAGCATCGCGACGTAGAGTGCGTGCTGGCCGAATTCGATGACGGACTCGGGGGTCATGCGCTGGTCCTCCGCTTCTGCCCCCTCTCCCCTCCGGGGAGAGGGTTGGAGTGAGGGGCCGGGCGGAGCGAGATGTTGAGGGCCTGCCGCGGAGTGCAGCTCGCACGTACCAGCCCTGTGGCGAGCCCCGCCCCCTCACCCCGGCCCTCTCCCCGGAGGGGAGAGGGAGAAGATCGCGTCGCACTCATGAGAAGAAGCTCCCTGCCAGCGTGCCCAGCAACAGCGACCAGCCGTCAACGAGCACGAACAACATGATCTTGAACGGCAGCGAGATGATCATCGGCGACACCATCATCATGCCCATCGACATCAGCACGCTGGCCACCACCAGGTCGATGATCAGGAACGGGATGAACAGCAGGAAGCCCATCTGGAAGGCGGTCTTCAGCTCGCTGGTGACGAAGGCCGGCATGGCCACGCGGAACGGCACCTCGTCCTTGCCGGCATAGGGCTGCTCTTTCGCCAGGCGGGTGAACAGCTGCAGGTCGGCGTCGCGCGTCTGGTCCAGCATGAAGCGCTTGAACGGCGCGGCGGCGGCGGGCAGCGCCTGCTCGGCGGCGAGCTGGCCGTCCATATAGGGCTTCACGCCGTCGGCGTAGGCACGCTCCAGCACCGGCGACATCACGAACAGGCTGATGAACAGCGCCAGGCCCAGCAGCACCTGGTTCGGCGGCGTGGACTGCGTGCCCAGCGCCTGCCGCAGAAAGCCAAGCACGATGATGATGCGCGTGAACGAACTCATCATCAGCAGGATCGCCGGCAGCAGGGTCAGCACCGTCATCAGCGCCAGCATCTGCAGCGACAGCGTCCAGCTCTGGCCGCCGCCGGCCGCGTTCTGCACGTTCAGCACCGGGATGCCGGCGACCGGATCGGCCAGCAGCGGCAGCGGCGCCAGCAGCAGCAGGGCGAACAGGAAATATTTCATCACTTGCGCTTCCAGAAGCCGAGCAGGTCCGCGAAGGCGGGCATCGGCGGCGATGGCGGAGTCTCGGCGGCGGGCGCATCGCCTTCGTAGACGTGCAGCGTGCGCATGCCGCCCTGCCCCACGCCGACCAGCAGGCGCTTGCCATCCGCCTCCAGCAGCAGCACGCGCTCGCGCGTGCCCAGCGCGAAGGATTCGACGCAGCGGATGCGCCGGCCGCCGGATTGCGCGCGCCCCTGCGCGCGGCGGCCCAGCCAGCCGGCGGCGAAGATCAGCGCGATGATGCCGATCAGGCTCAGGCACACGCGCAGCAGTTCCCCGCCCACGCTGGGTTCGGCCGCGGGCGCGGCGGCCACGGCAAGCAGGAGCATCATCAGCGCAGCTTCCGCACGCGCTCGGCGGGGCTGATCACGTCGGTGAGGCGGATGCCGAACTTCTCGTTGATCACCACCACTTCACCGTGCGCCACCAGGGTGCCGTTGACGAACACGTCCAGCGGTTCGCCCGCGGCGCGGTCCAGTTCCACCACCGAGCCCTGGTTGAGCTGCAGCAGGTTGCGGATGCTGATGCGCGTGCGGCCGACTTCCATCGCCAGCGTGACCGGCACGTCCAGGATCAGGTCCAGGTTGACGTCGCCGTTCTCGCCGGCCACGCCCAGCATGGTTTCGTATTCCGGGCGGCCGGCCGGATCGAGCAGGGTGGCGGAGTCGTTGGTGGTGCTCATGCGTTGGGATTCCCGGTGGAGAACTCGGCGGACGTGCGCGTTTCGCGGCGGCCGGCGGGGGTCTGGAAACGGACGGCCTTGTGGCCGCTGGCGCGGCCGAGCTGGCCGCGGAAGATCGGTACGTCCTCGGCGAATACCGTGCACAGCTCCGGCAGGTTCACCGGGATCACGTCGCCGGGACGCAGCTTGAGAAAGTCGCCGATCTGCATGTCGGCTTCGAGCAGCAGCGAGCTCAACTCCACTTCGGCGTCCAGCACTTCCTGGTGCAGGCTCTGCAGCCAGCGCTCGTCGCGCTCGACGCGGTCGCTCTGCACGCCGGCGTCCAGCAGCACGCGGATCGGCTCGACCATGGAGTACGGCAGGGTGAGGTGGATCTCGCCGCCGCCGCCGTCCACTTCCACGTGGAAGCGCGACACCACCACGGTTTCGGTCGGGCTGACGATGTTGGCGAACTGCGGATTGATCTCCGAATTCAGGAACTCGAAGTTCAGCGGCAGCACCGGCGACCAGGCCTCGACCATGGCGGTGAAGATTTCCGCCAGCACGATCTGGATCACCCGCGTCTCGGTCGGCGTGAAGTCGCGGCCTTCGATGCGCGCGTGGTAGCGGCCGTCGCCGCCGAAGAAATTGTCGATCACGCTGAAGACCAGGCGCGGCTCCATCACGATCAGCGCGGTGCCGCGCAGCGGCTTCACGCGCACCAGGTTGAGATTGGTCGGCACGGCCAGGCCGTGCACGTATTCGACGAATTTGGACATCTTCACGCCCAGCACCGAGACCTCGCAGGTCTTGCGCAGCACGCCGAAGATGCCGGTGCGGAAGTAGCGCGCGAAGCGGTCGTTGACCATCTCCAGCGTGGGCAGGCGGCCGCGCACGATGCGGTCCTGCTGGGTGAAGTCGTACGACAGCACGGCATCCTTCGGCGGCGGCTCGTCGCCGCCGGTCGGCACGTCGCCGCCGTTGACGCCGTTGAGCAGGGCGTCGATTTCTTCCTGGGAGAGCAGATCGCTCACGGCTGCCTCACTGCATCACGAAGCTGGTGAAATACAGCGCTTCCACGCCGGGGCGGCCGGTGCGGTCCTCGACGATCTTCTGCACCGCCGCCAGCGCCTTGGCCTGCAGCTTCTGCTTGCCGGCGGTGTCGGACAGCGCGGTGTAGTCCTGGGCGGAGAACAGCATCACCAGCGCATTGCGGATCACCGGATCCGCTTCCTTGGCGGCCTGCAGCGCGGCCGGGTCGTGCGACATCAGGGTGACGCCGACCTGCAGGTAGCTGAGCCCGTCGGCCTTCTGGAAATTGACCACGAAGGCCGGGTCCATCGGCATGAACACCTCCGGCCCTTCCTTCTTCTTCTCGACCTTCGCTTCGCTGCCCGCGGCGCCTTGCGCGGCGTGCCCGCGCAGCGTGTACAGCGCGTAGCCGCACACCGCCGACACCAGCACCAGGGCTGCGGCAAGAATCAGGACGGTGCCCCGCCCATGGCCCGCCTTGGGGGCGGGGGCGGCGACGGCGGGAGTGGGCTCGGCGTTCGACATGCAAGACCTCGGGTGGACACGGTTCCTTGTCGGCAGCGCCCCGGGGGCGGTGCCTGGCGGAGGTCTTGTAGCAATCGGCATGCCATCGGAAGAAATGGCCTGGTGGCGCGGTTTGCGGCGCCCATGGGCGGGGATTGCGGCGTTTTATTGACGCGCGGCGGGGGGACGTCGCGACGCCGCCATGGCGGCGCATTTTCGGATTCGCGCGACGTATTTTCGGATTTGTGTGATACCATATTTCGGTACTATCCCTGCATGAAAAACAAACATGCAAGGACGCTGAGCCTGATCTTCAACCGCCCCGCTTCCGGCAACGTGAAGTGGGCGGAGGTGGAGGCTCTTTTCAGGGAGCTGGGCGCGAGGATCAGCCAGGCGGAAGGCTCCCGCGTGGCGGTCGTGCTGGCCGGGTAGGTCCACGTGTTCCACCGCCCTCACCCGCGGCCGGACATGGACAAGGGCGCGGTGGCCGGCGTCCGCAAATGGTTGGAGTCTCTTGGAGTGAAGCCATGATCAATGTCATGACCATCGACGGCCACAAGGCCGTGATCGAGTACGACCCGGAGCTCGAGATGTTCCGCGGCGAGTTCACCAGCCTCAACGGCGGTGCCGATTTCTACGCCACCGACGTGGCCGGCCTGGCGCGCGAGGGCAGCACCTCGCTGCGCGTGTTCTTCGAGACCTGCCGCGCCAACGGCATCGAGCCGTACAAGAACTTCTCCGGCAAGTTCCAGGCGCGCATCCCGCCCAAGCTGCACGAGCGCGCCGTCACGGCGGCGGCGGCGCGCGGCGTCAGCCTCAACCAGCTGCTGCAGATCGCGCTGGAGCACGAAGTGCTCAGCCCGGCCTGAAGCTGGAGCTCAGGCGAACGTATCCAGCAGGCCGACGGCGACCGTGCGGGCGCCGACGCCTTCGACCGGATCCGCTTCCGCGGCCAGCGCATCCTGCGGCTCGCCCGCGTGGCCGGCGCCGCGCTCTCCCGCACTTTGCTGCCCCACCTGCGCCTGTCCCAGCGACAGGCCATGCCCCGCCAGCATCAGGTCGAGCTGACCCAGCGTTTGCTGCACGGCGGTGACGGCCGCCGGATGCTGCGCGGTAAAGCTGACGTCGACGCGGCCGTGTTCGGCCACGCTCACTTTCACGTCGAGCTGGCCCAGTTCCTCCGGGCGCAGGCGGATGCGCGCCTGCTTGATCTCCTGTCCGCCCAGCCAGGCGACCTGCTGGCCGAGTTCCTGCGCAAAGCCCGGGCTGCCGGCGGGCGCATCCATCTTCAGGCTGTGCGCGGCAGGTGCGGCGTTCGGCGCAGGTGCATGCAGCGTCATCGGAGCGGCGAGCGCTTCGACGTTGCCCGGTTCGGCGGACTTGTGCGTTTCCGGCGCAGGCGACGCACTCGCCGCCGCAAGCAGTGCGCCGGCGTCGACACCGGTGGACGGCACGGGCGCCGCAGCGCCTGCATCCTTTGCGGCATCCATCACCAATCCAGGCAATCCACGTTGCGCACCGCCCTTGCCCGCATCGGCCGATACCGTCTGGCCCTGGCCCGCACCGGCGATCTTCGCCTGCGCCGCCACGCCCTGCCCCAGCATCGCGAGCACCGCCGCCGCCAGCGCATTGCCATCGCGCTCGGCCGGGTCGGTGGTCGCTTCGTCCTTGCCGGCGAGCGGACCGCCGGCCTCCACGGGGGCCAGCGCCACCTTCGCCGGCAGCACCGGTGGCGCGATGGCTGCCGGCAAGGCGGCGCCCGCCTGCTGGCGCATCACCTGGTTGAACTGGCGCTCGAAACCTTCCTGGCCGGAGGCGGCATCGGCCGCGCCGGTCTGCGCACCTTTGCCGGCGGCGGCAGGCGCGCCGGAGGCGACGGGCTTGGGCGTGGAAGTAGGCATGGATACGTTCGGAGTCATGGAAGGAAGCCTGCTAGCTGCGGCGCCGCGGGTTGCGGTGCTGCATGCGTTCGTCGATGTCGTTCTGTTCGCGGCGCTCTTCGCTCTTGCGTTCCTGCTCGCGCGCCTGGCCGATCACGCTCTCCAGCGCACGCTCGCGCGCATGCGCGGCACGCCAGGCGGCGCCGGCCTGGTCGAGCAGGCGGCGCTGGCGCTCCACCTCGAACAACTGCTGATTGATGGCGCGGTCGATGCGCTCCACGAACTGCTGCCGGTTGAGCAGCGCCGCCACCGAAACCGCGGCCGCGCCGTCCAGCGCGTACTCCGCGCGGTAGCGGCGCAATTCGGAAAGCTGGTGCTCGGCCGCGCGCAGGCGCTCCTGCTGCTCGGCGAGGCGCAACGCGGCGGTCTCGCGCTTTTCCTTGGCGTGATCGGCGGCCGGCGCCAGGCGGGCGGAACGCGGCTTCATGCGGCGGCCTCGGCGGCGAGGTCCTGCAGCGCCTCGATCGCCTGCGCCAGCGGCATCGGATCGTCCACTTCCTGCTGCAGGAAACCGCGCAGCTGCGGCCACATCGCAATGGCCTTGTCCACCTGCGGATCGGAACCCTTCTGGTACGCGCCCACCGCGATCAGGTCGCGCTGCTGGCGATACGCCGAATAGACCTGCCGGAACTGCTGCGCCGCGCGCAGGTGCGTGCGCTCCACTACCGCCGGCATCACGCGGCTGATCGAGGCTTCGATATCGATGGCCGGATAGTGGCCGGCTTCGGCCAGGTCGCGCGACAGCACGATATGGCCGTCCAGGATCGCGCGCGCCGCATCGGCGATCGGATCGTGGCGGTAGTCGTCGCCCTCGGTCAGCACCGTATAGAACGCGGTGATCGAACCGCGCCCCTCGGCATCGTTGCCGGCGCGCTCGACCAGGGCCGGCAGCAGGGCGAACACCGACGGCGGATAGCCCTTGGTCGCCGGCGGCTCGCCGATGGCCAGCGCGATCTCGCGCTGCGCCTGCGCGTAGCGGGTGATCGAATCCATCAGCAGCAGCACGCGCTGGCCGCGGTCGCGGAACCATTCGGCAATCGCGGTGGCGTACTGCGCGCCGCGCAGGCGCTTCAGCGGCGGCGCATCGGCCGGCGCGGCGACGATCACCGCGCGGGCGCGGCCTTCCTCACCCAGCGTGTGCTCGACGAATTCCTTCACCTCGCGGCCGCGCTCGCCGATCAGGCCCACCACCACCACGTCGGCGTCGGTGTAGCGCGTCATCATGCCGAGCAGGGTCGATTTGCCGACGCCGGAGCCGGCGAACAGTCCCAGGCGCTGGCCGCGGCCCACGGTAAGCAGCGCATTGATCGCGCGCACGCCCGTATCCAGCGGCGCGTCGATCGGCTTGCGCGCCATCGGATTGATCGGTTCGCGCTTGAGCGAGGCGTGCTCGTCCACGTCGAGGGGGCCGGCGCCATCCAGGGGCACGCCGTCCGCGCCGATCACGCGGCCCAGCAGCGCGGCGCCCACCGGCAGGCCGCCGGTATGCGAGCACGGGCGCACGCGCGCATTCGGCAGCACGCCGTGCATCTCGGTCACCGGCATCAGCAGCAGGCGGTCGTCGGCGAAGCCGACCACTTCGGTATCCAGCTGCACGCCGCCCGCGGCGGCCACCAGGCAGCGCGCGCCGAGCGGCGCTTCGCAGCCTTCGGCTTCCAGCGTCAGCCCGACCACGCGGCGCAAGCGCCCCTCCACCACCAGCGGCGCAGCCGCCTCGGCGCGGCGTGCGCGGCGGGCCAGGCGCTGGCGCCAGCGTTCGGTGGTGGCGGAGCCGCTGCTCATGCCATTTCGGTCTCGGGATCTTCGCTGGCTTCGTCGCCGAACACCGCGTCGGCGATGGCGGCGAGCCGCGTTTCCACCTTGGCGTCCAGGCGCGAGCTTTCGCTTTCCAGCAGGCAATCGCCGCGCTGCATGTCCGGGTCGGGCAGCAGCTGCCAGTGCGGCTCCGCCGCCTCCAGCTCGCGCAGCAGGGCCAGATCGTCCGGATGCAGATACACGCGCAGGTTGCGCGTCGCCGCCGGCAGGGCCAGCGCGGCTTCGCGCACCGTGCGTACGATCAGCGCGGGCGAGGTTTTCAGTTCATGCCCCACCACACGGCGGGCGATCACCAGCGCCAGCCGCGCCAGGTCCTGTTCGGTCGCGTCGTCCAGCGCTTCCAGCGGCCGCGCGGCGGCGTGCAGGATGCCGTCGAGCAAGGCGAGCTTTTCGCGCAGCTCCGCGTCCGCGGCGGCGCGCCCTTCGGCCAGGCCTGCCGCGTAGCCCGCGTCGCGCGCTTCGCGCTCCAGGCCTTCCAGATCGGCCACGGTCGGCAGCGCCGCCTGGGCTTCCGCCGCCTCCGCCGGCTTGGGCTCGCCCACCTCGGGCAGCTCCCACCGGCGGAAATCCTTCAGCTGTTCGCGCGAGAGAAAGGAGGCGGCCATCAGACGAAGTCGTCACCGCCGCCGGTAAGGCTGATCTGCCCGGTGTCGGCCAGCCGGCGGGCGATCTGCAGCACTTCCTTCTGCGCGGCGTCGACTTCGCTCAGGCGCACGGGGCCCTTCACTTCCAGGTCGTCGCGCAGCATGTCGGAGGCGCGCTTGGACATGTTCGAGAAGATGCGTTCGCGCACGCCGGGCTCGGCCCCCTTCAAGGCGGTGACCAGGCGCGCCGACGGCACTTCGCGCAGCAGCATCTGCATGCTGCGGTCGTCCAGCTCCGCCAGGTCCTCGAACACGAACATCAGTTCTTCGATGCGGCCGCCGAGCGCCGCATCGTGGCCGCGGATCGCGCTCATCAGCTCGGTCTCGCGGCTGGTCTCCATCGCATTGAGGATGTCCGCCGCCGCCTTCAGGCCGCCGACGGTGGCGGACTTCAGCTTGTTGGTATTGCCGGAGAACTGGCGCTCCATGATCTCGTCCAGTTCGTTCAGCGCATGCGGCTGCACGCCGTCGAGCGTGGCGATGCGCATCACCGAATCGCTGCGCACGCGCGGCGGCAGGTAGCCGATCACTTCGGCGGCCTGGTCCGGCTCCAGGTGCGCCAGCACCAGGGCGATGATCTGCGGATGCTCCTGCCCGATCATCTCGGCGATCGCGCGGCTCTCCATCCACTTCAGCGATTCCAGGCCCTTGCTGCTGCGGCCGAGCAGGATGCGGTCGATCAGGCCGCCCGCCTTGCTCTCGCCCAGCGCGTTGACCAGGATCTTGCGGATGTATTCCTCGGTGCCCACGCCCAGCGAGGTGTGCCGGCCCATGTCCTCGGTGAGGCGGCCGAGTACGTGCTCGACCTGCTCGCGCGAGACATTGCTCAGGCCTGCCATGGCCTGGCCGACGGCCTGCACGTCGCGGGCATTGAGATGCTTCAGGACTTCGGCCGCGTCCTGCTCGCCCAGGGTGAGCAACAGGATTGCCGCGCGCTGGGCGCCAGTGATTTCGATATTAGCCGCCATCTTCGCCCACCCAGCTCCTGACCACCTGCGCCACCTGCTTGGGGTTCTCGGTGACCATGCGCTTGGCCATCGCCACGCGCGCTTCGTAGTTCATGCCCGGCGGCGGGCCCAAACGCCCCGGCGCCACGTCGTCGTCCATATCGTCGATGCGCACCGATACCGTCGGCACGCCGCCGGCGCCGGCAGGCAGCGCCTGCAGCGCGGTGCCCGGCGCGCCCTTGAACACGCCGCGCAGCAGCGGGCGCAGCAGGCCGAAGGCGATGATCAGCGCGACCAGCACGCCGCCGCCCTGCTTGATCAGGTCCATCACGCCGGGGCGCTGCCAGAACGGCGTCTCCGGCAAGGGTTCGTTGCCCGGCGCCTTGTGGAAGGGCTGGTTGATCACGCTGACGCTGTCGCCGCGCTGCTGGTTGAAGCCGACCGCGTTCTTGGCCAGGTCGGTCAGGTGTTCCAGCTCCTGCGCGGTGAACGGCACGCTCTTGCTGTTGCCCTTGTCGTCGGTGGTGGCCTTGTTGTCCACCGCCACCGCCACCGTGAGGCGCGCGAGGCGTCCGGCCGGATCGCTGACGTGGCTGACGGTGCGATCGAGTTCGTAGTTGCGCGTGGCGCTGCTGGAACTCTCGCCGCCCGCATTGGTATTCGCCGTGGCGCTGGCATTGCCCGCGCCGGCATTGGGCTTGGCCGCGGTCGGCTGCGCCACCGTGGTCGGCGGCTGGTTGCTCAGCGCGCCCGGCACGCCGCCGTTGCTGGAGCCGTCGCGCCGCTGCTCGCTGCTGACCTGTTCGCTGCGCAATGCGGGGTTGTCGTGATTGTAGGTTTCGGTGGCCTTCTCGGTCTGGCTGAAATCCAGGTCCGCATAGACCTGCGCGCGCACCTTGCCCGGGCCGACCAGCGGCGTGAGCAATTCCTCGATACGCTGCGCGTAGGTGTTCTCCATCCGCGTAGCCAGGCGCAGGCGGCTGTCGCCGACCGCGCCGGCGCTGTCCGGATCGGTGACGGTGAGCAGCTGGCCTTGCTGGTCGACCACGGAAACCTGGCGCGGATCCAGCTCCGGCACGCTCGACGCCACCAGGTGCACGATCGCCGCCACCTGCGAGGCATCGAGCTGGCGGCCCGGGAACAGCGTCACCAGCACCGAGGCGCTGGCCTGCTTGTTGTCGCGAATAAAGGCCGACGGTTTCGGCAGCGCCAGATGCACGCGCGCCGCGCGCACCGACTGCAGGCCGGCGATGGTGTTGCCCAGGTCCGTTTCCAGCATCTGCTGATAACGCGTGCGTTCGGCCAGGTCGCTCATGCCGAACGGCGAATCCGCGCCGGGCACGGTGGCGCTGGTGCCCGCGCTGCCTTGCGGCAGGCCTTGCGCGGCAAGACGAAGGCGCACGGCGGCAAGATCCGCCGCCGGCACCGAGATCGATGCGCCATCCGGCCCCAGCTGATAGGGCGTATTGGACGTCTGCAACGCCTGGGTAATGGCGGAGGCGTCCTTGGAATCCAGGCCCGCATACAGCAGCGCGAAGTTGGGCCCGCGCGACCACAGCACCACCGCGACGCCGAACGCCACGGCCGCGGCCACGGCAACCAGCAGCAGCAGCTGCCGCGTCGCCGGGCTCTGCGCGAGTTGCTTCAGCGGGTCCAGGCGCTTGCCGTTCGGGTCGGTCTGCGCGATGGCGTTTTCGGCCATGAAAACTGCTCGTTATCGGTGGAGTGGGATGGCGGGCGGACGCTGCGGTCCGTTACACCGGCATGTTCATGATGTCTTTGTAGGCATCGACGAGTTTGTTGCGCACTTCGGTCATGGCGCGCAGGGAGAGGTCGGCCTTCTGCACGGCGACCATGGTGCGGCCGAGGTCGGCGCCGGCGTCACCGCGTTCGAAGGAGGCCGCCAATTTTCCGGCTTCCATTTGGGTCTGGCCGACAGTGGCTATCGATTGCTTGAGCAGGGCGCCGAAATCGCTGGTTTGGGCTGGGATTACGCTGCGCGATGCGGTTTCGGGTGTCGGCATGGTGGCGGACATTTGCCGCATTTGGGATAGCAGGGTGTTGACGTCGATTGTGGGCATGACGGAATTCCAGCGCGTCCTTTGATGACTAGGGGGATGGATGCACAAGGTGTGCCATCACCAAAAAATGGGTTGCGCGTGCGTTGCTCGTCATCCCGGCGTAGGCCGGGATCCAGTGGCGGTATCGCTCGGTTTTGCGTGGCCGCGACTTGGCCGCTTATGCAGCGGGCATTTCGGACGCCTGCCGGCGCCCGAGTCACTTTCTCTTTGCTGGCCCAAAGAGAAAGTAACCAAAGAGAGAATGGCCTTAGAGCAAAGGCTCGCGACGCGACTAGAAGGAGCAGTGGGCGGCTGCGGTAGCCTGATTAACCTGGGTCTACACGAAACGACTGTGCGTTTACGTAGCGGCTTCTTCAACGTGCCGTTGCCGAGAGGACGTTCAAGGAACGAGGCCAGCTTTTGCTCTTCGTTCCTGTATGCGGCGCCACATCACTTCTCCCTCTCCCCTCCGGGGAGAGGGTCGGGGTGAGGGGCCGGGCGGAGCGAGGGGGTGAAGTTCTTTGCGCTTGATAGAACGATCCAAATCCGGCGCGCGATTGGCGCGCCGGATTTGATCTGATCAAGGCACCTGCAGACCCGCCTGCAGGCCGTACTTGCGCAGCTTCTCCACCAGCGTGGTGCGCTGCATGCGCAGCAGCTTGGCTGCGTGGGCGACGACGCCGCCGGTGGCGTCGAGAGCCTGGCGGATCAGGCCTACTTCGATATCCGAGAGGTGATCCTTCAGATCCAGGCCGCCTTCCGGGAGGATCGCCGCCGAAGGCTCGTGGGCAACCGAGGCGGCGATCGGGGTGGCGATCACGGGAGCGCGGCCTTCCATGACCGCCAGCAAGGCGGCGCCGGTGACTTCTTCGCCGACGGGAACGCCGCGGTATTTCTCGGGCAGGTCGCCGGCGCGTACTTCACAGGACGGATAGAGGATGGCCATGCGCTCGACCAGGTTGCACAGCTCGCGCACATTGCCGGGCCAGGTGTGGCTGCGCAGGGCGTTCATCGCGCTGGCGCTGAAGCGCACGCCGCCCAGGCCGCGGCGCAGCAGGCGCTGGTTGAACTCGGTGATCAGTTCCGGCAGGTCTTCCAGATGCTCGCGCAGCGGCGGCATCTCCAGCGGGAACACGCTGAGGCGGTAATACAGGTCTTCGCGGAAGCGGCCGTCGGCGATGGCCTGCTCCAGGTTGCGGTGCGTGGCGGCGATGATGCGCACGTCGCAGCGCTGGGTGCGGTTGCCGCCGACGCGTTCGAACACGCGCTCCTGCAGCACGCGCAGCAGCTTCACCTGCATCGGCAGGCTCATGTCGCCGATCTCGTCGAGGAACAGCGTGCCGCCCTCGGCCAGTTCGAAACGGCCCTTGCGTGCGCTGATCGCACCGGTGAAGGCGCCCTTCTCGTGGCCGAACAGTTCGCTTTCCAGCAGTTCCGCCGGAATCGCGCCGCAGTTGATCGCGATGAACGGCTTGTCGCGGCGCTGCGAGGATTCATGGATGGCGCGCGCCACCATTTCCTTGCCGGTACCCGATTCGCCCAGCACCAGCACGGTGGAATCGAACGGCGCGACCTGGCGCACCAGCGCATTCACGCGGCCCAGCGCATTGGAACCGCCGACGATGCGATGCATGCCCGACTGTCCCGTGGCGCAAGCGGACTGGCCGCCCTTGAAGCTCAGCCGCGATGGCGCCGAGCAGCGGCGCAGCGCGTCGAGCAGCGGTTCGTAGCGCAGCGGGAACGAGAGCAGCTCCACCGAGCGCGAACGCGAACCCGGCAGCGCGCCGGGCAGCTGCGCGGCGAGCGGGGAATCGTTCGCCACCAGCAGCGGCAGATGCAGCGCCAGGTCGCCCAATGTGTCGAGCTGGCGCTGGAAATCGTCGAGGTCCACCACGTCGCCGATATAGATCGCGCACCAATCGCCCTTGCCGCTTTCGGCGGTATCGTTACCGGCGAAACGCGGGCGATACCCCAGGAATTGCAGCGCCGATCCGATGGTATCCGCCCGGACGGCATCCGCTTCGATGACCAGTACGTCGATGTCTTGGACTTCGTTTTGCACGCTAAACCCCCTGCCCATGGTGGTGACCGGCGTTCCTATGCCCTGTCACTCGTTTTTTCTGCTGACCCATAGCGTCAACGCTCCGACGTCGACGCCGTTGGGCTATACGCAAAATCGGGGCCAACGAGGTGGCGGGTCTATGACGGGGGGTAGGGATGGGGTCGGTTTTCCGACTACTCCCTAGTGCTGTAAACGTATTCACGACGCCGGCGAAACGTCTTAAACCGTTGAGCGACCGACGCTAAATGAATGGATGCTGACGCCGCAGGCCTGGGCACACCGCACATGCCAAGTGTCAGACACGTCAAAAAACTGAACTTTTGGGGCCTCGGTTTTGTGATATCGATCACATTGCCTTCACGAACCGCTTCAGGCCGCTGGCCCATGCCCTTGCCGGGTGACTGCCACTCTGCGTCGGTGATGGCGAAAAACCATCCGTTCCAGCCCTTCGCCCAGCGCGTCGGAATGATTCTCAAACGTCAGGAACACGCGGCCGTCGGGGAAACGGCGTTCCACGCGCACCGGCAGTTCCAACGGAAAACTCGGGCAAGCATCGAGACGGATGCGCAGCAGCGCGCCCTCGCCGGCCGGCGCCAGCGCCGGCGGCACCAGGGCGCCCACGGCGTTGAAGCGCAGGGTGTGGCGGGGCCGGGTCAGCGCATCGGGAATCAATACGCGGTTGATGATGTGGATCAGCGCGGTGAGCTTGGCGTCCATCCGCGCAAGATCCTGCACCAGCGGGCTGTCCTCGTCGGAAACCTCGGCAGTGCGCTCGTCCAATACGTCCAGCATGCCCAGCGCGGCCAGGTTGCGTTCGGCATAGCCGGCGGCCATGCGCTCGTCCAGCGGCAGCGAGAGCGGCTCCAGCTCGGCCAGCCAGTCGCCCTCGCAGGCGAGCAGTTGCTGGAATTCGTCCCAGGCGCTGGCATTCATGTGTGGCGTTCTCCGGCGATGCCGCCCGATCGGGCGTAGGTTGGGGTGAGCCGCAGGCGACTGCGAAGGCAGGATGCCGTAGCGAACATCCGCATAGCGGATGGCCCGAAGGGCGGGTTGCTGATGCAGCCCGTAACCCCAACGTGGCGAGGCGCATGAAGTTGCCGGCTTCGGGGTTCGCCTGCGGCTCAGCCCAACCTACACGGATGATTCCGCGACGTCAGTTGCTGGTGTAGGCGGCGATGGCCTGCGAGCGGCCATGCGCCGCCTGCCATTCCTGCGCCACTTTATCGCGCTCGCGCTCCACCACCTCGCACAGGCGTCGGTTGTAGTCGATCAGGGCGCGCAGGGCGGTCGCGTCGCCGCGGCTGGCCGGCAGCACCTGTTCGAGCACGCGCTCGCGTTCATCCTGGATCGCGGCGAAGCGTTCCCAGTCGCCCTGCTCGGCCATTTCCAGCATGCCGCGGCTCAGCGCCATTACCTGTTCCAGGCCGTTCACAGCGCGGCCTGCGCGGGACGCTGCGGGCTGCGCGCGTCCATCGGAATGCCGTTCCAGGCGCGGCGCAGCTTCTGCATCAGGTCGGAGACCTCGTCCAGCGCGCGCGGGTCGTCGTGCAGGTTGGCGTGCAGCAGCCGGCGGCCCATGTAGTCGTACAGCGCGCCGAGCTGGCCGACCAGCGGCGTTTCCACCGCCGGATCCAGGCTGCCGCGCAGCTCGCTGATGATGTCCAGGCAGCGCGAGATCAGCTCGCCCTTGGCGGCCACCTCGCCGTGCAGCATATGGCCGCGCGCCTTGGTCAGGCGTTCGATCGCGCCGTCCATCAGCATGGTGATGAGGCCGTGCGGGTCGGCGGTTTCCACCGTCCCGTGCGAACGCACCTGCTGGTAGGCGCCGGCGCCGTATCCGAATCCCATGGTCTGGCTCCTCGCTTACTTGCTGCTCTTGGTGAGCGCGTCGAACTGCTGCGTCAGGTAGCTGCTGGTGCTGTTGAGCTTGGTCAGCAGGGTGTCCAGCGCGGTGAAGCGCTTGGTGTACTGGGTGGTCAGCGCGTCCATGTCGGAGTTGAGGTTGTCCTGGCGCGTGCCCAGGTCCTTCAACTGCTTGTTGAGATTGTTGGTGCGCGTGGTCAGCACGCCGGTGCTGGCGGTCCAGTCGGTCAGCGGGCTGTTGAGCTGGGTGGCCATGCCGCTGGTGCCGGAGAACAGGCCGCTCACCTTGGTGCCGCCGTCGCTCAGCGCGGTGGACAAGGCGCCGCTGTCCAGCTTCAGCGTGCCGTCGATCTGCAGGGTGATGCCGATCGAATTGAGCATGGCGCCGTTGCCGCCCGGCCCGCTGACGATGTTGGAAAGCGTGCTCTTGATGCTGTTGAGCGTGGCGTCGCCGATCAGCGCGCCGGTATTGGCGCCGCTCGGGTCGTACGCGGTGAGCGATTGGTACGTGCCCACGAAGTTGTTGTACGCGGTGACGAAGTTGCCCACCGCGGTGGACGCCGCCGAACTGTCGGTGCTGACCGACAGCGTAGCCGTGCCCGGCTTCCACAAGCTCAGGGTGATACCGTCGATGGCGCCGGTCACCGTATTGCTGGCGCTGGTGGCGGCCAGGCCGTCGATGGTGAATTTCGCGTCCTGCGCCGCGGTCAGCACGGACATGCCGTTGCTGCTGGACGCCGGGTCGTAGTTGAGCGCCGCCAGGCCGCCGTCGCCGCCGCTGCTGCTCACCGTGAAGGCATTGGCCTGGCCGGTGGCGGTGCTGCTCAGCACCAGGTGCGCGCCGTCCGAGCCGGTGACGATGGTGGCGGTGACGCCGGGGTTGCCGCTGCTCTTGTTGATCGCGTCGCGGATCTGCGACAGCGAGGAACCGTCGCTGCCGATGTCGATGCTCATCGACTTGCTGCCGACGCCGATGGTGAGCGTGCCGGTGCCGACCTTGGCATCGCTGCTGGCCACGCCGGCCGACTGCACCTTCAGCGCGGTGGCGAGCTGGCTCACGTTGAGGTTGTAGCTGCCGTTCATCGCGCCGGTGGTGGAGCTTACGCTGAACACGCTGGCGTCGCTGGTCGCGGCCTTGCGGGTCTGGAACGAGGTGCCGTCGCTCAGGCCCTTCAATGCGGTCTGCAGGGCGGCGAGCGCCGAACTGACCTGGCCCAGCGCGGAGATCTGCGTCTTCGCCGTGCTGGTCTGGGAATCGATCTGGTCCTGCAGCGGCTTTTTCTTGGCCGCCACCAGCTGGCTGACCAGGCCGTTCACGTCCAGTCCCGAACCCACGCCGGCGGCGGTGAGCGGGCCGGTGGAGGAAGAAGTGGAAGAGGTGGTGATAGCCATGGTCGGAAGGATTTCCTTATGAAAAGGGACGGCCGCGTTTTATGCGCGGCCGTCCACCGGGAGTTACTGCAGGAGCTTCAGCACGCTCTGCTGGCTGGAGTTGGCCTGGGCCAGCACCGACACGCCGGCCTGCTGCAGGATGTTCGCGCTGGACATGTTCGCGGTCTCCGCGGCGAAGTCGGCGTCCTGGATCTGGCTGCGCGACGAGTCGAGGTTCTGCGAAATGGTCTGCAGGTTGGAGATGGTGGACTGGAAACGGTTCTGCACGGCGCCCAGGTCCGAACGCAGGTTGCTCACCGACTGCAGGGCGGCGTCGACGCGGCGGATGGCGTCGTTGGCGCCGGACACCGTGCTGATCGAAGCGTCGGACAGGTGCTTGCTGTCCAGCGCGTGCGTGGCCTTGTCGGCGGCGGCGAAGCCCAGGGCGGTGGCGCCGGAAGCGTCGACGTCGGCGCCGAAGGCGGCGACCGAGATCTTGCCGGTGGCGTCGGCCGAAGCCTGCGCGTCCACGCCGGCGTCCTTGAAGCCCGCATTCAGCGCGTCGGTGGCGTCCTGCGCGGTGTTGAACACCGTGCCGCTCTTGAGCGTGACGCTGGTGGTGCCGATCTTCACCGTCTGGTCGGCGGCAAGGGTCAGCGGATAGGTCGGGGCCGTGCCGCTGGCGGTCACCGCGGCGGTGTCGACCTGGCCGACCTGGTTGGTCTTCATGCCGACGCTGAAGTTGACGCTGATGGTCTCGCCGACGTTGGCGCCGACCTGGAACGCCACCGTGCCGGCGCTGCCGTCCAGCACCTTGGTGCCGTTGAAGTTGGTCTGCTGCGCGATACGGGTCACTTCGGCCAGACGCTGCTGCACTTCCTTGTCGAGCGCGGCGCGGTCGGTGGTCGAGTTGGAGCCGGTGGCCGACTGCACGGCCAGCTCGCGGATGCGCTGCAGGTTGTTGGTCACTTCGTCCAGCGCCGACTCGGTGGTCTGCGCCATCGAGATACCGTCGTTGGCGTTGCGCACGGCCTGGTTCAGGCCATTGATCTGGGTGGTGAAGCGGGTGGAGATGGCCAGGCCCGCCGCATCGTCCTTGGCGCTGTTGATGCGCATACCCGAGGACAGGCGCTCGATGGCGGTGCTCAGCTTGCTCTGCGTCTTGGCCAGGTTGTTCTGGGCATTCAGCGAGCTGATGTTGGTGGTAACGCTCATGACCATGGGAATTCACTCCGTTGGGGTCGAAGCCGGAAAGAGGCCGGCGGTTGGTTCAGCGGGAATTCCTGCTGGAACGTCCGCCTCAGGTACTGTTTCGACCGGTTCCCATGGAACTTGAGCAGGCTGGCGATTTGGGCTAGGAACGGCCACGCCCGGCCACGCGCCGCCCCGGCGGCGAGGCCGCACAGAATGGTGGTGGTGGTAGAGAGCGTGATCGTCATGGCCGTGTGGTTTCCTTGAGTGGTGGATGGCCGCGCCCCATGCGCGGCCATCGCTGATCGCTTACTGCAGCAGTTTCAGCACGCTCTGCTGGCTGGTATTGGCCTGCGCCAGCACCGACACGCCGGCCTGCTGCAGGATGTTTGCGCTGGACATGTTCGCGGTCTCCGCCGCGAAGTCCGCGTCCTTGATCTGGCTGCGCGACGAATCGAGGTTCTGCGAAATCGTCTGCAGGTTGGTGATGGTGGAATGGAAGCGGTTCTGCACCGCGCCCAGGTTCGAGCGCAGGTCGCTCACCGATTGCAGGGCGGCGTCGACGCGGCGGATCGCGTCGTTCGCCCCATCGGTGGTGGCGATCGAGATGTCCGACAGGTGCTTGCTGTCCTTGCCGACCACCACTTTGTCGGCCGCCGCAAAACCGAGTTCGGTGGCTGCCGAAGTGTCGATGACGGCGTCCAGCTTGCTCGTGGCGATGGTGAACTTGCCCTTGATGTCGACCGAGACCTGCGCATCCACGCCCGCGCTTTCGAAGCCGGCCTTCAGCGCGGCGACGATCTCGTTGCCGAACTTGAACACGGTGCCTTTCTTGAGCGTGACGTTCGCGCCGTCGAACTTCACCGTCTGATCCGCAGAGAGCGTCAACGGGAATTTCGGCTCCGTGCCGCTCGCCGTCACGGAAGCCGTTTCGATCTGGCCGATCTGACTGGCTTTCATGCCGACGCCGAAATTGACGCTGATGGTCTCGCCCACATTGGCGCCGACCTGGAACGCCACCGTACCGGCGCTGCCATCCAGCACCTTGGTGCCGTTGAAATTGGTCTGCTGCGCGATACGGGTCACTTCGGCCAGGCGCTGCTGCACTTCCTTGTCCAGCGCGGCGCGATCGGTGGACGAATTGGACCCGGACGCCGACTGCACCGCCAGCAGGCGCATGCGCTGCAGGTTGTTGGTCACTTCGTCCAGCGCCGACTCGGTGGTCTGCGCCATCGAGATGCCGTCGTTGGCATTGCGCACGGCCTGGTTCAGGCCATTGATCTGGGTGGTGAAGCGGGTGGAGATGGCCAGGCCCGCCGCATCGTCCTTGGCGCTGTTGATGCGCATGCCGGATGAAAGGCGCTCGATGGCGGTGCTCAGCTTGCTCTGCGTCCTGGCCAGGTTGTTCTGGGCATTCAGCGAGCTGATGTTGGTGGTGACGCTCAGGCTCATGGTGCTTGCACTCCAATGGATTCGGAACCGTCGAGGACGGCGGTTCGGATTCCCATGGGAATGCCAGCAGGAACGCCGCCGCCTCAAGGAGGGCGTCGGCGGCAGCGGCATGGAGCTGCAGCGGATCGAGGGCAAAGCGCCACGCACGGATACCAGCGGCGGACGATCGGATACGGCGGCGCGGCGCACGGCGCCGCCAACCTTCGTTTCCGCTCGTGCGCGTTCGCTGCTCATCCCTGCGTCCGCATCACTTCAGATAATCGAACAGCGTGGATGACTGCACCTTGGTGTAGGTCATCTGCGCGGCCTGCAGCGCGGTGTTCTGCAGATTGAGCTTGCTGATGGCGTCGTAGTAGTCCAGGTCCTGCACGTCGCTCAGCGCCCCCTGGTACTGCAGCGACAGGTCGCCGTTGAGCGACTGCTGCTGGTCCAGCGCATTCATGCGTCCGCCGATGGCGGCGCGCGTCTGGGTGACGGTGTCGATGGCCTGGTCGAGGTTGGAGAACTGCGCATTGAGCGCGTTCTTCATCGCCGGCCCGCCGCCGGTGGTCTTCAGCGCGCCGATGATGTTGTCCAGCGTGCTGAAGATGTCCTGCTTGCCCGAAGGCCCCACGCTGAAATTGTCGCCCGCCGCCGGCGTGCCGCTGATGCCCACCTGCACGCCGCGGAAGGCCACCACCGCGTTGCCGTCGTCGGCATAGGTGCCGCTGCCGATCACGTTGTTGGAGGCGTCGCGCACCTCATAGGCCGTGGCCGAGGTGAAGGCGATGGTGTAGTTGCCGTTGTCCCACTGCGTGCGGTCGGCCACGCTGATGGTGCCGGCCACCGCGGTGCCGGTATTGGCGGCGCCGGAAGACACCTGAAAAGTGCCGTTGCCGGTGGGGATATTCATGAACACCGCCGAGCCGGGGTCGCCGGTGGCGACCTGCATGCCGGGGCCGGCGGCGACCATGCGCTGGCCTTCGTCGCCGTTGTAGACCACCGCGCCGCCCTGGGCCGAGAACGGCTGCCCGCCGGTGCGGTTGCCGGCGAACAGATAGTCGCCGTTGCCGTCCTTGCCGTTGGCCAGGCCCATCAGCTGGGTGCGGATCTGGCTCAGCTCCGCGGCGATGTCGGCGCGGGTCTGGTCGGTCTGCGTGCCGTTGATGCCTTGCAGGACCAGGGTGCGCACGCGGGTCAGCGCGTCCGAAGTGGTCGACAGCGCCTGGTCTTCCAGGCCCAGGCGCGCATTGGCCGAGGTGATGTTGCGCTGGTACTGCGCCACGTCCGCGTCCATATGGCCCAGTTCCAGCGCGCGCGCCGCGCCCACCGGATCGTCCGAAGGCTGGTTGATGCGCTTGCCGCTGCTGATGCGGTTCTGCAGGTCGGACAGGCTGGCCTGCCCGTCGAGCATGCTGCTGACCGACTGCTGGGCCATCCAGCTGGTGGAGACTCTCATCGGATGCTCCTTCAGTTGCGCACGGCGCTGAGCAGCGCGTCGAAGATCTGGCTGGCGGTGGAGATCACCTGCGCCGAGGCCTGGTAGGCCTGCTGGTAGCGCACCAGGCTGGCGGCTTCCTCGTCGATGTTCACGCCGGACACGCCCTGCTGCGATTGCAGCGCCTGCTGGTACACCGCGTTCTGCGTGGTCAGCGCGTCCTTGGCCAGGGAACCGGCGCTGCCCACCTGGCTGGTCAGCTGCCCGTAGGCGCGGCCCACGCTGGTGGCGCCGTTGTCGAGCACGCCCAGGTTCGCCACCTTGCCCAGTGCCAGCGCGTTGCCGTTGTCGCCGCGCGCATTGCTATTGGCCTTGAGGGTGAACGTGTCGTTCGCCGCGGGCGTGCCGTTGAGGGTGAGGCTCCAGCCGTTGGCGTTGATCGGCTGGCCGGGCGTATACGTCTGCGCCGCGCCGCCATTGATGGTGTAGCTGGTCGGCGAGGTGAACACGATATTCGCCGTGCCGAGCAGGCCCGCATTGGACGGATCGGTGACCGCGATGCCGCCGATGCTGCCGCTGCCCGTGTTGGCCGCGCCGGCCGAGCCGGCCAGCGGCGCCGCGGCGGCGATCTTGTTCGGGTCGGTGATGGCCGCGCCGAAACCCGCCGCGGCCGCGGCGGTGGGGCGCACCTGGAAGCTGTCGCCGGCGCTCGGAGCGCCGCCCACCACCAGGCTCAGGCCATCGGCCTTGAACGGATCGGCGGCGGTGCCGGTGCCGGTCATCGCCACCGCGTTGCCCGCCGTGTCGCGCAGGCTCCAGGCGCTGCCGTCGTAGCGCAGCACGTAGTCCTTGGTGGTCAGCGCGCCGACGTCGGAGATACTGGCGCCCACCGTGCCCGTGCCCTGGTTGGCCGAGCTGATCTGCACCTGCGGCGCGCCGACGTTGAAGAAGGCGCCGCCCATAGTGCCGTTGAGGTCCATGCCCTGCGCATGCTGGGCATTGAAGGCGCTGGCCATCGCCACCGCGGCGCGGCCGAGCTGGTTCTGCGCGGGGTCCAGCACCTGGCTGCGGAAATCCAGCAGCGCGCCGAGCGAGCCGCCGCCGACCTGGCCGGTGATCACGCTGCCGCTGTCCTTGCCGACGATCTCCAGCCGTGTCGGATCGTATTGATTCGGCGCGGTGGCCAGCGCGTAGGCATTGGAGCCGTTGACCAGCGCCTGGCCGTTGCCGACGAACAGGCTCACCGTGTGGTCGTCCTGCTGCACCACGCTGACGCCCACTTCGCCGGAGACTTTCTTGATCAGCGCATCGCGCTGGTCCAGCAGGTCCGACGGCTCGCCCTTGCCGCCGGCATAGGCGGTGCGGATCTGTTCGTTGAGCTTGGCGATGGAAGCGCTGTCGCTGTTGATCGAGTCGACCGTGTCGCTGATCTGGCGCTGCACCTGGGTGTTCAACTGGTTGAACTGGCCGGACAACGCCTGGAAGGTGCTGCCCAGCGCATTGGCGCGGGCCAGCAGCACGCCGCGCGCGGCCGAGTCGGCCGGCGCGTTGGAGACGTCGCCCAGCGCGCCGTAGAACGCGTCCAGCGAGGTCTGCAGGTTGGTGCTGCCGGACAGCTGGTTGTTGATCTGCCCGGTCAGGCTCTGGTACGTGGCCGCGCGGCTCTGGTCCGACGAGGCGGTCCACAGCGCGGTATTGAGGTACTGGCTGTAGGCGCGCTGCACCGCCACCGTATTGACGCCGGTGCCGACGTAGAAATTGCCCAGCTGCTGCGCCTGCCGCGCATTGAACTGCACGGTCTGGCGGCTGTAGCCGTCGGTGTTGACGTTGGCCACGTTGTGGCTGACGGTGCTGAGGCCGATCTGCGAGGCCAGCAGGCCCGAGACGCCGGTGGAGAGCAGGTCAGCCATGGTGGGCGGTCCTTGTAGCGGTACGTGTCATAGGGAATGGGGAGCACGTCATGGCGACTGTGACGGCAAACCGTCGCCCGACTTGAGCGCGGCCAGCGCATCCAGCCCCTTGCGCATTTCCGGGCTGTTGGCGATCGCCTCGAGCTTGGCCGCGTAGGCCGGGTCGGTGGCATAGCCGCCGTGCGCCAGCGCCCTGGCGAAACCCTTGATGTCCTCGCCCTTGCCGATGGCATTGGCGTAGCGCGGGTTGTTGGCCAGCACCTCGGCGTAGTCGGAGAACGAATCGCCCGGGTTGCCGTAGGCGCGGAACTGGTCGCGCTTGCGCACCGCCACGCCGCCTTCGTATTCCAGCGTGGGCACGCTGACCTTGTCGCCGTCCCAGCTGCGCCCGGCCTTCATGCCGAACAGGTTGTTGCTGCTGCTGCCGTCGTGGTGCGCGGGCAGATGCTTGCCCCAGCCGGTTTCCAGCGCCGCCTGGGCCAGCAGCGCGCGCACCGACACGCCGAGCTTCTTCGCCGCGGCTTCCGCATGCGGCGCCAGCGCCTGCACGAAGTTCACCGCATCGCCGGTGCCCGGCATCCACTCGGCCACCTTGCCGGCGACCTTGCCGGCGCCGTGCGCGAGCTGGTCCAGCGTGCTTTGCCAGCTCGACGCGGCATCGGCGGAGGCATCGGCGCTGCCGCTGTCCTTGCCGCCATCTTTGCCGCCGAGCTGGCGCATCAGCATCTGCGCAATGCCCAGGCCATGGCCGCCGTTGGACAGGCTCAATGACAACTGATGATCGAACAGATCGCGGTAGGCATTGCCCTGCTCGCTGTCGCCGATGCCGCCGCCGGGGCTGGCCTCGCGCATCGACTTCAGCATCATCTGGGTAAAGATCGCTTCGAACTGTTTGGCGACCTGCGGCAGCGCCGACTTGCCGTCGCCGGCCGCCTGCGCGCGCAGCTGCTGGAAGCCCGAGAGCTCCGTCCAGGTATTGAGCGCGCCCTTGGCCGCGCCGATGATGCCGCCGTCGCCGACGGCCATCTCAGATCACCACCAGTTCGGCGCGCAGCGCGCCGGCCTGCTTGAGCGCCTGCAGGATCGAGATCAGGTCGGTCGGCGATGCGCCCACCTGGTTCACCGCGCGCACGATCGTGTCCAGGCTGGCGCCGGGACCGAACTTGAACATGTGCCCGCCGTCCTCGCTGACCTGCACGCTGCTGCTGGGCACCACCACGGTCTGGCCGCCGCGGCTGAACGGCGCCGGCTGGCTGACCTGCGGCTGCTCGCTGATGGTGACCTGGATGGAACCATGCGCCACCGCGGCGGCGCTGACCTTGACGTCCGAACCGATCACCACGGTGCCGGTGCGCGAATTGACCACCACGCGCGCCGGCGCGTCGCCGGGCTGCACCTCCAGCGCCTGGATCATGCCCAGCCATGACACGCGCTGCGCCGGATCGGCCGGCCCGCGCACCGCCACCGAGCCGCCGTCCACCGCCTGGGCGGTGCCGGCGCCATAGGCGCGATTCACCGCTTCGGCAACGCGCGCGGCGGTGGTGAAGTCCGGCGTATTGAGATTGAGCACCAGGTCGCCGCCCTGCCCGAACGAGGACGCCACGCTGCGCTCCACCGTCGCGCCGTTCGGCACGCGGCCGCTGGCCGAGATATTCACCTGCACGCTGGAACCGCTCTTGCCCTGCGCGCTGATGCCGCCGACCACCACGCTGCCCTGCGCCATCGCATACACATTGCCGTCGGCGCCGCGCAGCGGCGTCATCAGCAGCTCGCCGCCGCGGATGCTCTTGGCATTGCCGATCGAAGCCACCGTCACGTCGATCGCCTGCCCCGGCTTGGCGAACGGCGGCAACTGCGCCGTCACCGTCACCGCCGCCGCATTCTTCAGCTGCGGCCGCACATTCGCCGGCACCGTGATGCCGAACTGCTGCAGCATGTTCTCCAGGCTCTGCGTGGTGAACGGCGCCTGGGTGGTCTGGTCGCCGCTGCCATCGAGGCCGACGACCAGGCCGTAGCCGATCAGCTGATTGCTGCGCACGCCGGCCACTTGGGCGAGGTCGCGGATCTTGTCGGCGTGCGCGGAAGCGACGCACAGCAGCAGTACAAGGAAAAGAATGACGCGTGAGCGCATACGACCCAACCAAGGCCTAGAGACCAGCCCCCTCTCCCCTCCGGGGAGAGGGTTGGGGTGAGGGGCCGGGCGGAGCGAAGCGTCGAAGGCTTGCTCAAGCCCCTTACGCGAACGCCTGGCACCGATCAATGCAGTCGCGAGCACCCGCCCCTCACCCCGGCCCTCTCCCCGGAGGGGAGAGGGGGAAAAGCGCGCTGTCGTATTCATCAGAACGGCATCCACTTGGAGCTGAAGAATCGCGACAGCCAGCCCTGCGTATTCGCATCCGCCAGCGTGCCGCGTCCCGTATAGCCAATCCGCGCATCCGCCACCCGCGTCGACGGCACGCTGTTGTCCTGCCCGATATCCTGCGGCCGCACGATGCCGGAGATACGCACCAGCTCCTGCCCCTGGTTGATCGTCAACCACTTCTCACCGCGCACCAGCAGATTGCCATTGGACAGCCGCTGCGCCACGGTCACCGTGATCGAGCCCGTAAGCTGATTGCTCTGGCTGCTGTTGCCGCTGCCGTCGAAGCTGCGGTCGCCGTCGGTGCCGAAGCTGACGTCCTTGCCGCCGATGCTGACCGGGCGGCCCAGGAAGGTGGGCGCAGCGAGGTTGCTCTTGTCCTTCTTGCTGGTGCTGGTCGAGGCCTTCTTGCTGGCCTGCGTGCTCTCCACCAGCGAGATGGTGAGGATGTCGCCCACGCGGTGCGCGCGCGGGTCGTTGAACAGCTCCATGTTCTGCGCTTCGTGATAGATCGAGCCATCCGCGGCCGGCGGCGCCACCGGTTCCTGCGGCGGCGTGGCGGCCCAGGCGGCATCGTCGCCGCGCGGCGCGGGCATGGCGCAGCCGGCGAGCTGGGCCAGGGCGATGAGCGCGCCGCACAGGCGCAGGCGACGGAAATTCGACATGGCCTTGGCTCAGGTCTTGTTGGTGAGGAACTGCAGCATCGAATCCGCGGCGGAGATCGCCTTGGAATTCATCTCGTAGGTGCGCTGCGTTTCGATCATGTCCACCATCTGCTCGACCACGTTGACGTTCGAGCTTTCCAGCGAACCTTGCGTGACCGTGCCCAGGCCGTTGAGGCCGGGCTGGCCGATCTGCGGCGCGCCGCTGGAGGCGGTTTCCAGGTAAAGGTTGTCGCCGCTCGGCTGCAGGCCGGCGGGATTGATGAAGTCGGCCAGCTGCACCGTGCCGATGGTCTGCGGCGCGGCCTGGCCCGGCAGGGTGGCGCTGACCGTGCCGTCGGTGCCGATGGTCACGCTCTGCGCGTTCTGCGGAACCACGATGGCAGGATCGAGCTGGTAGCCCGACGCGGTGACCAGCTGGCCGTTCTGGTCCAGGTGCAGCGAGCCGTCGCGCGTGTACGCCACGGTGCCGTCGGGCTGGGTCACCTGCAGGAAGCCGCGGCCCTGGATGGCCAGGTCCAGCGCGTTGCCGGTCTGCTGCGGATTGCCCTGGGTGAACAGCTTCTCGCTGCCGACCACGCGCACGCCGGTGCCCAGCATCAGGCCGGACGGCGACTGCGTCTGCTCGGTGGTCTGGCCGCCGGGCTGGCGCACGTTCTGGTACATCAGGTCCTGGAACGAGGCGCGCGAGCTCTTGAAGCCGGTGGTATTGGCATTGGCCAGGTTGTTGGAGATCACGTCCATGCGCGTCTGCTGCGCATCGAGACCGGTCTTGGCGACCCACAGGGAAGAAAACATTGCTTCGCTCTCCGCGCGGCGCGTGCCGCTTGCAGGAAAAAAATCAGCCCACTTGCAGCAGGCGCGTGGCCGACTGCGCGTTGTCGTCGGCGGTGCGGATCGAACGCACCTGCAGTTCGTACTGGCGCGACAGCTGGATCATCTGCACCAGCGTCTGCGACGGATTCACATTGCTCGATTCCAGTGCGCCGGCCTTCACCGTCACCGCCGGATCGGCCTGCACGGTGCCGCCGTTGGCCAGGTGCATCAGGCCGTCGTCGCCCTGCTGCAATTGATCGGCCGCGGGATTGACCAGCTTCAGCTTGCCGATCACCGAGGACGTATCCGGCCCCTGCCCCTTCGGCACCACCGAGATGGTGCCGTCGGCGCCGATGCTGACCTGGGTGGCGTCCGGCACGGTGATCGGGCCGCCGTCGCCCAGCACCGGATTGCCGCGCGCGTCGGTGAGCAGGCCGTCGGCGGTGAGCTGCAGCTGGCCGGCGCGCGTATAGCCTTCGCCGCCGTCGGCGCCCTGCACCGCCATCCAGCCGTCGCCCTGCACCGCCACGTCGAGCGGGCGGCCGGTATCCATCTGCGCGCCGGCATGCATGTCCAGGCCGATGCCCTGCGCCACGCCGTTGATGCGCGAGTTCATGCCCTGGCCCTGCACGGGCAGCGGCTTGAACGCCGACATCTGCGCCTTGAAACCAACCGTGTCGGCATTGGCCAGGTTGTGCGCCACCTCGGTCTGCGCACGCATCATCTGCGTGGCGCCGGTCATGGCTACATAGACGGAACGGTCCATGGTGGTTCTCGCGATTCGATGCGTGGGCTTTGCGTGTCGTTGCGGCTGACGCCGCAACGACACGGCACTTTTCACTGGACCCCGGCCTTCGCCGGGGTGACGCGCTATGCGCGTCAGTTGCGGATGTTGATGATGGTCTGGGTCAGCTTGTCGTCGGTGGAGATCACCTGCGCATTCGCCTGGTAGTTGCGCTGCGCCTTGATCATGTTCACCAGCTGCGCGGTGAGGTCGGCGGTGTTGGACGCTTCCAGCGCGCCGGACTGCACGTTGCCGAAGTTGCCGCTGCCGGCCGCGCCCATCACCGGCGTGCCGGAGTCGTACGAGGCGGCCCAGTTGGTGTTGTCCATCTGGCGCAGGCCCTGCGGGTTGGCGAAGTTCGCCAGCGCCAGCTGGCCGAGCGACTGCGACTGGCCGTTGGAGAACTTGGCCTGCACCACGCCGTCGCTGGACACGTCGATGCTCGACAGCGTGCCGGTGGGATAACCGTCCTGGCTGATCGAGGTCACCGCATAGTTGTTGCCGAACTGGGTGGCCTTGGTCACGTCCAGGGTGATCGCCATCGGGTCGGAGCCCGGGCTGGCGCTGATCGCCGGGAAGGTCAGCTTGCCGCCGGCCGGCGTGGCCAGCGCGCCGGTGCTGGTGAAGCTCAGCTGCTGGGTGGCGCCGGTGTCCTTGCCGTCGATGAACAGGTGCGCATCCCAGGTGTTGGCGGTGGCGTTGCGCACGAAGTACACGGTGCCGTTATGCGTGGCGCCGAGCGAATCGTAGGCGGTGAACGGCGTGGCCTGGTTGTAGCTGGTGGCGTCCTTCGGGTCGAAGGCATTGGCCGGCGGCGTGGCATCCGACGGCAGGTTCAGCGCCAGCTGCACGCTGCCGGTGGCCTTGGCCGCGTTCTGCGAGGTGATCAGGCGCAGGTCGGTCATGGTGCTGGTGTCGAAGCCGCCGGCATTGTTGGCCGGGAACACCTGCAGGTTCTGCCCGGCGCTGTTCACCACATAGCCGTTGGCGTCCTGGCGGAACGCGCCGGCGCGCGTGTAAGAGAGGCCCTTGCCGTCCTTCAGGGTAAAAAAGCCGTCGCCACTGATGGCGAAATCCAGCGCGTTGTTGGTGTTCTCCACGTTGCCCGCGGTGAACTGCTGCGCCACGTTGGTCAGGCGCACGCCGCTGCCGACCTGGGTGGCGCTCAGGTTCTTGCCGGCCACGCTGTAAAGCTCGGCGAATTCCGCGCGCGAACCCTTGAAGCCGGTGGTGGAGGTGTTGGCGATATTGTTGGCGGTGACTTCGAGATCCGACGAGGCCGCCTTCAAGCCGCTCAGTGCGATGTTGAATGCCATGCTGTGCTCCCCTGTGGAGACTGTGTGTGCGGGGCCGCCCGGCCCCCCGATATGTCAATCGATGTCAATCGATGCGCGCGACCTGGCCCAGCAGCACGCCGCCGAAACCGGCGACCTGCAGATACGCCCCCTGCTCGCCGGCCATGCCGACGCTGTCGACCTTGCCGCTCACGTAGGCCTGCACCGCGGTGGTGCCCACCTGCGCCTTGATGCCGTAGGTGCCGTTCGGCAGCGGCTGGCCGTTCTCGTCCTTGCCGTCCCAATGGAAATCCGCCAGGCCCACGTCGGGCTTGCCCAGGTCGATGGTGCGCACCACGTTGCCGGCGGCATCGACGATCTGCACCGAGGCGGTCTGGCCCGCATCGCCGACATTGATCGCACCGTCGACGCCCGCCGTGCCTTCGAGCTTGGCGGCGTTGGACGGCACCGTGACGGTACGCCCCACCAGGTCGCTGGCCTGCAGCAGCTGGTTGCCCTGCAGCGCGGTGCTCAGCGTGTCGAACGAGGTCTGCAGCGACTGCGTGGCCGACACCTGCGCGATCTGCGCCAGCTGGCTGACCATCTGCGAGGAATCCATCGGCTGGGTCGGGTCCTGGTTGCGCATCTGCTGGGTGAGCAGGCTGAGGAAATCGGCCTGGCTCAAGGTGCTGCCATTGCTCTTCTTGACCGCCTGCGAGGCGGAAGAGCCGGTGGTGGTATTGATCGCGATATCGGCCATGTCGGGGTTCCGCTTACTTGCCCAGGTCCAGCGTCTTCTGCATGAGCTGACGCGTGCTGTTCATCACCTCGACGTTGTTCTGGTACGAACGCGAGGCGGAAATCATGTTGACCAGCTCGTCCACCGGATTGACGTTGCTGGCGTAGACGTAGCCGTCGCCGTCGGCGAGCGGATTGCCCGGCTCGTAGCGGCTTTCCACCGCGGCCTGGCTTTCGGTGACGCCGAGCACCTGCACGCCCCGCGCGCCTTCCTGCTCCTTCGCGGCGAGATTGCGCTGCACGGTGGCGAACAACGGTTCCTTGGCGCGGTATGCCGCTTCCGGCGAACCGGCGACGCTGTCGGCGTTGGCGATATTGCTGGCCACGGTATTGAGCCGCAGCGACTGCGCGGCCATGCCGGAGCCGGCCACGTCGAAGATCTTGAACAGGGACATCAGCTCTGCCCTCCGGTGATGGCCGTGCGCAGCATGTGGATCTGCGCGGTGATGAAGGACAGGCTGGCCTGGTAGTGCACGCTGTTGGCGGCGAAGTTCGCCTGCTCCACCTGCGTGTCGACGGTGTTGCCGTCCATCGTGGGCTGCAGCGGCACGCGATAAGCGAGCTGCTCATTCGCCTGGCTGGCCGGATCGATGTGTCCGGATTCCGTCGCGGCCAGCGGCAGCTTGCCGTCGCCGCCCGCGCTCATCAGCGCCTGGCGGAAATCCACGTCGCGTGCCTTGTAGTCCGGCGTGTCCGCGTTCGCCAGGTTCCCCGCCAGCACTTCCGCACGCTTCTGCCACAGGCCGAGCGCCTGCGTATGGATGCCGAACAGCTTGTCGTTGATCTGGCTCATGGCCTTGAGACTCCAGGCGGAAACTCCGCGGAGGGACTTGAGCAAGACGCGTGCCATAGGCTCGCGAAGCCTTATGGGGCCTGGGTTTGCGGGGGATCGGCGCGAACTTCGATGGAGCGCCCGTCGGAATTCCGACACCGCCTTGGGAGCATTCCGACTATTGGAAAAATCCTGCCGAACGGCCGCGAGCAATTCCGCACACTGCGCCGCTCATTGATTTCATTCAGGATCGAACGGCGTGTCGGCATCACGAACCACCCATCACCCAGTCCCCCCCGCGGATGGCCGTCATCGCCTGCTGTCGCGCTATTCCCCCCTCGCGCTGGCCCTGGCCTGCGGCCTCGCGCATACCGGCACGGCGCTCGCGCAGACCGCGCAACCGGCGCAGGACGGCCAGGAAACCGAGCGCCGCCTGCGCCGCGAACTGGAACGCACGCAGGACGAAGTCGAACAGAACAGCCGTGCGCTCAACGGCAGCAAGGCACGCAAGCACGCCCCCTTCGCGCCGCCGCAGGAAGCAGGCTGCGTCGCTGTGACCGACGTGGGCTGGAGCGGCATCCTGCCGTTCCCGTGGCTGCCGGGCGCCGTCGCACCGCGCGGCATGTGCCTGGGTCCGGAAGGCCTCAAAGCCCTGCAGCGCTATCTCACCGGCCAGCTGATCGAGCGCGGCTACGTGACCAGCACGGTGCAGATTCCGGAGCAGGGCCTGGCCGAAGGCCGGCTCGATATCCGCGTGATTCCCGGCCGCGTCGGCAAGCTGCTCGACAAGGCCACCGGCCAGCCGCTGCAGGCACGCAATTCCTTCCCGATGCGCGAAGGCGATGTGCTCAACCTGCGCGACCTCGACCAGGCGCTGGAGAACCTGCGCCGCACACCCGGCCAGGCCGGCGCGACGCTTACGCTGACGCCCGGCGACGAGCTCGGCACCAGCGACATCACCGTCGACCGCAACCGCAGCAAGGATCGCTGGCATGCCGTGCTCACCGCCGACAATGGCGGCCAGGACGCCACCGGCCAGAACCAGCTCGGCCTGATCGGAATTGTGGACGCGCCGCTGGACCGCGACGATCTGTTGCTGCTGACCTACAGCAACAACATGAATATCCGCAACGACGAGCAGAAATCGCGCGGCCTCGGCCTCAGCTGGTCGATGCCGGTCGGCTATTGGAACGTTTCGCTCGGCGCCAATACTTCGTATTCGAAGCAGACGCTCGACGCCCAGGAGTACGGCAAGTTCCCCTACACCAGCAAGACCAATTCGATGCAGCTGGGCGTGGATCGGGTGGTGAACCGCAACTCCAACAGCCGCGGCACGGTCAAGCTGCAGCTCAGCCGCCGGACCGATTCCAGCAGCGTCGCCGGCGAACAGGTAGCGGTGCAGCGGCGCGACATCACCGGCTACGGCATCGGCTACGAATACCTGCGCTTCATCGGCCAGACTTCGCTGCAAGCCAACCTCGGCCTGCGCGGCAGCCTGCCGGGCCTGTCCGCGCGCCCCGGCTATGTGGTCGGCCGCACCAGCTGGAACGGCAGCTATCGCCTGGGCACGGCCAGCCTCGACGTGAATGCGCCGTTCGCCATCGGCGGCGAACGCTTCACCTACGAAGGCAACCTCTCCGGCCAGCATGCCTTCACCCCGCTGCCGGGGACCGAATACCTGTCGATCAACAGCCGCTATTCGGTGCGCGGCTTCGATGGCCGCTATGTGTTCACCGGCGAGAACGGCTGGGTTTCGCACAACAACGTGGTGTGGAACAGCGGCGCCAAGCTGGGGAATCCCTATCTCGGCGTCGATGCCGCGCGACTCAGCGGACCTTCACTCGCCGCACAGGGCACCCAGCGCTTCAGCAGCGTGAGCCTGGGCCTGCGCGGACAGGTCGCGCGCTTCGGCTACGACGTGTCGGTGGGACGCGTGCTAAGCAAACCGAAGGCAGTGCCCGACGGCGGCTTCAACGTGTCGCTGCGCATGACCGCGCGCTTCTGAGCGCCGGATCTGTTCGTCGCCGGCCGCAGTGGCCGGCGCGGTATTCCGGTGCGCCAGGGAAAGGTTGCCGGTACAGGGGCTCTTCAAACACAAGGCATTGCAATGTCCAAATCAAGCAAGAAGAAACCGGGTCGCCCCGAGCTGTACGCGGCGATCGCGCTGGTGCTGCCGATGGGTGGCGCAATGGCGACGGTGCCGGCCGGCACCCAGGCCCCGGTGGTCGATATCGCCGCGCCGAACAGCGCGGGCGTATCGCATAACCAGTTCGCCCAGTTCGATGTCGGCACGCAGGGCAAGGTGCTCAACAACAGCCAGAATGGCGCGCACACCGAGCTGGCCGGCACTATCGCCGGCAACGCGAATCTGACCAATGGCGCCGCCTCGGTGATCATCGCCGAGGTCACCGGCAGTGCCGCATCGCAGCTCAACGGTGCACTGGAAATCGGCGGCCAGAAGGCTGCCCTGATCGTCGCCAATCCCAATGGCATCAATGCCAACGGCGCCAGCTTCATCAACGCTTCGCGCGTCACGCTCACCACCGGCACGCCGCAGCTCAACGCTCAGGGCCAAGTGGCTTCGATCGATGTGGCCAAGGGCGTCATCAACGTCGCCGGCACGGGCATCGATGCCCGTGGCGTCGAGATGGCGGACCTGATGGCGCGCAGCATCGCGCTGAATGCCCAATTGCAGGCCAAGCAGCTGCGCGTGGTCACCGGCCACAACCGCGTGAGTTATGGCAGCAATGGCAACTCGATCGTCACCACTGATATCGCTGGCACGGGAACGGCTCCGACCGTGGCCCTGGACGTGGGCTCGATGGGCAGCATGTACGCCAATGCGATTCGCATGCAGGGCACGGAAACCGGTGTAGGCGTGAATATCGCCGGCAAGGTCAAAGCCATCGACTCGGTCAACCTGACCAGCGGCGGCAACATGCATGTCCTGGAGGGCGGCAAAGTGATGTCGGATCACGACATTCATCTGGCCGTGGCTACCTCGCTGACCAACGACGGCATCATCGCCGCCAAGCGCGATATCCATGCCGAGGGTCAGAGCTTCCTGTCCACCGGCAACGCCTGGTTCGCGGCGGGGCGCAATGTCAACAGGCGGTTCAGTTCGTCCTCCGACGAGGGCAATAACGGTGTGCGGCCGGACGATGTGCCGGGTCGCAACTCGTGGGTGGAGCCGCCCGCCGAACAGCCGCCGGTTCAGCAGCCGCCCGCCGAACAACCGCCGGTTCAGCAGCCGCCCGTCGAACAGCCGCCGGTTCAGCAGCCGCCCGCCGAACAGCCGCCGGTTCAGCAGCCGCCCGTCGAACAGCCGCCGGTTCAGCAGCCGCCCGCCGAGCAGCCGCCGGTTCAGCAGCCGCCCGCCGAACAGCCGCCGGTTCAGCAGCCGCCCGCCGAACAGCCGCCGGTACAACAGCCGCCCGCCGAACAGCCGCCGGTTCAGCAGCCGCCCGTCGAACAGCCGCCGGTACAGCAGCCGCCCGCCGAGCAGCCGCCGGTACAGCAGCCGCCGGTACAGCAGCCGCCCGCCGAACAGCCGCCGGTACAGCAGCCGCCCGCCAACAAGCCGCCGATTCAGCAGCCGCCAGTCGAACAGCCGCCGGCCCACAAGCCGGTGGCTCAGCAGCCCACGATCGAACAGATCATCCTGGGCCAGCTGCTGGACATGCTCTACGGCCGTCCGTCGTACGGGTACGCGCCGTGGGCCTTCCCGGCCATCGGCTTCGCGCCGTGGAGCCAGCCGTCCTACGGCTATTCGCCGTGGATGCCGCAGGTCTTCCGTCCGCGCCCGGTGTTCTCGCCGTGGCGCCCGATGGCCTATGGCTATGGCCGCCCGCACTGGCGTTAAAGCGCTGAGCAACGGCAACTGATCCGGATAGCGCGGATCGGCGCCGGAACGACGAAGAACGGCCGGAGTGCAGACTCCGGCCGTTTTTTTACGCGCGGGACATCCTGCAAGCTGCGCTTCGACCCGTGGCACACCCCTTGCTTCCTCAAGTTCCGCCATCTCCGGACGATCTCTACGCAGACGCGTAGACCCTAAGGAACACCTTATCCATGAGCCTTATCCCGGCCAAAGCCATCGCCGACCTTGCCCAGGCCGCCGCCAGCGGCGACACCTCGAAGGCCGAGCAGCTCGCGCGCCGCCACCCGCGCCTGGCCGAGGCGCTGGCCCCGCTGCTGGCGCGCCTCGCGCCGCGCGAACCGGCCGCCATCGCGCTGCAGGCGGTGGAACAGCAAAGCCTGGTGATGGGCACCGCGCAGACCGTGCTGCGCGCGCAGGAATCCCTGCACCAGGCCACCGGCGAGGCGCGCGACAGCGTCGGCCGCTTGACGGAGCAAGGCGCCGGGATCTCGACATCCCTGCAGCAGGCCGCCGGCGAGCTGGCGCAGGCCACCGCGCACAACCGCCAGGGCGCCGAGACCGTCACCGAACTCGATGGCCAGCTGCGCCTGCTGCGCAGCGCGCTGTCGGCAATGAACCGCAACCAGAGCAAGCTGGCCGAGCAGGTCGCGCAGATCCGCAAGCTCACCTCCACCGTGCAGGAGGTCGCGCATCAGACCAACCTGGTCGCGCTCAACGCCGCCATCGAGGCGGCGCGCGCGGGCGAGGCCGGCCGCGGCTTCGCCATCGTCGCCGACGAAGTGAAGCAGCTGGCGGAAAAGACCACCCAGGCCACTGACCAGATCGAAGCGGTGACCGCGTCCATCGGCGCGTTCTCGCAGCAGCTCGACGGCGACGTGCGCCAGGGCGTGCAGCGCCTGGAGCGCGCGCAGGACCGCGCCGGGCATACCGCCGGCACCCTGGAGCGCGAGGGCGAGGCGCTGCGCGCCATCGCCGCGCGCGTGCAGGGCTCGCAGCAGGGCTGCGATGCGCAGAACGCGCGCATCGCCGCGGCCCAGGCCACGCTGGGCGCGCTGCAGCGGCGCAGCATGGAGGCGATCCGCCAGGCCGAGTCGCTGGACCGCGCCGCCGTGCTGTCGCACCGGCTGTGCCTGGGCTGGCTGGACCACGCCGACACCGCGTCGGTGGCCAGCCTGAGCCTGAGCCTGCGCGAGTCCATCCAGGGCCTGCGCCAGGCGATGGAGCTGGCCCTGCACGAACCGGCCGCGCTGGACCGGCGCTGGTTCGACACCGCCACCTTCGACCGCGCCCTGGCCCGCCTGGGCGCGCAGCGCGCCGAACATCCGGCCGCCGCCACCCTGCTCGAAGCCGGACAGCGCCTGTCCGGCCACGCCGGCAACTTCGTGCGCCTGCTCGGCGAGGGCCAGACCGCCCAGGCCGCGCAGTTGTCCGACCAGGTCGAGCGCGAGCGCGAATCCATCCATCAGCAGCTCAGCCAGCTGCTGGCGCAAGCCGAGGCATGAAGCACCGCGCGCCGCCCTTGCTGCTGCTCCTGCCGCTGCTGGCGGCGGGCCCGGCGCATGCCGCCGCGGACGAACCGCGGCGGGTGGCCGAGCAATGGCTGCGCCAGCATTTCGAGCAGCCGGGCAACCGCGTGGTGGCCGCGGCGGAGCCGGCGGATACGCGCCTGCAGCCGCCGTCCTGCGCCCAGCCCTGGCAGGCCGCCCTGCCCGATGGCGCGCGCGCCGCGCCGCGCATGAGCGTGGAAGTGCGCTGTCCGAGCACCGGCTGGCGCATGCAGGTGCCGGTGAAGCTGCAGCTGTTCCGCACGGTGCTGGTGGCGAACAAGCCGCTGCAGCGCGGCGACGGCGTCACCGCCGCCGACGTGCGCGGCGAGGAGCGCGACGTCACCCGCCTGGGCTACGGCTATATCGACGGCCTGGACCAGGTCGCCGGCCGTCTGCTGTCGCGCCCGCTGGGCGCCGGCGCGGTGCTGGCGCCGGCCGCGTTCGGCGGCCGCCAGACCGTGCGCGCGGGCGACCGCGTGCAGCTGATCGCCCGCCTGGACGGCATCGAGGTGCGCGCCTCCGGGGTGGCCCTGGGCGGCGGCGACACCGGCGCCCGCCTGCGTGTGCGCAACGACAGCTCCGGCCGCACCGTGGACGCCATGGTGCGCGACCCCGGGGTGGTGGAAGCCCTGCCATGACCCCGCCTTCCGACCCCGCTAAAGTTCACCCGCCCGCCGCCGATAACCGGTTTGAAGGGTCGACAAGCCCTCAAGGACACGTCTCATGAACACCACCATCACCTCCAATGGATTGCCGGTACTCCCCCAGGCCAAGGGCAACCAGAATGCCCAGGCCCAGGCCAGCCCGCCGGCGACCGAGGCCGCTCCCGCGGCCAAGGCGGACGACAGCGTGAAGCTCACCGAGTCGGCACGCGCGCTCACCGCCGCGCAGGGAGACAAGGCCCCGGCCATCGACACCAAGCGCGTGGAGCAGATTCGCGCGGCGATCGCCGACGGCAGCTACCGCGTCGACGCCGGCAAGATCGCCGACGGCCTGATCTCCATGGAAGGCCAGCTCAGCGGCAAGCCATGAGCGCCGGCCTGCACCACGAGATGAGCGACGCCTTCGACGCCGTGCTCGGCGAGATGCGCCAGAGCGCATCCCGGCTGACCGCAGCGCTGGCCGCCGAACGCGATGCGCTGGAGCGCGCCGACGCCGACGCGCTGCATCTCGCCGGGCAGGACAAACAGGCCCAACTGGACCGCCTGGAACAACTGGATGCCGAGCGCCAGCAGCTGGCGCGCGCCATCGCCGCCGCCACGCCCGCGCAAAGCGCGGCCTGGAACGGCGTGATGGCCGCGCTCGCCGACTGCCAGCGCGCCAACCGGAACAACGGCCAGATCGTCGGACAGCGCCTGCGCCAGGTGCGCCAGGCCCTGGCGGTGCTGACCGGCGGCGCCGAGTCGGGGGTGTACGGCCCCGGCGGCACCTTGCGCATCGATCACCGCTCGCTCTCGCTGGCGGAAGCCTGACCTTGAAACGCCCCACCTGAAGGACCTGCCGCACGCGGCGGGCGAACCCACACGGCCCTGCCCCGGCGCAGGACCATCGCTGGCCGACCTCTCCATGACCGATACCGCTGTAGAAGCCGCCCAAGCCCACGCCGCCGCCCTGGCCGGCACCGCCGCCAGCTCGCCGCTGCCGGTAGTGCGCATCCCGATGCTCGACCGCGACCGCCAGCTGATGGCGTACGAGCTGCTGCTGCAGGAAGACGGCGAGGACGAGGCCGCGCTCGGCCACCGCCTGCTCTCCACCATCATCGACGGCTCGGTCACCCAGTGGGCCCGCGGCAACCGCGTGTTTGTGCGCCTGCCGCGCGAGCTGGTGCTGGAACAGGCCGACCAGGTGCTGCGCCACCCGCGCATCGGCCTGGTCGTTTCGCCGCAGGCCATCCACGACGTGCTGCTGCTGGAGCGCCTGCGCCAGCTGTCGGCGCGCGGCTGCGCGCTGCTGCTGGACCTGGACGGCGAAGCCGGCGACCTGGACGAACTGCGCGTGCTGCTGGATCTGTCGCGCTACGTGCGGCTGGATGCCAGCCGGCTCGAAGAAGCCACCTTGCGCGAGCGCTGCGAAGCGCTGCACGCGCGCGGCCTGCACGTGGTGGCCGGCCACGTGAACGACCACGACACCTGCAACCGCTGCATGGCGCTGCCGTTCGCCGGCATCCAGGGGCCGTATCTGCTGCGTCCCGAAAAAGTGGACATGCCGGTGCTCACCGCCAACCGCCTGAGCGTGCTGCGCCTGCTGCGCGCGCTGGACGAGGACGGCAACGGCCCGGTGGAGCTGGGCCAGATCATCCGCAACGACGTGATCCTCAGCTACAAGCTGCTGGGCTGCGTGAACTCCGCTTATTTCGCGCTGCCGCGCCAGCTGAAGTCGGTGGAGCAGGCGGCGATCTTTTTCGGCCTGACCCGCATGCGCAACTGGATCAGCACCATGGCGTTGAGCGGCATGGACGACCGTCCGCCGGAACTGCTGCGCGCCGCGCTGATCCGCGCCCACATGTGCGAGCAGCTGGCGCAGAACCTGTCGCGCGAGCAGCGCGAGATGGCCTTCACCACCGGCCTGTTCTCGCTGCTGGAAAGCCTGATGTGCGCGCCGATGGAACTGCTGCTGCAGCATCTGCCGCTGGCCCCGGACATCCGCGCCGCCCTGCTGGAACAGCAGGGGCCGTTCGCGCCGCTGCTGGAACAGGTGCAGCGCTGGGAAGCCGGCGAGCTGCGCGGCGGCGAAGCCTCGCCGCAGCATATCCGGCGCATGGCGGCGGCGTATCTGGAAGCGATCCGCTGGGCGGACCATGTGCATTCGTTTGCGGAGCAGAAGCCGCATTGAACAGCGTAGGTTGGGGTGAGCGCAGCGAACCCCAACGTCTCCGCTACGCATGCGCCCCTGTTGGGGTTCGCCTTCGGCTCACCCCAACCTACGCGGGTGTGACGATCAGTCCGGCGTGAACTCCATCGTCGCCCGCACCGCCTTCTTCCAGCCGCTATAAAGCTTCTCGCGCTTGTCCTGCGCCATCGACGGCTTGAACTCCCGGTCCACCGCCCAGCGCCGCGCGATCTCCTCGCGGCTTTGCCAGAAACCCACCGCGAGCCCGGCCAGATACGCCGCACCCTGTGCGGTGGTTTCCTGCACCTTCGGCCGCAGCAGGGTGACGTCGAGAATGTCCGCCTGGAACTGCGCCATGAAATCGTTGGCGATGGCGCCGCCGTCCGCGCGCAGCTCCTTCAGCTCGATGCCGGAGTCGCTCTGCATCGCTTCGAGCACGTCGCGGGTCTGGTACGCCATCGATTCCAGCGCCGCGCGGATGAACTGCTCTTTGGTGGTGCCGCGCGACAAGCCGAACACCGCGCCGCGCACGTCGCTGCGCCAGTACGGCGCGCCCAGGCCGACGAAGGCCGGCACGAAGTACACGCCCTCGCTGTCGCGCGCGCGCTCGGCGTAGTCCTGCGAATCGCTGGCCTTGCCCAGCATGCGCAGGCCGTCACGCAGCCACTGGATCACCGAGCCGGCGACGAAGATGCTGCCTTCCAGCGCGTATTCGACCTTGCCGTCGACACCCCAGGCGATGGTGGTGAGCAGGCCGTTCTTCGATGCCACCGCTTTCTCGCCGGTGTTCATCAGCATGAAGCAGCCGGTGCCGTAGGTGTTCTTGGCCAGGCCCGGCTCGAAGCAGGCCTGGCCGAACAGCGCGGCCTGCTGGTCGCCGGCGATGCCGGCGATCGGCACTTCGCGGCCGAAGAAATGCTTGGGCAAGGTCTGGCCGTAGATCTCGCTGGAGGACTTCACCTCAGGCAGCATCGCGCGCGGAATGTTCAGCATCCGCAGCAGCTCATCGTCCCACTGGCGCCGGTAGATGTCGTAGATCAGCGTGCGCGAGGCATTGGTGTAGTCGGTGACGTGGACCTTGCCGCCGGTGAGGTTCCAGATCAGCCAGGTGTCGATGGTGCCGAACAGCAGCTCGCCGCGTTCCGCGCGCTCCTGCGCGCCGTCGACGTGGTCGAGGATCCAGCGCACCTTGGTGCCGGCGAAGTACGCGTCGATCAGCAGGCCGGTCTTGCCGCGCACCAGCTCGTCGTAGCCTTCCTGCTTCAGCCGCTCGCAGATCGCGGCGGTCTGGCGCGACTGCCACACGATGGCGTTGTGGATCGGCTGGCCGCTGCTCTTGTCCCACACCACCGTGGTCTCGCGCTGGTTGGTGATGCCGATGCCGGCGATGCGCGCCGGGTCCACGCCGGCCTGGTTGATCACCTCGGTCATGGTCACCAGCACGCTGGTCATGATCTCGCGCGGGTTGTGCTCCACCCAGCCGGGCTGCGGGAACACCTGCGGGAATTCGCGCTGCGCGGTGCCGACGATGTGGCCGTCGTGGTCGAACAGAATGGCGCGCGAGCTGGTGGTGCCCTGGTCGATCGCCAGGATGTAGGTCTTGTCCATGGAACGCCTCGCTCAGGCCGACGTGCTGGAAGAGGAAACCGGCTTGCCCTGCGCGGCGGCCGCGCGCGCCGCTTCCAGCTCGCGCACGCGCGCCGGCAGGAACGGATGCACCAGCAGCTGGTACGCGCCGGCACCGACCACGCCGCCGATCAGCGGACCGGCGATCGGCACCCACCAGTAGTTGTCCGGACTGGGCAAGGCGGAGCCGCCCCAACCCGCGAAGAAAGCGAACACGCGCGGGCCGAAATCGCGCGCGGGGTTGATCGCCCAGGCTTCGAGATAGCCCATCGAGGCGCCGATGGTCGCCACCAGCAGGCCGATCATCAGCGCGCCGGAATTGGCGCCGGGCGCCATCTCGTTGAAGCGCTCGGTGATGGCGAAGATGCCGAACAGCAGGAAGGCAGTAAGGATCACCTGGTCCAGCAGCGCATGCATCGGCGTGATCGCCAACCCCGGATGGGTGAAGAACACGCCGGCCGCTCCGCCGGCTTCGCGGGTGAGCCCGTGCGTCTGGTTGTAATGATCGATCACCGGCCCGAACAGCACGTAGACGATGGCCGCGCCGAGAAACGCGCCGATCACCTGCGCCACCGTGTACGGCAGCACCTTCTTCCACGGAAAGCCGCGGAACAGCGCCAGCGCCAAGGTCACCGCCGGGTTGGCATGCGTGCCGGACACCGACGCGGTGGCATAGATGGCGATGGTCACCGCCAGGCCCCAGGCGATGCACACGCCCCAGTAGGCATTCTGGTACGGGCTGGGGTCGTACAGCACGTACATGCACGCCACCGAGTCGCCCAGGCCGATGATGATGAACATCGCCAGCGCTTCCGAAATCAATTCACCGATCGTCTGCCGCATTCCACCGCTCTCCTCAGGATGCGCCGGGCCGTCCGCGCCCGGCGTGTGAATCGGAATCTCAGTTCTTGGCGAAATACGCGTCGAGCCGCGCCGCGCCTTCCGCACCCACGTGCAGGCCCAGCTTGGTGCGCCGCCACAGCACGTCCTCGGCGCAGCTGGCCCATTCGTAGCGGCGCAGATAGTCCACTTCGCTGGCGTAGAGATCGGCGCCGAAATGCTCGCCGAGTTCCGCCAGCGAAGCGGCATTACCGATCACGCGCACCGACTGGCTGCCGTAGGTATGCGCGAGGCGCCAGGCCATCGCCTCGCCCAGCCAGGGACGCGTGGCGCGCAGCTGCTGCGCCAGGCCGTCGACGTCCTGGATATCGCCGCCGGGCAGCGGATGGCCCTTGCCGGTCCAGGCGGGTTCCTTGTTGCCGAGCAGGGGTGCGAGCTTGTCCACCGCTTCCTCGGCCAGCTTGCGGAAGGTGGTGAGCTTGCCGCCGAACACGTTGAGCAGGGGCGCGCCCCTGGCCGGCTCGATCTCCAGCAGGTAATCGCGCGTCACTTCCGAGGCCTTGCCGCTTTCGTCGTCGAGCAGCGGACGCACGCCGCTGTAGTTCCACACTACGTCGGCCGGCGCGATGCTGCGCTTGAAGTAGCGGTTGACCGCGTCGCACAGGTACGAGATTTCCTCCGCATCGATGCGCGGATGCGCCGGGTCGGCGCGGTATTCGACGTCGGTGGTGCCGATCAGGGTGAACTCGCGCTCGTAGGGAATGGCGAACACGATGCGCCGGTCAGGTTGCTGGAAGATGTACGCGTAGCGATGCTCGTACAGCCGGGGCACCACGATATGGCTGCCCTTGATCAGGCGCAGGCTGCGGTCGTGGCCTTCGGCGGCGACGTCGTCGAGGAAATCGACGGCCCACGGACCGGTGGCATTGACAAGCGCGCGCGCCGCCACTTCGGTGATCCTGCCGTCCGCGCCCTGCAAGCGCGCCAGCCAGCGGTCGCCGCTGCGCCGCGCGCTGACGCAGCGCGTGTGCGTCATCACGCGCGCGCCGCGCTGCACGGCGTCCATCGCGTTGAGCACCACCAGGCGGGCGTCCTGCACCCAGGCGTCGGAGTAGACGAAGCCGGTGAGGAACTCCTCGCGCAGCGGCTGGCCCACCGCATGCCGGGACAGGCGCACGCGGCGCGAGCCGGGCAGGCTGCGGCGGCCGCGCTGCAGATGGTCGTAGAGGAACAGGCCCAGGCGGATCATCCACGCCGGGCGCAGATGCGACTGGTGCGGCAGCACGAAGCGCAGCGGCCAGATGATGTGCGGCGCCACGCGCAGCAGCACCTCGCGCTCGGCCAGCGCCTTGCCCACCAGGGCGAATTCGAACTGCTCCAGATAGCGCAGGCCGCCATGGATCAACTTGGTGCTGGCGCTGGAGGTGTGCGCGGCCAGGTCGTCCTGCTCGCACAGCCAGACGCTCAAGCCCCGGCCTACCGCATCGCGCGCGATGCCGGCGCCGTTGATGCCGCCGCCCACCACCAGAACATCGACTTGCTCCGCCATGCCTCGTCCCGTGTGTGCGGTGGGGTCAACGTCCAAGATCCGTCATTCCGGCTTTCACCGGAATGACGAGATTGAGCGGCATTCAGTGAGCCGCCCGTGCATGCAGCCGCCACACCACCACGGCGAGCCCCGCCACCGCGAGCACGAACCAGTACGCGCTGGCCTGCAGGTCCTTGCCCAGCCACATGACCCCCGCCACGGCGCCGGCGAGCAGCACGCCCGCGCCCAGCGCGATCAGCGGCGCGTGATGGTCGGACATCCGGCTGCGCAGCAGCAGGAAGATGCCCAGGCTGACCAGCAGCACCGCCAGCACGCGCCGCGCCACGGCGAAGACCGGCGGCTCCGGCACGTCCGGCAGCACGTCGACCAGGCGGCGTTCGCCGACCTGCACGTCATAGCCCTTGCCGTCGGCGGCGTCGCTGGCCGGCACCAGCAGGTCGCCCTGCGGACGGGCGAAGACGGTGAGCACCTGCACCGGGATGGCTTCCCAGCTCACGCGCAGGTCGCCCAGGCGCGGATGCTCGGGGCTGGCGCTGGTCACCAGGTAATCGCCGTAGCTGGAAAAGCTCGCGGCAAGATTCGCCGGCAGCGTCTTCAGGTCGGGACCGATCAGGTCGCCGCCCGGCAAGGCATGCAGCAAGGCGGGAGCGAGCGCATAGCCGCCGATCTTCACCAGGCCGGCATCGAACTGCTTGCCCTGGATGGGGAAGGCGCCCGGGTTGGCGTGGCCGGCGGGCTTTTCGAAACGGCTGGCGTCGAGCGGGCGGTCGACCCAGTCCTGCTCGTAATGCACGTCGCTGCCGACGCGCACTTCGCGCCACTGGAACATCTCCACGTGGCGCACCAGCACCGGCGTGGCCACGCGCTGGTTGAATTCGGGATCGAGCGGCGCGTCGACCACGTTGAGCCGCCCGCTGACGCGAACCATATAGCGGTCCTTGCCGACGTCGGGGCGCGCATCGCCCTGCACGTCCAGTACCTGGCCGCCGTGGCGCTCGGCGGCGACGCGATGCTCGATCGCCGCCTGCTCGGTCATCGCCACCAGCCCCAGGCCCGCCAGCACCAGCACGGCGCCGGCCACTCCCGCCAGCCACTGCCGCGCGCTCATGCGCGCACCAGCCCGGCGAGCTCGCGCCGTTCGTCGGCGGTGCCGTAGCGGCCGCGCTCGTCGCGCACCACGCGGGCGATGGCGCAGTCGTGGTCGTGGGTGAAGAACAGTTCGATGCCGCGCGCGAGCTTGTCTTCGAGGAAGGCGCGCTTCTCGTCGATGATCTCTTCGGGGTAGCGGTCGTAGCCCATGGTGATCGGCAGGTGCACCCAGAAGCGGCCGGGGATGAGGTCGGCGCAGAACACCACGCCGCCCACTTCGGCCAGCATCAGCCCGGGCGTATGGCCGTCCGAATAGCTGAAGCGCACCGACGCGCCCAGCGTCGCGGAATGCTCGCCTTCGACCAGCTCCAGCCGCCCGCTGTCTTCCAGCAGCGCCTGCAGTTCGGGAATGAACGAGGCGCGGTCGCGCGGATGCGGCTGCTGCGCGCGGCGCCAGTGTTCGGCGCCCACCACGTAGGTGGCCTTGGGGAACAGCAGGCTGGGCGGCTCGCCTTCTTCCCACGCGGCGAGCAGGCCGCCGGCGTGGTCGAAGTGCAGGTGCGACAGCACCACCACGTCGATGTCCTGGTGCGACAGGCCGGCCTGGGCCAGCGAGTCGAGCAGCACGTGGCGTTCTTCCATCACACCGTAGCGTTCGCGCAGCGCGGGCTCGAAGAAGGCGCCGATGCCGGTTTCGAACAGCACGTTGCGGCCGTCAAGATCCTTGGCGAGCAGGCAGCGGCAGGCCAGCGGAATGCGGTTCTGCGCATCGGGCGCGATCCAGCGCGACCACAATGCCTTCGGCGCGTTACCGAACATGGCACCGCCGTCGAGCTGCTGGGAGTTACCGGTGAGCGACCACAACTGCATGGAAATCCCCTGCCCTACCACTTGTCTCATGGCACCGGCGCGCGCCCCCTTAGCAGCGCGCCGGCGTTCCTCTTACTGCACCTTGCCCAGGCCCGACGGCCGGCGCGGATCGCTGGCCGCGTCGAGCTTGCCGCTCTTGAGGTCCCAGGTGACCACGTTCATATAGCCCCACGGCGAGCGGGATTTCAGCGTATGGCCCATGCGGGTCAGCGCGTCGGCGGTGGCGGCGTCGAACACGCCCTCCTCCACGTCCACGCGGTCCGGCATGTACTGGTGATGGAAGCGCTTCTGCCCGGCGATGCCGAGCGCGTCCTTGCCGTCGATGAACGCCATGATGCCTTCCAGCACCTGGGTGATGATGGTGGAGCCGCCCGGCGAGCCGATCACGCCGACGCGGTCGGCGCCGAACACGATGCTCGGCGTCATCGACGACAGCATGCGCTTGCCCGGTGCCGGCGCGTTGGCGGCGCTGCCGAGCAGGCCGTAGACGTTGGGCATGTTCGGCACCAGGGCGAAGTCGTCCATCTCGTCGTTGAGCAGCACGCCGGTGCCGTCGGCGACGAAGGTGGAACCCAGGGTGTAGTTAACCGTGAGCGTGATCGAGGCGATATTGCCCTCGCGGTCGATCACCGAGAAATGCGTGGTGTGCATGCCCGGATCGACGCCGGTGCTCGCCGGCAGCATCGCTGAAGGCGTGGCCTTGTCCGGCAGGATGGTCTGGCGCAGGCCGGCCGCGTAGTAAGGCGACAGCAGCATGTCCAGCGGCATCTTCACGAAGTCCGGGTCGCCCAGGTAATCGTTGTGGTCGCGGAAGGCGCGGCGCATCGCCTCGATCACCAGATGCGTGCGGTGCGCGTCGTCCAGCTTGGCCAGGTCGAAGCCGGAAAGAATATTGAGGATCTCGGCCACCGCCACGCCGCCCGAGGAAGGCGGCGGCGCGGTGACGATGCGGTAGCCGCGGTAGTCGACCACGATCGGCGCGCGCTCCTTCACCTGGTAGCTCTCCAGGTCCTTGGCGCTCCAGTGGCCGCCGGCCGCGTTCACCGCGGCGACCAGCTTCTGCGCCACGTCGCCGCGATAGAAACCGTCGTGGCCCTGCTCGCCCAGCCGTTCCAGCGTGCGGGCCTGGCCGGGATCGCGCCAGGTCTCGCCCTTGCCCGGCACCTTGCCGCCCGGCAGGAACTTGGCGGCGGAAGCGGGCCAGCGCCGGATGTCCTTCTGGCGTTCCTCGATGGCGTTGAGCAGGCGGCTGTCCGGCTCGAAACCGTCGCGGGCCAGGCGCACCGCCGGGGCCAGCGACTCCTTCAGCGGCAGCTTGCCGTAGTGCCTGGCCAGCCAGGCCAGGCCGGCCGGTTCGCCGGGAATGCCGGCGGAGAGCGGGCCGTTGAGCGCGGCGTCGCGGTTGGGCGAGCCGTCGGCGCTGAGGTAGTCCTTGGCGTTCACCGAAGCCGGCGCGGTCTCGCGCGCATCGATGAAGATGTCCTTGCCGTCGGCAGCGCGGTGCAGCACCGCCATGAAACCGCCGCCGATGCCGGAGCTTTCCGGTTCCACCACCGACAGCGCGGAGGCCACCGCGATCGCCGCGTCGAAGGCGTTGCCGCCCTTGGCGATCACTTCGAGGCCGGCCTCGGTGGCGTGGAAGTTGGCGCTGGCGATGGCGGCCTTGCCCGGGCCCTTCAGCGCGATTGGCGTCTTCGCCGCGGCGGGAACGTTATGCGGACCATCCGCACAGGCGGCGCCACTGACCAGCAGCAGGCCCAACAGCACGGCGCGGGCGCGCAGCGCCGGCCACTTCACGGAAAACCTCATGCCTGCCCCTCGTTCATCAACTGGCGGTACTTGAGTTGAAGCTGTTCCTGCGTCTCGGTGTGCTCGGGGTCGACCAGGATGCATTCGACCGGGCAGACCTCGATGCATTGCGGTTCGTCATGATGCCCCACGCACTCGGTGCACAGCGCCGGGTCGATCACGTAGTACTCCTCGCCCAGCGAGATAGCCTTGTTCGGACAGACCGGTTCGCATACGTCGCAGTTGACGCAGGTATCGAGGATTTTCAGGGACATCGCGCGAGTGTACACGGTAGCGCCGGATGCCGCGGCGCAGCAATCGGCCCGGGGCCCGGGATTTCGCCCAATAAAAAACCCGCGGCGTCTGCACGCCGCGGGTTCTTGCCGCGAAGGCCGCAACCCTGGCTTACATCGCCACGAAGCGCAGCTTGGCGCCGGTCGGCTGCAGCGCGGTGGTGACGCGCGCCTCGTCGGCCTGGTCGCCGATGAACAGGATGATCACGTCCTTGAAGGAACCCGGCTTGGCATCCTTGAAGGCTTCGATGATCAGGTCGGCGGTCTTGGCCGATTCCGGACCGGCGAACACCAGCATATTGCCCGGCAGCACGCCGCGGGCCACGGTGTCCTGCACGTTCGACAGCTGGCGGTCGCGCTTGGCTTTGTCGTCGTCGCTGTCGCCGGCGTTCACCAGGTAGGGGTACGGGCGATCGGCGGTCATGCCCTGCATGTTCTTCTGCACGATCTGGCCGAGGTACGCGTTCCAGGCCTTGGCGTCGTTCGGGTCGGTCGGCTTGGAAACCTGCGCGGTCTGCGTGGTGGCCTGGCTGGCGTTCTCGTCCTCGCCCTTGTTGCAGCCGGCGAGGGCCAGCGAGCCGAGCGCGATGGCGGCAAGGAGTGCGTACTTGTACATGGTGGTCACCCTGGAGTTCTTGGAAGTCTGGAGGTGGATCCCGGAAGACAGGACCCTCCGGTGCCGCTGACGGGAACGCTGCCCCTGTCCGCAGGATGGCCGGGAGCATACACGAGCGCCCCCGATGCAAACCACGCTTAGGGAACCTCTGATCTATTCCTACGTACCCGGCATGACGTCCAGAAGGCCCGCAGGCGTGGCCGCGCGACTTGGCAAGACGGCCAGTCTTCCCGGCGCCGCGCGGCCACGCCTGCGGGCCTTCTGGACGTCATGCCGGGTACGTAGGAATAGATCAGAGGTTCCCTAGATACGGCGCTGGCGCATCGCCTGCTGCACGGCCGGGTGCACGAAACCGGAGATGTCGCCGCCGAGGCGGCCGATCTCGCGCACCAGCGAAGACGAGATGAAGCTGTACTGCTCGGCCGGGGTGAGGAACAGCGTTTCCACGCCGGGAATCAGATGGCGGTTCATGCTGGCCAGCTGGAATTCGTATTCGAAGTCCGACACCGCGCGCAGGCCGCGGATGATGACGCCGGCGTGGATTTCGCGCACGAAGTCCGCCAGCAGGCAGTCGAAGCCGCGCACTTCCACGTTGCGCAGGTCGGCCAGGGCCAGCCGCGCCAGCGCGATGCGCTCGTTGAGGCTGAAGCCCGGGCCCTTGCCTCCCTTGTTCTGGCTTTCGGCCACGGCCACCACCACCCGCTCGAACAGCGGCGCGGCGCGCGCGACCAGGTCGGCGTGTCCGTTGGTGATCGGATCGAAGGTGCCCGGATAGACGGCGAGACGCGTATTGACCGGCGGATTCACGTGGGCTTCGACGCTGCGGCGAAAAGGACCGGTAGCTTAGCGCCTGGGCTGGCTCAGGCAACCCGCCGATAGAGTGCGTAGCGCACCTCGCCGGCATGGCCCTCGCGATGGAGCTGCCATGCAGGCGGCAGGCTCAGCGTCTTGCCGCGCGGCGATTCGACGTAGATCCACGCCGAAGGCGACAGCCAGCCGCCGCTTTCCAGCCGCCTGGACAGCGGCTCCCACAGCTCCAGCGCGAAGGGCGGGTCGAGGAAGACCACGCCGTACGGCCGCGCCGGGCCTTGCAGGTAAGCCCCGGCATCCGCCGCCGCCACCTCGCCGCCGGCCGCCTTCAAGCGGACAAGGTTGCCGCGCAGGGCCTGCGCCGCGCGCGGATCGCGCTCCACGAACTGCGTGCGCGCCGCGCCGCGCGACAGCGCCTCGATGCCCAGCGCCCCGGTCCCTGCGCACAGATCCAGGCATTCCGCACCGGCGATCACCGGCGCCAGCCAGTTGAACAGCGTTTCGCGCACCCGCTCGGCGGTGGGGCGCAGGCCCGGCAGTCCGGGTACGTCCAGACGGGAATTGCGCAGCGTGCCGCCGATGATGCGGATGCGCCCGGCCGCGCCGCTCATGTGAACCGCGGCCGCGCCGCGATGCGCGGGGTGCCGGCTGGGAGTCGGGGAGGAAAAGTCGGGGGTGGTAGCATGGGCGGCATTGTCTTCGAATCCCCGCCGCAATGCTCAAGTTCTGGAAGAAGAAACCCGCCGAGACGCCCACGCCGCCGCCGGCCGAGCAGGCTGCAGACGAGCAGGCCGCCGACGCTCCGGCCGCGGCCATTCCGCACGACGCGGATGCCGGCTCGCTGGATAACCCCGCGCTCGGCGAGGCACTGTCGGAAGCCGCCCCGCCGGCCGAACCCGACACCGAGGAACACCCCTTCGAAGTCCCCGCCGCCGAAGCCGCTCCGGCCAAGCGCAGCTGGCGCGAACGCCTGTCCGGCAGCTCCTTCGCGCGCGGCCTGAGTTCGCTGTTCAGCCGCAACCCCAAGCTCGACGACGCTTTGCTCGACGAGCTGGAAACCACCCTGATCACCGCCGACGTCGGCATCGAAGCCAGCACCTCGCTGGTGGAAGACCTGCGCAAGCGCATGCACAAGCGCGAGTTCGGCGACGCCGCCGCCCTGCTGGCCGCGCTGCGCAAGGAACTGGTGACCCTGCTGGCGCCGGTGCAGCAGCCGCTCGACGTCAGCGGACGCAAGCCCTTCGTGGTGCTCACCGTGGGCATCAACGGCGTCGGCAAGACCACCACCATCGGCAAGCTGGCGCGCCGCTACCGCGACGAGAACCGCGCGGTGCTGCTCGCCGCCGGCGATACCTTCCGCGCCGCCGCGGTGGAACAGCTCAAGACCTGGGGCGCGCGCAACAGCGTGCCGGTGATCGCGCAGGGCCAGGACGCCGATTCGGCCAGCGTGATCTTCGATGCGCTGCAGGCCGCGCGCTCGCGCGGCGCCGACGTGCTGATCGCCGACACCGCCGGCCGCCTGCATACCCAGGGCGGCCTGATGGACGAGCTGGGCAAGATCGCCCGCGTGCTGAAGAAGCTCGACGCCGACGCGCCGCACGAGGTGCTGATGGTGATCGACGGCACCACCGGCCAGAACGCGGTGAGCCAGGTGCGCCAGTTCCGCCAGATCGTGGGCGTGACCGGCCTGGTGGTGACCAAGCTGGACGGCACCGCCAAGGGCGGCGTGGTGTTCGCGCTGGCCCGCGAGTTCGGGCTGCCGATCCGCTATGTCGGCCTGGGCGAAAGCGCCACGGACCTGCGCGTGTTCGACGCCCAGGATTACGTGGACGGCCTGCTGCCGGCCAGCATCGGTGCCTGACGGTATGCGCCAGCCATGCGAGTGACCCTGCCGCGCTGGCTGCGCATCGCGCTGTGGAGCGTCGGCGGCCTGGCGCTGGTCGGGCTGCTGACCGCGGTGATCTCGCTGTACCTGCTGCTGCAGCCGAGCCGCTTCACCGCGCTGCTGCAGCGCGAAGCCAGCAACGCCGGCCTGGTGCTCAATCTCGCCAGCCCCGCCAGCCCCACCTTGTTCCCGCGCCCCGCGCTGGAACTGCAGGGGCTCACGCTGAGCGCGAAAGACGCCAGCATGCCGATCCTGCTCGCCGCGCGCGGGCGCCTGCAGCTGCCGTGGCGCGCGCTGCTGGGCAAGGAGACGGTGATTTCGCGGCTGGAGATCGATTCTCCGCGCGTGGACCTGGACGCACTGGAAGCCTGGGCCGCCAGCCTGCCGCCGCGTTCGGCCGGCGAGCCGCCGCAGATTCCGCGCATCGACGCCGGCGTGCGCGTGACGCGCGGCAGCCTGGTGCGCGGCAATCAATTGCTGCTGGGCGACGTGTCGCTGGATACCGGCAGCCTGATCTCCGGCCAGCCGTTTCCGCTGTCGATTTCCGCCAAGGATGCAGCGGGCGAACCGCTGCAGCTGGATCTGTCGGCGACGCCGCGCCTGAAGGGCGACACGCTGCAACTGGATGCGCTGGGCGTGCACTTCTCCCAAGGCAGCACGCTCACCTTGCAACTGTCCGGCGACGCACACTGGCACGGCGCCGCCGATGCCTCGCTGCGCCTGCGCGGCAAGCTCGATCACGCCGAGGCCGGCGTCTACGACACCTCGCTGGTGCTGACTCCCGCCAACCAGGTCGACCCGCTGCTGCTGGCGGTCAAGCTCGACGGCCCCGGCAACCACGCCGACCTGCGCCTGCCGCCGCTGGCGCTGGCCGACTGGTGGGCGCAGCTCAACCATCCGCAGGGTCCGCGCCTGAGCGTGCCGCCCGGCAGCGGCACCGCCGAGATCGCCAAGCTGGAAAGCGGCGGCGTGAGCATCGAAGGCCTGAGCATCAAGACCGGCGTCGCCCCGGTGTCCGCGGCTTCCGCGGCCGCGCCCGCCGACAGCAAGTCCGCCGCGCCGCGCGCACCGAAATGAGCAAGCTCGCGATGCCCGATTTCGCCACCCGGCTGCTGGCGTGGTTCGACCGCCATGGCCGCCACGACCTGCCCTGGCAGCATCCGCGCGATGCCTACCGCGTATGGCTGTCGGAGGTGATGCTGCAGCAGACCCAGGTCGGCACGGTGATTCCCTACTTCCAGCGCTTCGTCGGCTCGCTGCCGACGCTGCGCGACCTGGCCGCGGCGGATGAGGACACGGTGCTCGCACTGTGGTCGGGCCTGGGCTACTACCGCCGCGCCCGCTTTCTGCATCGCGCCGCGCAGCTGTGCGTGGAACAGCACGGCGGCGAACTGCCGCGCGATTTCGATGCGCTCGCTGCCCTGCCCGGCATCGGCCGCTCCACCGCCGGTGCCATCCTGGCGCAGGCGCACGGGCTGCGCTTCGCCATCCTGGACGGCAACGTCAAGCGCGTGCTGACACGCCATCTCGGCATCCACGGGCATCCCGGGCAGAGCGCGGTGGAAAAAGAACTGTGGCGGCATGCGCAGGCGTACACGCCGGCCGCGCGCGTCGCCGACTACACGCAGGCGATCATGGATCTGGGCGCCACCGTCTGCGTACGCTCGAAGCCGAAGTGCGAGGACTGCCCCGTCGCCGCCGACTGCGTGGCGAAACGCGACCAGCTCACCGCGCAACTACCCAGCGCCAAGCCCGGCAAGGCCGTGCCCACGCGCTCCACCGTAATGCTGCTGCTGCGCGACGAACGCCGCCGCGTGCTGCTGGAACGCCGCGGCCCGCAGGGCGTATGGGCCGGCCTGTGGAGCCTGCCGGAAGCCGAGGGCACCGAAGAGGCCTGGCGCAAGGCGCAGCAGCTGGCGCGTATCGACGATGCCCAGGCGCTCACGCCCTTCGTGCACGTCTTCAGCCATTACCGCCTGCAGGTGGAGCCGCTGCTGTTCGACGGCGCGACAGCGCATCGCGCCATCGCCGATAATCCCGCGCTGCGCTGGTGCGACACCGGCGACCTCGCCGCGCTCGGCCTGCCCGCTCCCGTGCGCACCCTGCTGCAAAGTCTTTAAGGAAACTCCGCGATGAGCCGTACCATCCGCTGCGCCAAGCTCGGCATCGAAGCCGAAGGCCTGGACTTCGCCCCCTGGCCCGGCCCGCTCGGCCAGCGCATCTACGCGGAAATCTCCAAGCCCGCCTGGCAGGAATGGCTGGCGCACCAGACCATGCTGATCAACGAATACCGCCTCAACCCGCTGGACCCGAAGGCGCGCAAGTTCCTGGGCGAGGAAATGGAAAAATTCCTGTTCGGCGGCGACGTCGCACAGCCGGAAGGCTATGTGGCGCCCGACGCGGATTCTTGACGGCCGCGGCGAACTTCGGTTTAATGCGCGGCTCCACGCAGTACCGATGACCTTCCTGGTCGTCAGCACTTCTGGCCGAGTAGCTCAGTTGGTAGAGCAGGGGATTGAAAATCCCCGTGTCGGCGGTTCGATTCCGTCCTCGGCCACCATCTCAAGCGGTTTTCCAGCGTTGCGCTGAAGCAGCCGCAAAAATCCCAGGCTTGCTAAAGATCGGATCGTTCGTTCGACGAGCGGTGCGTCGCGCTCGCGTCGTCGCGCATACCCGTCGAACGAAGCGCATGCGCATCGGATAGTCCGCGCCCTGCCCGGTGCAGCGTAAGCGCAAGCCCAAAAGCAGGCCTGGTTACGCCGATCGGCCCGCGCCGGCCTCTAGCCTGTCGCTGTTCGCCCCTCGCCCATTGACCGATACACACTACGTGTGTATAAAAGCCATGAACAGCGCCGACCTTCTCAAGCTCCTCCGATCCAAAGGCTTCTTTCTGGTCGGCGTCCGCGGCAGCCACCACAAGCTGCGCAATGCGGCCCGGATCACGGTGATCATTCCTCATCCCAAGAAGGACCTGGGCAAGGGACTGGTCGCCGCCATACTCAAGCAGGCCGGCCTTTGAGCCTTGCCCGAGGTGCCTATGCGTTACCCCGTCGTCATCGAAACCGGCAACGATAAAACCGCCTTCGGCGTCATCGTCCCCGACTTCCCCGGTGTATTCAGCGCCGGCGACACGCTGGACGAAGCCCTGGCCCAGGCCGAAGAAGCCATCCTGTTCGCGCTCGAAGACGTGGTGAGCGAAGGCAAGGACTTTCCCGCCGCGTCGAATCTCGCCGACCTGATCTCGGGCAAGGACCCCAGGGGCGGCCCAAGGCATTTCCCGGCCACCCGGTGGGCCTGGCACGTCATCGACGTCGACACCTCCAGGCTCACCGCCAAGGCCATCCGCGTGAACATCACCGTGCCGGAGCCGCTGCTCAAGATGATCGACCGCTATGTCGCCGAACATCCCGGCGAATCGCGCAGCGGCATCCTGGTGCGCGGCGCCCAGGCCATCATCAACCGCTAGCATCCGGCGATGCGGCTGCTACATTCCCCTCCTCCCGACAAGAACCCCCGCAGCAATGCCTACTCGCATTTCTGACGATATCTGGCGTCAGTTCCAGGAAGAACTCGCAGCTGTCGATCGCAAACCTTCCGCGCCGCTGTCGCGCGACGAACTGGCCCGCCTCAATCCGGAGCAGCGCCTGGCGCTGGCCAGGACCGAGTTCATGGACATCAAGCGCAAGTACGGCTTGAAAGTGGACGACGTGCTCACCTTCCTCCCGGAAGAGGAAGTAGTGACTTATCTGCAGCAGCTGATGAACTGAGCCGCGCGCCACGCCCCACGGAAGGATCAGGAACATGCTCGAAGGCATCTCCACGCTCGCCGGCACCCGTGTGCTGGTCTATGCCGCGCAAGGTCCGCTGCTGGCGCAGGAGCGCGACGCGAACGATCTGATCGCCGAGGCCGGCGTGCACGAGGCCACGTGGGTCGCCTTGCCCGCCGAACGTCTGCACGAAGACTTCTTCCGCCTCGACACCCGCCTGGCCGGCGCGATGCTGCAGAAGTTCGTCAACTACGGCGTGCGTGTCGCGGTGATCGGCAACATCGATGCGTGGCTGGAACGCAGCAAGGCGCTGCGCGATTTCGCGCATGAGACCAATCGCGGAGCGATGTTCTGGTTCGTCGGCGATATGGCTGCGTTCGAGCACAAGCTGCAGAACTTCCCGGACTGAACCGCGCGGCACCCGGCTCGCCTAATAGGACTTATCTGATTCCGGGCGTCGAGCCTCATCGGCACGATGCTCAGGTGCCCGCGGCGAGGTCAGTTGCACGTGCCCCCTTGCCAGCCCGACCCTCGCCGCGGGCCACCTTCCTACTGCCGGGGATGGCCGGTACTGGCGAGCACGCCAGCGGCGGCGAGGTCGTCGGAGCGACTCGCCGCCGGGATTTTTTCCTAGCTATCCAAGCAGCGCGCTATTCAGCGCATCTTTCGCTTCGTGTACGCGGCGTCCTCGTTCACCCGAGGTTGCGTCCGCCGAAGGAAGACTCGACGGGCTCCATTCCCCACCGCAAAGAGGAGACGTCGATGAAGCTTCATCCTTCTTCATTGGCCACCGCACTGGCGCTCGCCGTAGCGCTGGCCGCTCCGCTCGCGATGGCGCAGGACGCGCTGACCGAACGGCAGGTGCACAACCAGCTCGAGCAGCAGGGCTACAAGAAGATCCACGATCTGAAATTCCGCGACGGCATGTGGCGGGCCCGCGCAAAAAGCGCGGACGGTCGCAGCGTCACCGTCAAGATCGATCCGCGCACCGGCGAGGCGTATCCCGACGAACAAGTCTCGCGCCTCAGCGAAACCGACGTGCGCGCCTCGCTCTCCACCGCCGGTTACACCCACGTGCACGATGTGGATTTCAAGGATGGCCTGTGGCGCGCCAAGGCGGAGAACCCCGCCGGCGCCGACGTAAAGCTGCAGATCGATCCGCATACGGGCAAGGTGATCGGTACCGACTGATCCCGCGCGAATCAACCTCCCGCATATGCAAAGCGCCGGTGGCTCACGCCCCGGCGCTTTGCATATCTGGATATCCATCCCCGAAAGCCGTTCGCGCGATGCGCCGGACGGCGAAATAAATAGGCGGCGTTCACGGCCATGTGGATTGCGTCGAGCCTGCTATCCCTAGCCCCCTGTCGACACGCCGCGGGAAGTCGAACACTTAGCTCCCCGGCGCGCATGGTAGGGAGCCTGTGCGCAGGCGTTCTGTGATGCAGTTCCATACGGCAGGAACTGTCTCTAGGACTCTTTGACATTATCTCGATCCAAAAAGAAACGGGACCGGCGCGCGTACCACGCTCTATGATTGAGTCCGTTTTCCCCACAGGTAACGCCCGTGAAACGACTCGCCCTTTCGCTACTCGCCCTGTCCATTTCCAGCGCCGTGCTGGCGGCCGAAGCGCCGAGCTTCGATCCGCATCGCCTCTCGGCCGACGTGAAGACGCTTTCTTCCGATGCGTTCGAAGGCCGCGGCCCCGCCACCGCCGGCGAGACCAAGACCGTCGATTACCTGATCGCCCAGTACAAGGCCGCCGGCCTGCAGCCGGGCGGCGACCTGAAGAACGGCAAGCGCGCCTGGACCCAGGCCGTGCCGCTGCTGCGCGCGGAGATCGCCGGCACGCCGGCGCTGTCGGTATCGGTCGACGGCAAGCCGCAGGCGCTGACCCAGGGCGAGCAGATCGCCGTGCGCGCCGCGATGGACGGTTCCAAACAGGTGGCGATCAAGGACGCCCCGCTGGTCTTCGTCGGCTACGGCGTGAAGGCGCCGGAGCGCCACTGGGACGACTTCAAGGGCGTGGACCTGCACGGCAAGATCGCCGTGGTGCTGATCAACGATCCGGATTTCGAGACCGGCCAGGGCGATTTCGGCGGCAAGGCCATGACCTACTACGGCCGCTGGACCTACAAGTACGAAGAAGCCGCACGCCAGGGCGCGGCCGGCGTGCTGATCGTGCACGAGACGGAGCCGGCGTCCTACGGCTGGAACACGGTGAAGAACTCCAACACCAATGCGATGTTCGACATCGTGCGCGACAAGCCGGCCGAGACGCATCCGCAGGTGGAAGCATGGATCCAGCGCGATTTCGCCGTGGATCTGTTCAAGCGCGCCGGCCTCGACTTCGATGTGCTGAAGAAGCAGGCGCAGACGCGCGAGTTCAAGCCGGTGACGCTGAAGGGCGAGAGCTTCTCCGCCAGCTACAAGGTGGACAGCAAGGTCATCACTTCGCACAACGTCGTCGGCCGCATCGACGGCGCCAAGCATCCGGACGAGACCGTGATCTACAGCGCGCACTGGGATCATCTGGGCGTCGGCGCACCCGATGCCAAGGGCGACAAGATCTACAATGGCGCAGTGGACAACGGCACCGGTACGGCGGCGCTGATCGAGCTGGCGCGCGCGTTCAAGAGCGCACCCAAGCCGGAGCGCTCCATCGTGTTCCTCAACGTCACCGCGGAAGAGAAAGGCCTGCTCGGCTCCGAGTACTACGCGGCCAATCCGCTTTACCCGCTGGGCAAGACGGTGGGCGTGATCAATCTCGACGCGCTCGACCCGCACGGTCCGGCGCGCAACTTCACCATTTCCGGCAGCGCCAGGCTGGATCTGCTGGACGACCTGATCGCCACCGCCAAGCGCTGGAACCTCAGCTACTCGCCGGACCCGAAGCCGGAAGCGGGCCACTTCTTCCGCTCCGATCATTTCTCCTTCGCCAAGCGCGGCGTGCCGGCGATCTCGTTCGGCTCGGGCAACGACTGGGTCGACGGCGGCCTGGCGGCAGGCAAGCAGGCCGAGGACGAATACACCGACAAGCACTACCACCAGCCCTCGGACGAGTGGGAGGCCGGCTGGTCGTTCACCGGCATGGCGCGCGACCTGCAGATCCTCTACACGCTGGGCAGCGAGCTGGCCAATTCGAACCAGTGGCCGGACTGGAGCAAGGACTCCGAGTTCCGCGCCGCCCGCGACAAGACCGCCGCCGACCGCAAGTAAGCGGCGCTCACCGCAGCACGCGAACGGCCCGCTTCGGCGGGCCGTTTGTTTTCCATCAGCGGATGAACGGAGATTTCACGAAGAGCCACAAAGCCGTCTTCGCCGAATCACGATCCGGTCATAGGCCGCGCGCACGCTATGCGGACACCGTCCCCCACGGCAAGAACCGCTTCATGCTGGCCCAATACGTATTCCCCGCGAAGGCAGGGCTGTTCCGCATCGTCCGCCACGGACGCCGCTGGCGCAGCATGTTCGACATGCAAGAGACCGGACGCTACGACAGCGCCGAGCAGGCACTGGCCGCGCTGCGCGAGGCGTGGCCGCAGGCGCGGCTGCCGGCATCGCTGGAAGAGTGGCGTTATCTGCGGCAGGCCGCGGCGATGACGCATGGGCGCGATCCGGATGAGCCGGGAGAGCGCTGGCGCATGACGGGCTGAACGCAACGTAGGTTGGGGTGAGCGCAGCGAACCCCAACTTGCAGCACGGCCGCGAGGTTCGTTGGGGTTCGCTGCGCTCACCCCAACCTACGCAGGCGCCAGACCTTCGGTCATCGCCCGCGCCAGCTCCCGTTCGCCCATCACCACCATATCCGCACCCTGCTTCTGCAGATGCTCGCGGCACTCCTCCGAATCCGCCCGCGCAATGATGCGCAGCCTTGGATTCAACTGCCGCGCCGCGCGCACCACCTCGCCGCTCTCGAACGCCTGCGGCAAGGTCACCAGCAGCGCCTTCGCTTCCGGCAGGTTGGCGGCGCCCAGCACTTCGTCGCTGGAGGCATTGCCCACCAGGGTCTCGATGCCCTGCTGCTGCAAGGTATCGACGTGGTCTTTTTCCTCTTCCAGCACCAGCAGCGGCAGGCCGGTGGCATGCACTGCTTCGCCCAGCAGCTGGCCGAGCTTGCCGTAGCCGGCCACCACCACGTGCCCGCTCAGCTCGGTCGGCTGCAGCGGCACGGCGGCGGTGCCGCCCTGCTCCGCCTCGGCGGCGGCCGCGCGCGCATCCATCCGCGCCTTGGCGCGATCGAGCAGCTTGAACAGCAGCGGATTGATCAGGATGGACAGGATCGCCGCGGCCAGCAGCACGTCCTGCGCTTCCTTGGTCACCAGGTTCTGCGCCACGCCCACGCCGATCAGGATGAAGGAGAACTCGCCGATCTGCGCCAGGCTGGTGGCGATGGTGAGCGCGGTGGTCATCGGCTTGCGGAAGGCCAGCACGATGCCCAGCGCCGCCACCGACTTGCCGATCACGATGATCGCCAGCGCGGCCAGCACCACTAGCGGCTCGGACAGCAGCACCTGGTAATTGAACAGCATGCCGATGGAAACGAAGAACAGCACGGCGAACGCATCGCGCAGCGGCAGGGTTTCCTCGGCGGCGTCGTGCGCGAGTTTCGACTCGCCCATCATCATGCCGGCGAAGAACGCGCCCAGCTCGAACGACACGCCGAACAGCCCCGCGGCGCCGAAGGCCACGCCCAGCGCGATCGCCAGCACGGCCAGGCGGAACAGTTCGCGCGAACCGGTCTGCGCGATCACCTGCAGCAGCCAGGGGATCAGCCGCTTGCCCACGATCAGCATCACCGCCACGAAGGCCACCACCTTGCCGATGGTGATGCCGACGGTCATGGCGATCTCGCCGAAGGACATCGACTGCCCGGCATTCAGCGACGCGCCGATGGCCGGCAGCAGCACCAGCGCCAGCACCATGGCGAGGTCCTCGACGATCAGCCAGCCCACCGCGATGCGCCCGCGCTCGGTCTCCATCAGCCGGCGCTCTTCCATCGCGCGCAGCAGCACCACGGTGCTGGCCACCGACAGCGCCAGGCCGAACACGAAGCTCTGCACCATCGGCCAGCCCAGCGCCCAGCCCAGCAGCATGCCCAGCACTGTGGCCACCGCCATCTGCCCGAGCGCGCCGGGGATGGCGATGGATTTGACCGAGAGCAGATCCTTCAGCGAGAAGTGCAGGCCGACGCCGAACATCAGCAGCACCACGCCGATCTCCGCCAGCTGGTGCGCCAGATGGCCGTCGGCGACGAAGCCCGGGGTGAACGGTCCGCACACCACGCCGGCGAGCAGATAGCCGGCCAGCGGCGGCAGGCGCAGGCGGTGCGCGATGGCGGCGAAGAAGAAGGCGAGCACGATGCCGCCGACGATGGTGCCGATAAGAGGGGCGTCATGCATGGCGGCGGTCCTTCCGGTGATGAGCGGGTACCCGGGCGCTGAGGGAGCGCGGGGGCGCCGTGGTGGACAAGCAGGCTCGTCGTGGCGCGTCTAGGTGTTGTAAGGGCTTGGGGCGTGCGGCACAAGCGCGAAGGCGCATTTTCGGCCTTTCCTCAACCTCCACTCTCGTCATCCCGGCGCAGGCCGGGATCCAGTGGCGATATCACTCGATGGTCGCCGCAGGCTCCGCTGGTGATGCCGGCTGGCTTCCCGCGTTCCATGAGCGCTGTCGCCACTGGATCCCGGCCTACGCCGGGATGACGAGCAAGAGCCGCACGTCGACATCACTCCTGCGCGTTGATCACCGCCAGGAAATCCCGCCCGTACCGCTCCAGCTTCGCCTTGCCCACGCCGCTGATCGAGCCCATCTCCGCCTCGTTCGCCGGCAGCTCGCGCAGCATCGCGAGCAAGGTGGCGTCGTGGAAGATCACATAAGCCGGCACGCCATGCTGCTTCGCGAGTTTCGCGCGCAGGGCGCGCAGCGCATCCCACATGGGCTGCTCGTAGGCTTCGATGCCCAGGCTGCTGCCGGTGACCAGCTGGCTGTCGCGGCGGCGGCGCGAGCGGCGTTCCGGCCGCGTGTCCTCGCGCAGCAGCACTTCGCGGTTGCCGGTCAGCACCTCGCGGCTGCTGCGGGTGAGGCGCAGCGTGCCGTACTCGCCTTCCGCTTCCAGCAGCCCCGCGGCGAGCAGCTGGCGGAATACCGAACGCCATTGTTTTTCGTCCATGTCGGCGCCGATGCCGAAGGTGCTCAGGTGATCGTGGCGCAGCTGGCTCATGCGCTCGCTGTCCACACCGCGCAGGATGTCGATCACGTGGCCGGAGCCGAAGCGCTGTCCGCTGCGGTACACCGCCGACAGCGCCTTCTGCGCGGGTACGGTGGCGTCCCAGGTTTTCGGCGGCTCCAGGCAGTTGTCGCAGTTGCCGCAGGGGCCCGCATAGGTCTCGCCGAACGCGCCGAGCAGGCGCACGCGGCGGCATTCGGTGGCTTCGGCATAGGCGAGCAGCGATTCCAGCTTCTGCCGCTCCACGCGCTTGCGCTCGTCGGCGGATTCGGACTGGGCGATCATCTGGCTCATTGTCACCACGTCGGACAGGCCGTAGATCATCCAGGCCTCGGCCGGCAGGCTGTCGCGTCCCGCGCGGCCGGTCTCCTGGTAATAGCCTTCCATGCTGCGCGGCAGGTCCAGGTGCGCGACGAAGCGCACGTCCGGCTTATCGATGCCCATGCCGAAGGCCACCGTGGCCACCATCACCACGCCGTCCTCGCGCAGGAAGCGCTGCTGGTTCGCCGCGCGCGTGGCCGCGTCCAGCCCGGCGTGATAAGGCAGCGCGGCAATGCCGGCCTCGGCCAACCACTGCGCGGTTTCGTCGACCTTGCGGCGACTGAGGCAATACACGATGCCGGCTTCGCCACGATGGCCCTCGAGAAAATCCGTGAGCTGGCGCTTCGCGTTGTGGCGCAGGGCCACGCGGTAGCGGATGTTGGGGCGGTCGAAGCTGGACAGGAACTGGCGCGCGTCCTGCAGCGCCAGGCGCTCGACGATCTCCTCGCGCGTGCGCGGGTCGGCGGTGGCGGTGAGCGCGATGCGCGGCACCTGCGCAAAGCGCTGGTGCAACACCGCCAGCTCGCGGTACTCGGGACGGAAATCGTGGCCCCACTGCGATACGCAGTGCGCTTCGTCGATGGCGAACAGCGCCACCTCGGTGCGTTCCAGCAGGCCGAGGAAGCGCGGCGTGAGCAGGCGCTCCGGCGCCACGTAGAGCAAATTCAGCTCGCCGGCCAGCAGCTGCCGCTCCACTTCGCGCTGGTCCTCGGCGGACAGGCTGGAGTTGAGATAGGCAGCGGCGACGCCGGCCTCGCGCAACGCGTCGACCTGGTCCTGCATCAGCGCGATCAGCGGCGACACCACGATGCCCGTGCCCTGCCGCAGCAGGGCGGGAATCTGGTAGCACAGCGACTTGCCGCCGCCGGTCGGCATCAGCACCAGGGCGTCGCCGCCCTCCGCCACCTGCTCGACGATGGCTTGCTGCTGGCCGCGGAAGCTGGTGTAGCCGAAGACGCTGTGAAGAATGTCGAGGGGAGAGGAAGACATTCCCCGAATGCTAGCAAATGCGGCCCGCGGCGCCCCGGGCGTGCGGCGCTTCATCGTGTAGGCGAGCTCCGATTTCGCGGTCGGCGCGGCGAGCGTCAATCGCCCGGCATGCCCCACAGCGCGCGGTCAATATCCGCATCCAGCCCGAAGCGCGACAGCGGCACCTTGCCGTTCTTCACTTCCACGCCCTCGGCGCGCAGGCGCCTGGACTGCTCGCGAAACCCGCGGCTGCCCGGCGGAAACGCAATCTGCCCGCTGGAACGCAGCACGCGGAACCACGGCAGTTCCATGCCATCGGGCACCTCGCCCAGCACACGCCCGACCAGGCGGGCGCGCCCGGGCAGGCCGGCGCGGGCGGCGATGGCGCCGTAGCTGGCGACGCGGCCCGGGGGAATGGCGGCGATGGCGGCGAAAATGCGGGCGTGCTGTTCGTTCATGGCGTGTCCGGGGTGAGACGGCATGAAGGCCTATAGCGGTAAGTCTTAGCGCGCGCCGTCATAAAGTCGTGGCAGAGTAGCGGAACCCGTTCTGCTGCCGGGAGCCGCCTCATGCATCACTTCGAAGCCGTGCGTTCCCATATCGGCGCAAAGCACGAGCTGCGCCACAACGGGCCCTACCTGATCAGCTTCGACCTGCCGCTGCCGCGCGGGCGGCACCAGGGCATCTACCTGGCCGAGCTGGAAGACGAAGCCGGCCGCCGCTTCCTGCGCGTCTCCACCCCGATCGGCCCGCTGGCCGGCGCCGACGCGCGCCGCTGCCTGCGCTTCAATTGGGAGCAGCGCGTGGGTTTCCTCGCCGTGGCCGACCTGGACGGCTCGCCCTTCCTGCACCTGTGCGAGAACCGCCCCTACGAGCTGCTCTCGATCGAAGAACTGCAGCGGGTGATCCACGAGCTGGGCGAACTGGGCGACGAGCTGGAACAAGTCGTCGCCGACGGCGGCGACGACTTCTGAGCTCTTAAGACAGCGCCTGCGCCAACCGCACCGCGCCGTAGGCCAGCAGCGCCGTGACCGGCAGGGTGAGGATCCACGCCCACACCATCCGCTCCACCACCGACCAGCGGATCGCATTCCAGCGCTTGGCAGCGCCCACGCCCATGATCGAAGCCGACACGTTGTGCGTGGTCGACACCGGCACGCCCAGCGCCGAGGCGGTGAGGATCACCGCGGCCGAGCTGCCTTCGGCGGCGAAGCCATTGATGGGATGCAGCTTCACCATCTTGTGGCCCAGCGTCTTGATGATGCGCCAGCCGCCGCCGGCGGTGCCGCCGGCCATGGTCAGCGCGCACACAACCGCCACCCACGCCGGCACGTCGAAGCCGCCGTCGGCCGAGCCATGGATGCGCAGGAAACCCAGCCACGACGGCAGGCTGTCGAACTGGCCCGCGGCGGTGGCGCCGGCCAGGGCCAGGGCGATGATGCCCATGCTCTTCTGCGCGTCGTTCATGCCATGGGCCAGGCCCATGGCGCTGGCCGAGACGATCTGCGCCTTGCCGAAGAAGCTGTTGACGAAGGGCGTGCGGCCGAGCCGGCGCAGCGGGCCGCTCTGGCTGGAGAACCAGCCGAGCAGCGCATACAGCGCGCCCATCAGCAGGAAGCCCATGACGAAGCCCAGCAGCGGCGACACCACCATCGGCACCACCACCTTGGGGATCACGCCCTTGCCCTGCCACCAGTGATCGCCGCCCTGCGACCAGATGATGGCGGCGAAGTTGTCGCCCGAGGCCGCGATCGCCGCGCCCACCAGGGCGCCGACCAGGGCATGGCTGGAACTGGACGGCAGGCCCAGCCACCAGGTCAGCAGGTTCCACACCGTGGCTGCGCCCAGCGCGCAGATCAGCAGCTGGGAACCAGCCGCCACCACGTGGGTGTCGATCAGGCCGGCGGCGATCGTCTTGGCCACCGCGGTGCCCCACAGCGCGCCGATCAGGTTGGTGATGGCGGCCAGGATCACCGCCTGGCCCGGCGTCAGCACCTTGGTCGCCACCACCGTGGCGATGGAGTTGGCGGTGTCGTGAAAACCGTTGATGTAGGTGAAGACCAGTGCGATCAGCACCACCGCGAAGACCATGCTCATCGCGGGCGCCTCAGGAGTTCTTGAGCACGATGGAATACACGATGTTGCCGACGTCGCGGCACTTGTCGATGGCTTTCTCGATCAGCTCGAACAGGTCCTTGGCCAGCATGGCGCGCATGGCGTCGCTGCCTTCCACGTACAGCGTGCGGTACGGCGCCAGCAGCATGCGGTCGCCTTCGGATTCCAGCGTCTGCAGGCGGTCCTGCAGCTTCTTCACCGGGTCGATGCGCAGGCCGCGGCGCAGCTCGCCGATCATTTCCGACACCACCGCGCTGGCCTGCTCCAGCACCTGGGCGCGCTGGGCGAAGTCCACGTCGGACAGGCGCGCGGCGACGATCTCGTAGCGCTCGGCGAACTTCTCCACCGTCTTGGGGATCTTGTACAGCGCCGAGTTCAGCGCCTCGATGTCCTCGCGGTCCAGCGCGGTGACGAAGGTGTTGACCAGTTCCTCGCTGATCTGCGCGGCCAGTGCTTTCTCCCGCGCCCGGGCCGAGGCGAAGGCGGCCATCACCGGGGCGCGGTCGCTATGGGTCACCAGCTCGTGCAGGGCGCGGGCGCTTTCCCGCACCGCCTCCGCGCTTTGCTCGAGCAGGCCGTAGAACTTGTCGCCTTTGCCGAAGATCGTCTGCAGTGAAAACATGCGCGGAATGCCTGGAAGCCGATGGGAAGAAAGGAAAATTGACGGATATGTTACAGGACAGGCTTAAGCCCCGGCAGCAAGCCCCCGCTGCCGGCCCCGCCCCCGCAGGCCTTACACTCCCGGCCATGCCCCGACCCGCTACCGCTTCCCCCCGATGCTGACCGAGATCGCGACCGTCTTCGTGCTCGCGCTGGCCAACGGCTTCTTCGCCCTCTCGGAAATGGCCCTGGTCGCCTCCCGCAAGAGCCGCCTCAAGCAGATGGCCAAGACCAGCCGGCGCGCCCGCGTCGCGCTGCGCCATGCCGAGGCGCCCGAGCATTTCCTGTCCACCGTGCAGGTGGGCATGACCCTGGTGATCCTGGTCACCGGCGCCATCGCCGGCGACGCCCTGGGCGACCACATCGCCGAGGCCATCCACGGCGGCCGGGCGGCCTGGCTGGAGCCGTACGCCAAGGTGATCGGCCTGGTGCTGGGCTTCGCCCTGATCTCCTTCATCCAGATCGTGATCGGCGAACTGGTGCCCAAGCGCCTGGCGCTGTCGGCGCCGGAGAAGGTCTCCGGCTTCGTCGCCATGCCGATGCTGGTGCTGTCGCGCATCGCCGCGCCGTTCGTGTGGCTGCTGAATTTCTCCAGCAGCCAGCTGCTGCGCCTGCTGCGCGTGGCCAAGCGCGGCAGCGATGCGGTGACGGAAGAGGAAATCCGCCTGCTGGTGGCCGAAAGCGCCGAGCAGGGCGTGCTGGACGCCGACGAGCACAACATGGTCAACCGCGTGCTGCGCCTGGGCGACCGCACGGTGGACAGCGTGATGACCCCGCGCACCCGCATCGCCTGGCTGGACGTGGCCGCCACGCCGGAAGAGAACGACGAAGTGCTGCGCGACACGCCGTATTCGCGCTATCCGGTCTACCGCGCCGACGAAAGCGACGTGGTCGGCGTGGTCGAGGTGAAGCACCTGCTGCGCAATTTCCGCCACGGCTCGCCGGACCTGTTCGGCCGCATGGCCAAGCCGCTGTTCGTGCCGGCCACGGCGCGCGCGCTGGACCTGCTGGAAGAATTCCGCGACGCCGAAACCCAGCTGGCCCTGGTGGTGGACGAATACGGCGACATCGAAGGCCTGGTCACCCTCAACGACCTGCTCTCGGCCGTGGTCGGCGCCAGCCAGCGCGGCAGCCAAGGCGGCGAGGAAACCGCGCCGATCGTGCCGCGCGAGGACGGCAGCTGGCTGGTCGACGGCTCGATCTCCACCGACGACCTGCGCGAACTGCTGCACGTGGACCACCTGCCCGGCGAGCAGGAACACGAATACCGCACCGCCGCCGGCATGGTGATGGCCGTGCTCGGCCATATCCCGCAGACCGGCGAGGTGTTCGCCTGGCAGGGCATCCGCTTCGAAGTGGTGGACCTGGACGGGGCACGCATCGACAAGCTGCTGATCACGCCGGCGCGGCCGATCGAAATGGCCGAAGACGAGCAGTAGCTCAGGGGCGGGGAACGGGGAACTTGCGAGGTCCCGCAACTTTGCGGCGTTTTGTTCTTGTGAATGCCTAGGTGACGCAAGATCTGGCTTGTATCGAGGTCAATGCTCCCCGTTCCCTTTTCCCTGTTCCCCGGCTTGCTTCGCAAGCCCAGCCATCCGCTGCGCGTCGGCGAAGATGCCGTGCAGGATGCGCAGCTCGCGCTCGTCCATCTGCGCGCGCTGGAACAGCTTGCGCAGCCTCAGCATGATCGTGGTCGGCGCGCGGCCCTTGTGGAAGTCGATGTCGTCCAGCGTCTCGGCGAGGTGCTCGTAGAAGCGCTCCATGCGCGCCGCATCGGCCGGCGGCTCGGCGTCGTCGCGCACCGGCGCCGCCGGCACCTCGCCGCCGAGCAGGGCCACGCGCAGTTCATAGGCCATCACCTGCACCGCCTGCGACAGATTCAAGGAGCTGAAATCGTCCACGCTGGGAATGCGCACCATCGCGTGGCAGCGCGCCAGCTCCTCGTTCTCCAGGCCGGTGCGCTCGTTGCCGAACACCAGCGCCACCTGCTCGCCGCGGCTGGCGGCGGCCAGCACTCGCGTGGCGGCTTCGCGCGGGGAGAGTTCTTCCAGGTCCACGCCGCGCCGGCGCGCCGACAGGCCCAGGGCCAGACTGCAGCCGGCCAGGCCGTCGACCAGGCCTTCGTGCACGCCGGCTTCGGCCAGCACCTCGTCCGCGCCGGCGGCCAGGGCCGAGGCCTCGGCATGGGGAAAGCGGTGCGGGGCGACCAGGGTCATGCGGCCGAAGCCCATGGTGCGCATGGCCCGCGCCGAGCTGCCGATGTTCCCCGGGTGCGAGGTGCGCACCAGGACGAAGCGGACGAGGGAGGCGAGGTCGGTAGGCGGCATGGGAGGGCGGTGGACGGAGAAGGGGCGCAAGGATAGCGGGAACGGGGAACAGGCAGCAGGGAATGGGGAACGGGGAATATGTAGAGCGGTAGCCATGGATGTGTCTTGCTTCGTGGCATGCGGTCAGAGCGTTGCATTCAGGGCGATTTGCCAGACTCTCAAGTTCCCCGTTCCCCGTTCCCCGTTCCCCGTTCCCCGTTCCCCGTTCCCCGTTCCCCGTTCCCCGTTCCCCGTTCCCCGTTCCCCGTTCCCCGTTCCCTGCTGCCTGTTCCCCGTTCCCCCTCCCTGCTAAACTCCGCGGCCGCTCCCCGTTCTTTCGAAAAGCCGAAGCCATGCCCAGACCCGCCGTCAACGTCGCGGTGCGCGCCGCTCGCGCCGCTGGAAACGTGATCCTGCGCTATATGAACCGCATCGACGGTCTCAATATCGTGGAAAAACAACGCATGGACTTCGCCTCGGAAGTCGACCGCCTGGCCGAAGCCGAGATCGTCAAGGAACTGCGCCGCGCCTACCCGAGCCACGCCATCCTCGCCGAGGAAAGCGGCCAGATGGGCAAGGGCCCGCTGACCTGGGTGATCGACCCGCTCGACGGCACCCACAACTATCTGCGCGGCATCCCGCATTTCTCCGTGTCCATCGCCCTGCTGGAAAAGGGCGAGCCGGTCTACGGCGTGGTGTTCGATCCGCTGCGCGGCGAGCTGTTCACCGCCAGCAAGGGCGACGGCGCCTACCTCAACGACCGCCGCATCCGCGTCAGCCGCCGCGAGGACCTGGGCGGCGCGATGATCGCCACCGGCTACCCCTACCGCCAGCGCCAGCATCTGGAAGCGCAGCTCAACATGACGCGCGTGCTGCTGGGCCAGGCCGAGGACATCCGCCGCTCCGGCTCGGCCGCGCTGGACCTGGCCTACGTGGCCGCCGGCCGCTACGACGGCTATTTCGAGATCGGCCTGAAGCCGTGGGACATGGCCGCCGGCGTGCTGCTGGTGCGCGAGGCGGGCGGCCGCTACGGCGATTTCGCCGGCCGCGACGGCATCCCGGCCAGCGGCAACATCATCGCCGGCAACCTGCACGTGGTGCAGGCGATGACCGAGATCATCGGCGCGCAGTCGACGCCGGGCCTGCTGAAAGCGTAGGCGTAGGTTGGGGTGAGCCGAAGGCGAACCCCAACATCGTCACGTCCAAACGCACCGCAATGTTGGGGTTCGCCTGCGGCTCACCCCAACCTACGCCGATGGGTTTACGCGATCGGTACGGATCAGCCCTGATCCTTGAGGAAGCCGCGCAGGAACGGCACGGTGATGCGCCGCTGCGCGGCGAGCGAGGCCTTGTCGAGCTTGTCGAGCAGGTCCAGCAGCGCGCCCAGGTCGCGCGCGTAACGGGCGAACAGCCAGTCCAGCACGGTGTCGTCCAGCTCGATGCCGCGGCCGGCGGCCTGGCCCTTCAGCACGGCGCGGCGCTCGGCGTCATCCAACGGCTTCAGCACCGCCTGCTGGCAGGCGCCCAGGCGCGAGCGCAGGTCCGGCAGGCCCAGGCCGAGCTGGGCGGGAATCGCTTCGGCGGCGAACAGCATGGCCAGGCCTTCGGCGCGGGCCTGGTTGTAGACGTCGAACAGCGCGTGCTCGGCCTCGCGGTCGCCGGCGATGGCGCCGAGGTCGTCCAGCGCCAGCAGCTCGCTGCCGGCCACGCCGCGGATCGCCGCGGCGTGCTGGCCGATCGTGGCCAATGGCAGGTACTGCACGGTGCGGCCGGCTTCGCTCGCCGCCTGGCAGGCGGCCATCAGCAGGTGGCTCTTGCCGCTGCCGGCGGAGCCGCCGAGGTAGAGCCAGGGTGTGCGCGGCGTCATCGCCAGTTCGCGTACGGCAGCGACGGTGGCTGCGTTGGAACCGTCATGGAAATGCTCGAAGCGCTGGCGCCGCGGCCAGCGCAGCGCAAGAGGCAGCTGCGGGATCATGCTTGCGGGTCGTCCCGATCCTTCCGGGTGTGTTCTTTCACATCCACCTCGATGCCGTCCTCGCTCTGCTCTACCGCCACTTCCATCTCCGCGATCACCGGGTCCTGCCGCCCTTCCTCCGTATACAGTCCGCTATGCCGGTATCGCTGGCTGAGATAGCGCAGCACCACCAGGATCACGGACGCCGCCGGCAGCGCCAGCAGGATGCCGAGGAAGCCGAACAGATAGCCGCCGGCCAGCACCGCGAAGATCACCGCCACCGGATGCAGGCCGATCTTCTCGCCGACCAGGCGCGGCACCAGCACATAGCCTTCCAGCAGCTGGCCGATCACGAACACCACCACCACCAGCGACACGTGGGTCCAGTCGCCGTACTGCACCAGCACCGCGATCAGCGCCGAGCCGAAGCCGACGATGAAACCCAGGTAGGGCACGAAGCTGAGCAGGCCGGCGACCATGCCGATCAGCGGCCCCACCGACAAGCCGAGCAGTGACAGGCCCGCGCCGTAGAAGATGCCCAGCGCCAGCATCACCAGCAGCTGGCCACGCACGAAGGCGCCCAGCACCAGGTCCGATTCGCGCGCCAGGTGGGCGATGGTCGGCTCGATCGAGCGCGGCAGCATGTCGTCGACCCACGCCACCAGGCGGTCCCAGTCGCGCAGCAGGTAGAACGCCACCACCGGGATCAGCACCAGGTTGGTCATCCAGGCGATCACGCCCAGGCCCGAGCGGGTGACCTTGCCCAGCACGGTGGATACGACGCCGCCGAGCGAGCCCAGGTGGTCCTTGAGCTCGGCGATCAGGCGGTCGGTGTCGAAGGCGTTCGGGTCCAACCGCAGCTTGGCCTGCAGCCAGGGCAGCGCGGTGGTGCGCACCCAGTCCACGTAATGCGGCAGGCTCTGCACCAGGTTCTCGACCTGGCGCGAGATCAGCGGGATCAGCAGCAGCAGCGCGCCCACCGTCACCAGCAGCAGCACGAAGAACACCACGCTCACCGCCACCGTGCGGCCCATGCCCAGCCGCTCCAGGCGGTCGGCCAGCGGGTCGCCGAGATAGGCGAACATGCCGGCCACGGCGAACGGCATCAGCACCGGCGCCAGCAGCCAGAGCAGGTAGAGGATCACTGCGGTGATCGCCAGCATCTGCCAGCGGCGGGAAATGTCTTGGGTCATTCGTCGCGGCTCGTCGTGGGAGGTGGCGAGGGCGGCTTGCCAGGCGGCATGGCCTCACGCGCAAGTGTGACTGATGCGCGCGGCGCTGTCAGCGCAGTGCCGCGCGGGCCCGGCGCGACCAGCGCCAGACGTAGTCCGCGCCACTGGCCAGGCACAGCGCGGCGACCAGCCAGGCCAGCGGGTTCATCGCCGCCAGCCGCCAGCCGGCGCTCCCGGCCAGGATGCCCAGCAGATAGACGATCTGCAGCAGGGTGCAGGCCTTGGAGACCAGGCTGGGCTCCGGCTGCAGCGGGCCGATCAGCAACCGCCAGGCCAGCGCGCCGGTGGCGATCACCGCGTCGCGCACGCATACCAGGGCCGCCAGCCACCACGGCGCGAGGCCGGTCAGCGCCAGCAGTACGAAACAGGTGACCAGCAGCAGCTTGTCCGCCGCCGCATCGAGGATGCCGCCGAGCCGGCTCTGCCAGCCGCAGCGCCGCGCCAGGAAACCGTCCAGGCCGTCGGTGAAGCCGGCCAGCGCGACCAGGCCCAGGGCCAGGCGCGGCTCGCGCGCCAGGATGGCCCAGCCGATCGGCGGGACCAGCAGGATGCGCAGCAGCGTGATCGCGTTGGGCAGGTGGCGCCAGGGTGAGAGCGGCCCGCCAGGCATCGCCGCGCTCCCTGCCGCCGGAGACTCAGTGCACCCAGCGCAGGCTGGCGTCGGCGCCGCTGTGGGCGTCCGCTTCGAGCAGGCGGCCGCCAGCGGTCAGGCTGCCGGCCATCACGTTGAGCGGCAGGCCGGTCTTCACGGCGAACAGGATGCCGTCGTTCTGCGCGCTCAGCGTCACCACCTCGCGCACCATCGGGTCGGCGCGCAGCGTCGCCAGCAGGTTGGCGTAGTCCAGCGCGGAAGCCACGCCGCTCACCCACAGCTTGCCCGCGACATTGCCGGAGCCGATCACGTTGAGCTGCTTGCCCAGGCGGTCGGACAGCGCGTTGCCGGCGTCGACCAGGGTCTGCTGAGTGGGTGCGCCGGTGCTGTTCCACTTCTGCTGCGGGCCGCCGGAAACCAGGTTCCAGTCCGCGCCGTCGGCGCGCAGCTGGCCGAGCAGGACCAGGCCGGTCTTGTACTGGCGGGCCAGGCCGAAGATCTGGTCGGGCTCCGCGCTGGCCACCGAGGGAGCGTCCGCGCTCTTGCCGGGGTCGGCCAGCACCACGTTGTAGCCGCGCTGAGCCACGGCCTGGGACAGCGGCGCCAGGGCGTCCTTGTCCATCACGTTGCCGCTGGCGTCGCGCACCAGCAGCAGCACCGGCGGCTTGCCGGTGGTGCCGGCCACGCCCATCTGCGAGACCGCCCGCTGCACCGCGCCGGAGTCGAAGCTGACCTGCAGCGCCAGCCCGCCGGCGGCGCGCTGGTACTGGTACTGCTGCACGATGCCGGAGGCCGATTTCAGGGTGTCGTCGTAGCCGGGCTTGCCGCGCAGGTCCTGGCCGCCGGCGGTGCGCGCCAGCACCTGGCTGAGCGCCACGCCGAAAGCCTCGTCGCGCTTGGCCTCGCTGGTGTCGGCGACCGGCACGGTGACGGTATAGGGCGAGACCTGGCCCTGGGCGTGCGCCGCGGGAAGCAGGAAGGCCAGCAGAAGGCCGACGAACAGCAGGCGTGACAGGCGCATAAGCTCGGAAGGCTGGCGGGGAAAACGCTCCGCAGTCTGCCCAATCCGGCCCCCAGCGTCTATCATTGGGCGTTTCTCCACGCCGGTTCCTGCCATGTCCGACGCACTCACCTACCGCGCCGCCGGTGTCGATATCGACGCGGGCAATGCCGTGGTCGAACGCATCAAGCCCCTGGTCAAGCGCACCTTCCGCCCCGAAGTGATGGGCGGCCTGGGCGGCTTCGGCGGCCTGTTCGACCTGGCCGGGCGCTACAAGGAGCCGGTGCTGGTGTCCGGCACCGACGGCGTCGGCACCAAGCTCAAGCTCGCCCAGCAGCTGGGCCGCCACGACACCATCGGCATCGACCTGGTCGGCATGTGCGTCAACGACGTGCTGGTGCAGGGCGCGGAGCCGCTGTTCTTCCTGGACTACTTCGCCACCGGCAAGCTCGATGTCGACACCACGGTGGCCGTGGTCGGCGGCATCGCCAAGGGCTGCGAACTGGCCGGCTGCGCGCTGATCGGCGGCGAAACCGCCGAAATGCCCGACATGTACCCGCCGGGCGAATACGACCTGGCCGGCTTCACCGTCGGCGCGGTGGAGAAATCCGCCCTGCTCAGCGGCGAGGCTATCGTGGCCGGCGACGTGATCCTGGGCGTGGCCTCCTCCGGCCCGCATTCCAACGGCTATTCGCTGATCCGCAAGATCGTCGAGCGAGCCGGCAGCCCGCTGGAGCTGGACCTGGGCGGCGTCACGCTGGCCGACGCGCTGATGGCGCCGACCACGATCTACGTCAAGCCGATGCTGGAACTGCTCAAATCCGCGCCAGTGCATGGCATGGCCCACATCACGGGTGGCGGGCTGAAGGAAAACATCATCCGCGTGGTACCCGACGGCCTGGGCCTGGCGCTGGACGCCGCCGCCATCGTGCTGCCGCCGGTGTTCGACTGGCTGATGCGCGAAGGCAAGGTGGCGCGCGAGGAAATGTGGCGCACCTTCAACTGCGGCGTGGGCTTTACCGTGATCCTGCCGCGCGACGCCGTGGCCGCCGCCGCCGCGCTGCTGCACAAGCATGGCCTGGCCAGCTCGGTGATCGGCGAAGTGGTGCCGGCGCAGGGCGACGAGCGCGTGCACATCGGCTGAGCCGGTCCGCTCTTTTTCTCTTCCATCGCCGCGCGATCCCCTGCGATCGCGCGGCCTGAATACCCGGCCCCGCGCATGTCCTCTCCTCTTCGCATCGCCGTCCTCGCTTCCGGACGCGGCAGCAACCTGCAGGCCCTGATCGCCGCGCGCGACGCCGGCAAGCTGCCGGTGGAGTTCGTGCTGGTCGGCAGCGACAAGGCGCAGGCCGGCGCGCTGGAGCTGGCCGAGGCGGCGGGCATTCCGCGGCTGGTGCTGAATCCGAAGGCGTATCCGTCGCGCCGCGCGTTCGATCTGGACTTGTTCTCGCGCATCGAAGCCACGGGCGCCGACCTGCTGGTGCTGGCCGGCTACATGCGCATTCTCGACGGCGAGGCGCTGCACCCGTGGGTGGGGCGGATGATCAACATCCATCCCTCGCTGCTGCCGAAGTACCGCGGCCTGCATACGCATCGCCGCGCGCTGGAAGCGGGCGATGCGGAACACGGCGCCAGCGTGCATTACGTGACCGCGGAGCTGGATGGCGGGCCGGTGATCGCACAGGCGCGCATCGGCATCGAGGCCGGCGATCACGAAGACCTGCTGGCGCAGCGGCTGCTCGCCTATGAGCACCGGTTGCTGCCGGCGGTGGTGCGGATGATTGCCGCCGGGCGGCTGGCTTATGCGGCGCCGGATGGCGTGGCGCTGGATGGCGAGCGCTTGTCCTCGCCGCTGGAACTGCGCGGGGACGAGCTGGTCCGCTGACGCGGTCTTGATCGACGCCCAACGAGTCATTCAGCCGGCGCGCGTAGACTGCCCCGCCATGGCTACCCTCACCTCTCCCCGCAAGTTCCTGGCCGGTCTCGCGCTGGCCCTCTCCGCTTCCGCCGCGTTCGCCGCCACCACGCCCACGCCGTTCACCGCCACCTACCAGGTGCTGCAGGGCGACCAGGTGATCGGCGAAGCCACCATCAGCCTCAAGTCCACCGCGCTCGGCTGGGAATACAGCAACCAGACGCGCGGCACCGGCGGCCTGGCCGCGGCGCTGGGCGCCAGCTCCAGCGAGATCACACGCTTTCGCTGGAACAACAACGCGCCGGAAACCGTGGCCTACGACTACCGCATGAACGCGTCGATCAAGAGCAAGCAGCGCACCACCCGCGTGGACTGGAACAGCAAGCAGGTGAGCGTCGACGACGGCAAGGGCGCGGAAACCTACGCCGCCGCGCCGGGCATGGTCGACCGCAACACCGCGCCCTACGCCATCGGCCTGGCGCTGCACGACGGCAAGCAGGCGGTGACCCTGCCGGTGGCGGTGAAGCGCAACGTCGAGAACCAGCAGTTCAAGGTCGCCGGCAACGACGACGTGAAAGTGCCGGCCGGCAGCTTCAAGGCGCAGCGCGTGGAGCGCACCGACAAGGACCAGAGCTTCAGCGCCTGGTACGTGCCGCAGAAATACCTGGTGCCGGTGAAGCTGACCCAGAGCGACGGCGGCAATCTCACCCTGCAGCTGGTGAGCTACCAGGCCGGCCGATAAAAGCAGGCGATAAAAAAGGGAGCGCGCGGACAGCGCACTCCCTTCATGAAAAAAGCCGGCAGCGATGCCGGCTTTTTTTTTGTCGCCTCAGGACGGCAGGCGGCGGATCTTCGCGCCGAGCACGCCGAGCTTTTCCTCGATGTTCTCGTAGCCGCGGTCGATGTGGTACACGCGGTCCACCGTGGTGTCGCCGTCCGCGACCAGGCCGGCCAGCACCAGGCAGGCGGAGGCGCGCAGGTCGGTGGCCATGATCGGCGCGCCGCTCATCTTGTCCACGCCCTTGATGATCGCGGTGTTGCCTTCCAGGCGGATGTCCGCGCCCAGGCGCTGCAGCTCGTGCGCGTGCATGAAGCGGTTCTCGAACACCGTCTCGGTGATGACGCCCACGCCCTCGGCCACGCAGTTGAGCGCGGTGAACTGCGCCTGCATGTCGGTCGGAAACGCCGGGTACGGCGCGGTGGTGATGTTCACCGCCTTCGGGCGACGGCCCTGCATGTCCAGCTCGATCCAGTCCGGGCCGGTGTTGATGTGCGCGCCAGCTTCTTCCAGCTTGGCCAGTACCGAGTCCAGCGTGTTGGCGCGCGCGTTGCGGGCGCGCACCTTGCCGCCGGTCATCGCCGCGCCGACCAGGAAGGTGCCGGTCTCGATGCGGTCCGGCAGCACTTCGTATTGCGCGCCGTGCAGGCGCTCGACGCCGTGGATGGTGAGGGTGGAGCTGCCGGCGCCCTCGATCTGCGCGCCCATGGCGATCAGGCAGTTGGCCAGGTCCACCACTTCCGGTTCCTGCGCCGCGTTCTCGATGATGCTGGTGCCCTGCGCGAGCGCCGCGGCCATCATGATGTTCTCGGTGCCGGTGACGGTGACCATGTCCATCACGATGCGGGCGCCCTTCAGGCGGCTGGCCTTGGCCTTGATGAAGCCGTTTTCCACGCTCACCTCGGCGCCCAGCGCCTGCAGGCCGCGGATGTGCTGGTCCACCGGGCGCGAACCGATCGCGCAGCCGCCGGGCAGCGAGACCTCGGCCTGGCCGAAGCGTGCCACCAGCGGGCCCAGCACCAGGATCGAGGCGCGCATGGTGCGCACCAGGTCGTACGGCGCCACGTGGCGATCGGTGGAGCGCGGGTCGACGTGCATCTTCATGCGGTCGTCCAGCACCAGCTGCACGCCCATCTGGCCGAGCAGCTCGATGAAGGTGGTGACGTCGTGCAGGTGCGGCACGTTGCTGATGGTCACCGGCTCGTCGGCGAGCAGGCAGGAGGCGAGGATCGGCAGCACCGCGTTCTTGGCGCCGGAAATACCGACCTCGCCATTGAGCGGCACGCCGCCGCTGATCAGGATCTTGGCCATTCTTGTCCTTGGGGGTGTTCTTGGAACCGGGCGACGGCCGTCAGCGGCGCGCCGCGGCTTCCTCGGGGGTCAGGGTCTTCAGCGCCAGGGCGTGGATCGCACCGCCCATCAGCTCGCCCAGCGTGCCGTAGACCAGGCGATGGCGCGCCAGGGGGAGCTTGCCGGCAAACTGCGCCGCCACCACTTCCGCCTCGAAATGCACGCCGTCGTCGCCGGAAACCTGCGCCTGCGCACCGGGCAGGCCTTGTTCGATCATTGCCTGTATGGTGGCAGCGTCCATCGGGAATCCAGTCGTGGGTCACCGGCGCCTGGGCTTGCGGAATCCCTCATCAGGACCACATCGGCGCCGACCGTGACGATAAAATGCGAATATGCCATGGTAATGGAAATCCGCTGTCACAGAAACGATGCGCGGCCCTTCGGCCCGGTTTCGTCCCAGCCAAGCCTTTGAATCACACGGGAAGCCTTGGCTGACCGTCGCCCGCCGTCACCGGCACCACCGCCGCACGGCCCGCCACCCGAGAACGCATGAACGCCCACGTCGCCCCGCCCGCCAAGCCCGCCCTGCTCGACGCCGATGCCCTGGTGCGCAGCGCCCGCACGGTGATCGCCACCGAGGCGGCTTCGATCCGCGCGCTGGAACCGCGCATCGGCCCCTCCTTCGTGGAGGCCTGCCGCATGATCCTGGGCTGCGCCGGGCGCGTGGTGGTCACCGGCATGGGCAAGTCCGGCCACGTCGGCCGCAAGATCGCCGCCACCCTCGCTTCCACCGGCACGCCGGCGTTCTTCGTGCATCCTGGCGAGGCCAGCCATGGCGACCTGGGCATGATCCTGCCGCAGGACATCGTGCTGGCGCTGTCCAATTCGGGCGAGACCGACGAGGTGCTGTTCATCCTGCCGGTGCTCAAGCGCCAGGGCATTCCGCTGATCGCCATCACCGGCAACGAGCGCTCCTCCCTGGCCGACCAGGCCGACGTGCACCTGGACGCGAGCATCTCGGCCGAAGCCTGCCCGCTGGGCCTGGCCCCGACCGCCAGCACCACCGCGGCGCTGGTGATGGGCGACGCCCTGGCCATCGCCCTGCTGGAGGCGCGCGGCTTCACCTCCGAGGACTTCGCCCGCTCGCATCCGGCCGGCAGCCTGGGGCGCCGCCTGCTGCTGCACATCGGCGACGTCATGCACACCGGCGAGGGCATTCCGAGGGTGGCGCCGGACGCCTCGCTCACCGCCGCGCTGATGGAAATGACCCGCAAGCACCTGGGCATGACCGCCGTGGTCGACGCCGAACAGCGCCTGCTCGGCGTATTCACCGACGGCGACCTGCGCCGCGCCCTGGACGACGAGGACGTCGACCTGCGCGGCGCCACCGTGGCCGAGCTGATGACCCGCGGCCCCAAGACCATCGGCGCCGACAAGCTGGCGATCGAAGCCGCGCAGATGATGGAAAAGCATCAGATTCACGCCCTGCTGGTGGTGGACGAGGCGCAGCGGGTGGTCGGCGCGCTGAACATTCATGATCTGCTCCGCGCGCGCGTGGTGTGATGCCTGGCTGGCGCGGGCAGCCGCGCCGCCGGACAACGCTTCGCCGCCCCATGCGTTCTGCCGGCCGGGCCGTTGACCCGGCCCTCCCCCGAGCCCCTGACCAGACTTCCCCGTGGCCCATTACCTCGACCATCTGCCCGCCGAACTGCTCGCCCGCGCCGCCAGGATCCGGCTCGCGGTCTTCGACGTGGATGGCACCCTCACCGACGGCCGCCTGTGGTACGGCGAGGACGGGCGCGAGACCAAGGTCTTCCACGTACATGACGGCCTGGGCCTGAAGCTGCTGCAGGCGCACGGCGTGCAGGTGGCCCTGATCACCGCGCGCATCAGCCACCCGGTCGCGCTGCGCGCCGAGGAACTGAACATCGCCCACGTCTACCAGGGCCAGCGCGACAAGCTCGCCTGCTTCCGCGAACTGCTGGCCGCGCTGGGCCTGGAGGCCGAGCAGGCCGCCTTCGTCGGCGACGACCTGCCCGACCTGCCGCCGATGCGCCAGGCCGGCCTGGCCGTGGCCGTGGCCAATGCCCACCCCTGGGTGGCCGAGCAGGCGCACTGGCGTACGGCCAAGACCGGCGGCATGGGCGCCGCGCGCGAAGTGTGCGACCTGATCCTGCTCGCCCAGGGCAAGGCCGAGCAGGAACGGGGGCGCTGGCAGTGAGTCTTCGCGATTACCTGCGCGACCGTCGGCTGACGGTCGCGATCGTCCTGGTCGGCGGCGCCGCCGTGCTCAGCCAGCTGCTGCTGTGGTGGCTGGGGCCGGCGCCCAAGCCCAACGACTTCATCGGCCCGCCGCGTTCCGGCTACACCCTGGCCGACTTCAAGGGCTATGTGTACGGCGAGGACGGCCACCCGACCTTCCGCGTCACCGGCCCGCGCCTGGACCGCCGCGAAGGCGACGACTCGCTCTACCTCGACTCGCCCAAGTTCGAGCTCCCGGCCAAGCAGCCCGGCGTGCCGGACTGGAAGGGCGAATCCCGCTACGGCTGGGTGGACAAGAGCGGCACCCTGCTCAAGCTGCAGGGGCCGGTCTACATGCACCGTCCCGCCTACGGCGACACGCCGCAGGCCGAACTGCATACCTCCGAGGTCACCGCCTGGCCCAAGGAGAACCGCATGGAAACGGCCGAGCCGGCACAGTTGACGCAAGGCGACAGTAGAATGAGCGGCGTCGGCATGCGTGCCAACCTCACTGACAATCACCTGGAGCTGCTCGATGACAGCCACGGCTCGTTCCCGCCGCGCAAACGGAAGTCCTGACCTCATGCGTAGCCGCCTCCTGTTCGCGCTGGCCACCCTCGCCCTGCTGCCGGCCCTTGCGCTGGCCAAGAAGGACGACCGCAGCCAGCCGATGAATTTCACCGCCAAGTCGACCAACGCCTACAACGCGCCCAACAGCATCACCACGCTTACCGGCAACGTGAAGCTGACCCAGGGCACCCTGCTGATCACCGGCGCCGAGGCCAAGGTCTACCTGGACAAGGACACCCAGATCTCGCGCGTGGTGGTCACCGGCAGCCAGGCGCACATCCAGCAGCTGGACGAGAACAACAACCTGATGCAGGGCGACGCCGCCCAGCTCGACTACGACAACATCAACGGCATCGCCGTGCTCACCGGCAACGCCAAGGTGACCCAGCAAGGCCGCGGTGAATTCCACGGCGACAAGATCACCTACAACACCGACACCAGCCTGATCACCGGCGAGTCCGGCGGCGACGGCCTGGTCCACGGCACCTTCCTGCCCAAGCCCAAGCCGGCCGCTACGGCGCCCGCCGCCAAGCCGGCCGCGCCGGCACCGGCCAGTTCGGCCCCCAAGCCGGCCACGGCGGCTTCGGCCGCGGGTAAGTAATCGATGCTGTCCGCCGAAGGCCTGCAGAAACGCTTCCGCGCGCGCCAGGTGGTGCGCGACTTCGCTTTTTCCATCCGCGAAGGCGAGGTGGTGGGCCTGCTCGGTCCCAACGGCGCCGGCAAGACCACCTGCTTCTACATGGTGGTGGGCCTGATCGAGGCCGACGCCGGCACCATCAAGCTCGACAAGTACGACATCACCGGCCTGCCGATGCATGCGCGCGCCAAGCTGGGCATCGGCTACCTGCCGCAGGAACCGTCGGTGTTCCGCCGCCTCACCGTGGCCGACAACATCATGGCCGTGCTGGAACTGCGCGAGAACCTCGGCGCCAAGCAGCGCGCCACCGAGCTGGAAAGCCTGCTCGACGAGCTGAAGATCGCGCACATCGCCGACCAGCGCGGCATCAGCCTCTCCGGCGGCGAGCGCCGCCGCGTGGAGATCGCCCGCGCGCTGGCCGCCGAGCCGCGCTACATGCTGCTGGACGAACCCTTCGCCGGCGTCGACCCGATTTCGGTGGGCGAGATCCAGCGCATCGTGCGGCACTTGAAGGAGCGCGGCATCGGCGTGCTGATCACCGATCACAACGTACGTGAGACGCTGGGCATCTGCGACCGCGCCTACATCCTCAACGACGGCGAAGTGCTGTCGCGCGGCACGCCGGCGCACATCCTGGCCGACGAGAAAGTACGCGAGGTCTATCTGGGCCGCGAATTCAGGCTGTAAGGCTTTCCTGATGGCCGCGGTGCGCGCGCCGTCACATTCAGCCATTCGGCCTACGCGAGGATCGGCGGGAACCTATGGCCGCTCCTCCCCCTAGGGGTTAGGATGACCCGAAGCTCATCCAAGCCTTTGGGCTCATTCAAAACAGTGGCATGAAACCCGGACTGCAGTTTCGCCTCAATCAACAGCTCACCCTGACGCCGCAATTGCAGCAGGCGATCCGCCTTCTGCAGCTGTCGCAGCTGGAGCTGGAGGCCGAGCTGCGCCAGATCGCCGAGAGCAACCCGCTGCTGGAGTTCTCCGAGGACGCCGCCAACGAGGGCGACAGCGAAGGCGATGGCGAGGCCGCCACCTTCGACGCCCCCACCGAGGCTGCCACCTCCGCCAACGACGGCGACAGCGGCGACGAGCCGGCCGACTGGAGCGAATCCGGCGGCAACGCCGAAGAACCCATCGACTTCTCCTCCGCCGGCGGCAGCCGCAGCAGCGGCGGCGACGAGGACCACTTCGAACCGCAGAACGCCGCGCCGGAGACCCTGCAGGAACACCTGCTGTGGCAGCTCAACCTCACCCACATGAGCCTGCGCGAGCGCACCATCGCCGCGATCATCATCGATGCGCTCAATGCGGACGGTTATCTGGGCGAGACGCTGGAATCGGTCACCGCCGCGGTGCCGGCCGACCTCAAGGCCACCGTCGAGGAAGTCGACGCCGTGCGCCGCCAGGTGCAGCGCTTCGATCCCACCGGCGTGGCCAGCCTGGACCTGCGCGACTGCCTGCGCGTGCAGCTGGAGCAGTTCGATCCGGACCTGCCTCAGCGCGAGCTGGCGCTGCGCATCGTCGACAGCGAGCTTGAGCTGCTGGCGCGCAACGACATCGCCCGCCTGTCGCGCCGACTGCGCGCCAGCGACGAGGAAACCCACGCCGCGGCCATGCTGATCCGCAGCCTGGACCCGCGCCCCGGCGCCGCGCTCGACGTCACCCCGGTGGAATACGTCGCGCCCGACGTCTACGCGCGCAAGGACAGCGGCCGCTGGCGCGTCAGCCTCAATCCCGACTGCCAGCCGCGGCTGGGCCTGAACCAGCACTACTGCAACCTCATCGCGCAGGCCCGCGGCGAAGACGCCAGCTGGATGCGCGGCCAGCTGCAGGAGGCCCGCTGGCTGATCAAGAGCCTGGAATCGCGCGCCGAGACCCTGCTCAAGGTGGCCGAGGCCATCGTGCGCCGGCAGAGCGCCTTCCTCGACTACGGCCCCGAGGCCATGCATCCGCTGGTGCTGCGCGAGGTGGCCGAGGAAGTGGGCATGCACGAGTCCACCATTTCCCGCGTCACCACCCGCAAGTACATCCATACGCCGCGGGGCACCTTCGAGCTGAAGCACTTCTTTTCCAGCGGCGTGTCCACGGAAGACGGCGGCAGTGCATCCGCCACCGCCATTCAGGCCATGCTGCGCAAGCTGATCGACGCGGAAGACCCGCGCAAACCCCTGTCCGACCAGGCCATCGCCGAGGAACTGCACCGCAAGGGCATCCAGGTGGCGCGCCGCACGGTCGCCAAATATCGGGAGGCCATGCGAATTCCCAGCTCCAGCGAGCGCCAGCGGGCAGGTTGACCGGCGCGCAAGTGCGCCTGGACGGGAACTTGGCGGGATGGAAAGCGTCCCCATACCAAGAGATGACTGTGATGTGTCGGCGACCATCCGGCACCGGCGCATCGACCCACGCCGCGTCATGCGGCAGTACCAGAGGAGGCGCACCATGCAAGTCCAGCTCAGCGGCCAGAAGATCGAGATCACCCAGGCCCTTCGCGAACGCGTGAACGGCCACTGTGAGCGACTTACCCGCCTCGAAAGCAGACTCCTCGAATTGAGCGTCGTCCTCTCCGTCGACAAGCTGCAGCAACGCTGCGAAGGCACGCTCAAAGTCCCCGGCGCCGCACCGCTCCACGCGGAAGCCACCGAATCGGACATGTACGTCTCCATCGACAACATGTTCGACAAGCTGGTGGCGCAGCTGCGCAAGCACCGCGACAAGGTGTGCGACAAGCACCAGCGCGAAGTGCGCGAGGAACGCCAGTACGGCTGAACCTCGCCGGCCCGCCCCGCCCGCCGGGGCGGGCCGCTCCCAAGCCCGGCCCCAGCCCGTGCCGTCTTGCGGCGCACCAAACCGTCCGAACTGGCACAATGTGCGCCATCGCCGCCGGCCCCTGCCGGGCATCACGCGGTGCAAAGGATTCGGTTTGGACCGGCTTACCGCCCGACAACTCTACGATGGCGTGCACGAGCGCATGGCCCTGCGCTGGGTGGCCGGCATGCGCGGCGAATCGCGGGTGCTCGAGCGCGGCGTGACCGCGTCGCGGCGTCCTTCGCTGATCGGCTATCTCAACGTCATCTATCCGAACAAGATCCAGATCATCGGCACCGAGGAGCTGAATTTCCTCGACGCCCTGGATTCGCGCCAGCGCTGGGAAGCGATCAACAAGATCGCCGCCTACCAGCCGGTGGCGATGATCGTCACCAAGGACCAGGCCATTCCCCCCGACCTGCGCGAGGTGGCCGAGGAAACCAACACCCCGCTGTGGATCAGCTCCAAGCGCGGCCACGAGCTGCTCACCTGGATGCAGTACCACCTGGCGCGCATGCTGGCGCCGAAGGTCACCCTGCACGGCGTGTTCCTGGAGGTGTTCTCCATCGGCGTGCTGATCACCGGCGAATCCGGCTCCGGCAAGAGCGAGCTGGCGCTGGAACTGATCAGCCGCGGCCACCGCCTGGTCGCCGACGACGCCACCGAATTCACCCTGATCGCGCCGGACGTGATCGACGGCACCTGCCCCGAGCTGCTGCAGGATCTTCTGGAAGTGCGCGGCCTGGGCGTGCTCAACGTGCGCGAGATGTTCGGCCACACCGCGGTGAAGCCGTCCAAGTACCTGCGCCTGGTGGTGCACTTGAAGCCCATGCGCGAAGGCGAGGACACCGACGGCCTCACCCGCCTCACCGGCGACGTCGGCCACCGCGACATCTTCGAGGTGGCGGTGCCGATGATCACCATTCCCGTCGCGCCCGGCCGCAACCTCGCGGTGCTGGTGGAAGCGGCGGTGCGCAACCATATGCTGAAAAGCAAGGGCATCGATCCCGCCCAGACCTTCATCGACCGGCAGGCCCACCAGATGCGCCGCCTGCCCCCGTGGTGACACGCATGAGCAATGCTTTCCTGACTTCCGACATCCACCAGCCCGACGCGATCCACCTGATCGTGCTCACCGGCATGTCCGGCGGCGGCAAGACCGTCGCGCTGCGCGCGCTGGAAGACCTGGAGTTCTACTGCGTCGACAACCTGCCCACCGCCCTGCTGCCCGAGCTGGTGGCCGCAGTGAGCCACGGCGCGGTGGCCGGGCGCCGCCAGAACATCGCGGTGGGTGTGGACGTGCGCAACCGCGGCGAGGATTTCCTGCGCATGCCCACCGTGCTGTCCGAGCTGGCGGCGGCGGGCGTGCAGGTGCACCTGGTCTTCATCGACTGCCGCGACGAAGTGCTGATCAAGCGCTATTCCGAAACGCGCCGGCGCCATCCGCTCTCGGTGCTGGGCCTGTCGCTGTCCGACGCCATCGCGGAGGAACGCAAGCTGCTGCGTCCGCTGATCGCCATCGCCGAGAAGGTGATCGATTCCAGCGAATTGAACGTGCACCAGCTGCGCCGCCTGATCGCCACCGACTACGCCCAGGCCACCGACGGCTTGACCCTGATGTTCACCTCCTTCGCCTACCGCCGCGGCCTGCCGCTGGACGCCGACTTCGTGTTCGACGCGCGCTGCCTGCCCAATCCGCACTGGGAACCGCGCCTGCGGCCGCTGTCCGGCAAGGACGCGCCGGTGCGCGAATACCTGGAAGCGCAGCCGCTGGTGGAGGAATACTTCGACGACACCGTGCGCTGGCTCGACGCCTGGCTGCCGCGCTTCGCCTCGGACGACCGCAGCTACGTCACCGTGGCGATCGGCTGCACCGGCGGGCGGCATCGTTCGGTCTACCTGGTGGAGCGGCTTGCCGCCCACTACCGGGCGCGGCACGAAGGCGCCCTCACCTTCCATCGCGAGCTCGAGTGATGAAGGCTCAATCCTTACTTAGCGCAGGAGTCCGGCCATGAGCGTCGGCGTGCTGCTGATGACCCACGAGGCGGTCGGCCATGCGCTGATCTCCGCCGCCCACCACGTGCTGCCCAAGCTGCCGTTGCAGGTGGAGGCCGTGGAAGTGCCGCCCTCGGCCGATCCGGACGTGATGCGCACCCTCACCGCCAGGCATGCGCGCGAGCTGGACACCGGCGACGGCGTGCTGGTGCTGGCCGACCTGTACGGCGCCACGCCGTGCAATATCGGCCTGTCGCTGGGCAAGCTCGGCGTCCACCTGCGCTGCGTCTCGGGCCTGAACCTGCCGATGCTGCTGCGCGTTCTCAACTATGCCGAAAAGCCGCTGGACGAACTGGCGGAAGTGGCTGCCAGCGGCGGCCGCGGAGGAATCTTCATCGACCATGCTTGAAAAAGAGATTGTCGTATCCAACAAACTGGGGCTGCACGCCCGCGCATCGGCCAAGCTGGTGCAGCTCGTGCAGGGTTTCAAATCCACCGTGTGGCTGATCAGCAAGGGCCGCGAGGTCAATGCGCAAAGCATCATGGGCGTGATGATGCTGGCCGCCGGCATCGGCACCCCGCTCACCGTGCGCGCCGAAGGCGCGGACGAAGAGCAGGCGCTGGACGCGGTGGTGGACCTGTTCGACCGGAAGTTCGACGAAGGAGCCTGATGTGGAGTTGCCCATGGCGCAGAGGACACGAAGCTTGAACCGCCGCACGCCGCAAGGCGCGCCGCACGCTTCGTTGCCGGTCCGCCGCCATGGAGCCGCCGCATGAGGCACGTGCTGCCCGGCTCCAACGCCTCCCGCGGCATGGCCCTGGGCCGCGCGCGGCTGGTGCAGCCGAGCCGCTATCTGGTCGACACGCGTCCGCTGGCCGAGGACGAAGTCGACGCCGAGCTGGAAAAACTCCACCGCGCGCTCGACACCGCCCGCCAGGAACTACGCGAACTGCGCGGCAAGCTGCACGGCGCGCTGGCGCGCGAAGTCAACGAATTCATCGACGCGCACAGCCTGCTGCTGGACGACCAGGAACTGCTGCGCGGCCTGGACGACCTGGTCCGCATCGGCCACTACCGCCCCGGCGCCGCGCTTAAGAAACAGCGCGACCGCCTCGCCGCGGTGTTCGAAGCGATGGACGACCCCTACCTGCGCAGCCGCAAGGAAGACGTCGACCAGGTCATCAACCGCGTCATCTCCGCCCTGCAGCGCCAGACCAGCCGCGAGGAGCGCAAGCTCGCCGCGCGCGTGGGCGAGATCCTGATCGCCGACACCATCGCGCCGGCCGACATGGCGCAACTGGCCGGCAATGGCCTGCTCGGCGTGGTGGCCAGCTCCGGCAGCCCGTATTCGCACAGCGCGATCCTGGCGCGCAGCCTGGACCTGCCCATGCTGGTGGGCGTACGCGACGCGCTCGCCACCATCCACGACGACGACCTGATCCTGCTCGATGCCGAACGCGGCGAAGCGGTGGTGCATCCCACCGCGCAGGACCTGGCCCGCTACCGCGCCTGGCAGCGCGAGGCGCAGCAGGAAGGCCGCCGCCTGGCCTCGCTGGCGAATGCGCCCACGCGCACCCGCGACGGCACCGACATCCGCCTGCTCGCCAATGCCGAGACCAGCGCCGACATCGCCATGGCGCGTTCGCGCGGCGCCGACGGCGTGGGCCTGTACCGCACCGAATTCCTGTTCCTGCGCCACAAGGGCCTGCCGTCCGAGGACGAGCAGTTCATCGCCTACCGCGACCTGGTGCTGGGCATGGGCGGCCTGCCGGTGACCATCCGCACGCTGGACCTGGGCGCGGACAAGGCGGACGCCGCGGGACTGGCATTGCGCGGCGAAGAAAACCCCGCGCTGGGCGTGCGCGGCGTGCGCCTGTCGCTGCGCTATCCGGCGGTGTTCACCACGCAGATCCGCGCCATCCTGCGCGCCGCCTGCTACGGCCCCGTGCGCGTGCTGGTGCCGATGGTCACCCAGCCGGACGAGCTGATCGCCGTGCGCACGCTGTTCAAGCTGGCGCGCCAGGACTTGAAGCGCGAAAACATCGACCTGCCGGAAAAACTGCAGCTCGGCGCAATGATCGAAGTGCCCGCGGCGGCCATCAACGTGCGCTCGCTGCTGGAGCACGCGGACTTCCTCGCCATCGGCACCAACGACCTGGCGCAGTACGTGCTGGCCTCGGACCGCGGCAACGACGCGCTCGACAATATCTACAACCCGCTGCAGCCGGCCCTGCTGCGGCTGATCTCCTACGTGATCACCAGCGGCCGCCGCGCCGGCAAGCCGGTGAGCCTGTGCGGCGAGATCGGCGGCGACACCAAGTTCACCGCCCTGCTGCTGGCGCTGGGCCTGTGCGAATTCAGCATGCACTCCAGCCAGCTGCTGCATGTGCGCGACCGCATCGCGGCGCTCAACCACAAGGGTCTGCGGCGGCTGGCGCCAGCGATCCTGCGTTGCCGGACGCATGAGGAAGCGGAAGATCTGCTGTCGCGCATCACCTGCTGAAGCACGTCGACCAGACCTGTAGGTTGGGGTGAGCCAAAGGCGAACCCCAACAGACCTGTGCGCCGCCGCATCGCTGGGGTTCGCTGCGCTCACCCCAACCTACGTCAGGCTCGCGCGTTGACCAGAAACGCATCCAGCAAGGCCCCGCGATACTTCTCCCGCTGCGTCAGCAGGAACAGCTTGCGCCGCAGATCCAGGAACGGCGTATGCAGCGCTTCCAGGCGCCCGGTCGCCAATGCGTCGGTCACCGCCACCGCCGGCAAACAGGCGATGCCCAGCCCCGCCACCACCGCCTGCTTGATCGCTTCGATCTGATCCAGCTCCAGCACGGTCTCGCCCGGCGGCAGCTGGGCCAGCACGCGTTCGTTGCTGGCGCGCGTGGCCGAGCCGGGTTCGCGCAGCACCCAGCGCGCGCCGGCGAAGTCCTGCGGCCGCAGCTGGCCGCGGCGGGCCAGCGGATGGTCGGGCGAGGCGCACACCACCAGGATGTCGTCGCGCCACGGCTCCATCTCCAGCGCGGGATGCACCACCGGCCCTTCCACGCAGCCCACGTCCAGTTCGTGCGCGAGCAAGGCGGCGGCGATCGCATCGGTATTGGCCACGCGCAAACGGATCGCCACCTGCGGATGCGCCCGCACGAAATCCCCCAGCAGCGCGCCGACCAGGTAATTGCCCACCGTATTGCTGGCGCCGATGCGCAGCTCGCCCGCCAGCGAGGCGGCGCCGCCGCGGCCCAGGCGGCCGAATTCGGCGTAGCGCTCCAGCAGCTCCTGCGCCAGCGGCAGCAGCTCGCGGCCGCGGGTGTTCAGCCGCAGCCGGCCCCGCTCGCGGGCGAATACAGGGGCGTCCAGCTGCCGCTCCATCTCGGCCAGGGCCATGCTCGCGGCCGGCTGGGTCAGGTGCAGGGCCTCGGCGGCGGCGCGGACGCTGCCCAGGCGGGCGATCTGCACGAAGACCTCCAGCTGGCGCGGGCTGATATTGATCATCAGCCAATCTTATTCCATTGATCAGATATTTAAAGTTTTCCTGATCGAAAGGCCCCGGGACAATGCCTCGACTTCGAGGACACCCGCATGGCCGCCACCACCATCCCCACCGCCCCCGCCCCCTCCCCCTCCTTCGGCCAGCGCGCCCCCGGCCTGCTGCTGGCGGTGCTGGTGGCCCTGGCGGCGCTGGGCCTGGGCCGGGTAGCGCCGCTGGTGGGCGGGCCGGTGTTCGGCATCGTGCTGGGCATCCTGGTGCGCAACGTGTTCGCGCCGGGCGGCACCTATACCCCCGGCATCCAGTTCGCCGGCAAGCAGGTGCTGCAGTGGTCGATCATCGCGCTGGGCTTCGGGCTGAGCCTGGACCAGGTGGCCCGGACTGGCCTGGAATCGCTGTCGGTCACCCTGGTCACCATCACGGTGGCCTTCCTGGCTGCCTGGGGCCTGGGCCGCGCGCTGAAGGTGCAGGACAAGCTGAAGATCCTGATCGGCGTGGGCACCGCGATCTGCGGCGGCTCGGCCATCGCCGCGGTCACGCCGATCATCAAGCCGGACGAGCACGACACCGCCTTCGCCATCTCCACCATCTTCCTGTTCAACCTGGTCGCGGTGCTGCTGTTCCCGCTGCTGGGCCACGTGCTGCATCTGTCGGACCTGGGCTTCGGCCTGTGGGCCGGCACGGCGATCAACGACACCTCCTCGGTGGTCGCGGCCGGCTACAGCTTCAGCAAGGCGGCGGGCGACTACGCCACCATCGTCAAGCTCACCCGCGCGACGCTGATCATCCCGATCTGCCTGGTGCTGGCCCTGCTGGTGGCTTGGCGCGAGAAGAAGCAGGGCCAGAGCGACTTCAGCCTGAAGAAGATCTTCCCCTGGTTCATCCTGTGGTTCCTGGTCGCCTCGGGCCTGCGCACGGCCGGCCTGATTCCGGCCGCGATCCAGCCGGCGATCCATATGGCCGCCGAATTCCTGATCATCGTGGCGCTGACCGCGATCGGCCTGTCGGCCAACCTGCGCCGCATGGCCTCGACCGGCGCACGGCCGGTCCTGCTGGGCCTGGGCGTATGGGCGGCGGTGTCGGTCAGCAGCCTGCTGGTGCAGCTGGCGATCGGCCAGTTGTGAGAGGATCGGGAATAGAGAATCGGGAATAGAGAATGGGTAAAAGCGGAGGACCGCCAGCTTGAAGCAACCCGCTCTTCCTATTCCCTATTCCCTACTCCCCATTCTCTCACGCAAGGTGAGCGCCACCTTGTCGCGCAGATAGACCGGCAGGGCCAGTTCCGGCGCTAGCGCGTGGCCGGCGTGGAATTCGCGCACTGCCAGTTCCGCGATGTGCTCGGCCTGCGGGTAGCAGTCGCCGCGTTCGGACAGCACGGGCGCCGCGATCCGCTCCAGCAGCACGCCCGCATAGGTGGCCCAGCCCGAACCCACCACATGCCAGCCCTCGGCCCGCGGCAGGCGCAGCGCTTCCGGCGGGCAGACCCGCTCCTCGTCCAGCGCCACCAGGCCGCCGAAGGCGTCGCGCCGGTAGGCGGCTGCATAGACCTCGCCCATGCGCGCGTCGATCACCGCCAGGATCGCGCCCTCGCTTTCCGGCGCCTCCAGCGCCAGCGCGGCCAGCGACGACACCGTCACCACCGGCCGGTCCAGCGCCAGCGCCATGCCCTGCGCGAGCGAGATGGCCAGCCGCACGCCGGTGAACGCACCCGGCCCGCGGCCCACCGCGATCGCATCCAGCGCATGGCGGCCCAGGCCGGCCTCGGCCAGCAGGCTGTCGGCCATGGGCAGCACCAGTTCGGCGTGGCGGCGGGGCGCGATTTCGCTGCGGGCGATGACCCGGTCGCCATGGACCAGGGCGACGGAACAGGCTTCGGTGGAGGTTTCGATGGCGAGCAGATTCATAGGGGCACCATGGTAGCCGCTGGCGTCATGCCAGGTCGCCATCACAGCGCCCGCACCGGGCACGCCGCGGGCGCTCCCGGGCCCATTCCGGGCAGCGCGGCGGCGGGCGCCGGTTCGCTTCCGAATCCTTCGCAGCCGTGTCGATTTCCCTCCCGGCCGTTCGTCGCCTAGGCAAGAGACCCATCCATGGGCTCCAGGCCAACCCGAAGAGGAGATACCCCCATGCGTTTCATGCTGATGGTCCGCGCCACCCAGGATTCCGAAGCCGGCGCGATGCCGAGCGAAGCGATCCTCACCGCCATGGGCAAGTACAACGAGGAACTGGTCAAGGCCGGCGTCCTGCTCGCCGGCGAAGGCCTGCATCCGAGTTCGCGCGGCGCCCGCGTGCGTTTCGCCGGCAGCCAGCGCACCGTGATCGACGGCCCGTTCGCCGAGACCAAGGAGCTGATCGCCGGCTTCTGGCTGATCCAGGTGAAGTCGCTGGAAGAAGCCATCGAGTGGGTGAAGCGCTGCCCGAATCCGTTCGAAGGCGAATCCGACATCGAGATCCGCCGCGTGTTCGAAGCCGAAGACTTCGGCGCCGAATTCACCCCCGAGCTGCGCGAGCAGGAAGAACGCCTGCGCGCCCAAGTCGCCGCCCGTCCCGCCCACTGATCCTTTCCACTGACCCAGGAGCCGCACCCATGATCGTCCAGCCCTATCTCCACTTCGAAGGCCGTTGCGATGAAGCCATCGAGTTCTACAAGCAGGCCGTCGACGCCAAGGTCGACATGCTGATGCGCTACAAGGACAGCCCCGTGTCGCCGCAGGAAGGCTGCACGCCGGCGCCGGGCTTCGAGGACAAGGTGATGCACTCGGCCTTCCGCATCGGCGAGACCACGGTGATGGCCACCGACGGCTTCAACAGCGGCAAGACCGCCTTCAGCGGCTTCTCGCTCTCGCTCACCTGCGCCACCGACGCCGAGGCGCGCAAGCGCTTCGACGCGCTGGCCGAAGGCGGCACCGTCACCATGCCGCTGGACAAGACCTTCTTCACCACCAGCTTCGGCATGCTCACCGACAAGTTCGGCGTGGACTGGATGATCCTCACGATGCAACAGCAGTAAAAACTCCCCTAGTGAACCCTTCTCCCTCCGGCGACCCGAAGGTAGTCCCCGTGGGAGAGAAGGTGCCGGCAGGCGGATGAGGGTTCGGCCGGAGCGGTGCACATCACCCTTGCGCTCCGCCCGCACCCTCACCCCAACCCCTCTCCCAGGGGGAGAGGGGCCTCATCAACCGTCTTGCGTCCTGAGACGGCGGGGTGCTCTGATCGCCCCCCATGACCGCCTCCGACATCCATCGCACCATCGACGCCGTCTGGCGCATCGAATCGGCCAAGCTCATCGCCGGACTCGCGCGCATGGTGCGCGACGTCGGCCTGGCCGAGGAACTGGCCCAGGACGCGCTCGTCGCGGCGCTGGAGCAATGGCCCAGCAGCGGCGTGCCGGACAACCCCGGCGCCTGGCTGATGACCACCGCCAAGCACCGCGCCATCGACCGCCTGCGCCGGCACAAGCTGCTGGAGCGCAAGCACGAGGAAATCGGCCGCGACCTGGAAGCGGAGCAGGAACTGGCTTACTCCGAGGTGGAACTCGCCGCCGACGACCATATCGGCGACGACATGCTGCGGCTGGTGTTCACCGCCTGCCATCCGGTGCTGTCGATGGAAGCGCGCGTCGCGCTCACCCTGCGCCTGCTCGGCGGCCTCACCACCGACGAGATCGCGCGCGCCTTCCTGGTGCCCGAACCCACCGTGGCGCAGCGCATCGTGCGCGCCAAGCGCACGCTGGCCGACGCCAAGGTGCCGTTCGAAGTGCCGCGCGGCGAGGAACTGCACGAGCGGCTGGCCTCGGTGCTCGGCGTCATCTATCTGATCTTCAACGAAGGCTATTCCGCCACCGCCGGCGACGACTGGATGCGCCCCGCGCTATGCGAGGAAGCGCTGCGCCTGGGCCGCGTGCTGGCCGAGCTGGTGCCGCGCGAACCGGAGGCGCATGGCCTGTCCGCGCTGATGGAAATCCAGGCCTCGCGCGCCAAGGCGCGCACCGGCCCCACCGGCGAGCCGATCCTGCTGCTGGACCAGAACCGCGCGCAGTGGGACCGCTTGCTGATCAGCCGCGGCCTGGCCTCGCTGGAACGCGCCGAGCGCCTGTCCGAACAGCGCGGCATCTACACCAGCCAGGCCGCCATCGCCGCCTGCCACGCGCGTGCGCGCACCGCCGAGGCCACCGACTGGCGGCGCATCGCCACGCTGTACGCGGAGCTGGCGCAGATCGCGCCCTCGCCGGTGGTGGAATTGAACCGCGCGGTGGCGGTGTCGATGGCCGCGGGTCCGGCGGCGGCGCTGGTGATCGTGGAAGGCCTGGTCAACGAGCCCTCGCTGAAGAACTATCACCTGCTGCCCAGCGTGCGCGGCGACCTGCTGCGCAAGCTCGGCCGCATGGACGAAGCCAGGCGCGAATTCGAACGCGCCGCTTCGCTCACGCGCAACGTGCGCGAGAAAGAACTGCTGATGGAGCGCGCCCGCACCTGCGAGTAGGTTGGGGCGACAACCCCGACATCGGCACGACATACGCCACACCACGTTGGGGTTATCACCCCAACCTACGTCGTTGCAGCGAGTAGGTTGGGGTGACAACCCCAACATCGGCACGATATGCGCTACGCGATGTTGGGGTTATCACCCCAACCTACGTCGTTGCAGTCTCGGCGAAGAATGCCTGCACCTCGCCCAGCTCCTTGGTCCGCGGCATCGGCGGCAGGCTGGCCATGAACAGCCGTCCATAGCCCTTGCTGCTCAGGCGCGGGTCGCACAGCACCAGCACGCCGCGGTCGTGCACGTCGCGGATCAGCCTGCCCACGCCCTGCTTCAGCGCGATCACCGCATTGGGCACCTGCCAGCCCATGAAGGGATTGATGCCGGACTGCTCCAGCGCCTCCAGCCGCGCCTGCAGCACCGGGTCGTCCGGCGCGGCAAACGGCAGCTTGTCGATCACCACCACGCTCAGCGCCTCGCCGGCCACGTCCACGCCTTCCCAGAAACTGGCCGCGCCCAGCAGCACGCCATGGCCGCTGGCGCGGAAATCTTCCAACAGCCGATGCCGCGGCGCCGTGCCCTGCACAAACAGCGGCCACGGCACGCGGCCCTCCAGCAGCTCGGCCGCGCGGCGCAGCGCGCGATGCGAAGTGAACAGCAGGAAGGCACGGCCGTTCGATGCGTGCAGCACCGGCAGCACCGCATCGACCACGCGTTCGGTGTAGTCGCGCGCGGCGGGGTCGGGCAGGCCCGGCGGCAGATAGCACAGCGCCTGGCGCGCGTAATCGAACGGGCTTTCCAGGCTCAGCGTGACCGGATCGTCCAGCCCCAGCTGCCGCGCGAAATGCCCGAACTGCCCCGCCACCGACAAGGTGGCCGAGGTATGGATCCACGCCGCCTGCGCGCGCTCGCGCAAGGCGCGCATCGGCGCGGCCAGGTCCAGCGGCGTGGCATGCAGCGCAAAGCCGCGCGGGAACAGCTCGTACCAGCGCACGTCCTGCTCGTCCGCCTGCTCGACGATGCGGTCCAGCCGCTCGCTGTACAGCGCCGCGCGCTCGTGCGCATTGGCGAAACCGCGCGAGCGTTCCGCCTGCGAGGCCAGCACGTCGGTCAGCGCGGCCAGCAGTTCGCGCACGTCGTGCAGCGACTCCGACACCGCGGACGATTGTTCCAGCTGATGGAACGGCCCGCGTTCCGGCAGCGCATCCATCGCCAGGCGCAGCTTGCGCACCGCCTCGCGCAGCGATTCCACCGGCTCCAGCACCAGCCCGATCGCGCCGGTGATGCCATTGCATTCGCCCAGCGCATCCTGCGCCAGCTCGGTGAGCTGCCGCGCGCTGATGCTCTGCGAAAAGAACTGGCCGGCGAGTTCCGGCACCTGGTGCGCCTCGTCCAGGATGAACGCCTGCGCGCCCGGCAGGATCTCGCCGAAGCCTTCCTGCTTCAGGGCCAGGTCGGCGAACAGCAGATGGTGATTGACCACCACCAGATCCGCCTCTTGCGCCTCGCGCCGCGCCTTCACCACGTGGCAGTCGTCGAAGAACGGACACTCCACGCCGATGCAGTTCTCCGGCGTCGAGGTGACGCGCGGCCACATGGGCGATTCCTCCGGCACCTCGGCCAGCTCCATGCGGTCGCCCTGCCGCGTGCGCGCCGACCACGCACGGATCGCCGCCAGCTGCGAAGCCTGCACGCGGTCGAACGTGGCGCCTTCGCGCACGGTCTGGTCGAGGCGATACAGGCACAGGTAATTCGCGCGCCCCTTGAGCAGCGCCGTCTTCAGGCGCGCGCCGAGCACCGAACGCACCTTCGGCAGGTCGCGGAAATACAGCTGGTCCTGCAGCGCCTTGGTGCCGGTCGAAACGATCACCCGCTCCCCCGACAGCAAGGCCGGCACCAGGTAGGCATAGGTTTTACCGGTGCCCGTGCCGGCTTCCGCAATCAGCGTCTCGCGCTCGGCAATCGCATGCTCCACCGCGCGCGCCATCGCCTGCTGGGCGGCGCGCGGAGCGAAGTTGGGCAGTTCGCGGGCGAAGGGGCCATCCGCGCCCAGCAGCGCGGATATGTCGGTGTCGGTCATGCGGGCAAGTATCGCCGACGGGGAACGCACACGTCATGCGGCATCTACTCCCTCTCCCCGGAGGGAGAGGGAGCAAGCCTTAGTAACGCGGCACGCCTTCCACGTGGCACTGCTTCACCCATTTCCCCGCCGTAGCCGCGGCGCCCTGGTCGCCCGCGCGATCGCGCAGCTCTTCGATGGTCTGCCAGTTGCGCGCGCACAGCGGTCCCAGGCGCGGACCGATTTCCCAGGACTTGCGCGCGAGCTGCTCGGCGGTGGCGTAGTCCTTCAAGCGGATCGCAAGCTCCGCGCGGTCCTGCAGCAGGTCCGGAGAATTCGGGCTGAGCTTGATCGCCGAGTCGAGCTTCGCGGCCGCCGCATCGAACTGCCCCGCGCGCACGTCGGCCTGCGCGGCATCCTGCAGCGACGCCACGCCCGGATCGCGCAGCGGATGCACGTCGATCACCGACTTCTCCTTGTCCCCCGCCGCCTGGATCGACGCCAGGATGTCGGCGTCCGAACGCGTCGGGCGAGTCGCCTGCGACGGTGCGGCAGGCTGGTTGCAGGCGGCCAGCGCGAGCGTGGCCAGGACGGTGGAAGCGAGCAGCAGACGGCGATACGGCATGATCAATCTCGGATGGGAGCGGTAGAGGCCGGCGCCGGCGACTTGTTGTCGTCGCCGCCGAACCAGTTCTGGACACGCTGCCAGAAGCAGCCTTCGGAATCCTGCGCAAGGGTACCGGCAACCACCGGAATCTGCCGCGCGCCTTCGCAGGAGGGATCGGTGCGCTTGCCATCGGCCGGGTTCACCCAGGCCATCTCCAGGCCTTCGCCCGGCGCCGCGGGTAGCGGTTTGGACGGCAATTTGCGGAACAGTTCCTGCCACGCGCGCAGGCTGCCGGTGGCGCCGTACAGGCCGCTGGGCTTGTTGTCGTCGCGGCCCATCCAGAACACGGCGAGGTGATCGGCGGTGAAGCCGGCGAACCAGCTGTCGCGCATCTCGTTGCTGGTGCCGGTCTTGCCGGCCGCATTGAGGTTGGGCAGGGTCTTGCCGATCGCCGCCGCGGTGCCGGAACGCACCACCTGCTGCATGGCCCAGGTCACCTGGCGCACGGCGAGCTGGTATTCGCCGCTGCCGGTCTTCACTTCGTAGCGCTTGACCGTCTTGCCGTCGGCGTCGACCACGCCGCGCACCGCCACCAGCGGCAGCGCATGGCCGTCGGCGGCGATGTACTGGTACAGCTGCGCCACCTGCAGCGGCGGAATGCCCTGCGCGCCGAGCAGCAGCGAGGGGCTGGGATTGACGTCTTCCAGGCCGAACGATTCCAGGAACGACTTGATGCGCGGCAGGCCCACTTCCAGGCCCAGATGGATCGTCGCCAGGTTCCACGAATGCACCAGCGCGTCGAGCATCGGCACCGAGCCGTGCACGTCGCCTTCGTCGTTCTTCGGCGTCCATTGCGTACCGTCGGGCTGGCGCATGCTGATCGGCGTGTCTTCCACCGGCGAGCCGAGGTTCCAGCGCTCCGGCTGCGCCAGCGCCACCAGGTACACCAGCGGCTTGATCAGCGAGCCGATGGAACGGCGCGCATCGATGGCGCGGTTGAAGCCCTGGTCGCCCGGGTCCTTGCTGCCGACGATGGCCAGCACGCTGCCGGTCTGCGCGTCGGTGACCACCGCCGCCGCCTGCGCCGCTTCGCCGCGCTTGCCCAGGCCCGCCATCGCGGTGGTGATGCCCTGCTCCGCATACAGCTGCGCGGCGGGGTCCAGCGTGGTGAAGATGCTTAAATTTCCGGCGCTGAGCGTGGCGTCGTCGAAATCGTTGGTGATCTGCGCGCGCACCAGCTGCATGAAGGCCGGGAAGCGGTTATGCGGCAGCTGGCCGTTGCTGACGATGCCCAGCGGCGTGGCCTCGGCGGCCTTGGCCTGCTCCGGCGGCAGCAGGCCGGTGCTGGCGAACTGCTCCAGCACCAGGTTGCGGCGCGACAGCGCGCGGTCCGGATAGCGGCGCGGGTCGTAATAGCTCGGGCCCTTCACCATGCCGATCAGCAAGGCCATTTCCTGCGGGCGCAGGTCTTCCATGCGGCGGCCGAAATAGAACTCCGACGCCGCGGCGAAACCGTGCACCGCCTGCGCGCCCTGCTGGCCCAGGAACACCTGGTTGACGTAGGCCTCCAGGATGCGGCCCTTGTCGTAGTGCGCTTCGATCAGGATCGACATCAGCGCTTCGTTGAATTTGCGCGTGAAGTTCTGATCGCGGTCCAGGAACAGATTGCGCACCAGCTGCTGGGTCAGCGTGGAACCGCCCTGCACGGTATGGCCGGCGCGCAGGTTGGCGAAGCTGGCGCGCAGGATCGCGCTGAAATCGATGCCGATGTGGTGCTTGAAGTCGCGGTCCTCGACCGCCTGCAGGCCGGCGATCAGCATCGGCGGCACGTCGGCCAGGCGCACGATGCGGCGCTCTTCCTGCTGCGAGCCGTACACCGTGGCGATGCGCGCCGGGTTCAGGTGCGCCGTCTCGATCGCCTTGCCGCTGGCGGCGTCCTTCACCGACACCACCGCGCTCTTGTTCAGCGCCACGCGGATGCGGTGCGGCAGCTCGCCGCCGTCGGGACCGGCGAAGCCGCGCGAGGAAATCACATAAGTGGAACCGTCCTTGGCCCAGGTGCCGGCGACCTGGCCGTGGCCGTCATTGCCGTAGCCGGCGAAGGTCAGCTCCAGTTCCAGCGCGGCCGGCGTCATCGGCGCACCGGCTTCCAGCGCCAGCGGGCGGGCATAGACGCGGGTGGGCACGGCGAAGACCAGATCGTTGAAGCGATCCTGCACGCGCTTGTTCAGTACCAGGGTGTACGGCAGCACGAAGCCGAAGAACAGGCCCAGGCCGATCCAGAAGGGAATGCGCACCCAGGGCCAGATAGCGCTTGCAAGCGAGCGGAGTCGGGTCAGAAAGGCCAACGGGGGGAATCCTGAACGGTAAGGGGACGATCATAGGGGGTGCTTCCCGGCGCGCATATGAACGCAAACGGCCGGATCCGGGCGTAGGTTGGGGTGAGCCGCAGGCGAACCCCAACCTACGCCTGGCGGTCTGCCATGCCCCAGCACGCCGCATCCGGCCGGAACGGCCGCGGCGAAATGCCCAGCAGCTGCTGCACGGCGCTGTTGTCGGCGATCAGGTCGCTCTCCAGCCGCGCCAGCGGTCCGCGCAGGCGCGGCACCGCATGGCGGCCCAGCCGCAGCAGCCAGGCCGGCAGAGGTACCGGCAGCGTGGCCACCGGCAGGCTGCGCCGCACGCGGGCGAACATCTCGCCGGCATGCAGCCGCTCGCCGCCGCCCAGCGGGATCACCTTGCCGGCGGCCAGCGGCGTATCCAGCGCGGCCAGCACGGCCTGGGCGATATCGTCCGCATGTACCGGCTGGCGCTGGCCGCGCCCGGCCGGCAGCGGAAACACCCGCGTGCGCACGGCGCGGCGGGCGATCGGGGTAAGGCTCTTGTCCAGGCCGGCGCCGTACACCAGGGTGGGCCGGAACACCGTCCAGGCGCAGCCGCGGCGCTCGCAGATCGCCGCCAGCGCCGCTTCCGCATCGCGCAGCTGGCGCGACAGCGCGCGCTCGGCCAGCACCGCGGATTCGCGCTTGCTTTCCGCGCTCATCGAACTGGTGGCGATCACCCGCGGCGCGCCTTCGAACGTGGCGCCGAGCAGCCAGTCGGCCAGCCCCTGCAGGGGGCCGAAGCTCACAATGGCCGCGATCTCGCCGATCGCCGGCACGTCGTGCGGCAGATCGCCCCGCAGCCAGGTCACGCCCGCGCCGTCGCGCGCGCGGCGGCTCACCGCCACTACGTCCGCGCCGCGCTCGCGCAGGCGCGGCAGCAGGAAATGCCCGATCTGGCTGCTGGCGCCGAAGACGAGGACACGCATGCAGATAAGGCTCAGCCGCCGGCCTGCAGGCGCGCGGTGATGCTGCTCAGCCGCGGATTGCCCGGCGCCAGCTTGCGCGCGTGGTCCAGCGCCTGCGCGGCGGCGGGGCGGTCGCCGCCGGAAAGGCGTTCTTCCGCCTGATCCATCCACGCATTGGCCAGCCGCTGGCGCAGTTCCGCCTGGCCGGCTTCGCCGGGCGCCAGGTCGCCGAGATCGTTGAGGCGCTCGCCGGCCTGCTGCAGGTTGCCGTTGGACAGCGCCTGGTTGAACTGCTGCACCACCGTCGCCGGCAGCTCCTGCAGGCCGCGGCGCGCGGCCTCGTTATTGCCGTCGATGGCCAGCGCGCGGCGATACAGGTCGTAGGCGCTGTCGCCGGGCGGCAGCATCACGTTGCCGTTGCGCGCAGCCGCTTCGGCCTGGCGCACCAGGCGCGCCAGCTCGGCGTTCTGCTGCGGGGTGAGTTCGGCCTGCGCATCCGCCTGCGGCAGCGCGCCGGGCACCACGCCCTCGCCGGGGCGGTGCGCGGTGTCGTTCAGATGCGCGCGCGCCGCGGCCAGCTCGGCCGATTTCGGCGCCAGCTCGGCGGCCTGGTCCAGCAGGCGGCTGGCCTGGGCCGTGTCGCCGCTGTCCTGCGCGGCATTGGCCTGCACCACCAGCGCCTGCGCCACCTGGCCCAGCCCGGCCTTGGCCTGGGCGTTGTCCGGATCCAGCGCCAGCGCGTCCTTGAAATGCGCCAGCGCGGTATCGCTGCCGTTGCCGCTGATGCGGCCCGCGCGCAGCGCGGCCTGGCCCAGGCGGATCGCCTCGGACAGCTGGCCGTCGTCTTCCTTCTGGTCCTGCACCAGCGCGGCGCGCAGCGAAGGCAGCTCGCCGTAGTTGGGCAGCAGCGCGGCGAGGCGGTCGACGCTGGCGCTGGCGGCGGCGCGGTCGCCGGCGTCGATTTCCTTGTGCGCCTGCGCGGCCAGCGCGTCGCCCACCTTGTCCAGCCCATGCGAAGCCACCGCATTGCCGGGGTCGGCGGCGAGGATGCGCTTGTACAGCGCGCCGGCATCGGCCGGGCGGCCGTCGCTCATGGCCTGCTGCGCCTGGTCGACCAGGGTGCCGGCTTCGAAGCTGGCGCCACGCGCCTTGGCGATCGCCTGGCTCAGGCGGTCCACGTCGCTGCCGCCGCCGAGCAGTTCGCGCGCGGCATTGGTGGCCTGCTCCGCTTCGTCCGGCTTGCCGGCGGCCAGCGCGGCATCCGCCTTGGCCACTTCGGCCAGGCCGACCTTGCGCAGGCCGTCGCGGGCGCGGTCGTTGTCCGGTTCCAGTGCGCGCGCCGCTTCGAACAGTTCGCGCGCGCTGGTGCCGTCGTTGCCGTCCAGGCGGCCGTCGTGCAGCGCCTGTTCGGCGCGGCCGAGCACGTCGTTGAGTTCCGTGGTGGGCAACAGGCCGCGCACGCGGTCCTGTTCCAGATAGAAAGTGACGCCGACGCCGATCGCCACCAGCAGCAGCAGCGGCCATAGCCAGCCGCGCTTGGAGGATGCGCGCGACTCGCGCGCGGCGCGGCCTTCGTTCGCATGGGCGCGGCGCTGGCCGGCATCCACGGTCACCTTGGGCAGGCCGTCGTCCGGTTTGCGCGTGTCGCGCGCATCGGCGGCGTCGAGCTGATCGAGGTTGCCCAGGGTGGGTTCCGTGCGCCCCTGCGGATCGGATTCGTGCTGGTCTCTGCGTCCGCTCATGGTCCACGCAATCGTTTCGACCGCGGGAGCTTAGCACCGCGCCATGGCGCCGCCGCGTGCCTGCCGCCGCGCCGAAAAGGCAGGCTTCAGCCGCCGCCCACACGCCTGGCGTCCGCCACGTTCGGCAGGGCCGCCACGCGGGCCAGCAGGGTGGAGAGCTGCTCGAAATCGCGCACGCGCAGGGTGAAGCGCATTTCCACCTCGCCGGTGCGCACGAACACCCGGCTGGACGAGGCGATGATGTGGGTGCCGGCGTTGCTGATCACGCTGGTCACGTCCTTCTGCAAGCCCTTGCGATCGTAGCCGCGGATTTCCACGTCCACTTCATAGGCCTGGGCCGCGGCCTTGCCCCACTCCACCTCGATCACCCGGTCCGGATCGCGCCGCGCCAGCCGCGCCAGGCTGGAGCAATCGGCGCGATGCACCGACACCCCGCGCCCGCGCGTGACGAAGCCGCGCACCGGGTCGCCCGGCAGCGGCTGGCAGCAGCGCGCCAGGGTGGTGAGCAGGTTGCCCACGCCTTCGATGCTCAGCGCGCTGTGATCGAGCGTGCTGTGGCGCGAAGCCACCGGCAGCTGCGACTGGGTCATCTCCACCGGCGGCGTCTCGGCTTCCTGCAGCACGCGGGCGATCTGGCCCGGCGTGATCTCGCCCAGCGCCAGCGCCACCAGCACGTCGTCCAGCTGCTTGAGATGGAAATGCGCCGGCAGCTTGCTGAGATCCGGCGCGGCCAGCGCGAGGCGCTTCAGTTCGCGCTCGAACATCGCGCGCCCGGCGGCGAGGTTGGCGTCGTGCGCGCTGCGGCGGAACCAGGCGCGCACCTTTTCGCGGGCGCGCGAGGTGTTGAGGTAGCCGTGATGCGCGGACAGCCAGTCGCGGCTCGGATCGCCCAGCTTGGCGGTAAGAATCTCGATGCGATCGCCGCTGTGCGGCTGGTGGGTGAGCGGCACGATGCGTCCGTTCACCTTGGCGCCGCGGCAGCGATGGCCCACTTCGGTGTGCACGTGATAGGCGAAATCCAGCACGGTGGCGCCGCGCGGCAGGTCGACCACTTCGCCACGCGGGGTGAGCACGTAGACGCGGTCTTCCATCAGCTCCGTATGCAGTTCCGCGGCCAGGTCGCCTTCGCTCTCGGCCTTCGGTTCCAGCAGGCGGCGCATCCAGGCGATCTTCGCCTCGAACTCGCTGTCAGCGCTGCCGCCTTCCTTGTAGCGCCAGTGCGCGGCCACGCCCAGCTCGTTGACGCGGTGCATCTCGTGCGTGCGGATCTGCACTTCCAGCGTCTTGCCGTGCGGGCCGATCACCGCGGTGTGCAGCGAGCGGTAGTCGTTGCCCTTGGGCCGCGCGATGTAGTCGTCGAATTCGCCCGGCAGGTGCGGCCACAGCGTATGCACCACGCCGAGCGCGCCGTAGCAGTCCGCCACGCTGTCGACCAGCACGCGGACCGCGCGGATGTCGTACAGGTCGGAGAACTCCAGCGATTTGCGCTGCATCTTTTTCCAGATGGAATAGATGTGCTTGGGCCGCCCGGCCAGCTCGGCGCGGATGCCGGCGGCGTCGAGCGAGCGCCGCAGCTGGTGCAGCGATTCGCGGATAAAGCTCTCGCGGTCGGTGCGCCGCTCGTCCAGCAGCCTGGCAATGCGGCGATAGGTGTCCGGCTGCAGATAGCGGAAGGCCAGGTCTTCCAGCTCCCACTTCAGCTGCCAGATGCCGAGGCGGTTGGCCAGCGGCGCGTGGATGTCGCGGGTCAGCCGCGCCAGTTCCACCCGCTCCGCTTCGGCCAGCGCGCCGGCGCCGCGCATGCGCGCCAGCTGCCGCGCCAGCAGCACGAACACCACGCGCAGGTCGCGGATGATCGCCAGCAGCAGCCGGCGCAGGCCTTCCGAGCCGCTCTGCGGCGCCTGCTGGGCATGCAGCGCCCAGACCTTCTCCGCCGCCAGCTGGCCCTGCACCAGGCGCTGCAGTTCCGGCGCCAGGGTGGGTTCGATGGCGGCCCAGGCTTCGGGCTTGACCCGCGCCAGCTCGAACCACAGCGCCGCGGCCTGGGTCTGCGCATCGCAGCCGAGCATGGCCAGCAGGTCGAGCACGTCCACGCATTCGGCTTCGCGCAGCGCATGCCCGGCGCAGGCCTGCAGCGCCTGCGCCAGCACGGGCGCCGGCGCGGCGGCGCGGTCGCGCCACTGGGCCAGGCTGGGTGCTGCGGTGGGGGCGGCTTGGACCACGCGGGACGTCCTTAAGCGGATGCGCTCATTCTAGGGCCTGCGCCCGCGTTTCAGCCCAGCGCTTCCAGCGCCCGCGCCAGCCGCTTGGCCGAGACCGGTTCGGCCGTCTTCAGCTCCTGCGCGAACAGCGACACCCGCCATTCCTCGATCAGCCAGCGCAGCTCCGCCAGCACGGCCGGCTCGGCGCCCGCCGCGCGATGCTTGAGGTATTCGCGCCAATACGGCAGCACCTGCAGCATGCGCTGCTGGTCCTTGGCCGGGTCCTGGCGCAGGCGTTCGGCGCGCAGGCGCATGGCTTTGAGGTAGCGCGGAAAGTGCGCCAGCCGCGCGGTCGGCAGCTCGCGCAGGAAGCCCGGCTCCAGCAGATGCGCCAGCTGTTCGCGCAGGTCGTCGTAGCTGGCGCGGGCGAAGCCGATCAGCGGCGGCTCCAGCCAGGGCTTCAGCTCGGCCTGCGCCTCGATGATCGGCTCGGCCAGCTTCAGCCGCTCCACCGCCGCGCCGAACAGCTCGCGGTGGGCCTGGGTGTGCAGGGCTTCGAACGCACCGGCGGTGCGCGCATCCAGCGCGTGGCGTTCCAGCAGATCGGCGAAGCCGCCTTCGGCGAGGTCTTCGCGCAGGCTGTCGACGCTGCCCAGCGGCGCGTATTTCAGCGCCAGCGGATTGCCCACCGGCAGCCGGCGGCGCACCTGCTTCATCTCGCTGGCCAGCGCGTTGCGCAGCAGGCGCACCACGCCGCCGCGATGCGCCTCGCGCGCCTCGTCGCTGCGCTCGAACACGCGCAGCGCCACGGCGTCGCCCAGGTCGACCAGCGCCGGGAAGGCCATCAACCCGCCGTCGGAACGCACCTGGGCCGGGATGTCCTCGAAATCCCAGCGGGTGACGTCCTCGCGGGTCAGTTCCAGATCGGTCTTGCGCGAGAACGCCTCGCGCGCCTGCCCTTCCCACTGCCCGCGCAGCGCGGCCAGGTCGCGGCCGGCGGCGAGGGTGCGGCCGTTCTCGTCGTGCAGGCGGAAGCGCATGCGGAAATGCGCGGGCAGCGCGGCCGCGTCGAATTCGTTCGCGGCGACGTCCACGCCGGTGGCGCGCTTGAGGAAGGCGGCCAGCGCCTTCGGCAACGGCTCGTCGCGCGGCGCTTCCGCCTCGACGAAGGCGCGCGCGAAATCCGGCGCCGGCACGAAGTTGCGGCGCAGCGGCTTGGGCAGGCCGCGGATCAGTTCGGCGACCTTTTCGCCGAGCAGGCCGGGGACCAGCCATTCGCAGCGCGCGGCGGGCAAGGCGTTGAGCATCGCCAGCGGGAGATGCAACGTGACGCCGTCCGCGTCGTCGCCGGGGACGAAGCGGTATTCGAGGCGATAACGCTGCGGCCGCTCCTGCGCATCCTGCGCCCGCGGCACTCGACCATCCATGGTCATCGGTGGAATATCCAGCGAAGCAGGAAAGGCTTTCGGATCCAGCCCCGCGCCACCCGCCATCACATCGTCCAGCGACCAGCGCAATGCCGCCTGTTCGGTAGGCCGCGCACGGCTGTACCACGCATCCAATCCACGGCTGCTGGCAATGTCCTGCGGCAGCTTGCCTTCGAAGAAGGCGGCGAGATCGTCCTCATGCCGGATCAACCCTTCGCGCCGCTGCTTCGCCTCGATGCCGCGCGCATCCTCCATCACGCGCAGGTTCGCGCGCACGAAGTCGGCACGCGCATCGATATCGCCGCGCGCCAGCGCCTCGCGCAGGAAAATCTCGTGCGCCAGCGGCGGATCCTGCTGCTGGAAGGTGACCGGCCGGCGCTCGACCAGGGTCAGGCCGAACAGGCTCACCTGCTCGTAGGCCACCACGGTGCCGCGCTTGCGCGACCAGTGCGCGTCGCGGCAGCTGGCCTTGAGCAGATGCGCGGCCTGCTGCTCGATCCACAGCGGCTCCACGCGGGCGCACATCATGCCCCACACCTTGCCGCCGACATCGAGGATCTGCGCGGCGAAGATCCAGTTCGGCGGCACTTTCGCCAGGGCCGAGCCGGGGAACACCTGGAAGCGGCGTTCGCGGGTACCGCGGTAGAGGCCTTTTTCGTCCTTGTGGCCGACCTGGGTGGGCAGGCCGGCCAGAAGGCTGCGGTGCACGGCTTCGTAGAGACGCTGATCGTCACCCTCACCGTCACTCCCTCTCCCCTCCGGGGAGAGGGCTGGGGTGAGGGGCCGGGGCTCGCGGGAAGGTTTATTCGGAGCGTGTTTTTTTGCCTGAGGCGCGGATGGAGTTTGTCGCACCCGTGACCCCTCACCCAGTAGGGGAGAGGGCGAAGTGTGGTTCCACCCTAATTCCTCCGACACCAGCAACAACTGCCGATGCAGCTCCCGCCACTCCCGCATCCGCATGAAGCTCAGGAAATGGCGCGAACACCAATCCCGCAGCTTCGACTGCGTCAGCTCCTTGTGCGACTCGTCATAAGCCCGCCAAAGATTCAGCACACCGGCGAAATCCGACTTCGGATCGCTGAACTGCGCATGCGCCTGATCCGCCTGCTGCCGCGCATCCGCCGGCCGCTCGCGCGGGTCCTGGATGCTGAGGAAGGCCACCAGCACCAGCAGTTCGCGCAGGCTGCCCAGCTGGTTGGCTTCCACCAGCATGCGCGCCAGCTGTACGTCGATCGGCAGCCGGGCCAGGGTGCGGCCCACCGGCGTCAGCTTCTTGTGCTCGTCGATCGCCGAAATCTCGGCCAGGCGCCGATAGCCGTCGGCCACCACGCGCGGATCCGGCGCCTCCAGGAACGGGAACTCGTCCACCTCGCCCAGCTGCAGCGACAGCATGCGCAGGATCACGTTGGCCAGCGAGGAGCGCAGCAGCTCCGGGTCGGTGAAGGCAGCGCGCGCGTGGTAGTCCGCCTCGTCGTACAGGCGGTAGCAGATGCCCGGCCCCACGCGGCCGCAGCGGCCCTTGCGCTGGTCGGCCGCGGCGCGCGACACCGGCTCCACGTGCAGGCGTTCGAGCTGGCCGCGCTGGCTGTAGCGCTTGACGCGCGCCAGGCCCGAGTCGATCACGTAGCGGATGCGCGGCACGGTCAGCGAGGTCTCGGCCACGTTGGTGGTCAGCACCACGCGGCGCTTGGGGCCGGGCTTGAACACGCGGTCCTGGTCGGCGGCGGACAAGCGCGCGTACAGCGGCAGGATTTCCGTCTCGCGGTATTGCCGGCGCGACAGCAGCAGGTGCGCGTCGCGGATCTCGCGCTCGCCGGGCAGGAACACCAGCACGTCGCCGCGCGGGTCCTCGCGGGTGAGTTCGTCCAGCACCGCGGCCACGTGCTCGGCGCCGCCCTGCTGCATGTCGCGGCCGCGGCGTTCGCCCAGTTCGTCCAGCGAGCGCCAGCGCACGTCCACCGGATAGGCGCGGCCCTCCACCGACACCACCGGCGCGTTGCCGAAATGCTCGGCGAAGCGCGCGGTGTCGATGGTGGCCGAGGTGACGATGATCTTGAGGTCCGGCCGCTTCACCGCCAGGCGCTTCAAGTAACCCAGCAGGAAATCGATGTTGAGGCTGCGCTCGTGCGCCTCGTCGATGATGATCGTGTCGTAGGCCGACAGCCACGGATCGCCCTGCGTCTCGGCCAGCAGGATGCCGTCGGTCATGAACTTGACCAGGCTGCGCTCGGACACCTGGTCGTTGAAGCGCACCTGGAAACCGACCTGGTCGCCGAGCTGGGTGCCCAGTTCTTCCGCCACGCGGCGCGCCACCGAGCGGGCGGCCAGGCGGCGCGGCTGGGTGCAGCCGATCATGCCGGCCTCGCCGCGGCCGGCGGCCAGGCACAGCTTGGGCAGCTGGGTGGTCTTGCCGGAGCCGGTCTCGCCAGCGATCACCACCACCTGGTGGCGGCGGATCAGCTCGACGATCTCCTCGGCGCGCGCGGCGATCGGCAGCGATTCGTCCAGGCGGATCGCCGGCTTGGCCTCGGCGCGGACGCGGCGCTTTGCCGCGGAACGCTCGATGTCGCCGGCCAGCGCCTCCAGCTTCTTGTCGTCGGCACGGCGCGACAGGCCGCGCCAGCGCCCCAGCAAGCGGCCGAAATCGCGGCTGGAAACGCCGTCCAGCGCCTTGCGCAGGCTGCGCAGACGGGCATCGGGCGGAACGGGGCGGGAGGCAGGTGTGTCGCTCATCGGACCGCACATTGTACCGGCAGCGCGGCCGTCATAGCCCACAACTATCGCGCGCATCGGAAGCATTCATTTCTTCCTAACGGGACGCCCCGCTAAGCTCGACGACAGACTTTCATCACTCAAGGAGTACGGCCATGGCCATCGATATCGGCATTGCCAAGAAAGATCGCGAGCAGGTCGCCAAGCACCTGTCCAAGCTGCTGGCGGACACCTACTCCCTCTACCTGAAGACCCACAGCTTCCACTGGAACGTCACCGGCCCGCAGTTCAACAGCCTGCACGCCATGTTCGAGACCCAGTACAACGAGCTGTGGCTGGCCGCCGACGAAGTGGCCGAGCGCATCCGCACCCTGGACGTGTTCGCCCCCGGCTCCTACAGCCAGTTCGGCAAACTCACCACCATCAAGGAAGAAGCCGGCGTGCCGGACTGGAAGGACATGGTCGGCCAGCTGGTCGAGGGGCATGAAATCGCCGCCCACACCTCCCGCGAGACCATCAAGGTGGCCGATGCGGCCGGGGACGAGGGCACGGCGGACATGGTCACCGGGCGGCTGAAGGAGCATGAGAAGACGGCGTGGATGCTGCGTTCGCTGCTGAAGTAAACCCCAACATGGAGCTCTTCTCCCCTCCGGGGAGAAGATGCCGGCAGGCAGATGAGGGGCGGGTGCTCGCGAAAGGGGGTCGACGGAGCGTCGCCCGCTCTCCGCTCCCGCTTCACCGCTCCGCCCGCCCCCTCACCCAAGCCCTCTCCCCGGCGGGGAGAGGGAGCCAAGGGCTGACCTCGCGCTGACCACCTGCCCCCCGCCTTTATTGAGCCTGCTGCCCACCCTCGGTAAGCTCCTCAAGCTTTGGCGCCTCGTGTGAGAGGCAACCACGGGGATCGTTCTTGAGCGCTACCGCTGCAGCAGCCACCCATCCCAGCCGGTCCACGCTGTTTTCAGCCATTCTGCTGGCGCTGGTCGTCGCGGCGCTGAATGTCGGCCTGTGGTGGTGGGGCAACCTTCCGAACGGTCCCAAGGACTGGAGCGGCCCGGTCGGCGGCTTCGCCCTGTCGGCCTTCCAGCGCTACCAGAACCCGCTGAAGAACGATTTCCCCAGCGAGGAGGAGATCGAGGGCGACCTGAAGCTGCTCAGCCGCTACACCTCGCGCATCCGCACCTATTCCACCCTGCAGAATCCCCAGGTCTACCGCCTGGCCGAGCGCGACGGGCTGGACGTCATGGCCGGCGCCTGGATGGACCGCCGCCTGGACAACAACGAGCTGGAGCTGGACGCGCTGATCGCCCAGGCCCGCCGCTACCCCAATTCGATCACCCGCGTGATCGTCGGCAACGAGGTGCTGTTCCGCGGCGACCTCACCCCCGAGCAGCTGATGGCCTATGCCGACCGCGCCCGCGCGGCGCTGAAGCAGCCGGTGTCGATCGCCGAGCCCTGGCATATCTGGGCCATGTACCCGGAACTGGCCGACCACGTGGACTTCATCACCGTCCACCTGTTCCCGTACTGGAACGGGGTGCCCCGCGCCGACGCCGTCGTGGACGCGATGAAGAGCTACGAGGCCCTGCAGCAGCTGTTCCCGAACAAGCACATCGTGATCGGCGAGATCGGCTGGCCGTCCAACGGCGACCGCTTCAAGTACGCCCAGCCCTCGGTCTCCGACGAAGCGATCTTCCTGCGCCTGTGGTTCAACAAGGCCAAGCAGGAAAAGCTCGACTACTACGTGATGGAAGCCTTCGACCAGCCCTGGAAGGAAAAGCTGGCCGGCCGCACCGAAGCCTATTGGGGCATGTTCAATGCCGACCGCCAGCCCAAGTTCCCGTTCACCGGCCCGGTGACCGAGGACACCGGCTGGCCGTGGAAGGCGCTGGCCGCCGGCCTGCTGGCACTGGTGCCGATGATCTGGTTCGGGCGCCGCTTCGCGCGCTTCAAGCTCACCGGCCGCTTCTTCTTCGCCGCGCTGATCCAGCTGGCCTGCGGCCTGGTGGTGTGGTCGGCCACCCTGCCCTTCAATTTCTACCTGAGCTGGATCGACTGGACCATGCTGGTCCTGCTGTTCCCGGCGCAGATCGCCATCCTGGCCATCCTGCTGATCAACGGCTTCGAATTCACCGAAGTGCTGTGGCGGCGCTCGTGGGTGCGCCACGCCGGCATGCTGCGGCCGGATCCGCCGGCGAAGCAGCCGTTCGTGTCGATCCACCTGGCCTGCTACAACGAGCCGCCGGAAATGGTGATCGTCACGCTCGACTCGCTGGCCGAGCTCGAGTACGAGAACTACGAAGTCCTGGTGATCGACAACAACACCAAGGACCCGGCGATCTGGCAGCCGGTGCAGGAATACTGCGAAAAGCTCGGCCACCGCTTCCGCTTCTTCCACCTGGAGCCGTGGCCCGGCTTCAAGGCCGGCGCGCTGAACTTCGGCCTGAAGGAAACCGATCCGCGCGCCGACGTGGTGGCGGTGATCGACGCGGACTACGTGGTGCGCCAGGACTGGCTGGCCACGCTCACCGGCCACTTCCACGACCCCAAGGTGGCCGTGGTGCAGTGCCCGCAGGCACACCGCGATTTCGAGCACAACCGCTTCCGCCGCATGACCGCGTGGGAATACGACGGCTTCTTCCGCATCGGCATGCACCACCGCAACGAGCGCAACGCGATCATCCAGCACGGCACCATGACCATGGTGCGCCGCTCGGCGCTGGAAGGCACCGGCGGCTGGTCCGAATGGACCATCTGCGAAGACGCGGAACTGGGCCTGCGCCTGATGCATGCCGGCTACGAGCTGGTCTACGTCGACGAGCTGATGGGCAAGGGCCTCACCCCGGCGGACTTCAAGGCCTACAAGAGCCAGCGCTACCGCTGGGCCTTCGGCGCCATGCAGATCCTCAAGGGCCGCTGGGACTGGATGACGCGCAAGGGTCCGCTCTCGGTGGGCCAGCGCTTCCACTTCCTCACCGGCTGGTTCAGCTGGTTCGCCGACGCGCTGCATCTGATCTTCACCCTGATGGCGATCTTCTGGACCGCCGGCATGGTGGCCGCGCCGAAGCTGTTCACCCTGCCGATGCAGCTGTTCCTGATCCCGGTGATCGGCTTCTTCTTCGCCAAGGCCATCTTCGGCATCGTGCTGTACCGCGCCCGCGTGCCCTGCAGCTGGTACGACACCTTGATGGCCTCGCTGGCCAGCATGGGCCTGTCGCACGCCATCGCGCGCGGCATCCTGCACGGCCTCACGCGCGAGAAGACCTCGTTCGTGGTCACCGCCAAGAGCCGCCGCCTGGGCGGCAGCAACTTCGCCGCCTTCGCACCGGTGCGCGAGGAAATGCTGATGGCCATCGCCCTGCTGCTGTGCGTGGTGGGCATGGGCATGGCCTACGGCACGCACTACGTGGAGAGCAAGCTGTGGATGTTCATCCTCAGCGCGCAGGCGATTCCGTACGTGTCGGCCGTGGTCGGCGCGTGGATCGCGCACAAGGCCGGCGACAAGGCCGGTTGATCCCCGCCGCGCCAGCGTGGGTTGGGGTGAGCGCCAGCGAACCCCAACACCGCAGTACCCTCCACGCGCGTTGAAGTTCGCATTCGCCCACCCCACCGCACGAACCCGCGAACGGCAGCCCGAGGTTGCGGTCTCACCTCCACCCGCTAAGCTCGGACCAGGCGATGCATTCGCCTGCCGCCCCAATGGATGGAACCCCCGCATGCGCCGACAACGACGCCTGGGCCTGGCCGCCCTGCCCCTGCTGTTGCTGAGCCCGTTCGCGCGGGCCGGCGTGCAGCTGGTGGTGGACGGGGTGGACGACACGCTCAAGGCTCCGGTGATCGCCGGCGTCGAACTCTCCCAGTACGCCAACCGCGACGTGAGCGAAGCCCAGGTGCGCCGCCTGTTCGAGCGCGCGCCGGAGCAGGTGCGCAGCGCGCTGGAGCCCTACGGCTATTACGAAGCCAGCGCCGCAGGCGACATCCAGCAGAACGGCGCCGACTGGCGCGTTACCCTGCACGTGAAACCGGGCGAGCCGGTGCTGGTCAGCGCAGTCGAGGTCAAGCTCGACGACGAGGCCATGAAGATTCCCGCCGTGCGCCGCGCCGAGCGCGCGGTGGAACGGCTCAAGGGCCAGCAGCTCAATCACGGCACCTACACCAGCACCCGCGACGCGCTTGCCGGCGCGCTCACCGCCAACGGTTATCTGTCTGCGCGCATGGTCACCCACCGCGTGGAGGTCAACCGCGGCGAGCGCACCGCCACCATCGCGCTGGCGTGGGAAGCCGGCAAGCGCTACCGCTACGGCGAAGTGCACTTCGAAGGCTCGCAATTCAAGCAAGGCTTCCTTCAGCGCTACGTGCCGTTCAAAAGCGGCGACTATTTCCAGCAGGACCAGCTGCTGCAGCTGCAGCAGGCGCTCAACGGCGCCGACTATTTCTCGGTGGTCAATGTGCTGCCCGACGTGGACGAGGCCAGGGACGGCGTGGTCGACGTCACCGTGCAGCTGGCGCCGGCCAAGCGCACCATCTACACCGGCGGTCCCTTCGTCGGCACCGACACCGGCGCCGGCGTGCGCGCCGGCATGGAGCGGCGCTGGATCAACCGCAGCGGCCACAAGTGGAAGAACGAACTGGTGCTGGCGCAGCGATTGAAGACGCTGTCCACGCTGTATTCCATTCCCATGCCGGGCGACAACCAGCGCTCGTTCAACTTCGGCGCCAACTTCCGCGACGCCAACACCGACACCTCGAAATCGCGCACGCTCGAACTGGTCGCCAACGAAACCCGCCTGTGGCACGGCTGGACGCGCACTGTCGGCCTGCATGCGCTGTCCGGCACCTTCACCGTGGGCAAGCAGGCCGGCGAGAACGACAACGTCGCCGGCATCGAGCACGGCCGCAGCACGCTGTTCTATCCGGAGGCCTCGCTGTCGCGCAAACAGGCCGACAACCCGACCTTCGTGCGCAACGGCTGGGCGATCGACATCTACGCGCGCAGCACGGTCGGCACCTTGCTGTCCGACGCCAGCTTCAGCCAGCTCGCCGCGGATGCGAAGTGGATCCGCGCCTTCACCAAACGCGACCGCCTGATCCTGCGCGGCAGCGTCGGCTATACCTGGACCAACGACTTCAACGCGCTGCCGCCGCAGCTGCGCTTCTTCGCCGGCGGCGACCGCTCGGTGCGCGGCTACGGCTTCCAGACCATCGGCCCGCGCAACGACTTCGACCGCGTGGTCGGCGGCCGCAACCTGCTGGTGGCCAGCTCCGAAGTGGAGCACTACTTCACCCGCAACTGGGGCATGGCCGCCTTCGTCGACGCCGGCAATGCTTTCGACGGCACCGATTACCGGCCGCGCGTCGGCGCGGGCCTGGGCGTGCGCTGGCTGTCGCCGGTGGGCATGATCCGCGTGGACGTCGGCACGCCGGTCAATGACAAGCGCGAACACGGGGTGCAGTTGCATCTCGTGATCGGGCCGGACTTGTGAGGAACATGACGATGGCCAAGTGGCTCAAGCGCATCGGCATCTTCCTCGGCATCGTGGTGCTGTTGCTGGCGGTTGCGCTGTGGTGGCTGCTGGGCAGCGCGTCCGGCCTGCGTTTCGCCTTGGCGCGCGCGCAAGCCTTCACCGATGGCGCGCTTACCGTGCAGCAGGCGGATGGCCATCTCGCCGGCCCGCTGCAGCTCAAGGGCCTGCGCTACGCCGACGGCCAGGGCATGGAAGTGAAAGTGGCCAGCGCCACGCTCGACCTGCGCCTGTGGCCGCTGCTGCGCAAGCGCGCGCATGTGCTGAACCTGGATGCCGACGGCATCGAGGTCGCGCTGCCCAAGCCGAAGGAAGAAGAAAAACCCGGCGAAAGCAGCTTTTCGCTCAAGCCGCCGCTGGACATCGTGCTGGACCGCGTCCACGTCGGCGCCGTGCGCATCGTGCAGGCGGACGAGCCGCTGTTCGCCTCCAACCGCCTGGACCTGGCCGGCCAGTGGACCTCCGCCGGCATCGAGCTGCACCAGCTCAACCTGCTGGCGCCGGATGGCCACGCCGACCTCAACGGCAAGCTCGTCATTGCCGCCGGCGAACAAGGCGACGGCGCCGCGGGCTTCGCCTGGAAGGTAGCAGGCGTGGAATACGCCGGCAGCATCGAAGCGCACGGCGACGGCAAGCGCATCAAGACCGAACTCAAACTCACCCAGCCCACCGCGCTGCAACTCACCGTGGACGCCGCGCAGCGCGGCGACTACGACTGGAACGCGCGCCTGGACGCGCCGCGCTTCGATCCCAAGCCCCTGCTCGGCGACAGCTCGCTCACCGCGCTGGGCCTGGCCCTGCAGGGCAGCGGCGACCGCCACGGCGGCACGCTGCAGGGCAAGGTCGATCTCAACGACTACCAGCTGCTGCTGCAGCCGCTGAGCGCGCGCTTCAGCGACGATTTCAAGACGCTGCAACTGCAGAAGCTCACCCTGGGCTCGCCGCAGATCAAGGGCCAGCTCGAAGCCAACGGCACCGTGCAGCTCGGCGCGCAACCGGTGAGCGGCGACCTCACCATCGCCTGGAAAGACCTGCTGCTGCCCGCGTCGCTCGCCGGCCAGGACCTGGCCAGCCAGGGCAGCCTGAAAGCACGCGGCAGCGCGGATGCGTTCCATGCCGAAGGCGATGTGGACGTCGGCCCGCCCGGCAGGCTGGCCAAGCTCGCGCTCAATCTGGACGGCACGCCGAAACTCGTCACCCTGCACACGCTGGAACTCAAGCAGCCGCAGGGCGGCATGCAGGCCAAGGGCACGCTCACCCTGCAGCCCGCGCTGGCCTGGCAGCTCGAAGCCACGGCGAACAAGCTCGACCCCGGCCAGCTGCTGGCCGGCTGGAACGGCGCGCTCGATTTCGACATCGCTACCGACGGCACACTGCCGCAGAACCAGCCCGACGCCACGCTGGATATCCGCAAGCTCGCCGGCACCCTGCGCGACCGACCCGTCCGCGCGCAGGGCAAGCTGCATCTCACCCCGCAACAAGTGGTGGACGGCAAGCTCGATCTCGCCTCCGGCGGCAGCACGGTCAAGCTCGACGCCAAACCCGGCGCCAGCAACGACGCACAGCTCGACCTGGCCATCGCCTCGCTGGGCGACTGGCTGCCGGATGCGCAAGGCCGCGTACAGGGCGACCTGCGCCTGCGCGGCAAGGCGCCGAAGCTCTCGCTCGACGCCAGGCTGCAAGGCAATGGCATCGCCTACGCCGGCCAGACCGTCGACAGCCTGCACCTCAACGCCAACCTGCCCGACCTCAGCAACCCGGGTGGACAGCTAGACCTGGAAACCGGCGCCGCCAGGCTCGGCGGCCTGGATTTCAAGCGCATCGACCTGCACGGCGAAGGCAGCTCCGCACGCCACAGCCTCACCCTGCAGGCCAGCGGCCAGCAGCTTTCCACGCGCGTCGCGCTCAGCGGCGGCATGAAGGGCAGCGCGTGGAACGGCACGCTGTCCACGCTGGACCTGGAGCCGCAGGGCATTCCGCGCTGGCATCTGCAGCAGCCCTCGCAGCTGGGCTACGACAACGGTGCGATGAGCCTGTCCGAGCTGTGCCTCACCGCCGGCGAGCCGCAGCTGTGCGTGGCCGCCAGGCAGGACAAGGCCGGCAATCTCGACGCCAACTATCGCCTGCGCGACTTGCCGCTCGCGCTGCTGATGACCTTCGCCGGCCCCGGCATGCCGATGCGCGCCGACGGCACCCTCGGCGGCAGCGGCAGCATCCGCCGCAACGCGGCCGGCGCGCTCAGCGGCAGCGCCTCGATCACCTCGCCGCGCGGCGCCGTCACCTATGTCGACCGCGCCGACCAGCCGCTGCTGTCCTACAACGAACTCGCGCTGCAGGCCCAGCTCAGCCCCTCCAGCCAGAACGCCACCTTGCACGCGGGCCTCAACGACGGCGGCCGCATCGACGGGCAGGTCTCGATCAACGGTGCGCAGCAGGCGCTGGGCGGGCAACTGGAACTGCACCTCAACAATCTCAAGTTCATCGAACTCTTCAGCAATGAAGTCGCCGAGGTGAAAGGCGCGGCCAACGGCAGCTTCCGCTTCGCCGGCACCGTGGCGCAGCCGCTGGTTTCGGGCCAGGCGGCCGTCACCGGCTTCGCCGCGGAAGTGCCGTCAGCGGGTTTGAAGCTCAGCCAGGGCCAGCTCACCGTCAGCACCACCGACGCCAGGCAGTTCCTGATCGGCGGCAGCGTGCAGTCGGGCAAGGGTTCGCTGCGCATCGACGGGCATGCGGGCGTCGGCGAAGGCGCCACCACCGCGATCAACGTCAAGGGCAGCCAGTTCACTGCCGCCGACATTCCCTCGGCCAAGGTGATCATCTCGCCCGACCTGCAGATCACCCAGGACGCCAAGGGCATCAACGTCGGCGGCGACGTCACGCTCGACACCGCCGACATCGACGTCTCCCGCCTGCCCGGCGCGGGCGCCACGCAGGCCTCGCCCGACGTGGTGGTGGTGGACCAGGAGCAGCAGGCGGAGAAAGCCAAGGCCTTGCCGATCACCGCTTTGGTGAAGGTCGATCTGGGGCGCAAGACGCATCTGGTCGGCTTCGGCCTGGACGGCCGCCTCAGCGGAACGCTTACCGTCAGCGAGCGTCCCGGCCGCGCCACCACGGGCCAGGGGCAGATCACCGTCGACGGCATCTACAAGGCATACGGGCAGAGCCTGCAGATCGAGCAGGGACGCTTGCTGTTCGCGAGCACGCCGGTCGACAACCCCGGCCTGGATATCCGCGCGGCGCGCAAGCTCAATCCGAATGCCACCATCGACGAAGGCCAGAAGGTGGGCCTGATGGTGTCCGGAACGGCACAGCGCCCGATGCTTACCGTATTCTCCAATCCGGTGATGGAGCAATCGGATGCGCTGTCGTACCTGATCACCGGCAAGCCACTGTCGCAGGTGAAAGGCGGCGAAGGCGATATGGTCGGCGCGGCGGCGCAGGCGCTGGGTTCGGCGGCGGGCGATCTGCTGGCCAAGAGTGTGGGCAGCAAGCTCGGTATCGACGACGTGGGTGTTTCCAGCAACGAGGCGCTGGGCGGAACGTCGGCGTTTACCGTCGGCAAATTCCTGTCGCCGCGTTTGTATCTGAGCTATGGCGTAGGGTTGTTCGAACCTGGGCAGGTGGTGACGCTGCGTTATCGCTTGAGCCATCGGTGGAATTTCGAGGCGCAGAGTGCGACGGATTTCAATCGGGCGAGTTTGAATTACCGCCTGGAGAAATAGCATCAGATACCACGTCCGTGCACGGGCGCCCCAGCCAGGCGCCCGTGCACCGGCGATGCGCTTCAATTCAGCGGCACTACCGCTTCGGCTTCGGCGGACATCGCCTCAGCCCGCTCCCTCCAAAGACGCGCCATATTCGCGACGCCAGGCTTTCCCAGGGCCACTCCGTGCATGTCCTTCACCGCGGGGTTCGAGTAGTAATTCACCCGCTTGCTCTGCGTCTGGTATCCCTGCGTATGACTGCAGAGGATCGTGAGGGATTTGCCATTGTCATAACCATGCCGATAACTGGCATCGCCCTCCGCGCAGTGATGGCCGCCGACGATATGACCTATTTCGTGCTTGAAAACATGCTTGAACTTCACGGTCTGCATGCTCGCCCGGCCTCCCGTCCACGCCATGCCTTCGGTCCCGTCTTCGGCCGTGGTATCGAAAAAGCCGGCGAACAGATCGGCTCCCTTATCGAACATGTCCTGCTCGAACAGATCGTAGCTCTTGTCCAGGTTCTCCGCGCTGATGATGAAGTCCTGCTTGATGGTCCGCACTCCCACCAGCCGCAGGCGAACCTTCTGCACCTTCGAGTTCTGCAAGGCCCGGTTGACCGAAGCGACCTGGGCGAGCGCATAGGCTTTCGCGTCTCCGACTTTCTTGACGGCAGCCTCCGAAAATCCCGCGAAGACATCGATCATGATAAAGCCCTTGGAATCGACGTCCGCTTTTCCAGCACGGTCCGTCGGCTTGGGCGGCCGGGGATTTTCGATACCGTCCGGATCCTTGAAGCCGTTGCCGCCATCGTCGTCGGCCGCATCGCGCATGCGTTGCAACCCGTGGCGGTCTCCGGCAATCAAGCCGCTTCGATGCGGCGCTTCGAGCATGGCGAGAAACTCGCCGTTATCGCGGTTTACCACCACCAGAGAACCTTGCACTTCGCCGCGCCCGTCGGTCAGAACGCTGCTCGCGACCCGGTAGTCCTCGTATCGATCAACCCAGCCATCGGGCGAAACCATCAGGTCGTGCAGGACCGGCGACCCCTTGCCGAAACTCGAACCGACCATCCCCCTGGGCGAGGCGGCCGGAAAAGCAAGAATACCCGGATCAAGAAAATGCCCGACCGATGGCGCCTGTTCTTCGGCGGCGATCGCGGTGGCCATGCTTCCACCGATCAACAACAGCATGGCGCCGATAAAGTAATACCTGCGCATAAATCCCCCGACATCCTGGCTTCGCTGCACGCCGCGCCACCTCGCCGTGGCGACGGCGCTCCCAAGGTCGGCCCCGCGCCGGCTCGAAGCCGGCTCAACAGGGCCGCAGCCTTGTGGACCAAGCTTTGACTCACCCCTGGTTTGCGGGCAAGAGCAGCCGATGGCGAGGGGATGCAAAGCGCATCAAAGACGTACTCAGAAATCGCGAGAGCCCGATATCCGCTTATCCGGAGCCGCGATGGCTTCAGGACGAAGAGTCTTTGCACCCGCATCCTGTCGAAGATCCATACCTGTCGCGCAATCGCACCCAATCCCCCAGCGACCGATACGGCCCGTTCTCGGCACGCCCCTTCGGCATCACATCCAGAAACCCATAGATCCCGAGAAACTGCTCGCCACCGCGCCCGAAAGTCGAGTACGTATGGAAGATCCTGCCATCCGCATCCTTGTAGAACACGCTGTCGCCCGAGTAATCCGTGCCCTCCGGTTTCTCTTCGCGATAGTTGTAGGTCGCCTTGCCCTGGGCCATCTGCTCCGGCGTGAACGACACCTGGAAGTCGTAGTTGAAGTCGCTGCGATGCGACGACACGAACGGAAACTGCCAGCCCATGCGTTGCCGCAGCGCTTCGATCTCCGCGATCGGCGCACGCGCTATCGCCACATACGCCACGTCGTGGTTTTCCAGATGCACCAGGATGCCGGCCAGATGATCCACTTCGAAGGAGCAGCCGATGCAGGGATTCTCCTGCCCCGGCCGCAGCATGAAGTGCTTCACGAACAGCTGGCTGCGCCCGCCGAACAGCTCGGCCAGCGTCACCGGACCCTGCGGCCCGTCGAACACATAGGGCTCGGTTACCTCGACCCACGGCAGCTCGCGCCGCGCGGCGCTGAGCTCGTCCTTCAGCCGCGTGAATTCCTTTTCCTTCTCCAGCAAGGCCACGCGCGCTTTTGTCCAGGCGTCGCGCGATACGGTCTGATGTTCCATCACGGCATCTCCTCGCAAGGTTTCAATGCGCCGACGCGGGCGCTTCGGCAGCCGCCGCTTCGCGCGGCCGCAGCAGCGTCGCGCCCAGCACCGCGCCCACCGCGGCAAAGCACGCGCCGGCCAGGAAGGCCGTGCGATAACCGGTCAGCAAGGCCGCGCCGCGCTCGACGCCACCGGCCAGCGCGGTGCCGGTCTGCGAGGCGGCAAGACTGGCCAGCACCGCCAGGCCCAGCGCGCCGCCCATCATGAAGGCGGTATTGACCAGGCCGGAAGCGAGTCCCGATTCCGACGGCTCCACATCGCCCATCGCCGCCAGCAGCAACGGATTGAACGCGATGCCCGCGCCCAGCCCCAGCAGCACCATGCCCGGCATGATGTCGATCAGGTAATGCCCGTCCTGCGGCGCACGCGCGAACAACAGCAGGCCCAGCGCGGCAAATGCCAACCCCGCGGCCAACGGCTTGCGGATGCCGAAGCGCATCACCAGCCTGGCCGAGATGCCCAGCGAGAACACCGCCATGATCAGGTTGGCCGGCAGAAACGCCAGGCCCACTTCCAGCGGCCCATAGCCCAGCACCAGCTGCATGTAGAGCGCGGACAGGAAGAACCACGCGAACATCGCCGCCGCCCACAGCACGCCCACCGTGTTGGACACCGCGATATTGCGCCGTACGAACAGGCGCAGCGGCATCAGCGGCTTGCGCACGCGCGCCTCGATCACGAAGAAAACCGCCAACAGCAGCAGCGCAACCGCCAGCTCGCCCAGCGTGCGCGCGGAAGTCCAACCCAGCTCATTGCCGTTGACGATGGCGTACACCGCCAGCATCAGCGCACTGGTCACGGTGATCGCACCGCTGACGTCGAGATGGCGCGTATCCGACACGCCCTTGGTCGAGGGCAGCAGCTTCGGCGCGAACGCGATCACCGCGATACCGATCGGCAGGTTCACCAGGAACACCCAGTGCCAGGTCAGCGTGCTGGTCAGTACGCCGCCGAGCATCGCGCCCAGGCTGCCGCCGCCGGCGCAGACGAAGCCATAAATGCCCATCGCCTTGGCGCGATCGGCCGGCTCGGTAAACAGATCCATGATCAGCGACAGCGCCACCGCCGTAACCACCGCACCGCCCAGGCCCTGAATCGCCCGCGAGGCGATCAGGAAGCCCTGCGTCTGCGACAGCCCGCAGGCCAGCGAGGCCAGCGTGAACAGCGCGATGCCGAGCAGGAAGAATCGCCCGTGGCCATACAGATCGCCCAATCGCCCGCCGAGCAGCAGGAAGCCGCCGTAGGTAAGCATGTAGGCGTTGACCACCCAGGCCAGCTCGATGTCGCTGAACTTCAGGTCGGTTTTGATCGAGGGCAGCGCCACGTTCACGATGGTCGTGTCGAGCACGATCATCAGCACACCCATGCAGAGCACCAGGAGTGCGATCCAGCGTCGGCGCTCGGGGTGGTCGGCGTGCGTTCCGGGGGAAACGTCGTTCGTCATGTTCGGCTCGCTTGCGGGGGAGTTGGCCGGGGCATCTTGCACCGGGTTTGTGAGGATGACGAATGTGGATGGCCGGAATCGACATCGGCTCGCGCAGTTCGATCGGCGTAGGTTGGGGTGAGCGGAGCGAACCCCAACGCGGGGATCGCGGTGGCGCGCGATGTTGGGGTTCGCTCCGCTCACCCCAACCTACGCCCGCATCCCGCACGCATTGCTGCGGCGCGGTTTGACAGACCTCATTTAGAACGATTCAAATCGGGCCTCCCGCGCCCGGTCCCCTCGCACCGCGCGCCCACGAGGGGAAGACCTACGCATGCGCCACCGCCTCCGCATCTCCGCTGTGAACCTCCTGACCTGCGCCCTGTTGCTCGCCCTGCCCCTGGCGCATGCCAGCCAGGACGGCGCCTTCTTCAGCTCGTTCGAACCGGGCGACCCGGCGCTGCGGACGTCCAAGTCCCCGCTCGCCGTCGACATCGCCGGCGGCCCGGATAAAAACGTGGTGCTCACCGCCAAACCCGGCGTCGGCTTCACCGGCCTGCACTCGCTGCATTACCGCGGCCAGGGTGGCAAGGCGCAGGAAGCCGCGCTGTTCGACGTCAACCTGCCGGTCGGCGCGCATACGCAACTCTCCTACCTGCTGTTCCCGGTCACTGGGGGCGACAACCTCGCCAACCCGTCCACCTACACCGCGGTGGACCTGGTCTTCGACGACGGCTCGCATCTCTCGACCCACGCCGCCAACGACCAGCGCCACGTCGCCGCCACCGCGCGCGCGCAGGGCGAAGGCCGCACGCTCTATCCCAACCAGTGGAACCGCCTGGTCATCGACGTGGGTGCGGTGGCGCAGGGCCGCACCATCAAGCGCATCGTGCTCGCGCAGGACGGCCCCGCCGGCACGGTGGAAGGTTTCCTCGACGACGTGCGCATCGGCGATGCGCCGGCGGATACCGCCACGCGCCCCAGCGACTACGTCAGCACCCTGCGCGGCACCAACTCCAACGCCGACTTCTCGCGCGGCAACAACGTCGTCGCCACCGCCCTGCCGCATGGCTTCAACTTCTGGGCGCCGGTGACGGATGCCGGCTCCGACTGGATGTACCAGTACCAGCAGCGCAACGGCGACGACAACCGCCCGCGCCTGGAAGCCCTGGTGCTGTCGCACGAACCCAGCCCGTGGATGGGCGACCGCCAGACCTTCCAGCTGATGCCGGCCAGCGTCGCCAGCGGCGCGCCCACCGCCAACCGCAAGGCACGTGCGCTGAGCTTCGGCCACGACCACGAGGTGGCGCGCGCCGATTACTACAAGGTGGCGTTCGACAACGGCATCGTCAGCGAGATCGCGCCCACCGATCACGCCGCGATCTTCCGCTTCACCTTCCCCGCCGCGCGCGGCCAGCTGGTGTTCGACAACCGCACCGACCAGGGCGGCATTACGCTCGATCCTTCCGGCCGCAGCTTCAGCGGCTACTCCGACGTGAAGAGCCGCCTTTCCACCGGCGCCACGCGTCTGTTCTTCTATGCCGAAGCCGACCAGCCCGTCAGCGAAAGCGGCAAGCTCGCCGGTGAAGGCCGCGACCACGTCGCGGCCTGGTTCGGCTTCGACACCTCGAAGAACAAGACCGTCAACCTGCGCATCGCCACCTCGCTGATCGGCGTCGACCAGGCCAAGCACAATCTCGAACTGGAGATCGCCAAGGGCGATACCTTCGACGCCGTGCGCGAACGCGCGCGCAAGCGCTGGGACGAACAGCTCGGCATCGTTGCGGTCAAGGGTGCCAACCACGACGAGCTGGTCACGCTGTATTCCAATCTGTACCGCCTGTTCCTCTACCCCAACTCCGCCTACGAGAACACCGGCGACCAGGCCAGGCCCGTCTACCGCTACGCCAGCCCGTTCTCCGCCCCCACCGGCGACAACACGCCCACCCATACCGGCGCGCGCGTGCTCGACGGCAAGGTCTACGTCAACAACGGTTTCTGGGACACCTACCGCACGGCCTGGCCCGCCTACACCTTGCTGGCGCCGCGGCAGGCCGGCGAGCTGATCGACGGCTTCGTGCAGGAGTACCGCGACGGCGGCTGGATCGCGCGCTGGTCCTCGCCCGGCTATGCCGACCTGATGGTCGGCACCAGCGCCGACGTGGCCTTCGCCGACGCCTGGCTCAAGGGCATCCGCAACTTCGACGTGCGCGGCTTCTACCAGGCCGCGCTGAAGGACGCGACCGTGCTCAGCCCGATCGCCGGCACCGGCCGCAAGGGGCTGGACCGCTCCAACTTCAACGGCTACGTGGACACCGGCACCAAGGAAGGCCTGTCCTGGTCGATGGACGGCTATATCAACGATTTCGCCATCGGCAACCTCGCCGCCGCACTGGCCGTCGACCAGAACACCAAGGATCCCTACCGCGCCAACTACGCCGCCGACGCCGCGTATTTCCACTCGCGCGCGCAGGACTACGTCAATCTGTTCAACCCCGAGATCGGCTTCTTCGTCGGCCGCGACGCCAAGGGCCAGTGGCGCTACACCAAGGCGCAGTTCGACCCGCTGCGCTGGGGCGACGACTACACCGAGACCAATGCCTGGAACATGGCCTTCCACGCCCCGCACGACGGCGCCGGCCTGGCCGCGCTGTACGGCGGCCGCGACAAACTCGCGGCGAAGCTGGACCAGTTCTTCGCCACGCCCGGCGAGTTCCACGTCGGCGGCTACGGCGAGCCGATCCACGAGATGCTGGAAGCGCGCGACATCCGCATGGGCCAGTACGGCCACAGCAACCAGCCATCGCACCACATCCTCTACATGTACGCCTACGCCGGGCAGCCTTGGAAGACGCAGGACAAGGTGCGCGACCTGCTGTCGCGCGTGTACCTGGGCAGCGATATCGGCCAGGGTTATCCGGGCGACGAGGACAACGGCGAGATGTCGGCCTGGTACGTGTTCAGCGCCGCCGGCTTCTATCCGCTGCGCATGGGCGCGCCGGAGTATGTGATCGGCGCACCGTTCTTCGCGCATATGGACATCAAGCTGGACAGCGGCAAGCACATCGTGATCGATGCGCCGCAGGTCAGCGACCGCAACCGCTACGTGCAGAGCCTGAAGGTGAACGGCCAGCCGTGGCATCGCCTCACCTTGCCGCATGAGCTGCTGGCGAAGGGCGCCACCCTGAGTTTCGAGATGGGGCCGCAGCCTTCGCACTGGGCAAGCGACGAAGCGGACTTGCCCGCTTCGCTGAGCGGCGCGGCCGGTCCGAAGCCGCTGCGCGACGTTACCGATGGCGGCAAGGGCGAGCGCGATGCAACCGGTGTCGCCAAACCGGACGCCCTGTTCGACAACGACGGGCGCACCGACACCACGCTTGCCGCGCACGCCGTGGTGCGTTGGCATGCCCCGGCAGCGGCGAAGGTGGCGATGTATACGCTCACCTCGGCAGCAGTGGGCAATGCACCCGGCGATTGGACGCTGGAAGGCTCGAACGACGGCAAGCAGTGGACCGCGCTGGACAGCCGCCATGGCGAGCGTTTCCCGTGGGCGGGGCAGACGCGTGCTTTCAGCATTGCCAAGCCGGGGGCCTACGCGTGGTATCGGCTGAGCTTCGGCAATGGCACCTCCATGTCGCTGGCCGAACTGGAGCTGCTCGGCAACGACTAAAAACGCCGGCGTAGGTTGGGGTGAGCCGCCAGGCGAACCCCAACAACCCGCAAGCCACACGCCTCGCCATGTTGGGGTTCGCCTGGCGGCTCACCCCAACCTACGCTGCGACGCTGCTACATTCCCTCGCCATCATCCACAGATGCAGGGACGCCATGAACCACTTCCGCACCGGCTGTCTGTTCGGCCTGCTGTGTTCCCTCGCCCTGCCGGCGCTGGCCAGCGAAGATCTCGCCGCGCGTGCGCAAGCGATGCTTGCCGCCGATATCGCCAATGGCAACCCCGGCGCCGCCGTGCTGGTGGCGCGTGGCAACCAGGTGCTCTACCGCGGCGCGGCCGGCATGGCCAATGTCGAACTCAGCGTGCCGCTTTCCGCGGACCAGCGCTTCCATATCGGCTCGATCACCAAGACGCTGACCGCCACCACCGTGTTGAAGCTGGCGGCGATGCACAAGCTGTCGGTGAGCGATCCGCTGTCGCGCTATCTGCCCGACTTCCCCAACGCCGCGCACATCACCCTGGCGCAGCTGCTGGACCATACCTCCGGCGTCAGCGACGACTGGGACGCCGGTCCGGCCGAGACCTTCGATACCAAGTCGCTGGTCGAGCGCATCGCAACCAAGGCGCCGGATTTCGCGCCCGGCGCGCAATGGCGCTACAGCAACTCCGGCTACATGCTGCTGGGCGCGGTGATCGAGCGCGTGACTGGCCAATCATGGGATCGCGCCATGCACGACCTGGTGCTGGCACCGGTCGGCATGCAGCGCACGCTGTATGCCGGCGACGAGTCCATCGTGTCCGGCCAGGTCGAGGGTTACAGCACCGATGCCAAGGGCAACGCGACGCGCGCGCCCTACTCCAGCATGACCGGTCCCGGCGCCGCCGGTGCGCTGAGTTCCACGGTGGACGATCTGTTCAAATTTCTGCGCGCGCTGCATCGCGAGCTGTTGCCGTCCGCATTGCGCGAAGCGATGACCACACCGAAGACCACGTCCGACGGCCAACCCGTGCCTTACGGCTACGGCATCGCGGTTGGCACTGTGCGTGGCAAACCCGTGTACGAACACAATGGTGGCATTGCGGGCTTCGCCACGCAGTTCACCTACTTTCCCGAGCAGGACGTGACCGTGGTGGTGCTTGCCAACACCGATGGTGGACGTCCGAATCCACGCGCCCTTGCGCACCGCCTGGGTGCGCTTGCGGTTGGCGATCCGTATACGAGCTGGATGCCGCAAGCGCTGTCCGCAGGTGACATGCAGGCACTGGCGGGCAGCTATCGCATCGCCGGCGACAGCAAGCATGTGCTCGTGATTCGCGATGCAAAGCTGACGATCCGGCGCGACGGCGGCCCCGAGCGCGAGCTGGCCGCGGCGAAGGGCGACGTGCTGTATTACGCGGGCGATGGCACCGACTACATCCACGTTGCGCGCGATGCGAAGGGGCATCCGATAGCGCTTGAGTTCCATTCTGATGGAATGCTCACCGCTCGCCGTGAACCACGACTGCCCTGACGGTTGCGATCTGCATCAACGATGCATTTATCGGATTACGACTACAGACAACCCTAAGTTGCTCTGCTAGCGTGATTGCGTTGCCCGCGCTGTGATGTCAAGACGCCTCGCGGGCAACCATGGCAGCAATGTCGTGAGTAGCGCGGGCCGAGGGTGTTAGAGCACCCCCGACCCGCTAACCACAACCAACTGAAACGGAGTTGATCATGGCTAACCCAGATCATACGGTACTTGCACGCTCGCCGATCCCCAGGGCGACACAACCACCGGCTAACCGGGCTGTCTGCACTCTTCGCGGATGCGGTTGAAGAACCGCGGCCTAAGAGTTTTCGCAGGTAATGAATCCTAGCCGTGCAATCCGGCGCGTTGCTTCGTGCAACGGCGAAGGCTGCTGAAGCCGCAACCCACTTCATCAATCAAGCCGCCCGGCACTCGTCCTTCGGGTTGCCGGTAAACCCCGAGTCCGTATGGTCGCGGCACGCCGTGCTGTCCGGCGGCGTGCCGTTCTCGGAACGAGGGCGGCGCATGGCAAGGAGTTGCTTATGGATATCTATGGCGAAGCGTGGCTCACACGCCACGTGGAATATTTTTCCGATCCGGAGGCGGGGCCGGATGCGTTGTTGAACGATGCCACCGAGTGGCTGCATTACGCACACAACGCGATTCGGTTGTTGGCAGAGATGGTCGAAGAACGCGGCAGTGTAAATGCGCAGCGGTTGCCGACCATGCTGGAAAGCATCGCGGTGCTTATCGAAATGGGGACGCGTTGCGCAACGCAGGCGCACCTGCGGATGCAGTGGCTGCAAGTTAGGAGTGAGGCAGAAGCAGCGGACTGACCTCAGCTCGTCATTCCGGCGCAGGCCGGAATCCAGTAGCGGGGCGCGCCATGGAGTGTTGATCCCCAAGCGCCGCTCTTGGGCGCTCTCACGACGACCGTGCGTTGTCGTTACTGGATTCCGGCCTGCGCCGGAATGACGGAAAAACTATGCGTCAGTCAGCGACCTTGACCACCAACTTTCCAAAATTCTTCCCCTCCAGCAGCCCGATAAACGCCTGCGGCGCATGCTCCAACCCCTCCACCACATCCTCGCGCAGCTTCACCTTCCCCTGCGCGATCCACTCCCCCATCTCACGCCGGAACTGCGCAAACCGCTCGCCATAGTGGTCGAGAATGATGAAGCCCTCCATCCGCACCCGCTTCTGCAGCACGGTGGACATCGCCAGCGGCAAGCGATTCGGCCCCGCCGGCAGCGACTTGTCGTTGTAGTGCGCGATGATCCCGCACACCGGCACGCGCGCATGGTTGTTGAGCAGCGGCAACACCGCGTCGAACACTTCGCCGCCGACGTTCTCGAAGTAGACGTCGATCCCCTTCGGGCAAGCCTCCGCCAGCTTCTTCGCCAACTCCGGATCGCGCCGGTCCAGGCACACATCGAAACCCAATTCGTCCACCGCGTACTGGCACTTGTCCGCGCCACCGGCAATGCCAACCACACGCGCCCCCTTCAACTTGGCAATCTGCCCCACCACCGAGCCCACCGCGCCAGTGGCGGCAGCCACCACCACCGTCTCGCCCGGCTTCGGCTGGCCGATATCGAGCAAGCCGTAGTGCGCCGTAAACGCCGGCATGCCCAGCCCGCCCAAGGCCAGCGACGGATGCGCCATATCGCCCAGCGGTAACAGGTCCTTGCCATCCGACAGCGCGTAGTCCTGCCAACCGGCATTGCTCAACACCAGATCGCCCACCTTGAATTGCGGATGCTTCGACGCCGCCACCCGGCTCACCGTGCCGCCCGCCATCGGCGCGCCGATCTTCACCGCTTCCGCGTAGCTCGGGCCGACCACGTCCATCAGGTTGCGCATATACGGATCGAGCGACAGATACAGCGTGCGCAGCAGCACCTGGCCTTCGGCGGGCTGCGGCACCGGCACTTCTTCCAGGCGCAGGTCCTGCGGCGTCGGCGCGCCCTTCGGATGCGCGGCAAGTACCAGGCGGCGGTTGACGGTGTCGTTCTGGGGCATGGGGATCACTCCTGTGGGGGATTAGACCGATCGTCTAGTCATCGGCCGCAAAAAAAGGCGGGAGCGCTTGCGCATCTCCCGCCTCAAACTTTGTCGTGCAGTCCGAGCAGTTGGCGTGTGCCGATCATCGCCGTGTCGAGCGGCGCGCGGTCGCGCGCGATCTTCGCCAGCAGGCTCGCGCCCAGCCAACTTTGATAAAGCATGGCCGCAACGGCGCGCGGCTCCAGCACCGGCTTCACCGAGCCATCCGCGCGCCCTTGCTCGATGCAGCGCGCCAACCGCTCGATCACACCGCCGGTGCCGCGCTCCAGCGCCGTGCGCATGCTCTCCGACAGATCGCACACTTCCGCGCCCAGCTTTACCGCCAGGCAGCGGCTCTGCGCTTCGTCGCCGGTCTGCGTATCCAGCCAGTCGTTGAAGTAGGCCAGCAGGCGCTGCGCCGCCGTGCCCTGCTGGGCCAGCAGCGCGTCGGTATGCGCGAGGTAGTTGCCGAAGTAGTCCTCCAGCACGGCTTCGCCGAAGGCCTCCTTCGAACCGAAGTAGTGATAGAACGACCCCTTCGGCACCCGCGCCGCGGCCAGCACCTCGGCCAGCCCCACGGCGGTGAATCCCTTGCTCAGCAACAGCGGCCTGGCTACATCCAGGATGTGCTGGCGGACGTCGGTGACTGGAGCGCTGGCGGTCATGGCGGCGCACTTTAATCGCCATTGGACCGGTCGTCTAGCAATCCGCCGGTGGCTAGCCCATTGGTCATGCCTGCGCATCCGCAAGCCCGGGTCTATCGTGAGCCACCTCTTCCCAGGAGCTCCACCATGAAGTCGAACCGATGGATTCTCGCCGCCACCATTGCGGCCGCCTGCGGCGTTGCACACGCGGCGCCCGCGCCCGCCCCTGCCGCCTCCGCCTCGGGCGTGGACCTGGCCGGCATCGATCACGCCGTGAAACCCGGCGACGACTTCAACGGCTACGCCAGCGGCAACTGGGCGAAGACCGCGCAGATTCCCGCCGACCGTTCCAGCACCGGCATCTTCCTCAAGGTGTTCGAGAAGGCCGAGAACCGCAACGCGGAACTGATCCGCGACATCGGCAAGAGCAACCCCAAGGCCGGCAGCAACGAGCGCAAGATCGCCGACTACTACGCCGCCTATATGAATGAAGCGGCGATCGAGAAGGCCGGCCTCGCGCCGATCAAGGCGCAGCTGGCCGAAGTCGACGCGATCAAGACCAAGGCCGACCTCGCCCGCGTGCTTGGCGGCACGCTGCGCGCCGACGTCGATCCGGTCAATGCCACCAACTGGTGGACGGAGAACCTGTTCGGCCTGTTCGTCACGCAAGGCCTGGAAGACCCTTCGCACAACGTGCCCTATCTGCTGCAGGGCGGCCTCGGCATGCCCAACCGCGACTACTACCTCAACGACGACGCCCAGATGAAGGGCTATCGCGAGAAGTACCAGGCGTATATCGCGGCGCAGCTCAAGCAGGCCGGCGTGCCGGATGCCGACGCCAAGGCGAAGGCCGTGCTGGATCTTGAAATCAAGATCGCCAAGGCGCAGGCCAGCATCGTCGACAGCGAGGACGTGCATAAGGCCAACAATCCGTGGGCGATGGCCGACTTCGCCAAGAAGGCGCCGGGCCTGGACTGGAACGCCTACTTCAGCGCGGCCGGCCTCTCGGGCCAGAAGACGGTGATCGCATGGCAGTCGGAGGCGATCAGCAAGCTCTCCGCCCTCACCGCCAGCGAACCGCTGCAGACCTGGAAGGACTGGCTGAGCTTCCACACCATCAACCACAGCGCCGGCCTGCTGCCCAAGGCCTATGCCGACGCCCGCTTCGAGTTCTACGGCCGCACCCTGAACGGCACGCCCAAGCAGCGCGACCGCTGGAAGCGCGCGGTGGGTTCCACCGGCGATGCGCTGGGCGATGCGGTGGGCCAGATCTACGTGCAGCGTTACTTTCCCGCCTCGTCCAAGGCGCGCGTGACGCAGATGGTGGACAACCTCAAGGCCGCCTTCAACGAGCACGTCGACACGCTGGACTGGATGAGCCCCGCCACCAAGCAGAAGGCCAAGGCCAAGATCGCCACCTTGAAGGTGGGCGTGGGCTATCCGGAAACCTGGCGCGACTATTCGTCGCTGGAGATCCGCGCCGACGACGCGCTCGGCAATTCGCTGCGCGCGGAGCAGTTCGAGTACAAGCACCAGCTGGCCAAGCTAGGCCAGCCCGTGGACAAGGGCGAGTGGTGGATGACGCCGCAGACGGTGAATGCGGTGAACCTGCCGCTGCAGAACGCGCTGAATTTCCCAGCCGCCATTCTGGAAGCGCCGTTCTTCGACCCCAAGGCCGACGATGCCGCCAACTACGGTTCGATCGGCGCGGTGATCGGCCACGAGATCAGCCACAGCTTCGACAATACCGGCGCGGAATTCGACGCCGAAGGCCGCCTCGCCAACTGGTGGACACCGGACGACCAGGCCCACTTCAAGGCCGCCGGCCAGAAGCTGGTGGAGCAGTACAACGCCTACGAGCCGCTGCCGGGCCTGCATATCAACGGCCAGCAGACCTTGGGCGAGAACATCGCCGACGTGTCCGGCCTGGCGATTGCGCATGCGGCGTATGTGAAGTCGCTGGGCGGCAAGCCCGCGCCGGTGATCGACGGACTGAGCGGCGACCAGCGCTTCTTCCTGGCGTTTGCGCAGTCGTGGCGCACCAAGACGCGCGATGCGGCGCTGCGGGCGCAGGTGATCGGCGACGGGCATTCGCCGGGGTCGTTCCGGGCGCAGACGGTGCGCAACCTGGACGCGTGGTATGAGGCGTTCAAGGTGCAGGCGGGGCAGAAGCTTTATCTGGATCCGAAGCAGCGGGTGAAGATCTGGTAAGGGTTTTTTCGTTCGATCTGGAGAGCCGCATCCGAAGGGGTGCGGCTTTCTTTTTTGGGTAAAGCGGAAGGGGGTATGGCTAGCCTTTGGCGTTGCGCTCCGGGCGGCCCCTCACCCCAGCCCTCTCCCCGGAGGGGAGAAGGGGTAGGTTGCGGCGGGTTGAAGGCAGTCTCCAAAAATCGAACTCTTCTCCCCTCCGGGGAGAAAATGCCGGCAGGCAGATGAGGGGCCATCCGAAGCGAACCCTTCCATCCAACGAAAGCCCAGTTGCAACCCCACCCCAATCAGCGGATATCAGAAACCGTCACCCGCCCTCGCCGCGCCCCAACCGCACGGCTGGCGAGCCACCTAGGGAGACGGCCATGTACACCCACATCCTCATTCCCACCGACGGCACCGACGCCTCCGTCCACGCCATCGACACCGGCATACGCCTCGCCGCTCAACTACATGCGCGAGTGCACGCCCTCCACGTACTGCCGCCGCTGCCGGCCGTGAGCTTTATCGCCGACATCGTCCAGGGCGACGCCTGCAAGCGTCGCTCCATCGGGCATGCCCAGGAATACCTCGACGAAGTGCGCGAGAAAGCCCAGGCCGCCGGCGTCCCCTGCGATGGCGAATACGTGTTCGACAACCGCCCCTACGCCGCCATCGCCGGCGCCGCCACCAAGCACCACTGCGATCTGATCGTGATGGATGCGCACACGCACAACGGTATCGAGCGCCTGATGCTGAGCAATGTCACGCACAAGGTGATTCTGTGCTGCGACGTGCCGGTGCTGGTCTGCCACTGACGGCGCTTATGGATTCCGTTCCGCCAGCTGCCGGCAGCGCGCCGCGGTAGCTTCGTCCATCGGGAAGCAGCACTCGATGTGCAGCTCTTCCAGCGTCACGTCGCGCGGCGTGCCGAAGGTGGTGATGGTGGAGAAGAAATGCAGCTGCTCGCCATCGCCCTGCAGCACGGTGGTCATCAGCGGCGACGGCGCGGAGGACAGGTCGCGCGTGCGCCAGCTCGCCGGCACGCCCGGGTAGGCGAGCACTTCGTCCAATAGCGCACGTGCTTTCGTGTCGGACGGCGCCGCCGCCACTTCGTTGTGCAGGTGGCGCACGATGCTTTCGGCGATCTCTTCCCAGTTGACCACCGCCTGGCGGAAGTCTTCCGGATCGAACATCTGCCGCAGCATATTGGTGTGCTTGCTGGGCCGGCCGTGCATCACGTAGTCGCCCACCCGCTCGGCCGCGCGGTTGGCGCCGAGCACGTCCCAATGGCGGTTGAGCAGGAAGGCCGGGTACGGCTCCTGCTGCTGCAGGATCGCGTCGATCGCCTTGCGGATCTGCGCCATCGCCGGCGTGGCCAGTTCGGTTTCCGGGTATTTCGCCGCGAAGCCCGCCGCCACCAGCAACGCGTTGCGCTCGCGCAGCGGCATGCCGAGGGTGTCCGCCAGGCGCGCCAGCATCTCGCGGCTGGCCTGGGACTTGCCGGTTTCCACGCAGCTCAGGTGGCGGGCGGAGATGCCCGCCTCCAGGGCCAGGTCGAGCTGGCTGAGACGGCGCGCGGCGCGCCATTCGCGTAGCAGTCCGCCTACGGCGGAAGCGGGTGCGGCCATCGGCAAGGGGGCGTGGGCTCGGTTCATGGGGCGCGAGCATACGGCGCGGTCCGTACCCAGACCAATGACCTGGCAGGTCATGCCGCCATGACCTGTCAGGTCATTGCCGCCATGCCGTCGCGAGCGAATCATCCGCTCCCATCAGCCGTCCCCTACGCACCATCCGGAGAGCACCGACATGCATCGCAGACAGTTCCTGACCCTGGCCGCGGGTTCCCTGGCCGCAGGCGCGCTCGCCGCCTGCGCTCCCCGCGCCGCGCAGAAGGCCATCGCCGCCGGCGGTTCCGGCAGCGGCAGCCTCGACAGCGTCGCCGCCTTCAACGCCGCCCGCCGCTTTGCCAAGACGCCGTTCGGCGAGATCGCCTACGTCGACCGCGGCAGCGGCCCCGCCGCGCTGTTCCTGCACGGCTTCCCGCTCAACAGCTACCAGTGGCGCGGCGCCATCGACCGCCTCTCGCCCTACCGCCGCTGCGTGGCGCCGGACTCCATGGGCCTGGGCTACACCCGCCCCGCGCCCGGCCAGAGCGTGACGCCGGCCGACCAGGTGCAGATGCTCGCCTACCTGCTCGACCAGCTGCATATCGACACCGTCGACCTGATCGCCAACGACAGCGGCGGCGCCGTCGCCCAGCTGTTCATGACCATGCACCCGGAGCGCGTGCGCACCGTGCTGCTGACCAACTGCGACGTGGAACCGGACAGCCCGCCGCCCGCCGTGCTGCCCGTGCTGGAAGCCGCGCGCCGCGGCAAGTTCGCTGACGAATGGCTGGTGCCCAACGTGCTCGACAAGAACTTCGCCCGCTCGCCGAAGGGCCTGGGCGGCGCCACCTTCACCTACCCGGCGCGCATGGCCGACGAAACCTTCGACATGTACCTAGGCCCGATCGTGGCCACGCCGCAGCGCAAGGCCTTGGCCGATGCTTACGCGCTGGGCCTGGATCCGAACCCGCTGGCCGGCGTCGAACCGCTGCTCAAGAAGAGCACCATCCCCACCCGCATCATCTGGGGCACCGGCGACACCATCTTCAAAGGCTCCGACCCGGACTACCTCGACAAGACATTGGGCAACTCCAAGGGTGTGCGCAGGATCGAAGGCGCAAACCTGTTCTTTCCCGAGGAATTCCCCGACGTGATCGCGGAAGAAGCGAAGAAGCTGTGGGGCATTGCCTGACACCGGCCTGCGCGAACACCTACACGCCGCCATAGCAACCGGCGGCGTACGCTGACCGAATGACTACGCCCCGCGAACAGCTTCAGGCCATGCTCGATGGCATCGCGCAGCAGGTCCCGCACCTGCTGCGCAACACCGGTGACCGCGACGAGTTCTGGAGCGCCTTTGCCACGCTCACCGATCCACCCTTGGCCGAGGCCGGGCCGGAGGATTTCGATTGGGTGAGTGCGCGGATTACGGAGATGCTGGAGGCGTGCGGGGTGACGCCGCCGGAGGCTTAGGCAACGCTGTAAGCGTGAATCCCTTCTCCCCTCCGGGGAGAAGGTGCCGGCAGGCGGATGAGGGGCCACTCTAGCGATGCCATTTCTACGCAGCGAAGAGAAGCTCTTAGGTCTTCGCGACTTTCAGTTCCCCCACCCGCCCCTCACCCCAGCCCTCTCTCACGAGGACTACCTTCCGATCGACCGGAGAGGAGAAGGAGCAAGGCGAACCGCTTCGCATGCGGCGCCAAACGACACTTCCAGCGCTTCGCCATAAGCGGCTTCCCACGTTGTACTGTCGAACAGCTCGAGCACGAAATCGCAGCCTGCATAGTCACCCTGGCGCACCGCCTCCGCGTCGATGGAAGCATGCTCGCTGGAAGCTACGATCAAGCAGTCATGAACTTGATCGATATCGTCGACGAAAGCCTTCAGCTCATTCCAAGCGAAGACAACACCCCGCGGCGATCCGAGACATGCGGCTTCGAACGCCGCCATGTCCATCCCATTGGGCGCCACCCCGACGCCATGAAAAAACAGGATGCGCCAGGTGTAGCCATGTCCAGGAAGCCGGCTGAGGAAATCCCGCAACGACACATGGCTCCCATCAGAACGGACCACAGGATATTCAAAGCGCTTCATCACCCGACCTGCGCCAACCGCGCTTCTCGATTCGCCTGACATCAGGCTCATTAGCCAGCCGCTGCAGATAAGGCGCCAGCAGAATCAACTCATCATCTCCGAGGTCGCCCTCGAACGGCTTCACCAGCACGAGATTGCCGTAACTACGCGCGTACTTCTGCGGCGTGTCGTCCACCGCCAGCACTTTCCTCAAGTCATAGCCGCGCCGCTTCACCTTGTGCAGCGACTTCGTATCCACCCACACGTCGCGCTCGAAGTCCCGCCGCGGCGTGCAGCGCTCGCGCGACCACACGAACTCCAGCGTCGACGCGTCCTCGAAAAGCATCGGCACGATCTGCGCCGCATACGCCGAAGAAGACGACGTCCACACGGCGAGCCGGAAATGCCTCGCCACGTGCTCAAGGAAATCCTGCACGCCGGGACGGAGATAGACGGCATACGGCCCGACTTGCCTTACCGGCGCATAGTCCAAGGCCTGCGGCGTGGCGTACACCAGAGTTTCGTCCAGATCCAGGATCAGCAGATGCCGCTCTTCCATCGCTCGATTCACTTACGCCTTATCCGTGCCAGGGCGAAGCAGGTTGCGTCAGAAACCCCGCATTCCACGCCCGCTCAAACTCAACCCTGGTCATCTTCTGCGCCACGAACTCCGGATCGGCATCGATTTCATCCAGCGACGGCACCGGCTTGTCATCCACCCGCGTATCGCCCTCCGCAAACCGCGCACTGGCCAGCGCCACCCGCCCATCCGCAAACCGTTCCAGCTTGCGGCGCGCGCAACCATCCGGCCCGACCTCGATCAGTATCTCGACGGGATAGCCGAGCCCCACGCCCTTCGATAAGACTCTGATGTATTCCACAAGGCATCACCTCCGCTATCACGAGAGCTGCTCGCGCTAGCGTGCCTGACTTCAATCAGACGATCCAGTTGCTACAGATGGCAACCAGGGCGGCATGGAAATTCAGCAGCCTTCCCGGATATCCAGGTTACCGATCGCCTGATCGATGTAACGACGGGCATCCGCTGCCATCAGCTGATCGCCGTCCAAGTGGGAAAGGAGCAACAGCTTTTCCAGGACATCCATATCCGGCTTCCGCTTCAGCCACCAATGAAACGCGCCATTCCGATCATGCTCGCTGCCAGCCTCGTCGCCCGGCCGGTAAAGCGCCCATTGCTCCAGAAAGAGCTCATCGGGATAGAGACCCCACTCTTCCCATTCGGGCGGAAACTTCATGAGCGATAGAAAATCGGCTTTCCGCATCCAGGCAGCCCCACTCGCCTCAAACCGGCGCATTGCTTCCTTGATACTGCTCCAGATGCCTCCGATGCAACGACCTCACCGAAGCAATGCAGACCACCGCATGCGGAATCGAGCGTAGATAGAGCAGCCAGTTCTCGTCGTCGCACTTGTAGAACCAGTTGCCCGCGTCGCCGCCCCAGCGTGCGGCGTCGGTGCGTTCCTGCAATGACAGCATCACGGCGCGGGCCTTGCCGGGCACGTCGAAGGTGACCCCGTAGCCGAGGTCGTCGCCGAACTTCAGGGATGGGTCGTCGAACAGGATCCTGAGGTGATCCTTCAGCTCATCGACGGTTTCGATGCGCATACCGTGAAACTCCTTTTCAGCGGTGGCCGCGTCTTGCGGTCGGGGAATTTTACCGGGGCGTGCCGGCGGGCCGCGTGACCGGGACCCCACTATCCGGCGGCAAGGTCCGCCGGGCGAAAAAGCGTGCGCCCGCTGTCCGCCGGGCTGTCCGGACAAGCCTGTCCACCTGTCCGCGGACAACCGCCCCGCGCCATGGCACTTTGAAGAAATGGCTCAACGGCGCGGCCTGCGAGCCATCGGAGCGGTTGGCACGCGCCTTGCCATATCTACCTTGCAAGACCAACCAAGCACGCAAGACCAACCACGCAAGGAGAGATGTCATGAAAGTCGAAAGCCTGATGCTGAAGGGTTTCTTCGCCGCCGGTCTGCTGGTTTGCGTCCTGGTGCTGGGCGGCATGCTGACCACGCGCGCCTCGGCCCCGGAATCGGTCGCCAGCACCGCCGCTGTTGCCGCTCACCGCTGATCCGGAACCACGAGCATGTACAGCCTTGTCCACGCAGCGCAGGGTTTTCGCGATGGCTCGGGCAGGACGCGCTGGAGCAAGTCCAACGAAGCCTCCGTCACGCCGCTGTTGCCCTTGCTGGTGGACGAAAGCTTTTCTGTAGGGATGCGATGACCAGCCTGGTGAGCATCCGCCCATAAAAAAAGGGCCCGCATCGCGCAGGCCCTTCGAACGTCACTCAGTGGATCTCGGTGTAACTCACCGGCAACCACTTGTAACCCTTGCCGTCCGCCGCGATATGCCCGATGCCCGGGAACGAGATATGGGCGCCGGCCACCAGATAGCCATTCTTCGCCGCATCGGCCAGGATGCGCTCGCGCACCTTCTCCGCATTCGCGCCATCGCTGTCGAACTTGATCGACACCTCCGGATGCGCGAACTGCACCGTCTGCACGTGCAGCGTGTCGCCCCACACCAGCAGCTTCTGGCCCTTGCTCTCGACCGCATAGCCGGTATGGCCCGGCGTGTGGCCGTTGAGGCTGATCGAGCGGATGCCCGGCACCAGCTCCCCGTCGGCGGCGATCGGCTTGAAGTGGCCGGCCTTGACGTAGGGATCCAGCGCCTTCTGCGCGCCGTCGAAGAATTCGTGCGCTTCGGCCGGCGCTTTCTCTTCCTGCGCCTTGCTCAGCCAGAAATCCGCATCGGCCTTGCCGGCGCGCACGGTGGCATTGGGGAACACCGCCTTGCCGTCGGCCACCAGGCCGCCGATATGGTCGGGGTGCATATGGGTGATGTAGATCTCGTCGATCTGCTCGGGCGTGTAGCCGGCGGCCTTGATGCGCGCGGCCAGCTTGCCCAGGTCGCTGCCCATGGAGGTGCCGGCGCCGGTGTCGATCAGTACCAGCTTGCTGCCGGTGTTGACCAGAAAACCGTTGAAGCTCCATTCGTACGACGGCGTCTGGTCGGCCGCCTTCAGCGACTGCTGCACGGTCGAAGCCTTGGCCTGGTCCAGCAGCTGGTTGACGTCCATCGCGTGGGTGCCGTCGGACAGCGCGGTCACTTCGAAGTCGCCCAGCATCATGCGGTAGTAGCCCGGTGCGCTGGTCCTGGCCATCGGCGCCGCGGCATGCGCGGGCGCCAGGGCGAGCGCGCTGCCGAGCACGATGGCGGCGGACAGGGCGGTGCGGGCGAAAGTGGAACTGATGCTCATCGTTCGTTCCTGATCGTGAGGGGATGAAGCCGGCCGGCGGCAGCACGCCGCCAATCGGTGGTTGCCACATGGGCATGGTTGGGCGCGCTTCAACTCCCCTGGCGCCATCCATCCGTCCAAGCCGTGTTCGAACGCACGGCGGCCATCTGTTCTTGCGATCGGCGCGGCGCCCGATTCGTGCATGCACGACGGCGTCCGCTGTCCGGCTCGTTGTCCGGACACGGCCGTCCGCCTGTCCGCGGACAACCTCCGCCCGCCACGACGTTTTCAAGAAATGGCTCAACGGCGCGGCCTGCGAGCCATCTTCGTGGTTGGCACGACCCTTGCCATCTATACCTCGAAAGCCTCGAACACCCACCTCAAGGAGAGATGTCATGAAAGCCGAAACCCTGCTGCTCAAGAGCTTCTTCGCTGCCGGCCTGCTGGTTTGCGCCCTGGTCCTGGGCAACATGCTGACCACCCACACCGCCGCTCCGCAGGCGATCGCCGCCACCGCCGTGGCCGCCGCCCACCGCTAAGCAGTTGCCGCTTCATTCGCATCAAGGAGAGTCGTCATGAAATTCGAAAACATCATGCTGCATGGTTTCTTCGCCGCCGGTCTGCTGGTCTGCGCCCTGGTCCTGGGCGGCATGCTGACCACGCATGCGTCGGCACCGGAGTCGGTTGCCACCACCGCCGTCGCCGCCAGCCGCTGAGCGGTACGCGTTCGAAAGCAGTACGGCGCGCTTAAACCCATTCGCGCCGCTGGGCATCCGACCGGGAGTCTCCCGCTCGCCAGGTGCCCCGATGAATGGCTCGCCGAAGTTGCACAAGCAGAAGGATGGCCGCGCGGGATGGCGGCTGATGTGGGCGATGCTCGCCCTGCTCGCCGCCTTTCCCGCCCTCGCCGATTGCGATGCCTGCGCCGCCACGGCCCGGCGCTTCGCGGTGGACCAGCACTTCAATGGCGTGATCCTGGTGGGCCACGGTTCGCACGTGGATTACGCCGAGAGCTTCGGCGTCGCCGACGCCGCCACGCGGCAGCCGCTCACCGTCGACACGCCGTTCGAGACCGGCTCGATCTCCAAATGGATCGCCTCGATCGTGGTCATGCGGCTGGTGCAGCAAGGCGAGCTGGCCCTGGACGAGCCGATCTCCAGCTATCTGCCGGACTATCGCCGCGACAACGGCGACCGGCTCACCCTGCGCGAGCTGATCAGCCACGCCAGTGGCGTACCGAACGAGATCGACGAAGCGATCAAGCGCGATCCGGCCACGCGCGATCTGTCGCTAAGCAATGCCGAAGCCGTGCGCCGTTTCGCCAGCGGCGACCTGCGCTTCGCCCCCGGCACCGACTGGGACTACTCACACTCCAACTGGCTGCTGGTCAAAGCCGTGATCGAGCAGGCCACCGGCCGCGACTACGCTTCGCTGGTGGACGGCTATCTGGTCCAGCCGCTCGCGCTGCGCCACAGCGGCATCTATCGCGGCAGCTCGTCCGCCGTGCGCGGCATGGCGCTGGGCTACCGGCAACTGGCGCCGCAGGTGTTGCCGCTGGACAAACCCCTGCCCGATTTCATGGTGCTGGCTGGCGGCTTCTACGCCAGCGCCAACGACCTGTTCGTGCTGATGGATGCCCTGTTCGGCGGCCGGCTGCTGTCGCCGGAAAGCACGCGCACGCTGATGAGCGTGGAACGTCCGCTGCAGAACTACGCCCTGGGCGGACGCACCCAGACCCTGCCCTTTGATGGCGCCGACCATCCCGTGGCCTGGGAGTACGGCTCCAACGGCGCCTTCCGCGTGCTGGCCTGGCGCACGCTGGACGACGGCCACAGCGTGATCGTGATGAACAACACCAGCTTCGATCACCTGAAGCTCGGCGAGCTGGCCACGGCCCTGATGGAGGCCAGCTACCGCGAGCAGCGATTGTCCCGTCCAAAAAAATAGCCGTGGCAGACTCGGACCTCCGCTGCCCAGCGAGGAGAGTCCGTGAAGCCGTCGTACCGTTCCCGCCTTCGTTCCCCTTGGCGCCACGCCGCCCTCGCGCTCAGCCTGATGCTGGCCGGCCACGCCGCCGCCATGGATGCCGCCCAGGCCGACCAGCGTGCCGCGGCCCTGGTCGCGCGCATGACGCTGGAGGAGAAGATCGCGCAGCTGCAGAGCTCGGCGCCGGCCATTCCGCGCCTGGGCGTGCCGGCTTACGACTGGTGGAGCGAAGGCCTGCACGGCACGGCGCGCGCGGGCTATGCCACGGTGTTTCCGCAGGCGATCGGGCTGGCGGCAAGCTGGAACGCACCGCTGCTGCACGCGGTGGGCGACGTGGTGTCCACCGAAGCGCGCGCGAAGTACAACCTGGCCGGGCGCGGCGATCATCCGCGCTATCACGGGCTGAGCATCTGGTCGCCGAACATCAATATCTTCCGCGACCCGCGCTGGGGCCGCGGCCAGGAAACCTATGGCGAGGATCCCTTCCTCACCGGCACCCTGGCCACGCAGTTCGTGCGCGGCATCCAGGGCGACGACCCGGCGCAATTGAAGGCCGCCGCCACGCCCAAGCATTTCGCGGTGCACAGCGGGCCGGAGAAAGGCCGGCACGGTTTCGATTCGCGCACCTCGCCGCACGATCTGGAAGACACCTATCTGCCGGCGTTCCGCATGGCGGTGACGCAAGGACAGGCCGCCTCGGTGATGTGCGCCTACAACGCGCTGGAAGGCACGCCCGCTTGCGCCTCGCCGCTGCTGCTGCAGGAACGCCTGCGCCGCGACTGGCGCTTTGCCGGTTATGTCGTGTCCGACTGCGATGCGGTGGACGACATGACCCAGTTCCATCGCTACAAGCCGGATAACGCCGGCTCCTCCGCGGCAGCCGTTGCCGCCGGCACCGATCTCGATTGCGGCATCGCTTACGCCGCGCTGGGCGAGGCGGTGCGCAAGGGCCAGGTGAGCGAAGCCACGCTCGACCGGGCCGCGCGCCGCCTGTTCGCGGCGCGCTACCGCATGGGCATGCTCGACGATGCCGGCGGCCCTTATGCGGCGCTGGGCGCGCAGGACATCAACTCTCCGGCGCACCGTGCGCTGGCCCTGCAGGCCGCGCGCGAATCGATCGTGCTGCTGAAGAATGAGCGCGCCACCTTGCCGCTGAAGAGCACGGCGCGCATCGCGGTGATCGGCCCGAACGCCGATGCCTTGAACATCCTTGAAGCGAACTACCACGGCACCGCGGTCGATCCGGTGACGCCGCTGGCCGGCCTGCGCAAGCGCTTCGGCGAAGCGCAGGTGAGCTACGCCCAGGGCGCGACGCTGGCGCAGGGCGTGTCCGTGCCGGTGCCGTCCACCGCGCTGCGCACGGGCGGCAAGGAGGCCGCGCCCGGCTTGCGCGGCGAGTATTTCGCCAACACCGATTTCAGTGGCAAGCCCGCGCTGGTCCGCACCGACCGCCGCATCGATTTCGACTGGGACGAAGTGGCCCCGGCGAAGCAGCTCGATCCCGCCCGCTATGCCGTGCGCTGGACCGGCGAGCTGCTGCCGCCCGGCCCCGGCGACTACAACCTCAACCTGCACATCGACCGCTGCTTCGACTGCAAAGGCCACGATCCGGTGCGCCTGTACGTGGACGGCAAGCTGGTGCTGGACGACCACGGCAAGGACTACGACCTCAACCTGCCCCTGCATTTCGCCGACACGCGCCCGCGTCCGCTGAAACTGGAACTGCGCCACACCGGCGAGGACCAGGGCATCCGCCTGCAATGGAGCGCGCCGGCCGAGGCGCAGTTGCGCGAGGCGAAGGAAGCGATCGCCAAGGCAGATGCGGTGGTGGCCGTGGTCGGCCTGTCGCCGGATGTCGAAGGCGAGGAATTGCAGGTCAGCGTGCCGGGCTTCGCCGGCGGCGACCGCACCGACCTGTCCCTGCCGGCCACGCAGCAGCGCCTGCTGGAAACCGCCGCCGCCAGCGGCAAGCCCTTGGTGGTGGTGCTGACCAGCGGCAGCGCGGTGGCCCTGAACTGGGCGAAGCAGCATGCGGATGCCATCGTGGCCGCCTGGTATCCCGGCGAGGAAGGCGGCACCGCCATCGCCGACGTGCTGGCCGGCGGCTACAACCCGGCGGGACGTCTGCCGGTGACGTTCTATGCCTCGGCCGACGATCTGCCGAAGTTCGACGATTACCGCATGGAAGGAAGGACGTACCGCTATTTCCGCGGCACGCCGTTGTTCGCGTTCGGCGATGGCTTGAGCTACACGCGGTTTGCGTATGAGGCGCCGAAGTTGTCGGCCAGGAGCTTGAAGGCGGGCGACAAGCTTGGGGTGGACGTGCAGGTGCGCAATGCGGGCGAGCGGGATGGCGATGAGGTGGTGCAGGTGTATTTGAGTTCGAAGGCCGCAGGGGCGGCGCGGTATAGCCTGGTGGGTTTCCAGCGTGTGGCGTTGAAGGCCGGCGAGTCGAAGCTCGTGCATTTCGACATCGATGCGCGGCAGTTGAGCACGGTGGATGCGCAGGGGGAGCGGAAGGTGGTGGCTGGCACGTACCAGCTGTTTGCGGGTGGGCGGCAGCCGGCTGGTGAAGCTGGTAGTGAATTTGTGATTGAAGGGACGGAAGCGTTGCCGCACTAGTAGAGCCGCATCGTGAAACTCTTCTCCCCTCCGGGGAGAAGATGCCGGCAGGCAGATGAGGGGCGGGTGCTCGCGGTGGCGTTGCGACGAAGAGAAGAAAAGCTTTTGGGCTTTCTCGACCGTCAGCCCGTCGCTCCGCCCGGCCCCTCACCCCGGCCCTCTCCCCGGAGGGGAGAGGGGGATGTAGGGCGGGGCGATAATCGAACGAAGAGCCTGCGGCGCAGCCGCGGCGTTCCGCTTGTGCGCTTTGGCTCTTGATCTTGCTCTTGATCCACCGGGTCCCCTTGGCGCCGGCGGTGAGGGCTGGACGAAAAGGCCCCCGCGGGGGGGCGGGGACACGATGTCCCCGCCTTTTTGATCAGGGCATGGATGCCCTGTCAAAAAGCCCGGCCAGCCCTCACGGACCCTCAGCAGCTTTGCTGCTGAGGGCGCCAAGCAGGGTGCCCTCTCTTTTTGGTTACTTTTTCTCTGGGCACGCAGAGAAAAAGTAACTCGGGCCGCGGCAGCGGCACGAAACACTCGCCAAAGGCGAGACAACCAACCGCAATGCGACAACCAGGCGATACCGCCGGACGACGAAGCGCGCACTCAGCCCAGCGCCGTCTCCGCCGGCCGAAAGCCAGCCCACTCCACGCGGTTGCGTCCACGGTGCTTGGCCCGGTACAGCGCCGCATCGGCAGCGGTGATCAACCCGTTGAAATCCAGTCCGCTGCCGCCGGCCACGCCGACACTCGTAGTAACGGGAATACGCAGCTCACCGTGCAGGGCCGGCAAGGCAGCCACACGCGAACGCACCTCCTCCGCCGCGACAATGGCCTGCGCGGCATCGATGCCCGGCAGCACCAGCAGGAATTCCTCGCCGCCGTAGCGGCCCAGCAGCGCCCCATCCGGCAACTGCACGGCGTGCACGATCTTGACGAAATGGCGCAGCACTTCATCGCCGGCGTCATGCCCCCAGCTGTCGTTGACCGACTTGAAGCGATCCAGGTCCAGCAGCAGCACGGATGACGTACACCCCTGCGCGCGGCAAGTCTCCACCGCCTGGCGGGCGTCCTCGATCACCGCATTGCGGTTGCGCAGGCCGGTCAGGCCGTCGGTGCGCGCCATGCTGCGCAGGTCCAGGGTGAGGCGTTCGGCCAGCATCAGGGTGAAACCGGTGCTGACCAGGAAGGTGCAGAAGATGGCGAACAGGTAATTGGCGGTGATCAGCTGCGTGGCCAGCAGCACCTGCGAGGTGGTGGCCGGCGCCACCATCACGATCGAGCGCATGGCGTAGAACACCGCATCCGAACCGAACACCAGCGCGGTGAACACGCAGCTCACGCGCAGGTCGCGCGGCGAGCGGCGCAGCAGCACCCAGATCATCCACGCATCCCACACCACGCTCCGGGCGCCGAATGCCAGCGCCTCCACGCGCTGCCCCGGCGACGCCAGCAGGAACCCGATCTGCATGGCCAGGAACAGGCCCGACAGCAGCAGGGGCCAGCGCCAGCGCAGCGGATAGCGCACGTGCACGGCGATGCCCATCAGCATCGCCGCGTTGGCGATGGCGATCAGCACGTTGCCGACGATGGCGGACAGGAAGGTCTCGCGCTCGTCCAGGCCCTGCGCCAGGCCGGCCAGGGTGATGATCCAGAACGCCGCCGCCCAGATGCGCAGCGCCGGCAGCCCGCGCAGCACCAGGCCCAGCAGGGTGAAACTCAGGGAAATGGTCGCCCCGACGGCGAGTCCGATGACGCCGAGCGTGAAAAGATCCAGATGCATCGCACACCCCCGCGCCGTACCGGCGCCCCCAAAAGTGCAGACGCCCGCATTATTGCCCAGGGCGCGGCGGCGCGGGTGCAGGCTTACAGCAGGCGCGTCATGAACACGCTGTTGGGATCGTCGACGTAACTGTCGAACGGCCCGCAGAAATCGAAGCCGAAGCTGGCGTACAGCCGGCGCGCCGGCTCGAACGCCGCCATCGAGCCGGTTTCCAGGCTCAGCCGCCGGTACGAGCGCGCGGCGGCCTGGTCCAGCAGATGGCGCAGCATGGCCGCCGCCACGCCGCGGCGGCGGTGCGCGTTGGCGGTGCGCATGGATTTGATCTCGCCGTGGGCGGCGTCCAGTTGCTTGAGCGCGCCGCAGCCGAGCAGGTCATCGCCGTCCCACACGGTCCAGAAGCTCAGCTCCGGCCGGCGCAGGCCGTCCAGGTCCAGGGCGTGGATGCTTTCCGGCGGCGAGTGGCGCGCCATGTCGCGCAGGTGTTCCTGCAGCAGGCTGATGATGCGGTGGTCGGTGAGGTCGCGGTCGAGGCGGATGTCCATGGCACGGCAACAGTGAGGGTCGTTGCGATCTTAGCGCCGGCATGGCTCCGGCTTGACGCTGCCGCGGCGCTGCGGCAGTTTTCCGCGGGTTTTCCGCTGCGAGAGACCGCCGTGCCACGTTCCGCCAGCGCTTCCCTGCTCCGCACCGCGCGCCGCGGCCTGCTCCTGCTGCCGCTGGCCTGGCTGGCCGCCTGCGCGCCGCTGCCGGCGCGCAATCCGATGGCCACCTGGGTGCCCTCGCCGAATCACGATATCCGCCGGCCGGTGGTGATCGTGCTGCACTTCACCGACCAGCACTCGGTGCAGCAGAGCCTGGACACCCTGCGCACCGCCAACAGCGGCGGCCCGGTGAGCGCGCATTACCTGATCGGCGCGGACGGCCATATCTACCAGCTGGTGGCGGACGAGCAGCGCGCCTGGCATGCGGGACCGGGGCGCTGGGGCACCATCACCGACCTCAATTCCGCCTCGATCGGCATCGAGCTGGACAACGACGGCCACACGCCGTTCGCGCAGCCGCAGATCGACAGCCTGCTGCGCTTGCTGGCGGATCTCACCTCGCGCCTGCGCATTCCGCGCACGCAGGTGATCGGGCACGAAGACCTGGCGCCGGGGCGCAAGGACGATCCCGGCCCGCTGTTTCCGTGGAACCGGCTGGCCGATGCCGGGTATGGCTTATGGCCGCAGGGGCCGCTGGTGGATCCACCGGCGGGCTTCGATCCGTGGATGGCGCTGGGGCTGGTCGGCTATGCGCTGGATAACCGGGCGGCGGCGGTGCGGTCGTTTCATCATCACTTTCGGGGGATGGATGGCGACACGCTCGACAGTGACGACTTGCGTGTGCTGTATGCACTGGCGAAGCAATTGGGCGCGGTGGCTGCGCCATAGATCGTTGCGCCGTCAAATCCACGCCGGACTCCAACGAAGCCGTCATTCCGGCGCAGGCCGGACGAGCGCGCAGCGCGAAGAACGCCCGCAGGGCGGCCCCGAAGGGGTGAGCGAAGCGAATCATCCAGTAGCGACCACGTCTGGTTTTGGCGGAAGAGCATTCAGCTCTTTAATCCGCACGCAAACATCGGGCGATATCGCCACTGGATTCCGGCCTGCGCCGGAATGACGGCTTTGGTATGTCGTGGCTTACCGGAAGCTCAGCTTCCACGCTCGCTGCTGATTTCCGCCCCCTCGCGCATCGCCTTCGTCACCGGCGTATTCGCCACGATTTCCAGCAAACGCTTCCACTGCTCGTCGCTCAGCGGCTGATCCGAATGCAGCACGCGCAGGATATGCAGCTTGCCTTCGTCGTCGCGCGTCAGGCTCAGCTCCGCGCGGAACTCACCCAGGTTCCAGCCCTTGCGCTGCGCGTACATGCGCAGCGTGATCGCGGTGCAGGCGGCCAGCGACGAGAGATACAGATCGAACGGCGCGGGCGCCGCGCCCTGCCCGCCCAGGGCCTTCGGTTCGTCGGTATCCAGCGCGTAATGGCCGGCCTGGATGTGGTGCAGGTAGTCGGTGCCGGTGGAGACGATGGAGGCGGAGGCAACGCGGCTCATGCAAATTCCTCGTAGGTTGGGGTGAGCCGCAGGCGACTGCGAAGGCAGGATGCCGTAGCGAACATCCGCGTAGCGGATGGCCCGAGGGGCTGGCTGCTGATGCAGCCAGTAACCCCAACGATGCGCTGCGCCCGGACTTTGCGATGTTGGGGTTCGCCTGCGGCTCACCCCAACCTACGACATTCGCACCGATCAGGCGATGCCCAATCCCGCGATGCCGGTGATGGCGCGGCCATCGAAGCCGGCCAGGTCCGCGAAGCGGCGGCCGCGCTCGGCGTAGTCGTGGAACTGGTCGAAGCTCGGCGCGCCGGGCGACAGCAGGATGCAACCGCCGGTGGGCGTGAGCTTGCGCGCCTCGGCCACCGCGGCGTCGAGGTTGGCGGCTTCCACCAGGGTGGTTGCCACCTTCGCCTCGCGCAGCGCCGCGGCGATGCGCGGGCCGTTCGCGCCGCTGCATACGATGGCGTGCGGCGGGTGCGCCAGTTCCTCGGCGACGAAGTCCGACCAGTCCAGGCCACGGTCGTGGCCGCCGGCCAGCACGGTGACCGCGCGGCCGTGCAGGCTTTCCAGCGCGGCCAGCGTGGCCAGCGGCGTGGTGCTGATCGAATCGTTGACCCACAGCACGCCGTCGCGCTCGCCCAGCGGCTGCAGGCGGTGCGGCAGCGGCACGAAGCTGGCGAGGGCGGGCGCGGCGGCGACGGCGTCGTAGCCCATCGCTTCCAGCGCGGCGAGCGCGGCGCAGGCGTTGAGCGCGTTGTGCGCGCCAGGAGCGGCGAGGCGCTTCGCTTCGAAAATGTCGGCGCTGCCGCGGCGGATAAAGCCGTTCGCCACATGCCAGCCCTGCGCCTCGCCGAACAGCAGGCGTGCGCGATGGCCGGCGGTCTTTTCCAGCAGCGAGGCTTGCAGCGCATTCACCAGCAGGCGCTGCGAGACGTCGGCGAGCTTGAGCTTGTCGGCGACGTAGCGTTCGCGCGAGCCGTGCCAGTCGAGATGTTCCTCGTACAGGCTGGTGATCACGCCCAGCGCCAGCGGACCGGCTTCGCCGGTCTGGAAGCTGGACAGCTCGATCGCCCACAGCTCGGCGGACTGGCCGAGCAGTTCCAGCAGCGGCATGCCGATATTGCCGGCCAGCGCGGTACGCACGCCCAGCGCACGCGCCAGGTGCGCGAGCAGCGCGGTGGTGGTGCTCTTGCCCTTGGTGCCGGTGACGGCGACGACCTTGGCCTGCGGATTCTCGCCGAACCACAGCGCGGTACCCGAGGTGAGGCGCAGGCCGGCCTCCTGCGCGGCGAGCAGCGCGGGCTTGTAGGCCGAGACGCCGGGCGACTTCACCACGACGTCGAACGCGGCGAGATCGATCGCATCGGGCTCGCGGCCATGCACCGTGAGCGCCGCATCGAACGCCTGCGCACCGGCCACTTCCGCCTCGCCGCAGAACAGCGTCAGCGTCAATGCCGGCAGGCGCTGGCGCAGCGCCGCGATGGCGGCGCGCCCCTCGCGGCCGAAGCCCCAGATGGCGACGCGCCGGCCGGCCAGTTCAGCGATACGCATGCGCGGCGCTCAGGCGAAGAAGTCGAGCGCACCGCGCAGGCGGGCGGGAATGCGCTGTTCCGGCGAAGCCTGCAGCCACGGCTCCAGCGCCAGCGCGGAGACGTCGAGCTGCGGCAGGATCTCGCCGCGGAAACGCGCGACCAGCGCGTCTTCCTGCCACTCCGGCCGCTGGCTCAGCGCATACATGGCGGCGCGCGCCTCGGCGCCTTCGCCCACGCATTCGAACGGCTTGTGGTCCTGGTATTCCAGCAGCGCGTCGAAGCCGGCGGCCTGGCTGTCGTCGTCCAGCAGGTTGCGGCCGAAGATCTGCAGCAGGCGCGGCTTGGGCAGGAACGGCGCCAGCGCCAGGAACACGAAATGGCATTTCGGGCACTGCCCGCACCAGCGGTCCGCCGGCTTGGGACCGAGGATGCGGAAGTTGCGGTTGCAGCTGGAGAACACGTCGAAATACGGCGTGAGCTTGGCGAACGCGCGCGTCACCGCAAGCTCCGAGTACGGGCGCAGCAGCGAGAAGTAATCGAGATCCGCCGCCACCTGCGCGTGCAGCCAGTCGCCCAGCAGCTGCTCGAACGCATAGCCCTTGCTCCACTGGTGATTCACTTGCTGGCCTTCGTATTCCAGCGTGGCGGCCGATGCCGAGCGCTCGTTGGCGAAGGCGATGCTGTCGTAGCCGTAGAGAATGGCCGCCAGCGCCAGGATCGCCGAGTTCACCGCGGTCACCGGGATATGCCCGTTCCACGCGCCCAGGCGATTGAGGTCGAACAACTGCGGCGCCAGCTCGCGCTGGATATTGAGCGTGGGCAGCCCGGTGCGCGCCGCGCAGGCGGCGATCAGTTCCGAATTGCCCACCCACACCGCGGTCGCTTCGCCGCCGGCGGACTTGATCGCCTCCACCGCCACCAGCGAATCCTTGCCGCCGCCGATCGGCACCAGGGTGCGCGCGGGCAGCTTCAAGGCGGGAGCGGCCGCTTGCGTGGCACCACCGCGCGGGAAAGCGATGCGGCCGCGCAGGTCCAGCCCGTTGCGGTAGGCGAATTCGGCCAGCCCGTGCAGGTACAGCGCGTCGAGCAGATCGGCGGTGGCGTCGTCCAGCGGACCGCCGGCCACTTCGATGCGCGGCGGCACGCCGGCCTTGTAGTAGCTGACGCCCGCGACCAGGTGCAGCAGCTTGAGCGCGCGCTCAAAGGCGGCGGCATGCGCGGGCGGTACGGCGGGCGCATGGGGGAAGCGCACGCGCTCGACCAGTTCCTCGCCGTTGTCGAAGGCATAGGCCAGCTCGGCCACGCCGTCGGCGTAGCCGCAGCGGACGAAGCGGAAGACCTGGGTGAGGCGGGGTTGGATGGGGGTGGTCACTATCAGTGGCTCCGATTTGTCACCTTGCCTGATTGCCCTGACGGCAAGGTGGCTGAATTCTCGTTGTGCTGCGACGCCTATGGCTTGCCGCGACCTGCCCCCTCTCCCCTCCGGGGAGAGGGTTGGGGTGAGGGGCCGGGGCTGGCCAAAGCCTCCCATAGAACCTCAAGGACGCTTTCCGGATTCGCCAAGACGTCATTGTTCCAGAAACGCAGCACCCGGTAGCCCATGGCTTGCAGTTCCAAGGTGCGGCGCTCGTCGTAGATCACCTGGTCCGCATGCTGGCCGCCGTCGAGCTCGACGATCTGCCACGCATCCATGCAAACGAAATCGACGATATAGCTGCCGACCTGATGCTGGCGGCGGAACTTCCATCCTTGCAGGTGCCTGGCGCGCAATTGGCGCCAGAGTGCCCGCCCGGCGTCGGTTTGTTTCTGGCGAAGGTTGCGCGCCCTGTCGACATTCAAGCGCTTCATCCCTGGGCGCTCCGTTGTTGCGTTTTCGCGACCCCGGCCCCTCACCCCGCCCTCTCCCCGGAGGGGAGAGGGAGAAGTGTGGGAGCGAGGGGCTTTTAGTCGAGGATCACTTCCTCGGCCTCATCCCGCATGTTGTACGGCGACGACATCACCTTCCCGTACGCGCCGGCCTGGGCCACCAGCACCACGTCGCCTTCCTGCGCTTCCGGCAGGCGGCGGTCGGTGCCCAGGACGTCGCCGCTTTCGCAGATCGGGCCGACCACCTGGAACAGGCCGGTGGCCGGTTCGTCCAGGCGGCTGAGGTTGACGATCTCGTGCCAGGCTTCGTACAGCGCGGGGCGGATCAGGCTGTTCATGCCGGTGTCCACGCCGAGATAGCGCCAGGCGCCCTTGCCCTTCTGCTGGGTGACGCGGGCCAGCAGCACGCCGGCGTCCGCAACCAGATAGCGGCCGGGCTCCATCCACAGCTGGTAGTGCGGATAGGCGGCCTTTACGCCGCGCAGCACGCGGTCCAGCGCGGCGATGTCCAGCCGCGCCTCGCCGGGATGCGAAGGCACGCCGAGGCCGCCGCCGATATCCAGGAAGGCCACGCTGCCGATGCGCTCGGCCAGGCTGGCCAGCTGGCCGTAGACCTCGCCCCAGTGGCCTTCGTCGAGGATGCCCGAGCCCAGGTGCGCATGCAGGCCACGCACGATCACGCCGTGGGTGTCGGCCAGGCGCAGGAACTGGTCGACCAGTTCCACCGGCAGGCCGAACTTGCTGCCGCTGCCGCCGGTGCGCACCTTCTCGTGGTGGCCCAGGCCGCGGCCCAGGTCCACGCGCAGCACGATTTCGCGGCCGCGGAAAAGCTCGCCCCAGTGCTCCAGCTGGTACAGCGCATCCAGCGAGATGGTGGCGCGCGTGCCCAAGGCCCACTCGTAGTCGGCGCGCGGGGCGAAGTTGGGCGTGAACAGCAGCGGCGCCGATTCGGGCACCGCGGCCATCACCGCCTTCATCTCGCCGGGCGACACGCATTCGAAGCCGAAGCCTTGCTCCGCCAGCGCCCTGAGGATGGCCGGATGGGTGTTGGCTTTCACCGCGTAGTGCAGGCGGTCGACCGCCCCCAGCGATTTCAGCTCGCGCGCCTGCTGGCGCACGGTGGGCAGGTGGTAGACGTAGCGCGGCGTGCGTTCGGCGCCGAGCTTGAGCAGGCGCTCGCGCTCCGCCGTGCGCCACCACGAGGCCGCCGGGGCCGGCGCTTCGCCACTGCCGTACAGCGCCTGCCAGCTGGGGCCGAACAGCGCGCTGTCGTCGGTGCGCAGCGCGCCGGCGGCGATCAGCAGCTCGTGCAGGTGCGGCAGCAGGTCGTCCACCACGTTCTCGTCCACCACGAAGGTGAGGTTGAGATTGTTGGACGACTGCGAGATCAGGTGCACGCGGATCTGGCCGAACTCCGCCAGCACGCCGGACAGCGTATGCAGCATGGAGCGCATGCCGCGGCCGACCAGGGTGATCGCCGCGCAAGGCGCGATCACCTTCACCCGGCACACCTTGGCCAGGTCGCTGGCCAGGGCCGCGATGGCGTCGGAGTCGAGCAGGTTCTCGGTGGGGTCCAGCGACACGGTGACGTTGGTCTCGGCCGAACCGATCAGGTCCACCGACAGGCCGTGCTGCTTGAACTGCGCGAACACGTCGGCGAGGAAGCCGACCTGCTGCCACATGCCCACCGATTCCATCGACACCAGGGTGATGCCCTTGCGCGCGCTGATCGCCTTGACGCTGGGCGCGTGCTCGCGCACCTCGGGGCCGATCACGGTGCCTTCCAGCTCGGGCCGGTTGGTGTCCTTGATCAGCATCGGCACGCGCGGCTCGCGCAGCGGCGAGAGACAACGCGGATGCAGCACCTTGGCGCCGGTGGAGGCGATTTCCTGGGCCTCTTCGTAATCCAGCCGCTGCAGCAGGCGCGCACCCGGCACCTGGCGCGGGTTGGCGGTGAACATGCCGGCCACGTCGGTCCAGATCTCCACGCGCTGCGCCTTCAGCAGCGCGCCGAAGTACGAGGCCGAGGTATCCGAGCCGCCGCGGCCGAGCAGCACAGTGCGGCCCTGCGCCTCGCGGGCGATGAAGCCCTGCGTGATGAAGACCTCGCCCAGTTCCGCCAGGCGCGCGTTGAGCGCGGGGTCCGGACGCGCCTCGACCATCGCCGAGAGCAGCTTGGTGCGTTCGTTCTGGTTCGGCAGCGCGACGGCGGCGAGGCAGTCGCGCGCATCTAGCCACTGCGTCGGCAGCCCCGAATGGGTGAGGAACGCGGCGCCCAGCGCGCTGGACATCAGCTCGCCATGCGCCTGCACCAGCGCGGCCCAGGCCAGCTCGCCCATGGCGCCCGGACCTTCCTCGGCGAGTTTCGCCAGGTCGGACAGGCGCTGTGCGAGCGTTGCCGGAACCGCCAGCTGCATGTGATCGAGCAGGTCGTAGTGACGCTGTGCGATCGCCCGTGCAGCCTCGACCCGTTTGCCTTGGTGTTCCTGGGCGCACATCTGTTTGAGTGCGTCGGTGATGCCGGTGAGCGCGGACACGACCACCAGCACGCGGGCGCCTTCGGCGCGGCGGCTGGCAACCAGCTCACGGATGTTCTGCCAGCGCGGCAGGGTGGCGACACTGGTGCCGCCGAACTTCATCACGATCCAGGATGCGTCGGCAGGAAGCGACGCGGGGCTTTGCGGGTTCACGGGTACCTTCGGTGGTGTGGTGGGGAAAGTATTCGGCCAGTGTTGCGCTGCACCAGGTGGAAATGCAATGCGCTAAATACTGAAAATCGAGGGCGTCCCAAGGTGCGGTCCTTCTCCCCTCCGGGGAGAAGGTGGCGGCAGCCGGATGAGGGGCGGGTGCTCGCGCAAGAAGATCGACAGCGCGAGGCTTGCTTTCTGTTCCTGCTTCTACGCTCCGACCGGCCCCTCACCCCAACCCTCTCCCCGGAGGGGAGAGGGGGTTAAGAGCAGCGCTCAGGCCACGACGACGGGAATCTTGCCGATCCGCGCCTGCCATTCCTTCGGGCCGGTCTGGTGCACCGAGGTGCCGGCCGAGTCGACGGCCACGGTCACCGGCATGTCCTTTACGTCGAACTCGTAGATCGCTTCCATGCCGAGGTCGGCGAAGCCCACCACGCGCGAGGACTTGATCGCTTTCGACACCAGATACGCCGCGCCGCCCACCGCCATCAGGTATACCGACTGGTGCTTCTTGATCGCCTCGATCGCCGCCGGGCCGCGCTCGGCCTTGCCGACCATGCCCAGCAGGCCGGTCTGCGCCAGCACCTGCTCGGTGAACTTGTCCATGCGGGTGGCGGTGGTGGGGCCGGCGGGGCCGACCACTTCGTCGCGCACCGGATCGACCGGGCCGACGTAGTAGATGAAGCGGCCGTGGAAATCCACCGGCAGCGGCTCGCCCTTGTTGAGCATGTCGACCATGCGCTTGTGCGCGGCATCGCGGCCGGTGAGCAGCTTGCCGTTGAGCAGCAGCACTTCGCCGGGCTTCCAGCTGGCCACTTCCTCGCGGGTGACCGTGTCGAGATTGACGCGGCGGCCTTTCGACGAGTCATAGGTGAGCTTGGGCCAGTGCTCCAGCGACGGCGCCTCGAGCATCACCGGGCCGGAACCGTCCAGGGTGAAGTGCGCGTGGCGCGTGGCGGCGCAGTTGGGGATCATCGCCACCGGCAGGTTGGCGGCGTGGGTCGGGTAGTCCTTGATCTTGATGTCGAGCACGGTGGTGAGGCCGCCCAGGCCCTGCGCGCCGATGCCCAGCGCGTTGACCTTCTCGTACAGCTCCAGGCGCAGTTCCTCGATGCGGTTCCGCGGGCCCCGCGCGATCAGCTCCTGGATGTCGATGTGCTCCATCAGCGATTCCTTCGCCAGCAGCATGGCCTTCTCGGCGGTGCCGCCGATGCCGATGCCCAGCATGCCCGGCGGGCACCAGCCGGCGCCCATGGTCGGCACGGTCTTGAGCACCCAGTCGACGATGGAGTCGGACGGATTGAGCATGGCGAACTTCGACTTCGCCTCCGAACCGCCGCCCTTGGCCGCCACGATCACCTCGACGGTGTCGCCCGGCACGATCGAGACATTGATCACCGCCGGCGTGTTGTCCCTGGTGTTGAGGCGCTTGCCGGCCGGGTCGGCCAGCACGCTGGCGCGCAGCTTGTTGTCCGGATGGTTGTAGGCGCGGCGCACGCCTTCGTTGACCATGTCCTCCAGCGACATGCTGGCGTCCCAGCGCACGTTCATGCCCACCTTCAGGAAGACCGTGACGATGCCGGTGTCCTGGCACAGCGGGCGATGGCCTTCGGCGGCCATGCGCGAATTGATCAGGATCTGCGCCATCGCATCGCGCGCCGCCGGCGATTCCTCGCGCTCGTAGGCCTGGGCCAGGTTGGTGATGTAGTCGACCGGGTGGTAGTAGCTGATGTACTGCAGGGCGTCGGCGACGGACTGGATCAGATCGTCTTGCTTGATGGTGGTCATGGCGGCTGCTTGGGATGCGGGAGGGGAAACTGCCGCGATGCGGTTTTCGCGGCACACAACCCGGCTATTGTGCCGCAAGCGGGCGGGAGCGCCCAAACCGCTGACCGGAAAGCGCTTTCGGCGGTGGCGCGGCGGTGGACAAAACGCTGCAGGCAATGCTGAACTTGCCGCTCCCCACCCCAAGGAAGCTCCCATGCGCAAGGAAGCCTTGCTCTGCACGATCGCTGTCGCCCTGCTCGCCTGCGGCACCGCCCAGGCCGCGTCGGATGGCCAATTCTATCTCGGTGCGAGCGCGGGGCAGTCGAGCTATCGCGCCCTCGACTCGAAGCTGTTCTTTGCCAATACACACACGGACCGGCAGGACCTGGGCTACGGCCTGCGCTTCGGATATCGCTGGTCCGGCCCTGTGGACGTGGCAGTCGAAAGCGGATTCGTCGACCTGGGACGGATGGCGCTGCAGTCGTCGTATCGCGGCGGCCTGATGGTCACCCGCGCCGTCACCAACAAAATGCGGCTGGACACCAAGGCTGTGACGCTTGGCCTGGCCGGGCGCTATGTCTTCGGTAACGAACAGGCATGGCTGGTTTCGGCCCGTGGCGGACTGCTGCGTGGCTACGCCGATGTCGACGAGCGCAGCCATATCGATTGGTACCACATACTGGACAACACCCAGGGCTCTTACGCCAGCTCGACGTCGCACACCGACACCTATACGAGCTGGTACGCCGGCATTGGCATCGGCTACCGCTTTACACCGCAGCTGAGCCTCTCCCTGACCTATGACAGCTACCGGGTGAAGGCACGCTTCGCCGCTGAAGACCTGTGGCCCGCGCTGGAATACCGCCATTGGGTCGGGTTGTCGTCCCTGTATCTCGAATACAGCTATTGAGGGCCTGCGGGCGACCGCCGGCATGGCGGTCGCTCCGACAGATGTCCGATAGCCGCAAGGCATATGCATCGAAAGAATCCTCATATCGCGCGATATCGCAATTTCCTTCGCGAGAAAATTCTTATAAATCAATTTGATGTGATTTATCGAAACCAAGGCCAGGCTTTGCAGTCGCCTGATTCGCAAAATATTTCGCCTTACGCCTACTTTGCGCGCGCCTGCCATCGCGCTAGTTTTGCCGGTACCGATACCTCGGCGTTCAGGGGAGCCACGTATCGGCGGGGAAGTTCTTCGCATTGACCAAAGCAGCGCTTAGCCGGCCCGGCCGCGGAGCGCGGCGTCGGCATGTGCCGCCTCGCCGTCCGTTCGCATCCGCGCTTCCGGGTCCATCCACGGAGGAACGCACATGCTCGCCCAGCTTCACCGCAAGACCCTCGCCGCGTCCCTGACGCTCCTGCTCGCCACCGTCTCCACCGCTACCTTCGCCGCCGGCACCAAGCCGGCCGCCGATCTGGGCGCCGCCAATGCCGACCAGAAGGTCAACGTCACCCTGGTGCTGAAGCTGCACAACCAGGAACAGCTGGAGCAGTACGTCCAGCAGACCGTGACGCCCGGCCATCCGAACTTCCGCCGCTTCCTGACCACGGCCCAGTTCGCCGACAAGTACGGCGCGACGGACCAGGAGATCAAGCGGGTGCAGGACTTCCTGCGCCAGAACGGGCTCAGCGGCACCTTGCTGCCGAACCGCATGGCGATCCGCACCAGCGGCACGCTCAGCCAGTTCGCCACGGCCTTCCAGGCGCCGATCCACAACTATCGGTCGGCGGAAAACGGCAATGTGTTCCATCGCCCGTCCAAGGCGCCGACCCTGCCGGCTTCGATCGCCGACAACGTGCTGCTCGGCTCCAGCCTGAGCAGCGAACACAAGGTGCTGTCGCACCGCATCAGCACGCCGGATGCGGCCAAGGTCACCCTGCAGGCGACCGCCAAGGCCCAGGCCAGCATCGCCGCCGCGGCTAAGCCCGCCGCCGGCAATCCCACCGCCACGGGCACCCCGGGCGAGTACACCGTGGGCGACGTCGCCAACTTCTACAACATCAATCCGCTGTACGCGCGCGGCATCACCGGCAAGGGCACCACGGTGGCCATCGTCACGCTGTCGGACTTCTATCCGTCCGACGCGCAGGCTTACTGGGACGGCATCGGCCTGACCACCAAGGCCAACCGCATCGTCAAGGTGGCCGTGGACGGCGGTGCCGCCTTCGACGGCGGCAGCGGCGAGACCTCGCTGGACGTGGAACAAGCCGGCGGCCTGGCGCCCGAGGCGGACATCCTGGTCTACCACGCACCCAACTCCGGCAGCAGCTTCACCAATGCCGCGCTGCAGGCGGTGTCGGACAACGTGGCCGACACCATCTCCACCAGCTGGGGCCTGCCGGAAATCTTCAACTTCGCCGCGCTGAACGTGGACGGCGCCAAGAACACCGACACCACCGACGTGGGCGACCTGCAGATCTGGCACCAGATCCTGCTGGAAGCCGCGGTGCAGGGCCAGTCGTTCTTTGCCGCCACCGGCGACTCCGGTGCGTACGACACCGTGCGCGGCCTGGGCGTCGGCACCACCCCGGGCACCTTCAACGCGCCGCTGACCGTTGACTCGCCGGCTTCCGATCCGCTGATGACCGCGGCGGGCGGCACCACCACGCCCTTCAGCTACAAGTTCCGCACCGGCCCGGTGCAGTCGATCACCAAGGAACAGGTGTGGGGCTGGGATTACATCCAGAACTACTTCGACCAGTACGTCGGCAAGGGCGTGATCGACCTGTTCTCGGTCGGCGCCGGCGGCGGCGTGAGCGTGTACTGGAAGCGGCCGTTCTACCAGCTGTTCACCCAGGGCATCCGCACCAGCGCCAAGAACCAGACGCTGACCTACAACGACACTACCGGTCCGCAGGTGCTGCTGAAACTGCCGGGCAACTTCCATGGCCGCAACCTGCCGGACATCTCGCTCAATGCGGATCCGGAGACCGGCTATATCGTGGTGTCCACCGTCGACGGCGGCGCCACCGCCGGCAACGGCGGCACCAGCTTCGTGGCGCCGCAGCTCAACGGCATCAGCGCGCTGCTGACGCAGAGCGGGCACCGCCGCGTAGGCTTCTGGAATCCGCAGGTGTATGCGCTGCAGAACATCTTCGGCTACGGCAGCTTCAGCAGCTTCAACGACATCCGCCAGGGCGACAACTGGTACTACCAGGGCAGCGGCGGCTACGAGCCGGGCTCGGGCATCGGCACGTTGAACGTGGCGAACTTCGATCTGTTCCTGCGCGCGTTCTGAGATGTCTTCAGCGATACAGGACCTGGACCGGCCCCGCGAGGGGCCGGTCTTTTTTTGCAGCGCCGCCAGGCTGCTGCCACCCTTGCCCGCTCCCGCATAACCCGCCATGCTCGCCGCCAGTTTTTATCCACAGGGCGGCCCCTTCATGAGCGATACCCCGGCATCCGGCTACGTGCGGCGACTGACTTCGTGGGACGCCGCCATGATCGTGGTGGGCGGGATCATCGGCGGAGGGATCTTCCTGAATCCCGGCATCGCCGCGCAGCGCACGGAATCGGGCCTGGCCCTGCTGCTGGTGTGGGTGGGCGCGGGCGTGCTCACCCTGATCGGCGCGCTGTGCTACGCGGAACTCGGCGCACGCCGCCCGCATGCCGGCGGCAGCTATGTCTACCTGCGCGAAGCGTTCGGTTCGCTGGCGGGTTTCCTGTTCGGCTGGACCATGCTGCTGGTGATCTATTCCGGCTCGGCCGCGGCGGTGGCGACGATCTTCGCCAGCTATGCCTCCGGCGTGTTCGGCCTGCCCCCGGGCACGATCAAGCCGCTGGCCGCCGGCGCGCTGGTGTTCGTGGCCGGCATCAATCTGTTCGGCCTGAAGCTGGGCGCGCAGGTGCAGAACCTGTTTACGCTGCTGAAGCTGCTCGCCGTGGCGGTGCTGGTGGTGTGCGGCTTGTTCCTGGCCGGCGCCAATGGCGCGGGCGTGCTCGCCACCGATCCGGCGCGCGGCAACGTCGGCTTTATCGGCGCGGCGCTGCCGGTGCTGTTCGCGTATTCGGGTTTTACCTATCTCAATAATCTGGCGGGCGAAGTGCGCGAGCCGCAGCGGACGCTGCCGCGGTCGTTGTTCATGGGCATGCTGCTGGTGATCGCGGCGTATGCGCTGGTCAATGTCGCTTACCTCGCCGTGCTCGGCCATGCCGGCCTCGCCGCCAGCACCACGCCGGCGGCGGACGTGATGAACCGCGTGTTCGGCCCGATCGGCGCCAAGCTCATTGCCATCGGCATCGCCGTCTCCACGCTGGGCTTCTGCAACATCACCCTGGTGGCCGGCGCGCGCGTGCTGCAGGTGATGGGCGCGGACGGGCTGTTCTTCCGCAGCGTGGCGAAGCTGCATCCGCAGCACCGCACGCCGAACGTGGCGCTGCTGCTGCTCTCCGGCTGGGCCGTGCTGCTGGCGCTGTCGGGCAGCTACGGCCAGCTGCTGGACTACGCCACCTTCGGCGACTGGCTGGCCTGCGCGCTGGGCGTGGCCACGCTGTTCTGGTATCGCCGCACGCAGGGCGCGGAGGCGAGCTTCCGCGTGCCGGGTTATCCGCTGCTGCCGCTGATCTTCGTCGGCGTAGTCGGCTGGGTGGTGATCGAGACCATGCGCAGCAACCCCGTCAATGCGGGCATCGGCGTGCTGATCATGGTGGCCGGCGTGCCGGTCTACTACGTCTGGCGCCGGCTGTTCCCGCTCGCGCAGGCCAGCTGACTTCTCACTTTCAAGACGGCGCAGCCGCGCCTGTATGAACGCGGGCGCCCCGCGTAGTCCCCAAGCCGCCCCCCGCGATGCCACAATGCACCGGATCGGCAAGGAGAGTTTCACGATGGCGCAGGCGCAGGCCCTGGCAAGCAAACCGACCAGCAGCATCACCCCCGAGAAGGTGCGCGAAGGCATCGCGGTGGAGATCAACGGCCGCCCGTTCCGCCATACCGGCGATCCGGACATGCCGCTGCTGTGGTACCTGCGCGACGTGCTGCGCCTCACCGGCACCAAGTACGCCAGCGACCACGGCCTGGGCGGCGCCGACCTGGTGCTGGTCAACAACAAGCCGGTGTCGGCGGTGAGCGTGCCCATGCACGAGCTGGCCGACAAGAAGATCACCACCGTGGAAGGCCTTGCCGCCGCCGACGGCAAGCTGCATCCGCTGCAGCAGGCCTTCGTCGACGAGGACGCCATCGGCTGCGGCTACTGCACACCGGGCTGGCTGATCGCCTCGCTGGACCTGCTCAACCGCCATCCCCAGCCCACCGACGACCAGATCGACCAGCTGCCCAACCTGTGCCGCTGCGGCTGCCAGACCCGCGTGCGCCGCGCCATCAAGCGCGCTGCCGCGGCGATGGCCGGAGGCCGCGCATGAGCCGCCGCACCGACACGCCTGCCCTGCCCCAGCGCCGCCGCTTCCTGCAGGTGCTGGCCGGCACCGCCGGCGCGCTGATCGTCGGCGTGCGCTACGCCGAGGCCGGCGATGCGCCGGTGCCGCCGGCCATGCTCGGCGACGCGCTGTACGGCCTGGGCGCCTATGTGCGCATCGACGCGGACGGCAACGTGCTGATCGGCGCGCGCGATCCGGATACCGGCACCGGCGTGGCCACCTCGCTGCCGCGCATCGTCGCCGACGAACTCGACGCGGACTGGTCGCGCGTGAGCGTGGTGCCGCTGGGCCTGGGCGTGGAGAACGGCAACGGCGAACCGCGCTGGAGCTACGGCCACCAGCTCGGCGGCACCGGCAGTTCGATTTCCGCCGCCTGGACCGACCTGCGCCAGGCCGGCGCGCTGGCCCGCTGGCTGCTGATGCAGGCCGCCGCGCGCCGCCTCGGCGTGCCGGCCGACCGCCTGCGCACCCAGGGCGGCGCGGTGATCTCGCCGGACGGCCGCCGCTTCGACTACGGCTCGCTGGCCGAGGCCGCCTCCAAGGTGGCCCCGCCCACGGCACCGGTGGCGGTGAAGACGCCGGACCGCTACACCCTCATCGGCCAGCCCGCCGGCGACGTCGACGCGCGCGCCATCGTCACCGGCCAGACCCAGTTCGCCATCGACAGCTATTTCGGCGACGCACTGGTCGCCGTGCTGGTGCACTGCCCGTGGATCGACGGCAGCCTGGTCAACAAGGACTTCCGCGAAGCGGAAGCGGTCAAGGGCGTGTTCAAGGTGGTCGAGCTCAAGCCCGAACCCGGCCTGCTGCCCGGCGAAACGCCGCTGGCGCCGTCCGTGGCCGTGCTGGCCGAGGACACCTGGTCCGCGCTGCAGGCGCGGGCCAGGCTCAAGCTCGAATGGAAGCCCGGCCCCAGCGGCAGCGAATCCAGCGCCGCGCTGGAGCAGCAGGCCACCGAGCTGGTCAGCGCGAAAACGCCTTCCGCCAAGGAGCTGGCCGCCAACCCTGCCAGCCAGCCCATTGCGCCCACCACCCGCGTGCGCAACGACGGCGACGTCGACGGCATGGCGAAGAAAGCCGCGCGCCGCGTCGACGCCACCTACGTGCAGCCCTGGCTTGCCCACGCCACCGCCGAGCCGATGAACTGCCTGGTGCGCGTGGACAAGGACCGCGCCGTGCTGGTCGCGCCGACCCAGGCGCCGCAGCGCGCATGGTCGGTGGTGCAGCGGCTGACCGGCTTCAAGCCGGACCAGATCGAGATCCGCGTGCCGCGCGTCGGCGGCGGCTACGGCCGCCGGCTGGACCACGACTTCGTCGCCGAGGCGGTGATGCTGGCCAAGCTGGCCGACCGCCCCGTGCGCCTGCTGTGGACGCGCGAGGAAGACCTCGCGCACGACTACTACCGCTCCGCCAGCGTGCATAGGCTCAGCGCCACGTTGGACGCCAAGCGCCAGATCGTCACCTGGGACCAGCGCATGGCCAGCGCCTCCGCGCTCGCGCGCCGCGGCGCGCCGGAACAGCGGCTGTGGACGTCCGAAGTGGACGTCAACCAGCTGCCCGCCGGCCTGGTGCCCAATTACCGCAGCGACTGGTACGCGCTGCAATCGGCGCTGCCGCGCGGCCCGCATCGCGGCATGCCGCACGTGGCCAATGCGTTCGCGGTGGAAAGCTTCGTCGACGAGATCGCCAATGCGCTGAAGGAAGACCCGCTGGCCACGCGCCTGCGCCTGCTCGGCGACGCGCGCCAGGTGCCGCTGCAGGGCGGCGGCACTTTCGACACGGGCCGCCTGCTCAATGTGCTCAAGCTGGTGGCCGACCGCATCGAGTGGAAGAACTGGCTGCGCACCGTCAATGGCCTGGGCATCGCCTGCTGGCATATGGACGGCGCCTACGTGGCGCATGCGGTGGAGACGTCGCTACAGGGCCAGAAGCTCAATATCGAGCGCGTGGTGTGCGCGGTCGACGTGGGCCGCGTGATCAATCCGCTGGGCCTGGAAGGACAGATCGCCGGCGCCACGCTGGATGCGCTCTCCGCCGCGCTCAATCTCGCCGTCACCTTCAAGGACGGCCAGCCGCAGCAGCGCAGCTACAAGGACTATCCGCTGGCCAGCATGGCGCAGCTGCCCGATGCGATGGACGTGATCATCGTGCCGGGCGACCGCGACCCCGCCGGCGCCAGCTTCCTGGCCATGCCCACCGCCGCGCCCGCGCTGGCCAATGCGGTGTTCCGCGTGAGCGCGGTGCGCGTGCGCAGGCTGCCGCTGATGAGGGAATTGCTGCGTCTGCTGTGAGGTGGCGCGTAGCGCGTAGGTTGGGGTGAGCGCAGCGAACCCCAACACCGCGCAACGTTGGGGTTCGCTGCGCTCACCCCAACCTACGCCGGCCTTCATCAAAGCTTGCGCATGGCTGACATCGCACAAATGTGCGCTGCGCAGGTTTTCACGCGCGGCGTGCGTCGCTTAGTCTCGCTCTCCGGGGGGATTCACTACACCGGGGAGGGTGGGATGCATTATTCGCGCAAGACCTTGCTGTGCACCGCTATCGCGCTGGCCATGGCCGGCTTCGCCGCTACGGCGGCGGCACAGGACGCCAGCAATGGCAGCACCGCACAGAATCCGGCCGCACCGTCGGCGGACCAGAAGAAAGCCACCAATCTCGAAGGCGTGACGGTGCTCGGTTCGCGCCGCATCGGCGGTTCGGAGACCGAAACGCCCGTGCCGGTCGACGTCATCCCGATGCAGAAGCTGGCCGAACAGAGCCCGCAATTCGATCTCGCGCAGAACCTGCAGTACACCGTGCCCTCGTTCACCTCGGTTCGCCAGACCGGCTCGGACAACGCCGACCTGGTCGACTCGGCGGCGCTGCGCGGCCTGGGCTCGGACCAGACCCTGGTGCTGGAGAACGGCAAGCGCCGCCACAGCGTGGCGCTGGTGAACCTGTTCGGCGCGCGCAACCGCGGCAATACCGGCACCGACCTCAATGCGATTCCCGCGCTGGCGATCGAGCGCGTGGAGGTGCTGCGCGACGGCGCCGCCGCGCAGTACGGCTCGGACGCCATCGCCGGCGTGATGAATATCGTGCTGAAGAAAAGCCCCGGCTGCGAAAGCGTGGCGGGCTTCGGCGAATACACCCGCGGCGACGGCAAGAACTACCTCACCTCGGCGTACTGCGGCTTCCGCTTCGACAACGGCGGCAGCGTGGGCATCACCGGCGAGTGGCAGAAGCGCGGGCGTTCCAACCGTTCCGACCCGGGCGATCCGCGCACCATCGGCGACACCAAGGTCGACAACGAAACCCTGTACGTCAACGGCGAAGTGCCGGTGGCGGAATCGGCGCATCTGTATTTCACCGGCGGCGTGCAAAACCGTTCGGCTTCGTCGGCGGCGTTCGCGCGCGGCGGCATCGGCTCGGACGACATTCCTTCGCGCAACTCGGCGGCGATGTATCCGGACGGCTTCGTGCCGTACATCAACGGCGCCATCAAGGACCGCTACGCCATCCTCGGCGTGTGGGACAACTTCGGCGACTGGCGCGCGGATCTCTCGCAGACCTACGGCTACAACGCGCTGCAGGACATCATCAGCAACACGCTCAACGCCTCCATCGCCAATGCCGACCTGCTCACCGGCGGCCCGGGCCTGAGCCCCAACCGCTTCCATGCCGGCGGCTTCTCGTTCGAGCAGGAAACCACCAACCTGGATCTGTCGCGCTACTACGGCGACATCCTGGCCGGCCTCAACATCGCCTTCGGCGCGGAATACCGCCGCGAGAACTACCGCATCACGCCCGGCGAACGCGGCTCGTACATCGACGCCGACGGCCCCGGCGGCGGCAATGCTGGCAGCCAGGGCTTTCCCGGCTTCCAGCCCGGCGACGCCACCAACCAGAGCCGCCACAGCTATGCGGCCTATGCCGACGTGGAAACCGACTGGACGGAACGCTTCCTCACCGACGCGGCCGTGCGCTACGAGCACTACAGCGATTTCGGCTCCACCACCACCGGCAAGCTGGCCGGCGCCTTCCACGCCACCGACAAGCTGCTGCTGCGCGGCTCCGTGTCCACCGGTTTCCGCGCGCCGTCGCTGCAGCAGCGCTGGTTCTCGTCCACCTTCACCGACTTCGTGAGCGGCCAGCCGGTGGACGTGGTGCTGGCGCCGAACGGCGGCACCATCGCCAATGCCGCGGGCATTCCGCCGCTGAAGGAAGAGAAGTCCAAGAGCTATACGCTGGGCGCCACCTGGTCACCCGGCAACGATCTGCAGTTCACCCTGGACGGCTACCGCATCGATATCGACGACCGCATCGTGCTCAGCGGCCGCTTCGACACCACCGACCCGAACATCGGCGGCATCCTGCAGCAGCTGGGCGTGGGCCAGGCGCAGTTCTTCGTCAACTCGGTGGACACCAGCACCAAGGGCCTGGACTTCACCGCCAGCCACCGCATGGACCTGGGCGGCGGCACGCTGCGCACCAACTTCGGTTTCAACCGCTCGTTCACCCGCGTCAAGAAGATCCACGCCCCGCCCGCGCTGGCCGGCCGCGAGGACGTGCTGCTGTCGGACCGCGAGCGGCTGTTCCTGGAGGACGGCGCGCCGAGTTCGAAGGCGATCCTGGGCTTCGACTATGCGCTGGGCCAATGGGAAGCGAGCTGGAAGTTCATTTACTTCGGGCCGATGACGCTGGGCACCTTCAGCGGACCGCCGGTGCCGAACCAGCATTACGCGGACAAGACCTCGGCCGACGTCGCGCTGACCTATCACTTCAACGATCAAGTCAAGTTGACGGTGGGCGGCTCGAATATCTTCGACAAGTTTCCGAGCAAGCAGGATCCGAACGAGACGGACAATGGCTTCAAGTACGAAGCCGTGCAGTTCGGCTTGAATGGCGCTTCGTGGTTTGCGCGCGTGGCGATCAACTTCAAGTAACCCTCGACGTACCCCCTCTCCCCTTCGGGGAGAGGGTTGGGGTGAGGGGCCGGGCGGAGCGAAACGCTGACGCCTTGCCTCGAACTTCTTTTCGCTCTTAGAAACGCTCCCGCGAGCCCCGCCCCCTCACCCCGCCCTCTCCCCGCAGGGGAGAGGGAGAAGTGTGGTGCTTCGCGAAAATCGTCAGTGAAACTGATCGCTCGCCGGCACCCACGACGAGCTCGTCGCCTTCGCCGGCGCCGCACGCCCCGCCGGCAACCGATCGTCCACGCACCCCGGCGGCAGCGGCCCGCCGCTCACCTTCGCCGTCGCGCACTGCGCGCTGTTATCGAGCTTGATCGGCGCGGCCACGGTTGCCGCGGACGCCGCCGGCGCCGGCGGCACCAGCGGGTTGGCCGGCGCCAGCACCATGCGCTCGTACACCTTGTCGTCCACCGGCTTCGGCGGCGGATCGCCATTGCCGCAACCGAACAGGCCGACCGGGAACAGCGGCATCACCACGCATTCGACGCGCACGCCGCGCGGCAGGTGGAAGGTGTGGCGCACCGTGGTCTTCTCCACCGCGTGGCGCAGCGCGGTGTCGATCGAGCTTTCGCCTTCGGGCGTCCAGTCCTTTTCGAAGCGCGTGGACTTGTAGCCGATGTTCGGCGCGCGGTGCTCCATGATTTCCGTATTGCCGCGCGGCTGCAGCTGGATGTAGTTGCCGGCCAGGCCGTCCTGGCCCTCGCCCTTGCCCTGCTGCCCGTTGCCCTGGCCATTGCCCTGCCCCGGCGGCAGCGACAGATTCAGGCCGCTCTTGCCGGGGCCACCGGGCGAAGACGCCACGCCGTTGGGCGATGCGCCCGGCGCGCCGCTCTCGCTGCCTTGCGGCGTGGCGTTCGGCGCGCTGCTCTTGCCGCTCTCGGCGCTGGCGGTTTTACCGGCGGGCGCGCTGGCCTTGGGGCCGGCGGTGGAGCTGGCGGCCTGGCTCTGCGCGGGCGCGGCCTGCTCGCTGGAAGACGTCGAGGCTTCGGCGGACGACGGCGACGGCTGGATCTGCGGACGCTCCAGCGCGGGCTTGTTGTCGATCGCCACGGATTGCGGCGACACCGTCTGCACCGGCGGCGCCTGCGGCTTGTCGAGGCTGGGGCGCGCGTTCTCCGGCAGCGGCACCGCTTCGAGTTCGGCTTCGGCGACGCGGATCGACGGCGCCTGGATACGCTGCTGTTCGCGCGGCACCACCGCGGTGGTGGCGGACTGCGCCTGCAGGTTCACCGTAGGCGCCGCCTGCGCGGGCAACGGCACGGCCTGCAGTTCCGGTTCGGTGGGCGCGGCGACGGTCTCGGCGCGGATCGCCTGCGGCGGGCTCGGCGGCGTGGGCTTGGGCACCGCATGCTCCATCGCGACGGTCGGCGCGCTCACCTGCGGCGCGGACTGCGCGGGCACGTCCGGCAGGGCCAGCGAAGCCGGCGGCGGCATCGGCGCGCTGCCTTCGGCCTGCGCCTTGCGCACCGGCTCGGGCTGGAATTTCGGGGGCACCGGCTGCGGCGCGGGCGGCGTGTCGAGCGTGACCTGCGGCGGCTCCGCGCTGGTCGGCACGGGCTGCAGTTCCGGCGCCGGGGCGGGCTTGGGCAAGGTCACGGCTGGTCGCGGCGCCGCGACCGGTTCGGGCTTGGGTGCGCTGGGGCGGGCCTTCACCACGATGACGGGTGTTTCCACCGCGGGCACCGGCACGGGGGCGAGATCGGCTTCGACGCGGGTGGAGCTGCTGCTCTCGCGCCGCGTGCGCGCCACCGCCGGCGCACCGCCGGCCTTGCGCACGGGGCCGACTTCCTTCGGCGGCGTGCCGCGCACCGGAGGCGGCGGCGGCGGTTCGTCCTTCTTCTTCTCGATCAGCCGCACCTGCAGCGGCGCGCTGTGCTCTTCCGCCGGCTCGACCAGGTCGTACGCCGGCCCCAGGATGGCGCCGAACAGCACGATCAGATGCACCAGCAGCGTGCCGACCAGGCCCAGCACGCGCAGCAGGCGGTCGCGCGGTCGATCCTTGCGCCGATTGCGGTAGACCGCCGCGCGCGTGGCCGCCTCGCGCGGCGAAGGCAGCGCGACCGTGACGCGGGAGGGATCCTGGGGAGGCGACGACATGGCGCGCAGTGTAGCGGGCGTGCCTGCGGCAGGCGTAGGTTGGGGTGAGCCAAGGGCGAACCCCAACGAGACGGCGCGCGTGGCGCTTGCGGTGTTGGGGTTCGCCTTTGGCTCACCCCAACCTACGGCTGCTACGGTTGCGGCGGTTTCGGCGCGTGCATCTTCAGTTCGGCATCCACCGAGCGATTGGGCGTATCCACCGGACAGCCGTGCGGCAGCGGCTTGCCGTCGCGGTAGATCCGGATGCATTCCTCGTCGCTCGGCGGCTCGGGCGGATTCGGCGGCGGCGCCAGCGAGCGCGCCGGCGCCATGCTGAGGCGCTCGTCACCGTCCTTCGCCGAGGGCGGCGCGGGCGGATCGCCGCCACAGCCGCCGGCGAGCGCGGCCAGCGCCACCGCGCAGTGGATGCGCAGGCCGGGAGCGAGGGTGACGGTTTTCTTCACCGTGGTCGCGTCGACCACGCGCTTCAAGGCGCTGTCCAGGGCGTTGCCCTTGTTCCAGTCCTGGTCGAAACGCGTGGCCTGGTATTTCACCGGGTTGTCGTGGCGCATCACCTTGCTGTCGCCGACCACGCCGCGCTCGACATAGCTGGCGCTGGATGCCGCCGCCGGCTGCGCGGTGGGGAGCAGGGGCCGGCCATCCGCACCGAACAGGCGCGGCGCCGGGGCAGCGACACTTGCCGCCGGGGCCGGCGCCGGGGTGGGCAGGCTGGCCGTCATCGCGTTCCTGGCCGGCGGCTCGCGCACGGGCGCCACGCGCGGCGCGGGCGGCGGCGGGGGCGCGGCCTCCACCGGCGGCGGCGCGGAGCGCGGCATGCCGCGCGGGATAAAGCGCACCTGCAGCGCATCCCCGGCGCGCGGCGGCGGCAGCGGCTCGCCGGGCCGGGGCTGCATTTCCCACCAGGTCACGCCGATGAACAGCAGGTGCAGCACCAGGGCCAGGCCCATGCCGGCCCAGAAGCGCCGCCGGTCGCGCGGCTGGCGGCGCCAGCGCAGCTCGTGCAGCAGGGCACGGGTCGGACCGTCCAGCGGGGCCAGGCCACGCTCGCGCCCGTCAGGCGCGTTCCAGCGGTGATGTTCGACCTGCGGTGCGTGTTCGATGGCGGTGACCTTGAAGCGGGCGAAAGCGCGGATGGTCCGCGTGCAACCCATCCAAGACAAATCCCATCGGTCGTGGTTCCCCGCGCTGCAGCTTGACCCGGCCGCCCCCTCGCTCAAGGCTATGCGGACGGCGCCCCGCGCCGTGTCCCGCCATGACCGCCCCCGCGTCCCCGACGCCCGGACTCGCCATGACGCCCCGCCATCGTCAGCCGCAGTCGCGGCCTCGTGCGGCGCCGACTGTCGACGACCGCAGGACCCGCGCCTCCGGCTTCAGCAGAGGAGGGTCGCATCGTGTCGTACAACACGGAAACCATCCGCAACATCGCACTCGCCGGCCATGCCGGCTCCGGCAAGACCACCTTGTTCGAAGCCCTGCTGCACGCAGGCGGCGCCATCCAGACGCAAGGTTCGGTGGAACGCGGCAGTACCCAGTCCGACACCGACAGCCAGGAAAAGGCGCGCGGCCACTCCATCGACAGCTGCCTCGCCGCGATCGACCTGCCCCGCTGCCATATCAACCTGATCGACACCGCCGGCTACGCGGATTTCCGCGGTGCCGCGCTGTTCGCCTTCGCCGCGGTGGAGACCGTCGCCATCGTGGTCAATGCCGCCAACGGCATCGAGTACGGCACCCGCCGCATGATGGAGCGCGCGAAGGAGCGCGGCCTGGCCCGCGTGCTGGTGATCAACAAGATCGACACCGACGTCGCGCGCCTGGAAGCGCTGACCGAAGCGCTGCGCGAAGAGTTCGGCTCCGAATGCCTGCCGGTGAACCTGCCCGCCGATGGCGGCGCGAAGGTGCTGGACTGTTTCTTCCACAGCGATGGCGCCACCGACTTCTCCTCGCTGGCCGAAGCGCACCAGCGCATCCTGGACCAGGTGGTGGAAATCAACGAGTCGGTGATGGGTTCCTATCTCGATGCCGGCGAAGAAGCGCTCACGCCGCAGCAATTGCACGATGCGTTCGAGCAATGCCTGCGCGAAGGGCATCTGGTGCCGGTCTGCTTCGTCAGCGCGCGCACCGGCGCGGGCGTGGCCGAGTTCCTGGAGCTGGCCGAGCGATTGCTGCCGAATCCGTCCGAAGGCAATCCGCCTCCTTTCCTCAATTTGAAAGACGAAACCATTGAAGTCGGCGCCGATCCGGCCAGGCACGTGGTCGCGGACGTGTTCAAGATCGTCAACGATCCCTTCGTCGGCAAGCTCGGCGTATTCCGCGTGTGGCAGGGCACGATCCGCCGCGATACGCAGTTGTTCATCGACGACGGGCGCAAGCCGTTCAAGGTCGGCCATCTGTTCCGCCTCAACGGCAAGCAGCATGTGGAGATCGAGCAGGCCATTCCCGGCGATATCGCCGCGGTGGCGAAAGTGGAGGAAATCCACTTCGATGCCGTGCTGCACGATTCGCACGACGAGGACCTGATCCACCTCGCGCCGCTGCGTTTTCCGCAGCCGATGTTCGGCCTGGCGCTGGAGCCCAAGCACAAGGGCCAGGAACAGAAGCTTTCACAAGCACTGACGCGGCTGTCGGAGGAAGACCCCTGCTTCCGCGTGGAGCACCACAAGGAACTGAACGAAACCGTGGTGCGCGGCCTGTCCGACCTGCACCTGAAGGTGATGCTCGAACGCATGAAGGAACGCTACGGCGTGGAAGTGGTGACCCACCCGCCGCGCGTGGCCTATCGCGAAACCATCGCCAGCCGGGCCGAAGGCCACCATCGCCACAAGAAGCAGACCGGCGGCGCGGGCCAGTTCGGCGAAGTGTTCCTGCGCGTGGAACCGCTGGATCGCGGCGCGGGCTTCCAGTTCGTCGACGAAGTGAAAGGCGGCGTGATTCCCAACCAGTTCCTGCCGGCGATCGAGAAAGGCGTGCGCCAGGCCATGGAGAACGGCGCGGTGGCCGGCTATCCGATGCAGGACCTGCGCGTGACCGTGTACGACGGCAAGTACCATCCGGTGGATTCCAAGGAAGTGGCCTTCGTCTCCGCTGGCAAAAAGGCCTTTCTCGACGCGGTGGGCAAGGCGCGGCCGATCGTGCTGGAACCCATCGTGGACGTGGAAGTGGCCATTCCCGAAGCGAATGTCGGCGACGTCACCGGCGGCCTGGCCGGCAAGCGCGCGCGCATCCTGGGCACCGATACGCAGCGCGGCGGCGAGCTGGTGATCAAGGCGCAGGCGCCGCTGGCCGAGCTGATCGACTACCCCTCCGAGCTGAAGGCTGTGACCGGCGGACGCGGCCGCTACAGCCTGGACCTGAGCCACTACGAACCGGTGCCGCCACCGGTGCAGAAGCAGCTCAGCGAGGCGTGGAAGCCGCACGTGGAGGAGGACTGACGGCTCCTTCACATCAATCGGCCACCAGGCGCTTGAGCGGGCACCGCGACGGCGCCATCTACATGGAAGAACCACGCGAGCGCTCCGCCATACCGGAGCGCGGGAGGAATCATGAGCCGTGCCTTCGTAAAGGACAGCGACGACGCGGGCGACGCCTTGCCGGAAATCCCGCTGAGCGAACATCCCAACTACGTCACCCCGCGCGGACTTGCACAGCTGCGCGCACGCCTCGACGCCGCGCAGTCGCGGCGCGATGCCTTGAAGACCGGCGAGCCGACCTTGGCGCAGCAAAGCGAGCTGGCCGCGGTGGAGCGCGAGCTGCGCTGGCTGAAGGCGCGCGTGGCCGGTGCGATCGAGATCGACCTGGCGCAGCAGCCGCGCGACCGCGTGGCGTTCGGCGCCGGGGTGACGGTGGATTCGGCGCAGGAAGGCGAGCATGCCTACCGCATCGTCGGCGAGGACGAGGCGGATGTGGAGCATGGCCTGGTGAGTTATGTGTCGCCGCTGGCGCGGGCGTTGATCGGAGCGCGCGTCGGTGAGGAGGTGACGTGGCAGCGGCCGGCGGGGGATCTGAAGGTGGAGATTGTTTCGATTGATTACGGCGACGATACGTAATTCGAACCTTCCAATTCGAAACTCTTCTCCCCGCCGGGGAGAAGATGCCGGCAGGCAGATGAGGGGTCGCTCTAGCGACAGTCGTTCTACGGCGCGAAGAAAAGCTCTTAAGTCTTTCTCGACCCTCCACTCATCGCTCCGCCCGGCCCCTCACCCCGGCCCTCTCCCCGGAGGGGAGAGGGAGCAAAGCAGCGGCGGCGTGGAGACTAAAGGCGCCCCGCCCGCTTCACGGCGAGATACCGCTCCACCAGCACACCCGACAACTCATTGCAGCTGACGTCCAGCATCGCCACGCCTTCGCGGCGCAGCGCGTCGTGCATCGCATCGCGCTGCGCGAGGTAATCCATGGCCGCGGCCGCGCGGATCGCCGTATCCAGCTCGTGATCGACCGTCGCCGCCGCCTGATCCAGCGCCAGCTCGCGCAGGCTCACCACCAGCACCAGGTGCCGCCGCGACAGCAACCGCACCGCCATGCGCAGCTCTTCGTCGTCCTCGTCGCGCACATTGGTCACCAGCACCACGAAGGCGCGCCGCCGCTGCCTGGCCTGCAGCGCGCTCGCCGCGGCGAGGTAGTCGGTCGCCACGGCTTTGGGCTGCAGGTCGTAGCCCGCGCCCAGCAGCATGTCCATGCCGCCGCTGCCCTGCTGCGGCGGCATCCAGCGCAGGTCTTCGCCGGCGCAGGCCAGCATGCCGACCGAATCGCCCTGGCGCAGCGCGATATAAGCCAGCGCCAGCGAGGCATTGAGCACGTGGTCGAAATGCGCCAGGCGGTCGTCCTGCGCCAGCATGCGGCGGCCGCAGTCGAGCAGCAGCACCACCTGCTGGTTGCGTTCGTCGCGGTATTCGCGCGACACCAGCCGTGCCACGCGCGCGGTGGCCTTCCAGTCGATCTTGCGCAGGCTGTCGCCGATCCGGTAATCGCGCAGCTCGTGGAATTCGGTGCCTTCGCCGCGCCGGCGCTGCAGCCGCGCACCGACGCTGCGCGAGGCGACTTCCACGCTCAGGCCCGCCATGCGCGCCAGCGGCGCGAAGTTCGGATACACGCGCAGGCTGGCCGGTTCGCCGATGGTGCGACGCTGCGTCCACAGCCGCCACGGCGAGCGCAGGCGCAGATGGCTGCCGGCGAAATCGAAGCGGCCGCGGCCGGTGGGCGTCAGCGCGTAATCCAGCGCCAGCTCGCGCCCCGGCGGCAAGCTCAACTGGCGCGGCATGCCGCGCACCGGCCAGCCGCCCGGATGCAGGTCGTGCAGTTCGAACGCGAGCGTGCGCTTGCCTTGCGGGCGCAGGCGCAGGCCCACCACCAGCTCGGGTCCCAACGGCACCACGGGCGGCAATTCGCGGCCCAGCACGGGGCTGGGTTCGGCGCGCAGCTGGCGCGCGTCGAGCGCGGCGGCGGCGGCCAGCAGCGCGGCAAACGCCAGCCACGCCGCCAGCGGCAGCCAGCCGATCGCGGCCAGCACGCCCAGCGCGGTCCAGCCGAGCAGCAGCCACAGCAGGGTGGAAGCCGGACGCATCATTGGCGGGGCGCGGCCACCTTGTGCAGCAGCGCCTTCAGCACGTCGTCCGGGCGCTGGCGCTCGATCAGCGCTTCCGGCGCCAGCAGCAGGCGATGGCGCAGCGCGGGCAGGGCCACCGCGCGCACGTCGTCCGGGGTGACGAAGTCGCGGCCGTCCAGCACCGCCTGCGCGCGCGCCAGGCGCACCAGCGCCAGGCCGCCGCGCGGACCGGCGCCGCCGAGCACGCCGGGCCATTCGCGGGTGGCGCGCGCGATGCGCACGGCGTAGTCGATCACCGCCGCGTCCACGCGCAGCTCGGCCACGCCCTGCTGCAGCGCCAGCAGCTCGGGCTGGCTCAGCACCGGGTTGACGCGCGAGACGTCCAGGTCGGCGGCGACGCGGCCGCTCAGCACCTCGTCGACCATGCGCTTCTCGTCGTCCAATGTCGGGTAGTCGATCAGCACCTTGATCAGGAAGCGGTCCAGCTGCGCTTCCGGCAGCGGATAGGTGCCTTCCTGCTCGATCGGATTCTGCGTCGCCACCACCATGAACGGCGCCGGCAGCGGGAAGCGGCGGCCTTCGATGGTCACCTGGCCTTCCTGCATGCATTCCAGCAGCGCGGCCTGGGTCTTGGCCGGCGCGCGGTTGATCTCGTCGGCCAGCAGCAGGTTGGCGAACACCGGGCCGCGGCGGATCTGGAAGCGCTCGGCCTTCGGGTCGTAGATGGCATGGCCGGTGACGTCGGTCGGCATCAGGTCCGGCGTGAACTGCACGCGGCCGAAGCTGCAGCTCACCGCGGCGGCGAGCGCGCGCACCAGCAGGGTCTTGCCCAGGCCTGGCACGCCTTCGATCAGCACGTGGCCGCCGGCCAGCAGGGCCAGCAGCACTTCGTCGAACACCTGCTCCTGGCCGATGAAGGCGCGCGCCACCTGCTCGCGCAGCGAAGCGATGCGCGCCATCAGCTGGTCGAACGGCAGCGCGGACACGGCGGCGGCCGGCGGCTCCGGCGCCAGGGCGGGGGAAGGCGATTCGGTAGTCATGGGCGGCTCCTGAGTCGCGCCAGGGTGGTGATGCTTTCGCGGAATGCGTTGGCGTTCGCGGGGATCTGGAAGGCCCGCGCCAGCTGCGCGGGATCGACGCCGTGGCGGTCGGCCAGGCGTTCGTACAGCGCCTCGCCTTCGAGCTCGGCGCAGGACGGATCCTGCCGCCGCGCGCGCGCCAGCGCGGCGCGGCAGGCCAGCGCGTGCAGGCCGAGGCCCGCGTCGCGCCGATAGAGGAATTCACCGGCCGCCTGCACATGTTCCAGCAGCGCACGGCGCTGCAGCGGCGGCGCCGGCATCAGAGGGCCCAGCCGCGCGCTGCGCATCGCCATCCAGGCCAGCAGCAGCACGGTGAGCGCGAGCAGGCCGGGCCAGCCGCGGGTGAACAGCGCGAGCCAGAAGGAGGGACCGTCCAGCGCGTAGAGCAGCCACACGTGCCGCTCCTCCGACGGCGCCAGCACGCGCAGGGCGAAGCGCTGCTGCGCCGCGTGGCTCAGCTCGCGGTTGGAGAGCGGCGCCAGGTCGGACAGCAGGCTCACTTCGCCGTCGCCGGCGTAGTAGCGCGCGAAGGAGTAGCCGCGCTGGTGGTCGCCGATCAGCAGGTCCGCGTTCTCGCCGGCTTCGTCGTCGAGCAGGAAGCGCGGGCCGCACAGCACGAAACTGGCCTCGCTCTTGTCCGGCACATCCGTGCTCAGCCGGTCGCAGCCTTCTTCCATGCGCTTGGACGAAAGCCCGCCCAGCGCCTCCAGCAGCGGCGTATGCGCGGCATCGTCCGCCGGGCCCGGCGCCAGCACCAGGTGGCCACCGGCGTTGACCCAGTCGGCGATGTGCTGCGCGTCATCCACGCCGATGCGTTCCAGGCCGTCGCCCAGCACCAGCGTGTCGTTCTCGCCCAGCGGCACGCGGCTCGGCGACAGCGTGGCCACCGAACTCACCGGAATGCCGAGCTTCGCCAGCGTACGTTCCAGCGCGAAGAAGCGGTTGTACTTCGCCTCGCCCTTCGCCTCCGCCGGCACGGTGATTTCCTGCCGCTCGAACAGGGTGAAGAAACCGATCAGGCCGACCGCGAGCACGGAAGCCAGCACGATCACCAGCACCGGCGCGCGATTCATGCCGCGCTCCCGTGCCGCGCGGGCCAGCCGTCGAGCAGGCGGGCGAAATCCTCGTCGCGCGGATAGCGGTCCGCGTAAGCCGCGTACTGCCACGCGCGCACGATCGCCTCGGCGCGCTGGCGCCGCTGCGTGTCGCCCAGCCGGCGCGCGCTGCGCAGGCAGTCCGCCTCGGTGGCGTCCTGTTCCACCGGCAGCTGCAGCGCCGCCGCCACCTGTTCGACGCAGCCGCGATAGAGCAGCGCCAGCGCCTCGCGGCGGTGTCCGCCGCTCCACAGGCGGTGCGTGGCGCCGGCCAGGTCGTCCGGCAGCACCTCCTGCACCTCGATGGTTTCCAGGTGCGTGTCCAGCTTCGCGTCGCCGCGCGTGTGCGCCGCGATCACCGGCATGCGCGCGCGCCGGATCACATACACCCCGATGGCGACGATCAGGCCGATCAGCAGCAGCGTCAGCAAACCCTTTACGCCGATCGCCAGCACATTGCCGAAGCCTTCGAACGGCGAGCGCCCGAGCTGGACCGGCTTGGGATTCCACGACCAGTTGCGCGGCACCCAGGTGTGGTCCTTGTGCGCGCCGCCGAAGCGCGGATCGCGGAAGGCTTCCGCTGCCGCGGTGGCGAAGCGCTTGTCGCTGTTGCTGGCGGGCACGGCGAAGGCATCTTCGATCCGGGTGACCGGCGCTTCTTCCTTCTTGGGCGCCGCGACCTTCTGCGCCCAGGCCCCGTGCGGACAGGCGCAAACCAGCGCCAGCAGCAGCACGGCGGCGGCGCGGCCGGCGGCGAGCCAGCGGTCGCGCAGGCGGCGGAAGGCCAGGTCTACGTCCCAGGCTTCCAGCTGCGTGCGGCGGTTGAGATAGAGCGCGAAACCGGCGGCCACGTGCAGCGGCTCGATCGCGCTCCAGGCCAGGTAGGCCACGCCGGCGATCAGCGCGCCGGTGACTTCGGGCGTGCGCCGCGCGACGCCGCCCACCGAGCCGCGCACCCAGTCGGGCATCAGCTCGGCCGGAATGAACAGCACCACCGACAGGAACAGGCCGAGGAAGATCACCAGCACCAGTTCCAGGCAGCCGAAGGCCAGCGACGAGGCCTCGGTGCCGATCGGCCGCCGCAGCACGCGCCAGCGTTCGCCGCGCTGCTTGCCCGCAAGGCCTTCCAGCAATTCCATCGGCAGGCGCAGCGCGCGATGGCTGTCGATGCGCCGCCAGGTGATCGAGGCGATGGTGCCGCCCCAGCGCCACTGGCGCTGGCCGCGCAGCGTCTCGCGCCAGCGCGGCGCGCGCTCGAACACGGCGCGCGACAGCACGTACAGCGGCACGCGGTCGAACAGCGGCAGCAGCCACCAGATCAGCAGCGTGGCCAGCCAGGGCCAGTGCAGCAGCCAGCCCAGGGCGATGCACAGCGCCGCCACCGGCAGGCTGAAGGCGAACCACGCGGACCACACGGTTCTGGCATGCGCGCGCAGCATGGCCGCGCCGAGGTCGACCGCCTCGCGCGCCGTGCGCGGACGCAGGGCCACGGTGATGCGTTCAAGCTCCATCGCCGCCCTCCGCGCCGCCGCGCCACAGCCAGCCGATCACCAGCACCCACAACAGCGCGGCGCTGCCGAACTTCAATACATTCGGAAACCAGGCGATCGACGACCAGAACGCCTCGATCGCCGCGGCCACCAGCAGCATGGCGAACGCGCCCAGCGCGAGCTGCGCGCCGATCCAGCCCGCCGCCACCATCGCCGGCCCGCGCCGCTGCCGCCCCGGCGCCAGCAAGGTGAGGCCCAGCCGCAGGCCCGCGCCGCCGGCGATCACCAGCGCGGTGAGCTCGAACGCGGCATGCGCGGCCACGAAGCGCCAGAACGGCCCGCCGTAGCCCATCTGGGTGAGATGGCCGGCGACGCCGCCGATGATCACGCCGTTGGCGGCGAGTACGTAGACCGCGCCCACGCCCAGCACCAGGCCGGAAGCGAAGGTGCGGAACGCGATGCTGACGTTGTTCATCACGTAGGTGCCGAACATCGCCATGTCGGTGCCGCTGCTGCGGCCGATCTTGTCGTTGCTCGGGTCGTACATCTTCTCGAATTCGGCCAGCTGCCCGCTGCCGAAGATCGAATGCGCCCACTCCGGATGGAACTGCAGCGCGATCAGGCAGAACAGCGCCGGCCCGAAGAACAGCACCGCCGCGGCTGCCATGCAGCGCCATTCGCTGCGCACCAGCCGCGGAAAACCCGCGATAAGGAAAGTGAGCGCGCGATGCCAGCGCGGCGCCGGCGGGCGGTACAGCAGGCGATGGCCTTGCTGCACCATGCGCTGCAGGCGGTCGGTGACTTCGCGGCTGTAGCCGCGCGCACGCGCCAGCGCCAGGTGATGGCACAGGCGGCGGTATTCGGCCGGAAAACCACCGGCGCGCGGACTGCGCAAAGCCTGGCGCTGCTTGCGCTCGACCAGATCGAGCCAGTGCTGCAGCTCGTTCCATGCCTCGCGATGCAGGGCGACGAACCGTTCCTGCTTCATGCGCGCCCCAGCAGCCAGTTGGCATAGCCGAGCAGGCGCTGCACGCCGGCTTCGCCGGTGCAGCCGGTCAGCGGCTGCAGCAGGTCGGCCAGTTCCTGCTGGCGCTGCGGCGTGAGCTGCGCGCAGCGCTCGGCGAATTCCACGATCACCGCCTGCTCGTCCGCGGCCAGGCCCGGCGGCGGCGCCACCGGCGCCACGCTGGGCACCTGGCTGCCGGCCGGCAGTTCGCCGCCGTGGATCACCAGGGTGCCGGCGATGACGTCGCCCAGACGCCGCCCATAAGGATCGATCAGCGTGCTGGCCAGCCCCACCGCGTATACGCCCGGCAGGATGTCCACCACGCGCAGCAGGTTGCGCAGCACCGAAGGCACCAGGGTCACCGGCGCGCCGTCGGCGCTGACCACGCGCAGGCCCATGGCGCGCTTGCCCAGCGTCTGTCCGCCGAACCACACCTCGCACACCACCGCATAGGCCCACATCAGCACGAACATCAGCAATGCACCCACGCCCGCGCCGGCCCGGCCGAGCAGCGACAAGGGAATCATGCCGGCCCAGAACACCAGCATGCGCAGCACGAAATCGATCGTCCACGCCTGCGCGCGCGGCAGTGCGCCGGCCGCGCGCAGGCGTAGAAACACCCCTTCGGGCGTTTCGATCTGCCGAAGGGTGTCCAGCATCAGTCGGTGATGACGATCGTGTCCGCGATCATGTCGTGCAGGCAGCGGCGTTCGGCGCCGAAGATCACCAGCGAGTCGGCCAGCGAGATGAAGCCGCCGAGGTAGGGAATCGCACCGAGCAGGCTGATCGGGATGATGCGCATGCCGATGATGCGGCCCAGGCCGATGCGGTCGCCGTTGCTGCGCACGATCTTGATGCCGAGCACTTTCTTGCCGATGGTCTGCGCGTTCTGGTGCAGCAGCACGCAGTTGACGACGAAGATGCCCAGGATGATGAGCAAGCCGACCGCCACCGCGACGATGCCGCCCTCGCCCTTGCTGGCTGCCGCGCCGCCGATGCCGACCAGCACGGCGCCTACGCCGACGATCAGGCCGTCGAGCAGGGCTGCGCCGAGGCGCTGGCCTCGCGTGGCCTTGCGCGATTCGAGATCCTGTTGCGAGTAGCCCCCGACGTCGGCCACGGCGGATTGCGGCGCGGCGTAGTAGTTCTGTTCCTTTTCCATGGTTCCGTCCTTGTGGGTGAGTGCCAGCCCCCATAGCAGGCACTCGGGGGAGTATAGGGAGGATTTCTCGCGTGTGCATGGCGTGTGGGGGGCCTGCCTCGGCACCCCCTACTCGTCATCCCGGCGTAGGCCGGGATCCAGCAACGGTATCGCTTGGTTTTCGCGTTATCGCGAATGGGCCGCTTATGCAGCGGGCATTTCGGACGCCTGCCGGCGCCCGAGTCACTTTCTCTTTGCTGGCCCAAAGAGAAAGTAACCAAAGAGAGAATGGCCTGAGAGCCAAGGCTCGCGACGCGACTAGAAGGAGCAGTGGGCGGCTGCGGTAGCCTGATTAACCTGGGTCTACACGAAACCACAGTGCGTTTACGTAGCGGGTGCTTCAACGTGCCGTTGCGAAGAGGATGTTCAAGGACTGCGGCCAGCTTTGGTTCTTCGTTCCTGCACACCTCACGCCATCACCCCTCTCCCCTCCGGGGAGAGGGCAGGGTGAGGGGCCGGGCGGAGCGAGGGGCGGAAGGTCGATCGAGGACTGAGCTTGGCCTTTGCTTTCTGCGCTGCAAGAGGGGCTCATCGCTTGCGTACGGGCATGAAAAAAGCCGCGTGTTCCGCACGCGGCTTTTTTTCTTGGCCTGCGGGGCTCAGCGGCCGTGCTTGGGTTTCAGCATGGTGCCGATGCACTTGGGGGAGCCGCACAGGCACTTCCAGACCTTTTTCAGGCGGGCGGTGTGGGGCACGTCCAGGATGATGCCGTAGTCGTAAGTGAGTTCTTCGCCGGGCTTGATGTTGCGGATGGCTTCGATGAAGACCCGGTCCTTGCGGCGGTCGTCGCCTTCGGCTTCCAGGACCAGGGCCTGGCAGTTGGGGTCGCAGCTGTGGTTGATCCAGCGCGCCGTATTGCCTTTGCGGTTGGCGTCGATCAGGTATTCGTCGTTGAGGGTGAACAGGAAGGTGTGGCCGGTTTCGCCGCCGTCGCCGTACATCACGTCGGCGTCCTGGTGCGTCATCAGCGTGCCCTTGTACTCGACGATCTCCTCGCCCTTCTTGATCGGCGCGGTGGCGAATACGCCATTGCCGTGGATGGGGGAGCGGCGGGCGACGAAACGACGGGACATGGGGAGGGACCTGGCTCGGGGAAATGGGGATGATGCCTTGTTCGGGGGGGAGCAGGGAACGGGGAACAGGGAACGGGGAACATGAAGGAAATCGCGAGCCCCACCTCACATCGGTCTACAAGCTCCCCGTTCCCCGCTCCCCGTTCCCTGTTCCCCGTTCCCCTTCTCATGGCAGAATCGCCATTCAAACGATCGTTTGGAGTGGCCATGTCGCGTCGGCTGTACCGCCTGATCCCGCTGCTGCTGTTGCTTGGCCTGCTCTCGCTGGGGATGGTCGCCTGCGGCCCGCCGCGCAAGAGCGTGTTCCCGCCCACCATCAGCATCCAGGAGATGACGGTGCGGCCGGACGGGCAGTGGCAGCTCACCGTGCGCATCCAGAACAACAGCTACGGCGGCATGAATTTCCGCTCGGTCGACGGCGAACTGAAGCTGGCCGAGCTGGTGCCGGTGCGCCTGCATGCCAGGTTCGACCTGGACATCCCGGCCTTCGCCGGCGACATCACCCGCGTCACTGTGCTGCCCACGCCGGAAATGAGCCAGGCGCTCGCCGCGGCGGCGGCCAAGGGCAGCGGCGGCTCGGTGCCGTACAGCGTGGTGGGCCGCGCCAGCGCCAAGCCGGAACAGGAAGACCAGGCCCGCGATTTCGAATTCCACGGCAACGACTGGCTCTCGCCGGTGCCGGGCATCGCCAACACCTGGCGCTGAGCAAGCGCCGCGCTTTTCACCCATTTCATCACCGCATTCCAAGCAGGAACCCGCAATGACCATCTACAAGGCTCCCCTCGACGATCTGCGCTTCGCCCTTTACGACGTGCTGGGCGCGGAAGCGACCCTGACCAGGCTGCAGGGCGGCGAAGGCCACACGCGCGACCTGCTCGACGCGGTGCTGGAAGAAGCCGGCCGCCTGAGCGAGGCGCTGCTCGCGCCGTTCAACGCCAGCGGCGACGAGGAAGGCTGCAAGTACGACAAGGCCACGCAGACGGTGACCACGCCCAAGGGCTTCAAGGAAGCCTTCAAGGCCTTCGCCGAAGGCGGCTGGACCGGCCTGACCCAGGCCGAGCATTTCGGCGGCCAGGCGCTGCCCAATACGGTGGGCACCGCCACCACCGAGATCTTCCAGGCCGGCAACCTGTCGTGGAGCCTGTACCCGCTGCTGTCCGAAGGCGCCTGCCACGCGATGGAGCTGCACGGCACCGAAGAACAGCAGAACACCTACCTCAAGCCCATCGTCGAAGGCCGCTGGACCGGCACCATGTGCCTGACCGAGCCGCAGGCCGGCTCGGACCTCGGCCTGCTGAAGACGCGCGCCGAACCCGCCGACAACGGCAGCTACAAGGACGGCGCCTATAAGATCACAGGCACCAAGATCTTCATCAGCGCCGGCGAGCACGACCTGGCCGAGAACATCATCCACCTGGTGCTGGCCCGCCTGCCCGACGCGCCGGCCGGCAGCCGCGGCATCTCGATGTTCATCGTGCCGAAGTTCAAGGTGAATGCGGATGGCTCGCTGGGCGCGCGCAACACCGTGGTGGCCAGCAATATCGAGCACAAGATGGGACTGCGCGGCTCGGCCACCTGCGTGATGAATTTCGACGCCGCCGAGGGTTACCTGATCGGCCAGCCGCACAAGGGCCTGGCCGCGATGTTCACCATGATGAATGCCGCGCGCCTGGGCGTCGGCGTGCAGGGCCTGGCGCTGGCCGAGCGCGCGCTGCAGAACAGCTCGAACTATGCGCGCGAGCGCCTGCAGGGCCGCGCGCTGTCGGGTCCGAAGTTCCCCGACAAGCCCGCCGACAACCTGCTGGTGCAGCCGGACGTGCGCCGCATGCTGCTGACCCAGCGCGCCATCGTGGAAGGCTCGCGCGCCCTGCTGCTGTACACCGCGCTGCAGACCGACGTGGAAGCGCGCGCCACCGACGAAGCCACGCGCAAGAACGCCAGCGACCTGGTCGCCTTCCTGATTCCGATCGCCAAGGGCCTGGTCACCGAGCTGGCGCAGGAGTCGACCAAGGAAGCGCTGCAGGTCTACGGCGGCCACGGCTATATCGTGGAAAGCGGCGTGGAGCAGTTCGTGCGCGACGCCCGCATCATCACCCTGTACGAAGGCACCACCGGCATCCAGGCCGCCGACCTGCTGGGCCGCAAGATCCTCCAGCTGCAAGGCGCCGGCTTCAAGCTGTTCCTGCAGGAAATCCAGGCCTTCTGCCAGCAGCACGCCCAGGACCCCGCCCTGCTCCCGCTGATCGCCCCCCTGGCCAAGACCGCCAAGGAATGGGCCGACCTGACCCTGGCCCTGGCCGCGCGCGTGCAGGGCAATCCGGAGGAACTCGGCGCCGCCGCCATCGATTACCTGTACTACTCCGGCTACGCCACGCTGGCCTATCTGTGGGCACGCAGCGTTGCCGCGGCGAATGCGAGCGGCCAGCCGGAAGCGTTCAAGCAGGCCAAGCGCGACACGGCGTCGTTCTACTTCGCACGGATGCTGCCGCGTTGCCTGACGCACAAGGCGGCGATTGAAGCGGGCGTGGGCACGCTGCCGGGGATTGGCTGAGGCTGTCGTGCTGCTCAGGTTGCGGTGGGCTTTAGCTCACCGCTCCGGCCGGCCCCTCACCCCGGCCCTCTCCCCGGAGGGGAGAGGGGGATGACAGGCGGGGCGAAAATCCGGCGAAGAGCTCGCGGCGCAGCCGCGGCGTTCCGCTGTTGCTCTTGATCTACCGGGCCCCTTGGCGCCGGCGGTGAGGGCTGGACGAAAAGGCCCCCGCAGGGGGGCGGGGACACGATGTCCCCGCCTTTTTGATCAGGGCATGGATGCCCTGTCAAAAAGCCCGGCCAGCCCTCACGGACCCTCAGCAGCGCAGCTGCTGAGGGCGCCAAGCAGGGTGCCCTTTCTTCTTGGTTACTTCTTCTTTGGGCACGCAAAGAAGAAGTAACTCGGGCCGCGGCAGCGGCACGAAACCCTCGCCAAAGGCGAGACACCCACGCCTCAGCGCAACAACCGAGCGATACAGTCACTGGATCCCGGCCTGCGCCGGGATGACGAGCCCCCGGGCGGTACTTCCGCCCACCCACACTCCGGGTGTAGAACCGACCCCCGGCCCCCAACACGCCCAAGCGCATGAGCGACCCCTCGTTCCTGATCCGTCTAGCCGAAGACGACGACGACTTCATCCTCGGCCTGGTCCCCCGCTTCGTCGATTTCCACCTGCCGAACTGGCGCAAACGCCACGAATGCATCGACGGCATCCGCAAGGACCTCTCGCGCCACCTGGAAGAACAACCCGCCAACAGCTTCCTGTTCGTCGCCGAAGACGAAGACGGCCACCCGGTCGGCTTCGTCCACCTGCAGAAGACCCAGGACTACTTCACCGGGCGCGTGAACTGCCACATCTCCGACCTCGCCGTCGCGCAGACCCACGAAGGCCAGGGCGTCGGCCGCGCCCTGCTCGACCACGCCGAAACCTGGGCGCGCGAACACCGCTGCCACCTGATCACCCTGGCCGTGTTCCCCGGCAACGAGCGCGCGCGCAAGATCTACGAGGAAGCCGGCTACGGCGCCGACCTGCTGCGCCTGGCCAAGCCGGTGCGCTGAACGCTACGGCCTGGCCAGGCGCAGATAGCGCCCGGCCAGCGCCGGCAGCACCAGCAGGTTGAGCACGGTGGAGCTGGCCAGGCCGCCGAGGATCACGATCGCCATCGGCCCCTCCACCTCGCGTCCCGGTTCGCCGTTGCCCAGCGCCAGCGGCAGCAGGCCCAGCGCGGTCACCAGGGCGGTCATCAGGATCGGCGTCAGCCGCTCGCGCGCGCCGCGCAGCACGGTGTGGCGATTCCAGTGCGCGCCCTCCACGCTCACCAGGTGCTCGTAGTGCGAGACCAGCATGATGCTGTTGCGCGCGGAGATGCCGAACAGCGTGACGAAACCCACCAGCGCACCGATCGACAGCACGCCGCCGGCCAGGCCCGCGGCGATCACGCCGCCCACCAGCGCGAACGGCACGTTGGCCAGCACCAGGGCCACGCTGCGCCGGTCCGGAAACGCGGCGAGCAGCAGCGCGACGATGCCCACGCCGGCCAGCCCGCCATGCAGCAGCAGGTCGTGGCGCGCCTGCGCAGCGCCTTCGGCGGTGCCGCCGAATTCGAGGTAATAGCCGGCCGGCAGCGGCACACTCTTCGCAAGCGCGGCGCGCGCCTGGTCGACGAAGCCGACCACGTCGGCGGTGGCCGGATACACCGCCAGCACCAGCCGGCGGCGGCCGCCTTCGTGCAGCACGTTGGCGCGGCCTTCGAGCAGGTCGGTATCGGCCACGGCGGACAGCGGCACGTTGCGTCCGGCGGGACTGCGCAGCAGCAGCTGGCCCACCGTCTCCGGATCGCGCTGCGCCGAAGGATCGAGCCGCAGGCGCACGGCGATCGGCTGCACCCCGTCGAACACTTCGCCCGCCACCACGCCCTGGTGTGCGGCGGCCACCGCATCGAGCACGTCGGCCATACGCAGGCCGTAGGCGGCGAGGCGTTCCGCTTGCGGTGCGATACGCAGGGTCGGCACGGTGGGCGTATCGGATAAGCGCACGCTGCCGTTGCCGGGCACAGACTGCATCGACTGCTTCACCTTGTCGGCGAGCCGGTCGAGCGTATCCAGGTCGTTGCCGTAGATGCTGATCGTCACCGGCGCGGTTTCGCCGGACAGCGATTCGCCGATGCGGTCGCCGAGGAAGGTCACCACCTCGCCGCTGAAACCCGGATAGCCATCCACCACGTTCTTCAACGCGGTTTCGATGCGCACCTGATCGGCCGCGCCCAGGCCCGGCTTCAGCTCGACGTGGAATTCGCTCTGATTCGGCGGCCAGGTGTCCTGCACCGCTTCGGCGCGGCCGACCTGCTGCGATACGGTGGCCACGCCGGGAATCGCCAGCACGTCCTTGCCCATGTGCTCGCCGATGCGCGCCATCTCCTCCAGCGAGGTGCCGCCAGGCCCCTGCAGCTGGATCACAAAATGCCCTTCGCGGAATTCCGGCAGCAGCGCCGCGCCGAACAGCGGCAGCACCGCCACCGCCGCCGCGCCCAGCAGCAAGGCGCCGATCAACCACGCGCGGCCATGCGGCAGCGCGCGCTCCAGCAGCCGGTGCTGCGCCAGCTTGGCGCGCTTGAGCCAGCGCGGCTCGCGATGGCGGCGGTCGGCGCGCAGCAGCAACAGGCACAGCGCGGGCGTCACCGTGAGCGCCACCAGCAGCGAGGCGAACGTCGCCAGCAGGAAGGCGCCGGCCAGCGGCGCGAAGAAACTGCCCTGCAGGCCGGGCAGCAGCAGGATGGGCAGGAACACCAGCCCGACCACCACGGTGGCCAGCACCACCGGACGGCGCACTTCCAGCGAAGCGTCGAGGATCACTTCCGCACGCACCGCGGTGGAGCCGGCGCGGCGCAGGCGGCGCATCACGTTCTCCACGTCGATGATGGCGTCGTCCACCACCACGCCCAGCGCCACCGCCAGGCCGCCCAGGGTCATGGTGTTGATGGTCCAGCCGAACCACGGAAACACCATGACGGCGAAGGCGAGCGACAGCGGAATGCTGAAGAAGGAGATCAGCGCGGTGCGCCAGTCGCGCAGGAACAGCACCAGCACGGCCAGCACCAGCACCGCGCCGAGCAGCAGCGCGCCGCGCATACGGGCCAGCGCCACTTCCACGAAGGTGGCCGGGCGATGCAGCGCGGGCACCAGGGTCACGCCCTGCGCGGCGAGCATCGGCTTGAGTTCGTCCAGCGCGGCTTCCACCGCGTGGGTGACTTCCAGCGTATTGGCGCCGTACTGGCTGTTCAGTGCGACCAGCACGCCGGGCCTGGCCATGATGCGCGAATCGCCGAAGGCAGGCGCGGCCTGCTCGGCGACATCCGCCACATCGGCGAGCGTGACGTTGCGCCCCGCGTGCTGCGTGATCACCGCCTGGCCGAGCTGGGTTGGCGTGGCGAGCGTGCCATCGGCTTCCAGCACGACGCGCTGCGCCGGCGTGTCCACATAGCCTGCGCCACGCACGCCGCTTGCCGCCGCGGCAGCCGCTCGCACGTCTTCCAGCGTCAATCCGAAGGCGGCCAGCCGATCCGGATGCACGCGCACCTGCCACTCGCGCACGCCGCCACCGAACACGGTGGCGTCGGCCACGCCAGCCACCGCCAGCAGGCGCGGCTTCACCGTCCAGTCGGCGAGCGAGCGCAAGGCGAGCGGATCGAGCTTGTCGCTGAGCAGGCCGAACTTCAGCAGGTCCATGGTGGAGGACACCATCGGGCTGATGGTCGGCGCCTGCACGCCCTGCGGCAGGCGCGCGGATGCTTCGGCGATGCGCTCGGCCAGCAGCTGGCGGTCGCGGAACGGATCGCTGCCTTCCTTGAAGACCACCGTGATGACGGCCAGGCCCTGGATCGACTGCGAGCGCACCACGTCGACGTCGGTGCCGCCGTTGACGGCGTTCTCGATCGGCTGCGTGACGCGCTGCTCCACCTGCAGCGCGGTGAAGCCGGGCGACTCGACCTGGATGGTGAGTTCGGCCGGCACGAAGTCGGGAAACACGTCGTAGCGCGCGGTGCGCAGATGGGCGACGCCGACCACGAGCAGCAGCGTGGCGAGCAGCGCGATCCACCATGGATGGCGCAGGGCGCCGCGGACGATAAAAGTCAGCATGGTTCAGTCGTCGCCCGGCTTGCCTGCGTCGGCGGCCGCGGGAACGGGCGCGGCATCGAGCGCGATCAGCGTTTCCGCGCCGCGCGCCACCGCTTTCTCGCCGGCCTTGAACGGTGCGCCGACGATCCAGCCGTCCGCCGTAATCGCCAGCGCGCTCACCGCACGGCGTTCGAAGTGCGTGGCATCGGTGGCGATATAAGCCCAGGACACGCCGTTCCAGCGCACCACCGCGCTGCGCGGCAGCAGCACGCCCGCGGCGCCGGCCGCCGCGCCACGCAGCCGCGCGGTGAGCGCCATGCCAGGCATCAGGCCCGCACCCGGCGCTTCGAGCAGCCAGCCACCGGCAAGACCCGAGGTGCTGCGCGGCAGCGGTCCGAGCACGTGCGCGGCGACATCGCCCAGCTGTGCGCCGGCGGCCTGGAATCCGGGCGCGGGCGCGGCGAGCGGCTCGGCCTTGAGCCAGGCCGTGCGGCCATCGAGCAGGCTTTCCGCGCGCGCATGCAGCGCGTGCGCATCGAGCGCGGCAATGGCGCTGCCCCAATCCATGCGCAACTGGGTGCGAGCCTGCTGCAGCTTCGCCTGGTCGACCGCGGCCTGCGCGCGCGCCGCTTCCACCGCCTTGCGCGACATATTGCCGTCGGCCGCGAACAGCGCCTGCACGCGGCGCGCTTCCGCGTTCGAGGCGTCGGCCGTGGCCTGCAGCGCGGCGATATCGTCGGCGGCCTTTGCCAGCGTGGATGGATCCAGCACTTCCGCGGCAGCCGCCAGCTCGACCGGCGCCTGCGCGACGCGCAGTTCGACCAGCGCGAGACCGAGGCGGTTCTGCGTGGCGGCATCCACTTCGGTCGCTGCGGCATCGGCGGCGGCCAGTGCAAGCGATGCTGCCAGCAGCAAGGAGCGAACGGCGTTCATGGGGTATCTCCAGCATGGCCGGCTGCGCGCAGCAGCTCGGCCTCGTTGCCTTCCAGCGGTGTGCGCACGGCGTCTTCCAGCGCGCCCAGCGCTTGCTGGGCCTGGTCGGCGGCGGCGAGCTGCGCCTGTGCAGCGGTGGCGGTGGCCAGTTGCGCGTTGAGCACGGCGAGGCGGTCGTCCTCGCCGTGCGCATAGCCGGCGGCGGTCTGCTGCTGCAGGCGTTCGGCGGCGCCGCGGCCGTGCGTGGCGGCATCCAGCGCCTGGCGTGCGGCGGCCAGTTTCGCGGTGGTGCCTTCGATCTCGCTGTCGATGCCGGCCTGTACGGCTTCGACGTGGCGGCCGGCGGCTTCGCGCCGCGCTTCGGCTTCGGCGATCGGCCCCTGGTTCTGATCGAACAGCGGCAGCGTGGCGCCGAGGTTGAACTGCAGTTTGCGCACGCCGTGGTCGTAGGTGTAGCCGGGGCCGATGCTGATCTGCGGGTATTGCATGCGCACCTGCTGGCGCAGTTCCGTTTCGCGCGCGGCGTAGTCGACAAGGGCGCGTTCCAGGTCGGGGCGCGAGAGGCGCGCCTGGGTCGCCAGTTGATCGAGTTGCGTGGCGGAAAGAGCTGGCGGTGATTCGAGGCCGTCCCACGCCAGTACGACGCCATCCAAGGCATGCACCGGCACGCCGACGGCGCGGGCCAGGCGCGCACGCGCATCGGCTACGCGCTGCGCCGCCGTAGCCGAGGCATCGCGCGCCTGCGCGAGCACCAGCGCCACCTGCAATACGTCCGCCGGCACCGCTTCGCCCAGGGCGCGGCGGCGTTCCTGCGCGGCTTGCAGCGCGGCTGCCTTGGCCACCGCATCTTCGGCCAGTGCGTGCTGGCGCTCGCCCAGCAGCAGGTCGGCCAGCGCGGTGCGCAGCGTGCGGCGCACTTCCCACACCTTCTCGGCGTAGTCGATCCGCGCGCCGCGCACGCCGGCGTCGGCCAGATCGGCGCGCAAGCGGCGGCGCACGGCGGTGTCGATCAGCCAGTTGGTGCTGACGCCCCACAGCCAGGGACTGCTGCCGGCCTGGTCCTGCGCATAGCGCTCCAGCGCCAGGTTCACCGAAGGATTGGGCCAGGCCTTGGTGGTGCGCACCGCGGCATCCGCTTCGGCCAGATGCGCGCGCGCTTCGGCAAGGTCGGGATTGAGCACCAGCGCGGCGAGCAGCAGTTCGCCGCGCCCGTAGCGCGCGGGCGGCCAGGCCACGGCGGGAGCGAGGCGCGCGGCCAGCGCCGGATCGTCCAGGCGGCGGGCCTGCCACTGCGCGGCGGTGGCGGCGGGATCGATGGGCCGCGCCTGGTAATGCGCGCAACCGGCGAGCGCGGCCAGGACGATGGCGCCGAGGGCGCGTAACAGAGCATGTCGCATGCCGCGCATCTTCCCGGCAGGGCCTTAGTGGCCGCTTAGATGCGCCGCCAAAAAAAACGGCGCCGCGAGGGCGCCGTTTTCTCGATCGCGCAAGCGCGCTCAGTTCCTGGTGGACTTGCTCTCGACCTGCTCGAGCTGGTCCAGGCGCTGCGCCACGCGGTCGATGTTGGACAGCGACAGCAGGTGCGCGTAAATCCAGCCGAACACGCCTTCCTGCAGGAATTCCTGCGCGGTCTTGGCGTCGAGCTTGCGCAACTTCTCCTCGCTGACCACGTACAGGCCGTTGAGGTTGATCGCCTTGCCGTCCTTCTCCAGGCGGATGTTGCGCGGCTCGAGCAGGTCGTGCTTGCGGATCTGCTCCATGAACCACTGCGTGCGGCCCACGTGCTGCTGGAATTCGCCGAGGAAGTTCACGGCGTTCTTCAGCATCTCGCTGTCGGTGCCGTCTTCCTGGAACAGGCGCTCGCCCTCGTCGCTGCCGAAGCCTTCGTAGGCCTCGTCCAGGAACACGGTGAAGTCGTCGCCTTCCTCGCCTGCCGGCTTTTCGGCCAGCACGAACGGATAGCGGCGCACGAAGGCCGGCACGTAGGTGTTGGCTGCCCACTGGCCGTCGGCGTCGACGAACAGGTTCTCGTTCTGGCGCAGGCCCAGCAGGGCCATCGGGCCGGCTTCTTCCATGCTGCTGCCGGCGAACAGGATCGGCAGGTCACGCGCCGCGGCGGGGAATTCCACGCCGGTCAGCGGCACCGAGTGCACGCCGGCCGCGAAACGCAGGCTCGGGATGCCCTTCAGGCGCAGATCCTTGTGTTGGGTACGGTTGAGCGGCACCGGGCGCTCGTAGAAAAGAACTTCAGCCACGTCGTTTACCTCTGCCCCGCCGTGCCGGGGTCGCCACCCAGGCTTCCCCTCCCAAACCCGGCGTCGGGTCTACAGATGAATGGGCACTATATCGCAGGCCCGCGGCGAAGCGTAAATAGGCCGCTCCGGAGGCCGACTTTTCAGCGGCGACAGGCATTTGCACGCATTTTGCAACGAAACATGGTTTATGCTCGGGCGAACCAGCGCCTATGCAACGCCGGACGCTCCTCGAGTCGCCTTGAAGGACGGAACACATGCCGATGGAAGTTCCCATGCGGCTGATCGACGGACCAGGAAAGGTCGCCGATCTGCATTCGACCCGCATCCTCTCCCTGGACGCGGCGGGCCGCATTCTCGACTGGATCAGCTGGCAGGACGCCGTCTGCCTGTACGTCCGCGACGCCGTCGCCTGGACCCTGGGCGACCCCTGCCTGACCGTCTACGGCGGCCACAACCGTGACCTGGGCCGGCGCAGCTCGCTGCAGCTGCACCCGATCGTGGCCAGTTCCGGCCACTGCCGCGAGCACGCGGTGGACCCGGCGCCGACCCTGACCAATACCGCCCTGTTCGCCCGCGATCGCTATATCTGCCTGTACTGCGGCGACCACTTCAGCCGCGGCGAGCTGACCCGCGACCACGTGCTGCCGATCTCCAAGAAGGGCAAGGACGAGTGGGAGAACGTGGTCAGCGCCTGCCTGGCCTGCAATCTCAAGAAGAGCAACCGCACCCCGCAGCAGGCCAACATGCCGCTGCTGGCCGTGCCGTACCGCCCGAGCTGGGTGGAACACCTGATCCTGTCCAACCGCAACATCCTGGCCGACCAGATGGAATTCCTGGTCAGCCACCTGCCGCGCGACCGCCGCCACCTGATGGGCTGAGGCCCTGGCGGCGGCCCTTCGCTTGCTCCCGCGCCTCCTCCACCACTTCCTCGAACTGGCTGAGGTCGTCGCGGGCGCTCTCAGCCAGGCGGGCGTAATGGCGGCGGATGCGCTCCAGCTGCTGGTCGTCCAGGTTTTCCAGGTTCAGCAAGGCGTTGTGCGCCTTGCTGCTGCAGATCAGCTCGTCCAGCTTGATCTGCAGGGCCGCGGTGTCGCGGTTCTGGGTGCTCTGGATCAGGAACACCATCAGGAAGGTGATGATGGTGGTGCCGGTATTGATCACCAGCTGCCAGGTGTCGTTGAAGTGAAAGATCGGGCCGGTAGCCGCCCAGCCGGCGATCAGCAGCACCGCCAGCAGGAAGGCCGCCGGCTTGCCGGCGTAGTGGGCGGTGGCCTCGGCGAAGCGGCGGAATGCCGTCTGTCGGCTCATCACAGGCTCCTTCAGCTTGAACGGAACCACACTGGCCGCCGCGGCGTCGGCACGGCGTGAGATCGGCCCCGGGCCAAACCCCTCGGACAGCTTTCTTTCACGGTCCTGCCCTTGCCCCGCCCCCCGGCTGGTTCAACAATACGCAGCTATGAATATTCCTACCCGGTTTTCCCACCTGGCGGCCATCGAGACGCCGGCCGACCTGCGCCGCGTCTCCGACGAGGACCTGCCGGCCGTCGCCGATGAGCTGCGCCAGTACCTGATCGAGTCCGTGGCCAGCTCGGGCGGGCATTTCGGGGCGGGGCTGGGCGTGGTCGAGCTGACCGTGGCGCTGCATCGCGTGTTCGACACGCCGCGCGACCGGCTGGTCTGGGACGTCGGCCATCAGTGCTATCCGCACAAGATTCTCACCGGCCGCCGCGACCGCATTACCACGATCAAGAAGAAGGACGGCCTGGCCCCGTTCCCGCGCCGCGAGGAAAGCGAGTACGACACCTTCGGCGTCGGCCACTCGTCCACCTCGATCTCGGCCGCGCTGGGCATGGCCATCGCCGCGCAGCGCAAGGGCGACAACCGCAAGGTGGTGGCGGTGATCGGCGACGGCGCGATGACCGCCGGCATGGCCTTCGAGGCGCTCAACCACGGCGGCGACGTCGAGCCGAACATGCTGGTCGTGTTCAACGACAACGGCATGTCGATCAGCGAGAACGTCGGCGCGCTGACCAAGATGATGGCCCGCGCCATGGCCAGCCACACGCTCAACGCCTGGCGCGAGCGGGCCAAGCGGGCGATTCCGAAGCAGTCGTTCTTCGGCCGCTTCTTCAAGCGCTGGGAAGAGCACGCCAAGGGCATGTTCGTGCCCAGCACGCTGTTCGAAGAACTGGGCTTCCACTACACCGGCCCGATCGACGGCCACAACATCCCGCAGCTGCTGCACGCGCTGCGCATGGTGAAGGACCTGCCCGGCCCGCAGCTGCTGCACGTGGTCACCACCAAGGGCAAGGGCTATGCCCCGGCCGAGCAGGCGCAGATCGAATACCACGCGGTCGGCCCGTTCGATCCGCAGGCCGGCCTGGTGAAGAAGTCCGGCCCGGCCAAGCCGACCTACACCGACGTCTTCAGCGACTGGCTGTGCGACCAGGCCGCCGCCGACGAACGCCTGCTGGGCATCACCCCGGCCATGCGCGAAGGCTCGGGCCTGGTGCGTTTCTCCAAGGAATACCCGCAGCGCTATTTCGACGTGGCGATCGCCGAGCAACACGCGGTGACCCTGGCCGCGGGCATGGCCTGCGAAGGTGCCAAGCCGGTGGTGGCGATCTACTCCACCTTCCTGCAGCGCGCCTACGACCAGGCCATCCACGACGTGGCGCTGCAGAACCTGGACGTGACCTTCGCCATCGACCGCGCCGGCGTGGTCGGCCCGGACGGCGCCACCCATGCGGGCAGCTTCGATCTTTCGTTCCTGCGCTGCCTGCCGAACATGGTGATCATGGCGCCGGCCGACGAGAACGAGTGCCGCATGATGCTCAGCACCGGCTTCGCCTACGACGGCCCGGCCGCGGTGCGCTATCCGCGCGGCACCGGCCCCGGCGTGGCGCTGCGCAAGGAACTGGACACGCTGCCGCTGGGCAAGGCGGAACTGCGCCGCCGCGGCCGCCGCCTGGCCCTGCTCAGCTTCGGCGCGATGCTGGCGCCGGCGGTGGAGATCGCCGCGGAGCTGGACGCCACCCTGGTGAACATGCGCTTCGTCAAACCGCTGGACGAGGCGATGATCCTGGAGCTGGCCAAAACGCACGAAGCCTTCGTCACCCTGGAAGACAACGCCATCGCCGGCGGCGCCGGTTCGGGCGTGGCCGAGTGCCTGGCCGCGCACGGCGTGACCTTGCCGATCCTGCATCTGGGCCTGCCCGACGTGTATCTGGAACACGGCAGCCGCGAGGAAGTGCTGACCATGGCGGGGCTGGACCTGCCGGGGATACGCAACGCGATCCGCGCGCGATTTCCCCAGTTTGCTGCTGCCGCTTCGGCCTGATCCGTAGAAACCTGCCTCACCGCCGTCATTCCGGCGCAGGCCGGACGAGCGCGTAGCGCGAAGAACGCCCGCAGGGCGGCCCCGAAGGGGTGAGCGAAGCGAATCATCCAGTAGCGACATCGCTGGATTGTCGCGTGGAGGCCGGTGTGCTGCTTTTCAAAGCGAACGCTGTGGCTATTTCGCCAAACCAAACCGCATCGCTACTGGATTCCGGCCTGCGCCGGAATGACGAGCGAAGAAAAGGCCACCCCGCTGACGCGGGGCGGCCTTTTCGTTTTCGCACAACCCGCTTACTTCAATCCATTTGAAATAGCTTTGATCAACGTGCCGTTCGCATCGTCCCCGCTGAATTCCCACGAGAACGCGCCGCCCAGCGACTGCGCCTTCACGTAGTTCATCTTGCGCTGGATATTGGCCGGATCGTCGAAGCTCCAGAACGTGCTGCCGTTGAAGATCCAGTGCGCGCCGGCCGCGGTGTCGTCGTAGCTGGGATAGCCCAGGTTCTTGAGCACCTTGTAGTCCTCGATGCCCGCCTCGTAAGTGCCAGGCGCCGCCGTGGTGCTGGGCTGGAACAGGCCGTTGTTGCTGTTGGGCACGTTGCTCCAGCCGCGGCCGTAGAAGCCGATGCCCAGGTTGATCTTGGCGGCCGGCATGCCCGCGGCGATCAAAGCCTGGATGGCGTCGTTGGTGTTGTACTTGGCCGCGTCGCCGGTGGAGGGATCGCCCGCCGGCTTGTACAGCGCGGAGTGGAAGTTGGTCGGGCTTTCCCAGGCGCCGTGGAAGTCGTACGTCATCAGGTTGACGAAATCGATCGACGAAGCGTACTGGCTGGGCTGGGTCACGCGGATCTTGTCCACGCCCGCGCCGCCGGCGATGGTCAGCAGCAGGCCCGGGCGCACCGCATCGAGCTGGCGGCGGAACTCGGCCAGCAGGGCGGTGAAGTTCGCGGTGTCCTCGCTGCCGCCGCAGCTCAGGCCGCAGGCGGCCGGATACTCCCAGTCGATATCGATGCCGTCGAACACGCCGGCTGCCGCACCCGTACCGCCGGCACTGTCGGTCACCGGCAGGTTGCCCTTGATGTAGGCGTCGATGCACGAGGCCACGAAGGCCTGGCGATTGGCCGGCTGCGCCGCGCTGGCGAAACCGCGCGACCAGGTCCAGCCGCCCAGCGAGATCAGCACCTTCAGGTTGGGATACTTCGCCTTAAGTTCCTTCAGCTGGTTCCAGTTGCCGCGCAGCGGCTGGTTCCAGGTGTCGCCCACGCCGCTGACGCTGCTGCCGGCGTCGTACGACTTGGTGTAGTCGGCATAGGCATCGCCGCCGACGCCGGTGTTCGGATCGGAAGCCTGGGTCACGCCCACTTCGCACTTGTTGTTGCGCACGTTGCCGAAGGCGTAGTTGATGTGGGTGAGCACCGCGGCCGAGCCGCTGGTGTCGATGTTCTTCACCTGGTAGTTGCGGCCGTAGATGCCCCACTGGGTGAAGTAGCCGATCACCCGCTTGCCGCCACCGCCGCCGCCCGCACTGGTCTTGGCGTTGATCGCGGAGCTCTGCGCGGAGGCATTGCCGGCGTTGTCGCGCGCACGCACCGTGTAGCTGTAGGTGGTGCTCGCGGCCAGGCCGGTGTCGGTATAGCTGGTGGCGGATGTGGAGCCGACCAGCGTGCCGTTGCGGTACACGTCGTAGCCGGCCACGCCGCTGCCGCCGCTGTTGTCGGTGGAAGCGCTCCAGCTCAGCGATACGGTGCTGGCCGTCTGCGACGGCGAAGCCAGGCCCTGCGGCACGCTCGGCGGCGTGGTGTCGCCGCCGCTGTTGGGATTGACCGTGATGCTGACGGTGGAAGAGGTGGTGGACAGTCCGCCGTTATCGGTAGCCACGGCTTTGAGCGTGTAACTGCCGGCCGGCACGTTGCTCCAGGTCACCGAATACGGTGTCGTGGTTTTCGCGCCCAGCGACGTGGAGCCGTTGAAGAACTCGACCTTGCTGACCGTGCCGTCGCTGTCGCTGGCATTGGCGCTCAGCGTGATGTTTGCGCCAGCGGTGAACGTGGCGCCATTGGCCGGCGATGTGAGAGCCACCGACGGCGGCTGGTTGCTGCTGGACCCGCACTGACCGAGGTCCTGATACCAGCCGCAGCTCGGACAGTAGTCCGGCGGCGTATTCCAGATCTGCGTGGACGCCTGATACAGATGGTTGTTGTAGACCATCTTGTCGCCCGCGTTGTAGATGGTGGTGGCGTTCCATGCCGCCACGCCCGCGCAGCTTGCGCTCTGCGCGCCGACCGCTCCACTCCACAGTGCTGCCGGCAGCATGGCCAGCAGCAGGAGAACCCTCAACAGGTTGCGCATGACACGACTCCGTGATCGAAAGGATTCGAACGCCGGATGCGATGACGCTGGAACGCCGGATGCGCTGGCGCAGCGCCGTCATGCGCGCCGCCCGAAGAACGGATGCCCGGCCCCCACCGGATGCCCGCCTCCCTCCCGACGATGTGGCGCCCTCCCCGGCTCCCCATCAGCACTGGCGCCCAGGCGCCAGCCGCTGCACTGGACTCCTGTCTGACAACGTTGTCAATCCTGTCCTGCGAAAGACTGCGCGGAAGAGCACGTTTTTGCGATACGCCCGCACGGTCACCACGCCCCTGGCGTGGTGGCCCGGTGAAAACCAGGTAAGCGGAGCGCTAGCGGCGGCCGCCGGAGACGCGGTCGCGGCCTTCCAGGTCGGTGGCGGTGAAGACGTCGGCGTAGCCGGCCTGCTCCAGCAGGGCACGCACCGGCGCACCTTGATCCCAGCCGTGTTCCAGCAGCAACCAGCCACCCCGGACGAGATGGTCCGGCGCACCGGTGACGATCTCGCGGATCGCGTCCAGTCCATCGGCGCCCGAAGCGAGGGCCGTGGCGGGTTCGTAGCGCAGATCGCCCTCGCCGAGATGCGGATCGGCGGATTCGATGTAGGGCGGGTTGGAAACGACCAGATCAAAGCGCTCGCCGGACAACGGTGTCATCCATGTCCCATGCAGAAAGCGCACGCGCCCCAGGCCCAGCCGCTGCGCATTGCCGCGCGCCACCGCGAGCGCGTCCACGCTCAGGTCCACCGCCGCCACTTCCGCGCGCGGACGTTCCTTCGCAATGGCCAGCGCAATCGCACCGCTGCCCGTGCCCAGATCCACCACGCGGCAAACGCCATCGGACGGCAGCCGCTCCAGCGCCAGCTCCACCAGCAGTTCGGTTTCCGGCCGCGGAATCAGCGTGGCCGGCGTGACATCCAGCTCCAGCGACCAGAAGCCACGGCGGCCGGTGATGTAAGCCACCGGCTCGCCTGCCTCGCGCCGCGCGACCATCGCTTCGAAGGCCGCGCGGGTGGCGTCATCCAGGACGTCGGTGTCGTGCGCGATCAGCCAGGCGCGCGGCTTGTCCAGCGCGTGCAGCAGCAGCGCCTCGGCATCGATCCGTTCGCCGAGGCGCTGCGTCGCCGCAGCCAGCGCGCCGCGCACATCAACCATCATGGCGTTCCGGCTGCTGCGGCGGCAGTTCGGGCGGCATCGCGGCGGGACGCGCGGGCTTCGGCTCGCCCTTGCGCCAGTAGCCTTCGCGCGTCCACGCCTCGAAGCCCCAGCGCAGCCAGCCGATCAGCGCATTGGCCAGCCACAGCGCCCACAGCAGCATGGCGATCTTGTAGGCCCACAGCGACACGCTGAACACGCCGCCGCGCGGCAGCACGTCGGTGGTCTGGTCGGCAAACCAGCGCAACTGCCAGGCCGTGGAACCGTTGCCGGCGACATGCATGTCCGGCAGGCCGAGCAGCCCCTTCGGCACCGCCGAGATCAGCACCACCAGCGCGATCACCGTAAAGAACGCCAGCGCGATCTGCAGCAGGTTGAAGCCCACCGCGCCAAGCCGCTCCGGCGGCGCCTTGCGCGCACGCAGGCCCAACGCGATCAGCCACACCACCACGAGCGCATACGCGCTCCAGGCAAAGGCGGAGAAGCCAAGGCCCAGCAGCAGCCAATGATGGAAGCGCAGCGGCGTCGGTGCGTAGCGCGCCAGCAGCCAGGCCACCAGCAACAGCACCACCAGCTGCGACCAGTACAGCACGGCGGGGCCGGCGGTCGGACCCCAGGTCCACAGCACCCAGCGGTCTTCCGGCAGCTTCACGCCCAGGTACAGGTTGGCCGCGGATGCGCCCAGTCCCAGCTGCGCGCTGCGCGTCGCCGCGGCAATGCCGTGCGGTTCGCGCAGGCGCAGTTCGAACCAGTGCGCGCCCGGCAGCAGCGGCAGGCTCAGCTTGCCGTCGCGCACGGCCAGGCTCAGCGGCTGGTCGTCGCGCCTGGCTTCCAGCAGCTCCGCGCCGGCCGGCAGCACGATGACGTGCTCGCCGCCGCGCGTGCTGCGTGCCTGCAGCTTCATGGTGGTCTCGGTGGCGCGATCGCCCACCGTGCTGTTCAAGCTCACCGAGTCGAAGGCGAGACTGTCGCCCGCTACCGCCTTGGGCTGGGTCACCGCCAGATGCAGCGCCTCGCCCGGCAGAGGACGGAACGCCAGCGCGCCGTCGTTCTGGCTGGCCGGCACACCGTCGCCGTCCACATGCCACATCGGCGCGGCCTGCACTTCCCAGTACTCCGCACGCTCGCCGAGCGCGGGCGCCTTCAGTTCCAGCTTATCGGCATGATCGAGGCGGCTGGTCCAGCTCACCTCCTGCTGGTTGCCGTTGAAGGTCACGCCGATCAGTCCGTCGTGCACGCGGATGTCGTCGCCCAGCGGGTGCTCGCCCGGCAGCAGCGGCAGGTCGAGGCTGAAGCCGCCGTCGCTCGGCGCAACACGCGTCACCGTAGTCTCAACCGTCCAGTCCACGCCCAGCACCAGCACGCGCTGCACGGTGACGTAAGGCGGGAAAGCCTGGCTGTTGGCGGTGACTTCCTTGCCATCGGCGCCGGCGCGCACGCGGTGCAGCGAAAGGCTGTCGCCCAGGGCGCGCCCTTCATCCACGCCATCGACCGCCCAGCCCTGCCCTGCGAAGGCCACGCGCTGCGGATGCAGCGCGAAGCGCAGGCTCACCGTATCGGCCGCCACCGCGCGATAGCGCAGCGACAGGCGATGCACGCCGCGCTCGATACGCACCAGGGTCTGCGCTCCGCGCTGCGCCAGCGCCGCGTCGGCGTGGCCATCGACGCCGACGCTCTGCAACTGCAGGGAGGCATCGGCCTGCGGCAGCGGCACCGCCACCGGCGCACCCACGTGCAATTCCAGATCGACATCGATCTGATCGCCGTTCGCCTGGATCTGCGCGGCAGCCACCGCCGCGCAGTTCGGCACGCACTTCGGCGCTTCGGTCAGGCGCTGGCGCAACTGCTGCAACAACGCTTCGTTCGGCAGTGCATCCTGCGCATGGGTGATCTGCGGCACCAGCGCGATCAGCAGCAGCGCAGCGCCCGCACGCGCGAACGGCCAGCGCGGCATGCCGCCATCGCCCGGACGGAACACACGCAACACGATGCGCGCGAGCAGAGCGGCCAGCAGCACCAGCATGGCGAAGCGCAGCAGCCGTACCAGCCAGGACGGTGCGATCACCAGGCGCGTGGTCTGCTCCGCGGTCACGGGCCCGGACCAGCCCAGGCGATAGTTGTTGCCAACGTTCCAGCCCGGTTCGCCGTGACCGGCCTGGATGATGTTGCGGGTGTCGGCCTGCTGCGAGAAGCGGTTGCCGGGCGGGAGCGCCGACGCGGACACGACGATGCCGCTCAAGGCTTTCGCCTTGCCGGCATAGCCCTCGGAAACGTTCGCGTCGTAAGGCGGCGCGGGCGGCGCAGGAGGTGCCGGCAGCGCTTCCGGAACCGCTTCGCTGGATGCCTCTTCGACGGCAGGAGCAGGCTCAGGCGCAGGCTGACGGCGCGCCTGAGCCTTGTCCATCGACTCCATCGCGTCCAGCGACGGTGCGGGCTTCGGCGCGGTCCAGCCGACGGCAACCGGCATCGCCTCGCCCTGTTCCAGTTGCGGATGCAATACGTAATCCATCTGCGTCGCCGCGAACGGCAAGGACCACAGCACCGCCAGCGCCAGCACGGCACCCGCGCCGATACGCGAACCCAGGCGCAGCTTGCCTTCCGGCAATGCACGCGCAAGCAAAGCCAATGCGAGCGCGACGCCGAGCGTCCAGCGCGGCGCGCCGGATTCATGCTGCGACAAGGCAAGGAAAGCGATCGCCAGCAACGCCCACGGCCAGCCCATCAGGCGCCCTGCCAGCAACGCGATCAACGCGACCACGAACAGATCGAGCAGGCTCCACTGCGCAATCCACGAATCCGGCGAACGATCCGCACCGGATGCACCGAGCAGGCGATAGCCATACGGCAGATGCAAGGTCGCCTCGATGTTCTCCAGCGGCAACTGCCAGCCGCCGCTCGGCAGCGAGCCGCCGTGCGGCAGGCGCAGGCCCGCGCTCAGATTCAATTGCGATTCGCGCAGCTCCACGCCGCTGCGTCCGTTCTCGCCGCCGGTGACCAGCAGCGGGGTTTCGCCCTGCGCCGCGCGCTGCAACTGCCATGGCGCGCTCACGTCCAGGCGCTGGCTCTTGCGCAGCGTGCCGGTGAGGCGGTCGCTGACATTGAGTCCGCGGCCGTCGAAGTCCAGCCAGATCTGCCGCTGCACCTGCACCTGGTCGCCCTGCCCGCCTTCGCTGCCGCGCGTGCCCTGCTCGATGGCGAGGCCCTGGTTGTCGTCCAGCGCAAACGCCGGCAATTCGCGCCAGTCGTCCGGCACGCCGGCCTGCGCGGCGTCGGTGGGCTGGCCTTCCACGCGCGTGCTGCGCAGTTCGGTGTTGTCCTGGTAGCTCCAGATTTCCTGACGCGGCCAGGGCTCGGCCGGCAGCTTCAGCGCCACCTGCTTGAGCACATCGGTACCGCGCGAGGTGAGGTCCAGCGTCCACTGGCCCGGGCGCAACTGGATGCGCAGCCGGCCGTCGCTCTCCAGGCGCGCCGGCAGGTTGCTGCTTAATGCGGTGGCGACGAAGCCCTGCGGCAGCGCCGGGCCGAGCAGCTGCTCGCGCGCGCTGCCGGTGACATTGATCTGCAGATGCGTTTCCAGCGTCGACGGCAGGCCGTCTTCCAGCCGGCGATAGACGCGCAAGGACAAGGCATCGGCCGCGCGCTGCGCCGCGGCGGCTTCGCCGAGCGTGAGCTGGTCGCCGTTGCGTTCGACGCGGGTGACCGCGGCGCCATCCACGTTCAAGGCCACCAGGCCGATCGAAGCCGGCACGCGCAGACGCGCGGGCCGCGAGGTCCACGGCAGCACGCCATGAATGCTGTAGTCGCCCGGCTCCAGCCACACCGACGGTTCACCGCCGCGCTCGAGTACCGCCAGCGCCTTCGTGCCGGCCGCCACCTGCTGCGGCCAGCTGCGCGCATCGCCGGGGAGGGTCACCCAGCTGGGCGCATCCACATGCACGTCGAGGGAGAAGCGGCCGCCGTCCTTGCCGGCATCCACGCCCAGCCGGCCGGGCCAGGCGCATTGCACATTGCCCGGCCCCTGGTTGGCGAGAAACGGACAGGCATGCTGCGGCACGTCGTGCAACACCCAGTCCTGCCAATTGCGCAGCGGCGGCGGCACGTCCTGCGCCAGCACAGGCGCCGCGAGCGCCCACAGACCCAACAGCCATCCCCATCGACGCATACCTGTCTCCCTTGGGCCGTCAGTGGCCGCGACGCAGTGTGGTGGAACGGCGCCATCGGTGACAACGCCGTGAAGGGTGCAACGCGGGGTTTGGCGATGCGGGGTTGGCGCCAGGCATAAAAAAACCGGGCGGCTTGCGCCGCCCGGTTCGTCACTGCTGTCGTGACAATCAGTGCCGCTGGATCAACGCAAGATCGCCGCCGGATCCTGCTTGGCCTTCAGCGCGGAGCACAGCAGCGTGGACTCGGTGGTCTGAGCCAGGCCGCGTTCGGCGCCGGTGACTTCCTTGGCGCGGGTCTTGAAGAACTCCTGCAGGCGGTCCGCCTCGGCCTTGGAGCAGCCGCCGCCGCCCATCAGGCCCGGCAGCCGGCCGCCGGCGAAGCTGCCGGTGCGCGCCACGATCTTGTCGTAGTTCGCCACCGACCACTTCCACACCGCGTCGCGGCCGGCCTGGGTGTCGCGGTTGCCGCGCAGCAGCGCGGCCATCTCGCCCACCTTCACCGACTTGTCCAGCGACAGGTCGCGCACGCGCTCGGCCTGCGCCGCATCGCTGGCCTCGGCCAGGCCCGCCAGGATGGCGTTGCGCTGCGCCGGGTCGCTGGTCTTCGGCAACTGGGCGATCAGCGTGTCGACCGCGCTCTTGCCGTGTTCCTGCACCGACACGCCGAGCGCGCTGCCGAGCAGGTTGGAGTCGGCGGCGGCGAAGTCCAGGCTGCCGTCGGCCTTGCCCTTGAGCACGGCGTCGCCCTGCTTGAGCAGTTCGGCGCGCACTTCCGGCAGCTTCACGTCCAGGCCGAGGAAGTTGGCCAGGGTGGCGCGCTGCAGGGAGTCGCCGTCCGGCTCGCCGTCCTTGTGCTTGTAGCCCAGGCTCTGCAGTTCCGGCAGATAGGAGGACTTGGCCCAGGCCACCAGCTTGGCGCGCTGCGCGTCGGTGGTGGCGAGCTGGTCGTAGATCCAGCCGAAGGTGTTCATCGGCGCGGTGGACACCTCGCGCACCTTCGAACCGGTGAGCGGCTTGAGCGCAGCCAGCGCGGAGCCGGCGTCGATGTCGCCGCGGCGGAACGCCGCATTCACCGCATCGCCGTAGGCCAGCTGCTCGGCATCGGCCAGCTTGCCGATCTGCTTGCCGAGGTTGGCCAGGTCGGCCTTGTCCATGCTGAAGCGGTAATAGCCCGAGCCATTGGCATTGGGCATCACCCAGCTCTGCGCGGTGGCGCCCGGCAGCGCCATGGTGCCCTGCGCCTTGTCGAGCAGTTCGCAGGCCACCTTGCTGCCGTCGGCGGTGGCGTAGCGCACGCACACCGGCACGCCCCACACGTGGTTGGCATCGCCGGTGCTGCCCAGCGGCAGGTAGCGGCTCTGGGTCAAGTGCAGCACGGTCTTGCCGCCTTCCTGCGCCAGCTTGGTCTGCACGTAGGGCACGCCGGGCTGGTTGAGGAAGCTCTTGAAGGCGTTCTTGAAGTCTTCGCCCTTGTCGGCGGCCTTGGCGATCGAATCGATCAGGTCCTCGGCGGTGGCGTTGCCGAACTTGTGCTCCTGGATATAGCCGCGCATGCCCTTCTGGAACACCGGCTCGCTGACGTAACCCTCGAACATGCCCAGCACCGCGGCACCCTTCTGGTAGGTAATGCCGTCGAACGCGGTTTCGATGTCGCCGTTGCCGGTGATCGGCTGGCGGATCTTGCGCGTGGTGACCAGGCTGTCGCCGTTCATCGCGCCCTGCGCGCCGCGCACGCGGTCGAGATCGGCGCGGTATTCCGGATGCACCTTCTGCGTCACCTTCTGCTGCATCCAGGTGGCGAACGCCTCGTTGAGCCACAGGTCGTCCCACCAGCCCATGGTCACGGTGTCGCCGGTCCACTGGTGCGCCAGCTCATGCGCGGTGACATTGAAGGAGCCGCGCACGTACTGGGCGGCGGAATCCTTGTCGAGCAGCAGCAGCCAGTCGCGGAAGGTGACCAGGCCCGGGTTCTCCATCGCGCCGGCGGAGAAGTCCGGGGCGGCGAGCAGGTCGAGCTTGTCGAACGGATAGCCGAAGCCGTAGTAGTCCTCCAGCGCCTTGATGATGCTCGGCGTCTCGCCCAGCACGTGCTGCATGCGATGGCCTTCGCCCTTGGCGGCGATGCCGCGCAGGTCGGTGGCCTGCTTGCGGTATTCGGAAGCGGGGATGGTCGGGCCGTTGACCACGTCCCACGGACCGACGCCGAACGCCACCAGGTAGGTGGGCAGCGGCTGGGTGGTGGCGAAGGTCAGGGTCTTCCAGCCGGCGGCGGCTTTCTCTTCCTTCACCTGCTTGGTGTTGGCGATGCCGACTTCACCGGTGGGGATGGTCAGCTTCAGATCGAACGGCGTCTTGAACGAGGGCTCGTCGAAACCGGGGAAGGCGAAACGCGCGCTGATCGGCTCCATCTGCGTCATCGCGTACGGCTGGCCTTCGTGGCTGACCTTGTACAGGCCCTGCAGCTGCTGGTTGAGCGGCGCGGTGTACTCGATCGCCACGGTCAGTTCCTGCGGCTGCATGGTGGCGCCGAGATCGATGCGCACCACGCCTTCCTTCGGCGCGGCCTCCACGTACTTGCCGGCGTGCGTCTTGCCCTTGGCGTCGGTGATGGTGACCTTGCTCACCTTCAGTTCGCGGCCGTGCATCCAGATGTGGTCCGAGGCCTGTTCCAACTTCAATTTGATGGAAGTAGTGCCGGTGAAATCCTGCTGCTTCGGGTCCACCTTGAAGGCCAGCTGATAGGACTCCGGCATCGCCCAGCGCGGCAGCTTGCCTTGCGGCTGGTCGGAAGCGGCGGGAGCGGCGGCAAGAGCAGCGCCGCAGGACGCGGCAAGGACGCTCAGCACGAGCGGGCGGACGAAACGACGCATGAGAATTTCCCCAGGGGACACAAAGAGCCTTGCAAGCTAGGAGCTGGCATGACTTCGGACACAGTGCCAGAAGACATGCCCGTCCCGTTGCTGCGCAGCATGGACAAGCACGACGCAGCGAAAGCCGCCCATGAAAAAACCGGCGGCGAAGGGGGGGCTTCGCCGCCGGTGGGGAACCGCGCGCCTGCGGGGGGAGGGCAAGGATGGCGCGCGGGTGGAGCAACCGGTGGGTGAGGTGAACTTTAGGCGTCCCGTGCGGATTGCTCCAATTGATTGTTCTCATGATCGTGATAGATTTTGGCTATTGTCTTCGCCGACTACGGCCATTCCCATGAATCTGCGCGATCTCCAGTACCTCGTCGCCCTGGCCGAGCACCGCCACTTCGGCCGCGCGGCCGAGGCCAGCTTCGTCAGCCAGCCCACGCTGTCGACCCAGATCAAGAAGCTGGAAGACGAACTGGGCGTGCCGCTGGTCGAACGCACGCCGCGCAAGGTGCTGCTCACCGAAACCGGCCGCGAGATCGCCCGCCGCGCGCGCGGCGTGCTGTCGGAGATCGACGAGATCAAGGCCATCGCGCAGCGCACGCGCGACCCGGAATCGGGCACCTTGCGCTTAGGCATCTTCCCTACCCTCGGCCCCTACCTGCTGCCTCACCTGGTGCCGCTGGTGCGCCAGCGTTTCCCGCGGCTGGAACTGCTGCTGGTGGAGGAAAAGACCGAGCAGGTGATCCGCATGCTGCGCGAAGGCTCGCTGGACGTCGGCGTGCTCGCCCTGCCGCTGCACGAAGACAGCCTGCATGCCGAGTTCCTGTTCGAGGAACCCTTCGTACTGGCGGTGCCGGAAAGCCACCCGCTGGCGCATAAGAAGCATCGTCTCAAGCTCGGCGATCTGGAGGACGAAAGCCTGCTGCTGCTGGAAGACGGCCATTGCATGCGCGACCAGGCGCTGGAGGTCTGCCAGCTGGCCGGCGCTGGCGAACGCTCGGGCTTCCGCGCCACCAGCCTGGAAACGCTGCGCCAGATGGTCGCCGCCAATGTCGGCATCACCCTGTTGCCGACCCTGGCGATCAAGCCGCCGGTGGCGCGCACCGACAACGTGCACCTGGTGGAATTCGCCGGCCATCCGCCCAGCCGGCGGATCGCGCTGGTATGGCGCAAGAGTTCGTCGGTAGGAAATTTTCTTAAGCGCTTTGCGGAAGTCATCCGCAGCATGCCGGCCGAACTCCTGCGCCCGGAACTTAACGAATCGAAACCGGCCAGCCGCCCGCGCGCATCGGCATAAACACGCGTAAGAGCCTGTTGCCGCAGGATGTGCGGCCGCACACAAACGGCCACCTAAACGGCGGATTCGCTCGCGCCCGCCCCCTCATGGAAGCTTCATATTTCGGCCAGAACAATCCGCGAGATTGTTCGCTCGACGCACGCCTCGAGGCTGAACAAAGGGGGGCAGATGGACTGCCGGGATCGACCCACGCCGCGCCAAGCGGCGCGGTAGCCGATAGCGCGGCAGGACTGGGCGGCGAACCAGATCACGAGGTTTGAGTGCAGACAATGCCGGGCATCTTCACCGTCTCGCTGGATCTCGAGCTCTACTGGGGCGTGCGCGACGCGCGCAGCATCGAGAGCTACGAGTCCAACCTGCGCGGCGAGCGCGAAGCCATCCGCGGCATGCTGGAGCTGTTCGAAGAACACGACATCCATGCCACCTGGGCCACCCTGGGCTTCCTGTTCTACAAGGACGCCGAGGAACTGCGGCACCACCTGCCGGACGTGCTTCCCGATTACCGCCGCCAACAGCTTTCCTCCTACCGCTACCTGCAGGAACACGCCTGGGGCAGCGACGACGATCATTTCCACTTCGCGCCGGAGATGGTCCAGCTGATCCGCGATTACGACGGCCAGGAAATCGGCACGCATACGTTTTCGCACTACTACTGCCTGGAAGACGGGCAGACGCTGGAGGCCTTCCGCGCCGACCTGAAAGCCGCGCTGGCCGCGGCGCAGGCGCACGGCATTCCTACCGCCAGCCTGGTGTTCCCGCGCAACCAGAGCAATCCGGAATACCTGGCCGTGCTCGACGAACTCGGCATCGCCTGCTATCGCGGCAACGAGAACGCGGCGTTCTACGCACCGCGCAACCAGCGCGAGCAGAACCTGATCGTGCGCGCCTCGCGCCTGCTCGATGCCTACGTGAACCTCAGCGGCTACCACACCTATGCGCTGCAGGATTGCGCGCGCAGCCGTCCGTTCAATATTCCGTCCAGCCGTTTCCTGCGCCCGTATTCGCGCCCGCTGGCGCTGCTGGAAAGCCTGCGCCTGCGCCGCATCAAGCGGGCCATGCTCGACGCGGCCACCGGCGAGCGGCTGTTCCACCTGTGGTGGCATCCGCACAACTTCGGCGCGGATATCCAGCACAACCTGGCCTGCCTCACCGAGGTGCTCGGCTACTACGGTTACCTGCGCGAGCGCTACGGCATGCAGTCGCTCAACATGGGCGAAGTAGCCACCTTGCTGGAGGACATGCATGCCGGCCAGGCCTAGGATCGCCCTGCTCGCGGGCGAAGGCTGGTCGACCAGCGCCATCTACAACGGCTTGCGCGAGGAGTTCGAGATCGTCGCGGTGATCGTCGAGCGCAAGCCCTCGGCGCTGAAGATGCTGCGCTACCGCGCACGCACGCTGGGCTGGACGGAAACCTTCGGGCAGTTCTGCTTCATCCTGTACAGCCGGCTGCTGGCGCGCGCCGCGGACATGCGCATCGCCATGCTGATGCACCGCCATGGCTTGTCGGATACGCCGATACCCGGCATCGCCGTCACTCAAGTCGAAAGCGCCAACCACAGGCGCGTGGCTGCGCTGCTGAAAAAGCTGGAGCCGCAGGCGGTGGTGGTGAACGGCACGCGCATCCTGTCGAAGAAGCTGCTCGCCGCGGTGGATGCGCCGTTCATCAATACGCATATGGGAATCACGCCGGCGTATCGCGGAGTGCATGGCGGTTACTGGGCGCTGGCGAACGATGACCGCGAGCGTTGCGGGGTTACCGTGCATCTGGTGGATGAAGGGGTGGATACGGGGGGCGTGCTTTACCAGGCACGCATCGAGCCGGAGGAAGAGGACAGCTTCGCTACGTATCCGGTGTTGCAGTTGGCGGCGGCCTTGCCGCTGATGAAGGCGGCGTTGAACGATGCGGCGGAAGGGAAGCTGGCGCCGCGTATGGGCGAAGGGGTGTCGAAGCAGTGGTATCACCCCACGTTGTGGGGGTATTGGAAGACTTGGCGTTCGCGCGGCGTCAAATAAGCGAACTCTTCTCCCCGCCGGGGAGAAGATGCCGGCAGGCAGATGAGGGGTCGGGGCTCGCCAAGACGCACCTACGAAGCAAAAACGCTCTTGAGCTTGCGGCGATCATCAACGCCACGCTCCGCCCGGCCCCTCACCCCAACCCTCTCCCCGGAGGGGAGAGGGGGCAATCATTCAGGCGCCGGTGAGGCCGATCGGGCAACTCACGCCCGTCCCACCCAACCCGCAATACCCCGCCGGATTCTTCGACAAATACTGCTGATGCTCCGCCTCCGCGTAATAGAACGGGCCGGCGTCGGCAATCTCGGTAGTGATCCGCCCATGCCCGGCGCGGTCCAGTTCCGCCTGATAACGCTGCAACGACGCTTCCGCCGCTTCGCGCTGTGCCGGCGTGGACGTATAGATGGCCGAACGGTACTGCGTCCCCACGTCATTGCCCTGCTGCATGCCCTGGGTGGGGTCGTGGTTCTCCCAGAACGTGCGCAGCAGCGTATCCAGGCTGACCTGGGCCGGGTCGTACACCACCTGCACCACTTCCGTATGCCCGGTTTCGCCCGAGCACACTTCGCGGTAGCTGGCATTGGGGGTATAGCCGCCGGCATAGCCGACCGCCGTGGTCAGCACGCCGGGCAGTTGCCAGAACTTGCGTTCCGCGCCCCAGAAGCAGCCCATGCCGACCTGCAGTACTTCGCTGCCGGGGAAGGCCTCCGGCGTCAGGGGGCGGCCGTGCACGTGATGGGCCGAAGGGGGTGCGATCGGCTGCGTGCGTCCAGGCAGCGCGTCCTCGCGGCGGGGCATGCGTTGTTTCCAGGCACCGATACCGAGCATCGTGATACTCCTGCGTTCGAGAGTGGACAAAATGGCGTCGGCCGGCGTGCTTCTCAACACTCCGCGCCGCGCTGCTCAGTAGCGCAGCAGCGCGTGCAGGGGCGTGTCTGCGGGCAGGCGGTGGCGGCCTTGCAGGGCCTCCAGTTCGATCACCACGCTGGCCCCCACGCGCACCGCGCCCAGCGTTTCCACCAGCCGGCAGGCCGCGTCCAGGGTGCCGCCGGTGGCGAGCACGTCGTCGACGATCAACACTCTTTCGCCCGGACGCAGCGCATCGTTACGTGCCTCCAGCCGGTCCTTGCCGTATTCCAGCGCGTAGTCCACCGACACCACCGGCGGCGGCAGCTTGTTCGGCTTGCGCAGCGGCACGAAGCCGGCGTGCAGCTTCTGCGCCAGCGCGGCGCCGAAGATGAAGCCGCGCGATTCGATCCCGCATACCGCCTGCACCCCGCTGCCCTGCCACGGCTCGGCCAGCGCATCGATGCAGCGGGCGAAGCCGCCGGCATCGGCCAGCAGCGGCGTGATGTCGCGGAATACCACGCCGGCCTGCGGAAAATCGGGAACGGCGCGGATCAGCGCCTCGATCTGTCGGATGTTCGATGCCATGGGAACGCGCGCTGCCTGTGCGAAGGGAGCGCGCAAGCATAGCGCGCGGCGCGCTTCAGGCCGGCATGAACGAGGGCGCGTCGTCGCCGGCCTGCTCTTCGCCGTACTGCTCGTCCAGCGCAAGGCGCGCATCGATCAGCTCGCGCTCCACTTCGCGCACCACCGCCATCGCCGCGGGCAGGCTCGCTTCGGGCACCAGCACGGCCACGTAGTCGAGCGCCGGCAGGTTGCCGACCGCGCCGGTGAGGTATTCGCCGGCGACGAAGGCGGGAATCTCCGCGCTTTCCAGCGCGTCCTTCACCAGGTGGGCGTCGATCAGGGTCTCGGCTCGGTAGGCGATGCGCATGGCCGGCAAGCTACCCCCCGCCCGCCGGTGCCGCAAGAGCTTGCCGGCCGGCCGTGCGGCCTAGTGGCAACCCCGCGGACGCTGCTTTAAGGTCGCCCTCGTATCACGACTCTTTTGGGGAAGAGGCGGCATGTCGAAGGCGGCAGTGGAAGGACACCTCAGGTTCGTGACGCGGGTCTACCGCCTCCGCCTGCTCGGGCTCGCCCTGGGCGCGCTGCCCGTCGCCAGCGTGCTGTATCAGCTGCACGCCGCGTGGTGGCTGTGGGGCCTGCTCGGCGTGAACGCGCTGGTCTGGCCGCATCTGGCGCATTTGCGCGCCTCGCGCTCGGCGCGGCCGATCGAGACCGAGCACGGCAACCTGGTGATCGATGCCGCGATGGGCGGCGCCTGGGTCGCGCTGATGCAGTTCAACCTGCTGCCGAGCGCCCTGCTGGTGGCGATGATGGCGATGGACCGGATCAGCGCCGGCGGCTTGCGCCTGGTGCTGAAGTCGCTGGCCCTGCAGGCGGCGGTGTGCCTGGCGGTGTGGTGGCTGAACGGGTTCCGCCTGCAGCCGGCATCGACCATGCTCAATGTCGCCGCCAGCATTCCCATGCTGATGATCTACCCGGTGTGGATGAGCATGGTGAATTTCACCCTGGCGCAAAGAGTGCGCCAGCAGAACCGCCAGCTCGACCAGCTCAGCCGCACCGATGCCCTCACCGGCCTCAACAACCGCAACCACTGGCTGGAGGCCGCCGGCGTGGAATGGCTGCGCTACCAGCGCAACCAGCGGCCGGCCGCGCTGATCCTGCTGGACGTGGACGGCTTCAAGCAGATCAACGACCGCTACGGCCATGCCGCCGGCGACCAGCTGCTGGGCGACCTGGCCCGACTGCTGCAGCGCGGCCTGCGCGACGTGGACACCCCCGGCCGCCTGGGCGGCGACGAGTTCGGCATCGTGCTGCCGGAGACCGACCTGGAGCGCGCCAGCGCGGTGGCAGAGCGGATCCGCCTGCTGGCCGAGAACAGCCGCCCCGAGCGCGGCGACCAGCACATCCCGTGGACGATCAGCCTGGGCGTGGCCTCGGTGGGCGAGGACGCCCGCGACGTCGGCGCCTGGATGCGCCAGGCCGACCTGGCCCTGTACCGGGCCAAGGCCCAGGGCCGCAACCGCGTCTGCGTGGCACCGGCCCGCGGCAGCGGCGGCCACGTGGCGCACGCCACGGTCTGAGGGCTCGCGCCTGGCAGCGCGAGGGAATAGGAAATAGAGAATCGAGAATAGGAAATCGGGCGCGAGGGGATGCAAACCTCGCGCTTCGCTCACAGCGCTTCACATCGCCGTGGCCTGTTCTTCCTGTTCCCTATTCTCCATTCCCCATTCCCTCCAGGGTAAACTTGGCCGTTTCAGCCAATCACCCGCGAGTCCCGCCCGATGTCGACCGAAACCGCCGCCGCCGAAACCACGTCCGCCAGCGCCGCCCCGGCCGAGGGCCAGCGTGACTTCGTGCGCCAGATCATTCGCGACGACCTGGCCACGGGCAAGCACCACGCCATCCGCACGCGCTTCCCGCCCGAGCCCAACGGCTACCTGCACATCGGCCACGCCAAGGCGATCTGCCTGAATTTCGGCATCGCCCGCGAATTCGCCGGCTGGTGCAACCTGCGCCTGGACGACACCAACCCCGGCAAGGAAGACCCCGAGTTCGTCGAAGGCATCAAGGACGACGTGCGCTGGCTCGGCTACGAGTGGCACGACCTGCGCCACGCCTCCGACTACTTCGAGGTGTTCTACCTCGCCGCGGTCAAGCTGATCGAGGACGGCCACGCCTACGTCGACGACCTCAACGCCGAGGAGATGCGCGAGTACCGCGGCACGCTCACCGCGCCGGGCCGCAACTCGCCGCACCGCGAGCGCAGCGTGGCCGAGAACCTCGACCTGTTCCGCCGCATGCGCGAGGGCGAGTTCGCCGACGGCGCCAAGACGCTGCGCGCGAAAATCGACATGGCCTCGGGCAACATCAACATGCGCGACCCGGCGATCTACCGCATCCGCCGCATCCCGCACCAGAACACCGGCGAGGCCTGGCCGATCTACCCGATGTACGACTACGCGCATTGCCTTTCCGATGCGCTGGAAGGCATCACCCACTCGCTGTGCACGCTGGAATTCGAAGACCACCGCCCGCTGTACGACTGGTTCGTCGACAAGGTCGACCTGGTCAACCATCCGGAGCTGTGGACCCGCCTGCGCGAAGGCGGCTTCCAGACCGAGCCGGCCAAGCCGCGCCAGATCGAGTTCTCGCGCCTCAACCTCAGCTACTGCATCACCAGCAAGCGCAAGCTCGCCCAGCTGGTGAACGAAGGCCTGGTCGACGGCTGGGACGACCCGCGCATGAACACCTTGCGCGGCCTGCGCCGCCGCGGCTTCACGCCAGGCGGCATCCGCCTGCTGATCGAGCGCCTGGGCGTGAGCAAGCAGAACAGCGTGATCGACTACGCCATCTTCGAGAACTGCGTGCGCGAAGACCTCGACGGCAGCGCGCCGCGCCGCATGGCCGTGCTCGACCCGCTCAAGCTGACCATCACCAACCTGCCGGAAGGCCACGAGGAAAAACTCTCCTTCTCCAACCACCCCAAGGACGAGAGCTTCGGCACGCGCGAAGTGCCGTTCGCGCGCGAGCTGTGGATCGAGCGCGAGGACTTCGCCGAAGTGCCGCCGAAGGGCTTCCACCGACTCAAGCCCGAGGGCGAAGTGCGCCTGCGCGGCGTCGGCATCGTCAAGTGCGAGGAACTGCTCAAGGACGCCGCCGGCAACGTCATCGAACTGCGCTGCACGCTCGACCTCGAGTCGCGCCAGGGCATGCCCGGCGCGGACCGCAAGGTGAAGGGCACCATCCACTGGGTAAGCGCGCGCCATGCCGTGGCTGCCGAAGTGCGCGTGTACGACCGCCTGTTCAACGTGGCCGCGCCGGACGACGACAGCGACGGCAAGAGCTGGATCGAGCACATCAATCCGGAAGCCAAGCGCATCGTGCAGGCCTGGCTGGAACCGTCCGCCGCCGCCGCCGCGCCGGAACAGCGTTTCCAGTTCGAGCGCCTGGGCTACTTCGTGGCCGACCGTGTCGACCACCGCGCGCAGCAGCCGGTGTTCAACCGCACCGTCACCCTGCGCGACACCTGGGCCAAGCAGGCATGAGCATGCTGCCGCTGCAGATCCACCTGACCCTGCCGCCGTGGCTGGGCGACCTGGTCGACACCGGCAAGCGCTACCTCACCGACGAAGAACGCGTGGACCTGGCCATCCAGCTGTCCAGCCACAACATCGAGCACGGCCTCGGCGGCCCGTTCGGCGCCGCGGTGTTCGACGGCCAGGGCCGCGTCATCTCGGTCGGCGTCAACCGCGTGGTGCCGCAGTCCTGCTCGGTGGCGCACGCCGAGATGATGGCCTACATGGCCGCGCAGCAGCGCATGGCCAGCTTCCGCCTCAACGGCGACGGCGGCCGCTACATCCTGGCCACCAGCGCGCAGCCGTGCTGCCAGTGCTACGGCGCCACCGTGTGGGCCGGCGTGGACGAGCTGCTGATCGGCGCGCGCGCCGAAGACGTCATGGAGCTGACCGCGTTCGACGAAGGCCCGCTGCCGGCTGACTGGGTGGGCGAGCTGGAACGCCGCGGCATCGCCGTGCGCCGCGACATCCTGCGCGACGAGGCGCGCGCCGTATTGGCCGCCTACGGCGCGCGCGGCCAGAGCTACTGAGCCACCGGATGAGCCGCCTGCGCGCCGCGCTGCCGCTGCTCCTGCTGGTGCTGGCCGGCGTCGTGCTGTTCTTTTCCGGCGCCTTCGACCAGCTGCATCCGGAACGCCTGGTGGCGCACCAGGAGCAGCTGCGCGCCCAGGTCGCCGACAGCCCCTGGCTGAGCCGCATCGTCTTCATCGGCGTGCTGACGCTGGCGATGTCCACCGGCGTACCGGGCACAGTGCTGATCATCATGGCCGGCGGCTTCGTGTTCGGCACGCTGGAAGGCACCGCGTATGCGTCGGTCGGGCTCACCCTGGGCACCTTGATCCTGTTCCTGGCCAGCCGCTACGCCTTCGGCAACGGCAGCCGCCATCCGCCGGCGCTGATCGAGCGCATCCACCATGGCTTCGAGCGCCATCCGGTGGCCTACACCATGTTCTTGCGCTTCGTGCCGGTGGCACCGTTCGGGCTGATCACCGTGTGCCTGGCCTGGCTGCGCTGTCCGCTGTGGCTGTTCCTCGGCGCGAGCTGGCTGGGCGGCACGGTGTCGCTGATCTTCGAAACCTCCATCGGCGCGGGCCTGGGCGAAGCGCTTGCGCGCACGCATGGCCGCTTCGATACCTCGGTGCTGCTGCAGCCGAAGATCCTGCTTTCGCTGGGCTGCATCGCCTTGCTCGCGCTGCTGCCGCTGCTGCTCGAACGGATGCTCCGCGGGCGGCTGCACCGCGGCGGCACAGCTTCGCGACAGGCATCCGGGCTACCTCCTCAAGCCGACTAGCTCCCTCACCCCCGTTTCGCGCTAGGCTCAGCGCGCCGGCGCCGCGCGCCGCATGGGGAATGGCCAAATGGTCGTCGCGGGGGCGAACTGGACGGTACGCTTGTGGCGGCGCACGTCGCTGATGCAGCGCCTCGCCTTCATCGCCCTGGTCCCCACCCTGGTCACCGCCGCCTTGCTGGTGGTGATGCTCACGCGCTACCAGCTCAACACGCTGCGCGGCATGGCGCAGAGCACCGCCGACGCCATCGCCACGCAGGCCGCCTCGGTATCCGCCGATGCGATCCGCAACATGCAGCGGCGCGATCTCAAGCGCATCGCCGAATCGGTCGGCAACCTGCCGCACGTGGTGCACGTGCAGATCCGCGCCGCCGACGGCGAGATCCTGGCCGACAGCCATGGCGACGCCGCGCCGCACTCGCGCGACGTGCTGACCGTGGTGCGCGACGTCAAGGACGGCGACCAGCCGCTGCAGCCCGCGCTCGGCTCGGTGCTGATCGACCTGAGCCTGGGCGAGGCGATCGCCGCGCAACGCGCCAGCCTGCGCAATGCGCTGATCGCGCTGGCGCTGGCGCTGTTCATCGCCGGCGTGATCGGCTGGCAGGCCGCGCGCTGGATCAGCGCCCCGCTGCGCCGCCTGGCCGGCGCGGTGCACAAGCTGGGGCGCGGCGACCGCCGCGTGGAAGTGGAAGTCACCGACGAAAACGAAATCGGCGAACTGCAGCGCGGCTTCAACAGCGCCGCCGCCGCGCTGTTCGACGTGCAGCGCGGCATGGAGCAGGAAATCGAACACGCCACGGTGGAACTGGCGCGCAAGAACGCCGCGCTGGAAGCCGCCAGCGTGGCCAAGGCGCGCTTCCTCGCCGCCGCCTCGCACGACCTGCGCCAGCCGCTGTACGCGCTGACCTTGTTCTCGTCTTCGCTGTCGGTGGACGAACGCGACCCGGTGCGCCTGGACCGCATCGCGCACATCCAGGAATGCGTGGAAGCGCTGGACCATCTCTTCAGCGAGCTGCTGGACCTGTCGCGCCTGGAAACCGGCGCGATGCAGATCGAGATCAGCGAGTTCCCGCTCGACCACGTGTTCGAGGAAGTCAGCCGCAACTTCCGCATGATCGCCGAGCAGCACGGCCTGCGCCTGGTGATGCGCACCACGCACCTGTGGGTGCGCAGCGACCGCACCATGCTGGCGCGCATCCTCAACAACCTGGTGAGCAATGCGCTGCGCTATACGCACGAAGGCGGCGTGCTGGTGGTGGCGCGCCGCCGCCAGGACGGCACCGTGCGCGTCGACGTGTGGGACACCGGCAGCGGCATCGAGCCGGAACACCAGGCGCGCGTGTTCGACGAGTTCTACCGCGTCGACCACCACGGCAGCGGCGAACACGATTCGGGCCCGCGCCGCGGGCTGGGGCTGGGCCTGGCCACCGTGCAGCGCCTGGCCGAACTGCTCGACACGCGCGTGCTGCTGAAATCCACGCCGGCGCGCGGCAGCGTCTTCAGCTTCCACCTGCCGGAAGTGCCGCCGCAGCACCCCACCCGCATGGAGGTGGACGAGGCGGCGCTGGACGTTTCCGGCATGCGCGTGCTGGTGATCGACGACGAGCCGGCGATCCTTTCCGGCATCCGCTATCTGCTGCGCAGCTGGGGTTGCGACGTGGCGGTGGCCGAGGACCGCGTGCAGGCGCTGGAGGCAATGGAAACCTGGGTGACGCCGCCGGACCTGGTGATGTCCGACCTGCGCCTGCGCGACAACGAGAGCGGCCTGGACGTGCTGGCCGAACTGGATCGCCGCTATGCCGAGCTGGGCTTCGAACCGTTCCCGCGCCTGCTGATCACCGGCGAGACGCGCAGCGACCGCCTGCGCGCCATCATGGCCGCGCGGATTCCGGTGCTGTACAAGCCGGTCTCGCCGGAGCAGCTGCGCGAGGCGATGGTGACCTTGCGCGTGACCGGCCGGGGCATGCCGATCTCCACCGGGGGGTTCACGCCCCTATCACCTAGCGTCTAGGCCATATGGCGAATCAGAACGCGGTTGCGACGGGTAAGCACTGGCACTATGTTGCTGGCGCGCGCCGCGAGGGACGGGAGGATGCCGGCGCCATGGGGAGCGACATGCGGATATTGATCGCGGACGACCATCGGCTGATCGTCGAAGGAGTCAAGCTCAAGCTCGCCGAGCTAGGGCCGGAGACGGATTTCGCGGTAGCGCAGGATGTGGACGAATTGCGCGACCTGATCCGCAGCGAAGACGCGCGTACCTTGCGCCTGGCCCTGATCGACCTGGCCATGCCCGGCGCGCACGGCACGGCGCATCTGCTGGAGACCATTCGCGCCTTGCCGGGGCTGCCGGTGATCGTGCTGTCCGGCTCGGAAGACCCTGCGCTGATGAAGGAACTGCTTTCCGCCGGCGCGCGCGGCTTCATCCCGAAGGCGTATTCGCCCGAGGTGATGCTGTCGGCCGTGCGCCTGGTGCTGTCCGGCGGCACCTACGTGCCGCCGATGATGCTGGACGAACGGCACGTCGCCGTACCGCCGCCGCCCGGCGCGTCCAACGGCATCGACTCGCTGGAGGAGCGGCTGCGCAAGCTGCTCACCGAGCGCCAGATCGACGTGCTGCGCCTGCTCTCGCAGGGCAAGCCCAACAAGCTGATCGCGCGCGACCTGGGCATCAGCGAGGGCACGGTGAAGATCCACCTGGCGGCGATCTTCCGCGCGCTCAACGTGCGCAACCGCGTTGAGGCGGTGGTGGCCTCGCGGCGCATCAGCGGGCTTTGAATCTTCCGTGCGGCCAGCGTGCGGCGCTCCGCTTCCGGCGCGCCGCCCATGGCGTATGCTTCGGCCCCATCCGGGGTGGAGGAGCCGCCCCGACACGGCGACCCGTTTCGCCGACCGCCGGGGGAGAAAAGCGTTGCGCGAGGGACGGTCCGCAGGCTTACGGCATGGCCGGTCGCTACCGGCCAAGGTGCGCTTTTTTGCGCGCGCACTGGCGCTGCTCGCCGGCCTGCTGAGCGGCTTCGCCGCCGCCGCGCCGGCGCCGGAGGAACGCCCGCTCATCTTCGGCATCCTGCCCATCGGCGGGCCGTCCGAGTCGCTGGAAGCCTGGCGGCCGATGCTGGACGACATGGAGCACAGCCTGCACCGCCATGTGCGGCCGCTGTCGGTCAGCACCTACGAAGGCCTGGCGCAAGCCTTGGCCGAGGACCGCATCGACCTGGCCTTCGTCTCGGGCAAGCTGGCCCTGGACGCGGTGGCGCGCGACCGCATGCGCGTGTTCGCCCAGCTCACCCGCGGCGACGGTTCGCGCGGCTATTACTCGGTGCTGCTGGTGGAGAAGAACTCGCCGATCCGCGGCGTGGACGACATCTTCCGCCAGCCCGGGCACTGGCGTTACGCGCGCGGCGAGGCGCTGTCGGTGTCCGGCTATGTGGTGCCGGAGACCCAGCTGTTCGCCGGCCGCGGGCTGGATTCGGACACCTTCTTCGCCAGCGTCGCGGTGGACAACCACCAGAACAACGCGCTGGCCGTGGCCAACCGCGAGGCGGACCTCGCCACCAACAACACCGCCGACCTGGAGCGCTTCGCCCAGCGCTTCCCCGAGCAGTACGCGCGGCTGCGCATCCTGTGGAAGTCCAGCCTGATCCCGCACGCGGTGGTGATCATGCGCACCGACCTGCCGCCGGAGCTGCGCCAGCGCATCGCCGCGTTCTTCACCGGCTATGCCAAGGGCAAGAACGGCGCGGCGGAGCTGGCCAGGCTGAAGCTGATCCACGACATCAGCGGCTTCGCCCCCGCCGGCAACGACACCCTGGTGCCGTTCGCGGACATCGCCTACACGCTGGAGCGCCGGCGCGCGCTGGGTGCGCAGTGGGTGAACAGCGCGGCGCTGGATGCGCGGCTGAAGAAGCTGGATGACGACCACCGGGCGCTGGTGAAGCGATTGGCGATTTCGTCGCCGTAGGTTGGGGTGAGCCGCAGGCGAACCCCAACCTACGCAGGTGATGGCGATGATGTCCGGTGAGGCGAACCCCAAGCTCCTGTTGGGGTTCGCCTGCGGCTCACCCCAACCTACCTGGCCGCCGCCATGTCGTTGATATTCACCTTCTGCCCGTTCGGCAGAATCATGTCGCCCGGCTTCTGGCCCGCGGCGCAGGCGCCGACCCACTTGCCGCTGCTGCTGACGTCGGCCTCGCTGTGGCCCATCACGGCCGGGTCGTACTTCACGTGGCCGGTGGTGCTGTAGGAGCTGTCGCCCTGGAAGCGGGTTTCGCTGTGGCTGGTCATGGTGACGTTGCCCTGCGGGCCGGGCAGGCTGCACACGCCGTCGGCGACCACGGCGCCGTCCTTCACGGCAAGCGAGAACTTGCTGCACATCGAGCCGCTCATCTGCGCGCCCATCTGGTACATCGCCTTGTCGGTGGCTTCGTCCAGGCACACCTTCATGGTCTGCGACTGGCCGCCGGCCATGCCCATCTGCATCTCCCACAGGCCGGCCTTGCGCTTGGGCAGGTTGGCCGGGAGTTCGACGGCGGCCGCGGAAGCGGCCAGACACAGCAGGGACAGCGCGAACAGCGGACGGAAACGGGTCGACATGGCGATCTCCAGAGCCTCGAGGACGGGCCCGGCGGGCCCCTGGCCGGGCACGGTAGCCGCAAAACATGGCCGCGTCATGCACGGCTTCGTCACATCTTCGGTCCATACGCCGAGAAGCTAGTTCGAACAGCGTATCGAATGGCCGTACGGGCTCGCCTAGAGTGGCCGCATGCCATGGACCGGCACCAAGGCGCCCGCCGCGCCCCGCCATCAACCGCTGCCGCGACCGTTCATGTCCACGACTCCAGCCGTGCCCCTGCCGCAGTGCCCTGCTCCAGCCCTGCTTGGCGGCCAGCCCGGCCGGCGCCCCGCCGGCGGAGGCTGAGCCGATGGCCAGCGAATCCCTTCTGCGCCGGCTGCTCCTGGATGCGGTACTGCCCGCCACCCTCGCCTCCCTGGTGCTGGTCGCCGTGCTCACCTCGCAGATAGCCGGCATGCAAGGCGAACGGGCGGATGCCCGCGCCGCCCTGCGCGTGGAACAGCTGGCCGGCGCGCTGGCGGTGGATCAGGCGCTGGCCGCGCCGCAGGGCATCCTGGACGAGGCCCGCCGCGACGGCCTGCTGCGCCAGGTGACCCTGAGCTATCCGGACGGCCCGGCATGGAACAGCGGCAGCGCCCTGCCCGAACAGGACGCCGGCAACTACCGCCGCGAGCTGGCCGGCACCGCCGGCAACCGCCCCTTGCTGACCGCGCAGGCCGAGCTCGGCCCCGTGCGCCGCGCCCAGGCCGTCACCTGGCTGCTCGGCGCGCTGTGCGCCTGCGGCATCCTGCTGCTGGCCTGGCTGGCGCGCTGGTCGCTGCGCCGCCACGTGCTGCGGCCGCTGGCCGAACTGCGCCGCGCGCTGGAGGAAGACCGCCTGCCGCCGCTGGCGGTGACGGCCTCCACCCGCGAATTCGGCGAACTGGAACGCGCGCTGGAACTGTCCCTGGCGGACGGCTGGCCGCGCGCCTGGCGCTCGGCGCGCCAGGACGTGATGCGCCAGCGCCATGCCGCCGCGCGCGGCAAGTCGCGCTTCATTGCCTTGGTCAACCATCACCTGCGCCAGCCGCTGCAGGCGCTGCAGCTGTTCGCCGCCAACTTCAACCCCGGCCCCGACCAGGACCAGCAGGCCCTGCTCACGCACATGCGCACCAGCGTGGCCTCGATGACGCGACTGCTGGAAGGCCTGCTGGAAATCTCGCGCCTGGATGCCGGCGTGGTGGTGGTGCGCCCGGCCGAATTCAGCGCGGCGGAACTGTTCCTGCACGACCGCACCTGGCTGGCCGAGGAAGCCGCCCGCCGCGGCGTCACCCTGACCTGGCACGGCAGCCACCACCGTCTCCACGGCGACGCGGAACTGGCCGCCGGCCTGCTGCTGCAGCTGGCCAGCAACGCCATCGCCAATGCGCCGATGGGCCGCGTGCTGATCGCCGCGCGCCGGCGCAACCACGCCGTGCGCATCGAGGTGCGCGACAACGGCCCCGGCATTGCCGAGAACCACCAGCAGCAGATCTTCGAGGAATTCGTGCAGCTGCCCGATACGGAGAACCCGCGCCGCGACGGCTACGGGCTGGGCCTGACCATCGGCGACCGCCTGGCGCGCCTGCTCGGCACGCACATCGGCCTGCGCTCCGCGCCGGGGCGCGGCAGCACGTTCTGGTTCGACTTGCCGGAAGCGCCGCTGGCGGAACGGCGCGCCCCACGCGGGCGGCCGTGGAGCGCGTGGCAGCGCGCGGGCTGAACGCGCTTCAGTCGTCCGCGCCCGGGTCCATGCCCGGGAACAGCACTTCGGTAAAGCCGAACTTGCCGAAATCGGTGATGCGCGAGGGATACAGCCGGCCGATCAGGTGATCGCATTCGTGCTGCACCACGCGCGCATGGAAGCCCTGCGCGTCGCGGTCTATCTTCTCGCCCTTCGGGTCGATGCCCTGGTAGCGGATCATGGTGTAGCGGTTGACCGCGCCGCGCAGGCCGGGCACCGACAGGCAGCCTTCCCAGCCTTCTTCCATGTCCTGCGACAGCGGCAGGATCACCGGATTGAGCAGGATGGTGCGCGGCACCGCGGGTGCGTCCGGATAACGCTCGGAACGGTCGAAGCCGAAGATCACCAGCTGCAGGTCCACGCCGATCTGCGGCGCGGCCAGGCCGACGCCGCCGGCATCGTGCATGGTGTCGAACATGTCCTGGATGAGTGCATCCAGCTCGGCGCTGCCGATCATCGCATCCGGCACCGGTGGCGCCACACGCAGCAGGCGCGGGTCGCCCATCTTCAGAATCTCGCGGATCATGCTGGCCTCGATGCGTCGACGATGCTTTTTGACTGAGGGCCGCGCGCTCGCTTTGCAAGGCGCGGCGGAGCCGCCAGCTTAGTGCGGCGTGCAAGCGGTGTGAACGCGAAAACGGCACGCCCGCAGCCGATGCGGCATCATCGACCGGGCAAGCTGGCGCAGGATGCGCCGGGGCGCATCCGGGGCCATGCCATCGAATGCCCATTCACCACCCGCTCCGGCGCAGCGCCGCCAGGCCGGCGAGGAGACCGACCGTTGTTTTCCGCTTTGATCCTGCAGACGCTGCTGGCCGCCGCCGCAACCGGCGCACCGCCACCGGCCTGGGTCGCGCCGAGCTTCCGCAACTACGGCATGGCCGAAGGCCTGCCCAGCAGCAATATCGACGCGCTGGCCCAGGACGGCCGCGGCTATGTGTGGGTAGCCACCGAATCGGGGCTGGCGCGCTACGACGGCAACCGCTTCCGCGTCTGGCGGCACGATCCGCGCGATCCGCGCTCGCTGTCCGCCGCGCCGCTGGCCACCTTGATGGTGGACGCGCAGGGACAGCTGTGGGGCGGCAGCCGCGATGGCCTGGTGCGCTACGACGCGGCGCACGAGAACTTCGAGCACTGGCGGCACGATCCGGCCGACCCCGCCTCGGCCGGCAGCGACGACGTCACCGCGCTGGCGCAGCCGCCGCAGGGGCCGCTGTGGGTCGGCCATTTCGACGTCGGCCTGGACCGCATGCGCGCCGACGGGCGCGGCTTCGATCATTTCCGCCACGACCCCGCCGATCCCGCCACGCTCGCTTCGGACACCGTGTACTCGCTGCTGGCCGACGCGGACGGCACGCTGTGGATCGGCACCGGCAAGGGCCTGGACCGGCGCGCGCCGGACGGCCGCCTCAGCCACGTCGCGTTCGAACGCCCCGACGATGCGTCGCGCGACAAGCCGCTGAAGATCTACCAGCTCGCCCGCATCGACGGCACGCTGTACATCGCCGGCAACCGCGGCCTGTACGCGCTGGCGCCGGCTGCGTCCAGCGCGGTGCCGGTGGCGCCGGACGTGCTGCCGCAGACGCTGGTCTACGCGCTGGCCGCCGACGCGCAGCACCGGCTGTGGATCGGCACCCACGACGGCATCTATCTGCGCGAAGCCGACGGCAGCTACCGCCATCTCGAACCGCGCCCGCTGCAGCGCCACGGCCTGCCGAATGGCTTCATCACCCAGCTGCTGCGCGACCACGAAGGCGGCCTGTGGATCGGCAGCTACGACGGGCTGGCCTATCTGTCGCCGCGCTGGGCCGACTTCCAGTACGTCACGCACGTGCCGGAAAACCCGGACAGCATCGTGCCCGGCGCTTACTACGCCATCGCCGGCAACGGCGGCGACCATCTGTGGCTGGCCGGCGCCAAGGGCGCGATCGACCGCCTGGACCTGGCCACCGGCAAGGTGCGCCATCTGGCCTTCCATATCCCGCAGGGACGCAGCGCCAACTGCATCGCCGAAGACGCGCGCGGCCGGCTGTGGATCGCCTCGGCCAGCGGCAGCTTCGTGGTCGACGGCGACAAAGCCACCGAGCTGGACGCACCGATGGCCGAGCGCATTGTGTTCGGCGCCGACGGCACGGCGTATCTGCAGATGGACGACGGCGTCCAGGCCTACGACCCGGACACGTTCAAGGCGCGGCCGCTCAGCTTCGGCCCGCACGCCAAGGACCTCACGCTCAGCGACATGCGCCTGTACGACGGCGCGCTGTGGTTCGCCACCAGCGCCGGCGTGCTGCGCTGGGCGCCGGGCGATGCGCAGGCCAGGGCGATCGAAGGCGTGCCGGCGACGCCGTTCAATTTCCTCGCGCTGCGCGACGGCAAGCTGTGGCTGGTGGACGAGCAGAACCTCAGCGCCTACCGGCTGGATGGCCTGCGCGCCGCGCCGGCCGGCAGTTACCCGATCTATCGCCAGCATCCGCTCAACGACCTGCTCGGCATCCACGCCGACGGCCTGGGCCGGCTGTGGTTCTTCTCGCGCAGCGGCCTGTGGCGCTACGACCCCGCCAGCGGCAACGTGCGCGAGCCGGGGTTGGAGCAAGGCCTGCCGGATGCCCAGTTCACCAACGTCAACCAGGTGCTGCTGACCGACGGACGCGTGGCCGCGGCGACCAGCGACGGCATCGCGATCTTCGTGCCGGAGTCCATCGGCGAGCACTCGCGCGAACCGCGCGTGCGGCTGGAGGACGGCACCGTGCGCCGCGGCGGCAAGACGATGCGCCTGGCCGCGGATGCGCAGCCGTGGCAGCTGGACTGGAGCGACCGCGATCTCACCGTCAACGCGCGCGCGCTCACCTACCTTGCACCGGAACGCACGCGCTACCGCTTCCGCCTGGACGGCCTGGACAGCGACTGGGTGGAGACCGGCGCGCGCGGCGACCGCAGCTTCACCCAGCTGCCCGGCGGCGACTACGTGCTGCACGTGCAGGCGGCCGGCCCCGACGGCGCCTGGGGCGAAACGCCGGCGCTGGCGATCCATGCCGACAGTCCACCGTGGTTGCGCTGGTGGGCCTGGCTGGCCTATGCGCTGCTGCTGGCCCTGCTGTTCGCCGCCCTGCTCGCCGCCATGCGCCGGCGCCAGGCGCAGCGCCACCGGCTGGAGCTGATCACCCAGGAACACCAGCTGGCCCAGGCCGCCAGCCGCGCCAAGACGCAGTTCCTGGCCGAGCTGGGCCACGAGATCCGCACGCCGATGACCGGCGTGCTGGGCATGGCGGAACTGCTGCTGAGCCGCCCGCTCGGCACGACGGAGCGGCACTATGCGCAGACCATCCGCAACTCCGGCGAGGTGCTGCTCACCCTGGTCAACGACGCGCTGGATCTGGCGCGCATCGAAGCCGGGCGGCTGCAGCTCCATCCCGCACCGTTCGATCCCTACGCCTTGCTGCTCGACGTGGCGGACCTGCAGCGCGGCAAGGCAGTGAGCAAGGGGCTCGCCTTGCGCGTGCACGTGGGCGCGGACGTGCCGCCGCATGTATCCGGCGATGCGGTGCGCGTGCGGCAGATCCTGCTCAACCTCAGCGGCAATGCCTTGAAGTTCACCGAGCGCGGCGAAGTGCGGCTGAGCTTGAACACCGACGGCGACGGCCTCGTCTTCGTGGTCAGCGACACCGGCCCCGGCATCGCCGCCGCCGACCAGGCCAAGCTGTTCCAGCACTACCAGCAGCTGGACAGCCCGCAGCGCGGTTCCGGCAGCGGCCTCGGCCTGGCGATCTGCCGCGAGCTGGCCGGCCTGATGGGCGGGCGCATCGAACTGGATTCCGCGCCCGGCAAGGGCAGCAGCTTCCGCGTGCACCTGCCGCTGCCGGCCGCGGCCTCGCCGGTGGAAAGCGCGGTACGCGGCGGCGAAGGCCCGCGCTGGCAGCTGCTGTTGCTGGAGGACGACCCGACCGTGGCCGCGGTGATCGCCGGCCTGCTGGAAGCGCAGGGCCACGCGGTGGAACACGTGCCAAACGCCTTGCACGCGATGGAAGCGCTGGAGCGCCAGCGCTTCGACGCCGCCCTGGTCGACCTGGACCTGCCCGGCCTCGACGGCTTCCAGTGGGCCGGCCTGGTGCGCTCGCGCGAACAGGACGGCCGCCTGCCGATGATCGCCATCACCGCGCGCTCCGGCGGCGACGAGGAAAGCCGCGCCTATGCCGCCGGCATGGACGGTTTCCTGCGCAAGCCGCTGCACGGCGAGCAGCTGGCCCAGGCACTGGCGGCGGTGCTGGCCGGGACGCCGGCCGAATCGGCAGGCTGAACTTTGCGGCAGCGCCGCATGGAGCGGCGCGCGCAACCATTCGACCAATGGCTAATGCCGGCGGCCGCGCGCCGGCATTGACCCCTGTCGGCGCGGAGCGGACCCTTGCGGATGAGCATCCGTGGGAGTCCGTTCATGCATACCGCCGTCAGCAAACCCAGCCCAGCGGGCAAGATCCTCTGGGCCGCCATCGCCATCGTCGGCGCGTGGTGTCTAGGCGTCGTGGCCCTGCGCCGCGGCGAACCGATCAATGCGATCTGGCTGGTCGCCGCGTCGATCGCCGTGTTCGTGATCGGCTACCGCTTCTACAGCAAGTTCATCAACGCCTACGTGCTGCGCATGGACCCCAGCCGCGCCACCCCGGCCGTGCTGCGCAACGACGGGCTCGACTACGTGCCCACCGACAAGTGGGTGGTGTTCGGCCACCATTTCGCCGCGATCGCCGGCGCCGGCCCGCTGGTCGGCCCCGTGCTGGCGGCGCAGATGGGTTATCTGCCCGGCACCTTGTGGATCCTGTTCGGCGTGGTGTTCGCCGGCGCGGTACAGGACTTCATGATTCTCGGTTTATCGGTACGCCGCGACGGCCGCTCGCTCGGCAACATGCTGCGCGACGAACTGGGGCCGGTGGCCGGCATCGTCGCCATGTTCGGCGTGCTGGTGCTGATGATGATCGTGCTGGCGGTGCTGGCGCTGGTGGTGGTCAAGGCGCTGACGCACAGCCCCTGGGGCACCTGGACGGTGGCCTGCACCATTCCGATCGCGCTGCTGATGGGCGTGTATCTGCGCTATATCCGGCCGGGCCGGATTCTCGAAGTGTCGATCATCGGCCTGATCCTGCTGTTGCTGGCGATCTGGTCCGGCGCTTTCATCGCCGCTTCGCCGGCCTGGGCCGCCGCGTTCGACTTCGACGCCAAGGCGCTGGCCTGGCTGCTGATTGCCTACGGCTTCTGCGCCTCGGTGCTGCCGGTGTGGCTGCTGCTGGCGCCGCGCGATTACCTCAGCACCTTCCTCAAGATCGGCACCATCGCGCTGCTTGCGCTGGCGATCTTCCTGGCCGCGCCGACCTTGCAGATGCCTGCGCTGACCAAGTTCGTCGACGGCAGCGGCCCGGTGTTCCAGGGCAACCTGTTCCCGTTCCTGTTCATCACCATCGCCTGCGGCGCCGTCTCGGGCTGGCACTCGATCATTGCCTCCGGCACTACGCCCAAGCTGCTCAGCAATGAAGGCGAGGCGCGCATGGTCGGCTACGGCGGCATGCTGATGGAGGCCTTCGTCGCCATCATGGCCTTGATCGCCGCCGCCTCGCTGCATCCGGGCGTGTACTTCGCGATGAACTCGCCCGGCGCGCTGATCGGCACCACCGCGCAGCAGGCCGCCACCACCATCAGCCAGTGGGGCTTCGTGGTCTCGCCGGATGAACTCTTGAACACGGCCAAGAACATCGGCGAGAGCAGCATCCTCAGCCGCGCCGGCGGTGCGCCGACGCTGGCGGTAGGCATGGCCCAGCTGCTGCACGGGATCATCCCGGGCGAAGGCATGATGGCGTTCTGGTACCACTACGCGATTCTGTTCGAAGCGCTGTTCATCCTCACCACGGTGGACGCCGGCACGCGCGTGGGCCGCTTCATGATCCAGGAGATCGCCGGCCTCGTGCACGAGCCGCTGAAGCACACCGAATCGTGGCTGGGCAACCTCATCGCCACCGCGATCTGCGTCGGCCTGTGGGGTTATTTCCTGTACCAGGGCGCGGTCGATCCGCTGGGCGGCATCAACACCTTGTGGCCGCTGTTCGGCATCGCCAACCAGATGCTCGCGGCGGTGGCGCTGATGCTGGCCACGGTGGTGACGGTGAAGCTCAAGCGCGAACGCTATGTGTGGGTGCCGGGCATTCCGGCGATCTGGCTGGTGGTGTGCACGCTGACGGCCGGCTACTACAAGCTGTCCGGCTCGATCAGCTTCACCGCCGCCGCGCAGAAATACGCCCAGGCCGCCGCCGACGGCAAGCTTCTGGCACCGGCCAAGACCACTGAAGAAATGCAGCGCATCGTCACCAACAACTACGTGGACGCCGCGCTTACCGGCATCTTCATGCTGCTGGTGGTAAGCATGGCCGGCTTCGCCATCAACGCCATCATGAAAGCCTGGCGCATCAACCATCCCACCGCGCACGAGGAACCGTACGTGGCGCTGGACGGCGTTCCCACCCGCTGAGGGCCATGCCATGAAAGCCAGCTTCCAGGCATTCCGGAAATGGGCGGTGCAGACCGCCCGCCTGTGCTGCGGTGTTCCGGATTACGACGTGTATGTGCGGCATCTGCGCGAACATCATCCCGAGCGTGCGGTGCCTACGTATGCGGAGTTTTTCCGCGAGCGGCAAGTCGCGCGATACAAAGGAACGGGCGGGCGCTGCTGCTGAATGGCCTTCCGTGAAAAACAGAACGGCCGGGGTTGCGCCCCGGCCGTCTTTTTTTCAAACCGCTGACGGGATGTCAGCTCACCACATCCAGCTGCCCCACTTCGCCTTGAAGTCCGAGCCCGTGTGATCCTCGCTGCCCGACTTCAGCTGATGGCCGTATTCGTCCAGAAGGAAGTCGCCCTTGGCGGTATGGATGGTTCCGTTCACTGTTTTGTCGTCGAAGCCCGTGACGTAGGCCCGGCCGCCGGCGGAGATCGAGCCGGTGTTGGCGAACTTGCTCGACTGGCTGGACCAGAAGCCCGGGCCGCGCGCGTAGATATTGCCCTTGACCGTGGTCATCGCGCCGGCGTTGTCCATATTCGATGCCGACAGATACAGATCCCGCTGCGCCTGCACGCTGCCGCCATCGGCGATCTTCATCGCACCGGACGCGCTGGCCGACACCGAGCCGGAGGTGGCCTGCACCTTGCCCGCCATGTCGATGCCGCTGTCGGCCGCATAGCCGTAGCGATCGCCGGCACGCAGATAGACGTCGTTCTTCGCGGTCAGCGTGGCGGACTTGGCCACCTTCAGCGCGCCGGAGCTGTTCACCGTGAGCGAACCGGCGTCGACCTTGCCCGCCACGTTCACGCCGGCATCGTCGGCGATCGGATAACCCCAGCCGTTCAAACCGGCGCTGAGGTCCGCATAGCGCTGCGTCTTCAGCGTCGCCGATTCGGCAATATCCACCGAACCGGCATTGGCCAGGCTCAGCGAACCAGTCGCCGCTTCGATCTTGCCGGCGATGTTCACGCCCACGCCCTGCTCGGTGCCGACCATCTGGATCGCATCGGCATACATGCTGCCCAGCTCGGCCACGTCCAGCGCCACCGTCGGCGCCGTACCGGCGGCGTCAGCCGCGGAAATGCGCCCGCTGGCATAGCCGATCTTGTTCGCGCCGGTGACCACGCTCAGCTGCCTGGCCTGCAGCTTGGCATTGAGTTCCACGCTGCGTGCAAGCAAGTCGGCGCGCTGGGCGCCGGTCGCATCGACCCCCTTGCCCGTCACGCTGATCACGCCCTGATTCACCTCCAGCGCATTCAGCCGGCCATAGCGATCCAGCTGCGGCGTGCCGGTGGTCAGCGTGACGCGCGAGGCGTTGATGAAGCTGGCGCCGTCGGCGCTGATGCCGTTCGGATTGGCCACCACCAGGGTGGCGCGCTGCCCGGCGATTTCCATGGCGCCGTTCAGCGCGGTGGCGGTCTTCCCGGTAACCTCGGTGATGATCACCTGGGCCGCGCGGCCGGTGAAGTTCGCATTGCCGTCGATCTGGCCGGCGAGCTGCGACTTCACCGCCTTGACGCTGTTATTGAGCACCACGCCCGACGCATCGACACCGAACGCTTCGAAGCGGTTGTGCGATACACCCGCCGCGTTGGGCGCAACGATATTCACCACCGGCGTATTGCCCGGCAGCACGCTCGCCCCGCCCGCCACCGGCGTGATCGCCGCAAACGCGCTGGCCGGAAGGATCAGCGCGGCCGCCACATACAGCTCGCGGCGGCGCAGGACATGGTTATTGGATTTCGACATGCGAATTGCCTCATTTTGAATACCCCCTGGGGCCGCGAGCTATCCATGGACCGCGGAAACCTGGCGGCCGCCTTGAAGGCAGCCATAGCAAGGACATATGGAGCGCGGAATTACCCGGACCGCGCAGGCTGCGCGGGGGTGTTGCCTGCTTGGGACAGAGGCGAAAAAGGAACGCAATGGCGAGCAGCATCCATCTGCATGGACGCAATGCTATGACTGCTGGGCGTAGCCACGTTGTGCGATCCCTGAAGCGCTTTTGGGGAAGCACGGGATATTGCTGGCGTGCGGTCCAATGAGCGCCTGGATTTTTCCAATAGCCCAGTGCCGGTTCTGAAGACCTTCCTGGCTCGTATCACCCATCGGCAGGGCCATGCATTCAGCGAGTGGACTAACGTGCAAAATTTGCACATTGCCGGGTCGGATCACCAAGCCGCCCCATAATCTCCTGGGCTATTCCCGCCCCAGGGCGGCTCCGGCGACAATGGGACATCGCCAAGTCCCCGGCCACCATGACCCACTCAGACCGCCATCTCACCCGGCCCAGCTCGGAAATCGAGGCGCAGCACAGTCTCGGCCTGCGCATCATCGCCATCTACAAGGCATTCAAGACCGTCGGCTTGATCCTGGTCGCGATCGCCGCCTTCAGGCTCAACCGGCAGGAGAGCTTCGATCATCTGGTGCACTGGCTGGAGCACCTGTCGCTCACGGACAGCAACCATCTGCGCTGGCAGCTGGTGAATCTGCTGATGGAGCAGGGGCCGAGCAAGTTCGTGGCGGTGGGGATCGTGGCGCTGGCGTATGCGGCGATCTTCGCCACCGAGGGCACGGGGCTGTGGCTGCGCAAGCACTGGGCGGAGTGGTTCACGGTGATCGCCACCGGGTCGCTGGTGCCGGTGGAGTTCTACGAGACGATTGCGCACTTCAGCTGGCTGAAGCTGGTGGTGCTGCTGGGGAATATCGCGATCGTGGTTTATCTGGTGCGGATTGCGATGCAGCCGCGGACGAAGAAAGCGCCGTAGGTTGGGGTGAGCGGTAGGCGACTGCGAAGGCAGGATGCCGTAGCGAACATCCGCGTAGCGGATGGCCCGAAGGGCTGGCTGCTGATGCAGCCAGTAACCCCAACATCGTCACGCTCATGTGCACCGCGACGCTGGGGTTCGCCTGCGGCTCACCCCAACCTACACTTCGTGGTGCGCGGCCTCGGCAGGCAAAGCATTCGAGCGCCTCGGCGCCAGCTCCACCAGATACATCGCTCCGAGGATCAAGGCCCCGCCGGCCAGCATCCGCCACGTCAGCCCTTCCCCGCCGAACGCCACGGCAAACCCGGCGGCAAATACCGGTTCCGTCGTCATCACGATCGCCGCCCGCGTCGCGCTGATATGCGCCTGCGCCCAGGTCTGCACCAGCATCGCGCCGGCACCGGCGGCCAAGGCCATATACACCACTGCCACCCATGCCTTCGCATCCGGCGGCAAGGAAGGGCCATGCGGCAGCGTAGCCAGCAGGCACACGGCGGCGATCACCAGCATCTGCAAAGTCGACAGCGCGAACGCATGCCCCGGCCGCGACCACACGCCCAGCCCCACGATATGCAGGCCGTACAGCAAAGCCGACGCCAGCGTGATCCACACGCCATAGCCAAGGCTGAAACCGCGCAGCGCCAGCAAGGCCAGGCCGCCGACGGCGAGCAGCACGGCAATCCAAGTGATGGACGGCAGACGCTGCCGCAGCAGCACGGTGCCGAGCAGCGGCGTGAACACCACATACATGCCGGTGGCGAAACCGCTGATGCTGGCCGAGGTGTGTTCCAGCCCGGTCGTCTGCAGCAGCTGCGCCACGCCGTACACCAAGCCGAGCGCCACACCTTGCAGCCATTCGCGCCGGCCCAGCCTCAGCAGCGAGCGATGGAACAGCAGCAGCATCGCTGCCGCCGCGATCAGGAAACGCACCGCCAGGAAATCCGCCGGCGCCATGCGCCCGACCAGATCCTTGATCAGGAAGAACGTGGAACCCCAGATGGTGGTGACCGCGACCAGCCCCAGCGTCGCCAGCGTGGCGACGCGCGCCTGCGCAGCGCTCATGCGTCGCTCGCCGCGGGCGCCGGACGGCGGCGCAGCAGGCGCAGCCACTGGCCGGGGATCTTCAGCAGGAAATGCGCCCACAGGCCCAGCCACACCACGGCGGACACGAGCGGGTTGCGTGCCGCCGGATCGAACTTGCGGAACCAGCGCCACATGCCGCGATGCTTGTGCCAGCTGACGAATACCGGCCGGTGCCGGCTGGAGCCGCCCTTGCCGTGCAGCACGCGCACGTCGCCGGCCAGCCACACCTGATAGCCGGCATCGCGCGCGCGGCGGCACAGGTCCAGGTCTTCGCAGTGCAGGAAGTATTCCTCGTCGAAACCGCGGAGGTTCTCGAACGCCACGCGCGGCATCAGCATCAGCGCACCCGACACCGCTTCCACCTGCACAGGTTCCGCGGGCATCTCGCCGCCGATGTTCACGCCCTCGCCCTGCCCCATGAAGGTGCGCAGCGCGCGGCCGAGATAAGGATCGCGGCGATACGAAGCGCGATCCGGCCGGCCTTGCTCGTCGCACACCACCGCGCCGATCACGCCCGCCTTCGGATGCGCCTGCTGCAGTTCCAGCAGGCGCCGCAGGCTGGCGTCGTCGAGCATGCAGTCCGGGTTGAGGATCAGCAGCAACTTGGCCCGCGCCTGCGCGGCGCCGCGATTCACCGCGGGACCGAAACCGAGATTGGCGTGGTTGTAGAGCGGACGCAGCCGCCACTCGTGCTGCATCGCGCGCTCGATCGCCTGCGGAATGCCATCGGACGACCCGTTGTCCACCAGGATCAATTCCAGCGGCACCTCGCATGCCATCACGCGTCCTACACATTCGCGCAGCGTGGGGCCGCTATCGGCGGCAACCACGATCACGCTGACGAGGGGTGTGGTTTCGAAGGCTGAATTCATGATCGCCAAGTATGGGGGAGCGGCCGGCGAACGGCATAGCCGCGGCGCGACATCCCGGTGGAGGGAGCATCAATCGCGCGGCGCGTCCTGGCCCAGTGCTTCGTGCAGCGGCACCGGCACGCCGTCGGCATGGCGCGCCAGCCACGGAGCATCGTCCTGGTCCCAGCCGCACAGTTCCCAGCCGCGCAGGCGGTGCTGCCTGCCGCGTGCGAACTCGAACAGCAGCTCGCCGCTGCCGCCGGCCGGGTTCGCCGCGAACCAGCGGCCCTGCGGACTGAAGCTGCAGCGCGGACCCAGGCGCCGCAGTGTGTGCCCATCGGCGAGGCGATAGTTGCCTTCGTCCTGGCCGGTGGCTTCGTAGTGCAGCTCGGGCACGTCGGCCGCATCGCGCCATTGCACCGGCGCCAGCTCGATGATGCGCGCCGGCGGCCCCACCGGCGCCATCGCCAGCTCGCTCCATTCCGGCGTCGGTGCCGACGCGCGCCGCACGCGATGCAGCAGCAGCGATTCCAGCAATGCCACCAGCGAATAGCCGACCAGGGCGCCGAGCAAGGCCGCGCCCCAGGCAATGAGATCGCCGCCGAGCGCACGCTGCACGGCGAACAGCATGCCCGGCAGGCCCCACTTCAGGCCGCTGCGGCAGAGTTCACCTCGAGGATGGGAGCGGCGCGCATAGATCACCGCACCCGCGGCAAGCACGACCAGCAACGCCCATCCCAGCCACCACGGCAGCAGCGCCAGCAGTACCGCCCATCCGGCCAGCAGCAGCCAGCGCGCGAAACGCTGGCCGGGCGCATTCATGCGGCGCGCCCGGTCGCAAGCTTATGGCGGGCTGTCAGCCGCACCACACCCTGGCGTTGCGGAACATGCGCATCCACGGCGAGTCCTCGCCCCAGTGATCCGGATGCCAGCTCATCTGCGCGCTGCGGAACACGCGCTCGGGGTGCGGCATCATGATCGTCACGCGGCCGTCGGCCGCGGTGAAGCCGGCCAGGCCGCCCGGCGAGCCGTTCGGATTGAGCGGGTAGTGCTCGGTCGGACGGCCGCGGTTGTCGACGAAGCGCACCGCGCCGCCGGACTTCGACGGGCTGCACACCTGCGGGAAGCTCACGCGGCCTTCGCCGTGCGCCACCGCCACCGGGATGCGCGAACCGGCCATGCCCTTGAAGAAGATGCTGGGCGAATCGAGCACTTCCAGCGTGGCGACGCGGCCTTCGTACTGCTCGGACGCATTGCGCAAAAACTTCGGCCAATGCTGCGCGCCCGGGATGATCTCCTTCAGCTGCGACAGCATCTGGCAGCCGTTGCACACGCCCAGCGCGAACTTGCTGGTGTCGGCGAAGAACGCGGTGAACTCCGCGCGCAGCATTTCGTTGTACATGATCGAGGTGGCCCAGCCGCGGCCGGCGCCCAGCACGTCGCCGTACGAGAAACCGCCGCAGGCCGCGAAACCGCGGAAATCCGCCAGCCTGATGCGGCCGCTGGCCAGGTCGGACATGTGCACGTCCACCGCCTCGAAGCCGGCGCGGTCGAACGCGGCGGCCATTTCCACCTGGCCGTTGACGCCCTGCTCGCGCAGGATCGCCACGCGCGGACGCGCGCCCTTGGCGATCAGCGGCGCGGCCACGTCCTCGGACGGGTCGAAGCTGAGCTTGGGGCTGATACCCGGGTCGGCATCGTCCAGGCGCCATTCCAGTTCCGCGTCGGCGCTGAGCGGGTTGTCGCGCAGGCGCTGCATGTGGTGGCTGGTTTCGTTCCACGCGGCGAACAGCTCGGTCCACTTCCAGGCGAACTGCTTCTCGCCGCCGTGGAAAAGCTTGATGCCGAGCTTTTCCTTCGGATGGCCGATGCGATAGCTCATGCCGGCCAGGCCGTGCTTGACCAGCAGCGCCTCGAACGCCTCGCGGTTGGCCTGCGCCACCTGCACCACGGCGCCCAGTTCCTCATTGAACAGCGCGCGCAGCGCGGCCTCGGCCCAGCCTTCGAGCTGGATTTCCAGGCCGCAATGGCCGGCGAAGGCCATTTCCAGCAGGGTGACGATGGCGCCGCCGTCGGAACGGTCGTGATAAGCCAGCAGCAGGCCGGCCGCATTGGCTTCCTGCACCAGGTCGAACAGGCCCTTCAGATGCCCGGCGTCGTCCAGGTCCGGCGGCACGCCGCCGCCGCGGTTGAACACCTGGGTCAGCGCGGAACCGCCGAGGCGGTCGCGGCCGCCGCCGAGGTCCAGCAGCCACAGGTCGGAATCGCCGCGGTCCAGGCGCAACTGCGGGGTGAGCGTGCGGCGCACGTCGTGCACGCGCGCAAAACCCGTGACCACCAGCGACACCGGCGCGATCGTGCGCTGCGGCTGGTCGCCGTCGGTCCATACGGTCTGCATGGACAGCGAGTCCTTGCCCACCGGGATGGAGATGTCCAGCTCCGGGCACAGTTCCATGCCCACGGCTTTGACCGCATCGAACAGGGCCGCGTCTTCGCCGGGGTGGTTCACCGCGGCCATCCAGTTCGCCGACAGGCGCACTTCGCCCAGCGAACGGATCGGCGCGGCGGCCAGGTTGGTGATGGCCTCGCCCACCGCCAGGCGCGCGGCGTCCGCGCTGCTCAGCAGGGCTACCGGCGCGCGCTCGGCCATGGCCATGGCTTCACCGGCGTAGCCGTCGAAATCGGCGATGGTCACGGCGCAATCGGCCACCGGCACCTGCCAGGGGCCGACCATCGGATCGCGATGATTCAAGCCGCCCACGGTGCGGTCGCCGATGGTGACCAGGAAGCTCTTGCTGCCCACGGTGGGCAGGCGCAGCACGCGGCGCAGGGCCTCGTCCATGCTGATGCCGGACAGATCCGGCACCACGTCGATGCGCGGCTTCACGCGCCTGGCGTCGCGGTGCATGCGCGGCGCCTTGCCGAACAGCACGTCCATCGGCAGGTCGATGACGGTGAGCTCGCGGCGCGGGTCGGTGACCAGCAGGCGGCGCTCTTCGGTGGCGTCGCCGACCACCGCGTAGGGGCAGCGCTCGCGCACGCAGAACGCTTCGAACTCGGCCAGGCGCTCGGCGGCGATGCCGAGCACGTAGCGCTCCTGCGATTCGTTGCTCCACACCTGCATCGGCGACAGCGACGGGTCGTCGCACGGCACCTTCGAGAGATCGATCACGCCGCCCACGCCCGCATCGTTGAGCAGTTCGGGAATGGCGTTGGAAAGACCGCCCGCGCCGACGTCGTGGATGCTCACGATGGGGTTGTTCTCGCCCAGCGACCAGCAGCTGTCGATCACCTGCTGGCAGCGGCGCTCCATCTCGGCGTTGTCGCGCTGCACGGAGGCGAAATCCAGCTCCGCGCTGGAGGTGCCGGAAGCGACCGACGAGGCGGCGCCGCCGCCCAGGCCGATCAGCATGGCCGGGCCGCCCAGCACGATCACCTTGTGGCCGGGCTGGATCTCCAGCTTCTGCACGTGGCCGGAGCGGATATTGGCCAGGCCGCCGGCGATCATGATCGGCTTGTCGTAGCCGCGGCGCACGCCGGCTTCGCCGGTCTCGTGCTCGTAGGTGCGGAAATAGCCGCCCAGGCAGGGGCGGCCGAATTCGTTGTTGAACGCGGCGGCGCCGAGCGGGCCGTCGCGCATGATCTCGAACGCGCTGGCCATGCGCGGCGGCAGCGGACGCTCCACTTCCCACGGCTGCGGATGGCCGGGAATGCGCAGGTCGGACACCGAGAAGCCGCTGAGCCCCGCCTTCGGCTTGGCGCCGCGGCCGGTGGCGCCTTCGTCGCGGATCTCGCCGCCGGCGCCGGTGGCCGCGCCCGGCCAGGGTGCGATCGCGGTGGGATGGTTATGCGTTTCCACCTTGATCGCGTAGTCGATGCGCTCGCCGCTGCGGCGCCACACGCCGTCGGCGCCGCTGAAGAAGCGCTTGCCGTCGCTGCCCTCGATCACCGCAGCGTTGTCCTTGTAGGCGGACAGCGTGTAGGCGGGCGAATGCTGGTGGGTGTTCTTGATCATGCCGAACAGGCTCTTGTCCTGCGGCTGGCCGTCCAGCGTCCAGCTGGCGTTGAACACCTTGTGGCGGCAGTGCTCGGAATTGGCCTGGGCGAACATGAAGAGTTCGGCGTCGGTGGGATCGCGGCCCAGCTCGGCGTAGCGCTCGGCCAGGTAGTCGATCTCGTCCTCGGCCAGCGCCAGGCCCAGCTCGGCATTGGCCTTGGCCAGGGCCGCGCGCGGGTCGCCGCCCAGCGGGATGTGCACCAGGTCGCCGGGCTTGCCGGCCAGGAACAGGCCCTTGGCCTCGTCGATGCGATGGAGCACCGACTGCGTCATGGCGTCGCACAGCACCGCCATCATCGCGTCGTATTCGGGCGCGCCCGGCTCGGGCAGGCCGGCGATCTGATAGGCCACGCCGCGCTCCACCCGGCGCACCGCGAAACCGGCGCCGTGGAGGATGTCAGTGGCCTTGCTCGACCAGGGCGAGATCGTGCCCAGGCGGGGCACCACCCACAGCGAGGCGTTCTCGGTGGCGCTTTCCTTCGCCTCCAGCACTTCCAGCAGCCGCTGGCGCGCCTCGCCTTCCGGGGCGGCGTCGGCGTCGATGAAGTAGACGAACCAGGAAGCCTGCACGCGGGCGCCGCGATGCAGGGCATCCAGGCGGGCATTGAGGCGTTCGAGGCGGAACGGGGAAAGGGCGGCCTGCCCGTCGAGAGCGATCATGGCGGGGAACGGGAGCTATGCGGAGAAGCCGTCCATTCTACTCCATGCTGCAGGACAACATCGGGGAGGGGTGGACAGGCATCCCCTCAGCCTCCTGGAGTGCCTCCCTTCTCCCTCCGGGAGAAGGTGGCGGCAGCCGGATGAGGGTACGGGCGGAGCGCAGCGTTACGGTCCGCCCGTACCCCACCCCAACCCCTCTCCCGGTGGGAGAGGGGCTCTACACCGCGGAGACCTCAGCCCCCGACCGGCTAGATCCCACGCTTCTGCAGGGCTTCGATCAGCTGATCGGGGGTCATGTAGCCGCCGAGCACGGTGCCGTCCTCGGCCACGATGGTCGGGGTGCCGGTGACGCCTAAGCGCACGCCCAGGTCGAACTCGTCCTTCACGGGGTTGGCGCAGGTGGCCGACTTGGGCTGCTTGCCCTCCTTGGCGGCGCTGAAGGCGGCCTTGCGGTCCGCCGCGCACCATACCGAGACCATTTCGGTATAGGTCGGGGTGGGGTTGCCCGCGGTGCTGGTCACGCCTTCGCGCGGCCAGGCCACGTATTCCAGGGCGATACCGGCCTTGGTGAAGTCGTCCACGTGCTGGTGCAGCGCGCGGCAGTAGCCGCAGTTGACGTCGGTGAACACGGTGACCTTGTAGCGCGGCTTGGCCGGGCCGAACACGATGCGGTCGCTGACGGGCAGCTTGTCGAGCTGCGCCTTGCGGAAGTCGGCCCAGACCAGGTCGCTCATGTCCTTCTTGCTGGACAGGTCGATCAGGTTGCCGGTGAGCATGTACTTGCCATCGGCGCTCACATAGACCAGTTGGCCGGAGGCGATCACCTGGTAGAAGCCCGGCAGCGGCGCCGGCCTGATCGATTCGATCTTCACCTTGCTGGCGAGGCCCAGCACCGCCTGGCGCACGGTGTCCTCGGGACCGGCCTTGGCCGCATCGTCGGCGGCGCGCGCCGGCTGGGCGAACGCCACCGCGCAAACCACGCTGGCGCACAGGGCCAGCCATCCATTCTTGAACATCGCAAACCTCACTGGCTTCCGTTCGGCACGGAATGATCGGGGGATGGCCGGATTCTCGCACAGGCCGCCTAAATGCTCCGTCGGACCCGTCTCAACCGCGCGGATGGTGCTGCGCATGCAGCCGCTTGAGTCCTTCCTTGGCCACCAGCGTGTAGATCTGCGTGGTACTGAGCGCGCTGTGGCCCAGCAGCATCTGCAGCGCGCGCAGGTCGGCGCCGTGGTTCAGCAGATGGGTGGCGAAGGAATGCCGCAGCACGTGCGGCGAGATGCGCTTGGCCACGATGCCCACGCGCAGCGCATAGCGCTTGACCAGGGTCCAGAACATCTGCCGCGTCATGCCTTCGCCGCGCTTGCTCAGGAACAGCGCCGCCGGCTGGCGCCCCTTGGCCAGCACCGGGCGCGCCGCCGCGAGGTAAGCCTCGATCCGCTCCAGCGCCAGCTCGCCCACCGGCACCAGGCGGTCCTTGCCGCCCTTGCCGGTGACGCGCAGCACGCCCTGACGCAGATTGAGCGAGGCCAGCGGCAGCTCGACCAGCTCGGACACGCGCAGGCCCGAGGCGTACATCAGCTCCAGCATCGCGCGGTCGCGCAGGCCCAGGGTGGTGTCCAGGTCCGGCGCCTGCAGCAGGCCTTCGATCTCGCGCTCCGCCAGGGCCTTGGGCAGGCTGCGCGGCGTGCGCGGGCGTTCGATCAGCAGGGTGGGATCTTCGAAGCCCGGCTCGTTGCGCGCCACGAAGCCGTAGTAGCGGCGGAACGAGGACTGCCGCCGCGCCATCGAGCGCACCGCCACCGGCTGCGCGCCGTGGTATTCGGACAGATGCTGGCGCCGCGCCTGGTTCAGGCTCAAGTTCCGCCCGGCCAGCCAGCGGGCCAGGCCTTCGAGGTCGCGGCGGTAGGCATCGAGGGTGCGGTCGGACAGGCCGTCCTCCGACCACACCCGCTCCAGGAAGGCGGCGATGCTGCGCTGGTCGGCTTCGGCGATACTTGCGGCTTTCTCTGACATGCGCGAGATGCTGGGCATAGCGCGCGCCGGACGCAAGCCGACGAATGAACCCGAGCATCCCGAATCCTTCGCTTATGCCCGCCACCTTGCCGCGCCGGCTGCTGGCGCTGTTCTACGACCTGTGGGCGGTAATCGCCATCCTTGCCATGGTGGGCTACGCCTGCCAGCGCGCCACCGGCGGCCAGCTGATCGCCACCGCCGGCCACGTGGAAACGGCATGGTGGTACCAGCCGCTGCAGGGGCTGGTGCTGTCGGCGTATTTCATCGCCTCGTGGCTGCGCGGCGGACAGACGCTGGGCATGCGGCCGTGGCGCCTGCGGCTGGTGCGCGTGGATGGCGGACGGGTGCGTTTCGCGCAGGCGCTGATCCGTCTGCTGGCGGGTGCCGCGCCGCTGCTGCTGCTGGAACTGGCCCGCGTATCCAGCACGTCGGTGGCGCTGTGGGCGGTGCTTATTGCCTGGGTCATTTACTTCGCCTGGGCGCTGACCAATGCGCGCCGGCGCGCGCTGCACGACGTGATCGCCGGCACCGAAGTGGTGCGCATCGCCTGACGCAAGAACTCACGCCCGCATTCACTCGCTTGTCAGCCGGGCCCGAGCCACACTAGCCCGATGCCCACCCACTTCGCGCCTGCGCCGCGCAGCGACGCCGACCTGGCCGCCGCCAACCGCGGCTTCTACGAACCCCTGTGGGCGCAAGCCCGGCTGGTGCCCCCGGAGCGCTTCAATACCTGGCCGCTGGTGCGCGAACTGGCCGCCGCATCCACGCGCCGGCTGGAGATTGCACCGGGGCTGCGCCCGCGCCTGCCGCTGCAGGACACCTGCTTCGTCGACCTCAGCGCCGAGGCGCTGCGCAAGCTGCGCCGCCACGGCGCCAGCGCGGTGCACGGCACCATCGGCGCCCTGCCCTATGCCGATGCACAGTTCGACCTGGTCTGCGCGTTCGACATCCTGGAGCACGTGGCGGACGACATCGGCGCACTGAAGGAACTCGCCCGCGTCGCCGCGCCCGGCGCCACCTTGCTGCTGTCGGTGCCGCTGCATACCGCGGCGTGGACGCCGTTCGACGAATTCGTCGGCCATTGCCGCCGCTACGAGCCGGACGACATCCATGCGCGCCTGGCGCAGCACGGCTTCCGCATCGAGCAGAGCGCGGTCTACGGCATGCAGCCGAAATCCTCGCGCCTGCTCGAGATCGGCCAGTGGTACCTCACGCATAAAAGAGAGCGCGCGATGTGGTGGTACAACCGCGTGTTCATGCCGATCGCGGTGCGCATGCAGAGGCCGCTGCAGTGGCGCGCGGGGCTGGGCGACACCACGGGCGTGGACGAAATCCTGCTCGTCTGCCGCAAACCGTAGGTTGGGGTGAGCCGGCAGGCGAACCCCAACATCGCGATCTCCGGGAGCTCCGCATCGTTGGGTTCGCCTGCCGGCTCACCCCAACCTGCGCAAGGCGCTGATTACATTGGCATAACAATCTTGCGGCATCGCAGCACGGAAGCGCGGGAGCAGGTAGAATCGGATTTTTCCGCCCGCCCGGCTTTCCCGCATGCTCTATCAGATTCACGAATGGCAGCGCGCCTTCCTCGGCCCGCTCAGCCACTACGCCGATGCCAGCGCGAAGATGCTGACCGATCCTTCGGGCCCGTTCGCCCAGGTGCCCGGCGCGCAGCGCATGGCCGCCGGTTACGAACTGCTGCACCGGCTGGGCAAGGAATACGAGAAGCCCGCGTTCGATATCCACCAGGTGCAATCGCACGGGCAGGACATCGCCATCGTCGAACGCACCGTGCTGGCCAAGCCGTTCTGCGAGCTCAAGCGCTTCAAGCGCTACAGCGACGACCAGGACACCATCGAGCGCCTGAAGAACGAGCCGTCGGTGCTGGTCGTCGCACCGCTGTCCGGCCACCACGCCACCCTGCTGCGCGACACCGTGCGCACCCTGCTGCGCGACCACAAGGTGTACATCACCGACTGGGTCGACGCGCGCATGGTGCCGGCCGAGCAAGGCGCGTTCCATCTGGATGACTACGTCGAATACGTGCAGGAGTTCATCCGCCATATCGGCGCGCATCGCCTGCACGTGATCTCGGTGTGCCAGCCGACGGTGCCGGTGCTGGCCGCGGTGTCGCTGATGGCCGCGCGCGGCGAAACCACGCCGCTGAGCCTGACCATGATGGGCGGCCCGATCGAGCCGCGCAGCAATCCCACCGGTGTCAACAGCCTGGCCACCACGCAGCCGCTGAGCTGGTTCAAGGGCAACCTGATCCACACCGTGCCGCCGAACTACCCCGGCCATGGCCGCGAGGTGTATCCGGGCTTCCTGCAGCATGCGGGCTTCGTGGCGATGAACCCCAGCCGCCATCTGAATTCGCACTGGGATTTCTATCTCGACCTGCTGCGCGGCGACCTGGACGACGCCCAGGCGCACCGCAAGTTCTACGACGAATACAACGCCGTGCTGGACATGCCGGCCGAGTATTACCTCGACACCATCCACACCGTGTTCCAGCAGTTCCTGCTGCCGCGCGGGCTATGGGACGTGCGCGGCGAACGCGTGACGCCCTCCGCCATCACCAAGAGCGCCCTGCTCACCGTGGAAGGCGAGCTGGACGATATCTCCGGCCTTGGCCAGACCCAGGCGGCGCACACGCTGTGCAGCGGGATCCCAACCGACCGGCGCGCGCACAAGGTGATCGAAGGCGCCGGCCATTACGGCATCTTCAGCGGCCGCCGCTGGCGCGAAGTGGTCTATCCGCAGGTGCGCGATTTCATCAAGCGCTTCGACCAGCCGCCGGCCTGAGGCCTCAATGCCGGAAAAACGCGCGGAACGCATCGACGGTGCGTTCCACGCCGTCGTCGTCGATATCCAGATGCGTGACCAGCCGCAAGGTCGGCAGATAGCCGATGCTGATGCGCACCCTGGCTTCGCGCAGATGCGCGTCGAGTTCGCGCAGATGCGCCGCCGGCACGTCCACGAACACCATATTGGTGTGATGGCCCAATAGCTTCACCCCGGCAATCTCGCCCATGCGTGCCGCCAGCGTGGCGGCGCGCGCGTGATCCTCGGCCAGGCGCGCCACGTGATGATCCAGCGCATGGATGGCCGCCGCAGCGAGCATGCCGGCCTGGCGCCAGCCGCCGCCGGCCACCTTGCGCCAGCGCCGCGCCTTCTCCACGAGTGCGCCGGGACCGAGCAGTACCGAACCCACCGGCGCGCCAAGCCCCTTCGACAGGCAGACCGAGACGGTATCGAACAGGCTCGCGATCTCGCGCGCATGCACGCCGCTGGCCACGGCGGCGTTGAACAGCCGCGCACCGTCGAGATGAAAGCCCAGCCCGCGTTCGCGCGCGAATTTCTGCGCGGCGTGCAGGTAATCCAGCGGGAGCGCGCGGCCGTGCCAGGTGTTTTCCAGGGCCAGCAGCTTCGTGCGCGCGAAGTGCGGATCGACCGGTTTGATCGCCGCGGCCAGCTTGTCCAGCGCCAAGCTGCCGTCTGCCTCGTGCGGAATCGGCTGCGGCTGGATCGAACCCAGCACCGCGGCGCCGCCGCCCTCGAACTTGTAAGTGTGCGCGTCGGCGCCGACCAGGTATTCGTCGCCGCGCTCGCAGTGCGACATCAGCGCCAGCAGGTTCGACTGCGTGCCGGTCGGCACGAACAGCGCCGCCTCGAAGCCGAGTTCATCGGCCAGCTTCGCCTGCAAGGCGTTGACCGTGGGATCTTCGCCGTAGACGTCGTCGCCCACCTCGGCCAGCAGCATGGCCTCGCGCATGGCGCGGGTGGGCTTGGTCACGGTATCGCTGCGCAGGTCGACCCAGTCCACGGCCAGTCCTCGATGGGGAAAGGCCAAGCTTGGCGCGTCCGTCGACCGCGAACAAGCACGCCGCCTTTCCCCCTCTCCCCTCCGGGGAGAGGGCCGGGGTGAGGGGCCGGGCGGAGCGGTGAGCGGAGGGTCGAGAAAGGCTAAAAGCTTTTCTTCGCTTCGTAGCAATGGCCCCGCAAGGGCCGCCCCTCATCCGGCCGCCGCCACCTTCTCCCCGGAGGGGCGAAGGGCTCCATGTACTTACTCTTCCATCAACTTGTGCACAACCTCAGCCAACGCCTCCCGCAACAACTCCGTATCCAGCTTCGGATCCCTCGCCGCACGCACCGCCAGCCCCTCGACCAGCAGCATCAATGCCAGCGAACGCCGCTCGCTGATCGCCGGCGACATGCCGATGCCGCCTTCCTCCGCGGGCTTCTCCAGCCATTGGCGAAACTCGGTGCAGGCCAGCTCGTCCGCGTGATGGATCGCGGTGGCCACCTGCTTGTCGCGGGTGGCTTCCGCGCTGGTTTCCAGGAACAGCGCGGCATTCATGATGCGCATGTCCGGACGCGGCCGGCTCCATTCCACGAAGCATTCCATCAGCGCGTCGACCGGATCGGTCGAGGCGCCGAGCGCGCGGATGTCCTCCAGCTCCATCTCGCTCTGGCGCTCGATGATGGCCAGCACGATCGAGCTCTTGTTCGGGAAGTAGCGGTAGATCAGGCCGGCACTCATCGCCGCCGCTTCGGCGATGTTCGCCATGCTGGCGGCATGGAAGCCGTATTTCACGAAGCAGTGCTGCGCCGCGGCCAGGATGCGCTCGCGCTGTTCGCGCGCGCGCGGGCTCAAGGTGGTTTCGTCGTTCTTGTCGTCGCGGCTCATGGGGTACCGGGGATAGGGCTGCGCTCGTTCCAGCCGCCGCCCAGCACTTTATACAAAGTGACCCGGTTGGTCTGCTCGGCCAGCCGCGTCGCGATCAGCTGCTGCTGCGCGGCGTACAGCGCGCGCTGCGCATCCAGCGCCACCAGGTAGCTGTCCTTGCCGGCCTTGTAGCGCGCCCGCGACAGCTCGTCCGCCCGCGCCGCCGCGCCCACCAGCGCCTCCTGCGCCTGGCGCTGCCCGGCCAGGGTGGAAGTAAGCGCCAGCGCGTCGGCCACTTCGCGGAAGCCGGCCTGGATGGCCTTCTCGTATTGCGCCAGCGCGATCTGCTGATCGGCCTTGGCGCCGGCCAGCTGCGCGCGCAGGCGGCCGCCCTGGAAGATCGGCAGGCTGATCTGCGGCGCGAAGCTCCACACGCGGGTGCCGCTGTCGAACAGATTGTTGAGCTGTCCGCTGGCCGTGCCCACGCTGCCGGTCAGCAGGATGGACGGGAAGAACGCCGCGCGCGCCGCGCCGATATCGGCATTGGCCGCGCGCAGCAGATGTTCCGACTGCAGGATGTCCGGGCGGCGCAGCAGTACATCCGAGGGCAACTCCGCCGGCAGCGCGCCGAGCATGGTGGCGTCGTCGCCCAGGCCGGTGGGCAGCAGCGCTTCGTCCAGCGCGCCGCCCGCCAGCAGGCGCAGCGCGTTGATGTCCTGCGCCACCTGGCCGGTGTAGCGCGCCATGTCGGCGCGCGCGGTTTCGACCGTGGTCTGCGCCTGGCTGACATCCAGGCTCGAGGCCGCGCCGAGCGCATGGCGTTGTTCAGTCAATTGGAATGAAGCCTCCTGCGTGTCGCGCGTGGCCTGCGCCACCTTCAGCGACTCGCGGTCCGCCGCCAGCGTCAGCCAGGCATTGGCCACTTCGGCGATCAGGCTCAGCTGCGCGCTGCGGCTGGCCTCGCCCTCGGCCAGGTAGCGCTCCAGCGCGCCGGTGCTCAGCGAGGCGACGCGGCCGAACAGGTCCAGCTCGAACTGGGTAGTGCCCAGTTCGGCGCGGTATTGCTGGGTGATCGGCTGCGGCTGGTTGATGTCGCGGCTGCGCTGCAGCGACGCGGTGGCGGCGATCGACGGCAGGCGGTCCGCGCGCTGGATGCGGTACTGCGCGCGCGCCTTCTCCACGTTGAGCACGGCCACGCGCAGATCGCGGTTGTTGTGCAGCGCCTGTTCGATCAGCGCGGACAGGCGCGGATCGACATAGAACTGGCGCCAGCCGATATCCGCGGTGCGGCCCTGGCTGCCGGCCGGAGCCGAAGCGTCGGGCGCCGCGCTGTTCTCGGGCAACGGCCAGCTTGCCGGAACATCCGGCTGCGCGGCCGGCACCTTCGGCGCCAGGCTTACGCAGCCGCTCAGGCCCAAGGCGAGCGTGACCGCACAACTCAAAATGAAAGACTTATTCATGCGAGGTATCTCCGGCGACGGCCACGCCGCCCACGGCGCGCTTGCGCCGCCCGAACAGCCGCTGCACCAGCACGAAGAACAGCGGCACGAAGAACAGGCCCAGCGCCGTACCCGCGACCATGCCGCCCAGCACGCCGGTGCCGATCGCGCGCTGCGCGCCGGAACCCGCCCCATTGGCCAGCGCCAGCGGCAGCACACCCAGGCCGAAGGCCAGCGAGGTCATCAGGATCGGCCGCAGGCGCGTGCGCACCGCCAGCAAGGTGGCGTCGAGCAGGGCCATGCCCTTCTCCACGTTCTCCTTGGCGAACTCCACGATCAGGATCGCGTTCTTGCTCGACAGGCCCACCGTGGTGAGCATCGCCACCTGGAAGTACACGTCGCGATCCAGCCCGCGGAAGTACGCCGCCAGCACCGTGCCCAGAATGCCCAGCGGCGCCACCAGCAGCACCGAGGTGGGAATCGACCAGCTCTCGTACAGCGCGGCCAGGCACAGGAACACCACCAGCACCGACAGCGTGTACAGCATCGGCGCCTGCGCACCGGCCTCGCGCTCCTGGTACGACTGCCCGGTCCATTCCAGGCCGACGCCGGCCGGCAGCCTGGCCACCAGTTTTTCCACTTCGGCCATGGCGTCGCCCGAGCTCACGCCCGGCGCGGCTTCGCCATTGATCTGCATCGCGGACACGCCGTTGTAGCGTTCCAGGCGCGGCGAACCGAAATCCCAGCGCGTGCTGGCGAAGGCGCGGAACGGCACCATCGCACCGGCGGCATTGCGCACCGACCACTTCTCGAAATCCTCCGGCGCCATGCGGAACGGCGCATCGGCCTGCACGAACACGCGCTTGACGCGGCCGCGGTCCATGAAGTCGTCGATGTACTGGCCGCCCCAGGCCATGGTCAGCGTGTCGTTGAGATCGCCGATCGACAGGCCCTGCGCCGCGGCCTTCTTGTAGTCCACGTCGATGCGGAACTGCGGCGTGTCGTCCTGGCCGTTGGCGCGCACATTGGCCAGCAGCTTGCTCTGCGCGGCTTCCTGCAGGAACTGGTTGCGCGCCGCCACCAGGGCTTCGTGGCCCAGGCCGGCGTTGTCCTTCAGGTAGAAATCGAAGCCCGCCGAGTTGCCCAGCTCCGGCACCGCCGGCGGCGCGAAGGCGAAGGCCAGCGCGTCCTTGTATTGGCTGAAGGCGCCCATGGCATTGCCGGCCACCGCATTGAGGCTGGCGGCTTCGCCATGGCGCTCGCTCCAGTCCTTCAGCTGCACGAAGGCCATGCCGGCGTTCTGGCCGTTGCCGGCGAAGCTGAAGCCGAGCACGGAGAACACCGAGTCCACCGCCGGGTCGGCCATGAAGTGCTGCTCGATGCGGCCCATCACGCGCGCCGTGCGTTCGGTGGCGGCGCCTACCGGCGCCTGCACCATGGTGAACAGAAAGCCCTGGTCTTCCATCGGCAGGAACGAGGTGGGCAGGCGCAGGAACACCACCACCATCGCCGCGCTCATCGCCACGAACACCAGCAGGAAGCGCCGGCCGCGCGCGATGATCGCGCCCACCACGCCCTGGTACTTGCGCGTGCCCTGGTCGAAGCGGCGATTGAACCAGCCGAAGAAGCCGCGATCGGAGGCGTGATGGCCCTTGGCGATCGGCTTGAGCAAGGTGGCGCACAGCGCCGGCGTCAGCACGATCGCCACCAGCACCGACAAGGCCATCGACGACACGATGGTCACCGAGAACTGCCGGTAGATCACGCCGGTGGAACCGCTCAGGAAAGCCATCGGCACGAACACCGCCGACAGCACCAGGGCGATGCCCACCAGCGCGCCGGTGATCTGCGACATCGACTTGCGCGTGGCTTCCAGCGGCGACAGCCCCTCCTCGCTCATCACGCGCTCGACGTTCTCCACCACCACGATGGCGTCGTCCACCAGCAGGCCGATCGCCAGCACCATGGCGAACATGGTGAGCATGTTGATCGAATAACCCATCGCCGCGAGCACGCCGAAGGTGCCCAGCAGCACCACCGGCACCGCGATGGTCGGGATCAGCGTGGCGCGGAAGTTCTGCAGGAACAGGTACATCACCAGGAACACCAGCACGATCGCTTCGAGCAGGGTCTTGATCACGCCTTCGATCGACACGCGCACGAACGGCGTGGTGTCGAACGCGATCACCGACTTCACGCCGCGCGGGAACGAGGGCTCCATCTGCTTGAGCGCGGCCTTCACGCGCTCGGCCGTGGCCAGCGCGTTGGCGCCGGAGGTGAGCGAGACGGCGATGCCGGTGGCGGACTTGCCGTTGTACTTGCTGGCCGAGCCGTAGTCCTGCAGGCCCAGCTCCACGCGCGCGACGTCGCCCAGGGTCAGCACCGAACCGTCGGTATTGCTGCGGATCACGATCTGGCGGAACTGCTCCGGCGTCTGCAGGCGCTGCTGCGCGATCACCGAGGCGTTGATCTGCTGCCCCTTCACCGCGGGGTTGCCGCCGATCTGGCCCACCGCCACCTGCTGGTTCTGCGCGCGCAGCGCGGCCACCACTTCGGGCGGCGTCAGCTTGTAGGTGTCGAGCTTGTTCGGGTCCAGCCAGATGCGCATGGCGTACTTGGAACCGAACACTTCGATATTGCCCACGCCGGCCACGCGGCTGAGCGGGTCGACCAGATGGGCATTGACGAAGTCGGAGATGTCTTCGCCGTCCAGGCGGCCATCCTCGGATACGAAGCCCACCACCATCAGGAAGCCGGAGCTGGACTTCACCACGTTGATGCCCTGCTGCTGCACGATCTGCGGCAGCAGCGGCGTGGCCAGCTGCAGCTTGTTCTGCACCTGCACCTGGGCGATGTCCGGGTTGGTGCCGTTCTCGAAGGTGAGCGTGACCTGCACCGCGCCGTCGGAATCGCTGGTGGCGGACATGTACAGCAGGCCGTCCAGGCCCTTCATGTTCTGCTCGATGATCTGCGTCACCGAGTCTTCCGCCGCCTGCGCCGACGCACCGGGATAGTTGGCGTTGATGGTGACCTGCGGCGGCGCGATCACCGGGTATTGCGATACCGGCAGGCGCAGCAGCGACAGCGTGCCGGCCAGCATCACGATGATGGCGATCACCCAGGCGAAGATGGGGCGATCGATAAAAAAGCGTGCCATGGGTATGAGTCCTCAGTGCGCCGCGGCGGCCGCGTGTCCGCCGGCGGCGGCAGCAGCGGCTGCGCCGGCTTCGCTGGCGTGCACGGGCGTGCCGGGCTGGATCGTCTGCAGGCCTTCGACGATCACCTTGTCGCCGGCGGCCAGGCCGCCTTCGACCAGCCACTGGTCGCCGACGGTGCGGCCGACCTGCACTTCGCGCAGTTCCGCCTTGCCGTCCTTGCCGACGACCATGGCGGTGGCGCCGCCCTTCGGATCGCGCGAAATACCCGCCTGCGGCACCAGCAGCCCGCGCGGATTGCTGCCCTTGTCGAGCACCGCGCGCACGTACATGCCCGGCAGCAGCACGCCTTCCGGATTGGGCACGATCACGCGCAGCGCGAAGCTGCCGGTGGTGGGGTCGACGCTGACGTCGGCGAACTGCAGCTTGCCGTCGTGCGCGTAGGTGCTGCCGTCTTCGAGCAGGATCTTCACCGGCGTGCCGCCGGCTTCCTTCAGCGAGCCGGCGGCGATGCGCTTGCGCAGATCGAGCAGCTCGCCGCTGGACTGGGTGACGTCGATAAAGATCGGGTCCATCTGCTGCACGCGCGCCATCGGCTCGGCCTGGTTGGCGGTGACCAGCGCACCCGGCGTCACCGCGGACTTGCCGATGCGCCCGGTGATCGGCGACACGATGCGCGCGAAGGCCAGGTTCACGCCGGTGCTTTCCACCTGCGCCTGGCCGGCGGCGACGTCGGCCTCGGCCTGGCGCCAGGTCGCGGTGGCGGTTTCGTCGTCCTGCTTGCTCACCGCGTCGATGCGCGCCAGCTCGCTGGTGCGCCTGGCGTTGAGTTGCGCCGAATACAGCGCGGCCTTCGCTTTCGCCAGCGTGGCCTTGGCGTTGTTGTTTTCCGCGCGATACACCGCGTCATCCAGCTGGTACAGCGGCTGGCCCGCCTTCACCAGCGCGCCTTCCTCGAACAGGCGCTGCTTGACGATGCCGTTCACCTGCGGCCGCACTTCGGCGATCTGGAACGCACTGGTGCGCCCCGGCAGTTCGCGCGTGACGGTGACCGCCTGCGGCTTGAGCGTCACCACCGTGACTTCGGCGGGACCGCCCTGCTGCGGCGCCGCCTGCTGGCCCTTGCAGGCGGCCAGGGTAAGGACGGAAGCGGCCAGGGCCGTCAGGGCCAGGCCGCGCAAGAAACTGCGATTTGAAGACATGAGAGACCTCGGTCCCTGCCGATGGGGAGGGGCGGCAGAACAAGAGTGAACGATCATTCTCATTATTGAACCGAAATGACGGCTCGGTCAATTGGACTAACGGCACGGGGGTAAAATGGCCGTAGACGGGCGCAGGTCTTTTCCGAACATGGCCCGAGCATGGAGGGAAGCGGCACAGGCTGCGTGCCGCTTTCTGCTCAAAACGGGTTTACCGCTCTCGCGCGCCGCGGGCAATTTCTTGCGAATAGATGGCGACACCCGGCCCCCAGGCCTCGCTGAAATAGCGCGTCGGCGCAGGTTGGGGTGAGCCGCAGGCGAACCCCAAGGTCGGGTGCATCGGATGGCTGGAGTTTGCCTTCGGCTCACCCCAACCTGCGTGGGGCGAGCCTGCAGCTTGGCTCAGAACGTGTACCGCAGCGTCGCCTGCACCGACCACCGCGACTGCGCGCGGTCGTCTTCCAGCACATAGCCGCCGCTGTTGAAGTTGCCGTTCTTGTCGGTGGGCAGCGCATACACGTACTTGCCCGTCGCCGGGTCGACACCCGCGAAGTTGGCAAGGCTGCGCATGTACGGATAACCCACGTCGCGCACCTGGCCCCAGCGCTTGTTCACCATGTTCAGCACGTTGAACAGGTCCAGCCGCAGCTCGCCCTTGTTGCCCTTGAACAGGCCGGGGATCTCCTGGCGGAAGGCCAGATCCAGCTCGTTCACCCATGGCGAGTGCGCGCCGTTGCGGCCCGCCACCTTGCCCTGGTGGTCGCGCAGGTAGTCGTCGCGCTGAATGAACGCATAGAACTGGTCGATCGCCTGCTGCGGCGTGCCCTTCTGGAACTGCACCTCGCCCGGACGCGGGATATACATCAGCCCCGGCGGCGCCGAGAGGCCGGCCGGCTTGATGCCGCTGACGTCGTTGCCGAACACCCAGCTGTACGGCTGACCGGTATGGCCGTCGTAGAACGCGCTGATGCTGGTGGTGTAGTCGCCGAAGAAACGGTGCTGCCAGGTCAGCGAGGCGATCACGCGGCGCGCGATCTCGAAGTTGCTGTGGCTGGCCTTGTCCGCGTTCGGCTGATACACCGCGTCGTTCGCCCAGGTGCTGGCGGCCACTTTCTCGTTGCCGGAGCTGACGTCGGTGGAGCGGCCGAACACCACGCCCAGCGAGCCGGACCAGTCGGAGTCGGCAGTGAACGGGCGGGTGAGCTTCAGCGTCAGGTAATCGGCCGAGCCGTTGCGCGTATTGCTCAGATAGATGACGTTGCCGAAGCGCTGGTCGCGGTTGGCGCGCGCCACCGCGCAGCTGCGGTCGGCGGTGGCGCACAGCGACTGGCCGGAGGGGCTCTTGCCGGTGACCAGGAAGGCGTTCGGGTCGGTGGTGTTCCAGTAGCTCAGGCGGCCGTCCGGCAGGGCGCCGTTGGCGCGGCCGAGGTTGAGGTCCTGGAAGTACACGCCGTCGCGCGTGGACAGATGCTCCATCTCGGCGGTGAACACCGTGTTCCACCACGGCAGCTGGCGATCGAAGCCCAGGCTGGCCTTCCACACCGAGGGCATGCGGAAGCGGGCATCGGTCACGTCCACTTCCGGCGAACCGCCCTTGCGTGCGCCGGCCGGAATCAGCGGGTTGTTCGGATCGGCCGAGAAGCCCACGCCATTGGAGGCCGAGTAGCTGGTGAGCGACACGCCGTTATTGGTGTACGGGTTTGACAGCCACACGCCCGGAGGCGCGCCTTCGGACAAGCCCACGCCGCCGCGCAGCTGCATCGCGCGCTCGCCGTCGAAGCTGTAGTTGAAGGAGATGCGCGGCTCGAACAGGCCGTTGCCGTCGAAGCTGGCATTGTTCGGCGTGCCCGGATAAGCGGCATTGAACACCGGATTGGCCAGCGGCGTGCTGCTCACCTTGGGCAGGTCGTAGCGGAAGCCGTACTGCAGCGACAGGTTGCCGATCTGCCAGGTGTCCTGCGCGAAGAAGCCCCACTGGTTGAGTGTCCAGCGCGCGGCGATGCTCTGCAGGTTGCCGTCGGTGGGCCGGAACACGGAGTACTGGAACCAGTTGCCGGCCGCGAAGGCGTCGATGCTGGGGAAGGTGTACGCGCCGAACTCGGTGCGGCCGAACAGGTTGTAGAACTTGTCGCGCTGGAAGTCGAAGCCCACCTTCACGCTGTGGTCGCCCAGCGCCCAGGTGCCGGCGAAGAAGGTGTTGAGGCTCTTGATGTTGAGGATGTTGTAGTGGCGGAACTCTTCCTCGCCCAGGTACACGCTCGGGCCGGTGATGGTGCTGCCGCTGATGTTGCCGTTGGTGAACACGCGCACCTGCGGCTGCTGCGCGAACGGCACCGGCGTGGCGTCATAGGTGGTGTAGGACACCGCCGCCTCGGTGGAGAAGCTGTCGGTCCAGGCGTCGTAAGCATTGAGCACGTACTGCTTGCTCTGGCGGTGCTTGGTGAACCAGTAGCTGGAAAGGCTCAGGCTCGGCGTGGTGGACGAGGTGCTGTAGCCGTTGAGGTTGGGCTGGGTGCTCTTGACGCGGTCGAAGCGGAAGCTCACGCGGTGGCCGTCGGCGATGTTCCAGTCCAGCTTGAACAGCGCGCGCTTCTCGTCCTGGTCGGCGCCGGCGGCATTGACCACGCCGGGCTTCATGCCGAGCTGGCTGGCGATCTGGCTGATGCGGTCGATGTCGGTCTGGGCGATCGGCACGATATTGCCCTTGCCCGAGCCCTGCGGCCCGAAGTTCGGCGCGGCGGCGATGGTCTTGGATTCCTCGACGTTGGCGAAGAAGAACAGCTTGTCCTTGATGATCGGGCCGCCGAAGGTGGCGCCGCCGGTCCACTGGCGCTTGTAGCCCGTGAACGGGTTGCCGGCGCGGTCCTTGCCCACCCAGCCGTCCGCGTTGCGGTAGGCGTAGTAGGCCGAGCCGTGGAAATCGTTGGTGCCGCTCTTGGTGACGATATTGATCGCCGCGCCCACCGCGCGCTTGTTGGCCACGTCGTAGTTGGCGGTGGAGATGTTGTATTCCTCGATCGCATCCAGCGCCACCGGCTGGTTGAGCGCCGGCAGGCCGTTGTCTTCCAGGCCGAACGAATCGTTGGTCGGCACCGCGTCGATGCTGATGTTGTTGTAGCGGCTGTTCTGGCCGAGCGCGGAGATCTCGCCCTTGCTCTTGTTGGTCACCGTGATCATCGGGTCCATCCGCGCGATGTCCTGGATCGAGCGGTTGGGAATCGGCAGCACCTTCAGCTCGCGCTGCGAGACATGGGTGCTGATGCCCCTGGCGTCCGGCTGGAAGATCTGCGCCATCGCCACCGCCGAGCTGTCGGCGCTGACCTGCACGCCCTGCAGGTTGGTGGCATGGGCGGCGGCAGCGCCCAGGCTCAGGTCCAGCGTGGTCTCCTGCGCCAGCTGCAGGTAGACGCCGTCCTTCTCGGCGGAAGCCTGGCCGTCCTTGCTCACGGTGATGTCGAACGGACCGCCCACGCGCAGGCCCTGCGCCTTGTAGCGGCCGTCGGCATCGGTGCTCACCACCTGGGTGGTGCCGGAGGGCACGTGCACGATCTGCACGCGCGCACCGGCCACGGGCTGGCCCGCCGCGTCGAGCGCGCGGCCGCTGAGCGAGGAGGAGGTGTTCTGCGCGAAGGCCGGAGCGGCCAGCAGCGAGGCAATGAGCAGCGGCAACAGCCGCGCGCGCGGACTGACGTTCATGTCGTTCCTTTTCCCTTTGTTCGGCGGACGGGCCGCCCCCAGAAAGCCGCCCAAAACGGGTGGCGAAAGCGCCGAAGGTTAGAGGGGGTTTGTGACGCGGAGGTGATGTGTGCGTCACAGAGTGCGGGGTGCAAAGCCCCTCTCCCTCTGGGAGAGGGGTTGGGGTGAGGGTACGGGCGGAGCGCAAGAGTGATGTGCACCGCTCCGGCCGAACCCTCATCCGGCTGCCGCCCCCTTCTCCCGGAGGGAGAAGGGTTTCACCTTGAGTGTCGAGGAATACCGCGGCGTCGGTGGTGCCACGACGCTGAGCCCCTCTCCCTCCGGGAGAGGGGTTGGGGTGAGGGTACGGGCGGAGCGGAAGAGTGATGTGCACCGCTCCGGCCGAACCCTCATCCGGCTGCCGCCACCTTCTCCCAAAGGGAGAAGGACACTTCAGATTGAAAGTTATGGTAACCACCAGCCCTAGCCGATGTGGCCGAATTCCGGCCGCGCGCCGCCCCATGCGATGCTACGCGCCACGCGATACCGCGCCTTACGGGAAGCCGTCGCCTTGTCCTTCCTGCGCCTCTACCTGCGCGTGCTCGGCCTGCTGGCGCCGGAGCGCAAGCTGGCCATATCGCTGGCGCTGGCCAATCTCGCGCTGGCCGGCGTGTTCTTCCTGGAGCCGGTGCTGTTCGGCCGGGTGGTCGATGCGCTGGCCGCGCCTTCAGCCAAAAGCGCGCCGCGCCTGATCGCCTGGTGGGCCGTGGTCGGCTTCGGCGGCGTGCTGGCCGGCGTGTGGGTGTCGCTGCATGCGGACCGCCTCGCGCACCGCCGCCGCCTCGCGGCGATCGCGCTGTTCTTCGAGCATGCGGCGGCGCTCTCGCTGGGTTTCCACAGCGAGCACCACACCGGCCGGCTCGCGCGCATCATGAACAATGGCGTGGGCAATCTGTTCGGCCTGTGGCTGGGCTTCTTCCGCGAGCAGCTGGCCACCTTGCTGGCGATCGTGGTGATGATCCCGCTGGCGCTGTGGATGAACTGGAAACTGGCACTGCTGATGGTGGCGCTGATGCTGAGCTTCGCCACCTTCAACGCGGTGGCGGTGCGCCGCACGCACCGCGCGCAAGGTGAAGTGGAGGAACTGCACCACGAGATCGCCACCCGCGCCGGCGACGTGTTCGGCAACGTGACGGTGGTACAGAGCTTCACCCGCCTGGCCGCCGAATCGGCTGCTTTGAAAGACATGATGCGCCGCGTGCTGGATGCGCAGTATCCGGTGCTGCGCGGCTGGGCCATCCTGTCGGTGCTCAACCGCGCGGCGAGCACGCTCACCATCGTGGCGATCTTCGCGCTGGGCAGCGCGCTGCATGCGCGCGGCGAGGTGACGGTGGGCGGCATCGTCAGCTTCGTGGGTTTCTCGATGATGCTGATCGGCCGCCTGGAGCAGCTGGCGAATTTCATTTCCGGCCTGTTCTTCCAGAGCCAGTCGCTGCGCGATTACTTCGCCGTGCTGGACGAACGCCCCGGCGTGGTCGACGCCATCGGCGCGAAGGACCTGCCCGCGGTGCGCGGCGAAGTAGCATTCGAACACGTGAGCTTCGGCTACGACCCCGTACAGCCCGCGCTGCACGACCTGAGCTTCCGCGCCGAACCCGGCACCACCATTGCCCTGGTCGGCCCCACCGGCGCCGGCAAGACCACCGCACTCAGCCTGCTGTACCGCGCCTACGACCCCAGCGGCGGCCGCATCACCATCGACGGCCACGACATCCGCGACATCACCCTGGAATCCCTGCGCTGGAACGTAGGCGTGGTATTCCAGGACCCCGGCATGTTCTACCGCTCCATCCTGGACAACCTGCGCGTAGGCAAACCCGACGCCGACCACGCCGAAATCGAGGCCGCCGTAGTTGCCGCGGAAGCAGCCGCATTCATCGCACGCAAACCCGAAGGCTACGAAACAATGGTGGCCGAACGCGGCCGCTCACTGTCCGGCGGCGAACGCCAGCGCCTTGCCATCGCACGGGCCATGCTGAAGAACGCCCCGATCCTCGTACTGGACGAAGCAACCAGCGCCCTGGACAACACCACCGAAGCCCGCATCCAGAAAGCGCTGGATGCCCTGACGCGCGGCCGCACGACTTTCGTCATCGCACACCGCCTTTCCACAGTGCGCAATGCGGATCTGATTCTGGTATTGGATCAGGGAAGATTGATCGAACAGGGCCGCTTCGACGAATTAATTCGGCGCGGCGGCCTGTTCGCGCGGCTGGCTGAGGAGGGAAAGTTTGCGCCGGATGCGGAAGAGGTGAAGTAGCGCCCGATGCGGCGTTAACGCGAGCCCCGGCCCCTCACCCTGCCCTCTCCCCGGAGGGGAGAGGGGTGATGGCGTGAGGTAAGCAGGAACGAAGAGCAAAGGCCGGCGCCAGTCCTTGAACATCCTCTTCGCCACGGCACGTTGAAGCACCCGCTACGTAAACGCACTGTGGTTTCGTGTAGACCCAGGTTAATCAGGTTACCGCAGCCGCCCACCGCTCCTTCTAGTCGCGTCGCGAGCCTTGGCTCTCAGGCCATTTCTTTTGGGTTACTTTTTCTTTGGGCCAGCAAAGAAAAAGTGACTCGGGCGCCGGCAGGCGTCCGAAATGCCCGCTGCATAAGCGGCCAGTTCGCGTCACCGCGAAAACCAAACGATACCGTTACTGGATGATTCGCTTCGCTCACCCCTTCGGGGCCGCCCTACGGGCGTTCTTCGCGCTACGCGCTCGTCCGGCCTACGCCGGGATGACGAGCAGGTCGCAATGAAGAGCACTACCCGTGCTTACGGAAGTACAACCACGCCGCGACAGCCAAAATCACCGCCGGCAACAAATTCGCCAACATCGGCGGCACGCCATACACAGTGCCAAAATTCACCATAGCCTTCTGCAGGAAATACCACCCGATCGCCAGCAGAATGCCAATAAACATCCGCTTACCCAAGCCACCCGAGCGCAGCGTCCCAAACGCAAACGGCATCGCACACAACACCAGCACCAGCACATTCAGCGGATACAACGCCCGCGTCCAGAACGCCACCGCATACACACCAGGATTCTGGTTATTCGCCTCCAGATAGCGAATATTCCGCCGCAAATCGCGCATAGGCAGATACTGCGGCTGAATCACCGATTGCTCCAGCACCTGCGGATTCAAACTCGAATCCCACTGCTCCCTAGGGCTCACCTTGCTGTGCGTACCCGCATCATCCAGCGTAGTACTGCGCACGTCGCTCATGATCCAGTGGCGGCCGTCGTGCTCGGCGGTCTTGGCCCAATCGAAGCGGGTGAGCTGGCCGTCCTTGCTCAGCGTGAACACGCGCACGTCGGCCAGCTGCACCGTGCTGCGCTCCTCGTGCTGCTTGGCCATGGCGGCCTTGGCATTGATCACGCGGTCACCGTCGCGCGCCCACAGGCCCATATTGCCGGCCATGCCGATATTGCTGGACTTCATGCGCAGCTGCATCGCCTGCGCCTGGCGGTCGCCCCACGGCGCGGCCGTTTCGCCCAGGATCACCACGCCCAGGATCATCGCCGCCACCACGCCCACGGCCGATACGCCGATGCGCAGCTTGGACATGCCCGCCGCGCGCAGCGCGGTCAGCTCGCCGCTGGCGGCCAGGCCGCCCAGGCCGAGCAGGCCGCCGATCAGCGCGGAGTGGCCGAACATCTCGTACATGCGGCGCGGGAAGGTGACCAGGATGTACACCACCGCATTGGTCAGCGTGTAGCCGTTCTTGCCCACCGAGGCGAGCTGGCGCAGGAACTGCAGCACCGCGTCCAGGCCGGTGAGCAGCAGCCACACGGTAAGCAGCGAGCCGAGCACCGTGGTGCCGATCAGCCAGTCCACGCGCTTGAGCCGGAGCGACACGGCCATCACGCTTTAGCCTTGCGCGGTGCGCGCGCCACGTACTGGCTGCGGAACATCCACGCGGCGCCGGCCAGGATCAGCAGGCTCACCAGCCACAGCGGCCCGGCGTTGTGCCAATGGCCCTTGATGATCTGGCCGCGGCACAGGGCCAGCAGGTTGAAGTAGAGGAAGAACGCGGCCACCGCCAGCATCATGCGGCCGTAGCGCGGTTCGCGCGGGCTCTGCTTGGACATCGGCAGCGACATCATCATCAGCACTACCGCCATCAGCGGCACCGTGATGCGCCAGGCGAACTCGGCGCGGCCGTCGGCGCTGGTGACGCGCGACAGCGCGATGGTGTCCAGCGTGTGCGCGGGATCTTCGTCGCTGTCGTCGTTCTGCACGCTGGACAGCGCGGCGTCGTTGCGCGCGTAGCTCATCTTGCGCCAGTTGTCGGCGCCCAGCGGGATCTCGTACTGCCAGCCGTCGTGCAGCGACAGATAGCGGCCGTCGCCGCTGGTGTCCTGATAGAGCTGGCCGCTGCGGCCGGTGACCACTTTCAGCACCGCAGGGCCGTTGTCCTTGCCGGGGCGCTCGGTGACCATCAGGGTGTTGCCCAGCACGCTGCCGTCACGGCTCAGGCTGTCGACGAAGATGATGCCGCCCTTGCCCGGCAACTGGGTGAAGCGGCCGGCGTCGAGGCCGGCGGCGATCACCGAGCGGTTGGCGTTGGCCACCAGCGCATCCGAGGTGCGCGCGGCCCACGGCCCCAGCCACATCGACACGATGCCCGAGAGCAGCGCCAGCCCCAGCGCCAGGATGCCCACCGGACGCAGCAGGCCCATCGGCCCCATGCCGGAAGACGCCAGCACGTGCATCTCGCTTTCGCGGTACATGCGGCCCAGCGCCCAGAACACGCCGAGGAAGCCGGCCAGCGGCAACAGATTGGACAGGCCGTCGAGCATGTTCAGGCCCAGCACCTGGAACATCACGCTGGCCGGAAAGCTGCCGTTCGCCACCTGCTGCAGCACGCGCGCGAATGCCGAGCCGGCCATGATGACCAGCAGCACGATAGCCACGGCGGCGACCGTCTGGGCCAGTTCCCGCAGGAAGTATCGGTCGAGGATGCTCAGCATGAGGTAAAGTTAAAGGCTCCGTGCCGCGCCCGCTCGGGTCCGGCAAACCCCAAGTCTAGCCTGTCCGCCGCTCCGGCAGGACCTCCGCAGGATCTTATCGATGACGCTCCAGTTCAGCCTCGGCCCCGTCGCTCCCGAAACCGTCGACACCCCCTGCCTGGTAGTGGGCGTGTACGAGAACGGCGTGTTCAGCAGCGCGGCCGCCCGCGTGGACACCGCCGCCCAGGGCGCGCTCAAGCGCCAGGTGGAGAGCGGGGACATCAGCGGCAAGGCCGGCAGCACCAACCTGCTGTTCGCGCCGGAAGGCGTGATGGCCAGGCGCGTGCTGGTGGTGGGCCTGGGCGGCCAGAAGTCGTTCGACGGCGCGCGTTTCCAGAAGGTGTGCATCGAAGCGGCCCGCGCGCTGGGCCGGCTGCCGATCGAGGCGGCGGTGTCCTGCCTGACCGAAGTGGACGTTCCCGGCCGCGACGCCGCCTGGCGCGTGCGCATCGCCGCGCTGGCCGCCGACCACGCCGCCTACCGCTATACCGCCACCTTCAAGCTGCGCGAGAAGAGCGCGCAGCCGGAACTGGGCGCGCTGGCCTTTGCCGGCGGCGACGAGGGCAAGGCCGGCCTGGAGCAGGCCGCGGCCATCGCCGAGGGCGTGCGCTTCGCCCGCGAGCTGGCCAACCTGCCGCCGAACATCTGCAATCCCGCCTATATCGCCGCCCAGGCGCAGGCTTTCGCCGAAGGCCAGGACAAGGTGGCATGCCGCGTGCTCGACCACGTGGAGATGGAAAACCTCGGCTTCGGCTCGCTGCTCGCGGTGGGCCGCGGCTCGGCCAACAAGCCCAAACTGGTGGTGCTGGAGTACAAGGGCGGCGCCGAGGGCGACAAGCCCTACGCCTTCGTCGGCAAGGGCATCACCTTCGACACCGGCGGCATCAGCCTCAAGCCCGGCGCCGGCATGGAAGAAATGAAATACGACATGGGCGGCGCGGCCGGCGTGCTCGGCGCCTTCGTCGCCACGGTGAAGCTGGGCCTGCCGGTGAACCTGGCCTGCGTGGTGCCGGCGGTGGAGAACATGCCCGACGGCGACGCCTACCGCCCCAGCGACGTGCTCACCAGCCTGTCGGGCCTGACCATCGAAGTGCTCAACACCGACGCCGAGGGCCGCCTGATCCTGTGCGACGCGCTCACCTACACGGCGCAGACCTTCCAGCCCAAGGTGCTGATCGACGCGGCCACGCTCACCGGCGCCTGCGTGGTGGCGCTGGGCAAGCACGCCAGCGGCCTGATGAGCAAGCACGACGACCTGGCCGCCGAACTGCTCGCCGCCGGCGAAGCCTCGCTGGACCGCGCCTGGCGCCTGCCGCTGTGGGACGACTACCAGGTGCAGCTGGATTCCGGCTTCGCCGACGTGGCCAATATCGGCGGCAAGAACGCCGGCGCGATCACCGCCGGCTGCTTCCTGGCGCGCTTCACCGAAGGCCAGCGCTGGGCCCACCTGGACATCGCCGGCACCGCCTGGGACGAAGGCCGCAAGGGCATGGCCACCGGCCGTCCGGTGCCGCTGCTGGCGCAGTGGCTGCTCGACCGCGTCTCTGACGCGGGCGCGTAAACGCGCAGGAATAGGGAATAGAGAATAGGGAATCGCAAAAGCCCCCCAAGGCTTGCGCGCCCCGCTCTTCCTATTCCCTATTCCCTATTCTCCATCCCCTATTCCCAGGCCAAGCCCACCATGCCCCGCGCCGACTTCTACCTCATCGACAAGCCGCGCTTCCGCGAACAGCCGCTGCTGCTGGTGTGCGAGCTGTCCAAGCGCGCCTATGCGGCGCAGCAGCCGACGCTGATCCTCGCGCGCGATTTCGAGCAGGCCGAGGCGATCGACCAGCTGCTGTGGGATTTCGACGAGGACACCTGGATCCCGCACCAGATCGCCGGCGACGAAGAGGACGACAGCACCGCCGTGCTGATCGTGCCGCCGGGCGTGGAAACGCCCGACCGCCCGATGCTGATCAACCTGCGCGAAACCTGCCCCGCGGGGCGCTTCGAGCGCGTGCTGGAAGTGGTGGCGGCGGAGCCTGCGGAGCGCGAGGGTTCGCGCACGCGCTGGGGGGAATACAAGCGGCTGGGCATCGAGGTCGCCAAGCACGACATGTAGGTTGGGGTGAGCCGCAGGCGAACCCCAACGCTGCGTTGCACATCCTGAAGTAGCGATGTTGGGGTTCGCCTTCGGCTCACCCCAACCTACGTCGCGGGCTCGGCCACCACAGTCGCCGCCAGCGCTTCCGCCAGCTGCTCGCCGGTCAGCGGCTTGCGCAGGAAACCGTCCATCCCCGCGGCTCGCGCGCGCTCTTCCTCATCGCCGCCGGAACGCGCGGTGATGGCGATGATCGGCAGATGCGTGCCGCTGTTTTCGCGCTGGCGGATCAGGCGCGCGATCTGGAAACCATCCACGCCCGGCAGGTCCAGATCCAGCAGCATCACGTCGGTGTCGTTCTGCGCCAGCTCGGTCATCGCCGCCAGGCCATTGCCCACGTAGCGCACCAGATGGCCCTGTCGTTCGAGCAGGCCGCGCACCACCGCCGCGATGATGGTGTCGTCTTCCACCAGCAGCACGCGCAAGCCGGCGGCACCGGAGGCGCGCGCCGGAGAGGTGCTGGGTGCGGCTTCTTCCTGCACCACCTCCAGCGGCAGGTGCACGTGGAAGCTGCTGCCGTGCGCCACCTTCGATTCCAGTTCGATATGGCCGCCCATCAGCGCCACCAGCTCGCGGCAAATGGCCAACCCCAGGCCGCTGCCGGCGCGCCGCTGCGGCCCGTTGGCCTGCTCGAAACGCTGGAATAGCCGCGCCTGGCTGGCTTCCGGAATGCCGGGGCCGGTGTCGATCACGCTGAAGCGCAACTCGCTGCCTTCGCGCCGCGCGCGCAGGATCACGCTGCCGCGCTCGGTGAACTTCAGCGCGTTGTTGGCCAGGTTGAGCAGGATCTGCTGCACGCGCAGCGCATCGCCCATCACCCGCGCCGGCAGGTCGTCGGCGATCTCCAGCTTGAAGGCCAGGCCCTTGGCGCGCGCCTGGCCCTGTTCCAGCGAGGCGATGTCGCGCAGCAGCGCGCGCGGATCGAATGGCGCCAGGTCCAGCGACAGCTTGCCGGCTTCGATGCGCGCCAGGTCCAGCGCGTCGTTGAGCAGCTTCAGCAGCATCTTGCCGGAGCGCTGGATCGCTTCCGCGTACTCCTGCTGCTGCGCGCCCAGGCCACTGTTCAACAGCAATTCCGCCATGCCCATCACGCCGGTCATCGGCGTGCGGATCTCGTGGCTGAGCGTGGCCAGGAACTGCGTCTTCGCCGCGCTGGCCTGCTCGGCCAGGCGGCTACGCTGTTCGGCCAGCTGCATCTGGTGGCGCTGCGCCAGGCGGCGGCGCCATACCAGCAGCGCCATCCAGGCGAACATGGCGACCGCCAGCACATACATGCACCACGCCCACCAGCGTTCCCACGGCGGCGCCTGCACATGGACCTGCAGCGGCGCGGACACCAGGCCCCATACGCCGTCGGCGCCCGCGCCCATCACGGTGAGCGTGTAGTCGCCCGGCGGCAGGCTGGCGAATTCGCGTTCGCCGCGCGTGCCGGTGTCCACCCACTCGGTGTCCAGGCCTTCCAGATGGAAGCGGTAGCGGTTCACCGCGGGGTCGATATACGAGAACACGCGCGCTTCGATATTCAGGCCGCGCGCATGCCAGTCCAGTTCCAGCGGACCGCCGCCCAGCACCGTAGGCTGCAGGCCGTTGCGGCCGCGCACGCTCACGCCGGTGATCGCCACCTGCGGCTTCGGCGCGTCGGCTTCGTCCTGGTCGGGATTGAACGCCACCACGCCGCCCATGGTCGGCGCGTAGATATAGCCGTCCGCCATGGCGGCGTAGCCGCGCACGAATTCGCCGTTGCTCAGGCCGTCCTGCAGGCCGAAGGTGCGGAAGCTGCCGGTGTCCGGATCGAAGCGGCGCATGCCGTCGCGGCCGAGCATCCAGACGCGGCCGCGCTTGTCCAGCGCCAGGTCCGCCACGTTTACCGAGGGCCAGCCCTGGCGCGCATCGACGCGGCGCTCCAGCACGAAGTGCTCGCCTTCCAGGCGATAGCGCTCCAGGCCATCCGGGCGCGCCATCCACATGCGCTTGCCGTCGGGCGTGAAGATGAAAGCGTCGACCTTGCGGTCGTTGCGCACGCCCGGCACCGGTTCGAAATGATCGTAGCTGTGGTCCAGCCGCCACAGGCCGCCATCGCTGGCATACCAGAACACGCCGCCGACCAGGGTGAGCTGCGCGCCCCAGCGCGTTTTTTCCTCGGCCGGAAGGAAACTCACCGGCGTCACCTCCAGCGTGTCCTGGTCCACGCGGAACAGGCCTTCGGCGAAGGTGCGCGCATAGAGCTTGCCGTCGGGGCCGACTTCCACTTCCAGCGGATGCACCATGCCACGCCCGGCGGTGGGCACCTTGTCGAGCTTGCCGCGCGCGTAGCGATACAGGCTGCCCTGGGTGGCGACCCACAGGCGGTCGTGGTCGTCCTCGGTCATGCCGATCACGTCGCCGCGCATCTCGGTGATGACGTGCTCGGCCTTGCCGGTGACCGGATCGAGCTTGTCGACGCGGCCGCCGCGCTCGCCCACCCACACGCGCCCGTCGTGGCCGCGCGCCATCGCGGTGGCCACGCCGTCGCGCAGGCTGTCGGCGTCTTCCGGAATGTGGGTGAAGCGGCTGATGCCGCTCCAGCCCGGCGCGAGATAACCCACGCCGCCGTCGAACAGCGCCACCCACAGGCCGCCTTCGCGGTCCTGCTTGATCGCCCACACCCAGGTCCCGGGCAGGTTGCCGTACAGCAGCGGCTGGTCCAGCACTTTCTTCACCGGACCGCCGCGGCGCATCTGCAGATACAGGCCGCGCTGCGTGCCGATCCACAGGCGCCCGGCGCGGTCGCGCACGCTGCTGAGCACGTTGAAGTCGGCAATGTCCTTGCAGAACTTGCGCGCGATGCCGTCGGTGCCCACCACCAGCAGGCCGTGCGCGGCGGCGATGCGCACTTCGTCGCCGTCGCCTTCGATGCGCCACACCGAGATGGTTTCCTTCGGGTCTTCCTGCGGCACCTGGCTGATGCGGCCGTCCGGCTCGCGCACGTAGACGCCTTCGTCGGTGCCGATCCAGATGCGGCCCTTGGGGTCCAGATACAGCGCGCCCACCGCGCCGAAACCGCTGGGGTCGTTGCTCGGCGGCGGCGCGGCGATGTGGTCGAAGCCGCTGCCGTCCGGACGCATGCGGTCCAGGCCGTGCTGCGTGCCGATCCACAGCGCGCCGTCGGGGCCGACGATGGCGTCCCACACTTTGTCGCTGGCGATGCTCTCGGGCACGGCCGGGTCGTGCGCCCAGTGCTGGAAGGTCTGCGTGGCCGGATCGAAACGGTTGAGGCCCGCTTCCAGTCCCGCCGCCCACAGCTGGCCCTTGCCGTCGAACAGCAAGGTGGCGATGCCGTTGTCGTGCAGCGAGCGCGGATCGTCCGCCACGTGGCGATACACCTTGAACGCCACGCCGTCGTAGCGCGCCACGCCGCCCTTGGTGCCGAACCACATGGCGCCGTCCGGCGCCTGCGCCACCGCATACACGCTGCTGCTGGGCAGGCCGTTGAAGGTGCCGTAGCGGCGGAACTGCGGCGTGGGCAGCACGCCGGCCATGCCGGCGGACGCCGCGGGCGCGGGCATGGGGGCATGCCCCTCCGCGGCCTTGTCGGCGACGGACGCCGACGGTGCGAGCAGCGCTAGGCCCAGCAGCAGTGAAGACAACATGAATTTCCCCCTAAGCAGGGGGATCATGCCAAATCGGACAGGCGGGTACGAGACCAGAAGTGTGAAGATGCCTTCACCCCACAACCCGAGCGCCATGGCGCTTGCGAGGCCCCGCATAGAATGCCCGTCATGCCCCGCCGCTCACGCCTGCTGATCGCCGCGCTCGCCCTGGCCGCCCTGGCCTGGCTGCTGTTCGCCGCGGCCGAACGCGCGCTGGCCCTGGCCCAGCGTTTCCTGCAATTGCCGGCCTGGCTGCAATGGACCCTGGGCAGCGCGCTGGCCCTGTTCGCGCTGGCCGGCCTGGCGGTGCTGTGGTGGATTCTGCGCCCACGCCGCGCGCGGCGCGCGGTGGCTGCGCCGGACCGCGGCACGCTGGAGCGCCGCATCGATCAATTGCAGACGCGCGGCGCCGACACCGGCATGCTCGCCGCGGAGCTGGGCGAACTGGACCGCCGCCGCGGCGAGGCGCGCGTCTACGTGGCCTTGTTCGGCGAGATCTCCACCGGCAAGTCCACCCTGATCCGCGCGCTCGCGCCGCAGGCCGCCACCGCCAGCGACGTGCGCGGCGGCACCACGCGCCAGGTGCTGCACGTCGACAGCGGCTTGCCGGATGGACGTCCGCTCACCCTGGCCGACGTGCCCGGCAGCCGCGAAGCCGGCGGCGAGGCGCGCGAAACGCTGGCGCGCGAGGAAGCCTTGCGCGCGCACGTGGTGGTGTATGTCTGCGCCGGCGACCTCACCCGCACGCAGGCGCAGGAAGTGCACTGGCTCGCCGAATTCGGCAAGCCGCTGCTGGTGGTGCTCAACAAGGCCGACCAGTGGAGCGAGGCAGAACTCGCACAGCTGCTGGAACGCCTGCGCCGCCAGACCGCCGGCGATACGGCCGGCGTGGTCGCGGTGAGCGCCGGCGGCAGCGAGCGTTTCCAGCGCGCCTTGCCCGATGGCGGCGTCGAACAGGTGGAACGCCAGCGCAAGCCCGCCATCGATGCGTTGTGGAAGGCATTGGCGCGGCTGTCATCGCCCGGCGCCGAAGGACTGGAGGCGCAGCGCGAACGCGCGGTGCTCGCCGGATTGCACGAACGCGTCGGCACGCTGGAAACGCAGACCCGCGCGGCGGAAGCGGAACGCATCGTGCGCCGCTACGCGCAGCGGGCGGTGATCGGCGCCATGGCCGCGATCGCGCCCGGCAGCGACCTGGTGATCCAGGGCGCGCTCGCCACCGCGCTGACCCGCGAGCTGGCGAAGCTCTACGGCGTGCCGGTGAGCGACGTGCAGATCGACGACTTCCTGCGCCAGGCCCGCCTGACCCTGCGCACCGGCAGCTCGCTGGTGCTGGCCATCGCCGGCAATGCGCTGAAGGCTTTTCCGGGACTCGGCACCTTGGGCGGCGGCGTGCTGCATGCGTTCGCCTATGCGCTGATCTTCGACAGCCTGGGCCGCGCACTCGCCGCCTCGCTGGCCGAACGCGAATCGCTGGACCAGGAAGACGCGGCGGACAAGCTCAAGGCTTTGCTGGCGGATGGCAGCGGTGCACGCATGAAGGAACTGGCGACGTTGACGCTCGATGCCTGGAAGGAAAAAGCCTCCCAATAACCCTCAACGCGCCACCTCTCCCCTGCGGGGAGAGGGCTGGGGTGAGGGGGACCTACGGAGCGATGAGGCGAAGGCGTCCTCAAGAGCGAGCTTCGTCGACTTTCCACCGCGAGCACCCGCCCCTCATCTGGCTGCCGCCATCTTCTCCCCGACGGGGAGAAGATCCACTAGATGGGTTAAACCAAGACCCGAGCTCCACGCACCTACCACAGCGCCCAAAGAAACAATCCGTTCTACCCACACCCGCTGGCGCCCCCTTCCACCTTCGGCCAGACTTCCCCGCCATGCCCTTCGCCCGCGCCACCGCCCTCGCCCTGATCCTGGCCGCCTGCGCCAGCGGCGCATACGCCGCATCCGCGAACTACCGCTACGACACCGTCCACAGCCAGATCGTTTTCAGCATCGACCACAACGGCTACTCCCGCCCGTTCGGACGGCTGCACATCGCCAAGGGCTGGCTGCGCTTCGATCCCGACGACTGGAGCCGCTCGGCCACCGAGCTGGATATCGACCTGGCCTCGCTGGACCTGGGCGATGCGGACTGGAACAAAGCCGTGCTCGGCGGGTCGTATCTCGACAGCGCGGGCGCCCGCTATGCCCACTTCGTCTCCACCTCGGTGGAGCGCAAGGATGGCGACAACGGCGTGCTGCGCGGCAAGCTCACCCTGCGCGGCGTAACGCGCGACGTGGAACTGCCGTTCAGCGCCAACCGCGTGGGCAAGACCATCTACGGACTGCATACCGTGGCCGGCTTCTCCGCGCGCACCACGCTGGACCGCAACGACTTCGGCATCACCGCCAGCCCCCATTCGATCGGCCGCAACGTCACCGTGTGGCTGGAACTTGAAGCCATTCTCGACGACTCGGTCGACAACACTCAGAAGGAAACCCCATGAGCCTGCGCAGCAACGACCGCCAGTGGGGCTCGGTCGCCAAGTTCTTCCACTGGACCGTGGCCCTGCTGATCATCGGCAACGGCATCTTCGGCCTGTGCATGGACCTGGCGCACGGGCCGATGCAGAAGATCAACTGGCTGGCCCTGCACAAGTCGATCGGGCTGACGGTGCTGGCGCTGTTCGTGCTGCGCGTGCTGTGGCGCATCAGCGAACGGCGGCCGCGCGAAGACCCCGCCCCGCGCTGGCAGCAGCTGGCGGCGCATACGGTGCATGCGCTGCTCTATGTGCTGATCGTGGCGCTGCCGCTCAGCGGCTGGTGGTTCAACTCCATCGCCGGCAAGCCGCTGCAGTATTTCAAGATGTTCAACCTGCCCGCGCTGGCGCAGGCCAACCAGGACATGAGCGGCTTTGCCGGCGACGTGCACGAGTACCTGTTCTGGTTCCTGGTGCTGGTGCTGGCGGCGCATGTCGCCGGTGCGCTGAAGCATCATCTGGTGAACCGCGACAACACCCTGCTGCGCATGCTTCCCTTCCGCCGCCTGCGCGGCGATACATCTCAAGGAGACCGCTGATGAAACGCCATGCCTTTGCCTCGCTGCTGCTTGCCCTGGCCCTGCCCGGCCTGGCCGGCGCCGCCGACTACGCCGTGCAGCCCGCCGGCAGCAAGCTGGGTTTCACCAGCAGCTTCCAGGGCGCCTCGTTCGACGGCAGCTTCGGCAAGTTCACCGCGGCGATCAGCTATGACGCCGCCAAGCTCGCCACCTCGAAGTTCGACGTGGAAGTGGACCTCGCCAGCGTCAAGACCGGCGACAAGGACCGCGACGGCGCCCTGCCCGGCGCCGACTTCTTCAACGTCGCCAAGTTTCCCAAGGCGCACTTCGTCACCACCGGCTTCCGCCAGAACGGCGCGCAGGTGATCGCCGACGGCAACCTCACCCTGCGCGGCGTAACCAGGCCGGTCAGCCTCAACATCACGTTCAAGCCGGCCGGCGCCGGCGCCACGCTGGACGTGAGCGGCACGGTCAAGCGCCTGGACTTCGGCGTGGGCAGCGGCGAATACGCCGACACCTCGGTGATCGGCGCCGACGTCAAGGTCAACGCGCACCTCGTGCTCACCGCCAAGTAATGAGCGGCGACACGCTGTGGCAGCGCCTGCGCGGCTGGCTGGTAAAGCCGGACGCGCAGGACGCCGCCACGGCACCCGCCGCGGCGCCCGTGGCGGAGCGCGCGCAGGCGCGCATGGCCGACAGCCTGCGCCGCCTGCTGGACGACCCGGGCATTCCGCCGGCCATCCGCGCGGAACTGGCCAGCGATTTCGGCCGCATCGAAAACATGCTCGAACGGCTGCAGCGCGGCGAACTGCATGTAGCCGTGTTCGGCCGCGTCTCCGCCGGCAAGTCGGCGCTGGGCAATGCGCTGCTGGGCCGCGAGGCGTTCGCCGTCGGCGTGCTGCACGGCACGACCACCCAGGCCGAGCAGGCCGCGCTCGACGAAGCGCGCGAAGCGGGCCTGGTGCTGATCGATACGCCCGGCATCAACGAACTCGATGGCGAGGCGCGCGAGCGCCTGGCTTTCGAAGTGGCCGAAGTCAGCGACCTGGTGATCTTCGTCGCCGACGGCGACCTCACCCGCGACGAACTCGACGCGCTGAAGACCCTGGCCGCCACCCAGCGCCCCCTGCTGCTGGCGCTCAACAAGGCCGACCGCTACGCACCCGCCGAACGCGATGCCCTGCTCGCGCAACTGCGCGAACGCGCGCATGGCCTGGTGCGCGACGACGACGTGGTCTCCGCCGCCGCGCGCCCCACGCCGCAGCGGCGCATGGAAACCGACGAGCACGGCCGCGAACATCTGCGCGAACTGCCGGCGCCGCCCGACGTGGCCGCCCTGCGCGAACGCCTGCTCGCCATCGCCCGGCGCGAAGGCAAGACGCTGTCCGCGCTCAACGCCGGCCTGTATGCGAGCCGGCTTACCGACCAGGTAAGCGAACGCATCGCCGAAAGCCGGCGCCGGCTGGCCGATAAATTGATCCGCAACTATTGCCTGGCCAAGGGCGTGGCGGTGGCGCTCAATCCCATCCCCGTCGCCGACCTGCTCGCCGCGGCCGGCATGGATGCGGCGATGGTGCTGCAGCTGTCGCGCGTGTATGGCCTGCCGCTGACGCGGGCCGAATCCGGCAAGCTGGTGGCGGTGATCTCCGCCCAGCTCGCCGCGCTGATGGGCGCGGTATGGGGCATGCAGCTGGTGGCTTCGGCGCTGAAGGGCGTGAGCGCGGGGCTGTCGGTGCTGGTGACCGCGGCCGCGCAGGGCGCGCTGGCCTGGTATGCCACGGTGCTGATCGGGCGCGCCGCGGAGCGCTACCTGGTGGCGGGCAAGTCCTGGGGCGAGCTGGGGGCAAAGCGGGCGGTGGCCGACATCGTGGCCGGGCTGGATCGCGATTCGATCCTGCGCGAGGCGCGCGAAGAGATCCTGCGCCGGCTCAAGTCGCGCTGAGTTTCACCGCCAGGAAGGCGCGCACCGCCGCCGCATCGAACGGCCAGTCCAGCTCCCGCCCGTCGCGCACGTCGCGCAGCACCGGCACGCGGGTGCCGTAGCGGTCTTCCAGCGCCTGCGCGTCGTCGACCCACACGCTGTCGAAATCCGGCGCGCGCGCCTCGGCCATCACGGCCAGGGCCTGGTCGCACAGATGGCAGTAGTCGCGCTGGTAGAGGATCAGGTCGGCCATGGCGGCAACAGACGCTTGCGTACGGACTGCGGGGCAGCGGGGGGATGCGTAGAATAGCCGGTTCCCCGTCCAGCCCCAGCACAAAGCCATGGCCGTCAGCGTATTCGACCTCTTCAAGATCGGCATCGGGCCGTCCTCCTCGCATACGGTCGGCCCCATGCGCGCCGCCGCGCGCTTCGCCGAGCGCTGGCTGGACGAAAAAGGCGTGCTGGGCCGGGTGGCGCGCCTGCGCGCGGAGCTGTTCGGCTCGCTGGCCATGACCGGCCGCGGCCACGGCACCGACAAGGCGGTGCTGCTGGGCTTCGAAGGCGCGCATCCGGACACCGTCGACCCGGACCGCATTCCCGAAACGCTGGAACGCATCCGCCACAGCAAGCGCCTGCGCGTGCTGGGCCGGCACGAGATCGAATTCGACGAGAAGCGCGACCTGGTCTTCAACAAGCGCCAGAAGCTGCCGTTCCACACCAACGGCATGCGCTTCACCGCCTACGACGCCGAAGGCCACGAGCTGGGCACGCGCGACTACTACTCGGTGGGCGGCGGCTTCGTCGTCAACCAGGACGAGGCGGCCGAAGACCGCATCGTCGCCGACACCACCGCCCTACCCTATCCGTTCTCCACCGGCGACCAGCTGCTGGCGCTGTGCGAGCAGCACGGCATGAGCATCGCCCAGCTCATGATGGAGAACGAAAAGGTGTGGCGCAGCGAGGAAGCAACCCGCGCCGGCCTGCTCACCATCTGGAAGGCCATGCAGGACTGCGTCGCCCGCGGCCTGCGCTCGCCCGGCACCCTGCCCGGCGGCCTGAAGGTGACGCGCCGCGCGCCGGCCATGGCGCAGGAACTGCGCAACCAGCCGGAAGCCGCACTGAAGGACCCGCTCACCATTCTCGACTGGGTCAACCTGTACGCGCTGGCGGTGAACGAAGAGAACGCCGCGGGCGGCCGCGTGGTCACCGCGCCGACCAACGGCGCGGCCGGCATCGTGCCGGCGGTGCTGCACTACTACCACCGCTTCTGCCCCAAATCGAACGACGACGGCGTGATCGAATTCCTGCTCACCGCCGCCGCGGTCGGCATTCTGTACAAGGAGAACGCTTCGATCTCCGGCGCCGAAGTCGGCTGCCAGGGCGAAGTGGGCGTGGCCTGCTCGATGGCCGCCGGCGGCCTCACCGCGGCGCTGGGCGGCAATGTGCTGCAGGTGGAGAACGCCGCCGAGATCGGCATGGAACACAACCTGGGCCTGACCTGCGACCCGATCGGCGGACTGGTGCAGATTCCCTGCATCGAGCGCAATGCGATGGGTTCGGTGAAGGCGATCAACGCCAGCCGCATGGCGCTGAAGAGCGACGGCAAGCATCGCGTGTCGCTGGACAAGGTGATCGCCACCATGCGCGACACCGGCCGCGACATGAAGGACAAGTACAAGGAAACCTCGCGCGGCGGCCTCGCGGTGAACGTGATCGAGTGCTGATGCGGCACAGCGGTAGCGCGGCTGTCACCTAGGGAAACTCCTTATTGCGGCTCCATGACGGGCCGGCGCTGAATGCGCCGGTCTTTTCATTTCCTCTGGAGCGCGCGCCATGTTCCCCGTCGACGCAGGATCTTCCGTCCGCTACACGCCCCCGGCCACGCCGCCTCCGCCCCCGCCGCACATCGTCAAGCCGCAGGAGACGGTTGCGACCGTCGCAAAAACTTACCAGGTGACGCCGGAAGAACTTGCGCGCACCAACCACATCACGGTCGACACCCAGCTCACGCCCGGCCAGCAGCTGCAGTTGCCGCCCAATGCGGTGCAGCCCGCGCAGACCGATGCCGCGCCCACCGCCCCCGCCACGCCGGCCGCCAAGACCGACGCCGCCATCGCCGCCTACCAGCAGGCGGTGAAGGACCGCACCGAGGCCACCAGCAACATGCCGCAGAACGGCGCGCTGCGGCAGGAGATCCGCCAGGGCGCGGACGATGCGGTGAACAAGGCCAAGACCGCGATGGACCAGGCCATCCACGACGAGATCGCCGGCGAAGTCGCCCAGCGCAACCAGGGCGTGCCGGGCCAGTTCCGCACGCCCAACGACCAGCTGGTGGCGAATGCGGGCGACGCCATCCTCGCGCGCCACCAGGGCGATGCCGGCGCCACGCCGCTGATCAAGGACGCGGTGCACACCTACCAGGTGCAGGCCAAGGCCGACGCGCTGATCCCCGGCTACTACGGCAACTGGAGCGCCGCGGACAAGCTCAAGGGCATCAACCTGCAAGGCCAGCCCAAGGAAGTGGTGGATGCGGTGCTGGCCGATCCGCGCGTCAAGCAATGGGTGGCCGATGCCGCGCACGATGCCAGCGGCAAGTCCGCCGCCGATTGCGCCAAGTATCTGGCCGACCTCACCCGCGCATCGCCGGAGCTGGGCCGCGAAGTCACCACGCATTGGTGGAACGCCCAGGACACGCAGTCGTGGATGTCGAGCAACAGCGAAGTGCTGAGCGCGATGTCCGACCCGGAAATCTACCGCGACCTCAGCGTGGTGTACCGCAACCTCGGCGGCAGCGACGCCGGCCAGGCGGCGCAGAGCGACTTTGCCGGCGACGTGGCGAAGTATCTGGAACGCAACTCCATGCTCGCCAACAACAACGACGTGACCAAGGCCATCTCCGACGGCGGCGATCCCGCGCTGGCGCTGGCCGTGGCCAGCAACCTGCAGGCCGACGGCAAGAACACGCTGGCCATGCAGATGGTGAGCTCGGTGAAGCTGGGTATGGGCAACCTGCAGCAGGTGACGCTGAAGCAGGACATGCAGGCGTATGCCAAGCAGACCGAGGAACTCAACAACCTGATCAAGGACCTCGGCCCCGGCCTCACCGACGACCAGAAGCAGCAAGCCATCCAGAAATACATCGATGGCAAGGGCAAGGACTGGCAGGACCAGCTGAAGGCGAACAAGGACAAGCTCGTCGCCGACGTCCGCGCGCTGGATCTGGACATCACCTCGCTCACCAGCGTGCCCGACAACCTGAAGAGCTACGGCCTCACCAAGGAAGGCGCCGCCAAGCTGCTGGACGACGACACCACCAGGCAGTCGATCGAATTCGCCGCCACGCAGGACCCCAGCGTGTTCGACGGCGAGGAAGGCGGCGAAGCCGCGAAGCTGCTGATCGAGCTGGGCCACAAGGACAAGGACTTCACCGCCGCGGTCGGCAAGGCCTATGTGGTCAGCCACCTGATGCCTTCGCTGGGCGAGATGAACCCGTCCGACGACGCCAGCATCGCCAAGGTGAAGCAGGCGCTGGAATCGTTCCGCGGCCTTGGCGCGCAGATGCTGGGCATTCCGCAGGGCGAAGTGGACAAGGGCATCGACAAGCTGGAGGAAGTGGTCAACTCGCTGCGCACCGAAACGCTGGAAGACGCCAAGCAGGGCAAAGCGGTCAACGAGTTCGCCTCGGTGCAGAAGGAATTGCAGGAACTGAAGGAACTGCCCTTCAGCGACGCCAAGGCCGGCATGCTGTTCCGCACGATGGCGCTGGGCATCACCGGCGCGGCCTTTATCAGCCAGACCGGCAAGACCATCGAAGACCCCAGCGTGCAGAACGTGATCGGCTCGCTGGCCTTCGGCCTGGATCTGGCGCCGGCCAAGAACGCCTTGACCGGCACCATCCAGGCACTGGACAAGAACAACGTGCTCGAACAATGGGGCCACGCAGCGCCGGAGCTCACCGAGAAATTCATCGGCGTGCTCAACGTGGCCTATTTCGCCGCCGGCGCGGTGAAGGGCGTGGCGGACCACGACTATCCGACCGCGATCTTCTCCGGCGTGGGCGCGGGCGGCGCGGCGCTGGCGGCGTTCGGCGGCGAGGAAATGCTCGGTGGCTTTGCCGGGCCGATCGGCATCGCGGTGGCGACCATCGCCGTGGTGGCGCTGCATTTCATCGAGCAGCACCACAAGGACCAGGAATACAAGGAAGCGCAGGACAAGTTCCTGGAAGGCGCCGGCATCGAGAACAAGGACGAGCGCGAGGCGCTGATCGGCGCAGGTCCCGACCAGCTCAATGCGATGCGTGCCCGTGGCATTACGCCGGAAAATATCCAGGAAATCGCCGAGACGGATCCGCGACTGCTGCATATCGCCTATGGCACGGATGGCCAGGGACGTCCTTACTGAGCGGAATCTTTTTTCCGCGCATTTGCTGCAAGCCGCGACGCGCAAGGCGCGTCGCGGCGCAAGAACCTGAGTCTAGGGAAACTACGTATTGCCGCTCGATGACAGCGGGTCTAAATGCCAGTGCCAGTCCCCACGGCAACACGGCAAGGAGTCCGCCATGACAGTCATCGCTGCGAACGATTCCGGCAACTACGCACAGCCCCAGCTGCCCCCGCCACCGATCCATACGGTCACCGGCAACGAGACGGTCGCGCAGGTTGCGCAGCAGTACGGTGTTGCGCCGGAAGAGCTGGCGCGCGGCAACAACATCAGCGTCGACACTGCGCTGTCGCCCGGGCAGATGCTGACGCTTCCGCCGCATGCAGCGACGAATGCCACGCAAGCGGCGCCGGCAACGCAGACACCGGCGCAGAAGACGGATGCGGCGATTGCCGCTTACCAGGCCGCGCTCAAGCAGCGCGACGACGATATGCGCAGCGCGCCACGCAACGCCGGCCTGCGCGCCGACCTGGACAGCAGCGGGCAGGATCGGATCGATGCGGCGAAGAAGACCATGAATCAGGCCATCGCCGATGAAGTGGCCGGCGAGGTGGCGTTCCGCAACCAGGGCACACCGATCGTATTCCGCACGCCGACCGATCAGCTGATCGACAACGCCGGCAACGCGATCGCGGCGCGGCATCCTGGCGATGCGTCACTCGCCGCGACGATCCAGGGCGCCGTGGGCACGTACAAGTTCCAGAACCAGGTGAACGGACTGATCCCGGAGTACTCCGACGGCACCAGCGCGGCCGACAAGCTCAAGGGCATCATGCTCAATGGACAGCCGCCGGAAGTGGTCGCTGCCGTCGCGGCGGATCCGCGCGTGCAGGCCTGGGCCAAGGAAGCGGCCGTCCAGGTCGATCAGGCCTATGCCAATGGCAGGAACGGCTCGGGTTCGCTCGATGCCGCCCACGCCCTGCTCGCGAGCATCCAGGGCCTGCCGCCGCCGCTTGCCGCGGCGGTAGTGCGCCAGAGCCTGCCGGCGATCCAGAAGATGGGGCAGGTTTCGATGAACGGACCCGGCCAGCAGACCTTCGGCAGCATGCAGCGTGTGATCAGTGCGCTGGGCGAAGGACCGGATGCGCAGGATCTGGCCAACCACGTCGCCGGCGCCTATCTGCACCAGGCCGAAGACTGGAGCCAGCAGACGCTCAATTCCGTCACGGTGGCAATGAACGGCGGCGTTCGCCCCACGCTCGCCATGGCCCTGGCCAATGCGCTGCAGAACGACGGCAGGGCCGAGCAAGCGCAGGACATCATCGCCGCCGCCACGATCGGCCAGCAAAGCTATCTCGCGAACGCCCAGGACAGTCCGCTCAAGGCCTACAACGATGCGCATGGCGCCAAGCTGGAAAAGGACGAGCACCTGGCGGAACTGCTCAATCACGCCGGGCCGTTGAACGACCAGCAGAAGCTGGCGTTTATCAAGGCTTATCGCGCCGACCCCGACAACGCGAAGGTGTACCAGGCCGAGACTGATGCCGGGCGCGACCTCGCCTCGTACATGAATGCGCATCAGGATGACCTGATCGCCGCCGCCGGGCGCAGTCCGGACAATGCCAAGCAGCTTTACCAGTGCATGCAGGATCTGAATCAGTCCGGCCAGGGCAAGACCTCATTGGCCTTCGTGGTGGCCATCGACAAGGATCCCGCGGCAACGAAAGCCTTCAACGGCTTCTCTGATTACCAGACCGACTTCATCGGCAAAGCCATCGCCGCGGCACAAGGCCAGTTGCTGGTGGAAGGCCATGGCGACGCCAAGGGTGCGGCCACGCAGTTGCTCGCCCTGGCCGCGCCGCTGTTCCAGGCCAACGACGGCTGGTCGCAGATCACTACCAACTACACGCGCATGGCCGAAGGCAAGGAAGATGCCTTTACCGCGAAGGCGCTTGGCGAGGAGTTCAAGGAGCTTGGTCCGGGCGGCAAAGGGTTGGCGATGGCTTCGATCATGGTCAACGCCATCAATGGCTCCCTCGGCGACAATGCCAGCGGAGTGATCAACTCCTATGCCACCGCCGGCGGCACCACCGCGGGACTTGCCAGTGGCGCCCTGCAATCGCTGGTGGAAGCCGAGAAGGCCGGCGCCAAGACCGCGAGCCTGGCCGAGTTCAGCGCACGCCTGGTTCCCGGCCTGTCGCTGATCGCCGCAAGCAGCGCATGCAAGTCGGATTTCGACAGCATGCAAAGCAACCCCGTCTACGCCGGCGCCGTCGTCGGCGATCTGTTTTCGGTGATCGGCAGCACGCTGGAAGTGGGCGGGGTCGAAGTGCCCGGCGCCTTTATCAATGGCATCGGCTCCCTGGTCGCGGCACCGTTCCAGTTCGCCGGCGGCCTGATCGACGACATCACGGACGCCAATCAGGTGCACGCGGACGTCAAGAAATACCTGAGCGCGGACGGCGTGAACCTGAAACCGGGCGACATCGACATGATGGCCAGCAGCGACCCCGGCCAGGTCAAGCAATGGCTGGGCACCGGCATCTCGCCCGACGAACTGCAGGACCTGGCGCGGATCGTTCCGAACATCCTGCAGAGCAACCATTCCGGTGGTCCCGCCATCGGCTGGCTGCAGGACGCCGGTCTCAGCGGCCAGGATGTCTACGACATGCTCAAGGCCGCCGATGCGCAGGCACCGTGCGTGGGCGCGGCCGAGGTGATGCGGGTACTTTCCAATCCGAATGCGTTCAACATCGGCGGTGCGCGCAACAAGGCGACCCTGGCCGATGACCTGCGCGCCACCGCGCAGCAGGAACGGAGCGACACCATGGGCGATCCGGCGGAGAATCTGCGGACCGCGACCGCGCTGCAGGCTGCCTCCGACTGGCTGGAGCTCCACATCACCGCGTAAGGCACAAGGCAGCACCGCCTGGAGAAGCGCGCCCATGGATGGGCGCGCCTGCTTCCCAAGCGCCCTCCATACGCCCCTGAAGGTGCCGCAAACCCCTTGCCCTCCCGGCAAATGTTGCGCCGCGCCATGCACTTGCCGCACCCGCAGAATCTTCCGAAGTTCCGTCCCGCCGGGCTGACAGCCGCGCTAGGGGCTGTCATCATCCGGCCCTTGTGCCGTCCGCGGGGGCGGCCTTCGAGATCCAGATCCTGCGGGAGTTTGCATGTCCTCTTCCAGCTCCATCCGGCGCGACGTCGGTCCTTTTGCGCTCATGCTTACCGGCCTGGGCTCCATCATCGGCTCCGGCTGGCTGTTCGGCGCGTGGCGCGCGGCGGGCCTGGCGGGCCCCGGCGCCATCTGGGCATGGGTGCTCGGCGCGGCCATCATCATGACGATCGCGCTGACCTACGCGGAGCTGGGCGCGATGTTCCCCGAGTCCGGCGGCATGGTGCGCTACAGCCACTACTCGCACGGTTCGCTGGTCGGCTTTATCGGCGCATGGGCCAACTGGATCGCCATCGTGTCGGTGATCCCGGTCGAAGCCGAAGCCTCGGTGCAGTACATGGCCTCGTGGCCGTGGAAATGGGCGCAAGACCTGTACATGCACATGCCCGACGGCACCGGCGAGCTCAGCAACGCGGGCATCGCCATCTCCGCCGTGCTGGTGATCGTGTACTTCCTGCTCAACTTCTGGAGCGTGAAGCTGTTCGCCCGCTCCAACACGGCCATCACCGTGTTCAAGCTGGTCGTGCCGGCCGCCACCGGCCTGGCGCTGATCGCCAGCGGCTTCCACAGCGAGAACTTCTCGGTGGGCGTGCACGGCGACGCGCATGCGATCGACTTCGCCGCAGTGCTCACCGCCGTGGCCACCGCGGGCATCGTATTCAGCTTCAACGGCTTCCAGAGCCCGGTAAACCTCGCCGGCGAAGCGCACAACCCGGGCAAGAGCATTCCGTTCGCGGTGATCGGCTCGATCGTGCTGGCCACTATCGTGTATGTGATCCTGCAGCTGGCCTATCTCGGCGCGGTGCCGCCGGAGATGCTGGCGAAGTCCGGCTGGCACGGCATCGATTTCCGCTCGCCGTTCGCGGAGCTGGCGATCATCGTCAACCTGCACTGGCTGGCGATGCTGCTCTACGTCGACGCCTTCATCAGCCCCAGCGGCACCGGCATCACCTACACCGCCACCACGGCGCGCATGATCTACGGCATGGAGCGCAACGGCACGCTGCCGAAGCTGCTGGGCCGCATCCATCCGAAGTGGGGCATCCCGCGTCCGGCGATGTGGTTCAACCTGGCGGTGTCCTATCTGTTCCTGTTCAAGTTCCGCGGCTGGGGCACGCTGGCAGCCGTGATCTCGGTGGCGACGATCATTTCCTACCTCACCGGCCCGGTCAGCGCGATGACCCTGCGCCGCACCGCCCCCAACCTGCACCGCCCGCTGCGCATCGCCGGCCTGCCGGTGCTCGCCGGCATCGCCTTCATCATGGCGACGGAACTGCTGTACTGGGCCAAGTGGCCGCTGACCGGCGAAATCATCCTGCTGATGGTCGTGGCCCTGCCGGTGTACTTCTACTACCAGCTCAAGGCCGGCTGGCACGACTTCGGCCGCCAGCTCAAGGGCGCATGGTGGCTGATCTTCTACCTGCCCACCCTGGCCCTGGTGTCCTGGGCCGGCAGCACCACGTTCGGCGGCAAGGGCTACCTCAGCTACGGCATGGACCTGGCGGTGGTCGCCGTGGTCGGCCTGGTGTTCTACCTGTGGGGCGTGAAGTCCGGCTGGCGCACGCCGTCGGTGGAAGCGGCCGAGATCGAGGCGCAGGCGCACCCGGGGGCGCCGGTGGTGCCGCCGGATGAGTTCGAGTCGGAGCGCATCGCGAAGCATTGAGCTTTGCGGACGTCCAGATAAAAACGCGCGGTGAAAGCCGCGCGTTTTTTTATGCTCAGGTCCCGGCGACGCAAGCCGGCGTAGGTTGGGGTGAGCCAACGGCGAACCCCAACATCACCACCTTCAAGCGCATCGCCCCGTTGGGGTTCGCCGTTGGCTCACCCCAACCTACGTCGAGGTCAGGCGAGGGCCAGCACATCACCCAACAACGCCTGCGCCGTCACCTCCGGCCCCGCGCCCGGCCCCTGGATCACCAGCGGCTGCGAGTGGTAGCGCGTGGTGGTGAGGGCGAACTGGTTGTCCGTGCCGTACAGCCGCGCCGCTGGGTGCGTCGCCGGTACTTCGACCAGGCCGACGCGCGCCTTGCCGCGCTGGTTGAGCCGCGCCAGGAAACGCAGCACGCCGCCGCGCGCCTTCGCCTCGGCATGGCGGCGCGCCAGCGGTTCGTCGAGTTCTTCCAGGCGGGCGAGGAAGGTGTCGGTGTCGACGTTGCGCAACGCCTCGGGCACCAGGCTTTCGACGTCCACTTCGTCGGTGCCCAGCGCAAAGCCCGCATTGCGCGCGATGATCAGCAGCTTGCGCGCCACGTCTTCGCCGGAAAGATCGGAACGCGGATCGGGTTCGGTATAGCCCAGCTTGCGCGCCTCGCGCAGCAGCGCGGAGAACGGCTGGCTGCCGTCGTACTGGTTGAACAGGTAGGACAGCGAACCGGAGAACACGCCTTCCAGCGTGAGCAGCGCATCGCCGCAGCCGCGCAGGCGGCGCAGGGTGGACAGCACCGGCAGGCCGGCGCCCACCGTGGCGGAGTCGCCATAGCGGCCGCCTTCGGCTATCGCTGCCTGCAGCGCGCGCCAGCCGGGCAGCTCGCCGCCGGCCAGCGCCTTGTTGGCGGTGACCACGTGATAGCCGCGCGCCAGCCAGTCGGCGTGGCGTGCGGCAAGGCTGGCGTTGGCGGTGGCGTCGATGATGACTTTCACCGCCGCGCCGCTGCCGTCCAGCGCGCGCAGCAGGGCTGCGTCGTCGCGCGGCTCGCCATGGCTCTTGAGCTTCTCGCGCAGGGCGCGGTCGGCCAGTTGCTGGGAATCGGTCTGCTGGCGGCGCGAGTTCGCCGCGGCCACCAGGCGTAGCGAAGCGGCGGCCGGGGTATTGAGCAGCTTGAGCAGCGCGCCGCCGACCACGCCGGTGCCGAGCAGCACGATGGCCGTGCCGCTGGCGGCCGCGGCGGGCTTGGACGTCCGGACGTCCGCTTCCGCCAGCACCGCGCTCATGCGGTCACCCGGCGTTTGTTGGCCAGCGAGGCGAACGCACGGCCCAGGGCGGCGTCGATGTCGCGCACCAGGTCGTCGCCGTCCTCGATGCCCACCGAGATGCGCAGCAGGCTGTCGGCGATGCCGGCGGTGCGGCGTGCTTCCGGCGCCATCGAGGCATGGGTCATGGAGGCCGGGTGCGCGATCAGGCTTTCCACGCCCCCCAGCGATTCGGCCAGCGAGAAATACTGCAGCTCGTTGACGAAGGCTTCGATCTGCGCCACCTCGCCTTCCAGCTCGAAGCTCAGCATGGCGCCGAAGCCGGCTTGCTGGCGCGCGGCCAGGGCGTGGCCGGAGTGGCTGTCCAGGCCCGGGTAGTAGACCTTGCGCACGGCGGCATGGCCGTCGAGCAGGTCGGCGATGCGCTGCGCGTTTTCCTGATGCTGGCGCAGGCGCACGCTCAGCGTGCGCAGGCCGCGCAGGGTGAGGAAGCTGTCGAACGGCGCGCCGGTCAGGCCATTGCAGTTGCCCCACCACTTCAGCTGGTCGGCCACCGCCTGGTCGCGCGCGATCACCGCGCCGCCCACCACGTCGCTGTGGCCATTGATGTACTTGGTGGTGGAATGCACCACCACGTCCGCGCCCAGCACCAGCGGCTGCTGCAGCGCGGGCGAGAGGAAGGTGTTGTCCACCACCACCAGCGCACCGGCGGCATGCGCGGCCTGTGCCACGTGGCGGATGTCGGTGATGCGCAGCAGCGGGTTGGACGGCGTCTCCACCCACACCAGCGAAGGCTTGCCGGCCAGGCCGGCGGCCAGCGCCACGCTGTCGGTGAGGTCGACGAAGTCGAGCGTGAAGCGGCCCTTCTTGGCCCAGGCGTCGAGCAGGCGCCAGGTGCCGCCGTAGCAGTCGTGCGCGGCCAGCACGCGGCCGCCCGCCGGCACCAGTTCCAGCGCCAGCGCCACCGCCGCCATGCCGCTGGCCGTCACCACCGCGCCCGCGCCCTGTTCCAGTTCGGCCAGCGCATTGCCGAGCAGGTCGCGCGTGGGGTTGCCGCTGCGCGAGTAGTCGTAGGCGCGCTTGCCGCCCAGGCCTTCGAAGGCGTAGTTGGTCGACAGGTGCAGCGGCGGCACCACCGCGCCGTGCTGGGTGTCCGACTCGATGCCGGCGCGCACCGCGCAGGTGCTGGTGCTACAGGGGGCGGTGGTGTCGCTCATGGTGATCTCCGTTTCTTGTTGCTGGTGCGCAAGGGCGTGGGGACGAATGGGTTCAGGCCAGCGCTTCGCGCAGCAGCGGCGCGAGGCGATGGGTTTCCTTGAGGAAGGCGTCGTGGCCGTACGGCGACTCGAGCACCTCGAGCGTGGCCGGGCCATGCAGGCGGCGCTGCAGTTCGCACAGGTCCGACAGCGGCACCAGGCGATCGGACGGAAAACCGATCAGCGTGGCGGGCGCGGCGATGCGCTCCGGCGTCACGTCGTGCAGGTCGATCGATTCGGACAGGGCGAGGAAGCGCTCCACGTCGAAACGCTCGACGAAGCGGCGGCCCTGGTGCACCAGGTAGTCCTCGACCGGGAAATGGAAGCGCCCTTCGCGGAATTCCGGCGCGGCGGTGAAACGGCGCGAGAACTCCTCGCTGCCGCGGTAGGTGGTCATGGCCAGCTGGCGCGCCAGCGACAGCGCCTGCTCCGGCTGCCCGGTCTCCAGGCCCAGCCGCACGATGCCGCGCTGCACGGCGCGCTGCGCGGTGGCCAGCGGATGCGGGCGGTGCGCGCCGGCCAGCAGCACCAGGCGGTCCAGCGCATAGGGGTGGCGCGCGGCGAAGGCCAGGCCGGCCATGGCGCCGTAGGAAGAACCGATGAAGGCATGCACGCGCACGATGCCCAGCGCCTCGACCAAGGCGGCCAGGGCGTCGGCCTGGTCTTCGCTGGAGACGGCGGTGGCGCCATCGAGTTCGGCCGGGGTCAGCCAGTCGATGCACAGCACGCGGTAGCGGTCGAGGTCGATCGGGCGGCCGGCGCCGACGGCTTCCTGCCACCAGCCGGGGGCGGCTTCGTCGTCCAGCGCCACCACGTCGCGGTTGGCGGAGATGCCGCCCTGCACGATCACGGTGGGCGCGTCCGGCGCGCCGCACCACAGGTAGCGCACGTCGACTTCGCAGGGACGGCTGCCGTACTTGGGCGAGAGACGGATGCGGCGGGAGCTGCGCTGCGTCGTGAGGTCCGCGCGGACAACGCCCGCCTGGGTACAGGGGGCAGTGGCGCTGGTGACGGGCTGGGGCTGGCTGGACATCTCGCTCTCCGGTTCGGGCATCGCCCTGCGGATCGGAGAGAGGTCGCCACGCCGCCGGCATGAGTGCCGGCACGAAGCTCGCCCATCTCTCGGCGGCGCCTGATTGCGCCTCCGCAGGAGTTGGCACCGTGGCGGGAAATCCCGCAGGTTGCCCCGGCTTCAAAGGGCCTGTCCCTCAGCCGGTCTCGATGAGTGATGCGGACTGTATCGGCGCCCGCTCGGCCGTGTCAATAGTTTGGCCGTCTAAACGTCTACACGCCCAATCGGTTCAAGATTATTCGCACAAACCCGCCAGGCCGCGCCAGACAAGGCGCCAGCAGCCCTGCGGCACGCCAGCTGCCGGCCATGTGCCGCGCCTGCGTCGGCGCTATGCTTGGCCGCTTTCCCACTCCCCGGGATGTCCATGACCGCCCCCGAACACCAGGCCACGTCCGCCCCGGCCCTGCGCGAGCTGCTCCAGCGCGACGGCTTTGCCTTCGCCACCCACCTGGCGATGGAGCGCCTGCTGGAAGACGGCTCCCGGCAGGCGATGGCGGACTGGGCCGCATTCGCCGACAGCTGGAACGCGCTGGGCCCGGACGATTACCTGGCCGCCAAGGGCCGCCACCGGCGCCGCCGCCATGCGGTGTTCGCGGCCGGCGCGGCGGGCCCGTTCGAGCTGCGCCCGCGTCAGCCGCACTACCAGAGCCTGGACTACAACAATCTGCAGGGCGGCATCGAACGCTGGTTCGAGCCGGTACTCCCGGCCATTGCCGAAGGCCCCAGCCTGCAGCGCATCCTGGCCTTCGCCCGCGATTTCTTCGGCGCGCTGGCGCCGCAGGTGGCGCGGTGGCAGGTGGAGGTGCACCAGTTCCGCATCGAGGCCCGCGCCGGGCTGGCCGGCGAGCCCACGCCCGAGGGCGTGCACCGCGACGGGGTGGATTACGTGCTGGTGCTGCTGGTGGAGCGCGAGAACATCGAAAGCGGCACCACCACCATCCACACCGCCGACGGCAGCCTGCTGGGCAGCTTCACCCTCACCCACCCGCTGGATGCGGCGCTGGTGGACGATGCGCGGGTGTTCCACGGGGTGACGCCGGTGACGCCGCGCGACCCCGGCCGGGCCGCGCACCGCGACGTGCTGGTGGTGACCTTCCGCAAGGCGTAGGTTGGGGTTCGCCGATGGCTCACCCCAACCTACAATGGATGTTCAACCAAGGAGCCGCCGTGTCCATTGCCGCCCAAATCGTCATCGCCCTGGTCGCCCTGCTGCACGTATGGTTCCTGGTGCTGGAAATGTTCCTGTGGGACAAGCCGGCCGGCCGCAGGGCCTTCGGCACCACCGCGGAATTCGCCGCGCAATCGAAGGTGCTCGCCGCCAACCAGGGCCTGTACAACGGCTTTCTCAGCGCCGGCCTGCTGTGGTCGCTGTGGCTGGGCACGGACGGCCTCGCCGTGGCGCGCTTCTTCCTGGGCTGCGTACTGGTGGCCGGGCTTTACGGCGGCTTTACCGCCTCGCGCCGCATCCTGCTGTTCCAGGCCGTGCCGGCGGCGCTGGGCCTGATCCTGCTGTGGATCTGAGCGCCATGACCGCGACCCCGCGCGAAGCCGTCGGCGCCCCCTACGACCCCGCCCTGATGCTGCGCGCCCGCGAGCGCAGCTGGGCCGTGCTGCAGGGCATCCGCGAGCGCATGCGCCCGGGCATCAGCGAGGAAGAAGCCCGGACCGAGGCCGCCGAGGTGTTCCGCGCCCATGGGCTGGAGCGGCTGTGGCACCCGGTGGTGATCCGCATCGGCGCCAACACCCTCAAGACCTTCCGCGAAGCCTCCGACCCGGCGCTGCGGCTGGGCGCGGACGACATCTATTTCATCGACCTGGGCCTGGTCTTCGACGGCCACGAGGGCGATGTCGGCGACACCTTCACCACCGGCGCCGACGCGGCCAGGCAGGCCTGCGCCGAGGCCGCCCGCACCCTGTTCGACGAAGTGGCCGCGGCCTGGCGCACCCGGGGCCTGAGCGGCGAGGCGCTGTACGCCTTCGCCGCCGAGCGGGCCGAAGCGATGGGCTGGCGCCTCAACCACGCCATCAAGGGCCACCGCGTGGGCGATTTCCCCCACGCCATCCACAAGGCCGGCGACCTGGGCACGCTGGAGCAGGCCCCGTCCGGCGGCCTGTGGATCCTGGAGATCCAGATCGCCCACCCCAGCGAGCCCTACGGCGCCTTCTACGAGGACCTGCTGGTCGAGTAGGCTGGGCCGTCCGAATCTCGGGAGCCAGCGCGATGGCGGTCGAGTTCCTGCCCCTGGACGGGGGCTGCACCTGCGGCGAAGTCCGCTACCGCCTCGGCAGCGGCCCGCTGATCGTGCACTGCTGCCACTGCCGCTGGTGCCAGCGCGAAAGCGGCGCCGCCTTCGCCCTCAACGCCATGATCGAAACCGACCGCCTGCGCCTGCTGCGCAGCCGCCCGCTCGTCGAAACCATCCCCAGCTTCAGCGGCAAGGGCCAGCAGGTCGCCCGCTGCCCGGACTGCATGGTCGCCCTGTGGAGCCACTACGCCGGCGGCGGCGCCACCTTCGCCTACGTGCGGGTCGGCACCCTGGACGACCCGGACCGCCTGCCGCCGGACATCCACGTCTTCACCGCCAGCAAGCAGCCGTGGGTGGTGATTCCGGAGGGCGCGCGGGCGGTGCCGGAGTTCTACCGGCGCAGCGAGGTGTGGACGGCGGAGAGCCTGGAGCGGCGGCGGGCGGCCCTCGAAGGGCCAGGGGACGCCCAGCCACGCTAGAATGTCGGGTTCGCATCGACCGCCCCGATCCCCGCATGTACACCCACCTCGACGAAACCCTCCGCCGCCGCACCTTCGCCATCGTCAGCCACCCTGACGCCGGCAAGACCACGCTCACGGAAAAGCTGCTGCTGTTCGGCGGCGCCATCCAGATGGCCGGCTCGGTGAAGGGGCGCAAGGCTGCGCGCCATGCCACCTCGGACTGGATGGCGCTGGAAAAGGAGCGCGGCATCTCGGTCACCTCGTCGGTGATGCAGTTCCCGTACGAAGGCAAGATCGTCAACCTGCTCGACACCCCCGGCCACGCGGACTTCTCGGAAGACACCTACCGCGTGCTCACCGCGGTGGACTCCGCGCTGATGGTGATCGACTGCGCCAAGGGCGTGGAGGAGCGCACCATTAAGCTGATGGAGGTGTGCCGCCTGCGCGACACGCCGATCATGACCTTCATCAACAAGCTGGACCGCGAAGGCCGCTCGCCGATCGAGCTGCTGGACGAAGTGGAATCGGTGCTCGGCATCGCCTGCGCGCCTCTGACCTGGCCGATCGGCATGGGCAAGCGCCTGAAGGGCGTCTATCACATGCTGCTGGACGAAGTGCATGTGTTCGAGCCGGGCAAGAACTTCACGCGGCAGGATTCGACCATCTTCAAGGGCCTCGACGCGCCCGGCCTCGAAGCCGCCATCGGCGCCGAGGCGATGAAGGAACTGCGCGACGAACTGGAACTGGTGCAGGGCGCCTCGCATCCGTTCGACCTGCAGCAGTACCTGGCCGGCAAGCTCACGCCGGTGTTCTTCGGCTCGGCGGTGAACAACTTCGGCGTGCAGCTGCTGCTGGACTTCTTCGTCGAGCACGCGCCCTCGCCCAAGCCGCGCGCCACGCTCAGCCGCGAGATCGAGCCGACCGAGGAAAAACTCACCGGCTTCGTGTTCAAGATCCAGGCCAACATGGACCCGGCGCACCGCGACCGCGTCGCCTTCATGCGCGTGTGCTCGGGCACCTATACCGCCGGCATGAAGATGATCCAGACCCGCACCGGCAAGGAAGTGCGCATCGCCAACGCGCTCACCTTCATGGCCAGCGACCGCGAGATCGTCGAAAGCGCTTTCCCCGGCGACGTGATCGGCCTGCACAACCACGGCACCATCAGCATCGGCGACACCTTCAGCGAAGGCGAGCCGGTGTCGTTCACCGGCATCCCCAACTTCGCGCCGGAATTGTTCCGCCGCGCGCGCCTGCGCGATCCGCTCAAGATGAAGGCGTTGCAGAAGGGCCTGGCGCAGCTCTCGGAAGAAGGCGCCACGCAGTTCTTCCGTCCGCTGATGAGCAACGACCTGGTGCTGGGCGCGGTGGGCGTGCTGCAGTTCGACGTGGTGGCGTACCGGCTGAAGGACGAATACGGCGTCGACGCCGCGTTCGAGCCGGTGGGCGTAGCCACGGCGCGCTGGGTGCACTGCGGCGATGAAAAGAAGCTGGAAGAATTCCGCGAGAAGAACGCCATGAACCTGGCGGTGGACGCGGCCGGCGAGCTGGTCTACCTGGCGCCGTCGCGGGTCAACCTGCAGCTGGCGCAGGAGCGCTGGCCGCAGGTACGCTTCTCGGCCACGCGCGAGCACGCCGCCTCCGTCGACGTCTGATATTTCAAAGAACGTTTTTCAAGGAACGTTCTTCAAGGAACGCATGGACGCTAACTCCCAACTGGCCTTCGTCCCCCCCGCCCACGCCACCGTCTGGCAACGCCGGCTGGTGTTCTCGCCGCTGGGGCGCATCGTCAACTTCGTAGTGACGATGATCGCCGCGGGCTTCGTGGTCGGCTCGGTGTTCCATGTGCTGGGCTGGAATGCCAAGGACGCCGATCCGCTGCTGCGCGCCGTGGCCGAGATGATCGGGCGCCTGCTGCCGGCCCTGGTCGCCTACCTGATCCTGGTGCGCGGCGTGGAAAGCCGTCCCGTCGCCGAGCTGTCGCTGCGCCGCCTGCCCGCACAGGGCGGCCTCGGCCTGGCCATCGGCATCGGCCTGATGAGCCTCACCGTGGCCGTGCTGTGGCTGCTGGGCAGCTACCACGTGCTGCACACCAACCCCGCCGCCGACTGGGCGCCGGCCGTGCTGGTGGTGGGCGTCGGGGCCGGGCTGGGCGAGGAGATCCTGTTCCGCGGCGTGCTGTTCCGCATCGTCGAGGAAGGGCTGGGCACCTGGTGGTCGCTGGCCATTTCGGCGCTGTTCTTCGGCGCCGTGCATCTGAACAATCCCGGCGCCACGCTATGGAGCTCGCTCTCGATCGCGATCGAGGCCGGCATCCTGCTGGGCCTGCTCTATCACGTCACCCGCTCGCTGTGGATCTGCGCGGGCATGCACCTGGCCTGGAACGTGCTGCAGGGCACCGTGTTCGGCATCGCCGTATCCGGCCTGCCGCCGGATGGCTTCCTGGTGGCGAAGATGACCGGCCCGGGCTGGCTCAGCGGCGGCGACTTCGGCGCCGAGGCCTCGGTGGTGGCCCTGCTGGTGTGCACCTCGCTCAGCGGCGTGCTGCTGGCGATGGCGCTGCGCCGCGGCTCGATCGTGCCGCCGGCATGGCAGCGGCGCATTCCCCCGACCGCATCGGCCACACCGACCACACCGGGCTGACGCCCGCTGCGCTACCCTGCGCCGAACGCCTGGCAGAAGGCTGTGCGCCGGGCCATCGATACAGGGAACCCGCATGGCCACCACCGTCCCCCGCCAGTATTCCTGGCTCGCGCACCAGCCGATCCAGCGCAAGATCCTCCTGGCCATCGGCAGCCTGATCGCGCTGTTCGTGATCTGCGGCTCGGTCACCCTGCTCTCGCTGAACCGGCAGGACGACAGCTGGCAATGGTCGCGCCACACCTTCGAAGTGCGCGCCGCGCTGAACGACATCATCGAAGGCCTGCAGAACAGCCAGGCCGCGGTGCGCGGCTACCTGCTCACGCAGAACCGCAAGGAACTGGATAGCTTCAAGGCGGGCAATCGCCACTCGCAGGACGGCATCGACGCGGTGCGCCGGCTCACCGCCGACAACCCCTTGCAGCAGACCAGGCTGGACCGCGTGCAGACGCTGACCCGGCAATGGCAGCAGGAAGCGCAGCAGCATGGCATCGAGGCGATCGACGCGGTCAAGGGCGCCGATGCCACCCAGCTCGCGCTGGAGCGCGCGCGTGTCCAGTCCAGCTACATGGACCACCGCACGGTGACAAGCGCCGACCTGATCGACCTGGTCGACCAGATGGACACCACCGAAGCCACCCTGCTCGGCGAGCGCGAAGTCACGCAGGGCCGCGACGAGGTGTTCGTGCGCGCGGTGACCTGGGGCGCCATGCTGCTGGCCCTGCTGTTCGGCCTGGTGGTGGTGCGCTTCACCTTCCGCCTGATCACGCGGCCGCTGCGCCGCATGACCGACCTGATGAGCCGGCTGGCCCAGCACGACCACACGGTGGAGATCCGCCAGACCGAACGCCGCGACGAGATCGGCGAGATCGCCCGCGCGCTGCAGGTGTTCAAGCAGATGGCGATCGAGACGGCGGCGCAGACCTGGGTCAAGGGCAACGTGTCGGAGATCGCCGGCGAGCTGCAGAAGGTGGACGACCAGCGCGAGTTCGGCAACCGCCTCACCGGTACCCTGGTGCCGCTGCTGCAGGCCGGCGTGGGCGTGTTCTACGCCTTCGACGAGGAACGCAACCAGCTCGAGCTGCAGGGCAGCTACGGCTACCGCGAGCGGCGCCACCTCAGCACCAGCTACGCGCCGGGCGAGGGCCTGGTCGGCCAGTGCGCGCTGGAGCGCCAAGCCATCGTGCTGCAGGACGTGCCGGACGACTACGTGCGCATCCATTCCGGTACCGGCGAAGCGGCGCCGCGCAGCATCGCCGTGCTGCCGCTGCTGTCGCGCGACAAGCTGCTGGGCGTGCTGGAACTGGCCAGCTTCCAGCACCTCAGCGGCCCGCAGCAGAGCCTGCTCGACGAACTGCTGCCGATCGCCGCGCTGTCGCTGGAAAACCTCGGCCGCGCCCTGCGCACCAAGGACCTGCTCAACCGCACGCGCGAACAGGCCGACGAGCTGCGCGCCTCCGAGGAAACGCTGCGCAACCAGCAGCACGAACTGCAGGCCAGCAACGAAGAGCTCAACCTCAAGACGCGCGAACTGCAGGAGCAGTCGCAGCGGTTGCTGGCCTCCGAGGAAGAGCTGCGCGTACAGACCGAGGAGCTGCAGGCCAGCAACGAGGAACTGCGCCAGAAGACCGAGACGCTCAACCAGCAGAAGCACCTGCTCGAGGTGCTGCAGCACGAAACCCAGGAAAAAGCCGACGAGCTGGCCCGCGCCAGCCAGTACAAGTCGGAGTTCCTCGCCAACATGTCGCACGAGCTGCGCACGCCGCTGAACAGCCTGCTGATCCTGTCGCGCAGCCTGGCCGAGAACCGCGAGGGCAATCTCGACGGCGAGCAGGTGGAGTCGGCGCGCATCATCCACGACTCCGGCAGCAACCTGCTGCGCCTGATCAACGACATCCTGGATCTGTCCAAGGTCGAAGCCGGCAAGATGGAACTGGTGCTGGCCGACCTGCCGCTGGCCGACCTGGAGCGCACGCTCAAGCGCACCTTCGCCCACGTGGCGCAGGAAAAAGGCCTGGAATTCCGCGTGGAGATCGAGCCCGGCGTACCGGCCAGCATCCACACCGATGCCGCCAAGCTCGAACAGGTGGCCAACAACCTGGTGGGCAACGCCTTCAAGTTCACCCACCAGGGCGGCGTGACCGTGCGCATCGCGCGCCCGCCGTCCGGACTGGCCCTGCCGGAGGCGCTGCAAGGCAAGCCCGCGATCGCCATCGCCGTGCACGACACCGGCATCGGCATTCCGCGCGCCAAGGCCGAGCGCGTGTTCAACGCCTTCGAGCAGGTCGACGCCAGCACCAGCCGCCAGTACGGCGGCACCGGCCTGGGCCTGGCCATCTCGCGCCGGCTGGTGGAGCTGCTGGGCGGCAGCGTGGTGCTGGACAGCGAGGAAGGCCGCGGCAGCACCTTCACCATGCTGCTGCCCGAAAGCGTCGACGGCAGCGCCGCGCCCGCGCCGGCACCGGGCGCGCCGATGGAAGCCAGGCCGGCGCCGGTCAGCAGCGCGCTGCTGCCGGAAACCATCGAGGACGACCGCGACTCGCTGGCCGCTGGCGATACCGCCATCCTCATCGTGGAGGACGACCCGGTGTTCGCGCGCATCCTCGCCGACATGGTCCGCCGCAAGGGCTACCGCGCGCTGGCCGCCGCCGACGGCGAGTCCGGCCTGCAGCTGGCGCAGCGCTTCCGCCCCACCGGCATCCTGCTCGACGTGATGCTGCCGGGCATGGACGGCTGGACGGTGATCGCGCGGCTGAAGGAGAACGCGGTTACCCGGCACATCCCCGTGCATTTCATTTCCGCGGTGGACGACGCCAGCCGCGGACGCGAGCTGGGCGCGGTGGGCTTCCTCACCAAGCCGGTCAGCCGCGAATCGATCGACGGCGCGTTCGAGCGCCTGCTGCACTTCGCCGAGGGCCAGGCGCGGCGCCTGCTGATCGTGGACGACGATGCCGACTCGCGCTCGGCCATGCGCACCCTGCTGCGCGGCGACGACGTCACCATCGACGAGGCCGGCAGCGCGGAGGAAGCGCTGCAGCGCCTGGGCGAAGGCAGCTACGACTGCATCGTGCTCGACCTGGGCCTGCCCGGCATGGACGGCATGGAGCTGCTCGAGCGCCTGGGCACCGGCGGCAGCACGCCACCGGTGGTGATCTACTCCGGCCGCGACCTGAGCCGCGAGGAAAGCCTGAAGCTGCGCCAGTACACCGACAGCATCGTGATCAAGGGCGCGCGCTCGCCGGAGCGCCTGATGGACGAGGTCAGCCTGTTCCTGCACAGCATCCGCGGCGGCCACGCGCGCGCGGCCGCGCCGGCCGCCGCCCCCGCGCCGGCGCACGCGCCGGCCATCAATGGCATGCCCAGCGAGCTGGGCGGGCGCAAGGTGCTGCTGGTGGACGACGACATGCGCAACCTGTTCGCGCTGTCCAAGGTGCTGCGCGGCTGGGGCATGCAGGTGAACATGGCGCAGGACGGCCAGAAGGCGCTGAAGGCGCTGGACGAGCAGAGCGGCGTCGAAGTGGTGCTGATGGACATCATGATGCCGGTGATGGATGGCTACGACACCATCCGCGAGATCCGCGCGCAGCCGCGCTTCGCCAAGCTGCCGATCATCGCGCTCACCGCCAAGGCCATGCGCGGCGACCGCGAGAAATGCCTGGAAGCCGGCGCCAACGATTACCTATCCAAGCCGATCGACATCGACAAGCTGTCGTCGATGCTGCGCGTGTGGCTGCACCGATGAAGGAGCGCGGCGCCGGCAGGACGGACGGCGAACTCGAGGACATCGAGGTCGAACTGTTCGTGCGCGCGCTGCAGGCGCGCCACGGCTACGACTTCAGCCAGTACGCGCCGGCCTCGCTCAAGCGCCGCGTGCAGCAGCTGGTGATCGCCCACCACACCGGTACCATCAGCGCGCTCACCGGCCGCCTGCTGCACGAGCCGGCGTTCCTGGCGCAGGTGCTGGAAGGCCTGTCGGTGCCGGTGTCGGAAATGTTCCGCGACCCGGAAGTGTTCAGCGCGCTGCGCCAGCAGGTGTTGCCGGTGCTGGCGTCGTATCCGCAGATCAATATCTGGCAGGCCGGCTGCGCGCACGGGCAGGAGGTCTATTCGCTGGCCATCCTGCTGGAAGAAGCCGGGCTGTACGAGCGCACCCAGATCTACGCCACCGACTTCAACGAAGCCGCGCTGCGCCATGCGCAGGAAGGCATCTATCCGGCGCGCGAGGCGCAGCTGTGGTCGCGCAACTACCTGGCGGCCGGCGGCAGCCATACGCTCGCCGACTACTACAGCGCGCGCTACGAACTGCTGAAGCTGGACAGCCGCCTGCGCCGCAACGTGATCTTCGCCAACCACAACCTGGTCACCGACGAAGTGTTCTGCGAAGCGCACCTGGTGTTGTGCCGCAACGTGCTGATCTATTTCTCCGACCCGCTGCAGGACCGTACCCTGGGCCTGTTCCGCGACAGCCTGGTGCGCGGCGGCTTCCTTTGCCTGGGCACCCGCGAAAGCCTGGATTTCGCCCCTTCCGCCGCGGATTTCACCGCCGTCGACGCGGGCCTGCGCATCTACCGGCTCGGCGCCAAGGCGCCGCAGGCGGCCTGACGTGGCGGCGCCGGAAGCCATCGCGATCGGATGCTCGGCCGGCGGCCTCACCGCGCTGGAGCGGCTGCTGGCGCAACTGGATCCACGCCTGCCGCAGACCCTGCTGGTGTGCTGCCATACCGGCTCGGCCACGGTCGAGCTGATGTGCGAGCTGCTGGCGCGGCACACCCGCCTGGCGGTGACCGAGGCGCGCGAGCGCGAACTGCCGGCGCCCGGCACGGTGCACGTGGCGCCCAGCGGCTATCACCTGCTGTTGGAGCACGACCGCCGCTTTGCGCTCAGCGTGGACCCGCGGGTGAGCTACGCGCGCCCCTCGATCGACGTACTATTCGATTCCGCCGCCGAGGCGTACCGCGAACGCCTGGTCGGCGTGGTGCTCACCGGCGCCAACAGCGACGGCGCCGAAGGACTGGCGGCGATCCGCGCGCAGGGAGGCATCGCCATCGTGCAGGAGCCCGGCGACGCGGAAGTACCGACCATGCCGCAGGCCGCGCTGGAGCGCGCCGGCGCCGATCATTGCCTGCCCCTGGCGCAGATCCCGCCGCTGCTCAACCGGCTCTGTCTCGCATGAATATCGCCCGCCCCAAGATCCTCGTCGTCGACGACACCCATGCCAACCTGGTGGCGATGCGCGTGCTGCTGGCCGATTGCGGCGCCGAGCTGCTGGAAGCCAGCAGCGGCAACCAGGCGCTGGCGATGTGCCTGGACCATGAGTTCGCGCTGATCCTGCTGGACGTGAACATGCCGGACATGGACGGCTTCGAGGTGGCCTCGCTGCTGGGCGAATCCGGCCAGCTGCAGGAGACGCCGATCATTTTCGTCACCGCGGCCTATGCGGACGACCTCCATCGGCTCAAGGGCTACCGCTTCGGCGCGGTGGACTACATCGCCAAGCCGGTGAACGACGCCATCCTGCAGTCGAAGGTGCGCGTGTTCCTGGAGCTGTACGAAGCGCGCGCGCAGCTGCGCGCCACGCTGGACGAGCTTTCGGAGCGCAACCGCCAGCTCGGCATCGAGATGGCCGAGCGCGAGCGGGTGGAAGCGCAGATCCGCCACCAGGCCACCCACGACATGCTCACCGGCCTGCCCAACCGCGTGCTGTTCCACGACCGCCTGCGCACCGCCATGCAACGCGCGCCGCGCCACGGCATGGCGTTCGCGCTGGTGCTGCTGGACATCGACGGCTTCAAGGGCATCAACGACGACCACGGGCATCCGGCCGGCGATGCGCTGTTGCGCGCGATCGCCGCGCGCCTGCACGCGGCGCTGCGCGCGAACGACACCGTCGCGCGCCTGGGCGGCGACGAATTCGCGCTGATCCTGGAAGACGTCTCCGATGCCGCGGCACTGCTGCACCGCTGCCAGGAACTGGGCGGCGAACTGGCCGCGCCCTACCCGCTGGACGGCAGCCGCGGTCCGTTCGTGGCGCAGGTGAGCGCCAGCCAGGGCATCGCGCTGTGGAGCGGCGACGCGCGCAGCGACGAGGACCTGATCCAGGCCGCCGACCGCGCGCTGTACAAGGCCAAGGAAGACGGCAAGAACCGCTGCGTCATGGCCCCCTGAAGAACGGCGCCGCAGGTTGGGGTGAGCGCAGCGAACCCCAACAAGCCTCTCACGCCATCGATACGTCCGATCTTCCGGTTACCACGCTCGACGGCGCGGTAACCGGGGTGGTCTGTTGGGGTTCGCTGCGCTCACCCCAACCTACGCTCAGGCCGCGTCGGCGAGCTTCTTGATCTCTTCCTTGGTCTTCGCCGCGCCCAGTTCCGACGGGTCGAAATCGTCGACCGAGATGAACTCGAACACGCCCTCGCGCACGCGCTTGAGCAGGGCCGCCTCGGCGCTGTCGATGATGCCGGCCTTCTCGGCCTCGGCCAGCTGGCCGAAGTAGTCGTGCGACTTGAACTGGCCGGCCTTCTGCGCCTTGAGGAACTTGCGCTCCACCGGCTCGGCGGCGATCACGTCCGGCAGCAGCTCGTTCATGCGGCCGACCGTGTTGTTCGCCGTCGGGGTGAGATACACCCACTCCAGCAGGCGGTCGCGCGCTTCGCCCGGCGCCGTGATGATGGCGGCGACGCGGCGGCCCAGGCGGTCCGACGGCGGCACTTCGCGGCGGCCGAACGGGAACACCAGCACGCGCAGCAGCCAGGAGACCGGGCGCACCGGGAAGTTGCGGATCGCGCCGTCCAGCGCCATCTGCGTACGCCACATGCACTCGTGGAAGGCCCAGGCCAGCAGCGGACGGTCCGCTTCCGGACGGCCGGTGTCCTCGTAGCGCTTGAGCATGGCGCTGGCGATGTACAGATAGCTCAGCACGTCGCCCAGGCGCGCCGACAGTTTCTCTTTGAACTTCAGCTTGCCGCCGAGCACGCCCATGAAGGTGTCCGCGCACAGCGCCAGCGCGGCCGAATAGCGGTCGAGCTTGCGGTAGTAGCGGCGCGTATAGGCGTCGCCCGCGGCCTCGCCGATGCGCGAACCGGTGAAGCCCAGGGTGAAGGCGCGCACCGCATTGGAAATGCCGAAGCCGATATGGCTGAACAGCAGGCGGTCGAAGGTCTTCAGGCGGTCGCCGTAGTCGGCGATCGACAGCGCCTGCATTTCCTTCAGCACGTACGGATGGCAGCGGATCGCGCCCTGGCCGAAGATCATCAGGCTGCGCGTCATGATGTTCGCGCCTTCCACCGTGATGGCGATCGGCACGCCCTGCCAGGCGCGGCCGGCGTAGTTCTTCGGGCCCAGCTGCACGGCCTTGCCGCCATGCACGTCCATGGCGTCGCCGGCGATGATGCGGCCCCACTCGGTGGCGTGGTACTTGGCGATGGCCGACGGCACGGCCGGCTTCTCGCCGCGGTCCACCGCGGCAGCCGTGGCGCGCGACAGCGCCGCGGTGGCATAGGTCAGGCCGCCGATGCGCGCGAGCGCTTCTTCCACGCCTTCGAAACGCGCGATGGAGAGACCGAACTGCTTGCGCATGCGCGCATAGGCGCCGGTGGCGGCCACGGCGGAACGCACGCCGCCGGTGGCATTGGACGGCAGCGAAATGGCGCGGCCTACCGACAGGCATTCCACCAGCATGCGCCAGCCGTGGCCGGCCATGCTCGGCCCGCCGATCAGCACCGACATCGGCACGAAGATGTCCTTGCCGTGCACCGGGCCGTTCTGGAACGGGATGTTGAGCGGGAAGTGGCGGCGGCCGATTTCCAGGCCCGCGGTGGAGCGCGGAATCAGCGCCAGGGTGATGCCCAGGTCTTCCTTGTCGCCCAGCAGCTTCTCCGGGTCGTACATGCGGAAGGCCAGGCCGACCACGGTGGCGATCGGCGCCAGCGTGATGTAGCGCTTGTCGAAGGTGAGGCGGATGCCGAGCGTCTCGACGCCGTCCACCGTCTGCTTGCAGACGATGCCGAAGTCGGTGATCGAGGTGGCGTCGGAGCCGGCATACGGGCCGGTAAGCGCGAAGCAGGGAATCTCCTCGCCCACCGCCAGGCGCGGCAGGTAGTAGTTCTTCTGCTCGTCGCTGCCGTAGTGCAGCAGCAGCTCGGCCGGGCCGAGCGAATTGGGCACGGCGACGGTGGAGGCCACGGTGGCCGACATGGTCGCCAGCTTCTGCAGCACCGCCGAATGCGCCAGCGCGGAGAAGCCCAGGCCGCCGTACTGCTTCGGGATGATCATGCCGAAGAACTTGTGCTTCTTGATGAAGGCCCAGACGTCCGGCGGCAGGTCGGCCAGCTCGTGGGTGATCTGCCAGTCGTTGAGCATGCCGCACAGCTGTTCCACCGGGCCGTCCATATAGGCCTGTTCCTCGGTGCTCAGCTCCGGCTTGGGCTGCTTCATCAGCTCGTGCCAGTCCGGCTTGCCGGAGAACAGCTGGCCTTCGAAACCGACGGTGCCGGCTTCCAGCGCGGTCTGCTCGGTTTCCGACAGCTTCGGCGTGACCTTGGCGAACAGCTTCAGCAGCGGCGCGCTGATCTTCTTGCGGCGGAAGTCGATCATCAGCAGCGGCACGGCGACCACCAGCTCGAGGATCAGCAGCACGACCGTGGTGGCCGGCGCGCCGGCGATCAGGCCCACGACCAGGGTGGCGCCGACGGTGACGATCGCCCAGGTCCGCAGGCTGCTGCGATGGTAGGCACAGGCGCCGGTGGCGATGAGGGCCGCCAGCAGGGTGAGGATCACGGACATGAAAGCACCTCGTCGCGAATGGCGTTGTGGCGATGGACAGGCATGGGCATTACTCAGTCAGGAAAACCGCGTCCGTGCGGGCATTCAATGCGTTGCTCCACCGTCCAGAGTGCGCAGGAATCGTGCGATCTCACGGGTGAAAGCGTCGTTGGCGTCGCCCGCCACCATATGCGTGGCACGCGGCAGCTCCACGTGTTCGGCATGCGGGGCGAGGCGGAGGAATTCGTCGACGGTGTCGCGCGAGACCACGTCGCTGCGTCCGCCCGACAGCAGCAGCAATGGCACGCGCACGTTGGCCGCGGCGCTCATCAGGCGCGGCTGGTAGCGCTCGGCCTCGCGCACCAGGTCGCCGCCGAGCAGGGCCGGGTCCCAATGCCAGCGCAGGCGGCCGTCGGCGCCTTCGCGCAGCAGGGGGCGCAACTGGTCTTCGCTCTTGCGGCCGGCGCGGTGCGGCAGGTAGGCGGCGATCTGTTCGGCCGCTTCGGCGTAATCGGCGAAGCCGTCCGGATGCGCCTGCATGAAAGCGAGGATGCGTTCGACGCCGGCGGTTTCCCAGCGCGGGGTGATGTCCACCAGCACCAGGGCGCGGAACAGGCCGGGGTCGATCTCGCCGGCCACCACCAGGCCGAGCAGGCCGCCCATCGAGGCGCCGACCAGCACCGGCGGTTCCGGCTGAGAACGAGCGAGCCCGACCAGGTCGGCCACGAACTGTTCCATGTGGTAGTCGCCGCCGGGCACGCGGCCGCTTTCGCCATGGCCGCGGCTGTCGAAAGTGACGCAGCGCAAGCCCTCGCCTGCCAGCGCGGCGGCGGTGGCCGTCCAGGCGTGGCGGGTCTGGCCGAAGCCGTGGGCGAACAGCAGGGCGGGCCGGCCGTCGGGCTGGCGTACGTCCACCGCCAGGCGCACGCCATCGGCGGCGGCATAGGAGTGGGACGAAACGGCGGCTGGCGCGATGGTAACCATACGGACGAGTATGGATTGCCGTCCGAGCCGCCGTCAACCACGGCCGTTCGGATTGCAAAGCCTAGGACTGGGGCTACCATGCTCGAATGAATGCCAGCGCCAAACCCGAACGTACCCGTCTTTCCGCCGAAGATTGGGAAGATGCCGCCCTCAAGCTGATTGCCGACCAGGGTGTCGGCGCCCTCGCCGTCGAGGCCCTGGCCCGCCAGCTCGGGGTAACCAAGGGCAGCTTCTACTGGCACTTCCGCACCCGCGAAGCCCTGCTGCAGGCCGCGCTGGAACGCTGGGAGCAGTACGGCGAGCGCGAGGTGATCAGCCAGATCGAGGCCATGCCCGACCCGCGCGCCCGCCTGCCGGAACTGTTCCGCCGGGTCGCGCACGAAATCGCCCCGCACCGCGTCTACGCCGCCCTGCTCAAGGCGCTGGATCACCCCCAGGTGGTGCCGGTGATGGCCCGCGTGTCGCAGCGGCGCATGGAATTCCTCACCACCATCTACCGCGAAGCCGGCCTGGCCCCGGCCGAGGCGCTGAACCGCGCGCGCCTCACCTACGCGGCCTACGTAGGCTTCCTGCAGCTCAACTTCACGCTGGGTCTACCGCGCATCAGCCATGAAGACTTCGATGCCTACGTCGAGCACATGATCAAGACGCTCACGCCGGGCTGAAAGACCAGCCGCATCAGCGGCTTGGCGGCATTCCAGGGCCGCTTTGCTGCACCCCGCCTTGCAATGCCAGTACACGCAAACTACCGTTTCTGCTCTTTTTTGTTCTAAGACCAGAGTGAGGAACGCATGGCGAGCAAGCTGGCGGCGCTGCAGCGCTGGGTGGACGAGGTGGCGGCGCTGACCCGCCCCGCCCGCATCCATTGGTGCGATGGCTCTGACGCCGAATACCAGGCCCTGGTGCAGCAGATGCTGCAGACCGGCGACCTGGTCGAACTGAACCAGCAGACCCATCCAGGCTGCTACCTGCACCGGTCGAGTCCTTCCGACGTGGCCCGCGTCGAGCACCTCACCTTCGTCTGCACGAAGGAGCAGGAAGATGCCGGCCCGAACAACCACTGGATGGACCCGGCCGAGGCGAACGCCAAGATGGACGGCCTGTTCGCCGGCTGCATGGAAGGCCGCACCATGTACGTCATTCCGTACTGCATGGGCCCGATCGATTCGCCGCTGGCCCGCTGCGGCGTGGAAATCACCGACAGCCCCTACGTGGTGGCCAACATGCGCACCATGACGCGCATGGGCGCCGCGGCGCAGGCGCGCATCGAGCGCGAAGGCACGTTCGTGAAGGGGCTGCACTCCACCGGCGAGCTCGATCCGGAGCGCCGCTTCATCATGCATTTCCCCGAGGACCTGACCATCAAGTCCTACGGTTCCGGCTACGGCGGCAATGCGCTGCTGGGCAAGAAGTGCCATGCGCTGCGCATCGCCAGCTGGCAGGCCAGGTCCGAGGGCTGGCTGGCCGAGCACATGCTGATCGTGGGCATCGAGAACCCGCAGGGGCAGACGCACTACGTCGCCGCCGCGTTCCCGTCGGCCTGCGGCAAGACCAACCTGGCCATGCTGATCCCGCCGGAAGGCTATCGCCGCGACGGCTGGAAGGTGTGGACCGTGGGCGACGACATCTGCTGGATGCGCCCCGGCGCCGACGGCCGCCTGTACGCGATCAACCCGGAAGCCGGCTTCTTCGGCGTGGCGCCGGGCACCAACGCGGGCAGCAATCCGAACGCGCTGGCCAGCATCGCGTGCGACACCATCTTCACCAACGTCGCCGTCACCGCCGACAACCAGCCCTGGTGGGAAGGCCTGCCGGGCGAGCCGGCATTGGACTGGCAAGGCCGCGCCTACGACCCGGCCAATGGCCCGGCCGCGCATCCGAATGCGCGCTTCACCGTCAGTGCGAAGCAGTGCCCGACCTGGTCGCCCAAGTCCGAGGACGCGCAGGGCGTGCCGATCAGCGCCATCGTGTTCGGCGGCCGCCGTCCTTCGCTGGTGCCGCTGGTGTTCGAGGCGCGCGACTGGGCGCACGGCGTGCTGGTCGGCGGCGCGATGGGTTCGGAAACCACCGCCGCGGCCACCGGCGCGGTGGGCGTGCTGCGCCGCGATTCGATGGCGATGAAGCCGTTCTGCGGCTACCACTACGGCGATTATTTCCGGCACTGGCTGTCGTTCGACCGGCCGGGCGCGCAGCTGCCGAAGATCTTCCACGTCAACTGGTTCCGCAAAGGCAGGGACGGCAAGTTCCTGTGGCCGGGCTTCGGCGACAACCTGCGCGTGCTGGAGTGGATGATCGCCCGCGTCGAAGGCAAGGCCGCCGGCGTCGACACGCCGATCGGCACCCTGCCGGCGCGCGGCGAACTGCGCACCGAAGGCCTGGCGCTGGATGGCGCCGCGCTGGACGAGCTGCTGCACGTCGACGAGGCCGGCTGGCAGGCCGAAGCCGCCGCCATCGGCGACTACCTGCGCGAATTCGGCCAGCGCATGCCGCAGCGCCTGCACGACGAACTCGAACGCGTGGCCGCCGCGCTCGCCGGCGCGCCGCGGGTTTCGGCGGTCGCCTCGTGACCGTCCGCGGCGGCCGTGGCGCAAGGCCCGGCCGCCGCTTCCCGCCATCCATGACTGATGGCGGATGAGCGCCTTTCTCTAAACCCTGCAGCGCCACGGTGCATCCAAGCTGGCAAGATGATCAGCGCCTGCGCCGCCACCGGAACCTCCATGCCGCCTGCCCCCGTCGCAGCGCCCGACGACGACGTCGCCGACGTGCGCGCGGCCGCGGACGGCGACCGCGCGGCCTTCCAGCGGCTCTATCGCCGGCATGCCGACCGCGTCTATGGCGCCGTCTACCGCCTGGCCGGCTATGACCACGCACGCGCCGAGGATCTGACCCAGGACGCCTTCGTGCGCGCCTGGCAGAAACTGGCCGGCTTCCGCCACGAAAGCGCGTTCGGCACCTGGCTGTACCGCCTGGCGGTGAACGTGGCGCTGATGGACATCCGCTCGCGCGGCGCCGACCCGGTCAGCATGATGGACGAGGACAGCCTGCCCGACCGCGGCGAAACCCCGTTCTGTGCCGCCGAACGCGACGAACTGGAACGTGCGATCGGCAAACTGCCGCCACGCGCACGCGCCGTGCTGGTCCTGCACGATGTGGAAGGCTGGCGGCACGAGGAAATCAGCGCCGAGCTCGGCATGGCCGTCGGCTCGTCGAAAGCGCAGCTGCACCGCGCACGCGGACTGCTGCGAAAGGTACTTGGAGAAGCGTCATGAACGAATTCGAATGGCATCGCCAGATGCGCGCCCTGCGCGAACCGGTGTCCCCGCGGCGCGACCTGTGGGCCGACATCGAAGCGAAGCTCGATGCCGGCACGCCGGCCGCCGTCACCACGGCGCCGCGCGCCCGGCGCGGCCAGCGCTGGCTGCTCGCGGCAAGCTTCGCGGGGCTGTCGCTGCTGGCCGTCGCCCTCAATCACCAGTGGCGGGTGGAAACGCCCGCGACGCTCGAAGCGCAGGTGCCAGCGAACTGGAAACCCACCGACCCGCGCCTGGCCGGTGCGGCGGTGGAACTGGACGCCGCACGCGTCGAACTGCAGCAGGCCATCGAGCAGGCCCCGCATTCCCCGGCCCTGCAGCGTCTGCTGGACCGCACGGCCAAACGTCAATCGCAACTGCGTCAGATGGAACAACAGGCAGGCTGAGCCACCGGAGCACAATCATGAAAACCGCACGCTATCTCCCTGTCCTGCTGGCGCTGGCAATCGGCCAGGCCTATGCCGACACGCCGATCAACCTCAGCCACGACGCCAAGCCCAACGTGCAGCTGCAGATCAGCAACGTCAAAGGCTCGGTCACCGTCACCGCCTGGGACCGCAACCAGGTGCAGGTCACCGGCCGCCTCGGCGACGGCGCCAGGCCGCTGGAGCTCGAAGGCGACAACGGCAACCTGGAACTGAAGGTGGAATCCACCGGCAAGTCGCGCTGGTTCAACTTCAACAACGACACCTCGATGGGCAGCACCACGCTGGACGTGCGCGTGCCCAAGGCCGCCTCGCTGGAAGTGGAGGTGGTGAGCGCACCGGCCAGCATCGACGGCATCGACGGCGGCACCATCAAGATCAATTCGGTGAGCGGCAAGGTGCGCATCAATGCGCGCTCGCCCTCGGTGGAAGCCGAGAGCGTCAGCGGCAGCCTGGAACTGGCCGGCCATGCGGACAAGGTGGACCTGCAGACGGTGAGCGGCGACATCCTCGCCCCGTCGGTGGGACGCGAGGCCGAACTGCAGACGGTGTCCGGACGCATCCGCGTGAATGGCGGGCCGTGGAAGCGGCTCAATCTCAGCACCGTCTCCGGCGACGTGCAGGTGGGCGGCGGCATGCAGGCCGGCGGCGATATGAATGTCGACAGCATGAGCGGCGACGTGCAGGTGCAGGTGCCGGGCAATGTTTCCGCACGCATCCACGCCAACACGTTCAGCGGCGACCTGCGCAGCGACTTCGGTTCGCCGCGCAAGGTGGAACACGGCCCCGGCATGGAGCTGGATGCCAACGCCGGCAGCGGCGGCGCCAATATCAAGCTGGAAACCTTCAGCGGCGACCTGAAGATCCGCAGGCAGGATTGAAGGCGGGCGGTTGCCGCCGCCGTAAACGAAGAAGCCGTCGCTGCGAGGCGACGGCTTCTTGCTTTGTGGCGTTCAAGCTTCCGCGGAAGACGGCAGCTTAGAGATCCTGGTGGTACTGCACGTACGGGGTGCGCGACTGGTCCGGCTCCGGACCCACCGGCGTATTCACCGCATTGCCGGACGACCACACGTTCTGCGCGCCGATGCTCAGCTCGCCCTGCCAGGGCAGGCGCAGGGTGACGCCGAGGTCGATGCTGCTCCAGCGGCGGTCGCTGTTGTAGCCCGTGCCCGGCAGCGCCGGCTGCATCACGCGGCCGACCACACCGCCGCTGAGCGGGCCGCGGTCGACGCCGAAGCTCAGCGCCTTCTGGTCCAGGGTGTTCACGCCCAGCAGGTTGCCCGGCAGCAGGCGGACGCGGCCCACGCTGGCGCCGAGGTCGATGCCGCTCTTGCTGTCCAGCGCGACGCGGCCGCGGGCATTGAGCTGCGCGCTGCTGTCGAACGCGCTCAGGCCGTTGACCCCGGCCGGGGCGCCCGGCAGCAGGCGCGGCAGCACCGAGTTGTTCGGCGTGCTGTTGGCGCCCAGGCTGAGCCCCACGCTGTAGCGGCCGCTGCTGTAGGTGGCGCCGATCTCGCTGCCGATGACACGCGGCACGCGGTTGTTGATCCAGGTGTGCTCGCTGACGCCCACATGGGCCTGCAGGTTGGAACCCAGGCCATAAGTAAGGTCGGTGGAAACGGCGCGCGAGGCGTCGACCACGGTGAACTGCAGGGGGCCGTCGTTGCGCTGAGCAGCGCCGAAGCTGCTGCTGTCGGCCTTGAGCGCCAGCCAGCGGCCGTCGCTGCCACGCCACAGGGGCACGGCCGCATCCGGACCGAGCTGAACCACCTGGTCGGGCTTCTGGGTGAGCAGCCGGTTGGCCAGTTCATGCGTATCGCCGGCCAGCGACTGCCCTGCCGCGGCGAGCGGCATCAGCAGGAATGGCACGGACAACAACAGGCGGCGCATGGAATTGGACCGAATCAAGGCTCTACGTGGATGGAACCCACACCCTCCCCAGGGCTCGGGTGGGCGCAGCTTACCACAATTTAACTTTTGCAAGCGAGCTTTTTGCCCTGGTAATTGGGTGACCGGGACCGCAAAAAAACGTGGAGTCCGATCAGGGCGAAAAGCGTCCGCCCCCGCCCGTCCCGTCAGCGACAACGCTGAACAGAGACGATATAAAGGCGCATGTGAGCAACGCATGGACCGGTCCGCGCCGGATGAGTTCAGTACCCACCAGTTCCACCCCGATGTTTCCGTCTGCGGAGTCCCACTCCGCGGCGTTGCATGCGGCCGTGGAAGGCCTGTTCCGGGCCGGCGACGCGGCCGGGGTCACCGAGGTGTGCGGGGCCGTGCTGCGAGCGCTCGGGGTACGCGGCGCCCTGCTCTGGCGTGCGCTGGAATCGCCGGCCGACCCGCTCCTGCCGGGCCAGCTGGCCCTGGCCGAGGATCCCCAGTGCCAGCGCCTGCTGGTCCTGGCCGCGGAAGGGCCGGTGCCGGCCGCGGACACCGAGGAAATCGCCTGGCTGGGCCGCATGGCCGCCGCCCGCCTGCGCCAGCTGGCCGAGACCTCGCGCCTGTACGAGGCCATCTCCCGCCTGGCCATGGCCGAGCGCCTGCAGCGCGCGCTCTACGCCATCGCCGACCAGGCCAGCACCGAACACAACATGGCCGAGATGATGCACGCGCTGCACGGCATCCTCGGCAGCCTGATGTACGCGGAAAATTTCTACGTCGCCCTGTACGACCCGGCCACCGACAGCGTGCGCTTCCCGTACTACGTCGACACCATGGACAAGGACCCGCCCCTGCCCGACCAGAGCGTGCCGCTGCAGGACATGCGCCACAGCCTCACCTGGAACCTGCTGCAGGGCGGCCAGCCGATCATGGGTTCGGTGGAGGAACTCTCGCGCCAGTTCGCCGGCCAGTTCGTGCTGCTCGGCCCGGTGTGCGAGGACTGGCTCGGCGTGCCGCTGCAGCGCGACGGCCGCGTGGTCGGCGGCATCGTGGTGCAGAGCTACCGCGAGGACACCCACTACACCGAGCACGACCGCGAACTGCTCAGCTACGTGGCCAAGCACGTGCAGACGGCACTGGAACGCCGCGAAGCCCACGCCGAACTGGAACGCCGCGTGGCCAGCCGCACCGCCGCGCTGCGCGAAGCCAACCGCGTGCTGCGCCAGCAGGTGCTGCAGCGCCAGCGCGGCGAACGCCTGCAGGCGGCGCTGTTCCGCATCGCGGAACTGGCCAACGCCTCGGAAAGCCTGGACAACTTCTACGCCGCCGTGCACCGCGTCATCGGCGGCCTGCTGTACGCGCGCAACTTCTATATCGCGCTGCTGGACGAAGAACCGAACCAGCTCACCTTCCCGTATTCGGTCGACGAATTCGACACCGTGCGCCTGCCGCGCTCGCACGGCCGCGGCCTCACCGAATACGTGCTGCGCCATGGCAAGCCGCTGCTGGCCTCGCCGGACGACATCGACCGCCTGGCCCGCCAGGGCGAGATCGGCCAGCACGGCTCGCGCTCGGTGTGCTGGCTGGGCGTGCCGCTGATCTGGGGCGAGCGCGCCATGGGCGTGCTGGCGGTGCAGAGCTATTCGCCCGAGCACACCTACGACGTGCGCGACCAGGAGCTGCTCACCTTCGTCAGCTACCACGTGGCCAATGCGCTGCAGCGCAAGCACACCACCGAATCGCTGAAGCAGGCCTACGCCAGCCTGGAACGCCGCGTCACCGAGCGCACCCGCGCGCTGGCGCTGGCCAACCGCGACCTGCGCGAACAGATCGCCGAGCGCGAGCGCGTGGAGCGCCGCCTCAAGTACGAAACCCTGCACGACTCGCTCACCGGCCTGCCCAACCGCACCCTGCTGCTGCAGCGGCTGGAACAGGCGCTGCAGCGCTATCACGGCAGTCCGCAGGACATGTTCGCGGTGCTGTTCATCGACCTGGATCGCTTCAAGGTCATCAACGATTCGGTCGGGCATCTGGTCGGCGACGACCTGCTGTTCCAGGTGGGCGGACGCATCCGCGCCTGCCTGAAGACCCGCGACGTGGTGGCGCGCCTGGGCGGCGACGAATTCGCCGTGCTGGCCGAAGGCATCACCGACTACCGCATGGCGCTGGTCATCGCCGAGCGCATCATCGCCGAGCTGCAGACGCCGTTCCGCCTGGGAGCCAAGGAGATCTTCACCTCCGCCTCGATCGGCATCGCCCTGCCCGGCCCGCATTACCAGCGCCCGGAAGAACTGCTGCGCGATGCCGACGCCGCCATGTACCGAGCCAAGGACGAAGGCCGCCACCGCGCCGCGGTGTTCGACGACCGCCTGCGCCGCGAGGCGCTGTCCCTGCTGGAAATGGAAGGCGACCTGCGCCGCGCGCTGAGCCGCAACGAATTCGTGCCGTTCTACCAGCCCATCGTCTCGCTGGAAGACGGCCGCACCGTGGGCTACGAGGCGCTGCTGCGCTGGCGCCATCCGGACCGCGGCCTGCTCACGCCCAGCGACTTCCTCGCCGTGGCGGAGGAAAGCGGCTGCTCGGAAAGCATCGACTGGCAGATCTTCGAACAGGTCTGCGCCCAGGCCGAGGCGCTTACCGGCAGCGACGGCTTCGTCAGCATCAATGTGTCCGGCCGCCACTTCCGCTCGCCGGACCTGGACCGCCGCCTGCTCGACCTGCTGGCCGCGCATGGCGTGCCCACGCGCTGCCTGCGCATCGAAGTCACCGAGCGCGCCCTGCTGGAAAACGCCTCACAGGTGAAGCGCATCCTGGACAACCTGCGCGCCCACGACGTCGGCATCGCGCTGGACGATTTCGGCACCGGCTACTCGTCGCTGAGCTACCTGCATCAGTACCCGATCAGCACGCTGAAGGTGGACCGCTCCTTCATCACCGAACTGCCGCGCGAAGGCGGCCACAGCCTGGCCGTGGTGCGCGCCATCCAGGTGCTGGCGGACTCATTGCAGATGCAGGTGATCGCCGAAGGCATCGAGCAGGAAGACCAGCGCGAGGCGCTGCTGCGCGTCGGCTGCCGCTACGGCCAGGGTTTCCTGTTCGCCACGCCGCATGCCGCGGACGTGTGGCTGCAGCGCGAATATCACTTCGCGCTGCCCTGAAGCACCACCGGCTTTACTGCGCCGTGCCCGGCGCGCTCACCGCGGAATGGCTGAGCAGGTGTTCGGCGTCAATGCGGTCGAAGGTATAGCGCTGCGCGCAGAACTCGCAGGTCACCTCGATCTCGCCCTCGCGCGCTTCCAGCGCGGCTTCCACTTCCTCGCGGCCCAGCGAGCGCAGCATCGATTCCACGCGCTCGCGCGTGCAGCTGCAGCCGAAGGCCAGCGGGCGCGGGTCGAACAGGCGCACGGATTCCTCGTGGAACAGCCGGTACAGCAGCTCCTCCGGCGCGGTGGCGAGCATTTCTTCCTTGCCCAGCGTGTCGACCAGGTGGCCGATGCGCGGCCAGGCGTCGTCGTCCTGCACGCCATCGCGGCCGCCTTCGCCGGGCAGGCGCTGCAGCATCAGGCCGACGGCGTGCTCGCCGTCGGCAGCCAGCAGGATGCGCGCCGGCAGCTGCTCGGACTGGGTGAAATAGCCTTCCAGCGCGCCGCCGAGCTGCGGATGGCGCAGGTCGACCAGGCCCTGGTAGCGCTGGCCGCGCTCGGCGTGGCCGATGGTGATGGCCATGACCGCCTCCGGCAGCTCCTCCAGCGCGAGCGGCGCCGGCAGCACGCCGTCCCAGCGCGCCAGGCCGCGCAGGCGGCCCTGGTCGGTGCATTCGGTGAACAGCAGGCGCAGCGCGCCGCTGCTCTTGAGCTCGATCGACAGATTGCCTTCCAGCTTGATGTTGCCGGTCAGCAGCGCGCTGGCCGCCAGCGATTCGCCCAGCAGGGAACGCAGCGCCGGCGGATAGTCCGCGCGCCCGGCCACTTCGCGCCAGGCGGCGCCCAGCCGCACCAGCACGCCGCGCACGCCGGCGCGCTCGAGCAGGAAGCGGTGCAGCACGTCTTCGACAAGAACGGTTTCCACGGATTCGGACCTCTAAGGACAAGCGCGCAGAGATGGGGGCGTCGCGCGGGCATGCAAGCCGGCAGGCCGGGAGGCGGCAGCGCAGCCCAGTGTATGCCAGCCGGGCCGGCGGGCCGGCTTGGCGCGGCCGGGCGGCCTCTTATACTGCCGCGTCCCTTATGACCGCGTTCCCATGCCGCCCAGCCGCTCCCTCATCGTCCGCCTGCTGCGCCCGGTCGCCATCCTGGCGCTTGCCTGGCTTGCCCTGAGCTGGTTCGCGGTACTGGTGCTGCGCTTCGTGCCGCCGTGGACGTCGGCGGTGATGATGGAACGGCGCCTGAGCGCTCTGATCCACGGCGAGCCGGATTTCCACCTGCGCTACCGCTGGGTGCCATGGTCGGAAGTGTCGCCCTACGTGCCGATGGCGATGGTGGCCGGCGAGGACCAGAAATTCCCGTTCCACCACGGCTTCGACTTCGACTCCATCCAGAACGCCATGGACGCCGCCGAAGACGGCAAGCGCCTGCGCGGCGCCAGCACGATCAGCCAGCAGACCGCCAAGAACCTGTTCCTGTGGAATGGCCGCAGCTTCGTGCGCAAGGGGCTGGAGGCGTATTTCACCGTGCTGATCGAGGCGACCTGGCCCAAGCAGCGCATCCTCGAGGTGTACATGAACATCGCGGAGCTGGGCGACGGCGTCTACGGCGTGGGCGCGGCCAGCGATGCGTATTTCCATACGGCGCCCGCCCGGCTGGCGCCGACCCAGGCGGCGCGCCTGGCCGCGGTGCTGCCCAGCCCGCGCCGCTTCAAGGTGGCCCAGCCCAGCCCCTACGTGCTGAGCCGTGCCGCCTGGATCCAGCAGCAGATGGGCCAATTGGGCGGCCCGGGCTATCTGCGCGGCGACACGCCGGCGCAGGTGCGCCGCACGCGCTGAAAACGTCGCCGCCGCACGGGCGGTCCGCTAGCATGCGCGGGTTTCCCGCATGGACCCGCGCATGCCGCAGCTGACCGTCATCGTGCCCGCCTATAACGAAGCGGCGGTGCTCGACACCTTCCACCAGCGCCTGGCGGGCGTGCTCGACCAGCTGCCGCTCGACTGCAGCGTGCTGTACGTGGACGACGGCAGCGCGGACCGCACCTGGGACATCATCGAAGCGCTCACCCAGCGCGACCCGCGCGCCGCGGGCCTCAAGCTCTCGCGCAACTTCGGCAAGGAGGCGGCAATGACCGCCGGCCTGGACGAAGCCGACGCCGACGCGGTGGTGGTGATCGACGCCGACCTGCAGGACCCGCCCGAACTGATCCCCGCCCTGGTCGAACAGTGGCGCGCCGGCTACGACGTGGTCTACGCCACCCGCAGCGCCCGCGCCGGCGAAACCGGCTTGAAGCGGTTCACCTCGGCGGCGTTCTACCGCACGATGGAAAAGCTCTCCGACACCGCCGTGCCGCGCGACACCGGCGACTTCCGCCTGCTCTCGCGCCGCGCCCTGGACGCGCTGCGCCAGCTGCGCGAAAGGCAGCGCTTCATGAAAGGCCTGTTCGCCTGGATCGGCTACCGCCAGACGTCGGTGCGCTACGAACGCGACCCGCGCCACGCCGGCCAGACCAAATGGAACTACTGGCGCCTGACCCAGCTGGCGGTGGAAGGCATCACTTCGTTTTCCACCGCGCCGCTGCGCCTGGCCACCTGGATCGGCATCAGCGCCTCGCTGCTGGCTTTCGCCTACGGCGTATGGGTGCTGGCCAAGGCCTTGATCTGGGGCGACGCGGTGCGCGGCTATCCCACCTTGATGCTGGTGATCCTGTTCCTCGGCGGCATCCAGCTGCTGGCGCTGGGCGTGATCGGCGAATACCTGGGCCGCAGCTACGCGGAGAGCAAGCAGCGGCCGCTGTACTTCATCGAGGAACGGCGCCGCGGCGGACGCGGCTGAGCGCCGGGCGGATTCACGTCCGCGCTACACCTCCAGCAGGCAGCGGCGCTAGACTGATGCGGCGATCGTCCACCTTCACTCCGGAGGCCAGGCATGCGTCAGGTCAAGCATCTGCTGGACAGCAAGGGGCATCAGGTCTTCAGCATCGCGGAAGACGCGACGGTGCTGGACGCCATCAAGCACATGGCCGAACGCCAGGTCGGCGCGTTGCTGGTGATGCGCGGCGAGCAGCTTGTCGGCATGGTTTCCGAGCGCGACTACGCGCGCAAGGTGATCCTGCAGGGCCGCTCTTCGGCGCAGACTTCGGTGGCCGAGATCATGAGCAGCCCCGCACTCACCGTCGGCCCCGACACGGAAGTCGAATACTGCATGCGCCTGTGCACCGACAGCCGCATCCGCCACCTGCCGGTGGTGCACGACAGCCGCGTGATCGGGGTGATCTCGATCGGCGATCTGGTCAAGGCGGTGATCGAGGAACAGGCCGAACAGATCGACCACCTCGAGCAGTATATCGCCGGGCGCTGATTCCTTGATTGAAGCCCCTCTCCCTCCGGGAGAGGGGTTGGGGTGAGGGTACGGGCGAAGTGAAACGTCCCACTCCGCCCGTACCCTCATCCGGCTGCCGCCACCTTCTCCCGAGGGGAGAAGGATTCACCCTCGAAAGGTTGTCAGGGCTTCGCGGGCGCGTCCGGCGCAAGGTCCGGCGCCCGGCCCGCGCGGCGCGCGATCCACGCCGCCAGCGCCGAAATGCCGACGCCGACCGAGGCCATGCCCGACAGCGTCACGCCCAGCATGCCGAACAGGTTGACGCCGCTGGTGACCAGCACGTCGCCGAAGCGCCACACCGCGGTCTCCACGAAGTTCTTGCCCTTGTAGCGCGTCTCGCGCGGCACGCGGGTGTACAGCGCGTCCTGCGCCGGCTTGGTCATGCCGTAGGCGAAGGCGCGCGAGCCGACCATGGTCACCGCCAGCATCGGCACCGCATAGCCGAACAGCGCGATCTGGCCGGTGCCGACCAGGGCCAGCCCCAGCAGCAGCACCAGGTTCACCAGTGCCGGCACCACCAGGCCCCAGCCCGCGCCGTGGCGCATCATCAGCCAGCGCGTGACGGTCAGCTGCAGCACCGCGCCGATCACATTGGTGTAGAGGTCGATGTCGTTGTAGAAGGCGGTGCGCGCCACTTTGTCGGCGATGTGCGCCTTGGTGTAGTCGGCCATCAGCGCATAGGCGAGCGTGCCGATGCCGTCGCCCAGCAGCATCAAAATCGCCATGTAGCGCAGGAAAGGCCGCGACCACAGCTCCTTGATGCCGGCCCAGATCGAGCCGCCCAAGGGCTGGTCCGCGCCGGCTCCGCGCTGCTGGCTGCCGGAGAGCGACAGCAGCAAGGCCAGCGCCACCAGCAGGCTCGCCGCCGACACCACCAGCAGCGGCGCCACGCCGATCGCCGTCACCAGCAGCTTGGTGATGACAGGGCCGGCCACCGCGCCCGCCATGCCGCCCAGGGCGATCAGCGAGAACACCTTGCGCGCCCCGGCGCTGTCGAAGATGTCCGCCATGAAGCTCCAGAACAGCGACACCACGAACAGATTGAACACGCTGCCGAACACATAGAACGCCATGCCCAGCGAGCGTGCGCCGATGCGGTCCTGCGCCACGAAGGCGGGCACGAAGGCCAGCAGGCACAGCGCGAAGAAGCAGTAGCTCCAGCTCAGCAGCTGCTTGCGCGGAAAGCGCGCCACCAGGATGCCGAACAGCGGCGTGAGCAGCAGCATCACCAGCAGCACCGCGGCGTAGAACAGCGGCAGCGCCTGCGCGCCCACCGCGCCGCCGAGCTGGTCGCGCACCGGCCGGATGATGTAGTAGCCCGCCATCACGAAGAAGAACGCCACGGCGGACAGCACGGGGGCATGGGCCTGGCCGGTCGCGGTAGGACGAGGTGAGTTCACCGGGGACATCCTGCGTAGGTCGCGCGCAGACTAGCATGCGAGCATGACGCGCCAGCGGCGGCCACGGGGGAGACGGATGGGCAAGCGCATGGACTACGACTATGTGATCGTCGGCGGCGGCTCCGCCGGCTGCGTGCTGGCCAACCGGCTGAGCGCACACCCGGGCAAACGCGTGTTGCTGCTGGAAGCCGGGCCGCGCGACCTGAATCCGCTGATCCACATGCCCGCCGGCATCGCCAAGCTGGTCGGCGACCATCGCGGCCTGGCGCGGATCTACGGCAGCCAGCGCATCAACTGGGGCTACCGCACCGAACCCGAAGCGCAGCTCGGCCACCGCCGCCTGTGGTGGCCGCGCGGCAAGACGCTGGGCGGTTCCAGTTCGATCAATGCCATGTGCTACATCCGCGGCGCCGCGGCCGACTACGACGCCTGGGCGCAGGCCACCGGCGATGCACGCTGGAGCTGGAACGCCGTGCTGCCGTGGTTCCTGCGCGGCGAGGACAACGCGCGCGGCGCCGGCCTCTGGCATGGCACGGGCGGGCCGCTGGGCGTGGCGGACCTGCGCTTCCACAGCGAGCTGTCGGGTGCCTTCATCGATGCCGGTGTCGCCGCGGGTTATTACCGCAACCCCGACTTCAACGGCGAACGGCAGGACGGCTTCGGCCTGTACCAGGTGACCCAGCGCGACGGCGCGCGCTGCTCGGCCGCGGTGGCGTATCTGCGGCCCGCCCTGCAGCGCGCCAATCTGGAAGTGCGCACCGGCGTGCTGGCGCAGCGGGTGCTGATCGAGCGAGGCCGTGCGGTGGGGGTGCAGATCGATGGACGGCGCGTCGAGGCCGGCGAGGTGATCCTCGCCGCCGGCGCGATCAACACGCCGCAGTTGCTGATGCTGTCCGGCATCGGCCCGGCCGATCATCTGCGCGAACACGGCGTGGCGGTGGCACTGGACCAGCCGCACGTCGGCGCCCACCTGCAGGATCACCTCGACATCTGCAGCGTCACCGGCACCCACAGCCGCGCCACCTTCGACCATCTCAACGACCTGGCCGTGGCCTGGCGCTATGCGCGGCACCGCGACGGCATCGGTACCTCCAACGCCGCCGAAGCCGGCGGCTTCGTGCGCAGCCGGCACGCGCCGGACGAGCGTTGCGATATCCAGTTCCATTTCATCCCCGCGCAGCTGGACGACCACGGCGCACGCGCCCTGCCCGGCCGGGGCTACACCGTGCACGCGTGCTATCTGCATCCGCGCAGCCGCGGGCAGCTGCGCCTGCGTTCGGCGAATCCGGCGGCGCCCATCGCCATCCACGCCAACTACCTCGGCGATGCGGAAGGCCACGATCTGAAGATGATGATCGAGGCCGCACGCCTGTCCCGCGAGATCTTCGCGCAGGCACCGTTCGACGCCTTCCGCGGCGCACCGGTGCAACCGGCCACGGAACTGCGCACCGACGCGGAATACGAGGACTTCATCCGCCGCCGCGCCGAGACCATCTACCACCCCGTGGGCACCTGCCGCATGGGGCGCGAACACGAGGCCGTGGTGGACAGCGAGCTGCGCGTGTGGGGCGTGCCGGGCCTGCGCGTGGTGGATGCTTCGGTAATGCCCACGCTGATCACCGGCAACACCAATGCACCCACCTTGATGCTGGCCGAGCGTGCCGCGGCGCTGATGCTGGAAGCCGACCTGTCGTCGAGGCCGGCTGCGCAGCCGTCCGCCGCGTGACTGGGGCCACGGCAGGCCGACGGCGGTCCGTTGTAGAGCGGCACGAAGTGCCCCACAATTGGAATGTCTAAAACCGGGAAGGATCCCGCCGATAGCCTCAGGGAATCCAGGTACTCCCGTTTACGGCGCCAGCGGCGCCCATACGACGCCAGAGCAGCATGCAGTTTCGCCATCTCTTTCTGTTGATCGCCGGTGTGCTCGGCCTCGCCGGCGGTCCACTCCCCGCCGAAGCCGCGTCCGCGCCGGCTCAGGCCGGCTTATCTCAGGCCAGTCCACCTCAAGCCAGCTCGCCCCAGGCCACCTTGCCCCACGGTGCCTTGCCCCAGGTCGCGATTCCTTCGCAGGTGACGCCGCCGCCGACCCAGCCGCAGGTGTCCATGCAGAGCGCGAATCCCGCGCCGCAGCACCTGCCGGACGATCGGATCAAGGCCACCGTCGCCGCCTACCAGGACTGGCTGCAGAAGCTCGACGAACGCCACGCCGTCGCCGGCCTGGCCACCGCGATCGTGGTGGACAACAAAGTGGTGTACGAGCACACGCTGGGTTACGCCAACGCCAGCACGCAGGAGCCGATCACGCCGGAGACGGTGTTCCGCCTCGCCTCGCTGTCCAAGGCCTTCGCCACCGCGGTGGCCGGCGTGCTGGTGAACGACGGTCGCTTCAGCTGGGACACCAGGCTGGCCGACGTGCTGCCGTTCTTCAAGCTCAAGGACGCCGCGGCCGCCGAGAAGGCCACCGTGCGCGACATCCTCGGCCAGCGCCTGGGCCTGCCGCGCAACACCTACGACAACATGCTCGAAGGCGACGTGCCCTACGAGGAGCTGGTGCGCCGGCTCGACGAAGTGAAGATGACCTGCGGCGTCGGCCAGTGCTATGGCTACCAGAACGTGGCCTTCAGCATGATCGGCGACGTGATCTACGGCATGACCGGCGACTTCTTCTACCGCCAGGTCGACAAGCGCATCTTCTTCCCGCTCGGCATGAAGACCGCCAGCTACGGCCGCGAGGCGCTGGAGAACAGCGCAAGCTGGGCGCGCCCGCACCGCCCCGCGGGCGCCGGCACCTGGCGTCCGTTCGAGCCGAAGGAGGCCTACTACCGCGTGGCCCCCGCCGCCGGCGTCAACGCCAGCCTGCGCGACATGGAGCAGTGGCTGGTGGCGCAGATGGGCGGCCGTCCGGACGTCCTTCCGCCCAGGCTGCTGGAAACCCTGCACGCGCCGGAAGTGAGCACGCCGGTGGAGCTGCGCTCCACCCCGTGGCGCCGCGAGCGGCTGACCGAGGCCTCGTACGCGCTCGGCTGGCGCGTGTTCCAGTACGGCGGCGAGACGCTGATCTTCCATGCGGGCGCGGTCGAGGGTTACCGCACCATGATCGGTTTCTTTCCGAAGTACCGCACGGGCGTGGTGACGATGTGGAATTCCGCCAGCCCGATGCCGTCCGGCCTGATGCCGATGGTGTTCGACAGCATGCTGGGCCTGGAGCACGTGGACTGGGCCGGCGTCGAGAGCGATGCACCGGTGGTCGCGGCGGCCAAGTCGACCGGCAAGGGCAAGCTCAAGGCGCGCAAGAGCGGCGGCACCAAGGCCGCATCGAGCAAGCGCGGGCATCGGCGCTGAGCTGGTAGCCGCGGATCCGCAGAAGGCGCCCTGGTGGCGCCTTTTTTATCGGCCGCGCACGCAACCCGCGCGCAAAAAAAGAGGCGCCGCAATGCGGCGCCTCCTTCGTCTGCCGGTCGCCCGGCCTTACAGCTTGAACTCGATGCGCTGGCGCTTGGTCGATGCCACCGGCGTGCCGTCCTGGGTCGCCGGCTGGTACTTCCAGCGGCTCACCGCGTCGATCGCCGCGCGGTCGAACACGTGGCGCGGCTGCGCGTCGACCACCTTCACGTCGCTGACGTCGCCGCCGGTCGTGATGGTGAACGACAGCTCCACCCAGCCTTCCTGGTTGGAACGCATCGCCGCGGTCGGATAGCGCGGCGCGGTGTTCTTCACCAGCACCGCGCCATGCGTCGCCGCATCGCTGGGTGCGGCGGCCGCCGGTGCCGCGACCTGCGGCTGGCGGGCGGCTTCGGCCTGCTGCTGCTGCGCCTGGCGCGCCTGCGCCACGCGCGCCTGCTCGGCGGCGGCGGCCTGCTGGGTCTTCAGCTCGGCCTGGCGGTCGGCTTCGGCCTTGTCCGCGGCGGCCTTCTGGGCGGCCAATTGCGCCTGCTTCTCCTTGTCGGCGGCCAGCTGCTGTTCGCGGTCGAGCAGCTTGCGCTGGGCGTCCAGCTTGGAGCGCAGGATGGTCAGCGTGTAGTTGGCCGGATCCGCCTTGGCCAGCAGGTCGATCTGGCGCTGCGCATCGTTGAAGTCGCGCTGGTTGATGGCCTGCTCGGCCGCGTTGGCGGCGAACGGGAAGGTTTCGCGCAGCGCGTCGGTGGCCACCTGGTTGCCGGGCTGCTTCTGCAGCACCTTCTGGTAGAACTCGAACGCATTGTTGCCGGCCGGCGCGAGCAGGCGCTGCTCGTTCATGGCGCGGCGCGCTTCGGCGAGCAGCTGGTTGACGCTCATCGCCTCCACGTTCGCCGGCGGCGGCGCCGCTTCCGTACCGGCCGAGACCGGCGTGGACGGATGTCCGCCGTTGTCCGCCTGCATCAGGTCCTGATGCGGTTTGATGATGAGGAACCAGGCCGCTGCCGCCAACACGACGACGACCACCAGGACGGCTATGACAATGGGCTGGATAGCCCCGCGCGCGTGCGTGCGCGCATGACGTATGTATCGGGTATCCATGGTCTCTCGCTGAGTGTCATCAGATACCCGCGCTTTTTCCCCCTGTGTACCCAGGAGCGGCGGACCCCCCGGCCTGCCGCGGCGCGGATACGCGAAAGGTAACCGCAATGCAGCACTACGGCAAATCGCGCTTAATTTCACGGTGCTGGAAGGGGGAATGCGCTAGCGGCGGCCGGCCGGATGGCGACGGAAAACGGACGTCCGGACCCTGTGGGCGCGTGCGCCGGCCATTTCCATACCCCTGAAACGAAGCGTCCCGGCACGAAGGCCGGGACGAAAACTTTTTCGAAGTGCCCCTCCCTGCGCTGGGCACCGCAGGGAGAGAAAATCGAGGTAAAGCTTTTTTAGTCGTGCTTACTTCTTGGCAGCCTTGGGCTTGGCCGTCTTGGTGGCCTTGACCACCTTGGCAGCGGCAGCCTTCTTCACGGTGCGCTTCTTGGCAACCTTCTTGGCGGCCTTCTTGGCAACCTTCTTCACGGCGACCTTCTTGACGGACGCCTTCTTGGCAGCAGCCGGACGCTTGCGCGCGGCAGCCTTCTTCGCAGTCTTCTTGACGGCCTTCTTGGCGGCCGGCTTCTTCGCGACCGGACGCTTGGTAGCGGCCTTCTTCGCGGTGGTCTTCTTGGCAGCCTTCTTGGCGGCCGGTTTCTTCGCAGCTTTCTTGGCAGTGGCCATAGTTCGTCTCAGCTCCTCATCAGTTGGCAGTGGTTGCCCAGTAAAAGCATGTAGGAACGCCTCAACCAGCAGATCGCTGTTGGTGGCGTGCCTTAAATTGTTCACTTGACGACGGGTACGTTCGTCCGACAGCAGCCGCAAAACGTGGACCGGAATGGAGACGGTGATCTTGCGTACCGCTCCGGCTTTCTCGCCGTGTTCCACATACGGCTTGATGAACTTCGATGGTGCCATAACGCCTGTTCCCCGTTATCTGGTGCGAAAACTATTCCCGATTATTTCGGCTGTCAATTGATTTCAACCGGGAATTCAATCCGGCCGACCTGCCGCATCCACCCCGGAAGCCCCGTCCCACAAGGCTCCGCGGGTCCGGAATGGATTATCCGTTTGGACGTCCATACGGCCATACGAGAAAATCGGAAAAAATCAAAAACCGGCCTAAATCCCGCATAAAACGCGCTATTCCGCGCCACTCGCTCATAATCGCGTGAGCCAATCAAGCTGAACGCCTAACCCCTTGGCGAGCAAGGGCTTAGACCCCTCGCGGGGGTGTTTTCGGGTGGATGAACGAATTTCGACCGGAGGCCCCTCGGCGACCCTTCCGACCCGCCCGAGGGCCGCCATCCCCCCGCGACCGGCTCCGTCGAGCTCCTCGATCGAGCTTCTCGCGCGAGCCGCCTCACACAAACCGACGGCCGCTTGCGCGGCCGTCGTTCGATCCACTTTCGCGCATTCGCGATCAGTGGTCTTCGTTCTCCAGCTGCTCGGCATACGCGTCGGCGTCGAGCAGTTCGTTGAGCTCGGCGCGATCGCTCGGCTTCACCACGAACAGCCAGCCTTCGCCATAGGCGTCTTCGTTGATGGTCTCGGGCGAGTCGGCCAGCGCCTCGTTGACCTCGACGATCTCGCCGGACACCGGCGTGTAGATGTCGGAAGCGGCCTTGACCGATTCCACCGTCGCCACGCCGTGGCCGACCTGCACGCTGGCGCCGACTTCGGGCAGCTCCACGTACACCACGTCGCCGAGCTGGCCCTGGGCATGGTCGGAGATGCCCACGCGGACGTTGCCGTTGTCTTCGGCGCGAGCCCACTCGTGGGACTTGAGGAATTTCAGATCGCCGGGAATCTCGCTCATGATCGGGTCCAGTCCTGGGTTGAAGGAGGTTGGGTGGTATGGGGGTCAGACGATGCGCGGCATTCTAAGCCGCTTCACCGGAAGGGCAACACTCGGCCGCCGCTTCAGATGCCTTCGCAGGGCTTGCCGTCGCGCACGAACGGGTACTTCACCACGCGCACCGGCACCTCGCGGCCGCGGATGTCCACCCGCACCTCGCCAGGATCGCCGGCCGGAATGCGCGCGAACGCCACCGCCTTGTTGAGCGTCGGCGCGAAGCTGCCGGACAGGATCTCGCCCTCGCCGTTGGCGGTGAGCACCTTCTGGCCGTGGCGCAGCACGCCCTTCTCGTCCAGCACCAGGCCGACCATCACGCGCTTCACGCCGGCGGCCTTCTGCGCTTCCAGCGCCTTGCGGCCGATGAAGTCGCGGCCTTCGTCCAGTGCGATGGTCCAGCCGAGGTTGGCTTCCCAGGGGCTGACGGTCTCGTCCATGTCCTGGCCGTAGAGGTTCATGCCGGCTTCCAGCCGCAGCGTGTCGCGCGCGCCGAGGCCCGCCGGCTTCACGCCGGCCGCCGCCAGTGCCTCCCACAGCGCGACGGCGTGGTCTTCCGGCACCAGGATCTCGAAGCCGTCCTCGCCGGTGTAGCCGGTGCGGGCGATGAACAGCGGCATGCCGTGCGGACCCTGCGCCGCGGCGGCGACGAACTTGCCGAGCTTGCGGATGCGCTCGCGGTCCACCTCGTGCAGCAGGCCGATCGTCTTGTCGCGGGCGTTCGGACCCTGCACGGCGATCATGGAGAAGTCCGGCCGCTCCTTCACCTCGACGGCGAAGGCCTTGGCCTGCTGCTCGATCCAGGCCAGGTCCTTGGCGCGGGTGGCGGCGTTCACCACCAGGCGGAAGTGCGCGTCGTCGAAGAAATACACGATCAGGTCGTCGATCACCCCGCCCTGCTCGTCCAGCATGCAGGAGTACAGCGCCTTGCCCTGCACCTTCAGCTTGTCGACGTTGTTGGCCAGCAGGTGGCGCAGGAACTCCCGGGTGCGCGCGCCGTGCAGGTCGACCACGGTCATGTGCGAGACGTCGAACATGCCGGCGTCCTGGCGCACCGCGTGGTGCTCCTCGATCTGCGAGCCGTAGTTGATGGGCATGTCCCAGCCGCCGAAATCGACCATGCGCGCGCCGAGCGCGCGGTGGGTGGCATTGAGTACGGTCTTCTCGGTCATCGGAATGCGCCTGGGGAAAAGCCGCATTATCGCCGGGCGCCGCACCGCATTCCAAGCCGCGGCGATGCTGCGATGCGGCGGCAGGTACGCGGCCGCATGGACGTCCGGGACGATGTCGCCGTTTTCCCGTAGGCTGCTGCTTCACGGCGCCGCGCATACAAAACACGGCGCTGCCCTATAAGATCGTTCTTCATGAGTCCATCGACCGCGACAGGAAGCGCCGAACTCGATGCCAGCGCGCAACCGCCGCGGCTGCGCGTCGCCGGCGACTGGACCCTGGCCCACTACGCCGCACTCGAACGCCGCGTCGATGCCTTCGCCGCCCCGCTGCCGCAAGGCACGCAGATCGACCTCGCCGGCCTTTCGGCGCTGGATACCGCCGGCGCCTCGCTGCTGGTGCGCCTGCTCGGCACCGACCGCGTCGCCGAACTGGCGCAGGCCGACGGACTGCCGCCCGCGCGGCGCGCCCTGCTCGACACCGTAGGCAAGGCGCTCGACGCCTACCGCACGCCGCAGAAACCGCGCCGCCACCACTCCGCCATCACCGAAGTGCTGGCGCGCATCGGCCGCGCCATGGACAGCGTGTGGCGCCAGCAGCTGCAGCTGCTAGGTTTCATCGGCATGACCCTGGAGTCGCTGGCGCGCGGCCTGCCGCACCCGCGCCGCTGGCGCGTCACCTCGCTGGTGGCGCACGTGGAGCAGACCGGGCTGGACGCGGTGCCGATCGTGGCCCTGCTCACCTTCATGGTCGGCGCGGTAGTGGCCTTCCTCGGTTCCACCGTGCTGGCCGACTTCGGCGCCACCATCTATACGGTGGACCTGATCGCGTTTTCCTTCCTGCGCGAATTCGGCGTGCTGCTCACCGCCATCCTGATGGCCGGCCGCACCGCCAGCGCCTTTACCGCGCAGATCGGCTCGATGAAGGCCAACGAGGAGATCGACGCGATCCGCGCGCTCGGCCTGGATCCGGTGGAACTGCTGGTGCTGCCGCGCGTGCTGGCCCTGCTGGTATCGCTGCCGATGCTCACCTTCCTGGCCATGCTGTCGGGCCTGGCCGGCGGCGCGGTGGTATGCGCGCTCACTCTGGATATCTCGCCGACCATGTTCCTGACCTTGTTCAAGGCCGACATCGGCGTGCGCCATTTCCTGGTCGGCCTGTCCAAGGCGCCGGTCTTCGCCTTCCTGATCGCGGTGATCGGCTGCCTGGAAGGCTTCAAGGTCAGCGGCAGCGCGCAGTCGGTGGGCGAGCACACCACCTCCAGCGTGGTGCAGTCGATCTTCGTGGTGATCCTGCTGGACGCCGTGGCCGCGCTGTTCTTCATGGAGATGAACTGGTGAACGCCGTCGCGCAGCAGACCGCAGCGCAGGAAGACGTGATCCAGGTGCGCGACCTGGTCAACCGCTTCGGCGCGCAGGCCGTGCACGAGCACCTGGACCTGGACGTGCGCCGCGGCGAGATCCTCGGCGTGGTCGGCGGCTCGGGCACCGGCAAGTCGGTCTTGCTGCGCACCATCGTCGGCCTGCGCCGGCCCACCTCCGGACAGGTGCAGGTGTTCGGCCAGGACCTGCTGCGCCTGCCGCCGGAACAGCGCTCGCGCATCGAGCGGCGCTTCGGCGTGCTGTTCCAGAACGGCGCGCTGTTCTCGTCGCAGAATGTGGTCGAGAACATTGCCATGCCGCTGATCGAGCACGCGGGCCTGAAGCGGCCGGATGCCGAGGCGCTGGGCGCGGTGAAGCTGGCCCTGGCCGGGCTGCCGCAGGGCACCGAACATAAATATCCGTCCGAGCTTTCCGGCGGCATGGTCAAGCGCGCGGCGCTGGCGCGTGCGCTGGCGCTGGATCCGGAGATCCTGTTCCTGGACGAACCCACGGCGGGCCTGGACCCGATCAGCGCGGCCGCGTTCGACCAGCTGATCCTGACCCTGCGCGATGCGCTCGGCCTCACCGTGTTCCTGGTCACCCACGACCTGGACACGCTCTACACCATCTGCGACCGCGTGGCCGTGCTGTCGCAGAAGAAGGTGCTGGTGTGCGACCGGCTGGAAGCAGTCGCGCAGAACCCCGACCCCTGGGTCCAGTCGTATTTCCATGGCCCGCGCGGCCGTGCCGCGCTCGATGCCGCGGAAAAGACGCAAGAGGTGAAGTGAGATGGAAACCCGCGCTCATCACGTATTGATCGGCCTGTTCACCGTGATCGTGGTGGCGGCCGCCCTGCTGTTCGGCCTGTGGCTGGCCAAGTCCAGCACCGACCGCCAGTTCGCCGAATACCAGATCGTATTCAACGAGGCGGTCAGCGGCCTCTCGCAGGGCAGCGCCGTGCAGTACAACGGCATCAAGGTCGGCGACGTCAACCAGCTCAAGCTCGACCCGAAGGACCCGCGCCGCGTGCTGGCGCGCATCCGCCTGGGCGCCGACACGCCGATCAAGCAGGACACCCACGCCAAGCTCGCGCTCACCAGCGTCACCGGCATGGCGGTGATCCAGCTCAGCGGCGGTTCGCCCGGCAGCCCCGCGCTCACCGCGCCGGACGGCGGCCTGCCGGTGATCGTGGCCGACCCTTCGCCGCTCAGCAAACTGCTGTCCAACGGCGAGGACGTGATGACCAATATCAACGACGTGGTCTCGCGCGCCAGCCAGCTGATGTCCGACGAGAACGTGGCGCGCATCAGCCGCACGCTCGACCACCTGGACAAGGCCACCGGCGCGGTAGCCGACCAGCGCGACGATATCCGCGCCCTGCTCAGCCAGCTGGCCCTGGCCAGCAAGCAGGCCACCGCCACCCTGGAACAGACCGAGCAGCTGGCGCGCAGCGCCAACGGCCTGGTCGACCAGCAGGGCCGCGCCACGCTGGAAAGCGCGCGCAATGCGATGGCCTCGCTGGAGCGTTCCACCGCGGCGATCGATCGCCTGCTCAACGACAACCGCGCCTCGCTCGACGGCGGCATGCAAGGCCTGGGCGAACTGGGCCCGGCGGTGCGCGAACTGCGCGACGCCGCCAATTCGCTGCGCGGCATCACCCGCAAGCTCGACGACAACCCGGCCGGCTTCCTGCTCGGCCGCGACCGCAGCAAGGAGTTCGTGCCATGACCCGTGCCCTGACGACCGCCGCCCGCCGCGCGCCGCTGCTGGCGGCCCTGCTCGCCGTCGCCGCCTGCTCGGTGCTGCCGAAAGCCGAATCGCCGGATGTTTACCGGCTGCCCGCCGCGCCGCTGCCGCAGGCCCAGGCCGGCGCGGTGAACTGGTCGCTGCGGGTGGATACGCCGCAGGCCGAACGCATGCTCGACAGCGCGCGCATCGCGGTACTGCCCGAAGGCGACGTGGTCAGCGTGTACAAGGGCGCGCGCTGGAGCGACCGCGTGCCCGTGCTGCTGCGCAATCGCCTGCTCGAAGGTTTCCGCAACGACGGCCGCATCGCCGCGCTGAGCAGCGACGACACCAACCTGCAGGCCGACTACGTGCTCAGCGCCGACCTCACCGCGTTCCAGTCGGAGTACCGCGGCAAGCAGCCGGTGGTGGTGCTGCGCTACGACGCGCGGCTGGTGCGCAACAGCGGGCTGAAGATCGTCGCGGCGCGCCGCTTCGAAGTCACCCAGCCGGTGAACGGCACCGGCGTACCGCAGGTGGTGGCGGCGTTCGGCCAGGCCGGCGACGCGCTGGCGGCGCAGGTGGTGGGCTGGACGCTGGAACAGCGCGCGGCGGCACGCGACTGACCGCTCAGCGGCGCGCGTCGATCCAGCGGAAGGTAAGGTTGATGCGCGGGCCGACCGCCGCCGAAGTGCGCGGCAATGAGTGCTGGTAGTTCCGCTGCGTTTCGCCCGACATGCACAGCAGGCTGCCATGTGGCAGTTCCAGGCCGCGCACGTCGCGCGGGCTGGCATCTTTCGCGCGCGGACGCAGGCAGAAGCGCCGCTCCGCGCCCAGGCTCACCGAGGCGATCACCGGCCGCGGCCCCAGCTCCGGTTCGTCGTCGCTATGCCAACCCATCGCATCGCGCCCGTCGCGGTAGAGATTGGCCAGCACGCTGTTGAAGCGCGCGCCGCAGGCCTGCTGCGCGCGCCAGCGCAGCGAGGCCAGTGCTTCGGTCCACGGGTGAGGCTCGAAGCGGGTGCGCGAATAAACATAGGTGGCGTCGGAGTCGCCGACCCAGCAGCTCAGGCGCGGCGAATCCACCTCGCGCCCGAACATGCGGATGCGGTGCACCTCCCAGGCGATCGAACCGCGCAGTTCCTCCAGCAAGCTGTCCGCTTCGTCCTGCGCCAGCCAGTGCGGCAGCAGGCGCAGTTCCGCGCCCGGCAACGGGATCGGCTGCCATGGCTGCGCAAACAAGGTCATGCGAGCGGACGCGGCTCCACGGGGTAGACCGGTTCCGCATCGAGCGTCGCCGCGCACACCTCGGCCAGCTCCAGCAGGCGCAGATCCGAACCGCGCGCGCCGACCAGCTGCATGCCCACCGGCATGCCGTCCGGCAGCGTGCCCATCGGAATGCTCACCGCCGGACAGCCGGCGAGGCTGGCGAAGCTGGTCAGGTCGGCCTGCGAATCCGGCACCGCGCCGCCCAGCGGGAACGCGCCCTGCGGCGTGGTCGGCAGCACCAGCACGTCGACCTGGGCGAACAGGCGGCGCATCTTCAGCGTGGCCGCGTCCAGCACGCGGTCGGCCACGGCGTAATCGGCCGCGCTCTTGGTGGCGGCGTAGGAAAGCATGTGGCGGAAGCGTTCCGACGGCGGATGCGCGCGGTCTTCCAGGTCGGCGGCGAAGGTGCTGAGCATCTCCGCTTCCATCAGGAACAGGCCGGCGCGGCGGGTGCGGGCGAAGTCCCAGTCGGTGAAGTCCACCGCGCGGCGTTCGCCCAGTTCGCGCGGCAGGCGCGACAGCGCGTCTTCGAACACGTCGATCACCGCCGGCTCCACGCCCACCGCGGCGAGGTCCGGCAGCAGGCCGCAGCGCAGGTTGCCCGGCTCCCAGTCCGGCGGCGCGAAGGCCACGCGGCGGCGGCGCGAGCGCGCATCGTCGGCGTCGTAGCCGGCCAGCACCTGCAGCAGCACGGTCAGATCGTTGGCGCTGCGCGCCAGCAGGCCCACCGCATCCAGGCGACGCGCCGCGGGCACCAGGCCGCGCGCGGAGATTTCGCCGTGGGTGGGCTTCAGCGCGTATACGCCGCAATAGCTGGCGGGGATGCGGATCGAGCCGAGGCTGTCCGAACCGATCGCCGCCACCGCCAGGCCCGAAGCCACCGCCGCGGCCGCGCCGCCGGAGGAGCCGCCGGCGGTATAGCCATGGCGATGCGGGTTGTGGGTGGGGCCGTAGTGCGGATTGTCGGTGGCCGCGCCCAGCGCGCCCTCGTCCATATTGGTCTTGCCCAGCAGCACCGCGCCGGAAGCGCGCAGCCGCGCCACCGCATGGGCGTCGCCTTCCGCCGCCTGCGCGCGGCCCGGCAGGCCGGCGCGGGTGGGCCAGCCGGCCACGTCGAAGTTGTCCTTGATCGCCACCGGCAGGCCGTCGAGCCGGCCCAGCACACCGTCGCGGCGGCGATGCTGCGCCGCGCGGGCCTGTTCGCGCAGCAGGCCGGGGCTCAAGCCCACGAAAGCATTGAGCTGCGGATTCAGACGCTCGATGGCTTCCTGGTAGACCTCGGCCAGTCCCTCCGGCTGGACCCTCCCGGCGGCAAGCCAGTGCAGCAGTTGGCAAAGCGTGGCGCGACGCTGGTCATGGTCGGAGATCGGCGGCAATGGATTCATGAAGTCTCCCTGGTGGCGGGATCGATTATCGATGGCGCGGGTTAAGCGTTTGCAAGCGGTGCTGCACCATGCGTTGCCGCACAGTGCACGAAACCGGACAATGGCGCGCTGAGATGGCCCCGGCCACCTCGCCACAGCCTGCACACCACCAGCCAGCCAGAACCTTCCGGAGCGACCGATGAGCGAACGCGAAATCATGGAATACGACGTCGTCGTCGTGGGCGCGGGCCCCGCCGGCCTGTCGTTCGCGATCCGGCTCAAGCAGCTCAAGCCCGAGGTGAGCGTGTGCGTGATCGAGAAGGCCTCGACCATCGGCGCGCAGATCCTGTCCGGCGCCGTGATCGAACCGCAGCCGCTGGATGCGCTGCTGCCCGGCTGGCGCGACAACCCTCCGCCGATCTGCGTGCCGGCCGTGGAAGACGAGTTCTGGCTGCTCAGCAAGACCGGCCACCGCAGCCTGCCGATCCCGCCAGGCATGCACAACAAGGGCAACTTCATCGTCTCGCTGGGCGCCATGTGCGCCTGGCTGGCGCCGCAGGCCGAAGCGCTGGGCGTGGACGTGTTCCCAGGCTTTGCCGCCGCCGACAACATCTACGACGAACATGGCGCCGTCGCCGGCGTGCGCATCGGCGACATGGGCGTGGCGAAGGACGGCTCGCACAAGCCCGGCTATACCCAGGGCATCGACATCAAGGCCAAGGTCACCGTGCTGGCCGAAGGCGCGCGCGGCAGCCTCACCAAGCAGCTGATCAAGCGCTTCGAGCTGGACAAGGACAGCGACCCGCAGGGCTACTCCATCGGCATCAAGGAGCTGTGGCAACTGCCGCCCGGCCGCGTCACCCCCGGCAAGATCGTGCACAGCTTCGGCTGGCCGGCCGACAGCCACACCTACGGCGGCAGCTTCCTGTATCACCTGGACAAGGACCGCGTGGCGCTGGGCTACGTCAGCGGCCTGGACTACAGCGACCCGGACTACCAGCCGTGGGAAGCCTTCCAGCAGTGGAAGAACCACCCGTCGATGAAGCCGCTGCTGGAAGGCGGCAGCATCCTGTCGGCCGGCGCGCGCGCCATCGTCACCGGCGGCTGGCAGTCGCTGCCGAAGCTGGAGATGCCCGGCGCCCTGCTGATCGGCGACACCGCCGGCCTGCTCAACGTGCCGAAGATCAAGGGCACGCACCAGGCGATCCGCAGCGGCATGCTCGCCGCCGAACATCTCGCCGCCAGCGCATTGAACCCGACCGGCTTCGACGCGAAGCTGCGCGGCTCGGACGTGATGGCGGAACTCAAGAAGGTCCGCAACATCAAGCCCGCCTTCAAGAAGGGCCTGTGGTTCGGCATGCTCAACGCCGCCTGGGAAACCGTCACCGGCGGCGCGTCGCCGTGGACGCTCAAGAACAAGGCCGACTGGTCGTCGCTGCACAAGCTCGGCCAGCAGGAAGAACCCAAGCGCGACTACGTGCAGCGCGAACTGCCGCCGCGCGACCGCCTGGCCGGCGTGTACTTCGCCGCCACCGAGCACGACGAAGACCAGCCCGTGCACCTGCACGTGGCCGACACCTCGATCTGCGTGACCAGGTGCGCTGAGGAGTACGGCAACCCCTGCCAGCGCTTCTGCCCCGCCAACGTCTACGAGATCGTGCAGGACGAAGCCGGCAAGCGGCTGCAGATCAACGCCGCCAACTGCGTGCACTGCAAGACCTGCGACATCAAGGACCCGTACCAGATCATCAACTGGGTCACTCCCGAGGGCGGTTCGGGCCCGAACTACCAGAACCTCTGAGCGGAACGAGGGTATCCAGCTGGCAGCCAAGCTCTACTGGCGGTTCAAGCGCCTCGGTTACCTGTTGCAGCGCGCGCGCGCCAGCCTGGCGCTGCGCGGCTGGCATGGGACAGCGCAACGCGTGCTGCAGGAATTCCGCCGGATTCCCGAAGAAGACGAAGCACTGTCGCTGCTGCCGCTGGACGAGCCGTTCGCGCCGTTCGCGGTACCGCGCGCCGAGGCGCCGCGCGTGTCCATCGTCATTCCCACCTACGGCAAGCTGCCCTACACGCTGGCCTGCCTGCGCTCGATCGTGCTGCATGCCAGCGCCACGCCGATCGAGATCATCGTGGTCGACGACGCCGCGCCCGACGACAGCGCCGCGGTGCTGGCCGGCGTAACGGGCCTGCGCGTGCTGCGCAACGAACGCAACCTGGGCTTCATCGGCAGCTGCAACGCCGGTGCGCAGGCGGCGCGCGGCGAGTTCCTGCTGTTCCTCAATAACGACACGCAGGTCACCTCCGGCTGGATGGAGGCGCTGCTGCAATGCTTCGCCGAGCGCTCCGACTGCGGCATCGCCGGCAGCAAGCTGGTCTATCCCGACGGCCGGCTGCAGGAAGCGGGCGGGCTGGTGTTCGACGACGGCAGCTGCTGGAACCTGGGGCGCTTCGAGAGCCGCGATGCGCCGGCCTGGCAGTTCCGGCGCGAGGTGGACTACGTCTCCGGCGCGGCGCTGATGATCCGCCGCACGCTGTTCGAATACGTCGGCTGCTTCGATACCTTGCTTTCGCCGGCCTATTACGACGACACCGACCTGGCCTTCGCCGTGCGCGCCGCCGGCTGGCGCGTGTACTACGAGCCCGCCAGCATGGTGATCCATTGCGAGGGCATCAGTGCCGGCACGGATCTGAGCAGCGGCATGAAGCGCTTCCAGACCATCAACCAGGACAAGTTCGTGGCCAAGTGGCGCGGCGTGCTGGCCGGCCATCCGTCGCGGCAGACCGCGCTGGACCAGGCCGTGCACTGGCGCGCGCGCGGCCGCCTGCTGGTGGTGGACGGCACCACGCCCGATGCCTCGCGCGATTCGGGTTCGCTGCGCCTGATGGAGATGTTCGAGATCTTCCGCAGCCTCGGCTGGAGCGTCACCTTCTGTCCGGACGACACGCGCACCTCGCGCGCGGACATGCACCGGCTGGGGCGTTTCGGCGTGGAGATCCTGGCGTTGTCCTCCGCCGAAGGCCTGCCGCGCTGGCTGGCCGAGCACGGCAAGGAACTGCGCGCGGTGATGCTGTGCCGCCACACCGTGGCCGGGCAGTACCTGCATATCGTGCGGCAGCATGCGCCGCAGGCGAAGCTGATCTTCGATACGGTCGACCTGCATTTCGTGCGCGAACAGCGCGCGGCGGAACTGAGCGGGCAGGCCTCGATGCTGCGCCAGGCCAAATTGTCGCGGCAGAGCGAACTGACCCTGATCGCCGACAGCGACGTCACCTTCGTGGTCAGCCCCGACGAGCAGGCCCTGCTGCGCAGCCTGGCGCCGGCCGCGCGGGTGGAGCTGGTGTCCAATATCCACGTGATCCACGGCTGCACCAAACCGCATGCGGAGCGCCGCGGCCTGCTGTTCGTCGGCGGCCACGGGCATCCGCCGAATGTGGATGCGATGCGCTGGATCGCCGGCGCCATCCTGCCGGAGCTGCGCAAGGTCGATCCGGACGTCGTCGTGCACATCCTGGGCGACATTTCGGATGCGCTGCGCGCCGAGCTGGCGCAGGACGGCCTGCAGTTGCACGGCCGCGTGGCCGACCTCGATCCGTGGATGGAAACCTGCCTCGCCTCGCTGGCGCCGCTGCGTTTCGGCGCCGGAGTGAAGGGCAAGATCAACATGTCGATGAGCTACGGGCTGCCGGTGATCGCCACGCCGCTCGCGGTCGAGGGCATGCACCTGCACGACCGCGACAACGTGCTGCTGGCCGGCGAGGCCGAAGCCTTCGCCGCGGCCTATCGCCAGCTGCGCGACGACCCGGCGCTGTGGTCGCGGCTTTCCGCCGCGGGCCTGGACAATATCCGCCATTACTTCTCGGTCGAAGCGGCCACGCGCACCTTGCAGCGCGTATTGAACTGAACGCGCCCAGCCGGGCCGCGCCGCGGCCTCCTTCATACAAGTGTTTGAAAATGGTTAGAATGGAGGCTTCCGCCCTGGCGGGCGGCTCACCATGAAGGACCCGCAGATGAAGATTCTTGTCGGCTACAAGCGTGTGGTGGACTTCAACGTCCGCATCCAGGTCAAGCCCGATGGCACGGGTGTGATGACCGACGGCGTCAAGCTGTCGGCCAACCCGTTCGACGACATCGCCCTCGAAGAGGCCCTGCGCCTGCGCGAGAAAGGCATCGCCACCGAAGTGGTGGTAGTGGGCATCGGCCCGGCCGACCTGACCGCGCACCTGCGCAATGGCCTGGCGATGGGCGCCAACCGCGCCATCCACGTGGTCACCGCCGACGAAGTGCAGCCGCTCACCGCCGCGCGCACCCTGCTCAAGCTGGTCGAGAAGGAGCAGCCCGAGCTGGTCATCCTGGGCAAGCAGGCGATCGACGACGACGCCAACCAGACCGGCCAGATGCTGGCCGCGCTGTGGGACCGCCCGCAGGCCACTTTCGCCAGCAAGGTGGAGATCGCCGACGGCAAGGCCACGGTTACCCGCGAAGTGGACGCGGGCCTTGAGACGATCGAAGCGCAGCTGCCGGCGGTGATCACCACCGACCTGCGCCTCAACGAGCCGCGCTTCATCAAGCTGCCGGACATCATGAAAGCCAAGTCCAAGCCGATCGACACCATCGAGTTCGGCTCGCTAGGCGTGGAAGCCCACGACCAGCTCAAGACCACGCAGTACGCCGCGCCGCCGAAGCGCAGCAAGGGTGTGATGGTCAAGGACGCCGCCGAACTGGTGGCCGCGCTCAAGCAGAAGGGCCTGCTCTAAGCAGGTTGCCGGGAGATCGATATGAGCAAGATTCTGGTTATCGCCGAACACCTCAACGGCAAGCTGAACCCCTCCACCGCCCGCGCCGTCAGCGCCGCCGCCGCCGTCAAGGGCGAAGCGATCGACGTGCTGGTGCTGGCCGACAACGTCGACGCCATCGCCGCCGAGGCCGCGCGCATCGAGGGCGTGAGCAAGGTGCTCACCATCGCGCGAGCCGAGAACGCGCATCCGCTGGCCGCCGTGCTGGCGCCGCAGGTGGCCAAGGCCGCCGCCGGCTACAGCCACGTATTCTTTCCCTCCACCACCTTCGGCAAGGACGTGGCGCCGCGCGCCGCTGCCCTGCTCGGCGTGGCGCAGGTGAGCGACGTGATGTCGGTGGAAAGCGCGCACACCTTCAAGCGCCCGATCTACGCGGGCAACGCCATCGTCACGGTGGAAGCGAACCCGGCGCACGCCGTGGTCGCCACCATCCGCACGGCCTCCTGGCCGGCTGCCGCCACGGGTGCGAACAGCGCGCCGGTGGAAGCCGTCAGCGTCGATGCCGCGCTGCCGACGCATACGCGCTTCGTCAATCTCCAGCAGGGCAAGAGCGACCGCCCCGACCTGCAGAGCGCCAGCAAGGTGGTCTCCGGCGGCCGCGGTGTCGGCTCGAAGGAAAACTTCGAGATCATCTTCAAGCTCGCCGACAAGATCGGCGCCGCCGTGGGCGCTTCGCGCGCCGCGGTGGATGCGGGCTACGTGCCGAACGAACTGCAGGTCGGCCAGACCGGCAAGATCATCGCGCCGGAGCTGTACCTCGCCTTCGGCATTTCCGGCGCTATCCAGCACCTGACCGGCATCAAGGACGCCGGCACCATCGTGGCGATCAACAAGGACGGCGAAGCGCCGATCTTCGAGATCGCCGACATCGGTCTGGTGGGCGATCTGTTCAAGCTGATTCCGGACATCGAACAGGCGCTCTGAGCGATCTTTTCAAGCTCGCGTTCGACCTCGAGGGGTGGCGAAGGCCACCCCTTTTTATTTTCCTTATCAGAAAGCCGCGTATTCCCGCGGCGCCGGTTGAACTCCACCAGGCCTTGTGGTGTTATCCCGAAATACCTTGCGAATCGCGCGATATTGGTGTCCTGCTGACCTTGACAAGTCATCAACACCATGTGGATGCGTCGCCGTCGCGTCATTTCATAGAAAGGCCCGGAATGGATTTCTTCAAAGCCAAGGCAAAACGCGAGCTTCCCTCGAACCCCGGCTATTGCCCGTGCTGCGGCAAGAACACGCGGTTCGTCGAGCATGGCCCGTGGCTGCGCGACGAATATCTTTGCGACAACTGCCGCTCCATTCCGCGCCAGCGGCATCTGATGCTGATCATGGGCGAGCTGTATCCGGAGTGGCGCTCGCTGAGCATTCATGAGTCCTCGCCGTCCAACAACCTGATCGCCAAGGCCTGCAAGGGCTACAGCTATTCGCAATATTTCCCCGACCAGCCGCACGGCAAGACCTTCCGCGGCGTGCGTTGCGAAGACATCGAACATCTCACTTTCCCGGACGGGACCTTCGATATCTTCATCACCCAGGACGTGCTGGAACACGTATTCGACCCGGCCCAGGCGCTGCGCGACATCCATCGCGTGCTGAAGCCCGGCGGCGCGCACATCTTCACCGCGCCCAAGCATGCCGGCCTGGCTACGTCGGTGCGCCGCGCCGAGCTGGACGCGCAGGGCCAGGTGAACCACCTGCTCGAAGCGCAGTACCACGGCAATCCGGTGGGCGACGGCAAGGCGCTGGTCACCTGGGACTACGGCAGCGATTTCGAAGTGCTGGCCTCGGACTGGGTGGGCGGCATCAGCGTGAACACCTTCCATACCCGCAACCGCGACATGGGCATCGACGCGGCCTTCAACGAGGTTTTCGTCATCCGCAAGCGCTGAACGGCGGCGCTTGCGCCCCTGCGGGATGCCGGGCTTCACGCTAGACTGGATCGTTGTGCAGGTTCCGGCACCGTCTTCGGCGAGCGTATGAGCATAGTCAAACAGGGGATCAGCTACGGCTTCATCGGGATCATCCAGATCGTCGTCGACTGGCTGACCTTCATCGGCCTCACCCAGCTCGGCGTCGTGACGGGACCGGCCAACGTCACCGGCCGCGTGGTCGGCGCCTCGCTCGGTTTCTGGCTGAATGGGCGCTTCACCTTCGCCGGTGACGAGGCCCGCCCCCTGCGCACCAAGCACGCCATGAAGTACCTCGTCACCTGGACGCTGACCACGCTGCTCAGCACCGGCGCGGTCATGCTGGCAACCCGGCTCCATGGACTGCACATGGCCTGGGCGGTCAAGCCCGTCGCCGACGTCGCGCTGGCCGGCGTCGGCTTCATCGCCTCGAAGTATTGGATCTACAAATGAACGAAGCGGCCTCGCCTTCCATCGCCATGCCGGTCATCGCGGTGGTCATTCCCAGCTACAAGGTCAAGGACTTCGTCCTCGACGTGGTGGCCTCGGTCCCCGCCCGCATCCAGCAGATCTACGTGGTGGACGACGCCTGCCCGGTCGGCTCGGGCAGGCATGTGCAGGAACACTGCACCGATCCGCGCGTCACCGTGGTCTTCCACGAGGTCAACCGCGGCGTCGGCGGCGCCGTCATGACCGGCTATCGGGCGGCCATCGAAGGCGGTGCCGACGTCATCGTCAAGATCGATGGCGATGGCCAGATGGACCCGGCCCTGATCGACGATTTCGTGGACCCCATCCTGCGCGGCGAAGCCGACTACACCAAGGGCAACCGCTTCTACGACCTGGAAAGCCTGGGCAACATGCCCAGGCTTCGCGTGTTCGGCAATGCGGTTCTTTCGCTGATGGCGAAGGTTTCCACCGGTTACTGGGACCTGTTCGATCCCACCAACGGCTATACGGCCATCCATGCCGACGTCGCGCGCCGGTTGCCGTTCAACCGCATCAGCGAGCGGTATTTCTTCGAGACGGACATCCTGTTCCGCCTCGGCACCTTCCGCGCCGCCGTGGTCGACGTGCCGATGGACGCGAAGTATGGCGATGAAGTCAGCAACCTGAAGATTTCGCGCATTTTCAGCGAGTTTCTGACCAAGCACATCCGCAATACGATCAAGCGGATCTTCTACAACTACTTCCTGCGCGACATGTCGGTGGCATCGCTGGAACTGGTGTTCGGCACGCTGATCCTGCTGTTCGGCCTGATTTTCGGGCTGGTGCACTGGATGCGCTCGGCCGCGGCGCACGTGGCCACCCCGGTAGGCACGATCATCATCGCCGCGCTGTCGATCCTGTGCGGGTTCCAGTTGCTGCTGGCGTTCCTGAACTACGACGTGTCCCACCTGCCGTCCCGCGCCATCCACCGGCGTTCGCCGATGCGCACGCGCAGCAGGGAACGCCAGCACTGAAGGCGCCCGGGGGCGCCCTCACTTACTGCGCCGGCAGCGCCGTCACGCGGACGCGCGCCACGGCCACGCCGAGCGGCACGCCGCCGTCGTTCACCGGCGTGCTTTCGAACCACAGGCTGTCGCTGGGCGTGCTCACGTCGAGCACCAGCTGATGATCCTGTCCGCCGGCGCTCATCGGCACCTTGGCTGCCGCGGTGCCCACTCCGACCGTAATCGACGGGATCTTCGCCGCGTCCGCGGCCCAGCCGAAGAACTCCACGCGCACCCGGCCCGATACCAGCACCGGCAATTCGATGTTCGCGCGCTGCGCCGTGGACCAGCGCCCCCAGCCCTCGCCGGGACGGAAGCCACGGAAGCGCGACGGATTGGCCGCGCTGCTGGTGTCGATCGACAGCGGCACGCCGTCCCACACCGGCTTCTGCGGCGCGACGGGGCGTACGCGCGCGTCTTCCAGCAGATACAGGCGCTGCGTGCCGAGATCGATCTTCCATGCCTCCGGCAGCCGCACGTCCATGCTCGCCGGGGCCACGATCCACTGTGCGCCCTTGGGCACGTGCTGCGCCTCCAGCGCCGTACCGGGCGCCAGTTCCAGCACGTGCTGCTGGGTATCCAGCGCCGCCAGCAGATACGAGGCCTGGCCGAAACGCTCATAGGTGGCCACCAGGCCGGTGCCGGGCGCTTCCTCGCCAAGGAAGGCACGGATCGCCGCGCCATCGGCCAGCACCTGGCGGGTCAGCTCGTTCTCGGCCTTCAGCCAGGCGGACATCTGGCCGTGCGCGGCCAGCATCGCGCCGGCAACGAACACCACATAAGCCAGCCACCTGCGCCGGGTGAACGCGAATGCCGCCCAGCACACCAGGGCCAGCGCCAGCGACAGCCGCAGCGGCCAGCGCGCGACGTGGTCGAAACCCCAGTAAGGGATCTTGCGGTCAAACAGGCCGAACAGATCCGGGTAGTCCCAGGGGTAGAGATGGAACCAGAAGCGGCCCCACAGCACGAAGCTCACCATCGCCGCGAAGCCCAGCAGCGCGACCCAGCGCGGAGCGCCACGCCCCGTCCACCACAGGCCATAGGCCAGCAGGAACGGCAGCAGCGCCTCGAGATAGCGCCCGTGCAGGCGGCCGCGCTCGAATTCCGAACCGGCGGCCGCGGCATCGGTGAACAGCGCCACCATGCTGAGCATCGCCGCCGCCAGCAGGAACAGGAACAGCGTGAGCTTGCGGCGCGCTTCGTCGATGCCCTCGTCCGCGGCCGCCACCGGCGCGGACGCGCGGCGCCGCGGCAGCCAATGGCGCAGATCCGCCAGCAGCGCCACCACGCCCGGCGCGAAGAACACCAGCCACACCCACACGTGTCCGCCCACATAGCCGGCGATCGAACCCAGGCTCTTCAGCAGGTAATGCGGATCGCGCAGCTGGTCGAGGTAGGCCTGGTAAAACGAGGCGACGATGGCCGAGGACCCGGCCGGATCCAGCACGTGCCTCAGCAGCTTGATCAGGAGCACCGTGCAGGCCAGATACCCCACCGCCTGCAGCAGGCCCAGCCCCGCGCGCTTCAACGCCGATCCGCCCGCGGCGAGTCCCACGCGGCTCCACGCCAGATACGCCGCGCTGGCCAGGATGGCCGCCGCCGCATGCGGCTTGATCAGGTAACCGGTCGCGCTGACCAGCGCCGCCAGCACCACCTGCCGCCAGGAACTGGCGCCGCGCTCGGCCAGCCAAACCAGCACGAGCAGATAGATCGAAATCTGGAATTCCACTTCCGGCAGCAACGTCGTCGCATAGAACGAAAACGGCATGGCCAGATACAGCAAGGCGGCCAGCACCGCCGAACGCCGGTCCATGCAGCGGCGGAAGATGCCGAACAGCAGCCAGCCGCCGAGGCAGTACAGCAGGCTGTTGAACAGGCGGCCCACGGTGTCGGCATGCTGCACCGAACCGGTGGCCCAGGCGCGGTAAAGCCAGGGATAGACCTTGTTGTCCACGCGCTGCAGGTAAGGATCGAGCGCAAACAGCTGCTCGCCCGAGGCCTCGTATTTCGCGGCATGGAAATACGCGTACTCGTCGCTGCCCATCACCGGCGAATTGATCGACGCCACGCGGATCGCCATCAGGAAAAACGCCACGAGCATGGCCATCCACAACAGGCGCGGTGCGTTTCCGGCGTTTTCGCCGGGACCACCGTCAATTCTTGTATCCATGCATTTCCTCTTGGCCTTCAATGCCCGCGCCGCGGAAACGAGCCGCGGGCCGTGCCGAATTCCGCCGATTGCCGATGAATCCCCTACGGAAGCAGCCATCCCGCCCCTGCGCCGCCGGAATCTTCTAATTTACCGCACGGTCAGCCACGCCGGGCAATTTTCCTACTCTCATCCCAGGGCAGCCGGTATAATTACCGGTTTAGCGATGACGGCCTTGACCGGAAGTCAGTCCAGACTATTCAGGCACTTATGACGCCATCGACCATACTCAGTTCCCGCCAGCAGTACCGCAGCGGCCCCAGGGCGATTGCCGGGAGCTTCTTAAGCCACCGGGCGCTGATCGCCTCCCTGATCCGCCGCGACATCGCCTCGCGCTATCGCGGTTCGGCGCTGGGCATGGCGTGGGCCATTCTCAATCCGCTGATCATGCTGCTGATCTACACCTTCGTGTTCAGCCAGGTGTTCAAGATGCGCTGGGGCGGCACCGCCACCGATCCGTCGGAATTCGCGCTGATGCTGTTCGCCGGCATGCTGGTCTTCAATTTCTTTGCCGAGTGCGTGAATCGCGCGCCGGGCGCGGTCACCGCCACGCCCAACCTGGTCAAGAAGATCGTCTTTCCGCTGGAAACCCAGGCCTGGGTCATCGCCGGCTCCAGCCTGTTCCAGGCGGCCATCAGCCTGGGCATCCTGCTGCTGGCGCACGTGGTGATGAAGGGCGTGCCGCCGTGGACCTTCGTGCTGATCCCGCTGGTGTTCGTGCCGCTGGTGCTGCTAGTGCTGGGCGTGGTGTGGTTTCTGTCGGCGCTGGGCGTGTACCTGCGCGACATCGGCCAGCTGGTCGGCCACCTGGTGATGATGACCATGTTCCTGTCGCCGCTGTTCTATCCGGTCACGGCGATTCCGGAGAGCTTTCGTTCGCTGTTCTATTTGAATCCAATGACCTTCCTGATGGGCGAATCGCGCAAGGTGCTGATCCTGGGCACGCTGCCCGACTGGGGCATGCTCGGCCTCTTCACGCTGGGCGGCCTGCTGATCGCCAGCTTCGGCTTCTGGTGGTTCCAGCGCACGCGCCGGGGTTTTGCCGATGTCCTCTGATCTGGCCATCCGCGTCAGCGGCGTAAGCAAGTGCTACAACATTTATGAAAGCCCGATGCACCGGCTGGTGCAGTCGTTCTATCCGCGCGCGGCGCGGGTGATCGGCAGCGTCGGCGCGCAGCGCCTCGCCGGCCAGCTGCGCGAGCGCCGCCACTACAAGGAATTCTGGGCCCTGCGCGGCATCGACTTCCAGGTGCGCCGCGGCGAGACCATCGGCGTGGTCGGCAAGAACGGTTCCGGCAAGTCCACCCTGCTGCAGATGATCGCCGGCACCCTGGCGCCGACTGCGGGCGACATCGAAGTCCACGGCCGCGTGGCCGCGCTGCTGGAACTGGGTTCGGGCTTCAATCCGGATTTCACCGGCATCGAGAACATCCGCCTCAACGCGGCGGTGCTCGGGCTGTCGGCGGCGGAGCTCGACCAGCGCATGGACGCGATCCTCGCGTTCGCCGACATCGGCGACTTCGTCAACCGCCCGGTCAAGACCTATTCCAGCGGCATGGTGGTGCGCCTGGCCTTCGCGGTGCAGGCACAGGTCGATCCGGACGTGCTCATCGTCGACGAAGCGCTCTCGGTAGGCGACGCCAAGTTCCAGTCCAAGTGCTTCGCGCGCCTGGATACGCTGAAGGAAGCCGGCACCTCGATCCTGTTCGTGTCGCATTCCACCGAGCAGATCGTCAGCCACTGCGACCGCGCCATCCTGCTGCACGAAGGCCTGATGCACCAGGAAGGCCAGCCCAAGGACGTGGTCCACACCTATCTGGACCTGCTGTTCGGCAAGGCCCGGCGCGCCATCGCCCGCGACGAAGCCGCGGCCGGCACGGCACCGGGCGAAGCCGACGCCGATGCCGACGGCGTGCTGGTCAGCGGCGGCTTCGAGACGCGCCCGAACTACAACCCCTACGAATACCGCTGGGGCGACGGCACGGTGCGCATCGAGGATTTCCGCATGCAGTCCTCGCACGCCTGGGATCCGTCGACAGTGGAACCCGGGGACCGCCTCAAGCTGATGCTGCGCGTGCGCTTCGAAGAAGCCATCCCGCGGCCGATCTTCGGCCTGACCGTGAAGACGAAGGACGGCGTCACCGTGTTCGGCACCAACTCGGAGCTGATCGAATACGACGTCGATCGCCTGGGCGGACGCGGCACCACCGCGGACGTCAGTTTCGAATTCGATTGTCGCCTTGGACCGGGCGACTATTTCCTGTCGGTGGGGGTTGCCAGCCATAACGGCGTCGAAGTCGTGCCGCACGACCGCCGCTACGATTCCATCCATCTGAACGTCAACGGCAAGGGCTTTTTCGGCCTGGCCATGCTCGACGTGCGGATGGACGCCAAGGAGAGCCCCTGATGAACGTTGCCGCCGCATCTCTTGCCGAGGCGCTGCGCAGCGCCGGCTACGTGCTCGACGCCGAGCACCGCGTGTGGTCGCATGCCACCCGTCCGGCCAAGCCCTTCGCCTATTCCGACGGCGACGAAGTCGAGCAGCGCATCCGCCATGCGATCGCCTCGAGCAGCGACGTATCGCTGTTTTCCACCGAGCTTGAGCGCCACCAGATCGACTGGCCGTCGGTCTATCACCTGAGCGCCGACCGCGCGAACCTGCTGCGCCCGATCGGCAAGCTGTTCGCCGGCGCGCGCGTGCTGGAGATCGGCGCCGGCTGCGGCGCCATCACGCGCTACCTGGGCGAATGCGGTGCGCAGGTGCTGGCGCTGGAAGGCAGCCCGCGCCGCGCCTCCATCGCCGCCTCGCGCTGCCGCGACCTGCCCGGCGTGACGGTGATGAACGACCGCTTCGACGCGCTGGAGACCGACGCGAAGTTCGACGTGGTCACCCTGATCGGCGTGCTCGAATACGCGCGCATGTACACCGCCGGCGAGGATCCCATCGCCGAGACGCTGCGCCGCGCGCACCAGCTGCTCAGCGACGACGGCGTGCTGATCGTGGCGATCGAGAACCAGCTGGGCCTGAAGTATTTCGCCGGCATTCCCGAGGACCACCTCGGCCGCGCCATGGCCGGCATCGAGGACGGCTACCGCCGCGACGGCGTGGTCACCTTCGGCAAGCAGGAGCTGCAGCGGCGCATCGCCGCCGCCGGCTATGCGCGCAGCGAAGTGGCCATGCCGTTCCCCGACTACAAGCTGCCGGGCAATGTGATCCTGCCGGCGGCGCTGCAGGCCGGCGACGCCTTCGACGCCGCCTCGCTGGCCGGCCAGGCCTCGCGCAAGGACCGCCAGATCCGCTATTCGCCGCTGTTCTCCATGAGCCGCGCCTTCGCCGTGCTCGGGCGCAACGGCCTGCTCGACGACATGGCCAACTCGTTCCTGGTGATCGCCGGCAAGAGCCAGGCCTCGGCCACGTTCGAGCAGCTCGCGCCGGGCGTGCTGGCGGAGCTGTATTCCACCCAGCGCCACCCCGCCTACAAGAAGCTCAGCCGCTTCACGCGCAGCGGCGACGGCGTGCGCGTGTCGCGCGAACGCCTGATTCCTTCGGCCGCGATCGAATCGCGCCTGCTGCTCAACCACGCCACCGAAGAAACCTATCTCGCCGGCCAGCACTGGAGCGAGCGCTTCGAGCAGATCGTGGTGATCCCGGGCTGGAGCCTGCAGGATGTATCGGACTGGTTCGGCCTGTGGCTGCGCGCACTGGCCAAGGCCATGCCCGGTTCGCCCAAGGCGGAGGAACTGGCGATCGATACGCCGGTACCGGCGCAGCTGTTCGACGCCATGCCCGACAACCTCATCGTCGGGCATGACGGCGAGGCGCGCTTCTTCGACCTGGAATGGCATTTCCACGCGCCGCTCACCGTCGGCTATCTCGGCTTCCGCGCGCTCAAGCTCACCTTCGGCACCTTGCTGGGCGTGGCGGTTCCCGCCGACCGCCAGATGCTGCATACCGCCACGCTGATCCGCGAAACCTTCCGCAAGCACGGCTACGTGCTGACGTCCACGCATATCCAGACCTACCTGGACCTGGAAGCCGCGCTGATCGCCGAAGTGCAGGGCCAGTACACCGGAGTGCTGGAGCTGGCCGATTACCAGTCGCACGTGATGTCCGTGGCGCCCGACGTCGGCGGCCTGCTGGCCGGCCATTCGTCGGCGCAGGCGACGCTGGCCGAATCGGCGGAACTGCGCACCGCGATCAGCGAACTGATCGAACGGCTGGATGCTTCCGCCGAAGCCCCGCCGCCGGCCGCGGTACAGCCCGCTCCGCCCCCGGCGATCGACATCGAAGCCGTCAAGCAGGCCGCCAAGCACGAAGCGAAGAACGAAGCACGCGTCGAGCACGAACGCCTGCGCACGGAACTGGACCGCTTCCGCCAGGAGCACGACCGCGTCCGCGCCGAGCAGGAACGCCTGCGCGGCGAACTCGGACAAGCCGAGCAGCAGCGCCAGGCACTCACGGACGAACTGGCGGTCATGCGCCAGTCGCACAGTTGGAAATTGACCGCTCCTCTGCGGAGCGGCAGGACGAAAATGAGCTCTCTGAAAACCCGGCTGCGCCAGCGCACCGTCGCCACCGTCAAGACCGTCTACCGCCGCCTGCCCATCGGCATGGGCACCAAGCTGGCGATCAAGAACGCGCTGTTCCGCGCCTTCGGCCCGCTGCTCAGCCATACCGCGGCTTACCGCCGCTGGCGCGCCTACCAGGGCACGCACGCGCCCAGCCCGAGCTTCACCGTCGCCCCGCCGGCGTACCAGGCGCCCAGCCCGATGCAGAGCTCCGGCACGCTGTGGCAGGCCGACGGCGTGCGCGAGTGGGCCGACTACGGCGCGGTGAAGCAGCGCATCGCCGACAGCACCCAGGCGCTGCGCGCCAGGCGCCAGCCGGCCTCGTTCCCGCTGCTCGATTTCTCGCGCCTCTCCGCCGACGCCGCCGCGGCCAAGGTGAAACTGCCGCTCGCCGCGGCGCAGCCGACCGTGACCATCCTGGTGCCGGCCTACAACCATCTGATCACCACGCTGGAATGCCTGGCGTCGATCGCCGCCGCGCAGCGCCCGGGCGATCCGGATTTCGAAGTGCTGGTGGCCAACGACGCCTCCACCGACGACACCGCCCAGGTGCTGGCCACCATCGCCAACCTGCGCGTGGTCAACCAGCCGGCCAATCTCGGCTTCCTGCGCAACTGCAACACCGCCGCCAGGGAAGCCCGCGGCAAATACCTGCTGTTCCTCAACAACGACGTGCAGGTCACGCCGGGCTGGCTGAAGGCCCTGGTCGACTGCATCGACGGCGACGCCACGGTGGGCGCGGCCGGTCCGCGCATCGTGTATCCCAGCGGCTGGCTGCAGGAAGCCGGCACGCGCTGGCACCGCGACGGCACCGCCGAACTGGTCGGCCTCAATGACCAGCCCGACCTGCCGCGCTACTGCTACAACCGCGACGTGGACTACTGCAGCGGCGCCTGCCTGCTGGTGCGCCAGGCCGAGTTCCAGGTCATGGGCGGCTTCGACGAGCGCTACGCGCCGGCCTACTGCGAGGACTCCGACCTGTGCATGCGCCTGCGCGCCGCCGGCAAGCGCATCGTCTACTGCGGCCAGGCCACCGTGCTGCATCACCTGAGCCTCACTTCGGAAGCGCTGCCCAGCGAGTACAAGCTCAACTGCATCGCGCAAAACCTCGACACCTTCACCTCGCGCTGGCGCGAACAGCTGGACGCGCTCGACACCGTGCGCACCATCGCGTTCTACCTGCCGCAGTTCCATCCGATTCCCGAGAACGACCTGTGGTGGGGCCGCGGCTTCACCGAATGGACCAACGTCAGCAAGGCCCAGCCCAACTACGTCGGCCACTACCAGCCGCGCATGCCGGCGGACCTGGGCTACTACGACCTGCGCCTGCCCGAAGTGCTGGAGAAGCAGGCGGAACTCGCCCGCCGCTACGGCATCGGCGGCTTCTGCTTCTACTACTACTGGTTCGCCGGCCACCGCCTGCTGGAGCGCCCGATCGAGCAGATGCTGGCCACTTCCAAGCCGGACTTCCCGTTCTGCCTGTGCTGGGCCAACGAGAACTGGACGCGCCGCTGGGATGGGCAAGAACACGAGCTGCTGATGGCGCAGAAGCATTCGGACGAGGACGACCTGGCGGTCATCCACGACCTGATGCGCTACTTCCGCCAGTCCAACTACATCCGCATCCACGGCAAGCCGCTGATCCTGGTCTACCGCACCACGCTGTTCCCGGATTTCGCGCGCACCGCCTCGCTGTGGCGCGAGGTGTGCCGCAAGGAAGGCATCGGCGAGATCTACATCGCCCAGGTCGAATCGTTCGAGCTGGCTACCTCCGGCGCCACGCCCGAGCAGTTCGGCTGCGATGCCTCGGTGGAATTCCCGCCGCAGGGCATGGCCGAGCCGATCGCGCTGCCGGGTCAGCAGCTCAATCCGGATTTCCAGGGCGCCGTGGCCGACTACCGCGACATCGCGGTGAAGTACGCCACGCGCGAGCTGCCGCCGTACAAGCGCTTCATGGGCGTGATGCCCGGCTGGGACAACACCGCGCGCCGCCAGCACAACAGCTACTGCTTCGACGCGGCCACCCCGGGCGCGTTCCAGGCCTGGCTGGAAACCACGGTGGAGCGCACCAAGCAGCAGTTCAGCGGCGACGAGCGCATCGTCTTCATCAATGCCTGGAACGAATGGGCCGAAGGCGCCTATCTCGAACCGGACCGCCGCTTCGGCCACAGCTTCCTGCAGGCGCACGCCAACGCGCTGGATGCCGACAAGCTGGCCCGCCACAACAAGTACTCGCTGGGATGAGCGCCATGACCCAACCACTCGTCCTCGTCGGCCATCCCTACGCACCCATCGGCTGCGGCGAAAGCCTGCGCTGCTCGTACCGCGCGCTGCGTTCGGTGGCGGTGCGCCCCGGCCTGCTCGACGTGTACCGCATGAACGTGCCGGACCCGGCCGCCGCGGTCGAATTCGGCCCGGCCCTCACCGACCGGCTCGGCCAGGTGAACGTGTTCCACCTCAACGCCAACGAAGTCGAACAGTCGCTCGCCACGCTGGACATGCGCGCGTTCGAATCGGCGTACAACATCATCTATCCGAATTGGGAGCTGTCGAACTTCCCGGACGAATGGATCGCCGAGCTGGAACGCTTCGACGAAGTGTGGGCGCCGTCGAAGTTCATCGCCGACTCCCTCGAAGGCCGCCTCAGCAAGCCGTTGCGCCACCTGCCGGTGAGCTGCGAAGTGGACCTGAGCAGCTTCCTGGACCGCCGCTACTTCGGCATTCCGGAAAGCGCATACGCCTTCGTGTTCTTCTTCGACTTCCGCTCCTACGCCACGCGCAAGAACCCGGAAGCCGTGGTGCGCGCGTTCCAGCAGCTGGTGGCCAGCCGTCCGCACGCCGACTGCTGCCTGGTGATCAAGCTCAACGGCAGCGAAGTGAACCCGGCAGGGCTGGCAAAGCTGAAGGAAGAGATCAAGCCGCTGCGCGATCGCGTGGTGCTGATCGACCGCACCGTTACCGACAACGAAGTGAAGAACCTGATCCGCTGCTGCGACAGTTTCGTCTCGCTGCACCGCTCGGAAGGTTTCGGCCGCGGCCTAGCCGAAGCGATGTACCTGGGCAAGCCGCTGATCGCCACGGGCTACTCCGGCAACATGGACTTCATGGATGCCACGTCGGCGATGCTGGTGGACTACACGCTGATTCCGGTGAAGGACGGCGAGTATCCGAAGCACGAAGGCCAGGTGTGGGCCGACGCGAACGTCGAGCAGGCGGCGGACTATATGCGCCAGCTGGTGGACGACCATGCGCTGGGCCGCGAACTGGGCCGCAAGGCCAGCCTGATGGTGCGCGAGAAGGTCGGCTATCGCCGGGTGGGCATGAGCTATCGGCGGCGGCTGGCGGAAATCGCCGGCGCCTGACCGGGGCCACGGCGGCCAAAGAAAAAGGGCTCCGATGGAGCCCTTTTTTTGTGCACGTGAATCAGGATCAGCGCGACGACAACCGCCGCAGATCCGCATCCACCATCATCGCGATCAGCTGCTCGAACGTGGTGCGCGGCGCCCAGCCCAGCTTGGCCTTGGCCTTGGCCGGGTTGCCCAGCAGTACGTCCACTTCGGCGGGGCGCATGAACTTCTCGTCCTGCACCACGTAGTCCTGGTACTTCAGGCCGACGTGGGCGAAGGCCAGTTCGCACATGTCGCGCACGCTCACCGTCTTGCCGGTGGCCACCACGTAGTCGTCCGCGCCGGCCTGCTGCAGCATCAGCCACATCGCTTCCACATAGTCGCCGGCGAAGCCCCAGTCGCGCTTGGCGTCGATATTGCCCAGGCGCAGTTCTTTCTGCAGGCCCAGCTTGATCGAGGCCACCGCGTGCGCCACCTTGCGCGTGACGAACTCGATGCCGCGCAGCGGGGACTCGTGATTGAACAGGATGCCGCTGGAGGCGTGCATGCCGTAGCTCTCGCGATAGTTCACGGTCGCCCAGTGGCCCATCAGCTTGGCCACGCCGTAGGGGCTGCGCGGATAGAACGGCGTGCTCTCGTCCTGGCGCTCGGCCTGGATCAGGCCGAACATCTCGCTGGTCGAGGCCTGGTAGAAACGCGCCTCGCGATTGACGATGCGCACCGCTTCCAGCACGCGCAGCGCACCGACGCCGTCGACGTCCGCGGTCAGCAGCGGCTGCTGCCAGGAGGTACCCACGAAGCTCTGCGCGCCGAGGTTGTACACCTCGTCCGCGCGCGAACCTTCGACGGCGCGGATCAGCGAAGAAAGGTCGCTGAGGTCGCCCTCGATCATGTGCACCTCGTCGAGGATGCCCAGCTCGCGCAGGCGCCACGAGGTGTCGGTACTGCGGCGCGGCAGGAAGCCGTGCACCTGGTAGCCCTTGCCCAACAGGAGCTGCGCGAGATAGGCACCGTCCTGACCGGTGATCCCTGTGATCAGCGCGGATTTGTTCTTAGTCATGCAATGCCTCTCGCGTCTTCGATAACGTCATGTAAGGTTTGTTCGATGCTGTAGCGCGGCGACCAGCCGGTATGCGTGCGGATCAAGGCCGCGTCGGCCACCATGCGCCGCTGTTCGCTGGGGCGCAGCCGGGCCGGGTCCTGCCGGATCTCCGGATTCACGCCGCAGGCTTCGCACATGAAGCCGATCATGTCGCGGATGCGGCGTTCCACGCCACTGCCCAGCACGTAGGTGCCGCCGGCCTGGCCACGTGCGAACAGGGCGGCATAGCCGCGCACCACGTCGCGCACGTCGAGGAAATCGCGGGTGGTGTCGATGTCGCCCACGTCCAGCACCGGCGCCTGCCGGCCTTCGGCGATGTCGACGATCTGGTGCGCGAAGGCCGGGATGGCGAAGTCCTTCCGCTGGCCCGGACCGATGTGATTGAACGGCCGCACCACCATCGCATCCAGTCCCTGCGCGCGATGCCACTGCAGCACCAGGGTCTCGGCGGCGATCTTGCTGGACGCATACGGATTGCGCGGCTCCGGCCAGCGGCGCTCGTCCACCGGCAGCAGCGCGTCCGGCACCAGGCCGTAGACGTCGCCCGAGCTGACGTAAAGAAAGCGTCCGCGGAAACCCGACTGCGTGAGCGACTGCAGCAGGTGCAAGGTGCCGAGCACGTTCACCTCGAAGGTGCCGGCCGGGTCCTTGAACGACTGCGGCACGAAACTCTGCGCGGCCAGGTGCAGCACCGCATCGGGCTTCACCTCGGCGATCAGCGCATCCACCGCGTCGCGGCTGCGCACGTCGAAGCCTTCCGGCGCCGGGTGCCAATCGTACGGCCCGAACTCGCCCGCCTCGACGGCCTGGCGTACATGCTCGCCGACGAAGCCGCCGGCGCCGGTGACGAGCAGGCGCAGCCTGGCCTCGCCGGCTTCAGTCATGGGCCAGGGCCTGGGCGAGATCGGCCTGCAGGTCGGCCAGGTCTTCCACCCCCACGCTCAGGCGCACCAGGTTGTCGGTGATGCCCAGGCGCGCGCGCACGTCGGCGGGCACCGAGGCGTGCGTCATGATCGCCGGATGGTTGACCAGGCTCTCGACGCCGCCCAGCGACTCGGCCAGCGCGAAGTAATGCGTGCGCTCGCAGAAGCGGCGCGCCGCATCCAGGCCGCCCTTGATGTAGAAACTGATCATGCCGCCGAAGCCCTGCATCTGCTTCTTGGCCAGCTCGTGCTGCGGATGGCTGGGCAGGCCCGGATAGATCACTTTTTCCACTTCCGGCCGCTGCTGCAGCCACTGCGCCAGCGCCAGCGCGTTGGCATTGTGTTCGCGCATGCGCAGGTGCAGCGTCTTCAGGCCGCGCAGCGCCAGGAAGCTGTCGAACGGACCCTGCACCGCGCCGACGGAGTTCTGCACGAAGGCCATCTTCTGCGCGAGCTCCTCGTTGGCCGCGACGACCACGCCGCCGACCATGTCCGAGTGGCCATTGAGATACTTGGTGGCCGAATGCAGCACCAGGTCCGCGCCCATGGTCAGCGGACGCTGCAGCATCGGCGAGCAGAAGGTGTTGTCCACCACCACCAGCAGCTTGTGCTTGCGCGCGAACGCCACGACCTTGGCGATATCCACCAGCTTGAGCAGCGGATTGGTCGGCGTCTCGATCCAGATCATGCGCGTTTCGGCGTGCACCGCCTGCGCCAGCGCGGCTTCGTCGTTCAGATCGAGAAAGGTGAAATCCAGGCCGGCCGAACGGCGGCGCACGCGTTCGAACAGGCGGTAGCTGCCGCCGTAGAGATCGTCCATGGCGATCACGTGGCTGCCCGCGTCGAGCAGGTCCAGCACGGTGGCCGCGGCGGCCAGGCCGGAGGCGAAGGCGAAACCGGCGACGCCGGCTTCCAGGCCCGCCACGCAGCGCTCGTAGGCCATGCGCGTCGGGTTCTGCGTGCGCGAATACTCGTAGCCCTGGTGATGGCCAGGGCTTTCCTGCACGTAGGTGGACGTCGCATAGATCGGCGGCATGATCGCCCCCGTCGACGGATCGGGAGACTGCCCAGCGTGAATGGCCAGCGTGCCAAGACCTGCTTCGCGCGCCGCGTTATCGCTCTTGCCCATCTGGACTGCTCCGTTTCCGAGATCGAGTAGTTAATGAACCATAATACCGCAAGGCCCCGCCGCAGCCCCAGGGCCGCCCTTGGCGCCATCGCGCCCCGGGTTCATTAGCCGTTGAAATAAGGACTTTAGCGTCGGGTAGAATGCGTGGTTGGCCGGCGCCCCCACGCTGCCCATTCCCCTAATTTGGACGGATTAAATGAGCAGCCATTCGGAAATGCCCGTCACGATCCTGGTCACCGGCGGAGCCGGCTTCATCGGTGCCAACTTCGTACTGCAAGCCTTGGCCGATGGCCACACCGTCATCAATCTCGACAAGCTCACCTACGCCGGCAATCTCGACACATTGGCCTCGGTCAAGTCGAATCCGAAGCACGTGTTCGTCCAGGGCGATATCGGCGACCGCGAACTGATCGCCGGCCTGCTCGCCGGGCATCGTCCCCAGGCGGTGGTGAACTTCGCCGCCGAATCGCATGTGGACCGTTCCATCGACGGCCCCGCCGCCTTCGTCGAAACCAATGTGGTGGGTACGCTGGGCCTGCTCGAAAGCGCGCGCAATTACTGGCTGTCGCTGGAAGGCGAAGCGCGTGACGCGTTCCGCTTCCTGCATGTGTCGACCGACGAGGTGTACGGCTCGCTCGGCGCCGAAGGCGCCTTCACCGAAACCACGCCGTATGCGCCGAACTCGCCGTACTCCGCGTCGAAGGCCGCGTCCGATCACCTGGTGCGCGCGTTCCACCACACCTATGGGCTGCCCACGCTCACCACCAACTGCTCGAACAACTACGGCCCGTTCCAGTTTCCCGAGAAGCTGATCCCGCTGATCGTGCAGAAGGCGCTGGCCGGCGAAGCGCTGCCGGTCTACGGCGACGGCCGCAACATCCGCGACTGGCTGCACGTGGGCGACCACTGCCGCGCCATCCGCGCCGTGCTGGCGCGCGGCCGCGTGGGTGAAACGTACAACGTAGGCGGCAATGCCGAGCGCGAAAACATCACGGTGGTGCGCACCATCTGCGGCCTGCTCGACCAGCACGGCGCGCTGCCCGGCGGCAAGCCGCGTGAATCCCTCATCACGTTCGTGAAGGATCGTCCCGGCCACGATCGCCGCTACGCCATCGACTCCTCCAAGCTGCAGCGCGAACTCGGCTGGCGCCCGCAGGAGACTTTCGAGAGCGGCATCGCGGCAACGGTGCGCTGGTACCTGGACAATCAGCCGTGGGTACAGCGAGTACTCGACGGCAGCTACCGAATGGAGCGTCTGGGCACATGACTACGCAGAAAGGCATCATCCTCGCCGGCGGTTCCGGCACGCGGCTGTATCCGATCACGCAGGCAGTGAGCAAGCAGCTGCTGCCGGTGTACGACAAGCCGATGGTGTACTACCCGCTGGCGACGCTGATGCTCGCCGGCGTGCGGCAGATCCTGATGATCAACACGCCGCACGAACAGCATCTGTTCCGCACCCTGCTCGGCGACGGCTCGCAGTGGGGCATCAGCATCGAGTACGCCGCGCAGCCCTCGCCGGACGGTCTGGCCCAGGCCTACATCATCGGCCGCGATTTCGTCGGCAACGAGCCGAGCTGCCTGGTGCTGGGCGACAACATCTTCTACGGCCACGGCCTTACCGAACGGCTGCGCCGCGCCTCGCAGCGCGCGCACGGCGCCACGGTATTCGGCTACTGGGTGCGCGATCCGGAGCGCTACGGCGTGGCGGAATTCGACGACACCGGCCGCGTCATCGGCCTGGAAGAAAAGCCCGCCAAGCCGAAGTCGCACTACGCGGTCACCGGCCTGTACTTCTACGACCACCGCGCCTGCGACTACGCGGCGGAGCTGAAGCCCTCGCCGCGCGGCGAGCTGGAAATCACCGACCTCAATCGCCGCTATCTGGAAGACGACTCGCTGCACCTGGAACAGCTCGGCCGCGGCTTCGCCTGGCTGGACACCGGCACGCACGATTCGCTGGCCGAAGCCGGCAACTACATCCAGACGATCGAGAACCGGCAAGGCCTGAAGGTCTGCTGCCCGGAGGAGATCGCCTTCATCAATGGCTGGATCGACGCCGAGCAGGTGCTGCGCCTGGCCGCTCCGCTGGCCAAGACCGGCTATGGCCAGTACCTGCAGCGCATGGTTGAACAAGGACCCGTACGATGAAAGTAGTGGAAACCTCGCTGCCTGGCGCGCTCGTGCTGGAACCGCGCGTCTTCGGCGATGCCCGCGGGTTCTTCTACGAGAGCTACAATAAGGCGCGCTTCCAGGAGGCCGGCATCACCGGCGAATTCGTGCAGACCAATGTCTCGCGCTCCGCGCGCGGCGTGCTGCGCGGCCTGCATTACCAGTGGCCCCATCCGCAGGGCAAGCTGGTCAGCGTGCTGGAAGGCGAGGTGTACGACGTCGCCGTCGACATCCGCCGCGGCTCGCCGGACTTCGGCAAGTGGGTGGGCGTGATGCTGAGCGCGGAGAACAAGCGCCACTTCTGGATCCCGGAAGGCTTCGCGCACGGCTTCTGCGTGGTCTCCGAATTCGCCACCTTCAGCTATCAGTGCACCGCGCTGTACGACGGCCCCGCCGACGCCGGCGTGCGCTGGAACGACGCCGACATCGGCATCGACTGGCCGATCGCATCGCCGCTGCTGTCGGAGAAGGACGAGAAAACTCCGTTCCTCAAGGACATCCCGGCCGAGCGCCTGCCGGAGTTCGTGCGTTGAGGATCGTGCTGTTCGGCGGCGCCGGCCAGCTGGGGCAGACCTTCCTGGAAAGCGGCCGCCTGGCCGCGCTCGGCGAGCTCACCGCCATCACGCGCGACGGCACGCCGGTGGTGAACGTGGCCACCGTCGCCGCGGACCTGGCGGAACCCGCCAGCGTCACCGCCCTGCTCGATGCCGTGCAGCCGGACGTCGTCATCAACGCCGCCGCCTACACCGCGGTCGACCGCGCCGAGCAGGAAGAAGCACTCGCCCGTCGCGTCAATGCGGCATCGCCCGGCGCCATGGCGCAGTGGGCCGCCGCGCATGGCGCCCTGCTGATCCACTATTCCACCGACTACGTGTTCGACGGCGAAAGCCCCACGCCCTACCCCGTCGACGCCCCGACCGGCCCCTTGAGCGCCTATGGCCGCAGCAAGCTGGCCGGCGAGCAGGCCGTGCTGGCCGCGGGCGGCCATGCGCTGATCTTCCGCACGGCCTGGGTCTACGCCGCGCACGGCAAGAACTTCCTGCGCACCATGCTGCGCCTGGCCGGCGAGCGCGACGAACTGCGCGTGGTGGCGGACCAGGTCGGCACGCCGACCAGCACCGGCCTCATCGCGGACGCCACGCTGGCCGCGCTGGAGCGCTGGCTGGCCGCCCCGGCCGCGGAACGCCCGGCCCTGGAAGGCGTGCACCATCTGGTGGCTGGCGGCAGCACCAGCTGGCATGGCTTTGCCAGCGCCATCGTCGAGCGCGCCCATGCCCTGGGCCTGATCGCGCGGGCGCCGCGCGTCACCGCCATCGGCACCAGCGAATTTCCGACCCCGGCCCGCCGGCCGTCCTATTCGCTGCTGGACAACCGCGAATTCCAGGCCACGTTCCGCACCACCCTGCCGCCGTGGCAGCATGGCCTGGAAGACGTACTGCAATCCCTTATTTCGCCAGGATCCTGACGCGATGTTGATCCCCCTTATTCTCAGCGGCGGCAGCGGCACGCGCCTGTGGCCGATCTCGCGCAAGAACCTGCCCAAGCAGTTCCTCTCGCTGACCGGCGAAGGCACCCTGTTCCAGCAGACCGTGGCCCGCGCCATCGCCCTGCCCGATGCCACCGCGCCCATCGTGGTGGCCAGCGACGACCACCGCTTCCTGGCCGCCGACCAGCTGCTGGACATGGAAGTAAGCGGCGCCACCATCATGCTGGAGCCCGCGCCGCGCAACACCGCGCCGGCCATCGCCCTGGGCGCCATGCAGGCGCTGAAGTCCGACCCGGAAGCCCTGCTGCTGGTGCTGCCGGCCGACCACCTGGTGGGCGATACCGCCAGCTTCGTCGAGGCCGTGCAGGCCGCCCTGCCGGCCGCCCGCGAGGGCTGGCTGGTCACCTTCGGCATCCGCCCGGACCGCCCCGAGACCGGCTTCGGCTATATCCGCCGCGCCGAGTCGATCGGCGCCGGCACCTACCGGGTGGAGAAGTTCGTCGAGAAGCCGAACCAGGCCACCGCCGAGGGCTACCTGGCCGAAGGCGGCTACGACTGGAACTCCGGCATGTTCCTGTTCAAGGCCGCGCGCTACCTGGAAGAACTGGGCGTGCACGCGCCGGCCATCCTGGAAGCCACGCGCAAGGCCTTCGCATCGGCCAAGGCCGACCTCGATTTCGTGCGCCTGGACAAGGACGACTTCGCCAAGGTGCCGGACGACTCCATCGACTACGCCGTGATGGAAAAGAGCAAGAACGCCGCCGTGGTGCCGGTGAGCTGCGAGTGGAGCGACATCGGCTCGTGGTCCGCGCTGTGGCTGGCCGGCGCCAAGGACGACAACGGCAACCTGCTCGAAGGCGACACGCTGGCCATCGGCACGCGCAATTCGCTGCTGCGTTCGCACGACCGCCACCTGGTGGCGACGGTGGGCGTCGACGATCTCGTCGTCGTCACCACGCCCGACGCCACCCTCGTCGCGCACCGCAACGCGGCGCAGGACGTCAAGAAAGTGGTCGACCATCTCAAGGCCATGGGCCGCAGCGAGCACTCGCTGCACCGCGTGGTGCACCGCCCCTGGGGCAACTACGACTCGCTGGAAGCCGGCGACCGCTTCCAGGTGAAGCGCATCGTGGTGAAGCCCGGCGCGGCGCTCAGCCTGCAGAAGCACCACCACCGCGCGGAACACTGGATCGTGGTGTCCGGCACGGCCGAGGTGACCTGCGACGACAAGGTGTTCCTGCTGGCCGAGAACCAGAGCACCTATATTCCGCTGGGCAGCGTCCATCGCCTGCGCAATCCGGGCAAGGTGCCGCTGGAGATGATCGAGGTGCAGTCCGGCAGCTACCTCGGCGAAGACGACATCGTGCGCTTCGAAGACGTCTACGGCCGCTCGTAAGCGCACGGCGCAGGCTTGAACGCCGAACGGCGGTCCGCAGGCGGGCCGCCGTTTTTCGTATCCGCTTCCCGGGTTCTATCGAGCGTGTGCGTTCAAGCCGGATCGCTGGTCGCGTGGCGCCCGGTTTCGAGCCGGCCTGCCACGCGCACCGTCATGCCCGGCCGGTCCACCAGGAAGTCGTACCAGGGGCCGCTGTCCGCCAGTCCCCAGGCATACCGTAGCGTCTCGCCCGGGAGCAGCGCGTCTTCGGCCGACAGCTCGCGATAGGCAAGCGACTTCACGGTCAACCGGGCCTGCGTGCGCGATGCGTTGTGAGCCTCCATCACCGCCTCTTCGCGCACCAGGTCGAAACGCACCTGAAGATCGATATCGTGCGAAGCCGCCTCCGCCACCGTGCCCTTGAACGCGCGGAAGAAACCGTTCGGCCCGAACACTTCCAGGTCGAAACGGCCCTGGTCGTCGCGCTGCGGATGCCAGGCGGTGTCGGCCAGCTCCTTGCCGGCTTCGATGGTGTAGCGGCGCGGCAGCCGGTCCAGGTGCAGCTTGTCGTACACCTGCAGCACCACGCCTTGCTTGCCGTGGTTGGCGAACTTCAGCGTGACGGCTCCATCCGGCGCATGCGCGAACGCCACCGAGGGTTGATATGGCAGCGCACGGGAAGGACGCGTGCCGGGCTCCTGCCGGCGCTGCGCGGCGGGGCTGGGCGGCGCCACTTCCGGCAGCGTGCGGCCGCGGCGTTCGACGTCCTCGTAGGCCGCGGTAGGCGGCAGGCGCGGGAGCTCGAATTCGTCGGGCTGGGCGAAGTCGAAGGCCGAGGTCAGGTCGCCACAAACCGCGCGGTGCCACGGGCTGATCGCGTCCACGCGGATGCCGAAGCGCCGCTCCAGGAACATCGCCACCGAGGTGTGATCGAACACCTGCGAATTGACCCAGCCGCCGCGGCTCCACGGCGACACCACGTAGGTGGGCACACGCGGACCGAGGCCGATCACGCGCAGATCGCTGCGGTGGCGATCCTCGGCGTGCAGGTAGCGGCCCATGTCATCCTTGAAGTACATGCCGTCGACCGGAGCGGTCGAAGCGCCGGCCATCTTGCCGTCGGTGTCGATCGACGGAATCGCCGGCGGCGGCATATGGTCGAACAGGCCGTCGTTCTCGTCGAAGGTGACGAACAGCGCGGTGCGGCTCCAGCTCGCCGCATTCGCCGTCAGCGCCTGCAAAACGCGTTCGACGAAGTGGCCGCCGCGCATGGCGCTGGACGGTGCGCCGGGATGTTCGGACTCCATGCGCGACGGCAGGATCCAGCTCACCGAAGGCAGCGCACCGCGCATGACGTCGTCAGCCAGCGTATCGAGCGAGTGATGCGACATGCCCTTGCCGTACAGCGGCGAGGCGGGCGGTGCCGAGCGGAACCCCTGGAAGGCCAGGCCGCCGTGCATCAGGCCGTCCCAGTTGTCGTTCGGGTTCTGATAGATCTTCCAGGAAATACCGGCGGCCTCCAGCAGTTCCGGCAAGGTCACCCACGGCAGCGCGCTGCCCGGATAGATATAACCCGGCGAAGGCAGCGTGCCCGACACGCGGCTGCGCAGATTGGTGATCGCGGTATTGCTGTCGTCGGCAAAGCCGTTCTGCGCGCGCAGTGCCGGATCGCTGTTGGAGCCGGACCAGAACATGATGCGGTTCGGCGCCGTGCCGCCCATGACCGAGCAGTGATATGCATCGCACAGCGTGAACGCATCGGCCAGCGCGTACTGGAACGGCGCTTCGTCGCGCGTGTAGTAACCCATCGATGCCGGCGTCTTGAAATAGGGCCAGCGATCGAGCCTGCCCTGCCCCCATGCCGCCTGCGCATCCATGTATTCGTGCGGCATCGAGGGAATCAAGGCGGCATTCATCGCGTCGCCGTCCATATGGAACGGTTCGACGATGCCTTGCGGACCCTGCTGGCTCCACACCCGGTGTCCGCCCGCCACGGGAATCGGGAACCGATCGCGGAACCCGCGCACGCCGCGCAGCGTGCCGAAGTAATGATCGAAGGAGCGGTTCTCCTGCATCAGGATCACCACGTGCCCGACATCGGCAATGGTGCCGTTTCCACGATGGGCTTCGATGCCCAGCGCCCTGCGGATGACCAAGGGCATGCCGAGCATGGCCGATGCGCCGAGCGAGGCACCGGCCAGCTTCATAAAGTCGCGGCGTTTCATTAGTTCTGTCCGACGAGGTCCAACGGCTGGACATGTTCTGCTTAAGTCATGGAGCGACTAAGTCAGGAATATCTCAGCCAAATTTCAGACCAGGACGAACGGAAGCTGGATTTTGGAAATGCTTTTCGGCAATTCGCCGAGCATGTCAGCCCAGTGCAAGCTTCAATGCGAAAACGAATGCTTGCCGTAAGCCTCGGCATCATGCGGGACGATTTTTCAATTCCGTTTGAATTAAAAAAATCACCCGTAAAGAAATCATCGCCACGCCGACGAACCGCGCGACCACCGCGCTCAGAGCCGGTATTGCAGGCCCAGCGACCACAAGCGGCGAGGTTCCAGCTGCAGGCCATTGACGTGCTGGTACACGGGCAATTGCACAAAGGCGAACGCATCCAGGCGCCGCGTGATCCTGACCCCGATGCCGGGACTCAGATAAGCAAGCACCGCACCGCTGTTCGGACGATCCGCCTGCGCACCGCTTTCACGCTGCTCGCCATGCAGGTTCAGCTGGATCTGCGGCGTGAAGCGGCCGGCGTCGAGATAGCGCAGGCCAAGATTGAGATTGAGCGAATTGCCGGGACGAAAATGCTCGCGCGCATCGAGCGCGATCTGCGCCATCGCCTGGCCGAAATAACCGATCGAATCGGTGAGGTAGCCGAACTTGTACACGCCCAGCAGCGCGTCGGTGGTTCCGGTACCCAGCTGCAGACCACGATCCAGCAGTTCGCCGGCCTGAGGACCGGAAACGAAGTCCTGCTTGAAGCGCCCCGTCGGCAACTTCAAGCCGAACTGCAGGCCGATGCCGGCGTCGTCGCTGAAGCCCTGGTAGCGCGCCAGCACGCGCAGGTCGCCGATGCCGCGCGCGTCGGAGGTGGAGACGCCGGTGTCGCCCTCGGCAATGGTCTGGTGGTGGCGGTCCATATAGGGCAGCTGCAGCGACAGGCCCCAGTAGCGCGAGAAGCTGTAGTCCGCGCCCAGCAGCGTGTTCCGGTTGATCGTCTTGCGCTGCACTTCCTCGTCGGCGGGATAGGCGAACGAGCTCCGGCTCACGCTGTCCGCGCCGCTGCGCAGCTGGGATTGATTGAAGTAATCCTCGCGCAAGCTCAGATGCCAGCCGAGGCTGGTGGCATAACCCTGGCTGGACCAGTCGGAATTGAGCGAGCAGCCGCAGGTGGAACAGGCGGCGGCCAGGCCGGGCGCGGCCAGTGCGGCGGCGAGCGCGAAGGAGGAGCAGCAGCGGATGGATGGCATGGAAAGGTGCCTCGCAGGCAGGGAAACATGATAGGCCGCGGCGGCCTCGAACGCCGCCGCGGAACGGTCAGATGTCGAAATCGAGCTTCAGCCAGCCGGTGCGCCCCGGCTCGTTCACGCGCACGGTGTTCACGTAGCCGGCCAGGCCGGCATTCGCCGCATTGACGTGCTCGGCGTAGGTCTTGCCGAACAGGTTGTCGATGCCGGCGCTGAGGGTGAGTCCATGGCCCAGGCGGTAACCCGCGTTGAGCGAGAACACGCCGAAGCCGCCGCTGGCGCCGAGATCCTGGCCGACCAGGTTGCCCTCGCCCACGGCGATGCGCCGCTGTGCGGTGGCGAGCCGCCAGAGCGCGCCGGCGGACCAGCTGCCGTTGTCGTAGGTCAGGCCCAGGCGCGCTTCCAGCGGAGGCATCTGCGGCAACGGACGGTGCTCGGTGCGGTTGGCTCCCCACGCGTAGGCCAGCGTGGCGTCGGCTTTCCATTGCTTGCTCAGCGCATACACCATGCCGGCTTCCCCACCGGCGATGCGCGCCTGCACGTTCATCGCACTGCCGCCGGCCATGCCCTGGCCGTAGCGGAACAGGATGAAGTCATTCACCACGCCGGCGTAGGCGGAGACCCAGGCTTGCAGGCGCGCAGTGCGGTACTGCAGCCCCACATCGAGCTGGGTGGTTTTCTCCGGGCGCAGGCCTGAGAACGAAGCGAGCGTCTTGTCCGCATGCTGGCCGAACAGTTCCCAGTAATCGGGAAAGCGTTGCACATGGCCGACGCCCACGTAGACCGTGGCCGGCATGGCGGCAAGATCCTGTTCGTAGCGCACGAAGCCGGAGGGCAAGGTGGAAGTGCGGCGTGCATCTACCGTGGCGGCTGAATCCATGCCGCCCCCCATATCCATCGACATGCCCATGTCCTCGTGCGCCAGCGCGAGTACGTAGCCATGCGCGGACGCGCGATCCACCCGCACGCCGCCGATCACGCGCCGGTCTTTCGCCACGCTCCAGCGTGCCTCGGCGAAGGCGCCGACGCTGCGCAGACGCGCATCGCGCTCGCGCGGCAGATCGCGGTAGTCGCCCATGGGACTGCCCGGCGGTCCGCCGTTGCGCATGCTGTGGGTGTTGACGGAGCCGTCGACACCCGCGGTCAGTTGCCACGCATCCGGCCAGATCCAGGTGCCGGCGACGCGACCGCCCAGCGTGCGCCGGTCCACATCGCTGGCCATCGCCATCGGCATCATGCTGGCGGGGTCGGGCCGGCGCAGCGTGTAGTTGTCCATCACGTGGTCGGCGTAGTTGTAATAGACCTGGGCTTCGAGCTTGTCGAAGCTGTTGCTCAGGTGGCGGCGTTCCAGTTTCAACGCCGCGCTCTCGCGCAGGAATTGCGCGCCGTCCATGCCGCTGAAAGCGTAGGCGGCGTGGCCGTTGCCTTTGCCGGCGGTCAATTCCAGGCGCGTATCGTCGTCCGGTGTCCAGCCGATCGCCGTGTCCGCGTTCCAGCGATCGTAGGCCGAGTGCACGCGGCGGCCGTCGCCATCGCGGTAGTCCTGCGCATGGGTGTGATTGGCGCGCAGTTCCACGTAGCCCTCGGGCGTGCCCGCGCGCGCGTCGGCGAGCTGATCGTTGCGGCCCGCGGAACCGCCGAGCAGGCTGCCCTGGAAGCTGGCCTTCGGCGCGGCGTAGCGGGTGAATTCGCGTTCGAACAGCACGGTGCCGGCCGAATTGCCCGGCCCGTAAAGCACGGTCTGCGGGCCCTTGATCACCGTGACCTTGTCGAACAACTGCGGCGAGATATACGCCGTGGGCGGATCCATCCGCGACGGACAACCGCCGCCGATCTGACCGCCGTCGATCTGGATATTGAGGCGCGACCCCGCCATGCCGCGCAGCAGCGGATCGCCGTTGCTGCCGCCTTTGCGGATGCTGGAAAAGCCCGGGATGCTCTTGAGGACATCCGCGCCGTCGCTGGCGGGTACGGGTTGGCGTGGCGCCTTGGGGTCGGTGACGACGGTGAGCGGGTCGGTTTGCATCGGCGCGGTGACTACCACCGGCGGAAGCGTTTGCGGTGTGTCGGTGGCATGGGCCGCGCTGCAGGCGGCGAAAACCATCCAGGCATGGACGCGATAGTTGCGCGGATTCGATGCAGGCAGGACTGGACGCACGCGAGCGCGTCCGTGAGGAAGAACGGAATGCATGGCGGTTCCTTGGAAGACGGCAACGCAGCCGGCACGCTCCGCGTGCCGGCACGATCGAAAGCAATCAGGCGTTGAGGTCCGCCGGTGGTCCGCGGGGCGCGGCCGAGAGGAGCAGCGTTCGCGAGGTGCGTGGCGCCGATACGGACCACGACAAGCGGTACGGCGATGGCAGCGTGGCCGGCGGCAGCCAGGCGACGCTGCTCACGACCGGGCTATGGCCCAGCAGGTCGCAGTAGCCGCATTTGTCCAGCGACGACCGGTGCGGCGAAGCATCCCCGCCGTGGCCGGCGTGCTCGTCGCAGTGCATGGCGCCATCGGCCATCGCCATGACCGGCGCCGCCGCCCATACCTGGGAGATCGGCGGCGCGGCGACAAGCAGCCACATGGCGGCGAAAGCCAGCCATGCGATGGGCTTGTGGAGGCGCGGTCGGGTCACGTCGGGTGCCGGGTGATGATGGAGGCCGAGGGGGATCATCCCAGGTAGGGTGCGCAGGTGCACTGAGACAAAACGTCACCGTGTGTCCTGCAACTCTTCTCCCCGCCGGGGAGAAGATGCCGGCAGGCAGATGAGGGGTGGGTGCTCGCGATATAGCTTCTATGAAGCGAAGAAGAGCTTTTGGGCTTTCTCAACTCTGCACTCACCGCTCCGCCCGCCCCCTCACCCCAACCCTCTCCCCGGAGGGGAGAGGGGGTATGTCGAGGCGATCGGGTGTGGCATAGCGGCTCCTATCGAACTCTTCTCCCCGCCGGGGAGAAGATGCCGGCAGGCAGATGAGGGGCGGGTGCTCGCGATATAGCTTCTATGAAGCGAAGAAAAGCTTTTGGGCTTTCTCAACCCTCCACTCACCGCTCCGCCCGGCCCGTTACCCCAACCTTCTCCCCGGAGGGGAGAGGGGGATGTGAGGCCGTCGCATGCCCACATCAAAGACCAGGGACGATATGCCCCGAGGCCGCCCTGTCCAGCACGGCAATGAATTCCCTGTTCGAACTCGAACCGGTACTGATCAAGCTGGCCAGGTCACCAGCCAGCAGCCTGGCGTGATACCGCTGCTCGTCGCTCAGCCCACGCTCCAGGCTGGCCATGGCCGGCGTGGTGTTGAACTGGACCGGCCCCTTTCTCGAAGCCGCCACCCTCATCAAGGCATCCGCAATCACCGGGTTCTTCGCCACGGTCACACCCCGCTCGAACATCGAGGCAAGGCGCTCCAGCGCGGCAGCATGCCCCTGCCCCGCCGCATTGCGATACCAGCGAAACGCCAGGGTGTCATCCCGCGCCACACCCAAGCCCTGCTCATAGAGCGAACCCAGGGCGTTCTGCGCATCCGCGTTGCCCGACAACGCGGTCGTCGCCCACCAGCGCGCAGCGGTCTCGTAACTCTGCTCCACGCCTTCGCCCTTGGCATACAGCAGGCCAAGCTGATATTGCGCGGGCAGATGATGCTGCGCCGCCGCCTTCTCCCACCATCGGCGCGCCTGCTTCGCATCGGCCTCTACGATGCGACCGTCCTTGTACATGCCGCCCAGATGGAACTGCGCCTCGGCATGGCCATTCACCGCTGCCTGACGGATCAGCTCCAGCGCCTTCACCGGATTCTGCTCAACGCCCTGCCCTTCCTCGTACATCAGGCCCAGGTTGTACTGCGCCGGCGGATGTCCGCGCTCGGCCGCCTTCTGGAACCACTCGAAGGCTTCGCGATAGTCCTGCGCATCGGTCGCCTTGAGCCTGATCTTTTCGCCGAGTCGGTTCTGGACCGCGGGGTCGCCTTGTTCGGCCATCTGGCGCATGAAGGCGTCGTCGTACGCGATGCGCGCAAGCTGCGAGGGCTCCTGCGGTATCTGCACTTGAGGTGCCGTATAGGCAGGCTGCTGCTGATCGCGCGACGACGAAGAACCGCCGCTGAAAATATGCATGAGCGCGAAAAACACCGGCAGCAGGAACAGCCAGTTGAACGGCGAGCCGCTACCGGTACTGCGCTGCCGCGGCTTGTACTGCGCGGGCGAGGCCGGTGCCTGCTGCTTCTCCTCATAGGCCCGCAGCAGGGTCGCGTTCTCGCGCAGTCGCTCTTGCCACCACTGCAAAGCGGCCCCGCCGAAGCGCTCGGCAAGCTCTGGCCGGAACGCCGCATAGCGATCCAGCAAGCGGTTGGCATCGGCCACCTGCCAGGGCATGGCCTTCTCGCGGGGATCGCGCTGGCACAGGGCGTAAAGCTGCACCGCCTCGACGAACTGCTTGCGATCGGCACCGTCGCCGTTGTCCAGGAAACGCCGCAGCATCTGCTGGCGCTGCAGGCGATGCACCAGGTCGGGCCGCATCGCCGCGAGATGCCGGTTCGAGGTTTCCCAGGCAAACAGCTCGGAAGCCTCGTCCAGCATGTCCATATCGGACGGCGCGGCGAAGGCGCGCAACAGTACGGCCTGCTCGAACATCATCTTGGCGTCGAGCGAGGTCAGGCGCGCGTCCTGGGAGTAATTCGCCAGCAGCGTACCCATCGCTGCCGGGCCAGACGCGCGGGTGGCTTCCACGAACTCGGCGAAGACCTGCGAGGCCAGCTCGTGCGCGTCATCCGCCAGCGCGACGCGCACCGGCACCGGCACCGGACGCGCCGCCTGCGGCGACTCCTGCGGCTCCTCTTCCGGCGCGCCCAAGGCCTGCGGCACAACCGCCACCCGCTCCGCATGCCCGGCATGGCGCAGCGCCCACTCCTAAGCCTGGCGGATGCGCTGGAAGCGTTCGGCCTCCGTCTTCTGGTCGCATTGCTTCAGCGCCCGCGCATAAGCCTTGCGGATCGTCTTGGCGTCAGCCTGCGGGTCGATCCCCAGCGTTTCGAACACCCACTCCATGCGAGCTCCCGGATGAAACGGTGAAAATCAGGCATCCAGCAAAGGATGGTTTTCGAAGCGGTCGAGCCAGGCCTGGAACTGCTCGCGCGTGGTGGCGATCTCGCGCGGGTCCTGCCGTTCCAGCACCGCTTCGAACTGCGCCATGGCCTTGGAGATCACCAGGCGCGCCTCGCCCAGCGTCTCTTCGAACAGCCGGTTGGCGCGCGCCATGATGGCCGCGTTGCGCGCATCCTCGCGCGGATGCAGCTTCAGGCTGGACAGCGCGGCGAGGCGCTGCTGGATCTCCTCGCCCGACAGCACGCCTGCGTGCTCCTGGATCACGATGCTCTTCTTCGCCTCGGTGCCATGCGCGGTCGCTTCCACTTCGAGCAGTCCGTTCACGTCGTAGGTGAAACGCACCGACACACCGGCCGCGCCGGCGGGCATGCCGGGCTGCACGGCGATCTCGAATTTGCCCAGCGGGATATTGTCCTTGACCAGCCGCGCCTCGCCCTGGAACACCTCGATGGCGACCTTGGTCTGGCCGTCCCTTACCGTAAACACATCGCGGCTGCGGCTGGCCGGCACTACCGTGTTGCGCTCGATGATCGGCAGGTAGAAGCCGCTGACCATGCCGTTGTGGCCGGAGCCTTCCACGATATTGATGCCCAGCGTGTACGGGCACACGTCGGTCATCACCATCTCGTCCAGCGCGGCATCGTCCATTTCCAGGCCGGCCTGGACGGCCACGCCCAGCGCCACGACTTCGTCAGGATTCAAGGCGGTGGCCGGGAACCGGCCGAACATGCGCGTCACCAGCTTGCGCACCACCGGCATGCGCGTGGCGCCGCCGGCCAGCACGATCTCGTACAGGTCCGCGGCGCGGATGCGCGCGTCGCGCAGCGCGCGCTCCACCGGCAGGCGCAGCCGCTGCAGCAGCGGCTCGCACAGCGCCATGAAGCGGTCTTCGTCGATGCGGTAGGCGATCTCGGTGTCGCGCAGGCGGAAGGACAGCGCCGCCGAGTCGGCGGTCGACAGCGTGCGCTTGAGTTTTTCCGCGGCGTCGCGCAAGCGCTGCCGGTCGCCGGGTGAGAAGTCGTCCGGCTTGAACGAGGTATGGGCTGCGATCGAGGCCATGATGTCCTCGACCAGCACCTCCAGGAAATCCTCGCCGCCCAGGAAGTTGTCGCCCGCGCTGGCGCGGACTTCCATCACGCCGTCGAAGATCTCCAGGATCGACACGTCGAAGGTGCCGCCGCCCAGGTCGAACACCAGAAACTTGCGCTCGCTGCCGGCGTCGCGCACGCCATAGGCCAGGGCGGCCGCGGTGGGCTCGTTGACCAGCCGCTCCACGCGCAGGCCGGCCAGCTGGCCGGCGGCGCGCGTGGCCTTGCGCTGGGCGTCGCTGAAATACGCCGGCACGCTGATGATGGCCTCTTCCACCGGATGGCCCAGGAAGGCCTCCGCGTCGGCCTTGAGCGAACGCAGCACGAAGGAGGAGATCTCCTCCGGCCGGAACTTGCGCTTGCCCAGGCTGATCTCGCGCGCCGCGCCCATGTAGCGCTTGAAGTTGGCGACGGTAAGCTGCGGGTGCGTCTGCAGGCGGTCCTTGGCCGCCTGGCCCACCAGCAGTTCCCCGGTTTCCGACAGGCCGACGCATGACGGCGTCAGCATCGCCCCGAGCGCATTCGGGATCAGCACGGGCGCGCCGTCCTTCCATACCGCGACGAGACTGTTGGTCGTCCCTAAATCGATACCGACGATCAAGATACTTCTCCCTTGTCCTGAGCCGGCGGCACGGCGCGGTCCGACGGCTGTAACCATCGGATCGGCGGCGGCCAGGCTTTCCTGAGTCGTCTTCGAGGCTTACCGGAAAACGACATCCCCCGGCGGCATGATAGCCAAGGCCGGTGGCGGTTGGGCAGAAGGGTGACGCCAATCACGCCGGAGCGGCGCGGCCGCTTCCCGCCGCAGAACGCGCGCTTTACACCCAGGCCGCACCCCCGGGCGCCTGGCCCTAAATGACGGCGGCCGGCCCGGCATGACCATGACGACCCTCGGCCGCTCGTCGCAACGTGTCGCCTCTCCGTTCCCTGGACCATCGATATGCAACTGAAAGCATCCCTGTCCGTTCGAACCTTCGCTCCGCTGCTGCTGGCGCTGGCCGCCTGCGCCGGTATCCGGCCGAGCGCGGCGGCGACCGCCACCTTCGTGCATCCCGGCGTTATGCACACCGCCGACGATCTCGCCCGCATCAAGGCGCATCTGACGCAGGAACCGTGGGCGAGTGGTTACCTCAAATTGAAGAACGATGGCCTTTCGTCGCCGACCTACCATATCCGCGGCGGCCATTGCGCCAAGGTCGTGCGCGACACGCCGGCCCAATGCATGGGCGAGTTCAATGACGACGCCAATGCGGCCTATCAGCAGGCGCTGATGTGGACCTTGAGCGACGACCCGCGCTATGCGGCGAATGCGATCGGGATTCTCAATGCCTGGTCGGGCACGCTGAAGTCGATCGAAGGCCATGACGCACCGCTCGCCGCCGGCTTGAACGGCTTCAAGTTCGTGGCCGCGGCGGAATTGATCCGCTACAGCAAGGCCGGCTGGTCGGCGCAGGACATCGCGGCATCCGAGGCGATGTTCCGCAATGTGTTCTATCCGGTGATCAAGGATTTCGCCCCGTATGCGAACGGCAACTGGGACTCCAGCTGCATGAAGGCGATGATCGCGATGGGCGTGTATACCAACGACTGGGGCATGTTCAATCGCGCGCTGGATTACTACTACAACGGGCCTTCGGACGGCGCGCTGACGCATTACGTCATCAATACCTTCGGCGAGACGCAGGAGAGCGGGCGCGATCAGGCGCATACGCAGCTGGGCATCGGTAATCTCGCCGAGGTGGCGGAAGTGGCGTGGTCGCAGGGCTTCGATCTTTACTCGGCGTACGGCAATCGCCTGCTGGCCGGTTTCGAATATGTCGCGCAGTACAACCTGGGCCATGACGTGCCGTTCGATCCGATGGTCGATACCACCGGCAAGTATCCGCACAAGACCATTTCCAGCCAGAGCCGCGGGGATTTCCGTCCGGTGTACGAGATGGCCTACAACCACTACGCGCGCCGGAAGGATATTTCGGCGCCGTATACGCAGCAGGCGGCGGAGCATATTCGTCCGGAAGGGCGGACGCCGTATGCGGATAACAATGGTTTTGGCACCTTGTTGTTTACCGAGGATGCGATCCGCGTGCTTGCGCCGCGTGGGACGGGTAACGCGCCGAGTGGGTTTGCGGTGTGCGCGAAGGAAGGGGCGAGCTGCAAGGTGACGCAGGGGACGGGGCTGGTGGCTTATGGTGCGCGTGGGGTCTGGCATTATCGGGAAGTGGGGGTCGGGCAGTCCGTGGATTGCACGAATACGGCTTTTACGGATCCGCTGGTAGGTGTGTCCAAGACCTGTTCGGTGCAGCAGTAAGAGATCACGCATTACGACGTGGGGGATAAGCGGCACCCTTCCCCCTCCGTCATTCCGGCGCAGGCCGGAATCCAGTAACGGGACGCGCCATGGAGCGGCGTAGGTTGGGGTGAGCCATCGGCGAACCCCAACACTGCGTGGCGCTTCGATGTGCCGGTGTTGGGGTTCGCCTTTGGCTCACCCCAACCTACGCCTGCTCTTCTCCCTTCCGAGGAGAAGATGCCGCTCCTATGGGACTCCCTTCGGTCGCAACAGATGAGGGGTCGGGGCTCGCGGTGGAGTTCCACGAAGCGGCGTAGGTTGGGGTGAGCCACCGGCGAACCCCAACGCTGCGTGGCGCTTCGACGTGCCGGTGTTGGGGTTCGCCTTTGGCTCACCCCAACCTACGCAGGCGGCTGTGCCACCTCACTCTTTATCTGCAACCACTGCATCCGCAAATGCGCCTGTGTCGCGCAGCGCGTGCCCATTTCGATAAACGTTGCGATGCTTTCCAGCATCACCGGCAAGCGCTGCGCATTCACGCTGCCGTGTTCGTCAGCCAGTTCCGCCAGCCACCGGATTGCGTTATGCGCGAAATGCAGCCACTCCGTTGCATCGTTCAACAACGCATCCGGCCCCGCCTCCGGATCGGAAAAATATTCCACGTGGCGTGTGAGCCACGCTTCGCCATAGATATCCATAAGCAACTCCTTGCCATGCGCCGCCCTCGTTCCGAGAACGGCACGCCGCCGGACAGCACGGCGTGCCGCGACCATACGGACTCGAGGCTGACCGGCCACCTGGGACACAGGCGCCGGGCGGCTTGATTGAGGAAGTGGAATGCGGCTTCAGGTGCTTTCGCCGTTGCACGAGGCAACGCGCCGGGTTGCACGGCTAGGAATCATTACCTGCGAAAACTCTTAGGCCGCGGCTCTTCAACCGTGTCCGCGAAGACGGCGGACAGCCCGATTAGTCGGCGGATGTGTCGCCCGGGGGATCGGTGAGCGTACGAGTGACGTATGATCTGGCACAGCCATGATCAACTCCTTAGCCAGTTGGTGATGGTTAGCGGGTCAGGGGTGGTCGCACACCCTTGGCCCGCGCTCTCACGACATTGCTGCCATGGTTGCCCGCGACGCGACGAAAACACAGCGCGGGCAACATCGATCACGCTAGCAGACACGCATTCGGGTTGTCTTTAGGGCAAATCCGAATTTGCATCGCACCCACTATGCAAACGACGCGCATCACTCCTCAGATGAGTGACGCGTGACGAAAACATTAGCGCCTTCGCGCCCCGCTCATACTCATGAACGGCACTCGATCGGAACGCCGCCGATTCACACACGAATCATCCGCCGGCTCCTATTCCTAAGAACCACCGCAACCGCCGCAGTCCGCTTGGACGCGGCATCCATCGTGGAGTATCAGGATATGAACGAAGACCGGATCAAGGGCCAATGGAAACAGCTCCAGGGGAAGCTCAAGGCGCGCTGGGGCAAATTGACCGACGACGATCTGAAAGTGGCCGAGGGAAGCTCCGAATACCTCGCCGGCAAGCTGCAGGAGCGTTATGGCATCGCCAGGGACGAAGCGATGAAGCAGCTGAAAGAATTCGACGAGAGCGGAAGGTAATCCGCAACGCTCCGCATCCGGATCGGCCGTCGCCAACGGCAAGTACCATCATCCATAGGAGGGTACGCCATGCTGTACTACGCCATCGTCTTTCTAGTCATCGCACTGATCGCCGGCTTCCTGGGCTTCTTCGGCATCGCCGGCCTGGCCGCAACCATTGCGAAAGTCCTGTTCATCGTCTTCATCGTGCTGTTCATCATCTCGCTGATCGCGGGTCGCCGACGTCCACCGGTGTAACAGCCAGCCGCAGCATTGACGATAACGACGCCGGGGCCATTGGGCCCCGGCGTTTTAGTGCAAGTTGCCCTAGTCGGCGAGCCGTGAAGAACACCACTGATGGTTATATAAATCGGGCCGTTACCAGCGAGGGCCGCCGACCGGCTTCTGGTCTGGATGAATTCGACCGTATTGACCATGGCCTACGGGTGCAGAATGCGAGCCCGAACCACATCGCAAAGCAGGTACGCTTCGAAATCTCCCAAGCTGGTGATCTCAACTCCGAGACGATTTCCCATGACCACGAATTCGATGCCGAGTAGAGGGTTGCTCGCCGCATCAAGAGGCTCGCCGGTGATCCACAGGGGTTCGACGTTGACGAAGTCATACTCGACGTTAGCGACTTGCACGCAGAGACCCTCTCGAGTTCGAGAGAATGCTGTCAAAGGTTCGTAGATCAACGAAGGAACGCCACCGAATTCTTCGATGAGGCGCTTTGCTCCTTGCATGCTGGCATGTGGAGAAAACCGCAGGGCAACGCCAACCTTGCCAATTACCTCATCTCGATATTCGACGCCAATACGTAACTCGGCGGTCGATTTCGACCATGAGTGCACAAGCGCACGGAACACGCGGCCCTTGGTGTCTGAAATCCAAATATCGTCACCGGGCAAAAAAGGATCGAAGGTGGCGGAGTGTGTTAAAGAGCAATCGCCTCCTTTCTGTACCTGACAATTCCCAAAGGTAATGGGTGTCAATGCCGGCACCGTCCAGAACTGTTTGCGGAACTGTCTTACATCCAATGGTCAATCACCTTCTCAGGAAATTGCAGAATTCAGACTTTCTATGCCGCGCAACCGCCAGGCCGCTTCCGCCGTATCCTCGCCATCCCTTCGTGTTCCGGCGCTTCCATGAGTATTTCACAGTCACTGCGATTCTCGTGATTCAGGCCACCCCAGGGACCGAAGCGCCAGCCATCGCAGACATGACCTCACAAAAAAAGGCGCTTGCCAAGAAACAGCAAGCGCCTTCTGAACAGATCACATCTTTATTTCAATTCCACAACTGCAGCGCACCATGGCGCCGCACTTATTCCACCGTCACCGACTTCGCCAGATTCCGCGGCTGATCCACATCCGTACCCCGCAACACCGCCACGTGATACGCCAGCAACTGCATCGGCACCGTAAACACCGCCGGCGCAATAAAGTCACCGCCGCCGTCGATGCGCAGAATGCTGCCGCGCGCCGCGTTGCCATCCATGCTCGCCGCGCCATCCGCGAACACCAGCAGCTCGCCGCCGCGCGCGCGTACTTCCTGCAGGTTGGACTTGAGCTTGTCCAGCAGCGGGCCGTTCGGGGCTACCGCGATCACCGGCATGTCTTCGTCCACCAGCGCCAGCGGGCCGTGCTTGAGTTCACCGGCGGCGTAGGCTTCGGCGTGGATGTATGAGATTTCCTTGAGCTTCAAGGCGCCTTCCATCGCCACCGGATACTGAGCGCCGCGGCCGAGGAACAGGGCGTGCTGGCGGTGGATCAGGTGTTCGGCGAGGTCCACGATCTGCGGTTCCAGCTCCAGCGCCTTTTCGATGCGCTTGGGCAGGCTTTGCAGCTGGGCGGTGAGATCCGCATAGCGCCCGTCGTCCAGGCCGCGCTGGCGCGCCAGCTGCAGGGTGAGCAGGCCCAGCGCGGCGAGCTGCGTGGTGAAAGCCTTGGTGGAAGCCACGCCGATTTCCGGGCCGGCGCGCGTCATCAGCTTGAGGTCCGCTTCGCGCACCACCGAGGATTCCGGCACGTTGCAGATCGCCAGCGTGCCGAGATAGCCGCGGCGGCGCGATTCGCGCATGGCGGCCAGGGTGTCGGCGGTTTCGCCGGACTGCGAAATGGCCACGAACAGCGTGCCTTCCGGCACCACCGCTTCGCGGTAGCGGTATTCGCTGGCGACTTCCACGTTGACCGGCAGGCGCGCGTAGTCCTCGATCCAGTACTTGGCGACGAGGCCGGCGTGGTAGCTGGTGCCGCAGGCGATGATGTGCAGGCCCTTGGCCTTGCTCAGCAGCTCGTCGCCGTTGACGCCGAAGATGTTGGGCAGCACGCCGTGCGGGCCGATGCGCGCTTCGAGCGTGTCGGCCACGGCGCGCGGCTGCTCGAAGATTTCCTTCTGCATGTAGTGGCGGTATTCGCCGCGCTCGACGGCATCGGTGGACAGCTCGCTCTCGTGCACGGCGCGTTCCACCGGCTGGCCGTGCTGGCCGTAGATGCGTACCTGGTCGCGGGTGATTTCCACCACGTCGTGTTCTTCCAGGTAGATCATCCGGTTGGTGACCTGGATCAGCGCCTGCGCGTCGGAACCGAGGAAGTTCTCGCCGATGCCCACGCCGACCAGCAGCGGCGCGCCGCGGCGGGCGCCGATCACGCGGCCGGGTTCCTTGTCGCTGATCACGGCGATGGCGTAGGCGCCTTCCAGTTCGTGCACCACCGACGAGACCGCGTCGAGCAGCGACTTGCCGGACGCGAGGCGCTCGCTGATCAGCGCGGCCATCACTTCGGTGTCGGTCTCGGAGGTGAACGCGTGGCCGCGCGACTCGAGTTCGCTGCGCAGCGTGGCGTAGTTCTCGATGATGCCGTTATGCACCAGCGCCACGTGGCCGGCGACGTGCGGATGCGCGTTGACCTTGTTCGGCACGCCGTGGGTGGCCCAGCGCGTATGCGCGATGCCGGTGCCGCCGGGGAACGGGTCGGCCAGGTACTGCGCTTCCATCTCGCGCACCTTGCCCTTTTCGCGGACGCGACGGATTTCATCCTGCTGCAGCACGGCGAGGCCGGCCGAGTCGTAGCCGCGGTATTCCAGCGCCTTCAGGCCGGCGATCAGCAGGGGGGCGACGTCGCGCTGGGCAGTGGCGGCAACGATTCCACACATGGGCAGAGTCCTCTTGAGGAGAAAGGGGGACCGGAAGCGGACTTCCGCAGGGCCGGGACTTTGTCGGCCACCCATTTCAGCAAACTTTCGCGGCGCATCCGACCATGCACGCGCCATTTCGTGCACTCGCGCGGCCGGCTGTTCATCGAACAGCCGGCTTTGTGGCGAGCAGCATCCGCCAAGCCTGTGTTGGCGCCTAGTGCACCTTACGGCGTAGGTAATTCAGCAGGTCGATGCGGGTGATCAGGCCCATGAACTGCTCGCCATCCAGCACGATGGCCACGTGGCCGCGCTCGAACACCGGCAGCAGCGCGGTGATCGGCTCGTGGATGTCGAGGATCTGCAGGTTGCTGATCATCGCGGTGGAGACCGGATCGCGGAAGCGGCTTTCGTCGGCGTGCACGTGCATCAGCACGTCCGATTCGTCGAGGATGCCGACCAGCTTGTTGCCGTCCATCACCGGCAGCTGCGACACGTCGTACAGCTTCATGCGCGTGTAGGCCGTCATCAGCAGCTCGCCGGGGCCGACCACCACGGTGTCGCGCTGGGTGAACGGGCGCAGCAGCAGGTCGCGCAGGTCGCCGTGCTGTTCGCGGTCGATGAAGCCGTTGTCCAGCATCCAGTAGTCGTTGTACATCTTCGACAGGTACTTGTTGCCGGTGTCGCAGACCAGGGTCACCACGCGCTTCGGCGTCGTCTGCTCACGGCAGTATTTCAATGCCGCGGACAGCAGCGTGCCGGTGGACGAACCGCCGAGCACGCCTTCCTTCGCCAGCAGTTCGCGCGCGGCGAGGAAGCTTTCCTTGTCGCTGATCGCGTAGGCCTTCTTCACCCGGCTGAAGTCGCTGATGCTGGGCAGGAAATCCTCGCCGATGCCTTCGACCATCCAGCTGCCGGACTTGGTCGAGAGAATGCCTTCGTTGATGTACTGCGCGAGGATGGAACCGACCGGATCGGCCAGCACGATTTCCGTATCCGGCGACACTTCGGCGAAATAGCGCGACAGGCCGCTCATGGTGCCGGAAGAACCGCAGCCGACCACGATGGCGTCCACGCGGCCGTCCATCTGCTCGTAGATTTCCGGGCCGGTGGTGGCGATGTGCGCGGCGGGGTTGTCGGGATTGCCGAACTGGTTGATGAAGTAGGCGCCGGGCGTTTCGCGCGCGATGCGCTCGGCCATGTCCTGGTAGTACTCGGGGTGGCCCTTGGCCACGTCCGAACGGGTGAGCACCACTTCGGCGCCCATCGCCTTGAGGTTGAAGATCTTCTCGCGGCTCATCTTGTCGGGCACCACCAGCACCAGGCGATAACCCTTCTGCTGCGCCACCAGCGCAAGGCCAAGGCCGGTGTTGCCGGCGGTGCCTTCGACCAGGGTGGCGCCCGGCTTGATCTTGCCGGCGCGCTCGGCGCCTTCGATCATCGACAGGCCGATGCGGTCCTTGATGGAGCCACCGGGATTGGCGCTTTCGAGCTTGAGGAAGAGCTCACAGGGGCCGGCATCCAGTCGCTGCGCGCGCACCATCGGGGTGCGGCCGATCAGTTCGAGGACACTCTGGTGGACCGTCATGGAAGCTCCTGCGTTCGGTTCGCGGGCGGCCCGGTTCGGACTGCCTCAGGCCGGCGATGATAACCGAGCCGCCCTGCGTTCCCCTGACCGCGCGCGCAAACGAAGCGGCCCCGGCAGCCGTTCCCTCGCAAGGGTGGCTCCGGGGCCGCGTGTCTTGAGTTTGAAACCGCAGGCTAGTTGACGATGCGGTGCTTGTGCGCTCGTTCATCCCACATGCGCTGCAACCGTTCCTTGGCGTGGAGCTTTTCTTTCTTCATGCCCGTAAGGGTCATGTCGTCGATGGGAAGAACGCCGATCTCGGCGTCGTGCACCTTGCTGTCGAGCTCCTTGTGGTGCTGGTACAGCCGACGGAATTCGGCGTCGGCTTTCATCAAGGCTTCGACATCGTCACGCTGCTGGTTTTCGAACATGATCCGACCTCCTCGCGAAGAACCGCGGGCACGGGATCGGTGCGCCCGCTAACGGTGGCAAACCATGCGCATGCCGATGGCCCGCGCCGGCTTGCCGGTACGCAGGTGATCGGGTGATCGAGGGATAGGCGCATGATTCAGGTCAGTGACCCATGGTGCATGAGTGCCCCATGGGTATTCGACCCTACTCCCGCATCCGGGGGCATGCAAGCGCGTTTCGGCGAAGCGCATCACAGTGCGATTCGCACGGAGAAAGGCCGCCGCGGCAGGCTTTTTTTCGCGTTAAACGATGCTTTCAACGATGCTTTCGATGGAAACGAAAACGCCCGACGGAATGATCCGCCGGGCGCTTCGTTCGTGCATGACAACAGCGATATTTACTTGCCCGAATCGCCCTGCATCTGCGAGCGCATCGCCTTCGCCGCCTGGGTGGCCAGGTCGGCCTGGCGCTTGGCGGCGTTGGCCACCTTGGCCTGGGCCGCGGCGAGCTTCTTGGCCTGGTCGGCCTGGGCCTGGGCCTGCACGGCCTGGGCCTGGGCGGCGGCGCCTTCCTGCTGCAGGCGGGCGGCTTCTTCCTGGGCCATCTGGTACTGCATGCGCTGGCGGTCGAGTTCGCGGCGGGCGGCCTCGACCTCGCGGCGGGTGCCGTCGAGCTGGATCTGGTCGTGCTCGCGGTCGAGCTGGTTGACCTTGATCTGGGCTTCCTGCAGCTGGGCGGTGGCCTTGGCCAGGTCGACGCGGCGCTCGGCCACGTACAGCGCATGGGCGCGGTCGCGCGAGCGGGCCTGGGCCAGCCGGCCGATGGCGTCGCGGGCACGGGCCTGCTCGGCCTGGGCGTAGCCGCTCAAGGCGGGGTCGCGGGCGAGCTGGTCGAGGCTGCCGTTGAGGCGGGCCACGTCCATGTCGTCCTTGGCGTGGGCCGAACCCACGGCCGCGGCGGCGAGGACGAGCGCCGACAAGGTGATGCGCAGGGGCTTCATGGGTGGCCTCCCTGGTCGTTGGTCTGCGGTTGCGGCTGCGGCAGGGTCTGGAAGCCGCCGTCCTGCGGCAGCGGCTGCAGCACGGACGAGGACGGGGCCGGCATGTCCTGCGTCTGTTCCTGCGCCGGCAGGCCCTGCTGCTGTTCCTGGAACTGGCGCTGTTGCTGCTGGGCCGCCTGCTGGGCGGCTTCCTCCTGCGCGTTCAGGTTCTGCTCGATCTGCTCGCGCAGCTCGCGGTTGCCCTGGGTCTTGCGCTGGATCTGGGCGCGGGCGGCGCCCAGCCGTGCCTTGGCGCGGGCGAGTTCGGCGTCGGCCTGGGCTTCTTCGGCCAGGGCCGCGGCGTCCTCGTACTTGCGGCTGGCCATGGCGGCCTGGGCCTGCTGGAACTTGTTTTGCGCGAAATCCAGGTCGACCGGGGCGTAATCGGCCGCACCGGCGTCGCGGGCGTACTGCAATTGCATCTGCGCCTGGTTCATGGAGCCGTCGGGCGGCGGCACGCTGGCGCAGCCGCCGAGCGAGCCCAGCACCACGGCCAGGATCAGGCTGGAAAACACCGTGCGGACGCCATTCTGGCGGCTATCCGGCGCGGAAAAGATGTGGACCATCACTCATTCCTCTAAGAGTGTCGCAGCGTATTGTGGGCGGGCATAATCGTTGTTTGCAACGCGTGAGCGTCATTTCAGGGGACACGAGTGGACATTGGTTACTTCCTCAAGCTCATGGTGGACAAGGGCGCGTCGGACATGTTCCTGACGACCGGCGCCCCCGTGAACATCAAGGTGGAGGGCAAGCTGTACCCGCTGGGCAATACCGGACTCCCCGGCGGCATGGTGAAGAAAATCGCCTATTCGCTCATGGACGAGGGCCAGGTGCCCCAGTTCGAGCGCGACCTCGAGCTCAACATGGCGCTGGCGGTGAAGGAAGCCGGCCGTTTCCGCATCAACGTGTTCAAGCAGCGCGGCGAAGTGGGCATGGTGATCCGCGCGATCAAGAGCGAGATCCCGAGCATCGACCAGCTGCAGCTCCCGGGTATTTTCCGCGACCTGATCCTGGAACCGCGCGGCCTGATCCTGGTGGTCGGCGCCACGGGCTCGGGCAAGTCCACCACCCTGGCGGCGATGCTCGACCACCGCAACCAGAACACCTCCGGGCACATCCTCACCATCGAGGACCCGATCGAATACCTGCACCGCCACAAGAAGTCGATCGTGAACCAGCGCGAAGTCGGCCTGGACACGCACAGCTATCACGAGGCGCTGAAGAACGCGATGCGCGAGGCGCCGGACGTGATCATGATCGGCGAGATCCGCGACACCGACACCATGGAAGCGGCCATCTCGTTCTCCGAAACCGGCCACCTCTGCCTGGCCACCCTGCACTCCAACAACGCCGACCAGACGCTGGAGCGCATCCTCAACTTCTTCCCGGAATCGGCGCACAAGAACGTGCTGATGAACCTCGCCCTGAACCTGCGCGCGGTGATCAGCCAGCGCCTGGTGATCGGCAAGGACGGCCGCCGCCTGCCGGCCACCGAAGTGCTGCTCAACACCCCGTTCATCCGCGACATGATCCGCCGCGGCCAGATCCACGAGGTGAAGGAAGCGATGGACCGCAGCCTGCAGGAAGGCATGCAGACCTTCGACCAGTCGCTGTACCGCCTGTACAAGGAAGGCCGCATCGAGCTGGACGAGGCGCTGGCCAAGGCCGACTCGCGCGACGGCCTGGCGCTGAAGATCCGCCTGTCCGAAGGCGGCGGCTCCGAGAGCGCGGAGCTGGTGGGCAACGACCCCTACGGGCTCGGCTTCTAAGCCCTTCCGCGGAACACCGCCATCACCCCGGCACACGCCGGGGTGATGCGTTTCAGGGTTCGGATCAATCGACCGCCGGCGCGTCCGGCTGAGCTTCCGGCGCGGCACGCTGGAACGCCTCCAGCGCCTGGCAGGCCTCCACGATGCGCCGGATGGTCGGGAACGCCTCCATCGGCAGCTTCCAGCGCACCGCGTTGTAGTGCTGCGGCACCAGGCAAGCGTCGGCCAGGCCGGGCTGGTCGCCGTGGCAGAAGCGCCCGGTCGCAGGGCTGTCCGCCAGCATCGCTTCCAGCGCGCGGAAACCCTCGCCGATCCAATGCCGCGACCAGCTGCCGCGCATCGATTCCTCCACATGCATCTCGCTGCCCAGGTACTGCAGCACGCGCAGGTTGCCCAGCGGGTGCACGTCGCAGGCCAGCAATTGCGCCAGCGAGCGCACGCGGGCGCGGCCGGCGGCATCGGCGGGCAGCAGCGGCGGCGCGGGATGCGTTTCGTCGAGGTATTCCATGATCGCCATGGATTGGGTCAGCACCTGCGCGCCGTCCACCAGGCAGGGCACCAGTTCCTGCGGGTTGAGCGCGCGGTAGGCCTGCTGGTGCTGCTCGCCGCCGTCGCGCACCAGGTGCACGGGGCGGTTGTCGTAGGCCAGCCCCTTCAGGTTCAGCGCGATGCGCACGCGGTAGGCGGCGCTGGAGCGCCAATAGCCGTACAGCACCCGGTCCGAGCTCATGGATTGGCGTCCTTCCGCTGTCTCAAGGCGGGCCAGGATAACCGCACCGCGGTTTGCATCGTCACCGGACGGGCGGGACAATACGGGGTTCGCGCTCGCCAGGGCGCCCTCTTTCCCACCTTCCAACCAGGAGTTGCGCCGTGTCGTCCTTCCTCCGCATGAGCGATCTTGATCTGCGCAGCAAGCGCGTGCTGATCCGCGAAGACCTGAACGTGCCGATCGAGGACGGGCGGATCACCTCCACCCAGCGCCTGGACGCCTCCCTGCCCACCATCAAGGCCGCCCGCGACGCCGGCGCCCGCGTCATGGTGATGTCGCACCTGGGCCGCCCGAAGGAAGGCCAGTTCGACGCCGAGTCCTCGCTGGCGCCGGTGGCCAAGTGGCTGGGCGACAAGCTGGGCACGCCGGTGCGGCTGGTGTCCGACTACCTCGGCGGCGTCGACGTCGCCGACGGCGAGGTAGTGGTGCTGGAGAACTGCCGCATGAACGTCGGCGAAGGCAAGGACGACGAAGCCCTGTCGAAGAAGTACGCAGCGCTGTGCGACATCTTCGTGATGGACGCGTTCGGCACCGCGCACCGCGCACAGGCTTCCACCCATGGCGTGATCAAGTACGCCCCCGTCGCCGCCGCCGGCCCGCTGCTGTCGGCCGAGCTGGACGCGCTGGGCAAGGCGCTGGAGCACCCGGCGCAGCCGCTGCTGGCGATCGTGGCCGGCTCCAAGGTCTCCACCAAGCTCACCCTGCTGGAGAACCTGATCGGCAAGGTCGACCAGCTGATCGTCGGCGGCGGCATCGCCAACACCTTTATCGCCGCCGCCGGCTACGGCGTCGGCAACTCGCTGTACGAAGCGGACCTGCTCGACGCCGCCAAGAAGGTGATCGCCGACGCCAAGCGCCGCGGTGCCGAGGTGCCGATGCCGGTGGACGTGGTGGTGGCGCCGGAGTTCTCCGCGCATGCGCCGGCCACCGTCAAGCCGGTGGACCAGGTGAAGGACGGCGAGATGATCCTCGACATCGGCCCGCAGACCGCCAAGAACTACGCCGCGCTGATCGCCAAGGCCGGCACGGTGGTGTGGAACGGCCCGGTCGGCGTGTTCGAGTTCGACGCCTTCGGCAAGGGCACCGAAACGCTGGCGCGCGCGGTTGCCGCGTCCGACGCGTTCTCCATCGCCGGCGGCGGCGACACACTGGCCGCGGTCGAAAAGTACGACATCGAAAAAGATGTCTCGTACATCTCGACCGGCGGCGGCGCGTTCCTGGAGTTCCTGGAAGGCAAGGAACTGCCGGCCGTGGCCGCGCTCAAGGCGCGCGCAGCCAAGTGAGTTCGCCGCGCATGCTTTGCCTGTTCGACCTGGACGGCACCCTGATCGATTCGGAACTGGGCATCGTCAGCTGCGTGCGGCACGCCTTCGAGCAACTGGGCGTGCCGGCGCCGGCGGAACTGCGCCACTGGATCGGCCCGCCGCTGCGGCACAGCTTCGCGCCGCTGCTGGACCACGACCCGGCCCTGGTGGAAGCGGCGGTGGAGCATTACCACCAGCGCTTCCATGCCATCGGCTGGCGCGAGCACACGGTGTATCCGGGCATCGAGGCGATGATCCAGCGGCTGCGCGATGCCGGCCACGAGCTGGCCATCGTCACCAGCAAGCCGGAGCGGCATGCGGCGCCGATCGTGCAGGCGTTTCCGTTTGCCGACGCGTTCGTCCGCCTGTACGGCCCCGATCCGAACAGTGCGCACAGCGAGAAGGCCTCGATGATTGCCGCGGCGCTGGCGGATTTCGGTGCGGACCCCGAGCAGACCGTGATGATCGGCGACCGCCATTTCGATATCGACGGCGCGGTGGCCAACCGTGTGCGCGGCATCGGCGTGCTGTGGGGCTTCGGCAGCCAGGAAGAACTGGAACAGGCCGGCGCGCACGTACTGGTGAATGAGCCGTCGCAACTGGGCGACCTGCTGGCGGCGTGACGCTGCCGCGGCGGACATAAAAAAACGCCGCGGCATGCGGCGTTTTTTAATCGCTCACCGGGAAGGCCGCGGCCTTCCCGGTGCATCGATGGCTCAGCGGATCGTGCGCTTCACCGCGTCCACCACGTGCGACACGGTGAACCCGAAGTGCTCGAACAGCTGGCCCGCCGGCGCCGACGCGCCGAAGGTGGTCATGCCCACCACTTCGCCGTCCAGGCCCACGTACTTGCGCCAGAAGTCGGCGGTCGCCGCTTCCACCGCCACGCGCGCACGGCACCAGCCCGGCAGCACGCCTTCGCGGTATTCCAGCGGCTGCCCGTCGAACAGCTCGGTGCAGGGCATCGACACCACGCGCACCGCGATGTCCTGCTGCGCCAGCGTGCGCGCCGCTTCCATCGCCAGCTCCACTTCCGAGCCGGTGGCGATCAGGATCGCCTTGAACTTCGTGTCCTGCGGGTCGGACAGCACGTAGCCGCCGCGCGCGATCTCGGCCACCTGCTGCGCGCTGCGCTGCTGGTGCTTGAGGTTCTGGCGCGAGAACACCAGGCACGACGGCGCGCCCTTGCGCTCGATCGCCAGCTTCCACGACACCGCCGATTCCACCGCGTCGCAGGGACGCCACAGCTGGTTGTTCGGGATGTAGCGCAGGCTGGCCAGGTGCTCCACCGGCTGGTGGGTCGGGCCGTCTTCGCCCAGGCCGATCGAGTCGTGGGTGTAGACGTGGATGGCGTGCGCCGGGATCAGCGCGCTCATGCGCACGGCGTTGCGCGCGTAGTCGGAGAACACCAGGAAGGTGGCGTCGTAGGGAATGAAGCCGCCATGCAGGGCCAGGCCGTTGGCGATGGCGGTCATGCCGAACTCGCGCACGCCGTAGTACACGTAGTTGCCCTTGCCGTCGGCGCTGTTGCCGTTGCCGGCATCCAGGCTGCCCTTCCACTTGGTGAGGTTGGAGCCGGCCAGGTCCGCGGAGCCGCCGATCAGTTCCGGCAGCAGCGGGCCGAACGCATCGAGCGCCATCTGCGACGCCTTGCGGCTGGCCACTTCCGGACCTTCCGCCTGCAGCTTGGCGACATAGGCGGCGGACTTCTCCGCCCAGTCGGCCGGCAGCTCGCCGTCGAGGCGGCGCTTGAACTCGGCGGCCAGTTCCGGATGCGCGGCGGCGTAGGCGTCGAACGCGGCGTTCCACACCTTCTCGCGCTCAGCGCCGGCGGCCTTGTGGTCCCAGCCGGCGTAGATGTCGGCGGGGATCTCGAACGGCGCGTAGTGCCAGCCGAGCTGCTCGCGCGCGGCGGCGATTTCGTCCTTGCCCAGCGGCGCGCCGTGGCTTTCTTCCTTGCCCTGCTTGTGCGGGGCGCCGAAGCCGATGATGGTCTTGGCGCAGATCAGGGTGGGCTTGTCGGACTGCGCCACGGCCTGCTCGATCGCGCGCTTGATGTCGTCGGCGTTGTGGCCGTCGATGTGGCGGATCACGTTCCAGCCGTAGGCCTCGAAGCGCTTGGGCGTGTCGTCGGTGAACCAGCCGTGCACTTCGCCGTCGATGGAAATGCCGTTGTCGTCGTACACCGCCACCAGCTTGCCCAGGCCCCAGGTGCCGGCGAGCGAGGCCACTTCATGCGAGATGCCTTCCATCAGGCAGCCGTCGCCGAGGAAGACGAAGGTGCGGTGATCGACGATCTCGTGGCCCGGACGGTTGAAGTGCGCAGCCAGCACCTTCTCGGCCAGCGCGAAGCCCACCGCATTGGCCAGGCCCTGGCCCAGCGGGCCGGTGGTGGTTTCCACGCCCGGGGTTTCGCTGGCTTCCGGATGGCCGGCGGTCTTCGAATGCAGCTGGCGGAAGCGCTTGAGCTCGGCCATCGGCAGGTCGTAGCCGGTGAGGTGCAGCAGGGCGTACTGCAGCATCGAACCGTGGCCGTTGGACAGCACGAAGCGGTCGCGGTTGAACCACTTCGGGTTGGCCGGGTTATGGCGCAGGAAGTCGTTCCACAAGACCTCGGCCAGGTCGGCCATGCCCATGGGCATGCCCGGGTGGCCGGACTTGGCGGCCTCCACGGCGTCCATGGCGAGGGCGCGGACGGCGTTGGCGAGTTCGCGGCGGGTGGTCATCGGGGGGTCTCCGGAGGGAAGGCGGCGGCGAAAAACGGTGATTGTCGCCGATCCATGCAGGGCTGTCGCCCGCTTCACCCCGTTCCAACGGTCTTAACTCGGCCTTAATTTATGCGGTCGCAATACGGAAACCCTTCAGTCCCGGCCCGCTCTAATCCGGGGCATGGCTGGCAAGGCCATGTGCGGTCGCAGGCGTCCCCCTTCCCCCTGTCGGCGATCGCTCCCTAAGAAAGGAAGAAGAGGAGTATTCCCATGAAAAAGTCCCTACTTGCCCTCGCTTTCACCAGCGCCAGCATCATCGGCGTCCCTGTCCTGGCTCAGGACAGCACCAGCACCACCTCGGCCGCCCCGGCGGGCGGCAACTACCTGCCCAGCCAGCCGGTCGGCAGCGGCAACTGGTTCATCGGCGCCAACGTCGGCCGCACCAATGGCGGCGATAACGGCGGCTTCGGCAGCGGCAACGGCAGCGGCTTCAATTTCTTCAAGGGCGAAAAAGGCCGCCGCACCGGTTACGGCGTGCTCGGCGGCTACCGCTGGAAGGCCGGCCAGGACTTAGGCCTGGGCCTCGAGGCCGGCTACGCGGACCTCGGCAACTACCGGGTGAAGAACGTCTTCAATTCGCAGGACGTCAACCAGCGCAGCACCACCAACGCCCTGCGCGGCTGGCTGCTGGGCGTGAACGGCCGCATCAACCTGCTGCCGCAGTGGTACATCAGCGCCCACGGCGGCTATTTCCGCGCCAATGACAACGGCAACAACTACAACAACAGCATCGGCCAGGACCTGGGCCTGACCAGCGGCGGCCGTCCGGGCCGCGGCAGCTGGTACGGCGGCGTCGGCACCGGCTGGGACATCACCGAGCAGGTCAGCCTGGGCGTGAACTACGACTACTTCCACGCTAACGCCGGCAAGATCAAGAATACGGCCACCGGCGAGGTCACCCAGGGCCTGAAACGCTCCACCGGCATCGTGTCGCTGAGCGGCGAATACCGCTTCTGATATCTGGGATCACCGCAAGCCGGGTTGAAAACGGGCGCCTCTGGCGCCCGTTTTCTTTTGTCATCAATAAGTTAAATGTGCCCGAACTCAGCCATAAATCTTAACTTTGCCTTAATACTGAACTCATCGGTATTGAATCTTTTTGGGGCGATTCCCATCTAAGCCTTGTGAAGCCGAGACCCCTCGGCCACGCGGTGCCCGGCCCTTCCCCCAACGGCCGCCACCGTTCTTCCATAACAGGAGACTCTCCATGAAGAAGACGCTGCTCGCCCTCGCTTTCGCCACCGCCGGCCTGATGGCCGTTCCCGCCTTCGCGCAGAACGCGCCGTCCGACAACGGCGGCTGGTTCATCAACGGCAATGTGGGCCGCACTTCGATCAACAAGGGCCCGTACGACGACCACGACACCGGCTACGCCCTCAACGGCGGCTACCGCTGGTCGCTGGCCCCTAACTTCGCGCTGGGCGCCGAGGTCGGCTACAACGACCTGGGCAACATCCACCCGAAGAACCTGTTCAACAGCAACCCGGTAGTGGACAAGGGCAAGACCCAGCTGCATGGCTGGACCGCCGGTGTGAACGGCCGCTTTAACATCGACCAGAACTGGTATGTCGGCGCGCGCGCCGGCGTGTACAGCTGGAAGGGCCACGGCCTGAGCAATGACGTGAACCCGGTCCGCAAGAGCCTGGACGACACCAGCTGGTACGCCGGCGCGGGCTTTGGCTACAACTTCAGCAACAACATGAGCGTCGGCCTGAACTACGACTACTTCGACGCCAAGAAGAACAAGGTGGACCTGAGCACCGACATGGTGTCGGTGAGCGCGGAATACCGCTTCTGAGTAAGGCAAGTCGCACGTCTTCGGACTGGCGAGCGTAACAGCGGGAGGGCGCCGGAAGGCGCCCTCTTCGCTTGTCGGAACCATGAAAAAAGGCGCCCTCGGGCGCCTTTTTTCTTTATCGCATTGGACCGGAAACTCAGCCGTTCCACTGGCCCAGCGCGGCCAGGCCGTTGTCCCTGGCGCGGGCAAGCACGGTCTTCTGCGCTTCGCCGTAGTTGGCCTTCATGTCCTTGGCCCACAGCTTGAGCGCGGCCTGCTGCATGGCGCGGCCGTAGGAGAACGACAGCGGCCACGGATGCGGCCCCATGCGGTTCATGGCGTTGAGGTGCGCGGTGGACTGCTCGTCGGTCTGGCCGCCGGACAGGAACACGATGCCCGGCAGCGTCGCCGGCACGGTGGTCTTCAGCACGCGCACGGTGGCGTCGGCGACTTCCTCGACCTCGGCCTGCTCTTCGGCGTCCTTGCCCGGAATGACCATGCTGACCTTCAGGATGGTGCCTTCCAGCAGCACGTTCTGCTCGTACAGCGCGTTGAACAGGCTGCGCAGCACGGCTTCGTGCACTTCGTAGCTGACTTCGATGCTGTGGTCGCCGTCCATGATCACTTCCGGCTCGACCATCGGCACCAGGCCCGCCTCCTGGCACAGCGCGGCGTAGCGCGCCAGCGCGTGGCAGTTGGCTTCGATCGCGGTGGAACTGGGGTTGTCCTCGGTGATGTTGATCACCGCGCGCCACTTGCAGAACTGCGCGCCGAGCCTGGCGTATTCCTGCAGGCGCTCGCGCAGGCCGTCCAGGCCCTCGGTCACCACGTCGCCCGGGAAGCCGGCCAGCGGCACCGGACCCTTGTCCACCTTGATGCCGGGGATGATGCCGTTCTTCTTCATCACCTCGGTGAAGGGCACGCCGTCCTTGGTGGACTGGCGCAGGGTTTCGTCATAGAGGATGGCGCCGGAGATGTGCTCGCTCAGGCCCGGAGTGGTGAGCAGCAGCTCGCGGTAGGCGCGGCGGTTCTCTTCGTTGTTCTCGATGCCGACCGCTTCGAAACGCTTCTTGATGGTGTTGGTCGACTCGTCGATGGCGATGATGCCCTTGCCGGGCGCGACCATCGCCAGGGCGATGCTTTCAAGATCTTCGATGCTCATGACGACTCCGTGGAACGCGGGGACGGCCCTTGGCCGCGTTGGTAATGGAGACCATCCCGTCGCCGGGCGGCCAAGCCTAAAGGGCGCGAGTATAGCCGGATCGGCGCACGGGAACGCCCCGCCTCCGGTGGAGACGGGGCGTTTGGGGGCTTCGCAGCGCGGCGAAAACCGCTTTTAGGCCTGGTCGTAGCCGGGCAGTCGGCAGGCGTCGGTGACTTTCTTGGCCGCGGCCTTGTCCTCGGGCAGGTTGAAGCCCACCACGTAGTAGGTCGACACAGGTTCCTTCTTGCTGCCGTTGTTGAGCGAGGGGCCGTATTCGAAACGCTTGACCACGCTGAGCGCGGCCGAACCGAGATCGCTCTTGGGTTCCACCTTCTTGATCGCCGCTTCCTGCGGCTTGCCGTCGGTGCCGATCTCGTAGGTCACGGCCACGCAGCCGGGCTTGTCCAGGTTCTGTCCGCTGTTGGGCACGTCGGCCTGCACCGAACCGAAATTCAGCAGGATCCAATACGTGGAAAGCTGCTCGGGGCCGACCCTGCGCGCCTGCGACTGGGCCAGCGCCGGCATGGCGGCGGCCAGTGCCAGCGCCGTCGCGGCAGCCAGCGACAGGGAACGAAGCATCGTGTTCATGGAGCCGACTCCTTGGGGACGTGGGTGTGGCTGGCAGTGTAGCCCTGGCGCCGCGCGGCGGTGCAGCCGCGCCCTGCGTCAGAGATCCTGCAGGCTCTCCACCACGCCGTCGGCGCCGACCGACAGCAGCTTCAGCGTATTGGTGCCGCCGCCACGGCCGATATGGTCGCCATGGGTCATCACCACGCGGTCGCCTTCGGCCAGCTTGCCCTGGCTGAAGAGCAGGCGCACCGCTTCGCGCGCCGAGGCCGCGGTGGTCTGCGAGCTGGCGTGGGTGAATTCCACCGGCTGCACGTCGCGCAGCATCAGCATGCGGCGGCGCGCGTCGGCGAACGGCGACAGCGCATAGATCGGCACCGCGCTGCGATAGCGCGACAGCCACTGCGCGGTGGCGCCGGATTCGGTCAGCGCCACCAGCGCGCGCACGCCGACCTGGCTGGCCAGCAGCATCGCGGCCAGCGCGATGGCCTGGTCGGTGCGGTCCAGGCGATGGCCGGCGGTGGCGAGATCTTCCTTCGGCTCGAACTGGCGCTCGGCGCCCAGGCAGATGCGGCGCAGCGCGGCCACGGCTTTATCCGGATGCGCACCGGCGGCAGATTCTTCCGACAGCATCACCGCGTCGGTGCCGTCGATCACCGCATTGGCCACGTCCAGCACTTCGGCGCGGGTCGGAATGGGCGAGCGCACCATCGACTGCAGCATCTGCGTGGCGGTGATCACCGCGCGATTGCGCTGCACGGATTCGCGGATGATCTTCTTCTGCAGGCCCGGCAGCTCGGCATCGCCGATCTCCACGCCCAGGTCGCCGCGCGCCACCATCACCACGTCGGACGCGTCGATGATTTCGCCCAGCACGGGAATGGCATCCGCGCGCTCGATCTTGGCCACCAGCGAGGCCTTGCCACCGGCTTCTTCCAGCAGGCGGCGCGCCAGTTCCATGTCGGCGGCGGAACGCACGAAGGACACGGCGAGAAAGTCCGCGCCGATTTCGGCAGCGAGCTTGATGTCCGCCTTGTCCTTGTCCGACAGCGCGGACACCGACAGGCCGCCGCCCTGGCGATTCAGACCCTTGCGGTCGGACAGGCGCCCGGCCACCAGCACGCGGCAGCGCACTTCGGCGCCGACCACGCTTTCCACCGTCAAAGCCACCAGGCCGTCGTCGAGCAGCAGCACGTCGCCGGCGCTCACGTCCCTGGGCAGGTCGTGGTAGCTGACGCCCACGCGGCTGTTGTCGCCGGCCGGCGCGCCGGGGCTGCAATCGAGCACGAACTCGTCGCCCACCTTCAGCTCGATCGGGCCATTGGCGAATTTCTCGATGCGGATCTTCGGGCCCTGCAGGTCGGCCAGCACGCCGACTTCGCGGCCCAGCTTCTCGGCCGCCACGCGGACCGCATTGGCGCGGGCGCGATGGTCGTCGGGCTGTCCGTGGGACAGGTTGAGGCGGACGACGTTGACGCCCTCCGCGAGGATTTTCTCGAGCATCCCGGGCACGTCGGTGGCGGGGCCGAGGGTGGCGACGATCTTGGTGCGGCGCAGCGGAGTTTCGTTGGTCATCGTTCGAGGCTAGCAGAACTGCCTCGTTGCGCCAGAGGGTCGACGGGCCAGTTTCGGAGGGCTGCAGGGCGCCCTGCCCGGAGCACCCTTGGCGTGGTCTACCACTGTCTAAAGTGGTATCACGAGCCGGAGACCACATGAGTCCTCAGCCATACAACTGGTATGCCATATGGACGTCCAGATGGCCTCCGGGTGGAATGCGCCGAAGCGTACCGCGAACCTGTTCGCGAGGACGTCCGAACGCCCCATCCGGGCACCCTTTGCAAGCCCTCAAACCGCCGCAACGCGATGCGGAAATCGATTCTGCATCGCAACAAAAAAGACCGGTCAGCGCGCCAGCGCGCGGTTCAACACCTCGGCCAGCCGCACGCCGGCCACACGCAACTGGCGCTCCGCCAGCGGCAGCTCGGCGGCCACGTAGGCGTCGTCGATCTTGTGCCCGTCGGGATAGATGTCGCGGCTGGCCGCGCAGGATTGCTCGGCCCACTGCGCATAGACGTTGTCCTGCGGCGCGATCGCCGCCGGCATGGCCTCCGCCGGGCGCGCGTCCAGTTCCTGCGCATACGCCCGCCAGTCCTTGCCGTGGGTGCCGAGCAGGCCGGAATCCCACACGCTGTGCAGGTTGGTGCCCTTGCCCTGGAACTGCACCTGGTAGGCATTGCCGCCCTTGTCGTCGCGGTTGCCGGCATGCAGCGGCTGGTGCACGTCGCCGACGAAATGCACCACGAACTTCAGTGCTTCCAGGCGCGCGGCATCCGGCTGCGTGCGGTCGGCCAGCACCGCCACGTAGCGATCGAGGCCGCCGACCACGCACTGCCCGTTCGCGCAATCGCGCGGCGGCACGTAGACACAGTCGTCCGCGCGGAAGTTGATGTAGTGCAGCTTGCTGGTGGCCTTGGCCAGGTCGGCGCGCGTGTCGTCGCCGCGCAGTTCGTCGGCCCAGCTGGCGATATCGGCCAGCGACCTGGTGTTTTCCGGCGCCAGCAGGCGCTCGACTTCGGCCTCGGCGGCCGGGCTCAGGCGCCGCTGCGCCAGCTCGGCCACGATGGCGTGGCCCTGGCGCCCCCAGGCGTGGACGGCGGGTGCAACGGCGAGCGCGGCCAGGAGGCCGGCGAGGAAGCGTCGGGAAGTCTGCATGTCGTTCAATTTGAGTTGATGGGAATCGATGGGCGCGCAGGCCGGAGCGGACCGCGCAAATAATTCAATTTGAGTTGAAGAAATCGCCCGGACCGTGCGCGATGGCGCGGCGAGCGGCAAGGAACCCGCCGCGCAACGCGCCTCAGCCCGTCGCGGCCTTGTGCAGCAAGGTGCCCGCGGCATCGCGCACGCTCACGTCGACGGCGATGCCCTGCCGCACGCTCTCGGTCACCGTGCAGAAGTCCTCGAACTGCGCGAGCGCGCGGTCGACGTGGGCCAGGTCCGCCTCGGCCTGGCCCAGGTCCAGGTCCACCGCGATGCGCGCCACGCGCCAGCGCCCATGCTCGTTGCGCGCCAGCGTGGCGCGGGCCTTGGCGGCGAGCTGGCCCGGCTCGTTCTTGTACTTGCGCAGGGCGAACAGCAGGCTGGCGGCCAGGCAGTTGGCCACCGACACGGCCAGCATGCGGGTGGGATTGGGGCCGGCGCCCTGGCCCAGCGGCGGCAGCTCGTCGGTGAGCAGGTCCGGTGCGGAGGTGTCGTCGAAACGCACGCGGAATTCGTAGCCGGACATCTGTTCCAGGCTGATCTCGATGGTCTGCTGTTCGTCGCTCATGGCCTGGCCCCCGGGTGCTTCGACATCTTGGATAAGGCTCGCGAGCCTACCCCACATGCACGCCCTATGAACCGTGCCGGATGAGATGGCCCCGCTTTCCAGCTAACATTAGGGTTCTTTGGCGGCCGGGTCCGGCCGCCGCTGCCCCGCCATCATCTCCGGAGGACGCTGTCCCATGGCCATCAAGGTCGCCATCAACGGTTACGGTCGCATCGGCCGCAATGTACTGCGCGCGCTGTACGAGTCCGGTCGCACCGAGGAGTTCCAGATCGTCGCGATCAACGACCTCGGCGACGCCGAGACCAACGCCCACCTGACCCAGTACGACACGGCGCACGGCCGTTTCCCGGGCACCGTGTCGGTGGACGGCGGCGACCTGATCGTCAACGGCGACCGCATCAAGGTCTGCGCCGAGCGCGACCCGTCCAAGCTGCCGTGGGGCGACCTGGGTGTCGACGTGGTGCTGGAATGCACCGGCCTGTTCACCTCCAAGGCCAAGGCTGGCGCGCACATCGCCGCCGGCGCCAAGAAGGTGATCATCTCCGCCCCGGGCGAGAAGGACGTGGACGGCACCTTCGTGTTCGGCGTCAACGACGACACGCTCACCGCCGCGCACCAGGTCATCTCCAACGCCTCGTGCACCACCAACTGCCTGGCGCCGCTGGCCAAGGTGCTGCACGAGAAGATCGGTATCGTGCACGGCCTGATGACCACCATCCACGCCTACACCAACGACCAGGTCCTGACCGACGTCTATCACAAGGACCTGCGCCGCGCCCGCTCGGCCACCATGAGCCAGATCCCGACCAAGACCGGCGCCGCCGCCGCGGTGGGCCTGGTGCTGCCGGAACTCAACGGCAAGCTGGACGGCTTCGCCATGCGCGTGCCGACCATCAACGTGTCGGTGGTCGACCTGACCTTCGTGGCCAAGCGCGCGACCAGCCACGAAGAGATCGACGCCATCGTCAACGAAGCCGCCAACGGCAAGCTCAAGGGCATCCTGGCGGTGAACAACAAGCCGCTGGTGTCGGTGGACTTCAACCACAACCCGGCCTCGTCCACCTACGACTCCACCCAGACCCGCGTGATGGAAGGCACCCTGGTCAAGGTGCTGAGCTGGTACGACAACGAGTGGGGTTTCTCCAACCGCATGCTCGACATGACCAAGGCGCTGATGGCCGCGAAGTAAGCGCCAGTGCCCTGTTGAACGGAAAAAGCCGGGCCTTGCCCGGCTTTTTCTTTGCGTCGACTTGCCGCACGGCTGCCGCCAGGGCGGCGATTTATCATGCCAGGCATGGAACGCCACGCCTCCATCGACGAACGCAGCCTCGCCACCCTGATCGACTGCTTCTACGACAAGGTGCGCGCCGACCCGGCGCTGGGCCCGGTCTTCAACGCCGCCGTGCACGACTGGGACGATCACAAGCGCATCCTGGTGTCGTTCTGGTCGTCGGTCACCTTAGGCACGCAGACCTATCGCGGCTCGCCGATGTCGGTGCATCGCCAGCAAGCCGGCATCCGCGGCGAGCATTTCGACCGCTGGCTGGGGCTGTGGCGGGAGACGGTGCGCGAGCTGTTCGAGGAAGCACCGGCCGCGCGGATCATCGGCAATGCCGAACGCATCGGCGGCAGCCTGCGCATGGGGCTGGGACTGCAGGAACGCCGAGGGGCCAAGCCGCTCGGCATTCCCATCGTCAATCAATAAACGATCGGCGTAGGTTGGGGTTCGCCTGCGGCTCACCCCAACCTACGGGCTGCGTACGTCAGAGTACCTTCAACGCCGCATCGTAATCCGGCTCGTGCGCAATCTCGCTCACCAGTTCCGCATGCAGCACCTTGTCGTTCTGGTCCAGCACCACCACCGCGCGCGCGGCCAGGCCGGCCAGCGGGCCCGAGGCCAGCGCCACGCCGTAGTCGCGCAGGAATTCCGCGCCGCGCAGGGTGGACAGCGTCACCACGTTCTCCAGGCCTTCCGCGCCGCAGAAGCGCGCCTGCGCGAACGGCAGGTCGGCCGAGATGCACAGCACCACCGCGTCCTGCAGCGTGGCGGCCTGCTCGTTGAAGCGGCGCACCGAGGTGGCGCAAGTCGGCGTGTCGATGCTGGGAAAAATATTCAGTACCTTGCGCTTGCCGGCGAACGAGGACAGCGCCACGTTCGACAGATCCTTGGCAACCAGCGTAAATGCCGGCGCCTTGTCGCCAGTCTTAAGAAAGCGGCCATCGACCTGGACCGGATTGCCTTTGAGCGTAACCGTGGACATATGAATCTCCTGGATGAAAGGGCCGCCCAGTAAACCACGCGGCGGCGCCTTCCATCCATGCCCGGCCGTCCGGCCCGTCAGTCCAGCGACTTCTCCAGGTTCTTCTCGAACAGATCCGGGTCGCGGTCGCTGGTCATGTCGTAAAGGTTATAGCGCCGGTACAAGCGCGCGCCGCCGTCGCGCAGCAGCGGCTCCCACATGAAGCTGGCGCGCGAGCGGCTGGAGTGCGGCAGCAGCAGGTCGAACGGGATCGAGAAATAAATGCCCTTGTCGAAACTGCCCTCGCCCGTCTGCGTGCCGGACTTGTTGGTGATGGTGGCGTAGGCGCCCATGCGCACGCCGTTGTCGAACTCGCGCGACACGTCGACGGTGACGCCATAGTCCTTGGCCAGATAGCGGCCCACGCTGGCGGCGATGGTGACGTCGTGGAAGCCGGTATTGAAGTACAGCGTGGCGTTGCCCGTCACCGTCTTGTAGCCGCGCAGCGCGAAGTCCTGGCGGAAGCCGCGCTGGCGCACCCAGTTCATATCGACGCCGAACGCCCAGCGCTCGCCATACGGCCGGTACAGCACTTCGCCGCCCACGCCCGCGTACATGGATTCCAGCATGCCGCCATACGCCATGCCGAACAGATCCGGCCCCAGCACCTTGGTGCCGGTGAGCTGGAAGTTCGGCATGGTCACGTCGGAGGTGGTGAGGTACTGGCGGATATTGGTGCGCACGCGCGGCAGCAGGCTGGGCGCGGTGTAGGTGAACTTGTCGTAGTTGTTGAGCAGGTTCGCGCTCACCACGCCGTCCCACCACAGATTGCGCGAGAAGCGATACGTCGCGTTGCCGTTGGCGGTGAACTGGTACAGCACGAACGCGTTCGGCCCGCCCAGGCTCTGCTGGTAGCCCAGCGACACGCCGCCGTCGAAACGCTTCGGCGGCTTGGTGTAGAGCGTCACCTCGTCCTGCTGCCCCGGCGGATTCTGCTCCGCGCTGCGGCGCAGCTCCTGCATGTCGATGCGGTGATCCAGCGCGTCGATAAAGCGCGGGCGATGGATGCTCTGCTCCGCCAGCGGCATGCCGTAGTTCTCTTCGCCCACGGTGAACCAGTCGATGCTCTGGTCCACGCGGTTGTCGAGAATGCGCGCGGTGCGGCCCAGCGTGCGGCTGGGATAGAAATACGCGCGCGGCTCGCCATGCACCACCAGTTCGGAACCGCGCCGGCCGATGCTGGAGACGTCGATGCCCGCGTTCTGGCCCAGCGCCTTGGCCAGCTCGTCCCAGTCCAGCTGCTCCGGCGCCTTGCGCTCCATGGCCGCCGCGCCCTGCGGTGGATCGGGCGTGGTGGCCAGTCCGCGCACCGGCTCGGGCGCGGGATCGTCGGTCTTGCGCGGCTCGAAATGTTTAGCCAGGTTGGTGTGCAGCGTAAGCGTGGCCATGACCTTGTCGCCGCGCTCGAAACCGAGCGACAGATCGACGTTGTCGTTGACCCGGTACATCGCCGCGACATTGATCGGCGAGCGCTGCTTGAACTTGTTGCCCAGCCCTTCGTGCTTGTAGTTGTTGCCGTCCAGCTCGACCTTCAGGCGCAGCTTGTCCAGCGGCGTCTGGTATTCGATGCCGCCGATAAATGCCGCCGGTCCGCGGAAGTAACGCAGCGTATTGAATTCGCCGCCCTGCTGATTGGTATTGCCGGCGCGGTTGTCGAAACCGCTCCAGGCCCAGCCGAGCGGGCTCTTGATATCGCCGCGCGCACCCATGTTGCCCCAGGCCAGGCCGGCGGTGACGTCGACCGGCCCGAAGCGCTTGCTCGCCACCACGTATTCGCTGCCGAACAGGCCGGTGCCGCCGATATCGCGTCCGCCCACCGCCACCGCGGGGCGCCAGCGCGTCTCGTCCCACAGGCGCAGCTTCAGGTCGATCGATTTGTCTTTGTAGCTCTGGTGCCCGCTCAGGCCCACCGGTCCGTACAGGCGGTTGCTCACCGACGAGTAGCGGAACGTGCCTTCGATCCACGGCAGCGGCTGCAGCGAGAGGTTGTAGTGCGTGTACGGATACGTGCGCGATGCGGTGAAAGCCAGGTCGCCTTCGTCCGCCATGCGCGCCGTCGGCGTCTGGATCAGGCCGACTTCGCCGTAATCGTTGCGCGTATAGCCCGGTGCCGACTGCGCATGCAAGGCGCCGACGATGCATTGCGACAGCAGCAGGCTGGCCGGCAACATCACGCATCCGCTGCGCCAGCTGAGGCGAGCGGTCATGGCAGCACCCCGCCATCCAGCGGCTGGGTGGCGATGAAGTCCGCCATCTCGCGGCCGAACACGGCATCGGCCGCGCCGGCCGTGAGGCGGCTGTCGAGCGGCACGTAGACGATGGCGCCGGGCGCCAGCACCATCGGCGCGCTTTCGTTCCACAGCGCGATGCCCAGCTCGAACACCTTGCCGTCCGGCTGGATCACATAGAGGAAATCGCGATCGGCCATCTGCGTGGCGCAGGCCTTGACGTACTTCCGCGCATCCTGCAGCGCCACGTGCGGCAGCTCGCAGGATTTCCGCACCGCGCCGACCACGCGTACCGTCGAAGGACGTTGCGGATAGTCCAGCGTGTCGCCGTCTTCCAGCGGCAGGTCGTCCGCATCGTCCGCATAGAGCGCGCCGGGATCGAGCGTGCGCACCACGCGGCGTCCGGTCACCGGCATCGCCTGCAGCCATTGCCGCAGCTTCGCGCTCAATTCAGCGAGCGGCGCATTGCCTTCGCGCCTGGCCTGGTCCGCCACTGCGCCCAGCTCATACAGCAAGCCAGCCTGCAAACGCATCTGCTCCAACTGCCTGGACTTCTGCGTCCAGCTCGCGCCGAGCACATAGGCCTCGGGCCGCACCTGCGCCGCCGTCGCCGCATCGCCCAGGCGCGCATTGCCGTTCAAGGACTGCACACCCGGCCGATCGACCTGTCCGGAAACGCTGACGGATACCGCCATCGCATGGATCGGCCAGGCAACGCCCACGAACAGGCACAGCAGCCATCCGGGCAGGCAGGAGACCCTCACGTTCGCGCCTCGCGGTACGGGCGCAGCTGGATCAGCTCCAGCGCCTGGCCGGGCGCGACATGCTGCCGGCTCTTCCAGATAAAACCGTCGGCGGGATCGACCCAGTAGCGGTTCGTCACGTCGAAGCCGCCGCCGTCGGCGCGCACGTGCTCGTCGTAGCGGCGCAGCTGGCGCACCTGGCCGAGGATGTCCACGCTCTCGACACCCTTCGGTTCGAGCTGCGCAACCGCGGTGATGCCGTAGCGATAACCCGGCGACCAGTCCAGCACGCGGCGGTACTCGATCGGCGCCTGCACGTGCTGCAGGCCCGACGCGAACGGATTGCCGCCGTCGAAGGCGACGTGATCGAGATTCGCCTCCAGTCCCACCGTCCGCACCAGCACGCCGTTGCGCAGGAATACCGCCTGCCCATCGTGCCCGTACCAGCTTTCCAAGCCGCCCTGCACGCTGGCCAGCAGCAGGATCGCCTCGCCGCCCGGTGCATTCACCTGCAGCTGGTAATACGGCTCGGCCGCCACCGACGCCGCGGTGGGATGCACCTCGGTGCCGCCGCCGACGGCTTGGCGGATCGTATCCACGCTTCCCAGCGATACGTCAGTGCAGCCGGCGACGATCCAACTCGCAGCCGCCAGGGCCGCGAGGCGGAGCGAAGCTCGCCACGGGAAGCTCGTCATGTGCGCATACCTCAATTGGTGAGGTCGTTCTTAGCCGAAGCCGCGTTGGTCACGATGCCGGACAGCGGCAGCAGCTGCGAGAGGAAGCGGTTCCAGCGCGTCACGCCGGCAGGGCCCACGAACACCACGTCGCCGGGATGCACGGAGAACTGCGAAGCCATCGCGAATGCCGCGGGCGATTTCGCGTCGAGCTGGTAGATCGTGGCGGGCGACTTCTCCATGTCCTCCACGCCGCGGATCACGTAGACCGCATTGCCCTTGGAGGTGGTCTCGTTCAATCCACCGGCTTTGCCCAGCGCCTGCGACAGGCTCATGTCGCTGGTCTTGAACGGCAAAGCCGCCGGACGCGTCACCTCGCCCACCACGTAGACCTCCTTGCGATCCGCATAGGGAAGGAAGATCTGATCGCCGGGCTTGAGCCACACATCGCCCAGCTGGTGATTGCGCGCGAGCGCGTCGAGATCCAGGTGGTAATCGCGTCCGTCGCGCGACAGCACCAGGCCGGAGAGATCGGCCTGGTCGGTATTGATCTGCGCCGTGCCCACCGCCTGCGCAAGGCTCAGCGGCGTCACCGTCACCGGCAGCGGATCGGTCTTGACGAAGGCGCCGCGCATGGTGATGCGCTGCGCGCCGTAGCTGATCACGCTCATGTCGACCTGCGGATCCTGCACGTACTTGGCCAGGCGCTGCGAGATCTCCACGCGCAGTTCTTCCACCGTCTTGCCGGAAGCCTTGACCACGCCGACGTAGGGATAGAACAGCGTGCCGTCGGCGCGCACCACGCGGCCGTTCGCGCTGGGCAGCTGCTGCGAACCCGCGGGCGATGTGAGCTCAGGGTGGTCCCACACGGTGATGTAGAGCGAGTCGCCCACGCCGATGCGGTAAGCCTCCGGCTGGTAGTTGCGCAACTCGTCGGGAAGGGTGGCCAGCGGATTGGAGGCTTTGTCCATCGCCAGCAATTTCGGCGTGATCGGCACCAGCTGATAGCGAGCCGCGTCGATCGAGCCTTGGCGCGAGAAGTCGGTCGCGCTCATGTGCTGGCCTGGAGCCCAGAAACAGCCGTGCAGGGTCAGGGCGGCACATGCCAACAACAATGCCCGTCGCTTGTTCATCCGTAGAGCCCTTCGATTATCGCGAACGCCGGCGGTGCGGCGAACTTGGATCCTCGGCCCCCTACCGATGACGTGAGACGTGCCGGCCTGCGTGCCGCGCGGGCTGCAGGCCGAGCGACGCGTTCGTTTATGCGAACGCGTCGTTAAGAACTAATCAATGCGTACCCGTGGTGCCCGTGGTGCCGGTGCCGCCGGTACCCGTGCCGCCCGTACCGGTGCCGCCGGTGCCTGCAACGGCCGCTGCGGCTGCCGCACCCGGACCCGCATGGCTGGCCTTCATGCTGCCGTGCGCGGCGCCCTTGGCGCTCTTGGGCGAGATCAGCTGCGCCGGCGTCGCGGGCTTGGCCTGCTGCTGATCGATGAGCTGGTTCACGGTGGTCGGCTGCTGCTGTGCGTTCTGCGCGTTCTGCGCGAAAGCGGTGCTGGCCAGAAGCAGGGCGGAGGTCGCTGCGATGGAAGCGGCAAGAAGTTTCATGAGCATCCTCTTCGGTGCGTCGCGTGATGGCGGAGATGCGGAGAGTGAAGCGACTGGACTGTAGCTTCGTTCGTGCGTGAATGACTGAACCAACACCAACCCACATTGAGAAAAATCTACTGGACGTTCACTTACATCGCTTAGAGTTGCCCTTCGCCGCGAAGAGCTTCGATACATCTGGCTCATCTCCGTCGCGGGTTCGTGATGTCGCGCAAGCTTTTCGCTGTTGCGACTCGCTCGATCAGCTTCTTGTCATCACCGCTTCGCAGAAGCGAGCGATGATAGGCGACGCGTGACGCTCCATTCGACGCGAGCCATCCCCACTGGATTGCCCCGAGGAAGCCACGATATGCAAGACACAAGAACGATGCTCGCCTGCGCTGCGGCTTTGTTCACCTCTGCCGTGGCGATTGTCGTTCTGCGCCGCCTGGCGGAGCCGCTCGGCCTGCTGGACCGCCCCAGCGACCGTAAGCAGCACCAGGGCAGCGTGCCGCTGGTAGGCGGCCTGGCGATGTTCTGCGGCGTCTTCGTCGGCGCCTGGTGGTACGGCGACGCCACGCAGATGAGCCGCATGCTGCTGACCACGGCCGCGGGCCTCACCATCATGGGCTCGCTGGACGACCGCCACGAGCTCAGCGTGCGCACGCGCCTGATCGTGCAGACCCTGGCCGTGTTCGTGATGATTGGCAGTACAGACGTCTATATCCGTTCGCTGGGTACGCTCAACGGCGTTCAGCTTCAGCTGGGCCCGCTCGGCATCCCGGTCACCCTCATCGCGGTGATCGGACTGCTCAACGCGTTCAACATGATGGACGGCATCGACGGCTTGTCCGGCAGCATGGGCCTGGTCGGCATCGGTTCGATCTTTGCGTTCCATCACGGTGGCGTCACGCTGGGTGTCACGGTTCTGATCGCCATGCTCGGCGCGGCGATGATTCCCTACCTCGCCGCCAACCTCGGCCTGTTCGGCCGGAAGATCTTCATGGGCGATGCCGGCAGCACGGTGCTGGGCTATCTGCTCGGCTGGGCGCTGATCGACCTTAGCCAGAGCCCGGGTTCTGACCTGCTGCCCACCGACGTGCTGTGGTGCGTGGCCCTGCCCGCGCTCGACACGCTCGCGGTGATGTGCCGCCGCATGCGCAACCACCAGTCGCCGTTCAAGCCGGACCGCGGCCATATCCACCACATCCTGCTGCGCACCGGCCTGAGTCCGCGCATGACCTTGCTGGTGCTGGTGATCGCCTCGATCCTGCTGGCCTTTATCGGCCACCTGATCCACGACTACGGCCAGCTCGCCAGCCTGGGCCTGTTCGGCTTCCTGCTGCTGACCTACATCGTGTGCACCACGCGCCGCTCCACCATCGCCGCCAGCCAGGCGGTGCAGCAGCGCGGGCAGTGACGGGGGCGCAGGCCAGCGCCTCCGCCGCGCCATGTACGTGTTCGACCTGGCCAACCTGAGCATCAGCCACCCGATCACCCAGGCGTGGCTGCTCGGCGCCATCGCCCTGCTGTGCATCGTGCTGCGGCGCTATCGGCTGGGCCTGGGCATCGCCGCGCTCGCGCCGCTATGGCTGCTGCTGTGCGCGACGCCCGCGTTCGCGCACGGACTGCAGCGCTGCCTGCAAGGCCAGTACGCCACGCAGCCCGCGGTGGACTACCCCAGGGCGGATGCCATCGTGGTGCTGGGCGGCGAAGCGCTGGCTGACGAGAAGGACAGCTGGCGCGATGAAAGCGGCGACGCCATCGCCAACAGCCGCGTCGGCTTCGGCTACCTGCTGTTTCGCGCGAGCCGGGCGCCGCTGGTGGTGCTTTCCGGCGAGAACGACGCCAAGCGCATGGCCGCGATGCTGGAGCGCCAGGGCGTGCCCTCCTCCGCGGTGCGCCTGGAGACTTCAAGCCATACCACCTACGAGAACGCGCGCAATTCCGCGGCGATCCTGCGCGGCGACGGCGCGCATACCGTATTGCTGGTCACCTCGCCCGAGCATATGCCACGTGCCGCGGCGAGCTTCGAGAAGCAAGGGCTGCATGTGATTCCCGCGCCCGCACTGCTGCCACCCGTGCGTGCGCCAGGCAGCGAATGGGAACCGCGGCGTGCGGTGCTGTGGGATGCCTCGCACACCTTGCACGAATACATCGGCTTGTGGGTCTATCGACTGCGCGGCTGGGCGTAGGTTGGGGTGACAACCCCAACGTTGCGGGGCGCATGAAGTGGGCGGTGTTGGGGTTGTCACCCCAACCTACGTCAACGCTTGCCGCCGAACTCCACCGCCGCCCCATTCGCCACCCGCGGTACGCCGGCATCCACCTTGTTGTCGTACTCGAACGATTGCGCATCCAGCCGCACGTCGCCCTTGCTCAGCTGCAGCTTCTTGCCGGTGCTCAGGAAGGCCATCGGCACCGGCCTGCCCGTGGCAAGCGTGCGCGTGCGCCGCACCGTATTGCCCGAGATCACCACCGAACCGATATGCCGCGCGCTGTCGGCCGATTCGTCTTCGGAAAAATTGATGCAGGTGCCGTAGATATCGCTGAAGGTATTGCCGGCCACCACCAGTCCGCTCACCCCAAGTACGCCGATCGCACCCATCTGCGGACGGACCCCGATAAACGTATTGCCGGTGATCACCGCATTCACCGCATTGCGGCTGCGCGCCGACGCCATGTCGCCCAGCCGGATCGCGTCGCCGCCCGGCCCGTTGCCCGGGGGCGAGCGCTCGAAGATGCAGCCCATCACGCGCGCGCCGCTCAGGCCCTTGATCGCCAGGTCGGTGCGCACCGAATTGAGGAAATGGCAGTTGCGCACGGTGAGGTTGTCCGGCGTGTCGGCCGCGGTCTTGGGCCGGGTCGAGCTGTCGATGCCCCAGTAGCAATTGCGGAACTGGCAATCCAGCACCTGCCAGTTACCGATGTTGCCGCCCTTCTGGTGGCCGTTGAAGAAGGTGATGCCGGCGGTGTTCACCGTGTCGATGTCGATGAAGTTGCAGCGCCGTATGGTCACGTTGCGGTACACGCTGAAGTCGTGATCCGGCTCGAAATCGATACCGCCCACCGAGCGCGACAGCTTGGCATTGCCGATATTGCGGAAGGTGCAGTTCTCCACCAGCAGGCCGTCGCAGTCGATGATCGAAAGGCCGTTGCGGTTGTCCTTCACCGCGCCGTCGAAGATGCAGTCGCGCACGGTGACCCGCTCGTTGTGCCGCTCGGTGTTGGACTTGGTGCCCGAGCCCACGTACATGCCGTCGCCGCGGAAGCCGAAGAAGGTCATCCGCTCCACGGTCAGGTCCGAGGTGGCGTTCACCGCCAGCAGGTAGTAGTACTGCGCGTAGCCGAACTCGCCCACGCGGCCGTTGAGCTTCAGGTCGTGCAGGTGGATGTCGCGCATATTGTCGGCCGCGCGCGGCGTACCGCCGTCCTTGATGTAGGTGGCCAGCATGAATTCGGAGGCCAGCGTATCGTCGAAGGAGCGCAGCTCGCTCGAGGCGCCCTCGCCGTACAGCTCCAGCCCCGAGCGCAGGTTGATCTGCTTCACCGGATAGACGCCCGCGGGAATCAGCACGCGGCGCGAACCGTCGATGGCCTTCTGGATGCCAGCAGTGCAGTCGTAGCTGCTGCGCCCCGCGCGGATCGCCGCGTGCTCTTCCTTGGGCAGGAAGTCCAGTACGTTCGCCGGCGTGTCGGGCATGTCGATGTTCCTCGAAGCTGATCGCTGCTGGCCGCACGTCGAGACATGCGCATTCATCGGCTTCCCCCGGAACGCCGAGTTTAGGGATACGCGCAGGCGCGAGGTTTACTCGCGCATGAACCCATTCCTTGCGATACGGACGCAGGAAGATGCAGGAACTTCTTCTGCATTCTGGCGACAACCTTCCATCTCCCTCTCCCCTCCGGGGAGAGGGTCGGGGTGAGGGGCCGGGCGGAGCGGTGAGCGGAAGGTCGATAGAAGCTCAAAGCTCTTCTTCTCTTCGTAGAAGCGTTACCGCAAGCACCCGCCCCTCATCTGCCTGCCGGCATCTTCTCCCCGGGGGGGAGAAGAGCTCGATAGCCGGCTACGCAACACGCCTTTGCGCCACGGGTTCCTCCACCGGCATCGCCAACGGCCCGCACAATTCTCGATACACATCGACCGTACGCCGGATCACAATCCGCTCATCGAATTCCGCATGCGCCTTCGCCCACGCCGCCTCGCCCAGACGCCGCGCCAGCGCCGGATCGTCGTGCAAGCGGCGGATCGCATGCGCCAGCGCCTTCGCATCGCGCACCGGTACCAGCAGGCCATCGACGCCGTCGCTGACCACTTCGCGGCAACCGGGCACATCGGTAGTGATCAAAGGCTGCGCGCAAGCCGCAGCTTCAATCAGCGTCTTCGGCAAACCTTCGCGATAGCTGGGCAACGCAACCACATCCACCGCACCGAGCAGGTTGGGCATGTCTTCCACATGGCCCAGCCAATTGATCACGCCCTCGTTGACCCAGCCGCGCACCGTTTCTTCCGGCACCGCCGCGGGATTGCCGGGATCGGGCGTGCCGGCGAGCATGAATTCGATACGCCGCCCTTCGGCCAGCAGCTCGCGCGCCGCGGCGACGTATTCCTCCAGGCCCTTGTCCCACAGCAGTCGTGCCGCGACGAGCACACGCAACGGCCCGCCCGAACGCTCGCCGCCGCGCTTGACGAAGCGCCAGCAGTCCACGCCCGAGCCGCGCACCAGGCGGATGCGCGAGGGATCGACCAGCCCCGCGCGCTCGAACAGCGCCACGTCGTCGCTGTTCTGCAGGATCAGCCGCGCGCCCTCGCCATCCAGCGCCAGCCTCAGCAGCGCGCGCACCACTGGCCGCAGCGCACGCGCCTTCAGGTCGTTGCTGGTGAACACATAACCCATGCCGGCCACCGCGTTGACGCGCGCACGCACGCCGGCCAGCCGCGCCGCCAATGAGCCATACACCGCGCACTTGATGGTGAAGCCATGCACCAGCGACGGCCGCTCGCGCTTGAGCAGCTTCGCCAGATAGCGCAGCAGGGCCAGCTCGCGCAGCGGATTGAGGCTGAGCCGCTCCATCGGCACCGGCTCCCAGCGCAGGCCGAGCACGCGCAGCTTCTCGCCATAGGGGCCCGGCGGCGACAGCAGCAGCAGCTCGTGGCCGGCCTTATGCAGCGACAGCGCCAGCGAGCGCCGGAAGTTGTAGAGATACCAGTCGGTATTGGCGAACAGGACGATCTTCATGGGATGGCTTGCCGCTCCGGGGATAAGGGTCGCTCGCGCGGCTGCGCCACAGGCGGCGCATGCGCCTTCCTGCCGTGGCCGCGTTCATGCCGTTTCCCCCTGTTCGGCGCCCAGCCAGGCCTGGAACATCAATACGTTCCACAGCTGGTGCTGCCAGTTGCGCTTGCCGCTCAGATGCTCCTGCCAGACGCGCCGGATCGGCGCGTGGCGCAGATAGCCTTCGCGGCGCAGGCGTCCTTCGTCGAGCAGGCTTTCCGCCCAGTCGCGCAAAGGTCCGCGCAGCCAGCTGTCGAGCGGCACGCCGAAGCCCTGCTTCGGGCGTTCGATCAATTCCTTCGGCACATGCCGGTACAGCACCTGGCGCAGCAGCCACTTGCCCTGGCCGTCGCGGATCTTCAGATGCAGCGGCATGCGCCAGGCCAGCGAGACCACGCGCGGATCGAGCAGGGGCACGCGCGTCTCCAGGCTGTTGGCCATGGCCGCGCGGTCCACCTTCACCAGGATGTCGTCGGCCATATAGGCCTGCGCATCCATCGCCATCATCCAGTGCTCGAAGCTGTCGGTCTGCGGCCAGGCCTGCGGATCGGTCAGCAAGGTCGCCGGTTCCGCCGCGCCGTGCACGAGGTGTTCCGGCTCGCTCCACTGGCTGGTGAGCTGGTGGAAGAACTGCTGCCCGCTGGAAAGCGCGAGCACGCCGGCCAGCTTCTGCGCCTTGTCGCCCGGCGTGGCCACGTGCATGCGCTTAGGTAAAAGCACGCGGGCGCGTTCGTACCACCTGTCCCAGGTGGCCGGCGGCACCGCGCGCAGGGCGCCAGCGGCGGCGTGGCGCACAAACGACGGCAGGCGTTGCATGCGTTCCCACACCCGCCGCGCGGCGAGGTAACGGTTGTAGCCGCCGAACAGCTCGTCGCCGGCATCGCCGCTGAGCGCGACGGTGACATGGCGGCGCGCCAGCTGGCTGACCAGGTAAGTGGGAATCTGCGAACTGTCGGCGAACGGCTCGCAGAACATGCCGGGCAGCTTGGGGATCACCGCCAGCGCATCGTCGGGCCGCACGTACAGCTCGGTGTGCTCGGTACCCAGGTGCGCGGCCACTGCCTTGGCATGCGTGGCTTCGTCGTAGCCGTCCTCGCCGAAACCGATGGTGAAGGTCTTTACCGGGCGGCTGCTCTGCTTCTGCATCAGCGCGACGATGGTGCTGCTGTCGATGCCGCCACTCAAGAAGGCGCCCAGCGGCACGTCCGCCAGCATCTGCGCGCGCACGCTCTGCGCGATCTGCGACTCCAGCGCGTCCACGGCCTCCTGCTCGCTGCCGAAGAACGGCTCGGCCATGCCTTCGGCGACCACGTCGTTGTAGCGCCAGTACGGCTGCGGCTCCGCTTCGCGCGGACCGCCCGCCTGCAGCCGCAGCACATGGCCCGGCCGCAGCTTGGCCACGCCGCGGTAGATGCTGTACGGCGCCGGCACGCAGTTGTGGCGCAGCAGCAGGGTGAGCGCGTCGCGGTCGACGTCGGGGCGGAAACCCTCGTACGCCTTCAGCGCCTTCAGCTCGGAACCGAACACCAGCGCCTCGCCCTGCCAGCCGTAGTACAGCGGCTTCTCGCCCAGGCGGTCGCGCGCCAGCGCGAGGCTGCGGTCGCGGCGGTCCCACAGTGCCAGAGCGAACATGCCGATGCAGGCCTTGAGCGCGGCTTCCAGTCCCCACGCGGCGATGCAGGCCACCAGGGTTTCGGTGTCCGAGTGGCCACGCCATGCCGGCGCGTTGCCTTCGGCGGCCAGGCGTGCGCGCAGGTCGAGATGGTTGTAGATCTCGCCGTTGAACACCGCCGTATAGCGGCCGCAGGCCGAATACATCGGCTGATGCCCGGCCGGCGAGAGATCGATGATCGCCAGGCGCCGCTGCGCCAATGCGATGCCGGAAGCCTCATCGGCCCACACGCCGCCGTCGTCCGGGCCACGATGCAGCAGGCGCGCGGTCATCGCCAGCGCCTGGCGCTCCAGCCGCCCGCGCGGCGCGCCGGCAGGTATCCACAATCCGGCGATGCCGCACATCAGCGTGCCTCCGCGTTGCGCAGCACGTCGGCCAGGCGCGGGGCCTGCGAGGCGAGGCTGTAATGGTCTTCCACCCGGTGGCGGCCGGCGCGCCCCTGGCGCGCGCGCAGCTCGGGGCTGCCGATCAGCTGGCGCAGGCCCTGGCGCCAGTCCTCATCGTTGGAGGCGAGAAAGCCGTTGTCGCCGTGCCGCACGATGTCCGCGTTGACGCCTACGGGCGAGGCGACCACCGGCAACCCGCAGGCCATGTACTGGATGATCTTGTAGCCGCACTTGCCGCGTTCCCACGGTCCGTCGCGCAGCGGCATGATGCCGACGTCCATCTGGGCGATCAGCTCGGCTTCGGTTTCCTCGGACCAGGGCAGCACGTCCACCGCCACGCCCTCGAACTGCGCCGCCACTTCGGGCCGCGCGCCGACCAGCAGCACGCGTGCCGCGCCGCCGGCGCACACGTCCATCAGCACGTCGCGCAGGTCCAGGGCGTAATGCTCGGTGGCCGGCGAGCCGATCCAGCCGATCACCGGCTGCGCGCGGCCGCCATGCTCCACCGTGTCGTAGCGCAATTCGTCCACCACCGTGGGGATGATCTCCACCCGGCCCGCCTTGGCCTGCTCGGCGCGCGCGGCGAGGTACGGATTGCCGGCGATCACGCAGGCGGAGCGCGCCATCACGCGGTCGATCTTGCGGCCGAGCACGCGGCGCACCACGGGGCTGGGCGAGAGATCGTACTTGTGGAACAGCGCGTCGTCGTAGTCCACCACGTAGGGCCGCGCATGGCGCGACAGCAGCGCTTCCAGGCCGTAGGGCAGGTACGGAAACAGCTCGCCCTCGATCCAGGCCAGGTCGTGGTCGCTGTTGCGCATCAGTTCGGCGATGCGCCGGCCGTAATAGCGCCACGCGGTGTACCTGGTCGCCTGCGGGCGCCCGCCGTAGAGACCTTCCAGATACGAATCCGGAAACAGCTCGTGCACGTCCACGTCGATGCCTCGACGTTCCAGCTCTTCCAGGTACTGCAGGCTGCGCAGGCGCGTGCTGGGCCCCAGCCTGGAGTAACGGGCGAACAGGATCACCTTCAGACGCTTCATGCAGGCACGCGCTCCACCCCGGCGGGGTATTCCACGAACAGCGCCACCAGCGGGATGGTGTACATCCACTGGAACGCGAACGCTTCGATATAAGGATTGGTATTGGAGGCGATGAACGCGGCCACGAAGGCGCTGAACAGGAACTTGTGGTGCGGCGGCAGCTGCCTGGCCCTGGCCAGGCGCAGCACGCGCACGATGTAGACGAAGAACGGGAACGCATACACCGCCGCGCCCAGCAGGCCCACGCGGTAGATGGTGGCCAGCCACACCAGCTCGTAGCGCCACGGGTATTCGGCGCTGCTGACGAAGCTCACGCCCTTGCCGTGGCCCGCCCCGATGCCGCCATTGTCGAGAATGCCCTGGAACAGCGAACCGGCCATGCCCACGCGCGAGGTGCCGCCGCCGGAGCTGATCTTGTCGGCGAAGCTGTCGTAGATCACGTCCAGGCGCACGCTGGTATAGGTCTGCAGCAGCACCACCACCGCGACCATGCCCACCAGCATCGGCAGGCCCACCTTGATCATGCGCGACAGCGGCGAGGTCAGGCTGCGATGGAAGCCGAGCGTGCGCGGCGCCAGCAGGCGCCCCAGCACCCAGCCCACCGGAATGGCCAGGATCAGCGCCGAACGGCCCGAGGTCACCGCGCAGACGAAGATCATCGCCAGCACCGCCATGCGCAGCAGGCGGCTGCGGATCAGTTCGGGCGAGCTGTAGAAACCGCCCGCCAGGAAGATCAGCGAGCCGTACACGTGCATGATCGCGCCGGCGAAGCCGCCCTGCAGGTTGATGTTGGCCTGCCCCTTGAAGAAGAACGACACGGCGTCCGCGCCGTAGTGGAAGTACAGATAGAAGTACAAGGCCACGCTGGCGCAGGCGAACACGGTGAGGATCGCGAACCAGTCCACCAGCCGCTCCGGCCCCGGCGCGCGCATCAGCCCCGCGGCCACCAGCATCCACAGCAGCGGCGAGAGGATGTAGATCACCAGCATCTGCGCCGCGGCTTCCGGCGGCGCGTCGTTGAGATAGCCGACCGCGGTGTAGATCACGGTCACCATGGCCGTGCACACGTACAGCGCCAGCAGCTTCTTGAAGCCCAGGCCGAAGCGGAAGCCGGGCAGCGCCAGCACCGCGGTCAGGCCCAGCATCGCCGCGGTGGGCACCGGCAGCGAGTTGGGGATCACCACCGCCAGGAACAGCAGGCCGATCGCCGCCAGCAGGAACAGATGCCGGCGCGTGATGCTGCGCTCGCTCATCGGCACCGGGCTGCGCATGCCGCGCATCGAAGGAGAGAGGGACGGATTCATAGGGCCACCATGTCGGCGATCCAGCGATCCAGCACGCCGGCTTGCGCCACCTTGCTGTAGGCGCCGATGTCGCGGCGTCCTTCCGCCGGCGCGGCAATGATCCGGCGCAGGGCTTCGGCGCTTTCGCCGCCGCCTTGCGTCACCAGGGTCTGGCCGGCGCCGGTCTCGGCCAGGATCGACGAGGCCGCGTTCTCCACGCCCGACACGCACACCACCGGCACGCCCGAGGCCAGGTACTCGAACACCTTGCCGGTGGCGCAGCACACGCGGTTGCCGGTAAGCAGCAGCAGGCGGTCGCAGCGCTTCATCAGCTGCAGGGCCAGCCCGCGCCGCACCGGCTTGATGGTGGTGACGCCGAAGCGCGCGCGCTGCAGCGACTGCTGTTCGCGCTCGGTCAGCTCGCCCACGAACAGCACGTGGCGGCGCGCCTGGCCGTCCTCGATCGCGTTCATCAGCGACACGAAGCGGTCCAGGCTTTGCGACGCCGACGCATCGCTGGCGCCGACGCGGCCGAAATGGCCGATCAGCATGGCGCCTGGCGGAATCTGGCGCGCCAGCAGGGCGGCGGCTTCCTGCGCGTCCTCGTCCATATGCGCGGCGAAGTCGTCCGGATCGAAGCCGTTCGGCAGCAGGCCGACGCGCTTGCCCGGATAGCGGCGCGCGAAATCTTCCACCAGCGCGGGGCTCACCGAGGTGACCAGGCTGGCCGCTTCGATCACGCGCGCCTCGATCATGCGGCGCGCGGCGTCGGCGACGCGGCCGGCGCGGCCCAGCGGCTCGAACACCAGGCCGTCGCGGAAATCCTGGATGCACGGCAGGCCGTGGCGCGAAGCCAGGCTGGATGCGGCGATCAATGCGTCGATCGGCGAGTAGGTGCCCACGGCCACGCAGCGTTCGCCGGCGGCGATGCGTTCGCCGCAGCGGCGGTCCGCCTCGGCCAGCGCATTGACCAGCCACGGGCGGCGCGCGGCGGAGCCGCGCGCCAGCGGCGAGAACGGCAGGGCCGGCACGAAGGCCGAGGCCATGCTCAGCAGCGACGACGCCAGCGAGGACTCGCTGCCCACGCAATGCCCCGGCAGCGGAATCACTTCCACCGCGGGCGAGCCGGCCACGACAGGCGCGGCGCCATGCGCGCGCGCCAGCACGTGGACGCGGTAGCGATCCGCGTCCAGGTATTTCACCAGGCCCTTGAAACGCTGCGCCGCCACGTTGCCGGTCGCATGATGGGCCGCGAACAGGAAAAGATTGACCTTGCTCATTGCACTCCATTCCTGCGCAGCTGCGGCGATACGTTCGCCGCGCGCAGCCGCGCACCCTGCATCAGCTTTACGCTGGCCTGCAGCGCCAGCGCCAGCGAAGGACGGAACCAGGCCAGCGACAGCAGGCCCAGGCCCGCCCACAGCCACAGGAACAGCCCGCGGTGGCGCTCGCCGGACAGCACGAAGGCCACCGCCAGGCCGGTCGCCGCCGAGGTCGCCAGATACAGCCGCGCGCGCGGCACGGGGCGCCACACACGGCACGAGAATTCGGTGCGCACGATCAGGAACAGCAGGAACGACACCGCGGTGGAAATCGCCGCGCCGCCCGCGCCCAGCCGCGGCACCAGCAGATAGTTGCCCGCCACGTTCAGCGCCGCCGCCAGGAACGAAGCCAGCATCGAATACAGGCTGCGCCGCGCGAGGCTGATGCCCACCGCGGCGCATTCCGACAGCGCATACAGCAGCGGCGGCGCCAGGCTGGCGGCGACGATGTACTGCACGCGGTCGTAAGTCGAAGGCAGCACCAGGGCCAGCACCCAGGACAGCAGGCCGGTGGCGACGAAGATCAGCACCACCGCGGCCAGCAGATGGCCGGTGACCGCGTCGATCTTTGCCTGCGCATCGCCTTCGGCGGCCCAGCGGTAGACGGTCGGCGCCCACACGGTGGAGAAGATGCTGGACACGATGCCGGCCGCGGCCGCGATGCTGGCCGCCACCGAGAACACGCCAAGCTCGGTCAGCGTCGACAACTGGCGCAGGAACACCCTATCCATCGCCATCAGCGCCCAGGATGCGACGCCGCCGAAGATCAGCGGAAAACCGAACGCCATCAGCGGGCGCAGCCGCCGCCGGTCCAGCCGCGCCGCCAGCGCCGGCACCCAGGCATGCCGCGTGTTCCACGCATAGGCGAACATCACCGCGACGATCGACAGCGTGTACGCGGCCAGCAGCATGAAGAAGGTGCGCCCCGGCACCGCCAGCGCATACGCCACCACCAGGGCCAGGAACAGCAGCTTCGGCAGCACCTGGCTCATGGAGAAGGCGAAGCCCTTCTCTTCCATGCGCAGGATCACCGACAGGAAGCGCGAGACGAAGGTGGCAAAGATCGAAGCCGCGGCGATCGCGCTGAGCGCGCCGTCGTCCACCGCGAACAAGGCCTGCGACAACAAGCCCGGCGCCATGCCCAGCAGCGCCGCCAGCAGCACGCCCAGCACGACCAGGCCCGGCAGCGCCGCCGCCTTCAGCAACGCGGGCTTGTCGGCGGACTCGTGGTACTCGCGCGCATAGCTCTGATCCAGCCCGAAGGTGAACAGGATCACCGCGAAGTTGGTCGCCACCTGCAGCATGGAGATGCGGCCGATGTCCTCGGCGCTGAAGAACCAGGCCAGCATCGGCAGGGTGACAAAGCCGACCGCCGCCGAACCGAGCGGACCGAGCGCGAAGCCGAGCAGCTTGTTCTTGTTCACTGGCCGACCGCCTTGCGCAGCGGCACGACCACGCGATCGTGCGCGGCGGGCAGTTTCCGTCCCGCCGCCGCTTCGTAGGTTTCGCGCAGGCGAGCCACCACGGCGGCTTCGCCGAAGCGCGCCAGGCAGGCCTGGCGGATGGCCGCCGCATCGTAATGGCCGATATTCGCGCGCAATTCGTGCATGGCCCGCGCCAGTGCGTCGATGTCGTCCACCGGCACCAGCAGGCCGTCGCGCGCGGTGACGATGCCTTCCGGGCCGCCGCAGCGCGTGGCCACCACCGGGCGGCCCATCGCCAGCGCTTCCACGATGGCGACGCCGAAGGTTTCGTAGCGGCTGGGATGCACCAGGGCCTGCACGCGCGCCAGTTCCTCCGCCACCTGCTGGCGCGTCAGCGCGCCGAGGAAGGCGACGCGGTCGGCGATGCCCAGCTGCGCGGCGAGTTTCTCCAGCCGCGCGCGTTCCGGCCCATGCCCGCCGATGCGCAGGCGCACGCCCGGCTCGCTGGCGAAGCCGCGCGCGAAGGCCTCGAACAGCAGGTGGATGCCTTTGTTCTCGTTGAGGCCACCCACGGTAAGAAAAGTGAAGTCGCCGCCGACCGCCGGCTCGCCCAGCGGGCGCTCGCCGAACGAGGCGTCGACGATGTTCGGCATCACCTCCCACGATCCCGCGTCGGCGCCGAAATAGCCTTCCAGGAAACCACCGAAGGATGCGCTCACCGCAAAGCGCCGCCGCGCCTCGCGCGCCGCCTCGCGGGCGATGCGCGCCTGCGTGCGGCTGACCCGGCCGCGCGGATACATCGAGCTGTGCTCGGTCAGCACGTACGGCACGCCTTCGCGCAGCCAGATCTGCCGCGCCAGCGCGCCGCCGTACAGCGCGGCATGCGCGTGCACCACGTCCGGGCGCCCGAACTCGGCCACGTAGCGCCGATAAAGCTTCAGCCCATGGCGCACCCACCATGCGGCGGCGGCGCCGTGCAGCAGCGGGAACGGATTGACGCCCGGCGAGCGCAGCACCGGCATGCCCTGGTCGAACTCGCGGCGCAGTCCGCGTTCGCCGCCGGCCGGGCCGCGCCAGTGGCGCAGCGAGCGCAGCTGCGGATAGATCACGCCCACTTTGCAGCCATGCCAGTGCAGGGCCAGCGCCTGTTCGCGGAAGAAGCTGCCGCTGATGTCGCCGGGCCGGGCCGGATACCAGGACGGTATGACCAGCACGTGGATGTCGTCGCGAGTGGCAGGCGTGCGCATGGCCTCAGCGCTCCCGGATGACCCGGGCGGGAATGCCGGCGATGATCTGGTTGCCGGCGAAGGACCGGGTCACCACCGAATTGGCGCCGACGATGATGCGGTCGCCCAGCACCACGCCTTCGCGGATAAACACGTTGTCGCCGATCCAGCAGTCGTCGCCGATCACGATGTCGCGCTCGACGTGGCGCAGCGGACCTTCGGCATTGGTGGTCGGCTTGGCCGGGTCGTGCGTGAGCGCCTTGATCGACACATTGTAGCCGATGGCGCAGCCGCGCCCGATCACCACGCGCGAACCCGGCCCGCAGGACAGGTGCGCCTGGTTGAGATAGCTGTGCTCGCCGATGCGGAAGTTCTCCTTCGGCCCGATCAGCTTGCTGCCCAGCCCCACCGTGGCGGAGGCCGCCACGCCCGGGTAGCCGCGCAGGCGCCGCGCATGGCTGCGGCGCTCCGCCCAGTTCACGGAGCCGCTGATGCAGCGGGCGAGCAGGTCAATCACGGCGCCTACCTCGCCGGTACCGCGGCGAGACCCTCGACGATCGTCGCGATCTGCGCCTCGGACAGGTACGGATGCATCGGCAGGCTGAGCACTTCGCGTGCGGCCTGGTCGCCGACCGGCAGTTGCGCGTCCGCGTCGGCCACTGCCGGCTGCCGGTTCAGCGGCACGGGGTAATGCACCACGGTCGGCACGCCGGCTTCCTTCAGCCGCGCCTGCAGCGCTTCGCGCTCCTCCACGCGGATGGTGTACTGCGCATACACGCTGAGGTTGTGCGACTCGACGAACGGCGGTGCTACGCCGGCCTCGCCCAGGTGCCGCGCATACGCCGCCGCCACCTGCTGGCGCTGGCGGATCTCCTCATCCAGGATCGCCAGCTTCGGCAGCAGGATCGCCGCCTGCAGCGTATCCAGGCGGCTGTTCATGCCGACCCGCGCGTGGTGGTAGCGGCGATCCTGGCCGTGCCGCGCGATCTGGCGCATGGCGGTGGCCAGTGCGTCGTCGTTGGTGAACATCGCGCCGCCATCGCCATAGCAGCCCAGCGGCTTGCTCGGGAAGAAGCTGGTGCAGGCGATGGTGCTGAGATTGCAGGAACGGCGGCCCTTGTAGTTGGCGCCGAAGCTCTGCGCGGCGTCCTCGATCACCGGCAGGCCGTGGCGCGCGGCGATCGCATTGATCGCGTCGGCGTCCATGCACTGGCCGTAGATGGATACCGGCATGATGGCGCGGGTGCGCGGCGTGATGGCCGCCTCCAGCAGGGCCGGATCCATCAGATAGGTATGCGGATCGATATCCACGTACACCGGCTTCGCATGCAGGATCGCCGCCGTTTCGGCGGTGGCGATAAAGGTGAAGCCCGGCATGATCACTTCGTCGCCCGGCCCCACGCCCAGCGCCATCAGCGCGATCTGCAGCGCGTCGGTGCCGTTGGCGCAGCTGATGCAGTGCTTCGCGCCCACGTAGGCGGCGAGCTTTTCTTCCAGCTCCGCCACCTCGGGCCCGAGGATGAACTGCCCGTGCGCGAGCACGCGCTGGATGCCCTCGTCGATCTGCGCCTTGATGCGCGCCTGCTGCGCCTTGAGGTCGATGAAGTCGATCACGCGGTGACCTCCTCGCGCCCGACCCGGCCCTCGCGCAGCACATAGCGCTTGCCGGTATGCGGGCACAGCGCTTCGCCGGAGCCGCTGAGCGGCAGGTCGAGCTGCTCGCCGTATTCGCTCATCCAGCCGATCTGGCGCGCCGGCACGCCGACCATCAGCGCATAGGCCGGCACGTCCTGGGTCACCACCGCGCCGGCGCCGACAAAGGCGTACTCGCCCACGGTGACGCCGCAGACGATGGTGCAGTTGGCGCCCAGGGTGGCGCCGCGCCTGACCAGGGTGTCGCGGTATTCGTCCTTGCGCTCGATCAGCGAGCGCGGGTTGTAGACATTGGTGAACACCATGCTGGGGCCGCAGAACACACCCTCTTCCAGCGTCACGTTGTCGTACACCGACACGTTGTTCTGCACCTTGCAGTGGTCGCCGATCACCACGCGGTTGCCGACGAACACGTTCTGCCCCAGCGACACGCCCTTGCCGATGCGCGCGCCGCCGCAGACGTGGACGAAATGCCATACGCGCGAGTCGTCGCCGATCTGGGCGCCGTCGTCGACGATCGCGCTGGGATGTTGGTAATAGGCCATAAGCGCCTCAGCCGGCATTGCGTGTGAGGAAGGGGTGGTATTCGCCGCGCAGGCCGACCGGCGCCGCGTGGCGGATATCCGACACCGTGGTGATGGCGCAGCGGTTTTCCTCCAGCCCGAAGCCGCGGCCGGCCAGGATCTCCTGGTAGCTGCGCGTGTGCAGGTCGGTGAAGCCGCCGGAGAACTCGATCTCCTCGCCGTCCACCGTGATGGAGCGGTAGGTGCGCTGGCCGGCCAGGCGCTGCGCGGCGGGCACGTCTTCCACGTCCACCGAGAGGAACCAGCGCACGCGGCCATGCTCGTATTCCAGATAGCCGCCGGCCTTGGTGTCGGACAGCTGGTGCACCACGTTCTGCTGCAGTTCGCCGAAGATGAAATGCAGCATGTCGAAGAAATGCACGCCGATATTGGTGGCGATCCCGCCGGACTTCTTGGCGTCGCCCTTCCACGACTGCAGGTACCAGTGGCCGCGCGACGTCACATAGGCCAGATCCACCTCGTGCTTGGCGGCGCGCTTGGAGGAACGCACTTTCTCGCGCAGCGCCACGATGGCCGGGTGCAGGCGCAGCTGCAGGATGGTGTTGATCTTGCGTCCGGTGTCCTGCTCGATCTCGCGCAGGCCGTCGATATTCCACGGATTGAGCACCAGCGGCTTCTCGCATATGGCGTCGGCGCCGGAGCGCATGGCGAAGCGCATATGCGAGTCGTGCAGGTAGTTGGGCGAGCAGATCGCCACATAGTCGGCGCGCTGCGGATGGCTGGCGCGGCGCATCTTGTCGATATGGCGGTCGAAGCGCTCGAATTCGGTGAAGAAGTCGGCCTCGGGGAAGTAGCTGTCGATCACGCCGACCGAATCGTTCGGGTCATAGGCGGCCACCAGCTTGTTGCCGGTGTCGCGGATGGCCTGCATGTGGCGCGGGGCGATATAGCCGGCGGCGCCGATCAAAGCAAAGTTCTTCATGAAGCGACTCCTGCGACGGCCGCGCGGGGAGCCGCGGCGGGGTAATAGGTTCGATACCAGTCCACGAAGGCCGCGATGCCCTGCTCCACCGACACCTTCGGCCGGTAGCCCACGGCCTCGACCAGGCTCGATACGTCCGCCTCGGTCTCGGGCACGTCGCCGGCCTGCAGCGGCAGCATTTCCATGGTGGCTTTGCGCCCGAGGCACTGCTCCAGCACCTCGATGTAGCGCAGCAGTTCCACCGGCTGCTCGTTGCCGATGTTGTAGAGGCGGTAGGGCGCGACGCCGCTGGTGGCGGGGTCCGGGCGCATGGCGTCCCATGCCTGGTCCTTGCCGGCCACGGTGTCGAGGGCGCGCACCACGCCTTCGACGATGTCGTCGATATACGTGAAGCTGCGCTTGTGCCGGCCTTCGTTGAACACACGGATCGGTTCGCCCGCAAGGATGGCCTTGGTGAACAGGAACAGCGCCATGTCCGGCCGGCCCCAGGGACCGTACACGGTAAAGAAGCGCAGGCCCGTGGCCGGCAGCCCATACAGATGGGCGTAGCTGTGCGCCATCTGCTCGTTGGCTTTCTTGGTGGCGGCGTAGAGCGTCAGCGGATGCTCGGCCGGGCGGTGCTCGGAGAACGGCAGGTCGCGGTTGGCGCCGTAGACCGAGCTGGTCGAGGCGAATACCAGATGTTCCACGCCGTGGTGGCGGCAGCCTTCCAGCACGTGCAGGAAGCCGGTGACGTTGCTGCTCACGTACACATGCGGATTGGTGGCGGCGTAGCGCACGCCGGCCTGCGCGGCGAGATTCACCACGCGCTGCGGGCGATGGTCGGCGAACAGCTTTTCCATGGCGTTGCGGTCGGCCAGATCGGCCTTGACATGCGTATAGCCCGGGAAAGCCTGCACGCGTGCCAGACGCGCCTTCTTCAAGCCCACGTCGTAGTAGTCGTTGAGGTTGTCCACACCGATCACTTCGTCGCCGCGCGCCAGCAGCTTGCGTGCGACGTGCGAACCGATAAAGCCTGCCGTGCCGGTCACCAGGATTTTCATCACAACCTCCCGTCTACCGCCTCGCGCGGCAGTACGTACTTCACGTCGTAGACCACCGATTCGGGCTTGCCGTAGCTGCGGATGCCCGCGGCGCCCTGCGAGGCGAACTCGCGATGGCCCACGGCCACGATCACGGCGTCGTACGAGCCGCGCGAGGGATCGCCGATCGTCGCCAGGCCGTATTCGTGCCGGCACTCGTCCGCGTCCACCCAGGGATCGTGGACATCCACCTCGGCGTTGTAGTCGCGCAAGGCCTGCACGATGTCGATCACGCGGGTGTTGCGCAGGTCCGGGCAGTTCTCCTTGAAGGCCAGGCCCAGCACCAGCACTTTCGCGCGCACCGGGTTGATGCCCTTGCGCACCATCAGGCGCACCACTTCACCGGCCACGTAGGGACCCATGCCATCGTTGGTGCGCCGGCCCGCCAGGATCACATCCGGGTGGTGCCCTACTTCCTGCGCCTTGTGCGTCAGGTAATACGGATCGACGCTGATGCAATGGCCGCCGACCAGGCCCGGACGGAATGGCAGGAAGTTCCACTTCGTGCCCGCCGCTTCCAGCACTTCGAGCGTGTCGATGCCCAGCTTGTTGAACAGCATCGCCAGGTCGTTCACCAGCGCGATATTGAGGTCGCGCTGGGTGTTCTCGATCACCTTCGCCGCCTCGGCCACCTTGATGCTGCTGGCCTTGTGCGTGCCGGCGGTGATGATGCTGGAGTACAGCGCGTCGACGTAGCTCGCCGCTTCCGGCGTGGAGCCGGAGGTGACCTTGAGGATCGTCGTCACGCGATGCTGCTTATCGCCCGGGTTGATTCGCTCCGGGCTGTAGCCGGCGAAGAAATCCTGGTTGAACTTCAGGCCCGAGCCGGCTTCCAGCAGCGGCACGCACACCTCTTCGGTGCAGCCTGGATAGACCGTGGACTCGTACACCACCACGTCGCCGCGCTTGAGCACCGTCGCCAGCATCTGGCTGGCCTTGACCAGCGGCCCCAGGTCCGGCCGCTTGGCCGCGTCGATCGGCGTGGGCACCGTCACGATATAGACGTTGCGGTCGCGCAGGTCTTCCAGCGCGTCGCTGTAGCGCAGCCGCGTGGCGGACTGCAGTTCCTCGGCTTCCACTTCCAGCGTCGAATCTTTTCCGGCACGCAGTTCTTCCACCCGCGCGGTGCGGATATCGAAGCCCACCGTGTCGTACTTCTTGCCGAATTCCACGGCCAGGGGGAGGCCGACGTAGCCCAGGCCGATGACGGCAATCTTGGCATTGATCACTTGCTGCATCCGATCTTCCAGATAGTGGCGGTCCGGCGTCTTAGCCTGTGTCGATGGACCGTGAAGGGGAGAGCCTCTCGGCTCGGCTGCGAACACGAGAGCCACGTACTGTGGCAAGCGCTTCTTTACTCACACCTGAAGCACGACGACGCGTGCGCGACGCATTTCAGATACAGCGAAACGCATCAACGTTTAGCCGTCCAAACGTCCAGATGTTCGCCTGCACTCTTGACAGGTTCATGAAGCGTGACGGCCAAATTCACGACGCGCATCGCAAATCCGCTCGCGCGCAACACCGCCATTCATGCGCGGGCGGAGCCATCGCGGCTCCGCTCGCGCGCCCGCTGCTTACGTGCCGTTCTTGTATTCGTAGTAGCCGTACGAGTAGTAGCCGCTGCTGCGGCGCTCGACCGCGTTGAAGATGGCGCCCTTGATCTCCACGCCGTTCTGCGCAAAGCGCTGGCGGGCCAGGGCGATTTCGCGCGCCTGATTGAGGCCGAAGCGCACCACCAGCAGGCAGGTGCCGGCCATGTGGCCGATGATCGAGGCATCCGTCACCGCCAGGATCGGCGGCGTATCGATCAGCACCAGGTCGTAGCGCGGCATCAGCTGCTCCATGACCTCGGCGAAACGCTGGTTCATCAGCAGCTCCGACGGGTTCGGCGGCACCTTGCCGCGCGCGATGTAGTGCAGGTTTTCCAGCGAGGCCAGCGGGCGGATCGCCGTGTCCACGTCGATCTGGCCGGAAATCAGTTCGGACAGGCCATTGTTCGGCCGTCCGCCCATCACCTTGTGCAGCGTGCCCTTGCGCATGTCGCCGTCGATCACCAGCACGCGCTGCCCGGCCTGCGCCATCACCGCGGCGAGGTTGGCGGAAACGAAGGTCTTGCCGGCCTCCGGACTGGAGCCGGAGATCATCAGTACATTGTTCTTCGCCTCCATCCGGGCGAAATGCAGGCTGGTGCGCAGGCTGCGCAGGGCCTCGGTGGCCAGATCCGCCGGCGAACTGATCGCCAGCAGATGATGCCTGCCGTCGCCGCGCGCGTGGTCGGACAGGCCGATCTCGTGCTCGGTCGGGCTGACCGGCACCGAGGCATAGACCGGCAGGCCCAGCTGCTCGATCACCGAGGGCTCTTCCACGCCGCGGTTCAGCATCTGGCGCACGAACACCAGGCCGAAGGCGAGGAAGGCGCCGACAAACGTGCCGCCGAACACCACCAGCACCTTCTTCGGCTTCACCGGGCTGGTGACGTCCACCTGGGCGTTGTCGACGATATGCACGTTGCCGACCTTGCCGGCGCGCGCGATGTCCAGCTGCTGCGCCTGGTTGAGCAGGCCGGTGTAGGTCTGGTTGCTGACTTCGACGTCGCGGGTGAGCTTGAGCAGTTCCTGCTGGGTGTCGGGCAACACGCCGACCTGCTTGTCCATGTCGCTCTTCTGCGCCTCCAGCTGGCCGATCTGCTGCATCAGCGCTTTGTAGGCCGGATGCGCCGGCGTGAAGCGGCGCTGGATGTCGGCCTGCTGCATGCGCAGCTGCTGGATATTGGCCTCGACCGCCACGCTCTGGTCCAGCAGCGCCTTGGTCTGCATGGTGATGTCGACCGACTTGGCCTGGATCTGGAACGCATTGAGCGCGGCCTGCGCGCGGTCCAGGTCCTGCCGCACCTTGGGCAGCTGTTCCTGCACGAACTTCAGGCTGTTGGCCGCTTCGGCCGCGTTCCATTCCACGTTCTGGCGCACGTACCACTCGCTGACGCGGTCGAGCAGCGACACCGCGAGCCTGGCGTTGGCGTTCTGGTACGAGAGGCCGATGATGCCGGAGTCCTTGCCCTTCTCGGTGGCCTGGATGGCGGTCTGCAGCTGGTTGATGGTGGTGAGCGCGCGTTCGCGCCGCACGTCGAAGCGCGTGCCGGGATTGGCCTTGAGCACGCCGACCTGGAAAGTCACGCCGTGGCCGGTGGCGATCTGGCCGGGCGCGCCCTGCAGCAGTTCGTCGCCGTCGGGACTGAACAGCGTGTACGCGCCGTTCTCGCCGGCGATCAGCGTCATGGTCTTGCCGAGCAGGTCGTCCGGCACTTCGATGCGCTGCAGCTCCAGCTTCGAGCCGCCCCAGTCGTAACGGTTGAAACCGAGCAGCGGGCTGGCCAGTTCGCCAGGGTTGGCCGAAGCGAAGCGCCGCGCGATGCCGGTGCCGATCAGCGGGAAATGGCGCGCCGACACATTGATGTCGAGCTTCAGATCGTCCACCGCCTTGCCGATCACCGCGCGCGAGGTGATCAGCGCGATCTCGGTGTTGGCCTGCGAGTTGGACGCACCCAGCGTCTGGCTCAGTGCGCTGATGCCGGGCAGTTCGGGCACTTTCTGTTCCACCTGCACCATCGCGTCGGCCTGGTAGATCGGCGTGGCGAGCAAGGCGTAGGCGAGGCTGCAGGCGAGGAACAGGCCGGTGATGGCGAAGATCAGCCACTTGTTGTCGACCAGCGTGCCGAGAATCGCACCGAGGTCGAGTTCTTCGTCATTGCGCTGCTGGGTAACGGGGCGGGGATCGGTCATGAGGAGGCCGCTCTGGAGAAGGAGGGGGTCAGATACGGCTGCCAGCGCGCGATGGCCTGGTCGATCAGTCCGTAGACATGCTCGAAGGCCGGGCGCGATTGCCCGTACGGGTCTGGAATCTCCTTTTCACCTAGCCACTTGCCGAGCAGGAGCACTTTCCCGCTGGCCTCGGGCGCGAGGCGCGCAATGCGGGCGGCATGGCTTTTCTCCATCACCAGCACGAGGTCCACCTCGTGCAGCATCGACGGCTGCAGCTGGCGTCCGCGATGCGCGCTCGCATCGATGCCGTGCTCCGCAAGAAGCGCAGCCGCCGTGGCGTCCATGGGATGGTCTTCGAGCGCGCCCAGGCCGGCGCTCGATATCTCGAGCGAGGCATCGCACAGGCGATCCCTCAACAGGTATTCGGCGGTGGGGCTACGGCAAATGTTGCCCACACACACAAGCAGGATACGTTGGAACACAGCGTTGCCTGACTCTGCAAAAAGATGTGGAGGCCGCGCAATACGCGAACCCGAAACCGACATCCCCCTGTTTCGTCAAACCACTTCTGCCGGACGAAAACCGGGTCGATAGTAGAGGAATGTTCCGATGCGATGGCGAGAATCGCGTCGCGATCGTGCGCACTCGTACAGCCCACGTTAGGGGACGGGTTATATGCCTCTACATTTCCTGAACATGCAGCGCACATGAAAAGAGCCTGCAATGCAGGCTCTTCTGTGAAGGTTCCGTGTCCAGCTCGTGTCGAACGAGCGACGCCGTATCAGTGCGCTGGCGACGCAATAAGTTGCTCGATCGCACCGAAGATCGACACGTTGTCGCGATCCGTCACGTCGATGCGGATCACGTCGCCGTACTTCAGGAACGGTGTGCTCGGCTTGCCGTCGCGCAGGGTTTCGACCGTGCGCTGCTCGGCCAGACACGAAGCACCCTTGCCGGTGTCTTCGTTGGCGATGGTGCCGGAGCCGACGATGGTGCCCGCGGTGAGCGGACGCGTCTTCGCCGCATGCGCCACCAGCTGCGCGAAATCGAACTGCATGTCGACGCCGCATTCGGCTTCGCCGAACCAGGCGCCGTTGATCCAGGTGCGCATCGGCAGATGCAGCTTGTCGCCATGCCATGCGTCGCCGAGTTCGTCCGGCGTGACGAACACCGGCGACAGCGCCGAGCGCGGCTTGGACTGCAGGAAGCCGAAACCCTTGGCCAGTTCGTTCGGAATCAGGCCGCGCAGCGAGACGTCGTTGACCAGGCCGACCAGCTGGATGTGCTGCGCGGCCTGCGCGGGCGTCGCGGCCATCGGCACGTCGTCGGTGATCACCACGACTTCGGCTTCGAGGTCGATGCCGTAGTCCTCGCTGGGCACCAGCACCGGATCGCGCGGCGCCAGGAAGCCCGCGCTGGTGGCCTGGTACATCAGCGGGTCGACGTAGAACGACTCCGGCACTTCGGCGCCGCGCGCGCGGCGCACGCGCTCGACGTGCGGCAGGTAGGCGCTGCCGTCGACGAATTCATAGGCGCGCGGCAACGGCGCGGCCAGCGCGGCGACGTCGAGCGCGAACGCGCCCGCCGCGGTGCCGGCCTGCAGCTCGGCGTACAGCGCGTTCAGGCGCGGCGCGAGGTTCGACCAGTCGTCCAGCGCCGCCTGCAGCGTCGCGGCGATGCCGCTGGCCTTGACCGCGCGCGACAGGTCGCGGCTCACCACGACCAGGGTGCCGTCGCGCCCGCCTTCCTTGAGACTGCCCAGTTTCATAGCTTCACTCCGATCGCCGCGCCTTCAGCGGCAGCGTTCAACATTAATCGATGTGGGGATGGCTGCCCATGCGCGCCTGCGCGCGCGTGGGGTCAATGCACGCGGATCAGCCGGGCTTGAAGTGCTTGCGGATGCCCTGCCAGCACTCGTAGTAGTTGCCTTGCAGCTGCGGCGCTTCCAGCGCCTGCCGGGTCGGCCGGATCACCTTGCGCGTCTCGAACATGAAAGCCATGGTGCCGGTGAGGTGATCGGGCTTGCTCACGTCCGCGGCCGAGGCCTTCTCGAAGCTCGCCGCATCCGGGCCATGGCCGCTCATGCAGTTGTGCAGGCTGGCGCCGCCCGGCACGAAGCCGCCCGCCTTGGCGTCGTAGGCGCCCTGGATCAGGCCCATGAATTCGCTCGCCACGTTGCGGTGGAAATACGGCGGGCGGAAGGTGTGCTCGGCCACCAGCCAGCGCGGCGGGAAGATCACGAAGTCGACATTGGCCGTGCCGGGCGTGTCGCTGGGCGCGGTCAGCACGGTGAAGATCGACGGGTCCGGATGGTCGACGCTGATCGAGCCCACCGTGTTGTAGGTGGTGAGGTCGTACTTGTAGGGCGCGTAGTTGCCGTGCCAGGCCACCACGTCGAGCGGCGAGTGGTCGATCTTCGCGGACCACAGCGAACCCTGGAATTTCGCGATCAGCTCGAAGTCGCCTTCGACGTCCTCGTACGAAGCATGCGGCGTGAGGAAGTCGCGCGGCAGGGCCATCGAGTTGGCGCCGATGGGGCCGAGGTCCGGCAGGCGCAGCAGCGCGCCGAAGTTCTCGCATACGTAGCCGCGCGCCTCGCCGTCCGGCAGCTCCACGCGGAAGCGCACGCCGCGCGGGATCACCGCGATCTCCAGCGGCGCCACTTCCAGCACGCCCAGCTCGGTGCACAGGCGCAGGCGCCCCTGCTGGGGCACCAGCAGCAGCTCGCCGTCGGCGTCGTAGAAGAAGCGCCCCTGCATGGAGCGGTTCGCCGCATATATATGTATGCCGCAACCGGCCTGCTCGCCCGCGCCGCCGTTGCCGGCCAGGGTGACCAGGCCGTCGACGAAGTCGGCAGGCTGCGCCGGCATCGGCCATGGGTCCCAGCGCAGCTGGTTGGGCGTGGCCGGGGCTTCGTCGAAACGGTTATGGAAACGCTCGTGCGCCAGCGGCTCGAACGGCCGGTGCATCGACGCCGGCCGGATCCGGTACAGCCAGCTGCGCCGGTTGCTGTGCCGCGGCGCGGTAAACGCGCTGCCGGACAGCTGCTCGGCATACAGCCCATGCGCCACGCGCTGCGGCGAGTTCTGCCCATGCGGCAGCACGCCGGCGACGGCTTCGGTGGCGAACTCGTTGCCGAAGCCGGATTGGTAGCCCTTCGTTTCCATCGATCGCACCCGTTGCTTGTCCGAGTATGCCCCTCCCCCGCCGGGGGAGGGATTGGCTACTTTTTACAGCACGCCGCGGCGCATCTGATCGCGCTCGATCGATTCGAACAGGGCCTGGAAGTTGCCTTCGCCGAAGCCCTCGTTGCCCTTGCGCTGGATGATCTCGAAGAAGATCGGGCCGATGTTGTTCTGGGTGAAGATCTGCAGCAGCTTGCGCTGCTTGGTCTCCGGGTCGGCGTCGATCAGGATCTTGTTCCTGGCCAGGCGCGGCACGTCTTCGCCGTGGTTGGGAATGCGCAGGTCGATCACGTCGAAGTAGGTATCCGGCGTGTCGAGGAAGGCCACGCCCTTGGCGCGCATCGCTTCGACGGTGTCGTAGATGTTGTCGGTGAAGCAGGCGATGTGCTGGATGCCTTCGCCATGGTACGCATCGAGATATTCGTTGATCTGCGACTTCGGATCGCTCGACTCATTCAGCGGAATGCGCACGATGCCGTCCGGCGCGGTCATCGCCTTGGACACCAGGCCGGTCTTGGCGCCCTTGATGTCGAAGTAGCGGATCTCGCGGAAGTTGAACAGGCGCTCGTAGTAGTCGGACCACTTCTGCATGTTGCCGAAGTAGAGGTTGTGCGTGAGGTGGTCGATGAAGGTGAGGCCGAAGCCGGCGGGGTTCTGCTCCACGCCCGGGATCGGCGCGTAGTCGCCGTCGTAGATGCCGCCCTTGTCGCCGTAGCGGTCGACCAGATACAGCATGCAGTCGCCGATGCCCTTCACCACCGGGGCGTTCACCGCCTTGCTCGCTTCCTTCTCGCCCACCGCCTCGCCGCCATTGGCCAGCACCTTGGCGTAGACCTCGGCGGCCGGCTGCTTGAAGCGGATGGCGAAGCCGGCGGCGCAGGGGCCGTGCTGGGCGGCGAAGGCGGCGGCGAAGGAATCGGGGTCTTCGTTGACCAGGAAGTTCACCCCGCCCTGGCGGTACACCGTGATCGGGCGGCGCTTGTGCTTGAGCACCGCGGTGAAGCCCATGCGGGTGAACAGGTCGTGCAGCTCGGCGCCGCGGCCGGCCGGGGCGGCGAATTCGACGAATTCGAAGCCGTCGATGCCCATCGGGTTCTCGAAAGTGGTCACCTGCATGCCAAGATTGGGCTGCGCGCTCATGGGGTATCTCCTGGTCGGAATGCCTGGGGGCGAGGTGGTTCGCTCCGCCGGTCGCGGCACCTGAAAAGGATGCGACCGCCGGTATGACCCGAGCGTTATAGTTACATGTGAAACCATTTGCAAGGAGTGGTGCAGCAGTGCCCGCCGATCAACAACACGTCCATCCGTCGGACCACGCCCCGCTGGAGCTCGAACGCTTCCTGCCCTACCGCCTGTCGATCCTGTCCAACACGGTCAGCCAGGGCATCGCCGACGACTACCAGGCGCGCTTCGACCTCAGCGTCACCGAGTGGCGGGTGATGGCCGTGCTGGCTCGCTTCGAAGGGCTTTCCGCCCGCGAGGTGGCCGAGCGCACGGCCATGGACAAGGTGGCGGTCAGCCGCGCCCTGGCCCGGCTGGTCGAGGCCGGCCGGGTCAACCGCGGCACCCACGAGGGCGACAAGCGCCGCTCCGTACTCGCCCTGAGCGAAGCCGGCTGGGAGGTGCACGACGTGGTGGCGCCGATGGCGCGGGCGCGCGAGCGCGAGCTGCTGGCCAAGCTGGACGCGGACGAGCAGGCCTGGCTGTCGCGCATCCTGGACAAGCTGCTGGGCCCGCCGGTGCCGCCTCGAAGCGGGGAACAGGGAACGGGGAACAGGGAACGGGAAAGCGCGGCATCGGCTTGAAGGCTTGGAAAAAAAGAGGCGGCATGCGCCGCCTCTTTTTTTGTTCCCCGTTCCCCGTTCCCGGCCTTACTTCACCCCATGCATCAGCCGGTTGATCAGCGGCGCCACCGCCAGCAGGATCGCCGCCGCGATGCCCAGCAGCCAGAAGCTGAAGGTGAAGCCGCTCAGCGCCGAGGCCACCGTCATGCCGGTGGTGCCGCTGACGTGGCCGGCGAAGATGCCCGACAGGTTGTTGCCGATGCCGGTGGACAGGAACCAGCCGCCCATGGCCAGGCCGACCAGGCGGCTGGGCGCCAGCTTGGTCACCATCGACAGGCCGATCGGCGACAGGCACAGCTCGCCCACGGTCTGCAGCACGTAGACCACCACCAGCGGCCAGAACGGGATCAGGCCCTTGTCGTCCACCAGGCTGGACAGCGCGTACATCAGCGCCACGAAGGCCACCGCATTGCCGAGCAGGCCGAAGCCGAACTTGCGCGGGATGGAGGGTTCCAGCTTGCGCTTGTCCAGCCAGCCCCACAGCATCGACATCGGCGGCGCCAGCAGCACCAGGGCCAGCGGCGCGACGGACTGGAACCAGCCCACCGGGAACTCCCAGCCGCCGAACATCTTGCGGTCGACGATGTTCTCGGCCAGGAAGTTGAACGAGCTGCCGGCCTGTTCGTAGAACATCCAGAACAGCACGTTGAACACGAAGATCACCAGCATGGCGATCACGCGGTCGCGCTGCACCTTGCCCTCGCGCACGCCGTCGATCATCAGCAGCACGCACAGGCCCACGAACAGCGCGCTGAGCAGCCACTGCAGCACCACGGCGCCGGCCTTGGCCATCACCAGGTAGACCAGCGGCACCGCCACCAGGCAGCCGATCAGCACGTAGACCACGCGCATGCGGCTGGCCTGGTCCGGCAGCGGGCGGCCCACGCCCTTGAGCTGGCGGCGGCCGAACCAGAACCAGAACAGGCTGAACAGCATGCCGATGCCCGAGGCCAGGAACACCAGCTTGTAGTTCTGCTGCATCGGGGTGTCGGTGAAGTAGCTGGCCAGCCAGCCGGTGAGCAGCGGCGAGGCCAGCGCGCCGGCGTTGATGCCCATGTAGAACAGGGTGAAGCCGCGGTCGCGGCGCGGGTCGCCCACGCCGTAGAGCTGGCCCACCATCGAGGAGATGTTCGGCTTGAACAGGCCGTTGCCGACGATGACCGTGGACAGGCCCAGCAGGAAGATGTCCTGGTTGGGCAGCATGATCATGAACAGGCCGGCCGACATCACCACCGCGCCGACCAGGATCGAGCGCTGGTAGCCGATGACCTTGTCCGCCACGTAGCCGCCGAACACCGCCGCCGCATACACCAGCGCCAGGTAGGCGCCGTAGGTGCGGCTGGCGAAGGCCTGGCCGGTGGGGCTGCCGCCGAAGAACTCCGCCACGATGTACAGCGTGAGCGCCCAGCGCATGCCGTAGAAGGCGAAGCGCTCCCAGAACTCGGTCATGAACAGCATCCACAGCGGACGCGGGTGACCCATGGTCTGGGGGTAGTCGGGCACCGTCGGCGCCGCCGACGTATGAGAAGCCGTGGTGGTATCGGTCATGCGATCCCCTGTTGTGCAGGCATGTCGAGCTGGAAAAAATGTACTGATCCGCACATCGCGTACAGACCGGAAATTCAAAACCCGCGACATGTAACCGGCCCGGCGCCGCGCCGTCAAATGCGGCGCAACATCTTGCGGAAAGCCCGGCAAGCCATGATCCGAAAGTGCGGATCGCAAAAAAAGCGGCTTTGCCGCTTTTTCAGACCACGCCGCCTCGGCTCAGGTGCCCAGTACCGTCCGCACGTCCAGCAATTCGGGGAAAAACTCCAGTTCCAGCGCTTTCTTGAGGAAGGCCACGCCCGACGAACCGCCGGTGCCGCGCCGGTGGCCGATGATCCGCTCCACCGTCTTCATATGGCGGAAGCGCCACTGCTGGAACTGCCCTTCCACGTCCACCAGCTGCTCGCACATGTGGTACTCGGGCCAGAATTCTGCGCGGTTTTCGTAGATGCGCTTGAACACCGGCAGCAGGCCGTCGTTGCGCTGGTGCGGCTGGGTAAGGTCGCGCGCCAGCAGCTCGGCCGGCACGGCATGGCCGCGGCGCGCGAGATAGGCCAGGAATTCGTCGTACAGGCTGGGCGCTTCCAGCACCTCGCGCAGCGCGGCCTGCGCCGCCGGGTCGTAGGCGAACACCGCCAGCATCTGCGCGTTCTTGTTGCCGAGCAGGAATTCGATCTGCCGGTACTGCAGCGACTGGAACCCCGAGGAAGAACCCAGGATGTCGCGGAATTCCAGGTATTCCGACGGGGTGAGCGTCTCCAGCACGCCCCACTGTTCGTACAGCTGGCGCTGCACCTGCTTGACCCGCGCCAGGATCTTCAGGCACGGATCGATGTCGTCCTTGTGCAGATGATCGATGGCCGACTTCAACTCGTGAATGATCAGCTTCATCCACAGCTCCGCCACCTGGTGCTGCACGATGAAGAGCATCTCGTCGTGATGCGGCGGCTGGCTCAGGGGCTGCTGGGCGGACAGCAGCGCGTCCAGCCGCAGGTAGCCGCCGTAGGTGAGCCGGCCCTGCAGGTCGGTCTCGATCCCGGCTTCCAGGTCGCGCCGATTGTCGGTCATGACGTTCCGATCACAGGTAAAGCACGCATGTTACCTGGGTTTAACGCAAGCCCCCCAACCCTCGCTACATGCTGCACCGTGCCTTGCGGCGCAACATGCCCGCCTGCTTCAATTGCCGTCTTGTCAGGGCCCTACAGGCGCGCTTGACCCCACTGGATGGGTCGCCGCCGGCTCGCAACTCCCTCACCCGTTTTCGTCTTTACTCACTCCCGGAGCGAGTCGTGTCCATCGCCGCCAAGTTCGAAATCGAATACCTGCAGTATCTCGATGCCGAGGGCAACCAGGTCCGTGACGACCTGCCCGCCTTCGCCAAGGACCTCGACCACATGGTCGAGCTGTACAAGCTGATGCTGTCCACCCGCGTGTTCGACGCCAAGTCGGTGGCGCTGCAGCGCACCGGCAAGCTCGGCACCTATGCCAGCTGCCTGGGCCACGAGGCCGCGCACGTGGGCATCGGCAGCGCGATGAAGCCCGAGGACGTGTTCGCCCCCAGCTACCGCGAATACGGCGCGCAGCTGTACCGCGGCGTGCAGCCGCGCGAGGTGTACATGTACTGGGGCGGCGACGAGCGCGGCAACGACTACCAGAAGGAACCGGCGCGCCACGACTTCGCCTGGTCGGTGCCGATCGCCACGCAGTGCCTGCATGCGGCCGGTTCCGCGCTGGCCTTCAAGATCCGCAACGAGAAGCGCGTGGCCGTGTGCACCATCGGCGACGGCGGCTCGTCCAAGGGCGACTTCTACGGCGCCATCAACATCGCCGGCGCGCAGAACCTGCCGATGGTGGCGGTGATCGTGAACAACCAGTGGGCCATCTCGGTGCCGCGCAAGATCCAGTCCGGCGCGCCCACGCTGGCGCAGAAGGGCATCGCCGCGGGCCTGTTCTCGATCCAGGTGGACGGCAACGACATCATCGCCGTGCGCAAGGCCATGGAAGACGCGCTCGACCGCGCCCGCAACGGCGAGGGCGGCAGCGTGCTGGAACTGGTCACCTACCGCCTGTCGGACCACACCACCGCCGACGACGCCCGCCGCTACCGCGGCGAGCAGGAAGTGAAGGACGCCTGGGCCAAGGAGCCGATGAAGCGCCTGCGCGCGTGGCTGGTGGCCAGGAAGGTATGGGACGACGCCAAGGAAGAAGCCTGGAAGGCCGAGTGCGACGAGTGGATGGACAACGAGGTCAACGCCTACCTCGAGACCAAGACCCAGCCCGTTACCGCGATGTTCGACTACACCTTCGCCGAAGTACCGGCGGACCTCGCCAAGCAGCGCGACCTCGCCCTTTCGCTCGACAAGAAGGCCCACTAAGCCATGGCACAGATCACTCTTATCGAAGCCGTCACCCAGGCGCTCGCCTACGAAATGGCCCACGACCCGAGCGTCGTAGTGCTGGGCGAGGACGTCGGCGTCAACGGCGGCGTGTTCCGCGCCACCCAGGGCCTGCAGGAGAAGTTCGGCGAGCTGCGCGTGCTGGACACCCCGCTGGACGAAACCACCATCGCCGGCGTCACCGTCGGCATGGCCGCGCAGGGCATGAAGCCGGTGGCCGAGGCGCAGTTCGAAGGCTTCATCTATCCGATGATGGAGCAGATCGCCTGCCACGCCGCGCGCCTGCGCAACCGCACCCGCGGCCGCATCACCGTGCCGGCCGTGTGGCGCGCCCCGTGGGGCGGCGGCATCCGCGCGCCGGAGCATCACTCCGAGGCGAACGAGCACCTGTTCACCAATATCCCCGGCCTGCGCGTGGTGATGCCCTCCTCGCCGGCGCGCGCCTACGGCCTGCTGCTGGCGGCGATCCGCGATCCGGATCCGGTGATGTTCTTCGAGCCCAAGCGCATCTACCGCCAGTACAAGGAAGAAGTGCCGGACGACGGCGAGGCGCTGCCGCTGGACGTGTGCTTCGTGCTGCGCGACGGCACCGACGTTACCATCGTCACGTGGGGCGCGCAGGTGAAGGAGGCTCTCGAAGCCGCCGACGAACTGGCCGCCGAAGGCATCAGCGCCGAAGTGATCGACGTGGCCACGCTCACCCCGCTGGATTTCGACACCATCGCCGAATCGGTGCAGAAGACCGGCCGCTGCGTGATCGTGCACGAAGCCCCCAAGACCGCCGGCTTCGGCGCCGAGATCGCCGCGCGCGTGGCCGAGGAATGCCTGTACGAGCTGCTGGCGCCGGTCGAGCGCGTCACCGGCTACGACACGCACATTCCGCTGTTCCGCCTGGAAATGAAGTACATGCCCAGCACCGAGCGCGTGGTCGAGGCGGCCAAGCGCACGCTGGCCGCGAGCTGAAGAATCACCTACGGAACGTCATTCCGGCGAAGGCCGGAATCCAGTGAAATACGTGGTGCGAAGCACGCAAAGCCTTTCGCGACAACCACGCATCATCGCTACTGGATCCCGGCCTGCGCCGGGATGACGAGCAGAAAACAAGCCTGATTACCGGAACCGACTCATGGCCGACATCAAGACATTCCACCTGCCCGACCTCGGCGAAGGCCTGCCCGACGCCACCATCGTCGAGTGGCACGTGAAGGAAGGCGACTACATCAAGCTCGACGCACCGCTGTGCTCGATGGAAACCGCCAAGGCGGTGGTCGACGTGCCCTCGCCCTACACCGGCACGGTGAAGAAGCTGTATGGCGCGCCGGGCGACATCATCGAGACCGGCGCCGCGCTGGCCGACTTCGAACCCGATCCGAACGCCAAGCAGCGCGCCGAGGCCGAAGCCACCGGCCACCACCACGGCCCGAAGAAGAGCGTGGGCAGCCCCGCGCCGGACAACGCTGCCAAGGTGGTCGCCTCCGACGAAGGCGGCGAAGTGGAAGCCAAGGGCGAGCGCGAGGACGAAGGCACCGTGGTCGGCGCCATGGTCAGCGGCAACACCGTGCACGTGGAGCAGGTCAGCAGCGCCGGCGGCGTGAAGGCCGTGCCGGCGGTGCGCGCACTGGCCAAGAAGCTCAAGGTCGACCTCACCCGCGTGCGCGCCACCGGCGCCGACGGCGTGGTCACCCTGCAGGACGTGAAGACCGCCGCGGCCAATGGCTCCGCCCCGCTGGGCGCCGCGCCGGCGCGCGCCGTGCCGGCTTCGGCCGGCCGCCACCTGGCGCCGGAACTGCCGGAGCCCGGTCCCGCGCCGTCGCGCACGGCCGTGTCGCTCGCCGGCAAGCCGGTGCGCACCGCGCCGCCGAGCGTGCAGGCCAGCGGCCAGCCGGAACAGCTCAAGGGCGTGCGCCGCAATATGGCGCGCGTGATGGCCGAGGCCCACGCCAACGTGGTGCCGACCACCCTGGTGGACGACGCCGACCTGCACGCCTGGATCGGCAAGCAGGACATCACCGCCCGCCTGATCCGCTCCATCGTCGCCGCATGCAAGGCGGTGCCGGCGCTCAATGCCTGGTTCGACGGCAAGAACCTCACCCGCACCCTGCATCCGCACGTGGACATCGGCATCGCCGTGGACACCGACGACGGCCTGTTCGTGCCGGCCCTGCGCAATGCCGACGTGCTGGACGGCGCCGGCGTGCGCGCGGCGATCAAGCGCCTGCGCTCGCAGGTGGAAGACCGCTCGATTCCCGCCTCGGAACTGAGCGGCTACACCATCAGCCTGTCCAACTTCGGCATGTTCGCCGGCCGCTATGCCACCCCCGTGGTCGTGCCGCCGACCGTCGCCATCATCGGCGCCGGCAAGCTGTGCCACGACGTGGTGGCCGTGATGGGCGGCATCGAAGTGCACCGCCGCATGCCGATCAGCCTCACCTTCGACCACCGCGCCGCCACCGGCGGCGAAGCCGCACGCTTCCTCAAGGCGCTGCTGGACGATCTGTCGCTGCCGAACTGAGGCTTTGCGATGGATGGAAAGAAAGGCGCCGCGAGGCGCCTTTCTTTTTGCTTGAGGGAAGCTCCACATCGCCGCGCCTATAGTGCGGCGAGCCTCATGCGGAGACCACGCCATGCACCACAGCCGCCTCAGCACCCTCGTCATCGACTGCCAGTCCGTCGACCTCAAGCAAGCCACCGATTTCTGGAGCAAGGCCCTGGGCAAGTCCATCGTCACCTACGATTCGGAAGGCGACGGCCAATACGCCGAACTGGCCACCCTGGCCGACGAACCGATCATCCTGCTGCAGCGCGTGGAACATGAGAGCCGCGTGCACCTGGATATCGAAACGGACGACCTGGAAGCGGAAGCCACGCGCCTGGAACAACTCGGCGCCAAACGCCTGGAATGCGTGCGCGGAAAATGGTGGGTCATGCAGGCCCCAAGCGGCCACCGCTTCTGCGTGGTGAAAAGGCAACGGGAGCAGTTCGGGCCGCATTTGAACAAGTGGGAGTGAGCTGGACCGCTGTCCTCAGCTTCAACTTCTCGCTCCGCCCGGCCCCTCACCCTGCCCTCTCCCCGGAGGGGAGAGGGGTGATGGCGTGAGGTAAGCAGGAACGAAGAACAAAAGCTGGCCCCGGTTCTTGAACGTCCTCTCGGCAACGGCACGTTGAAGCACGCGTTACGTAAACGCACTGCCGTTTCGTGTAGACCCAGGTTAATCAGGTTACCGCGGCCGCCCACCGCTCCTTCTAGTCGCGTCGCGAGCCTTTGCTCTTAGGCCATTCTCTCTTTGGTTACTTTCTCTTTGGGCCAGCAAAGAGAAAGTGACTCGGGCGCCGGCAGGCGTCCGAAATGCCCGCTGCATAAGCGGCCCATTCGCGATAACGCGAAAACCAAGCGATACAGTTACTGGATCCCGGCCTACGCCGGGATGACGAGCAGAAAAATCAGCCTGCGCGCTTAGGTCGCCAAATCAGCGCACGCAGCAACAGCGCCACGACCAGCACAGCGACACAGGCACCATACCCATACAACGCCGGCAACACCTGCTGCCAAATCGCCCCGCTAGGCGGCCCAAACTGCCCAACCGAGGGCACCACCGCCGCCTCAAACCCGGCAACCGCCGACCACCCAGCCGCCACCGCGGCAGCGATCACCGCCAGAAGATCGAACGCCCGCCGCGCCTTAGTGCGCGGCAGACTCTTCGGGTAGGCCCAATAAGCCCACCCCAAAATCAACAACCAAGGCGCCAGCAACAAAATCGCGAGATAACGCATCAGTCAGATCACCCCAGGAATCGTTTCATCGCCCCGCGTGACCCACCACGCGCTCACTCCTGCACGGACAGCTGATCCAGCGCCTCGCGCAACCGCTCCAGCGCCCCATCGCGGGCCGCCTCATCGCCATACTCCGGCGTGCTGCCGACAAACTCGCCATCCAGTTCCAGATGCAGCGCACGCGGCTGCACCTGCAGCACGGCCGCGGTAGCGCCAGGACCCTTCAGCTTCTTCTGGCAGGCACCCGCCGCCTTCGGATCGGCGAACGACTTCGACAGCAGCAGCTCCTCGCCCTCGGCGGAGAACAGGCGGAAACGGAAGCTACCATCGGCCTCGCGGAAACTGGCGAAGCGCGGCAATTTGCCCGCCCGGCCTTCGGCCTTGCCGGCCGCCGGCGCGGGAGCCGCCGCCACCGCGATGCCCGAACGCAGGCCGATCGCATCGCGCAGTTCCGCGATCTTCGGCCCCGCAATGGCGCGTGCCTTCAGCGCACCCTCGCGCAGAATCGCTTCGATGCGCTCGGGCTTCGACATCAGCTCGTCGTAGCGCTCGCGCATCGGCGCCACGTCCGCCTCGATGCGTTCGAACAGCACCTGCTTGGCCTCGCCCCAGCCGATGCCGTCGAGCAGCGCCTGATGGAAGGCGCCGGCTTCGGCCTCGGTGGCGAAGGCGCGGAAGATGGTGAACAGCGAGGAGCTGTCCGGGTCCTTCGGCTCGCGCGGCAGGCGCGAGTCGGTGACGATGCGCATGATGCTGTCGCGCAGATGCTTCCGGCCGCCGGCGAACAGCGGAATGGTGTTGTCGTAGCTCTTGGACATCTTGCGGCCGTCGAGCCCGGGCAGCGTGGCCACCTGTTCCTCGATCACCACTTCCGGCAGCACGAAATAATCGCCGCCGTAGATATGGTTGAAGCGCTGCGCGATATCGCGCGCCATCTCGATGTGCTGGATCTGGTCGCGCCCCACCGGCACCTTGTGCGCGTTGAAGGCGAGGATGTCCGCCGCCATCAGCACCGGATACATGTACAGGCCGGCGGTGACGCCCGCATCGGCGTCCTCGCCCGCGTCGGTGTTCTTGTCCACCGCCGCCTTGTACGCATGCGCGCGGTTGAGCAGGCCCTTGGCGGTGACGCAGGTGAGGAACCAGGTGAGTTCCGGAATCTCCGGGATGTCCGACTGGCGATAGAAGGTGACGCGATCCGGATCGAGCCCCGCGGCCAGCCACGTGGCGGCGATCTCCAGGCGCGAGCGCTCGATGCGCGCCGGGTCGTCGCTCTTGATCAGCGCGTGGTAGTCGGCCATGAAATAGAACGCATCCACTTCCGGACGGAGGCTGGCGGCCACGGCGGGGCGGATCGCGCCGACGTAGTTGCCCAGGTGCGGCGTGCCGGTGGTGGTGATGCCGGTCAGTACACGGGTTCGCATGTATATCTTCTTCTTGTCGTTATCGGGCTCGGCGGAATCGGGCTCAGCGGATCAGCGTGGATTTGCCGAACAGCGATTCGACCAAGTCCACCGCCAGCTTGGCGGTCTGGTTGCGCTTGTCGAAGGCCGGGTTCAATTCCACGATGTCCAGCGAGGCGAGGCGGCCGGTGTCGGCGATCATCTCCATGCACAGCTGCGCTTCGCGGTAGTTCGGGCCGCCGCGCACGGTGGTGCCCACGCCCGGCGCGATGGCCGGGTCGAGGAAGTCCACGTCGAAGCTCACGTGCAGATGGGTGTCGGCGTCGACGCCTTCCAGCGCTTCTTCCATCACGCGCTTCATGCCGGATTCGTCGATCTGGCGCATGTCGAAGATGCTCACGTGCGCCTCGCGCACCAGGCGCTTCTCGCCCTCGTCGACCGAGCGGATGCCGATCTGGCGGAACACGTCCGGCGTGGTCGCCGGCTTGCTGCCGCCGAGGCCGGTGAGCTCGTCCGGACCCATGCCGCACAGGCAGGCCACCGGCATGCCGTGGATATTGCCGGAAGGCGTGATCTGGGCGGTATTGAAATCGGCGTGCGCATCCAGCCACAGCACGCGCAGCTTCTTGTTCTGCTCGCGGCAGTGGCGGGCCACGGCGGTGATCGAGCCGATCGCCAGGCAGTGGTCGCCGCCGAGCATCACGGGCAGGCGGCCCAGGCCCAGTTCCGCATAGATCGACTCGTACACCGCGCGGTTCCACTCCACCACGGCGGACAGATGGCGATAGCCATCGCGCGGCGGTTCCCACGGATTCAGCGGCCCCTGCAGATTGCCGCGGTCGACCACGTCGATGCCGCGCGCTCTCAGCCGCGCCTGCAGATTGGCCACGCGCAGGGCCTCGGGGCCCATCGAGGCACCGCGATGCCCCGCTCCGATATCGGTGGGCGCACCGATCAGCGATACAGCCTGATTACCCATGCTTCCTCGGTCGTTCAAAGTCTTAAGGGATGCACGCCCGCGCGCTGGCGGCGGCATCGCCCAAGTCTACAAGAACGCCTGTGCGGGCACCCCGGGGCAAAAACCGCTTCAGGCGCCGGCGCCGAGGTCCAGGCTGAAACTGCCGCGCCGCCCCAGGTCCACCGCATGGCGCGCCAGCCAGCGCCCGGCGGTGTCGCGGCCCAGGTCGTGCAGGGCGCGCAGCTGGGCGGTGCGCGTGTCGGCCGCGGAATGGCCGAGCGCGGCCAGGCCTTCGTCCGGCGCGATCACGTGCAGGCGCAGCTCGCGCAGCTTGCGCTCCGCGGCATTCGGCCACAGGTGGCGGGCAGCCTGCGCGCGCGCCACCGCCAGATCGCGCAGCTCGCGCGCGAACGCGGCGCCGAAGGAAAGCTCCGCCGACAGCATCAGCGCCTCGCGCGGATTGCGCGGCATGGCCTGGCGCAGCTGCGGCTGCAGCAGCACGCACAGCAGGTCGTCGCCGCCGATGCCGAGCAGCGGCTCCAGCGCGGGATTGCCGGCGAAACCGCCGTCCCAGTACGCCTCGCCGTCGATCTCGGTGGGCGGAAACCACGGCGGCAGGCTGGCCGAGGCGAGCAGCGCATCGTGGCTGAGGCGCGCGCCGGAAAACACTTCGAGCGCGCCATCGCGCATGCGCGTGGCGGCGATATACAGCGCCACCGGACCGTGGCGCAGCACGTCCTGGTCGAAGAATTCCTCCACCATCGAGCGCAGCGGATTGATGCCGCCGCCAGCCGCGGACACCGGTGGCTGCGGCCACGGCATGGCGTCGCCGAACAGGCGCGACTGCGCCTGCCACCAGTCCGCCACCGCGTTGCGCCCGGCCAGGCCCAGCCAGAAAGCATCGAGCGAAGCGCGCGCACCCGCGGCGCCGCCGCGCGCCCAGCCCTGGGCGAAGGCGGCGGCATTCATCGCGCCGCTGCTGGTGCCGCTGATCGCTTGCACCGCCAGGCCGGGCAGTTCCAGCAGGCGGGTCAGCGCGCCCCAGGTGAACGCACCGTGCGCGCCGCCGCCTTGCAGGGCGAGTTTCAGCGTGAGCATGGCGCGGGAGCATTGCTGCGTTGCATCATGCGATCTTCCCGGCGACTTGCGCCGGGGTCAAGTGAAGTCTTGCTTACAGGCCGCTGCTACAGCCGCTCGACCACCAGGCGATAACACGCGCGTCCCGCTTCCTTCGCCTCGTACAGCGCCTCGTCGGCCCGCTGCACCAGTTCGTCCAGCGAGGCAATGTCGCGGCACAGCGCCGCGCCCACGCTGAGCGTCACCTTCAGCCGCGCGGCATCGAGCGATATCGGCGCGGCCATCGAGGCGATCACCTTGCCGGCCAGGCTCTCCGCCGCGTAAGTGGCGTCCACGTCGTCGCACAGGATGACGAACTCGTCGCCACCCAGCCGGGCCACCAGGTCCGACTTGCGCACGGAGGCCTTCAGGCGCCGCGCCACCTCGCGCAGCACCGCGTCGCCGGAGGCGTGGCCGTGGCCGTCGTTGATCTGCTTGAAGTAGTCCACGTCGATCAGCATCAGCAGCATCGGTGCGCGCGTCACCGCCGCGCGTTCCAGCGCCGCATGCGCGCACTCGGTGAAGTAGCGGCGGTTGGCCAGGTTGGTCAGCGTGTCGTAATGGGCGAGGAAGGAGAGCTTCTGCTCGGCCAGCTTGATGCGCGTGACGTCGGTGGTCAGCGCATAGAAGCCGATGTTCTCGCCGGTGACCGAGGTGGCCGGCAGGTAGGTGGCCTGCAGGTAGAAATAGCGGCCGTCGCGCTCGAATTCGTATTCGAAGGTGGTTTCGCGGCCCTGCAGCACCGCCGCGATATGCGGCTTCATCAGGCTGTACAGCGCCGCGCCACGCGTTTCGCGCACGCTGCGCCCGACCATCGCCTCCGGCTCCAGCCCGGTGATCTCGCGCGCATAGCCGCTGACGAAGATGTAGCGCTCGTCGATGCCGATGTGGGTGATCAGCGCGGGCACCTTGTCGGTGATGCGGCGCAGGCGGGTCTCGCTGTCGGCCAGCGCCTGTTCGGCGACAATGCTTTCGGTGATGTCGCGGCCGGTATAGATCAGCTCCATCTCGCCGGCGTGTTCCGGGCTGGGCATCACGCGCACCAGCGCCTCGATCCACACGTAATAACCCTTCTTGTGGCGCAAGCGGTAACGGGTGAGCGACATGCGCTCGGTGGCCCAGAGCTGCTCCATCGCTTCGTCCACGCGTTCGCGGTCGTCGGGGTGGATCAGGTCCGGGCGCGGCAGCATGAACTCGCCGACCTCCCAGCCGAGCAGGTCCTTGATCGAAGGCGATACGTAGCGCCGCGAGCCGTCGCGCGCGATGCGCATCACCAGGTCGCTGGCGTAGTCGGCCAGCAGGCGGTAGCGCACCTCGCTGTCGCGCACGCGCCGCGCCAGGCGGCGGCGATCGGCCTGGGCCAGCGCGATCGGCACCGCCACCAGGCACACCATGCCGAGAAAGAACTGCCCCAGCAGCGAACGCTCCACTGCGCTGGCGTTGGGAATCAGGCCAAGCGGGCCGCCGCCCATGGCGATGGCGATATTGGCGGTAAGCGTCACCACCGCCACGCCGATCACCAGCCCCGGAAAGCGGTGGCGGATCACCACGTAGAGCAGCGGCGCGAACACCACGAACAGCAGCGGATAGCGCGACTGCGCGAACACGAAGACCGTCGTCGCGCCCAGCAACAGCAGGTCGCGCAGCAGCACCAGGCGATGCCCGCGCCGGCCGAGCATGCGCCAGCCCTGCACGAGCACCACCAGGGTGAGCGTGGCCACGATCACCATGCCCAGCAGATGGGAACGGAACCACCAGTCGAAGGTGGTCCAGAAATCGGTGTCGGCGGTGGCGTAGAGCACGAACGCGGCGAGCAGCGCCGACACCAGCGAAGCAGCCAGGGTCGACAGCATCGCCGTCTGGCCCAGGCGCAGGAATGGCGTGTCGTCCTGGATGCGCGGGAAGCCGCGGCGCACGCCGCGCGCCACGATCATCACTTCGACGCCATTGACCAGGCCCAGCAGGGTGCTGGAGATCAGCGGGTCGCCCAGCAGCATCTTGCCGGTGAAGTAACCCGCGAACGCGGCGCCCAGATAACGCGGCCAGCGCTCGTCGGACACGCGCAGCAGTGCGCCGACCACGACGCCGTCCGCAATCCACATGGTGACGTTGCTGCCGGTATGGCGCGTCAGCAGCAGCGAATACGCCGTGGCCGCGAGCACCGCGACGAACAGCGCCGAGGCTTCGGCCCAGCGCGTCCAGCGCAGGTTCGGGTCTGTCCGCAACTGCATCGCAATTCCTTGAGGGGAGGCGTGCCGGGTCCGTGCGGTTGTTTATATAGCGAGCGGGCGCTGAAAAAAATGTGGACTGCGCTTTGAATCGCGGCAGGGAGTCAAACTCCGAAATGCCGCGACATAAAGCCCCTCTCCCGTCGGGAGAGGGGTTGGGGTGAGGGTACGGCCGGAGCGCAAGCGTGAGGTGCGCCGCTGCGCCCGAACCCTCATCCGGCTGCCGCCACCTTCTCTCCCACGGGGACTACCTTCGGGTCGCCAGCGGGAGAAGGATTCACAGTCAGAATCCGAGGGGAAAATCACGCGGAGTGGTGCCGACAGTCTGACTCGAACAGACGACCTACCGCTTACAAGGCGGTTGCTCTACCAACTGAGCTATGCCGGCGAGGGAGGCGCAGTCTAGCAGGTCGCTCCCGGCGGACGCGCTCAGAAACATCCAGTGCTGTGCGAACCGACGCCCGCGGCGTTGCGCAGGTGGCTGCGCCAGTCGAAGTGCGCGGCTTCGGCGACGGCCAGGTCCAGCCAGTATTCGGGCACGGTCTCGGTGCGCTCGGTCATCTGCGCGGGGAAGCCGGCGGCGGCCACTTCGTCGCGGCGCTTGCGTGCGTTGGCCGGGTCCTTGAACAGGCCCAGCGAGATGGTGTTGGGCTGGCCGCCGGAGCCGACCACGAAGTAGTCGCCGATATTCGCCGCGCTCAGCCGGCGCGCCTGCGCCAGCGCCTGGTCGCGGCTGGCGCTGGCCGGCAGGTAGACCCACCAGCCGCGCGTCTGCGTGGTCTGCTCCTGGCGCGAGCGCATGCGCGCGGCCTGCGCGGTGAGCGCGTTGCGGGCGTTGTGCAGGTCCACCGGCGTGGCGAACGGGCCGATCGAGATGCAGGTGTAGGTGTTGGAGCGCGACGACGTCGGCGCCAGCGCGGCCTGCGCCTGGGCCGGTGCCTTGGCGGCGCTGCTGGCCGGTGCGGCGGGCGGCGCGGCGGGAGTGGCGGGCGCCTGCACGGTGGCGGCGGCCTCGGGCGCGCTGGCCGGCGGCGCGGGGCGCTCGGCCAGCAGGTGCAGGGTGGGCACGTCCGGGTCGGCGGCGCTGCGGCCGTGCGTGTCGTCCTGGCCCAGCCACAGCCACGCGCCCACGGCGATATTCAGCGCGATCAGCAGAACGAACAGCAGACGCAGAACCATGCAACGACCCAGGTGAGGAAACGGCAACGCGCCATTCTAGAGAGCGCGCAAGGCAGCCGGATGCGCATTCGCCCACACGGCCAGACCGTGGAGCACGCCGTCCTCCGCCAGCGCGGCAGGACATTCCAGCAGGGGCAGCAGGGCCGCGGCATCGCCGCCGCCCAGGTGCAGCGAAGGCTTGCCACCCAGGGAGTGGCTCATGCGCCGCGCAAAGCGTTCGATCAGCGCCGCCGCGGCCTGCCAGCAGCCGGAAGCCACGGCGTCGGCGGTATTGGCGGCGGCGTCCAGCACCTCGCCGGGGCGTTCCGGGCGCACCCGCGCGGTGGCACCGACCAGCGACTGCTGCATCAGCTGCGGGCCGGGGGCGATCAGGCCGCCGAGATGGCGGCCGTCCGCCGCCAGCGCATCCAGCGTGAGCGCGGTGCCGACGCCGGCCAGGATGCACGGCGCATGGCCGGCGTCGTAGGCGGCGACCATGGCAAGGAAGCGGTCCACGCCCAGGCGCTGCGGTTCGTCGTAGGCATTGCGCACGCCGCAGGCTTCGGCCGGGGTGCGCAGCCAGAACGGAGCGAGCGAACCGGCCGCGCGCACGGCATCGGCCACGGCGGCTTCGCGCGCGGCGTCGACCACCGAGGCGCCCACCACGTCGTCCAGCGCGGGCAGCTCGCGCCAGGCTTCGCTCAAAACGGCGGCGATGTCGCTGTCCCAGCTCACCGCGCCACGCGAATGCCATGCGGCGCCATCGCGTACGGCCCATTTCAGGCGGGTATTGCCCAGATCCAGCAACAGCTTCATGCGCGGCGCACCGACACGTCGGCGCTGTCGACGCGGTGCAGGCCGTCCGCCGCGTTCACCAGCAGCGCGCCGCGCTCGTCCACGCCCGCGCCGATGCCTTCGAGCACGCCCTGCGCGCCTTGTACGCGCAGGGGGGCGTCGCGCAGCAGGTCGCGTGCGGCGTAGTCGGCGACGAAACCGGCGAAGCCTTCGCGCTCGAACCGGGTCAGGCCTTCGGCCAGCGCGGTGATCAGCGCGGCGGCCACGTCATTGCGTTCCGGCGGCTCGCCGCCGGCCAGGGTGGCCAGGTCGCAGGCCGGCTGGCCGGCCTGTTCGCGCAGCGCGTCGGTGAGGCGCAGGTTGAGGCCGATGCCGATCACCGCCGCGCACGGCCCCTGATATTCCCCGCTGAGCTCGACCAGGATGCCGGCCAGCTTGCCGCCGCGGGCCAGCGCGTCGTTCGGCCACTTCAGGCCGGCCTCGGCGATGCCCAGCGATTCCAGTGCGCGCAGCAGGATCACCCCCACTGCCAGCGACAAGCCGGACAGCGCGGCGAAGCCGCCGTCGAAGCGCTTCAGGCAGGACAGATACAGATTCAATCCCGGCGGCGACAGCCAGGCGCGCCCGCGCCGGCCGCGGCCGGCGCTCTGGGTCTCGGCGATCATCACGCTCAGGTCCGGCAGCTCGGCGCCGCGGCGCTGCAGTTCGCTGGAGGTGGAATCCAGCTCCCAGTGCACCTCCAGCTCGCCCAGCCGCTTGCGCCACGGCGCCGGCACGGCCGCGCGGATGCGTGCGGCGTCCAGCATCTGCAGCGGCCAGGGCAGCCGGTAGCCGGCGGCGCCGCGCGCCTCGATCGGCACGCCGCGCGAGCGCAGGGCCTGGATCTGCTTCCAGATGGCGGCGCGGGTCACCCCGCCCTGCTCGGCCAGGCGCTCGCCCGACAAGGCCTCGCCCGGTGCGAGCAGCGCCAGCAGTTCGCGCGCCTGCATCAGGGGCGCCCGCCGTCGTGGTGAGCCCGGCGCGGGGCAGGCCCGGCCAGGGAAGGGTCAATCGCGTGCATGGGGCGGCATCTTAGAGCGTGGGCCGGACGCCGAGTAGCCGCCGGCCATCCGCCGCGCCTAGTACTTGTGGGACTGGCGCGCCCCGGCACGGCGCAGGCCCGGCACTGGCATCCTAGTGACGATTCTGCGACGATCCGTTCCTTGGCTTGCGGATCAAGGGGTTGAGCCGCCATGGGCATCAGACAGTTCCTGTTCGCGTGTGTTTTGGGCGCCAGCGGCATCGGTGCCGCTTCGGCCATGGACGCCGATACCCAGGAATTGGGCGGCCTGCAGCGTTCCGGCGTGGACAGCGCCGTCCCCCACGAAGTCAGCGGCAACGGCGGCGACGCCCTCGGCGTGCCGCGCGACAGCAATACGCAGAACACCCCGGCTTCCGGCTCTTCCAGCGAGAACTGCCCCGTTGGCGGCAGCGGCTCGTCCGGCTCGCAGCGCAGCCGCCGCATCAGCCTGGGCTGGCAGTCGCTGCTGCCGGGCTCCATCCAGTAAGCCGTTCCTGTGGCGGGGGCCTGGTGGCGACAGTGGCTGTCGCGCTTCGACCCGCCGGCCATTCCCGACGTTCTATGGCGCCGCACGCTGTCCGCGTGCCCTCTCGCGCGCCGGCTCGATGACGACCGCCAGAACGAACTACGCCGCATCGCCGCCCATTTTCTTGCCCGCAAGCGCTTCCACCCGCTGGCCGGCGCCGAGCTGGACGACCGCCTGCGCCTGCTGATCGCCCTGCAGGCCTGCCTGCCGGCCCTGCGCCAGGGCAGCACCGGCCTGCGCGGCTGGCGCGAGATCCTGGTCTACCCCGGCGAGTTCAAGGTGCGCCGCAGCCATCACGACGAGCACAGCGGCGTGGTGAGCGAGGCGGACGACGTGCTGATCGGCGAAGCCTGGGAACGCGGCCCGCTGATTCTTTCCCTGGCCGACGTGCAGCTGGACCTGGAGCAACCCTGGGACGGCTACAACGTGGTCGTGCACGAGATGGCGCACAAGTTCGACATGCTCGACGGCGCCCCGGACGGCGTGCCGCCGCTGCCGGAAGAGATCAGCCGGCGCGACTGGATCGTGGCCTTCCAGCGCGCCTACGACCACCTCTCCAACGACGTGGCGCGCGGCCGCGATACGCTGATCGACCCGTATGCCGCCGAAGGCCCGGACGAATTCTTCGCCGTGGTGAGCGAGCTGCACTGGTCGCAGCCGGGCGTGCTCAAGCGCGCCGACCCGATGGTCGCTGCGTTGCTCGACGCTTACTACGGCCCGTCGCCGGCACCGTATTGAGCCTCAGCTCGGCGGCAATCTCACGCTGAAGCGCGCGCCGCCGAATTCCGGCGAGCGGTCCACGGTCAGCTCGCCGCGGTAGGCCTTGATGATGTCCTGCACGATCGACAGGCCAATGCCGTGGCCCTGCACGCGCTCGTCGCCGCGCACCCCGCGCTGGAGCACCTTCTCGATCTTGTCGTCGTCGATGCCGGGGCCGTCGTCCTCCACGCTCAGCCACAGGCCCGGGCGCTGGCGGCCGGCGGCCGGCTCCACTTTCACCACCAGCAGTACGCGGTGGCCGGCCCACTTGAAGGCGTTTTCCAGCAGGTTGCCCATCAGTTCGAGCAGGTCGCCCTGCTCGCCGTAGAAGGCGGCGCCTTCGTCGATGTCGAATTCGCACAGCACGTTCTTCGCGGCGTAGACCTTTTCCAGGCTCTGCACCAGGTCTTCCGCGTGGCCCGCGATAGGGATGGCCGAAGCGAAGGTCTGCCGGCCGGTGGTGGCGGCGCGGGCGAGCTGGTAGGCGACCAGTTCGTCCATGCGGCGCACCTGGTCGACCACGTCGGTGCGCACTCGCGACATGTTGCCGTCGCTGGCTTCGAGCCGCGAGCGGATCACCGCCAGCGGCGTCTTCAGGCTGTGCGCCAGGTCGGCCAGCGTGTTGCGGTAGCGCGTGCGCTGTTCGCGCTCGCTATCGATAAAGGCGTTGATGCGTTCGGTGAGGCCGGTGAGTTCCAGCGGATAGCGGCTGTCGAGCTGCTCCGCCTCGCCGCGTTCGACCCGGCTCATGTCGCTGGCCACCTTGCGCAATGGCGTGAGGCTCCAGCGCAGCAGCAACAGCTGCAGCAGGATCAGCATCACGCCCAGCGTGGCGAGCCAGAAGATCAGACTGCGCCGAATTACAGCGTTCTGCCCTTCAAGCTGGTCCTCCGCCTGCGCCACCATGAAGGTCAGCTTCACCGACTTCTTCTCGGAGGTGTCCAGCGCCACACCGTAGGCGTAGTAGTACAGCCGCCCCATGCGCGTATCGATCGGGCCGACGAACTGGCTCTGCCCCGGCTCCAGCCGCTTCAGAAACGCGAAGTCGCGCCCGATCGCCGAGGGCGATTCCAGCTTGGCCCCGTTCTCGCCCAAGGCCAGCGCATACAAGCCGGAACCCGGCTGGGAAAAACGCGGATCGGGCGGCGTATCGGGCAGCAGCACCTTGCCGGAGCGGCCCACTTCGGTGCCGGCCAGGTAGGCAACCACGTAGTTCTGCAGGCGGTCCTGCAATTCCTTCAGCGAGGTCTCGGCGCTGGAACGCGAGAGGGTAAGGCCGACGACGCCAAGAAAGGCCGCCAGCACGAAGCCGGTGGCCAACGCAGCGCGCGCCGCCAGTGAGAACGGGCGGCGCGGCTGGTCGGGATCATTCGCCTTCGTTTTCGCTGCGGGGGATGGCAAAGCGGTATCCGCGTCCACGTACCGTCTCGATGGGCTTGAGGGTGCCTTCCGGGTCGAGCTTCCTGCGCAGACGGCCGATGAAGACCTCCAGCACATTGGAGTCGCGGTCGAAGTCCTGCTGGTAGATGTGCTCGGTGAGGTCGGCCTTGGAGACCAGCTCGCCCGCGTGCAGCATCAGGTATTCCAGCACCTTGTACTCATAGCTGGTGAGGTCCACCAGCTTGCCTTCCACCGACACCGTCTGCGCGGTGGTGTCCAGCTTGATCGGGCCGCAGGCCAGCACCGGCTTGGACCAGCCGCTGGCGCGGCGCACCAGCGCGTTGATGCGCGCCAGCAGTTCTTCCACGTGGAACGGCTTGACCAGGTAGTCGTCGGCGCCGTGCTTGAGGCCCTCGACCTTGTCCTGCCAGCTGCCGCGGGCGGTGAGGATCAGGATCGGATAGCGCTGGCCGACTTCGCGCAGCGCCTTGACCAGGTCCATGCCCGACATCTTCGGCAGGCCCAGGTCGATGATGGCCAGGTCGAACGGTACTTCGCGGCCGAGATAGAGGCCCTCTTCGCCGTCCTGTGCCGCGTCGACGGCAAAACCGTCGCGCTTCAGGCGTGCGGCGAGCGTTTCGCGCAGCGGCGCCTCGTCCTCTACCAGAAGGATGCGCATCAGTGTTTCTCCTTATTGCCCTCGCCGTCGCCGGCCGGGTTCTTGGTGGATTCCGGGGAAGCCGGGGCCTTGCCCGCTTCCGTGTTCACGGTGACCACGCGCACGTGGCCGGAGGGCGTGAGCACCTTGATCCGGTGCTCGAACGCATTGCGGCCGCGCCGCACGGTGCTGGCCGACAGCACCTTGCCGCCGGTCTCCTGCTGCACCTGGTTCACGGCCTGCTCGAGCGTCATGGACGGCTCCTGCGCCTGCGCGGCCGCCGTAGCGGTCACCAGGAGCAACAAAAGAGCCGAAATGCGCAGGATTGTCTTCATATCGCCAACAAAAGCCCGGGGAACGGAGGCTATCCTCGTTCAGACTATGGAACCGGGCCTGAATACTGACCCGATCGCCCCCCGCTGTCACGCCGCTACAGCCCGCTTGGGCAGCATGGCCCGCTCCAGCAGCTCCCAGCCCGCATCGGGCAGATGGGCCTGCTCGCTGAGCAGCCGGCGGAACCCGCGCGCACCCGGCTCGCCCTGGTACAGCCCGAGCAGATGGCGGGTGATGTGCTTGAGGGCGGTGCCCCGTGCCAGCTCGGCTTCGATATAGGGGCGCATGTGGCGCAGGATGTCGTCCCGGTCCGGCAGCGGCTGGCCGTAGAGGGCGGCTTCGACCCGGGCCAGGACGTAGGGGTCGTGGTAGGCCGCGCGGCCGAGCATCACCCCATCCACCTGCCCCAGATGCGCCTGCACCTGCTCGGCCGTGGTGATGCCGCCATTGATGACGATGACCAGCTGCGGGAATTCGCGCTTGAGGCGATAGACGCGCTCGTAATCCAGCGGCGGGATCTCGCGATTCTCCTTCGGGCTAAGACCCTGCAGCCAGGCCTTGCGCGCATGCACCACCAGGATTTCCACGCCGGCCGCGATCATGGTTTCGGTGAAATGCTGCAGGTCGGCGTATTCGTCCTGATCGTCGACGCCGATACGGCATTTCACAGTAACCGGGATATCGACCGCATCGCGCATGGCTTTCACGCAGTCGCCCACCAGCGCGGGCTCGCGCATCAGGCAGGCGCCGAATTTGCCGGACTGCACGCGATCGGAGGGGCAGCCGACGTTGAGATTGATTTCGTCATAGCCCGCCGCAGCGCCATGCCGCGCCGCCTCCGCCAGCTCCGCCGGATCGCTGCCGCCAAGCTGCAACGCCACCGGGTGCTCCTGCTGGCTATGTTCGAGCAGGCGCAACTGCTTGCCGCGCACCAGGGCGGCGCTGGTCACCATTTCGGTGTAGAGGCGGGCGTGAGGGGAGATCAGGCGGTGGAAATAGCGGCAGTGGCGGTCGGTCCAATCCATCATGGGGGCGACCGAGAGGCGGAAGGCGCTGGGAGCGGGGGTTTGCATGGGGAATATTCTAGCTGCCCCTTGCACTGGCCATTTCATCGCTGGCCGTCCAGTGGACCGCCATCAGCGGCCACTTAACGGGCCGCACACGTCACACAGGCTTGTCGCCGCAGTGGCTGGTATAGAAAGTGATGCCGTTGCCATCGGGGTCTTGCATCGAAAAATAATGGTGGCCGTATAGCGTTTCGTCGGCGATCTCGGCGGGCGAATATCCTTTGCCAACCAGATCGGCTCTATAGCGCTCCAGATCTTCTTTTGCGTGGCCCGCAATCATCAGATCGATTCTTTCGCTAAGGAATTCGGGCCTCTGGCCATTACGGCCGTCCAGCAGCGCATCGCTCTGCTCCTCGTCCTTTTGAAACAGCAGCAGATGCGTGCCGCCCCGCAGCTCGATGATCGCCATTCCAGGGAACGTGCCGGCCTCACGCAGACCCAGGCCCGCATAGAACGGGTAGCTGACCTCGACTTTCCGGACTTTCATGACAAAGTGCCCAAGCGCCGCGGCCGGCAAGGGACTTTCCGCTTCAAATTCTTTCATAGGTTTTCCTTCAGGTGAGTTCGCGGCGCTGCCTTGTGGCGCCCGCCCCATCGCATTAATCTGACTGCTCAGTCGGAAATAATATGCGACCAGCCAGTCGGAAAAGCAAGAGGTCAGCGTGGCTCGAAAAAAAGAAATCGACAAAGACAGCGTTCTGGATGCCGCCGAGGCGGTCATCGTGGAATCCGGCGGGCGGAATTTCACGCTCGATGCCGTCGCCGAACGTGCAGGCATCAGCAAAGGCGGCCTGGTCTACACCTTCGCAACCAAGGACGGCCTGATGCATGCGGTACTGGAGCGAGAACTGGCTCGCTTCCAGGACGCCGTCCGTCGGCGGCTCGGCAATGGCCCCACCGGGCCCGCCGAACTGGCCCTCGCCCATATCGAAGAAGCATTGAGCGAGGACGACACCTCGACGCAAAAGGCGGCTTTTCTCGTCACGGCACTGGTGCACGCCCCCGACATGCTCGAGTCGATACGGAGCTTTTATCACGCACTGCTCGATCCACTTCGACCACGTGGCAAAAACGCGGAAATCCGTCACGCGTTATTGGCAGTTGAAGGCATTTTTTTGCTCAAGGGGCTCGGGTTCGTAGAAGTCTCCCCGAGCGATCTCAAATCCGACTTGCTCCATGCACGCAAAGTGATCCTTGCTGCGCTGGGAAGATCGGCATGAGAGAACAGTGCGTATCGCGGAGCGCTATTTCGTCCGTATCTCGCTATGGACCCTTACGCAAAAACATATGCGTAGCGCGCTCACCGGGGACCACTTTGTCGCAGCGATAGCCAAGTGCATGCATATCGAGTCCATGAAACAGAGGCTCTCCCCTGCCCAGCAGCACCGGCCCCACCGCGAGATGCATTTCATCGATCAGCGACGCACTCAGCAGCTGCCGGATGGTCGATGCGCCGCCGCCTATACGCACATCCTTGCCTTCAGCCGCCGCAATGGCCTGCTTCACGGCGGACTCGATGCCGTCGGTGACGAAATGAAATACGGTGCCGCCCTCCATCACTAAAGGCTCCCGTGCGTAATGCGTCAGCACGAACACCGGCACGTGATACGGCGGCTCGTCGCCCCACCAGCCTTTCCAGCTGTCGTCCGGCCACGGGCCGCGCACCGGGCCGAACATGTTTCGGCCGAGGATCCATGCGCCGACTTCCGCAAAACCTTGCTGTGCGATCTCGTCATCGACACCGGTCTCGCCACCCTCGCCACCTTGCATTGCCCGCCACGTGCGCGTCGGGAAAAACCATTGCATCAGTTCCGGGCCGCGCACGCCCAGCGGATTCTCAAGGCTCTGGTCGGGGCCGGCGGCATAGCCGTCGAGGGAAACAGCGAGGCTTCTTACCACCAGCTTGGTCATAAACCCTCCGTCGAGCGGACCAGGATGCGGCCATGCACTCATGGCCAGCGACGAACCTTGAATGCGTTCCGGCTACCTGTCAATCGACGACTGAGCGCTCCAACGGCAAAGGTGCTTCGAATTATTCCGCCGGCAGCTTGGCCACCACCTTGATCTCGAACTGGAACCCATAAAGCCACGTCACGCCCACGGCAGTCAGCGTCGGATGGGGAGCCTCGCCCCAATACTTCGGCACCAAGCTCCAGACCTTCTCGAATACGGACTCGGGATCGACCATGAAGACAGTCACATCGACCACGTCCTCAAAGGCACATCCGGCCGCGGCCAATACCTCGTTCAAATGTTCGAACGCGAGCGACACCTGCCGCTCCAGATCCGGCTCGGGCGAGCCGTCGTCGCGGCTGCCGACCTGTCCGGAAACGAACAGGAAGCCATTCGAGCGGATGGCCGGCGAATAACGATTGCGCTCGTAAAGCGCGCGGCGGCCAGCGGGAAAAACGACATCGCGCGTTGCCATAAATCCACCTCCATCAGCATCAGGAACGAGAGAGGCACACTCTAGGCAGCAGCACTGCGCCGATAAACAGCCATTCCCGGCTCACACTGTTTGTAGAATCCAAACAATCCCAGCTCCCACGGAAGCAACAATGGACCGGTTCGATGCGATGCAGGCCTTCGTCCGGGTCGTGGAGACCGGCAGCTTTACCAAGGCCGCGGAAACACTGGGCATAAGCAAGACCGCCGTGACCCAGCTCATACAGCAGCTGGAAGCGAGACTGCGCGTCCAGCTGCTCCATCGCACCACGCGCAAAGTCAACGCGACCGCGGACGGGATGGCGTATTACGAGAGCGCCATCAGGCTGCTCGCCGATCTGGACGATGCCGAGAACGGTCTCTCCGCCGCCAACGCATCACCCAAAGGCAAATTGCGGGTGGATGTGCCAAGTCCGCTGGCCCGCATCATCCTGATACCGGCCCTGCCCGCATTCCACGCGCGTTATCCGGATATCCAGCTGGATATGGGCGTCAGCGATCGCATCGTCGACGTCATTGGCGAAAATGTCGATTGCGTGGTGCGCGGTGGCGAGCTCACTTCGCTTTCATTAAAGGCTCGGCATATCGGCGATCTTCGACTTGGCGTGTATGCGGCACCGAGCTATCTGGAGCGAAACGGAACGCCTTCGCACCCGCGCGAACTGGAAGGCCCGCACCACCGTATCGTCGGCTACGTATGGTCGCGCACTGGCAAGCCCATGCCCTACGCCATGCGCAGCGGCAGTGAAATCGTGCGGATACAGGGGCGCTATGTGCTTTCGGTGGACGATGGCAATGCCTATCTGGAGGCCGGACTCGCCGGCCTCGGCGCACTCTGGCTGCCGGAGTACATGGCCAGGAAGCACGTAGCCCAAGGCCAGCTGGTGCCGCTGTTCGAAGCCTGGCGAATGGATGCCATGCCGCTCTACCTGGCTTTCCCGCCCAATAAGCGCGTAAGCGCGAAGCTGCGCGTCTTTATCGATTGGATGGTTGAGCTCATGGCGCAACATGCGCCCGTAGCGCGCCGAGGCTAAGGCCGGGGTCTGCCTATAATGGCCCCCATTACCCACAGGCAAATCCGATGACCGAACCCGTACGCCTCGCCAAACGTGTCGCCGCCCTGGCCCAATGCTCGCGGCGCGAGGCGGAAATGTATATCGAGGGCGGCTGGGTGCGCGTGGATGGCGTGACGGTGGAGGAGCCGCAGTTCAAGGTGCTGGAACAGCACATCGAGATCGATCCCAACGCTCAGCTCGAACCCGCCGAACCCATAACCGTGGCTCTCCATAAACCCGCTGGCGCAACGATAGAGGAAGCCCGTGCGCTGATTCGCGAGGAAAGCCACTCGCCCGACGACGCTTCCGGCGTCCGCATGCTGAAGCGCCATTTCGCGCGCCTGGAATGCCCGCTCTCCTTGCCGGACCAGGCCTGCGGCCTGCTGGTATTCACGCAGGACTGGCGGGTGAAGCGTCGCCTGGAGGAAGACTTCGACCGCATCGAACAGGAAATCGTGGTCGAAGTGTCAGGCAAGCTGGCGCCGAACGGCCTTGCCCTGCTCAACCACGGACTCAGCTTCGACCATTACGCGCTGCCGCCCATCAAGGTGAGCTGGCAGAACGAAACCCATCTGCGCTTTGCCTTGAAGCGGATCGGACCCGACAGGATCGAGCGCATGTGCCAGGCCGTCGGTTTGAAAGTATTGGCGATGAAGCGCTTCCGCATCGGCCGTATACCCATGTCCCGGCTGCAACCGGGACAGTGGCGTTATCTGGCCAGCACCGATCGGTTTTGATGTCTTGAAGACATGCCAGCCTGCTGGTTCGGTTAGAAAATCTCCCAGCACCCGCTTTCTCGCTGGAACTTGAGCGCCGACAACCGGCGCCGGCTTTCAGGAGCCGCGGGCAAGCTCCAGCGGCGAACGCCCCCGGTCGATCACGACCGAAGCTGGATGGGCAGGGTCATAAAGCAGGTGAATGACCTTGAGCGGCTCCTGGAATACCGCCAGAAGGGTTTCTTCGATATAGGTGCGGATGGCCGCGGTCCGCCGGGCACCGGAGGCATCCGTGTAATCAACCTCAAGAACCACGGCGCACATGGACTGCCCGTGCGATCCGCCACGACTGAGGTTATCGGAGTGAAGGCGGAGGCTGCGGATCACGCCATCCGCCGGCTGGCCCGTATGGACGAGCGAAAGCCAGAGTTTCTGCTCGGCCAGGTAGGAACTGTTTTCGCGACGGATATAGGCGATGACGCCTACACCAAAGACAGTGACGCCCGCCATTACGATGGCGAAGATGACCCACAGAAGCAGTTCCCAAGAAGCCATGGCATCCTCGCGTGGCAAAGCAGGTTATCGATGGGGCTTCCGCGGCCCAGGCCCACCGCTATTCCTGGGCTTCTCCGCGCCGGAACCGCGCCCGAATTTCCTCCAGCGACATCGACTGAGCACGAAGCGCGCTGAGTTTGACCGACTCCCTCTCCGCCCACATGATCTCCGCGCCGTCCTGAAGCCGCTCGTAAACAGGCAGGAGTTCGGTAATGCCTTCGAAGACCCATCGCACGGGAACGCCGTCATGGCCACCTTTATAGGGTTCGGTATGTTGCAGCCCGATGGCCTCTATCTTTCGGAAAGCCTCATCGAGATCTCCGGCTTCAACGATGACCGTATTTTCCCAGACCAGAAAATCGGCATCGGGATCGTCGTTGCCTGCCGCTTCGAGTTCGATAAAACGCAGGAGATACGATCCCACGTACCACCCCACGGGTGAGGTCGCGGCCGACAGCCGTGCGCCACGGTCATTCATTCCAAGGCACTCCAGCATCGAGTTGGTCGCTGAGCAAAAGGGTCGCAGGAAAGCTGCGCGAGCGGTCGTACTGCTCGACCACTTTCAATCCCACCAGATATGCGCCCGGCTTTCCAAGAAACTGGAAGGACGCCGATTGCGCCAGCAGGGGCATGGCGCAAAGCATTCCGGCCAGCGAAAGGCACCACCGACTCCATGTCTTCATAGCGGATCCGCGGAACGGCAAGCTTCGTAGGCTAGGCTCGATCCGGCCGCTCCACACATGCTGGAAGTCACCAGCGGGCGTGGCTTGCTCCTTTAAAGGCCGGGCGACTCGTTCGACCTGATCGAACGAGTCCGCCGTGCCCGTAGCACGTCTCAGGACCTGGCCCGGCGCAAGCTGTTCCCAAGGGCAGTCGCGGACACTACCTGCCACACTACCGAAGCCACGACATAGCGATCTGCGGCCGGGAGCGGGACGGTGGCGCCAGCGATCATATGTACGTGTCGGCCCACCCTGAACTAGCTGCTGGACGAGGCAGGCAAGCCGCAGCGTCCAGTGCCGGGAAACCATCCATCAGTCATTCACTGCCTTGGGAGTCCAGCCATGATTCGCCGCTTCCTGATCGCGTGCCTGCTGGCCGCATCGAGTGTTCCAGCCGCCGCCAGCGTTCAACCATTTCCCTCGTCGTTTCGTGTGCAGGATATCGAGACCAACGGCGCCACCATCCATGTGCGCGTCGGCGGCAAAGGCCCTGCTGTCGTGTTGCTGCACGGTTTTGGCGACACCGGCGATATGTGGGTGCCGCTGGCGACGGACCTGATGCGCAACCACACCGTCGTTGTGCCGGATCTGCGCGGCATGGGTCTGTCGTCGCACCCGGAAGAGGGTTATGACAAACGATCGCAGGCCGCCGACGTCCGCGGCGTGCTGGCCAAGCTGGGTATCGACCATGCCGCCGTGGTAGGCCATGACATCGGCACCATGGTGGCGTATGCCTACGCCGCCCGTTATCCGGACAAGACGGACCGGCTGGTGGTGATGGATGCCCCCGTTCCCGGCATCCCGCCGTGGGACCAGATCGTGCGCTGGCCGGCCCTGTGGCATTTCGATTTTGGCGGACCGGATATGGAGCGCCTGGTGGCCGGCCGTGAACGCATTTACCTGGACCGATTCTGGAATGAGTTTGCCGGCACGCCGTCGAAGATCGACGAGGCGACGCGGCAGCATTACGCGGAGCTCTATGCCAGACCTGGCGCCATGCACGACGCCTTTCTGCAGTTCCGCGCCATTCGCAAGGATGCCGAGGACAACAAGGCCGCGATGGCAACCAAGCTCACCATGCCGGTGCTGGCGGTGGGCGGCGAGAAGTCGTTTGGGTCGAATGAGGCGGTGGTGATGCGTAATGCCGCGACTAATGTCACTGAGCTGGTGGTTCCCGGTGCGGGGCATTGGTTAATGGAAGAAGCTACGCAGACCACGGTTTCGGCGGTTCATAACTTTATCGACGGCAAGCCGGTGAAGTAAGAAGCTGCGGCGGGCGTCCGCGCCGGATCGAATGCGGACGCCCGTCCCGATGTTTGACTAGTGCGGTGCCGACACCCAATGCGCAAGTAGCGCCGATGCGGTCAGCAAAATCAGTCCGACGATCAAGATCACGGATTGCCTAGCGACTGCCTTGGCCACCGAGCGCGGACATTCGCTCGGCACCCACTTCTTGTCACCGGCCACCTGCATCTCCCACATCCCATATGTGCGGCGATACAGGATGACCTGATATGGACTCAGTCGCTCACCGAGACTTGCCATCAGCTCGTCGAATCCGAGCAGGCCTCCATCGATCTTCGCGATGATGGTGTCGTCCTTGTCCAGCAGCCATGAATCCGTTCCGCTTCTTGGAGCCTTTATGGTGACCACATGAACGATCGTGCTGAATGGTATGGATCGAGTACGGGACAGGCCGGTAATGGATATGCCGTCCGGGGCGAGTTTGATGCGATAGCGGCTGACGTATAGATAGCCGCAGATCAGCAGTACGAGCAGGGACGCCCCAACTACACCCAATGAGATTTGCGCACTGGCGCTTGAACATAGAGACGGCTCGAACGCTGCGATAAGGAAACCGGCAGGCAGCGCGGCGAAACCCAGAATTTCCCGGGAGAGCCATTTTGAATGACGGTACTCCATAGATTCCCTATCGCCAGAGCCTTTCCTTGAAAGGGCTACGCCGTCAGCGAAAGCCCTTGAGCCGATAGCCTTCTACCATGAGAACCCAGCAAATGGGACTGCACTCATCGCCCCTCCCAGAGCACGCGAGGCAGGGCACAGCGATGCACCCCCTGCTCGTCATCCCGGCGCAGGCCGGGATCCAGTAGCGAGGCGCCGCAGTCGGGCGAATGCATCCAAAGACTTTGCTCTTGGAGTCCTTCGCGACCATCGAACCGTGACGTTACTGGATCCCGGCCTGCGCCGGGATGACGGTAAGGGTGTAGGTGGGGTTGATCAGGATGCCGGGCTTGGACGCTCCGACACCACCTCCTTCACTTGCAGCCACTGCATCCGCAAATGCGCCTGCGTCGCGCAGCGCGTGCCCATTTCGATAAACGTTGCGATGCTTTCCAGCATCACCGGCAAGCGCTGCGCATTCACGCTGCCGTGTTCGTCAGCCAGTTCCGCCAGCAATCGAATCGCGTTATGCGCGAAATGCAGCCACTCCGTCGCATCGTTCAACAACGCATCCGGCCCCGCCTCCGGATCCGAAAAATAGTCCACGTGGCGGCTCAGCCACGCCTCGCCATAAACGTCCATAAGCAACTCCTTGCTCTACGCCGCCCTCGTCCCGAGAACGGCACGCCGCCAGACAGCACGACGTGCCGCGACCACACGGACTCGAGGTTTACCGACCACCTGGAACACAGGCGCCGGGCGGCTTGATTGATGAAGTGGGTTGCGGCTTCAGTCGCTTTCGCCGTTGCACGAGGCAACGCGCCGGGTTTCACGGCTAGGAATTATTACCTGCGAAAACTCTTAGACCGCGGTTCTTCAACCGTGTCCGCAAAGACGGCGGACAGCCCGGTTAGCCGGCGGATGTGTCGCCCTGGGGATCGGCGAGCGGACAAGTGACGTATGATCTGGCACAGCCATGATCAACTCCTGTTTAGTTGGTGATGGTCAGCGGGTCAGGGGTGTTGCTGCACCCTTGGCCCGCGCTTCTCACAGCATTGCTGCCATGGTTGCTCGCGACGCGCCCTAAAACACACCGCGAGCAACGCCTGCCACGCTATCAAATGGATTTTGGGTTGTCTGTAGGCGCACGCTCGTGTTGTGCGCACAAGGAGCAATTTACAGACATATCCGATGGCATTGAGGTCAGTGATCCTTCGGCGAGCCGCTGATCGCTTCGCTCAGAGCATTCGTGGTCAATTTGTCCACTTCCGGATTGCCGCTGGTCCAGCGATACGTTTCCCGGTACTTCGCGATCGCTGATAGCGCCTTGGATGTATCGCCCTTCGGATCGTGGCCTGTCCTCTTCATCAAGGCCAGCTCATAAATATGGCTGTTCAGCCGCGACTCCAGGCCTTTTTCAGCACCGTCCACATCTTCGGCGCGAAGACTTTTGAGCGAACCCAAAGTCATCATGGCATCGGCAACTTTCGATTCGTCACGCTCCGAAGCTGCCCATTGATTCCAATCCACGCCTATTTGCTTCATGTATTCAAATACCGCGAAGCCCGTCAGCAGGCCGCCGACAATCGCTCCTGCAACCAGCAGGCCGATGATTTTTGCCCAGCGCATAAGCCACCTCCCTTCCTTGTGATCAGGTTGTGCCCGCCCGGACTGAAGGCGAACGAATGGCTACGGATTCGCAAACCGCACCACCACATCATTCAACGGCATCTGCAACTTGCGCTGCCCCACCGCCGACTCCTTCCACGCCTCGCCCTGCCCGAACAACTGCGCCTCCGATTCCGGCCCGAGATAATCGAAGCTCTCGAATACGTAAGGCAGCCCTTCCGATCCTTCGAAGGCCACCGCCGTCGACAACTGGAAATGCAGATGCGGCGCGGCCGAATTGCCGGACTGGCCAAGCTGCCCGAGCGACTGTCCGCGATGGACGCGGTCGCCCGGCTTGACCTTGACGCTGCCCTTCTTCAAATGGGCATAAGTGGCGAATACGCCAGGCTGAAGTTCCAGCACCACGTAATTGCCGAACAGGCCATCCGCGGTCAGCGACGACGGCTCGGGCTGCGGGCTCAGCGGTTTGTGTTCCTGCTCGCCGTCGCGGGTATCGCGCACCACGCCATCGGCCACGGCGATCACCTCCGCGCCATAACCGATCCAATCCGCATACGTGGTCTTCTGCATGTCCTTGACGCCCGGCCGCATCGCGTGGCCCGCGTCGTCGACGCCAACCAGGTCCAGTGCATAGCGCTGCGGAATCGTCAGGTCGCCATTCACCGCCACCAGGCTGCCCCAGTGATGCGAATGCGCATTGCCGGGCCCTTCGTGCGCCAGCCACCGTCCGCCACGCAGAGGCGGCCCCAGCGTCATCGGCTTCTGGCTGTCGACCTTCACCGTCGCGCCATCGAGCGTGGTGACGGTCTTTTTCTCGGTATCGAATTCGATATGGTGGCGCAGCGTGTGCGGTAAAGCCGCGCCGGCGGGCAGCGTGATCCATACGAAGACGACGGCACGCTTTCCGGGCGCGATCGACACCGGCGCATGCTCGGCGGGCGAAGGCCGGACAAACTGGGATAGCTGGTTTTTGTCGAGCACCAGCAACGGCGTCTTCGCGTCATCGCCGAAGACCTGCAAGCCTTTCGGTTTCAGCGCACCGGTATCGCCATAGAAATTGGTGATATGCAGTTCGTAAGCCAGATGGACCGCGCCATCCGTCCCGGTAAACCCTTCTGGCGCAAACGGCACCCGCGCCTCCACCGGAGCAAGCGCCTTTTCCGCATGAATCCCCGGCACGCCACAAGACAAGGCGACCAGCATCGCCACCGCAGACCTGCGAATCATTCGAACTCCCCCCAAAGGCGCATCGATATGTTGAACGCGACGTCAAGTCCAAATGCCCCCGGGCCCCTTGGCTTGGTGTCCACGCGCGTACCTTAGCGCACTGTCCGCTGCGGCGGGCCTGCCACCCCGGCCTTGCACCGGGGCGGCCTTAAGCGGCGGGATAATCCCCCGCCATTACCAGATCCTGACCCGGTCCGCCGGGGCCAGGTACATCGCGTCCCCGGGCTTGATGTCGAAGGCCCGGTAGAACGCGTCCTGGTTCCTTACCGGCACGATGCCGCGCACCGTGCGCGGCGCATGCTCGTTGCTTTTCAGCAGGCGCAGCGTTTCGCTGTCGCGCACCTTGGCCCGCCATTTCCTGGTCCATGCCATAAAGAACCGCTGGTCGCCGGTCAGGCCATCGATCACGGGAGCCGGCTTGCCATCCAGTGAAAGTCGATAAGCCTGGTAGGCCATGGCGATCCCGGTGTTATCCGCAACGTTTTCGCTCAGCGTAAGGGCGCCGTTGACCCGATGGCCCGGCACAGCCTCGACACCGTCGTATTGCGCGACGAATGCCTGTGCACGCCGGTCGAATGCCTCGCGGTCCTTCTCGGTAAACCAGCCCGGCTTGCCGAGCAGCCGGCCATCGGCATCGTATTGGCTGCCGCCGTCATCGAAGCCATGGCTGATTTCATGCCCGAGGGTGCCGCCGATGGCGCCGTAGTTGGCGGCATCGTCTGCTTCGGGATCGAAGAACGGCGGCTGCATCAGGCCGGCCGGGAACACCACTTCGTTCTGCGGCGGAAATTCATACGCATCTACCGTCTGCGGCGTAATAAACCACTCGCCCTTGTCTACCGGATGGCCGAGCTTGTGCATATTGCGCGCATATTCGAAGGCCCTGGCCCGGCGTACATTGCCGACCAGGTCGCCAGGCTCGATGGCGAGCTTGCCGTAGTCGCGCCAGCGGTCGGGATAACCTATTTTGACATGCAGCCTGGCGAGCTTTTCCTTCGCCTTCAGCTTGGTGGATGGCGCCATCCAATCCTGCGTATCGATCTCCTGGCGGAAGGCTTCCACCAGGTGTTTCACCATGTCCTGCAACTTCTGCTTGGACGACGGCGGAAAGTACCGTTCGACGTAGAGCCGGCCCAGGCCTTCGCCCATCGATGTTTCAACCAGGTCCAGGCCCCGTTCCCAGCGCGACGTGTTCTGCGGAATACCCCGCAGCATGGTGCTTTCGAAAGCAAAGCCTTCATCGACCCAGGCGCGGCTGAGGAAAGGCGCATAGGCGCTCAGCAGGCGGTAGCGCAGATAGGCCTGCCATACCGGCGCCGGAGTGTCTTGCAGCATCCGGCCTAATGCGGCGAAGAAATCCGGCTGCGCGAGGATGAGCGAATCGATGCCGCCGGTGGCTTGCGATGCTTTGAGATAGGCCGGCCAGTCAATGCCAGGGGCCGTGCGCGGGAGATCCTTCAGCCGCACCTTGTTGTGGGTCTTGCTCGGATCGCCAAGCTCCGAAGCAGGCCATTGGGCTTTGGCAAGCTGCGTTTCCAGGGCAACGACCTGCGTGGCTTCCGCTTCGGCGTCGACGTCGCCCGCCATACGCAGCAGGGTGGCGACGTGCTTGCGGTAGGCCGCGCGCACTTCGCGGAAATGATCGGTATCGTCCAGGTAATAGTCGCGGTTCGGCATGCCCAAGCCGCTCTGGTAAAGCGTCAAGGCATATTGGCCGGGATCGTCCGCGTCGTTGAGTACGGAATTGCTGAATGGACTATCGACGCCGATGCTTCCGAGCTGCCCCATCAGTGCGCAGATATCGCCGACGGTGCGCGCGTGCCGGATGCGCTCCAGATCCTGAGCCAAGGGGCGCACGCCCAGCTTTTCCAGCGCGGCCTCGTCCAGGAAACTCCGATAAAGCCAGGCTATTTTCTGCCGATCGCCTTTCGCGTCAGCCGGTACGGCCTCGACCAGCTGGCGCAGCCTCTGCCGGATGACTTTATCGAGTTCGGAAGAAGGCGTAATGCGCTCCGCATCCGCCGGGATTTGCGCCGCATCGAGCCAGCCGCCGTTGACGTAACGGTAGAAGTCGTCCTGCGGACGGACCTTAAGATCCATATCGGCGACATCGAAGCCCGATGCGTTCGACGGGGACGCCACCGCAGAGGGCGCAGAAACGCCAGCCCTTGGCAGTTCACCCGCAACGCCAACACTTCCCGCAGCCGCCAACATGGCAGCGACAAACCAAGTCCGCATGCTTCCCCCTGTGACACAAGCGCCAGCCAACCGCCCAACGATCCCACGATCCCACGATCCCACGATTACCGGAGCTTGATCAAACCCGCCTCGGTCGGCCTGAATCCGCAGCTTCGGTAGAACGAAGAAAGATGCGGTTCGAAATCGACGTGCAGCCAATGGGCGCCCCGATCCCTGGCAAGCACGGTGGCTTCGTTTACCAGCCGCGTGGCGACGCCTTGCCTGCGCAATCGCGGATGCACGCAAGTATCCAGGATGAAGGCATGAATGCCGCCATCCCATGCCACATTGACGAAGCCGATCAGCTCCCCGCTTTCATAAGCCCCGATATGCGCGAGGCTGCGCGAGAGAATGCGTGGAAATTCTCCGGACGCGTGGCTGCCCCAGGCTTGCAGCCAGAGCGCGTCGAGTTCATCGGCGGACGGAAACGGGTCGACGCGAAATTCCACCATCCCGTTTTCTGATATCACTTGGCAAGCCGATCGAGCGCCGCATGTGCGGCCACTCGGATCAGAACACTGACCTCGCTCGCCGAACGGCCCTCCGCCAGCTGCCGGAACATCGCAAAGCCGGTAAGGGCGAAGATCAGATCGACGGCATCGCGGCGCGGCTGCACACGCGTGCCTTTGCCGGCCACTTTTTCGACCAGGCTTGCGATCAGCTGCCGGCGCCGTTCGTTGCGCGCGGTCAAGGCCTGGGCGAATTCCTGGTCCGGCGCCATGGCGTCGTAGATATGCCGCAGCGCGGGGTCGCTGCTCCAGAACTCGCAGCAGATCTGCACCAGCTGGTCGAGCCCTTCGCGCGGATCGGCCTGTTCCCGCACATGCCGCAGCCGGCCCATCTGCCCGCGCAGCGCGATTTCGTCGAAGACCGCTTCCATCAGCCCGCGGCGCGAGCCGAACTGGTTGTAGACGGTCAGGCGCGTCACGCCCGCGAGCTTGGCCACCATCTCCAGCGAAAAGTTGGCGGCACTGTCCGACTCACGCAGAAATTGCATGGCGGCCTGCAGCACGCGCTCGCGCTTTTCGGCGGCGGCGGCGGCACGGACGGGGCTGGAGTAGGAACGCGTGGTCATGGGGGGTCGCTTGTAAATTACATATACACGTGTATATTCAATATCACCAACCGCAGGAACGGCGCGATATCGGCACCCATGGTAGCCATGCCCGATTCGCCTGCGCATCGATAAATCAAATCAAATTGAATGACCAAGGCCAGGAGCAAGCCTCATGCTAGTCCATGTTTTCCGCGGCCCCGGCCGCGTGTTCGGCGTAACGGCGGATGCGACGGGCGCCAACCTGCCCGCGAAATTCGCCCCATGGAATGCCCTGAAATCCGCGGAACTGGAGCGCGAGCGCGCGATGCCGGGCATCGATTCGGGCGAATGCCTGGACGATATCGCCAGGTACGGATTCCACATCACGGATGCGCACGTGCGCATCACCGATCAAGTCATTTGAATTGACTGATCGCGATGCAGGGGAACGGACTCCCTGCGATCCGGCATCAGGCAAGCGCATGGCGCGCGAGCGAAGCGCCCACGCACCAGATCACCACGGCCCACGCGGGCCACCGCACCGCTACCAGGCCCACGAAACCTACGGCGGCGATCGCAAAATCTCCCGCATCAGCCACCGCACTGACCCACACGGGATCGTAGAACGCCGCCGCCAGCAGGCCGACGACCGCCGCATTGACGCCGGCCAGCATGCGCGCCGCCCGGTCGCGCGCGGCCAGTGCCCGCCAGAACGGCAGCGTCCCGGACACCGCCAGCAAACCCGGCAGAAAGATCGACAGCACGCCGACCAGCGCGCCGGCCGCCCCACCCTGCCCGCCATACATCTGCTTACCGAGGAAGGACGACAGCGTGAACATCGGCCCCGGCACCGCCTGCGCGGCGCCATAGCCGGTAAGGAAGGTGTCCGGGCTGACCCAGCCGGGATCGACGATGGCGTGCTTGAGCAGCGGCAGCACCACGTGGCCGCCGCCGAACACCAGTGCACCGGTCCGATAGAAAGCGCCGGCCATCTGTCCCAACGGCGGCAGCAACGGCGGCAACACCAAGGCCGCCACCAGCAGCACTCCGTACGCGAGCAGAAGCACCGCGCCGCTGCGCGATCCGTACGTCAACGCAAACGTTTCGCCCTGCCGGGCAACCACCTGCCGGCAGATCAACGGCCCAAGCGCTGCTCCGCCCGCCACCACCAGCCATTGCATCGCCGGCAACGCGCTGAAGAGCATCAGTGCCGCGGCAAGCACCGCCAGCAAGGCGCGCGGCGGATCGGGACACAGGCTGCGCGCCATACCGAGCACGCCCTGCGCAACGACCGCCACCGCCACCAGCTTCAAGCCATGCACCACGGCCTGTCCCCACGGCCCCGCCAGTTGCCCGCTGAACTCGGCGAACGCAAACAGCAGCAACGCCGAGGGCAAGGTGAACCCGACGAACGCCGCCAGCGCTCCCGCCCAGCCGGCGCGCAGCAGGCCGATGGAAAATCCAAGCTGGCTGCTCGCCGGCCCCGGCAGGAACTGGCACAGCGCCAGCAGCTGCGCGAAATGCTCCTCATCGAGCCAGCGGCGACGCTGCACGAACTCGCGACGGAAATACCCCAGATGGGCGATCGGCCCGCCGAACGAAGTCAGCCCCAGGCGAAGAAAGATCGCGCCGACCTCCCAGGCATTGCCGGTGGGCGAGATTTTCGCAGCCTTGTTCATGCGCAAGCCGACCAGCCCATCGAGCCGCCATCCTTATTCCACTGCGCGACTTCGTAGCACAAGCCTATTGCGCGTGGGTTTCCCTGGCCGCGCCGGAATCGGGGATTCGCGTGTAGTAACTGACGGTTTCCACATGCATCGGGCCGCCGTCATAGGCATTGGCCACTTCCTCTTCGATGCGGTTGCGGTCCGCGCTCATGGTGGCGCGGATGGTGGTGTGCACTTTCTTGCCGTTGGACTCGCCATCGAGTTCCACCGTCCACGAGTTGCCTTTGACGACGGTGACGAAGTCGACGCAACCCTGCATGTTGTCGCACCACACGCTCTTGTAGGCCTTGGCCTTGGCATCCCACCACGCATAGCTCTGGCCCACGACGTCGCCGCTGGTGCCATGCGAGGTGAACTCCTGCACGATGGAGAAACCGCTTGGCCCCTTCTTCATCACCATCACGCCGTTGTCGACGCCGCCCTTGGGCAGGCTTTCGCTCGGCCCGGTGCGCATGAGCACTTTCCAGGTGCCGACGCGGGGATAAAGCGCCGCCATCTCGGGCGGCGGTTGCGGGCCGGCCTCCGCGGCCAAGGCACCGGCGATCGACAGCATGCCGGCAAACGCAAACGACCATGGCAGATGCTTGAACATGACACGACTCCTCATCGAATCTAAGGTGTCGGCGCAACCGCTTCCGCCATGCGCGGCGTCGGCTGCGCCGGTCCGTCGCCGCCATCGAAGTCATCCAGCCGCAGCGCTTTCAGGCCACGACGAAACCCGAAGGCGCCCCTCATATCGAAGGCTGACGTGGAGCCCCTCTTACACCGGGAGAGGGGTGAGGGTTGGGGTACGGGCGGAACGGTGCGTTGCGCTTCGCCCGTACCCTCATCCGGCTGCCGCCACCTTCTCTCCCACGGGACTACCTTCGGGTCGCCGGAGGGAGAAGGAATTCATCCCAAACGTTGACGACATTCCGGCGAGCGTAACGAAGCCGTCGAACGACAGCCTGCCCCGTTCGTCACCCCTGCCCCGTCAGCTTTCCCACCGGAACACCTCATCCAACGGCTTGCCAAACACCTCGGCAATCCGAAACGCCGTCTCCAGCGTCGGCGAATACTTCCCCGCCTCCACCGCGGCAATGGTCTGCCGGGTCAAACCGACGCGCTGCCCCAGATCCGCCTGGGTCATCTCGCCAGCCATGAAGCGCAGCGTGCGGATGTTGTTGGTCAGGCGCTTCTCAGACACGCCAGCCTCGGCGGTAGGCCAGGGCCAGCGAACCGTGGTGGACGACCTCGGCGGCGATCACGGCCAGCAGGGCGCCGTGCACGATGTCCCAGCCGCTGTGCTTGAACGGCATGACGAAACCGACCACCAGCATCCCGGCCATCAGCACGTAGTAGGCGAAGGTGGACGAGCGGGCATCCATGAAGCGCTCGCGCTCGTCCGGCGCCTCGTAGCGGTGGCCGCCGCCGCCCAGGCGGGCGTACAGCCGTTCGCCGCCGGCGATCACGCCGAGCGAACCCAGGGCGGCCGCCAGGGTGGCGATGCGGGTCAGGAAGCTCAGTTCGGCGTGCGCCTGCTGCTGCACTCCCACCGCGATGAAATAGGCGGCGCCGACCACGATGAGCGCGGCGGTCCAGATCCAGGCAAAGCGTTCTCTCGGCAGCATGGGCGTGTCCCCTCTTGGTGTGGCCGCAATGTCCGCCAAAGATAACTTGATGTCAAATATTTTTTACTTAAAGAAATTTCTTATCGCCGAACCCGAGGTATCTCAAGCGCTGAGATGATGCTGGTGCTATCTTGATTACCGACCCGCTATTCAAGCTGCCGCAGCCATGTCTCCTCCCTCCCACGGTGGCTCCCGCCCCGGCGCCGGCCGCCCCTCCAGCGAACCGACCCAGCGCCTGCGCGTTCCCGAAAGCCAGGTGCCGACCGTGCTGGCCTACCTGGATGCCTACCGCCAGGGCAACTCGCTGGATACGCCGCGGCCGCTGTCGCTGCTGCCTTCCACGGTGGCGATCACCGCCTTCAGCAGCCGCGTGCCGGCGGGCCTGCCCAGCGCGGCGGACGACGACGTCGCGGATGTCGTCGATCTCAACCAGCACCTGATCATCGCGGGACACGAACCGAGCACCTTCATCGTGCGCGTGTCCGGCTGGTCGATGATCGGCGCAGGCATCTTCGACGGCGACGAAGTGCTGGTGGACCGCGCGCTCAAGCCGCGCCAGGGCGACATCGTGGTGGCCATCGTCAACGGCGAGCTGTCGATCAAGCGGCTGGGCCAGGTCGACGGCAAGATCGCCCTGCTGCCGGAAAACGCGCACTTCAAGCCCATCGTGTTCAAGGAAGGCGAAACGCTGGAACTGTGGGGCGTGGTCACCCGCTGCCTGCGCCAGTTGCGTTGAGCGGGCGATGGGCCAGGTCGTCGCCCTCGATGCGCTGTTCGCCGGCCGCCAGGTCTGGCACGGCCGCGCCGCGCCCGCCGCGGAACCCGGCAGCCAGCCCACCGGCTGGGCGCAGCTGGACGCCGCGCTGCCCGCCGGCGGCTGGCCGGAGCATTCGCTGAGCGAAATCCTGCTGCCCGCCGATGGCGTGGGCGAGCTGCAACTGGTGTTGCCTACCTTGGCGCGGCTGACGCAGGCCGATGGCGTGATCGCGGTGATCGCTCCGCCTTACACGCCTTGCGTCGCCGGCTGGGAAAACCGCGGCGTGGCGATGTCGCGCGTGGACATCGTGCGCACCGATACGCCGCGCGACGCGCTGTGGGCCGCCGAGCAATGCCTGCGCTCCGGCAGCTGCGCCGCCGTGCTGGCCTGGCCGCAGCAGGCTGACGACCGCGCGCTGCGCCGCCTGCAGGTCGCCGCCGATCACGGCCGCGCGCTCGGCTTCCTGTTCCGCGACCGCCGCCACGCACCGCAGGCTTCGCCCGCGGCACTGCGGCTGGAAGTGGAAACCGCGCCGGTAAGGCAGCTGCGCATCCGCAAATGCCGCGGCGGGCAACCGCCGGCCATGGCGATTCCCTTCCCCGCCGAAAGCGGGCGCTGACGCCATGCTCTGGGCCTGCATCCTGCTGCCGCACCTCGCATTGGACGGCGTGCTGCGCCGCCGCCCGCCGTCGGACGAACCGCTGGTGCTGGTCACCGGCCCGGCGCAGGCGCGCAGCGTCTATGCCGCCAATGCATCGGCACGCGCGGCGGGCTTGCGCCCCGGACAGAAGCTCGCCGCGGCACAGGCGCTGCTGGCGCATTTCGACGCGGTGGAATACGACCCCGCGGCCACCGAACGCTGGCACCGCCTGCTCGCCGCCTGGGCCTACCGCTACAGCGCCGAGGTGGCGCTGTGGCCGCGCGCGATCGTGCTGGAAGTCAGCAAGAGCCTGGGCCTGTTCGGCCCCTGGCCGAAGTTCGAACGCCAGCTGCGCAACGACCTGACCGAGCTGGGCTTCCGCCACCACATCGCCCTCGCGCCCACCGCGCGCGGCGCCCACGTGCTGGCCGGCATGCACGACGGCCTGGCGGTGACCACGCCGGATGCGCTGCACAGCGCGCTGCTGTCCGTGCCGGTGGGCAAGGCGCGCCTGCCCGGGCAGGCGGCCGACAGTCTGGCCGGCATGGGCCTGCGCACGCTGGGCCAGCTGCTGCGCGCGCCGCGCGACGGCCTGCGCCGGCGCTTCGGCGACGAGCTGACCGCACACCTGGATTACCTCACCGGCGCCACACAGGAAGTGCTGCCGTTCTATCGCCCGCCGGACCGGCTGGACTTGGGCATGGAATGGACGCACGAGATCGAGCACGTGGAAGCGCTGGTGTTTCCGCTGCGCCGGCTGACCGGCGATCTCGGCGCGTATCTGGCCGGACGCGACGGCGGCGTGCAGCGCTTCATGCTGCGGCTGATCCATCGCGACGGCAGTTCCACCGATGTCTCGATCGGCCTGCTCGCGCCCGAACGCGAACCGGCCATGCTGTTCGAACACGCACGCGGCCGCCTGGACCGCACCACGCTGCCGCAACCGGTGGTGGCGATGCGGCTGGTGGCGCACGAGCTGCCGCCGTTCGTGCCGGCCGGGCGCGATCTGTTCGACACCCGCCCGCTGCATGCGCTGCCGGCGGAGCAATTGCGCGAACGCCTGCGCGCGCGGCTCGGCGACCAGGCCGTGGGCAAGCTGCGCGCCAGCACCGACCCGCGCCCGGAACGCGCGCAGACCGCCGACATGCAGGCGCAATTCATCGGCACGCCCACGCCGCTGCCGCGCCCGACCTGGCTGCTGGACACGCCGATCCCGCTGCGCGGCCCGCCGCCGCGCATCCTGGCCGGCCCCGAGCGGCTGGAGACCGGCTGGTGGGACGGCGGTGGCCTGCGCCGCGATTACTACGTGGTGGAAACCGCGCAAGGGCAGCGCGCATGGGTGTTCTGTCCGATCGGCGAACACGGGCCGTGGATGCTGCACGGGTGGTTCGCATGACGGACTACGCGGAACTGCACTGCCTGTCGAACTTCACGTTCCAGCACGGCGCGTCCAGTGCCGACGAATTGTTCGAACGCGCCAAAGCCTGCGGCTACCGCGCCCTGGCGATCACCGACGAATGTTCGCTGGCCGGCATCGTGCGTGCGTACGAGGCATCGCTGGAATTCGAACTGCCATTGATTGTCGGTTCTCAATTCAAATTGAATGACGAATTGCGTTTCGTGCTGCTGTGCGAAACGCGCGAAGGCTATACCTCGCTGTGCCGCCTGATCACGCGCGGCCGCCGCGCCTCGGCCAAGGGCACCTACCACCTGACCCGCGCCGACCTCGCCGACGGCCTGCCCGGCACGCTGGCGCTATGGCTGCCGGGCGCCGAACCGGATGCCGCCGATGGCCGCTGGCTGGCCGAACGCTTCGCCGGCCGCTTGTGGCTGGCGGTGGAACTGCATCGCGGCCCGGATGACGCGGCCCGCTTGCGCCAGCTCGAAGCGCTGGCCGGTGAACTCGGCATTCCAGCGGTCGCCGCGGGCGACGTGCATATGCATGTGCGCGGGCGGCGGGCGCTGCAGGACACGCTTACCGCGATCCGCCACGGGCTTACCGTGGCGCAGGCCGGGGCGGTGCTGTTCAAGAACGGAGAGCGGCATCTGCGCACCCGCGATGCGCTGGCCGATATCTATCCGGCGCATCTGCTGGCCGAGACGGTGCGCATCGCGGAGCGCTGCAGCTTCAACATGGACCAGCTGCAGTACCGCTATCCGGCGGAGCTGGTGCCGGAGGGGCATACGGCGGCATCGTGGCTGCGCAAGCTCACCGAGGAAGGGATCCAGCGGCGCTGGCCCGATGGAGTCAGCGAGAAGAACCGCAAGCAGATCGAAATCGAACTGGCGCTGATCCGCGAGCTGGACTACGAGCATTACTTCCTTACGGTGGAAGATATCGTCCGCTACGCGCGCAGCATCGGCATCCTGTGCCAGGGCCGCGGCTCGGCCGCCAATTCGGTGGTGTGCTACGCGCTGGGCGTGACCAGCGTCAGTCCGGACGAGGCGCAGCTGCTGACCGAACGCTTCATGTCGGCCAGCCGCAAGGACCACAAATACAACCGCCCCGAGCCACCCGATATCGATATCGATTTCGAGCACGAGCGGCGCGAGGAGGTGATCCAGTACATCTATCGCAAGTACGGCCGCGAACGCACCGCGCTGGCCGCCACGGTGATCAGCTATCGCGGCCGCAGCGCGGCGCGCGACGTGGGCAAGGCGCTGGGCTTGTCGACCGACCAGGTGGCATCGCTGAGCGATGTGTTTGCGTGGCGCAACGGCGGCTCGCTGGACGAGCATCTGCGGGAAGCGGGGCTGGATCCGGATAGTCCGCTGCTGCAACGGGTGCTCTTGTTGACCGAAGAACTGCGCGGCTTTCCGCGGCATCTCTCGCAGCACGTGGGCGGCTTCGTGATCTCCGATGCGCCGCTGTCGGAGCTGGTGCCGGTGGAAAACGCGGCGATGCAGGATCGCACGATCATCCAGTGGGACAAGGACGACCTGGACCGGATGAACCTGCTCAAGGTGGATTGCCTGGCGCTGGGCATGCTCACCTGCGTGCGCAAGTGCTTCGATCTGATGAAGCAGCATGAGGGGGTGTCGCACACGCTGGCGTCGATCCCGATCGATGACGAGCCGACCTACGCCATGGTGCAGAAGGCCGACACCATCGGCGTGTTCCAGATCGAGAGCCGCGCGCAGATGTCGATGCTGCCGCGGCTGAAACCGGCGAATTACTACGACCTGGTGATCCAGGTGGCGATCGTCCGGCCCGGCCCGATCCAGGGCGACATGGTGCATCCGTATCTGCGCCGGCGGCGTGGCGAAGAAAAGGTCTCCTATCCTTCGGACGCGCTGCAGGAAGTGCTCGAGCGCACGCTGGGCGTGCCGCTGTTCCAGGAACAGGTGATGCGCATCGCCATGGTGGCCGCCGGCTATAGCGGCCTCCAGGCGGACGAACTGCGCCGCGCCATGGCCGCATGGAAACGCCACGGCGGCATGGAGAAGCATCGCGACCAGTTGTTCAGCGGCATGAAGGAGCGCGGCTACAGCGAAGCGTTCGCCGCGCAGATCTTCGAACAGATCAAAGGCTTCGGCAGCTACGGCTTCCCCGAAAGCCACGCCGCCGGCTTCGCCAAGCTGGCCTACGCCAGCGCCTGGCTGAAATGCCACTACCCCGCCGCGTTCGCCTGCGCCCTGCTCAACGCACAACCGATGGGCTTCTACAGCGCCAGCCAGATCGTGCAGGACGTAAAACACCACAAAGTCGCCGTGCTGCCGGTGGACGTGCGCTACAGCGACTGGGACTGCACGCTGGAACGCGACCCGCACAGCAAGGGCGGCTTCGCCCTGCGCCTGGGCCTGCGCCAGGTGCGCGGCTGTTCCGAAGCCATGGCGCGACGCGTCGAGCAATCGCGCACGCAGTCACCGTTCGCCGACATCGTCGACCTGTGCACGCGCGCCGGCCTGGACCGCCGCCACCAGGACCTGTTCGCCGATGCCGGCGCCCTGCGCGGACTGGCCGGCCATCGCCATCGCGCGAAGTGGGCCGTCAGCGGCGTGGAAGCGCAGCTGCCGCTGTTCGGGCGCAGCAGCCCCGCGGAGGAAGCGGTTGCCTTGCCGCCACCGACGGCGGCGGAGAACCTGCTGGCGGATTACGCCCACACCGGGCTCAGCCTCGGCCCGCATCCGCTGCGCCTTCTGCGTACGCGGTTGCGCGCGCAGCGCTTTCTGGATTCGAAGCAGCTCACCGGGCTGCAGCACAAGATGCCAGCCCGTATCGCCGGGCTGGTTACTCAGCGGCAGCAGCCGCAGACGGCTAGCGGGGTCACTTTCATCACGCTGGAGGATGAGCATGGTCCGGTGAATGTGGTGGTGTGGCGGCAGGTTGCCGAGCGGCAGCACCGGGCGTATCTGGAGGCGCGGCTGCTTGGCGTGGAGGGGCACTGGGAGACGGTGGATGGCGTTTGCCACTTGATCGCCAGGAGGCTGGTGGACTTGAGTCCGTTGCTCGGGGAGCTGGATGCCCGCTCCAGGGATTTTCATTAGTTGTCGCGGTATCGCGATTGGGCCGCTTATGCGGAGGGCGCTGCCGACGCCCGCTCTTTGCTCGTCATCCCGGTGTAGGCCGGGGTCCGGTTTCTGTGTCGCCTGGTTTTTGCGTTACCGCGGACTGGCCGCTTATGCAGCGGGCATTCCGGACGCCTGCCGGCGCCCGGGTCACTTTCTCTTT
>NZ_JAAZQJ010000002.1 GCF_012275375.1 Dyella sp. SG609 | reverse complement strand
CTCTTTGGTTACTTTCTCTTTGGGCCAGCAAAGAGAAAGTAACTCGGGCGCCGGCAGGCGTCCGAAATGCCCGCTGCATAAGCGGCCAAGTCGCGGTAACGCAAAAAACCAGGCGACAGAAATTGAACCCCGGCCTACGCCGGAATGACGAGCAAAAAGGGGCGCCAGCCCCTCACCCTCAATCCGGATCGTAATCCAAGTTCGGCGCCAGCCACCTCTCCGCCTCCTCGCGAGTCCAACCCTTACGCTTCGCGTAATCCTCGACCTGCTCGCGGGTCAACCGTCCCACCACGAAATACTGGCTGTCCGGATGCGAGAAGTACCAGCCGGACACCGCCGCCGTCGGATACATCGCGTAGCCCTCGGTCAGCTCGATGCCGGTGTTGGCGGTCACGTCCAGCAGCTTGAACAGCGTGCTTTTCTCGGTGTGGTCGGGGCAGGCCGGATAACCGGGAGCGGGGCGGATGCCGCGGTATTTTTCGTCGATCAGCGCTTCGTTATCCAGCGCCTCGTCCGGCGCATAGCCCCAGAACTCGCGGCGCACGCGCTCGTGCATGCGTTCGGCAAAAGCCTCGGCCAGGCGGTCGGCCAGTGCCTTGAGCAGGATCGACGAGTAGTCGTCGTGGTCCGCTTCGAAGCGGGCGATATGTGCCTCGATGCCGATGCCCGCGGTGACCGCGAAGCCGCCGACCCAGTCGCGCTTGCCGGCTTCCTTCGGCGCGATGAAGTCGCCCAGGCAGAGATCCGGACGGTCCGCCGGCTTGTCCGCCTGCTGGCGCAGGTGGCGCAGCATGGCGAGCCTGCGGCCGTCTTCGGCGTAGACCTCGGTGTCGTCGCCGACCTGCGCCGCGGGCCAGAAGCCGATTACCGCGCGCGCGGTCAGCCAGCGCTCGGCGACGATGCGGTCGAGCATCGCCTGCGCGTCGCGGAACAGTTCGCTGGCCTGGGTGCCGACGACGTCGTCGGTGAGGATGGCCGGATAGCGGCCGGCCAGTTCCCAGGCCTGGAAGAACGGCGTCCAGTCGATGTAGCTGCGCAGTTCCGCCAGGTCGTAGTCGTCGAGCACGGTGACGCCCGGCTGGCGTGGCTGCGGCGGCTCGTACGCGGCCCAGTCGCAGCTGTAGCGCTGCGCGCGAGCCTTCTCCAGCGGCACCAGGCTCTTGCCGGGGCCGCGGTTGCGGTGGCGTTCGCGCACTTCCTCGTAGTCGGCGCGCACCTTGGCCATGAAGGCGTCGACCAGGTCCTTGCTGACCAGCGACTGCGCCACGCCGACGGCGCGCGAGGCGTCCTTCACCCACACGGTGGGCGCCTTGTAATGCGGGTCGATCTTCAGCGCCGTATGCGCGCGCGAGGTGGTGGCGCCGCCGATCAGCAGGGGAATGCTGAATTCCTGCCGCTGCATTTCGCGCGCGACGTGGCTCATTTCCTCCAGCGAGGGCGTGATCAGGCCGGACAGGCCGATCAGGTCGGCCTTGTGCTCGCGCGCGGTGTCCAGGATCTTCTGCGCCGGCACCATCACGCCCAGGTCGATCACCTCGAAGTTGTTGCAGCGGAGCACCACGCCGACGATGTTCTTGCCGATGTCGTGCACGTCGCCCTTCACCGTAGCCATCACGATGGTGCCGTTGTTCTTGCCGACGTCGCCGGTGCGGGCCTTTTCTTCCTCGATATACGGCAGCAGGTAGGCCACCGCCTTCTTCATCACGCGGGCGGACTTGACCACCTGGGGCAGGAACATCTTGCCGGCGCCGAACAGGTCGCCGACCACGTTCATGCCGTCCATCAGCGGGCCTTCGATCACGTCCAGCGGGCGCGCGGCGAGCTGGCGCGCCTCTTCGGTGTCGGCCTCGACGAAGGCGTCGATGCCGTGCACCAGGGCGTGGCTGAGGCGCTCGCGCACGGGCTTCTCGCGCCAGGCCAGGTTCTCGACCACCACCTCGCCTTTCTTCGCCTTGTAGTTGTCGGCGATCTCCAGCAGGCGCTCGGTGGCGTCGGCGCGGCGGTTCAGCACCACGTCCTCGACGCGCTCGCGCAGCTCGGCCGGCACCTCGTCGTAGATCATCAGCGCGCCGGCGTTGACGATGCCCATGTCCATGCCGGCCTTGATGGCGTGGTACAGGAACACCGAATGGATCGCCTCGCGCACGGTGTTGTTGCCGCGGAACGAGAACGACACGTTGGAGACGCCGCCGGAAATATGGCTGAGCGGGAAGCGCCGCTTCAGCTCGCGGGTGGCTTCGATAAAGTCCACCGCGTAGTTGTTGTGTTCCTCGATGCCGGTGGCGATGGCGAAGATGTTCGGGTCGAACACGATGTCTTCGGGCGGGAAGTCGAGCTGTCCGGTGAGCAGCGCATAGGCGCGCGAACAGATCTCCACCTTGCGTTCGCAGGTATCGGCCTGGCCCTGTTCGTCGAAGGCCATCACCACCACGGCGGCGCCGTACTGCTGCACCTTGCGCGCGTGCTCGAGGAACAGCTCCTCGCCTTCCTTCATCGAGATGGAATTGACGATGCCCTTGCCCTGCAGGCAGCGCAGGCCGGCTTCGAGCACGCTCCACTTGGACGAGTCGACCATCACCGGCACGCGGGCGATGTCCGGTTCGGCGGCGATCAGGTTGAGGAAGCGCGTCATCGCTGCTTCCGAATCGATCAGGCCTTCGTCCATGTTGACGTCGATGATCTGCGCGCCGCTGGCCACCTGCTGGCGCGCCACCTCGACGGCTTCCTCGTAGCGGTCTTCCTTGATCAGCTTGCGGAACTGCGCGGAGCCGGTGACGTTGGTGCGTTCGCCGACGTTGACGAACAGCAGGTCGGGCGTGATGACCAGCGGTTCCAGGCCGGACAGGCGGGTATGGCGTGTGCTCATCGGATCAGGCGGCTTCGGCGGCGTCGATGGAAGGAAGGGCGCGCGGCGCGCAGTCGCGCACCGCTTCGGCGATCGCCTTGATATGCGCCGGCGTGGTGCCGCAGCAGCCGCCGACCAGGTTGAGCAGGCCGTCGCGGGCGAAGCCGCCGATCACCGCGGCCATCTGCTCGGGGGTTTCGTCGTATTCGCCGAACGCGTTCGGCAGGCCGGCATTGGGATGGGTGCTGACGAAGCAGTCGGCGACCTGGGCCAGGGTCTGCACGTGCGGGCGCAGGTCGGCCGCGCCGAGCGCGCAGTTCAGGCCCACGGTGAGCGGGCGCGCATGCGCGACGGAGTAGTAGAACGCCTCGGCCGTCTGCCCCGAAAGCGTGCGGCCGGAGCGGTCGGTGATGGTGCCGGAGATCATCACCGGCAGGCGCGCGCCGCGTTCGCGGAACAGTTCGCTGATGGCGAACAGCGCGGCCTTGGCATTGAGCGTGTCGAAAATGGTCTCGACCATGATCAGGTCGGCGCCGCCGTCGATCAGGCCGGCCGCGGCCTCGGTGTAGTTGGCGGCCAGTTCCTCGAAGGTGACGTTGCGGAAGCCCGGGTCGTTGACGTCCGGCGACAGCGAGGCGGTGCGGCTGGTGGGGCCGAGCACGCCGATCACGAAGCGCGGCTGGTGCGGCGTCTTCGCGGTCCAGGCATCGCAGGCGGCGCGGGCCAGGCGCGCGCCTTCGAGGTTCAGCTCGTGCGCCAGGTGTTCCAGCTGGTAGTCGGCCTGGCTGATCCGCGTGCTGTTGAAGGTATTGGTCTCGACCAGGTCGGCGCCGGCTTCGAGATAAGCCTCGTGCACGCCGCGGATGATCGCCGGCTGGGTCAGCGTGAGCAGGTCGTTGTTGCCCTTGAGGTCGCAGCCGGGATGGTCGTGATGCGCCTCGTGCGCATGGTCGCGGCCTTCGACGAAACGCTCGCCGCGGAAGCCTTCCTCGTCCAGGCGATGGCCCTGCAGCATGGTGCCCATGCCGCCGTCGAGGATCAGGATGCGTTGGCGCAGCGCCGCCTCGAGCAGGGCGACGCGGTCGGGGTGGAGCCAGGGCAGGGCGCTCATGCGGATGTTCTCCTTACGGCTTGCGGGCGAGCAGGCTGATCACCTCGAAATGAGGGGCCTTGCGCTCGCGGCTCAGGCGGGTACAGCTGATGTCTTCCAGGCCCGCGCCGCGCGCGAAGCCGGAGAGTTCGTCCTGGGAAAAACCCAGGTTGCGGTGGTCGAAGGGCTCCACCACGGCGCGGTGGTCGTGCCGGCCCAGGGTCACCGCCAGCAGGCGGCCGCCGGGGCGCAGCAGGCGCGAGGCCTCGGCCACGGCCTGCGCCGGGCGCTCGGCATAAGTGAGGGCGTGCAGCATCAGCACCAGGTCGAAGCGGCGTTCGCCCAGATCCAGCGCGTGCATGTCGCCCTGGCGCACTTCCACGTGGGCGAAGGGCTGCAGGCGCTGGGCGGCGGCTTCGACCACGCGGTCGCTGGAATCCACGCAGACGATCGAGCGCGCATGCGGCGCCAGCAGCTCGGCGGTGATGCCGTCGCCGGAGGCGATGTCCAGCACGTCGCCGGTCTCCAGCAGCTGCAGCAGGGAGCGGGCCAGGGTTTCCCAGGTGCGGCCGGGCGAGTAGTGGCGCTCCATGTCGCCGGCCACGGTGTCGGCCCAGCCGGCCTCGCCGGCGCGCTGGGCCAGCACGGTGGGCAGGCGGTCGGCGTCTTCGCGCAGCAGGGCGTCGTCGATGCTGTCGCGCAGCGAGCGGATCAGGTCGTGCTGGCGCTCGTCGCCTTCCATATTGGCGCGGTAATAGGCGGACACCCCGGCGCGGCGGTCGCGCACCAGCTCGGCCTCTTTCAGCTTGGCCAGGTGGGTGGACACGCGCGGCTGGGCCAGGCGCAGCACGGCGGCCAGCTCGGCGACGGTGAGTTCTTCGCGTTCGAGCAGGGCCAGCAGGCGCACCCGGGTGGGGTCGGCCAGCAGGCGCAGAACGCTGGAAGCGGTGGCGAGATCCATGCCGCATCCTTATATCGCGATGGAAAGATGCAAAAGGCTAGGGCGGGACCGGGAGGGCGTCAAGGGACAAATTCCAGGGCGGCCTCCACGCGGGCCGGCTGGCGGGGCGGCAGTCCTTCTGCTGCACCGCACAGGGGCCTTTTCCCGGCGCCGGCTAAAATAGCGGGCTAGCTTTTTTCCTTTGCCCTTCCCCGGAGTCCCCCATGGATTTCAGCTTTACCGAAGACCAGCTTTCGATTCAGTCCATCGCCCGCGATTTCGCCCAGAAGCGCATCGTGCCGGTCGCCGCCGAGCTGGACGCCAAGGGCGAGTTCCCGCTGGAGAACATCCGCGAGATGGGCCAGCTCGGCCTGATGGGCATCGAAGTGCCGCACGAGTACGGCGGCGCCGGCATGGACCCGGTCGCCTACGTGCTGGCGATGATCGAGATCGCCGCGGCCGACGCGGCCACCTCGACCGTGATGTCGGTGAACAATTCGCTGTTCTGCAACGGCATCCTCAAGCACGGCAACGAGGAGCAGAAGCAGAAGTACGTGCGCGCCATCGCCCAGGGCGAGGCGATCGGCGCCTATGCGCTGACCGAGCCGCAGTCCGGCTCCGATGCCTCGGCCATGCACACGCGCGCGACGAAGAATGCCAATGGCGACTGGGTGATCAACGGCAAGAAGAGCTGGATCACCTCCGGCCCGGTGGCGCGCTACATCGTGCTGTTCGCCATCACCACGCCGGGCATCGGCGCCAAGGGCGTGTCGGCCTTCATCGTCGACACCCAGCTGCCGGGCTTCATGGCCGGCAAGACCGAGCCCAAGCTCGGCATCCGCGCTTCGGCCACCTGCGAGATCGAATTCAGCGACTACGTCTGCCCCAAGGAAAACCTGCTGGGCGAGGAGGGCAAGGGCTTTTCCATCGCCATGGGCGTGCTCGACGCCGGCCGCATCGGCATCGCCTCGCAGGCGGTGGGCATCGCCCGCGCCGCCTACGAGGCCACCCTGCAGTGGTCGCGCGACCGCAAGGCCTTCGGCCAGCCGATCGGCACGTTCCAGATGACCCAGGCCAAGATCGCCGACATGAAGTGCAAGCTCGACGCCGCCACCTTGCTGACCCTGCGCGCGGCCTGGACCAAGGGCCAGACCGAGAAGCACGGCGGCCGCTTCGGCACCGAGGCTTCGGTGGCCAAGCTGGTCGCTTCCGAGGCGGCCATGTGGATCGCCCACCAGGCCGTGCAGATCCATGGCGGCATGGGCTATTCGAAGGAAATGCCGCTGGAGCGCTATTTCCGCGACGCCAAGATCACCGAGATCTACGAAGGCACCAGCGAGATCCAGCGCCTGGTGATCGCGCGCGCCGAAACCGGCCTGCGCTGAGCCTTTCGGCAAGCGGGATCGATCAAGCCCGGCGGGTGACCGCCGGGCTTTTTTATGGGATGCGCGGCATGCCTGCGGCCGGATGGCGTCGTAAGCTCGGCGCCGAGAACATGCAAAAGGATGCAGTCATGAACCCCGGCGTAGATACCAACGTGGTCGCCAGCGCTTTTTCCCGGCGGTACTACCACGGCTTGCAGACCGACCCGCATACGTTGGCGCCGTTCTACCACGACGGTTCCCTGCTCACCTTTGAAGGAGAGAACTACCAGGGGGCTGGCGCCATCATCGGAAAATTGCAGTCCATTACCGCGGTGACTTATGAAGTCGAGGAAACCTACGCGCAGCCGAGCATGAATGGCGGGATCTGCGTCCTTGTAAAAGGAACCCTGCGGATCAACCAGTATCCCACGCGCTTCTGGGAGTTCTTTCAAATCATGCCGACGACCGAGGACTACTGGATCCTCAACCAGATCTTCCGGTCCGAGACTTACGATTACTAGATTTGACCATCGGGGCTTTGGCCAACCAACGGCTTCGATGCGGCGGATGCATAAAACAAAAGCCCCGGCATGGCCGGGGCTTCTGTTTGTTGCAGGGTAGCTGGCGATCAGTGCCCGGAGGCTGCGTCGCCGCCACCGCCGTGCGCCTGGCGCACCTTGTGCGAGCTCTCGTCCAGCTTGTCGCCCAGGGCGCGGCGCACCACCACGTAGAACACCGGGATCAGCAGCAGGCCCAGGAAGGTGGCGAACAGCATGCCGCCGATCACGCCCGTGCCGATCGCATGGCGGGAGTTGGCGCCCGCGCCGGTCGACACCGCCAGCGGGAACACGCCCAGGATGAAGGCCATCGAGGTCATCAGGATCGGGCGCAGTCGCAGGCGGGAGGCCGTGACCACCGCGTCGAACAGCGACTTGCCCTGCTGCTGCTGTTCCACCGCGAATTCCACGATCAGGATGGCGTTCTTCGCCGCCAGGCCAATCACCGTGATCATGCCGATCTTGAAGTACATGTCGTTCGGCAGGCTGCGCAGCATGGAGAACACCACCGTGCCGAGCAGGCCCAGCGGCACCACCAGCAGCACCGCGACCGGGATCGACCAGCTCTCGTACAGCGCCGCGAGGCAGAGGAACACGATCACGATCGACAGCACCAGCAGCAGGGTGGCCGAGTTGCCCGCCAGGATTTCCTGGTAGGACTGGCCGGTCCAGTCGGCGCCGAAGCCCTTGGGCAGGTCCTTGTCGACGATGTTCTGCAGCGCGCCCATGGCCTGGCCGGTGGAGTACCCCTTGCCTTCGCTGGCCACGATTTCAACGGCGGCGTAGCCGTTGTAGCGGGTCAGCGCCGGCGAGCCGGTGCCCCAGTCGGAATGCACCACGCTGGAGATCGGGATCATGTTGTAGGGGTTGGTGGCCGAACGCGCGGCGCTGCTGCTGCCGGTGCTGGCCAGCGCGCTGGGCGTGAACACGTGGTTCAAGGCGTCCGGGCCCATGCGGAACGGCTGGTCCGCCTGCAGGTAGACGCGCTTCACGCGGCCGCCGTAGACGAAGTCGTTGACGTAGATCGGCGCCAGGGTGAGCTGGATCGCGGTGTACACGTCGCTGACCGACAGGCCCATCGACTCGGCCTGCACGCGGTCCACCTTGAGGTTCCACAGCGGAGCGTCGGGCAGCGAGTTCGGACGGGTGCCGAGCAGGGCAGGGTTGCCCTGCGACTTGCCCAGCACCATGCCCATGGCCTGCATCAGCTCGCCGTGGGTCTGGCCGGCACGCGCCTGCAGGTACATGTCGATGCCGCCGAACTGGCTGAGGCCGCGGATGGTCGGCAGGTTCACCACGAAGATCTGCGCGTCGCGGATGCCGTGCAGCACGCCGTTGGCCTGCATGATCAGCTCGTCCGCGGTGATCTTGCGCTCGCTCCAGTCCTTGAGCTTGATGAAGGCCATGCCCGCGCTTTCGCTCTGGCCGACGAAGCTGAAGCCGCTGATCTGGTACATGCCGACGATCGAGTCGTTCAGCGGGCTGTTCTTGATGCGCTCGCGCATCTCCGCCATCACCTGCTCGGAGCGCTTGAGGGTGGCGCCCGGCGGCAGGTTCACGATGGCCAGCGCGAAGCCCTGGTCCTCGCTGGGCACGAAGCTGGTGGGCAGCTTGGTGTACAGGAAGCCGGCCAGCGCGGTGATCAGCGCGAACACGATCATCCACCGCGGCGCATGCCGCGCGGCGCTGGAGATATGGCCGCTGTAGGTGTGGGTGACCCAGTCGAACATCTTGTTGAAGCCGCGGTACACGACGTTCTTCTTCTGGTCGTGGGTCGGCTTCAGCATGGTGGCGCACAGCGCCGGGGTGAACGACAGCGCGAGGAACGCGGAGAAGCCCATCGACACCGCGATGGTCAGCGCGAACTGCTTGTAGATCACGCCCGAGGCGCCGGCCTGCAGGGCCGACGGCACGAATACCGCCGCCAGCACCACGGTGATCGCCACCACCGCGCCGGTGATCTGGCCCATGGCCTTGCGGGTGGCCTCCTTCGGCGGGAGGTGCTCCTCGGTCATGATGCGTTCGACGTTCTCGATCACCACGATCGCGTCGTCCACCACGATGCCGATCGCCAGCACCATGCCGAACAAGGTCAGCTGGTTGATGGTGAAGCCCAGCGCGATCAGGCCGATGAAGGTGCCCAGCAGCGCCACCGGGATGACCAGGGTGGGGATGATGGTGGCGCGGATGTTCTGCAGGAAGATCAGCATCACCAGGAAGACGAGGATGATCGCCTCCACCAGGGTGTGCACCACTTCGTTGATCGACACCTTCACGAACGGCGTGGTGTCGTACGGCGCGAACCAGGTGACGCCCTGCGGGAAGTCCCTGGACAGCTCGTCCATCTTGGCGCGCACGGCGGTGGCCACGTCGAGCGCGTTGGCGCCCGGCAGCAGCTGCACGCCGAGGCCGCCGACCGGCTGGCCGTTCCAGGTGGAGGCCAGGCCGTAGGACTGCGGACCGAACGAGACGCGGGCGACGTCGCTCAGGCGCACCACGGTGCCGTCGCTGTTGGCGCGCAGGATGATGTTGCCGAACTCCTCGGGCGAGGAGAACCGGCCCTCCGCCGACACCGTGGCCGTAAAGCCCTGGTCGGCCGGCGCCGGGTCGGCGCCCAGCGAGCCGGCGGCGAACTGCACGTTCTGGGTGGACACGGCGTCGCGCACGGCGCTGGCCGAGAGGCCGTAGCCCTGCAGCTTGTCCGGGTTCAGCCAGATGCGCACCGCGTATTCGGCGCCGATCACGCGGGTGCTGCCGACGCCGGGAATGCGGCCGACCTGGTCGGCGACCTGCGAGGCGATGATGTCGGCCAGGCGGTTGCCGTCGATGTCCGGGTTGGTCGAGACCAACGAGACGAACATCAGGAAGTCCGGATTGTTCTTCGCCACCACCACGCCCTGCTGGGTCACGGCGGTAGGCAGGCGCGGCTGGGCCAGCGAGACCTTGTTCTGCACCTGCACCTGGGCGATGTCGGCATTGGTGCCGGTCTCGAAGGTGAGGGTGATGGAGGCCGAGCCGTTGGAGCTCGAGGAAGAGGAGAAGTACAGCAGGTGGTCGATGCCGGTGAGCTGCTGCTCGATCACCTGGGTGACGTTCTTCTCCACCGTGTCCGCGTTGGCGCCCGGGAAGGTGGCGTTAACCACCACCTGCGGCGGCGCGATGTTGGGGTAGGACTCGATACCCATGTTCAGCATCGCAATCGTGCCGACCATGGTGATGAGGATCGCTACCACCCACGCGAAAATCGGGCGGTCAATGAAAAAACTGGGCATGTCGGTCGACTCCCGTCAGTGCTTGCCGGCCGCGGGCTGACCGCCCGGCGCGCCGTTCGGCGGACCGGCGTTCTGGCCCGGCGTCCACGGCGAGGCCTTGGCGGGCGCGCCCTGCTGGACGGCCTGCAGGCCCGACACGATCACCTGGTCGCCCGCGGCGAGGCCGCCGGTGACGATCCAGTTGCCGTTGCTCAGGTCGTTGGCGGTGACGTCCTTGCGCTGCACCTTGCCCTCCTGGTTCACCACCAGCACGTAGGCGCCGGCGACGTCGCGCGCCACGCCCTGCTGCGGCACCAGGAACACGTTGTTCTGCTGGCCGAGGTTCGCCTTGATGGTGACGTAGGTGCCGGGCAGCAGGCGCTTGTCATGGTTGGCCAGCTGCGCGCGCAGGTTGACCGTGCCGGTGGTCGGGTCGACCGTGGCGCCGGAGAAGTCGAGCTGGCCCTGGTGCTCGTACTTGCTGCCGTCGGGCAGGATCACGTCGACCGTGGTCTTGGTCGGGTCGGCCAGGCTCACGTGGCCGGCGCTCTGGGCGCGGCGCAGGCGGTCGAGGTCGGCGGCGCTGACGGTGAAGTTGATGTACAGCGGATCGAGCTGGTCGACCGTGGTGAGCAGGGTGGAGCTGGCGCCGGCATCGGCGTTGCCGTTGCCCACGATGGCGCCTTCGGTGACCTGCTGCTGGCCGGCGCGGCCGTCAATGGGCGCGGTGACGCGGGTGAAGCCCAGGCTGATGCGGGCGCTTTCCACCGAGGCCTGCGCCTGCTTCACCGCGGCGGACGAGCTGCGCTCGCTGGCTTCGGCGCTGTCGAGATCGGCCTGCGACACGTAGCCCTGCGGGCGCAGCTGGCGGGCGCGCTCGGCGGCCTTGTGGGCATTGGCGTAGGTGGCCTGGGCCGAGGCGAGGTTGGCCTGGGCCGAGTTCAAGTTGGCCTGGTAGACCGACGGATCGATCTCGAACAGCACCTGGCCCTTCTTGACGTCGGTGCCTTCCTCATAGACCCGCTTGAGCAGCACGCCGGCCACGCGGGCGCGGACGTCGGCGCTGCGGAAGGCGGAGAGGCGTCCCACCAGGTCCTTGTTGAGCGGGGCGGAAACCGGCTGGGCCTTGACGACGCCGACTTCCGGCGGCGGCATCTGCGGCGGGCCTTGTTCCTTCTTGCCTCCGCAGGCGGCCAGCGCCAGCAGGCCAAGGCACAGCAGGGGTGTGCGCAGTGACGAGGACTTCATGGGGACTCCATTTATAGGTATCGGGTGTGCGGGTCTCGCCGATCCCCGGATCGGCTGCCAGGCGCGTAGCTTTCCGTGGCGCAGCATGCCTGCCTAGTGCCGCCGGACAGCTTGCGGCTGAACGACGGCTGTGAACAACGCATGCGGTGCTCCGGACGGGCAGCGGGCTTGACTATACCGGCCAGTTTACAATTTGCTTTGACGAATGGTCTAGCCCTGAATTCTTCGTGTTTTCGCCGCGAAGGGGGTGTGACGGGATGTGACGGGGACCGTGCGTCGGCGCATGGTCTATCTAGCGATCCGGGTGGAATGCTCCCTCAGAGGAATTCTTGAGCCGGCAGGCGGCGACCACGCCGCGGCCGCCGCGTTCCGGATATCGAGCCGGTATTTTTATCCGGGTTTCTCGCCCCTAAGCCGGCTTGGCGTGCTGCGGCGCAGCGAAGCACGCGCGCGGCCTCTTTCCGATGCAGCGGCAAGGCATCGCTCGCATCGTCGATCCGCATCCGTCGACGAACACACGTGCGCATCGCTCCGCACCGCAGTGCGCATGCATCCACGCGCACCGCTGATCGAGCCGCAACGCACGCTTGCGCAAAACGATCGTCTGCCGAACCGCAGGCTGAAGTGATTGCCGCAATGCAGGTGGCTATCGCCTTGGTGCGAGCGTATCCTTTTGCGGCTTTTCTGCCCCATCTCCGTCACTGCCAATAGATGCCATGAACGCAATTCGTGCGGCCAGCGAAACATCGATCCAGGCTGAAGTTCTGGATGAACTGAAAAAAACCGGTTTCCCCAACCAGCGCCTTGATGAGGCGCAATTTTTTATCAGCGCCTTTTTCTCCCGCGTCGCCGCCGGCGACCTCGAACTGCACACCGCAAGCGAATGGGCCGCGCTGATCGGCGGCCTGCTCGAGTTCGTGCAGCAGCGCCAGACCGGCCGCGCCTCGGTGCGCGTGTTCAATCCGCAGGCCGGGCATGCGGGCCGCAGCGTGGTGCAGATCGCCACCGACGACATGCCCTTCCTGGTCGACACGGTGAGCATGATCGTGTCCACCCGCCTGCAGATCCATGCGGTGATCCATCCGGTGGTGAAGGCCGCGCGCGATGCCGCCGGCCGCCTGCAGCGCCTGGGCGCCGACGACGGCGCGCCCGAGTCGGTGATGCACTTCGAGATCGACCGCCTCGCCGACGAGGCCGAGATGGCCCAGCTCAAGGCGCAGATCGAGAGCTCGCTGGAAGACGTGCGCGCCTCGGTCGCCGACTGGAGCCGCATGCGCGACCAGGCCCTGGCCATCGCCGCCGACCTGCCGAACCGCCAGCTGCCGCTGAACCGCGATTCGGTGGAAGAAGCGGTCGAATTCATGCGCTGGCTGGCCGACGACAACTTCACCTTCCTCGGTTATCGCGAATACGAAGTCACCCAGGCCGCCGGCGACGAAGTGCTGCGCTCGGTCGAAGGCTCGGGCCTCGGCATCCTGCACAAGCAGGAGCGCTCGATGGCGCCGCGTTCGCTGCGCAGCATGGCGGCCAGCGAACTGCCGCAGTCCGGCTCCACCGACGCGATCATCCTGACCAAGACCAATGCGCGCTCGCACGTGCACCGCCAGGGCCACATGGATTACGTCGGCGTGCTGCGCTTCGACGCCAGCGGCAAGCCGGTGGCCGAACAGCGCTTCCTCGGCCTGTTCTCCTCCAATGCCTACATGGCGCGCCCGCAGGACGTGCCGCTGGTGCGCCAGCGCGTGGAAGCGGTGATGGCCCGTTCGGGCCTGAAGCGCGATTCGTACTCGGGCAAGTCGCTGCGCCACATCCTGGAGACGCTGCCGCGCGACGAGCTGTTCCAGAGCAACGAGGACGAGCTCTACGCCACCGCCATCGGCATCCTGGAACTGCGCCAGCGCGCCCGCACGCGCCTGTTCGTGCGCCGCGACCGCTACGGCCGCTTCTTCACCTGCCTGGTGTTCGTGCCGCGCGAGCGCTTCAACACCTCGGTGCGCGAGCGCATCGAGAACATGCTGCGCGACGCGCTGCACGGCGAGCAGATCGATTCCTCCGTGCTGATGGGCGAGGCCGCGCTGGCCCGCCTGCACATCGTGGTGCGCCCGAAGATCGGCGACCACGTGAGCTACGACGCCGCGGCGCTGGAGCAGGGCGTGGCCGCGATCGTGCGCAACTGGCACGACGACCTGCGCGACGCCCTGGTCAAGCTGATGGGCGACCACGACGGCGTGGTGCTGGCCAACCGCTACGGCAAGGCCCTGCCGGCCGGCTACGTGGAAGACGTGCTGCCCGCCGCCGCCGCCGAGGACGTGCGCCAGCTGGCCCTGCTGAAGGGCGACGACGCGGTGCGCATGTCGTTCTATCACCCGGAGCAGCGTCCGGAAGAACTGCGCTTCAAGGTCTACCGCAGCGGCGCCGACATCGCGCTGTCCGAAGTGTTGCCGCAGCTGGAGAACCTCGGCCTGCGCGTGCTCACCGAGCACGTGTATGACGTGAAGACCGGCGGCACGCCGCTGTTCATCCAGGACTTCGAGGTGCAGCCGGTGGGCAACCTCACGTTCTCGGTGGAGCAGGTCGGCAGCCTGTTCGAGGACGCCTTCGAGCAGATCTGGCGCGTCAACGCCGAGAACGACGGCTTCAACCGCCTGGTGCTCGGGGCCAAGCTGAGCTGGCGCCAGGTCGCCATGCTGCGCGGCTACTGCAAGTACCTGCTGCAGACCGGCGTGGCGTTCTCGCAGAACTACATGGAAGACGCCTTCAACCGCTATCCGGCCATCGCCGGCCTGCTGGTGGAGCTGTTCCTGGCCAAGTTCGATCCGCGCCGCGAGGCGCTGGAAGCGCTGGAACTTAAGAACGCGCAGGCCGCGCTGGCCGGCGAGATGCAGGCGCTGATCCCGGAAAGCGTGCGCCACGCGCATCCGGCCCTGATCGACGGCCTGGTCGGGGCGTTGGCACAGCCGCGCGCCGAGCAGATCAAGGTGATCGAGGAAACCATCGGCGTGCTGCTGGAGAACGTCTCCAGCCTGGACGACGACCGCATCCTGCGCAGCTTCATGGCGCTGATCCGCGCCACCCTGCGCACCAGCTTCTTCCAGCAGTGGGAAGGCGCGCACCGCGGCTACATCAGCTTCAAGTTCGATTCGCACCGCGTGCCCGACCTGCCCAAGCCGGTGCCGTACCGCGAGATCTTCGTGTCGGCGCCGCGCGTGGAAGGCATCCACCTGCGCTTCGGCGCGGTGGCGCGCGGCGGCCTGCGCTGGTCCGACCGCCGCGAGGATTTCCGCACCGAGGTGCTGGGCCTGGTCAAGGCGCAGATGGTGAAGAACACCGTGATCGTGCCGGTGGGTTCGAAGGGCGGCTTCGTGGTGAAGCGTCCGCCGGCCGGCGGCGACCGCGATGCGCAGCTGGCCGAGGGCATCGCCTGCTACCGCATGTTCATCAGCGGCCTGCTCGACATCACCGACAACCTGGTCGAAGGCAAGGTGGTGCCGCCGCACGACGTGGTGCGCCACGACGCGGACGACCCCTACCTGGTGGTGGCGGCCGACAAGGGCACGGCGACGTTCTCCGACATCGCCAACGCCATCTCGCTGGAGCACGGCTTCTGGCTGGGCGACGCGTTCGCCTCCGGCGGCTCCAACGGCTATGACCACAAGGGCATGGGCATCACCGCCAAGGGCGCCTGGGAGTCGGTCAAGCGCCACTTCCGCGCGCTGGGCCGCGACAGCCAGACGCAGGACTTCAGCTGCGTGGGCATCGGCGACATGTCCGGCGACGTATTCGGCAACGGCATGCTGCTGTCGCGCCATATCCGCCTGCTGGCCGCGTTCGACCATCGCCATATCTTCCTGGACCCGAACCCGGACGCGGAGCGTTCCTTCGTCGAGCGCGAGCGCATGTTCAAGCTGCCGCGTTCGAGCTGGGAGGATTACGACAAGTCGCTGATCTCCGCCGGCGGCGGCATCTATCCGCGCACGCTCAAGGCCGTGCCGGTGTCGCCGGAAGTGCGCGCCGCGCTGGGCATCAAGGGCGACGTCACGCAGATGGCGCCGAACGAGCTGCTCAACGCCATCCTCAAGGCGCCGGTGGACCTGCTCTGGAACGGCGGCATCGGCACCTACGTCAAGGCCAGCAGCGAGAGCCATGCCGACGCCGGCGACCGCGCCAACAACGCGCTGCGCGTCAACGGCGGCGAGCTGCGCTGCAAGGTGGTGGGCGAGGGCGGCAACCTGGGCTTCACCCAGAAGGGCCGCATCGAAGCCGCCCAGCACGGCGTGCTGCTCAACACCGACTTCATCGACAACTCCGCCGGCGTGGACACCTCCGACCACGAGGTGAACATCAAGATCCTGCTCGACGACGCCGTGCAGCGCGGCGAGCTGGACACCGCCGCGCGCAACCAGCAGCTGGCCGCGATGACCGACGAGGTCGGCCAGCTGGTGCTGTGGGACAACTACCGCCAGAACCAGGCGATCACCCTGATGGAGCGCCAGTCGGTGCGCCGCCTGGGTTCGATGGCCCACTTCATCCGCATCCTGGAAGGCGAGGGCCTGCTCGACCGCCAGGTCGAGAACCTGCCCAGCGAGGCGGAGCTGACCGAGCGCAAGACGCGCGGCCAGGGCATGACGCGTCCGGAGCTGTCGGTGCTGCTGTCGTACGACAAGATCAAGCTGTTCCAGCAGCTGCTCGACTCGGACGTGCCGGAAGACCCGTACCTCTCCAAGGAGCTGGTGCGCTACTTCCCCGAGCCGCTGCACGAGAAGTACGCCGAGCACATGCAGCGCCATCGCCTGAAGCGCGAGATCATCGCCACCGCGGTGACCAACTCGACGATCAACCGCATGGGCGCCACCTTCATGATGCGCATGCAGGAAGACACCGGCCACGGCCCGGCGGCGATCGCCAAGGCCTATACGGCGGCCCGCGAGATTCTCGGCGCGCGCGACCTGTGGGCGGAGATCGAGGCGCTGGACAGCAAGGTGGCGGAGGAGACCCAGCTCGACGCCGTCATGCAGATCTGGTCGCTGCTGCGCCATCTCACCCGCTGGCTGCTGAGCCGTCCGGGCGGCACGCTGGAAATCGCCGCGAACGTCGACCGCTACCAGGCCGGCGTCGCCGCGCTGTACGAAGCGGTGCCCGACGCACTGACGCCCACCGGCAAGGCCGACTTCGGCACCAGCCAGGAGAAATGGGAAGGCTTAGGTCTTCCCACCGGCTTGTCGGTGCGCATGGCGCGCATCCCCGAGCTGCGCGCCATGCTCGACATGGTCGAAGTGGCGCAGCAGAGCGGCCAGCCGGTGGACAAGGTGGCCGGCGTGTTCTACGAGCTGGGCGAGGCGCTGGACCTGGAATGGCTGCGCAGCCAGATCGAGGCGCTGCCGGTGGAAGGCCACTGGCATGCGCAGGCCCGCGGTTCGCTGCTGGATGAGCTCAACCACCAGCATCGCGCGCTGGCCCTGCAGGTGCTGGCGCTCGCCGGCCAGGCCAAGGACGTCTCGCCGGTGCAGGCATGGCTGCAGCGCGACGATGCGACGCTGAAGTACACGCGCAACATGCTGGCGGAGATCCTCACGCAGAACGCGGATTATCCGATCGCCTCGGTGGCGGTGCGCCGCCTGGCGCAGCTGGCCGCGGTGCCGGTGAGCGCGTAAGCGGTAGTGGCTGCGAAGGCTTCCGCGCCCATGCGGAAGCGTTGAACGGGAAGGCCGGCATCCGCGGATGCCGGCCTTCTTTTTGGCGGGCCGCGCTTACCAGCCCAGTGCGAGGCCGGCACCCATCGAGGTGTCGTCGCCGTTTGCCGCGCCGCCCAGCGACAGGTTGAGATTCGCATGCAGCTGGTGCGAATAGCCGAGCGCCACGGCGGAGCGGCTGCCTTGCCTGCCCACGCCCACGGCCACGCGGTTGGCCTTCGCCAGGCCCTGCGCACTGAACGCCATCTGCGCCATCGCCGCACCCATCGCGCCCATGCCGGCGATGCGGCGATCCATCTGCGCGAAGCGGCGGCGGGTCCAGTGCCGCACGTCGCCGATGGCATCCTGCACCTGGCCCCAGTTGGCGGCGTCGGTGCGTGCGGTGCCGGGGGCGACGTGGGCGATCGGGCGGGGTTGCGCTGCCGGAGTTGACGATGCCGTGTGCCCGCGGTCCGCCACGGTGTGGCTGGCGGTGCCTGTTTCCGCGCGATGGTTGGCGTTGTCGTTCTGGCTCTTGGCCGGAGCGGCTGTCGCGGTGTCGTTGGCGGTGCGGGACGTGTCGTCGTGATGGCCGGTACCGGCACCGGATGTTTCCAGCTGGCCGACGCGTCCGTCCAGTCCATGCAGCTGGCCTTGCAGGTCTTCGCGCAGCGTGTGGAGCTGTCCGCCATTGACCGCCTGCGTGCTGCCGGCGGCGATCAGGCCGGGAGCGACATTGGCCAGCACGGTGCCGCCGCTGCCGCCGAGGCTCACCGTCGCCTTGTCCGCACCGTCGTAGATCACGGCGTGGCGCGCGGTGCCATCGCGATCGAACAGACCGCTGTCCTTGAGCTGCCCGAGATTCACCGCGTCGTTGTCGGCGCTGCCGGCGGCGAGTCCGGTGAGGCGGCGGTCCTTGATCTTCTTCACCGTGCCGCCGCCCGCGGTCGCATCGTCGAAACTGCCGGCGATATTCAGGCGTTCGCCATCGAGATCCTTGGCCAGCATGATGTCCTCGCCTGGCGCGGCCTGCCGCAGCAGGCCGGCGGAGCCGTTGCCCAAGCCGCCGTCGAGCCTGGCGATATGGGCGTTGGCGTTATCCAGGCCGGCGTCGAGCGCATTCAACGCGCCATCCACGCCGGTGTGCTCGCGGCCCTGGATCCTGTAGATGGGCTGCACCACGTTGCCGGCGGCATCGACCGTGGCGCCGCCGCCGAGTACGCCAAGCAAGCGGGTGATATGGGCGTTGCTCGCGCCCAGATCGCTGTCGAGCCTGGCGATGCTGCTGCTGGCTGTGGCGAGGCCGCTCTTCAGATTCACCAGATCGTTGTTGGCGGTGTCGAGGTGGCTGCTGAGCCTGGCGATGTTGCCGTTGCTGGTGTCCAGCCTGCTATTGAGGCCGGCCAGGTGGCTGTTGGCGGTGTCGAGGTTGCCGCTGAGCCTGGCGATGCTGCTGTTGCTGGTATCGAGGCCGCTCTTGAGTCCGGCGATATGCTTGTTGGCGCCATCGAGGCCGGTGCTGAGGCTGGCGATGCTGCTGCTGGCGGCGCCGAGGTTTTTCTCCAAGGTTCCCAGCGTGCCGCTCGCTTGTTTCAGCGAATCCTGCAACGGCCGCAACTGGCCGAAGTTCACCGCGTCGGCGTCGGCGGTGCCGGCCGCGAGGCTGGTGAGTTTGTTGCCGTTGAGCGAGGCCTGGCCGTGGATCTGCACGCCGTTGTTGCCGCGCAGGGTCAGCGTGCCGTTGTCATGGCCGTGCACCGCCGCGCCATCGCCGTTGCTGGCGAGCAGGAAGGTGGTGCCGTTCTTTCCCTGTGCGTTGCATTTGCCGACTTTCGCGGTGGAACCTGCGGTGATGGTGGTGGCGGTGTTGCCGTCGCAGATTTCGAGCACGTTGGCGCGGATCTGGATGGTGACGCATAAAGCCAGGGCGCCGAAGCCGACGGCGAGCAGGTCGCCGCCTTGGCCCGGGCGTCTGGCGGCACCGCGGCCGGTATGGCGCGTGGCATGCACGCATGGCGTGCCGTGCCGGTTGAGGCGGATCGGGTATCTGGGACTCATGGGTAGCGCTTGCGAGTAGGTGAACGGTGCTTGGAGAAGGCGCGCAACGCCGCCGCGCGGGCGCAAGGCGCCGGGCGACGGGTTGTTCGCGATAAGCGCTGCTGCCGCTGGCCATGTTCGCTTCCTCGTGTCTTGCCCCCACGAGTGGCATGTCCCCTGCCCAGTCGGCAGCAGCGTGGCCATGCTCGTCCGTGCGCCGGCTGACGGCGGTGACGGTGGTCGCGCCATTCGCAGAACCGCCCGCGCGCGTACCGGAATGGAGCCAAACGGATAACCGCCGAATGCCGGACGCAAAAAAAAGGCCGGCATCTTTCGATGCCGGCCCAAGGGACTGCCCTCGCTTGCTGCTGCTTACCAGCCGATCGCCATGCCGGCGCCTACCGAGGCCTCCTTGCCGGAGGCCGAACCGCCGAAGGACACGTTGACGTTCGGCGAGAACTGGTGCGACACACCCAGCGCCACCGCCGACTTGCCACCCTGCATGCCTACGCCCACACCGACGCGGTTGGGCGTGTTCACACCCGTCGCGCTGAAGGCCATCTGCGAATAGGCGGCGCCCATCGCACCCATGCGGTCGATGCGGCCGTCGACCTGCTCGAAGCGGCGGGTCGCCCAGTCCTGCACGCCGTGCACGGCGTCCTGCACCTGGCCCCAGTTGGCGGCGTCGGTAGCCTGGGTGCCGGCGGCCACATTGGTGATCTGGCGTTCGTTGCCTTCCGAGCCGACCGACACGGTGTTGTCGCGGTCGGCGCTGGAATTGGCGCCCAGGGCCACCGAGTTGCTGCCGGTGGCGCTGCTGTTGGAGCCCAGCGCCGTGCTGTTGTTGCCGGAAGCCACTGCATTAGTGCCGTTGGCGGTCGAGCCCTCGCCCGAGGCGATGGCATGAGCGCCGCTGGCCGTGCTGTCGTTGCCGGTGGCCTGCGCGCCGTTGCCATTGGCGGTGCTGTTGCCGCCCGAGGCGATGGCGTTGGCGCCATTGGCCGTGCTGTTGTCGCCGGAGGCGCTGGAGCCCGCGCCGGTGGCCGTGCTGCCGGCGCCGGACGCGTTCGAGCCCGTGCCCACCGCCGTGCTGTGATCGCCGGACGCATTGGCGCCCACGCCCAGCGAGGCGCTGTCGCCGCCGGTGCCGGTGCCGCCGATCGAGCCGTTGTTGATGCCTTCCTGGATATGGCTCACCTGGTCGTTGAGCGCATTGATCTGCCCGTTGAGCGCATTCATCTGGTTCTGCACGTCCTGCTGGAAGTCGAACAGCTGGCCGCCGTTGATCGCCTCCATGCTGCCGTGCGCCACCGAGCCGTTGGCCAGGTTGCGGATCACCGTACCCTTGCTGCCGCCGAGCATGGCGCTGCCCATGGTCAGGTCGTCGTAGACCAGCGCCAGCAGCGACTTGCCGTTGCCGTCGACCAGGCCGGCGGCCTTCAACTGCGCGATGGTCACCGCATCGCTGTCGGCCGTGCCGTTGGCGATGCCCGTGAGCACGCGGCCGCCGGCGCTGCCGGCGAAGTTGATGCTGGTACCGCCGCCCGCCGCGCCAACGGTGATCGCCTGGGTAGTGGCGTCCTGCTTGACCAGGCCGATCGAACCGTCGTTGATCTGGGTCTGCAGCGAACTGATGTTGCTCGTATTGGACGCGATAGCGCTGCTGTTGGCAGTCACGTTCTGATTGGTGGCGTACAGCTGCGCACCCGTCACGGCATCCGTGCTGGTACTGGACAACTCGCCATTGCTCAGGCCGGTGAGCTTGCGTGAGATCGCGGCGCCAGCCTTCTTGCCGGAGAAGTCCACGGTATCGCCTTCGACCTCCGATGCGACCGTGATCTTCTTGGTGGTGGCGTTCTGCTGCACCAGGCCGACCGAGCCGTTGTTGATCTGGCTCTGCAGGGCGCTGATGTTGTTGGCGTTGGTGGTGACGTTCTGGTTGGTGGCGTAGAGCTGCGAGCCGATCACCACTTCGTTGCTGGTCTCCGACAGCGTGCCGGCGGCGACGTTGACGATCTTGCGCTTGGTGGTGCTGTTGCCGACGGAGATGGTGTTGGCTTCGGTGGCGGTCGAATCCTTGCCGAGTGCCACCGAACCGGTAGCGTTCTCACCGACCGACGCATTAGCACCCAGCGCGGTGCCGCCTGTGGCTGTGGCGGCCACAGAGGCGCTGTAACCAACTGCCAGCGAGTCGTCGCTGAGAGCCTTGGCGCTGTCGGAAAGAGCCGACGAGTGCGCTCCGCTGGCTTGCGCCAGTCGACCCAGCGCAATGGCGTTGTTCGCATCTGCCTTGGCTTTAAGGCCAATGGCAATGGAGTCCACGGTGCCCGTTTCCTTACCCGAGATCGCCCCGCCGCCTATCGCAATGGCACCGGTGCCGGTGGCGATCGCATCAGCCGTGTTGGGATAAGAGTTGACTTTGTAGTTTCTGTTGATTGTGGTGATGGCGTTGTCCAAGCCAGTCAGCGCACCACCCACCGTGGTCTGCGTGCCGCCATTGGTCAGATTGTAGGTCGGACCGGTTACCACGCCAGTGGTGGCATCGATCTTGGCGCCGCCGCCGAGGGCATTAACCACTGGCGATAGCTGGCTCAGGTTCACCGCGTCGGAGGCATTCGTGCCGGCCGAGAGTGAGGTGATCTTGTGCGAGTTCAGGTCGAACACGCCGTCAATCGATAGTTTGCCGTTGATGAACGTGCCATAGCCATTGATGACCACCGTACCGGCGGCTGCGCCGGTGGCTTTGAGTTCAGCGATGCTTTGAACCGAGCAAGGTGCATTTCCGCCACTGGTGGAGCCAACCTGGGTTCCGGAAGATTCATTGAAAGCGCCACAGCCGGTGTCAGTCCCGTCGTTGACGAAAAGAGTGTTCGTCGTACCGGCGGTCGCGCTCGAACCCATTCCTGCAGCCATGAGCATGCCGATGCTGATGATTGCGGCTTTCGTCAGATGGATTTTCTGGTGCTTCTTGCCGCGGGAGCGGGCAAGCTCGGATGCCACCACCCACTTGCCGGTCGAAGCATTCCGTACAACCTTGTAGATCGTATTCACTTAAAGCATCTCCACTTGATTCGAATGTGCGTGCACGCGCCAACGCCTACCGCACACCTGGCGGTAGCTGGGCATCGAAGGAACCTCGCGCACGCACGCCGGGTGCGATGAGGGATGTGCATCGTAGAAATCCGCTCGGCGGCAATGAACCGGAAAAAACCAGGACTGGCCCATCGCTGGCCGCGCCAGCTCTTGCACCCATCGCCCATCTAGGCTCAACTGGCGGCCCGTCCACCGCCGCCCACGCCCCCATGGCCTACGCCTTCGTCGCCAGCGAAACCTCGGTCGCCCAGCAGGCTCGCCGCAAACTGGTGGAGCGTTACGGCGAGGTGCCGCCGGAGCAGGCGCAGGCGATCGTGGCCTTGGGGGGCGATGGCTTCATGCTGCGCACCTTGCATGCGCATCTGCCGCTGGATATCCCGGTGTATGGCATGAAGCTCGGCCGCGTCGGCTTCCTGATGAACAAGCATCGCGTGGACGATCTGCCCGGGCGCATCGAGCGGGCACATGCGGCGGTGCTGTATCCGCTGGAGATGGACGTGGTCTGCGCCAAGGGCGAGAAGCACCACGCGCTGGCCTTCAACGAAGTCTCGCTGTTGCGCCAGAGCAACCAGGCCGCGCATCTGGAAATCAAGCTCAACGAAACCGTGAAGCTGGATGCGCTGGTGTGCGACGGCATCCTGGTTTCCACGCCAGCCGGTTCCACCGCCTACAACCTTTCCGCGCATGGCCCGATCCTGCCGCTCGATGCCAATGTACTGGCGCTCACCCCGATCAGCCCGTTCCGCCCGCGCCGCTGGCGCGGGGCGATCCTGCCGCACCGCACCCAGGTCAGCCTGCGCGTGCTCGATCCGAACAAACGGCCGGTCAGCGCCACCGCGGATTTCCACGAAGTGCGCGACGTGCGCTCGGTGACGGTGCGGCAGTCGGCGGGGCCGGGCGTGCGCCTGCTGTTCGATCCGGAGCACAATCTGGAACAGCGCATCCTCGATGAGCAGTTCGCACCGGACTGATCACGTGCACAATCACGCCATGACCACCCCGCACCCCGACGCCCACGATCCGAAAGCCGCCAGCGACAACCGCCTGGTGGTGGCGATTTCCTCGCGCGCGCTGTTCGACCTCGGCGACAGCCACGCGCTGTTCGAGCGCGACGGGCTCGATGCCTACCGCGCGTTCCAGATCGACCACGAGAACGAGATCCTCAAGCCCGGCGTGGCCTTCCCGTTGGTGCAGAAGCTGCTGGGCCTGAACAAGCTCGGCGGCAATGTGCCTCCGGTGGAAGTGATCCTGCTGTCGCGCAATTCCGGCGATACGGGGCTGCGCATCTTCAATGCGATCCAGCATTACGGCCTGGACATCAGCCGCGCGGCATTCACCAGCGGCGCGCCGACATCGGACTACATCGCACCGTTCAAGACCGACCTGTTCCTGTCCGCCAACGCCGAGGACGTCGGCCGCGCGCTCGCCGCCGGCGTGGCCGCCGCCACCATCCTGCCGTCGGTGGCGCCGCCGCGTGCGACCGAGCAGCTGCGCATCGCCTTCGACGGCGATGCGGTGATCTTCGGCGACGAAGGCGAGCGGGTGTCGCGCGAGGAAGGGCTGGATGCATTCCACCGCAACGAACGCGAGCGGGCGGAGGAGTCGCTGTCGGTCGGGCCGTTCCGCGGCTTTCTCACCGCGGTGCATCGGCTGCAGGCGGCGTTTCCGGCGGAGACCTCGCCGATCCGCACCGCACTGGTCACCGCACGCTCCGCACCGGCGCACAAGCGCGTGATCCTCACGCTGCGCCGCTGGGGCGTGCGTATCGACGAAGCGCTGTTCCTCGGCGGACGCGACAAGGGCCCGTTCCTGGAAGCCTTCGGCGCGGACATCTTCTTCGACGACTCACCGGCCAATATCGAGTCCGCGCGCAGATACGTGGCGGCGGGGCACGTGCCGCACGGGGTCAGTAACAGCTGAGCGCGGGCCCCCCGCGCGATATGAGCCTGAGCGCGGGCCTCCCGCGCGATATGAAGCTGAGCGCGGGCCCCCCGCGCGAGATATGAACTAGACCAGCTTAGTTCGCCGCCACCACGGCGTGACGCGCTCCTCGCGCACCAGGGTGAACAGCCCCGACCCCAGGATCAGCCCGATGCCGATCAGCATCGGCCAGTCCAGCCGGTCGCCGAACAGCCAATAGCCGAAGCCGATCGCCCATAGCATCTGGCTGTACTGGGTCGGCGCCACCCGGTTGGCCGGCGCATGCTGGGTCGCCAGCATCAGCAGCACGCCGGCCAGTCCGGCGAGCAGGCCATAGCCGGCCAGCAGCAGCCATTGATGGGCATCGGGCCAGACGAAATGCGGCAGCATCAGCACGCCGCCCGTCAGCAGCGGGCCGATCACGCCGGCGCCGTACAGGCTGATGCGCTTCTCGTGCGCGCCTGCCATGCGCAGCGCCACCACCGACACCGCGCCGAACAGGCCGCAGGTCATGGCCGCCAGGTGCCCGACGCCGAGCGCGCGGAAGCCCGGCCGCAGCACCACCAGCACCCCCAGGAAGCCCGCCACCACCGCCGACCAGCGGCGCCAGCCCACGTGCTCCTTCAGGAACAGCACCGACAGCAGGGTGACGAAGATCGGCAACAGAAAGATCAACGCGAAGGCCTCGGCCATCGGCAGCGCGGTAAAGGCGATCACGGCAGTGATATTGCAGACGGCGCCGGAAACCGCCCGGATCCACCACAGCGACGGCTTGCGGGCCTGGAACACCTCGATCCAGCGGTCCCCCGGCCGCCGGATCAAGGGCAGGGCGCTGAGCATCAGCACGGCGCCGAAGAACACCGCCTCGAAGGCCGGCAGGCCGCCGTGCAGGGATTTCACGAAGGCATCGCTGATCGCGTAGGCGGCGTAGCAGGCGAAGCCGAGGAGGACGCCTTTGAGCATGGGGAGGGGTGGAAGGGGAAAGGGTCATGGTCCCATAAGCGGCCTTGAATGCCGAACTCTTCTCCCCTGCGGGGAGAAGATGCCGGCAGGCAGATGAGGGGTGGGTGCTCGCGATAAAGGTTCGACGAAGCGACGCACGCTTAACCCGTGCCGCTTCACCGCTCCGTAGGTCCCCCTCACCCCGGCCCTCTCCCCGCAGGGGAGAGGGGGCAGAGGCACATCTGCTGCACCTCGTCATGACCCGGCCCGAACCGCCCCGCTAGAATCGGCGGCTTCCCACCGACCGCACGGAACATCCGCATGTCCGCCCGCCTGAACCCGCTCGACCTGTACGACGTCCGCTCGCTGCTCACCGACGAGGAGCGCATGGTGCAAGACACCGTGGGCCGCTTCGTGGACGAGCGCGTGCTGCCGATCATCGGCGACGCGTTCGACCAGGGCCGCTTCCCCAAGGAACTGGTGCCGGACATCGCCAGCCTGGGCCTGCTGGGCGCCACCCTTCCGGAGAAATACGGCTGCGCCGGCATGAACGGGGTCAGCTACGGCCTGATCTGCCAGGAGCTGGAGCGCGGCGATTCGGGCCTGCGCAGCTTCGCCTCGGTGCAGAGCTCGCTGTGCATGTACCCCATCTACGCCTACGGCACCGAGGAGCAGAAGCTGCATTACCTGCCGAAGATGGCCGCCGGCGAGATCATCGGCTGCTTCGGCCTCACCGAGCCGCACGGCGGCTCGGATCCGGCCAATATGAAGACCAACGCCAGAAAGGACGGCGGCGACTGGGTCATCAACGGCGCCAAGATGTGGATCACCAACGGCAACCTGGCGCACATCGCCATCGTGTGGGCGCAGACCGAGGACGGCATCCAGGGCTTTATCGTGCCCACCGACACCCAGGGCTTCACCGCCCAGGAAGTGCACAAGAAGATGAGCCTGCGCGCCTCGGTCACCTCGGCGCTGTTCTTCGACAACGTGCGCGTGCCCGAAGCCAACCGCCTGCCCAACGTAAAGGGCCTGAAGGGCCCGCTGGGCTGCCTCACCCAGGCCCGCTACGGCATCACCTGGGGCCCGATCGGCGCCGCCCAGGCCTGCCTCAGGGAAGTACTGGACTACACCCAGGAGCGCGTGCTGTTCGGCCGGCCGCTGGCCTCGAACCAGGCGGTGCAGCTGAAGATGGCCGAGATGGCCCGCCGCATCACCATGGCGCAGCTGCTGTCGCTGCAGCTGGGCCGCCTGAAGGACGCCGGCACCATGCAGCCGACCCAGGTCTCGCTGGCCAAGTGGAACAACTGCCGCATGGCCATCGACATCGCGCGCGAATGCCGCGACATCCTGGGCGGCGCCGGCATCACCACCGAGCACGTGGCGATCCGCCATGCGCTGAACCTGGAATCGGTGATCACCTACGAGGGCACGGAAACCGTGCACCAGCTGGTGGTGGGCCGCGAGCTCACCGGCATCAACGCGTTCTGACGCCGATGGGGGCGCCGGATACCGCCTGGGTCGAACTGCGCATCGAAACCGAGCGCCTGCTGCTGCGTCCGCCGCGGGCCGAGGATTTCGACGGCTGGGCCGCGAACATGGCCGATGCGGAATCGGCCCGCTTCATCGGCGGTCAGCAGCCGCGCGCGGTGGCCTGGCGCGGGTTCCTGACCATGGTCGGGGCCTGGTCGATCCAGGGCTACGGCATGTTCTCGGTGATCGAGAAGGCCACCGGCCAGTGGCTGGGCCGGCTCGGCCCCTGGCAGCCGGAAGGCTGGCCCGGCCCCGAAGTGGGCTGGGGCCTGGCGCGCGCGGCCTGGGGCAAGGGCTATGCGGCGGAGGGCGCGGCGGCGGCGATGGACTGGGCCTTCGAGCATCTGGGCTGGACCGACGTGATCCACAGCATCGACCCCGCCAATACCGCCTCGCAGGCGCTGGCCATGCGCCTGGGTTCGCGCAAGCGCGGCCCGGGCCGCCTGCCGGAGCCGTTCCAGGACGTGGCCATCGATATCTGGGGTCAGAGCCGCGAGGAGTGGCGCCGCCGCCGGCGCGCCTGACGAGCCGCATGCGCGACGCACTGGAGCAGGTGATCCTCGACGCCGTGCCGCAGCTGCGGCAGCTGTGCCGCGACCCCTGGCAGCTGATCGGCAGCGCCGCCGCCCGCCTGGCCGGCGCCGATGTCAGCGTGGCCGACCTCGACCTGCTCACCAGCGCCGCCGATGCCGCGCGCCTCACGGACGCCTGGCGCGACCGCCTCGAAGCCAGCTACGAACCCGCCGGCGCCGAACGCTTCCGCTCGCATTTCGCGCGCTTCCGCTTTCCTGGCATGCCGGTGGAAGTGATGGGTGCGCTGGAACTCAACGCGGGGCAGGGCTGGCAGCCCGTGGCGGTGCACGAGACCGTGCAGGTGCGCGTCGCCGGCCTGGACGTGCCCGTGCCCAGCATCCCCGAACAGATCCGCATCCTCGAAAGCTTCGCCCGCCCGAAAGACCTGCATCGCGCCGCGCTGCTGCGCGCATTGCCGGGCACCGCGAGCTGACGCCAGCGTTTCCTTCTTTCCCTTCCTACCGAACCCGACACGCCATGACCGCGCTTCCGTTCTCCCTGAATGCCCGCCACAAAGGCTTCAACCGCGCCGAGATCGTCGACCAGAACTTCATCGAGTTCGTACAGCTCTGGCAGGGCCAGGCGCAGGCCGCGCCGCGCGACGGCGAGCCGGTGCTGCCGGGCAGCGCGCTGGACGCGCAGGGCTTCCGCGACCTGCTCGGCTCGCAGCTGATCTCGCGCCATCTGGACCTGATGGCCCGCGTGCTGCGCGTGCAAAACAAGGTTTTCTACACCATCGGCTCCAGCGGCCACGAAGGCAATGCGATGGTGGCGCGGCTCACCCGCCATACCGATCCGGCCTTCCTGCATTACCGCTCCGGCGGCTTCATGGCCGAGCGCTTCCGCAAGCTGCCGGGCATGGATCCGGTGATGGATTCGGCGCTGTCCTTCGCCGCCAGCATGGAAGACCCCGCCTCCGGCGGCCGCCACAAGGTGTGGGGCAGCAAGCCGCTGTGGGTGCTGCCGCAGACCTCGACCATCGCCTCGCATCTGCCGAAAGCCTTCGGCACCGCGGTGGCGATCGAACAGGCGCGCCGCATCGGCCACACGCTGCCGGTGCCGGAGGACAGCATCGCGATCTGCTCCTTCGGCGATGCCTCCTCCAATCACGCCACCGCGCAGACCGCGTTCAACGCGGCAGGGTGGACGGCCTACCAGAAGCTGCCCGCGCCAGTGCTGTTCGTGTGCGAGGACAACGGCATCGGCATCTCGGTGAAGACGCCCAGCGGCTGGATCGCCAACAATTTCAGCCGGCGCCCGGACCTGGATTATTTCTACGCCGACGGCCTGGACCTGGCCGAAGGCTACGGCCAGGTGCAGGCCGCGGTGGAGCACTGCCGCCGCACGCGCCGCCCGACCTTCCTGCATCTGCGCACCACGCGCGTGATGGGCCACGCCGGCACCGATTTCGAGATCGAGTGGCGCAGCGTGGAGGAGCTGTTCGCGCTGGAAGCTACGGACCCGCTGCTGCGCTCGGCCGAGATCGCGCTCGCTTCGGGCCTGTACACGCGCGAGTCGCTGCTGGAGCTGTACGAAGCCACGCGCAAGCAGTGCTTCGCCGCCGCCGAAGATGCCGACCGCCGTCCGCGCCTGGGCACGCTGGCCGAAGTGATGAAGCCGCTGGCGCCGTACACGCCGGCCGCGGTGAAGGCCGAAGCCGAACGCGCCGATTACGCCGCGCGCCGCGCCGAGGTGTTCGGCGGCGAAGAGAAGCTGCCGGAGAAGCAGCCGCCGCGTCATCTGGCGATCCAGATCGGCCAGGCGCTGCACGACGTGATGGCGAAGTATCCGGAGTCGCTGCTGTTCGGCGAGGACGTGGCGCTGAAGGGCGGCGTGTACACGGTGACCAAGGGCCTGTTCAAGACCTTCAAGGGCAACCGCGTGTTCAACACGCTGCTCGACGAAACGGTGATCCTGGGCCTGGCCCAGGGCTACGCCAACATGGGCATGCTGCCCATGCCGGAAATCCAGTACCTGGCGTATTTCCACAACGCCTGCGACCAGATCCGCGGCGAAGCCTGCAGCCTGCAGTTCTTCTCCAACGACCAGTACCGCAATCCGCTGGTGATGCGCGTGGCCTCGCTGGGCTACCAGAAGGGCTTCGGCGGCCACTTCCACAACGACAACTCGATCGCCGCGCTGCGCGACATCCCCGGCCTGGTGGTGGGCTGCCCCAGCCGCGGCGATGACGCAGCGGCCATGCTGCGCACGCTGATGGCGCTGGCCAAGGTGGACGGGCGCGTGTGCGCGTTCCTGGAGCCGATCGCGCTGTACATGACCAAGGACCTGTACGAAGCCGGCGACGGCCTGTGGCAGTACGCCTATCCCGCCCCGGGCGAGGCGCTGCCGCTGGGCGAAGGCCGCGTCTACGAACAGGACGCCGACGACCTGGTGGTGTTCACCTTCGGCAACGGCGTGCCGATGGCGCTGCGCGCCGCGCGCGAGATCGAACAGAAACGCGGCTGGCGCACGCGCGTGGTGGACCTGCGCTGGCTGGCGCCGCTCAACGATGCGTTCATCGTGGAGCAGGCGCGCAGTGCGAAGCGCATCCTGGTGCTCGACGAAGGCCGCCGCAGCGCCGGCGTGGGCGAGGGCATCATCACCGCCATCGTCGAAGGAGGTTGCGGCGCGACGCCGCTGCAGCGCGTGGTGGGCGCCGACACGTACACGCCTTTGGCCGGTGCCGCGTTGCTGGTCCTGCCGGGCGAAGCGGAGATCGTGGCCGCGGCCGACCGCATGGCGTAGGTTGGGGTGAGCCGCAGGCGAACCCCAACCGCACGATGCACGTGATCTGGTTCACGGCATGGGACCGCAAGGGTGGCGATTCAGCCCTCGCGCCGTATGGTCGAAGTCCTTCGAACGAATAACGAAGGGAGGCAGCCATGAAACATGCCGTTCACGCGCTCGTGATCGCCTCGGTCCTCGCCGTCGCCGCGTGCTCGCAGGACGACACCGCGGATAACCCGGCGACCTCGCCGTCGACGCCGGCCCTATCCACCACCGCCACCGCTGCCGCGAGCAATCTGGCGCCCGCGCCCGGCAGCAGTGCCGCTGCCGCGTCTTCCGCCGCCACGCCGGCTTCGGCTGGCCCGTATCTGTTCGACCTGCTGCAGCAGAGCGATTTCGCCGCGGCGTTCCATGCGCTGAAGGGCGCGAAGGAGCTGCCCGACTGGACAGAGCAGGGCGGCACGTCGACGCCGGCGCAGAAAGTCGCGGTCGACGGCAAGAGCCTGCTCGCCGCCGCCGGCTGCAAGCCGCACGACTGTCCGAGCGAACGCATCGTGCTGCTGTACGACGAGAAGACGCATGCGATGTGGGGCGTGTTCGCGCGGCGCCAGGGCGAAGCGCCGGCCGATGTCAGCGACGGCAGCAACGACCAGCTGAGCTGGCTGGGCGAGCCGGACGATCAGTTCAAGGATGCCTTGAAGAAGAGGCTGTACTACCCCGAGTGATGCCCGATGCCGGCCGCGGCCTGGCGCGGCCACTGGAATTTTCCTGCCGACGCGGTGCGATGGCGGTGGCTATGGTGCGGTGCTTTTCACGCAGCCTGCACCAACAAGCTGCCGTATCCGCCGTGGAAGGAAAATCAGCATGAACATGCCCGCTCGGGCTTTCGTGATCGCTTCGGTCCTCGCTATCGCCGCCTGCTCGCAGGACGATGGGGACCGGGAGGTAAGGGTGCGGGTCGCCAGTCCGATCATCCCTGCCGCTCCGGCGCATGGCGGCAGTGTATCGGCGGCATTTCCGATGGGGATCGATGCAGAGCCGGCGGACGGAGCCGGGCCGGAAGTATCGGTGCTTGGCCCCTATCTGTCCGATCTGCTGGAACGGGCCGATTTCGCCATCGCCTTCGAGGCGCTCGCCGGAATCAAGGCGCTTCCTGCATGGACCCGCGACGGCGGCACCGCCGCGCCCGCGAAGGACATGCGGGCGGACGGCCGGACCTTGCTCGTCGCGCACGGCTGCAAGCCGCACGACTGCGCCACCGAGCGTCTGGTGCTGGCGTACGACGAGAAGAGCCATGCGATGTGGGGTGTGTTCGCGCGGGCCCGCCGCGACCGGTCCGATCTTGACGACGGCGGCGCCGACGAAAGCCGTGACGAGCTCACCTGGCTGGGCCGGCCCGACGCGAAGATAAAAGCGGCGCTGAAGCAATGGCTCTACCAGAGTGCCTGATCGATGGCCGTGGCGCGAGGCGCATGCCGGCGCGTCCGCGGTTCAGGATTGCTCCGTCGAACGCAGCGCCGCCCGCTCGCGCGAGCGGCAGGCCATCAGCTTCTCGTCCACGCGCACGCGGTTGCGGCCTTCGAGCTTGGCGCGGTACATCGCGTGGTCCGCGCGCTCGACCAGGGTTTCCACCGTATCGTCGGCGCGGTGCATGGCGATGCCGATGCTGACCGTCAGCAGCTGCTGGCGGCCGTCCACGGGAATTTCCAGCCGGTGCACGCGCCGGCACAGCCGCGTCGCCACGTGGATGGCCTGCGGCAGCTCCACGCCGCGCAGCACGGCGAGGAATTCCTCGCCGCCGTGGCGGCCGAGCAGGTCCTGCGGGCGCAGCTCGTGGCGCAGCGCGGCGGCCACGGCGGCCAGCGCGCAGTCGCCGGCGTGGTGGCCCTGGCTGTCGTTGAGCGACTTGAAGCAGTCCAGGTCCAGGAACAGCAGGGCCAGCGGCTCGCCGTGGCAGGACATCGCCGCCTGCAGGCTTTCACTCAGGGCACGGCGGTTGAGCACGCGGGTCAGCGCGTCGACGTCGGCCAGTTCGCGCACCACGTCGGTGTCGTGGCGCATGGCCAGCGCGCGGTCGGCCAGGCCCAGCGCCAGCACCACCGCCTGCACCGCGCCGGCGGCCAGGGCCGCATCGTCCAGCCAGCCCATGCCGGGCAGGGCGCCGTTGGCCTGCGCGCTGTCGAGCACGGTGAGCGCCAGCAGCGGCGTGAAGCCGAGCAGGAAATAGCGCGCGCTGCGCGAGCCGCGCACGGCGGCGACCACGCCGGCGCACAGCAGCAGCACCGCGCCGATCAGCAGCATGGGGTAGTGCAGGGCGCGGGCCGGCGCGATCAGCGCATCGATATGGCTGCTGCGCATCAGCACCAGCGGCGGCGCGCCCAGCGCCAGCGCCAGCGTGGTGGCGTGTAGCGCCGGCGCGAAGCGCTGCAGATCGCAGAAGCGCGCCACGAACACCGCGGCGAAGGCCAGTGACAGCAGCGCCGCCGTGGGCGCGGCCACCTGCGCGGTGCCGGCCAGCCAGGCCCACTCCATCGGATGGAACACATAGCCGGTCTGGATGCCCTGGATCGCCGCGTAGCAGCACACATAGCCGGCATACCAGCCGAAGGTGGCGTCGCGCAGCATCAGCGCCAGGCACAGCGCGAACGCGGCCATCGCCAGCATCACCGCGAAGCAGGCGCTGGCGAACATCAGCCAGCCGGCGTCGTCGCGCAGATAGTCGGCCCAGGGCTGCAAGCCGAAGCGCATCGGCGCGCTGGCCGCGGCATTGGCTTCGAAGCGCAGCAGGATCGGCGCGGTGGCGCCCGTGTCGGCCGGCATGCGCCAGGCCAGCCGGCCGTGGCCGTGCAGCGGCGCGTCGAAATCGTCCAGGGCCAGCCGGCGCGCGGGTTCGCCGCGCGCGTACAGGGTCACGGGCGTCAGCGGCGGCGGTTCGATGGTGAGCGCGCGCTCCTCGACCAGCGGCGTCGGCAGCGGCCGCAGCACCACCCAGGCGGCTTCGCCGGGATTGAGGATGGGAGTCATCGCGGACGGGTCGAAGGCGCGCAGCTCGCCGCGGTCGAAGGCGGCCAGCACGCCGGCCGGCGTGTCGCCGGGCCGCGCCGCGCACCAGGCCGCCTCCATCGCGGCCGCGGGCTGCGGCATGGCGCGCCATGGCACGAGCAGCAGCAGCGCGAGGACGAACCATCGCCGCCACCTGTGCGTTCCTGGTAACCAGCCTGCCACCACCACACCCCCCTGCCGGCCCGCCTGGCGTCCGCGGCCATCCTGGCCCGGCTCTGCCGTGCGGTCTGGCCTTGGATTCTGGCCGAGTCGCGGCGGCTGACCCATTCGGACGAATGGCCTAGGAAAGAAAGCATGGGGCGTGCCATCCAGGCGTCACCTTGCCTTGACCGCGGCTCCGCAAGCTTGGGCGTTCCCTTTCCCGGAAGGAGCATTCGCCATGAGCACCAAGGTCGCCGTCTTCGTGGGCAGCCTTCGCCAGGATTCGATCAACCGCAAACTCGCCCGTGCGGTGGAAAAGCTGGCGCCGAAGGATCTTTCGTTCGAGCACATCGACATCGGCGGGTTGCCGCTCTACAACCAGGATTTCGACGGCGACTATCCGGCCGCGTGCCAGCAGCTGAAGCAGGCGGTGGAAGCGGCGGATGCGCTGCTGTTCGTGACGCCCGAATACAACCGTTCGATTCCCGGCGTGCTGAAGAACGCGATCGACATCGCCTCGCGGCCGTGGGGGACGAATTCCTTCGCGGGCAAGCCCGGCGCGGTGATCGGCGCCTCGATCGGCGCGACCGGCTCGGCCTTGTCGCAGCAGCATCTGCGCAATGTGCTGGCCTATGTGGACGTGCCCTTGCTGGCGCAGCCGGAGGTGTTCATTGCGTACAAGGACGGGTTGATCGACGGCGAGGGGAATATTTCGAGCGACGGCACGAAGAAGTTCCTGCAAGGGTTCGTGGACAAGTACGTGGCATGGATAAAGCGTTTTCGCTGAAGCGCAGTTTGCTCCCTCTCCCCTCCGGGGAGAGGGTCGGGGTGAGGGGCCGGGCGGAGCGGTGAGTGGAGGGTCTCGATAAGCTCAAGAGCTTTTCTTCTTTTCGTAGAAGCGTAATCGCGAGCACCCACCCCTAATCCGGCTGCCGCTACTTTCTCCCCGGAGGGGAGAAGGGTTCCATAGTCACCCCCACTGCCTCGCCAACCGCTCCATCCACAGAAACGACACCAGCACCGCCGTCGGCGCACGCGCCTGGCTGGCCGCTACCGCGTCGAGCAGCGCCATCACGCCACGCCGGTCGACCAGCCCAAGATCCGCCAGCGCGCATTCGCGCAACTGTTCCGTCAGCATGCCCGCCTGTGCCGCGATCAAAGCTGGAAACACCTGCTCGAACGTCTCCTTCCGATAACCGGCCGGAAACGTATCCTCGCCGAGCTGCTGCTGCAGATAGCGCTGCATCAGGGCGCGCCCGCGTCGTTGCTCGAGCGGGAGCTGATGGCAGAACCGCGCCAGGCGCGGATCGCTCAATGGATTCACCGGCCACAGCCCGCGCCGTGCGATATCCGCTGCGCGGCAGGCCTGCGCGGCGAGCGCGGTGGCCGGCACCGGGCCGGCTGGCGCGCCGAAGCTGTGCAGGCCGCGCGCGGCCTCCCGCGCGCGCGGCGTGAGCAGCGTGTCGACTTGTGCGCGGTGCGTGCGCTCGCGTTGCGCTTCGAGCGTGTCGCCTTCGCTGGCCAGTTCGTGCAGGTAGTCGGGAAACAGCTCGTCGCCGCCCACGCCGGTATAGAGCCGGTCGCAACCGAGCGACGCGGCGCGATCCCACAGTGCGGCGCAGGCCTCCAGGTAATACTCCTGATTGAAGCCCAGCCGCTGTCCCGGCACCGGGCGCAGGTCGAGGCTTGGGGACCGCGCAGCGATCTCCACCGTTTCGTCGTGCAGCCCAAGTCGTTCCACGATAGCCCCGCGGCGCTTCAACTGCGGCGGCCGGGTCTCGCCTTCGAGCAGGATGCCGAGGCTGCTGCGCGGTGCGGCGATCGCGGCCAGGCCGCAGGCCACCGTGGCCGAGTCCATGCCGCCGCTGAGTTCGAGTGCGCTGCGTGCCGCGACGAACGGGCGCGCATCGACTGCTTCGCGCAATTGCGCGGCGAATGAAGCCAGCCATGCGTCGCGCTCGCGCGCCTGCGCCAGCGTGGTGACCTGCACCGGCGGCGGATAGTGATAGCTGGCCTTGCCAGGTTCGACGGACAGCGAGGCGCGTTCGGTCAGCATCACGATGCCGACCGCGATCTGCCGCGCCGAGTAGATCGTGTGCAGCGCGAGGCGATGGCTCGCTATTTCGAAGTCCAGCGCGGTCGGCGCGCGGGTCAGGTCGCCGGCATCCCAGGACAGTTCCAGCCGGTCGTCCGTGGCGCGCGCATACACCGGCAACGCGCCGAACACGCCTGCGCGCAGCTTGAGGCGGCACCCGGCCTGCGCCGCTTCGACCATGGCGTAATCGAGCGGCCACAGCAGGCATTCGCGGTAGCGCTGTTCGAATTCGGCCGCGTCGACGTCCAGTTGCCGCGCCGGCGCGCCGCCTTCGGTGCGGCGCTCGCGCACGGTGGCAAACCATTGGCCGTCGGTGCGCACCAGCAGGGTTTCCAGCGCGGGATGCGCGAACGGTTCGATGCGGCTGGCGCCGAAGGCGACGGCCTGGCCGTCCCAGCGCGGATCGAATGCAAGATCGGCAAGCGCGATCGTGGCCTTGAGCATGTTCCGTCCATGAAAGGCGGGCCAGCCATACCGGCATGAAAAAGCCGCCCCGTTGGCGAGGCGGCTTGGCGGTCACCCGTGAGGGCGCGTGGTCACGTTGCGCGGCGACTCAGCCGCCGCCGTCGTTGCGGCCGCCGAAGGTGCCGATATCGCCGTCGAACCGGGTCTTCGGCGCACGCTTCTGCATGGGGGCCTGTTTCTGCATCGGCGCGTCCATCGGCACGCCGAACACGTCAGCTGCAATCACGCCTTCTTCACGCACGGTGAGTTCCTGAAGTTCCATGTGAATGCCCTTTGCGATTGAGCCGCGACAATGCGGCCGATCGAGACTAGCACCGGGATATCAGGTCAAACCAGAACTCCATCACGCTCGCCTGGCCCTTCACGAAGCCTGCACGTGGCGGCCTATTCGACGGGGTTGGCGCCCACGCCGCAGATGCGCTCCAGCAGCTGCGCCTGCGCATTGCGTACCGCCTGGCCGGACGGTGCGAGGCGGTGATAATGGCCGTCCGCCTGCAGCACCGACGCGCTGCTGTTGTCGGCGAGGTAGAGTTCCAGTTCCTTCTTCACGCGCTGCTGCAGCTTCTTGCTCTCGATCGGGAAGCCGGTTTCGACGCGGCGGTCGAGGTTGCGCTCCATCAGGTCGGCGCTGGCCAGGAACAGTTCGTCGTCGCCGTTGTTGGCGAACCAGTAGGCGCGGCTGTGTTCCAGGAAACGATCCACGATCGAGCGCACACGGATGTTGTGCGACACGCCCGGCACGCCGGGGCGCAGGCAGCACATGCCGCGCACGATCAGTTCGATCTTCACCCCGGCCATGCTGGCCTTGTACAGCGCGCGGATCACCTTCGGGTCGGTCAGCGCGTTGACCTTGGCGATGATCTGCGCGGCGCGGCCGGCCTGCGCATGCGCGGTCTCGCGCGCGATCAGTTCCAGCAGCGTTTTCTTCAGGGTGAACGGCGCATGCAGCAGCTTCTTCATGCGCAGCACCTTGCCCATGCCGGTGAGCTGGCTGAACAGCTTGTGCACGTCCTCGCACAGCGCCTGGTCGGAGGTGAGCAGGCTGTAGTCGGTGTACAGGCGCGCATTGCCGGTGTGGTAGTTGCCGGTGCCCAGGTGCGCGTAGCGCACCAGTTCGTCGCCTTCGCGGCGCTGGATCAGCATCAGCTTGGCATGCGTCTTCACGCCCACCACGCCGTAGATCACCATCGCGCCCGCCTGCTGCAGGCGCGAGGCGAGGGTGAGGTTGGACTCCTCGTCGAAGCGCGCGCGCAGCTCCACCACCACGGTCACTTCCTTGCCCGCGCGCGCGGCATCCACCAGCGCGTCGACGATCTCGGAGTTGGCGCCGCTGCGGTACAGCGTCTGCTTGATCGCCAGCACGTTCGGGTCTTTCGCGGCCTGGTGCAGAAGATCCACCACCGGCGCGAAGGATTCGAACGGATGCAGCAGCAGCACGTCCTGCTTGCCGATCACCTGGAACAGGTCTTCCTCTTTCTTCAGCGCCTTGGGGATGGCCGGCGTGAACGGCGGATACAGCAGCTGCGGCGCATGCGACTTGTTGGCCAGGCCCATCAGGCGGGTGAGATTGACCGGGCCGTTGACCTCGTACATCTCCGCCGCGGTAAGGCCGAACTGCTTCAGCAGATAATCGGTGAGTTCCTTCGGGCAGTTGTCGGCAACTTCCAGGCGCACCGCGTCGCCGAAGCGGCGCGAGTACAGCTCGCCGCGCAGCGCGCGGGCGAGGTCTTCCACGTCTTCCGGATCGATCGTGAGGTCGGCGTTGCGGGTCAGGCGGAACTGATAGCAGCCGCGCACCGACATGCCGGGGAACAATTCCTCGGTATGCGCGTGGATGATCGAGGACAGCAGCACGAAGTTCTCGCCGCCTTCGCACACGTCGTCCGGCAGGCGGATCAGGCGCGGCAGCACGCGCGGGGCTGGCACCACGGCCAGGCCGGAGTCGCGGCCGAACGCGTCCACGCCTTCCAGCTGCACGATGAAGTTGAGGCTCTTGTTGACCAGCAGCGGGAAGGGATGCGTCGGGTCCAGGCCGATCGGCGTGACCAGCGGCGCCACCTCGTGGCGGAAATAGCGGCGCACCCACAGCTTCTGTTTATGCGACCACTCGTTGCGGCGCACGATGCGGATACCGTGGCGCGCCAGCTCCGGCAGCACGCTCTCGTTGAGGATGGTGTACTGCCGCTCGATCTGCTTGTGTGCGATCTCGCTGATCTCGGTGAGCGCGCGGCGCGGGGCGATGGCGTCCGGGCCGACGATCTCGTGGTCGAAGGCGATCTGGCTCTTCAGGCCGGCCACGCGGATCTCGAAGAACTCGTCCATGTTGCTGGAGAAGATCAGCAAAAACTTCAGGCGCTCCAGGATCGGCTTGCGCTCGTCCAGCGCCTGGTCCAGCACGCGGATGTTGAACTGCAGCTGGGACAGCTCGCGGTGGATGTACAGGCTGCTGTCGTTGAGATCCGGCGGCGCGCCCTGCGCGTCGCCCGCGGGCATGGCGGTGGCGGGCGCTTCTTCGACCGTGAGGCTGGGGCGGTTTTCGCTGCTGGACATCGGGTGCTTCCTGATCCCCGCGGACGGGGTGTGGGAACAGGCATCCTACCCCGTTGCCGCGGCAGGCATGCCGTAAGCCCGGCGGTCAGTCCGGGCCATTTCGCAAACCGTCATATTGCTGCGGAAATTTGACGGCGGCGTGACGGCGCTCAGCTTTGCGCGTAAGCATTCAAGGCTTCGCCGAGATAGTCGAACAGGCTGCGCACGGCGGCCTGGCGGCGCAGGTCCTCGTGCATCACCACCCAGCATTCCATCGGGATCGACAGTTCCTGCGCCAGCAGGCGCACCAGCTTCGGCGTGCGCGCGGCCAAGGGCACCTGGCAGATGCCGATGCCGTAGCCGGCACGCATTGCCGCCAGCGCGGCCAGCGGGTGGTCGGTGCGCAGCGCGAAATGCTCGCGCGTCCAGGGCAGGTGCTTGGGGCGCAGCGTGCGCAGGTACGGCGGTTCCTGGTCGAAGCCGATCAGGCTGTGTTCGCGCAGCTCGTCCAGCGTGGCCGGCGCACCGTGCCGGCGCAGATAGCGCGGATGCGCGAACAGGCCCAGCTCGATGCGCGCGAGCTGGCGCGCGATCAGCGCCTGCTGGGTGGGGCGGGCCATGCGGATGGCCAGGTCCGCGTCCTTGCGCAGCAGGTCCTGCGCGCGGTCGGTGACCACCAGCTCGATGGTCACCCCGGGGTGTTCGCGGCGGAACTCGGTCAGCATCGGCGGCAGCACTTCGGTGCCGATCGCTTCGCTGGCGGTGAGGCGCACCACGCCGCGCACGGCATCTTCGCCCGCGCCGATCGCACGCCGCAGCGCCGCCGTCGCCGAGGCCATCGCTTCCGCATGCGGCACCAGGCGCAAGGCCAGCTCGGTGGGCAGCAGGCCCTGCGGCGAGCGGGTGAACAGCGCGGCGTCCAGCGCCGCTTCCAGCTCGCGGATATGCCGGCCCAGGCTGGGCTGGGTCATGGCCAGGGCGCGCGCGGCGCCGGACAGGCTGCCTGCGCGCATCACGGCGAGGAAGGAGCGGTAGAGGTCCCAGGAGGGTTCGGGCTTGTCCATGCATATTTGTATAGCAGATGTTCGGTCTTCGTGGATTTTCTTATGGGCGCCCCAAGGCCAAGCTTGGCCCATCCCAACGGAGGACGACACGATGAAGCGCACGAAGACGGTACTGGTGGTAGGCGCCAACGGCGGCGTGGGCGGCGAGACCTGCATGGCCCTGCTGCGCCATGGCTGGCATGTGCGCGCGCTGGCGCGCCAGCCCGGCAGCTTGGAAGGCATCGAGTGGGTGCAGGGCGATGCGATGGTGGCGGCCGACGTGCTGCGCGCCGCGGCCGGCGCCGACGTGATCGTGCATGCGGTGAATCCGCCGGGCTATCGCGGCTGGGAGAAACTGGTGCTGCCGATGCTGGACCACACCATCGCCGCGGCAAAAGCAGCCGGCGCGCGCATCGTGCTGCCGGGCACCATCTACAACTACGGCCTCGACGCCTTCCCGGTGCTTACCGAGGATGCGCCCCAGCATCCGGCCAGCCGCAAGGGCGAACTGCGCGTGGCGATGGAGCAGCGGCTGGCGCAGGCGGCGAACGAAGGCGCGCCGGTGCTGATCCTGCGCTGCGGCGACTTCATCGGCCCGCGCAATACGGGCAACAGCTGGTTTTCGCAGGGGCTGGTGAAGGCCGGCAGCAAGGTGCGCGCGGTGAGCTATCCGGGACCGCCGGAGCTGGGCCACGCCTGGGCGTATCTGCCCGACGTGGCCGAAACGCTGGCGCGCCTGCTCGATCGCGCCGACGAGCTGGAGCCGTTCGCTGCATTCCATTTCGGCGGCTATTGGCTCGACGGCCACCAGATGGTCGACGCGGTGCGCGCGGCGACCGGCGATGCGACGGTGCGCGCGGCGCGCTTTCCATGGTGGATGGTGGCAGTGGCGCAGCCGTTCGTGGAGACGCTGCGCGAACTGTGGAAGATGCGCTATTTGTGGAAGCACGAGGCGCGGCTGGAGGATGCGAAGCTGCGGCGGTTTCTCGGCGAGGTGCCGGCGACGCCGGTGGTGGATGCGCTGCGTAGTGCGCTGGTGGGGGCGGGTTGCCTCTAACGCGGCCGGCGTAGGTTAGGGTGAGCGCAGCGAACCCCAACAATGCGAGGCGCCTGGCGGTGCGGTGTTGGGGTTCGCTGCGCTCACCCCAATCTGCGCCGTGCTGTTTCAGGTCGGAGCACCCTTGGCGCGCGGCCGCTGCTCTCCCGCCATATACCGGCTCGGTGGTTCCCCCAGCACCCGCCGAAACGCCGCCGTAAACGCACTCGCACTCCCATACCCCAGCTCCACCGCCACCTCAGTAATCGACTGCCCCCGCCCCAGCCGCGTCAACGCCGCCAGCAGGCACGCCTGCTGCCGCCACGCCGCATAACTCATCCCCGTCTGCTGCCGGAACGTGCGCGTGAAATGCCGCCGGCTCATGTCCACCTTGGCCGCCACCGCGTCGATATCCAGATCCAGCGCCGGCGCATCCAGCAGCGCGCGGCAGAGCTTGTGCAGGCGCGGCTCGGCCGGCAACGGGGTGTTGAGGGCGAGGGTGGGCATGGCGGCGATCTCGTCCAGCAGCAGCGCCATCAGGCGGCCGTCGCGGCTGTCCAGCGCGTATTCCACGGGCAGGTCGACGGCGGCTTCGAGCAGCTCGTGCAGCAGCGGCGACACGGCGATCACCTGGCAGTGCGGCCACAGATGGCGCGCCACCTCCGGCTGCAGGTAGGCGCTGCGCGTGCTCACCTCGCCGTCCATATGCACTTCGTGCATCACGCCGGCCGGAATCCACAGCGCGCGGCGCGGCGGCACGATCCAGCTGCCCTCGGGCGTGATGGTCTTGACCACGCCGGTGGCCGCGTACAGCAGCTGGGCGCGCTTGTGCGCATGGGCGGGCAGCACGAAGCGGGCGGGGTAGTCGTTGCCGGTGGCGACGATGGCGCGCGGCACGTCCTCGTAGTGGTTGACGCGGGTCTGGCGCATGGGGATGGCCCGAATTCGACGGATATTGACCCGCTGGCGTGAGCGGGCCGGCAAGGCCCAATTTAAGGTGCTGGCCTGTGCGCGGCAAGCCGCCGCACCCACCGTCCCCCACAGACCCGCCCGCTCCCATGCAGACCCGCGTCGAAGATCTCCCCCTGCCGGCCGCCGCGCCCAAGACCGAGCCGAAGACCGAATTCGGCATCATCGGCGCGATCAGCTTCGCCCACCTGCTCAACGACATGATCCAGTCGTTGATCCTGGCCATCTATCCGATCCTGAAGGAAGGCTTCCACCTGAGCTTCGCCCAGGTCGGCCTGATCACGCTGACCTACCAGGTCACCGCCTCGCTGCTGCAGCCGATGGTGGGCATGATCACCGACCGCAAGCCGATGCCGTTCTCCTTGCCGGTGGGCATGGGCTTCACCCTGTGCGGCCTGCTGCTGCTGGCAAACGCGCCGAACTTCGGCCTGCTGCTGGTGGCCGCGGCGCTGGTGGGCACGGGATCGTCGGTGTTCCATCCGGAATCCTCGCGCGTGGCGCGCATGGCCTCGGGCGGACGCCACGGCCTGGCGCAGTCGCTGTTCCAGGTCGGCGGCAATACCGGCGCCTCGCTGGGGCCGCTGCTGGCGGCGTGGATCATCGTGCCGCACGGCCGCGGCAGCGTGGCCTGGTTCGCGCTGGCGGCGCTGCTAGCGATCGTGGTGCTGCTGCAGGTGAGCGCGTGGTACCGCGACCACCACGCGGCGCGCGGCAAGGCCAAGGCGCGCCACGCAACGGTGACGCTGACGCGCGGCCGCGTGGCCGGCGCGGTGGCGATCCTGGGGCTGCTGATCTTCTCCAAGTACTTCTACATCGCCAGCATCACCAGCTATTACACCTTTTATCTGATCCACAAGTTCGGCGTGTCGGTGCCCAACGCGCAGACGCATCTGTTCGTGTTCCTGTTCGCGGTGGCGGCCGGTTCGCTGATCGGCGGACCGGTGGGCGACCGCATCGGGCGCAAGTGGGTGATCTGGGCCTCGATCCTGGGCGTGGCGCCGTTCACCCTGCTGTTGCCGCACGCCAGCCTGTTCTGGACCGGCGTGCTCACGGTGGTGATCGGCCTGATCCTGTCCTCGGCGTTCTCGGCCATCCTGGTCTATGCGCAGGAGCTGATTCCCGGCCGCGTGGGCATGATCTCCGGCCTGTTCTTCGGCTTCGCCTTCGGCATGGGCGGCATCGGCGCCGCGGTGCTGGGCAAGGTGGCGGACGCGCAGGGCATCGATTTCGTCTACGGCCTGTGCGCCTACCTGCCGCTGCTTGGCGTGATCACCGTGCTGCTGCCGAACCTCGATGGCCCCAGGCGCAAGGCCGCCGGCGCGGCCTGAGCCGGCGGCTTACCAGCGCATGCCGTGCATGGCGGTGAGCGACATGCCGATCACGATCAGCGCGGTGAGGAACAGCGCGAACGGAATCAGCAGCAACAGCGCATACACATGCGTGCGCGCCTGCTCGCCGCGCCCCTGCCAGGCGCGCAGCACGGCCAGCGCGATGCAGGGCAGGGTCGCCACGGCCGGCAGGAACGGCGCGAAGCCGGCGGTACGCGGATCGAGCACCAGCACCAGCGCCGACAACAGCGTGGCGAAGGCGAGCAGGTGCAGCAGGATGGCGCGGATGCGCGGATGGCCGATCCGCGTCATCCACCAGCCCAGGTACAGCGGATAAGTGAGGCCGCCGGCGTAGAGCCAGGGCGATTCGCCGCGGATATGCTTGGACGCCTGGTCGTAAACCAGCGGCGGAATGATCAGCACCGCGAATATCAGCAACAGATGCAGCGCGATCTTCCCTGCCAGCCTCATGGTTTATCCCTTGCCGACGACCACCGGTTCGGGCTCTAACGTCACACCGAACCTGGCGTGCACACCGGCGATCACCTTCTGCGCGAACGCCCACAGCTGGGCGCCGCTGGCCTGGCCGTGGTTGACCAGCACCAGCGCATGGCGGTTGGAGATGCCGGCGTCGCCGTCGCGCTGGCCCTTGAAGCCGGCCGCTTCGATCAGCCAGGCGGCGGAGAGCTTCCAGCGCCCGTCCGCGCCCGGCCAGGCGGCCAGTTCCGGATGGTCGCGCTTCAGTGCTTCGCCCACGGCCGCAGCGACGACGGGATTCTTGAAGAAGCTGCCGGCATTGCCGATCACCGCCGGGTCCGGCAGCTTGCGCGTGCGCAGGTGCACCACCGCCTCGGCGACGTGGAACGGCGCGGGCTTGTCCACGCCCATGCGCGCCAGTTCCTCGCGGATGCCGGCATAGTCCAGGCGCAGCGCGTGCGCGCGGGGCAGGGCGAAGCGCACCGCGGTGACGATGTAGCGGCCGGGTTCGCGCTTGAACAGCGAGTCGCGGTAAGCGAAGGCGCAGTCGTCGCGGCTCAGCACCGCCACGCGGCGCTCGCGCGTATCCCAGGCTTCCACGCTTTCGATGAACTCGGCCACTTCGGTGCCGTAGGCGCCGATGTTCTGGATCGGCGCGGCGCCGACCGTGCCGGGGATCAGGATCAGGTTTTCCAGGCCGGCGAAGCCCTGGCCCAGGGTCCAGCGCACGAAGTCGTCCCAGCGCTCGCCCGCGGCCACCGCGATGCGGGTGAGCTCGCCTGCCTGCTCCACCTGCACGCCGCGGTTGGCCATGGCCACCACGGTGCCGTCGACGTCGCCGGCCAGCAGCAGGTTGCTGCCTTCGCCCAGCACCAGCAGCGGGCCGCTGCGCACGGCGGGGAAGTCCAGCAGCTCCGGCAGCCTAGCCGCTTCGGTGACCTCGGCCAGCAGGCGCGCGCGCGCATTGACGCGCAGCGTGTTGCGCTGGCCCAGCGGGGCGTTTTCGATCAGCGCGTAGCCGCCCATGTCGGTGCGTTCCGGCGGCAGCGCGTAGCGGTCAGCCGGCATCGTCGTGCTCGCCCTGGCGGCGGATTTCGTCCACGCATTCGCCGATCAGTTCCGGGCCGCGATACACCATGCCGGAATACAGCTGCACCAGCGCCGCGCCCGCCGCGATCTTGCCGGCCGCATCGGCGCCGTCGAGGATGCCGCCCACGCCCACGATGGGCACGCGCTCGCCCAGGCGGCGGCGCATGCCGCGCAGCACTTCGGTGGAGCGCGCATACAGCGGGCGCCCGGACAGGCCGCCGGTTTCGTTGCCGTGCGGCGAGCTGGCCACCGGGCCGCGCTCGATGGTGGTGTTGGTGCAGATCAGGCCGTCGATGCCGGTGGCGAGCAGCACCTCGGCGATGCCGTCCAGCTCCGCCTCGGCCAGGTCCGGCGCGATCTTCAGCAGCATCGGCTTGCGCTGGCCGGACTGCGCGCCCAGGCGCTCCTGCGCCTCGCGCAGCGTTTCGATAAAGCGGCGCAGCGTGGCTTCTTCCTGCAGGTCGCGCAGGCCCTGGGTGTTCGGCGAGGAGATGTTCACCGTCACGTAGCTGGCGTGCGCATACACGCGCTCCAGGCAGAAGAGGTAGTCGTCGACCGCCTTGTCGTTCGGCGTGTCCTTGTTCTTGCCGATATTGATGCCCAGCACGCCGCGGTAGTTGGAGCGCTGCACGTTGCGCACCAGCGCATCCACGCCGGCATTGTTGAAGCCCAGCCGGTTGATCACCGCCTCGTGCCGCGGCAGGCGGAACATGCGCGGCTTGTCGTTGCCCGGCTGCGGGCGCGGCGTGGTGGTACCCACTTCGACGAAGCCGAAGCCGAGCGCGCCGAGCGCATCGAGATGGTCGGCGTTCTTGTCCAGGCCGGCGGCGAGGCCGACCGGGTTGGGGAAGTCGATGCCGAACACGTGGACCGGCAAGGCCTGCGGCGGCCGGGCCAGCACGTGCAGGAAGTTGCTGCGGTGGGCCACGTCCAGCCCGTACAGCGTGACGCGGTGCGCCGTTTCCGCGTCGAGCGCGAACAGCAGGGGGCGAAGATAGGAATACATGCGTGCGGTGCTTAGCCTGGGTGGCCCACGTAGACGCGGGTGTCGTAATCGAAACTGATCTGGCCGTCGCGCGCGGTGGCGTCGAACAGCTCGCGCAGCGCCTGCATCATCGGCGCGTGCTGCGGATGGTCTTCCTTCGGCGCATACGAGGAGGACATCAAGCGCCCGCGCAGGTTGTCGAAATCCAGCTGCTGGCGATGCTCGAAACTGCCGCTGCCGCGGTAACCGTCGCCGAACCAGGCGCGCATGCGCGGCTCGTCGGCGTAGCGTTCGGCCACGCTGGTGTAGTCGGTGCCGTAGCGCTGCAGCAGCGCCTCGTAGCCTTCCAGGAACGGCGTGCCGGTCAGGCGGCGGCTGTTCCAGTAGATCGCCGCCAGCCCGTGCGGGCGCAGGATCCGCGCGAACTCGTGGCGGGTGGCGTCTTCGTCGAACCAGTGGAAGGCCTGCGCCACCGACACCAGGTCCACGCTGTGCGCGGCCAGGCCGGTCTTGTCGGCGCGGCCGTCCAGGGCGCGGAAGTGCTGGTCCAGGCCCAGCCATTTCTCCGCCGCCGCGCGCATGGCGGCATTGGGTTCCACCGCGATCACGCGGTAGTCGGCATCGAGAAACAGCTTGCTGGAGATGCCGGTGCCGGCGCCGACGTCGGCGACCAGCCACTGCGGCGTCACGCCGTGCTCGCGCTGCAGCCAGTCCAGCATCGCCCTGGGGTAATCCGGGCGGTAGCGGACGTAGTCCTCGACGCGGTTGCTGAATCGTTCCGTGGCTTGCAGATCGGTCATGGCGCTAGTCCTTGGGACCTCAGGGAGCCACCGTTACCTATGGAAAAAGCGCCCGGCGCGTGGCCGGGCGCCGTCGCACTTACAGGTCGAACTTGATGCCCTGGGCCAGCGGCAGCGAATCCGAATAGTTGCTGGTGTTGGTCTGGCGGCGCATGTACACCTTCCACGCGTCCGAACCGGATTCGCGGCCGCCGCCGGTCTCCTTCTCGCCGCCGAAGGCGCCGCCGATTTCCGCACCGGAGGTGCCGATATTGACGTTGGCGATGCCGCAGTCCGAGCCGGCCGCGGACAGATACTGCTCCGCCGCCTTCAGGTCGCGCGTGAAGATCGCCGAGGACAGGCCCTGCGGCACGTCGTTCTGCAGCTCGATCGCTTCGTCCAGGCTCTTGAACGGCATGATGTAGAGGATCGGCGCGAAGGTTTCCGTCTGCACCACCTCGTCGCTGTTCTTGACGCCGGCGACGATGGTCGGCAGCACGAAGTTGCCCTTGCGGTCGGTGAGCGCGGCGCCGCCGGTCAGCACCTTGCCGCCGCTGGCCTTGGCCTTCTCCACCGCGCCGAGATACGCCTGCACGGCGTCCTGGCTGTTGAGCGGGCCCATCAGGGTGGTGGCCAGGGTGGGGTCGCCGATCTTGCCTTCCACCTGCTTGTAGGCGGCGACCAGCTTGTCGGTCACTTCGCCGACGATGGACTCGTGCACGAACAGGCGGCGCGTGGTGGTGCAGCGCTGGCCGGCGGTGCCGACCGCGCCGAACACGATGGCCGGAATGGCCAGCTTAAGGTCGGCGCTCGCGTCCAGGATGATGGCGTTGTTGCCGCCCAGCTCCAGCAGCGAGCGGCCCATGCGGCGCGCCACGCGCTCGCCGACCATGCGGCCGACCTTGGTGGAACCGGTGAAGCTGATCAGCGGGATGCGCTTGTCGTCGACGAAGCCCTGCGAGAGGTCGGTGCCGGCGTCGTTGAACAGGAAGAAGATGTCCGGGAAGCCGCCGGCCTGCAGCGCCTCGTTGCAGATCTTCATGGTGGCGATGGCCGACAGCGGGGTCTTCGGCGACGGCTTCCAGATGCAGATGTCGCCGCAGATCGCCGCGAGGAAGGCGTTCCACGCCCACACCGCCACCGGGAAGTTGAACGCGCTGATGATGCCGACCAGGCCCAGCGGGTGGTACTGCTCGTACATGCGGTGGCCGGGGCGCTCCGAATGCATGGTGTAGCCGTAGAGCATGCGGCTCTGGCCCACCGCGAAGTCGGCGATGTCGATCATCTCCTGCACTTCGCCGTCGCCTTCGGGCTTGATCTTGCCCATCTCCAGCGCGACCAGCGAGCCGAGGGCATCCTTGTGCTTGCGCAGCGCTTCGCCGCACAGGCGCACGGCTTCGCCGCGGCGCGGGGCCGGGGTGGTGCGCCAGGTCTTGAAGGCTTCCTGGGCGCGCTTGACGATGGTTTCGTAGTCGGCGGCGCTGGAGGCGTGCACGGTGCCGATCACCTCGCCGGTGGCCGGATTCACCGGCTGCAGCGCGCCGGCGTCCGCCGTGCGGGACCATTCGCCCTGGCCGAGATAGGTGCCGGAATGCTCCGCGCCGATGCCGAGCGCCTTGAGGATTTCGTGGGACATGCTTGCTCCTGGACCGTGGCGCCTGGGGGCGCGGAGGTGGTTTGGGATGGGTGATTAGGGATGGGTGGAAAAGGGCAATTCTAGCAGGCCGGCACGGGTAGGCCCGAGGCACGGCCGGCGGCGGCGGATGGTGCGCCGCGCCATCGGGCCGGCAGGGCCTCACCCGGGGGGATTTGCGTGACAGGGATACGACATGGTTCTGGCGTATCCTCCGCGCGGAAAAAAACGGCCGCGGCCCTGCCGCCGTTGCGAGGAGTCCTCTTGAAGACGTTCGAAGCGATATGCGCGGAACGCGCAGACCAGCAGTCCAACAACTTCCTGCTGCTGCGCCTGCTGGCGGCGATGCTGGTGGTCTACGGCCATTCGTTCCGCCTGGCCGCGGAATGCGCTTCCTGCGTGGACCTGGCTTCGCTGGTGTCGCGCGACCCGGAAATCCTCAGCCACCGGATCGGGCTTTTCATCTTCTTCGTGATCAGCGGTTTCCTGGTGACCAAGAGCTGCGTGGAAAGCCGTTCCGCCGCCAGCTATTTCGCCAAGCGCGCGCTGCGCATTTTTCCGGGCCTGATCGTCTGCGCGCTGGTGATGACCTTCGTGCTGGGCACGGTGTTCACGTCGCTGAGCCTGCCGGAGTATTTCTCCTCGCCCACCACCTGGCGCTATCTGCTCACCAACGCCACCACCTATCGCATCGCGGGCGATCTTCCCGGCGTGACCTTGCGCGACGGCGCCTTCGCCGGCGTGATCAACGGCAGCCTGTGGACCATCCCGGTGGAGGTGCGGCTGTACATCCTGGTGGGCCTGGCCGCGCTGGCGGCGTACAAGTCGCGCGCGGCGTTGAATGCGCTGGCCGTGCTGCTGATCGCATCCGCGTTCTTCGACTTTCTGCCGATGATTGCGCATGGGGTCTGGGAATATAAGCTCGCGGCGATGTTCTGCTTCGGCGGCCTGGTGTACGTCAACCGCCGCTTCATTCCCTACAGCCCGGCGCTGGCGGTGGCGCTGCTGGCGATGACCTTTCTTTCCGCCGATACCCGCGCGTTCTATCCGCTGTGCTATCTGACCCTGGCCTACGGCACGCTGGTGATCGGCTACGGACGCAAGCTGGCGCTGCCGCGCTGGATCGACGACTACAGCTATGGCGTCTATCTCTACGCGTTTCCCATCCAGCAGGTGATCGCGCATTACCTGCCGTCGGCCGGTCCGTACAAGATGTTCGTGCTGGCCGCGCCGCTGGCGCTGCTGGCCGGCATGCTGTCCTGGCGGCTGGTGGAGGCGCCGGCGATGGCGCTCAAGCAGCGCATCGCGCGCAGGCCGCTGGAGCCGGTGGCGGGCGAGGCCGCTTAGTGACAAGCCGGCCCGCCGCCAGCGAAGAGTGGTGCCCCCGATACGATTCGAACGTACGACCTTCCCCTTAGGAGGGGGACGCTCTATCCAACTGAGCTACGGGGGCAACGGGCGGCAAGTATAGAGGAAGCGGACCCGGCGCGAGAAAGCGGCGGGGCGGCGTGCTTTTTCCCAGCGCGTACGCGGTCGGCCCGCGCGGCTCGGTGTGCGTTCATCGGCATGCGCCATAGTCGGGCGCTGCGGCAAGCACGCGCTTGGCGTCACGAAACCCCAACGGCGGCTTGCCGACCATGTGGCGCGGGCCATCTGGCGATGCCCCGCCGTTCGATACGCGACAAGGGAAGAGCGAATGGAGACGAAGTCCCGACCGGCCGCCGCGCTGTGGATCACCGCGGCAGTGTTCGTACTCCTGGGCCTGGCCCTGCTGGCCGGTGGCGCGTGGCTGCTCGTGCTCGGCGGTTCGCCGTACTACGTGCTGGCCGGCGCGGTGCTGATCGCCACCGGCTGGCTGGCGTGGCGAGGGAGCGGCCTGGCGCTGGGCCTGCACGCGCTGCTGCTGCTTGCCACCTTGCTGTGGGCGATCTACGAGGTGCGCTTCGACTGGTGGCAGCTGGTGCCGCGGCTGGCGGTGTGGTTCGTGCTGGGCGCGTGGTTGCTGTTGCCGTGGGTGTCGCGGCGCCTGGAGCCGGATCCGGAAGCGGCCTTGCGCTGGGCGACGGGCACCTTGCCGCTGTGGGTGGCGATGGCCGCAAGCGTGGCGGTGGGCGCGGTGGCGTACTTCACCGACTACCACACGCTCGCCGGCGCCATGGCCGACGAGAGCGTGGGCGCGCCTCCGTCCGCCGATGCCACCGGCACGCCGCCGAACGACTGGACCGCCTACGGCCGCTCCGGCTACGGCGACCGGTACGCGCCGGCCGCGCAGATCACGCCGGAAAACGTCTCGAAACTGCAGGTGGCGTGGACCTTCCACACCGGCGACCTCAAGGGCCCCGGCGATCCCACCGAGATCGCCAATGAAGTGACCCCGCTGAAAGCCAACGGCATGCTGTACCTGTGCACGCCGCACAACATCGTGATTGCGCTCGATCCCGACACCGGCAAGGAACGCTGGCGCTACGACCCGAAGATCAACCGCGATGCCAAGGGCTATCAGCACATGATCTGCCGCGGCGTGGCGTATCACGATTCCGGCGCCTATGCCGCGCAGGCTGCGGCCGAAGGCGTGGCGCCGGTGGCGCCGCCGCCGACGCCTAAGGGTGCGGTGGTGGCCGAGGCGATCCATTTCGACAGCTGCCCGCGCCGCATCTTCGCGCCCACCGCCGATGCCACCGTGATCGCGCTCAATGCCGACAACGGCCAGCCCTGCACCGACTTCGGCGACCACGGCGCGATCGGCTTGAACCAGGGCATGGCGATGACGCGGCGCGGTTTTCTCAATCCCACCTCGCCGCCCACGGTCACGCGCAATGTGCTGATCGTGTCGGCCAGCGTCACCGACAACGAATCGACCGACGAACCCTCCGGCGTGATCCGCGGCTACGACGTCACCAGCGGCAAGCTGCTGTGGAACTGGGATGCGGCCGATCCCGCCAGCACCGAGCCGCTGCCGGCCGGCGCGCACTACAAGCACAATTCGCCGAACTCGTGGAGCGTGTCCAGCGTCGACGAGAAGCTCGGCCTGGTCTATATCCCGATGGGCAACCAGACGCCGGACATGTGGGGCGGCGACCGCTATCCCGAAGGCGAGCGTTTCAGCAGCGCGATCGTGGCGCTGGAGATCGCCACCGGCAAGCTGCGCTGGGTCTACCAGACCGTGCATCACGATCTGTGGGACATGGATATCGGCGGCCAGCCCAGCCTGGTCGACCTGGACACGCCGCAGGGCAAGCGGCCGGCGCTGGTGGCGTCGACCAAGCGCGGCGATATCTACGTGCTGGACCGGCGCGACGGCAAGCCCATCGTGCCGGCGCCGGAGCAGCCGGTGCCGCAGGGCGCGGCCACCGGCGACCGCACTTCGCCCACGCAACCGTTCTCCGCACTGAGCTTCACGCCGGAGCGTCCGCTGCGCGAAGCGGATATGTGGGGCACCAATCCCTATGACCAGCTGGTGTGCCGCATCAAGTTCAAGCGGCTGCGCTACGACGGCATCTTTACGCCGCCCTCGGAACAGGGCTCGCTGGTGTATCCGGGCAACTACGGCGTGTTCGACTGGGGCGGCGTGGCGGTGGATCCCGCGCGGCAGCTGCTGGTGGGCAATCCCAACTACATGGCCTTCGTGTCGCGGCTGATCACGCGCGAGAAGGAAGAAGCCAAGAGCGCCAAGGGTTCCACCGGCGTCGAGCACGGCCTGCAGCCGATGCAGGGCACGCCGTTCGCGGTCGACCTGCAGCCGCTGCTGTCGCCGCTGGGCATTCCCTGCCAGGCGCCGCCGTGGGGCTATGTGGCGGCGGTGGACCTGCGCACCATGCGCAAGGTGTGGATGCATCGCAATGGCACGGTGGTGGACAACGCGCCCCTGCCGATTCCGCTGCCGCTGGGCGTGCCGAGCCTCGGCGGCATGATCGCCACCGGCGGCGGCGTGGCCTTCATGGGCGCTGCGCTGGACGACTATCTGCGTGCCTACGACGTGCGCGACGGCCGCCAGCTGTGGCAGGCGCGGCTGCCCGCAGGCGGGCAGGCGACGCCGATGAGCTATGTCTCCGACCAGACCGGGCGGCAATACGTGGTGATCATGGCCGGCGGCCATGGTTCGCTGGGAACGAAGATGGGCGACGCCCTGGTCGCCTATGCGCTGCCCAAGCCGTAGGTTGGGGTGACAACCCCAACATCGCTGCGCATCGTGGATGCGACGACGTTGGGTTATCACCCCAACCTACGCCGGCGTTGATGCCTACAGCACCCGCATGAACGCCACTAGGTCCTGCTTCTCCTGCTCGTTCAACTTCGTGCCCAGCACCAGGTTGAAATACTCCACCGTGTCGTCCAGCGTCAGCAGCCGCCCATCGTGCAGATACGGCGGCGTGTCCTTGATGCCGCGCAGCGCGAAGGTTTTGATCGGGCCGTCCGCGCCGGCCATCATGCCGTTGATCATGCGTGGCTTGTAGAAGCGCTCCGCCTGCAGGTTATGCATGTTGCCGTCGGTGTAGTAGGGCGGCGTATGGCAGCCGCTGCACTGGCCCTTGCCGAAGAACACCGCCTGCCCGCGCAACTCCTGCTCGCTCGCTTTCGCGGGATCGAGCTTGCCGTCCCAGGCCAGCTTGGGCGCGGGCGGGAAATCCAGGATCTCCTGGAACTCCGCCATGAAATGCACCTGGCTGCCGCGCTCCAGAATGTTCACGCCCTTCTTGGTGGCGATCACCGGATCGCCGTCGAAGTAGGCCGCGCGCTGTTCGAACTCGGTGAAATCCTCCACCGTCTTCAAGGCGCGCTGCGAGCCGAACAGCCGCTGGATGTTCACGCCGCGCAGCGACGGTGTCTCGATGCGGTGGCGGAATTCCTGCGGGCGGATGTCACCCACCAGGTGGGTGGCGCCATTGGTGCTGCCGTTGGCATGGCAATCGAAACAGGCCACGCCCAGGCTGGGCCGCGCGGAACGCCGGTCGCCGGTGGCATTGAACTGCTGCTGCGGAAACGGCGTGACCAGCAGGCGCAGGCCTTCCAGCTGCTTCGGATTGAGAAGGCCGTTGAACAGCTCGTAGTAATTGTCCAGCGTGACCAGCTTGCCCTTGGAGACATCGCCCAGGTCCGGGCGCGTGGTGAGGAAGATCGCTTGCGGGAACTCCGGCAGGATGTGGTCCGGCAGGTCGAAGTCCAGGTCGAAGCGGGTCAGGTCGCGGTTGTCCTGCTGCTTGATCCGCTCGATCTCGAAATGCGGAAACACCATGCCGCCTTCGGGATGGTTGGGATGCGGCAGGGGCAGGAAGCCGGACGGAAACAGGTCCTTGCTCTTGATCTCGTCCGGCGACAGGTCGGCCAGCTGCTGCCAGCTGGTGCCGGAGCGGAGTTTCACGCGTACGCCTTCCTGCACCGGCTTGCCGCGCGACATGGTCACGCCTTTGGCCGGCTTGTCGGCAAGGTCGTAGCGTTCCTGCAGCAGGTTCTTCTGGCGCTGCATGACGCCGGCCTTGGCCTGCGACATGCGTTGCATGGTGGTGGCGAAATCCGGTTCGATCACCGGCGCGTAGCTGCTCGGCGGCGGCTTGCGGGAAGAGTCGGCTTGCTGGCTCTGCACCGATCCGGCCACGGCGAAGGTCACGGCGATCGCCAGCGCGAGTCGCCGTCCGTGCTTTACGGTTGCGCGTTTCATGGGGCCTCCCTTGCGTTGGGTAGCAGGCGGCCTGACGTGTCCCCCTTGGTAATGAAGCCGCCTGCCGCGAGCCTATGCCTCGCCGGCGGCCATGAATAATTGATTGATCGAATTGCACCGATCGATGATTTCTATACGCGTGAAGTACGCGTGACCGGCAGGTTCTTCAGACTTCGGCGTGCATGCCTGGCCGAGCGGAAGAGGCGGCCCATACGCTATGGGCATCCCCATGCAGCGCACGCTGCCGGCTGGCCCGCGCCAGCCACGCAAAGCCGATGCCCAGGGCGATGCCGGTGAGGTCCACGCCCAGCACCGCCAGCGACTGCGGCGTCCATGGCTGGCTCCACGCCGGCGCGTTACGGATGAGGTCGGCGATCGCCACCGCCACGTGCGCCGCCGCGGTGAACAGCAGCAACTCCACCGCGGCCCGCGCCACCGGACGCATGCAGGCATACGCCACCGCCAGCGCCACCACGCCATAGCAGGCGGCTTGCTGCGGCATGGCGGGATCGATGCCCAGCGCCTGCGCAAGCATCGTCGCCGCGAATGCCGCCGCAATCCCGGCGCAGGTGCCCAGGCACACGCCCAGGGTGGCGCGCGCCATCACCAGCGTCTTGCGCGGCTGTTCGGCGTGGCGGCGCTTGCGCCGCGATTCGATCCACAACAAATTGCCGGAATAGAACAGGAACGCGCCCGCCAGACCGAGCAGGAAATACAGCCACTGCACCGCGCGTCCGCCGAAGTTGCCGAAGTGCAGCGCATAGATCGAGGAATTGACCAGTCCGTTGACGCTGTGCGCGGCGCCCACGTGCTGCTCCAGCACCGCGCCGGTGGCGCCGTTGAGCGCGATGGTGCCGTAGGTGCCCAGCGTGCGCTCCGACACGCCGCGCACCTGCACCAGGGCGTTGGCGTCGCCGTAGTGGTCGTAGTGCACGTAGTCCGGTTCGAAGCGGGTGACGCCGAGCGACAGCGCCGAGGCGCGCGCGCGTTCGATCAGCGCCTCGGCCGAAAGCATCGGTGCCGCGCGTCCGCTGGCCTGCACCGTCGGCGCGGTGCTGATCGCCTTGGCGAAGGCATCGTCCAGCTTGCCGTCGAAGGCGATCAGGTTGAGCGCGGCGAACAGCGGCACGAACAGGCACATCAGCGCGCCGGTCACCGCGAAAATGATGTGGAAGGGCAGGCTCAGCACGCCGATGGCGTTGTGCGCGTCCTGCCATAGCCGCTTGAGGTTGCGGCCGGGGCGCAGCGCGAACAGGTCGCCCAGCAGCTGCGGCAGGTGGATCAGCAGGCCGGAGATCAGCGCCAGGCCGTAGATCACGCTGACGATGCCCATCAGGTACAGGCCCACCACCGGAATGCCCAGCGAATCGTGCAGCGCGTAGACGAAGTCGGCCAGTTGGCCGCGGGTGGCGCCTGCGTCGTCGGTGGGGCGGTCCAGCTTGTCGGCGGTGGCGAAATGTTCCTCGCCATCGTTCCAGTACGCATACGGACCCTGGGCGGTGCCCGGCGGCGCCAGCACGATGCCGAAATCCTTGGCGGCCTTCGGATGCGCGGCGAGCAGGCGGTCGATCATGGTCTGCACGGAGACGTCGCGCGCCGGTTCGCTGCGCCACGGCGGGCTTTGCCACAGCGCGATGTCGTGATGGAACACGGTGAGCGCGCCGGCATAGAACGCCACGAACAGCGCGAAGCCGGCGAGCAGGCCGGTCCAGGTGTGGACGGTCTGGAAGGTGCGGATGGTGGAGGATTTCATGCAGGCCTCAGGCGCCGGCGACGTGGCGCGACAGCCATAGCAGAGCGAACGCCGCGCCATTGGCGGCAGCCAGCATCAGCCATGCGCGCGCGCCGCTGCGGAACATATAGCTGCCCGCCATCACGCCCACCCACAGCGGGAAGAACAGCAGCAGCACGGGAATCAACCAATCCTGCCCATGCCGGGGCAGCCAGAACAGGCACAGCGCCAGCAGCATCCCCGACAGCGGAAAGCCGAGCACGGTGCCGGCCAGGCAGCGCGCGATCATCGCCGCTCCCCGCGCGAGGCATACCACGCCGCGTAGGGCAGGCCGACCCAGCCGAGCATCAGTGCGGTAAGCGCGGTGAACAGCCCCGCGCCCAGGCCCAGCACGTCGATCCACGCACCGGCGCCGCTGGCCGCGAACGCCAATGCCGCCAGCCGTATCCACGACGGCAGCGGCCGGGCGCGCAGGCGCTGCTGCGGGCTGGCCAGGTAGAACAGCAGCGCGCTGGCGAAACACAGCAGGAGGGCAGCGGGCACCATGGCTCAGAACCGGTACGTCACGTTCAACTGCCAGTTGGTGGGCGCGCCGTAGTAGCCCTGTGCCCAGTACAGGCTGGCGATGTATTTGCGGTTGGTGAGGTTGTCCAGGTTGAGCGTGGCGCTCCACGAAGGATCGAAGTCGTAGCGCGCCATCAGGCCCAGCAGCGCATAGCTGCCCTGGGTGGTGTAGATCTCGCGGCCCTGCGTATCCAGCGCCAGCTGGTCGCGCACGATGCGGTCCTGCCAGCGCAGCGAGCCGCCCACTTTCAGGCCGGGCATCCACGGCAAGCGGTAGGTGGTGTGGATGCGCAGCGTGCGGCGCGGCACGTAGGTGCGCACGTTGCGGTCCTGGTCGTCCTCGATGCCGAGCTGGGTGATGCCGGCGCTGGCTTCCCAGTCCGGGGTGATCTGGCCGGCGAGATCGAATTCGTAGCCGGTGGAGGTGGCGTTGATGCCGCGGTAGTAGTTCTGCGCGGTGGCCGGGTTGATGCCCACCGATTCGGCGTAGTTGTTCTGGCGCGAGCGGAATACCGCGAACGAGGCGTTGAGGCGGTCGTCCATCCAGGCGCCCTTGATGCCGGCTTCGAGATTGTCGCCGGTGACCGGCGCGAGCACGCGGTTGTTGACGTCCACTTCGGTCTGCGGATTGAACAGCTTGGCGTAGCTGGCATACAGCGAGTAGTGCGCGTTGAGGTCGTAGACCGCGCCGACGAAGGGCGTGGCCTTGGTTTTCTCGTACGCATGCGGCACGCCGTAGTTCTGGCCGGTGCTCTCGACATGGGTGAGGGTGGCGCCGGTGATCAGCTTCAGCGAGTCGGCCAGGTTCCAGCGCGCGGTGGCATAGGCGCTGCGGCGGCGGATGTGGAACTGCGCGCTGTTGTAGTAGGCGTTGAAGGCGGGCTTGGCGTAGCGGCCGTTCCAGTCCCACAGCGGCGGCAGCGCGGTGCCGATGTCGGTGGAGTAGCCGGAGAGCTGGTCCACGTCGCTCTTGCCCGCGTTCACGCCCAGCACCAGCTCGTGTTCGCGGCCGCCCAGCGAGAACGGGCCGCTGGCGTAGACATCGGCGTAGTACTGCTTCTCGGTGCTGTTGTACTGCGAGGGGTAGCTGAAGAGGCCCAGGCCGGTGGCCGCATCCGGCGTGCCATAGATGTAGAACAGCTCGCTGGCGCCGGCCAGGCGGCGGTAGTTGAGCGCGGCTTTCACGCTCCAGCCGTTGGCGAAGTCGTGCGACAGCGACAGGTAGGACTGCGTGTTGCTCATGTCCCAGCGCGACCAGTCGGCGGCGGTGCTGGTGGAGCGGCGGTAGTCGGTGGGGGTGCCGTCGGTGTTGTACAGCGGCAGCGCGCCCCACATCGGGCTCTTCGGCGCATTCTTCTGCCAGGTGATGCCGGCCGAGAGCAGGGTGTTGGGCGTCAGGTCCGCTTCCAGCATGCCGGCGGCCACTTTCTTACGTACCGCATAGCGGTCGAGATAGCTGTCGCTCTGTTGATCGGCCAGTACCACGCGGCCGCGCACGCTCTTCGATGCATTGAGCGCGCCGGACAGGTCGCCGTCCAGCCGCCGGTTGTTCCAGCTGCCCACGGTGGCGCCCACGCTGCCCTGCAGGTCGGCGGTGGGGCGCTTGCGCACGAAGTCGATGGTGGCCGAGGGATTGCCGGTGAACGAGAGCAGGCCGTTGGCGCCGCGCAGCACTTCGATATGGTCGTAGATGGCGGTGTCGATATCGCCTTCCTGCCCGCCGTTGGCGAACGGCATGCCCAGGCCGTCGGTCAGGAAGTTGGTGATGTCGAAGCCGCGCGCGCTGTAGTAGGTGCGGTCGGTTTCGATCTTCTCGACGTTGATGCCGGTGGTGCGGCCGAGCACGTCGTTGATGTTGTTCAGGCCGAAGTCGTCCATCTGCGCGCGCGTGACCACGCTCACCGACTGCGGCGTCTCGCGCAGCGACAGCGGCAGGCGCGTCGCACCGCTGGCGGCGGGCACGGTGTAGCCGTGGTCGTCGACATTGGCGGTGGCACTCACGCCTTCGAGCGTGGTGACGCGGCGCTGGTCCTTGTGGTCGCTGTCGGTGGCGGGCGGTTCGGTGGCGAGCGCCGGTGCGGCGAAGGCGAGCAGGCAGGCGAGGGCGAGCAGGCAGGCGAGGGCGAGAGCGCTGCGGTGGAACGAGGGAGAAGCGGGGGAGTGGCCGGCCACGGGTGCGTCCTTGGGCACGGAGCTTCCACGCGGGAGGCACCGTTGATGAAGAAGGAGCGGCTGGGTCGGCGGAGCGACGTGGCTTGCTGCGGGGTTGTCAGCCTCAAATGATAATGATTCTTATATGGAGAGGGCAAGTGTTTGGGCGGCTAAACGTGGCACAGCCGGATGAGGGGTGGGTGGTTGCGGTAGAAGATCGACGAAGCGTCGCTTGCTTTTGTGCTCCTGCTTCATCGCTCCGTAGGCCCCCTCACCCCGATCCTCTCCCCGCGGGGAGAGGGGGTAGCGTTACGGCACGACGGCCGTCGCTTCGACTTCCAGCAGCAAGCCTTCGCGCCCCAGCTTGCTCACCTCGACCAAGGTGCTCGCCGGCGGATGCTGCACGTCGACGTACTTGTCGCGCGCCGCACGCAGCGCTTTGAGCTGCGTCATGTCGGTGACGTATATGTTGAGCTTCACGACATTGCGGAAGCTCGCGCCCGACGCCTTCAGCGCCGTATCGATATTGGCGAAGACCTGCTCGGCCTGTGCCGCGAAATCGCCGGCGCCGACCAGGTTGCCTTTCGCATCCAGCGCGATCTGGCCGGACAGATACAGCGTGCGCGCGCCGGCCGGCACGTCCACCACGTGGGTATAGCCGGTGGGCTTGGACAAGCCGGCGGGATCGAGATAGCGCACGCCGGCGGGCGTATCGGCGGCATGGGCGCAGCCGGCGAAGGCGAGCACGGCAACAGCGAGACAGCAGGCGGGACGTCGCGACACGGCACACTCCTGGCGTGGGGAAACGGCAGATCATAGCCAGTGCCCGCCGCCGCTGCTGCCGGGCGCATCACCGGCCGGAAGTTACATTGCCGGGCCACATGTGCGCGTGCACCATACGCCACGCGAGTCGACGGCCCGTCGCCATGGAGTGCGGCGTTCAGGCCCCCGGCTCGACAAGGGGGCGCTGTTCCTCCATCCGGCGGAAGGCACGGCGCGAAGTCGAATCCAGGGGATGTTGGTAGCGGTCGTTGGGGAACGCCGATGGAATCGCTTCCATCGCGCGACGCGAAGCTTTGTGCTGCAAGCCGGTTCCGCACGCACCCCGAACGATCGGTCTATGCCATCCGCCCATGCTTGCTGCAAGCGGCCCCGGCGCCATGCCGCGAGTGGCCGATCGATCGACCCATAAACAGGGGTACCGCCATGAACCGCATCTACCGGCTCGTCTGGAATCGTTCGCTGCGCCTGCTGCAGGTGGCTTCCGAACTGGCGCATGCAAGCAGCGGCGTGTCCGGCCGAAGCGGGGCGCGGATTGCGCCCGTGCTGCGCGCCCTCGCGCTGGCGGTGAGCCTGGCCATGATCTCGTCGACGGCGTGGGCCGCGTGCAGCTCCAACGCCAGCGATATTCCTTCCTGCAGCGCGCCGGGCGGCGCGGGCATTCCGCAACGCACCGGTGGTGGCGGCGCGGGCAACGGCAGCGGCGGTGGCGCGAGCGTGTTCAATTCAGGCACCGGCGCAACCGACCAGGTCGTCGGTGCGCCGGCGGGTGCCAATGGCGTAGGCGGCGCGGGCGCGGCGGGCGAGAACGCCGGCGGCGCCGGCGGCAGCGTCGGCACCACCGGCGGCGGCACGCTCGACATTACTGCCACCTCGAATGGCGGCACGGGCGCGGCCGGTGCCAACGGCTTCAATTTCGCCAGCGGCGGTGGCGGCGGCGGTGCGGGCGTGACGTTTACCGCTGCCGGCATCCAGTTGAACGTGCAGGGCGGCGCGGCGGTGGCGGGCGGCAGCGGCGGCGCGGGCGGCAACGGTACCAGCGGCGGCGCCAGCAATGGCGCGGGCGGCGGCGGCGGCGGTGCCGGCGTGCTGGCGGTGGCGGACGATGCCGACATCCAGATCGATGGCCAGGTCACCGGCGGCTCCGGCGGCGCGGGCGGCAGCGGCGGCAACAACGGCGGCGGCGGCGCGGGCGGCGATGGCGTGCTGGTGCTGGGCCAGAACAGCTCGACCACCAACAGCGGCGGCATCCAGGGCGGCAACGGCGCGGTGGCAGGCACCGGCAGCGCCGACAACTCCGCGCACGGCGGCAGCGGCGGTGCGGGCGTCAACCTGGTCGGCCAGTTCGCCACGCTGCAGAACGACGGCAGCATCGCCGGCGGCAACGGTGCCGTGGGCGGACAGGGCGGCATCGGCGTGGTCACCTGGAACGGCAACACCATCGTCAACGGCCCCGGCGGCAGCATCAGCGGCGGACTCAACCCGGACGGCAGCACCGCACTGGCGATCCAGTTCAACGGCACCGGCAATGCGCTGACCATGTTCGACGGCAGCAGCATCACCGGCGGCATCGACCTCGCGGCGGGCGCGCAGGCGCGCGTGTTCGCGCAGGACGTGAACATGGTGCTGGACAACGCGATCACGCTAGGCGCCGGTTCCATCCTCACCGGCGACATGGATGGCGCGGATGGGCTGCAGTTCTCCGGCCCGATCTCCGGCGCAGGCGCCCTGGCCGTGACCGGTGCCGGCACGCTCACGCTTTCCGGCACGGGTACGTACACCGGCGGCACCTCGATCGACACCGGTTCCACCTTGCAGATCGGCAACGGCGGCACCACCGGTTCGATCGTCGGCAATGTGCACAACCTGGGCACGCTCGCCTTCAACCGCAGCGATGCGGTATCGCTGGGCGGCGCCATCGATGGCACCGGCAATCTGGAACAGAACGGCAGCGGCACGCTGACGCTGTCGGGCATCAATACGTACACCGGTTCCACCACCATCAACAGCGGCACGCTGGCGCTGAGCGGCAACGGCAGCATCGCCGCTTCGAGCGGCGTGGCAGTGAACGGTAACTTCGATATCAGCGGCACCAACGCCGGCGCTTCGGTAACGGCCATCAGCGGCGCCGGCAATATCCTGCTCGGCAGCAAGACGTTGACGCTGACCAATGCGAGCGGCAGCTTCGACGGCGTCGCGAGCGGCAGCGGCGGCCTGTCGATCGCCGGCGGCGCGCAGACGCTGACCGCCGCGCAGGCCTATACCGGCGCGACCGGCATCGGCGCCGGTGCGACGCTTGCGTTGACCGGCGCGGGCAGTATCGCTTCGTCATCGCTGGTTACTGCCGATGGCAGCTTCGATATATCCGGCACCACGGCCAGCGGCAGCAGCATCGCATCGCTCGCCGGTGCGGGCTCGGTCGTGCTGGGTGCCAAGGATCTGACCCTGACCCAGGCCAGTTCGCAGTTTGCCGGTGTCATTTCCGGCTCGGGCGGCGTCACGGTAGCCGGCGGCACGCAGGGCTTTTCCGGCGTCAACACCTACACCGGCCAGACCGCCATCGATGCCGGCGCCACGCTGGCGCTGGCCGGCGCCGGCAGCATCGCCAGTTCCAGCGGCCTGGTGAATAACGGCAACTTCGATATTTCCGGCAGCAGCGGCAGCGTGGCGATCGCCGCGCTGACCGGCAGCGGCGCGGTGGCGCTGGGTTCGCAGTACCTCAACATCACCGACGCCAGCGGCGATTTCGCAGGCGGCATCGCGGGCAGCGGCGGCCTGACCATCGCGGGCGGCACGCAGACACTGAGCGGCAGCAATGCGTATACGGGCCAGACCACCGTCGCCAATGGCGCCCTGCTCGCGCTCACCGGCACGGGCAGTATTTCCAGTTCGGCAGGCCTGGTATTGAACGGCGGCGGCTTCGACATCTCCGGCACCAGCAGCGGTGCATCGATCACCCGCCTGTCCGGCAATGGCAATGTCGCGCTGGGTGCGCAGACGCTCACGCTGACCAATGGCGGCGGCACCTATGCCGGCGTGATCGGCGGCAGCGGCGGGCTGACCGTCAGCGGTGGCACGCAGACGTTTTCGGGCGTGCAGGCATACACCGGCGCCACCAGCATCGGCAGCGGCGCCACGCTGGCGTTGAGCGGCTTGGGCAGCATCGCGGCGTCGAGCGGGGTGGCGAGCGATGGCACCTTCGATATCTCCGCCACCAGCAATGGCGCGAGCATCAGCAGCTTGACCGGCAGTGGCGCGGTCAATCTCGGTGCACAGCAGCTGACGATTACCCAGGCCAGCGGCAGCTTCAGCGGCGCCATCGGCGGTACGGGCGGCATCGAGATCGGTGCGGGCACACAGACGCTGAGCGGCAACAACGGCTACACCGGCGCCACCGCGATCGACAATGGCGCCACGCTGGCGCTGAGCGGCGCCGGCTCCATCGCGCAGTCCAGCGGTGTGGCGAACAACGGTACGTTCGATATCGCGGGAACGACCGCGGGTGCGAGCATCCAGCAGCTTTCCGGCAGCGGCGCCGTCACGCTCGGTGCGCAGACGCTCACCATCGCCAATGGCGGCAGCGCGTTCGACGGCATCATCTCCGGCAGCGGCGGGCTCACCATTGCGGGCGGCGCGCAATTCCTCAGCGGCGTCAACGCGTATACCGGGCTGACCACCATCGACAGCGCCGGTACGCTGGCCTTGTCCGGCAACGGCAGCATTGCCGCGTCGAGCGGGGTGGTGGCGAATGGCCTGTTCGACATCACGGGTGCGACGAACGGCGCATCCATCGCCACGCTCAGCGGCAGCGGCGCCAACAGCCAGGTCAATCTGGGCTTGCACACGCTCACCTTGACGCAGGCGGCCGGCAACTTCGGCGGCAACATCACTGGCGCGGGCGACCTGGTCGTGGCCGGCGGCACGGAGACGCTCAGCGGCAGCAATGCCTATACCGGTGCCACCACGATCCAGCAGGGCGCCACGCTGGCCTTGACGGGGACGGGCAGCATCGCGGCGTCGAGCGGCGTGGCGAATGGCGGCAGCTTCGATATCTCGGGTACGACGGCCGGTGCGAGCATCAAGGCGCTCACCGGCAATGGCGGCGTGAATCTCGGTGCGCAGACGTTGACGCTCACCAGTGCAAGCGGCAGCTACGACGGCGCGATGACAGGAACCGGCGGCGTTGCCATCACCGGCGGTACGCAGGCTTTCAGCGCCGCGCAGGCGTACAGCGGCCAGACCGCGATCGGCACCGGCGCCACGCTGGCACTGACCGGCGCGGGCAGCATCGCTTCCTCCAGCGCGGTGACGGTCGACGGCACGCTCGACGTGACGGCCGCGAACACCGGCGCGACGATCCACGCGCTTGGCGGCGGCGGTGCGGTGAACCTCGGCAGCCAGGCGCTCACGCTGGTGGGCAGTGGCCAGTTCGGTGGCGCGATTTCCGGAGCGGGCGGTCTGAACGTCGCCGGTACCGAAACGCTGACGGGCAATAACGCCTATACCGGCGCAACGACCGTCAGCGGCGCTCTCGCGCTGCAGGGCGGCGGCAGCATCGCGGCATCCAGCGGGCTTGCGCTGGCGAACGGCACCTTCGATATCGCCGCGAGCAGCAGCGGCGCATCGGTCGCCAACCTCACCGGCACGGGCAGCGTGAATCTCGGCGGCAGCGTGCTGACGATCATGCAGGCCGCCGGCACGTTCGACGGGGTGATCGGCGGCGCGGGCGGACTGACGCTGGGCGGCGGCACGCAGACGCTGACCGGCGTGAACACCTACACCGGCGCGACCACTATCAACGGCGCCACGCTGCTGCTGCAGGGCGGCGGCAGCATCGCGGCATCGAGCGGCGTCACGCTCGCCAATGGCAACTTCGATATCTCGGCGACCACGTCCGGTACGTCGATCGCCGGGTTGGCCGGTACCGGCAGCGTGAATCTCGGCAGCCAGTCGCTGACCCTGACGCAGGCGAACGGCAGCTTCGGCGGAGCGATCGGCGGTACGGGCGGGCTGAGCTTGAGCGGTGGCACGCAGACATTGACCGGCGCCAATACCTACACCGGCGCCACCACCGTCACCGGCGGCACCCTGGCCCTGGCCGGCAGCGGCTCGCTGGTGCCGGCGACGGCGCTCGCCTTGAACGGCAGCGGCGCGAGCTTCGATATCTCCGCCGCCGGCGCGCAGACCATCGCCACGCTGGCCGGCGTCGGCGGCAGCCGCGTGGCGCTCGGCGCCAACACCTTGAACCTCGGCGGCGGCACGTTCGCCGGCAGCTTCACGGGCAGCGGCGTGTTGAACAAGCAGGGCAGTGCGGTGCTGACCGTCAATGGCGACAGCAGCGCGTTCACCGGCAAGACCAATGTGACGGCTGGCACGCTGGCGGTTGGCGATGCCAGTTCGCCCGGCGCGGTTCTCGGCGGCGACGTGGCGGTGGGCGCGCAAGGCAAGCTGCAGGGCCATGGCAGCATCACCGGCAGCGTCACCAACGACGGCATGGTGGCGCCGGGTGGATCCATCGGTACGTTGACGGTGGCCGGCAACTACGCGCAGTCGGCGAACGGCACGCTGTCCATCGAAGTGAGTCCGACCGATGCCTCGTTGCTGAAGGTGGGCGGCAACGCCAGCCTGGGCGGCACGCTGGCGCTTATCTACGATCCGGGCACTTATGCCGCGCACCAGTACACCATCGTGACGGCGGGCGGCAGCGTCACCGGCACGTTCGGCAACGTCACCAATACGTATGCCAATGGCGCCGCGCTCGGCACGCTTACGCCCACGGTCACCTACGGCGCGAACCAGGTCGGCCTGAACCTGGCGACGCCGACCGGCCCGAGTGGGCCGACCGGGCCAACCGTGATCGCACCCACGCAGACCTCCAACTACGCCGCGCTCGGCACCGCCGCGCTGCTGCGCGCGCAGTCCGCCAATGCTTCGCTGGTGGATCGCGCGCTGCTCGATGACCGGTCGCGCAAGGGCGACGGCCTGTGGGTGACCGCATCGGGTGCCGGCACCGATATCGAAGGACGCAGCGGGCAACCCGGTTTCCACATGGACCAGTACGGCCTGATGATGGGTGTGGATCGTCCGCTGGGCGATGCCACCGTCGGCGTTGCGGCGGGCTTCTCGCACAGCAACCTGCGCGAGAACGTGACCGGCGACACCGCGCAGACCGACACCGTGCGCCTGGCCCTTTACGGCGCGCAGCCGCTGGGTGCGGTGCGCCTGTCCGGCACGGTGGGCTACGCCTTCGACGACCTCTCGCAGAAGCGCAACTTCGGCGGCATCGGCGTGGCCGAAGGCGATCACGTGGGGCACGAATTCACCGCGGCGCTGCAGGCGGCCATGCCGCTTGCGGTGGGCGGCGGCACGCTGACGCCGAGCATCGGCGCGCGCTACGCCTACTTCCACGGCAATGCCTTCGGCGAAGACGGCGCGCGCGGGCAGAACCTGCGCGTAGGCGTGGACAGCGCGCGCAGCCTGCAGCCGTATGTCGGGCTGTCGTTCGACCGGTCCTTCGACAACGACGGCAAGCCGCTGGATCTGCAATTGCGCGCCGGCTACGCCACCGAAACCGCCGGCCGCCACCGCGGCGTGACGGTGGCGGCGCAGGACGGCACCTTGTTCGCCGCACCCGGCACGGATCTGCCGCGCTCCTACGCCACGCTGGGCGCGAGCGTGGCGATGCATCCGACGCGGGCGTCGACCTTGTCGCTGAGCTACGACGCGCTGCTCAAGGTGGGGCATGCGTCGGCGCAGGCGGCGTCGGTGATGTTCAGTTACCGGTTCTGAGGCGAGGGAGCGCCGGTCGGACTTCTGTCCGGCGCTGATGCTGAGTCGATTGAGCTATCCCAATGATCTGGATAGCTCGATCGTCTAAAAAATCAACTTCATTGTTGATTATCAACGAATGAGTTGATATTCATCCCCCATGATGAATATCCAGCAGCTTCTGCACCTCGTCGACGCCTCGGGCGAACACCCCGAGCTGGCCCGGGAACGCCTCAACCAGGTGTTCTTCGCGCTTTCCGATCCGGTACGCCGGGACATCCTCGAACGGCTCGACGGCCAGGCCTTGCTGGTATCGGAAATCGCCGCCGCTTTCGATATCTCGCTGCAGGCCGTATCGCGCCATATCCAGGTGCTGGTGCGCACCGGCCTGATCCAGCAGGAACGCACCGGCCGGATCAGCCGCTGCAGCCTGGATGCCGGCCCCATGCTGGAAGCGGCGGTATGGATGAACCGCTACAGCAAATACTGGCAGCAGCAGTTCGACCTGCTCGCCGTCACCCTGGCGGATATCGACGAGCGCCGCGCCGCGGCGGCCGCGAAGCCGGCGCGCAAAGCCGCGAAGAAGCGCACGCCAGGCAGGAAATAAGCGCGCCGCGACGGCGCGCCGTCCATGCAAGCCCCAACTCCCCCTTATCCCGAGGTAATGGTCATGGCTCAGCATCGCATCGTCAGTCACGAGGAATGGCTCAAGGCCCGCAAGCTCTTCCTCGCCAAAGAGAAAGAACTCACCCATCTGCGCGACGAAGTCACCCGGCAGCGCCAGGAGCTGCCGTGGGAGCTGGTCGAGAAGAACTATGCGTTCGAGACGGCGCAGGGCAGGGCCACGCTGGCCGATCTGTTCGGCGATCGCAGCCAGCTGATGGTCTATCACCTGATGTACGCGCCGGAGTGGGAGATCAGCTGCAAGAGCTGCGCGTTCTGGGCCGACAACTTCAACGGCATCGTGCCGCACCTGGCCCAGCACGACGTCGCCTTCGCGGCGATCTCGCGCGCGCCGCTGGCCAAGCTGCAGAAGCAGGCGCGCGAGTTCGGCTGGGCTTTCCCCTGGGTGTCCTCGCTGGACGATTTCAACTACGACTACCAGGTGTCGTTCCGGCCCGACGTGCTCGAGCGCGGCGAGGCTTACTACAACTACGGCAGCATCAAGGTAAGCGGCACCGATTACCCCGGCGTCAGCGCGTTCTTCAAGGACGAGGACGGCAAGGTCTACCACACCTATTCCACCTACTCGCGCGGCATCGACATCTTCAACGCCGCCTACCAGTACCTGGATGCTTCGCCGCTGGGCCGCAACGAGGAAAGCCTGTCGTACCCGATGGCCTGGGTGAAGCACCGCATCGCCTACGGCACCTGAGCGCCAAGGAACACCGCCATGAAATACAACGACGTGAGCGGCAAGCTCGCCGACTACCGCCGCCAGATCGCCGCCATCCGCGAGCAGATGCGCGACACGCTGGCCAGCGTGGAGCCGCAGCGGGTGGACGATTACGAGTTCAACGGCAGCGAGGGCAAGGTGCGCCTGTCCGAGCTGTTCGGCGAACACGAAGACCTGATCGTGGTGCACAACATGGGCGTGGCCTGTTCGTACTGCACGCTGTGGGCGGATGGCTACAACGGCATCCACCAGCATGTGGTGACGCGCGCGGGTTTCGCCGTGACCAGTCCGGATCGTCCTTCGGTGCAGAAGCGCATGGCGGAGCTGCGCGGCTGGACATTCCCGATACTCAGCCACGAAGGCAGCAGCTTTGCCAGGGACATGGGCTATGTATCGCCCAAGGGCGGCTGGCTGCCGGGGCTGTCGGTGTTCCGCCGCGACGGCGACGCCATCTTGCGCGTATCCGACACCGGCTTCAGTCCCGGCGACGACTTCTGCGTGCTGTGGCATTTCTTCGACATGCTGCCGGGCGGCGTCGGCGAGTGGCCCGGGGTGACCGCGGCCGTGCCGCCCTGCTGCGGCGAACATTGAGGAGGGCGGCTTATGTGTCCTTTATGCATCGGTACCGCGTGGCTGATCGCCGGCGGAGTGAGTTCCGCCGGTGGCGTCGCCACCGTGGCGTGGCGTTCGGTGGCGAAGCGGCGCCGGCGGGATGCTCCCGCGAAGCACGTCGACAAAGCGATCAAGCCGCGCCGGTTGAAAGCATCGCACCCCGCGTAGAAACATCCGGCGTAGGTTGGGGTGAGCGAACGCGAACCCCAACGGACGTGCGAGGCGGTGCCGGCGTAGGTTGGAGTTCGCTGCGCTCACCCCAACCTACGCCGGGCTGAAACTCTGATCGCCAGCACCATCAAGGCCGCGGCCACGCCGAAGGTCGTGCGCATGCCGAATGCCACCGCGGTTGGCGCGGCATGTGCGACATCGCCGCTGCCCACCGCCCACGCAAATATCCCGGCCATCGCCGACGCACCCGTCACCAGGCCGAGATTGCGCGACAGGCTGAGCATCCCCGACACCACGCCGCGCTGGCCTTGCGCCACGCCCGTCATCATCGCGGTGTTGTTGGAAGCCTGGAACAGCGCATAGCCGAGCGTGGTGATCACGATGGGGCCGATATAGCCGGCTACGCCGAGCGGCCACAAGGTGGACAGGGACAGCAACGAGGTGCCGATGGCGATGCCGATCAGGCCGAGCACGGTCGTGCGGCGCGCACCCAGGCGATCCACCAGGCGGCCAGCCGGCACGCCGCTCAATGCGGTGACGCAAGGGCCGGAGGACAACACCAGGCCCGCCCACAGCGGCGCCAGGCCAAGCGCCCGCGACAGGTAGAACGGCCCGACCACCAGCGTCGTCATCATCACCGCCGACACCAGCGCGCTCATCGCCAGCCCCGCGCTCAGGTCGCCATCGCGCAGCATCGACAGGCGAATCAGCGGTGCGGCCACTTGCGTCTGTGCGTAGGCGAACAACGCGGCGCCCGCAACGGCGGCCAGCAGAAGCGCGAGATTGAGCGCGCCGAACTTCCCGTGGCCCAGTGTCATGGCGAGCGCATACGCCGCCAGCGCCACCGCCAGCAGCACAGTGCCGAGCGGGTCGAAACCGGCGCTCGCCGGCTTGTCGGCGGTGCGCTCCCGCGGCATATGCCGCGACACCAGCACGAAGGCCAGCACCCCCAGCGGCACATTGACCAGGAAGATCGCCGGCCAGCCGAACGCCGCCGCCAGCACGCCGCCCAGCGACGGCCCCAGCGCGGTGCCGATTGCCGACATGGTGCCGAGCAGGCCCATCGCGCGGCCGATCCGGTCGCGGGGCACGGCTTCGCTGACGCTGGCGATGGTGAGCGCGAGCATGATCGCCGCGCCCAGTCCCTGCTCCGCGCGTGCCGCGATCAGCACCCACAGCTGCCCGCTCACGCCGCACAGCATCGAAGCGAAGGTGAAGCAGAAGATGCCCACCAGCAGCAGGCGCCTGCGGCCGACCAGGTCGCCCAGGCGTCCGGCGCCGACGATCAGCGTGGTGATCGCCAGCAGATAGGCCAGCACCACCCATTGCACCTGCTGGAACGGCGCGTCGAACGCTTTCGCCAGCAGCGGCAGGCTGGTGTTGGCGATGCTGGTGTCCAGCGAGGGCAGCAGCATGGACAGCGCCAGGCCGGCCAGCGCCCAGGGCGCGGCGGGCTGGCGCGTGGTGCCCTCGATGGCGCATTCGCCCTGGGCGGAAACAAGCGGCTTGGACATGAAGCGGGCGACTCCGGCAGCGTGGATGTCGGCAAATTAATGCCGCTCGTGGCATGGCGGAAGGCGCAGCATTTGCACTTTATCCGTGCGTTTGACGCCAGGTATCGCCGCTGCCATGGTGGCGCGCATGTCCATGCCCGATCTCAACCTGCTGGTCACTCTCAACGTGCTGCTGGCCGAAGGCAGCGTCGCGCGCGCCGCGCGGCGGCTGCGGCTGAGCCCTTCGGCGATGAGCCGCGCACTGGCCCGTCTGCGCGAAGCCACCGGCGACCCGCTGCTGGTGCGCGCCGGCCGCGGCCTGGTGCCGACGCCGCGCGCGCTGGAACTGCGCGACCGGGTCGGCCAGCTCGTGCTGGGTGCGGAGGAAGTGCTGCGCCCCGCGGTCAGGCCGCGGCTGGAGCAGCTGGCGCGCACCTTCACCCTGCGCACCAGCGAGGGCTTCGTGGAGAACTTCGGCCCCGCGCTGATCGCCCGCATCGCCGCCGAAGCGCCGGGCATCCACCTGCGTTTCATGCAGAAGCCGGACAAGGACAGCGCGCCGCTGCGCGACGGCATCGTCGACCTGGAAACCGGCGTGGTCGACTCCAACGCCGGCCCCGAGATGCGCGTGCAGGCGCTGTTCCGCGACCGCTATGTCGGCGTGGTGCGCCATGGCCATCCGCTTGGCCGCGGCCGGCTCACCGCGGCGCGCTATGCGGGCGGGCGCCATATCAGCGTGTCGCGGCGCGGCCGCGAAAAGGGACCGATCGACGCCGCGCTCGCCGCGCTGGGGCTGGCGCGCGAAGTCGCCACCATCGTCGGCGGCTTCGCCACCGCACTGTCGCTGGCGCGGCAGACCGACCTGATCGCCAGCGTGCCGGAACGCCATACCGGCAATCTGCGCGAAGGCATGCACAGCTTCGCGTTGCCGGTGGCGACGCCGGTCTTGAACATCTCGATGCTGTGGCATCCGCGCCTGCATGCGGATCCGGTGCACCAATGGCTGCGCGAATGCGTTCGGGAGGTCTGCGGCCCGCCGGACGGCAAGCCGGCGGGAAGGCCGCGGCGCGCGGCCCGCCGCTAGGGTTCCTTCGGATCGCAAAAGGAGAATGGAATGAAATTGCGTGCATGCATGCTTGCGGTGGTGCTTGGAGCAGCTTTCCTCGGCGCGGGCTGCTCCATGAAACAGCAAGCGGACGCCAAGTTCGGCGACCAGAACTTCAAGACCGCCATCGCGCTGATCGAGCTGTACAAGGTGCGCTACGGCCACTACCCGGATGCCCTGCGCGATATCCGCTACGCCGGCGACTGGGATGCCATCGCGCTCAACTCGGTGGCATACAAGCGCGTGGACGGCGGCTATGAGCTGGACGTGGTGCGCGGCTGGGTGGGGCGGCCCACGCTGTCGTATCCGGCGGACTTCTGGCAGGGACTGGGGCTGGTCTCGTCGAACGTGGCAGGCGTGCCGCAGCGGATGGCGCCGCCTTCCTCAGCCCGCTGACTGGCCACGCATCGCCGGGCGGCTTGGTGACTTCTTGACGGATATGCCGGAAGGCGAGGGGCCGGCCGATTCTGGCCTTTAATCGGTCATTGGCGCATCAGACGCTCGCTTCATCATGCGTTTGCGAGTCACGGCCAGCTGGCCCCTATGCAACCAAAGGAGATGGATATGAATCGGAAGTTCCGGACGATAGCGGTGATCCCGGTGGCTGCTTTTGCCGTCCTGGGCCCCTTTTCCGCCAGTTATGCCAGCGACGATGTCTCCACGGATCGCGGGTTGCTTGCGTTCGTCCTTCGCAACGACACGGTTCTGGCGCGAGTGTCGGAGAACTGCCAGGACGTTTCCGTCGCGCGGGCGGCTCTCAATGGCCGCATGGGTTTCACCATCCAGGCCGAGTGCGCGATCAAAGACGGGCGCGAGGAGAATGCCGACTGCTCTGCTTACCGCATCAACGCCACCGGCACCATCGACAGTCCGGCCCAGGCAACGTGCGCCACCTGATGCTGGACCTGCGCTGCTCAGCCTGACGAGGTGCGAGCAAGCCCCGCGCGCAGCATGAGGCGCGGTGGGGTAAACGGGCGAGGGAAGAACGGCGGGCAACGAAAAAGCCCCGAAAGCGCTGGTCTTTCGGGGCTTTATGTCTGGAATGAATGGTGGAGCGGAGGAGGATCGAACTCCCGACCTTCGCATTGCGAACGCGACGCTCTCCCAGCTGAGCTACCGCCCCACGCGAGCCGCGGATATTAGCAGCGGCACCGGGGGCCGCCAAGCCCCCTCGCGCAAGCCTCAGCCGGGCAGCAGGCTTGCCAGGCGGTCGTGCAGGTGTTCGCGGCGCCAGCCTTCCAGGAATTCCGGCCAGGCGCGGGTGACGACGTAGGTCTCCAGCACCTTGCGCGGGCACAGCAGGCCGGGGGGCAGGTCCAGCGCCAGCGCGGTGCTGTCGACGGCGTCCTTCATCGCGGCCAGCGCCTTCTTCGCCTCGCCCTGCGGCGTGCCGGGAATCGGCGCGGTGGCGGCGATGTCTTCTTCGGTGACCGGCTGCTGCAACAGATGAAACAGCTCGGTGCGCTGCGGGCTGCGCAGGGCGCGCTGGCCGCGGGTGCGTTCGTCGAGTTCGGCCATGCTCTGCGGCGGCAGCTGCGCCAGGTTCATGGCCTGGGCGTCTTCCAGCAGCCAGGGGCGCGGGCGGTCCTGCTGGCGCGCGGTGGCGTCGCGCCACAGCAGGATGCGGCGCAGGCGCGCCTGCTGCGCGGGCTGCCATTCGGCGGCGCCGCGGAAATTCTCCTGCGGCTGCGGATCGCCTTCGCGCACGCAGGCGCGGCGCTTGAGGCGTTCGCAGTCTTCCGCATGCCAGGCGCCGCGGCCGCGCTGCTCCAGGCGCGCGGCAAGCTGCTCGTGCACGGGTTCGAGATAGACCACGTCGAGCGTGGCGTAGGCGCGCTGCGATTCGGTGAGCGGACGCTGCATCCAGTCCGAGCGCGTCTCGCCCTTGTCCAGTTCGGCGCCGACCAGTTCGGCCACCAGCGCGCGATAGCTGATGCCCAGGCCCATGCCGACGAAGGCCGCGGCGATCTGGGTGTCGAACAGCCGCGCGGGGCCGCCGGGCAGCAGCGGGGCCAGCGCTTCGAGATCTTCGCTGCCGCTGTGCATCACGGTGAGCAGTTGCCCGTTGCCGAGCAGCGGGCGCAGCGCGTCGCCGATGTCGAAGGCGAGCGGATCGACCAGCGCGTAGCGCCCGTTCCAGCCCAGCTGCAGCAGCGCCAGCTGCGGATAGAACGTGTTGCGGCGCATGAACTCGGTGTCGAGATCGAGCGCGGCGTCGGCGGGCAGCGCGGCAAGCCATTGCTCGAGCGCAGCGCGGCTGGTGATCCAGTCCGCCGCCGGGATAACGGGAAGTTGCATCGAAGCTTCCTTCGCAGCCTGAGGGACATGCATCGCTCATTGTCCTGTCAGGGGTTTGTGCCTATGGTTAGCGGCGCACCTTAGCAGGCTGCCCCAAGGACACGCACCATGCCGAGCAAGGAAACCGTACAACGCCAGCGCGCCCTGGGCGGAGCGCTTGGCGTGGTCATGCTCGGGATGGCGCTGGTCTATCACTTCTTTCCGCGCGTGTTCCATGTCGACCCGACGCGGGTGCAGACGCAGCGCGCCATGAACCTCGGCCCCGCCGCCGCGCCGCTCGGCACCGGCCGCGCGCCGGCGAGCACGGCGCAGGCCGAACTCGATGCCGGCCCGCCGGTGACGCTGGCCCCGACCGATGTGATCGTGGCGCGCATGAGCAGGAAGAACGAAAGCCTGCCCGAGCAGAAGAGCGCGGATACGCCCGAAGTCGAAGCGCTGCTGGACAAGGCCACCAAGGCGCTGCGCAACGGCCAGCTGGCCGGCGACAAGGACGGCGCCGCCGCGCTGTTCGCCGAAGCGCTGAAGCTGAAACCCGACAGCCGCGCCGCCGCGCAGGGCCTGTACGAAGTGCGCGCGCGCCTGGTGGCGGAGATCGGCCAGGACATCCTGGTCGGCGACGAGGAGTCGGCCAAGGACCTGCTCGACGCATTGAAGAGCGTGCCCGACAGCAAGGACGACGTGGCCCAGGCCGAGGCCAGGCTCAAGACACTGGCCCAGGTGCGGCCGATGCTGGCGCAGGCGGCAGCCTTGCTGCAGCAGGGCAAGGTGGACGCGCCCAAGGGCGGCAATGCGCTGGAGCTGTATCGCCAGGTGCAGCAGCTCGATGCCGAAAACGCGGTGGCCGCGCAGGGCATCGTGCAGGTGCAGCGCGCGGTGCTCGATCGCGCCCTGGCCGCGGTGGCCAGCAACGACTTCAAGGGCGCCGGCGATGCGCTGACCGAGGCGGCCACCATCCTGCCCGGCTCGCCCGCGCTGCAGGACGTGCAGGGCCGCGTCGACGGCATCCGCCACCAGCGCGCCGCCAACCTGCTGGCGCAGGCGCGTTCGGCGCTGGACGGCGGCGACCAGGCGCTGGCGCTGCAGCTGGCCGAGCAGGTGAAGGAGCTGGCGCCAGACCTGCAGGGCCTCGCCGACCTGCAGGAACGCCTGACCAATGCGCGCCTCTACGCCAGCTACAAGCCGGGGCAGGTGTTCGCCGACCGTTATGTGGATCTGCCGGGGCAGACGCCGTCGATGGTGGTCATTCCCACCGGCAGCTTCAGCATGGGCGCGCCGGATGGCGAGGAAGGCCATGCGGGCGCGGAGACGCCGCAGCACCAGGTCGCCATCGGCAAGGGCTTCGCGCTGTCGCGCGCGGAAATCACCATCGGCCAGTTCCGCGAATTCGTGCGCGCCAGCGGCTACCAGCCGGACTCGCAGAAGCTCGGCGGCGCCAGCGTCTACGACGAACGCAGCGGCGCGCTGCGCGACGATCCTGACGCCACCTGGCAGAGCGACTACGCCGGCCGCGCCGCCACCGACGAGCGCCTGCCGGTGGTGAACATTTCCTGGAACGACGCCAAGGCCTACGTCGACTGGCTCAGCCAGCGCACCGGCAAGCGCTACCGCCTGCCCAGCGAGGCCGAGTTCGAATACGCGCTGCGCGGCGGCACCACCACCAAGTACTGGTGGGGCAACGGCACGCCCACCCGCAAGGTGGAAAACCTCACCGGCGCGGGCGACCGCTCGCAGAGCGGCCGGCGCTGGAGCAATGCGTTCGAGAAGTACCGCGACGGCTACTGGGGGCCGGCGCCGGTGATGAGCTTCGAAGCCAACCCATACGGCTTGTTCGATATCGACGGCAACGTGTCGGAGTGGGTGATGGACTGCTGGCACGACAGCTACGTGCGCGCGCCCACCGACGGCAGCGCCTGGGTCAACCCCGGCTGCTCGACCCGGGTGGTGCGCGGCGGCTCCTGGGGCAGCTCGCCGGACCAGGTGCGCTCGGCCTACCGGCAGGGCGCCGACGGCAATGTACGCAGCGGACGGGTGGGCTTTCGCGTTCTCCGCGAGCTGTGAGACCGCGCCCGCGCGGCTTGCGGCGCGCAAGCCATTGAGCGGGCGGCATCTTTATATAAAGGCGTGGACAAGCCGCCATCGGCTTGTCTTGCCGCCGCGCGCAACCGTAAAATGGCCCGCTTTCGTGTAAGGGAATCATCGACTTAGGGCGAGGGGCCCGGGTACGGACGGGGGACGGGGCAGGCCAGGTGCCTGCGTGAATTCCTCGCGGTATCCGCAGCTTAGGCGTCTTTCCCCGGGTCGGTCCGAGCGAAAGTGGCGGAATTGGTAGACGCACTGGATTTAGGTTCCAGCGGTTAACCCCGTGAGGGTTCGAGTCCCTCCTTTCGCACCATCCCTTATCGAATTGGTGGTTTTCATTGCGGGCGGCACGACCGCCGGGCGCGGTCGGCGCGCACTTTCGGGTATTCAGGAGACGTCATGCAGGTTTCGGTTGAAAACGTTGGCAAGCTCGAGCGCAAGCTCACGGTGAAGTTCCCCGCGGAGCGCTTCGAGTCGCAGGTCAGCGCTCGCATCGCCGAGATGGGCCGCACGGTGCGCCTGAAGGGCTTCCGTCCGGGCAAGGTGCCGACCACGGTGATCCAGCAGCGCTTCGGCGCGCAGGTGCGCGGCGAGGTACTGTCCGACCTGATCGGCAGCACCCTGCGCGAGGCGGTGAACCAGGAGAACCTGCGTCCGGTCGCCAACCCCTCGGTGGACACCACCGGCCAGCCGGAAAACGGCGAGATCACCTACACCGCCACCTTCGAAATCATGCCGGAGTTCCCGGAAGTCGACGTGGCCGCGCTGGAGATCAAGCGCCCGGTCGCCGAAGTGACCGACGCCGACATCGAGAAGATGATCGAGACCCTGCGCGCCCAGCGCCGCAGCTTCGACGAAGTGGCCCGCGCCTCGGCCGAGGGCGACTTCGTGATGTTCGAGTACAGCGCCACCGCCGGCGACTACCGCTTCCCGGCCGAAGGCCTGGAGCGCGCCGGCAGCGTGCTGGGCTCCGGCACCCTGTTCAAGGCGCTGGACGAGGCCCTGACCGGCCGCTCGGCCGGCGACGAGTTCGAGACCGACGTGAAATTCCCCGCCGATTTCCGCAACGAGAACCTGGCCGGCAAGACCGCCAAGGTCTCGTTCAAGATCGTGAAGGTGCAGGAACCCAAGCTCCCCACCGTGGACGGCGAGTTCGCCAAGCTGTTCGGCATCGCCGACGGCGACCTGGAGCAGTTCCGCAAGGAAGTGCGCAACAACCTGGAGCGCGAGCTCAAGGCCACCCTGATGGCGCGCCTGAAGTCCCAGGTGGCCGAGAAGCTGGCCGACGCCCACGACGGCCTGGAAGTGCCGAACATCATGGTGCAGTCCGAGGCCCAGCAGCTCGCCGCCGGCAGCGTGCCGCGCGGCCAGCAGCCGCCGCCGCAGCTGGTCGAGGCCGCCGCGCCGATGGCCCGCAAGCGCGTGATCGCCGGCCTGCTGATGAGCGAGCTGGCCCGCAAGCAGGAGCTGAAGCTGGACCGCACCCGCCTGGCCGAGCAGCTCGCCGCGATCGCCTCGACCTACGAGGAGCCGGAAAAGGTCATTGAACTGTACAACTCCGACCCCCAACTGATGTCCGGGCTGCAGAACCGCGTGATGGAAGACCAGGTCGCGCTGTGGGTGGCGGATCACGCCAAGACCACCGACGAGAACCTGAGCTTCGACGAGGTGATGCGCCCGGTCAGCGCCTGAGGCGGGTATCGATCGACAGCCCGCTGTTCCTTGGAGTTTTAAGGAGTCGACGCGGCCGGCCTTGATGGTCCGGCCGCGGAGCGGGCAGCGACGAACCACGTGCCGCAGGAACGCGCGATTTCCGCCCGGATGGCGGTTTGGCGCGGTTTCCAGCACGATCCATCAGCAATGTCAGGCGTATCAACCCGGAGAGCGACAAGCATGGCCATGGACCCGATCCAGAACCTCAACCTGGTCCCCATCGTCGTCGAGCAGACGGCGCGTGGCGAGCGTTCGTACGACATTTATTCGCGCCTGCTGAAAGAGCGCGTGATCTTCCTCGTCGGCGAAGTCAACGACCAGGTTGCCAACCTGCTGGTCGCGCAGATGCTGTTCCTGGAGTCCGAAAACCCGGACAAGGACATCCATCTGTATATCAACAGCCCGGGCGGTGCGGTTACCGCCGGCCTGGCGATCTACGACACCATGCAGTTCATCAAGCCCGACGTCAGCACCATGTGCGTGGGCCAGGCCTGCAGCGCCGCCTCGCTGCTGCTGATGGCCGGCGCCAAGGGCAAGCGCTATTCGCTGCCCAATTCGCGCGTGATGATCCACCAGCCGTCGGGCGGCGCCCGCGGCCAGGCCACGGATATCGAGATCCAGGCCCAGGAAATCCTGTACCTGCGCCGCCGCCTTAACGATATTTACGTACAGCACACCGGCCAGCCGCTGGACAAGATCGAGCGGGACATGGAGCGCGACCGCTTCATGAGCGCCGAGGCCGCCCGCGACTACGGCCTGATCGACCAGGTGCTGGACCGCCGCGCCGGCGAAACGGTCAAGTCCGCCTGATCCGCGGCCGTTACAGTGCTTGAGGGCCGGGTTCTGCGTCTGGAATCGGACGCGGAACCCTGTGCTATTCTCGCGTCGCAACCGATTTACAGCAGGGTTACAGCATGACTGACGAGCGGCAGGGCCGTTCCAACGACAGCGGCAAGATTCTCTACTGCTCCTTCTGCGGCAAGAGCCAGCATGAAGTGCGCAAGCTGATCGCGGGTCCCTCCGTGTTCATCTGCGACGAGTGCGTGGAGCTTTGCAACGACATCATCCGCGAGGAGCTGGAGGAGAAGGCCGCCTCCGGGCGCAGCCAGCTGCCCAAGCCGCGCGAGATCATGGAGACGCTCGATCAGTACGTGGTCGGCCAGACCCGCGCCAAGAAGGCGCTGGCGGTGGCCGTGTACAACCACTACAAGCGCATGGAATCGCGCCAGAAGAGCGACGACGTCGAACTGGGCAAGTCCAACATCCTGCTGATCGGCCCGACCGGCTCCGGCAAGACGCTGCTGGCCGAGACGCTGGCGCGCCTGCTCAACGTGCCGTTCACGATCGCCGACGCCACCACGCTGACCGAAGCCGGCTACGTGGGCGAGGACGTGGAAAACATCATCCAGAAGCTGCTGCAGAAGTGCGACTACGACGTCGACAAGGCGCAGTCGGGCATCGTCTACATCGACGAAATCGACAAGATCTCGCGCAAGAGCGAGAACCCGTCGATCACCCGCGACGTGTCCGGCGAAGGCGTGCAGCAGGCCCTGCTGAAGCTGATCGAAGGCACGCTGGCCTCGGTGCCGCCGCAGGGCGGTCGCAAGCATCCGCAGCAGGAATTCCTGCAGGTCGACACCAAGAACATCCTCTTCATCTGCGGCGGCGCGTTCGCCGGACTGGAGAAGGTGATCCAGCAGCGTTCCGAAACGACCGGCATCGGCTTCTCCGCCGAAGTGCGCAGCAAGGAGCGCACCGAGAACCTCGGCAAGGTGCTGGCGGACGTGGAGCCGGCGGACCTGGTCCGCTTCGGCCTGATCCCGGAATTCGTCGGCCGCCTGCCGGTGGTCGCGACCCTGGACGAGCTGGACGAGCCGGCCCTGGTGAAGATCCTCACCGAGCCGCGCAACGCCGTCACCAAGCAGTTCAAGAAGCTGTTCGAGATGGAAGGCGTGGAGCTGGAATTCCGCCCGGAGGCCCTGCAGGCGATCGCCCGCAAGGCGCTCAAGCGCAAGACCGGCGCGCGCGGCCTGCGCACGATCCTGGAGCAGGTGCTGCTCGACACCATGTACGAGCTGCCCTCGCTGGAGCACGTCAGCAAGGTGGTCGTGGACGACGCCGTCATCAACGGCCAGGCCGAGCCCTACCTGATCTATCGCGGCAACCTGCAGCAGCAGCGCGTGGCGGGCGAGAGCGGCGACGCGGCCTGAACAGTCTTTCCAGGCTGAACGAACGGCTCCGGAGCAATCCGGGGCCGTTTTTTTTGAGGCCCAGGTTTTCGTGGCTGTTTCATTGCTACAGGCCGTTTTGCTTTTCGTTGCCGCGCATGCACTTGTATGACAACGCCCCGGCCTCCACTTGACGATCAGATGCCTCCGGCGCAGTGTCGGGGCGTAGTCGTTTTAGTCCCCAGAGGGAACCATTTCACATGGCAAAAAATGCCCCCCTTCCCGTCGCCACCGGTGCCGCGCTGGACGCGCTTCCGGTCCTGCCGCTGCGCGACGTGGTGGTCTATCCGCACATGGTCATCCCGCTGTTCGTGGGCCGCGACAAATCGATGCGCGCTTTGGAGCGCGCCATGGAAGGCGAGCGCCAGATCCTGCTGGTGGCGCAGAAGAGCCCGGACATCGACGACCCCGCGGTCGCCGACCTGCATCAGATCGGCACGCTCGCCGGCGTGCTGCAGCTGCTGAAGCTGCCCGACGGCACCGTGAAGGTGCTGGTCGAGGGCCAGGCGCGCGTATCCGTCGAGAAGTACCAGGAAGACGGTGGCATGCTGATGGCAACCTCACGCATCATCGAGCCGCAGTACAGCGCCAAGGAGCGCGAGCTCGACGTGGTGTCGCGCACGCTGGTCTCGCTGTTCGAGCAGCTGGTGAAGCAGAGCCGCAAGCTGCCGCCGGAAGTGCTGGCCACCTTGTCCGGCATCGACGATCCCTCGCGCCTGGCCGACTCCATCGCCGCGCATCTGTCCGTGCGCATGGCCGACAAGCAGAAGGTGCTGGAAACCGCCGACGTCGGCCAGCGCCTCGAATTGCTGATCGGCCTGGTCGACGGCGAGATGGATCTGCAGCAGGTGGAAAAGCGCATCCGCGGCCGCGTGAAGTCGCAGATGGAGAAGAGCCAGCGCGAGTACTACCTCAACGAACAGATGAAGGCCATCCAGAAGGAGCTCGGCGAGAGCGAGGAAGGCCCGAACGAAGTCGAGGAACTGCAGAAGAAGATCGACAACGCCGGCATGCCCAAGCCGGTGCTGGCCAAGGCGCGCCAGGAATTCAGCAAGCTGCGCCAGATGTCGCCGATGTCGGCCGAAGCCACGGTGGTGCGCAACTACCTCGACTGGCTGGTCGGCGTGCCGTGGAAGAAGCGCAGCAAGGTGCGCAAGGACCTGCAGCTGGCGCAGGACGTGCTCGATGCCGACCACTTCGGCCTGGAGAAGGTCAAGGAGCGCATCCTCGAATACCTCGCCGTGCAGCAGCGCGTGAACACCATGAAGGGCCCGATCCTGTGCCTGGTCGGCCCGCCCGGCGTGGGCAAGACCTCGCTCGGCCAGTCCATCGCCAAGGCGACCAACCGCAAGTTCGTCCGCATGAGCCTGGGCGGCGTGCGCGACGAGGCCGAAATCCGCGGCCATCGCCGCACGTACATCGGTTCGATGCCGGGCCGCATCGTGCAGAACTTGAACAAGGTCGGCATCAAGAACCCGCTGTTCGTGCTGGACGAAATCGACAAGATGTCGATGGACTTCCGCGGCGATCCGTCCTCGGCCCTGCTCGAGGTGCTGGATCCGGAACAGAACCACACCTTCAACGACCATTACCTGGAGGTCGATCTCGACCTGTCCGAGGTGATGTGGATCGCCACCGCCAACTCGCTCAACATCCCCGGCCCCTTGCTGGACCGCATGGAAGTCATCCGCATCCCCGGCTACACCGAGGATGAGAAGCTGGGAATCGCTCAGAAGTACCTGCTGCCGAAGCAGCTGAAGGCCAATGGCCTGAAGCCGGAAGAACTCAGCGTGGACGGCGAAGCCATCCGCGACATCGTGCGCTACTACACGCGCGAATCCGGCGTGCGCAACCTCGAGCGCGAGGTGTCCAAGATCTGCCGCAAGGTGGTGAAGGAGCTCACCCTGGGCGAGGCGAAGAAGGTGTCGAAGGCCAAGGCCGCCAAGCCGGAAACGGCGAAGACCGCCAAGGCGAAGAAGCCGTCGGCGATCAAGGTCACCTCCGGGAACCTCGAGCATTACCTCGGCGTGCGCCGCTTCGATTTCGGCCGCAAGGAACTGCAGAACGAAGTGGGCCTGGTCACCGGCCTGGCGTGGACGCAGGTGGGCGGCGATCTGCTCAGCATCGAAGCCTCGATCGTGCCGGGCAAGGGCCGCCTGGTGCATACCGGCCAGCTCGGCGACGTGATGAAGGAATCGATCCAGGCGGCGCTCTCCGTGGTGCGCGCGCGCGCGGACCGCTTCGGCATCGACCCGGAATTTCACCAGAACCTCGACATCCACATCCACGTGCCGGAAGGCGCCACGCCGAAGGACGGCCCGAGCGCGGGCATCGCCATGTGCACGGCGCTGGTGTCGGCCTTGACCAAGGTGCCGGTGCGCTCCGAAGTGGCGATGACCGGCGAGATCACCCTGCGCGGCCGCGTGCTGCCGATCGGTGGCCTCAAGGAGAAGCTGCTGGCGGCGCATCGCGGCGGCATCACCACGGTGATCATTCCGGAAGAGAACAAGAAGGACCTCGCCGACATTCCGTCCAACATCACCGGCCAGCTGGAGATCCACGCGGTGCGCTGGATCGACGAAGTGCTCGACATCGCGCTGGAGCGTCCGCTGCAGCCGCGCCAGGCCGGCGAAGCGGAAGCTGCCGCGAAGGTCGAGAAGAAAGTCGACGGCAACGAGGACTCCGCCGAGACGCCCGTTCGTCCGCACTGAGCGGCGCACTGGTCATCGTAAGCAAGCCGAAGTGGCATGCCTCTGGCATGCCACTTTTTTGTTGCGCGAATACTGCTTCGCATGTGCGCCGGGTAACGTTTCGCACCCCTTCCGGCAAGTGCCGGCGAGACCTTCGAAAAGCCTGAAAGCCTTGGTATTGCTTGTATTGCGGACCCTAGGGGCCACTGGTATAAAGAGCGGCACCGCAATCCAGGCGCGTCGTCGTCAAGCGCATGATGCGGGGTCGCGGGGCGGCGCCCACCGGTCGCCAAATCATCCTAGTCGGCGTCGTCTCGTCCCAGACTGACCACGCGGGCCGCATAACGTTTAAGGGAGTGTCTCAATGAATAAAACCGATCTGATCAATGCCATTGCCGAGAAGGCCGAACTCACCAAGGCCGACGCCGGCCGCGCGCTCGAGGCTTTCTTCGAGACCGTGCAGAAGGCGCTGAAGAAAGGTGACGATGTGTCGGTCGTGGGCTTTGGCACGTTCACCGTGCGCAAGCGCGCCGCCCGTACCGGCCGCAACCCGCGCACCAACGAGACGATCAAGATCAAGGCCTCGAAGGTTCCGGCTTTCAAGGCTGGCAAGACCCTGAAGGATGCCCTAAACTAAGCGGCTTCTCGCTTGGTTTCGGGTGCTTAGCTCAGCGGTAGAGCACCGCCCTTACAAGGCGATGGTCGTAGGTTCGATCCCTACAGCACCCACCAGAAAACTGCGGAGCGGTAGTTCAGTCGGTTAGAATGCTGGCCTGTCACGCCGGAGGTCGCGGGTTCGAGTCCCGTCCGCTCCGCCACAGTTCGCAAGGGCGCCCGCGTGGCGCCCTTGCTTTTTATGGACCGCGCCGGGTCGGGCGCACTCGATCAACCCTGACGGGAAGATTCCCATGTTGCAGGCACTACGTACCAAGCTGCACGGCTGGCCGTCGATCATCATCCTCGGCATCTGTGTCTTCGCCATCTCGTTCTTCGGCATCGAGTCGTATTTCATGTCGCACACCGAGACCTTCGTGGCGAAGGTGGGCAAGCATGAGATCTCCCAGCAGGACTTCCAGCAGCGCATGAACAACCTGCGCCAGCAGATGGTCCAGCAGCAGGGCGAGCAGTTCGACCCCGCCGCGTTCGAGAAGCCGGAGAACAAGCTGCGCGTGGTCAACGCGATGATCGACCAGCGCCTGCTGGTGGATGCCGCCGAGAAGATGGGCATGCGCATCTCCGACCAGCAGCTGCGCGACGCCATCATGGCTTTCCCGGGCCTGCAGCAGAACGGCAAGTTCGACGCCGGCCTGTACCGCGCCTTCCTCGCCGGCATGGGCCGCACGCCCGGCCAGTTCGAGGCGGAGCTGCGCAACGAGCTCGACGTCGCCCAGCTGCCCGACGCGATCACCGCGTCCACCCTGGTCACCGACGCCGACATCGACCGCTACCTCAACCTGAGCATGCAGCGCCGCGACCTGCGCTACTTCGCGCTGCCGCGCCCGGCGCTGACCGACGTCAAGGTCGACGACGCGCAGATCGACGCCTACTACAAGTCGCACCAGGGCGACTTCATGAATCCCGAGCAGGTCTCGGTGAAGTACATCGAAGTCAGCGGCGACGACCTGAAGCTGGACACCCAGCCCAGCGAGGACGACCTCAAGAAGCGCTACGAGGAAGGCAAGCAGCGCTTCATGATGCCGGAGCAGCGCCTGGTCTCGCACATCCTGGTGAACGTGCCGAAGAACGCCTCGCCGGAGCAGCAGAAGGCCGCGCTGGCCAAGGCCGAGCAGCTGGCCGGCGAAGCGACGCCGGACAACTTCGCCAAGCTGGCCGGGCAGTCCTCAGACGACCTGGGTTCCAAGCGCACCGGCGGCGATCTCGGCTGGCTGGAGAAGGGCGTGGCCAACCCCGCCTTCGACGAGGCGCTGTTCAAGCTGCAGAAGGGCCAGGTGTCCAAGCCCGTGCTGTCCGACGAGGGCTATCACGTGCTGTGGCTGCGCGACGTGCGCAACGGCCAGCCCAAGCCGTTCGCCGAGGTGCGCGAGCAGCTGGTGAAGGAAGCGCTCACCGGCGACCGCGACCGCAAGTACAACGAGATCGCCGGCAAGCTCACCGACAGCGCTTACCAGAACCCCGGTTCGCTGGAACCCGCCGCGCAGGCGCTGGGCCTGCCGATCAAGACCACCGAGCTGTTCGCGCGCCAGGGCGGGGCGGGCATTGCCGCCAACCCGAAGGTAGCGCAGGCCGCATTCGCCGACGACGTGCTGGCGCAGGGCAACAATTCCGGCCTGATCGACCTGGGCAACGACCACGCCGTGGTGATCCACGTCGACAAGCACGTCTCCGCCGCGGTCAAGCCGCTGGCCGAGGTGCGCGACACCGTGCGCCAGAAGATCCTGGACGAGCGCGTCGCCGCCGCCGCCAAGGCCAAGTCCGACGAGCTGCTGGCCCGCCTGCAGAAGGGCGAGGACATCGCCGCCGTGGCCGCCTCGGTCGGCGCGCCGCTGAAGACTTCCGCCGAAGCCACCCGCGGCTCGGCCGACGTGGCGCCGGAGCTGCTGGACGCCGCGTTCAAGCTGCCGCATCCCGCGCCGGGCAAGCCGCAGTTCACCAGCGTGGCGCAGCTGGACGGCTCCTACGACCTGGTGGCGCTGGACAAGGTGCAGGACGCCGACCTGTCCAAGCTGCCGGCCCAGCAGCGCGACATGCTGCGCCAGCAGATGGCGCGCGTGTACGGCGCCTCGGCGACGCAGGAGTTCATCGACGCGCTGAAGGCGAAGACCGAGATCAAGGTCGCTACGGATCGCATGTAAGCGACCTGGCAGCGCAACGGAAAAGGCGGCCGTGAGGCCGCCTTTTTTGTTTCCGGCCACGATGGCACCCATTGCCGTCATTCCGGCGCAGGCCGCAATCCGGTGGCGTCACAGTCCGATGCCGCGATACCGCCAGGGGCTCCGGTATTGCGGTCATGCACCGATAACCGAGCGTGAGGATGGCGCCGCCGCGTCCGCCATCAGCGGACGCGCCGCGCGGGCGCGCCATGGCGCGACGCCAGTCTGGCGCGTTGCGCGGCCGGTCAGCCCTGCGCGCTGAGCTTCAGCACCTGGCCCAGCCGCAGCGTGGAGCTCTGCAGCCCGTTCCAGCGCTTGATCTGGTTGACGTCCAGCGAATAGTGGCGCGCGATGTTCCACAGCGTTTCGCCGGCCTTGACCGTATGCGTGCGCGAAGAAGCGGCGGCGCTGTCGTCCTGCGCGGCGGAAGGGCCGTTCGCCGCCGCGGCCAGGCGGTTGTCATTGCTGTCCGCGCTGGCGAGGTTGTTGCCGTTCTGCAGCAGCGAATTGCGGAACTGCTCGACGCGGCCGCTCGGCATCACCAGATAGGAAGCCGCGCGCTTGTCGACATAGCCGTTGCGGAAACCGGCGTTGAGGTTCTTCAGTTCATCCACCGACATGCCGGCGTGATTGGCCGCCTGCGCCAGCGGCATCGAGCGGTCCAGGTCCACCGACACCAGCTGCTGTTCCGGCGCGATCAGCGGCAGTTCCACATGGAAGCGCTGCGGTTCGCGCACCACGCAGGAAATGGCCAGCAGCTTGGCCAGGTGTTCGCGCGTGACGCGCTTGACCGGCATCTTGGGAATCGCCGGCTCCTCGCCGGGCATGCCGTAGCGGCTGACCATGCCGCGCACGGCGAACTCGCCGGCATTGAAGGCGTAGTCGGCCATGCGCCAGTCGCCGAGATCGTCGTGATAGCGCTTGAGCAGGGCCATGATGGCGTCGGTGGCAGCGGGCATGTCCAGGCGGCCGTCGAAATTCTTGTCCACGCGCATGCCCAGCGCATTGGCCGTCACCGGCATGATCTGCCACATGCCGGCCGGATTGCCCTTCACGCCGGGCACCGGGCGGTAATGGCTTTCCACCCACGGCAGCAGGGCGAACTCGCCGGCCACGCCATGCCTGGCGGCGATCTGCTGCACGTACATCAGGCGCGGCATCACGTCGCGCATCTGCGCTTCGAAGGCGGAAGGGTTCTGCGTGTAACGCCGGGCCCAGTCCATGATCGCCGGGTCCGCATCGCAGTCGGCCATCTGGAAGCTGCCGCGCAGCTGGTCCCACACATTGCCGCTGTCCTGCGGCGCGGCGGGTGCGTCGACGCGGCTGGCGACGTTGTCCACCGCGGGCTTGCCGGATGGCTTGACCACGCGCGGCGCGCCGGCGGTGCTTGCCGGTGCCTGCTGCTGCGGACCGCTGGCGCAGGCGGCCAGGCAGAGCGCGAGCGAAGCGGGAAGAAGGCGGAGACTGGGACGTGTCATGCGCGGAACTCATCCTTGGCGGCGCGCAAAGCGGCGAAGCGCGAAACGCGGTCGTTGCCGGCGCCGTGGCGCGTACACCATTGCGCCACGGCGTCGCTGTCGACGCGCAGGAAAGGGTTGGTGGCGCGCTCGGTGGCGAGCGCCACCGGCAGCGTGGGCTGCGCGCGCTCGCGCAGGGCGCGGACCTGTTCGATGCGCTGCGCCAGTGCCGGGTTGGCCGGTTCCACCGTCTGCGCGAAGCGCCCGTTCGCGGCGGTGTATTCGTGCGCGCAGCAGACCTTCAGGTCGCCGGGCAGGTCGGCCAGGCGGTCCAGCGAGGCCAGCATCTGCTGCGGCGTGCCTTCGAACATACGGCCGCAGCCCATGCTGAACAGCGTGTCGCCGCACAGCAGCACGCCATTGCCCACGTAGGCGATATGGCTGCGGGTATGGCCGGGAATCTCCAGCACGCGGAACTGCGCCGCCGGCTGCGCGATATGCACGGTGTCGCCATCGGCCACGCGCTGCGTGACGTGGCCGATGCGCTCGTCGTGCGGCGCGTACACCGGCACCGGATGGCGCGCCAGCAATTCGCCGACGCCGCCGATATGGTCGTTATGGTGATGCGTGAGCAGCAGCGCGCGCAGGCGCAGTCCGCGCTCGGCGAGCGCGGCTTCCACGGGAGCGGCTTCGCCGGGGTCGACCGCGATCGCGTCGCCGGCATCGTCGTACAGCAACCAGATGTAATTGTCGGCTAGCGCCGGTAGCGGTACGACGTGCAAGGGGGACTCCACTGCGTTTTCGTATCGACTGGCGCAGGCATCCGGGCTTGCGCGAAGTGCGGGACTATAAAGCGGGCGGGAGGGTTGCTCGTTAGCCGGGCGTTAACCGGGGCCGGCGTGTTCAGTCTTGTGCCGGAGTAGGCGGCACCCATGTGAGCAGGGGCAGCGTTTACACTCTCCGCCTGACCGTTGGCCCCGATCTCATGCTGCAGCGCGACCCCGACATCTACGCCAGTGCGCACCTACGCCACCTGCTGGCGGAGGAAGCCGCCGCCATGGCGCCGCTGCTGCAGCGCTGCGCGGGGTCGCATGCGCTGCTGCTGTCCGCGCTGTCGCACGACCATCCGCCGGTGCTGCCTTTGCTGGGCTACTGGACGCGCATGCGCCTGGTCGGCAAGCGTTACCAGGGCGACGTGAAGGCCAGGGCCGACGAGCCCCTGCCGTTCGCCGACGACGCCTTCGGGCTGGTGCTGCTGCGCCATGCGATGGAAGTGGCGCCGGTGCCGCAGTCCCTGCTGCAGGAAGCCTGCCGCGTGCTGGCGCCGGGCGGCGTGCTGGCGGTGACCGGCCTGCATCCGCTCAGCGCCTGGCTGCCCTGGGTGTACTGGCAGCGCCGCCATACCACCATGCCGGCGATCACCTCGCCGCTGACGCTGGAGCGCTGGGTCAGGGCAGGAGAGCTGGAGATCGAACGCGTCGAGCGGGTGGGGCATGTCTGGCCCAACGCCGGCGCCAAGGCCCGCGGCGTGCATCCGCTGGGTGGCGCGTATGTGCTGATCGCACGCAAGAACCGCCGGGTGGCGATCCTGCCGAAATTGAAGCCGGCGCTGGTACCCGCGCCGGTGAACGTGAAACTGGCGCCCGGGGCGCGGCGCGGCGCCCCGTCCGACGCATGACTGACGAACCATTGCAGGTAACGATGACCGAAGTGGAAGCTTTTACCGACGGCGCATGCCTCGGCAATCCGGGGCCGGGCGGCTGGGCCGCCCTGCTGCGCGCGAGGGGGACCGAACGCCTGATCGCAGGCGGTGAGCCGGACACCACCAACAATCGCATGGAGCTGATGGCCGCGATCGCCGCGCTGGAGGCGCTGACGCGCCCGTGCAAGGTGACGCTCACCACCGACTCGCGCTACGTCATGCAAGGCATCGAGGAATGGGTGCCGAAGTGGCGCGCCAACGGCTGGAAGACCGCCGACAAGAAGCCGGTGAAGAACCAGGACCTGTGGCAGCGGCTTGCCACTGCCACCGCGACGCATCAGCTGCGCTGGCAATGGGTGCGCGGCCATAATGGCCATGTGGAGAACGAGCGCGTCGACGTGGCCGCGCGCGAACAGGCCGAGCAGTACAGGAGCACGCGATGAGGCAGATCGTCCTCGATACCGAAACCACCGGTCTTGAAGTCCGCCAGGGGCATCGCCTGATCGAAATCGCGTGCATCGAGATGGTCGAGCGCCGTCCTACCGGGCGCCATTACCAGACGTATCTCAATCCGGATCGGTTGATTGACGAGGGTGCGAAGCAGGTCACCGGTATCGAGGATGAGTTCCTGCTCGATAAGCCGCGGTTTGCCGATGTGGTCGGTGAGTTTCTGGCCTTTATCGATGGGGCTGAGCTGATCATCCATAACGCGAGCTTCGACCTGGGCTTCCTCGACGCCGAACTGGCTCGCCTTGACGGCAACTACGGCCGCATTACCGATCGCTGCCCGGTGATCGACACCCTGGCAATGGCGCGCGAGCGTTTCCCCGGCCAGCGCAACAGCCTGGACGCGCTGTGCAAGCGCTTGGGCGTGGATAACTCCGCCCGCGACCTGCACGGCGGCCTGATCGACTCCCAGCTGCTGGCCGAGGTCTACCTGGCCATGACCTCGGGGCAGGTCGCGCTGGACCTGGCGTTCGAGAGCGCGCCGGAGCAGCAGGGCGCCGCGCAGGTGATCCTGCCGGCGGTGCTTAGCCGGCGGCCGAAGGTGTTGCGTGCGAATGCCGACGAAGTGGCGGCGCATGAGCTGCGGCTGGACGCGCTGGACAAGAGTGCGGGTGGGGTGAGCATCTGGCGCAAAGAGGAAGCGGTGGTGGGGGAGGTGGTGGCTTCTTGAGGGTTGCTTGTTGCGCACGGCTGGGTCTGCAAAACGCCCCGGAAGGGGCGTTTTTGTTTGGCTTCGATAGGGCGCGTGCTTCGGTTGGGAGGGGTGGGATTGTTCGGCCCATCCATGGGCCGAACCCCTTCGCGCTGCGCGCTGCGGGGCCAGCCTGCGGCTGTCCGAATTCGCTCCCGGCGAATTCGTCGAACCGGTGACTCGGCTTGCCGAGTCACCGGTTCTCTATACCAACCCTCTCCGCCAGATACGCAAAACGCCCCGGAAGGGACGTTTTTTGTTTGGCTTCGATGGAGGGCGCGCTTCGGTGGGGAAGGTGGGATTGTTCGGCCCATCCATGGGCCGAACCCCTTCGCGCTGCGCGCTGCGGGGCCAGCCTGCGGCTGTCCAAATTTGTTCCTGACAAATTTGTCGAACCGGTTGCTCGGCTTGCCGAGCAACCGGTTCTCTCCACCCACCCTCTCCGCCAGATACGCAAAACGCCCCTTGCGGGGCGTTTTGCGTATCTGGCGGAGAGGGTGGGATTCGAACCCACGGTACGCTTACACGTACGCCTGATTTCGAGTCAGGTACATTCGACCACTCTGCCACCTCTCCAAAGGGGTCACACGGTGGTCCGCGCGAGCCGGCGATCATACGCCAGGCGGTTCATCGTGACAACTCCCTGGTCATGGGGCATGCTCCGCGCAGACTTTTTTTCCGGATGCCCATGATCGAGTTTGGACACGGCACCCACGTCGGCCTGCGGCGTGCGCGCAACGAGGACACCTATTACGCCGACGCGGGGCAGGGCCTGTTCCTGGTCGCCGACGGCATGGGTGGGCATCAGCATGGCGAAGTGGCTTCGGCCCTGGTGCGCGATGCAGTGGCCGACCTGGTGACCCGTGGCCACAGCCTGGTCGAAGCGATCAAGGGCGCGGACGAACGCTTGATGGCGCAGGCGCGCGGCTATCGCGATGCGTTGCCGATGGGCACCACCATCGCGGCGCTGCGGCTGAGCCCGGGCAACTACGAAGTGGCCTGGGTGGGCGACAGCCGCATCTATCTGTGGAAGAACGGGCTGAAGCAGATCAGCCACGACCACTCGCTGGTGCAGGAACTGGTCGCGGCCGGCACGCTCGATCCGGCCCAGGCCGCACGCCATCCGCAGCGCAACGTCATCACCCAGGCGCTCGGCATCACCGCGGTGGATCAGCTGCATATCGGTCTGGCGCGGGGCAAGCTCGAGCCGGGCATGGCGTTTCTGCTGTGCAGCGATGGCTTGACCGAGGAAGTGAGCGATGCCGTGATCGCCGGCATCGTGGAGCGGCGCGATCTCGCCGCGCAGGAATGTGTGGATCACCTCCTGCTTGCGGCGCTGGAAGCCGGCGGCAGCGACAACATCACGGTGATTCTCGCCCGGACCAATTGAGCGGGCTATTCCAGCCTGGCCCAATACCGCCCGCTACGCGGCAGATAGTGATGATCCGGATCGAGCGATATCGCCACGCGCGTCGCTCTTCCCGTGATCTCGTTGCGCGGAAAGAAGCCGTAGTAACGCGAATCCCGGCTGTTGTCGCGGTTGTCGCCCATCATCAGATACTGATGCGGCGGCACGGTCACCGGCCCGAAGTTGCGATCCGCGCTCGCGTTGTATTGCGACCAGCGCACCGCATGGCTGCGTCCATCGACATTTTCCGCGACATAGATCGCCGGATCCCACGCATCGTCGCCGATGCCATCGACATGCATCGGCCGGTAATCCGCAAACCGCCCGTTGACGTAAAGCCGGTTGCCGCGCAGCGCAACCACGTCGCCCGGCACGCCGACCACCCGCTTCACCAGCCGCTCGCCGGCCTTGTCCGATTCCAGCACCACGATGTCGCCTCGTGCAGGATCGCCCCGATGCAGCAGCGACACATGCGTAAACGGCAGCCGGATGTCATACGCCGCCTTGTCCACCACGATGCGGTCGCCGATGCGTATCGTCGGCTGCATCGAGCCGGTGGGCACGACATTCCAGTCCGCCACCGCGCTGCGGAACACCAGCATGCAGAACATGAAAACGATAAAGCCGCGGTTTCTCGCGAGGCATTGCTTCAGCCGTTCCATTCCCGTTCCCCTGGCATGAGGCGATAGGCGCCAAGCGGGAAGACCGGCGCCGGGCGGCGAAGTTCCGGACAAAAAAAGGGACGGTGATCGCCACCGTCCCTTTCAAGGTCCTGCCGCAAACCGTGCTCAGCCGGCTTTCTTCTTCGCCAGGCGCAGCCAGGTGTCCACCACGGTGTCCGGATTGAGCGACACCGACTCGATGCCCTGATCCATCAGCCACTCGGCCAGGTCCGGATGGTCCGACGGACCCTGGCCGCAGATGCCGACGTACTTGCCCTTGTCGCGCGCGGTCTTGATCGCCATCGCCAGCAGCTTCTTCACCGCCGGGTCGCGTTCGTCGAACAGGCTGGCGACGATGCTGGAATCGCGGTCCAGGCCCAGGGTGAGCTGGGTGAGGTCGTTGGAGCCGATCGAGAAGCCGTCGAAGATGTCCAGGAACTCATCGGCGAGCAGCGCGTTGGACGGCACCTCGCACATCATGATGATCTTCAGCGCCTCTTCGCCGTGCGCGCTGGCGCCCTGCTTGAGGCCATTCTTTGCCAGCACCTCGACCACCTTGCGGCCTTCGCCCAGGGTGCGCACGAACGGGATCATCACCCACACGTTGTCCAGGCCCATCACTTCGCGCACGCGCTTGACCGCCTTGCACTCCAGCGCGAACGACTCGGCGAAGCCGGTGTCGACATAGCGGCTGGCGCCGCGGTAGCCGATCATCGGGTTCTCTTCGTGCGGCTCGTAGCGCGAGCCGCCGAGCAGGTTGGCGTATTCGTTCGACTTGAAGTCGGACAGGCGCACGATCACGGGCTTGGGGAACACCGAGGCGGCGATGGTGGCGATGCCTTCGGCCAGGCGGTCGACGTAGAACGACACCGGGTCGGCGTAGCCGGCGATGCGCTCGTCGATCTTCGCCTTGGTGGCGGCGTCCTGCTTGGCGTATTCCAGCAGCGCCTTCGGATGCACGCCGATATGGCTGGCGATGATCATTTCCAGGCGGGCCAGGCCGATGCCGGCGTTCGGCAGCAGGCCGAAGTCGAAGGCGCGCTCGGGGTTGGCCACGTTCATCATGATCTTCAGCGGCGCCTCGGGCATGGCGCCCAGATCCGCGGTGACGCGGTCGAACTTGAGGATGCCTTCGTAGATGGTGCCGGTGTCGCCTTCGGCGCAGGACACGGTGACGTCGGCGCCGTCGGGAATCTTTTCCAGCGCATTGCCGGTGCCCACCACGGCGGGCACGCCCAGCTCGCGCGCGATGATCGCCGCGTGGCAGGTGCGGCCGCCGCGGTTGGTGACGATGGCGGAGGCGCGCTTCATCACCGGCTCCCAGTCGGGGTCGGTCATGTCGGCCACCAGCACGTCGCCGGGCTGCACCTTGTTCATGTCGGCGAGGCTGCGCACCACGCGCGCCTTGCCGGCGCCGATCTTCTGGCCGATGGCGCGGCCCTCGGCCAGCACCTTGCCCTTCTCGCCGAGGTGGAAGCGCTCCAGCTGGGTGGCGTGCGCGCGCGACTTCACCGTCTCCGGGCGGGCCTGCACGATGTAGAGCTTGCCGGTGTTGCCGTCCTTGGCCCATTCGATGTCCATCGGGCGGCCGTAGTGCTGCTCGATGATCAGCGCCTGCCGGGACAGCTCTTCCACGTCGGCGTCGCTGATGCAGAAGCGGTTGCGCAGCTCGTCCGGCGTCGGCTCGGTCTTGACGCGCTCGCCCGGCGCGGACGAATACACCATGCGCAGCTGCTTGGCGCCGAGCTGGCGTCGCAGCACGGCCGGCTTGCCCTGCTTGAGGGTGGGCTTGAACACGTAGAACTCGTCCGGATTGACCGCGCCCTGCACGACCATCTCGCCCAGGCCGTAGGAACCGGTGACGAAGACCACGTCGCGGAAGCCCGATTCGGTGTCCAGGGTGAACAGCACGCCGGAGGCGCCGACGTCCGAGCGCACCATCAGCTGCACGCCAGCCGAGAGGAACACGTCCTCGTGCTTGAAGCCCTGGTGCACGCGGTAGGCGATGGCGCGGTCGTTGTAGAGCGAGGCGAAGACTTCCTTCACCTTGTGCAGCACGTCGTCGATGCCGACCACGTTGAGGAAGGTTTCCTGCTGGCCGGCGAACGAGGCGTCGGGCAGGTCTTCGGCGGTGGCGGAGGAGCGCACGGCCACGGCGATGTCGTCGGCGCCGGCGTCCTTGCAAAGCTTGGCGTAGGCCTCGCGGATGGCCTGGTCCAGGTCCGCCGGCAGCGGCGTCTCGGTGACCCACTCGCGGATTTCCTTGCCGGCGGCGATGAGCGCGTCGACGTCGTCGACATCCAGGCCGGTCAGGCGCGCCTGGATGCGCTTGGCCACGCCGCTCTTGTCCAGGTACTGCTGGAACGCGTCGGCGGTGGTGGCGAAGCCGCCGGGCACGGATACCCCGAGCTTGGCCAGGTTGCCGATCATCTCGCCGAGCGACGCGTTCTTGCCGCCGACCTTGCCCAGGTCGGTCATGCGCAGCGAGTCGAGCCAAAGCACCAGATCGTTCAAGGGAGTCTCCTCAAGAGCTCGTAGGGGTAGGCCTGGAGCAGCCAAAAATCGGCCGCAAAGAACTGGTATTGTCCGCCGCCGATGGTGCACGGCACAAGAAGACCATTGCCGCCCACTGCCGCGCCAACTGCATACCAGTCAGGCGAGGGTCAAGCAAAGACAGGGATTCGTGCTTGCGCTAAGGTGGCGCCCAACTTTTGCAGGCCCGGCGGAACTGGTATGCGGCGTACCGTTTTTTACATCTCCGATTCCACTGGTATTACAGCGGAGACGATCGGCAACAGCATCCTGGCCCAGTTCGAGGGCGTGCAATTCGACAAGCATCGCCTGCCGTTCGTGGACGACGCGCAAAAAGCGGAGGCCGCCGCGCTGCGCATCAAGACGCGCTTCGCCCAAAGTGGCGAGCGGCCGATCGTGGTCAACACCATGGCCTCGCGCGACCTGTGCGAGATAGTGGCGGCGAGCGGGGCGCTGATGCTGGACGTGTTCGCGCCGTTCATCGGCACGCTGGAAGACGAGCTGGGCGCCAAGCGCTCGGGTGCGGTGAACCGCTCGCACGGCATGGTGGACTTCGACAAGTACGAGGCGCGCATCAATGCCACCAACTACGCCTTGTCCCACGACGACGGCATCGACGTGGACTATGCCCAGGCCGACCTGATCCTGGTCGGCGTATCCCGCTCGGGCAAGACGCCGACCTGCCTGTACATGGCCTTGCATTACGGGGTGAGCGCCGCCAACTACCCCCTCACCGACGACGACCTGGACAAGCTGGAGCTTCCGGTGCGGCTGCGTCCCTACCGGGACCGGCTGTTCGGCCTGACCATCGACCCGCAGCGCCTGGCGCAGATCCGCGAGCAGCGGCGCGCCGGCAGCCGGTATGCGACCCTGCAGCAGTGCCGCTGGGAGTTGGAGCAGGCCGAGAAGCTGATGCGGCGGGAAAGCATCCCCAGCCTCAACACCACGCATACGTCGATCGAGGAAATCGCCAGCAAGATCCTTGACCGCTTCGGTATCGAGCGGACCATGTTCTGACTTCGAAGGAGTACCCAAGGTCCTTATGAGTGCCGTGCTGGACAGTCGCCAGTCCCTGCTGCCGGATCGCTTCGGCTTCCTGATGGGACTGTATGCGGAGAACTACCATCGCCTGGCGCACCTGTTCGCACCGCATGAACTGGCGCCGGGCTTCTATGTGTCGAGCGTGGACGACGGGCTGGACGTGCGCCTGCAGGTGCAGGAACGCCATCCCTATACGCTGGAACTGGAACTGACCTACGACTTCCTCGATGCCAACACCGGGCAGCCGTCGCCGTCGGCGCAGCTGCGCATGTACACCGACGCGCACGTGGCCGAGGCGCTGCATTGCCATCCGGGCCGCCATCTGTGGCAGGTGCTGGGGCCGTTTCCGCCGGCGCACACGGTGCTGCAGCATCGCCTGCGCATGAACGGCTTCCTCTCGCGCTGGCTGGAGTACCTGGCCGAGCAGGGGCATTCGCGCGGCACGCTGGAGCCGCTGGCGCAGCACAAGCCGGTGGACTTGCCGCCGGGGCACGAGCTGTAGGTTCGCCGGGGGTGGAAGAGGGCGCGGAATCGCGCGCAACAAAAAACCCGCGCCAGGCGGGTTCCTTGGAAAAGTGGCGGAGCGGACGGGACTCGAACCCGCGACCTCCGGCGTGACAGGCCAGCATTCTAACCGACTGAACTACCGCTCCGCATTTTCGAACAGCTGAAACCAGTAAAACCAAGAGGCCCCTGATTCCCAACCTGCACCGTCACTCTTTAAAGTAGCGGCTTGGATTGGCGTCCCCACGGGGATTCGAACCCCGGTCGCCACCGTGAAAGGGTGATGTCCTAGGCCTCTAGACGATGGGGACGTAATCTAAAATTTATTGGTGGAGCCAGGCGGGATCGAACCGCCGACCTCCTGCATGCCATGCAGGCGCTCTCCCAGCTGAGCTATGGCCCCACTGCTGTGGAGCCCGAAAGAATAGATAGGGATCGGGGTTTCGTCAAGCATCCGCGAACAAAAATTTTCACAAATGTTCGCGCGGCGTGTCAGTCCTGCGTCGGGGCGGCGAGCAAGCGAGCGTGGAGGGCGTGAAGCCGCGCTTCCGACACCTCCGTGTAGTCTTGCGATGACTCGACACGGAAGCGCCCATGCACGATCTGCACTTCATCCAGGATCTCGCCACGGTGATGCTGGTCGCCGGCCTCACCACGGTGATCTTCCAGCGCCTGCGCCAGCCGGTGGTGCTCGGCTACATCATCGCGGGCGTGCTGGTGGGGCCGTATACCTCGCCGGTGATCTTCATCCACGACGAAGACACCATCCGCACGCTGTCCGAGCTGGGCATGATCCTGCTGCTGTTCGCGCTGGGCCTGGAATTCAGCCTCAAGAAGCTCAGGGCGGTAGGCGGCGCGGCGCTGGTGGCGGCGCTGTGCGAGATCGTGCTGATGGTGTGGATCGGCTACGAGATCGGCCGCTTCTTCGGCTGGACGCCGATGGACTCGATGTTCCTGGGCGCGATGCTGTCGATCTCCTCCACCACCATCATCATGAAGGCGCTGGACGACCTCGACCTCAAGCGCGAACGCTTCGCGCAGCTGATCTTCGGCATCCTCATCATCGAGGACGTGCTCGCCGTGGTGCTGATGGCGCTGCTCACCGGCATCGCCAGCACCGGCGACCTGGAAGCGGGCCAGGCGATGGAAGCGGTCGGGCGCCTGATGCTGTTCATGGTGGTATCGCTGGTGGTGGGCCTGCTGCTGGTGCCGCGGGTGGTCGACTACATCGCGCGGGTGGCGCGCGACGACGTGCTGCTGGTGGCGGTGCTGGGCCTGTGCTTCGGCTTCTGCCTGCTGGTGACGGAAATGGGCTACAGCATCGCGCTGGGCGCCTTCCTGATCGGCGCGATCGTGGGCGAATCGGACAGCGTGGCGCGGGTGGAGCGCATCATCACCCCGGTGCGCGACATGTTCAGCGCGGTGTTCTTCGTCGCCATCGGCATGCTGATCGATCCGGCGCTGCTGAAGCAGTACGCGCTGCCGATCACCGTGGTCACCATCGTGGTGGTGCTGGGCAAGGTGATCACCTGCAGCTTCGGCACCTTCGTCGCCGGCAACGGCGGGCGCACCTCGCTGCGGGTGGGCATGGGGCTGGCGCAGATCGGCGAGTTCTCGTTCGTGATCGCCTCGCTCGGCCTGACCTTGAAGGTGACCAGCAGTTTTCTGTATCCGGTCGCGGTGGCGGTGTCGGCCATTACCACCTTTCTTACGCCGTACCTGATCCGCGGCGCCGATCCGCTGGCGGGTTTCCTCGGGCGGCGCATGCCCGCCGGTGTCAGCGGCATGTTCGGCGCGTACACCGACTGGATGGGCAATGTGAGCCTGAGCGGGCAGGGCGCGATCGTGATGAAGATGATCCGCCGCCTGGTGTGGCACGTGCTCATCAACATGATGCTGGTGGTGGCCGTGTTCCTGATCATGGCCTATCTGTATCGCCGGCAGTTTTTCCATTGGGAATGGTTGAACCAGCGTCCGCTCACCGAGCGCACGCTGGCCTGGTCGGTCGCCGCGCTGCTGTCGCTGCCGATGATCGTGGCGGCGTACCGCAAGGCCGCGGCGCTGGGCATGCTGCTGGCGGAGCTGAGCATTCCGGAGCGGCTCGGCGGCGCGCTCAACGTCAAGATCCGCTCCGTATTGGCACGCATCGTGCCGCTGGCCGCGATGTGGGTGCTCGGCCTGCTGGTGGCGGCCCTGGCCTCGACCATCCTGCCGCCGCGGGAAGTGGCGCTGGTGCTGGTTCTGGTCGGCCTGGCGCTGACTTGGCTGCTATGGCGTGTACTGGTCCAGGTGCACGCGCGCCTGCAGGCGGCGCTGCGCGACACGCTGGAACGCGACGGCCGGCCGAACGGGCATTCGTGAAGAAAATCGCAAAATGCCACGATGTCACGTGCTTTGAACCTTTATATGGCCTGATGGTCGACATTCGACATCGTTGCTAAGACCGGTAAGGCGCCTCACAATGCGTGGCGCTGCCTCCATCCGGGAGGCCCGTCCGGTGAGCACCGGGACATCCAAAAACGAGGGAGTTTCAAATGAAGCAATTCTTGCGTCCCACGCTGACGGCCGCCGCCCTGGCGGTTGCGCTGGGCCTCACCGCCGGCGCGCACGCCCAGGCCGCCAAGACCGCCGCTCCGGCGGCCGGCGCGGTCGACAAGACCAAGGCCAGCTACGTGGTCGGCTGGGACCTGGCCAGCCAGCTGCCCCCGCTCGTGCGCGAGGAAGTGGATCCGGCCACCGTGGCCCGCGCTGTGCAGTCCGCCCTGTCCGGCCAGAAGCCGACCATGAGCGAGGCTGAAGCGAAGCAGGTGCGCGACGCGTTCGTCGCCAATCTGCAGACCAAGGCCAAGGCCGAGTACGAGAAGGTTGCCGCCAAGAACAAGACCGACGGCGATGCCTTCCTGGCCAAGAACAAGACCGCCGCCGGCGTGAAGACCACCGCCTCGGGCCTGCAGTACCAGGTGATCAGCCAGGGCACCGGTGCCCGTCCGGGTCCGAACGACACCGTGCAGGTGAACTACGTCGGCAGCTTCGTCAACGGCGAAGTGTTCGACGATTCGTCCAAGCACGAGGGCAGCACCGGTCCGGCCTCGATCCCGCTCTCCGGCGTGATCCCGGGCTTCCGCGAAGGCCTGCAGCTGATGCAGGTGGGCGGCCACTACAAGCTGTTCATCCCGTCGAACATCGCCTATGGCGCGCAGCCGCAGAACGGCTTCCCGCCGAACTCGACGATCATCTTCGACGTGACCCTGGTGAAGACCGGCCCGACGCCGGCCGGCGCCGCTGGCGACCAGGGCGGCGCGAAGTAAGCGTCCGCGGTTCGCAGCAGATCAGGCACGGGGCGCGAAGCGATTCGCGCCCCGTTGCTTTTCCCGGCATGGATTTCGGAAAAGCCGGCAGTCCGATGCGGCAGGACCCCCTGCTAGAATCTGCGGTCTAACGCATCGCGGAACCCTGCATACGATGAAAGTCACCATTTTCGGCACCGGTTACGTGGGCCTGGTCACCGGCGCCTGCCTGGCCGAGATGGGCAACCACGTGGTCTGCGTGGATATCGACGCGGCCAAGGTCGAGCGCCTGAAGCGCGGCGAGATCCCCATCTACGAGCCGGGCCTGGAACCCATCGTCAAGCGCAACCACGCCAGCGGCCAGCTGGATTTCACCACCGACGCCGCGCCGGCCATCGCGCACGGCCAGGTGCTCTTCATCGCCGTCGGCACGCCGCCGGACGAGGACGGCAGCGCCGACCTCACCTACGTGCTCGGCGTGGCGCGCACCATCGGCCAGCACCTGGACCGCTACGCCGTGGTGGTGAACAAGTCCACCGTGCCGGTAGGCACCGCCGACCGCGTGCGCGAAGCGGTGGCGAACGAACTCTCGGCGCGCGGCGTCCAGGTCGATTTCGACGTGGTCTCCAACCCGGAATTCCTGAAAGAGGGCGACGCGGTCGAAGACTGCCTGCGCCCGGACCGCATCATCATCGGCAGCTCCAGCGAGCGCGCGGTGGGCGTGCTGCGCAAGCTGTACGCGCCGTTCAACCGCAACCACGACCGCACGGTGGTGATGGACGAGCGTTCCGCCGAGCTGACCAAGTACGCGGCGAACGCCATGCTGGCGACCAAGATCAGCTTCATGAACGAGATCGCCAACATCGCCGAGCGCGTCGGCGCCGACGTGGAACTGGTGCGCCAGGGCATCGGCTCGGATCCGCGCATCGGCTATCACTTCATCTACCCCGGCGCCGGCTACGGCGGCTCCTGCTTCCCCAAGGACGTGCAGGCGCTGGAACGCACCGCGCGCAGCGTGGGCTATCCGGCGCGCCTGCTCGGCGCGGTGGAGTCGGTGAACAACGACCAGAAGGGCAAGCTGTTCGAGCTGGTCTCGCGCCATTTCGACGGCGACCTCAAGGGCCGCACCATCGCGCTGTGGGGCCTGGCCTTCAAGCCGAACACCGACGACATGCGCGAGGCCTCGAGCCGCCGCGTGATGGAAGCGCTATGGGACGCCGGCGCCAGCGTGCGCGCGTTCGACCCGGAAGCGCGCGAGGAAACCCATCGCATCTACGGCGACCGCGCGGATCTGGTGCTGTGCGACAGCGCCTATCAGGCGCTGGAAGGCGCGGACGTGCTGGCCATCGTCACCGAGTGGAAGGCGTTCCGCAGTCCGGATTTCGCGCGCATCCGCGCCGCGCTCAAGAGCCCGGCCATTTTCGACGGCCGCAATCTGTACGACCCGTCCGCGGTCGAGGAAGCCGGCCTGGCCTATTACGGCATCGGCCGCGGCCGCAGCCTGAGGGTGTGACGTGTCGGTATCGCTCGAACAACGCCTGACCGAACTGGAAGTGCGCCTGACCTTTCTCGACGACACGGTGAACGCCCTGGTCGCCACCGAGACCGAGCAGGCGCAGCGCATCCTCAAGCTGGAGCAGATCCTGCGCGACCTGCGCGACGAGCTGCTGGCACTGCGCAGCTCGCAGTCGCACGACCCGCACAGCGAGCCGCCGCCGCCGCATTACTGATGTTTCGCTAGTCCCACGTTCCGATCCACACGCAAGACAGGTTTATCGATCATGGCCGATTCCCTGCGCGATCAGCTGCTCAAGAGCGGCATCGTCAAACAGGTGCGCGACGAGAAGCGCGCATCGCAGCCGCCCGCCGGCAGGCTGGCGCAAAAGCCCTTCAAAAGCCAAGGCGGCAAGCCCGGCAACCCGCAGGCGAAGCCGGGCGGCAAGCCCCAGCAACAGTCCGCGCGTCCGCCGCGCGACGGCGAGATCGACCTGGCCAAGGCCTATGCGATCCGCAAGCAGGCCGAAAGCACCGAGCGCCGCCAGGCCGAGCAGGCGGCGGCCGAGGAAGCGCGGCTCAAGCGCGAGCGCAAGCAGAAGGTCCAGCAACTGCTGCAGGGCCAGGCATTGAACAAGAAGGACGCCGAGCATGCGCGCCACTTCGAATACGGCGGCAAGATCCGCCGCGTCTACGTCGACCAGGCGCAGCTGGCCGCGCTCAATGCGGGCGAGCTGGGCGTGGTGCAGCAGGGCGGCCATTACCTGGTGGTGAGCCGCGCCATCGCCGAGCAGGTGCGCGAGATCGATGCGCATTTGCTGGCGCTGCTGCCGGAGCCGGGCACGGGTGGCGTGGGCGAAGATGGCGTGCCGGACGATCTGGTCTGGTAAGCGCTACCTGAGACGCAGGGAATCGCGGCACGCGACTACGTATGGACGTCATTCCGGCGCAGGCCGGAATCCAGCGGCGATGTGCCGCATCGTAGTGAAGGCATCCCAAAGCTCGCTCTGGAGCTTTTTCGCACACTCGGACGGCAACGCTACTGGATCCCGGCCTGCGCCGGGATGACGAGCAAAGAAAAGGCCGGCGATGACGCCGGCCTTTTTCATTTCATGACTTGTCTTCAGGCTTCCGGCGGCTGCGCCAGGATCGGCAAGTCCCAACCCTGCTTCGGCGCGAAGCGCTCGCCATGCCGCTGCGCCAGCCGTTCCAGCTTGCCCTTGACCACGCCGGCGCCTTCGCTGCGCACGTACTGGATCGGGCCGCCGCGGAACGGCGCGAAGCCGGTGCCGAAGATCACGCCGGCATCGAGCAGGTCGGCATCGTCCACCACGCCGTCGGCGAGGCAGGCCACGGCCTCGTTGACCATCGGCAGCAGCATGCGCTCCTGCAGGTCGGCGGGCGCGGCGTAGTCGGGATCCACTTCAGGCTTCTGCGGCTTGCCTTCCTGCCACACGTAGAAACCCTGGCCGTCCTTCTTGCCGCGCTTGCCGGCGGCGAGCTTGTCCTCGATGCCGGGCGGCAGTTCCAGGCCGAGGAAGGGCGCCAGCTCCTTGCCCACGGAGGCGCAGACGTCCAGGCCCACGGTATCGGCCAGTTCGATCGGCCCCATCGGCATGCCGAATTTCTTCGCTTCCTTGTCCAGCACCGGGCCGGGCACGCCTTCGTTGTACAGGCGGATGGCTTCGAGCAGGTAAGGCATCAGGATGCGGTTGACCAGGAAGCCCGGCGTCCCCTTCACCGCCACCGGCAGCTTGCCGATCGCCTTGCAGAAGGCCAGCGCGCGCTTCTCGATCGCGGGGTCGAGACCGTCGTGGCGCACCACTTCCACCAGCGGCATCTGCGCCACCGGATTGAAGAAGTGCAGGCCCAGGAAACGCTGCGGCGCGCGCAGGCCCTGGCGCAGTTCGTCCAGCGGAATGCTCGAGGTATTGGTGGCGAGGATCTCGTCCGCCTGGAACTGCGGCTCGATGGTGGCGTACAGCGCCTTCTTCGCCTCGGCGTTCTCGAAGATCGCCTCGATCGCGAGATCCGCCGCGGCCACGCCCTTGCCCTCGACGTCGGCGCGCAGGCGGCGCGCCACTTCTTCGACCTTCTCCGGCGTCTTCAGCTTTTTCTCGTATAGCGCCCGCGCGCGGTCCAGCGCGGGCTGGATGAACTTCATCTCGCGGTCCTGCAAGGTCACCTGGAAACCCTTGAAGGCCGCCCAGGCCGCGATATCGCCGCCCATCACGCCGGCGCCCACCACGTGCACGTGCTCGATGCCGTGCTCCGCGCCGGCGCCCTGGCCCTTCAGGCGTTCCTGCAGCAGGAAGATCCGGATCAGGTTGCGCGCGGTGCTGGTCTCGGCCAGCTTGGCCACCGAGCGCGCCTCCAGCTTCAGCCGCTGCTGGATGCTGGAGCCGCCGCGCTGCCATACGTTGATGAGCGCGAACGGGGCGGGGTAGTGCTCCTTGCGCACCTTGGCGGCGGTCTGCTTCAGCACCATCGGCGCCAGGATCTGCCGCGCCGGCCAGGTATTGGTGGCCCAGGCCTTCAGCCGCTGCACGGCGGGGCGCACATGCGGGCGGCGCAGCAGGGCGCGCGCTTCGGCCAGCAGTTCGCCGGCGGGCGCAAGGCGGTCGACCACGCCGAGCGCGGCGGCACGCCTGGCCGACAGCGCCTTGCCGGTCAGCATCACCGGCAGCGCGTCGAGTGCGCCGATCAGGCGCGGCAGCCGCGCCGTGCCGCCCCAGCCGGGGTGGATGCCGAGCATCACTTCGGGCAGGCCGATCCGGGTCTTCTCGTCATCCGCCGCGATGCGCTGGCGGCAGGCCAGCACCAGCTCCGTGCCGCCGCCCATGCAGGCGCCGTGGATGGCGGCGACCGTGGGGCAGGGCAGGCGGGCCAGCGACTCGAACACGCGCTGGCCGTTCTCGATGTTCTGCAGCACCGTGCCGTCTTTGGCGTATTCGACGAATTCCTTGATGTCCGCGCCCACCGCGAAGCCGCCCGGCTTGGCCGAATGGATCAGCACGCCGGCCGGCTTCTCGATCGACAGGCGCTCCACGATCTGGCCGAGCTCGTCCAGCACCTCGCGCGAGAGCGCGTTGACGCTGCTGTTGGCGCGGTCGAGCGTCAGGGTGACGATGCCGCTGTCGTCCAGGCTCGTCTTCCAGTGGTTGAAGCGCAGTCCTTCGAACATGAGTCAGGTCCAGCATGGAAAGGCAGGCACCATACCCTGCCGTAGCGTGGATTGCGAGATGGTCCGGGGTGGTGCGCAAGTCCATGAAAGTGGCGTAAAAGACCGGCCTGTGCGCTGACGCAAGAAACCCGCCGGCGAATGCGCGGAGGCTCTTTCGGGCGCTAGGCGTAGCCCCGCGGACCGCGTAACTTAGCTGCCCAATGAACACCTCCATTGCCGCCCCAGCCGTCCAGCCAGGTGCCGATATCCTCGAGCGCATCCTGGGCGCGCGCGGCTGCCTGGTCTCGCTGGAAGACGCGGACGGCGACGCCCTGATCGGGCAGTTCCGCAGCCTGGTCCGCCGCACCGGCCAGGCCATCTATCTGTGGAGTCCGGAGGAAGGCCTGGGCAACCTGCGCGAGGAGCACGCCGACAAGGCGCCGCATGCGCGGCTGAGCCAGGTGCTGCGCTACATCCAGCAGAGCAATCACTTCGGCATTTACTTGTTGCGCCGGCTGCCGCTGCCGCTGGCCGCGCCGGACGTGGCCCTGCTGCGCCAGCTGGCGCGCACGCCCACCGGCCACGTGCGCCGGGTGGTGCTGCTGGATGCCCCCGAATCGCTGGTGGAAGGACTGAGCGACGTGATCGTGCGGCTCAGCTGCCAGGTCAAGCCCGCGCTCCGGCCGCGCCTGCGCGATGGCCGGTGGCTGCTTTGAACGCGGCCGTGTCCGCCCCCGGCGGCATCATGGTGGTGGCGGCGCAGCGCGAGCTGCGCCGCGCCGTGTTCGACGCGCTGGACCGCGACGGCCACCTCGCCGTGCATTCCGCCCGCGACACCACCCACGCCGGCATCCTGCTCGAAGGCCGCCCCAAGCTGGCCCTGGTGGTGATGGTGCTGGAAGGCGACGCGCGCGACGCGCTGGCCTCGGTGGAACAACTGCGCCGCCTGCCGGCCTGCGCCGAGGCACCGGTGATCGTGGTGCTGACCGAGGGCGCGGCGATCAAGCCGGCCCAGCTGCCGGCCGGGGTTTCCGACTGGCTGTATGCCGCGCAGATCGACAGCGAGCTGATCGCGCGCTGGCAGCGCCTGCAGCGCACCGGCGCGATCCTGCCGGCTTCCGCGCAGGGCGAGGCGGCGCACGGCGGCGGCGACTACCGCTTCGCCTTCGACGAAGTGGACAGCGAGTGGCTGATCGTCGATGCCGAGCGCGGCCGCCTGCTCGAAGTCAGCCCCGCGCTGCTGCGCCGCAGCGGCCTGTCCGGTGAGCGCCTGGTCGGCCAGCCGCTGGCCGAGCTGCTGCAGTTCCAGGGCCTGGCGCCGGAGCAGGCGCTGGCCGACGATTCGCGCCGCTGGCATCCCTGCCGGCGCCGCTCGCGCCAGGGCGAGGACAGCGGCGAGGCCAGCGCGCGGCAGATCCGCCACGCCGGCCGCGACGCCGTGGCCTTCGTGTTCCGCAGCGACCGCGCCGGCGCGCGCGCCGAAGTGGCGCTGGCCATGCTGGCGCGCCTGTTCGCCAGCAGCAGCGCCGACGACAGCATCGCCACCGCGGCGCGGATGCTGTTCGAGGACATGGGGCTGGACTATCTGGCGATCTGGTCGGCGCGTCCGGAAGACGGCGGCGCGCCGCTGCAGCTGGCGCAATGCTGGAGCGGCGAGGAGCAGCTTTGGCCCAGCCCGCAGCTGCAGAGTTCGCTGCGCCTGGTGCTGTCCGGGCAGCCGATGCTGCACCCCGGCGGCGCGCGCCGCCTGGCCGCGATGGATCCGCTGCTGGAACAACTCGACCTGAGCGGCTTCGCCGGCCTGCCCTTGCTGGACGAACGCCACAGCGTGCTCGGCGCGCTGCTGGCCGGCACGCGGCAGCCGTTCGGCGAGCTGGCCATCGTGGAACCGGTGCTGCGCTGCGCGGCGGCGCGCTTCGCCCATGCGCTGGAACTGCGCCGCACCCGCGAGCAGGGCCGCGCCGAAGGCCTGCTGGACGCGCTCACCGGCCTGCCCAACCGCCTGCTGTTCAACGACCGCCTCGACACCATCATCCGCGAGGCCAACCGCACCGGCGAATGCTTCGCCATGCTGTTCGTCGACCTGGACCGCTTCAAGACCATCAACGACACCCTCGGCCACGCGGTGGGCGACCAGGTGCTGATCACCACCACCCAGCGCCTGCGCACCAGCGTGCGCGCGTCGGACACGGTGGCGCGCTACGCGGGCGACGAGTTCGTGGTGATCCTGCGGCACATCGTGAAGAGCGAGGACGTGCTGCGCGTCGCCGAGAAGATCGTGCAGGTGATGGAAGCGCCGTTCCGCATCGACGACGGCACCGAGCTGCAGGTCACCGCCTCGATCGGCGTGAGCTTCTTCCCGGACGACGCGCCGGACGCCGAGACCTTGCTAAAGCACGCCGACGAGGCGATGTACGCGGCCAAGAGCCTGGGCCGCAACAACTACCAGATCTACGAGATCAGCGCCGAGCAGGCGCAGCAGCAGAACATGGCGCTGAAATCCGGCCTGCGCCACGCCGAGCACAATGGCGAGCTGCGCGTGTTCTACCAGCCGCAGGTGGACGCGGCCAGCGAGGACATCGTCGGCATGGAGGCGCTGGTGCGCTGGGAGCATCCGGAGCTCGGCTTCATCGGCCCCGGCTTCTTCATCCCGCTGGCCGAGGAGACCGGCCTGATCGTCTCGATCGGCGAATGGGTGCTGCGCACCGCCTGCAAGCAGGCGCAGGAGTGGGAGCGCAAGTTCGGCCTGCGGCTGCGCCTGGGCGTGAATCTCTCGGCGGTGCAGCTGATGCAGCCGAACCTGCTCGACATCGTGGCGTCGGCGCTGCAGGAGAGCGGCCTGGATCCGGGCCTGCTGGAAATGGAGGTGACCGAGAGCATCAGCATCAAGGCCGCCCCCAACCTGGTGGAGAACCTGCACGGCCTGCACAAGCTGGGCTGCCGCATCGCCATCGACGACTTCGGCACCGGTGCCGCCTCGCTGGACTACCTGCGCAAGCTGCCGGCCGACCGCATCAAGATCGACCAGAGCTTCGTGCGCAATATCGGCGTGGACCCGGACGACGAGGCGATCGTGCGCGCCACCATCGAAATGGCCCATCGCCTGAAGCGCGGCGTGGTGGCCGAGGGCGTGGAGATCGAGCAGCACCTGCATTTCCTGCGCGCCAACCGCTGCGACGAACTGCAGGGCTATCTGTTCTGCCGGCCGCTGCCGACGCCGGCCTTCGAAAAGCTGCTGCACGAACGCCAGCGCCTGCTGGCCACGGCGGATGCCGGCGAGGAGTGAGGCGATTGCCGCTTGCCTGGCCGTGGTGCGTCCCTATATCTGCAGCAGGGCGGTCGGCCGCCGGGACGCCAGTCGCGTTGGGTACGATGGCGCCGGAGCCGGCCGGGGCGGATGCCTTATCTGCGCGGGGCGCTGAACTCGGCGGCATGTTTCTTGTCCTAGCGAACCGTCCCGAGCCGGCGGAATCCCTCCAAGCGGTGGCAGCGGTAGTCAGAAGGAGACGGCCCGGATGGGCGAAAACGAACTGGACAGCGCCCTGGTCGAGCGGGTCCAAAAAGGGGACAAGCGGGCCTTTGACCTGCTGGTGCGCAAGTACCAGCACAAGGTCATCGCGCTGGTTTCCCGCTATGTGAACAACTACGCCGAGTGCGAGGACGTGGCCCAGGAGGCGTTCGTGCGCGCCTGGCGCGCGATCGGCTCGTTCCGCGGCGAGAGCGCTTTCTATACCTGGATGTACAAGATCGCCGTGAATACGGCGAAGAACCACTTGGTGGCCCTGGGGCGGCGTCCGCCGGCCGACGACATCTCGGTGGACGATGCGGTCTTCGTGCCCGGTTCCGACCGCATGCAGGAAACCGCCACGCCCGAGCGCGAACTCCTGCGCCAGGAAATTGAACAAACGGTTTTTTCCACTGTCCAAGCGCTGCCCGAAGAGCTGCGGACCGCTATCACGCTACGCGAGGTGGACGGCCTGAGCTACGAAGAAATCGCCGAGGCGATGGGCTGCCCGATCGGTACGGTGCGTTCGCGTATCTTCCGGGCACGCGAAGCAATCGACGAGAAACTGCGGCCCCTGCTGTCGGACCGTGAGGACCTGACATGACTGACAACCATCGCGAACATCCTTCCCAAGGCATGCTGTCCGCCGGCATCGACGGCGAACTGACCCAGGAGGAACTGCGCTTCCTGCTGCGCCGGCTCGACCACGACGCTGCCCTGCAGCAAGCCTGGTCGCGCTATCACGTGGCGCGCGACGGCCTGCGCCACCAGTTGCCGCCGCTCGCCTCCGCCGGTTTCTCGGCGCGCGTGCTGGTGGCGATCGAGCAGGAAACCATCGCGGTCGGCAGCGGCAGGCGCCGCCACTGGCTGCGCTGGTCCGCCGGCGGCGCCATCGCCGCGACGGTCGCCGTCGCCGCCCTCATGGTCACCCAGCCGGTCGGCCCCGGCAGCGACAACGCCACGCCGCGCGTCGCCACCGCCGGCAGCCAGCGGGCCGCCGTGACGCAGTCCGCCGCCACGGCCACCGCCCGCGCCGACGTGCCGGCCGCCGCACCGGAATGGCTCAACAACTACGCCGGCCTGCCTTCGGCGCTGACCCAGCAGGCTTCGGCCACGGTCGGCGGCGACGACGGCGCCACCTTCCTGTACTCGCGCAACCGCCAGAACCCGTACCAGCTGGATCGCTACCGCGCGATCAACAACGGCGACGGCAGCTACCTGCTGCTCGCCCCGCAGGTGCAGCAGCGGATTCCCCAGGCGCAGTCCGCGCAGGAACCGCAGGCGCAGTAATCGCGGCGGTGTGTCCATGCCCGCCCCGATGGCCTTTCTTGTTGTCCCCCATGCAGTGATGTCCGTCCGGCCCCCAGGGGCCGGACGTTGCACGGGCGCGCTCCGCGTCCAGCCCGATTCCCACACCTTGGAAAGGAGGAACACATGAGTCGAACGAACCTGCGTCGCGCGCTGGGCTGCGCGCTGGTGTCGCTTGCCGTGGCGAGCGGAGCGCAGGCCCAGGCGGCGAGTCCCGCGCCGGCCCCCGCGGCCAGCCTGCCGGACTTCACCGGCATCGTGCAGAAGAACGCCCCGGCCGTGGTCCACGTCGAAGCCAAGTACAGCGGCAAGAGCGCGCGCAAGGCCGCACCCCAGGCGCGCGGCCGCGGCGCGATGCCGCCGGACGACCCCCAGCTGGACATCTTCCGCCGCTTCTTCGGCATGCCGATGGTGCCGTCGCCGGAAGAACAGCAGCGCACCTCGCTCGGCTCCGGCTTCATCATTTCCAGCGACGGCTACATCCTCACCAATACCCACGTGGTGGACGATGCCGACCAGGTCACCGTGCGCCTGCAGGACCGCCGCACCCTCACCGCCAAGGTGATCGGCAGCGACCCGCAGTACGACATCGCCCTGTTGAAGGTGGATGCCGGCGGCAGCCTGCCGTCGGTGAGCATCGGCGATTCGCGCAGCCTCAAGCCCGGCCAGTGGGTGCTGGCGATCGGCTCGCCGTTCGGCTTCGACTACACCGTGACCCAGGGCATCGTCAGCGCCGTGGGCCGCAACCTGGGCAGCCAGGACCAGCCCTACACCTCGTTCATCCAGACCGACGTGCCGATCAACCGCGGCAACTCCGGCGGCCCGCTGTTCGACCTGCAGGGCCGGGTGGTCGGCGTGAACTCGCAGATCTATTCCAACACCGGCGGCTATCTGGGCGTGGCGTTCTCGATCCCGATCGACGTGGCCATGAACGTGGTCAAGCAGATCAAGGAAAAGGGCTACGTCACCCGCGGCCAGCTCGGCGTGATGATGCAGCCGATCACCGACGACATCGCCAAGGCGCTCAAGCTCGGCAGCAATTCCGGCGCGGCGGTGACCCAGGTCAATCCGGGCAGTGGCGCGGACAAGGCCGGCATCAAGCCGGGCGACATCATCGTCGGCTACAACGGCCAGCCGATCACCCAGGCCGCCGACCTGCCGCCGCTGGTCGGCATGACCGCGCCGGGCAGCAAGGCCACCCTCAGCATCCTGCGCGACGGCAAGAAGCAGGACGTGCCGGTCACCGTCGGCGAGATGAAGCGCGACGGCAAGGCCATCGCTGCCGCCGCGGGCAAGGAAGCGCCGGCCACCGGTGGCGGCTCCACCGCGCTGGGCCTGGCGGTGCAGGACCTGGACAGCGACACCCGCCAGCAGCTCGGACTGAAGGCGGGCGAGGGCGTGCTGGTCAGCGACGTCAACGGTCCGGTCGCGGCCCGCGCCGGCCTGCAGCCGGGCGACGTGATCCTGATGGTCAACCAGCGCCGGGTTGGCACGGCGGCGGCGTTCCGCGAAGCCACCAAGGAGCTCAAGCCCGGCGATACCGCGCTGCTGCTGGTGCGCCACGGCGACCAGAGCGGCTTCGTCGGCCTGACCATCCCCAAGGCCGGCGAGGAGGAGTGATCTCCTGACCGGTGATACCGACGGCGGGGCGGCCTCCGGGCCGCCCCGCCGCATTCCGGCCCCCGCCGCCCGGCCGATGCGCTTTCCATGCGATAATGCCGGGTTCGTATCGCCATCCCGGTGATACGCTGCCTGTGCTCCGCGCAGGCGGTGACCGCAGCCAGCGTGTTCCATGGAACTGATCCGCAATTTCTCCATCATCGCCCACATCGACCACGGCAAGTCGACGCTTGCCGACCGCATCATCCAGATCTGTGGCGGCCTGGCCGAGCGCGAGATGGAAGCCCAGGTGCTCGACAGCAACCCGATCGAGCGCGAGCGCGGCATCACCATCAAGGCCCAGTCCGTGTCGCTGCCGTACAAGGCGCGCGACGGCAAGACCTACCAGCTGAATTTCATCGACACCCCCGGCCACGTCGACTTCTCCTATGAAGTAAGCCGCTCGCTGGCCGCCTGCGAAGGCGCGCTGCTGGTGGTCGACGCCGCCCAGGGCGTGGAGGCGCAGTCCGTCGCCAACTGCTACACCGCGGTGGAGATGGGCCTGGAAGTGGTGCCGGTGCTCAACAAGATCGACCTGCCCACCGCCGACCCGGACAAGGTCAAGGGCGAGATCGAAGCGGTCATCGGCATCGACGCCGACGACGCCGTGGCGGTCAGCGCCAAGACCGGCCAGAACGTGGTGGAAGTGCTCGAGGCCATCGTCGCGCGCATCCCGCCGCCGAAGCCGCGCGACACCGACCGCCTGCAGGCGCTGATCATCGACTCCTGGTTCGACAACTACCTCGGCGTGGTCTCGCTGGTGCGCGTGATGCAGGGCGAGATCCGCCCCGGCGAGAAGCTGCTGGTGATGTCCACCGGCCGCACGCACGAAGTGAGCGAAGTGGGCGTGTTCACCCCCAAGCGCAAGAAGCTGGAGCGCCTCGCCGCCGGCGAAGTGGGCTGGATCACCGCGTCCATCAAGGACGTGCACGGCGCGCCGGTGGGCGACACGCTCACCCACGCCGGCAAGCCCGCCGACAAGCCGCTGCCGGGTTTCCAGACCATGCAGCCGCGCGTGTTCGCCGGCCTGTTCCCGGTTTCCGCGGACGACTACCCGGCGCTGCGCGAGGCGCTGGAAAAGCTGCGCCTCAACGACGCCGCGCTGTTCTTCGAGCCGGAAAGCTCCGAGGCGATGGGCTTCGGCTTCCGCTGCGGCTTCCTCGGCATGCTGCACATGGAGATCGTGCAGGAGCGCCTGGAGCGCGAATACGACCTGGACCTGGTCACCACCGCGCCCACCGTGGTCTACGAGATCCTTAAGAACGACGGCTCGGTGATGCTGCTGGACAACCCGGCCAAGCTGCCGGCCTCGCCGCAGGTGGAGGAGATCCGCGAGCCGATCATCGTCGCCAACATCCTCACGCCGGCCGACTACATCGGCAACATCATCACGCTGTGCGAGGAGAAGCGCGGCATCCAGCGCTCCATCCAGTACCTGGCCACCCAGGTGCAGATCAGCTACGAGCTGCCGCTGGCCGAGGTGGTGCTGGATTTCTTCGACCGCCTGAAGTCGGTTTCGCGCGGCTATGCCTCGATGGACTACCACTTCGAGCGCTTCGAGGCCGGCCCGTTCGTGCGCACCGACGTGCTGATCAACGGCGACCGCGTCGATGCGTTGTCGCTGATCGTGCACCGCAGCCACGCGGACCGCCGCGGCCGCGACCTGGTCGAGCGCATGAAGGATCTGATCCCGCGCCAGCAGTTCGACGTGGCGATCCAGGCGGCGATCGGCGCGCAGGTGATCGCGCGCTCCACCGTGAAAGCCTTGCGCAAGAACGTTCTGGCCAAGTGCTACGGCGGCGACGTCAGCCGCAAGAAGAAGCTGCTGGAGAAGCAGAAGGAAGGCAAGAAGCGCATGAAGCAGGTGGGCCGCGTGGAGATTCCGCAGGAGGCCTTCCTCGCCGTGCTCAAGGTCGACAAATAAGGCGCGGGCAGGACATGGAACGAACAGGGGGCCACCGCAACACCGCCGGCGCAGTGCACCGGCCGCGAGAACCCCTCCGCGATTGACGCTCTGAAGGAGCCCTCATGGATTTCGATTTTTCGGCGATTCTGCTTGCCTTGACCGTGCTGTTCGGCGTGGTCTGGGGCCTGGACCGCCTGCTGTTCTACAAGTCGCGCAAGGCCAGGGCCGAGACGGCCGGGCAGGAGCCGCAGGACCCGGTCTCGGTGGACTGGGCGCGCTCGCTGTTCCCGGTGGTGCTGGTGGTGCTGCTGCTGCGCTCGTTCGTGGCCGAGCCGTTCCGCATTCCGTCGGGTTCGATGATGCCGACCCTGGACGTGGGCGACTTCATCCTGGTGAACAAGTTCGCCTACGGCCTGCGCATGCCGGCCTTCAACAACAAGTTCCTGGCCCTGGGCGAGCCCAAGCGCGGCGACGTGGTGGTGTTCCGCTTCCCGGGCTACCTGTGCGGCGTGGACGGCAAACTGGTGCGCAGCGGCGACCAGACCTGCGCCAACCCGCAGGCGCCGGTGCCCAGCCAGAACTGGATCAAGCGCGTGATCGGCCTGCCGGGCGACCGCATCGAGATGCAGGGCGACCAGCTGCTGATCAACGGCCAGGCGGTCGATGCCGAGGAAGTCGGCCCCTACATGGGCAACCCCAAGCGCGAAGAAGACCGCCTGATGCTGGAAATGGGCGCGACGGTGTGGAACGAGCACCTGCGCACCGAGGAGGGCACGGTGGTGAACCACCTCACCGCGCGCATGCCGGCCTACAACCGCCCGCCGCCGATCCCCAACGACAAGGTGCCGTCGGTGATCCCGCAGGGCTGCTACCTGGTGATGGGCGACAACCGCTACAACAGCACCGACAGCCGCTGGTGGGGCTGCATGCCGGAGCAGAACCTGGCGGGCAAGGCCTTCCTGATCTGGCTGAGCGTGAAGGGGCCGGACGCCGGCTGGGTCGACTTCTCGCGCATGGGCCGTGTGATTCACTAAGCAAAGCGTGACAGCGGTCGGGTCGCGCGGCGTGACGCCGGCCCGCCGTGGCGCCAGAATCCGCCTGCGCGATGCCGGCGGGCCGGCAACGTGGCACCATTTCCATACAAGCGGGGCCGCCGCCGGTCGGCATAGCGAGGGGACTATGAAAGCAAAGCAGTCGGGTATCACCCTGATCGGGTTTCTTGTGGTGTTGATCGTCGTGGCCTTCTTCGGCTTCATGGCGATGAAGCTGGTGCCGTCCTACGCCGAGTTCATGGGCGTGAGCAAGGCCATGAACCAGGTGGCCACCGCCGGCACCGAAGGCCGCACGCTGGACGACATCCGCCGCGACCTGATGTTCAAGCTGGGCTTCCAGTACGTGGACGATGCCACCATCAAGCCCAAGGACATCACCATCTCGCGCGCCAACAACGCCGCGCTGCTGAAGATCGAGTACGACAAGCGCGTGCCCTTTATGTACAACATCGATTTCCTGCTGCACTTCGAGAAGACCGTGCCTCTGCAGGGCAACATCGGTTACTGAGGTTTTTTTGGCCAAGCTGACTTACCGTTTCCGCGACCCGGCGCTGGCGCAACTGGCCCTGACCCATCGCAGCGCCGGCAAGCCGAACAACGAGCGGCTGGAGTTCCTCGGCGACGCCCTGCTTGGCGTGGTGGTCGCCGAACTGCTTTACGAAGCGCACCCCAACGCCAGCGAAGGCGAGCTGTCGCGCCTGCGCGCGCAGCTGGTCAACGGCCAGGCGCTGGCGCTGATCGCGCGCGAGCTGGAACTGGGCGACGCGCTGAAACTGGGCTCGGGCGAGTTGAAGAGCGGCGGTTACCGCCGCGATTCCATCCTCGCCGACGCCTTCGAGGCCCTGGTGGCCGCCGTCTACCTGGACAGCGATTTCGCCCAGTGCCGCGAGGTGGTGCGGGGCCTGTTCGCCGAGCGCGTCGCGGCCATTCCGCGCTCGTCCAAGGACGCCAAGACCCGCCTGCAGGAATGGCTGCAGGCCCGCGGCTGGCCGCTGCCGCACTACGAACTGACCGACAGCTACGGCGAGGATCACGCGAAGACGTTCGACGTCTCCTGCATCATCGCCGAACCCATGCCGGTCACCGCGGAGGGCCGCGGCGGCAGCCGCCGCGCCGCCGAGCAGGACGCGGCCGAGGCCGTGCTGCGCCAATTGCAGGAAACCAGACCATGAGCGACCACGATCAAGATTTCGAAACCCCCGCGCCGGCCGAGCTGCCGCACGAGGATTTCCGCTGCGGCGCCGTCGCGCTGCTGGGCCGGCCCAACGTGGGCAAGTCCACCCTGCTCAACGCGATGATCGGCTTCCGCCTGTCCATCGTCAGCCCCCGCCCGCAGACCACGCGGCACCGCATCCTGGGCATCGCCACCAACGAGGCGGGGCAGATTCTCTACGTCGACACGCCCGGCCTGCACCGCGGCGCCAAGCGCGCGATGAACCGCAGCCTCAACCGCGCGGCGCGCTCGGCGATCGGCGAAGTGGAGCTCGCCGTGCAGGTGATCGAGTCCGGCCGCTGGACCGACGAGGACCAGGCCCTGTACGAGGCGCTGGCCGAGCAGAAGATCCCGCGCCTGCTGGCGATCAACAAGGTCGACCTGGCCAAGGACAAATCCGCCATGCTGCCCTTCGTGGCCGGCCTGATGGAGCAGCACAGTTTCGACGAGGTCTACTACGTCAGCGCGCTGAAGGAAAAAGGCCTGAAAGAGCTGGAGCAGGGCATCCTGAAGCGCCTGCCGGTGCGCGCGCCGATGTACGGCGAGGACGAGATCACCGACCGCAGCGAACGCTTCCTCGCCGCCGAGATGGTGCGCGAACAGCTCATGCTGCGCCTGGACCAGGAACTGCCGTACGCCACCACGGTGGAGATCGAGCAGTTCAAGGACCGCGATGACGGCGTGGCCGAAATCCATGCCGTGATCTGGGTGGAGCGCGACGGCCAGAAGGCCATCGTGATCGGCAACGGCGGCCAGCAGCTCAAGGCGATCGGCTCGGCCGCGCGCCGCAAGATGGAGCAGCTGTTCGAGCGCAAGATCTACCTGCGCCTGTGGGTGAAGGTGCGCGAGGGCTGGGTCGACGACGAGAGCATGCTCAAGAAGTTCGGCTATACGGATTGATGGGGAACAGGGAACAGGAACCGGGGAACGGAAGCGCTCGATAAGCTTGCGGCGCCTCATCTACCGGTTCCCCGATCCCCGTTCCCTGCGCTCAGGCCATGCAACTCCTCCAGCAGCCCGCCTACGTGCTTCATGCGCGGCCCTATCGGGAGACTTCGCTGCTGCTGGAATGCCTGACGCTGGAGCACGGCCGGATCGGCGTGGTGGCGCGCGGCGTGCGGCGCGAGCGCGCGAAGCTGCAGCGGTCGCAGCTGGAGCCGTTTCAGCCGTTGGCGATGGATCTGTTACTGCGCGGTGAGTTGGCGACCTTGCAGGGGGCTGAGCATGCGGGGGCGCCGCAGCGGCTTGGTGGCGATGCCGGTCTCGCCGGGCTTTATCTCAATGAATTGGTGGTGCGGCTGACGGGGCGTCAGGATCCGCATCCGGAGCTGTTCCAGGCGTATGCGGCGACGCTGGCGCGGATGGCGAGTGGGGAGCCGTTGGCGTGGACGCTGCGGCGGTTTGAGCGCGATCTGCTGGATGCGATCGGGTATGGGTTGCAGCTCGATTACGAGGGGGAGTCGGGGGAGGCGGTCGATCCGGATCGACATTACCGTTATCGGGTGGAGGTTGGGCCTACGGCGTGTCGGGCGGATCTTCCGCATGCGTTGCGGGGGAGTGATTTGCTGGCGCTGGCGGCGGATTTGATGCCGGATGCGGCTGGGTTGTCGGCGCTGCGCGCGATGATGCGGGAGGTGATTCGCTTTCATCTTGGTGGTGCTGAGTTGCGTGCGTGGCACGTACTTTCGGCGGCGTTGTCGCGTCGCTGATTCTCGTCATCCTGCTCTGCTCGTCATCCTGCTCCGCTCGTCATCCCGGCGTAGGCCGGGATCCAGTAGCGACTAGGTGTGGTTGTCGCGACTTGGCCGCTTATGCAGCGGGCATTTCGGACGCCTGCCGGCGCCCGAGTCACTTTCTCTTTGCTGGCCCAAAGAGAAAGTAACCAAAGAGAGAATGGCCTGAGAGCCAAGGCTCGCGACGCGACTAGAAGGAGCGGTGGGCGTCTGCGGTAACCGGATTAACCTGGGTCTACACGAAACGGCAGTGCGTTTACGTAACGGGTGCTTCAACGTGCCGTTGCCGAGAGGATGTTCAGGGACTGAGGCCAGCTTTTGCTCTTCGCTCCTGCCTGCCTCACCACATCACCCCTCTCCCCTCCGGGGAGAGGGCAGGGTGAGGGGCCGGGGCTTGCGCAGAGGCTTGTTCGAAGCACGACGCAAATCTGGCGTCAGTTCAAGCGCCCGCGCCCAGCGCCTCGATCGTCTCCAGCAACGTCGCCCGGAACCGCTCGTGCATCGCCGGTGGAATCGCGCGCCCGAGTTTGAACTGTTCCTGCAGCTGCACCACGCGTGCGGCGAGAGCGGTGGCGCCGCAGAAGCCGCAGGAGCCCCGCAGTTTGTGCAGGCGGTCGCCGAAGCCGGCTTCGGTGAGGACGGCGGTGGCAAGGTCCTGGTAGATGCCGACCAGTTCGTCGCGCAGCAGGGCGCGCATGGCGCGCATGATCGGTTCGCTGCCGGTGCTGGCCAGGCCCTGGGCGTCGTCCAGGAGGGGCTGGCAGTCGGGTTGGACGAGGGCGACGATGCGGCGCAGGTCGGCCAGGTCGCAGGGTTTCTGCAGGACTTCGGTGAAGCCGCCGGAGAGCAGGCGTTGGCGTTCGGCGGCGTCCATCTCGGCGCTGGTGGCCACGGCGGTGCTTTCGGCGGAGGGGGCGGCGGGGTCGCCGCGCAGTTCGGTCAGGACTTGCTGGGCGCCGGCGCCGGGCATGCGGCAGTCGAGCAGGAGCAGGTCGTAGGCTTCGCGGCGTCCGCGGGCGATGGCGGCGGCGCCGTCGTCGCAGGCTTCGGCTTCCAGGCCCAGGGTGCGCATCGCTTCGACCAGGAAGAGGCGGCTGGCCGGATCGTCGTCGGCTACCAGGACACGCAAGGCATGAGCGCCGGAAGGATGGCCTGAAGGATGACCCGAAGGATTGCCCGCGGGAACGGCCGACCTGCCGTTTGAGGGGGTGTTGAACATGACGAGTCCATGTCGTTCAGCTGGTTTTGGCAGAATGGCGCGACATGCGCCCGACATCAAGCCACCTTTTGTTCTATTTGTGCATCGTGTTCGGTTTCGCCGTGGCGCTGCCGGCCCGTGCGGACATCGTGCTCGAGGCCAGGCAGGTCGCGGTGCCGGGCCTGCGCCTGCAGGACGTGCAGATGCGCATCGCCGAGGACGGCAACGGCGGCCTGCAGCTCACCCTGCGCGCGGCCAAGGCGGAACTCCCGGTGCTGGGCTGGCGCCGCGTCGGGCTGGACATGCAGGGCGCGCTGTCGCGCGACCCGCACCTGCGCTGGCTGTTTGACGGCGACCTGCGCCTGGCCGGCGCGCCGGGCGGGGCCTGGAACGACGCCAAGGTCAACCTGGTGCTGGACGACGCGGCCAACACGCTGCAGGTGGACGTGAACCAGGGCAAGTCGCTGGCCAGCGCCGCGCTGCCGCTGGACCAGCCCACCCATGCGCAGATCAGCCTCAAGGGCCTGCCGGCCGGCTGGCTGCAGGGGCTGCTCGCCACCATGTGGTCCGGCCGCGCCACCGCGGGGCGGCTGGATGCGGAGCTGGCGCTGGACGTGCAGAACGGCGGCGTGCAGGCCTCCGGCCAGTTCGGCCTGGCGGAGCTGGGTTTCGATACGCCGTCCGGCACGCTCGCCGGCCAGCGCCTCAACGGCAGCGGACGGCTCAATGTGGACACCATCGGCGGCCCCGCGCGCATCGGCCTGGATGCCAGCCTGCGCGGCGGCGAACTGCTGCTCGGCCCGATCTACGCGCGCCTGCCGGACCATCCGGTGCAACTGGGCCTGGATGCCAGCGCGCGCAACGGCGTGCTCGACTTCAGCCGCCTGCGCGTGGGCGACGCCGACGCGCTGCAGCTGGACGGCTCGCTCGCCTTCGACGCCAAGGGCGAACTGCAGAAGCTCAAGCTCGACCGCTTCCAGGCCAGCTTCCCCGCCGCCTACCAGCGCTACGGCCAGGCCTGGCTCGCCACCATGGGCCTGCGCAACGCGCGCATCAGCGGCCAGCTCGCCGCCACCCTGGACATGGCCGCCGACGGATTGCGCGCGTTCTCCTTCGATACCGACGGCCTCGACATCGCCGACGGCGATGGCCGCCTCGCCCTCAGCGGCGTGCGCGGCGGCATGGACTGGGCGCTGCGCGGCACGCGCCCGGCCACCACGCTGAGCTGGCGCAGCGCGCAGGTCTACCGCCTGGCGCACGGCGCGGCGCAGATGGGCTGGCAGAGCCGCGACGGCAGCCTCGGCCTGCAGAAGGCGATGGACGTGCCGCTGCTCGGCGGGCGCCTGCACGTGGCCGACCTCGACTGGCGCCCGGCCGCGGCCAGGGGCCGGCGCCTGTCCACCTCGCTGGCGCTGACCGGCGTGGACATGGCCGCCTTCAGCCGCGCCATGGGCTGGCCGGAATTCCCCGGCACCCTGGGCGGCGCGATTCCCGCGCTGCGCTGGGTGGACGACCGCATCGAACTCGAAGGCGGCCTGTCGATGAACGTGTTCGACGGCTTCGTCGACGTCACCCGCATGTCGCTGCAGGACCCGTTCGGCAACAGCCCGGTGCTGGCCGGCGACCTGGCCCTGCGCCAGCTGGACCTGGGCGCGATCACCAGCGTGTTCGACATCGGCAGCATCACCGGCCGCATGGACGGCAGCGTGCAGAACCTGCGCGTGGTGAACTGGAATCCGGTCTCCTTCGACGCGCGCCTGCTTGCCGGCGGCGGCGGCCGGATCAGCCAGCGCGCGGTCAACAGCCTGGTCTCAGTGGGCGGCGGCGGCATCGCCGCCGGCCTGCAGGGCGCGATGCTGCGGCTGTTCAAGAATTTCAGCTACAAGCGCATCGGCCTCAACTGCGCGCTGCAGGGCACGGTGTGCCGCATGAGCGGACTGGACAGCGACGGCGATGGCTACACTATCGTCGAAGGCAGCGGGCTGCCGCGCCTGCAGGTGGTGGGCCACCAGACCCAGGTGGACTGGCCGACCCTGGTGCGCCGGCTCAAGTCCGCCGCCGAGAGCGGCGGTCCCGAAGTTCACTGAAGCCCGGCCTCGAACCACTTGCCCCGAACATGAAGTTCTCCCATCCCTTCCATGGAGCGTCGATCATGCGCAAGCTCGCCTACGTCCTGCTGACCTCGCTGTTCGTCGCGCTGGTCGGTTGCGTCACCATCAATGTCTACTTCCCCGAGGCCGCCGCGCAGAAGGCCGCCGACCAGTTCATCGGCACCGTGCTGGACAACGCCAAGCCGGCCAGCCAGAACAACGACGGCAAGGACCCGCCCAAGCCCGCCGAGAAGCCCGGCAAGCAGCCCTCGGCGATGCTGCTGGACCTGCTGATTCCGGCCGCCTATGCGGCTGACACTCCGGACGTGCGCGTGCAGACCGCCACCACCGAGGCGATCCGCGGCCGCATGCAGCAGCGCTTCCAGGGCAGCCTGGGCACGCTGTTCGACAGCGGTGCGGTGGGCTTCACCAAGGACGGCCTGGTCGCCGTGCGCGACGCCTCCAAGGTGCCGCTGAACCAGCGCGCCGAAGTCAACGCCAGCGTGGCCGACGAGAACCGCGACCGCAGCGCGCTGTACCGCGAAGTGGCCAATGCCAACGGCCATCCGGAGTGGGAAGCGCAGATCCGCGCCACCTTCGCCAAGGGCTGGATCGAGCGGGCCCGGTCCGGCTGGTATTATCAGGACCCCTCGGGCGCCTGGAAGCAGAAGTAACTCTCCGCGCGCTTCATCTGTTTTTTTCCGCGCCGCCCGGACCGCATGATCCGGGCGCGCTTGCTTCAGGGTCACGATGAAAGAGTTCGAAGCCACCATCACCGATCTGAGCCACGATGGCCGCGGCGTCGCCCGCATCGACGGCAAGGCCGTATTCGTCTCCGGCGCCTTGCCCGGCGAAGAAGTTCTGCTGCGCATCCGCCGCCGCCACCGCAGCTTCGACGAAGCCGAAGTGGTGGAGCTGCGCACGCGCTCGCCGCACCGCGTCGAACCGCGCTGCCGCCACTACGGCCAGTGCAGCGGCTGCGCGCTGCAGCACCTGGATGCCGAGTCGCAGATCGCCGCCAAGCAGCGCGTGCTGGCCGAGAACTTCGAGCGCATCGGCAAGGTGGCGCCGGCCGCGTGGCTGCCGCCGCTCACCGACCAGCCCTGGGCGTATCGCCGCAAGGGCCGCCTGTCGGTGCGCAACGTGGTGAAGAAGGGCCGCGTGCTGGTCGGTTTCCGCGAAGAAGACAACCCGCGCTTCGTCGCCGACATCGAGCAGTGCGAAGTGGTGCATCCGGCGCTGGGGCCGAAGATCGGCCTGCTCGGCGAACTGGTCGGGTCGCTGGAAGCCGCCGGCGATATCGCGCAGATCGAATTCGCCGCGGGCGACGACACCGTCGCCCTGGTGTTCCGCCATCTCAAGCCGTTGAGCGAGTCGGACCTGGCCAAGCTGACGGCCTTCGCCCAGGCCCACGCTTTCGCCATCTACCTGCAGCCCGGCGGTATCAGCAGCGTGCATCCGCTATGGCCGGAGCAGCCGCGCCTGGCCTTCCGCGTCGAGGCGGGCGAGGGCGTGCCCGAGGTGGAGCTGGAATTCCGTCCGCTGGACTTCGTGCAGGTCAACGCCGGCATGAACCGCCGCATGATGGCGCGCGCGCTGGAGCTGCTCGATCCGCAGCCTACCGACCGCGTGCTGGACCTGTTCTGCGGCCTCGGCAACTTCACCCTGCCGATCGCCCGCCGCGTGGCCGAGGTGGTCGGCGTGGAAGGCGAGCACGGCCTGGTCGAGCGCGCGGCGCAGAACGCCATGCGCAATGGCCTCGGCAACGCGCGCTTCGAAGTCGCCAACCTGTTCGACGACCAGCGCGATGCGCCGTGGGCGCGCCAGGCCTGGGACAAGCTGCTGCTCGATCCGCCGCGCGCCGGCGCGGACAAGGTGCTGGAGTACCTGCCGCACCGCGAGACGCAGCGCATCGTCTACGTGTCCTGCCACCCCGGCTCGCTGGCGCGCGACGCCGGCATCCTGGTGCAGAAGCACGGTTTCAGGCTCAGCGCCGCCGGCGTGATGGACATGTTCCCGCACACCGCGCACGTGGAATCCATCGCCCTGTTCGAGCGCGGCTGACGCCATGGGCGTGGAGATCGAACGCAAGTTTCTTCTGCGCGGCGACGGCTGGCGCACTCAGGCGGGCAGCAGCGAACGCATCGCCCAGGGCTATCTGGTCGGCGCCGAAGCGCTGCGCGCGGGGCTGGCGCGCGCCTCGGTGCGCGCGCGCATCGCCGGCGAGCGGGCCTGGCTCAACATCAAGTCGGCGGAGCTGGGCATCCAGCGCGCCGAATTCGAATACCCCATTCCGGTGGCCGACGCCGAGGCCCTGCTGGCGCGCCTGTGCGGCGGCGTGCTGGAGAAGTTTCGTCACCTTGTCACCGTGGACGGCGTAACGTTCGAGATCGACGAATTCCTGGGCGACAACGCCGGCCTGGTGGTCGCCGAAGTGGAGCTCGACGCGCCGGACGCGCCGTTCCCCCGTCCCGCCTGGCTGGGGCGCGAGGTGAGCGCGCTGGCGCGCTACTACAACGTCAACCTGATCGAGCATCCGTACGCGCGGTGGACCGCGGCCGAACGCGCTGCCGACGACGCGGAGGAGCAAGCCTGATGCTGATGATCGGCCTGGCCGGACTGGAACTGAGCGAAGGCGAGCGCCGCCAGCTGGTGGCGCCGGGCGTGTCCGGCGTGCTGCTGTTCGCGCGCAACTTCGCCTCGCGCGAGCAGGTGAGCGCGCTGATCGAAGCGATCCGCGAGGTGGCCGGCGAGGACTTCCTCGTCGCGGTCGACCAGGAAGGCGGCCCGGTGCAGCGCTTCCGCGAAGGCTTCACCCGCCTGCCGGCGCTGGCGCGCATCGGCGCGGTGCATGAGCGCAACCCCGACGAGGCGGTCCGCCTGGCCGAGGAACACGCCTGGGTGATGGCCAGCGAGATGCGCGCGATCGGCGTGGATTTCAGCTTCGCGCCGGTGGTGGACCTGGCCCGCGGCAATGCCGCCATCGGCACGCGCGCCTTCCACGCCAACCCCGCGGTGGCCGCCGAACTGGGCCAGGCCTACGTGCGCGGCATGCACCTGGGCGGCATGGCGGCGGTGCTCAAGCACTTTCCCGGGCATGGCTCGGTGGCGGTGGACACGCACAAGGCGGCGGCGGTGGATCCGCGCCCGCTGGAGCAGATCCGCCGCGAGGACCTGCACCCGTTCGCCGAAGGCATCGAGGCGCGGGTCGAGGCGGTGATGATGGCCCACGTGGTCTATCCGGCCGTCGACGCGCAGCCGGCCGGTTTCTCCACGGTGTGGATCCAGCAGGTGCTGCGCGGCGAGCTGGGTTTCCGCGGCGCGGTGATCAGCGACGACATCAGCATGGCCGCCGCCGGTGCGGCCGGCGGCGCGGCCGCCCGCGTGGCCGCGCACCTGGACGCCGGCTGCGACCTGGTGCTGGCCTGTTTCCCCGACGTGGTGGACGAGGCCATCGCCGCCGTGCGGGGCCGCGCCGCCGCCGCGCCGGAGCGCCTGGCCGCGCTGCGCGGCGCGCTGGGCGCCACCTGGGAAGGACTGACCGACAACCCGCAGCGCGAGCGTTTCATCGCGCGCATCACGGCGCTGGACGCCGAGGAAGGCAAGGCATGAGCACCGACGCGACCCGCACCATTCCCCCGCTGGCCGACGCCCTGGCCAACGCCGACCTGCTGTTCGACCGCGCCACGCTGGAAGGCGTGATCGCCGACATGGGCCGGCGCATCGACGCCGCGCTCGACGGCGAGCGCGCGGTGTTCCTCACCGTGATGAACGGGGCGCTGGTGTTCGGCGGGCATCTGGCGCTGGCGATCCGCACCGACGTCGAGTTCGACTACGTGCACGCCACCCGCTACCGCGGCGCCACCACCGGCAACGAGCTGCACTGGCTGCGCGAGCCGCAGGTGTCGCTGGTGGACCGCACCGTGCTGCTGGTCGACGACATCCTCGACGAAGGCCACACCCTCAAGGCCGTGCGCGACGACTGCCTGCGCCGCGGCGCGCGCCGCGTGCTGGTGGTCTCGCTGTGCAGCAAGCAGCACGACCGCCTGGTCGAAGGCATCGCCGCCGACTTCAACGGCGTGGAGCTGCCGGACCGCTACGTGTTCGGCTTCGGCATGGACTACTACGAGCAGGGCCGCAACCTGCCCGGCATCTACGCGCTGCGCTGAGCGGCGCCGCAAGGGAAACGCGTGAACATTCTCGGCATCTCCGGCAGCCTGCGCGCCGCTTCGTTCAACACCGCGCTGCTGCACGCCGCGCAGCAGCTCGCGCCGGCCGGTATGGCCATCGGCGTGCACCGTCTGCACGACATCCCGCTGTTCGACCAGGACGTGGAAGAGCAGGGCGACCCCGCGCCGGTCAAGGCCTTGAAGGACGCGGTCGAGGCGGCCGACGGCCTGCTGCTGGCCTGCCCGGAATACAACGGCGGCATCAGCGGCGTGCTGAAGAACGCGATCGACTGGATCTCGCGGCCCGGCCATGAGCGCAAGGCCGCGGTGCTGGCCGGCAAGCTCGTCTGCATCGTCGGCGCCAGCCCCGGCGCCACCGGCACCGTGCGCGCGCAGGACTCGCTGCGCCTGGTGCTGCGCCGCGCCGGCGCGCGCACCGAGCCGCAGGGCGACGTGCTGGTGTTCCAGGCGCACACCAAGATCATCGACGGGCAGCTTGCCGACGAGCGCACGCGCGAGGCGCTGGCGCGCCACCTGCAGGCTTTCGCCACGCGGCTGGCGGCAGAGACGGGCAGGTCGGGGTGAGCGCAAGCGAACCCCAATGTTGCCCCTGGCTGCCATCCCCCGCGCTGGGGTTCGCTTGCGCTCACCCCAACCTACGCCGTACGAAACGAAGGAAGACCTCACCGTGACTATCGATCTGGCCGTCATCGGCGGCAGCGGCCTCTACAGCTTCCCGGGCCTTGAGAACACCACGCGCCACGGCGTCGACACGCCTTACGGCAAGACCTCGGCCGACGTGGTGATCGGCGACTTCGCCGGCAAGCGCGTGGCCTTCCTGGCGCGCCACGGCGAGAGCCACGGCGTGCCGCCGCATCGCGTCAATTACCGTGCCAATTTGTGGGCGCTGCATTCGCTCGGTGCGCGAACTGTGATCGGCGTCAATGCCGTCGGCGGCATCCGCGACGATATGGGGCCGCGCGCCATCGTGGTGCCGGACCAGGTCATCGACTACACGCACGGCCGCTACACCAGCTTCTGCGACGTCGAAGGCGCCGAGGTAAAGCACATCGACTTCAGCGAGCCGTACACCGGGGCGCTGCGCCGCCGGCTGGTGGATGCCGCAGGGCAGGCCGGCATCGCGGTGATCGACGGCGGCTGCTACGGCGCCACCCAGGGGCCGCGCCTGGAGACGCGCGCCGAGATCGCGCGCATGAAGCGCGACGGCTGCGACCTGGTCGGCATGACCGGCATGCCCGAAGCCGCCCTGGCGCGCGAGCTGGAACTGGCTTACGCCTGCCTGGCCCTGGTGGCGAATTTCGCCGCCGGCTGCGGCGATGAGGCCGAGATCAGCATTGACGAGATTTTCGCGCACCTTAAGGCAGCGACCGCGGAAGTGCCCCGGATTCTGGAAGCCTTGCTCAAAGCTTGAGCAGTCCGGCCTACCCCGTCCGCGCTATACGCACCCGCATATTGCGCTTTGACCTGAAACATGTTGATACTTCCGCCCGTGCCAGGGGCGGCGAACCAAGGGGTTGTGGTGGTTCTGCAGGAAGCCATGGTGCATCCAATCCATGATTCAGAGGTTCACGCAATGCGTTTCGGTACGGTCAAGTGGTTCAACGACGCCAAGGGCTTTGGTTTCATCGCGCCTGAGGACGGTGGGGAGGACGTGTTCGTCCACTTTTCGGCGATCAACTCCAAGGGCTTTCGCAGCCTGCAGGAAGGCCAGCGCGTGAAGTTCGAAGTGACTCAGGGCCCGAAGGGTGCCCAGGCTTCGGGCGTCGAGATCGCAGGCTGATCCGCCGCGCCGGCGTTGCGTCGGCCACCGGTTAGATAGAAAGAATCCCGCATCGCAAGATGCGGGATTTTTTATGCGCCGGCCGCGGCCGGCGCGCGGCGTTCCGCCCGCGGCGGCGCGGTGGAGCCGCGGATCACCAGCTCCGGCACGAAGCGCTCGCTGCCGGGCAGGGTGCCCTTCTGCAGCTGCTCCAGCAGGCGCGAGGCCGCATGCCGGCCGATCTCGCTGGTCGACTGGCTGGCGGTGGTGAGCGCGGGCCAGGCCTGGCGCGAGAACGGGTTGTCCTCGAAGCCGGCGATGGAAAGGTCCCACGGCACGTCCAGCCCCGCCGAGCGCGCGGCGGCGAGCGCGCCGGCGGCGATCTCATCGTTGCTGCCGAAGATCGCGCTGGGCGCGTCCTTGCCGGCCAGCAGCTTGCGTGCGCGGCGGAAGCCGTCCTCGAAGGTGTAGGTGCCTTCCAGCACGTATTTCTTGCGCACGGGAATGCCGTGCTCCTTCATCGCGTCCGCATAGCCCTCGTAGCGCTCCGGGCTGGAGCGGTAGTGCGGGTCGCCCCACAGGAAGGCGATGGCGGTGTGGCCGAGCTGGATCAGGTAGGCGGTGATCGCGTACGCCGCCTTGTGGTCGTCGACGTAGACGCAGGGCGCGCCGTCCTTCGGGTCGCCGCGCGCGGCGATGATCCGCGCATAGGCCACGTCGTTGGCCTTGAGCTTGGCCAGCAGGCGGGCGTTCTCCGACATCGGCGGGGTCAGCACCAGCCCGGCCAGGCGCGCGTTCTTGGCCAGCAGGGACAGTTCGTCGACCAGGCGCGGCGAGCGCGGGTCGCAGGGATAGATCAGCAGCTCGTAGCCGCGCTCGCGGCAGGCGCCGAGCACGCCGTTCTGCAGGCTGAGGATGTAGTTGGCGTTGGGGTTGTCGTCGTAGACCAGGGCGATGGTGAACGAGCGGGTGCCGCGCAGGCTGCGCGCGGTGGCGTCGGGGCGGTAGTGCAGGGTCTCGATCGCGCGGCGCACTTTCTGCACGGTGTCGGCATGCACGGTCGGCTCGAGATTGATCACGCGCGACACCGTCATGGGCGACACGCCGGCAAGGCTGGCGACGTCTTTGATCGTGGGCCTACGCAACGCAACGCTCCCCCTGGCGGCGACGTTCCATCCTAGCCCAAGCGGCGGCGCGCGGGCGACGCGACTTCCGTTCCATGCGGCCATCGCAGGTAGCGTTACCAAGAATGAGGCGGATCGAATCGACGTTCGCGCCGCGCGGCGTGGGCGGCAAGGATCCCGCTTCAGGCCGCCGGCGCCGCCCGGGATGACGCATTACTCCATATATATAAGGAGTAAGCGACCAGCGCGGATGGTTGTGACCCAGCGCACGGCCGAGCCTCGGCCGTATCTCCAGCAACCGTTGATAACGTTACCATTCCGCCTTAGCATCGATCCGATGACAGCGACACGGCACCGCCGTGTCGGAGCAATGACGGGGAGCATCGATGCGGGATCGTGCGTGGGGAGCCGTGGCGCCTGAGCCGCGGGTGATGCTGGCGGCGGACGTGGGCGGCACGCATGCGCGCATCGGCCTGGTCGATGCCGCGGCGCCGGCCGGCGCCGGCGGCGTGCTGGCCTACGAGCGCTATGCGGGCGCCGACTGGCCGGGCCTGGCCGAGATCTTCGCCGACTTCCTCGCCCGCCATCCCGGCCATGCCGTGGACGAAGCCGCCATCGCCGTCGCCGGCTATGTGCGCGACGGTGAACTGGTGGCGGAAAACCTGCGCTGGCCCGTGCGCCTGGCCGAGCTGCGCGAACGCCTGCGCCTGCGCAGCCTGCGTGTGGTCAACGATTTCGAGGCGCTGGCCTATGCCACGCAATATCTCGGCGCCGGCGAAAGCCTGGCGGTGATCGACGCGCCCGCGGCCGCCGGCCCCGTCGCGGTGGTCGGCCCCGGCACCGGCCTGGGCTGCGCGCTGCTGCTGCCGGACGGGAACGGCGCCACCGTGCTGCCCAGCGAAGGCGGCCACGTGGCGCTGGCGCCGGGCAACGAGCGCGAGATGGCCCTGCTGCGGCTGCTCGGGCGCGGCCGCGACTACGTGCACACCGGCCACGCGCTGTCCGGCCCGGGCCTGGTCAATCTCTACCGCGCCGTTGCCGAACTGGACGGGTTGCCGGCGATCCACACGCAGCCCGAACAGATCAGCGCCGCCGCGCTCGACGGCGGCGATGCGCTCGCGCTCGACACCCTGCACATCTTCTGCGCCATGCTCGGCGGTTTCGTCGGTGACCTGGCCGTGCTGTTCAAGGCCTCCGGCGGCGTGTACCTGGCCGGCGGCATCCTGCCGCAACTGCGCGAATTCCTGCCGCGAAGCGCGTTCCGCGAGCGCTTCTTCAACAAGGGCGTGATGCGCGGGTTCCTCGCCGGCGTACCCGTGCGGCTGATCGAACACGGCCGCCTGGGCGTGCTGGGCGCGGCCGGCCTGGCCGCGCGCGACGAGGCCTGAAAGGCGCGGGCCCGGCGCCCGCGCAGCGAACCAAGCCCGCCGCCGATCGCGTGGACGGGACCTGACAACAACATTCATTGGGAGGTGAAGGCATGTTGGCAAGCAAGCATCGGGGGCACGAGCTGTCCCGCAATATCCTGGCGTGCGTGCTGGGCCTGGCCCTGAGCGGCACGGTCTTCGCGCAGGCGACCACCGGTTCGATCTTCGGCAATGCTGGCAGCGATGCCGCCGGCAGCACGGTGATCGTGCAGGGCGACAACGGTGTGTCGCGCCGCATCCCGGTCGGCGCGGACGGCCGCTACCAGGCCGGCGCGCTGCCGGTGGGCAACTACAAGGTGATGCTGGAACGGCAGGGCGCCGTGGTGGCCACGCGCGACCAGGTTTCGCTGCGCGTCAGCAGCGGCACCCAGGTCGATTTCGCCGGCACCGCCGCGGCGGGCGCCACCAATCTGCAGGGCGTGCAGGTCACCGCCAGCGCGCTGCCGCCGATCGACGTGAGCAGCGTGGATTCGCGCACCGTGATCACCGCGCAGCAGCTGGACGCGCTGCCGCTGTCGCGCACCGCCGAGGACATCGCCCTGCTGGCGCCGGGCACGGTCACTTCCGGGTCCAACTTCACCAGCCGCATCGGCGGCGGCGGCGACCTGGTCTCCTTCGGCGGCGCGTCCGGCGCGGAGAACGCGTACTACATCAACGGCTTCAACACGACCGACCCGTACAAGGGCCAGGGCGCGCTGCAGCTGCCCTACGGCGCGATCGACCAGCAGGAAGTGCTGACCGGCGGCTACAGCTCGATGTACGGCCGCTCCGACGGTGGCGTGTTGAGCCAGGTGGGCAAGAGTGGCACCAACGAGTGGCATTTCGGCGCGCAGGCGCAGTGGACGCCGCGCTCGCTGATGTCCTCGCCGGACGACATCGTCTACGCGCGCAACCGCTACGCCGGCAAGCTGTACCAGTACCGCCAGGACGACAAATCCTGGCGCACCACCTACAGCGCCTACGTCGGCGGCCCGCTGATCAAGGACCGCCTGTACTTCTTCGTCGCCGCCGAGGCCGACAAGGAGCAGGGCAGCAACACCTCCACCAGCGACGCCAGCAGCCCCTCGCGCAGCAACTACAGCTACCGCACGCCGAAGTGGTACGCCAAGCTCAACTGGAACATCACCGACAACCACCTGCTCGAACTCACCGGCATCCAGAGCGAGCAGCACGGTTCCGGCAGCAACTACGCGTTCGACTACGACACGCACCGCGCGGGCGCCTTCCAGTCGTACTCCGACCGCACCAAGACCGGCGGCGATGCCTACATCGTCAAGTACACCGGCTATCTCGCCGACAACATCACGCTGAGCGCGATGTACGGCAAGATGCGCCTGCACGACTATTCGGCGCCGGTCAGCTACGACCCGAACCTGCCGTACCTGCAGAACATCCAGGACCAGAACCTCGCGCTCACCGGCGGCCGTCCGGTCGGCAATACGCAGTCGACGTTCTCGGTGCCGGCGCCCACCCAGGGGTCGCAGAACACCAATCTGCGCATCGACCTGGAATGGCGCCTGGGCGACCACAAGCTCAATGCCGGCATCGACGACCAGACCCCGCGCACCATCGATCAGGGCAGCAACAGCCTGACCTGGACCTATGCGCACAACAACGACGCCAGCGCGCCGGTCGACCCGGCCAACGGGATCGGCGCGCCGGGCGGCAACGGCTACTACGTGATGAAGGAAGTGGTCACCGGCGCGGCCGGCGTCAAGACCGTGGAGCACGCGCAGTACATCGAAGACACCTGGCAGGTGACCGACCGCTTCCTGCTCAACATCGGCCTGCGCAACGACGCCTTCGCCAACTACAACAACAGCGGGCAGAAATTCACTTCGCAGAACCATAACTGGTCGCCGCGCCTGGGCTTCAGCTGGGACGTGTACGGCGACGCCAGCCTGAAGGTCTACGGCAACGCCGGCCGCTACTACCTGGCGATCAACAACAACACCGCATACGACGGCGCCACCGGCTACGCCTGGAACCGCAGCTACTACACCTATACCGGCATCGATTCCAACGGCATGCCCACCGGCCTGACGCCGTTCGGCTACTACGACGTCAACGGCCATACCGGCCAGGCGCCCGATCCGCGCACGGTGGCTTCCACCAACCTGGGCGCCGAATACCAGGACGAGTTCATCCTGGGCGCCACCAAGGCGATCACGCCGGAGTGGATCACCGGCGTGAAGGGCACCTTCCGCGTGCTGCGGCAGATCTCCGACGACGTCTGCGACAGCTCCAACCTGCTCATCGCCAAGACCAAGGCGATGTACAACCTCACCGACGACCAGATCACCGCCAACCGCGGCGCCTGCTACATCTTCAATCCCGGCAAGACCAACGACTTCGACGTGCTCACCACGCAAGGCTATGTGCGCGTGCCGATGAGCAATGGCGACTGGGGTTTCGCGCAGGGACCGAAGCGTAAGTACTACGCGCTGGAGGCCTTCCTGGAGCATCCGCTGGGCAAGGACAACTGGGGCGGCCGCATCAGCTACGTGTTCTCGCGCAGCTACGGCAATTCCGAAGGCCTGCTGCAGGTGTCGCGCGGCAACGACTCGGTGGGCGTGACCCAGGACTGGGATAACTCGTACGTGATGGACCGCGCCAACGGCGTGCTCGGCAACAACCGCACGCACCAGATCAAGGCCTACGGCGTGTACCGCATCTCGCCGGAATGGATGGTTTCCGGCGTGGCCAACCTGTCCTCCGGCGGCCCGCACAACTGCCTGGGCTTCTATGGCACCGACCAGTCGCAGCCCGACGGCTACGGCTCGTACTACCACTGGTGCAACGGCAAGCCCTCGGTGCCCGGCTCGATGGGCGACCTGCCGTGGACCTACCGCGTCGACCTCAACGTCACCTACCGCCCGGCTTTCGCGGACCACAAGCTGGCGTTCAACGTAAGCGTGTTCAATGTGCTCAACCAGCAGCGTCCGCTGGTGCTGTACACGCGCTACAACAGCAGCAATACGCCGGACAAGCTCAACGACCTGTACGACACGGTGAAAGTGGCGGAGTCGCCGCGCTACGTGCGTTTCGGCGTGAGTTACGACTTCTGACCGGTAAAGTCCCGCGGCCGGACATGCCGGCCGCGGGCGTTCGCCTGTACTCTCGGGCGACCATTTTTCCCCTCTGCCTGGAGACGCCCCGATGGCCGACCGCCGCCGCTTTCTCAAGACCGCAGCACTGGGCGTCACCGCCGCGGCGCTGGCTTCCCGCATCGCGCCGGCAGCGGCCGGGGCCAACACCGGCGGCGTCAGCGGCGGCCGCAAGCCGCGGGTGATCTCCACCTGGGACTTCGGCGTGCCCGCCAATCTCGCCGCCTGGGCGGTGCTGGCCAAGGGCGGCCGCGCGCTGGACGCGGTGGAAGCCGGGGTGATGATCCCGGAGGCGGATCTCAAGAATCACAGCGTCGGCCGCGCCGGCTATCCGGACCGCGACGGCCACGTCAGCCTCGACGCCAGCATCATGGACGGCGACGGCAGCTGCGGCGCGGTCGCCGCGCTGGAAGGCATCGCCCATCCGATCCAGGTCGCGCGCCGCGTGATGGAACGCACCCCGCACGTGCTGCTGGTGGGCGAAGGCGCGCAGCAGTTTGCGATCGAGCAGGGCTTCAAGAAGGAAAAGCTGCTCACCCCGGAATCGGAAAAAGCCTGGCACGAGTGGCTGAAGACCGCCCACTACCAGCCCAGCGCCAACAGCGAAGTGCGCGACTACGGCAAGGGCGCCGGCGGCAAGGACAACCACGACACCATCGGCATGCTCGCCATCGACGCGCAGGGCCGCCTGGCCGGCGCCTGCACCACCAGCGGCATGGCCTGGAAGCTGCGCGGCCGCGTCGGCGACAGCCCGATCATCGGCGCGGGCCTGTATGTCGACGGCGACGTCGGCGGCGCCACCTCCACCGGCGTGGGCGAGGAAGTGATCCGCAACGCCGGCAGCTTCCTGGTGGTGGAACTGATGCGCCAGGGCCGCTCGCCGCAGCAGGCCTGCGAGGAAGCGGTGATGCGCATCGTCAAGAAGCGCCCGCAGGCTTCGAAGGATCTGCAGGTGGGTTTCCTCGCCATCAACCGCGAGGGCGACGTGGGCGCGTTCGCGATCCAGTCCGGTTTCAGCTACGCCGTGTGCGACGGCGGCAAGCAGGACGCGCTGTTCCCGTCCAAGAGCGTGTACTGATGGCTGGCCGCTACGTGCTCGAAGTGGCGGCCAATTCGGTCGCCTCCGCGCTGGCCGCGCAGGAAGGCGGCGCGGGGCGCGTGGAACTGTGCACCGGCCTGGAACTGGGCGGACTCACGCCCTCCGCCGGCCTGGTCGCGATGGTGCGCGAGCGCCTGCATATTCCGCTGTACGTGCTGGTGCGTCCGCGCGCGGGCGACTTTCTCTACAGCGACGTCGAATGCGAAATGATGCAGCGTGATATCGACACCTGCGCCGCGCTCGGCTGCGACGGCGTGGTGATCGGCGTGCTCGATGCGGACGGCCGCGTCGACAGCGAGCGCTGCAAGCCGCTGGTGCGCGCCGCGGGCGGGATGGGGGTGACCTTCCATCGGGCATTCGATCTCACGGCGGATCCGGAGCAGGCACTGGAAGACGTGATCGCGCTCGGTTGCGAGCGGGTGCTGACGTCGGGCGCGCGGGCCAGCGCGATGGATGGCGCGCCGCTGATCCGCCGGCTGGTGGAGCGGTCGGACGGCTGCATCGCGGTGATGCCGGGAGCGGGCGTGACGCCGCAGAACATTGCGGCGCTGGCGCAAGCGACCGGTGCCACCGAACTGCATGCATCGGCCAAGCGCCAGCTGCCTTCCGGCATGCGGCACCAGCGCCCGGAACTGCACGATATGGAAGGCGGCGAGATCCGCAGCGACGTGGAGCAAGTGCGCGCGCTGGTCGCCGCCCTGCAAGGGTGACGCGCCGTTACCCCCTCTCCCCTCCGGGGAGAGGGCTGGGGTGAGGGGGACCTACGGAGCGCAGATGCGGCTGCTTAAACACGAGCAACGCTTCGTCGATCTTCCGTCGCAAGCACCCGCCCCTCATCCGGCTGCCGCCACCTTCTCCCCGGCGGGGAGAAGGGTCCAGTAGGTGGCTATGCCGCAAACTGCAGCTTCGCCAGCTCCGCATACAGCCCGCCTTCCGCCAGCAGGCTCTCATGCGTGCCCTGCGCCACGATGCGCCCGCCATCCATCACCACGATGCGGTCGGCGCGCTGCACGGTGGCCAGGCGATGCGCGATCACCAGCGTGGTGCGTCCCTTCTCCAGCCGCTCCAGCGCCTGCTGGATCGCCGCCTCGGACTGCGCATCCAGCGCCGAGGTCGCCTCGTCCAGCAACAGCAGCGGCGCGTCGCGCAGGATCGCGCGCGCAATCGCCACGCGCTGGCGCTGTCCGCCCGACAGGCGCACGCCGCGCTCGCCCAGTTCCGAGCCATAGCCGCCATCCAGCGCGCTGATGAACTCGTGCGCCTCGGCCGCGCGCGCGGCCTCGCGCACTTCGTCGTCGCTGGCGTCCTGGCGCCCGAAGCGGATGTTGTCGGCGGCGGTGCCGCTGAAGATCACCGTTTCCTGCGGCACCAGGGCGATGGCGCCGCGCAGGTCCGGCAGCGCCAGGGCGCGCAGGTCGACGCCGTCCAGCGTGATGCGGCCGTGCTGCGGGTCGTAGAAGCGCAGCAGCAGGGCCAGCACCGTGCTCTTGCCGGCGCCGGAGGGGCCGACCAGGGCCACCGTCTCGCCGGGGCGGATGCGCAGCTCGAAATCGTGCAGCGCCGGTGCATCCGGGCGGCTGGGATAGTGGAAGGCCACGTGCTCGAAATGCAGCGCGCCGCTCACCGGTTTCGGCAGCGGCTGGGGCTGCGCCGGGCTGGTCACTTCGGCGCGCTCGCCGAGCAGTTCGCCGATGCGCTCCATCGCGCCGCCTGCGCGCAGCACGTCGCCCCACACTTCCGCCAGGCCGGCGACCGAGCCGGCCGCGAAAATCGCATACAGCACGAACTGGCTCAGCAGGCCGGGGGTGAGGTCGCCCGCCAGCACGTCGCGCGCGCCGATCCACAGCACCAGGGTGATCGCGCCGAACATCAGCACGATCACCGCCGCGGTCAGCAGCGAACGCGTGCCGATGCGCTTGCGCGCGGTGGCCAGGGCGCGGGTGATGGCGCTGCCGTAGCGCGTGCTCTCGATGTCCTCGCGCGCATAGGCCTTCACCGCGGGCGCGGCGTTGAGCGTTTCGTTGGCAATCGCGGCGGCGTCGGCCAGGCGGTCCTGGCTGGCGCGCGAGAGTTTGCGCACGCGGCGGCCGAACACCAGGATCGGCAGCATCATCGCGGGGATCACCAGCGCGGTGAAACCGGCCAGGCGCGGGATGGTCCACACCATCGCCACCACCGCGCCAACCAGGGTGACCATGCTGCGCAGGGCCACCGAGATGCCCGAGCCGATCAGCGCCTGCACCACTTCGGTGTCGGTGCCCAGGCGCGAAATCAGTTCACCGACGCGGCTGCGCTCGAAGAAGCCGACGTCGAGCCGGATCACGTGTCCATAGAGCTTGGAGCGCATCGAGGCCAGCGCGCGCTCGCCCAGCAGGGTGATGCAGAAGTAGCGCGCCGCGGTGGACGCCGCCAGCACCAGCGCCACGCCGAACAGGCCCAGGAAGGTGAGGTTGATGGTGGCCGCGTTGGAGGCGCCGAAACCCCGGTCGATCATGTGGCGCACCGCCATCGGCAGCACCAGGGTGGAGCCGGAGGAGATCGCCAGGAACACCAGCCAGCCGATCGCCAGTGCGCGATGCGGCTTGAGGAAGGGCCAGAGCTGGCGCAGCGCGCCGAGCCGGCGCTTGGGGGAGGAGTCGTTCGCCTGGGGTTCGCTCATGGGGTTCGCCGGGTCTGGACCGTTGGGACATTGGGGGTCCGGATCGGTGATTCAATCACATGCCCATGGCAAAAAGGGTGATGCTGCGACAACGTCGGCGCTCAGGCCCCGGCCGACGTCGGCGCCAGCGCCGGGCGCGCGGCGGGGCGGCGCTGCAGGCGGTCGCGCAGGCGCAGGAACGGCGCTTCCACCGCGTAATGCAGCAGCGCGCCGCCAGCCAGCGTGCAGGCCGCATAGAGTGCGAACGCGCCCGCGCCCTGGATCGACGGATGCGCGGCAAGCCAGCCCTGCACCGCGTGAAACACCAGCTTGTGATCCAGATAGAGGCTGTACGAGACCAGCGCCAGCCAGCCCGCGCCCGGCACGCGCTGGCGGCCCAGCCAGCAGGCCGGGCTGGTGGCCGCGGCCACGATCAGGGCCAGGCCCCACGAAAGCAGCGGATAGCCGAGCACCGAGGCGAGCATGCCGGCGCGGTCCTGGAAGATCGCCAGCGCGATGCCGCTAAGCGCGAGGCCCGCGAGCAGCGCGGTATTCGCGCGGTCCTGCAGCGCGGCCCACAAGGCCGGACGATAGGCCTGCATGGTGGCGAGCACGACGCCGGCGAGCAGTCCGTCGAGCCGGTTCCAGGTCGGGTAGTAGATCACCTCGACGAACGGCCGCTCGCCCATGTGCAGCCACAGCCAGCCGCGCAGCGCCATGCCGCCGGCCAGCAGCAACAGGCACAGCGCCACGAACGCACGCAGCGAACCGCGCCGCGCCACCCACCAGGCCAGCAGCGGGAACAGCAGGTAGAAATGTTCTTCCACGCACAGCGACCACACATGCGAGAACGCCTGGTTGTGCCGGTAGTCGATCAGGACATTGACCGTGTAGCTGAGGAACTGCCACAGCGGCTGGATGCCCGGCGCCTCGCGCGTGGAAGGAAACGCGAAGTACACCGCCAGCACCGCGAAAAAGGCCGGCATGGTGCGCAGCGCGCGGCGCAGATAGAAGCGCCCGAATGCCGGCGGCCTGCCGTCGGCCAGGGGCTTGAGCCACTGCGAACCGATCAGATAGCCGCTGAGCACGAAGAACAGATCCACGCCGGCCCAGCCGTTGTTTTCCAGCCAGCTCCACGAGTCGCCCAGGCCGCCGACGATGTAGGAATGGAACAGCATCACCCACACGATGGCGATGGCGCGCAGCAGGTCGAGGCCGGGCAGGCGGTGCATGGCAGGTTCAGTCCATTGAGGGTGCGGTGTGCGAAGCACGCGATTCTCGGAATGCCTCGAGGCGGTGGCAAGCGCTGTTTCGTGGCGTTTTGCGGGCAGTCGGCGAAGCGTGTGCCGGGGTCGGCGGAGCGGTGCGCCCGTTCTTTCCCGGGGTGGGCGTAGGTTGGGGTGAGCGCAGCGAACCCCAACGCGTGCGATTACGGGTACGGTCTGTTGGGGTTCGCCTTCGGCTCACCCCAACCTACGGGGGGCTCCGCGTTCAATCCAGCCGGCGTGCCGACGCGCGCCCGCGCGTGATATCGACAATCCGCGCCTGCGCTTCCGCCACGCGGCTTTCCGGCAGGCGCAGCACCAGTTCGACGCCAGCGGCGCCGAAGCGCTCTTCCTCGATCTGCGCCTCGCACTCCTTCAGCCGCGCCTTCAGCAAAGGCAGCTCGGCAAATTCGCATGACAGAGCGAGCCGTGCCATCGCCACGATCGCCAGGCGCTCGGCGAGACGCAGGCATTCGGCCGCTGTCCCTCCATAAGCCCGCGCCAGCCCGCCCGCCCCGAGCTTGATACCGCCATACCAGCGCGTGACCACCACCACCGCGCGGTCGATGCCCTGGCCTTCGATCGCCTGCAGGATCGGCCGCCCCGCGGTGCCGCCGGGTTCGCCGTCGTCGTTGAAGCGGTAGTCCTGGCCGATGCGGTAGGCCCAGCAGTTATGCGTGGCGGCCGCGTCGCTCACCTGGCGCACGAAGGCCAGCGCCGCCTCCGGCGTATCCACCGGTGCGGCCTGGGCGAGGAAGCGGCTTTTCTTGATGTCTTCCAGATGCTGGCAGGGACCGGCCAGCGTATAGCTCAGGCTCATGGCGTGAGCAGCAGCGTGCGCAGGTCGTCGGGCAGCGTGTAGTCGGGGTGGTCGCGGTGGAAGTCGGCGAGGCGCTGGCGCGCTTCGTCGCGATGCCGCCGGGCGAGCAGGCGGCGGATCTTGTCCAGTTCCTGCGCGGGAGTGTCCCTGACGTTGCGGGCGGTGTCGTCGGCGGGCGGCGGTGCGGCCGGTGTCGCCATGACGTCCGCTGCGGCTTCGGCACCGCGGTCCGCGGCCTGCTGGTTGGCGGCATAGCCCTGGGCGACAGGCTCGGCCGGTTTCGGTGCGTAGGCGCGCAGCTCGGCGGCAGCTGCGGCGGGCCTGGGCTGTTCGGCAGGGGCGGGCTGTTCGGCAGGGGCGGGTGCCGCGGCCATCGGCGCGGAGGCGAGCGCGGCCCGCTCCTGCAACGGCGCGTTGTGCATGGCGGAAGCGGGGAGAGCCGCACGCTTTGCCGCCACGGCATCGGCCTGGCGGACTCTCGCGGCAACGATGCCCGGCGGCGCGGTTTTCTCAGGCAGGGAAACGGGGCTTTCCGCAACCTCGCCCTGGACCTCGGACGCCGGTGCAGGCGCGGGCGCAGCTGCCACCGTGGGCGCCGCCGGTTTCGCCGCTTCCTGCACCGTCACCGCACCCGGCTGCGCGGCCGGCACGCTGGCGGGCATGTCGCGCATGCGCCAGCCGAGTCCCGCCGCGAGCACCAGCACCGCCGCGCTGCCCAGCGCGATCGGCCAGCGCGGCCGTTTCGGCGCGTGCGCGCTGGCCGCCGCCGGCTGGTCGGCGCGGATCGCCTGCGCGGCCGCGCGCAGCACGGCGGCGTCGAGCGCGGGGCCGGGCTCCTTGCGCGGGAGCTTGCGGTACAGCGCGCCGAGCTCGTCTTCGCCGGGCAGGCTGCCCTTATCGGGGAGATCGTTGTCGTTGTCGGGGGGAAGCTGCGTATTCATTCGGCCAGCTGCTCGCGCAGTTTGTTCATGGCATAGCGCAGGCGCGACTTCACGGTTTCGCGGCCCACGCCGGTGACCTCGGCGATCTCCTCCAGGCTCAGTTCCTGCTCCAGGCGCAGCAGCACGGCGGCGCGCTGCTCGTCCGGCAATTGCTCGATGGCGCGCTGCAGGCGGCGGCGCTGTTCGAAATCCGACAGCGCATGCTCGGGCTGCTCCTGCGGCGGCGCTTCCATCTGCGCGATCGCGTGCTCGCCCGCTTCGCCATCCAGCGTCGGCCGCTTGCGCCGGTAGCTGTCCACCAGCAGGTTATGCGCGATCTGCAGCAGCCAGGTGGTGAATTTCGCCTGCGGCTGGTAGCGCTCGCGCGCGGCGATCACGCGGCTCCAGGTTTCCTGGAACAGTTCGTCGGCCACCGCAGGCTGGCGGCAGGCGCGCAGTAAAAAGCGGTACAAGGTGCCGCGATGGCGCGCGTACAGGGCCTCGAACGCAGCCAGGTCGCCCTGCGCGTAGGCCAGCATCAGCGTCGCGTCCTCGTCCACCGCGGTATCCATGGCCGGCGAGGGTAAGCGAAATCGGCCGCGCGGGTAAGCGGCGGGCAGGGCGGGTGCGCAGGTCGTCATCACCGGATGCAACGCCGCCACGCGGCCGGCGGGGTTGCTTCAGCCGATCACGGCGCCCGGGTCGGGCTTGCGGAAATCCTCCGGCGCCAGGTTCTGGGTGAGGCGGAACACACCCTCGTGCACCTTGCGCGGCAGCACCACGTCCAGCACGGTGGTCTGGTGCGGGCCCAGCGCGGCGAACAGGTCGTCCACCGTCGATGCCGGCAGATGGTGCACCAGCCCCGTGACCAGGGTGGGCTGGATCAGCGCGGTATACGGACGGCGTCCATCCGCCACCGGCCGCAAGGTCTGCCGGCTGTTGCGCGGATCGGCCACGCGCGAGTCGCCGTTGAGCAGCGCGTAGTTGAGGAAGAACGAAATCACCGCCGGCGCGCGGCTGTTGGCCTGGCGGTCGAGCATGAAGCCGCGCGGCATCCAGTCCGGATTGGCCGGCGTATCGGCGGCGAGCAGGAAGCGCGTATCCGGCAGCGCTTCGCCGGCCTCGTCGGCGAGGCGCACGATCAGCAGGCTGCGTGGATCGTGGATATGCACGCGCGGCGGAAACGGGCCGACCGGTTCCAGTTCCACCTTGTCGGCATCGCGCTGCAGGTTCTCCGCCTCGAAGGCAGCGCACAGCGCCGCGTAGCCAGCGCGGTCCGCCACGTGCAGGCAGCGCAGCACGGCGTCGATGGTGGCGGCGGGCGCGGCGGTCATGATGCCCTGCGTTTCGCCGGAGTGGGACGCGCCGGGAATCAGCTTGAACGCCGTGCGCGGCGCATGCACCAGGTTCAGGCCCAGCACGTCCGCGTTCGCGCCGCTGCTCTTGCAGGTGAGAACGGCGTGCGCCGCGTTGAGGTTGGCGGAAGCGATGCGCACCACGCCGTCGGAGCCATCCTCGCCGGTATAGCTGTTGACGTGGTCGTACATCGCGCGGTCGGGGCGGTCGCCGGTCAGCACGAACAGGAACTGCCCCTGGTCCGCGGGATCGCTGCCGTGGATGTGGTCCACATTGAGCGACAGCGATTCGGGGCTGCCCAGTTCCAGCCAGTCGAGAATGCGCTGCCCGGGTTCGACGCCGTCGAAGGCGGAGCGCATGCGCCCTAGCAATCCTTTGCCCAATTGCGCCAAGGCCGAACCGAAATTCGCCGGCGCCAGCATCACCAGATGCGTCAACCGGATGGTGCTGTACGCCCCCGGCCGCTCGCGCTGCGCGCGCAGCCATTCGCGCACCAGCGGTCCACCGGTGGAATGGGTGATGCAGGCGAAGCTCGGGCCATCCAGATGCAGGTCGCGCAGCGCGTGATCGAAGGCGCGCACCAGGTCGGCCATGGTCACCGAGTCGTCGAAGCTCACGTACTTGGACAGCCACAGGTCCGCGATGCGCACGCCCATGCCTTGCGCGGCCGCTTGTTGCTGCAGTCGCTGCGGCAGGGCGCCGTAGGTGGAGGTGTTGGTGACGCTCCAGCCGTGGACGAAGACGAGGGTGGTCATGGGCTTCGAGTCCTGCAGGTTGGAGGAGGGATGATGCCAGCCGGCGGTCGCGCTTCCTGCGACTGGCGCCACCCGGCGAGCATTTACTTCACCTTCGGCGCATTCATCCCCAGCGCGTTGTACACGTGATACCGCGCGATCCCCACATACTCATGCAGCGCCGCATCCGCTACCGTGAAATTCCACGACAGCGGATAGATCGACCACAGCGGCTCGAGCAAGTCCCCGCGCACCGGTACCGGCTCGATGCCGAAATGGGCGAAGTACAGCAGGCTGCGGCGCATGTGCAGGCCGGAGGTGACCAGCACGGTGCGCTGGGGCGCGTAGGCGGCGAGCAGCGGCTTGCTGTACTGCGCGTTGTGCCAGGTGCTGAGGCTGCGGTCTTCCACCAGCACGTCGGCGGCGGGCACGCCGGCATGCACCAGCGCATCGCGATAGACCGCGGCCTCGGGTGCGCCGTTGCCCTGCGCGTCGCCGCCGCTCGCCAGCACTTTGCAGTCGCCGCCCGCGGCGTGGCATGACTGGTACTGCGCCACCGCCGCGAGAATGCGGCCGTCGGCGAAGAAGCTCGGCTCCAGCGTGCCGTGCGCCGGATCCTTGAAGGTGCCGGCGCCCAGCAGCACGATCGCGTTGCGCGCGCCCCACGGGAACGAGGGCGCACTGGCGTAGTCGCCCTGCAATCCGCGCATCAGCCAGTCCGGCACCGGTCCGCAACCCACGGCGAACACCAGCAGCAACGCGATCACACCCAAGGTGCGGGCCAGCCGCGGGCGTTTGCGGCGGGCCAGGTATGCGAGCAGGCAGAGCAGCAGCAGTACGATCAGCGACATCGGTTCGTTCCAATGCACGGGGAAGCTGCGCAGCTTAACCGGCGCACATCGCCGTGGCGCGCATGGCGGCTCGATTCGCATGCAAAACGTGTTGCGCGGCAGCAAAAGCTGCATACGTATTCATCGACGCGGCGCACGCACGCAACGCAGAATCGGCCCGGTTTGTTTCCGGCATTTTGATTCCGACATACGGCAAGGGGAGCGCCGCGGCATGAAGGCAGAGAGGGTCGAAGGGGAGGGCCGCGCGACCGCGCGGGTGGTGCTGATCGCCGCGGCGGCGGCACTGGGCGGATTTCTGTTCGGTTTCGATACCGCGGTGATCAACGGCGCGGTGGATGCGGTGCGCGGCAGCTTCGGGCTGGGCGCCGGCAGCATCGGTTTCGCGGTGTCGTGCGCGCTGCTCGGTTCGGCGCTGGGCGCGTGGTATGCCGGTCCGCTGGCGGACCGCTGGGGCCGCGTGCGCACCATGCAGGTGGCGGCGGTGTTGCTTGCCTTGAGTGCGGTGGGTTCGGGGCTGGTGACCGGCGTATGGGACCTGGTGCTGTGGCGCCTGGTCGGTGGTGTCGGCGTGGGCGTGGCCTCGGTGATCGCGCCGACCTATATCGCCGAAGTCTCGCCGGCCTATGTGCGCGGTCGGCTCGGCTCGCTGCAGCAGCTGGCGATCGTGCTGGGCATCTTTGCCGCCTTGCTCAGCGATGCGTGGCTGGCCGGTACGGCTGGCGGCGCCGCGCACAAGCTGTGGCTGGGCCTGGAGGCCTGGCGCTGGATGTTCCTGGTGGCGGTGCTGCCGGCGCTGATCTACGGCTCGCTGGTGCTGGGCGTGCCGGAATCGCCGCGGCACCTGGTGGCCAAGGGGCGCATGGACGAAGCGAAGCAGGTGCTGCGCCAGGTGCTCGATCTGCACGACGAGCAGGCGCTCGGCCACAAGCTCGATGACATTGCGCAGAGCCTGCGTTCCGAATACCGCCCCGGCCTGCGCGACCTGCGCGGCTCCATGGCCGGACTGCTGCCGGTGGTGTGGGTGGGCATCCTGCTGTCGGTGTTCCAGCAGTTCGTCGGCATCAACGTGATCTTTTATTACTCGTCGACGCTGTGGCATTCGGTGGGTTTCAGCGAGTCCGATGCGTTTTCGATCAGCGTGGTGACCTCGGTGGTCAACGTGCTGGTGACCCTGGTGGCGATCGCCCTGGTCGACCGCATCGGGCGTAAACCTTTGTTGGCGATCGGCTCGGCCGGCATGGCGGTGACGCTGGGCCTGATGGCGTGGTGCTTCTCGCAGGCCACCGGCAGTGGCGCGGCGCTGAGCCTGCCGGCGCCGTGGGGCGTGGTGGCGCTGGTGGCGGCCAATGCCTACGTGGTGTTCTTCGGCCTGAGCTGGGGCCCGATGGTGTGGGTGCTGCTGGGCGAGATGTTCCCCAACCGCATCCGCGCGATCGCGCTGGCGGTGGCCGCGGCGGCGCAGTGGGGGGCGAACTTCATCATCACCAGCAGTTTTCCGGCGCTGTCGGAGCTGGGGCTCAGCTTCGCCTATGGCTTGTATGCCTTGTTCGCGCTGGTGTCGCTGGTGTTCGTGGTGAAGGCGGTGCGGGAGACGAAGGGGATGGAGCTCGAAGAGATGGGGCGCTGAAGAATGAAACCCTTCTCCCCGCCGGGGAGAAGGTGGCGGCAGCCGGATGAGGGGCGGGTGCTCGCGGAGGAAGATCGACGAAGCGTCGCTTGCTTTGATGTCGCCGCTTCAGCGCTCTGTAGGTCCCCCTCACCCCAACCCTCTCCCCGGCGGGGAGAGGGGGCTGACTGAGGCGGGATTCAGGCCGCTTTTTTCAACGAAGCAAGGTCGATTACGAACCGATACCGCACATCGCTCTTCAACATGCGCTCGTACGCCTGGTTGATGTTCTGGATATCGATCATCTCGATATCCGACACGATGCCGTGCTCCGCGCAGTAATCGAGCATCTCCTGCGTCTCGGCGATGCCGCCGATGGCGGAGCCGGCGATCGCGCGGCGGCCGATCACCACGTTGTGCGCGGCCACCGCCGGTTCGATCGGTTCGAGCAGGCCGACCAGGCACAGCGTGCCGTCGATGTTGAGCGTTTCCAGGTAGGGGTTGAGGTCGTGCGGGCTGGGCACGGTGTCGAGGATGAAGTCGAACGCGCGCGACACCGCTTTCATCTGCGCCGGATCGGTGGACAGCACCACGTGGTCGGCGCCCAGGCGGCGCGCTTCGGCTTCCTTGTCCGGGGTGCGGGTGAACAGGGTGACGTCCGCGCCCATCGCCTTGGCGAACTTCAGGCCCATGTGGCCCAGGCCGCCCAGGCCGACGATGGCGACCTTGCTGCCCTTGCCGATCTTCCAGTGGCGCAGTGGCGACCAGGTGGTGATGCCGGCGCACAGCAGCGGCGCGGCGGCCTTGGGGTCGAGCTTGTCGGAGATGCTCACTACGAACTTGTCGGACGACACGATGCGCTCGGAATAGCCGCCGAAGGTCGGCATGCCGTCGCGGCGGTCGATGCCGTTGTAGGTCCAGGTGGCGCCTTCGGCGCAGTACTGCTCCAGGCCGGCGTGGCAGGCGCCGCAGTGCTGGCAGGAGTCGACCATGCAGCCGATGCCGACCATGTCGCCGACCTTGAACTTGTTGACCTCGGCGCCGACCGCGCTGACGCGGCCGATGATTTCGTGGCCCGGCACCATCGGATAGATGCTGTTGTGCCACTCGTTGCGGGCCTGGTGGATGTCGGAATGGCAGACGCCGCAATACAGGATGTCGATCACCACGTCGTCCGGGCGCGGATCGCGCCGCTCGAAGCGGTGCGGTGCCAGCGGGGTGGTGGCGGACTGCGCGGCGTAGCCTTGGATGGTCAGGGCCATGGGGGCGTGCTCCTAGGTCATTAGGGTGGCTGGTGACCTGAAAAGTATGAGTCGCCGCTCCCGCGCCCGGTTAGCCGGATACTGCGAGATCGTTGCCCGATCCTGCAAAGTCGTTTGGGAAGGTCGCCGGCAGCCGTAGAAATAGGCAAAATCCGCCTGTCGCTATACGGTGCAAGCCCATGCAGCACAAGCCTTTATACGAATCGATCCCGCCGCATCTGCAGGAATGTTGCGAGGAATTGACAGCGCGGATTGAACGATACGCCCCCGGCGAGGGCACCCACGACACGCCGTGGGGCTCGCTCACGGTGTTCCGCGCCGACTCCACCAGTACGCCCACCTGCACCCTGTACGAGCCCAGCTTCGGCATCGCCCTGCGCGGGGCCAAGCAGATCGTGCTGGGCCAGGAAGCGCTGGTGTTCGAGCCGGGCCGCTATCTGCTCACCTCGGTGGACGTGCCGGTGCTGGCGCAGGTGTCGCGCGCGGCGCCGGACGAGCCTTGCCTGTGCCTCAAGATCCGTTTCGACCTGCCGCGCGTGCGCGAGCTGCTGCCCGAAGTGCGCGCGGCGCGCGCGTCGGCTCCCTCGCGCGGCATTGCGCTGAGCCCGGTCACCGGCGACCTGCTCGATCCGGTGCTGCGCCTGGTGCGCCTGCTGGAGACGCCGGAAGACCTGCCGGTGCTGGGGCCGCTGCTGGAACGCGAGCTGCTGTATCGCCTGCTGACGGGAGAGCAGGGCGCGCGCCTGGCGCAGATCGCCACGGCGGGCAGCCAGGGGCATCAGATCACCCGCGCCATCCAGTGGCTGCGCGAGCACTATCAGCGGCCGTTGCGCATCGACGATCTGGCGGCGCAGGTGAACATGTCGACCTCGTCGCTGCATCACCACTTTCGCGCGGTGACGGCGGTCAGTCCCTTGCAGTACCAGAAGCAGCTGCGGCTGCAGGAGGCGCGGCGGTTGTTGCTGTCGGAGCGCTGCGACGTGGCGACCGCGGCGCATCGCGTGGGCTATGAAAGCCCGTCGCAGTTCAGCCGCGAATACAGCCGGCATTTCGGCGCGCCGCCGCTGCGGGATGTGGTGCGGTTGAGGGTGGAAGCAAGTGTGGCGTGACCCGCTTCTGCTCCCTCTCCCCTCCGGGGAGAGGGTTGGGGTGAGGGGCCGGGCGGAGCGTAGATGCGGGAAGAGAGCGCGAGCAGCGCCCTGTCGATCCTACATGGCAAGCCCCGCCCCTCATCTGCCTGCCGGCATCTTCTCCCCGGAGGGGAGAAGAGTTCTGTCTTTCAGCTCTCTCTCATCACCATCAACCGAATCTCAGTCATATCCTCGATCGCATAGCGCACGCCTTCGCGCCCTGCGCCGGACAGCTTCACGCCGCCATACGGCATATTGTCCACGCGGAAGCTCGGCACGTCGTTGACGATCACGCCGCCTTGTTCCAGCTCGTTCCACGCACGCATCGCATGAGCCAGGCTGTCGGTGAAGATGCCCGCCTGCAGGCCGTAGTCGGAATCGTTGGTCATCGCGATCGCTTCGTCGAGCGTCTTGAACGGCGCCAGCAGCGCGAACGGCCCGAACACTTCCTGCCGGTTGACCTTCGCGTCGCGCGGCACGCCCTCCATCAAGGTGGCCTCCAGCATCGGTCCCTTGCGCTTGCCGCCGCACAGGACCTTGGCGCCGGCCTTGCGCGCTTCCTCGATCCAGCCATGCAGCCGCTCGGCCGCGGCTTCGTCGATCATCGGGCCGAGGAAGGTTTCCTTCTTCTTCGGATCGCCGGACTTCAGGTTTTTCACCGCCGCGACCAGGCGCTTCTTCAGCTCGTCGTACAGGCTCTCCTGCACGTAGATGCGCTGCACGCTGATGCAGCTCTGGCCCGACTGATAGAACGCGCCGAACACCAGCCGCTCGATCACGTGGTCCAGCCGCGGCTGCTGGTCCGCATCGACGATGCAGGCCGCATTGCCGCCCAGTTCCAGCGTCACCTTCTTGTGGCCGGCGCGGGTCTTCAGGTCCCAGCCGATCTGGCTGCCGGTGAAGGACAGCAGCTTGAAGCGGGGGTCTTCCACCAGCGGCGAGGCGTGCTTGCCGTCGAGGTTAAGGATGGAGAATGCACCTTTGGGAAGATCGGTTTCCGCCAGCACCTCGCCGATGATCAGCGCACCGATCGGCGTGCGCTCGGCCGGCTTCAGCACGAACGGACAACCGGCCGCGATGGCCGGCGCCACCTTGTGCGCCACCAGGTTGAGCGGAAAGTTGAACGGCGTGATGAAGGACACCGGCCCCAGCGGCACGCGCTTTGTATAGCCGTGGTAGCCATCGAGCCGCCTGGCGATTTCCAGGTTGATGGTTTCGCCGTTGGTGCGCACCGCTTCCTCGGCGGCGATGCCGAAGGTTTCGATCAGGCGGGTGACTTCGCCGGCCGAATCCTTGATCGGCTTGCCCGCTTCCACGCACAGCGCATAAGCCAGCTCGTCGCGCCGCTCGGTAAAGCGCTGCACGCAATGCTGCAGCACGGCCTGGCGCGCCCAGGGCTTGAACTGCCGCATCGGCTCGGTGGCCTTCACCGCGGCGGCGATCGCCTGCTCGGTGGCCTTGGCATCCGGCACCGCCACGCGCGTGGCGACCTTGCCGCTGTACTTGTCCAGCACGTCCATCCATTCCTTGGAGGTCTGCGCCTTGTTGGCCAGGTAGTAGGGATATTTTTTCTCAAGCATGCAGGCGCTCCGGTCACACCGCCGCGCTGAGGCGGCGGATCTCTTCGTTGAGGATGCGGTGGTTGTCGCTGTAGTCGATGGCCAGGTCGATCAGGTGCACGCCGCCCTGGTCGAAGGCGCGCTTGAGCGTGGGCAGGAACTCGTCCGCATTCTGCGGACGGTGGCCATGCGCGCCGTGCGCTTCGGCGAACTTGACGAAGTCCGGGTTGCTGAACTGCATGCCGAAATCCTGGTAGCCCATCTCCGCCTGCTTCCAGCGGATCATGCCGTAGGCGTCGTCGCGCAGCAGCAGGATCACCAGGTCCATCTTCAGGCGCACCGCCGTTTCCAGCTCCTGCGCATTCATCATGAAGCCGCCGTCGCCGCAGATCGCCAGCACCTTGCGCTCCGGGTACACCAGCTTGGCCGCCATGGCCGAGGGCAAGCCGGCGCCCATGGTGGCGAGCGCGTTGTCCAGCAGCACGGTGTTGGGCTGGCGGGCGCGGTAGTAGCGCGCATACCAGATCTTGTACATGCCGTTGTCCAGGCACAGCACGCCGTCGTCGGGCATGTAGCGGCGCGTGTCGGCGACCAGCCGCACCGGGTGGATGGGGAAGCGCGGATCGTTCTCGTGCTCGGCCAGCTGGCGGTGGAAAGCCTCGCGCACCTTGTCGAAGTACTTGAAGTTCCAGTGCGCCTGCGGGGTCAGCGCGTCGGTCAGGCGTTCCACCGTATGCGCGATGTCGCCCACCACTTCGATCTGCGGGAAATAGACCGTGTCCACTTCCGCCGAGGAGAAGTTGATGTGGATGACGGTGCGCCGGCCCTTGTGCATGAAGAACGGCGGCTTCTCCACCACGTCGTGGCCGACGTTGACGATCACGTCGGCGGCGTCGATCGCGCGATGCACGAAGTCGCCATCGGAGAGCGCGGCATTGCCCAGCCACAGCGGGTGGTCCTCGTCGACCACGCCCTTGCCCATCTGGGTGGTGAAGAACGGGATGCCGAGCTTGTCGATGAAGGTGCGCAGCGCCACCGCGGTGCGCTGGCGGTTGGCGGCGGCGCCGATCATCAGGATCGGGTGCTTCGCGGACGTGATGGCCTCGCCGGCCTGCACCAGCGCGGCGTCGTCGGGCGAGGGGCGGCGCGCGTATTCGGTGGGCAGCAGGATGGCTTCGTCCACTTCGTCGCGGGCGATGTCTTCCGGCAGTTCCAGGTGCACGGCGCCGGGGCGTTCCTCTTCGGCGCGGCGAAAGGCTTCGCGCACGCGTGCGGGGATGGTCGGCGCGGAGACGATCTGCCGCGTGTACTTGGTCAGCGGCTGCATCATGTCGACCACGTCGACCAGCTGGAACAGGCCCTGCTTGTGCGTGCGGATGGGTTTCTGGCCGGTGATCATCATCATCGGCATGGCGCCGAGCTGCGCATAGGCCGCGGCGGTGACCAGGTTGGTGGCGCCGGGGCCGAGGGTGGACAGCGCTACGCCGGCTTCGCCGGTGAGGCGGCCCCAGGTGGCGGCCATGAAGCCGGCGGCTTGTTCGTGGCGGGTGACGATCAGTTCGATCTTGGAGTCGCGGAGGGCTTCGACGAGGTCGAGGTTTTCTTCGCCGGGGACGCCGAAGATGCGTCTTACGCCTTCGGCTTCGAGGGCTTTTACGAATAACGCTGCTGCTTTCATGCATTCGCGTTCCATCGGGGGGATGGCCGGGCAGGATGCGCTCGTTCTCGTTTAAAAGGTGTGAGATGGGGTGGGTTTGGTTATATGGAATTTGGGGGTCTGTTATTTGCTGCGCGTCATCCTGACCTGCTCGTCATCCCGGCGTAGGCCGGGATCCAGTAACGGTATCGTTTGATTTTCGCGGTGACGCGAATGGGCCGCTTATGCAGCGGGCATTTCGGACGCCTGCCGGCGCCCGAGTCACTTTCTCTTTGCTGGCTCAAAGAGAAAGTAACCAAAGAGAAATAGCCTCAGAGCAAAGGCTCGCGACGCGACTAGAAGGAGCGGTGGTCGGCTGCGGTAACCTGATTAACCTGGGTCTACACGAAACACCAGTGCGGTTTCGTAACGCGTCCTTCAACGTGCCGTGGCCGAGAGGACGTTCAAGGAACGAGGCCAGCTTTTGCTCTTCGTTCCTGTATGCGGCGCCACATCACTTCTCCCTCTCCCCTCCGGGGAGAGGGGCGGGGTGAGGGGCCGGGCGGAGCGAGGAGTTGAAGCCTGCGGTGAGCGCTTAGGAGCGCTGCCCCTCGTTCTTCAACATCAGCTCCCCATCGGCCAGCTTCGCCCGGACGCGCTCATCCGGCGTGACGGATGCGGCGGAGCGGATGACTCGGCCCTGTTCGTCGAACAGGATGGCGTAGCCGCGGTCGAGGGTGGCCAGGGGGCTGATGGCGTGCAGTGCGCGGCCGGTCTGGGTCAGGGTGGCGCGGTGGCGTTCGAGGATGCGGGCGATGGCCTGGTGCAGGCGGCGTTGCTGTTGTGCGAGTTGTTGGGTGTAGAGCGGCAGGCGGTGGCGGGGATGGCGGGTGAGCAGGCGGGCGTGGTTGCGTTCCAGGCGGCGGCTGTCTTCGCGCAGGGTTTCGCGCATCGCCACGACCAGCCGGTGGCGCAGGTGGGACAGGCGTTCGCGGTCGCGTTGCAGGCGGGCTTGCGGGCGTTGGGCTTGCAGGCGGGTAAGCAGGTGGTCGGTGCGTTGGATCAGGGCGTGCAGGCGGCGTTGCTGCAGGGTGGCCAGGCGCTGGCGCAGCTGGCGCAGGTGGCGTTCCAGCGCTTGCGCGTCGGGGACCAGCAGTTCGGCGGCGGCCGAAGGCGTGGGCGCGCGCAGGTCGGCGACGAAGTCGGCGATGCTGAAATCGACTTCGTGGCCGACGGCCGACACCACCGGCACGGCGCTGGCGTGCACGGCGCGCGCGACCTGTTCGTCGTTGAAGGCCCACAGGTCTTCCAGCGAACCGCCGCCGCGGGTCAGCAGGAGCACGTCGTAGCGGCCGCTGGCGGAGGCGCGGCGGAGCATCGAGACGATCGCCGGCGGCGCTTCGCGGCCCTGCACCGGCACTGGCAGTACGTCCACTTCGGCCAGTGGCCAGCGGCGCGACAGCACGCTCAGCACGTCGCGCACGGCGGCGCCGGTGGCGGAGGTGATCACGCCGATGCGGCGGGCGAAGGCGGGCAGGGGGCGCTTGCGCGAGCGGTCGAACAGGCCTTCGGCGTCGAGCCTGGCCTTGAGCTGTTCGAACTCGCGCTGCAGGGCGCCTTCGCCGGCCGGCTCCATATGCTCGGCCACCAGCTGGAATTCGCCGCGCGGTTCGTACAGGCCGACGCGGGCGCGCACCAGCACGTGGGCGCCGTCGGCGGGGCGGAAGCGCAGGCCGATGGCCTTGGGGCGGAACATGGCGCAACGCACCTGGGCGTTGGCATCTTTCAGGGTGAAGTACAGGTGCCCGGAGGCGGGCCGCGCCACGTTCGACAGCTCGCCTTCGATCCACACCAGCGGCAGCGCATCCTCCAGCAGGTCGCGCACCAGCCGGTTGAGCGTGCTCGGCGTAAGGATGTGCCGCGAGGGCGGCGTGGGAGCGTCGGGGGCGGGCATGGAAAGCGGGAGACTAGCGCAGGAACTGCCGCGCTGTCATGAGCTTGCCGCAAAGTGTTGAAGTGTAGGTTGGGGTGAGCCGCAGGCGAACCCCAACGGTGCGGCAACGTTGGGGTTTGCCTGCGGCTCACCCCAACCTACGCCCGCTCAGGCGTCCGGCTCGTCCGCCGCCTCGATCCGCCGCTGGTGCCTGCGCCGCGCCCGCCAGGCGCGGATGCCGAAGTTCAGCGCGAACCACGCCGCCAGCAGCGCGATCGGCCAGCCCACCACGGCCGGCCACAGGATCGCCACCGCCGCCAGCGCCGCCAGCGCGGCGGTGCCGGCCAGCAGCGGGCCGGTCTCGGTGTCGCCCAGTACGCGGCGGTCGCTGAGCGCGGCGCCCATGGTGTTGGCGATGCGCAGGGCGCCGGCGGCGGCGCGGCTGGAACTGCCGCCCATGCGGCCGGTGCGGGTAGGCCGGGCGGAGGCGCTGACGCGGTCCTTGTACGGGCGGTTCGGACGCGGGGTCAGCACGATCTCGGTGGCATTGGCCAGGTCCTGCTCGTACTGCGCGGCCAGCTGCTGGGCGAAGGCGGCGTCTTCCACCGCCACGTCGATCTCGCGGTTGCTCAGCCAGCTGGCGATATTGAGATTGGACGAACCCACCCGCGCCCACTGGCCGTCGGCCACCGCGGTCTTGGCGTGCAGCATCGAGCCGTTCCACTCGAACACGCGGATGCCGGCCTTGAGCAGGGGCCGGTAGCCGGAACGCGACATGCCGGCGACCACCGGGATATCGCTGCTGCCGGGCACCAGCAGGCGCACGTCGACGCCGTCTTTCGCCGCCGAAGCCAGCGCCTGCACGTAGGGCGCCACGCCGACGAAGTAGGCGTCGGTCAGCCACAGCGTCTTGCGCGCCATCGCGGCGATCAGCTGGTCCATGCGGTACATGCCGGCGGTGGAGGGCTGGGTGGCGATCACCCGCAGCGCCACCTCGCCGGCCGGCTGCACCGGTTCCAGCGGGAAGTCCGGCAGCGGTTCGCCGATGCAGGACCAGCTTTGCGCAAAGGCCAGTTCCAGCTCCGCCACCGCCGGGCCGTGCAGCGCCACGCCGGTGTCGCGCCACGGAGCGATGCCGCGCGCCGGATCGCCCAGCCATTTCTGGCTGATGCACACGCCGGACAGGAAACCTTTTTCGCCGTCCACCACCAGCAGCTTGCGGTGATCGCGGCTGATCCAGCCGAACGGCTGGCCCAGCTGCGGCGGATTGAAGCTGCGCACCTGGCCGCCGGCGGCGCGCAGCGGCGCCCAGAAGCTGGCGCGCGACTGGCCCAGGCAGCCCATCCAGTCGTACACCACCGCCACCGTCACCCCGCTGCTGGCGCGCTCCACCAGCGCGTCGCGGAAGGCGCGGCCGACCTCGTCGTCGCGGATGATGTAGTTCTCCAGCAGCACGCGCTTGCGCGCGCCGCGGATCGCCGCCAGCCAGGTTTCGAAATGCACGGCCGCGTCGATCAGCAGGTCGATGCGGTTGCCCGGCAGCAGCGGCGCGCCGGCGGCGCGGCTGAGCGCCTGTTCGGCCAGGCGCCGGGTGGGGGAGGTCGGGGACGCGGCGAAGTTCATGCCGGCAGTGTAGGGCATGGCTTGTGACTGCCGCGGCGGGTGAAGGGGGCATGAAAGCGCCGGCTATGCAGCATGTACTGCGTTTTGGCATGCTCCGCGCCCATGACGCCAGAGCAATGTCGTACCGACACGGAAGCCTGCGCACGGCACATCGCCGAACGGCTCGGTCCCGATCTGCGCATCGCCGCGCCGCTCGGATTAGGCAAGCCGCACGGGCTGCTCAACGCGCTGTACCGGCTGACCCAGGCCGACGGCTCGCGCTCCATGACGCTGTACACCGCCTTGTCGCTGACCCGTCCGCGTCCGCAGCCGGGGCTGGAAGAGCGCTTCGCCAAACCCTTTCTCGACCGCCACTTCGGCCTCGACACGGAAGACCCGCAATACGCCGTGGACCAGGCGCGCAATGCCTTGCCCACGAACGTGGCGGTGCACGAGTTCTACATGCAGTCCGGCGCGCTGCTGCAGTCCGGCAGCGCGCAGCGCAACTACATCAGCCAGAACTACACGCACGTCGCGCGCGACCTGGTGGTGCAGGACATCAATCTGCTGGTGCAGCTGGTCGCGCGCCGCGAGACGCCCGAAGGCGTGCGCTACAGCCTTTCGTGCAATCCGGACCTCACCCTGGATTTCCTCGACCAGGCCCGGGCCGCCGGCCGCGCGCGGCCGCTGTGCGTGGCGGTGGTGCATCCGGATCTGCCGTACCTCAGCGGCCACGCCGAAGTGGAAGCAAACTTCTTCGACCTGGAACTGCGGCCGGAAACCGCCGCCCCGCTGTTCGCCCTGCCGCGCCAGCCGGTGGACCTGGCCGAATACGCGCTGGGCCTGCACGCCAGCGCGCTGGTGAAGGACGGCGGCTGCCTGCAGATCGGCATCGGCGCGCTGTCCGACGCACTGGTGCATGCGCTGCTGCTGCGCCAGCGCGACAACGTGCACTGGCGCCGCGCCCTGGTGGCGCTGGATCCGCGCGGCGCCACCCACGCGCTGGCCGCGCGCTTCGGCGGGCTGGCGCCGTTCGACACCGGCCTGTACGGCGCCAGCGAAATGGTGATGGACGGCTTCATGCATCTGCAGCGCGCCGGCATCCTGCGGCGGCGCAGCTGGGACAACTTAGGCCTGGAGCGCGCTTCGGCGGCGGGGCGGCTGGCGCCGGAAACGCCCGGCGGGCATTACCTGCGCGGCGCGTTCTTTCTCGGCACGCGGGAGCTGTACCGCTGGCTGGACGAAACCGAGGCGGCCGATCCCGATGCGATCGACATGTGCCGCGTCTCCAACGTCAACCAGCTGTACGGCAACCACCAGGCGCTGGCCTCGCTGCAGCGCCGCGGCGCGCGCTTCTTCAACACCTGCATGATGGCGACCCTGCTGGGCTCGGCGGTGTCGGACGGCCTGGAAGACGGCCGCGTGGTCAGCGGCGTGGGCGGGCAGTACAACTTCGTGGCGATGGCGCACGAGCTGCCGGACGGACGTTCCGCCCTGCTGCTGCGCGCCACCCGCAAGGTGCGCGGCACGGTGGAGACCAATATCCGTTTCAACTACGGCCACTGCACCATTCCGCGGCATCTGCGCGATCTGTTCGTCACCGAGTACGGCGTGGCGGACCTGCGCGGCAAGTCCGACAACGAATGCGTGGAAGCGATGCTGGCGATCAGCGATGCGCGCTTCCTCGACGCGCTGTGCGCGGAGGCGAAGTCGGCGGGCAAGCTGTCGCCGGATTTCCAGATTCCGGAGAAGTGGCGCCTCAACACGCCGGAGCATCTGCGCGAGGCGCTGGGCGCGATGGAGCGCCGCGGCCTGTTTCCGGCCTTCCCGTTCGGCAGCGACTTCACCGAGGTGGAACAGCGGCTGTTGCCGGCGCTGGGGTGGTTGAAGTCGAAGAGCGGGTCGTGGCGCGGGCGCTGGGAGTTGCTGCGTGCCTTGTTCCAGCCGGGGGAGCCGGTGGAGGGCGAGGGCGAGGCGCTGGTGCGGATGGAATTGATCGGGCAGGGCAGTTTGCAGGAGCGTGTGCTGCGCAGGCTGGTATCGGCAGGGTTACGCAAAACCCATCGATAGAACTCTTCTCCCCGCCGGGGAGAAGATGCCGGCAGGCAGATGAGGGGCGGGTGCTCGCGATGGCGGTTCTACGAAGAAATGAAAAGCCCTAGGTCTTTTCGACCCTTCGCTCACCGCTCCGCCCGGCCCCTCACCCCAGCCCTCTCCCCGGAGGGGAGAGGGGGTAGGGCGCGCGATGCATTAATCTTTGCCGCACGAACCGCAATCCAAAGCCTCCATGTCCCCCACCGAATCCCTGATCCGCCGCTACTACGCCGCGTTCAATGCCGCCGACTGGCCCGCCATGCTCGGCTGTCTCGCCGGCGACGTCGCCCACGACATCAACCAGGGCGGCCGCGAGACCGGCATCGATGCGTTCAAGGCCTTTCTCGGCCGCATGGAGCGCAGCTACCGCGAGCAGCTGAAGGACATCGTGGTGATGGTCAGCGCCGACGGCGCGCATGCCGCGGCCGAATACGTGGTGCACGGCGAATACCTCGCCGACGACGAAGGCCTGCCGCCCGCGCGGGGCCAGCGCTACGTGCTGCCGGGCGGGGCGTTCTTCGACGTCCGCGACGGCAAGCTGGCCCGCGTCAGCAACTATTACAACCTCAACGACTGGATCGCCCAGGTCGGCGGCTGAGCATGGCGCTCGAGGTGATCACCTGCAGCGGCGAGGCAGTGGCCCCTTATCTGGGCGACCTGGCGCGGCTGCGCATCGCGGTGTTCCGCGAGTATCCGTATCTGTACGAAGGCGATGCCGATTACGAGCAGCGCTACCTCACCGCCTACGCGCGCTCGCCGCGCAGCGTGTTCGTGCTGGCGCTGGACGGCGGCCGCGTGGTCGGTGCTTCCACGGGACTGCCGCTGGCCGATGACGGCGAGGCCTTCCACCGGCCGTTTCTCGAACGTGGATGGCCGCTGCACGAGGTGTTCTATTTCGGCGAGTCGGTCTTGCTGTCCGCCTATCGCGGCCAGGGCCTGGGCCACCGCTTCTTCGACGAACGCGAAGCGCATGCGCGGCGCCTGAGCGGTTTCCGCCTGACCGCCTTCTGCGCGGTGGAACGCGCGCACGACGATCCGCGCCGCCCCGCCGATTACCGCCCCAACGATGCGTTCTGGCACAAGCGCGGCTATGCGCGCCAGGACGACATGTTCTGCGCACTGGACTGGAAGGAAGCCGGCGCCGCCGCGCCGAGCAGCCACCGGTTGCGCTTCTGGCTGCGTCCGCTGGACGCCTGACTCTCTATCTGGAAACACCTGTATGTCGCGCACGCTGGCCGAGTGGCTGAGCTATCAGGAAAGCGTCAACCCGCGCAGCATCGAGCTGGGCCTGGAGCGCGTGCGCGAAGTGTGGCGGCGCATGGGCGCGCCGGCGCCGGCGCGCTGGATCGTCACCGTCGGCGGCACCAACGGCAAGGGTTCCACCGTGGCCATGCTCGAAGCGATGCTGCGCGCGGCCGGACGCCGCGTGGGCTGCTACACCTCGCCGCATCTGCTGCGCTACAACGAGCGCATCCGCATCGACGGCCAGGATGCCGGCGACCAGGCCCTGGTCGACAGCTTCGAACGCATCGAGGCGGCGCGCGGCGATATTCCGCTGACCTATTTCGAATTCGGCACGCTGGCGGCGCTGGACCTGTTCGCGCGCGCGGACCTGGACGCCGCCGTGCTGGAAGTGGGGCTGGGCGGGCGGCTGGATGCGATCAATATCGTCGACGCCGACGTCGCGGTGATCACCACCGTCGATCTGGACCATATGGACTGGCTCGGCAACGACCGCGACAGCATCGGCCGCGAGAAAGCCGGCATCGCCCGCCACGGCCGCCCGGCGATCGTGGGCGAGGCGGCGCCGCCGGCCGGCCTGCTGCAGGCGCTGGCCGCCATCGGCGCGCGGGTGGAGCGGGCGGGCGTGGATTTCCGGGTGGAACGCCATGCACAGGGCTGGACCTGGCGGCATGCCGACGGCACGGCGTTCGGGCTGCCGGATCCATCGCTGGCCGCTCCGGTGCAGTACGCCAATGCGGCGGCGGCGATCGCCGCGCTGCATGCGCAAGGTACGCACGCGCCGATACCGTCCGCCGCGCTCGCGGCAGCCGCGGCCGCAGGCGTGAAGACCGCCGCCGTCGCCGCGCGGCTGCAGGCGCTGGGCGGCGATCCGGCGCTGATCGTCGACGTCGGCCACAACCCGCAGGCGGCGCGCGCGCTGGCCGAATGGCTGGACGCGCATCCTGGCGGGCGCGTGCATGCGGTGTACGGCGCGCTGGCGGACAAGGACGTGGGCGGCGTGATCGCCGCGCTGGGCGCGCGCATCGGGCATTGGCACCTGGCGGGGCTGGAGCGCGATACGCCGCGCGGCCTGCCGGCGGAGGCCTTGCGCAAGGAATTGCAGATGGCGCTGCCGCCGGCCGCGTTCGATCTTCACGCCGACGTGGGCAGCGCGCTCGCCGCGGCGCGTGCGGCGGCACTTCCGGGCGAGCGCATCCTGGCGTTCGGTTCCTTCTTCGTCGCCGCCGCGGTGCTGCAGAACTGAACGCTCGAAACGGTCATTCCCGCGTCCGCATGGGTGATCGTCCACGTCAGGTATAATCCCGCCGTTTCGTGTTTGCGCTTTTGCCGCCTTGGAGCCTGTCTTGAAAACACGTCTGCTGGGTGCCGCCGTCCTGATCGCGCTGGCGGTTCTGTTCGTGCCGATGTTCTTTTCCAGCACGCCGCCCAAGACCGGCGGCGACGAAACGGTCAGCCTGGCCATCCCGCCGGCGCCGGACCGCGACCTGCAGACGCGCACCATGAGCCTGACCCCGGGCGCCGCCACCGCCGGCACGGCCGCCGCCGCGCCGGCCGCGGCTTCCTCGGCCGCGGGCCAGGCCGCCACGCCGGCCGGCTCGGACAAGCTGGCCACGGTGGAGATCGGTTCCAACCGCCCGCGCGACGTCGAGACCGACCCTGCCGCCGGCCAGCAGCCGGCGCCGACCACGGTCACCCGCCCGGGCGCGCCCGGCCAGCCGGTGATCCCGAACCAGGCCGCCGCGCCGCCGAAGCCGGCCGCGCAGCCGGCGATTCCCGCGCAGACCAAGCCCGCCGCCACCCCCCCGGCACCCGCCGCCGACCTGCCGGCCGCGACCGCGGCGCATGGCCGCTACACCCTCAATCTCAGCGCCTACGCTTCCGCTGCCAGCGCGCAAAGCCTGACCCAGCGCGTGCGCGCGCTCGGCTATCCGGTGTCCAGCCGCCCGCTCAACCAGGCGGGCAAGCAGCTGACCCTGGTCACCGCCGGCCCGTTCGACACCCGCGCCGCCGCCGAGGCCGCGCGCCTGAAGATCACCCAGACCATCCCCGGCGCCCCGGCCCGCCTCGAAGGCAGCGCCAGCACGCCGGCGCAGGACGACGCTCCGGCCGCGGCCGCGGCGGCGCCCGCCGCCAAGCCGGCCGCCGCCGCGCCTGCGCCCGCCGCCCGCGCGGGCGGCTGGGCGGTGCAGGTAGCCGCGATGGGCAGCCAGGCCGACGCCACCGCGTTGCGCGACAAGCTGCGTTCCAACGGCTTCGACGGCTACGTCGACACCGTGAACGCCAGCGGCAAGCAGCTGTGGCGCGTGCGCGCCGGCCCGCAGACCCAGCGCGACGACGCGGTGCGCGTGCGCGACCAGATCAAGACCAAGCTCGGCCTCGCCGGCAACGTCGTCTCCGCGCCCTGAGCATCGAGGCCAGCGCCGCCATGAACTGGGCCGACTACATCATCCTGGCGGTACTGGGCATCTCGGTCTTGATCGGGTTGTGGCGCGGCCTCATTTCCGAGGTGCTGGGCCTGCTGATCTGGGTCACCGCGGCGTGGATCACCTGGACCTTCGGTCCGCACGTGGCGGAGTTGTACGCGAACAAGATCAGCCTGCCTTCGGCGCGCCTGGCAGCCGGCTATGCCACCACCTTCGTCGGCGTGCTGGTGCTGGGCATCGTGGTGCGCTTCCTGGTGGCCAGGCTGGTGCAGGGCACCGGCCTGAGCGGCACGGATCGCCTGCTGGGCATGCTGTTCGGCCTGGCGCGCGGCGTGCTGGTGGTGACGGTAGGCGTGTTCCTGGTGAGCCTCACCGCGCTGACGCGCGATCCGTGGTGGCAGCAGTCGGCCTTGCTGCCGCAGTTCACCGGCGTGGCCGGCTGGCTGAACCAGCAGGTGCCGAGCAGCGCCCGGCGCTTCCTGCAGCAGCCGTCGACGGCGATGGACGGACTGCCGTCGCTGCCGGACAAGCTGCCGGAGCTGCGGCTGCCGACCCAGTTGCCCAGCCAGCTGCCGCAACTGCCCAGCCAATGGCAAGGCCAGCTGCAAGGCCTGCCGGCGGCACTGCAGGGCCTGGCGCCCGCACCGGCCCGCAGCGCAGCGCGCGCGCCCGGCGCGGACGCCGCGGTACCGCGCGACCCGGCCGCCATGAGCGCCGCGCGCGACCCCAAGGCAGTGGAAGCCGCCCCGCGCCAGACAACGAATCCTTAAAGCACTTACAGGCATCACAACCATGTGCGGAATCATCGGCATCGTCGGTACCACCGAGGTGGCATCGGCCCTCTACGACGGCTTGACCGTGCTGCAGCACCGCGGCCAGGACGCGGCAGGCATCGCCACCGTCGAGGGCGCGCGGCTGCGCCTGCACAAGGGCAACGGCCTGGTGCGCGACGTGTTCAACCAGACCGCGATGACCGGCCTGCGCGGCCGCATCGGCATGGGCCATTGCCGCTATCCCACCGCCGGTTCCGAGGGTTCCTCGGAAGCGCAGCCGTTCTACGTGAACTCGCCCTACGGCATCGCGTTCGCGCACAACGGCAACCTGGTCAACACCGAAACGCTGCGGCGCGAGATGTTCGAGGACGACCGCCGCCACATCAACACCGATTCGGATTCCGAAGTGCTGCTCAACGTGCTGGCGCACGAGCTGCAGATCCAGGACCGCATGGCGCTCACGCCCGACCACATCTTCAAGGCCGTGGCCGGCGTGCACGCCCGCGCGCGCGGCGGCTACGCCTGCCTGGCGCTGATCCTGGGCTACGGCCTGCTGGCCTTCCGCGATCCCAACGGCATCCGTCCGCTGGTGCTGGGCGAGCGCGTCACCGCGGAAGGCCGCGAATACGCGGTGGCGTCGGAGTCGGTGGCGCTGGACATCCTCGGCTTCAAGCGCCTGCGCGACCTGGCGCCGGGCGAGGCGGTGTTCATCAGCGTCGACGGCCAGCTGTTCAGCCGCATGTGCGCCGAGGGCGCCACGCATGCGCCGTGCATCTTCGAATACGTGTACCTGGCGCGGCCGGACTCGATGATCGAGAACGTCTCGGTCTACAAGGCGCGCCTGCGCATGGGCCAGAAGCTGGCCGAGAAGATCCTGCGCGAGCGTCCGGACCACGGCATCGAGGCGGTCATTCCCATCCCCGACACCGCCCGCACCGCCGCCAGCGCGCTGGCCGAGGCGCTGGGCGTGCCGTTCCGCGAGGGCTTCGTCAAGAACCGCTATATCGGCCGCACCTTCATCATGCCGGGGCAGGGCGAGCGCGTGAAATCGGTGCGCCGCAAGCTCAATCCGGTGGAGCTGGAATTCCGCAAGAAGAACGTGCTGCTGGTGGACGACTCCATCGTGCGCGGCACCACCTCGCGCCAGATCATCCAGATGGCGCGCGATGCCGGCGCGCGCAACGTGTTCTTCGCCTCCGCCGCGCCCCCGGTGCGCTATCCGAACGTGTACGGCATCGACATGCCGGCCGCGTCGGAACTGGTCGCCGCCGGCCATACCGAGAAGGAAGTGGAGCAGGTGCTCGGCGCCGACTGGCTGATCTACCAGGACCTGAAGGACCTGTTCTGGGCGGTGCAGGACGGCAACGAGTCGCTGACCCACTTCGACGCCTCCTGCTTCAACGGCGAATACGTCACCGGGCTGGACAAGCAGTATCTGGAACAGATCGAGATGCTGCGCTCGGACGATGCGAAGGCGGCGCGCCGCAGCGCGTAAGCACCCTGCCGCAACGGGCAGGTCGGGGTGAGCCGCAGGCGAACCCCGACACCGCCACCGCCGTGCGCATCGCGATGTTGGGGTTCGCCTGCGGCTCACCCCAACCTACACTTGCGTCATGAACGACCTGTACCAAGCCGCGAAGCGCTGCCTCGACGCCACCGATCCGGCGGAGAAAGTGCGCCTGACGCACGCGGCCTGGAACGCCTTGCTGGCCGGCGAACTGCAGCCGGATCCGGCCTCGCCGGCGCCCGAACCCATCGGCGCGCCCGGCCGCCCCGAACGCCCGCTGCTGGTCCACGCCAGCAAGGTGCCCAGCCGCGGCCTCGGCAGCTCCGAAGGCCGCGCGGCGCTGGTGCATGCCGTGGCGCATATCGAATTCAACGCGATCAACCTGGCCTGGGACGCGGTCTACCGCTTCCGCGGCAAGCCCGGCGCCTACTACCGCGACTGGGCCAGCTGCGCCCACGACGAGGCGCGCCACTTCGACATGCTCAGCGAGCGCCTGGCGGAACTGGGCCACGCCTACGGCGATTTCGACGCGCACAACGGCCTGTGGGAAATGGCCGAGAAGACCGCGCATCACGACACCGCGCGCATGGCCCTGGTGCCGCGCGTGCTGGAAGCGCGCGGGCTGGACGTGACGCCCGGCATCATCGAGCGCCTGCGCGGCGCGGGCGACGAGCGCACCATCGCGATCCTGGAAGTGATCCTGCGCGAGGAAGTGGCGCACGTCGCCGCCGGCACGCGCTGGTTCCGCCACTGCTGCGAACGCGACGGGCTGGAGCCGCGCCAGGCCTTCCTGGATCTGCTGCGCGGCTACATGGGCCGCACGCCGCGCGGACCGTTCAACCGGCAGGCGCGGCTGGAAGCGGGCTTCGACGCCGAGGAAATGGACCGGCTGGCCGAACTGGCGCTGCTCGACTGAGCTGCCTGCGTTGCCGCGGCGAAGCGCGGACATGAAAAAGCCGGCGCTGGGCCGGCTTGATCATCGAATTGGTCGGGGTGACATGATTCGAACATGCGACTTCTACGTCCCGAACGTAGCGCTCTACCAGGCTGAGCTACACCCCGTGGGAGCCGCGTATCTTAATGACCCTCGGCGGACTTCGCAACAGGTCCGGAACATTCCGATTCCGCGCCGCGCCCGGCGAAGGGCCGCGCAGGCCTTCTGCTAACCTATGCGGCTACCGCCGCGCGCCATGGCGCCGGCAGCGTTTCCCTTTCGAAGCAGAGGATTTCATGGCGCTTACCCCGGCCCGCACCATGCCCGGTGTACTCGAGCTGCTGCCGCTCGACCAGATCGCGTTCCAGCGCATGCTCGACACGATCCGCCGCAACTACGAGCGCTTCGGTTTCCTGCCGGTGGAAACGCCGGTGATGGAGTTCTCCGAGGTGCTGCTGACCAAGACCGGTGGCGAGACCGAGCGCCAGGTGTATTTCGTGCAGTCCACCGGGTCGCTGGAGCAGGGCGAGAAGCCCGAGCTTGCCCTGCGCTTCGACCTCACCGTGCCGCTGGCCCGCTACGTGGCCGAGCACGAGCACGACCTGAGCTTCCCGTTCCGCCGCTACCAGATGCAGCGCGTGTACCGCGGCGAGCGTGCCCAGCGCGGCCGCTTCCGCGAGTTCTACCAGTGCGACATCGACGTGATCGGCAAGGACGGCCTGTCGGTGCGCTACGACGCCGAGCTGCCGGCGGTCATCTACAGCGTATTCCGCGAGCTGAACATCGGCGCGTTCACCATCCAGCTCAACAACCGCAAGCTGATGCGCGGCTTCTTCGAGAGCCTGGGCGTGAGCGACGCCGAGCAGCAGACCCTGGTGCTGCGCGAAGTGGACAAGCTGGACAAGCGCGGCGCCGACTACGTGCGCGAGACGCTCACCGGCGCAAGCTTCGGCCTGGCCGCCGACGTGGCCGAGAAGATCCTCGCCTTCGTGCAGGTGCGTTCCAGCTCGGTGCGCGAGGCGTTCGAGCAGCTCGACGCGCTCGGCGCGGGTCCGGAGTCGATGGAGCAGGGCCGTGCGGAGCTGAAGGAAGTGCTGGGCCTGATCCGCGACTTCGGCGTGCCGGAATCGCATTTCGCGCTGAACCTGTCGATCGCGCGCGGCCTGGACTACTACACCGGCACCGTCTACGAGACCACGCTCAACGACTACCCGCAGATCGGCTCGATCTGCTCCGGCGGCCGCTACGAGAACCTCGCCGGCCAGTACACCAAGTCGCGCCTGCCGGGCGTGGGCATCTCCATCGGCCTGACCCGCCTGTACTGGCAGCTGCGCGAAGCCGGCCTGGTCAGCACCGCGCGCAGCACGGTGGACGTGCTGGTCACGCAGATGGACGAGTCGCGCATGGCCGACTACCTGGCCGTGGCCAGCGAACTGCGCGGCGCCGGCATCGCCACCGAGGTGGTGCTGGAAGGCGGCAAGCTGGCCAGGCAGTTCAAGTACGCCGACCGCGCGGGCATCCGCTTCGTGCTGGTGCTGGGCGAGGACGAACTGGCCAAGGGCGTGGTCACGGTGAAGGACATGCGCCGCGAGGACCAGTTCGAAGTCGCCCGCGCGGAACTGATCAAGACGCTGCGCGTCGAGCTGGCGCAGGCCGAGATCGCGCCGTGATCCCGGCGCGGACGCCGTCGCCGATGGCGTCCGCGCGGTTCCTCTTGCCGCATCCCCATTCCCCATGAGACCAGCGCCCACCGGCGCGGAGCACACCTATGAGCCATATCCATGAGCGTGAGCAGATCCGACTCGATGGCAGCAGCCTCACTCGCGCGCAACTGGTTGCCGCCGCGCGCGAGCGCGTGCCGGTGGTGCTGGACGAGGCGCAGCTGGCGCGCGTGCAGCGCGCCGCGGATTTCCTCGCCGACAAGGTGAGCTGCGGCGAGCCGACCTACGGCGTCACCACCGGTTTCGGCAGCAACGCGGACAAGCTGCTGGGCGCGCATCGCCTGCGCGATGAGCTGCCCGGCGGCCACCCTGAAAAGCCGGAAGGCACGCTGCTGGAAGAACTGCAGCACAACCTCATCACCACCCATGCCGTGTGCGTGGGCAAGCCGTTCGCCGAGGACGTGGTGCGCGCCATGCTGGTGATCCGCATCAATACCTTGATGCGCGGCCATTCGGGCATCCGCGTGGAAACCCTGCGCGCGCTGGCCGCGCTGCTCAACAGCGGCGTGGTGCCGGTGGTGCCGGAGAAGGGCTCGGTCGGCGCCAGCGGCGATCTCGCCCCGCTGTCGCACCTGGCCATCGTGCTGCTCGGCGGCGGCGAAGCGTTCTACCAGGGTGAGCGCCTGCCTGGCGCCGAAGCGCTGGAGCGCGCGGGCCTGGTGCCGATCCGCCTGTCCTTCAAGGAAGGCCTGGCGCTGAACAACGGCACCGCGCAGATGCTGGCCACCGCCGCGCTGGCGCTGGACACGCTGGAATACCTGCTGGACACCGCGGACCTGGCCGCCGCCATGACGCTGGACGCCTTCGCCGGCCGCAGCGGCGCGCTGCGCCCGGAAGTGCACGCGCTGCGCCCGCATCCCGGCCAGGTGGAAGCCGCCGGGCACGTGCGCGAGCTGCTGACCGAAAGCACGCTGGTGGATATTCCTTACCACCTGGTGCCGCGCTTCAAGCAGTGGGCTTCCGATGCGTGGACGGCGCCGGAAGACCAGGCGCTCAGCTTCGACATCGGCTGGGACTGGGTGCCGGCCAATCAGCGCCACGGCCGCGAGGCCTTCTACAGCCGCTTCCTGCCGTTCAAGGGCGGCAAGAAGCACCAGCCGCAGGACGCCTATTGCCTGCGCTGCATGCCGCAGGTGCATGGCGCGGTGCGCGATGCCTGGGCGCAGGCCTGCCGCGTGATCGATATCGAGCTCAATGCGGTGACCGACAATCCGCTGATCTTCCCGGACGCGGAGGGTGCGCAGTTCATCGAGGAGCAGGTGATTTCGGCGGGCCATTTCCATGGGATGCCGCTGGCGCTGGCGATGAGCTACGTCAAGGCCGCGATTCCGGTGCTGGCTTCGATTTCCGAGCGCCGGCTCAACAAGCTGGTGGATCCGGCGACCAACGACGGGCTGCCGGCGTTTCTTACCGGCAACGAGGACGGTACCGACTCGGGCTTCATGATCGTGCAGTACACGGCGGCGGCGCTGGTCAACGATCTGGCGACGCGGGCGCATCCGGCCAGCGTCTACTCGGTGCCGACGAGTGCCAATGCCGAGGATCATGTCTCCATGGGCGCCAATGAGGCGCGGCATGTGCTGGAGATGCTGGATGATCTCAGCCATGTGATTGCGTTGGAGTTGTATACGGCGGCGCAGGCGCTGGATTTGCGCCAGGCGATGTTGAATGCCGCGCGGCGGTTGGCGGCGCGTGGCGACTGGAGGGCGCTGGCGGCCAAGGTGGCGAATGCGCCGCGGGAGGATCATGCGCATTACGCGCAGTTTGCTGCGGAGGTGCAGCAGTTGACCTCGGCCTTGGCCGGGGTGGGGGATTTCCACGCGGGGGAGGCGGTGCGCAAGGCGCACGATGTGTTGCGTGGGCACATTGGGTTTATGTCGCGTGATCGCGCGATGGATGGGGATGTGCGCACGGTGTGCGAGCTGGTGCAGCGGCGCGCTGTCGGCTGAATGCTCGTCGTCCTGGCGTAGGCCTCCCTACTCGTCATCCCGGCGTCGGCCGGGATCCAGTAGCGACTAGGTGAGGTTGTCGCGACTTGGCCGCTTATGCAGCGGGCATTCCGTGCGCCTGCCGGCGCCCGGGTCACTTTCTCTTTGCTGGCTCAAAGAGAAAGTAACCAAAGAGAAATAGCCTTAGAGCAAAGGCTCGCGACGCGACTAGAAGGAGCAGTGGGCGGCTGCGGTAGTCTGATTAACCTGGGTCTACACGAAACCACAGTGCGTTTACGTAGCGGGTGCTTCAACGTGCCGTTGCCGAGAGGACGTTCAGCGACCGGGGCCAGCTTTTGCTTTTCGTTCCTGCCTGCCTCACGACATCACCCCTCTCCCCTCCGGGGAGAGGGCAGGGTGAGGGGCCAAGGCTTGCGGCAACACGCATCGAGCCAAAGCCCTTTATCTGACGCCAGCCGCGCGCCGCATATGCCGCGCCGCCCATGCGAGCCACACCAGAATCAAGCCGATCGTCAGCTTCTGCATCAGCCCATGCGGCAGGTCGCGCAGGAATACGTGGGACCACAGCACCACGGTCGCGAGCCACGCCACGATCCATCCCGCCGTGCTGCCTGTGCGCAGCAGGGCATCGCGTCGCCAGCGTGCATTCAACAGCAGCATCCCGAAACTCAGCCACAGAAACGTGGCCTGCGCGGCGAGGCCGTGAATCAGGCGTGCCGGTTGTTCGTACGGTGAGCCGAGGAATAGCTCGGTGAGTGCGACGACGGGCAGGGCCAGGCCGGCGCCTGCGAACAGCGTCGAGGCCAGGCGGCTGCGCAGTGGTGGCGATGTTGCGCGGTATCCGCCCAAGGCAAAGCCCAGCAGGCCGGCCGAGATCAGGTAATACGCCAGGCGCACGTAGGCGCCGCCGGGACCGGTGAGATAGAAGCTGAGGGGGATGGCGATGGGGTCGAGGTCGTGCCGCCAGAACTGGGCGGCGCCGCAGACCAGGGCGAAGACGGTGGTGGTGAGCAGGAGGAGATGGGCGGTCGGGGCGACGGGGCGCGTGTCGGTCATGGGGCGCGTTGGGGCGGAAAGTCGCGGATTGTAGGCCTTGGGCGGGTGAAGCGGTCGTTGCGGGTGTGGCGGTCCGGGTGGGCAATAAGCCCCGGGTAGCGGGCTTGCTGCAAGCGCACAAGCGGGTTATAGTCTGCTCCACTGTATTAACGCGTTAGTACATTATGAAGCGTCGATCGCTGGATCCCGAACTGCCTGCCGAGTCCGCCGAGCTCAGTCTGAGCGAGGCCTTGCTGTCGTTGAAGAACACCGAGGAGATGAGCGCCTTCCTGCGCGACCTGTGCACGCCGGCCGAGCTGGAAGTGCTGGTGGATCGCTGGCGGGTGGTGCCGTATCTGCTGGACGAGGTGCCGTACCGGGAGATCCACGAGCGCACGGCGGTGAGCATCACCACCATCGGGCGCGTGGCGCGCTTCCTCAACCAGGGCAATGGCGGCTATCTCGCCGCCGCGGCCCGTGCGTCGCGCCGCCGGGCGGCGAAGAAGGGGCGTGCATGAAACCGCGTGACCGCCTGCGTATCGCCATGCAGAAATCCGGCCGGCTGACCGAGCCGGCGCTGGACCTGCTCAACCGCTGCGGCCTCAGCTTCCGCCAGAGCCGCGACAAGCTGTTCCTGTTCGGCGAAGGCGAGCCGGTCGACCTGCTGCTGGTCCGCGACGACGACATCCCGGGGCTGATCGCCCAGGGCGTGTGCGACCTCGGCATCGTCGGCCGCAACGTGCTCAGCGAGTACTCGCTTACCGACGGGCGCGAGACCGAACCGCTGGCCGAATGGCGGCCGCTCGGCTTCGGCCGCTGCCGGCTGTCGATCGCGGTGCCGCAAGAGATGAACTACGAGCAGCCGCCGCAGCTGGCCGGGCTGCGCATCGCCACCTCGTATCCGGGACTGCTGCGCGACTGGCTGCGCCGCAGCGGCGTCGACGCCGGCGTGGTGACCCTGGCCGGTTCGGTCGAGATCGCGCCGCGGCTGGGCACGGCCGACCTGATCTGCGATCTGGTGCAGAGCGGCGGCACCCTGGTCGCCAACCAGCTGCGCGAGGCCGACGTGCTGCTGGAAAGCGAGGCGGTGCTGGCCGGCCCCAAGGTGCTGCCCACCGACGAGCGCGGCGACATGATCGAGCTGCTGCTTAAGCGCCTCGACGGCGTGATGCAGGTGCGCGAGTCGCGCCTGCTGCTGCTGCAGACCTCGCGCCAGCACCTGGACGCGGTGACCCGCCTGCTGCCGGGCGGCCCGCAGCCGACCCTGCTGCCGGTGGCGGGGCAGCCGGACCAGCTGATGCTGCAGGCGCTGTGCGCGGGCGAGGTGAGCTGGCGGCAGCTGGAAGAGATCAAGAAGGCCGGCGCGCGCGAGATGTTCGTGCTGCCGGTGGAGAAGATGCTGGCATGAAACGACTGGACTGGAATGCGCTCGATCCCGCGGCGCAGGTGCAGGCACTGGCCCGTCCCGCGCAGTCGCGCGCGGAGGAACTGCGCCGCGGCGTCGAGGCGATCGTCGCCAAGGTGCGCGCCGAAGGCGATGCCGCCTTGCGCGAGCTGAGCGCGAAGTACGACCGCTGCGCGATCGAGGCGATCGAGGTGACAGCGGAGGAATTCGCCGCCGCCGAAGCGGCGCTCGCACCGGAGCTCAAGGCCGCCATCGAAGAAGCCGCCGCGCGCATCGCGGCCTTCCATCGCGAGTCTGCGCCGCGACCCGTCGCCGTGGACACCGCCCCGGGCGTGCGCGTCGAACGCGTGCTGCGTCCGATCGCCAAAGTCGGCCTGTACGTGCCGGCCGGCAGCGCGCCGCTGCCGTCGACCGCGCTGATGCTCGGCGTGCCGGCGGGCATCGCCGGCTGCCGCGAGATCGTGCTGTGCTCGCCCGCGCGCGCGGACGGCCGCTGCGACGAGGCGGTGCTGTATGCCGCGCGCGTCACCGGCGTGCACCGCGTGTTCAAGCTGGGCGGCGCGCAGGCGATCGCCGCCATGGCCTATGGCACGGAAACCGTGCCGCGCTGCGACAAGCTGTTCGGCCCCGGCAATGCCTGGGTCACCGAGGCCAAGCTGCAAGTATCCGGCGACCCGGACGGCGCCGCGATCGATATGCCGGCCGGTCCTTCGGAAGTGCTGGTGATCGCCGACGGCCAGGCCGATCCGGAATTCGTCGCCGCCGACCTGCTGTCGCAGGCGGAGCATGGCCCCGACTCGCAGGTGATCCTGCTCAGTCCCTCCGATGCGCTGCTGGACCGCGTGGCGGTGGAAGTCGACAACCAGTGCGCGGCCTTGCCGCGGGCGGACATCGCGACGCAGGCGCTGGCGCAGAGCCGCCTGATCCTGGTCGATTCGCTGGAACAGGCGGTGGCGGTAAGCAACCGCTACGCGCCGGAGCACCTGATCCTGCAGGTGGCCGCGCCGCGCGCGCTGCTGGACGGCATCGACAGCGCCGGCTCGATCTTCCTCGGCGCCTGGACGCCGGAATCGGTGGGCGACTACTGCAGCGGCAGCAACCACGTGCTGCCCACCTACGGCTATGCGCGCAGCTACAGCGGCGTGTCGGTGGCCAGTTTCCAGAAGCAGATCACCGTGCAGGAACTGAGCGCCGACGGCCTGCGCGCGATCGGCCCCTGCACCGCGACCCTGGCCGCCGCCGAGCAACTGGAAGCGCACCGCCGCGCGGTGACGCTGCGCCTGGCCGCGCTGGAGGCGAAGGCATGAGCGTGCTCGATCTGGCGCGTCCGGAGATCCGCGCCATGCAGCCGTATTCCTCAGCGCGCATGGAAGCCAGCGGCGGCGCCATCCTGCTCAATGCGAACGAATCGGCCTGGGCGCCGGCGGGCGCGGCGGGGCAGGGCTGCAACCGCTATCCCGATCCGCAGCCGGCCGCGCTGCTGCAGGCGCTGGCCCAGCTCTACGGCGTGCGCGAGGAGCAACTGCTGGTCGGCCGCGGCAGCGACGAGGCGATCGACCTGCTGGTGCGCGCGTTCTGCCGCGCGGGGCGCGACGCCATCGCGATCCAGCCGCCGACCTTCGGCATGTACTCGGTGTGCGCGCGCATCCAGGACGCGGGCATCGTGGAGGTGCCGCTCGCCGCCGATTTCACGGTGGATGCCGACGCTCTGCTGGCCGCCATCACGCCGGCGGTGAAGCTGGTCTTCGTCTGCACGCCGAACAATCCCACCGGACAGCCGGTGCCGCGCGCCACCATCGAGCGCCTGGCGCGCGAGCTGGCCGGCCGCGCGCTGCTGGTGGTGGACGAGGCCTATGTCGAATTCGCCGATGGCGGCAGCGTGGCGGAGCTGATCGACACTTACGACAACCTCGCCGTGCTGCGCACCTTGTCCAAGGCCTGGGCGCTGGCCGGCGCGCGCGTCGGTACGCTGCTGGCAAATGCCGAGGTGATCGCCCTGTTGCGTCGGATCATTCCGCCGTATCCGCTGCCGCTGCCTTGCGTGACGGCGGCGCTGGACGGCCTGTCGGTGCCGGGCCAGGCGGAAGCGGCCGGACATATCCGCATCGTGCGTGAAGAGCGCAGCCGCATGGCCGCCGCGCTGGCCGCCGTGCCGGGCGTGCGCGAGGTGCTGCCTTCGCAGGCGAATTTCCTTGCCGTGCGCTTCGACGATGCCGGCGGCGCCTATCAGCGCCTGTTCGCGGCCGGGATCGTGGTCCGCGACGTACGGCGTTATCCGAATCTTGCCGATGCCTTGCGCATTACCCTGGGTACTCCGGCGGAGAATACGCGTGTGCTCGAAGTGCTGAATGGAGGACGCGTATGAGCCGCAAGATGCTTTTCGTCGACCGCGACGGCTGCCTGATCGAGGAACCGGCCGACGAACAGATCGACAGCTACGAGAAACTCGCCCTGCTGCCCGGCGTGATCGCCGCGCTGCAGCGCTGCGTGGCCGCCGGCTACGAGCTGGTGATGGTCACCAACCAGGACGGCCTGGGCACCGACAGCTTCCCCGAGGCGCATTTCACCGGCCCGCACGAGCTGCTGATGCGCATCCTGTCCTCGCAGGGCATCCGCTTCCGCGAAGTGCTGATCGACCGCAGCTTCCCGCGCGACGGGCTGGACACGCGCAAGCCCGGTGTCGGCATGCTGCGCCATTACCTGGCCGACGACAGCTGGAGCCGCGGCCTCTCGGCCATGGTGGGCGACCGCCAGACCGACCTGCAGTTCGCCGCCAACATGGGCGTGCGCGGCTTCCTGGTCGGGCCCAAGGGCCAGTCGTGGGAAGAGATCGCGCACCAGCTGCTGGATGCGCCGCGCACCGCCACGGTCGTGCGCAACACCAAGGAAACCCGCATCACGGTAAGCGTGGACCTGGACCGCGTGGCCGAGCCCAAGGCCCGCACCGGCTTGGGCTTCTTCGACCACATGCTGGAGCAGATCGGCAAGCACGGCGGCTTCGCGCTGGAACTTGAGTGCGACGGCGACACGCATATCGACGAGCACCACACCATCGAGGACTGCGCATTGGCCCTGGGGCAGGCGTTGCGGCAGGCGCTGGGCGACAAGCGTGGCATCGGCCGCTACGGCTTCGTGCTGCCGATGGACGAATCGGAAGCCAGCGCGGCGCTGGATCTTTCGGGCCGCCCGTACTTCGTGTTCGACGGCAATTTCCCGCGCGAACGCGTGGGCGAGGTGCCGACCGAGCTGGTGCCGCATTTCTTCCGCTCGCTGTGCGAGACCCTGGGCGCGAACCTGCACCTGAGCGTCTACGGCGAGAACGCGCACCACATGGTCGAGGCCTGCTTCAAGGCGGTGGCGCGCGCCCTGCGCGACGCCATCCGCCGCGAGGGCAGCGAGCTGCCCAGCACCAAGGGAGCGCTGTAATGGCCGTGGTGCTGGTCGATGCGGGCGGCACCAATATCGGCTCGGTGCGCTACGCCCTGCAGCGGCTGGGCGCGGATGCGGCGCTCACCGCCGATGCGCAGGCGATCCGCGCCGCCGACAAGGTGATCCTGCCCGGCGTCGGCGCCGCCGGCCCCGGCATGGCGCGCCTGCGCGAGCTGGGGCTGGTGGAGCTGATGCGCTCGCTCACCCAGCCGGTGCTGGGCGTGTGCCTGGGGATGCAATTGCTGTTCGAGCGCTCGGAAGAAGGCGATACCGAGTGCCTGGGCGTGATCCCCGGCGCGGCGCGCCGTTTCGCCGACACGCCGGAGCTGCGCGTGCCGCACATGGGCTGGAACAAGCTGCGCGTCGAGCGCGGGCATCCGCTGGTGGCCGGGCTCGGGAACGGACCGGGGCACGAAGGCTGGGCCTACTTCGTGCACAGCTACGCCTTGCCGCCGGGCGAGCACACGCTGGCCAGCGCCGATTTCGGCGGTGCGTTCTCGGCCGTCGTCGCGCGCGGCAATTTCCACGGCATGCAATTCCACCCCGAGCGTTCCGCCGCCGTCGGCGCCAGGCTCCTGCAGAACTTCCTCGAACTATGAGCTTTACCGTCATCCCCGCCATCGATCTGCGCGCCGGCCGCGTGGTGCGCCTGCGCCAGGGCGACTACGCCCAGCAGACCACCTATGAGTTCGAGCCGCGCGCGCTGGCCCTGCGCTACGCCGGCGCGGGCGCCATGTGGCTGCATGTGGTGGACCTGGACGGGGCCCGTTCCGGCAGCCTGGACAACCTGCGCGTGATCGAGGCGATCGCCCGCGACGGCATGCACGTGCAGGCCGGCGGCGGCGTGCGCGGCGAGGACGATCTGCGCCGCCTGTTCGATGCCGGCGTGGCGCGCGTGGTGCTCGGCAGCGTGGCCATCCGCGAGCCCGAACGGGTCGGCGGCTGGCTGCACGAGTACGGCGCGGAGCGGTTCACCATCGCGCTGGACACGCGCCGCATCGACGGGCGCTGGGCCCTGCCCAGCGCCGGCTGGACCGAACTGGAAGCCCGCTCGCTGGACGAACTGGCACCCTGGTACGCCGAGCGCGGCGCCCAGCAGCTGCTGTGCACCGACATCGACCGCGACGGCATGCTGGCCGGGTTCAACCTGGAGCTTTACCGCGAGCTCGCGCGCAGCGTGCCGGCGCTGGCCGTGCAGGCTTCCGGCGGCGTGCGCTCCATAGAAGACATCGTGGCGGCGCGTGACGCGGGCGCGCAGGGCGTGATCCTGGGCCGCGCCCTGCTGGAAGGCCGCTTCACCATCGAGGAGGCATTGGCATGCTGAGCCGCCGCATCATTCCCTGCCTGGACGTGCGCGACGGCAAGGTGGTCAAGGGCGTGCGCTTCCGCGACCACGTGGTGATGGGCGAGATCGTCGAGCTGGCCATGCGCTACCGCGACGAAGGCGCCGACGAACTGGTGTTCTACGACATCACCGCCAGCCCGGAAGGGCGCAGCGTGGACCGCGGCTGGGTCGAGCGCGTGGCGCGCGAGATCGACATCCCGTTCTGCGTGGCCGGCGGCATCCGCAGCGTGGAAGAAGCGCGCACCGTGCTGCACGCCGGCGCCGACAAGATCTCGGTCAACTCGCCCGCGCTGGAACGGCCCGCGCTGATCGGCGAACTGGCCGATGCATTCGGTGTGCAATGCGTGGTGGTCGGCGTTGACAGCCTGCGCGACGCCGACGGCGAATGGCGCGTGCGCCAGTACACCGGCGACCCGGGCAAGACCCAGGCCCTGGCGCGGCGCACGCTGGACTGGATCGAGGAGGCCCAGCACCTGGGCGCCGGTGAGATCGTGCTCAATTGCATGGGCAGCGACGGCGTGCGCGAAGGCTACGACCTGGAGCAGCTGCACGCCGCACGCAGGTTGTGCCGCGTGCCGCTGGTGGCCTCCGGCGGCGCGGGTGCGCCGGAGCATTTCCGCGATGCGTTCGCGGTGGCCGACGTGGACGGCGCATTGGCGGCCAGCGTGTTCCACAGCGGCACGATCGCCATTCCCGCGCTCAAGCACTACCTGCGTGGCGCGGGCATTGCGACACGTCTCTGACCGGAATCGACCATGACCGACTTCAACACCGACTTCGCGCGACTGGACTGGAGCAAGGGCGACGGCCTGCTGCCCGCGGTGGTGCAGCACTGGCTGACCGGCGAGGTGCTGATGCTCGGCTATATGAATGCCGAGGCTTTGGCGAAGACGCGGGATTCCGGCCAGGTCACGTTCTTCAGCCGCAGCAAGCAGCGTTTGTGGACCAAGGGCCAGAGCTCGGGACACGTGCTGGCGTTGAAGTCGCTGCGCGTGGATTGCGACGCAGACACGCTGCTGGTGCAGGCGGAACCGCAGGGACCGACTTGCCATCTCGGCACGTCGAGCTGCTTCGGCGAGCAGGTGGGGGTGGCGCCGCCGTTGGGCTTTCTGGCCGTGCTCGACCGGTTGGTGGAGCGGCGCCACGCTGAGCGCCCGGAGGGCAGCTACACCACGCGTCTGTTTGAGGGTGGTATTCGCCGTATGGCGCAGAAGGTGGGTGAGGAGGGGGTGGAGACCGCTCTCGCTGCGGTGGCGCAGGATGATGAGGCGTTGCTCGGCGAGGCCGCTGATCTGGTGTTCCACTTGATGGTGGTGCTGCGCGCGCGTGGCCTCGGCATGCGTGAGGTGTGCCGTGTGCTGGAGGCGCGGCATAGCCAGCGCCACTAAGGGGTTGGTGGAGTCCTTGCTCGTCATCCCGGCGTAGGCCGGGATCCAGTAGCGACTAGGTGTGGTTGTCGCGATTTGGCCGCTTATGCAGCGGGCATTCCGTGCGCCTGCCGGCGCCCGGGTCACTTTCTCTTTGCTGGCCCAAAGAGAAAGTAACCAAAGAGAAATGGCCTAAGAGCCACTGCTCGCGACGCGACTAGAAGGAGCAGTGGGCGGCTGCGGTAACCTGATTAACCTGGGTCTACACGAAACGACAGTGCGTTTACGTAGCGGGTGCTTCAACGTGCCGTTGCCGAGAGGATGTTCAAGAACTGAGGCTGGCTTTGGTTCTTCGTTCCTGCCTACCTCACGCTTTCATCCCTCTCCCCTCCGGGGAGAGGGCAGGGTGAGGGGCCGGGCGGAGCGCAAGGCCAAATCTTGCCGGCGTAGGTTGGGGTGAGCCGCAGGCGAACCCCAACACCCGCACCTTCACGCGCTTCGCCACGTTGGGGTTCGCTACGCTCACCCCAACCTACGCCAGCGTCGCGGGGTGTAACGCTGCGCTCCGCCCGAACCCTCATCCGGTTGCCGCCACCTTCTCCCGGAGGGAGAAGGATTCGTACTGGGAGGTTGAGGTAACAGGCAGCTCAAAAGCTGGCCTCAGTTCTTGAACATCCTCTCGGCCACGGCACGTTGAAGCAGCCGTTACGTAAACGCACTGATGTTTCGTGTAGACCCAGGTTAATCAGGTTACCGCAGCCGTCCACTGCTCCTTCTAGTCGCGTCGCGAGCCTTTGCTCTAAGGCTATTTCTCTTTGGTTACTTTCTCTTTGAGCCAGCAAAGAGAAAGTGACTCGGGCGCCGGCAGGCGTCCGAAATGCCCGCTGCATAAGCGGCCAAATCGCGTCACCGCGAAAATCAAACGATACCGTTACTGGATCCCGGCCTGCGCCGGGATGACGAGCAAGAAGGGCGAGCTACCGCGCCGCAGGCGGCACATCCCCATGCGATGGCTCAAACGCCACCGCCGCCCCAGGCTTCACATGCCCGCGCCAGCGCGCAAGCTGGTCCGCAATACCGGCGCCCACGTCGATCTGCGGCTCCGACGGCGTCAGGTGATCGCGCGTCTCCCACTGCGCGATCTCCCCCTTCGCCTGCTGGAACCCGGCAATAAAATCCGCCGTGCGATTCATCGCATCCACCAGCCACGCACGACCGAAATACGTGATGTCCGAATCGCTGCCGCAACCGAACGAACTGCGGTCGGCGCGCGCGGCGGTCAGCACCAGTGTGCCGGGGCCCTTCAGCGGCGGCACGAAACCGCCGGAGTAGCAGGCGTTCACCACCACCACTTTCCACTTGAACGGATGCTTGGCCAGGATGCCGGCCAGGTCCGGCGCGCCGATCTGGTCCAGCGGCAGCGGGTCCATGTCGACCAGCAGGTTGTGGTCCGGATCGCCGTGCGAGGTGAGATAGAGCACGAGGATGTCCTCGTTCTTGTTCATCACGCCCGACAGCGCATCGAGCGCGCTTTCGAGGTTGCTCCAGGTGGCCAGCGGGCGGGTTTCCAGCGTGTCGGGGCTGTTGGCCAGCAGCAGCGGATGCACGGTGGCGCCGAAGCGGTCGGCGAACAGCTTGCCGGCGTATTCCACTTCGTTGTGGAACACGTCCTCGCCGCCGTCGCCGGCAAAGGCCACCAGATAAAGATTCGGCGTGCCGGCCACGCGCGGCCCCAGCTTGGCGATGGCCTCGCGCAGCATGCGCGGCTGGGCATAGGCGACCTGCTCCGGCGTCGAGCCTTTTTCCGGCCAGCGGTCGGCTTCGTCTTCCGCGGCGGGGGCGGGCAGCTCGGCGGAGCTGGCCACGGCAGGCGCGGCCTTGGCGACTGTTGCCGCGGCAACCGGCAGGGCATCGTGATGCGCCGCCAGCGCGGGCGCGGCGCGGTGCACCAGCAAGGTGAGCAGCACGCCGGCGGCGAAGGCGAGCAGGGCGGTCAGGGCAATGCGCATGGCGGCAGACGCGAACTCAGGGCTGGATGGCGTCGAAATCGGTATAGGCGGGGTGGCGCGGCGCGGCCGGCACCGCGAGCGGCGGGCGCAGCAGCCAGGCGGTGTGGAAGCCGGCGGCCTTGGCGGCGTCCAGTTCCTCCACGATGTCCGACAGGAACAGCAGGTGCTCCGGCAGCTCGCCGATCGCCTCGGCGATCTTCGCGTAGGAAGCCTGCTCGCGCTTGGGGCCGGTCTCGGTATCGAAATAGCCGGCGAACAGCGGGGTGAGGTCGCCGGCTTCGCTGTAGCCGAACAGCAGCTTCTGCGCGGCCACCGAGCCGGAGGAATACACGTACAGGCGCAGGCCTTCGCCGCGCCATTCGCGCAGGCGGGCGGCCACTTCCGGATACATGTGCGAGCGGTATTCGCCGCTGGCGTAGCCGTCCTTCCAGATCATGCCCTGCAGCGCCTTCAGCGCGGTGGACTTGCGGTCCTCGTCGATCCAGCGCAGCAGCAGCTCGATGATCTCCTGGCGGCTGGCCTCGACCAGGCCGGCTTCTTTGGCCGCCTCGTGCAGCCAGTGCTGCACCTCGGGCGTGTCGACGTGGGTTTCCACGTAGGCCGGCAGGCGCTTGCGCGCATAGGGGAACAGCACGTCCTTGACGAAGCTGATCGAGCTGGTGGTGCCTTCGATGTCGGTGACGATGGCGCGGATGACGGTCATGCGGATAGCCGTGGAAGCGATGACGGAAACGCGGGCCCGTGCAGCCGGGCCCGGAGTGGCAAGCTTAGCCGCGCCGCCGGGGCGCGGAGCGGTTCAGGCGGCCGCCTTCCCCGAGGCGTGCGGCAGCATGCGCGGGAAGCGCTGGGCGATGTCCTCGCCGGTGAAGTTGGCGACCCAGCCTTCCTTGTTGGTGAACAGGCGGATCGCCACGAAGTAGGGCGCCTCGCTCATGTCGAACCAGTGGCGGGTGCCGTCGGGCACGCCGATCAGGTCGCCCTGTTCGCACAGCACGTCGTAGACCTTGCCGTCGATGTGCAGGGTGAACTGGCCGGCGCCGGCGACGAAGAAGCGCACTTCGTCCTCGCTGTGGGTGTGCTCGCTCAGGAACTTCTGGCGCAGCGCGGCGCGGTCCGGATGGTCGGGCTTCAGGCTGATGACGTCGACGGCCTGGTAGCCCTCGGTGTGCATCAGGCGGTCGATGTCGGCGCGGTAGGCGGCGATCACTTCGTCCTGGCTGGCGCCGGGGGCGATCGGCTGGCCGGCTTCCCACTGCTCGAAGCGCACGCCCACCCGGCCCAGCTCGCGCGCGATATCGGCGTGTTCGGTGTGGACGGCGAGCGGCGCGTCGGGGCGCTGGTCGTCGAAAATGCGCAGGCGGCTCATGCGGACAATCTCCTCAGATCGAGTTCGCAGCCCAGCAGGAATTCCAGGGCTTCCAGGTGGCGGCGGGTTTCCGCCATGTCCCTGCCCCAGGTGTAGATGCCGTGGCCGTTGATCAAGTAGGCGTGCAGCGGCTTGCCGCTGTCGAGCCAGGCATCGACCTGGGCCACCAGCTCGGGCATGTGCTGGGTGTTGGGGAACACCGGGATGTCCAGCACGGCGTCGTGGGTGGTCTCGCCGGCGATGGCCTTCTGCAGCTCCCAGCCCTGCAGCCGCACCACGCCCTCGTTCGCGAACAGGCGCGAGGCCACGCTTTGCGTGCGCGAGTGGGTGTGCAGCACCACGTTCATCGGCGGCAGGCGGCGGTAGATCTGCGTATGCAGTTCGGTTTCCGCACTGGGGCGCGCGGCGGTGCCGACGGCCTTGCCGTGCATGTCGATCAGCATGATGTCGGCGCGGCCGAGCTTGCCCTTGTCGCGGCCGGAGATGGTGATGGCCGCGTGCTCCGCGTCGATGCGCATGGAGAAGTTGCTGCTGGTGGCCGGCGTCCAGCCGGCGAGCGCGAGTTCGCGCGCGGCGTCGGCGATGGCGTCGGCGCGTTCGGCGAACAGTTCCGGCGCGATGGAGGAGGGAAGGACCTGGCTCATTGCGATATGGACGTCCAAATGGCAGGGGACTATAGCACGCCGGTCCGCACGCCCTTTTGACAGCCGCGGCGCCGAATGCGAGCCATTCTCATGGTGTTGTGCAGGCCGGGCGTACCATGGCCGCCGATTCGCCGCCCGGCGCGGCGCCATGTCCCCAAGACGGAGGTTGTCCCCAATGTCGAACGACAAAACACTCGAGTCCCGCCGCCAGTTCCTGAAGATCGCCGGCGGCACCGTCGCCGTCGCCGCGGTGATCGGCACGCTGCCGCGCGTGGCGCGCGCCGCCGACCTGCCGCATGTGAGCCCGGACGATCCGACCGCCAAGGCGCTGGGCTACGTCGAGGACGCGGGCACCACCAAGGACGCCAAGCACAAGGCCGGCGACGTGTGCGCCAATTGCCAGTTCTATTCCGGCGGCGCTTCGGGCTACGGCCCCTGCCAGCTGTTCCCGGGCAAGTCGGTGAATGCGAAGGGCTGGTGCGTGTCGCATTCCAAGAAAGCCTGAGCGATCGCGGCATGCATAAAGAGGCCGGCCCTGGTGCCGGCCTTTTTCTTTGCGCGGCGGACATGAAAAAACGCGCCGTAGCGCGTTTGAAGAGAGTGTCTGGAGGCATCCATCGGCGATCGGAGATCGAGCCGGAGAGAAGATGCAACCCGGACGCGTCAGGCCGAGGAGCTGACCCGCCTGACGCGCCGGGCGGCAATCCGGGGCCCACTGCCAAGTGATCTACCCACGGACGGCAGATGTTACTCCCCAAACCGCCGTTTGGGGCATCCGGGCGAAAAATTTTTCCCGAAAAAGTCTCGTTAAAACGAGAAAAAACAATAGCTTATGGCGTTATTCGTGACTGAGCATCAAAAATCCGCGTCGATTGCGCATTTCGCGGCAGTTCTGTTCAGTTGAGCACCATACGCTGATCTTTGGCGCCGTAGCCCGCCATTGGCGGGCGTTCGGCGGAGATCGCCTCAGGAGGCGCGGCGCAGGCGGCTGTGGCGCCGGCCGTAGCCGAAGTAGATGCACAGGCCGATCACCGTCCACGCGATCATCAGCAACCAGTTGAACCAGGCCATGAAGTACAGCAGGGCCAGGCAGCTGAGCACGCCGGCGGTGCAGACGAACCAGGCCGCCGGCACGCGGAACAGGCGCGGCAGTTCCGGCGAGGTGTAGCGCAGGATCAGCACGCCGGCGCAGACGGCCACGAAGGCGATCAGGGTGCCCATCGAGGTGAGGTCGGCCAGCAGGTCCAGCGGGAACACCGCGGCCAGGATGGCGATGCCCACCCCGGTGATCACCGTATTGAGATGCGGCGTGCGGTGCTTGGGATGGATGCGGTTGAACACCGGCGGCAGCAGGCCGTCGCGCGACATGATCATGAAGATGCGCGGCTGCGCGATGATCATCACCAGGATCACCGAGGACAGGCCGATCATCGCGCCGATCTCCACCACCAGGCGCAGCCAGCCCAGTTCCGGATGGTTGCGGATCGCGGTGACCACCGGCTCGCTGGTGCCCAGTTCGGTATACGGAATGAGGCCGGTGAGCACCGCCGCCATGGCCAGGTACAGCACGGTGCAGATCACCAGCGAGACCAGGGTGCCGAACGGCAGGTCCTTCTGCGGGTTCTTGCATTCCTGCGCGGCGGTGGAGGTGGCTTCGAAGCCGATGTAGGCGAAGAACACCATCGCCGCGCCGCGCATGATGCCGGACCAGCCGTACTTGCCCGGCTCCTGCTCGGCGGGAATGAAGGGATGCCAGTTGGCCGGATCGATATAGCGGTAGCCGGCCACCACCACCACGATGATCAGGCCGACCTTCAGCGCCACCATCAGCACGTTCAGGCCCGAGGATTCGCGGATGCCGACGTAGCACAGCCAGGTCAGCGCCAGCACGATCGCCACCGCCGGCAGGTTGAGCAGATGCCCGGTGGACACCAGGTGCCCGTCCTTGAACGCCAGCGGCGCCTCGGTCAGCGCCACCGGCAGGTGGATGCCGACGTGGTCGAGCAGGCTGGTGAAATAGCCGGTCCAGCTCGCCGCCACCGCGGAGGCGGAGATGCCGTACTCCAGCACCATGTTCCAGCCGATGAACCAGGCCACCAGTTCGCCTAGGGTGGCGTAGGCGTAGGAATACGAACTGCCGGAGATCGGGATCAGCGTGGCGAATTCCGCATAGCACAGCGCGGTGAAGCCGCTGCAGATCGCCGCCAGCATGAACGAGATCAGCACCGCCGGGCCCGCATGCTCCGCTGCCGCCTGTCCGGTCACCACGAAGATGCCGGTGCCGATCACCGCGCCGATGCCCAGGGCGGTAATGCCCCATTTGCCCAGGGTGCGGCGCAGGGCCGGCCCGCCGTGGCAGTCGTCGGCGTCGGAGAAATCGGTCTTGCGGGCGAGAAGCTGCTTGAGCATGCGTGGACCTGGGTGATGCGGGTGTCGGATCGGGCCGACTATAAAAGAGAAGGCCGGCGCGGAGCCGGCCCTCGGAGGCGGGATGGATCAGGCGGCCGGCTTGCGCAGCTTGCTGTGCGAATAGCCGTAGAGGAAGTAGATCGCCTGGCCGATCGCGATCCAGGCCAGCATCCAGCGCCAGTGCTCCAGGAAGGACTGCAGGAACAGCGCCATGCAGGCCAGCGCGCCGAGCGGGCAGACGATCCACGGCACCGGTACGCGGAAGGCGCGCGGCAGTTCCGGGCGGGTATAGCGCAGCACCAGCACGCCCACGCACACGGTGGCGAAGGCCAGCAGGGTGCCCATCGCCACCATCTCGCCCAGCACGCCGATGTTGAACAGGCCGCCCAGCGCGGCGGCGAGCACGCCGACCACCACGGTGCCGACGTGCGGCGTGCGGAACTTCTGGTGGATGCGGCCGAACACCGCCGGGATCAGGCCGTCGCGCGCCATCGAATAGAAGATGCGCGGCTGGCCCATCAGCATCACCAGCATCACCGAGCTCAGGCCCGTGACCGCGCCGATCACCACGATGATCTGCAGCCAGTGCAGGCTCGGGTAGTTGTCCAGCGCGGTGGACACCGGCTCGGGCGTGCCGAGCAGGCGGAAGTCGGCGATGCCGGTGAGGATGCCGGCGACGATGATGTACAGGATGGTGCACAGGATCAGCGAGCCGATGATGCCGATCGGCATGTCGCGCTGCGGGTTCTTCGCCTCGCCGGCCGCGGTGGAGACCGCGTCGAAGCCGATATAGGAGAAGAACACGATGGCGGCCGCGCGGCCCACGCCGGCCCAGCCGTACTTGGACGCGCCTTCGGAGGCCGGGATGAAGGGATGCCAGTTGTCCGGGTTGATGTACTTGGTGGCGAAGGCGATGAACAGCAGGATCACGGTGACCTTGATCGCCACGATGATCGAGTTGACGAAGGCCGACTGGGTGATGCCCACGTAGCACAGGCCGGTGATGGCGGCGATGATCGCCACCGCCGGCAGGTTGATGAACATGCCGGTGGCCTGGATATGTCCGTCGACCACCGTGAACGGCGCCGCGGCCAGGGTCTGCGGCAGGCTCACGTCCTGGCCGATCCAGCCGCTGATCAGGGCCAGCAGCTTGTTGAAATAGCCCGACCAGCCCGCCGCCACCGTGGCCACGGTGAACAGGTATTCCAGCACCAGGCTCCAGCCGACGAACCAGGCGACGTATTCGCCCAGCGTGGCGTAGGAATAGGAGTAAGCACTGCCGGACACCGGCAGCATCGCCGCGAACTCGGCGTAGCAGAGCGCGGCGAGGGCGCAGGCGATGCCGGCGAACACGAAGCTGAGCACGATCGCGGGGCCGGCATGCTGGGCCGCGGCCTGTCCGGTGATGACGAAGATGCCCGCGCCGATGATCGCGCCGATGCCCAGCAGGACCAGGTGCCGCGCGGTGAGCGCGCGCTTGAGGGTGGCCTCGCCGTGCGCGCCGCCCTCCGGCAGATCGGCGGACGCAGGCGAGATCTGCGTCGTCGCAAACAGGTTTTTCAGCATGGGTTCCCCCCTCCGGGAATGGCTGCTTGTAATTTTTCGGACGACTACCGAATGACTGGCCCTACGGGCTTGTCCGGCAAAGGATTTCGACGCCACGAGCTGGTTGCGCTCGGCGCGGAAGCACCGAACCTTAGCCGAGCCATGGGAGGGGTACAAGTCGCGCCGCAGCTACAATCGCAGGTTCATCCTATTCCTATGTGTCGCAAGTCATGCACGATCACCGCCAGGCTTTTTCCGCGCATTTGAACGGCTACGCGCAGGCCCATCCGGACGAGGGCGAAGTCGCCGCCCGCTTCGGCGAATTCCTGCGCTCGGCGCCGACGGTATTCGAGCGCACCCATGCGGTGGGGCATTTCACCGGCTCGGCCTGGCTGGTCAGCGCGGACGGCGCGCGGGTACTGCTCACCCATCACCGCAAGCTCGGCCGCTGGCTGCAGCTGGGCGGGCACGCCGACGGCGACCCCGATCTGGCCGGCGTGGCGCTGCGCGAGGCGGAGGAAGAATCCGGCCTGACCCAGCTGGCGGTGGAACCGCTGCCGTTCGACCTGGACTGCCACTGGATTCCCGAGCGCGCCGGCGAGCCGGGCCACTGGCATTACGACGTGCGCTACGTGGTGCGCGCCGGCGGCAGCGAGGCGTTCGCGGTGAGCGAGGAATCGCTGGCGCTGGCGTGGAAGCCGGTGGCGGAGATCGCGGGCGATGCTGCCGCGGACGAATCGCTGCGGCGCATGGCTAAGAAATGGCTCGGCAGGTTGGGGTGACAACCCCAACATCGTTACGCCGGCCGCGCCCTTGTGTTGGGGTTGTCACCCCAACCTACGCATATTGGGCCGGCGCGGGATGCACGGTGCCGCACTGCGTGCAGGTGCGCGCTTCGAGCGAACGGTAGAAGCGCTCGAACACCGGCGGGAAATCGCGCTCGATGCTTTCCAGCGCGAAATATTCCTCGAACAGCTTGTGGTTGCACTGCGGGCAGAACCACAGCAGGCCGTCCTTCTCGTCCGCCAGCCGGCGGCGCTCGATCACCAGGCCGATCGAGTCGGGCATGCGCTGCGGCGAATGCGGCACGCGCGGCGGCAGGTAGAACATCTGGCCGGCGCGGATCGGGATGTCGCGCGCGGCGCCGTCGTCCTGCACCTTCAGCACCATCTCGCCTTCGAGCTGGTAGAAGAATTCCGGGCCTTCGTCGTAGTGGTAGTCGGTGCGCGCGTTCGGGCCGCCGACGATCATCACGATGAAGTCGCCGTCGACGATGCACTTGTTGCCCACCGGCGGCTTGAGCAGGTGGCGGTGTTCGTCGATCCAGCGTTGCAGGTCCAGCGGTGGCGTCAGGGCCATGGTGGAAGGCTCGGATGAAGTCCGGCTAAGTTAGCACCGTTTCTTACACCGTCATCCCGGCGCAGGCCGGGATCCAGTAACCGGGCGCTGCATGCAAGCCTGAGCATCACCAGCTGCGGTCTTTGAGCTTCTCGCGACAACCAAACGGCAACGTTACTGGATCCCGGCCTGCGCCGGGATGACGGTGTCGCGAGTGCAGTGCGTTGAGGGTAAGGCTTACACCTCAAGCGTGGCGAGGTCGCCTTTCTCTTCCAGCCAAGCCTTGCGATCGCTGGCCCGCTTCTTCGCCAGCAGCATATCCATCAGCTTCGCCGTCCCCTCGCCATCCTCCACGGTCAGCTGCACCAGCCGGCGCGTATCCGGGTGGATGGTCGACTCGCGCAACTGTCCGGGGTTCATCTCGCCCAGGCCCTTGAAGCGGGTGGTGCTGACCTGGCCCTTCATCTTCTCGCGCTCGATGCGCTGGAGCATCGCGGCCTTCTCGTTCTCGTCCAGGCAGTAGAACACCTGCTTGCCCACGTCCACGCGGAACAGCGGCGGCATCGCCACGAACACGTGGCCCTCGCGCACCAGGGCGGGGAAGTGGCGCAGGAACAGCGCGCTGAGCAGGGTGGCGATGTGCAGGCCGTCGGAGTCGGCGTCGGCCAGGATGATCACCTTGCCGTAGCGCAGGCCGCTCAGGTCGTCCTTGCCCGGGTCGCAGCCGATCGCCACGGCCAGGTTGTGCACTTCCTCCGAGCCCAGCACCGAGCCGGATTCCACTTCCCAGGTGTTGAGGATCTTGCCGCGCAGCGGCAGGATCGCCTGGAAATCCTTGTCGCGCGCCTGCTTGGCGCTGCCGCCGGCGGAGTCGCCTTCGACCAGGAACAGCTCCGTGCGGCTCAGGTCCGTGGCGCTGCAGTCGGCCAGCTTGCCGGGCAGGGCGGGGCCCTGCGTGATCTTCTTGCGGATGACTTGCTTGGAGGCTTTCAGGCGCGCGCTGGCGCGCTCGATCGCCAGTTGCGCGATGCGCTCGCCCAGCTCCACGTTCTGGTTCAGCCACAGGCTGAAGGCGTCGTGCACCACGCCTTCCACCAGGGCGGCGGCGTTGCGCGAAGAGAGGCGCTCCTTGGTCTGGCCGGCGAACTGAGGATCCTGCAGCTTGGCAGACAGCACGAAGGACAAGCGTTCCCACACGTCTTCCGGCGCCAGCTTCACGCCGCGCGGCAGCAGGTTGCGGATGTCGCAGAACTCGCGCACCGCATTGGTCAGGCCGCTGCGCAGGCCGTTCACATGGGTGCCGCCCTGCGCGGTGGGAATCAGGTTGACGTAGCTCTCCTGTACCAGCTCGCCTTCCGGCAGCCAGGCCAGGGCCACGTCCAGGCCTTCGGTGTCGCGCTGCACGTGATGCACGAACAGCTCGGCCGGCAGCGTCTCGGCGCCTTCCAGCTCGCCGCGCAGGTAGTCGCGCAGGCCGTCCTCGTAGTGCCAGGACACCACTTCGCCGCTGGCCTCGTCGGTGAGCTTGACGTTGAGGCCCGCGCACAGCACGGCCTTGGCACGCAGCAGGTGCTTGAGCTTGGAGAGCAGGATCTTCGGCGAATCGAAGTACTTCGGGTCGGGCCAGAAGTGCACGGTGGTGCCGGTCTTCTTCTTCGGCACGCTGCCGATCACTTCCAGTGCACTGGCGCGGTCGCCGTGCTCGAAGGCCATGCGGTATTCGTTGCCGTCGCGGCGGATGGTCACTTCCACCCGGCTGGACAGCGCATTCACCACCGATACGCCCACGCCGTGCAGACCGCCGGAGAAGTTGTAGTTCTTGCCGGAGAACTTGCCGCCCGCATGCAGGCGCGTGAGGATCAGCTCCACGCCGGGAATGCCTTCCTCCGGATGGATGTCCACCGGCATGCCGCGGCCGTCGTCGCTGACCTGCACCGAGCCGTCGGTGTAGACGATCACCTCGATCGCGCTGGCGTGGCCGGCCAGGGCCTCGTCCACCGAGTTGTCGATGACTTCCTGCGCCAGGTGGTTCGGGCGGCTGGTGTCGGTGTACATGCCCGGCCGGCGCTTGACCGGGTCAAGGCCGGAGAGGACTTCAATGTCGGCGGCGTTGTAGCGACTGCTCATGCTCGGGGGTTCTGCCGGAAGTTAAGCGGGGAAAGCCGCGGGAGAATGGGGTGGCCGGCCAAGGAGGTCAAGCCAGTTTGCGCGTCACAGCGGTGCGCAATGGCGCTCCAGCCAGACCAGGTCGGCGCCTTCCAGCAGCGGGCTGAGCGCGGCGCGCACGCGGGCGTGGTAGTCGTCCAGCCAGGCGCGCTCCTCGGGGTTGAGCAGGCCCGGCTCCAGCGCGCGGCGGTCGAACGGGCACAGGGTCAGGGTCTCGAAGGCGTGGAATTCGCCGAACTCGGTCTGGTCGGCCTCGGCCACCACCGCCAGGTTCTCGTGGCGGATGCCATGCCGGCCCGGCTTGTACAGGCCCGGCTCGATCGAGCTGATCATGCCCGGCTCCAGCGCCACCAGCGGGCCGCTGGTCGGCGGCCGGATGCTCTGCGGCCCCTCGTGCACATTGAGGAAATAGCCCACGCCATGGCCGGTGCCGTGGCCGTAGTCCATGCCCGAGGCCCACAGCGGCGCACGCGCCAGCGCGTCCAGCTGCGGGCCGCTGGCGCCCTTCGGGAAGCGGGCGCGCGACAGCGCGATCAGGCCCTTCAGCACCAGGGTGGCGTCGCGGCGCTGCTCGGCGGTGGTCTCGCCCAGGGCCAGCACGCGGGTGACGTCGGTGGTGCCGCCCAGGTACTGGCCGCCGGAATCCACCAGCAGTAGGCCCTGCGGCCTGAGCGTGCTGTGGTGTTCGGGCGTGGCGCGGTAATGCGGCAGGGCGCCGTTGGCCTGGTAGCCGGCGATGGTGGCGAAGCTTTCGCCGACGAAGTCGGGCTGGGCCGAGCGCTCCTCGCGCAGCAGGGCGTGCACGTCCAGCTCGGTCTGGCGCATGCCGGCGGCGAGGCGTTCCTCCAGCCGGCGGAACGCGCGGGACAGGGCGGCGCCGTCGCGGCGCATCACCTCGCGCACGTGATCGAGCTCCGCCGCGCTCTTGCGCGCCTTCATCGGGGTGGACGGATTGGCCGCGTCGATCAGCTGCGCGGCCGGCGCGATCGCATCGGCCACGGCGCAGGCCACGCGGCCGGCATCCAGCAGCAGCCGGTCGCCTTCGCGCAGTTCGCCGAGCGCGTCGGTGACCGTGGCGTAGTCGGCGATGCGCACGCCGTCGGCGGCGAGCGCGCCGACCAGCGCGTCGGTGAGCTTGCCGCGGTCGACGAACAGCACGGCCGGGCCTTCCGCCGCCACCAGCAGGTGGGCGAGGAAAACCGGATTGCACTCCACGTCGCTGCCGCGCAGGTTGGTCAGCCAGGCCACGTCGTCCAGGCTGGAGACCAGGTGATGGCTGGCGCCAAGCTTGCGCATGGCGGTGCGCAGGCGCGCCAGCTTGTCGGCGCGGGCGATGCAGGCGTAGCGGATCGGGTGTTCGGTGACCGGCGCGGCGGGCAGGGGCGGGCGGTCGTTCCAGGCTTCGCCGGGCAGGTCCAGGTCGGTGCGCAGGCGCGCGCCGGTGCTTTCGAACTGGCGTTCGATGCGCGTGCGGCTGGACAGCGGCAGGCTGTCGCCGGCCACGGCCAGCACCTGGGACTCGTGCAATTGCTGGTGCAGCCATTCCTGCGGCTCGGGCACGTTGGCCGTGCGCTGGCGCATCAGTTCCACGCCGGTGCCGGCCAGTTCGCGCTCGGCCTGGGCGAAGTAGCGCGAATCGGTCCACAGCCCGGCCCAGTCCGCGGTCACCACCAGGGTGCCGGCCGAACCGGTGAAGCCGGACAGCCAGGTCCGCGCCTGCCAGTGGGCCGGCAGGTATTCGGACAGGTGCGGATCGGCGCTGGGGACGAGGCAGGCATCGACGCCGTGGCGGCGCATGGCCTGGCGCAACAGGGCGAGGCGGGAGGGAATGGGTTCGCTCATCCGTTCATGCTAGCAGTCGGATCGAGCCGATCCGCGCCCGATTCCGTGGAGCGCGGCTCGATGAACCGCCGGAGGAATTTTCAACGTAGCGCTCGCGGCCCGGAGCGACCTCCGCTAAAATGCCGATTTCCAGCACGGCTGCATCCCATGACCCCCCTGATTTTCGTCACCGGCGGTGTGGTGTCCTCGCTTGGCAAGGGCATCGCCGCGGCGTCGCTGGCTTCCATTCTGGAAGCGCGTGGCCTCTCGGTCACCATGATGAAGCTCGACCCGTACATCAACGTCGACCCCGGCACGATGAGCCCCTTCCAGCACGGCGAGGTCTACGTCACCGACGACGGCGCCGAGACCGACCTGGACCTGGGCCACTACGAGCGCTTCGTCCACACCCGCCTCACCGGCAAGAACTCCATCACCACCGGCAAGATCTACGAGTCGGTGATCCGCAAGGAGCGCCGCGGCGACTACCTCGGCGCCACCGTGCAGGTGATTCCGCACATCACCGACGAGATCAAGCACTGCATCCACGAGGCCACCCGCGGCTTCGACGTGGCCCTGGTGGAGATCGGCGGCACGGTGGGCGACATCGAGTCGCTGCCGTTCCTGGAGGCGATCCGCCAGCTGCGCATCGAGCACGGTCCGGAGAAGTGCCTGTTCATGCACCTCACCCTGGTGCCGTACATCAAGGCCGCCGGCGAGATCAAGACCAAGCCCACCCAGCACTCGGTGAAGGAACTGCGCTCGATCGGCATCCAGCCGGACGTGCTGCTGTGCCGCTGCGAGCAGCCGCTGCCCGACGGCGAGCGCCGCAAGATCGCCCTGTTCACCAACGTGCCGGAGCACGCGGTGATCAGCGCCACCGACGTGGACATCATCTACAAGCAGCCGCTGTGGCTGCACAAGCAGGGCCTGGACGAGATCGTGGTCAAGCGCCTGGGCCTCGACGCCGGCCCGGCCGACCTTTCCGCCTGGCAGCGCACCGTGGAAGCGGTGGAGCATCCCAAGGACGAGGTCAACGTGGCCATCGTCGGCAAGTACGTCGAGCACAAGGACGCCTACAAGTCGCTGGGCGAAGCCCTGCGCCACGGCGGCATCAAGCAGCAGACCCGGGTGAACCTGCAGTGGGTCGATTCCGAGCAGGTGGAAGCCGAGGGCGCGGCCAAGGTACTGGGCGGCGTCGACGCCATCCTGGTGCCGGGCGGCTTCGGCAAGCGCGGCTTCGAAGGCAAGGTGCTGGCCGCCAAATACGCCCGCGAGCACGGCGTGCCGTACTTCGGCATCTGCTACGGCATGCACGCCGCGGTGGTGGATTTCGCCCGCCACGTGGCCGGCCACGCCGACGCCGATTCCAGCGAGAACGACCGCAACACGCCCAACCCGGTAATCGCGCTGATCACCGAGTGGACCACCGCCGCCGGCGAAGTGGAAACCCGCACCGAGCGCTCGGACCTCGGCGGCACCATGCGCCTGGGCGCGCAGGAATGCCGGCTCAAGGCCGGCACCCTGGCGCGCGAGCTGTACGGCCAGGAAGTGGTGCGCGAGCGCCATCGCCACCGCTACGAGTTCAACAACCGCTACCGCCAGTCGTTCGAAGACCTGGGGCTGGTGATCTCCGGCAAGTCGATGGACGACCTGCTGGTGGAGATCGTCGAGCTGCCGCAGCAGCAGCACCCGTGGTTCCTCGGCTGCCAGGCGCATCCGGAATTCACCTCCACGCCGCGCGATGGCCACCCGCTGTTCATCGGCTTCGTGAGCGCCGCGCGCGAGCACAAGGCGGTGCGCGAAGGCGAGCGCCTGGCCTCGGCAACCACCCCGAACACCAGGGAGAACGTCGCATGAAGTTGTGCGGTTTCGAGGTCGGCCAGGACCAGCCGCTGTTCCTGATCGCCGGCCCCTGCGTGGTCGAGTCGGAGCAGCTGCAGGTGGACACCGCCGGCAAGCTCAAGGAAATCACCGGCCGGCTCGGCATCAACTTCATCTTCAAGTCCAGCTTCGACAAGGCCAACCGTTCCTCCGGCAGCAGCTTCCGCGGGCTGGGCATGGAAGAGGGCCTGCGCATCCTGGGCGAAGTGAAGCGCCAGGTCGGCGTGCCGGTGCTCACCGACGTGCACGAATACACCCCGTTCGCCGAAGTCGCCGCGGTGGTCGACGTGCTGCAGACGCCGGCCTTCCTGTGCCGCCAGACCGATTTCATCCAGGCGGTGGCGCGCGCCGGCAAGCCGGTGAACATCAAGAAGGGCCAGTTCCTGGCGCCGTGGGACATGAAGAACGTCGTGGACAAGGCCAAGGCCGTGGGCAACGACGACATCCTGGTGTGCGAGCGCGGCGCCAGCTTCGGCTACAACAACCTGGTGTCGGACATGCGCTCGCTCGCGGTGATGCGCGACACCGGCTGCCCGGTGGTGTTCGACGCCACCCACTCGGTGCAGCTGCCCGGCGGCCAGGGCACCAGCTCCGGCGGCCAGCGCGAATTCGTGCCGGTGCTGGCGCGCGCGGCGATCGCCGTGGGCGTGGCCGGCCTGTTCGCCGAGACCCATCCGGATCCCTCCAAGGCATTGAGCGACGGCCCCAACGCCTGGCCGCTCGGCAAGATGGAAGCGCTGCTGGAAACCCTGATGGAGCTGGATGCCGTGACCAAGCGGCATGGCTTCCTCGAACAGACGCTTTGATCCTTCAAGTTTCATTCCCCGCTTTAGTTCGTCCCCTTCGCCCTTTCTGGACAGGAACTGCATGAGCACCGACATCACCCGCATCCACGCCCGCGAAATCCTCGACTCCCGCGGCAATCCCACGCTCGAAGCGGAAGTGACCCTGGCCGGCGGCGGCTTCGGCCGCGCGGCGGTGCCGAGCGGCGCCTCCACGGGTACCCGCGAAGCGGTGGAGCTGCGTGACGGCGACAAGTCGCGCTATCTGGGCAAGGGTGTGAAGAACGCGGTGGGCAACGTCAACGGCGCCATCGCCGGTGCGCTCAAGGGTTTCGACGCGGCCGACCAGAAGGGCCTGGACGCCAGGCTGATCGCGCTCGACGGCACGCCGAACAAGGGCAAGCTCGGCGCCAACGCCATCCTCGGCGTGTCGATGGCCGCCGCGCACGCGGTGGCCGCGCAGCAGGGCCGCCCGCTGTGGCAGTACCTGGCCACCATCAACGGCACCACCGGCAAGCCCGGCGCGCTGCCGGTGCCGATGATGAACATCATCAACGGTGGCGCGCATGCCGATAACAACGTCGACGTGCAGGAATTCATGGTGCTGCCGGTCGGCCTGCCCAGCTTCGCCGAGGCGCTGCGCGCCGGCACCGAGATCTTCCACGCGCTCAAGAGCGTGCTGAAGGGCAAGGGCCTGAACACGGCGGTGGGCGACGAGGGCGGCTTCGCGCCGAACCTGCGCTCGAACATCGAGGCGCTGGACACCATTCTCGAAGCGGTCAACCACACCGGCTACAAGATCGGCAGCGACATCCTGCTCGGCCTGGACGTGGCCAGCTCCGAGTTCTTCAAGGACGGCAAGTACGACCTGGAAGGCGAGGGCAAGGTCTACACGCCCGCGCAGTTCGTCGACCTGCTCGCCAGCTGGGCGAAGCAGTACCCGATCGTCACCATCGAGGACGGCATGGCCGAAGGCGACTGGGACGGCTGGAAGCTGCTCACCGACAGCATCGGCAAGCAGGTGCAGCTGGTCGGCGACGACCTGTTCGTGACCAATCCGGCGATCTTCCGCGAAGGCATCGACAAGCACATCGCCAATGCCATCCTGATCAAGGTCAACCAGATCGGCACGCTGTCGGAAACGCTGGAAGCCATCGCCATGGCCGACGCCGCCAAGTACGCCGCGATCGTGTCGCACCGCTCGGGCGAGACGGAGGACACCACCATCTCCGACATCGCCGTGGCCACCACCGCCACGCAGATCAAGACCGGTTCGCTGTGCCGCACTGATCGCGTGGCCAAGTACAACCAGCTGCTGCGCATCGAGGAACAGCTCGGCGCCGCCGCGCAGTACGCCGGCCGCAACGCGTTCCCGAGCCTGGCCAGGCTGCCGGGCTGAGGGAGCGAAGTCCACGGCCATGCTGCGCTGGATCGCCCTCATCCTGCTGCTCGTGCTGATCGGTCTGCAGGTGAAACTGTGGACCGGCAACGGCGGCGTGCACGAGGTGGAAACCCTGCGCGCCGCGGTGAAGAAGCAGACCGAGGACAACCAGCGCCTGCTCCAGCGCAACCAGGCGCTGGGCGCGGACGTGGACGATCTCAAGCACGGCGAACAGGCGGTCGAGGCGCGCGCGCGCGGCGAACTGGGCCTGATCAAGCCGGGCGAGACCTTCTACCAGGTGGTCGAGCAGCCGGGCGCCGCCGCCAGCGCGGCACCGGCGCCCGCCGCCAGCAGCGGCGGACACTGACATGGCTTCCCTGTGGTGCGTGGTGCCGGCCGCCGGGCGCGGCGCCCGGGTCGGTGGCGACATTCCCAAGCAGTACCTGCCGCTCGCCGGCCGGCCGCTGATCGAACACACGCTGGCGCGGCTGGCCACGCATCCGCGCATTGCCGGCGTGATGGTGGTGCTGGGCGCGGGCGACGACCGCTGGCCCGGCCTGGGGCGCATCGGCGGCAAGCCGGTGCTGACCACGCTCGGCGGCGCCGAGCGCTGCGATTCGGTGCTGGCCGGCCTGGATGCCTTGCCGGCCGAAGTGAAACCCGACGATTTCGTGCTGGTGCACGACGCCGCGCGCCCCTGCGTGCGCGCGGCCGACATCGCCCGGCTGATCGAGCTGGCTGTGCCGGCCGGCGGCGGCCTGCTCGGCGCGCCGCTGCGCGACACGCTCAAGCGTGCCGACGCCGCGCACCGCAGCGTGGCGACCGAGCCGCGCGAGGAACGCTGGCGCGCCTTCACTCCGCAGCTGTTCCGCCGCGCCGAACTGGCCGTGGCCCTGCGCGCGGCGGCGGCGGGCGGCTTCAAGCCCAGCGACGAGGCGATGGCGATGGAGCGCGCGGGCCATGCCCCGTTGCTCGTCGAAGGCGCCGAGGACAATATCAAGGTGACCACGGCCGCCGATTTCGCGCTGGCCGAGTTTCTTCTGGACAGGACGGCGTGAGGGCGCGCGCATGATGCGGATCGGCCAGGGCTTCGACGTGCACGCCTTCGGCGACGGCGACCATGTGATGCTCGGCGGCGTGCGCGTGCCGCACAGCCGCGGCGTGGTGGCGCATTCCGATGGCGACGTGGTGATCCACGCGCTGTGCGACGCCATCTTCGGCGCGCTGGCGCTGGGCGATATCGGCCGGCATTTCCCGCCTTCGCAGGAGCGCTGGCGCGGCGCCGAGAGCCGGCTGTTCCTGCGCCACGCCTACACGCTCATGCGCGAGCGCGGCTACGCGATCGGCAACGTCGACGTGACGGTGATCTGCGAAGCGCCCAAGGTCGGCCCGCACGCGCAGGCCATGCGCGAGCTGCTGGCCGAAGACCTGCATTGCGAGGTCGACCGCGTGAGCATCAAGGCCACTACCACCGAGAAGCTCGGCTTCACGGGCCGCGGCGAGGGCATCGCCGCGCAGGCCTGCGCGCTGCTGGTGCTGGCGTGAGCGAGGCCGAGGCCCGCGGCTCCGCCGGCCGGCTGCACGAGCAGCTGGAGCGCATCAACGAACTGCTGCGCCGGCACAAGCTGGTGGAGCAGGTGGCGCACGCGCAGCACGGTCCGCACCAGGAGCTGGTCGACAACCTGCTGCACCGCCAGCACCTGTCGGAACTGCAGCGCCAGCTCGACGTCCTGCATCCGGCCGACATCGCCTACGTCCTCGAAGCCCTCCCGCTGGAAGACCGCCTTGCCGTCTGGCAGCTGGTGAAGGCCGACCGCGACGGCGAGATCCTGCTCGAAGTCTCCGACGCCGTCCGCGAATCGCTGATCGCCGACATGGACCAGCGCGAGATCCTCGCCGCGGTCGAGCCGCTGGAAGCGGACGAGCTGGCAGACCTGGTGGAAGACCTGCCCACCGAAGTGCTGCCCGAGCTGATGGCCAGCCTCGACGCGCAGCAGCGCGAGCAGCTGCAGTCGGCGCTGTCCTGGGCCGACGACCAGGTCGGCGCGCTGATGGACTTCGAGATGGTCACCATCCGCGAGGACGTCAGCCTGGAAACGGTGCTGCGCTATCTGCGCCGCTTCGACGAGCTGCCCGCGCAGACCGACAAGCTGTTCGTGGTGAACCACGACAACCTGCTCACCGGCGTGCTGCCGATCCACTGGCTGCTGGTCAATTCGCCGGAAAAAATGGTGAGCGAGGTGATGGCGCCGGACGTCAACACCTTCCACCCGGCCGACGACGCCTACGAAACCGCGCAGGCCTTCGAGCGCTACGACCTGGTCACCGCGCCGGTGGTGGACGACAACAGCCACCTGATCGGCCGCATCACCATCGACGCCATGGTCGACGTGATCCGCGAGGAAGGCGAGAGCGAGGCGCTGAGCCGCGGCGGCCTGCGCGAGGAAGAAGACATCTTCGCCTCGGTGTGGAAATCGGTGCGCAACCGCTGGACCTGGCTGGCGATCAACCTGGTCACGGCATTCATCGCCTCGCGCGTGATCGGCCTGTTCGAAGGTTCGATCCAGAAGCTGGTGGCGCTGGCCACCCTGATGCCGATCGTGGCCGGCATCGGCGGCAATTCCGGCAACCAGACCATCACCATGATCGTGCGCGCGCTGGCGCTGGACCAGATCACGCCCGCCAGCGCCAAGCGGCTATGGCGCAAGGAGATGGGCGTGGCGCTGGCCAACGGCCTGGTCTGGGGCGGCGTGATCGGCCTGGTGGCGTGGGCGCTGTACGGGCATCTGGCGCTGGGCCTGGTGATGACCGCGGCGATGACGCTCAACCTGCTGCTGGCGGCGTTCTGCGGCGTGGGCATCCCTATGCTGATGGCGCGCCGCGGGCGCGATCCGGCACTGGGTTCGAGCGTGCTGATCACGGCGATGACCGACAGCGGCGGCTTTTTTATTTTCCTCGGGCTGGCCACGGTGTTCCTGGTCTGACGCGTTTTCTTTTTTCGGTATCCATTCGATGAGCGATCTTCCCTACGCCCATGGCACCCCGCCGCTGAGCGCCCAGTTGCGCAGCACGCCCGAGGATTTCCGCGTGGAGGAGATCCTCGGCTACGAAGCCGACGGCGAAGGCGAGCACGCGCTGCTGCTGGTGGAAAAGCGCGGCGCCACTACCGACTGGGTGGCGCGCGAGCTGGCGAACTACGCGGGCGTGCCGCAGGTGGCCGTGGGCTATGCGGGCCTGAAGGACCGTCACGCGGTCACGCGCCAGGCCTTCTCGGTGCAGCTGGCCGGCAAGCCCGATCCGGACTGGTCGGCGTTTCCGCATGCGGACGTGCAGGTGCTGTCGGCCGCGCGGCACAAGCGCAAGCTCAAGCGCGGCGCGCTGCGCGGCAACCGCTTCGTGCTGGTGCTGCGCCAGGTGCAGGGCGACCGCGCGCGTGCGGAGGAAGTGCTGGAGCGCATCGCCGCGCGCGGCGTGCCGAATTATTTCGGCGAGCAGCGCTTCGGCCGCGGCGGCGGCAATGTGGAGCAGGCGCGCGCGATGTTCGCCGGGCGCCGGGTGGACCGCGACAAGCGCCAGTTCCTGCTGTCCGCCGCGCGCTCGCACCTGTTCAACGAAGTGCTGGCCGCGCGCGTGGAGCGCGATGCCTGGGATAAGCCGCTGGACGGCGAGCTGTGGTCGCTGGCCGGCAGCCGTTCGTGGTTCGGGCCGGAGCCGTTCGACGGCGTGCTGGCCGAGCGGCTGGCGCGCGGCGACATCCATCCGTCCGGGCCGCTGTGGGGGCAGGGCGAGACGCCGGCGGGCGGTGAATTGGCTGAACTGGAAAGTGCGATGGCCGCGGCGAATGCGGATCTCGTCGCGGGGCTGGTGGCCGCGCGGATGGACCAGGAACGCCGCCCGCTGCGGCTCATTCCCGATCAGCTGCGCTGGCAGTGGCTGGGCGAGGATGCGCTGGAACTGACGTTCGGCTTGCCGGCCGGTGCGTATGCCACCGTAGTAGTGCGCGAACTCGCCACAACCTAACCCCCTCTCCCCTCCGGGGAGAGGGCTGGGGTGAGGGGCCGGGCGGAGCGGTGAGCGGAAGGTCGGGAAAGCCTAAGAGCTTTTCTTCACTTCGTAGACAAACTGTCGCTAGAGCGACCCCTCATCTGCCTGCCGGCATCTTCTCCCCGGAGGGGAGAAGAGTTCAGTCCTTCAGCAATACGACCACGGCACCCGTGCCGCCCTGCATCGGCCGTGCCGAAGCAAACGCGATCACGTCGTCCCGCCGCCGCAGGAGGCGGTCCGTCAGCACCTTCAGCACCGGCCCGGCGCTTTTCGAGCGCAGGCCCTTGCCATGCACGATGCGCACGCAGCGGAAGCCGCGCTCGTGCGCCTCGGCGAGGAAGTCGGCGATGGTCGCGGTGGCCGCCGCGGCATTCATCTGGTGCAGGTCGATGTCGTCCTGCACGCTGAACTGGCCGCGCTTGAGCTGGCGCAGCAGTTTCGGCGGATAGCCGTCGCGCAGGTAGCTGAGCTCCTCGCCGACCTCCATGAGACCGGGATCGAAGGCCATGTCGAGCAATTCGCCCGGCACCGCGGCTTCGTCCGCTTCCAGCATGTGCGCGCGCGGCTCGGGACGGGGCGCGGCCGGTGCCGGCTCGGCGGGGTCGAGACGGCGGACTTCGCCGATCGCCTCGCGGAACAGGCGCGCGTCGTCGTCGTTCACGGTGGGCGGGCGGCGTTTCATCGCGACATCGTAGACCAGGACACGGTGCAACCGGGACGTGACATCGTCGGCGATGAAACCCCTGGCCCGCTCGGGTAGACTTCCGCGTATCGCTGGCGTGCCGGGGAACGCGCCGGCTCCTGGGTTTTTCGAACGGATGACAATGCGAGTTCTCGTAAGCAACGACGACGGTGTGGATGCTCCCGGCATCCGCGTGCTGGCCGAACGCCTCGGCGCGGTCGGCCAGGTCACCGTGGTGGCTCCCGACCGGGACCGCTCCGGCGCCAGCAATTCACTCACCCTCGACGCGCCGATCCGCGTGCTGCGGATGGACAACGGCTATTACCGCGTGGCGGGCACGCCGACCGACTGCGTGCACCTGGCGCTGGCCGGCCTGCTCGACGACGAGCCCGACATCGTGGTGTCCGGCATCAACAACTCGGCCAATCTCGGCGACGACGTGATCTATTCCGGCACGGTCTCCGCCGCGATGGAAGGCCGTTTCCTCGGCCTGCCGGCGATCGCCGTCTCGCTGGTGAGCAAGGACCACCACGGCGAGCACTACGACTGTGCCGCGCGCGCCGTGCTGATGCTGATGGAACGCCTGCTGGTGGACCCGCTGCCGGCCGACACCATCCTCAACGTCAACGTGCCCGACCTGCCGTGGGAACAGATCCACGGCTTCGAAGTCACCCGCCTGGGCAAGCGCCACCGTTCCGCGCCGTGCATCCGGCAGACCGACCCGCGCGGCAAGCCGATCTGGTGGATCGGCCCGGCCGGCGACGTGGACGACGCCGGCCCCGGCACCGATTTCGACGCGGTGCGCCGCGGCTACGTCTCGGTCACGCCGATCCACGTCGACCTCACGCGCTTCCAGGCGCTGGAGAAGGTGAGCAGCTGGATGACCGCGCTCAGCGACCGCATGGGCGCCGGCAGCGGAGCGAAGGTGGCGTGACCATGAACGTGCACCCGCTGCCGCCGTCCGCGCTCAAAGGCGAAGGCATGACTTCGCAGCGCGCCCGCGACCGGCTGGCGTCCAAGCTGAAGGAAGACGGCATCAAGGATGCGCGCGTGATCGAGGTGATCCGCAACCTGCCGCGCCATCACTTCATCGACCAGGCGCTGCACTCGCGCGCCTACGAGAACACCGCGCTGCCGATCGGCCATGGCCAGACCATCTCCCAGCCCTGGGTGGTGGCGCGCATGACCGAGGCGCTGCTGGAATTCGGCACGCCGCAGAAGGTGCTGGAGATCGGCACCGGCTCCGGCTACCAGGCGGTGGTGCTGGCCGCGCTGGTGCCGCAGCTGTACACGGTGGAGCGCATCGAGGAACTGCTGCGCCAGGCGCGCCGGCGCTTCCGCCAGCTGGGCCTGGCCAACCTGCGCTCGCGCCACGACGACGGCAAGCTCGGCTGGCCGGACGAGGCGCCGTTCGACGCCATCATCCTCACCGCCGCCGGCGACACCATTCCCACCCAGCTGCTCGACCAGCTCAGCCCGACCGGCGTGCTGGTGGCGCCGGTGGGTTCGCCCAGCCATCAGACCTTGATCCGCATGCGCGGCGACGGGCAGGGCGACTTCGTGCAGGAAGAACTCGGACCGGTGAGCTTCGTGCCGCTGCTCGGCGGCATCGGCTGATGCTGCCCTCGCTTGAAGGACGCTAGATGCGCTTGTTCGGAACGCTGTACGCACGCGCCCTGACCTGGGCGCGCCATCCCAGGGCGGTCTACTACCTGTGCGGCTTGAGCTTCGTCGAAGCCTTCATCTTTCCGATCATGCCGGAAGTGATGCTGGCGCCGATGATGCTGGGCAAGCGGCACAAGGCGTTCTTCTACGCCAACTTGAGCCTCGTGTTCTCGCTGCTCGGCTCGCTGGTCGGCTATGCGCTGGGCCACTGGGCGTTCCAGGCGCTGCATCCGGTGCTGGAGGCGCTGCACCTGCTGGCGCCGATCGAGCAGGGCGTGGAAAGCCTGCGCGCGCAGATGAACACGCATTGGCTGGGGCTGCTGGTGGTGCTGGCGCTGGCCGCGCTGCAGCCGGTGGTGCCGATGAAGTTCGTCACCTGGGCAGCCGGCATCGTCGGCGTGCCGATCGTTCCATTCCTGGTGTGCATGGCGGTGGGCCGCGGCAAGCGCGTGTGGCTGCTGGCGCTGCTGATCCGCATCTTCGGCGAACGCGCCGAGCGCATCCTGCACAAGCATATCGAGCGCATCGGCTGGGCCGCGGTGGTAATCCTGGCCGGTTTGCTCTTGTGGTGGGTGCTGCGCCATTGAGCTTAGGGCGAAGTCCGAAACAGGACATCCGCATGAAAATCACCCTTTGCCTCGCTATGCTCACCGCATGAACGGACCCAGCCGCTACCTCGTCCCCGCCGCGCTCTCCCTGCTGCTCGCCGCCTGCGTCTCGCCACGCAGCTCGGTGGTGGTCGAACCGGCTGCGGGCACGCAGGGGCGCACGGTGGCGCCGGCGGCTGTACGCGCGGCGGCGCCAGGCGGCACTTATAAGGTAGTAAAGGGCGACACGCTGTATTCGATCGCCTTCCGCAACAGCGTGGACTTCCGCGACCTGGCTTCGTGGAACGGCATCGCCGCGCCGTACACGATCTGGCCGGGGCAGACGCTGAAGCTGTCGCCCAATGGAGCGGCTGCACCGGCGGCCAGCCATGCGGCGGTTGCGGCCACGCTGCCGAAGCCGCCGAGCCACCCGGTGGTGCTCGTGCCGGCCAATCCCCCGAGCGGCGGCGGCTTCCAGAACGTGCAGAACAATCCGGCGGCGACGCCGGCCGAGGCTCCGGTGGCGTCGGTCCCGGCCAAGTCCGCACCGTCCACGGCGCCCGTGGCGGTGCCTGCTCCGGCTTCGACGGCGGTCACCGTCGTGCCGGTGGCCGGCTCCCCGGCGACCGCGCACACCGCGGCGGCTGCCGCGACGCCACCGCCGGTTCCTCCGCAGGCTGTGGCCCCAGGCGCCACACGCTCCAGCGCCGGTATCAACTGGCGCTGGCCGGCGGACGGTTCACTGGGTAAGCGTTACCAGTCGGGCGATGCGATTCCGGGGATCGAGATCCTGGGCAAGTCCGGCGATCCGATCCGCGCCGCCGCCGATGGCGTGGTGGTGTACAGCGGCAATGGCCTGGTCGGCTATGGCGAGCTGGTGATCATCAAGCACAACGACAGCTTCCTGTCGGCCTACGGGCACAACAGCAAGCGCCTGGTGAAGGAAGGCCAGCGCGTCAGCGCGGGCCAGCAGATCGCCGAGATGGGTTCCACCGGCGCGACGCGGGACGAACTGCAGTTCCAGATCCGCCGCGACGGCAATCCGGTCGACCCGCTGGGCTATCTGCCGTCGCGCTGAGCGGCGGCGCTCAGGCTTCCGGCAGGATAAAAGCCGCGACCACGCGGCGGCGCTCGCCGGCCAGCAGGTCGTAGGTACGCGCCGCGGCGGCGTTGTCCATCACTTCCACGCCCACGCCCTTGCGCAGGAAGCCGGCCAGGAAGGCGGCGGCGGGGAACACCTGGCGCTCCCCGGTGCCCAGCACCACCACTTCGGGGTCCAGCGCCAGGATGCTGTCGACGTGGCCGGCATCCAGCTGGCCGGCGTGGGTGACCGGCCAGTTCTCGATGGCTTTTTCCGGGGAAAGCACCAGGCTGCGGGTGAACTCGCGATCGACGACGGTGACGCTGCGCGCGCCGACCCGGCGCACGTACAGGTATTCGCCGGGGCGGTCGAGCGAAAGGTCCATGCGGGCCGGCTCAGCGCGGCAGGGCGAGCTTGGGCTCGTCCTCGTTGCGGCGGAACAGCACCACGATATGGCCGATCTGCTGCACGTTCTCGGCGCGGGTGCCGCCGGCGAGGAAGTCGATCTGCTCCTGGCGCTCGTCCTTGTCGCCGCCGGACAGCTTCACCTTCACCAGTTCGTGGTGGGTCAGGGCCAGGTCCAGTTCCTTGACCACGGCCTCGGTCGCGCCCTTGGCCCCGAGCAGGATCACCGGCTTGAGGTCGTGGGCCAGACTGCGCAGATAGCGGCGCTGGGAGGGGGAGAGCGACATGCGTTCAGTCTCGGATTCGCGGCGAATGGACCGACAAGGGTATCATGCCGCCCCGTTACCCCCTATCTGTGGCCGTTGCCGACCCATGTCCCGCAGCAAAAGCAGTTCCCGCTGGCTGCGGGAACACTTCGATGACGTCTATGTGAAGAAAGCCCAGGCCGAGGGCGTGCGCTCCCGTGCCGTCTATAAGCTGGAAGAACTGATCGAGCGCGACCGCCTGCTCAAGCCGGGCATGCGCGTGGTCGACCTGGGCGCCGCCCCGGGCGGATGGTCCCAGCTGGTGCGCCAGCGCCTGGGCGACACCGGCAAGGTGGTGGCCCTGGACATCCTGCCCATGCAGGGCATCGCCGGGGTGGATTTCCTGCAGGGCGACTTCCGCGAGGAGTCCGTCCTGCGCGAGCTGGAGAGCCGCCTGGAGGGCCAGCAGCTCGATCTTGTCCTATCCGACATGGCCCCCAATATGAGTGGTGTCGCGCTGGCCGACCAGATCCGGGCTATGGATCTGGCCGAGCTGGCGCTGGATTTCAGCCGCCATTGGCTGAAACCGGGCGGTTCGTTCCTGATCAAGTTATTCCAGGGAGCTGGCTTCGACGATTACTTGCGTAGCTTGCGCACGGAGTTTTCGCGCGTAACTATGCGTAAACCCAAAGCCTCCCGCGCCCGTTCGCGTGAGGTCTATGCGCTGGCCACAGGAAGAAAGGTCAGTGGCGCTCAACCGGGCGAGAACCGTGCATGAATGAGATGGCTAAAAATCTGTTGCTCTGGCTGATCATCGCCGTGGTATTGCTCACGGTGTTCCAGAGCTTCAATCCGCATGGCGCGTCGTCCTCCGACCTGCCGTACAGCAGCTTTGTACAGAGCGTGGACAACGGCAACGTGTCCACCGCCGTGATCAGCGCCGACCAGCCGGCCACGATCAGCGGCAAGCTCAAGGACGGCAGCGCCTTCCGCACCGTGGCCCCCGTGCTCGGCTTCTCCACCAGTTCGGTGGTCAAGCAGATGCAGGACAAGGGCGTCGAGGTGCGGCAGGAGCCGGCCAACAACGGCTTCTCCCTGCTGGGCCTGCTGCTCAACTGGCTGCCGATCATCCTGATCGTGGGTGTCTTCATCTGGTTCATGCGCCAGATGCAGGCCGGCGCCGGCGGGCGCGGCGCCATGAGCTTCGGCCGTTCGCGCGCCAAGCTGCAGGGCGAGGACCAGATCAAGGTCAATTTCAGCGACGTCGCCGGTTGCGACGAAGCGAAGGAGGAAGTCGGCGAACTGGTCGAGTTCCTGCGCGACCCGGGCAAGTTCCAGAAGCTGGGCGGCAAGATTCCGCGCGGCGTGCTGATGGTCGGCCCGCCGGGCACCGGCAAGACCCTGCTCGCGAAAGCCATCGCGGGCGAGGCCAAGGTGCCGTTCTTCTCGATCTCCGGTTCCGACTTCGTCGAGATGTTCGTCGGCGTCGGCGCCAGCCGCGTGCGCGACATGTTCGACCAGGCCAAGAAGCACGCGCCCTGCATCATCTTCATCGACGAAATCGATGCAGTCGGCCGCCACCGCGGCGCCGGCCTGGGCGGCGGCCACGACGAGCGCGAGCAGACCCTCAACCAGCTGCTGGTGGAGATGGACGGCTTCGAAGGCACCGAAGGCGTGATCGTGATCGCGGCGACCAACCGCCCCGACGTGCTCGACCCCGCGCTGCTGCGTCCGGGCCGCTTCGACCGCCAGGTGGTGGTCGGCCTGCCGGACGTGAAGGGCCGCGAGCAGATTCTGAAGGTGCACCTGCGCAAGGTGCCGACCTCCGCCGACGTCGACGCCATGACCATCGCGCGCGGCACGCCGGGCTTCTCCGGCGCGGACCTGGCCAACCTGGTCAATGAAGCGGCGCTGTTCGCCGCGCGGGAGAACGCGCGCGACGTGCGCATGAATCATCTGGACAAGGCGCGCGACAAGATCCTGATGGGCACGGAGCGCCGCTCCATGGCCATGAGCGAGGACGAGAAGAAGCTCACCGCGTATCACGAGGCCGGCCACGCCATCGTCGGCCGCCTGGTGCCGGAGCACGACCCGGTCTACAAGGTCACCATCATTCCGCGCGGCCGCGCGCTGGGCGTGACCATGTACCTGCCGGAAGGCGACAAGTACAGCATGAACCGCGTGGCGATCGAATCGCAGCTGTGCTCGCTGTACGGCGGCCGCGTGGCCGAGGCGCTGATCTTCGGCGAGGACAAGGTCACCACCGGTGCGTCCAACGACATCGAGCGCGCGACCAAGATGGCGCGCAACATGGCGACGAAGTGGGGCCTGTCCGACACGCTCGGTCCGGTCACCTACGGCGAGGAAGAGGACGAAGTGTTCCTCGGCCGCGCCGTCACGCAGCACAAGAACGTCTCCAACGAGACCGCGCGCAAGATCGACGAGGAAGTGCGCGCCATCCTGGACCGCAACTACGCGCGCACCAAGCAGCTGCTCACCGACAACATCGACAAGCTGCACGTGATGGCCGAAGCGCTGCTGCAGTACGAAACCATCGACGCGCACCAGATCGACGAGATCATGGCCGGCCGCGTGCCGGGCCCGCCGGCGGATTGGACCAAGTCCGCCACCGGTTCCACGCCGCCGCCTCCGCCGCCGCGCGGCGATGCCGGCGCCAAGGTGGGCGACCCGGCCACGCAGAGCCGTCATCCGCACGGCTGAGCGGGCAGGGCATGGCGATGGCAACGAGGGCGGCGATGGCCGCCCTCGTCGTTTCCATCATCGATGGATGCCGCGCGACACGCGAAGCAGAACGAAGCAACACATTCTGCTTTCCCTCTAGGCGATCCTGTTTTCGGCCGTTAGAATGCGCGGCTTCGATGCGGGTCGTCGGCACCGGGATATGAATGCTTCGGCATCCGGTGAAAAAAAACTGAAAAAAGTATTGACGACCACTGTCCGAATCTGAATAATTCCGCTTCTCGCTTCGGCGCTTTCCACTCCGGTGGTTAAGCGAAGATGGCAAAGGTTTTACAACGCGCCCGTAGCTCAGTTGGATAGAGTACCAGGCTACGAACTTGGTGGTCGGGAGTTCGAATCTCTCCGGGCGCGCCATACAAGGCAGGCAGTGATGTTCGCATCACGGTTTGCATCCGAAGAGCAGAACACCGCTCCTAGGAACCGGACGAAAGATGTGTTCGGTGTGCTTCGATACGGATTGACTGGGCGAAGCGTCACCCGTAGCATTTCAAAGCTTCGGCATTGCGAAAGCGGTCGAGGGTTCGAAATCGGGGTATAGCTCAGCCTGGTAGAGCGCCAGCTTTGGGAGCTGGAAGTCGTGGGTTCGAATCCCTCTGCCCCGACCAGCAGTTGCTCTGCACCCGAGTGCATTGCGCCTGTAGCTCAACCGGATAGAGCATCGGCCTTCTAAGCCGACGGTTGCAGGTTCGATTCCTGTCGGGCGCGCCAGTACATATCAAGGTTATGGTGGGCGTAGCTCAGCTGGTTAGAGTACCGGATTGTGATTCCGGATGTCGTGGGTTCGAGTCCCATCGTCCACCCCAAAATTTGAAGTTTCAGGGCCGTTAGCTCAGTTGGTAGAGCAGTTGACTCTTAATCAATTGGTCGTAAGTTCGAATCTTACACGGCCCACCAATCAAAGAAGGCGCTCAGGGAAACCTGGGCGCTTTTCTTTTGTGTCGAACCCAGCCTGTCCCTAGGGAACGTCCTAGTGTGCCCGCCGAAGGAAGACTGACTAGGGTGAGGCTCCCCCATAGGAGTTATCGCCATGGCAGGTTCCGTTTCCGGTTCTAGTGGTGCAAATTCGGCTTCCAACGCCGCCGACCACGCAGCGAATGCCGCGCAGAATTCGTGCACCAGTTCGGAGGGCCGCCCTTGCACGGCGGCCGAGGTCGCGTCGGGGGACGCGGCGGATGAGGCGGTCTCCGCAGCCGCCGACGCCGCGAATGCGGCTATGAAGGCCAAGGCCGAACCCAATAGCTGTGCTGCCGAAGCACTGGCCCACCAGGCACAGCAGGCCGCCGACGCGGCGCAGGCCGCCGCGGCCAGGACCGTGGCAGCCGCGGCGAAGCAGCCCAGCCGCGACACCGATGCCGCGGTCCGCGCCGCCGTCGGGGCGGCGCAGGAGGCGGCCGGCTATGCCGCCGATGCGGCGGCCGCGGTCAGGGACGGCAACGCCAAGCGCGGTACCGCCGGTTGCATCTCGCAGGCGCCGGCAAATCCCACCCCCACGTTGTCGCTCGACTCGATCCATCAGCTCGATGCGATGTCAGTGAACCCGTACGGTGCCGGTATTACGCAACCCACATGAGCGCATTTTCGTATTTCATCTAAAGACAGGGCAGGGCCAGCGCCGAACACTGGGCCGGCCCTGGACGCGCGATATCCGCGTCGTGCCGTCGACAGGGCTTCCAACGATCGGAGAGAACCCATGTCTGACGATCTGAGCAAGCGCGGCCCGCAGGACGCGGCCAGGGTGAACGTGCATGAGGATTGGGAAGTGCGCTACTGGTGCAAGACGTTCAGCTGCACCGAGCAGGAGTTGAAGGCGGCAGTGAAGGCGGTCGGCGTATCGGCGGCGGCGGTGCGCAAGCACTTCGGCAAATAGGTCATCGCATTCCGCCCCGGCCGATCGAAAAGCCCGGCTTCGCGCCGGGCTTTTTCCTTGGCGGCAACAGCGGGGGCCTGCCGCGATCGACTAAGCTCAGCGGCGGGCGCGGCAGGGGAAGGCGGCGCCATGGCGTCCTCTCACTCAGAACCTCCGCTCGGGAGCTATCCGATGGCGATCCTAAGAACCGCCTGCCTTGCCCTGCTGCTGGCCTCCATGCCTGCCATCGCTAAGGACTCCACCGATCTTCGCGCCCGGCTGAAAGCGCAGGCCGATGCCTGGGATACGGCGATCGTCAAGAAAGACCGGCAGGCCATCGCCAGGAACATGTCCGACACGTTCTTCCAGATCGGCAGCGACGGCGCCACCGCCGACAAGGCGCAGTTCCTGCAGAACCTCACTTCGCCCGACCTGGTGATCGAGCCGTACACCGTCGAGGACTTCACCATCCGCATCTACGGCAATACCGCCCTGCTCAACGGCAGCACCGATATGCACGGCACCTATCAGGGCAAGCCGTTCCGCACCCACTACCGCTACACCGACACTTATGTGAAAGAAGGAATGGTCTGGCGCGTGGTCAACGTGCAGACCACGCGTATCGCGGAATGACGCCAGCGAGCGCTGGCGCTCAGGCGCCGTTTTCGCCGTTGTCGGGCAAAGCGGCCCGCAGATAACGCACCAGCTTCATCGCCGACTTCTGCGCCTGGCGCAGGGATTTGGCGGCTTCGTGCTGCTCCGGCAGCAGGGGCAAGGCGGCGTCCAGGTGCATGGCCACGCCGATGGCCAGGGCCAGGTTTCTCAGCTCGCTCTGGATGGGGCGCTCATTGACTGTCGGGTGCATGGCCTTTTCCTCCGGGGGCGGCGAATTCTGGAGGCGGGGACTGAGCAAGTCCTTAGGAAAAGTCTGGTAGCTCAAAAGGTTTTTCAGCCCGCGATAAGCGCAGCTTGACCGGCGGATGGCGGTGATAAGTGCCGTCATGGCGGCCGAGGTAAAAAGGCCGGCGGGCGCCGCGTCTGAAACCAGTGGATGAGCGCCCCTTGCCGCGCTTTGGGTAGTTCTGCAAGATTCGCGAAGTCTGGCCGGGTTCCCGGCTCGATAGCGTGGGAGACAGAGGGCGGTTTCGCTTCGCTACTCGAAGGGAAAGGGCGCCGCCCTTATTGCAGGAAAGCACTTACAGGGGGATTTATGAAACTACGAATGATGCTGCTGGCAGCAGGCTTGCTGCTGTCCGGCGTGGCGCAGGCTGGCCCGTATACCGACAAGCTGTCGCAATGCCTGGTCGGGAAAAGCACGATGGACGACCACGTGGTGATCGTGCAGTGGATGTTCGCGGCGATGTCGCGGCACCCGTCGGTGGCGCCCATGGGCTCGGTATCCGAAGACCAGGTCGACAAGGCCAACGCCCGCATGGCGCAGCTGTTCAGCCGCCTGCTGACCGAGACCTGCAAGGACGAGGCGAAAGCGGCCCTGAAGAACGAAGGCGACCTGGCCATGCAGCAGGGCTTCCAGGCGCTGGGGCAGGTGGCGGGGCGCGAGCTGTTTCTCAATCAGGACGTCGAGAAGAGCCTGACGGGTATGACGAAGTACATCGATGTGAAGAAAGTGGCGGAGTTGAGGAATCCCTGAGTTCCGGCGAATCCGCAACGCGTATCGCCCAACCGCTACCGCTGCGTCCGCATTGCATGATCATTCTCTTTGATCTAGCGTCGTCACTTGGCCCACGGGACCGCAGCGCTCCCTGGGTTTGAGGAGCCTCACGCAGCGCTGCTCATCAAGAGGGGACACCAATGAAAAGGATCTTGGGTGCCTTGGCGCTGGCCGCCATCGTGTTTGCCGTGCAGGCGGGCGACGCCGTCCCGGCAGGTGGTGGGATACACCAGCCTTATGCGAATGCGCCGGTCTGTCCGGAAGGGTGGACGGCGGTGCGGGTGAAAGAGAATGGGGTATGGACCTGGATTTGCGTGCCGGGTCCCGGCGGCTGATGGTCGATCAGGTTCTGAATAAAAAAGCCCCTTCGAAAGAGGGGGCTTTCTGTTTGCGGCGCCTGTGAACACTTCAGCGCCCGCAAGTCCGACACTTAAAATTCGTGAGAGAAGCTGATAAGTCTCTCCTCTGCCGTGGTCTCTTAATCATGGGAGCTGAGGATGAGTACCGACCGGGATACCGTGAGGTCTTATGACATGGCCGCGGCGGAATACGCTGCCGAGGCCGCGGCCATGCCCCCATGGGTCGCGATCGAAATCGATGCGTTCGTGGCCGCGCTGGGTGGCTCCGGAAGAGTGCTGGAGATCGGAAGCGGCGGCGGACGCGATGCGCTTGCGCTTGAGCTGAGGGGAATCAACGTCCGCCGCACCGATGTTTCGAACGGTTTCGTCGAACTGCTTCGCCGCAATGGTTTTGAGGCCGACCCGTTGGATCCATTGACCGACGACCTGGCCGACCCCCAACGTCCCGATTCGCCATACGACGGCATCTGGGCCTGCGCCTGCCTGATTCATGTGGCGCGCGAGGATTTCGGCACGGTGCTTCGACGGCTTGCAGGCGCAACCCGAATTGGCGGCCCACTGCACGTCTCAGTCAGAGACGGCGATGGCGAGAGTGTGTCTGCACACGGCAGCACGGCATCATCGCGGCGTTATGTCGAGACGTACTGGCGCGAGTCCGGCTTGCGGTCCGCGATCGCAGACGCCGGTTGGATAGTCGGCGAGATACGTCGTTGCATGGGCAGGCCCGATGATTGGTGGCTGAGTGTTCGGGCGAGTCGGGGATAGTCGGCGCGCACTCGCCCTTTGTCGCTGCGACGGAAACGAACATCCTGGGCATGTACAAGTTTGGCGCCAACTACCCCGGACTCGGGTCGCACGTACCAATGCGCCGGCGGTGGAGCTGTACAGGAAACTGGGCTTCGCTATCGTCGGCACCTTGCCGAAAGCCTTTCGCCACCAGCAGCTGGGGCTGGTGGATGCTTATGTCAGGCGGATCAAGTAGTCCCGGCAAGGGTGGCTATCTGTGAGCACCTTCACGGCAAACTCCGTTGCCAGCTGACGACCCCCGATTTGGACCGCTATCGATGAAAATGGCCCTGCAATGCGCGCTCTGCGAGACAACACTCACCGGCGCACTCTCCATCGTGTCCGAAAGAACGCCTGGCGCGCCCCAGGCCAAACATAAGGAAGGCGAGCCGCTTACCCCCTGCGGCGTAGCATTCGAGAGCTGGGAGCCGATAGAACGATCCTGCGGCGACACGCCAAGCGCACTGGAGTTTGTGCCGCAATTCTGGTTGAACCCAGATGATCTCAATGGATCCGTCCATAACACCAGCGACGTGAGTCGCCTCAATGGCTGCTGTGGCCTGGACGGCTGCGATGGCCTCAATCAGGTATGCCGGTGCGGCGCTGGCGTGGGCACGTTGCGTACCGACTGCTGGACACCAACGGTATTCATCCCCGACCCGAAGGGTACGAAGTGGACCCTGGCATGAAAACCCGCTCGCAATCCCATTTCAGCGCCTAGGCTGAGCAGCCCGGATACCCCCAAAAACATCCCCAAAGATGGCGAGATTCCAGGAGACGCCCTTGGACGTGGCTGGACGACAGGCATAAAAAAACCCGCATATTTGCGGGCTTTTCTTGAGTTTCCTGGATTCTGCTGGACGCCCTGGGACATCCTCTTGGTACCGGTGAGAGGACTCGAACCTCCACTCTGTCGCCAGAAGCGGATTTTGAGTCCGCCGCGTCTACCATTCCGCCACACCGGCATTGCAAGCGGGTGATTATGCCGGCTTCAGTGGACCGGGTCGAGACCCAGCTGGCGGTCGGTGCGCTCGTAGCACTGGGTGGCGCCGACCACGGGCTTGAAGATGGCGCAGTGGGTCATGGGGCCGGAATAGATGTGCAGGCTTACGGCGACGGCGTCATCGCTGGGGTTGCGGATGGTGTGGTACTCGTGCGGCGGGATCAGGCTGCCGGCGGAGCCGGGGCCGGCCTGGATCGAGCCGACGGGCTGGAAGCGCCACTGGTCGTTCTCGCCGGCCAGGCGCTCGTACTGCACCACTTCCAGGGCGCCGCTCCAGACGCCTTCCACGCACCACATGCCGCAATGGTCGTGGATGGGGGTGCCCTGGCCCGGGCCCCAGGTCATGGCGACCACGCAGTAGTCGTGGTCTTCGCTGCGGTAGAGCTCGCGGCGGGCGTAGCGGCCTTCGATGGTTTCGAAGACGCAGTCGGGGAGCTTCACTTCCTGGCCGCGGATCAGCTGGCACAGGCTGTTGCGCAGGCTGTCGGTGATCTCGTGCGTGCTGGGCTTGCTGACGGCAGTGTCGATGGCGTCGATAAGCTTGCGACAGCCGGGGAATTCCACGGTAAGCATGTGATTCTCGGGAAAGGCGTTGCGACAGGGCCGATCTTACCAGCCCGGGGGCGGGGCGGCGTCCAGGGCGTTCAGAGACGGCCCAGGAAGCCCCCGATGGCCCGGCTGTAATTCTCGATGTCGACCAGGAAGGCGTCGTGGCCCTGGGGCGAGTCCAGCGCCACGAATTCCACCTCGGCCCCGGCCGCCTCCAGCCCCTCGGCGATCTGCTCCTGCTGCTCCAGCGGGAACAAAATATCGGTGCTGACGCCGATCACCAGGGCCTGCTTCACGCGGATGCGCTTCAGCCCCGCCTGGATGCTGCCTTCGCCGTATTCGGAGATATCGAACCAGTCGCTGGCGCGCGACAGGTACAGGTAACTGTTGGGATCGAAGGTGCGCACGAAGCGCTGCGCATGGCCTTGCAGATACGACTCGACCTGGAACTCGAAGCCGAAGGGATCGTCGTCGCGCTGCTCCGCGTCCAGGCGGATGCGCGCGAAGCGGCCGTTCCATTCCATCGCCGAGCGGTAGGTGATCACGCCCAGCTTGCGCGCGATGCTCATGCCCGTTTCCGGGAAATGCGCGTCGTCGTAATGGCCGTTGTTCCACTGCGGATCAAGCCGGATCGCCTCGCGCTGCAGCGAGCGGATGGCAATGGCGAACGGCTGCGCCTGCGGCGCGGTGTCCACGCTGATATGCGTGCGCACGCTGCCGGGGTGCAGCAGCATGTAGGCCAGCGCGCTCATGCCGCCCATCGAGCAGCCGACCAGGCAGGCGAGCTGCTCGATGCCCAGCGAAGCCACCGCGCCGTGCGCGGCGTTCGCCACGTCTTCCAGCGCCAGCTCGGGGAAACTCAGGCGATACGGCTCGCCCGTGGCCGGATCGATCGACGCCGGGCAGGTCGAACCCTTGTCGCTGCCCAGCGAATTCACGCAGATCACGAACCAGCGGTCCGTATCGATCGCCTTGCCCGGCCCGATCATCGCCTCCCACCAGCCCGGCGAGGGATCGATTTCGTTCGACGCCGCATGCGCGCTCGGCGACAGGCCGGTGAGGATCAGCAGCGCATTGTCGCGCGCCGCGCTCAGCCTGCCCCAGGTTTCGAAGGCCACGCGCGCGCCGTGCAGCTCGCCGCCGCGCTTCATGCGGAAGGGGGAGGGAAGACTGAAATACTGCCGCGCGTCCTGGCTCATCGGCGAACCTTGTCGATTTCGATCTTGATCGGCGCCTTGCTCGCCACCTCGACCACGCCGGCATCGCCTTCCAGGTCGCCGGTCTGCGCGATGGCCTGGCCGCTGCGGCTGATGCGCGCGCCGACGAACACGCGCGCGGCGGAAGAGAGCCTCAGCTGCGGCGTCATGCCCATCGCGTCGGTGAGCGTCACCGTGGCGGGCAGGGCGGCGGCGTCCAGCCGGGCCACCGCCAGCGGCATCGGCGGGCCTTGTTCGGCGCGGGCGTAGACGAACAGCGTCTCACCCACTTTCACCTGATCCTTCAGCGCGGGCGCCAGCGTGACCTGCACTTGCAGCGCAGGGCCATCCGCCGTCACCGGCGTTCCCTGCGGCGCCGGCGGATGGCCTGCGCGCGTATCGGCCATGGCGATCTGTTCGGCCACGGCCTTCGCCACGGTGGAGCCGGGTTCCAGCATCGGCTGCAATTTGCGCCACGTAGTCGCGGCTTCCGCATAGCGGTCGTGCTGGAACTGGCTGATGCCGAGCAGCCACAGGCCGCGCTGGTTGTCCGGTTCCAGCTGCACGGCGCGTTCGAGCAGTTCGAGCGAGCGGCCTTCGATGTGGTGATCCTCGCGCACGATCGAATCCGACTCGGCCCAGCCCACCATCGCGGCGGTGTTGTCCGGCTGCAGGTTCAGCACCTGCTCGTACGCATCGCGCGCTTCGGCGGATTTGCGCAGGCTGGCGTAGGTCTGCGCCAGCAGCAGCCAGCCTTGGGCATCTTTCGGCTCGGCTTGCAGATGCGCCTGCAGTTCGGCCACGGCCTGCTCGATCGACATCGCCTCGGGCTGCTTCTGCACGCCGTTCAGCGCCACCGGCGTGCCGATCAGCAGATACAGCCCCACGGCGCCCAGCGGCAGCGCGAAGGCCACCAGCAGGGACAGCACGAAGACGCCGCGCGGGCGGCCCTGGCGGCGCCCCTGGCGGATCAGCGGCACCAGCAGCAGGGCGAGCGCCACGGCGATCATCGCCGCGGCGGCCAGGTAGAAAACGGGCTTCACCAATCGTCCCCTTCGTCGGTCGGGCTGCGCTCGTTCGCGCCGGTGCCGGCGGTGGCGGGCGCCGGCGCGCGGCTGCGCCGGCGGATGGTCACCACCACCACGGCGGCGCCGGCCAGCAGGATGGCCAGGGGGCCGAACCACAGCAGCAGCGTGCTGCCCTGCACCGGCGGGTCGTACAGCACGAAGTCGGAATAGCGGTCGACCAGGTACTGCTTGATCTCGGCGTCGCTCTTGCCCTGGCGCATCAGGTCGAACACCTGGTGGCGCAGGTCGCGCGCCAGGTCGGCGTTGGAGTCGGCGAGGTTTTCGTTCTGGCAGACCAGGCAGCGCAGTTCGCGCGTGAGGTGCTGGAAGCGCGTTTCCTCGGCGTGGTCCTTGAACGGCAGCGGGTCGATCGCCTGCGCGCTCAGCACGCCGCAGCACAGCGCCAAGACCAGCGCGAGGGCCAGAGCGAACGGCACACGGCGGAGCGCGGCGCTCATGGCGCTTCCTTGCGCAGCGCGGCGATTGCGGGCTTCAGTTCGCGCTCGATCACGTCCGGCGTCAGCGGCCCGATGCGCTTGTAGCGGATCACGCCCCTGGCATCGACCAGGAAGGTTTCCGGCGCGCCGTACACGCCGAAGTCGATGGCGGTGCGGCCTTCGCGGTCGGCGATGACCAGCCCGTAGGGATTGCCGTGGCGCGCCAGCCAGGCCTTGGCCTCGTCCGGCTCGTCCTTGTAGTTGTAGCCCACCAGCGGCACGCCGATGCGCTGGCCTTCGCTCATCAGCACCGGGTGCTCCTCGCCGCAGGCGACGCACCAGCTGGCGAACACGTTGATGAGGTAAGGCTTGCCGAGCATGGCCTCGCGCGTCACCGTCTGCGCCGGGTCGTCCAGTTTCGGCAGCGCATACGCCGGCGCGGGCTTGTTGATCAGCGGGGAGGGCACTTCGCGCTGGTCGTGGCGGGTATTCCACCAGATGCCGAACCCGAACAGCGCCACCAGCAGCAGGAAGCCGAAGAACGGAACCAGCCGGCTCATGCGTGCGACTCCCGCACCGGCGCAGCGAGTGCCGCCTCGGCTTCGCGGCGCAGGCGGAAGCGCTTGTCCGCCGCGCTGAAGAATCCGCCCAGCATCATCAGCAGGCCGCCTGCCCAGATCCAGCGCACGAACGGCTTGTGATACAGGCGCAGCGCCCAGGCGCCTTCCGGATCATTGCGATCCATCGGCTCGCCCAGCGCCACGTACAGGTCGCGCGTGACGCCCGCATCGATCGCCGATTCGGTCTGCACCTGGCCGCGCGTATAGGTGCGCTTCTGCGGATGCATCACCGCGATCTCGCGGCCGTTGCGCATGACGGTGACCGTGCCCTGGTCGCCCTGCCAGTTCGGGCCGTCGGCCACGTGCACGCCGTCGAAGCGGAAGTCGTAGCCGCCGATGCTCTGCGTCTGGCCCGGCGCCATGCGCACGTCGCGCTCCACGCTCAGCGCTTCGGTCAGCAGCACGCCGGCCAGGAACACGCCGACGCCGAAATGCGCCAGCAGCATGCCGGCCATCTCGGCCGGATAGCGGCGGCCGGCCGGCATCTCGCGCCAGCGCTTGATCACGTACAGCAGGGTGCCGACGCAGCACCACACGGCCGCCGCGGTACCGGCGATCGCCTTGAGCTCCCAGCCGGTGGCGAAGGCCGCGGCAATGGCGCAGGCCACGGCGGCCAGGCCTGCGCGCACGGCTACGTTCTTCAGCGGCGGCAGGCCGCCTTTCTCGCCCCAGCGCAGGTACGGGCCGAACGGCAGCAGCAGCACGATCGGGATCATCAGCAGGGTGAACAGGAAACCGAAGTAGGGCGGGCCCACCGAAATCTTGCCCAGGTTCAGCGCATCGCCCAGCAGCGGGAACAGCGTGCCCAGCAGCACCATCGCGGCGGCCACGGTCAGCATCAGGTTGCCGATCAGGATCGCCGTTTCGCGCGACACCACGCCAAAAGGTTTTCCGCCGGCCACCTTCGGCGCACGCAGCGCGTACAGCAGCAGCGAGCCGCCGACCACCACGGCCAGGAAGCACAGGATGAACAGGCCGCGCTTCGGGTCCGAAGCAAACGCATGCACCGACGTAAGCACGCCCGAGCGCACCAGGAAGGTGCCCAGCAGCGACAGCGAGAAGGCGAAGATCGACAGCAGGATGGTCCACGCGCGCAAGGCGCCGCGCTTCTCGGTCACCGCCTGCGCATGGATCAGCGCCGCGCCGACCAGCCACGGCATGAAGCTGGCGTTCTCCACCGGATCCCAGAACCACCAGCCGCCCCAGCCCAGCTCCGCATAGGCCCACCAGCTGCCCGCCACGATGCCGGCGGAAAGAAAACCCCAGGCCACGTTCGTCCACGGCCGCGCCCAGCGCACCCAGGCCTGTTCCAGTTCGCCGCCGAGCAGGGCGGCGATGGAGAACGCGAACGCCACCGAGAAGCCGACGTAGCCCATGTACAGCACGGGCGGATGGAAGGTCATGCCCGGGTCCTGCAGCACCGGATTCAGGTCGCCGCCATCCGGCGGCATCGGCAGCAGGCGCTCGAACGGGTTGGAGGTGAAGACGATGAAGGCGAGAAAGCCCACCGCGACCAGGCCGAGCACGCCGAGCACGCGCGCCACGAAGACGTCCGGCAGCTTGCGGCTGAAGGCAGCCAGCGCCACCGTCCACAGGTTGAGGATGAAGATCCACAGCAGCAGCGAGCCTTCGTGCGCGCCCCACACCGCGGCCAGCCGGTAATACCAGGGCAGGGCGAGGTTGGAGTTGTCGGCGACGTAGCGCACCGAGAAATCGAAATGCAGGAAGGCCCAGCTCAGCACGCCGAAGGCCATTGCCACGAACACCGCCTGGCCGGCCGCGGCGGGACGCGCCACCGCCATCAGCGCGCCGTTGCCGCGCCAGGCGCCGAGCAGCGGCAGCACGCCCTGCGCCAGCGCCAGCAGCAAAGCGAGAATCAGCGCCAGTTGCCCCAGTTCCGGCGTCATCGCGGCTTGTCCTGCGCGGCGGCTTCGTTGATGGGCTTGCCCTGGTGCGCCTTGGCCATGGCGTCCTTCAGTTCCTTCGGCATGTAGGTCTCGTCGTGCTTGGCCAGCACTTCGGTGGCGATGAAGCGCGCGTTGTCCATATGGCCGGTGGCGATCACCGACTGATTGTCGCGGAACAGGTCGGGCAGGATGCCGTTGTATTCCACCGGCATCGCGCCGGTGGCGTCGATCACCGTGAAGGTCACCTTGAGCGAATCGGCGGCGCGCTGGATCGAGCCAGCCTTCACCATGCCGCCCAGGCGGAAGTTCTTGTACTGGCCGGCCTCGCCCGACTGCACCTGGCTGGGGGTGAACAGGTAGTTCATGTTCTGCTGCAGGGCGAACACCGTGAGGCCGATGGCCACGGTGGCGGCGGCCAGAACCAGGAGCACGATGGTGAGCCGGCGCTTGCGAGCGGGGTTCATGGGGGTGGGATTCATGGAATAACTCTGCGTCGCCCAATCAGCGTAGGTGTCAGGACGACGGCGTCGGGTTGCGTTGCTGGCGCGCGCCCTGGCGCGCCAGGCGGGCGCGCAGTTCGCGCAGCTGGCGGCGCCGGCGGATGCCCGGGGCCAGGAAGTCGGCGATCAGCACGATGAAGAACACCGCATACGCCGGCCACACGTAGGCGGCATAGCCGCCCATGGCGAAGAACTGGCTCATCGGCCCGCCTCCGCTTCGGCGATCTGCCTGACCCAGTCCTTGCCGCTTTCTAGCGCCAGCAGGTCGGCGCGCACGCGGCCGAACAGGCTGGCGATGTAATAGAACTTGGTGGCGGCCATCATGGTGAGCAGCGGCCACAGCATGTCGCCGCTCATCTTCGAGGGGCCGAGGATGCGCACGGTGGAACCCTGGTGCAGCGTGTTCCACCAGTTCACCGAGAAATGCACGATCGGCACGTTGACGATGCCGATCAGGGCCAGGAAGGCCGCGGCGCGCGCGCCTTGCCGGCGATCCTCGAAGGCGTGGTACAGGCCGATCACGCCCAGGTACAGGAACAGCAGCACCAGCTCGGAAGTCAGGCGCGCGTCCCAGGTCCACCAGGTGCCCCACATCGGCTTGCCCCACAGCGAGCCGGTGACCAGGGTGACGAAGGTGAAGGCCGCGCCGATCGGCGCCGATTCCATCGCCACCACTTCGGCCAGCTTGATCCGCCACACCAGGGCGATGAACGAGGCCAGCGCCATCACGCCGTAGATGAAGAGGCTCATCCAGGCACTGGGCACGTGGATGAAGATGATGCGGTAGGCGTCGCCCTGCTGGTAATCGGCCGGTGCCAGCACCAGGCCGCCGTACAGCGCGGCCATGCCCAGCAGCAGCGCCAGCGCCAGCGCCCACGGCCGCAGGGTGCCGGCGAAGCGGTAGAAGATCGGCGGCGAGCCGAGCTTGTGCAGCCACAGCGGAATCCAGTTGGCCATGTGTCAGGCATCCAGGGCGATACGTAGGGCGGCGGCGCAGGCCAGCGGCGCGAGCACCAGGGCCATGGCCAGCGCGGCGCCCAGCCAGGCGACGGGAGCGAGCCAGGGCAACCCCTGTTGAGCCGCGGAAACCGCGCCGGCGGCGAAGATGACCACCGGCACGCAAAGCGGCAGCAGCATCAGCGCCAGGAGCATACCAGAGCGCCGTGTGCCGGCCGTCAGCGCCACCAGGATGGCGCCGAGCAGGCTGAGCAGCGGCGTGGCCAGCAGCAGCGCCAGCAGCAGCACGGACATCGCCGCGCCCGGCAGGTGCAGCATGCCGGCCAGCAGCGGGGCGATCACGATCAGCGGCAGGGCGGTGGTGATCCAGTGCGCCAGGATCTTCATGCCCAGCATCAGCGCCAGCGGCTGCGGCGCGAGCACCAGCTGTTCCAGCGAGCCGTCTTCGATATCGCCGCGGAACATCGCATCCAGCGCCAGCAGCATGGCCAGCAGCACGGTGACCAGCACCACGCCGCCGGCGATCCGCTGCAGCAGCGCTTCTTCCGGGCCCAGCGCGAACGGGAACAGGGTGGCGACGATCAGCGCGTACAGCACCGGCATGGCGATATCGCCGCGCCGGCGCCAGGCCAGTACCAGGTCGCGGCGCAGCACGGCGGCGCAGGCGGCGGCGAGCGGCGGGCGGCTCATGCGTGCATCCGGATGCGGCGCGGCGCGCCGTCCAGGAAGCTCACCGCGCCATGGCTGGTGACCAGGGCCGCGCCGCCGCGCGCGGCATGCTGCGCGAGCAGGCCGTTGACCATTTCGATGCCGCTGCGGTCGAGGTTGGCGTAGGGCTCGTCGAGCAGCCACAGCGTGGCCGGCAGCAGCAGCAGGCGCACCAGCGCGGCGCGTTTCTTCTGGCCGGCGGAGAGGCGGCGCACCGGTTCGTCCTCGTAGCCGGCCAGGCCGATCTGGCGCAGCGCATCGGCGGGAGCCAGCCCGTCGCGGCGGCCGTACAGGCCGGCGGCCACGGCCAGGTTCTCGCGCGGGCTGAGGTCGCCCTTCAGGCCCAGGTGGTGGCCGAGGAACAGGATGTCGCCCAGGTGCGCGTCGCCCTGCCAGGGCTCGCCGCGCCAGCTCAGCTCGCCTTCGTCCACGTGCAGCAGGCCGGCCAGGATGCGCAGCAAGGTGGTCTTGCCGCTGCCGTTGTCGCCTTCGACCAGGGCGATCTCGCCGGCGCCGACGCTGAAGTCCAGCGGGCCGAACACGGGTTCGTCCTGGCGACGGAAGGCAAGCGCCCTCGCTTGCAGGAGCGCGGGCCGGGCGGGCGGGGCGGTCATCCGGGTGATTGTCCAAAAACGTCGATAAGGTTGTCCATGCGGCGCAACCGCGCTGGCGCGCGTGCGTCCGGGGCGTGCACGTAGGCGTGCTGGCCGAAGCGATGGGCCAGCGCGTCCAGCGCGGCGGCGCCGGGGCCGCTGACGAACAGGCTGGCTTCGCGCCAGCCCGCGCCCGTACCGATACCGGCAAGGATTGCTGCAATGTCCGGCAGTTCGCGCAGCGCAGCCAGCAACGCCCGCTGCGCCTGGCGATTCTGCTGGCGCGGCAGCGGCGACGAGGCGGGATTCCATGCCGTGATGAACCCCCACGGCCGCACACCCGTCAGCGCGGCCAGCGCCGCCGGCAGCGGCGCGCCGATCTGGATCGAGGCCCAGCCGCCGCGCGCGAGCCGTACCCGGTAATCGGTGGCGAGGTAGGCGGCGAGCAGCCGCTCATCCATGCCGCAGGCTGGGCAGCGGCGGCAGGGTGGCTTGCAGGGCGGTGACGGCGGCGTCCAGGTCGACGCTGCGCGGGTCGGTCGAACCGCGCAGCAATTGCTGCAGCAATTGGTCCTGCGCGCGGCCGCGGTCGTAGGCGTAGGCGTACGGCAGGTGGGTGAAGGTGACCATGCGGTAGCGCGCCATGAAATGCTGCGGCGCGCGCTCGGCCAGCAGCAGGCCGAGTTCGCGCTTGGCCAGGTAATGCGGGTCGGCCACCGAGTCGCGCATCTCGATGTAGTTCTCCAGCGCCATCGCGGCGATCGCGTTGGCATTGGGCTGGCGCACGCGCTGGAACTCGGCGAAGGCGTCGGCCACGTCGTGCGGCGCTTCGGCGAGCAGGGCGGCGAGTGCCACGGTGTCTTCGAAGCCGCAGTTCATGCCCTGGCCGTGGAACGGCACGATGGCGTGCGCGGCGTCGCCGATCAGCAGGGCGCGGCCGTCGAGATGCCAGCGGTCCAGGTACAGCGTGGACAGCGTGCCGACCGGATGGCTGCCGTAGTCCTCGGCGAAGTCGGGGATCAAGGGCAGCAGGTCGGGGAAGTCGTCGCGGAAGAACGCCTCCGCGGCGCCGGCATCAGCCACCGTGGCGAAGCTCGGATGCGCGCCCTGCGCCGGCAGGAACAGAGTGACGGTGAAGCTGCCCTCGGTATTGGGCAGGGCGATGCACATATAGCCGCCGCGCGGCCAGATATGCAGCGCATGCGGCTCCAGCGCGAACTGGTCGTGGCCGCCGCTGTCGCCGAGCAGGCTGGCCGGCAGCTGGCCGGCGGGCGGAATCTCCAGTTCCTTGTAGGCGTGGCCCAGCGGTTCGACGCGCTCGCCCAGCGGGCGGTACGCATGCATCGCGGCGCGCAGCGCGGAGCCGGCGCCGTCGGCGCCGATCAGCACGCCGGCGTCGATGCTGCGCTCGTTGCCCTGTTCGTCGGCCAGGCGCACGCGCCGCGCATCGAAATCCGCCGCCACCAGCGACTGCCCGAAATGGAAGCGCACGCCGGCGGCTTCGGCCGCATCCAGCAGCAGCATGTTCAGCGCGCCGCGCGAGACCGACCAGATCACCTCGCTGTCGTCCACGCCGTAGCGCTGCAGGCCGGAGCGGCCATCGCGGGTGTGCACCATGCGGCCGCGCATCATCACCGCGCGCGCCAGCACGTCGTCGGCCAGGCCGGCGGTGCGCAGCGCCTGCAGGCCGCGTTCGGCCAGGGCCAGGTTGATCGAGCGCCCGCCGACGAAACCCGCGCGGCGCGGATCGGGGCGCTTTTCGTAGACGTCGACCGGAAAACCGCGGCGGGCCAGCTGCTGGGCGAGCAGGGCGCCCACCAGGCCGCCGCCGATAAGGGTGATGGAAGGCTGCTGCGTCGACGCCATGGGCTGTTCCGTCGGTCGGATCGCGGGACTTTATCAGGCGTGCTTCAGAAGCTCATGAAATAGCCGCCGTTGACCGGCAGGTTGGCGCCGGTGATGTAGCCGGCGTCGTCCGCGGCGAGGAAGCACACCGCGCGGGCGATGTCGCCGGGCGAGCCGAGCCGGCCCACCGGGATGTCTTCGATGATCTGCGCGCGGATCTCGGCCGGCACCTTGGCCACCAGCGGCGTATCGCAATAGCCTGGCGACACCGTATTGACGGTAACGCCCTTGCGCGCCGTCTCGCGCGCCAGCGCCATGCCGAAGCCATGCACGCCGGCCTTGGCCGCGGCGTAGTTGGTCTGGCCGAACTGGCCGGTCTGGCCGTTCACCGAACTGAGGTTGACGATGCGGCCGAAGCCGCGCGCGCTCATGCCTTCGACCACGTTGCGGCACATGTTGAAGACGCCGTCGAGGTTCACCCGCATCAGCTCGTGCCATTGCTGCGGATCCATCTTGCGCAGCGTGGTGTCGCGGGTGATGCCGGCGGCGTTGACCAGCACGTCCACGCTGCCGTGGGCGGCTTCGACGCGCTGGATCAGCTCGTTGCAGCTGGCGAAGTCGCTGACGTCCACCGGCTCGAAGCGGATGGCGCCGTCGAGGTCGGCCAGTTCGGCCTGGAAGGCCTCCACGCGTTCGGCGCGGGCGGGCAGGTCGGCGGCGATCACCTGGCGGCCGGCCAGGGCCAGCTGGCGGCAGATTTCGGTGCCCAGGCCGCCGATGCCGCCTGTAACGATGGCGATACGAGTCATGTGGCGCTCACTCGATCATGCCGCACGGCAGCACGTGCTGTGCCGCAGCGGCTGTTGCAAGGAGAAGCGCCGGCGCCAGCGGGGCGCCGGCGCGGGAGAGGGGCGTGACTTACTTCTTGCCGGGGCCGGGCTTGGCCGGGTTGGAAGCCTGGCTGGCGGCGTCGAGCAGGCCGCTCTGCATGGACTTCCATGCATCCATGTTGCGCTGGGTGAGGTCGTTGAGCATCGACCAGGGCGTCTGGCCCAGCAGGCTGTTGAGCTGGTTGCGGAACTGCTGCTGCTGGTCGAGGAAGACCTGCAGGCTGCGCTCCAGATAAGGACCCATGAAGCCCTGCAGCGAATCGCCGTAGAACCGGATGATCTGGCTCAGCAGCTGCGGCGAGAGCATCGGCTGGCCCTTTTCCTCGTGCTCGGAAATGATCTGCAGCAGCACGGAGCGGGTCAGGTCCTCGCCGGATTTGGCGTCGCGGACTTCGAAGGTTTCGCCGTCGAGGACGAGCTGACGGACTTCTTCCAGCGTGATGTAGCTGGAGATCTCCGTGTCGTACAAGCGACGGTTCGGATACTTCTTGATGATGCGGATCGTTTGTGCCATGCGGCGGAAACTACCAGAACGTATTGCGCCGCACCAGTCGCGCCCGGCACGGTTTTGCTGCACTTTTCCGGTGCAGCAAATTTGGATCGATCTTGCCCGGGCAGTGGTCTGCTAGTGCTCAATCAATGGTCTGCTAGTGGCCTGCCGCACCGCCCGCGCTGCCGAACGGCGGCCTGGCGAACCAGATCATCGGGATCAGCGCCAGGAACAGCAGCGCGCACAGCCAGAACACGTCGTTCACCGCCAGGGTCAGCGCTTCGCGCGTCAGCACCTGGTCGACCACGCCCAGCCCGCGCGTGCCTGAGAGACCGCCCTGGGCCAGTCCCTGCAGATAGTGCGTGGCGGCCGGATGGGCCGGCGATACGTTCTCGGTGAGGATGGCGTGGTGGAATTCGCCACGGTGCTGCCAGATCGTCACCGTCACCGCGGTCGACACGCTCGAACCCATGGTGCGGCAGAAATTGGCCAGGCCCGAGGCGCTGGCGATCTGGTCGCCCGGCAGGCCGGCCAGGTAGATCTGGTTGAGCGGAATGAAGAAGCAGGCGATGCCCGCGCCCATCACGAAGCGCGGCAGCACCAGGGTGGCGAACGAGGCGGAGCTGTCGAAGGTGGAAAACCACCACGAGGTGCCGGCGAAGATCAGGAACGCCGCCGTCACCACCATGCGCAAATCCATGCGGTTGATGTTGGCGCCGATCACCGGCGACATCAGGAACGCCAGGATGCCCACCGGCGCGGTGGCCAGGCCCGCCCACGTCGCCGTGTAGCCCAGCGTGGTCTGCAGCCACAGCGGGAACACCACGTTGATGCCGAAGAACGCCATCATGCCCAGCGACAGCGCGACCACGCCCACGGTGAAGTTGCGCCGCTTGAACAGCGACAGGTCCACCACCGGATGCCTGGCGTGCATCTCCCACACGATCAGGAACACGATGCAGACCAGGGCGGTGATGCCCAGCACGGTGATCAGGGTGGAGGAGAACCAGTCGTTGTCGTTGCCGTTGTCCAGCATGAACTGCAGGCAGCCCACGCCCACCACCAGCAGCACCAGGCCGACCAGGTCGATCGGGGTCTTGAAGGTCTTGGTCTCGCGCTTGCGCAGCAGGGCCCAGGTGATCACCGCCGCCAGCGCGCCCACCGGCACGTTGATGTAGAAGATCCACGGCCAGGAGAAATTGTCGGTCAGCCAGCCGCCCAGGATGGGGCCGAAGATCGGCGCCACCACCACGGTCATCGCCCACATCGCCAGCGCGATGCCTTGCTTGGCCTTCGGATAGCTGGACAGCAGCAGGGTCAGCGACAGCGCCACCATCGGGCCGGAGCCGGCGCCCTGCAGCAGGCGCGCGATCACCAGCATCGGCATGCTGGTGGCCAGGCCGCACAGCATCGAGAACACCACGAACAGGCCGACCGAGGCGATAAAGGTCTTCACTTCGCCGAAGCGCCGCGCCAGCCAGCCGGTGAGCGGCTGCATGATCGCGCTGGCCAGCGCGTAGGAGCTGATCGTCCAGGTGCCTTCGCTGGAGCTCACGCCGAGGCTGCCGGCGATGTGCGGCACCGCGACGTTGACGATGGTCATGTCCAGCACCTCCATGAAGGTGCTGAACGCGACGGCGATGGTCAGCAGGACGAGCGCGCCGCCCTGCAGGGGTTTCAGCGGAGCGGCGTCGTTTGGCGTGGCGGCCATGGCTGGTCAGGGCTCAGCGGCTCGCGCCGCGGCTGAGGTTGGCGCCGATGATCTTCTCGGCTTCCGCATCGGCCTGGTTGGCCATCTGGTCGTAGACCTTGGTTTCGGCGGTCGGCGTCTGCACCGGCGAGGCCGCCAGCACGGGGCCGCGGTCGTCGGTGATGTCCACCGTCACTTCGGTGGACAGGCCGATGCGCAGCGGATGCTTGTCCAGGTCCTGGTTGTCGATGGCGATGCGCACCGGCACGCGCTGCACCACCTTGATCCAGTTGCCGGTGGCGTTCTGCGCCGGCAGCAGCGAGAACACGCTGCCGGTGCCCGCGCCCAGACCGACCACCTTGCCGTGGAATTCCACGCTGCCGCCGTAGACGTCTGCGGAGAAGTGCGCGTTCTGGCCGATATGGATGTGGCGCAGCTGGCTTTCCTTGAAGTTGGCGTCGATCCACAGGTCGTGCAGCGGCACCACGGTCATCAGCTGCTGGCCCGGCTGCACGCTGTTGCCCACCTGCACGCTGCGCTGGGCGACGTAGCCGGACACCGGCGCGAAGATCGCATTGCGCTGCGAGGCCACCCAGGCGGCGCGGAAGTTGGCGCGCGCCTGTTCGACCGCCGGGTTCTGCGCGATCTCGGTGCCTTCGATGGCCGCGTGCGAGGCGCTGGCCTGGGCCACGGCGGCGTCGAGCGCGGTCTGCGCCTGCTCCACGCCGTCGCGCAGGTGCTGCACCACTTCGGGCGCTTCGGCGTGCTCGGCCAGCAGCGGCAGATGGCGCTGCAGGTCGGCCTGGGCCTTTTTCAGATCCACCCGGCGCGCGGCCACGGCGGCGTCGGCGCTGGTGGCCGAGTCGGTCTGCTGGCGCACCTGGCGCACCGCCTGGGCCAGCGCGCTGCTGGCCTGGCGCAGGCGCACGTCGGCGTCGGTGCTGTCCAGGCGCACCAGCACCTGGCCGGCTTCGACGCGCTGGGTGTCGTCGGCGAGGATCGCCACCACGGTGCCGGGCACCTGGGCGGAGATCGCCACCTGGTTGCCGCCCACATAGGCGTTGTCGGTGGTCTCGCGCTTGGACAGCACCAGCAGCCACAGCAAGAACCAGCCCAGCCCCAGCACCACGAACACCAGCAGCACGATCAGCAGTGCGCGGCGCCGCTTCGGCGGGTCCTTCGCGGCCAGCCCGCTGTCGTTGGCGTCTTTCTGCGTGGCGGCGGAATCAGTGGCGCTCATGATCGGCGTCTCCGGCGATAGCGGTCGATGGGGATGAAGTGGAAGAAGCGGAGGCGGGCTCGGCGGCGACGCGGTAGCCGCCGCCCAGGGCCTTGATCAGCGACAGGTCGGTGGACAGCGCCTGCGCCTGCAGGCTCAGCGCGTCGTCGCGCGTCTGCAGCAGCTGGCCCTGTGCGCCCAGCGATTCGCGCACGTCGCGCACGCCCTGGCGTGCACGCGCCTGCGCGCTGGCCAGCAGGGTTTCGTTGGCGGCGATCTGCGCCGCCTGTTCCTTGCGCCGCGCGACCAGCTGCTGGGCGGTCAGGCTCTGCAGCGAGACGTCGCGCGCGGCCGCCAGCACGGTGCTGTTGTACTGCGCCACCGCGGCATCGAGCTGGGCCTTGCTGGCGCGGAAATTCGCCTGCAGCAGGCCGCTGTTGAAGATCGGCAGGTGCAGCGCGGGCGTCAGCGAGAACACGCGGCTGGAGGCGTTGAACATCTTGTCGAGGTCGATGCTGGAGAGTCCCGCCATCGCCGACAGGCTGATGTCGGGGAAGAACTCGGCGCGCGCCGCGTCGGTCTGCTTCAGCGCGGCCTCGACCTGCCAGCGGCTGGCGGCGATGTCGGGGCGGCGCGCGATCAGGTCCATGCCGACGTTGGCGGGCAGGCCGCCGTCGATTGCCGGCAGGGCGCGCGGCGTCAGTGCCGGCAGCTCCGCCGGGGCGACGCCGAGCAGGCTGGCCAGCGCGGTCTGGCGGATCTTCGCCGAGCTTTCCAGCGCCACCAGCAGCTCGCGCGCGGAAGCCTGCTGGATGCGCGCCTTCTGCGCGTCGTCGGGCAGGTCCACGCCCTGGCGCACGCGAAGATCCTCGACGCGCACGTACTGGTTCTGCGTGTCGACCTGCTTGCGCGCCACCTCGATGCGCGCCTCGTCGGCGAGCCAGCCGAAGTAGGTGTCGGCCACCGCGTTCTGGATCGACAGCGCCGCGGCGCTGCGCTGCGCTGCGGCGGCGCGGGCCTGGTCGACGGCGGAATCGATCTGCGCGCGGCGCTTGCCCCACCAGTCGAAGTCGTACTGCGCCTGCACGCCCAGGTCGCCCTGGTTGTACCAGGTGAAGCCGAGGAACTTGGACGGAATCAGCCCGTTCTCGCTCATGCGTTGGCGCATGACCTGCGCGCTGCCGTTGACGCTGAGCCCGGCCTGCGCGGCGGCGATGCGGATCGACTGCTGCGCCGACTCCAGGCGCGACTGCGCCTGGGCCAGGTCGGGCGAGCCGCGCATGGCGCGCTCGATCAGGTCGTCCAGCTGCGGGTCCTGGTACTGGCGCCACCAGTCGGTTTCCGGCCAGCCGGCGCGGGCGGGTGCTTCCAGGCCGGCCAGCGGCACTTCGTCGCGCAATGCCGGGTGCTGCACCTTGGCAGGAATCGCGCAACCGGCGAGGGCAACCACGACGGCGGCGACCAGGGCGGTGCGCGGGCGGAAGAACGGGCGCTTGGGAGGAATGGCGATCATGGATGGGAATCCGATCCGATGAGTTGATCGATATTGGCGGCCACCTTGCGCAGAAGCTGTTCGAGGGTCTTCTGCTCGGTGGCGCTGAGGCTGGCGAAAGCGCCGTGAATGCGCGGGAAAAGCGTGGGCAGCAGCTTGCGCACGAAGCGCCGGCCTTCCGGCGTGATGCTCAGTTCGACGCGGCGGCGGTCTTCGTCGCTGGCGGCGCGGGTGACGAAACCCTGCTTCACCAGCACGTTGGTGATGCGCGTCATATTGGTCGGGCTCTGCTGCGCGAAGCCGCACAGCTCGCTGGGCGAGGTGCTGCCGCCCGGTGCGGTGTAGACCATCATCAGCGTGCGGAAATCGCTGTCGCTCAGGCCGTGCGGCTTGAGGATGCGTTCGATTTCCTCGACCACCGCATTGCCGGTCATCAGCAGCATGCGCAGCAGCACGGCCTCGTGCACGGGCAGGCCGGGCACGCTTTCGCTGGCATGGTGGATGCCGGCGTTCATGCGGTCGATGCGGTCCAGTAGTCCGAACATTTCACCAGGAAATATTACTTCAATGAACTATTAGGCTAGCAGCGGTCGGCGACGGGCCGCAAGTGGGCTCAGTCGCGGCGGAACAAAGTCGCGGCGTTGGCGCTGGTGGCGGCCGCGATGTTTTCCGCGCTGTCGCCGCGCAGTTCGGCGACCACGCGTAGCACTTCCACCAGGTGCGCGGGCTCGTTGCGCTGCCCGCGGTGGCCGGCGCCGGGCTGGTCGGGTGCGTCGGTTTCCAGCAGCAGGTATTCGATCGGCATGCTCGCGACGATGCGGCGCAGGCGCTGCGCGCGTTCGTAGGTCACCGGGCCGCCGATGCCCAGGCAAAAGCCCAGCCGCCACAGCTGTTCGGCTTGTTGCTCGCTGCCGGCAAAGCTGTGCACCACGCCGCGCAGGCCGCCGATACGGCGCAGCGTGGAAGTGACTTCGTCCATCGCGCGGCGGGCATGCACGATCACCGGCAGGTCGAATTCGCGCGCCACGTGCAGCTGCTGTTCGAAGTAATCGCGCTGCCGTTCGCGGTCGAGTTCTTCCAGGAAATAGTCCAGGCCGATCTCGCCGACGGCCACGGCGGGGTGATCCTTCAGCCAGCGCGTCAGCTCGGCGACATGTTCGGGCCGGTGCTGTTCCAGATAGATCGGGTGCAGCCCATAGGCGGGCAGGGCCTGCGGGTAGTCGCGGCACAGCCGCTCGATGCCGGCCCAGGAATCGCGATGGATGGCGGGCACGACGACGCGGCGCACGCCCGCCTCGGCGGCGCGCTGCATCACCTCGGCGCGATCCGGGTCGAAACTGCCGTCGTCCAGGTGTGCGTGGCTATCGGTTAGATCGATCACAGGAATGGATGGCCAACGGGGCTAGGATAGGGCGGCTCGGTCTAGCCAACATTCAGTTGACCGAGGGTTCAATGATTTCACTACGGATCGCCTTGAATGGCGCGGGGTGCGCCAGTGATCCATCCAGGAGAGCATTATGAGCAGGTTCGTCATTTCCGCGCTTAATCTGGGGCTCGGTGCCGTGCTCGCGGTGGGCCTCACGGCCTGTAACCGCGACGCGAACGCCGATGGCGGCGTGGGTGGCACGGCGGCGTCGCAGTCGGCGGCCGCGGGTCCCAAGTACGCCCGTGTGGTCAGCGTCACGCCGGTGCGCGACCAGGCCAGCGCGCCGCAGCAGGTCTGCCACGATGAAGTGGTCACGCAGCGCGCGCCGGTCAAGGATCAGCACCAGATCGCCGGCACCGCCATCGGCGCCGTGGCCGGCGGCCTGCTCGGCAACCAGGTCGGCGGCGGCAAGGGCCGCACGCTGGCGACGGTGGCCGGCGCGATCGGCGGCGGCTATGCCGGTCACGAGATCCAGAAGAACCGCCAGGAGAACAACACCGTCTCCAGCACGCAGCGCCGCTGCACCACCGTGGCCGGCAAGGGCGGCGACAAGATCATCGGCTACGACGTGGCCTACGAGTACAACGGCGTGACCCGCACGATCCGCATGGACCACGATCCGGGCGACCGCGTGCAGGTGCAGGAAGGTGTGGTCGCCGTCTCCGACGCCGCTCATTGATCTTGCTTTCTTGAGGAGGACCTCGCCATGAACACGACGCTCAGCAAACGCCTCGCCACGGCGGCTCTTGCCGGCTGCTTCGCCCTGCTGGCGGCCTGCGCCACGCCGCCACCGCGTTCCGGCGGCTATTACGGCGGCAACGGCGGCGGCTACAACGACGGGGGCTATCGCTCCAGCCGTTGCGACCAGTGCGGCACGGTCGAGGACGTGCGCGTGGTGAACGTGGACAAGCAGGCCTCGCCGCTGGGCATGGTCATCGGCGCGGTCGCCGGTGGCCTGCTCGGCAACACCGTGGGCAAGGGCAATGGCCGCACCGCCGCGACCGTGGTCGGCGCGGTGGCCGGCGGCGCCGTCGGCAACGAAGTGGGCAAGCGCAACGGCGGTCCGGATCAGGCCTTCCAGGTTTCGATCCGCCTCGACGACGGCCGCTATGCCACGGTGACCCAGGCCGACGACCCGCAGATCCGCCAGGGCGACTACGTGGAAATCCGCAACAACCGCGTGTACCGCCGCTGACGTATAGACGTCTGGACGTCCAAACGAAAAAGGCCCTCGAATTTGAGGGCCTTTTTTATTGCTTGGGTTGCGGTTTCAGTTGACGGCGTAGAACGCGTGGTCGCCGATCTTGCGTACCACCCGGCTGGTGCTCCATGCCGGCGCCACCGCGGTGGTGGCGAAATGGTCGGCATGCGGAACGTAGACCATCCGCTCGCCCATCGGCAGATTCCAGTTGACGATGGAATCGCCGGCGATCTTCCACGCCTTGCCCCAGGCATTGAGATCGGTCACTTCGAACGTGCTGGCCGTGGTGGTGGTGGCGAACTGCCGTGGCGCATTGACCACTTCGCACACGTTCTTGCCCCAGGTGCCGCGGTCGCGGCGGCGGAGCGCTACTTCGGCCACGGCGAACTGGCCGATGGTCGACTCGCTGCGGGCTTCGAGATACACCGTCGTCGCCAGGCAGGTCTGGTCGGCGAGGGGTTGGGGCAGCACGGACGCAAGCCACAACAGCATGGAAAGTTTCATTCTGCCTCCAACGTGCTGTACGCGCCGGTCCGGTGCTGCTGGACAGGAACGCCGTTGCGATGGACGGGCGGGCAGGCCGTTCCATCTGGATTGAACACGCGCCGGCCGAAACTTGTGGCCGCTGCGGTTTGCCACGGAATGTGGCGGTGAGCGGCTGAATCCGATGCCGCTCGCTACTGCTGCCTTGGCGCTCGCGGACTCTTTCGATATCCGGTGGCCTGCAACTTGTGCCGCCGTCTGGCGGTTGTTCCTCCGGCCTTATCGGCCGGGTCGCGCCGCGATCCGGACCCCTCCGGTTCGTCGCGTATGGGACATCCGTCAAAGGGATGTCCGTCGAATGTGACCGGCGGAGCCTAGTGGCAGGTTTTGTTCATGGCAAGTGCCGGGCTCGACGGGTTCACGTTGTGCTCACAATCGCAAGAACATCGCTGATACATCAGCGAACCTGTTCGCATCATGCGGGCCAGCGTTCGCGCAATTCGATGTCGATGATGTCTTCGTTCCATCTCAGCGCGTGAGATTTTCCTTGCTCGGCGAGTGCATCGTTGATGACGGCGAGCGCCACGTTTGCGTTGTCCGTCGCAACGACATCTAGCAGCTGCGCGGCATCGCTCTGTTCGTCGCGCAGCACCGTGCCCGGCGGCAGCGCTTGCGACAATACGACGCAATGCATATGCCGCTTGTGGCCACCGCGAAAATGCAGGCGCGCGGCGATTTCCTGGCCCGGATAGCAGCCTTTGTCGAAGGCGACGGCCTGCAATCGTTCCAGCGACAACGCGGGCGGCAGCAGTGCATCGAGCGCCGCATCGGGCAGCCACGGCCAACCGAGATGAATCTGTTCGGCGCGCCATGCATCGTCCTGCCGCGCGCCGATCGTGATGCTGTGCATGCCGCAGCCGAGTACGACGGCATCGCCGCGTTGTTCGACCGTGTGCGACTCCATCGCGGCACTTGTGCCAAGTGCACGCACAGGTAAGGCCTGCAACTTCACCTTGGAACGAAACACGAATCGCCGCAGCGCATCGGCGAACGGTTCGGCGCATCCGCCGCGCAACAGCAGCAGCAGGCTTTTCTCGCTCACGCGCGCCAGATGGAACAGCGCGCGCACGCGCCCCTGGGCATCCAGCCAGGCGCTGAACTGCCAGCGTCCGACGGCGAGCGCGGCGGCGTTGCCGCTGAACTGGGCTTGGGCGAATGCGATGGCGTCGTCGCCTTCGAGGAGCAGGGTTTCGGCTTGGAATGTCACGGGCATGGCGGGACGGATGGGGGCGGGCGGGAGCATCCGCAAGGCGTGCGGGCCAACTCGTTGGTCAAGCCGGGGCGCAGTCGTCAAGGTTGTGCCGTTTTAACGCAAGTATTAACCTTTGCCGGCTTACTGAACCCATGTCCGACACATCCTCCCATCCCGAATCTGATTCGGCCGAATCCAAGCCCGCTTCCGCTCCGGCGGAGAACTACTCCGTGCCCGACGGCAAGGAGCAGGGCAAGGTTCCGGCGGAGCGGCCGGCACCCGATCCCACCCGCTACGGCGACTGGGAAAAGAACGGGCGCTGCATCGACTTCTGACCGCCGCGCCGGCGCGTGACGCGTCGGCATGGTGGCCATGGGACGGCGTACGGACATAAGCGATTCCACACAGGATAGCCGCCATGGCAGACACGCGACGACCGCTCTCTCCGCACCTTCAGATCTATAAGTGGCAAGTGCAGATGGTGACCTCCATCGTGCACCGCGCCACCGGCATCGCCCTGGCGGTCGGCACCTTGCTGATCATGTGGGGCCTGCTCGCCCTGGCCGGCGGCGAAGCCAGCTACAACCAGTTCAAGACCTGCATCGGCAGCCCGATCGGGCTGGTGCTGCTGTTCGGCTGGAGCTGGGCGCTGTTCTTCCACCTGTGCAACGGCATCCGCCACCTGGTGCAGGACGCCGGCGCCGGCTACGCCATCGCCCAGTTCGTGCGTTCGAGCTGGCTGTCGGTGATCGGCAGCCTGGTGCTCACCGTCCTGGTCTGGGCCTATGTGCTGGCCGGAGGTGCCGCATGAGCGCCAACGCCAACAGCAAGGACCTGCGCAATCCGCTCAAGCGCGCGCGCGGCCTGGGTTCGGCCCAGTCGGGCGTGGGCCACTGGTGGACCCAGCGCCTCACCGCCGCCGGCCTGATCTTCCTCGGCATCTGGTTCGTGGCCTTCGTGCTGTGCTCGCTGCACGCCGACTACGCCACCGCCAGGGCCGCCGTGGCCAGGCCGTGGAATGCGCTGCTGCTGATCGCCTTCACCGTCACCGCGTTCTGGCACGCCGTGCTCGGCCTGCAGGTGGTGCTGGAGGACTACGTGCACACCCGCTGGCTCGAAGTGGTGTCGCTGGTGTTGATCAAGTTCGTCGCCGTGCTGGGCGCGCTGGCCTGCGTGCTGGCCGTGGTGCGCGTGGCTCTGGGAGTGTGAGTTCGATGGAAGCCTACAAGGTTCAACAGCATAAGTACGACGTGATCGTGGTCGGCGCCGGCGGCGCGGGCCTGCGTGCCACGTTCGGCCTGGCCGAGAAGGGGCTCAAGGCCGCCTGCATCACCAAGGTGTTCCCGACCCGCTCGCACACCGTGGCCGCGCAGGGCGGCATCTCCGCCGCGCTCGGCAACATGGGCGAGGACGACTGGCGCTTCCACTTCTACGACACCATCAAGGGTTCGGACTGGCTGGGCGACCAGGACGCCATCGAGTACATGTGCCGCGAGGCCATTCCCTCGATCATCGAGCTGGAACACTACGGCGTGCCGTTCTCCCGCACGGAAGAGGGCAAGATCTACCAGCGCCCGTTCGGCGGCATGACCACCCACTACGGCAAGGGCACCGCGCAGCGCACCTGCGCCGCGGCCGACCGTACCGGCCACGCTATCCTGCACACGCTGTACCAGCAGGCGCTGGCGCATGACGCCACCTTCTTCATCGAGTACTTCGCCACCGACCTGATCTTCGACGAAGAAGGCGTGTGCCGCGGCGTGCTCGCGCTGGACATGAACGAAGGCACCCTGCACGTGTTCCGCGGCCACGCCGTGGTGCTGGCCACCGGCGGCTACGGCCGCGCCTACTTCAGCGCCACCTCGGCGCATACCTGCACCGGCGACGGCGGCGGCATGGTGCTGCGCGCCGGCCTGGCGCTGCAGGACATGGAGTTCGTGCAGTTCCATCCCACCGGCATCTACGGCTCCGGCTGCCTGATCACCGAGGGCGTGCGCGGCGAGGGTGGCTATCTCACCAACTCCAATGGCGAGCGCTTCATGGAGCGCTACGCGCCGAACGCGAAGGACCTGGCCTCGCGCGACGTGGTCAGCCGCGCCATGACCATGGAAATCCGCGAAGGCCGCGGCGTCGGCGAGCACAAGGACCACATCCACATCAACCTGATGCACCTGGGCGCCGGCGTCATCCACGAGCGCCTGCCGGGCATCGCCGAGTCGGCGCGCATCTTCGCCGGCGTGGACGTGACCAAGGAGCCGATCCCGGTCATCCCGACCGTGCACTACAACATGGGCGGCATCCCCACCAACTACCACGGCGAAGTGGTGCAGAAGCGCGGCGACAACGTCGACGCGGTGGTGCCGGGCCTGTTCGCCATCGGCGAGGCTGCCTGCGTGTCGGTGCACGGCGCCAACCGCCTGGGTTCCAACTCGCTGCTCGACCTGGTGGTGTTCGGCCGCGCGGTGGCGCACCGCTGCGCCGAGATCGTCAAGCCGGGCGCGCCGCACAAGGATCTTCCCGCCAGCGCGCTGGACCAGGCGCTGGGCCGCTTCGACGGCCTGCGCTACGCCAAGGGCAGCCTGCCCACGGCGAAGATCCGCGCCGAAATGCAGCGCACCATGCAGAGCGACGCCGCGGTGTTCCGCACCGGCGAGTCGCTGAAGGAAGGCTGCGAGAAGATCTCGAAGGTGTACGACTCCTTCAAGGACGTCGGCGTCAGCGACCGCTCGCTGGTGTGGAACTCCGACCTGATCGAGACGCTGGAGCTGTCCAACCTGCTGGGCCAGGCCGTGGCCACCATGTACTCGGCCGAGCAGCGTCCGGAAAGCCGCGGCGCGCATGCCCGCGAGGACTTCCCGGACCGCGACGACGTCAACTGGCAGAAGCACACCCTGGTGTCGGTGGACGACAAGGGCAAGGCGAACTTCGATTTCCGTCCGGTGCACATGTACACCATGACCTCGGACGTCGAAGTGGTCCCGCCGAAGAAGCGCGTTTACTGAATTTGAGCCCGGAACCACTGAGGTTCTGCTGACGTTGTACCGGCGCTCGCCAGACGGGCGCCTGAGGACAACACGATACCGAGAGGCAAACATGGCAGAGTTCTCTCTACCCAAGAATTCCAAGGTCCAGCCGGGCAAGCACTACCCGGCCAAGGACGCGAAGAAGCCCCGCACCTTCCGCATCTATCGCTGGACGCCGGAAGACGGCCAGAACCCGCGCATCGACACCTACGAGGTGGACCTGGCCGCGTGCGGCCCGATGGTTCTGGACGCGCTGCTGAAGATCAAGAACGAGATCGATCCGACGCTCACCCTGCGCCGCTCCTGCCGCGAAGGCATCTGCGGCTCGTGCGCGATGAACATCGACGGCACCAACACCCTGGCCTGCACCAAGGCGATCAGCGACTGCGCCTCCGGCGACGTCAAGATCTACCCGCTGCCGCACATGCCGGTGGTGAAGGACCTGGTGCCGGACCTCACGCACTTCTACGCCCAGTTCGCCTCGATCAAGCCCTGGCTGCGCACGCAGAGCCCGGCGCCGGCCGACAAGGAGCGCCTGCAGTCGCCGGAAGACCGCAAGAAGCTCGACGGCCTGTACGAGTGCATCCTGTGCGCCTGCTGCTCGACCAGCTGCCCGAGCTACTGGTGGAACGGCGACAAGTACCTGGGCCCGGCCATCCTGCTGCAGGCCTACCGCTGGATCGTCGACTCGCGCGACGAGGACACCGGCGCCCGCCTGGACGACCTGGAAGACCCGTTCAAGCTGTACCGCTGCCACACGATCATGAACTGCGCGCGCACCTGCCCGAAGGGCCTGAACCCGGCCAAGGCGATCGCGGAGATCAAGAAGCTGATCGTGGAGCGCCGCGCACCCTGACGGCGGCTTCCGTCCCCTCCCATGGCCCGCGGCTTGCCGCGGGCCATGTCGTTTCAGCCACCAGCTCATGAGCACCGCCATGGACGAAGCCCGCATCAAGCGCCTGCGCTGGCGCACCCGCCGCGGCACCCGCGAGCTCGACGCCTTGTTCGGCGGCTGGCTGGACGAGCGCTTCGCCCAGGCCGACGAAGCCACGCGAGCGGCCTTCGACGAACTGCTCGACGTGCAGGACCCGGACCTGTGGGACTGGGTCATGGGCCATGCGCAGCCGCCGCGCGCGGACTGGCAGGCGATCATCGATGACATCCGCGCCCGCCATCGGCTTTGAGTACGCGCCATCGCGCATGGCCGCGCGAAGCTGCGTTGGCATGGCGCTGCTGGCGGCCGCCGCGGTGTGGCTGTGCGGCATGCCGTGGTGGGGCAGGTTGATGGTGAGTTGCGCGCTGGCAGCCTTGTTGGTCGTCGAACGGCGCCATCGGCGGCATCCGGCCGTGACGGCGGCGGGCTGGGCCGCGGACGGCAGCTGGACGCTGCGCGATGCGCACTCCGCCGACACCGCGGCCACGCTGCGCTCGTCCCGCCTGCTGGGTGGCTGCGTGTGGCTGTGCCTGCGGTCTTCGTCGGGCCGGGCGGTGAACCTGCTGCTGGCGCCCGACAACAGCGACGAGGACCTGCGCCGCCGCCTGCGCATGCGCCTGGCCGCCGCCATGCCGGGCCGCTGAGCGGCGGCTTGCCGAACCGCAAGGCTTGGGGCACTCTGCCGCGGCGTCGCGGTCTGATCCCGCTGACCGAAGGCAGCATCCTGGGGCGTCCTCCGCGATGCCGGGCGGCCAGCCCACCGAATCCCACGAGCGACCCGTCCATGTTCCGACCGCTAGAGCTTTTCATCGGCCTGCGCTACACGCGTGCCAAGCGACGCAATCAGTTCATCTCGTTCATCTCGACTGTCTCCATCGTCTGCATCGCCATCAGCGTCACCGCGCTGATCACGGTGATGTCGGTGATGAACGGCTTCGACAACGAGCTGCGCACGCGCATCCTCGGCGCCATCTCGCACGCCACCGTGTCGGGCCTGGCTGGCGAGAGCGTGCAGAACTGGGAGCGCGCGATCCAGATCGCCGAGGCCAACCCGCACGTGCGCGGCGCCGCGCCCTATGTGGAGGCGCAGGCCTTCCTGCAGGCGCGCCGCTCCAGCGGCGCGCTGGTGCGCGGCATCGACCCGGCGCAGGAGCCGAAGGTCTCCGACATCGACAAGCACATGATCGACGGCAAGCTGGACGCACTGCAGCCGGGCAAGTGGAACATCGTGCTGGGCCGCGAGCTGGCCATGACCCTGGGCGTGGCGATGGGCGACCACGTCACCATGGCCGTGCCGGAATTCCGCGCCACGCCGATGGGCAGCGTGCCGCGCCTGCGCAGCTTCACCGTCGCTGGCATCTTCGAGCTGGGCATGCAGGAGTTCGACTCCAACCTGGCCCTGGTCAGCATGCAGGACGCCGAGCGCCTCAACAGCATCGACGGCCCCACCGGCATCCGCCTGCGCCTGGACGACATGTTCAATGCGCGGCCGGTGGCGAAGGAGCTGGCCAACAACCTGGGCCAGGTCTACCGCATGGATACCTGGATGGACAGCCATGCCAACTTCTTCTCGGCCATCTCGATGGAGAAGAAGGTGATGTTCATCATCCTCTCGCTGATCATCCTGGTGGCGGTGATCAACCTGATCTCGATGCTGATGATGCTGGTCACCGACAAGCAGGCCGACATCGCCATCCTGCGTACGCTCGGCTCCACCCCGCGCAGCATCATGGGCATGTTCATGGTGCAGGGCGTGCTGGTGGGCTTCGTCGGCATCGGCTTCGGCGTCACGCTGGGTTCGCTGCTGTCGTGGCGGCTGCCGCAGATCGTCAAGTGGATCGAGCGCACCTTCCACACCACTTTCCTGTCGCCGGACGTCTATTACATCAGCGAGCTGCCCAGCAAGCTGCAGATGGACGACGTGGCTAAGGTGGCGCTGGTGACCTTCCTGTTCTCGCTGCTCGCCACGCTGTACCCCGCGTGGCGCGCTTCCCGCACGCAGCCGGCGCAGGCGCTGCGCTATGAATAAGCCCATGACCGAAAATGCCATCGTGCTGCGCGCCAGCCACATCGCCAAGACCTACGAGGAAGGCGGCCTGCACACCGACGTGCTCAGCGACGTGAGCTTCGCGCTGAAGCGCGGCGAGACGCTGTCCATCGTCGGCGCGTCCGGCTCCGGCAAGAGCACCTTGCTGCATATCCTCGGCGGCCTGGACACGCTGACCAAGGGCGAGGTCGAGGTGGAAGGGCAGTTGCTGTCCTCGCTGTCCGACGCCGAACGCGGCCGCGTGCGCAACCGCTCGCTGGGTTTCATCTACCAGTTCCACCACCTGCTGCCGGAATTCACCGCGCTGGAAAACGTGTGCATGCCGCTGCTGATCCGCGGCGTGTCGATTCCGGAAGCGCAGAAGCGCGCCTCGGACCTGCTCGAACGCGTGGGCCTGGGCCAGCGCGTGGCGCACAAGCCGGCCGAGCTTTCCGGCGGCGAGCGCCAGCGCTGCGCGGTGGCGCGCGCGCTGGTGACGCGTCCGGCCTGCGTGCTGGGCGACGAGCCCACCGGCAACCTGGATGAGGGCAATGCCGAGCACGTCTACGAGCTGATGCTGGAGCTCAATCGCGAGATCGGCACCAGCTTCGTGCTGGTCACGCACGACACCCGCCTGGCGGCGCGGATGGATCGCATGCTGGAGTTGCATAACGGCGTATTGCGGGAACGTCCCGCGCACTGAAGCCGTACTTGGCCGACATGACGCGTCGGCCGATGCCTACAGCGTTTTCGTACTTATTGCGGACGCCATCGCGTTAGCTTGAGCCATCTCCCACGGATGGATGATGGCGGTGCGCGAGTACGGAGCGATCCTGCTGGCGCCGGCGTTTCTTGCCGGCGTGCTGGCGGTGCAGTGGATGCCGGTGCTGCCGCCCAAAGGCTGGGCGGCGGCGCTGCTGGTCCTGATGGTCTGGCTCGCGTGGTATTCGCCGCGGGCGCGTGTCGTTTCCTTTGTGATGATGGGCGCCGCCTGGGCCGCGTGGTGCGGTGCGCGCGCGATGGAGTCGCGGCTGCCACTTGAGCTGGAAGGGCGCGATCTGGTCGTGGTCGGCACGGTGGCCGGCTTGCCGCAGGTACGGGAGGAGGCGACGCGGTTCCTGCTGAAAGTGGAGCAGGCGTCGGTTAGCGGTGAGCCCGTCGCACTGAATGGCATGGTGCGGATCGCGTGGTACGCCACCGCTCGTACGGCGATTCCCGCCATCGTTCCTTGCACGCGCTGGCGGCTGGTGTTGCGGCTCAAGCGGCCGCGCGGGCTGGTCAACCCGGGCGGCGCCGATGGCGAACGCGGTGCGCTGGAGCGTGGCATCGTCGCCACGGGTTACGTGCGCGATGGTCCGTCCAATGAAAGCCTGGGCACGCCGTGGTGCATCGATGGCTGGCGTGCGGCGATCGCCAACGGTATCGCGCAGCGTGTCGCGGATGTCCGCGCCGCCGCCTTGCTGCGTGCCTTCGCCGTGGGCGATACGCGCGGCCTGAGCCAACGCGACTGGGAAGTGGCGCGCGCCAATGGCGCTTCGCATCTGATCGCGATTTCGGGCTTTCATGTCGGCGTGGCGGCGGTGGCCGGCGTCGGGCTGGTGCGGGTGATCTATATCCTGTGGCCCGGCTTCGGACTGCGCCTGCCGCGGCGGCAGATGCAGGCGATGGCCGCGCTGGGGTTCGCCGCGCTCTACAGCGCGCTGGCCGGGTTCGGCCTGCCCACGGTGCGTACTTTGCTGATGATTGCGGTGGTGGCGCTGGCGCGCTGTTCGCGCCGCCATGTGTCGCCTGCGCAGTCGCTGGCGCTGGCCTTGTTCGCGATGCTCGCGGTCGATCCGCTGTCGGTGTTGAGCGCCGGCTTCTGGCTGTCGTTTGCGGGCGTCGCGTTCCTAATGTACAGCCTGGTCGCGCGCGAGGAAGGCTGGCGCGGCCTGGTGCGCGAAGTGACGCTGGCGCAGGCGGTGATGGCGGTGGCGCTGCTGCCGCTTACCTTGTGGTTCTTCGGCGAGACGTCGCTGGTCGGCGCGCTGTCCAACCTGGTCGCGGTGCCGCTGGTGAGTTTCCTGATCGTGCCGCTGACCCTGCTCGGCACCGTATTGCTGGTGCTGGCGCCGCCGCTGGCGGGGCCGGTGCTGGTGCCGGCCGGATGGCTGTGCGCGGCGCAGTGGTGGATGTTTGAGCGCGTCGCCGGCTGGCCCGGCGCGCATCTCTACGTGCCCGCGGTGCAGCCATGGGCGCTGGGCCTGGCGCTGCTCGGCGCCGGCTGGATGCTGTTGCCGCGCGGCACGCCGATGCGCTGGCTGGGTGCGCTGCTGTTCCTGCCGCTGTTGTGGCCGGCGGTGGAGCGTCCGCCGGAGGGCGCATTCCGCGTGTGGATGCTGGACGTGGGGCAGGGGCTGGCAGTGGTGCTGCGCACACGGCAGCACGCCCTGGTATTCGATGCCGGCGCGCGCTTTCCTTCCGAGTTCGACCTTGGCGAAGCCGCGGTGCTGCCTTCGCTGCGCGCGCTGGGCATCGCGCGGCTGGACCTGCTGGTGGTCAGCCATGCCGACAACGACCACGCCGGCGGCGCACCCGCGGTGGCCAAGGCGCATCCGGAAGCCGCGCGGCTGGCCGGCGAACCGCAGCGCACGCCGGTGCCCGCGGCCGCCTGTGCGGAAGGACAAGCCTGGGACTGGGACGGCGTGCGCTTCCGCATGCTCGGTCCGGCCATCGGCGCCGCCGGAGCACGCGGCAACGACCGCTCCTGCGTGTTGCTGGCGGAAGGCACGGGCGGCCGCCTGCTGCTCACCGGCGATATCGGCCTGCCGGCGGAACGCGGCCTGCCCGTAACCGTGGGATCCGGCCCGCCGCTGGTGCTGCAGGTGCCGCACCACGGCAGCCGCACCTCGTCCGGGCCGGCCCTGGTCCGCGGACTGGCGCCGGTGCTGGCCCTGGTCTCGGCCGGCTGGCGCAACCGCTTCGGCCATCCGCATCCGCTGGTGGCGCAGCGCTATGCCGCGTCCGGGGTGCCCCTGCTGAACACCGCGGAGCAGGGGGCGATCGAGGTGGATTTTCCGGCTGGCGGGGCACCTCGCGTGGTCCGCGCATGGCGCCGCCACCGCGCCCGCTACTGGCGCGAGCAAGCCCCTGCATGCGCCGGTTTCCAGGCCGTGTGCGATGCATCGCGCATTTGCCACGGGCGCCGCGGAACCGCCGGACGGGACTGCTATGATGCGCCCCTGCAATTCGATCGCATGGGTGGGTGTAGTCGTGCTGGATATCCTGATGGCTGGCGGTTGGGCAATGCTGCCCATCCTGATCTGTTCGGCGATCGCGCTGGCGATCGTGCTGGAGCGCTGCTGGACCCTGCGCCGCAAGTCGGTCCTGCCGCCCGGCCTGGGCGACGAAGTGCGCGAATGGGCGCGCTCGGGCCAGCTCGATCCGGCCCACCTGGCCACCCTCGCCACCGGCTCGCCGCTGGGCGAACTGCTGGCCGCCGCGCTGGCCGTGCGCAACCGTCCGCGCGAGCTGATCAAGGAGCGCATCGAGGACACTGGCCGCCATGTGGTGCACAACATGGAGCGCTACCTCAACACGCTCGGCACCATCGCCCTGATCGGCCCGCTGCTGGGCCTGCTGGGCACCGTGGTCGGCCTGATCCGCATGTTCATGGACGTGATGAAGGGCGGTGTCGGCGATCCGCTGAAGATGGCCGGCGGCATCGGCGAGGCGCTGATCTGCACCGCCAGCGGCCTGGTGGTGGCGATTCCCGCCTACGTGCTGCACCGCTATTTCCGTTCCAGGGTGGCCGGCTACTGCGTGGAGATGGAGAAGCAGACCACCGTGCTGCTGGACGAGCTCACCGTCGCCGCTCCGGCCGCGGCGCGTCCGCGCCGTCCGGCCGCCGAGTCGACCGCGGGCTGACCCGGCATGCGCATCGGCAACGACCGCCGGCAGGACGACTTCGAGATCAACGTGATCTCGCTGATCGACGTATTGCTCACCCTGCTGATGTTCTTCGTACTCACCACCACCTTCGTCCAGCACACGCGGATGCAGGTGACCCTGCCCAAGGCCAGCGCGGACGAGCGCGACATGCAGGCGCCCGCGCTCACCATCGTGGTGGACCGCGACGGGCACTACTACGTCGGCACCGACGAAGTGCTGGGGCAGGGCATCGAACCGCTCAAGCAGGCCATCGCCAACATCGCCGGCGACGACCGCGAACGCCAGGTGACCATCCGCGCCGACGCCATGACGCCGCACCAGAACGTGGTCACCGCGATGGACGCGCTCGGCCAGCTCGGCTTTACCAAGCTGTCCATCGCCACCACGCCGACCCAGGCGGGCTCGCGCTAAATGGGCGCCGAAACAGCGGGCGCCGACGTCATGGGCGCGAACCGGTGAGCAACAAGAAAGCCTCCGTGTGGGACGCCGAGACCTGGCGGACCTACAAGCGCCTGCTCGGCTATACCCGCCGCTACTGGGTGGTGGGCCTGGTCTCGCTGGTCGGCATGGCGCTGGAGAGCGGCTGCCTCGCCGCGTTCACCAAGCTGCTGCGGCCGATGATCGACGAGCTGTTCGCGCACAAGGACGCCTACCTGATCTTCTGGATGCCGATCTGGATCATCGGGCTGTTCGTGCTGCGCGGCGTGGCCATCGTGCTGAACGACTACGGCATTGCCTATATCGGCCGCAACGTGGTGCAGAACATCCGCCGCGACGTGTTCGACGCCTATCTGCGCCTGCCGGCGGCCTTCTTCGGCAGCGAGCATTCCGGCCAGCAGGTGTCGCGCATCACCTACACCAGCGAACAGGTGGCGCAGGCTTCCACCGACGCGGTGAAGGTGGCGGTCACGGAAGGGCTGATGATCGTCGGCATGATGTACGTGATGCTCTCGACCAGCGCCTACCTCACCATGGCGCTGCTGATCATGGTGCCGGCGGTGGTGCTGATCGTCACCGTGGTCAGCCGGCGCTACCGCACCATCAGCAAGCGCATCCAGGGCACCATGGGTTCGGTCACCGGCACGGTGGAGGAATCCGTCGGCGCCCATCGCGAGGTGCGCATCTACGGCGGCCAGAAGCGCGAAGCCGAGCGCTTCGAGCAGGTCACCGAGCATTCCAAGCGGCTGAACCTGAAAGTCGCGGTGACCAGCGCGTTCTCCAGCGCCACCATCCAGACCGCGGCGGCGTTCGCGCTGGCCCTGCTGGTATACCTGGGCACGCGGCCGAACGTGATCGACAGCATCTCGCCCGGCGTGTTCATCACCGTGCTCACCTCGATGGGCGGCATGCTGCCTTCGCTCAAGCGCCTCACCGGCGTGCAGGCCAGCGTGCAGCGCGGCGTGGCCGCCTGCGAAGACCTGTTCGGCATCATCGACCTGCCGCCGGAAGTGGACACCGGCACCCGCGTGCTGGAGCGCACCCGCGGCGACATCGTGTTCAACGACGTGCGCCTCACCTATGCGCGCAACGATTTCGAAGCGCTGCGCGGCGTCGACCTGCACTGCCGCCCCGGCACGGTCACCGCCCTGGTCGGCCGCTCCGGCAGCGGCAAGAGCAGCCTGGTCAGCCTGCTGCCGCGCTTCTACGAACCCAGTGCCGGCACCATCGACCTGGACGGCCACGACTACGCCAGCTACACCCTGGCCTCGCTGCGCCGGCAGATCGCCTGGGTGGGGCAGAGCGTGGTGCTGTTCGACGGCAGCGTGGCGGAGAACATCGCCTACGGCGAGCTGGAAGGCGCCAGCGAGAAGGACATCGTCGCCGCGGCCGAGGCGGCCAATGCGATGGAATTCATCCAGCGCCTGCCCAAGGGCATCCACAGCCAGATCGGCCAGGCCGGCAACATGCTTTCCGGCGGCCAGCGCCAGCGCATCGCCATCGCCCGCGCGATCCTGAAGAATGCGCCGATCCTGGTGCTGGACGAGGCGACCAGCGCGCTGGATACCGAATCCGAGCGGCTGATCCAGCAGGCGCTGCAGCGCCTGATGCGCGACCGCACCACCCTGGTGATCGCGCACCGCCTGTCCACCATCGAGCACGCCGACCAGATCGCGGTGATGGACCAGGGCCGCATCGTCGAGCGCGGCACGCACGCGGAGCTGCTCGCCCTGAGCGGCCACTACGCCGCGCTGCACCGCATGCAGTTCCACGACAAGGCGAGCGACTGAGGCCGCCGTGGCGCTGGCCGACACGCTAGCCGCGGCCTGGTACGGCAAGGGCACGGCGCCGTGGTGGACCGCGCCGCTGGCGGGGCTGTACGGCGGCGTCACGCGGCTGCGCCGACGCCTCTATCGAAGCGGCCTGTGGTCCAGCGTGCGCTTGCCGGTACCGGTACTCGTGGTCGGCAACGTCAGCGTCGGCGGCACCGGCAAGACGCCGTTGACCATCGCGCTGGCCGAAGCGCTGCGTTTGCGCGGTTTCCGTCCGGGCGTGGTGAGCCGCGGTTATGGCGGCACCGAACAAGGACCGCTTCTGCTCGGCGACAAGCCGGACCCTGCGCGCTTCGGCGACGAACCCTGCCTGATCCACGCCGCCGGCACGCCCGTGGCGGTAGGCCGCGACCGCCCCGCGGCAGCGCGCCTCTTGATCGACGCCGGCTGCGACGCGATTCTTGCCGACGACGGCCTGCAGCACTATCGCCTGCGCCGCGACGTGGAAATCTGCGTGATCGACGGCGCCCGCCGCTTCGGCAACCGGCGCTTGCTGCCGGCCGGCCCGCTGCGCGAACCGCTGGCGCGCCTGGGCGAAGTGGATTTCCGCGTCTGCAACGGCGGCAGCGCCGAAGCGGGCGAAGTGCCGATGCGCCTCGAAGGCGGCACGGCGCGCGCCTTGCGCGATGGCGTCACCCAATCGTTGGATGCGTTCCGCAGCCAGCGCGTGCATGCGGTGGCCGGCATCGGCAACCCCGAACGCTTCTTCGAAGACCTGCGCGCGCGCGGCATCGAAGTGGTGCCGCATCCTTTCCCCGACCACCACGCCTACGTTTCCGGCGAACTGGATTTCGGCGACGGCGCTGCGGTGCTGATGACCGAGAAGGACGCGGTGAAATGCGCGGCGTTGGCGCCTGCGCAGGCGTGGGTCGTGTCGGTGCGGGCCGTGCTGCCCCAGGCGTTCTTCGATGCGGTGGCCGAGAAGCTGGTGGCGGCCCGTCGCAGCTGATCCGCAACGGCAATCCACCGGTCGCGATACCTCTCAGCCGTCATTCCGGCCTGTGCCGGAATGACAGCACGGCGGCCGCGATTTCACCGTCGTGCAAAAAAACGCGGCCGGTGTCGCCACCGGCCGCGCTCTTCGAACCGCATGCGCCGCGCTTACTGCACGCGCACCACGTTGCCGTCCTGGTCCACCTGCACGATGTCGCCCTCGCGGATCGCGCTGGCGTCCGGCACGGTGACGTTGGTGTAGCCGCCGTCGCCCATGCGCAGGCGCAGCGTGAAGCTTTCGCTGCTGCCGCCGCGGCCGATGCGGTTGCCGGCGAAGCCGCCGCCCACCGCGCCGAGCACGGTCGCCGCCTTGCGGCCGTTGCCCTTGCCGACCTGGTTGCCTAGCACGCCGCCGGCGACCGCGCCGATGATCGCGCCGGCGGTGCCGTGGTCGGCGCCCTGGGTGACGGTGCGCTCGATCGACTCGACCGTGCCGCACTGCGTGCAGCGCAGGAAGATGCCGTCGCGGCGGATCAGCACGTTGCCGTTGAGCTGGCCGGCGGCATCGACCGCCGGACGGCGGCTGGTGCTGGAGGACTGCGCGGCGGCGCCCATGGAAGCGAAGGCGAGGGCGGCTGCCAGGGGCAGGATGAGGAGCTGCTTGGTGTTCATTGGATTCTCCCGGTGTAGTGAGGCCCGCACAGTCTATTCGGATCAGCTGAACCATCGGCCAGGTATTGTCTCTATCATGTGCAATCTGCCGGCGCCGTCCGCGTGCCAGGCCTGTTTTTCGAAGGGAGTTCCCATGAGCCTGATCCTAGTCCCGGTGTCCTACGGTGAGCTGATCGACAAGATCACCATCCTGGAGATCAAGTCCAAGCAGATGACCGACCCGGCCAAGCTGGCCAACGTGCGCAACGAGCTGGATCAGCTCAATACCACCTGGGCCGCCCATCCGGCCGCGGCCACCGACATCGGCGACGAGCGCGCCCGCCTGCTGGCGGTCAACGAAACGCTGTGGGATATCGAAGACCGCATCCGCCTGAAGGAAAAGGCCCAGGCTTTCGACCAGGAGTTCATCGAGCTGGCGCGCGCGGTGTACTTCCGCAACGACGAGCGCGCGGCGGTGAAGCGCGAGATCAACCTGAAGCTGGGCTCGCAGCTGGTGGAAGAGAAGTCGTACAAAGACTACAAGGCCGGCTGACGGCCTACCGCCGTCATTCCGGCGCAGGCCGGAATCCAGTGACGGAGCGCTTCATGGAGTGAGTGACTCCAAGCTGCCGCTCTTGAACGTTCTGGCGACCATCGAGCCTTGTCGCTACTGGATTCCGGCCTGCGCCGGAATGACGAGCAAAAAAAGCCGGCCCGCTATCCCTCAGGCGCCGAGCGTCGCCGCATAAGCCTCGAACCGCTCGATCACGTCGTCGACCTCGATCAGGTCCATCACGCCCGCGTATTCGATCTTGCTGCCCCAGGGAATCTCGCTGGCCGGCTTGCCCAGGTATTTGCGCGCGGCCGCGTCGTACTTGTTCACGCACCAGCGGCGGTCGGAATAGGGGCCCGAGCGGTCCGGGTTGCTTGCCGCATGCAGGCCCAGCACCTTGCAGCCCACCGTATTGGCCATGTGCATCGGGCCGGAATCCGGGGTGAGCAGCAGCGAGGCGCGCGCCAGCATCGCCAGCAGGCGCTTGAGCGTGTCCTTGCCGGTCAGGTCGGTATGCGGCAGGCGGCAGGCGGCCAGCACGGCGTCGGCCATGCTGCGCTCGCCCGGCGAGGGGCCGCCGATCAGCATGACGCGCCAGCCGCGCTGCGCGGCATGGTCCATCACCGCGGCATAGCGCTCCGGGCGCCAGTTGCGCAGCGCGTGGCTGGAGGTGGGGCTGACCAGCAGCACCGGCGCGCCCGGCGGCAGCTGTTCGGCCGCCCAGGCGAGCGCTTCTTCCGGCAGGGGAATATCCCAGCGAACCTCGGTCTGCTGCAGCCCCAGCGGCTCGCAGAAGCTGCCGATCGCCTCCAGCACGTGTTCGCCGGTGCGCGCCGGAATGCGCTCGTTGATGACCAGCCCATGCAGGTCCTTGGCGCGCGCCTTGTCGTAGCCCACGCGGCGTTTCGCCTTGATGCCCAGGCTGAGCAGGTTGGAGCGCATCGCCACCTGCATCTGCAGCAGCGCGTCGAAGCGGCGGCCGCGCAGGGCCTCATGCACCGCGCGCATGCCGGCCCAGCCGGCGCCCTTGTCGAAGGTGACGAAGTCCACGCCGGGCAGGTCGCCGACCAGGCGGCGCTCCAGCTTGCCGACGATCCAGGTCAGCTCCACCTGCGGCCAGGCCCTGCGCAAGGTGTGCACCAGCGGCACGACATGGGTGACGTCGCCGATGGCCGAAGTGCGCAGCAGGCAGATGGAGGTGGGAGCAGGCATGGCGTGGGCTAGAATCAATGATTATCGGATGGGGTGCCGGGTCGCACATGATGGCGCAAGAGCAGGTCCGGACGAAGGCGGGCGGGGCGATTCTGTTCGACCCCACGGTTTCGTCACAAGTCGACGATGACTGGTTCATGCCTAGCCACTGGCGCGAACTGGGCGCCTTGCGCATGCAGACCGGCGGGCGCGGCGGCGTCGCCCTGGTCGGCACGCCGGCGGGCGAGGGCGTGCTGCGCCACTATCGCCGCGGCGGCATGGTGGCCCGGTTCCTGGGCGACCGCTATGTGTGGACCGGCGCCGACCGCACGCGCAGCTTCGCCGAATTCCGCCTGCTCGCCGCGATGGCGCGCGAAGGCCTGCCGGTGCCCGAGCCGATCGCCGCGCGCTACCGGCGCCACGGCCCGTTCTATACCGCCGATCTGATCACCCGCCACGTCCCTTCCGCGCGCACGCTGGCCGAATGCCTGGCCTGGGGCAGCCTCGACGCCGCCCTGGCCGAGCGCACCGGCGACATGATCGCGCGCTTCCACCGCGCCGGCGTGTGGCATGCCGATCTCAACGCGCACAACATCCTGGTGGCGGAGCCGGGCCTGTACCTGATCGATTTCGACCGCGGCGAGCGGCGTGCGCCGGCCGAAGCCTGGCGCACGGCCAACCTGCAGCGCCTGCGCCGTTCGCTGCTCAAGCTGGGCGCGGGCGCCGAAAGCGAGGCGGTGTTTGAGAAGACCGTGTGGCAGCCGCTGGCGCAAAGCTACGCCGCGGCGTTCGGCGTCGGCGGCGACGCGCCATGAGCCTGGTTTGCCTGCGCGAGGAAGCGGCCGCATGAACTGGAACCTGCATTTCCTGGGCGTCGGCGCCGCGCACGCGGTGGAGCTGGGCTCTTCCGCCGCGGTACTGGAGCGCGACGGCGCGCCGCTGCTGCTGATCGACTGCGGGCCGGACACGCTGGACCGCTACGTGGCCGCCTACGGCGACGTGCCGCCGGCGCTGTTCATCACGCACACGCATATGGACCACGTCGGCGGCATGGAGCGGCTGTTCTTCCGCCTGTGGTTCGACGAAGCGCGGCGCGGGCGCACCAGGCTGTTCGTGCATGCGGCGCTGATGAGCTGGCTGCAGGCGCGGGTGGCGGACTATCCCGGCGTGCTGGCCGAGGGCGGGGTGAATTTCTGGGAGGCGTTCCAGCTGATTCCCTGCCATCGCGGTTTCTGGCTGGACGGGCAGTGGTTCGACGTATTTCCCACCCGCCACCACCTGCCGCAGACCTCGTTCGGCCTCGCCCTGGGCGGCAGCTTCGCCTATACCGGCGACACGCGGCCGGTGCCGGAGATGCTGGCGCGCTACGCGGCCGGCACCGAGCTGGTGGCGCACGACTGCGGCCTGGTCGGCAATCCCTCGCATACCGGCATCGACGATATCGAGCGCGAATACCCGCAGGCCCTGCGCGGCCGCCTGCGCCTGTACCACTACGGCAGCGCCGCCGACGGTGCGGCGCTGGCCGCCCGCGGCTATGCCATCGCCGCCGCTGGCGAGCGGATCGCGCTGCCGCCGCCGGCGGCGCCACGGCCGGATGCCGGTTGAGGCAGCGCTTGAGGCGGCTTGTCTGGATCGGGGCCTGCCGCTATGATTTCCCCTCTTTGCCGGGCTGGAATGCCCGGCAAGGCGATTTCACCATCGCGGAGAGGTGTCCGAGTGGTTGAAGGAGCACGCCTGGAAAGTGTGTATACGGCTTATCCCCGTATCGCGGGTTCGAATCCCGCCCTCTCCGCCAGTGAAATCGCATGACGGTCCGCGCCTGGCGCAACCGTCGACCAGGGCGACCAGCCCACCGTCTATGGTGACCCCGTCGGTCCCCCCGCGACGATAGTTCGTAAATCCCGCCAGGCCCGGAAGGGAGCAACGGTAGCGAATGATTCGGGTGCCGGGGTGTGGCTGGCGGGGTCGCCGCCTTTTCGGGCTCCGCCACGCGCATTCGCGCCGCCTCCCGTACCGACGTGCCGCAAGCGACCGTGCTGACTTGCCGTAGGCGACTTGGCACAATCGGACGTCGCCCCAAGTTAGTATCCCGCCACTTCATTCCCGTCCTCGCTGCGCAGCTCCAAAGGGCCGCGCCAGCCCGGCGTCCAGCAGGTTTCCAACGCATGTCCTATCAGGTACTCGCGCGCAAATGGCGCCCCCGCAAGTTCGCCGAACTGGTCGGGCAGGAGCATGTGGTGCGCGCGCTCACCAATGCGCTCGATACCGGCCGCATGCACCACGCCTACCTGTTCACCGGCACGCGCGGCGTGGGCAAGACCACCATCGCGCGCATCTTCGCCAAGTCGCTCAACTGCGAGCGCGGCGAGTCGGCCGATCCCTGCGGCGAGTGCGCGGTGTGCACCGCGGTGGACGCCGGCCGCTTCGTCGACCTGCTGGAGATCGACGCGGCCAGCAACACCGGCGTGGACGACGTGCGCGAAGTGATCGAGAACGCGCAGTACGCGCCGGCGCGCGGACGCTTCAAGGTGTACCTGGTGGACGAGGTGCACATGCTGTCCAAGCCGGCCTTCAACGCGCTGCTCAAGACGCTGGAAGAGCCGCCGCCGCACGTGAAGTTCCTGCTCGCCACCACCGACCCGCAGAAGCTGCCGGTGACGGTGCTGTCGCGCTGCCTCAAGTTCAATCTCAAGCGCCTGCTGCCGGAACAGATCTCCGGGCAGATGCGCCACATCCTCGGCGCCGAAGCCATCGCTTACGAAGACGGCGCCATCGTCGAGCTGGCCCGCGCCGCCGACGGTTCGCTGCGCGACGGCCTGTCGCTGCTGGACCAGGCCATCGCCTACGGCGGCGGCGCGCTCAAGCTGGACGACGTGCGCGCCATGCTGGGCAGCGTCGCGCGCGGCCAGGTGCTGGGCGTGCTCGAGGCGCTCGCTGCGGGCGACGGCGACCAGCTGATGGCCGAATGCGCGCGCATCGCCTCGTTCTCGCCGGATTTCGGCGGCGTGCTCGACGACCTCGCCGCCGTGCTGCATCGCCTGCAGCTGTTGCAGCTGGTGCCGGGCTATCGCCCCGAAGGCGACGGCGGCGACGAAGCCGCGCTCGCCGCGCTGGCGGAGCGTCTGGGTCCGGAAGACGTGCAGCTGTACTACCAGATCGCCATCGGCGGCCGCCGCGACCTCGCGCTGGCACCGGATGCGCGCACCGGTTTCGAGATGGCGCTGCTGCGCATGCTGGCGTTCCGCCCGGCGGGCGAGGGCGAGCCGGCGCGCGCCGAGCGTCCGGCCGTTGCCGCGCCGCGTCCCGCCGCCGCGCCCGCACCGGCGCGCTCCGCGCCGCCGATGTCCGCGCCTGCGCTGGAACGCCCGGCGCCGCGCGCCGCCGAAGCACCCGCGCCGCGCATCGAACCCGCAGCCGTGCCGGCGCCCGCGCCGCGCGCCGCACCCGCGCTCGACGCGCGCGGCCTGCCGCACTGGGACAGCCTGATCGAACAGGCCAGCCTGCGCGGCCCGATGGGCCAGCTCGCGCAGAACGCCACCTTGCGCGACCGCGAAGGCTCGACCCTGGTGCTGGCGCTGCAGCCGATGTACATGCACCTGGCGGTGGAGCCGATGGTCGGCCAGATGGAAGAGCGCATCAGCCAGGCGCTGGGCGAACGCATCCGCCTGCGCTTCGTCGACGACCGCTCCAGCGGCGCCGAAACGCCCGCCGCGCGCGCGGCCCATGCGCGCTCGGCCGCGCAGTCGGCCGCCGAACAATCGATCGAGGAAGACCCGCTGGTGCAGTCGCTGCGCAAGGAATTCGGCGCGCGCGTGCTGCCGCAGTCGGTCAAGCCGTTTGAACCCTGATACACCTAAGCCTTCGGAGTACGCGTCATGAGAGGACAGATCGGCCAGCTGATGCAGCAGGCGCAGCGCATGCAGGAAGAAATGAAGCGCGCGCAGGAAGAGATCGCCAAGCTGGAAGTCACCGGCAGTTCCGGCGGCGGCCTGGTCACCGTGGTGATGAGCGGCGCGCATGAAGTGCGCCGCGTGCAGATCGACCGCAAGCTGTTCGCGGACGACCCCGAGATGGCCGAGGACCTGGTCGCCGCGGCGATCAACGACGCCGTCAACAAAGTGGGCGAGGCCAGCAAGAACAAGCTCGGCGGCGTCACCTCCGGCATGAACCTGCCGCCCGGTTTCAAGCTGCCGTTCTAAGCCACGTGAGCAAACTCCTCACCGATTTGATCGAAGCCCTGCGCTGCCTGCCCGGCGTGGGCGGCAAGAGCGCCCAGCGCATGGCCTTCCATCTGCTGGAGCGCGAACGCGAGCGCGGCCTGCGCCTGGCCCAGGTGCTGGAGCAGGCCATGCAGCGCATCGGTAACTGCACGCGCTGCCGCAATTTCAGCGAGGAGCCGGTGTGTTCCCTCTGCGCCAGCAGCAGCCGCGACCGGCAGGTGCTGTGCGTGGTGGAGTCGCCCACCGAGCTGGCGGCGATCGAACAGGCCACCGGCTACCGCGGCCAGTACTTCGTGCTGCTGGGCCGGCTGTCGCCGCTGGACGGGCTGGGGCCGGAAGAACTGGGCCTGGACCTGCTCACCGAGCGGCTGGCCGAAGGCGAGATCGAGGAAATGGTGATCGCCACCAATCCCACCGTGGAAGGCGAAGCCACCGCGCATTACCTGGCGCAGCTGGCGCGCGCGGCCAAGGTCAAGCCGACGCGGCTGGCGCACGGCGTGCCGCTGGGCGGCGAGCTGGAATACGTCGACCGCAGCACCCTGGCGCATGCCTTCGGCAGCCGCCAGACGCTGGGCTGAAACCATCACAGAAGGAAGCCTGAGCATGGCCGATACGATTTTCGGAAAGATCATCCGGCGCGACATCCCCGCCGACATCGTCTACGAAGACGAGGACGTGCTGGCCTTCCGCGACCTCAACCCGCAGGCGCCGGTGCACGTGCTGTTCGTACCCAAGCGCGCGATCGCCTCGCTGGACGAAGCCCAGCCCGGCGACGCCGAACTGCTGGGCAAGCTGCTGCTGGCCGCGGCCGCGTATGCGCGCGAGCAGGGCCTGGCGAAGGACGGCTACCGCACGGTGATCAATTGCAACGAGCACGGCGGGCAGACGGTGTTTCATCTGCACGTGCATCTGCTGGCGGGACGGCGCATGCATTGGCCGCCGGGCTGAGCCGCGCGCGACGAGGCACAAAAAAACGCCGGCCCAGGGGCCGGCGTTTTTAGTTTGGACGTCTGGCTTACTTGCCCCGCGGCACCGCGCGCGGCACCACGATCACCCGCGGCTGGTACCAGAACGGGTCGCCCCACGGACCCCAGCCCGGGCCCCAGTACGGACCGAAGCCCGGACCCCAGAACGGGTCGTAGTAGCCCGGCGGGTAGCGCACGGCGACGCGCTTGGGCCACAGGTAGACCACGTCGGCCTCGACGCGCGGATAGGCGTAGTCGTACTCGCCCACCTTCTGCGACACGGTGCCGTGCAGGGTGCCGGTGACGGTGAGCTCGCGGCCGCGCGAGAACACCTCCGGATCGTAGAAGCCCGAACGGCAGGCCACGAAGCGGCCCTGGCTGTCGTTGTCGGTGGCCATCTTCGGCCGGGCTTCGCTGTCCAGCGGACGCGAGAGCAGGAAGAAGCAGGTTTCCTGCGGGCCGGGTTCGGTCTTGATGATCTCGCCGCCCCAGCGGACCTTGCTGCCGCCGGCGCCGCCTTGCTGCGCCTGGGCCGTGGTGATTTCGGTATAGGTGCCCTGCAACGGCTGGGGGATGGTTGCGCAGGCCGCCAGCGTAGCCGTCACGGCTGCGGTAGCGAGGAACTTGTAGGTGGACATGACCGCTTTCTCCATGATCGGGCGGATCTTCCGTGATCCGAAACATTCAGTCGTTCGGTTCATTTGACCACGTGTCGGGGTCTGAATTCCCGCACCGCCCGGCGGAACCGTCGCAGGGGATCGGGCGGCGGGGTTTGATGGGCATAGCGCAGGTCGAGGTAGCTCCTCATCAGTTGGTCCAGCTGCGCGCGCTGGCCGGGCAGGGCCCGGGCCGCGCGCTGCAGGTAATGCTGCGGGCCCTCGCTGCTCCTGCGCGCCACGCCGGCCAAAGCCAGCTTGCGCTCCAGCGTGCGCAGCGCGGCCCGCAGGGGGTCTTCGTCGCGCCGCCGCCACAGGGCCCAGGCCAGGCCGAGCAGGGCGAACGCCACGCTGCTGGCCGCCAGCAGCACGCTCAGGGTCATCGTATCCGTGTTGCGGACGCCGAATGGCGTGAGGAGCCCGCGTTGCCTGAGTGCGTCGAAGCCGATAACGCCTTCGCTCCACCAATGGTTGACGACGTCCCAGCGGTTGCGCAGGTCGCGCAGCCAGGCCGCGCCCTGCCATTCGGACTGGCCCGCGGCGGCGGCGGCCGCCGCGGCGCCCAGGCTGACCCGCTCCGGCCGCACCGCGGCGGTGGGGTCGATGCGCACCCAGCCGCGGCCGTCCAGCCATACCTCGCTCCAGGCATGCGCGTCGGACTGGCGCACCAGCAGGTACTGGCCGAGCTTGTTCCAGTAGCCGCCCTGGTAGCCGGTGACGACGCGCGCCGGCACGCCGGCGGCGCGCATCAGCACGGTGAAGGCCGAGGCGTAGTGTTCGCAGAATCCTTCGTGGGTGCCGAACAGGAAATCGTCCACCGCGTCGCGGCCCAGCGGCGCGGGCGCCAGGGTGTAGCTGAAGCCGCCGTCGTGGAACAGCGACAGCGCCGCGGCCACGATGGCCGCATCGCGGGTGCCGTAGGCCTGCTTCCACTGCGCCGCCAGCGCCAGCGCGCGCGGATTGAAACCCTCGGGCAGCTGCAGCGCGCGACGCCGCGCAAAGTCGTCCAGCTCCGGCTGCAGGCGGTAGCGCACGGCCGAGCGCAGTTCGTAGGTAAGCGGATCCTGCACCGGCTTGCTGCTGGTGATGTCGTGGTCGCTGCCCAGGGTGGCATTCGGCGGTGCTTCCAACGGCACGTCCAGCGCCGGCAGCACGCGCTGGCTGGTCGGTTCCAGCGCGATGCGGTAGCCGATGCTGTCGATGGCTTCGACCGGCACCGGCGCACGGCCGCTCGGCACGCTGTTCCAGCGGCGGCCGTCGTAATGCCACATCACATAGGCGCGGAAATAGCGCTGCTCCGGTGCGGGCACGCCCTGGTCGAAGCTGGCGCGCAGGGCGGGGCGGTCGTCGGTAAGCAAGTCGACGAAATCGCCCGGGGACATCCCATCGCTCAAGCCCGTGCGCGCCTGCCCCGACGGCGGCGCGCCCCACAGCGGCGATTCCAGCCGCGGCACCAGCACGAAGGCCAGCAGCGACAACGGCAGTGCCGCGGCGAGCAGGCCCAGCGCCGGCAGCAGTTCGCGCGGCAGGCTGGTGGGCAGGCGCGCCGGCTGCAGCGCGCGCAGGCTGGCGACCGCCGGCAGCAGGCCCAGTGCCACCACGAAGGTGGCGACCATGCCCTGGTCCGACAGCAGCGCGGCCATCAAGGTGAAGCAGGCGAAGGCCACGGCGACCTTGGCGTCGCGCGCCGTCTCGGTCTCCAGCAGCTTCAGCACCAGCAGGCCTACGGCCAGCGCGGAGCCGGGCTCGCGTCCGAAGATGTTGCCGTAGTGGAAGATCACCGTGGCCGCGAGCATTACCACCAGCGGCAGCTTCAGATAGGCCGGCGCGCGCCCCGGCTTGCGGCGGCGCTGCCACCAGCGCAGTGCCAGCACCGCCATCAGGGCGGCATCCAGCCAGGGCGGCAGATGGATGGCGTGCAGCACCAGCACCACCGCGGCGGTGAGGCAGAGCAGGTCGAAGACGCGCGTATCGAGCGGCGCCTCGTCGCGCTTGCGGCGGAACAGGCCGAACGTTTTCGCTTCCGCGTTGTTCGATGCCGGGCTCATGGCAGCTTCGCCAGCGCATTCATGCAGCGCGCGTAATGCGCGGGGCCGGCGCCATGGCCGATCTCCTCGCCGGGCAGCCACAGGCTGGACGGCACGCCGCGGGCCTCGGCCTCGCCCAGCCAGCGGGCCAGGCGGGAGATGCGCGATTCGCTGTCCAGGTGCTTCAGGTCGCGCCAGTCCAGCCGCCATTCCAGGCGCGGGCGCGGCTGCTCGAAATCCTTCACCAGCAGGCCTTCATGCCGCGCGCTGGCTTTCCAGGCGATGCGCCGCTGCGAATCGCCCGCGCGGTAGTCGCGCAGCGCGGCGAGGTCGTCGCCGTGATGCAGCCGCTGATGGGTGGGGTCGTCGGTGGGCGAGCGCGGCGGCGGTCCTTCCGCTTCCGGGCGCGGCCATACCAGCACCGACATGTCCGGATACAGCCAGCTCCACGCGCGGAACAAGCCGAGCGGCCAGCTGGTCCACAGCTGGATGCGCGGCAGCTGCTGCCAGCCGCGGCGGTCGGTCTGCAGCGCGATCTCCACCGGCAGCTGCTGATGCGCACGGACCGCGAAGGCCTGCATCCGGCCGTCCATTTCCATGCGGATCGCCTGGCGCGCGCGCACGCCGGCATCCACGTGCAATTGCAGGGTCAGCGCTTCGCCAGCGGTGGCGTGGCCGGCCTGGATCGCGGTGAGGCGCAGGCCGTCGAGCGCGCGGAATGCCACCAGCATGCTCGCCGTGCACGCCGCGGCCAGCATGCAGGTGAGCAGCAGGGCGGCGTTGTTGGCGTAGTTGAGCGCGCCGGCCAGCATGATCATCAGCAGCACGCCGAACGCCGCGCCCAGCCCGCTGGGCACGATATAGATGCGGCGCCGGTGCAGTTCGACCGGCAGGCTTTCCGGACGGCGGTAGCGGGTGAGTGCCGGCAGCCGGCGCTCGGCCCATTGCTGAAAGCGGCGGTAGGTGTCGGCCACGCCCATGGCCATCAATCCACCGCCACCTCGGCAAGCAGCTGGCGCGCGAGCGCGTCGCCGTTGGCGCCGCGGGCGGGTACCAGGCGGTGGCCGGCCAGCGGCACGAACAGTGCCTGGATGTCTTCCGGCAGCACGTGCCCGCGGCCGGACAGCATGGCCCAGGTGCGCGAAGCATTGAGCAGGGCCAGGCCGGCGCGCGGCGACAGGCCCACGCGGATTTCCGCATGGCGGCGGCTGGCGGCCAGCAGCGCCTGCAGGTAGTCGAGCAGGGCCGGGCTGGCGGTGATCGCCTGCGCCTGGCGATGCAGGGTGGACAGCGCGGGGCCGTCCAGCTTGGGGCTGAGCTGGGCCAGCAGGTCGCGGCGGTCGCTGCCGGTGAGCAGGGCGCGTTCGGCGGCGGCGTCGGGATAGTCCAGCGAGACGCGCAGCATGAAGCGGTCCAGCTGCGAATCCGGCAGCGGGAAGGTGCCGGCCAGGTCCAGCGGATTCTGCGTGGCCACCACGAAGAACGGCTGCGGCAAGGTGTGCGTCTGGCCGTCCACGGTGACCTGGCCCTCGGCCATCGCCTCGAGCAGCGCGCTCTGCGTCTTCGGCGTGGCGCGGTTGATCTCGTCGGCCAGCAGCAGGCCGGTGAAGATCGGGCCGGGGTGGAAACGGAACTGGCCGGTCTCGCGCTCGTAGACGCTCACCCCGATAATGTCCGACGGCAACAGGTCGCTGGTGAACTGCACGCGCTGGAAGTCCAGCGCAAAACTTGCGGCGAGCGCATGCGCGAGGGTGGTCTTGCCCACGCCCGGCACGTCTTCCAGCAGCAGGTGGCCGCCGGCGATCAGGCAGGTGAAAGCCAGCTTGACCTGGCGCGGCTTGCCGAGCAGCACCTGGTTGACCTGCGCCATGGCGGCGTCGAGGCGGGAGTGCAGGGCGTCATCGTGGAGTGGAGTGATCGCGGACATGGCAACGCGCAGAGGGATGAGATGGGGCAGGGCATGAGCCATGCATGATCGCGGCAGTGTAGCCCCGGGCCTCGCGCGCTGGCGAGGCGCGTTTCTCATTGCCTTTCTTGTGCTGCTTGGGGCACGTATTGCGGTCGCCGCGCAACTGGCGCCGTTCGGCGACGAGGCGTTCTATTGGCAGGAGAGCCGGCATCCGGCCTGGGGCTACAGCGACCTGCCGCCGTTCACCGCGTGGATGATCCGCCTCGGCGAAGCGCTGGCCGGCCATGGCGTGCTCGGCATGCGCTGGCCGTTCCTGCTGGTGGGCAGTGCGCTGCCGTGGCTGGTGGTCGCGTTCGCCCGCCGCGCTTTCGATGCGCGCGCCGGCTGGCAGGCCGGCCTGCTGTGCCTGGCGCTGCCGCTGGCCGGCACGCTGGGCGTGATGGCGGTGCCGGACGTGCCGCTGACGGTGGCCAGCATGCTGGCCCTGTTCGCGCTGCTGCGCGCCATGCAGGACGACCGCCTGCGCGACTGGCTGCTGCTCGGCGCGGCGCTGGCCGTGTGCTGGCTGACGCACTACCGCGCGGTGATGCCGATGCTGGCCGGGCTGGGCCTGCTGCTGCTGACGCCGCGCGGACGCCTGCAATGGCGCCGGCCGGGATTCTGGATCGCGCTGGTGCTGTCGCTGCTGGGGCTGATTCCGCTGGCGGTTTCCAACTGGCAGCAGCGCGGCGCGGGCCTGGCGTTCCAGGTGGTGGAGCGCAATCCGTGGAGCTTCCATGCCGATGCGCTGGTGCAGCCGCTGGAACAGGCCGCCGCATGTACGCCGCTGCTGTACGGCCTGCTGCTGTGGGCGGCGTGGCGTAGCTGGCGGCGGCGCGGCGAAGGGGCGCCGTGGGATCTGATCGCGATCGCTTCGCTGTGCTTCGTGCTGCTGTATTTCGTACTCGGCCTGTTTGCCGACGACGAGCGTTTCCGCGCGCACTGGCCGCTGCCGGGTTATCTGCCGCTGCTGGGCGCCTTGCCGGTGTTGCTGCGGCCATTGTGGGGAAGGCGCTGGATCCGGTGGGTCACCATCGCGGCGGTGGGCATGGCGCTGTTCGGGCATTTGAGCGGACTGGCCTATCTGGGCATGGCGGCGAGCGAGCGCGGCGCGACGGCGCTGGCCGGCGTCAAGGCATTTCCTGCGCGCTTCGTGGGCTGGCGCGAGAGCGGCGATGCAGCGCGCGCTTTGCTCGCTGCGCATCCGGGTGTGCTGGTGGCCGACAATTTCATGCTGGCTTCGGAGCTCGAATTCCAGCTCGACGGCGCGGTGCCGGTGTATGCGCTGGACAGTCCGCTCAATACCAAGCACGGGCGCGCGCCGCAGCTCGCGGTATGGCATCGCGACGAAGCCGCGCTGCGCCAGGCGCAGGCCGGTGCACCGATGCTGCTGGCGGTCGACGAAACCTCGCTGCGTATCCGCGAGCGTTCCGACTGGCTCGGTTCGCTGTGCAAGCGCATCGATAATCCGCAACCGCTGCAACGGCTGGATCTGTTCGACGGACGCAAGCGCATCGCTTTCTATGCCGGGCGCGTGCCGGTGGCGGGATCGGCGCCAGTGGCGCCGGGCAACTGCGTGATCTGGCGCGAAGGTGCCGCGTCGTTCCGTTAGGGCAGCGCGACGCCGGCCGTGCGCAGCAGCCGCGCGAGCGCGATCAGCGGCAGGCCGATCAGGGCGGACGGGTCTTCGTTGTCGATGCGCTCGAACAGGCTGATGCCCAGCCCTTCGCATTTGAAACTGCCGGCGCAGTCCAGCGGCTGTTCGCGTTCGACGTAGCGGGCGATTTCATCCGCGCCCAGCACGCGGAACTGCACGCGGGTGCGGTCGACATGCACGTGCCGCTCGCCGCTGCGCGTATCGAACAGGCACAGCGCGGTGTGGAACTGCACGCTGCGGCCGGAACTGGCGGCCAGCTGTTCGCGGGCGAGCTCTGGCGTGCCGGGTTTGTCCAGCATCCGTCCGTCCAGTTCGGCGACCTGGTCCGAACCGATCACCAGCGCGTTGTGCAGCCCCTGCGCGCAGGCTTCGGCCTTGGCCACGGCCAGGCGCAGGGCGCGGGCGTCCGGGGCTTCGCCGGGCAGGGCGGTTTCGTCGGTGCCGGGGGCGCGCTGTTCGAACTCCGGGCAGAGCCGGCGCAGCAGGTCGGCGCGGTAGCGCGAGGTGGAACCCAGCACCAGGCGGGGCGGGCTCATGCTTGAGGATCGCGCTGGATGTGCTCGCGCATGGCGTCGTCCAGCGCGTGCTGCGCGTCGTTCAGCGCTTCCAGCAGGGGCGCCAGGCGGCTGCGCGTCTCGGCCATCGCCGCGACGGCCTGGTTGAGCTGGTCCTGGGTGGCGTGGGGCGCCTGGTCGCGGATCCAGATGCGCTGCTGCAGCAGGGAGCGCAGGCCGGCCTCGATCGCCTGGCGGGCTTCCTGTTCGCTGGCGGCGGGCTTGTCCGGATTGAGCGACATCACCGCATGGGCCTGCTGCAGGCCGGCGCGGCAGGTCTTCAGGTCCGCTTCCAGCCGGTCGGCCACGTCGAGCAGCTCGTGCAGGCTGTCCGAGCGGCGGTTGCCGCGGCGCCGCAGCCAGAGGCTGCCGCCCGTGACGATCACGGCGAATACGAAGAAGGTGGCCAGGCCGTACGTCAGGAGGTCATTCACGTGAGACGGAGCGGCTCGGCGGCGTGGGAGGGCGCAGTCTGCCGCATGGGGCCCGTTCAGGCAAAACGCCCGGACGGACTTGAAGCACAATAATGAAGCCGGGCAGCCTATGTGGCCGCCGCGCCCGGCCAGGTAAACAAGATGTTGACTTGGACCGGCCGCAAACCTATGATTTCGCGATTATGTCCGTGACACTGCCAGAGTCCGTGGACGCTTGGCGCATGGTCTCGGCGCGGCGTTCGTTCAAGGGAGCCTTGCCCATCGCCGCCATGCGGCGCCTGAGCGAAGCCCTCGCCGGTACCGAAGGCGAGGCCCGGTTCGAGCTGGATTTCGGTCGTGACGAGTTCGACAACGCGTACCTCGACGTACGCGTCGAAGCGCCGCTCGCCGTGATCTGTCAGCGTTCCCTGGAGCCCTTCGTGCTCCCGGTGAATGTGGATACCCGGCTCGGCCTGATCCGTTTCGAGCGCGAAGAAGCAGCCTTGCCTCCGGGCAGCGAGCCGCTCCTGATCGCCGAGGACGGCAAGCTGGCCCTCGCGGACGTGATCGAAGACGAATTGCTGTTGGCGCTGCCGCTGATCCCGGTCAATCCGGACAGCACGCTGCCCGACGATGTAGTGCCCCCATCGCCCGAAGAGGATTCGGTCGAGGGACGTTCCGATAACCCGTTCGCGATCCTGCGCGAACTCAAGAAATAACGCTTAGCTGGAGACTCGCCATGGCCGTTGCCAAGAGCCGCAAGACCCCGTCCACCCGCGGCATGCGTCGTTCGCACGATGCGCTGAAGACCGTGCAGCTCGCCACCGATCCGACCAGCGGCGAAGTGCATCGTCGCCACCACGTCACCAAGGATGGCTACTACCGCGGCAAGAAGGTCATCGACACCAATACTTCGGTGGTCGAAGAGGACTGAGCGCTCCCGCGGGGGCTTTACGCTCCTAAAGGATCCGGTTCTGCAAGGCGGCGCGGTGACGCGCCGCTTTGCGTTTAGGCGCTCACGAACGTAACTTTGCGGTCTTGGTGCGGGCAGTCTCCCAGCGTGGGCGGCGCTCCGTGCCGTTTCCCACGGACAGTCCATGGCCCAGATCTATTCCCGCATCATCGCCACCGGCAGCGCGCTGCCGGAGCGTGTCGTCACCAATGCCGACCTGGAGAAGTTCGTCGATACCAGCGACGAATGGATCCGCGAACGCACCGGCATCCGCCAGCGCCACATCGCCGCCGACGGCGAGACCACCGGCGACCTGGCCACCCAGGCCGCGCAGCGCGCGCTGGAGGCGGCGGGCGTGAAGGCCTCCGAGCTCGACCTGATCGTGATGGGCACCACCACGCCCGACATCATCTTCCCGTCCACCGCCTGCCTGGTGCAGCACCGGCTGGGCGCGAACGGCTGCGCGGCGTTCGACGTCAATGCGGCCTGCTCGGGCTTCGTCTATGCGCTGGGCGTGGCCGACAAGTTCATCCGCAGCGGCCACTCCAAGAAGGTGCTGGTGATCGGCGCCGAAACGCTCACCCGCATGCTGGACTGGGACGACCGCACCACCTGCGTGCTGTTCGGCGACGGCGCCGGCGCCGTGGTGCTGGAGGCTTCCTCGGAGCCCGGCATCTACGCCACCTGCCTGCATGCCGACGGCGGCCACAAGGAGCTGCTGTACAACCCGGTCGGCGTGTCGGTCGGCTTCAAGGCCGACGAGAAGAACCACGGCGTGCTGGTGCGCATGGCCGGCCGCGAAGTGTTCAAGGTCGCGGTGAAGACGCTGGACGCGCTGGTCGAGGAAACCCTCGGCGCCGCCGGCATGGACGCGTCCGAGCTGGACTGGCTGATCCCGCACCAGGCCAATTTGCGCATCATCGAAGCCACCGCCAAGCGCCTGGCCATGCCGATGGACAAGGTCATCGTCACGGTGGACAAGCACGCCAACACCTCGGCCGGCTCGGTGCCGCTGGCGCTGGACTACGCGGTGCGCTCGGGCAAGGTGCAGCGCGGCCAGAACCTGCTGCTGGAAGCGTTCGGCGGCGGCTTCACCTGGGCCTCGGCACTGCTGCGCTACTGAGGCTTCCCGCGAAACGTTTCAAGCGCATGCCGCCTCCGGGCGGCATGCGCATTTCAGGGGTGCCGCCACCGGAATACGGCTGCGTACGGCCGGCGTTGCTGGCACCATTCCGCTTTTCCCCGACGGAATCCGTTCCTGCATGACTCAGCACGCTGCCTCGCTCGCATTCGTCTTCCCCGGCCAGGGCTCGCAATCCGTGGGCATGCTGGCGGAACTGGCCGCCGCCCATGCGGAAGTGCAGGCCGCTTTCGACGAGGCCTCGCAGGGCGCCGGCGTCGACCTGTGGGCGCTGAGCCAGCAGGGACCGGAAGAAGCCTTGAACCGCACCGAGAACACCCAGCCCGCGCTGCTGGCCGCCAGCGTTGCCGTGTGGCGCGTGTGGCGCAAGCTCGGCGGCGCGCTGCCGGCGCAGCTGTCCGGGCATAGCCTGGGCGAATACAGCGCCCTGGTCTGCGCCGGCGCGCTGTCGCTGCACGACGCGGCCGCCCTGGTCGCCGAGCGTGGCCGCCTGATGCAGGCCGCGGTGCCGCCGGGCGTGGGCGCGATGGCCGCCGTCCTGGGCGGCGACGACGCGCAGATCGCGGCCGTCTGCGAGGAAGTGGCGCAGGGCCAGGTGGTGTCGCCGGCCAACTTCAATTCGCCGGGCCAGCTGGTCATCGCCGGCCACGCCGAAGCGGTGGACCGCGCGCTGGCGCGCCTGGCCGAACTGGGCGTGAAGAAGACCATCAAGCTCGCCGTGTCGGTGCCGTCGCACTGCGCGCTGATGAGCGACGCCGCCGACCAGCTCGGCGAGCGCATGGCGAAGCTGGACTGGCAGCTGCCGTCCATTCCGGTGATCCAGAACGCCGAGGCGCGCGCCTATGGCCAGCTCGAGGACATCCGCGCCGCGCTGCAGCGCCAGCTCTACCTGCCGGTGCGCTGGACCGAATGCGTGCAGGCGCTGGCCGCCGGCGGTGCCGTCCGGGCGGCCGAATGCGGCCCGGGCAAGGTGCTGGCCGGCCTGATCAAGCGCATCGACAAGAGCGTGGAAGCGCGCGCCATCGGCACCCCGGCCGAACTCGACGCCGCGCGCGCCGAGTGGGCCTGAGCGCCCACGCCACTCATCACACCAGACCTCAGGAACAAGCAACGATGAGCAAGCCTCTGCAAGGTGAAATCGCCCTCGTCACCGGCGCCAGCCGCGGCATCGGCGCGGCGATCGCCGACGAACTGGCCGCCCAGGGCGCCACCGTGATCGGCACTGCCACCAGCGCAAGCGGCGCCGCCGCGATCGGCGAGCGCCTGGCGCCGCACGGCGGCCAGGGCCGCGTGCTCAATGTGACCGAAACCGGCGCGATCGAAGCGCTGGTCGACGCCATCGGCAAGGAGGTCGGCGCGCTTTCCATCCTGGTCAACAACGCCGGCATCACCCGCGACCAGCTGCTGATGCGCATGCGCGACGAGGACTGGCAGGCCATCCTCGACACCAACCTCACCTCGGTCTACCGCGCCTCCAAGGCGGTGATGCGCGGCATGATGAAGGCGCGCAAGGGCCGCATCGTGTCGATCGCCTCGGTCATCGGCCTCACCGGCAATCCGGGCCAGTCGAACTACGCGGCGGCGAAGGCCGGCATCATCGCGTTCTCCAAGTCGCTGGCGCGCGAGATCGGCAGCCGCGGCATCACCGTCAACGTGGTGGCGCCGGGCTTCATCGACACCGACATGACGCGCGCGCTGCCGGAAGAATCCAAGCAGGCGCTGCTGGGCCAGATCGCGCTGGGCCGCCTGGGCGAAGCGCAGGATATTGCCAAGGCGGTGGCCTTCCTGGCCTCGCCGGCGGCTGCCTACATCACCGGCGAGACGCTGCACGTCAACGGCGGCATGTACATGCCGTAAGGCCGGTTTCCAACGGTCCGGACAGAGCCGTCCCGAGGGGCGGCTCCATCGTTTCCGCGGTCGTGTTTCCGGACATCCGCCCGGGTATGCATGACCACCCCGGGCGCCAACGGCCAGACCGTCCGCCCGGCCCGGCAGAGCCCGCCAGGGCGGGGCGGCCGGGGTTGTCGCCATCGGACCGTTTTTAGGAGACAATTACGCTTTCGCGCCGGTCGTCAGGGCCAGCGCCTTACCAACGTTGGTGGACCGTGGCGGGAGCTGAGGCTTAGCCACTACAATCCGCCGGCATTTTTGTCCTTGGGAGGTATTGGCAACATGAGCACCATCGAAGAGCGCGTCAAAAAGATCGTTGTTGAGCAGCTGGGCGTGAAGGAAGATGAGGTTCAGCCGAGCTCGTCGTTCGTTGACGATCTGGGCGCGGATTCGCTGGACACCGTCGAACTGGTGATGGCGCTCGAGGAAGAGTTCGAGACCGAGATCCCGGACGAAGAGGCCGAGAAGATCACCACGGTGCAGCAGGCCGTCGACTACATCAAGGCCCACACCAAGGAGTGATCGTGCCTGGCGGGCCCGGCCTGCCTCACGACGCGACACCAGAAAGCTGCGCCACATTGGCGCAGTTTTCGTTTCTGCAATTTGCAACGTCCTAACCCGTATGGTTCGCGTCTCGCGCAACATACGGCGAAGACGGCATCCACGCGGTCTCCGCGGGATGGCTGCCCTCGCGGCAGGCACACGGAACCATGAAGGAAGATCAGCATGAGCAAACGACGTGTGGTGGTTACCGGCCTCGGCATCATCTCGCCGGTCGGCAACGATATCGCCACGGCCTGGGACAACGTTCTCAAGGGCGTGAGCGGCATCGGTGCGGTGACCCATTTCGACGCCACGAACTACGCCACCCGCATCGCCGGCCAGGTGCGTGATTTCGATCCGGCGCAGTGGATCGCGCCGAAGGACATCAAGAAGATGGACCCCTTCATCCACTACGGCATCGCCGCGGGCACGCAAGCCCTGCGCGATTCCGGGCTGGAGGTGACCGAAGCCAATGCGCCGCGCATCGGCGTGGCGGTGGCGGCCGGCATCGGCGGCCTGCACACCATCGAGCACACCTCGATCGAACTGCACGAGAAGGGCCCGCGCCGCGTGTCGCCGTTCTTCGTGCCCAGCTCGATCATCAACATGGTGTCCGGCCACCTGTCGATCATGTACGGCCTGAAGGGCCCGAACATCGCCTGCGTCACCGCCTGCACCACGGCCACCCACAACATCGGCCTGGCCGCGCGCATGATCCAGTACGGCGATGCCGACGCGATGATCGCCGGCGGCGCCGAGTTCGCCACCACCGGCACCGCCATGGCCGGCTTCTGCTCGGCCAAGGCCATGTCCACCCGCAACGACGAGCCGACCAGGGCCAGCCGTCCGTGGGACAAGGACCGCGATGGCTTCGTGCTGTCCGACGGCGCCGGCGTGCTGATGCTGGAAGAGTACGAACACGCCAAGGCTCGCGGCGCGAAGATCTACGCCGAGCTGATCGGCTTCGGCATGAGCGGCGACGCCTACCACATCACCGCGCCCAGCGAGGGCGGCGAAGGTGCGGCGCGCTGCATGGAGAACACGCTGAAGGATGCCGGCATCAACCCGGCCGACGTGCAGTACGTCAACGCGCACGGCACCTCCACGCCGCTGGGCGACCTGGGCGAAGTGCTGGCCGCCAAGCGCGTGTTCGGCGACCACGCCTACAAGCTGGCGATGAGCTCGACCAAGTCGGTCACCGGCCATCTGCTCGGCGCGGCCGGCGGCGTCGAAGCGATCTTCACCATCCTGGCGCTGCGCGACCAGGTGCTGCCGCCGACGGTGAACCTGGACGAGCCGGGCGAAGGCTGCGATCTGGACTTCGTGCCGCACACCGCGCGCGAAGCCAAGGTCGACGTTGCTCTCTCCAACTCCTTCGGCTTCGGCGGCACCAACGGCACGCTGGCGTTCCGCCGCCTCTGACCGGCGCGTGACCTCCATCAGCCGCACCCTGCACGGCCGGCGCGACCTGCTCGCGCCGGCCGCTGCATTTCCGGAGCGCTATCCCTGCCTGCTGCAAAGCGTGGTGCGCGGCACCCCGCAGGCGCGCTTCGACCTGCTGTTCGCCTTTCCGCGCGACAGCCTGACCCTGCACGGCGACGGCCGCGTGCTGGACGGGCAGGGCGCGGAACACGCGGGCGGTTTTCTCCATGCGCTCGACGCCGCCTGGCAGGCCGAACGCCTGCCGCGCGACGCGGACGACGGCCTGCCGTTCCACGGTGGCTGGGTGCTGCTGCTGGCGTATGAACTGGCCGGCGAAATCGAGCCGCGCCTGCGCCTGGCGCAGGACGAGGTCCTGCCGGTGGCGCTGGCGCTGCGTTGCCCCGCGGCAGTCATCGTCGACCACGAACGCGAGCGCACCGTGCTGGTCGCCGAAGCCGGCTGCGAGGCACTGCTCGAGCGCATGGCCGCCGACCTCGAGGCGCACGCGGACATCGCGCCGCTGCCGCTGCCGGTGGCGCGCGACGAAGACGATCCGCAGCTGTTCCTCGACGGCGTGGCGCGCATCCACGAACACCTGCATGCCGGCGACATCTTCCAGGTGAACCTGTCGCGCGCATGGCGCGCGCAGTTCGCCGAAGCGCCCGCGCCGGCTTCGCTCTATGCCTCGCTGCGCCAGGCCAATCCGGCGCCGTTCGCCGGCCTGCTGCAGCAGCCGGCCTGGGCGGTGGTGAGTTCCTCGCCCGAGCGGCTGGTGGAAGCGCGCGGCGGTATCGCGCAGACGCGGCCGATCGCCGGCACGCGCCCGCGCACGCCGGCGGACGACGAGCTGGCGCGCATCCGCGAGCTGCGCACGCATCCGAAGGAGCGCGCCGAGCACGTGATGCTGATCGACCTGGAACGCAACGATCTTGGCCGCGTCTGCGTGCCGGGCACGGTGCAGGTCGACGAGCTGATGGTGGTGGAGAGCTATGCCCACGTGCACCACATCGTGTCCAACGTGCGCGGCAAGCTGCGCGCCGGGGTGACGCCGGGGCAGGTGATCGCCGCCACCTTCCCGGGCGGCACCATCACCGGCTGCCCCAAGGTGCGCTGCATGGAAATCATCGCGGCGCTGGAGCACGCGCCGCGCGGCGCCTATACCGGCGCGCTGGGCTATCTCGACCGCAACGGCGATCTGGACCTCAACATCCTGATCCGCACGCTCACTCTTTGCGGCCGCCAGGTCAGCCTGCGCGCGGGCGCGGGCATCGTCGCCGACTCGGTGGCGGACAAGGAGCTGGACGAAACCCGCGCCAAGGCGCGCGGCCTGCTGCGCGCGCTGGGAGCGGCGGACTGATGGCGGCGCCGCTGCGCCTGCTGGTCGACGGCGCGGCGGACGCTGCGCTGTCGCCGCTGGATCGCGGGCTGGCCTACGGCGACGGGCTGTTCGAGACGATCCGCTTCGTCGCCGGCCGTGCGCCGTTGTGGCCGCGGCATATGCAGCGCCTGCGCGAGAGCTGCGCACGCCTGCGCCTGCTGGCGCCGGATGAAGCCTTGCTTGCACGCGAAGCGGCTGCCGTCGCGGACGGTATGGCCGACGCCGTCGTGCGCATCACCATCACCCGCGGCGTGGCCGAGCGCGGCTATGCCATGCCCGCATCGCCGCAGCCCACCCGCATCGTCGCCGCGTTCGCCGCGCCCGTGACGGCGCCGGAGACGTACCGCGACGGCCTGCGCCTGCGCCTGTGCCAGCTGCGCCTGGCCGAGCAGCCGCTGCTGGCCGGCATCAAGCATCTGAACCGCCTGGAACAGGTGCTGGCGCGGGCGGAATGGGACGATCCCTCCATCGCCGACGGCCTGCTGCTCGACGGCGCCGGCCGCGTGATCTGCACCACCATGGCCAACCTGTTCGCGGTGATCGGCGGCGCGCTGGTGACGCCCTCGCTGGAGCGCTGCGGCGTGGCCGGCGTGGCGCGTGCGGAAGTGCTGGCCGTGCGCGAGGTGCGGGTGCGGGAACTGGCCCTGGGTGAGCTGCTGCATGCGCAGGAGCTGTTCCTCAGTTCCAGCGTGCGCGGCATCGTGCCGGTGCGGAGCATGGCCGAGACCGTGTATGTTCCCGGACCGGTCACCCGCGCCCTGCAGTCGCACTGGCGCGAGCTTGGTTTTCCGACGGAGCACTCATGAGTCGACGCAAGACGAAAGGGCGCGCGCTGGGCCGCGGCCTGGTTCTCCTGCTGCTGCTGGCGGTCGCCGGCGCGCTGGCCTACGGCTGGCGCGAGTTCGCGCGCTTCAGCGCGGCGCCGCTGAACGTGCAGGTGCAGGGGCAAAGTATCGACGTCGGCCGCGGCAGCAGCCTGAAAGAGATCGTGGCGCAGCTGCGCGCGCAAGGCGTCAGCGCCGAGCATCCGCTGTACTGGCGCGCGCTGGCCGAACAGCTGCGCGTGGCCGGCCGCCTGCATGCCGGCGAATACGCGCTCACCCCCGGCATGACGCCGCGCGACCTGCTCGCCAACATGGCCGCGGGCCGGGTGATGCAGCGCAACTTCACCATCGTCGACGGCTGGACCTTCCGCGAACTGCGCCAGGCCCTGGCCAAGGCCGACAAGCTGCGCCAGGACGGCGTCGCGCTGGACGACAGCCAGCTGATGGACAAGATCGGCGCCGCCGGCGAGATGCCGGAAGGCCGCTTCCTGCCGGAGACCTACGCCTACGTCAAAGGCGACAGCGACCTGGACGTGCTCAAGCGCGCGCATACCGCCATGAGCAAGACACTCGACGCGCTGTGGGCGCAGCGCGACAAGGACGTGCCGCTGGCCACGCCGTACGAGGCGCTGATCCTCGCCTCCATCGTGGAGAAGGAAACCGGCCGCGCCGACGAGCGTCGGCGCATCGCCGGCGTGTTCGTGCGCCGCCTGCGCACGCACATGCTGCTGCAGACCGATCCCACCGTGATCTACGGCATGGGCGAGAGCTATGCCGGCAATATCCACCGCAGCGACCTCACCACCGACACGCCGTACAACACCTACACCCGCGCCGGCCTGCCGCCGACGCCGATCGCCCTGCCGGGCAAGCCGGCGCTGGAAGCGGCGCTGCATCCGGCGGCTGGCAGCGAGCTGTATTTCGTCGCGCGCGGCGACGGCAGCCATGTGTTCTCCAGTACGCTGGACGAACACAATCGCAATGTCGCCTGTTATCAGTTGAAGCGGTGCCAATGAGCCAGACACGCGGAAAATTCATCAGCCTCGAAGGCGGCGAAGGCGCGGGCAAGAGCACCTTGCTGGCCGGGCTGCGCGCCTGCATCGAAGCGCGCGGCGTCGACCTGCTGCTGACCCGCGAGCCGGGCGGCACCACCCTGGGCGAGGCGGTGCGCGGCATCGTGCTCGATCCCGCCTTGCGCGGCATGGCCGCGGAAACCGAATTGCTGCTGATGTTCGCTTCGCGCGCGCAGCTGGTGCGCGAGCTGATCGAGCCGGCGCTGGCCGCCGGCCGCTGGGTGCTGTGCGACCGCTTCACCGACGCCAGCTACGCCTACCAGGGCGGCGGGCGCGGCCAGCCGGTCGAACGCATCGAGGCGCTGGAGCAGTGGGCCACCGGCGGTCTCGCGCCCGACCTCACCTTGCTGCTGGACTTGCCCGTCGCTACCGGCCGCGCGCGCGCCGCGGGGCGCGGCGAAGCGGATCGCATCGAGGTGGAAGCGGATGCGTTCTTCGAGCGCGTGCGCGCCGCCTATCGCACGCGCGCCGCGGCGCAGCCGCAGCGCTTCCGCGTGATCGACGCCAGCCATTCGCCGGCGGAAGTGCTGCGCGCAGCCGAGCAGGCGATTGCGCCCTTGTTCGAGGCTGCGCCATGAGCGCGATGCCCTGGCATGCGGAACTGTGGGAACGCCTGCAGGCGCGCCGCCGCCGCGATGCCATGCCGCACGCGCTGCTGCTGTGCGGGCCGGCGGGCCTGGGCAAGCGCGACTTTCTGCGCCGCTTCGTGCGCGGCTTGCTGTGCGAGCAGTCCGTCGACGGCGATGCCTGCGGCCGCTGCCGCAGCTGCCTGTTGCTGGACGCGGGCACGCATCCGGACTTGATCGCCTTGAGCTTCGGCCTGCGCAAGGACGGCGTGCAGCGCAGCGACATCGTGGTCGACCAGATCCGCGATCTTTCCTCGCGCCTGGCCATGGCCAGCCAGTTCGGCGGCTGGCAGATCGCCACCATCGATCCGGCCGATTTCATGAATACCGCGGCGGCGAACGCGCTGCTGAAGACGCTGGAAGAACCTTCGCGGAACACCTTGCTGCTGCTGGTGGCCGACGCGCCCTGGCGCATGCCGCAGACCATCCGCAGCCGCTGCCAGCGCATCGAATTCCAGGTGCCTGCGCGCGAGGAGGCACTGGCCTGGCTGCAGGGCGAGGGCGTGAAGGATGCGGCCGCCGCGCTCGATGCGGCCGGCGGCAATCCCGGCCTGGCCAAGGCCTGGGCGGAGCAGGGCGCGCTCGCGCGCCGCCAGGAAGTGCGCAAGGACCTCGCCGCGCTCGCGGCCGGCCGCGGCGAAACCATGGAAGTGGTGCGCCGCTGGCTGGACAACGAACCGGAGCAGCGCCTGTGGTTCGCCGCGCAGGCCGCGGCCGACGAAGCGCGCGGCCGTGCGGGTGCGGGCAACGGTCCGCTGTCCAGCCATCTGGATGCCGAAGCGCTCGACGACTGGTATCGCGCCGCCAACCATGCGCGCGATGCCTTGCGCGGTCCGCTGCGCGGCGACCTGCTGCTGCTGGAATTGCTCTCGCGCTGGCGCTGACTCGCACCGCGGCGTAGGTTGGGGTGAGCCGCAGGCGAACCCCAACGTCTACACCTTTGCACTGCGATGTTGGGGGTCGCCTGCGGCTCACCCCAACCTCCGATGTCCTGGACTGGAAAGCTCGCAGACAGCCCGTTTTTCTAAACTGGCTGGATGAGTTTTGCCAAGGAAAAACCCTTCACGGTTCGGTGGCCATGGCTGGCATTGGCGCTGCTCGCCGTGCTGCGCCTGGCGTGGTTGAACGCCTATCCGCTCAATTCCGACGAAGCGCAGCACGCGCACGTGGCCTGGGCATGGACGCAGGGGCTGCACGTCTACCGCGATGTGTTCGACAACCACGGCCCGCTGTTCAGCGGCCTGCACTCGCTGGTGCTGGACCTGATCGGCGCGCGCGCCGACGCGCTGACCTGGCTGCGCCTGTCGATGCAGGCCTGGTATGCGCTGGCGCTGTTCGCGGTGTGGCGCATGGGGCGCCGGCTGTACACGCCGAACATCGCGTTCTACGCGATGCTGATCGTGGCCCTGGTGCCGCGCTTCTTCCTGGTCAGTGGCCAGTTCCGCACCGACGACATGTGGATGGCGCTGTGGCTGGCGGCGCTGGCCGTGGTGGTGGGCGCGCCGCCGCGGGCGTGGCGCTGGTTCGTCGCGGGCGTGCTGGTGGGCGCGGCCTTGTCGGTGTCGCAGAAGACGTTGGTGCTGCTGGGCGTGGCCGGCTTCGCGGGCCTGGTGGTGTCGCTGGCGCGGCCGCCGGGGCGGCGCGTGCCGCGGCTGCGTTCGCTCGCCTGCGGCATCGCGGGCCTGCTGCTGGTGCCGGCGCTGTTCGCGCTGTGGCTGGCCTGGCGCGGCGACCTGGGGCCGGCGTGGTACGGGCTGGTCGGCTACAACGTCGGCGGCGCGCGCAAGGCGTATGCGCTGCCCAAGCTGCTGGTCTTCGTGCTGCTGTCGGGCGTGTGCGTGCGGCTGGCTTATGGGCATGTGCGGCGCGTGGCGCGCGAGGTGTTCGATTGGCCCGTATTCCTGGCGCTGCAGGCGGGCCTGTTCCTGTTCCTGGTGTGGTTCGTGTGGCCGCTGATCACCGCGCAGGATTTCCTGCCGGCGATCCCGCCGCTGGTGCTGGTGCTGGCCGGTGCGATCGCGCGGCTGCCGTGGCTGCGCGAAAGCGCGGCACGCCGGCGCGCGGTGGGCAAGGTGGTGATCGGTGTCGAACTGGCCGCGCTGCTGCTCGGCGCGCCGCCGTGGCTGGACCGCCTCGCGCCGCAGCGCGCGGAGCTGGCCGCGGTGCTGCACTACACCGATGCGGGCGAGACGGTGATGGACCCCAAGGGCGACGCCATCTTCCGCCCGCGGCCGTATTTTCCGGTGATCGAAAGCATGGCGATGATCCGCCTGCGCCGCGGCCATATGGCCGACACCATCGCCGAGGAAATGGCGCGCGACCGCACCATGCTGGTGCTGCGCCGGCGCCTGCCGCCGGCCAGCGATGCCTTCGTGCGGCGCAATTACCTGCCGCTGCGCGACGAGGTATGGCTGGCCGGCCAGTACCTGCCGCCTGCATCGGGAACACGTTCCGTCGACCTCGCCTTGGCGGGCAGTTATGTACTGAGCGACGGCAAGGGCCTGGTGCAGGCCTCGGTCGACGGTGCGCCCGCCGGTACGGCATGGACCTTGGCCGCGGGACGCCATCGCATCGACGCCGCCAATGGCCGTGCCCTGGTGCTGGTCTGGAAACGCGCCTGGGAGCGCGGCTGGCGACCGGCGGCATTGCCGCCGCCGGTGGAAGACGAGGAGGGCGCGGACGCATGCCAGTGACGATCGACGCGCGGACCCGCCTGCTGGTGGTGGCGCCGCATCCGGACGACGAAAGCATCGCCACCGGCGAATTGATCCAGCACGTGCGCGCCGCGGGCGGCGCGGTGGAGATCCTGCTGCTCACCTTGGGCGACAACAATCCCTGGCCGCAGCGCTGGCTGGAACGCCGGCTGCGCATCCGCGCCGAGGACCGCCGCCGCTGGGGCGCGCGCCGGCGCCAGGAAGTGGCCGGTGCGCTGGCGCGGCTGGGCCTGCCGCAGGAAGCGCTGCATCCGCTGGGCCTGCCGGACATGGGCCTGACCGCGTGCATCCGCGACGACCTCGATGGCCAGCTGCGCGCCTGGACCGGCTGGCTGGATCGCTGCCGGCCGAACCTCATCGCCGTGCCGGCGCTCGGCGACGGCCACCCCGACCACAGCGCCGCCCATGTGCTGCTGCGCCTGGCGGTGGCGCGCTGGCGGGAAGCGGGGCAGGGCGAGGCGCCGTTGCTGCTGAGCTACCTGGTGCATGGCCGCGCGGCGGAGCGCGGCGAAGCGGTCGCGCTGCCTTCCTTCGCGGCCATCCATGCGGCCAAGCTGGCCGCGCTGGACGAGCACCAGAGCCAGGTCGCGCTCAGCGGCGGACGCATGCGCGGACTGGCCGGGCGGCCGGAAGTGTTCCGCACGGTGGAGCCTGCCGGCGGCGAAGGCTGGCTGCCGTGGCAGCCTTCCGCCACGCAGCGGCCCTGGCTCAAGCTGACCCTGGCCGGCCGCGACGGCGCATGCACCTGGCCCTGGTCGAAGGCGCCGCTGGAGCGCGATGCCTCGGGCCGCTGGCGCCTGTTGCCGGAAGCGGCGCCCGGCCCGCGCTTCGTCAAGCTCCATTGCGAGCTGCCGTCGCTGTGGATCTTCGACCGCTGGGGCTGGTGCGAGCTGTAGCGGGCGGCTGTGAACCGGCTCCCACGGCAGGTCATGCACGCTTTACGCCCAGGCGGGCCGCTCGCTACGATGCCCGCCATCGGGCCGACACCGTCCACGGCCCGCGGGGACGCAGCATGAATCCGGCCATCGCGGCCCGCCAGGGCATCATTTCATTGAAGATCAAGGACACGGCCGCGCTCTACAACGCGTACATGCCGTTCCTCAAGCACGGCGGCCTGTTCGCCCCCACCGCCCAGGGCTATTCGCTGGGTGACGAAGTGGTGCTGCTGGTCAACCTCGCCGACGAAGGCGAGCGCCTGTCGGTGGCCGGCAAGGTGGTCTGGGTCACGCCGGTCGGCGCCCAGGGCAACCGCACGGCCGGCATCGGCGTGCAGTTCAACGATTCCTCCGACGGCGAAGTCGCGCGTTCCCGCATCGAGGCCATCCTGGCCGGCATGAGCGGCTCCGAACGCCCCACTCACACGATGTAACGCCGCCGTCACGGCAGCAGGCGCGGCATGGCGTCGCGGGGCCGGCTGCCGCCTGCCGGCAGCGCTTGCCAGCAGGCCGATGAAATAGCCGTCAAGGCTTGTTGTTGTTAAACGCACTGATACAATGTCCCGATTCCCGAATTCGATCGTGGAAAGTCGGACGCTCGTGCTTGCAACGCGCGCGATCGTGGCTCGAAAGCCCGCGGCCTCCTGGCCATGCCGATCCGCAGTAGACCGGACCTGTTTTACCCCTGGCCGTTTCCCCCGGACGGTCACTGATGCGCCCCGGCGGCGCGGAGGTACGCGACATCGTGCTTGCCGAATACTGGCCCATCCTGCTCTTCATCGGCGTCGCGACGGGCTTAGGGCTCGTCCTGCTGGCCATCGGCCTGCTGGCCGGCCCCCGCCGTCCCGAATCGGAAAAGCTCTCGCCCTACGAGTGCGGCTTCGAGGCCTTCGAGGACGCCCGCATGCGCTTCGACGTGCGCTATTACCTGCTGGCGATCCTCTTCATCATCTTCGACCTGGAAATCGCCTTCCTGTTTCCGTGGGCGGTGGTGTTCGACAAGATCGGCTTGACGGCCCTGATCGAAATGGCCTTGTTCCTGCTGCTCCTGGTGATCGGTTTTGCTTACGTGTGGAAGAAGGGAGCACTGGAATGGGAGTGATCTCCTCGCTTGACCGGGTGATGCACAACCCGCAGCCGCTGAACGTGGTGGACGACATCCTGCGTCCGGCCGGCGACAACCCGGTGATCCAGCGCGGCGCGGTGACCACCACGGTCGACGCGCTGATGAACTGGGCGCGCACCGGCTCGATGTGGCCGATGACCTTCGGCCTGGCCTGCTGCGCGGTCGAGATGATGCACGCTGGCGCCGCGCGCCTGGACCTGGACCGCTACGGCGTGATCTTCCGTCCCAGCCCGCGCCAGTCCGACGTGATGATCGTGGCCGGCACCCTGGTCAACAAGATGGCCCCGGCGCTGCGCAAGGTCTACGACCAGATGCCCGACCCCAAGTGGGTGATCTCGATGGGCAGCTGCGCCAACGGCGGCGGCTACTACCACTATTCGTATTCCGTGGTGCGCGGCTGCGACCGCATCGTGCCGGTGGACATCTACGTGCCGGGCTGCCCGCCGACGGCCGAAGCGCTGATCCACGGCATCCTGCAGTTGCAGAAGAAAATCCGCCGCACCAGCACCATCGCGCGGTCCTGAGGCCTTAAGCCATGAGCGAAACGCAAACGAACTCGCTGGCCGAGCGCCTGTCCGCGCGATTCGGCGACACGCTGAAGATCAGCGTCGCCCGCACCGAAGTCACCGCCGAAGTGGCCGCCGCCGACCTGATCGCGGTGGCCACCGCGCTGCGCGACGAGCCGGCCTTCCGCTTCGGCGAGCTGATCGACCTGTGCGGCGTGGACTACCTCGGCTACGGCCAGACCGAATGGGATACCGAGACGGTGTCCGGCACCGGTTTCTCGCGCGGCGTCGAAGGCGAGGCGATGGGCCGCTTCAAGTGGGCCGACCGTCCGCGCGACGTCAGCCAGCCGCGCCGCTTCGCCGCGGTCATCCACCTGCTGTCGGTCGAGAACAACCAGCGCCTGCGCCTGCGCGTGTTCGGCGAGGACGACAGCCTGCCGGTGGTGCCCTCGGTCACCGGCGTGTGGGCCGGTTCCAACTGGTTCGAGCGCGAGGCGTTCGACCTCTACGGCATCATCTTCGAAGGCCATCCGGACCTGCGCCGCATCCTCACCGACTACGGTTTCGTGGGGCATCCGTTCCGCAAGGACTTCCCGCTGATCGGCAACGTCGAAGTGCGCTACGACCCCGAGCAGAAGCGCGTGGTCTACGAACCCGTGTCGATCGAGCCGCGCGTGCTGGTGCCGCGCGTGATCCGCGATGACGCCGACCTGTTGCAGGCCAAGGCCGAAGCCGCCGATAACTGGCGGGAGAACTGAGCATGCAGGAAATCCGCAACTACACGATGAACTTCGGCCCGCAGCATCCGGCCGCGCACGGCGTGCTGCGCCTGGTGCTGGAGATGGACGGCGAGACCATCGTCCGCGCCGACCCGCACGTGGGCCTGCTCCATCGCGGCACCGAGAAGCTGGCCGAGGCCAAGCCGTTCAACCAGTCGATCGGCTACATGGACCGCCTCGACTACGTGTCGATGATGTGCAACGAGCACGCCTACGTGCGCGCGATCGAGACCCTGCTGGGCATCGAGGCGCCGGAACGCGCGCAGTACATCCGCACCATGTTCGACGAGATCACCCGCATCCTGAATCACCTGATGTGGATCGGCTCGAACGCGCTCGATCTCGGCGCGATGGCGGTGTTCCTGTACGCCTTCCGCGAACGCGAAGAACTGATGGACGTGTACGAGGCCGTCTCCGGCGCCCGCATGCACGCCACGTACTACCGTCCGGGCGGCGTCTACCGCGACCTGCCGGGCAAGATGTCGCAGTACCGCGAGTCGCCCTGGCACAAGGGCAGCGACCTCAAGCGCCTGAACGCCTGGCGCGAGGGTTCCATGCTCGACTTCCTCGAGGCCTTCACCGCCGACTTCCCGTCGAAGGTGGACGAGTACGAGGAACTGCTCACCAACAACCGTATCTGGAAGCAGCGCACCGTCGGCATCGGCGTGATCTCGCCGGAGCTGGCCCAGCAGTGGGGCATGACCGGCGCGATGATCCGCGGCTCGGGCGTGGCCTGGGACCTGCGCAAGAAGCAGCCCTACGCCAAGTACGCCGAGATGGATTTCGACATCCCGGTCGGCGTCAACGGCGACTGCTACGACCGGTACCTGGTGCGCGTGGAAGAAATGCGCCAGTCCAACCGCATCATCCAGCAGTGCGTGGCCTGGCTGCGCGCCAACCCGGGCCCGGTGATGGTGGAGAACTTCAAGGTCGCGCCGCCCAGGCGCGAGGCCATGAAGGAGGACATGGAAGCCCTCATCCACCATTTCAAACTGTTCACCGAAGGCTACGGCGTGCCGGCCGGCGAGACCTACTGCGCGGTCGAGGCGCCGAAGGGCGAGTTCGGCTGCTACCTGGTCTCCGACGGCGCCAACAAGCCGTTCCGCGTGCACCTGCGCGCGCCGGGCTTTGCCCATCTGTCGTCGATCGATCCCATCGTGCGCGGCCACATGCTGGCCGACGTGGTGGCGATGATCGGCACCTATGACCTCGTGTTCGGCGAAGTCGATCGCTGAGCCGACGGGAGCATACGCATGAAAGCCACCGGAAATTACGAGCAGGTCAAGCACGTCGACCCGCTCGTCGCACTCAACGAGCACACCCGCCATCACATCGACGAGTGGGTTGCCAAGTTCCCGCCAGACCGCAAGCGCTCGGCGCTGATCCAGGCGCTGTTCGCCGCGCAGGAGCAGAACCAGGGCTTCCTCACCGACGAGCTGATCACCGCCGTCGCCAAGTACCTGGAGCTGCCCGCGGTGTGGGCGTACGAGGTGGCCAGCTTCTATTCGATGCTGGAGACCAGGCCGGTCGGCCGCAACAACGTCGCCATCTGCACCAACATCTCGTGCTGGCTCAACGGCGCCGAGGCGCTGGTCGCGCATTGCGAGAAGAAGCTGGGCATCAAGCTGGGCGAGAGCACCCCGGATGGCCGCGTCTACCTCAAGCGCGAAGAAGAATGCATCGCCGCCTGCGCCTGCGCGCCGGCGATGACCGTCAACGGGCATTACCACGAGCGTCTCACGGCCGACAAGGTCGACGAGATCCTCGACGGTCTCAAGTAAGGGTCACGGCGTCATGGCATACGGTCCCGCACCCCAGGAACACCAGGTCGTCTACACCACGCTGCATTTCGACAAGCCGTGGGCGATGGACAGCTACACCCAGGTCGGCGGCTATGAAGCGTGGAAGAAGATCCTCGCCGAGAAGCCCGACCCGAACGCGCTGATCGAAGAGATCAAGAAGAGCAATCTGCGCGGCCGCGGCGGCGCGGGCTTCCCGACCGGCCTGAAGTGGTCCTTCATGCCCAAGGGCAACATGCAGAAGTACATCCTCTGCAACTCCGACGAGTCGGAGCCGGGCACCTGCAAGGACCGCGACATCCTGCGCTTCAACCCGCATGCGGTGATCGAGGGCATGGCCATCGCCTGCTACTGCACCGGCTCCACCGCGGCGTACAACTACCTGCGCGGCGAGTTCCACCACGAACCCTTCGAGCACTTCGAGGAAGCGCTCAAGGAAGCGTATGCCGCGGGCCTGCTGGGCAAGAACATCCAGGGCACCGGCCTGGACGTGGACATCTACGGCGCGCTCGGCGCCGGCGCCTACATCTGCGGCGAGGAAACCGCGCTGATGGAATCGCTGGAAGGCAAGAAGGGCCAGCCGCGCTTCAAGCCGCCGTTCCCGGCCAACTTCGGCCTGTACGGCAAGCCGTCGACCATCAACAACACCGAAACCTACGCCTCGGTGCCGGCGATCCTGCGCAAGGGCGCGGACTGGTTCCTGGCGCAGAGCAAGACCAAGAACGGCGGCCCGAAGATCTTCTCGGTCTCCGGCTGCGTGCAGAAGGGCGGCAATTTCGAAGTGCCGCTGGGCACCACCTTCGACGAGCTGCTGGAAATGGCCGGCGGCCTGCGTCCGGGCCGCACGCTCAAGGGCGCGATCCCGGGCGGCGTGTCGATGCCGGTGCTGACGGCGGCGCAGCTGAAGGGCCTGCCGTTCGACTACGACACCCTGCGCGACCTCAAGACCGGCCTGGGTTCCGGCGCCATCGTGGTGCTGGACGACACCGTCTGCACGGTGCGCTTCACCCGCCGCATCTCGCAGTTCTTCCATAAGGAATCCTGCGGCCAGTGCACGCCGTGCCGCGAAGGCACCGGCTGGATGCACCGCGTGCTGGACCGCATCGTGGAAGGCAAGGGCACCATGGACGACCTGCATCGCCTGAAGGCGATCGCGGGCCAGATCGAAGGCCACACCATCTGCGCGTTCGGCGAGGCGGCGGCTTGGCCGGTGCAGGGTTTCCTGCGCCAGTTCTGGCATGAATTCGAGTACTACATCGTCAACGGGCGTTCCATCGTCGACGACCAGATCGGAGTCGCCGCATGAGCGCGCAGCCCGTGAACAACACGCCGCCCGATCTCCTCAACATCGAGGTCGACGGCAAGCCCACGCAGATCCGCAAGGGCGCCATGATCATCGAAGCGGCGGACGCCATCGGCGTGTCGATCCCGCGCTTCTGCTATCACCGCAAGCTGCCCATCGCCGCCAACTGCCGCATGTGCCTGGTGGAAGTGGAAATGGGCGGCAAGCCCATGCCCAAGCCGCAGCCGGCCTGCGCCACCCCGGTGGCCGAGGGCATGAAGGTCACCACGCGTTCCGCCGGCGCGCTGAAGTTCCAGCGCGACGTGATGGAATTCCTGCTGATCAACCATCCGCTGGACTGCCCGATCTGCGACCAGGGCGGCGAGTGCGAACTGCAGGACGTGGCCCTGGGCTACGGCCGCAGCGTGTCGCGCTACACCGAGCGCAAGCGCACCATCGCCGATGAAAACCTCGGGCCGCTGGTGGCCACCGAGATGACCCGCTGCATCCAGTGCACGCGCTGCGTGCGCTTCACCAGCGAGATCGCCGGCACCTACGAGCTGGGCGGCATGAGCCGCGGCGACAACCTGCAGATCGGCACCTATATCGGCAAGGCGCTGGAGACCGAGCTGTCCGGCAACGTCATCGACGTGTGCCCGGTCGGCGCGCTCACCAACAAGCCGTTCCAGTTCAAGGCGCGCGCCTGGGAGCTGGTGGCCAAGCCGTCCGTCGGCTACCACGACGCGCTGGGTTCCAACCTGTGGCTGCATACGCGCCGCGGCGAGGTGCTGCGCACGGTGCCGCGCGACAACGAAAGCATCAACGAGTGCTGGCTGTCGGACCGCGACCGCTACAGCCACCAAGGCATGTACGCGGCCGACCGCATCACCGCGCCGCAGGTCAAGCGCAACGGCCAGTGGCAGTCGACCACCTGGGAAGACGCGCTGATCGTGGCCGGCGAAGCGCTGGCCAAGGCGCGCGGCGAACTCGGCTTCCTGGTTTCCCCGGCCACCACCAACGAGGAAGGCGACCTGCTGGTGCGCCTGGCCCATGGTCTGGGTTCGGCGCATATCGACCACCGCCTGCGCCAGACCGACTTCGCCGACCAGGCCCACGCCCAGGCCTTCGGCCTGCCGGTGGCGGAAGTGGACAAGGTCAAGGCCGCGCTGCTGGTCGGCGCCGACCTGCGCTACGAAATGCCGCTGCTGAACCATCGCGTGCACCAGGCGGTGAAGAAGGGCGCCAAGGTCTACGCCGTCAATCCGGCGCGCTTCAACTTCAACTACGCGCTGGCCGGCGAAGAGATCGTCGCGCCGCAGGCCATGGCCGACGCGCTGCTTGCGCTGGCCAAGGCGGCAGTGCAGGGCGGTGCCACCGCACCGGCCGCGCTGGCTGCCGCCATCGACGCCGTGCAGGCCGACGACGGCGACCGCGGCGCGATCGACGCGCTGAAGGCCGGCAAGGCCGTGGTGATCCTCGGCGAAGCCGCCGCGACGCATCCGCAGGCCTCCTGGCTGCGCGCGATCGCGCGCTTCATCGCCCAGGCCACCGGCGCCGGCTACAACGAAATCCCGGTCGGCGCCAACGCGCTGGGCCTGAGCCGCGTCGGCGTGCTGCCGGGCAACGGCGGCCTCGACGCGCAGGCGATGCTGGCGCAGCCGCGCAAGGCCTACGTGCTGTACGGCGTGGAGCTGCCGCACGACGTCGCCGACGGCGCCGCCGCGCTGCAGGCGCTGACCGCCGCCGAAAGCGTGGTCGCGTTCTCCGCCTACGCCACCCCGGCGCTGCGCGACCTGGCCGACGTGATCCTGCCGATCGCGCTGCTGCCGGAAATCGACGGCACCCTGGTCAACGTCGATGGCCTCGCGCAGAGCGTGGTCCAGGGCGCCCGCGCGCCCGGCGACGCCCGCCAGGGCTGGAAGGTGCTGCGCGCGCTCGGCGGCGGCCTGAAGCTGGCCGGCTTCGAGTTCGACGACCTGGCCGGCCTGCGCGACGGCATCGCCGACCGCGTGCCGGCTGCCCGCGAAGGCCTGGCGCCGCGCGCCGCGGCCGACGGCCTCACCCGTCTGGCCACCTGGCCGATGTACCGCTCCGACGCCGTGCTGCGCCGCGCGGGCGCGCTCAGCGCGCATCCGCTGAACCGCGAGCCGGCCGTGCGCCTGAGCGCGGCCGAAGCGCAGCGCCTGGGCCTGGCCGACGGCGCTTCGGTGCGCATCGGCAAGGTCGCGCTGCCGGTGGCCGTCGACGAGTCGGTGCCGGACGGCACCGCCTGGATCGAAGCCGCGCACGAACTCACCGCCACGCTGCCGCCTTACGGCGCGGCCATCACCTTGAGCAAGGCGTAAGCCATGGGCGAACAGATCCTCAACCAGCTCGTCTGGCCGATCATCTACATCCTGTGCATCGCCGTTCCGGTGATCCTGGCGGTGGCGATGTTCGTGTACTGGGAGCGCAAGGTCATCGGCTGGATGCACGTGCGCATGGGGCCGAACAAGATCGGTCCGCTTGGCTTGCTGCAGGCCTTCGCCGACGTGGTGAAGCTGCTGATCAAGGAAGTGATCCTTCCGACCAGCGCGAATAAGTTCCTGTACTACCTGGCGCCGCTGCTGGCCCTGGTGCCGGCGATGGCCGCGTGGGCGGTGATCCCGTTCAACGACAAGATGGTGCTGGCCAACGTCAACGCCGGCGTGCTGTACCTGCTGGCGATGACCTCGCTGGGCGTGTACGGCATCATCCTGGCCGGCTGGGCCTCCAACTCGCGCTACGCGCTGCTGGGCGCGATGCGTTCCGCCGCGCAGGTCATCTCCTACGAGCTGGCGATGGGCCTGTGCCTGGTCTGCGTGCTGGTGCTGGCCGGCAGCCTGAACCTCACCGACATCGTGCATGCGCAGTCGGGCAGCAAGGGCATCTTCGAGTGGTTCATGTGGCCGCTGCTGCCGGTGTTCGTCATCTACTTCATCTCCGGCGTGGCCGAGACCAACCGCGCGCCGTTCGACGTGGCCGAAGGCGAGTCGGAAATCGTCGCCGGCTTCCACGTGGAGTATTCGGGTTCTGCGTTCGCCATCTTCTTCCTGGCCGAATACGCCAACATGATCCTGGTCAGCTTCCTGGCCGCGATCCTGTTCATGGGCGGCTGGCTGTCGCCGTTCCCCTCGTCGGTGCCGTTCCTGGGGCAGGGCAGCTTCTTCTGGCTGTTCGCGAAGGCGTTCTTCTTCGCCTTCCTGTTCCTGTGGTTCCGCGCCAGCTTCCCGCGCTACCGCTATGACCAGATCATGCGGCTGGGCTGGAAGGTGTTCATTCCCATCACCATCGTCTGGGTTCTCGTGGCCGGCTGCATGAAGTATTTCGGCTGGGTCAGCATCGGCACGGGAGGCTGAAGAAAACCATGTCCGGCATTAGCAACTATTTCAAGAGCCTGCTGCTCATCGAGCTGTTCAAGGGCATGGGCCTGACCATGCGCTACATGTTCAGCCCCAAGTACACGATGCGCTACCCGATGGAGCACATCCCCAAGTCGAACCGCTTCCGCGGCCTGCATGCGCTGCGCCGCTACGCCAACGGCGAGGAACGCTGCATCGCGTGCAAGCTGTGCGAGGCGGTGTGCCCCGCGCTGGCCATCACCATCGACTCCGCCCCGCGCGAGAGCGACGGCCAGCGCCGCACCACGCGCTACGACATCGACCTGTTCAAGTGCATCTTCTGCGGCTTCTGCGAGGAGAGCTGCCCGGTCGACTCCATCGTCGAGACGCACGTGCACGAATACCACTTCGAAAAGCGTGGCGAAAACGTGGTGACCAAGCCGCAGCTGCTCGCCATCGGCGACCGCTTCGAGCATGAAGTCGCCGCCGCCCGCGCCCAAGACGCCGCGTACCGCTAAAGGACACAACCGTGATCGATCCGTCTGTGTTCCAACTTGTCTGCTTCTACGCTTTCGCGGCGGTCACCGTGGTGGCGGCGCTGGGCGTCATCACCCTGCGCAACTCGGTGCATGCCGTGCTGTCGCTGGTGCTGACCTTCTTCAGCACGGCCTGCATCTGGCTGCTGGCCGAGGCGGAGTTCCTGGCCATCGCGCTCATCGTGGTCTACGTCGGCGCGGTGATGGTGCTGTTCCTGTTCGTGGTGATGATGCTGGACATCAAGCAGGAGCACCTGCGCGAAGGCTTCATCCGCTACCTGCCGGTGGGCATCGTGGTGGCCGTGGTGATGCTGGTGGAAATGCTCGCCCTGATCGGCGTGCGCACCATGCACGAGGCGGTGATGGGGGCCAACCCGGCCACCGCCGCCGGCCTGTCCAACACGCAGTGGCTGGGCCAGGCGCTGTACACCCAGTTCCTGCTGCCGTTCGAGATCGCCGCGCTGATCCTGACCGTGGGCGTGGTCGCGGCCGTGGCGCTGACCCTGCGCCACCGCGGCGGCACCCGCCACCAGACGGCCGCGCAGCAGGTCGCCGTGAAGGCCACCGACCGCGTGCGCATCGTGAAGATGGCGGCCGAGCGCCCCGCGACCGACGCGCCCGCGCAGACCCAGAATCCGGAGACCAAGCCATGATCACGCTGTCGCACTTCATCGTGCTTGGCGCGGTGCTGTTCTGCATCGCGGTGGCCAGCCTGTTCATCAACCGCAAGAACGTCATCGTGCTGCTGATGTCGATCGAGCTGATGCTGCTGGCCGTGAACATCAACTTCGTGGCCTTCTCGCGCTTCCTCGGCGACGTGGCCGGCCAGGTGTTCGTGTTCTTCATCCTCACCGTGGCCGCGGCGGAAACCGCCATCGGCCTGGCGATCCTGGTCCTGCTGTTCCGCAATCGCAGCACGATCAACATCGCCGAAATCGACAGCATGAAGGGCTGAGCCGATGATCTCCACCTCCATCCTGCTGGTCATCGCGCTGGCGCCGCTGCTCGGCTGCCTGCTCGCCGGCTTCCTCGGCAAGTTCATCGGGCGCGCCGGCTCGCACAGCGTCACCATCCTCGGCGTGGCGGTTTCCTGCGCGCTGTCGATGTACGTGCTGTACCAGCTGTGCACGGGCGCCGTGCCGGTCTACAACCAGAACATCTACACCTGGTTCGAGATCGGCAAGTACACCGCCACGGTCGGTTTCCTGATCGACAAGCTGTCCGCCATGATGATGGTGGTGGTCACCTTCGTGTCGCTGCTGGTGCACATCTACACCATCGGCTACATGGCGGAAGACGATGGCTACCAGCGCTTCTTCAGCTACATCTCGCTGTTCACCTTCTCCATGTTGATGCTCGTGATGAGCAACAACTTCATGCAGCTGTTCTTCGGCTGGGAAGCGGTGGGCCTGGTGTCGTACCTGCTGATCGGCTTCTGGTTCAAGCGCCCGACCGCGATCTTCGCCAACCTCAAGGCCTTCCTGGTCAACCGCGTTGGCGATTTCGGCTTCCTGCTGGGCATCGCCGCGATCCTGTACTTCCTGGGCACGCTGGACTACTCCGCCGCGTTCGCCAACGCGCCGAGCCTGGTCGGCAAGACCCTGCAGATCACCCAGAACCATGCCTGGGACGCCGCCACCGTGATCGGCGTGCTGCTGTTCATCGGCGCCATGGGCAAGTCGGCCCAGGTGCCGCTGCACGTGTGGCTGCCCGATTCGATGGAAGGCCCGACCCCGATCTCGGCGCTGATCCACGCGGCCACCATGGTGACCGCGGGCATCTTCATGGTCGCGCGCATGTCGCCGATCTTCGAGCTGTCCGAAGGCGCGCTCAGCTTCATCATGGTGATCGGCGCCACCGGCGCGCTGTTCACCGGCCTGATCGGCATCGTGCAGAACGACATCAAGCGCGTGGTGGCGTACTCCACGCTGTCGCAGCTGGGCTACATGACCGTGGCGCTGGGCGTCTCGGCGTACTCCGGCGCGGTCTTCCACCTGATGACCCATGCCTTCTTCAAGGCGCTGCTGTTCCTGGGCGCGGGCTCGGTGATCATCGCCATGCACCATGAGCAGGACATGCGCTACATGGGCGGCCTGCGCAAGTACATGCCGGTCACCTGGATCACCATGTGGATCGGTTCGCTGGCGCTGTGCGGCGTGCCGTTCTTCGCGGGCTTCTATTCGAAGGACGCGATCATCGAGGCGGTGGGCGAGTCGCACCGCTGGGGCGCGGGCTATGCCTATGCCTGCGTGCTGATCGGCGCGTTCGTCACCGCGCTGTACACCTTCCGCCAGATGTACCTGACCTTCCACGGCAAGGAGCGCTTCACCGTGGTGGCCGGGCATGGCCATGGCCACGATGCGCACGCCGCCCATCACGACGCGCACCATGGCGATGCGCATCACGATGACGCACACCACGATGACCATGGCCACCATGAGCCCGGCGTGCTGCACCATGCGCCGAAGGAGTCGCCGTGGGTGGTGACCCTGCCGCTGGTGCTGCTGGCGATCCCGTCCATCGTGATCGGCGCGATCGGCGTGAAGTCGATGCTGTTCGGCGGCTGGTTCGGCGAAGCCATCCACGTCAACGAAGCCAATGACGTGTTGGCGGAAGTGGGCCACGAGTTCCATGGCTGGGCCGCGATGGCGCTGCATGGCTTCCTGCAGTGGCCGTTCTTCCTGGTGCTGGCCGCCTTCGTCATCCAGACCTACATCTACCTGTTCAACCCGTCCGTCGCCGACAAGATCAAGAGCGCGCTCAAGCCGCTGTGGACCGTCCTGGACCGCAAGTACTGGGTCGACGACGTCTACTTCGCGCTGTTCGCCAAGGGCGGCGTGAAGCTCGGCCGCGCCCTGTGGAAGGGCGGCGACGCCGCGGTGATCGACGGCGCGCTGGTGAACGGCTCGGCCTCGCTGGTCCAGCGCATCGCCGGCGGCGTGCGCGCGCTGCAGTCCGGCTACCTCTATCACTATGCCTTCGCGATGATCCTCGGCCTGATCCTGCTGCTTGGCGGGTATTGGCTGGTCGGGCAATAAGGGAACCCAGCTCCATGTTCAATCACTTGCTCAGCCTGCTGATCTGGCTCCCGATCGTCGGCGCCATCCCCGTGCTGCTGGCCGGCTCCGGCCGTCCCAATACCGCACGCTGGATCTCGCTGCTGGTGGCCGTGCTCACCTTCGTGCTCAGCCTGTTCCTGTTGACGCAGTACAACGCGGCCGACAGCAGCAAGCAGCTCGGCGAAAGCTATCTGTGGATCGCCTCGCTCGGCGTGCACTACGGCCTGGCGGTCGACGGCATCGCGGTGGCGCTGATCCTCTTGACCAGCTTCGTCGGCATCCTGGTCATCGTCGGCGCCTGGGAAGTCATCCAGAACCGCCCGCACCAGTACATGGCCGCCATGCTGGTGCTCGAAGGCCTGATGATCGGCGTGTTCTGCGCCACCGACGCGCTGCTGTTCTACGTGTTCTTCGAAGCCATGCTGATCCCGATGTTCATCCTCATCGGCATCTGGGGCGGTCCGCGCCGCGTGTACGCGACGCTGAAGTTCTTCATCTACACCTTCCTCGGCTCCATCTTCATGCTGGTGGGCCTGATCTACCTGTACCTGAAGGCGGGTTCGTTCGACCTGGCCACGCTGGCGGCGCTGCCGCTGAGCATGCGCGAGCAGACCTGGCTGTTCTTCGCCTTCCTGGCCGCCTTCGCGGTGAAGGTGCCGATGGTGCCGGTGCACACCTGGCTGCCGGATGCCCACGTGGAGGCGCCGACCGGCGGTTCGGTGGTGCTGGCCGCGGTGATGCTGAAGATCGGCGGCTACGGTTTCCTGCGCTTCTCGCTGCCGATCGTGCCGGACGCTTCCGAGGCCTACGCCTGGGTGGTGATCGGCCTGAGCCTGATCGCGGTGGTCTACATCGGCTACATCGCCCTGGTGCAGGACGATATGAAGAAGCTGGTGGCGTATTCGTCCGTGGCGCACATGGGCTTCGTCACGCTGGGCATCTTCATCGCCTTCATGCTGGTGCGCGGCGCCGGCAACCTGGACGCGACCAAGCTCGGCATGCAGGGCGCGATGGTGCAGATGATTTCGCACGGCTTCGTATCGGGCGCGATGTTCTCCTGCATCGGCGTGCTGTACGACCGCCTGCATAGCCGCCAGATCAAGGACTACGGCGGCGTCATCAACGTGATGCCGTGGTTCGGCTTCTTCTACGTGCTGTTCGCCATGGCCAACAGCGGCCTGCCGGGCACCAGCGGCTTCGTCGGCGAGTTCCAGGTGATCCTGGCCAGCTTCCAGGCCAATCCGTGGATCGCGCTGTTCGCCGCCTTCACCCTGATCATCGGCGCCGCCTACACCTTGTGGATGGTCAAGCGCGTGCTGTGGGGCGAGGTGACCAACCCGCACGTGGCCGAGATGAAGGACATCAACGGGCGCGAAGCCTTCGTGCTGATCGCCTTTGCCGCCGCGGTGATCGCGCTGGGCGTGTGGCCGCAGCCGCTGATCCACCTGATGGACAGCTCCGTGTCGCAGCTGGTGCAGCAGCTTGGCAACCACAAGATCTGAGAATGACCATGCCGAATCTCAATGACATTCTGATCATGCTGCCGGAGTTGTACCTGGTGGCGGCGGCGTGCCTGCTGTTGCTGCTGGACGCCTTCATGAAGCCGGAGCAGCGCAGCCTGCTGCACTGGCTGTCGATCGCGGTGGTGCTGGTGGCCATCTACCTGGTGATCTCCGGCCAGCCGGAACAGCCGGTGCGCGCCTTCGGCGGCATGTTCGTGCGCGACGGCGTGGCGGAGATCTTGAAGACCTTCGCGCTGCTGTGCGTGGCGCTGGTCTTCGTCTACTCGCGCTCCTACCTGGCCGACCGCAAGCTCTACGTCGGCGAGTTCTACACGCTGATGATCTTCGCGGTGATCGGCGTGATGCTGCTGGTCTCGGCCGGCAACCTGATCACGGTGTACCTGGGCCTGGAGCTGCTGACGCTGTCCTCGTACGCGCTGGTGGCGCTGAACCGCGATTCGAAGCTCTCGTCCGAAGCGGCGGTGAAGTACTTCGTGCTGGGCGCGCTGGCCTCGGGCATGCTGCTGTACGGCATGTCGATGGTCTACGGCGCCACCGCCACGCTGGACCTGGCCACCCTGCACGGCGCCGCCGCGCATACCGGCGTGCCCAACCTGCTGCTGTTCGGCATGATCTTCATGATCATCGGCATCGGCTTCAAGCTGGGCGCTGCGCCGTTCCACATGTGGATTCCGGACGTGTACCAGGGCGCGCCGACCGCGGTGACCATCTTCATCGGTTCCGCGCCGAAGCTGGCCGCGTTCGGCATGGCCTACCGCCTGCTGGAAGCGGGCCTGGGCGACCTGTCGGCGCACTGGCAGCAGATGCTGGCCGCGCTGGCGGTGCTGTCGCTGGCGATCGGCAACCTGGTCGCGATCGTGCAGACCAACCTCAAGCGCCTGCTGGCCTATTCGACCATCTCGCACATGGGCTATCTGCTGCTGGGCCTGGTCAACGCCGGTCCGGAAGGCTACGCGTCGGCGCTGTTCTACGCGATCAGCTACGCGCTGATGGGCACCGCGGCCTTCGGCGTGATCATGGCGCTGGCCCGCGCGGGCTTCGAGTGCGAGGAGATCGACGATCTCAAGGGCCTCAACCAGCGATCGCCGTGGATGGCCTTCCTGATGATGCTGGTGATGTTCTCGCTTGCCGGCGTGCCGCCGCTGTTCGGCTTCTTCGCCAAGTTCCTGGTGCTGCAGTCGGCCATCCATGCCGGCATGCTGTGGCTGGCGATCGTCGGCGCGGTGTTCGCCATCATCGGCCTGTACTACTACCTGCGCGTGGTGAAGGTGATGTACTTCGACGCGCCGGTGGAAGGCACCGAGATCAAGCTGCAGCAGGATCCGGCGCTGCGCCTGGTGCTGTCGCTCAATGCGCTCACCTTGCTGGTGCTGGGCCTGGCCTGGGGTCCGCTGCTGGGCTGGTGCAAGAGCGTGTTCCCCGGTTGATCGATGCGGCGGCCGATGCCTCCGCGTTGATGCAGCAAGCGTGCGATTGAGAAGAGTTGTATGGGTTCGGGTAAGAATTCCGCAAAAAAAGTTTTACGGAATTCGCCTAGAGCCCTTGCAAGAATTCGGCCATCCCGCTATAGTTTCATTTCTCTGGTGCGGGGTGGAGCAGTCTGGCAGCTCGTCGGGCTCATAACCCGAAGGTCGTAGGTTCGAATCCTACCCCCGCTACCAATTATTCGATTCGGCGTCCTCGCAAGAGGGCGCCGAATTTCTTTGAGCGTTCGAAAAACCTCGCTTCGCATTCGCGCGCCAGGCTCAGGCCGGCCTGCGTAAATGTTGCGGAATCGCGTTAATCAGACTATGATTCGTGAACTCTGAGGCGGACAAAGCGGAATAACGAAGCGCTTCCACAGCGCATCCTAAGTTCCCCCGCTACCGGATCTTTCTTTGAACAAGAAAGCCTCCTCGTGAGGCTTTTTTGTTGGGCGCAAGGATGCGTCGCATAGTCGTCACGCCCGGCTTGCTATTCGTACCGGTTTGCGCGCGCACATGCCCGGAAAGAGCCCCGGAAGAGTCGGGACATCGGCGAGATAAGGGAATGGGCCGTTGGAGCCCATTTTTCGTTTCTGGCGACGGTAAATAGACGGTTTTTATGGACACGCAGGCACTCGCACAACGCTTCACCGAGGTACTGGCCGATCTGGGCCTGAGCTGCCTTGGCGTGGAATTCTCCCCGTCGCAGGGGCAGAGTACCCTGCGCGTTTACCTGGACGTGGAAGGGCGCGAAGTCTCCCTCGACGATTGCGAGGCGGCCAGCCGCGAGCTGTCGGCCATGCTCGACGTGGAAGACCCGATCCCGGGGCATTACCTGCTGGAAGTGTCCTCGCCGGGCATCGACCGCCCGCTGTTCACCGCGGCGCAGTTCGGCAAGGTCGCCGGCCAGGAAGTGAAAGTACTGCTGAAGGCGCCGATCGAAGGGCGCCGCCGCCTGCGCGGCAAGGTCACCGCGGTGGAAGGCGAGCGCATTTCGCTGGAAGCCGAGGGGAAGGTGTTCGAGTTCGATCACGACGCGGTGGAAAGCGCGCGCGTGGTGCCGGATTGGGCAGCGCTCGGCTACGTGCCGCAGCCCAAGCCCGGCAAGAAGCCGGTCAAGAAGACCAAGTAATCCATCAGAGCGAGCGGGCGACGGAAAGGCGTCCACGGAGTTGCTGCAATGAGCAAAGAACTGTTGCTGGTCGTCGACGCGGTTGCCAATGAAAAGGGCGTGCCGCGCGAAGTGATCTTCCAGGCGATGGAGGCCGCGCTGGCCTCGGCCGCCAAGAAGCGCTACCCCGACGAGGATCCGAACATCCGCGTGAGCATCGACCGCCAGAACGGCGAGTACGAGACCTTCCGCCGCTGGGAAATCATCGCCGACGACGGCGAGATGGAATCGCCCTATCACCAGCTGCGCCTGATGGACGCGGTCGACGAGCGCGAGGACGCGCAGGTCGGCGAGTACATCGAGACGCAGATCGAGAACGCCGAATTCGGCCGCATCGCCGCGCAGGCCGCCAAGCAGGTGATCGTGCAGCGCGTGCGCGAAGCCGAGCGCCAGCAGGTGGTGGACGCCTATACCGACCGCGTGGGCGAGCTGATCACCGGCATCGTCAAGCGCGTCGAGCGCGGCAACGTCTATCTGGACCTGGGCGGCAACGCCGAGGCCTTCATCCCGCGCGACAAGACCATCCCGCGCGAATCGCACCGCGTCGGCGACCGCGTGCGCGGCTATCTGTTCGAAGTGAAGTCGGAAATCCGCGGCCCGCAGCTGTTCGTCTCGCGCGCGGCGCCGGAATTCATGATCGAGCTGTTCAAGCTCGAAGTGCCGGAAGTCGGCCAGGGCCTGGTCGAGATCAAGGGCTGCGCCCGCGATCCGGGCGACCGCGCCAAGATCGCCGTGGTGGCCCATGACAGCCGCACCGATCCCATCGGCGCCTGCATCGGCATGCGCGGTTCGCGCGTGCAGGCGGTGTCCAACGAGCTCAACGGCGAGCGCGTGGACATCATCACCTGGGCCGACAACCAGGCCCAGTACGTGATCAACGCGATGGCGCCGGCGGAAGTGCAGTCCATCATCATGGACGAGGAAAAGCACTCCATGGACATCGCGGTGGCCGAGGAGAAGCTCTCCCAGGCCATCGGCCGCGGCGGCCAGAACGTGCGCCTGGCCAGCAAGCTCACCGGCTGGCAGCTCAACGTGATGACGCAGGACCAGGTCGCCGCCAAGAGCGAGGCCGAACAGGAGGCCGCGCGCCAGCTGTTCATGGAAAAGCTCGAGGTGGACCAGGAGATCGCCAACATCCTGGTGCAGGAAGGCTTCTCCACGGTCGAGGAAATCGCCTACGTGCCCAGCGCCGAGCTGCTGGCGGTGGAAGGCTTCGACGAGGACATCGTCGAGGAACTGCGCGCCCGCGCCCGCGACGCCCTGCTGACCGAGGCGCTGGCGGTGGAAGAGGGCGTGAACGAGCCTTCGGAAGAGCTGCTGGCGCTGCCGGGCATGAGCGAGTCGATCGCCTATGCGCTGGCCGAGCGCGAAGTGGTGTCGCTGGACGATCTGGCCGACCTCGCGGTCGACGACCTGATCGATATCGAAGGCGTGGACGAAGACCTCGCCGCCAAGCTGATCATGGAAGCGCGCAAGCCCATGATCGAGCGGCTGGAGAGGGGCGGCTAACCGCGGACGGCCGCGCCCGGGATGGGCGCGCCGAGGGAAGCCTTGAACGGCTTCCACCACGGATGGCGGTATCCGGGCGGCCTTCGGTCGCACGGGGTATGCGCGGGAACGGCGGAGAAAGAACACGATGTCGGACGTAACGATCAAACAACTTGCCAAGGTACTTGGCCTACCGGTGGACAGGCTGCTCGGGCAGCTTGCCGAAGCCGGCATGAAATTCTCCGATCCGGAGCAGGTCATCAGCAGCACCGAGAAGGTGAAGCTGCTCGGATTCCTGCGCCGCACGCACGGCAAGAGCGAGGAGACCGCGGAAGCGGAAGACAGCTCGCCGCGCCAGATCACGCTCAAGCGCCGCAAGGTGAGCGAGCTGAAGGTCTCCACGCCCGGTGCCCGCGGTGCCGGCGGCGCCAAGACGGTGAACGTGGAAGTGCGCGCCAAGCGCACCTACGTCAAGCGCAGCGTCATCGCTGAAGAAGCCAGCGCCGACCACGAGCGCGAGGACGCCCTGCGCAAGCTGCAGGAGTCCGCGCAGCAGCGCGAGCACGAGGAAACCGAGCGCGTCGACGCCGAGCGCCGCCGCCAGGACGAAGTGCGCGAGCGCGAGGAAGCCGAGCTGCGCCGCCAGGAAGAAGCCGAGCAGCGCCGCCTGCAGGCCGAGGCGGAAGCCGAAGCCGCACGCGAAGCCGCCGCTGCGGCCGCCGTCGAGCGCGAAGAGGTGCAGGTGCAGGAGCCGCCGCAGGCCGTTCCCGAGCCGCAGGTGCAGGCGCAGGAAAAGACGGCCGCCGCGCCGGCTGCGTCGTCCGTGCAGAAGATCGATCCGAAGGCGCTGGGCATGATCCTGCCGCGCATTCACGAACCGCGCCGTCGCGAGAAGCCGGTGGCTCCTCCCGTGGCTGCGCCGGCACCGGCTCCCGCTGCCGCTCCCGGCCGCCCCTCGGCTCCGGCCGCGGGCCGTCCTCCGGCGGCTGGCGCCGCTCCCGCGCCGGCTGGCGCCACCGACGCGCGCAACAAGGCGCGTCCGGGCGGCCGCGACCGCGACGAAGGCCCGGGCGGCAAGCGTTTCGCCGCCGGCGAACTGCATCTGTCCGAAGCCGACCGCGCCCGCCGCAACAAGCGCGGCAAGCCGGGCCGGCCGGGCCGCAACGAGCCCGTGCGTGGCGGCTCGTCGGCCTCCAGCTCCGGTCCGCACGGCTTCTCCCGCCCGACCGCACCGGTGGTGCGCGAAGTGGTGGTGGGCGACGCCAACGTGGTCGCCGACCTGGCCCAGAAGATGGCGGTCAAGGGTTCGGAAGTGGTCAAGGCGCTCTTCAAGATGGGCGTGATGGCCACCATCAACCAGACCATCGACCACGACACCGCCGTGCTGGTGATCGAGGAGCTCGGCCACACGGCCGTGGCCGCGAGCGAGAACAACGCCGAGGCCGCGCTGGCCGCGCACACCCAGAACGCCGAGCTCGAGGGCGAGAAGAAGCCGCGTCCGCCGGTGGTCACCATCATGGGCCACGTCGACCACGGCAAGACTTCGACGCTGGACTACATCCGCCGCACCAAGGTCGCCTCGGGCGAAGCCGGCGGCATCACCCAGCACATCGGCGCGTACCACGTGGAAACGCCCAAGGGCGTGATCACCTTCCTGGATACCCCGGGCCACGCGGCGTTCACCTCGATGCGCGCCCGCGGCGCCCAGTCCACCGACATCGTGGTGCTGGTGGTGGCGGCCGACGACGGCGTCATGCCGCAGACGGCCGAAGCCGTGCAGCACGCGCGGGCGGCGAAGGTGCCGCTGATCGTGGCGCTCAACAAGATGGACAAGTCGGACGCCAACCCCGACCACGTCAAGCAGGGCCTCGGCAACCTGGAAGTCATTCCGGAAGAGTGGGGCGGCGACACCCCGTTCGTGCCGATCTCGGCCAAGACCGGCATGGGCATCGACGACCTGCTCGACGCGATCCTGGTGCAGGCCGAAGTGATGGAGCTGACGGCCGTGGAAGACGGCCCGGCGTCGGGCGTGGTGATCGAATCCAGCCTCGACCGCGGCCGCGGCCCGGTGGCGACGGTGCTGGTGCAGCAGGGCACGCTCAAGCGCGGCGACTTCGTGGTCTGCGGCATCGAGTACGGCCGCATGCGCGCGCTGATCGACGAGAACGGCAAGACCGTGCAGGAAGCCGGCCCGTCGATTCCGGTGCAGGTGCTGGGCCTGTCCGGCGTGCCGGAATCCGGCGACGACTTCGTGGTGGTGGCGGACGAGCGCCTGGCCCGCGAAGTGGCCGCCGAGCGCCAGCTCAAGCGCCGCGAAACGCGCATGGTCAGCAAGGCCAACCGCCTCGAGGACATCATGGCCCAGATGGGCCAGGGCGCCGAGCAGCAGACCCTCAACATCCTGGTCAAGGCCGATGTGCAGGGCTCGGTGCAGGCGCTGCGCGAATCGCTCAGCTCGATCGGCAACGAGAACGTGAAGGTCAACGTGATCGCGGCCGGCGTCGGCGGCATCACCGAGTCCGACGCCACCCTCGCGGCGGCGTCCAAGGCGCTGGTGATCGGCTTCAACGTGCGTGCCGATGCCTCGGCCCGCAAGGTGATCGATACCGCCGGCCTGGACGTGCGCTACTTCTCGATCATCTACGACGTGATCGACCAGGTGAAACAGGCCGCTTCGGGCCTGCTGGGCAAGGAAGTGCGCGAGGAGATCATCGGCATCGCCCAGGTGCGCGAGGTGTTCCGCAGCTCCAAGTTCGGCGCGGTCGCCGGCTGCATGGTCACCGAGGGCACGGTCAAGCGCAGCAAGCCGATCCGCGTGCTGCGCGACAACACGGTAGTGTTCCAGGGCGAACTGGAATCGCTGCGCCGCTTCAAGGACCTGGTCGACGAAGTGCGCAACGGCATGGAATGCGGTATCGCCGTGAAGCAGTACAACGACGTGAAGGTCGGCGACCAGATCGAGTGCTTCGAGCGCATCGAAGTGGCCCGCACGCTGTAAGCCGGGCAGGGGGCGTACGCTCCCCGTTCCGACGGAATCGGAGCCCGGACAGTCCTGTCCGGGCTTCGGCGTTTTTCGTATCGGCGCTGTCCGGCATCCGGGCGGCGCGCCATCGGCCGCGAATGGCGGCCGTCTCAAGGAGGCTATATGCCCTCGCGCGATTTCAAGCGTACCGACCGCGTCGGCGCCGAGCTGCGCCGTGAACTGGGCCTGCTGGTCCACGCCGCCGTGCGCGACCACGGCCTGCCCTCGGTGAGCGTCTCGGACGTGGAAGTGACCCGCGACCTGGATTGGGCCTCGGTGTGGGTGACCGCGCTGCTGCCGGAACAGTCCAAGGACGCCGTGAAGGCGCTGAACGAGCTGGCGGTGGAATTCCGCCGTTCGCTCTCGCGCAGCATGCGCATCCGCCGCGTGCCGGAGCTGCGCTTCAAGTACGACGACTCGGTGGACAAGGGCGAGCGCATCGAGGCGCTGCTGCGCGAGCAGGCGCGCGACCTGGCCCCGGCCAAGGACGACGCCGCCAAGGCCGACGGCGAGGACTGATGCGCCGCAGCCGCTTCCGCGACCTGCACGGCCTGCTGCTGCTGGACAAGCCGCTGGGCCTGAGTTCCAACCAGGCCCTGCAGAAGGTCCGCCACCGGCTGCGCGCCGAGAAGGGCGGCCACACCGGCGCATTGGACCCGCTGGCCACCGGCCTGCTGCCGCTGTGCTTCGGCGAGGCCACCAAGATCGCCGGCAGCCTGCTCGGCTCGCGCAAGGCCTATCGCGCCCAGGTGCGCCTGGGCGCCACCACCGCCACGGCCGACCTGGAAGGCGCGGTGGTGCGGGAACGCCCCGTGCCGCCGCTGGACGAAGCCATGCTGGAAGCGGCCCTGGCCGGCCTGCGCGGGCGCATCGTGCAGATTCCGCCGGTGTACTCGGCGCTGAAACAGGGCGGCGAGCCGCTGTATGTGAAGGCGCGCCGCGGCGAGGACGTACAGGCGCCGCCCCGCGAAGTGGACATCTTCAGGCTGGAGCTGCTGTCACGCACCGCCGACACGCTGGAGCTGGAAGTGGAATGCGGCTCCGGCACCTATATCCGCAGCCTCGCCGTGGACCTGGGCGAGGCGCTGGGCTGCGGCGCCCATCTCACGGCGCTGCGCCGGCTGTGGGTCGAACCGTTCCGGGCGCCGGCCATGGTCGGCCTGGATCAGCTCGACGCCGCGGCGGAGCAGGGCGAGGCCGCCATGGACGCCCTGCTGCTGCCGGTCGCCGCCGGCCTGGCCGGCTGGCCGGCGCTGGCCCTGGACGAGGCGCAGAGCCATGCCGTGACCCGCGGCCAGCGCATTCAGCTTGCCGGCCATGCGGCCGGCGCCTATGCCGCGTTCGCCCCGGACGGGCGCCCGGTGGCGCTGTGCGAGCTGGACGCGGACGGCCTGTTGCGCATCCAGCGTGGCTTCAATCTGCCGCCGGCGGCGCAAACGGCATGAGAGCGCCATCGGCGCGCTTGTCATGCTCTTGTTGTAATGAGCATCGGCCGGCTAGAATATCCCGCTTGTTCCAGAGCTTTATCCATCCATCCGAAGCTTGCGCAACGTCATCGACGGTGACGTTGCGCAAGCTTCGCACCCGCTTTTGAGGAAGAGAGACCCATGTCCCTTACTGCAGAACAGACCGGCAAGATCATTGCTGAATACGGCCGCGTGCCGAACGACACCGGTTCGCCGGAAGTCCAGGTGGCCCTGCTGTCGGCCCGCATCGCCCACCTGACCGACCACTTCAAGACCCACAAGCAGGACCACCACTCGCGTCGCGGCCTGCTCAAGCTGGTCAACCAGCGCAAGCGCCTGCTGAGCTACCTCCAGGCCAGCGACGTGACCCGCTACCAGAGCCTGATCGAACGCCTCGGCCTCCGCCGTTAATCGACTCCAAGGACTAACGACGTGGCGAAAGTAACCAAGTCATTCCAGTACGGTAATCACACGGTCACACTGGAGACGGGCGAAATCGCCCGCCAGGCGTCCGGCGCCGTCATGGTCAGCATGGACGGCACCGTGGTGCTGGTCACCGCGGTGGCCGCGGCCAAGGCGAAGGAAGGTCAGGACTTCTTCCCGCTCACCGTGGATTACGTCGAGAAGTTCTACTCGGCCGGCCGCATCCCCGGTGGCTTCTTCAAGCGCGAAGGCCGCCCGACCGAGAAGGAGACGCTGACCTCGCGCCTCATCGACCGTCCGGTGCGCCCGCTGTTCCCGGAAGAGTTCAAGAACGAAGTGCAGATCATCGCGCAGGTGGTCTCGCTCAATCCGGAAGTCGACGGCGACATCCCGGCCATGCTGGGCGCGTCCGCCGCGCTGAGCCTCGCCGGCATCCCGTTCAAGGGTCCGATCGCCGCCGCCCGCGTCGGCTACACCAACGGCCAGTACGTGCTGAACCCGACCGCCACCGAGCTGAAGAGCTCGGACCTGGACCTGGTCGTGGCCGGCACCACCAACGCCGTGCTGATGGTGGAATCCGAAGCCAAGCTGCTCAGCGAAGAAGTCATGCTGGGCGCCGTGGTGTTCGGCCACCAGCAGATGCAGACCGCGATCCGCGCCATTGCGGAACTGGCCACCGAGGCCGCCCGCCCGTCGATGGACTGGCAGCCGCCGGCCCGTAACGAGGCCCTGGCCGCCGCCGTGCGCGGCGCCGTCGGCAGCAAGCTGGACGAGGCCTTCCAGGTCAAGGACAAGCTGCAGCGCCGCGACGCCATCGCCGCCATCAAGGCGGACGTGATCGCCTCGCTCAAGGCCCAGGCCGAAGAGCACGCCTGGCCGGCCGCCGAGCTGGCGAAGGAATTCGGCGAGCTCGAATACCGCACCATGCGCGACAGCGTGCTGAAGACCAAGATCCGCATCGACGGCCGCCAGCTGGACGACGTGCGCCCGATCACCGTCCGCGTCGGCGTGCTGCCGCGCACCCACGGCTCGGCGCTGTTCACCCGCGGCGAGACGCAGGCCCTGGTCGTGGCCACGCTGGGCACCACCCGCGACGCGCAGATCATCGACGCGCCGGAAGGCGAGTCGAAGGATCCGTTCCTGTTCCACTACAACTTCCCGCCGTTCTCGGTGGGCGAGGCCGGCCGCTTCGGCGCGCCGAAGCGCCGCGAGATCGGCCACGGCCGCCTCGCCAAGCGCGGCGTGCAGGCGGTCAAGCCCTCGATCGAGGAATTCCCGTACGTGCTGCGCGTGGTCTCCGAGATCACCGAGTCGAACGGTTCCTCCTCGATGGCCTCGGTGTGCGGTTCCTCGCTGGCCATGATGGACGCCGGCGTGCCGCTCAAGGCTCCGGTGGCGGGCATCGCCATGGGCCTGGTGAAGGAAGGCAACGACTACGTCGTGCTGTCCGACATCCTGGGTGACGAAGACCACCTCGGCGACATGGACTTCAAGGTGGCCGGTAGCGCCAACGGCGTGTCCGCGCTGCAGATGGACATCAAGATCGACGGCATCACCGAAGAGATCATGAAGGTGGCGCTGGAGCAGGCCAAGCGTGGCCGCCTGCACATCCTGGGCGAAATGGCCAAGGTGATCAGCGAGCCGCGTTCGGAGATGAGCGAGTACGCCCCGCGCCTGCTCACCATCAAGATCCACCCGGACAAGATCCGCGAAGTCATCGGCAAGGGCGGCGCCACCATCCGCTCGATCACCGAAGAGACCGGCACCACCATCGACATCAGCGACGACGGCACCGTCATCATCGCTTCGGTCAACCGCCTGGCGGCCGACGAAGCGAAGAAGCGCATCGAGCAGATCGTCTCCGACGTCGAGCCGGGCCGCATCTACGAGGGCAAGGTCGCCAAGCTGATGGACTTCGGCGCATTCGTCACGATCCTGCCGGGCAAGGACGGCCTCGTCCACGTCTCGCAGATTTCCAACGAGCGCGTGGAGAAGGTCTCCGACAAGCTGAAGGAAGGCGACATCGTCAAGGTCAAGGTGCTGGAAGTGGACAAGCAGGGGCGTATTCGCCTGTCCATGAAGGCCGTGACTGAGGAAGAGGGCGCCTGAGGCGCTGTCTGCAGGCAGGTTGAAGAAAGCCCGGCTTATCGCCGGGCTTTTTTTTGCTCGTCATCCCGGCGTAGGCCGGGATCCAGTGGCGATATCGCTTGGTTGTTGCGTTGACGCGTATGGGTCTCGCCTTTGGCGAGGGTTTCGTCCCGCTGCCGCGGGGCGAGTTACTTTTTCTCTGCGTGCCCAGAGAAAAAGTAACCAAAAAGAGAGGGCACCCTGCTTGGCGCCCTCAGCAGCACAGCTGCTGAGGGTCCGTGAGGGCTGGCCGGGCTTTTTGACAGGGCATCCATGCCCTGATCAAAAAGGCGGGGACATCGTGTCCCCGCCCCCCTGCGGGGGCCTTTTCGTCCAGCCCTCACCGCCGGCGCCAAGGGGACCCGGTGGATCAAGAGCAGAAGCGCACCAGCGGAACGCCGCGGCTGCGCCGCGAGCTCTTCGTTCGATTTTCGCGTCTGCCGTCATCCCCCTCTCCCCTCCGGGGAGAGGGTCGGGGTGAGGGGCCGGGCGGAGCGCAAGAGTGATGTGCACCACTCCGCCAAAACGCTCATCCAGCGCCCTCCACTTTTTTGCGCAACAGTGGCGCGAGGTGGCTTTTGCTACGATGCCCAGAGCGCAAACGAGGATGCGGGCATGAGCGATCACGCCAACGATGTGATGAAGCAATACCAGGCCTGGGCGCAGCAATCCTGGGACGCATGGATGCAATCGCTGCAGCGGCCCGCGTCGCCGTTCGCGCCGGCGCCCGCGGCTTCCGACGACCTGCTGTCGCGCGCCATGGGCGGCCTGAAAAGCTATGCCGACTGGATGCAGGCGGCCGCCACCAGCGGCATCGCGGGGCAGGGGCCGGACGACTGGCAGCAGGCGCTGCGCCAGCTGTTCATGGGGCAGCCGGTGGCGGGTGCGGCCGCCATGGGGCAGGGCTTCATGGGCAATCCGTTCGCCGGCATCAACCAGCCGTTCGCGCAGGCTTTCGCCGGCATCGACAATGCCGCCGCGCACGGTTTCGCCCAGCAATGGCAGAGCTGGCTGCAGGCCGCGCAGCCGCAGGCCGGCGCCTGGGGCGCGGGCCTGGGCGACACGCCGGCTTTCGGCTATACGCGCGAACGCCAGATGCAGCAGCAGGCGCTGTTCGAAGCCATGCGCGAATACGCCGAGGCTTCGTCGCGCTACAACACGCTGATCCTGCGCGCCAACGCCGACGGCTTCGAACGCCTGCGCGAAAAGCTCACGCAGATGACCGAGCCGGCGCGCCAGGTCGATTCGCTCAAGGCGCTGTACGACCTGTGGGTCGACGCCGCCGAAGAAGCCTATGCGCAGATCGCGCTGTCGGACGAATTCCGCGAAGCCTACGGCGCCATGGTCAACACGCAGATGCAGGTGCGCCAGCGCCAGCAGCGCCAGACCGACGCCTGGTGCCGCGAACTGGGCATGCCCACGCGCGGCGAAGTCGATTCGCTGGGCAAGCGCGTGCAGGAGCTGCGCCGCGAACTGCGCGCCAGCTCCGCCGGCAAGGCGACGCGCGCCGCCGCGCCGGACGCGGAACTGGACGCGCTGCGCAACGAAGTCGCCGCGCTGAAGCGCAAGCTCGCCGGCCGCGCCGAAGCCGGCCACGCGCCGAAGAAAGTGCTGTCCGAATCGCTGGGCGCCGAGGCGGAAAGCAAACGCAAGCCGCCCGCCGCCCGCCGCACCGCCAAGACCGCGCCCGCGCGCGGCACGCAACGCACGCGCAAGTGAAGGACTGACGCATGTTCACCCCTCTACGCATCGATCCGGCCAAGCTCCTCGGCGAAGTCGCCGCCTTCCAGCGCAAGCTCGCCGCCGGCGTGGAAAGCCTGCGCGGCATGCACGAACCCGAATACGCCAACACGCCGCGCGAAGCCGTCTATCGCGAGGACAAGCTCACCGTCTGGCATATGAAGGGCAACGGCAAGCCCACCTCGAAGACGCCGCTGCTGATCGTCTACGCCCTGGTCAACACGGTGTGGATGACCGACCTGCAGGCCGACCGCTCGCTGGTGCGCAATCTGCTGGAGCAGGGCGAGGATGTGTACCTGATCGACTGGGGCTATCCGGACGGCGCCGACCGCTGGCTCACCCTGGACGACTACCTCAACGGCTATCTCGACCGCTGCGTCGACGCGGTGCGCGCGCGCCACGGCCTGGATGCGGTCAATCTGCTCGGCATCTGCCAGGGCGGCGCGTTCTCGCTGTGCTACACGGCGATGCATCCGGAGAAAGTGCGGAACCTCGTGACCATGGTCACGCCGGTGGACTACCACACGCCGGACAACATGCTGTCGCACTGGGTGCAGAACCTGGACGTGGACCTGTTCGTCGACACGCTGGGCAATATCCCCGCCGAGCTGATGAACTACGTCTACCTCACGCTCAAGCCCGTGCGGCTCAACCAGCAGAAATACGTGTCGATGGTCGACCTGCTGGACAACCGCAAGGAGATGGAAAATTTCCTGCGCATGGAACGCTGGATCTTTGACTCGCCCGACCAGGCCGGCGAAGCGTTCCGGCAGTTCATCAAGGATTTCTACCAGGGCAACAAGCTGGTCAAGGGCACGCTCACCATCGGCGACAAGCCGGTGGATCTGGGCATGGTCACCCAGCCGGTGCTGAACATCTTCGCCGAGCAGGACCACCTCGTGCCGCCGGACGCCTCGCGCGCGCTGGGCAAGCACGTGGGCACCACCGACTACACCCAGCTCGCCTTCAAGGGCGGGCATATCGGCATCTACGTTTCCGGACGCGCGCAGCGCGAAGTGCCGCCGGCCATCCACCAGTGGCTGCGTTCCAGGGATTGAGTTCCAGGGATTGAGTTCCAGCACAAGGAGAACACCATGAATACCGACAAGCGCCTCGTCCGTTCCAGCAGCCAGAAGATGATCGCCGGCGTGTGCGGCGGCGTCGCCCAATACCTGGGCTGGGACGTCACCATCGTGCGCCTGCTGTGGATCGTCCTGACCCTGGCCGGCGGCTCCGGTATCCTTATCTATCTGATCCTGTGGCTGGTGATGCCGCAGGACGTCTAAACGGCCGACCCCACGGCTGCCGGCAGGCGCACCACCGCGCCTGCCGCTTCGTTTGAGTACATCCATGAGCATCGACTACGACCGTTACGACCGCATCCGTGCCGTGCAATGGCAGGGCGACCATCTGCGCCTGCTCGACCAGCGCCTGCTGCCGCGCGCGGAGGAGTGGATCGACTGCCGCGACGCCGCGCAGGTGACCCAGGCCATCCGCGACCTGGCCGTACGCGGCGCGCCGGCCATCGGTATCGCCGCCGCCTGGGGCGTGGTGCTGGCGGCGCAGCAGGGCGCGCCGCTCGAGCCGGCCCTGGCCATGCTGCGCGCCGCCCGCCCGACCGCGGTGAACCTGATGTGGGCGCTGGACCGCATGAAGGCGCGCATCACGGCCGGTGCCGACGCCGCCGCGCTGGAGCGCGAAGCGCAGGCGATCCAGGACGAGGATCTGGCCGCCAACCGTCATATGGGCGAGCTCGGCGCCGCGCTCATTGCACCGGGTTCCGGTGTGCTCACCCATTGCAATACCGGCTCGCTCGCCACCGCGGGTTTCGGCACCGCGCTGGGCGTGATCCGCGCCGGCGTCAGCGCTGGCCGCATCGACGAGGTCTATGCCGGCGAGACGCGGCCGTGGCAGCAGGGCGCGCGCCTGACCATGTGGGAACTGGTGCGCGACGGCGTGCCCGCGCGCCTGATCGCGGACTCCGCCGCTTCGCACCTGATGCGCTCCGGCGCGGTGCAGTGGGTGATCGTCGGCGCCGACCGCATCGCCGCCAACGGCGATACCGCCAACAAGATCGGCACCTACCAGCTGGCCATCGCCGCGCGCCACCACGGCGTGAAGTTCATGGTGGTGGCGCCGTCGTCCACCGTCGACATGGCCACGCCCTCGGGCGAGGCGATCGAGATCGAGCTGCGCGATCCGGCGGAACTGCTGGCCGTGGCCGGGCAGCGCACCGTGGTCGAGGGCGCGCAGGCGTGGAACCCGGTGTTCGACGTGACGCCGGCCGGGCTGATCGACGCCATCGTCACCGAGCGCGGGGTGATCGAGCATCCGAACGCGCTGGCCATGCAGGCGATGTTCGGTTCATGAGGCACGGCTCATACGGGGCCGGCCCATGAGGCTGCGCCGCGAAGCGGGCCTGTTCTTCGTCGGCGGCGTGATCGGCTTCATCGTCGATGCCGGCGGCGTGCAGGCCCTGGTCTCGCTGGCCGGCGCCAACGCCTATGTGGCGCGCGTGCCGTCCTTCCTGCTCGCGGCCACGGCGACCTGGTGGTGGAACCGCCGCTACACCTTCGCCCACCGCGCCAGCGGGCAGCCGCTGCACCTGGAATGGCTGCGCTGGATGGGCCTGATGACCGCCGGCGCGCTGATCAACTACGCCACCTACGCGCTGATGCTGGTCGGTTTTCCGGCCCTGCACCGCTGGCCGGCGGTGGCCGTGCTGGCCGGTTCGGCGGCGGCTGCGCTGGTCAATTTCTCGACAGCGCGCGGGGTGCTTTTCAAAGGCTCCAAAAGCTCTGCGTAAGCCATTGATTCCATTCATCAAAATACTGTCGTTTCGATAGTATTTCTGCTACACTTCAAAGGCTATATCCGGGACCGCTGCACGCGCGGCTGAAGCTCGCGCGCCACGGCCCTTTTTCTTCATCCAGGGAAGCCGATTGATGGCAGAACTCGCCAAAGAAATCATCCGCGTCAACATCGAAGACGAGATGCGCCAGAGCTACCTCGACTACGCCATGAGCGTGATCGTGGGCCGCGCCCTGCCGGACGTGCGCGATGGCCTCAAGCCCGTGCATCGCCGCGTGCTGTACGCGATGAACGAACTGAGCAACGCCTGGAACAAACCCTACAAGAAGTCGGCCCGCGTGGTCGGCGACGTGATCGGTAAATACCATCCGCACGGCGATGCCTCGGTCTACGACGCCATCGTGCGCATGGCCCAGCCGTTCTCGCTGCGCTACATGCTGGTCGACGGCCAGGGCAACTTCGGTTCGGTCGACGGCGACAACGCCGCGGCCATGCGCTACACCGAGGTGCGCATGTCGCGCCTCACCCACGAGCTGCTGGCCGACATCGACAAGGAAACCGTCGACTTCGGCCCCAACTACGACGAGAGCGAAAGCGAGCCGCTGGTGCTGCCCACCCGCGTGCCGAACCTGCTCGTCAACGGCTCCGCGGGCATCGCGGTGGGCATGGCCACCAACGTGCCGCCGCACAACCTCAACGAGGTGGTGGCCGCCACCATCGGCCTGATCGACGACCCGTCGCTGTCGGTCGACGACCTGATGCAGTACATCCCCGGCCCGGATTTCCCCACCGCCGGCATCATCAACGGCTCCTCCGGCATCGTCGAGGCCTACCGCACCGGCCGCGGCCGCATCCTGGTGCGCGCCCGGACCGAGATCGAGACCGAATCCAACGGCCGCGAGACGATCATCGTCAGCGAGCTGCCGTACCAGGTGAACAAGGCGCGCCTGATCGAGAAGATCGCCGAGCTGGTCAAGGAAAAGAAGCTCGAAGGCATCAGCGAGCTGCGCGACGAGTCCGACAAGGACGGCATGCGCGTGGTGATCGAGATCCGCCGCGACTCGATGGCCGACGTGGTGCTCAACAACCTGTTCCAGCAGACCCAGCTGCAGGTCACCTTCGGCATCAACATGGTGGCCCTGCTGGACGGCCAGCCGCGCCTGCTGAACCTCAAGGATATCCTCGAGGCCTTCATCCGCCATCGCCGCGAGGTGGTCACCCGCCGCACCATCTTCGAGCTGCGCAAGGCCCGCGCCCGCGCCCACATCCTCGAAGGCCTCACCGTCGCGCTGGCCAATATCGACGCGATGATCGAGCTGATCCGCAGCTCCGCCTCGCCGCAGGAAGCGCGCGAGCGCATGCTGGCGCGCAAGTGGGAGCCGGGCATGGTCTCGGCTCTGCTGGGCGCGTCCGGCGCCGATGCCTCGCGTCCGGAAGACCTCGACCCGCGCGACGGCCTCAAGGCCGACGGCTACCAGCTTTCGGACGTGCAGGCCCAGGAAATCCTGGCCATGCGCCTGCACCGCCTGACCGGCCTGGAGCAGGAAAAACTCTCCGACGAGTACCGCGAGATCCTGGCCACCATCCGCGGCCTGATCGAGATCCTGGAAGACCCGGCCCGCCTGCTGGCGGTGATCCGCGCCGAGCTCGAAGTGGTCAAGGAAGAATTCGGCGACAAGCGCCGCACCGAGATCCAGCATTCGCAGGAAGACCTCAACGTCCTCGACCTGATCGCGCCGGAAGACGTCGTGGTCACGCTGTCGCACACCGGCTACGTCAAGCGCCAGCCGGCCAGCACTTATCGTGCCCAACGGCGCGGCGGCAAGGGCCGCTCGGCCTCGGCGCTGAAGGACGAGGATTTCGTCGAGCAGCTGTGGGTGGTCAATACCCACGACACCCTGCTCACCTTCACCAGCACCGGCCGCGTGTACTGGCTCAACGTGTACCAGATGCCGGAATCGGGCCCCAACGCCCGCGGCAAGCCGATGGTCAACCTGCTGCCGCTCGCCGCCGGCGAGAAGGTGCAGGCGGTGCTGCCGGTGCGCGAATACAGCGACGACTGCTACGTGTTCTTCGCCACCCGCCAGGGCACGGTGAAGAAGACGCCGCTCAACGAGTTCGCCTTCCAGCTGCAGAAGGGCAAGATCGCCATCAACCTCGACGAGGGCGACGCCCTGGTCAACGTGGCGCTCACCAACGGCAACAGCGACGTGCTGCTGTTCGCTTCCAACGGCAAGACGGTGCGCTTCGACGAGGGCGAGGTGCGCTCGATGGGCCGCACCGCCACCGGCGTGCGCGGCATGAAGCTGGCCGACGGCGCCGAAGTGGTGTCGCTGATCGTGGCCGAACCGGAAGGCGACATTCTCACCGCCACCGAACGCGGCTACGGCAAGCGCACCCAGCTGGAGGAATTCCCCAAGAAGGGCCGCGGCACCCAGGGCGTGATCGGCATCCAGTGCTCCGAGCGCAACGGCGGCCTGGTCTCCGCGGTGCAGGTCACCGAGGCGCACGAGCTGATGCTGATCTCCAACCAGGGCACCCTGGTGCGCACCCGCGTGGCGGAAGTCTCGCAGCTCAGCCGCAACACCCAGGGCGTCACCCTGATCAAGCTGCCGGCCGATGAGGCGCTGGTCAGCGTGGTGCGGCTGGATGCGGAGGAGGAGGTTGAGGGTGCGGATGCACCCGATGGCGGGAGCGGCGGCGTGGAGCAGGGTGGTGACGTTGCGGCGCCGGATGCGGGCGATGCCGGCGAGCCGACGCCGGAGGAGTGATCGGCGGCTGATTGCTCAGCGCTGATTGATGAGATCCCTCGCCGCACCGCGGCGGGGGATTTTTTTGCTCGTCATTTCGGCGTAGGCCGGGATCCAGTAGCGACTAGGTGTGGTTGTCGCGATTTGGCCGCTTATGCAGCGGGCATTCCGTGCGCCTGCCGGCGCCCGGGTCACTTTCTCTTTGCTGGCCCAAAGAGAAAGTAACCAAAGAGAGAATGGCCTAAGAGCCAAGGCTCGCGACGCGACTAGAAGGAGCAGTGGGCGTCTGCGGTAGCCTGATTAACCTGGGTCTACACGAAACGGCAGTGCGTTTACGTAGCGGGTGCTTCAACGTGCCGTGGCCGAGAGGTCGTTCAAGAACCGGGGCCAGCTTTGGCTCTTCGTTCCTGCCTACCTCACGATGCCACCCCTCTCCCCTCCGGGGAGAGGGCAGGGTGAGGGGCCGGGCGGAGCGCAACGTCAAATCTTGCCGTGACGTAGGTTGGGGTGAGCCGCAGGCGAACCCCAACACAGGCACCTTCACGCGCCTCGCCACGTTGGGGTTCGCTACGCTCACCCCAACCTACGCGGGCGTGGCGGGGCGTAACGCTGCGCTCTGCCCGAACCCTCATCCGGCTGCCGCCACCTTCTCCCGGAGGGAGAAGGATTCGACCTGAGAAGCTGAGGCAAAACGCACCGCTCAAGCTGGCCTCAGTTCTTGAACATCCTCTCGGCAACGGCACGTTGAAGCACCCGCTACGTAAACGCACTGCCGTTTCGTGTAGACCCAGGTTAATCAGGCTACCGCAGACGCCCACTGCTCCTTCTAGTCGCGTCGCGAGCCTTTGACTTGAGGCTATTTCTCTTTGGTTACTTTCTCTTTGAGCCAGCAAAGAGAAAGTGACCCGGGCGCCGGCAGGCGTCCGGAATGCCCGCTGCATAAGCGGCCAGTTCGCGTCACCGCGAAAACCAGGCGATAATGTGAAAGTTGGGGCGTGCCCCACTAATCCGCCACAAACCCGATAGTCGCATGCGTCCCATCGCAAAACGGCTTGTTCTTGCTCCCGCCGCACCGGCACAGAAACGCGCTGGTCACCCGCGCCACCATCCGCCCGGTGCCGCTGACGATCTCCAGGTTCCCCCGCACCTTCAACGGCCCGTTCGGCTGCGGCTCCACATGCAGCGGCCCGTTGCGCAACGCCAGCATGTCGGTGGCCTTGCCGGTCGGCGGTTCGCCGCTGGCCGTGAAGCCTGCGTCGTGATGCGAGCCATCGCAGAACGGCTTGTTCTTCGACGCGCCGCAACGGCATAGCGTGGCGCGATAACCGGCCGGCACACCGTTCAGATACAGCTCGCCGCGGAATGCATACGGGCCGGCTTCGCGCGTGCCGGCCAGATTCACCGGTGGCGCGGTTTCGTCGGGACGGCCATCGCGGCGGCGGTACTGGATCGCGCCGGAAGGGCAGGCGTGGGCGATGTCGGCGAGGCGTTCCACGTCCATGGTGTCCGGATGGATCCATGGCCCCTGCACATTGGCAAGGAACACGGTGGGCGCGCCGGTGACGCAGAAGCGGGCATGGATGCAGCGCCTGGTTTCGAACAGCAGCGTCAGCTTCTCGCCCTCGACGCGTTCGATGCCGTCTTCGACGGTCGGCGGCGTGGACGGAGCGGGCGGTGCGGCGACGGCAGCCACCGGTGCGCCCGCGGTGCTTGCCGCACGATCCAGCTCGAAACCCTGCGTCGCGCTCTGCGCCAGCCGCTGCAGCAAGGTCGCCGCCGCCGCCGTACGCGCATCGCCTTGCTCGTTCAAGCGCAGCGCCGCTTCCGTCAACTGCTGCAGCCGCTCGACGAAGAACCGCCGCGCGCCCGGCCCGGGCGGAAACGCCGACGCATCACGCAGCGCGATAAACGACAGCCCCGCATGGCACTGCGGATTCGACGGCCCCGCCGGCAAACGCGCCGCGCGTTCGGCCAGCGGCGCGATCGCCCGCATCAGGCCCACGGCCAGGTCCACCGACAGAGCCTTGTCCGGATCCGGCGACGGCACCGCATACGCGTAACCGAGCAATCGCAGCATCAGGCCATACGCGGCATTGGCCAGGTCGACCGTGGCAATCGCGCGCGCATCCTCGATCCACACGCGGCCCTCGGGACGCGGCGGCCGGCGCATCACCGGATTGGTGGCGGCGGGGAAGGCGGGAGTGAACAGGGGATCCTCCGCCAGCAGCGCCTGGTATTCCGTGCGGATCGCGGCGAACTTCCGGTAGTGCGAGTCTTCGACGTTTTCCAGCGCGCCTTCGCCCTGGGTGACGATGGCATCGAACGCGGCCAGCGCCGTCTTCAGGCAGATCACGCGCTTGCAGCCGGGCAGGTTGGCGTCCGCGTCGGTCAGCTGCAGCTCCGGCGTGCCGCACAGCGCGCCGGCTTCGCCATAGATGTCGACCATGCGGCGCAGGCCTTCGCCGAGTTTTTCGTAGAACTGGCCCACGGTGTCGTAGTCCACGCCCATCGGCGTGAGGCGCGGGCCGTCGGCGCCGCGCACGAAGCTGCGGTCCGAGGTGAAGCCCTCGCCATCTGGTTCGTCCGAACCGGCGGGGCGTTCCAGGTAAATGAAATGCTGCAGCGTGGCCAGGTTGAACGGCGCCAGCTTCACCACCACGCCGGCCGGCAAGATGCCGGGGTCCAGCGGAAAGTTGAAGCGGCCGATGCGCGGCGCGCCGCCCAGCGCGACGGTGATGTTCCACACCGCCACCAGGTGACCCATTTCTTCCGTCGCCACCTGCAGGATGGCGCGCCGCCAGCGCATCACCGCTTCCAGCTGCGCCGGCGTCAGTCCTTCGTCCACCGAGGTCTTCAGCGAGAAGGCGGCGTACAGATAGGTGCACATCAGGCAGTGTTCGAGCTCCGCCGCCTCGTACAGCGCGTGCAGGGCCTGCTCGCGGCTGGGCGCGGAGAGGTGCGGGTGGTTGCTGGCCATGGGCTGGCTTCCCGGATGAGCGTGTCGTGGGGATATCGAGGGTACCGCGCCCTGCACGATAGCGCGGCGCGGCCATGGCCTGGAAGCCGGCCGCCGCCACGTGCGCCCGGTCGGCGGAAGCGGAGGACAAATGCCGCTCCGCGTCAAGGCAGCGCCGGCGCCTCGGCCTCTCTACAATGCGCACCCTTTGCCCTTCCGGAAGACAAGCGATGGCGGACCTGGTCGTCAACGAGGAACTCAAGGCCTATATCGATCCCATGACGCCCGACGAGTACGAGGCGCTGGAGCGCAGCATCCTGGCCGAGGGTTGCCGCGACGCGCTGGTGCTGTGGGGCGACACCCTGGTCGATGGCCATCACCGCTACAGCGTCTGCCGCAAGCACGGCCTGCCGTTCCAGACCATCCAGAACACGCGCTTCCAGTCGATGGAAGACGTGCACCTGTGGATGATCGAGCAGCACCTGGGCCGGCGCAGCGTGTCGCCGTTCCAGCGCGGCGTGCTGGCGCTGCGCAAGCGCGAGATCCTGGCGGCGCGGCGCGGGCGGGTAAAGGAAGCCGAAGACGAAACGCCGCCTTTCGAGGTCCATGCCGCGCCGGAAGCACCCGCCGAAGCGGCGGCCGCGGAAACGCCGGTTGCGTCGCCCGAGCCGGTACCCAGCCGCGAAGACCTCGCCCGCGAGGCGCGCCTCAGCCACAGCCAGGTCGGCCTGATCGAGAAGATCCAGAAGCAGGCCACCGAGGAAGTGGTGGCCGCGGTGAAGTCCGGCGTGCTGTCGATCCATGCCGCCGCCGCCGTGGCCAGCCTTCCCGCCGAAGAACAGCGCGCGGCGGCCGAGGCGGGCGGAAAGGAATTGAAGGAGGCGGCCAAGCGGGCGCGCGAGTCGAAGCGCAAGCCGCGCAAAAAAGAGCAGGAAGAAGGCGAGGCCGCCGCCGGGTCCGCGGAAATGGACGAGCGCGAGGAGCTGCTGATGCTGCGGCAGCGCGTGGCCGAGCTGACCGCGGAGAACGAGGAGCTGCGCCGCCGGCTGGCCGAACTGCAGGGCTGAAGCGGGATGCCATCAGGCATGCTGTGCGGAAGGCCTCCAAGGCTTAGGCTTCAGGGGTCAACCGCCGACCAGGAGCGTTCCATGTTCGATATGCGCCGTCTTGCCCTTTGGCTGGTCCCGCTGTTCGTTGGCGGCGTTGTCCATGCCGCGACGCCCGCCGCCATTCCGCAAGGCGATGCGCTGGTGCGCACCGTCAACGAGCTCGATAAAAAAGTCTTCGATGCCTACAACAGCTGCGACCTGAAGACCTTCGGCGATTTCTTCAGCGCCGACATCGAGTTCTATCACGACAACGGCGGCCTGATGCTCGGCCGCGAACCGGTGGTCGAAGCCACCCGCCGCAATATCTGCCACAAGGTGCGGCGCGAGCTGGTCGGCACGCTGGAGGTGTATCCGATCAAGGATTACGGCGCGATCGAAACGGGCACGCACCGCTTCTGCCAGATCGGCGGCAAGACCTGCCAGGGCGAGGGCAAGTTCCTCCATATCTGGCGCTACCAGAACGGCCAGTGGCAGCTGACGCGCGTGGTCAGCTACGACCACCACAGCATCGAGAACGGCGGCAAATAAGCGCAACGCCGATTGGCTGAACGGCAACCCCCTTCGGCTGCCGTCGAGGGCCGGCCCGCCGGCGCCTTCACACTATGCTGTGCGAACATCGTCGATCGACCAGGGGGACCGGACTGGTGACCGAAGGGTGATCCCATGAGACTGTCTGGCGTAGGTGGTGGGCTGCTCGCGCTGCTTGCCTTGCTGTTCGTAGGGCTGCTGGTGGCCGTGGCGTTCTACACGGAAGCCGTCGCGCCCAAGGACCTGGCGACCTGGACGTTCCCCTTCGTGGGCACGCTGCTCGGCGCGATCCTCGCCTTCAAATACCAGGGCATCAACGAAGCCATGCGGCGCGAGGAGCTGCGCGCCGGCGCGATCAACCGCGCCATCCTGGTGCTGGTATCGCAGGCGCATTACCTCTCCACCGTGCAGGCCGAGCTGACCAAGGGCAAGGACACCTGGCACCAGATCTCCAACCTGCGCGCGTTTCCCAACCCGCCCAGCAGCCATGCGCGCCAGCGCGCGGAAGACCTGACTTTTCTGGTGGAGCGCGGCGATGCCCACCTGATCGTGCAGGTGGAAGCCGTGCAGCGCCGCTACGACGATTGCATTCTGCATCTCAATATCCGCAACGACCTGCTGTTCGAGATCGTGCATCCCATGGCGGCCCGCGCCGGCATCATGGGCAAGCCGATCACCATGGAGCAGTTCAAGCAGGCGCTTGGCGACATGCATTTCGCGCGCTGGGAAACCGCGGCGACCAACGTCTACCAGTCCATTCCCGCCACGCTGGAGGCCATGCCCAAGCTGGCCACGAAGCTGCGCGATGCGGGCGTGAAATGGTTTCCGCGGCGGAAATTCATCGAGCGGATTGATATTCCGGTTGGCTGATCGCGCCGCCCGGCGTTTTTCCGCCCTGCGCCAGGCACAGATCCTTGGGTTTCCACGGCGGATTGCGCATGACCGCGGGCTGCGCGGCGTCGTGCAGCACCAGCACCAGTGCGCGGCGCGTCGTATCTCCCGCGCCATAGAGTTTCATCGGCACGCCGGCGGCGACGGCGCTGCCTTCGCCCGCCTGCAGGGTCTGCGTGCCATCCGGCGTTTCCAGGCATTGCGCGCCTTCGACGACATAGAAGACTTCCGGGCCGGGATGGCTATGCGGCAGTGAATCCATGGTGGCGTCGGTGGTGGCGACCATATAAGTCGCCGTCTGCACGCCGTCGGTCGGCGGCGTGAACGGGCCGATCGTGGCGACGTGCCGGCCGCCTTCCGGGCGCCAGCTTTCTTCGGCGATGGTCAGCAGCCACACCTGCCCGAAGGCTTCGATCACGCTGCCGTTCCTGCCGCGCGCCGTGCGCGCCGCCCTGGCATCGGCGAAGGTATCGAGATGCCAGTACAGCGGCCCGGCCGGAGGATCGGCCATCGACTCCTGCGCGACGATATAGCAACCGGTATCACCCACCTTGTGCGTGCCCAGCGGCTGGCAGCCGTTCGGCACCATGGAGCGGTGGTCGTGCTGCGCCACGCATGGCGTGGCGGCGAGCGCCGCGAGGGCGAGGGCGGCGAGGCGGAGGTTTCGTGGCATCGGTGCACTCCTTGGCGTGGCGCGAAACGCACCGATGCTAGCCCGCTGCAGGCAGCATCCGGTATCGACCGAATGGCCAGCGCGCCGTGGTGGCTTTTGTCATCTTTCCAGCGCGACGGCACGTGCGTGGCGGAGACTTGCCGCGATCAGCAAGCCGATGCCTGCCGCCACGCCGCCGATCAGGAACACGCTGCCGTATCCCGCCCGGTCGGCCAGTAATCCGGCCAACGGGCCGGTGAGGCCGTAAGCGGCATCCTGGAATGCCGCAAAACCGCCCAGGGCCGTGCCGCGCAGATGAGGTTCCACCAGCTGCACCACTTCGCGCCCCATCGCCGGAAAGATCATCGAGCAGCCCAGTCCGGTAAGGAAGGCGCCGGCAAAGGCGAGCGCGGGATCGTGCGCGCCCCAGATCAGCACCTGCCCGACGGCTTCGATGGCCAGCGAGCCGATCGCCACGCGCAGGCCGCCCATGCGGTCCGGCAGATGGCCGAAGCACACGCGCATCAGCACGAAGCCGGTGCCGAAGGCGGTCAGTCCGAGTCCCGCATAGCTCCATTGCCGGTCGAGGAAGTACAGCGTGAAAAATGCGCCGATCGCGGCAAAGCCGATGCCTTGCAGGCAGACGATGGAGCCGTGCAGCCAGATCCGGCTCATCACGCTGAGGAACGAAGGGCGGCTGGTATCCGGATGCGCCGGTACGCCGTCGATAAAGGCGATGGCCAGCAATCCCAGGCATGGCAGCACGGCGCTGATCGCCATCGCGCCGGCAAAGCCGATACGGCCGAGCAGCGCCACGCCGATGGGCCCGCCCACCGCCAGCGCGCCGTAGATGGCCGCGCCGATCAGGGCGAGCACGCGGCCGGAGCGGGCAGGGCCGGCGATGCCGATGCCCCAGGCCACGATGCCGACGCCGACCAGACTTTCGCCGAGCCCGACCAGCAAGCGCCCCGCGAGCAGGCCTGCATAGGCGATCCATGCCGACGGCAAGGAAACGTCGGCGATCAGCGAAACCAGCGCGCCAGCCATATAGAAGGCCAGGCCGCGTCCCACCGCGAGCTTGGCGCCACGGCGATCCGAGATGCCGCCGGCATAGCCGCGCGTGGCGATGGTGGCGAGAAACGCAATGCCGATGCCGAGGCCGGCCCAGGCATTGCCGAGTTGCAGCCGGGTGGTGACGTAGACCGGCACGATGGGCAGGGCGATGCCGATGCACAGGTAGGAAATAAACAGAATGGCGGTCAGCAGAAGGAGGCGGCCCTGTGCGGGGTCGCGTGCGGGAGTGGAAGTCATGGGTGTTCCGGGCGTTGGGTCGGCGGCCCGGTATGCTGCTTCGAGCCGGTCGGTGAGATAGGTGCGCCGCGCGTCATCCTGGGGTAGGCCATGATCCAGCGGCGGTAGCGTTTGGTTTCAGCGAAGCGCAGATCGCTCTGGCGTCCATCACGCGTTGACGCCACTGGATCCCGGCCTACGCCGGGATGACGCCATAGGGGCTGTGATCGACGGTCGGTACCTTGTCGGCTTCGTCCAGCACCCGCTCGAGGAACGCAATGACGATATCCCCACGATCGTCTGTTCCCAGCTCATAAGCCGTCCTGCCGTAAGGCGAAATGGGCGTCCGGAAGAACCACTCCCAGATCGCCTCGCGGTCGGGCTCGACTTGTTCCGCCAGAGCAAGGATATGCAGCAGCAGACTGTTGCTCATGGTTGTCCTCCGCGGCCGTGTTCTAAGGCCGGTCAGTGCTCCATCAGCCGAGCCGCATCGACAGCTCGACGTCTTCCGCGAACGGCACCGACATGTACCCGCTGGCCGGGGCGCGCACGCGTTCCAGGTATTCCGGGCTGTAGTCGGCGTTGTCCGCCACCACCAGGGCGCCGGGGCGCAGGCGGCTTTCCAGCAGGGCGAGTACGTCCGGATAGAGCGCCTTGGCGCCATCGAGCAGCACGAGGTCGATCGCATCGGGCAGGCCGGTGCGGAGCGTCGTCAGCGCGTCGCCTTCGCGGATCTCCACCAGGTCGATCACGCCGCCGGCCTTCAGGTGCTCGCGCGCCCGCGCCACCTTGGCCGGCTCGAACTCGGTGGTGATCAGGCGGCCGCCGCCGTTGTCGCGCAAGGCCGCGGCCATGTGCAGGGTGGAAATGCCGAACGAGGTGCCGAATTCGACGATGGTCTTCGCGCGGGTGCTGCGCGCCAGCATGTAGAGCAGTTGCGCCGTTTCGCGCGACACGGGAAGCCACAAATCCTTCATGCGTTCATAAAGATCGCGATACTCGGTCTTGCTGTGCATCAGCCGGTTCAGTTCCTCGCGCGGGAAATCGGACCAGTTCGGGCTGTTCGCCTGGGACTGCGCGAACAGGTCGTCCAGCAGCGGGGCAAGCGGGGCAGTGGTGAGGGTGCTCATGGGTTTTCTCCGGTACTTGCGTGGGTATTGCGGGGCCGGATTAGAATGCGAGTAATTCGTCAGTTTTCCTATTCGCATTGCCGGAGCGGCCATGAGCGAACCCAAGAACCCCAGGATTTCCTCGCGAAAACAGCCCAAACAGGCCCGCTCGAACGAGCTGGTGGCGGCCATTCTCGAAGCGGCTGCTCAGGTTCTGGCGAAGGAGGGCGCGCACCGCTTCACCACGGCGCGGGTGGCCGAGAAGGCAGGTGTCAGCATCGGCTCGCTTTACCAGTATTTCCCGAACAAGGCAGCGATCCTGTTCCGGCTGCAGAGCGACGAATGGCAGCAGACCACGGGCTTGCTGCACCAGATATTGCAGGACAAGAGCAGGGCGCCGCTCGATCGTCTGCGCGCCCTGATCCACGCCTTTATCCGCTCCGAATGCGAGGAGGCCGCGATGCGCGTGGCGCTGAGCGACGCCGCGCCGCTTTATCGCGATGCGCCGGAGGCGAAGGAGGTGAAGGCTTCCGGAGAGAGGGCGATGCAGGCGTTCATGCGGGAGGTGTTGCCTGAGACGCCTAAGGCTAAGAGGGAGTTGGCGGGGGAGCTGGTGAAGGCGACGATGAGTGCGGTGGGGAAGGAGTTTTCGGAGAGTCCGCGGACGGAACATGAGATCAAGGCATATGCGGATGCCATGGCGGATATGTTTTGCGCTTATCTTGAGCGACTCGGTGCCACATCCCAGTGAGCTTTTGGCGCCACAGGGCCGTCATAGATATGGCAAGTCCATTCATCGCAATGAGGGCAAAATGTTCGCGGTCATCCTGATCACCTTCCTGCTTGCTGCCCTATGGCTCCCTTCGGCCGTCGTACTCGTTTTCGTCGGACGGGTTTCGCTTGCAGGCATGCTTCGAAAAGCCTGGCGCGTATGGGCGGGGCAGGTGGCGCTGGCGGCAACGCTTATCTACCTCGCCGATACCTTGAGTCTTGCTAACCCTGCAGGCTATACCGCGGCCATATGCTTTGGTCTCGGTGGGGGCGCGGCAGGGTATTTTTGGCTTGCCCTGCGCCACCAGCGCGCAGGTGTGAATTGAATGGATATATCGGCGAATCGATACGGACAGCGCAGGGGGCGATTTGAACAGCAGCTTCGCCAGGTCTTCGATCCTTGGCCTTTTTTGCGCGGCCCTTGTGTGGTGCCCGCGCGTGTCGGCTATGCCGAAGGACACGTTATGCCCTCATCTGCGCGCATTCGTGGTTTCGGTGCGGGCGAAAGAAACCCGCAAGTTCGAATTCCACACATCCTGGGGTGGTCCCTTCAAAGGCATGAAGGAGAACGCGTTCTCAGCCAAGTATTGCGACCATGATGGCTACGCCCCTGCCAAGGCGGCATGCGATGACCTGATGGCGCGTGGCGATGTCGAGTTCGCCGGCAATAACGCCCTTCTGGCGATGGCTTGCCTGTCGCCTGGCACGCGCTTTGGCTGGGGCACCGACTTGAGCCGCATCGACCTGACATTCGGCTACGTAGCGACCCGTCGCGACCGCGATGTCACCATCCGGTTTGATCGGGATGATCAGGTCGGCGGCATGGTGCTGTCCGTCGCGGTGAGCGCTTATTGAGCAGGGAGTTACCCGATGACCTCCGTTCTCCGCGCCATCCGCGCCGACATCACCACCCTCGACGTCGATGCTATCGTCAATGCTGCCAATTCCTCCCTGCTCGGTGGCGGAGGTGTGGATGGCGCCATTCACCGGGCGGCCGGGCCCGAGCTGGTGCATGAATGCCGCCTGCTGGGCGGCTGCAAGACCGGCGATGCGAAGATCACCAAGGGCTACCGCCTGTCCGCAAGGCATATCGTCCATACCGTAGGGCCGGTCTGGCGTGGCGGCGGGGAAGGGGAGGCGGCTCTGCTGGCTTCCTGCTATCGGCGTTCGATCCAACTGGCGATAGAGCATAGCGCCGGGACGCTGGCGTTTCCCAGCATCAGCACCGGCATCTATGGCTACCCGATCGAACTAGCAGCGGGTGTTGCGGTTGCGACGGTGCGTGCGACCTTGGGTGAGACGCAAGCGATACGGGAAGTGATCTTTTGCTGCTTCTCGCCCCATGATCTTGCGATATACGAAGAGGCGCTCGCGTCATAGGCCTTATGGGCGCCTGCTTTTTTTGACGCTGTCTCATGAAGTGAGCCAACAGCCACGGAAGCTCCCGGCATCCCGCGCAGGCGGGCCCTCGCCTGGACGCACCCATGATCAACACCCTGGCCGTCGCCAACTACCGCTCCCTGCGCTCGCTCACCATCCCGCTCGGCCGGCTCAATCTCATCACAGGTGCCAACGGCAGCGGCAAGTCCAACCTCTACCGCGCCCTGCGCCTGCTGGCGGAAACCGCGCATGGCGGCGTGGTGAGCGCGCTGGCGCGTGAGGGTGGTTTGTCGTCCACCTTGTGGGCGGGGCCGGAGAAGATCACGCGCCGCATGATTACCGGCGAGATACCGATCCAGGGGCTGCCGCGGCAGGAGCCGGTGGCGCTCAAGCTGGGTTTTGCCGGTGATGATTTTGGCTATGCCATCGACCTGGGCCTGCCTGTGCCGGCCGGCGCATCGGTTTTTCAGTTCGATCCGGAAATCAAGCGCGAAGCTATCTGGGCAGGGCCTTTCCTGCGGCCAGCCAACGTACTGATCGATCGCCGCGGCGCGCTGGCCCGCACCAAGGAGGGCCGCAACTGGCGCGTGATGGCCGAACATCTGAACGTATTCGAGAGCCTGTTTGCCCAGCTGGCCGACGCCGAGCGTGCGCCCGAAGCGATGGTGATGCGCGAGAGAATCCGCCAATGGCGCTTCTACGATCATTTCCGTTCCGACCGCGATGCTCCCGCACGCATGACCCCCTTGGGTACGCGCACGCCGGTGCTCAGCCACGACGGTGGCGATCTGGCGGCGGCCTGGCAGACCATCGTCGAGATCGGCGATACGCGGGCGCTGGCCGCGGCGGTGGAAGATGCCTTTCCGGGCGGCTCCGTCCATGTCGAGACCGGCGGTGGCCGCTTCAATCTGCTGTTCTCGCAGCACGGCCTGCTGCGTCCGCTCTCCGCTGCCGAACTCTCCGACGGCACGCTGCGCTACCTGCTCTGGATCGCCGCCCTGCACACCCCCAGGCCGCCTCCGCTGATGGTGCTGAACGAGCCGGAGACCAGCCTGCATCCGGATCTGCTGCCGGCCTTGGCGAGGCTGATCGTGCAGGCTTCGAAGCGCAGCCAGGTATGGGTGGTGTCGCACGCGGGGCGCTTGATCGCAGCGCTGGAGGATGCGCCGGGTTGCAACGTGGTGGCGCTGGAGAAGAACCTGAGCCAGACGCGGGTGGTGGGGCTGAGGGAGTTGGACGAGCCGGCTTGGTATTGGCCGGAGAGGTGACGGCGATGCCGCCAGCCGCTCAGGCAGCCGCCGGCGGAAACGGCACGATCTTCGGACGCTTCTTGCGCCGCGCCTCCCACAGGTCGAACTGAGCCTGCATCGTCGTCCACATTTCCGCGCTGGTGCCGAGCGCCGCTTCCAGGCGCAGGGCCATGTCGGCGGAGATGCCGTTGCGGCCGTTGAGGATGCGGGAGAGGGAAACCCGCGTGATGCCAAGGCGCTCAGCCGCCTCCGTGACCGAAAGTTCGCCGAGGTATTCACGCAGTACTTCACCGGGATGGGCGGGGTTGTGCATGCGGGACATGATGTTTCCTCAGTGATAGTCCTGATAGTCCACCAGGATGGCGTTCTTGCCTTCGAAGGCGAAGGTCAGCCGCCAGTTGCCGTTGACCTTGACCGACCAAAGCCCTGCGAACTCGCCTTTCAGCGGATGAAGCTCCCAGCCTGGCGCCCCCATGTCGGAGGGCGCGACGGCTGCATCCAGCGCTGTAAGCAGGATGCGCAGGCGCGATCGGTGATGCGCCTGGATGCCTGCGATCGAGCCGGTCTCATAGAATTTCCTTACGCCCTTGTGGCGAAAACTCCTGATCATCTGCCTGCCCCAGAGACTGGTTGAGCCCGTGCATGAGGCTTTGGGGCCTCATTACGCCATGTCGATAGCCTGGCGATCACGGATGGACGATCGATGCGTACTGTATAGCATCGATATACAGCGATCAATGTCGCTTCATCCACAAGTTTTGCAAATTTGGCGGGCGTCTCTGGGCAGGACTACATAAAAAGGCGTTCCCCTACGCAAGCCGGGAGTCCGCCGACAGCAGGAGTTTCCTGGCGCTAGGACATGTCTTATGGGGCTGCCCGTGCGATCATGCCGCATGACCGCTTTCACCACGCTCCCCCTCAAGCCCGCCTTGCTCGCCAGCGTCCAGGCGCTGGGCTACGACGAGATGACCCCGATCCAGGCGCAGAGCCTGCCGCCCATGCTGGAGGGGCGCGACGTGATCGCCCAGGCGCAGACCGGCAGCGGCAAGACCGCCGCCTTCGGCCTCAGCCTGCTGCAGTCGCTGAGCGTGGAGACGATCCGCCTGCAGGCGCTTGTGCTGTGTCCGACGCGCGAGCTGGCCGACCAGGTCAGCAAGTCCATCCGCAAGCTCGCCGCCAATATCCCCAACGTCAAGCTGCTGACCCTGTGCGGCGGCATGCCGCTGGGGCCGCAGCTGGCTTCGCTCACGCACGATCCGCACATCGTGGTCGGCACGCCGGGCCGCGTGCAGGAACACCTCAAGCGCGGCAGCCTGCATGGCGGCGGCATCCAGGTGCTGGTGCTGGACGAGGCGGACCGCATGCTGGACATGGGCTTCAGCGAGGCCATCGACGATATCGTCGGGCGCATCGCCAAGCACCATCAGACGCTGTTGTTCTCCGCCACTTATCCGGAAGACATCCGCGAGGTGAGCCGGCGCCTGCAGCGCGATCCGGTCGAGATCACGGTGGCGGCGCCGGCCGATACCAAGCCCGCTATCGAGCAGCGCTTCGTCGAGGTGGATCCTGCGCGCAAGCTCGATGCGCTGGCGCAATTGCTTACCGGCGAACGCGGCCAGCATGCGCTGGTGTTCTGCAATATGCGCCGCGATGTCGATGCCGTGGCCTTGGAGCTGGACCAGCGCGGCTTCTCCGCACTCGCCCTGCACGGCGACATGGAACAGCGCGACCGCGACGAAGTGCTCGTGCAATTCGCCAACCGCAGCTGCGCCGTGCTGGTGGCCACCGACGTGGCCGCGCGCGGACTCGACATTACCGCCTTGCCGCTGGTGGTGAGCTACGACATCGCGCACGATCCCGATACGCATACCCATCGCATCGGCCGCACCGGCCGCGCAGGGCAGACCGGCCTGGCGATCACGCTGTGCACGCCGCGCGAGAAGCCCAAGGCCGACAATATCGAGCAGGTGCTCGGCCAGCCGCTGGCGTGGCATGCGCTCAAGCTTTCGGCGCCGCGCGGAAAGACCTTGAACCTGGCGCCGATGAAAACGCTGGTGATCGATGCGGGGCGGCAGGACAAGCTTCGTCCTGGCGATATCCTCGGTGCGCTTACGGGAGACGCCGGCCTGAAGGCGGACGACGTCGGCAAGATCGATGTGTTTGCCACCCGGGCCTACGTCGCTGTAAGTCGATCCCTGGCGAGCAAGGCGCTGGAGCGTCTGCGCGCGGGCAAGATCAAGGGACGTAATTTTCGGGTGCGGACGCTGGGTTAAGTCGCTGAATTTGAGGCTTCCTCGGGCTCAGGGAGAGGGGACCCATGCATCTGCTGTTTCCTTCTGATCCATTCGATAAGCGTGTTCCGGATGCGGAGTACGCGGACGAATACCGTGCGATGCAGGAGGCCGGCCTGGCCTGTTCGCTGTTTTCGTCGCTGGACTTCGACCAGGGCGTTTTCAAGCTATGGCAGCCCTGGCCTGATGGAGAGCCGGTTCTATATCGAGGCTGGATGCTTACTGTCGGTGACTATGCGCGCCTGTGTGAAGCCATTCGAGCCAAAGGCGGGATTTCGGTGACGACTCCTGAGCAGTATCGCCTTTGCCATCACCTGCCAGAGTGGTATCAGCAGTGCGAGGGTTTTACCCCGGAGACGATATTCGTATCGAGGGATGCCGATTTTGCTGCGGCGGTTTCTGGCCACGCGTGGCCCGCGTACTTTGTCAAAGACTACGTCAAGTCTCTTACGACCATGCGCGGATCAGTGGCAGCCACTGCCGCGGAGATCGGTGAGATCGTGCAGCTTATCGAGCAATACCGTGGGCAGATCGAGGGCGGCGTTTGCATACGCAAGTACGAGCAGCTGAAGCCTGATACTGAAGAGCGATACTTCGTTTTTCGCGGACAGGGTTATTCAAGGGAAGGAGAAGTGCCGGATATCGTACGGAGCCTGGCGGGGCTTATAGAAAGTCCGTTCTTTTCTGTGGATATAGTCGAAGCTACCGAGGGTGGATCCAGGCTCATAGAGCTGGGGGACGGACAGGTGTCGTCACGCAAGAAATGGCCATTGGAGGCATTCGTTTCTCTAATGGCCAAGGGGGTATAAGGAGTGACGATGCTCCAGGCCCTTAATTAACGGGATGTCAGGCGTTAGCTCCTCCGGCGCAGGGCGAACAGGCGAGAGCATCGATGGTCGACATATTCTTCTACGAAACGGACAAACCCTACGGCTGTTTTTCCAACTTCTCCAGGCATTCGGTTCTTATCGAGGGCCGCGTCTGGTCGACGACGGAGCATTTCTTCCAGGCGGCCAAATTCTCCGACGCAGCCGACGTCGATGCCGTGGCCGATGCCAGGACACCGTTCCTGGCCGCGCAGCTGGGGCGTGAGCGCCATCGTTCTTTCAGGCCGGAATGGAATGTGTTGCGCGATGGCGTGATGCTGAAAGCGTTGCGCGCAAAGTTCGAGCAGCATCCTGCACTTGCCGCGGCACTGGCCTCTACGGGGAGTGCCACGCTGGTCGAACATACGAAGAACGATCGCTATTGGGCCGATGGCGGCGACGGCAGCGGCAGGAACCGGCTTGGGGAGTTGCTCGAACAGGTTCGAGCGGAGCTGGCGCCATGGCCGGTACCGTTTCAGGTGCCGCCGTGGCTGGCGCATCCGGATATCGAGCCATCGGATATGTTCTGGCGGATGGGGCGGGGCGAGGATGTCCTGAGTCGGGCGCAAAGGTTCCATACTTCGCTGGCTGGCGAAGCCAAGCTTCATTTCGATGCTTATTTCCCGGTTCCAGTCATGTGGCAGCTCGCATGGCCGGATTCGGAGGTCAGGTCGGGAGCATGAGGCCACGGATACACGCCAAGGGTGTTCCGCCAAGCCTCACCGCCGTAGACTCCGCCAACCATCCTCCCAGGGGCATCGGGCCATGAAGCTGCTCATTCTCGCGACTTTCGCCGGCTTGCTTGCCGCATGCGCCTCGCAACGGGAACCGGCAACCCCGCCACGCTCCGCGCAGATGGCCAACCCCGCCTCCGTCTACTGCCAGCAGCTCGGCGGCAAGCTGGACATCGCCAAAGGCAAGGACGGTGGGGAAACGGGTTATTGCACCTTGCCCGGCGGTGAGCGGATCGAAGAGTGGGAGCTCTTCCGCCGGGACCACAAGTAGTTCGCAGGCAGCAGACAGCAAAGACCTACCGCCCTTCCAACGGACTCCTCATGCACACCAACGACTCGTTGCAACGCGGCCTCCAGGAGCGCCACATCCGCCTGATGGCGCTGGGTTCGGCCATCGGCGTGGGCCTGTTTCTCGGTTCCGCCAATGCGATCCGGCTCGCCGGCCCCGCCATCCTGCTTTCCTACGTGCTCGGCGGCCTGGCGATCTTCATCATCATGCGCGCGCTCGGCGAAATGGCCGTGCAGAATCCGGTGGCCGGCTCCTTCAGCCGTTATGCGCAGGATTATCTCGGGCCGCTGCCGGGTTATCTCACCGGCTGGAATTACTGGTTCATGTGGCTGATGACCTGCATCGCGGAGATCACCGCGGTGGGCGTCTACATGGGCGTGTGGTTCCCGGATGTGCCGCAGTGGATCTGGGCGCTGGCGGCGCTGGTGACCATGGGCGCGGTCAATCTGGCGGCGGTGAAGGCGTACGGCGAGTTCGAATTCTGGTTCGCCATGATCAAGGTGGTGACCATCGTGCTCATGATTCTCGGCGGCGGCGCCATGATCGTGTTCGGCCTTGGCAACCAGGGCGTGCCGACCGGCATCAGCAACCTGTGGACGCATGGCGGCTTCATGCCCAACGGCGCCAAGGGCATGCTGATGGCCTTGCAGATGGTGATGTTCGCGTATCTGGGCGTGGAGATGATCGGCCTTACCGCGGGCGAGGCGGACAACCCGAAGAAATCCATTCCCGATGCGATCAACTCGGTGTTCTGGCGCATCCTGATCTTCTATGTCGGCGCACTGTTCGTGATCCTGTCGATCTACCCGTGGAACGAGCTGGGCACGCAGGGCAGCCCGTTCGTGATGACCTTCGAGCGGCTGGGCATCAAGTCGGCCGCGGGCATCATCAACTTCGTGGTGCTGACCGCGGCGCTGTCGTCCTGCAATGGCGGCATCTACAGCACCGGCCGCATGCTTTACAACCTGGCCCAGCAAGGGCAGGCGCCGCGCACGTTTGCCGTGACATCGGGCACCGGCATTCCGAACCGGGCGATCCTGGTGTCGCTCGTGGCCTTGCTGCTGGGCGTGCTGCTCAATTACCTGGTGCCGGCGAAAGTGTTCGTATGGGTTACCTCGGCGGCGACCTTCGGCGCGATCTGGACCTGGGGCATCGTGCTGATCACGCAGATGAAGTACCGCCGCAGCCTGAGCGATGCGGCACGCGAGCAGCTGGTCTTCCGCATGCCGTTCTTTCCCTACGCCTCGTATCTGGCGCTGGCGTTCCTGCTGCTGGTGGTCGGCTTGATGGCTTATTTTCCCGACACGCGCGTGGCCCTGGTGGTCGGGCCGCTGTGGCTGGTGTCGTTGACGGTGCTGTACTACGTATTCGGGCTGGGCCGTAAAGCGGTCGCGTAGAAGGCGGCCGAAGGGCCCTGGGCGACGGATGGGAATGGCTGTCCACGGGGGGAGCGGGTATGGGGCGATCCGCCAATACGGCTTTGGCGCTGGTGATGCTTGGCTGGCTGCTGGCCTGGTACGGCGTCATGTCGCAGTTCGGTGATCCGGCGCCGACGGTGCCGGAGTCCGTCATCAAAAGACAGCACGACGTTTCGACGACCATCTTGCTGCTCGGCATCGCGTGTCTGATGGGAACGCTGTGGCTATCGGGACGATCTTTCGCCGGGGCCCGCCGTCGTTCCTTGCTGGCGGCAGCACTGGTAGTCGTGCCGGCGGGTATCGTGCTGGCTGCGCTTTACTGAGCAGGCCGGGAGGCAGTTCGAAGGGGATCATGCCGGTGGACAACGTGCCATCAGAGATAGGCGGCCTCGTGCTTCCACGAAGCCGCCATCGGCACATCAAGCTTTGATGAAGCTCAGGATGTCGTTATTGATCACATCCGCATGCGTCGTCGCCATCCCGTGCGGAAAGCCGGGATAGATCTTCAAGGTGGCGTTCTTCAGGATCTTCGCCGACAGTACGCCGGCATCCTGGTACGGCACCACTTGGTCGTCGTCGCCGTGCAGCACCAGGGCGGGCTGCTCGATCTTCTTCAGGTCCTCGGTGAAATCCGTTTCCGAGAAGGCCTTGATGCAGTCGTAATGGGCCTTGGTGCCGCCCATCATGCCCTGGCGCCACCAGTTGCGGACAATGCCGTCGGAGACCTTGGCGCCCGGGCGATTGAAGCCGTAGAACGGGCCGGCGGGGATATCCAGGAAGAACTGCGCGCGATTGGCCACCAGCTGCTTGCGGAAATCGTCGAACACTTCGATCGGCGTGCCGCCCGGGTTGTTGGCGCTCTTCACCATGATCGGCGGCACCGCGCCGATCAGCACGATCTTGGCCGTGCGCTTCTGGCCGTGGCGCGCCACATAGGCCGCCACTTCGCCGCCGCCGGTGGAGTGGCCGATATGGATGGCGTCGCGCAGGTCCAGCGCCTCGGTGAGGGCGGCGAGGTCGGCCGCATAATGCTCCATGTCGTTGCCGGTGTCGGTCTGGGTGGAACGGCCGTGGCCGCGGCGATCGTGCGCGATCACGCGGTAGCCGTGGTCCAGGAAGAACAGCATCTGGGCGTCCCAGTCGTCCGAGGACAGCGGCCAGCCATGGCTGAAGACGATGGGCTGCCCCTTGCCCCAGTCCTTGTAGAAGATCTCGACTCCGTCTTTGGTAACGATCTTGTCGGTCATGGCGTGCACTCCGTGGATGAAGGCTGAGGTCTCTGCGCAGCTGCCGAGCATGCTACGCAAAGGCAGCCAGCGTATCGCCGGCGGCGCCAAAGTCACAGCGCTTCGTGGATGACACAGTGTTTCCTTGTCGGCGCGGTTGGCATTTCTTTTGCCACGCCCGTTCAAGGCCTGAAGCATGTATCGCCGCTGCTACGCCTTCGTGACCCTGCGCCGTACCCGCCGAAGCGGACGCGAGCCCGCGCGCATGCATGGCGTGGGCGCGTTGCATGCCTGGATTTAACGGCGGCTGCAGCACAGTCCAGCTTTGCCCTGGCCGGAACGCATGCCCAAGCGCAGACCACGCCGCCATGTCGAAGCCGCCAGCATCCCTTCGAGGCCAACCATGAAGCCCATCCAGCAATTGCGCCAGCTCGGCCAGAGCCTCTGGCTGGACAACATCACCCGCGACATGCTCGACGACGGCAGCTTGCGCCGCTATATCGACGAACTGTCGATCACCGGGCTTACTTCCAACCCGAGCATCTTCAACGCCGCCATCGGCGAAGGCCGCGCCTACGACGGCGATATCCGCGCAAAGGCGCGCGCGGGCCTGGCCGGCGAGGATCTTTTCATCGAGCTGGCGCTGGACGATCTGCGCCGTGCCGCCGACCTGTTCCGTCCGGCATTCAAGGCGAGCCAGCAGGCCGATGGCTGGGTGTCGATGGAAGTGTCGCCGCTGCTGGCGCACGACACCGAAGGCAGCATCCGTTCCGCCAGCGACATCCACGACAAGGCGCAGCGCCCGAATCTCTACGTAAAGATTCCCGGCACGCCGGAGGGTGTGCCGGCGATCGAAGCATCGATCTACGCCGGCGTGCCGATCAATGTGACCCTGCTGTTCTCGCGCGAGCAATACGTGGCGGTGGCGCAAGCCTATATGCGCGGCATCGAACGCCGCCTGGAGGCCGGGCTGGATCCGCGCGTGGGCTCGGTCGCTTCGCTGTTCGTCAGCCGCTGGGACGTGGCGGTGCAGGACAAGGTGCCGGAGGAATTGCGCAACCGGCTCGGCATCGCGATCGGCGGGCGCGTGTACCAGGCCTACCGGGAGCAGCTGGCGTCGAAGCGCTGGCAGGCATTGGCCGAGGCCGGCGCACGTCCGCAGCGTTTGTTGTGGGCCAGCACCGGCAGCAAGGACCCGAAGGCCTCCGACACCTTGTACGTCGAGGCATTGGCTGCGCCGGACACCATCGACACCATGCCCGACAAGACGCTGCTCGCGTTCGCGGACCACGGCACGGTCGGCAGCGCCATGCGCACCGACGGCGGCGATGCGGAACAGGTGCTGGCGCGCTTTGCCGATGCCGGCGTGGATATCGACGCGCTCGCGCAGCAGCTGCAGCAGGAAGGCGCGGCTTCGTTCGTGAAGTCCTGGAAGCAACTGCTGCAGCGCATCGCCGAAAAGAGCGGGCGGCTGGCTGGCGCCTGAGCGGCGCATTCCCCTTCACGACATCAGGTGACCCGCATGGCGGACGATCTCGACCAGAAATGCATCAACACCATCCGCTTCCTGTCGGTGGACATGGTGCAGAAAGCCAACAGCGGGCACCCCGGCCTGCCGCTCGACGCGGCGCCGATGGCCTACGTGCTGTGGACGCGCTGGCTGAAATACCACCCGGCCAACCCGGACTGGTTCGACCGCGACCGTTTCGTGCTTTCGGCCGGCCACGGCTCGGCATTGCTTTACAGCCTGCTGCACCTCACCGGCTTCGACCTCTCGCTGGACGACATCAAGCAATTCCGTCAATGGGGCAGCAAGACGCCGGGACATCCGGAACGCGGCCACACGCCCGGCGTGGAAACCACCACCGGCCCGCTGGGGCAGGGCATGGCCAATGCGGTGGGCATGGCCATCGCCGAAGCGCAACTGGCGGCGCGCTACAACCGTCCCGGGCATACGGTGATCGACCACTGCACCTATGCCCTCGTGAGTGACGGCGACCTGATGGAAGGCGTGGCCTCCGAAGCCGCGTCGCTGGCGGGAGACCTCAAGCTGGGCAAGCTGATCTGCCTGTACGACCAGAATTCGGTGACGCTCTCCGCCGGCACCGACATCACCTTCGGCGAGGACGTGCGGCGCCGTTTCGATGCCTACGGCTGGCATACCATCGCGGTGGCGGACGGCAACGACCTGATCGCGCTGGACGCGGCACTGGAGACCGCGCGCGCGAAGACCACGCGGCCGACCATGATCCTGGTGCGCACGCACCTGGGCTATGGTTCGCCGGAGCAGGACCAGTTCAAGGCGCATGGCTCGCCGCTGGGCGAAGAGAGCGTGCGCAAGACCAAGCAGAAGCTGGGTTGGCCGACGGAGCCGGACTTCCTGATTCCCAACGATGCGCTGGCGCATTTCCGCCAGGCGCAGCGGCGCGGTGAGCGGTGGGAGGCGGCGTGGAATGAACGGATGGCGGCCTACGCGCAGGCCTTTCCGGGCCTCCACGAGGACTTGCAGCTGCTGATCCGGCGCGAGCTTCCCAAGGACTGGGATGCCGGCATTCCCAGCTTTCCAGCCGACGCCAAGGGCATGGCCACGCGCGATGCTTCCGGCAAGGTGATGAACGCCTTCGTGTCGAAAGTACCCGGTTTCACCGGCGGTTCGGCCGATCTCGATCCGTCGACCATGACGGCGTTGAAGGGGCAGGGCGATTTCCATCCCGGCGCGGCGCAGGGCGCCGACCTGCAAGGCACCGACTCCGCCGGCTGGAGCTATGCCGGCCGCAATGTCCACTTCGGTGTGCGCGAGCACGCGATGGGCGCCATCGCCAACGGCCTGGCGGCGCATGGCGGCATGATTCCGTTCGGCTCTACCTTCCTGATCTTCTCCGACTATATGCGGCCGCCGGTACGGCTGGCGGCGCTGATGAAACTGCACGTGATCCACGTGTTCACCCACGACAGCGTGGCGCTGGGCGAGGACGGACCGACACATCAGCCGGTGGAGCAGCTGGCGAACTTGCGCGCGATTCCCAACCTGTTGCTGATCCGCCCCGCCGATGCCAACGAGACCGCGGTGGCCTGGCGCGTGGCCATGGAAACCAAGGATCGCCCGGTGCTGCTCGCACTGACCCGGCAGAAGGTGCCCACGCTGGATCGCGAGCGCTGCGCGGCGGCCGACGGCCTGCGCCGCGGCGGCTACGTGCTGTTCGATACGCCGGGCCGCAAGCCCGAGCTGATCCTGATCGCCAGCGGCTCGGAAGTGAGCCTGATCGTGGCCGCCGCGGAACGCCTGCAAAGCGATGGCGTGGCGGTGCGTTGCGTGTCGATGCCGTGCTGGAAACTGTTCGACGCATTGAGCCAGGAGCAACGCGACGAGGTGCTGCCGCCTTCGGTCGGCGCCCGGCTGGCCGTGGAGCTTGGCGTGTCCCAGGGCTGGGAACGCTATATCGGCCCGCGCGGCGACATGCTGGGCATCGAGCACTTCGGCGCGTCGGCGCCGGCCGAAGTGCTGCTGGAGAAATTCGGCTTTACCGCGGACGGGGTCTACGCCCGCGCCAAGGCGCTGCTCGCCAGGTAGTGCTTATTCCTTGGCGACGGCATGCCCGCCGAACTCGTTGCGCATGGAGGCCAGCAGCTTGTCGGCGAAGGATTCCTTGTCGCGCGAACGCAAGCGTTCGATCAGCGATTGCGCGATCACCGGCACGGGCACATTGAGCTCGATCGCCTCGTCCACCGTCCAGCGGCCTTCGCCGGAATCCGGCACGTACGGCGCGATGCCGGCCATCTCCGGGTTCTTGCCCAGCGCGTCGGCGGTGAGGTCGAGCAGCCAGGAACGCACCACGCTGCCGTGGCGCCAGATCTCGGCGATCCGGTGCAGGTCGAGCGCGAATTCGGCTTTGTGCTTGAGGATCGAGAAGCCTTCGGCATACGCCTGCATCAGGCCGTACTCGATGCCGTTGTGGACCATCTTGGTGTAGTGGCCGGCACCGACCGGCCCGACGCGCGCCCAGCCACGATCGGGCGCCGGCGCAAGCGTCTCGAAAACAGGACGCAAGCGCTCGACCGCCGCTTCGTCGCCGCCGATCATCAGGCTGTAGCCCTCGTCCAGGCCCCAGATGCCGCCGCTGGTGCCGCTGTCGACATAGGCGATGCCGTGCTCGGCGAAGCGCTTCGCGCGGTGCTGGGTGTCCTTGTAGTAGGAGTTGCCGCCGTCGATCACGGTGTCGCCCGCGGCGAGCAGCGGCAGCAGCGTATCGAGACTGGCATCCGTGGGATCGCCCGCCGGTACCATCAGCCACAGCGCGCGCGGCGCGGGCAGGGTGGCGACCAGCGCGGCCAGCGATTCCGCCGAGGCGGCGCCCTTGTCTTCGAGCGCCTTGCGCGCAGCCGGTTGCGGATCGAAGCCGACGATGGCGTGGCCGCCGCGCATCAGCCGCTGCGCCATATTGGCGCCCATCCTGCCCAGGCCGATCATGCCGAGTTTCATGGTGGGTTCCTCGCGTGGGTTGTCATGGCAGAGCGGCATGATGAACCATCGGAGCAGCCGGCGACATGTATTCGCCGCGAAAACCGAGGACGCTCCCATGGCCGAACGTTCGCAACAACCTGTGTCACCTGGTTTCGTCGTGCTGAAGCAGACCGCTGCGGGGCAGTGGCAGCTGCTGGGCGAAGCGAGGCGCAAGCCTGGCCTCACCGCACAGGCCGCGCGCACGCACGCGATCATGGAAGCGACGGGCGGCAAGGCAAAGGCGGGGGAAATCTATGCCGCGGTGCTGCGCAGCGAATGGCTGGTTGCGCAGAAATGGAGTCCGCCCGCTTAAACGTCCGCGTATTTCTAGGGCCTTATCGTCTCGGTGGAGGGGCGATTGATGGAAGGCGGCCGCACGGCACGATAATCTGCCTTCTCACCGCCATCCTCCTCCTTCCACCGCGAGCCCCATGACCGCCACGCCGCGCAACGTAGCCCTGGATCGACTGCGTTCCTTCGTCACGCTCCTGGTGCTGCTGCATCACAGCCTGCTCGCCTATCACCCCTATGCGCCGCCGGCGGCTCCGTTCAACGCGCCGGCCTTGCTTTGGACGGCCTTCCCGGTGGTGGACAGCGTGCGCCTGCCCGGCGCGGAGTGGGTGGTCGGCTTCAACGACGTGTTCTTCATGGCGCTGATGTTCCTGGTCTCCGGCCTGTTCGTGTGGCCTGCGCTGGCGCGCCGCGGCGCCGTGGATTTCATCGGCGAGCGGCTGCTGCGCCTTGCGGTGCCCTTCATGTATGCCGCCGCCGTGCTCGCGCCGCTGGCGTATTACCCGGCCTGGCGGATAAGCGGTGGCGGCGGTGGCGGCCTGGGTGTGCTGGCGTTTCTGCAGGACTGGATGCGCTTGAGCGTGTGGCCGGCGGGGCCGGCCTGGTTTCTCTGGGTCTTGCTGGTGTTCGGTGTGCTTGCTGCGGGCGTGTATGCGCTTGCGCCGAAAGCCGGCGCGGCGCTCGGGCGCCGGCTGACAGGGCAGAAGCCGATCGTGCTGTTCGGTGTGTTGGCGGGCCTTTCGGCGCTGGTCTATCTGCCGGCGACGCATACGGTGGATCCGCAGGCCTGGCTCAGTTTCGGCCCGTTCTTCGTGCAGATCAGCCGCGCGCCGATCTATGCGCTGTACTTCGTAGTGGGCATCGGCATGGGTGCCATGACGTTCGAGCAAGGGCTGCTCGCGCCGGATGGCCCGCTGGCGCGGCAATGGCGGGATTGGCTGGTTTCGGCGCCGGTGGTGTACGTGCTGCTGGTGGCCATTCAGATGGGCCTGGCCAAGGCGCAGGGCGCGGCAGCGTCAACGGATATCTGGCGCATTGCGGAGAACCTCGCCTTCGTCGCCTCCTGCGCGGTGTCGTGCATCGCCTTCCTCGCGCTGTTCCTGCGTTTTTTCAAGCGCGGCGGCCGGATCGGCAACAGCTTGTCGCGCAATGCCTATGGCATCTATCTGGTGCACTACGTGTTCGTGACCTGGCTGCAGTGGACGCTGCTCGACCGGCCGCTGCCGGCGTTCGAAAAGGCGCTGATCGTCTTCGTGGGAGCCGTGCTGCTCAGCTGGCTGACCACGGCGATCCTGCGGCTTATCCCCGGAATCGCCCGCGTGCTTTGAGCCGCTGCGCCAGCAGTAGCACGCAGGCCGCGGCCAGCAGCATGCGCAGGGCATCGAGCGCATCGCCGAATGGATCGCCGTTGCGCACATGCGTGGCGATGGCGCCGAGCATCATCAGCGCGAGCACCGCTGCCGCCACCGGGCGCAGGGGGCGCAGCAGCAGTGCAAAGGCGCACAGGCTTTCGACCGCCATCACCACGTACATCGACCACACCGGATAACCGGAAGCCTGGAAGAACTGCCGCATCTGTGCATCGTGCAGGGCCTTGCCGATCTCGAAGCCGATGAAGTTGAGCGCGACGTAAACCGATAGCGCCGCGGCCAGCCTGGCGGCAGCCTGCGTGCCGTGGGACCGCTGCCTGGCCGCATCGACCGTCGCCACCGCCGCCATGCCCACCAGCCACGGGCCGAGTGACACGGTGCCGCTCGTCAGTTGGCGCAGGAGGTTCTTCATCGCATCCGGCACCACCGGCAACAGCGCCACGCCGGCCAGCCATGCCAGGCCCAGAAGCAGGCACGCGCCCACCACGATGGCCGACAGCGTCCGCCGCCCTTGCGTACGGATGGGTAGGAGAAGAATGCCCAGGGCGAGCAGCGCCGCGATCCCCGCATGCGCCAGAAAGACCGAGGTATCCGACATGGGCTGCGGGTTGCGTTGGGAAGGTGGGCGAGTCTACCCAGGCTTCACCGCCGGCCCGCCCGTGCCGGAAGTCCCGTGGGACGCGGCCTGGGGCGGGGCGGCCATATGCGCGGAAGAGATGTCCCGGAGTGGCAGGGTTACTTCCGGGTGCCCGGACGCTTGACGTCCGGCTTGGACGGCGCTTCGCCGGTATGGTTCGGGTCGCGGTCGTAGTGGTTGGACTTGGTATAGCTCTTCACTTTCTCGCCCACCGGGGCTTTTTTCTTGTCCACCGGCTTGCTCGCGTAGGCAGAGTGGATTTCGGCTAGCGAGATGTCTTTCGGGGGCTGGTTCATCGCAGTCTCCGCGGGCGGGAAAGATTCACCGTACACCTACTGCCCCCGAGAAGCGAATGCGGGAGGTCATTTCACTCGTTTTTCACGAGAGGCCGGTGCCGCGCCTCAAGCTACCGCCGTGCTCAAAGCCACCACATCCCGCCGCGGCGGCGCGCCGAACATCCGGGCGTATTCGCGGCTGAACTGCGAAGGGCTTTCGTAGCCCACGCGGTAGGCCGCCGATTCCGCGTTCGCTGCGCCCGCCATCATCAGATCGCGCGCTTCTAGCAGGCGCAGCTGTTTCTGGTACTGCAGCGGCGTCATCGCCGTAAGCGCCTTGAACTGGCGATGGAAGGCCGATGGGCTGAGGCGGGCAATCGCAGCCAGCTCGTCGATGCGCACCGGTTTGCGGAACTGGTCGCGCAGGCGGTGCAGGGCTTTCATCATGCGCTGGGTATGTCCGGAGCCGAGCACCACATCGGCAATCTCCCCTCCATGCGGCCCGGCCAGCAGCCAGTAGCAGAGTTCGCGCTTGATCATCGGCGCCAGCACCGCAATCGCGTCCGGCGTGTCGAGCAGGCGCGCCAGGCGCAGCACGCATTCGGTAGTGGGGCCGGTGAAGTCGGCAACGAAGATGCCACGCTGCGCGCTGCCCGACAGCGGTGGCGGCGCCGGCATGCTCTCCAGCATCTCGCGCATCGCCGCGGGATCGAACTCGATCACCACGCACAGATAAGGCTCCGCCGGACTGGCGCGCGTGACGCGGCTGAGGCCCGGCATGTGCACGCTGACCACCAGCGCCTGTCCGGCGCTGTAGTCGTAGCGCCGGCCACCGAAGATGCTGCACTTGGCGCCTTGCACCACCACGCACAGCACCCGCTGCGATACCAGGTGCGTGGGATGCTGCTGCCGTCGATCGGCGCGGATGAACGAAACGCCTTTGATCGGCGTTTCGTGGAAGCCTTCGCCGCCACGCCCGCCGGTATGGCGCTTGACGATATCGATCAGCGTGTCAGCCATGGCGCAATCCCCGGTATGCATGCAATGGATGCTAGCGCCATTCTCGCCCCCGGCAACGGGGCCCGAGCAGGATCGGGCAAGAACACGGCCGGTTCCGGCATTCGATGCGGCGCTGGCGGCGCCTAAGCTTGCCGCCGTTTTCCTCCTCCCCGCAGGTCTGCCATGAATACCAGCGTCACCGGAAACAAGATCGCCATCGTCACCGGCGGAAGCCGTGGCCTCGGCCGCAACACCGTGCTGCACCTCGCGCGCCGCGGCGTGGACAGCGTCTTTACCTACCGCGCCAACCAGGCGGAGGCCGCCGAGGTAACCCGGCTAGCCGCCGAAGCCGGACGCAAAGCCATCGCCTTGCAGCTCGACACCGGCGATACCGCGCAGTTCGACGGCTTCGTCGGCGAGGTGCGCAAGGCGCTGGCCGCGCTGGGTGCGGAGCGCTTCGACTACCTGGTCAACAACGCCGGCACCTCGCACCACGCGCCGATCGCCGAGACCACGGAAGAAGACATGGACAGCCTGTACCGCGTGCACTTCAAGGGCGTGTTCTTCCTCACCCAGAAAATGCTGCCGCTGATCAACGACGGCGGCCGTATCGTCAACATCTCCAGCGGCCTGACTCGCTTTTCGTTCCCCGGCAGCGCGCCGTATGCCTCGATGAAGGGCGCGGTCGAAGTGCTGACGCGCTATCTGGCCAAGGAGCTGGGCCCGCGCGGCATTGCCGTCAACACGGTGGCGCCCGGCGCGGTGGAAACCGATTTCAGCGGCGGCATGGTGCGCGACAATCCCGAGATCAACCGTCGCGTGGCGGAATCTACCGCGCTTGGACGCCCCGGCCTGCCGGACGATATCGGCCCGATGATCGCCTCGCTGCTGATGGAGGACAATCGCTGGGTCAATGCGCAGCGCATCGAGGTATCCGGCGGCATGCTGATCTGAGGCAGCCTCCCGGTTGGCATCGGCGAGGCGCTTGCCCGCCGATTGCCAGGATTTCGCCCGATGGCGGTGCAGCGAGGCTTTTACTATCCCGCACCGCCATCGGATCGGAGCCATTACCTTGCCGTCTTTTTTCACCAGCTTCTGCACCGCCGGCCTGCTGCTGGCCGCAGGTTCCGTCCACGCCGTCACCCAACCGGACTTCGACAGCGAACTGCGCCGCATCGCCGATACTTTCATGCGCGACAACCACATCCCCGGCATGGCCATCGCCATCACCGTGGACGGCAAGGAGTGCTACTACAACTTCGGCGTGGCATCGAAGCAGAGCAAGCGGAAGGTGAGCAGCGACACGCTGTTCGAGCTGGGTTCGATCAGCAAGACCTTTATCGCGACGCTGGCCACTTATGCGCAGGCCGAAGGCAAGCTGTCGCTCGATAATCAAGTCGAGGATTACCTGCCGGAATTTAAAGGCAAGCCGTTCGGCAAGGTCGCGCTGTTCGACCTGGGTACGCACACTGCCGGAGGTTTTCCGCTGCAGGTGCCTGACGAAGTGGGCAATCATCGGCAACTCATCGATTGGCTGAAAGCGTGGCAACCGCGCTACCCGGAAGGCACCAGGCGCAGCTATTCCAATCCGAGCATCGGCATGCTCGGCCTGATCACCGCCGGCCGGATGGGCCAGCACTATGCCGACGCGGTCGAGCACACGCTGCTGCCCAAGCTGGGTCTGGCCGATACCTTTATCCGCATACCGGCTGACAAAAAGGCCGATTACGCGCAGGGCTACAACGGCGACGACAGCCCCGTGCACGTCAACCCCGGTGTGCTTGGCGACGAAGCATACGGCGTGATCTCCAGCGCGAAAGACCTGCTGCATTACGTCCACGTGCAGCTTGGCGAAACGCCGGTCGATGCGCTCATCCGCCGCGCCATCGCAGACACCCGCATCGCCTACTACCGGAGCGGCCCCATGATCCAGGACCTGGCCTGGGAGCAGTACCCCTATCCCGTCACCCGCGACGACCTGCTGCGCGGCAATAGCAGCCGGATGATCCGCGAAGACCAGCCCGTGACCGCGATCAAGCCCCCGCATCCGCCCACTGACGCCGTGCTGGTGAACAAGACCGGCGCCACCAACGGCTTCGGCGCCTACATCGCCTTCGTGCCGGCGAAGAAGCTGGGGCTGGTGATCCTCACCAATCGCAGCCATCCGACTGAGGCGAGGGTGGAGTTTGCGTATGAGGTGTTGAAGATGATGGATCCGGATGGGTTGGGCGGAGCCACGCACTGATCGAAGCACAACGGTGAACCGGGCCTTGCCTTACGCCACAGTTACAGAACTGACACAACCCACTGCTAGCCTCCCAAAACGTGTAGCCGATGTATAAAGCCTCACCCGGCGCGAGGTCGGGCCGACCGGCGATCCGGAGACGGTCTATGAAGTACGCCTGGTGGGTGCTGTTGGCAGCGTGTGGGTTTTGTGGGGGGGCGGGCCATGCCGTGGAGCAGCAGGTGGCGGACGTGGGGCCGGCCGACGATGCGCGCGGGCGCTGGTCTTTCGACATCGGTCCGCAGCCTTTGAGTAGCGCGGTGAGGGCATTCAGCGACGTGACGGGACAGGCCTTGCTGGTTGACGAGCGCCTGCTGGTGGGGCGTGTGTCCCCCGGCGTGCGCGGGGAATTCACGCCGGAGGACGCGTTGCGTCGGCTGCTGGCGGGCACGGGGCTGCGCGAGCGCTACACCTCGGACAAGGCTTTTACCTTGATGCCCGCGGTGGACACCGACATAGGCATCGCCAACATGGCGCCGTCCGCTGCACCCGCGGAAACCGCCGACACCGTCGTCGCCAGCTACGGCGCCGCCTTGCAGACCGCGGTGGAAGCCGCGCTCTGCCGCACGTCGCTCACGCGCCCGGGCGAATATCGCCTCGCCCTGCAGGTCTGGGTCGACGGCTCCGGCCAGTTGTATCGCCTGCGCCTGCTCGGCAGCACGGGGCGCGAAGAGCGCGACAAGGCAGTGGAGTCGATCCTTGGCGGTTTGCATGTCGATCCGCCGCCGCCTGGCCTGGCCCAGCCGCTCACATTGTTGCTGCTGCCCGCCGGCGCCTCGCGTCCGGCGCACTGCTGAGTTGGCGATGTCGACCTCGCTGTCGCTGATGGGCCTGTTCCTGGAATGGCAACCGGAGCTGCGCAAGCGGTTGCGCCGGCGGTTGGGCTCGGACGAACTGGTCAACGACGTATTGCAGGAAACCTATCTGCGCGTGGAGCGCCTGGGCGACAGCTCGCCGGTCTCGCACAACCCGGCCGGCTATCTGTTCCGCATGGCGCTCAACGTGGCGGCCGACCAGCGCCAGGCCGAATCGCGCTACCTCACCGGCGAAGAGGTCGAAGACCTGCTGCACATCGCCGACGAGGCGCTGGACCCGGCGCGCATCGCCCATGCCCGCATCGAGATCGCCGCGCTGGAGCATGCCATGGGCGAGCTCACCCTGCGCCAGCGCGAGATTCTGATCGCCGCCCGGGTGGACGACCTGCCGCAGCAGGAAATCGCCGACCGTTTCCGCATTTCGGTGCGCATGGTGGGCAAGGAACTGAAGAGGGCCCTGGAGCATTGCGGCGAGCGCCTGGATCGCCGCGTGGTGCAACGGTTCGGTCCCGGGGCCGGAAAAGCGTCTTGAAGGGTATGGAACCGAATTCCGCCAGCCTGAGCCACGATTCGCCGCTGCACCGCGAGGCGCGCGACTGGCTGCTGCTGCTCAAATCCGGCCGCGCCACGGCTGCGGATGCCCAGGGTTTTCGCCACTGGGTGGCGCAGAGCGTGGCGCATGCGCGTGCGTTCGCCGAGACGCGGTTGATGTGGGAGCGGCTGGGTGCCGCGTCGGCCCATGTGGCTCAGCGCGAGCGGGCGCCTGCGGTGGCGCCGCGGCGCATGACGCGGCGCGCTTTTCTGGGCGGGGCGGTGGCGGCTTCCGCTGCGGCGTTGCTGCTGGCGCAGCCGCCGTTCCGGCTGTGGCCCGGTATCTCCGATATGGCGGCGGATTTCCGCACTGCGACCGGTGAACAGCGTTCGGTGCAGGTTGCGCCTGGGGTCACGGTGGAGATGAATACGCAGACTGCGTTCAATCTGCGCAAGGTGGATGACCAGTTGGCCGGCATCGAATTGCTGGATGGAGAGATTCAGCTGCAGCTGGCTGAGGGCGCCGGGAATTTTACGGTGTGGGCGGCGAAGGGTGGCCTGCTGGCCAAGCCGGGGTCGCAGTGCAATGTGCGTTGCCTTGGGGGCGACGTGGAGGTCACCGCACTGGATGGCTCGGTGCGCGTTGACTACCGTGGGCAGAGTGAGGCGCTCGGTGCTGCGCAGCGGGCCAGTTACGGTGAGCGTGAACTGACGCCGCCGGCGTCGGCGGATCTTGAGCAGGCGATGGCTTGGCGGCGGCGGGTGTTGGTGTTTGATAACCGGCCGTTGTCGTATGTGGTGGCGGAGATTAATCGCTATCGGCCGGGGAGGTTGGTGTTGACCAACGATGTGTTGGGGGCGCGGATGGTGCATGCGCGGTTTTCGCTTAATCAGCTGGCGGATGTTGCGACGTTGATTCGGGAGGCCTTCGGCGCTCGAGTGACGGAGTTGCCGGGGGGCATCGTTCTCCTGAGTTGATGGGCGCTTGCGCTCTTAGGTTCGGCATCCCGGCGTGGGCCGGGATCCAGTAACGGTATCGTTTGATTTTCGCGGTGACGCGAACTGGCCGCTTATGCAGCGGGCATTTCGGACGCCTGCCGGCGCCCGAGTCACTTTCTCTTTGCTGGCTCAAAGAGAAAGTAACCAAAGAGAAATAGCCTAAGAGCAACGGCTCGCGACGCGACTAGAAGGAGCAGTGGGCGGCTGCGGTAGCCTGATTAACCTGGGTCTACACGAAACGGCAGTGCGTTTACGTAACGCGCGCTTCAACGTGCCGTTGCCGAGAGGACGTTCAAGAACTGCGGCCAGCTTCTGCTCTTCGCCCCTGCCTACCTCACGACATCACCCCTCTCCCCTCCGGGGAGAGGGCAGGGTGAGGGGCCGGGCGGAGCGTCGCGTGGGGTCTTGCCTCATGTGCAAAAGCTCCCGCTTGCTCTTCTTTGCCGCGTGAATTCCACGTCCAGCATGTCCATCCATATGACATTCCCATGTCATTGCTGGCCGCAAACAAGCCGAAACATCCTCCGTCATGAATTTTTCGTGACGCAGGTTCAGTTCCCTCGGAAGGGTTCCGTCTAAGGGCAAAGGAAGGCGGTACGGGCTGGGATGCCCACCGGAATTTCTTCGCCCGGTGCGCTTGTGGGTGTGCCGGAAATCTCGATCGGGCTATGGGCGCGGCTGGTGTGGCGCGCCCCGGGGGATGGTGTGCGTTTCATTGTCAAAGCGGTTCGGCCGTATGGACGGCCCGCATGCATGGGTGGCCTTGGATCGGACATGTGGCTGTCGCGAGGCGGTTATGCGTCGGCGCTTAGCTACGGGGACATCAGGAAAGGGACGACCGCATGGATCGGAGCGTCGCGATGAAGGGCCGCCGGCCGCTGGCTCTCGCCGTCATGCTGGCGCTGGCCTGGAACACGGTGCAGGCGCAGCAGGCCGCCGCTCCGGCGCAGGAAGCGCCGCAGCGCTTCGACGTCAACGAATACCTGGTGCGCGGCAATACGCTGCTGCAGGCGGTGGAGATCGAGCAGGCGGTGGAGCCGTTCCTGGGGCCGGGACGCAGCCTGGACGACGTGCACGGCGCGCGCGACGCGCTGCAGAAGATCTACCAGGCCAGGGGCTACCAGTCGGTCACGGTGGAAGTGCCGCCGCAGCAGGTGCGCGGCGGCGTGCTGCTGCTGAAGGTCACCGAGAACAGCATCGGCCGCGTGCGCGTGGAAGGCTCGCGCTACCACTCGCCGCAGGCTATCCGCGAAGCGGTGCCGGCGCTGGCCGAAGGCGCGGTGCCGAACTTCAACCAGGCACAGGAACAGCTCGCGCAGGTGAACCGCCAGCCGGGCCGGCAGGTGGTGCCGCTGCTGAAGCCCGGCAGCCTGCCGCAGACCATGGACGTCACGCTGAAGGTGGAAGACAGCTATCCGCTGCACGCCAGCCTTGAGGTCAACAACGACCACAGCGCCGACACGCCCGCGCTGCGCACCGTCGGCAACGTGCGCTACGACAATCTGTGGCAGCTGGGCCATACCGTTTCCGCCACCTACATCGTGGCGCCGCAGGATCGCCACGCCGTCGAGGTGTATGCACTGTCCTACCTGGCGCCGCTCGACAGCCAATGGAGCCTGCTCGGTTCCGGCTACAAGTCCAACAGCAATGCCAACACGCTCGGCGGCACCACGGTGCTGGGCAAGGGCAATGCGGTGAGCCTGCAGGCGATCCGCAACCTGCCGACCCTGGGCGACTACGGCCAGTCGTTCTCGCTCAGCGTGGCGCGCAAGCATTTCGACCAGCGCCTGACCGTGGGCGAGCAGCAGCAGGCGGTGCCGATCACCTACTACCCGCTGACGGTGGCCTATACCGGCCAGCGCACGCGCGACAGCTCCTCGCTGGGCCTGTCCATCGCCGGCAACTTCGGCGTGCGCGGCGCCGGCAGCGGGCGTCTCGAATTCGACAACCAGCGCTACAACGCGCGGCAGAACTTTGCCTACCTGCGCGTGGATGCCAACTACACGCGCGCATTTGCCAACGGCTATGCGTTCGCCTTCCACGCCAGCGGGCAGCTGGCCGATTCGCCGCTGGTGTCCAGCGAGCAGTTCGCCGCCGGCGGCGCCAACAGCGTGCGCGGTTTCCTGTCGGCGGAAGACACCGGCGACAACGGCGGCTCGGCCACGGTGGAACTGCGCAGCCCGTCGGTGGCTTCGTGGTTCGGCAAGTACGTGAACGAGTGGCGCTTCCACTGGTTCGTCGACGGCTCGCGCATCCTGCTGATCGATCCGCTGCCGGAGCAGCGCGGCCGCTTCACCTTGCTCAGCACGGGCCTGGGTACGCGCTTCACCTTGTTCGACACCGTCAGCGGCGAACTGGAATACGCCTGGCCGCTCAAGGACGGCTCGCGCACGCGCGCCCACGACGGGCGCTGGCTGTTCAGCCTCAAGGCCGGGCTTTGAGGAGCGCGGCGATGACACGGCTTTCTTTTTCTTCTAGGGGTGCAACGACGATGCGTTACCTGATCCTTGCGTGGCTGCTGTGCCTGGCCTGCCTGCCGCGCCTCTCGCTGGCGGCCGAGTCGGCCTGGTGGAACGACGACTGGTCCTACCGCAAATCCATCACGCTGGACACCAGCCCCACCGGCGCGCCGCTGCCGCAGTCGCCGGGCCGCATGCCGGTGCTGATCCGCCTGCATCCGGGCAACTTCCAGTTCGACGGCGTGGCGAAGGACGGCGCGGACCTGCGTTTCATCGCCGCCGACGGCAAGACGCCGCTGAACTACCAGATCGACAGCTTCGATCCGGTGATGGGCGTGGGCCAGGTCTGGGTGGACGTGAGCGAACTGCCGGCCAATGCGAAGCAGACCATCTGGATGTACTACGGCAACCCCAAGGCCACCGCGCAGAGCAGCGGCCCGGCCGCGTTCGACGCCGACCACACCCTGGTCTACCACTTCGAGGAAGCCGCCGCGGGCGCGCCCAAGGACGCCACCGCCTACGGCAACCATGCGCAGTCCGGCAGCGTACAGCCGGTGGACGGCGGCATCGTCGGCAAGGCCGCGCGTTTCGACGGCAACCAGGTGGTGACATTGCCATCCAGCGCTTCGCTCAACGCGGCGGCCGGCGGCGCCTTCACCTTCAGCGCGTGGATCAAGCTGGACGCGCTGCCCACCACGCCCACCGCCATCTACGCGCGGCACCAGGACGGCCGCGCGGTGGTGATCGGCCTCGACGGCGGCGCGCCCTATGTGGAAGCGAACGCCGGCCAGGGCGCGCAGCGCAGCGCCGCGGGCGAGCCGCTCAAGGCCGGGCAGTGGACGCAGCTCGCCGTTACTTTCGACGCGCAGCAGGCCACGCTCTACGTCAATGGCCAGAAGTATTCGACGCTGGCTGCCGCGATGCCGGCGCTGGGTTCCGCCGCCACGCTGGGCGGCGATGCGGCCGGGCAGGGCGCGGCGCTGGCGAATTTCCTTGGCCTGATGGACGAAGTGCGCCTGTCGCGCGTAGCGCGCTCGGCGGCCGCGATCGGCGTCGACGCACTGTCGCAGGGCGCCGAATCGAAGCTGGTGCAGTACGGCGAGGACGAAAAGAAATCCGGCGCCGGCTTCGGCTACTTCGGCGTCATCATCAAGTCGGTCACGCTCGACGCCTGGGTGGTGATCGCCATCCTGCTGGTGATGGCGGCGATCTCCTGGATGGTGATGTGGCAGAAGGGCCGCTACGTCAGCAGCGTCACCAACGCCAACGACCGCTTCCTGGAGCGCTACCGCGACCTCGGCATCAACCTGCTCGGCATGGGCGACGAAGGCACGCCGCGCGACCTGGCCGACTCCTCGCTGTACCGCCTCTACGAAGTGGGCAAGAAGGAAGTGTGGCGCCGCAAGGACGCCAAGGGCCGCCTGGTGATCGCCACCGAATCGATCGAGGCGATCCGCGCGGTGATGGATTCCACCCTGGTGCGCGAGAACCAGAAGCTGTCGCGCTCGATGGTCATGCTCACCATCGCCATCTCCGGCGGCCCGTTCCTGGGCCTGCTCGGCACGGTGGTCGGCGTGATGATCACCTTCGCGGCGATCGCCGCCGCGGGCGACGTCAACGTCAACGCCATCGCGCCGGGCATTTCCGCCGCGCTGCTGGCCACGGTGGCCGGCCTGTTCGTCGCGATCCCGGCGCTGTTTGGCTACAACTACCTGCTGACGCGCAACAAGGCGGTCACCGCGAACATGCAGGTGTTCGTCGACGAGTTCGTCACCCGCCTGGCCGAACTGCACCGCGACGCCGACCTCGGCGCGGCGGCTTAAGGGAGGGCGCGGCCATGCAGGTACAGGACGACGACAAGCCCTACGACGACATCAACATCACGCCGATGCTGGATCTCGCCTACGTGCTGCTGGTGATCTTCATCATCATGACCACCGCCTCGGTGCAGGGCGTGAAAGTCAACCTGCCCAAGGCCAGCGCCTCGGTCAGCCTGGCCAAGCCGCAGACCAAGGCGATCACCGTGTCCGACAGCGGGCAGATCTTCCTCGATGCGTTTCCGGTGACCCTCGGCGAACTCGAAGCGCGGCTGCGCACGCAGAAGGCGCTGACGCCGGAATTCCCGATCATCGTCAAGGGCGACGCCAACGTGCAGTACCAGAAGGTGGTCGACATCCTCGACCTGCTGCGCCGGCTGGATCTCTCGCAGGTCGGCCTGGTCACCGGCAAGGCGCCGGGCGGTTGACGATGAACAAGTCCGGACCGAGTCCGAAACGCTGGCGCGGACGCATCATCGGCATCGCCGCCGTGCTGCTGGCCGGCGCCCTGGTCTGGCACTACGCCGGGCACCAGGTCGGCGTGCGGCGCGAGGCGCCGCGCGTGCCCACCATCACGCCACTGCCGCCGCCTCCGCCGCCGCCGAAGGAAAAACCGCCGGAACCGCAGAAGCTGGAAGAGACCAGGCAGGAACTCCCGAAGCCGAACGAACCGGCCAAGCCGGTGGAAGCGCCGAAGGCGCCCGACGTGGCGCGGCAGGTGACCATCAACGGCGCGGCGCAGGCCGGCAACGACAGCTTCAACATCGGCGCGGGCGACGGCGGCGGCATGGTCGGCGCCGGCGGCGGCAACGGCGTCGGCGGTTCCTCGTACGAGCAATACCTCGGCTATGCCTTGCAGCAGGCGATTCAGCGCGACGAGCGCACGCGGCGCCTGGTGTTCGAAGTGAAGGTCAGCCTGTGGATCGACCCCAGCGGCCGCATCACCCGCGCCGAAATGCTCGCGCCCAGCGGCGCGCCCGCCACCGACGAAGCGCTGCTCGAGGTGCTGCGCGGCCTGAGCATCGATAGCCCGCCGCCGCCGCGCCTGAGCATGCCGGTGCGCGCGTCCATCCGCGGCAGGCGACCTGTATGAGCACGCCATTCTTTTCTCTGGAGCAGATCATGGATGTTTCGAGGTTTTCCAAGCAACGCGCACTGTGCCTGGCGATCGGCCTGCTGCTGGCCGGCGCCGCGCCGGCCGCGCTGGCGCAGAACGCCGCGCCGTCGCCCAGCGCCACCATCAACCTGATCCGCCTGATGGTGAAGAAGGGCCTGATCACCCAGGCCGATGCCGACGGCCTGATCGCCGAGGCGAATGCCGAAGCTGCGCAGGCGCAGAAGGCGCAGGCCCCGTCCGCGCTGGCCGCGAACGACGGCGCGCAGCCCGGCGACGTGCGCGTGCCCTACGTGCCGCAGAGCGTGCGCAACGAGATCCGCGAGCAGGTCAAGCAGGAAGTGATCGCGCAGGCGCGCAGCGAGCACTGGGCGCAGCCGGATGCGCTGCCGGAATGGCTGGACCGCATCGCCTGGTCCGGCGACATCCGCGTGCGCGACGAGGGCCGCTACTTCAGCCGCAGCAACTCGCCGTACTTCATCGATTACGCCGCGCTCAACCGCGGCGGTCCGTTCGACGTCAACCAGATCGGCCGCGGCGTCAATCCGCCCATCGCCAACACCCAGCAGAACCGCCCGAACATCCTGTCGATCCAGGCGCACCTGGGCGTGGACGTGAAGCTGGGCGACACCATCACCGCCGGCATCCGCATCGGCTCGGGCAACGACAACAATCCGGTATCGACCACCCAGGCGCTGGGCGGCGGCCTGGCCAAGAAGAACCTGTGGCTGGACCGCGCCTGGCTGCGCTGGCAGCCGCTGGAGTGGGGCGCGCTCACCGCCGGCCGCTTCGCCAATCCGTTCTTCGCCACCGACCTGATCTACTCGCCGGAGCTCAACTTCGACGGCATCGTCGGGCAGGGCCGCTGGAAGCTGGCCAGCGATATCGAGGGCTTCGCCAATGCCGGCGTGTTCCCGATCCAGTACGCCGGCAACGACACGCCCAGCCAGGCCTTCGGCTACCAGAAGAACCGCAGCGACCAGAAGTGGCTGTCCGCGGTACAGCTGGGCGCGCACTGGAAGATCGACGAGGACATGCAGTGGAGCGCCGCGCTGGCGTACTACTACTACGACAAGATGCGCGGCAGCCTGTCGCAGCCGTGCCCGATCTATACCGGCATCAATTTCTGCAGCACCGACGACGACGCGCCGCAGTACATGCAGAAGGGCAACTCGGTATTCCTGCTGCGCAACATCGTGCCGGACCCGTCCTCGCCGGGTAACTACGCGCAGCCGCAGCTGGTCGGCCTGGCCTACGACTACCACCTGCTCAACCTCACCAGCCAGTTCGATTTCGCGGTGGGCAGCACGCCGGTGCGCGTGCAGGCCGACTACGTGCGCAACCTGGCCTACCACGCCAAGGACGCGTTCCAGCGCTATCCCAACGGCCTGGGCCAGCCGGTGAACAACTACGAGGCCAGCACCGCGGCCAACGAATCCGGCCCGTACAAGAGCGGCCCGGTGGGCTGGCTGCTGCGCGGCATCCTGGGCAATCCCAGCCCGATGAAGGCGCACGACTGGAATGTGGCGTTCGGCTACAAGTACCTGCAGCCGGATGCGGTGCTCGACGGCCTCACCGATCCCAACTTCCACCTAGGCGGCACCAATGCCAAGGGCTTTATCGTCAGCGCCGACTACGGCATCGCCGAGCGCACCTGGCTGACCGCGCGCTATTTCAACGCCAGGCAGGTATTCGGTCCGCCGCTGTCGATCGACGTGGTGCAGCTCGAGATCAACAGCAAGTTCTGATGGAGGCGACGATGAAGACCGTGATACGCACGGGCGTCGCCATGGCGGCGCTGATGCTGGCCCAGGGCGCGTTCGCGCAAAGTCTGGAAGAACAGCTGCGCACCCAGCTGCGCGACGCACGCAGCCAGCTGCAGGACCTGCAGGGGCAACAAGCCGCATGGCAGGCGCAGAAGGCGGGTATCGAGGGTGAGCGCGACCAGGCGCGCAAGTCATTGGAACAGGCGCAGGCCGAGCTGGTGAAGCTGCGCGCTTCCGCCGGCGACGGCAAGGCGGTGGCCGCCGAACGCGGCGCCAGGCAGCAGGCGGAGACGGCCTTGCAGCAGGCGCGCAAGGACAACGCCGACGCGGTGGCGAAGCTGAAGGAGCAGCAGGGCCGCGACGGCGCGTTCCAGGCGCAGCTGGACGAAGCGAAGCAATCGCTGGTCACCTGCGGCGCGCGCAACCAGAAGTTGTACGAGGTGGGGCAGGAGATCCTCGATGCCTATGTGCATATGGACATGGGCTCGGTGTTCGGCGCGCGCCAGCCGTTCGCCGCGTCGGCACGGGTGAAGCTGGAGAACGCCGCGCAGGCTTATGGCGACCGCCTGTACGAGCAGCGCTACGTCGCGCCCGTGGGGCGGCAGCCGTGAAGCGCCGGGCAGCCCGCGTGCTGGTCGCGTGGGGCTGCCTGATCGCGGGCCATGCGTGGGCGCAGCAGCAGGAAAGCTGCGTCGACGTCAGCGTCAATCAGCATGCGGTGCTGGCGTACGACTGTCTCGGCCGGCAGTTGAGTGGCGACGGCAGCAAGAAGGCGGCGCCGCCACCGCCATTGCTGGATGCGGTGAGCGGCGAGCCGTCGAATCGGCAGGTGGGGCAGTACAACGCGGCGGCGCTGGAACATCGCATGGGTTCCAGTCTTGGACACAGCGTGGTTCCGCAGCGGCCTGCGCCGACGTATCCGCAACGGATGCCGCCGGGAGCGACCGGTGGCCACTGACGATACCGGCGTAGGTTGGGGTGAGCCGCAGGCGAACCCCAACATCGTCACCTTCGGACGTCTCGCATCGTTGGGGTTCGCCTGCGGCTCACCCCAACCTACGCCGTGGGACGCGACGATGCGTAGCAATTCGGCCGTCCATATGAAGTTTCCATGACACCAGTTCAGTCCTTCAGCTCCGTGAAGGTCTAACCGGAAGAAGCCGCGGCCGCGCGCCGCGCGGCAAAGCTAACGAGGCAAACGCGTGATCAAGGCGGTCGATTCGGCGAAGGCAAGCGTCATCACTCCACGCAGCGTCCCCGGACGCCGCCCGCTGGCGCAATGGATCGCCGCGGCGCTGGCGATGGGCGCGGCGATGCAGGCGCATGCGGGCAATCCGCCGGTGCTGAGCCAGGCCTGGCTGGCGGCGCAGCGCGGCGGACAGGCCGGCGCGCCCAACGGCAATGCGCCGGCGCCGACGCCGAACAATCTGTCCGTGCAGAACGCGCCGCAGCTGCTGCAGCAGCGCGTGGTGCAGCAGTCCATCGCCAACCTCAATCAAGCCGCACAGGCAGTGGCCGCGCAGCTCAGCGCGCAACAGGCCGCACAACAGGCGGCGCAGCAGCTGGTGTCGCCGGTGCCCGACGGCATCGCCGCGGGCGGCCTCCAGATGGCGGCCGACGCGGTGCGCAATCCCGCGCTGTGGCAGAACGCCAACGCGCCGGTGCAAAGTGCGGCCGGCGGCAGGACCACGGTGGAGGTGAAGCAGACCTCGTCCAAGGCCATCCTCACCTGGGACAGCTTCAACGTCGGCCGCAACACCACGCTGTACTTCAACCAGAGCGGCGGCAACCAGTCCAACGGCAGCAACGACTGGATCGCGCTCAACCGCATTCAGGACCCCAGCGGCGCGCCGAGCAGGATCTTCGGCCAGATCAAGGCCGAGGGTTCGGTCTATCTGCTCAACCGCAACGGCATCCTGTTCGGCGCCGGCAGCCAGGTGAATACGCATTCGCTGCTGGCCAGTTCGCTCAGCCTGTTCAGCAGCGACATCGCGGCCAGCAATGCGCGCTTCCTCAACGGCGGCATCGCCGACCAGGCTTCGACCACCGCCTTGCTGGTCAACGGTGTGTTCACCGATGGCCGCAGCCACGACGTGGTGATCGAGAAGGGCGCCAGCATCACCACCGGCAAGCAGGGCTTTGCCCTGATCGCCGCGCCGCACGTGTCCAACGCCGGCGCGATCGTCGCCGACGATGGCCAGGCTTTCCTGGCCGGCGGCACCGCGTTCTACAACCCGGCCGGCGCCGACGGCGTCAATGCCGCGCTCGGCATCGCCGGCATCAACGACGGCTCCGGCCCCAACGCGCCGATGGGCAGCGTGATCAACACCGGCCTGGTGCAGGCGCGCCGCGGCAGCGTGCACATGCTCGGCCACGACGTGACCCAGGCCGGCATCGCGCTGGCTTCGACCAGCGTGGCCTTTCCGGGCAGCATCGAGCTGAATGCGCGCGACCAGGCCAGCGGTGCGGGCGGCCTGCTGGATTTCGTGCGCGGCGGCGTGCTGCTGCTGGCGCCGGGTTCGGTCACCACGGTGCTGCCGGAGAAGGACGGCAGCACCACCTCGTCCAGCGCCGCGGCGAACGCCGCGTTCAAGGGCAGCACGCTGAGCCTGGACGGCGCCACCGTGAACCTGCAATCCGGCTCGCTGCTGGAAGCGCCGGGCGCCGCCGTGGCGATCGCCGCGCACACCTATGCGCAGGACACCTCGCCGACGGCGGGCCGCGTCTACGTGGACAGCGGTGCGGTGATCGACGTCTCCGGCCTGGCCAACGTGGTGCTGCCGATGTCGGCGCTGCTGGTCAACGTGGCGCGCGTGGGCCAGAACGAACTGGCCAATTCGCCGCTGCTGCGCAACGGTTTCCTGTACACGCAGAAGAACGTGCTGGTCGACAGCACGCAGAGCGGCACGCGCGCGGACGGCCTGGACTGGGTGGGCAGCCCCATCCTCAACGTGGCCGGCTATGTGGAGAACGTGCCGCGCACGGTCGACCAGCTGATGACCAGGGGCGGCGCGGTGTCGCTGCACGGCGGCGAAGTGATCGTCCGCTCCGGTTCGCAGCTCAATCTCGACGGCGGCTTTCTCTCCTACCAGGCCGGCTGGATCGAAACGCCGAACCTGCTCGGCGCCAACGGCCGCGTGTACGACATCGCCGCGGCCGATCCCGACATGACGTATGTCGGCTATGCCGGCCAGTACACGCAGGACCACGTGCGCTGGGGCATCAGCCAGACCTACAACAACGGCATGCTGGCCGGCTCGCGCCGCTGGAATCCCGGCTTTATCGCCGGCGGCGACGCCGGCACGCTCGACGTGCAGGCCGGCCATGCGCTGGTGCTGGACGGCGACGTCTCGGCGCAGTCCTTCGCCGGCCGCAACCAGGTCGGGCAGGGCAAGCAGCCGGCCGGCGGCACGTTCCGTTTCAGCGTGCCGCCGATCGGCCTGGACACGCGCTACAGCTACGCGCCGGGCATCCTGCTGCAGCAGTCCACGCTGGCGCTGGACCAGCTTGCGCCGGGCTTCGATGCGGATACGGTATGGGACACGGTCACGGCCGCGCAGCCGGCCGGCACCGCGCATGACAGCGACCTGCGCTGGTGGCTGCCGATCTCCACCGGCATGCTGAGCGGCGCGGGCTTCACCAGCATCGCCTTGTCCACCGGCGACAGCGGTTCGCAGATCCTGCAGCAGGCCGGCGCCATGCTGGCGCTGCGTCCCGGCGGCAGCGTGGCGTACACCGCCAGCCGCGTGACGGTGCTCGGCAACATCAGCACGCCGTCCGGTTCGATCAGCCTCACTTCGAACGGCCCCGGGCTGGATACGCCGGCCATGCAGGCGGCCGATGGCAGCATGCTGCGTCCGGACATCACCATCGGCAACGGCGCGACGCTGAGCACGCGCGGCCTGTGGGTGAACGACAGCGGCCTGGCCGCCGATGCGCGCGTGGGCAACCGCTATGTCGACGGCGGTAGGATCGCGTTGACCGCGAATGCCTCGATCGGCCCGAACAACTCCGACGCCACCGGCTCGGTGCTGCTCGACACGGGTAGCACGCTCGATGTTTCCGGCGGCGGCTATGTCGGCGCCGATGCGCGCGTGCAGCTGAAGAACGGCGTGCCGGCCGGCCAGGGCGGCGATATCAGCCTGGTCACCTATGGCAACGTCAAGGCGGAATTCCAGCAGGCCAGGGCGCTGGACCACGGTGCGCTGCGCCTGGACGGCACCTTGCTGGGCTACGGCTTCAGCGGCGGCGGCACGCTGACCCTGCAGGCGAACTACGTGCAGGTCGGCGGCGATCGCGCGGCGATGCCGATGGCCAATGGCCTGTACCTGGACGCCGGCTTCTTCGCCGGCCAGGGTTTCGACCGCTACGCGCTTACCGCGCTCACCGACGGCATCGTCGCGCCGGGCACCCAGGTGCGCGTGACGCGCGGCAACCTGCTGGCGGACTACCAGGCGCTGCTTACCGCGCCCACCGGCAGCGACCTGTATGCACGGGATGCCGCGCATCCGGCCGGTATCTATGCCACGGTCGGCGTGCTCGATGCGTATCACCGCTATGCCACGCGCGACAGCAGCGCCGGCCCGGGTTTCTCGCTGAGCGGCGGTCAGTACCTCGACTGGTCGGTCAATCCCAACGATCCATCGAAGGGCGCGCCGCAGTACGCCGGCGTGAGCGGTTCGGTGTCGGTGGGCGAGGGCGCGCAGATCGCGGTGGATGCGGGCGGCAGCATCGCGCTGGCCGGCACGCAGGCCACCACCGTGCTGGGCGTGCTGAGCGCACCGGGCGGCAGCATCAGCGTTTCCACGAATGCGCTGTCGCGCAATGCGGGCCTGCCGAAGGTGACGCCGCGCGTGTGGCTGGGCGCATCAGCTGTGCTGGATGCTTCCGGTGTGGCCTTGATCGATCCCTGGGCCGCCGCGGTGGCCGGTGCGGACGGCACGCCGCAGCTGCCGCGCACCGGCACGGTGCTGGATGGCGGCGCGGTGACGCTGCAGGGCAACGGCGGCTACGTCGTGGCCGAGCAGGGCAGCCGCATCGACGTCGCCGGTGTGGCGGACAACTTCCAGTTGCCGGCGAGCGATCCCGGCGGCCTGGGTAATGCCACGCGCTACCTCAGCACGCCGGTATGGAGCGACGCCGGCAGCATCCGGCTGGCCGCCGCGGCGGGCTTGTACTTCGACGGACAGCTGCAGGCCACGGGCGGCGCGGCGCAGGCCGAAGGCGGCACGCTGAGCCTGGTCGGCCTGGGCCACAAGCAGGGCCAGAACGGTGCGCCGCAGGCGAGCGGCGTGTTGATCCAGCAGTCCGGCATGTTGCTGCCGCAGGGCGCGCAGAGCGGCGGCGCGGTCGAGGCGGCGGCGCCTTCGGGCCTGCTGCATTTCGCCGCCGACCGGCTTGCCGGTTCCGGCATCGGCACGCTGGCGATCGGCCCCGATGCGTCGCAGGGCAGCACCACCGACTTCGCCACCGCCGTGCCGCTCGGTTTCGCGGGCGACGTGCATCTCTCGCTGGGCCGCGCCTTCATCGTCAACGCCCCCGCGATCCAGGCGCTGCCGGCAGGCGCGACCGGCCTGGCCGGCAACGCGACGGCTTATGCCAGCGGCAACGGCCACGTCAGCATCGCCGCGCCGTACGTCAACCTCACCGGCGGCGTGGTGCCGGGCGCGGCGCCGATAGCGATGGCCGGCGATGGCACGCTGTCGGTACAGGCGAACTTCATCGATATCGGCGGCTGGCTGAATCTGCAGCGCTGGAACGCGGCGGATTTTGCGTCTGCCTCGGACATCCGCTTCCAGGCGCCGGCCTTGCTCGCCTATGCCAATGGCAAGGCGCAGCCGGGCCTGCTGTACAGCACCGGCAACCTGAGCTTCAAGGCGGCGCAGCTGTATCCGGCCACCGACTACCGCTTCGCCATCGTGGCGAACGGTGCAGGTTTGAAGGACGCGAGCGGCACTGCGATCGACACCACGCTCAGCATCCTGCCCAACGGCAGCAGCGCCACGCCGCTGTCCGCCGGCGGCACGCTGCTGCTCAGCGCCAACCATATCGAGCAGCAGGGCACGCTGCGCGCGCCGTCGGGCAGCCTGATCCTGGGCGTGACCGATGCGGCGGCGCAGGCCGGCGCGCTCGGTGCAGACCCGAAGCTGTTCCCGCTGGCCGTGACCCAGTCGGTGCACCTGGCGCCGGGCAGCCTCACCTCGGTCTCGCTCGGCGGCGCCACCGTGCCTTACGGGCGCACCATCGACGGCGTGCAGTGGCGCTACGACGCCGATCCCACCAACGACACGCCGGATCTCACCGCGCCGCCGTCCAAGCAGATCGCGCTCAACGGCGCCGGCCTCGCGCTGGATGCGGGCGCCGGCATCGATCTTTCCGGCGGCGGCCATCTGCAGGCGGCCGAATGGGTGAGCGGCACCGGCGGCACGCGCGACGTGCTGGCGCAGTACGGCACCAGCTACAGCGGCACGGCGTCCGCGCAGGTGCCGCAGTACGCGGACGGCCGCGCGATCTACGCGATCCTGCCCGGCTATCAGGCGCCGGTATCGGCTTACGACGCCGCGTTCGCCAAGCAGGGCGGCGCCGGTCCCTCGGTGGGCCAGACGGTTTACCTCTCGGGTGCGCCCGGCCTGCCGGCGGGCTACTACACGCTGCTGCCGGCGCGCTACGCGACCTTGCCGGGCGCCTACCGCGTGGTGCAGGACACCGGCGCGACGGACAGCGTGCTCGGCGCGAACGCAGTGCGGCCGGACGGCACGCTGGCGATCAGCGGCTACTTCGCCGACGCGCTGAGCGGCGCGCGCGATGCACGCAACACCAGCTTCCTGGTGCAGTCGGGCCAGGTCTGGCAGCAGTACTCGCAATACACGCTGAGCGATGCCGACATCTTCTTCGGCAATCTCGCCAGCAAGGCTGCCCAGGTGGCGCCGGCGCTGGCCGCGGATGCCGGCCGGCTGAGCCTGGCCGCCACCCGCACGCTCGATCTCGGCGCCACGCTTACCGCCGCGCCGGCCAAGGGCGGCCGCGGCTCGCAGGTGGATATCGCGGCGCAGGCGATCCAGATCGCCGGCGCCGACAGCACGGCGCGCGACGGCTATCTCACACTCTCGGCCGACGGCCTGAGCACGCTGGGCGCCGGCAGCCTGCTGCTGGGCGGCACGCGCCAGCGCGGCACCGACGGCGACCACGTCACCGTGGTGGCGGACAGCGTGCTGCTGGCCAACGACGCGGCGCATCCGCTGCAGGGCGCGGAAATCCTGCTCACTGCCAATGGCGGTGCGAACAGCGGCGCGCAGGGCGTGCTGCTGGCTTCCGGCAGCGTGCTGCGCGCCAGCGGGCAGGGCACCGGCGTGGCCAGCCTGCCGCTGGTGTTCGGCGTCGTCGCGGGCACCGGCGCCAACGGCCAGGCGATCGCCGCGGTCAGCGGCGACGGCGCGCTGCTGCGCGTCTCGCAGAACGGCGCGGCAGGCATCGTGCGCAACAACGTTTCGGCGAACCCGGGCGGCGCGCTGAGCATCGCCGCGGATGCGCGCATCGACGGCGGCGCGGCGCTGACCCTGGATGCCACCGGCAACACCCATGTGGATGCCAGCGCGGAACTCTCGGCGCAGGCGATCGACGCCAACAGCAACCGCATCAGCTTCCTCGGCGACGGCGCCGGCGCGCCGGGCGGCACCAGCGGCTTCGTGATCGGCGGCGACACGCTCAACCTGCTGCGCGGCGCGCAGAGCGTCACCTTGCGCAGCCGCGGCGACATGAACTTCCTCGGCAACGTGCGCATCGACCTGGCGCACGACCTGAACCTCAGCGCGGGCGCCTTCGCCAGCGACGGCGGCACGGTGGACATCCAGGCCGGCGGCAAGCTCGGCCTGTCCAACGACCTGGGCGCGGCCAACGGCACGTTCGCGGCCGGCAGCGGCCAGTTCACGGCGCATGCGGGCGAAGTGGATTTCGGCGCCGGCAACACCGGCCTGCGCGGCTTCGGCGGCTTTTCCGCCACGGCGGCGCAGGGCATGCAGGGCCTGGGCACCGGCCGCTTCGACTTCGGCAGCCTGGACGTCAACCTCAGCACGCCGTGGCTGCTTGCCGGCGACGGCGCCAATACGCAGCTGATCACCATCGGCGCGCTGCGCATCGTCGGTACGCCGGGCGCGATCGGCGGCGAACACCTGGGCGGCGCGCTCAATCTCACCGGCGGCAGCGTGTCGATCGGCACCACGGTGGCGGCGCCTGCCGGCCAGCTCGGCGTGCATGCCACCAGCGGCGACCTGACCATGAACAGCGGCGCGCTGCTCACGGTCGGCGGTATCAACAAGACCTTCTTCGACACCACCACGTATGCGGCCGGCGGCACGCTCACGCTGCTGGCCGACCACGGCGGCATCGGCCTGGCGCAGGGCGCCACGCTGGACTTCTCCGGCGCCGCGCGCGGCGGCGATGCGGGCAGCCTCGATGCTGAAGCGGGTGCGGCGCTGTCGCTGGCCGGCACCTTGCGCGGCCAGGCCAAGGACGGTTACCGCGGCGGCTATCTCACCCTGGGCAGCGGCACCGCGATCGATCTGGATGCCGCCGCGCAGATGGCGGCGGCCGCGGGCGCCACCGGCCTGTTCCAGCTGACCACCGGCGCGGGCGACCTGCATCTGTCGGCCGGCAACACGCTGCGCGCGCAGAAGGTGTTCCTCACCGCGGCCGGCGGCACGGTGGCGATCGACGGGCGCGTCGATGCGTCGGCGCCTTCGGGCAGCCGCATCGAGCTGTACGGCGAGCGCGGCGTGGACGTCGAAGGCAGCCTGATCGCCACCAGCAGCGTGGCCGCGCAGCGCGGCGGCGACGTGGTGATCGGCACCGGCGGCAACACGGACGGCACGCTCAACAGCCAGTACGGCTACCAGAACGTGCAGTACGCCGATTCCGGTTCCATCCATCTGGGCGCGCAGGCGCTGATCGACGTGTCCGGCGGTTCGGCGGATGCGTTCTCCGGCGGCTCGCTGAGCCTGCGCGCGCCGCTGCTCGCCAACGGCGACGTGCGCATCGCGCTGGACGGCGGCGGCGCCAGCGTCAAGGGCGCGCGCGTGGTGACGCTGGAGCCTTACGCGCGCTGGAGCACCAAGGACGCCTCGGCCGATCCGTCCAAACACTTCGACGGGCTGATCGATCCGGCCGGCTGGTATGCCACCAGCACCGGCGGCACGCCGTCGCTGGTCGCCGGCACCTGGACCGATGCCAGCGGCAAGATCCTGCCGCCGCCTGCCGACGATGCGCAGCTCAAGCAATACCTGCAGAACAATTATTTCGTCCCGAAGCAGGCCAATGGCGACCATGCCGGTTTCTACGGCTACGTCGGCGGCGACGCCAGCAAGGGCGCCGGCACGCTGATGCGCTACGTGCAGCAGCCGGGCTATGCCTTCGGCGCGCGCTACGCCGGCATCGCCAACCTGCAGCTGCGCCCGGGTATCGAGCTGGTCAATCCGGCCGACGGCACGCGCGGCGGCGACATCGCGGTGCTGACCCACTGGAACCTTGGCGCCGGCACCACGCAGAGCGACGGCAGCATCGCGCTGGCCTACCGCTACAACGGCATGGCGCCGATGCTGACGGTGCGCGCCGCGGGCGACCTGGATCTGGCCGCGAGCATCACCGACGGCTTCTATCAGCAGAACAACGGCGCGGCCCTGGCCAATCCGCCGGCACCGCCGCCGCCGGTGGACGACCACGGCTACGGCACCGCACTGGCCGCCTACACCGTCTCGCAGCAGTACCTGGACGCGAACGGGCTGTGGAACGGCACGGTCAAGCTGCGCGACGGCGCGGCCGCGCAGGGCTATACGCCGGGCGGCGGCACCGTCAGCATCGCCAGCGACCCGTACTACCAGGCGCTGCAGGCGCCCATGACCGGCCAGACCGCCGCGTACTACACCAACTACGAGGCGTATATCGGCGAAGTCGGCAACGGCAGCACCACCAATGCCTGGGCCTATACCTACAACCGTATCGGCGGGCCGACGGCCAAGGGCTTCCTGGTCTACAGCCCCAGCACGCTGACGCCGCTCAATGTCGGCGATTACGCCGCGTACCAGGACTACGCCACCGCCTACCAGGCCTGGCTGAAAGCCAACTTCGCCACCAACCCGGTGGCCAAGCGCATCGTCACGCCGCCGCCGCTGCTGCAGCCGGTGAACAGCGACTATGCCAGCTACAGCTCGAACTACGCGATCTACATCACCGGCCACAATGCGTACTTCAAGTACGTGTCCGGCAGCGTGGGCAATGTCACCGCGGGCAGCCAGCTGTTCTACGCGCCGTTCGCGCCGAAGTCCGACCCGAGCGATCCGCTGTACGGCAAGGCGCTGGCCGATTACCAGAAGTCGCAGCAGTTCCTCGATGCCAACGGGCTGTGGAACGGTTCGATCAAGCTGCGCGACGGCGCCGCCGCGCAGGGCTATACGCCCGGCGGCGGCACCGTCAGCATCGCCAGCGATCCGTACTACCAGGCGCTGCAGGCGCCGCTGGCCGGACAGTCGAGCGACTACTACAGCAACTACGAGGCATACATCGGCGAAGTCGGCGACGGCACCACCGCCAATGCCTGGGCCTACACCTTCAACCGCATCGGCGGACCGACGGCCAAGGGCTTCCTGGTCTACAAGCCGAGCACGCTGACGCCGGTGAACCCCGCGGACTACCCGGTCTACCAGGACTACGTCGGCGCCTACCAGACCTGGCTGAAGGCCAACTTCGCCACCAACCCGGTGGCCAAGCGCATCGTCACGCCGCCGCCGCTGCTGCTGCCGCTGGACAGCGACTACAGCAAGTACAGCACCGACTACGCGCTGTACGTCAACGGCCACAACGCGTACTTCAAGTACGTGTCCGGCAGCGTCGGCAACGTCACCGCCGGCAGCCAGCTGTTCTACGCGCCGTTCGCGCCGAAGTCCGATCCGTTCAAGCCCGGCGGCGGCACCACCGTGCCGGTGCCGGCCAGCGCCGCGAACAACAGCCCGTCGAACATGCCTTCGCTCGGCAGCCCCGCCTCGCTCGCTTCGGCGACGCTGCTGGGCGGTTCCAGCACCTCGTACCGGCTGGTGGCCGGCGCGCAGGTCGACGCCGTCGATCCGCTGGCCACGCTGGCCGGCGCGGGCGACGTCAACCTCGACGGCCACTTCGCCGTGGTCGACACGCTTACGCCCACCACGCCGACCGGCCAGCAGAGCAAGACCAACGGCAAGGCCGTGCTGCTGCCCACCACGGTGCGCACCGGCAGCGGCTCGATCGAGATCGCCAGCGGCGGCGACATCAGCTGGCTGGATGCGGCGGCACCCGCGGCGATCTACACCGCCGGCACGCCGGCGCAAGGCACCGGCACGTCCACCGGCGTGAGCGTGATCCGGCCGAACTGGAACTCGCCGCTGGCCACCACGCCGTACATGCTCAGCACCGGCCAGGTGAATCCGGAACATGCCGGCGACCTGAGCCTGGATGCGCGCGGCGACATCGACGGCATCCAGCGCGTGGTCGACACCAGCGGTGCGGCCACCACGGTGGCCGGCACCGACATCTCGCAGTACTGGTGGCCGTGGATGCAGACCGCCAACGCGGCGGACGGCTCGGCCTCGTCGATCAACTTCGCCAACTTCGGCCAGGGCGTGATGAGCGCCGGCGGCAACGTGGCGGTGGACGCGGGCGGCGATATCCGCCAGCTCTCCGTGTCGCTGCCCACCACCTGGAAGGCGAATACCGGCGGCCAGGGCGTGACCACCTACGGCGGCGGCAACCTCGACGTGCATGCCGGCGGCGACATCCTCAGCGGCACGTATTTCGTGGCCAAGGGCCAGGGCAGCATCGCCGCGGGCGGCGCGATCGGCGCCGACTTCAGCTTCACCGCGCCGGCTTCCGACAGCCAGTACGGCGGCCTGAGCACGCCGGTGTCCACGCTGTTCGCGCTGCAGGATGCGCAGCTGGACGTGCGGGCGCGCGCCGGCGTGGATATCGGCGGCGTCTACAACCCCTCGTACGTGCTGGCCGATGCCAACCCGCTGGCGCTGGCCGTGCTGCCGGCGGGCCGCGGCGATGCGCAGAGCTACAGCACCGGTTCCTCCTTCAGCGCCGGCTCGGTCGCCGGCAACGTGGTGTTCGACAGCCTGCGGCTGCCGGGTGCGCTGTTCGACTATGGCTATGCCGACACCGTGCGCAATCCCGGCGCGATCCTGCCGGCCAGCCTCAGCCTGAGCGCGCTCGACGGCAGCCTGGACATCCGCGGCGCCGGTGCGCTGTATCCGTCGGCGCTGGGCAACCTGAGCCTGCTGGCCGACCAGAACATCGCGCTGAGCCAGCAGGTCTACACCATGCAGCTGGGCACCGGCGACAACACCTACGGCTTCGGATTGATCGAAGCGGCGGCGGGGCTGCTGCCGTCGGCGCTGCATCCGCAGGGCGAGGGCGATCCGTCGAACTTCGGCGCGCTGTGGAGCATGGGCTACCTGGACAGCCTCAACAGCGTCTACAGCAGCGTGCTGCATCCGCAGGTGGCGCTGCACGGCGGCGACTACCAGCCGGTGCGCGTGTATGCGCTGCATGGCGATATCGCCAACGGTGTGACCGCGGCTTCCGGCTTCCCGTACCGCTCGCTGCAGCTGACGCCGTCCAAGCCCGCGCTGATCCGCGCCGGCCGCGACATCGTCAACCTGTCGCTGCTGGGCCAGCACGTGCACGATGCCGACGTCACCCTGGTCTCGGCCGGCCGCGACATCTACGACATGGCGGTGAGCAAGACCTTCCGTCCCGACGTCAAGAACGACCCGGGCGCGTACCAGCTTGCGCCGGCCCTGCTGCTGGGCGGGCCGGGCAGCTTCCTCATCGAGGCCGGGCGCAATATCGGGCCGCTCACCAATCAGGGCGAAGTGGCCAACAACATCACCATCCGCAGCAGCGGCGAGACCGGCATCGAGGCGATCGGCAACCGCTTCAATCCTTACCTGCCGCATGCCAGCGCCGACGTCAGCGTGCTGTTCGGCATCGCGCCGGGCGTGGCGACCGCCGACTTCCTGGCCAGGTACGTGGATGCCACGGCGCCGGGCCTGGACAGCCTGATGCCGGAGCTGGTGGATTTCATGCAGCGCCGCGTGGCCGGGCGCGCGGTCGATACCGGCTATGCGCAGGACCAGCTCAGCGTGACGCTGGCGCCGGCCGATGCGCGCCGCCTGTTCGCGCAGGAGCCGGACTACGTGCAGCGGCAGTTCGTGTCCGAAGCGCTGTTCGGCATCCTGGCCAAGGTGGGCGCCGACTACAACGACAAGAGCAGCACCTACTTCAACCAGTACGCCCGCGGCTATGCGGCGATCGACACGCTGTTCCCGGCGGACTTGGGCTACACCGCCAACGGTTCGGGCCAGGGCGGCTTGAACGGCGCGCAGCACACCGTCGATACCGGCGATCTGGATCTGCGCAGCACCACCATCCAGACCCAGCAGGGCGGCGACGTCACCGTGCTGGGGCCGGGCGGCCAGGCGCTGCTCGGCAGCGCCTCGGCGCCACCGGTGATCGCCGACAGTTCGGGCAAGGTGGTGGCCGGTCCCAACACCATGGGCGTGCTGACCCTGGAGCAGGGCAACATCAACCTGTTCACCGACCGCAGCGTGCTGCTGGCGCAGAGCCGCGTGTTCACCGAACAGGGCGGCGACCTGGTGCTGTGGAGTTCCAACGGCGACATCAACGCCGGCCAGGGCGCCAAGACCACCACCGAGATTCCGCCGCCCACCTATCTGTGCACCATCGACGCCTGGTGCCGGCTGGATGCGCGCGGCCAGGTCAGCGGCGCGGGCATCGCCACGCTGCAGACCGTGCCGGGCGCGCCCAGCGGCAGCGTGTACCTGGTGGCGCCGCGCGGCACGGTGGATGCGGGCGACGCCGGCATCCGCGTGTCGGGCAACCTGATCGTGGCGGCGGCGCGCGTGGTCAACGCCGACAACATCCAGGTGCAGGGCGAGAAAGTCGGCGTGCCGGTGGCGCAGGCGGTCAACGTCGGCGCGCTGAATGCGGCCAGCGCCGCGGCCAGCGCGGTGAGCAAGGCCGCCGAGGACATGGCCAGGCAGCAGCAGGACGATGCGCGCAGCAAGCAGCCTTCGGTGATCTCGGTACAGGTGCTCGGCTACGGCGACGGCAGCGCGAGCCTGGACAACGGCCGCGGCGCGCCGCGGCCGTACGACCCGAGCAGCCCGGTGCAGGTGCTGGGCGGCGGCATGCTGGGCACGCGCGCCAGGCAGCAGCTCACCGCGGACGAGCGCAAGCGGCTGGCGGAGTAAATCGACAGCGCCATCGATAATGGGGCGTTTCCATCATGGAAACGCCGCGGCGTGATTTTGTCCGGAGTTTTATTAGCTTTTTCGGGAAAATCCATTCGACAGGGAGTTAAATAACCGTGCAGCAGCCTGGTCGGGGCAGGGCTTTCGCATTATCCGAGGCATTGCTCCAATTGCTTGAGGCGCGCCAGGAGAAAATGGCCGAGCGGTTGATCGATCAATGCAGTCCCGAGCTGATCCGGCAGATCAGCGAATCGCCCATCGCCTCGCTCAACGCGCGCCTTTCCTACCTGCTGAGGTCGCGCCTGCGCCGCCGCGCGCCGCCGGGCGAGCGCGGCGTGCACAGCGCCGCGCCGCTGCTGGTGGGCGTTTTTAACGTGTGGTGCCGCGAGGGGCGCCGCGCCTCGGTGCGCAGCGTGCTGCGCGAACTCGGCGGCGCCGACCTGCGCGCGCTGCGCGAGGAGCGCGAGCTCGATCCGGAAGTCATCTCGATGCTGCACGAATTCGATGCGCGAGCCTGATCGCGCTTTTTACGCGCGCGCCGCGCGCATCCGTATGCGCGGCGTGACGGCGGTGTCGAATAAGTCTTCGTCCGTGTCATTTGGATTATTTGGAAAAAACGAGTCATCGGAAAGAAATTTTCGATTACATCTAGCTTTAATCGATGCGTCATTCCAGGCCTGTACAAAATCCACGGCCTCCACTCCGGAGGTATTTTCAAAGTAGGGGTATGTCATGATCTTCGGGTTTAATGGAAATACCCGCATGAAGAAGCTTGCGGGCGCCCTGGTGCTGGCTTTCGCCGCCGCTTCCTCGGCTCATGCCGCCATCCAGGTCGGCGGTGGCGCCACGCTGCCGGCGGTGGGCTACGTCGGTGACGTGTCGAATCGCCTGAACTATGCGCCGGATGCCAACTCCCTGCTCGGTGCCTACAAGAGCGTGACGGGTACCGGCGCTTCGTACTGCCAGACCGGCAGCGGCGCGGGCAAGAACATCCTCGCCGGCGTCAGCGGCACCAGCGTGCAGAACGCCTGCCCGAACGGCTCGACCGCGCCGACCGGCTTCGGCGCCAGCGACTCGCACATCAACCGCACCACGCTGACCCAGCCGAACTTCGCCGGCTCGGATTCGCCGCTGTCCACCACCGACTACAACAACTACGTTGCCAACCGTTCCTCCAGCTTCCCGGTGCAGTTCCCGGCCGTCGCTGGCGGCATCGCCATCGTCTATAACAACTCCGCCGTGTCCGGCACGCTGGCCCTGACCACCGCGCAGGTCTGCGGCGTGTTCAGCGGCGCCATCACCAAGTGGAGCGACCTGGGCGTCGCCGGTTCCTCGCCGGACACCATCACGGTGGTCTACCGTTCCGACGGCAGCGGCACCAGCTTCGGCTTCTCCAACTTCCTGTCGAAGAACTGCCCGGGCAGCACGCCGGCCAAGCACTTCGTCACCGACCAGTCGTACGTCAACGTGGTGCAGAAGTACTTCACGCTGACCTCGACCACGCCGAACTGGAACGGCCAGAGCGGAAACGCCAACGTCGTCAACCAGATCCTCAGCGTGCCGGGCGCCATCGGCTACGCCGAAGCCGCCAACGCGCAGGCTGCGTTCGGCTCGGTGGCCACGGTGGACGGCAAGGATCCGGTGGCCGATCTCGGCGACGCGACGAACCACAAGGTGGCTATCGGCAGCACCGACGTGGTCTACAACAACGCCATCACCGGCGTGGACGCCAACACCGGCCGTCCGACCTTCGCCGCGATCGCCGGCGCCCCGTCCACCAGCTGCATCGCCCTGGTGAAGCCGGACGCGTATGCCACCCCGGCCGCGGGCTATCCGATCGTCGCCGTGTCCTACCTGCTGGGCAACAGCGCCAACAACGGCGCGGACGCCGCTTCGGTGCGCGCGCTGATCGGCGCCCCGTACAACAGCTCGATCGTCGCCGCCACGGGCACCATCGGCGCCGGCACCGGTCTGGCGTTCCTGGACGTCAGCGCCACCTCGATCACGCAGACCCAGATCAACGGCTGCATCAACTGATCGACGACGGTTCCACTTGCCGTGGAACGCACGGGAGAGGCTTGCCTCTCCTGTGTTTTTTGGTGTGTCAGAGGTTTGTTCTCTGGTGTTTTTTCGTGCGTCTGGCTGTCATGCGTGCGGCGTAGGGTGCGCCTATGAACCGGCAACAAGGCTTCAGCCTGCTCGAAACCATCGCCGCCATCCTGCTGCTGGCGATCGCCGTCGCCGCGCTGATGCGCGTGGCGAGCGCCTCGCTGAACCTCACCGACAAACTCGGTCAGGCCACGCACGCGGACATGCTCGCGCAGGGCAAGCTCGACGCGCTGGGCATCGCCGAACCGCTGGCGCCCGGCGAACACGAAGGCAGGTTCGACAAGGACTACCGCTGGCGGCTGCGCGTGCTGCCCTGGCAGGACGGCGAGCTGCCGCCGGATGCGGCACTGATGCTGTATCGCGTGGAGTTGCATGTGCTCTGGGGCGACGCGCGGCGGCCGCGCGAGCTCACCTACGTCACGTTGCGCACCGCGCGGCGGGGCACGCCGTAATGCAGCGCATCGCGCCGCGCGGTTTCAGCCTGCTGGAAGTGCTCAGCGCGCTGGCCCTGCTCAGCCTGCTGCTGCTTGGCGTTTTCTACGGCATCCGGACCGCCACGCGTTCGGTCAACACCGGCTCCGCCGCGCTGGAGCGCAATGATGAGGCGCGTTCGCTGCAGCAGTTCCTGCGCCGCGACCTGATGCAGGCGCGCGCGCTGCCGTGGAAGCTGGATGCGAAAGGCGACGGCGTGGTGTTCGAAGGCGAGCCGCGCAGCATGCGTTTCGTCGCGCCGCTGCCGGGCTATCTCGATCGTGCCGGTCCGCAGCTGCAGGCGCTCGCGCTGGTGGACGACGGCAAGGGTGCCTTGAAGCTGGAGCTGGGCAGCGCTCCGCTGACTTCCGGCGGCGCCGGTGCCGCGTTCGAGCCGGAGTCGCTGGCGGAAGGCGTGCGCGGCGGGCGGTTCCGCTACTACGGCCGCGATCGCGAAGGCGCCGAAGCGAGCTGGCGCGATCGCTGGAACGTGGCCGGGCGCACGCCGGAACTGGTGACCATCGAGCTGGAACGCGGCAAGGCCGACGAGGGCAACAAGGCCGGGCGCGAGGACGCCACCGCCTGGCTGTGGCTGCAGGCGCCGATCCGCCAGAACCCGTATGCGCTGAACGTCGGCGCCCTGGCCAAGGCGCTGGACGGAGCGAAGCCATGAGCGCGACAAACCGCCGTCGCAATCGTGGCATCGCCTTGCTCGTCGTGCTGTGGGCCTGCACGCTGCTGGCCATCCTGCTCGGCGGCTTCGCCACGCTGGCGCGCACCGAATCCATCCAGACCCGCTATCTCTCCAACCGCGTGCAGCTGCGCTATCTCGCCGAAGCCGGCGCCATGCGCGCGCTGGCCGAATGCGTCAGCCGCAGCGGCGGGCGCTGGGTCGGCGACGGGCGCCGCTACCGTCTGCGGCTGCAGGACCACGATATCGATATCCGCATCCAGGACGAGCTGGGCAAGGTCGACATCAACGCGGCCGATCCGCGCGTGCTGCAGCGGCTGTTCGTCGCCGCGGGCGCCGACGACGCCACCGCGACGCAGCTCGCCGCGAATATCCAGGAGACGCGCGACACGAACGCCAAGCTGTTCCACGAAGAAGGCGCCAAACGCTACGCCGAAGCGGGGCTGGCCGGCGGACCGCGCTATCGCGAATTCGACATGCCCGAGCAGCTGCAGACCGTGCTGGGCATGACGCCCGCGCTGTACCGCAAGCTGGCGCCCGCGATCACGGTGTGGTCGCGCCGCCCCGAGCCGACCCTGGCGCTGGCGCCGCCGCTGGTGCTGGCCAGCCAGCCGGACATGGACATGCCCAAGGCCGAACGCTACGCCGCGCTGCGCGCGATGACTTCCACCAGCACACCGCCGCCGCCGCTGCCGAACGGCCAGTCCGCCGGCGCGTGGCGCGGCGGGCTGGTGCGCACCATCGTGGCTTCGGCGACGGACGGGCAGGGCACGGCGGCAAGCGTGATCGTCACGTTCCGCTTGACGGCCTTGAAGGGCGGCCTGGGCTACAGCGTGCTGCGCTGGCAGGAAGACGGCGCGGGTTGAGCGCGAAGCTCAGCCGCGCAGGAACTCCAGCAGCGCGCGCACCTTCGGCGAGGCATTGAGCCGCGCCGGATACAGCGCGAACAGTTCCACCGGTTCCGGTTCCCATGCAGGCAGCACGCGCACCAGCTATTTCTTCGCCACCGCCTGCGCCGCGCCGTGCTGCGCCAGGATCGCCACGCCGGCGCCGTCCAGCGCGAGCTGGTGATTGATGGTGGGGTCGGGTACGGACAGGCGCGCCTCGACGCGCACTTCCTGCACGTCCTTGCCGCGGTGCAGGCGCCAGATGGTCTGTTCGGCCGGCTGGCCGAGCGGGCCGCAGGCGGTGATCAGCGCGTCGAGCTGGCTCAGGTCCGCCGGCGTCTTGGGCAGTTTCCGGCCCTTGAGATACGACGGGCTGGCGTAGAGGCCGAGCTCGATGGTGGCGAGCGGGCGCGCGAGCAAGGACGAATCCTCCAGCGGGCCGGGGCGGATCAGCACGTCGAGGTTGGCCTGCTGCGGCGTGGACTCGCCCGCGGTGATCTGCAGCTGCACGCGCAGTTCCGGATAGCGCCGCGCGAATTCCGCCAGGCGCGGGCCGAGCATGAAGCGCGCGAAGGCTATCGGCGCGCCGATGCGCAGGCGCCCGCGCGGCGCGGCCTGCATGGTGCCGATCGACAGGTCGGCCAGTTCCGCTTCCTCGATCACGCGGCGGCAGCGCTCCAGGTAGATCTCGCCGGCCTCGGTCAGCGCCATGCTGCGCGTGGTGCGTTCGATCAGGCGCACGCCCAGGCGCTGCTCCAGCGCCGCGATGGCGCGGCTGACGCTGGACTTGGGCACGCCGAAGTGCGCGCCCGCCGCGGTGAAGCTGCGCGCCTGCGCTACCTGCACGAAGTACTGCAGCTCGTTGAGGTCGATCATGATTGTTGCACCTGTGCAACAGAACGTTGCAAAACGACGGATTGTTCCAATGTAGGGCGGAGCCTATCGTCCGCGCACCCCACCCACAACGAGGCGACGGACATGTTTCTGGTCACTGGCGCGAGCGGCAATATCGGCGGCCATATCGCGCGGCAATTGCTTGCAGCCGGACACGCGGTGCGCGTGTTCGCACGCGACCCGGACAAGCTCGGCGAACTGGCTGACCGCGTCGAAATCGCCCGCGGCGATTTCAGCGATGCCGGCAGCCTGGGCGCCGCGGCACTGGGCACGAAGGCGGTATTCCTCAACACCGGGCCGAACCCGCCGGCGCTGCCGGCATTGCTCGCGGCGCTGAAAGCGAACGGCGCGCCGCGCGTGGTGTTTCTCTCCAGCATTCTTGCCGGCGATCCCGAGTTCTTCCTGGGAAGAATGCATCGCGCCAACGAGGAAACGCTGGCCGCATCCGGCCTGCGCAGCACCGTGCTGCGGCCCTCGGGCTTCATGACCAACACCTTGCGCTGGGCCGATTCGATCCGCGCCGAGGACGTGGTCTACAACGCCATGGGCACCGGCAGGGCGCCGATGATCGCGCCGGAAGACATTGCCGCGGTGGCGGTGCGCGCGCTGCTGGATGCTTCACTGGCGGGCCAGACGCTGGAACTCACCGGCGGCGAGCTGCTGAACGTGCCGGAGCAGGTGGACATTCTTTCCGGGTTGCTTGGCCGCACGCTGCGCAGCGTGGACGTAAGCATCGAGGACACGGTGCAGGGATTGGTTGCCAGCGGAATTCCCGAGCCGGTTGCACGTGGCGTGGCGCAGTCGCTGGAGGCGGTGCGCGACGGACGCGGGCGGGCGATGACGCCGACGGTGCAGCGTGTCACTGGCGTGGCGCCGCGTTCGTTCGATGCGTGGGCTCGCGCAAACACTGCTCGCTTTGCTTAGTGCTTAAGCCCATCTCCCATCGGCGACCCGAAGGTAGTCCCGTGGTAGGGAGGGGTTGGGGTGAGGGTACGGGCGGAGCGCAAGAGTGATGTGCACCGCTCCGCCCGTACCCTCATCCGGCTGCCGCCACCTTCTCTCCCATGGGGACTACCTTCGGGTCGCCAGAAGGACAAGGATTCCACCTCGTGCTTCGGTGCTGGCAGTTGACGTCCACTCCATTGCACCTCAATGTCTCGCCCTCGCACAGGGGAAGCCATGGCCCGCATCTACGTAACCGACACGATGGGCGAGGCCGAGGTGCGCGTGGCGCTGGTCAGCGCGCGCGGCATCGCCGACCTGTGGGTGTGCCGCGTCTCGTCCTGGGGCCTGGCGATAGGCGACGAGCGCTGGTTCGTCACGCCGGACCGCCAGTCCGCCACCAAGCGCGTGTTCTTCACCTCGCAAGGCATGGCGCAGATCACCGTGTGCTTCGTGCCGACCCTGGGCGAAGCCGGCTGGCGCGACCCGGCGCGCGCGCGGCCCGGCATCTTTTCACGATGAGGGTTTGCTCTCCGGCAGCCGGATCACCGGCGTGCTGGCGAGCTTGAGCACCGCCTGTACACGCGGCGCCGCGTCCTGCGCGGCGGCGGGCGAGGGGAAGCGGCCGGCGGCAAGCACCGTCCATGCGGCATGGTCGGGATCGACGGCAGCGATGCGCCGCAGCGGCAGGCCAAGCCCCTGCGCCGAGCGCTCCAGCGCATCCGCATCGCCCGCATCGACGAACTGGCCCAGCTGCAAGGCGTAGGCGGGTTGACCGGGCGCGGGAGCTGCTGCGGTCACGTCGCTGGTGACCAGCAAGGCGTTGGTCGATACCACGCTGGCGGCCGCTGCCGGTGCCGCGGCGGAAGCGGCTGCCGCAGGAAGATGCGGCGCTGCGAGAACCGGACGATCGCGCCAGCGCGCGGCGAACGCCTGCATCGGTGCGCGCCAGTCGTCGGGCGCCATCATGCCGCCGGCAAAGGCGAGCGCGCCGAACAACAGGATCAGCAAGATCAAGCCAAGCTTGGCGAACATGATGGACGGCCCCCCTGCCGCATCGATCTGCCTGTGCGTCTTCACGTGAAAAAGACATTTCGCCAGCGTGACGCGCGGCATCCGCGAATTTTTCCTGGCCGATGCATATTGCGGTCGCGCACCGCGAGGGGCAACATCCGCGGTCCGGGGAGTCGCATGGAGCAAAGGACGCGATGCCCCGTACAGGGGGCGTCATGGTCGATATCGCGGAGTCCAACTTGCTTGGATCTTCGCCGCAGTTCGCTCACGTCATTGCGCAGATACGCCGTATCGCGAAATTCGACGTGACCGTTCTGATCGGGGGAGAGACCGGCACGGGCAAGGAACTGGGGGCAAGAGCGGTGCACTACCTGAGTGCGCGCGCGTCCCGCCCTTTCATCGCCGTCAACTGCGGCGCGCTGGCCGATTCGCTGGTGGAAAGCGAACTGTTCGGACACGAGCGCGGCGCTTTCACCGATGCACGCCAGGCCTCGCCCGGCCTGGTCAGCGAAGCCGAGGGCGGCACGCTGTTTCTCGACGAGATCGACACGCTCTCGCCGAAAGCGCAGGCCTCGCTGCTGCGTTTCCTGCAGGACGGCACCTACCGGCGCGTCGGCGGCACGCAGACACGCTCGACCGACGTGCGCCTGATCGCGGCCAGCAATGCCAATCTCGATGAAATGGTCAAGACGCGGCAATTCCGCCGCGACCTGCTGTATCGCCTGAAGGTGATGCCGCTGGTGATGCCGCCGCTGCGCGAACGCGGCGGCGACGTGATGGAGCTGGCGGAAGCGTTCCTTACGCGGCTCAATCGCCAGTATGGCGCGCAGACTTCGCGCAAGAGTTTCGATCCGGGCTTTCTTGCCTCGCTGCAGCGCTACAGCTGGCCCGGCAACGTGCGCGAGCTGGAACACTTCGTGCAGCGCGAATACCTGATGTGCGAGGGGCAGCTGATCCAGGGCGGCCCGCCGCAGGATCTGGCCGAGGCGCCGGCCAAGGCCGCCGACGATGCCGCCTTCAAGCAGGCCAAGGCGCGGGCGATCGCCGATTTCGAGCGCAGTTACGTGGCTTCGGCCATGGCGCGGGCGCGGGGCAATATCACGCAGGCGGCGCGGATGGCCGGGCAGGACCGCAGTGCGTTCAGCAAGCTGGTGAGCAAGTACAGGCTCGCTTCCGTGGTCGGACAGGAGCAAGATTCCGGCGAGTGATGCCATCCATCGGGCGGGGCGAGTGACTGGTCATTCCGTACGTGTCGTGGCTGATGCGATTGCTCGCTATCTGGAGGCGAGTCCGGGGTGTGCGGATTCTGCGGAAGGGATTCAGCAGTGGTGGTTGAGGCCAGGCGGGGTGGAGGTTTCGCTTGATGTGGTGGTTGAGGGGTTGAGGGTGTTGGAGGGGGAGGGGGTTGTCGAGTGTCGACGGCTTGGGACGCGGGAGATTTGGCGGCTGCGCCGGTTGGCTGAGTGACGCTTCTTTTGTGGCGGCATCGCAATGATGTCGTCGGCTTCGCTGCTCGTCGTCCCGGTGTAGGCCGGGATCCAGTAACGGTATCGCTCGGTTTTCGCGGTGACGCGAAGGGGCCGCTTATGCAGCGGGCATTTCGGACGCCTGCCGGCGCCCGAGTCACTTTCTCTTTGCTGGCCCAAAGAGAAAGTAACCAAAGAGAGAATGGCCTAAGAGCAAAGGCTCGCGACGCGACTAGAAGGAGCAGTGGGCGGCTGCGGTAACTTGATTAACCTGGGTCTACACGAAACCACAGTGCGTTTACGTAGCGGGTGCTTCAACGTGCCGTTGCGAAGAGGATGTTCAAGGACTGGCGCCAGCTTTTGTTCTTCGTTCCTGCCCGCCTCACGCCATCACCCCTCTCCCCTCCGGGGAGAGGGCAGGGTGAGGGGCGGGTGCTCGCGAGAACCCTTCATCGAAGCATTCATTTGCACGCGATGCGCTGAAAAAGCGCAGGGCGTCGTGTGCGCGATGGTGCCGCCGTGCAATTCCGATCACAGCGTGATCTTTTTATCTCGCCCGCACGCAACGCATTGCACGCGCCTTCAATTCAAGGCATTGCACTTGAATTAACGCATTTGCATCCTCTGTCGCCGTGCGAAAAAGCACACGCTCGATGTGCGCGATTTTGCTCGCGATCACCGGAGAATCGCGCCGCGGCGCCATTCCTTTCCGTTGGCACGCCTCTTGAATAATCCCTCCCGCAACGCGTGCGGCAGCGTTCGTTAGCGAGAAGGGACTTTGCAGCCGCCCACCGAACCGAGGCCTGTACATGACTGTCGAGAGCATTCAACAGAAGCTGCTGCGCGTGCGGCCGCCGCGCGTGCGCATCACCTACGACGTCGAAACGGGCGGCTCGAGCGAGAAAGTGGAGCTGGCCTTTATCGTGGGCATGTTCGCCAATCTGTCGGGCGAGCTGGCGGCCAGTGAGCTGCCGGCGCTCAAGGATCGGCGCATGCGCGATATCGACGCCGAGTCGTTCGACAAGATCCTGGCCGACAGCTCGCCCATGATCAAACTCAACGGCATCGCGGACACCATCGCGGGCGGGGGCAAGGTGCTTGCCGGCGAGCTGCATTTCAGCGCGCTGTCGGACTTCGAGCCGCTGGCGGTGGTCAATGCGGTGCCCAGCCTGCGCCAGCGCTACGACGCGCGCGCCGACCTGCGCTCGCTGCAGTCGATGGCCGAATGCAACGACGCGCTGGGCGCCTTGCTCGACCGGTCGACTACCGACGGCGCGGCGATCACCGCCTTGAAGGCGGGCTTCGCGGCCGACGCCACCGACAACTGGGCCGGCGCGGCCGTCGACGCCAAGGACAACCCGCCGCCGAACGCGGCGGGCGCCGATATTCCCGGCGCGCTGGTCGGCTTGCTGGCCGCGCAGATGGCCGGCAATGCGCAGGCCGCGGCTGCGGCCAAGCAGGCTTCGGATGCGGCGGCCGCCGCATCGGTCACGGCCACGGCGAACATCAAGACCACCACGGACGCGCTCACCGCCGCGCAGAAGGCCGCCAGCGATGCCGCCGCCGCGCTGTCCAAGGCGCAGGACGCCGCCAGCAAGGCCAAGGGCGACGCCGTGCCCGACGCCAACAAGGCGGTGGTCGATGCGACCAAGACCAAGAACGATGCCGACGCCGCCGCGCTTGCCGCGCAGGCGCAGGCCGATGCCGCCGCCGAGCTGGCCAAGCGCCAGGCGGCGGTCGCGGCCGAGCGGCAGCAGGCCTTTCTTGCGATCGATCCGCTGAGCAAGGCACGCCGCCTCGCCGGCCGCTTCACCAACGAGATCCTGGTGCCGCTGGGCAACAACGATCTGCACCAGGTGGCGCTGGGTTCCAACGGCCTGATGGACGAGCGCGCCGGCGGCATCGACGTGCAGATCGGCGGGCAGCTCGACGTGATCCTGCACACCAAGTCGTTCAAGGATCTCGAAGCCACCTGGCGCGGCCTGTTCTACGTGGTGTCGCGCACCGAGAGCGGCCGCCTGCTGAAGCTGCGCGTGCTCAACGCCAGCGCCGACGAACTGCGCAAGGAGCTGGAGAAGGCGGCCGAGTTCGACCAGAGCTGCATCTTCAAGATGATCTACGAGGCCGAATTCGGCACCTACGGCGGCTCACCCTACAGCCTGCTGCTGGGCGGCTACGAATTCGACCACTCGCCGGCCAGCATGTCGCTGCTGACCAATATGACCAGGATCGCCGCGTCCGCGCACGCGCCGTTCCTGGCCGCGGCGGCGCCCGGCCTGTTCGGCCTGGACGGCTTCGACAAGCTGGCCAAGCCGCGCGATCTCAGCCAGCTGTTCGAGTCGCCCGAGCTGGCGCAGTGGATGGAATTCCGCGGCAGCGAGGACTCGCGCTACGTGGCGCTGGCCCTGCCGCACGTCCTGCTGCGCCTGCCGTACGGCAAGGACGCACGCCCGGCCGAAGGCCTGCGCTACGAGGAGACCGTGACCGGTCCCGACGGCCCGGACCACAACGCCTTCCTGTGGGGCAATGCCGCCTATGCGCTGGCCGAGCGCATCACCAACTCGTTCGCGCTGTATCACTGGACGGCGGCGATCCGCGGCGTGGAAGGCGGCGGCCTGGTCGACGGGCTGCCGGTATTCACCTACCGCGACGATGCGGACCTGGTGAACATGATCTGCCCGACCGAGGTGTCGATCACCGACCGCCGCGAGAAGGAACTCAACGACCTGGGCTTCATCGCGCTGTGCAACTGCAAGGGCACCGGCCAGGCTGCGTTCTTCGGCGGCCAGACCGCCAACCTGCCGCGCCAGTACATCAGCGACGAGGCGAACGCCAACGCCAAGCTCTCGGCCATGCTGCCGTACATCCTGGCCGCGTCGCGCTTCGCGCACTACATCAAGGTGATCATGCGCAAGAAGATCGGCGCCTTCCTCACCCGCGGCAATATCGAGGCCTACCTCAACAGCTGGATCGCCCAGTACGTGCTGCTGGACGACAACGCCTCGCAGGAGGTCAAGGCCAGCTATCCGCTGCGCGCGGCGCAGATAACCGTGACCGACGTGCCCGGCTCGCCCGGCTCGTACAAGGCCACCGTGTTCATCAAGCCGCATTTCCAGCTGGAAGAACTCACCACGTCGATTCGCCTGGTGGCGGATCTGCCGGCGGGCTGACGCATAGCCGCGACCCGCCACGCCACCCGATCAAGAACCTGGAGCGACCATGGACCTCATACTTCTGCAACCCGGCGACTCGTCGATCTTCGGCGGCCCCAACGGCTGGAAAGGCGGCGGCAGCCTGATCGACGACCAATGGCGCGACGAGGTGCTCAAGCTCGGGCAGTGCCTGGAGCTGGTCTCGGTGCACCAGGGCATGAAACAGCAGATCACCACCGACGTGAGCAATTCGGCGCGTACCTCGGGCCGCCCGATCATCACCGAGTTCACCTGCGTGAAGTACGTGGACAAGACGTCGGTGAAGTTCTACGAGTACTGCCTGCGCGCGCAGCCGCTGGGCAAGGGCGAGAAGAACCCGACCAAGATCTATATCGCGCGCAACTCCGGCGAGAAGACCGCCAACATCCTCACCATCGAGCTGCGCGACGCGATCATCAGCGAGATCCAATTCCAGTCCAACCCGGACGACATGCCCACCGAGCAGTTCAAGCTCAACTTCACCGAAGTGCTGTGGACGTACACGGTGCAGGAGGCGGACATGAATACCTCGGGCAACCTGGCGGCGGGCTGGAGTATCGCGCGCAACCGTCCGATCGGGCAGTTCACTACCTGAGCATGATGTGCTTGAGCCCCTCTCCCCGTTTACCAATTTGTGCACGGGGAGAGGGGTTGGGGTGAGGGTGCGGGCGGAGCGCAAGGGTGATGTGCACCGCTCCGGCCGAACCCTCATCCGGCTGCCGCCACCTTCTCCCGGAGGGAGAAGGGTTCCACTAGTGGTGTTGAGTCATACGGGCGGGAGATCGTCGTGCAATTCCTGATGGAGCGGCTGGTCAATCGCAGCGAGCCGGACATGGGACAGGCGCCGCCGTTCGATCCGATCGGCGCGGTGGCCGCGCAGATCCAGCGCATCGTCGAATGCCGGCCCTACGTAGGCCTGGGCGGTGCGCGGGTGTGCGACTTCGGCATGCCGCCGATCGTCGACACCGGCATCGGCCTGCCTGACCACGAACGTTTTGGCGCGCGCTTGCTGGAAGCGATCGCGCGCTTCGAACCGCGCCTGCGCGCGCCGCGGCTGGAATGGCTGGCGACGGGCAGGGCGCTCAAGCCGTATGCGCTGGTCGTGCACGGCACCGTGCAGGTGGAGGACCAGCCCAGCACGTTCCGTTTCGAACTGCCTTGCCCGGACGACCTGGCATGAATGCCGATGTGCCCCGCCTCAAAATGTGGTTCGAGCAGGAGCTGGCGTCGCTGCGCGACGAGGCGGCAGATTTCGGCGCGTCCTTCCCGGCCATCGCCAAGGCGCTGGAGCTGAGCGGCGGGCGCAGCAGCGACCCGCACGTGGAGATGCTGGTGCAGTCCTTCGCCTGGATGGCGGGGCGCCTGCGCTACCAGCTGGAGACCGACCAGGCGGTGCTGCCCAATGCGCTGATGGGCCTGCTGTATCCGCATCTGGAGGCACCGCTGCCGTCGATGCTGGTGGGCGAGATCGAAGTGCGCCCGGACGGCGCCAACTTCGCGCACGGCGCCACCCTGGAGCGCGGCCGCTACGTCTACGCGCTGGCCACCAACGAATTCGGCCAGCAGGTGCGCTGCCGCTTCCGCACGTGCTACGACACGCCGCTGTGGCCGCTGAAGATTACCCACGTGGAGTCGATGGCGGCCAACGCCTATCCGCTGGACCCGAACGACACGCGCACAGCGTCCATCCTCAGCGCCACCATCACGCGCACCGGCAAGGAGCCGGTGCATGCAATGCAGATGAAGTCGCTGCGCTTCTGCATCCATGCCGACCACAAGCTGGCTTATGCCTTGTACGACGGCCTGGCCATGCACCTGGTGCGCATGGCGGTGCGCGTGCGCGCCACCGGCGAGCTGCGCTATCTGGACGCCGCGCAGCTGCAGTGGCGCGGCTTCGACGACAAGGAAGCGGTGCTCGGCGCCAACCCGCTGACCCATCCGGGCTACCGGCTGGTGCAGGAATACTTCGCCTTTCCGCAGAAATTCCTGTTCTTCGACGTGGCCGGCATGGACCTGACCGGCGTGGACAAGGACTTCGAGCTGCTGTTCCTGCTCGACGTGCCGCCGTCCAAGGACCACCACTACGACAAGCACCTGCTGCGGCTGAACTGCCTGCCGCTGATCAACCTGTTCCCGCAGCGCATCGAACCCTTCGTGCTGGACCAGCGCCAGTACGAATACCGCCTGGTCGCCGACGAGCAGAACCACCGCTACTGCGAGATATACAGCCTGGACGAGCTGGTCTCGATCCGCCCGGACCGCAGCCCGCGCCCGATCGCGCCGTACTTCGCGCTGGACGAGATGCAGCGGCTGGACAAGATCGACTACTTCTATGCCACCCGCCGCGAGGTCAACCAGACCGGCGCGGTGCACGGCACGGAAACCTTCGTGTCCTTCCTGGATCCGGAATTCGACACCGTGCTGCCGGCGGAGGAAATGATCGGCGGCACCGCGCTGTGCACCAACCGCCGCCTGCCGTCGCAGCTGGTGGTGGGCACCACTTTGTTCCTGGAAGGCGCCGGCCCCGTGACCTCGCTGCGGGTGGCGTGCAAGCCCACGCCGAACCAGCCGCCGCAGATGGTGGGCGAGCGGCCGTGGGCGCTGGTGTCGCAGTTGTCGCTCAATCATCTGTCCCTGGTGGACGGCCAGCGCGGCCCGCCGGTGCTGAAGAACATGCTGCGCCTGCATGTGGGGCCGGCGAGCCTCACCGGCTACCGGCAGATCGACGGCCTGCGCGCCATGTCCACCCGCCGCGTGCAGAAACGCATGCCGCGCCGGGATGCCTGGCGCGGCTTCGTCGACTGCCTGCAGGTGCGCCTGCAGGTGGACCTGGGCCATTTCGAAGGCGGCAGCGCGGTGCTGTTCGGCAGCGTGCTGCACCGCTTCCTGGCGCTCTATGCGGAGGTCAATACCGTCATCGAACTGATTCTCGAATCTTCCGACCGCCGAGGAGAGCTCAAGTCATGGCCACCCCTGACTGGCGCACAGGTGAGCCTCTAGCCGACCGGCTGCTGCGGCGGCCGGCCAGCTTCGATTTCTTCCAGTGGGTGCGGCTGCAGTCGTGGCCGCGCCGCGGTACGCCTGCGCGCCGCGACGGCGCGCGCTACGTGTCGCCGCGCCTGCGCTTCCGCGGCGAGATGTCGCCGGTGTTTCCCGGCAGCGAGATATCCAAGGGCCGCCTGCGCGAAGAGCGCAGCATGGCGCTGGACGATCCGCGGCTGGAACTGTTCGTGGCCAATTTCGCCTTGTCCGGCGTGCTGGGGCCGATGCCGGACAGCTTCGCCGACTGGGCGCGCCAGCGCCTGGCCGAGCGCGATCCGGCGATGGCGCAGTTCCTGGACATCTTCAATCACCGGCTCAGCACGCTGCGCTACGAACTGAAGGCCGCCAGCGTGCCGGCCTTCGACGCGGTGCGGCCGGAAGACACGCGCCAGGCCGACGCGGCCGGCGCGCTGATGGGCCTGTCGGCCTTCGAAGGCGAGGGCGCGGCGATCCTCGCGCGCCGCGTGCCGGTGCCGCGCCGCGCACTGCTGGCCCTGGCCGGCCTGGTGGCGAACGGACGCAAGAGCGCGGCGCAGGCGCAGATCGTGCTGGGCGTGTATCTGCAGGCGCCGGTGCAGGTGCAGGCGCTGGTCGGCGCCTGGCGCGACATCGAAGCGCGCGACCGCACCTTGCTCGGCCGGCGCGTGCTGGGCGACGGCGCGCCGCTGGGCCGGCGCGTATGGGTAAACCATGCGGCTATAGGCCTGCGCATCGGCCCGGTGCCGTATGCGCGCCTGTGCCTGCTGCTGCCGGATCGCGCACACCTGCCGGGCGGCGCGCACGACGCGCAGTTCGGCAACGGCTATCGCGGGCTGGCGGCGATGGTGCATTACCTGTTCGACCGCCACGTCGATGCGGTGGTCACCATCGAGGTGGACGAAGCCGATATCCCCGCCTCCTGGATGGGCAAGCCGCGCCGCCTCGCCGGTTTCGGCAGCGGCCACGGCCTGCGCCTGGGCCAGACCGCGTGGGTCAGCGGCCGTCCGGAAGCGAAGCGCGAAGTGACCTTCACCATCCGCGCCGACGACGTGCAGGAGGCCGCATGAGTGCGCTGCCCACCGACACCGCCGGCCGCACCGCGATCCAGCCGATCGGCCAGCAGGGCCAGGCCAGCTCGCCGCTGCTGTACCTGCATTGCGGCATCGGGTTGCCGGGCAACCGCTGGCTGGCCGACGAGACCTTCCGCCTGCTCTCGTTCGAGGGCCAGGAATCGGTGTCCGAGCCCTTCGATTTCCAGCTGCAGCTGCGCGGCAATACCGATCCGAAGCTCAATCCGCCGCTCACCTTCGATGCGCTGATCGGCCGCCCCGTCACCGTAGGGCTTAACCGCCCGGTGGAAGGCCAGGCGCCGGACGCCGCCGCGCGTTTCGCGCAGGCGCTGCGCAGCGGTTCGGCGCCGTCGATGAGCTTCTACAACGGCATCGTCGGCTCCTTCGCCATGGACGAGCCGGGCGTGTACCGCGTCGGCATGAAGCCCGCGCTGTGGCGGCTGAACCTGACCAACCGCTACGAAGTGCATGCGCAGATGAGCGTGCGCGACGTGATCGCGGACCTGATGCGCAAGCACTACATCGACTGTTCGCTCGATGCCGTTTCCGGCGAGGACAATATCGCCATCGCCCGCGTGCAGGACTGGCTGCAGGCCGGCGAAAGCGACTACGAATTCCTGCGCCGGATCATGTCCAAGGCGCACATCTATTACTACTTCAAGCACACCGGCAACGGGCATACCGTGGTGTTCGCCAACCGTCCGGCCTACCTGCAGGCGTTCGACCGTCCGCTGCGCTACACCTATACGGCGCTGGACGAGCTGGGCATGCAGCAGGATGACGTGGTGTTCCAGTACAGCTACCAGCAGTCGCTGACCAGCACCGGCGTCAGCGGCCGCTTCGCGCACCAGGAGAACGCACCGGACGAGGATCCGATTCCCACCTTCCAGACCTTCGGCGCGTTCACGCCGGCGGATCCGGGCGAGCTGCCGTTCAACCAGTACCGCACCTATCAGTACGGCATGAGCAGCGGCACCGTGCGCGAATACGTGCGCACCACCGCGTCGACGCTGGCCGCCTCCGGCCGGCAGCTCACCGGCAGCAGCACCTGCGCGGGCTTCCGCGTCGGCACCCAGTTCACCATGCGCGGCGACATGGCCGAAGGCACCTCGCCCGCGCCGGTGCGCCCGTCGCTGGAGAACAAGGCCTTCGTGCTGAGCAAGGTCACCCATCAGGCCACCGCCGATGGCGGCTATACCAACCAGTTCGAGTCCACCGACGCGGCGGCCATGCTCACCGCGTTCTCGGTGCAGGACACCCAGCAGGGCGGCATCCTGGCCAAGGTGGTGGACATGGCCGGGCGCGGCCCCACCGATTGGCGCTATTACGAGCCGGCCAATTTCGATCCGGCCACCAGCCGCCTGCGCGACAGCCAGGCCGCGCCGCCCAACCTGATGGCCAAGGGCGTGTACGTGCAGTTCTCCAGCCCCGGCGCGGCGACCGGGCCGGTGTGGGTGAAGCTGTCGGCCAGCATGAACACAGTGCCGGAGATCGGCGCCACCGTGCTGGTCACGCGCGCCAGCGACGAGTCGGAGCTGCCGGAAGTGCAGCAGCTGATCGCGCCCAACGGCAGCCTGGTGGTCACCCCGTCGGGCTGGACCGCCAACACCCATGTGGGCAGCAACTACTCCACCACCTACGGCGACGGGCAGAGCATCCGCTACGGCCTGCACTCGGCCTACAACCTCGACCACGCGGTAAGCATCGTCAACGGCGCCTACGAGAGCGGCCAGTACCGCGACACCAGCTATGCGCAGGGCGCCAGCTACAGCTATTCCACCTCGGAGAACGGCGCCAGCGGCCTGCTCAGCCGCAGCGAATCCTATGGCAGCACCTACAGCACCATGGAAGCGGCGGTGACCTGGAGCAAGAGCACCATCGGCGACAGCACCAGCTACAGCACCGTCACCGGCGATACCTATGCGGAAGACACGGTGGAGGGCACCTCCACGCGCATCACCACGCAGAACATCGTCAACGGCGTCACCACCACCGCGATGCAGAGCAACCTCACCACCACCGGCATCAACAACGGGGTGGAGACGATGGGCATGACCACGACGATGTCCAGCACCGGGCGCAGCGCGGCGGTGTCGCTTACCGGCCTGGCCGACCAGGTGTCGCTCACCGGCGTGCGCACCGAGACCGCGATCACCGCCAGCAGCGACAGCACCAATGTCACCGGCATCTCCGAGCAGGTCTCGGCGACCGGCAGCAGCAGCATGATCTCGGTGACCGGTACGTCCAGCCAGACCAGCGTCACCGGTTCGAACACCAATATCAACGTCACCGGCAGCAGCACCGGCATCAATGTCACCGGCAGCAGCACCGAGATCGGCGTGACCGGCAGCACCACCCGCATGAACGTCACCGGCAGCAGTACCGGCATCAACGTCACCGGCGACAGCACCGAAGTCGGCGTCACCGGCAGCGAGACGCGCATGAGCATCCACGGTTCGTCCAGTTCGGTGGACATCACCGGCGTGGGCACCTCGGTGACCATCGCCGGCGCACGCATCTCGATGGAAATCGTCGGCCTGAGCGTGTCGATCCCGGTGGTCTATATCTACGTATGAGGCGCGCATGAAGATCGTCAAACCGATGACCCTCGGCCTGATGCACCGCCCGTACCGCTGGCAGGGGCGCGACCGCCTGCTGGTGGCGACGCTGGGTTTCTTCGCGCTGGGCGGGCGGCCGGATGCCTTGCTGCGCGACAACCTGCAGTGGCGCAAGGTGATGTCCGCGCTGCCGCCGGGCCGTCCGCTGGACGAGCTGATGCCCAAGACCCGCGGCGAAGTGCTGCTGGCCGGCAGCGCGCATGCGGCGAACGGGCTGGCGGTGACCGAGCAGATGGTGCGCCTGGTGGTGGGCAGCGCGATGTCGAACGGCGGGAAATCGGGTGGTGTGGACAAGCGCCTGCGCGTGGTCGGCGACCGCCAGTGGATGTACGGCATGCTGCCCTGGCTGCAGGTGACCGAGCCGCTGCCGTTCACTCAGATGCCGCTGACCTGGAGCCGCGCCTACGGCGGCGCGGGCCATCCGGCGAACCCGGAAGGACGCGGCTACGCGCGCCATCCGCTCGCCGCATTCTTCGGCCGCAACCACGGCGACATGCCGAACGTGGAACAGCCGCAGCGGCCCGTGCGGAGCCCCCGCCGGCGTTACGCGCCGGCCGGCTTCGGCCAGCTCGACGTGGGCTGGACGCCGCGGCGGCAGTGGATCGGCAGCTACGGCAAGCGCTGGCGCAGCGAGGCCTATCCGGGGCTGGCCGACGATACGCATCCGGAATTCTTCAACGCGGCGCCGCTGGACCAGCGCATCGAAGGCTTCTTCACCGGCGGCGAGACGTATCGCCTGGAAGGCATGCATCCGCGCCTGCCGGTGATCGAAGGCTGCCTGCCGGAGTTCCGGCCGCGCGCGTTTGCCCATCGCGCGGGCCAGCCGGCGGATGCGGTGGACGAGGTGGCGCTGTCGTTCGACACGGTGTGGTTCTTCCCCGACGCGGAGCTGGGCGTGACCATCCACCGCGGCGAGATCGAGGTGGAGGACAGCCTGGCGCTGGACGTGGAAGCGCTGATGGTGGCCTACGAACATGCCGACGATGCGCCGCGTGCGCTGTCGCATTACGGCGAGGTGCTGGCGCTGCGGCTCAACCGCGACACCGCCGCGCGCCACGTCTTCAACGAAGCGCAGCTGACGCCGGAACCCGACGCCGCCCTGCGCGCCGCGCGGCAGACGGAAGTGCAGGAAGAACAGCAGCGCCGCGTCGCCGTGCGCGCGGCGCGCGAAGCGGGCCTGGCCGCGGAATTCGAAGCGTCTTCCGGCATGCCCGCGCCGCCGCCGGCGCCAGCGCCGCTGGCGGTGGACTTGCCGGTGCCCGGCGAAGCCGCGATCCGCCGCGGCGATTTCGATCTCAGCCCGATGCTCGACGCCGTCGAACGCATCGGCCGCGCAGCGAAGGAGCAGGCGCAGGCGCGGCGCGACGAAGCCGCCGCGCAGCTGGCGCAGTTGCCGGAGCTGCCGCCCGCGGTGCCGGCCACCACCGAGGAAGCGCTGGCGCGCGCGGCCGGGCAGGGCGGCGCGATGGGCGCGCTCGGTGAGTTCGGCGCGCTGGCCGGCGTGCCGCCGGTGGCGGTGGAACAGATCCACGAACTGCAGCGCAAGGGCCGCCTGGCCTCGCCGCAACCGAGCGTGCCGGGCCTGCCGCTGCAACCGGCGGTGGCGGCCGCGATCGGCCAATGGCTGCTGCTGCGCGTGCGCGAAGGCGGCTCGCTGCACGGTTGCGATCTGGCCGGCGCGGACCTGCGCGGCGCCATGCTGTCCGGTGCGGATCTGCGTGGCGCGCTGCTGGAGGCTTCCGATCTGCGCGGCGCCCAGCTCGACGGCGCGGACTTGAGCGAAGTGGCGCTGACCGGCGCCACCATGGATGCGGCCAACTGCGCCGCCGCCTGCTTCGACGGCGCCAACCTCGCCCGCACCCGCGCGCACGACGCCGTGTTCCGCGGCGCCAGCTTCGCCGGCACGCAGGCCGGCGATGCCGACTGGAGCCGCGCGGACCTGGCCGGTGCGCGCTTCGAGCGCTGGATCGCGCCGAACATCGTGCTGGAAGGCGCCAACCTGGAACACGCCACCCTGGCCGACTGCGTGCTGCTGCACGCCAAGGCCGACGGCAGCCGCTGGGCGCATGCGGCCTGGCAGCGCACGGTGGCGCTGGGTTCCAGCCTGGCCGGCAGCGACTGGCGCGAGGCGGCCCTGTCGCGCAGCGTGCTGATGGAATGCCGGCTTACCGACAGCCACTGGGCCGGCGCCGACCTGGCCCGCGTGCAGGGCGGCGGCGGCGCAGACTGGTCGCGCGCCGACCTGCAGCGCGTGCGCGCCGACCACAGCAGCTGGCGCGGCGCCAACCTGGCCGATGCCAACCTGGCCGAGGGGCAGTTCCGCGAATGCGATTTCAGCGGCGCGCGCCTGCCGCATGCGGTGCTGGAACGCACCTTGTTCTACCGCTCTCTGTTCATGGGCGGCGAACTCACCGGCTGCCATGCGGAAGCGGCGGACTTCTACCAGGCCATGTGCCGCCGCGCGGACTTCCGCGAGGCGGACCTGCGCGAAGCGAACTTCGTGCAGGCCGAATGCGCCGAGGCGCGCTTCGACCACGCGCGGCTGGAAGGCGTGCGGCTGGAGCCGGGACGGAGGCTGCCATGAGCGCGGCGGCGATCTCCTGGGACGATATCGCCCACCTGCAGCGCCTGGGGCGTCCGGTGAACGGCGTCGACCTGGGCGTGCTCGATAGCAGCGGCCGCGCGATCGAATCGCTGCTGTTCAACCAGGTGAGCTGGCGCGGCGCCGATCTGCATGGCGCGCGCTTGCAGCACGTGAACTTTATCGACTGCGATCTGCGCGAGGCGGACTTCAGCGGCGCGACCCTGGAAAGCTGCAGCTTTACGCGCTGCAAGCTGGGCGCTTCGCGCTGGGGCGGGGCGAATGTGCAGCAGTGTTCGTTTGCGCTGGCCGACTTGTCGGCGTCGTCGTGGACGAAGGCGGAAGTGGCGCTGTCGGCCTTCACCCAGACGGATCTGCGCCTGGCCAGCTTCGCGCATGCGCTCCTGCATCGCACCGTCGCCACCCAATGCGACGTTGCCGGCCTGGTGCTTGCGCATGCGACGCTGGCGCAGGCGGTGCTGCCCGGCGCGGACTTCCGCGTGATCGACGTCACCGGCCTGGTCGCGCAGGCGGCGGTGCTGCAAGGCGGGCTTTTCGGCGGCATGGACCTGCGCGGTCTGGTGCTGCAGCGCTGCCTGCTGGAAGGCGCCGACTTCACCGGCGCGCGGCTGGACGGCGCCGACCTGCGCGAGGCCAATCTGCGCAAGGCCGTCTTCGCCAAGGCCAGCCTGCGCGCAGCGAAACTCGACAACGCATTGCTGCTCGACTCCAGCTGGAGCGAGGTGGATGCGGCCGGCCTGTCCTGCGAAGGCGCGCTGTTCCAGTCCGCCGAGTTGCAGCAAGTGTCGCTGGTGGAAGCGCGCGGCACCGGCAGCGTGTGGGACCACGCACGGCTGACCGGGGTGGACTTCGGCCACGCCACGCTGAGCTATGCGCGCTTCGACCATGCCAGCGGCGGACGCGTCGGTTTCCGCCACGCGCGGCTGGACCACGCCAGCTTCCACAACACCCGCTTTGTTCAAGCCGACCTGCACGCGGCGCAGACCCAGCGCCTGCGCGGCACCTCGTCCTCCCGCCTCGCCGCCGAGGCCCGCGCCCTTGCCCTGGAGACCGCCTGATGTTCGCCGCCCGCCAAGCCAAACCCGTTCAAGCGGCCGCGCCCGCCTGGTTCGAAGCCACCATCCGCGATGCCGCCGGCCGCGACGGCTGGCGCCTGGACGACGGCCGCTGCGCGCGCCAGGCGGTGTCCTGCCTGGTCACGCCGCAGGCGGGCGACCGCGTGCTGCTGGTCGCCACCGCCGACGGCGAATGCTTTGTGCTGCACGTGCTGGCGCGCGCCGAAGGCGGCCGCGCCACGCTGGCGGTGCCGGGCGCCGACGCCGTGTCGATCCGCCAGGCCGAGGTCGATATCGCCGCCACGCGCAACATCGCGCTGCGCGCCGGCGAAGGCGTGGAAGTGACGGCGGTGCAGGGCGCGCTCGCGCTCAGCGGGCGGCAGCTGTTCGCCAGCGCCGCGGAGTCGCTGGTGCAGACCGCGCGCACCTATGTCGGCCAGGTCGAACAGTTCCTGCTCGACGCGCGGCAGTTCCTGCGGCTGCATGGCGAGCAGGCCATGATCACCGCGCGGCAGGACGCCAAGATCGATGCCGAGCGTATCAGCCTGGGATAAGCCCATGTTCGTCAACACCAATCTCGGCGTGCTCAACCTGGCCTTCCCGGACGTGTGCTTCGTGCCCGTGCTGGGCGTGCCCACGCCGATGCCGTTTCCGAATATCGCCTTGTCGTTCGCGGACATCCCCGCGCAGTTCGAGGTGATCGTCGGCGGCGGCCTGGCGGAAAACCTGGTCACCGTGGGCGCGCTGAGCAACGGCGACCAGCCGGGTGCGGAAGGCGGCGTGGTCTCGCATCTGTTCATGGGGCCGTTCCGCTCGATCCTGGGCAGCTTCAAGGTGTTCATGGGCGGCATTCCCTGCACGCACATGCTGGGCCTGGTGGGCCAGAACGGCCTGCTGCCGAACATGGTGGGAGTGTCGCTGACGCCCGCCCAGGTCACCGTGCTGGTGCTGAGCTGATGCGCGCGCGACTTCTATTGCTGTTGCTGCTGCTGGCCGCGCCGGCCGGATGCAGCTCGGTCAACAAGCTGCTCGGCCGCACGCCGACCACCACGCTGTCCAGCGTGCGCGTGGCCGCGCCGCCGGGCGCCAATCTCAATTCGGCGGTGCAGCTGGACCTGGTGTTCCTGTACGACCTGAAGAACGAAGCCATGCTGCCCAAGACCGGGCCGGAGTGGTTCGCGCAGAAAACCGCGCTGATCAACGGGCTGGGCATCTCGGTCGATGCGGTGCATCTGGAGATCCCGCCTGCGCAGGTGATCGATCCGGTGCCTTTGCCCAAGCGCGCGGGCAAGGCGGTGGCCGTGTATGCCTTTGCCAACTATCTGTCGGCCGACGGGCAGGCGCGCGCCGATCTCACCAAATTCCGCCGGGCGGTGGTGTGGCTGCAGGCCACCCAGCTCGCCGTGACCGAACAGCCATGAACGCGACAGCAGGGGAAGCGCCATGAACGCCACCGTCGATACCCTGGACAGCCTGCCGGAGCCGGTCTCCTGGTCGGAGGGCATGCTGCTGTCGCCGCATCACTTCCAGCAGAACGACATCTACTGGAACAACCTGCTGCACCGCCGCCTGGTGATGCTGCAGCCGCATGCCTGGGGCGTGCTGGACATGGCGCTGGACCCCACGGAACTGAGCAAGGGCCGGGTGGTGTTCCAGCGCCTGCGCTGCGTGATGACCGACGGGCTGGTGATCGACTATCCCGGCCATTTCGCGCCGGCGGGCCTGTCGCTGGACCTGAGCGGCACCGACTGGAACCAGCAGAAGCAGGTCCGCGTGCATCTGCGCGTGCCGGTGCGCGGCAAGGGCGCGGCCAGCGACATCGGCGACATGCAGCGCTACACCATCGAGCGCGGCAACCTGGAGGCGGACGAGAACACCGGCAAGGACGAGATCGTGGTCGACCGCATGCGGCCCAAGCTCAGCCTGGCCGCGGGCGACAACGTGGCCAAGAGCTATTGCTCGGTGCCTTTGCTTGAGCTGTACGGCGATTCGCGCGGCGTGCACCTGGCGCCGTTCCATCCGCCGATGCTGAACATCGGCGCCTCGGCGTTCCAGGGCGACGGCAGCCTGCAGCGCTCGCTGGCCTCGCTGTCGGAACTGCTGTGGAAGAAATACCGCGAACTGCTCGGCGTGCGCCTGGACGACCGCGGCCAGCCGCGCCTGGACAGCGAGAGCAGCGCGCAGGTGCAGGCCGCGCGCCATCTGGTGATGGCGATGCCGACCTTCGACGTGATGCTGCAGTCGCCGCATACGCATCCGGCCGATCTTTATCTGGGCCTGTCGCAGCTGGTGGGCTTCGTCGCCGCCACGCCGGGTGCGCCGCCGCCACCGGTGCTGGGCGCCTACGAGCATGAGGACTGCGTGCCCGGTTTCACCCGCGCCATTGCCTATGTGCGCGACCAGCTCAATCGGCTCAATGCCAACTTCCGCGTGCTGGAATTCCAGCGCGTGGGTAATTCCGGCTTCCGCCTGCAGCTGCCGCGCGGCATCGACACCGGCAAGCTGCTGATCGAGCTGGCCCCGCGCGCCGGCCAGAACGCCGCCACCATGAGCCAGTGGCTGGGCAGCGCGCGCATGGCCAACGAGGAGCTGATCTACCTGCTGGTGCGCCGCCGCTATCCCGGCGCCACGGTGAAGGAGGCCACGCCGCAGCAGGTGGCCGCGATCAACCTGCGTCCCGGCGCCTTCGTCTACGAAGTGAACAACGCCACCATCGAGGGCGAGGACGGTGCGGCGCGGCCGCTGATCAGCGAAGGCCATACTTTCGTCATCCTCGGCGAGCCGGACGAGCACGTGCCGGCCGCAATCACCCTGTACCTGCCGCGCGAAGGAGCCACCGCGCGGCCATGAACGGAACGGTTGCCTCCTCCAACTTCCTGCTGGGACGCTTCGCGGCGTTCTACGAGGAAGTCGCGCAGGTCAAGCTCGCCATCCAGAAGGGCGAGCTGACGCGGCTGCTGCAGCCGGACAACCCGCACGGGGAGCTGGAGGCGCACCAGAGCGTGGAGCGCATCGCGCACCGCCTGCTGGCCGTGCTGGACCGCCAGTCGCGCGACGTGCAGGCCGCGGCCACCAGCGCGGAGCTGGAGGCCTACCGCCGCGCGCGCTACGCGATGGTGGCGCTGGCCGACGAGATCTTCATTCTCGAACTGCACTGGGCCGGCGCCGAACACTGGCCCGAGCACCTGCTCGAATACACGGTGGAACGCTCGCGCGTGGCCGGCCGGCGCTTCTTCGACCTGGTCGACGACCTGATGGGCGCGGGCGAGCGCAGCACGCTGGATGCGGACCTGGCCGCCGTGCTGCTGCTGGCCATGCAGCTGGGCTTCCAGGGCATGTACCGCGGCGCCGAAGGCTTGAAGAAACTGCGCCAGTACCGCGCGCGGCTGTATCCGCTGGCCAGCGGCCGCAAGCTCGGCAGCGTGGAGGCGCGCGCGTTTCCGCAGGCCTATGACTACACGGTGGTGTCCGACCGCGACAACACGCGCATCGCGCTGGCGCCGTGGCTGCGCGCCGCGGCCTACGGCGCGGCGATCTACCTGGTGCTGTCGTCGCTGGTCTGGCTGTTGCTCACCTGGTCGCTGCTGGACGCGATCAACAGCGGAGCGACATGAGCCCGAACCCCGCGCCCGCTACCGCTTCCAGCACTGCCGCCGCGTCCAGCGGCGGCTTCGATCCCTTGTTCCTGGTGCTGGCGGTACTGGCGGCGCTGGCGTTTCTGCTGATCGCCTGGCTGATGTGGCGCGCGCGCTCCAAGACCATCGCCACGCGTCCGGCGCAGAACCGCGATGGGCAGAGCGGGTGGGTGCGCTTCCGCGACGGCGCGCGCCGGCGTTATGCGGTGATCGAGCGCGCGCTGCGCTATCTGTGGGCGCGCCGCGACTGGCGCTACAAGAGCTCGTGGGTATTGCTGATGGGCTTCCCCGGCGATGGCAAGAGCAGCCTCGCCGCTTCGCTGCCCAAGGACATGCAGCGCGCCACGCACCAGCGCGAGGCCAAGCAGGAGGCGTATCTCAGCCAGGCCGTGCCGAACAGCCAGTGGCTGTTCCTGGAGCGGGGGATTCTGATCGATCCGGACAGCGTGCTGGGCGAACCGCTGAAGCCCGCGGCCGGCATCGGCGGCTCCCCCACCGACACGCCCGGCGCGCGCTGGAGCGAGATGCTGGCCGATATCGACAGCCTGCGCCCGGACCGCGCGCTGGACGGCATCGTGTGGGTGATCTCGGCCGAGCGCCTGTGCCAGGCCACGGCGGAGCAGCGCGCGGCGATGGGCCGCTATGCGTATGCGCGCATCCACGAGCTGCAGGATGCGTTTGCCTACGCGCTGCCGGTGTACGTGGTGTTCAGCCACTGCGACAGCATTCCCGGCTTCGACGGTTTCTGGCGCACGCAGGACGCGCGGCTGCAGCGCCAGATCGTGGGCTGGTCCAGCCCCACGCTCGACGACAACGGCCTGCCGGCCGACTGGGTGCCCAAGGCCTTCGACAAGGTGATCGAAGGCATGCGCAGCCTGGTGCTGGAAGCGGCCACCAGCCACGACCATATCGACGACGTCGACGGCTTCTTCCTGTTTCCGCAGCACATGCGCAGCCTGCAGGCGCCAGCGCTGGATTTCCTCTCCACGCTGTTCAAGACCAATGTGTACGAGACGCGCTCGTTCTGCCGCGGCCTGTACTTCTGCGGCGTGGTGGATGCGGGCAAGGGACCGGAGGTGGCCGGGCCGCGCAAGGATGTCGCCTTCACCGAAAGCCTGGTCCGCGACAAGGTGCTGGGCGAGCAGCGCCTGGCGCAGCGCACGCAGAAGGGCCTGCTGGCGCGCAACCGGCTGATCCGCCGCCTGCAGCTGGCGCTGGTCGGCCTGGCCGTGCTGCTGGCGGTGGCCTTGCCGTGGAGCGCGGCGCGGGTGAACCACCATGCGCAGGGGCTGCGCGACACGCTGCTCAACATCCAGCTCAACAGCCGCTCGCTGGCCCAGCACGGCTGCCTGGACCAGGAGCGCGTGTACAAGCTGATCGCGCAGATCACCACCTTGAGCGAGGACACGCGCTACGCCGCCATTCCGCTGTCGTGGGTGGACGGACGCATCCATCGCGGCATTACCGAGGTGGTGTCCAAGAACGCGCTGCAGCAAGTGGTGCTGCCCTCGATGGCGTGCAAGCTGCAGCAGCGCATCGACGATATGTCCGCCGCCACGCTCAAGGTGTCGGAGAACACGGTGGCGCCGGATGCGGTGTATGCCGATTATCTCGCCCAGCTGAAGCGCCAGCTCGACCAGCTGTCGGCGCTGGAAGGCGGCCTGATGCGCTTCGGCCGCATCGCCCAGCCGGGCATGGCCGACCGCAACGCCCAGCTGCTGGATTTCGGCGCGCTGGCCGATTACCTCTACGGCAGCCCACTGCCGGCCGACACCATCAAGCGCGACAGCCCACTGGCCGACGCGCTGTCGGTGGCCACCTATGCGGACGCGCCGGCGATTTCGCCGGAATTGCGCGAGCGGCTGGGCAAGCAGTTCGAGCGCATGGCCGCGCAGGCCGAGCACGACCTGCTGCACCGCGCGGCGGACGGCGTGCCGCTGCTGTCGGCCCTGCAGGAAGGCAAGCCGCCGCTGCTCGATACGCTGCGCGGCTTCAACAGCTGGCTGGCCTGGGTGCACAAGAGCTGGCTGCTGAGCACGCCGCAGGACAACCCCTGCACGCGCATGGGCGAGGAGATCGCGCCGGGCATCGAGCACCTGATCAAGAACCACCACTACGACCCCGAGCTGCGCACCACCCTGGGCTTCTTCGACCTGGACAGCTGCTACCAGCCCGCGGTGGACAGCCTGCGCAGCGCCACGCTGGCGCCGTATGGCGCGCTGTTCGTGGTCAATCCCAGCAATCACCAGCTCGAAGGCATCAGCCCCGGCCTGGGCCGCGAAGTCGGCGGCCTGCGCACGCTGGCCGGCACCGCCTTCATGCAGGTGAAGTCGCCGCAGCAGTACAGCTGCAACGGCGCCGCCGGCGGCTGGCGGCCGAGCACCTTCGACGAACTGCTGACCCAGCTGCGCGAATACCAGGAATTCGCCAGCCACGAGAAGATCGACCAGACCGGCAGCAGCACGGGGCAGCCGCTGTACGAGCGCCTGGCGCGCACCCAGCTGCAGCTCGCCTTGCAGGACAGCCTGGCGCGCAACCAGCGCGGGCAGGTGCAGGCGATCGATACGGGACTGGACGCCACCTCGCAGCTCGATCGCGAGCTGGCGGACGAAAGCTCCAGCCTGGCCGCCTCGGTGGAGCCGCTGCTGCAGGCCCAGCAGCGCATGCGCCAGCTCGGCTTCGGCAGCCTGGCCGACGAGGTGGGGCAGTGCGCGCAGAACTATGCCTCGAGCATGCTGCTGGATGTGTCGGAGCTGGCCTCGGCCAGCCATCTGTACGACCCGCCCGCGCCCAGCGGCGGCGACGACAGCGCGCCGCTGTTCGACCTGGGCAGCGTGCCGGTGCTGCAGGGCTACCTGGATCGCCAGCTGCAGCGCGCGGAAGTGCTGTCGCGCTACGCGGCGCCGTTCGTGACGCTGCTGAAGCAGACGCGCGGCGTCAACAACAGCCAGCGCATCAATACCCAGGTCGACGCTTACTGGGGCGGCACCATCAGCGAGTTGAACCGCGCGGTGCAGTTCGCCGACCCCGCGGGGCAGGTGGCGCACCTCAACGATTTCTTCCTCAAGCAGCTGGCCAGCCTGAGCTATGCCAACTGCGAGGCGACCCTGGCCGCGTATGTGCCGGCCGCGGTGGGCAACGATCTGTTCTCTTCGCGCCGCGGCGATATGGAAAAGCTGGCCAGGGCGGCGTGTTCGGGCCGCGGGCAGGCCAGTTCGGACCTGCACTACGCGCGCATCGGCATGCTGTTCAACAGCCAGCTGGCGGGGCGCTATCCGTTCGGCCCGGTGGATTCGCGCGAAGTGTCGCCGGCGGTGGTGAAGGCGTTCTTCGTCTACTACGGCAAGGAAAAGCCGGAGCTCAAGGCCTGGCTGGAACACGCCACCGGCCCGCGCGCCGCCAGGATGAAGGCCTTTATCGGCCAGCTCGATGCGGTGGAAGCATTCTTCGCCGGCAATCTCTCGGCGCAGCCGCAGAGCCTGCCGATCCAGGTGAAGGTGGGCTTCCGCGCCTTGCCGGACCGCTCGCCGATCAGCAACCAGCTGATCGGCTGGACCCTGCGCGCGGGCGGCGCGCAGGGCGCCGCATGGCCGGGCGCGGACGACAGCTTCGCCTGGAGCGTGGGCACGCCGCTGTCGCTGGATCTGCAATGGGCCGACCGCTCGCGCTATATGCCGGTGCCCGACGCCGCGCAGCCGGAGCTGCGGGCCAGCGGCTATCACGCGGTGTTCGACACCGGCGGCTCCTGGGCGCTGCTGCGCTGGCTGGATGCGCATGCCGCGCCGCCGGAGAACGGCGCGCTCGATCCGGGCCAGCGCATGCTGCATTTCGCCGTGCCGGTGCTCGACGGCAGCGCGCCGAGGGATGCCAAGGCCACGGACAAGGCCGACCTGTACCTGATCCTGAAACTTTCCGGCACCGACGCCACGACCAAGGCGCCGGTGCCGCTGGAGGCGCCCGCGTTCCCGCGCGACGCGCCCGTGCTGTGGTGACCGACGGAGCAATGCGATGAGCCAGTACGCGCAAGCCAGGAACCTGGAGGCCACGCCGGAAGCGGTGGCCGAAGGCTGCGACGACGGCGGCTATTTCGAACGGCGCGTTGGCGTGCCGCTGGCCCGGCTGCTCGCGCCGCTGGACGGCCCGCAGCCGGCCGGCGCTTCCGCGCGCGGCAGCATGGGTTTCCGCATGATCCAGCAGCTGCGCCAGAGCGACGACGCCAGCCTGCCGATGGGCGCCTGGGCGATCGAGCCGCGCCGCGCCAACTGGCCGAAGGTGTCGCAGCTGGCGGCCGGCATGCTCGACACGGTGGGCAAGGACCTGCAGCTGGCCGCCTGGATGCTGGAGGCGGAACTGCACGAAGGCGGCTATGCCGCGCTGCAGCCGTGCTTCGCGCTGCTGCGCGGCCTGTGCGAAACCTGGTGGGACGGCCTGCATCCGCGTGAGGACGGCGACGGCTACGACGCGCGCTGCAATATCGTGCGCTGGATCAACGAGAAGCTGCTCAACACCATCGCCCTGCTGCCGCTGGTGGAAGACGACGAACACGTCGCCAGCTGGTCGCAATGGGAGCTGGCGCATTACCACGAGCGCATGCGCGCGGTGCACGGCAACCTGCCGGAGGAAGCGCAGGACGCGGCCACGCTGGAGGACCTGCAAGGCCTGCTGGCGCGCATGGATGCCGGCGACCTGCGCGGACGCCACGCCGAGATTGGCGAAGGCCGCGCCGCCATCGCCGCTTTCGAGCACGCCTTGCGCGAACGGCTGGGGCCGGAGACGCCGCCGCTGGGACGGCTCGACGAGTTCCTCGCGCGCATCGAGGCGCTGCTGCGCGGCGAACTGACCCGGCGCGGCCCGGCGGCCTTGCCGCCGGCGGCGCCGATGCCGTTCGACGAGGAAGCGGACGAGCAGGACGAGGACGGTGCGCCGCACGCGGCCGGCGATCTGTTCGGCGAGCGCGAACGCGCCTACCAGGTGCTGGCGCAGATCGGCGAATACCTGATGCAGGTGGAGCCGCACAGCCCCGTGCCGTACCTGATCCGCCGCGCGGTGGCGTGGGGCGGGTTGAACGCGGCGGAGCTGTATCGGGAAGTGTTCCAGAAAGGGGGCGGGCGGATCGAGATCTTCGAGCTGCTCGGCGGCGAAGCGGACGCCTGACGGCGATCAACAGGGGATACACGACATGCCTGCCTGGACACGGCGAGACATCAAGGAAAACGGCACGACGATCGGTCGCATCCACTACGCGCAGATCGACCAGCCGCGCTACCGCTCGATGAAGGAGAAGGCGAACATCGCGCGCCAGAACCGCTTCGGGCAGCGGCAGCGCACGTATCCGGGCGTGGGCGGCGGCGTCAAGAAAGTCTATGTGTCGGCAAAGCTGCGCACGCGCCCGACTGGAGCGCCGCGCGACAATCTGGCGGGGATCGGCGTGGTCAATCCCGGCTACGTGCCGGCCAATGTGCACAAGGCCCACCTGGCTTCGGACCGCTTCGGCGGACCGAGCAATGCGCAGAATCTGGTGAACGAGAAAAGCAGGATCAACCTCAGCGCCCACAAGCGCATCGAGAACCGCATCGCCCGCCTGATCAAGGACGTCACCGCGCCGGGCGATACCAATGCCAACCGGACACGCGGCGGCATGATCGTGAGGGAAACCTATTCGCCTGGCGGGAGGCCGACGGGGCGCACGTACATGGTCAGCGTGAAGGACCACACGACCAATACGCGCAGTTATCACAAGCTGGAATTCAAGCCGATCTGACGCCGAGCACGAGGTACGCATGCCATCCCATCCCGCCAAGGACAAACCGACGCCGCTGCATCTGTCCATGCAGAAGCGCAATACCGTGCGCTACAAGAAGGCGGGCAAGCCTTCGCTGCAGAAACAGGAGCTGGGCAAGCTGGCCCGCCGCGGCCTGGCCGGCCCGCTCAGGGCCGAGCTGAAGCAACTGCGCGGCAAATGGGTGCCCTGGGTGAGGAAGGGCGGCGGCGGGCAGTATTCGAGCAAGATTCGCGTGCGCACCGACAAGACGCTGACCAGCCGCGCCGGCGCCATGCAGAGTTTCGTCGGCATCGGCCTGGACGAGCACGTGGCCACGCGCCTGCTGAAGATGCGCGCCTTGTGGGGAGGCGTCAGCAAACGCAAGGCGAAGAACCTGTTCGATACGCGCTCGCGTACCGCCGACCTGGTCTGGTACAACCCGCCGCCGAACCAGGGCGCTGCCGTGGGCAGCTGGCAGCCCATCGCCGGGCATACGCCGGCGATCAAGTCCAAGGCAGTCGGCGGAACCTCAGGAGCCATTACCGAAGGCCATGGCAATGGCCGGCCGGGCAGCGGACGCGACGGCCTGCGCGAGCTGGCGGTGGACCAGACCCGGCAGGACGCGAATTCGCCCAAGCCCTTTACCGACACGCTGATCATGGGCTCGCTGGCGACCATCAAGTACATGTCCGATCCGTCGACCCGGCTCAAGCTGGCCAGGCCGCATGTGAAAGCGCTGCCGGGCGCGCGCTACGCGGCGCTTACCGGCAGCAAGGATCTGCGCAAGAAGAAGCACTTCAAGAATCTGGTCGCCCACGTGCAGGAAGAGCGCGAGCGCAAGAAATGGGAGGTCGGTGCGGTGATGCGCGGCGACGCGCGCCTGGCCGGGATGGTGCCGCCGGTGATAAGCAATTATCTGCACGCGCACGGCAACCAGCCGCGCGCCGCCATGGAAGCGTTCCGCAGCGACGCGCACAGCACCAACAAGAAGCCGCCGATCAATACATCGGTCGAGTCGGATACGCGCGACCTGACCACCAAGTCGCTGCACCACATGGCGACCAAGACCAATACCAGCGGACGCCGGCAACGCTCGCTCAGCGACGCGCGCATGCTGCCGGTGGCGCCGCCGCAGAACAGCCGCGGCCATTGACCGCAGCCCCGGCGTCCATGCGACGCACGTAAAGAGGAGACCGACATGCCGAAGAACCGCAACTGGACCTGGGCGCCGGTGAAGGAGGGCAACCAGACCCTCGGGCGCGTCAATTATGCCGTCTCCGACCGCGCCAGCTACCGCGCGTTCAAGACCGAGGCCAATGCGGCGCGCGCGCCCGGCACGCGCTTCGGCCATCGGCAGGTACCGCACGGCCCCGGCCTTGGCATACAGCGCGCCTATGCGTCGAGCAAGCTGCGCCTGCGCCGGACCGGTGCCGCGCGGGCGTTGCTGGCCGCGACCAATGTGCTTAACCCCGGGCACCTGCCGGTGCCCCGCAACAAATCGCATCTGATCGCCGACAAGTTCGGCGGGCCGAGCATCCAGAACAATCTTTCCAATGAGCGGCGCTCGATCAATCTGCGCGGGCACAAGGTGATCGAGAACCGTATCGGGCGGCTGCTGCACGCGGCCAGCGGCGGCAATACGAACCCTACGAGGGTGCGCGGCGGCATCGTGGTGAGGGAGACCTTCAACGCCGCGGGGCAGCCCACCGGGCGGCTGTACATGGTGAGCGTCAAGCATCTGGTCACCGGCAACCGTACTTTCCACAAATTCACTTTCAACCGCACCTGAGTCCGGCGGTTGCGTAGCGAAGGCCATTATTCAAGGAATTCCCCATGCCCAAGGACAGTCTGAGAACACGGGTGGTCGAGAAGTTCGCGGCGGCCAACAGCGCAGGCGTCGCACCGAAAGTGGCTCCGCGCGAACAGCGCTTCGTCAAGGACATTACGTCCAAGCTTTCCAAGGCGAATGCCGAGGGCAAGCGCGCCGATATCCCCAAGCGCTGGGCGCCGGTGGTGGCGCGCGTGGCGCGCACTTCGGCGGCGGGATTCACGCCGGAACTGCTGCAGGCGCAGGCGCAGAAGCTGAAGCGGGTGGAGAAGGTGCAGGTGCACGGCGAGCTGTCCAATGTGCATGTGAAGCGCAGCGCCGGCGAGAGCGCGGCCGCGTTCACCGACCTGGCTGCCGATGCCCGCCGGTCCATGCACACGCTGATGAGCAAGCCGGGCGGGCATCAGATGATGAAAGAGCTCGACGCACGCATCACGCAGAACCGCCAGCACGCGGGCGAGCATGCAGGCGTGCATATCAGTTCGACCAAGCCCGGCGAGACCTCGAACATGAATGCCCCGCATATCGCGCCTGGGCAAGGACTCGCGCAGAGCGTGGGCCAGGGCTACCGCTTCGACGGCAAGGAAGGCAAGGGCTGGGGCAGCGAGGTGCGGATCAACCCGAACGAGGCGAAAGCCAACCGTTTTATCGGCCTGGGGCATGAGATGGTGCATGCGCACCGCCTGGCGCACGGCAAGGCGGTGGGCGTACCGGATGTCAATCAGCCGAACCATGCGCTGTTCACCAATCCCGCCTCGCTGGGTTCGCAGGCGGATTCCGCGCAGAACGTGGCGTTCGGGCAGCACCTGAAGAATGTGGTCTCGCATACCAATCATCTGCAGGAGGAGTTCGAGACGGTGGGCTTGTCCAAGACACCGCGCGGTGCGTTCAACCCGACGGAAAACATGTTGCGCGCGGAGCACGGCTTGAAGGCGCGTGCCGATTATTCGAAGGCGAAGCCCGGCGATACGGATGATGCGATCGCCAAGGGGGATGCGTTGTTCGACAACCGGTCCGGGATAAGCAAGGCCTGGCATGGGCTGACCGGGAAGTCGCCGGCGCCGACGCCGGTGAGCGATATGGTGAAGCGGTACAAGGATTGAGCGCGGGATGGACGGGTTCCACTGAGGTCACGATAAGGGTTCCCGATGTCCAAGGGCTGGAAAAAGCGCTCGTCCGATCAAATGCAAGGCGGCAGAGAGCCGAACCCGAACGACGGCAGGAAGGCCGGCCGGGGCCGGGACGCGACCCACCCGCCGCTTGCGCCGCCATCGCCGATCGACGAGATCGAAGACGTCTCCCCGCCGCCGTCGCGCATGCCGTCCCCCATACCCGCCGCGAGGCATGGCCCTTCGCTGTCGCCGAGCAATGCTTCCAGACGCGCTGCCGCTCCTGGCGGGATCGGCGGCGTTGCGGCACCTTCGGCGCCTTCTTCCGGCGGCGGACGGACGATCTCGTCGATGTTCGGCCCCTTTCCGCCGGAGCCGCTTGCCCCCGCGGTGCATGACCCCATCGAAGACGATGAGCCGCCATCGCGCGGTGCGCGTTCCCGTGGCGGCACGTCAACATCCTCGCCGGTGGGGTCGCGGACGCCGCGGGGCGGACCGCGCAGCCGCCGCATCCCGCGGTTGCAGTTCTCGTCATCGCCATCGCTGTCGCCGCGGCCACGCAACGAGAGACCCCCGCGCCCGCGTAGCTCTTCGATGGAGGAACTCGACCCGATCCAGGACGCCGACTCTCCGTCCTGGCGTAGCCGATCGCCATCGCCGATAGCGCGCCAGCCTTCGGCGCACCCGGTTTTTGCGCCGGTGTCGCATGCCAGCTCCTCTTCTTCGGCACCGCAGCCGGGGCCGTCGGCGCCGCCGATGCCGGTTTCGGCGTTTGCCGCACCATCGACGTCGGCGGTGCCGTCCAGGCCGCCGTCATGGGAGGACTTGAATAAATCCAGGGGCGCGGCCGAGCATCGTTTTTCCAGGAACTGGTCGTGGTGGAGCGGGCAGCCGCGCTTTGCGCCGGGATCCCGCTACAAGGAGAACGTCGAGCATCCCATCGCGGGAGATGCGGGCAAGCGCGATCTGCCGGAGAGCGACAAGATGCGGCGCACCCGTGATCCCGCCAGGTTTTCCATCAGGGCGCTGAGCGAGCTGGACGCGCGTTCTGTCGGCGCGTCGGGAGCGCCCAGGGAGCATCTGGAGTTTCTCCAGCGCAGGCGCGGCTTGGGCGATGCCCCTGCCTTCAGCAGCGCCCTGGCCGGGCCGAACGGCCAGGGCGGATCTTCGCGCAGCGTGGCGCTGGAGCCTTTGTATGCCGGACGGTAGTACCAGGGAGTGGAGCAGCAGCGCGTCGACAAGGGAAAGGAACTTGCCTCCGGGGTTGGGCAGACCTATCCGGATTGGGTAGCCCGTTCCCGGCAGGGCGACGGCAGCTACAAGACCATCGCGTTCGATCTCAAGGTCCCGCTGTACAAGCCTGGCAAATTCATGCGCGAGTTCTATCAGCCAGAGAACGGTGAGCCAGGCATCAAGCAGGAGTTCGAGCGGCGCAGGCAGCGCATGCCCGTCCATACCGAACAACGCCTGGTGTTCGACCTGGTCAGCGGCGATCACAATTACAAGATAAGCAAGCGGGCGATCAGGGATTTCGCCGATGGGCATCGAGACTCGTCAGGACGATTTGTGGCCGATTCGGCGCAATTTCTCTATCGCAGGGAAATCAAGGACAAGAGCGGAGGCGTCCCGCGTAGAACAGGGCGGTACGAAGTGAAAATGTCCAAGCCCATTGCGCTCAATGCAGCCCCGGCGGCAGCCGCGTCGAGCATGGGCAGCAGTTCCAGTCCGGGAACTTCTTCATCGACGCTGCGCGCGGCGTCTTCAAGCGCCGCCTCGTCGATGCCTCCACCTTTGGCGGTCCCGCCTCCTCCAGGTATCCGGCCCACGCCATCGGTGCCGGCGCAGAGCTCGAGCTCCAGACCGCCCGGCACGCTCAGTCTTTCGAGCATGGCTTCCGGACCCCATTTCCCTACGGCACCGGCACCGCATCAGCCGCCGCCATCGTTATCGGCTAACAGCACGGGTGCGAGGCAGAGCACAACTTCTTCCAGCACCGGTGCTTTGTCGCGGCACGTTTCGACGGCCAGTTCGACGGGTAAGGGTGGTGGCCAGGGGGCGTTCTGAGGGTGCCTGATATGGGCTTCGTCAATCACTGCATCTGAGTTGACCAAGCCTCGTAGACTTCGTGAATCCGCCTGCTTGAAATTTTCTTGCTGGAAAAGCCATAAGCGAAATTTAGGCCAATTCGCACCGGATTAAGTGGGACGGCGCCAAAGCCGACAATAATAGGTTGACCGTAGTCGGCGAACTTCTTGTTTTTTAGGTTCTGGTCCCACTGAAGCGTAGGATGATTCTTGAGCAACGTGAGGCCGAAGTAGATTCCGACATCGAATCCAAGCGAGTAACTCTCGTTCGTCAGATCATGGTTGGGGATGGCTATGAAATGGCTCAGTCGCGCTTCGATCTCATCTTTCTCTTCTTGCGTACGTTTTCGGGTCGAGACATGTCTAGCAAGCCAATCGCCAAGCGCCTCCAAAGAAGTTGGGCTGTAAGCCGGCTTCCAGTCCTTGGATGCAGGATCTTCCTGGACATAAGTTGCCAGCTCATCAATTCGGGTCTGAAGGACCGATTGAAACCAGGCGAAGTATTCCTTCAGTTCTCCTCGGGTCATTTCAGTAAAGCGAAGAGTAAATGGTGGCTGGATGATGTGATAGCTCATTTTTTTCTCAATGCATGACAACGCCAATGCCTGCCTCGTTCAGCATGTCTATTACTGATCGTGCCGCACCGACCTTGCCGGTAGTTGGACTCATGAAGAAATGCCACTCCGCGGACAAGATGATCTCTTTCATTAGAAGCTCTTGATCTTTGGCAATCTGATTTTTAACCCTAGGTGACATGCTTAGGTGTCCAACTTTCGCTTCATACGCTACGCCATTTGCAAATTGATCTATATAGCGTGCGCCACGACTTGTCATGAAGTAAACCTGAGACTGGCCTCCAAGAGACTTTAAGGCCTCCTCTCCAATCCTGCCGTTGGCTCCAATTCCTACATAAGTTTCTGTGGCAGCGGCTCTGGCTACTACTTTCCCGGCGCACAGAGCACCAGTACGCCACGCCTGCGACTGCCCGAACGAAGCAACATACAGTAACTGCTCACTCACCATCGCGCCGGCATATGCGGCCGCCGGGCCATAGCGACCCGCCTCCCAGGCATTGATCGCGGCATCCCAGGCACCTTGTCCCGGGACAAGCGCCAGAAGTACATCCGGGCTTCTCTGTTCGGTACCAAGCGGATCGATCGCGATCAGCGGATTCCCGCTCACATATCCATACGTACTCAGCCCACCATCGAGTCCTATCGGATCGCTCTGGATGTATCGCCCGCAGGCCGCGCAATAGTCCCGGAAGCCATTGTGGAGAAGGCCGGATTCCGTATCGGCATACTGCCCTGGAAAGCGCAGGTTGAAGACGTATCCATGGGAGGAGGTTGCTGCTTTCTCTCCGAACGGATTGCCCTGCAGGTCCCAGCGCCAAAGGACCGAGCCTGAGGTGTCGGTGACCGCACGCGGTGTATTGAGCCCGTCGGCATGAACGTAACTCACCGTGCTCGCCGTACCTACCGAGTCCACCACGGCAACCGGTATGTCCCCCAGCCAGATGTAGTCCCTGTTCGCGGAGCTGTACTCGCCCAGGAGCCGGCTGCTTTCGTCGTAGGCAAAGCGTTGGCTGCTTGCCTGAGGTATCGACGCGATCTTGGCAATGCGCTGGCCGGCGGCGTTGTAGGCGTAGCTGGCAACGGTCTGTCCGTTGCGCTGCACGGCGATCAGCCGGTTCCGCCCGTTGTATCCAAAACCGAAGATTTCTCCGCCGGCGGCGTAGCCGGTGACGTTGCCGTTGGCGTCATAACTCAACGCGCTGCTGCCCATGCTGGTGAGCCAATGCGTGCCGGCCTTGTAGCCGTAAGCGCCCGTGGCCAAGCCAGAGCCGGTCTTGCCGAGGCGGTCGCCGGTCCTGCTGTACGTGTACGCCTCGATGGCGGTTCCGGAAGGACCGTGGACGCTGGCCAGTCGATACAGCGCGTCGTAGCGATAGGTCTCGGTCGCCGGATCGGCACCCTCGCGGTTGCCGAGGGCGGTGATGTTGCCCATGGCGTCGCGCGCGAAATGCAGGTTCAGCGCGGGGCTCACCACGTCCGTCAAGGCGTAGTTTGCGTCGTAGCTGCGCGTCACTGCCTGCCCGTTGCCCAGCGTGTAGCCGGTGATGGGGCCGAAGGGCAGGTAAGTGATGCGAGTGGCGGCGTTTGCGACGCCGACACCGGGCGGACGCACCCTTACGCCGCTGATGCGGCCCGTGGCATCCCGGTCGTATTCAATCGAGGTCCCGCCGGGTGTCACGGTGCCGGTCAGGCGGCCGGCGAGAGAGTACGTGTGGCTTACCGTGTCGGTGTGTGCACCTTGCGTCTGGGCCTTCCTCACTACGTTTCCGCGCGCGTCGTAGCAATACGTCGTGGTGACCGCACGCTCCACGATCCGGGTAAGCCTGCCCACGGGATAGGAGGCGGCGCAGCCGGTGACGGTGTCGGGCTCGTCGTAGAGATACGCGACATCGAGCGAGCTGTCGCCGTAGCTCAGTGCCGTCCGCCGATTCAGCGCGTCATACGTGCTGGTGCTCGTGACTCCTTTTGCATCGGTACGCCGTATGACATTGCCCGCGGCGTCGTGGACATAGCTGGTCCTGCCGGTATCCGGACTCTGCACCGACTTGAGGTCATCGAATCCGTCGTAGTCGTAAAGCGTATTCAGTCCATCGGGATCGCCCACACCCTCCAGATGGCCGCCGGCATCGTAGGAGTAGACGCTTTGCGTGTTCTTCGTCGCCGCGTTGGTGCCGTTGTAGTCGTCGATGGTGCTGACCAGCCGGTGCAGGGCATCGTACGTCCGCTTCTGCTGCACGCCTACCGTGTCGGAGCGATGGATCGGATGGCCTGCCGCGTCGTAGCCGTCCGTGCGGTCGTAGCTGAGGATGGTCCGATGGAAAGCATCGGTTACGGCCATCAGCTGGCTGAGGGCGTTGTACGTGCGCGAGACGGTCCGCTTCAGCGTATGGGCGCTGTCGAAGATTTCTTCCTTCAGGCGATTCCCGGCAGCGTCCAGCGTGTAGTGAATGCGGTTCCCCATCGCATCCGTGATGTCGGTGAGGCGACCCGCATCGTCATAGGCGTAATGGATGTTGACGCCATCGGCATCCTTGGACTGCGTAACGTTGCCGATCGCATCGTAGGTCAGCGTTGTCGTCGCCGGGGTGCCGGTGCTGTCGAGCGTGACAGTGAGGGGCCAGCCTTCGGGCGTGTACGTCATGACCGACACCACGCCGTTCGGATCGGTCATCCGTCCCGGATGGCCGTACATGTCATACGCGCCGTAACTCGTCGCATGGCCGAGCGGGTCGGTCACCCTGGCGAGGCGGCCTTGCGTGTCATAGGTGAATCGGGTGACGTCGTCGACATCGGTGCGCGGGCCATCCACTCCGGTGAGCCGCCCCTGAGCGTCGTAGATCCTGCTCGTGGTGCGCTCGGGTGCCGCGGCCTGTGCTACGGCCATAAGCAGGCCGAGGCCGGCAATGACCCAGCGGAATCGCTTGTTCACGGTGGTCACTCCTCGGTGGCGCGCACGCTGGTGCTCAGCGCCCGGCCTTGGTCGTCATAGGTGTAGGTGATGACCCGGTCGGCGGTGGTCACCGTCAATGGGAGGGAGCGGGTGGCATCCCAGGTCGTGGCGGTCGTGCGCTCCAGCGCAGTGCCCTTGGCTTCCACCCGGCGGATCTCGCGGCCCTTCGCGTCGTAGTCGTAGGCCGTGACGGTGCCCAGGGCATCCGTCCTGGTGGCTACCTGTCCGAGCCCGGTATAGGTGTAGGTGGTATTGCTGGCGGGGCAGCCCGGCGCAGGCTCGCCCTCGATGGCCGTGACGCGCTTGACGCCCTGAATGACCCGGTAGCGATAGGTAACCGCGTTGCCGAGGGCGTTGGTGACGGTGGTCGAGCCGTCATCGTTGAAGCTCAGCGTGGTTTTGTCCGCGCCGCCGGCGTGCTCGCTTGAAATGGCGCGGCCGGACGCGTCGTACCGCCACGTGGCATAGCGCACGCCCCGTTCGTCGACGATGCCGGTGAGGGCTCCGGGATGCGCCGTGTCTTCGTACAGATAGCTTCGCGAACGCGCATGGCCGGGCCACGTACGTGTCACCTTTGTCAAGCGGGCGGCTCTGTCGTATCCGTACGTCACGGTGAGCTTGCCTGTCTTCGCGCGGGCAAGCAGGCCATTGACCACCAGCAGTTGCAGGCTGTGACCGGAAGAGTCGGTGACGACGATCGTCAGTGCGCCGGGGCCCATGGGGCGGTAAGCGAGTGTCTGCACCCGGCCGTCCGCCAATCGCCAGGCCGTCAAGGCGCCTTGCGCATCGAAGCTGTATTGCTCAAGGTTCGGCGCGGTGTATATCCAATGGTCGTCCATCTTTTCCAGGCTGCCTTGTTCCGTTGTCTCGGCCGTGGCGGACCCATGGTTCAGCGCGAATTGCGATTGGCGTCCATCGCCGTGGAAGAGCGTCAAGCCGCGGCCATAGGGGTCGATGTAGAGCGCCTTGCCATAGTTCACCTGCCACAGCCCGCTCAGCCCGTTGTAGTGGCGGACCAGCTGCAGTTCGCCATCGGCATCGCGGTAGTCTTCCTCCTCCTGGTACTTGTTGCCGGTGGACGCGCTGATCGGGTTGCCTACGCAGAGCGAAGGCCCGCCCAGCAGCGGCAGGCCAGGATCGCCCAGTTCCTTGCGCAGCTGGTGATCCGCTGGCCGCTTGCAGGTGTCGGACATGAAGTCGAGTTGCTGGCCGGCGGGGCAGCGCCTGCGTTTCTGCTGGATGAAAGTGCTCTCGTAATCATTGTCGGTAAAGTCGGCATGGACGACGTCGTAGTACGTGCGGCAGTCGTAATAGGTTGGGGTATCGCCCGATCCGCTCCAGCGTTCCGGGGCTTTGTAGGGGCGAACGATCACTTCAAGGTCGGGTATTGCCTGGTAGTGTTTTCTGAGCGATTCGCTCATCGCGTCGTAGCCGGCATGGCAGGCCTCGTCCAGCGTGTCGTACTGGCGCGTGTCGATGACATAGAAGAATTCGTCTTCCGATGCCTGTGCATGGGAAATCGCCGGCAGGGCTATGCCGAGGGCTATCTGCACCACGATGCGGCACGGACGGCGCATTCGATGCATGGATGGCACTCGGTGAATCGGCGCAAGCTTTCCTGGATGAATCGAAGTCCTTCCCATATCTCCCTCTCGCCTTGAACGTCAATGGGTGACGCCCTGCGCTTGAACGGGGCGCGCGCAACTTTCAGTTGGGAATTTCTGGGCGCGATGGTAGGCGAGGCGGCCTGGCTCCTTGCCGCCAAAGACCGACATTTAGGACAGAAAGAGATAGCGGCGCATCCGCCGTGGGCGCCGCGATGTGCAGGCGCACCATTCCCGCCGCGCAAGCTCGCGTATAGTCGCGGCTTGGTCCCTGGGGAAAACTCGTATGCTACGCAAGCACCTGCCCACGATGTTCGGCGGCATGGCCGCCACCTTCTGTCTCGCGCTGCCGTTCGCGGCCGCCGCCCAGGCCAAGGATCCCCAGGCCGAACAGATCGCCAAGCGCAACGCCACCGAGCAGTCGCTGCAGGAAGTGGCGGTGGTCGACCGCAAGGTGATGGTGAAGATGCGCGACGGCAAGCGCATGGCTGCGGACATCTATCGGCCCAAGGGCGCGGGCAAGGTGCCGACGATCTTTTCGCGCACGCCGTACAACTTCAATTACTGGGATGTGAAACTCGGCGCCCCGCGCGACATGACGCGCGCGCTCGATGCGGTGAAGCACGGCTACGCCTATGTCGAAATGAACGAGCGCGGCCATTTCTTCTCCGAGGGCAATTACGACATCCTCGGTGCGCCGGTCACCGACGGCGTCGACGCGGTGCGCTGGATTTCCTCGCAGCCCTGGTCCAGCGGCAAGGTCGGCACCACCGGCTGTTCGTCCACCGCCGAGTGGCAGATGGCGGTGGTGGCGCAGAACGAACCGTCGCTGGCCACCTTCAATGTGCAGGGTTTCGGTGCCGGCGTCGGCCGGGTCGGTCCTTACTATGAGCAGGGCAACTGGTACCGCGGCGGCGCGGTGCAGATGCTGTTCATTGCCTGGATCTACGACTACGGCATCCAGAACCAGGTGCGGCCGAACTTCCCGGCCAATACCACCCAGGCCGAGCTGGTCAACGCCTCGCGCTATTTCGACCTGGCCACGCAGATGCCGCCGGTGGATTGGGACAAGGCGTTCTGGCACCTGCCGGTGAAGGACATGATCAAGGCGCTGGACGGCCCGCCGGGCATCTTCGACACGCGCATGCCGGTGGCCACCGGCGGCAACATGATCGCGCGCGCGCCGAACGACCCGGCCTGGTACAAGGGCGGCCTGTGGCACGACAACATGAAGATCGCCAAGCCGGGCCTGTGGTTCATGAGCTGGTTCGACGTGTCGGTGTCGCCGAACCTCGCCGCGTATAACGAAGTGCGCCGCACGGCGCCGAAGGAAGTGGCGGACGAGCAGTACGCCGTGATCGCGCCGGTGCTGCATTGCGCCTACACCCGCGCCAGCGAGCACACCATGGTCGGCGACCTGGACATGGGCGATGCGCGCTACGACTACAACGCCCTGGTGTTCGGCTGGTTCGACCGCTTCCTCAAGGGCGAGGACAGCGAGGTGGTGAAGAAGCAGCCCAAGGTCATGTACTACCTGATGGGCAAGAACGAGTGGAAGAAGTCGGCGACGTGGCCGCCGGCGGGCGCCACCACCAGGGAGTTCTACTTCGCCAGCGGCGGCAAGGCCAACACCATGTACGGCGACGGCAAGCTCGTCGCCCAGCCGGAAGCCGACGATCATCCGGACCGGTTCGTCTACGACCCGGCCAATCCGGTGATGACCTATGGCGGCGGCGGCTGCTGCCAGGGCAACGCGGTGAAGTTCGGCTCCTTCGACCAGCGCAAGGAAGAAGCCCGCAACGACGTGCTGGTCTACGACAGCGAGGCGTTCGCGCAGGGCACCGAGGTGAGCGGGCCGATCACGGTCACGCTGAATGTCTCCTCCAGCGCCAAGGACACCGACTTCACCTTCAAGGTGATCGACGTCTATCCGGACGGGCAGGCCTTCAACATCACCGAGAACATCCAGCGCATGCGCTACCGCAACGGCTACGACAAGCCGCTGGCGTGGATGAAGGCCGGCGAGGTGTATCCGGTGACGTTCCAGCCGATCGACACCAGCTACTACTTCAAGCCCGGGCACAAGCTGCGCATCGCGGTGTCCAGCAGCAACTTCCCGCGCTTCGACCGCAACCTCAATACCGGCGGCAACAACTTCGATGAGGCGGCCGGCGTGATCGCCAACAATGCCGTGCACCACAGCAGCGCCTATCCGTCGAAGATCGTGCTGACCGTAGTGCCCGAGCAGGCCGGCGCGCACTGAGCATGGCAGCGGAGCAGGGCAGCGCGGCCGCGCCGCCGCCGGTATGGCGGCGGTACGCGCTGGTGCTTTGGGTGCTGCTGCTGGTGGCGATCGGCGCGATGCGTGCGCTCAACCGCTACCTGGTCGGCGTGGCCTATGGCCACGTCGCGCCGTTTCCGCCGCTGCTGATCGAGGAGCTGACCGGCTCGCTCAGCTTCGGCGCCTTCCTGCCGCCGGTTTTCTACGCCTTGCGCTGGCTGCGCCGGCGCCGCTGGCGCCTGCCGTGGCACCTCGCCGTGTTCGCCGGCCTGTCGGTGGCGCAGACCAGCCTGATGATGGGGCTGCGCCTGCTGGTGTTCGGCCTGGTGGGGGCCCCGGCGGACGACTATGCGCCCACCGTATGGCGCTACGTGATGGAAGTGCCGACCCAGCTGTTCTTCTACGTGCTGATCGCGCTCGGCCTGTGGCTGTTCGACCGCTACCGCGAAGGCCGGGCGCGCGAGCTGCGCGCGGCGCAGCTGGAGTCGGCGCTGTCGGAGGCGCGGCTGGAGGCGCTGCGGTTGCAGCTCAATCCGCATTTTCTGTTCAACACGCTCAATGCGGTGTCCGAGCTGATGTACGACCGGCCGGCCGTCGCCGACGAGATGCTTTCGCGCATCGGCTCGCTGCTGCGCGCGACGCTGTCGGCCGGTGCGCAAGAGCATCGCCTGGCCGACGAGTGGAAACTGCTGGCGCTGTATATGGACATCCAGCGGGCGCGTTTCGGCGCCGGCCTGGACGCGGACGTGCAGGGCGACGCCGCACTGGACGATCTGCGCATTCCCTTCCTGCTGCTGCAGCCGCTGGTGGAAAACGCCATCGAGCATGGCGGGCAGGGCGACCGTCGCCTGGTGCGCGTGGAAGCCGGACGCGATGCCAACCGTCTCACCGTGAAAGTGCGCGATGGCGGCGGTGGCGTCGCACGCGCGGGCCACGGTATCGGGCTGGGCAATGTGGAGGCCCGTCTGCGGCACCTCTATGGCGACGAGGCCGGTGTTCGCCTCGAGCCTTTGCCGGAAGGCGGCAGCGTGGTCACCGTCTGGCTGCCCGCGCGGCGCTGGGAGGCGGCATGACGCTGCGCGCGGTGGTGGTGGACGACGAGGCGCCGGCGCGCGCCAAGCTGCGGCGCTATCTCGCCGAGGCCGAAGGTGTCGTGTGGGTGGGCGAAGCCGGCGACGGGCGCGAAGCGGTGCGGCTGATCCAGCGCGAGCATCCCGACGTGGTCTTTCTCGATATCAGCATGCCGGGCATGGACGGTTTTGCCGTATTGCAGGCGCTGGGCGAACCGCTGCCGGCGGAGATCGTCTTTGTCACGGCGCATGACGACCAGGCCGTGCGCGCGTTCGAAGTGCATGCGTTCGACTATCTGCTCAAGCCCGTTGGCCCTGAGCGTTTTCAGGCTGCAATCCGCCGTTTATGCGAGAAGGTTGCGCCATCGCTGAGCGTGAGCACCCGCGTCGACGGCCTGCTGGAAAACGCGCCGCCGCCGGCACGCTATCTCGAACGCCTGCTGCTGCCGGTGGGCGATGCGGCGGAGCTGGTGCCGGTGGAGCGCATCGACCGCATCGAATCGGACCGCAATTATCTGCAGGTCTTCGTCGATGGCGAACCGCGCCGTTTACGCGGCACGCTGGATGCGATGCAGGCGCGGCTGCATCCGTCGCGGTTCGTGCGGGTGAATCGTTCCACCGTGGTGCAGATCGATGCCATCCGCGAAGTGCAGCCGTGGCCGGAAGGGGAGAAGCGGCTACTGTTGCGGGATGGGGCGCGGGTGACGTGGACGAAGCGGTATCTGGAGAACCTGCCGCCGGGGTTGTCGATATCCATCTGACGAAGAATCCTTCTCTCCGCCGGGGAGAAGGTGCCGGCAGGCGGATGAGGGGCGGGTGCTCGCGGAAGAAGATCGACAGCGCAGCGCATGCTTTCCGCTCCTGCTTCTCCGCTCCGCCCGGCCCCTCACCCCAACCCTCTCCCCGGAGGGGAGAGGGGGCTGGGCATCGCGTTGTTTTATGGGCTGTCTTGCCAGCCATTCCTGGATTTTCGCCAAGTGCGGCATCGAGGCTGCTGTCGTTCCGGTGACATCGTCGTCGGCGCCTGCGGCGGTCCGAACGGTGTGGGACACGCGGGCAGACGGTCGAACATGTTCCGGTGGGCTTCGAACTGCCGTTCGGCCGTAGTGATGGAAGAGGGGCGCTGTTCTTCCGGATCAGTAAAGCGCATTCGCGGAACGCCCCGACGCATTTCCTGCCGCAGTTCGGCCTGAGCCTTGCCGTTCAAGTCGCTACGCTCTTTTGCCTCGTGGTTTTCGCCCGCGGGCTGGGGCGGAAGCTGCAGATTTAGGCTGGCCGGAGCGTCCGGGGGCGGCGCGCTCTGCGCCGGCGCCCCGGGCGAAGCCATCCAGGCGAACAGTGAGATAAGCAACATCGTTTTCGTGCGATGCGTGGTTTCGATCATGCGGGCACCTGTTTTCAGATGGGAGGGAGGGGCTGAGCCATAGCCGCCTATGACACCGGGGCGGCCGCCGATGGCATGGCCCGCCTGGAAGTCCGCGGCAAACGGGCACCGTTTTCCGGCCTCTCTGCCAGCCCATCCGGGTTTCGTCCCCGCCCCCGGGGCCTTCGTCCCAGCCCGTCCCCCTCCGTCCCGCCGGTCTCCGCAGACTCTGGCCACACCCACGGAGACCGACCGCCATGCGCAAGACATCCATCGTGCTCGCCAGCCTCGCCACCACGGCTTTCGCCGCCGCGGCCGGCGCCTACGGCACTACGCAGCTCAGCCAGATCCTGCCGGTGGCCGCCGGCGTCGCCGCCCACCACGTCTGCTCGATGACCTTCGTCGGCGGGCAGGATCCGGACCAGACCTTCGACCAACTCGTCATGCCGGTGCTCGGCGATTTCGGCCGCATGCTGAAAGTGCACGTATCGCGTGACACCCGCACGGTCGAAGTGTCCGGTCCGCTGAGCGAGCTGGCGCGCGCCCGCTTCACGCCCGGCTACGGCTGCCGCCTGGTGCTGCCGGGCGACCAGCCGCTGCCGACGGTCGCCGACGCACCCATCGCACCCAGGGCCGATGGCTTCGCGCCGAAGGGGCGCGTCGCTTCCAGCAAGCCGGCCGTCACGGCCGCGATCGACAACGTGTTCGCCGAACATGCGGGCCAGCCGGTCAAGCGCGTCAAGGCGGTGGTGATCGTGAAGGACGGCCAGGTCGTCGCCGAGCGCTACGCCGACGGCATCGACGAGCACTCGCCGCTGCTCAGCTTCTCGGTAGCCAAGTCGTTCACCAACGCGCTGTTCGGCATCCTGGTGCGCGAGAGCAAGCTGCGCGTGGACGAACCCCTGAACCCGCCGGAATGGAAGGACAAGAACGATCCGCGCCGCGTCATCACGCTGGAAGATCTGATGCGCATGCGCAGCGGCCTGGCGGTGGAGGAAGCGGAGTCCGCCGAAAGCCCCGTGGCGAAGATGGAATTCCTGCACGGCGACATGGCTGCCTTCGCAGCCGCGCAGCCGGCGAAGGAGCCGCCGGGCCGTACGTTCGAATACACCTCGGCCGACACCGTGCTGCTCGCGCGCAAGCTTGGCAGCGTGGTCGGCGGCGGTGCGCCGGGCATGCGTGAGTTCGCGCGCCGCGAGCTGTTCGCGCCGCTGGGCATGGGCGACGTGACGATGGAATTCGACGGCGCGGGCACCTTTATCGGCTCCACCTACGTGTATGCGAGCGCCCGCGACTACGCACGCCTGGGCTGGCTGTACCTGCGCGACGGCATCGCGCCGGACGGCAAGCGCGTGCTGCCGGAAGGCTGGATGGACTGGTCGCGCCGCTCGACCTTGAATTCCCCGTATGGCGCGGGCTTCTGGACCAACGACGGACGCAGCGAAGAGGCGAAGTGGCGGATCGATTCCGGCTATCCGAAGGAAGGCTTCTACGCCAGCGGCACCATGGGCCAGCGCATCTACGTGATTCCCTCGGCGCACCTGGTGATCACGCGCTTCGGCTATTCCGCACCGCCGTACTACGGCATGCGCGACGATCTGGCGCTGATCAAGGCGGCGATCGAGGCATATCGCTGAAGGGTTCCGGCCGCGGCGCAGCGCTCAGCCTGCGCCGCACATCTCCACCAGGAAATCCACGAACGCCCGCGTCTTCGCGGGCAGATGCTTGCGCGACGGATACAGCACGTACAGCGGAAAGCGCTCGTCCGGCCAGTCGGGAAACAATTCCACCAGCTTGCCCTTGGCCAGGAACTCGCCGATGCCCAGCGACATCATCTGCGCGATGCCATAACCGGCGAGACAGGCGTGCAGCATGGTGCCGACGTCGTTGACGATCAGGCGCCCGCCGGTGGGCACGCTCAGCCGCTTGCGTCCGCGGTGGAATTCCCAGGCATAGGGCTGGCCGCTGGCCGGATCGCGGAAGTCGATGCAGGTATGGCCGTCCGCGCTCAAGGCCTGCGGCGTGGCGGGCCGGCCATGGCGGCGCAGATAGGCAGGAGCGGCCACGGTGACCACGCGCGTTTCCAGCAGCTTGCGCGCCACCAGGGCAGAAGCGCGCGGTTCGCCGAAGCGGATGGCCAGGTCGATGCCTTCGCTGACCAGGTCGCCGGGCTGGTCGCGCACCAGCAGTTCCAGCTGCAGTTGCGGATGGCGGGCGAGAAAGGCCTCGATGCGCGGCGCCAGCAGCAGCTGCGCGAACAGCGGATCGAGCAGCCCCACGCGCAGCTTGCCGCGCACCGCGCCCGCGCTGCCCGCGGCCTCGTCGACCACTTCCTCCAGCTCCGCCAGCACCGGCGTCACCTGCCGGTGGAAGCGGCGGCCTTCCTCGGTCAGCGCGACCGCGCGCGTGGTGCGGTCGAACAGGCGCAGCCCCAGGCGCTGTTCCAGCCGCGCGATGGCGCGGCTGACGCCCGGCTGCGACATGTCCAGGATCTCGCCCGCGCCGGCAAAGCTGCCGGCATCGACCACGGCGAAGAACACGCGCAGGCCGGCCAGGGTGCGTTCGTCGAATCCGCTCATGCGCGCCAGTCATGGATGAAATGCCATTGATGTTATCGCCGCAGGGCGGGCGAAGTCGAACAATGCCCGCCGACGCGGCCGTACGCCGCCTGGCTTGAGGAGAACTTCGACATGTATGCGATCACGGGTATCACGGGGCAGGTTGGCGGCGCGGTGGCGCGCGCGCTGCTGGCACACGGTGCGGCGGTACGCGCCGTCGTGCGCGATGCGGCCAAAGGGGAGCCCTGGCGGGCGCGCGGCTGCGAGGTGGCGCTGGCCGGTTACGACGACGGCGACGCGCTGGCGCGCGCCTTCGAAGGCGTCGACGGCGTATTCCTGATGATGCCGCCGGACTACGATCCGGCGCCGGGCTTCCCGCAGATCCATGCGCTGGCGGAACGCTTCAGGCAGGCGCTCGAACAGGCGCAGCCGGGACGCGCGCTGTTTCTCTCCACCGTCGGCGCGCACGTCGCCGAACCGAACCTGCTGAACAATGCGGGGCTGATGGAGCGCGCGCTCGGCGGCGTATCGATACCGGTGGCCTTCCTGCGCCCGGCCTGGTTCATGGAGAACGCGGCGTGGGACCTGCCCGGCGCGCGCGAGGGCACGATCCACAGCTTCCTGCAGCCGCTGGATCACCGTATCCCGATGGTGTCCACCGAGGACATCGGCGCGGTGGCGGCGGAGCTGCTGCTGCGCGGCTGGAACGGCCGCCTGGTGCAGGAGCTGGAAGGTCCGGCGCGCTACGGCGCCGAGGACATCGCCCGCGCCTATGCCGCCGTGCTCGGCCAGCCGGTAGGTGCGCAGGCGGTGCCGCGCGAACAATGGGAAGCGCTGTTTCGCCAGCAAGGCGCGCAGCACCCGCAGCCGCGCATGCGCATGCTCGACGGTTTCAATCAGGGCTGGATCGATTTCGAAGGCGCGCCGCGCAAGGCGGCCACCTCGCTGGAAACGGCGCTGCGCCGGATCGTGCAGCGCTCAGCCTGAAACGGCCCGCGCCCGGTGCGAGGCGAGCAGCACGTATTCGCCGTCGGCGCCCTGGCCCTGGCCGATCCCCGCGAAGCCCAGCTTCTCGTAGAACGCCAGCGCCGCCTCGTTGCGGCGCAGGCATTTCATCTGCAGCGGCTGCTCCGGCCAGCCCAGCGCCTGCAGCAGCGCGCGGCCGATGCCGCGCCGCTGCTGTCCGGCGGCGAGATACAGGTGATGCACGAAGCGGTCCGACTCCCACAGCGCGACGAAGCCGGCGAGGCTGCCGTCGCCGTCCAGCGCCACCAGCACGCGCTCGCCGCGCGTCTGGCCGTCGTAGTCCTCCAGCCGGAAGCTGTCGGTGGCGGCCCAGGTGAAGGTGGCCCGGCGCGCCTGCAGGAACAGTTCGCGCAGAGCGGGGCGGTCGTCGTCGGTGGCGAGGCGGATAGCGATGGTCATGCCGCACAGCCTAGCGCGTGGCGTGCCTGGACCGCGCCTGGTGCGAATGGTGGATGTTTTTCGATATCCACCACCTGCTTTATGTTTTTTCGCGGTATGTGCGCCCGCTCACCGCACTGAAAAACCCCGCGTGATTGCAGTCACGCCCGCGCCAACACCGCCGGCACCTGGCGCGGCCCGTGTGTTACTAAAGCCACCGCCAAGCAAGTCGACCGCGTTCTACAGGGGACGTGCCGTTTGCCCGCAAGGGCATGCGTCGGCAGCGCGACAACGCGGTGTCCCGAAGGTGGCGCCGTCCATGATGAAGCTCCCGCGGGTTGGCCCGAAATGACCAGCCGTGGCGTGCTTTGTCCAACGTTTTATCGGCGGCCGAAACCAGACCATGGGCAAGACGCAGCATACGAAGGGGAGTGCCGGGGCCATGCTCCAGGCAAGAAGGCAAGAGCTGGCGCTGTCGATCGCGGTGGCATTGACCTGCGTGGCGGTGCCGGCCGAAGCGGCCGCCACGGTCTATACGCAACCGGTCACCGGCGTGGCCGGCAACGATGCGCCCGGCGGCAGCGGCGGCTACAACCCCGGCTACATCATCACCAGCAACAACGGCACGCCTACCTACACCCTGGCCCAGGGCGATGCCATCAACGTGGAATCGGCCAACACGCAAGTGGTGGGCGTGGGCATCACCTCGTCTTCCTCGTCCAGCGTGATCGACGCCACCGCGGGCAACGTGTCGATCACCGCCACGCGCGACGTGCCGGCCACCGGCACCACCGGCGGCAGCGCCATCGGCATCTTTGCCTCCAGCCCGCAGTCCGATCCGAAATCGGTGACCGTCAACGGGCCCATCAGCGTCACCGCCAACGACAAAAACTCCAAGGGCAACGGCAGCATCTACGGCAATGCCTACGCGCTGTGGGCGGACGATTTCGCCAGCATCACCATCAACGGCGACACCACGCTGCACGCGTCGACGCCGGGCTATGGGCGCGTCATTTATCTCACCGGCAACGGCAGCCGCATCACCATCAACGGCAACCTCACGGCCGAGTCGGACAGCAACAACACCAACTACGCGATCATGGGCGACGGGCGCAGCATCCTGCGCATCAGCGGCAACGTCGACCTCACCGCCAGCGGCATCTACCCGTCGGACAACGTCAACGGCATCTGGAACCCCAGCGTATCCACGCGCACGGAGATCGGCGGCAACCTGAAGCTGTACGCCATCGCCCGCGGCTCGACGGTGATGGGTATCCGCAACAACGGCTATATCGGCGTGGTCGGCACCACCACCATCACGGCGTTCGGCAACCGCACCGCTTTCGGCGTCAATGCCGGCCACCGCCTGTCCAAGACCGAGTTCTTCGGCGACGCCACCATCACCGTGCAGGGCGGCCCCAACCGCTTCGGCGACACCGTCGGCGCGTACAACTTCGGCGGCAATGGCGGCAACGGCTACATGCGCTTCGACGGCAACCTGACCGTCACCGCCACCAACGGCACCTTCGAGGGCGACTCGGACGTGCTGGGCATCGACAACAACGGCCGCATGACCCTGGCCACCGCGGGCAAGCTGGTGCGGCTGCTGCCGACCGGCAACCAGGGCACGCATTCGGCGTACGGCATCCGCAACGGCATGTCGTTCACGGCGGCCAGCGATGTCGATATCACGGTGTCGGAAAAGGCCGGCGCCACCTATGGTGTGGCCAACTACGGCGCGGCGGACTTCAACGGCGCGCTGTCCATCGCCAAGGCGGCGGGCTCGACGGCGGCCAATCACTACGGCGTGGTCACGCGGCCCACGGCCGGGGCGTCGGCCACCACCAACATCAACCAGGGCGGCGGCCATGCCGTCGCCATCCAGGGCGATGTGCTCACCGCTTCGAACAGCGGCGGCTTCCTCGGCACGCTGAATCTGAAGCTCGATACTTCCGGCTCCTGGCTCAACGGCCTGGTGCTGGCCGATACGGACGGCACCGTGGGCGCGGCCAACCTGGTGGTGAACAACGGCGCGCGCTGGATCGCCGCCGGCAGCGGCGCCCTGGCCACCGACTTCGGCGCCGGCAGCCTCAGCGTAGGCAGCGGCAGTGCGATCGACATGGCCGCCAGCTGGGGCAGCTTTGCGCCTGGCAGCGTGCCGGCATACAGCCTGCGTACGCTGCAGATCGGCAGCAGTGCGGGTAGCGGCGCGGCGGTCAGTCTTGCCGACGGCGCTGCGTTCACCTTGCTCAGCGACGTGCGCAACGGCACGGCGGACAAGGTGGTGTTCGGCAGCGGCGTCAGCTCGTTCAGCGCGCAAGGCACGCAGAACGTGCGCCTGGCGTACGACCCGGCGCTGGACGATACGTCCTGGATCAATGCCACCAGCTTGCGCACCGGCACGTCGATCCTCGCCGCCAGTCCGATCGTGATCGTCGACGCCAGCACGGCGGCGAACGGCACGGCGAATTTCCTGGCCGCTGCCGGGTTGTCGGGTCAGTGGAGCGGCACCTATCAGAACGCGCTGGTGCGTTTCAGCTATACGCCGCGGGTGAGCCTGAGCGCGGATCATCGGCAGATCCTGCTGGCGGGTATCGATATCGCTGGCGATGGATCGAGCGCGCCGCCGAATGGCGGCGGCACCACGGGCACCGGCTCCGGCTCCGGCTCCGGCGGCGGCGGCGGCGCGACGACGGGTTCGAATACCGGCGCCGGCAGCGGCACGACGACGGGTGGGAATGCCAACACCGGCAGCGGCACCACTACAAGCGGCGGCACGCCACCCGCCACCGGCACGGCCGCTTCCGATCCGGCCGCCGGCAACGTGGCGATCGCGCCCTCCACCGGCGTACTGGTCGCCGCCGACGCCGCGCTTGCACTGACCAATCTCTGGCAACTGGACGAGCGCGCCGTCTCCCGCCGCAGCGAAGCATCGCGCCTGGACGACGCGCCGGCCGGCTCCGCCTTCTGGGCCGATACGGACGGCGGCAGCCTGAAGGGCGACAGCGCGGACGGCCGCAGCTACCGGCAGAACGCCACCAACGTCAGCGCCGGTGCGGAATGGCGCGCGGATGCCGACCAGGGCCGCGGCACTGTCGGCGTGGTGTATACGCATGCGCAATCCCGCGCCGACCTGCAGAACGGCAGCGCCGATCTGCGCGGCGATTCGGTCGGCGTCTATGGCGTGTGGAATACGGGCAACGGTTTGTTTGCCGACGCTGTGGCGCGCACCGGGCGACTGGGCGACAACTACACCTCGCGCGACGCTTTCGGCGTCACCTCCGGCCGCTACCATGCGCGCGCATCCAGCGTGTCGGTGCGCGTGGGCCGCCGTTTCCGCGGCGAACATGGCGGCTATATCGAGCCGCAGGTGCAGGCGGCCTATGGTTCGATCGGGGCGGTCGGGTACACGGCCAGCAACCGCGTGCGCTTCGATACGCAGCGCAACCACACCTTCATGTCCCGCGCCGGCATGCTGTTCGGCCAGAGCTTTTTCCTCGGCCCGACCTTGACCGGCGATGCCTACGCCCGCGTGGCGGTGGTGCATACGGTGGGCGACCGCCCCGATATCACCGCCTCGCTCGACGGTGGTTCGCTGCCGGTGATCCTGCCGGCGCGCCACGCCACCACACGCGAGGTGGCCGTGGGCGGGCGGGTGGCGTTCGGTTTGACGTGGAGTGCGTATGCGGAAGCCGGGCATGCATCGCGGACGGATGCACTGGCCGGTGGATGGCGCGCCTCGGCGGGCTTCCGTGTGAATTTCTAGCCGCGGCTTGTCGCTGCGGCGGGCTGCATGTCATGGTGCGGCCCGCCGGGCGGTCCGGCCTGCGAGGGAATGCGCGATGGGATCGGTAAGAACGCAGCGGGCCATGGTTTAGATGGCCGCTCGTCGAGTCCCCGCCATGCCGGGCACGCGCGTGCGGCTCACGCCGCGGGAGCGCGAGGCCGTCGAGGCCTACTGGTCGGCGTCGCCGCAGCGCACGGCGCGAGGCGTGCTCGCCGTTGCCTCCACTCTGATGATGGCCGTCGGCGCGTTATGCCTGCTGATCGGCCTGACCGGCGCCTTCCTCGGACATCGCCACGACAAGCACGCCTGGGTGTTCCTGATGCTGGGCGGCATGCTGCTGCCGATGGCGGGTTTCTTCCTGTGGGCGCTGCGCCGCAAGGCGAAGCGGCTGGCCGAGGATCTGAAAGTCGGTTCGAAGCTGGTCGTCGACGGCATCGTCGGCGACCGCTTCTATCTCGCCCGCAACGGCGGCACGCCCGACTGCCTGATCCGCGTGGTGGTGCCGCCGCTGAAGGAACCCGGCAACTTCGCCGTGCCCGAGCGCGTATTCAACGAGCTGCGCAAGGGCGATGCCGTGCGCTGCGCCTATCTGCCTGCCTCGAAGATCCTGCTCTCGCTGGCGTCGGACAAGGTTTTCCACGCGATCGGCGAGTGAGCCGGCTGCTCGTCTGGAGCAGGCGCCCATGCGCCCAGGCAGGTGGCCGCGCTGTGCGGCTTCTCCAACGCCGATCATCTGCGGCGTGCGTTTGTGCAGTACCTGGGAGTAACGCCAGCGGAATATCGCCGCAGGCACGGAGCCCCAACCTCCGTCATTCCGGCGCAGGCCGGAATCCAGTAGCGATGCGCTTTATGGAGCGTGCAGTCCCAGAGCGCTGCTCTTGAACGTTCTGCCGAAAACCAGGCGGCGCGGTTACTGGATGATTCGCTTCGCTCACCCCTTCGGGGCCGCCCTGCGGGCGTTCTTCGCGCTGCGCGCTCGTCCGGCCTGCGCCGGAATGACGAGCATTGCTTCGGCCAGCATCAAGCCAGCTTCGGCCACACCGTCACCGTACCCGTGGCCAGATCATGCACCGCACCCGCCACCATCAACGCCCCCGAACGCACCGCCGGCGCGATGATCGGATCCAGCCCGCGCAGCCGCTGCACGCCGTTGCTGACGTTGTTGTAGGTCACCTGCTTCTGCAGCGCCTTGCCGCTGAGCTTGTCGTCCTGCGCCACGGCCTGATCGACGGCCGGATAGATCAGTTCCAGCAGGTCGTCGATCGCGCCGGCCGGCTTGTTCTGCTCGTGGCGGAACTGGATGGCGGCCTTCATCGCGCCGCATTCGCTGTGGCCCAGCACCAGGATCAGCGACACGCCAAGCTCGGCCACCGCGTATTCGATGCTGCCCTTCATCACCGGCCCGCTGCCGGCCACCACGTTGCCGGCGGCGCGCACGGTGAAGAGCTGGCCCACGCCCTGGTCGAAGATGATTTCCGGCGCGGTGCGCGAATCGGCGCAGGCGATGATGGCGGCGAACGGCGCCTGGCCCTGCGCCACCTTGGCGAAGTCTTCCGGCGTGCGGCAGGCGGCCGAGCCCTTGCCGGCGACGAAACGCGCATTGCCTTGCAACAGCCGGTCCAGCGCCTCCTGCCCCGTGGGGCGGTGCGCCGGCAGCGGCGGGAAGCCGGGCGAGGGCAGGGCGCGGGCCTGGAGGTCGGCCCAGGGCGTTGCCGCCGAAGCCATGGCAAGGGCGGAGAGCTGCAGGAACTGGCGGCGGGAAGGGGGCGTCATGGTCTGGGTATTCGTATCGGGGAAGCGCAACGCCGGCGTTGCGGGCGAAGCTGCGCGGCATGTCGCGCCGGAGCTTCGGGAGCCGCGCAGATGTAAAGGATCGCGCAGGCGCATACGAATAAAATGACGGGCGCGGTTGCGCCATGTCATTTAAGGCCAGGGAGCTGAGCGTCGAGGTCTATGCGGCGCGCGGCCGCGAAGCAGCGGCCGTCAAGGCGACCCGGCGTGGTGCAGCGAACTCTGCAGGGCCCGCACCGCCAGTGCCGCGTTTACCTGGCTCTGGCCGTTGGCCGTCTTGCCATCCATCAGCAGCAGCTTGCGGATCGATGCGGCATCGAGATCCGGCTGGATCGACAGCAGCAGCGCGACGATGCCGGTGACGTGCGCGGCCGCCATCGAGGAACCCGAGGTGAAGTCGTAGCCGCCATGCGGCTGGGTGGTGAGGATGTCGCTGCCCGGCGCGCTTACTACGTCCGGCGGCGCCGGCGTGGCGGCGGCGGAACGCACCACGATCACACCGGGCGAGTTGTCGGGAAAACCCTTGGCGTCGCCGTCCGGCGGACGCGCCGCCACCACGATGCGCTTCTGCCGCAGCAGTTCGTCCAGCAGCTTGCCCAGCAGCGGATCGGCCGGGCCGCCCAGGCTGAGATTGACCACGCGCGCATCGGTGTCCAGCACCGCCGCCAGCGCCTTGGCCAGGGTGAACGAATTGCAGCGCGCGCCGGCGTTGCGGTCCGGATACCAGCAGGCCTTGTAGACGCTCAGCACCGCCTTGGGCGCGATGCCGACAATGCCCTGGTGGTTGTCGCCCATGGCCGCGATGATGCCGGCCACTTCGGTGCCGTGCGCATCGCGGTCGAAGGCGGCGGCGTCGCCGTCCACCGCGTTGTGGGTGTCGGCGATGCGGCCTTGCAGGTCGGGATGCGTGACGTCCGCGCCGGTATCGACGATGGCCACGTGCACGCCGCCGCCCTGGCTGGTCTCGTGCGCGGTGGCGGCGTCGGTCTCGACGAAGCCGCGCTGCAGGTCGGCGTAGGGATCGTTGTACTTGTGCGGGGCCTGCTGCTGCGTATCCGCATAGACTTCGTAGTCCTGCAGCGGCTGGGCGAGCTTCACGCGCTCGTCCTTGGCCAGGTTCTGCAGCAGGGCCTCGCGGTCGGCGCCCGCGGGCGGTTCCACCACGATGCAGAACAGGCCCAGCGCCTTGATCGGCCAGCCGACCACTTCGCGCAGGCCGTAGCGCTGCTTCAGTTCGTCCAGCTGCGAGACCGCGCGCTGCCCGGCGCCGTAATGGCCCGGCGGCGCATAGCCGAGCAGGCTGGAGCCGGCATGCGTGCCCGGCGGATCGAGCGGGTTGGCCACGGCCAGCACGATGTCGCGCTGGCTGTTCATCGACGCCGCGGCCGCAGGCATTGCCGCCGCCTTGCCGCGCCCGGCCGGCGCCGACGCGCAGGCGCCCAGCGCAAGCGCCATGGCGAAGGCGAGGCAGGCGCGCAGCGTCGCTTTCACGGGACCGAGGCTACCGGCTCGGCCATGCGGATGCCGCGCGTGGCGCGCAGCTGGCGCACCACTTCGGCCTGGGTGGTAGCGGTGTCGGCGGCCACCACGGTATAGGCGCCCACCGTGTTGGGGCCGCCCACCACCTGCAGGTGCAGCGCATGCACCGCGGCATTCCAGTCCACCACCTTCATGCTGGCATCCGGGATCACGCGGATCGCCCCGGCCGGCGCGGCGGCGCCGTCCTGGCTGCTGTAGGTGCGGTAGTCGGCCGCGCCCTGTTCGCGATACAGCTTCAGGCCGAGGATGCCGATGCCCAGCGCCTGCAGCAGCACCGCGGCGGCCAGGCCGCGCAGCAGCCAGCCGCTGCTGCGCGCGCGTGCCCTGGCGGGCGCGGCGGCTTCGGCGTCGTGCGCGTCCAGGCGGTCGAGCAGATGCTTCAGGCCGGCGTTGGCGTCCACCGCGACATCGGCCGGCAGCGCCAGCGCGTCGCGCAGGCGGATCTGCTGCGCATATTCGGCGCGGCAGGCTTCGCACTGCGCGAGATGGCCGTCCAGCCATTCGGCCTGCTCCGGCGAGGCATTGCCCTGCAGCACCCAGGGCATGGCTTCCCAGGCGCGGGCGCAATCCCGGCTGGCGTTGATCGAAAACGTCATGGCGCACCTCCAACGTGCGCTGAGGATTCGCCGGCAAGATCCGGCAACACATTGCGCAGGCGCACCCGCGCGTGAAAAAGCCGCGCCTTCACCGTGCCCACCGGGCACTGCATGATCACGGCCACGTCGTTGAGCGAATGGCCCACGCCGTAGACCAGCTCCAGCACCACGCGCTGGTCGACGGTGAGGCGCTCCAGCGCCTTGCCCAGCCAGTCGCGCAGTTCGTGGTCTTCGCTGGGGTCGTGGCTGGGGGCGCGGTCGCCGTACAGGGCGTCGTCCTCGATCGGCTCGTCGCCATGCTGGCGCAGGGCCTTCAGGCCGCAGCGGTAGGCGATGCCCATGATCCAGGTGGATACCCGCGAATCGCCCTGGAAGGTGCCGGCCTTCTGCCAGGCGATCCAGAAGCAGTCGTTGATGACTTCCTCGATCACGTCCGGCCGCCGGGTCAGGCGCGTCAGAAAGCGGGTCAGGCGGCCGTGGTAGCCGCGGTACAGCGTGGCCAGGGCCACGCGGTCGCCCGCCGCCATGCGCTGCAACAGCGCGCGGTCGGTGGCATCGGCTTCGATATCGGCTTCGTTCATGGGTATCAGGTCACCGGTCGGAGGGCGGCGTGGCTGTCCCCATGAGTGCCGACCGGATAGGAAAAGGTTGCGCCGGGGTTGGGATCCGTCGCAAGCGCTCAGAACGACCAGAGCACGGTCGCCACCCAGGGCTCCGCCTCGGGCGAACGTGAACGCCAGTAGCGGGGCGTCTTCACATCCGCCGCCACCCGGTCCAGCTCCACCCGCCAGGCGCCGCGGGTCCACGCCAGGCCGGCATGGCCGTAGCGGTAATAGGGGTAGGGGTCGAAATAGGACTTGGCCACGCCGGCGCCCACCGACAGCGACAGTTCTTCGGTCAGCGGCCAGTGAAAGGTGGCATCCGCGCCCGGCCGGGTGCGCTCGTGGTCGGCGTGGGTGAAGCGGGTGGCCGACACGCCGAAGGTCAGCACGTCACGGTAGGTCCAGTGCAGTCCGCCTTCGCCGCGGTCGAAGAAGCGGCTGCGCATGGGGTATTTGTAGTAGATGGCGCTGGCCTGCATGGACCAGTCGTCCGACAGCGTCCAGTAGTGCGCGACCTGGCCCATCGCTTCCACCATGCCTCCCGGCGAGCGTGCCTGGGCGCTGGCGGAAAGCCCCAGCGCCCAGCCGTCCGGCGTGGTCCACGACAGCACGCCCTGCAGCACCGGCGTGGCCCTGGTGATGGCCTGGCCTCGGTCGACCAGCTGCGAACTCAGTGCGATGCCGCCGCCGAGCGTGCCCGCATGCAGCGGCAGCGCCATGCAGAGGGCCGCCACGCCGGGAAGCATCCGGCGTAGCGGCAAGGCAGTGCATACAGCGGCGGAACGTGTCGTCAGTGGAGCGTGCCCAGGTAGGAAATGAGATCGTCGAGCTGTTTTGCATCGTTCAGCCCATCGTATTTCATTTTCGTACCGGGATTGGCGCGCTTGGCCGGTTGAGCGAGATAACTGTGCAGTTGTTCCGGTGTCCACACCCATGACGACTGCGCACGCAGCGCATCGGAGTACTCATAGTCCGGCACCGTCGCCGCCTTGCGGCCCAGCACGCCGAACAGGCTGGGGCCTTTCTTGTTGCGGCCCTCCTTGATGCTGTGGCACTCGGCGCATTCGCTCTTGAACACGTCGGCGCCGGCCGACGCATCGCCGGCGAAGGCCGGCGAGGCCGCCATCCAGGCGCAGGCCAGCGCGGCGAGGGCGAGGTTTCGAAGGTTTCGCTTAAGGCTTGAGGTCTTCACGCATCGGATCCGGTCAGAACGCCACGGCGGCGGTAAGGGAGAAGGCATTGAAGTCGCGTGCATTGGTGCCCGGCGCGCCGAAGATGTTGTCGCGGGCGCCATTGAAACGGGTGAAGCGGAACCAGTTGGCGGCGAGCTTGAGATTGGCCATCGAGGTGTACGAGTCGTCCTTGCCGAACGGCGCCCAGTACAGGCTGACGAGGTTGGCGGTGGTATCCGGCACGCCGTAGGGGACGAAGCGCGCATCGTCGCGTGAGCCGGTGCTGACCAGGTGCGAGAACAGCAGGGTATAGCTCTGCTTGAAGGTGTAGGCCACGGTCAGGGTCTGGTCGTGCACCGTGCCGCGCGGCTTGGCCAGCAGGCCCGGCGCGATCGGGCTGGCCGGCGTGCTGCCGTATTTGCGCCGCTCCAGGATGTTCACGTAGCTCAGCTGCACGATGTGCTCGCGGTTGCCGAGGAACTGGTAGGTGAGGTCGTAGCCCAGGTCGGTGAGCCGGTCCATCGGGCCGCCGGTGCGCGGCAGCTCGCGCTTGGTGGTGAGCGCGACCACGCCCGCGGAGAAGAACTGCCGCCGCATGTCGCGCATGTAGGCGAAGCGCGCATAGCCGGTGTCGTGCAGCTTGCCCGGGTCGCCATTGGGGTTGTAGCCGAGGCGGTCCTGGGTGGAGCGCTGCATCGAGTTGTAGGTGCCCAGCTCGCCGTACCAGCGCGAGTCGTACAAGCCGTACACGGTGGCGCCGAACACGCGGTTGGCCGGCGCATTCGGGCTGGACGGATTGAGCACGGTGCCGGTCACGCCCGGCGGACCCAGCGAAGATGCCGCGGGCAGGGCGGCGATCGGATCCTGGAAACCGGGATTGTTGTTGACGCTCACGCCCAGCGTGAGGTCCTTGCCGCCGAGCTTCAGCTCCTTGGCGACGAAGCGCAGGTCCAAGTCGCTCAGCTTGGTGTCGAAGCGGTTGTGGCCGTCGTTGTTGCTGGTCACTTTCACATAGCCGCCGACCTGCTCGGTCAGGCGTCCGGCCAGATAGACGTCCGCTTCGGTCAGCCGGTTGGAGCTCTCGCCGCGCGCCGGCACCGAGCGCGTGCCGATCAGTTGCGCGGCCACCGGGATCTTGAAGCCCTTGCCGTCGGTGTCGGTATAGCCGTTGAGCTTGAAGCGCATGCCGTAGGGCGTGAGCGCCGGGCCATAGGAGCCGGCGTGGCAGTCGGCGCAGGCGGCGCCGGTCTGGCGGGCATAGACGGGAATGGCCTGCGCGGTGGTGCAGGCCAGCGAGAAGGCGGCGCCCACGCCGTACAGCACGGTCATGTTCCGCGTGCGGCGCGCCATCCGGCGATACGGCAGAGACAGCATGAAACCTCCTTGGTGTGTCGGGATGGGGGACTTGCGCGAGGGGTTACAGCGAAAGATTCAGCGCGAACGCCACGGCCACATCGCGCGCAGCACGTCGTCGCGCCGCACGAAGTGGTGATAGAGCGCGGCGCCGATATGCAGCAGCACCAGGGCGAGCAAGGCCCAGGCGATGTCCTGGTGCCATACGAGCAGGGCGTCGGCGAGGTCTTCGTCGTCCGCCACCAGCGCGGGCAGGGCGGCGCCGAACAGAGTCACCGGCTTGCCCTCGGCATTGCTCAGCGCCCAGCCGACCAGCGGCAGCGCGAGCAGGATCAGATACAGCGCGGCATGGGTGAGCCACGCGGCGATGCGGATGACGCGCGAATGGACGGCCTGCGGCAGGCGCCCGTGACGCAGGCGCAGGCCGATGCGCAGCACCGCCAGCAGCAGCACCAGCAGGCCGGTATGGCGATGGCCTTCCAGCAGCCATTGGCGCGCGACGCGGCCGGCGACTTCGTCGCGGATCAGCGCGAAGGCGGCGGCGGCGATCAGCAGCAGCACCGTGCCCCAGTGCAGGATCGCCATGCCGCGCGGGCGGCGCAGCGGTTCCTGCGTTTCCGTGCGGCCGCCGACGGCGGGCGTGCTGCCCGGCATCGGCATGTCGGCCTTGTCCTGGTACCTCGAACCCATCCGGCGATCCCCGCGCGTCGTGTCGAGGCGTAGGTGCTGGATCGAGCCAAAAAGGTTGCGACAACTTGCTCCCTCTCCCCTGCGGGGAGAGGGCTGGGGTGAGGGGGACGCTCTAGCCACAGTGTTTTTACGAAGCACAGAAAAAGCTCTGGAGCTTGAGAAGACCGTTCGCTTTCCGCTCCGCCCGGCCCCTCACCCCAACCCTCTCCCCGCAGGGGAGAGGGAGCAGGTTGTCGCTGGGATGGAATGCATCGCTGCAACCTTTCGCTGCGCCACCGGCACTCAGCCTCGAACAGGTCGTTCTCACACGAGCGAAGAGCCAGCCACGATGGACATCGAACGCATCCAGTTTCAGCAGCACGGCGACCACGGCGGCATGCTCGTGGCCTTGGAACAGGAGCGCAACGTGCCGTTCGAGATCCGGCGGGTGTACTACGTGTACGCCACCGAGCCGAACGTGCACCGCGGCCGCCATGCGCACCGCCACCTCAAGCAGCTGGCGGTGGCCGTGCGCGGCTCGGTGACCATCCTGCTGGACGACGGTACCGGCCCGGTCGAGGTGGTGCTGAACGACCCGAGCCAGGGCCTGCTGCTGGGCGACATGGTGTGGCGCGAGCTGTACGGCTTCAGCGACGACTGCGTGCTGATGGTGCTGGCCGACCAGTTCTACGATCCGGCCGACTACATCACCGACTACGACGAATTCCTGCGCGAAGCCAACGGCTTCCGCCGCCTCGGGGGCGCGGTGGCATGAGCCGGCCGCTGGTGCTGATCGGCGCGGGCGAGATGGCGCGGATCGCGCTCGAATACTTCGAGCACGACAGCGACTACGACGTGGTCGCCTTCAGCGTAGAACGCGCGCACCTGAAGGACACCGAGCTGGAAGGCCGCCCGGTGCTGGCTTACGAGGAGCTTGCCTCGCGCTACGCACCCGGCGACGCCGAGTTGTTCGTGGCGATTCCCGCCACGGGCCTCAACCGCCTGCGCACGCGTTTCTATCTCGACGCCAAGGCCAGGGGCTACCGCTTCGCCAGCTACGTGAGCAGCCGCGCCTTCGTCTGGCGCAATGTGGAGATCGGCGAGAACAGCTTCATCTTCGAGCACAACGTGGTCCAGCCCTTCGTCACGGTGGGCAACAACTGCATCCTGTGGAGCGGCAATCACGTCGGGCACCGCACGGTGGTGCGCGACCATGTGTTCGTCGCCTCGCACGCGGTGATCTCGGGCTTCTGCGACATCGGCGAAAGCAGCTTCGTCGGCGTCAACGCCACCTTCAACGACGGCGTGAAAGTGGCGGCCGACAATGTGATCGGCTCCGGCGCCCTGGTGGTGCGCGATACCGAACCGGGCAAGGTCTACGTCGGCTCGCCTGCGCGCGCCTTGCCGGACCGCTCCAGCCTGGATGTGAGGTTCTAGCGCGCATGCCTGCCGCCATCCCACTCGCCTGGACCAAGCGCGGACTGGTCTTCGACGTGGCGCGCCAGGGCGTCGGCGGCTGGATGCGCCATTCGGCGCTGACGCCCACGCCGTGGCGGCTCGACGAAGAGCGCATCCGCGTCTATGCGGGCTTTCGCGACGATGCCGGCGTCAGCCGGCTCGGCTATGTCGACCTGGCGGCGGCAGAGCCCACGCGCGTGCTCGGCGTCAGCACCAGGCCGGCGCTGGATGTCGGCCGCGGCGGCTGCTTCGACGACAACGGCATGATCCTGGGCGACGTGGTGGATGCACCCGGCGGGCTGCATCTGTTCTACGTGGGCTTCCAGCAAGTGGCCAAGGCCAAGTTCCTCGCCTTCAGCGGACTGGCGCTGTCCACCGACGGCGGACAGCGCTTCCAGCGTGTGCAGGAGACGCCGATCCTGGATCGCGCGCCGCGCCGCAGCACCATCGCCGCCATCCACAGCGCGCATTACGAGCAAGGCCTGTGGCGCCTGTGGTACGCGGTAGGCGACGACTGGGAATCGATCGGCGGCCGGCCGTTTCCGCGCTATCACATCTGCTGCACCGAGACGCGCGACCTTGGCGCCATCCCGCGCGGCGACCGCATCTGCCTGCTGCCCCGCGGCGACGAATACCGTATCGGGCGGCCGCGCGTGTACCGGCTCGGCGGACGCTACGTCATGTACTTCACCTGGGGCGACCGCGCGGGACGCTATCAGCCCGGCGTGGCGTTCAGCGACGACGGCGTGCATTGGGAACGCCACGACGAGGCGCTGGGCATCGCGCCGTCCCGCGACGGCTGGGATGCGCGCGCGCTGAGCTATCCGGCGCTGCTGCGCCACGGCAGCAAGCTGCTGATGTTCTACAACGGCAACGACATGGGCATGGCCGGCTTCGGCCTGGCCGAGGCTACGTTCGAAGGCAAGGCGGACCAGGCCGTCGCGGAGGGCGCGCATGCTCTCGGTTAAGCCTTACACGCCCGCCGACGCCGCGGCCTGGGATGCGCTGGTGGCGCGTTCGCGCAATGGCAACCTGCTGCACCTGCGCGGCTACATGGACTATCACGCCGAGCGCTTCGCCGACGCCTCGCTGCTGATCGAGAAGGACGGCGAACCGGTCGCCGTGCTGCCGGCCAACCGCGACGGCGAGCAGGTCAGCAGCCATGGCGGGCTGACTTATGCGGGGCTGATCAGCTCGCGGGCGCTGCGTGCCGAGGCGGCGCTGGAAGCATTCGAAAAGATCGCCGGGCACTACCGCGCCCTGGGTGCGAAGCGGCTGCTCTACAAGGCCGTGCCGCATGTATTCCATGCCTATCCCGCGGAAGAAGATCTCTATGCGCTGCATCGCCTGGGCGCCCGGCTGGTGCGGCGCGACCTGTCTTCGGTAATCGCATTGCGCGAGCCGTTCGAATTCACCGGCGAGCGCCGCCGTGCGGTGGCCAAGGCACGCAAGGCCGGGCTGAGTGTGCGTACCGGCGGCGATCTCGCACCCTTCCACGCGCTGCTGACGGACGTACTGGCCAGGCACGAAGCCACGCCGGTCCATTCGCTGGCCGAGCTGCGCCTGCTGCAGGGCCGTTTCCCGCAGCAGATCGTGCTGCACGAAGTGGCGGACGAACACGAAGTGCTGGCCGCCGCGCTCGTCTACGACCTCGGTCCTGCAGCCCACACCCAATACCTGGCCGCCTCCGAAGCCGGCCGCCAGCGCCATGCGCTGAGCCTGCTGCTGGCCGAACTGATCGAGCACAGCTATGCGCACAAGCGCCACTTCAGCTTCGGCATTTCCACCGAGCAGGCCGGGCGCGTGCTGAACGCCGGGCTGGTCGCGCAGAAGGAGCGCTTCGGCGCGCGCGCCGCGGTGCACGATTGCTACGAATGGGAGTTCGCATGAGCGTCCCGTTCTTCGACCTGCAGGCGGTCAACGCGCGCTACGCCGAGGCGCTGAAAGCCGCGGCCGCGCGCGTGATCGACTCGGGCTGGTACATCCTGGGCGCGGAGCTGGAAGCGTTCGAGCGCGAGTTCGCCGACTACTGCGGCGTGCGCCATGCGCTGGGCGTGGGCAACGGGCTGGATGCGCTGGCGCTGATCCTGCGTGCTTGGCGCGGCCTGGGTGCGCTGCGCGAGGGCGACGAGGTGATCGTGCCCGCCAACACCTTTATCGCCACCTTCCTGGCGGTGAGCCAGAGCGGGCTGGTGCCGGTGCCGGTGGAGCCGGATCCGCTGACCTTCAATCTCGATCCGGCCCAGGTGGAGCAGGCGATCGGGCCGCGCACGCGCGCCATCATCGCGGTGCATCTGTATGGGCAGCTGGCCGAGATGCCGGCGCTGGCCGCCTTGGCGCGCCGCCGCGGACTGCTGCTGATCGAGGATGCCGCGCAGGCGCATGGCGCATCGCTCGATGGTTGCAAGGCCGGTGCCTTCGGCGATGCGGCGGCCTTCAGCTTTTTCCCGACCAAGAACCTCGGCGCGCTCGGCGACGGCGGCGCGGTCACCACCAGCGACGATGCGCTGGCGCGCCGTGTCGCGGCCTTGCGCAACTACGGCTCCGAAACCAAGTATCAGCACCAGTTCCAGGGCGTGAATTCGCGCCTGGACGAAATGCAGGCCGCGCTGCTGCGGGTGAAGCTGGCGCATCTGGACGAAGAGATCCTGCTCCGCCGCCGCATCGCGCGGCGCTATTGCGAAGGCATCGACAACCCGGCCATCGCGTTGCCGCCGGTGGCGCGCGAGGAAGGCCACGTCTGGCATCTGTTCGTGGTGCGCAGCCGGCGGCGCGATGCCTTGCAGCGCCATCTGCAGGCGCACGGCATCCACACCCAGGTGCATTACCCGGTGCCGGCGCATCGCCAGCCCGCCTATGCGCAATGGCATCGCCTGCAGCTGCCGGTGGCCGAGCGGCTGCATGCGGAAGTGCTGAGCCTGCCGCTGAATCCGGCGCTGGACGACGCGGCGGTGGAACGCGTTATCGCCGCCTGCCGCAGCTTCAAGGGCAGCGCATGAGCATCGCCCGCGCCGGCCTGTACAGCGCCATCGGCACCGCCGCGCGCCTGCTCGCGGGCCTGGTGGTGGTGAAACTGGTGGCGTGGGCGGCCGGGCCGGACGGCGTAGGCAAGCTCGGCCAGTTCATGAGCCTGATGTCGCTGCTGGCGGTGCTGGCCGGCGGCGGGATCAGCGCGGCCATCGTCAAATACGTGGCCGAGTACCGCGACGATCCGGAACGCCTGGCGCGCCTGCTGCGCGCGGCGCTGGGCTATGCGCTGTGCGCGGCCATTCTGATGGGCCTGGCTGCCTTGCTGTTCAGCCGGCAGCTCGCGCTGTGGCTGCTGGACGATGCGCGCTACGAAGGCCTGCTGCGGGTGCTGGCATTCGCGCAGGTCGGCATTGCGGTAAGCAACTATCTGCTGGCGGTGATCAACGGCTTCATGGACGTGCGCCGGCTGGTGTTCATCCAGGTGGTGGGTTCGGCGCTGAGCATCCTGCTGGCGGCGTGGCTGTCGTGGCAGCAGGGTCTGTACGGCGCGCTGCTGGCGCTGGTGCTGGGCCAGCTGCTGTGGCTGGCGATCGGCCTGCCGGCGTGGTGGCGCAGCCCGGATTTCCGCCCCGGCATGCTGCGCGCCGGCTACGACCGCGACATGATCGTGCGGCTGGCCACGTTCTCGCTGATGACGCTCAGTTCCGCGCTGTGCGCGCCGCTGGTCAATATCGCGGTGCGCGACCATCTGGCCGCGCAGTTCGGCTGGGAGCAGGTCGGCTACTGGCAGGCGGTGACGCGGGTGTCGGACGCCTACCTGCTGTTCCTCACCACCGCGATCAACGTCTATTACCTGCCCAGGCTGGCCGCGGTGCGCGAGCGCGAGGAGCTGAAGCGCGAGCTGGGCCAGGCCTGGCGCCAGCTGCTGCCGGCCGCGGCGACGCTGGCCCTGCTGGTGTACGTGGCGCGCGAATGGGTGACGCGCGCGCTGTTCACCGCCGACTTCGCCGCCGCCAATGCGCTGTACGGGCCGCAGCTGATCGGCGACGTGATCAAGATCGCCTCGTTCGTGCTGTCGTACCTGATGCTGGCCAAGGCCATGACCGGCCTGTTCGTGCTGTCGGAATTCGTCTTCGCCGCCAGCTATCTGGCCCTGGTCTTCGTATTTACCCGCTGGTACGGGCTGCCCGGCGCCGTGTACGCGTTCGCGGTGAACTACCTGTTCTATCTCGCCTTCAATCTGCTGGTGGCGCGCCGCTACCTGAGGAGCTTGTAGCCATGGGCAGCGAATGGCCGCTGGTGTCGGTGCTGATTCCCGCGCACAACCACGAGCGCTTCGTGCTGCGCTGCCTGGACAGCGTGCTGGAGGATCCCTACCCGGCGAAGGAAGTGGTGATCATCGACGACGGTTCGATCGACGGCACGCCGGGCAAGATCGCGCAGTGGATCGCGCGGCACGAAAGCACGCTGCCGATCGTCTACCGGCGCCGCGAAAACCGCGGCGTGGCGGCCACGCTCAACGAGCTGGCTTCGCTGGCGCGCGGCGACTTCCTCAAGCTCGGCGCCAGCGATGATTTCCTGTTGCCCGGCGGCCTGGAGGCGCAGGTGCGCTATCTGCAGGCGCATCCGCGCAAATGGGCGGTGGTGGGCGATTCGGTGGTGGTCGACTGCTATGGCAACCGCGTGCACGAAAGCGGCATGCGCAGCCTGCACCATGCCGACAAGCGCCAGTACGCCACCGACGACGGCATCCGCCGCGCGGTGATCCGCCATTGGGCGATCGGCGGCCCGGTGGCGCTGCTGCGGCGTAGCGTGCCCGGCGCGATTTCCGGCTGGACGGAAGAACTGCGCATCGACGACTGGGATTTCTTCCTGCGCCTGGTCGCGCGCGATGCGCTGGGCTTTATCGACCGGCCGGTCTGCGCCTACCGCCTGCACGATGCCAACCTGAGCAAGACCCGCCACGTCGCCACGCGCGTGGCCAACCTGGCCGAGTCGCGACGGGTGGCGTTGCGCCGGGTGGAACTGTTCGACGGGCCGGACCGCCAGCTGCTGAAGGCGCAGGCGCATTTCATCGGCGCCAAGATCGCCTTCCTGCAGCACCGCCCGCTGCGGCTGGCCTGGCGCATGGCCGCCTGCCTGGCGCTGCGCGGCCTGGCGAAGCTGCGCCTGCCGTCGGCGCATCCGCAGGCGGAACGGGCATGAAAGCCCTGTTGCGCCGTCCCTCCACGTACCTGGGCCTGCCGATGCTGCTGGCCTGCGGGGCGACGCTGCTCACGTACGACCTGCCGGAAGGCTATCTCGACGGCGTGCTGCTGCTGATCGCCGGCGCGGTGGCGATGCTGGCGCTGGATGCCCTGAGCGGCGTGCGCCTGCCGCCGTTCGAGCGCTTCGCGCTGCGCGAGTACGCGGGCACGCGCGAGGCCATGGTCGCCTTCGCGTTCTGCGCGCTGGTGGCGGTGTTCTGCGTGCTGGACCTGGCGCTGTTTCCGATTCCGCTGCTGGATAAACCTTCCGCCTATGCGCAGATGGAAGGCGGCCGCGAACATATCCGGCATCTTTCCGCGTGGTGCTGGGTGCTGCCGCCGGTTGGGTTGCTATGCGTGCGCCATCGCGGCCTGCGCTATGCGATGGTGCTGGCGGGCATCGTGTTTCCGATCCTGGTGATCGACCGCAACCGCATCTTCGCCAGCCTGTTCTCGGTGGCCCTGGTGCTGGTGCTGCGGCGCAAGGGCGGGCTGCGCCTGCCGTGGCCGGCGGTGCTGTTGCTGGGCCTGGTGGGCGCGGTGCTGTTCGCGGTGCTGGGCATCCTGCGTTCGGGGCCGCTGGAGGGCGTGACCCTGCCGTTCGGCGCGCTGTACCGCGAAGCGCCGCCTGGCGTGAAATGGCTGCTGCTGTATCTCACCGCGGGGCCGTACAACTTCGCCTCGATGCTGGCCAAGCGGTATCACAACGCGGATTTCCTGCTGAACCAGGTGGTGCCGCTGCGCGGTTCCATCGTCACCGCCGGCACCGGCATTCCGCTGGATTCGCCGACGATCAATGTCGGCACCGAGTATTTCCCGTTCCTGCTCGCGCTGGGTCCCGCCGGGGCGGTGGCGGCGATGCTGGGGCTGTACGCGATGCTGGTGTGGAGCGCGCGGCGGCTGTGCGCGTCCACCTCGCTGTTCTCGCTGCTGATCTTCCTGCGCATGGCCTATGTCGCCGCGATGGCGCCGTTCGCGCCGCAGGCCTACACCTTCATGAGCGCGGGTTTCATCGCGCTATGCCTGCTGATGCAGCTGTTCGCCGCCTGGCTGCCGCGCCGGCCGCCGCCTTCCTTCTCCTTGTCCCGAGTCGACCACCATGCACCATGACGAAATCTACCTGATCGATCTGTGGCGCCTGCTCACCCGCCAGTGGCGCGGTTTCGCCGTGGCGCTGCTGGCCGTGGTGGCGCTGGCCGTCGCCTACGCGTTCCTGGCCAAGCCGCGCTACGAAGCCACCGCCTGGGTGCAGGTGGGCCAGGTCGGTACCGCGCCGGCGGGGCAGGACCCGCGGCCGGAACCGTTCCAGCGCGTGCTCGATCGCCTGCAGACGCGCTCGTTCCAGGACGAGGTGACGCAGAGCGCGGGGCTGGCGGCGAATTCGCCCGAAGCCCGCGGATATCGCGCGAGCCTGAAGGCCGAGCCGTCGTTCTATGCCGGCCTGATCAAGCTCAGCGTGCGCGCGGCCTCCCCGGAACAGGCCAGGCGCCTGGTGCTGGCGACGGTCGAGCGCCTGCAGGCCATCCACGGCCAGCTGCTGGCCGAGCCCCTGGCGCAGGCGCGGGCGCGCCTGGACGAAGTGCAGGCCGACCTGCGCACGGCGACCGCCGAACGCGATGGCCTGCAGCAGGCGGCCGGCAAGGATGGCGTGGCCGGGCAGGGCAATGCCGTGGCCGCCGGCCTGCTGCTGGCGAACAAGGACACCGAGGTGCGCGAGCTGCGCAATGCGCGCAGCGACCTGGCCGCGCGGATGAGCGCCAACTACACGTTCGCCACCTCGATGCCGTGGCCGATCTACCAGCCGGACCACCCGGTGGCGCCGAACCGCGTGCTGATCCTGGGCGTGGGCCTGCTCGGCGGCCTGGGCCTGGGCCTGTTCGTGGCGGTGGCGCTGGATGCGCGGCGGCGCGCGGCGCAACCGATGCGGGGCTGAGCGGCACTCACCCAATAGCCACAACGCCAGCCCCCTCTCCCCTCCGGGGAGAGGGTTGGGGTGAGGGGGCGGGCGGAGCATAGAAGCAGGAGCGGAAAGCGGGCGACGCCTTGTCGATCCCTTTCCGCGAGCCCCACCCCTCATCCGGCTGCCGCCACCTTCTCCCCGGCGGGGAGAAGGATTCCAAACTGAAGTGGAGAACCAACGTTGGAAATGAGCAGTCCGCACGAACTGGAACCGGCCGCCCTCGACCACGCGCGCCTGCTCGACACCCAGCGCGCGTTCGACAGCGTGGCCGCCGACTACGACGGCCCGCGCGGCAACAACGAATTGATCCAGCGCATGCGGCTGACCCTGTGGGACACCGTGCAGCGCCTGTTCGCGCCGGGCTCGCGGCTGGTGGACCTGGGCTGCGGCACCGGCATCGATGCGGTGGAATTCGGCCAGCGCGGTTTCCGCGTGCTGGCCACCGACTGGTCGCCGCGCATGGTCGAGCGTACGCGCGACCGCGCCGCCGCCGCGGGCATGGAAGGCGACGTGCGCGCCGCGCATATCGGGGTGCAGGAGCTGGCGCGCATCGGCAGCGGTACCGGCGATCTGTTCGAAGGCCCGTTCGACGGGATGTATTCCAACTTCGGTCCGCTCAACTGCGCGCTGGACCTGCCCGCGGTTGCCGCCGAATGCGCGCGCCTGGTGCGCCCCGGCGGTTATCTGGTGTTCTCGGTGATCGGCCGGATCTGCCCGTGGGAGATCGCGCACTACGTGCGGCGCGGCCGCTTCCGCCGCGCGGCCGTGCGCGCCGCGCGCGGCGCCACCGCGGTGGGCATGAACTACCACACCATCTGGACCCGCTATTACCTGCCGCGCGAGTTCTACCGCAGCTTTGCCGAAGGTTTCGCGCTGGAGGGCTATCGCGCGCTGAGCCTGTTCATGCCGCCGCCGTACCTGGTGGACCGCTACCGGCGCCACCCGGCGCGCTACGAGCGGCTGGGCCTGCTCGACGATCGCTGGGGCGCGGCGCCGCTGCTGCGCGACATGGGCGATCACTTCCTGATCGTGATGCGCCGGCGCTGAGCGTGGACGCGATCCTGCACGGCGGGACGGTGGTGAGCGAGGACGGTACCTCGCGCCTGCCGCTGGCGATCCGCGACGGGCGCGTGGCCGAAGCGCAACCGGTGCGCGGCTTTTCGCTCGACCTGCGCGGACACATGGTGTTCCCGGGGCTGGTCAACGCGCACGAGCATCTGCACGTCAATGCCGTGCCGCCGTTGCCGCGGCGACAGCCGTTTCCCAACAGCTACGCCTGGATCGAAGCGTTCCAGGCGCATTTCCGCGCGCCGGAAGTGGCGGCCGCGCTGCAGTTGCCGAAGGACCTGCGCCTGCGCCACGGCGCACTGAAGAACCTGCTGGCCGGCGTGACCTGCGTGGCGCACCACGATCCCTGGCACGAAGCACTGGATGCGCCGGATTTCCCGGTGGCGCTGTTGCGCGGCCATGGCTGGGCCTATGCGCTGGGCTGGGCTTACGGCCCGCCGGTGCGCGAGAGCTTCGATGCCACGCCGGCCGGTTCGCCGTGGCTGATCCATCTGGCCGAAGGCACGGACGATGTAGCGCGGGCCGAGCTCGCACAACTCGAGCAACTGGGTTGCCTCGATGCACGCACCGTGCTGGCGCATGGCGTCGGCCTCGGCGAGCAGGACATCGCCAAGGTGATCGCCAGCGGCGCCGCGGTGGTGTGGTGTCCGGCCAGCAATCTCACCTTGCTCGGCCGCACGCTCGATCCGCGCAAGCTGCAGGCGGCCGGCCGCCTTGCGCTGGGCAGCGATTCGCGCCTGAGCGGCGCGCGCGACCTGCTCGAAGAACTCTGCGTGGCCGCGGTGGTGGGCGGCCTGCACAGCAACGCACTGCTGGCGATGGCCACGCATCAGGGCGCCGATGTGCTGCGCATGCCTGAACATGGGCGCCTCGTTCCCGGTGCGCCCGCCGACATGGTGATCGTGGCCGATGCGGGCGGCGCAGTGGCCGACAGCCTGGTCGGTCTCAGCCGCGCCGACTTGCGCGCGGTGGTGCGCGGCGGCGTGCCGCGCATCGCCGATCCGGATTTCGCCGGCTGGTTCGACGCAGCGGGCGTGGAGGCGGTGCCGGTGATGCTCGACGGCCGGCCCAAGCTGCTGGCGAAGGAACTGGCGGATCCGGCGCTGCTGGCACTGGAGCCAGGACTGGCGTTCGCCGCAGCCGGCGCGGCTTCGTTGCTGGCGGGAGCGCAGGCATGACCCGCCCCCTCATCCTCGAACCCGAAGCCGCGTACGCGCTATGGGCCGCCAGTTACCCGGCCTTTGCGCACAACCCGGTGATGCAGGCCGAGGAGCGCGCCATGCTCGCGCTGCTGCCCACCGACCTGCGCGAGCAGGCGGTGCTGGATGCCGGCTGCGGCAGCGGCCGCTATCTGCGCCATGCCGCGCACCGCGGCGCCACGCGCCTGACCGGCGTGGATCTCTCCTTGCCGATGCTCGAACGCGCCTACGGCGAGCTGGCCGATCTGCGTCCGGATACCGAACTGACCCTGCTGCGCGGCAGCGTGGTGGAGCTGCCGGTGGAGGATGCCCGCGCCGACCTCACCATCAGCGGCCTGGTGCTCGGCCATATCGACGACCTGCCGCGCGCGCTGGCCGAACTGCGCCGCGCGACGAAACCCGGCGGCAGCCTGCTGTGCAGCGATTTCCATCCCACCGGCCATGCGCTGGGCTGGCTGCGCGACTTCAAGGCCGGCGGCGAACGCTACGCCGTACGGCACACGCCGCATCTGTACAGCCACTGGCACCGCGCCTGCGCGGCGCTGGACCTGGCGATCGAGGAGGTGCGCGAACCCATGCTCGATCCCGCCGATATTCCCGCCAACGCGCGTTTCGATCCCATCGCCCTGGACGTGCCGGTGGCGCTGGTGTTCCGCCTGCGCCGGCACGGGTGACGACTGCCATGCCCCATACCCTGCTGATCAACCCGACCATTACCGCGCGCTCCAGCGCACGCTTTCCGCTGGCCCTGCTGAACCTGGCCGCCGCGCTGGACCGGCGCGGCAGCAGCCGCATCGTCGACGGCAATGTCGACCGCGATTTCATCCGTACCACCTTGCAGGCGCTGGACCGGGGCGGCGTGGACGCGGTGGGCCTGAGCGTGATGGGCGGGCCGCAGCTGGCGCCGTCGATCGAGCTTTCCAAGGCGATCCGCGAGCGCCACCCGCAGGTGCCGATCGTATGGGGCGGCTATTTCCCCACGCTGTACACCGATACCGCGCTGGCCGCGCCTTACGTGGATTACGCGATCCGTGCGCAGGGCGAGCAGACCATGGCCGAGCTGGTCGCGGCGCTGGGCGGGCAGGGCGAGGTGGCCAAGGTGGCCGGCTTGTCGTGGAAGCGCGGCGACGAGCACGTGCACAACCCGAACCGCCACTTCGTGCCCGGCGATCCCTCGGTGCAGTTGCCGTACGACAAGCTCGGCGATCCGCGGCAGTACCTGGCCCGCACCTTCCTCGGCCGCCGCACCGCCGGCCACCAGGCCGCGCTGGGCTGCCGCTTCCGCTGCACCTTCTGCGGCGTCAACGCCATGTTCGGCGGCGCCACCGCGCTGCCGGCGGTGCAGCGGCTGGAGCGCGATCTGAAGTATCTGAAGTACGAGCTTGGCGCCGATTCCGTGCAGTTCTTCGACCACAACTTCTTCGACCGCGAAGTGGAGATGATCCCGCTGCTGGAAGTGATGGCGAAGCTGGAAATGCCGTGGTGGTGCTATGCGCGCGCCGATGCGCTGCTGAATCTTTCCGAGAGCACCTGGAAGCTGGTGCGCAAGAGCCGCCTGAAGATGGCCTATATCGGCGCCGAATCGCCCAGCGGCAAGATGCTCAAGGAAATCCGCAAGGGCACGCGGCCGGACCAGACGCTGGAAGTGGCCGAGCTGTGCCGGCGCAACGGGGTGATTCCGGAGCTCTCCTTCATGGTGGCGCCGCCGGTGGATACCGAAGAAGAAACCGAGCACACCTTCGAGTTCATCCGCGAGCTGAAGCGGATCAACCCCGCCTCGGAAATCATCGTCTACGTCTATACGCCGCTGCCCGAAAGCGCCAAGCACGAGAGCGACCGCGGCAAGCGCGCCTCGATGCCGCTGCTGGATCTCAACGGCGAGCCGGTGGTGTTCCCCTCGACGCCGGAAGAATGGGCGCAGCCGCAGTGGGTGGACTATGCCTGCCACGCCGATGCGCCCTGGCTGACCGACAAGATGCGCAAGCGCATCCACGATTTCGTTACCGTGCTGCGCTGCCGCTATCCCACCGTGCAGGACATGCGCACGCCGCGCTGGGCGAAACACGGCCTGCGCACCATGGCCTCGTGGCGCTACCGCTATCGCCGCTACGACCAGCCGTGGGAACTGAACCTGGCCAACCGCTGGGTGAAGCTGCGCCTGCCGCAGGTGTCGAGCCTGTAGGCCCCGCGTGCATATCGCCCAGCTCAACCTGGTGCCGGCGCCGCCGCAGATCGAACCCGGCGACCTGCCGGTGCATTGGCACACGCTGGCGGATGTCGCCGATGCGGTGGCTTCGGCGGGCGTGCGCGTGTCGGTGATCCAGAATGCGGCACGCGAGGCGGCATTCGTGCGCGCAGGCGTCGAGTACCGCTTTCTGCCGCTGGACGGCAAGGACGGTCCGCGGCGTCTTGCCGCTGCGCTGGTGGGTGCCGGCGCCGGACTGGCGCACGTGCACGGCCTGGATTTCGCGCCGCAGGCGCATGCCTTGTCGAAGCGGCTGCCGTGGCTGCCGATCCTGCTGCAGGACCATGCCAACCGTCCGCCCGGCTGGTGGCGGCGCGCGCCGTGGCGGCGCTGGTATGCGGCGGCCGCCGGCGTGGCGTTTACCGCGCCGGCGCTGGCGGCGCCGTTTGTCGAGGCAAAGCTTTTCCGGCCCGGAACACGGGTGTTCGCGATCCCCGAATCCAGTTGCCGCTTCACGCCGGGCGACCGCGCCCAGGCACGCTACGCCACGGGCCTGCATGGCTATCCCTGCGTGCTGTGGGTGGGGCATCTGGCGGCGGGCAAGGATCCCCTGGCGGTACTCGACGGCGTGGCGCTGGCCGCGCGGCGCCTGCCGGATCTGCAACTGTGGTGCGCCTACGGCAACGCGCCGATGCGGGAGGCCGTGCAGGCGCGCATCGCGCGCGATCCCTGGCTGGCCGGGCGCGTGCATCTGCTGGGGCGGGTGCCGCACGAGAAGGTCGAGCTGCTGCAGCGCGCGGCGGATATCTTCGTCGCCGGCTCGCGCGCGGAAAGCTGCGGCTACGCGGCGCTGGAGGCGATGGCCTGCGGCGCGGTGCCGGTGCTGACCGATATTCCTTCGTTCCGCGCCTTGACCGGCGATGGCCGCCTCGGCCGCCTGTGGCCTTGCGGCGATACCGGACGCCTGGCGGATGCGCTGGTGGCGATGGCCGCGGCCGGCCCCACGCGCGCCGAGGTGCGCGCGCATTTCGACGCCGAGCTGTCGTTCGCGGCGGTGGGGCGGCGCTGGGCCGAGGCTTATGCCGCCTTGCTGGCCGGGCGCCCCCGCGCGGCGGCGTGGGAGGCGGCATGAAGCTCGCGCTGGTCTTGCCGGGCGGCGTGGACCGCGGCGGCGAGGAGCGGGTGATTCCGGCGTTTCTGGCCTTGATCGGGCAGCTGGCGCGGCGGCATGAGGTGCATGTGTTCGTGCTGCGGCAGGAGCCTAAGCCTGCGACATGGATGCTGCGTGGTGCGACGGTCCACAACATCGGCGATGGCAGGCAGCGTTTGCGGGCGATCGCGGCGATCCTGGCCGAGCACCAGCGCGGGGCCTTCGATGCGGTGCAGGCGATTTTCTCCGGCACCTGCAGCCTGGTGGCGATCGCGGCGGCGAAGCTGATGCGCCGCCCTGGCCTGGTGCATATCGCCGGTGGCGAATTGATCGCCTTGCCCGCGATCCGTTATGGCGGGCGGCAGCGATGGGTGAGCCGCGCGCGCGAGGCGGTGACCTTGCGCGCCGCGGCGGCGGTGACGGCGGCGAGTGCGCCCATCCTGGCATCGCTGCAGGCTTTGGGTATCGAGGCGCAGCGTTTGCCGCTGGGTGTGGATTTGGCGGCGTGGCCGCCGTTGCCGCCGCGGCGGCGAGCCTCGGGGCCGGCGCGGCTGCTGCATGTGGCGAGCCTCAACCGGGTGAAGGATCAGCCGACCTCGCTGCGTGCCTTGGCCGCGCTCGCCGCGCAAGGCGTGGCATTCCAGATGGACATCGTCGGCGTCGATACGCTCGATGGCGAGATGCAGCGGCTCCGGCACGCACTCGATCTGGACGCGCAGGTGCGCTTTCTCGGCTTCAAGACGCAGCGCGAACTGCGGCCGTTGATGGAAGCGGCCGACCTGCTGGTGATGTCGTCGCTGCACGAGGCCGGGCCGCTGGTGTTGCTGGAGGCGGCGGTGGCCGGCGTGCCGACGGTGGGGACGGCAGTGGGCCACCTGGCCGAGTGGTCGCCGGCGGCGGCGCTGGCGGTGCCGGTGGGGGATCATGCGGCGCTGGCCGGCGCGGTGCGGCAGGTGCTGGAGGATGAGGAACTGCGCCTGCGGCTGGCGCACGAGGCACAGCGGCGGGCGGTGGATGAGGATGCGGTTTATACGGCGGAGCGGTTCGAGGCTTTGTATCGAAGCTTGTTGAAGCCCACCTAATCGAACTCTTCGCCCCTCCGGGGAGAAGATGCCGGCAGGCAGATGAGGGGCGGGTGCTCGCGGCAGCGCTGCTACGGAGCGAAGAAAAGCTCTCGAGCTCGAGATGACCGTCAGCTCATCGCTCCGCCCGGCCCCTCACCCCGACCCTCTCCCCGGAGGGGAGAGGGGGCAGATAGGTGGGGCGAGTTTCATCTTGCGCTTTGCGTTTCACTCCTGCGCCTCAAGCGCGGCGCGCACCACATACAACGTATCCATCCGCGGCACCGACCCCGCCAGCCGCCGCAGCAAGCGCCGCGCCTGCGAACGCGTCACCCACGCCTGTCCCTGCAGCCACAACTGCGTCCGCGCCATATCCTGCCGCTCCTGCCGGCTCTCCTCGTCCGGCACGAAGCGATGCCGCAGATAGCGCAGCGCTTCGCCCGGCGTGCGCGACCACTCGATCCCGGGCAAGGCCTGCAGCCACAGGTCCGAACATGACACCCGCGTCAGCGTCTGCCGCTTCGCCGCGGCGCGCAGCCATGGCGGACAGCCGCGCCGCAGACGCGCCAGCACCGCCGCCGGCACCGCATTGCGGTAATAGCGCGCCACCAGCCGCAGCGGTGGCAAGGCCCACCAAGGGTTGCCGGCGGACCACAGCACTTCCCAGTCCGCCAGCGTCATCCGCGTGGCGAGCAGCGAGATGTCGTTGAGGTGCAGCAGGCGCAAGGTGCGGCTGCAGATATTGCCGGCCGCATGCAGCAGCAGATGCGCCATCAGCGCGCCGTTCGATGGATAAGGATTCAGTCCCGGCCGCGGACCCGGCGGAAACACCATCGGCGTGATGTCCACGATCGAGGCCGGCAGCCGCTCGTGGATACGCGTATGCAGCTCGATATTCACCGCGGTGTCGCGATGCTCGCCCAGCCCCGCCACCGCGCCGCCCGCGGCGGGCTTGAACGCGCGGTGCTTCCACTGCGCGAAGGCTTCCGTGTAGCCCAGCCCGCACAGCAGTGCCGCCGCCCGGTCCGCGTCGCCGGCGCGCACCAGCAGGTCGATGTCGGCCATCGGGCGGTCACCCGGCGCATACAGCCCGAGACCGTGCAGGGCCGCCCCCTTGAGAGCGAGGACAGGCACGCCGGCGGCGCGGAAAGAAGCATCGATGCGCCGCAGCAGCGCTTCGATGCGTACATGGCGCTGCGCCACGTGCTGGCGCTGGCGGTCCAGAAAACGGCGCCACTCCACCCGCTGCCATGTCGAGAAGCGATGCAGCAGCGGCGCCACGCCGTGCGCGACGGCAGCTGCGGTGGCGAGCCGCCATTCCAGTTCGCTCCACGCCGGCAGCACGCCGCCGGGGCGCACCAGGGCCAGTTCCTCGGCCAAGGCCTCGGTGGCGCGGCGCAGGCCGGCGCGCACCTGCTTCAGCGGAGGCAGCGGCGCGGGCCTGGGCGTGCGGAGGCGTCCGGCGGGGAAGGCGAGCACGGGCATTTCAGGCGCTGGCCGTGCGGCCGGCGGGCAGGGCCAGGTCGTGCGCGGGCGTGGCGTCGGCGCGGCGGTACTGGCGTTCCTCGGCCATCAGCGCGTCCCAGCGTGCGTCGAGTCCGGCCAGCGCCCGCGCGTCCTGCGAGGGATGGTTGCGCGGCTGCGCCTTCTGCAGCACCACCTGTTCGTGCAGCAGGTCGCGCACGCGCCGATAGAACTCCGAGTCGTAGGCGCCGCGGAACATCATGGCGAGGTCGCCGCTGTCCTGCCAATGCGTCTTGCGCCCAAGCTGCGCCTTCACCTGCTCGTAGAACTTGGTGCCCGGCAGCGGGTACGACACGCTCACGCCGATATCGTCCGGCGCGGCGCGTTCGATCAGCGCGCGCGTCGCTTTCAAGTCTTCCAATTGCTCGCCCAGATAGCCCAGCTGCACGAAGAAGCCCACGCGGATGCCGTACTGGCGGAAGCGGTCGCGCGCACTGTGCAGCTCGGCGATCGTGGTGCCCTTGTTCATGCGGTCGAGCACCGCCTGGCTGCCGCTTTCGGCGCCGATCCACGCCTCGGCGCAGCCGGCCTGCGCCAGCGCCGCGACCATGCGGTCGCTGGACAGGTCCGCGCGGGTCTGGATGGTGAACGGCACCGAGCCGTCCGCGTCCCGCAGATGCTCGGCGAACTGGGTGACCCAGTCGACGTGGAAGCCGAAGATGTCGTCCGCCATCCAGATATGGTCCGGCGCGTAGGCGCGCTTGAGGTAGATCATTTCCTCGGCGACGTCGCGCGGGCCGCGCTGCTTGTAGTGGTTGCCCCAGATCGGCTTGGCGCACCAGTGGCAGCGGAACGGGCAGCCGCGCGAAGCGGCCATGTTCAGGCTGAAATAGCCGTGCCGCTCCTGCCACAGCGTGCGATAGCGCTCGATGTCCACCAGGTCCCAGGCCGGATGCCCGCCCAGGCGCGGATCCGGCGGCTGCGCGCCGATGCGGGTCAGGCGCTGCTGGCCCTGCGACAGCGTGGCCACGCCGGCGAGGTCCGCGGTCCACGGCGCGATATCCATCCGCAGGTCGTCGTTGAGCCGGCCGATCAGGTCGAGCAGCGCGGCGATGCCTTCGCCCACCAGCACCGCCTCGGCGCCGGCGGCGAGAAACGCTTCCGGGTGGTCCGAAGCATCGGAGCCGGCGACGATCACGCGCGCACCGTGCGCGCGCGCCTCGCCGATCATCTGGCAGGCCGCTTCGCGCATCCGGTTCAGGCACATCTTGGTGAGGTAATTGAAGTTGTCCTCGTAGATGACCACCACGTCCGGCGCCGCGGCGGCGAGCGAGCCGGCGTAGTCCTCCACGCCTTCGGCCAGCATGGCGTCGAACAGGCTCACCTCGTGGCCCAGGTCCCACAGCAGGGAAGCCACCTGCAGGGTGGCCAGGGGCGGGTAGGGCTTGCCGCGTTCCCACTGCTTGCGGTCGTAGCGCAGGAAGTAGGAGTGGCTGACCTGGATTCTGAGCATGGAGTGGGGCCTTGTGATCGCCGGGAGCGTGCCGCGCGGGCGCGGTGTTCCGTTGTCGCTGGGCGTGAGTGCCGCGCCGCGCGGGTTCGGTTGCGAGCGGCGCCCGCAGCCGGGCGTGGCGCGCGACAAGGCAACTTTCCGGCGCCGCGGCGGCACTCACGCCAGACGCGGACCACAGCCCCGCCGACGGAGTCCTTCGCTTGACCAACCTGGGCCTTGCCGCGCGCCCCGCGCCGGTCGACGACGCCGCGATCGATCCGTTCGGCGAACGGACGGCGCGGCGTTTTGCCGTGAATGCATGTGTGCTCGGCGCGGACGTGCGGTTCGAGGCCGACGACGAGGCCTGGCTGGAGGTGATCGAGGCGGCGTATGGCGGCTTGCCGGCGCATCGCTTTCCGGCGGCAGCGCCTGCGCTGCATATCGAGCTGCGGCTGGCCGAGCCGGCCGATGCCGCCAGCCTGGACGCGCCGCCGCCGGTGCATATGCGCTCCGGTGCGGGGCTGCTGTGCGGCGTGATGGATGCGGCGCATTACGCCGCGATCGCGCCGGCGCGGCGGCAGGCGCTGGTGGTGGCTTCGCCGGCGATGCTGGCGCGCCATCCGTACCACGTGCGCTACGAGCTGCTGGAATTCGCCGTGTTCGTGCTGGCGCAGCGCGCGCAGGGGCTGGTGCCGCTGCATGGCGCCTGCGTCGGGCGCGATGGGCAGGGCGTGCTGCTGCTGGGCGAGAGCGGGGCGGGCAAGTCGACGCTGGCCTTGCACAGCCTGCTGGGTGGCCTGGATTTCCTCGCCGAGGATGCGGTGTTCGTGCATCCGGACTATCTGCGGGCGACGGGCGTGGCCAATTATCTGCATGTGACGGACGATGCGTTTCGCTTCGTCGACGACGCGGGCGTGCGCGACTGGATTCGCCGTTCGCCGACGATCCGCCGCCGCAGCGGCGTGGAGAAATATGAAGTCGATCTGCGCGGCGGCCATGGGCGATTGGCGCCGGAGCCATTGCAACTCAAAGGCGTGGTGCTGGTCTCGGCGCGGCCGGCCGAACGCTTGTTGACGCCGCTGCCGCCCAGCGAAGCGATCGCGCGGCTGGCCGCGGATCAGCCCTATGCGGCAGGCCTGCCCGGCTGGGATGAGTTCTGCCGCCAGTGCGTGCGGCTGGGCGTGCATCGGCTGGCGCGCGCGCGGCATCCCGAGGAAGCGGTGGCCGCCCTATCGGCGTGGCTGGAACGATGAGCGCGCGCAATTTCACCGACCGGCTGCTGCCCGCGGCATTCGCCGACACGCTGGAACGCCGGCACGCGTGGCAGATGGCGTTCTACGTGGTGCTGTCGGTGGCGTCCGCACTCGCCGGCAGTCTTGCCGCGGTGCTGCTGGTGCCGCTGGTCAGCCTCGGTGCGCCGGGGGCCGAAAGCGGCTTCTATCTGCATCGCGGCGTGGATGTGCAGGCGGGGGCTTTCGTTGCCGCGGCATTTGCCTTGGCGGCGTTGCGCTGGTGGTCGTCCCTGCTGGCCGCGCGCCTGACCGGCGACTACGGCGCGGATCTGCGCCGCCGCGTGCACGGTCATCTGATCCACGCGCCGCTGGCCGCGCTGGCCGATGCGACCTCGGCCGAGATCGCCAACGTGCTCACCTACAACATCGAGATCATGATGCAGGGCTTCAGCGGCCTGCTGCAGCTGTGGGTGGCCGGCCTGACCTGCGCGATCAGCCTGGCGTTCGCGTTCTGGATCTCGCCGATGCTGATGCTGGCCGTGCCGCTGCTGGCCTTGCTGGGCGTGCTGGTGTCGCGTTCGCGCGGGCAGGAGCAGGCGCGGGTCAGCCGCAAGTACGTGGCGGACCTGACCCGGCTGTTCTGGCTGAGCGAGGATTTTCCGCGGCGCCTGCGCCATATCCGTTCGTTCGGCCGCGAGGGCGTGGAGCAGGCGGCGTATGGCGATGTCTCGCGCGAACTGGCGCGCGGCTACGAGCATCAGCAGGACATGCTGGCCTCCGGCAGGCTATGGCTGGAACTGCTCGCTGCCGCCGGCATCGCCGCGATGTTCATGCTGGCGCACCGGCTGCAGGGCGATGCGCGCGCCTCGCTGATCGCGGTAAGCCTGCTGCTGGGGCGGCTGCTGCCGTATCTGGTGTCGACGCGGCAGAGTTTCCGCCAGCTGCGCTCGGCGGTGCCGGCCTTCGAGCTGTGGCGGCGCTACGCGGGGCTGGCCGGCGATGCGGTGGTCGCGGGTGCGCCTGGGGCGTTTCCGGAAGGGGCCGTCTTGCGCATCGAGCGCGTGCGCTCGGCGGTGGCGCTGCATGGCGCGGAAGTGCGCGACATCGTGCTGGTGCCGGGCGAGCTGACCTTGATCGCCGGCGATTCGGGCGCAGGCAAGAGCAGCCTCGCCGACGTGCTGGCCGGCTTGATCGAGCCGGCCGATTTCGCCGCCAAGATCGGCGGCCGCACGCTCGATTTCGATGCTTACCGGCGCCATGCGCGGCACGCGGCCTTCGTCAGCCAGCACGTGCGGCCGTGGCAGGCAACGGTGCGCGAATGCCTGCGCTGGGCCGATCCGCAAGCCAGCGAGCAGCGCATGCACGAGGTGCTGGCGGACGTCGGGCTGGACCGGCGCCTGCGCGCGAGCGAACAGGGCCTGGATCTCGCACTGCGCGATCGTTCCAGCCAGCTGTCGGGCGGCGAGCTGCAGCGCCTGCTGCTGGCGCAGCTGCTGCTGCGCAGGCCGTTCCTGGCGATTCTGGACGAGTCGACCGGGGCCCTGGATGCGGCGGCGGAGATCGACGTGCTGGCGATGCTGAAGCGGCGGTTGCCGCAGACAATGCTGCTGGTGATTTCGCACCGTGCCAGCGTGCGGGCTTTGGCGGACCGGTGCGTGGTGCTGGGCGGCTGGATGCCTTCGACCGCCATTCCGGCGCAGGCGGGAATCCAGTAGCGGCAACGTACGATTTTCGTACGGACGTCCAAAAGCCGCATCGTGGATGCACAAGCTCCATGAGAGGCTCTCGCTACTGGATTCCGGCCTGCGCCGGAATGACGGGCTTCAGTGTTTCTGCGCCGCCCCTGTATACGTCCCGGCGCCGGCGGTCGAACTGCGCAGATCCTCATCCCGATGATCCCGCTGCTCCACCCGCACCCGGTTCTCCACGTCCTTCACTCCGAAGCTGCGGTCCGCGCAGTCCTCGGCAAGGTGCTTCATCTGGCGCGAAGGTACCGTGCCCTCGAGCGTGACCACGCCGCCTTGCACGCTCACCTCGAGCTCGCGCGCATCGATCCGCGGGTCTTCCGACAACCGTTCGCAGACGTCTTCCCGGATGCGCTCGTCCGAGCGCTGATAGCCCTTCGGTGCCTGGCGATAGTGGCTGGGGCCGGCGCCGTAGTCGTGGCCGAACGGGTAGCGCTCGTCCATGAAGTCGGTGGGGCTGCGCGCGTACTGGCGGCGGCCGTAGTCGGCCTGGTAGTCGCGGTATTGGGGATTGTCCCAGTGCGGGCCGCCCCACGAGGCGCCTCCGGAGGGTGAACCGTAGCCCTGGCCGAAGCGTTGCCGTCCGCCTTCGTCGCCATAGTCGCGGCGCACGCCGTGCGGTCCCTGCAGGCGGCCTGCGCGGTCGGTGCCATAGCCGGCGAAGCCGCGCGGATATTCGTCTTGCCAACGTTCGCGCCAGTCCGCGGGGCGATCGCTGCCGTAGCCGCCGGTGTCGCTGGCGAAGGTGTTGCGGTAGCCGCCGTGCTGCGGGCCGGCCTCGTCCCAGGCGGGCGGCAGATAGCCTTCGTCGATGTCGCCATAGCCTTCGGCGGTGGCGGAGAGGTAGTCGCTGTGGGGGCCGTAGCGGTCGTGGTCGCGATAGCCGGGTCCGGCGCGGCGCCCTTGCGGGTTGCGGGGATCGCCGCGGCCTTCGGCGCGCCCGCCGGCTTCCCGCCACGGACCGCTGCCGGGCCCGCGCCATGTTTCGTCATACGCACCGTAGCCGCCGCGTTGCGGCCCGGAAGGATAGGGGTGGCGATGCTTCATGACATTCTCCAGGACCGGCGCAGGCGCCGGTCGGATGGATGGCTAAAAGAGGGATGGATCAGTGCCCATTGCTGGGCGGTCCGCTACTCGGCGGCGGTTGCGTCGAGGAAGGCATTTCCTGCATCGGCGAACGCGGGGTGGCCGGACCCTGCATTTCGTCGCGGCCGGCCCTGCGCAGCTGCTGCGCCATCTGCAGATGGTCTTTCAGCACCGGCAGGGTCTGCGCGGCGAATTGCTTGACGTCGTTGTCGGTGGCGCTGGCCGACGCCTTGGTGAACAGGGCGATGGCCTGCTGGTGGTCCTTGACCATGTCCTGCGCGTAGGTGCGGTCGAAGGCGTCGCCGTCTAGTTTCTGCAGCTTGTCCAGCTTCTGCTTGGCGGCCGCGTCCGGTTCGGGCGCGACGGTGATCTGCTTCTGGCGCGCGAGCGCGACCAGCTGTTCATTGGCCTTGGTGTGGTCGGACACGATGTGCTGGGCCAGCTGCCTGGTCTGCGGCGAGCTGGTTTTCTGCAGGGCCAGCTGCCCCAGGGCGACTTCGGCGCTGCCGGCTGCGGCGGCGCGGGTGAGAAAGGCCTGATCGGCGGGCGAGCCTTCGCTCGCGCTGGCCGCCGGAAGGCAGGCCAGCGCGAGGAGGCTCGACGCCAGGGCCGTGAGGAACAGGCTGCGTTTAGGCATGACGCTCTCCGATCCTTCTGGGGTGGGGATGGCCGGGGCGTGCGATGGACGCTCAGGAGGGCTGGGATTCCCGCTGCGCGCGCAGGCGGCGGCCGCCGATGCGGCCGATGGCCGCCATGTGTTCGCGGTTCTCGCTGACCGCCTTGCCCCCTTTGTGGCCGGCGAGGCGTGCTTCCTCGCTGGTGAATTCGTGGGCACTGCCGCGGGCATGCGCGGTGCGTCCGCCCAGCGATGACACCTGGCGCTGACGCTGGGGGTCCATCCGCGCAAAACCGCGAAGAGGCGCTGCTTGTCCTGTCGTCTCTTTGGAAGTCATGGGCTTCTCTCTGTGTGTGGCCGAAGGGGGATCGCGCAGGCCTGCAGGCCTCGCGCGCTTTCGTCGCCGCAACATCCGTGCCATGTGCGCAATCGGCGTCGTGGCGTGCTTAGCCTGCAACGCTTGATGTTTTCGTCGCGCAAATTTTTCGCGAGCATGAAAGAAGTACACGCACGGCGCATGCGCTGTTCATGCGTGCGCGCGTGCCGCGCGGCTGAACGAGCGTGAGATGCAGGCATCCGCTTGACGTGCTGTCGACTCGATATCGACGGCGCCTGGCCTACACCCGTCGATACCTGAGCCATCGCGGAGTATCACGACATGCCCGAAGCAAAGACCCGCAAAGCCGCGGCACGCGACAAGCGCCAAGGCAAGGCGCCGAGCACGCAGGCCGGCGAGTACGTGCACGAGGAGATCGAACATGTGCGCGAGGGCAAGCACGGTGCCCGCTCGGCCAAGCAGGCGATCGCCATCGGCCTGTCGAAAGCGCGCCGGGCCGGCGTGAAGGTGCCGGCGAAAAAATCGGCGAGCAAGGCCACGCGCAAGAAGGCCGCGCAGGACGAGCGTGCGGCGAAGCATCCGCACAAGACTTCGGCGAAGCGTTCGCGCGCCACCAAGACGGCGCTGAAGCGTGAAGGCCACTCGGCCGCGTCGCACGAGTCGCTGGCGAAGCAGGGCAAGCGGGCGGCGGCGAAGCGGTCGTCGTCGTCGCGTTCTGCCGCGGCGAAGAAGGGCGCGCGGACCAAGAGTGCGGCGCAGCGCTCGGCTGCGGCGAAGAAGGCGGCGAAGACGCGGGCGGCGCGGCGTCGGGCCTAGGGCGCGGTTCGGGACCTGCCGGGTTTGTTGGGGTTCGCTGCGCTCACCCCAACCTACGCCATGCGCTGGTGTGCCTCTGGCGCCCGGATTTCAAAAATCTCCGGGCCGAACGTCTAGGCTCATCTCCACCGCCATACCTACGTTCCGCGCCTTGATGAATGCCAGACCCACTCAGCACGGCCGCGCCCCGCATGGATAGCCCGGGCCCGCACGCCGCCCCGCCGGAGGTGTCCGCCGGCACGGAGGACCGCGCCGCGCAGATCGCCGCGCTGTTCCGCGAGCACAACCGCACCCTGGTCGCCTTCCTGGCCGCCCGCCTCAATTCGCGCTCGGATGCGCAGGAGGTGGCCCAGGAGGTGTACGTGCGCATGCTGGCGATGAAGGACGCCGACCCCATCGCCGCGCCGCGCGCCCTGCTGTTCCGCATCGCCGCCAACCTGGCGGTGGACCGGCTGCGCATGCGCGCCGTGCGCGCCAATGCCCCGGCCGACGCGCCGGACGACGACTGGTTCGCCCAGCCCATCCCCGAACAGCATGCCTCGGCGCTGCAGCAGTGGCGCGAAGTGCGCGCCGCGCTGCGCGAGCTGCCGGCCAAGACCAGCAAGGCTTTTGTGATGCACGTGATCGAGGGGCGCGACTTCGGCGCCATCGCCCAGACCATGAAACTCAGCGAGCGCATGGTGCGCTACCACGTCAGCAACGCGCTGGCCCATTGCCGCGCGCGCATCCAACCCTCGGAGACGCCATGATGGCCATGACTTTTGCCGGCGCGGGCGATCGCGTGACGCAGGCGGCCGCGCAATGGTGGACGCGCCTGCGTGCCGAGGCCCCCTCCGACGCCACCATCGAGCAATGGCTGGCCTGGATGGAAGAGGACGACACCCACGCCCGCGCCTTCGAGGAAGTCAGCCGCCTGAGCCAGCGCCTGGGCCAGGCCGACAGCCATGCGCGCGAGGCCTTCGTGGCCGAATTCGCCGGCGCCGCCGAGCGCCGCGTGCGCTGGCCGCTGTGGCTCGGCGCGGTGGCGGCCTCGCTGCTGCTGGCGGTGCTCGGCGGGCGCATGCTCGACCGCATCTACCGCCCGCAGGCGCAGCCCTACGCCAGCGCGGTGGGACAGAACCGCGACCTGGCCCTGCCGGACGGCACGCGCGTGGCCCTGGGCGGCGCTTCCGCCATTACCGCGCGCTATGCCGACGACCTGCGCAAGATCGAGCTGCGCGAGGGCGAGGCCTTCTTCAGCGTGGTGCACGAGCAGCGGCCGTTCGAGGTGGTGGCGGGTCCGCTGTTGATCCGCGACCTGGGCACCGCGTTCAACGTGCGCCGCACCGGCGACCGCGTCGCGGTGGCGGTGACCGAGGGCCGCGTGCGCGTGAGCGTGCCCGGCGGTAAGGACGCGCTCGAAGCCGGGGCCGGCCAGCAGGTGCTGTACGACCCCCAGGCCGGTAACGGCGGCATCTCCATCGGCCCGATCGCGGTGGACGACGCCACCGCGTGGCGCGGCCGCCGCCTGGAATTCGTCAACGAGCCGCTGTTCGTGGTGGTGGCCAGCATCAACCGCTACAGCCGCCGGCCGGTGCAGATCGCCGATCCGCGCGTGGGCGCGCTGACCTTCACCGGCACCGTGCGGGTGGATGCGATCGACCGCTGGGTAGAGGCCTTGCCGCGGGTCTTCCCGGTGCAGGTGAGCGCGTTCGGCGACCACGTGGTGCTGTCGAGCGCGGAGCGGCATTGAACGCAGCGCCCTCCACGGGGGCTGCGGGCGGGTAGTGGCGGCGCCAGTCCGCCTCGTGCCTTTGGTCTGGATGGAACGCGAGCGCGCCTTTGCCAACTCCCCGCCGGCGAAGGGTTGCGACGATGCGCCTCCGCTACCCGCCCGCAGCCCCTGTGCAAGGCAGGGCCGCTCTTCACAATCGCGGCCTTGGTGTATGTGGCGTCCCATGCCAGACTTCGGCCTTTAGGACATCGCAGTCCGGGGGGATTGAACACCGCATGGTTCGGCGCGCGCTTTCATGGTTCGGCGGCAGCTTCGCGCTGTCGCTCGCCATCGCCGCCGCCTGGGCGGAGCCCGCGCCGACGCGCGTCACGGTGGACTTCGCGATTCCCGCCCAGCCGCTGTCCAGCGCGCTGATCGCGTTCGGCAAGCAGGCCAATGTGCAGGTGCTGACCGCGGGCCAGGCGATCATGGACCTGCGCAGCGAAGGCGCCGCCGGCGCGCTCACGCTGGAACAGGGCATGGCCGAACTGCTGCGCGGCACCGGCCTGGAGTACGAGGCGGTGGACGCCGGCACCGTGGTGGTCAAGCGCCGCCCCATGCCGGTGGCGGCCAGCTATTACCGCAGCAGCCTGCTGGAGGCCAAGCCCAGCGTGCCGATCGTCGCCTCGCTGGCGGCGATCCAGGTGCAGGGCACCCTGATCGGCGACGTGGGCTACCGCGCCGGCTCCACCAGCGCGGCCACGCGCACCGATACGCCGCTGGCGAAGGTGCCGCAGTCGGTGAGCGTGGTCACCCGCGACCTGATGGACACGCAGCAGGCGGTGACCGTGGCCGACGCCGTGCGCAACGTGGCCGGCGTGCAGTACATGGACGGCTTCGACGGCCCCGCGCTGTTCCGCATCCGCGGCTTCAACGCCGGCAACGGCATGACCGACGGCATGCCCAACGGCGTCGCGCGCACCGAAGACCTGCCGCCGCTGATCGGCATCGAGCGCATCGAAGTGCTTAAAGGGCCGGAGGCGATCCTCGGCGACGCCTCGGTCAACAACAATTTCGGCGGCCTGGTGAACGTGGTGATGAAGCGGCCGCAGAGCGACCCGGTGCGCCAGCTCAGCTGGTCGCTGGGGCGTTACGACGGCGCGCGCCTGGGCGTGGATCTGGCTGGCGCGCTCGGCAACGGCGGCGGCTGGACCTACCGCCTGGTCGCCGCCGGCAACCACGCCGACCGCAGCGCGCAGGGCTATCGCGGCCAGCGCAGCGCGTACTTCGCGCCATCGCTGGGCTGGGAGCGCGATGCCACGCGCTTCACCCTGGGCTACGAGCTGGTCACCAACCGCGTGCCGGGGCCGGACCACACGGTGCTGCTCGGCGATACGCTGGCCGCGATGTCGCCGTACGGCATCCTGACCGGCAACCCCGGCGACCATTCGACTTATCGCACCAACCGCGCCGTGTTCACGCTGGAACAGGGCCTGGACAGCCACTGGACCTTCCGCAGCCGCGGCCAGTACGTGAAGCAGCGCACCAGCGGGCAGGGCTGGTCCTTGACGGACGGCTATCTGACCGGCGACGTCGACGCCACCGCGCGCACGTTCCGCTACTCGGATGCGTTCTACACCTTGCAGAACGACCTCACCGGCGTGTTCGAGCAGGGCGACATCACCCACACCGTGGTGCTGGGCGTCGACTACGCGCGCACCAAGGCCGGCCGCGACCGCCAGCGCGACACGCTGAAGGTGGGCCCTTCGCAGTCCTACAACCTGTTCACCAATGCGGCGCTGCCGAGTGCGCGCGTGAGCACCGACGACGCGGCCTTCGTGCAGGCCCTGGGCGGCGGCGACTGGACCACCGAGACCGGCCTGTTCCTGCAGGACCAGCTCGCGCTGGGCGAACGCTGGGACGTGCTGCTGGCGCTGCGGCGCACCTCGTACGAGCTGTCCACGTCCTGGGCCGACGGCAGCCCGCGCCGCCTGCGCAAGAACCAGTGGGTGCCGAAGGCGGGCGTGCTGTTCAAAGCGACGCCGGAAGTGGCGCTGTACGTCAACCACACCTCCGGCTTCCAGGCCAATTCGCTGCTGGGCGAGGACGGCCAGCCGCTGCCGCCGGCGAAATCGCGCCAATGGGAAGCGGGCACGCGCATCGACCTGTTCCAGCAGCGCGCGCGGCTCAACGTGGCCTGGTATCGCATCACGCTGGACCACAGCGTGGATTACATCGCGCCGGAGCCGCCGTACTTCGCCACGCCTGGACCCGGTCAGACCAACCACGGCGTGGAAGTGGAGTTCACCGGCCAGATCACGCGCGGACTGGAAGGCGTGCTCAATTACACCCATGCGCACATCCGCAACGACGATGGCACGCAACCGGTGGCGGCGCCGCGGCACTTGCTCAGCGCCTGGGCCAACTACCGCTTCCAGCGCGAATCGCTGCGCTCGTGGGGCGTGGCGGCGGGCGTTTCCGCGCGCAGCCGCAGCGTGGGGCGCCTGCAGGGCGGCGGCTATTTCGATCTGCCGGGGCAGGCGAGCGTGGATGCCAATGTCACCTACTACGGTGGGGATTGGCGCTTGACGCTGGGCTTGCGCAATCTGTTCGACCGCACCTTGTATGCGGTCAATGCCGACCAGAGCTTCGTGCCGGTGCGGCAGGGGCGGATGGCGATGGTGACGGGGGTTTACGACTTCTGAGTTCGGTCGCGGCCAGTGATTTATTTTAAATCAGTTGCTTGCGTGGCTTTCCGATGTAATTTCTTACCTCCAAGCTCCGTCCGACAAAATCGGCTTCGCTGTTTTGCGAAGCTAATTCGCATCCAGCCCTAAACTTTTTCCCCAACTCCTGGATTGACCTTGTAGTGGACGCAAGAAATCGCGTCCTCCTCAATGTTTTATCCGGGAGATACGCATGGTCGCTGTCATCGCAGGGAATGGGCTGGGCCTCACCAACACGTCGCTGAGCCAACTGGGCCAGACGCAAGGCGGAGCCGCTTCGCTGGGGCAGGCCCATGGCATGCAGTACGCGAATATCGCGTCCGGCAACCTGGTGTTGCAGGGACAGGACGAATCGCTGCTGTTCGACGGCACGCCGCTGAACTTCCTGCGGACATACAACAGCCAGCAGGCGAGCAACCACGGCTGGCTGCTCGGCTTCACGCGCCATGTCGGCGGATTGAGCGGCACGCTCAATGCGGCCGGCAGCACGGTGACACGCACGGACGACGACGGCTCCGCCGTCGCCTACGCCTACGACGCTACGCTTGGCGCCTATGTCAGCACCGGACAGAGCGGCTCCGAAGACCGCCTGGCCTGGGACGCCGGCACGTCCACCTGGACCTGGACCGACAGCGCGCACAGCCTGCAGGAAACCTACGACAGCAATGGCCAGCTGCAGAAACTGACCAATACGCAGACTGGCGCGAGCTACAGCTTCAGCTATACCGGCGGCCGCTTGTCGCAGATCGCCGCCGACGATGGCGACACCCTCACGCTTTCCTACAACGACGCCGGCCAGCTCACCGGCCTTTCCATCACCGAGATCCCGCCGGGCCAGACGACGGCGGTGACGCGGCAACAGGTGATTTACGCGTACGACACGCAGGGACGCCTGAGCACCGTCACCACCACGCTGGCATCGGATACCAACAGCGCCGGCACCGGCAGCTACACCACCACCTATACGTACGACGGCAGCAGCGATCGCATCGCCTCCGTCACGCAGAGCGATGGCACGGTGGCGAGCTACACCTATGTGCAGGATGCGAACGGCGTCTATCGCCTTGCCAGCGCCACCACGGGCACCGGCGCCGCGGCGCAGACGGTGAATATCGGCTACGACCTGGGCGGCGACGTCACCACGGTGACGAATGGGCTGGGGCAGGTGTGGAGCTACGGCTACGACGCCTCGGGCCGCCTCGTGCAGGTGAAGGAGCCGGCGGTCAACGGCGCGAATCCGACGACGCAGTACAGCTATGACGCCAACGGCAACCTGCTGCAGTCGATCGATGCCAATGGGGCGTCGACGCGGTACAGCTATGACGCGGACGGGAATCTGCTGAGCGTGGTGGATGCGACGGGGCATACCGTCGGCTACACCTATAACGCGGATGGGAAGGTGCTTACCAAGACCACGTATGCGGTGGCGGCGCAGGGAACGGTGGGGCAGCCGGGGTATGTGGCGGCGAGCGGGGCGCAGACGACGTATTACGTTTATGACGCCAGTGATCGGCTGTGTTTTGTGGTCGATCCGGTAGGGGCGGTGACGGAGCAGGATTATTCGACGATTGCGTCGGGGGCGAGTGTGGTCAGTGCTGTGCGGACCTATCTGGGGGCGCAGTATGACGTGACGTCGCTGACGACGGGCACGCCTCCTGTCCTGGCCGATCTGCAGGCCTGGGTGGCCAGCGGTGCGGTGCAAGCAACGCTCGCAAAAACCACGCTTACTCAATACGCCTACGACGTTCGCGGATTGCTCGCTTCGAGCACGGCTTGGGGAGCGGTAAATAGCGATGGCAGCGGTATTACTGCCGGCCTGGTCGGCTACAGCTCGGTTTTCACTGAGTATGTTTACGATGCAAGCGGTCGCCTGCTACAGGTCATCCGAAGAACCGAGCCGGATCGCAATACTCTGACGCTCACCAGCAGTTACGCATATGACGGTTTGGGGCGCCTGATCAGCACTGCGGATTCCGCGGGAATCACCACCTACGCATATGCGGACAGCCTGAGCACCGTGGTCATTACCCAGGCCAACGGCCTGGCGACGACCGAGCTTAGAAACAGCAGAGGTCAGCTGATCAGCCAAACTCAGGCTGCCGCTGGAAACGCTTCGCGTATCACTTCGTATCTCTATGACGCCGCAGGCCAGCCTGTCGCCGCCATCGATCCCGCGGGAAGGGCTGTCTTCACCTTCTATGACGCAGACGGACTGGCGAGCGGAGTAGTGGATGCCGCTGGCGCGGTGACGCAATACCTGCGGGATAACGACGGACGAATCGTTCGTGCAATTGCCTACGCGACCACGATCAACATCGCCGGATGGATCAGCGCCGGGGCATTGACAGCAGCGAAACCCGAGGCATTGCCGCTGCCTGCGGCGAGCGCTGAAGATCGAGTTGCCGATTCGGTCTACGACGAAGCCGGAAGGCTCGTGGCGACTATCGACGCCGCGGGTAATGTCATAACGAAAACCTACGATGGCGCGGGCAATGTGCTGGCTAGCAAGGCTTACGCTACTTCCTTGACCGCGACGCAGCGGAGCGTCCTCGCGACACCGGTGACATGGTCGGCGCTGCATGCGGCCATGGTGGACAGCAGTGGCGATCGCCTGACGCAGACGGTCTATGACGTAGGCAATCGCGCAGTTGCGACCATTGATGCATCGGGATACGTGACGACCACAAGTTACGATAATGCAGGCAACCCGACTCTCCTCACGACTTATGCGACGCCTTTGACAGCGGGTCAGCGCGCAGCACTTGGTGGGGCCCCGGCACTTTCAGCTATCCAGGCCGCCGTGCCGGCCAGCAATTCGGACCAAGTGACGCACCAATACTACGATCGGCAGAATCGCTTGATCGGTGTGATCGATGCGGGCGGCTACCTGACGGTTTATGCCCATCTTGAGACGACATTTATACCGGGTTACACCACGCGCTTCTTGGAGCTGAAGGGTTCAGCACCGCTTACTTCCGATCAGATCGCGAATATTCCGAGCTTTACGGATTTCCTCACCTTGAACAGTTACAGGCAAGGTGAAAGCAAAGTTGTGCATCGTTATTACGATGCAAGTAATCGTCTGGTGGAGATGGACTACGTCTACGGCTCGGCTTCCACGAAGGTGACTTATTCGTACGACGGAGCGGGAAATTTACTTAATACACATTCGACGTCCTCGGTTTGGCAAGGCAATAATCTCGTAGTTACGAATGACAGCACCCGCACCGCGACTTATGACGCCTATGGCGATGTGCTGACGGCAACCGACGGTACCGGCGCTGTCACTACGAATGCGTATAACGCGGATGGCCAATTGGTGCAGACCACCGATGGCCAGGGCAACAGCATCTGGTACTACTACGACGACGCTGGGCGCCTGGCTTATCGCGTGCAGGGCCAGTCGAGCGGCGGAACCCCGAATTTGCTGGGCAGCGTCACTGCGTACAGCTACAACGCTTTTGGCGAGGCAACTTCAACCACGGCCTATGCCAGTCAGCTGAGCTTGATTACCGGGGGCTCGGGAACCGGGGCCGAACTCAATGCGGGCAGTGCGACGCTGGCCCAGGTGGCTGATGCGGTTGCCGCGTTGCCGAACGCCGCTGGCGATGCCAATAACCATATCGCGACGGTGTATACCGCCAATGGGCAGGTGGCCTCGACCACCGATGGCGACGGCTACGTCATTGCCAATGAGTACGACGCCTTCGGCGATCTGGTAAAGGTCACCAGCCAGCTGAGCAACCCGGGCAGCACGCCCAGCGCAAGCAATAGCTCAATTACGCAGTATCGCTATGACCAGCGCGGGCAGCGCGTCAGCGAAACGGACGACGCCGGAGGCACTGCATCCCAGACTTCTCAAGTGGCTTACGACGCGTTCGGCCGGGTGATCAGCCGCACCGATGCACGTGGGCAGACGATCAGCTACAGCTACGATGTCTCGTCTCGCCAGGTTGTAACCAGTCAGGTCGTCGACGGCCAGCTCCGCACGACCCAGGCGAACTACGATCGCTACGACCGGGTGGTGAAGCAGATCGACGCCGCCGGTGGCGTCACCACCTATCAGTACAACGACTCAGGCCTGGTAACCACCATCACGACGCCCGCTGGCGTCGTTACCCAGATCACCAAGGATATGCTCGGCAATACGCTGAGTACGGCAGACAGTGCCGGTAATACCACGACTTACACCTACGACGACGAAAACCGGCTGCTGACCACCAAGGATGCGGCCGGAAAAATCACCACCAACACCTATGACGCGAATGGCCATCTGAGCACGGTCGTCGATGCCACTGGCCACAAGGTCGCCTACATATACGATGCCGATGGACGCTTGCTCAGCGAAACCGTCGACCCGGCAGGCCTTGCGCTCACCACTTCCAATCTCTATGACGGCGAAGGTCGCCTGCTCAGCACGACGAGCCCGGCCGGTACGATCACCAGCTACACTTACGATGCCGATGGCAACGTCCTGAGCAAGACGGAGGGATCCCAGTCTGGTGGTTCCGCACTCGTCACGGCATATACGTACGACGGCGCCGGCCACGTATTGACCACCACGGTGGCTGGCGGCACCGATGCAGCCAGCACAACCAAGTACGTCTACGACAACCTTGGCCGGTTGACCCGGAAGATCGTGGATCCGACAGGACTCCAGATCACCACCACGTACGCTTACGACGCCAACGACAACCTCGTCGCATCGACCGACGGCAACGGCGCCACGACGTACACGATCTACAACGAAGCCAACGAAGCCGTCTTCACCATCACCCCGGCAGGCCAGCCGGGTTCGGCCATGGGGGCGGTAACCCAGCAGTCGTATGACGCCAACGGCCGCGTAGTAGCCACGCACGCCTATGGCGCCTTGGTCAGCACCGCGGCTCTCGCGGCACTGGCTGCCGGAACGACCGCTTCCAATATGGCGCTCGGTGCCACACTGGCTGCCGCCGCGGCGACCGGCGCAGACCATGTCTCCTATGTGGTCTATGACGCGGACGGCCACGTGCGCTTCGCCATCGATCCACTGGGAAATGTGGCCGAGACGCGCTACAACACGCTTGGCCAGGTCGGCGCGAAGCTGGCGTACGCAACTCCGATAGCACCAAGTGCAGCCTTGAAGCTCGCCCTGAGCGAAGGAACGGCCCAGATCGCCGATGTGCAGGCCGCGCTGACGGCAGCGGGCGACGCCGATGTCAACGCACACGCCACCTATACGTACTACGACGCGAACGGCCGTGTGGTCTATTCCATCACCGTAGCGGAAGGCTACGGCGTGACGGGCGGGCACATTACACAGTTCGCTTACGACGCGGCGGGACGCGTCGTAAAGCAAACATCGTACGGTACGCTGCTTGAAACCCAGTACTTCGGAGGCACGGCGACTACTTCGTCGCTCGACTTCATCGTTCCACGCACGCAGACGCCCCTTTCCACCAGCACCACGCAGTATGTCTACGACCAGGCGGGCCGCCAGGTCGCCGTGGTGGATCCGCTCGGCAATGCGTCTTACACGTTCTATGACGCGGCCGGAAATGTAGAAGCGACGGTGGATGCGGCAGGTGCCATCATCGCCTATGCGCGGGACGACCTTGGCCGCGCTATCAATCAGACCGGTTACGCCACGACGATCAGTACCAGCGGCTGGCTGGCTAATGGTGTCGTCAGCGTCAACCTCCAGTCGGTGCTGCCGACGGCAAAGCCTCTGCTTGATCGCGTGGTGGCCACCACCTACGACGCGGCGGGCCGTGTCCAGACGGTCACTGATGGATATTCCGTGGGAAGCGGCACCTGGCAATACGACGAAAATAATGACCCTTCTACCCAGTCCAGCGGCTACACCAATGGCTCGGTTACTTCGTACTACTACGATGCGGCCGGCCGCCTGGTTCAACAGATGGCGGTCGATCGCGGCGGCAACGCGAATCCGAGAGTTAACCGCTACTACTATGACGCCAATGGTCGCTTGACCGGGGCGCTGGATGCCGATTGGTACCTGACCACCAATGAGTACGATGCGGCAGGCCATCTCGTCGGTACACATGCGTACGCATTGCAGGCGGATACTGAAACGAATGCCGACGTACTGCAGAACCTGATCATCCAGCCCAGCGACGACGACCGCTCCACCAAGAGGTACTTCGATGCCTTCGGCCAGGTGGTTGGTGAGTTCGACGGCGAGTATTTCACGCAGTACACCTATGACCTCGATGGTCAGCAGCTGACGCAACAGCGCTATAACCGCTCCGTGCGTGGACTTGCCGACGACAGCCTGGCCGGTGTGATGGCAGCTCTGGTCGGCGCCTCATCCCGCTCCAGTAGCCGCACTTATGATGCGTACGGCCAATTGGCTACCGAGCAGAACGAAGAGGGCACCGTCACCCGCTACAGCTACGATCTGGCCGGGCGGCTGAAGTCGACGACCGTGGCCGACGGTACGGCCGACGCCCGAACGGTCACGCTGGTCCGTTGGGGTTCAGGCAATATTCTGTCGCAGACCGATGGAGCCGGCATCGAGACGCGCTATGAGTACGATCTGGCGGGTCACCAGACCTTGGCTACCGACGCGCTTGGCAATCGCACATGGTACGTCTATGACGCAGCAGGTCGACGCAATTACACGGTCCATAGTATGGAAAGTGACGTCGACGGCTTGATGGGTGAGGTCGTCGAAACGGACTACAACGCTTTCGGCGAGATTTCTGCGTCGATTGTATATTCGTCTCGCTTTTCAATGGCGGACGGGTATCCTCCGACGATCGCGAAACTGCAGGCATTCAAGTCCGCCGAGCTGGCTGGCGACAATCCCGACCAGATCACCCTGTATGTCCGCGACGGGCTGGGCAACCTGGTCGAAGTCATCTCGGGCGATCAATATTCCGTCACTTACTCCTATAACGGCGTCGGTGACAGCCATACGGCCACTGTCGCCTATGACGGCAATGGCGACGAGCACGTCTACCTCTACCAATACAACGGCTTCGGCGAGCGCATCTGGGCCAGCGACCAGTTCGACTCCCGGATTTCCCATTACGAATACAACGCAAGAGGGCTGCTGATCAGCCGGTCCGATGGCGTCGAAGGCAATGGCTGGAGCGTTTCAGATCGCTACAGCTCCGATCCTGGCCCGAGCAATGTGGCATTCGACTATGACGCGTTTGGTGAACTCATCTCCGCCACGGATGGCAACGAAGTCACTACCACCTACACCTACGATCATCTCGGCCACCGCATAAGCCAGGCCCAAAGCGTGGATGGTCTCCAGCGCGAGACGCATACGGACTACGACGCCTACGACCGCGTCATCGCCGAAACGAGCGCCATGGGCCGGGTGACCACCTATACCTACGACGATGCCCTGCGCAGCGTCGTGGTCACGGCACCTGGCAATATCGTCACCAGCACGACCCGCAATCGTGAAGGGCAGGTTGTGGCTTCCACCGGCGCGGCCGGCTACACCACGACGTATCGATACGACGGTGCCGGACGGCTGCTGGAGATGGACAACCCCGACGGCAGCGTGGCGACCAACAGCTACGACGGCGATGGCCGCCTGGTGCGCACCGTCGATGCGGCTGGCCACGTCACCGCGTATACCTACGACGACGCCGGACGCGTGGTGGTGAAGACTGTCGATCCCGATGGCTTGAACCTGCGCGTCGTCAGCACCTATGACGGCGCCGGCTTGAAGATTGCCGAAACGGATGCCAGCGGTGTTCTCACCACCTACGCCTACGATGGCAACGGCAAGCTGGCGGTGATGATCCAGGACCCGGGCACGGGTACCGATCATCTGAATCTGCGCACGGAGTATTACTACGACGCGGCCAATGACATCACTACGGTATGGCGCGGGGGATCGCAGGTTCTGTCGGGGCAGGGCAGCACTCAGTACAACTACGATGCGCTGGGGCGCGCGACTGACACCTATCCCGATACCGGCGGCAGGAACGACGTATCCACCACGTACGACGCCAATGGGAATGTCACTTCCCAGGGCACTTCTTTCGATGGCTACAACCCTTACTTCTTCTACAACGAAGCCAATCAGCTCATCTATCAGGTCAACCCCGTGGGAGACAAAACCTACGGTGGCGAAGGAACCCAGCCCCCATACGGCCTGGTGACCCAGAGAAGCTACAACGCCGATGGCCAGCTTGTGTCCATCCGGCGCTACAAGAATCTCCTTCCTTCTTATCAATACGATTCGACCACGCCTCGCCAGCCACAGCTGGCGACGAGCGATGACGATGCCGTTTCCTACCTGGTCTATAACACCGCCGGCCAACTGCAGTTCACCATCGACCCGAGTGGCATGGTGACGGAGCTCCGCTACAACGCCGCCGGGCAGGTGACGGAAACGATCGTCTACGGCACGGCCCTGCACCCGGCAGGTGCTCTTGCCAGTGCACTGGCCGCTGGAACGGCTACGTCCGCGGATGTCGCGACAGCCCTCCAGTCCGCGGGGGCAAGCGAGTCCACCGCCCAGGTGACGTACACCTACTACGACGCGATGGGTCGGGTGCGCTTCTCCGCACGGGCGGTTTCCAGCAGTGAGGCCTCCGTCATCGAGCATCGATACGATGGCGATGGCAACGCTATCGAAGATATCGCCTACGGAGCCTTGCTGCCGCTCTCGGCGTTCAACGCCGGCACCAGTGCAGACGCTGTGGCACAGCTCGTGGCGACGAGCGGCGCGCATATCACCCGCCATGTTTTCGATGGCGCCGGACGGGAGGCCTATGGCATCGATGCCAATGGCTACGTCACCGAAAAGCGCTACGACGGCGATGGGAGGCTGGCCTGGACGCTGACCTACGCCAACGCCATCGCGCCCTCCACATGGGATGCGAGCGGAGTGAGTGCGGCTGTCGCGCAGGCCAACCCGGGTGCATCGGATGTCCGGGCCAGCGGCCTGGTCTACGACGCAGCCGGCAACGTAAGCAAGACGCTGGATTCACTGTCCGGCTCGGTAAGCGGCACCTATACCTATGACGCACGGGGCCTCAAGACCTCCTTTACCAATAAGGACGGCCAGACCTGGCTCTATCAATACGACAGCAGCGGAAACCTCATTCAGCAGACGAGTCCATCCGTCGTGGTCGGGCGTATCGTCGATGGCCAATACGCCATGGACTGGCGCCCCATCGTCACCACGTACGAGTACGACGCAGATGGCTTTCTCACACGGTCCACGGTGGATGACGGCCAGTATGCGGCGCGTTACCTCCAGTACAACAACGACTATCAAGGCCATAGCGTACTGACCGTCGACCAGTCCCCTGCGAATATCTACAACCCAACCACTCACGCCGTAGACGAAACGTCCACCAGTCAGTGGACCTACGCCACCTACGACGACAACAGCCATCTGCTGGTCACCAAGGACGCCGCGGGCCGCCACACCTATGCGATCTACACGGCCGACGACCGCCTGGCCTACACCGTCGACGCGAGCGGCTATGTCACTGGCTACCAGTACGACGTCCATGGCAACCAGACTGTCGTAACGCGCTACGCCAATGCGCTCGATCTTCAGGCAATGTCGGAGGGCGCCTGGTCCGCCGACAATCCGCTCACCCTCTCTCAGCTGCAGTCCGAGCTCACCACGTCTTCGGACGACCGCTCCATCGTCACCACCTACGACCGCCTCGGTCGCAAGGTTGCCGTCACCCAGCCCGCGGTGACATACACCAGGAGCGACGGCAGCACCGCCACCGGCTCGCCGGTCACCACGTACACCTACGACGCCTACGGCAATCTCTCGAGCCAGTCGACCCTGGTGGAGGGCGATCCCGCCTCCGGGGACGCGGTATGGGCGACCACGTTCAATTACTACGACGCGCTCGGCCACAAGACCGTTTCGGTCGATCCTCAGGGCTACGTCACCAGCTGGACCTACGACGCGTACGGCGATGCCGTATCGATCACCGAGTGGGCGACACCCATCGCCACGGCCGGCCTGGTGGCTGGCGGTGCGCCGCCCGCGTTGCCCGGCGCATCGGGCGCCGATCGCACCTCGACCTGCACCTACAACAGCCTGGGCCAGAAGAGCAGCGAATCGGTCCTACGCACTTACATCGATGCCAGCGGCGCCACGGTCCATGGTTTCGTGACCACCAGCTACGTCTACGACGGCGAAGGCCGGGTCATGATGACGACGCAGGGCGGGCGTACGATCACCACGCAATACGATGCGCTGGGGCGGATCCTGCTGGTGAGCAGCCCGCAGGAAAAAGTGCTCGTGTCGAACTGGCAGGCCTTGTTGGCGGCGAATCCTGCGCTGGATCTGACCAGCGATTCGCTGTACATCAACACCTCGCAGTGGGTGACCTATAACTACGACGCCTTCGGCAATCGTCTGCTGACGATGCAGGCTTCCATGAACGGAAGCCAGACCTTGATGACGTATTCCCGCTACGACGGGCAGGGGCACGCTACGGCGACCTTGACCGTGGGCTCGGGCGAGCTGGTCGACTGGTCTTCCAGCAAGGCCAGGTACATGACCTATGACAACGCCGGCCATCTGCGGCAGACGTTCTGGACGCAGGATGGCAACGACGGTAGCACCACCCATATCGTTTCGACCAGCACCTACGATCTGGACGACCATCTGCTGTCGACCAGCGTGCAGCGCATTGGCGCCCTCGCGCCGGATCTCGCCACCTCGACGGCCTACAACGCCTTCGGCGAAGCGATCGGCACCGGCGATGGCGTCACGCTGAACGGCATTACCGTCTATGACGAGGCGGGTCGCGCGGTAACGGTTACCGACCCGAAGACGGGCGTAGTGCACACCTACGGCTATAACCTCGCCGGCCAGCTCATCACCGACACCGTGCCGCTCACTGGCGGCACGGGCACGGCGACAACGTTCTACACCCGTGACCTGGACGGCCGCGCCACTGCCGTACAAGCTCCCAGCAACAGCGCCGCCAGCGGCAGCAATGCCGCGCTTGCCGCCAGCTACGACCGCTGGGGCAATGTCGTCAGTTCCACCGATGCAACGGGTCAGACCACGACCTATACCTATAGCGAACGCAATCAGGTCCTCACCCAAACGGGGGCGGCGGTTGCGGTGGTGGACGCTCACGGCAACAGCACCACCACCACCACGGTGAAGACGTCAGGTTATGACGTCGATGGCAATCTGACGCTGTCGATCGACGAGAACGGCAACACTTCCCGCACCATCTACGATGCAGTCGGCCAGGTGGTGAAGACGGTCGATGGCACCGGCGCGGCCTCGTACACCGCGTATGACCTCTACGGCCGCGAGGTGGCTGAGCAGAGCGGTACCGGCCATATCACTTTCAAGAATCTCGACAATCTCGGCCGCACGGTGCAGCAGGGCGACTTCGAGCTGTCGGCCGACGGCACTACGCGTTCTGCGGTATGGCAGCAGGCCTACGTGCTGGATCAAGCCGGCAATCGCCTGATCAGCTACGACGGCCTGGGTGCCGCCTATCTGCAGACAGGCGATGCGACCAATGCGGCGAAGCACGCCAACTACTACGGCTACGACAGCCAGGGCCGGGTGATCTGGAGCCAGGATGCGGCGCAGCGCGCCGCCAGCCAGGCCAATCAGCATGGCGGGGTCGGCCAGGCGTGGACGCAGCAGCCGACCAATCCGAATTTCAGCGATGGCTTGAACGGTTGGCAGGCGGATCCAGGCTGGTCTTCGGTGGGCTCGACCGCCTGCTTCTCGGGCCAGACCGCCAGCGGCGCCGGCGCGATGACCAACTTGAATCGCGTGCCGGTGGTGCCCGGGCAGACGGTCACCGCCCGTGGCCAGTTCCAGGTGATCGGCGAACATGGCGGCGGAGCGGTCCAGATCCTCTGGTTCGACGCCAACGGCAATTTCATCAGCGCGCCTTACAACAACGACATCCTTTCCGCGGGGCGGGGCATCGGCTATTCCACGCAGACGGCGACGGCTCCGGCGGGCGCGGCCTGGATGGGATTCGGGATCAACGCGATCAACTACAACATCGCCAGCAGCGTCTATTGCTACGGCGTGTCGATGGATTACGTGCCACCGGCCGGCGCCATCATGCTCGCGCCGGATGGCCAGCTGGTGGTGAGCCTGCCCAATGGCACCTTCACCCCGCAGCCGACCAATCCGGATTTCGAGAACGGCGACAGCGGCTGGGACAAGGGAGCCGGCTGGTCCATCCATACGCAGGACAACACCTCCAACGGTTCCTGGGTCGGCGGTTATGGCGGCAATGGCAGCGGCTACATGGTCAACCGCGACCATGTACCGGTCACGGCGGGGCAGACCATTTCCGCGTCGGTGCAGGTGTCGCTGTACCTGTCTCCTTCCGGCGCCGCTGCTGCGGGTGCGGTGGCCATCCAGTGGTTCGATGCATCCGGCAACCTGATCAGCACTAGCCAGGGCAACCTCATAAGCACGGATCGCCGCGGTGCCTGGAAGAACTCCTCCGTCACGGCGTCGGCACCTCCGGGCGCGGCTTATGCGGCATTGGCCGTTTTTGGCTATGCCAACGGCATCGGCGCGGCCTCCTTCGACGCGGCGGTGTGGAACTATCAGTACGTCCCGCAGGTACCCACGGGCGTCATCCAGAACACCTTCGTGTACGACCGCAGCGGCAACCTGGTCAGCCAGATCAATGCCAATGGCGACAGCGAGACCTGGGACCGCGATGCCTACGGCCGCGTCGTCCATCACGTGGACATGAGCGGCGCCGCTTACAACTACAGCTACGACCAGTCCAGCGGCCTGTTGCTGGGCGAGAGCGACAACTGGTCACCGACGCCGCAGAACGCATCGGTGCCGCCTTACGTCACCGCCGCCACTTCACCCAACAGCTCCACCAACACCTACTACGCCAACGGCCAGCTCGCCACCCAGACCTTCGCCGACGGCTCGGTCTACAGCTACAGCTACGACGCCAACGGCAACCAGACGCGGCAGGAGGTCGTCACCAAGGACGGCAACGGCAAGTCGATCCACACGGTGACGCAGACCACCTACGACAGCCACAACCGCATCAGCCACGTGGTAGTGACGGACGTGCTCACCAGCACCACCACGCTGGACGAGACCTACCGCTACGACGCAGCGGGCAACCGCCGCGAGGTGACGGCTACCAGCGGCAGCACCACGGTCGATGCCTGGTACACCTACGATGGCGTCAACCGCGTGCAGGTATCGGCGGGCGCGCTGCAGAACGGCAATATCGTCGTCACTGCATCTTCGTCTTCTTATGCGCTTGGCTATGACGCGGTGGGCAATGTGGTCACGCGTACCACGGTGAACGCGGCTGGCCACACGCTGGTGCAGAGCTCGCACTACGACGACCGCAACGAAATGGTGCGCGCGGACTATGCGGTGGACATCACCGCCGGCGGCAGCTTCAACGGCATCGCGGAGACGCGCAGCTACGACGCGGCCGGGCACGTGCTTGTGATCAACCAGTTCTATGCGCTGGGCACCACGCTGGATCAGCGCCCGAACACCAAGGGCGATCCGGATGACATCGACGGTAACACCGGCACTGGTGCGGATGTGGGCGGCAGGCTTTCCGGCGCTACGGTCAGCCGGTACGACTCCGTCGGCCGCCTGGCCGAGCAGCAGAACTTTACGCGCCTCAGCGGCTGGGACGGCTCGGGCACGGACAACCTGCCCACCACCTTGCCGGGCCCGGACGACACCACGTATGGCGGCCTGACGCTCGACAACGCGGTGGTCTATGCCGGCGCCAATGCCTCGGCCGGTTACGACGCGATGGGCAATGTCGTGTCGTACCAGTACCGCGATGCGGGCGGACGCGTCGACCAGTACACCATCACCTATCTGCGCAAGGACAGCTACCTGGAGGCCGCCACCACCGGCCAGAACATCTCCAATACGCCGAACGTACGTCCGACCACGGACGAGAGCTATTACGACAGCCGCGGCAACCGCGTGGCCATCGCGCAGCACACGCAATATGCCGGCGGCACGGTGCGGGATACGGTGCGGGTGTTCGGGTATGACGGGAATGGGCAGATCGTCAGCCGCCGGGATGGCACGGCCAATGGTTCGACCATTGATCAGGGGGCGAATCCGGGGCATCAGAACCAGCACTTCGTGTATGTGATGGGCGAGCAGGTGGCCCAGTACGACGAAGGTGGCACCTTGAATGTGCTGGATCGGGTTACTGCGTTCAGTAGTAGCGAGGGTGGCCCGGGCGGGTATGTGGTGCAGGCGGGGGATACGCTTAAGAGCATTGCGCAGGCGGTCTATGGCAACGCCAGTCTCTGGTATGTCATTGCTCAAGCGAACGCCATGAGTAGCGACAATGACTTGAGCATTGGCCAGGATCTGACGATTCCGGTGGTGAGCACGAACGTCAATGATGCGACGACGTTCAAGCCGTACAACCCGAGTGATATCACGGGCAGCACCACACCGAGTCTGCCGACGATCGCGCCGCCGCCGCCGCCGAGTCAGCATCATTGCAATGCGTTGGCGATGATCGTAGTGATTGCGGTGGTGGTGATCGTGACGTACTACGCCGGTCCCCAGGTCAGTAGTTTTCTGTATGAGCAGCTGGCTGCCGCCGGCGTGGAAGTGACCGCAACGACGGCGGCGGCGGTATCGGTGGCCTCGGCCGCGGCGGCAGCGGCCGCCGGCAACGCGGCCGGTCAGATTGCCGGCGATATCACCGGCGTCCATCAGGGCTTCAGCTGGGGCGAGGTCGGGCAAAGCGCGTTGAGTGCGGCGGCGACGGCGGGCGTGACTTCTGGATTGCAGGGCAGTACGGCGTTCACCGCTGGCGTGGACAGCGCGGGGCAGCCGGTGTTGAACGGCTGGGGGCAGGCACTGCAGGGGGCGGGGAGCTATGCCGGTGATGTGATTGCTTCGAAGATCACGGGCCAGCCGACGCATTTCAGCTGGGCGGGGCTGGTGTCCAACAGTCTTGCGAATCGAACGAGCGGCGCGCTGGGCGACACCGTGGCCAGTATGGGGATCAATCAATACGGCGATAGCGATTATCTGCAGCGACTTGAATCGCGTGCCCTTGGCGATGTGGTGCGGAAAGTGACGGGGTCCGCGCTGGGGGACAACCATGTGCCGAGCTGGCAGCAGATCGGTGAGGATGTGGCGGGCAATGCGTTAGCCATGGGGGTGACGTCCGAGTTCCCGTTGCGCGCGCAGGCGGATGAGCCGTCAGGGGCGTCCCGTCAGCAGGTTTCGGTCGGAGGTGCTTATGACCCGATGAATCCGCTGTCGAGGTGGAATGGTCAAGGTGGGCAAAGTGGCCTTGCCATTGGCCTGCCTACGCAGGTCGCGGCTTATGACTCCATGAATCCCCTCACTCTATGGAACTCTCAGGCCGGACAGGACGAGCTCGCTTATGAGTTGCGAGCACAGAGCGCGATGGATGACTCTCCTCAGGTTGCGGCCGTGGATGAACGTTATGCACAAGCAGCGCCTGGGAATGGCTATGGCGTGACGAATACCGCGCTTGTGGCAAATCAAGTACGCACGTCTGAAGGCGCCATTGCCTACTCCGCCATGCACCTGAATGGTTCGTCGGGTCCATACGTGAACTTCCTGGAGACGCCGGACGGCTCGTGGGTGGGTGCTGGTGGTCCGGCTATGCCGGCAGAGTCTGGTAACTATGCGTTTGACGGACTAAGTCGGGATAACTACACCTGGTTCACCGGAACGCCGGATTGGAGTGGGGCTTCGAGCGTGGCTTGGAAGGGGGTTCCTTATGCCATGCCGGCGATAAGCGAGCTTGAGGGGGTAAGCGTGACGACTGATGTGTCGGATACCTTCCTGGGATCCGGCGATCCGGTCAGCCTGCAAGCTGCTTTGGGCACGGAACCGCAAGTCGGAGCCATGCCCATGCCTGGCGTGGCGTTCCCGTGGTCGAATCTGGTGTCCAGCCTGACGGGTCGCAGCGAGGAGCCGAGCTTTAGGGCGACTCCCTATACGCCCTGGAACGCGATGTACGACAACGCGGAGGTGATGGCTCATAGTACGCCGCGAGATGCAAATGGTGTTCCCGTAGTGGCCATGCCCGGGTTAACTGCCGCACCTGGAGTCCTCAAGAGGTTGGGAGACTATTGGGCGGCGCTGACGGCAGAAGACAATGGCGTGACGTTGCAGGGGATCAATCCGTTTACCCAAGGATCCCGCATGGGTATGGAGGTGAAGAACGACCGCTTGGAGCTGGGCGTGAGTGTGGTCACGGCGCCCGTCTTTGGCTTAGAGAGCGCCGGGCAGGTGGCTGTAAGGGAAGTATTGGCGGAGAGTGTTCTTTCAGCACGTGGGCCATGGTTCTCGTCGTCGATGAGTCTGTCGGAAAGGCAGGCGGAACTGGCGACGGTGGATACCTGGATGGCCAGGCCTGAGGGGGCGTGGCAGTTTGATTTTGCGGAAGACTCGGCTCAGAGGATTACAATTCGAAGTGTTCCAAACACGATTGCTGATGCTGGCAACGCCGAAGCGATTGGTCGTACTGGTTTCCAAATGAACCCTTCTGGGCCGACTACCCTTTTTGCGCGTGATCCAGTTGACATCGCCGCCCAGCAACGCTTGAACGTTATAGACGGAGATAGAGCAGCGTATGCGCCCGGCGAAGCTGGGGCAGCAGCTGAGATGGAAAACTATTTGGGTGGAACTTTGGAGCGCGCCCCAAGCGGCACGAGTGCCGACTACCTGGTGACGTCAGGGGACTTCTCTGGGGCCCGTATTGATTTCAAGCTTACGCCAGATAGCTTTGCTCAGGCCGATAAGATCAATATGTATTTTGATAAGACATTCCCAAAGTTCTCTCAATCGTTTGCCGATAAGCTTGCCGCGCCTAACGGCGTTGATATGATGCCGTTTGATACCCGCTTCTTAACGCCGACGAACCGGGGGACGTTGTTTGATTTCGTGAACAATCTTCCTGTGTCTTCTCAGAAAAAAGTCATCTATTTGGTGCATTGAAATGTCCGGAACCATCATTCTTAGCAAGCAAAAATCGCTCGACGTAAGGACGGTAGACTTTGCACGCATTACCAGTGCAATTCGTGCGCGCGTGTCGACGTCACCTGTAGCGAGGGGGCTTCTTGAGTCTATAGATGATTTCGGTATGAACATGATCAGCGCAGATGAACTAAGCGCTGGTGAGTTCGCCGAATTCTATGGCTTGATGAAAGATATTCGGGACGACCTTAAGGCTGATCACGGCCTCACTGCTTTTTTCGACGAGCTGTTGAGATTCATTGAGGTCGATGAAAGGCTTGGCGTCAAATAGGTTTAGTTAAGAAGCCGCCATTCGGTGGCTTCTTCTTATGTTCCAAACAGGGTAAGGGGCTAGGTGTTAACGGCGGCGGCTTTCGCTTGAGTTGATACCTCCTTGGTCTTTTGAACGAACGTACCCCCCCCCAATAAGGGAATAACGGGCCGGGGGTAGTTAAATGCAGTGGTCAGAATCTCAACTTCGGTTGCCTCATATCGAGCGCTTTCGGCGAGTCGAGTAAGCGTTTAACTACCTCCAGCCCCTTTGTTGTACTATTTTATTACAAGGGCGGTATGCGGTATGAATGATTTTATTGCGACTGTAAGCTTTCCGGCTTCGCTTCCGCTCTCTCTTCTTGCGAAAAAAATTGATCTTGCATTTAAGGGCTTACACCTGAAGAAGGAAGATACGGGGCGCTTCGAAGAGGTGCCTGCTTATGTGGGCGATTCGGGTGGGTTGGAATTCGTGTTATTCGGAATTCCAGAGGGTGAGGTGTCAGACATCTACATACTCGAGTTTACGCATAGGACTCGCCAGTCGATCATCGAGCTTGACGATGCTCTCGACATACTCGGGAAGAATTTTTTTACTGAAAAGTCTATAAACGAGCGAGGTTACTTGGATTACTCCATCGAACTCGCTCAGCGCTTGCGGGACCTGGGCTTTGAAGGGGTTGAGGCCATGACGTTGAAGAGCGAATAAGGAGCCGGAGGTAGTTATACGCAGTCCCGGAATGTCAACTTCGGTTGCCTCTTGAGGCTGACGGCTGGCCCTTTGGCCGTACAGATGCTGGCTGCCCAAGCCCTTTTTGACCATCGCTTGGAGTCGTTGATCACCCAGCTCGCGCTCATACTTCAAGTAGGCTCAGTCCGCGAGGCATGCTAAGTTCTTCGATGAACTGATATGCAGATATTTGGCGATGACAAAAGCTGGCGATATCAGCCTCCTTCTTTACGGCATGTCAGATGGCGCCATCGTTTCGAGTAAGCGCTTAACTACCTCCGGCCCCTTTGTCTAATTCGGACTTTGACTTTGGGATCCGTGTTTCCCCTGAGCGTTTCGATGAACTGGTTGCCCAGCGATTCGGCAGTCCTGACCCAAGGGCGCTAAATTTAGGTCTCGCACCGCCGCCATCCAAAACGGTAGGATATTTGCGGGTGAGGCAAAACTGACGGCGATGAAGGCAATTATTGCGCGAACCTTAGACATTCCGGAAGACAAGGTTCAAATTACTGTCATTCAAGAGGGTGGCGCTTTTGATAATGGCCCGCAAACGCCTTTATCGTTCGGATTCTAGGGATGTTTTAATGGATCAGTTCTCTTGCATGTTGTACATAGATACGAATGAGGTCATTGATGCGGTAAAAGGGGCGGTCTATGAATCTGGAAAGAATATTTTTTCGGGCATGAATGTTAGTTTGCTGGTTTACAATAATGAAGACTTTGACCCGTCGCGGCTAAATAAGAAACCTTACGATTTTATTGAGGCATCGAAGTACTATGTCGAAATAGTGGCGGAGGACGAGTTGGATGAGCAGGTTATGGGTTTCCAGTTGAGGGTTGCGGCACTCATTCGGCAAATCAGGAGTGGGGGGAGGATTGTTACTGCATCTTGCGATTTTGAGGACCTCATAATTAGCGAGACGGGCTGGAACTGGACGGAGAGTCAGCCAGAGCCACCTGAAAAAGCGCAATAATGGACGTGTATGATAAAGGGGCGCAATAAGGGGCCGGAGGTAGTTAAGTGCGGTGGCCAGAATCTCAACTTCGGCTGCCTCATATCGAGCGCTTCCGGCGAGTCGAGTAAGCGCTTAACTACCCCCGGCCCCTTTGTCTCCCAGCTCGCGCTCATACTTCAAGTAGGCGCAGTCCGCGAGGCATGCTGAGTTCTTCGATGAACTGATATGCAGATATTTGGCGATGACAAAAGCTGGCGACATCAGCATCCTTCTTTACGGCATGTCAGATGGCGCCATCGTTTCGAGTAAGCGCTTAACCACCTCCGGCCCCTTTGTCTGTCTGGTGAATATATGAGTTCCATTAGAGATTTACTAAGATCGGGGATGTTGCCCAGTCAAGCGTTCAAGGCATTGCTTGAGCGGCAGCAGGTGCGCACAAATTCCGAGCTGGCCGATCTGCTCTATTCTGATTTTGATGGGGTTTCGCCGTCAGTAATGGTGACAGTGATCAATTGAAATCGTCGAAAAAGCTCGGATGGCGCCGCGACGGGGCTGAGTGATGAAAGGCTGGATGAAATTCTTCTTGATCTAATGGGTGGTCAAATTTCTGAAAAGAATTAATCGGGGTTTTGCGCGACTCTGGTTGTTTGGCTGAGTTGGTGGCCGAGTTCGAGGCTTGAAGGGATGGGATATTTGTACGGCGCGCGCTGTTTCGGCGATGCAATGTTTGCTAATCGGTCGCGGCCGTACATTTATCGTCAATAGTCATCCCGAATAAGGCTGTTCATTTGGCAAAGCACTCCTCGCCTCAAGCAACCGGTTTTCGCGCACAAGCCCATGAATCCCCCGCGCCTCCGACGTAACATCCTCAATCCCCCGAATCCACTCCCCCACATACCGCTCCACCGCCTCCCCACTCAACCCCATCTGAATCGCCCGATAATCCAGCGGATTCAGATGCAGATCCCGCTCCGGATCCCACTGAATCCGCACTGGCGATCTCCGCTTGAGCTCCTCCCACTCATCCGCACTCATGCCTGGCTCCGGATGGCTCGGGCAGCTATGCGCAAGCGCCCACGCAAAGCCTTCGTGAGTAATGTCGATAGCGAGAATCCGCCGCTGTCCATCGTCTTTCTCACCCCATCCGGCGCGATACATCATCCATAGGAAAGACGGCTTGATCCACGTCATGCGCTCGCGCTTGAACGGTGGCGAGACGAAGGTCTGGTGGGCGAGGGCGCTGTCGGCGATGGCGTGGGAATAGGCCTGATAAACGCGGAGCGTGTGCTCGTTGTAAAGCGCGCGAATCTGGCGTTGGGGAAAGTTTGTTTGCGTCATTTCAAGGGCTATTTGTATTTTCTACTGGATTAATTCTGTCGATTATCGCCGCGTAATTTCAGCCCAATTCGAGGCCGCGAAACCCCGCGACGTGGCTTGATATTCCAGTAGACAGGAGTTGTTTGGGGAAGGGCGCTTTGCACGCGTGCGCGATGTTCCGTCGATTGCTGCACTGCATACAAGTGCTGAAATCCCTGCCCATGCCCAAATGACCCAAAGTCGCTAAAACAGGAAAGCCTGGTGCAAGAAATCATTCATCTGTGGCGTCGCGCCCTGATGCGGTCGCAAGAAATAACGACACAAAAATTTATAACAAGCAAAAGAAGTTGCCGAATCAATCACCCGATAAACGGAGCTTCTTAGACATTTTCTTCACGATATAAATCACATTTTCTTTCGGTCATTTGTGAACCAAAAACGCCACAAAGTTGATCTTGCTATGCCATTTCCTTCACCCCTATGCTGATTTGGCGTGCCGCATGGATAGGGATCTGGCGGTTGTTCAGGGGACGCAGTGCCGGCCTTGGAAAGGGTCGTTGGAGGGGAAGTGTCGTACCGGTTCGTCGTGGTGCCTGCGGGCGCCGCCGTTCGTGACAGGGAGTGGTCAAACGGGAGGTCGCCATGGACAGGCTGATCCAACTGCGGGATTTCCATCGCCAGGACCCGGGCAATGACCTGATCGTGATCGATCTGGTCGATGCCTTGCTGGCCCATGGTCTGCTCGACGAGGCCGAAAGCACGCTCGACAGCGTGCCGACCGCATTGCGCGAACGCCCGGATTTCCTTTTCCGCACAGGACGATGCGAGCTGGCGCGTGGCCGCTTCGCGGTGGCCGCGGATGCGCTGGTGGCCTGCCTCGAAGCCGGCGCCGACAGCGTCGCCGTTCGCCACGATCTTGCGTTCGCGCTGCTGGGCGCGGGCCGGCTCGATGCCGCCGAACGCGTACTTGCCTCCGTCTTGCCGCGCTCGCCCGATGAACCGGCGATCGCCCTGCTGCATGCCCGCCTGCTGCAGCACCGCCAGCAGTACGAAGCCGCGGCGGCCGTCGCCGGCGCGGTGGTGCAGAACCATCCACGGCATGCCGAGGCCTGGGGCCTGCTGGCGATGCTTTACCTCGACCTGGCGCAGGTGGCCGATGCGCGCGATGCCGCGCAGCACGCGCTCAGCATCGACGCCGCGCAATCGGACGCACTCACCACGCTGGGCACGCTCGGCTTGTGGTCGCACGATGCCCAGTCCGCCTACCAGTCCTTCGCCCAGGTATTGGCCACGCAGCCGGAAGCCGGCCGCGCACTCGCCGGTGCCGGTGAAGCGTTGATGCTCAATGGCGACGTGCCTGCCGCGCATGCTTTTCTCAGCCGCGCCACGGACCGCATGAGCCAGCACATCGGCACCTGGCACGCGCTGGCCTGGTGCGATCTTCTGCTCGGCAACCCGGCCCAGGCGTACGCGCATTTCAGCAAGGCGCTCGATCTGGACCGCAACTTCGGTGAATCCCACGGCGGCATCGCCCTGGTGCATGCGCTGAACGGCCATGCCGACGAAGCGCGCAGCGACATCAAGCGCGCACTCCGCCTGGACCCGCAAAGCCGCAACGCCCGCTATGCGCAAAGCCTGCTGTGGAGCGCGGAAGGGCGCGACCGCGAGGCGGCGGCGATGGTCGACGGCATCCTGGCCGAAGCGGGCATCGACACCACGCGCCGCCCGGTCGATTTCATCCAGCAGCTGCAGGCGCGCCTGCGCCCGGCCGGACGCGCCTGAGCATGGACGCCGATACCGGCATGCACCTGCTGGCCCAGATGCTGTTGACCGCGGCGAAGGTGTCCGCGCCGATCCTGCTCGGCACCTTGCTGGTGGGTCTGCTGGTGTCGGTGTTCCAGGTGGTCACGCAGATCCAGGAGATGACGCTCACCTTCATCCCCAAGCTGATCCTGGTGGTGGCGCTGTTCCTGTTGCTGGGCTCGTGGATGATGGCCGTGGTGGTGGAATTCGCCCGGCAGGTGATCGGCATGGCGGGAGGCATGGGATCGGCATGATCGGCCTGCAGCTTGCCGTGGTGGCCTGGATGCTGGCCACGCTGCGTTTCGTCCCCGTCTTGCTGATGCCGGCGTTTACGCCGTTCGCGTGGGCGCCGCTGCACGTGCGCGCGATCCTGCTGCTGGCGCTGTCGTGGCTGCTCACCGGCATCGCCGCGCCGTCGGCAATGCCGGCGGATCTGGTGCTGGCGGCCTGTTCCGAATTGCTGGTCGGCGCCTGCTACGGGCTGGCGGTGATGCTGCCGATGGCGTCGCTGGGTTTCTCCGCACGCATGCTCGACGTGCAGGCGGGTCTGGCCTCGGCGAACCTGTTCAATCCGGCCTTGCAGGGCACCGATTCGCTGCTCGGCACGGTGCTGTCGCTGGCCGGCACGCTCACCTTCTTCGCGCTCGGTTTCCATCTGCTGCTGCTGCGCCACCTGGTCGCCTCGGTGCGCTGGGTGCCGCTGGGCGCGGCAGCGCATGCGCCCTCGCTCACGGCACTGCTGAACCTGCTCGGCTCGCAATTTCTGCTCGGCCTGATGGTGACGCTACCTGTCGTGCTGGGCCTGTTCGCGGTGGATATCGCGGTGGCCTTCGCCAGCCGCTCGATGCCGCAGGCGAATATCTATTTTCTCGCCTTGCCGCTGAAGGTGGCGACGGTGCTGGTGCTGCTGGCCGGTTCCTTGCGCCTGGCGCCGGCGCTGCTGGGGCGGCTGTTCGCGGACGGCCTGGCCGGCGCGCAATCCATGGTCCGGGGCTGAGATGGCCGAAGATCAGGACAAGACCGAACAGCCATCGCCGTTCCGCCTGCAGGAAGCGCGCGAGAAAGGGCAGGCCGCGCGCAGCACCGAGCTGACGGCGGTGATCTGCCTGGCGGTGTTCTGCTTCGCCTTTATCGCGGGGCTGGCCGGCATCGGCCGCGCCATGGCCGATGCGGTGCGCGCTTCGCTGGCGATGGCCGGCGCGGCGCCGGCGCCCGGCGCCGGACTGTGGCATTGGCTGGGCGGTGCGTTCGCGCCGGTGTGGCATGCGCTGGCGCCGTCGATCTTTGCATTGGTCATCGCCGCCATCGCCGCCAATCTGCTGCAGACCGGGCCGATGTTCTCGACGCAGCCATTGAAGCCCGACGCTTCGCGACTGAATCCCGTCAAGGGTTTCAAGCGCATCGTCTCGCTGCGCACGCTGTGGGACCTGGGCCGCCTGCTGCTGAAGCTGGGCATCCTGGCCGCCGTGCTGGCGTGGATGGCGCATGCGCTGTGGCAGCCGCTGATGGCTACCGCGGTCGCGGCGCCGGCGGCGATTCCGGCGGAGCTGGCGGATCTGTTCGGCCATCTGGCCAAGTGGCTGCTGTTCGTATTCGGCCTGATCGCGGTGCTGGACCTGCTGTTCTCGCGCCGCGAATTCATCCGCAAGCTGCGCATGAGCCGCCGCGAGCTGAAGGACGAACACAAGCGCCGCGAAGGCGACCCGGCCATCCGCTCCAAGCGCCGCCGCCTTGCGCGCGACATGCTCAAGCGCATCCAGTCGGTGGCGCGCGTGCCGTCCGCCGACGTGGTGGTGACCAACCCCACGCACGTGGCGGTGGCCTTGCAGTACCGCCGCTCGCGCATGCTCGCGCCGGTGGTGCTGTCCAAGGGCAGCGGCTGGCTCAGCGCGCGCATCCGCCAGGTGGCGGCGCGGCATGGCGTGCCGATCGTGCGCTCGCCGGCGCTGGCCCGTGCGCTGTTCCGCGAATGCGCGCTGGACGAGAGCGTGCCGGCCGAACGCTATGGCGAGGTCGGCGCCGTCTACCGCTGGGTGATGTCGCGCCCGGGCCACAAGGTGCATACATGAAGGGGCTGCTGCGCCAGCTGCTGGATGGCAGGCGGGATCTCGCGCTGGTCGGCGCGATGATCTTCATCCTCACCATCCTGTTCGTGCCGGTCTCGCCGGGGCTGCTGGATTTCCTGCTGATCGTGAACTTCAGCATCGCCTTGCTGGTGCTGCTGATCACCTTCCTCACCGACTCGCCGCTGAGCTTTTCCACCTTTCCGTCGCTGCTGCTGATCACCACGCTGTTCCGCCTGGCGCTGAACGTGTCGGCCACGCGGCTGATCCTCAACGGCGGCAGCGCCGGCCATGTGATCGGTGCGGTGGGCAGCTATGTGGTGGGCGGCAACTATGTGATCGGCCTGGTGGTGTTCCTGATCCTGGTGGTGGTGCAGTACGTGGTGGTGACCAGCGGCGCGCAGCGCGTGGCGGAAGTGGCCGCGCGCTTCACCCTGGACAGCATGCCCGGCAAGCAGATGAGCATCGACGCCGACATGAACATGGGGCTGATCGACGAGGCCGAGGCCCGCCGCCGCCGCTCCCTGATCGAGCGCGAGGCGAACTTCTACGGCGCGATGGACGGCGCCACCAAGTTCGTCAAGGGCGACGCCATCGCCGGCATCGTCATTCTGCTGATCGACATCATCGGCGGCCTGTCCATCGGCATGCTCCAGCATGGGATGCCGTGGACCGAGGCCGTGCACCGCTACACCCTGCTGACGGTGGGCGACGGCATCGTCACGCAGATTCCCTCGCTGGTGATCGCGGTGGCGACCGGCATCATCATCACGCGCGCCGCGTCGGATGCGGAGCTGGGCGGCGAGATCGCCAAGCAGGTGCTGTCCAACCCGCGCACCTTGATGGTGGTGGGCATCACGCTGTTTATCGTGATGCTGCTGCCCGGCCTGCCGGTCTTGCCGGTGGCCTTCGTGCTGGCCGGCATCGCGGCGATGATCTGGCTGGCAAGGCGTAGCGCATCCACCGAATCCGCGGCGGAAACCGAAGCGGACACGCCCGAAGCGAAGCCCAAGGGCGAAGAGGATTTCTACCGCAGCCTGCAGATCGACCCGCTCGAACTGCGCCTGGGCGCGGCCGTGAAGGAAGTCTTCCAGCACCGCGCGGCGGAACTCAACGAACGCATGCAGAGCCTGCGCAAGCAGTTCGCGCTGGACTTCGGCTTCGTGCTGCCGCCGGTGATGACGCGCGAAGCCACCGCGGGCACGCTGGGCGAACATCAGTATCAGGTGCTGCTCAACGGCAACCGCATCGGGCAGGGCGAGCTGCATTTCGACGCGGTGCTGGCGATCAACCCGGGCGGCAAGCGGCCCAAGCTGGAAGGCCGCGAAACGCGCGATCCGGCCTACGGACTGCCGGCGCAATGGATTTCGCCGGATGCGCGCCAGTACGCGCGCGGCGCGGGCTACACCCTGGTCGATCCGGATACGGTGCTGGTCACTCACCTCAACGAACTGGCCAAGCGCCACGCGGCGGACCTGCTCACGCGCGCCGAAGTCGAGCGCCTTGCGCTGCGCCTGAAGGAACGCCAGGCCGGTCTGGTCGACGAACTGGTGCCCACCGTCCTGAGCTATACGGACGTGCAGAAGGTGCTGCAGATCCTGCTGCGCGAACTGGTCAGCATCCGTCAGCTGGAAACCATCTTCGAAGTGCTGGTGGACGCCGGCAAGGTGAGCAAGCAGGCCGAGGACCTTGCCGAGAAGGTGCGCGAGCGCCTGGGCGCGGGCATCTGCCAGAAAGCCAGCAACGAACAGGGCGAACTGCACGTGCTGACCCTTGCACCGGAATTCGAGCGTTCGATGCTGCAGGCGGCGCGCCAGCGCGAGGGGCATTCGATGCTGTTGACCGATCCGAACATGCTCGACGGCTTCCTGGGCAGCCTGGCCCGGCAGTCCGACGCGATGCTGGCCAAGAACCTTTCACCGGTGCTGCTGTGCCCGTCGCTGCTGCGCCGGCACGTGCGCGCCCTGATCCAGCGCTCGCTGCCGCATGTGGCGGTGATCGGCATCAACGAACTGCCCGGCACCATCGTGGTGCGGGCCTTCGGCAGCGTGACGCCCACCGCGGCGGCGCCGGCCGCGGCATAAGGAGACCCAGTGAGCGACCCCATCAGCTCGATTGCCCGTTACTTGAGCGCCGACGTGCGCGCGTTAGGCACGCTCAGCCAGAACGTGGCCAACCTGACCACGCCGGGCTATCGCGCGGTACAGCGCGCCGAAGGTTTCGAAGGTACGTTGGGCGCGGCGCCCACGCGCGTGGACCAGCGCGATGGCGCCCTGATCCAGACCGGTCGCCCGCTGGATCTTGCCCTGCAGGGGCAAGGCTTTTTCCAGGTGAGCGCCGGCGACGAGCAGGTGTTCCTGACGCGCGCCGGCCAGTTCTCGCTGGATGCCAGCGGACGCCTGGTGGACGCGCAGGGCCGCGCGGTGCTCGGCGCCGACGGCCCCATCGTGCTCTCGAGTTCTGCCGTAACCATCGGCGAAGACGGCGCCATCCACGACGGCAAGGACGTGGTGGCGCAGCTGGCCCTGGTCGACGTGGCCGACGGCGCCACGCTGCAGCCGCTGGGTGGCGGCATGTACGCCGCCAGCGCCACCGCGGACGCCGATGTGCGCGTGCACCAGGGCGCGCTCGAAGGTTCCAACGTCGACCCCGGCGAGGAAATGGTGCGGCTGATGCAGCTGTCGCGCCACGCCAGTTCCATCCAGCACGCGATTTCCACCTATCACACGGCTCTCGTGGCCGGTATCGACCAGATCGGCAAGGACTCCTGAGGACGCCATGATCGAAGCACTCCATATCGCCGCCAGCGGGCTCAACTCGCAGCAGCAGCAGATCGACGTGATCTCCAACAACCTGGCCAATATGCAGACGCCGGGCTACAAGCGCTCGCGCGTGGCCTTCACCGACGTGTCGGCGCTGACGCCGGCGCAGGCGCAGCAAGGCCTTGCGGCCAACCAGCTCGGCGCCGGCACGCGCATCAGCGAGACCGCGCCGGTGATGATCGACGGCGCCCTGCAGCAGACCGGCAACACCTGGGACCTGGCGATCCAGGGCGCGGGCTTCTTCGAAATCGAAAGCGGCGAAGACGGCGGCCGCCTGTACACGCGCGCCGGCCAGCTCAAGGTGGACAACGACGGCTATCTGGTCACCGCCGCAGGCCATCGCCTGGCGCAGGGCATCCAGATTCCCGCCGACGCCACCCATATCACGGTCAGTAGCAATGGCGATGTGCACGCACAGCTCGGCAGCGACGCCAAGGACAGCGTGGTCGGCAACCTGCAGCTGGTGACGTTCGCCGCGCCGGAAGCGCTGCGCTCGGTCGGCGGCAACAATTTCGCGGTGACGCCGGATTCGGGCGACCCGGTGGTGGGCAAGCCGGGCGATGCGGGCTTCGGCACGCTGTCGCAGGGTTATGTCGAGGGTTCCAACGTCGACCTGGTAGGCGAGATGTCTGCCCTGGTGCTGGCGCAGCGCGCGTACCAGCTTAATGCGCGCGTGCTGCAGGCGACCGACCAGATCCTGGACACCATCAACAATCTCAATCGATGAGCCTTCGCCTTGCCAGCTTGTTCGCACTGGCGTGCCTGGCGCCGGCCGCCGCGTGCGCCAGCGATGCCGCCGCGGATGGCGCGGTGGCGGCTGCGCGTGCGGCGGTGGAGCAGCGCCTCGGCCATGGCTACGAGCATGTGCAGCTGGACGTGACGACGCGTCCGGAACATCTGCCGGCCGCCAAGGGCGCGCTGGAATTTCGCGCGCTGCCGATCGCCGGCCGCTGGCCGCGCGCACGCTTCACCGCGATGGTGGAAGTGCGCAGCGGCGGCCGCGTGCTGCGCATAGTGCCGGTGGGTTTTGCGCTGTCGGCGACGGGGCAGGCCTGGGTTTATCGCGACGACGTGGCCGAGCGGCTGCCGGCCGATCAACTGCAGCTGGAAGAACGCAATGTGGACGTGGCGCTCGGCTCGTCCGCGCCGCTGGCCTCGCCGGATGCGCTCAAAGGCAAGCGCCTGCGCCATCCGGTGCGCGCGGGGCAGGTGGCCAGCATCGAAGATTTCGAGGACGTGCCCGACGTCGACAATCGCCAGCAGGTACGCCTGATGGCGAGCTACGGCGGGATCACGGTGGAGCGCGCGGGCGTGGCCATGCGCGCTGCGAACAAGGGCGAGACGGTGCCAGTGCAGGTGGCCGGTACCAGCGAACCCGTAAAGGCGACGGTGACGGACCGGGGAGTGGCGCAAGTTGTTCCGTGAATACACATTCGCAACCCTGCTGCTGCTCGGCCTGCCTGCCGCATGCGCGCAGGACGGCGGCGGCATGATCGACCCGCGCACCTACCGCGGCCTGGCCGAGGATCGCCGCGCGCACCGCGTGGGCGACACGCTCACCATCCTGGTGGTGGAGACTTCGCGCGCGTCAGCCGCCGCGAACACCGACTCGGCCAATAACGTGAGTCTGGGCGGCAGCCTGCGCACCACGCATCACGATTACAACGGCAATCTCGGTCTTTCCGGCAGCGACAGCGGCGCGGGGCAGACCACGCGCTCGGGCGCGGTGCAGGCGCAGATCGCGGTGAGGGTCACCGGCATCGACGACGTCGGCACCCTGCGCATCCGCGGCGAGCAATCGGTGGTGGTCAACGGCGAGAAGCAGCGCATTGCGCTGAGCGGCGCGGTGCGGCCGGAGGACATCTCCTCCTCCAACACCATCCTGTCCAACCGCATCAGCGAAGCGAACATCGAATTCACCGGCCGCGGCGACGTCAGCGAGCCGCAGAAGCGCAGCATCATCTACAGGGTCAGCAAATGGCTGGGGTTGCTATGAGGCGCGGGCTCTGTACCGTGCTGCTGGCTGTGGCTGCGTTCGCGGCTTCGGCGCAGACGCAGACCTTCGTGGGCGTGCGCCTGAAGGAAATCGCACGCGCCGAAGGCGTGCAGGACAACGCGCTGATCGGCTACGGCCTGGTGGTCGGCCTGGCCGGCTCCGGCGATACCAACCGCAACCACGCCACTTTGCAGTCGGTGGCGAACACGCTCAGCCACTTTGGCGTCAACGTGTCCACCGACGATCTGAACAGCCGCAACGTGGCGGCCGTGATGGTGACCGCGACGCTGCCGGCGTTTGCGGAATCCGGCCAGAAGCTGGACGTGTCGGTGGCCTCGGTCGGCGATGCGCGCAGCCTCGGCGGCGGCACCTTGCTGCTGACGCCGCTCGATGGCCCTGACGGTCAGGTCTATGCGCTGGCCCAGGGCGCGATTTCGGTCGGCGGCTACAAGGTGCAGTCGCACGGCAACCTGGAACAGAAGAACCATCCCACCGCTGGCCTGGTACCGGAAGGCGCCACCGTGCAGCGTTCCGCGCCGCTGGGTGCGCTGGGGCCGGGCGGCACCATCAATCTGATTCTGTACCAGCCCGATTTCACCACCGCCTCGCGCGTGGCGCAGGCGGTGCAGCGCACGCTGCCCGGCGTCGAGGCCAGCGCCGCGCACGCCGGCAAGGTGGTGGTGCATTTCAGCCAGCCCAGCAGCGCGGTGCAGAACATCGCCGCGCTGGAAAACGTGATGGTGCAGCCCGACCAGGTCGCGCGCGTGGTGGTCAACGAGCGCACCGGCACGGTGGTGTCCGGCGGCGACGTGCAGCTGGCCAGCGTGACCATTTCGCAGGGCGACCTGCGCGTGTCGATCAAGACCGACTACCTGGTTTCGCAGCCGGGCGACGGCGTGTTTGTCGATCCCTCGCGCAATATCCGCACCGCCATCGTGCCGCAGACCAAAATCAAGGTGAACGAAGACGATGCCCGCATGGTGCAGCTGCCCACCGGCGCCACCGTGGGCGACCTGATTTCCGCGCTGCGCGCGATCCATCTTTCCACCCGCGATGTCATCACCGTGCTGCAGTCGATCAAGGCGGCCGGTGCGTTGCGCGGCGAATTGCTCATCCAGTAAGGGGAATACGGATGTCCGATCACAATGTCACTCTCGGCGCCATCGGCCTTGCGCTGGACATGGCCCAGCGGCGGGCGGAGATCGCCAGCCACAACGTGGCCTTTGCCAACCGGCCCGACGGCACCGTGCAGCGCGCGGACTTCGGCGACGCGCTGGACCTGCTGCAGCGGGTTGCCGACGGTGGCGACGTCGATGCCGGCGCGCTTGCCTCGGCCCGCCTGGGCAGCACTACCTCGCAGCGCATCGACAGCGCCGACGGCTCGCTCAGCCTGGATCACGAAGTGACCGAACTGGCCCTGGCCAGCGCGCACTACCAGGCCTTGTCGGAAGCGGCTACGCGCCAGTTCGCCCTCATGAGCCTGGCGCTCAGCGGAGACCAGTCATGAGTCTGCAGTCATGAGTCTTGATGCCATGTTCGCCGTGACGCGTTCCGGCCTGGATTACGAGCGCATGCGCATGGAGGCGGCCAGCCAGCGCATCGCCACCGCCGACATGCCGGTGCAGCAGCGCGCCGCGGCGCAGGCGGCTGCGTTCACCCGCGAAGTGGATGGGCCGGCCATTGCCGCCGGCGCGTCCAGCGCGGATGGCGCCGGGCAGACCGTGCTCGATCCGTCCAATCCGCTGGCCGGGCCGGACGGCACGGTGCAGTACCCGGACGTCGACCTGGCGCAGGAGATGGCCACGCTGATGTCCGCGCAGCGCGCGTACCAGGCCGATATCCGCGCCTTCAATACGCTGCATGGCATGTTGCTGAAATCGTTGAGCATCGGAGGCCGCTGAGATGATCGAACCCATTGCTCCCCTTGCCGCGCTCGGCGATATCGCTCCTTCCGCGCGCGCCACGCCGGTGCAGACCGCGCCGGGCTTCGACAGTCTGGTGGCCCAAGGCGTCGAAGGCGTCAACCAGCAGCTCAACGCCGCCGACCAGGCGACGCGTGCGCTGGCCGCCGGCGCGGACCTGCCGGTGCACGACGTGATGATCGCGCTGGAAAAGGCGCGCATCGATCTCCAGTTCGTCGTGCAGGTGCGCAACCGCGTGCTGGCGGCGTACCGCGACATCACCAGCATGCAGGTCTGAGCCGTCCATGGAATTCCTTCGTTCGCTCTGGGGCAGCTGGTCGCATGGGCGCCGCCTCGCATTCGGCATCGGCCTGCTGCTGATCGTGGTGCTGGCCGCCGGCCTGACGTGGTGGTCGACGCGCACGCGCTACGGCGTGCTGTTCACCGAGTTGAAACAGGTCGACGCCGCGGAAATCGCCGGCGCGCTGGATGGCCTGCAGGTGCCGCACCGCTTCGCCGACGACGGCGCCACTGTGCTGGTGCCGGAGGAGTCGGTCTACGACGCGCGCATGAAGCTGGTCGCGCAAGGCGTGCCGCACGGCGGCAGCGTGGGCTTCGAGGTGTTCAAGGATTCGGATTTCGGCGTGACCGAGTTCGCCCAGCGGGTGAATTACCAGCGCGCGCTGCAGGGCGAACTGGAACGCACCATTGCCACCATTCCGGACGTGCAGGCCGCGCGCGTGCATCTCACCTTGCGCCGCGCGGGTATGTTCGAAAGCCAGGATTCGCCTTCGAAGGCCTCGGTCAGCCTGGCGTTGCAGCCTGGGCGCTCGCTGGCGCCCAAGCAGGTGACCGGCATCCAGCGCCTCGTTGCATCCGCGGTGGATGGTCTGTCGCCGGATGCCGTCACGGTGCTGGGGCAGGGCGGTGCCATCTTGTCGGGTGGCACGGCCGGCGACAGCGGCGAGGAGCAGGCGCGCGTGGAAACGCGCCTGCGCCAGCGCGTCGAAGCGCTGTTGCGCGAGGCGCTGGGCGAATCGGCTTCGTTCGCGGTGTCGGTGAACGTGCAGCTCAACTACGACCGCATCAAGCAGGTGAAGGACACGCTGCTGGCGCAGGGCAAGGATGGCAACGGACTGCTGGTGCGGCAGAAGACGTCGAACACGCATGGCGCACCGGGCCCGGAGGGCGACACCGCCCGTGCGGCGAGCAGCGCGGGCGAGTCGGAACTGGAATACGCGCACGGCCGCCAGCAGGAAGAGATCGAAGTGGCGCCGGGGCAGGTGCAGCGGATCAGTCTGGGCATCATGTTGCCTTCGTCGGTGGACGAGGTAACCAGCGCCAAGCTGGCCTCGGTGATCGGTGCCGCGGTCGGTCTGGATGCGCAGCGCGGCGACCGCCTGGATATCGCGGCGGTAGCTGCCGCGCCGAAGACCGCCATCGTGCTGCCTCCCGTGGCCAGCCAGCGCGGCGCACGCCCGGCGGAGATGGTTGCGGCGTCTTCGAAACTGCCGCCCGGCGCACCTTGGGCGATGGCCGGCCTGCTGGGCCTGCTGTGTTTCGGCACCGGTGTCGGCATGGCGCGCCTGCGTTCGCCGAAGCGGCTGCCCGCCGCGGAGCGCGAGCGCTTGCTGCAGGACGTGCGCCGCTGGATCGACGCACCGGAGCGTCCATGAACACCCAGGGCCTGCGCATAGCCGCCGCGCGGCTCGCGGCGCTGCATCCCGGTGACCGCGCCTGGCTGCTGAAGCAGCTGCCCGTGGAGCACGCACGCGCGTTGCAGAGGGTGCTGCGTTCGCCGGAACTGAAGCGCTGGAGCGGACAGTTGGGCGAGCTGGAGATTCCGGCTCCCGCTATCGCGGCCGCGGAAACGGAAGCGACGGTGACGCAGGCTGCGCTGCCTGCCGCCTTGAAGCAGGTCGATCCCGCCTGGATCGCGCTTTGGCTGGCTGCGCATCAGCCGGAAGATCGGGATGTCGACCTCGACAGCCTCGGCGTGACGCGCGCCCGCAAGGTGCGCGAAGAAGCCGCGCGCCTGATACAGCCGTTGCCGCCTTCGCTGCGTGCAGCGCTGGCGCAATGGCCCGGCAAGGCCGGTAGCTTCGCGGAGTGGCTATGAGCCAGGATTTGACCAAAGGCGCCCGCCGGCTGTCACGGCACGATATCGTGCAGGGACAGTCGCGCGCGTTCGGGGAACGTGGCGAAACGCTCGCCAGCATCATGCCGGAGGAGGCCGACGCGGAGGAACATCGCTTCGGTTTCGAACAGGGTTATCGCGATGGCTTGCGCCAGGCGAGGACGGAGTTCGAGGCCGCCGCGGCGCAGGCGCGCACTGAATTTGAGCAGCAGGCGAAGACAGCGTTGGATGAAGCGCAGCAGACGTTGCGCGTCGAGCACGAACGCCTCGCCACGGTGTCGGATGCATTGACTGCCGCGCTGGAAGAAGACCGCCGCTGGGCGGAGTCGGCTGCCGTCGAGATGGCTTATGCCGCGATGCTGCGCGTGCTTGGCGACAAGGCCGCGGACCGTAGCCTGGTCGCGGCCTTGTGCGAACAAGCGCGCCGCGAGCTGGGCAGCGAGGTGGTCAGCGTCCGCGTGGCGGAAGCTGATGCGGCGGCGCTGCAGGCACTGATGCCAGGTATCCCCGTTGTCGCCGATGCCAGCCTGCAGGCGGGCAGCTGCGTGCTGGAAAGCCGCCGAGGCCGCTTCAATGCGGGCCTCGACGTGCGCACGCAGCAACTGCGCCATGCCTTGCTCGCCGCACTCCATGACGGCGACGCCCACGCATGAGCGCCCTGGTCGCCCGTTTCCACGAGCAATTGCGCCAGCTGCCCGCGTTCGTGCGCGAAGGCGAGGTGGTGGCGAGCAATGGCCTGGTGGTGGAGGCGATCGGCCCCGATGCGCATCTGGGCGAGCTGTGCGAGTTGCGGAAGTCCGGCAGCACCGAGGCCTTGCTGATGCAGGTGATCGGCTTCCGCGATGGCCGTGTGCTGCTGATGCCGATGGGCCAGGCCGCGGGCTTGCGCGTGGGCGATCGCCTGCGTGCGCTGGGCCACAGCCTGCGCATCCCGGTGGGCATGGGCATGCTCGGGCGCGTGGTCGATGCGTTCGGTGCACCGCTGGACGGCAAGGGTGCTCTGGTCGCGGAAGCGCATTACGAGGTCTACCGCGCGCCGATCGATCCCTTGTCGCGCCGCGAGGAAGATACGGTGCTGGAAACCGGCGTGCGCGTGGTCGACACGCTGCTGCCGATGGGCAAAGGCCAGCGCATGGGCGTGTTCGCCGGCTCCGGCGTGGGCAAGACCACGCTGCTGGGCATGCTGGCGCGGCACGTGCGCGCGGACGTGGTGGTGGTCGGCCTGATCGGCGAGCGCGGGCGCGAGGTTGGCGATTTCGTCACCCAGGCGCTGGGTGAACAGGGCATGCGCCATGCGGTGGTGGTGGCAGCCACCTCGGACCAGCCGCCGCTGGTGCGCGCGCATGCCACCCATGCCGTGCATGCGGTGGCGGAATACTTCCGCGACCAGGGCAAGGACGTGCTGCTGATGGTGGACTCGGTGACGCGCTTCGCCATGGCGCAGCGCGAGATCGGCCTGGCCGCGGGCGAGCCGCCGACGTCGCGCGGCTATCCGCCTTCCGTCTTCAATGCATTGCCGCGCCTGACCGAGCGCGGCGGTGCGCTCAAGGGTTCGGGATCGATCAGCTGCGTCTACAGCGTGCTGGTCGAGGGCGACGATATGAATGAGCCGGTGGCCGACCATATGCGTGCGCTGCTGGACGGGCATATCGTGCTGTCGCGCGATCTGTCCCATCGCGGGCAGCTGCCGGCGGTGGATCCCCTGCGCAGCGTCAGCCGCTGGCTGGGGCGGTTGACCACGGCGGAAGAGCGCCGGCATGTGGCCGAAGCGCAGGCGCTGCTGGCCACCTATGAAGCCTCGCGCGACCTGATCGACATGGGTGCGTATCAGCGCGGCGCCAATCCGCGGCTGGACCGCGCCGTCGAGCTGGCTCCGGCATTGGAGCAGAGCCTGCGGCAGACGCCCGACGTCAGCCTGGATCGCCACGAAGGTTATGCGGCGCTGGCGTCGATTCTGAATGGCCAGGGGAACCTCGCCCGATGAGCGATCGCGCCGCGACCCTGGTCCGTCTTGCCGCGCTGGAGCGCTTCCGCGAAGAACGCGCGCGGCAGCAGTTGGCCACTGCGCATGCGGATGCGCAGGCCGCGCGCGAGATCAAGGAGCGCGACGAAGCCACGCTGGAGACCTTCGAGCGCGCACGCGAATCGGCCCTGCATCATCCTGCGGCGGATATGGCGCGCTATGCGCTGTATGCGGACGCGGCCATGGCCGCCGAAACCGTCCTTGCGCGCAGCACCGACACGCTGGCGCAGAGCGAAACGGCGCTCCGGCAAGCTTCGGAGGACTGGACCTTGGCCCGCGCACGGCGAGATATGGCCGGCGAGCGCGCCACCGAAGCACGAGAGCAGGCAGAACAGGCGGTCGAAGCCAAGGCAGCCGCCGATCTGATGGATCTGTGGCTAGGCAGGGAGTCGGCGAAGTGAACCCTTTGTTGCCGCTCAATACGCCGGATGTATTGCCTGCCAGGCCGGCTCCGCCCAAGCCGAATCCGCGCAAGGATTTCGAGGCGCATGTGCGTTCGTCGCACGCATCGGAGCAAAGCGGCGCCGATGGTTTGTCGCAAAGCCGCCAGCATGCTCAGCCTCGCGCCGACGATGCCGCCGCACCGCTCGACGTGCGTCTGGCGATGGCGGGCATGTCGGGAAGGATCTACCCGCAGGGGCTGCATGCGACCGGTTATCTGTCGATGCTCGACAGCAACCGTGACGGCGCGGACGGCCATGCGGCCGGCGGCGTTTCGCCGGAGTTGGCGTTGGCGTCGACACCCGATGCCATGCCCGTGCCACACGCATCAGCCGATGCTATGGCGGTTGGCAGCGATGCCGACGCGGTTGCCATCCGCACCGATGGAATGGCTATTCCGATCGAGCGAGACAGCAGCGCTACCGTTGAAGCCACCGCACTGCGCACCGGCACCAGCGGCGACTTCGCCGAATGGGCGCGCCGCATGGTGCGCCTCAGCGACGGCACCGCCACGCTGTGGATCCGCGACTACCGCCTGGATGCGCCGCAGCAGCGCGCGCTGGTCGAACAATTGCACTCATTCGCCCGCGGTGCGGGCCAGCCGTTGCAGCGCATCGTGCTCAACGGGCAGGACATCTGGCGCGCAGGCGCCGTTAACCAGGATATCGGCAAGGGAGAACCGCATGGCCGTTGATTCGATCGGCGCCGTCCTCGGCGCGCCTGCCACCGCCTCGGGCGTCAGCAACAAGGCGATCAACCAGGAGGACTTCATCCGCCTGTTCGTCAGCGAGCTGCAGTTCCAGGACCCGATGCAGCCGCTGGATAACAGCCAGTTCCTGCTGCAGCTGTCGCAGTTCGAGGGCATCGAGCTCAATGGCGAGATGAACCAGGGCATCCAGGACTTGCTCAGCATGAAGTCCACCGACCAGTCGATCAGCCTGCTCAACCATCCGGTGCAGGTCACCGGCGTGGATGGTTCGACCACCGCCGGCAAGATCACGGCCGTGTCCTTCACCACTGGCGGCGTGCAGCTGTCGGTGACCGCCAGCAGCGGCGGCAACGTGATGACCGGCGTGCGCCTGTCGCAGATCACCCTTGTGCAGCCCTGAGGAATAGCGCCATGCCCATGATGCAAGCACTGTTCAACGGCCTGTCGGGCCTGCTGGGCTTCTCGCGCGACCTGGAGAAGATCGGCAACAACATTTCCAATATGAATACGCCGGGCTTCCGCGGCCAGGCTGCGTTCTTCGAGAACGCCGGCGACGGCATCGGCACCAAGCTGTCGCAGGACGTGACCGACCTGGGCCAGGGCGATACGCAGCAGACCGGCACCAGCACCGACGCGGCGATCCAGGGCAAGGGCCTGTTCGTGCTGCGGGACGACAACGGCAATCTGTTCTACACGCGGGGCGGCCATTTCCGTTTCGACGACAGCGGCCAGCTGATCGACGACGTCACCGGCTACCGCGTGGCCGCGCTCAACGATGCTGGCGGGCTGGCGGATTTCAGCATTGCCGATCTGCAGACGCTGCCGCCGCAGGCCACCACCTCGGTGAATTTCAGCGGCAATCTTTCGCCGAACGACACCACTCAGCAGGTCACCGGGCTGCAGGTGTACGACGCTTCCGGCGGCCTGCACACGCTGACGGTGACGCTGACCAACAACAAGGCCGTCACCGCCAACGACTGGCTAGTCTCCGTGAAGGAGGGCAGCAACGTGGTCGGCAGCGGCGAGCTGCGTTTCGATACCAGCGGTACGCCGACGCCGGGTTTCAACAGCTTCAACGTCACCATCAGCGGCAACGGCGCGAGCCAGCAGGTGACCTTCAATGCGGGTACGCCGGGCGGGTTCTCCGGCGCGACGCAGATTACCGGCGCGAGCTCCAATATCGGTGCGCATGCGGTCGACGGCCACGCCGTAGTGGGCATGTCGCAGGTGAGCTTCGATAGTGCTGGCCTGCTGCAGATCACCTACTCGGACAACGAGAAGAAGACCGGCCCGCAGCTGGCGCTGGCCGAAGTGGCCGACGAGCAGCTGCTGCAGCTAGGTCCCGGCGCGCTCTATACCGCAGGGCCGGATGTGAAGCTCAATTACGGCAAGGCCACCTCCGGCCATCTGGGCAAGATCCTGGGCGGCAGCCTGGAACAGTCGAACGTCGACCTGACCCGCGAGCTGACCGAGATGATTATCGTGCAGCGCGGCTACCAGGCCAGCTCGCGCGTGCTCACCGTGACCGACAGCATGCTGCAGCAGCTGTATTCCAGCACGGGAGGCGGCGGTGGCGGCTAAGGCGTTTGGTTGGATGGGCGAAACGCGCCGCCACGCCGTCATGGCGAAGGCGGGCGCCGTGGTGCAGGCGTGGTGGAATGCCTGGGCCATGAGCGCGGCGCAGGTGCTTGCCGACGGCGGCGCCGACGTGGTGCCGGATGGCGTGTGCCGGCAGGTCGAAAGCCGCGGCGTGGCGTTCTGCGTCGATGGCGATCTGGTCGGTTCGCTGACCGGCCTCGCGGCCAGCCAGGGTGGTGAACTTGCCGCGCATCTGGAGCGTTCCGCGCTGCTGGATCTGGCGCGCCGCATGACCGGCGTCGAGACGCTGGACGATGCCAGCCTCGGCGCGATCGAAGCCGTGCCGGACACGCTGGCCGATCCGCGCTGGGGCGGCTGTGCGCTGGTGCTTGGCATCGGCGGATTGCGCTTGCGCCTGTGGCTGGACCGGCGTGCGGCGGCGCATTGGGCGCCGGCTTCCGCGCCGCGCGTGGCTGCGCTGGTACCGCGGATCGAAGCGATTGCGCCGGCGTCCGCGCAACTGCGCGCGTCGCTCGATCTGGGCGAGATCTCGCTCGACGAACTGCAAGGCCTGGCGCCCGGCGACGTGATTGCCACGCTGGCGCCGCTGTCGCGCCCGCTGGATATCACCGTGGCCGGCGTCGACCGGCCGCTCTTTCAGGGACTGCTGGGCGAGCGCGGCGGACGCCGCGCCCTGCGCCTGGCGTCCACCGAACATCTGGAGTCCGCACCATGAATTCCGTACTGGTTGAACCGCTCGTCTTGCCGCCGCTCGCCGATGCCGAAGCGGACGAAGGCGCATCCGCTCGTGCCGCGGCGCCCGATCTGAGCCTGGTGGGCCACGTCAAAGTGCGCCTGACCGCCGTGCTCGGCGAAACCGAAGTAAGCCTGGCCGAACTGTTCGAGCTGAAGGCAGGCAAGGTGCTTACCTTGGGACAAGGACTGGAAGAGCCGGTGACTCTGCAGCTCAACGGCAAGCCCGTGGCCACCGCGCAGTTGATGGCGGTGGGCGATCACTTCGGCGTGCAGATCGTGCAGGTGCTGTAAGCCCATGCATGTGGATGTTGCCATGCCAGCGGTCGCGGCTTCGGTCGCGCCGGCCGCGCCGATTCCTTTCAGCCATGAGAGCGCGCCTGCCGCTTCGGGAGGTGGCAGCCTGCTGGTTGCCGCTTTATTGCTGGGCGCAGCGTTTGCCGCTTTATGGTTGCTCAAGCGCAGCGGCTGGAAAGGTGGCGCACTGATCAATGGGCCGCGCACACAAGCGCCCGGCGTCAGCGTTGCGCAACGGCTGCGCCTGGGGCCCGGTTGTTCGGCCTATGTGCTGCATGATGGCGACGAGCGGCTGCTGGTGGTGGAGGCGCGCAGCGGTGTGCAGGTAACTGCGCTGCGTCCGCTTGCGTCAACGGCCAACGATGGAGCAGCGCCATGAAGGCGCGCTTGCGGCGCTATGTGTGGCTGGCTTTCGCGGCAGTGCTCGGCGTAGCGTTCTGCCTGCCCGCGGCCGCGGCGATCGATCCGCTGCGCGATGCGGTGAACCAGAACAGTGCGGATCTCGCGCCCGCGCTGCGGCAGGTGGCGGTGCTCACGGCGCTGTCGTTGCTGCCGGCGCTGCTGATCGCGATGACCTCGTTCACCCGCATCGTGATCGTGCTGTCCATGCTGCGCACGGCGCTGGGCCTGCAGCAGACGCCGCCGAACGCGGTGGTGATCACGCTGTCGCTGTTCCTTACCTTGTTTTCGATGATGCCGGTGCTGCAGTCGGCCAAGGACCATGCGCTGGATCCGTGGCTGGCCAACGGCATCAGCACGGAAACGGCGGTGACGCAGGGCTTTCAACCGTTCAAGGAGTTCATGATCCGGCAGACCCGCGAAGGCGATCTGCGCGCGGTGGTGGACATGGCCGGCGCGGCGCAGCCCAAGTCGCTGGCCGACGTACAGGCACTGCACCTGATTCCGGCCTTCATGCTGAGCGAGTTGCGCACAGCCTTCCAGATCGGCTTCGTGATCTTCCTGCCGTTTCTGCTGATCGACCTGGTGGTGGCGGCGATCCTGATGGCGCTGGGCATGATCATGGTGCCGCCGGCCACGGTGAGCCTACCGCTGAAGGTCCTGCTGTTCCTGCTGATCAACGGCTGGGTGCTCGTGGCGCAGGCCCTGCTGGGAAGCTACAGGCACTGAAATGGCCGCCATGCCGTATCCAGCGCAGGAGCACGCCGCCGAACCCGGCGCCGAGCTGTGGACGCGCTGGCGCGTGGCCGGGGACATGCAGGCGCGCGAGGCCTTGCTCGGACACTACGTGGGCTGGGCGCGCAAGCTGGCGCGCGCCGTATTTATGCGCGTGCGCGGACGCAGCGCCGACTGGCCGGATTACGTGCAGAACGCCTCGATCGGCCTGATCGAAGCCATCGACGCTTTCGACCACCGGCGCGGCGTGCCGTTCGAGGCCTATGCCAGGCAGCGCGTGCGCGGCGCGGTGTTCAACGGATTGCGCGCGCTGGCGGGCACGCACGAGGTGCGCCAGCAGGTGCGCGCCGATGGCATCGATTCCCTGCTGGAAGAAACCGAGGACGATCCGGTCGAGCGCCTGGTGCGGCTGGTGGCGTCGCTGGGTGCGGGCTATGCCTTGTCGGTGCCGGTCGAACCGGAACACAGCAGCGTGCCCACGCCCTACGACGAGGCGGTGCGCCACCAGCTGAGCGATCGCGTCCATCGCCATCTGGCCCGCCTGCCTGAGCGGGAGCGCCTGGTGCTGCAGCTGCATTATCTGCAGCATATGGCCTTCGTGGAGATCGCCCTGGCGCTGGCGCTGACCAAGGGCAGGATTTCCCAGCTGCATCGACAGGGACTCGAACGGTTAAGATCGCTGATGCAGGCGGACGCCTGGCAATTCGTGCTTTAGCTGCCGGCTTGCCCGGCCCAACCAGGTCTCCCGATGGATCGCATACGCCCTACCCAGACTTCGGCCCTGATCGATGCGCTGCGCAAGCTTTCCAGGTCGAAAGCGGGCGCGGCGGACACAGAAACGGGCGCTGCGGCGGGCGATACCGCGCCACCGGATCTGCGTGGCGAACTGCGCAGCCTTGCGGCGGGCGTAGATATCGACAGCGAGGAAGCCTTACGCGCGATCCAGCCCCAGCTGCTGCGCTGCATCCTGCAGCATGAGTGGGGTGAGGACGTGGAGAGCGATCCGGCCTTTGCAGGCGTGGTCAGCGCGGTGAACGAGGCGATGTTGCGCGATCCGCGCCTGCAGGCCGTGCTGCGCGAGGCGCTGCACGCCTTGCGCTGAACCTCAGGCCCAGGCGCGCGGGTGCAGTGCTGCTGGCGGCAGCCGCGAAGCATCGCGCTGATCGTCGGGCGAGGGTTGCGAAGGGCGGCGCCAGTCCAGCGCGCGCAGGAACACGGCACGCGCTTCATCCAGGAACTGTTCGCGCTGCCGGCGTGCGGCGCGGCGCTTGCTGGGCAGCAGGCGTACCGGGCGGCGGGCGCCGAAGCGCGGGAGTTCGTGGAAGCCGTGCTTGCCGGGGATGCCGCCGTTTTCCTGCCAGAAGCTGTCGTAGTCGGCGTGGATGCGCGCGGCGAAGGGATGCGCCGCTTGCGCCACGCCGCGCAGGCGCTCGATGCCGTACAGGCGCGCAAGCACGCGCATCAAGGTAAGCAGCAGGTTCTTCGGCCGCACGCCGTGGCTGCCGCGGGTGAACTCGCGGATCGGCGCGCGGCCCAGGAACGACCACGAGCCCTGCATCGCGCCGATCAGCAGGCCGTCCTCGCCGCCGAAGGTGAAGATGCACGAGGACAGCACTTCCTTGCTGCCGGTGACCAGATAGAGCCCCAGTTCGCCCATCGCACGCACGGCGGGCTTGCGCAGATGCAGATGGACGGCTTCGCCGTTGCGCAGCCGCAGGGTGCCGATGCGCACGTCGTGGCCGCGCAGCAGCTTGTCGCGCAGGCGCGGCGGAAAACGTTCGAGCAGGAACCGGTAATGCGCCTGCAGGATGCGCAGGCGTGCCGGGGCATCGAGTTCGCGCGAAATAAAGGGCGCATGCCAGCGGCTGTAGAGGCCGGGGTCGCTGCGCACGGCCTGGCGCATTTCTTCGGAACCGTCGAGAAAACGCAGCCAGTCCAGCTGGCGCGGCAGATAGGCGAGGCTATGGCGGGCGTGGCTCAGATAGCCGTGGATCTGGCGCGGTGCGGGGGTGTAGCCCAGGTCCCAGCGCCCCTGGAACGACCGCAGCAGCAAGAGCGCTCCCGCTCGCGGCGCTAGCGCCGCAGGGGCTGCGTCCAGCCACTCTTCGTGTACTGCTGCCTTCATGAGGATTCCGGTCCAAGCCGCTTGAACGGAAGCCAAGACGGCCGATGCCGGAATTTTTGAAATGCGCGGTGAAGAGGCTGTCAAAAAAGCCGCGATACATCACGCGATGGTTTCGCCGCCAGTCAGTTTCGCCGAAAAAACCTGCGTCAGCCCGCTCAGGCGTCCCAGCCTTCGTCGTCGAACGCCGCGATATCGGTGGCTTCGCCGGTGATCGCCTCGCGCAGCGGGGTCATCTGGCGATTCACTTCGTGGCACCAGTGTTCCATCGATTCGCTGAGCACGCGGGCGCGCGACTGCGCTTCCACTTCGTCCAGCGGGGCCACGATGGCTTCGTACAGGGCGGCCAGTTCGTCGCGCGGGACGATGGTGCCGGCCAGGCGGTGGTAGTCGCTGAGGCGGGTGTGCAGTTCCTCGAGGGTGCGGTAGAGCGGAGGCGGGAAATCGCCGGGCAGGCCGGTGAGCAGGGCGTCGAGTTCGCCCAGGTCGAAGGCGATCTGGGGGGCGTGGACCAGGGTGGCGATGGGCATGATGGGCTCCGGGAATCAGGCTATGTTCGCGCCGAACGCCGCGAGAGGGAAACCCTTCTTATGCGTCGCGCCGGCTGCGCGCCCTGAGCAGGCACAGGGTGCGCCCAGGCACCGTCAGCATTCCCGGGCTGTCGTAGCGGCTGTTTTCCTGCAGCGAGGCGTCGGTCGACAGCAGCAGCCGCCATTCCTGCACGTCTTCCACCGCCGGCAGCTGGAAGCGCAGCGGCTCTTCGCCGGCATGGACGATCAGCAGCAGGCTGAGGTCCTCGCCCATGCGGCGGATGCCGGTGGGGCTGGCGCGGCCGTCGAGCAGCATGCCCAGGCTGCGGCTGGAAGCTTCGTGCCAGTCGGCCTCCTGCATGGGCGTGCCGGCGGCGGTGAGCCAGGTCACGTCGCGCACGCCGAACACGTCGTCCGGCTCGCCGGTCAGGAAGCGGTTGCGGCGCAGCAGGGTGTGGCGCTTGCGCAATGAGGTGAGCTTGCGCACGAAGCGCACCAGCTCCTCGTTGGCGCGCGGTCCGCGCCAGTCCAGCCAGGCCAGTTCGTTATCCTGGCAATAAGCATTGTTGTTGCCCTGCTGGGTGCGCGCGAATTCATCGCCCGCCACCAGCATGGGCGTGCCGCGCGCCAGCAGCAGGGAGGCGAGCAGGTTGCGGCATTGCTTGCGGCGCACGCTCTCGATCGCTTCGTCGCCGCTCGGACCTTCCACGCCGTAGTTGCGGCTGAGGTTGTGGTCGTTGCCGTCGCGGTTGTCTTCGCCGTTGGCTTCGTTGTGCTTCTGCTCGTAGCTGACCAGGTCGGCCAGGGTGAAGCCGTCGTGCGCGGTGACCAGGTTGACCGAGGCATACGGCCGGCGCCCGCGCCGGTCGAACAGGTCGGCCGAACCGGTAAGGCGCGTGGCCAGTTCGCCGATCATGCCTTCGTCGCCGCGCCAGAACGCGCGCAAGGTATCGCGGAAGCGGTCGTTCCATTCGGCCCAGCCGGGCGGGAAGCCGCCGCTCTGGTAGCCGCCGGGGCCCAGGTCCCAGGGCTCGGCGATCAGTTTCACGCGGCTGAGGATGGGATCCTGCCCGCAGGTGTCGAAAAAGCCGCCGTCCTGGTCGAAGCCGTGCGATTCGCGCCCAAGGATGGTGGCCAGGTCGAAGCGGAAGCCGTCCACGCGCATGTCGCGCGCCCAGTAGCGCAGCGAATCGGTCACCAGCTGCAGGGTGCGCGGATGGCTGAGATTGAGCGTGTTGCCGGTGCCGGTGTCGTTGATGTAGCGGCGCGGATCGTCGGCCAGCCGGTAGTAGCTGCGGTTGTCGATGCCGCGCAGCGACAGCGTGGGTCCGAGTTCGTTGCCTTCGGCGGTGTGGTTGTAGACCACGTCCAGCAGCACCTCCAGTCCGGCGTCGTGGAAATGCGAGACCATCGACTTGAACTCGTCGATGCTGTGCACGCTCATATAGCCTGGGTGCGGCGCGAAGAACGCCAGCGTGTTGTAGCCCCAGTAGTTGCGCAGGCCCTTCTCCAGCAGGTGCTTGTCGTCGACGAAGGCATGCACCGGCAGCAGCTCCACCGAGGTGACGCCGAGCGAGCGGATGTAGTCGGTGACCTCCTGCGCCGCCATGCCGGCGAAGCTGCCGCGCAGTTCCGGCGCGATGCCGGGGTGGCGCATGGTGTAGCCGCGCACGTGGGCCTCGTAGATCACCGTGTTTTCCCACGCCACCCGCGGCGCGCGGTGGCGGCCCCAGGTAAAGGCCGGGTCGATCACGCGGGCCTTGGGTACGTAGGGCGCGCTGTCGCGCGTGTCGAACGACAGGTCGCGGTCGCGATGGCCCAGCGTGTAGCCGAACACGGCGTCGTGCCATTGCAGTTCGCCGACGATGTGCTTGGCATAAGGGTCCAGCAGCAGCTTGTTCGGATTGAAGCGATGGCCTTCGTCCGGTTCGTAGGGGCCGTGCACGCGGTAGCCGTAGATCTGGCCGGGGCGCGCATCGGGCAGATAGCCGTGCCATACCTCGTCGGTGTACTCGGGCAGCACGATGCGTTCGGTTTCCTTGCCGTCCCGATCGAACAGGCACAGCTCGACGCGCGTGGCATACGCGGAGAACAAGGCGAAGTTGACGCCCAGCCCGTCCCAGGTCGCGCCCAGCGGATAGGGCAGGCCTTCGCGCACGCGCGACTGGCGGCGCGCCGGGTGCGGCGCGGCGTCGTGCGGATCCACCGGCTTGGCGCGGCGCTCTTCAGGGGGCATCGTCGTCGCCACCGCTGCTTTCCTCCGCTTCCACCAGCCGCGTGGCCGCGTACCAGTGGCGCAGCTCCTGTCCGGCCGGACAGCCTTCCGCTTCCCAGATATGGTGGGCGAGTTCGCGGATGCGCTGCTCGCGCTCCTCGTCGCCGCTCGCTGTGTCGCTCATGTGGCCTCCTGGTCCTGCGCGTACAGCACCGCCAGCGGCAGCTGCGCGAACAGGGCGGAACAGAATCCTGCCGCCGCGCCGCCGGGCATCGCGCGACGCCCGTCCAGCGCGTCGATGAAGCCGCCGGGCGGCGGGTCTTCCAGGCGCAGTCTGCCGTCGCCCCAGTGTTCTTGCGGTATGCGCGGCGTGCACGCGCCGCGCAGCCAGTCCGCGCACAGATGCGGCACGGCGACGACGAGGCGGTGGCCATGGCAGCGCCGCTCGAAGGCCAGCACGCGTTCGCGCGCGGCGCCTTCCACCGGCACGGGGCGATAGCCGCCGGCATCGAACACGACGGGCACGCGGCGGCGCAGATGCAGCAGGCGCGCGAGCAGCCATTGCTTGATCGCGCCGTCGCGGAAGCGTTCGAGCAGTTCGGCCACCGGTGTTTCCGCGGCCGCCGTGGCGCTGCGCGCCGCGTAGTCGACCGCGCGCCGGTTGTCGGGATCGACCAGCGACTGATCCCAGTAGTCGGTGCCCTGGTAGAGATCCGGCAGGCCGGGCATGGTGTTGCGCAGGACCACTGTCGCCAGACCTTTCGCCGCGCCCGGCACGTCCAGCTCATGGGCCGCGGCGGCGATCTCGTGCAGCAACCTGCCGTCGGGTACGAACAGCTCCTGCAGCAGCGCCTGCGCCGCGCCTTCGCAGGCTTCGTCCGGCGCGGTCCAGCTGGTGCGCAGGCGCGCTTCGCGCAAGGCTTTCATCCACCAGGCATGGATGCGCTCGCGATAGGCGGCCAGCGCCGCGGCTTGCCGCGGCTGCAGCTCCAGCGGCCAGGCGGCGACGATGGTCTGCAGCAGCATCGACAGATCGCCGGCATCGATGCTGCAACGCGCCTGCAGCGCACGTATCCACGCATCGGCGCGCACGCTCCAGTCGCCGGCCAGCTCGCTCAGCACGGCCAGCCGCGCGCGGGTGTCCTCGCCGCGCTTGTGGTCGTGCGTGGCGGTGGCGTTGAGGCTGTGCGGCCATTGCCCGGCGCGGCGCTGCATGGCCGCATGGAAAGCCTCCGGCGCCAGCGCGAAGATGGCCGGATCGCTGCCCACTTCGTTGCGCGAAAGCAGCACGCCATAGCGATAGCCCGCGGTGTCTTCCACCGCCTTGGCGCACAGCGGCGCAGCCAGCTGCTCGAAGCGCTGCCGCGCGCGCTTCAGCGCCACGCCGGCCAGGCCGGGCATCGCCGACGGCACGCGTTCCAGCAGCTGCCGGCGCAGCCATTCGCGGGCGGGGCGATCGTCGCTGCGGCCGTCGCGCGCGGCGCGTTCGAAGGCGATGACCAGCGCCTCGCTGTCCGCCGCGGTGGCGATCGCGGGGCCGAGATAGCTGCGGTAGACCGGCAGGCGCGCGAGCACGCCGTACAAGGCGCGCGCCAGCGCGGCGGCGCTGAGGTCGCCGTCTTCCGGCTGGGTGGCCAGATAGGTTTCCCACTGGCGCAGGCAGCGGATGAAATCGCTGCGCAGGCCGTAGCGCAACCATAGCCGGCGCGCGCGGCGTTCCTCGCGGCGGAAGTCCGGCGCGTGGCCGGTGCAGGCCTGCCACAGGCGTGCGAGCGCGGCGTGGCCGCGCGGATCGTGCTGCACGGCGCCGATCAGGTCCATCGCGTCGTAGCCGGTGCTGCCTTCCACCGGCCAGTCGCGCGGCAATGTTTCGCCGGGGGCGAGGATTTTTTCCACATACAGGCGCACCGCCTGCGCCGGACGGCCGGACTGCGCGGCAGCCTCGTCCATCGCGGTGCGCAGGCGCCGCAGATACAGGCGCGGGCAGGCGATGCCGTCCACGTGATCCACGCGCAGGCCATCGACCCAGCCGCGCGCGATCAGCGCCAACGGCAGCGCATGCACGGCGTCGAAGGCCTCGCCGTGGTCCATGTCCAGCGCCACCAGCGCGTCGATATCGAAGAACCGCCGGTAATTGATCACGTCCGGTCCGCTGCGCCACCACGCCGGACGGTAGTGCTGCAGTTCCAGCAGGCGGCGCATCGCCGCGGGCGGCAGGGGCAGGTCCAGCGGCAGGCCCAGGCTGCGCAGATGTTCGAGCGAACCTTGCGCCAGCGGCAGGCGCAGTTCGCCATAGGCCAGCTCGCTGTCCGCTTCGCCCGCGTGCGTGAGCGTGAGGCCGCCTTCGTCCAGCACCTCGGCCAGCGGCTTGGCCAGCACCGGCAGCCATACGCGCCCCTCGGCTTCGGGCGAGCTCCAGTCGATGTCGAACCATCCGGCGTAGCGGCTTTCACGTCCGTGCTGCAGCACGTCGCGCCACCAGGGGTTCTCGACGGACGCGGCCATATGGTTCGGCACGATGTCCAGCAGCAGGCCCATGCCGTGCGCATGCAGCGCCTCGACCAGCGCGGCCAGGGCCTCCTCCCCGCCGAGCGCCGCGCTGACGCGGGTCGGATCGACCGCGTCGTAGCCGTGCGTGGAACCGGTGCGGGCCTGCGCGATCGGCGACAGATACAGATGGCTGATGCCCAGCGCCGCGTAGTAGGGCACCTGCGCGGCGGCGGCGCGCAGGTCGAATTCCGGGCGCAGCTGCAGGCGCGCGGTGGCGGTCCAGGGTTTCATGCGGGACTCCGTTCGCGCGACAGCCAGTCCAGCGCCTCGCGCAGGCGCACGCCTTGCCAGCGCAGGCGGCGGCGCCAGTTGGGGTGTTCGGCCACGGTGCCCGGCACGTTGACTTGCTCGCGGCGTTCGAGCAGGTCTTCGAGGGGAATCAGCGCCAGGGGCGAGGCCGCGCGCAGGGTCATGGCGATGGCCGCGCGCGCCGGTGAAAGGCCGCGCCGCGCGGCGGCGCGATCGAGCGCGGCGGCCTCGCGCCGCCGCGCGGCGTGGGCACGGCGCTGCGCGCCGGCGGGCCATTGCTGTGCACGCGCCAGCACGTCGAGGTCCACGCCGTCGCGCCAGCCGGCCAGCGGCGGCAGGTCGTGGGTGGTGCTCATCGCCACCGCGCCGCGGCGCCATTGCGCGGGGTCGATGAAGCGGCCGCGCGCATCGCGGGTGAACAGCAGCACGTCCAGGCCCAGCACGCCGTGCCGGGCCAGCGTGGCGCGCAGGCCGGCGGGCACGGTGCCGAGGTCTTCGCCGATCACCACGCAGCGGTGGCGCCACGATTCCAGCGCCAGCAGGCCGAGCAGCTCGCGCAGCGGATAGCGCACGTAGCCGCCTTCGTTCGCGTCGAGGCCGGCAGGAATGAGCCAGGCGCGCGACCAGCCGAGGATATGGTCGATGCGCACGCCGCCGCCGCGCGACATCGCCGCGCGCAGCAGGTCGATCAGCGGGCGGTAGCCGCTGGCGCGCAGGCCTTGCGGCGCGTAGGCGGCGAGGCCCCAGGCCTGGCCCTGCGCATTGAAGGCGTCCGGTGGCGCGCCGAGTTGCGCGCCTTGCATCAGCAGGTCGCGGGATTGCCAGGCTTCGCCGCCGCCCGGCTGGAAACCTGCCGCGATATCCCACACCAGCCCCAGGCGCTGCCCCGCCTGCCGCGCCTGCGCGTGTGCATGCGCCCAGCAGGTGGCGGCCAGCCATTGCAGGAAGCACTCGAAGGCGATGCGCGGCGGATGCGCGCGGGCGAAGGCGCGCACGGCGGCATCGAGGCCGCGCGGGTCGCGCCCGCTGCGCCCATCGGGGGTGCCGTCCCGTTCGAGCTGCCAGCGTTGATAGGCGGCGAAGCCGGCGTAGGCGCGCAGCGCGGCGCCGCCCTGGCGCACGAACCGGCGCAGCCCGGCCAGCGCGGGTTCGCGTTCGCCATGGCGTTCGAACAACTGCCACCACACGCGATGGCGCAGCGCGTACTGCGCGGGCCAGTCGATAAGGCGCGCCCGTTCGGCGCGCGCCCAGGCTTCGGCGGCGCCGGCGTGCCGGATGGCATCGTGCAAGGCGCTTTCGCCGAAGACGGTGGCCGGATCGATCTGCAGCCAGTCCAGCCACGCGCGATGCGACGGCGCATAAGGACTGTGCAGCCCGGTCACCGGAGCGGCCGCGTGCAGCGGACTCAAAGCCAGCGCATCGCCGCCGGCCGCGCCGACCCGGGTGCCCAGTTCGCCGACGGCGCGGCTGTCGCCCAGGCCGCCATCGCCGCTGCGCCGCAGGCTGTACACCTGCGACGCCAGACCCCACAGGCGCGGCGGGCGGCCGGCGAGATCGGCCGGGCCGAAGCAGCGCGGTGGCGCCACCGCGAGCGTCAGCGTGCGGGCACCGCACCGCCAGCTGTAATAGCCGGGCGTCGACGGTGCGCAGCCGTCCTTCAATGCCATGCGGCGGCCTGCCTCGTCCACGGCATGCCGCGCGCCGCCGCCAGGCAGTTCGCCGCCGATGGGAAGCACAAGACAAGGCTCTTCATGCGCGTCGATCGGAGGCAGTGCATGCAGCAGTCCTTCCAGCGTACGGTCGGAGAGACGGCATGGCTTGCCCTGCGCATCGGTCCAGCGCACCCGGATGCCGGCCGCCGCCGCCCGTGCCTGCAGGCCGTCACGCGGCATGGCCGGGTCCATGCCAGGCACCGAAACTGCCGGGCGGCAGGCCATCGCCGGATGCGGCGCCATGCGCGTCTTCCCCATGCACGCGGCGGCTGCCATCGGGCGCGGCGAAAGCGACCGCGCGCTCGCCGAGATTGAACGCCAGCGTCCACAGCGAACCATCGGCAAGCTCCCAGCGTGCCGCCAGCGCGGCTTCGCCCAGGCGTTCGCAGCCGAGCGCGCGGCAAGGTTCCAGCCGTGGCACCAGTACGCGCAGGCGCAGCTCCAGCAGGCCGCGGAACCATGCACGCGCGGCCGCCGCAGCGCCGGCATCGTCCACGCGCGGCACCGAAGCCTCGAACGTCGCCCGCGCATTCGGGTCGGGAATCCGCGCCCGCTGCTGCGCCGACGCATACGCGCTGAACGCGGCGAACTCCGCGCGCCGGCCCTCGCGCACTTTCGCGCCCAGCTCCGCCGGATGGCTGGTGAAGTACAGGAACGGCGTGGCGCAGCCCCATTCGTCGCCCATGAAGAACAGCGGCACCATCGGGCTCAGCGCCACCAGCGCCATCGCCACCCGCCAGCGCGCCGGCGGCACCAGCGCGCTCAGCCGTTCACCCAGTGCGCGGTTGCCGATCTGGTCGTGGTTCTGCAGGAACAGCACGAACGACGTCGGCGCCAGGTCGCCGCTGGGCTGGCCGCGGCGGCGGCCGTGGCGGTCGCGCTGGCCCTGGAAGGCGAAGCCTTCGGACAGCACCCGGGCGAGCCGGCCCAGCGGATCGCGTGCATAGTCGGCGTAGTAGCCCTCGTGTTCGCCGGTCAGCAGCACGTGCAGCGCGTTGTGGCCGTCGTCGTTCCATTGCGCGCGGGCCGCGCCGCGCAGCAGGCCGGCGTCGTTGCGCTCGTTTTCCAGCACGAGATGCACGTGGCGGCCGCGCGGCAGGCGCTCGCGCACGGCCTGTGCCAGCCGCGGCACAAAGGTGGGCGAGGCGATCGCATGCACCGCATCCAGGCGCAAGCCGTCCAGGCGGAACTCCTCCAGCCACATCAGCGCGTTGTCGATAAAGAAGCGGCGCACCTGTGCGCGGCGGAAATCGATGGCCGCGCCCCAGGGCGTGGCCTGGTCGCCGCGGAAGAATGCGGGTGCATAGGCGTGCAGATAGTTGCCGTGCGGGCCGAAGTGGTTGTAGACCACGTCGAGCAGAACCATCAGGCCCAGTCCGTGCGCGGCGTCGACCAGGGCCTTGAGCGCGTCCGGCGTGCCGTACGAGGACTCCGGCGCATACGGCAGCACGCCGTCGTAGCCCCAGTTGCGCTGGCCGGGAAATTCGCCCACCGGCATCAGTTCGATCGCGGTATAGCCGGCGGCGCGGATCGACGCCAGGCGCTCGCGCACGCCGTCGTAGCCGCCGAGGCAGCCCACGTGCAGTTCGCAGATGACGGCTTCTTTCCACGGCCGGCCGGCCCAATCGGGATGGCGCCATGGATAGTGCGGATCGACCACCACGCTATAGCCGTCCACATCGCCTTGCTGGCGGCGCGAAGCCGGGTCCGGCACTTCGCTGGCGCCATCGATGCGATAGCGGTACGCGGTACCCGCGGGCACGTCGAGCAGCAGTTCGAACTCGCCGTGCGGCTTTGCGCGCATCGCGTGCGCTTGCGCTCCGATTATCAGCTCCACGCGCCGCGCCGCCGGCGCCCACAGGCGAAAGCGCACGCCGCGCCCGGTGAGGATGGCGCCGTAGCGGCAGGCCTGCGCCGCCATCTCAATCGCCTTCGGCGCGCAGGATCACCGTGGCCAGCGGCGGCAGCAGCAGCGATAGCGAATGGGCGTGGCCGTGGCTGGGCACCGGCTCGCTCGCCAGCATGCCGCCGTTGCCCAGGTTGCTGCCGCCATAGGCGGCGCTGTCGGTATTGCACAGCTCGCGCCAGGTGCCGGCATGCGGCACGCCGACGCGGTAGCCGTGGCGCGGCACCGGGGTGAAGTTGCATACCGCCAGCAGCGGCGGCGCCTGGTGCTGGCCGAAGCGCAGGAAGGCGTAGACCGACTGCGCCGTATCGTCGGCCACCACCCACGAGAAGCCGCGCGGATGATCGTCGTTCTCGTGCAGTGCCGGTTCCACCACCAGCAGGCGGTTGAGGTCGGCGAGCAGGCGGCGCACGCCTTCGTGCAGCGGATACCGCAGCAGGCTCCAGTCGAGCGCGCCATCGTGGCTCCATTCCCAGGGGCTGGCGAATTCGCCGCCCATGAACAGCAGTTTCTTGCCGGGATGCGCCCACATGAAGCCGTAATACGCGCGCAGGTTGGCGAAGCGCTGCCATTCGTCGCCGGGCATGCGCTGCAGCAGCGAGCCTTTGCCATGCACCACTTCGTCGTGCGAGAGGGCCAGGATGAAGCGCTCGGCGAACGCGTAGGTCATGCCGAAGGTGAGCTCGTGATGGTGATGCCGGCGATGGATCGGATCGCGCTTCATGTAGCCGAGCGTGTCGTGCATCCAGCCCATGTTCCATTTGTAGGCGAAGCCCAGGCCGCCGTCGCTGGCGCTGCCGGTCACGCCGGGCCAGGCGGTGGACTCTTCCGCGATCAGCATCGCGCCGGGGCAGTGCTCGGCCACGCGCCGGTTGAGATGGCGCAGGAAGCCGATCGCTTCCAGGTTTTCGCGGCCGCCTTGATGATTGGGAATCCATTCGCCCTCGCGGCGGCTGTAGTCGCGGTAGAGCATGCTGGCCACCGCATCCACGCGCAGGCCGTCGACGTGGAAACGCTCCAGCCATTCCAGCGCATTGCCGAGCAGGAACTGGCTGACCTCGCGGCGGCCGTAGTTGTAGATCAGCGTGTGCCAGTCGTGATGGAAGCCTTCGCGCGGATCGGCATGCTCGTACAGCGCGGTGCCGTCGAAGCGCTGCAGGCCGTGGGCGTCGTCGGGGAAGTGCGCGGCGACCCAGTCCACGATCACGCCGATGCCGGCGACGTGGCAGGAGTCGACGAAGCGCGCGAAGTCGTCCGGACTGCCCAGGCGCGCGGTGGGCGCATACAGGCCCACCGGCTGATAGCCCCAGGAGCCGCCGAACGGATGCTCGCTCACCGGCAGCAGCTCGATATGGGTGAAGCCCAGCTCCTGCACGTAGGGAATCAGTTCGCGCGCCAGGCGCGGCCAGTCGTAGCCGGAGCCGTCCTCGGCGCGGCGCCAGGAGCCGGCGTGCACTTCGTAGATCGACAGCGGCGCGTCGCGCCGCGCATGCCGCGTGCGGCGTTCCATCCAGTGCGCGTCGTGCCATTTGACCCGCAGCGGCGCGGCCACCACCGAGGCGGAGGCGGGCGGGTGTTCCATCTGGCGCGCATACGGATCGGCCTTCAGCGGCAGCAGGCGGCCATGGCGGTCCAGCAGTTCGTACTTGTAGCGCGCGCCGGGCACGACGCCGGGCAGGAAGATTTCCCACACGCCGGCGGCGTGGCGGCAGCGCATGGGATGGCGGCGGCCGTCCCAGCCATTGAAGTCGCCCACCACCGACACGCGCCGCGCATTCGGCGCCCACACCGCGAAGCGCACGCCGCCGACGCCGTTCAGCGTGACCGGATGCGCGCCGAACACCTCGCCCGGACGCAGCAGCTTGCCACGGTGGAACTGATCCAGCGCCGATTCGTCCAGCAAGGGGCCGAACGCATAGGCGTCGGCCACCACCTCGACGCTGCCGGGCCAGCGCAGGCGCAGCAGGTAGCCGGGCGGCAGGGCGCGGCCGCGCGCGGCGAAGATGCCGTGTGCATCGGCCGGCTGCGCAGCGGCCCAGATCCGGCCGTCCGCATGCAGCACGTCCACGCCGAGTGCGCCGGGGGCGCAGATGCGCACCACGTCGTCCGCGCCGTCGCGATGCGGGCCCAGCCAGGCGAACGGATCGTGGTGGCGGCCTGCCGCCAGCAGGCCGCTGGCGTGCGCGTGTTCGCGCGGCTCGCTCCGGGTGTGTTCCTCCTGCGCGGGCGCGGCGGTGCTGGAGCGCCGGTGTTCCATCGGTTCAGGCCGCCGCGGAGCGGCGCGGCAGCAGCGACGCGTACAGCGCGGCATAGGCGTGCGCCGAGCGGCTCCAGTCGTGCCGCTGCAGCATCGCCGCGCGGCGCATCGCGGCCAGCAGGCGCGGTTCCTCGTGGATGCGGAACGCGCGCTGCAGCGCGCGGCGCAGGCCGGCCACGCTCGGCTCGCGGAACAGCAGGCCGGTGACGCCGTCTTCCACGGTGTCGAGCAGGCCGCCGGTGGCATAGGCGATCGGCAGGCTGCCATAGGCCTGCGCGTACATCTGGCTGAGGCCGCAGGGTTCGAAGCGCGAGGGCATCAGCAGGAAATCGGAACCGGCGAACATGCGCCGCGCCAGCGCTTCGCGGAAGCCGACATGCGCGGCCACCTGGCCGGGAAAGCGCCGCGCCAGCCGCGCGACTTCGCGCTCCATGCCCGGATCGCCGCAGCCGATCAGTGCCAGCTGGCCGCCCGCGGCAACGATCTGCGGCGCGGCCTCGCACACCATGTCGATGCCTTTCTGGTGCACCAGCCGCGCGACCATCGCAAACAGCGGCCCGCGGCTGTCGCGCAGGCCCAGTTCCACCCGCACGCGCTGGGCGGTTTCCGCGCGGGCCTCGCTGCGATGGGCGGTGAACGGCGCCGGCAAGGCCGGATCGACCGCCGGGTCCCAGCTGTCGTCGATGCCGTTGAGAATGCCGGCCAGCTGCCCCAGCGCGGCCTTCTTCCGCAGCAGCTGGTGCAGGCCCATGCCGTGCGCGCCTTCGGTGATCTCGCGGGCGTAGCTGGGGCTGACCGTGGTGAGGTGATCCGCATGCGCCATGCCGGCGCGCAGGAAGCACAGCTGGCCGTGCGCTTCCGCCTCCGCCGCATGCGGCGGAATGTCCAGCAGGCTGCGCAGCGCCAGCGGGAAATAGCCTTGATAGGCGAGGTTGTGCAGGGTGAGCACCGTGGGTATCCGGCAGCCGTCCCAGCGCGCATAGGCGGCGGCCATCGCGGTGGGCCAGTCGTTGAGATGCAGCAGCTCCGGCTGCCAGGGCAGGTGCGCCCGGCCCGCGGCGATCTGCGCCGCGGCCATGGACAGCGTGGCGAAGCGCAGCGCGTTGTCGCTCCAGTCGGCGCCGACGGGGCTGACGTACGGCGAGCCGGGACGCTCGAACAGTTCCGGCTGCTTCAGCACGTAGATGGTGAGGCCGTCTTCGGTCTGCATGCGGCCGATCTCGCAGGCGGGCAGGCCGGCGCGCGCTTGCGTGCGTCCTTCCCATACCACCGAGCGCGCCTTGTCGAGCACGCTCGGGTAAGCAGGCAGCAGCACGCGGACGTCGAGCATCGAGCGCAGCGCGCGCGGCAGCGCGGCGGCGACGTCGCCGAGGCCGCCGGTCTTGACGAAGTCGGTCATCTCGGTGGTGACGAACAGTACGCGCGAGGGCGGCGTCGGCGCGATGCGCGTGGGGCGCGCATGGCGATGGCGGTCCGTCAGCACGCGGCGGGCCAGCGATTCGCCGTGGCGGTGGGAAGGCAGGGGATCCTTGTGCTGGAAGGGCATGGGCACTTATCTCGCGTAGGACACCGCGGCCGCGGGATGCGTGCGGCCAGGCAGCGGCAGAAGCCGGTCGGGGAGCGCGGATGAGGGAGCATCCGGCAGGCACAGGCTATGCATGCCTCGATCAAGCACGCGTATAGCGCGACCCTGCATGGCGTGAAGACGAGTGCTGCTCATGGACTCTCCGTGGCGCTGCGATCGCGTGCCGCGCAGTGCATCGCGCGCTGTCGGGCTCGTCTTCGCAGTATCGGCAGGCGCACGCCACGCATGCCGTGAAACACGCATGGACCAGATCGTTGACGATGCCGCGCAGGAGTGAGTGCAAGCAGCGAATCCGGGTCACGCCCCCATCACTTCGCGCTGTCTACGCTGCCGCGCGAAATCGCCTGACGCGTTCCATGCAGATTGCAGGGGCGAGCTTTGCGAAAGCTTGCGAAGGGGCGGTCAAAGGTTTCACTATCGGTCCGATGCCAACCTCTGGCATGCGACGCCGCGGCGCTGCCGCGGTGCGCTGCCGATGCGACAGAGCCGATCTATGCCCCTCACCGAAGAGAACAAGTACAGACTGCTAGTGGACGCCACCATCGATCACGCCATCTACATGCTGGACACCGACGGAGCGGTGCGCAGCTGGAACCGGGGGGCGGAACGCTGCGAAGGCTACGGTGCGCAGGAGATCCTCGGCGCGCCCTTCGAGACCTTCTTCGTGCCCGAAGACCGCGCGCTGGGCTTGCCCGCGGAGATTCTCGCCAAGGCGCGGGAACAAGGACGCCACGACCTGGAATGCTGGCAGCTGCGCAAGGACGGCAGCCGCTTCTGGGCGCAGGTAACGGTGGATCCGGCCTGCGGCGACGACGGCGAGCAGGCCGGCTACGCCATCCTGGCGCGCGACCTCACCGCCGCGAAGCAGGCGCAGGAAACCCTGCGGCGCAGCGAGGAGCAGTTCCGCATCCTGGTGCAGGGCGTGACCGACTACGCCATCTATCTGCTGGACCCGGAAGGCAAGGTGTCCAGCTGGAATGCCGGCGCGCAGCGCATCAAGGGCTATGCGCCGCGCGAAATCATCGGCAAGCATTTCTCCACTTTCTATACCGACGAGGACCGCGAACGCGGGCTGCCGGCCAAGGGCCTGGCCACCGCCGCGCGGATCGGCCGCTTCGAGAACGAAGGCTGGCGCGTGCGCAAGGACGGCAGCCGCTTCTGGGCGCATATCGTGATCGACCGTATCCTGGACGACCACGGCCGGCACGTGGGCTACGCCAAGATCACCCGCGACATCACCGCCCGGCGCGAGGCCGAGCAGGAGCTGGCGAACACGCGCGAGGCGCTGTTCCACGCGCAGAAGATGGAAGCCGTGGGCCAGCTTACCGGCGGCGTCGCACACGATTTCAACAATCTGCTGATGGCGATCATCGGCAATCTGGAACTGCTCACCCGCCGCCTGCAGCACGATCCTTCCAGCCTCGCCCTGCTCAACAACGCGCTGTCCGGCGCCGAGCGCGGCGCCACGCTGACCAAGCGCATGCTGGCTTTCGCGCGGCGGCAGGAGCTGAAACCCGCGGCGCTGGATCTGCGTCCGCTGGCGCGCAACCTGGTCGGGCTGATGGAGCGTTCGCTGGGGCCGCGCATCGGCGTCGACCTGGCGTTTCCGATCTCGCTGGAACGCGTGCTGGTGGACGCCAACCAGCTGGAGCTGGCTATTCTCAACCTGGTGATGAATGCGCGCGATGCGATGCCGGAAGGCGGACGCATCACGCTGGGCGCGCAGTCGGTGCAGGTGGACGAAGGCCATGCGGTGGGCCTGGCGCCCGGCCGCTATGTCTGCCTGTCGGTGACCGACGAGGGGCAGGGCATGGATGCGGCCACGCTGGAACGCGCCACCGAGCCGTTCTTCACCACCAAGGGCGTGGGCAAGGGCACCGGACTGGGCTTGTCGATGGTGCATGGCCTGGCCGAGCAGTCCGGCGGCCGGCTGGTGCTGCACAGCGAAACGGAGCAGGGTACGCGCGCGGAAGTGTGGCTGCCGGTGGCGCCGACGGAGACGCAGATGGAGACGCCGCCCTCGCCGATGGACGAGCCTTCGCGCAACGGCCAGCTGCGCGTGATGCTGGTGGATGACGACCCGCTGATTCTCGCCACCACCGCGGCGGTGCTGGAGGACATGGGCCATCTCACCTATGAGAAGTCCTCGGCGAACGAAGCATTGGAAGCGCTGTTCGGCGGCGTGGAGCTGGACCTTTTGATCACCGACCAGATGATGCCGGGCGTGCAGGGCCATCAATTGCTGCTGCAGGTGCGTGCGCAGTGGCCGCAGCTGCCGGCGATCCTGGCGTCGGGCTATTCGGAAACGCCGAAGGATCTGCCTGGAAACGTGGTGCGCCTGGCCAAGCCGTATGGCCGCGCCGAACTGATGCAGGCGATCGACAAGGCCGTGCTGATGCAGATGCTGGCCTGAGGCCGCTGCATCGCCGGCTCAGTGCTTGATGCAGATATAGGCGCTGTCGGCCTGCCCGGCGAGCACCGCCATCATGGACAGGATTTCCGAGCCGGTCGCGCGCGGATGCAGCAGCAGATAGCGGTTGCTGCACGGGCCGGCGGGGCGGCGTGCCGCGGCGGTGCAGAGTTCGCCGTCGGCGGAGGCCAGCACCGGCGCTACCGGGTAGTCCGGATCCCACAGTTGCCGGCGCACCAGTCCATGCTGCGGACCTCCGGCGATCAGGCATTCGACGATCTGTTCCATATTGATTTCCCCTGCAAAGCCGAGGCTTCTGGCCTCGATGGCAGGTAAGCAGGGGCTGGGCCAGATGCGCAGATCACGTGTGAGTTGCATCACGTTTTTCTGGCTCGGCAAATTCAGCGATGTGGTTGCGGTGTGAATTTCGCTCTTCCGGGTAACTGCAGTGGCCTGATGGCTGCGTCGAAACGCGTTTGTATGGAGATGCGCATCCTCCATGGGCCGGCATTCGTGGCTTATCGGATGCCTGGTCAGCGGAAAACGGCATGGCATTTGTCTCGTTCCAGGTGACGTTGGGCGGCAGATTGCAGCCACGGCGGCCCCACTCGCCGCGCTCCAGCGGGCTCATCTGGACATCCGTTTTCCAAATGAGATAGATTCTCATTTGTTGGCGGCGGCCTCAGCGCCCCGCCGCTTTCCATCGATCGGCCGCCAGCCTCAGGGACCGCAGTTCCGTTTCCTTTGCCAGCCCGCCGCGTGATTCCACGCTCAGGCAAAGGACTGGTTCGCCCATGCTTCGCATCGCCCCATTGGCCGCCGTGATCGGCGCGCTGCTTGCTGTTCCCGCCGTGGCCGCCGAGTCGGCCGCGCCCGCCGACGCCACCGATCTGCCGCGCGTGCAGGTCACCGCGCTGGCGCCGTCGATCCAGCTCAATGTGCCCGGCACGGTGTCGACCATCGACCGCGCGCAGATGGACCGGCATCTGAATGTGTCCATCCGCGACCTGGTGCGCTACGAGCCCGGCGTGTCGGTGATCGGCAGCGGCGGCCGCTTCGGGCTGGACAGCTTCAATATCCGCGGCCTGTCCGGCAACCGCACGCGCATCGAGATCGACGGTGTGTCGATGCCGGCGTCGTTCGGCGCCGACGTGGCCGGCGGCAGTTTCCGCGCGGGACGCAACTTCGTCGACCTGGATCAGCTCAAATCCGTGGAGATCGTGCGCGGCCCGGCCTCGGTGCTGTATCCCTCCGACGCCTTGGGCGGCGTGGTCAGCCTGCGCACCAAGGATCCGGCGGACTATCTGCGCGACGGGCGCGATACCTATGTCTCGCTGAAAGAGCTGTACGACAGCAGCGACCGCAGCCTCACCTCCACGGTGACCTTGGCCGGTGGCGACAAGCGCAACGGCATCCTGTTTGTCGGCAACCACCGCGAGGGCAGCGAGCTTGCCAACCAGGGCGAGGCCGGCGGTACCGGCGCCGCGCGCACGCGGCCGGATCCGCGCAGCTACAGCCTGGACAGTTTCCTCGGCAAATACGTGCACACCGCCGACAGCGGCCGCGCCGACCGCATCGGCGTGGATGGCTCGCAGACGCGCACGCGCACCAATTCGCTCTCGAACGTGACGCCGGCCGCCGGCTATTACCGCTCGCAGGACGAGAACATGCGCGTGCGCGCCAACGCCGGCCAATGGTTTCCGCAACTGGGCAGCGCGCTGGCCGACACGCTGGACTGGAACGTGTATTGGCAGAAGAGCCGCACCCGCACCAGCACGCAGACCGAAACCGCCACGCTCACGCGCTACTACCAGAGCCTGCCGCTGCAGGAGAAGGTGTTCGGCGGCAAGCTGGTGGCGGTGAAGCAGCTGGGCGAGGGCGGGCCGGTCACGCAGGCGATCAGCTATGGCGTGGAGCTGTCGCGCACCGATGCGCAGTCGTACGCCGGCGGCTATGGCGTCAACAAGCGCACCGGCGCGAGCGGCAGCGGCAAGCCGTTCATGCCGGGCAACTATCCCTTGCATCTGATTCCGGACAGCGAAACCGATCGCTACTCCGCCTTCGCGCAGGACGAGATCGGCCTGCTCGGCGGCAGGCTGGAACTCACGCCGGCCGTGCGCGTGGACCGCTACTCGTACAAGCCGCAGGACGACGCGCTCTACGCCGCCTACAACCCCGGCTACGTGCGGCAGGACTACAGCAAGACCCACGCCTCGCCCAAGCTGGGCGTGCTGTGGCATTTCAACGGCGTGCTCAGTGCGTATGCCAACTACGCGCAGGGCTTTCGCCCACCGCTGTACAGCGAGATCGCCGGCGCCTGGAACGAGCAGCCGTTCCCCGGCTTCAATATCGCCTTCCTGCCGAACGAAAAGCTCAAGGCCGAGACCAGCCGCGGGCTGGAGCTGGGCCTGCGCGGCAAGGGCGAGGCGGGCTGGTTCAACGTCGCCGCTTACTACAACCGCTATCGCGATTTCATCTGGTCGGGCTACCAGCTCAAGGCCAGCCAGGTGCCGGACTGGGTGCAGGTCAACCCCGGCATGAACCTGTTCTATCAGGCGGTGAATGCGCGCAAGGCCTATATCAAGGGTGCCGAAGCCAGCGGCGCGCTGCGGCTGGCTTATTTCAACGAAGCCTTGCAGGGCTGGTCCGTGCGCGGCAGCGCGGCGGTGGCCAGCGGGCGCCTGATCGAACCCGGTGCGAGCGGCTACCGCCCGCTCAATACGGTGGATCCGGCCAAGCTGGTGGTGGGCATCGCCTACGACGCCAACCGGTGGGGCGCGGAACTGATCGGCACCGGCGTGCGCCGGCACAGCCGGCTGAGCGATCCCGGCGCCTTCCGCCCCGGCGGCTACGCCACGCTGGATCTGTACGCGCATTACTCGCCGCTCGCCAACGTCGAGTTGTATGCCGGCATCAGCAACCTGGCCGACCGCAAGTACTGGGGCTGGGGCGGCTTGAACACCGGCGCGCTCGGCAACCTCGTCACCGGCAACGGGATCAACGACGCCGGCACCGGCGGCATCCCGGCCGACCGCCTCTCCATGCCCGGCCGCAGCTTCAGCGTGGCCGCGCGCATCGCGTTCTGAAAGGAGTGCCGCACATGTTGAACGAAATCACTTCCGCTTCCGCCGCGCCCTCGCTGCCGGAACTGCTCGAGGCCTGGCGCCGCCTGCGCGAGGAACAGCCGCAACTGCGCGCCCGCGACCTGGCCGAACGGCTGGGCGTGAGCGAGGCCGAGCTGGTCGCCAGCCGCTGCGGCGACGGCGTTACCCGCCTGCAAGGTCCGTGGGCCGGACTGATACGCGCCTTGCCGGAACTGGGCCCGGTGATGGTGCTGACCCGCAACGAGCATTGCGTGCACGAGAAGAAGGGCGCGTTCGCCAACATCGAGATCGGCGGCAGCATGGGCGTGGTGCTGGATGAGGCTATCGACCTGCGCCTGTTCCTGCGCCACTGGGTATTCGGCTTTGCGGTGCGCGAGGAATCGCGCGGGCGCTGGCTGCGCAGCCTGCAGTTCTTCGATGGCGACGGGCGCGCGGTGCACAAGGTGTATCTCACCGAACAGAGCCTGCAGGATGCCTGGTCCGGCCTGGTGGCGCGTTTCGCGGCGCCGGTGCAGTCGCCCTTGCTGGAGCTGGCGGCGGTGGAAGACCCGCTGCCGCTGCGCCGCGACGACGAGGCGGTGGACGTCGCCTCGCTGCGCGAACAATGGCGCCGCATGCGCGATCCGCACGATTTCTTCGCGCTGCTGAAGAAGCACGAGGTGACGCGCACCCAGGCCTTGCGCCTGGCCGGCGCCGAATTCGCGCGGCGCGTCGATGGCGGCGCGGTGCGCACGGTGCTGGACAGTGCCGCGGCCAGCGGCCTGCCGGTCATGGTGTTTGTCGGTTCGCCCGGTGTCGTGCAGATCCACACCGGTCCGGTACGTAACATCAAAACCGTCGGACCCTGGCTCAACGTGCTGGACGAGGATTTCAACCTGCATCTGCGCGAGGACCGCATCGCCGAGAGCTGGATGGTGCGCAAGCCCAGCCCGGAAGGGCAGGTCACTTCGCTGGAGCTGTACGACGGCGGCGGTGGCCAGATCGTGCAGTTCTTTGGCAAGCGCAAACCCGGTACGCCGGAACTGGCGGCCTGGCGCGAACTGGCCGAAGGCCTGGCCGATGCGGAGGTGCCGCATGTTTGAGCGCAGCCGTTGCTGGTTGGGCGCGGTGGCGCTCGCGTTGTGCGCGCAGGTGGCGGCTGCTGACGCGCCGCGCGTGGTTGCACTCGGTGGCGACATCACCGAAACCGTGTATGCGCTGGACGCGCAACAGAGCCTGGTCGGCGTCGACAGCACCAGCCTGTGGCCGGCGGCGGCGCGCGAGCTGCCGAACGTGGGCTATGTGCGGCAACTGGCTGCCGAGGGCGTGCTGGCCTTGCGGCCGAACCTGATTCTCGCCACGCACGATGCAGGTCCGCCGCCGGTGATGGCGCAGTTGCGCGAGGCGGGCGTGCGCATCGAGCTGATGCCGGCCACGCGCACGCCCGAAGGCGTGGTGGCGAAAGTACGGGAGATCGGCCGCGCGCTGGGGCGCGAGGCGGCAGCCGATGCCATCGCGCACCGGATCGAAACGCAATACGCCGAACTGTCGAAAGCCGTCGCCGGCATGAAAAGCCACCCGCGCGTGCTGTTCCTGATGGCCACCGAAGGCAGTCCCAAGGCCGGCGGCCGCGAGACCGCCGCCGCCAGCGCCATCGTGCTGGCCGGCGGCACGCAGATCGCGGACGGCTTCACCGGCTACAAGCCGGTCTCCGCCGAAGCGCTCGTCGCTCTGGCGCCGGACGTGATCCTGCTGATGCGCGAGCGCGCGGATGAGGTGGGCGGCGTGAGTGGCGTATTGCAACTCCCCGGCGTGGCATTGACGCCCGCGGGCAAGGCGCGCCGCATCGTCTTCGTCGACGGCCAGGCCTTGCTCGGTTTCGGTCCGCGCAACGCCGAACACGAACTGGAGCTGCAGCGCGTCTTCGCCGGCGTGCAGCCGTGAACAGCATTGCCTTGCCTCGCCGCCATGCCCTGAGCGCTCGCGCCTGGGCGCTGGGCGGACTGGCGGCGCTGCTGGCGGTTGCGGCAATCGGCGGCATGGCGGTCGGCGCGATGCCGTTGTCGGCCACGCAAGTGCTCGGCGCCTTGCTGCGCTGGCTGGATGGCCTGCCGATGCAGGGCCAGGACGCGGTGGTGCTGACGCTGCGCCTGCCACGCGTGCTGATGGCCAGCCTGGTCGGCGCGGCCCTGGCGTGCAGCGGCGCCACCATGCAGGGCCTGTTCCGCAATCCGCTGGTGGAACCGGGACTGGTGGGCGTGTCGGCTGGCGCGGCGCTGGGTGCGATCGGGATGATCGTGCTCGGCGGTGCGGTGACCGCGGTGCTGTCGCCCTTGCTCGGTTCGTTCGCCATCGCGGGTGCCGCGTTCGGTGGCGGCTTGCTGGCGACCTTCCTGGTCTATCGGTTCGGCAGCCGCCGCCCCGGCGTCGCCACCTTGCTGCTCGCCGGCGTGGCGATCAATGCGATCGCGATGGCTGGGGTGGGTGTGCTTACTTATCTGGCGAACGAGCACCAGCTGCGCGATCTCACTTTCTGGACCCTGGGCAGCCTCGGCGGCACCAGCTGGGCGCGGCTCGGCGCGGTGGCGCCGCTGCTGCTGCTGCCGCTGCTGTGGTTGCCGACCCAGGCGCGCGCACTGAACGCGCTGCTGCTCGGCGAGCGCGAGGCCAGCCTGCTCGGTTTCGAACCGCGAAAGCTGCGCCGCCGGCTGGTGACGGTAGTGGCCTTGGCGACGGGTGCGGCGGTGGCGATGTGCGGCGTGATCGGCTTCGTCGGCCTGCTGGTGCCGCATCTGCTGCGGCTGGTGTGGGGGCCGGACCATCGCCTGCTGCTGCCGGGTTCGGCGCTGGCCGGGGCCGGTCTGATGATTGGCGCGGATGCAGTGGCGCGTGTCGCGGTGGCGCCAGCGGAATTGCCGGTGGGCGTGATCACCGCGCTGCTGGGCGGGCCGTTCTTCTTATGGCTGCTGTCGCGGCTGCGCACGGGAGAGGCGGGATGAACCTCGCGGTGGATTGGCGCGCCGTATCCGGCGCGGACGAACGCGTGCTCGAAGCGCGCGACGTGCATCTGCACTATGGCTCGCGCCGCGTGCTGCAAGCGGTCAACCTGCGTGCGCAACCGGGGCGTGTGCTGGCGCTGATCGGTCCCAATGGCGCCGGCAAGAGCAGTCTGCTCGGCGTGCTGGCCGGCCTGCTGCGGCCTTCGCTGGGCATGGCCATGCTCGATGGCGTGTCGCTGGCGCGCTGGCCGGCACCGGAACTGGCCCGGCGGCGCGCCATGCTGTCGCAGCGCGTGCAGCTGGGTTTCGGTTTTCGCGCGGAGGAAGTGGCGATGCTGGGGCGCAGTCCGCATGGCGCCGCGTCGCCGCAGGCATCCGATCGCCGCATCGTCGAGGCGGTGTTGCGGGCCACCGGTACCTGGGAGCTGCGCCAGCGCAATTACCTGGAGCTGTCCGGCGGCGAGCAGCAGCGCGTGCAGCTGGCGCGCGTGCTGGCGCAGATCTGGGATTGCCGCGAGGCGCCGGGCTGGCTGTTGCTGGACGAGCCGGAGGCCGGGCTGGATATCGCCCACCAGCACGAATTGCTTGGACACGCGCGGCAGCTGGCGGGGCAGGGCTTCGGCGTGATCGCCGTGCTGCACGAGCTCAATCTTGCCGCGCGCTACGCCGACGATGTCGCCCTGCTGGCGCAGGGGCGGCTGGTGCGCCATGGCGGCCGCGATCAGGTGCTGGATGCGCAGGTGTTGTCGAAGATCTATGGCGTGGCCCTCGCCTGCGCGCGCGATGGCGAGGGGCGGCCGCTGATTCATGCCGTCTAGCCGACCGCCTGGCCGGGCCGCCCGGCCGGCCGGTCTCAATCCCTGAGATGTGCCTGGGCGACGCTTTCCGACTCGTCCCCGGAAAGCCCGCCATGTCGTACGTCGACCGGATGTGCCTGCGCCTGATGGCGCCCTGCCTGTTGCCGGCCCTGTGCGGCGCACTGTTCGCATGGGGCACGGAAAGCCTGCTCGGCCTTCCGCGCGTGGCGCATGGCGTGTCGGCGCTGGATCTTCCTTCGTATCTGATCGTCGCCGGCGGCGCGGCGAGCGTGGCCTTGTATGCGGTGCAGGCCGGGCGGCTGCTGCGCTGGCGGCGCGGGCGCGGCGCGGTCTGCTATGTCTGCGGCTGCCTGCTCGGCGGCGTGGGCGAAGGGCGCTGGGGGCGCTACCGGCGTTGCATGGGGTGCGGGAAACAGCATCCGGCTTGAGCACCACCCAGGCCGCCGCGGAGCTGTGCCTTGCGCTGGAAGCGGCCGCCGGGAAGCTCGCGCCGCCCGGCTGAGCGGCATCAGGCGGGCCGGAAAACCTGGGCCATGGCGCCGGAGCGGAACACCGTCGACGAGCGCAGCTGCAGATGCAGCGGCTTGGGTAACCGGGCGAACAGCGCCTGGCCCGAGCCCAGTGCCACCGGGTGCACCACCAGCCGGTATTCGTCGATCAGCCCGGCCGCCGCCAGGTGCTGCGCGAATTCGACGCCGCCCTGGGCCAGGATGTATTTGCCCGGCTGCTGCTTGAGCCGGTTGACCTCGGCCACCAGGTCGCCGCGGATCACTTCGGCCTGTGGCCAGTTGCCCGAGCCGGCCGAGCTCACATCCAGCGCGTCCTGCCGGGTAAAGACCGCCTTGGGAATCTCGTTCATGTGCACGGCGAGAGCGTCGCCGGCGGTCGGCCAATAACCGGCCATGCTGAAAAACGACTTGCGCCCCATCAGATGCAGGCCGGCCTGCGCGAGCGTCTCCCCGACCCACTCGCGGCCGCCTTCGTCGCGGCTGGGCACCATCCAGTCGCCTTCGCCGTTGGGGCCGGCGACGAAGCCGTCGAGCGAGATGGACATTTTCAGGATAAGGCGTCGCATGATCGGGTCTCCAGGTCGGGCCGGTGCATCCGGCTTGTACGGGAACGACGAATGGAGTTTCCGGAAATCGACCAGGGCCCGCTACGTCATCCCGGCCAGCGCCGGGATGACGTTTGATGGAGAGGTGGCTATCGGATGGATGTCAGATCAGTGCGCAAACCACTTCAGGTCGACCGCCTTCGCCATCGCCTCGAACCCCGCCCCGTTCGGATGCAGGTGATCGCCGCTGTCGTAGGCCGGCAGCATGCGGTCCGGGTGGGCCGGGTCCTGGGTGGCCTGGTCGAAATCCGCCACGCCATCGAAGGCGCCGCCGCTGCGGATCCACGCATTCACCGCCTGCCGTTTCTGCTCGTTACGTGACGAGTGATACGGCCAGCCCGCGCCGCCGAACGGGGTGAGCGTGGCGCCGTAGATCTTCACGCCCCTGGCGTGCGCGCGGGCGATCAATGCCTTCATGCCTTCGATGATCTGCTCGGCGGAGACGTCGTCCTTCGGCGTGGCCGGCTGGCCGGAGCCGCCGATGTCGTTGATGCCCTCCAGCAGCACGATCCAGCGCACGCCGGGCTGGTCCAGCGCGTCGCGGTCGAAGCGCTTCTGCGCGCTGGGGCCGAAGTTGTCGTTCAAGACACGATTGCCGCCGATGCCGGCATTCGCCACCGCCACCGTGGCCAGCGCCGGGTCGGCGCGCAGGCGTGCGGCGAGCTGGTCGGGCCAGCGCTCGTAGGTGTTCTGCTGGCCGCCGACGCCGTCGGTGATGGAGTCGCCGAAGGCCACTACGGCGTGGCGTTCTGCAGGGCCGGCGACCTGGATGTCGCTGAGAAAGAAGCGGCTGCCGTGCACTTCGGTGCCGGGGTATGAGGTGGCTGCGGTGGCGTCGCCGTGCTCGGTCAGATACGCGGTGGCGAGGCCGGCGTTATGTAACGTCGACGGGCCCGGCGCGGCGCCGGCGGGAACATAGAGGCTTACCGCCAGTTCCTGCAGCGGCTTCACTTCCATCGTCACGGCGTCGCTCAGGGCGCTGCCGCCCTTTGCAATGGTGACGGTGGATTTGCCGCCGAAGCGAAGTTCGCGATCGGAACCGGCCACGGTCGAAGAACCCTCGGCGCGCACGGCGACATGCACCGGCCCCAGCGTCACCGGCCCGTCGCCATAGAGATTGGATAGCCGCACGCGCACCGCGCTGCCGCCGATGCTGACGCGGGCGATCTGCCGCACGGTCTGGTCCGACAGCCGCGGCCCCGGCGAATCCATGGATGCACTCCAGGCGGCCACCCAATGCGCGTCTTTTGCGGGGGCGGCGAGGGCCGGGGCGAGCAGGGCGCACAGTGCGCCGGCCAGGAAAAACTGCAGGAGGTGACGGTGCATGCCGGATCCTTTGCCTGGGGTGATCGGGGGAGTTTGTATAACAAAGTCGCGCTTACGGTATCCGCGACCGGCGTTTGCAAAATCAGACGGGCCGGCCCGATGCGCGCGGCCTGAAGGGTGGGTGCTCCTTTTTCCTGGCGATGCGAGGCGACGTTACGTGACGTCTGCCCGGCGCCCTCGGCTGGGCAAAAGATCGCGCCACGGCAAGACAAATCACTCTAAGAAAATTTCTTAAAGAACTTATTTATCTGGAAATTTCTTCCAGAAATGATGGATTTTCGCTTGCTATTTATAGTTACGTAACTTAAAATACCCGCCATCTCACCAGGAGCACGAACATGGTCGACGCACGCGATCCCGGCACCCTGCAGCTGCCCTTGGCGTTCAAGCGCAGCCGCGGTCGTCCGCGCAAGGAAAGTCCGCTCACCGGTGCCCAGCGCCAGGCGCGTTTCCGTGCCCGCCGCGAAGCGCAGGCACAGGTGCTGCGCGAGCGCCTGCAGAAGGCGCTCGGTTATCTGGAGCAGGGCGATACGGGGATGGCTCGCTACGAGCTGGAGTCGCTGGTCGCGGCGACGGCAAGCCGGCGCGAGGAAGACGCTCTCGATACCTAGGGTGTTGCCGCGGCGAGCGTGACGGTGCCGCGTCATCGGCTTTGCGTGACGTGACCGATGCGCCGATGGTGCTCCGTGCCGGTGCGTGCGCCACTGCCCTGCATTGCCGGTACGGGCGCATTACGTGACGGATTTCCGCTGGCCGAGATCCGCGTCTGGTACGCAAATACCTGCGTGCTATCCTCGGCGGCGAGGCGCGCCGGTCATGCGTCCGATCCAGGAACACCCTGTCGGATCGGTCGCATTGCCGGTGTCTCGGTCGGCGGAAAAGGGATCTTGCCGCGAAGCGCTACGGCGTCGAAAGGGAGATTCCACGCTGCTCAGGGGATACCGGCAAGACCATCCACCCCGCGCGCTTCTGGCGTTCCTCCGTTTGTCCGCGACGGCGGCGGGACCACACCGACCATGGAAAAGGAAAGGGAATCATGAGGAAGACTTTGAGCCTGTTGTCCATGCTGGCGCTGGCCGGCTGCTCCACCATGAGCGTCAATGAGGCGATCGTGCCGCTGCAGACCGAGACGGCGAAGATGATCGGCCTGGCCTCGTCGGACGAGCTGACCATCTCCAACGTCAAGGCGGGCGAGCCGGACAAGCTCGGCGCCCAGCAGCTGACCTATACCGCCACCACCACCAAGGGTCGCGTGTTCAACTGCTCGTCGGTGCAGACCCCGGGCCTGCTGGCCTCGCCGCCGACGCTGAGCTCGCCCAGCTGCAATCCGGTGCAGGTGCACCAGTAAGCGCCACCGGCGGCTTCGATGCAGCATCCAGTGCCCCGCCTTTGCGGGGCACTTTGCGTTACGGAACCTGCGTGGCTGCGGCCACTGCGGGTTATGTCACGGAAACCGGTGATCTCGTGCGCTGAGATCGGGTGCGGTGCGGGGGCGCCGTCCGGTCGAAGGGGGATTCATGCCGAATCAGCAGGGAAAGCCATCGAGCGGCAGTGCACGGCGCGGCAAGCGCCACGCCATGCGGCAGGATCTCAGCCCTTGCGGGCGCGGCGCACGGTCTTCTTCGTGGCCTTCTTCGCGGCACGCGCCGGTGCGCGCTTGCCGGTCTTCTTGCCGGCGGCCTTCTTGGCCACCCGCTTGGCGGCGACGTTCTTGCGGGCCGGTGCGGCCGTGCCGTCGATCAGCAGGCTGTCCAGCGTGACGCCGCGCTTCTTCAGCTGGGCCACCAGCCACAGCGGGCGCTTGCCGCGGCCCGACCAGGTCTGGCTCGGGTCTTCCGGGTTGCGGTACTTGGCCGCCACCGTGCCCTTGGCCTTGCCCTTGCCGACCTGGCGCGGAAACACCTCGGCCAGGGTCAGGCCGGAGGACTTCAGCAGCGCTTCGATCTTGCCGCGCACTTCGCCGATCTGCTGGCTGCGCGACTGTTCCAGTTGCGAGCGGGCATTGGAGATCAGGGTTGCCAGCTGGTCGGCGGAAAGCAACTTCAGATTGATAGCCATATAAATGTCCTGTACCCGTTAGGCGGCCGACCTTAACACATGGCCTGCGGGCGGCATGGGGCGCCGCCGCCGATTCTGTCGATCAGATCGCGCCGACGGCGAGGGTGAAGCTCTGCAGGAAATGGAAATCCGGACGGCGCAGGGCGAAGTCCGGATGTTCGGGGTCGCACAGCCGCACCAGGGCGGCGTAATCCCCATCCGACAGATAAGGCCGCAGCCGCTCACCCCAGCTGCCGCGAAAGATCGCTTCGACCAGATACGCCTCGTCCGCCGCGCTCACCGGCGCCACCCGCTCGATCAGGCAGGTGCGCACGGCCACGTTGCGCAGGCCGCTGCGGCGCAGCAGTCCGACCAGCGAGCGCACCGCGGCGAGATCGCGCTCGTGCAGGCCGTAGCGGTCGCGGTAGTACTGGCGCACGGCTTCGTTGGTTACGCGCTCCAGGCGCGAGTCCCAGGCGAAATACATGTCCGGCAGCAGCGAACTCTGGCCCAGCGCGATGCGGCCGCCCGGGCGCAGCAGGGCGGCGAGGGCGCGTACGCCCTGTTCGGGATCGCGCAGGTGGTTGACCGTATTGACCGACCACACCAGGTCGAAGGTCTCGCGCGCCAGCGGCGCCATCAGCAGGTTGGCCTGCATGATCCAGGCATCGCGCGGCGCACAGGTGCGCGCCGCCGAGGTATGCGCCGAGGCCAGGTCCAGTCCCACCACCATGCCCGCATGGCCAACCCTGGCGGCCAGCCAGCCCAGCGCTTCGCCGGTGCCGCAGCCTGCATCCAGTACGCGCATGCCCGGCTGCAGGTCCAGGGCGGCGATGGCCTGGCGCAGTTCCGGTTCGGCGTAGGCATTGAACAGCCGTAGCTTGTGCGAGTAATCGCGGGCGACGGTATCGCCCAGGAGGCCCGGGCCGGCGGCGGGACGAAGCTGCGGTGCGTTCATGGGCGGGGCGACGGTCGCTCGCCAGGGCCGGATGCCCTGGATCACTACTGAGTCGCCCCGCGGCGGCGAATGGTTGCGATGCGCGGCTTACAAGGTGAAATCGGCCGCGATCGGGAAATGGTCCGACGGATAGCGTCCGTCCTTCGAGGTGGTCAGCACGCGTACCGCGTCGGCCTTCACGCCGCGATAGAGGATCCAGTCGATCTGCACGGTCGGCTGGCCGGTGAAGTCGTGGAAGGTCTTGGCCGGGCCTTCGCGCTTGGGCGCGGTGTCCCAGGCGTCTTTCAGTTCCGCGGTCAGCACCTTGTGCGCTTCGCTGCTCGGCTCGGTATTGAAGTCGCCGGTGACGATCACCGGTACGTCGGCCGGCAGCTTGGCGATCCAGGCGGCCATTTCGCGCGCGCCCTTGGTGCGGGCGTCCTCGTCCTGGTCGCGGTAGGGGAAATGGGTGTCGAGCAGATAGAAGCGCTTGTGGTCGTCCAGGCGCTCGAACAGCGCCCAGTTGACCATGCGCGGAAAGACATTGCCCCAGGTGATGCTGGCCACCTTGTCGGGCGTATCCGACAGCCAGAAGTCGCCGGACTTCACCAGCTTCAGCCGATCCTTGCGATAGAAGATGCCCATGTGCTCCTCGGCATGCTTGCCGAAGCGGTCGCGGCCGAACCAGGTGTATTCCGGCAGGCGCTGCACGGTGTCGTCGCCCTGCTGCTTGAACAGTTCCTGCGTGCCGATCACGTCCGGATGCACCTGGCGTATGGTTTCGGCGAACAGTTCGCGGCGCTTGTCCCAGGCATTGGGTCCGTCCTGGGCGGCGAGGGTGCGGACATTGAAGCTCATCACTTTCAGCTCCGCCGCGGAGGCGGACAGGGCGGAGGCGGCGAGGGCCAGGGCGAAGGCGAGGCGGGAAAAGTTCGGCATGGACGTAAGCGCTTGGCGGAATGGACGTCCGACTATAGCCCCGCCGTGTGACGGAAAGTGGGTAATCGTTCCGTTATGCTGGCCGCGGCCCGGCCTCGGGCCAGCGGCTCTTCAAGGGATGCGGCATGGCCTCTGAACGTTTGACCGATCTGGCCCACGGTGGCGGTTGCGGCTGCAAGCTGGCGCCCGCGGTGCTGCAGGAATTGCTGGCCGGCAAGCCTGCGCTGCAGCCGTTCGCGCAACTGCTGGTGGGCACCGAATCCAGCGACGACGCGGCGGTATGGCAGGTGGACGAACGCACCTGCGTGATCGCCACCACCGATTTCTTCATGCCGGTGGTGGACGACCCTTACGATTTCGGCCGCATCGCCGCGGCCAATGCGCTGTCCGACGTGTACGCCATGGGCGGCAAGCCGATCATGGCCCTGGCCATTCTGGGCATGCCGCTGGGCAAGCTGGAGGTGGACACGGTGCGCGCCATTCTCGCCGGCGGCGAGTCGATCTGCGCGCAGGCCGGCATCCCGGTGGCGGGTGGCCATTCCATCGATTCGGCCGAGCCGATCTATGGCCTGGCGGCGATCGGCCTGTGCACGCCGGCGCAGGTGCGCCGCAACGCGGGGGCACGGCCAGGCGATGCGCTGATTCTCACCAAGGGCATCGGCGTCGGCATTTATTCGGCGGCATTCAAGAAGCAGATGCTGCCGATGGATTCGTATGACGAGATGCTCGCTTCCACCACCTTGCTCAACCGCGTGGGCCACGAGCTGGCGCAGGACGAGGACGTGCACGCGCTCACCGATGTCACCGGCTTCGGCCTGCTCGGGCATGCGCTGGAGATGGCGCGCGGCAGCGGTGCGCGGATCCGCATCGAGCTGGCAAGCCTGCCGCTGTTCGCGCGCGCGGAAGCCCTGGCCGAAGCGGGTTACGTAACGGGTGCATCGAAACGCAACTGGAGCAGCTATGGCGACGGTGTGGTGCTGCCTGCCGATGTACCGGAATGGTGGCGTGCGCTGCTGACCGATCCACAGACTTCCGGTGGTTTGCTGGTGGCTTGCAAGGCCGGCAGGGCCGAGGAAATACGCGCAACGATCGAGGCGGCGGGATATCCGCGGGCGAGCATCATCGGAACAGTGGAAAAAGGGCTGCCTGGTATCGACGTGGTTTGAGGCAGCTGGTATGTGCGCCGTCGTCCCATGCTCGTCATCCCGGCCTGCGCCGGGATGACGAGCCAATTCAACGCTGGCGATACCGCCACGCCGAACGACGTTGGCGGAAGAGAGTGGGAGTCGAACCCACCCGAGACAGTCTGATCTGCCTCACCCGGATTTGAAGTCCGGACGCCCCACCGGAGACGATTCTCTTCCATGCGCTGCGTTTGCCGCCGGCGCGAACAGGTCCAGATACCGCGCCTGCACCCGGCGCAAGGTGCCGCGATTGAGCGTCACGCCTTGCCGGTCGAAGAATTCTAGGATCTGGATCGCCACTTTACGACCATTGTCCAGCCGGTCGCGGAACTGCGCGGCGGTAAAGCGGCCGTCCGTGCCTTCGGCTGCGAGCGCGGCGGCGATCAGGGCCATCTCGTGCATGGTCGCGCGCAGGAAGAAATGATCGTGCGCCACCTCGTCGACCCGGCCCAGCCGCGCGGCGAAGCGCAGCAGCTGCCGCACTTCAGGCTCCTGCCGCCCCAGCGCCCAGGCCAGGTCGCGCACCCGCGGCGGGCGGAAGCGGGCCTCGCCATCCAGCAGCGGGGCGATGGCCTGCCACAGCGCTTCGCGTTCGGGGCTCAGCCGCAGGGTATGGCCGGGCAGGCGCACGAAGGCGCCGTCGCGGACGATGCGCCCGGCCAGATCCGGATGCTGCAGCGCCTGCGCGAAGGCGGACGCCGGCAGGCGCGGCTGCAGGGCCAGGCGCAGGCGTTCGCGGCCGATGCCTTGCAGGTCCGGATTGGCCGTATGGAAGGCCCCGAGAAACTCGAGCAGCCGCGCCACGAAATGTTGCCAATGCACTTGGCCGATGGCGATGCGTTCGGCGCCATCGGCGAAGATGACGGGCGCCAGCGCGGCGGCAATATCGTCCGCGCGGGCAGCAGATAAGGCGCGATCTCTTGCGAATGCCGCCAGGTCCCAGGCGAACGGCGGCGCATCGAGCAGTGCCGCGAACGCCTGCAGCGGATCGCTCATCAGCAGCGCTGCGCGCTGCGCCTGGCGCTCGGCGGTGCGGCGCTGGCGCGGCGGACCGCGCAGGTCCAGGAACTGGCCGCCGCCGATGGTGCGCTGTGCGGAGACGTCGCGCAGCACGAAGCGGTCCAGCGCGGCGGCGGCGATCGGACGGCTCAGCACCAGTTGCACGTCGGCCGCCTCCCCGGGCGCCAGCTGCTCGCCTTCGACCAGCACCACGCGCACGCCCACCTCGCTGGCGCCGTGGTGCAGGCGCGCGGGAAACCACTGGCTCATCGGCTTCGGTTCGCCGGGCAGCAGGCGCAGGCGCGCGTCGATGCGTTCGACCGGCGCATGCAGGAACGGATCGACCACCATGTCGCCGCGGCGGATCGCATCCTTGGCGATGTCCTCGCCGCTGAGGTTGAGCGCGCAGCGGTCGCCGGCGCGCCCAAGTTCCACCGCACGGTTCTGTGCGTGCAGCGAGCGCACGCGCGCGCTTAAGCCGGAAGGGCTGAGCAGCACCTGGTCTTTCACGCGCACCGTGCCGGACAGCACCGTGCCGGTCACCGTCAGGCCGATGCCGGGCAGGGTGAATACGCGGTCGACTGCCAGGCGGAAGCGGCCATCGGCGGCGCGTTCGCCCAGCGTCCGCGCTTCGGTGGCCAGGCGCTCGCGCAGCGCGTCGATGCCAAGGCCCGTGGCGGAAGAAACCGGGAACATGTCGGCATCGCCGAGCGCCGTGCCCGCGGTGGCGGCGCGGATCTGCGCGCCTACTTCGGCCAGCCTTCCCGGTGGCGCCAGGTCGACCTTGGTCAGCGCGATCACGCCGCGGCGGATCTGCAGCAGGTCCAGGATCGCCAGATGTTCCAGCGTCTGCGGCATCACGCCATCGTCGACCGCCACCACCAGCAGGGCGATATCGATGCCGCTGGCGCCGGCCACCATCGTGTGCACGAAGCGCTCGTGGCCGGGCACGTCGACGAAACCGAGCGTGCCGGCGTCGCCCAGCGGCAGGTAGGCGAAGCCGAGGTCGATGGTGATGCCGCGGGCTTTTTCTTCCTTCAGGCGGTCGCCGTCGACGCCGGTCAGGGCCTTGATCAGCGAGGTTTTGCCGTGATCGATATGGCCCGCGGTACCGACGATCATGGAGTGCCCGCGTGGAGTCCGTCGAGATCGAGCCAGGCCAGGCTGGCCAGCAGGTCCGCTTCGTCCGCCTCGGCCAGGCAGCGCAGATCCAGGCGCAGCGCGCCGTCGGCAATGCGGCCGAGCACCGGCTGCGGCAAGGCGCGCATGGCGGCGGACAGGCGTTCCAGCACGGCCTGGCTGCCGTGCGGACGGATCAGCAGTGCGGCGCTGGCCAGCGTATCCAGGGGCAGTGCGCCGGAGCCGACCTGGCTGAGGCAATCGCCCACCGCCACGTCGAAGCGGTTGCCGAGCCGTTCGGCAACCGCCGGTTGCAATCGATGCGCCTGGGCTGCGATCGCCGCTTGCGTGCGTGCAAGAAAGCGCAAGGTCGGCAGGCGTTCGGCCAGGCGGTCCGGATCGCGATAGAGCTTGAGCGTGGCTTCGATCGCCGCGAGGCGCAGCTTGTCCACGCGCAGCGCGCGCTTGAGCGGGTTGCGGTTGATGCGTTCGATCAGTGCGCGGTCGCCGACGATAAAGCCGGCCTGTGGGCCGCCCAGTAACTTGTCGCCGGAGAAGGTGACCAGCCGCGCGCCCTCGGCCACCGCTTCGCGCACGGTCGGCTCCTTGGCCAGGCCGTAGCGCGCCAGGTCGACCAGCATGCCGGAGCCCAGGTCGTTCAATAGCGGCACGCCCGCGGCATCGGCGATGCCCGCCAGTTCGCGCGCGCCCACTTCCGCGGTGAAGCCCTGGATGCGGTAGTTGGAGGTATGCACCTTGAGCACCAGGCCGGTGCGTTCGCCGAGCGCTTCGCGGTAGTCGGCGGGATGGGTGCGGTTGGTGGTGCCCACTTCGATCATGCGCGCGCCGGCGCGCGCCATGATCTCGGGCAGGCGGAAGGCGCCGCCGATCTCGATCAGCTCGCCGCGCGAGACCACCGCATCGCGGCCCAGCGCAAAGGTGTTGAGGCACAGCAGCACGGCGGCGGCGTTGTTGTTGACCACGGTGGCGTCTTCGGCACCGGTCAGTTCGCGCAGCAGGCCGCGTATGTGGTCGTCGCGTTCGCCGCGTTCGCCTTCGTCCAGGTCGTATTCCAGCGCCACCGCATGGCGCATCGCCGCGGTGGCGGCTTCGATGGCGGCTTCGGCCAGCAGCGCGCGGCCGAGGTTGGTGTGCAGCACGGTGCCGGTGAGATTGAACAGCGGGCGCAGGCTGGGCCGTTGCGCATCCAGCCGCGCCGCGGCGCGTTGCGCCAGTTCGTCGGCGCCGGGTGCGCTCGAAGACGTGGCGCGCATGATGTCGCGTGCTTCATCGATCGCGGCGCGGATGGCGTCCGTGGTGGCCACGCGGCCATGGCGCTCGACCAGGACTAGGGCCTCGCGGGTGGCCAATACCGTGGCAACCGCGGGGAGGTGGCGCAGGGAAGTGGCCTCAGGGCCGGTCACATTGCTTGTCCATGGGCATTGCCGGGTATCCGATTACAGCGCGCGCTGGCGAAGCTGGCGTGACAGTTCAGGCCGCGCAGCGGGACCTATGCTGCGTCGCGGATCGGGGCAGGGTCAAGGCGTGAGTGAAGGTGGAACCCCTCTCCCGATGGGAGAGGGGTTCAGCGCTCCGGTATTCCTCAAATCTTCAAGTTGGAACCCTTCTCCCTTCGGCGACCCGAAGGTAGTCCCCGTGGGAGAGAAGGTGGCGGCAGCCGGATGAGGGTCCGGGCGGAGCGGTGCACATCATTCTTGCGCTCCGCCCGTACCCTCACCCCAACCCCTCTCCCAGGGGGAGAGGGGCTTTACGCAGTCGCGAGATCCATAGCATTCTGCGCAGCGCGCAGGAGATCTCCTTTTGCGCATGTCTTGCCCCCGCCGCAGCGCCTGCATCCTGCGGCACCGGTCGGCAGCTTCGTGCCCTGTAGGGCCGCTACATCCAAGCCATGGGTTGGGATAGCGATGTCCACCGCCTTGCCGGCTGCGCGTGCTGCGCGCCTGTGCGTGTTCCTGTTGCTGGCCGTCGCCGGCCTGTTCTACGTGAAGTGGCATCCGTACTACGACCGCGCCTTCGTCGCCGCGGCCGGGCATGCGATCGGCCATTCGATCCTGATGGGCGATGCGGCGAGCGCGCCGTCGCCGTCGTGGCAGGCGGCCATCGGCTATGCGCTGGCCTATGGCAAGGCGATCTGGCAGGCGATGCTGCTGGGCCTGCTGCTGGGTTCGGGCATCCAGGCCCTGCTGCCGGCGAGCTGGGTGCGGCGCGTGCTGGGCAGCAGCAGTATGGGTGGCGTGGTGGCCGGCGGCCTGCTCGCGTTGCCCGGGATGATGTGCACCTGCTGCGCGGCGCCGGTGGTGGTGGGCATGCGCGGGCACCAGGCCGCGGCGGGGCCGGCGCTGGCGTTCTGGCTCGGCAATACCGTGCTCAATCCGGCGACCCTGGTGTTCACCGGCTTCGTGCTCGGTTGGCATTGGACCGTGTTCCGCCTGTGCTTCGGCGTGCCGCTGGTGTTCGGCCTGGGCTATCTGGCCGGCCGGATGACGGCACCCGCGAATGAGTCATCGCCCGCCGATTTGCCAACCGTCGAGCCCGAGCCGCATTCGCTCGCGGAAGTCGGCAAGCGCTGGGCCGCGATCTTCGGACGCATGGCGCTGCGCCTGCTGCCGGAATACCTGGTGATCGTGCTGCTGCTGGGCGCGTTCCGCGCCTGGATGTTTCCCGTGATCGGACCGGCCATCGGCGACCAGTGGTACTGGATCGCCGCGATGGCGCTGGCCGGCATGCTGTTCGTGATTCCGACCGCCGGCGAAGTGCCCATCGTGCAGGCGATGCTGGCGCTGGGCATGGGCAGCGGGCCGGCGGCGGCCTTGCTGTTGACCTTGCCGCCGGTGAGCCTGCCGTCATTGGCGATGCTGGCGCGCTCGTTTCCATGGCGGGTGTTGCTGGCGGTAGCCGCCGCGGTGGTTGGCTGCGGCCTGCTCGGCGGCGCCGTCGCCGCGTGGCTGGCCTTGCGCTAGGCGACCAGCAGCAGGGGATTCGGCGCGTGCCGCGAGAAACCCGCTTCGGCGACCAGGATGTCGAGGCCGATCGAAGCGAGATCGTCCGCGTACGGGTCCGCCTTCATGTCGTGAATCTGATAGAGCAGCTTGGCGTAGGTCTGGCATTCGCCGCAGGTCTCGGCCTTCACCACGCCGGGATCGCCCTCGATAGCTTGCAGGGCGAGATGCCGCGTGCCGCTGCAGGTGATGCAGACGGCGCGCACGTGGTTCCATGCCGTGGAGCACAGCGAGCAGTACAGATAGCGCGTCCCCGGCGTACTGCCGCTGGCGGCGACCATGCCGGCGACCGGCGGCGAACCGCAGCAGGGGCACAGTCCGCGTTCTTCCAGCAGTCGCAGCTCATCGGCTTTCAGGCGCGCGGCGGAGCAGGTGAAGTAGACCTGCAACGCGGCGGCGACATAGATCGCCGCGCCGGCATCGGCGGTGGACAGGCCGCCGCGCAGGAACTGGTCGGCCAGGCGCTCCTGCATCGCGGCTTCGCAGCCCAGCAAGGCATCGACGACAGCCAGCGCCGGAGGGGGCAAGCTGTTGCGATCGATGCGGTCGAGCAGCAGCGCCAACCCTTCGCGCCAGGACACGTCGCGGCGATGGCCGTCGGCCGCCAGCGGCGGCAAGCGTGCTTCGATCGATTGCGCGACGCTGGGTGGATCGAGCGTGGCGGCAGGCGCCAGCGTGGTCGCCACCTCGTGCTGCGCACGCGCCAGCACGGCGACGAAGCGCAGCCACGCTTCCATCGGATGTCCCGCCGATAATTGTTCCAGCCGTTGCGCGGTGGCGGCGAAGCGCCGGGCAGGATCGGGTAGCAGGATCGGGTCCGGCGCCTTGACGCCGGCATGCGAAGGTCCGGTCCATTTGCCGCTGGGCGGCGCTTCGGCCTGTCTCACGTGCGTGGTTTCCTGGTGCTGACGATCGCGCCGTCTTGCTTGCCGTGCTGCGCCAGTTCCAGCAGCCATTTGCGGTGGTGCCGCCACGCCCAGCCTGGCGTGACATAGCCCTGGGTCATCGCGCGCACCGAATGGCGCACCCAGATCGCCGCATAGACATGCACGATCCAGATGATGATTGCGGCCAATGCCGCCAGGCTATGGATCAGCGCCGCCGCGCGCTGCACCGGAATCGAGGTGGCGCTGCCGAAGTACACTTCCCACAGGGTCAGCCCGCTGAAAAACAGTACCGGAATCAGCAAGGTCATCGACCAGAACACCAGCTTCTGGCCGGCATTGTTGCGGCCGACCGGCGGCGTGTGCTCCTCGTCGTTGACGATCACCGCGTCGATCGACTTCATCCACGCGGCATCGTCCCGGTTCAGCAGGTTCTCGCGCCAGAACTGCACGATCAGGCCCAGATAGCTCACCAGCAATACCACGCCGATCCACGGATGCACCGCCCGCGTCCATTGCCCGCCGCCGAACAGGCCGGACAAGAAGAACAGCATCGGATGGAACATCGACAGGCCCGACAGCACCAGCAGCACGAAGCAGATCGCGGTGATCCAGTGATTGACGCGGTTGGCCAGGGTGTAGCGCACGATGGCGTTCTTCGGGCGGCTCATGACAGCTTCTCCTCGCCTTCGCGCAGCACGCGCTCGCCCTCGGCCTCGTCTTCCTCGGTGACTTCGTTGGGGCCGGCGCTGATCCAGTGGAAGAAGCCGGCCAGCGCGGCGAGCGCGATGCCGGCCAGGCCCAGCGGCTTGATAAAGCCCTTCCACAGGTCGACGGTGGCGCTGATGCGCGGCTTGTCGGGCAGGCCCGAATACAGCGAAGGCTTGTCCGCATGATGCAGCACGTACATCACATGAGTGCCGCCGACTTCCTGCGGGTCGTACAGGCCGGCGTTCTCGAAGCCGCGCGTCTTCAGCTCGACGATGCGCAGCTGCGCCTGCTGCTGCATGTCGGTCTTGGCGCCGAACATGATGGCCCCGGTGGGGCAGGCCTTGACGCAGGCCGGTTCCAGCCCGACCGACACGCGGTCCGAGCACAGCGTGCACTTGTACGACTTGTGATCCTGCTTGCTGATGCGCGGGATGTTGAACGGGCAACCCTTCACGCAATAGCCGCAGCCGATGCACTTGTCGCTGATGAAATCCACGATGCCGTTGGCGTACTGCACGATCGCACCCGGGGCAGGGCAGGCCTTCAGGCAGCCCGGGTCTTCGCAATGCATGCAGCCGTCCTTGCGGATCAGCCACTCGAGGTTGCCCTGTTCGTTCTCGTGCTCGGCGAACTTCATCAGCGTCCATACGCTGGGGCCCAGGTCCGCCGGGTTTTCGTACGAGCCTTCGAAGTGGCCGATCTCCGGGCGCAGGTCGTTCCATTCCATGCAGGCGGACTGGCAGGCCTTGCAGCCGATGCAGCGGCTGACGTCGATCAGCTTGGCGACCTGGTCCTCATGGCTGCGCGCCATCGGCGGCGTCATGGTGGTGGCGGAGATGCGGACGTAGTCTTGCGATTGCAGTTCTGACATGACTGGAGTCCTCAGGCCGCGGGTGCCGTGGTGCGCTCGACATTGACCAGGAACGCCTTGAACTCCGGCGTCTGCGTATTGGCATCGCCCACCGACGGCGTCAGCGTGTTGGCGCCGTAACCCTTGCGGGCCTGCCCGGTGAAGCCCCAGTGGATCGGCACGCCGATCACGTGGGTGGGCTTGCCGTCCACCGTCATCGGCTTGATGCGCTTGGTCACGTAGGCCTTGCAGATCACCTCGCCGCGCTTGGAACTCACCTTCACCCAGCCGCCTTGCTCGATGCCTTTCTCCTTGGCCAGCACCTCGCCGATCTCGATGAATTCCTCCGGCTGCAGGATGGCGTTGATCAGTGCGTGCTTGGTCCAGTAGTGGAAATGCTCGGTCAGCCGATAGGTGGTCGCCACATAGGGGAACTGCTTGGGGCTGCCGAACGAGGCGCGGTCATCGGCAAACACGCGCGCGACCGGATTGCTGCTGACCTTCGGATGCAGCACGTTCTCCACCGGCGATTCCAGCGGCTCGTAGTGCTCGGGGAACGGCCCTTCGGCCATCAGGTCGCGGGCGAACAGGCGGCCCATGCCTTCGGCATTCATGATGAACGGGCCGACGCCGTCGGACGGTTTCACCGTGGGGCCATAGTCGGGCACGTCGATGCCCACCCACTTGCTGCCGTTCCACGAGATCACCGGCTTGGCCGGATTCCACGGCTTGCCGTCCGGGTCCGCGCTGGCGCGGTTGTAGAGGATGCGGCGATTGGCCGGCCAGGCCCAGGCCCAGTTCGGCGCGATGCCTTGCTCGCGCGGGTCGCTGGCGTCGCGGCGGGCCATCTGGTTGCCCTTTTCGGTAAAGCAGCCGCTGAAGATCCAGCAGCCCGAAGCCGTGCTGCCGTCGTCGCGCAGCTGGGCGAAGCCGTCGAGCAGGGTGCCGGCCTTGGTAACCACCGCATTGGTGGCCGGGTCGATGAGGTCGGTGAGCGCGCGGCCGTTCATTTCCTTGGCCAGTTCTTCCGGATCCGGTTCGCGCGGATCGGTGTACTTCCAGCTCATGCCGAGCACCGGATCGGGGAAGGCGCCGCCTTCCTTGCGGTACAGCTCGCGCAGGCGCTGGAAGATGCCGGTCATGATCCAGATGTCGGATTTCGCCTCGCCCGGCGCATCCGCCGCCTTCCAATGCCACTGCAGCCAGCGCGCGGAATTGACCAGCGAACCGTTCTCCTCGGCAAAGCACGTGGTGGGCAGCTGGAACACTTCGGTCTGGATCTCGGCGGACTTGGCCGGATTCTGCGGGCCGAAGTCCTGCCAGAAGCGCGAGGTTTCGGTGTCCAGCGGATCCATGGTGACCAGGAACTTCAGCTTGCCCAGGCCGCGGCGGATCTTGCCGCGGTCGGGGAAGGCCTGCAGCGGATTGAAGCCCTGGCAGATATAGCCGTTCATCTGGCCGTTGTTCATCATCTCGAACGCGCGAATGATGTCGTACAGCGGCACGTCGAGCTTGGGCAGCCAGTCGTAGGCCCAGTCGTTGTCCTTGGTGGCCGCGTCGGCGAACAGCGCCTTCTGCAGGCTCACCACGAACTTGCGGTAGTTCTGCCAGTAGCTGGTCTGGCCGGCGCGCAGCGGCTTGTACAGCTTCGTCTTCATGTATTCGTCGAAGCTGGTTTCGCGGTCGTTGGGCAGGGTGAGGTAGCCGGGCATCTGGTTGGAGAGCAGGCCGACGTCGGTCAAACCCTGGATGTTGGAATGCCCGCGCAGCGCATTCATGCCGCCGCCGGCCACGCCGATATTGCCCAGCAGCAGCTGCACCATGGCCATGTTGCGGATGTTCTGCGCGCCCACCGAATGCTGGGTCCAGCCCAGCGCGAACAGGCTGGTCATGGCCTTGTCCGGCGCGGCGGTGCTGGCGAACAGCTCGCATACGTGCAGGAACTTGTCCTGCGGCGTGCCGCAGATGCGCGAGACCATTTCCGGCGTGTAGCGCGACACGTGCTGCCTGAGCAGGTTGATCACGCAGCGCGGGTGCTGCCAGCTGTCGTCGGACTGGGCGTAGCCGTCCTTGTCCAGTTCGTAGTCCCAGCTGGACTTGTCGTAGCTGTGCTTTTCCTCGTTGTAGCCGCTGAACAGGCCGTCCTGGAAGCCGAAGCCGTCTTTCACGATCAGGCTGGCATTGGTGTAGGCGCGCACGTACTCGTGCTGGATCGCGTCCTTTTCCAGCAGGTAGTGGATCACGCCATTAAGAAAGGCGATATCGGTGCCGGGGCGGATCGGCGCGTAGTAGTCGGCCACCGAGGCCGTGCGCGTGAAGCGCGGATCGACCACCACGAGCTTGGCGCCGTTCTCGATCTTCGCCTCGATCACCCACTTGAAGCCGCACGGGTGCGCTTCGGCGGCATTGCCGCCCATCACCACCACGACATTGGCGTTCTTGATGTCCTGCCAGGTGTTGGTCATCGCACCGCGACCGAATGATGGGGCCAGACTGGCCACCGTCGGTCCGTGTCAGACGCGCGCCTGGTTGTCGAACACCACCATGCCGAGGGAGCGGGCCACCTTCCAGGTGAGGTAGGCGGTTTCGCTGGACGAGGCCGACGCGGCGAGCATGCCGGTGGTGGTCCAGCGGTTCACCGTGGTGCCGGCCGGGTTCTTGGCGATGAAGTTCTTGTCGCGGTCGTCCTTCATCAGCCGGGCGATGCGGTCCAGCGCGAAGTCCCAGGAGACTTCCTTGAACTCGGTGCCGCCGGCGGCGCGGTAGCGCGGCGCTTTCAGGCGGGTGGGCGCATGCACCACGTCGAGCAGGGCCGAGCCTTTGGGGCAGAGCGTGCCGCGGTTCACCGGATGGTCCGGGTCGCCTTCGATATGGATGATGTTCGAGCGCGCGTTCTTGGCGCGGTCGCCCATGCTGTAGATCAGGATGCCGCAGGCCACCGAGCAGTAGGTGCAGGTGTTGCGCGTCTCGGTGGCGTGGGTGAGCTTGAACGGCCTGACGGCGGCGGCTTGCGCCTCGCCGGAGGCGCCGAAGCCCAGGACGCCCAACCCCGATGCTGCCAGGCCGAGGCCGGTGATCTTGATGAACTCGCGACGTGTAAGTGCCATCGCTGTGCTGCTCCCGTCAGTTGGCTGGACATGCCGCCCGGCGAAGGGGGCGATGCGGCTCGAGAGACTGCTGGACGAATAGGACTGGTCCCATTGTCCGGATGGAAATTAGCACAGAACATCGTTTCCGATGGCGGGATAACAAGAAAGTTACAGCCGCCATCGACGGCGGGAAAAGGTCAGGATCCGGGCCAGCCCCAGCGGGCGAGCAGGCGCCGCAGCGGGCCGCGGTCGCGCAGCCGATACGCGGAGGCCGCCTTGGGCGAATCCACCATGACCGCGTCGGCGCCGAGCCCGGCGGCAAGCCGGTAATCGGGCTCGCTGTTGATGCCGAACAGGACGATCCGGGTGCCGCCGGCCGCGTTGAAGCAGGCGATGGCGTGGTCGTTCCACAGCAGTGCCGAGACCTTGCTGGTGCCCTTGCCCAGAGTCAGCGCCTCGGTGACTTCCAGGTCGCGGCGCAGTTCGAAGCCGACCTGCGCGCCGGCGGGCGGGCTTCCCGGGCAGCGCTGTTCCAGCAGCAGGCTGAGCAGCCGCTGGCGGGTGGCTTCGCGCGCCTCGAAGCGGCGGGCCTGCGCATGGGGCCCGAAGGCCTGCAGGTTGTCCGCCTGGGTCGAATAGAGCCAGGTCCTGCTCCAGAAATGCCGGCGCTGCAGCACCCCGGCGATGGCTTGCGCCGCGTGTGCGGCGTCCGGCGTCTTGATGTCGATGAAAAGCTCGACGTCTTCCGGCAGCTGGTCGATCAGGTCCTCCAATGCCGGTATATGCACTGGAGTATCCCGGTACGGATAGGTCACGGCGCCGGAGGCTCCCGTTTCCTTGAACTGCCATCCGGCATTGAGTTTCACCAGCGCCGCATAGGGCGTTTGCGCGACTTCGCCGGTGCCGTCGGTGAGCGCGGAAAGATCGCGCGGCCGATACAGCACCGGAATGCCGTCCTGGGTGACCTGCACGCTGACCCAGAGTTTCTTGACGCCGTAGGAGATGGCCAGGCGGCAGGCGGCGAGCGTGTTCTCCGGCGCGTCCGCGGTGCCGCAGCGGTGCGCGATCAGCGCGGGCGGACGGTGCGGCGGGTGCGCGGCGAAGGGGCGCGCCACCGCGAGCCAGGCCAGCGCCACCGTGACCATGCAGGCAAGCAGGACGCCGACACCCAGTCTGATGCTCATGCGAGTTCCTGCCGTTCGTGTGGAGTGGTGCCGGATCAAGTTAGCGATCCGCCACGATCGCTTGAATGGGATTTATCCAGAAATTTGCCCGCTTTCGCCGTCACCGAAGCCTGCGTACTGGAATAAGACTTTTCGCCGACATTCCTCCTCCTTCGCCTCGGCAGATGAGTCCGGAACGCAACCGCGGCGTGGCGCCAGGTCCCAGCTCCGGAAAATTCAGGTTCAGCGCACTGGTCCGCTTTCATACGCTGGCGGTCATGGGAACGATCCGTCCAAGCCGGGCGAGTGTGTCGGAAGGGGGCTTCGGCAAGATGTCAGCCACCACGATGCACGGCGTCGATCATGCGCAGGCAGAGCCGGCGCCCAAGACGGTGCGCCGTCGCGCAGGCCGCCTGCATCCGGCCGTGCTCGCCGTTTTCATCGCCTCGACGATGGGCGCCTGCGGCGTGGAACCGTGGCAGGAGCGGCCGTCGGGCCGGGACGCCGCCTCGGCGCAACGCGAGGGTGGCGATGCGCCGCCGGCGCCGGCGCCGATGCCGGCGCAGACTTTTCCGATCGAGCCGGTCGATGCGGAGCGCAAGGCCAGAAAAGCGCGGGCCGCGTCCGCGCTGCCGTCGCGGCAGGCGCGGCGCGCAAAGCAGGCAGAGCCCACGCCCGATACGCCTGCACTTGAAGATCCGGAGCTTACGCCGCCCGAGGCCGCTGAAACGCCGGCGGTGGAGACGGCGCCTGCCACCGCATGGGTCGATCCGCTCGCGACCGAGGAAGTGGCTACGCCGAACCTGGCGCCCTCGCTTCCTCCCGGCGCCGAGGCCGGCGCCAATCCGGTGGCGTGGCTGGTGGTGGCCAGCTGCGGCGTGCTCGGAGCCTTCATCCTCTGGCGCCGCCGGCGCGAACGCCAGCGGCGCCGGCGGCGCGAAGCATGGACGCCGATCCGCTGGGGCGGCCCCAAGCTGATCCGTCCGCACTGGGACTACGACCCAGGCCAGTTCGACTCGGATGCCTTCCTGCAGCGCTGGGACTCGATCGGCTTGAGCATCTCCGGCGACTGGCGCCTGCTGCTCGCCATCGCCGGCCGCATCGCGCCGAGTGCGGCGCAGTTCGCCGGCTGGCGCAGGGCGGTGGCGCGGCCGCGGCCGTTGCTGTCGTTCCGTCCGGACTGGCATTACCTGCCGTTTGCGGGCGATGCGGCCGAAACGCTGGCGAGATGGTGCCGGCTGGGCCTGAGCATCCATGGCGATGCCTTGCAGGCTTCGATGGTCGGCGGACAGCTCGAATGGGTGTTCGAGGTGGACGCCGGACGGGTCGAGGCGCCGGTGGAGGCGTTCGCGCAGTTGCCTGCGCCAGCGCCCGGGCAGCCGGCGGAAATCGTCTTCGATGTATCTCCTTCCGATCTCGCAGCTGTGCCGGTGGAGGATCAGGCCGTGCAGCATGACGATGCGCAGGACCTGCCTGCGGAAATTTCATCGCCCATGCCCGTCGCGGACGAGCCGCCTGCATCCGGGGTGATGGATGCCGAGCCGGAAAGCCGCCAGCCCATCGTCGAAGCCGTGGCGCCGGTCGCCTGCGACATCACCGCCGCACCGCAGGAAGAACAGTCCGGCACAAGCTGGCTCTCTCGTCTCGGCAGCTTGCTCAAGGCCTGGGAAAGCCAGCCCGCGCCGGAACTCGAAGCGGAGCTGTGGGGCGCATCGCGCCGCCTGTCCGCCCATGCCGCGGCTTTGCCGCCGGCCGCGCGCGCCCCTTGGCTGGATGCCGTGGAGGCGCTGGCCGAACGCATGGTGCGCAGCGTGCCGGCCGCGTCGCGCGGCGCCTGGCAGGCCCATTGGGTCGACCTGCGGCTGGACCGGCTCGGTGCCATGAATGGCGCATGGCGCCTGCTCGAGCTGCGCGCGCTCGACGACGCCTGCGCCGGCGACGGCGCGCCTGAAGTGATCGAGGCGAGGATCCGCCTTCTCCATCTATGGGCCGATGCGCTGCTCGGTCCGGCCGCCAAGGCCAAGCGCGCGGAAGCCGCGGCGCTGGCGGCTTCGCTTCGCCCGGCGCAGGCGGCGAGCGCCTGAGCGGATTCGCCGCTCGCTTTCTCGCTCCATCCACTTTCCATCCATCTGTTGTCATCACCATCCAAGAGGAACTACCCATGAACGTTTTCAATGCCGCCGCTCAAGAACCCGTCCCGCCGCTGCTGTGGACCGTGCGCTACGGCGTCGTCAGCGCCACCGCTTCGCAGCATCCGGCCGCGCGCTCGCTGCAGCTCTACGGCGAATGGGCCGAAGCGGAAATCGATCTGCTCAGCTCCGTGCTGCAGGAACAGCACACCGTCCTGCAGTTCGGCGGCGAATACGGCGCGCACACCTTGTGGCTGGCACGCGTGGTGGGCGAGGCCGGCAAGGTCTACGTGGCGGAGCCGGCGCGCATCGGCTTCCAGCAGCTGTGCGCCACCGCGGCGCTGAACGGCCTGACCAATGTCTATACGCTCAACCAGTGGCTGGGCCGCACCGGCGCGGCGGCGCCGCTGAGCGCGCTGCCGGGCGGCGCATCGCTGCGCTGCGAGACCGACGACGTGGTGCGTCCGGTCGCCGTCGACGACCTGGGCCTGGATGGCCTGGACCTGCTCAAGATCAACGTGCCGGGTTCGACCATTCCGCTGCTGCACGGCGCGGTCGAGATGGTGCGCAAGCATCGGCCGGTGATCTACGCGCGGCTGGAGCCGGAGCAGGCGCTGGCGGAAGTGCGCGCGATCAAGGAGCTCGGCTACCGCTGCTGGTCGCACGCGCCGCACATGTACAACCCGGCCAACATCCTGGGGCAGGGCGACAACATCTTCCCCGGCCGCGTGCTGCAGAACGTGATCGCGATGCCGGTCGAAGGCGGCACGGTGTTCGATCAGCTGATGGAAATCTGATGCGGGTTGCCGCTTTCAGAATTTTCCAGTCCACATCGGGCAGGCCGTCCGGCAATCTGTACACGGCTCGACACACATGACTCCAAGCTCTCTTCCCCCTGGGCCACTGGATCATTCTCGAGCCAGCCCGTGAAAACGTTCCTCTCACTGGCACCCGACCGCCACAAGCTGTGGCAGTCACCCCGAAGGCCCTCAGCAATGAGGGCCTTCTCTTTGCGAGATCTCCCTGTTTCGGCGGGCTGCGCGCGGGATTTTGCTGGCCATGCAGGGTCGATGGCAGATGCTCCGGGCGTTATCGTTCACGTACGTTTCCCGCCAAGGCCCCGCTGGGGCCTTTTTTTTGGCGTGGAAGCCGCCCGCCATCAGCGGGTGGCGTGATCCGCGCTGATGTGAAGCCCGGCCCGATGGCGGGCCAGCGTATCGATCAGGTTTACGAGGTCCTGCCGATAGTGCTGCAGCGGCGCTTCCTGGCCATCGACCCGCTGCTGCGCGAGCAAGGCGGTGCGGATATGTTCGCCCGTATCGGCCAGGCCGGCCGCGCCGAAGATCTTGATGGCGCCATCGATGCGATGGATGCAGCCGGCGATGGCCTGGATATCCTCCGCCCGCAAGGCCTCGTCGAATACCGCCAGGTCGTCGCGCGCCGTCGCCAGAAAGCCGTCCAGCAGTTCGTCCAGCCGCGCGGATGGGCCAAACAATTCCGTCAGCGCCTCGATGGGCGAGAACGCCGGTTCCGCCGCCTCCTTGCTCCGGCGCAAGCCGGCCGCGGCGGGCATCCATCGATGCAGCGCCTCCTGCAGCTCGCTGAGCCCCGTCGGCTTGACCAGCAGCGCGTCCATGCCCGCCTGCGAGCAGCGTTCGGCTTCATCGGGCAGGGCGCTGGCGGTCAGGGCGAGAATCGGCAGATGCCGGTCCGCCGATTCATGGGCGCGTATGTCGGTGGCAAGCGCATATCCGGCACAGAGCAAGGAAGTCGACGTGCGCCTGCGCAACGAGGGCGCCGAGCCGGTGGTGGTGCAGTCCTGGCTCGACCTGGGCGATCCGCGGCAGGCACCGGATGCCATCCGCGTGCCGTTCGTGCTGATGCCGCCGATGGCGCGGCTCGATGCCGGACGCAGCCAGATCGTGCGGCTGGTGTACACGGGCGATCCGCTGCCGGCGGACAAGGAGTCGGTGTTCTGGCTCAACGTGCTGGAGATTCCGCCGAAGGCCAATAAGGACTCGCAGCAGAACATGCTGCAATTCGCCATCCGTTCGCGCATCAAGCTGTTCTTCCGTCCCGACGGCATCCAGGGCAAGCCGGAAGAGGCGGCGGCCGGGCTGTCCTGGTCGATGGTGCGCGATGGCGATGGCTATCTGCTGGAGGCGGTAAACCGCAGCCCGTATCACGTGTCGCTCAGCAGCGTGGTGCTGCAGGACGGCGCGAAGGATATCCAGGGCGGCGACGGCATGATCGAGCCTCAAGGCCGCAAGCGCTTCGCGCTGAAGGATCTGCATGCGCAGCCTGGGCATCCGCGCGTGAGTTATGTCGCCATCGACGACTACGGCGCAAGCCGCGAGTACACGGCGACGCCCGCCCCCTGATATCCCTGCCCACCACCCTTCAGGAACGACTTATGAGCAAGGCGACGACCTGCCTCGTAGGAGGCGGGGCTGGACGATTGCGGCCCAGAATTCTTCATTTATGGATGATGCGCGCGCTGGCTGGCGGCGTGCTGGTGATCAGTCCGGTTTTCGCTGGCGCCGTGGAAGCGCCGGCCGCCGAAGGCGCGCATGCGGTGGATTTCGATCCGGTGTTCCTGCCGGGCGGCGTCGGCTCCGCGGACCTGGCCAAGTTCAGCCAGGGCGAGCAGGTGGCGCCGGGCACGTACCGCGTGAATATCTACGTCAACGAGCTGCTGCACGGCAGCGAGAGCATTGTGTTCAAGGCCGGCCCGAACAAACGCGATGCCACGGCATGCCTGCCTTACGCTTTCGTATCCGGCCTGGTCGACAAGCTTCCGCCGGAAGCTGCCGCGCAGCCTTGCGTCGATCTGGCCTCGCTGGTGCCATCGGCGAGCGTGCGTTTCGATCTGGGCGAGCAGCGCCTGGATGTAAGCATTCCGCAGGCGGCCATGCGGCGCAGTGCGCGCGGCTATGTCGATCCTTCGCGCTGGGACAACGGCATCACCGCCGGCCTGCTCAATTATCAGTTCAACTGGTTTCAGCGACAGGGCGGTGGCAGTCAGGACGGCCAGGCTTATCTGGGGCTTACCGGCGGTTTCAATGCGGGAGCGTGGCGTTTCCGCCATCAGTCGTCATTGCAATGGAACAGGCGCGATGGCTTGCAGTGGCAGAACCTGCGCAACCATGTGCAGCGGGATATCACCGCGCTGAAGTCGCAGCTGGTCGCCGGCGATTTCAGCACCAGCGGTGAGTTGTTCGATACGGTGGCCCTGCGTGGCGTCCAGCTTTCCACGGATGAACGCATGCTGCCGGATTCGCAGCAGGGCTACGCGCCGGTGGTGCGCGGCATCGCCGCCAGCAATGCGAAAGTGAGCATCCGCCAGAACGGTTACGTCATCTATGAAACGACGGTGGCGGCCGGCCCATTCCGCATCGACGATCTGTATCCGACCGGCTATGGTGGCGACCTGGAAGTCAGCGTGCTGGAGGCCGATGGCCGCGAGCAGAAATTCACCGTGCCTTATGCGGCGGTGACGCGCATGCTGCGCCCAGGGTCGACGCGCTTCAGTGCCGCGGCGGGTGTTTACCGCGAAGCCGGAGTGGACGTGCATCCGTGGGTGGCGCAGGCCACTTGGCAGCGCGGATTGTCCAACCGCATCACCGGCTATGCCGGCGCCGTGATATCGAAGCATTACCAGGCGGTGCAGTTCGGTTCCGCGTTGAATACACCGTATGGCGCGTTCGGCCTGGATCTGACCCATGCGCGCACCGTGCTGCGCGCGCCGGCGCTGGTGCCGAAGGATGCTGCCATCGGCGATGGTGCATTCGGCGGTGGGCGCGTTGCTTCAGGAGATAGCCTGCGGCTGAGCTACAGCAAGAATCTCAACGCCACCGGCACCAATCTATCGGTGGCGGCCTATCGCTATTCGACCCGCGATTACTACAGCCTGCGCGATGCGGTGCTGAGTACGTCCGCGATGGGTATCGGCGCCATGCACCGGCGCAACTCCGCGCAGATCACGCTCAGCCAGTCGGTAGGCGGCAGCGGGAGCTTGAACCTGACCGGCTCGACCCAGAATTACTGGGGCGGTGCCGGTTCGGATGTGCAGTACCAGCTTAGCTACAACGGCAGCACGCGCTGGTTCAATTACTCGGTCTCCGCGGCCAGGCAGCGCGATGGAGCAGGGCGGACGGATAACCGGGTCTACGCCACGTTTTCCATTCCGCTGAGCCGCGACACCGTGGACACCAGCATCGGCTTCGGCCGCGAAGGACATAGCGAACAGGTGGCATACAGCGGCTCGCGAGGTGACCGCATCAGTTACGGCGCGTCGGTTTCGCGCGATGCGCAGGGCAGTACCGCATTCAATGGCAGCGGCACCTATCGCCATCCGTATGCGTTGCTGAACGGCTCGCTGGCATTCGGGCCGGGCTATCGGCAATACGCATTCGGCGCCTCCGGCGCGATGCTGGTGCATCCGGGCGGCGTGACTTTCGGTCAGGGGCTGGGCGATACGGTGGCGCTGATCAAGGCGCCGGATGCGGCAGGTGCTGCTGTCAGCTCGTACCCAGGCGTCAAGCTCGACCGACGCGGCTACGCGATCGTGCCGTATCTGACTCCGTATCGGCGCAACCAGATCGAGCTCAATCCGCAAGGACTGTCCAGCGAAGTGGAACTGCTTACGGGAAGCCACGAAGTGGTGCCACGCAACGGCGCCGTGGTGATGGCGGCGTTCGCGACGCGCAAGGGGCGGGTGGCGGTGATCGATCTCAGTCCCGCGGACAGCGCGGCGATTCCGTTCGGCTCGGATGTGTTTGACGATGCAGGCCGGGTCGTCGGCGTGGTGTCGCAAGGCGGGCGCGCGCTGGTGCGCGGCATCGCCGACGAAGGGCGCCTGGATGTGCATATGGACGAGGGGCGCGTGTGCAGCTTCCATTATCGATTGCCGGCGGTGGATGCGGCGCGGCATGGGGCGAGGGACTATGCCTATTTGCAGGCGACCTGTGGCGGAGCGTCGGTATCGCGTGGGCGGGCGCCGTGAGGGTGGGGTCTTGTCGCTGGAATAATCCGGTTAACCGGTGGTGCTCTTGCTCGCTAATGTGTTCTGCATCGAGGCGATGATCGTGCTTCGCGCTTGACTTTGGTGTTCCCGTCTCTCCTCTCCACCGGATGGACATTCCATCCGGCGCCAGCGGTCTGTCACCCCCTGGGCTCCTGGCGCGGCGGATGGCCGGTGGAGGGGACCTTCTTAATGTCCGGCGATGCCGGGCACCGGAGCCGTTCGTCGGCTCCGGTGCCCGTGCGCATTCAGTTTCCGCGGTAAGTGGAATAGCCGAAGGGGCTGAGCAGCAATGGGATGTGATATGGCTGGGCGGGATCGTCGACGCTGAAGGTCACCGTGACGGAAGGGAAGAACGTGGCCTGGTGATGCGCGGCGAACCATTCACCGGTGGCGAAGGTGACGCGGTAGACGCCTTTGTGCAGGGGCTTGTCCGCGGGCAGCAGGCTGGCGACCCGTCCGTGCTCGTCGGTAGTGCTGTGCGCGACCATCTTCCAGCTGTCCGCTCCCTTTGACTGTTCCTCCAGCGTGACGCCCACGGTGGCGGCGGGCTGTCCTCGCACCTGATCCAGCACGTGCACGCTGATGGCGCGCGATTCCGCCGCACAAGCGGCTGCCGAGGCGAGGGTGCAGGATACGATCCATATCATCGAACGAAGCAAGGTCATGGCATACCTCTCTGGTGATGTTTGAATGGCCCGCGGATTTGATTCGCGGGCAGCATCATTCCAGCGCGTGAGGCTCCGCATTCCGTCCAGAATCGTCCAGTTCGCTGGGCTTTTTCGCGTACCGCATTGGTGCGGGGGGAGTACGAGAAATTTCCTGTTGGTAAGGCCCTGTCGCATTCCTAGTCTGGCGGCCTCTGATTAGGGGTTTTCCGCATGCCTTATGCAGATATTTTTCTCGTCTATGATTTATTGGGCGCCGCGATCGCGCGAGGGCGGCTCGACGTCGTTCATTACGGGCGCGATGGCAAATACACCCGTTCGGAAATCCTTTCCTGTCTTTGCATGCTGTGGCGAGAGCGGATGATCGAGCCGCCGGTGGTCAGTTTTGCCGCCGGCGAGGACAGCATCATCTCGTTCGATGAGGGCGCCAGCGAATGCGGGCGCGGCATGCATCGGTTTTTGCGGGAGACGCTGCTTATTTCGCCGGCGTTGTCCGAAGCCGCCGCGCGCATGGGCGATGGCAGGGCGCCCGCGCGGTCCATGCGGGCGCCGGCCGGCGCAGGAGGTGCTCATGTCCTTCGCTGACATAGCGCTGATCTTCGATCTGTTGCACGCAACCGCCTTATGCGCGCCCTTGCTCGCCACCGAGTACGACGCGGGCGGAAGCGATTCGCGCGCGCAGGTGCTGGGTGGTTTCAGTACCTTGCATAAGCATGGATTGATCCACTGCGAGATCATCGCCGATGCCTCCGGCTATCGGACCATCGACCTTCGGGTGCACGGCTTGACGCCCATGGGGCGGCGCGTCTACCAGGTGATGCTGCAGACGCAGCTGGCTTTCGAGGATCCGAAGGGTTGATGGGCTGGTGTCGGCAGGGGCGATTTCCTGGTTGGTTTGAATTTGTCTGACAATTAGACAACACTCTGCGGATCGTCACGGTTCGGGAGTGCGCGCATGCCTTCGCTGTCTTCGATAAGCCGCCGGTCCTTTCTGCAAGGGATGGCCCTGGCTGGAGTGGCAGGCACACTGACCTTCCGTCCGCTTCATGCGGCAGCTGCGCGGCCCGCGGAAACAGCCGGCCGCGCACAGCATGCTCCGTTGTTTCCCCAGGCACCGTTGGCGCAGCAACCCTTTGCCTTGCTTCCGGCCGGCTCGATCAAGGCGAGCGGATGGCTGTTGCGGCAGCTCCAGATCCAGGCCGATGGCCTGGGTGGTCATCTCGATGAGTTCTGGCCGATCGTGGGTCCGGATAGCGGGTGGTCGGGAGGGAAGGGCGAGTCGTGGGAGGACGGCCCGTATTTTCTCGATGGCCTGGTGCCGCTCGCGTGGCAGCTCGATTCGCCGAAGCTCAAGGCGAAGGCGATGCGCTTTATCGACTGGACGCTGGACCATCCCTGGGAAAACGGCATGTTCGGTCCGCGCGGCAACGACGACTGGTGGCCGCGCATGGTCATGCTCAAGGTGCTGACGCAGTATCACGAGCTGACCGGCGATGCGCGCGTCATGCCGCTGATGACGCGGTATTTCCATTATCAGTTGCAGGCATTGCCGGCCCGCCCGCTGCGCGACTGGGGCCGGATGCGCTGGCAGGACGAGCTGCTTTCCGTGCTGTGGCTGTATCAGCGCACGCAGGATGCGAAGCTGCTGGAGCTGGCGCATCTGCTCAGGCAGCAGGGTTACGACTGGCAGAGCATGTATGCGCATTTTCCGTTCAAGGAAAAGACCGATGCCGAAGCCTTGCGCAAGCAGGCCGGTGCGTCGGACGCGTTCATGCAGGACCTCGGCCTGCAGGTGCACGGCGTCAATATCGCGCAGTCGTTGAAGGCGTCGCCGATGTGGTCCGTCGTGTCTGGCGGTGCGCCCGATCGCGAGGCCATCCATCATCAGCTGCGGATGCTGGATACCTATCACGGCCTGCCCAATGGCATGTTCTCCGCGGACGAGCATCTGGCCGGCCGCAGCCCTTCGCAAGGCACGGAACTGTGCACCGTGGTGGAGGCGATGTTCTCGCTGGAGGTGGCGCTGGCCGTTACCGGGGATGCCGGCCTGGGCGACCGCCTGGAGCGCATCGCCTTCAATGCGCTGCCTGCCGCATTGACCGACGACATGTGGGCGCACCAATACAACCAGCAACCCAACCAGGTCGAATGCAGCCTGCATCGCGAGCCCTGGACCACGGACGGGCCGGAATCGAATCTGTTCGGGCTGGAGCCGAATTTCCGCTGCTGCACCGCGAATTTCCATCAGGGCTGGCCGAAGTTCGCCAACAGCCTGTGGATGGCGACGGCGGATCGGGGATTGGCGGCGATGAGTTATGCGCCTTGCACGGTGACCACCGAGGTGCGCGGCGTACGCGTGGTCATCGAGCAGGTCAGCGAGTATCCATTCCGGCAAGCCGTCAGCATGACCTTGAAACCGGAGCGCGCCATCGCGTTTCCGCTGAAGTTGCGCATACCTGCATGGTCGCAAGGCACGCATCTCTCGGTGAATGGAAAGCCGGTCAAGGTTTCCCCGGGCTTTACGACGATCGAGCGCACCTGGGCGCCGGGCGACACGGTCGAATTGACGTTTGGTGCAGCGGTAAAGGTCGAGCGTGGCTACAACGGTGCGCTGAGTTTCAGCCGGGGCGCCTTGCTCTATGCCTTGCCGATCGAGGAGCACTGGGTGGTCTGGCGCAAGCGCGAGATGACCAGCGATTGGCAGGTCTATCCCGGCTCCCGCTGGAATCTCGGCATCAGGCCGGACGTGCAGGTCGCTGTGACCGAGCATCCTGTGGCGGAGAGGCCCTTCGCCGGCGCGGCGCCCGCGGTTCAACTGGCGATGCAGGGGCGTTATGTGCCGGCATGGAAAGCCTCCGATGGCAATGCCGAGCCCGTGCCGGCCAAGGCGGAGCCATCGGGCGACGAAGACGTCCAGGCGATTACGCTGGTGCCTTATGCCGGAGCGAAGCTGCGCATCGCGGCGTTTCCGGCGCTGGACTGATCGCCGATGGTGGATGCCTCCGCCCCGAGGTAAGCAGGGCGGAGGCATCGCCTGGCTTATTCGACGATAGTCGCGGCGACGTGATAGACGCGCCCGCCCCAGCCATCGTCAGGGAAGGCATCCGACACCCTTACGTAAATCGGCCGCGCACCATTCGCGGCGGGGCCGAGATAGGGCGTCAGGTCGATGCTGCGATCCGCCTTGTTCGATCCATCGGTAATGCGCCGGGTTTCCTGCAGCACGGTCGTCCAGTGCTGGTTGTCGTTGCTGACCTGCACCAGGAATTCGGCGTCGATGGTCAGGGTGACATTCGCGGCGGTGGTATCGGCGGGGAAGGGGAGGCGATAGGTGAAGTGGGCATTGCCGTCGGCAAAGCGATTCTGCACGCCGTTGCTCTGCGATCCATCCGGATCGAACAGCCAGGGATTTTCGTCGACGGTGCCGGTGTCGAAATCGATCTTGTGCGCGACCAGCACATCGGCCTGGGTGGTGAAGCGCAACCCGGCCGCCATCAAGTTCGCGGTGACCAGGTGATGGCCATCGGTGGCCGAACTCGGCACGGCAACTTTCAGCGCAAGCGCGCCGTTGACTGGGATGGCATTGCCGTGCGGCTGCAGGGGTATCTGGGCGGCTCGCGGTGAAACATTCCAGCCGGCAGGTGCATCGATTGAGGCCAGTGCGCGGAGCGGAATGAATCCCGTGGCCGAGATGCCGAGATCGATGGCGACAGGCGTGGCGCCGGATGCGGACGGCATGATCACCGGCTGCGCCGGCGACATCGTCGCGGCCAGCGATTCCAGCGGCGGCGGTATCGGCACATTGCCGATCAGTGCGCTGAGCGCACTGGCCTGGGTGCGCCAGTCGAACACATTGGGGTGGTCGTTATCGGTGGCGCCGGACCAGCGTGTGCCGAGGCGGCCAGCCGCGTCGCGGTCGTTGTTCCAGATGTTTTCCGCTTGCTGGCTTAGAAATGCGGCGTAGCGGCGGTCGCGCGTGGTGTCGACCAGGTCGGTCCAATAGCGCATGAAGATGCCTTTGAACTGCTTGCCGTTGTCGTCGCAGGTCTGGGTGATGGCGTCGCAGGATTCCGTCAATACGCCATCGGTGGCCAGCGCACCCGGGCCAATGGCTGCATCGGCGAGGCGCCGCACGCTGGCCAGGATGGCTGGGTCCCTGGTGGCTCGCCACAATTCCAGGCCGGCGCCGATCGCCAGCCCCTGGTTGTACGTCCACACGTTCTGGCCATTGTTGGTGCAGGCATCGGTAAGGCCGTCGTTGACCAGGCCGCTGGCGTTGATCATGCCGCTGTGCTGAAACCAGTCCCATGCGGTGCGCGACCGGCCCAGCCACAACTGGTCGCCGGGGATGCGGTTATGCAGCTCCGCGGTAAGCCGGATCCATAATCCATTGGTGACGGCATTCTTATAAGTGCGCTCGGCATTCCACCAGACGCCGCCGCCACAGCTACCGGCATCCCAATAGTTATTCACGTAGTTGGCGATGGTGACCGCCATATCCAGGTATTTGGGATTCCTGGTGAGGTCGTAGGCCTGCAGCCAGGTCAAACCCCACCATTCCGAATCGTCGATGGCCCGGCTGGTGAAATTGCCCAGCAAGGGATCGCCCGACAGCACTCCCGGTGGAAATACGCCTTTGTCTTTTTCGAAGGTGTTGTCCAGCTGGCCGAGATAACGGCGGTCGCCGGTGCGTTGCATGTAATCGGCGATGGTTTGCAGGGCGACCGCGGAATTCCACCAGCTGGAGGGAAACCAGGCCTTGCCGGGATCGTACGAATTCATCAGCACGTCCGCCGCCACGCGTGCGCGGGCGACGGCGGTCGGGCCATCGGTTCGAGGATTGGCGGGCGATGCCTGCTCGGCTGCAAAGGAAGGCGTTGCGGCGGCCACGGTCAGGCCGATCACGGCCAGCAGTGTCCGGACTCGTACGCGTACGGCTTCGAGATTCATGATCAGAAGCGCTCCTATCGGATGCCCACGAATGCGATGGGGAATCCAATCCATCTGTTGCCGGACCGTGGGCGGTGATCCGGGATTGATGTAGATCGATCTAAATTGGTGATCCAAAAAAGGGGCGTGCGTTGATGAGCCCCGGGGAATGCTCAGTCGGCGACAGACGTGCTGTCGTCTGAGCGGCATGGATCATGGTGTCTTCGCGAGTACGGTTCCGCACCGGGTGTCGCAGTTTTGAGGGTTGCGCAGTTCGTGGGCGGTTGTGTGGGTGTTGGCCAAGGCTGGCGAGATCGAGGGCTATGGGTGGCTGAAAACCGGCCAGCGGTGGGGCGGAGGGGTTAGGGGCGCCGGTGGCTAAAACTGGCTTCAGCTCGGCAAAGGGCTGTTCCTACGTACAAATGTAATTTTACATAATATACATTATGCGCACTAGAGGTATATTCTTAGGTGTTGCGGGGCGATGTCCCGATTGCCTGCGCATGGCGCAACAGTTGCCTGCGACCAAAGACTGGAGCGCTGGATGGCTGGCTTCGCTGGATGTACTCCGGAGCCTACTTCTAGCGAGTGCTGCTCATCTCGGCGATGAATCGGGACTCAGGATTTCTACGGTCTGATGTGTCCACGTAAATGCTCAGAAGGCGCTTGGCTCGAGTAAACGCAACATAGGCAGACCTGCGACCATCTTCAATCTCAGGTTCTGTCTTGGCACTGAAGTGTGGAAAGCGCCCCTCATTCATACCGACGATGGCTACGGCTTCGAATTCTCGCCCCTTTGACTGATGTACCGTCAGCAGCTTCAAGGCACGCTCCGGGCTGGCGAAAAGTCCTAGTCCGCTTACGGTAAGTTTCGATAAATCAAGGTGCCCGCCTGATTCGCGTGCCCGAAGGTCGGCTATGACATCGTTGGCGGACATTTGGAACGCGTGCCGCGAATCAATGCCATGTTGCCCGAGAATCTGGTCAACGGACTCGCCCATGGCGCCGATCCATGCGATGGCGCTGGGGTTACTGCCGAGCAGAGCTTGCGCTTTCTTCTGAATCACCAGCGCCAGTAGGCGTCCCTCCCACCCCTGCACCTCTTCCCCGCCTCCCGGGCTTCCGAGCTCAACCAGCGCTCGTGCTAATGCGCGTTGGGTACTCGCAAGCGCTATGGAGTTTGTAGAGGCCGCTGCCAAGTTCTCTAGGACGGGCACTATCAGGCGGCCGCGTTTATAGGGCCTGGCGCCAGGTCCAACCACAGGAATGCCTGCTTGCGTGCACGCACGGGCGATGGGAAGCAAATCTATCCACCACGCTGCAAGAACGGCACATGAGCCAAGTTCCAGGCCGGAGCTCGATGCTTGCGGAACGAAGTGCTCAACGATCGCCCTCGGCATGCTTGGTGAGTGGAAGACGTCTGCGCTAATTCCCTTTTTTGCGTTGTCTCCAATAGCTCTCATGGCCGGCCTGCGCGGCATGAGTCGGTCTGACATTGAGACGATTTCATCGGAGGATCGAAAATTGCCATACAACGGGCAGCTCGCGTCTGCGCCTATCGCATCTATGAACTGTGCGGCCGCTTCTGGTGAGGCACCCGCGAAACGGTAGATGGATTGGTGCGGATCTCCAACTAAAAAGAACGTCGACTCATTCGCTCCTTTGATTTGCCTCAAGACGGCTAGCTGTATCTCCGAGGTGTCTTGGAATTCGTCCACAAGAATGGTCCTGAATTTCGCCGACAGACTCTTGGGTGCTTCCTTGAAGTGCTGAAGGATGCTGAGTGATTCGTAGACAAGAAGGGAAAAGTCGATCCATCCGCGTTCTCTGCAGGCATCCCAGTATTTCGGCATGCAACGAAGCAGAAAGTGGTCATTGCCGTTGACGACAGGATTTCCCATGGCGTCAATATTTACTTGGGCGAACGCCTCGAAAATCTTCTGGCTTGGCGCGGAGAAGCCTGATTGGTGGGCGACTTCGCTCAGCAACTGACGCGCCCTATCCTCCTCTGCTGCGACGAGCTCAAAGCGATCTGCGTAGCTGTCTAAGCGATAGCGGAAGGGCTTGAAGATATGATTTAGGCAGAACGAGTGGATCGTACACACTTCGATGGACTGCAGTTGCTTCTCGTTGAGCTGTGTGGCTAAGCGATGCTGAAGTTCGTCAACAGCAGCATTCGTGAAAGTAATGCAAGCGACCTTTCGCGGGGAGTCCGCGACGAGCAGACTCTCCGCCACCGACTTGGCCGTAAGTACACGCGTCTTTCCGCTTCCCGGGCAAGCCTCGATATACGTGTGCCCATCAATCGCAGTCGCTCGACGCTGTTGATCCGTGAGGTTCATTCTTCAATCAGCCAATCCACGGCGTCGGAGATGTAGTCGGGGATAAGGACGGCCTGGTTGATGTGGGCTGCGCACAGCTGAGCGAATCGCGCTTTCCCGATGCGAATGGCCACCCTTAATACCTTGTCACGAAACTCCTCCTCTAAGGGATGTCGGCCGGCATCCTCCTCGGGAAGCGCCTTTACCTTTGTGGCTAGCGAGGCCAACTTCTCACTGGCCACCTTCAGGCCTGACTCCTTGGTTGCCGCGACAAGCATCTTCGCGTTGTGCACGTCCGCAAGTTCGCGCTCGAACGTTGTACGACCGAAAAACACCTTAACCGCCGATCCCTCCAGCGCCTTTAGATCGGCCCGAGTCTCGCTTACATCTTGGTCTTCCTCCTCGTCGATCGCGGGAGGGAGGTCTGCGTCGCCGACGACTGCGCAGCGCTTGCCAAGCTTTCCGCCTTCGAGGAGCTTCATGAAGGGGGCGAAGTGTCTGCCGTTTACCGGAATCACCGAGATGCCGTGCTTTTCGAGGTCAATCTCCATCATTTCCCGGACTAAGCATGGTAGAAGAATGAGCTCGGCAGCTCCTTCGACGAGAATAATTTTGCGGGCAAAGAGAAGTGTTGATTTGGTCGCGTCGAGGTATCTCTCCAGATCCCTTCGGTCTTCAGGAGAAAGGGCGGCGTTGCGTGAAATCGCGTGGCTCGTTATCTCGCCACCTTTCCTTGTCATCACCACCTGGGAGGAAAGCGGAAGGCGCGCTGTGATGTGTGTGCTATGTGTGGTCAAGATGGTCTGCATTGCGATCTGGCTCAATGCAGACACGAGGCTCAGCTGAAGCTGGGGGTGCAGATGCGCTTCCGGCTCCTCAATAAGAATGATCTGTCCGGCACTGCCGGCACGCTTTGTTCGGGCGCGAAGGTACTCAAGCCAAATCGCGATGTAGAGAACGTTATTGAGGCCGAGTCCGTTTTTGGATGGATCGGCATTCGCCAGGCCCTCCTCCTCGGACAGAAGGATCTTCAGTGACCGAAGGATCGATTCATACGTGGGGTCACCCACCCCAATGGATGTGCTAATGCCATAGCTAGGACCCGTAACCTCTCGCAGCGCCTTTTCGATGCCCTTGGCCGTTTGCCCTAACGAGTCCGCGGAAGCGATGGCGGCGTTGGCGGCAACTAGCAGGCGAATGAACTCGTTCTGTTCCTCCGCAGTTACCTTTTTAGTCTCGAGAAGTTTGACCAGCGGAGAGATTCGTCCATTCCTCAAATCTTGCTCCACGTCCCGCAACGCGTGCAGACTGACCACCTGGAAGTACTGGAGATCGGAGAACCTGATCGACTCGCCGGTGTCCTCATCCCACTCTAAGTCCTTGAGGTCGACCTTGGGATTGCCGCCGCCGCAGATCTCCCATCCATAGTCCTCAAGCTGAAGGTCTTCTGCGACCCGTTCCCCGTTTGCGATCATCTCTCGTGCCAGCCTCTTTGGCCGGAATCGGTAGAAGATTCGGGCTCGGTCGGCAGAAATTTGGCACGCGTGCAGCAGCGCTAGCTCACTTAGATTCCCCAAATAGTCCGCGAATTCCACGCCAATCAGGACTTGGAAGGGCTTCGCGAGATCCACTGACGTGTGCACGTCTGACGGCACCAGCGTGCGAAGTCGCGAAGGAAGGTCGACATCCAGGCAGGTTCTGAGCGCAAGTATCGCGTTCGACTTTCCGCTATTGTTCTCGCCGACAATGCCATTCACTCCTGAGTGGAGTGGCGTGTCGATATAGCGAAGGTTGCGAAAATTTCTGACGACCAGCCTGGATATAAACATGTTGGATTTTCAATCCTTGATGCGTGGACGGTGCGCTCCAGAAGGACCTCTATGCCGTAAGAATGCGGAGCAGGCCCGCTCATCCATGCCCGCTTTTTGGTTATTTTGCCGATCTTACCTTGAGGTGTGCCGCAGGGGCTGCCCGCGGCGCCTGCGAGTAAGCCTGATGTTCGCTCGCCCTGCCCGCCCCGCCTTCAGGATGACGGTCTCTGCGTAAGTGGGGGTCTGGTTACTTACCATCTTGCCAGGCGACTTCATGATGCGCATTAACTGGTCTGGTGCGGGATCGCCATCTGGGCACTCCCCTGCCCGGCTCGATTGAAGGCATTGATTCAACGGCCTGGGGTGCTGACTGCTAGTCACGACTGACTATATCCATAGACACAATGTCTATGCTTGATGTTCAAGCCGATAGTGGCGGCGACTCATGAGCCTTTGGCGGATGGTGTGTCCAGCGAGCCGCTTGGTGAGATCGGATCCGTTTGCACGAACCCCCTCGCAACTCGCTCGAGCAATGACGGAAGTGTTTCAGTGTTTGGAGGGATCTTCTGGAGTAGTAGTAAGGACATGACCAATCCCTCAGGTGATCTAAAGGCAAGCTTTTCGTTTATCTCCGAAGCAGTCATAGAGAGCGTGCTCGCCACTTCACCTAGAAGCCTCGCTTCTACAGCAAGTTCGGCCGCCCTTGCCCGCTCCGCCAGTGGTGCTCGTTTAACTGCCGTCCGCAGTGCATCTAAGTTTCTCTTTCTGAACTCCATTAGATCCAAATGCCTGCACATTAAGAGGCCTGCCGAGCGCTGGATTATTTCATCGAAACGGTATGGCTCCCAGTTGGAATCGACGCGCTCTTTCAGGTCGCCAATCAGTCGAACTCCATCCACGTCGCTGGAGAGTAGGTCGCATGCAGTGAGAGCGGTGATCAGCATCACTTTGATGCGGAATCGTGGGTGGCTGAATGGTTGGCAGCACCACTACCGGCTATTGGCTGGCGAAGACCAGTTGAATTCATGGTCACCCAGGCCGACCGTGATCTCCTGAAGAGCTTGCTTCGCAGATCGCAATCGGGCGCGTTTAGCTGACGAAGCCTATCACTCGGCCTGGTGCTTTGCTGCGGCATTGAATGTGTGTGAGGTGTTCGGTCGCATTCAGATGCGTTATCACTGCTGCAGCGCGGTGCTGATGGTGTCTCTCAGCCACGGCATCGTGGGTCATGCCGACTGATCTTAGGGAGCGCCGCACGCTCTTCCGTCCCGCGTCACTGCATACCGAAGTGCTGCTTGTATCGGTCAATGATTGAGGCAGAAAACTTTGATGCAGAAACTGATCACGACGAATTTGGGTGTCGCGTCACTAAATTGCTAGGCCGCAGCGTCATTAGAACCGAAGCCGGGCGAATTCAATCGCTCCTCAACGTCTTCCGTGAAGTCCATTACCTGCTGGATCGGCTCTTCGTCAGGGTGGTGATTGTTCCAGATCATTTCATCGATTTTGAGGTGGACTGCGTCCCCGACCATCTGCTGTCGGCGATTGGTTAACGACAAAAGCATTTGCGGTCTCGTCGCATCCTCGATGTCGACCCAGAGGGTAAGCTGCCTGCCATCGGCTTTAGTCATGCGAAGCGCATGATTTGCTCGATATGACAAGCCGGTCTTGGGGTCTTGGCGATATTCAGCTCTTGCTGCGTCTGAAAGTTGGGCGACAAGAAGGTCGCGCGCCGACTTTGGTTTTGGAAGGGTGACGCCGCGACTGATGCACCAGTCTGCCATGGCCTCCATATCGACGACCTTGTTTGCAGTCTCCTTCTTATAGAGCTGCATTAGTGCTTGGTATTGCTCGTTTCGTGTCATGAGTGCCTACTCAGCTGATAGGGGCAATGTCGCCCCATCCATCGACAATGGCATTTGGCAAGACGTGCGCGCGAATTTTTGCCAGATGTCCTCTGAACAGTTCATAGCGACCTGTTTTGAACTGAATTTGCCCAGCAACAAGACTTGGATGAATGCCGAGGATTTTTACTAATCCAAGAAAGTCTCTCTCTGGAAAAAGGGGGGCTTTCCTGGCAATAAAACTATCGATCTTGGCTTTGGGAGCGCAGAATTCAGAGGCGGCAGCGTTGGCGATGCGCTCTTCTTGCTCTGTCGAATGCTCGGCATTTAGATCAACATCTAGCATCGGTTTGGCTTGTCCATGGCCTTGAAGTACATGCTCCAGCTCATGGCGAAGTACAAACCAAAAATTATCCATGCGATCATATCGCAATGTCATACCAATAACTGGCGATTTTTCGTTCAGCCAGAGACAGGCGCCATCAATCTTCGATCCCTTGAGGCTTTCAACGAAAATCAATCTGATCCCACATTCCATAAGCGTGCGAGGGACGTGCCTGGCTTCTTCCGGTGCGCTCAAGTACGACTTCAGCTTGGAGAGTGCCATCTTTGTTCGTTCTTCGTTGTAAGCCGGCGCAAGAACTTCTTTGGCGACCTGCTTTACTCGATATAGCCAGGCCAGTTGTGATGGTGTTGCATCATTGCCGACGTCGGTCTTTTTAGCGGCATGATTTAAGAATTCGACCTCTTTAATGGATCGCACTCCAAAGAATTTGGCGAGCGACGCCTCCACTGCGGACATGTTTCTAATGTCTGCGGCATCTAGCCAGCCTCGCTTGATCATGTCGGCTATAGGCAGACCGCTAAAGATCTTTGCACGCGCCGCTCGGCCTTGATCTGGGCGAACGATAAGACGAGCTCGTGCTAAATCGTAATCCTTTTGAAGGTTTAGGAACCGTTCGGCGGGAACGTCAAACACCTCTTCTAAGGCAAGAGCAATCTCAGCTGTTACTGCTTGGCTACCTGAAATCAGCTTATTTGTGGTTGATTCGCTTATGTCGAGCACGGCCGCAAGCAGTCGCTGCGTCCAACCGCGCTCGCTTAGAAGGGTCTCGATAAGTTGTCCGGGGGTCTTGTGCTCATCCATGGGTTCGAATCTTAGCGAAATTTCGAAATTTCGCAAGTTTTACGAACGCGGCGGTTGGGCGCAGCGCGACGGCGCAATCGGATATCAGGGAGTCGCGGCCATTTCTATAAGTATTGGATTTATAATCACTTTATCGAGGTTGGCGCTCTTTTCTGGCCGACCGGTGCTCAACGATGAGGTGCGGATGGTCCAAGGTACCCATTCTCAAAGCCTGCTGGGCCGAGGTCGCGGCATCCGGCGCGATCTGTGGCGTCATCCATGTCGATTGGGATCTCAGGGCGTTGCGCGATCAACCTGCTAAATGCGCAACAGATTGCAGTCGCGCATGACGCAACATGAGTCCTTAGGCGATGAGCCTTTGCATCAGTGGTAGGTGGTTCTTAGGGGCGCAACGCCTGCCCCCATATACCAAGAATGCGCAATTTAGGGTGACGGCCGATGAGTGACCGGCCCCTTCATTTTCATTGAGTTGCCCCTGCTCGCAGTAGAAGCGCTCGAGGCTGGCCGTCAATGAGCCTGATGGCTGGTGGCATAACCCATCACCGTCGAGAACGGCGCCACCCAGAGGGTGCCGGCATGCGCCTTGAGATAGGCGAGCAGCTGGGCGTGGGCTTGCGCGGACACGGCGAGGTAGTCGCCGCCCACGCCGTGGAAGCCGAGCACGATCATCCCGCCCTTGCGCTCGGCTTCCCGCACCGCGGCGATCAGATCGGCGCCGGTTGCGTTCGAGGGGAAGAAATGGGTCGGCACATCCATCGGATCGAAGGGGCGCTCTGCCGGGTCCGCGGCACGGGTATAAAGCGCCAGTCCGCTGGTGCGCAGCGCCGGAAGATAATCGACGCCTCCGGCCAGGTGCTGGCCACACGGTGTGGCATAGCTGTGCTGCGGCTTGCCGTCGATCGCCGTCAGCATCGTGTTCATCGTGCGGATTTCCGCCAGCATGGTGTCGACGTCATAGGTTTCGCTGGTGTCGATTTTCTTCGCGGGCGAATAATTGGCCTGTGGGCAGGCATGGCGAATGGTGTGGTTGCCGAGTTCGTGGCCTTCGGCCGCGGCGGACCGCCAGCGCGCTATCTGCTCAGGGGTGACCCTGCTGCCGATAAGGAAAAATGTTCCTTTGAAGCCGGCGGCATCGAGCGCCGGAATCGCGGTGTCGAGCTGCGAGACGAGCGTATCGTCATAGGTCAGCACCACCGCCGCCCGCTTGCCGTCGGGCCAGGACCCGGCCACGGCCTGCGTGGCCACCAGAGTGATGGCCAGGAAAATCGGCCTGATTCGCATGACTGTCCTCACGATGGCGCGGCGCCCCTGCAAGTTTCCGATTCGATCGCGATGGTGCTGATGTCAGCTTATCGGCCGGCGCTCTTATCCCCGATCACGGACACGACCGGGGCATCCGCGCCATGCCAGGTCTTTCCGCCATCGTGCCCGAATCGATGCCCGGCCTCATCCCATGTCAGCGTGGTAACGGCGTATTTGCCGCGCTCGTAGCCATAGGAAGTACCGTCATCCTGGAAGAGCGTGAACTTCGCATCCGCTCCCGGATACACGTGCACCGCAACGACCTTCTGCGTTTGCTGCGCCCCTGCCCCGTCCGGACCCAGCGGCACGATGCTGCCCGCCCTGACGAACAGCGGCAGGATATCGATGGGCGCATCCACCTCGATCGTCTGGCCGCCACGCAGGCGCTCGTTCGTCCAGTAGTTGTACCAGTCGCAGCCTGCCGGCAAATACACCGTCCGGTGGGTCGCGCCCTGCTCGGTCACGGGCGCCACCAGGAAGGCGGGGCCATACATATATTCGTCGGGAATGTCCGCGACCTTGGGGTCGTTGGGGAAATCCATGAACAGCGCGCGCATGTAGGGCGCGCCGGTCTGGTAGCTGCGATAGGCCGCCGAATACGTATACGGCAGCAGCCGGTAGCGCAGCTTCAGGTATTTCGCCAGAATCGGCTCGGCCTGTTTGCCGTACGACCACACTTCGTTGTGTTTCCTTTCTCCATGTGCGCGCATGACCGGTTGAAAGGTCGCCCATTCGAACCAGCGCACGAACAGCTCAGGATAATCCTCATAGTTGCCGATCGTGTCGCGCGCATCGGAACCATCGATCAGCGGTTGCCGCGTTGCCTTGTAGTCGGCGGGGATGGCCGGCGACATGAAGCCCGCGATATCGGTGTCCCAATACGGCAGCCCGGTGGCGGTGAAATTGAGTCCCGCCGGAACGGATCGCTTGAGCATGTCCCAGCTCGCGGCGATGTCGCTCGACCAGAACACGGTGCCGTTGCGCTGGGCGCCCAGGTAAGCGGCCCGCGCCAGGATCATGACCCTGCGCGCATCGCCGAAATCGCGCCGGAATCCTTCATAGGCTGCGGCGGTATGGAACAACGGGTAGACGTTGTAATAGCGCGAGCCCGGGCCGATCCAGAACACGTCATTGGCGGGATCGACATCCGGTTCGGTCTCGTCCAGCCATAGGTAATCGAATCCCTGCGGCTTGATGTAGCGGTCGCGAATCTGTTGCCAGAACCACTTCGCCGCTTCGGGATTCGTGGTGTCGATGTTCGGGCCGATGATCGTCTTGTACCACCCCTTGTCGGGCTTGCCGTCTCTTCCGCGCACCAGCCAGCCCTTGCTGTCGAGCATGTCGTAGAACAGCGAGCCTTCGGAGAAGTGCGGCCACACGCTCAGCAGCGAGTCCACGCCCATGGCGTGCAGCCGGCTATTCATCGCGGCCGGGTCCGGCCAGCGCGCGGGATCGAGATCCAGATTGCCCTGCCGGGTCATATTGAGGAAATCGACCACCATCACGCCCAGCGGCAGGTTCTTCCGGCGGTATTCCTCGGCGACCGCGAGGATCTCCTCCTGCGTCGCATAGATCGCCTTGCTCTGGATATAGCCGTAGGCCGTGCGGGGCAGCATCTGCGTGACGCCGGTCAACAGGCGGTAGCCCTGGTAGATCTCGTCGGTGCTGTTTCCCGCGATGACGAAATAAGAGATCCGGTCGCCCACTTCCGATGACCACACGTTCTGGCCATTGAAGCCCAGCTGCACGGTGGTCTTGGACGGGTTGTCCCAGACCAGGCCGTAGCCGAGATTGGACACCATGAAGGGTACGCAGACATTCTCTCCGCCCAGCGCGCCATAGTCGTGCCAGCAGCGGACCTCGTGATCGCGCAGGTCCATCCATCCTTGCTGCTGCTGTCCCAGTCCGTAGTAGTGCTCGTTGCCGGGCGAATCGAAGGTGGCGGCGCTGCGGAAGCTCTTTGCTCCCGCGTCCGCCGGCGGCTGCCCCGGCACCATGCTCCAGGTACGCATGCGCAACAGCGGCTTGCCCTCCGCGGTGGTGATGCTCAGGGCGTCGTCGAATTTGTTCGGGTCTTTCCATCCTCCGAAGTATTGCTCGCGCAATGCATGGTTCAGGGCGTCCAGGGGCAGGCCCAGGGAGAGTCCCTGCGTGGCCGGGCGCTCCGGCGCAATGCGAACCACCATCCTCGAGGAGCGGAAGACATCGCCGCCGGCCTCATCGCGTGCATGAGTCCATCCCGGGGACGAAGGCCTGGCTTCGAACCCATAGCCCGGCGATGCCGTCGCGGCTGCGCGGTCGACGCTCAGCGTCACCCGCAGGATATTCGGCGCATAAGGCTCGATGGCGATCGTCCGGCCGTGGCGCTCCAGCACGAAAGGCGCGTCACCGGCGATCGCGGTATCGATTCGCCAGACCAGCAGCAATGCGATGCAGGCGCAGAGAAATGGCTTTCGCGTCACGGAGACAACATCCTTATCCACTGAATTCATCGAAGCACCCAGTGTCCGGCACAAGGCGATGCCTGTTTTTTACGAAATCAGATAATCCATTGAACGATTCTTCGTTTGCGCTTGCCGCATCCCGCCGCGCATCTTGCTGACGCGGCGGGAGATGTTCCGCTGCGATATCCGAGCGCATATCGAAACGTCACGATTGCTTATTGGACGGCCATCGGCACCACCCTAGACTCGGCCACCGCCCCGCGAGCGCTCATTGCAGGGCCCGGACCAGCCTGCACGGCGATATCGGTCGGCAGGCACATGCGTACATGCCATAGGGAATCGCCATGCCGCTGTCTCGCCGCTCTTTTCTGCTGGGAATGACGCTCGGATTGTCCGCGCCCTGCTGGACTCCCCGCCTCGGCCGTGCCGCAGCCGATGCCCCGGCGCCATTTCACCCCGACTGGGACTCCCTGCGCGGCTATGCCGCGCCCGCCTGGTTCCGCGACGCCAAGTTCGGCATCTGGGCGCACTGGACCGCGCAATGCGTGCCCGAACAAGGCGACTGGTATGCGCGCAACATGTATCTGCAGGGTGAGCCGCAGTACGAATACCACTGCCGTACCTATGGCCATCCATCCCAATTCGGCTTCATGGAGCTGGACCATCGATGGAAAGCCGAGCACTGGGATCCGGATGCGCTGATGCGCCTGTACAAGGCGGCCGGCGCGAAGTATTTCGTCGCATTGGCCAATCACCACGACAATTTCGACAATTACGATTCCAGCCATCACGCCTGGAACTCGGTCAAGGTCGGGCCGCGCAAGGACATCGTCGGCGGCTGGGCGCGCGCGGCGCGCGAGCATGGGCTGAGGTTCGGCGTCAGCAATCACTCCGCGCATGCCTGGCACTGGTTCCAGACGGCTTATGGCTACGACGGCGAAGGCCCGCGCGCGGGACAGCGCTACGATGCCGCACGCCTGGCCAAGGCGGATGGACGCGGCACCTGGTGGGAGGGCCTGGATCCGCAGGAGCTGTATACCGGCCCCAACATCGTCATCCCCGATGGCATTCGCGGCGCGGCGGCCGTCAGGCAATGGCATGAGCAGCACGACCGCCCCTGGAACGAAAACCCGCCGCCGCAGAACCCGCGGTTCGTGCGGCAATGGTTCCTGCGCTGCAAGGAGCTGCTCGACAAGTACCGCCCCGACCTGCTGTATTTCGACGACACCGGACTGCCGCTCGGGCAGGCGGGCCTGGACATCGCCGCTTACTATTACAACGCGAACCGGCAATGGCACGACGGCAGGCTCGAGGCCGTGCTCAACGCCAAGGGGCTGGCGCCCGGACAGGTGCCCGCCATGGTGGAAGACATCGAGCGCGGCGTCAGCGATGCGATCCGCCCCCTGCCCTGGCAGACCGACACCTGCATCGGCGACTGGCATTATTCGCGGCGGCTGTTCGAGCAGCACGGTTACAAAAGCGCCGCCACCGTCATCGCGCGCCTGTGCGACATCGTCTCGAAGAACGGCAATCTGCTGCTCAGCATTCCGCTGCGCGGCGACGGCACCATCGATGCGGATGAGCGCGACGTGCTCGAGCAGCTGGCGGCCTGGATGAAGGTCAATGGCGAAGCCATCTTCGGCACGCGCCCGTGGCGAACGTTCGGCGAAGGGCCCACCAAGGTGGCCGCGGGCATGTTCGCGGAGGACAAGGCGGGCGCCTTCACCGGCGACGACATCCGCTACACGGTGAAGGGCGACGTGCTGTTCGCCATCACGCTCGGGCGCCCGTCTTCGCCGCAGCTGGTACTGAAGTCGCTGGGGTCGGCCATGCCGGGCAGCGTCGAGCGGGTAGAGCTGCTTGGCATGCAAGCGCCATTGCGGTTCAAGCGCGACACACAGGGCCTGCGGCTCGAACTTCCGGAGCGCCTGCCCGGCGCCCCTTCCGTGGCGTTCAGGATCATGGGGCGCGGCTTGGGCGTCGCAGGCTGAAGATCCCGCGGCGCGGATCCAATCGCCACCGGTTCGCGTATCGATAGCCATCAGTGAACGCCGGGGCGTCCATGGCATCGATCAGCTGGCGCAATCCCCATCGGCGATGCCGCTTCGCCGAGGCCGCCCTGCTTCTCGCCGTGCTCGGCGCCTGCCCGCTCCGCGCGCATGCGCAGGACCGGCACTACCTTGGCGTCGCCAGCGCGGAAAACGGCTCGGCCGTTCGCTACCGCGAAGAGCACTGGCTGTTCCGCGCCGACGGCGTGGCCACCCGGCTGGTGTTGTATCGCTGCCCTTCCGGCGAGCCCTTCGCACGCAAGCTGGTCTACGAGCGCGGCGATCCGGCCGCGCCCGATTTCGATTTCGAGGACGGACGCGACGGCTACCGCGAAGGCGTGCGGCGCGAAGGCGAGCGCTGGCTGGTCTATGCCCGCGAGCGCGGCGACGCCCCCATGCAGACCCGCCTGCTGCAGGCCATGCCGGACATGGTGGTCGACGCCGGCTTCGATGCCTATGTGCGGGAACACTGGGCGAGCCTTGCCGGCGCCACGCGGCGCGACATCGCCTTCGTGATGCCCAGCCGGCAGGACTATCTGCGCCTGCGCCTGGGCGATGCGCGCGATGCGTGGCTGGACGGCGTCGCCGTGCGCCGGTTCCGGCTGGGCCTTGGCGGCCTGCTCGGCGCGCTCGCCCCGGCGATCGATCTTACCTACACCATGGATGGCCACCTGCTGCGCTTCGAGGGCATCGGCACGATCCGCGACGAGCGGGGGCGCCATGCGTGGGTGCGCATCGATTTTCCCCGTTCGCTCGAACGCGCCGCGCCGCAGCCGGGCGAGGTGGCGGCGGCGCGGACGGTGCCCCTGGTGACGCGCTGCGGCGCCTGAGCCATGCATCCGAACGCCTCGCCGCGGCGTATAGAAGTCACCAACCAGGGATCGACCATGCATCCGATCGCGCCATCTTCCGCAGCCGCCCCTGCCCGCGCCGGCCGATGGGCGACCGCCTTGCGGCGCTGGGTCGATACCTCGGCGCAGGTGACGGACGAGGAAGCCGCGCGTATCGACTGGCTGCGGGCGGCCCCCTTCATCGCGATGCATCTGGCCTGCGCGGCCGTGTTCTGGGTCGGCGTATCCCCGGTGGCGCTGTGGACCGCCGCGCTGCTGTACGCCGTGCGCATGTTCGCGCTGACCGGTTTCTATCACCGCTATTTCTCGCACCGCACGTTCCGCGCCTCGCGCGCCGTGCAGTTCGCGTTCGCCCTGATTGGCGCCTCCTGCGTACAGCGCGGGCCGCTGTGGTGGGCGGCCCACCACCGGCGCCATCACGCCCATGCGGACACCGCGCTGGATCCGCACTCTCCGGGCGTGTTCGGTTTCGTCTGGAGCCACGTGGGCTGGTTCCTCACGCGCGGCGCGTTCCGCACGGAGCTGGAGCGCGTGCCGGACCTGGCCGCCTACCCGGAGCTGCGCTGGCTCGACCGCTACGACACCGTCGTGCCGGTGCTGCTGGCGGCCGGCCTGTACGGCCTGGGCGCCCTGCTGCACGCGGTGGCGCCAGGACTCGGCACCAGCGGCGGGCAGATGCTGGTGTGGGGTTTCTTCGTGTCCACCGTGGTGCTGTTTCATGCGACGGTCACCATCAATTCGCTGGCCCATCGCTTCGGCCGCCGCCGTTTCGACACGCGCGACGACAGCCGCAACAACGTGTGGCTGGCCCTGCTCACGTTCGGCGAAGGGTGGCACAACAACCATCACTACTTTCCGGGCTCCGCCCGCCAGGGTTTCCGCTGGTGGGAGATCGACCTGACCTGGTACGGCCTGTGCCTGCTGGAGCAGCTGGGCCTGGTGCGGGACCTCAAGCCGGTGCCCGCCTGGGTAGCCCGCAAGGCGAGGTACTGAGTGTGCGCATCGCGGTGATCGGTTCGGGCATCAGCGGGCTGGCCAGCGCGTGGCTGCTGTCGCGCGCGCATGACGTCACGCTGTTCGAGGCCGGCGACCGCTTCGGCGGCCACACGCATACGCACGAGGTCGAGCAGGACGGCGAGCGCTACCGGGTGGATAGCGGCTTCATCGTCTTCAACCGCGCGCATTACCCGCTGCTGCACGGTTTGTTCGACGAACTGGGAGTGGCCGCGCGTCCCACCACCATGAGTTTTTCCGTGCAGCACGCCGGCACGGGCCTGGAGTACAACGCGGGCAGCCTCGACGGATTGTTCTGCCAACGCCGCAACCTGTTGTCGCCGCGCTTCCTGGGCATGCTGCGCGACCTGCTGCGGTTCTATCGCGAGGCGCCGGCCCTGCTGGACGGCGGCGACGACGCCCTGGCGCTGGGCGACTATCTGGCACGGCAAGGCTACGGCGCGGCCTTCCGCGACGATCACCTGGTGCCGATGGCGTCCGCGCTGTGGTCCTCCCCCGCGCAGGACATCCTGCGTTTTCCGGCGCGCTACCTGGTGCAGTTCATGGCCAACCACCAGATGCTCCAGGCCAGCGGACGGCCGGCATGGAGCGTCGTGGAAGGAGGGTCCGCCAGCTATGTCCACGCCTTGCGCCGGCGCTGGACGGTGCGCGAGCGCCTCGCCTGCCCGGTCCTTGCCGTGCGGCGCCTCGAGCAAGGCGTGCAGGTGCGCCATCGCCATGGCGTGGAGCTCTACGACCAGCTGGTGATGGCCTGCCACAGCGACCAGGCCTTGCGGCTGCTGGAAGATTCCAGCGAACGCGAGCGCGAGGTGCTGGGCGCCATCGCCTACCAGGCCAACGACACCGTGCTGCATACCGATGCGCGGCTGCTGCCCCGCCGCAGGAAGGCCTGGGCCGCGTGGAATGCCCACGTGCCGGCCGCGGCCGGCGAGGCATGCACGGTGAGCTATTGCATGAACCTGCTGCAGGGCATCCGCTCGCGCGAGCCGTTCGTGGTGACGCTCAATCGCACCAGCGCCATCGATCCGTCCAAGATCCTGCGCCGGATGAGCTACCACCATCCGGTGTACACCGCGGCATCGGTCGCGGCGCAGCGGCGCAAGCCGGAAATCCAGGGCCAGCGGCGCACCTGGTTCGCCGGCGCGTACTGGGGCTGGGGCTTCCATGAAGACGGCATGCGCAGCGCGGTGGACGTGGCGCGCGCGCTTGGCGGCCGGACCGTTCCGGCGCCCGCCGCCGCGGTGCCCGCCTGACATGGCCGGCGCGCTCGCCAGTGCGGTCTACGAGGGTGCGGTGACGCACCGGCGCCTGTTGCCGCGGCGCCATATGTTCCGCTACCGCATGGCCCAGCTTTACCTGGACCTGGACGAGATCGACGCCGCTTTCCGCGGCCGCTGGCTGTGGTCCGCCGGGCGCCGCAACCTGGCCGAGTGGCGGCGCGAGGATTACCTCGATCCGGACGTTCCCTCGCTCGCCCAGGCCGTGCGCGGGCGGCTGAGCCGGGCCAGCGGGCGCGAGGTCCGCGGCCCGGTGCGCATGCTGGCCCATCCGCGCTATGCCGGCTACGTGTTCAATCCGGTCGCCTTCTACTACTGCTATGCCGAGGACGGCGCCACGCTGGATGGCATCGTCGCGGAGATCACCAACACGCCCTGGGGCGAACGCCATGCCTACGTGCTGGACGCGCGCCTCGCCGAACGGCGCGGCCGCAGCCTGGGCTGGTCCTTCGACAAGCGTTTTCACGTGTCGCCCTTCATGGCGATGGAGCGCGAGTACGACTGGCGCTTCACCGCGCCGGCCGACGACCTGCGCGTGCACATGAAGGTGCGGCGCGGGCCCGCCTGCGAGTTCGACGCCACGCTGGATCTGCGCCGCCGTGCGCTGGACGGCGGCGCGCTGGCGCGCGTGCTGTGGCGCTACCCGCTGATGACGGCCCAGGTGATCGGGGCGATCCATTGGCAGGCGCTGCGCCTGTGGCTGAAGCGCATGCCTGTGCACGACCACCCGCGCCTGCGCGAGCGCATCGCTACGCCTGTCCACGGAGACTCGCCATGAACGAACTTGCCAGGACCGCGCCGGCATCCACGGCCGACGGCGCCACCGCCACGGACCGCTTCCTGCGCCGCCGCCTGCTCGATGCGCTGCGCGGGCTGAGGCATGGGCGGCTGGTGGTGCACGACGCGCTGGGCAGCACCGAGTGCGGCGAGCCGGTGGCGGAGCGTCCCGCGCTCAGCGTGCAGGTGGAAGTGCGCGACCTGGGTTTCTACCGCGCCCTGGCCTTCCAAGGCAGCGTCGGCGCCGGCGAAGCGTACGGCGACGGGCAATGGCATTGCGACGATCTGGTCGCGCTGGTGCGGCTGCTGGTGCGCAACCGCGACCTGCTCGACGGCATGGAGAGCGGTACCGCCCGCCTGGGAGGCCTGCTGCTGCGCGCATGGCATGCCCTGCGCGCCAACAGCCGGGCCGGCAGCCGGCGCAACATCGCCGCGCATTACGACCTGGGCAACGATTTCTTCGGCCTGTTCCTGTCGGCGGACCTGATGTACTCATCGGCGCTGTGGACGCAGCCGGACGACACGCTCGAGCAGGCGTCCACCCGCAAGCTGGAGGTGATCTGCCGCAAGCTGGACCTGCGCCCGGGCGACCGCGTGATCGAGATCGGCACCGGCTGGGGCGGTTTCGCGCTGCACGCGGCGCGCCACTACGGCTGCCACGTCACCACCACCACGATCTCGCGCGAGCAGCATGCGCTGGCGGCCGCCCGCATCGCCGAGGCCGGCCTGCAGGATCGCGTGACGCTGCGGCTGGACGACTACCGCGACCTGGCCGGGCGCTACGACAAGCTGGTTTCGATCGAGATGATCGAGGCGATCGGCGCGGAGTATCTGGATACCTATTTCGCCAGGCTCGGCGCGCTGCTCGAACCGCACGGCATGGCGCTGATCCAGGCCATCACCATCGAAGACCACCGCTACGAACAGGCGCTGGCCTCGGTGGATTTCATCAAGCGGCATATTTTCCCCGGCAGCTTCATTCCCTCGCTGGCCGCCATGCTGCAGGCCAAGAGCCGCGCGGCCGACCTGGCGCTGGTGCACCAGGAGGACTTCGGCCTGTCGTATGCCATGACCCTGCACGCATGGCGCGAGCGCTTCATGGCGCGCCTGGCCGACGCGCGCGCGCTGGGCCTCGACGAGCGCTTCCTGCGCCTGTGGGAGTTTTACCTGGCCTATTGCGAAGGCGGTTTCCTGGAGCGTTCGATCGGCGTCTCCCACCTGCTGCTGGCCAAGCCCGGCGCGCGGCCGCCGGCGCCGCGCTGGGGCGCGCGCGCGGAGGACGGGCCGGCATGAGCTTCTGGGGCAATCTGCTCGGCTACCAACTGGTGTGGCTGCTCGCGGTGGGTGGCGCGGCGCATGGGCGGGCCTGGCCCGGCGTGGCCGGCGCGTGCGCGTTCGTGGCGTGGCAGGCGCTGGGTTCCGCGCAGCCGCTGGTCGAATGGCGGCTTGCCGCGCTGGCCATGGCCTGCGGGCTGGCCGTGGACGGTGTCATGGCGTACTGCGTCTGGGTGCGTTATGCCGCGGCCTCGCCGGCGCTTCCGCCCGGAGCGCCGCTGTGGATCGAAGCCTTGTGGGCCGCCTTCGCGATGACCCTCAACGGCTCGCTGGCCATCGCCAAGCGGCACGCCTGGCTCGCGGCCGTGCTGGGAGGCCTGGGCGCGCCCGCCGCCTATTACGCCGCGTCGGGGCGGGCGTTGACGGTAGCGGAGCCGTCCTGGCGCGCCTGGCTCTGGCTCGCCGCGGGCTGGGCCATCGCCCTGCCCTTGCTGGCCGGCCGCGCCAGGCAATGGTCGCTGCGCGCCGCGGCGGGGGCGCCATGAGCGCGCCGGCGTGGTCGCCGTGGCTGCAGCTGGGCGTGCTGGCGGCGGCGATGGCGCTGCTGATGGCCGCGGGCTGGCGCTGGCAGCGGCGCCATCGCAACGCCGGCATCGTCGACGTGCTGTGGGCCGGCGGCCTTGCGTTCGCGGCGCTGCTGGCCGGAGCGACCGGCAGCGGCTCGCCGACCGCTCGCCTGGCCGCGGCCGTGCTCGGCGGCAGCTGGGGCTGCCGGCTGGCGTGGCATCTGTGGCGCCGGGTGCGCAAGGAGCCGGAGGACGGCCGCTACCGCCATCTGCGCGCGCACTGGCAGGGGCACCAGGGCAAGTTCTTTCTGTTCTTCCAGGCGCAGGCCCTGCTGGTGCTGCTGTTCGCGCTGCCGTTCGTGGCGGTCGCCGCGGCGCCCGCGGACGGATTCTCGCCATGGTTCGCCGGCGGCGTCGCCCTATGGGTGGCCGGCGTGCTCGGCGAAAGCGTGGCCGACCGCCAGCTGGCCCGCTTCCGCGCCGATCCGCGCCACCGCGGCAAGACCTGCCGCGAGGGGTTGTGGCGATATTCGCGGCATCCGAATTACTTCTTCGAATGGCTGCACTGGTTCGCCTATCCGGCACTCGCCGCCGGCTCGCCCTGGGCCTGGGCGGCGTGGCTGGGGCCGGTCGTGATGTATGTCTTCCTGCGCTGGTTCAGCGGCGTGCCGTTCACCGAGGCGCAGGCGCTGCGCTCGCGCGGCGAGGACTATCGCGACTACCAGCGCCGCACGCCCATGCTCATTCCCTGGTTTCCCCGTTCACCTGACCGCAGGAGCGAATCATGAGCGCCTCCGTGCTCGATACCCGCGAACTGGCCGCCGACCGCCCCGCCCCCGGCCTGCTGGGACTGGCCGAGCGCGGCCTGCTGCCGGACGCGCTGATCCGCGCCGGCATCCGCCGCCTGTGCGCGCAGCGCCTGCGCGAACTGCATGCCGGCAGCGTGGAAGTGGCGCACGCACGGCAGACGCTGCTGCTGGATACCTGGCGCGAAGGGCCGATCGCCATCCATGCCGACGCCGCGAATGCCCAGCATTACGAGCTGCCCGCGGCTTTCTTTCAGTATTGCCTGGGGCCCCAGCTGAAATATTCCAGCTGCTACTACCCCGAAGGCAGCGAGACGCTGGCGCAGGCCGAGACCTGCATGCTGGAGCGCTACGGCCAGTGCGCCGAGCTGCGCGACGGCCAGGACATCCTGGAACTGGGCTGCGGCTGGGGCTCGCTCACCTTGTGGATGGCCGCGCGCTATCCGCGCGCACGCATCACCGCCGTATCCAACTCCAGCTCGCAGCGCGCCCATATCGAAGCCTGCTGCGCGGCGCGCGGCCTGCGCAATGTGCGCGTGCTGACCTGCGACGTGAGCCGCCTTGCGCTGGAAGCGGCCAGCTACGACCGCTGCGTGTCGGTGGAAATGTTCGAGCACGTGCGCAATCACGGCCTGCTGATGCGCCGCATCGCCTCCTGGCTGCGTCCGGGCGGAAAATTGTTCGTGCACATCTTCGCGCACCGGGACACGGCCTATCCGTTCGATACCGAGGGCGAGGACAACTGGATGGGGCGCCACTTCTTCACCGGCGGACTGATGCCCGCGGTGGACACGCTGCTGCACTATCAGCGCGGGCTGCATCTGGAACGGCGCTGGCTGCTCGACGGCACGCATTACCAGCGCACCGCCGAGCACTGGCTGGCCAACCAGGACCGGCATCACGAACCGGTGCTGCGCATCCTGCAGGGCGCTTACGGCAAGGCGGCCGCGCCGCTGTGGTTCCAGCGCTGGCGGATGTTCTGGATGGCCTGCGCGGAGTTGTTCGGCTACGCGGGAGGCCAGGCCTGGCTGGTGGCCCATTACCGCTTCGTGCGCGACGCCTGACGCCGCCGGAGCATCCGATGCGCATCCCCATCGCCGCCCTGTTCGCCGCCTGCGTGGCCGCGGTCGCTCTGCCCGGCTGCGTGGCGCAGCCACCGCTGCCGCGTGCCGCCGACGTCGACCTGGACCGCTTCATGGGCGACTGGTACGTGATCGCCTCGATCCCGACCTGGCTGGAGCGCGATGCATACAACGCGGTGGAGTCGTACGCCCGCCTGCCGGACGGCCGCATCCAGACCACCTTCCGCTACCGCGCCGGCGGCTTCGGCGGCGCCGCGAAGGCGATGCATCCGGTCGGCACGGTGCGGGCCGGAACCGGCCGGGCCGAATGGGGCATGCAGTTCGTCTGGCCGGTCAAGGCGCAATACGTGATCGCCTGGCTCGACCCCGGCTACCGCGAGGTGATCGTCGCGCGCAGCAAGCGCGACTACGTCTGGATCATGGCCCGCACACCCGCGCTGGACGACGCGCGCTACGCCGCGCTGGTGCGGCGCGTCGCTGCCATGGGTTACGACGTTTCCAGGCTGCGCCGCGTGCCGCAGCGCTGGCCGGCGCAGTGAGCGCGCTGGCCAGGGACTGCATCCAGAAGCGGCGCGGCGGCGTAGAAGGAGAAAGCGGCCTGCGCGCGGGCCGCCAGCGACGGCGGCCCGCGCGGCCGCCTCCAGGCAGCCAGCCCCATGGTTAAGATGAGCAGCGATCCGGCAACCACGAAGGTGACGCCTCTGAGGGCGCAACGATCCTTGTCCACGCCAGCCAGCCAAGCCAATGCCGATGCGCAGTACTGGGCCGAACAGATGGCGGCCGTGGCCCTGCGCCGGGATATGGATTGCTTCATGCGCATCTACGACCACTTCGCGCCGCGCCTGCAGCGCTACCTGCTGGGCATGGGCGTGAGCGCGGCGCGCGCCGAGGAACTGGTGCAGGAGGCGCTGCTGCGCCTGTGGCGGCGCGCCGAATCGTTCGATCCGGCGCGGGCCGGCCTGGCGACCTGGCTGTTCCGCGTGGCGCGCAATCTGTACATCGACAGCCTGCGCGGCGAACCGCACTGGCTGCCGATGCAGGAAGGCCTCGATTGGCTGGACGAGCAGGCGCCCGCCGATGCCGGCTCCAGCGCCGAGGCATTCGCCGATCACGCCGGCCTGAAGCGTGCCATCGACAGCCTGCCGCCGGTGCAGGCCAGGCTTATCCGCATGTCGTATTTCGAAGCCAAGAGCCACAGCGAGATCGCGCACGAGCTTGGCATGCCGCTGGGTTCGGTAAAGTCCTCGCTGCGGCGCGCGTTCGCCAAGCTGCAGGCCGGCCTGGGAGGCGTGCCGTGAGGCCGAATCATCACCTCGATGCCGCCACGCTGCTGGGCTATTCGGCCGGCGCCCTGCCGGCGGCTTTCATGGCGGTGGCCGCCACCCACCTGAGCCTTTGCCAGGTCTGCCGCGAGCGCCTGCGCCAGGCCGACCGCATCGGCGGAGCGCTGATGCAGCAGCAGGAGCCGGCGCCGCTTTCCGCGGGTGCGCGCGAGGCCATGCGCGCGCGGCTGGCGCAGTTGCCGCCGGCGCAGCCGCCGGTCCCGCCCGCGGCTGCCGCTGCGTCCGATCACGACCGCCTGCCCTTGCCCCTGCGGCCTTATTTCGGCGAAACCTTCAGCGGGCTGCGCTGGCGCACCATCGGTCCCGGCGTGCACCACATCCGCGGCCCGCGCATGGAGGGCGGCGACCTGATGCTGTTGCGCATCGCCCCTGGCCGCAGCGTGCCGCTGCACAGCCATGGCGCGAACGAGCTGACGGTGGTGCTGCGCGGCGCCTACGACGACCTGCTTGGGCATTTCGCGCCGGGCGATGCCGCCGACCTCGATGGCGACACCGAGCACCAGCCCGTCACCTCGCCCGGCGTGCCGTGCATCTGCGTGGCGGCGACCGATGCTCCGCTGCGTTTTTCCGGCTGGCTGGCCCGCACGCTGCAGCCCTTGTTCAAGCTCTAGCGGCGCGGCGGAACCCGGCATGGCCAGCGGCTGGTTTCTCCATCGCGAATGGACTGCAGGAGCTTGTGCGCGCGGTAGCTCAGCTGGATGGCCAGCGGGCGACCCGCCAGCACCATGCGGTATGAAAAATAACTCGTATGGCCCGGCGGCACGGGCATCAGGTAGCCGCGCATGAGCAGGCTCGCTGCTGGCGCGCTCGCCAGGATCAGCGGCGAGTCCTGCTCGATCTGGCTGTGTTCGATTTGGCCGTGTTCGATTTGGCCGTGTTCGATTTGACCGCGTTCAATTTGACCATGCTCGATTTGGCCGCGCTCGATTTGACCATGCTCGATTTGGAGCAGCAGTTCCACTTCTGCCTGGGTCAGTCCGGTCGGAGCGGCGTCGGGTGGCATGGCGCGGTCCATGGCGTAGCGCGGCGCAGGCGGGAAAGGCGCCGGCTCGCCGCGACCCGTCGCGCCCTGCCCTTGCTTACGGCGCCCGGCGGAAAACGGATGCCGCGCCGCCGCGCTTTTACCGCCCGACGACCTTGGCCAGTCCCGCCACTTTCCGGTTGAAGGCGGCATCGCCGCCGGTCGCGCTCAAAGTGCCTGACGCCTGGTTCCAATGCAGCTGCGTCGTGGTGCTTGCGCCGCGCTCGTAGCCGTACGTGCCGCCGTCGTCGTCGTAAAGCGCAAAGCCGGCGTCCTTGCCCGGATACACGCGGATCTCGGCGATCGGCTGTTTCGTCGCGGTCGACGGGATATCCGAGCCCAGCGGCACGATGGAGCCGGCGCGGACGAAAACCGGGATCTGATCGATGGGAGCGGCCACCTTGACCCAGCGCCCGCCGGCCAGCTTTTCGCCGGTCCAGAAGTTGTACCAGTCGCTGCCGGCGGGCAGGTATACATCCTTCTCCGTCTGGCCCTGCTCGGTGACCGGCGCCACCAGGAAGGCGGGGCCGAACATGTATTCCGTGCCCAGGTCGGCGACTTGCGCATCGTGCGGGAAATCCATCCACAGCGGACGCATGAACGGCGCGCCGGTGTCGTAGGTGTTCCTGGCCTGGCTGTAGATGTAGGGGATCAGCCGATAACGGAGCTGGTCGTACTTCGCCATGATCGCTTCGGCCTGGCGGCCGAAGGCCCAGATTTCCGTGTGCCTGCGGTCGCCGTGCAGGCGCAGCGTCGGCAGGAAGGTGCCGTACTCGAACCAGCGCGTGAGCAGCTCGGGGTAGTCGTCGTTCCGGCCCACCGTGTCGCGCGCGTCGGAAGGATCGAGCAGCGGCGCCTTGCTGGCGCGGGTGGTCTGCGGCAGCGCCTGCCAGCCGCCGATATCGTTGCCCCAGTAGGCGATGCCGGACGCGGTCATGTTGAGGCCGGTGGGAATCTGGCGCTGCAAGGCTTCCCAGCTGGGATCGATATCCGACGACCAGAACAGCGCGCCGGTACGCTGCGAGCCGAGATAGGCGGCGCGCGAAAGAATCAGCACGCGCTCGTCCGGTTTCCACGCGCGCATGCCCTGCGCCACGCCTTCGACGTGCACCAGCGGGAACAGGTTGTGATAGCGATCGCCCGAGCCGATCGAATAGAAGTAACCGTCCGGCACCAGGTCCGGCTCGGTCTCGTCGAGCCATGGATAGTCGAAGCCATGCGCGAGGATGTTGTCGCGCGCATGCTCCCAGAACCACTGCCGCGCCGCCGGATGGGTGGCATCGAGCAGCGCGCCGGCGCGATCCGAGCGGAACGCCAGGCCGTCGACCGTCCTGCCGTTCCGGTCCTTCAGCAGGTAGCCCTTGGCATCGAGCTCGCCGAAATAGCGGCTGGAGCGCTCGAAGCGCGGCCAGATCGAGACGATCGATTTCAGCCCCGCGTCGTGCAGCTGCCGGTTCATGGCGTCCGGATCGGGGAACTCCGCCGGATTGATGTCCAGCTGGCCCATGCGCGTCCAGTAGAACCAGTCGAGCACCATCACGTCGAGCGGATAGTTCTTTTCGCGATACGTCCGCGCCACGCGCAGGATCTCGGCCTGGCTGTCGTAGCGCGCCTTGGACTGGATCAGGCCGAAGGCTGCCTTCGGCGGAATCGGCGTCTTGCCCGTGACCCGGGCGTAGGCGGAGTAGATGGCCTCGGGCGTGTCGCCCGTCACCACGAAGAAGCTGACGCGCTCGCCCACCTTCGACTGGAAACTGGTGCGGCCGCGGATGCCCGCGACGAAGCGCGTATCCGAAGGGTTGTCCCAGATGATGCCGTAGCCCTTCGACGACACCATGAACGGCACGCAGACGGTTTCGCCCGCGGGCGCGTCGTACCAGTGCCGGCAGTCGATGACGCGGCCGCGCAGGTCGAGCGGGCCGAGGCTGTCCTGGTTCTGGCCCATGCCGTAATAGTGTTCGCCGGCCGGCGCCGCGAAGCTCGCGCCCACCTGGTAGGTCGCCTCGCCTGCCACTTCGTGCGGGGACATTTCCCAACCGGTCATGTCGACGACGGTGGCGCCGCTGGCGTTCCTTACCTGCAGGCGCACCGGCGCCAGTTCGGGCGCGAAGTAGCGCTCCATGGTGCCGGGGGTGTGCGGCGGCGGCGCCGCATCCACGTGCAGGCTGAGCGCGGAAGAGGCAAACGTATCGCCGCTTCGATCCTGCATGTGCCGGAACGCCGATGCGTCGGCATGGCCGGCAAGAATCCCGTAGCCCGGGGGCTGCAGCGCCTGCGCCTTGTCGGCGGCGATCGTGATGTGGACCGCGTTGGGGCCATACGCTTCGACGCTGACCCAGGCGCCATGCCGGTCGAGCGTGGCGACGGGCGCCGCGTGCGCGGCGGTGAACGCCGCGGCGAAAGACAAGGACAGGCCGAGCACGGCAAGTTGGCAGTTCCGCACGAAGTTCCCTCAGCGTCAGCACCGGCATCCGCATCGCCTGGCGTGCGGCCGAATGCGGGTTTCTAACATGCCGGGGCGGCAGTTCAGCCGCCCCGCCCCGGCCGGCTGGGTAAATTCGTTACGCCTGTTGCGAGATTTAGCAAAGGCGCGAAGGGGACGGCGCTGACATCAGAACCGCCAGCGCAATCCCGCGGCGGCACGCCATCCGCCGGCGACCACGTCGGTACGCGACGAGCGCCCCGCTTCGGCAAAGGCACTCCATGCCTGGCCGAACGCCAGCCGCACGCCCGCGGTGGCTTCGCCGGCCGTGTCGTGCCGCGTCGGCAGCGCCACCGGCAGCGAGCCGCCGTCCAGCGATGCGGTGAAGTCGGGCCGGCTGCCGACGGTGTGGACCACGCCCAGGCGCACATAGGCCTCGCCGCCGACGCCGCCCGTCCAGGTAAAGGCCTGCCCTGCCAGCACGCCGGCGCGCGACTGGAAGGTGCGGTTGTGTCCCACCTCGAAGCGCACGCGATCGCTGGCGGTGTAGCTGCTGGGGCCGAGCGTGCCGTATGCGGCCTGGACCTGCGGCTCGATATAGGCGCCGCCGCCCAACTGAAAACGGCGGCCCGCGCGGACGCTGACGCTCGCGGCGTGCGTGTCGTAGCGGCCGGAGGCGGTGCCGAAGCTGTCTCTCGATACGTAGCTGTCGCGCAGCCGGCCGACGCGCGCCGCCGCATCGGCAAACCAGCCGTCACGCGTGTTCCAGGTGCCATAGGCGCCCACGGCGTTGCCGCGCAGGTCGGCGTTGCCGCTCTGGAAGGTGGCGCGCGATTGCGCATGCGTGTAGAGCAGGCCCACCGCGCCGTGCCCGCCGTCGAACGGCACGCCCCATTCGACGCCTGCCGAGGCGCTGGTGGCGTTCTGCCGATAGGTGCTTCCTTGGTTGTCGTCGCCTCTCAGCTCGCCGCCGTCGGCATCGGCCCAGAAGGTCGCGTCCGTTGCCGCCCCGTCGGTGCGCAAGGCCTCGCTGCGGCGTGCGATGGCGCGCTCGTCGGGCTGCCACAGGTTGGCCATGGCCAGTGCGGCGTCGGCAGCGACCAGGACTCCGGTCGAAGCTGTGATCGCCGGAGGCGCGCCCGTCCCTGCGGGCGGCACGGGTGTGCCGGCGGGATTGCCGGAGGCGGGCGGCGTGCCGCTGCCGGTTCCGCTTCCAGTTCCAGAATTACCGGAGCCGCCGCCGGTCGAGCCTCCCGGTGTCGAGCCGCCTGGAGTCGAGCCGCCCGGTGTCGATCCACCCGGAGTCGAGCCGCCGGGAGTGGAACCACCCGTGCCCGCGATATCGATACCGGTGAGCAGCAGCTGCTTGCCGTCCGCGCTGAGCTGTACGCGCGGCACGTAGGTAAAACGCGCCAGCGCGTTCTCGTAAGTGGCGCTCCACTGCCCCGCCACGCCGGCGACCGATTGGAACGCCGCCTTGCCGCCGGCCGCGGCGCTGGCGTCGACGACGACGATGGGCTGGGCCGCCGCGATGGTGGTGCCGTTCTGCAATGCCGCGGCGCTCACCCAGGAGGCGTCGTCCAGCACCGGGTCGTAGGCGATGCGCAGCTTCTGGGTGCCCGTGGCGTTGAATGTCGTGATGCCGGCGCCGAAGCTCACCTTGTCCGCCTGCGCGTTGCGGATGTCGCTCAGCAGCGTGAAGGTGGCGCCGTCCGCGAGATTCACCGTGGCGCCGCCGGTGGAGCTGTCGACGCTAAGGCTGCGCAGGCTGTGCGCGGGCACGCTGCCCGGCGCGAACGCCCCCCAGCTCGCCGCCAGGTCGATCGCGCCACCGTTGCCGAGCGAGAGGCTGCCGGCGCCGAAATCGCTGGCGAGCGTGCCGGTGCCGGTGGGCATCCAGCGGGCGCCGTTGGCGAAGCTCAGGATGGGCACGCCTGCGTTATAGGTGTACACGCCTCTGTTGCCGCTGGCAGGGATCACGCCGCTGCCGCCGAGCACCATGCCCTTGAGGAACGACGCACTATCGTTGAAGTTCACCTGGGTGGTGGCGGTGTACTGCTTGCCGGCGGCATTGATCAGGTTGCGCGTCAGCACGTCGCCATCCAACTTGACGGACTGCCCGCCAGCCTGGTTGACGCTTAGCGTGCTTTGGGTTTGCCACCAATCACCCCCTATGTTCCATATGGCATAGCGAGCACCGCTGCCGGTGTTGCTCACGGCCACGTCCAGGCCGCCGGCCATGGTGAGCGTGCCGCCGTCGTTGTAAATGCCGTAGACGTCACACGTTTTGCAGTCCACGCTCGCGCGCAGCACCGCCGTCTTCGCGGCATTGGTAAAGGTCATCACGCTACTGTTGGTGACCGCGAAGCTCGTGCTGACGCCGCTGACGCGCGCGTCGACGGCGCCGTCCAGCGTCATGGAGCCGTAGGTGTGCCCGTACGAGTTGCCCAGCGCGGTGGGCGATCCGTACGGCGTGTAGTCGGTGTGGCTGACCACCGTCACTTTCACGTCGCCGCCGGCATGAAAGCGCGCGGAGGCATGGGTAGCGACGATACCCAGGGCGGAGCGCGGTCCGTCGGAAGTGACGGTGGTGTTGCCCGTCACATAGATCGTGCCCTGGTTGCGGATGCCCATCACCGTCGAGCCGTTCGAGGTGGCGGCGATATTCAGATCGCCATTGACGGTGATCCGCGTGTTGACGTTGTCGTTGTAAATGCCCTGGACGGTGTCGTTGGGCCAGTCGCCGTAGCTGACGATGCCCAGGTTGCCGTTGAACACCACGTTGCCGGTGCCGCCGCCGGAGTTATAGATGCCGGCGGTATTGGTGCCGCGTCCGTGCGTGACGATGTTGGTGTCGCCGTTGACGGTCAGGAAGCCGCGGTAGATCCACAGGCCCTGGCTCCAGTCCGCGCCTTTGGTCGTAACGTCCAGCTTGCCGTTGAAGACGGCCGTCGACCGGTCAAGGTGCAGACCCCGCGCCTCCGATCCACCCACCCACACCCCGTTGACGACGCGGGCCCGGTCATCCGCCTGCGCGGTGAGCGAGGTGTTGCCGTTCACCGTCAGGTATTCGCCCGCGCCCATGTCGATGGCATGGGCGGTGCCGTGCACGCCGGGCCAGGGTGTCTCCGGGCGGTCGACGGACACTGCCAGTGCGCCCTTGCCGTCGGCGTCCACCTGCAGCACCACCTTGGGCGTGCCGCTTTGCAGGCTGATGGCGCTGACGCTGTCCGTGCCGGTCGTGGTCGTGCTGATGCTGTCGCCGCCGGCCAGGCGATAGACCAGGTTGCCGTTGGCGTCGGTGCTGCTCGAGTAGGCGGTGTCCGCGTTGGTGCCGGTGAGCACGGTGGTGTAGTTGGTGGCCGCGCGCGCCTTCGCGGCGCTCAGCGCGGCCAGCCCCGCCAGCACGGAGAGCGGCAGCACCGAGCGGCGCTGCCGGAGCTGCTGCCGTTGCCGCGCATGCGCGTAGTGCTCGGCGATGGAGTGCCGCCACGCTTCGGGCAGCTGCGCGAAAAGCTCCGGCTCGCGCCGGTAATGCAGCCAGAGCGCGATGCTCGCTTCGTCTTGCTTGTTCACTGTCGTACCCCTGTCGCAGATCAAGCGCCGCCGTCGCCGGCCGCGCAGACCGGACGCAAAAAGCATGTGTTGATGTCCGGCGGATAACTCGCGCCGCCGCAAGCACGACTGACGCCCCTGTTGCGAGTGCGCGTTCCTGATGCGCACTCAGTGCATGCTAAGTAACACAAGGCGCGCCGATAGTTGACGGCGACTTGGCCATCGCGTTACTGCAATCACAGCTGATTTTCCTGGCTTTTTTTCGCGGCGCCGGCAATGGTGATGAAAGGCACATTCGCGCAAAAACATTAAGTCCATCTGGTGAAAATCTTAAAAAGCGGGCTCGACTTGCGCGTCGCCCGCGCGTCTTTTGCCAGTACGGATAAGTCAAGGGATTGAGGGGCCAAAATGCCACTTTTACCAGGCCCATTCCCACGTATAAAAAAAGCGGCGGCAAGTCTGCCGCCGCCAGTAACCACTTCAGGATTCAAACCGCCATCGCCTCTTGCGGGCGAATCACGCCGCCTGGTTCTGCAGCCGGCGCGGTTCGATGGCGGGCTGATCCGGATTTCCGATGGGAATCCGGCGCGGCTTGAGCGCCTCGGGCAGCTCGCGCTTCAAGTCGATCACCAGCAGGCCGTCCTTGAGGCTGGCTCCATCGATCTGCATGTGCTCGGCCAGCTCGAAGCGGCGCGTGAACGGCCGGTTGGCGATGCCGCGATGCAGGATTTCGCCGACGTGGTCGGCCTTGCGCTCGCCGCTGACGGTGAGCACGTTGTTCTGCAGCGTGATCTGCAGGTCGTCGCGGCCGAAGCCGGCGACTGCCATGGTGATGCGGTACTGATCGTCCGCGACCTTGATCGAATCGAATGGCGGCCAGTTATCCGCCGGCGTGGTGCTGGCCGCCGTTTCCAGCAGTTCGAACATCCGGTCGAAGCCGATGCTGGAGCGGTGAAGAGAAGAAAAATCAAGCACAGTGCGCATAGCCATATCCTCTTTAAGCAACATGGGAGTGAACACTCGCCACACCTTTGCGGCGTGGTCAGGCCGATCCCGCAGCGATCGGCGGGGCGTAAAGATAATCAGCGGAAGGCGTTTGGCAAGCGGGGTTTTTCGAGGCGATTTAATTTTGGTTCGGCCATGCGCCGGGTGCGCGAATCGCTTGCCGGGCGGCAAGCTCAGCCGCGGACATAGGCGGCCAGTTCGTCCGGCGTTCCTCGTGGAAAAGCTTCCCTGAGATAGTCCAGAAACGCCGACACGCGGGCACTCAGCAGGCGGCGGGTCGGATAGAGCGCCCAGAGCGCGGTTTCCGGTCCTTCCACGTCGCCCCAGTGCGCCAAGGTTCCGTCGGCCAGGTCCGGACTCACCAGCGACAACGGCAGGCGCGCCGCGCCCGCGCCCATGCGCACCGCGTCGCGGACCATCACCAGCGATGACAGGCCGAGCACGGGATGGGCGAGCATGGCCGACGTCCCGGAAGCTGTCTTCATGGTCCAGGTCTCCGCCTGCTTGACGGGGCCGCGGGTCACCGCCGGGACCGGTGCGGCGCCCTCGGGCCGCGGCAACGCCGGGCTGGCCACGACGACCATGCGGTCGCGCAGGAAGATGCGCCCGACCAGGGTGGCGTCGGGTTCCGGGTTGACCCGGATCACCAGGTCATAAGCCTCTTCGATCATGTCCACGGCGCGGTCTTCCGCGGTGACTTCCAGCCGCACCTGCGGGTAGCGCAGCGCGAAGCCCGCGGCGAGCCGGCCCATCGCGGTCTGCGAAAAAAGCAGCGGCGCGCTGATGCGCAGGCGGCCGCGCGCGGCATGGCCGCCGGAGGCGATGGCGGTCGCCGTCTCGTCGAGCTCGGTCAGCAGCAGCGCGGTCCGCTCGAACAGGGCGCGGCCCTCTTCCGTGAGCTTGAGCGATCGCGCCCCGCGCTCGAACAGGCGCAGCTCCAGGCTGGCCTCCAGCTCGGCCACGCGCCGCGACAGGGTCGCCTTCGGCCGGCCGGCTTCGCGGGCGGCTTTGCCGAAGCCGCCGTGGCGGGCGACCAGGTTGAAATCGGCCAGTGCGAGAAGGTCCATGAGTGTCTCGTCAGTGGGACAGCGCGTTTAATTTTAGCGGCTATTCGCCAGAATTTGGATCAATAACATAGCCGGCACGTTCCCAACCCACTCGGAGTACTGCCATGACTATCCTCGTTACTGGTGCCACCGGCCGCGTCGGCCGCCAGGTCGTCGACCAGCTCGTCCAGCGCGGCGCAGCCGTGCGCGTGTTGACCCGCGATCCTTCCAAAACCAGCTTCCCCGCCGGCGTGGAGGTGGTTCAGGGCGACCTGCTCGACCTCGACGCCATGCGCACCGCCTTCTCCGGCGTGCGCACCCTGTTCCTGCTCAACGCCGTCACCGGCGATGAATTCACCCAGGCGATCCTTACCCTCAACCTGGCCCGCGAGGCGGGCGTCGAGCGCGTCGTGTACCTGTCGGTGATCCATGCCGACCGCTTCGTCAACGTGCCGCATTTCGCGGTGAAGTACGGCGCCGAACGGATGCTGCGGGAGATGGGTTTCAGCGCCACCATCCTGCGTCCGACCTACTTCATCGACAACGACCACACGATCAAGGACGTGGTGCTTCAGCACGGCGTCTATCCGATGCCGATCGGCGGCAAGGGCCTGGCCATGATCGATACGCGCGACATCGCCGAGCTCGCCGCGATCGAACTGATCCGCCGCGACCAGGCGCCTGCCACGCTGCCGACCGAAACGATCAACCTGGTCGGCCCCGACGCGCTGACCGGCGCGGATGCGGCGGCGATCTGGTCGGAAGCGCTGGGACGCCCCGTGGTGTACGGCGGCGACGATCCGGCCGGCTTCGAGCGGAACGCCGCCGGCTTCCTGCCGAAGTGGATGGCCTACGAAATGCGCCTGATGGCCGAACGCTTCGTCAGCGACGGCATGCTGCCGGAGGCGGGCGACGCCGAGCGGCTGACCCGGATGCTGGGACGCCCGCTGCGTTCTTATCGCGAGTTCGTCGCCGAGATCACGGCCGCGGGCTGAGGCCGATCTGTTGCCGGCAACGAGGCCATGGGCGAACCCTCGCCCGTGGCCTCTGTCGATCCGGTGGCCGCAAGATTTTGTCGCGTTGCAAAAACGCACCGGGCCGACGATTACAGCGCAATGACGCGCGAATGACCAGATATTGACGCGCCGCAGCAATCGCGCTTAGCCTCGAATCGTCGCAGCCCTGGGGAGGATTGCTGCGACGCAAGATCCAGGCAAGGAGCCTGTCTACTGACTGCCTGACCGGGGAAACCACTGATGACCAAACGACTTAAGCGGCGCCTGCCGGCGGCCGCGCTGCTACCTCTTTGCTGTATGAATGCCCTCGCCGCCTCGGTGGCCTGGGCCGACGAAACGCCCGCCGCCGACGCGGCATCGCCCGAAAAAGCCAAACAGCTCCAGCAAGTCGTAGTCACCGGAACGCGCAGCACCGACCGCACCGCTTCCGAATCCCTCGCACCGATCGACGTACTGACCCCCGCGGACCTCAACGCCACCGGCAGTACCGATCTGGCCAGCGCCCTGAGCACCCTGCTCCCTTCGCTGGACTTTCCCCGCCCCGCCATCAACGACGGCAACGACGCGATCCGGCCGGCCAGCCTGCGCGGCATGTCGCCGGACCAGGTGCTCGTGCTGGTGGATGGCAAGCGGTACCACACCACCAGCCTGGTCAATTACAACTCGGCGATCGGGCGCGGCTCGGCGCCGGTGGACCTCAACTCGATTCCCATCGCCGCCATCGATCACATCGAAGTGCTGCGCGACGGCGCGGCGGCGCAGTACGGCTCCGACGCCATCGCCGGCGTGATCAACGTGGTGCTCAAGCGCGGCGGCGCGGCGGGCGGCAACAGCGTCACCGCCAGCGGCGGCGTGATGGACAAGGGCGACGGCGCGCAGAACGGCGTGCAGGGCAGCATGGGCATTCCGCTGGGCGGTACCGACAGCAAGGCGCCGGGCTGGATGCGCGTGGCGTGGAACTACCAGAACGCCATGAACACCAACCGCGCGGAGAATCGCGACAAGACCACCACGCTGGCGGGCGCCGCCAATCCCAGCGGCATTCCGTACGAGCGCTACGGCGACCCCGCGGTAAAGACCTATCAGCTGCTGCTGAACTTCGGCTACGACATCACCTCGGGCGTCGAGCTGTACGGCTACATCAACGGCAGCAAGCGCGACGTCACCTCCAACGGCTATTACCGCGCCTACAACTCGGCACGCAACGTGCCGGCGATCTACCCGAACGGCTTCCTGCCGCAGATCGTCAACCACAGCAACGACATCGCCGCGGTACTGGGCCTGCGCGGCACCACGGCGGGCGGCTGGCACTGGGACTTCTCCGCCGATCACGGCGAGAACAACCTGGCCTTCGACATCGCCAACAGCGTCAATACCAACCTGTACTACACCAACGGCTATTCGCCGACGTATTTCAACGCAGGCACTTTCCGCAACAAGCAGAGCGTGGCGAATCTGGATCTGAGCAAGGACATCCATGTCGGCTTCCTGCCCAATCCGGTCACGCTGGCGTTCGGCGCGGAATACCGCAAGGAAACCTATGTCATCGACGCGGGCGATCCGGATTCCTATTTCTTCGACCCCAACACGCTGATTCCCGGCACCACCACGCCGTACGCGGGCGGCTCGCAGGTGTTTCCGGGCCTGACGCCGCAGGTCGCCGGCACGTTCGGCCGGCATAGCCAGGCGGCGTACGTGGATCTGGAAACGGACGTGACCAGCAAGCTTTCCATGGGCCTGGCCGGCCGCTACGAGCATTACAGCGACGCCGGTTCCACGCGCTCGGGCAAGCTGTCGGCACGCTACCAGTTCACCGATACGTTCGCCTTGCGCGGCACCGCCTCCAACGGCTTCCGCGCGCCGTCGCTGGCGCAGCAGAACTACGAGTCGGTGGTGACGCTGATCCAGAACGGCACGCTGGCGCAGATCGGCACCTACCGCACGTCGGACCCGGTGGCGATCGCGCTGGGCGCCAAGGCGCTGAAGCCGGAGAAGTCCACCAACTACGGCCTTGGCGCGGTGTGGCAGCCGTGGAGCGATTTCAGCGCGACCCTGGACCTGTATCAGATCCGTGTGGCGGACGCGATCCTGTATTCGGACCAGATCGCGGTGAGCATCCCCAACAGCCAGGTCACCGGCGCGCAGTTCTTCGTCAACGGCGCCACCACGCGCACGCGCGGCGCGGACCTGATCACCAACTACCGCATGGACCTGGACGACTGGGGCAAGCTGAACCTCACCGCCAGCGGCAACTACAACAAGACCAAGGTGCTGGAAGTCTCCACGCCCGCGTTCGGCCGCGCCAGCGAAGGCCTGCTCACCGCGTCCACGCCACGCACCAAGTACGTGTTCAGCGGCGACTGGCAGCTGCAGGGCTTCGGGCTGCATGCCAACCTCACGCGCTATGGATCGGTGATCCGCCGCGGCGATGCCGACGACGGCAGCCAGGACCAGAAGTTCGCCGCGCGCTGGCTGCTGGATCTCTCCGCCAGCTATGCGTGGGACGCGTGGACCTTCACCGCCGGCGTGGACAACCTCACCAACCAGTATCCGACCAAGGCCTCGCTGGCCAACGTGTACGAGGACCGCGCCGACGGCCTGCAGTACTCGTCGCTGTCGCCGTTCGGCTTCAACGGCCGCTACTGGTACGGCAAGGTCGCCTATCGCTTCTGACGGCATCCCCTCCGCGCCCGGCCGGCGCGGAGGGGCGAGACGAACCGCGTGCGCGCGGCATGTCCCCATCCACGTCAGAGGTGATCCATGCAAGATGATCTTTCCGCCGCCGGCGAGCGCCCGCGCTCGATGAGGCGGCGCGACCTGCTGCGCATGATCGGCGCCGCCGCCGGCGGTGCGGCGATGTACCAGGCGATGAGCAGCCTCGGCCTCGCGGCCGAATCGCCCTACCGCGGCCCGCCGCGGCTGGAAGGCGCCCCGCGCGGCGCATCCGTGCTGGTGCTCGGCGCCGGCATCGCCGGCATGGTGGCGGCCTACGAGCTGCGCCAGGCCGGCTACCGCGTGCAGGTGCTGGAGTACAACCGCCGTCCCGGCGGCCGCAACTGGTCGCTGCGCGGCGGCGACCGCTTCACCGAACTGGGCGGCTTTACCCAGCACTGCCAGTTCGAGGACGGCCTGTATATCAATCCCGGGCCATGGCGCCTGCCTTATCACCACCACGGCATCCTCTCGTATTGCAAAAGACTCGGCGTGGCATTGGAGCCGTTCGTCCAGGTCAATCACAACGCCTATCTGCACGGCGCGGATGCGTTCGGCGGCAAGCCGCGGCGCTATCGCGAGATCAACGCCGACTACCGCGGCCACGTGGCCGAACTGCTGGCCAAGAGCACGCAGCAGGGACAGCTGGACCAGCGCGTGAGCAAGGAGGACCAGGAACGCCTGCTGGAATCGCTGCGCGCATGGGGCGCGCTGGACCAGCAGTTCGCCTACGCGCGCGGCGAAGCCAGCAGCAACCGGCGCGGCTACGACCGCGATGCCGGCGGCGGCCTGTCCGCCAGGCCGCAGCCGTCCACGCCACTGCAACTGAAGGACGTGCTCGGCTCGCGCCTGTGGCAGCACCTGGTGGCCGGCGAGATCTACGAATTCCAGACCACCTTGTTCCAGCCGGTCGGCGGCATGGGCCGCATCGGCGAGGCGTTCGGCCGCGAACTGAAAAGCGTGATCCGCTACGGCGCCAAGGTCACCGCCATCGAGCAGGACGAGCGCGGCGTCACCGTGGCTTACGAAGACGCCGAAGCCCCGGGCGCCACGCATACGGCAAGCGCGGACTGGTGCGTGTGCACCATCCCGCTGTCGATCCTGGGCCAGTTGCCGCTCAAGGTCGGCGCCGCCATGGCCGAGGCGATCGCCGCGGTGCCTTATGCGGCCTCGGTGAAAGTGGGCCTGCAGTTCAAGCGGCGCTTCTGGGAAGAAGACGAGCAGATTTACGGCGGCATCACCTACACCGACCTGCCGATCGCCAACATCAGCTATCCGAGCACCGGCTTTCACAGCGGCGGCAAGGGCGTGCTGCTGGGGGCGTACATGTGGGGCGTGGACGCCTATCAGTTCACCGCAATGCCGCCCGAAGAACGGGTGCGCAAGGCGGTCGATTACGGCAGCCGGATCCATCCGCAATACCGCGATGAATTCGAGCACGGCGTCGCCGTGGGCTGGCATCGCTCGCCATTCACCCTGGGCTGCTTCGGCGTGTGGTCCGACGAGGCGCGCGAACGCCACTACGACAACCTGTGCCAGCTGGACGGGCGCATCGTGCTGGCCGGCGAACATGCCTCGTACCTGCCGGCGTGGCAGGAGGGGGCGGTCACTTCCGCGCTGGATGCCATCGGACGCATCCATGCGCGCGCAACGGGAGCCAGCGGATGAAGCGACATACCAGGCATCGATTGATGGCGCTGGCCGGCGCTGCCGTGCTGCTCGCCGCGGGCGCGGCGCGCGGACAGTCTTCCGATAACGCCGGACATGCGGACGGACGTCTCGCCGCCGCCGACGGCGAGGCCGTGTTCCGCGGCATCTGCCAGGGCTGCCACATGCCCGACGCCAAGGGCGCGCGGGGTGCCGGCAGCTATCCGGCGCTTACCGGCAATCCGCGGCTGGTGTCGCCGCAATACATGGCCGCGGTGATCCTGCATGGCCGGCGCGACATGCCCTCGTTCAAGCCGCCGCCGGAAGGCGAGGAGCGTTTCTTGCGTGGCGCGGGCTTGAGCGATGCGCAGATCGCCGGCGTGATCAATTACATCCGCACCCATTTCGGCAACCGGTACACCGACAGCATCAGCGCCGACGATGTCGCCGCGCTGCATCGCTGACCCCATTCCCCAAGGAGCACCCCATGCGTCAGATCATCCGCTGCACCCTGCCCCTCCTCCTGCTCGCCGCCACGGCGGCATCCGCGCAGGAAGTGAAGCGCTACAAGATTCCCGACAGCGACTTCCCCATTTCGGCCGCGGTCGAAGTGCCCGCCGGCAAGGCCACCGTGTACGTGAGCGGCAACGTGCCGCCGGTGGTCGATCCGAAGGCGCCCAAGGATGCGGCGGCCGCCTATGGCGACACCAAGACCCAGACCGTAGGCGTGCTCACCGCGATCGAGAAGCAGCTCAAGGGCATGGGCCTGGGGCTGGGCGACGTGGTGAAGATGCAGGTGTTCCTGGTGGGCGACGAAGCCCATGGCGGACACATGGATTTCGCCGGCTTCATGGCCGGCTACCGCCAGTTCTTCGGCACGCCGCAGCAGCCGAAGCTGCCGGCGCGCTCGGCGTTCCAGATCGCGGCGCTGGGCAATCCGGGCTACCGGGTCGAGATCGAAGTGATTGCCGTGCGGCCTTGAGCCGCGGCGAACGCCCCTCGCCTCTATCGCCTCTATCGCCTCTAGGGCGTGCCGAACCAGCGCAGGTCCACCGCCTGCGCCATCGCCTTGTAGCCCGCGCTGCTGGGATGCAGGTGATCGCCGCTGTCATAGGCGGGCAGCATTTTTTCCGGAGCCGCCGGATCGCGAATGGCCTGGTCGAAATCCACCACGCCGTCGAAGGCGCCGGCGTGGCGGATCCACTCGTTCACCGCCTGGCGGGTCTTCTCGCCGGCAACGCTGTGGTAGGGCCAGCCGTTGCCGCCATACGGCGTGAGGGTGGCGCCATAGATCTTCACGTGCCGGGCGTGCGCGCGGTCGATCAGGGCTTGCATGCCGTCGATCAGCTGCTGCGCCGAGACCTTGTCCTTGGCGTCCCATGCATAGCCGGAGCCGCCGATATCGTTGATGCCTTCCAGCAGGATGATCCAGCGCACGCCCGGCTTGTCCAGCGCATCGCGATCGAAGCGCGACGGCGCGCTGGGTCCGTAGCCGTCATGCAGGATGCGGTTGCCGCCGATGCCGGCATTCGCCACGGCGATGGATGCAAGCCTGGGCTCGGCCTGCAGGCGCTCCGCCAGGGCATCCGGCCAGCGCGTGTTGGCGTCCTGGGTGGAGCCGGCGCCGTCGGTGATCGAGTCGCCGAAGGTGACGATCGTGGACTTGGCGGCAGGCCCGGACACCTCCACGTCGGTGAGGAAGAAGCGCATGCCGCTCACCTCTTCTCTTGGGTATGCCGCTGCCGCACCGGCGTCGCCGCTTTCGGTGATGTAGGCGGTGGCCTGGCCGGCATTGTGCGCGGTCGAAGCGCGATATTGCTCGGCGGCCGGCACATAGAGGCTTACCGCCAGTTCCTGCAGGGCCCGCACATCCAGCTTGACCGGATCGCTCAAGACGCTTTCGCCCTTGGCGATCGTCACCGTGGGCTGGCCCTGAAACAGCAGCGGGCGATCGCTGCCGGGCACGGTATCCGCGCCGCTTGCATGCAGCGCGACATGCGCCGGGCCCAGCGTAACGGGTGCATTGCCGAGCAGATTGGACAGCCGGATGCGCAACTCCGAGCCGCCGGCGCTGATCCGCACGATCTGGCGCACGGTCTGGTCGTTCAGCGCGGGGCCGGCGGTATCGGGGACGGCGGACCAGGCGTCGACCCAGGCGCGATGGTTCGAACCGGCGGCCAGCGCGCCGGCCGTGCACGCGCATAGCGAAGCGCCCAAAGCCCATGTCAGAAACCGATGACGCATGCCGCCTCTCCCGCCAGTCCGGAAAGCGGCGATATATAGCAAAGGAGCCGATTAACTTATTTGCGGATCGGCATTACAAAATCTATCAGCGGCGGGAACGGCCGCTGTATCCACCTGCAAGGTTCCGTCCGCGCGGACCGTCACCGGCATGGGATCGCACAGCTCCCCAATGAACGCACCGTTTGCGCCGTTCTTGCGAAAGGCCATGAAACGCAGGCCGCCATCGGGCGCCGGCAGCACCCGTCCCGCATACAGGCTGCCGGCCGGATCGCCCACCAGGAAATCTCCCGGCACCAGGCGCCACTCGCCGAGCGGATGGTCCGCCATCAGGTAGTGCGTGCCGGTCATCGGCCGGGACATCGCGCCGCGGGCGTAATCGCTGTCGATCAGGTTCGCGGCCGTGCAGAACAGGCAATACCAGCGCCCCTGCCAGCAGAAGATCTGCGGCACTTCCATATGCGCGAACACGCGCGAACGGAACAGTGGCGGCTGCAGCGTCCATTGTTCCAGGTCGTCGGAGGTGGCGTGGCCGATGACGCCGCGGCCGATGCTCGGGCCGTCCGGCTCGCGCGCGGTGAAGACCATGTGCCAGCCGCGGCCGTCCGGGTCGGGGAAGATCCACGGGTCGCGGCAGGCCTGTTCGTACCAGGCGTCCCGATCCAGCGTTTCGTAAAGCCGGTTGTCGGGCAATTGCAGGACGGGGTTGCGCGGTGAGCGCTCCCAGCGCCGCAGATCCGGCGAGGTGGCCAGGCCGATGCGCTGGATCAGGCCTTGTTCTGCGCGGGAGGTCCCCGTGTAGAACATCAGCCAGTGCCCTTGCGGCGCCCGCAGCACGGTGCCGGTCCAGGTGGTGTAGTCGTCCCACGCGGCGGATGCCGCCGGCCGCAGCGCGGTTTCCTGCTCCGCCCAGTTCACCAGGTCGTCCGAGACGGCGTGCCCGATCGACACGTGCCAGTGGCGCTTGTTCGCATCGCCAAGCGACTTGGGCGCCTGCAGGAAGAACAGGTGCGTGCGCCCGCCGTCCTGCGCAAACCAGAAATCCCATACCCAACGATCGTCGAGGCGAAACGCCATGCTTGCCTGCCCGGAAGTGCGCGACATTGCGCGACGCAATATTACTCATAAAGTTACTTAATTACCCGGGCCGCGATGCGATCGGTCGCCCGACGGCGACACTCCGCTCCGAGGCGGTTCTGCGCACATCATCGACACAGCTATTTTTCAAGGTCTTTTCAGGCCTCGGTGCGGGTGAAGCGGGACTTTTCCTTGTCCGCCAGGATTGTAAATAATATGACACATGATGAGTGATATTGTTCCCCGGTCCGCGCTGGCGACCGCACCGCCGCGCCCCTTATCCGAAGCACGGGAACCTTATGCTCAAGCACACCGAACGACCGCATGGCCGCCGGCTGTCCCTGCTGGCCATGGCGATTCTGGCGGCCCTGCCGGGCGTGAACCTGGCGGGCGAAACCGGCGCCGCGCCCGGCACCGCGCCCGAACAGTCGAAGGCCAAGACGCTCGCCGATGTGCGGGTCAGCGGCGAACTGGCGCCGATCGGCATCGCTATCGCCGCCAAGCAGACCCAGGACCGCGTCATGGACGCGGCCACCAGCGAACAGATCCAGGCGCTGCCCAGCCTGAATATCCCGCAGGCCGTGCAGCGCGTGGCGGGCGTCTCGGCCAGCTTCAACTCCGACAACGTCAACGGCCGCGACGAGGCGCAGCAGATCGCCATCCGCGGCCTCGACGCCAGCTACAACAACATCAGCTTCGATGGCGCGCCCATGGCGACCACCGACCGGGTGAGCCGCGGCGTGCGGACCGATCTGCTGCCGGCCTCGCTGGTGCAGGAAGTGGACGTGTACAAGACCTGGCAGCCGGACCAGGACCCGAACGCCGTCGGCGGCTCGATCAATATCGTCACGCGCAGCGCGTTCGACCATCAGGGGCGCACCTATGCCAGCGTGACGGCGGCACTCGGCCACGCGACCGGCACCGGCAAGGCCTTGTCGGCGAACCAGGGCCTGGGGCGGAAAGGCGATGCGGTATTCAGCGCCACGTTCGGCCCGGACCACAGGCTGGGCCTGGTGCTCGCGGCCAACGTCGAAAACCGCAATCTGTATTCGCTGGGCCGCATGACCAGCGACAACATTTTCTACAACTACTACGGCGCCAACGGCGCCAACGCCAACAATCCGGCCACCGGCGGCCCCGCCTTCGGCAACGGGATCCCGGTGCCGCAGCAGTTCAAGTACTGGCGCTTTCCGGAGAACCTGCAGCGCAAGGGCCTGGACGGCAAGCTGGAGGCGCAGTTCGCGCCGGACCTGTATGGCTTCCTGTCGTTCGGCGCCAACGCCGAGGCAGTCCATTCCTCTCGCAACGAAGTGTTCCTGGACGACAGCCGCTCCACCGGCCCCAATCCCGTGCTCGGCCAGACCGCCAGCACCGGCGCCTTCGCGCGCGGCGAAGCGGAGGTCGGCCGGATGCAGGGCACGCTCAAGCGCGAGGACCGCTTCGCCCAGAGCGGTTTCGACTGGCATATCGGCGAAGACAAGCTGCTGTCCGCGCGCGCCTCGTATTCCTCCGCGAGCGACCGCAATCCCGTCGCCCTGAGCAAGTACGCCTACGGCGCATTCAAGTACAACGGCGCCGGCGGCGTGGCGATCACTGGCACGCCCGGCCTGGCCATGAGCTACGACACCTCGGGTTTCCTGCCCGGCGTCAGCCTGGCCAATCCGGCCGGCTTCGCCGACCTCAACAACTTCAATGCGGTGTACTGGCGCCACGACACCATCAGCATCGACGACAGCGTCGGCGACCTGAAGCTGGATTTCCGCCAGAACCTGGACGGCGACGCCCGCGGCTTCGGTTACGCCGCCGGCGTCGATGCGCGCCGGCTGCAACATCGCTACAACGAGTTCTACCAGCAGTTCGTCGCCACGTCGCCCGGCGACACGCTGGCCGGCGCCGGCAGCATCGGCGGGACGCTGCCCGGCAGCAACCTGCCCTTCCTGCAGATCGACCCGCGCCAGTCCTGGGCGCAGCTGGCGGCCAGCACGCATGCCGCCGCTTACGCCAGCAATGCCGCCAACAGCCTGCAGGGCAATTACTCCCATGCCGAGGACACCGCCGCCGCGTACCTCATGGGCAGCTACAAGACCGAACGCCTGAGCGTGCTGGCCGGACTGCGCCAGGACGACACCTGGCTGTCGACCACCGGCAACGTGCGGCAGATCGTGGGCGGCGCGACGCAATGGCAGCCGCAGACCCTGCGCTCGCAGTACCGCTTCACCCTGCCCGCCGCCTCGCTGGTCTTCAACGCCACCGACGCCGTGCGCCTGAAGCTTGCCGCCAGCAAGACCATCGGCCGGCCGACCTACGACGCCTACGCGCCCAACACCACCTATAGCCAGAACACCGACGGCAGCATCGGCGTGACGCGCGGCAATCCGGCGATCAAGCCGCGCCAGTCGCTCAACCTGGACAGCTCGGCGGAATGGTTCCTGCCGCACGACAGCCTGTTGTCGGCGGCGCTGTTCCACAAGCGGATCAGCGACGAGATCTACACCCTCAACAGCGTCGGCAGCGTGTTCTTCGGCGGTGCCGACCGCATCGCCGCCATTGCGCAGCCGATGAATGCCTCGCGCTCGCAGCTCAATGGCGCGGAACTCAACTTCGCCAACGGCAGCCTGGAGTGGCTCGCGCCCTGGCTGGCCGGCGCCGGCTACAGCGGCAACGCGACCTTCCTGCGCGGACGCCTGGACGCCGTCACCTCGTCGGGCGCCACGCGCGTCATCGACGGCCTGGTGAACCAGCCCGGCCAGATCCGCAACTTCAGCGTGTTCTACCACCGCGGCGGCACCGGCGTGGACCTGGGCTATCACTGGACCTCGCGCAGCCTGCGCCTGGTCGACAGCGCCCTGCCCAGCCAGGACGTGTACTGGAAGGCGCGCAAGGAGATCGACCTGCGCCTGTACCGCAACGTCGGCAGCGATGTGCAGACCTTCTTCGAGATCGCCAACCTCACCCGCTCGCCGGTGACCAGCGTCACCGGGCGGGCGCACGACCTGCTGAAGGACAGCTTCTCGATCGGCCGTACCTACTGGGTGGGCGTGAAGTACACCCCGCATTCGCTGTGAACGCGCTCCGCGCCGCCTGAAGCCATCGGCTTCTCCAGCCACCCCGGCAGACACTCATCATGCTCAGCAAGTACCACCAGCCGCTTACCCACCTGGACCAGAAGTTCGATGCGCACGGCCATGTGCTGCGCTTTCCGGGCAACACGCTGCTCTGCCACGTGCCGCTGTTCACGCCGCTGTCGGATGCGCTGACCGCCGTGCGCGACCGGATCGGCGCCGCTCCCCATGCCGACGCCCTGGCGACGCTGCCGCCGGAGAGCTACCACATGACGGTATTCGAGGGTGCCAACGATCTTGCCCGCACCCGCGAGCGCTGGCCGGCGGCGCTGCCGCTCAATGCGACGATGGCCCAATGCACGCGCCATATGGACGGCAAGCTGCGCGCGTTCGACCTGGGCTGCGAGCTGCCCCTGCGCATGAAGCTCGACGAACCCGGCCAGCAGCTGATGATCGGCGCGATGCGCCTGGTGCCGGCCGATGCCGCGGAAGCGCACAAGCTGCGCGGGCTGCGCGATCGCCTGGCGCAGCACCTGGGCATGCGCACGCCGTGGCACGACAGCTATGCGTTCCACATCACGCACTCCTATCTCATCAAGCTGCTGAGCCTGGATGCGGTGAAGCAGGCCCTGGCGGTGCATAGCCAGCTGTACAGCGAGCTGGTGGCGCCGCTCGGCGTCATCGCGCTTGGCGCCCCGGAGTTCTGCACGTTCAACGACATGCTGGCTTTCGACAATCGTTTCCTGCTGCGGCGGCAGGAGCACGGCGCATGATCGGCCGCGCGGCCGCACGCCGGCTTGCCTGCGCGCTGTGGGCGCTCGCCGCCGCGGCGCCGCTGGCCGGCCGGGCCGCGGAGGTCGAATTCTGGTATGCGCATGGCGGCCTGTACGCGCAGGCCATCGACGAGCTCTGCGACGGTTTCAACGCGACCCACCCGCAGGACCACGTGCATTGCCTGTCGCAAGGCACCTACGAGCAGACCCTGCGCAAGGCAGTGGCGGCCTATCGCGCCGGCCAGCCCCCCGCGCTGGTGGAGATCTACGACATCGGCACCGCCGACATGCTGCACAGCGAAGCCATCTACCCGGTGGATGCGCTGATGAAGGACAACGGCCAGGCCGTCGACGACGCCGATTACCTGGACGGCATCCGCCGCTACTATGCCGCCGCGGACGGCCGCCTGTTCTCGCAGCCGTTCGGCACCTCCACCCTGGTGCTGTACGGCAACCGCGGCAAGCTCGCGGCAGCCGGCATTCCCGGGCTGCCGCGGACCTGGGAAGCGTTCGAGCAGGCCCTGCGGGCGCTCAAGGCGCATGGCGAAAGCTGCCCCGCCGTCGCCGACTTCACGCCCTGGAAGATGCTGGACCAGGTCAATGCCGCGGCCGGTGCGCCGATCGCCAGCGCCGGCAATGGGCGCGACGGTCTTGCCGCGCGCTATGCGTTTGCCGACGGCATCCACCGCCGCTACATGCGCGACGTGGCGCGCTGGCATGCGCAAGGGCTGCTGCTGCCCGCGGTGCTGACGCATGCCGGCGATCAGCCCCTGGCCTTTGCCGATGGCGAATGCGCGCTGTCGCTCGACTCCACCGGCTCGTATGCCATCGTGCTCAAGGCCGGCATCGTCGACGCCGAGGTCGGGCCCTTGCCGGCGTATGCCGGCGCCGCCCGCTACGGCAATACCATCGGCGGCTCGTCGCTATGGGTATTCAAGGGCAAGCCTGCCGCCGTCTATCCGGCGGCGGCGCGGTTTCTGGCGTATCTGCGCGAGCCGCGGCAGCAACGGCTGTTCTCCGCGCGCACCGGCTATCTGCCGCTCACGCGCGAGGCGCAGCGGCAGCTGGAAGCCTCGCCGCTGGGCGAGCCGGCCGCCATCCGCGTCGGCCTGGCCTCGATGGCCCTGCCCGGCAATGCCTACAGCGCCGGCGCGCGGCTGGGCTTCATGTCGCTGTTCCGGCTGATCTGGCAGGAGGAAGTGCAGCGCGCCCTGGCCGGGCGGCAAAGCATGGACGACGCCCTTGCGCATGCGCAGGCGCGCGGCAATCTGCTGCTCGCGCGCTTCCAGGCCACCTATGCCGGCACGGCACGGAGCCAGCCATGAAGACCAGCGCGCGCTTCCACGGCCGCTGGATGCCCTTGGCGCTCGGCCTGCCCCAGCTGGTGCTGATCGCGTGGTTCTTCTATTGGCCGAGCTGGAAGGGGCTGTGGTGGTCCTTGCACCTGGAGTGCCCGTTCGGCCATTGCACGCGCTTCGTCGGCCTGGACAACTACCGGCGTGAACTGGGCGACGCCAGCCTCTACGCATCGCTGCTCAGCACCGCCGTGTTTTCGCTGTGCGGTGTCGCCTTGTCGGTGGCGGCCGCGCTGGCGCTGGCATGGATGGTGGAATTCCATCGCCGCAGCGGCAAGCTGTTCCGCTATCTGCTGATCTGGCCGTACGCCGTCGCCGGCTCCGTGCTGGGCGTGATCCTGCGCGCCGCCGCCAGCCCGGGCATCGGGCCGATGGCTTACCTCAACCGGCTGTGGCCGCATGTCTGGCAGCCGCATCTGGATGGCGCGCAGGCCATGGCCCTGGTGGTGGCCGCCTTTGCCTGGACGCAGATTCCGTTCGACTTCATCGTGCTGGTGGCGGCGCTGCGTTCGATTCCCGCCGACTATCTGGCCGCGGCGGCGATCGACGGCGCCGGGCCGCTGCGCCGGCTGCTCGATATCCAGATCCCGATGATCCGCCCGCAGCTGTTCTTCGTCGCGACCATGAACCTGGTCGATTCCATCACCAACAGTTTCGCCATCGTCGACACCATGACGCAGGGCGGCCCGGGCGGCGCCACCGGCATCCTGGCCTACCGGGCCTATCGCGACGGCTTCGTCGGGCTGGACCTGTCCGGCTCCTCGGCGCTGTCGATGCTGTTGATGCTCCTGCTGCTTGCCGCCATCGCGGCGCAGTTCGCGGCCATGGAACGCCGCGCGCGGCAGGAGGGCTTCCGGTGATCGAACGCCATCCCGTACTGAAGCTGCTCACCTTGCTGCTGCTGATGCTCAGTCTGGTGTTTGCGCTGGGGCCGCTCTACCTGGCGCTGTGCTCGGCCTCGGTGACCAGCCGGCAGATCCTGCTGCACGGCCTGGCGCTGGCGCCGGGCGGGCATCTGCTGGAGAACCTCGCCGCGGTGCTGCATCGCGCCGATATCGGGCACATGCTGCTGAACAGCCTGGTGGTGGCGCTGATCGTGGTGGCCGGCAAACTGGCGCTGGCTTCGACCAGCGCATTCGCGGTGGTGTACTTCCGCTCGCGCATGCGCCACGTGGTGTTCTGGGGCATCTTCGCCACGCTGCTGCTGCCGCTGGAAGTGCGCATCGTGCCCACTTACGCCGTGGCCTCCGATCTGCTCGAACCGCTGCGCGCGGTGCTCGCGGCCTGCACCGGACTGCACCTGCGCGTGTCGCTGAACCTGCTCGACAGCTATGCCGGCCTGTCGCTGCCGCTGATGGCCTCGGCCACCGGCACCTTTCTGTTCCGCCAGTTCTACCTCACCGTGCCGGCGGAGCTCGCCGAGGCGGCGCGCATGGACGGCGCCGGCGCATGGCGCTTCTTCGTCGACATCCTGCTGCCCCTGTCGAAGGCGAATTTCGCCGCGCTCGGCACCATCGTGTTTCTCACTACCTGGAAGGACTACATGTGGCCTCTCGTCGCCACCAGCCGCCCTGAGATGCGCACCATCGCGCTTGGCATCGCCAGCTTCCTGCCCACCGAAACGGGCCAGCCGCCGGAATGGAACCTGGTGATGGCGGCCGCGCTGATCGCGCTGGCGCCGCCGCTGCTGGTGATCGGCCTGACCCAGCGCTGGTTCGTGCGCGGCGTGACCGGAGCGGGCAAGTGAGCGGCGCGGCCATCCAGGTGCGCGGCCTGTGCAAGCGCTACGGCCAGCGCGCGGTCATCGACCGGCTCGATCTCGAATTTGCCGCAGGGGCGTTCACCGTGGTGCTCGGCGCGTCCGGCTGCGGCAAGTCGACCCTGCTGCGGGTGATTGCCGGCCTGGAGGAAGCCGAGCACGGCACGGTGAGCATCGGCGGCGCCGACGTGACGCGGATGGCGCCGCAGGACCGCGGTTGCGCCATGGTTTTCCAGAATTACGCGCTCTATCCGCATATGAGCGTGCGCGACAACATCGGCTACGCGCTCAAGCTGGCCGGCCTCGAACGCGCCGAGCGGGAGCGGCGCATCGGCGAGGCGGCGCAGCTGCTGGGCCTGCGCGACCTGCTCGAACGCAAGCCGGCGCAGCTGTCCGGCGGCCAGCGCCAGCGCGTCGCCATCGGCCGCGCCATCGCGCGCCGCCAGCGCGTGCTGCTGTTCGACGAGCCGCTGTCCAATCTCGATGCCAAGCTGCGCCACGACATGCGCGTGGAGCTGCGCCGGCTGCACGACGAGATCGGCGCCACCACGATCTTCGTCACGCACGACCAGGTGGAAGCGATGACCCTGGCCGACCGCGTGGTACTGCTGAACCAGGGGCGCGTCGAGCAGGCCGATACGCCGATGGCGCTCTATCACCAGCCGCGCACGGCGTACGTCGCCGGCTTTATCGGCACGCCGCCGATGAACATGCTGGACGCGTGGCACGAAGGCGATCACGCCGTCATCGAGCACGGCGGCCGGCTGCGCATGCGCCAGCACGCCGGCCAGGCGATGCCGGTGGTGCTCGGCATCCGCCCGGAGGCGATCGTGCTGGACGTGCCGGGCGGCATCGCCGCCACGCTGGAAGCGGTGGAAGATCTCGGCAGCCATCGGGTGGTCTATGCGCGCATCGGCGGCCAGCGCGTCCTCGCCATCGACAGCAGCCGGCGCCCGTATCGACCCGGCGAGATGCTGTGCCTGGGCTTCCCGCCGGCCGCGATCCGCCGCTTCGATCCGGCCACCGGCGAACGCCTCCCCGGCGATGGCGCGGAGACCGCCGCATGATCGGCCTGCCGGCGCGCCTGACCCTCGCCATGCGCGTGGCCGAAAGCGGCGGCCAGCTCGCCCGCCGCTATTTCGGCGCGCGCGAACAGCTGGCCGCCAGCAGCAAGGGACGCATGGATTTCGCCAGCGAGGCGGACACGGCGGTGGAGCGCCGGTTGCGCGACGAGCTGGCCCTGCACGTCCCCGGCGAAGCCATCGTCGGCGAGGAGCTTGGCGGCGAGGCGGCTGCCTGCGGCTGGGTGCTGGACCCCATCGACGGCACCAGCCATTTCCTGCGCGGCTCGCCGTTGTGGGGCGTGGCCGTGGCATATGTGCGCGATGGCGAGCCCGTCGTCGGCGCCATCTGCTATCCCGCGCTGGGCATGAGCCTGGCCGCCGCCGCGGGCCTGGGCCTGTTCGTCGGCGGCAAGCCGGCCAGGCGCTCGGTGCCGTTTCCCGAGGTGCGCGTGGCGGCGATCGGCGGCAATGCGCGCTGGGATGTCGCGCAGACGGCGGCGCTCGAGGCGCATCTGCGGCAGCACCAGTGGACCTGCGCCCGCTATCGCTGCGCCAGCGTGGGCCTGGGCTTCGCGGCGCTCGGCTATATCGATGGCTACTTCGAGGATCGCACCCACACCTGGGACATCGCCGCCGGCATGGCGCTGTGCCGCGAAGCCGGGCTGCTGGTCGAATCCACCGTTTCCGCCGAGGCGGGCACGGTGAGTGTCGCCGCGGGCACGCCGGCCTTGATGCAGGCAGCCATGCCCTGCTGGTCTATCCTGCTGGCCGGCGGCCATGCCCAGGGCGCGCCACGTTTATCGCATCCGGAGGTCGGTTGAGGCCATGAGCACCACCAGGAAAAAATCGGCAGGCACCGCGGCGAAGGCGCCGCGCGCGAAACCTCCGGGCGAACTGGCGCTGTCGCCGAGCGAACGCATGATCCTGAACATCGTGCGCCGCCATGACGCGATCGCGCGCGCGGCTATCGCCGCCGAGACCGATCTGGCCCAGCAATCGGTGCATCGCCTGGTCGAACAGCTGATCGAGCGCGGCCTGCTGCGCGCCGGCGCCGCCATCCCCAACGGGCGCGGCCAGCCCAGCCCGCGCATCGAACTGGTGCGCGAGGCGGCCTGCAGCGTGGGCATCTCGATCAATACCGATTCGATCACGCTGTGCCTGGCCGACCTGGGCTGCCGCGTGCTGGAAGAGGTGCATATCCGCACGCCGCCCACGCATCGAAAGGCCTCGCTGGCCGCCATCGTCGATGCGCTGGAGCGCATGCTGGCGCGCAACGGCGTGGCGCGCGAGCGCCTGATCGGCGCCGGTGTGGCGATCGCCGGTTTCTTTATCGCCGGCCGCAGCCAGGTCAATGCCTCCGAGCCGCTGCAGGACTGGTCGCTGATCGAGCTGGCGCCGATCCTGGAAGAGGCCTTGCGCCTGCCGGTATGGCTGGAAAACAACGCCACCACCGCCGCCATCGGCGAAAGCCTGCTGGGTGCCGGCTTGTGGGCGCGCAACTTCGCCTACCTCGCCTTCAACTACGGTTTCGGCGCGGGCATCGTGCTCGACGGCAAGCCCCTGTTCGGCACGCATGGCAATGCCGGCGAGCTCACCTTGTTCACCACCGAGGAAGCCATGCACCGCCCTACCCTGCGCTCGCTGATGGACGAGCTGCGGGCCCACGGCGTGATGGTGGATTCGGTGGAGGATCTGCGCCAGCGCTTCGATCCCACCTGGCCCGGCGTGGAGCGCTGGATCCAGCGCAGCCTGCCCGCGCTCAACCGCACCATCAATGCGCTGGCCGGGCTGTTCGATCCGGAAGCCATCGTGTTCGGCGGCCAGTTGCCGTTGCCGCTGGGCCGCATGCTGATCGAACGCGCCTGTTTTCTGGAGATCCATCGCTATGGCATGGGGCCCGACCGCCCCAGGCTGGTGCTGGCCGAAACCAATGGCGATGCGTCGGCGATCGGTGCCGCGCTGGTGCCGCTGAAGGAGCGGCTGTTCGAGTGAATACGTAGAGCCGATGGCTGCCATCGCGCATGGCGCGGTGGCCGGCCACTTGCTACAAGGCGTCATTCCGGCGCAGGCCGGAATGACGGGCTTGAGGTTTTTTGTTTTACCGATATTCCATCAGGCCATTGATGGCCCGGAAGAAGACATTGCACCAGGAATTCAACGCGGCGCGATTATGACATTTTCCAGCGACGGCGCGGACCAGAAACAGCGCTTGAGCATCTCTCCGCAATTTCCGCTTCAAAGCAGATATTGACCTGATTGGACATGTCGCCGGCCGCGTAATTAAGCCACCTTCCAAACGCTCAATAGCTGCGCAGTAAAGCTCGTCACAATTAAAGGAATCGCCACCCGAATTAATCGCGAGGCTTCTAGCCGCCTCACGTAAATCGAGTACCGCAAAGCGGCCCGAACGGGCATGACGGCCGCCACAAAACATTAGGACAAGGATGTCCACCCGCTTATCGAAATCGAACTTCGACGCTTCGCGCCGTTGCGGGCGTCCGCGTGCCTGGTTTTACCGATGCCCGACCGAAAACCAACCTTCAACCGTTATCCACCGACTGGAGTTCGTTCGTTTATGAAGCTTTCGCTCAATAAGTTCAGCAAATGCCTGATGGCCGCCGTTGCCACGGCGCTGCTCGCGCCCAGCCTGGCCTCGGCCTCGCATCTGGTGGCCCATCGCGGCATCTTTCACGACGCCACCGATCGCTGGAATCTGCCGGAAAACTCCTTTTTCGCCATTCAGCGCGCCTACGACATGGGGCTCAAGGGCGTCGAGCTCGATCTGCGGCTTTCCTCCGATGGCCAGGTCATGGTGACGCACGACCAGATCGCCAATCGCACCACCCGCGACGATTTCGCCGGCGGCAACTACAACCCGATCGACGGTGCGCTGAGCGGCAGGCCGCCGGGCGCCCACTGGGTGGACAAGGACAACGCGCATCATTGGCAGAACACCAAGCTCAAGGTCTACGGCAAGAACGGCCAGATCGTGAACTGGGGCGCGGACGGCGACTTCAGCTCGTACATGCAGACGCTGGACGGCCTGCTGGGCTACTTGAATGCCAATCGAGGCGACATCCTGCGCAGCAGGGACTTCATGATCATCCTCGACATCCAGGACCCGAACATCCTGCAAAAGGCCGGCCAGATCGTCCAGAACTGGGCATCCCGCGGCGCCAGGAATTCGGTCTACCTGAAGTTCTTCGCCAGCAAGGCGCTGTTCAACGACACTCGCTATAACGGCGCGGACACCTGCTACCAATACGCCTGGCATAACCATCTGAACGGGCTGAAGATCATTCCGCAGATCAACGATGGCGAGCTGACCGCCTACTCGAACGACCCCGAGGCCGAAAACGACGACCGCGGCATCGCCGCGTTCCAGACCTGGCTGAGCATCCCGGACTTCCTGGGCTGCTGGGCCGGCGCCCAGGCGCAGCACAACGACAACGCCGCCCAGATGCCGATCGTCAGCGCCAGCGTGCCGTGGAACGACTCCAATGCCACCAAGGCCGCGTGGGAAGCGATCAACTGGGCGCGGCACAACGGCCGCCAGACCATGTCCATCGTGCCGAACCCCGATGCGGGCCGGCGCGAGGGCGGCTCCTGCAAGTACTACACCTGGCAGTCCACCGATCCGCGCGCTGCCGGATTCAACTTCAACGCACGCCAGGCCAAGCAGAACTTCGTCAACAGCGCCAATCCCGACTACGTCATCATCGACATCATGGGCGACATGAACCACTCGCAGTGGAGCAGTTCGCTCTCGGATTTCCAGCGCGATCTGTGCAACTGATCTGACCCGGCCTGACTGACCAGGCCGCGGAGTGCGGGCTTCGTCCGCGCTCCGCGGCTCCTCGGTGTGCCGCGGCTGCGCGCCGGCTCTAGAATCGCCAGCTCAACTGTGCCCTGAGCGACGCATCCTTCGTATGCGAGGCGAGCTGCGCATCGTACGAAACGCCAAGCCTGACGCTCCTGTTTACCGCCACGTCGACGCCTGCGCTCAACGCAAGAGCGTTGCGCGCGATCGGCAATCCATACACGGCAAACGCACCGGTATCGGCAAAAGCCAGCGAGCTGCGCGCCTTCAGGTCACCGGAGACATGGCGCCATCCGGCACTGGCATAGGCGTTGAACGCATCGCCCTGGAACACGAAGTGCGTGGCCGCGCGCGTACCCAGCGTGGTGTAGACCACCGCGCGCTGGTTGCTCCTGACCGCCAGCGCCACGGAGCCGCCGCGCTCCCGGAACGAATCCGTGGCCAGCTTGACATAGGCCGCCTGGGCGAACGGCTCGACGACCGCGTCGTTCACGGCTATCCGATAAGCGGCGTTGCCATAGAACTCCGCGGTATGCGCTGCCGCCCTGCTGTACAGGCTGCCGCCGGCATCGGCCACCGCCACGCGACGGGTGGTGTCCGCGCGATGCCGCGTGTAATCGGCGCCGGCGCCCAAGGCCAGCGCGCCGACCGAGCCGCCCGCGTAAAGACCGGCGTAGTCGTCATTGCTGGACAGCGAGGAGCCGCGCTGCGGCACGCCGAGCGCGGTTCGCGTACGGCCGCCGACGATCCCCAAGCGACCGCCCTCGCCCAGCGGCATGTCCGCGCCGACAAGGAGACCGCCGGTCGTGCGCGACATCGGCGCGCTGTTGGCCGTCCCGTCCATGCGCCCCCACGAGCCAACGGACTGCCCCCACCAGGCCAGGCCATTCGATTGGGTTCTGACCCGCTGGCCGGAAACGGCGCCTGCGACATCGGCGTCCGGATCGGCCTGGCCAAGCCGATGGCTCACGGCATCGCGCATGATGCGCGTGTCGTCCAGATAGGCGCTTTGCGCGCTGGCGTAGATCTCGCCGGAGAGCCGGTCCGCGGCCATGCGCAACGGCGCATCGCCCTGCAGGCTGCTCAGCGCCATGAACGGCGCACTGCCGGTCGGCATGTCCTGGATGGCCGCCAGCACGGCCGCCTGATTGGGTGTATGCGCCGCCGCGGCGAAGGCGGGCGGTGGCGGTGGCGGTGCGGGCGCAGGAGCGGGAGCCGGTGCAGCGGCATCCGCGTACGACACATCCAGATAGACGTGCTCGCCGTCATAGACCGGCACCACTTTCAGATTCGCGTTCAGGCCGGCATTGCCCACAACCGTATAGGTGCCGCTCAAGCCGCCATTGGCCGTCAGCAAGGTATAGCGCCTGACACCCTGAAACGCCGCGACCGATGTCGCCGAAGGCACCAGGCTGAGCACTGCGCCGGGCTGCAGCAGCGCGCTGCCGCCGATGCGCAGCTGGCTGGATACGCCATCCTGCGCCATGTTCCACTGCGCGACATAGGTGGCCCCTGCTGCCTGCGTGTAAGCGCCGCCGACCGTCAGCAATTGGTACGTCCCGCCGGCGTTGCCCGGCGCCACCGTGCCGGAGACCCGCAGGTCGCCGCGCACCAGGCCATGGCCGATCAGCGTGCCCGCATCGAGCACCGAGCCGCTGACGGCGCCCTGCAGATGGAGCAAGGCCTGCGGCCCGATGCTGGTGGGGCCGCTGTAGAGATTGTCGCCGGCCAGCACTTCCTCGCCGCTCACGATGCTCAGCGCCGCTCCCGTGCCGCCGCCGAGGCCGCCATCCGCGAGTTGGCCACCGAACGTGCCGCCGGCCTGGGTCAGTACCAGCGTATTGCCGCCCAGATAGACGGTGCCGTTGCCGGAGAGCGATCGGACATTGACGCTGCCGGCAGCGCGCGACACGTCGAACGCGCCATCGGCCTGCACGCCCGCCGACGCGGCGATGCTCACGGGCCCGGCCAGCCCCAGCCATCCGCCCTGCTCGATCACCGTGTTGCCGGTATAGGTGTTGGCGCCGCTCAGGTTGGCGATGCCGCCATTGGCCACCGTGAGCGCGCCGGAGCCGGAGATCACGCCGGCGAGTCCGAGCGGCCCCATGGCCTGCGTCACCGTCAGCCCGGTCGAGAGCGGCGCATCCGTCACATAGAACGGCGTATAGGCCGTGGCCTGGTTCTCCAGGTCGTACATCACGGCGTTGTTCATGAAGAACGACACGCCATACAGCGCCGTGCCGGACGGAATCTGCGCGCCCGCGTTGCCCGTGCCCACCACATGGAGCGGATTGCCGTTGCCGTCATCCGCGGTGGTGATCGCCACCGTCTTGGCGCCGGGCGCCGCGCCGGCCGCGCCGAGCGCCACTCCGGCGACCTCGTTGCCGTTGGCGTTGATATGCCCTGCCGCGGTTTCGCTGGCGATCAGCCCGCTGTCATTGAGGTAGATCCCGGACGTGCCGGAATCGAGCACCGTCTGCAACTTCGCCGTGTAGGCGCCATGGTTCAAGCTGTACGTGAAATAGGTATCGAACTGCTGCGCCGCGTGCGCGCCGGAGACATTGAACGTTTCCTGGTACGTGCCCTGCTGCGTCCCCGGCACCCATGGCACCACGCTCAGGAACTGCGCACGCAAGGCGGGCGTGAGGCCAACCACGAAGCATGCCTGCCCGCAGCCGCCGGGCGCGCCGGGTTTGCCGTTGGCCTCGACGATGTAGCCCGTGGTGGTGAGCATGCCCGGCACGCCGCCGTTGTCTCCCGCATACAGGAAGTCGCCCGCGCCGAACCTGCCGTGGAAGCGTCCTTGTTCCGGTGCCGCGTCCCGGTCGAGTTGCTGCTGCCAGGTCAGGTCCTGGTACATCGTCACCGGCTGGCCCGATGCGTTCATGCCGGTGGCGATGGGCACGCCCTGGGTGTCACCGCCGGGCACGTTCGGCGCGAAGTGGTCGGAGGTCATCACCGCATCGAGCACCGCGGCTACCGGCAATCCCTGTGGCGGCGCCGCACCGAACACCTGCTTTCCCGTGCCCGGGTTGTAGAACTGGACGCTTGCGGCCGTGGTGTTCTGCTGCCAATAGCCGGTGGTGCCGTCGCCATAGCTGAAGACGTAGGGCGAGTTGCTCGCGGACGCCTTCCAGCCGGGGAACCATGACACCGCGCCGCCATCGTGACCGACGGCGATATTGAACGAATCGGAGCCCGTGTCGAACAGGTATTCCCGCGGCGCGCCGCCATTGAGCCCGACCTGGATGCCCAGGCGATAGGCCGGCGCGGTGCCGCCGCCAGGCTGCTGGACGAGGTCCAGCGGAATATCCGATGCCGCTGCGTGGCCGTGCCCGAACAGGCACGCCAGGGCGCACCAGATCGGCGAATGCTTCAACTTGCTCATGCGTTCCCCTGCTCCGCCCGGCGCGTTGCCGGGCGGAGAGGCGATCCCTGGGATCGCCTGTACGTGTTGCGTGCGGTTACTTGGCCAGCGCCGCGATCTGGGCGTCGCTCAAGGCCATGGAATAGAAACGGAAATCCTCGATGCGTCCATCGAAGGACGCATGTCCCCCATCCCAGCCGAGCAGCCTTTTCTGATCGATCAGCTGGCGCGGCGACAACTCGAAGGAATCGTCACGGCCAGCAAGCCGGCCATCGATATAGATCTTGGCCGTGCCGCCACGCAAGGTCACCGCAACGTGCACCCAGCGGCGGAACGGCAAGGCCTGATCGGCTTCGACCGCCTGAGTCCCGTTGACGCCCGAGGCGGTGATGCCAAAGCGCAACCTGCCGCCGTTGCGGCCCGACAGCGGCGCAAGAAACATGCAGGCGCCGCCATCCAGTCCCATGAACAGCAGGCAGGTATCCCAATGCAGCGGCGCATTGGCGAAGGTCCACATCGACAGCGTGAAATCGGCGACGTCCGTCATCATTCCAGCCGGAAGCTGCACGTACGACTGCTTGCCGTCGAACAGCAGCGAAGCACTGCCCGGCAGGCGGCCCGCGCCCCAGCTCGCACCGTTCATCAGCGTGCCGTCGCCGCGCAGCCGCTCGCCTTCGGGCGAGGTGACCCAGCCCATGGCCGTGTTGCCGCTGCCGTCGGTAAGCTCGATCGAGCAGCGCAATTCACCGGGAACCGCGACGCGTACCGCACGCGATACGAGGTTGAGGCCGTTGCTGGCCTGGATCCGGTAGTACCACACGCCTGGTGCAGGCGTGTCGCTGAAGGTGCGCGTTGCATCCCCAGGGACCGAGCCGATCACGCTGAACGGCCCGTTCGCGCTGCTGCCGCGCTGGACCAGATAGGACAACGTACCCTTGCCGCCCCACCACGAAAGCGTCACCTTGCCTTCGCTGCAGAAACCCGACACGCCGAACGGCGCGCGCAGCGATCCGGCGTAGTCGTCCAGCCGGCTCCACAGCGTGGTGTACGGCATGTCGTCGCTGCCGCCATCGGGGTTCCTGAACTCGGTGTCGTGCGTCATCTGCGCGATGTAAGGCGCGTCGATGCCCATGCGGTTGACGTAATGGTTGTAGATGGTTTCCCAGCAACCACGCAACGAAGGGCCGGACTGGTTGGCCGCGGCAGTGAACAGGCCGGTGGGACTGGACTGGCGCGCGAACGGCATTACGTATTGCTTGCCGTTCTTGTCCAGCACATTGGACTTTGCCACGTATTCCGCGCCGGCCAGGAAGCGGTTGTTGAAGGCGGAATACAGATCGTCGCCCTGCTTCCACGCCATTTCGAGAAAATCGCCGCCCAGCGACATGCCGAGCGTGGAATGGCCCTGATCGCGCCCGCTTTCCTGCCACTGGCCGAGGTGGCCCGGATGCATGAAATACACGCTGTGCATGGCCATGCCGTTGCCGAACTGCGTGTGCACGTCACCGTGATTGTTGCCGGTGTAGTAGTCGATCGCCTGCCGGTACAGGTCGATGTCGTCGCAGAACACGCCGATGGCCAGCGTGCCGACGAGTGCGGCATAGTCCCAGTTGGCGAAGCTCCACAGGCCGCCGTCGGTCAGGTGCCCGTGCAGTCCCTTGGAAATCGGGCCCACGAATACGTTGCGCAGCATGTCCTGGAAGCGCGCCACGCCCGCCGCCGACCAGCCCGAGTAGGTGCGCATGATTTCCGCGGCGTTGGCAAACTGGCGGCCTTGCATGCCGCACATCAGGTAGAACGTGTGGTCGTCGTGCGCGGTGGAACCTGGCGGAACGGTCCCGATGATCTTCAAGGTCGATGACCACGCATCGAGCGTTTCCACGGCCGACTTGGCGTAAGCCTCCTCACCGGAAATCTTCCAGCGCAAGGCAAGGCAGAATGCCCGCTGGGTATCCCTGTACAGGGCCCACTTCGTTCCATCCTGGCGATAGCACGCCGGCTGGGGATTGGGCTTGGCCGTCAATGAGGTGTCGCCGGAGGCGCACAGTTTCTGCCACCACTTGGTCCACGGCTGCTCGCCGTTCTTGATCTTGATCCTGATGCGCGCGAAATCGTCTTCGTCGGCCAGCAGGCCCGGATGCTTGAAGCGCCCGGTGATCAGCGGGCTGCCCGCGGGTGCGGAACCCGATGGCGGAAGGCTGCGGGCGCGGCTTTCGCCCACGCCGAATCCGAATCCGAGCAGCAAGGCGCCGGCACCCAGGCCGCCGATAAAGCGGCGGCGAGAGCTGTCATCGATGAGGTCGTGCGTATCGGCACCGAGCTGGGGAGTGGGCTCGGGATGGTTGGTTTGCTTCATGAGTTTTCACCTTGATCGCCGTCGGACATGCAGTCAGCGGCACGATGGGGGAAGTAATCGGCAACAGTTGTGCACCAGCTGCCCGGACAGCGCCATGTCATTCAGGGGCAGATGGTAGTTTTTGAGAAACGGCATGCGCTTTCTTTGCGCTCTGTCGCCGACCGGGCCGAAGAGCTATGCGGAATCGGCATTCGCAGATATCCAAATCGATATCGATGCCAGCGCAAATCCATGCCGTGCGGAAGTCGTCACCAGTCGATGCGCAGCCCCGCCTTGCCGCTATAACCCTTGCCGTGATCGTTGACGCCGAAGTCATGCCCGGCGCTGGCGTACACGAAGACGCTGCGCGTCAGCTGCGCGCTCATGCCGGCGCGCAGGCTCACCCACGAGCGCTTCAGGTCGGTGCGGAAATTCATCGGTGCCGCGGGTGTCGAGAAGGCCACCTGCGTATCGCCGCTGAATTCGCGCCATAGATCGGCGCGCAGCCACGCGGTCAAGGCCCTGGGATGTGCCGGCGTGCCGCCGATCGACCAGCTCTTGTCGACTTCGCTGCCGACGCGGCCGGCGAGCGCGCGGGCATTCCTGAAGTACACGCTGGATGCGGCGTCGTCGGCGTCGTTGAAGGATGCATGGCGATAGACCAGCTGTGCCTGCGGCTCGAACACCCAGCCGTCGTGCAGCCGCACCCGGTAGCCGCCTTCGAACGAGGCGGCAAGGCCGCGGCCTTCGGTCTTCAGCGGCGCCATGCGGGTGGAGCTGGCCTTGACCTTGTAGCTGCTGCCTTGCGCTACCGCGTCGGTGTACCACCCCGAGGGATCCCGATGAGTCCAGTAACCGCCGAGCGTGTAGTTCTGCAGGCGGTCGCGGCCGGCGCTGAGGCCGGTGAAGTTCTTGACGTCGCCGGCGATCTGGCCGAGCGCGACATAGACGCCGGCAACGTCGCCGCTGCCGCCCTGCTCATCGCGATACAGATCCATGCCAGCCTGCAGGGCATACATGTCGTCGCTGTATTGAGGGCCCTTGCTGCCATAGATGCCGGCCGTACCGCCATCGCGATGGTCGTGCTGCGCGATGACGCGCGTCCAGCCGCCGCCGTCGTCGGCCGTGGCTTCCCGGCCGACGCGTTCCCGCAGGTTGTCCACCAGGTGCAGGTCGTAGGACAGCGCCATCGACGGAATGGCCGCATAGAGCGACACCTCCTGGCGATAGAGCGGAACGGCTGCCTGGCTTGGTGCAGGTGCAGGTGCTGGCGCGGGCGCTGGTGCCGGTGCAGGCGCTGGTGCAGGTGCCGGTGCCGGTGCTGGTGCCGGTGCTGGTGCCGGTGCTGGTGCAGGTGCAGGCGCTGGTGCAGGTGCCGGTGCTGGTGCAGGCGCTGGTGCAGGTGCCGGTGCCGGTGCTGGCGCTGGCGCCGGCGCAGGCGCTGGTGCTGGTGCAGGCGCTGGTGCTGGTGCAGGTGCAGGTGCAGGCGCTGGTGCAGGTGCAGGTGCTGGTGCCGGCGCAGGCGCAGGCGCAGGCGCAGGCGCAGGCGCAGGCGCAGGCGCTGGTGCTGGCGCAGGTGCTGGCGCAGGTGCAGGTGCAGGTGCAGGTGCAGGCGCAGGTGCAGGTGCCGGCGCTGGTGCCGGCGCTGGTGCCGGTGCAGGTGCTGGTGCCGGCGCAGGCGCTGGTGCCGGTGCCGGTGCCGGCGCCGCACACACGGGCGCCTGCGGCATCAGCGAACAATCCAGCTGCGAGCGCAAATACCAGTTCTGCGCACTGCTGCCATCGGTGCTGCCGCGATAAAGCGAATACTCGTAGGGGCCCGCCGCGACCGAATTCGCCAGCGTGAAGGCATTGACGGCAGTCGTACCGCCATTGATCGCATCCACCACCTGGATGCCGTTGGCCGAGGTCAGCGCGCCCGGGCCGCCCGCATTGGCGATGCGCAAGGCGGTGCTGCCGGTGGCGGTGCCGCCATTGATGACCAGTTGGTCCGAGGCCGAGCCGTCGCCGCCCAGATAGGTATTGAGCGCCACCACGCTGCCCGCGCCGCCGACGTAGCTCGATGCCACCAGCCGGTTGCCGGTGCCGGTGCCGCCCACCTGCGCCAGGCCGTTATTGTTCAAGCTGCCATTGACGGTGAAGCTGCCCTTGGCGCTGCCCAGTGCCGACAACGCATCGGCCACCGCGATGGTACCGGCGCTGGTCACGCTGCCGCTGACGCTGCCATAGCCGCCGAGCGTCGCGCCGGCCGCTACGCTGATGGCGCCGCCCCCGCTCAATGCGGCACTCGCATGGCTGCTGTCGCCCACCGCCAGCGTGCCGGCGCTCACCTGGGTATTGCCGGTGTACGGATTGTCGGCGTTGAGGATCACCGTGCCGCTGCCGAGCTGGTTGACGCCGCCCGCGCCGGAAATGCTGCCGCCGAACACATAGGTGCCGGTGCGATCGAACGCCACCGTGCCGTCATTGGCGATGTCGCCGTTGATGCCGCCGGCCGCGCCGCCATCGCCCAGCTGCAAGATGGCATCGCCGTACACCGCGACCGAACCGCTGAACGCCGCGTTGTCGGAGGCCAGCACCAGGGTGCCCTCCTGCACATAGATGCCCAGCTGCGCATCGGGATTCGCGCTGGTGTTCTTCATGTCGCCGGCCAGTGTCCAGGTTCCGGCGTCCACCTTGGTGAGCGTGCTGAAGTTGAGCAGCGCGCCTTGCTGCGTGCCGGTATCCGCACCCGCCAGGGTCAGGCTGCTGCTGCCGCTGCCGCCGTCGATCGTGCCGGTGACGCTGGATCCGGTGTACAGCGTCACCTCGTTGTTGCCGCCGGCGAAGGCGATATTGCCGGTCACCACGGCGCCGCTGCGGTTGAACACGGCCACGTCGCCGTTGCCGGCGTTGCCGATCGCGCTGGCGTTGCCGCCGTTCGCGCCGGTCTGGATGGTGCCGTAGTTGTCCACGGTATTGACTGCGCCGGCCTGCGTCACCTGGTCCTGGAACCAGACCGCCGGCGCGCCCTGGGAGCTGATGGTGCCGTAATTGGTGATGGTGTTGCCGTAGCCGACCGCGTTGACCGCCTTGGCGGCGGCGCTGCCGGTCTGGGTCAGCTGCGCATTGGCGTTGACGACCAGGCTGCCGTTGTTGCGGAACTCCACCGTGTTGTAGCCGAGGTTGTAGCCGCCGCCATTGCCGCTGCCGCCGCTCGGGCTGTTGGTGACCAGCGCGCCGCCGTGGAGCGTGATCAGCGCATCGTCGCCCAGGCTGATCGCGTTCTGCGTGGCGCCCACATTGATGGTGGCGCCATTCTGCACGTCGACCGTGGTGACGGTGGTTTCGCTGCTGCCGGCGCCGATCTGCGCGGTATAGGGATTGGGCGCGGTGCTGTCGCAGCTCACCGTCGCGTTCGATCCGCCGGGACTGGTGCAGTTGGCCAGCGCCGTATTGATGAAGCCGAACGGGCTGGCGATGACCACGGACGAGGCGATGATGCGCGTTGCTGCATGCTTCATGAGTATGCCTTGCGAGAGATGGAGTGCCCTTCCCGCAGGCAAGGCAGCCAACGCGCGGCGCGCATCGGCGGCGTGCATCGATGCGGTAGGCAGTGGCGATTCCCCCTGCGGAATCAGTCGTCCGCACGCTGGTTGCCCGCTTCAGGCATCGCAGCAAAATGCGGTGTTTCCGTGCATTAAAAAGTACTTGATCGCGCAACGATGCATGCGCGCGAATTTTTCAAACGGTGAGCCGGAGCGCGAATTTGGCCCCAAATGACTAGTGATCGAAAATCTCGTCAGCGTCACGCAAGTGCACTGTGTGCCGCGCATCACGAATGCCGGAACGCATCGCGCGATCGACTTCGACACGCGGTGTTCCGGAAACATTTCGAAGTACATTGCTCGTCGCTCGAACGAGCGCGCACCGAACATCCTCATCGCGATCGCGCCGGCACAAGCATTCGATCCGCCGGCGGCAAATACCTGCGACGCACGGTGCGGCCTGATCTGACACCTATCTGGAGGGGTAATGAACAAGCGCTTACACCGAGCCATCGCCCGGGGGCTGACCTGTGGCGCCGCCATGCTTTCGCTGTCGCATGCGGCGATGCTTTCCGCGCAGACCGCACAGATTCCTTACACCTGGAACAATGTGTGCATCGTCGCCGGCGGCTATGTCGACGGCATCGTCGCGCACCCTGGACAACAGGGCCTGTTCTACGCGCGCACCGACGTGGGCGGCGCCTATCGCCTGGATGCGACATCCAGCAAATGGGTGGCGCTGAACGATTCGACGGCGCCGTCCAATCAATCCTGGACCGGCATCGAGAGCATCGCCGTCGATCCGCACGATCCCAACATGCTCTTCATGGTGGCGGGCCTGTACGTCAAGACCTGGGCCGCCAATGGCGCCGTGCTGGTATCGACCGACCAGGGCAGGAGTTTCACCGCCCACCCGCTGAGCTTCCGCGTCGGCGGCAATGAAGACGGGCGCAATGCCGGCGAACGCCTGCAGGTCGACCCGAATGACGGCTCGGTGCTTTTCTACGGCACTTCCAACGCCGTCTACAGCACCGCCAACTCCAATGTGCCGGTGCAGGTCGCCGGACAGAACGGCCTGTGGACCAGCAAGGACAAGGGTGCGACGTGGTCGCAGGTGAGCGGCTTCACCGCGCTGACCAGCGACGGCACCGGCGCCGGCGTGGTATTCATCGCCTTCGCGCCCGCCGGCGAAGCGGCGGGCACGCCGACCCGGACCATCTACGCCGGCGTGTCGACGCGCGCCGCGGCGAGCAGCGGCGTCACGCTCTACGTGAGCAACGATGCCGGCGCCACCTGGAATCCCGTTTCCGGCGGCCCCGCCAACCAGCTGCCGCAGCGCGGCCAGATCGGGCCGGACGGCAATCTCTACGTCACCTACGGCAACGGCACCGACAGCAACGGCAACTACACGTATGCGATCGGGCCCGGCGGCATGACTTCCGGCGCGGTGTGGAAATACGACACCGTGCAGCACACGTGGAAGAACATCACGCCGGTCGACCGCTTCAACTACGCCTCCGGCTACAGCGGCCTGTCGGTCGATCCCACGCATCCCGGCACCCTGGTGGTGATGACCATGGACCACTGGTGGCCGATGGACACCATGTACCGCAGCACCGACGGCGGCAACAGCTGGATCGACGTGGGCGGCGCCACCTGGGACGGCAGCACGCCCACTTCCGGCACCTATGCGATCCGCGATGCCAGCGTAGCGCCCTGGCAGGTCGAGCCGGGCCAGAAGCAGGCAGGTTTCGGCAACTGGGGCCAGGTGGCGCTCGATCCCTTCAACCCGGCGCATGCCATGTACGGCACGGGCGGCATCGTGTGGACCACTTTCGACCTGACCGCCGCCGACGCGGGCAAGCCGACGCACTGGTCGGTCGGCGCCAGCGGTATCGAGGAAACCGCGGTGATCACGCTGCTGTCGCCCACCTCCGGTCCGCACCTGCTCAGCGGCCTCGGCGATGTCTGCGGCTTCGTGCACACCAGCCTGACCGCGGCGCCGCTGGCGCAGCCCGACAACCCCACCTGCGGCGACAGCGTCGGCACCGGGCTGGACTTCGCCAAGAATTCGCCGTCGACCATCGTGCGCATCGTCCAGCACGGCAACAGCAACCTCACCTCGTACGGTTCCATTTCGCGCGACGGCGGATCCACCTGGACCGGCTTCCCCAACCAGGCCGGCTCCCCCAATGGCGGCGGCACCGTCGCCATTTCCGGCGACGGCAAGACCATCGCATGGGCGCCGAGCGATATCGCGCCGGTGGTTTCGAACGATGGCGGCGCCAGCTGGACGCGCGCCAGCGGCAGCGGACTGGCTTCGCTGCCGGTGGGCGTGCAGATGCTTTCGGACGGCGCCAGCACCAATGTGTTCTATGCCTGGAATAGCGCCAATGGCAGCTTCTACAGCAGCACCGACAAGGGCGTGAGCTGGCATGCGTCCAGCAACACGGGACTGCCTTCCGTACCGTCCTGGCTCAGAAGCCAGGCCGCCGCCGTGACCGGCGTGCCCGGTGAAGCCAAGGCGGGCGACGTCTGGATCGCCACGCCGTCGGGCCTGTATCGCAGCACCAACTACGGTGCCAGCTGGGCGCGCGTCGACGCTTCCGCCGTGACGTCGGCGACCTCGGTCGGCTTCGGCAAGGCGGTAAGCGGATCGCGCTACCCCACGGTCTATCTGTCCGGCACCGTCAACGGCGTCACCGGCCTGTTCCGCTCCGTCAATGCCGGCGCGACCTGGGTGCAGATCAACGACGCGCTTCACCAGTGGGGCGGCGTCGCCCTCGTGATCGGCGATCCGCGCACCTTCGGCACGGTGTACCTCGGACCGGACGAGGCGCGCGGCGTCATCTACGGCACGTCCCAGCAGTGATCGGCTGCGGCGCTCTTCTCCGCCACGGGCGGAGAAGAGCGCCGCAGCGGCGGGCTGAAAGCCGGCCTGCCCGCGCGCGCAGGATCAGCGCGTGTCTTCCGGCGAAAGCTCGAACAGCACCACGTCGTTGTCGTGCATGGGGATCACCGCATCGCCGGCACCGGAGCTGGCGACGGTCAACCGGGCCGTATCGGCATGATCCTCGGTAAGCGCGCGCAGCTTCTGCAGCTGGGCCGCGTCCAGCGACGCGGGCGATCCCATCCGCAGATACGCGGTGTACGCATCGTTGGCGTCGTAGCCCGTGCGATGCGTGGTGATCCGGTAATGCCCTGCCGGCAGGCCCTTGATGCTGAGCCGCACGCTGGCCGCCGGCGCCGCGGGGGTGACCTTCGTATAGAAGGAACGGTTGCTCCGTGCCTGCCGGGGCTGCTGGAAATGCCAGACCAGCAATTTGAATGCGCGGCCGTCCCAGGTGGCGATGCTTTCCGCGTCCGCGGTGGCCAGCTGCTGCTTGCCGAGCTGGTTGAGATATTTGTAGGCGAAGTAGGCGGGCTTGCGGATGCCCTGCGGATTGAGCAGGCCGAAACCGCCCTGGAACGGCGCCGTCGGCGGTCCGGGTTCTTCGAACAGATCGCTGAAGGTCCAGTAGCTCATGCCCTGCGCCATCCCGTCCACCGCCTTGAGCTTGCTCAGGATGTAGGCCGCGCTGAGGTAGGCATCGTGCACGGCATCGCGCGGGGTGTAGCTGGTGCTCCACTCGGTGAAGTACAGCGGCAGGCCGGGACGGGCCGAGGCCTGGATCTGCTGCCGCACCCTGCGCACGTCGCCGACGATGGCATCGGGCGACGCCGACAGCTTGGTGTCTTCCTTGCCGTTCTCGTCGAGAAAACCGCCATCGACGCCATAGGTGTGCGTGGTGATGAAATCGAGCGGCACATCCGCTTTCGCCGCATGCGCGATGAACTCGGGCACCCAGGCCGCTCCGGCCGTGGCGGGGCCGCCGACCTTCAATTGCGGGTCGACGCGTTTCAGCGCGCGCGCGGTCACGTCGTACAGCGTGAAGTAGGCGTCCCGGTCCGCGCCCTCCCAGAAGCCGGCGAGATTGGGTTCGTTCCAGACCTCGTAGTACCAGCGGCGGATTTCCGCGCGGCCGTAGCGTTGCTCCAGGTGGCGCGCGAAGGCCTCGATCAGCGCGGCCCACTTGGCCAGGTCCGGATGCGAGGTATTGCCCTTCCAGTAGAAAATGCGCTGATCGGAACTCTTCATCGCCTCCGGCGTGAAGCCGAGTTCGACGAAGGGCCGGATGCCCATGCCCAGGAGCCTGTCGTACAGCGCATCGATCTTCGTCCAGTCGTAGACCGGCTTGCCGTGCTCCTCGCGATAGGTGCCGAGCACTTCGTGGAAGATGGCGTGGAAGCGGATGTAGCGGAAACCCAGTTCCTCACGAACCGTCCTGAGCTGGGCGAGGCTGTCTTCGCGCAGCAAGGTGCCTGGATAGTCCGAGCCCACCGAGAACGTTTCGAAGCCGCTGCGCGCCGTCGCCGGTGCGGCGACGTCGATGGAGATCGTGCGGTCGGGTACGCCGGCGCGCGCCGCCCCCTGCAGTGCCAGCATGAGCGTGATCGAGCCTGCTGCAAAAGCATGGATCCTTCCCCGCACGACTCATCTCCCCGTGATCACGTGTCGCCGGATTGTATCGGCGCGCCACAGAGAGGCAGGCAACCGTGCACGCCGACTGGCGTAAAACACAACTTGTGCCGGTGAATTTCGCAAAGAACGAAACCGCACTTGGCGGTTGCCGGTCAATCCGGGCCAGATCACCGTTCCTGCGCTTCGCATCACATTTGCATGCGCATCCAACACATCGAATCACCAGAGCCCTCCATACACTCCGTCTTCGGCGCATCGGCATACGTGCGGATCGCCCCCTCATTTATTGCAACAGGAGAATCGGATGACGATCGACACGCATGAGGACATGCCGGAGCAAAAACCGGGGACGGAACTGTACGCGGACGACGCGCCGATGAAAGCGGCCGCGATGTCGCGCCGGGCCTTCATGCGCGGACTGGGCGGCGTCGGCGCCGCTGCACTGCTCGCGCCCGCCGGACTGCTGCGCGCGGCCGGCCTGCCCTCGCTGGCCGCCATCGCCGCGGACCATGCACTGGCGGCGACGTCGGCAACCGCGGCGTTCGTGCATCCCGGCCTGCTGCACACGCAGGCCGATTTCAACCGCATGGGCGCCAAGCTGCGCAGCATGGCCTATCCATGGAGCACTACCTGGCTGAACATCCTGGCGCAGCAGGAGGCAAGTTCGAGCTGGACGCCCAATCCGCGCGCGGTGATCTATCGGGGCAGCGACCAGGACAACTCGTGGCTGTTCACCGAGGACGTCCGCGCCGCCTACCTCAATGCCCTGCGCTGGAAGATCTCCGGCGACACGCACGCCGCCGACTGCGCCGTGCGGATCATGAACGCATGGTCGTCCACGCTGAAGCAGATCTGGTGGGCCGACGGCCATTACGACGGCTTCCTGGTCGCCGGCATCCAGGGTTATCAATTTGCCAACGTGGGCGAAATCATGCGCTCGTATACGGGCTGGCAGGCGGCGGACTTCGCGCGTTTCCAGTCCATGATGAGCCAGATCTTCTATCCGATGAACGCCGGCATCGCCGACCTCGCCCATCCCAGCAGCCTCAGCGTCTATTCCAGCTGGGACCTGTGCGCGACGGCCGCGGTAATGGCCATCGGCGTGCTGTGCGACAACCGCGCGATGTTCGATGCGGCGGTGACTTACTTCAAGCAAGGCCTGGGCAACGGCGCGATCGGGCAGATGGTGTACTACATGCACCCGGGCTACCTCGGCCAGACCCAGGAATCCGGCCGCGACCAGGGCCACGACACGCTCAGCATCTCGCTGGTGACCTGCATCTGCGAAATGGCCTGGAACCAGGGCGTCGATCTGTACGGCTATGCCAACAACCGCGTGCTGGCCGCGTGCGAATACGTCGCCAAGGGCAATCTGATCCAGTCGGGCAGCACGTATTACGCGATGCCGTTCGCGCCCTACGACGGTCCCGGCTTCAGCGACCGGGTGTTCGCGACCGGCGGCCAGGGCAACAGCCGGCCGATGTGGGCCATGATCTTCAATCACTACGTGAACCGCCGCGGCATCGCCGCGCCGTATTCGCAGAAATTCGCCGCGCTCACGGCACCGGAGGGCGGTGGCGGCTCGGACCAGTTCGGCTACGGCACGCTGACCTTCCAGCGCGACCCGATCGCCGCCGGCAGCCCGCCGAGCGGCCTCACCGCGATCACGCTGGGCGGCCGCATCGTGCTGTCGTGGTGGGGCAGCGCCTACGCGCAGAGCTACACCGTCAAGCGCGCAACGGCGAAGGGCGGCCCGTACACCGCCGTCGCCCACGGCATCACGGACCTGCTGACCTGGAGCGACCATCCGGCCCAGGCCGGCACGTACTACTACGTAGTCACCGCGCAGAACGCCACCGGCGAAAGCGCCGCCTCGAACGAGGCCTGGGCCGTGGCCGGGACGCTGCTGGACACGCATCTGGCATTCACCGACGGCACCGGCGGCAATGCCAGCGACAGCAGCGGCCACGGCCACGCCGGCAAGCTGCTCGGCGGCGCGGGCTGGGGCAGCGCCGGCAGCACGAAGCGCCCGGGCGTCGCCTTGAACGGCAAGGGCGCCTATGTCGCCCTGCCCGCCTCGCTGCTGGACACGGTCGGCGATTTCACCATCGCCGCCTGGGTGTACTGGCATGGAGGGCAGACCTGGGCGCGCATCTTCGACTTCGGCGCGAGCATCGACAAGAACATGTTCCTGACGCCGAACGGCGGCAGCGGCACGCTGAGCTTCGTGATATCGCCGAACCAGAACAATGGCCAGTGCGTGATCAACGCGCCGGCGCCGCTGGCCGCCGGCGAATGGGTGCACGTGGCGGTCAGCCTCGGCGGACAGACCGGCAAGCTCTACGTCAACGGCCGCGTGGTGGGAAGCAACCAGGCGATGTTCTTTCCCCCGTGCCAGATGGTGGAGGCGGCGAACCTGTGGATCGGCCGCTCGCAGTTCGCCAACGACGTGACGTTCGATGGCCTGGTAAGCGACTTCCGCCTCTACCGCGGCGCACTCTCCGACGCCGAGGTGGCGGTACTGGCGGCCGGCTGATCCGGCCGGCCAGGCCGGGCTTGAACGGCCGCGTTTCCGCCACGGGTCCGCGGCCCCTTTGCGCGCAACCCTGCAATGCGGCATGCCATGCCGCATTGCAGCGGCGAATTTCGCAACCGCGCCTGCGCTATTTCGCCAGTGACTGGCTGCACGCACTGCTGCACCGTGGCCGCCGCCGCGCTGCAGCCGCGGCTTCCCGCCACTCCCGAGCCGCCTATGACCGCCAAGCATGGATGGGCTTTCTGCTTAGCCCTCGCCGCCTCCGTTCTCCCGCCGCATGCGGCGGCCGAGCAACGCAGCCTGTCGCAGGACTGGCGCTTCCAGCGCGGCGACGCCAAGGGCGCCGACGTGGCTGCCTATGACGATCGCTCCTGGCGCCAGGTGTCGGTACCGCACGACTGGTCGATCGAGGACAAGCCCGACGGCTCCCCGCCGTTCGACCGCGACGCGGTCAGCGGACAGGACTCCGGCTATCTGCCCGGCGGCGTCGGCTGGTACCGGCGCCATCTGTCCTTGAGTGCGCAAGACGCAACGCGCACGGTGCTGGTCCGCTTCGAAGCGATCTACATGGATGCCGACGTGTGGATCAACGGGCAGCACGTAAGCAAGCATCACTACGGCTACAGCGCGTTTACCGTCGACCTGACGGGCAAGCTGCACGCTGGCGACAACGTGCTGGCGATCCGGGTCGACCATGCCGATCCCTCGTCGCGCTGGTATGCCGGCTCGGGGCTGATCCGCCCCGCCACTCTGGAATTGCTGCCGCCGGTGCATATCGAACCGGACAGCGTCCAGGTCGTCACGCCGTCGGTCGGCGCCGCGGCCTCCAGGGTGGAGGCGCACCTGGAGGTCGCCAATGGCTCCGGGCGAAGCCAGCCTGTCGAGGTGAGCACGCGCATCCTTTCACCGGATGGAAGCGTGGTGGCGCGGAACGATCACAAGACGACGCTTGCACCGGGCGCGAAGGTCGCCGACGCAAGCGCGTTCGACCTGAGCCAGCCCGCGCTGTGGTCGCCCGACTCGCCCAACCTGTACGTGCTGGAGCAGACCGTGCGCACGGCCGACGGCGGCTCCGACGTGCGGCGCACGCGCTTCGGCATCCGCAGCATCACCGTCGACGCGGCGCACGGGCTGCGCATCAATGGCAGGCAGGTGCTGCTGCGCGGCGGCAACATGCACCACGACAATTACATGCTTGGCGCGGCCGGCCTGCCCGCCGCGGATGCGCGCAAGGTCGCGCTGATGAAGGCCGCGGGCTACAACGCCATCCGCAGCGCGCATAACCCCGCCAGCCAGGCCACGCTCGACGCCGCGGACGAGCTGGGCATGCTGGTCGTCGACGAGGCGTTCGATGCCTGGAGCCGACAGAAGAAAGCGCAGGACTATGCCCGCTTCTTCGCGCAGGACTGGCCCGCCGACCTGGACAGCCTGGTGCTGAGCGGCCGCAATCATCCCAGCGTGCTGTTCTGGAGCATCGGCAACGAAATTCCCGAACAGGGCGCGGCACCGGGCATCGAGACCGCGCGCCGGATGGTGGCCCGCGTGCGCCTGCTCGATGCCACCCGCCCGGTTACCCAGGCCGTCAGCACCGGCGGCCCGGAGAGCGACGGCCAGTTCGCCGTGCTCGACGTGGCGGGGTACAACTATCACGCCCATGAATTCGCCGACGATCACCGGCGCTTTCCCGCGCGCGTGATGTTCACTTCCGAATCCATCTCGAAGGATGCGTTCGTCTATTGGCGCAGCGTGGAGACCATGCCCTGGGTGCTGGGCGACTTCGTGTGGACCGCCGTCGACTATCTGGGCGAAACGGGCATCGGCTGGATGGGCTACAGCCAGGACTGGCAGAAGCTCGGGCCTTACCCTTGGCACCTGGCCTATTGCGGCGAGATCGATGCCACCGGGCGCAAGCGGCCGGCGGCGTATTACCGGGAAGTGCTGTGGAAGACCGGCATCGATCCGATCTCGGCGTTCGTCAGGCAACCGCCCGGCACCGAAGACCTGCCCGACCGCCATCTGTTTCCGATCACGCCGCCGCATCTGGACTGGTCGCTGGACGACGTCCATCCAAGCTGGAGCTGGCCGGGACGGGAAGGCAAGCCGCTGGACGTGGTGGTTTATGCCGAGTATCCGGAGGTCGAACTTTTCCTCAACGGCAAAAGCCTGGGGCGCAAGCCGGTCGGCGTGCAGACGGAATACAAGGCGGCCTACCGGGTGCCCTACGCGCCCGGCCGCCTGGTGGCGGTCGGCTATCGCGACGGCCGCGCTGCCGGGCGCTGGGAATTGCGCACCGCGGCCGAGCCTGCGGCGCTGCGGCTGTCGGTGGATCGCGCCCGCCTTCGCGCCGACGGCCAGGATCTGGCCTACGTCACGGCGGAATTGATCGACGCCGAGGGCGTGCCGGTCTATGCACCGGATCAGGACCGGCCCATGAACGTGCTCGTCGGCGGCGCCGCGACACTGGCCGGCGTGGGCAATGGCGATCCGCACGATGCCTCCAGCTTCCAGTCCGGCCGGCGGCGCAGTTTTCATGGCCGCATCGTCGCGGCGGTGCGGGCATCCGCGCTGGCGGGCGACGCCACCGTGCACGTGGAGGTGCCGGGACTGCCGGCGCAGGAGGTGCGCATCGGCGTCGTTTCGCCTTAGTGCGCGCCGCGCGGCCTGCTTTGTCTTGTCGCGCGGATCCCGGGCCTCAAGGCCATCCATGGCCGGCCGATACCATCCGAGATAAGTTGTGCGCGAGCCGAGGGACCATCGGCCACCGAAGCGCCATCGTTCGGAGAGGTTATGGAATGGATCGCGAGCTTGATGCATGCCGGCACGCTGCTGCTGGTCAATGCCTTGCTGGCCGCGTTGTCCTCGGCCCTGTTCCTGGCCCTGTACATCGCCCGCCCCGGCGCCGGGCGCGAGCCTGGGGTGCTGTTATGGAGCCTCAGCTACGCTGCATTCGCCGCCGGTTTCGGGGTCCTTTTCGCTCCCGCTTTCCATCTCGATTTTCCTGGCCTGGGCCTGGCCGGCAACCTCCTGATCGATGCGGGCACGGTGCTGGCGCTGCTGGCGGCCAACTTCTACCTGGGCTTGTCCAGGCGCGCATTGTGGGTGCTGGCCCCGGTGGCGGTGCTTGCGCTGATCGAAACCGGACTGGTGATCCATGAAGGCGAAAACCTTCGCCACATGGTCATTCTCGGCGGAGCCCTGACCGGCGTCGTTACGGTCGCCACCGGCGTGGCGTTCTGGCAATGCAAGGACCCGGCGCAGCGGCCGGTCGCGCGCCTCGCAGGCCTGTTCCATTTCCTGTGGGCAGCCATGCTGCTGATGCGGATGTCATGGTGGATGGCGCACCCGCAGGTCCTCGCCGGCCCCGACCACACCTCGACCTTCGGCTTGCTCTCCAGGGTCGTGCTTACCTGGGTCATTACGCCCTGCCTGCTGTGGATGCTGACGCGCAAGCTCGACGCGGAATTGATCCGTCACGCCAGCCAGGATCCCCTCACTGGCGTGGCCAACCGGCGCGTCATGTGGGAACAAGGCGAGCAGCGCATGGCGCAATCCCAGCAGCGCAACACTGCCATCGCCGTGCTGATGATCGACGTGGACCGGTTCAAGTCGATCAACGACCGCTGGGGCCACGACGGCGGCGACCAGGTGCTCGTAGCCATCGCCGATGCGCTCAGGCGCAACATCCGCGAGAAGGACATCCTGGCCCGCGTAGGCGGCGAGGAATTCATGGTGCTGCTTCATCAGGCCGAGGAACCGGCGGCGATGGAAGCCGCGGAACGCTTGCGGCGCGCCGTGGAGAGCCAGGCGATCGCGCTGCTGCACGACCAGCCGCTGCAGTGCACGGTCAGCATCGGCTACTGCATCGCCAGGGGCGCCGAGGCGAATTGGCGATCGGTGGTCGTCGCGGCCGATCGGGCGCTCTATGCGGCCAAGCAAGGAGGCCGCAATCGCGTCATGCGCGCCATGGAGGACTCACCCATCCAGCCATTCAGGGGCTGAGACTGCTGCGCATCGCCGGGCTTGCTGCAATCGGCTGGCCGTGCTGCTGATTCCGCCGCCTGCGCGGCTTGCTCGCGCATGGATCGCTATTTTCAAGCGGATGCCTATTGGTAGTGCGCATGCCGATCCTTGAGCGTATTTGTCGTGACATATCCCTGCCGATACCTGTCCATGGCGGCTGGTATCGGTTGGCTTTCTCATCTGCGCACGACTAGCCGTCATGGCCATTAATGCGTTCACGTCTGCGCTACATGCTGCGAGCACATTGATCGCCATTTTCAAACGGATGTATATCGGCGGAGCTGCGCGTTTCCCGCAGTGGTCAACTGATGAGTCGACGACGGTTGTACGACGCGATCTACAGATTTTTATTTAGCGGTCTCTCTGAATCGGCGCATCGATTGACAGTCACATCTTGTCGGTAGATATTCGATCGCTATACCCGAGCACAACCGGGTTTTTGGAAGCGCCCACCGATTTCATATTTTCGTCACGCTGGCTACAGCGTTTTTGATTTGATCGCAGCAAACGGTGCGAGGAGAAGGATTCTCATGAGCAACCCATTCGATGACGACAAGGGCATCTTCCTGGTGCTCGTCAACGACGAAGGCCAGCATTCGCTCTGGCCCGATTTCGCGGCGATTCCGGCGGGCTGGACGACGGCTTTCGGGCCGGCAGCGCGAGCAGACTGCATGGATTATGTAGACCGGAGCTGGACCGACATGCGGCCCAGGAGCCTCATCGCGGCGATGGAACATCCAACCGCCTAGGCAAACGCAACTGGACGCCGACACCAGCGACGCGTCGGCATACCGATTGAACCAAACCTGCCCGTTCAAGGGCGACCAGAGGTTCATGGGCCATGGAAGGGTTCCCGCTCGATGGCGCTTACATTGACGTGCCGGAGGCTACGCAAGCGGGCCTTCCCGACGTCGGTTTTGCCGCGCTGTTCGAGCGGCAGGTCGACCTGACTCCGCATGCCACTGCGCTGGTCTTTGGCGATGCCCGGCTGAGCTATGCCGAACTGGATGCGCGCGCCAACCAGCTGGCCACATGGTTGTCCGCAAAAGGCATTCGACCGGAGGATATCGTCGCCATGGCGCTGCCGCGATCGTTCGAATCGATCGTGGCGATTCTGGCGTTGCACAAGCTCGGCGCGGCTTATCTGCCGCTCGATCCGGATTATCCCGAGCAGCGGCTGATCTACATGCTCGAGGAGGCGGCTCCGGCTTGCGTGCTCTGTTTCCGCGAGACGGTCCTGAAGACTCCGCCTGAACTGCCCGTCCATCTTCTGGACGATGCGGACCTCCACAGCGGGATCGAGGCGCTGGCGTCCGCGCGGATCGGGATCGCGCACGACGCGGAAGCCGCGCAGCGCGCCGCCTATGTGATCTATACCTCGGGCTCGACCGGCCAGCCCAAAGGCGTGGTGGTGACCCATGCCGGCGTCGCCGCGCTGGCAGCCACCTACCGCGAGCGGCTGCGCATCGGACCGGCTAGCCGCGTATTGCAGTTTGCGTCGCTGTCTTTCGACGCTTCTTTCGCCGAGATCGCCATGGCGCTCGCGCTCGGCGCATGCCTGGTGCTGGCTCCGTCCGACGAGCTGCTTCCCGGCGCCAGCCTGGCGGCGCTGTGCGAGCGGCAGCGCATCACCCACCTGGCCTTGCCGCCGAGCCTGCTGGCCTTGATGGCGCCGGGCGATCTGCCCGGCGTGGAGACCTTGGTCGTGGGCGGCGAGGCGTGTCCTGCGGAGCTTGCTGCCCGGTGGGCTCGCATGCATCGCCTGGTCAATGCTTATGGACCGACCGAAGCTACCGTCGATGCACTGATGTCAGCGCCGATCGGCACGGAGGCGAAGGCCGCCGTGCCGATCGGAAATCCCGTGGCTGGCGCGGCTGCCTATGTTCTGGACGCCGCCTTGCGGTGTGTGCCGGAAGGCCACGCCGGCGAACTGTATCTGGCCGGCGCGGGCCTGGCGCGCGGTTATCTGCATCGCCCTGGCTTGACCGCGGCCCGCTTTCATCCCGACCCGTTCGGCCCGCCGGGCAGCCGCATGTATCGCACCGGCGATATCGCGCGGCAGCTGGCGGACGGCTCCCTGTGCTTCGTCGGGCGCGCCGATCAGCAGGTCAAGCTCCACGGCCTGCGCATCGAACTCGACGAGATCGAAACCTGGCTCAGGCGCGACGCCAGCGTGGCGCAGGCGGCCGTGCTGATGCGCGAGGATCGCACCGGCCACCGGCAACTGGTCGGCTACGTCGTGCCCAGGCATGGGCAGCAGGAGGCGATGCGGGACGCGGACTACGAGGCGCAGCAGGTCGAGCAATGGCAGGTACTGCATGACGGCCTGTACAGCCAGCACGCGGAGCTGGCGGACGACGAGGATTTCGGCGGCTGGAACAGCAGCTACGACGGCGCTCCGATTCCGCTGGAAGAAATGCGCGAATGGCGGGATGCGATCGTCGGCAGGATCCTGGACCTGCGCCCGCGGCGGCTGCTGGAGATCGGCGTCGGCACCGGCCTGATCCTGTGGAAAGTGGCGCCGCATTGCGCGTTTTATTGCGGCACGGATTTTTCGCTGCCGGTCATCGAGTCCCTGCAAGCCAGGGTGGCGGACCATCCGCAGCTGCGCGAACGCGTGGATCTGCGCTGCCAGCCCGCGCATGAGATCGGCGGCCTGCCGCAGGGCGGTTTCGACACCATCGTGATCAATTCGGTCCTGCAATACTTTCCCGGCGCCGGTTACCTGACGGCGGTGCTGCGGCAGTGCGCGGCGCTGCTGGCTCCCGGCGGACGCATATTGATCGGCGACGTGCCCGATTTCCGCCTCATGCGCTGCTTCGCCACCTCCGTCGCCTGGCACCGCGCCGGCGGCGGCGATGCGCGCGCCATTCGCCACGTGGCCGAAGAGGAAATGCGGCTGGAAAACGAGATGCTGGTCGATCCAGGCTATTTCTCGGCGCTGCCGCAACACGTCGAAGACCTGGCCGGTGTCGACATCCAGCTCAAGCGCGGGCGCGCCCGCAACGAAATGACGCGCTATCGCTACGACGTCGTGCTGCACAAGCGCGGCACGCGCCTGCGTTCCGCCGCCGCGCTGCCCACGCTGGCGTGGGGCCGCGAGGTCGACACAATGGCATCGTTGCGCCAGCGTTTGCTGGACGCCGGTGCCGAAGGCCTGCGGGTGAGCGCCATCGTCAACGCCCGGCTGACCGGCGAGTTCGACATCTCGCGCCGGGTCTGGGGCGAACGCGAAGATGCATCGGCGCCCGCGCTGGACCCCGAAGACCTGAAAGCGCTCGGCGCCGAACTCGGCTACCAGGTGGCCGCCACCTGGTCGCCGGACCGCACCGGCCGGCATTTCGATGCCGTGTTCCTGCCCGTATCCGATGCGCCTGGCGCCGCGCTCGACGGCCTGTATCTGGCGCCGGCCGTCGCCGCGGGTTCGCCGCTCTGCCACGACCCCGGCGCCATGCAGGACCATCGCGGCTACGTGGCGGCGCTGCGCGAGCGCCTCGCCGAACATCTGCCCGCCTTCATGCTGCCCGCCTCGATCGTCGTGCTGGCCGAGCTGCCGCTTACCGCCAACGGCAAGCTCGATCGCCAGGCCTTGCCCGCGCCGACCGGCGCCGCCGTGCTGCGCCATGCCTACGAGCCGCCGCAAGGCCGTGTCGAACAGCTGCTGGCGGAGCTGTGGGAAAACCTGCTGGGCGTCTGGCAGGTCGGACGCGGCGATCACTTTTTCGAGCTGGGCGGCAATTCGCTGCTGGCGATCCAGCTCGCCAGCCGCATGCGCGACACGCTCAACGTGGATGTTCCGATCCGCACCCTGTTCGAGGCCCCCACCTTGTCTGCGCAAGCCGAGCAGCTGGCCCATGCGCGCCATTCCACCCGCCTGCGCCTGCGCCGCATGCAACCAAGCGAGTCCGCCCAATGATTCCCATGTCCCTCGCCCAGCAGCGCCTGTGGTTCCTGCACAAGCTCGAAGGCCCCAGCACCACCTTCAACGTGCCCCTGGCCTTGCACCTGGAAGGCGAGCTGGACGCGGACGCCTTGCAGGCGGCGGTGCGGGACGTGATCGTCCGGCACGAGGTCCTGCGCACCATCTTCCGCGAAGCAAACGGCGTGGGCGAGCAGGTCGTGCTCGATCCGGCCGCGGTCGAACTGACCTTCGAGCGGAGCGATGCCACTGAGGCAACGCTGGCGCAGTCGGCAAGGGCGTTCTCCGAATACCGCTTCGACCTGACCCGGGATATCCCGCTCCGCGCCGCGCTGTTCCGGGTGGCGCAGCGCCGCCACACGCTGGTGCTGCTGGTCCAGCACATCGCCAGCGACGGCTGGTCCTGGGCGCCCTTGATGGAAGACCTGAGCATCGCCTACGCCGCCCGGCGCCGCGGCGCCGCACCGGATCAGCCGCCGCTGCCGGTGCAGTACGCCGACTACGCGCTGTGGCAGCAGGAGTGGATGGCGCAGGAATCCGATCCGGACAGCGACATCGCGCGGCAGCTGGCGTTCTGGAAAGACAAGCTGGTCGGGCTTCCCGAGCAGACCGGCCTGGTGCCGGATCGCCCGCGCCCGGGCAGGACCGTCCATGCCGGCGACAGCGTCGAGGTCGACTTCGGTCCCGCCGTGCTGCGCGACCTGCACGAGCTGGCGAGCCGGCACCGCTGCAGCCTGTTCATGGTGCTGCACGCGCTGGTCGCCGCGCTGTTGACCCGGCTCGGCGGCGGCACCGACCTGCCCATCGGCACCTCGGTGGCCGGGCGCCATGACGAGGCCTTGAACAACCTGGTGGGCTTCTTCGTCAACCTGCTGGTATTGCGCACCGATACCTCCGGCGATCCCTCCTTCCATCAGCTGCTCGATCGGGTGCGCGAAACGGACCTGGCGATCTATTCGCACCAGGAGGTGCCGTTCGAGCGCCTGGTCAACATGGTCAATCCCTTGCGCCAGTCGTCGCAGCATCCCTTGTTCCAGGTGGCGATGGTGCTGCAGAACAATCGCAACGCCAGCCTTGCGATGCCGGACCTGGCGGTGCGTACGGAATTCCTGCCGCTGGGCACCGCCAAGTACGACCTGACGTTCGAGTTCATCGAGCAGTCGGAAGCGGATGGAAGCGCGCACGGACTGTCCTGCAGCATCGAATACATGGTCGATCTTTACGACCGCGCCACCATCGAGGGCTACGCCGAAAAGCTGGCTCGCCTGATCGCCACGGTGACGAAGCGGCCGGACCTGCCCCTGAGCCGTGTCGACCTGCTCGGCGAAGAAGAACGCGACCGCCTGCTGAACCAGTGGAACCGCACCGCCCGGCCGATGCCGCCAGGCACCCTGCCCGACCTGTTCGCGGCGCAAGCAGCGCGCGATCCCGACGCCGTCGTTGCATCCGACGGCGAACGCACGCTCAGCTACGGCCAGCTCGATCGCCGCGCCAACCAGCTCGCGCATTACCTGCGCGGCCTGGGTGTCGGCCCGGACGTGCTGGTGGGGCTGTGCATGGAGCGTTCGCTGGACCTGCTGGTGGCCATGCTCGCCATCGTCAAGGCCGGCGGCGCCTATCTGTCGCTGGACCCGGAGCATCCCGCCGAACGGCTCGCCGCCATACTCAACGAAAGCATGGCGCCCATCGTGCTCACCGAGGCGGCGTTGCGCGATCGGCTGCCGGCGCACTGGGGCCTGATGCTGGTCCTGGACGAGCAAGCGGCGGAGATCGATGCGCAACCGGAGCTGGCGCCGCCGCACGGGTTGCAGGACGAGCATCTGGCTTACGCCACCTACACCTCGGGATCGACCGGCGCCCCCAAGGGCATCGTCGTCACGCAGCGCAACGTGATCGACCTGGCGTTCGATCACCGCTGGCAGGACGGCGGCGAGCGGCGCCTGCTGCTGCATGCGCCGCTGGCGTTCGACGCTTCCACCTTCGAGATCTGGGTGCCGCTGCTGCGCGGCTGGCGCATCGTCGTCGCTCCGCGCGGCAAGCTCGGCGCGCGGGAGCTGGCGCGCGCGGTCGTGGCGGGCGGGATCACCGATCTATGGGTCACCGCGGGCCTGTTCCACCTCATGGTCGACGAGGACGTGGCAGCCTTCGCCGGCCTGCGGCGGGTCATCTCCGGCGGCGAAGTCTTGTCGCCGCCGCACGTCGCCAGGCTGCTGGCGGCGTGTCCGCGGCTGACCATGTGCAACGCCTACGGCCCGACCGAAACGACCACGTTCGCCACCCTGCACCCCATGCGCGCCAGATCGCAACCGGCCGGCAGCCTGCCCATCGGCGCGCCGCTCGACAACATGCGCGCCTGCGTGCTCGACAGCGCCTTGCAGCTGGCATCGGTCGGCCAGGTGGGCGAGCTGTACCTCGGCGGGTCCGGCCTGGCCCGCGGCTATCTGTCGCGTCCCGCGCTGACCGCGGAGCGCTTCGTGGCCGATCCGTTCCATGCCGGCGAGCGCCTGTACCGCACCGGCGATCTGGTGCGCTGGCGTGCGGACGGCACGCTGGATTTCGTCGGGCGCGCGGACCGCCAAGTGAAGCTGCGCGGCTTCCGCATCGAACCGGTGGAGATCGAAGCGGCCCTGCTGGCCCAGCCTGGCGTGCGGCAGGCGGCGGTGGTGGTGCGCGAGGACCGGCCCGGACAGAAGCAATTGGTGGCCTACCTCGTCGGCGCGCCGGACCGCACGCTGGACACCGCCGCCCTGCGCCGGGCGCTTGGCGAGCGCCTGCCCGCCTACATGGTGCCGGCTGCGCTCGTGCCGCTGCCCGCGCTGCCGCTCACCGCCAACGGCAAGCTCGATCACCGCGCCCTGCCCGCGCCGGACTTCGACCGCGCGCAGGCACGCGCGCCGGGCACGCCGCAGGAACAGGCGCTGGCGGGCCTGTTCGCCGAAGTGCTGGGCCTGCACCAGGTCGGCGTGGACGACAGCTTCTTCGAACTGGGCGGCCATTCCCTGCTGGCGGCGCGCCTGATCTCGCGCATCCGCAGCGTCATGAGCGCCGAGGTCCCGCTGGCCGATATTTTCGACGCGCCGACGGTCGCCCAGCTCGCCGCGCGCATGGAAACGGCGCGCCGTCCTGCCCGCGCGCCGCTGCGCCCCATGCGCGCCACGGAATCCCCCTCATGATCCCCTTGTCGTACGCCCAGCAACGGCTCTGGTTCCTGCAGCAGCTGCAAGGCCCGAACACCTTGTTCAACGTGCCGCTGCTGCTGAAGCTGCGCGGCGCGCTGCGCGCGGATGCGCTGCAGGCGGCGCTGGACGACGTGGCGAGCCGGCATGAAAGCCTGCGCACCGTCTTCGCCGACGTCGAAGGCGTGGGCCGGCAGATCGTGCGCGAAGCCGCACAGGCCCGGGTTCCGTTCGAGCTGCGCGAGGTCGATGCCGGCGCGCTGGAAGCGGCGCAATGCGAGGCGGCCGGGCACGTCTTCGACCTGGCCACGGAAATCCCCATCCGCGCGACCTTGTTCCGGCTGGGGCCGGACGAGCACGTTTTGCTGCTGCTGTTGCATCACATCGCCAGCGATGGCAGCTCGCTCGCGCCGCTCACCGGCGACCTGGCGGCCGCCTACGCGGCGCGCTGCCGCGGCCAGGCGCCGGCCTGGGCGCCGCTGCCGGTGCAGTACGCGGATTACAGCCTGTGGCAACGCGAATGGATGAACGAGGCGCACGATCCGGCCAGCAGTGTGGCGCACGAGATCGACTATTGGACATCGGCGCTGGCCGGCCTGCCGGAACAGCTGACGATCGCCGCCGACCGGCCGCGTCCCGCGCATGCCAGCCACCGCGGGGCGAGCGTGGTTTTCAGAATCCCCGCGCCGGTGCACCGCCGTCTGCGCGAGCTGGCCCGCGAAACCCAGGCCAGCCTGTTCATGGCACTGCATGCCGCGGTGGCGGCGCTGCTGTCCTTGCATGGCGCGGGCGACGATCTGCCGATCGGAACGTCCGTCGCCGGCCGCGACGACGAAGCGATGGAGGCGATGGTCGGCCTGTTCGTCAACCTGCTGGTGCTGCGCACGGACACCTCGGGCCAACCGGGTTTGCGCGAACTGATCCGCCGCGTACGCGCTGTCGATCTCGCCGCCTTTTCCCATCAGGCGCTGCCCTTCGAGCGCGTCGTCGAGCTGGTCAATCCGCAGCGCACCCAGGGCGCGCACCCGTTGTTCCAGGTCGCGCTGGTGCTCAACAACAATGCCGCCGCGGCGAGCGCTTTCGCGGACTTGCAGTTGACCCTCGATTTCATGCACGTGGCCGTCGCCAAGTACGACCTGGGCTTCGGCTTCGTCGAGGAGTTCGACGCCGATGGCGCGCCCGCGGGGCTGGGCTGCGACCTGGAATACGCGCTCGATCTGTACGAACCGGATACCGCGCAACGCCTGGTCGACCGGTTTCTGCGCCTGCTGTCGGCAGCGACCGCGCAACCGGATCTGCCGCTGGACCGGATCGACCTGCTCGAGGCATCCGAGCGCCTGCATGTGCTGGAGCACTGGAACGCGACGGCGCACGCCGTGCCCGCGGACAATCTGGCCGATGCCTTTGCCACCGTCGCCACGCGCACACCCGATGCCGTCGCGATGCGTGCCGGCGATCGGACGATGACGTACGGCGAGCTCGACGCGGACGCCAACCGTCTCGCGCACCACCTGCAATCGCTGGGCGTGGGGCCGGATGTGCTGGTGGGTTTGTGCCTGGAGCGTTCGCCCGAACTGCTGACGGCCACCCTGGCCATCGTCAAGGCGGGCGCCGCCTATCTGCCGCTGGATCCGGATTACCCCGCCGAGCGCCTGACGCAGATGCTGAGCGAGAGCATGGCGCCGGTGCTGGTCACGCAGGCGGATCTGCTCGACCGGCTGCCCACGCACTGGGGTGCGCTGGTCGTGCTGGAGGAAGAAGCCGAAGCGATCGCGCAGCAGCCGCCGACTGCTCCAATGCATACCTTGCAGCCGGCCCATCTGGCCTATGCGATGTACACCTCCGGCTCGACCGGCCTGCCCAAGGGCATCGCGGTCACGCATCGCAACGTGCTGGATCTGGCCCTGGACCGGCGCTGGCAGGACGATCGCCAGCAGCGCGTGCTGCTGCACTCACCGCAGGTCTTCGACGCGTCCACCTACGAAATCTGGGTGCCGCTGTTGAGCGGACGCCAGATCGTGGTCGCCCCGCCCGGCAAGACCGATATCGATGCCTTGGCGCGCACCATCGTGGACGGACAGGTCACGGCGCTGTTCCTGACCACGGCGCTGTTTCGCCTTATCGCCGACATGCCGGAGTGCCTGGCTGGCGTACGCACGCTATGGAGCGGGGGCGAGGCGGCATCGACGCAAGCCTTCGAGAAAGTGATGAAGGCCTGCCCGCACGCAAGGATCGTGCACGTCTACGGTCCAACCGAGACCACGACCTTCGCCACCTGCCATGCGCTGCCGCCGCTCTGGCAGGCCGATGGTGGCGTGCCCATCGGCGCGCCGATGGACAACACGCGCGCCTACGTGCTGGATCGCCGGCTGCGCCCGGTTCCGATCGGCGTACCCGGAGAGCTCTACCTGGCCGGCTCGGGACTCGCGCGCGGCTATCTGCGGCGTCCCGCCTTGACCGCCGAGCGCTTCGTGGCCGACCCCTATGGCCCGCCGGGCGGCCGCCTGTACCGCACCGGCGATCTGGTGCGCTGGCGCGCCGATGGCCAGCTCGTTTTCGTCGGCCGTATCGATGCGCAGGTGAAGATCCGTGGTTTCCGGATCGAGCCGGGCGAGATCGAGGCGGCGTTGCGCGAGCAGGCCGGGGTGGCTCAGGCGGTGGTCGTGGCGCGCGAAGACCAGCCCGGGCACAAGCGCCTGGTCGGCTATGTGGTGGCCGCCGCGGGCCAGGCGCCCGATCCTGCCGCGCTGCGCCGCCAGCTCGGCGCGCGCTTGCCCGAGTACATGGTGCCGGCGGCGGTCGTGCTGCTGGAGGCGCTGCCGCTCACCCACAACGGCAAGCTCGATCACAAGTCGTTGCCCGCACCGGATTTCGTCCCGGCCGGACGCCGCGAACCGCGCACCGCGCAAGAGGTTCTGCTGGCGCGGCTGTTCGCCGACATCCTGGGCCTGGAACAGGTCGGCATGGATGAAAGCTTCTTCGATCTGGGCGGTGATTCGATCCTGGCGATACAGCTGAAGGCGCGTGCGCAGAACGCGGGCGTCGCCTTCGATCTGGCGCATCTGTTCGATCATCAGAGCGTCGCCAGGCTGGCGGCGATCGCCACTTTCCCGGTGGACGGGCAGGCGCGCCCGGTGGAGGCGTTCGAACTCATTGCCGAAGCGGATCGCCAGCTCGTCCCCGAACACATCGAGGACGCCTACCCGCTCAGCCAGGTGCAGGCGGGCATGGTGTTCTACAACCGCTACGACACCGCTTCGTCGCTCTATCACGTGGTCTTCTGCGCCTCGATGCGCCTGCCTTTCGACGCGGCGGCGATGCGCGGCGTGCTCGATGAACTGGCCCTGCGCCATGAGGTGCTGCGCACCAGCTACGACTTCGATCGCTACAGCGTGCCCTTGCAGCTGGTGCATCGATCCGCCAGCGTGCCGCTGGCCGTCGACGACTTGCGCGGCCTGGATGAAGCGGAGCGGGAAGCGGCGTTCGACCGGTGGTGCGGACAGGAATCGCGCAATCCTTTCGACGTCCACGAGCCGCCCCTGCTGCGTGTGTTCGTGCATCGCATGACCGACGCGGAATTCCGCTTCACCCTCAGCTTCAATCACGCCGTCCTGGACGGGTGGAGCGATGCCAGCCTGGTGACCGAGTTCATGCAGCGCTACCAGGCCAGGCTGGAGAAACGCACGGTGCCCGCCGTGCCTCTGCCCATCAAATACCGCGACTACATCGCGCTGGAGCTGCAGGCGATCGCCGCGGAGACCACGCAGCGCTTCTGGCGCGACATGCTGGCGGGCTATCGGCCGGTGGAGGCGCAGCGCAGCGTCCTGCCGGTGCGCGAAGACGCGTCCCACGCGCCGCCGGAACACTACGCCTTGATCGAAATATCGAACCGGACCTTCGAGGGCCTGGTCGACCTGGCCCAGCAAAGCCAGGTTCCGCTGAAGACGATTTTGCTGTCCGCCCACATGGCCGCGCTGAGCGCGCTGACCGGCAGCCGCGACGTGGCGACGGCGATCGTCACCCATGGACGCCCCGAGGCGGTCGATGCCGAAAAGCTGATCGGCCTGTTCCTCAATGCGGTGTTCCTGCGCATGCGCATCGGCAGCACCAGCTGGCGCGGCCTGATCCGGGACGTGATGGAGGCGGAGAGCCGCCTGTTCCCGCATCGGCGCTATCCGCTGCCCACGATCCTGCGCGACAGCGGCTTGAAGAACGGGATCGGCGTCATCTTCAACTACATCCATTTCCACGTTTACGACCAGCTCAACGAACTGGGCAAGAAGCTCGACGTAGGCAGCGGCGAGGGGCATTCGGCCTTCCCGCTGGGCATGGATTTCCAGCGCGACGCAAACGGAATCACCGCCACGGTCACTGGCCATGGCCATCTCTACGACCTGGCCACGCTGCAGCGCTACGCGGATGGCTATGCCGGGGTGCTGAAGACGATGGCCGAGGCGCCGGACGCGCCCGTGGGGACGCGCAGCCTGCTCGACGACGAGGAAACTGCTCGCATCCTTGGCGCATGGTCGGCCGCCACGCGCGCGGTTCCCGGCGCATCGATGCCGGCGGGCCTGCGCGCGGAGAAGGTTCATGCCTATATCCTCGACGGCACGCTGCAGCCGGTGCCGGCGGGTGTGACGGGCGCCCTGTATCTCGCCGGAGACGGCATCGAAAGCCATCACGCCGGTTCGCCCGCCGCGACGGCTTGCCGCTTCATCGCCCATCCGTTCACCGCTGGCCGCCGCCTGTACCGGACCGGGGAGCTTGCCTATTGGTCGGCGGACGGCTCGCCGGTGCTCCAGGCACCCGCCGGGCGCCCGGCGCCGGGCGCAGATTCCGCCATCGACATCGAGCGGATCGACGCCCTGCTGTGCGCGCATCCGGCGATCGCGCACGCGTCGAGCGTGCTGCGCGAGGACGAGCCCGGACGCAAGCAGCTGGTGTCGTACGTCGTCACCGGGCCCGGCCAGTCCGTGAATGCGGATGAGCTTCGGGGCCGCGTGAGCCGGCTGCTTCCGGCTTATGTCGCCTCGACCCTCGTCATCACGGCGCCGCAGCCGTCCGCCGTGCGTGGAGCGCGCCTGGAGCAGGAGACTTCCATGCTGTGGTAGCGGCGGCCTGGCGGCGGAGGTCGCAGGATGCGTCCCGGCTCTGCGCATGCAGCACGGTGCCGGCATTTCAACCCGGAATGAGTGTCAGCCGATGGGTGGTGAACATGAAAAAGTTCAGCCGTTATTGCCGATCGATCCTCTTCACGCCCGCCCTGGTGGCCGAGCGATCGGTCAAGGCCGATGCGACGGATGCCGATATCGCCCTGATCGACCTCGAGGACTCCGTCGCCGCGATCCATAAGGCCGAGGCCAGGAACCGCGCCGTGGCGTTCTTCTCCAGGCCCTCGATCACGGCGTGCCGGCGCGCGGTAAGGATCAACAATCTGGGCAGCCCCGATGGATTGCTCGATCTGCTGGCACTGTGCGGGTGTCCGTACAAGCCCGACGTGGTGATGGTGCCCAAGGTCGAGTCGCCGCGCGATCTGGAGATCGCCGGCAGCCTGCTGGGCGGCGTCGTCGAACTGATGGCGATCATCGAGACGCCGCTGGGCATCGAGAACATCTCCGCCACGGTATCCACGCGGGCACGCCTGACCGCGACGATCTTCGGCGCCGCCGATTTCGCGCTCACCACCGGCACGTCGATCGATTGGCACTCGCAGCACTACGCGCGCTCACGCCTGGTCACCGCTACGCGCGGCGCCGGCCTGCATCCCCTCGAATCGCCCTGGTTCGACGTTCGCGACACGGACGGCATGGTGACCGCGGCCAGGCGCGCCCGCGAGCTTGGCTACGGCGGCATGGCCGCGGTGCATCCGTGCCAGGTGCCGGTGATCAACGAGATTTTCTCCCCGAGCCAGGACGACATCGACCGTGCGAGGCGCCTGGTCGCCGCGAGCGCCAGCGACGGCAGCGGCATCTGCCTGATCGACGGGGTTGCCGTCGGCGCGCCGTTCATCGAATCCGCCCGGCGCCTGCTGCAGGAGTTCGACGCGCCGCGGCCGATGGCCAAGGACCGTTACGCGGAGCCAGCGAACATGGGCCGGGCATGAATGGCCTGACGCGCAGGATCCCGTTGGAGGAAGCCGCCGCATCCGCGGCGCCGTATGTGGTTTCCGACATCGCGCCGTTGCGGCGCGTGATCGTCAATGCGCCATCGCCCACCGATTATCACCTTGAGGTCGCGACCGGCAATTTCCTGCACTACAACCCGCCGCCGGTGGAGGCCGCGCGGCAGCACGCGCAACTCGAACGCCTGCTCGCAGCCTCCGGCGCGGAAGTGCTGTCGATGGAGCGGCTGCTGGACGAGGCGATCGAGGAAGCCCGCGGCAAAGGGCAGTTCGCGACCTGGCTGCGCGCCTCCCTGCCCCGCCTCGCGCCCTGGGCCGGCTCGGCGACCGGCGCCACGCTGCTGGCCCGCGCCGGGCAGGTGCAGTTCCAGACCGATGCCGAGGGCATCTACCGGCATATCGTCGACCATCGCCTCGGGCTTGCCTTCACCCGCGACCTGGCGGTGATGACGCCGCGCGGATGGATACTGGGCAACTTCATCTCGCCGTCGCGGCGGGGCGAGGCGGCGCTCATGCGGTTCGCGGCGGAATTCGCGCCCTCGCTGCGCCCATACCCCGTGCTGTTCGACGCCCTCGAAGCGGGGCTTTGCCTGGTGGGCGGCGACCTGCAGGTCGTCGACGAGCGGACCTTGCTGGCAGGCGTGGGCCATTGCACGGATCCGCGCGTTGCCCCGCTACTGGCCAGGCGGCTCGACATGGACGTGATCGCCGTGCGCATGCGCGGTAGCAGCACGGTGCGCTGGCAGCCGGACAGCAGCGTTCTGACGCATATGTTCCTGCACCTGGACAGCTGCTTCACGCGCGTGGACAACCGGCTCGCGGTCGCGCTGCCCTATTTCCTCGAAGCTGCATATGCGGATCGCGATCCGCTCACCCGGTTTCTGAAAGGCCTGCTGGTGGAGCCCACCGTCGACGCCGCTCAGACGGACGCCGCCATCGCCAGCCTCGCGGGCATCGGATGGGTGCGCCGCTACCGCGCCGGCAGCGGCGATGTGGACGACAGCTGCGAAGGGATGAAGCTGGTCGACCTGGTCCGCACCTGGGGCTGGCAGGTGGACTTCGTCGGCGGCGCCGCCATGGACGCCCTCGACATGGAGCATTTCTTCCGTGTGGTGCTCGCCGAGCACGACAAGCAAGCGTCGAATCTGGTGGCTACCGCGCCCGGCCGGGTGCTCGCGTATGCCGATGCGCCGCGCACCCATGCGGCGCTGCAAGCCCGCGGCGTCGACGTGCAGACCTTCGATGGCCGCGATCTCTGGCCGTGGTGGGGCGGGCCGCACTGCCTGACCTTGCCGCTGGAGCGCGGATGAGCCGCTCCGTGCATCCCTTTCCCTTCGCACCGGCGTATCGCCGATCCCCATCAGCCAGGAAACCGCCATGAACCAGAGCGAGTCGAACGACATCGTCGGACCGCATCATTATCGCAATGCCGAAGCCATGCTCGCGCATGGCGAGCGGGTGTGGCTGCGCGCGGCCGATAGCGGATTGCTCAATATCCAGGTCGACCACGAGTCCAACGATCGCCTGATCGTGCGCGACACCGGGCACGAGTTCACCTTGCTGTGCTCCTGCTCGTACCTGGGCCTGAACCACCACCCGAAGATCATCGAGGGCGCGGTGTCCGCGCTGCGCAAGGCCGGGACCACGGGCCTGTCGATCGCGGAAGTGCGCGTGCGGCTGAAGCTGCTGGTCGAACTGGAGGAAAGCCTGCGCGATCTCTACGGCGCGCCCGCGCTGCCCGGCGTGAGCTGCAGCGTGCTCACCGCCGGGATCCTGCCGCTGATCGCCTCCGGACACATCGGCGGCGGCAGCGGCCCGCGGGTGATGGTGTTCGACCGCTTCTGCCACTTCTCGATGGCCTACATCAAGCCGATCTGCGGCGACGAAGCGCTGGTGCTGAATTGCCCGCACAACGACCTGAACTACCTGGAAGACATCTGCAAGAAATACCCGCGCGTGGCCTATGTCGCCGACGGCGCCTATTCCATGGGCGGGCGCACCGCGCTGGAGGGCTTGCTCGATTTGCAGGACCGCTACGGGCTGTTCCTCTATTTCGACGACTCCCATGCGCTGTCGATCGAGGGGCCGCGCGGCGAGGGCTATGTCCGTTCCAGGATGGACATGAATCCCCTGACCATGATCGTGGGCTCCCTGGCCAAGGCGTTCGGCGCCTCGGGCGGCGTGGCCATGCTCGGCAGCGAGCGCGATTTCCAGTTCCTGTATCGCAACGCGGGTCCGGTGACCTGGTCGCAGAATATGGACGTGGCGGCGGTAGGCGCCTGCCTCGCCAGCGCCGAGCTGCACCGCACGGCGGAACTCGGCCAGCTGCAGGCGAAGCTGCAGCGGAACATCGATGTGTTCGATCAACGCTTCCCTACCCGCTTCGCGGGCAACGGCCTGCCGATCCGCCTGATCGACGTGGGCGACGAGGATCTGGCGGTGCGCCTGTCCGAACAGCTTTACCTCGCCGGCTACTACTGCTCGGCGGTGTTCTTCCCGATCGTCGCGCGGGGTGCGGCCGGCGTGCGGGTGATGCTGCGCGCCGATCTGGAAGCCGATCGCCTGGACCATTTCTGCGACGCCGTCGAATCGCTGATGGCCAGCGCATGAGTGCCATACCGTCAGAACAGCAGCCGTCAGGAGCGCAGTCGTACATGGATCGAGACGATCGTTTGTGGGGTTACCGGGCTGTCGGCGAGAACCGTTATCGCGAGGTCATCGGCTTCTGCTACGACGACTTCCGCCCGGGCGATGTATTCGAGCACCGTCCGGGACGCACGCTGGCCGAATCGGACAATCTGTTGATGGCCGGGTTCAGCATGAATCCTTCGCCGCTGCACATCGATGCCGAATATTGCGCGCATACGCCGTGGAAACGGCCGCTGATGTCCAGCCTGGTCACTTTCAGCATCGTCTGCGGCATGAGTGTACGCAGCACCAGCGGCCGCGCGCTGGCCAACCTGGGCTGGGACAAGGTGCGCCTCACCCATCCGGTGTTCGCGGGCGACACCATTTATGCGGAGAGCGAGATCCTGGCCAAGCGGCTTTCGGAGACGCGGCCGGGCGCGGGGATCGTCAGCTGCCGGACGCGTGGGCTGCTGTCCACCGGCGAAGTCTTCCTCACCTTCGAGCGCAGCTTCCTTGTGCCGACACGCGGCCAGGAGACCGAAGACCATGCGGGGTACTGAGCGGATGCTGGCGATGATTTATGAAGGCGCTGGCGGTCCCGATGTGATCGCGCGGCGCGAACTGCCCATGCCGGTGTGTGCGCCGGACATGCTGCTGGTGAAAGTGCATGCCAGTGCCCTCAACCGGGCCGACGTGCTGCAACGCGAAGGCGAATACGAGATACCTGCCGGGCAATCGACTATTCCGGGCGTGGAAATTGCGGGCACGGTGGAAGCCTGGGGCGAGAACGTGTCCGGTTTCTCACACGGCCAGCGCGTCTACGGCGTGGTGGAAGGCGGCGGCTGCGCCGAGTTCTGCCTGCTGGACCGCCTTATGGCCAACCCGATTCCCGACGGAATCGGCTTCGAAGAGGCCGCGGCGACGGCCGAGTCCTTTCTGACCTGCAACGAAACCCTATTCGAACTCGGCGGACTGGCGCCGGGCGACAGTGTGCTTATCCATGCCGGCGCCAGCGGCATCGGCACCACCGCGCTGCGAATGGCTCTTCACATTGGCGCGCGGCCGATCTGCACGGTCGGTTCCCCGGCCAAGGCCGAGGCACTGCGCGGGCTCGGCGCCGCGGACGTCATCGAATACAGGAAACAGGATTTCCTCGCCGAGGTGCTGCGCCTCACCGGCGGCGCGGGTGTTGCGCTGGTGCTGGATTTCGTCGGCGGTGCGTATCTGGAGCGCAACCTGCGCGCGCTGCGCCTGGGTGGGTGCATGGTCTCGGCGGGGCTGCTCGACGGCCTGTCGGCGGACATCGACCTGCTGCTGCTGGTGGAGCGCCGCCTGCAGATCAAGGGTTCGTCGCTGCGGCTGCGCCCGATGGCCGAAAAGCGCGGCGTGAACGCGCGCTTCCGCAAGCGCTGGCTCAAGCCCCTGCGGCAGGGCGAGATAAGCCCCGTCATCCACGCCACCTATCCGCTCGCTGATCTCGCGCTGGCCCAGCACGAGATGGAGGAGAACCGCAATATCGGCAAGATCGTGCTGGCGGTGCGCGATACGGAAGGAACATCGCTGCTGTGAGCCGCGCCATCCGCTGCACCCGATCCCGGCCTGCCGTTCGCCGCGCCCCTGCCTGCGATCCGATTTCTGTCATGGAGAAAGCATGAACGCCACCGCTGCCGACCACGACCTGGTCTACCTTGCACCCGATACCAAGCTCGAGCCGCTGGTCTTCCGCTGGTATGCCTGGGGCCATCTGGTCGCGCCGGTGCAACTGGCTTTGTCGCTGGCGTTTCGCCACCTGCCGATGCTGAAATCGTTCATCGCCAATCCGGCGGTGCACGAGGCGGCGAGAAAGAACCCGAAAATGCTCGGTGGTTCTTTTCTGGAGCTGAGCCAGCGAGACGTACCGGCCGTGCGCGCCTTGCAGCAGGACATCCTGGCGCGCGGCGCGGACCTGCTCGGCTTCGCCGAAGACCTGATCAAGCTGGATCGCCAGCTGCAGCAGAGCGAAACCGGTTTCAGCCTGGACCACCATTACGACGCGCTGCCCGCATCGCTCGCCGGCCTGGTAGAGGCCAGCTACGACCTCAATCACCATCCTTCGCTGCGCGTGTTCGAGGAATTGATCTACCGGGGCGAACTGGCCGGCACCGCGGCGCAGGAAATCGCCTTCTGCAAGACGCCGGACGCGCAGCGCAACTTCTTTATCAACACGCCGCGGCTGGACGGCGAGGATCGCTTCGTCGTGCCGCTGCCGTTCGACAGCGCCTCGTACGACCTGGTCTCCCGAAGCCGGCTCTCGCCGGTTCCGTTTGGCGCCATCGCCGATGCGCTGGGTGTCGCCGACGATGCCGCGCGCACGCGGCTGCGCGGCTATTTCGCGCAAACGCCGCCGCCGCGCAACGAACCGGATTTCACCGGCGAAGGCGTGCGCGTGCGCTACTTCGGACACGCCTGCGTGCTGGTGCAGAGTGCCGAGGTGTCGGTGCTGATCGATCCGTTCCTGGCCTGGGACGATGGCGACGACGGCCGGCTTACGTTCCACGACCTGCCGGACCGCATCGACTACGTGTTCCTTACCCATAATCATCAGGACCATTTCAGCGTCGAGACGCTGCTGCAGCTGCGCGGCCGCATCGGCACGATCCTGGTGCCACGCAACAACGCCAACAGCCTGGCCGACCCATCGATGAAACTCGCGCTGCAGGCCATCGGCCAGCCGCGCGTGCAGGTGCTCGACGCGATGGAACGCGTGGCGATTCCCGGCGGCCACCTCACCGCCTTGCCCTTCTACGGCGAGCACGCCGACCTGAGCATCGCCAGCAAGCACGGCCTGCATGTGGACCTGCAGGGCCGGACGCTGATGTTCCTGGCGGACTCCGATGGCAAGGATCGCGCGCTTTACCGGCGTATCGTGCAGCGGCTGGGCAAGGTCGACACCTTGTTTATCGGCATGGAGTGCGATGGCGCGCCGCTTACCTGGCTGTACGGTCCTTACCTGAGCCAGCCGATCAGCCGCAAGGACGATGATTCGCGGCGTTTGTCAGGGTCCGGCAGCGAGAACGCCTGGAGGATCGTGGAGGAAATCGGCTGCAAGACGGCTTATGTCTACGCCATGGGACAGGAGCCATGGCTGCGATTCGTGGCTGGACTGGAATACACGCCGCAGAGCAAGCAGATGGTCGAGTCGGACAAGTTCATCGGCCGCTGCCGCGAAGCCGGACTGGCGGCGGAACGGCTGTGCGGATCGCGGACGATGCGGATGTAAGCATGGAGGCGGCGAGGTTTCGGTGCGCGGAACACTGTTCTTCGCACCGAAACCTTTTACTTCACCGATTCCGAGCCAAAGCCGGAGCCCGGTACTGGATGGCGCGCTCCTCAGTGAAAGCTGCTGCCGGCATCCTGGTTATAAGGCGCAGCCTGCCATTCCGCCGGGGTCAGGCTTTGGCCCTGGTCCTCCACCATGAACTGCCACGGACCCACGTACGTGTTGCCGCTGAATACGTTGGCCTGGTTGAAGGTGATGGCTTGCTCAATCACATCGCCCTGGTACGGCGACCATGACGGATAGGTTCCCCAGTTCGAAAGCAGGCCCTGCCAGCCGCATCCGTTATCCGCCGTGCAATTCGAGCCGATATTCGAAGGATTGAAGCTGAAGGTATTGCCCGTCACCTGGATGTTCTGGCTTTTCCAGCGGCAATCCGAATAGTACGGGGCCTTGTCGATCGTGCCCGCCACGCAGGTCGACAGATTCACCACGGCGGGATTGACCAGCGTGCAGTCGCCGCTGCTGGTATTGGCGGGCGAATTGCAGAAGCGGTCCGCGTTCTCCCAGATCACGACGCCCGACCAGTTGTCGATGAAGGTGTTGCCCGTGATCGCGATGGTCTGGTAGCGGGCCGGAACACGGGCGTCTCCACCGCTCTCGGAGAGGTAAATGGCGCTCGTCGGAAAGCCAGGGTTGTCCGGTCCGGCCGTATGGGCGGTTCGCAGGAACGTATTGTTCTTGATCAGTGCGTTGTAGGACGTCTCGTAAATAATGCCCGAGTTCTCCTCATCGCTGAAAACATTGTTCTCGATATCGAAGTCGTTGTTGTTGGTGTCCGCCCACAGCCCCGGGCCTTCATGGTTGTGGTGGAACCAGTTGTTGGTGATGGCCGCCTTGTTCGTTGCCCAGAACTTGCCACCTCCGGTGCAGCCGCACCCCGGGCTGGCCGTCTCCCAGCGATAGGTGTTGTTGTATGAAATCTCGTTGTGATCGATGACGACATTCGAGACGCCGTCCGGCTCGTAGGCGCTGAAGCCGTATTGCCCGTTGCCGGTCAGGCAATTGTATTTCAGGGTGTTGGAGCTGCCGACGAACACGCCGGCCCCGGCATTGCCTTGCACGGTGTTGTACTGGATCGTCCAGCCGTGGCCGGCATCGTGATTGACGACGCCTTCGTTGTTGTTCGCGTCCGCGGCCCCGAAGTTCTGGATGGTCAGATGTTCGATGGTGACGCCGGTGGCCTGGCCGGTGAAGGCATACAGATTGGTGTGCTGGCCATCCAGGACCGCCCCCGGCGCACCGATGAAAACGCTGTTGTCGGCGGGAATGATCTGGCTGTAAATGCCGGTGCCGAGCTTGTGGACTCCAGGAGCAAACCAGAAGACCTTTCCGGCCTGGCGGAAATTGAAGGAACTGTTATCGCCGGCCGGCACCGTGATGGCCCCTGCCGGTGGCGTTGACGGTCCATTCAAAATGGACGCGTCCCCGCAAACGGCCGTGGCGGCGGCCGGTGAAAGGCGCGGTGCTGCATTGCTTGCAACGTAAGGCTGCGCCATGGCGGATGCCGACAAAAAGACGGCTGTCAGCGCGGCGACATGGCCGGCCTTCCGTAAGGCGTCACGAAGGATCCTCATGCGTTCTCTCCTTGCGATGATGAGGCGACACGTCATGGCGACTGGCGCCAAGGGAGGCGCGACTATCGCGCAAACCTTCGCCAGTGAAATGCGATTGGCTGCACAGTGCGCCGCCATCTTTCACCGTCAAGGGAACAGAGCGATTAAGCGTGGGATGAAACCCGTCCATGCGCGGCCTTATCTCGCCGGGTGAAACCCGCGTGCATTGGGTAACGCGAGCGGCGGCTGTTTCAGAGCACCCACCCTTCCCGGTATTCACGCCGCAGAAACGCATTGGCAGCAGGCAGGTTGGTGATGCGCATGTTCGCCCCGTCGTACTCGATCCTGCCGCCCGCGCGAAGAGACACGACACCCAACAGCATGACCTCCGTCAGCTGGGCAGCGTACGGGAATGGCGACGACGCCTCCGCCCTGCCCTTGCACGCATCCACCCAATTCATCTCGTGCGAGGTCTTGATGCGCGCGTACTTCTGCGGTGGCGTGCCCACCGAATCATGCAACGACTGCGGCAATAAACGCGGGTTCGCGCCATAGGTCTCGTGGATAAGCGCACCCTTGTCGCCAACGTACAGTACGCCGCCGTCCTTGCTTATCTGCACCGCCCCCAAGGCCTTCACCGCCGGCGGCAGCAAGGCGCCGTCGTACCAGGTGAGCTTCACCGGCGGCCGGCTGCCGCGTGCGGGGAAGTCGTAATACGTCATCGTCGCCATGGGATACGACGCCTCGTTGAATGGCGTCGAGACGGTTTCCACCGAGTTCGGAAAACCCAGGTCCAGCGACCAGAACGGGGAATCGATCAGGTGCGCTCCCATGTCGCCGATGGCGCCCACGCCCCAGTCCACCCAGCCGCGCCAGTTGAACGGGTGATACAGCGGGTGGTATTCGACGACGGGGCCGGGGCCGAGGAAGAGGTCCCATGCCAGCCCTTCGGGCTTCGGATAGTTGCCGGCCATGGCGTTGGCGAGCCGGTCCATCACCGCGTCCTCGTTCCAGCTTGCATCGTCCGGCCGCGGCCTGGTCCGCGGACGCGGAATGCCCTGCGGCCAGTAGGCCAGCGGGCGATTGGTCCAGGCGTGGACTTCGCGGACATCGCCGATCGCCCCGGCCGCGATGTACTCGTTGATCAGGCGGGCATCGTCGCTGGAGTGTCCCTGGTTGCCCATCTGCGTGACGAGCCTGGGATTTTCCTTCGCCTTCCTGGACAGCTCGCGGGCTTCGTAAATCGACCAGGTGAGCGGCTTCTGCAGATACACGTGCTTGCCATGACTCATCGCCGCGCTGGCGATCACCGCGTGCAGGTGATCCGGTGTTGCGATGACGACCGCGTCGATATCCTTCTGCTGTTCGAGCATCCGGCGGTAGTCGGTATAGCGCCTGGCTGCACTGAACTTGCCGGCAAGCAGCCGGGTCTGCTCGATCTCGTTCTGCAGCTCCAGGCGTTCCCTGGCGGTCTGGGCCCTGTCGAGGCGTGCCTGCGTTTTCCCCAGGCCGCCGACCATCCCGTGAAAGGACTTCTCCGTATAAGCCCAGTCCACATCGCACAGCGCGACGATGTTCTCGCCGGCCAGGGCGCGCATATTGTGCAGACCCATGCCGCCGACACCGATGCCGGCGATGTTCAATCGATCGCTGGGCGCCATATGGCCAGGCCCACCCAGCACGTGGCGGGGCACGATCATCAGCCCGGCCGCGGCCATGGCTGTGCCGGTAAGGAATTCGCGGCGGGACATCTTGCCGCTTGCTTCCGTACCCCCGGAGGCTCCCCCGATGCGGGAGCCCTGCTGCTCTTTCGCGACTTTCGATTCATCCGTCATGGGTGCTGCAACCCCGCGTGATATCGATATCCGATCCACAGCATTCTGGCTGCAACGTGATCAGAGGATCAAGGACGCACCGCACCCTTCGGCCATTACCTGCCTTGCCTGGCGTAATCCCCCGCCGCCGGACATGCATGCTGGACGACCTCGAGCCGCACGATATCGTTGCGTGCCAGCACCTCGTCGCGGACATAGCCGACCTTGACCCTGGAATCGGCATGGACGATGCCGCCGCCAGGTTCGGTCGCGTGATAGCCCAGCCGGATTTCATCCGGCCCGTAATCGAACAGTTGCCCGCCCACGAACCATTGCTCCACGCCGGAATCGGCTTCGCTCGACGAGGCGAGCCCTGGATGAAACTGGTCGAGGCAACCTTCGACAGTGGCAAAGCGTCCGCTGAGCACCTGCTCCTTCAGCGCGGCGGCATGGCGCACCTCGTGCAGCAGCGCCCCGCACGCGCCCACCGTGATGGTCAGGGTAAGCAGGAGATAGAACCACGCGCCTTTTCGTCCGCTGCGGATCAGATACAGCATGAAACAGCTGCCGCCTATGCCGAGCACCACGAAGAGGAGGAAGAAGAAATAAGCCGGGCTGATCCGGTCGGGATGCTGGGCTAGATCGAAAACGTCCACGCACACGTCCTCTGTGTATCGCCGCACCATGACCGGACCTGGGCGAATCCGCAACGGCATCAGCTCGGCCGGCCGTTGCCGATCATGCCGTGGCCGCCCCGCTATTCGATTTATTCACGCCGCCGACACCCTGAGGTCACTGTTTTTTCGAACCGGCCTCGAAAGACCAGATTTCCGGCCCTAAGCGACTCCATTGTTCCGTCCGGCTGGCATAGCTTCGCCAACGGCCTCCGATCTTCACGATCTGCGGCCGCGCAGGGAACGCCATCATCGAATGGATGCCTATCGTCTGGATCCTCACTGAAAAGGTAGCTGACATGAAGAAGAGCCTCTTTGCCATCAAGAACCTGTTCGAGCGTGAGAAGAGCCTGAAGGACTACGCCTGGTACATCTGGTTCTGAATGGCCGCGCTGCCTCGATGCCGTAGAGAGCGCAGCGTCATTTGATCCATCCGCGTCCGGCGTCGCCTCGGAAGATCGGGGCGCCGCCGGATGCTCCGCCGACCCTCGAGGCTCCCGACCGCATGTCATCGACCGCCAGGCACGTCCGCCCCACCGTCTTCGCTCCCCGCCTCCAGGCGCTCCTGCGCGATCACGCCGGCGACGATCTGTTCCGGCTGGATGCGAACACGGTCGGCGTCGCCGGTCCGGAGCTGATGGACCGCATCCTGAAGGCCAGGCCGGCGACCGAAACCGAGCGGCCGACCTTCAAGCCTTTGCTGGGTCGTTCCATTGCGCGTCCGGATGCCTTGAAGTCGATGCAGGCGATCGGGCGCGACGTGCGCGCCGCATTGAAGAAACCTTCGCCTGGCGACGTGGATCTCAGTGGTCCGTGGCCGCACGTCGGGCATGTCTATCTGCGCGACCTGATCCTGGGCGGCGATCCGCGCCGCCTGCGCTTCCTGATGGATCGCATCCTGGAGCTGACGCCCAAGCTGACCTGGGCGGTGATCACGGCCGGCGCGCTATGGCCGCTGCGCGCGGGGCCGCAAGCCTCCGCCATCGCCGCGGCGACGGCCGCGGCCGCCAGTTATCGCGAACGCCGCTACGCCATGGGCATGTACCGGCGCACCGCGGCCCCGGTGTGCTTCACCATCTCGACCCTGGTCGCCAACGCGCTCTGGCTGGGCGCGCCGTTCGACGACGCGGTATCGAACCGGCACGTGCTGTACGAAACGCTGCGGCTGCTGCCGCCGTCGTGGAACATCCTGCGCAACGCATCGCCCGAATACCCGGCGATCGATGCGCGCATCGGCCCCGCTGACGACGTGCTGATCCTGCCGCTGGTCAGCCACCGCGCTCCCGCCCTGTGGAGCGATCCGGACGAGTTCCTGCCGGAGCGCTGGGAACACCTGAATCCCGACGACCTGCCCGGCTACCTGCCCTTCGGCCACAAGTCCGAGCGTTGCTGGGGGCAGCATATGGTGCTGCCGCTGGCGGAAATGTTTCTGGATCTGCTGCGCAAGCAAGGCGTAACCGTGAGTCCGCGGCAGAAAGTCGCGCAGGTGCCGCTGGCCGGCCTGCTGGGTGTCGCCGAGGTCCAGGTCGCGCCGATGTAGCGCCAATGCCAAGGCGCGCCCTGTGCGTGCCGCTCAGGCCGGAATCAGCCATCCGCCGAACAGCGGCCCGGCGGTGTCGCCATGCTGCGGCTCGATGCGGAACTTCAACGTGCCGTTGCGCGTCAGCGCTGGTGGCAAGGGGTAATCGCGATCCACGAAATCGATCACGTTGCCGCGCTCCACCTTCACCTCCACCGCCAGCTTGCCGTCGACCAGGATATTGAAGCGGCCCTTGTCGCTGCCCCAGAAACGCAAGCGCAGCGCCAGCGGCCGCTCGCTGCCCTTCATCTCGAACTCGACGAAACCCTTGCCGCGCACGTCGCGGCACTCCTTGCGCCGGTAGGCGCCGCCGAAGGAGGTGTCGCTGGCCAGCTTGTGCGCCTTCTCGGACGCCTCGTTGCCGAACTGGATCATGTCCACCGCCCGGCTCCGCAAGGCGTCCTGGTCCGCCTTGGCCCGTTCCCGCCGCGCCGCTTCCTGTGTCCATTGCGCGGAGTCCATGCGCTTGAAGTACAGCGCGCTGCGGCGCTCGTACTGCGCAAAGAACGGCACGAAGGTCAGCCCTTGCGGGCGCGTGGTGCTGGCGAGAAAGCGTCCCGGCTGCGGCAAGGGAGTGAAGCCGGACAGCGGCGATGCATCCGCCACCAGCGCGGGATCGGGCTGGTCGTAAGCCTCGCTGACCGGGCCCAGATCCGCCGCCAGCGCCAATGGGCCGCGCATCACCACGATGCTGTTCTCATCGCCCGCGGCATGCTCCAGCCGCAGCGGCATGTCGAACTCGACGTCGACCACGTCGCCGGCCTTCCAGTTGCGCGCGAGCACCAGATAGCCCTGCTCCGCCTTGGCGCCCTGCTCATGGCCGTTCACGCGCAGCTTGAAGCGCCCTTCGCTCCATGCCGGCACGCGCAGCAGCAGGCGCCTGGGCGCGCCGGCACCCGCCCGGTCGATCTGCAGCCGCACCTTGCCGTTGTCCGGCACGCCGCTGTCCAGCTGCAGCGCGATGCCGCCTTCCTGCCAGTCCAGCGCGGAGGAGATATACAGATTGACGTAGAGCGAGCGCTCGTCGTGCCAGTAGATCGAATCGCCGAACTGCGCATGCGCCTCCAGCCCGGTGCCCACGCAGCACCAGAACGAATCGAACTTATCGGAGAAGGCGCGCTCGCCGCCAGTGATCATCGGCATCATGTAGGCGAACATGCCGGTCTCGGCATGCTGGGCCGCCATGGTGTGGTTGTGCAGGGTGCGCTCGTAGTAATCGAAGTAGCGGGCCTGCGGCGTCCACTGGTACAGGTGCCGCGTGAGCTTGAGCATGTTGTAGCTGTTGCAGTGTTCGCAGGTCTGCTCGGTGAGGAAGGAGGAGATCGTGTCCGGCTGCTGGAAATACTCGCGGTCGGCATTGCCGCCGATCACGTAGCTGTAGTGCGTGACCACGGTTTCCCAGAAGAAGCGCGCCGCGGCGGCGGCATCGATGTCGCCGGCAACTTCGAACCGGCGCGCCTCGCCGATGAACTTGGGCACCTGGGTATTGGCGTGCCGGTGCGGCAGGTCGTCCTTGCCGGCGATGGCGGGGTCGACGACCTTCTCGTGGCGCAGCCGCTCGCCGATCGCGATCCAGCGCGGGTTGCCGGTGCGCGCGCCCAGCTCGATGTACGACTCGTTGAAGCCGCCGAACTCGCTGTCCAGCAGCTGCTGGAGCTGCGTGTGGTCGAGTGCGTCGAAGACACCGGCGAAATAGGCGGCCGCTTTCTCCAGCACCTCCAGCGCCTGCCGGCTGCCCGCCAGCGCATGCGCATCGAGCAGGCCGGCGAACAGCTTGTGCTCGGTATAGAGCGGCGACCAGCTGCCGTTGAGGTTGAAGGCGCTGCCCTTGATGACGCCGCGGCGCACTTCCTCGAACACGATCTTGCCGCCCTCTACCCGGCCTTGCTCGTCCTTGCGCGTGAAGCCGCCGACGTAGCCGTCCTTATCTTGCGCCTGGGCCCGCGCCAGTTCGGACACGATGTAGTCGATGCGCTGCTTCGCTTCCGTATCGCCGGTCTGCCCATGCAGCAGTGCCAGCGCGCTGAGGTAATGGCCCAGCGTGTGGCCCGCGATGGTGTCGCCTTCCCAGCCGCCATAAACCGCGCCCTTGGGCGGCAGGCCGGCGTACTGCAGGAAGTTGTGCAGCAGGCGGTCCGGCTCCAGTTCGAACAGATAGCGCCGGTTGGCGGCCAGCGAATCCAGGAACAGCGACGGCTTCAGCCGCACCGCCTGCAGGGGCACCGCCGCCACCCGGCCCGGCGTGGAGGCCGCGGCTTCCAGCGGAAATTTCAGGAAGCCGGCGGCCACGGCCAGCGCGCTCCATTGCATGAAGCGGCGGCGCGACGGGTCCGTCGCCGATGGCGCGGCGCGATGCTGTGCTCCAGCGGAAAGCGGCTTCCTGGTCATGCGGCAACTCCGGAATACGGTGAAACGGACGGGCGGACTATCGAATGGATCGCCGGCGGCGTCTTGACCTTATTGCGCATCGCGGCGCTCGCCGGCACCGGCCGCGGCGGACGGCGGGCACTGCGGTGCATGGTCGCCGGCGCCAAGGCGGCCTGCCCGAAAAACCTGTGGTTTCCGGCGCTATCGGACGGCCTTCGGCGCCGGCCGCCATGCGCCATCGCGGCGGCATTCCCGATGCCGGCACGGGAGTGGCGCTGTGCCGATATCCGCACCGACGGGATGGTCGGCCGGAACGCGGCGCCGACCGGCCGGACTCACAGCGGACGCACCCCGTGCAGCGCGAAACCGCCCGCCACGCTGCGCAGCGGATTGCGCAGCGGCGCGCCCAGCGCCGGCAACTCGATCTCGAAGACGTCGCCGGGCTGTGCGCGCACGTCATCGGCGAAGCTCAATGTGGCGGTGCCGAAGAAATGCAGATGGACGTCGCCCGGACGGCGGTGCGCGGCGTACTTGAAGTGGTGGTATTCGAGGTTGGCCAGCGAGTGGCACATATTCGCCTCGCCGGTGAGAAAAGGTTTTTCCCACAGCACGCGCTCGCCGCGGTGGATGCGGCTGGAGCCGCGCAGGTCGGCCGGCAGTTCGCCGGTGCGCAGCTCCGGCCCGACCGCGCAGGCGCGCAGCTTGGAATGCGCCAGATAGAGGTAGTTCTGGCGTTCGGTGACGTGGTCGGAGAACTCGTTGCCGATGGCAAAACCCAGGCGATGCGGCGTGCCATCCGGGCCGATCAGGTACAGCCCGACCAGTTCCGGCTCCTCGCCGCCGTCGAGCGCGAAGTCCGGCGACGCCAGCGCCTGGCCCGGCGCGGCTACGATGCTGCCGTCGCCCTTGTAGAACCATTCCGGCTGCGCGCCCGGCGTATCGCCTTGCGGCATGCCGCCTTCCACGCCCCACTGGAACATGCGCATCGAGTCGGTCAGCGCGCCGGCCTCGGCCTTCTGCTTGAGGTTCTGGTGCATGGCGTCGCGCGCGGCGGCGCTGCCCAGGTGGGTGAGACCGGTGCCGGTCACGCGGCAATGCGCGGGGTCCGGATGGTGCAGCGGGGTGAGCACGCGTTCCTGCGCCAGCAGCGGCGCGTATTCGAGCTGTGTTTCGCCGTGGTGCGTCGCGGCCTGCGCGTCGAGGCTGCGCCCGCTCTGGATGGCGAGGGTCGCCAGTGCATAGGTCGAATCCACGCCATCCAGCAGACGAACCTGCGAACCCTGCACATCGACCACGCCCACTCGCGCGGCGCCGGCATCGTCAAGCAACTGGATCAAGCGCATCGTTTCGCATCCCCGCGGGCGCAAAGCCGCCCCGATAAACCTTGGACCCGCACGCTCCCGGTGCGCCGGACCCTGACCTTGCTGATCGTGCATGCTGAATCGATATACGACAAATAGATATTTCGTCGTAACCTATATGAAATCCATTATCGAAAGCCCGCCATGCGCCCCACTCCCTGGTTCGTCCGCGCGCGCCTGAAGACCCGCCAGCTGATGCTGCTGGTCGCGATCGAGGAGGAAGGCAATATCCATCGCGCCGCCGAGGTGCTGAACATGTCCCAGCCGGCGGCGTCCAAGCTGCTCAAGGACCTGGAGGACATGCTGGGCGTGCCGCTGTTCGAACGGCTGCCGCGCGGCATGCGGCCGACCTGGTACGGCGAAAGCATGATCCGCCACGCCCGCATCGCGCTCGCCGGCCTGAGCGCGGCCGGCACCGAGATCGAGTCGCTGAAGGCCGGGCGCGCCGGCGCCGTCGCCATCGGCGCGATCGCCGGCGCGGCCGTGAGCCTGCTGCCCAAGGCGCTGGCGCGGATCTCGCAGGCGCATCCGGACCTGCGCGTGTCCCTGCTGGTGGAGAGCAGCGACGTGCTGCTGGAGCGGCTGGAACAGAACCGGCTGGACCTGATGGTGGGGCGCCTGTTCGCCGGCCATGACAATCGCAATCTGCATTACCAGGCGCTGGCCGAAGAAGAAGTCTGCGCCATCGCGCGGCCGAAGCATCCGATCTTCGAGCTGCCCGCTCCCGCTCTGGACGATCTGGCCCAGGCGGCCTGGATCGTGCCGCCGGAAGGCAGCGTGCTGCGCCACCGTTTCGAGCTGATGTTCCGCAGCGCGGGCCTGCCGGCGCCCGCGCGGGTGATCGGCACCGCCGCGGTGCTGTTCCTGACCACGATGCTGCAGGAGAGCGACTACCTGGCGGTGGTGCCGCAAGACGTCGCCCGGCATTACGCCGAACACGGGATGGTGCGGATCGTGCCGCTGGAGCTGTCCTGCCGGATGGATTCGTTCGGGATCATCACGCGCACCGATTGGCTGCTGTCGCCGGGGGCGAGGACGGTGCTGGAGGCGTTGGGGGCTGTCGCAGCCGAGGTTTATGGCTAGTCGCGAAGCACTTCACTTCTCCCTCTCCCCGCTGGGGAGAGGGCGGGGTGAGGGGTGGGTGCTCGCAGCGGCGCTTATAGAGACGAAAGTGCTTGCGCGGGCTCGCATGGAAAGTCGATGGCGCCTGGCTGACGTCGGATTGGCGGTTTCGCTCCGTAGGGCCCCTCACCCCGGCCCTCTCCCCGGCGGGGAGAGGGGGATGACGGGCGAGGCGAAAATCGAGCAAAGAGCTCGCGGCGCAGCCGCGGCGTTCCGCTGGTGCGCTTTTGCTCCGGCTCTTGATCCACCGGGTCCCCTTGGCGCCGGCGGTGAGGGCTGGACGATCAGGCCCCGCAGGGGGCGAGGACAGGAGTCCTCGCCTTTTTGATCAGGGCATGGATGCCCTGTCAAAAAGCCCGGCCAGCCCTCACGGACCCGTAGCAGCGAAGCTGCGGAGGGCGCCAAGCAGGGTGCCCTCTCTTTTTGGTTACTTTTTCTCTGGGCACGCAGAGAAAAAGTAACTCGCCCCGCGGCAGCGGGGCGAAACACTCGCCAAAGGCGAGATACCCAACCGTCAACGCAACAACCGAGCGACAAAGTCCCTAGATTCCAGCTTTCGCTGGAATGACGAGATATCGATACATATACACATATCGAAATAGTGAATATTGTTATTTTTGCAATATCGCTACGCCCATTACGATCCTGCCCGTCAAGCCATCCGGCCCGCGCCGCCGCGCGCCGCCGCCCGCTCAACCGCCAAGGATTCCCACGCCACCCATGGGCTCTCCCAAGAAACCGCTCAGGCGCAGCCAGGAATGGTTCGGGCGCGAAGGCAAGCAGGGTTTCTATTACCGCAGCTGGCTCAAGGGGCTGGGCCTGCCCAACGACATGTTCGACGGGCGGCCGGTTATCGGCATCTGCAATACCTGGTCGGAACTGACGCCTTGCAACAGCTCGTTCCGCGAGCTTGCCGAACACGTCAAGCGCGGTGTGTACGAGGCCGGCGGCTTTCCGCTGGAATTCCCGGTGATGTCGCTGGGCGAAACCCAGATGCGCCCCACCGCGATGCTGTTCCGCAACCTGGCCAGCATGGATGTGGAAGAGTCGATCCGCGCCAATCCCATCGACGGCGTGGTGCTGCTGATGGGCTGCGACAAGACCACACCGGCGCTGATGATGGGCGCGGCCAGCGTGAACCTGCCGACCATCGGCGTGTCGGGTGGCCCCTCGCTGTCGGGCAACTGGCGCGGCCAGCCGATCGGCTCGGGCACCGGCGTGATCCGCATGTCGGAAATGGTGCGCGCCGGCGAGCTGGCGCAAGAAGAGTTTGTCGAGGCCGAAGCCTGCATGCAGCGCTCCAAGGGCAGCTGCATGACCATGGGCACCGCCTCCACCATGGCCAGCATGGTCGAGGCCTTGGGGATGTCGCTGCCTGAGAATGCAGCCATTCCTGCCGTGGATTCGCGCCGCTACCGCCTGGCGCATCTGTCGGGCCGGCGCATCGTGGAGATGGTGCACGAGGATCTGCGCATGTCGAAGATCCTCACCCGCGCCGCTTTCGAAAACGCCATCCGCGCGAATGCCGCGATCGGCGGCTCGACCAATGCGGTGATTCATTTGCTGGCCCTGGCCGGCCGCCTCGGCGTCGAGCTGAGCCTGGACGACTGGGACCGGCTCGGCTCCCACCTGCCCTGCCTGGTCAACCTCAAGCCGTCGGGTGAATACCTGATGGAAGATTTCTATTACGCCGGCGGCCTGCCCGCGGTATTGCGCGAGATCGCCCCGCATCTGGATCTGAGTGCGCCGACCGCGAACGGCCGCACGCTGGGCGAGAACATCGCCAGCGCGCCGTGCTGGAACCGCGACGTGATCCGTCCGATCGAGGAGCCGCTCAAGCCCGAGGCCGGCATCGCCGTGCTGCGCGGCAACCTGGCGCCGCACGGCGCGGTGATCAAGCCTTCCGCGGCCTCGCCGCAGCTGCTGCGGCATCGCGGCCGCGCGGTGGTGTTCGAGAACATCGACGACTTCAAGGCGCGCATCGACGACGAGGCGCTGGATATCGACGAAACCTGCGTGATGGTGCTGAAGAACTGCGGCCCGCGCGGCTATCCCGGCATGGCCGAGGTGGGCAACATGCCCTTGCCGCCCAAGCTGCTGCGCCGCGGCGTCACCGACATCGTGCGCATTTCCGATGCGCGCATGAGCGGCACCGCCTATGGCACCGTGGTGCTGCACGTCTCGCCCGAGGCCGCCGCCGGCGGCAACCTGGCGCTGGTGCGCGATGGCGATTTCATCGAACTGGACGTGCCCGGCCGGCGCCTGCATCTGGACCTGAGCGACGACGAACTGGCGCAGCGGCGTGCCGCGTGGAAAGCGCCGCCGGCGCCCGAGCGCGGCTGGGCGAAGCTCTACGTCGACCATGTGCAGCAGGCTCATCTCGGCGCCGATCTGGACATCCTGGTCGGCGGCAGCGGCTCGGATGTGGCCGGCGATTCACATTGAATGCACATGCAAGGCATGCACGCGCAAGCGCTACGCGCTGATGGCTGCGGGCATGCGGCAACTGCAAACGAATAAACATCAAGCACCGCCGCCGATTTCGTAATTGCGCGCCGCAGGCGGCCTTCTCAGCATGCATGCCGGCAGGCACGGCCATCGCCGTGCGCCGGACGGAACCGTTCCGTTCCCCACTACTGAGAGGGTTTCCCAATATGCACAGACGCAATTGGTTCGTTGCCCGCAATCGAGTCCTTCCAGCTGTCCGCCGCCTGCCGGCCGCAAGCCGGCCCAGGCCACGGATGCTGCCCGCGCTGCTGCTGGCCGCCGGATTATCGCTGCTTCCGCTCGGCGGACAGGCACAGCTGGCCAATCCCACCTATGGCTGGAACCTCGGCAACACGCTGGAGGCCACCTGGTCGGGCGCGGTGATGCCCACGCAGACGCTGATCAACAACGTCGCGGCTGCCGGTTTCAACACGATCCGCATCCCATGCGCGTGGGATCACAATGCCGATCCGAATACGCACGTGATCAATGCCTCCTACATGGCCACGGTGACGCAAGTGGTGCAATGGGCGCAGGCGGCCAATCTCACCGTGATCATCAACGATCATTGGGACGGCGGCTGGTTCGAGAATTCGAATTTCAACAGCTTCGACTCCAACATCAATGCGAAGCTGGTTTCCTACTGGACGCAGATCGCCAACAACTTCCGGGGCTACAACTCGAAGCTGCTGTTCGCCGTGGCCAACGAGCCGCAGGTGTCCTCGCAGGCGCAGACCGCCGTGCTGATGCAGTACTACCAGAACTTCGTCAACGCGGTGCGTTCCACCGGAGGCAACAACAGCACGCGCTGGCTGGTGCTGCAGGGGCCGGGCGGCGGCAACATCGACAACACCCATGACTGGGTCACCACGCTGCCCTCCGACCCGGCCAAGCACCTGGTGTTCGAAGTGCATTACTACGCGCCTTATCAATATGCGCTGATGACCGCCGACGCCACCTGGGGATCGATGTGGTACTTCTGGGGCAGCAACTATCATTCCTCGACGCTGACGACGCGCAACTCGACCTCCGCCAACGAGGAGTCCTACGTGAACGCGGAGCTGCAGAAAATGAACTCGCAATTCACCAGCAAGGGCATCCCCGTGCTGCTGGGCGAGTTCGGCGCCATCCGCCGCACCGGCACGGCGGGCTTGTCGGGCAGCAACCTCAATCTGCATCTCGCATCGCGCACGTATTTCGACAAGTACGTGGTCAGCCAGGCCAACAGCCTGGGCATCCGTCCGGTGTATTGGGACGATAGCGATAATGGCTCCGGCAATAATGCGTTCGGGATTTTCAACCGTTCCACCGGGACGCTGACCCGGCCCGATGATGCCCGTGCCTTGACCGGTGGCGCGGCGCTGCCGCCTCCGGGAGGCTGATGCCGCGAACGCGCTGGAATCAGCCGGCTACGTCGATTCAAATCTCCTGACCGCCATCGACATCGCCCGTCATCGGGCGATGTCGATTCGCGCGGCCTTCGTTCGTCGCATACACGGGAGCGCGTACCCTTGCCCCGCATCGACCCGGACCAGGAGATTTCCAATGAACAGCAAGAACACCATCTGCCTCTGGTATGACGGCACCGCCCTTGAGGCCGCCAGCTTCTACGCGAAAACCTTCCCGGACAGCGCCGTGGGCGCAGTCCACCATGCGCCGGGCGATTATCCCGACGGCAAGCAGGGCCATGTGCTGACGGTAGAATTCACGGTCATGGGCATCCCCTGCCTGGGCTTGAATGGCGGCCCGATGTTCAAGCACAGCGAGGCGTTCTCGTTCCAGGTCGCCACCGACGACCAGGCCGAAACCGACCGCCTGTGGAACGCGATCATCGATAACGGCGGCAGCCCCAGCGCCTGCGGCTGGTGCAAGGACAAGTGGGGCCTTTCCTGGCAGATCACCCCGCGCGCGCTGATCGCCGCCATTACCGATCCCGATGCCGCGGCAGCCAAGCGGGCCTTCGACGCGATGATGGCGATGGGCAAGATCGATATCGCCGCCATCGAAGCCGCGCGGCGCGGCTGAGGCCGGCCGCCGCAGAACCGATCCCTGTATCCAAGGAAATACGCATGCCCTGCCCGCGCCGCCTGGCCCCAGCCCTGTTGTCCATCGCCGGGACTTTTTTCGCCGCATCGATATCCGCCGCTGAAACACCTCCTTTCGATACGGCGGAACTGGACCGCTCGGCCGCGCCCTGCGTGGATTTCGATCGCTTCGTCAATGCGCGCTGGCTGGCGGCCCACCCGATTCCGCCGGACCAGGTGCGCTGGGGCGTGTTCGACCAGCTCACGCAGGAGAGCCTGCGCGTGCAGCGCGACATCGCCGAGCACGCGGCCGGCGCGTCGGCATCGGCGGGTGGCGACGTGGCCGCGCATCAGATCGGCCTGCTCTACCGCTCCGGCATGGATGCCGCGGCGATCGAGCGCGCCGGCCTGGCGCCGCTGCAGTCCTCGCTCGACGCCGTCGCCAGGTTGAAAACACCTGAGGACACGGCGGCCTTCCTGGCGCGTGCGGCGGCGGACGGCCAGCCGTTCGTGTTCGCCTTCGACGTGCAGGGCGATTTTCGCGATGCGCGGCGGCAGATCGGCGCCGCCGCGCCCGCGGCACTGGGCCTGCCCAGCCGCGACTATTACGCCGACGCACGCTATGCGCGGGAGCGTCGGGCCTATCGCGACTACATGATCCGCCTGTTCCAGCTGGCGGGCGATGACGCGCCCGACCGGGCCGCCGACGATGCGCTTGCACTGGAAACTTCGCTCGCCGAAGTGACGCTCTCGCCGGAAGCAGCCCGCCAGCCGGCGAATCAGTTCCACGCCGTGCGTGCGGCCGAAGCGGATCGCCTCACCCCGCATTTCCGCTGGGCGCCGTTCCTCACCGCGCAAGGCCTGCCGGCGACGGCCGAGTTCTCGCTCGCGCCGCCAGCGTTCTTTACCGGCTTCGACCGCCTGCTGGCCACCGCGCCGCCGGCGCAATGGCGGGCCTATATGCGTTTCCATCTGCTGGACGATGCGGCGCCCTATCTCGCGCAGGCATTCCAGGATGCGTCTTTCGACTTCCACGGCCGCGCGCTTGCCGGCCAGCAGCGGGACAAGCCGCGCTGGCAACGCGTGCTCGGCACCGTCAATGCGCAGATGGGCGAGGCGATGGGCCAGCTCTATGTCGCGCGCACGTTTTCTCCCGAAGCCAGGCAGCGTGCGCAGGTACTGGTGACGCGCCTGCTGGCGGCGCTCAAGGCCCGCATCGAGGCGCTGGACTGGATGAGCGGCGCCACCAAGGCGCGCGCGCTGGCCAAATGGCAAGCCTTCGTGCCCAAGGTCGGCTATCCCGACCACTGGCGCGACTGGTCCGGCCTTGAGCTGTCCGCGGGCGGCTACTACGCCAATGTTCGTGCGCTGGCGCGCTTCAACCATCGCGATGCGATGGCGCGGGTCGGCCAGCCGACCGACCGCACCCGCTGGAGCGTCCTGCCGCAGACAGTGGATGCGTTCTACCGCGCGGAGGACAACAGCATCACCTTCCCGGCGGCGATTCTGCAGCCGCCGTTCTTTTATGCGAATGGCGATGACGCCATCAACTACGGCGGTATCGGCGCCGCCATCGGCCACGAAGCCACGCATGGCTTCGACGACGCCGGCCGCCAGTTCGACGGACAAGGCAACCAGGCCGACTGGTGGACCGCCGAGGACAACGCGCGTTTCAACAGCCGGGCCGACGCGCTGGTGCGCCAGTTCAACGCCTATGCGCCCTTGCCGGACCATCCCGACGTGCACGTCAATGGACGCCTCACCCTGGGCGAGAACATCGCGGACCTCGGCGGCGTACATATCGCTTACGACGCACTGCAGGCTGCGCTCAAGGCGGCCCCCGCGGAGGCGAACCGCCGCATCGACGGCTATACCCAGGACCAGCGCTTTTTCCTGGCTTTCGCCCGGATATGGCGCGCCCGCATGCGCGAACAGCAGACCCTGGTCTACCTGGCGAGCAATCCGCATGCGCCGCCGCACGAACGCATCGTCGGCACGCTGGGCAATGTGCCGGCGTTTGCGCAAGCGTTTCAGTGCAGGACGGGCGATGCCATGCTGCGGCCGGTGAAGGACCAGGTGCGGATCTGGTAACGAAGAAGGCCGCGCTGCGATGGCGCGGCCTTCATGGGGAATGGCGCATGCATCCCGGCCGCGCGGCGCCTAACGCACGACGGGCGGCGCCAGCCGCTTCAATGCGCCTGCCACGATGTCGCTGAAGACTTTCGCATCGCCATAGGCTCGCGCCGCCAGCATGGCGCCATACACCATGGCCATGAACGCCTCCGCCTCCTGGCGCGCCGATCCCTGCAGCTGGAAGCGGCCCAGTTGCGCGCCGCGGGTCATCACCCGTTCCAGCCAGCCGGACAGGTCGTGGAAGTGAGCCCGCACTTCCTGCGCGAGGTCCGCCGGCAGCGTCGGCAATTCGCTGGCCAGCATGCCGGCCACGCAGAACGGCGCGGATGCATCGGCGATGCACTTCTCCCAATAGCCGGTGTACATGCGCAGCTGCGCATCGGGATCGAAGGCGCCGTCATCCAGGAGCCGGGTCTGCTCCACGATGACGGCGCGGGATTGCTCCACCACGGCTTTCGCCAGGTCGGATTTGGCGGGGAAATGGTGATGGATGCTGGCCTTGCGCATCTGCACCTCGTCGGCGACGTCGGCATAGCTGAAGCCGTTGTAGCCCCGGATCTGGATCAGGTGGCGGGCCGAATCGATCAATTTCTGCTGGGTATTCATGGAGGCCATCCTATCACTAGGTAGGTATTTATGCACCACTTGACGTTTTTAAATACTTATTGACATAGATACCTACCTACTAGTAGGTTACTCACTCCATCCCCCCGCAGACACCCCTCTCATGAACTCCTTGCGCAACTTCTATCTCCTCCGCGCCATCGCCGCCTTCGCCTGGGTGGCGCTGGCTTTCCTTTCGGCCGCGGCTCCGGCACTCGTCGTCGGCGCCCTGCTGGTGATCTATCCCGCCTGGGACGCGCTCGCCAATGTGATCGACGCCCGGCGCAGCGGAGGACTCCAGGTCAATCCCGGGCAGAAATTCAATGCGGTTACCAGCATCGTCACCGCCGCGTGCATGGCCGTGGCCTTCGCCCTGCATGGCAATGCGGGCGGCGTGCTGGTGTTCGGCATCTGGGCGCTGCTCGCCGGCCTGTTCCAGCTGGCGGTCGGTATCCGGCGGCGCAAGCTGGGCGGCCAGGTCTTCATGATGATCAGCGGAGCGCAGTCCGCACTGGCGGGCGTGATCTTTACCGTCAAGTCATTCGGAACGGCGCCTACGATTGCGGAGCTGGCTCCCTATGCCGCGTTCGGCGGCCTGTATTTCCTGCTGTCGGCGCTCTGGCTGACGTTCAAGCGCCAGCGCACGGAAGTCGCCATGGATCTATCCGGCCGCTGACGTCCGCATCGTGACGAACTACACGCGCGGCCTGCCGGCCGCGCGGATAGCATGGCCGGCTTGCGTGCGGCCGGTAATCCGGCGTGCGGATGACTGCCGGCCACTGTTTACCTATGAATTTTCAGAACAAGAATCAGGCCCTGGAAGGGCTGCGCGGTATCGCCGCGTTGGTCGTGGTGTTCTCGCATTGCGCATGGGCGTTCTTTCCCTATCTGCAATCCGGATTGCCCGCCCACCTGCTCGCCGGCTGGGAGCCGTTTATCCAGAACAGTCCGTTGACGGTGCTCTATAACGGCACGGCCTCGGTCGCCATTTTCTTCGTCATGAGCGGGTATGTGCTGACGCGCCGGTATTTCGAACAGCCGGAGTCGGCCCGCCTGGACGAAGCGGCCATCAAGCGGTTTCCGCGCCTTGGCGTGCCGGTATTCGCTTCGGTGCTGCTCGGTTATGCGGTGATCAAGCTCGGGCTGATTTCGGACGTCGTGCCTAATGGCCGCCATTTTCTTGGCGATTGGTATCACATCCATGCGCGCATTTTCCTGGCCGTCAAAGACGCGCTGTTCGGCTCGCTGCTGCTCGGCCATAACGGCTACAACTACGTGCTGTGGACGATCAATGTCGAATTGATCGGTTCGATCGGCCTGTTCGCCTTCATGGCGCTGTTCGGCCGATCGCGTTGCGCCGGCATCTGCGCGCTGCTGTGCGCGGGCGCCCTGGTCTGGGAAGGCGAGCCGCCTTATCTGCTCGGCGCGCTGTTCTTCGGCGGCGCCTATCTGCATGCCTGGCCCAAGCCGCCCTCCTCCGCGGTTATCCGCTACCTGCTGCTGGCGCTTGCGCTGGTGCTTGGCGGCTTCCATGCCCAGAGCACGTTCTACGCGCCGCTGCAGGCGCTGGCGGCGTGGCTGGCCGCGCACCATATCCGGGCGGATCCCGCGTTTCTGTTTCCATCACTGGGCGGCCTGCTGCTGGTCTGGCTGGTGCTCCATTCGAAGACGATGTCCGCCGCGCTTTCCAGCAAGCCGCTGGCCTGGCTGGGCGGTATTTCTTTTTCGCTTTACCTGATTCACAGCATCCTGCTGTCCAGCATCGGGCTGGCTTCGTTCGGCGTGCTGCTGGCGCCGCTGGGTTATCAGGCGGCTGCCGTGCTTGGCTCGCTTATCACCGTGGCTGCGTCGCTGCTGTTGTCGGTGCCGTTCAGAAGCCTGGTCGATCTGCCGGCGATCCGGCTGGCCAGCCGCTTTGGCAAGTGGTCCTTTGCCCGCGAGGCGACGGTCACGCCGCTGCCCACGCGCGAACAAGCCACGCGGCCCGCGGACGTCGATCCGGCGAGGCTGGCGAAGAAAGCCTGATCGCAGCGGCGGCGATTATCCATTCGCCGCAATGGTGGTTAATGCGTTGCTGAAATTATCTTCCGCATTAATGGAATGATTTTCTCCATGGCGCAAGTTGCAGCGGAAATATTTTTCTCGCGCATAAAAGTCCGCTATTTGCATGGACGATAAAAGGTGATCGCCATCGCAGGATTAAAATGCGAGCGCGCCATTAGCGCATAAATGCCGCGCGCCATAACAGAATAACCACGCGCCGGGCGATAGAACGCCAGCGCCCCACCAGCAACAAAGCATGCTTTCCGCGCAACCGCCCGCCTCGACCGGGCGGATGGGAAGCTTCTGTCCGCGCCCTGCCCTCATCAACACACGTGCAAATCACCATGGGAGAAATGGTCATGAATAAGCGCGTATTTCAGAGAGTCGTTCGCATCATCGACCTGCTTGGAAAAACCCTTGCCTGCGCCATGCTGGTCATGCTCTTGTCGGCCGCCTGCGTGCAGCCGCCATGGTTCGCGACCTGGTATGCGGCGCCGCAGGATTACAACATCCTGTTTCCAGGCACCACCGTCCCGCCCCTGACGATTTCGAACCAGTCCATTCGCCAGATCGTCCACACTTCGCACGGCGGAAACCTGATCCGCATCAAGCTGACCAATTACTTCGGAACCACGCCCGTCACCTTCGACGAAGCGCGGGTTGCCCGCAGCACCGGCAATGGCGGCATCGACCTTGCCACCGACCAGGCGCTCCGCTTCGACGGCAGGCGCAGCCTGACCCTCGCACCGGGCGAAGAACGCTGGAGCGATCCGGTGAGCCTGCCGTTTCCCACGCACGCGGATCTCGCGATCAGCCTGTTCGTGCCGCTGAACACGCCCGTCGTCACCACCCACACCATCGGCATGCAGACCAACTACCTTGCCCCCGGCGATCAGGCGTCCGCCGCGGCCATGGGCAGTGCCACGGCCACGGGCAAGTACTACTGGCTCAGCGAAGTGGACGCATCGACGGCCGGCAACTCCGGCGTCACCGACCTGGCGGCGCATCCGTACAAGGTGGTCGTGGCCTTTGGCGATTCGATCACCGACGGCTACGGCTCCACCCCCGACACCAACCGCCGCTGGCCCAACGATCTCGACAATCGCGTGCAGGCCGCGGCGCATAGCCTGGGCCGCGCGAGCGTGGTCAATGCCGCCATCGCGGGCAACCGCTGGATCTACGACGGCGTCGGCCCCGCGGCGGTGACCCGCTTCGCCCACGACGTGGCCGGCGTTTCCGGCGCCACGCACGTGATGATCCTGCTGGGCATCAACGACATCGGCATCGGCGAACTCTATCCGCCGCAGAACGTATCCGCCGGCCAGATCATCGCCGCCATGCAGGCCACCATCGCCCAGGCGAAGGCCAGCCATATCAAGATCTACCTGGCGACGATTACGCCGTACAACGGCGCCTCGTACTACGACGCCGCGGGAGAAATGAAACGCGAAGCCGTCAATGCCTTCGTGCGCTCCGCGAACGGCGCCGACGGCGTGCTCGACTTCGACAGCATCGTGCGCGATCCGGCCAACCCCACGACGCTGCTGCCCGCTTTCGACAGCGGCGATCATCTGCATCCCAATGACGTGGGCTACCAGGCCATGGCGGACTCCATCGATCTTGGCCTACTGGAAGACTGAGTTGCGGATTTCATAACCGCAACTGCGGTTTTGCGTAATGCAGCGCGAGCCCGTGTGGCGTTTCATGGGGAGATGCCGAATGGACGGCGGGAGCACCCCTCATGCATCACACCATGCGAGCCGCGCTGCTGATTTTCTCGCTTGCGCTATCGGGCACCCTGGCGGCACAGGAGGTCAGCCCCGCCCCGCCCATGGGCTGGAACAGCTGGGACTCTTACGGCCTGACCATCGACGAAGCGGATTTCAAAGCCAATGCGAGCGTGCTCGCCGGGCTGCGCGCCCACGGCTGGACCTATGCGGTGATCGACCAGGGCTGGTACATGCGCCGCCCCTTCGGCAACACCCTGCAGAACCGCGACTACGCGCTGGATGCCCATGGCCTGCTGGTTCCCGCGCTCAATCGTTTCCCTTCCGCCGCCGATGGACAGGGCTTCAAGCCGCTGGCGGACTGGGTGCATGCGCAAGGCCTGAAGTTCGGCATCCACATCGTGCGCGGCATGCCGAAACAGACGGTGGCGGACCAGCTGCCCATCGCCGGCTCCGCTTTCCACGCCAGCGACGCTGCCGACACCGCGGATACCTGCCCCTGGGACGACAGCAATTACGGCGTGCGGGACAACGCCGCCGGACAGGCCTACTACGATTCCATGCTGGCCTTGTATGCGGGCTGGGGCGTGGATTTCCTCAAGGTCGACTGCATTGCCGACCACCCGTACAAGATCAGCGAGATCCGCCAGATCGCATCGGCCATCCGCAAAGCCGGCCGGCCGATCGTACTCAGCCTGTCGCCCGGCCCCACCCAGCTGGCGCACGCGGCGGAAATCCGCCAGTACGGACAGATGTGGCGCATTTCCAACGACGTCTGGGATGGCTGGTCGTTCACCCACAAGCGCCCGCAGGACGATTTTCCCATGGGCGTGCGCGACGTCTTCGAGCGCCTGCCGGCCTGGGCCGGCCACGCCGGCGACGGCCGCTGGCCCGATGCCGACATGCTGCCGTTCGGCATGCTCGCCCCGCATCCGGGCTGGGGCGAGGCGCGCCGCTCGCGCCTGAGCCTGGACGAACAGCGCACGCTGCTGGGCCTGCTCGCCATGGCGCGTTCGCCGCTCATCCTGGGCGCCAACCTCACCAGGCTGGACGAGGCGACGCGGGCGTTGCTCACCAACAAGGACGTGATTGCGATCGATCAGGACAGCCACGGCAATCGTCCGGTCGAACCTCTGCCCGCGCGCCTGCAATCGCTGCGCGCATGGGTGGCCGAAGGCCGCGATGGCGAGCGCTATCTGGCCGTGTTCAACCTGGGCGAGCGGCCTTTTGCGCTGCATGCGGACTGGCACGAACTGGGGCTGGAGCCGGGACGGTATGAGGGGCGCGAGCTATGGAGCGGCCGGCGCGCCGACGCCGCGGGCAAGCTCGATATCGAACTGCCCGCGCATGGCAGCGCCTTGTTTGCCTTGCGCCGGCTGCGCCGCGACTGACACGGGCCCGGCAGCGCGCAGCCTGGCCCGGCCGCCCGCGCGGATCAGCCGCGATCCGCGTTGCCGGCCATCTGCCGGAAGTGTTCGTTCGCGCGCGCCGTCATGCGCGGAAGCTCGGCTGCGAGGAATTCGATAAACGACCGGACGGCGGGCACCATGCCGCGCCGCGACGGGAACACGGCATGCAACTGGTGCGCGGCGATGCGATGGCCGGGCAGCAGCTGAATCAGCCGTCCATCCGCGATCGCTTCGCCGCAAAGATTGAACGGCAGCTGCGCCACGCCGATGCCGGCCATGGCCGCCTGCTGCAGCAGATGGACGTCGTCAGTCACCAGCGCCGGCGCATACTCGATCTCGATCGTGGCGCCGTCCGGCGCCGCCATGCGCCAGCGCGGACGCTCCGCTCCCGCGCCTCCCGGCCCCACTCCGGCCACGCCCTGCAGCGCGGCGGCGGAAGCAAAGGGGCCTCGCTCGCGCACGAAGGACGGACTGGCCGCGAGGACCTGTTCGCTCAGGCCGAACGTGCGCACGACCAGGCTGGAATCGTCCATCGCCGTACGGATGCGCAGCGCGACGTCGTAGCCTTCGCCGATCACATCGACCCGCCGATTGGTCAGGTCCAGTTCCAGACGCACGTCCGGATGGGCGCGAAGAAATTCGCCGAGGACCGGCGCGAGAAAAAGATGCGCGACGCCGACGGGACAGCTGACGCGCAAGCGACCCGACGGCTTCTCGCCCGCCCGCTCGGCCACTTCCATGGCGGCGCGCGCGGCTTGCGTCACCGC
>NZ_JAAZQJ010000001.1 GCF_012275375.1 Dyella sp. SG609 | reverse complement strand
GCCACGCTCGCCGAGCACGCGCGCTCGGAAACGCTGGTGAGCGAATTCGTCGCCAGCGAGCTGATCGTCATCGGCGCGCCGATGTACAACTTTTCGGTGGCTACCCAGCTGAAGGCGTGGATCGATCGCGTGACACAGCCGGGCCGCACGTTCAAGTACACGGAGCATGGGCCCGTGGGACTCGCCGGCGGCAAGACGGTCCTGGTCGCCTCCACGCGCGGCGGCATGTATTCCGAAGGCCCCGCGGCCGCCATGGATTGCCAGGAGGCATACCTGCAGGCCATGTTCGGTTTCATGGGCATCGGCGACGTGCGCATCGTGCGTGCCGAGCGCCTTACCAGGGGCGGCGAGATCCGCGCCGCCGCGCTGCAGGCCGCGCATCAAGCGATCGGCCGGACGTTCGATCCCGCCGCGGCCGCCTGAGGAGTCCGCCATGCTTTATGTCGTCACACTTACTTATCTGCGTGCTCAGCAAGACATCCAGGCGCATCTCGGCACGCACCGGGATTGGCTGATCGAACACGCGCGGGCCGGGCGCATCATCGCAGCCGGTCCGCTGGAAACCGGCGATGGCGGAGCGATCCTGGCGCACTGCGAAAGCCGCAGCGAGCTGGACGATATGCTGGAGCGCGATTCGTTTCGCGTGCACGGGCTGGTTCGCACCGACGTGCTGTCGTTCCATGCCGCTTGTCGCGCCCAGGCTTTTCCTGCGGCCTGGGCGCCGGAAGCAAAAGCTCCATGAGGCCGATGACATGCAGCGGGGCGAGCGGGTTACCACCTCGTCAATAGCGATAGGAGTCAATCGCGCCGACTCAGAAGGCTGGCATCGAACCGGGTGGGATGATCCTGCTTCAAGGCCTCGATCTGCCGGTCTACGTCAGCATCTTTCAGGAGAATGACGATATGGGGCTTGGCATCCTCGAACGTATTCTGCGTCCGCTTGACGACGCGCACGAGGTGATAGCCGAAGCCCGTCCTGATCGGCTGGGAAATTTCATCTTCCTTCAGCGCGGCTATACCCAGGGCGATCTCGGGCAACAGATGACGCGAAGCTGTTTCGGGCAAGACCCCATCGTCGGCCTTGGAACTCAGATCGTCGGTTCGCTGCTCGATGAGCTTTGAAAAATCCTGGCCCGCCCGCAGCTGGCGCCTGAGCTCCTCGGATTGCGCGCGCGCCTCGGCTTCGCTTAGGTCTTTCTGCCCCTGCCGCAGCGGGATCTCGGACCCGTGGTAGCGAATCACCAGGTGCTGCAAGGTGTAGTCGACGAAGTCACCGGCATGCGCGTCGTAATAACGCTTCGCCTCATCGTCGCCTACCTGGGCGGTGCGGTAGAGCTCATCCCGGGCGGCATTTGCAAGCACGCCCTGACGAAGCCATTCAATCTTGCTTCGGACATCCGGATCGTTTTCCAGATGCCGCGACGCAGCCAGACCCGCCAGCAGATGCATCTCGGAAAACTTCTTCGCAAAAGCCGCCGGGTCGTCGACAGCCGCTGCTTTGATCTGAGGCGGAGTGCCGTCCATGACCTGCTGGAACTGACTTGAAGTCCATTATTCCTTACCTATGGAGAGCACGACGGCATCCTGCCCCGTGCGCGAAAGAACCTCTGCGGAAACGACCACCAGCGATGCAGTGGCAACTAGTGAAAGCAAGGCGCGACGGCTGGACATGCAAGAATCCTGAATTTCTTTCAAAAAGTGCGCCGCTCGGAACCTCCCTGGGCGGCGCAACGGCGGCAGCAGGAGCGGGAAGCCGCTACTGCATCAAGTAGTTCCCGTTACGAAGATTCTTCTTCTGCAAGTCATCAAGCATTTTTCCGGGTTCGTCGGTGGTGATGAAATCGAAGCGCTTGTACCCAAGACCGTACAGGAAGCTCCAATCCCATCGATCCACCCGGCTGTCTCCGTAGCGAACCGTATTGAGCCGGTAGCAGCACTGCCCGGTGTTCTTGAAAAACGCCATGTTCTCGCCCGTGCCCGCAGATGCTCCCGGGTCGGCGATGGGATTGAATATGCCAACCGCATATCGGTCATCGCCCACCGCGGTGTAGGCCTTCTGCAGTCTGCCGTCGGGCTGATTCAAGTTGACCTCGACGCCCAAGGTGTAGTCCTTGTGCATGTACGACTGCTCCACGTCCAGCAGATTCTTCATCTTGTCCAGCATGTTGTTGGTGATCACGGGCAGACCGAGGAAAGGCTCATATTTCCCGGGCTTTCCATGCGGGTCTGCCCACGTGTACAGATCCGCCTCCAGGTCTGCCGGATTGGGATAGGTGGTCATGTTGAACTTGACCGCCACCCAGTTGCGGGCGAGGGATCCCCGATGGTCGACATGATTGTTCATCAGCTGCCATACGGCTTTCATGGAGGCACGGTCCTTCACATCGAGCACCAGGATGCCGTTGGAGCCGCCCTCTTTGTAGTAATCCAGAAGCTGCGCAAAAGCCGGAACGGCCTCATCGGAGACGTTCTTTCGATCCGGCGTAAGCAGCTTCGTTCGTTCGATCGTACCGAACCAGTTGGTCTGATCGACGCGCGGATTCACGCCCGTGCCGCCGTAAGGATCGAACTTCTTGCCGCCTTCGACCTGATAGATGTTGGTGGTACGTCCAAGCGTAAAATCGTGCATCAAGATCGGGATCCCGTCCTTGGTCATCTTGATGTCCACCTCCGCCGCCTCGAAGCCGGTGCTTAATCCCGCGAGCACGCCATACCAGGAATTTTCCGGCATCCCGGTCCAGCTGGCGCTGACATTGGCGCCGCAGGAGTTCGATGTGCCCGGGTGGCTTCCCCACCAGCCGCGGTGCGCAATCACGATCACCATGCTTGGATAGTTCGCCAGATTTCGCCAGGTCGAAATAATCCTGTCGTTGTTATAGACGCACGGCCCGGACGCCGCGGCGGCTTTCCCCGAGTACAGCCCGATGGCGACAGCGGCCATCAGAAGACAGGTAAGACCACGCATTGCCGTTCGTGTTACTCGTTGTTTCATATCCGTCCTTCGAAAAGTTGATCGCGATGTTGTTGCGGCTGACGAACCCTGCGTCTCATCGAGCGCCCCGAGGGCCTCATGAGTATTTATCACCAATAGTGATTAAATATTTCCAGCATGTGACCCACGCCGCTCGCGCCGAAAATTGGCCTGAAGTGACTAATCAAAAAGGGGTTCGACAGAGCGCTTCCGCAGGACCCGTCAAAATTTATTCACATAAAGTGATTAAATTGCCCGGCAACGCATGGATGGTCCATGCCGGGGAATCGCATCCATGGGCTTCGACGCAAGATCCCGCCGCGCCAGCGCGCGCCACGGGCAGCTTTTCGCACTTACCGCGCTGGCGCTGGCCGTGGGCCAGGTCGGCGCGCAGAGCGCGCCCACGCCGGCCGACGCGGTCGCGCTGGATGGGGTGAAGGTCACCGGCAAGGTGCTGTCCACCGAACAGGCCATGGCCGAGAAGCGCGCCGCGCCGGGCATCTCCGACGGCGTATCCGCCGACGAGATCGGCTCGATTCCGGACTTCGGCCTGGGCGAAGCGGTGCAGCGTATCCCGGGTGTGGCCATGACCATCAACAACGGCCGCGGCGAGGCGCAGTTCCTCAACCTGCGCGGCCTCAATCCGGACTACAACGCGGTGACCGTGGACGGCGTCGCCCTGCCCTCCACCGAGACCACCTCGCGCAATGTCTCGCTGGACGTGCTGCCGTCTTCGCTGGCGCGGCAGGTGAGCATCTACAAGACGGTGACGCCCGACATGACCGGCAACGCCGTGGGCGGCATCACCAATCTGCGCACGCGCAGCGCGTTCGACTCGCCAGGCCTGTTCGCCGCCGGTCGCGCTGACCTGGCCCACTGGGACAACCGGCGCGTGGTTGCCGATTCCAGGCCCTCCGGCCAGGTCGAGGGGACGCTCAGCAATACCTTCGGCGCGGATCGGCAATTCGGCTTCGTGCTGTCGGGCAGTTACTTCCGCCGCGACTCCTCTTCGCTCGACACCGCGATGGACAGCGATGGCTACTACCGCTACACCGGCGGCACGCAGACCCTGTCCTCGCTGCGCCAGAACGCGGCCGGCACCGGTTCCACGCTGAAGCCCTCGGACGATCTCGACGGCCTCGCCGCCGTGCCGGACCGCCACCGCTGGCTCACCTACGACAACGTGCGCACGCGCCAGGCGCTGTTCGGCAAGTTCGAATACGACAACCACCAGAACCTGCAGGCGCATCTCACCGCCGGCTATTTCCAGCACGAGAACGACGAGCAGCGCCGCACGCAGTTCCTCAACCGCGTCGGCCCGGCCACGTTCGATTCGCCCACCACGGGCAGTTTTACCAAGGGCTCGGCGCAGGCGGACTACGACCATTACGACCAGGTGCGGCGCATCCAGTACCTGGAACTGGGCGGCAGCTACGAGCCGGCCGAGCGCAGCCAGCTCGACCTGGTGGCGAACTACGCCGCCGGCAGCTATCGGCAGTCGACCAAGGAAGACGTCTTTACCAGCGCGGCCTCGTCGAAGCTTGGATTTGCCTATCGCGCAGTGCCGGGCGACGTCGCACTGTTCTCCCCCGCCAATCCGGCTTACTTCCTCGACCCGGCCAACTACGCGCAGACCAGCTACCTGTCGCGCATGGAACGCAGCCGCTCCGGCCTGCTCACGCTCAAGGCCGACTTCACCCACAACCTGCAGGAAGACGCCAGCGGCTGGGGCTACAAGGCCGGCGTGGAGCACCGCAACCTGCAGCAGCGCTATGGCCTGGACGAAACCGGCTATGTACCGACGCGCAATGTGTCGCTCGCGGCCATCGGCACCGAAGACACGCGCTTCCATCCTTACGACGGCGCCGGCCAGAGCATGCTGCTGATCGATCCGGACAAGGTCGATGCCTATGTCGCCGCGCATCCGGATGCTTACGCGCTCGCGACCACCAACGCACGCAACAGCGCGATCGGCGACTTCAACATCAAGGAAGCGATCGACAGCGCCTACGTGATGGGCGGCTATCGCGACGATACCTGGACGGCGCTCGGCGGCCTGCGCCATGAGGATACGAAGCAGACCGTGCAGAACACCCTGCCCTCGCCGCTCAACAGCCTTACGCAGTTCGCCAGGCAAAGCGTCGAGCGCAGCTACGGCAAGCTGCTGCCTTCGGCCATCGCCACGTATCACCTGGCGCCGGACCTGCTGCTGCGCGCCGGCGCCAGCCAGACGCTGGGCCGCGCCACCTATGCCGCGCTGGCGCAGAACAGCACGCCCTCCGTCAGCCCGGCCGCCGGCACCATCTCGCAGACGCTGGGCAACCCGCAGCTGCGGCCGCGCCAATCGACCAATCTCGATCTGTCGCTGGAGTGGTATGCCTCGCGCGATGCGATGGTGTCGCTGGCGCTGTTCCAGAAGGACATCAAGCACGAGATCGTCAATTTGAGCAGCACCACCACGCAGACCAACCCCGGCGGGCTGAGCGGCACCTGGCAGGTCACCACCACCCAGGCGCAGAACGCCAGCACCGCCAAGGTGCGCGGGCTGGAGCTCGGCCTGGCCGACCTGCATTTCGATTTTCTGCCGGCGCCGTTCGACCGCTTCGGCGCCACCTTCAATGCCACCTTGCTGGATATGGACGGCCCGGCCATCGCCATGAACGACGGCAGCCGCCGCACCCTGCCGATGCTGACCGGCGCCGCGCGCAGCCTCTTCAATGCCTCGCTGATGTACAGCGACGGCGCCTTCAGCGCGCAGCTCAGCGCCAACCGCACCGGCAAGATGCCGATCAGCTTCGCCACCGACAACCCCGCCAACGACGTGTACTACGCGCCCCTGCAGACCTATGACGCGCAGCTGCGCTACGCCGTCGACCGCCATCTCAGCTTCCTGGTGCAGGGCAAGAACCTGGCCAATGCGCGGCCCACGCGCGTGATCGGCCCGGGCCAGGCGCTGATCAAGGAAGAGCTGGACAACGGCCGTGCCTATTTCCTCGGAGCTACCTATGCGTTCTGATTTCCGCCGCGCCGTCCTGGCCGCCTGTCTTGCCGCAACCGTCGCCCATGCGCAGGAAGCCGCACCGCCGGCCAAGGCCGCCGTGCCCGTCATTCCCGTCATCGCCGACGCCACCTGCTGGAACGCGCAGCCGCACGACGTGCTGGCCGCGCTGCGCCAGTGCGCGCACAAGGGCCTGCAGGCGGTCGCGCTGCCGGTGCGCTCCGGGCCGGGCGGCGCGCCTTACGCGGCATCGAGCTACGCGCAAACCGCATGCCAGCCCGGCGCCGATTGCGTAGCGCTCGCCGATGCACTTGCGCTCAAGCCGGCGCCCGCCTTGGTGCTGCAGACCTCGCCCGCGCTGCTGGACGAGGTGCAGGCCGCCGTGCTGCAGGCCGACGCCGCCGCCCGCGTGCAGGTGCAGCCCATGCTCGAACGCCCCATCGGCGACGCTGCGCCCGACACCTTCGCACCGGGCCTGAGCTATTGGCATATGGCGCGCAATGCACCGCGCCCGATGATGGTGCACGTGCTGGAAATCGACCTGACCACGCCGGGGTTGTCGTTCGTCACCACGCCGGGCGTGCCCGACGGCGCAAGCGAGTTCGTGGCCGAAAAGACCTCGTCGTTCGCCCGCCGCGAACAGCTCACCGCCGCGATCAACGCCACCTACTTCCTGCCCTTCGACGGCGGCCACCTGCTGGACAAACCCTACGTGCCCGCCGCCGGCCAGCCGGTGACGGTGGACGGCGTATCCATCGCCCGCGGCCACCTCGATTCCGGCTATGCCAGCGGCGACCCGCGCTCGAACGGCTCGCTGTGCATCCAGGGCCGGCACGTGGCGATCACGCTGCACGCCTGTCCGGCCGGCACCACCGAAGCGGTCGGCGCCGGCCCGGTGCTGATGCTCGGCGGCAAGACGCAGGCGCTGGAACCGAAGCGCCGCGACTATTACCTGCAGACCGAACCGCGCACCGCCATCGGCCTGGACAAGGCGCGCCGGCGCATGTGGTGGGTGGTGGTGGACGGCCGCCAGGCCGGCTACAGCGAGGGCATGACCCTGCCCGAGCTCACCGCGCTGCTGCGCGAGCTCGGCGCGGACGCGGCGATGAACATGGACGGCGGCGGCTCCTCCACCATGGTGCTACGCCGCGGCGGCGAGCCGGCCGTGGTCAACAGCCCGATCCATACCGGCGTCCCCGGGCGCGAACGCCCCGTGGGCAACCATCTGGGCCTGCGCATCGACGCGGTGCCATGAAGCGGCAACCGGCGGCGCGCACGATGCGCAGTTCAGATCCCGCCGCCGGTTGCCGTATCCGCATGTCGCCTGCCGCCCTGTCCATCGCCATCCGCTCCGGCCGCGCCGCCTCGCCCGCCGTGCTGATGACGGCGATCGTGCTGATGCTGGGGCTGCATCCCACTGCCATGTATCTGTACCTGCCTGCGCTGCCGGCACTGCAGGCGATGCTGGGTATCGATGCGGCGCAGGCGCAGCACACTCTGGCGGCGGCGGTGGCAAGCTTCGGTATCGGGCAATGGCTGTGGGGCATGCCCACCGACCGCTGGGGCCGCCGTCCGGTGCTGCTGGCGGGGCTGGCCATGTTCCTCCTTGCCAGCATCGGCCTGATGAGCACGCGCGAGTACGGCCTGTTCCTCGCCTGCCGCGCCGCCCAGGGCCTGGGCGTGGCCGCCGCCGGCGTGGCCTGCCGCGCGATGCTGCGCGACCTGCATGCGCTGAACGACCGCGTGCACCATTTGTCCGTGGCGTTCTCGTGGCTGGGCGTGATCTCGCTGCTGGGTCCGCCGGTGGGCGCCTGGCTGTACGCGCAGGCGGGCGTGCAGGCGACGCTCGCGGCGATCGCCGCTTTCGGCGCGGCGGCCCTGCTGCTGGTCGGCGCGAAGATCGGCGAAACGCTGCCTTCGGTCGGCCTGCCCACGGCTTGGCCGCCGGGCGCGTGGCGCGCCATGCTGCGCCACCCATCGTTCCGCCACTACACCGGACTTACCGCGAGCAGCTATGTCGGCCACTACCTGTTCCTGGCCGGCTCCTCGTATGCCTTGATCGTGCGGCTCGGCATGTCGCCGCAGCGCTACGCCCTGGTGCTGGCCGGCGGCTCGCTGGTGCATATGGCCGGCACCTTCGTCTGCCGCCGCTGGTTGCACCGGCTGGGCCTGCGCGCCACGCTGGCGCGCGCGGCCGCGCTTACGCTCGGCGGCGGCGCGGCCATGACCTTGCTGGTGCTGCTGGGCGTGCACGCCGCCTGGGCGATCATTGCGCCGCAGTGCTTCTACGTGTTCGGCCACGCCATCCACCAATCCTGCGGACAGGCCGCGGTGAGCGAACACTTTCCCGAACGCGCCGGCACCGCTTCCGCGCTGTCCGGCGTGCTGCTGGCGGTGCCGGCCGCCCTGGCCGGCTGGCTGCTGGCCGCCTCGATGGAGCACTCGGACCTGCCGATGGCCGCCAGCATGGGCTTGTGCGGACTGGCCACGGCGTGGATCGCATGGCGTCCAGGCCAAGGCCCGCTACCATAAGTCCGTTGACCCGAAGGATTCGCTACACGCTCATGGCCGCACCCACGCCGTTCGCCCGCCAGCTGCATCCGGACTTCCTGCGCGATGCCGACAGCGGCGTCGCTGTCTCCGCCAACGAGCGCGACCTGCTCGACCTGGTGCGCCGCCTCGGCACCACCACGCGCGCCGACCTGGTACGCGCCACCGGTCTTACCGCGCAGTCCGTGATGCGGCTGGTCGACGAGCTGGTCGATCGCGGCATGCTGGAGCTGGGCGAAACGCGCTCGCAAGGGCGCGGCAAACCGGCCGCGGCGGTGACCCTGGTGCCTGGCTATGCGCATGCGATCGGCGTATCGATCACCACCGATTCGATCGCGCTGGCGCTGATGGATTTCGCCGGCAACGTGCTCGGCCAGCACCAGGAGCCGATGCGCGCCACCGGTCGCGCCGCGCTGCTGCGGCGGATCCGCACGCTGGCCGAGCGGCTGCTGCGCAAGAGCGAGGTGGACGAGGACAGCGTGTTCGGCGTGGGCCTGGGCCTGACCGGCTTCTTCGTCGGCGACGGCTCCAAGGTCAATCCGCCCGATCCTTTGGAAGGTTTGGCGCTGCTCGAGGTAGATGCCCTGCTCGCCGACGCGATGGGCCATCCGGTATGGCTGGACAACGACGGCAGTGTCGCCGCCATCGGCGAAAGCCTGCATGGCGTGGGGCATCGCTATCGCGACTTCGCCTACTTTTATTTCGGCCACGGCTTCGGCGGCGGCCTGATCATGGACGGCCGCTGCGCGCGCGGCGCGCATGGCAATGCGGGTGAATTCGCCGGCATGCTGCCGGCGCTGGGGCTGGAACGCGCCGCGCTGGAAACGCTGCGCGCGATGCTGGTGAAGGATGGCGTGGCGCTGGCCGACATCCAGGCGCTGGTCGAGCACTACGACCCGCGCTGGCCCGCGATCGAGCGCTGGATCGAACGCGTGGCGCCGGGGCTTTCGGTGATCGCCTCGGCGGTGGTCGCCATCGTCGATCCGCAGGCCGTGGTGCTGGGCGGGCGCATTCCGACGGATCTCGCACAGCGGCTGATGCCGCGCATCGCCATCGACAATGTGTCGCGGCGCGGGCGCGCGCGCCCGCAACCGTCAATCGTGCTGGCGGAGGCGCCGTTCGATGCGGTGGCCTTGGGCGCGGCGAGCCTGCCGTTCAAGGAATGCTTCTTTCATTGAAGCCGCTCCATCCCGCCCCGGGCTTCCCGCGGGCCAGGTTCACCCGCCTGGAGCATGGCCAAGAAGAGCGGCATCGAAGGTCGTCGGATGGGCTTGCTTCAAGGCCTCGATCTGCCGGGTGACTTCTTCGTTCTTCAGCAGAATCACGATATGAGGCTTCGCATCCTCGAACGTATTCTGCGAGCGCTTCATGACGCGCACGAGGTGATAACCGAAGGTCGTCCTGATCGGCTGGGAAATTTCATCCTCCTTCAGCTTGGCGATGCCCAGCGCGATCTCGGGCAGGAGATTGCGCGAAGCCGTTTCCGGCAGCACACCATCGTCGGCCTTGGAACTGAGATCGTCGGTGTGCTGCTCGACGATGGCCGAGAAGTCCTTGCCGGCCATCAGCTGCTTGCGCAGCTCTTCGGATTGCGCGCGAGCCTCGGCCTCGCCGATGTCCTGCTGCCCCTGCCGCAGCGGGATGTCGGACGCGTGGTAGCGGATCACCACGTGCTGCAAGGTGTAGTCGACGAAGTCGCCGGCATGCGCATCGTAATAGCGCTTCGCCTCATCGTCGCTTACCTGTGCGGTGCGATAGAGCTCATCGCGGGCGGCATTGGCAAGCACCCCCTGGCGAAGCCACTCGATCTTGCGTCGGATATCCGGATCGTTTTCCAGATGCCGCGATGCGGCCAGGCTCGCCAGCAGATGCATTTCGGAAAACTTTTTGGCGAAGGCCGCCGGGTCGTCGACGGCCGCCGTTTTTATCTGCGGCGGGGTGCTGTCCATGAGCTGCCGGAACTGGCTTGAAGTCCATTGTTCCTTGCCGATGGACAGCACGACGGCATCCTTCCCGGTGCCCGAAAGCACCGCCGTGGAAACGACAACCAGTGATGCACTTACGAATAGCGAAAACAAGGCGCGATGGCTGGACATAGGGGGAACCCGGGATGATTTCCGCAAAAAGTGCGTGTACGGAAGTGCGCCGCTCCGGAGCTTCCGCGGCAGCGCACCGGCGTCGAAAGAAACGGGAAGCCGCTATTGCATCAGGCAGGTCCCGTTGCGGAGATACTTCTTTTGCAGGTCATCGAGCGTTCCGAGCGCCTTTTCATATCCACCCTTCAGAAAGTAATTGCGTTATTGCGTCCAGCCGGCCCGCTGCTTCGGGCGCGTCCGATGCCGCTATATTTATAACGCAAAGTTACAAAATACTTTCCTGAAAATGGCGAGCGCGGTTGGCCGCGCAGATTGGCCCGAAATGACAGTAGCGAGGGCGGCGCTCGGCATGGCGCACGGCCACCGCGCATGGCGCGGCGGCCGCGCTGCGGCAGTGCGGGCCGCCGCCGCTTGCGCCTTATTCCAGCACCTCGCGCCAGTTGACCCGCTGGATACCGTTGCCTGAGGTGCCCTGGCGCATGCGTGCCACCTGCGGCGGCAATCCCGCCTGGCCGTACAGCAGCGCCAGGTTGCCGTTGGGCAGTTTCACTTCCTGCAGCTTGGTGGGTGCCGATTCGGTGGTCAGCGATTTCACCACGTTGCCCGCTGCGTCCAGCAGCGCGGACTGTCCGGTGCCGAAATTCGCGGCGTAGATATTGCCTTGCAGGGAGCACGGATCCGACGACGGCGTCATGGTGGCCCAGGCCACGGTGAAGGTGCCTGCCGCTGCATCCGGATCGGCCACGATGCGCTCCGAGCCGCCGTTGGCGCCGGCCGAACCGGTCAGGTCGTAGTACCAGCCCTTGGCCGAGTCGGCGATGGTCGCGCCCTTGGTCATGTCGGCGATCCGCTGCAGGTCCGCGCGCGTGATCGGCGAGGTGGCCGCCGAGGGCGCGACGGTGTCGCCATCGCGCAGGGCGTACATGGTCTGCTGCTGCGAGTCCGACAGATCGCTCGCGTCCAGCGCCTTGCCCGTGCCGACGAAGACCCAGCGGCGCGTGCCCAGGCCCGAGGCGTTGATGTCCAGTTCCACGCGCGGAGCCGTGGTGACCGGCTGCGCCTTGCTGCCATCCGTCAAGGTCGCCAGCAAGGTGGGCTTGGGATAAGCATCCGTGCCGGAAAGATCGAAACGCCACACGTTGCCCAGCAAGTCGCCCGCATAGACCTGCTCGACCGTGTTGTCGGTGACGTCCCGGGTGAAAGCGGTCGCCTGGGCCAGGCCGCTCGGATTGCCCGGCGTGCCGGCATCCGGAGTGTCGAGCGTTTCGAGCAGCGCGCCGGTCCTGGCGTTGACGACGTACAGATGGCCGTGGCCCGAAGCGTTGTTGTAGCCCGACGTCAGCAGAACCACCCAGCCGTACTTGCGGGTTTTCGCCACGACCGGCTTGCCATAGGAAAAGCCCATGTCGCTGTCGGTGAATTCCCACAGCACCTTGCCGCTGGCCAGCGCCGTTTCGGTGGCGGCGCTGCTGCTGACCGCATCGATGGCGGACGGCACGGTGGTCACGTCCAGGGCGTAATAACCCTTGCCGCCCTTGCCGAGTCCCCCGACCAGCATGGTGTGCCAGTTCGCCGTGCCGGCGGTGGCGGACGCCGGCGGGCTGCCGGAAGAGGTGGCGGTGAAGGCGAAGTCCGCGTCGGCCGCCTGCGGCGTCTGGTCGACATAGAAATGATGCGCGAAGTTATTGCTGCTGACGCCGTTGAGATTGCTCAGCGCCGCCAGTCCATCGACCTGCGCGTTGCCGCTGGGCCCCTTGTAGAGCAGCGCCGGTACATAGGCGAACAGCTCGCTGCCGCCGCCGGTAACCGGGTTGGTCGTGGTGGCGCTGGAGAAATCCGCGGCAAAGGCATGCAGCATGCCGTCGTTGGCGCCGACGTAAACCACCGGAGCGCGGCTCGCCGCGGACTGGGCAAAGGCCGCATAGCCGGGGTTGGACGCCTCGCTGTACTTCGGCGACAAGGCATCCTGCACCAGCACCGCTTCGGAATGGACGATGTCGCCGAGGATGTGCTGGCGCACGCGGAAGGCCGCGCCTTCGTTGCTCTGGTCGCCGCGCAGGTAGTTGACCTGGTCGCTGCTGAGCTGGCTCTGCTGGCTGGAGCCGAGCGAGCCGTAGCGAAAAGCGACGCCGGCGCGGCCGTTGGAGGTGATGATGCGCCGCCCCGTGTCCCAACCATGCTTGGCGCCGGCCGCATCGACCGCGTGCGCCAGCGCGTCGAGCTTCGCCTGTGCGCTCCAGCTCGGGCTGCCGGTGACCGCCGTGACGTCGCCGGGCAGCTTCGCCGTGGCGACGAAGCCTGAAACTTCGCCCGTCCAGTTGCTGGGCGCGTAGCTGACCGTGTAGACGGGGAAGCCGCTCACCGGCGAGTAGTACGGGCCCTTGGTCGCGCCAGCCGCCACATTGGTGAGTACGCGCGTGGAAGTGACGCCCGGACCCGCCGCGCTCTGCGAGGTATCGGACACCCGTTTGAAGATCTGCGCCAGTCCGGCCTGGATCAGATCCGGGCGATTGCCGGGAAAATAATTGTCCGGACGAAGATCGTTGCCGGCCGCCGTGGTGCTGTTGGTATGCCAGGTCAGCACGTTGGCGGGAATGCCGTCGCCGTTGACGTCGTCGAAGCCGCCGTACTTGGCGGCGAGCCAGTACATGTTGGGCCCCGCAAAAGGCCACCAGTTGAATCGGGAAGGATTGTAGATCTCCGCGCCGGCCGTGCCGTCATACGGGCCCGGCTCCAGCACGTCCACGGTGTAGGTATCCACCGTCTGCTTGGCGCTCAGATCGGCGCGGATATCGCTGATGTGGGCGAAATACGCCAGGCCCGCCATGTTGTAGGTGGAGTCGCCCGTGCCGTTCGGAGCCAGCTTGGTGCTGAGCCGGACGTTCGGACCGAACAGGCTCGCCATGGTGACCTTGGGCGCGGTTTCGATCAGCGGCAGATTGCCCAGCTTGTCGACATAGGCAGCCGCATCGGCTCCGTTGACCGGCGCCAGTGCGCCGCGCACGGCCGAACTCGGCGTCGGCCCGCCCGAGCTGGGCACGCGCGTGTCGTACCAGGTATGCGAGTCGCCGATGGTGACGATGGCATTGGCCTGGCAGGTATAGGCGATCGGATCGGGAAGCAGGCCGCCATAGACGGGGAAACCCACGTCCATGCTGTTCGTCGCGGAAATACCCTTGGTGTAGCTGTCGTCCAGCTTCACGTGCATCAGGTAGGCCAGCGATGCCCAGTACAGATCGCCGAGCGTGTCGTACAGCTCGTAGCCGTTGTCGTAGCCGAATTTATTGAGATAGTTGATCGCGCCGGTCGTGCTGGCGTCGCCGCCGCCGGGCGCCCTGCCCTTGCCGTTGGCCGCATCCGGATTGGCGGCGAAGATGCCGGTGTCGCCATCCCATTCGGCGCTCGGGTTGGCGCTCCTGGCGCCGTTGCCGTTGTACGCGGTGGGGCCGTTGTCGTGGATCAGCGCGCGCACCGCGCCATTGGCGGGCCCGTCGCCCTGCACGAAGGCGTAGCCGGCCGCACCGACGCGGATCTTGGAGAAGTTCTGCTGGATCAGGCCTTCCGGCTTGTTGTACCTGCCCGCGTTGGGATAGTCCGTGGCTTTGTGCGCGGAGTTGCAGTTGCTCTCCAGCCTGCCCTCGACGCACACGCGCACCGCGGCGACGTAGGTGGCCACCTTGCCCTGGTTGTCGGTGCTGAAGTTGGCGTTGTCGGAAATCAGGAAGGACGAGCCCTGCCCGGCCGAGCGCAGATAGACAGTGGCGTTGTTGAACTTGTCGTCGCCCACCGTCGCGGCGGCGAGCGCGCCGCTCAGCGAGCGGTCCGGGAAATTGCCGACGTAGCTCTGGCTGTTGAGGTTGGAGCGCAGCAGCACGGTGGCGGAGTGGCTGTCGACGCTGCGATTGCCGCCGGTCAGGCTCTGGCGGAACTCATCGAGCGCGGTCATCGTCGCCCAGTTGAGCATGTTGCCGCTCCAATGCGCCTTCTTGCCTCCGCTGATGCAGCTTCCGGACGCCGAAACGGTGAACCGCGTCGGCGTGAACCATTGCTTGGTCTCGTCGTAGTCGTAGCACTTGCCGCTGTCGAAATATCCCAGGTAGGGAAACGTGTAGTCGTAGGTGGTGCTTTTGTACGCCGCCACGGTGCCGGTGGGGTATTCGACCGACAATGCCAGGATCATGTTGGCGGGCACGGTGGAAGCGGTGCCGATGGGGAGGTTCGCCAGCGGCGTATCGGCCGCGGCCGCTCCGGCCATCGAAGTCAGCGCCAGCGCCAGCAGCAGGCCGCCGGTGCGCGAAACAGCGAGCGGGCGAAGAAGACTAATCATGGCTTTCCCCATGGTTCGTGATGGGCGATGCGTGTGCCCGCGCGCGGACACCGTGGTTCGAGCGTGGCGAAGCGCCGCCGGCGGTCAGCGCATGATGGTCTGCACATAGCTGACCGCATGCTTGGGTCCTTCGACCCGGACGGTCAGGCGGTAGGCCGCCTGCGCGCCCGAGCCGAATCCGCCCTGGTTGCCGGACGTCGAACCGCCGTTGATCGTCGCCGCGGGCACGAGGCAGGCATTGGGCGCGACGGTCAAGGCAGGACCGGCCTGAGGGCAAAGCCGTTCGACCGTGTAGCGGATGTCGTCCTTGGTGTCCGGCGCCTGCAGCCGCTTGCCGGCGGTGCTGGCGATCAGCGCCGTGGGTATGCCGCGGGCATCGCTGGCCTGCGGCGTGGCGTAGTAACCGATATCCGCCTTGTCGGCCTCGCCGGCCTGCCCGAGATAGGCGGCCGCGCCGGCCACCGCATCCTGGTAGGCCAGTTCGGCCTCCTGCGTGACCTGCTGCTTGAAGCCGAGGCGGCCCGCGATGCTGTTGCCGGTATCCACCGAACGCATCAGCGCGACCGCGGCCATCAGCGTGATCAGCAGCACGATGACGGCGATGACCGTGGAGATGACGCCGCGCTGGCGGCCTGGCCGGTTGCCCGGCCCCGTACGGGTGATGTGGGCGGTCATGGACGGGCTCAGAAATGGCGGGCGATGATGGCGTTGCGGATCGGGATCACGGTGTCGTAGACCTTGTAGCGGTATTGCGGCTGCACCCCGACCGTGTAGCGCAGGTCCGCGGGAAGATCGCCGAACAAGGTCAGCGTCGACGCGCCGGTGTAATCGGTGGCGCGTTCCGGCAGCAGGCTCTGCGCCACCACGGCGATGCGCACCGCCTTGATCTTGGAGAAGGCCGCGGCGGCGGCGCCCTGGTTGGCGCTGAGCTTGTCGATGGCCCAGTCGCCGCTGGGCTGGACCCAGGTATCCACCACGTCGTCGCCGTCGCTGTCCACGCCGTACAAGGCCTTGAGCTGCACGATGCCGTCCGCGATGGTGACCGGCGCGGCGCCGTCGCGTCCGAGCGCATCGTAGGCAACCAGCGTGCTGGTGGCGGCATCCACGCCATACAGGCTGATCGCCGGCCGCGGCCCGAGGTCGAACGCATTGCCGTTGGCCGCCAGCCCGGTCGGCGGCGTGTCCGCCGCGGACAGCGTCAGCTGGCTGGCGGACGACGAAGCGCTGGCGATCCGGGCCAGCGAGCATTCGCCGGCGCTGGTCGTCGCCAGCACATAGTCGTTCGCCGCGAAGCCGAAGCTGTTGTCCAGCGTGACGGCCGCGGTGCCGGGCGCACTGGTCACGCTGGCCCTGAATACCGTGATCGCCGGATTGCCGCCGACGATGGCCAGCGTGTCGGGCCTGGCATGGCCGGCGGAGTCGCTGCCGCCGCTGGCGATGAGCAAGGGCACCGCGCGCATCTTCACCGGCGTGGCCGACGGCCAGGCCGCGAATGCCGCCGGCATGGCGGTGGCGCTCGGCAGTTTCCTGGCGTTGCCGCCATAGGCGGTGATCGAGCAACCCCACAGGCCATAGTTGAAGCCCTGGGTCATGCCCGAACCGGCCGTCCGGATCTGGCGCTCCAGTTCGAACATCGAATACAGCCCGTTCTGCTGCGCGTCGCTGCCGCTGGTGATGGTGCGCTTGCGCCCCTCGTAGACCGAGAAGGCCGACATCATCCCCAGCACGCAGATCAGGCTGATGAGCATGCCCACCATCAGCTCGACCAGCGACAGGCCCGTGCAATAGGCGGCGGCGCTGCCGCCGCGGCGTTCGAGGTTCCGCATGGGGCGCCTTGGTTCGATGGACGACTGCTCAACGTGCGACATGAGTGGTGGACACGTAGCGGTGATAGGCCGGATCGCCGGGCGCCTGCCAATAGACGGTGACGGTCACGATGTTGTCCGCGTTCACCTCGATCGTCGGCGGCTTGCCGCCGGCGCCGGGCAAGCCGCTCTGCGCGGTGAGCCGGGTGACCGTGTCCTTCCAGGTTTTATAGGCCGCGCCTTCCGGGCTCCTGAAATTGGCGGCCAGCGCGGCAGGATCGGAGGCCCACATCTGCGCGATGACCTGTTCGGTCGCCATGGCGGCGTCGGAGCGATATTTGGCGTCGCCCGACAGCTTGATGGCCGCGGCCTGCAGCGCCACCATGCCGAGCACGCCGATGGAAAAAATGACCACGGCGACCATGGCATCGATCAGTACGATGCCGCGCTGCGCACGAAGACGAAGACGGGGGCGGAGCGATGCATGCATGGGATCACCTGCATCCTTGGGGACTGGTGGCCAGGGAGAGATTCGGATCGCACATCCGCGGCATGCCGGCGGACGAGATCTGAATCACGAGTCGCCGGCCGTCCTTGCCCGCCGTGTTGAGGTCGATCCGGCTGACCGCCACGGTGCCGTAGCCGAGCGGCCGGCCGAGGGCGTTGAAGGTGATGCCGCTGCCAGCGCTCGCGGGCGTGGACAGCGGCGTACCGGCCGCGCCGATCGAGGTGCCGACCATGGGCGCGACGTCGGCGGATCCGCCCGCGGCCACGAAATTCTGCAGCGTGTTGTCCGCGCTGGCCGCCGCGGCCGCGGTGCACGAGGTTGCTCCGGACAGTGCGCAGACGGTCCAGCCGGCGCCCGACGAGGTGAACTCGAAGCGCACGTTGACGCCGCGGCTGCCGGCCTCGCCGCGCGCGTAGCGCAAGCCGTTCTGGATGGATTCGGCCGCGGTGCGGATATGCGTGTTGCGCAGCCATTCGCGGAACGTGGGGAGGCCGGCGACCAGCACCACGGCCAGGATGGTCACCGTGATCATCAGTTCCACCAGCGTGAAGCCGCCGACGCGCCTCATTGGCAACCGCCCCCCTTGCGCAGGATCCAGCAGTTCGCCGGCGCGGTGCCCCAGCCGGACGGGACGGCGGTGGTGGCGCGGTCGTTCTTTTCGTTGATGGTGAAGGTGAAGCCGTTGACCTGCGAACCGGCGATGCCCTTGGCGCTGGCAACGTATGCCTGCAGCGCCGACGTGCTGGCCGCGGCCGGGCCGCAGCTCACGGTGAAATACTTGAGCCCCGTGGGCAGCGCCACGCCGCAGCTGCCGCCGGCGCCATAGCTGCGGTTGTCCTGGTAGTACTGCTCCATGCTGGCGCGATAGGTGGCCAGCGTGTTGTAGGCCTCGGTGAGCTTGCTGCGCCGCAGGTAGTCGTTATACGAAGGCAAGGCCACGGCCGCGATGATCGCGACGATCGCCACGGTGATCATGAGCTCAATGAGGGTGAAGCCGCGCGTCGAGCCCTCGCGGCTGTAGTTGCATTGCATGTCGGTTCCCCTGTCAGCGTCGGCGATGCGCCACCGGCTCCCGGCGCCGGGCCGGAAACAACGGCCAGGCCCGTTGAACACGCGTCCACGCACCGCCGCCACAAGCTAGCGGACGCATCCCGCGGCTCACAGGGCAGAGCGGGCTAATCGAGCGGAAAATTTGGCCCCGGATGACCTTCCCGGCGCTAGCGCGGTGGTGGCTGTTCGTGGCCGGCGATCGGCCAGTGGCGATCGCGGTCGATCCTTATCTGTGCTTCGCCGCGCTCCAGCAGCGCCGCCTGCGCGGCGCCGCCGGGACTGGCCACGAAGCGCTCGATGCAAGCCGACAGGGCGGCGCGTGATATGCCCAGGCGCGCGCTCAGCCGTCCATCCAGCGTCCAGCAGCCCGCCGTGTACACCAGCGGGCAGGCGGCGAATCCGGCCACCGCGAGCCACGGCCAAGCCATCAGCAGCGAAGCCAGCAGGCACAGCAGCGTCGCCGCGATGGCGGACTGCATGGCCGCGCCGCGCGCGCGGCGGCGATAGGCCAGCGCATAGATCGCGATGTGCCCGGCTTCGTCGCGCGCCGGTGCGCCATGCTTGCGCCGCCATGCCGGCGGCAGGTGCGCGGCGGTAAGTTCTTCCGGATCCATCATCATCGCCTCACCACGACCAACGCAGGCCGATACGGCCGGCCACCACACGCTGCCGCTCGCCCGCCAGGTTCCCGGTATAGCTCACGGAGGCATACACACCGCCCCCTGAAGGAAACGTCACGGCCACGCCGGCATCGGCCTGCCCCAGGGTCTGGCGCGTGGAAGTGGCGATCGGCGCGATGCCGCCGAACGTGGTCGCGTCGTCCGCGCCGGTGGTGCGCAGCACATGCACGCGCACATACGGTTGCCATGTCGCCGCGCCCAGCGGCCAGTTGCCGGCGAGGCGCACGCCCGCGCGGCCGGTCACCGCCTGGCCGCCGCGGAACGACACGCTGGAAATGCCGTCGTCGAGCCGGCCCAGCGCCAGGTGCTGCCATACCAGCTGCGCCTGCGGCTCGATGCGCAGGCCGTGGCCGAGCGCGAGCGACCAGCCGCTTTCCAGCGATGCCGTCACCGCATGGCCGTGCGCGGTGGCCTGCACGCCGTCGCGCGAAGTGGGATCGAAGGTGTAGGCCGTACCCATCAGCACCGCGTCGGCATACCAGCCGCGCGGCGCCAGATGCGTCCAGTAGCCGCCCATGCTGTAGGCATCCAGGCGCAGGCGGCCCACGGCGAGATCCTGCGTGCCGGCAGCGAAGCCGCGTACGTCGCCGCTGGAACGCGCGAAGCCGGCGAACACGCCGTAGTGGTTGCGCTGTCCTTCGGCGCTTTCGTCCGCATAGATGTCCTGGCCTGCCTGCGCGCCGCTGAGCGTGCCGGCGTAATGCGGATCGAGCGTGCCGCCTTGCGACATCGTGCTATGGCCGCCCCACACGCGGCCCCAGCTCGCGGGCAGTTCGCCACGCTCGCCGAGCTGCGCCTGGTCGCCCTGGCGCGCATGGAAATTCTCCAGCTGCATGGCGCCGAGCTGGCGTGCGACGGAGGGTGCCGCCGCGTATAGCGCGGCTTCGGGGCGATAGAGAACGACGGGTTGGGAAGGTGTTGCAGGTGCCGGTGCCGGTGCCGGTGCAGGTGCCGGTGCCGGTGCCGGTGCCGGTGCAGGTGCCGGTGCCGGTGCCGGTGCCGGTGCCGGTGCAGGTGCAGGCGCAGGTGCAGGTGCAGGTGCAGGTGCCGGTGCCGGTGCCGGTGCCGGTGCCGGTGCCGGTGCAGGTGCCGGTGCAGGTGCAGGTGCAGGTGCCGGTGCCGGTGCCGGTGCAGGTGCAGGTGCCGGTGCCGGTGCCGGTGCAGGTGCCGGTGCAGGTGCAGGTGCAGGTGCCGGCGCAGGCGCAGGTGCAGGTGCAGGTGCAGGTGCAGGCGCGGGCGCAGGTGCCGGTGCCGGTGCCGGTGCCGGTGCAGGCGCGGGCGCAGGTGCCGGTGCCGGTGCCGGTGCGGGTGCGGGTGCGGGTGCGGGTGCGGGTGCGGGTGCAGGTGCAGGTGCCGGTGCGGGTGCGGGTGCGGGTGCCGGTGCCGGTGCCGGTGCAGGTGCAGGCGCAGGTGCAGGTGCAGGTGCAGGTGCGGGCGCAGGTGCCGGTGCGGGTGCGGGTGCGGGTGCGGGTGCGGGTGCAGGTGCAGCTTGCGTATTGCGCAGATACCAGTCGTCCGCCGTGCCCGACGTGACACCGCCCTTCACCAGCAAGTATTCGTAGGCGCCGGCCTTGAGCGATCCGCCGCTCAGCGAGAACGCGCCGGCATCGGTCGTCGCGCCGTTGATCGCCTGCACCACCAGGATGCCGTCGGACACGGTTGCCGCGCCCTGCCCGCCGAGATTGGCGATCTTCAGCAGCGTCGAACCGGTCGCGCTGCCGCCGTCCACCACCAGCTTGTCCGCCGCCGAACCATCGCCGCCGAGCACGGCGTTCATGGCGATGGTGCCGTTGCGGCCGACATAGCTGCCGACGGTCAACGTGCGGCCCACGCCCTGGGCCGCGCCGATATTCACCAGTCCGGCGTTGCTCAGCTGTCCGCGCACGGCAAAGTTGCCGAGCGCCCCGCCGGCGAACGGCGCCAGCGCATCGGCCACGCCGAGCGTGCCCTGGTTGTCGACATTGCCCAGCACGCTGCCATAGCCGCCCAGCGCCGCGCCCACCGGCACGGTCAAGTCGCCTTTCAGCGCTGCGCCGGACGCGCTGGCATCGCCAACCGCCAGCGTGCCGCCCGCGCGCAACTGCATGGCGCCGGCGTACGCCGAATTGTCGGCGTTAAGTACCAGCGTGCCCTGCTGCACATCGACCGAAGTGACGCCCGCGCCGGTCAGCGGCCGCCCGACGATCCACATGCCGTCGTCCAGCTTGCGCACGGTCTGGAAGTTGGCGATGGTCGGCAGCGTGTCGGTGCCGCTGCCATTGAGCGTCAGCAGGTTGCTGCCGCCACCGCCATCGATGCTGCCGCGCACGGAAGATCCGCCATACAGGCGCAGCGTGTCGTCGCCGCGCGCGAACACCAGGTTGCCGATCACCTGGCCCTTGTTGGTGAAATCCAGCGTGCTGCTGCCGGTGGCGCCGATCACGTTGCCCGGCGCCTGGATCACGCCGGTCTCGTTGTTGATGACGACGTTGCCGCCGGACTTGGCCTGGAACCAGAGCGCCGCCGCATGCATCGAGCGGATAGTGCCGCTGTTGACGATGCGGTTGCCGGTGCCCTGCGGATTCACCGCTTCGCCGTTGTTCTCGCTGCCCGCCGCCAGCACCGTCGCGCCCTGCTCCACCGTCAGCGTGCTGTCGCTGCGGAAATCGATGGTATTGGCGCCGGACTGGTACAGGCCCACCGCGCGCACCGCACTGTTCTGCACCAGCGCGCCGGACTTGATCACGATATTGGCGCGGTCGGACAAGGCGATCGCCGAGGCATCGCCCACCACGATCTGCGCATTGGCATTCACCGTCACGCTGGAACCGGCCGGCGCGGAAGGACCGGCGCCCACGGTGCTGGTCCACGGGCTGGGCGCCGCCGTGTCGCACACGGTGGACGTGCCGGTGGCCTGGCAGGCGGCATGCGCCTGCGGCAACCAGCCCAGGCCGGAGAGCAGCGCAACGCTCAGCATGCGGCGCGCCGGCCAGGCGCGCACGGGTGCGCGCCGGTCGTCTCGTTGGTGAAAGCTGCACATGGTGTGGATTTCCCCCTTGCGTCAGGCATCGCCACCGGCGGCATGCGCGCAAGCGACGCAGCGGCCGAAGGCGCCGCCGTTCGAAACGCGGATGCGTGGATGGCGATCGGAGAAGCGGATCGCGCCACGTCGTGGCAGCGGACAACACGCTTCCGTCCCCAGGGTTCCCGTGCCGATCCTTATGTGGAGCGGTTCGCACAATCGAAAGCGGGAGATGCAACCCTGCGAGTCCAGTGTAGGCAGGCGCAGGTCCGGGTGAAGCAGCCGCAGGACGCCAGCGGGTGGTCAGGCGAGGCCATCCGCGAACCCGCCGCCGTAGGTTGGGGTGAGCGCAAGCGAACCCCAACGAACCCCGCGGGTTGCCGCAACGTTGGGGTTCGCTGGCGCTCACCCCAACCTACGCCCTATGTGGTCGGCTCCGCCTCGCACACTTCACGCGCACAGGTCCTGGCATACCCCAGCACCAGTCCCAGGCTCACCTCGCTCTGCGCCAGCACCGCCACGATCAAGCCCACCTTCCCGCGCGGCACCTTGCACGCCACCAGCTTGTGCGTGCGCCCCTCGATCAGCAGATAGCCCGGCGAATCGGCCGCCAGCTCCGCCATCACGCTGTTGGACAGGGCCATCAGCGAACTGCTCATCGCAGCGAACTTGCCCACCGGCACGCGTGCGCGCGAACGCTCCGCATAGCAGCGCCCGTCGCGCAGCGCGAACATGCCGGCGACGATGCCCTGGCAATGCTCCATGGCCCTGTCCAGCGCGGCCAGGCACTGGCGCTGGCTGGGCATGTCGATGCTCATGCGTTGCCCTCCGCACGCGCCGGATCGCCGGGCTGGTCGAAACCGAAGCCGAATTCCAGGATCACCAGCAGCAGCTCGATCAGATGCGCGATGTCCTCGCGCCGCCGCGCATCCACCGCCATCACCGGCGCCATCAGGTCGTGCGCGCGCACGGCGTCGCGGCAGCGCTCGGCGATCGCGTCGGCGGCCTCCTCGCTTTTGTTCAGCGCCACGATGAAGGGCATCCGGCGCAGGTCGGCGCGATGGCAGGCCAGCGTGCGCGAGAGTTCCTGCACGGCGTCCTGGCTGGTGGCGTCGACCAGCACGATGGCGCCGAGCAGGCCGGTGCGCACCACGTCGAACATGTAGCTGAAACGCTCCTGCCCCGGCAGCCCGTACAGCAGCACGCGCGATTCGCCGTCGTCCAGCTGCAGCTCGCCGTAGTCCAGCGCCACCGTGGTGGTTTCCTTCAGGTCGCGCAGCTCGTCCGTGCAGGGCACGTCGGTGGAGACCGGATCGATTTCGCTCAGCGCGCGGATGCAGGTGGTCTTGCCCGAGCCTGGAGCCCCCATGAAAACGATCTTGTGCACTTCGCCCATTAGTTCCCCAATCCGAATCGTTGCAGGATGCGGCTGGCCAGCCCCGACCAGCGCCGGCGTTCTCCCTGTTCTTGCACGGCCTGCGCCGTCTCGCGCACGCGCGGCGTGCGCTCGACCAGGCCGGCCGCGCGCAGGCGCTCGATGCACAGCTCCACATAGCGCGAAGGCAGCTCGGTGCGTTCGGCGATGCGCGGCAGCGGCAGCGCCTCGGCGGAGATGCACGCCATCACGCGCCACCAGGATTTGGGCCACTCGTCCAGGTCGCGCGGCCAGGCCGCCAGCCGGTACGACCACTCCAGCGACGGCGTGGCGTCCGCGTACTGGCGCTCGCCCAGCACGCGGCTGCCCGCCTCGCTGAGCAAGGCCAGAATCTCCGGCGGGCGCAGCGGCCGGTGCAGCGTGCCGTGCGGATGGTTGCGCGGCCGCGACGAGCAGCCGATCACCCGCGCATGGCCCGGCGGCACCCGGGGCGCACCCGGGTGGTCCATGTTGATCAGGCACAGATCGGTGGGCGCCACGGCTTCCATCACCGCGGCGTCCACCACCCAGGCATGCTTCAGGTATGGCTTGAGCAGGCCGATGATCGACCGCAGCGCGCCGAGCTCCTCCGCACTGAAGTTGGGGCATGCGATCCGCAATGCGCGGACGCTGTCGTCTTGTCGGCGCATGGCCAGTACCGCCGCGCCGCTTTAGATCGAAGCCTCCAGCGCCACCATGCTCAGCCGCGAGCGCGTCAGCACCATGCCGATATTGGCGCCGATGCGCGCGACGAACACGGCCACGTGGCTGGGATTCTTCTTCGAGCGGATGAACACGTGGATCAGGTTGGTGCTGAACACCACGATCTCGTTGAAGTAGTGCGCGCCGGCCGCGCGATTGGTGATGCCGCGCGACTGGTCGAACAGGCGCTCGATCTCGGTCACGTTCTTGCCCTGGAACAGGTCGCCGGTAGCCGCCGCCACCAGGTCGAGGATCTCGCCCGGGTGCGAATCGACCGTCTTCACGCCGAGCAGGAAGCCGCTGCTCATGTCCACGTAGCCGACCGCCACGCATTCGGGAACGTCGGTCTGCGCCGCCGACAGTGCTTTATCCAGAGACATCTGGTTTCTCTCTATGTGGGTTGGAAAATCAGGACATACCGCTGGGTTGCAGCTGCCGGACCGCGTGCGCGAAGTCGCGCACGAAATCGGCCTGCGCCTTGGTCTGGATCGCCATCGGGCGCGCCGCGCGCACTTTCACGATGGCCTCTTCCGCGCCGTCGCCCAGCCACACCAGCACGGCGGCCAGCACGGTGCCGGTGCGGCCCAGGCCGCCGCGGCAATGCACGGCCACGCCGTCGCCCGCGCGCATGGCGTCTTCGACCAGGCGGCAGATGCGCACGGCCTGGTGCAGGCTGGGCGGCGCCAGGTCGCGGATGGCGAAGTGGTGCAGCTCCAGCGCGTGCTTGCGCAGGCTTTCCAGCGGGTACACGCAGCGTTCTTCCGCGCACACCAGCAGGCGCACGCCTTCGCCGGCCAGGTAGCGGAACTGTGCTTCGATATTCGAGGTGATGCCGGGGCGGCTCATGCCGCACAGCAGGCCGGGAATCAGCCACCACACGCCGACCTCCGGCCGCAGCTGGCGCGCGGATGCGGGCAGGTTGCAGTTGCCGGTGTCGACGTAGATGCGGCCGGCCGGCGTGCCTGGCTCGCGGAAGAACGCATGTGTCGGCGAGCATTCCTGCAGGGTGCCGCCAGCCAGCAGCGCGGTGGCGCCGCCGACGTGCAGGCAGTCCAGCCGGTTGTGCGTGGCGACCACCACGCAGGCACGCGCGGCGACGGCCGCCATGCGGTCGCGCACGACCCGGACCATGGCCCGGTCGAGGCCGGCCGTGGGCTCGTCGAGCAGATACAGGTCGGCCGGCGCGGCCAGCGCGGCCATCACCGCCAGATAGCGGCGCAGCGCGCGCGGCCATGCGGAAACCGGAGTTTCCGCATCGGCTTCCTTCTCGCGCCGGATCTCGCGCAGCCATGCATGCAGCGCATGGCTTCCGGGCGGTACTCCCCCTTCCAGCAGATCGCGCTGGCCCAGCCAGGCGATGGACGGCAAGGCCGCCGCCAGCGGCTGCCCGCACCACGTGGCCATGCCCAGCAGCGCAAGCTCGCCGCGCGCGGCGAGCGCGCCGAGCAGCGAGGACTTGCCGCTGCCGCCGCCGCCCACCAGGAACAGCGCGCCGGGCCGCGGCACGTCCAGCGACACTTGCCGCAGCACGCACTGCACACCGCGCATGATTTCGATGTCGTGTAGCGCCAGCATGCCTTACCCCCTGCGCTACCGAACATGGGGCGTCGGCGCGGCGTGGGCATATGGTGTGAGCGAGGGCTGCGCGTGGACATGTCCGGGCGGGACAGGTGCGCGGTCAGTTGAGGCCCGGATTCTCGACAGCGTACGGGTGTCGATCCTTCTTCCTCCGGCGACCCGAAGGTAGTCCCCGTGGAGAGCGCGGCTGAAACGCTGGCCCCGCCCACCGCCAGCTTGGCTCATCCGCACCTGGAACATGCCGGCACGCACCGCTAGGTTCCGGCATCCCCGCCGAAACGCTCTCCCTCAGCGCATGTCTCTCAATCCTCGCCTCGATACCGGGGCCACCACCATGCTCGTGGTCGAAGACCGCGCCGAACTGCGCGACTCGCTGCGCTTCCTGATCGAGCGCCACGGCCACGAAGTGCTGCTCGCCGCCTCCGCCGAGGAAGGCCTCGCGGTGCTTCGCGCGCGCCCGGACGTCAGCCTGCTGCTTACCGATATCGGCCTGCCCGGCCTCGACGGCTGGGGCCTTGCACGCCAGGCGCGCGTGCTGCGCGGGCAGTTGCCGGTGATCTATATGTCGGGGCACGCCGGCGCCGAATGGCAGGCGCAGGGCGTGCCGGACAGCGCATTCCTGGCCAAACCATTCGCCATGGACGATCTGCTCGGCTGGATGAAGGCGCTGCTCGGCGCCGCGCGCTAGCACCGCGCGCTAGCACCGCGCGCCAGCACCACGGCGCGATCAGAACTTCGATGCCTGGCGCGGCGCGGCCTTCTCCAGGTCCAGCAGGTAGCCGATGCCGCGCATATAGGTCAGCGGCAGTTCGAAACCGGTGCGCTGTTCCACCTTGCGCCGCAGGCGGTGCACCAGCAGGTCCAGCCGCGCGGTGCGCGGTTCGTGCGCGGCGGTCTCCAGCACGCGCAGCAGATGTTCCCTGCTGACCGGCACGTCCGGCGACGCGGCCAGCTGGCGCAGCACCAGCCGCTCGACGAAGGACAGCGGCGCGACGCGGCCATTGGGCGCCCACAGCTGCCAGTCGTCGGCGCCGAACTGCCAGGACTGCGCCAGCGGCACCGGCTCCGGATCCAGCCGTTCGGCCAGCCGGGTCAGCGCAGCCGCGAGCAGTTCGCCGTCGACCGGCTTGGGCAGGCACATGTCGGCGCCCGCGTGCAGGCCATCCAGCGGCCCCTCTTTCGGGCCGGCGCCGGTCAACAGCACGATGCCGGCGCGCGACATGCTGCGCAGATGCCGCACCACCGACACGCCGTGTTCGTCGGGCAGCATCACGTCCACCACCACCATGTCGAACAGCTGGCCGACCCAGGCGCGGTACAGATCCGTCGCCGACGCCATCGGCGTGGCGGCGAAGCCCGCTTCCTGCAACCGCGCGAGCGCCGGCCCGCCGTACAAGCCGGCATCTCCCGTGACAATGGCCACCTGGCGTTTCACTGCGGCGCGTCGAACGGAAGCATCAGCGCATCGGCGCCGGGAGGGCGCGCCCACGATGCGCCGCGGCGGATGCGGCGGCTTCGTCGATGGTCGCCGCGACGATAGGACGGGTCCTGCTTGCGAATAGATTCATGAGTGATGTCCGCCGATGCGCATGGAAAAGCCAGCGCCGGGCGGGCTCCTCCGTTGGGACATGGAGGAGCGGCGCGGAACGCAACGCGCCCCTGCCATTCCCCCGGTAACACCCCTTGCCGCCACGCTCCATCCGGGAGCGCGCGCGCCTATTCGTCGGAAGCCTTCCTCAGGTCACACGACGACAGACAGGTTGCATGGATGCAGGCCGCTTCCGCATGTTCCGCGTCCATGCGGGGCAAGCTAACGGAAGGAAAATATTTGGACAATTCCACCAAATATCGCTTTATTTCCCAGCCTCTCGTTCCGGCGCCCGCGCACCCATCCCTGCGCGGCGCATGCGCTCCAAGCTGTGCTTGGCATCACGCGCGATGCGTGCGGCGCGTAGTGAACATGCCGTGATCGCGCCAATGCCTCGCACTAATCCGCATCCTCCAGCACCAGCATGTAGCCGCTGCCGCGGATCGCTTCGAGCGGCAGCGGCAAGCCGGTCCGCTGCAGCACGCGCCGGCGCAGGCGGTGCACCACGCGCTCCAGGCTGGCCGGATCGAACTCGTCCAGCGCGGCGAGCAGATCCGCCAGCAGCGCGGCGCGCGGCACCGGCGCCTGGCGCATGGCGAACAGGCGCTTGAGGATGATCCGTTCCGGCATCGACAAGGCCAGCGCGCGCCGCCCGGGTGCCGCCAGTTGCCAGCCGTCGGCCTTCAACGACCAGTCGATCCCGCTGCGCGCGCGCGCCGCCACGCCGCCCACGCGCGCGGCGAGATTCCGCAGCGAGATGGCCAGGGTTTCGGTTTCCACCGGCTTGGCGAAGCACACGTCGGCGCCGGCCTGCAGCGCTTCCTGGTGGCCGCGCGGCGGCGGCAGCTCCAGCAGCATGGCGATGCCCAGCGAAGAGTGGCGGCGCAGATGGCGGGCCACGGCCAGGCCGTTCTCGTCGGGCAGGTTCGCGCCCAGCACGACCAGGTCGTAGCGGTCGCCGACCAGCGAGCGGTACAGCGCGGCCGCGGAACCGACGCCGACCGGCTCGAAGCCGTGGGCGGCCAGGCCGGGCAGCAGTTCTTCCTCACGCAAGCGTGCGTCATGGTCGGCGACGACCACGCCGATGGGCGTCTTGCCGCCCTTGTCTTCGATCAACCGCGCTACCCCCAGGCATGGCCGCATCCATGCCGCATCGATGTCGTCGGACACAGCCGGTATCCGGCCCTGGCTGCGCCCGGCGCGAGACTAGTCAGGGGGCAAGATGCCCTTCAATCGATCCAGGGAAAAACATAAGAGGCGCTGTGCGATTTCGCAAAAGCGATGCGTCCAACAGCGGTGGCGGCAGTCAGGCGCGACGGTGCGCCGCGCAAAAAAAACCGGCGATGGTAGGTCGCCGGTTCGAACGGTACAGCCAATGAGTCGGAGGTTTCATTGCACTGCCCACAGCCTAGGGAGGCTCCGTCATTACCCGCAACCCGACCGTCATCGAAGTCCCCGGGGGCGAGGGCTAGGCGGCGGTCCGGACCGGAGCATCCTCCCCGGGCGGATAGAACGGTTTATGGAAAACGCGGCGCCGGCAGACCGTTGCGCGCCCTGTTGGCGCCGCTTCCTCCACGGCTGTCTCCGGTGGGAGTGGATACCCGGAGGTGGGGCCAGTGCGAGGTGGATACAGGCTAGTGCCGGGGTGCCGGCCCGGCCATGTCAGCACGGGCCAATTGCCGGTCAGCGTTTCAGTGCGATGGCAGCGGACGTTCGCCGGCCAGCAGCCGGGCGCGCTGCAGCGCCTTGTCGCGCGCATCGTCGTGGCCCAGCGCCTGGTAGATGCGCGCCTCCAGCGCCACCACGCGCACGTCGTCCTGCGCCCAGGCCGACAGCGTGCCGCTGACGGTCAGCGCCTGGTCCGCCTGCCCGGCCTTGAGCAAGGCCGCGGCATACGAGCTGCCGACGTCGACGATCAAGGCCGGCACGCCCTCCTTGCGCGCACGCGCCAGCAGGCCTTCCAGCAGAACCAGGCCGCGCGGTGCATCTTTCGCGGCCACCAGCTCCGCCTGGGCCAGGTCCGCATACAGCGGCGGCCAGTCGCCGTCGCCGGGCGGCTGCTTCCCGGCCCAGGCCGCGAAGCGCTCGGCTTCCTTCGCGGCCTCGTCGGCATGGCCGCCACGCGCCAGCGCGCGCACCAGCACCAGCCAGGCGGCGGAGCGGTCCTGCTGGTCCAGGCCATCCTGCTGCGCCATGGCCTGCCTGGCCTGGCGCACCGCCTCGGCGTCGTCGCCCATCTCCCAGGCCATCTGCGCCAGCAGGGCCGGCACTTCGGCGGCGAGCATGGCGTCTTCGCGCGGATCGATCTCGCGCAGCAGCTGATGCGCCAGCGAGGAGGCTTCCAGCATGCGGCCGTTGTCGGCCAGCGCGATGGCGCGCACGAAGGTGAGCTCGCGGCGCATGTGCACGTCGACCAGGTCGGCGCTCAGCGGCCAGAAGCGGTCGGTGATGGCCAGCTCGTCGCGGTACTTCAGTTGCTGCTTGGCCACGCTGGCCATGCCGTCCAGCTCGGCCGGCAGCATGGTGCGCGCGCCATAGCGCGCATCCTGGTCGTAGGCGCGCTGCAGGAAAACCATGGCGCTGTCGAGCTGGCCCTGCTTGGCGGCGATCAGGCCCATGTCGAAATCGGCGCGCGCCATGCCGAACACATTGCCGGTGAGGGTGTATGTCGCGCGGCCCTTGCCCAGGTAGGTCATGGCCAGGTCGAGCTTGTCCTGCGACTGCGCCAGCCAGGCGCGGTTGAGGTAGGCATTGGCCAGCTCGTCGTTGGCCTTGGCCTGCTCCAGCAGCTGGATCGCCCCGTCCAGCAGGGGCGCCGCCCTGTCCAGCTGCTCCGCGCCGGCATAGCGCATGGCCAGGGTGAGCTGCGCGCGCCCGCGCAGCGCCAGGTCCTTGCTGTGCTCCTGGTCCAGCCGCGCCAGCAGCTCGCGCAGGCGTTTCTCGCAGGCATCGCGTTCGCCGCGGTCGCATTCGAGAACGGCGCGGGCGTATTCGATCTTCGGATCGTCGCGCCAGGCCTCGGGCACCCCGTCGAGCACCTTCTGCGCCTGGTCGATCTGGTTTTCCAGCCGCGCCGCGGCCACCTTGGACAGCCAGTCGTCCAGCGGCGTCGGCGACTGCGCGGCGACCACGCCGGGCACGCCCAGGCGCCGCACCAGCGCGTCGGAGGCCTGCTTGGCCGCGGCGAGTACGTCCTTGGCGATCACGTCAATGGCGTCGGCATGCCCTTGCGCCGAGCGCAGGCCAAGATGAATGCTCCAGCGGCCATCGAGGAACTTGACTTCGGGCGCCACCTGCCAGGTGGCGTCGAACGGGCGCTTGCCCTCGTCCTCGTCGCCGAAAGCGCCATCCCGGGACAGGGCCACCACGGTTTCGCTGGGCACCGTGCGCAGGCCCGCCGCGCGTACGTGATTGGCGACGATGTCCATGACGCCGTAACGCAGCCAGCCCCACTCGCCTTCCGCCTGCACCTTGGCCGGCAGCACCACCACCAGCGCCGCCGGCGCGGACGCGGATGAGGCCGGCGCCGGCCCGCGCGCATGCCACCACCACCAGCCGGCGGCAAGCAGCGCGCAGGCGGCGAGGGCCAGGCCGGCGATCCAGGCGGATCGGCGCCGGCGCGGCGGCGCGGGCAGGTCCGCGACGGCGGCGGCGTCCTCCGCGGCCGCGGTGTGTTCGGGCTCGCCGCGTTCGTGCACGGGAGCGTCCGGCTCGACCGTCTCGACGGCGGTCTCGGCCACCCAGTGGTAACCCACCCGCGGCACCGTGCGGATGCACGAGACATCGCCTTCCCACAGCCGGCGCAAGCGCACGATGTGCTGCGCCAGCAGGTTGTCGCTGACTTCGGTGCGGCCCCAGACGGCCGCGATCAGCTCGTCCTTGCCAACCGGCCGCTGCCGGTGCTCGACCAGGTAGACCAGGCAATCGAAGGCGCTGGCCGGGAGGGTGACCAGCTCGCCGTCCCGCCGCAGCTCGCGGGCCAGCGGATCCAGGCGGAACCGGCCGATGACATAAACGGGTTTCTGCATGGGCGCGCATGATACGGCCGGGGCGCTTTCGGTGGGCTGTGGCAAAAGTCCGCCGCGCAGCCCCTCGGAGCAAGCCCGGGGGGGCGCTACTCCTTTATATAGAACCCCCTGCACATCGAAAACGCATGCTTCGTTCATCCCTCGCGAATGCCAATCCGGCGTAGAAATCGAGACTTGCGTCTCATCGCTCCGCAGCCCGCGGAGAGCTGGAGACCGCGATGTCACCGATGCCGCCCGACCGCCTGGTCGTACCTGCCGCCCATACCTTCACCCTGCGCCGCCTGCTGGTCGCCCACGGCGGACCGGTCACGCATGCCTTCGACGAACTCGACCGGCCGCTGGCCCAGGCCGGGAGCGAAGGCAGCGTCGCCCTCCGCCTGGATGACCAGTGGTGCACCCGGGTAGAAAGCCTGGGCGTACCGGAACTCGGCCACCTGGCCGGCCGCGCCTGCCGGGTCGCCGAACACGGCGTGCTCGGCTTCGCCCTGCTGAGCTGCCCGACCCTGGGCGAGGCGCTGAAGCTGTGGGCGCGCTTCGCCCCCACCCTGGCCGGCGGTTTCGAACTGCGCCAGGCGGTGGTGCCGGGCGGCGTCGAATTCACCGTCCGCGACCTCTACCCCCTGCTGCCCGGCCGCTCGTTCGCGCTGGACCGCTTCGTCGGCTTCACCCTGGGTCTGTGCGAGCAGCTGGCCGGGCTGCCGCCGCAGGCGATGGCGCTGTATCTGCCGGCGCGGGCGCTGAGCCGCGCGGTGGCCGCCACGCGCCACCATCCCATGCCGGCCCTGGCCGGCGATCCGGGCCAGGTGCGCCTGATCGTGTCCAGCGCCAGCCTGGCGGCGCCGATCGCCAGCGCGCATGCGGGCGTGCTCGACGTGCTGCTGCAGCAGTGCGAGCAGGAACACGCGCGCGTGCGCCGCCCCGGCGACTGGGCGGGCCGCGTCGAGCACCTGCTGGAGCGCCGCCTGGACCTGAGCTTCCCGATCGAAGCCGCCGCCAAGGCGCTGTGCGTCTCCACCCGCACCTTGAAGCGCCGGCTGCAGGAAGAAGGCTGGAGCTACCGCACCCTGGTCGACGAAGTGCGCAAGCGCGAAGCCCTGCGCGCGATGAGCAATCCCTCGCTGCGCCTGGAAGACATCGCCAGCCTGGTCGGCTACACCGACCAGGCCAACTTCGCCCGCGCCTTCCGCCGCTGGACCGGCAAGGCGCCCGGCAGCTACCGGGCGGAACAGGTGTCCAAGGTCACGCCGCTGCGCCAGGTTTTCCGCGCAGCGGCGTAAAAAAAAGCCGCGCTGCGCAACGCCGATGGCGGTGCGCGGCGCGGCCCAAAAAACTCAGCGCATCAACCGAACAGGCGCGTACCGCCCTTGAGCGGCGAAGCCAGCACGGTGCGGTCCAGCCACGACTCGTTGAACCACGCCCTGAAGTCGCCGCGCATCTGCGGCGTCAATTCGTGCTTGGCCAGATAGCGCCGCTGCCGGCAGGCGGCGCCATGGCGCGACAGCTGCACCACGGTGTGCTCCGCGTGCTCCAGCGGTATCTGCTCGTCCAGCACGCCATGCCCGACGAACACGTGCAGATGCCCCTGTTCCGCTCCCATCTCCAGCAGCTCGCCCGGCGCCGGCAGGCGCCCGCCCAGCAAGCCCAGCCCATGCGCGGGCCGGCTCGCATCCAGCGCCATCGACGCCGCCAGCAGGCCGCCCTGGCCGAAACCCGCGACCGCGGTGCGCGAGGCATCCACGCCCAGCCACGCCTGCAGCATGCCGACGAAACCGAGCATGCCCTCGAGGCTGGCACGGAACGCCGGGCTCATCGCCTGGTCGCCCGCATCGAGCGCCGCCATATCCCACGCGAACGCGCCGCGCCGCAAGGGCACGCAGGCGCGCGGCATCACCACCGCCACGCCTTCGGCGACACCTTCGGCCACCGCGGCGAACTGCGTTTCGCTGCCGCCCGCCTCGTGCAGCAGCACGAGCAGCGACGCGACATAGCCGTAGCCGCCCTTGCGCAGCAGGAAGGGAAACGCGAAACGGGGATCGTCGATCCATTCCAATCCCTGGTCACGAAGCGGCGGGATCCGTTCCCGTGCAAGCAGAGAGGTATGACGTGACATGGCGGCCAGAAGAACATGCTCGGAGACGACGGCGCGCCTGGTATCCCGGCAACAGCAACACGGGAAGGCGCATGGGTAGCGATGATCGCAGCAGCGAGCTCGAAAGCCTGCCAACCGAAGCGTGCGGGACATCGCATCGAACCGTGCGGATACACGCAATGCATGCGTGCGGCCGGTCACGGAATGGCTTCAGTATCCGTATCCGCGGCCGCAAACCCAGGTGATTTGGGGCCGGCGCCGCGTCATGGGAGGCCAGCCGTGCGTCGCGCCGTATCGGCGCAGCCGCGCCATTCGCGGTAAATGTCTACGCAGCTTTCACGGTGTCCCCACGGATTTCTTCGGCTGCTTCCCAAGAATAGGCCCCCCGCACCACTGGATGAGCTTATGCCCGTCTCTTCCCGCTGTCGTTTCGGCGTGCCCGGCCTCGATGCCGTGCTGCAGGGTGGACTTCCGACCGGCCATCTCTATCTGCTCGAAGGACAGCCGGGTTCCGGCAAGACCACGCTCTCGCTGCAGTTCCTGCTCGAAGGCGTCAAGTCGGGCGAGCGCTGCCTCTACATCACCTTGTCGGAAACCGCCGAAGAGCTCGTCGAGGTCGCCGCTTCGCATGGCTGGGATCTGCACGGCATCGACCTGTTCGAACTGTCGTCGGTGGAAGAAGTGCTCGGCGAGGGACGCAACCAGTCGGTGTTCCATTCCTGGGAAGTGGAGCTGGGCGAAACCGTCCGCCTGATCCGGCAGGAAGTGGCGCGGATCGAACCCGTGCGCGTGGTCTTCGACAGCCTGTCCGAACTGCGCCTGCTCGCGCAGGATCCGCTGCGCTACCGCCGCCAGGTGCTGGCACTCAAGCAGTTCTTCGCGCCGCTCAACACCACGGTGCTGTTCATCGACGACCTCACCAGCGAAGGCCGCGACCGCGACACGCATCTGCACAGCATCAGCCACGGCGTGATCTCGCTGGAACGCTTCGCGCTGGAGTTCGGCGCGGCGCGGCGGCGCCTGCAGGTGCAGAAGCTGCGCGGACAGTCCTTCATCGCCGGCTACCACGACCTGAGCATCCATACCGGCGGCGTGCAGGTATATCCGCGGCTGGTCGCCGCCGGGCATCACGTGCCCTTCGACAACGAGGCCACCCTCAGCGGCGTGCCGCAGCTGGATGCGCTTACCGGCGGCGGTTTCCTGCGCGGCACCAGCACCCTGCTCACCGGCCCCGCCGGCACCGGCAAGACCACGCTGGCCCTGCAGTACGTCGGCGCCGCCTGCGCGCGCGGCGAGCATTGCCAGGTCTATGAATTCGACGAGCGCATCAGCACCCTGCTCGGCCGCGCGGAAACGATGGGCATCCCGCTCTCCCGCTACATCGAGCAAGGCCTGCTCGACGTCGTCCAGGTCGATCCCGCGGAAATGTCGCCCGGCGAATTCACCTGGCGGGTGTTCCGCGCGGTGCGGGAACAGCAATGCAAGATGGTGGTGATCGACAGCCTCAACGGCTATCTCTCGGCCATGCCGCAGGAGAAGCACCTGCTGCTGCAGATGCACGAGCTGCTGGCCTTCCTCAATCAGTCCGGCGTGACCACCTTCCTGATCAACCCGCTGTTCGGCCTGGTGGGAAGCCTGGATACCGGCCAGCTCAATGTGTCCTATATCGCGGACACGGTGATCCTGCTGCGCTTTTTCGAAGCGAAGGGACGCATCCGCAAGGCCATCTCGGTGATCAAGAACCGCAGCGGCAAGCACGAGGACACCATCCGCGAGCTCTTCATCGACGGCCGGGGCCTGCGCGTCGGCGAGCCGCTGGCCAACTTCCGCGGCGTGCTGACAGGTACGCCCGAATTCATCGGCGAAGGCCGCCCGCTGCTGGAAAGCCGGGATGCCTGAGGCGGCGCCGCGCGGCGATCGGGTGCAGATCGTGGCGCCCTGGCAGCGCGATGGCGAAAACCTCGCCGACGTGCTGGCCAGGCATGGCTACCAGACCGCGCTGTATCCGGACCAGCGCGCGCTGGCCGATGCGATCGACCAGCGCACCGGCGTGATCCTGCTCACCCAGGAGGCGCTGGAGCACGGCACCGAAGCGATCCAGCGCGCGCTCGCCGCGCAGCCGGCCTGGTCGGATATTCCGTTCGTGGTGCTGCAGTCCGCGCGGCCCTCGCGCGATGCGCACACCTCGCCGCTGCCGCGCACCGTGCTGAACCTGATCGAGCTGGAGCGCCCGATCGGCGCGGCCTCCCTGCTCAGCGCGGTGGAAGCCGCCATGCGCGCGCGGCAGAAGCAGTTCGAGATCCGCGACCGCATGGACGACCTGGCCGCCAGCCGCAAGGCCTTGGCCGACAGCGAGGCGGAACTGCGGCGCATCGCCGACGCGCTGCCGGTGCTGATCGCGCTGATCGACCCGGAGCTGCGCTACCGCTTCGCCAACCGCGCGCACCAGGACTGGTTCGGCATCGACCCCGCCGGCATGCCGGGCCAGACCTTCGAGGAAGTGTTCGGGCCGGCGTGCTGGGCCGCGCATGCCGAGGCGGTCCGCAACGCACTGGCCGGCAAGCCCGGACTGATCGACCTGGCCTGGCCGCATCCCGACGGCCGGCGCCGCGAGGCGGAAGTCCGCTACCTGCCGCGCCGGCTCGACGATGGCCGCATCGACGGCATGCATCTGTTCGCCACCGACATCACCGAGCGCAAGGACGCACTGGAATCGATCAGCCAGGCCGCGGCACGGCTGGAGAAACGCGTGGAGGAACGCACCGCCGCGCTGCGCGAGGAAATGCAGGCGCGCTCGGAAAGCGAGGCCGCGCTGCGCCAGGCGCAGAAGATGGAAGCCGTGGGCCAGCTCACCGGCGGCATCGCGCACGACTTCAACAATATGCTCACCAGCATCATCGGCGCGCTGGACATCGTCACCCTGCGCGCGCACGACGAGCGCACCGCCAAGGTGGTGCGCGCGGCGACGGAATCCGCGCGCCGCGCCGCCGCGCTGACCCAGCGCCTGCTGGCGTTCTCGCGGCGGCAGTCGCTGGATCCGAATCCGGTGGACGTCAATGCTCTGATCCAGTCCATGCATATGCTGCTCACGCAGACCCTGGGCGAACGCATCCGCATCGCGATCGAGCTGTCCGGCGCGCTGGACAAGGCCCTGGTGGATGCCAACCAGCTGGAAAGCGCCCTGCTCAACCTGTGCATCAATGCCCGCGACGCCATGCCCGATGGCGGGCGACTGCGGATCGCCACGCGCGGCGCTGCGTCCATACCGTTCCCGCACAACGGCAGCGAGGCCCATGCCGGCGGCTACGTGGTGGTGGAAGTGGCCGACGACGGCGTCGGCATGGAGCCGGCCGTGAAGGAGCGGGTGTTCGAGCCGTTCTTCACCACCAAGCCGATCGGCCAGGGCACCGGCCTTGGCCTGTCGATGATCTATGGCTTCGTGCAGCAGTCGAAGGGCTTCGTCGACCTGCAGTCCTCGCCCGGCGGCGGCACCACCATCTCGCTCTACCTGCCGGTCGCGCCCAGCACCGCCGTGGCCGCCGCGCAGCACCAGGCGGTGGAAGCGTCCAAGGGCGAAGGGCAGCTGATCCTGGTGGTGGAGGACGACGAGCAGGTGCGGCTGCTGGTCAATTTCCTGCTCGAGGAACTGGGCTACGTGGTGGTGACCGCATGCGATGCGAACGATGCGATGACGCAGCTCGCCTCGCTCGGCCACGTCGACCTGCTGGTCACCGACGTGGGCCTGCCCGGCATGAACGGGCGCCAGCTTGCCGAGCTGTTCCGCCAGCGGCACCCGGCCACGCCGGTGCTGTTCATGACCGGCTATGCGGAGAATGCGGCGGTGAAGTCGGAGTTCCTGGGGCCGAACATGGCGATGATCGCCAAGCCGTTCGCGCTGGATGCATTCAGCCAGGCGGTGATGGATGCGCTGGTCGGCGCCACGGGGCGCGCAAGCCTCACTTGAGCCGCCGCATGGCGCGTGACACGATCCGCGCGATGAGCGACAAGCCCGCATCTTCCACTCACCTGCGCGACCTGGCGCGCCTGCGCCGCGTGCGCGACCGCATCGACCGCGAGTACGCCCGGCCGCTCAACGTCGAAGCGCTGGCCAGCGACATCGGCATGTCGGCCGGGCATCTCAGCCGGCAGTTCCGCCTCGCCTATGGCGAATCGCCGTACTCGTATCTGATGACGCGCCGCATTGAACGCGCCATGTCGCTGCTGCGCCGCGGCGACCTTGCCGTGACCGAGGTCTGCCTCGAAGTGGGCTGCGCCTCGCTGGGCACCTTCAGCACGCGCTTCGCCGAGCTGGTGGGCATGTCGCCCGGCGCCTACCGCAAGCAGCAGGCCCGGATCACCAGCGGCCTGCCCTCCTGCGTAGCCCGGCAGGTCACGCGGCCGATCAGGAATCGAGAAGCGGCGGAAACCGGGCCCCAGATAGATTGAGCGCCGTGGACCGACCCCACGCCAACCCACCTGAGAGCTTCGCCATGGACATCCGCATCCACTCCAGCTTCCTGCCCCAGAACGACCCCGACGCCGCGCTGGCCTTCTACCGCGACACACTGGGCTTCGAAGTGCGCAACGACGTCGGCTACGGCGGCAAGCGCTGGATCACCGTCGGCCCCGCCGGCCAGCCCGCCGTCAATATCGTGCTGTACCCGCCGGAAGCCAGTCCCGGCATCACCGACGAGGAGCGCCGCACCATCGCCGAGATGATGGCCAAGGGCACCTTCGGCATCCTGCTGCTGGCCACGCACGACCTGGCCGGCGCGTTCGAGAAGCTGCAGGCGCGGGATGCGGACATCGTGCAGGAGCCGACGGACCAGCCGTATGGGGTGCGCGATTGCGCGGTGCGCGATCCGGCGGGGAACATGCTGCGGATCCAGCAGCTGCGCTGAACAACAAGCTACGGCGTAGGTTGGGGTGAGCGCAGCGAACCCCAACGTGGCAGCGCGATGCAGGGCCTGTTGGGGGTTACGGGCTGCATCAGCAGCCCGCCCTTCGGGCCATCCGCTATGCGGATGTTCGCTACGGCATCCTGCCTTCGCAGTCGCCTGCGGCTCACCCCAACCTACGCCTCGATAGATAGAGGACCAACGATGAGCAAGGCCAAGCCACCCGCCTCCCCCCACGACCTCATCCGCGTCCACGGCGCCCGCGTCAACAACCTCAAGGACGTCAGCGTCGCCATCCCCAAGCGGCGGCTCACCGTCTTCACCGGCGTCTCCGGCTCCGGCAAGAGCTCGCTGGTGTTCGGCACCATCGCCGCCGAATCGCAGCGGCTGATCAACGAGACCTACAGCGCCTTCGTGCAGGGCTTCATGCCCACGCTGGCGCGCCCGGACGTGGACGTGCTCGAAGGCCTGACCACGGCCATCGTGATCGACCAGGAACGCATGGGCGCCGACCCGCGCTCCACCGTCGGCACCGCCACCGATGCCAACGCCATGCTGCGCATCTTGTTCAGCCGCCTGGGCAAGCCGCATATCGGTCCGCCCAGCGCATTCGCCTTCAACGTGCCCACGGTGAAGGCGGCCGGCGCGATCACCGTCGAGCGCGGTGCGAAGACGAAAACGGTGAAGGAAACCTTCAACCGCACCGGCGGCATGTGCCCGCGCTGCGAAGGCCGCGGCGCGGTGACGGACTTCGACCTGGCGCAGATGTACGACGATGCCAAGTCGCTCAACGAAGGCGCGCTGAAGATTCCCGGCTACAGCATGGACGGCTGGTTCGGCCGCATCTTCAGCGGCTGCGGCTTCTTCGATCCGGACAAGCCGATCCGCAAGTTCAGCAAGAAGGAACTGCACGACCTGCTCTACAAGGAGCCGACCAGGATCAAGGTCGACGGCATCAACCTCACCTACGAGGGGCTGATCCCGAAGCTGCAGAAATCCATGCTGGCCAAGGACGTCGACGCCATGCAGCCGCACGTGCGCGCCTTCGTCGAGCGCGTGGTCACCTTCAGCACCTGCCCCGACTGCAACGGCACGCGGCTGAGCGAAGGCGCGCGCTCGTCCAAGATCGGCAAGCTCCATATCGCCGACGCCTGCGCGATGCAGATCAGCGACCTGGCCGTGTGGGTGCGCAGCCTGAAGGAGCCTTCGGTGGCGCCCCTGCTGGCCAAGCTGCTGCATACGCTGGACTCCTTCGTGGAGATCGGCCTGGGCTATCTCTCGCTGGAGCGCCCGGCCGGCACGCTCTCGGGCGGCGAGGCGCAGCGCACCAGGATGATCCGGCACTTGGGTTCGGCGCTCACCGACGTCACCTACGTGTTCGACGAGCCGACCATCGGCCTGCATCCGCACGACATCCAGCGCATGAACGAGCTGCTGCTGCAGCTGCGCGACAAGGGCAATACGGTGCTGGTGGTGGAGCACAAGCCGGAGGTGATCGCCATCGCCGACCACGTGATCGACCTGGGTCCCGGCGCCGGCTCCGCCGGCGGCAAGGTGGTGTTCGAAGGCAGCGTCGAAGCACTGCGCGCCAGCGGCACGCTTACCGGCCGGCATCTGGACGACCGCGCCGCGCTGAAGCCGTCGGTGCGCAAGCCCACCGGCACGCTGAAGGTGCGCGGCGCGAAGACGCACAATCTGAAGAACGTCAACGTCGATATTCCGCTCGGCGTACTCACCGTGCTTACCGGCGTGGCGGGTTCCGGCAAGAGCTCGCTGATCCACGGCTCGGTGGCGAACCAGGACGGCGTGGTGGCGATCGACCAGGCGCCGGTGCGCGGCTCGCGCCGCAGCAATCCGGCCACCTATACCGGCATGCTCGACGCCATCCGCAATGCGTTCGCGAAAGCCAACCAGGTGAAGCCCGCCTTGTTCAGCGCCAACTCCGAAGGCGCCTGCCCCACCTGCAACGGCGCCGGCGTGGTGTATGCGGACCTGGCGATGATGGCCGGCGTCGCCAGCATCTGCGAGGAATGCGAAGGCAGGCGCTTCCAGGCGGAGGTGCTGAAGTACACGTTCGGCGGCAAGGACATCAGCCAGGTGCTGGCGATGCCGGTGGACGAGGCGCTGGCGTTCTTCGGCGCCGGCAAGACCCGCGTGCCGGCCGCGCATGCGGTGCTCGAACGCCTCGCCGATGTGGGCCTGGGCTATCTGGGCATCGGCCAACCGCTCACCACGCTCTCCGGCGGCGAGCGCCAGCGGCTGAAGCTGGCCACGCACATGGGCGAAAAAGGCGGCATCTATGTATTGGACGAACCCACCAGCGGCCTGCATCTGGCCGACGTGGATCAATTGCTCGCGCTGCTCGACCGCCTGGTCGATGCCGGCAAGTCGGTGCTGGTGATCGAGCACCACCAGGCGGTGATGGCGCATGCGGACTGGATCATCGACTTAGGCCCCGGCGCCGGCCACGACGGCGGACGCGTGGTGTTCGAAGGCACGCCGGCGCAGCTGGTCGATACGCGCGCCACGCTCACCGGCCAGCATCTGGCCGACTACGTCGGGGCCTCCGCCGCACGCAAGGGCGGCAAGTCAAAAACGCGCGCGACTGCCTAGGGCGCCGATGCCGAACCATGCCCGCGGCCGCTGATCCGGCGGCGGCACCGGGTCGATCACCGGGGCCGGAACGTCCGGATCGGTGACCGGCGGCGTATGCGGTTCGGGCAAGGGCGGAATCTCTGGCGAATCGGGCAGCGGCGTGGGGTCCGGCGCAGGTGGACCCGGCGGCTTCACCGGGTCGGGCGTGGGTGCGGGCACGTCGCCCGGGCCGGCGATGCCGGTCCAGGAGAACGTCGAAGGCGCGTGCAGCCCGGCGCAGGTGCGGCGGGAAACATGGATGTCGGAATCGAGTACAGCGAAAAGGCAGGTCATGTCATGAGTCCCGCCGCGCCTCCTGCTTCAGGTCAATGCGCGGCTGTGCTGGCCGGCGCCGGCGCCGGCGAGGAAGCGTTGGAGGCCGGCGGCAGCGTGGAGCTGGTCGGCGACATGGCCGGCGGCGGCGGCGTGGCGGCCGGCGCGCTGGCGGACGTGGACGGCGTGGTGCCGCCCGCATTGGAGTCGGTACTGTCGTTGCGGCCGGAACAGCCGGCCGCGGCGAGCAAGGCGATGCTGAGAACGGTGGTCGCGTATGCGCTGAAGCGTTTCATGGGATGCCTCGTGTCGTCGTGGAATGGAAAGCGGTGCGCGCGCCGGCGCGCCATGCACGCGGCGCTGCGCTCAATGGGGCGTGGCGACGCGCTCGGACACCTCGGCCTTGAGCGAGCGCGCATCGGTGCGCTCCAGGTCGGCCAGGGCCACGATGCCGCAGATTTCGCCGTCGCCGTCGGTGATCGGCACGCGCCGGATGCGCTCGCCCTTCATCAGGTTGGCAACCTCTTCCAGCGTGGCATCCTGCTGCAAGGTCCTGGCCGGGGCGGTCATGCACTGCCCGACCCGCGACTGGTCCGTGCGCTCGCCGTTGGCGACGCAGCGCACCACGATGTCGCGATCGGTGATGACGCCGGCCAGACGGCGCTGCGCATCGATCACCGGCACTTCGCCGACGTCCTCTTCCAGCATGATCCGCGCCGCGTGTTCGAGCGTGTCGTCGGCGGAGCAGCAGCGCGGCTGCGGGGTCATGATGTCTCTTGCCTTCATTGCGTTTTCTCCCATCCTCCGTGGCGCATTGCGCTGCGCCCAGGCGGAGCACACGCTGCGATCCGCACGCCTGCATGGTGCGTACCGGCGATTGAAAGCGATGCGTGCAGAGGGTCAACAGGCTCTTCCACAGCCGCGGCTTCGTTCATCCCGCGGCAAGGCGGGCGGCGACCAGGCTCAGGTCTTGCGCCAGCTCGGCGTAGATGCGTTCGCGCGATTCATCGTCGCGCGCGCGCAGCACGTAGGAAGGATGCCAGGTGGCGATGCCCTGCGCGCCCGCGGCCAGCGGCAGCCATTGCCCGCGCTGCTGCGTGATGCGGAAGCGCGCGCCGAACAGCGCCTGTGCCGCCATCGCGCCCATCGCCACGAGCAGCCGCGGTTTCACCTTGAGCAGTTCCGCCGCCAGCCACTGGCGGCAGGCGGCCTGCTCGGCGGCATTGGCGCGCTTGTGCAGGCGCGCCTTGCCGCGCGGCTCGAACTTGAAATGCTTGACGGTGTTGGTGAGATAGATCGCTTCGCGGCTCAACCCCGCCTGCGCCAGCGCCTTGTCCAGCACGCGGCCGGCGGGGCCGACGAAAGGCTCGCCCTGCAGATCCTCCTGCGCGCCGGGCTGCTCGCCGATCAGCATCACCTGCGCATGCGCCGGCCCCACGCCGAAGACGGTCTGGGTGGCGTGCATCCACAACGGACAGTCGTGGCATCGCTTCGCCTTGCGCCGCACCGTGGCGAGCGCGCCGGCCGGAATATGCTCTGGCGGCCTGGCCAGCGGCAGGACGGTGGCGGGTTCGGTCGAACGCGGCATGCGGCACGGATTAACCGATCGCAGCTGAAAAACCGATGCACTGCGTGTCAACGAACCGGAGCATGCGGCGCTCACGCAACCCCACGGCGGAATTCACGCATGCGTGAAAGCGCGCGGCCGATGCTGCGGCATCACTTGCCACCACGCAGCCGCATGTCCTCGAGCAAACAGCCGCCTTCCGATCGCGCCCGAAATCCGGCGCAAGCGCAGCCGCGCACGTCCTGGCTCAAGCGCCTGAGCGCCGGCCTGATCACCGGCGCCGCCGACGACGATCCCAGCGGCATCGCCACGTACTCGCAGGCCGGCGCGAAGTACGGCGTCGGCACCTTGTGGTCGGTGCTGCTGTCGATCCCGCTGATGGTGGCGATCCAGGCCGCCAGCGCCATGATCGGCCGCACCACCGGCAAGGGCCTGGCGCGCAATATGGCCTGCCGCTTTCCGCCCTGGCTGGTGCGCACGCTGGCGGTGTGGGTGGCGATCGCCAATGTGATCAACCTCGGCGCCGATATCGCCGCGATGGGCGCGTCGGTGCAGCTGCTGGCCGGCGGGCCGCGGCTGCTGTACAGCACATTGGCCGCCCTGCTCTCGCTGGGGCTGCAGGTCTTCGTTCCCTTCTCGCGCTATTCGCCCTACCTGAAAGTGCTGACCTTCAGCCTGTTCGCCTATGTCGGCACCTTGTTCGTGGTGCACGTGCCATGGAAAGAAGCACTGACCGCGCTGGTGATTCCGCAGATCCAATGGAAGGCGGATTACGCGGTGACCATCGTGGCCATCCTCGGCACCACCATCAGTCCCTACCTGTTCTACTGGCAGGCCGCGCAGGAAGTGGAAGAGCTGCGCCACGATCCCGAACGCGATCCGCTCGACCAGGCCCCCGAGCAGGCGCCGCAGGCGCGGCGGCGCATCCGCATCGATACCGTGGTGGGCATGCTCTACTCCAACACGGTGGCGTTCTGCATCATGCTGACCGCGGCGGTGGTGCTGCATGCGCATGGCAAGACCGAGATCCAGACTTCGGTGGATGCAGCCGCCGCCTTGCGCCCCGTGGCCGGTCCGTTGGCGTTCGCCTTGTTTGCCGCCGGCATTTTCGGCACGGGTTTGCTGGCGGTTCCGGTGCTGGCCGGCTCGACCGCGTTCTTTCTGGCGGATGCGTGGGAGCGCCCCTGCGGACTGGAGAAGAAGCCCCGCGAGGCGCGGGTGTTCTATGCCTTGCTGGTGGCGTCGGTGCTGCTGGGCACGGCGCTTACGCTGACGCCGATCGATCCGATGAAGGCGCTGTTCTGGAGCGCGGTGATCAATGGGGTGGCGGCGGTGCCGCTGATGGCGGTGATTGTGTTGCTGGCGGGGGACCGTCGGGTGATGGGGGCGCATGTGGTGGCGCCTTGGGTGAGGTGGGGTGGGTGGGTGGCCACCGCGGTGATGGGGGTGGCGGATGTGGTGATGTTTGTGACGTTGCCGGGGCAGGTTGGTTGATTCCCTTTGGGGAGGGGGCATTTTTCTGCGCTGTCGCGAACTGGCCGCTTATGCAGCGGGCATTCCGGACGCCTGCCGGCGCCCGGGTCACTTTCTCTTTGCTGGCCCAAAGAGAAAGTAACCAAAGAGAGAATGGCCTGAGAGCCACTGCTCGCGACGCGACTAGAAGGAGCGGTGGGCGGCTGCGGTAACCTGATTAACCTGGGTCTACACGAAACAGCAGTGCGTTTACGTAACGCGTGCTTCAACGTGCCGTCGCCGAGAGGATGTTCAAGAACTGAGGCAGCTTGAGCGGTGCGTTTTACCTCAGCTTCTCAGGTCGAATCCTTCTCCCTCCGGGAGAAGGTGGCGGCAGCCGGATGAGGGTTCGGGCGGAGCGCGGCATTACACCCCGCCACGCCCGCGTAGGTTGGGGTGAGCGTAGCGAACCCCAACGTGGCGAGGCGCGTGAAGGTGCGGGTGTTGGGGTTCGCCTGCGGCTCACCCCAACCTACGCCACGGCAAGATTTAGCGTTGCGCTCCGCCCGGCCCCTCACCCTGCCCTCTCCCCGGAGGGGAGAGGGGTGATGGCGTGAGGTGTGCAGGAACGAAGAGCAAAAGCTGGCCTCGGCCCTTGAAAGTCCTCTCGGCCACGGCACGTTGAAGAAGCCGCTACGTAAACGCACTGTGGTTTCGTGTAGACCCAGGTTAATCAAGTTACCGCAGCCGCCCACCGCTCCTTCTAGTCGCGTCGCGAGCCTTTGACTTGAGGCCATTTCTCTTTGGTTACTTTCTCTTTGGGCCAGCAAAGAGAAAGTGACCCGGGCGCCGGCAGGCGTCCGGAATGCCCGCTGCATAAGCGGCCAGTCCGCGGTAACGCAAAAACCAGGCGACACAGAAACTGGATCCCGGCCTACGCCGGGATGACGAGCTAACCTCCCCCCTTCCGAGGCCCAGACTGGGCCTCAATAAACACCCTCCGGATCTCCGGATGCATCCTCTTGATCTCCCTCTCCATGCGGTTCACCGCATCCTGAATCACCCCCGCCGACAACGACGGCACAAACGAAACACTGATATTCAGCAACACCTCCCGCGGCGCGAAATGCATCGTCAGCAACTCGTTGACCCCGCTCACCTCCGCCTGCGCCAGCACCAGCCGCCGCACATCGTCCGCCACCTCGGGGCGCACCGCCTCCCCGACCAGCAGGCTGCGGCACTCGTTCGCCAGCAGCAGAGCGGTCGCCGCCAGGATCAAGCCGATCACCACCGAGGCCAGCCCGTCGTACAGGGGCTGATGCAGCACCGTCGAAGCGGTGACGCCGGCCAGCGCCACCAGGATGCCCAGCAGCGCAGCGGTGTCCTCGAACAGCACGGTGAACACCGTGGGATCCTTGCTGGCGCGCACCGCGCTCAGCAGCGGCGCGCGGCGCGTCTGCCGGCGGAAGGTGCGCAAGGCCAGCAGCCAAACGCTGCCCTCGAACACGGCCGCGGCCAGCAGCACGGCGTAATTGGCCCACACATGCTGCATGGGATGCGGCTGGCGGATCTTGTCGATGCCCTGGTAGATCGACACGCCGGCCCCCAGGCCGAAAATCAGGATCGCCACCATGAAGGCCCAGAAATACAGCTCCAGTCCGTGCCCGAACGGATGCCGCGGCGTCGCCGGCCGCGCCGCGCGGCGCATGCCGTGCAGCAGCAGGAACTGGTTGCCGGTGTCCACCACCGAATGCACCGCCTCGCTCCACATCGCCGAGCTGCCGGTGACGAACGCGGCCACGGCCTTGGTGGCGGCGATGGCGCCGTTGCCCAGCAGGGCCGCCAGGATGACGCGGCGGCTGGGATGTCCGCGCGCCGGCGCTGTCGGCGCGGTCTTCATCGATGCACGATGGTGATCTTGCCGTTCGGCTCCAGCCGCGCCTCCACCACGTCGCCGACGCTGCGCACGCCCTGCGCGCGCATGGCGCGCTCGAACATCGCCATCGGCACGTTGTTGCGCCGCAGCGCCTCGCGGTCGACCAGGCCATAGCGCGCCAGCACGGCGGGTTCGCCTTCCACCAGCCGGTTGAGCGCGGACATGCGCGCGGCGAAGAAAGCGATGATGCGGTCCAGCGCCAGGATGGTGGCCACGCCGATGAACGCACCCAGCAAGGAGTTGTCGTCGCCCACGATCGCCGTGCGCAAGGTGCCGCCCACCAGGATCAGCACCACGATGTCGAATGCCGACAGCTCGCCGAACGTACGCTTGCCGGCCAGCCGCAGCAGCGCCAGCAGGCCGATATAGGCGACGGCGCCCCGGATCACGAACATGTACCAGGGCATGGTGAGGTCGGTGATGCTCATGCGCTGCCTGCCCTCCTCCCGCTCAGCCGGTGGGGCCTCCCATCACCGGCAGGATCGCGCCGGAGATATAGCTGGCGCAGCTCGGCGCCGCGAGAAACACATAGGCGGGGGCCACTTCCTCCGGTTGCGCGGGGCGGCCCATGGGATTGGACGAACCGAACTTCGCCACGCTTTTCGCCGGCTGGTCCGCCGGATTGAGCGGCGTCCACACCGGCCCCGGCGCCACCGCATTCACGCGGATGCCCTGCTTCGCCAGGTTGGCCGACAGCGAGCGGGTGAACGCGTGGATCGCACCCTTGGTGGCGGAGTAGTCGAGCAGCCTGGGATTGCCGAACAGGCCGGTTTCCGAGCCGGTATTGATGATGCTGGCACCGGCTTTCATATGCGGCAGCGCCGCGCGCGCCATATGGAAATAACCGTACAGATTGGTGCGGAAGGTCAGATCCATATGTTCTTCGGTGATGTCCTGCAGGCTGTCGGCGTGTTCCTGGAAAGCGGCGTTGTTGACCAGCACGTCGAGGCGGCCGAATGCCTCCACGGTTTCGTCCACCGCCTGCCGGCAGAAATCCGGATCGACCACGTCGCCCTGGATCAGCAGGCAGCGGCCGCCCTCTTCCTCCACATGGCGGCGGGTTTCCTCCGCGTCGTCGCTGGATTCGAGATAGACAATGCCGACGTCGGCGCCTTCGCGCGCGAACAGCACGGCGACGGCGCGGCCGATGCCCGAGTCGCCGCCGGTGATCAGGGCGGCCATCCCCTTGAGCTTGTCGCTGCCCTTGTAATCGGGTGCCTCGAAGCGAGGGCGCGGCCGCAGCTGGTGTTCCTTGCCCGGCTTCGCCTGGTGCTGTTCCGGCAAGGGGATTTCCGGCTGCTTGCGCGCGCCGGCCTGCTTGGGTTTGGCCGGCTTGTTCGCGGCGCCGGCCTTGGCCTGGTCTTTTTCGTCGATGCCGCGCTGGACGGCGCGCTGGCGATTGGCGGCGGTGGTCGCCTTGGAGCGGGTGCGGGTGGCCATCGTGAGGAGTCCTCGCGCGGAAGCGGTGGGAAGGCATGCTTGCGCGTTCGATGGTCGGTTCGCCGCTATGAATCCGCTGTCAAATCGACTTGGTGATGGCGTGAGCGTTTAGCCGTGGCCCTGTTTCGCGCGGCGCAGCGGCGTTTCCTGCTTGTCGCCGCCGCGCACGTTCGGCGAAGCGGCGCGCACCTGTCCGCGCGCGCCCAGCAGCATTTCTTCCAGCCAGTGCACCAGGATCGAGCTGTAGGCTTCGCGCGAGGCCTCGTCGCCCAGGCTGTGGTCGGCGCCGCGGATCACCCGGTAGGTGAGCGAATGCGTTTGTGCGCAGGCCTTGCGGTAACTGGCCAGCACCGGCGACGGCACGATCTCGTCGTGCTCGGATTCCACGATCAGTACGTCGCCGGTGAAACGCGAGCAGGCACGCAGGGCGCGGTTGTCCTCCGCGGCGAGCGGTTCGCGCCGGTAGTCGGCCAGCTTCTGCACGCGCGCGAGCAGGCGCTTGGGCACACCCCAGTCCTCGTCGCGGTAGATGGCCGGCGCGCGCAGGCCCAGCCAGCGCACCGGGCGGCGCTCGGTGAGCAGCGCCGCGAGATAGCCGCCATAGCTGCTGCCCACCACCGCGATGCAATCGTGCTCGACCAGCGGATGCGCGGCGAGGAAGTCGTACGCGGCCAGCATGTCGTGCAGGTTTTCCTCGCGCGACACCGTATCGCGCTGGCTGGCGGTGGCGACGTGGCCGGTGAGGTCGAAGGTCAGGCAGACGCAGCCCAGCGCCGCCACCTTGTGCGCATTGGCGCGGTACTGGCGCTGGCTGCCGCCCCAGCCGTGCACCATCAGCACCGCCGGCATGCGCGGCGCGGGCGAGATCAGCGTGCCGGCCAGTTCGCGGCCGCGCATGCTGATATGGATGACGTCGTCACGTACCGGCACTGCGCTTGGTCCTCACGTACTTGATCAGGAAGCCGGCCTGCGCGTCGTCGCCGTGGTAGACGATCTTGGCGTCCGGCGGCACCGGCTCGCGTGGGTCGTAGCTCTCGCGGGTGGCGGCCCAGACCGTGCGGCGCGAGGGATAAGCCTGCAGCGCGCCCACCGCCTCCACCTCGGCCGCGCTGGCGCCGCCGATGCGCCAGGACTGCTCCAGCACGCCCGAGTACCAGCGGCCGGCGGCATCGCGGCCCTGCGCCACGTCGTAGTTGGCGCGCGAGGCGTAGATGGCCGGAAAACACTGCAGCGCCTCGTCGTGATAGCAGCGCGCCTGCTCCACCGCCAGGCGCTGGTCGCCGGTGAGCGGCAGCTGGCGCAGCGCTTCGAGGCCGCCCGGCACGCACAGCAGGTCGGTGCCGCCATAGACCCACAGGCCGTCGTGGTTGCGGGTGAGCCGCTGGCGGCCGACATAGCTGGCGCGGATGCCTTCAAGCACCACCTGCCCCACGCTCATGGTGGCCACGTCCTGCAGATTGCGTTCCACCACGTAGCCGCCGTCCAGCCACGGACCCGGCCCGGCCGCTTCGATCAGTGGCTCCAGCTCCGCGGCCGTGGACACCACGCGCTGGCCCAGGCCGCCCATGTCCCATGGCGACTTGATGCGCACGCTGCCATCGCGCAGCAGCTGCGCGGCGGCGATGCGCAGGTCGCTGGCGGTGAACACCGAATAGCCCGGCAGCACCACGTCGGCGATGCGCTCGGCGAAGCGTTCCGACCATCCCGGCGGCGCGACGCTGCCGGGATGCACCAGGCCATGCGTGATCAGCTTGGTGCCGACGAAATCCTCGTTCACCACGCCGCCGAACAGGTCGGCCGGACCGGCGATGCCGAAACGCCGCGCCTCGCGCGCATTCAAGGTGCGGTAGGGCACCACGTAGCGCTCGCCCTGCGGCCGGCGTTCGGTGTCGCGGCCGATGCCGCCGTAGCTCATGCCGAGCAGGCCGGCCAACCGTTCGGCGACCCACAGGTGGGTGGCCAGCTCGTGTCCGCCGGGCGCCTGGCCCATCGGCGCGTAGACGAGCACGCGTCTTGCATCGCGGGAATGCGGGGAGCTCTCAGCCATGGACACGGGTTCCTCCGGCGCTGGTGAGCAAGGGAACGGGATCCGGCCCGTCCGCCATGCCCGCAGTGTTCCCGCCGCGGCGCGCAAGGCACGTGAACGCGCGGCACCGCTTTCCCCACGCAGACAGACGAGGCCGATATGAAAACCAGACACGTCTTCAGTACCGACGGCATGGACATGGTCAAGCGCGGCATGAAGATCGCGCGCGAGTCCGGCATCGCCTTCGACGATATCTCGCTGATCGCGCGCGACGATATCGAGCTCGAAGCGATTCCCGACCAGCGCAAGGTGGTCGACAACGACTTCTACCCCGCCGCCGTGCGCGGCGTGGTCGGCGGCGGCGCGGCGGGCCTGCTGGCCGGCGTGGTGGCGGTGAGCATCGCTCCGATCGGCCTCACCCTCGCGGGCGTCGGCGCGATGACCCTGATCGGCGCCAGCATGGGCGCCTGGGCCAGCGCGCTGGCCGGCTCGTCGGTGCCCGATCCGGTGCGGCGCAAGTTCGAGGACGAGATCGCGCAGGGCCGCATCCTGCTGGTACTCGACGGCAGCGGCGAGGCGCTGGCGCGGGCGGCGCCGCGGCTGGCGGAGATCGGCGCACGGCAATTGCCGTTCGATACGCCGGCGGTGCTGAGCTGACGCGCACTGAAAATATTGCCGCCCGGCTGCGTTCTTTGCATGGATCAGGCCGCGCGGCGCTGCGCGGCCCGGCAAGCCATGCACGCTGCCATCACGCCGCCATGACTGCGCGTGCCGCTACAGTCCCCAAGCCCCATCCGCTGCATGCGATACCCGCCATGTCCACCATCCTGGTTATCGAAGACGAGCCCGAAATCCTGGAAGTCACCAGCGTCCTGCTGATTTCCTCGGGCTACCAGGTACTGCATGCGCGCAACGCGGAAGAAGGCTTTCGCGTGGCGCTGTCGCGCGACGACATCGACATCGTGTTCACCGACGTGAACCTGGGCAATGGCATGAGCGGTACCGCCCTGGTGGACAAGCTGCGCGCGCAAGGCTCGCGCGCGGCGATGGTGGTGGTGTCCGGCGACATGGACCCGTTCAGCGGCTGGTCGCATCCGCATGCCACCTTCCTGCCCAAGCCCTACGGGCGCCGCCAGCTGCTGTCGGCGATCGACGAGGCCTGCGGCCGCGCCGCCGGTGACGCTTCGCATTGGCACGCGCAGGCCTCGTGACCGGGACGGACCGCCGGCAACGCGATGCGACAAGGCCGCCCACGGGCCACGGCGCCGGCGGCGAACCGGCCTCCGGCGAGCTTGGACTGGCACCGGCGGGCCATTCCGAACCTGGCCAGTCCACGGAGCTTCCCGTGCCGACCGCCACCCCGCTTTCCTACGAACTGCTCGTGCATTCGATCGTCGACTACGCGATCTACATGCTGGACGCGCACGGCCGCATCGTCAGCTGGAACAAGGGCGCTGAACGCATCCTGGGCTACCGGCCGGACGAGGTGATCGGCCAGTCCGCCGCCATGTTCTACCCGGCCGCCGAACGCCGCGCCCACCGCGAGGAATATGCGCTGGCCATTGCCGCGCGCGTTGGCCGTCATGCGGAGGAAGCCTGGCGCGTGCGCAAGAACGGCCACCGCTTCTGGGCCTATGTGGCGCTGGACGCGATCCGCGACGAACACGGCGAACTGATCGGCTACGCCAAGATGCTGCGCGACATGACCGACCGGCGCATGGCCGAGGAAAAACTGCGCGAGAGCGAGCGGCGCTTCCGCCTGTTCGTCAACAGCGTGTCGGACTGCGCGATCTGCATGCTCAACGTGGAAGGCCTGGTCACCGAATGGAACCGCGGCGTGCGGCGGGTGAACGGTTTCCAGGCCGAGGACGTGGTCGGCCGCCACTACGCCACGTTCTTCGCGCCGGAGGACGTCGAAACCGGCCTGCCGCGGCGGCTGCTGGACGAAGCGCGCGCCGAAGGCAAGGCCGCCGCCGAATGCCTGCAGATGCGCAGCGACGGCAGCCGCTTCGAGGCCTGCGTGATCGTCGACGCGGTGCACGACCAGTCCAACCGGCTGCTCGGCTTCGCCCTGGTGATCCGCGACGTGAGCGAGCGCCGCGACAGCGAGCGGCATCTGGAAGAGGCGCGCGCACAGCTGTTCCAGGCGCAGAAGATCGAGGCGCTGGGCCAGCTGACCAGCGGCATCGCGCACGACTTCAACAATCTGCTGCAGGGGATCATCGGCTCGCTGGAAGTGGCCAGGCTGCGCGCGGGCCAGGGCGTGCTGCCGGACACCGTGCGCTTTATCGACAACGCGCACAGCGCCGCCGACCGCGCCGCCACCCTTACCCACCGCCTGCTGGCGTTCGCGCGGCGCCAGCCGCTGGTGACGCGCTCGGTGGACGTGCGCGAATCGATCCTGGGCATGGAGCAGCTGCTGCGCCAGACCATCGGCGAGTCGATCACGCTGCGCCTGGATTTCCCGCGCGAACCCTGCCTGGTGCTGTGCGACCCGCATCATTTCGAAAGCTCCCTGCTCAACCTGGCGATCAATGCGCGCGACGCCATGCGCGACGGCGGCCTGCTCGCCATCACCATCGGCCAGCTCGACAACGCCGGCAGCCCGCCGCAAGTGCCGCATCTGGCCCGCGGCCGCTACGTGGCCATCGCAATCAGCGACAACGGCTGCGGCATGGACGAGGCCACGCTCAAGCGCGCGATGGATCCGTTCTTCACCACCAAGCCCAAGGACCATGGCACCGGCCTTGGGCTGTCGATGGTGTACGGCTTCGCGGTGCAGTCCGGCGGCAGCGTGCGCATACGCAGCGAACCGGGCCGCGGCACCACGGTGACGCTTTACCTGCCCACCGGCCAGGCCACCGAGAGCGTCGCCGTGCCGGAGCCGCCGCGGCCGCGCAAGCTCGAAGGCCAGCCGACCATCCTGCTGGTGGAGGACGAACCGGCCGTGCGCGAACCGGTGGCGCTGCGCCTGCGCGAGATGGGCTTCGCGGTGATCGAGGCGGACAACGGCTACCGCGGACTGGAGATCCTGCGTTCGCCGCAGCCGCTGGACCTGGCCATCGCCGACATCGGCCTGCCCGGCATCAACGGCCGCATGATGATCGACAAGGCACCGCCGCACCGGCAGGGCCTGCGCGTGCTGTTCACTACCGGCTATGCGGATTCGTGGGTGCTGCAGCAGGGGCCGCCGCTGCGGGAAGGCATGGACATGCTGACCAAGCCGTTCGATATGGGCGCCTTGCTCAGCAAGATCTACACGCTGGCCGGGGTCGATTGAAGCCAGGCGCTTGGCCGGCATCTTCCGTCATGCCGGCGCAGGCCGGCATGACTTAAGGGATGCAACGCCGGCGCAGGCCAGCTAGTCGTCGTCCTTCGGCGCCTTCGCCGGCACGAACGGCGACACCGGATCGCTGGCCGGGAAGGTCTCCTCCAGGGAGTGGTCCTGGTTCTCGCTTTCCTTGCGCTTGCGCGCCGCGCGTTCGGCTTCGGTTTCCGGCGCTGTCTCGGGCGAGTCCATCGGGTGGCGCGTGTCTTTGCGGTCACGATCGTTCATGGCGAGGTTCCTCCGCAGGCGGCCGCAGGATGAAGCGGCACGCGTGAAACAGGCATGCAATCGGGCGCGCCGCCACGTGAACGCGGCGGGCGCGCCGGCATTGGCATGGCGTATGCGTGCCGATGCGGCACAGGCCATCGGGAGAACGCCATGAAACCATCGCAACGCGGTCCGCGCGACGAACCCGGCGATCCGGCCGGCCATGCGGGCGAACAAGGGCCGCGCCGCGCGCAGCCGGACGACGAAGACATCCTCCACACCATCTGCGAACGCCTCGCCGGCGATGCCGACGTGGACGCCAGCGAGATCGACGTCAGCGTGCGCGATGGCCGCGTGCTGCTGGCCGGCATGGTGCCCTCGCGCCAGACACGGCGCGATGCGGAAGCGATCGCCGAAAGCGCACGCGGCGTGCACGAAGTGGAGAACCGGCTGAAGGTGGAGAGCGAGGACACGCCGCCGTTCTGACGCTCAGATCACCAGCCAGCGCAGGCCCAGCTTGTGCAGGGAGCGCACCACGCCGCGCGCGTCGAACGGCACCGGCGACGCGGCGTCCGCACCCGGCGACGACCACACCGAAGCCATCAGCCGGCCGCCGATGCTGTGCAGCGCGAAGACCGGATAGGCCGGCAACGGACGCGCCGCATCGCCGGCCAGGTATTCGCTGCAGGACTCCGCGGGGACGATCAGGAAGGCGATCTCCCACGGATGCTGCCTGCGCCATGGCGCGAGATCGTCGAGGCTGCGCAGGTGCACCATGGGGTTGCGCAAGCCAGCCTCGCGCAGGCGTTGCGCCGCGCGTTCCACCTCGCCGCGCGCATCGGGCACCAGCATCACTACGGGTAATTCGGACATCGCCTCTCCTGCGCGCGCGGCAAACGCACCGCTTCCTGCGCAGCAAACGGTGTGCCATCGGATCACGGATGCTGTGTCGGCCTGTCCACGCGATTTAGACGAGGTGTGCACCCGAGCCCATGCACCATCGATAGCGCACGACACACCTCTTCCGCGGAACGCCCCGGTTTCCGCGGCATTCCGGCAACGCCCGGCCGCACGGCGGCGCGCCTCGCCGGCTCACGCCCGCTTGAGAACTCCATGACATCCATTGCACCCATGATCTTGCTGGTCGACGACGATCCCGGATGCCTGCAGGCGACGACGGCCCACGCGAAACTCAAGGGTTGCAAGGTGATCTCCGCCGCCAGTTTCGCCGCGGCGAGCGATGCGGCCACGGCGCATACCTACGACCTGGCTTTGATCGATGTCTCTCTGCCCGACGGCAATGGCCTGGATCTGCTCGAACGCATCGCACTGTCGCGCCATGGCCAGGCCATCGTGCTTACCGGCTTCCCCACGGTGGACACGGCGATCCGCACGGTGCGGCTGCCCGCGGCGGACTACCTGGTCAAGCCGATCCGCGGCGACAAGCTCGAGGAACTGCTGGATCGCGCGCGTGCCAGCGCCGCCCTGCGCCAGGCCGGCGAAGGCCAGCAGACGCACTGCGGCGCGCTGATCGGGCATAGCCGCGCGATGCGCGCGGTGTTCGAGAAGATCGAGCGTGTGGCACCGATGGACATAACCGTACTGATCCACGGCGAGAGCGGCACCGGCAAGGAACTGGCCGCGCGCGCCGTACATGAATTGAGCGGGCGCAAGGGCCGCTTCGTGGCGGTGAACTGCGGCGCGGTGGCGCCGGAGCTGCTGCCCAGCGAGATGTTCGGCCACGAGCGCGGCAGCTTTACCGGAGCGGTGCGCGACCATGCCGGCTATTTCGAACAGGCCGAGGGCGGCACCTTGTTCCTGGACGAATTCACCGAGATGCCCCTGGCGCTGCAGACGCATCTGCTGCGCGTGCTGGAGGAACGGCGCGTCACCCGCGTCGGCTCGAACAAGAGCCAGCCGGTGGACGTGCGCGTGGTGGCGGCCTGCAACCGCGTGCCGGCGGAGGCGGTCGACCAGGGCCTGCTGCGCCAGGACCTGTACTACCGGCTGATGGACTTTCCCATCCGCATGCCGGCGCTGCGCGAGCATCCGGACGACATTCCCTATGTCGCGGCGCACCTGCTGGAGCGGCTCAACGAGCGCTATGGCACCAACAAGCAGTTTTCCGCCGACGCCATGACGCGGCTGCTGGCGCACCATTGGCCCGGCAATGTGCGCGAACTCCGCCACGTGATCCAGCGCGCCTTCGTGCTGGCGGAAGATTCGATCGACATACCCGCGTCGCTGCAGGCGATGGACGCGCCGCTGCGCGACCGCACCCGCTTCGACATGCACGTGGGCATGTCGCTGGAGGAAATGGAAAAGCGCGCGCTGCTCGGCACGCTGGAGTACTTCAACTACGACAAGGCGCGCACCGCCGACGTGCTGGGCATCAGCCTCAAGACCATCTACAACAAGCTCGCCCGCTACGCGTCGACCGACGACGAGCTGGCACACAAGCCCTAGGTGCGGCACCAGGCCATGACGAGCCTCCCTGTTCCCGCCGGTGAACGCATGGTCGACAGCGCGTCGCCACGCCGTGTCCGCCGGCCCGGCCGGCGCGAGAGCCGGCGTGTAATTTCTTCCTTCGCTTGCACTTACTACCAGCAGCGCGCAGCCATCCGCGCGGCCGCGCGCCGCCCTGGCGCCAACGACGCGCTGGCGAACGCTGGCATGGATGTTGCGATACCCGATGCGGCGGCACTGCCGCCGCATCGGCGAGGCGTGAGGGTTCACAGCACGCCCATCAGGAGCAGCACGATCACGATGATCAGCAGTACGCCGAGTCCGCCGCTGGGCCCGTAACCCCAGGCACGGCTGTAGGGCCAGGCCGGCACGGCACCGATCAGCAACAGAACGAGCACGATCAAGAGGATCATCGACAACGACATGACGTTTCTCCTGTCTTCGGTGGCAGCTTGAACGCAGCAGCAACCGTGCCATGCGGCGCCGTCCGCCACCGGACATTCATCCCCCCCTTAGCGGAGACTATCCATGACTGCCACCAACCAGCACGACGTCAAGGTTCTCAACGACCTCATCGCCACCACGCTCGACAGCGCCGACGGCTACGCCGAAGCGTCCAAGGACGCCAAGAGCTCGCAGTTGGCCAGCCTGTTCCGCGACCGCGCGGCCGAGCGCGAACAGGTGGTGGGCAAGCTGCAGCAGCGCGTGGCCTTCCTCGGCGGCAAGCCGGAGGACAGCGGCACCGTACTGGCCTCGGCGCATCGGGTATTCACCAATCTGCGCAACAGCCTGAGCAAGAGCGACGCGGCAGTGATCGACGAGGTCGAACGCGGCGAGGACCACATCAAGCACAAGTTCGAGCACGCGCTGGAGGATGGCGAGGTGACGCAGGATACGAAGGCCATCATCGCCGACGCGAATATCTCGGTGCGCAGCGGACACGATCAGATGAGCCGGATGAAGCACATGCTGCATTCGTAAGCACGGCACCCGCTACGCATGGCGTGGGTTGGGGTGAGCCAAAGGCGAACCCCAACGTGCCCGGCACCGGGAACACCGCGTTGGGGTTCGCTGCGCTCACCCCAACCTACGGCGGACCGCGAGATCGGTTACATCGACAGCAGGCTTGCATCGATATCCTCGATGCCCTGCTCGATCTCGCCGAAGCCCTCCCACGGATCCTTGCGCTGCCGCTTCAGCCGCTGCACGGCCGTGCGGATATCGAACGCATCGCCGCCTTTCAATTTCCCCAGCTCGTCCCAGCGCAGCGGCATCGCCACCGGCGCGCCCTTGCGCGCGCGCAGCGAGTACGAGGCGATGCTGGTCGAGCCGCGGGCATTGCGCAGGTAGTCGACGAAGATCAGCCCTTCGCGGCGGCTCTTGCTGGCCTGGGCGATGAATTCGTCCGGCCAGGCGCGCGCCAGGGCATCGGCAAACGCATGCGCGAAGCCCTTGACCTGCGCCCACGCGCAGGCCGGGCGCAACGGCACCACCACGTGCAGGCCCTTGCCGCCGGTGGTGCGCAGGAAGGACGCCAGGCCCACCTGCCCCAGCAGCTTGCGCACCAGGCGCGCGGCCGCCACCACGCGCGGCCACTTCACGTCGGGCGCGGGGTCGAGGTCGAACACCATCACGTCGGCGTGCTCCGGATCGCTGGCCAGCGCACCCCAGGGATGGAATTCGAGGACGCCGAACTGCACCAGCTCCATCACCGCCTCCGCGTCGTCGGGGCATAGATAGATCGCGCTGTCGCCGCGCTGTTCTTTCAGCTTCGCGCCGCGCACGTGGTGCAGGCCTTTCATCATGTGCTTCTGGAAGAAGCAGTCGCCCGCGGTGCCTTCGGGGCAGCGCAGCACCGAGACCGGCCGGCCGGCCACGCCCGGCAGAAACACCGGCATCACGGACTGGTAGTAATCGGCGACGTCCTGCTTGGTGATGCCCAGGTCGGCATAGATCACGCGCTCGGGATGGGTAATGGTCACCATGGCTGGCTCCTGCGCGGACGAGGCGCCGCGCCTGCGTTTCGATGGCCTGGCCGATGCGGCGGATGCGCGTTCGCGTTCGCGCTCGCGCTCGCCCTCGCCCTGGCCCAGGTCGCCGATGTCCTTGTCCAGGCGCACCGTCTTGAGGCTGGGCTGGCGCAGCAGGCCGTGGTTGCCGTAGCCGCGAAAATACACCTCCACCACCACGGCGGGCGCCACCCACGTGGCCTGGCGCAGCAGGGGATCGATGGTGTCCTGTTCCACCGGCGGCGATTTGCGTATGTGCCGACGCAGTTGCGCGGCTATCTGCCGCAGCTGCTCCGCGCCAAAACCCGTGCCCACGCGGCCGGCGAAATCCCAGCCGCCCTTGGCATTGGGCCGGCCCAGCAGCAGCGAACCGAAACCCTCGCGCGTCCCCTTGCCCGGGGTGTAGCCGACTACCGCGAACTCGTCGCTTTGCATCAGCTTGGACTTGCGCCAGTCGTCGCCGCGGCCGCCGCGGTAGGGCGAGTCGGCCAGCTTGGAGACGATGCCTTCGACCTTCCATTTTTCGGCCAGCTGCAACATGCCCTCGCCGCCACCGGTGTGGTGGGCGCTGAACAGCAGCTGGTGCTGCGTATCGGGCGCGGCGGCCAGCAGGCGCTGCAGCAGCTGCTTGCGCTCGTGCAGCGGCGCGCGGCTGAGGTCGTGGCCCTGCAGATGGATCAGGTCGAAGATCGCATACATCAGCGGCGCGCGCGATTCGCCGGACAGCACCTGCTGCAGCGTGCCGAAGTCGCTGTGCCCATGGCGGATGGCGATCAGCTCGCCGTCCAGGCGCGCGCTGTCCAGGCCCAGCAGCTCCAGCGCATGCACGATGGCCGGCACGCGGCCGGTCCAGGCGATGCGGTTGCGCGACCACAAGGTGACTTCGCCGTCGGCGATGGCGGCGAGCAGGCGGTAGCCGTCCCATTTCACTTCGTGCAGCCACTGGTCGCCGCGGGGCGGTTGTTCGACCAGGCGGCACAGTTCCGGCGCGAAGTATTCGGCCTGGATGGCGGCCTTGCGCGCACCCGGCAGCGCGGCGGCCTGCTTGGCCAGCGTGGCGAGCGAGGCGCGCCGGGCGGTGCGCTGGCGGCTGGCCTTGGCATGCTTCGCCGCGGCGGGTACCGCTTTCTTGCCCGCTGTCTTCTTCGCCATGCCTTTCTTCGCGCTCTTGCTCGCCGCCGGCCCGGCTGCCTCGCCGTCCTCGACCGCATAGCGGTCGTGCGCCTTGATCAGGAACCACGACGGTTGCCGCTCCTTGCGGTGCCCGCGCACCAGATGCCAGCTGCCTTTCAGCCGCTGCCCATGCAAGGTGAAATGCAGATGTCCCTTGCGCAACTGCTGGTCGACATCGCCCTCGGCGGACCACACGCCGCGGTCGTAGCAATCCACGTGGCCGGCACCGTAGTTGCCTTCGGGAATATCGCCTTCGAAATCCGCGTAGGCCAGCGGATGGTCTTCCACCTCCACCGCCAGGCGCTTTACCGAAGGATCGAAGCTGGGTTCCTTCGGCACCGCCCAGCTCTTCAGCACACCGTCGATCTCCAGGCGGAAGTCGTAGTGCAGCCGCCGCGCCGCGTGCTTCTGCACCACGAAGATGCTGCCGCCGGCCTTGGCGCGCGCCGTGGGCGGCGGCTCGGCGGTGTGCCGGAAGTTGCGCTTGCGTCGATATTCCTGAAGTTTCATGGCGGGACCGGCCGGCGCCGGCGCCGCGCCGGCAGTGGGGCCAGCCTAGTGCTGCGGCTGTGACCATAAGGTTGATAGCCGACATCGGTACAGCGGACACGCAGCGGTCACGCCCGCTTTACCCGTGCCACGCTTTGCTGCGATCCCCCTTCCGCTATCCGGGTGGCCCCGCCATGCCTCGTCCGATCTGGAACGGCTCGCTTTCGTTCGGCCTGTTGAATATCCCGATGTCGCTGATGCCCGCGGAGCGCAACGTAGACCTGCATTTCCGCATGCTGGACGGACGCAACAACGCGCCGATCCGCTATGAGCGCGTCAATACCGAGACCGGCGAGGAAGTGCCGTGGAAAGACATCGTGCGCGCCTTCGAATACAAGAAAGGCAGCTATGTGGTGCTGGAGCCGGAGGACGTGCAGGCCGCCCGCTCGGAAAGCAAGGAGATGGTGGAAATCGAGGCGTTCGTCGAGGCCGATGCCGTGGGGCCGGAGTATGTCGAGAAGCCCTACGTGCTGGTGCCGGCGAAAAAAGCCGAGAAAGGCTATGTACTGCTGCGCGAGATCCTGGCGCGCACCGGCCGGGTGGGCATCGCGCGGGTGGTGATCCGCTCGCGCGAATACCTGTGCGAGGTGGTGCCGCGCGACAAGGCGCTGTACCTGATGCTGCTGCGCTATCCGCAGGAGATCGTCGACGCCAGCGAGTACAGCATTCCGGACCAGGCACCCTCGCATTACCGCATCTCTGCGCGCGAGATGGACATGGCCGAGCAGCTGATCGAGGCGATGAGTACGAAGTGGAAGGCCGACGATTACAAGGACGAATACCGCGACCGGCTGAAGAAGACCATCGAGAAGCGGATGAAGTCCAAGGGCGTGGTCACGCCGGTGGAACGGGAGGAAGAGCCGGCCGAGGAAACGGCGACCAATGTGGTGGACTTCATGTCGCTGCTGCAGAAGAGCTTGTCGGATAACAAGCGGACGCCGGCGGCAAAGAAGGCGCCAGCCAAGAAGGCGGCGGCGAGGTCGAAGCAGAAAGCCCCGGCGAAGAAGGCGGCAAAGCGGGCCGGCCACCGGCGACGCTGAAAGAACGCCACGCCGCACGGCGTAGGTTGGGGTGAGCCAAAGGCGAACCCCAACGCATTGCATCGTGGTCGCATTGTTGGGGTTCGCCTTTGGCTCACCCCAACCTACACACGAGGGTAGCGTTTCAGAAACGCAGCCGCACGAACAGCGAAGGCCCATTGACCTTCATATCCAGCTGGTCGTCATACGCATTGTGGCGCTGCTTGATCTTGATCTTGGTGTAGCCGTACTCCGCGCCCACGCCGACGTTCTTCCAGGGAAACCATTCCAGCCCGACCGCCCCGTTGTAGATATGGCCGCCCAGCTTGCCGCCGTTCTTCTTCACGCCCGAGGCATCCACATACACGCGGAACTGGTCGTTGATCGCATAGCGCCAGCCCAGCTGCAGCATCGGCGCCCAGGCGTTGTCGTCGCTCTTGGCGGTGGCCTGCGCCGTCTGCCCAAGCACGGTTGCCTCGCCGCTCAGCCGCGTACTGACGCCGTAGTACGCGGCGCCGACACCGAGGCCGAATACGCCATTGCCGCTGCCGAACCACCAGTGATATGCGGCGCTGCCGAAATCGAAATTCAATTTGCCGCTGACCTTGGCCGAAGCGCCATACGTCACGCCGCGATAATCGATGGCGCGGGCGATATAGCGCGTTTCCTCGCGATTGATCGTGTAGTAATCGAACGAGAAGCCCTGGTGTTCGCCGAGCAGCACGTCGACGCGTGCCCGCGGGCTGAGCTTGTGATCGGGAAAACCGAGGTCGTCTTCCAGATTGATATGGCCGCGGACCAGGTTATTGCGGTCATTCGCGCTGATTCTCGTATCCGTGTTGGCATAGAAGCCGCCCAGCCACACGCTGACGTTATCCAGCGCGGGCGATTGCTGCGCGGCGACGGCGCCGCTGCCGCAGGCGAGCAGCACGGCGGCCGAGAGCTTGGCTGCGACGCGGACGTTCGAGCGCCGGTTCCGTTCGTTCATGCGTGGACTCCTGATGTCGAGGTGCGCTGGAAATCTAGTCAGAACGAAGTCGACATCATGTTGGCCGACCGTGAAGAGCGCGACGACATTGCGTATGGCAAAGAACGTGCGATGAATGCGGCTGCTCGCCAGCGCATGCTTCGCGTGCAACAGCCCGTTCACGGGCGCGTGCCGCGGACTTGAACCGTGCGTGCCCACACTGCGGCAGCATGCATACCGTCGGCGATTTCATTCTCGAACGCCTCAGCGACTGGGGCATCAAGCGCGTGTTCGGTTATCCGGGCGACGGCATCAACGGCTTGATGGGCGCGATGGGCCGCGCCGCGGACCGCTTCGACTACGTGCGTGTGCGCCATGAGGAAATGGCAGCGTTCATGGCCTGCGGGCACGCGAAGTTCACCGGACAGATCGGCGTATGCCTGGCCACGTCAGGGCCGGGCGCCATCCATCTGCTCAATGGCCTTTACGACGCGCGGCTGGACCATATGCCGGTGCTGGCCATCGTCGGCCAGCAGGCACGCTCGGCGCTGGGCAGCGACTACCAGCAGGAAGTGGATCTGCAATCGCTGTTCAAGGATGTCGCCAACTACGTGGAAACCGTCACCACGCCAGCGCAGGTGCGCCACGTGCTGGACCGCGCGATCCGCATCGCGCAGGCCGAACGCGCCGTTGCGGTGGTGGTGGTGCCGCACGATCTGCAACTGCTGCCTGCCGTGCCCAGTCCGCCGCGCAAGCATGGCAACGTGTATTCCGGCGTCGGCCTTGCCCTGCCCCATCCGCAACCGACGGCCATGGAAATGGAGCGCGCCGCCTCGGTGATCAATGCGGGCCAGCGCGTCGCCATCCTGGTCGGCGCGGGCGCGCTTGACGCGTCGGCGGAAGTGCGCGAACTGGCCGAACGGCTCGATGCCGGCGTGGCCAAGGCATTGCTGGGCAAGACCGTGTTGCCGGACGATCTGCCTTACGTGACCGGCCCCATCGGCCTGCTCGGCAGCAAGCCGAGCTGGGCGCTGATGAACGGTTGCGACACGCTGCTGATGATCGGCACCACGTTCCCGTATTCGGAATTCCTGCCGCCGGACGGCCAAGCGCGCGCGGTACAGATCGATATCGCACCGCGCAACATGTCGCTGCGCTACCCGGCGGAAGTGAACCTGGTAGGCGATGCGGCCGCGACGATCCGCCGCCTGCTGCCATTGCTGCGCGAGAAGCGCAATCCGGACTGGCGCGAGCGCATCGAATTGAACGTGCGCAAATGGTGGCGCCTGCTGGAAGACCGCGCCATGGCGCCGGCTACGCCGATCAACCCGCAACGCGTGTTCTGGGAGTTGTCCGCGCACTTGCCCGACAACGTCATCGTCTGCGGCGACTGCGGTTCGCACACCGGCTGGTTCGCGCGCGACGTGAAGCTGCGCGATGGCATGCTCGCCTCCCTCTCCGGCGGCCTGGCCACCATGGGCGGCGGCGTGCCTTATGCGATCGCCGCGAAGATGGCCTGGCCGGACCGGCCGGTGCTGGCCATCGTCGGCGACGGCGCGATGCAGATGAACGGCAATGCCGAACTGGTCACCGTCAAGCAGTACTGCAAGCGCTGGAGCGATCCGCGTTTCGTGGTGCTGGTGGTGTCCAACCGCGATCTGAACCAGGTGACCTGGGAACAGCGCGCGCTGGCCGGCGATCCGAAATTCGACGCGGCGCAGGACGTCGAACCGTTCCCTTATGCGCGCTACGGCGAGCTGCTGGGATTTCGCGGCCTGTGCGTGGATCGCCCCGAGCAGATCGCCGAGGCGTGGCGTGCCGCCTTCGCGGCGGACGGCCCGGTGGTGATCCAGGCCGAGACCGATCCGGACGTGCCGCCGCTGCCGCCGCACGTGAACTGGGAGCAGGCCCGCCACTACCTGAGCGCCCTGGCCGGCGGCGATACCGACCGCGCCGGCGTGGTGCGCCAGACGGCGCGCCAGGTGCTGGCCGGCCTGTTCGGCGCCGAAGATTGAAGCGAGGTACCTCACATGCCCAAACCACCCGCCAACCGCCCGCACGGCAGCGGCGACCGCAACGTCAACGCCGTGGCCCGCCAGGACCGTAAAGGCCAGAAGGACCGCGACCGCAAGATCCGCGAAGGCGAGAAGGCCACCGACAAGGCGGCCAAGCGCGACACCGGCGTGCGCTAGCGAGGCCCGCGCATGGCCAAGGCGCGCATCGGCATCTCGGGCTGGCGCTATGCGCCATGGCGTGGCGTGTTCTATCCGGACGACCTGCCGCAGCGCGAGGAGCTTGCCTATGCTTCGCGCCAGCTCGCCAGTATCGAGATCAATGGCTCGTTCTACAGCCTGCAGCGTCCGTCCAGCTATGCGCGCTGGCGTGACGACACGCCGCGTGGCTTCGTCTTCGCGGTGAAGGCGCCGCGCTATGTGACGCATATGCGGCGCCTGCGCAACGCCGAACAGGGCCTGGCGAATTTCTTCGCCTCCGGGGTGCTATGCCTGCGCGAGAAGCTGGGACCGATCCTGTGGCAGCTGCCGCCGAGCCTGCGTTATGACGAGGGCGTGCTGGAAGCGTTTCTCGCGCAATTGCCGAAGGACACCGAAAGCGCCGCCGCCTTGGCGCGGCGCCATGCGGATCTGCCGGCATCGAAAACCGCCTGGGAGACGGATCGGCGGCGGCGCCTGCGCCATGCGATGGAAGTCAGGCACGAGAGCTTCCGCGACCCGGCCTTTATCGCGCAATTGCGCCGGCATGGCGTGGCGCTGGTGGTAGCCGATACGGCGAAGCGCTGGCCCCTGCTGGAAGACGTCACCGCCGGCTTCATGTATCTGCGCCTGCATGGCGACAAGAAGCTTTACGCCAGCGGTTATTCGCCCGCGGCGCTGCGCGCATGGAGCGCGCGGCTGCAGGCATGGATGCGTGGCGCGCAGCCGCGCGATGCAAGGCTTGCATCGCCCGACAGCAAACCGCCGAAGCGCGCCGCGCGCGATGTGTATGTGTATTTCGACAATGACCAGAAAGTGCGTGCGCCATTCGATGCGATGGCCTTGGCCAAGCGGATGAAGCGCTGATTTTCAGGAAGGGGGAATGGGGATTAATGCGTTTATCTCTAATGGCGGGGCGTGTTCTCGCGCCGCCTTGATTGCTGGGATATTCGAGTGGATTTCGGGGTACATTTTCCCTGGGTGAAATATCGATGATTATGAGGTGAAATGGGAATAATCGTTACGAAACGAACCAAGTATTAATTCCCGCTTTTCACAAAGCTCAATAGCGACAGGCCCTCGGATTCACGTGAACTTGGCGAAGTTTTGATCAATCTTTTGACGCAGTTCACATTTTGCCACTTGTAGCTTCCCGCCCGGAAGCGCAAACCACAGCACAGTGCCACGCCGTGGTGCTGGTTGAAATCAGATGCTTTATTACGGCATCTTTCTAAAATTCACAGTTTGCAAATGGAGGGGACGCATATGCGGCATCTGCCGACTTTCGGTTTCAAGGCGCTCGCAGCTATCGCGCTGCTGGCGGGAATGGCGGTCAGCGCACCTGCCATCGCAGCCAATCAGAATGGCCTGGGCCAATCCTGGCCGAATGCACAAGACGTGAGTTCGAGTCCGCGCTGGCACGTCTATGTATTCGAACGCAACGGCATTCGCTACGTACAGATCAACGACCTCAACGGCAATGTGCGCGCCGCCTTCGCCGCCCAGGGCGGCAGCTTCCTGGTCCTGCCCATCGGCACCGACGCCTCCCGCGTCGCCACACCCCAAGACCCGCAGCCCGCTCCCGCGAACACGCAGGGCGAGATCGTCTACCAGGACAACGACGTCAAGGTGCAGGTGACCCCGCAGGCGAACAGCGTGATGACGATGCAGGCGGTGGATTCGACTTGCAGCGATCCGGTGGAGTGCAGTTCGCGCGTGAACTGAGCTAATTGTTTTGAAGCAACGTTATGGGCGCGGGTGAAAACACCCGCGCCCATGTTTTTATGTGGGAATGCAAAGACAACAACGCACACAACATGAGCGAGGGCGAAGCCCGATGCTCAGTGCGCTTTCGCAGTTGATCTTGATCTTGATCTTGATCTACCGGGTCCCTTGGCGCCGGCGGTGAGGGCTGGACGAAAAGGCCCCGCAGGGGGCGAGGACAGGACGTCCTCGCCTTTTTGATCAGGGCATGGATGCCCTGTCAAAAAGCCCGGCCAGCCCTCACGGACCCTCAGCAGCGCAGCTGCTGAGGGCGCCAAGCAGGGTGCCCTTCTCTTTGCTTACTTTCTCTTGGGCACGCAAGAGAAAGTAAGTCGGGCCGCGGCAGCGGCACGAAACACTCGCCGTAGGCGAGACTCACCAACGTCAACGCGACAACCGCGCGATACCGTCACTGGATGATTCGCTTCGCTCACCCCTTCGGGGCCGCCCTGCGGGCGTTCTTCGCGCTACGCGCTCGTCCGGCCTACGCCGGAATGACGAGGATTGGAGGGTGCGGTGAACTCAGCCCCCCGCCCCTCTCCACGAAGAGGAGAGAGACACATACTCAGCACTCGCAAGGCGAAAAAAAAGCCGCCGCAGGCCCCAACCCTCAGGGTGCGGACACCCGCGCCCCATCCACCCGCCCCCGCAAGGCATCATGCAACAACACCGTCACCCGCAACCCCAGCGGATTCTCCCGCACATGCGCATCGCCACCATAAATCTGCGCACGCTCGCGGATCGTCTCGATCCCCTGCCCGCTGGTGCCCAGCAGCGACATCGCCTTCTTCCACTGATCCTGCGCCAGGCGCATCCCGCCATCGGTGGCCGACGCGCGATGGCAATCCATGCGCATCACCACCCAGCGCATGCCCTGGCTGTGGCCGCCGCGGATCACCAGGTCCACATGGCGCGTGGCCTGGCGGCTCAGCGCGTACACCAGCGATTCGCCGGCCAGGCGGTACAGCGTCATGTGCACGTCGGAGGCCAGATGCTCGAGATCCTGGCCCACCAATTCGCATTCGTAGGTAGCGCCGATCGCGGCCGCGGCCATCGCCACCGGTCCGTCGCGCAGCTGCACCGTCGAGGTCTCGCCCTGCTCGCGCCACACGCGCGGATACAGCGCATTGGTGAGGCGATGCATCTCGTGCTGGGCCAAGGCGGCCTGCCGCGTATAGGCACGCTCTTCGTTGGCTGGGATGCGGTCGCGCAGATGGTCGAGCAGGCGGTTCTGCATATCGCGCATGGACTGGCGCACCTGCTCCAGCGCCTCGGCCGCATGCTTCATGCGCAGCTCTTCCTGGTACAGGCCCTGCTGCGCGAGCAGCAGGCCGTATTCGCGGTCGACGCGCTCGCGCTGCGCACTGGCTTCGCCGCTGGCGGTCTGCGCCAGGCGCGTGCCGAGCATCAGCAAGGTGGAGATGGCGAAGGCGATGATCGCCTGCGCCTGGATCACCGAAGGATCGCGCACGATGGTGGAGGTGAGCGCCACCGCGCAGCTGGCCGCGGCGCCGCCGAAAGCTGCACCGCGCCAGCCATGGCGCAGGGTGAGCCAGGCCACCGGCACGAACATCGCGATGCGGCAGACCTGCATGGCATCCGCGTTCTCGCTGGCGTAGCCGATGCCGGCCAGTGCCGTGAGCGGCAGCAGCAGGCTCATCGCGCCGTCGCGCAGCAGGCCGCTGCGGCGCAGCGATGCCCAGGCCACAGCCGGACGCGTACCGGCCAGCCAGCCGCGCACGGCGAGCGCGAGCGGGGCCAGGGTCAGCGCGCCGAGGTAATTGCCCAGGAAGTAACCGAACACGATGCGCGCAGTGATCGCCGGCGCCGGCTGCCCCGCGGGCATGTGCACCGAGGCCAGCGCGGCGACGTTGCCGGCGGCCGTGAGCACGGCGCAGGCCAGAGCCGCGGTCAGCACGGCGGGAATATCGACGCGCCCATCCGCCTGCACGACCATGGTGCGGCGGCGGAACCAGGCCATGAAAGGCGCGCACAGCGCCATCGGCGGGAAGGCGGCGAAGCTCGCCCAGGCCCAGCCGAACATGCCGTGGCTGAGCCAGGCCTGGTAAGCGACCGGCATCGCCTCGCCGAGCACCAGCGCGGGCCAGTAACGCATGGGCACCAGCAGCAGCGCGGCAAGGCGCAGGCTGGCGGGCAGGTTCCAGTTGGATACCGAAACACTGCGCAGCAAGACGTACGCGGCGGCATAGCCGACGGCCACCAGCAGGTGGCGCCACCATACGAACCGGATCGATTCCTCCTGCATAGCCTCCCTCCCCGTCGTCGCCATCGTCCTCCGACCGTTTGCGTCGGCCGCCTGTGCTCAATCGTTGATCGCCACCCCTGCGCCGCTCGCCTCCCCGGCGTCCTGCTCTCCGGCGGCAAGGGCATCAAGCTGCAATGATCGAACAAAAAAAGCCCGCGGGTTACGTCGTCGGACCGGTAACAAAGAAGCAAGTCTTGAAATGTGTGATGCGCTTCACGCTCGATTGGTGGCGTGAGCTGGGCGAGAGATCGAGCCCTAAGAAGTATCTACTGCGTAAAACCCACCGCGTCCGGACGCTTATTTTGCCACGCGCCAGCGGTCAACGTCAGTGTGCATCGGTTATCTGTCTTGCGGATGACGTAAGAAAGAAGCGTGCCATGGCGGACGGCTAGACCATTGGTCATAGGAATAATTCCAGTCCAGTCCTATTCGTCATGAAAAGACGTCTATCCGCCTGGGCGGATGCAAGCCCCTTGAAAGACTGGCCGCCAAATTTCCAGCGTTTCCTGGTGAATTCACCCAGAAATCTCAGGAAACACGGACGCCGCGCCTCACGGTGGGCAACGCCCACCCGCCGCGATGGTGGACATGCGGCCAAAACCGACCCTATGCGGCACCCTGCCGCAGCTTCGCGGGAAGCGTGCCAGTCCGCTCAGGCCTTGCGGTGCAGCCAGGCGGCGAAGTCGATCGGGTGCGAATCGGTGTGCGGGCCGGCGGGCGCCGGCACGAAGCGGTGGCGGCGGGCGCCGGCGGCAGCGTCGGTGAACAGGGTGAATTCACGCGGCTGGACCGTCACCACGTCCCCAACGGCAAGGGCGTGCGCCGCTACCTCGGCGGCGTTCCATTCGGCCTCCAGCACCAGGCCTTCGCCATGCATCGCCAGCCGGGCACGGGCCACCGGGCCAGCCAGGTCCAGGTGCTGCAGCCGGCCGCTCCATCCGGCCAGGCCGCGGGCGGCGAGCGCCAGATGTTCCGGCCGCAGCCAGGCTTCGACTTCGCGGCCGGCGAGCTCGGCCGGCAACTCGCCCTGGAATACGTGTCCGCCCAGATGCAGGCGGTCGCGCTCGACGTGGCCGCGAAGCCGGTTGGCGCGGCCGACGAAGCCGTGCACGAACGGCGTGGCCGGCTCGCGATAGATCTCGCCTGGCGTGCCGACCTGTTCGATGCGTCCGCGATTCATCACCACCACCCGGTCGGCCAGTTCCAGCGCCTCGTCCTGATCGTGCGTGACCAGCACCGTGGTGAGGCCGAGCGAACGCTGCAGCTCGCGCAGCCACAGGCGCAGCGTGCCGCGTACCTGGGCGTCGAGCGCACCGAAGGGTTCGTCGAGCAGGAGCAGCGACGGCTCCACCGCGAGGGCACGCGCCAGGGCGACGCGCTGGCGCTGGCCGCCGGAAAGCTGGGCCGGATAGCGACGGCCCAGTTCCTCCAGCTGCACGCGGCGCAGCAGGTCGTCCACGCGCGCGGCGATGTCGCGGCGCGAAGGCCTGCGCGCGCGCGGCCGCACGCGCAGGCCGAAGGCGATGTTGTCCGCCACGGTCATGTGCGGGAACAGCGCGTAATGCTGGAACACGAGACCGATATCGCGGCGCTGGGCCGGCAGCGCGAGCAGGTCGGTGCCATCGCGCAGCACGTCGCCGCGGTCCGGATCGTCCAGGCCGGCGAGGATGCGCAGCAGGCTGCTCTTGCCGGAACCGGACGGCCCCAGCAGCGCAACGAATTCACCCTCGGCGATGTCGAGCGAGAAATCGTCCAGCGCGGCGAAGGCGCCGTAGCGGCGGGTGAGCTGGCGGATCGAAAGACTCATGCGGAAGACTCGGAACGTCGGGGGGAGTGCGCCAGTTCGCCGCCATGGCGCGATTCCATCAGCCACTTGGCCAGCAGCGTGACCAGTCCCAGGCAGGCCAGCAGCGAAGCCAGCGCGAAGGACGAAGCGATCGCGCTGTCGCTGCCGCCGTTGTAGACCTGGTCCACCTGCAGCGGCAGCGTATTGGTGAGGCCGGGGAGATGTCCCGACACCACCGATACGGCACCGAACTCGCCCATGCTGCGCGCGGTGCACAGCAGCACGCCGTACAGCAGGGCCCAGCGGATTCTGGGCAGGGTGACGCGGAAAAAGATCTGCCAGCCACCGGCGCCGAGCGTACGGGCCGCCAGTTCCTCGTCGCTGCCCTGCGCCTGCATCAACGGGATCAGCTCGCGCGCGACGAACGGGAACGCCACGAACACCGTGGCCAGCACCAGGCCGGGCCAGGCGAAGATCACGCGCAGGCCGTGAGCCTCCAGCCAGCCGCCATACCAGCCGTGCACGCCGTAGACCAGCACGCAGACCAGGCCGGCGACCACCGGCGACACCGAGAACGGCAGGTCGATCAGGGCCTCCAGCAACCCCTTGCCGCGGAACTGGTGGTGCGTCAGCAACCATGCGGCGGCCAAGCCGAACACGGTATTCGCCGGCACCGCGATGGCGGCGACGGTCAGCGTCAGGCGCACCGCGGCCAGCGCATCGGGGTCTGTCACGGCAGCGGCGAACACCGCCCAGCCCTTGGCGAAGGCCTCGGCGAATACCGCCAGCAGCGGCAGCACCAGCAGGCCGCCGACGCACAGCAAGGCGAGCACGATCAGCGTGGCGTGCCGCCAGCGTCCGCTGCGCGAACGGCTGGCGGGATGATGCACGGCATGGGCGGCGACGGCAGCCATCAGGACACCACGCTCCAGCGCCGGCTCCAGCGCTGCAGGCCGTTCACCGCCAGCAGCACCAGCAAGGACACGGCGAGCATCACCGCGCCCAGCAGCGCGGCCGGTGCGGTGTCGTCGCCGGCATCGATCTTCTGCACGATCAGCAGCGGCACGATTTCCGTGCGCATGGGCAGGTTGCCTGAGATGTAGATGACCGAACCGTATTCGCCCACCGCCCGCGCCAGCGCCAGCGCAAAGCCGGTGAGCAAGGTGGGCGCAAGCAGCGGCAGCAGCACGCGGCGGAAGCTCTGCCAGGGCGAGGCGCCGAGGGTAAGCGCGGCTTCTTCCACTTCGCGTTCCAGGCTCTCGATGACCGGCTGCAGGGTGCGCACCACGAACGGCAAACCGACGAAGACCATCGCCAGCAGCACGCCCAGCCGCGTATAAGCCACCTGCACGCCCAGCGGCTGCAGCAGGTGCCCGATCCAGCCATTGGGTGCGTACAACGCGGTAAGCGCGATGCCGGCCACGGCGGTGGGCAGCGCGAAAGGCAGGTCGATCAGGGCATCGCATACGCGGCGCAGCGGGAAGCGGTAGCGCACCAGCACCCAGGCCAGCAGCAGGCCCAGCAGCAGGTCGATCGCGGCCGCCGCCAGCGCTCCGCCGAAACTCAATTGCAGGGCCAGCAATACCCGGCGCGTGCCCAGGTGCTGCCACCACAAGGACGGCCCCAGGCTGGCCGCCTTCCAGGCCAGCGCCGTCAGCGGCAGCAGCACGATCCCGCCCAGCCAGGCCAGGGTGACGCCCAGGCTGAGGCCGAATCCGGGCAAGGCGCGGCGGCTCATGGCCTCAGTGCCCCGCTTCGCTGAGCTGGTCGTAGATGCCGCCGTCGGCGAAATACGTGGCCTGCGCCTTGCGCCAGTCGCCGAACTGCTCGGCCAGGGTGAAGGTCTTCACCGGCGGAAAGGTCGAGGCGTACTTCGCCGCCGCGGCGGCATCGCGCGGGCGGTAGTAATGCCTGGCCACCAGGGCCTGGCCCTCCGGCGAGTACAGGAACTTGAGATAGGCCTCGGCCACCGCGCGGGTGCCGTGCTTGTCGACCACCTTGTCGACCACGGCCACCGGAGGTTCGGCCAGGATGGTCAGCGAGGGCACGACCACGTCGAACTTGTCCGCGCCCAGCTCCTGCCGGGCCTGCAGCGCCTCGCTCTCCCAGGCGATCAGCACGTCGCCGATGCCGCGCTGGACGAAGGTGTTGGTGGCGCCGCGCGCGCCGGTGTCCAGCACCGGCACGTGCTTGTAGAGCTGGGCCACGTAGGCGCGCGCCTTGTCCGCATTGCCGCCGGGCTGCCGCTGCGCCCAGCCCCAGGCGGCCAGGAAGTTCCAGCGGGCACCGCCGGAGGTCTTGGGATTGGGCGTGATCACCTGCACGCCGTCGCGGACCAGGTCGGGCCAGTCGCGGATGCCCTTGGGATTGCCCTTGCGCACCAGGAACACCACGGTCGAGGTGTAGGGCGTGCTGTGCTCGGGCAGGCGCGACTGCCAGTCCTTGGCCAGCAGGCCGCGGTCGGCCAGCACGTCGATGTCCCAGGCCAAGGCCAGGGTGACCACGTCCGCTTCCAGGCCGTCCTGCACCGCGCGCGACTGCTTGCCGGAGCCGCCGTTGGAGGTGGTGATGCGCAGATCCTTGCCGGTCTGGCGCTTCCAGGAGGCGGCGAAGGCGGTGTCGGCGTCCTTGTAGAGCTCGCGGGTGGGGTCGAAGGAGACGTTGAGCAGGCGCACGTCCTGCGCCTGGACGGTGGCGCCGAAAGCAAAGCCGGCGATGGCGAGCAGCAAGGTCGGGCCAAGGCGTTTCAAGGTCGGACTCCAATGGCGGATGGGGATGGCGTGGGCGCCTGCGCGCTCCACCCTGATGGCTTTGTCCCATGCCAAGCATTCAGAGAGCGTCAGTGGCGTGCTAGGGCGCCGTTGGTCCGGATGGACACGGGCAGGTTGCCGGGTTTTCGGCGGGCAACGAAATGATCGATGCGCATAAGCTCATACGTTCGGCCATATAGACATCCAGATCGAAAACCTTGCCGGACGAGCCCCGGCGGGAGCCAGGGCTCGCTGGCACGCGGCGCAATACTCAAAGTGCGTAGCTGCCCTGTACCGCCAGATGGCTGGCCGCCTGCTTCGCGCGGACGCGCAGATACCAGGTGCCCGGCTGCGGCCGGCTTATCGCGATCGCTTCGTTATTGCCCGCGTGGTCCGAGATGGCATCTGCGTTCGCGCCATCGACGGCTGGTGCGAGCCCGGATTTCAGATAAAGCGTTGCGTCCCCCTTCCCACCCAGCGTACGCAGATGGAGATGGCGTGCACCGGCAGGAACCGCGATGGCGTAGAGCAGGCTCTGGCCCTGGGCGATGGATGGTTCCGAACGGAGCACGCCGCGTTCCAGCGGGATGACGGACTCGGCCGGGGCCGCGCTGCCCAAGGCTTTCATCACCGCCGCGTGCGCATCCAGAATGCCGGCCCCGATCGGCCGATCCGGTGCGACAGGGAAAGCCCGGGCCGTATCGACCAGCAGTTTGCCCACCTGCTCCGCGTCCAGCGCGGGCAGGCCGGCCTGCTTCACGGCACCGATCACCAGCGCAGCGGCACCTGCCACATGGGCGGCAGCCAATGCCGTACCGCTGGATCCGCCATAGCCCGGATCGGCCGGCACCGTCGCTCCTTCGTTCGACAAGGACCAGATCAGATCCTTGGCGCTGCCATCCGCCGCCTCGCCACCGCCCGGGGCAGCCAGCGCGACGCCCGAACCGAAGCTGGAGTTGCCGGCGCGCCCACCCCTGATGCCGTTGGCGGCAACGGCGATGACACCCGGACAGCTCGCTGGAACCGCCAGGTCCACATCGCCGCCGAAATCGCCGGCGGGAGCGATCACGACCGCGCCGCGGAGACGGGCTTCCGCAATGGCGCTTTTCAGGCTGAAGGTTTCCGTGCAGCCGTCCTCGAAGCGGTCGCCGACGCCCAGGGTGATGACCTGCGCCGGATGCTTATTGTCCGGCACGCCGCGGACGCGCCCTCCCGCGGCCCACACGATGGCATCGGTGATGTCCGATAGATAACCCGCACCGCAATGCCCTGCCACGCGGACCGGCAACACTTTCGCCCGATAGGCGATGCCCAGGTTTCCCGTGGGGCCGCCAGCCAGCCCTGCCACGATGCCGGCCGCCCGCGTGCCCTGCCAAGTGCTGGCTTCCCCACCCGGCTCATCGAAGCAGTCCTCGTATTCGGGCGTGTTGCTCCAGTCGCCCGGATCCCAGCCTCCCGCAGCGCGGCCATACTCGTCGCGGCCGGAGGTCAAGGGATCCCTGGTGAAGTCGTAACCGGCATCGGCCAGTGAAAGATCGAGTCCGGGGTGCCGCGTGATGCCTGTGTCGAGCACGGCGACGACGACGTCCTTGCCGTCGGCAAGCTCCCAGGCCTTCTCGACGTTGGCGCCGCCGCGCGGATCGCCGTAGTTCCACCGGGCCATGGGGAAAACATGATGGGAAGACATTCCACGCGGCGATACTTCAGCCGCAAGCCGCGAACCGCCCAGCGCATGCAGACGAACGTCGCGCTCGACATGCAGGACGGCGGGATCCGCCGCGATCGCGCGCATCAGCTTGCGTGCCTGCACGTCGTCCAGCGAATGCGATACGCCGATCAGGTCGCCGCCCGCGGCAAGTTTGCGCACGTAGCTGGCGTACAAGCGCCGAATGCCCAAGCCCAGGTCCTTGAACACGGCCTTGTCCAATCCGCTTCTGCTCACCGCCGCGCTCACGTTCTGCAGGGCGGCGCCCTGGTCGCGGGCTTCGCTGCTGCCTTGCCGGTAGGTGACGATGAAGCGATCGGACGCGCTGGCCTGGCGGGGCGCATCCATGCCGGCATGAAACCCATGCGCATGGAGCTGGGGAACCGATGCCGCCATCGCGGCGATGAGGGTCACGATCGGAAAGCCGATGAGATGTCGTTTCATGCGAATACCTCGGGAAAGGAGCCGGACAAGGTTCGGAGAGGTGGCCACGGCCGCGCGAAGACCTGCGGCTCCCGGTCGCCGCGCGGCATGCGCGCGGCCGGGCCACCAACGGGGTGGCGCGCTCCTGTTACGGGGCGTGCCCTGCACTCATCGGCCGAAGCTCAGGCCATGCGTTCCACTGGATTCGCCGCAGGTGCTCCGCCAGCAGGCCTTCCGCTGCCGCACACGAGGCACCGAAGCGGAAGCGCGCGGCGTGGTCGCCGTCGCTCTTGCCGTAGATCGAACCGGCAAGCGGCCAGGCATCGTGCAGAGCCTTGCTGTGCATCCTTTTCATGCGGTGCTCCATAACGGCGGGGAAGTGGCGACGCAGGCGTTGGCGTCGCGCCGATGGAGTCAGCTTTCCGCAGATCGGGCGGGCGATCACTCACGCTTCCCAACCGGACATCACCTGGCACTGGCGTGCCACGGCTTCTTGCTCACGCAGCGCTGCACGCAAAGCCTGCCGCCACGCGCATCCGAGGGGCAAAACATGACTTGCCGCAGCAGGAGAGAAACTCACGCGGGCTGCATGGGACACCGCGCTTTTAGGCCCGCTCCTACGCCGATCCGCCGCGTCCGACGAAGGCATAGCCGCCACCGCGCACCGTGATCAGCGGCAGCACCGGCATGCCCAGCGCCCTCGCCTTCCGGCGCAGGCGGTAAATGAGCATTTCCAGGCGATGCGGGTCGAACTCGGCGTCCTCGCCATGCCAGGCGCCGATCAGCACCTCCCGCGCCACCGCCCCGCCGCCGGCGGCGAACAGCGGGCGCAGAACGCAGCGCTCGGAAGCGGACAGCGGGATGGACTCGCCCGTGGGAGCCACGAGATTCCAGTCGTCGGTCGACAGGCGCCATCCGGCGGGAGCGGCATGTGCCGCCGCTTGGATGGCCGGTGCCGGCGAAGCCAGTCGCGGCGCACCCGGCAGGCGCCGGCCCACGCTATGCAGACTCGCCGCCAGCAGCGCCATGCCGGCCGGCTTGCGCAGGTAGATGTCGGCGCCCGCGGTAAGCGCGCGGATCTCATCGTGTTCGGCCGTGCGGCCGGTGAGCACCACGATGCCGATCTGCGAACAGCGGCGCAGGTGCCGCGCCACCGAGAGGCCGTCTTCATCGGGCAGGCCCAGGTCCAGCACCGCCAGGTCGAAGCGTTCGGCGAGCATGCGTCGATAGAGTTCCGCCGCGCGGCCGATGCCGACGGCTTCGAAACCGAAGCTCAGCAGCCCCGGTACGAGCACGTCCTCGCGCAGGCGGCAATCGTCCTCCAGCACGGCGACCCGCCATGCACCCTGCCCGCCCGACGAGGAAGAAGTGGCCTGCATCTGCGTCTCTGCCGTGATCCGCTGCGGCGGGCTTTATAGCAGCGCGCCGGTGGCGCCGGCGTATGGACGTCCAAACCTTGCCGCGCTACGCAACAGCAGCTCGGGCATTTCGCGGCGGCAAGCTCCAAGGCGCCATGCGATCACTACCCGCCAGCGCAGCTTCCCCCGGACCCGGAACACAGGCATAAAAAAACGCGGCAGCTCGCGCTGCCGCGTCTTTCACCAGCAGACGGCTTAGCCGACCGCGGCGTCCTTCAGTTTCTTGAGCGGACGGATCTTCACCTTCACCGTGGCCGGCTTGGCGGCGAACCACTGCTCTTCCTTGGTGAAGGGGTTGATGCCCTTGCGCTTCGGCTTGGCCGGCACATTGACCGCGGTGATCTTCAGAAGACCCGGCAGCGTGAACGAGCCGTGGCCCTTCTTGTGCACCGAACCGGCGACCGCACCTTCGAGCGCACCCAGAACAGCGCGCACGTCCTTGGCCACCACACCGGTGGTTTCGGCGAGGTGGGCGACCAGGCCGGACTTGCTCAGAGCGTCCTTGATCGGCTTCAGCGCAGCCGGCTTGGCGGCGGCCTTGGCGGTGGTCTTCTTGGCGGCTTTCTTGGCCATACATTCCCCGTAGTTTTGATGGGTTTGGTTGAAACCTGTGCCTTTCGGCAGGTGGAATGTATGGCATGTGAGCGATGCCGCCAAGACGCAAACGCATAAATGTGTCTTACGGCATGGTGTTTTTTGCGACCGCGTCATGCGGGAGCGCCGTTTTCCCGGCGAAAGACCGCCCGTCGCTGTCCGCCGGAGCTGATTTGCAGGGGTGGCGGCGCGGCCGGCGATGCGTGTGCCGGCGGCGGCGCAGCACAGCCGCGGATACGAAAAGGCCCGCTCCGCGGTGGCGTCGCCACCTGGGAGCGGGCCCGGTGTCCCGCGGCATCGGCCAGGGCTCAGCGCCCGAAAATGATTTCCTTGCCTTCGTGGTCGCGGTCCCAGCCGCGCAGTTCGTCGCGGATGTGGGCGATGCGCTGGCGGCCGAGCGCGTTGCGCTCTTCGTCCAGCACCTGCCCGTCCAGCAGCTCGGCCAGCCGCTGCGCCGTGGGCAGCATGGCGTCCCAGGCGTCGAGCGCGGGGATCGGCGCCGGCAGGGTCATGAAGAAGCTCAGGCCCGGCGAGCGCAGCGCGTCGAGGCGGCTCAGGTCGAAGTTGCCGGGCTTCAGCATGTTGGCCACGCTGAAGATCGGACCGTGTTCGCGCTTGCCGTCGAGCAGGCGGTGATAGATGCCCATGTCGCCGAATTCGAGGCCGGCCTTCTCGGCCGCCACGATCAGGTCGGGCCCGAGGAACACCGCGCCTTCGCGCGCCACCACGAACAAGGTGACGATGCGCTCCACCGGCAACTGCGCCGGGCGCTTGCCCAGCTCCGAACGCGGCGGCACGCGCGGCGCCGCTGGCGCGGGCGCCGGCGCGGCAGGCGGCGGCACCGGTGCCTGCGCGCGCGGCCTGGTTTCCAAGGGCCTGGGTTCCAAGGGCCTGGTTTCCACAGGCCTGGTTTCCAAGGGTGCGGACTCGACGGCCGCGGGCTTCACCGGCTCGTCGACATGCCCCTGCGCGGCCAGGAACTGCTCCGGCGGCGCACGGAGCGCCTCGATGATCGAGGCCGCGGCGCCCATCGGCTTGGCGCTCACCGGCGCGGGCGCGACGCGTTCGCTGGACAGCGTGGCGCCGAGCTTCTCCAATTCCTCGCGCAGGCCCATGTCCAGCTCGCCCTGCTTCGGCTTGGGCTCGTCGAGCGGGTCGAGGCGGAAGTCGTCGCGCGCGCTGAAGCCGGGCGCTTCGTCGGCCACGTCCACGTCGTCGCCGAAGGTCGGCTCGCGCCGCTCCTCGCCGCCCTGCGCGGCGGGCGCGCGGCGGCGGCCCTGTTCCTTCTTCGGCTGGCCGAACAGCCAGATCAGGGCCAGCACGATCGCACCCACGATTAGCAGCGGGACGCCTACCGCGGGGTTCCAGGCCAGGGCGAGCACGGGTTGCATGGTCATGTCGGATTCCTCAGGCTGCGCCGGCAAGTTTGGCCGCTTCGGCCAGGTCCACCTGCACCAGGCGCGACACGCCGGGTTCGCGCATGGTCACGCCGCACAGCTGCGACGCGGCCTCCATGGTGGCCTTGTTGTGGCTGACGAAAATGAACTGCACCTTCTCGCTCATCTCCTTCACCATGTTGGAGAAGCGGCCCACGTTGGCCTCGTCCAGCGGCGCGTCCACCTCGTCCAGCAGGCAGAACGGCGCGGGGTTGAGGCCGAAGATGGAGAACACCAGCGATACGGCGGTCAGCGCCTTCTCGCCGCCGGACAGCAGCGAGATGTTGGAGACGCGCTTGCCCGGCGGACGGGCCATGATGGCCACGCCGGTATCGAGCAGGTCGTCGCCGGTCAATTCCAGATACGCGTGGCCGCCGCCGAACAGGCGCGGGAACAGCTCCTGCACGCCGGCGTTGACGCGGTCGAAGGTTTCCTTGAAGCGCTGGCGGGTTTCGCGGTCGATCTTCTTGATCGCGCCTTCCAGCGTTTCCATGGCGGAGGTCAGATCCGCCAGCTGGTTGTCCAGGTAATTCTTGCGCTCGCTCTGTTCGGCGTGCTCCTGGATCGCGGCCAGGTTGACCGGCTCCAGGCGCTGGATCTTCTGGCCGATGTCGGTGAGCGCGCCGCGCCATTGCGAGGCGTCGGCGTCTTCGGCCAGCTCCGCCAGCAGCGGTTCCAGCTCCAGGCCGGAGGCGGCGATCGCTTCGGCCAATTGCTGGGCGCGCAGTTCCAGCGCCTGCGCGGCGAGGCGCTTCTGCGACAGGCTTTCGCGCAGGCTGTTGAGGCCCTGCTCGATGCGCTGGCGCTCCTGCTCCAGGCGGCGGAATTCCGCGTCGCAGTCTTCCACCGCGCGGCGCGCTTCCACCAGCTGCTTGTCGACCAGCAGGCGCTGGTCCAGATAGGCCTGGCGCTCCGCTTCCAGTTCCGCGATGGGGTCGGAGCCGGCGGCCAGCTGTTCTGCGATCTCGCCGCGGCGCGAGGCGATCTGGCGGATCTGCGTGTCCATGCGCGCCAGGGCCTGGTCGAGCGAGGCCAGCGCGGAGCGCTTGGATTCCATCGACAGCGCCAGCGCATGCGCCTGGTCGGCGGCCTCGCGCGCGTTCATGCGCGCTTCCTCGCGCGCTTCCAGCAGCGCGCGGCGCTCGTTTTCCAGCTCGCGGCGCTGGTCTTCCAGGTCGCCCATGTGGTTGACCGATTCGTCCAGGCGCGCGCGCGCGTCGCGGATCTGCGCCTGCAGTTCGTCCAGCTGGCCGATGATCTCGCCCAGTTCGCCGCTGACCTTTTCGGCGCGGGCGCGGGCGGTTTCCATCTTGCCGCGGTGGCTCTGCAGCTGGCCTGCCAGTTCGGACTGGCGGCGATGGGCGTTGTACAGCTCGCGCTGAGCGTCGTCGCGCGCGCGCTCGGCTTCGAACTTGCGCGTGCGCAGGTCGTCGAGCTCGCCGGTGGCTTCTTCGATGCGCGCTTCCAGCGTGGCGATCTGCTCGGCCAGCAGGCGCATCTCGCGCTCGCGCGCCAGCACGCCGACCTGATTGCCCTGCGCGCGGCGCACGCGCGCCCAGCCCGGGCCGAGCCACTCGCCGGTGCGCGTCATCACCGACTGGTACGGCGCCAGCGCGGAAAGGCCGGCCACGCGCTGGTGCGCTTCGTCGAGATTCTCGGCGGTGAGCACGTGGCTGAGGATCGCCACCGCGGCGGACGGGCCGCGCACGTGCGCCGCCAGCGTTCCGGCGGTGTTGGCGCCGCCCTCGGCGGCATCCAGCAGGGCGAGATCCGCGTCCTTCAGCTCGCCGAAGTCCTTGGCGTAGTCGTGCGCGCCGTCGACCAGCACGCTGTCGAGGAACCCGGCCAGCGCGGTTTCCACCGCCGTCTCCCAGCCCGCTTCCACCTGCAGCGACTCGCCCAGGCGGCGCGATTTGTCCAGGCCAAGCCGCGCCAGCCAGCCGCTGGCGGCGCTTTCCTCCTGGCCCAGCGCGGCGTGCTGCAGCGCTTCGAGCGAGGACTGGCGCCCGCGCGCGGACTGCAGCTGCTGGCGCGCCTCGTTGAGCGCGGACTGCACCTGGCGCTCCTCGTCCAGCACCTGCTCGTAGCCGAGCTTGTGCTGGTCGAGCAGGCCGCCCAGGGTTTCCAGGCGTTCGCGCTGGGTTTCGTGCTCGCCCTGCAATTGTTCGAAGGAAGCGTCCAGCGCCTCGATGTCGGTGGCCTTCTGTTCGCCCTCCAGCGCCTCGCGGCGCTTGGCCAGGTCGATCGACTGGCGGTCCAGATAGGCCAGCTTGGTGCGCTCCACTTCCGCGGCGCGGGCGGATTCGCCAGCGGTGCGGGTGTAGGCGTCCCAGCGCTGCTGCCAGTCGGACAGCTTGGTTTCGGTGTCGCGCTGCGCGTCGGCGGTGTCGTCCTGCAGCTGCTGCAGGGCTTCGAGCTTCGGCTCGCCCTCGGCCAGCGCCAGGCGCAGGCTTTCGGTCTGTTCGCGGTCGGCGGCGATATGCGCGGCCAGTTCCTCGTGCTCGCGCTCGGCCTCGGCCTGGGCGCGCCCCAGGCGCTCGGCGGTCTCGCGGTTGAAGCGCACCTGCTGTTCGACGCGGGCGATCTCGGCGCCCACCTTGTACACCTCGCCCTGCACCTGGCCCAGGTGCTCGTTGGCGGCGGTGTGGCGCTCGCGCACGCTTTCGAGCTGGGCTTCGACGTGGCGCTGCGCGGCCACGCGCTTCTCGATCTCGATCTCGGCGGCGGAAAGCCCGGCGCCTTCGCCGTCGTGCTGGCTCTTGAGTCCGCGGTATTCCAGCGCGCGCAGCTCGGCTTCCTTGCGCGTCTGTTCTTCCTTCAGCGCCTTCCAGCGCTCGGCGGCGCGGGCCTGGCGGTTGAGGTGTTCGAGCTGCTTGTCCACTTCGTCGCGCACGTCTTTCACGCGGTCGAGGTTTTCGCGGGTGGACTTGATGCGGCTCTCGGTCTCCTTGCGGCGCTCCTTGTACTTGGAGATGCCGGCGGCTTCCTCCAGGTGCACGCGCAGTTCTTCCGGCGCGGCCTCGACGATCTGGCTGATCATGCCCTGCTCGATGATCGAGTAGCTGCGGGGCCCGAGGCCCGTGCCCAGGAACAGGTCGGTGATGTCGCGGCGGCGGCAGCGCGCGCCGTTGAGGAAATAGGCGGACTGGCCGTCGCGGGTGACCTGGCGCTTCACCGAGATCTCGGCGTACTGGCCGTATTCGCCCTGGATGGTGCCGTCGCTGTTGTCGAAGATGAGTTCGACGGTGGCCTGGCCCACCGGCTTGCGCGAGTTGGAGCCGGAGAAGATCACGTCGGTGAGCGAGTCGCCGCGCAGGCGGCTGGCCGCGCTTTCGCCCATCACCCAGCGGATGGCGTCGATGATGTTGGACTTGCCGCAGCCGTTCGGACCCACCACGCCGGTCATATTGGTCGGCAGGTGCAGGGTGGTCGGGTCGACGAAGGACTTGAAGCCGGCGAGTTTGATCGTGGTCAGGCGCATGCGGATTCCGCGGCAGCTGGAGAGGGGCTTGCGATTCGACTCGAAGCCTCTCTCCCGTCGGGAGAGGGGTTGGGGTGAGGGTACAGGCGAAGCGAGGCGCCCCACTCCGCCCGTACCCTCATCCGCCTGCCGGCACCTTCTCCCGGAGGGAGAAGGATTCCAGCGGGAAGACTTGAGGACGCAGGATAAGGCCTATGTCCTGGCCGCTCAAAGGCTTTCAGGTATCCGGCGGACGCGCGTCGATGGAAAGCGCGTGGATGCCGTTGTCCATCAGCCCTTCCAGGGCCGCATAGATCATGCGGTGGCGCTTCAGCGGCGGCTGGCCGGCGAACACCGGGCTGACGATGCGCACGTGGAAGTGGCCCTTGCCCTCGTTGGCGTGGCCGGCGTGCTTGTGGCCTTCATCGGCCACGTCCAGCTCCACCGGCGCCAGCGCGGCCTGCAGGCGTTCGCGGATCCGGGCGGCCATCGAGGCGGTCATGTCAGGGCAGCACCTTGCGGAAGGGTTTGACCGAGACGGCAGCATAGACCCCGGCCGCCACGTACGGGTCGGCATCGGCCCAGGCCTGCGCTTCGGGCAGCGAGGCGAACTCGGCCACGATCAGGCTGCCGGTGAAGCCGGCGCTGCCCGGGTCTTCCGCATCGATGGCCGGGAACGGGCCGGCCAGCAGCATGCGTCCCTCCGCATGCAGCTGCTGCAGGCGGGCGACATGGGCCGGACGCGCGCCGAGGCGCTTCTCCAGCGAATCGGGAACGTCGGTACCGACGATGGCGTACCACATGGCTCAGGCCTCCGGACGCATATAGGGGAACAGCAGCACGTCGCGGATCGACACCGCGCCGGTCAGCAGCATCACCAGGCGGTCGATGCCGATGCCCAGGCCGCCGGTGGGCGGCAGGCCTACCTCCAGCGCGCGGATGTAATCGGCGTCGAAGTGCATGGCTTCGTCGTCGCCGGCGTCCTTGGCCGCCACCTGGGCGCGGAAGCGGGCTTCCTGGTCTTCCGGATCGTTGAGCTCGGAGAAGCCGTTGGCCAGCTCGCGGCCGTTGATGAACAGCTCGAAGCGGTCGGTGATGCCTTTGTCGGTGTCGCTCTCGCGCGCCAGCGGCGAGACCTCGACCGGGTGCTGGGTGATGAAGGTGGGCTGGATCAGCGTGTGCTCGACGGTCTTCTCGAAAATCTCCAGCAGCAGCTTGCCCCAGCCGTAGCCCGGCTTGACGTTGCAGCCCAGGCGCCTGGCGTGCGCGGCCATCGCTTCGCGGTCGCGCAGCTCGTCGCGGCGGATCTCCGGGTTGTGCTCCAGCACCGCGTCTTCCATCGACCAGCGGCGGAAGGCCGGACCCAGGTCGATGTCGGCGCCGTCCCAGTGGATCTGCGTGCTGCCGATGACGTTGGCGGCGGTGTCGCGGATCACGCCTTCGGTCAGGTCCATGATCTCGGTGTAGGTGGCGTAGGCCTGGTAGAGCTCGAGCATGGTGAATTCGGGGTTGTGTCGGGTCGACACGCCCTCGTTGCGGAAGTTGCGGTTGATCTCGTACACGCGGTCGAAGCCGCCCACCACCAGGCGCTTCAGGTAAAGCTCCGGCGCCACGCGCAGGTACAGGTCCAGGTCCAGCGCGTTGTGGTGGGTGATGAAGGGCTTGGCCGTGGCGCCACCGGGGATGATCTGCATCATCGGCGTTTCCACTTCCATGAAGCGGTAGGGTTCCGCCTCCAGCCACTTGCGGATGTAGCCGATGATGCGCGAGCGCAGCACGAAGGCGCGGCGCGATTCCTCGGTGACGATCAGGTCGACGTAGCGCTGGCGGTAGCGCTGCTCCACGTCGGCCAGGCCGTGGAACTTGTCCGGCAGTGGGCGCAGGCTCTTGGTCAGCAGGCGCAGGGTGTCGACCTTGACCGACAGCTCGCCGGTCTTGGTGCGCATCAGCAGGCCTTCGGCGCCGACGATGTCGCCCGCATCCCAGCCCTTGAACGCGTCGTAGGTGGCTTCGCCCACCGTGCCCTGGTGGATGAAGAACTGGATGCGGCCGGACATGTCCTGCACCTGCACGAAGCTGACCTTGCCCTGCACGCGCTTGAGCACGATGCGGCCGGCCATCTTCACGCGGCGCGCGAGCGCGTCGATCGCCTCGGCGGTGTGCACGTCCTTGTCGGCGTATTCGGCCTGTAGGTCCCCGGCGAAGGCGTCGATCTTGAAATCGTTGGGGAACGCGACGCCCTGCCCGCGCAGCGCGCGGAGTTTCTCGCGACGCTCAGCAACAAGCTTATTTACGTCTGGCTTGTTCTCGTCGATGGGCAGGTTGTCTGTCGTTTCGCTCATGGTGATTCCGTGATGTCGGCCGTCGAAGTGGCGATGGCCGGGATGTTGGCTAATGGCCGAAGAGTGCGGGATTGTTCTTCTTGAGGACGCTGTACGGGATGACCGACCAGTCCGGGTTGTCGCAATTGCGCGCCACGCGCGCGAAATAGGCGCCGACGTACAGGCCCTTGTCGGTGAGATACCAGGGACCGAAATCCCACACGCCGGGATCGGTGTAGTCGCAGCCGTCGTCGCCGTCGCTCTTCATGGCGTCGGGATAGAGCTTCTGGAACAGCTTCACCACGGCCGGCGCGTAGACCTTCTCGCGGTACTGGTACCACGCGTCGGAGCGCTCGGCCGGCTTGCTGCCGCTGCCCAGCCAGTAGACGTCTTCCAGCGCCAGCTCCTTGCCGGTGGCGGCGTCGATGGTGGTGCCGCTGATGCCGAAATCCGGATGCGCCGCGCCGTAGCAGCTCCAGCTGCTGGAGACGGCGTAGCTGACGAAACGCTCGGTGAGGTAGTGGCTGGACACCTCCGCCGACTCCTGGCCGGAGCCGCCCTCGCCGTTCGCGCAGCCGAAATACCCCTGCAGGCCGCCGTAGAAACCGGTGTCGATGGTGCGGTTGATCGCCGCCATCGCCGCCTCGGGATAACCGCCGACCACATGGAACATGGCGAGCTTGGACAGCGGCTCGGAGAACCACTGGATCTGGTACTTGCCGCCGACGGTTTCCTTCTTGCCCGGCACGAAGCGGAGATCGGCCAGGCGCAGCTTTTCGTAGTCCGACAGCGCACGCTCGAACTTCAGATCCGGCCGCGGCTCATGCACGGAGCCGGCGGCTACGTCGTGCAGTTCGACCGGCAGGCTGGCGCCCTTGCCCGCGCTGAAGCTGCCCTTGAAGCCGTCGCCGGCCTTGGTGAGCACGAAGTGGTCCGACTTGGCTTCGTCGGTGTCGTAGGCGGCCGAGCTGAGCTTGTAGCCCTGCCTGGCAGGTTCGCCGCGCAGCGGGATGTCCTGCTTGAACTTCTCGTAGAAGTAGGTGCCGGAGACGGTGCCGTCGGACTCGTCCAGCTGCATCACGATCGGATACTTGCCCACCGTGCCGCGCAGCAGGCGGCTTTCCGCGTGCAGCGTGGCGGCGGCCAGCAGGCTCACGGCGAACAGAGCGATCGAGGCGCTTCTCATGCGTGGGTCTCTTCCCTGGGAGTGCGGCTCGCAGGCACGAGCGGTGCGCTGCGCATTCAGTCTTCCTTGCCCACCGCGTGCTTCACCGCATGCTTGGTGGCGTTCCAGCCGTCGCGCGCGCCGTGGCCGATCTTGAGGCCCACGTCCTTGGCGCCATGGCCGACCTTCAGTCCGGCATCGCGCGCGCCATGGCCCACCTCGACGCCCGCATCGCGCGCGCCATGCCCGACTTTGACGCCAGCGTCGCGGGCGCCGTGCCCGACCTTGACGGCGGTGTCGCGGGTGGCGTGGCCGACGTCGCGGCCGGCGTCGCCGACCGCGTGGCCGGCGGCCTTGGCGTCCTGCTTGATGCCCTGCCCCGTGCTCTCCTGCGCGCTCGCCATGCCGATGCCTGCCGCCAGTGCCGCACAGGCGATCAGGATCCGGGAGATCTTGCTGCTGCTCATGCGGTCACCTCGTCGGCGGTCAGGTGGAATCGGTGGCGGAGCGCTCAGGCGTCGATGCGCTTGGCGCCCGCGTCCAGGCCGGCCTTCAGGCTGCCTTCGACGAATTCGTCGAGGTCGCCGTCCAGCACCTTCTGCGTATCGGAGCGTTCGATGCCCGTGCGCAGGTCCTTGATGCGGCTCTGGTCCAGCACGTAGTTGCGGATCTGGCTGCCCCAGCCGATATCGGACTTGGTCGCTTCCAGCGCGTCCTTCTCGGCATTGCGCTTCTGCAGTTCCAGCTCGTACAGCTTGGCTTTCAGCATCTTCATCGCGCGGTCGCGGTTGGCATGCTGGCTGCGCTCGGTCTGGCAGGCCACCACCACGCCCGAGGGCATGTGGGTGATGCGCACGGCCGACTCGGTCTTGTTCACGTGCTGGCCGCCGGCGCCGGACGAGCGGTACACGTCGGTGCGCAGGTCGGCCGGATTGATCTCGATATCGATGTCGTCGTCGACTTCCGGCGACACAAACACCGAGGTGAAGCTGGTGTGACGGCGGTTGTCGGAGTCGAACGGGCTCTTGCGCACCAGGCGGTGCACGCCAATCTCGGTCTTCAGCCAGCCGTAGGCGTAGTCGCCTTCCACGCGGAAGGTGGCGGACTTGATGCCGGCCACGTCGCCGCCGCTGACTTCCAGCAGCTCGGCCTTCCAGCCGCGCGATTCGGCCCAGCGCAGGTACATGCGCAGCAGGATTTCCGCCCAGTCCTGCGCCTCGGTGCCGCCGGCCCCGGCCTGGATGTCCACGAAGGCATTGGCCGAGTCCATCTTGCCGGAGAACATGCGCTGGAATTCCAGCTTGCTCACCTGGGCGTCGAGCTTGCCGAGGTCGCTGACGATGGACAGCACGGTGGATTCGTCGTCGTCGGCGACGGCCATCTCCAGCAGGTCGCCGGCGTCGGCGAGGCCGGCCGTGAGCGTGTCGATGCCGCTGACGATGGTTTCCAGGCGGGCGCGTTCGCGGCCCAGCTCCTGCGCGCGCGGCGGATCGTCCCAGACGTTGGGACTTTCCAGTTCGCGGCTTACTTCTTCGAGACGCTCACGCTTGGTGGCGTAGTCAAAGATACCCCCTAAGCGACTCGACGCGGCCCTTGAGGTCCGCGATCTGCGCAAGGATCGGATTGGTCTCGATCATGGATGGAATGGCTTGGAAAATGGCCGAACAGGATAGCAGGCGCACCTCGCCCACGGTAGGTTGGGGTGAGCCGCAGGCGAACCCCAACGGACGTCCGGTCAGCATGGAAGGTCCGTTGGGGTTATCACCCCAACCTACAGTGCCTGCTGATGCACCCCGCGCACCGCGCGCCCCGACGGGTCGGCCGCGGCGGCGAAGGCCGGATCCCAGGCCAGCGCGGCCGGTGAGGAACAGGCGATCGACTTGCCGCCCGGCACCGTGGCCGCGCAGGCCTCGCCGGGGAAGTGCTGCTCGAAGATGCGCCGGTACAGGTAGGCCTCCTTGGTGGCCGGCGGGTTGTGCGGGAAGCGCGTGGAGGCGGCGGCGAATTCGCGGTCGCTGACCACTTGTTCCGCATGCGCCTTCAGCCCGTCGATCCAGCCATAGCCGACGCCGTCGCTGAACTGCTCCTTCTGCCGCCACAGGATCGAATCCGGCAGCGCGCCCTGGAAAGCCTCGCGCAGCACGGCCTTCTCGATGCGGCCGTGGCCGGCCATCTTGTACTTGGCGTCCAGGCCCATCGCCACGTCGAGGAATTCCAGGTCCAGGAACGGCACGCGCGCCTCCACACCCCAGGCCATCATCGCCTTGTTGGCGCGCAGGCAGTCGAAGCTGTGCAGGGCGTCGAGCTTGCGCACGGTTTCCTCGTGGAAGGCTTCCGGCGACGGCGCCTTATGGAAGTACAGATAACCGCCGAAGATTTCGTCCGAACCCTCGCCCGACAGCACCATCTTCACCCCCATCGCCTTGATGCGCCGCGCCAGCAGGTACATCGGGGTGGAGGCGCGGATGGTGGTGACGTCGTAGGTCTCGATATGGCGGATCACTTCCGGCAGCGCGTCCAGGCCTTCCCAGAAGGTGTAGACGAAGCCGTGGTGCACGGTGCCGAGCGCATCGGCGGCCACCTGGGCGGCGGCAAGGTCCGGCGAGCCTTCCAGGCCGATGGCGAAGGAATGCAGGCGCGGCCACCAGGCTTCGCTGCGGTCGTCGTCCTCGATGCGTTCGCGCGCGAAGCGTGCGGCGCAGGCGGCCACCAGCGAGGAATCCAGGCCGCCGGAGAGCAGCACGCCGTAAGGCACGTCGGTCATCAGCTGGCGATGCACGGCCTGTTCGAAGGCGCCGCGCAGTTCGGACGGTTCCAGCTGCTGGCCATGGGTGACTTCATAGGAACGCCAGTTCCTGCGGTAGTAGCGCGTCACTTCGCCGGTGGCGCTGTCGTAGACATGGCCCGGCGGGAAGGCGGAGACGTCCGCGCAGATGCCGACCAGGGCTTTCATTTCCGAGGCCACGCACAAGCGCCCTTCCGCGTCGTGGCCCCAGTACAGCGGGCAGACGCCGATCGGATCGCGGGCGATCAGGTAGCGCTGCGTGGCCGCATCCCACAGCGCGAAGGCGAAGATGCCGTTGAGCTGCCTGAGGCCGCGCGCCAGGAACTCCTCCGGCCCCAGTTCGCGGTACAGCGCGTTGATGACTTCGCAGTCCGAGCCCGTGGTGAAGTCGTAGCCGCTGGCGGCGCGCAGCTCGCGGTGGTTGTAGATCTCGCCGTTCACCGCCAGGGCCAGGCTCTCGTCGCGCGAGCGCAATGGCTGCGAGCCGCTGGCCGGGTCGACGATGGCCAGGCGCTCGTGCACCAGGATCACCCCGGCGTCGACGAACACGCCGCTCCAGTCCGGCCCGCGATGGCGCTGGCGCTGCGAGAGTTCCAGCGCCTGCCGGCGCAGGGCGGCCAGGTCGTCGCCGGGTTGCAGGTCGAACATGCCGAAGATGGAACACATGGTTTGACGCTCCTGAGGTTGGATGACGCGCAAAACTGCGTACGGGGAAAAAGAAAGGGCCCGCTTGTCGGCGGGCCCTTTTGCGTGATTCGAGACTTTTTTCGTGTCTACACGCCGGCCCACCCGTCGATGCGGGGATTGTTATTGGCGTTGTTATTCAGCGCGTTCGCGGATGCGCGCAGACCGGCCGCGTAGGCGGCGAAGGCGGAGCGCTGGATGGCGAAGGCACAGGACATGAGGCCGACTAAAGCACAGCTTTGCTGCGCCGCGCAAGAGCTTTTTTACCTTCCTCGCGGCCGGCGCAGGTTGGGGTAAGCGCGGCGAACCCCAACGGTGCGGCAGCCTGCGAGGTCCGTTGGGGTTCGCCTATGGCTCACCCCAACCTGCGTGCTACGTGCTCACCCAGTTCCGCGCTTCTTCCAGCTGCGCCGTCTCATACAAGCGAAACTCTCCCGGCGACAGAAACCCCAGCGCCTTGGCCAGGTTGCGCATCCAGCCCACGTCGGTGACCAGGGCCGCGCGTTCCCAGCCGCTGAAATGGCGGAAGCCCAGCTTGGCGTCGTCCCACATCGCGGCGGCGTCGAAGCCGGTGAAGTCCTGGTCGATGTGGAAGATCACCCGCAGCTTGCGGTTGAGCGCGAAGGCCGCCTCGATATCGGGAATCACCACCCGTTCGTAGTCCGCCGCGGTGACCTGGTTGTGCGCGGTGAAACCGATCACGCCGGGCGGCAGTCCGGTCATCTGCACGATCATGGCGCCAGCTCCTCGATGGTTGAGACTGACCCTATCCAAGCGCGGCGCTCGTTGCGCCGGCAGCTAGGCGCCGTGAAGAAGCGCCCAACAAATCACCGCGGCAAATCACAACGGCTCGATATGCCGCAGCAGCAGGCGCGGGCTTTCGCGGCCCTGCCAGTCGTTGATGGTCAGCTCGTAGGCGGCGCGCAGCCGCGCCGGCGGCGGCTGGCCGGTATAGGCGCCGAACATCACCGCATCCAGCACGGCGCCGTCGCGCGGATCGCTCAGGCTCAGGCGCAGATGGGTTTCGCCCATCACGCGCCAGCTGGCGCAGGCGAATTCGTTGTCGAACACCGGCTCCGGAAACGCCTGGCCCCAGGGGCCGCCATAGCGCAGCTGCCGCGCCAGCTCCAGGGTGGCGGCGCCGGGCGGCAGTTCGCCGTCGGTATAGAGCACGTGTTCCAGGCAGGCTTCGTCCAGCCATTCGCGCGCGATCGCGTCGAAGGCCGCGGCGAAGCGGGCGAAGTCGCTCGCTTTAAGGCTCAGGCCCGCGGCCATGGCGTGGCCGCCGAAGCGTTCGATCAGGCCGGGCTGGCGCGCATCGATCGCGGCCAGCGCATCTCGGATATGGAAGCCGGCGATCGAGCGGCCGGAGCCGCGCAGCTCGCCGGTGTTGTCCTCGCTCGCCGGAGCGAACGCGATCACCGGGCGATGCAGCCGCTCCTTCAGCTTCGACGCCACCAGCCCCACCACGCCGGCATGCCACGAGGGTTCGAACAGGGCCACGCCGACCGCATCGATATCGGCGGCGCGCGCCACCATCACCTCGGCTTCGGCCACCATGGTCGCCTGCAGTTCGCGGCGCTCCTGGTTGATCGCGCTCAGCTGCTCGGCGTAGCGGCGCGCCACGCGGAAGTCGTCGGTCAACAGGCATTCCACGCCCAGGCGCATGTCTTCCAGGCGGCCGGCGGCATTGAGCCGCGGCCCCACCGAGAAACCCAGGTCGCTGGCGCACAGCGTGGCGACGCTGCGCTTGCCCGACTCCACCAGCGCCGCAATGCCCGCGCAGGCGCGCCCCGCGCGGATGCGCTTCAGGCCCGCCTCGACCAGCACGCGGTTGTTGTAGTCCAGCGGCACCAGGTCGGCGACCGTGCCCAGCGCCACCAGGTCCAGCAGCGTGGAAAGGTCGGGCTCCTTGCCCGCGGCGAACGCGCCCTGCCCGCGCAGCGCCGCGCGCAGGGCCAGCAGCAGATAGAACATCACGCCGACGCCCGCCAGCGCCTTGCTCGGAAACGCATCGCCGGCCAGGTTCGGATTGACCATCGCATCGGCCGCCGGCAATTGCTCGCCGGGCAGATGGTGGTCGGTGACGATCACGCGGATGCCCAGCGCCTGCGCCGCGGCCACGCCGCTCAGGCTGGCGACGCCGTTGTCCACGGTGATGATGAGCTGCGGCTGCGGCTGCAGCGATTCGACCAGGGCGGGACTCAGGCCATAGCCGTGGATAAAGCGGTTCGGCACCGCGTAATCGACGTGGCGCGCGCCGAGCATGCGCAGGCCGCGCACCGCCACGGCCGTGCCGGTGGCGCCGTCGCAGTCGTAGTCGCCGGCGATCAGGATGCGCCAGTCGCCGCCGATCGCCTCGGCCAACAGTTCCACCGCGCGTTCCAGGCCGCCGAGCTGGTGCGGCGCCAGCATGCAGGCGAGCCGGTGATCGGCGTCGGCGGGACTGAGCACGCCGCGCGCCGCATAGATCTGGCGCAGCACCGGATGCACGGCATCGCTCCAGCCTTGCGGCACGCCTTTCGGCGCGCGGCGGCGCAGGCTCAGGCGCGGACTCATCGGCGGCCACCGCGCCAGAAGCGCAGGCGATGCCAGGGACGCTGCAGCCAGCGTTCGCCGCTGGCGAAGGACAGTTGCAGCGGAGCCGCGGCAAGACGCTGCAGCACCGGCCACCAGGCGCCGCCGATCTCGCCCGCCTGCAGGTCCTGCAGATCGATCAGCCAGCCGGTGCCGGCCTTGGCGATGGCTTCGGGCGCACGCGGCACGACATCGACGCCGGCGCGCGCAGCCAGCGCGCCGAGCAGCACGTCGTCGCTCACGCAGGCTTTCAGTTCGCTGCGCACCTTGGTCGGCAGATGGCCGCCGCCCCACAACCACAGGCTGTTCACCGGCGGCAGTCCGCGCTCGCGCCGCTGCGCATTCAAGGGATGCTGATGCAGCAGCACCTGCGCCTCGGTGAGGATCACGCGCCAGCGGCGCCCTTCGGCGCCCTCCGGCAGATGCTGCACGAGGTTCTCGCCCAGCGCCTCGTCCGGCGAGGCGAACGAAGGCAAGGCGATGCCCGGCGGCACGCGCACGTGCCAGCGGTCCGGCGTGCCGACTTCCAGCACCATGCCGGCATCGGCGAACACCGGCTGCAGCGCATCGGCCAGCGTGCGGGCTTCTTCGAGGCCCAGCTGCATCTGCCCGCAGGCCAGCAGGCGCGCGCCGTTGAGATCGGGCTGGATCCAGGCCGGGTCGGCGCTGAGCCAGGTGGCTTCGCCGGCATCGCCGGCCAGCAGCTCACGTGTCAGCGCCGCCGGCGCGAAACCGTCGGCGCAGTCGAAATACGCGGCCAGCCCGCCGAGAAAGCCGCGCGGGCCGTCATCGATGCGGTCGGCGCGCGCCAGCCAGGCGCGCAGCGGATGGTCCGGCTCGAAGCGCGGCAGGTCGGGCAGCCACAGTTCCAGCGGTCGCGCCGCCTCCGCCATCGCCTCAGGCCTCCAGCAGTTCGTACAGCTCTAACCACTGCGCCTCGAGCGTTTCCTTCTCGCGGCGCAGTTCGGCCTGGCGCTGGCCGAGCTTCATCATCTCGGCGGTGGCGCCGTTGTAGACCTCCGGATCGGCGAGCTTGGCCTCCAGCTTGCCCAGCTCCTCGTCGATCGCGGCCATGCGCGTCTCGATCTTCTTGACCTTCTGCCGCGTGGCCTTTTCGTTTTCGCGCTGCGCGGCGGCCGCACGGCGGCGGTCGGTGGCGGACACGGCCGGCGTGCTGTTGGCCGACGTGCTGTTGGCCGGCGCGTTCTTCTTCGGCGAGGAGCCGCGGGCACGCAGCCAGCGGGCGTAGTCGTCGAGGTCGCCGTCGAAGCCTTCGACCTGGCCGTCGGCGACGCGCCAGAAGCTGTCGCAGACCATGCCCAGCAGATGGCGGTCGTGCGAGACCAGCACCAGGGCGCCGTCGAAATCGGCCAGCGCGTCGGCCAGCGCCTCGCGCATGTCCAGGTCCAGATGGTTGGTGGGTTCGTCGAGCAGCAGCAGGTTGGGCTTGTCCCACGCGATCAGCGCCAGCGCCAGGCGCGCGCGTTCGCCGCCGGAGAAACCGTCCACCGATTCGAAGGCGCGGTCGCCGGCGAAATTCCAGCCGCCGAGGAAGTCGCGCAGCACCTGCGTGCCGACGCCGGGGGCTTTGTCCTGCAGATGCTGCAGCGGGCTGGAACCCTCGTGCAGGCTCTCCACCGTGTGCTGGGCGAAGTAGCCGATCTTCAGGTCCTTGTGCATCTTGCGCTCGCCGGCCAGCGGGGCCAGTTCGCCGACCAGGGTCTTGACCAGGGTCGACTTGCCCGCGCCGTTGGGGCCGAGCAGGCCGACGCGGTCGCCGGCTTCCAGGCGGAAGCGCACGTCGTGCAGGATCGCCGCGGGCGCGCCGCCGCCGTCGTCCGGATAGCCGGCGGTGACCTCTTCCAGCTGCAGCATCGAATCGGGCAGGCGTTCGGGCACGGCGAACTGGAAGCGGAACGAGCGCTCGGCGCGCACGGCCTCGGTGCCGGCCATCTTCTCCAGCCGCTTCATGCGCGACTGCGCCTGCTTGGCCTTGCTGGCCTTGGCCTTGAAGCGGTCGATAAAGGACTGCAGGTGGGCGCGCTCGGCCTGCTCGCGCTCGTGCGCGATCTGCTGCAGGCGCAGGTGTTCGGCGCGCTGGCGCTCGAAGGCGCTGTAGTTGCCGGTGTAGAGCTTGGCGCGGCCTTCGTTCAGATGCAGGGTGTGGGTGATCACGCCGTCGAGGAATTCGCGGTCGTGCGAGATCACCAGCAAGGTGCCCTGGTAGCGGCGCAGCCATTCTTCCAGCCACAGCACGGCGTCGAGGTCCAGATGGTTGGTGGGCTCGTCGAGCAGCAGCAGTTCGGACGGCGCCATCAGCGCGCGCGCCAGGTTCAGGCGCACGCGCCAGCCGCCGGAGAACTCGCGCACCGCGCGCTCGTGCGTTTCCGGCGCGAAGCCCAGGCCGTGCAGCAGGCGGCCGGCGCGGGCGCGGGCGTCGTAGCCGTGCAGTTCCTCGATGCGGTGGTGCGCCTTGGCCATGGCTTCGGTGTCGCCGCGGGCCTGGGCATCGAGTTCGTCGCGCAGGGCGATGGCCAGCTCCTCGTCGCCGCCCATCACGTATTCGATCGCCGGGTCCGGCAGGGCCGGGGTCTCCTGCGCCACCGAGGCCAGGCGCAGGCGCGCGGGCAGATCCAGCTCGCCGGCGTCGGCTTCCACCTGGCCCTGCAGGGCGGCGAACAGGCTGGACTTGCCGCAGCCGTTGCGGCCGACCACGCCCAGCCGCCAGCCGCTCTGGATCACCAGGTCGATGTCGGAAAGCAGCAGCCGGGCGCCGCGGCGCAGGGCGAAATGACGGAAGGCGATCATCGGAACCACAACCCATGGACAGGGCGTGCAGCCGCCCTCAGCCGCCCATGATAGCGGACGCGGCGCCCTGCCCCATGGCCGGAATGTCCACCCCATCGCAGTCGCGAGCGGTGCTCGTAGCTTCCCCGCCGCGGTTTCTGCTACAACGACGCCGCACTGCGCAGCGGCCTCGCGCCGCTGCCGCTCGGGGGCAATCGACAGACATATGACGTGCGGAGGCGCAGCCTGACTGCCCCCGTCAACGTGGAGAGGGGACCATGACCAAGTTCGGCATCAGCCTGCCCATGCTCGTATTGCTCGCCGCCGGCGCCGCCGCGCCGCAGCTGGCCCGGGCCGACAACCTGCTGATCAATCGCGTCAAGCAGGAACAGGGCATGAACCTTCCGGCCCGCGGCATGAGCATGGAGCAGGTCGAACAGAAGTTCGGCGCGCCCAAGCGCAAGCTCTCGCCGCGCGGCGGCGATACGGCCAAGCATCCGGTGATCAATCGTTGGGATTACTCCAACTTCATCGTGTATTTCGAGCACAGCCATGTGATCCATGCGGTGCTGAACACCCCGGCCGGCAACAACAAGAATCCCGATACGGTGAACTGAGGGCATCGCCTTCCGGGCGGGAATAGGGAATAGGGAATAGGAAATCGAAGAGCTGCGGCGCTTGCCGCGGCTCTTTTTGCTATTCCCGATTCCCTATTCCCTATTCCCGCCCCCTACAATTCGCGTTTCCCCTTGCAACGCGAGTCCCCCCACATGAGCCACGCCACCTTGCGCCTGCCGGCGGAATGGGAGCCCCAGTCGGCCGTCCTGATCGCCTGGCCGCATGCCGATACCGACTGGGCCGAGCGCCTGGCCGAGGTGGAAACCACCTATGTGGCGCTGGCCGCGGCGGTCACCCGCTTCGAGCCGCTGATCGTGGTGGTCGCCGACGCCGGACTGCGCGCGCATGCCGAAGCGAAGCTGCGCGATGCCGGCGTGGATCTCGCCCGCATCCGCTTCGTCGAACTGCCCTACGACGACACCTGGCTGCGCGATTCCGGCCCGATCACCCTCAAGGACGACCAGGGCGCCTTCCAGCTCACCGATTTCCGCTTCACCGGCTGGGGCGGCAAGTTCGGCGCCGAGCAGGACGACGCGCTGGTGGCCGGCCTGGTGCAGGCCGGCGTCTTCGGCCGCGCCGCGCACAAGCGCATCGACTGGGCGCTGGAAGGCGGCGGCATCGAGAGCGATGGCGCCGGCACCGTGCTCACCACCTGGCGCTGCCTGGTGCAGCGCCATCCGGAGCAGTCGCGCGAGGAGATGACCGCGATCCTGCGCGACGGCCTGCACGCCGGCCGCATCCTGTGGCTGGACTACGGTTATCTGGAAGGCGACGACACCGACGCGCATATCGACACGCTGGCGCGCTTCTCGCCGGACGGCGGCATCGTGTTCCAGGCCTGCGACGACCTGGGCGACGCGCACCACGACGAACTGGCGCGCATGGCCGGCGAACTGGCCGCGCTGTGCACGGTGGACGGCAAGCCGTACGCGCTGCACCCGCTGCCCTGGGCCGAGCCGATCCTGGACGAAGGGCGCCGCCTCGCGGCCTCGTACGCCAACTATCTGATCGTCAACGGCGGCGTGCTGGTGCCCGCCTATGGCGACCCGGCCGACGACGAAGCGGTGCGGATCATCGGCCAGGCCCATCCGGGCCGCGAGGTGGTGCAGGTGCCCTGCCGCCCGCTGATCTGGCAGAACGGCAGCCTGCACTGCATCACCATGCAGTTGCCGGCGGGCATCTACGGCTGAATCTTCTTAAGCATCGGCCGGCGTAGGTTGGGGTGAGCAAAGCGAACCCCAACGTTGCGACACAGTGGCGGGCCTGTTGGGGTTCGCCTGCGGCTCACCCCAACCTACTTACTACGTACAATTGCCCTTTCGCCCCCAGCGAGCAGGACTCCCCATGACCCGCAAGACCCTCAAGGTCGCGTTGCTGCAGGAAACCCATCGCGGCAGCCGCGACGCCAATCTCGACGCCATCGAAGCCGGCCTGCGCGAAGCCGCCGCGGCCGGCGCCGAACTGGTGCTGCTGCAGGAGCTGCACAACGGCCCGTATTTCTGCCAGCACGAGTCCGTGGGCGAGTTCGACCTGGCCGAGACCATCCCCGGCCACAGCACCGAGCGCATCGGCAAGCTCGCCGGGGAATTTAAGCTGGTGGTGGTGGCTTCGCTGTTCGAGAAGCGCGCCACCGGCCTGTACCACAACACCGCGGTGGTGTTCGACCGCTCGGCGAAGATCGCCGGCAAGTACCGCAAGATGCACATCCCGGACGATCCGGCGTTCTATGAGAAGTTCTACTTCACGCCGGGCGACCTGGGCTTCGATCCGATCGACACCGCGGTCGGCCGCCTCGGCGTGCTGGTGTGCTGGGACCAGTGGTATCCGGAAGCCGCGCGCCTGATGGCGCTGGCCGGCGCGGAGCTGCTGCTCTATCCCACCGCGATCGGCTGGGACCCGAACGACGAGCAGGCCGAGAAAGACCGCCAGCGCGAAGCCTGGGTCACGGTGCAGCGCGGCCACGCGGTGGCCAACGGCCTGCCGCTGCTGGCCTGCAACCGCACCGGCTACGAGCCGGATCCGTCGGGCGTGGGCGCCGGCATCCAGTTCTGGGGCACCAGCTTCGTGGCCGGGCCGCAGGGCGAATTCCTCGGCCAGGCCGGCACCGACGGGCGCCAGCTGCTGGTGGTCGAGATCGACATGGCGCGCAGCGAGCACGTGCGCCGGATCTGGCCGTTCCTGCGCGACCGCCGCATCGACGCCTACGGCGACCTGCTGAAGCGCTTCCGCGACTGAAGCGTGACCTCCGGCCGCATGGCTTGCGCCTTCCGGCCTTCGACCCCATGCAGTGATTTCCCTTACGCACCGAACCGACGCATGAGCCTGGACGCCACCGACACCGCCCTGCCCGCCGCCCTCGAAGGCCAGCCGATCGAGCGCGTGCTGCGCGACGGCGTCGAATACGTGGTGCTGGGCACGGCGCATGTGTCGCGCGCCAGCGTGGAAGCGGTGCGCGAGCTGCTGGCGCGCGAGCGCTTCGACGCGGTGGCGGTGGAGCTGTGCCCGAGCCGCGCGCAGGGCATGCGCGATCCGGATGCGCTCAAGAAGATGGATCTGTTCCAGGTGATCCGCCAGGGCAAGGCCGGCATGGTCGCCGCCAGCCTGGTGCTGTCCACCTTCCAGAAGCGCCTGGCCGACCAGTTCGGCATCGAACCCGGCGCCGAAATGAAAGCCGCGATGGACGGCGCCGAACAGCGCGGCGTGCCGGTGTGGCTGGTCGACCGCGAGGTCGGCACCACGCTCAAGCGCGCCTGGCGCAGCGTCGGTTTCTGGCAGCGCTTCGGCCTGATGGGCGGCCTGCTCGCCAGCGTGTTCGAACGCGAGGCGATCGAGGAAAAGGAAATCGAGAAGCTCAAGGAAGGCGACATGCTGGAAAGCGCCTTCAGCGAATTCGCCAATCAATCCGAGCCGCTCTACCGCAGCCTGATCGCCGAGCGCGACGCCTACATGGCGGCGCGCCTGCGCGAAGAAGCCGGCCTGGCCGGCTACGGCGGCGAGCCGCGGCGCGTGCTGGTGGTGATCGGCGCGGGCCACTTGAAGGGCCTGAGCGAACTGCTGCGCACGCAGCAGGGCGATGCGGCCGCGCAGGCGGCCGAGCTGGCCAGGCTGCCGGTGAAATCGAGCTGGCCGAAATGGATCGCCATCGGCCTGGTGCTGCTGGTGTTCGTGGCGATCGGCATCGCCTTCCACCGCAACAGCGCGCTGGGCGCGCAGGCGCTGCGCGACTGGGTGATGTACACCGCGGGCTTCTCCGCGCTGGGCGCGATCATCGCCGGCAGCCATCCGCTGAGTGTGCTGGCCGCGGCCGTGGCCGGACCGATCAAGCCGTTCCGCCCCGGCGTACCTTCCGGCGCGATCAGCGCGATGGCCGAAGCCTGGGTGCGCAAACCGCGCGTGGCCGACTTCGAAACCCTGCGCGACGACATCGGCCACTGGACCGGCTGGTGGAAGAACCGCGTGGCGCGCACCCTGCTCAACTTCCTGCTGGTGTGCGTGGGCACGATTGCCGGCGAGTACACCGCCGGCATCCATATCTTCAAGAGCCTGTTCTGAGGCTTGCGCTCAGGGCTGGTGCAGGCCCTTGACCAGCACGTCGAGCAGTTCGCTGTCCTTGTCCAGGCTCTGCTCCCAGTACATCGCGCCGCCCAAGTGCCGCGACTTGATGAAACCGGTCTTGATGCGCAGCGACTGCGGGTCTTCGTAGCTCACAAACGTGTGCGTCTTCGCATTCCACAGATACGGCACCTGGGCCTGCTCGTCCCAGTAGCGCACGTAGCCGTTCTTGCCGATGTAGTCCGCTGTCAGTTCGCGCCATGAGGGCGCGCCGAAGAACTTGCCGTACTTCTGCTGCAGGCCGTTGTGTTCCGGCGCCACGTCGGTAAACGCGCGGCCGTAGAACGGCACGCCCAGCACCAGCTTCGAAGCCGGCACGCCCGCTTCGAGATACTGCTGCACCGCCTTGTCCGCGGCGCGGTCGCCGGATGGATCGAGCGCCGACGGATGCAGGCCGGCGTGGTGGCCGGTGGCGGGCGTGAGGCTGTTGTGGAAGTCGTAGGCCATCATGTTGAACCAGTCCAGCGAACGCGCCACGCGCGCCAGCTCGATGCCGGCGACGAATTCGTTGTCGGCCGAGGCGATGGTCAGCAGGTAATGCCGGCCCTGGTGCTGCTTGCCCAGCGCGTCCAGGCGCGCGCGCACGGCTTCCAGCATCAGGCTGAAGTTGCGGCGGTCCTCGGGGCGGTGGCTGATGTTGCCGCCGGGGAGCGTGGGGTATTCCCAGTCGACGTCCAGGCCGTCGAGGTCGTGCTGCCCGATCAGCTTCGCGGCGTCGTCGGCGAAGCGCTTGCGCGAGGCTTCGGTGAGCGCGGCCTCGGAGAAATGCCCCGCGCTCCAGCCGCCCACCGACAGCACGATGCGCAACCGCGGGTTGCGCTGGCGCAAGGCCACCAGGCTGGCCAGCGAGGCCGTGGCGTGCGGGCTGCGCAGCACGATGTGGCCTTGTTCGTCGAGCGTGCCGAAGGCGTAGTTGAGGACGTCGACCTTGGCCGGGTCGATGGCCGGCAGCGGGTCGGCATCGGCCACATAGCCCACGATGCGATAGCTGGCTGGCGATTCTTTCGCCACCGCGGCGCCCATCAGCAGCAGGGCCGCCAGGCCCAGCATCCACCGGAAAGCCGCCGGGCGGCCGTGCGACGCAATCCCCACCATGCCGTGTCCTTATCTATCAAGTGTCTTGGTTCTTCGAGTGGCTGGGCAAGCCGCCGGATGGCCCATCGGCGTTGTTGTCCCTGCTCGGACCCACCGACTATACTTCCGAGACTTTAACGCCATGTACCCGTCGGAATCGTGGGAATGATGATGACTCGACTGCAATTGCTCGGCCTGACCGTCGCTGCCGCTCTACTCGTCACTGGCAGCGCGCATGCCGAAGGCGACAAGGCCGCCGGCCGCAAACTGATCTACACCTGCAATGGCTGCCACGGCGTCGAGGGTTACGAAAACGCCTATCCGCGCTACCCCGTGCCGAAGATCGCCGGGCAGAACGCGCAGTACATCATCAACGCCCTGCACGGCTACAAGGCGGGCGACCGCAGCCATCCGACCATGGGTGCCCAGGCGCAGAGCCTGTCCGACAAGGACATCGAGGACATCGCCGCCTACCTGTCCAGCCTCGCCAAGTAAGTAGCCCAAGGGATTCCGATGAATCGTGCGCTCACCCTGCTTTCGTTCGGCGCCGTCCTGGCGTTCGCTTCCCTCCAGGCCCCGGCCGCCGGCAACACCGACGCCGGCAAGCAGAAGGCCGCTGCCTGCTTCGCCTGCCACGGCGCCGACGGCAATTCCGTCGATCCGCAGTACCCGCGCCTGGCCGGCCAGTACAACCTGTACATCCAGCGCGCCCTGCACGAGTACAAGAGCGGCGCGCGCAACAACGCGATCATGAAGGGCTTCGTCGCCACGCTGTCCGAGCAGGACATCGAGGACGTGGCGGCCTATTTCTCCGCGCAGCCGAGCAAGCTCAGCACGCTCGAAGGGCATATCCAGGGCGACAAGTAAGCCCTGAGCTTGCCGCATGAAAAGGCCCGCTCGCGCGGGCCTTTTTCTTTTGCCCCCTCCCCCTCCGCGGAGAGGGTCGGGATGAGGGGGCGGGCGGAGCAGCGGGCGAAGGATCGCCATAAGCTCGACCGTTCTTCCTGATCAGCCCATGGCCGAGTGCCCTTCCCGCTTGCTGTAGTACGGATTGCTGCCGCCCGCGTGGTCGGTGGCATCGCGCACTTCGGTGATCTCCGGCACGCGTTCACGCAGCGTCTTCTCCACGCCTTGCTTGAGCGTCACGTCGACCATGCCGCAGCCGTGGCAGCCACCGCCGAACTGCAGCACTACCACGCCTTGCGCACTCACCTCCAGCAGGCTGATGCGGCCGCCGTGCGCGGCGATGCGCGGATTGACCTCGGCGTCGAGCACGTAGCGCACACGCTCCACCAGGCCCGCTTCCATGCCCGGCATGTCGCCCTTGATGCGCGGCGCGCGGATATTGAGCTGGCCGCCGGTGGCGTTGGATTCGTAGTCGATGCTGGCGCCGTCGAGCCAGGGCGCGCTGTCGCCCTCGATCTGGAACAGGAAGCCCTCGCATTCGATGGTCCATTCGTTGCCGGTGAGCTCGTCCGGCTCGCAGAACTCCAGCTCGCAATTGGCGGCGGGCGTGCCCGGCGCGGTGACGCGCAGGCGGATGCTGAGGCCTTCGATGCCCTGCTGCGAAAGAAGACGCAGGAAATGCCGCTGCGCGCGTTCGGAAATGTCGATCATGCCTGCTCCGGGGAAACGGCCTGGCGCGGGCTGGGGAGCCGCGCCGGAAACAGCACCATTTTAGTCCTCTTTCGCGCCGGCTGCATGGTTTTGACTTTTCGCCACGCAACTTCGACGCTTCGCGTTTTGAATCTTCCGGAGTCCCGACCATGAGCTACGCCGACCTCGCCAGCCAGCACTGCACCCCGCGCAAGGGCAAGGAGCACGCGCTGGATGGCGCGCAGATCGAGGCCATGCTGGCGAAACTGCCGGGCTGGACGCTGGCCGCCGCAGGCAAGGCGATCGTGAAGGACTTCAAGTTCGCCGATTTCCACCACACCCTGGGCTTTATCAATGCGGTCGGCTTCATGGCCAACCAGGAAGACCACCATCCGGATCTCGAAGCCGGCTATGGGCACTGCCAGGTGCTGTGGTCGACGCATGACGTGGGCGGGCTTTCGCTCAACGACTTTATCTGCGCCGCGCGCGTCGAGGCCTTGCTGGCGCGCTGAGCTTGGGCGCGCGCCTGCCTGCTGCGGTTCGCGTCGCCAGCTTCGTGCTGGCGGCGGCCTTGTTGCTGCTGGGGCTGCGCGCGCTGGCGGGCTGGATGGTGGAAAGCCATCTGCGCCATGAGGCGGAGCGCGAACTGCATGTGCTGCAGGCGGGCGAGCCGCTGTGGCGATGGCGCCTGCGGCAGCCGCGCGATCTGGTGGCCGGGCGGGCGTTCGGGAATGCTTCGGTGGCCGCGGATGGGACCGGTCTGAAAGTGACCAGCCGTGACGGGCAGGCTTTCGAACTGGGCCTGCCGGTGCTGCAGCCGATGGATCTGGCGCACTGGCCGTTGCTGCATCTGGACCTCCGCGGCAGCAAGGCCGGATCGCTTTATCTCATCGTCCAGCCGCACGCGCGGGAGCCTTCGTGCATGGCCGACGCTGGCAGGATTCCTGTCGGCGACACGGCCACCCAGGTCTTCGATCTGCGCAAGCTCGACTGGCGGCACGGGGACGCGTCGCCCTGCGCGATGCCGGCCACCGTGGCGTATCTGTTCCGCCTGCGCGCGCAACTGCCGGCCGGCGGGACGCTCGAACTGCGCGACGCGGCGCTGGTGGCGGAGCGGCCGGTCCCGTTGCCCGGCTCCGCTCCCACGGTCGACCTTTCGGCGGGACGGGAGATCGATCTGCGCGAACAGCTGACCGTGGCCCCCACCATGCCGGCCGTGCCGCTGGTCTGGCTGCCGCGCGAAGGCTCGGTCGAAAACTGGCTCGGGCTGCGCGACCGGCTGCGCGATCGGTGGCCGGCCGCCCTCATCGTTTCCGCCGGGTCCACCCCTGTCGCCACCGCGCATGAAGCCGCTCCCGCCTGGCTGGCCTGGTCGATCTGCGCGGCCTACCTGCTGGTGCTGCTGTATACGGCGCGGCGCGATACCCATCCCGCCTGGGACGTGCTGGCCGTGGCGGCCGGCCCGCTCTGGCTGATCGCCGGCCTGCAATGGGGGCTGCGCGCATCGCCGCCGGCGGTGGCGGCTTTTATCGGTGCGCTGGCCTGGGCCGGGTGGAAGGAGACGCGGCGGCGCCCGGCGGATTGGCGCTGGATCGGCGGCAAGCCGAAGGACTGGCTGGCGCCGCTGGCGCTGCTTCCGGTGGCCGCGATCGTGGTGGCCGTGTTCGGCCATGGCTACGCCGCGCCGGAATGGCGCCACGCTTTCTTATATGTCGCCTGGGCCGGCCTGCAGCAGTGGCTGATGCTGGCGGTGGTGCTGCGCCGGCTGGAGCACTGGCCGGGGGGAACGGCGCTGCCGATCCTGGGCACCGCCACCCTGTTCGCCCTGCTGCACACCCCGAACGGAGCGCTGATGCAGCTGTGCTTCCTGGCCGAGCTTGGGTGGGCGTGGTGCTTCCTGCGCTCCCGCCGCCTGCTGCCGGTCGCCCTGGCTCACGCCGGCTGCGCGCTGCTGGTGGAAAGCGGGCTGACCGGCGGGCTGCTGCGCTCGCTGGAAGTCAGTGCGCGTTTTTTCCTCTAGGGCGGTAGCCCTCGGGATTTTTGCCTTTCACGGCAAGCACATCGAGGAAGTTCTTCAAGTCTTCTGGCAAAGGCGCCGAGAAGCCGTAGGCGCGCCCATCGAGCTCGAAGCTCATATGCGCGGCATGCAGGAACAGCCGCTGCAGGCCCATCTCGCGGTACAGCTTGTTCGCTTCCTTGTCGCCGTACTTGGCGTCGCCGGCCAGCGGGTGGCCGACGTGGGCGGCGTGCACGCGGATCTGGTGGGTACGGCCGGTGCCCAGGGTGGCCTGCATCAGGCGGGCGCCGCGGTACTGCTCCATCTCGCGGAAAAAAGTAAGCGAGGGCTTGCCGTTATCGGACACTCTTACCATCCGTTCGCCGCCCTGGAGCACCGATTTCTGCAGCGGCGCGTTGACGTCGAACTTGGCTTTGTTCGGATGCCCGACCATCAGGCAGAGGTATTGCTTGGTCACCGTATTGGCGCGGATCAGCGCCTGCAGCCCGGTCAGGCCGGCGCGGGTGCGGGCGAACACGAGCACGCCGCTGGTGTCGCGGTCCAGGCGGTGGACCAGCTCCAGGTGCTCGTTCGGCCGGGCCGCGCGCAGCAGCTCGATCGCCCCGTGGCTGACCCCGCTGCCGCCATGGCTGGCGATGCCGGCGGGCTTGTCGATCACCAGGAAATGCTTGTCCTCGAAGATGACAGCCTCCGCGACGGCTTCCATCAGCGCGGCCGAAGGCGGCTGCTCGCCAGTCTTCTCCGGGGCCATGCGCACCGGCGGAATACGCAGCATATCGCCGGCGGCGAGACGGGTTTCCGGCTTGGCGCGCTTGCCGTTCACGCGCACCTGTCCGGTGCGCAGCAGACGGTAGATCATGCTTTTCGGCACGCCCTTGAGGATGGTCATCAAGGCGTTGTCGATCCGCTGGCCGTCCCTTTCCGGGCCGATCTCGACTTGACGCACTCCGTGAGGTGCGTCGTGGGAAGTTGCCGTCTGCATTGAAAAAAACCTGACTAAATAGGATACTCGGCCGGCGCTACGTCCTAGCCCGCCGAAACCGGTCCGGGCCGGGACGCCCGCCCGTGACGCCGGCGAGGATAGCGCCGGCCGCTCACCCGGCAGCCGGTCGCTGCTCCCTTTCATCGTAACGGTTCGGGTTGCCGTTTGTCCGATTGTTAAGAGAGATTTCTTAACGAATCGGCGCGGCTGGCGTGATGCCACGAATACCCCGGAGCCGGTAACGGCGCCGTCTTTATGCCGCTTCCCCGCTGCGGCGCGATCCCCGGCAGGCCGCCCAGAAGGCGCCACCGCGGCACGCGACGCGCGGCAAGCCAAGGAAAACTACAATGAAACGTATGTTGATCAACGCGACTCAGCGTGAAGAGTTGCGCGTGGCCATCGTCGATGGCCAGACCCTGTACGACCTCGACATCGAAATCCCCTCCCGCGAACAGAAAAAGGCCAACATCTACAAGGGCCGCATCACTCGCGTCGAACCCTCCCTGGAAGCCTGCTTCGTCGAATACGGTGCCGAGCGCCATGGCTTCCTGCCGCTGAAAGAAATCGCCCGGGAATATTTCACCCCCGGCCTGGATCCGAACAAGGCGAATATTCGCGACCTGATCAAGGAAGGCCACGAAGTGGTCGTCCAGGTCGAGAAGGAGGAGCGCGGCAACAAGGGTGCCGCCCTCACCACCTATATCAGCCTGGCCGGCCGCTACATGGTGCTGATGCCGAACAACCCGAAGGCCGGCGGCGTCTCGCGCCGGATCGAGGGCGAGGACCGGCAGGCCCTGAAGGAAGCCCTCGAGCACCTGACGGTGCCGGACGACGTCGGCCTGATCGTGCGCACCGCCGGCATGGGCCGCGACGCCGAAGAGCTCCAGTGGGACCTGGACTACCTGCTGCAGCTGTGGAAGGCCATCTCGGCCGCCGCCAGCGCGCAGAAGGCGCCGTTCCTGATCTACCAGGAATCGAAGCTGTTCATCCGCGCCCTGCGCGACTACCTGCGCAATGACATCGGCGAGATCCTCATCGACGAGGAATCGCTGTTCAACGACGCGCGCGAGTTCATGCAGCAGGTCATGCCCAATGCCCTGCGCAAGCTCAAGCTGTACCGGGACGACACCCCGCTGTTCTCGCGCTACCAGATCGAGACCCAGATCGAGAGCGCGTTCGACCGCCAGGTCCGCCTGCCCTCGGGCGGCTCGATCGTGATCGACCAGACCGAAGCGCTGACGGCCATCGACATCAACTCCTCGAAGGCCACCAAGGGCAGCGACATCGAGGAAACCGCGTTCAACACCAACTGCGAGGCGGCGGTGGAAATCGCCCGCCAGTTGCGCATCCGCGATGCCGGCGGCCTGATCGTGATCGATTTCATCGACATGGACAGCCCCAAGCACCAGCGCGAAGTGGAAGAGCGCCTGAAGGACGCCCTGAAGCTGGACCGCGCCCGCGTGCAGGTCGGCCGCATCTCGCGCTTCGGCCTGCTGGAAATGTCGCGCCAGCGCCTGCGCCCGAGCCTGGGTGAAGCCACCCAGATCGTGTGCCCGCGCTGCGAGGGCCATGGCCACATCCGCAGCGTGGAATCGCTGGCGCTGTCGACCCTGCGCCTGATCGAAGAGCACGCCATGAAGGACAACACCGGCCAGGTGCTGGTGCAGGCCCCGCCGGCGGTGGCCAACTTCATGCTCAACGAGAAGCGTGCCGGCGTGGTCGAGATCGAGCTGCGCAACAAGGTCCACGTGGTGATCGTGGCCGACGACCAGCTCGAGACCCCGCACATCCAGATCCAGCGCATCCGCGAAGCGGAGATGGGCGAGCACAGCAAGCCCAGCTACGAGCGCCGGACCGTGGTGGAAGCCGCGCCGATCCCGAAGATGGGCCAGGCCCTGGGCAGCGGCGAGCAGCCGGCCGTCAGCGGCATCGTGCCCGCCTCGCCCGCCCCCGTGCGCGAGGAAACCGCGCCGGCTCCGGTCGCCGCGCCGCCGGCCCGCCAGGCTCCGCGTCCGGCCGCCGCGCCGACGCCGAGCGGCGGCATGATCTCCCGCTTCCTGGGCTGGTTCCGTGCCGCCCCGGCCCCGGCGCCCGCGCCGGAAGCCAGGCGCGAAAGCACCCCGTCCAACACCGGCGGCCGCAACCAGCGCCGTGACGAGCGCGGCCGCGGACAGCAGCCGCAGAACCGCCAGCAGCAGCAACCGCAGCAGCGCCGCGACCAGCAGCCCAAGCAGGGCCAGGCCCAGCAGCAGCAACAGCAGGGCAAGGGCAATCGCCAGCGCGGCAACGAGCAGCAGCCGCGCCAGCAGCAGGGCCAGGCCAAGCCGGAACAGCAGCAGCGCCAGCAGCAGCCGAAGGCCGCCGAGGCCCAGGCCGGCGAGCGCAAGCAGAACCCGCAGCAGCCGCGCCAGGAACAGGCCAAGCCCGCCCAGCCGCAGGCCGCGCAGGCGCAGGAACCGCGCCAGCCGCGTCCGGCCGCGCAGCCGCAGCAGGCTGCTCCGGCCGCCGCCGCAGCCCAGCCGATCGCTCCGCAGCAGCCGGCCCCGCAGCCGCAGCGCCCGGCCCCGGCGCCCGCCGATGAAGCCGCGCAGGACGCCGCGCTCGCCGCCAAGCCGGTGACCGATGCCGTCGCACCCGACGCGCTGGATCCGGCCGCCGCCGAAGCCGAAGGCGGCCAGCCGCGCCGTCGCCGTGGCCGCCGCGGCGGCCGCCGCCGCCGCCGTCACGAAGACGCCGCCCAGGCCGGCTCGCCCGACGCGCAGCAGGACAACGAGTTCGATCTGGACGACGAAGACCGCGAGGAAGATGGCGCCGGGCAGCCGGCCAAGGCCGAAGCGCGTCCCGCCGCAGCGGCTGTCGCCGCGACCGCGGCCGCCACCGTGATCGCCGTCGAAGGCATCGAGTCGGCCCATGCTCCGGCGGCTCGCGCCGAACTCGAGGTCCCGGTGGTCGAAACGCCCGCCCCGGCACCGGCTTCGTTCAACCTGCCCGCCCTGCCGCCGGTGCCCGCGAAGGCGGACGAGCCGGAAGCCGTGGCCGCACTGCCGGCCGAGCCGGTGGTGGCGCACGCGCCGGTGGAAGACGCGCCGGTCGCCGCCGACGTATCGGCGCCGCCGGCCACCGTGGCGGAAAGCGAGATCCGCGCCGCCGCGACGGTGACGACGCTGGAGTCCGCTCCGCTGTTCGCCGCCGCCGAGGCCGTGGCAGCCGAACCCGTCGCTGCCGCTCCGGTCGCCGAAGCGCCCGCGGTTGAAGCCGCGCCGGTGGTGGTCCATGTCGAGCCGGTGCTGCCGGTCGAACCGGCTGCCGTGGAACCGATGGTCATCGAACCCGCGGTTGTCGTCGTCGAGACGGTCAAGACCGAGCCGGAAGTCCAGGCGCCGGAAGCCGTCGAGACGAAACACGAAGCGATCGCCGACGAACCCGCTCAGGCGGAGTTGCCGTCGGAAGTCACCGTGGTACCCGCACCGGTCACGCAGCTGCCCGCACAGGGCGATCTGCTGGGCCACGTGGCGCCGCCGGCGCCCCACGCAAGCACGGACGAAGCCGCCGCGCAGGACGACGCTGCTTCGGAAGAGAAGAAGGACAGCCACGCTTCCAACGGCTGATCCGGCGCATCGTGCAACGAAAAAGCCGGGCTTATCGCCCGGCTTTTTTTTATGCCGCGAATCGACCGCAAGCCGCGGTTCGCTACGCCGCGCTCAACCGCCGCCGATCTGGTTGTTGTGCGTATCCAGCAGCCCGTGGATGGTCATCAGGTGCGCGAGGCTCACGATGTGATCCACCTGCAGCTTCTCCATCAGGCGCTGCTTGTAGGTGGACACCGTCTTCGGGCTCAGGTTGAGCTGCTCGCCGATGGTGGTGAGCGCCTTGCCGCGCACCAGCATCATGGCGACTTCCAGCTCGCGGCTGGACAGCGCGTCGAACGGCGAGGCCTCGCCGTCCAGCGTCGCCAGCGCCAGCTGCTGCGCCACCGCCGGCGCCAGGTAGCGGCGGCCGCCGGCGACCTGGCGCACCGCGCACAGCAGTTCGTCGGCGGTGCAGCCCTTGGTGAGGTAGCCGGTGGCGCCGGCTTCGAGCAGGCGCTTGGGAAAGCGCGCGTCGTCCACCACGGTGATGATGATGATCTGCGTCGGCATCTTGGCGCGGGCGACGCGCTCGGTGAGCTCGATGCCGCTCATGCCGGGCATGTGCACGTCGACCAGCGCGATTTCCGGCTCATGCGCGCGGATCAGCTTCAGTCCCTCTTCCGCCGTGCCCGCCTCGCCGCAGATATGCACGTCCGGCTGCTGCTGCAGGATCATCCGAAAGCCGGTGCGGACGAGCTCGTGATCGTCGATAAGAACCAGATTGATCACGTCCCCGCCCTCCGTGGGTCAAGTTCCTGAAAGTAGGCGGCATGCGCAGACGATGCAAGCACCCCCCTGTAAGTGGCGTCCACCAACATAAAAACTTTTTCTCGCCTCCCTTTCCCGGAGCGTTGCCGCCTGGACTTGCGCAAGTATCTTCGATCGCCCTGACCGGGTCTGTCAGTCATGACCTACGGTGTGTCGTCATAAGCTGGCGAGTGTTATCTCCCCGTGATGATTTTCGCGCTTTCCAGAGGCTCCGGACGTGCGTTGGCGCCAGGAAATCCCTAGCGCCTCAAGCAGGTGCCCGCTGACAGCGCAGCTCCCGAAGGCCGCATGGTTTTAGGAGTGATTCCGGCCTGGCTGGCGGTTTTCGCTGGGCCGTGTCTGCGGTGTCGTCCTACATCAGTGGTCGGTGCGATGTCAGGAAAACTTCACCCGCAGATGGATGGACGAAGGCATCCGCCCCTCAGCGCGGCCGTCGCGCAAACGGAAGCACCCACCGCACGCGAAACGAACACGCACGAAACGGACGCCGTGACGTCAGCCAGGGAACAAGAGGAAGACATGGTGCCCGGAGCGGGGGTCGAACCCGCATAGCCTTTCGGCTGAGGGATTTTAAGTCCCTTGCGTATACCAGTTTCGCCATCCGGGCCGAGCGACATGATGCACGTGCGGTGCGCGCCGCCTGCGATATCGCGGCGCATCCTAGCATGCGTGCGTGGCCGGCACGCCGCGTCCTCTGCTGCGCGGATCCCGCTCATGCGGGCAACAAAAAGCCCGCGCATGGCGGGCTTTTTGAATCTTCGCAATGGAGGCCAGGGTCGGAATCGAACCGGCGTACACGGCTTTGCAGGCCGCTGCATGACCACTCTGCCACCTGGCCATTGCCGGCGCATCGTAACCGGAAAGATCACGCTGCGCCTTAAAAAACAAAACCCCGGCGGTCCGAGGTTTTGCTGAAGACTGGAGCGGGAAACGAGACTCGAACTCGCGACCCCGACCTTGGCAAGGTCGTGCTCTACCAACTGAGCTATTCCCGCATCAGAGTCAGAAATCATAGCAGAAGATCGGGATTTGTGAAGAGGCGGCGACGGATTAATTTGCCCGCGCTTACCGCTTTCATCCCCTTCCGAGCCCGCCGGCGCGTGGACCCCGGAAACGAGAAAGCCCCGGATTTACCGGGGCTTTCATCGAAACTGGAGCGGGAAACGAGACTCGAACTCGCGACCCCGACCTTGGCAAGGTCGTGCTCTACCAACTGAGCTATTCCCGCATCGGAGTCGCGCATTGTAATGGCTAAAGCGCGGTCGTCAAGCCTCTGTCACACGGTGCCGTTTTCCTCGTTCGCCGGCTCGTTGCGCGGCGGTTCGCCGCGCAGCATCGGCCATGCGGCGCGCAGGTAGTACAGGCCGGACCAGATGGTCAGCACGCCCGCGATCACCAGCAGCGCCTCGCCGATGTGATACAGGCGCAGCGCCTCGGCGCTCTTCTCGTGCTGCACGATCAGCACCACCAGCGCGATCATCTGCATCACGGTCTTGAGCTTGCCGACGAAGGCCACCTTCACCGCCGCGCGCATGCCGATCTCGGCCATCCACTCGCGCAGCGCGGACACGCTGATCTCGCGCCCGACGATAATCGCCGCCGTCACCGCCATCAGCACGCCGGCCCAGCCGCCGCGATGCGATTCCACCAGCAGGAACAGCGTCACCGCCACCATCAGCTTGTCGGCCACCGGATCCAGGAAAGCGCCGAACGCGGATGTCAGATTGAGCCGGCGCGCCAGGTAGCCGTCCAGCCAGTCGGTGATCGCCGCGAGCAGGAACACCACCGCGGCGGTGATGTTGTGGCCCGGGAACTGCCAGTAGAACACCAGCACCATCACCGGCAGCAGCGCCACGCGGAACAGGGTGAGCCAGGTCGGCAGATTGATGCGCATAGGTTCCTTAGCTCTCATCCGCGCAGTGTCGCATGCGCGCGTCGTGCCCACAGTAACGAAGGTTCAGCCATGCAGGGCCGCATAGATGCGCTCCGCCAGGCCACGGTCGATGCCCTTGATCCGTGTGAGTTCCTCCACGCCCGCCGCTTCCACGCCGGCGAGTCCGCCGAAGGCCTTGAGCAGCGCGGCGCGGCGGCGTGCGCCGATGCCCGGCACTTCTTCCAGCACACTGCGCTCGCGCGCCTTCTCGCGACGCTTGCGATGGCCGCTGATGGCGAAGCGGTGCGCCTCGTCGCGCACGGCCGCCACCAGGTGCAGCGCCGGCGACGCCGGGCCGGGATGCAGCTCGCGGCCGCTGTCGGCGAGGATCAAGGTCTCCTCGCCCGCGCGGCGGCCCGGCCCTTTCGCCACGCCGACCACGCGGATGCCGCTCACGCCCAGTTCCTTCAGCACGTCCAGCGCCTGCGCTACCTGCCCGCCGCCGCCGTCGATCAGCAGGATGTCGGGGCTGGCGCCCTCGCCTTCCGCCACCTTGCGGAAACGGCGCGTCAGCGCCTGGTGCATGGCGGCGTAGTCGTCGCCCGGCGTGATGCCGGCGATATTGAAGCGGCGGTAGTGCGATTTCTCCGGCCCTTCCGGACCGAACACCACGCACGAAGCCACCGTCGCCTCGCCCATGGTATGGCTGATGTCGAAGCATTCGATGCGACGCGGCGATGCATCCAGCTCCAGCAGCCGCTGCAGGTCGTCGAAGCGCGCGCCCAGCGTCTGCCGGCTGGCCAGGCGCGCGGTGAGCGAGGCCTGCGCATTGCGCTCGGCCATCTGCAGGAAGCGCGCGCGTTCGCCGCGCACGCTGGCTTTCAGTTCCACCGTGCGGCCGGATTGCTGGGTCAGCACCTCGGCCAGGATTTCCTGGTCCGGAATCGGCTGGCACAGGATCAGCTCGCGCGGCACCGGGCGGTCCAGGTAGTACTGCGCGATGAACTGGGCCATCACGTCGCCCGGCTCGGCATCCAGCGGCAGGCGCGGGAAGAAATCACGCGTGCCCAGGCTGATGCCGTTGCGGAAGAACAGCACGCTGACGCAGGCCATGCCGGCTTCGATGCGGCAGGCGATCACGTCCATGTCGGCGCTGGCGCCATGCACGTGGTGCTGCGCCTGCAGGCCGCGCAGCGCGGCCACCTGGTCGCGCATCGAGGCGGCGCGCTCGAATTCCAGCGACTTGCTGGCCTGCTCCATCGAACCCACCAGCTCGTCGATCACCGCGCTGCTGCGACCTTCCAGGAACATCTCGGCATGGCGCACGTCGCTGCGGTAGTCGTCAACGGTGATCAGCTGCACGCACGGCGCCGTGCAGCGCCCGATCTGGTGCTGCAGGCAGGGCCGCGAGCGGTTGCGGAAATAGCTGTCCTCGCACTGGCGCACCTTGAACAGCTTCTGCATCAGGTTGAGGCTTTCGCGCACCGCGAACGCGCTCGGATACGGGCCGAAATAGCGGCCCGGCAGGTTCTTGGCGCCGCGGTGGAAGGCCAGCCGCGGATACTCCTCTTTGCTGGACAGATAAATGTACGGATAGCTTTTGTCGTCGCGCAGCAGGATGTTGTAGCGCGGCTTCAGCGACTTGATCAGCTGCGATTCCAGCAGCAGCGCCTCGCCCTCGGTGCGCGTGATGGTGATCTCGGCGCGCTCGATCTGCGACACCATCGAGGCGATGCGTGGCTCCATCCGCGGCTTGAGGAAATAGCTGCCGACGCGCTTTTTGAGATTGCCCGCCTTGCCGACGTAGAGCAGCTCGCCCTCGGCATCGAAATAACGATAGACGCCGGGCGAGGTGGTCAGGGTGCGGACGAAGGCCTTGCCGTCGAAGGCCTGCGGCGGAGTGGGCTGCATAGGGTGAATTCTAACGGGATTCGCCCCTCTCTTATGGAGGCCGGCGTCGCCATTGCAATGGCGCGGATCAGCGCCGGCGCAGGCGCTCGATCAGTCCGGCCACGCCGCGTTCGGCCAGCGCCACGCAGGCGGTGAAGCCTTCGGGGCCGCCGTAGTACGGGTCGGGGAAATCCTGCGGCGGCGCGGCGCCGGTCCAGGGCAGGAACAGGCCGGTTTCGGCGCGTGAGCGAGATGTGACGAAGCGCTGGATGCCGCGCAGATTGTCGCTGTCCATGGCGAAGACCAGGTCGTATGCGTCCAGGTCCGCGGCCCGCAGCTGCCGTGCGCGGTGCGGCGAAAGATCGAAGCCCGCCGCCGCGGCCGCATGCACCATGCGCAGGTCGGCGCCCTCGCCCACATGCCAATGGCCGGTGCCGCAGGAGGCCACCTCCACGGCGAGTCCCGCCTCGGCGCAGCGCTGGCGCGCCACGCCTTCCACCAGCGGCGAGCGGCAGATGTTGCCCAGGCACACGAACAGGACGCGCGGCGCGCTCATCCCTGCGCCGCCAGCCATTGCTCGGCGCGCAGCACGTCGGCTTCGGTATCGATCCCCGGCGGGAACGGCTCCGGCGTCAGGCGCACGGCGATGGCGTGGCCATGTTCCAGCACGCGCAGCTGCTCCAGCGATTCGGCCTGCTCCAGCGGCGTGCGCTGCAGCGTGGTGTAGCGCTGCAGGAAGCCGGCGCGGTACGCGTAGATGCCGATATGGCGCAGGAACGGCGTATCCGCCGGCAGCTGCTCGCGGCTGGCGGCGAAGGCATCGCGCGCCCAGGGCAGCGGCGCGCGGCTGAAGTACAGCGCGCGGCCGGACACGGTGCGCACCAGCTTCACCACGTTCGGATCGAACAGTTCGTGCGCATCGAGGATGGGCGTGGCCAGCGTGGCCATCGGCGCATCGTCCTCGGCCAGCGCACGCGCCACCTCGCGGATGCCGGCCGCCGGAGCGAACGGTTCGTCGCCCTGCAGGTTCACCACGATGGCGTCGTCCGCCCAGCCGTAATGCGCGGCGCATTCGGCCAGGCGATCGCTGCCGGAAGCGTGGTCGGCGCGGGTCATGCAGATATCGATGCCCTGCTGCCCGGCCAGCGCATCGGCGACGCGCCGGTCGTCCACCGCCACCACCACCCGGGCCGCGCCGGCCTGCAGCGCACGCTGGGCCACGCGCACCACCATCGGCACGCCGCCCAAGGCGCGCAGCGGCTTGGCCGGCAGGCGGGTGGAGCCGTAGCGGGCGGGGATGGCGACGATGAAGGGCGGGACGTGTGCGGACATGGCGACCTCGTGTGGAGGCGCCAAGCCTAACCGCTGGGCAAGGTTGACACGAGCCTGGCCCGCGCAGGTTGGGGTGAGCCGCAGGCGAACCCCAACGTTGCCGCGCTGTTGGGGTTCGCCTGCGGCTCACCCCAACCTACGTCAGCCATCGGTGCGCAGTTCGAAGCCGCAGCCGTTCGCCAGCTCCATGAAGCCCGGGAACGACGTAGCCACATTCGCGCAATCCGCGATGCGGATCGGGCCCTGCGCCATCAGGCCGGCAACGGCGAAGCTCATCGCGATGCGGTGGTCGCCGTGGCTGTCCACTTCGCCGCCGCGCAGCGCGCCGCCGTCGATGATGGCGCCGTCCGGCGTCTCCTCGATATTCGCGCCGATGGCCTTCATGCCGGCGGCCATGGTGGCGATGCGGTCCGATTCCTTCACGCGCAGCTCGGCCGCGCCGCGCACCACGGTGCGCCCCTTGGCCGCCGTCGCGGCAATGAACAACGCGGGGAATTCGTCGATCATGTCCGGCACCAGCGCCTCCGGCAGTTCCACGCCATGCAACTGCGCGTGGCGCACGATCAGATCGCCCACCGGCTCGCCGCCGCTCTCGCGTTCGTGCTCGACCGTGATGTCCGCGCCCATCAGGCGCAGCGCCTGCAGCAGGCCGGTGCGGCGCGGGTTGAGGCCCACCGCCGGCAGGCGCAGTTCGGCGCCGGGCACGATGCTGCCGGCGACCAGGAAGAACGCGGCGGAGGAGAAATCCGCCGGCACGTCCACGTCGGTGGCGCGCAGGCGATGGCCGCCGCTGAGGCGCGCGCGGCCGGGCTCGAATTCAATCGGCCAGCCGAAGGCGGCGAGCATGCGCTCGGTGTAGTCGCGCGTGGGATGCGGCTCGATCACTTCCGTCTCGCCCTGCGCATACAGGCCGGCCAGCAGCAGCGCGGACTTCACCTGCGCGCTCGCCACCGGCAGCGTGTAGCGGATGCCCTTGAGCGGCTGGCCGCCGTGCACGCGCAGCGGCGGCAGGCCATCCTGCGTATCGATGCGCGCGCCCATCGCGGCGAGCGGCTCGGTGACGCGGCGCATCGGGCGCCTGGACAGCGACTCGTCGCCGATCAAGGTGCTGTCGAAGGCCTGCCCCGCCAGCAAGCCGGCCAGCAGGCGCATGCCGGTGCCGGCGTTGCCGCAGTCCAGCGCTTCGGCGGTGCCGCGCAGGCCGTGCAGGCCGACGCCGTCGACCACGCGCTCGCCGGCGCTGGGCGTTTCGATGCGCACGCCGAGCTTCTGCAGCACCGCCGCGGTGGCGCGGGTGTCCTCGCCTTCGAGGAAGCCGCGGATATGCGAGCGGCCTTCGGCCAATGCGGACAACATCATCGAACGATGCGAAACGGACTTGTCGCCCGGCACGCGCACGCTGCCGTGCAGCGCGCGGGCGGGCTGGCTCAACCAGTCGAGTCGGGTCACGAAGCTTCTCCGGGCGGCGGCCGGCGGCCGCCGCGGTCTGGGATCAGGGCAAGGCCACCGGGTAGGAACCGAGCACGCGCACCTGCGCGGCGGCGCCGTCCATCTCCTGCATCGCGGCCTGGATCGGCGCGTCCTGCACATGGCCGGACACGTCGATGAAGAAGGCGTACTGCCACTTGCCGGTATGCGCCGGGCGCGACTCGATGCGGTTGAGGCTGACGTCGTGCTTGGCGAACGGGCTGAGCACGTCGTACAGCGCGCCGGGCTTGTCGTTCACGGTGATCAGCAGCGAAGTGCGGTCGTTGCCCGAGGGCGGGAACAGCGAGCGGCCGATGACCAGGAAGCGCGTGGTGTTGTCGGCGCGGTCCTCGATGCCGGTGGCCAGCGTCTTCAGGCCGTACACGCGGCCGGCCGTTTCGCCGGCGATCGCGCCCGCGTCGTCCGCATGCCGCGCCATGCGCGCGGCTTCGGCATTGCTGCTGACCGCGATGCATTCCACGCCCGGCAGGTTGATGCGCAGCCAGGTCTTGCACTGCTGCAGCGACTGCGCGTGCGCATAGACGCGCTTGATGTCTTCCATTCTGCCGCTCTGCGAATGCAGGCACTGGTGCACGCGCAGCTCGATCTCGCCGCAGATGGTGGCTGCGGAAGTAAGGAACATGTCCAGGGTGATCTGGATCATGCCCTGGCCGGAGTTCTCCACCGGCACCACGCCGAAATCGGCATGGCCGGCGGCGACCTCCTGGAATACTTCCTCGATGCTGCCCAGCGGCAGGCCATAGGCGGCATGGCCGAAGTGCTTGCGCACGGCCTGCTCGCTGAAGGTGCCTTCGGGGCCGAGGAAGCCGACCTTGAGCGGGTCTTCCTGCGCCAGGCAGGAGGACATGATCTCGCGGAACAGGCGCACCATTTCCGTGTCGGACAGCGGCCCGCGGTTGCGGTCCACCACCATGCGCAGCACGTGGGCCTCGCGCTCGGGGCGATAATAGTCGATCGCCGACAGCCCTTCGCCCTTGACGCGCGCCACTTCCTGGGCCCAGGTCGCGCGCTCGGCGATGAGCTCCTGGATCTGGCGGTCGATGCTGTCGATGCGTTCGCGCACCTGTTCGAGCGAGACTTTTGATTCGGTCATGAGCTGAGGTTCGGGGGTAAAGATGTCCAAACGGGGGAAACGCATAGTGCCTGATCGGCGGCGGTAAAAGCGATCAGGCACGCCGGTCAACCATGCCGCGCGGCGAAGTCGCGCATGAACTGCACCAGCACCTGCACCGCCTCCAGCGGCACCGCGTTGTACAGCGAGGCGCGCATGCCGCCCAGCGCCTTGTGGCCCTTCAGCGCGAGCAGGCCGGCGGCTTCGGATTCCTTGAGGAAATCCGCGTCCAGCGCGCTGTCGTGCAGGGTGAAAGGCACGTTCATGCGCGAACGCGCGGCCGGTTCCACCGGGTTGCGGTAGTAGCCGCCGGAACCGTCGATGGCCTGGTACAGCAGCGCGGCCTTGTCGTGGTTGCGGCGCGCAATCGCATCCAGGCCACCCTGCTCCTTCAGCCACTGGAAGGTGAGCCCGGCCAGGTACCAGCCCCAGGTATTGGGCGTGTTGAGCATGGAATCGTTGGCGGCGTGATCGGCGTAGCGGAAGATCTTCGCCATCGGCCGCGAGGCGCGCTGCAGCAGGTCGCGGCGCACGATCATCACCACCAGGCCGGAGGGGCCGATGTTCTTCTGCGCACCGGCGTAGATCAGGCCGAAACGGCTGACATCGAGCGGCTCGGACAAAATGTTGGACGACATGTCGGCGACCAGCGGGACCTCGCCCACGTCCGGCACGTCGTGGTACTCGACGCCGTGGATGGTCTCGTTCGGCGTGTAGTGCACGTACGCCGCGCGCGGATCGAGCTGCCAGCTGCCGCGCGGCGGCAGGCGCAGGTAATGCTCGTCCTTGCTGCTGGCGGCGACGTTCACCCGCACGTACGGCGCCGCTTCGCTGGCCGCCTTCTCGCCCCAGTGGCCGTTGACGATGTAGTCGGCGCTGTCGCCCTCGCCCGCCAGGTTCAGCGGAATCTGCGCGAAATGCTGGGTGGCGCCGCCCTGCAGGAACAGCACGGCGTAGTCGGCCGGGATGCGCAGCAGTTCGCGCAGGTCCGCTTCGGCCTGTTCGGCCAGGCCGATAAAGCGCTTGCCGCGGTGGGACAGTTCCATCACCGAGGCGCCGCTGCCGTTCCAGTCGAGCAGTTCGCGCTGCGCGCGTTCCAGTACCGCGGTGGGAATCGCGGCCGGCCCCGCGCTGAAATTCCAGACCCTGCTCACGAGCGACGCCTTTATGAAGGGAATAAGCGCCGCATTATGCCGCGCCGCAACAACCCAGCGTCAACCGTAGAAAACCGTTGCTTTAGAAACGGACGAGCAAGATCAGGGCGATGCCCAGCGCCAGCACGGCGGCGGTGACGATCAGCCACCACACCTCGCCGCGCGGGCCGGCATCTTCCTCGGGCAGGTGCTCCGGTTCCGGCGGCGGCGGCGGCAGTTCCGGCTCGCGTTCCAGGCCCGGGGCATCGACCACGAAGCGGTGCATGGCCAGGCCGATCTGGTCGCCCGGATGCAGCGCCACCCGCTGCACCGGCGCGCCATTGACGCGCAGCGGATAGCGTTCGGAACCCTGCAGCGATTCCAGCCACACCTGCCCGTCCTTCCAGGCCAGGCGGAACGAGGCCGTCTCACCCTGCGGCAGTTCCAGCGGATAGCGGCCGAGCGGGCCGAATTCCAGCGCGCCGTCGACCGGGATCACCCGGCCCGACAGCGGGCCGCCCATCGCCCGCAGCGCCACCGCGCAGCGGGCCGCATCGGACACGCTTTCGAGCGGGGCGCGGGCCTCGGGCAGCTCGTCGGCGCACAGCAGCATGCGGCAATCGCCGACGCTCAGGATGTCGCCGGCGCGCAGCAGCGCCCGTTCGCGTACGGGCCGGGCATTGACGTAGATGCGGTTCCCCTGCGGCAGCACCTGCAGCACCCAGCCGCGGCGATCCAGCTGGATGCGCAGGTGGTGGCTGCCGGCCTGGCGCTCGGCCAGCACCAGATCGTTGTCGGGCGCGCTGCCGATCCTCAGCAGCGGCTGCTCCCAACGAAAATCTTCGCGGGCCGAATGAGGAAACTCGATGCGCATCTGTGAACCAGTCTAGAGACCGGCGGGACTCTAGCAGATACATGCGTCCGCTCCATGCGGCCTGCGCTGAATGCGTGGCTATCGCTGCCATGCGTGGCTATCGCCGCTAATATGCGTGGTTTCTCCGCAGGAACCGACCATGCCCAAGATCGACATCCGCCGCCCGCACCAGCTTTCCGTGCCCGAGGCCCGCGCCGTGGTCGAGCAGGTGGCGGCGCGCATGCGCGAGAAGTTCGGCATGGAGGGCAGCTGGCAGGGCGACACGCTCAGCTTCCAGCGGCCGGGGGTCAACGGCTCGATCGAGGTGGGAACCGACGCCATCCAGGTCCGGGCCGAGCTGGGCATGATGCTGGCCCCGCTCAAGGGGATGGTGGAACAGGAGATCCGCCGCAAGCTGGACGAGCACTTCGGCTGATGATTCTTTAACCATCCGCTATTCCATGGCATAATCGCCCGCTTACGCGGCCGCGACGGCCGCCCTCTTACCGACCGGAACGCATGGCCAAAGACGACGTCATCGAAATGGAAGGCACGGTCATGGAGACCCTGCCGAACACCATGTTCCGCGTGCAGCTGGAGAATGGGCACGTGATCACCGCCCACATTTCCGGTCGCATGCGCAAGCACTACATCCGTATCCTCACCGGCGACAAGGTGAAGGTGGAGATGACTCCGTACGACCTGACCAAGGGTCGTATCACCTATCGCATGAAGTGATGCCGGCCGCCTGCCCGGACGGGCGGGCATCCGGATCGGCCCCACCAGCGGGCCGGGTTCCGCAAACGAAAAGGCCGCGCTGAGCGCGGCCTTTTCTTTCTGCCTGCGAAACCGCGGCGGCTCAGGAAACCACCGCCGGCAGTTTTTCCGCTTCCTCGGTGTCCACCTTCAGCTCGCCGTCGGCGACGCTCAGGCGCACCTTGCCGCCCTCGGACAGCTTGCCGAACAGCAGCTCGTCGGCCAGCGGACGCTTCACCTTCTCCTGGATCACGCGGGCCATCGGGCGCGCGCCCATCTGCGGATCGAAGCCGTGCTCGGCCAGCCAGCGGCGGGCGTCGGCGTCCACGTCCAGCGACACGTGCTTTTCGCCCAGCTGGGTCTCCAGTTCGATCAGGAACTTGTCCACCACGCGCAGGATGTGCTCGAAATCCAGCGCGTTGAACTGGATCACCGCGTCCAGGCGGTTGCGGAACTCCGGCGTGAAGGTGCGGCGGATCACTTCCATCGAGTCGGTGGTGTGGCTCTGCTTGACGAAGCCGATGCCGCGGCGGGCCGCCTGCTGCGCGCCGGCATTGGTGGTCATCACCAGGATCACGTTCTTGAAGTTCGCCTCGCGGCCGTTGGTGTCGGTCAGCACGCCGCGGTCCATCACCTGCAGCAGGATGTTGTACACATCCGGATGCGCCTTCTCGATCTCGTCCAGCAGCAGCACCGCGTGCGGATGCTTGGTCACCGCCTCGGTCAGCAGGCCGCCCTGGTCGAAGCCGACATAGCCCGGAGGTGCGCCGACCAGGCGCGAGACGGAGTGCGCTTCCATGTACTCAGACATGTCGAAGCGGATCATCTCAATGCCCAGCTGCATCGCCAGCTGGCGGGTGACCTCGGTCTTGCCCACGCCGGTGGGGCCGGCGAGCAGGAAGGAGCCGATCGGCTTGGACGGATCGGCCAGGCCGGAACGCGCCATCTTGATCGACGAGGCCAGCGCCTCGATCGCCGCATCCTGGCCGAACACCACCATCTTGAGGTTGCGTTCCAGGTTGCGCAGCACGTCGCGGTCCGAGGCCGAGACCTGCTTGGCCGGGATGCGCGCCATCTTGGCCACGATGTATTCCACTTCCGGCACGTCGATCTTGCCGGTGCGCTGGTCGACCGGCAGCAGGCGCTGGCGGGCGCCGGCTTCGTCGATCACGTCGATCGCCTTGTCCGGCAGCAGGCGGTCGGGAATGTGCTTCACCGACAGGTCCACCGCCGCCTTCAGCGACTCGTTGGTATAGACCACGTTGTGATGCTCTTCGAAGCGCGAGCGCAGGCCTTTCAGGATCTCGATGCTGTCGGCCACGGTGGGCTCGACCACGTCGATCTTCTGGAAGCGGCGGGCCAGTGCGCGGTCCTTCTCGAAGATGCCGCGGAATTCCTGGAACGTGGTGGAACCGATGCAGCGCAGCTCGCCGGAGGCCAGCATCGGCTTGATCAGGTTGGAAGCGTCCATGGTGCCGCCCGAGGCGGAACCGGCGCCGATGATGGTGTGGATCTCGTCGATGAAGAGGATCGAGCCCGGCTGCTTCTTCAGCTGGGTGATCACCGCTTTCAGGCGCTTCTCGAAGTCGCCGCGGTACTTGGTGCCGGCTACCAGGGCGCCCAGGTCCAGCGACCAGATGGTGGCGTTTTCCAGCACCTCGGGCACGTCGCCGTCGACGATGCGCTTGGCCAGGCCTTCGGCCAGGGCGGTCTTGCCCACGCCGGCCTCGCCCACGTAGAGCGGGTTGTTCTTGCGGCGGCGGCACAGCACCTGGATGGTGCGCTCGATCTCGTCCTGGCGGCCGATCAGCGGGTCGATCTTGCCTTCCAGCGCCAGCTCGTTGAGGTTGGCGGCGTACTCGCTCAAGGGATTGCCCTTGGGATCGCCGCCCTCCTCGCCTTCGCGGTCGGTGCCGGGCATGCCGGTGGACGGCTCGTCGCCGATCTTGGCGATGCCGTGCGAGATGTAATTGACCACGTCCAGGCGGGTGATTTCCTGCTGATGCAGGAAGTACACCGCGTGGGAGTCCTTCTCGCCGAAGATCGCCACCAGCACGTTGGCGCCGGTGACCTCCTTACGGCCGGAGGACTGCACGTGGTACACGGCCCGCTGCAGCACGCGCTGGAAACCCAGGGTGGGCTGGGTGTCGCGCTCGTCGCCGTGCGGCAGTACCGGCACGGTCTCGGCGATGATCTTTTCCAGCTCGTGGGTGAGCCGTGGCAGGTCGACCCCGCAGGCGCGCAGGGCGCCGAGGGCCGACTGGTTTTCGGTGAGCGCGAGCAGCAGGTGCTCCACCGTCATGAATTCGTGGCGCTGCTCGCGGGCCTGCTTGTAGCACTGGCCGATGGTGACTTCGAGATCCTTGCTGAACATCCGGACCTTCTCCGCTTGGATGGCAGGGCGGCTAACGCCGCGATGACCACGAAATGGGGGCGCTCACAGCTTTTCCATAGTGCATAGCAAAGGATGCTGATGGGCACGTGAATATTCGTTCACCTGGGTCACCTTGGTTTCGGCCACCTCCCTCGTGAAGACCCCGCACACGCCCTTGCCGCGGGTGTGCACGTGAAGCATCACCTGCACCGCGCGCTCCTGGTCCAGGCCAAAGAAGCTGCGCAGCACCTCCACCACGAAATCCATGGGGGTGAAATCGTCGTTGAGCAGGACCACCTGGAACAGCGGCGGGCGTGCCACCTCCGGACGGGCGGTTTCCAACGCCAGGCCATGCCCTGTGCCTTGCTCGTGTTCGGGTTCGTGCGCCATGAGTTCCGCTGTCTCGATCTTGTGGCCAGTATACCGCCCGGCCCACGCGATGGTTTCCGCGTTCCGGGATAGCACTTTCAGGTGATGGCACAATGTCGTCTTTTCCAGTGCCGGCTTTAAGCGCTATATCCCCTGCCCATGAACGATTCCGCTCCCGCCCCTGCCGCCGTGTGGTGTCCGCGCGTCACCGTCGCCTGCGTGGTGGCCGACGGCGGCCGCTACCTGATGGTGGAAGAAGAGGTCAATGGCCGGCTCGTCTACAACCAGCCAGCTGGCCATCTGGACGATGGCGAAAGCCTGGCCAGCGCCGCCGTGCGCGAGACGCTGGAGGAAACCGGCTGGACCGTCGAGCTCGACGCGCTGGTCGGCGTGCACCAGTGGCGCAGCACCGAGCACGGCCACAGCGTGCTGCGTTTCAGCTTCGCCGCCAGCCCGGTCGGGCACGACCCGGACCGCCGGCTGGATACCGGCATCCGCCGCGCCCTGTGGCTGACCCGCGCCGAAGTGGCCGGCCTGGGCGACCGCCTGCGCAGCCCGCTGGTGCTGCGGAGCATCGACGCCTGGCTGGCCGGCCAGCGCGTCCCGCTGTCCGCGCTGAGCAGCCTGCTGCCCGAGGACCGCTATCCGTGAAAGTGATGCTGGGCATCTCCGGCGGCGTGGACTCCTCGGTCGCCGCCCTGCTGCTGCAACAGGCCGGCCACGAGGTCGAAGGCCTGTTCATGCAGAACTGGGAAGAAGACGACCGCGCCGGCCCCTGCACCGCCGACGCCGACCGCAAGGACGCCGTCGCGGTCTGCGGCCGCCTGGGCATTCCTTTCCATGCGCGCAACTTCGCCGCCGAATACTGGGACGGCGTGTTCGAGCATTTCCTCGCCGAATACCGCGCCGGCCGCACGCCGAACCCCGACGTGCTGTGCAACCGCGAGATCAAGTTCAAGACCTTCCTCGACGAAGCGCGCGCGCTCGGCGCGGACAAGATCGCCACTGGCCACTACGCCCGCGTGGACGAACGCGACGGGCGGCACCGCCTGCTGCGCGCGGTGGATGCCGGCAAGGACCAGACCTATTTCCTGCACGCGCTGGGCCAGCGGCAGCTCGCCGCCACGCTGTTCCCGGTCGGCGAGATCGAGAAATCCGCGGTGCGCCGCATGGCCCTGGACGCGGCCCTGCCGACGCACGCCAAGAAGGATTCCACCGGCATCTGCTTTATCGGCGAGCGCGATTTCCGCGAATTCCTGAGCCAGTACATCCCCGCCCGCCCCGGCGAGATGCGCACGCCAGACGGTGCGCGCGTGGGCGAGCACCAGGGCGTCATGTACTACACGCTGGGCCAGCGCAACGGCCTGGGCATCGGCGGCCGCCAGGGCGCCAGCGGCGACGCCTGGTACGTGGTGGGCAAGGACGTGCGCGCCAACGTGCTGTACGTGGCCCAGGGCGGCGAGAACCACTGGCTGCACTCGCAGCGCCTGCATGCCGACGCTCCCACCTGGGTGGCCGGCGCGGCGCCCGCCGCCGAATTCCGCTGTACCGCCAAGACGCGCTACCGCCAGCACGACCAGGCCTGCACCGTGCGCGTCGACGCCGCCGGCGTGGAAGTGCGTTTCGACGAAGCCCAGCGCGCCGTCACACCCGGCCAGTCCGTAGTTTTCTACGATGGCGAGGTTTGCCTGGGCGGCGCCGTGATCGCCCGCACCGACGCTCCCTACGGCGGCTGGAACGCCGCCCCTGTCCCCGAAGAGTCCGCACAACGTGTTTGAAACCTATGCCATGACCGAAGAGCGCGTGCTCGCGCTGGCCGGCCTGTTCCAGGCCGCCGCGCTCACCCAGCAGCTGGCCAACGATGGGCGCTGCGACGAGAGCGCGTTCGAGAGCAGCGTCGGCAGCGTGTTCCGCATCGACGCGCCATCGGTGGTCGGCGTCTACGGCCATGTCGGCGGCGTGCGCCTGGGCCTGCGCCAGCTGATCGCCCAGCTGGACGACACCGGCCGCGACATGGGCGTCACCCGCATGGCGGTCACCGTGATGCGGCTGGAGCGCAGCCTGTCGCGCAACCGCCAGCTGCTGGACGACCTGCAGAAAGGCATCGTCGCCGCGCAGCGCCAGGTCGAGCACTTCGGCCAGGACTCGCCGCAGGTGGTCAAGCGCCTGGCCGAGCTGTACGCGTCCACCCTGTCCACGCTGAAGCCGCGCGTGATGGTCACCGGCAATCCGCAGCAGCTGCAGCAGCCCAAGGTAGTGGAGAAGGTGCGCGCCAGCCTGCTGGCGGCGGTGCGTTCGGCGGTGCTGTGGCGGCAGATCGGCGGGCGCCAGTGGCAGCTGCTGTTCTACCGGCGCCAGTGCAGCATGCTGGCGCGGGGCTTGTTGACCGGGGTGACGCTGGACAACGGCTGACGCCGCTCAGGCGGCGTCGCCCGCCTTCAGCCCATTACCTTCAACCCATCGCCTTCAACCCATCACCTTCAGTCCTGGCCGCTGCTTCGCCAGCTTGCGCAGCAGCTCGGCAAACGCCTGCAGGTCCGCCTCCCACGGCGAGGCCTCGCGCCAGTACAGCGCGATCTCGCGCCCCGGCGCCTGCCCCTTGAACTTGGCCAGCGCCACTTCCGGCATCGAGGCCAGCCGCTCGTGCGCCAGCGCCGGCACCAGGGCGTAGCCGCCGCGCAGGCCGACCAGGGCGGCCAGGCTTTCCAGGCTTACATCTTGTACGTGGCCGCCGCCGAGCACGTCGTCGGCGCGGCTCTCCGCCATCAGGGTGGCGTCGGCGGCGTCGAGCTGCTCCAGCGTCAGGGTGCGGCGGCCGGCCAGCGGATGGTCGGCGCGCAGCATCACTTCCCAGGGTTCGAAGAACAGCGGGCGCATGGCGATGCCGCTCACCGGCGGCGACGGCTGCGCCAGCACGGCATCGAGCTCGCCTTCCTGCAGGCGGCGCAGCAGGCCGCGCGGCTTGCCTTCCGACAGGCTGAGCCGGGCGCCCGGGAAATGCTGCGGAAACGGCGCGATCAGATGCGGCAGCAGGTACGGCCCCAAGGTGGCCAGCACGCCCAGGCGCAGTTCGCCGCCGAAGGCGGTCTCGCCGGCGCGCGCGGCCTGCTGCAGATGGTCGGCCGCCAGCAGCACCGCATCGATCTGTTCCAGCAGGCGCTGCCCGCCGGCGGTGGGCACCACCCGGCGGCCGCCGCGCTCGAACAGCGGCGTGCCCAGTGCCTGCTCCACTTTCTGCACCTGGTGCGACAGGCCCGAGGGGCTGATGTGCATGGCGCGCGCGGCGCTGTTGAAGCTGCCGTGGCGGCGCACCGCCTGGACCAGGATCAGGTCGCGCAGCGAGACGGCCGATAAATGAGTGGAAATCATCCTGCTGCCCGCGCCTCGCCGCCGAAGCCCCGCATCGAGGCGGCGCAAAGCATAAACGACGAAGCCCGGCACGGGGCCGGGCTCTTGAAAGCCCCTCTCCCATCGGGAGAGGGGTTGGGGTGAGGGTACGGCCGGAGCGCAAGAGTGATGTGCGCCGCTCCGGCCGAACCCTCATCCGGCTGCCGCCACCTTCTCCCGTTGGGAGAAGGATTCCACGATTAAGCGTCGACGGTATCCGCGACCTGCTTGAAATCGGCAATCTGATCGAAGTTCATATAGCGATAGATCTTCTCGCCATTCGCATTGATCACGCCGATGTCCGCCATGTACTCCTCCTTGGTCGGGATGCGGCCCAGGCGCGAGCAGATCGCCGCCAGTTCCGCCGAGCCGAGGTACACGTTGGTGTTCTTGCCCAGGCGGTTGGGGAAGTTGCGCGTGCTGGTGGACATCACCGTGGCGCCTTCGCGCACCTGCGCCTGGTTGCCCATGCACAGCGAGCAGCCCGGCATTTCCATGCGCGCGCCGGCAGTGCCGAGCACGCCGTAGTGGCCTTCCTCGGTGAGCTGCTGCTGGTCCATCTTGGTCGGCGGAGCCACCCATAGGCGGGTCGGGATATCGCGCTTGCCTTCCAGCAGCTTCGACGCCGCGCGGAAGTGGCCGATATTCGTCATGCAGGAACCGATGAACACCTCGTCGATCTTCGCGCCGGCCACGTCGGACAGCGACTTCACGTCGTCCGGGTCGTTCGGGCAGGCCACGATCGGCTCGTGCACGTCGGCCAGGTCGATCTCGATCACCGCGGCGTACTCGGCGTCCGCATCCGGCTCCAGCAGCTGCGGGTTGGCCAGCCACTCTTCCATCTTCTTGATGCGGCGGGACAGCGAGCGGGCGTCCTGGTAGCCCTGGGCGATCATGTACTTCAGCAGGGTGATGTTGCTGTTGAGGTATTCGATGATCGGCGCCTTGTCCAGGCGCACCGTGCAGCCGGCGGCGGAGCGCTCGGCCGAGGCGTCGGACAGCTCGAACGCCTGCTCCACCTTCAGGTTCGGCAGGCCTTCGATCTCCAGGATGCGGCCGGAGAAGATGTTCTGCTTGCCCTGCTTGGCCACGGTGAGCAGGCCCTGCTTGATGGCATACAGCGGAATCGCATTGACCAGGTCGCGCAGCGTAACGCCCGGCTGCAGCTCGCCCTTGAAGCGCACCAGCACCGACTCGGGCATGTCCAGCGGCATCACGCCGGTGGCGGCGGCGAAGGCCACCAGGCCGGAGCCGGCCGGGAAGGAGATGCCGATCGGGAAGCGCGTGTGGCTGTCGCCGCCGGTGCCGACGGTGTCGGGCAGCAGCATGCGGTTGAGCCAGGAGTGGATGACGCCGTCGCCCGGACGCAGGCTGATGCCGCCGCGGGTGGAGATGAAGGCGGGCAGCTCGTGGTGGGTCTTCACGTCGACCGGCTTCGGATACGCCGCGGTGTGGCAGAACGACTGCATCACCAGGTCGGCCGAGAAGCCCAGGCAGGCCAGGTCCTTCAGCTCGTCGCGGGTCATCGGGCCGGTGGTGTCCTGCGAACCGACCGAGGTCATCTTCGGCTCGCAATAGGTGCCCGGGCGCACGCCCTCGCCTTCGGCCAGGCCGCAGGCGCGGCCGACCATCTTCTGCGCCAGGGTGTAGCCCTTGCCGGTGTCGGCCGGGTTCTGCGGCAGGCGGAACAGCGTGGACGGAGCCAGGCCCAGCGCCTCGCGCGCCTTGGCGGTGAGGCCGCGGCCGATGATCAGCGGAATGCGGCCGCCGGCGCGCACTTCGTCGAACAGCACGTCGGACTTCACCTGGAACTCGGCGATCACCTCGCCGTTCTTCAGCGCCTTGCCCTCGTACGGGCGCAGCTCGACCACGTCGCCCATGTCCATCTTCGACACGTCGAGCTCGATCGGCAGCGCGCCGGCGTCTTCCATGGTGTTGTAGAAGATCGGGGCGATCTTGCTGCCCAGGCACACGCCGCCGAAGCGCTTGTTCGGGATGAAGGGGATGTCCTCGCCGGTCCACCACAGCACCGAGTTGGTGGCGGACTTGCGGCTGGAGCCGGTGCCGACCACGTCGCCCACGTAGGCCACCAGGTGGCCCTGCCTGGCCAGGTCCTGGATCTGCTGGATCGGGCCGCGCTTGCCGTCTTCTTCCGGCTGGAACGGCGCGCCTTCGCGCTTGTTCTTCAGCATGGCCAGCGCGTGCAGCGGGATGTCCGGGCGGGTGGTGGCGTCGGGGGCCGGCGACAGGTCGTCGGTGTTGGTCTCGCCCGGCACCTTGAACACGGTGATGGTCAGGCTCGGCGGCACTTCCGGACGGCTGGTGAACCACTCGGCGTCGGCCCAGCTCTGCAGCACGCTCTTGGCGTTGGCATTGCCCTTGTCGGCCTTTTCCTTCACGTCGTGGAAGGAGTCGAACATCAGCAAGGTCTTCTTCAGCGCATCGGCGGCGATGCCGCCCACCTGCGCGTCGTCCAGCAGTTCGATCAGCGGATGGATGTTGTAGCCGCCCAGCATGGTGCCGAGCAGTTCGGTGGCCTTCTCGCGGCTGAGCAGCGGGCAGGCTTCCTTGCCGAACGCCACGGCGGCCAGGTACGAGGCCTTGACCTTGGCCGCGTCGTCCACGCCGGCCGGCACGCGGTTGCTGATCAGGTCGACCAGGAAGGCCTCCTCGCCGGCGGGCGGGTTCTTCAGCAGCTCGATCAGGTCGGCGGTCTGCTGGGCCGTCAGCGGCAGCGCGGGGATCCCGAGGGCGGCGCGCTCGGCGACGTGTTGGCGATAGGCGTTGAGCATGTGGTTCTCGTCCGTTGGCGTGGCGGGAAGCGGAACGTCACCCGAGTTGGCAGGAGGCCGCAAAGCCAGTCCCCAAGCCGCTTCCGGAGGTCGTTTCAGCCGCTCATTTTGCCAGCCGCAGGCCATCTGCCGCAACGCAAGACGTTGTTTCCGCCTGCGTTCGATATCTTGCAATGACGGCAACGGCAAATCGCCCGCCCGGTAACTTGCGCGTAGCGCCGTTTGCCTCAAACTCCCCGGAATCGGCAGAACGGAAGGGCTTGTTTGCGCCCGATGCTCACGCCGGCTGCCCTAGGATCCCCCAGCGACGCCACCTCAGCGCCGCGACCCCAAGCAACAGGAGTTCAACCCATGCTGGATTCATTCGCCACCCGCGACACCCTCAAGGTCAACGGCAGCTCGTACCAGATCGCCAGCCTCGCCAAGCTCGGCCAGCGCTTCGACATCAAGCACCTGCCCTACTCGATGAAGATCCTGCTGGAGAACCTGTTGCGCCACGAGGACGGCGTCAACGTCACCGCCAAGGAAATCGAAGCGGTCGCGCGCTGGAACCCGAAGGCCGAGCCGGATACCGAGATCGCCTTCATGCCCGCGCGCGTGGTGCTGCAGGACTTCACCGGCGTGCCCTGCGTGGTCGACCTGGCGGCGATGCGCGACGCGGTGGTGAAGCTCGGCGGCGACGCCAGGCAGATCAATCCGCTGGCGCCGGCGGAACTGGTGATCGACCACTCGGTGCAGGTCGACGTGTACGGTTCGGAATCCGCGCTGGAACAGAACGTGGCGATCGAATTCCAGCGCAACCAGGAGCGCTACGCCTTCCTGCGCTGGGGTCAGAAGGCGTTCGACAACTTCAAGGTGGTGCCGCCGCGCACCGGCATCGTGCACCAGGTGAATCTGGAATACCTCGGCCGCGTGGTGTTCACCGGCGAGAAGGACGGCCAGTCCTGGGCATATCCGGACACCGTGTTCGGCACCGACTCGCACACCACCATGATCAACGGCGTGGGCGTACTGGGCTGGGGCGTGGGCGGCATCGAGGCCGAGGCGGCCATGCTGGGCCAGCCGTCGTCGATGCTGATTCCGCAGGTGGTGGGCTTCAAGCTCACCGGCAAGCTTGCCGAAGGCGTGACCGCCACCGACCTGGTGCTCACCGTCACCCAGATGCTGCGCAAGCTCGGCGTGGTGGGCAAGTTCGTGGAGTTCTTCGGCCCCGGCCTGAAGGATCTGGCGCTGGCCGACCGCGCCACCATCGGCAACATGGCGCCGGAATACGGCGCCACCTGCGGCATTTTCCCGATCGACCAGGAAGCGCTGAACTACCTGCGCCTGTCCGGCCGCAGCGAAGAGCAGATCGAGCTGGTCAAGTCCTACGCGCAGGCGCAGGGCCTGTGGCACGACGAGAACACCCCGCACGCGCAATTCACCACCACGCTGGAACTGGACCTGGGCGACGTGCGCCCCTCGCTGGCCGGCCCCAAGCGTCCGCAGGACCGCGTGCTGCTGCAGGACGTCGAAAAGAGCTTCCGCGACGCGCTCGGCCCGCTCACGGCCAACCGCCGTCCGCGCAACGGCGACACCTCGAACTTCATCAATGAAGGCGGCTCCTCCGCGATCGGCAATCCCGCCAATGCGGTTTCCGAAAGCGGCGTGCTGGTGGAGAAGGACGGCGAGAATTTCCGTCTATCCGACGGCGCGGTGGTGATCGCCGCGATCACCTCCTGCACCAATACCTCCAACCCCGCCGTGATGCTCGCCGCCGGCCTGCTGGCCAGGAAGGCCGCGGCCAAGGGCCTGAAGGCGCAGCCGTGGGTGAAGACCTCGCTCGGACCGGGTTCGAAGGTGGTCACCGATTACCTCGAGCAGACCGGCCTGCTGAAGGAGCTGGAGAAGGTCGGCTTCTACGTGGTCGGCTATGGCTGCACCACCTGCATCGGCAACTCCGGCCCGCTGCCGGCGGAAATCAGCAAGGGCATCGCCGAGGGCGATCTGGCGGTGGCGTCGGTGCTGTCGGGCAACCGCAACTTCGAAGGCCGCGTGCACCCGGAAGTGAAGATGAACTACCTCGCCTCGCCGCCGCTGGTGGTGGCGTATGCGCTGGCCGGTTCGCTCGACGTGGATCTGAGCAAGGAACCGCTGGGCACCGGCAGCGACGGCAAGCCGGTGTACTTGAAGGACATCTGGCCGAGCAACCAGGAGATCTCCGACACCATCGCCGGCGCGATCAACCCGGCCATGTTCACCAAGAACTACGCCGACGTGTTCAAGGGCGACGACCGCTGGAACCACATCGCCTCGCCGGATGGCTCGGTGTACCAGTGGGGCGATTCCACCTACATCAAGAACCCACCCTACTTCGACGGCATGACCCGCGAAGTCGGCAAGGTGGAGGACATCCACGGCGCCCGCGTGCTCGGCCTGTTCGGCGACTCCATCACCACCGACCACATCTCGCCGGCCGGCTCGATCAAGAAGGACAGCCCGGCGGGCCGCTTCCTGATCGGCAAGGGCGTGGAACCGAAGGACTTCAACTCCTACGGCTCGCGCCGCGGCAACGACGACGTGATGGTGCGCGGCACCTTCGCCAACATCCGCATCAGGAACCTGATGCTGGACGGCGTCGAAGGCGGCTACACCCTGCACGTGCCCAGCGGCGAGCAGCTGGCGATCTACGACGCGGCGATGAAGTACAAGGCCGAGCACACGCCGCTGGTGGTGCTGGCCGGCAAGGAATACGGCACCGGCTCCTCGCGCGACTGGGCGGCCAAGGGCACCTTGCTGCTGGGCGTGAAGGCGGTGATCGCCGAGAGCTTCGAGCGCATCCACCGCTCCAACCTGGTCGGCATGGGCGTGCTGCCGTGCCAGTTCGAGGACGGCCAGAGCGCGCAGTCGCTGGGCCTGACCGGCAAGGAGGTGTTCGACATCACCGGCTTGAACGACGGCGAGTCGAAGGTGGCCAAGGTCACCGCCACCGCGCCGGACGGCAGCAGGAAGGAGTTCACCGTGAAGGTGCTGCTGCTGACGCCGAAGGAGCGGGAGTTCTTCCGCCACGGCGGCATCCTGCAGTACGTGCTGCGGCAGCTGGCGGGGAAGAAGGCGGCCTGAGGCCTTCGTTCCCAACGCTTGAAAGAACGCCGCCCTCAGGCGGCGTTCTTTTTGGGACGGCTTACAGCTGCTGTTCCCAGCTCGCGGTAAAGCAGCGCCACTCGCGCCCTTCCCTGCGCCAGCCCGTCTCCACCTTGAACATGCCCAGTTCCGCCGGGAACAGCTTGCCGCCGCTGCCCAGGGTGACGGTAAAGCGCGCCACGTAGCGGTCGCCGCGCGGCTCCACCTCGATCGGGCCGAGCACCGCATGCACGCTCTCGCCGCGGAACTTCGCCAGGCGCAGCAGATTGCCCAGGTCCTTGGCGCTCATGGCGCCGCCGTTGCCGTCGAAGTCCTCGCTCAGCACGCCGGTGAGCGCGCCGGCATCGGCGTCGGCCGCGGCGGTGCGCGCGGCCTCGATGGACTGGCGGATGCGCACCTCGTCGGGCGCGCGCCGGCAGCCGGCCAGGGCCATCGCCAGCACGGCGAAAAACAGCAGAAAAACAAGCTTGCGCATCGACCGATCACCCCTCGAAAAACCCGCTGCAACGCGGCTTGCCGCTGTACGCGGGCGTATGCTCCAATGCCCTGTGACCATGATGCCCCATGCGCGCGAGCGGCGGCATTCGATACCAGGAGCAGGGATACAACATGAGCAACGAGCGTCCGTGGCTGGCTAATTATCCGGAAGGCGTACCCGCGCAGATCGATCTCAATGCCTACGCTTCCGTCGCCGCGGTGCTGGAGGAAGCCTTCGCGAAGTTCCGCGACCGCCCCGCCTTCCACAGCTTCGGCAAGGAGCTGAGCTACGGCGAGATCGACGAGCTGAGCCGCCACTTCGCCGGCTACCTCACCGGCGTGTTGAAGCTGGTCAAGGGCGACCGCATCGCGATCATGATGCCCAACGTGCTGCAGTACCCCATCGCGCTGTTCGGCGCGCTGCGCGCCGGCCTGGTGGTGGTCAACACCAACCCGCTGTACACCGCGCGCGAACTTAAGCACCAGCTCGAAGACGCCGGCGCCAAGGCGCTGGTGGTGATGGACAACTTCGGCGCCACCGTGCAGCAGGTGGTGGCCGAGACACAGGTCAGGCACATCGTCACCACGGGCCTGGGCGACCTGCTCGGCCTGAAGGGCAAGGTGATGAACCTGGTAGTCAAGTACGTCAAGAAGATGGTGCCCGACTACCACCTGCCGCAGGCCGTGCGCTTCCGCGACGCGCTGGCGCAGGGCGCCGCGCATCAGGCGCCGAAAGTCGAGCTCACCCACGACGACCTGGCCTTCCTGCAGTACACCGGCGGCACCACCGGCGTGGCCAAGGGCGCCATGCTGTCGCACGGCAACATGGTGGCGAACATGCTGCAGGCGGGTGCCTGGATCGGCACCAATGCCAAGGAGGGCGAAGAGGTCATCATCACCGCCCTGCCGCTGTATCACATCTTTTCGCTCACGGCGAACGGCCTGGTGTTCACGCGCCTGGGCGGCCTGAACTGGCTGATCACCAATCCGCGCGACATGCCGGCCTTCGTCAAGGAACTGAAGAAGTCGCGCTTCACCGCGCTCACCGGCGTCAACACGCTGTTCAACGGCCTGCTCAACACGCCGGGCTTCGACCAGGTCGATTTCTCGCGCCTGCACCTGAGCCTGGGCGGCGGCATGGCCGTGCAGCGCGCCGTGGCCGAGCGCTGGAAGAAAGTCACCGGCGTGACCCTGGCCGAAGCCTACGGCCTGACCGAGACCTCGCCCGCGGCCTGCATCAATCCGCTGGACCTGAAGGACTACAACGCCTCGATCGGCCTGCCGATTCCTTCCACCGACGTGGCGATCTGGTCCGAGGAAGGCCAGCCGCTGCCGTTCGGCGAAGTGGGCGAGCTGATGGTGAAAGGCCCGCAGGTGATGCAGGGCTACTGGCAGCGCCCGGACGAGACCGCCAAGGTGCTGGGCACCGACGGCTGGCTGCACACCGGCGACATCGCGCGCATGGACGAGAATGGCTACGTCTATATCGTCGATCGCAAGAAGGACATGATCCTGGTGTCCGGCTTCAACGTGTATCCGAACGAGGTCGAGGACATCGTCATGACCCACCCCGGCGTGGCCGAAGTGGCCGCGGTGGGCGTGCCGGACGAGCATTCCGGCGAAGTGGTGAAGCTGTTCGTGGTGCGCAAGGACCCGAACCTGACGGAGGAAGCGCTGAAGGAGTTCTGCCGCGCCAACCTCACCGGCTACAAGCGGCCCAAGCTGATCGAATTCCGCGATGCGCTGCCCAAGAGCAATGTGGGCAAGATCCTCCGCCGCGAACTGCGCGACGAGAAGAAGCCGGCCGCCTCGGCGGCCTGATGGATCAACTCATGAACCAGCGAGGAGCCTGTCCTCCCCAGGGAGTTCGGACAGGCTCCAGGCTGCCTCGCCCGCGCCGATCCACGCGGGATTCCGCCAGCGGCTGCCGCGACGAATCAATCGTCGTGCCACGTCTCCAGGATGTCGGCGTAGCCGCCCAGCAGATTCCATAGCGGAACCTGCTTGTCCTCCGGTATGCGCGTGTACGCGAAACCGATGTGCCGGTCCGAGATGCGCTTCACCTGGGCCTCCAGATGGATGTGCAGGTCGTGGCCGAAAATCATGTCCAGCATCCAGCTCTGCCCTACTTCGCCCTGCCATCCCAGCGGGCGGCGCAGCAGCGCGCCGGTGGCCGAGATGTCTACCAGTTCCGTCGGCTGTGACTGGCTGCCGCGGCTCATCAGTACGGTCGTCTCGATGCGCATCCGCGCGGGGCGCAGCTGCTCCGGACCATCGTTATGGTGCTTGCCGCCGGCTTTGGTCATGCCTTTCCCTCCCATCCCCGCTGCCGTGCAGCGTCATCCAACTTATTCGCGGCAGGCACTAGTGCCCGTGAAATGGACCCCCGCCGCGCATGCGGCCTATCCCCGCGCCGATCAAACTGCCCTTACCGTGGCGTAAAGCAAGCGCCGTGCCACGTCGTAATATTCTGCCGGCGACGCGCCCGGAACCCACCGGCACGCGGGATTCGGCCATTTCCCGCCGTTTTGCGGGCGCCTTGAAGCTGTGTCGCTTCCATCGAGCGTTTCCATTGCATCGGCGCCGACGCCCAGGCCAGACGCGGCGGGTCACATGCTGCCCTTGCGACGTGGACGATCGAGCCCTTCCAAACCACGCATCCGCGGCATTCTGCCGATGCACCCGCACGCTTGGTAGGCCGTACGCATACTGGACTTGGCCGCATGCAGCCGTTAACCTTGATCGCACGTGGGTTACAGGGTGCGCCTGCCGTTCGAGCCAGACGCCGCCGGAGCACCCGCCCGACACCCAGCAGACCTCCTGTTCACGCCGTGGCGCAGTTCAACGCGCGGCCCGGCTTGCCGTTCGCCGTGGATTGCCTCCCGGTCCGGTTGCAGGAATTGTTCACGGCCAGCCTGACCGATGCCGCCGCAGGCGCGGTTTCATCATGCAAGGCCGTGACGGACGCCAGAGCGCCCGTGGTGATCGAGCCTCAAGGAGTTTCACGGGTGACCGCCGGATGGCCGCCGCCCGAGAGCGGGGGACAGCCTCAGCGAATGCCGGTGGAATCGAACGGTTCCGAACGTGTTGAACGCACTGCAAGCCGTCATGGGCGGCCCAACGACATGCATTGATGAGCACTGAGCCAGTCGAGCCTCAGCCGGTGGCAGCACCGCAGGACGCTTTCGCGTCGGTACCGCAACAGCAGGAAATGCCGCTGGCCATCGTGCGCGGCGAACCCGTGCTGCAGATGCCGCAGGACCTGTACATCCCGCCGGATGCGCTGGAAGTCATCCTGGAGGCGTTCGAAGGCCCGCTGGACCTGCTGCTGTACCTGATCCGCCGGCAGAACCTGGACATCCTGGACATCCCGATCGCCGAGATCACCCGGCAGTATCTGGAATACATCGACATGATGCGGGACATGCGGCTGGAGCTGGCCGCCGAATACCTGCTGATGGCCGCGATCCTGGCTGAGATCAAGTCGCGGCTGCTGCTGCCGCGGCCACCGGTGGAAGAAGGCGTCGAGGAAGATCCGCGCGCCGAGCTGGTGCGCCGGCTGCAGGAATACGAGCGCTTCAAGCGCGCGGCGGAGGACATCGACGCCCTGCCCCGCGTCGAGCGCGACACGGTGGTGGTGCACGCCGACAGCGGCGAGCGCACCGTGATCAAGCTGCCGCCGCCGCTGGACCTGAAGGAACTGCTGCTGGCGCTGAAGGACGTGCTGCATCGCGCCGAGCTTTTCGGGCATCACGCCATCCGGCGCGAGGCGCTGAGCGTGCGCCAGCGCATGGGCGAGCTGCTGGGCAAGCTCGGCGACGCCAGCTTTCACCGCTTCGAGACACTGTTCGACCCCAGCGAAGGGCGGCTCGGCGTGGTGGTCACCTTCCTGGCCATGCTGGAACTGGCCAAGGAAATGCTGGTGGAAATCGTGCAGGAGGAGCCGCTGGCTCCGATCTATGTGAAGGCGAAGGTCACCCAGGCCGAGGAATCCGTCGAAGACGACACGCCCGCGCAGGCGTCCGCCGCCGACTGACCCCGAACCCATCCAGGCACTCTCAACCGAGCATCCTCAACCGATCAGGCCATGCAGATCGAGCAACTGAAGAACATCATCGAGGCGGCCCTGCTCGCCGCCACCCAGCCGCTCACCGTGCAGCAGCTGGGCGACCTCTTCGGCGAGGAAGACGAGGTCGACCGCGAGCAGCTGTCGCGTGCGCTGGAAGCGCTGGCGGAAGACTGCGCCGGCCGCGGTGTCGAGCTGCGCGAGGTGGCTTCGGGCTTCCGCTACCAGGTGCGCCAGGAGGTCCATCCGTGGATCTCGCGCATGTGGACGGAAAAACCCAGCCGCTATTCGCGCGCCCTGCTGGAAACGCTGGCGCTGATCGCCTACCGCCAGCCGATCACCCGCCCGGAGATCGAGCAGATCCGCGGCGTGGTGGTGTCCTCCAACATCATCAAGACGATGGAGGAGCGCGAGTGGATCCGCGTGGTCGGCTACCGCGACGTGCCCGGCAAGCCCGCGCTGTTCGGCACCACCCGCGCCTTCCTCGACTACTTCAACCTGAAGTCGCTGGACGAGCTGCCGCCGCTGTCGGAAATCCGCGACATGGAAGACCCGCAGCTGCGCTTTATCGAAGACCTGCCGGCGCGCGTGATCCGCGACCTGCCGATCGACCCGGAAGCCGAGGCCGAGGAACGCGCCCGCGCTGAAGCAGAAGCTCAGGCCGAAGTAGAAGCTCAGGCCGAAGAGAACGGCGCCGAAGCAAGCTCCAGCAACGAAGACGAGGCACCCGGCCGCACCGAAGGCGAAGAGGAATTCCACGTCGCGGGCCAGCCGGAAGCCGCCGGCGAAGTCGCCGAACCGGCCGCGCCCGCCGCGCCGGTCGAAGAACACCAGGAGGCCGCGGCCGTCGAGGCCGCGGCTCCCGTCACCGGCGAGGAGCACCCCGCCGCATCATCCACCCCCACTGCCGCCGAGGCAGCGGACGAAGCGGACGCCAGCGATGGCGACGCCACGAAAGACACCGAGGAGTACCGCGCATGAATGCGCCGCAGAAATCCGTTTTGACCCTCAAGCGCGACACGCGCACCACCGACGCGCCCGCCCTGGAAGAACGCCTGCACAAGGTGCTGGCCAACGCGGGCCTGGGCTCGCGCCGCATGCTCGAGCAGCGCATCCAGGCCGGCGAAGTCGAAGTCAACGGCAGCGCCGCCGGCATCGGCGCCAGCGTGCACGCCGGCGACCGCGTGGTGGTGGACGGCAAGCAGTTCGTGGTCGCCACCGACAACCGCGACGAGACCGAAGTGCTGGTCTACCACAAGCCCGAAGGCGTGGTGACCACCCGCGAAGACCCCGAAGGCCGCCCCACCGTGTTCGAGCAGCTGCCACGCCTGAAGGGCGCGCGCTGGGTCGCCGTGGGCCGCCTGGACATCAACACCACCGGCCTGCTCCTGCTCACCACCGACGGCGAGCTGGCCAATGCGCTGATGCATCCGCGCAGCGGCCTGGTGCGCGAATACCTGTGCCGCGTGCATGGCGAGGTGCCGGACGAAATCATCGAGAAGCTGAAGGCCGGCGTGGAACTGGAAGACGGCCCCGCCCGCTTCGACGAGATCGCCGTGATCAGCCGCGGCGGCAGCCACAGCTGGTTCCGCGTGGTGATCCGCGAAGGCCGCAACCGCGAAGTGCGCCGCCTGTGGGATTCGCAGGGCTTCCTGGTCAGCCGCCTCAAGCGCATCCGCTACGGCAGCGTGGAGTTGTCGCGCACCCTGCGCCGCGGCGACTGCGAGGCGCTGGGCGAAGAAGCGGTGAAGGAACTGCGCCAGGCCAGCGGGCTGGGCGCGCCGCAGCCGGTGCTCACCCTTAGCCCCGTGCTGCATCAGCGCCGCGCCAGCCGCAACGTCACCGAGTACCGCCCCGAGCGCGGCGCCGGCGGCGCGTGGAGCGGCGCCTACCAGGACGAAGCGCGCGAGCTGCGCGCCTACGACCGCATCCGCGAGGAACCGGCACGCGGCAAGCAGCAGCGCCGCCGTCCGGGCAAGGAAGTGAACGGCAACGTCGCCCGTCCCGAGCGCGGTCCGAACGCGAACGCCGGCCGCCGCAAGACGGGCGGCAAGCGCGGCGTCGCACCGGGCCAGGAACTGCCCTCGGTGCGCACCTGGTTCGCCGGCGAAAGCCGCGAAGGTGGCGGCGGCCAGGGCCAGGGCTACGGTGGCGGCAATCGCCGCAGCGGTGGCGGCGGCAAGCGCGGCCCCGGCGGCCAGGCGCAGGGCGGCGGCAATCCCTACGGCGGCTTCGGTGGTGGCGGCAACCGCGGCTACGGCGGCGGTGGTGGCTACGGTGGCGGCCAGGGCCAGGGCGGCAAGGGTGGACGTCCGCAGGCACGCAGCGGCGGCGCTCGTCCGGGCGGCCAGGGTGGCGGTGGCGGGCGTCCGGGCCAGGGCGGCGGCAATCGCTCCGGCCAGGGCGGCGGCAACCGTCATGGCGGTGGCGGCGGGCGTCCGCAGGGCGGCGGCCGTGGCGGTCCGCGCGGCGGCAATCGCTGAGTCCAGGCGATGGACGCGGTCCGCATCTATCACAACGACCAGTGCACCAAGTCGCGCGCCACACTCGCGCTGCTGCAGGAGCGCGGCTGCCAGTGCGAGGTGATCAACTATCTCGACACGCCGCCCAGCATCGATGAACTCGTACAGCTGCTCGATCAGCTCGGCATGACGGCGCGCGAACTGATCCGCAAGGGCGAGGCGGAATATGCCGAGCTGGGGCTGGACGATCCCGCGCTGAGCGAGCACGACCTGATCGCGGCGATGTCGCGGTATCCGCGCCTGATCGAGCGACCCATCGTCGTTGCCAATGGCAAGGCGAAGCTGGGGCGGCCGCCGGAATCGGTGCTGGGGATTTTGTGAGCGCATGAAAAAAAGCCGCCGAAAGGCGGCTTTTTTTGCGCATGGAAGATTCCGCGCCGTTCCACTTGCTCGTCATTCCGGCGTAGGCCGGAATCCAGTGACGATAAGGCTCGATTGTCGCCTTGATGCTGTGGTCGGTTGCCGGCCGCGATATCGCGACAACCTGGCAATATCGCCACTGGATTCCGGCCTGCGCCGGAATGACGAGCAACTACGGCTGCAGCGAAAACTCATCCGCATCCATCCATGCCGGAAAGCGCTCGCGATGCGCCAGCAGCGGTGCGGGATCCAGCGTCACCGTCGCCACCTGCTCCTGCGGCCCCAGCTCGATCAGCGGCTCGCCCACCGCATCGAGCACCGCGCTGTCGCCCGCATAGGGCAAGTCGTTGCCATCCACGCCGACGCGATTGAGCCCGATCACGTAGCTGAGATTCTCGATCGCGCGCGCGCGCAGCAGCGTGCGCCACGGCTGGCGGCGCGGCGCCGGCCAGTTGGCGACGAACACGGCCAGGTCGTAATCCATGCCGCCCGCGGCGGCTTCCACGCGGCGGTTGCGCAGCCACACCGGGAAGCGCAGGTCGTAGCAGACCTGCGGCAGGATGCGCCAACCCTTCAGCTCCACGATCAGCCGCTCGCGGCCGCCGCCGTAGCGCGTGTGCTCGCCGGCCATACGGAACAGATGGCGCTTGTCGTACTGCGCGAAGCTGCCGTCCGGACGCACCCACAGCAGGCGGTTGTATACGGTGTCGCCTTCGCGGATGGCCAGGCTGCCGCACAGGGTGGCGCCGACTTCCTGGGCCAGCGCGCGCAGCCAGGCCACGCCTTCGCCGTCCATGGTTTCCGCGCTGGCGCGGGTGTCGTTGCTGAAGCCGGAGAGAAACGTTTCCGGCAGCACGATCAGGTCGCTCCTGCCCACGCCGCGCACCAGCGCACCGTAATAGTCGCGATTGGCCGGCGCGTCGTGCCAGCGCGTGGCTCCCTGCACCAGGCTGACAGTCAGAGCTTGCATAGGCGCTCCGCGGCGGCTTCCATGGTGGCGTCGCTCTTGGCGAAGCACAGGCGCACCAGGCGCGTGTCCGGCGCGGTCTCGTAGAACGGCGCCAGCGGGATCGCCGCCACGCCGCCGTGCTTCACCAGCCACTCGCAGAAGGCCACGTCGGATTCGTCGCGGATCGCGGCGTAGTCCACCAGCTGGAAATAACCGCCCGGCACGTCCAGCAGCTTGAAGCGGGACGGCTGGATGAGCGCGCGGAAACGGTCGCGCTTGGCCTGGTAGAACGCCGGCAGTTCCAGGTAATGCTCCGGCGTGCTGGCCATGAATTGCGCGAACGCCACCTGCGCCGGATGGAAGGTGCAGAAGGTGAGGTACTGGTGCACCTTGCGGAACTCCGCCGACAGCGCCGGCGGCGCCACCGCGTAGCCGAGCTTCCAGCCGGTGCAGTGATAGGTCTTACCGAACGAGGACACCACGATACTGCGCCCGGCCAGCTCCGCGTGGCGGAGCACGCTCTGGTGCAGCGCGCCGTCGAACACGATGTGTTCGTACACTTCGTCGGACAGCACCACGATCTCCGTGTCGCGCACGATCGCCGCGAGTTCGTCCAGATCCGCCGCCGACAGCACCGCGCCGGAAGGATTGTGCGGGCTGTTGATCAGGATCATCCGCGTGCGCGGCGTGACGGCCTCGCGCACGCGCTGCCAGTCGATGCCGAAGCTGGGCACGGTGAGCGGGATATGCACCGCCTTGGCGCCCTGCAGGTCAATCGCCGGCTCGTAGCTGTCGTAGGCCGGGTCGAACATGATCACTTCGTCGCCCGCGCGCACCACCGCGGCGATCGCCGCGAACAGCGCCTCGGTGGCGCCGGACGTGACGGTGACGTCGGTGCCCGCGTCGATGCGGCGGCCGTACATGCGCTCGGTCTTCAGCGCGATCTGCTCGCGCAGCGCCGGCAGGCCGATGCCCGGCGCGTACTGGTTGCGCCCTTCGGCCATGGCGCGGCTGATGGCGTCGCGCAGCGGTTCCGGCGGTTCGAAATCGGGAAAGCCCTGCCCCAGGTTGACCGCCTGGTGCTCGACGGCGAGCTGGCTCATCACGCTGAAGATGGTGGTGCCCACCTTCGGAAGCTTGGTGTCGATACGCATCGAGGCTCTGAGGGTTTGGAAGTCCAAACGGGATGCTAGCACGCGGGAGCTTTCGGGCCCGCGCGCCCGCCGCTTTTCAGACTTCCGGACAGGGCCGCTTGCTGCACTGCTCGTGCTTCTGCAGCGTCGCCTGCGGCAGGCGCTCGGCGAGGAAGTCGACAAAAGCGCGCACGCCCGGCAGCAGGCCGCGCCGGCTCGGATAGACGAAGTGCATGGTGCCCTCGGGCACGCTCCAATCCGGCAGCAGTACTTCCAGGTCGCCGTTGGTGATGGCCGGCGCGCAGACGAATTCCGGCAGCAGGGTGACGCCGATGCCGCGCCGCGCGGATTCGAGCAGCACGGAGAAATCGCCGCAGATCAAGCGCGGCTGGATATCCACCACCACGCGCTCGTTGTCCGCGCCCAGCAGCTCCCAGCTGTGCGCGCCCTCGTGCTCGTTCATGGCCAGCGCGGGGATCGCGGAAAGATCCGCGGGCAGCCTCGGACGTCCGCTCTGCTCCAGCAGCTTGGGGCTGGCCACGATCAGCACGCGCGACTGGCCGAAGGTGCGCATCACCAGGGTGGCGTCGGTATCCAGCTTGGAGCGCACGCGGATCGCCACGTCCACGCCTTCGCCGATCAGATCCACCCGGCGGTTGGTGGCCTGCAGGCGCACCTGCACCTTGGGGTACTGCGCCAGGAAGTCCGGCAGCACGTGCGCCACGATGGTCTGGGCCAGCGAGTTGGGACAGCTCACCCGCACCACGCCGCGCGGCTCGGTGCGCAGCTCGTCCACGGCGTCCTGGGCGGCGCGCGCCTCTTCCAGCACGGCGCGGCAGTGCGAATAGAAGCGCTCGCCCACCTCGGTGACCACGAAGCGGCGCGTGGTCCGCTGCAGCAGGCGCACGCCGAGGCGGTCTTCCAGCTGCGCGATGCGCTTGCTCAGGCGCGACTTGGGGATGCCCAGCGCCCGCCCCGCGGCCGAGAAACCGCCGTGCTCCACCACCGAGGCGAAGAAATAGAGGTCGTTGAGGTCCTGCAGGGCGCCGTCGAGTACGCTCATCGTCGTTTCCAATATGAAACAATTCGTTCGCAATCACCCGGCTTATCGGATGATTGTTCCAAGAATATCGTTATTCCCGTCGCCGGCATACCGACCGGCCCCCGAACGAGGAATAGCGCCATGAAAGTCCTGCACATCGATTCCAGCGCCTTGGGCAGCCACTCGGTGTCCCGCGGCCTGACCGCCGCCATCGTAGCCGAGCTGGTCCGCGAACAGCCGGGCGCGGAAGTCACCTACCGCGACCTCGCCGCCCAGCCGATCCCGCACTGGAGCCCGGTGGCCGACGCCGCCGATCCGGCCGCCGTGCTCGGCAGCGCCGTGCTGGAAGAATTCCTGGCCGCCGACGTGATCGTGATTGGCGCCCCGATGTACAACTTCTCCGTGCCCAGCGCACTGAAGGCCTGGATCGACCGCGTGGCGGTCGCCGGCAAGACTTTCCACTACACCGCGAACGGTCCGGAAGGCCTGGCCAAGGGCAAGCGCGTGGTGATCGCCTCCAGCCGCGGCGGCTTCTACGGCCAGGGCACGGCCGCCCAGTCGTTCGACTTCCAGGAGCCCTACCTGCGCGCGGTGCTCGGCTTCCTCGGCATCACCGACGTGGAATTCGTCCGCGCCGAAGGCGTGAACGTCAGCGCCGACCACAAGATCGAAGCGCTGAAGACCGCCCAGGCCAGCATCGGCGTGGTTGCCCGCAAGGCGGCTTAAGTTCCACCCTGCCCTCCACCCCGGCCGGCGCCGCGCAGTTCATCGCGCGGCGTCGGCTTTTCCGGCTTCGTACACGGCCTTGCCGTCGACCCAGGTGCTGAGCGGCTTGAGGTCGGCGACCTGGCGCGGCGGAATGGTCAGCGGGTCGGCATTGAGCACCACGAAGTCGGCACGCATGCCTTCTTTCAGCATGCCCACCTCGCGCTCCATGAAAGCCGCATAGGCCGCGGTGCGGGTAAAGCCGGCCAGGGCCTGGATGCGGCTGACCTTCTGGTCCGGCAGCCAGCCGCCCGGCGGCTGGCCCTTCAGGTCCTGGCGGGTGATCGCCGCATAGATGCCCAGCATCGGATTGGGGCTTTCCACCGGGAAATCCGAGCCGAAGGCCAGCGGCACCTGCTCGTGCAGGAAGCGCTGCCAGGCATAGGCGCCCTTGAGGCGGTCGATGCCCAGGCGCTGCGCGGCCCAGGGCATGTCCGAGGTGGCATGGGTCGGCTGCATCGAGGCGATCAGATGCAGCTTGGCGAAACGCGGGATGTCGTCCAGCGCCAGGATCTGCGCGTGCTCCACGCGCCAGCGGTGGTCGCCCTGCGCGTCCTTGCCCAGCGCGGCCTGGTAGGTGTCCAGCACCATGCGGTTGCCGCGGTCGCCGATGGCATGGGTGGCCACCTGCACGCCGCACTTGTGCGCCTTCTCCACCGCGACGCGGTAGTCCTCCGGCGAGGTGACGAAGATGCCGCGATTGCCGTGGTCGTCGCTGTAGTCCTGCAGCAGGGCCGCGCCGCGGCTGCCCAGCGCGCCGTCCATGTACAGCTTCACCGTATGCATGCGCAGGCGGCCGCTGTCGTCGATCCATTGCCCGCCCTGCATGCACAGCCATTCCAGCGCGGCATGGTTGCCGTCGGCCATTTCGTACAGGCGCAGCGGGATATCGCCGGCCTTGGCCATCTGCTGCAGCACGCGGAAATCGTCCAGGCTGACGCCGGCGTCGTGCACGCCGGTCAGGCCTTGCGCCACCAGCTCCTTGAAGGCGGTGCGGTACATCTCGCGTGTCTGCGCCGGGGTCCGCGGCGGCACCGCATTGCCCACCAGCGGCTGCGCGCCGTCGATCAGCACGCCGGTGGCGCGCGTGCCGACGCGCACGATGCGCCCGCCATCCGGCTGCCAGTCGCCATCGAGCGGCTTGCTGGCCTTCTTCATCGCCGCGGTATTGGCCCAGGAAGCGTGGCCGTCGATGCGCTCGAGAAAGACCGGCCGATCCGGAAATGCCTGATCCAGATCGGCCGCGCTGGGAAACTGCTTGTCCGGCCACAGGTTCTGGTCCCAGCCGCGGCCGAGCAGCCAGGCGTCCTTGGGCAGCTTCGCGGCGAAATCCTTCAGGCGCTGGACGATCTCCGCCTTGGAATGCGCGCCGACCAGGTCGGCCTGGCCGCGGACCATCCCCAGGCCGAGTACGTGTCCATGGGCGTCGATCAGGCCGGGGATCACCGTCGCGCCGTGCGCATCCACCGACTCCGCACCGGCGAACTTCTCCTGCAGTTCGGCCGTGGTGCCTACAGCGAGCAGGCGGCCTTCGCCGTCCCAGGCCAGCGCGGTGGCCTCGGGCCTGGCGGGATCCATGGTGTGCACGCGTGCGTTGACGAGCAGCGTGGCGGCCTGCAACGGCGCGAGGGCAAGCGCCAGCAGCACGGCGGCGGCGAGGCGGCGGGACAGAAGCATGGGCGGCGTCCTGGGGAGGGAATCGCGCCACTTTGCCCGTGCCCGGGCGGGAATGACAAGAAGCGGATGGCGCCGCGCCGGCGGATCAGCAACCGGCGACGGCGAAGCCTTCGATCGAGCGGTCCTCGTACTGCGCCAGCCGGATGGCCGAACCCAGCCCCGGCATTTCCACGCAGATCGAACGGCCCGAGCGCGCGTGCTCGTCGCGTGCGACTTCCCGCGCCAGCGTGATCGCCGGCCCCAGGCGCAGGCCGCTGAACAGGCAGAAGCCCGAGCGGCAGATATTCCATTGGCCTTCGTGCGAAGGCTTGAGCGCGTAGATGATCATCGTGCTTGCCCCTCTGGGATGAAGTACGCCGGCTTGCGGTCGCGCATCCATGCAACGGTCGCCATGCCAGCGTGCGAAGCATGCATCGGCGTGAGGAATCGTCCTATCGGCGTGCGGCACGTCGTTGTGTAGGCGATGGCCTACGTATTTGTGGTCCAAGTCTCAATTTCACTGGCGGCGGCACATTGACGGCCATGGAGCTTGCTGTCGTGGCATGAGTTCTGCGCGACCGTGCCACGGAGCACACAAACAAAAAGGCGCCCCGGAGTGCGGGGCGCCAAAGCCTAGGGCTCAGGGGCATGAGCCATACAGAAGAACGCCCCGGTCATCGGCTGGCATGAGCCTGAAACTCACCGCCTGACTCGCGGGGCAGATGCAGATTGCGCCTATTCGCAATCGGCACCTAGCGGCGAATGGCGCAAGTTCTTGTAGGGGAATTCCGATGAGTGGCGTCGGTATCGCGCCGACACCAGATGAGCGCCCTCTTCCGGCAACACCGCACGGATCGTCCGATGCTTCTGGATCAGGTCCGCCACATGGTCGGCGACGCCCAGGTCGGACGCACCCCGGCCCTCAGCCAACAAAAAACCCGCCATAAGGCGGGCTGCGCTTCCAGGCATGAATGCGGGTGCCGTAGTCCCGGCCGCACTCCTGTGCCCCGAAAAAGAAAAGCCCCATCCATGGGGCTTGCAGCCGTCCCTAGCCGCTTCGTCCTTAGTGTCCGGGGCATCGGCAAAGGAGCCTGACTTGCCGGACAGAGATAGTTTGCGGATTTGTCTTAGGTGGGGGTAGAGGTGAAAGGCGCGTCGTGTTGTAGGGGAATTCCTACAAATACCCTGCCCATACGAAATTCGGACTTTGCGGCCCCGAGAGCCGGATGGCTTCGGGGTAGCATCAAAGATTACGCAAGTCGCACTTTTCAGCTGGACTAAGGGATCGGGATGCCAAACCCATTGCTCGAAGTGGACAAATTCAAGGCATGGGCCGGCACTTACCCAAGCACCGAACGATATGGCGAATGGGAGTGCGACTACACGGAGTGGCCAGCACTTCACGCAGCCGTACTCGAATTCGTCGCCAGCCGCCCGTTCGATCACTGGCAGCGGGGGGAGCAGACGCAGGTCCTCTACGCCATCGCGCGCGACAACGAGATCGAATATCTCGCCGAAGAGATCAGGACCCGCCATCCAGAACTGCTGCTATCGCTTGCCCAAGCCTCGCTTGAGATCGATGAACGCGATGCGCGCTGGCAACTCGCCGTCCAGCTGGCATGGCTGGGCGTCCAAGCGGAACCGCTGCTGTTGAAGATGGCTGACGACGAGCACGAATACGTCCGGCGCCGCGCACTGCAATCGCTGCTTCGAATCGATTCGCCCTCGGTCGAAAAATTCGCCCTGGCAGCCTGGCACCGGCCCGATGAAGCACAGCAGTGGGCGCGAATGAATGCGCTTTATTGCCTGCAAGGCATCGGCTCATCGCAGCTTCCGGCGTTATTGGCCGAGGCCGAAAAGGACGCGCGCCCATACCTTCGCGAGTACGCCAGCCGGATTCTGCGAGGAGAATGTCTTGACTAGCCGTTTCGACCAGGAATGATCAGGTGCGGCAACCCATTCCAGAAAACAAAAAACCCCGCCGAAGCGGGGTTTTTCATGCGTTTCTGGAATGTCGTGCGACACGCCGGAAACTTCGATTGGTGCCAAGGGAAGACCCAGTAACACACGCAACCACTTGATTTAGCCAAATTTACGAAGTCACCCTTAACTTCATACCCAAGTTCGTACCCAAAACCATTCGATTGCCCGTGAGTGCCTCTAGTTCGGGACACTTGGTTTTGGACCGGAGCCTTGGGAGCCAGCGAGAGTACGGCCCCTGGTTCGGCAGTACCCGTTTCCGTAAGCGTCCATTCCATTAGCGCCCCCCTTTTTAGCGGAACGCGCCCCTTCAGCTTTATGTTCCATTAGGGCATGAGGGCAACTTCGAGCCATCCATATAACGCACAACCTTAAGCTCGGCCATCAAGCCGTAGTGCATAGCACTAACCAGGATTCCGTAAGGCCCAGTCACCTGCAAGCACTGGCGTTTCTATCGCTGGTGGACGGCGTGCGCGACAGCGGCACCATGCCACCAAATTTTCCCGCAGAAGGGATCCCGGTGATTTTTGCGTCGTACACCCAGAAAACCACAAGGTCGTCAAAGTGCTTGGCGTTCCTTAGCGCCGGATAGAGCTCATCAAGATTCAGCAACCCCGTTGCGAATTTACCTGGGCCAATGGTCACGTCATGAGGGGGGAGATCATCTGCGTGATAGATCGCCTGCAACTCCATTCCTACTCCCGCCCCTTTGTACACGACTAGCCCCGTCGCCTTTTGTCCCCAGGGTAGGAAGCGATGATCGAGCGCGATGGCCTTATCTGTGCAGTTCCAAAATCTTACATTCAAGGCAACGTGTCCGTCCCCCACCGTCACGCCGGCTGCCTCAACTACCACCGGATCTCGTTCTGTCGAATACGCATCAACCGAATAGGATGGGAGCAACACCAACGCGATAAGCAGCTTAAATCCTAGGGAGGTTTTCATACTCATACTCGTAGCCACTTAGTAGGCGCAGTTCTTTCTTCAGCTCTTTCTCGAGTAGTGCTTTGCACTTGTCGCAATCTCTAATGGCGCGAAGCTTAGCCCTCAGACACTCTATCTGCACCTTGTATGCAGCAATCTCGTCCGCGTCATCTTGAAGCTTACTTGTCTCTCCCACTCTCATGAACGCAGGCCGATTAACACAAATCGTAGGATTTGCGCTCAAGTATTGCTGCCTGTGCACCATTTCATGAGCACGAGTGCAGTCTCCCCAACAAGCCATCTCGTCGAAGGTAATCGTGGGTGACAGGTATACCGAGATTCCGCCAAAGCCGTCGCAAACAATTGTCGACGCACCGCCGACCTGAGTCCCCGGATCCGCTACCTTCGCCTTTCCGTCCGGATCGAAAGCTATAAGCGGGTTACCGTCCACATAGGCATACGTGCTTATTGAGTTACGCAATCCGGTGGGGTCGCTTTGAATATATCGGCCGGTGGCAGGCTCGTAGTCGCGCGCGATGCTATAGACGAGATTGCTCTCAGCATCGAAATACTGGCCGGGAAACCGTAAGTTGAGAACAGCTCCGACACTTAACGGAGACTTCTCACCAAACGGATTCGACTGATAGCCCCACTGCCAAACAATCGCTCCTGCACCATCAGTAGCGGCACGCGGGCTATTTAATCCGTCTGCATGCACGTAGCTCACTGCGCTAACGGAGCCATTCGTATCCACGATAGCTACCGGAACGGCATCCAACCAGATGTAGCTACGATTCGTCGCTCCGTACTCACCAAGGAGCTGGCTGCCTTCGTCATAGGCGAAGCGCTGACTCGCTGATGCCACCTTGGCAATACGCTGCCCCATGGCGTTGTAGGTGTAGCTTCCGACGGTCTGCCCATTGCGCTGCACCACCGTCATGCGATTACGGTCGTTGTAGCCATATCCAAACGTGTCGCTGCCGGCTGCGTTGCCCGTGATATTGCCGTTGGTATCGTACGTCCGGGCGCTGCTACCGATGCTCGTCAGCCAGTGGGTGCCAGTCTGATAGCCGTAGGTGCCCGTGGCGACCCCATTGCTCGCCTTACTGAGGCGGTCGCCGGTCTTGTTGTAGGTGTACGCCTCGATCGCCTGACCCTGCGCATCCTTCAGACCGGTCAGCCGGTACAGCGGGTCGTAGCTGTAGGTCTCGATCGCCGGATTGGCCCCTGCTGCGTTGCCCAAGGCCGTGATGTTACCCATCGCGTCTCGGGCAAAGTGCAGGTTCAGTGCCGGACTGACGACATCCGTCATCGCGTAGTTGGCATCGTAGGTGCGGGTCAGGGTCTGGCCATTGCCCAGTGTGTAGCTGACGATGGGCCCGAACGGGAGGTAGCTGACGTTGGTCACCACATTGCCGGCACTGCCACTGCCCGGTGGCTGCGCGGTAACACCATTGATGCGGCCGGCGCCGTCGCGGCTGTACTGAACGACGGTGCCATCCGGAGTGCGAGTACTAGCCAGCCGGTCGGCCAGAGTGTAGCTGTAGTTGACCGTGTCAACGTTGGTGCCCTGGGTCTGGCGCTTCTGCACCACATTGCCGCGGGCGTCATAGCAGTAGACCGTGGTGACGGCGGTTTCGACCACGCTGGTCCGGCGGCCGACCGGATAGGAACCTGAGCAACCGGTGACGCTGTCGGCCTCGTCGTAGCGGTAGCTGACGTTGGCGTCGCTGGTCGGATACGTAGTGGCGGTGATGCGATTGAGCGCATCGAAGGTGCTGTGCCTGATCACACCCCGCGCATCGGTGGCCTGGATGCGGTTGCCGGCGGCGTCATAGACGTAGCTGGAGGTGCCGGTATCCGGGCTGTGCAGGCCGGTGGCGTTGCCCAAGCCGTCGTAGTCGTACGTCGTATTCAGGCTGTCCGGGTCGCTCACACCCAGGAGCTCGTCGCGAGGGCCATAGGCGAACACGCTCTGGGTGTTCTGCGTGGCGGTGTCGGTGCCGTTGTAGTTGTCGATCGTGCTGACCAGGCGGTTCAGCGCGTCATAGCCTTGCTTGCGCTGGATGCCCAGAGCATCGGCGCTGCGCACCAGGTTGCCATTGGCGTCGTAGCTGTCGGCAAAGCTCGCGTCGAACACAGTGCGGCTCAGGCCGTCCTTGATGTTGGTCAGCTGGCCCAGGGTGTTGTAGCTGCGGGCCAGGGAGCGGCGCAGGGTGTTGCCGGCGTCGAAGGTTTCTTCCTTGGTCTTATTGCCGGCGGCATCGAGCGTGTAGTGAATGCGGTTGCCCAGGGCATCGGTGATATCCGTCAGCCGATGCGCGGTGTCGTAGGTGTAGGTGACCTGGATGCCATCCGGGTCTTTGACCGACGCGACGGCACCATAGGGCGTGTAGCCGATCTGGGTGAGGGCATCGTTGGACGACGCCGTACCGTCTGCGTTGGCGCGGACGGTTCGAGTCAGCAGCCAGCCGCGGGCGTGGTAGGTCGAATCCGTGACGACGCCATTGGCGTCGCGCTCGCGCACCACGCGGCCGTTCTTATCGTAGGCGACCACGGTGCGCACATGGCCCACCGCATCAGTGACTTGATAGAGGTCGCCGGCGCGATGGCAAGCACCACCGGCAGTACCGCAACCCGATTCGTCCGTGCTCCGGTAGTAGCTGTAGTGCGCGGTACTGGTGATATCGGTGCGTGGTCCGGTGGCGCTCAGCAGCAGCCCCACAACCGGGCACTGAGTATCGTCCACAGCATCACAATAAGCATAGGTCCGGCGACTAACGCCTGGAGGCGCGGTTCCCGCTACTGCACAGACATAGGTGGCAGCCCCGCTGACAGCAGGATCCGCCTCGCAATTAGCTACCACTTGGCCAGCAGCGTTATAGACCCAGGTAGTCTTAGCGACCAGATTGCCGCTGCCGTCCAGCACCGATCGACTCAAAGGCAGTCGCCGCGAGGCATCCCAGGTCGTGTTGGCCGTGCGCTGACCGGACAAACCTTGAGCCTCGATATGTTGCGCGAGCAATCCGTTCGAATCGTATGAGCTCGCTGCGACTGCGCCCACGCCATCGGTGCTCGTTGAAACCCTGCCATTTGCTCCGAAGGTGTAACTCTTCGACTCCGACACGCACCCGGCACAGCTCGCCACAGACTGGGTCGGCCGATTGATACCAAGGCTGGCTAGGAAATTGACGCTATTTGTCGCGCCAAGAGGATCAGTGACCACCGCACTAGCAATATCAGTCTTTGACCGACTGACCTGTACCGTGGTGTAGGCGATGGCATACGAAGACACACCACCAGCCATGTAATTGCGTATGGCAAGCCCTTGCGCATCGTAGAAAGTACTGGAGTACGTGGCGCCACTTTCATCTATAACGCTAGTCAGCGCATTCGGAAGGGTTGCACCCGATGTATTGGCAGCCTCGCCATAGTTGTACTGAATCGTTTTACCATCCGGATAGGTAACGACCTGAAGATTGTTGCTTGTATCGTACGTAAAACCAATGGCACCACCATCAGGCTGAACTAGGGTCTTAATCCTCCCCTGGCCGTCGTACGTAAAGGTGAGCGTGCGACCGAAGTCATCCTGCACGCCCACCAACTGGCCCGCATCATTCCAGCTCAACGCCTGTCTACGACCGCTACGATCGGTGATCGATTGAAGGTGACCGATGGCGTCATAGACTTCCGTCTCTCCTTTGGCGTTGAGATATGCCAAAGAGGTATAGTTCCCGCTCGAATCCTGCGTTGAAGTCAGAACACCATCTACGTCGGCATCGAAGACCCACGCACCATTGACAAGATCCGCGATGTACGTCTTGCCATCCTCGCGCAGGAGATAAGCGGAGGTGGCGCTGCCGTCCGAAACTCGATACACGCGAGCCAACTTGAGGTAGTTGACCGTTCGGTTCGCGCCCAGCACGTTTTCAGCAGGTGAAGCGATCCCGCTGTAACCCAAGCTGTTGTAGACCCAGCTGAAGTTAAGTGGGAAGGCGCCGCCGCCGACGTATTCGGTTTTTATCTCGAAAACATTGCCCGTAGCGACATTAATTGGATCACCACAGACAACGCATGGTCCCGGCGGCGCACCACGACTCTTGTCTGGATCAATCCCAGGAGGTGTCGGGCAGGGGCCGCCTGAGTAGCGGCCCACCGAACCTGGAGCAGAAGAGCACGAAGACCATTGCTCCATATAGCGGTGGATATTGTACCCCGGGCCGTTGAATAGCTCGTTGCTTCCGCACCAAAGCTGTTTGCTATATGGGGTCCATAGGGCGCCGTCTACATATCCATCCGCGTGCTCCATCTTGACGCCAAGCAAGACCCCGTACAACGTGAGATTGGAGCCAGGAAAACAACCGTTAGTGGTTCCCCAGCCGGCCTGCAGCGCAGACATCGCGCTTGGATAGCGGACCTTCGTGGGATCCTGGTCATAATTTGCGCTGGCAAAGAAATTGATTGGCGCATGATCCGCTGATGCCTTCAGCGCAAACCCCGCTATCACTGCAAGCAGCAGACAAAGCAACCATCTGTTCATGCACCAGCTCCATTTTGATACGCCACGCCAGAGCCACTAAGTATGAGGAGAAGTAGCTCCCCGGCGCTTTTACCCAAGAAAAAACCGAGGTTGCGCGCAACCTCGGCTCCATTTCGCAATCTTCCACGACAGTATCGCCATCGATTGTGACGATACACTCATCCATGATCGCCCTTCCAATTCCCGACAACCCTGCGGCTCTGGGCACACCCCACAGGCGTTGGCACCTACATCAGGTGCATATCCCATCATTTTCATAGAAAGCAGCAAGACCCGGCAAGGCCACTCAGTCCTTGTAGGGGAAATCCTATAGCTGGCGTCGGCTAATGGGCACTATCGCGGCCGCCACACCGGGCATAGGATCGGCCCGCGACCAGGCTGCAACGGCCCGGTCAACCACGGGGGAACAACTCATGCGCAAACTCAGCGTCTTGCTGGCGAGCTGCTTGCTGGTCCTTTCCTTCACGGCTAATGCCAGGGGTGGCAGCCATAGCAGCGGATCATCGGCCCACTACTCCGGCTCACATCACACCACCAGTCATGGCGGCCACTACTTCGGTGGCTCCGGCTCATCCCATCGCGGCGGCAGCTATCGCAATACACGCACCGGCAATCACTACGGCAAGCACGGACGCTGAAAAAACAGGGGAGAGACACATGAAGGGGCGAATGCTTGCCGTAGTGATCGGTTTGTCGTGCACGAACTGTTACGCAGAGAACTTGCTTTGCCAGGGAAAAATGAACATGCCCGAAGGCCACGCATCCGAGGATAGTCGTGTATTAACCATGGACTTCAACTCGTTGGCTGCAAGCATGGAGACATTTCACGGCAAGGCCTTTGGAGTTCTGATCAAAGGCGATAAAACCTATACGGGAAAGCTAGCGCACCGACCACGTTTTGCGACCCGCCGGACTGACCAGTAGGGAGAGGCCGTTGCCATCCGACAGGGCATAGGCCTTGGCCGCAGCCTTGGCTTTGCGGATCTGAAGCTCGGTCAGCGGATCGGCTAGGCGTGACATAGGGAGGGACCATCTTGGGTAGGATTGAGCAAATCATGCCCAAATTCCTACCCAAAAGTCCAAGACTCCACTGGACGTCTATGGACGCCTAGAAACAAAAAACCCCGCAGCTACGCGGGGTTTCGTGTATTCCATGGACGTCCTGGGACGCTATGAAACTTCGATTGGTGCCCAAGGGGGGACTCGAACCCCCACGACTTGCGTCGCTACCACCTCAAGGTAGTGCGTCTACCAATTCCGCCACCTGGGCAGGTGTCTTGCTGTTACTTCTTTTCCGGCGTCGAGGCCGGCTTGGCCGGAGCGGTCGCCGCGGGGACTTCGGCGCTCTGGGCCGGAGTCGTCGCTGCCGGGACGTCGCCTGCCGGCTTGGTCGCCTGCGGGACTTCCGCGTTGGCCGGCGCCGAGGGCTGCGCATTCTGCGTGGCGGCCGGCGGGTTGGCAAGGCCGGACATCACGCCGAGATCCGCGCCGCCGTTCTGCGGAGCGCCGTGGCGGCTCAGGTAGATACCCATGCCGAGGCTGAGCAGGAAGAACAGCGCGGCGAGCACGGCCGTGGCGCGGGTCATGAAGCTGGACGAACCGCGCGCACCGAACACGGTGGCCGAGGCGCCGCCGCCGAAACCGGAACCCGCATCGGCACCGGCGCCGCGCTGCATCAGGATCAGCACGATCATCGCCGCGGCGATCAGGATGTAGAAGACGCTGAAGATGACGAACATGGTTTCCTAAAGAATCCGTGCGCTCAGTGCGCGGCGGCGCAGATCGCGAGGAAATCGGCCGAGGTCAGACATGCACCTCCGACGAGCCCCCCATCCACATCCGCCTGCGCGAACAATTCCGCGGCGTTGGCCGGCTTGACGCTGCCGCCATAAAGCAGCCGAGTCAGACGGGCGATCATAGCATCCTGCCGGGCCAGTTGGCTACGGATGAATCCGTGGACCTCCTGGGCCTGCTCCGGCGTGGCGGTGCGGCCGGTGCCGATGGCCCAGACCGGTTCATAGGCGATCACCGCGGTATCGAAGCTGGCCACGCCGTTGAGCGCCAGCACGGCGTGCAGTTGGCGGGCGATCACCGCCTCGGTCTCGCCGGCCTCCCGCTGCGCCAGCGTCTCGCCCACGCACAGCACCGGGGTGAGGCCGCCGGCGCGGGCGGCGGCGAACTTGCGCGCCACCAGCTCGTCGCTCTCGTGGTGGTACTGGCGGCGCTCGGAATGGCCGACCAGGGTCCACTGCGCGCCCACGTCCTGCAGCATCGCGGCGGAGACTTCGCCGGTATACGCGCCCTGCCCCTCGTGCTCGCTCACGTCCTGGCCGCCGAAGCCCAGGCCCGAACCGGCATGCTGCGCCGCCAGCTCGGCGATATAGGGAAACGGCGGGAACACCACCGCATCGATCGACGCCGGCAGCCCGGCCGCGATCTCGCTCGCCAGCGCGGCGGCCATCGAGCGGCTGCCGTGCATCTTCCAGTTACCGGCAACGAGCTTCTTGCGCATGGCGCGTCTCCCTTCCTTCGAAAACGCGGCAGCTTAGCGAGCACTCTTTGACCCGGCAACGGCGCGGGCGCTGGCGCGTTCCGCCAACTGACCGCAAGATCGCATCTCCACCCGCGCACCGAAGGAACCGGCATGCCGCAATCCCGCCCCCTGAGCCTGATCACCGGCGCCTCCGCCGGCATCGGCGCCGCCTTCGCGCGCGAACTGGCCGCGCGCGGCCACGACTTGGTGCTCACCGCACGCCGCACGGACCGCCTGGAAGCGCTGGCGGAAGAACTTCGCGGCAAGCACAACGGCAGCGTGACCGTGCTGCCGGCCGATCTCGCCGACCCCGCCGCGCCGCGGCAACTGCAGGCCGCGCTGGCCGAACGCCAACTGGCCGTGGACTGGCTGATCAACAACGCCGGCTACGGCCTGCCCGGCACCTTCGACGCCAACACCTGGCAGGACCACGCGGCCTTTATCCAGGTGCTGATGACCGCCCCCACCGAACTGGCCTGGCGCCTGCTGCCCGGCATGCGCGAACGCGGCTACGGCCGCATCGTCAACGTGGCCTCGCTCGCCGGCCATGTGCCGGGCACGGCGGGACATACGCTGTACGGTGCGTCCAAGGCGTACCTGATCAAGTTCTCGCAATCGCTGGCGCTGGAAAACCGCCACCTCGGCGTCCACGTCTGCGCGCTGTGCCCGGGCTTCACCTGGTCGGAATTCCACGACGTCACCGGCACGCGCGAACTGATGAACCAGATGCCGCGCTTCATGTGGCAGACCGCCGAAGAAGTAGTGCGCGAAGGCTGCGATGCGGTCGAACGCGGCGACGTGGTGCGCGTCACCGGCCGCGTCAACCGTTTTATCAAGGCGCTGGTGAAGCTGATGCCGGACCGCATGGCGCTGGCCTTGTCGGCGCGCGAATCGCGGCGCTACCGGCAGACCGCGGCGCACTGAATCACGGGCGCTTGCAGCTCAGCGTGTCGCCCACCACGAAGCTGCCGCCGCGCATCACCTGCCAGTCCACGCGCAAGCCGCCATCGGCCATGCGCACATAGACGAACTTCTGCGCCGGCTGCACCTCCGGTGCGGAGGTCCACGTCAGCGTGTCGCCTTCCCATCCGCCGGCGCTGAAACGGCGCGCGCCGCCGAAATTGTCGACGATGGCCGCATTGAACTGCTTGCCCTTCGCGTCGTACGTCCACGCTTCCACCGCGCGATACGTATTCGGCGCGATATCGTCGTGATGCTTGAGCACACCCGCGCCGCCGAGCTCCGTGTCGAAGCGCATGGTCGAGGCGATTTTCTTGCCGCTGGCGGGAAACACGCCAGCGCAATGCCAACTGCCCAGCAGCGGCTGCATGGCCTGGATGGGGGGCGGTGCCTCCGCGGCGCTGGCCGCGCCGCCGAGGAGGGTCAAGGCGAACAGGAACGGAACACGCATCGCGGCATCCCCGCATCGAACGTGCCGCGAGGCTAGCGGACTCCCGGCCGGTGCGTACCGACCGGAAGTCATGCATCAGCGTCAGATCAGCCCTGCTTGGATCGAGCCGATCAGATCAGCCCGATCAGATCAGCCCAATTAAATCAGCCCGATCAAATCAGCCCCATCAAATCAGCCCGATCAAATCAGCCCGATCAAATCAGCCCGATCAAATCAGCTTGATCTCGCGCAGCCGCTGCTGCAGATACTCATGCGAGGTGATCGACGTGTCGTAGCGGCTCGGGTTGTCCGGCGTCACGCACTGCGGCAGCGGATCCAGCACCACGTCCGGGTTCGGATGCAGGAAGAACGGCACCGAATAGCGCGGCTTGCGCGCATTGGCGTTCTGCGGGTTCACCACGCGATGCGTGGTGGACGGATACACGTGGTTGGTCAGGCGCTGCAGCATGTCGCCGATATTCACCACGATGGCATCGCCCTCGGTGGTGATCGGCAGCCACTCGCCCTCGCGGGTCAGCACTTCCAGGCCCTCGGCGCTGGCGCCGACCAGCAGGGTGATGAAGTTGATGTCCTCGTGGGCGCCCGCGCGCACGTTCGGGATGTTCTCCTCGGTGATCGGCGGGTAATGGATCGGACGCAGGATGGAATTGCCCTGGTCGGTCTTGTCCTCGAAATAGTTCTCCGGCAGGCCGATATGCAGGGCCAGCGCGCGCAGCACGCGGGTGCCGAGCTGGTCCAGCGCCTCGAACAGGCCGTAGCCGTAGGGCTTGAACGCGGGCACTTCCTCCGGCCACAGGTTCGGCGCCATCACGTCGGCGAAGCGGGAGTCGCGCGGGATCTCGCGGCCCACGTGCCAGAACTCCTTGAGGTCGGCGTACTTGCTGTCCTTGGCGGTCTCCACCTTGAACGGGGTGTAGCCGCGCGCGCCGCCGCTGCCGGGCACGTGGTACTTCTGCTTGGTCTCGGCCGGCAGCGCGAAGAACTGCTGGAAGGCCTGGTAGGCGTTGTCGATCAGCTCCGGCGCGATGCCGTGGCCGCTGATGCCGCAGAAGCCGTATTCGCGGTAGGCCGCGCCCAGCTCGGCCACGAAGGCCTCGCGGTCGGTGTCGTAACGGCGGATGTCGAGGGTGGGAACCCGTTTGACGGTCGTATTCATGTGTCGTGATCCACAGGTAGGCGTGCGGTCGATTTGTCGAACCCGCCACCGCAGGGGCGGGGCACGTCGGGCCAATCCTTGGCGACCTGGGCGGGGCTGGGTCCTTAGGACCGCCCCCGCTGGCTCACGAGCGTTCGGCCGCGGATTTTACGACCTCCGCCAGCTGCTCCGCCATCCGCCTCACCTCGGCCTCGTCGGCGGCCTCCACCGTCACCCGCACCAGCGGCTCGGTGCCGGAGGCACGCAGCACCACCCGGCCGCGGCCGCGCAGGGCTTGCTCGGTCTCGGCCAGGGCCTGCTTCACCTCGTCGCTGTGCAGCGATTCGCGCGCGCCGTTGGCGCGCACGTTGATCATGATCTGCGGCATCTTGTAGAGACCCTGGCGCGCCTCGGCCAGGTCGCGCCCGCCCAGCGCCTCCAGCACGGCCAGCGCGGAGACGATGCCGTCGCCGGTGCTGGCGCGGTCCAGGCACAGGATATGGCCGGAGGTCTCGCCGCCCAGCTGGCCGCCGTGCTCCTTCAGCTTCTGCAGCACGTAGCGGTCGCCCACGTTGGCGCGGATCAGGTCCACGTCCAGCGCGCCCAGCGCCTGCTGCAGGCCGTAATTGCTCATCAGGGTGCCGACCACCGGGCCCTTCAGGCGGCCCTGCGCGGCCCAGGCGCGGGCCAGGATGAACAGCATGTCGTCGCCGTCGGCCAGCACGCCTTCGCGGTCCACCATCTGCACGCGGTCGCCGTCGCCGTCGAAGGCGATGCCGATGTCGGCGCGGTGTTCCAGCACGGCCAGCTGCAGGGTCTGCGGATGGGTCGAGCCCACCCCGCGGTTGATATTGAAACCGTCCGGCTTGTGGCCGATGGCGATCACCTCGGCGCCAAGCTCGGAGAACACCTTCGGCGCCACCTGGTAGGTCGCGCCGTTGGCGCAGTCCAGCACGATGCGCATGCCGCGCAGGGTGAACTCGCTGTCGGCCAGGGTGCGCTTGCAGAACTCGATATAGCGCCCGCCCGCATCGTCGATGCGGCTGGCCTTGCCCAGGCGCTCGGGGGACTCGGTGGTGAACTCGGCCTCCAGGCCCAGCTCGATCGCCGCTTCCACTTCGTCGGACAGCTTCTCGCCGGTGGCGGAGAAGAACTTGATGCCGTTGTCCTGGTGCGGGTTGTGCGAGGCGCTGATCACGATGCCGGCCTGCGCCCGCAGCGAGCGCGTGAGGAAGGCCACCGCGGGCGTCGGCATCGGGCCGAGCAGGCCCACGTCCACGCCCGCCGCGACCAGGCCCGCTTCCAGCGCGGCCTCGAACATATAGCCGGACACGCGGGTGTCCTTGCCGATCAGCACCTTCGGCCGCCCTTCGCGGCTGTCGCGCGCCAGCGCCATGCCGGCGGCGCGGCCTAGGCGCAGCATGAAATCCGCGCTGATCGGCCACTGGCCGACCGGCCCGCGAATGCCATCGGTGCCGAAGTATTTGCGTTCGCTCATGGGGATCCTTTCATCGCGCCGGAGGGCGCGGTTGGTTGCTTATTCGTCGTCGGGCCAGCGCGGCGCGGCCGGACGCGGGTCCTTGCGCACCGCGGGCTCCCCTGCAGCCACGGCTTGCCATACCGCCAAAGCATCGACCGTAGCGGCCACATCATGTACGCGCACCATACGGGCGCCACGCTGCACGGCGATGAGCGCGGCGGCCACCGAGCCGGCCGCGCGCTGCGCGGGATCCTCGCGGCCGGTGAGCTTGCCGATCATGGTCTTGCGCGACAGCCCCACGTAGCAGCCGCTGCCCAGGTTGCCGAAGCGCTCCAGCGCGCGCAGCAGGGCCAGGTTGTGTTCCAGCGTCTTGCCGAAGCCGAAGCCCGGGTCGACCAGCACCAGCCGCTTGTCGATGCCCGCGAGCTCGCAGGCGAACAGCCGGTCGGTAAGGAAGCGGTGCACTTCGCCCACCACGTCGTCGTAGCGCGGATCGTCCTGCATGCCGCGCGGCTCGCCCAGCATGTGCATCAGGCACACCGGCACGCGCAGTGCGGCGGCGGCGTCCAGCGCGCCGTCGCGGCGCAGCGCGTAGACGTCGTTGATCATGCCCGCGCCGGCGGCCACCGCGGCACGCATCACCTCGGGCTTGGAGGTGTCGACCGCGATCGGCAGCGAGGTGCGCGCGGCCAGCTGCTCGATCACCGGGATCACCCGGCGCAGCTCTTCCTCCAGCGGCACGTCGTCCGCGCCCGGACGGGTGGATTCGCCGCCCACGTCGAGCATGTCCGCGCCCTCTTCCGCCAGGCGCAGGCCATGCGCCACCGCCGCTTCCGTGGTGGCGTGGCTGCCGCCGTCGGAGAACGAATCGGGCGTGACGTTGACGATGCCGACCACGCGCGGACGGTCCAGCACCAGGCGGCGGCCGTTGCAGTCGAGCACGGTGGCGAAGAGATCGGCGGCGGACATGGTCACTCCTGGCTCAAGCCTGCGGCGCGGCGCTCAGCCGGCGCCGCCCAGCGCGCCCATGAACTGGCGGTAGTAGCGCAGCTCTTCGATGGAGTCGCGGATGTCCGACAGGGCGGTATGCGCGGACTCCTTGCTGAAGTTCTTGCAGATGCTCGGCGACCAGCGGCGCGACAGCTCCTTGAGCGTGGACACGTCGAGGTTGCGGTAATGGAAATAGCGTTCCAGCCGCGGCATCTGCCGGTGCATGAAGCGGCGGTCCTGGCAGATCGAGTTGCCGCACATCGGCGACTTGCCGGCCGGCACCCAGGCCCTGAGGAACTCCACCGTGGCCGCCTCGGCCGCCGCATGGTCGTCGGCGGAAGCCAGCACCTGCTCCCACAGGCCGGACTTGCGGTGCTGGTTGCGGTTCCACGCATCCATCGCCTCCAGGCGCTCCACCTCGTGGCGGATCGCGAACACCGGACCCTCGGCCAGGATGTTCAATTCCTTGTCGGTCACGATGGTGGCGATTTCGAGAATCGAGTCGTTATCGGTATCCAGACCGGTCATTTCCAGGTCGATCCAGATCAGATTTTCTTCGTTCGCTAGGCTCATGCTCCCTCCTGGGCGCGCAGTCTAGCAGCAGCGGAAGCCCGCCCTGGGCGGTGTATGCCCATTGGCCGGCCATCCTGTGCAAGCGGACACACCTGGACGGCCATGCGATCATCCCCGGCATGCAGACGTTCTTCTGGCACGACTACGAGACCAGCGGCGCCGATCCCTGGCGCGACCGCCCCCTGCAGTTCGCGGGCATCCGCACCACGATGGAGCTGGAGATCGTCGGCGAGCCGGTGATGTTCTTCGGCAAGCCCCCGCGCGAGCTGCCGCCCGCCCCGGAGGCCTGCCTGATCACCGGCATCGCGCCCCAGCAGGCCGAGCGCGACGGCGTGGGCGAGGCCGAATTCGCCGCGCGCGTGCACGAGCAGCTGGCCGCGCCGGGCACCTGCGGGGTGGGCTACAACTCGCTGCGCTTCGATGACGAGTTCACCCGGCAGATGCTCTACCGCAACTTCCACGAGCCCTACGGGCGCGAATGGGAGAACGGCAATTCGCGCTGGGACCTGATCGACCTGGTGCGCATGTGCGCGGCCCTGCGCCCCGAAGGCATCGCCTGGCCGACCCGCGAGGACGGCACGCTCAGCTTCCGGCTGGAGCACCTGGCCAGCGCCAACCATCTCACCCAGGAGCGCGCGCACGACGCGCTGTCGGACGTGCACGCGCTGATCGACCTGGCCCGCCTGATCCGCGTGCGCCAGCCGCGCCTGTGGGACTGGCACTACGCGCTGCGCCGCAAGCAGAAGGTGTTCGAGCTGCTGGACGTGGTGAACATGACGCCGGTGCTGCACGTGTCCTCGCGCTATCCGGCCAGCCGCTATTGCCTGGCCATGGTGGCGCCGATCGCGGCGCATCCGACGCGGCCGGGCGAGATCATCGTGTACGACCTGTCGGGCGACCCTTCGCTGCTGCTGGCGCTGGACGAGGAAGAGATCGCCGACCGCATGTTCACCGCCCGCGCCGACCTGCCCGAAGGGGTGGAGCGCATCCCGCTGCGCACCGTGCGCGCCAACCGCTCGCCCGCGCTGGCGCCGCTGTCGGTGCTCAAGGGCACCGACACCGCCCGCCTGCAGCTGGACGTCGAGCGCTGCCTGGCCAACCGCGACGTGCTGGCCGCCGCCGCAGGCCTGGCCGAGAAGCTGCGCCGCGTGTTCCAGCGCGCCAGCGACCTGCCGCCGCCGGCCGATCCGGAGCTGGCCATCTACGGCGGCTTCCTGCCCGATTCCGACAAGCGCCTGCTGGCCGAAGTGCGCGCCACGCCGCCGGAACAGCTGGGCACGCGCGACTTCCCGTTCCGCGACCCGCGCTATCCCGAGCTGCTGTTCCGCTACCGCGCGCGCAACTGGCCGCACACGCTGACGCCGGAGGAGCACCAGCGCTGGGACGCGTTCCGCCGCGACCGCCTGTTCAAGTCCACCCCGCTGACCGGCCTCACCCTGCCCGACTACTTCGCCCGCCTGGCCCAGCTGCGCGGCGAACTGGCGCAGGATCCCGGCAAGCTCGCCCTGCTCGATCAACTGCAAGCCTGGGGCGAAGAGCTCGCCGCCGACCTTGCGCCCCTGCCCGCCTGACCCCTACCGACCATGGCCAACGCTTACTTCACGCCTGCCACTTTCCGTTTTCTCCGCGCCCTCGAACGCAACAACAACCGCGAATGGTTTCTGGCGCACAAGCCGGAATACGAACGCGACGTGCGCGATCCGTTCCTGCAGCTGATTGCCGACATGCAGGCGCCGCTTACCAAGATCAGCGCGCATTACCGCGCCGACTCGCGCAAGAACGGCGGCTCGCTGTTCCGCATCCATCGCGATACGCGCTTTTCCAACGACAAGCAGCCGTACAAGCCCTGGCAGGGTGCGCGCTTTTTCCACGAGCGGCGGCACGAGATTCCAGCGCCGTCGTTCTATGTGCATATCCAGCCGGGCGATTGCTTTGCCGGCGGCGGCATGTGGCATCCGGAGCCGGATGCCTTGAAGCGTATCCGCGCCTTCCTCGCCGACAATCCGGCGGCATGGAAGAAGGCCACGCAGAGCAAGGCGTTCCGCGAGCATTTCACGTTCTGGGGCGAGGCGCTGACGCGGCCGCCGCGCGGGTTCGATCCGGCGCACGAGCTGATCGAGGACATCAAACGGAAGGACTTCGCCGCGGGCGAAGGCTTCGACGAGAAGCTGGCCTGCTCGGCGGAGCTGCGGCCGTGGATGGTGGAGACCTACAAGCGGCTGGCGCCGATGGTGGATTATCTGTGCGCCACGCAGGAACTGGATTTCTGACTATTGAGTCCCTTCTCCCCTCCGGGGAGCACGCGGGGAGCGCACATGGATGTGCGCGGCTTTGAGGAGCGAGGAAGGTGGCGGCAGCCGGATGAGGGGCGGGTGCTCGCGGAAGAAGATCGACGAAGCGTCGCTCGCTTTTATGCTTCCGCTTCACCGCTCCGTAGGTCCCCCTCACCCCAGCCCTCTCCCCGCAGGGGAGAGGGGGCAGAGGCGTCAGCGTTCGTGGAACTCGCGCTGCGTCGTCAGCAGATACAGCGCACACCCCGCACCGATCACCGCCGTCAGCGCCACATAGTGCGCCGGCGCCATCGCCCCCAGCTTCGCGGCCAGATAAGCAATCAGCGGCGGCGTGATCGCGCCGAACACCGCGTACGCGATGTTGTACGAGAACGACAAACCCGAGAACCGCACCACTGGCGGAAACGCCGCCACCATCACCGCCGGCACCACGCCCACCACGCCGACGCACAGGCCGGCCAGCGCATACAGCAGCATGAAATGCTCCGCGCCCTGCGCCAGATCGCGATACAGCAGATAGGTGGTGACCAGCAGTGCCAGCGAGCCGACCAGCAGGGACCGGCCGCGCCCGAACCGATCCACCGCCACGCCGCCGGCGATACAGCCGAAGCACAGCATCAGGGCCGCCAGGCTGTTGCCGTGGAAGGCCAGCGTCTGCGGCAGGTGGAAACTGCTCTGCGCCAGGGTCGGCGTCATCAGGATCACCACCACGATGGCCGCGGTAAGCATCCAGGTCACCAGCATGCTCAGCAGCACACCGCCGAGCTGCCCGGTCATCACACGCTTCAGCGGCAACTCGCTGGCCAGCTCCTTGCGCTCGCGCATCTGCGCGAACACCGGCGTCTCGCTCAACCAGCGGCGCAGCCACACCGCGAAGAAGCCGAACACGCCGCCCAGGATGAAGGGCCAGCGCCAACCGTAAGCCAGCACTTTTTCCGGCCCCAGGCCGCTGATGCCGGCGGCCACCAGGGAACCGATCAGGATGCCGGCGGTAAGGCCCGAGGTCAGGCTGGCGCAGGCAAAGCCCACGCGGCCGGGCGGCGCATGTTCGGCCACGAACACCCAGGCGCCCGGCACTTCGCCGCCGATCGCCACGCCCTGCACCACGCGCAGCAGCAGCAGGAGCATCGGCGCCAGCACGCCAAGCTGCGCATACGTGGGCAGCAGGCCGATGCAGAGGGTGGGCAAGGCCATCAGGAACACGCTCAGCGTAAACATCCGCTTGCGCCCCGTGCGGTCGCCGAAATGCGCCATCACGATGCCGCCCAGCGGCCGCGCCAGATAGCCCGCGGCGAAGATGCCGTACACCTGCACCTGCGCCAGCCACGGCGGCATATCGGCCGGGAAGAACAACTGGCCCAGCACCTTGGTGAAGAACACGAACACCACGAAGTCGTAGAACTCCAGCGCACCGCCCAAGGCGGCAAGCGCCAGAGTACGCAGGTCGTTGCGGTTCAAGCGTGGGGCGGGCGAGTCCAGCGGGGGAACGGACGGAGCGGCTTGCGTCATCGTGGAGACGGCATCGTGGGGAAGAGTTGGCGGAACATAGCACCCGCCCTGGCCAAATACTCACACCCTCGTCATTCCGGCGCAGGCCGGAATCCAGTGGCGATAACGTTCGATTGTCGCGAGGACATTCAAAAGCGGTGTCTTGGGGCGATACGCCCCATGCCGTGCACCGCTACTGGATTCCGGCCTGCGCCGGAATGACGGCCTTGAGTGCCGCCATCACATCACGGCTGTTCCCATGACCGCACCGTTTGCGTAGGCTAGCGCCGCGCCGGACAGGACGACCGGGGCTGTAGGGGCAACAAGAACTTTTTGCTTTTCCCTTCCCGCCTTCGCAAGGAGACCTGCTCATGAGCATTGGCAAGCGTTTGACCGCCGAATTCTTCGGCACTTTCTGGTTGGTATTCGGCGGCTGCGGCAGCGCGGTGCTGGCCGCGGCGTATCCGGATCTCGGCATCGGCTTCGCCGGCGTGGCCCTGGCCTTCGGCCTGACCGTGGTGACCATGGCCTACGCCGTGGGCCATATTTCCGGCGGGCATTTCAATCCGGCCGTGACCGTGGGCCTGTGCGCCGGCGGCCGCTTCCCGGCCAAGGACGTGGTGCCCTACATCGTGGCGCAGGTGATCGGCTCCATCGCCGCCGCCGCCGTGCTGTACGCGATCGCCAGCGGCAAGGCGGGTTTCGATGCCACCGCCGGCTTCGCCTCCAACGGCTATGGCGAGCATTCACCGAACGGCTATTCGCTGCACGCCGCGATCGTGGCCGAGCTGGTGCTCACCGCGTTCTTCCTGCTGGTGATCCACGGCTCCACCGACAAGCGCGCGCCGGCCGGCTTCGGCCCGCTGGCGATCGGCCTGGCGCTGACCCTGATCCACCTGATCAGCATCCCCGTCACCAACACCTCGGTGAACCCCGCGCGCAGCACCGGCGTGGCGATCTTCCAGGGCAGCTGGGCGCTGCAGCAGCTGTGGGTGTTCTGGCTGGTGCCGCTGATCGGCGGCGCGATCGGCGGCTTGATCTACCGCCATCTGCTGGAAAGCAAGGACTGACGGAAACGACGAAGGCCGGGCGCCGGGGGCATCGGGAAGATGCTCCGGGCGCCCGGCCTTCTTTTATGCGCTTCAGCTGGTGCGGCGGAACATCATGCCCACGCCCAGCGCGATCAGCGCCAGCGGCCACCAGGTGGCGAACAGCTGGCCCAGGTGCAGGTCGAAGCCGAGGTTGCGCAGCAGGAACAGCGCGCCGATCGCGATCAGGATGATGCCGGGGACGCTAGGTTTCATCGGGTTCTCGGGGTGGTTAGGCGACGGCGGCCACTCTGCCACAAGAGCGTAGGTTGGGGTGAGCGCAGCGAACCCCAACGTTGCGGCAGTGTTGGGGTTCGCTGCGCTCACCCCAACCTGCGTCAAGCCTCGGCGAACGGAAACGCCAGCACATCCGCGATCGCATCCGTCCCCGCCAGGCACATCAGCAGGCGCTCCATGCCCATCGCCACGCCGGCACAATCGGGCATCGCATCCAGCACCGCCAACAAAGACTCATCCAGCGGAATCTCGCGCAGCCCACGTTCGCGCCGCACCGCGTTGTCGCGCTCGAAGCGCCTGCGCTGCTCCGCCCCGTCGTTCAACTCGTGATACCCGTTGGCCAGCTCGTAGCGCCCCAGGAACAGCTCGAAGCGCTCGGCCATCGGCGGATCGCCGGGGCGGATGCGCGCCAGCGCGCACTGGCTGGCCGGGTAGTCGTGGATCACCGTGATGCGGTCGCGCGGAAACGCCGGCTGCAGCTTGTGGGTGATCAGCAGATCGAGCCAGTCGTCGCGGCCCAGCCCGTCGGGGCCGATGCCGTATTCAGCCAATGGCGCGCGCAATTCGTCGATCGGCGCATGCAGCGGATCGATGCCCAGCTCGTCCAGGAACAGCTGGCGGTAGCTCTCCACCACCACTTCGGCACGCCGCCCGGCCATGGCCAGCGCGGCTTCGACCAGGGCGATGGTTTCCTCCATCAGCTGGCGATGGTCCCAGCCCACGCGGTACCACTCCAGCATGGTGAACTCGGGGTTGTGGCGGCCGCCGGATTCGCCATTGCGGAACACACGACCCAGCTCGTAGCAATCGCCCACGCCGGCGGCGAGCAGGCGCTTGAGCGGGTATTCCGGCGAGGTGCGCAGCCAGCGCTCGCGTGGGCCGGCGTCGACGTGGCCGCTGAAGCTGGCGCTGAAGCTTTCGATATTCGGATCGGTATTGCCGGCCGCCGACAGGATCGGCGTCTCCACTTCCAGCACGCCGCGGTCGGCGAAGAACTGGCGCAGCAGCGCATTGAGCTGCGCGCGCAGGCGCAGCGAGCCGCGGTCGCCGGGCAGTTGCACGATGCGGGCGGATTCCTTCGCCGTCATGCGCCGCCCTCGTGCTCGGCCAGCAGCGCCAGCAGGCGCTCTTCGTCCCATACGTCCACACCCAGCTCCTGCGCCTTGTCCAGCTTGGAGCCGGCCGCTTCGCCGGCCACCACGAAGCTGGTTTTTTTCGAGACCGAACCGGAAACCTTGGCGCCCAGCGCTTCGAGGCGCTCCTTGGCTTCATCGCGGGTCAGCCCGGCGAGCGTGCCGGTGAGCACCACGGTCTGCCCTTCCAGCGGCGCGGCTTCGGCCTTGGCGGATTTCGGGATGGCGTCCAGCAGGCGTTGCATGGCCGCTTCCGCGTCTTCCAGGGCCTTGAGGTTTTCCCGGTCGGCCAGGAAGTGCTCCAGGTTCGTCGCCGCCGACGACGGCACCCCGGCCACCACCCAATGCGCGGCACCCGCGTCCGCCAGCTGCTTCACGCTGCGGTAGTGCTGCGCCAGCAGCTGCGTGCTCTTGGGACCGAGCTTGGACACCTTGGCGGTATCCAGCAGCACGTCCAGCCCCAGCTTGCCGCGCAGCTTCGGCGACGGCGCGCTTTCGTCGCCGAGCACGATGCCGGAGGCGAGCAAGTCGTCGACCACCTTCTGGTTGCCCTCCTGGGCGAAGAAGCCGTCGATGGAGTTGGCCACTTCGTCGCCGATGTCCGGCAGCACGCGCAAGACCGGCGCCGGCGTGGAACGCACCAGCTCCAGCCGGCCCAGCCACAGGGCCAGCGTCTTCGCCGTGCTCTCGCCGATATGCATGATGCCCAGCGCATACAGAAACCGCGGCAGCGTGCTGCGCTTGCTGGCCTCGATCGCTTCCAGCAGGTTCTCCGCCCACTTGGTGGCGACCTTGCCCTGCTTCACCGTCTCCGGCGTGGTGCCGTCGCGCTCGTCGGCGCGGCGTTTCATTTCGAGGAAATCGTCCAGGGTGAGCTTGTAGAGATCGGCCGGCGTGTGCACGTAGCCGAAATCCACCAGCGCATCGACGAAACGCTCGCCGATGCCTTCGATATCCATGGCACGGCGCGCGGCGAAATGGATCAGCGCCTCCTTGCGCTGCGCGGCGCAGATCAGGCCGCCGGAGCAGCGCCATACCGCCTCGCCCTCCTCGCGCAGCAGCTCCGAATTGCACACCGGGCAGTGCGATGGCATATGCCATTGCTTGGTGTGCGGCGGACGCAGCTCGGGCATCACCCGCACCACTTCCGGAATCACATCGCCGGCGCGGCGCACGATCACCGTATCGCCTACCCGCACGTCCAGCCGCGCCACCTGGTCGGCGTTGTGCAAGGTGGCATTGCTCACCGTCACACCCGCCACCTGCACGGGCTTGAGGCGCGCCAGCGGCGTGGCGGCGCCGGTGCGGCCGATATTGATCTCGATCGCCTCGACCGTGGTGGTCTGTTCCTGCGCCGGGAACTTGTGCGCGATGGCCCAGCGCGGCGCGCGCGAGACGAAGCCCATCTCGCGCTGGCCTTCGTAGTCGTCCAGCTTGTAGACCACGCCGTCGATATCGAACGGCAGGCTGTCGCGCTTCTCGCCGATGCGCCGGTAATACGCCAGCAGCCCCTTGAAGCCCTTGGCCGTGCCCACCTCGTGCGAGACCGGGAAACCCCATTCGCGCAGCTTCTGCAAGGTGGCCGAATGGGTGGCGGGAATCTCGCCGCCCTCCACCACGCCGATGGCGTAGGCGAAGAAGCTCAGCTTGCGCTTCTTGGTGATGGCCGGATCGAGCTGTCGCAGCGAACCGGCCGCGCCGTTGCGCGGGTTCGCCAGCACCTTCTCGCCGTGCTCGCGGGCATGCGCATTGAAGGCCTCGAAATCCTTGCGCAGCATGATCACCTCGCCGCGCACTTCCAGCACGCGCGGCCAGTCCTTGCCGTGCAGGCGCAGCGGGATGGCGCCGACCATGCGCAGGTTGGCGGTGACGTCCTCGCCGGTGGCGCCGTCGCCGCGCGTCGCGCCCTGCACGAACACGCCGTTCTCGTAGCGCAGGCTGATGGCCAGGCCGTCCAGCTTCGGCTCCACCGAGAACACCGGCTCTTTCCGCTGCAGGGTCTGCTCGATGCGGCGCTCGAATTCCGCCACTTCGCGGAACCGCTCCAGCTCCGTCTCGCCTTCCTGCTCGAAGGCATTGCTCAGCGACAGCATGGGAATGGCGTGCTGCACCTCGGCGAAGCCGCCGACCGCGCGGGCGCCCACGCGGCGCGTGGGCGAATCGGACGTGGCCAGCTCCGGATGCTCGGCCTCCAGCGCCTCCAGCTCGCGCAGCAGGCGGTCGAACTCGATGTCGGTGATCTCCGGATCGTCGAGCACGTGGTACCGGTAATTGGCGCGCTCGATCCGCTCGCGCAGCTCGGCGGCGCGGACCTCAGGTTCAGATGAATGGCTCATGCGGGGCTCCTCATGCCGCGCAGTTTACTAAGACAACCGAAAGCCACGCGCCCTGGCCTCGTTTTCGCTTGATCCATCGCATCGGGGCCATCAGGACCACCGGCCAGGCGATCCGGGCATGCCGCCCGTCCCCGCGCTGCCTGTCGCCGCCCAGGCACAGGGCGGCCCAGTCGGCCTCGACCAAACGCTGCGTTACCACGACACAGCAGGAGGTGGAAACGCGGCAGCCAGCGGATCGCCTACGACGGCCGCTCGCCCCGGTCGCGACTGCCAAAGCCTTCACAGCCCTTGCACAGCGGCAAGTTGCGCCAGCGTGCAAGGCCCATGGGGGGTTCCCCTGCGGCTCGCCCCAATCCGCGGCTGCATCGGCAGCTGCCATAGCAGCTATCATGCGCAGGTCATGTCCGATACCTCCGCAGCCACGGAAGTGCCGCCCGAACTGGGTACGCCCAACCCCGGCACAGCTCCCGCCCCGCCTCCCGTCTCCTCGCGCGAGCGCTACCGCGGACTGATCTGGCTGGTCGCCGCCAGCTTCTTCATGCAGGCGCTCGATTCCACCATCGTCAACACCGCCGTGCCGGCCATGGGCGAAGCGTTGGGCGTGGCGCCGCTGGGCATGCGCATCGCGCTCACCAGCTACGTGCTGACCCTGGCCATCTTCATTCCCGCCAGCCCCTGGATGTGCGACCGCTTCGGCACGCGCCGTATCTTCGCCGCGGCCATCGCCATCTTCACCGTGGGCTCGCTGCTGTGCGGCATCTCGCAGACCCTGCCCCAGCTGGTGGCCGCGCGCGTGCTGCAAGGCCTGGGCGGCGCCGCACTGATGCCGGTGGGCCGCTATGTGCTCGTGCGCAGCATCGACAAGCGCGACTTCGTCGGCGCCATGAGCACGGTGGCCACGGTGGGCCTGCTCGGTTCGGTGATCGGTCCGCTGCTCGGCGGCGTGCTGGCGGAGTACACCTCGTGGCGCCTGATCTTCCTGATTAACGTGCCGGTGGGCATCGCCGGTTTCTGGATGAATCGCCGCGAGATGCCGGATTACCGACTGGCCGATCCGCACCGCTTCGATCTTTCCGGCTTCGTGCTGTTCGCGCTGGCCTCGGCCATGCTGCTCACCGCTTCGGAAGTGGCCAGCGGCGGCGGCGGGCAATGGCTGCAGATCGCCGTGAGCGGCGTGCTCGCGCTGATCTTCGGCGGCATCTACGTCTGGCATAGCCGGCATACCGAATACCCGGTGGCGGACCTGAACCTGCTGCGCGTGCGCAGCGTATGGGTGTCGCTGGCCGGCAACCTGTTCACGCGGCTGGGCGTGTCCGGCATGTTCCTGCTGCTGGTGCTGTTCCTGCAGGTGGGCTGCGGCTGGTCGCCGACCATGGCCGGCCTGATGATGGTGCCGCAGGCGCTGGGCTCGATCTGCGCCAAGTGGGTGATCAACCGCCTGCTGCAGCGCATGGGCTATCGCCGCTTCCTGCTGGCCAACACCTTGATCGTGGCGGTGCTGCTGTGCTCGTTCGCCCTGCTCGGCAAGGACTCGCCGATGTGGGTGATCGCGGTGATGGTGTTCGTCTACGGCGGCTTCATGGGCCTGCAGTACACCGCGATGAACACGCTGATCTACAACGACCTGGACGTGAAGTACGCCTCGATGGCCTCGTCCATGGCCTCCACCGCGCAATACCTGTCGATGAGCTTCGGCATCGCGCTCGCCTCGCTGCTGATGGAAGCGCTGCTGCAAGGCCATGCGCACGACGACTACGTGGTGTCGTTCCGCTGGACGGTACTGCTGCTGGGCATCGTCACCGCCACCGCCAGCTGGGTGTTCAGCCGGCTCGGCCGCGACGCGCCGAAACGCAGCGCAAGCGTGTAGCATGCCCCGGTCGCGATAGACCGGAAGGAACCTGAGCATGCATCACGCCGCCGACATCCTGCTCACCCTGTTCATCGTCTTCGTCGCCGCGCAGATCGGCGGGGAGATCGCGCAACGCCTGAAATTGCCGGGCGTGGTGGGCGAAATCGCCGCCGGCTGCGTGGTCGGTCCCTCGCTGCTCGGCTGGATCGCACCGGAGCAGATCGCCACCGGCACGCCGCTCGATGTGCTCGCGGAAATAGGCGTAGTCCTATTGTTGTTCGCCGTCGGCCTGGAGACACGGCTCGAAGATCTCAAGAAAGTGGGCAAGGTCGCCTTCCTGGTCGGCATCCTCGGCGTGCTGGTGCCGTTCGGCCTCGGCGGCGTGTGGGCGCATGCGAGCGGCTACGACTGGGGCAAGTCGCTGTTTATCGCCGCGGCCTTCGTGGCCACCTCCGCCGGCATTACGGCGCGCGTGCTGCAGGAGCTCAATGCGCTGCAGCGCACGGAGAGCAAGGTGATCCTCGGCGCCGCCGTGATCGACGACATCCTGGCCATGCTGCTGCTGGGCGTGGTGGTGTCGCTGCAGGGCGGCGAAGGTTTCAACGCGATGCATCTGATCACCACGCTGGTCGGCGCGATCGGCTTTATCGCGGTGATCGGTTTCGGCGGCGCGCGCGCGATGCGCTGGAATTCCAGCTGGCTGGACAAGCCGCACGGCCAGCATTCGGCGCTGGCGATCGTGCTGGCGCTGTGCCTGGGCCTGGCCTATGTGTCCACGCTGTTCGGCCTGGCCGCCATCATCGGCGCCTTCCTTGCCGGCATGATCGCCTCGGAGACACGCCAGCAGCACGCGCTGGAGAAGCAGGTACAGCCGTTATTGGCCCTGCTCACACCGTTCTTCTTCGTGATCACCGGCAGCAAGATCGACCTGCAGCAGCTGGCCAGCGCGGACGCCCTGATCACGCTGTCCGTCGTGACCGTCATCGCCATTATTTCCAAGCTCGCCGGCGGCTTCCTCGGCGCGCTGTCGCTGGGCAAGCGCGGGGCCACCATCGTGGGCTTCGGCATGGTGCCGCGCGGCGAGGTGGGCGTGGTGATTGCCAGCCTCGGCCTGGCGGCCGGGGTGTTCAGCGACCGCACCTACGCGATCATCGTGGCGATGTCGCTGCTGACGGCGATGGTGACGCCGCCGGTGCTGGCGGTGTTGCTCAAGCGCGACGGCGGCGTAGCGGAACCCGACACTCGCGGCTGACCGCCCCCTCTCCCCTCCGGGGAGAGGGCTGGGGTGAGGGGTCACTCGAAGCGTAGAAGCCGCAACGGAAAGCAAGCGACAACCTGCTCTTCGATCTAATCCCGCCCCCGCATCGCCTGATAAGCCCCCAACGCATCCTGCCGCGACTGCGCCAAATCCACCATCGGCGCCGGATAACCGCTGCGCGACAACAGCGAGCCATCCTTCCACGGCTCATGCAGCAGCGGCAGCGGCGCATCCTTCAATTCCGGCAGCCAGCGGCGCAGATAGTCCCCTTGCGGATCGAACTTCTGCGCCTGCGACACCGGATTGAACACGCGAAAGTACGGCGCCGCATCCGCACCGCAACCGGCCACCCACTGCCAACCGAGCGTGTTGTTGGCGAGGTCCGCATCCACCAGCGTGTCCCAGAACCACTTCGCCCCCTCGTGCCAATGCTGGCGGAGGTTCTTGGTGAGGAAGCTCGCCACCACCATGCGCACGCGGTTGTGCATCCAGCCGGTGTGCCATAACTCGCGCATGCCTGCGTCGACCAAGGGAATGCCGGTGCGGCCATGGCGCCAGCGTTCGAGCAAGGCTTCGTCGGGCTTGGCCCAGCGGAAGTTGGCGAAGCCTGGGTTGAAGTTGTCGGTCGGGGTTTGCGGAAAGTGAAACAGCAGGTGGTGGGCGAATTCGCGCCAGCCCAGTTCGCGCAGGAAGGGTTCGAGATCCGGACGGCGCTTGGCGGCCAGGCCTTGCGTCTGGCGATGCAGGATGTGGTGGATCTGCCGCGGCGAGATCTCGCCGAAATGCAGATGCGGGGACAGGCGCGACGTGCCGTGGCGTGCCGGCAGGTCGCGCAGGCGCGCGTAGCCGTTGAGCGCGTCGTCGGCGAACAGCTCCAGCGCTTCGAGAGCGCCTTGCTCGCCCGGGGTCCAGGTGTCCTGCAGGCCTTTGTCCCAGTGGATGCGCGGCAACAGTTCGAGCGACTTCAATGTCACGCCATGCTTGGCTTTGGCAAAGCGCATGGCCGGCATGGGAATCGGCGCCTGCGGTTCCAACCGCGGCCTTACGCTGCGCCAGAACGGGGTGAAAACGCGATAAGGACCATCCTGCTGCGTAGCGACCTGCCACGGCTCCACCCACAACGCCGCATTGAAACTCTTCGCCTCGATGCCTTGCTCGCGCAGCGCTGCCTTGATGTGCTTGTCGCGCTCGATCAGCGCGGGTTCGTAGCAGCGGTTCCAGTAGACGGCGGTGGCGCCGGCGGCGCGGCATGCGGTGACGAGGTTGTCCAGGGTGCCGCCGGTGCGGATATGCAGGCCGCCGCCCTGCTGCTTCAACGCGGCGGACAGCGCGGCCAGCGAATGATGCAGCCACCAGCGGCTGGCGGCGCCCGGCGCCCAGACACCCTCCTCGTCCGGCTCGTGCACGTAGACCGGCAGGATGTGCCCGTGCTCCGCGCAGGCGGCGGCGAGCGCGGGGTTGTCGGCCAGGCGGAGATCGCGGCGGAACCAGACGAGAGCGGTCATGAGGCTGTAGTGGCTCGAAAGAAGCACGCTTATACGCGATGTTGCCGCAAGGCGCGTACGGCACCGTCAACGATCGAGCTCGGCCATCGCCATGGCGCCCACTCGTGTGTCGACCTCGGCCGGATCGCCATCCTGGATCAGCCATGCCGCCGACAAGCCGGTCCAGGCGAGGATCCAGCGCAGCAGGCGCCGGCGCTCCAGACCGCTGTGTTCCACCACGATGTCCAGCCGGCGCTCGAATCGCTCACGCCTTACTGCCACCGGCTTGTCCGGAAAATCCATGTCCGGGTTGCAGAACAGGTTGGCATAGTCGAACGCACGATCACCGCGCAGATGCTTGGGGTCGATCGCCAGCCAGCCACGCTCGCCGAAATCGAGCACGTTGTCGTGGTGGATATCGCCATGCAACGGGCGCTCGTCCACGCCTTCGGCAAGCAAAGCACGCGCCTCTTCCGCGGCACGACGCAGCCAGCCGCCATGCGAACGAGCCATCGGCTCCAAGGCCTCGAACCAGACCGGCATGGTCACCAGCCCGTCCGGCCATGGCTTGGTGCGAGGCGCATGCAAGCCAGCAATGACAGCGCACAGCACCTCCGTCGCCTCGTCATCCCGCCCGTTCTGCGCATAGGCCGTAAGCGAGCGCTTGCCCATCGCCCGCTCCATCAGCACCGCATCCCCCTCCACTTCAACCGCCCGCGCCGCCCCCTCGCCACCCCACCATTCCAGCAGGATGCCGCCGAAGCGCTCCTCCGGGTCGGTGGCGATCTTGAGCATCAAGGGCTGGCCATCGCGGCGAACCGGCAAAAGGCGGGCACGCGGGGTAACGATGGCCGTGCCGTCGTGGGAAAGTCGCCAGCGGTCGAGATAGGGGGAAAACAGCGCTGCGTCCATGGTTGTCCTGTGGCGCGGTCCGGCCATGCAACCTGCCCATCATCGCCGCCAAACGAGGCCAGGCGCCAATTCTGCTAGGATGACGCGGCTTCGCTGTCCTGGACAGCCGACAACGCTAACGGAGAGATGGCCGAGCGGTTTAAGGCACCGGTCTTGAAAACCGGCGAAGGGTCAAACCTTCCGTGGGTTCGAATCCCACTCTCTCCGCCAGATACCAGAACGCCCCCATTGGGGGCGTTCTGGTATCTGGCGGAGAGAGTGGGTAGAGAGAACCGGTGGCTCGGCTACGCCGAGCCACCGGTTCGACAAATTCGCCGGGAGCGAATTTGGACAGCCGCAGGCTGGCCCCGCAGCGCGCAGCGCGGAGGGGTGAGGCCCATGGATGGGCCTCACAATCCCACCCTCCCAAACCAAAGCGCCCCCTCCATCGAAACCTCACTAAGCCCCGCCCCCCATTTCATTTCCCACCCACCAACGCCCCCACCGCCCTTTCCAACACCACATCCCTCCCCCTCCGCACACTCTCCACCGTCTGCGAAACCCCAATCGTCGGCCGCAACCCCACCCCCTCAAACACCACCCCATCCGGCCCACGATCATTCCTGGTACAAACCCGCGCACTCCCCCCACCCGGTAGCGAAAAGAACAACGGCTGCCCTGTACTTCCAGCAGTAGTCTCCCCCACCGTAATCCCCCGCCGCATCGCCCCGAACATCGCGACAAAATCCTCCGCCGCCGAAAACGTCCGCGCACTCGTCAACACCGCCACCGGCACATCCACGTGATGCTCCGCATCCGCCGGCACCTCGAACGGCACCACATCGCTCCACCCCGGCAACACACCACGCGCCCGATCCGCCGCCGCATAGCTTCTCGTACGAATCAACGGCCCCCGAATCGGCTCCCGCGTCAACAACTGCAACAAGTCCACAGGCGTGCTGCCACCGCCGTTGGCACGCACATCGATGACCAACCCCTTGGACGCGTTCACCACCGACAGATTCGCAAGCAGCGCCTTGGTGCCTTCCGTGTCGTCGAACTCGTCGATGGTAAGGACGGCAATCCCATCCGGCCTCAGCTTGAACGACACTCCGCCGGTCCTGAGCTTCGATTGCTCCGCCAACGTAAGCCGGGTCAACACCCGGTTTTCTTCCTTACCTTCGGCATTCCTGGCGGTGACGTGAACCTGGCTGCCGGCCCGCCCGCCGAGCAAGGCATAGTCATAGGTGCGCACCCGCAGATCCTGCGCCGTGGAGGAACTCTGGTAAGGCGCGATCTCGCGCTCCGCATAAGAACGTATGTCTTCGCCATCGATCTTCACCAGCACATCGCCCACACGCCAATGCTGCGCGGACAACGCCGGATCGTCGATTCCCGTCACCACCACAGCGTTTTCCACCCACTGCGTGCGCAAGCCCGGCCGGCCATAGAAGGCGTCACGCAGAGGCTCGGGCGGATAGACATTGGTGTGGCCGTCCTTCAGCAGTGCGGCGAACCGCATCAGCACGCGGTAATACTGTTCGGTCGATGCCGCCGCCCGCACCTTGGGCAGGAAATCCAGGTAGGCCTGGTTCCAATCCAGTTCGGGCTGGCGGTCGAAGAAGGCGAAGTTGAAGCGGGCCTCCGCCCACAGGCTGGACAACCCCGCGATCTTCGCGTCCTCGCTCAGGTCCGGCGCGAACGGCAGATCCTGGCCGGGCTGGCGCGCCCACAGGCGCTCCTGGCTGCGCGCCGCCTCGACCAGCGGCTTGAATCGCGGGTCGCCATGGAGCGATGCCAGGTCGGCCTCCGCTGCCAGCTGGTCCGCCGAAACGCTGCCGCCCCTGGCCTGCGCGGCCATCAGCGCATCCATGGCTTTGTCCTTGTTACCGGCCAGCGCTTCATCGCGTGCGAGCTGGTACATGGCGGCGTTCCAATGCCAATCCATGCCATTGGGGCCGGCCGTGTAGAACGGTTCGAGGATCGCCGCGGCCTCGGCATATTGCCTGGCCTGATGCAGTTTCAGCGATTCGATATAGCGTCCCGGCAGGCTGGCCGGCGTCGCGGGCGGCGACTGCGCCGCGGCGGCCCCGCAGGCCATGAAACATAAAATCCAAGCCAAGCTTCGCGTCTGCGTCCTGATCATGTCGTCTTCGCTGTTCGAATGGATCGAAGCACTGCTTGAGCCATCCGATCGGCGGCCCCCCGTCGACATCTTCCCTAAAAGCGTTGTGGCGGCCCATAAGAAAAAAGCCCGGCGAAGGCCGGGCTTTTCGTCACAGGCTCAGGCGATTTTTTCCGCCCCGTGCAGGTAAGGCCGCAACACCTCCGGCACCGTGATCGAACCATCCGCGTTCTGATAGTTCTCCATCACCGCCACCAGCGTGCGCCCCACCGCCAGCCCCGACCCATTCAAGGTATGCACCAGCTCCGGCTTGCCCGTCGCCGGGTTGCGCCACCGCGCCTGCATCCTTCGCGCCTGGAAATCCCCGCAGTTCGAACACGAGGAAATCTCGCGATAGGTGTTCTGGCTCGGCAGCCACACTTCCAGGTCGTAGGTCTTCTGCGCCGCAAACCCCATATCGCCCGTGCACAGCAGCACCTTGCGATACGGCAGCCCCAGCTGCTGCAGCACCTTCTCGGCATGGCCGACCATTTCTTCCAGCTGAGCATGCGACTGCTCAGGCGCAGCGATCTGCACCATCTCCACCTTCTCGAACTGATGCTGGCGGATCATGCCGCGCGTGTCGCGGCCATAGCTGCCGGCTTCGGCGCGGAAGCACATCGAATGCGCGGCGAGGCGCATCGGCAGCGCGTCGGCTTCGACGATGCTGTCGGCAACCAGGTTGGTCAGCGCCACTTCCGCGGTGGGAATCAGATAACGCTTGGCCTCGCCGACGTGCGTCGAGAACAGGTCTTCCTCGAACTTCGGCAGCTGCCCGGTGCCCTGCATCGTCTCGGTATTGACGATCAGCGGCACGCTGCATTCCAGGTAGCCATGCTCGCCGGTATGCAGGTTGAGCATGAACTGCGCGAGTGCGCGATGCAGCTGCGCCAGCTGGCCGCGCAGCACGGTGAAGCGCGCGCCGGAGAGCTTGGCGCCGGCGTCGGCGTCCAGCCAGCCGTGGCGGGCGCCGAGGTCGACGTGGTCTTTCACTTCGAAATCGAACGAACGCGGCGTGCCCCAGCGCAGCTGCTCGGCGTTCTCGCTCTCGTCCTTGCCCGGCGGCACCGACTCGTGCGGGATATTCGGGATGCCCAGCGCGATGTGGGCGATCTTCGCCTGCACCTCGACCAGCGCATGCTCGTTGGCCTTGAGCTTGTCGCCCAGGCCGGCGACTTCGGCCATCAGGGCGCCGACGTCCTCGCCCTTGGCCTTGGCCTGGCCGATCGCCTTGGAGCGGGTGTTGCGCAGGTTCTGCAGTTCCTGCGTCTCGGTGGACAGCCGCTTGCGTTCGCTTTCCAGCGCTTCCACGGCGGCTACGTCGAGTTCGTAGCCACGGGTTTCCTTGAGGCGCGCGGCGGTGTCGGCCAGGCGCGAACGCAGCAGGGCGGGGTCCAGCATGATGGGTCCGGATGATGGCCAGGGAACGCCGGATTATGGCGGCCGGGCCCGACTTGCCGCAATGCGACAGGCCGCGGCGCGCCCTCGCCCGCCGCGGCCTGTGATGCGGCCCGGCTTAAACGGCGCGCCGTTCCGCGCGGCCCAGCCACCACGCCATGGCGGCGCCGGCCAGCAGCCAGCCGATCACCTGCTCCACCAGGGCGGCCAGGGTGAAGTCCAGCGGGAAGCGGTACCAGTTCCAGTACGGCACCATGGAGCTGAGCCAGGCGAACAGCGCCGCCGCCACCGCGATGCCCAGGCGCTTGCGGAAGCCGAAGGCGGCCAGGCCCATCACGAAGGCCAGGGCCAGGGCGGACAAGGTGTCCGAGGCCCATTGCCGGCCCAGCTGCGGGCCCATCTGCATCAGATCGTCGCCCTGCGGCATATAGACGATCCACGCGTACGACGAGGACTTGGCCTTTTCCGAATAAGCCTTGACGGCGGCCTCGTCGGACATCCTGGCGGGATCGAACGACGGCAGGATATAGACACCGGCCTGCATCCCCAGCCCCTGATGCAGGCTGTCCAGCACCACGTTTTCCGCCGCCGGCTGGCGTATGCCGGTTTCGCCCAGGCCCAGCGCCATATGTGCCACGGCGCCCCAGATAAACATCACGATGCCGCCGATCAAGGCGGCCACCAGTACGCGCATATCCGTCCCTCCCCCGGTTAGAAGCGCTGCGGTGGCCGGAATCTATGCCTGCGCGCGCAAGCCCCGCAAGGGCGCTCGCAGCAGGCTGCGCTCAGAGGCGCGAGGCGCCGATCGGCAAAGTGGCGACGCGGTGCATTTCCGCTTCGTCCCACAGCGCCGGATCGCGCAGGCAGGCCAGCGCGAAGTCGTGCGCGTCGCCGCCCCAGAACAGGCGGCCGTCGATGGCCAGGGTGGGCACGCCGAAGATGTCGTCGGCCATGGCCGCGTCGAAGTTGGCTTTGAGCTGCGCTTTCACGGCGGGGTTGGCAATCGCCGCGGCGGCATCCGCAATGCCCAGCTCCTGCGCAACCGGCGCGAGCGCTTCGGCCGTGTCGCCCACCTGCCCCTGTCCCCAGATCCATTCGAAGATCGCGCCGGTGGCGCGCGCATCGCTGCCGGCCGCAATGCACAGGCGCAGCGCGGCCAGCGGATTGAACGGATGCGCCGGCGGAAAGCGCAGCGGCTGCCCCGCCTCGCGCGCACGCCACAGCACGTGGCGATAGATGAATTCGCGCTTGGCGGGAATCTCCGCCGGCCCCTTCTGGCCGACGCGGTCGAGCACGCCGGCGAACAGGATCGGGCGCAAGCTCACCTCGTGCGTGCGCATCAGCTCCTCGATGCGCGGCCACTGCAGCCAGGCAAACGGGGAGACGAAGTCGAAGTACCAGACGATGGACATGCGATGGCCTCGGGCTACGGCAGAACGGCGGCGCCCGCGCGGAACGCCGAAGAAAGACCGCTTACTTGCCGCGCGCCTGCCGCCGCGCTTCGCGCAGGCTCAGCAGTTTCTCGCGCAGCTTCAATTCCAGGCCGCGCTCCACCGGCTCGTAGAACACGGTGCCGTCGAGCGCATCGGGCAGGCATTGCTGGCCCAGCGCGATGCCGCCTTCGGCATCGTGGTCGTACTGGTAGCCCTGGCCGTAGCCCAGCCCCTTCAGCAGCCTGGTCGGCGCATTGCGCAGATGCATCGGTACATCCAGCGTGCCGGTTTCGCGGATCGTCGCGCGCGCCTGGTTGTAGGCCGTGTAGGCGGCATTGCTCTTGGGCGCCATCGCCAGCCAGATCGCCAGCTGCGCCAGGCCCAGCTCGCCTTCCGGGCTGCCCAGGCGCTCGTAGGTGTCCCAGGCATCCAGCGCCATGCGCCAGGCGCGCGGCTCGGCCAGGCCCACGTCTTCCACCGCCATGCGGGTCATGCGGCGCGCCAGATACAGCGGATCCACGCCGCCGTCGAGCATGCGGCACATCCAGTACAGCGCGGCGTCGGGGTCGGAGGAGCGCACGGATTTGTGCAGCGCCGAGATCTGGTCGTAGAACTGCTCGCCGCCCTTGTCGAAGCGGCGCGTGCGGTCGGCCAGCACCTGCTCCAGCGTGGCTTCGTCGATGCGGCCGTCCTCGGCCAGCTCGGCGGCGATTTCCAGCAAGGTGAGCGCGCGGCGCACGTCGCCGTCGGCGGCGCGGGCGATCAGCTGCAGCGATGCGTCGCCGATGCTCAGCCCCTGCCCGCCCAGCCCGCGCTCGCTGTCTTGCAGCGCACGCTTGAGCGCGCCGACGATATCGTCCGCCGACACCGCTTCCAGCACGTGCACGCGGCAGCGCGACAGCAAGGCGGAGTTGAGTTCGAACGACGGGTTCTCGGTGGTGGCGCCGACGAAGATGACCACGCCGCGCTCGATATGCGGCAGGAAGGCATCCTGCTGCGCCTTGTTGAAGCGGTGCACCTCGTCGACGAACAGCACGGTGCGCCGCCCCTGCGCGAAGTTCGCCTCCGCCTCGGCCAAGGCCTTGCGCACTTCCGGCAGGCCCGACAGCACGGCGGAAATCGCGCGGAAATCGGCGTCGGCATAGCTCGCCACCAGCAGGGCCACGGTGGTCTTGCCGCAACCGGGCGGGCCCCACAGCACCATCGAATGCACGCGGCCCGCTTCGAGCGCGCGGCGCAACGCCTTGCCGGGCGCGAGCACGCGCTGCTGGCCGACGATCTCGTCGAGGCCGCGCGGACGCATGCGCTCGGCCAGGGGCTTGAGCTCGTCGGATTCGGGGAAGAGGTCGGGGGAGGAACCGCGGGCGGACATAGGACGCCATGATAGCGCGGGGAAGCCTGGGGACGTGGAATGCCCTAAGCAAACGGCTTCGCCGCATCGTCATCCCGGCGCAGGCCGGGATCCGGTAACGGCACCGTCGGGGCAGGCAACGGCCGCCAGAAGCTGCTCATGCTCTTGCAACCTCGCGCCTTGTCGCCACTGGATCCCGGCCTGCGCCGGGATGACGGCAATGGCGAGGCGCCGCCTTCTAATCGACCAAGTGGCGGTGACGGTAGATCGCATAGACCAGCCCAACCACACCCGTCATCACCGCCGGCAACAACAACGTACGCTCCGCCATCACCCCGAACGCCAACGCCCCCACCGCGCTGCCCGCGATAAAACTGCCGGCCACCAATACGCAGACCTGGATGCGCAGGCGGTCCACGTCCAGCCCGCGCAGGCGCTGGCCGAGATAAATGCCGAGGTCGGTGAAGATGCCCGACAGATGCGTGGTGCGGAACGTCGCGCCGCTATAGGTACTGGCCATGGCGTTCTGCAAACCGCAGGCGATCGAGGCGAGATACAGCCCCGCATCGTTGCAGGCGTGGATCAAGGGCACCGCGGCGAACAGCAAGGCCGATTCGACCATCAAGGCCACGCCATAGCGCCGCCCCAGCTTCAGCGTGTGCTGCTGCACGATAAAGCCGCTCAATACCGCGCCAACGAGAAACGCCAGGATCGCCAGCGCCCAGTGCAACAGCTCGCCGCGGTTGCCTTCGGCGGCCGCCACGCCCATCAGCGTGGCGGTGCCGGTCAGATGCGTGATCGCCTGATGGCGAAAACCCATGAAGCCCACCGCGTTGATCATGCCGGCGATAAAGGCCAGCAGCCCTCCGCCGATCCAGGCCCAGCGCGGCAGCTGGCGCAGCATGGAGGAAGCGTCAGTCCTTCAGCGGCTGCGTCTGGATCACCGGCGCGTCGCCGATCACGTCGGCGCCCTTCGGCGGCACGAAGTTGAACGTGGCCGGCGGGATGGCGGGATTGCGCTGCCAGTTGGCGAAGCGGATCTCGGTGACCGCGCCGAGCTGGTCGCGGAAGGTCATGCGCGCCAGGCCGTTGGCATCGAAGCCCAGGTCCGCGTAGTCGAACTGCGGGTCCTTGGCGGTGGAGGTAAGGCGCAGCCAGGCCAGGCCGTCGTGCTCGCCCTGCTCGGTCACCTTGAAGTCGCGGTCCATCTGCTTGAGGTCCGTGAGCACGGTGAGCGGGCTGTGCGCCTCCTCGGTGCTCTGCACGCGCACGGTGACCTGCTCCAGATCCGGGTCGTACAGCCATACGCGGCTGCCGTCGGCGACGATGGTCTGCTTGTAGGGGGCGAGCGTTTCCCAGCGGAACTGGCGCGGCGCTTCCAGCGACAAGGTGCCGGAGCTGCTCTTGCCCTTGTTGCCGTTGGCGTCGGTGAGGATCTGGGTGAACTGGCCGGTCAGCGCATGCAGGCCGATGGCGAAGGTGTCCAGGCGCGCGCGGGCCGGGCCGGCGGCGGCGTGGACGGCGCCGGCGGCGGTGAGGGCCAGCGCGGCGCAGAGGGCGAGGAAGCGGTTCATAAGGTCCCTGTTTCGTGTCGCGGATGGCGGCGCAGTCTGCGCCGACATCGCTTAATGGTTTACTTCGGCGGCGGCGGCGCCAGCACTTCGCGGTTGCCGTTGTGCTGCGGCGCGCTGACCACGCCGTCCTGCTCCATCTGCTCGATCAGGCGCGCGGCGCGGTTGTAGCCGATGCGCAGATGGCGCTGCACGCCGGAAATGGACGCGCGGCGCGACTCGGTGACGATGCGCACCGCCTTGTCGTACAGCTGCGCGTCGGCATCGCCGCCTTCCTCGCCGTCCTGCGGCAGGCCGGAGTCGTTGATGAACTTGCCGTCCGAGGTGGCCTGCACTTCTTCCAGCACGCCCTCGATGTACTGCGGCGCACCCTGCGCGCGCAGCCACGCCACCACGTTGTGCACCTCGTGGTCGTCGACGAAGGCGCCGTGCACGCGCTCCGGCGTGGCGGTGCCGGGCGGCAGGTAGAGCATGTCGCCGTGGCCCAGCAGGGTCTCGGCGCCGGACTGATCAAGAATGGTGCGCGAGTCGATCTTGGAGGAAACCTGGAACGCGATGCGGGTGGGGATATTGGCCTTGATCAGGCCGGTGATCACATCCACCGACGGGCGCTGCGTGGCCAGCACCAGGTGCACGCCGGCGGCGCGCGCCTTCTGCGCGAGGCGGGCGATCAGTTCTTCCACCTTCTTGCCGACGATCATCATCATGTCGGCGAATTCGTCGATGATGACCACGATGTACGGCAGCGGCTCCAGCGGCTCGGCCGCCAGGTTCGGCATCTCGGGGTTCGGGCGGAACAGCGGGTCCAGCAGCGGCTGGCCGGCGTTCTCGGCGTCCTTCACCTTCTTGTTGAAGCCGGCCAGGTTGCGCACGCCCACCGCAGCCATCAGCTTGTAGCGGCGCTCCATCTCGGCCACGCACCAGCGCAGCGCGTTGGCGGCTTCCTTCATGTCGGTGACCACCGGCGCCAGCAGGTGCGGGATGCCCTCGTAGACCGAGAGCTCCAGCATCTTCGGGTCGATCATGATCATGCGCACGTCTTTGTGGCTGGCCTTGTACAAGAGGCTCAGCACCATCGCGTTCACCGCCACCGACTTGCCCGAGCCGGTGGTGCCGGCCACCAGCAGGTGCGGCATCTTGGCCAGGTCGGCCACCACCGGGCGGCCGGCAATATCCTTGCCCAGGGCCAGCGCCAGCGGCGACTTCATCTGGTCGTATTTCTCGGAGCGCAGTGCTTCCGACAGGTACACGATCTGCTTCTTGGCGTTGGGGATCTCCAGGCCGATCACGTTCTTGCCCGGGATCACGTCGACCACGCGCACGCTCACCACGGAGAGGCCGCGCGCGATGTCCTTGTCCAGGCTCGACACCTGCGAGCCGCGCACGCCGGCGGCGGGCTCCAGTTCGAAGCGGGTGATCACCGGGCCGGGATACACGCCCACCACCTTGGCCTCGATGCGGAAGTCCTTGAGCTTCAGCTCGACCTGGCGCGACAGCACTTCCAGGGTCTCTTCGGAATAGCCCGGGCCCTGCGGCGGCGCCTCGTCCAGCAGCGACAGCGGCGGCAGCTCGCCGGCCTCGGAGGCGCCGGTGAACAGCGGGATCTGCGTTTCGACGCGGGCGCGTTCGCTCTTGGGCGCCGGCGGCGGCGGTGCCTCGATGCGCACCGGCTCGCGCTTGGCCTGCTTAACGGCCTCCACTTTCTTGACCACCTCGCGCTCGGCGCGCGCCTGGCGCGCGGCCAGCACTTCGGGGGCTTCTTTGAGCTTGCCGCCGAACCAGCCGGCGATCTTCAGCATGCCCTGCCCGGTCAGGTCCATCAGCTTGAACCAGGACAGGCCGGTGGCCAGGGTCACCGCGATCAGGAAGATCGCCAGCAGCAGCAGCGGCGCCCCCGTGCCGCCGAAAGCCTGCAGCAGGCCGCGGCCCACCCACATGCCGATGATGCCGCCGACGCCCTGGGGCAGCACCGGCTCGTCGCTGAACTTCAGGTACAGCAGGGCCGGCGCGGTGATGAAGAAGAACACCGAGCCGATCAGCCGCAGCGAGGGCTCCCACGGCTGCACCGTGCGCACGCCGCGGTGGCGCAGCACCTGCACGCCCAGGCCCAGCAGCAGCAGCGGGAAGCAGTAAGCCACCAGGCCGAAGATGTAGCGCAGCAGGTTGGCGATATTGGCGCCGACGGCGCCGCCGAAGTTGCGCGCGTGCTCCACCGTGCTGGCATGGCCCCAGCTCGGGTCCTGGTCGTTGTAGCTGAACAGGCAGACCAGCAGATAGAGCGCCAGCGGCAGCAGCAGCAGCGCGCCGGCCTCGCGCAGGCGGCGCTTCAGCTCCTCGCTGAGGCCGCTGGGTTCCTTGTTCTTGTCTTTCTTGACGTTCGCGCTACGCGCCACCGTATTCCTCGCGTGCCGGTCCTAGGGACCTGCTTCTACTGCGTCGCCTGGGCAAAGGCCAGGACTCCAGATACCTCGATACCGCCCCCCGCGGCCCGGTCCGCAGGGGCCGGGCCCCAGGGCCCGCCAACCTCCGGTTGCCGGTTCAGCTGCCTTGAATCACGCACCCGTCTTCCCCATTCTGTCGGGCTCCAACCTTTCGCCGGAGCCTTGAACCGGTGTGAGGAAACGGCCGTAAAGGCCGGATCGAATAGCAATTCCAAGCTGCTGATAACACCCAAGGATTATAACCATGAGCACCCCCAAGCACAGCCGCCTGCTGATCCTCGGTTCCGGCCCCGCCGGCTACACCGCGGCCGTGTACGCTGCCCGCGCCAACCTGAAGCCCACCCTTGTGACCGGTCTGCAGCAAGGTGGCCAGCTGATGACCACCACCGACGTGGAGAACTGGCCGGGCGACAAGGCGGTGCAGGGTCCGGAGCTGATGCAGCGCCTGGCCGAGCATGCCGAGCACTTCGAGACCGAGATGGTGTTCGACCATATCCACAGCGCGGACCTGAGCCAGCGCCCGTTCCGCCTCAAGGGCGATTCCGGCGAGTACACCGCCGACGCCCTGGTGATCGCCACCGGCGCCACCGCCAAGTACCTGGGCATCGAGAGCGAGCAGCACTTCAAGGGCAAGGGCGTGTCCGCCTGCGCCACCTGCGACGGCTTCTTCTTCCGCGGCCAGGAAGTGGTGGTGATCGGCGGCGGCAATACCGCCGTGGAAGAGGCCCTGTACCTGTCCAACCTGTGCAGCAAGGTCACCCTGGTGCATCGCCGCGACAAGCTGCGCGCGGAAAAGATCATGCAGGACAAGCTGTTCGAGAAGGCCGCCGCCGGCAAGATCGAGCTGGTGTGGAACCACACCGTGGCCGAAGTGCTGGGCGACAGCAGCGGCGTCACCGGCGTGCGCGTGAAGGACGTCAACAGCGGCGCCACCCGCGACATCCAGGCCACCGGCTTCTTCGTCGCCATCGGCCATACGCCGAACACCGGCATCTTCGAAGGCCAGCTGGACATGCACGACGGCTACATCAAGATCCACAGCGGCCAGGAAGGCATGGCCACCATGACCTCGGTGCCGGGCGTGTTCGCCGCCGGCGACGTGGCCGACCACGTCTACCGCCAGGCGATCACCTCGGCCGGCTTCGGCTGCATGGCCGCGCTGGACGCCGAGCGCTGGCTGGACCAGCAGACCCCGGCCGCCTGATGAGCGCCAGCCACGCCACCCTGCACTACATCCACGACCCGCTGTGCGGCTGGTGCTATGGCGCCCAGCCGCTGGTCAGCGCCGCGGTCGCCATGCTCGGCGACCGCCTGGCCCTGCGCCTGCACGGCGGCGCGCTGTTCGCCGAGCCGCAGGAACTGACCCCGGCGATGGCCGAGCACATCGTGCGCGCCGACGAGCGCATCGAGGAGATCAGCGGCCAGCCGTTCGGCGACGCCTACACCGAAGGCCTGCTGGCCGAGCAAGGCACGGTGCTGTATTCGCTGCCGCCGATCGCGGCGGTGCTGGCGGCCGAACGGCTCCATCCGCAGGCCGGCTATCCGATGCTGGTGGCGATCCAGCATGCGCACTACCAGCGCGGCCTGCGCGTGGTGGAAGCCGACGTGCTGGCCGAACTGGCGGAAGAGATCGGCCTGGATGCCGCGCGGTTCGCCGAGGCCTTCGCCAGCGCAAGCGGCGCCGAGACGATCGAACACGTCACCGCCAGCCGCCAGTTGCTCGGCGAAGTGGGCGGCCAGGGTTTCCCCACCCTGGTGCTGGACGTCCAGGGCGTGCGCCACGTGCTGCCGCACCACCAGGACTACGGCCGTCCCGATGCCTTCGTCGAACGCATCGCGGCCCGCCTGCCGGCGGTGCACTGAATGACGCGCGGCCATCGCTCGCCGATGGCCGCCGACCGGTCCGGCATGCTCGAAGCCCGTTTCCATCCGCGCATCGAAGAGCTGCCCGCCGCCGCGTGGGATGCCCTGCGCACCGACGGCAATCCTTTCCTCTCACACGCCTTTCTCGCCGCGCTGGAGCGCACCGGCTGCATCCGCGAGGACTGGGGCTGGCAGGCGCACCACCTGGGCCTGTACGAGGACGAACGGCTGGTCGCCGCGGCGCCGCTCTACGTGAAAGGCAATTCGCACGGCGAGTTCGTGTTCGACTGGAGCTGGGCCGCGGCGTGGGAACGCGCGGGTGGCGACTACTACCCCAAGCTGCTCAACGCCGTGCCCTACTCGCCCGTGCCTGGGCCGCGCTTGCTGGCCGGCGATGGCCCGCAAGCACCGCAGCGGCGCGAAACCCTGGTGCGGGCGATGCGCCAGCTGGCCGATGCGCATGGCCTGTCGTCCATCCACGCCAACTTCCTGGCGCCGGACGACCTGCCCGCCTTCGACGACCAGTGGCTGGCACGTTCGGACGTGCAGTTCCACTGGCCCAATCGTGGCTATGGCGGCTTCGACGATTTCCTCGCCGCGCTCAATCACAAGAAACGGAAAAACATCCGCCAGGAGCGCGCCCAGGTGGCGCGCGCCGGCCTGCGGCTGGAAGTGCGCCGCGGCGACAGCCTGAGCGCGGACGAATGGCGGCAGGCGCACCGCCTGTACGAGGGCACCTTCGACGCCAAGGGCAACCACGCCGCACTGACGCGCGATTTCTTCCGTGCCCTGGGCGAAGGCGAACTCGGCGCCGCCACGCATCTGGCGCTAGCCTGGGAGGGTGAGCGCATGGCCGCGATGGCGCTGTTCCTGCAAAGCGGCGAAGCGCTGTACGGCCGCTACTGGGGCAGCCGCGTCGAGGTGCCGGGGCTGCATTTCGAGCTGTGCTACTACCAGGGCATCGAGCACGCCATCCGCGCCGGCCTGCAGCGCTTCGAACCCGGCGCCCAGGGCGAGCACAAACTGGCGCGCGGCTTCCTGCCGGTGCGCACGCATTCGCGCCATTACCTGGCCGACGGCAGCTTCCGCAAGGCCGTGCACGCCGCGCTTGCGCGCGAGGCCGAAGCAGTCGACGCTTACGCCGCCGACCTGCTCGAACACAGCCCGTACGCCCACCGCGACGCCTGACCATGATCCGCCTGCCCCTGCTCGACGCCGCCCATCCCGAGCAGTTTCCCGATCCCGGCCGCGCCATGGCCGACCCCAATGGCTTGCTCGCCTTCGGCGGCGATCTCACGCCGCGCCGGCTGCTGGCCGCGTACGCGGGCGGCATCTTCCCCTGGTACAACGAGGACGAGCCGATCCTGTGGTGGTCGCCGGACCCGCGCTGCGTGTTCCACACCGACCGCTTGCTGGCCAACCGCAGCCTGCGCCGCCAGATCGGGCGCAAACCCTGGCGCATCACCCTGGACCATGCCTTCCGCGCCACCGTCGAAGCCTGCGCCGCGCCGCGTTCCGGGCAGCTGGGCACGTGGATCGTGCCGGCGATGGCGGAGGCGTACACACAGTTGCACGAGATGGGGCATGCGCACAGCGTGGAAGTGTGGGAAGGCGAGCGGCTGGTCGGCGGTATCTACGGCGTGACCGTGGGGCGCTTGTTCTGCGGGGAGTCGATGTTCAGCCGCGAGAGCGGTGGGTCGAAGCTGGCCTTGCTGGCGCTGGGGCGCTTGCTGCATCGGTGGGATTATCCGTTGATCGATGCGCAGGTGACGAACAACCATCTGTTGAGTCTTGGGGCGGTGGAGTATCCGCGCGACACGTTCCTGAAGACGGTAAGGCAGCTGGTGAAATTGCCGGGGCAGCCCGGGAGCTGGAAGGAATTCACGCCGTTGGTGGAAGAGACGATGGCGGGGTTGCGCAAAGGAAGCTAAGTGAATCGCTTCTCCCCTCCGGGGAGAAGATGCCGGCAGGCAGATGAGGGGTGGGTGCTCGCGGCGGAAGATCGACAGGGCGTGGCTCGTTGTCCGCTCTCGCTTCTACGCTCCGCCCGGCCCCTCACCCCGGCCCTCTCCCCGGAGGGGAGAGGGAGCAAGCGCGTTACGCCGCCTTTGCCTCGCGCAGCTTCCGCGCATTCGCGTACGAGTCCAGGATGTTCTCGCGCACCGGCGCTTCGCCGGTGGCCAGGCAATGCTCCCACTCCTCAACGCTCAGCACCGCCGCGAAGCGCGACTGCTCCACCACCGCGAACACGCGATGGATTTCCTCGGCCGTCGCATAGCCAGCACGGTTGGCATACGACACCGCACCCGAGGCATCGTGCAGGAATTCCACTTCGATGCCGCGATCGAAGGCATGCTTGATGGTGGTGTCGTTGCAGTTGTGGGTCATATAGCCCACCACGGTGAGCGTATCGATGCCCCGCGCCTGCAGCCACTCGCCCAGGCCCGTCTCAGAGAAGGCGCTCGGCAGCGGCTTGCCGAACAGCACGTCGCGCCGGCGGCGCTCCACTTCCGCATGCAGTTGCCAACCGTGGCTGCCTTCGGCGAAGGCCGGCGCACCGGCGGGCGAATCCTGGCGGATCACCACCACCGGAATGCCGGCGGCGGTGGCGGCGTCCATAGCGCGGACGATCTTCGGCAGGCTGTCGGACACCGGCGGGTATTCGATCTGCAGGTTGCCGTCGAAATATTCGTTCTGCACGTCGACGACGATCAGCGCGCGGCGGGGTTGGGTGGCAGTCATGGCGCGGCTCCTTGGAGTGGAAAAGGTGTGCACATGCTGCGCTCCGGGCCACTTGCGCGGGAGTGGCCTGAAGGACAATGATCGATGTGATCGGGCCAATCGGAATTCCCCATGCGCAAGATCCGCATCGCCGTCGTGGCGTTCAACGACATCCTGCCCTTCCATCTTTCGGTGCCCTGCGGCGTGTTCGCCGCGGTGCTGCGCGACGAGCAATCGCCGTTCCGCCTGCGCGTGTGCTCGGCCGAGGGCAAGCGCGTGCGCAGCGCCTCGGGCTTCCTGATCGCCACCGACTACGGGCTGGAGGAATTGCGCAACGCGGACATCGTGATCGTGCCCTCGTGGCGCAGCGCGGAGGAGCGCCCGCCGGAAGCCCTGCTGGAAGCGCTGCGCCGCGCCGCCGCGCGCGGCAAGCGCATCGTCGGCCTGTGCATGGGCGCCTTCGTGCTCGGCCATGCCGGCCTGCTGGATGGCCGGCGCGCCACCACGCACTGGGTCGCCACCGGCGAGCTGGCCGAGCGCTTCCCCGCCACCGAAGTCGACCCGGACGTGCTCTACGTGGACGCCGGCCAGGTGGTCACCTCCGCCGGCGCCGCCGCCGGCATCGACTGCTGCCTGCACCTGGTGCGCCAGCTATTGGGCAGCGAGAGCGCCAACCGCATCGCGCGGCGCATGGTGGTGTCGCCGTTCCGCCACGGCGGGCAGGCGCAGTTCATCGAGCAGCCGGTGCCGAGCATGGCCGGCGACGAACGCATGGTCAGGCTGCTGGATGAAATCCGCCGCAAGCTGCAGCAGCCGCATAACCTCGACGAGATCGCCGAGCGTGCGGCGATGAGCCGGCGCAGCTTCACCCGGCATTTCCGCCAGCTCACCGGCAGCAGCTTCGGCGACTGGCTGATGGCGCAAAGGCTCAGCGAAGCGCAGCGCCTGCTGGAGACGACCGCACTGCCGCTGGATCGCATCGCCAGCGCGGTGGGGCTGGGTTCGCCGGTGACGCTGCGGCAGCATTTCCAGCGCGCGTTCCGCACCTCGCCGGCGAATTACCGGCGGACTTTCAACGCAGGCAAAGCAGCGTAATGCGTAGGTTGGGGTGAGCCACAGGCGAACCCCAACGGTGCGGGGCGCCTGGAGGCAACGATGTTGGGGTTACTGGCTGCATCAGCAGCCAGCCCTTCGGGCCATCCGCTACGCGGATGTTCGCTACGGCATCCTGCCTTCGCAGTCGCCTGTGGCTCACCCCAACCTACGCCGGCTCAATCTTCCAGCCCTACCCGCTTGATGCTCTCGTAGTTCGCGAGAAACAACTCCACCACCGCCGGATCCAGCTGACTCCCTGCGATCTTGCGCAGATACGCGATCACTTCGTCCTCCGGCCACGCCGGCTTGTACACCCGCGGAAAACTCAGCGCATCCCACACATCCACCACGCTGAACACCCGCGCCACCAGCGGAATCGCCTCGCCGCGCAGGCCGCGCGGATAGCCGCCGCCGTCCCAGCGCTCGTGGTGGTTGTACGGAATCTCCGCGGCATCGCGCAGGAAATCCACCTGCTGCAGCAGCTCGTAGCCCACCTGCGGATGGGTGCGCATCACCGCGATCTCTTCCTCGCTCAGCGGGCCGGGCTTGATCAGGATCGCGTCCGGCAGCGCCAGCTTGCCGATATCGTGCAGCAGCGCGCCGAAGCGCGCCTTGCGCAGCTCCTCGCCACGCAGTCCGGCCAGGCGGGCCAGCGCCACGGTCATGCGCATGACGCGGTCGGAGTGGTCGCTGGTTTCCTTGTGGCGGATGTCCATGGCATGGACCAGCGCGCGCAGGGCCTGTTCGTTGCCCTTGAGCAGCAGGCGATTGGCGCGTGTCATGCCGCGCAGGTCGCGGTCGATCAGCACGTAGAGCAAGGCACCGGTGACGATGACGAACAGCGTGCCCTTCAGGCTCTGCATCAGGCTGAGCGTGTCGGGGTCTTCCACCAGCAGGCGCAAGACGCGGTTGGACAACCAGATCCACAGGCTGGACACGATCACGTACGCCAGCACGGTGCGTACTTGAGGCTTCAGTCTCATCCGACTTCCCCTTGCCGCCCCGGGAAACTCCGTCCCGGGAACGATAGCCGCGAGCTTACCGCCAATCGCCGGCGAAGCAACGTGCGTCAGGACGTGGCAGCTTCGAGCGCGAAGATGATCGACGCCGGCCGCCCGCTGTGCGGATGCAGCGGTTCCTCGATGCGCGCCACGCGCAGGCCGCAGGCCAGGAACGTATCGACCCAGCCGCCGAGCGTGCGGAAATACCAGGGTGCGGCCTGGCCGAAGCCCTCGCCGCAGCCGGCCCACGAGCCTTCGCGCCAGCCGTCGCGATACGGCAGCTCGCCGCAGGCAACCACCGGGTGCAGCGTCTGCACCAGCAGCGCGCCGCCCGGTTCGAGCAGCCGCGGCACCGCGGCCAGCACGGCCTCGGTCGACTCCTTGCCGAGCAGGGAGAAATTGCAGATCGCCACGTCGGCTTTCCCATGCAGCTCGCCGGCGGCGATCTGCGCGTAGCTCATGGCTTCGAACCGTCCGCCGCCCTGCGCCCGTGCGGCGTCGATCAACGCGGGCACCGCATCCACGCCCAGCACGTCGACGCCATGCTCCGCCAGCGCACGGGCCAGCCAGCCTTCGCCGCAGCCCAGATCGATCGCGCTGCGCGGCCGACGCGACAGCACGGCGTCGACGATGGCGCGGTCGGTCACCAGCCGGCGGCTTTCGATACGCCGCTCGCGCACGGCATCGGTCCATGGCACGGCGTTGCCGTGCCAGACCTCGAGGATGGTGTCTTCGGCGTGCGGACGATCGTGCAAGGGCATCCGCTCCCGCGCTTCAGGCGCCGCGCGCGGCGTAGCGCCTGGCCACGTAGTCGTCGAGGATGCCGATGAACTCCTCGGCAATCCGCTCGCCGCGCAAGGTCATGGCCTTCTCGCCGTCGATGAACACCGGCGCCGCCGGCGCCTCGCCATTGCCCGGCAGCGAGATGCCGATATTGGCGTGCTTGGATTCGCCCGGGCCATTCACCACGCAGCCCATCACGGCCAGGGTGAGGTTCTCCACGCCGTCGTACTTCACCCGCCACTCCGGCATGCGCTCGCGCACGTGCGACTGCACGGTCTTGGCCAGTTCCTGGAAGAACTCGCTGGTGGTGCGGCCGCAGCCCGGGCAGGCGGTGACCAGCGGGGTGAATGCGCGCAGGCCCATGGTCTGCAGCAGCTCCTGCGCCACCACCACTTCGCCGGTGCGAGGAGCGCCGGGTTCGGGCGTGAGCGAGATACGGATGGTGTCGCCGATGCCTTCCTGCAGCAGCACCGCCAGCGCGGCACTGGAGGCGGTGATGCCCTTGGAGCCCATGCCGGCCTCGGTCAGGCCCAGGTGCAGGGCGTAGTCGCAGCGCCGGGCCAGGTCGCGGTAGACGGCGATCAGTTCCTGCACGCCGGAGACCTTGCAGGAAAGAATGATGCGCTCGCGCGGCAGGCCGATCTCTTCGGCGCGGATGGCCGAATCGACAGCGGAACGGATCAGCGCCTCGCGCGCCACCAGCGCGGCGTCCCAGGGTTCGGCGCGCGCGTGGTTCTCGTCCATCAGCGCGGCCACCATGCTCTGGTCCAGCGAGCCCCAGTTGGCGCCGATGCGCACGGGTTTGCGGTACTGGATGGCCTTTTCGATGATGGCGGCGAACTGGCTGTCCTTCTTCTTGCCGAAGCCGACGTTACCGGGATTGATGCGGTACTTGGCCAGCGCCTCGGCGCAGGCGGGTTCCTGCTCCAGCAGCTGGTGGCCGTTGTAGTGGAAGTCGCCGATGATCGGCACTTCCACGCCCATCATGTCCAGCCGCTCGCGGATGCGCGGCACCGCCGCGGCGGCGGCCGGGGTGTTCACCGTGATGCGCACCAGCTCGGAGCCGGCGCGCGCGAGCTCGGCGATCTGCTTCGCGGTGCTGGCCGGGTCCTCGGTGTCGGTGTTGGTCATCGACTGCACCACGATCGGCGCGCCGCCGCCCACCGTCACCTTGCCGATGCGCACGCCGACGCTGGGGCGGCGCGGCTCGGGCTCGGCGGCGCGGGGAGTGGAAGAAGACTGGTCGCTCATGGGGGAACCGATTGCGGATGGCAGGAGACGGGCGCCACGCCTGGGATCGCGGCAGATGGCTCGCAAGGATACTTCAGCCGGCTGGCGGCTTCATGACCCGCCGCTCCCGTTCCGGTGTCCTCCTGACCACGGCCGCGGCGCAAAGCCGCGCGGCATAAGCGCACACGGGCATGGCGCCGCGGCACCGCCGGCTCATCATGAACGGCGTCGCGCAACGAGGGAGCCGCCGCCATGTCTGTCGCCTTTGCCATCCAGACGCCGCCGGCCGCAGCCGCCCCTACCCGCTGCACCGGCTGCGCCCATCTCCCGGCCTGCCAGGCCGCCGGCTACGGCCGGCCGGAGCTGCATGGCCTGCGCTGCATCGCCGAGCGCGTCGGCCTGCTGCGCGACGGCGAATATCTGTACCGCCCGCTCACGCCCTTCCATGCGGTGTACGCGGTGCAATCGGGCATGGCCAAGACGGTGTCGGTGGACCGCGCCGGCCGCGAGCGCGTGCTGGCGTTTCACCTTCCCGGCGAGCTGTTCGGGCTGGACGCCATCTGGCAGGGCCAGCACGACAGCGCCGCGGTCGCGCTGGGGCGCACCCAATGCTGCCGCTTTCCGTTCGCCGCGCTGCGCGATCTCGCCACCCGCCAGCCACAAGTGCAGGCGCACCTGCTGTGCGCGATGAGCCGCCTGATCCATCGCCAGCACCTGGACGCCGCCGGCGGTTCGGCCGACGAGCGCATGGCGGCCTTCCTGGTCGACCTGCACGAACGCCGCAGAGCACTGGGCGACACCGGCGCCCTGCTGCCGCTGCCGATGTCGCGCGCCGACATCGGCAACCACCTGCGCCTGGCCACCGAAACGGTCAGCCGCCTGCTGGCGCGATTCCGCGATGCGGGGCTGCTGCGGGTGACGCGCAGCGGCGTGGAACTGCTGCATCTGGATGGACTGCGCCGCGTGGCCACGTAGGTTGGGGTGAGCCACAGGCGAACCCCAACGATGCCGCACGCTTGAAGGCAGGGATGTTGGGGTTACTGGCTGCATCAGCAGCCAGCCCTTCGGGCCATCCGCTACGCGGATGTTCGCTACGGCATCCTGCCTTCGCAGTCGCCTACGGCTCACCCCAACCTACGCGGGCTACGCCGGGTGCTGGCTACGCGCGCTGCCGGCTCAGGCGCAGGGCATTGCCCACCACCGACACCGACGACAGGCTCATCGCCAGCGCCGCCACCATCGGCGACAGGGTCAGGCCCAGCCACGGATACAGCACGCCCGCCGCCAGCGGCACGCCCAGCGCGTTGTAGACGAAGGCGAAGAACAGGTTCTGGCGGATATTCGCCACCGTCGCCTGCGACAGCGCACGCGCGCGCAGGATCGCGGTCAGCTCGCCCTTCACCAGGGTCAGCTGCGCGCTCTCGATCGCCACGTCGGTGCCGCCGCCCATGGCGATGCCGATATCCGCCGCGGCCAGGGCGGGCGCGTCGTTGATGCCGTCGCCGGCCATCGCCACGCGCCTTCCTTCGGCACGCAGCGCGTTGACCACCGCGGCCTTGTCGGCCGGCGAGACATCGGCGTGCACCGCGTCGATGCCCAGCGTCTTCGCCACCGCCTGCGCGGTGACGGCGTTGTCGCCGGTAAGCATCACGATGCGCAGGCCGGCGGCGTGCAGTGCCGCGATCGCCTGCGGCGTGCTCGGCTTCAGCCGGTCGGCCACCGCCAGCAGGCCGGCGAGCGCGCCGTCCACGGCAAGGAACATCACCGTCGCGCCGTCCTTGCGCATGGCGTCGGCGCGCTGCCGCGCTTCGTCGCCGATGGCGATCCTCAAGCTTTCGAACAGGCGCGCATTGCCCAGCGCCGCGTCGCGCCCGGCCACCCTGCCCCGCACGCCGCCGCCGGTAAGCGTGCGGAACGCGTCCACCTCCAGCACCTTGACGCCGCGCGCCGCGGCGCCGGCCAGGATCGCGCGCGCCAGCGGATGCTCGCTGGGGCGTTCCAGCGCCGCGGCCACGGCCAGCAGCTGATCCCACGGCAGCGCGCCGGTGCTCACCACATCCTGCAGCGCAGGCTTGCCCTCGGTGAGCGTGCCGGTCTTGTCCAACACCAGGGTGTCGACGTCGCGCAGCCTTTCGATCGCCGCCGCGTCCTTGAACAGCACGCCTTCGTGCGCGCCGCGCCCGCTGGCCACCATGATCGAGATCGGCGTGGCCAGGCCCAGCGCGCACGGACAGGCAATGATCAGCACCGACACCAGCGCGATCAGCGCATGCGCCAGCCGCGGCTCCGGCCCCCACACGGCCCAGGCGGCGAAGGCCAGCACGGCCACCGCCACCACCGCCGGCACGAACCACGCGGCGACGCGGTCGGCCACGCGCTGCAGCGGCGCCTTGCTGCGCTGCGCCTGCGCCACCAGGGCCACGATGCGCGCCAACAGGGTGTCGGCGCCGACCTTTTCCGCACGCATGGTCAGCGCGCCGTCCTGGTTGACGGTGCCGCCGGTGATGCGATCGTCCGCGCGCTTGGCCACCGGCAGCGGTTCGCCGGTCAGCATGGCTTCGTCGACGTGGCTGGTGCCGTCCAGCACCACCCCATCCACCGGCACCTTCTCGCCAGGCCGCACGCGCAGCATGTCGCCGGCCTGTACGTCTTCCAGTGCCACGTCGTGTTCGCTGCCGTCGGCGTTGACGCGGCGCGCCGTCTTCGGCGCCAGGCCGAGCAGGGCTTTCAAGGCGGCGCCGGTGCGGCGGCGTGCGCGCAGTTCGAGGAAATCGCCGAGCGTGACCAGGGTGACGATCACCGCGGCGGATTCGAAATACACGCCGACCCGGCCGTGCGCATCGCGAAAACCATCGGGGAAAACACCCGGCAGGAAGAACGCCACCATGCTGTAAGCCCAGGCCACGCCGGTGCCCAGCGCAATCAGCGTGTACATGTTCGGCGACCACGGCCGCAGCGAACGCCAGCCGCGCGCGAAGAACGACGCACCGCCCCACAGCACCACCACGCTGGATAGCAGCGCCTCGGCCCACGCCGCCACGCCATCCCACGGCATCGGCAGATGCCAGCCGAACAGGTGCGGGCCCATCGCCAGCAGGAACACCGGCAGGGTCAGCGCCACCAGCGTCCAGAAGCGGCGCGACAGATGGCGCAGTTCGCCGCCGTCGTCCTCGTCCAGGTTGGGCATCATCGGCTCCAGCGCCATGCCGCATTTGGGGCAATCGCCGGGGCCGACCTGCTGCACTTCCGGATGCATCGGGCAGGTGTAGATGGTGCCGGGCGGCGCGGCGGGCGGCTTGGGGCGTTCGCCCAGATAGCTGGCCGGGTCGGCGAGGAATTTTTCGCGGCAGCGCGCGGCGCAGAAGTAGTAGGTGTGGCCTTCGAAGTCCGCGCGGTGCCTGGCGGTGTGCGGATCGACGGACATGCCGCAGACGGGATCTTTCACGGCGTGTTGCGCGTGGTGGTCGTGCGGGTGGCCATGATGGCTGTGATCGTGCTGCGCATGATCTTCATGGGCCAACGATGGGGCGTGACAGCAACTCGCCGCTGCCGACTCCGCGGCCACCCCTTCCGGCTCCTTGGCATGCGAACCGCAACAAGCCTTCTCCTGCGCGCTCATGCCTCGTCCTCATCGTCCGACAGCGCGCGCAGGATCGGGCACTGGTCCGGCGAGCCGTGCCCCGGGCAGGCCTCGATCAATTCCTCCAGCCCGTCGCGCACCCGCGTCAGTTCGGCGATGCGCGCATCGATCGCGGCCAGCCGCGCCTCCGCCCGCTTCTTCACCGCCTTCACGCCGCGATGCCGGTCCGCCGACAGCGCCAGCAGGTCGCGGATCTCCTCCAGCGTGAAGCCCAGGTCCTTGGCGCGCCGGATAAAGCGCAACTGCCGCACCGCGCCTTCGTCGTAGCTGCGGTAGCCGGAGGCCCGGCGCACCGGCTCCGGCAGCAGCCCTTCGCGCTCGTAGAAGCGGATGGTGTCGATATTCACGCCGACGCGCTTGGCGACGGCACCGATGGTGAGGGTGGGGGTTTGGGTGTCCATGGGGAAAGTCTAGACCATTGATCAAGGTCTAGAGTCAAGCCTGTAGAGTCACGCCCCTGCCAACCGTCCTTTGGGCTGACAAAAAAGAACCCGGCCGTGCGGCCGGGTTCTCTCTTCAACAACCGCCGCGAATTGCACGCAGCGATCGGCAGCGCGAACTCACTGCACGTTCAAGGTCACATCGTCCAGCACGAACGAAGTCTGCAACGAGGAATCCTCGGTGCCGGTGAACTTGATCGTCACCGTCTGCCCGATGTACGGGGCAAGGTTCGCCGTGTGCACCGTATAGCCGCTGGCGGCATTGAGGTTGGAGTACGTCGCCAGGGTGGCCAGCACGGTGCCGGAGCTGTTGAGCACCTGCACCTTCAGCGTGTCGTAGGCGGTGCTGGTGGTGGTCTCCGCCGTGTCGATATGCAGGTAGTACTGCAAGGTGGCGGTGGTCTTGCCGCTGGGGATGGCCACGGACTGCGACACCGTGTCGGTGTGGCTGGAGCCATAGCCGTTCATCCACGCAAACCAGGTGCCGGCATGCGCGGTCTGGCCGGAGCAGCTGCTGTTGCTGCACAGCACGCCGGAGCTCATCGACCACGGCGAGGCCGCACCGCTCTCGAAGCCGGTGTTGCCCAGCAGCTGCGAGGAACCACCGCCGCCGCCGCTCACCGTTACCGCCTGGGTCTTGCTGTTGCTGGCGCCGAGGTTGTCGGTCACGGTCAGCTTGACGTTGTAGGTGCCGCCCGCGGCGTAGGTATGGCTCGGGTTCTTGCTGGTGGAGGTGCCGCCGTCGCCGAAATCCCACGCATACGTGCTGATGGTGCCGCCCGTATCGGTCGAGCTGTCGGTGAAGTTCACCGTCAGGCCGCTGATGGTGTCGCCGAAGTTCGCCACCGGCGTGCTGCCGCCACCGCCGCCGGAACCGGCCAGCGAAGCGACCAGCGCGGCCTGCGGGCTGCCCCAGCCGGTGGCCAGGTCATAGCCGGCCACGGCGCTGAAGCCGTTGCTGCCGCTGGTCACGTCGTGGAAGTTGCTGGTGTAGCTGGTGCCGATGCCGACGTTGTAGATGGCCGGGTTGACGAAGCCCACCGTCGAGTGGCCATTCGCCACCGCCTGCTGGTTCACCAGGGCCAGGAAGCCCGCCCAGCGCGGCGCGGCGAAGCTGGTGCCGCCATAGCCGGTTTCGAAGGTGCCGTTGCTCACCGTCGGGTTGTCGAAATTCGCTTCGGCCGCCACGTCCGGATCGTTGCGATAGGTGGTCGAACCCTTGTTCGCCGAAGTGATCACGCCGGCCAGCTTCTGGTAGCTGGGCGTGCTTTCGCCGGAGGCGCTGGTATAGCCGCCACCGCCATCGGACCACGCCGTTTCCGCCGACCAGGCGCCGCTGCTGCTGGTGGTCAGGTCGGTACCGCCCACTTCCAGCACGTTGGAGTCGGCCGAGGGCGGATCGTAGGCGCTCGACGAGGCGTTGTACGAACCGCTGTCGCCGGTGGCGTTGACGAAGGTCTGGCCCTGCGCCGCCATTTCCTGGTAGATCGGATCGTCGGTGGCATTGTTGAAATCGCCGCCGCCCCAGGAGCAGCTCAGCACCTTGGCCTGGTTGTCCGAGACCATCTTGTTGAGGATGTCGGTGGCGCTGTCGCCTTCATAGAACAGCACCTTGGTCAGGCCCGGCGCCATGCCGATCACATTGACGATGTCGAGGATCTGCTCGCCGTCGTCGCAACTGCCGCCGACGTGTCCGCACTTGCCGTCGAAGCCGCTGACCAGCACGTTGCTGACCGGCACGCTCGAGGACATGCCCGTCTTGGTGTAGTACAGCGAGATGTCGCTGGTGACGTAGCCGTCGAACGAGAAGATGCCCACCGTCTGCCCGGAACCGGTCAGCGAGCCGCTGCCGTAATAGGCCGTGCGCATGTCGCTGGGCAGGAATTCGCCGCCGGGGCCGGAGCCGCCGTGCTGCACCGGCGCCGCATCCGCCTTCTTGTGATAGTTGGTGTGCGGCAGGCGGAAGTTGTCCAGTCCCGACACGTGCAGCAGCGGCACGCTCAGGCCGGCCGGCACGGGTTCGCGGTCGGCGGCGAAGAAGGTGCGGCTCTCGGTCGGATGCGCGTAGTTGCCCATCTTTACCTGGAAGGCGCGGTTGATCGTTTCGACCGGGCCTTCGACGTCGACCAGGCGGCGGTTCGCCGTGGTGCCGGTGACCGTCATGCCATTGGCCTGCGCCCAGGCGACGACCGTGTCGTAGTCATCCTGCGTCGGCGCGAAGCGCGCGGTGAACTGCTCGACGCTGAGGTACTGGTGGTATTGCGGGCTGTGCGGATCCTGCAGGTCGCGCAGCAGCTGGTCGAGTTCGGCCTGGTTGCGCGGCTGCAGGCTGAGGGCGAGCTTGAGGTGCTTGCTCGTATCCAGGTTGCTGATCAGCGGCGCCGCGCCGTTGCGTACGGCCAGCGGCACATGATGGGTTGCCACGGAGCCAACGGCGACGACGCCGGCATCGGCCGCGCTGGCGGGTGGCATCACGCATAGACCCGATGCCGCAACCAGCACGGACAGACCCAGCACGCACCGGATCCGGCTGGCCAGCCCTTGGCGTTTCAAGGAATCACCGTTCTGCATGGCTTTATGGCGGAAATGACTTGGCATGGAATACTCCGAAGGATTTTGAGGACAAACGAACCCCGTGGGGTTGCGTGAACCCTCATCAATGAAAACCGTGCTTGGGCACGGCAGCTTTTGTGTTTTCCGGAATTGCCGAGCGATCCGAGGCGCGTTGCAGCCCCTGCCCCATCTTCTGCACGAAATACGCCCTTCCGCCCTCTGGAAGTGCGCAAGTAATTGCCGCGCGAGTCACAGGATCATTCATCAGCTCCCGACTGATGAATTCAATAAACCTAGGGCGCGACGTCTTGGGGCGTCAACAGAAAATCCCGTGATTCAAATCACGAATCCATCGGAGATAAATCAAGGCCCGGTGAAATGACTTAGGCGAGAAAACGCATTATATCGATGCAATGCGAGTGCATTTACCGGCGCATCAAAAGCTTATGGCTTTATTCGTAAAATATAAATGCGGACGGCGTAATTAATTACATCCGAGTAATTAATTGCGAATATCGATCCGCGACGCGCGGCAGCATCAAGCCGCCGCGGCGATGGTGCGGCGTCGCCAGGGCACGCCGGCAAGCGCGCAGAAGACCGTGGACACCAGCACGGCGGCGCAGGCTCCCAGCAGGGCGGCGAGCCCGCTTTCCACGCCGCCCTCCCGGTAGTGCAGGTAGACCAGCACCGCCGCCACCGCCCCGACCAGGGCGCTCAGCGAAACACAAGGCAGGACGCTCAAGCGGCGCGCCAGCACCAGGCCAATCACCACAGGCGCGCCGAGCAGATAGCTGGCCCCGTAGCAGACGATCGCAATAGCAGCTACTTCGAGGAAGAACTTATCCAGATGCCCCGGCGCATCGAACACGTACCCCGAAAGCAGCAGCGACGCCAGCGCATAAGCCAGCGGCAGCACCGCAGGCGCCAGGGCCACGCCAAGAACGACACGCCACCGCTTCATCGCGGCATCCATTTATGAGCGCTTCCGCAAAGGATCGAGCAGCCGCTTCAGGCCGTTGTGATCGATTTCCAGCGCAAGCGCGAGCAGGTTGCCGAGATCGCCGGGCGGGAAACCCTTGCGCGCATACCAGGCCAGGTAGGCGCCCGGCAGGTCGGCGATCAGGCGGCCCTGGTAGCGGCCATAGGGCATGGTGACGGTGACCAGGCGCTGCAGGTCTTCAGGTTTCATCGCGCGCCTCGCCGTGCAACGCCGGCGTTTGCTTCGCGGCCTCCATCGGGCAGCTCCATCCATGTAACGGCGGCCGAGTGTAGCTGCTTCGCCCATGCGGTCGGCTCCCTGCTGCGGCGCTTCTGCTGACCGGGCATGGCCGTTTCAGGAAACCGTTACCCGGAGCGGCACATCGCGCCGTGTCCGCGATGACCCGCCGGATGGCCCGGCCAAGCCTGTGAAGCGATGGCCGGGGACGATTGCCATGCTCGAGCCAGGTGGCGCGGTTGCGGCGGGTAAACGCAATGTCAATCAATAATTTGCATTGCCATTCGGCGACTTCGCCCCCTGCTGTTAATCGACGCGTCCCACCCCACGTGTAGAATCGTCGTCTTTTTTTACCCAGCCGCATGGTGCAAGCCCTCCACCGGACGCCCGTCCGCGGCCCGACGTTCATCCGCCTGCTAGCCAGCCTGACGGACGCCGACGCCCCGGCCTCCCCGCCTCCCCTGCCGGACCGGTTGAGCCAATGGCTCGACTGGAAGCAGTCCATTGCGCTGTCCACGGCGCTGGACGGCCGGCCGGTGCTGGCGGATGGCGCGCCCTTCACCGACGAGGATGCCGAGGAGTGCGCACGCACGCGCGCCGCGCTGGCCCAGGCCGTCGTGGGCGACCGGGCGCTGTCGCCGGCCGCCGCGCAGGACGAGATCGGCATCGACGCCGCCATCGTCCGCCAGCGCTATCTCACCCATCAGCGCGCGATGCAGGCCGCCACCGGGCGGTTGCGCGGCAGGTTGCGCGACCGGCTCGCCGCGAAAGATGCGGAGATGGCGCGGCTCGCATCCGTGGATGCGGCAATGGAAGTGGCACTGAGTCCGCGCGAACACGCGCTGCTGGCGGCCGCGCCCAGGCTGCTGGGCGCGCATTTCGAACAACTGCGCCAGGCCGCGGAGAACGCCGCGGAAGGTGCCGCGGGAGCGGAGCTCCCGGCTGGGGAAACGTCGGCCGCGTGGCTCGACGTCTTTCGCAAGGACATGCAGAGCGTGCTGCTCGCCGAACTGGATGTTCGTTTTCAACCGGTCGAAGGCCTGCTCGCGGCCCTTCGCGCCAGCTAACTGGAACGCCATGTTCAGAAGTCTCGTTTATCCCCTCGTTTTCGCCGCCGGCCTCGTGGCCGTCGGCTGGATCGGCGCCGGCTACGTCGGCTCCAATCCGCTGGGCGCGGCGATCGCCGCCTTGATCGGCGCCTGCTATCTCGCCGGCGGCATGGAGCTGTTCCGCTACCGGCAGGCCACGCACACGCTGGGCGATGCCGTTGCCAAGCTTGAAATGGCACCGTCCAACCTGGGCGATTGGCTGGGCCAACTGCATCCCAGCCTGCGCAACACCGTGCGCCTGCGCGTCGAGGGCGAGCGCGCGGCGCTGCCGGTGCCGGTGCTCACGCCCTACCTGGTCGGCCTGCTGGTGCTGCTGGGCATGCTCGGCACCCTGCTCGGCATGATGGCGACGCTGCGCGGCACCGGCCTGGCGCTGGAAAGCGCCGACGATCTCCAGGCCATGCGCGGTTCGCTGGCCGCGCCGGTCAAGGGCCTGGGTTTCGCGTTCGGCACCTCGATCGCGGGCGTGGCCAGCTCGGCCATGCTCGGCCTGCTGTCCGCGCTGTGCCGCCGCGAGCGCATGCAGGCGACGCAGCAGCTGGATACGCACGCCGCCACCACCTTGCGCGTGTTCTCCCAGGCGCACCAGCGCGACGAGGCGTTGCGCCTGCTGCAGCGCCAGACCGAGCTGATGCCGACCCTGGTCGACCGCCTGCAGGCGCTGATGGCGAGCATCGAACAGCAGAACCAGGCCGCGCACGAGCGCCAGCTCGCTGGCCAGGACGCTTTCCACGCCAGGACCGAAACCACCTATGCGCGCCTTGCCCACTCCGTCGAGCAGTCGCTGCAACAAGGCGTGGCCGAGAGCGCACGCGCGGTGAGCGCATCGATCCAGCCGGTGGTGGAAGCCACCATGGCCGGCCTGTCGCGCGAGACGGTGGCGCTGCGCGCAGCGGTCGAACAAGGCGTGCAGCGCCATCTCGACGGCGTGTCCGCCGGCTTCGAGACGACCACCGCCAAGGTGGCCGGGTTGTGGAAGGAAGCGCTGGACGAGCATCGCCGCGCCGGCGCGGCGCTTACCGGCGATCTGCGCGATTCGCTGCAGCAGTTCAACGGTACATTCGAACAGCGCTCCGCCGCGCTGATCGGCGACGTCGCCGCCCGCCTCGATACCGCCGCGAACCACGCCGCGGAAGCCTGGCAGCAGACGCTGTCGCGCCAGGAAGCCGCCAACGGCGAGCTGGCTGCGCGCAACCAGGAAGCGCTGGCCGCCGCGGCAGCCACGTTCGAACAGCACGCTGCCTCGCTGGTCGGCGTCGTGCGCCAGTCGCACGAAGACCTGCAGGCGGCACTCACCGCGCGGGACCAGGAACGCCTTGCCGCGTGGACCGAAAGCCTCGGCGCGATGTCCACCGCGCTGCACGGCCAGTGGGAACAGACCGCCGCGCACGCCGCGGACCGCCAGCGCGACATCTGCGACACGCTCGCGCAGACCTCGCGCGACATCACGGCACAGGCCAAGGCGCACGCCGGCGAAACCATCGCCGAGATCGCGCGCCTGGTGCAGGCCGCCTCCGAAGCGCCGAAGGCCGCCGCCGAAGTGGTCGCCGAACTGCGCCAGAAGCTCTCCGACAGCATGGTGCGCGACACCGCGATGCTGGAAGAACGCAGCCGCCTGCTCGCCACCGTGGAAACCCTGCTCGACTCGGTGAACCACGCCTCGACCGAACAGCGTGCCGCCGTCGACGGCCTGATCGCCACCTCGGCCGACCTGCTCGACCGCGTCGGCACGCGCTTCCAGGATCACGTCGAAGCGCAGACCGGCAAGCTCGGCACGGCCGCCGCGCACGTGGCCGGCGGCGCCGCCGAGGTGGCCAGCCTGGGCGAGGCGCTGGGCGTCGCGGTGCAGATGTTCGGCCAGTCCAACGAGGCGCTGGCGGAACGCCTGCAGCAGATCGCCGGCGCGCTGGACGCCTCGCTCGCGCGCAGCGACGAACAGCTCGCCTATTACGTGGCCCAGGCCCGCGAAGTGGTCGACCTGAGCATGCTGTCGCAGAAACAGATTATCGAAGAGATCCAGCAGCTGGCCGAAACCCGCACCGCCGCCGGAGCCGAAACGGCATGAGCGGCGAGATCGAAGCGGAAACCGAATCGACGCCGATCTGGGCCGCCTTCGGCGACCTGATGTCGGTGCTGCTGGGCGTGTTCGTGCTGATCCTGGTCGGCATGATCGGCATGCAGATGCAGCTGTCGAACCAGCTGGAAGAAGAAGTGAAGCGGCGCCAGGCCGAGGCGCAGCGCCGCCAGACGCTGGAACAGGCGCTGGCCGCGCCGCTCGCCGCCGGCCGCGTGACCCTGGTCGACGGCCGCATCGGCATCCGCGGCAATGTGCTGTTCGCGCTCAACTCCGACCAGTTGCAGCCGGAAGGACGCGAGGTGCTCCGGAGCCTGGCCGGTCCGTTGACGGGCTATCTCAAGTCGCGGGACGAGATTCTTATGGTCAGTGGCTTCACCGACGACCGCCAGGTGCGCGACGGCAACCGCCAGTTCGCCGACAACTGGGAGTTGTCGGCCGAGCGCGCGCTTACCGTCACCCGCACGCTGATCGCCGAAGGCGTGCCCGCTTCGTCGGTATTCGCCGCCGCGTTCGGCGCGGAGCAGCCGGTGGGTTCGAATGCAAGCGAAGATGGACGCTCCAGGAACCGGCGCGTGGAAATCGCGCCGGTGCCGCGTCCGGCGCAGGGCTCGCCCGAAAGCCTTATCCATGACTGAAGAGCGGACCTCGGCGAAAGCGAGGCTCGATACGTGGCGCGAACAAGGCGCCGACCGGATCGACCCGGTGCGCTTCCACGTGTTGGAAGCGCTGGAGCAGCGCGCGGCGGGACATGAAGGCGAAGTGCGGCGCCTGCTCGACGAGCGGTTGTCGTCGCTGCTCGATGGCTATGCTGCCATCGTCGAACAAGCTGCCGCGCAACCGCAGTCCGGCACGGCGGCAACCGGCGATGGCCCGCTCCGCTCGCTCGCGCAGACGCTGGCCCGGCGCGCACCCGATGCTTTTCCCGAACTGCCCATGCTGGCCGATGTCCGCCAGCTCTGGTCCGGCCTGCGCACCGAAAGCCAGTTGCGCCAATCGCTGCAGCCCGCTCCCGCCAATGCCGGCCCGCTCAACTCGAGCGCGCTGGCGCATCGCGCCATCGCCTCGATGCGCGAGCTGTCGCCCGGGTATCTGCGGCATTTCCTCGGTTATCTCGATGCCTTGTCGTGGATGGAGCAGCTCCAGATCGAAGGCGCCGCCGCACCTGTCCGCAAGCGCAACCGCGAGAAGAAAGCGACGTAGCGACGTAGGTTGGGGTGAGCCGCAGGCGACTGCGAAGGCAGGATGCCGTAGCGAACATCCGCGTAGCGGATGGCCCGAAGGGCTGGCTGCTGATGCAGCCAGTAACCCCAACATCGCAACCTTCAAGCGTTCCGTATTGTTGGGGTTCGCCTGCGGCTCACCCCAACCTACGCCGGTCGCCGCGGCGCCGTCGAACCGCGCACCACCAGGTCCGCCGACAGCACGCGCTTGCGCGGCGGCACCTCGGCGTCGCTGAGCAGTTCCAGCATCATGCTCATCGCCTCGCGCCCCAGCGCGTTCTTCGGCTGCGCCACCGTAGTGAGCGGCGGCGAGGTGTAGCGGGCGAAGCGGATGTCGTCGAAGCCGACCACCGACACGTCGTCCGGCACGCTCAGTCCATGCGAGCTGAGCGCGCGCATGGCGCCGATGGCCATTTCGTCGTTGGAGCAGAACAGCGCGGTGAACGATTGCCCCTGTGCCAGCAACTGCTCGACCGCGCGCTCGCCGGCCTCGATCGAGAAATCGCCGGTCACGATCAAACCCGGATGCACCGGCAGCTTCGCGCGCTGCAAGGCCAGCCGGTAACCCTGCTCGCGGTCCACGCAGATGGGGCTGGACGGCGGGCCCGCGACGAAGGCGATCTCGCGGTGTCCCAGCATGGCCAGGTAATCCACCGCCACGCCCGCCGCCGCGACGTTGTCGATGTAAACGCTGGAAATCTGTCCGTCCTTGACGTACTCGCAGGCATTGACCACCGGCTGGCGGCCCTGGATCGGAATCGCCGGCACGCGCGGCGACATGGTGATGATGCCGTCGGCGCGGCGCGCCGCGACCATGTCGGCATAGGCCTGCTCGCGCACCACGCTGCCCTGGGTTTCGCCAAGCAAAACCGAATAGCCGTTCTCGTGCGCCACCTGTTCGATGCCGCGGATCACTTCGGAGAAAAAGGGGTTGGCGATGTCCGGCAGCAGCGCCACGATCAACCGGGTGCGCGCGGTGCGCAGGTTGCGCGCCAGGGCGTTCGGCGTGTAGCCGAGGCGCTTGACCACTTCGTGGATGCGCTGGCGCGTGGCCTCGCTGACCACCTCCGGCCGCTGCAATGCGCGCGACACGGTGGCCACCGACACTTTGGCGATGGCGGCGATCTCCTTGACCGTACTGACGCGGGCCGGCGGCGCCTCGGCTGCCGCGCCCTTGCCGTCTTTGCGTCCGCCCTTCGATCCCTTGCCGCTCACGAATGCCGGACTCCCATGCCGCCGATTGGTGCGGGACGATAGCACCCCCGCGCAAGCCGGCAAGCGCCCTGCCAAGGCTCGGGCCGCCGCTCATGCTGCGCCGCAATGTAATGGATTACATGAAATCGTTGCATCGGCATTTCCAAGTCTGTTACATACCAGCGCAGTTTTTTCGCGGTCTTGCCGCTTCCCACTTGCGTGGCTTGCATCGCACTTTTCCCGGTTGTGCCTTGGAAGTCCAGTCCGCATGCGGATGTAATCGAATACATTTTCGATGGTAGCGATACCTCGGAGGGGGAACATGCCTAGCCAGTCCACAGCGACCAGCGACGACAGGATGTGCCGATGAAGCGTCTCGGCATGGGTCTGGTCGGCCCCGGCTTTATCGCCGCCCATCACCTGGATGCGGTGCGCCGCCTGGGCGACGTCGACGTCGTCGGCATCGCCGGCTCCAGTCCCGAATCGACGCAGAAGCGTGCCCGCGAACTGGGCGTCGACCGCGCCTATGCCGGCTACCGCGAACTGCTGGCCGATCCGGCCGTGCAGGTGGTGCACAACACCACGCCCAATCATCTGCATCGCGAGATCTCGCTGGCGGCACTGCAGGCCGGCAAGCACGTGATCTCCGACAAGCCGCTGGCCAGCAGCCTGGAAGAAAGCCGCGAGCTGCACGAAGCCGCGCGCAAGGCCGGCGTGGCCCACGTGGTCACCTTCAATTACCGCGGCTACCCGCTGATCCAGCAGGCCCGCGCGATGATCGCCAAGGGCAAGCTCGGCGCGCAGGTGTTCGTGCACGGCTGCTATCTGCAGGACTGGCTCACCGACGAGCGCGCCTATTCGTGGCGGCTCGATCCCAAGCGCGGCGGCGCCAGCTCCGCGCTGGGCGATATCGGCTCGCATTGGTGCGACCTGGCCGAGCATGTCACCGGCGCGCGCATCGTCGCCGTGCTGGCCGACCTGCATACCGCGGTGCCAGTGCGCGAGGTGCCGGCCGCCTCGCCCAAGGCTTTCGCCAAGGCGGCGAAATCCGCCCCGCGCAAGAAGATCAGGATCGCCAGCGAAGATCTCGCCAGCGTGCTGCTGCGCTTCGACAACGGCGCGCGCGGCTGCGTCACCATCGGCCAGGTGCTGCCCGGCCACAAGAATGACCTGCGCCTGGAGGTCAGCGGCCGCGAGGCGTCGCTGGCCTGGCGGCAGGAGCAGCCGAACGATTTGTGGGTCGGCCATCACAACCAGCCGAACACCGTGCTGACGCGCGATCCCGCCCTGCTCGATGCGGCCGCGCGTCCGTATGCGCACCTGCCTGCCGGCCATCCGGAAGCCTGGCCCGATGCGTTCCGCAACCTGATCGCCGATGCCTATGCCTGGATCCGCCAGGGCGGCGCGCCGGCGAAGAAGCCGTCCGCCCTGCCCACCTTCGCGGACGGCTACCGCAACAGCCTGCTGGTCGACGCCATGCTGAAAAGCCACGCCGCGGGCGGCGTGTGGCAAGACGTCGAAGACCTGACCGCAACACCACGCAAAAGGGGAGCACGGGGATGATGAAGTGGCGCCTTAGGTTGATGATGCTGTTCGAGTACGCGATCTGGGGCGCCTGGTATGTCACCGTCGGCACCTGGCTGGGCCAGACCCTGCACTTCAGCGGCAAGGAGATCGGCGCGGTGGCCGGCACCACCGCGATCGGCGCGATGATCTCGCCGCTGTTCGTCGGCCTGCTCGCCGACCGCCTGTTCGACACGCGCCGCGTGCTCGCCGCCTTGCATCTGCTCGGCGCCGTGCTGCTGGTGTTCGCCGCGAAGCAGACCTCGTTCGCGCTGCTCTACGGCACCCTGCTCGCCTACAGCCTGTGCTACATGCCGACGCTGGCGCTGACCACTTCGCTGGCGATGCGCCACATCAGCGACCCACAGGAAGAATTCGGCGGCATCCGCGTGCTCGGCACCATCGGCTGGATCCTGGTCGGCCTGGCCGTCGGCGCCTGGGGCGTCGAAGCCACCGCCTCGCCGCTGCACCTGGCTGCGGTACTGTCGGTGGTGACGGCGCTGTACTGCCTCACCCTGCCGCCCACGCCGCCGCTGGCGCGCAACCAGCGCTTCGAAATCCGCCACGCCTTGCCGCTGGAATCGCTGCACCTGCTGCGCGACCGCTCGATGGCGGTGTTCGCGCTGGCGTCCTTCCTGATCTGCATCCCGCTGCAGTTCTACTACGCGTTCACCAATCTGTTCCTCAACGAAGTGGGCGTGGTCAACGCGGCCGGCAAGATGACCGGCGGACAGATGTCCGAGATCCTGTGCATGCTGTTGATCCCCTGGTTCTTCCGCCGCCTGGGCGTGAAGTACATGCTGGCGGTGGGCATGCTGGCCTGGGTGCTGCGCTATGCGATGTTCGCTTTCGGCGCGCCGGGCGAGCTGATGTGGATGCTGTGGCTGGGCATCGTGCTGCATGGCATCTGCTTCGATTTCTTCTTCGTGGTCGGCCAGATCTATATCGACCGCGAAGCGCCCACCGCCTTGCGCGCGGCGACGCAGGGCCTGATCACCTTCCTTACCTATGGCCTGGGCATGTTCGTCGGCTCGTGGCTGTCGGGCGTGGTGGTCGATGCCTATGCCACGCCAGGCGCGCACGACTGGCGCTCGATCTGGCTGATCGCCGGCGGCTGCGCCTTCGCCGTGCTGGTGCTGTTCGTACTCGCCTTCAAGGACCGCAGGAGCGCTGTCGGCCAGCCCGCTGCGGTCACGCACTGACGCCCCATCTCCCAAGCTACCCACCGGCCGCCCCGAGAGAATCCATATGATGATGAATCGCAGGCAGTTCCTCGCTCGATCCGCCATGTTCGGCGCCGCGGCATGGCTTGCCGCCAGCCCTTCCGGCCGGCTGCTCGCCGCCGGCGCGCAGGGCAAGGCGCTCGGCATCCAGCTGTACATGGTGCTGAAGTCGTACCAGGCCGATCCGCTCGGCACGCTCAAGACGCTCAAGAGCATCGGCTACAGCGAGATCGAGGCGATCGTCACCACCACCGCCGCCACCCTGCGCGACCAGTTGAAAGAGGCTGGCCTCGGCTGTCCCAGCATGCACTTCGACAGCCTCGGTTTCGATCCGGGCATCGAAGCCGCGCACACCCTGGGCGCGAAGTTCATCGTCAGCAGCATGCTGCCGTCGATCATGCAGAAGGAAGCCGGCGCCCATGCGCCCGAGCCCACGTATTCGCTGGACGAGGCCAAGCGCACCGCCGAATACGCCAACCGCCTGGGCGAGAAAGCGAAGAAAGCCGGCCTTCAATACGCGTATCACAACCACCACCGCGAGTTCACCGACGTCGGCGGCGGCCAGACCTTCTACGACGTGCTTCTGAAGGAAACCGACCACCAGCTGGTGCATTTCGAACTGGACTGCGGCTGGGTGCACGTGGGCGGCAAGAATCCCGCCGACTACTTCAAGGCCAACCCCGGCCGCATCGCGCTGATGCACGCCAAGGATTTCCTGCCCGGCGCGGGCGGCAAGGATTTCCCCGGCGCGGAACTGGGCCGCGGCACGCTCGACTACAAGCCGATCATGGCCGCCGCGGACCGTTCGGGCCTCAAGCACTGCTTCGTCGAACAGGAAGGGCCGTTCAGCCGCATGAGCGACCTCGAGGCCGCGCGTATCGACTACGCCTACCTCAAGCCGCTGCGCTGAACCTCACGTCCCCACCTTCTGCTCCATAGGGAAACACATGGACAACAAGCACGTATACGACGCCATCGTCGTCGGCACCGGCGTCAGCGGCGGCTGGGCCGCGAAAGAACTGACCGAGAAAGGCCTCAAGACCCTGGTGCTGGACCGCGGCCCCATGGTCAAGCACGGCGACTACCCCACCGCGATGAAAGCGCCGTGGGAACTGCCCTACGGCGACGAGCCGACGCGGCACGATATCGAGCGCCACCCGATCCACACGCGACCTTCCTTTTACGGCATCACGCAGTCGACCAAGCATTGGTTCGTCGACGACATCGACAACCCCTACGAGGAAACCCGTCCGTTCGACTGGTTCCGCGGCTATCACGTCGGCGGCCGCTCGCTGATGTGGGGACGCCAGAGCTACCGCCTCAGCCCCATGGACCTGGAAGCGAACGGCAAGGAAGGCGTGGGCGTGGACTGGCCGATCCGCTATGACGACATCGCGCCGTGGTACGACTACGTCGAGCATTTCATCGGCGTCAGCGGCTCGATCGAGCACCTGCCGCAGCTGCCGGACGGCGACTTCCTGCCGCCGATGGAACTGACCTGCGTGGAGAAGGACTTCCGCGACAAGATCGCCGGCAAGTTCGGCGGCCGCAAGCTGATCATCGGCCGCACCGCCAATCTTTCCGCGCCGCTGAAGCACGACAAGAGCCCGCAGCGCGCCCCCTGCCAATACCGCAACCTGTGCATGCGCGGCTGCCCGTTCGGCGCCTACTTCAGCAGCAACTCCTCCACCCTGCCCGCGGCGGAGAAGACCGGCAACATGACCATGGTGACCAATGCCATCGTCTACGAGCTGATCTACGACAACGACAAGGGCAAGGCCACCGGCGTGCGCGTGCTGGATGCCGAGACCGGCCACCAGACCGAGTACTTCGCCAAGGTCATCTTCATGTGCGCCTCGACCTTCGGCACCACGCACATCCTGCTCAACTCCACCTCCAGCCGCTTCCCCAACGGCTTCGGCAACGACAGCGGCGAGCTGGGCCACAACATCATGGACCACCTGTTCGGCAGCGGCGCGCGCGCCATGGTCGATGGCTACGACGACCGCTACTACTCCGGCCGCCGCCCCAACGGCTTCTATATCCCGCGCTACCGCAACGTCGGCAGCGACAAGAGCAGCTTCCTGCGCGGCTACGGCTACCAGGGCGGCGCCAGCCGCCAGGACTGGACGCGCCTGGTCAACACGCCGCTGATCGGCGGCGATCTCAAGCGCGCCGCGCAGACGCCCGGCCCGTGGAGCATCTCGATGATGGGCTTCGGCGAGATGCTGCCCTCGCATCGCAACAAGGTGACGCTGGACCGCAACCGCAAGGACAAGTACGGCCTGCCCGTACTCAACTTCGACGCGGCGCACGAGGAGAACGAGCTGGCGCTCGGCAAGGCGATCGTCGACGACGCGCTGGAAATGATGAGCGCCGCCGGCTACCGCGACGTGCGTTCGTTCAAGGTCCAGGCGAACGTCGGCGCCGGCATCCACGAGATGGGCACGGCGCGCATGGGCCGCGACCCGAAGACCTCGGTGCTCAACGGCTGGAACCAGATGCACGCCTGCAAGAACGTCTACGTCACCGACGGTTCGTTCATGGCCTCCTCCGGCTGCCAGAACCCCTCCCTCACCTACATGGCGATGACCGCGCGCGCGGCCAGCCATGCGGTGGAAGAACTCAAGCGCGGCAATATCTAAGGAGAGCCCCCATGAATCGTCGCGAATGGTTGAAAAGCATGACCACGCTGGCCGTCGGCGTGGCCGCCGCGCCCTCGCTGCTGGCCGTGTTCGACGCGCATGCCGCCGCGCAGAAAGGCGGTCCGGCGCCGCAGTTCTTCACCCCGCCGCAGCACGACACGGTGACCGCCGTGGTGGACATCATCGTGCCGCGCACCGACACGCCCGGCGCCGTGGATGCCGGGGTGCCGCGCTTCATCGACCAGATGTTCAAGGACGTCTATACGCCGGAGGAGCAGAAGCGCTACCTCACCGCCATGGCGGCGTTCGAGAAGCAAAGCGGCAAGCCGTTCGCCCAGCTCGACGCCAAGCAGCGCCTGGCGCTGGTGACCAAGCTGCACGAGCAGGCGCTGATCAAGGGCAAGGACCTCGATCCGGAATCCGCGGCGGCATTCGTGCTGATGACCAAGCGGCTGGCGACGTCGGGCTTCTTCATCTCCCAGCCCGGCTGCACGCAAGTGATGCAGTACGTGCCGGTGCCCGGCGCCTACCACGGCGATATCCCGCTGTCCGAAGCGGGCAATGGCCGCGCCTGGGCGGTCGAGACCGTGCTGAGGATCTGACGCATGAAGACTCTCAAAGGCCCCGGCATTTTTCTCGCGCAGTACGCGGGCGATGCCGAGCCGTTCAACTCGCTGCCGGCGATCGCGCGCTGGGCCGCGTCGCTCGGCTTCGTCGGCGTGCAGATTCCTTCCAACGACAAGCGCCTGTTCGACCTGGAACAGGCCGCGTCGAGCAAGACTTACTGCGACGACGTGGCCGGCATGCTGGCCGAGCACGGGCTTGCGGTGACCGAGCTGTCCACGCATCTGCAAGGCCAGCTGGTCGCTTCGCATCCTGCTTACGACCGCCAGTTCGACGGCTTCGCGCCGCCGGAATTGCGCGGCAAGACCAAGGAACGCCAGGCCTGGGCCGTCGAGCAGCTGAAGCTGGCCGCCAAGGCCAGCCGCAACCTTGGCCTGAGCGCGCATGCGACTTTCTCCGGCGCGCTGGCCTGGCATCTGTTCTATCCCTGGCCGCAGCGTCCCGCCGGCCTGGTGGAAGAAGCGTTCGCGGAACTGGGCCGGCGCTGGCGTCCCATCCTGGATGCCTTCGACGAAGCGGGCGTCGACGTCTGCTACGAACTGCACCCCGGCGAAGACCTGCACGACGGCGTCACCTTCGAGCGTTTCCTCGAAGCGGTGGACAACCATCCGCGCGCCAACATCCTGTACGACCCCAGCCACATGGTGCTGCAGCAGCTGGACTATCTGCAGTTCATCGACTTCTACCACCAGCGCATTCGCGCCTTCCACGTGAAGGATGCGGAGTTCCGCCCGAACGGCCGTGCCGGCGTCTACGGCGGCTACCAGAGCTGGATCGACCGCCCCGGCCGCTTCCGCTCGCTGGGCGACGGGCAGATCGATTTCACCGCGGTGTTCAGCAAGATGGCGCAGTACGGCTATCCCGGCTGGGCCGTGCTGGAATGGGAGTGCTGCATCAAGGACGCCCAGCAGGGCGCGCAGGAAGGCGCGGTCTTCATCCGCGAGCACATCATCAAGGTCACCGGGCGCGCATTCGACGATTTCGCCGCGACCGGCGCCGACCGCCACTTCAACCGCCAACTGCTGGGACTCGAATGAGCCACTCGCCAGGCATTACCCGCCGCGCCATGCTCGGCCAGCTCGCCGCCGCCGCGGCCTTCGGCGCCACCGCGGCGCTGGCTCCCGCCGAGAGCGCATCCGCCGCGCCGCAGAAGAGCGGCCCCGGCCGCCTCAAGCAATCGCTGAGCCGCTGGACGTCCAAGGCGCCGCTGCCGGAACTGTGCAAGCGCCTCAAGAGCCTGGGCTTCGCCGGCGTGGACCTGCTGTATGCGGACGAATGGGCCGTGGTCAACGACAGCGGCCTGAAGGTGACGATGGGCTATCCGGCCAAACGCGACAACTTCATCAGCATGGGTTTCAACGACCCGGCCAATCACGCCACCTTGCTGAAGGAGCTGGAGACCACCATTCCGCTTGCGCAGAAGGCCGGCATCAGCAACGTGATCACCATGTTCGGCAACCGCGTGCCCGGCATCGACGAAAACCAGGCGCGCGACAACTGCATCGCCGGCCTGTCCAGGATCGCACCGCTGGCGGCCGAGCACGGCGTCACCCTGTGCGTGGAACTGCTCAACAGCAAGGTCGATCACCACGGCTACCAGGGCGACAGCACGCGCTTCGGCGTCGAGGTGATGAAAGGCATCGGCTCGCCCAACGTGAAGCTGCTGTACGACATCTACCATATGCAGATCATGGAAGGCGACGTGATCCGCACCATCCGCGACAACATCCAGTGGATCGGCCATTTCCACACAGGCGGCGTGCCGGGGCGCCACGAGATCGACGGCACGCAGGAGCTGAACTACCACGCCGTGGCCAAGGCGATCGCCGACCTCGACTACCAGGGCTATATCGCGCACGAGTTCATGCCGGCCGGCCCCGATCCGTTCGCTGCCTTCGCCGACGCCTACAAGATCTGCACCGTCTGATCGCCTACGGGACCCGCTTATGACGCCGCGCCTCGCTCTCGCCCTCCTCCCCTTCGCACTCGCCGCCGGTGTGGCATCGGCGCAGACCACGCCGCCGGCCGGCGATCCCAAGGCCACCGAGCAATGGGAACCGGTGCCGCCGGTGGTGACGCCGGGCCAGCGCGATGCTGCGCCGCCCTCCGACGCCATCGTGCTGTTCGACGGCCATAACCTCGAGCAGTGGGAAGCCTCGAAAGACCACTCGCCCGCGCACTGGAAAGTCCACGACGGCGTGGCCAGGGTGGACAAGACCACGGGCAATATCCAGACCAAGCGCCGCTTCAAGAACTACCAGCTGCATCTGGAATGGCAGGTGCCGAAGAACATCAGCGGCGAAGGCCAGGCGCGCGGCAACAGCGGTGTGTTCACGGCTTCGACCGGGCCCGGCGACGAAGGCTACGAAATCCAGATTCTCGATTCGTACCGCAACAAGACCTACGTCAACGGCCAGGCGGCCGCGGTCTACAAGCAGGCGGCGCCGCTGGCCAACGCCATGCGCCCGCCGGGCGAGTGGCAGGCCTACGACATCGTGTGGACCGCGCCCGTGTTCGCCGCCGACGGCAGCGTGCAATCGCCCGCCTATGTGACGGTGTTCCACAACGGCGTGATCGTGCAGAACCACACCAAGCTCACCGGCGAGACGCTGTACATCGGCAAGCCGGTGTACAAGCCGTACACCGACGCGCCGATCAAGCTGCAGGCGCATGGCGATCCGTCGGCGCCGATCAGCTTCCGCAATATCTGGGTGCGGCCGCTCGACTGAACGCCGCAGGTTGGGGGAACCCCAACCTGCCCTTACGGGTGGCTCGATCAGGGATAAGGCAGCCACCCCAGCGGCGCCGGCGAACCATCCGGCCGGCTCTGCCACGACAGGCGGTTCTGGCCGTCCGTGCAATTCGCGCCGGTCTCCCACGTCGCCAGCTTGCCGTCGCGCGTGGTCAGCATCGCGTCGTAGCAGCTGCCGGCCGAGTCGTTGAAGCGATAGGTCTGCCAGCCGCCCTGGTCGTTGACCTTGGTGAACACGCGGTACGGGAACAGGCCGGTGGTGACGTCCAGTTCCGCGCCGGTGAGGTTCTGCGTCACCGCGCTGTAGACCGTATTGCCGTTGGCGCGGCGCACCAGCTGCAGGCCGACGTCCTGGCGGTAGCGCCTGATCTCGCGTTCCACCGTGGGGTCGTGCCACAGATAGTAGAAGCTGGACATCGGATAGCCGTAGTTGGTGATGTGCTCGTCCGCCAGCACGCCATTCAAATAGGTGCGCGTCTTGCCGGTCTCGGTGCTGTGCAGGGTGATGCTCTTCTGCAGCACCTTGCGCTGCAATGGCGCCACCGGCTCGGCGGGTACGCTGAACTCCTGGGTGTTGTCGAAGCCGACCCAGCGCTCCACCCGGTGGCGGATGCGCCCCTTGGACCCGTTCACATAGCCATCGATCACGAAATGCCGGCTCAGCGTGGTGGCGACGCTGCCGCTGAGATTGCCCTGCCGGTCGCGCACCACCGTGCTGCGCTGCTTCGGCACCGCCGGCTGCCCGGCCAGGTCGTTGCGGGTCAGCATGCCGGTCACCTGTTTCACCCGGCGGTCCTGGTAGACCAGCAGGGTCGCCGAAGCCCATGCGCCAGCCAGCGGATTATTGGTCAGGCCAGGCACGCTGTTGCTGGCGATGCGCACCGAGACGGTATGCGGCGCGCCATTGCTGAGCAGCGCGGCGAACGGGCTCAGGTCGATGCGATGGGGCACGTTCAACAGCTCCTGCGGCTGCGACGCCGGCCGCCACAAGGCCGCGTCGCCCTCGTCCAGGCTGGGATAAGCCGGATACAGCGGCACCACGCCGGCCGGCTGCTGGTCGATGCTCACCTCCGCCTCGCGGAAAGCGCCGCCGATGCAGTGCGCGGCGAAGCTGTGCTGCGCATCCAGCAGCAGGCGCGGGAACACCACGGCCAGCGGCGCCGGCAGGCAGCTGTACCAGGCGTCGTGGGGTACCACGTGGCCTTGCGTCGAGCCCGTGGCCGGCACGTAGTGATAGGTGGACGGCCGCACGATCACGTCGAGATAGGCGCGCTCGATATTGCGCGGCAGCGTCTGCTGGCGAAACACATTGAAGCTGGCGGCAAGGCGGTCCGACGTTCCGCGCAGGTCGGCCAGGGCGCCGGTCGCGTAATAGTTGCCGTCCCTGTAGTTGCCGGCCCCGAGCGGGAACACCGCATCGGGCACGGCGGGCGCCGGCTCGGCGACGGTGGCCGGATAGAACTTCAAGGTGGCGATGCCGGCGAAGTACGGGGCGGGCACATAGGCCTCCTGCCCTGTGCCGATCATCCAATTGCCCTCCAGGGCCGGCGCTCCGTCGCGGTAGGCCAGTACGGGTAGATAGTCGGTGACGTCGCGCTCCGTATGTCCGCAATAGAGCTCGAAGCAAGGCTGCATCTGCACGTGGTTGCCGGCCAGCGCGACGTTGCCGGAATACAGGTTCACGCCGCTCAGCCACAGGTTCAGCGGCAAGGCCAGGCCCTGCTCCTCCTGGTCGTCGGTGAGCACGAAATCCATCTCCAGCACCACCTTCGCCCACGGCCCCTTGCCGCAGGACTGCGACGAATAGTCGAAGTTGCCGCTGCCCACGCCGTTGGTGGTCATGCGCACTAGTTCCACGCTGCAGGGACGGCTGGACGGACGCGGCACCGGCGGATCGGCGCGCACCAGGAAATCGGTGCCCGGCGTCGGCGCATCGGCCGCGGCACACGCATTCCAGGTGAGACAGGCAAGCAGGACGGACACGGCGACGCGACCGGTAATTCCGGGGAACATGACGACCTCCAGGTGGCTCCCCCCTGCGCCGGCGATGGTAAGAAACGCATTCCGGGAAAAGCGTGATAGGCACCGCAGCCAGGCGCGCCGCCGCGTTCACGCACGGCTTGTCAGTCACGCGAAAGTTGGCGTTGCTTTTGTGCTGCCTGGCTTGCGTGACCATCGACACACACCGGTCATGACTTTGATCGACGGCCTTGCCAGGACGACAGCCGCGTCGTTCGGACGTCCAAACGCAAGCAAAAGACTTCACACGGCCGTCACCTGATTGCAAAACGCCTGTTTCTAAAATCCCCGGCTTGGATCGATCCAATCCACCCTGGCGTCAAGCTGCGCTCCCCGGCGCGGCCGCGTCCTTCCATCCATGAGCACCGCCATGTCCGCAACGCGTCCCGCACCCGAGCTGCGCCATTCCCCTGCCCGCGCCTGGCGTGGCCTCGACGTGCTGGCCATCGCCACGCATGCCTGCGCGGCGCTGCTGGCCCTGGCCGCGGTGCTGCCCTCGCTCGCCGCCGAATCCGCGCCGCTGCGCATGAACCAGCTGCAGTACATCGGCAGCCACAACAGCTACCACGCCGGCCTCGCACCGGGCGAAGCGGCGATATGGAAGCGCACGGATCCGGCGCTGTTCGCCAGGATCGACTACGCGCATCCACCGCTGGCGAAGCAGCTGGACGACGGCGTGCGCCAGATCGAGCTGGACATCTACGCCGACGCCAAGGGCGGCCGCTATGCGCATCCGGCCATTGCCGAGCAGGTGGCGAAGGCGGGACTGCCGGCGGACCCGCCGTTCGCCGATGCGGAGGCGATGCGCCGCCCCGGCTTCAAGGTCATGCATATCCAGGACCTGGACCAGCGCGCCACCTGCCAGCCCCTGGTCGCCTGCCTGCGCGAAGTGCGCGCCTGGTCGCAGGCGCATCCGCGGCACCTGCCGCTGTTCGTGCTGCTGGAGACCGAGGAGGCGCCGCTCAAGCTGCCCTTCCCCACCGTGCAGCCCGAGCCGTTCGACACCACGGCGCTGGATGCATTGGATGCGGAAATCCGCGCGGTGTTCGCGCGCCAGGAATACATCGCGCCCGACGACGTGCGCGGCCACTTCGCCACCCTCAACGCCGCCATCCGCGCGCAGGGCTGGCCGACGCTGGACAGCGCACGCGGCAGGATCGTGTTCCTGCTCGACCAGCGCCACGTCGGCCCGGCGTATCTGCAAGGCCACGCCTCGCTGCGCGGCCGCGTGCTGTTCACCAACGCCAGGCCCGGCGACGACGATGCCGCCTTTACCGAACTCAATGACGGCAGCGCCGAAGAGATCGCGCAGCTGGTCAAGCAGGGCTATCTGGTGCGCACCCGCACCGATGCCGACCTGCAGGAAGCGCAGCGCAACGACACCAGGCGCCGCGACGCCATGCTGGCCAGCGGCGCGCAACTGCTGAGCACCGATTACCCGGACGGCGAAGCGGCTGCCAATGGCTACGTCGTCGGCTTCGCCAGGCACCTGCGCGCACGCTGCAATCCGCAGTTTCCCGAGGCGCGCTGCAGCGACGCGGACCTCAAGCCCTGAACGCCGTATCGATGCCATGACGATGCAAATCGCGATCCACCGCCGGCTGCCCCATGTGGCGGCGTGGCTGCTGCTGGGCCTGGGCCTGGCGCTGATGTCCTCCCACGCTTCCGCCGCCACGGACAGCATGCAGCTGGAACGTGTGGTGCTGCTGTACCGCCACGGCGTGCGCACGCCGCTGCCCGGCGAGATCCAGCTCGACGAAGCCGGCGGCAAGCCATGGCCGCAGTGGAAGCAGGCGCCGAGCCAGCTCACACCGCATGGCATCGCCGGGGTGAAGCTGATGGGCGCCTATGACCGCCAGCGCCTCGCCGCGCTGGGGCTGTTCAAGCCACACGGTTGCCCGGCCGCGGAGCAGTTGTGGTTCTGGGCCAATACCGACCAGCGCACCATCGACAGCGCGGCGGCGCTGGCCGAAGGCTTCGCGCCCGGTTGCCATATCCCGGTGGGCCACCAGCCGCAGGGCAGCGAAGATCCGCTGTTCCATCCGATCGAGGCGAACACCACCGACTGGAACGAAGCGGATGCGGTGGCTTCGATCCAGAGCGCCACCGGCGGCCCGGACGCGCTGACCGCGCCGCATGCCGATGCGCTGGCGGCGATGGCGCAGGTAATGGGTTGCGGTGGCGCGCACGACCCGGCGTGGTGTTCGCCGGGCACATGGCACGGCAGCCTGGCGCTCGCGCCGGAAACGGGACACATGCGGCTGACCGGCCCGATCGCCACCACCTCGGGCACGGCCGAAGCGATCCTGATGGCGTATGCGGAAGGCCGGCCCTTGCCGGAAGTGGGCTGGGGCCGCACCGACGCGCAGCGGCTGCAGCAGCTGTCGCAGTTGCATGCGCTGCTGTTCGAGATCCATGCGCGGCCCAGCTATGTGGCGCAGCGTGTGGCTTCGTCGATGAGCGGGCGCCTGCTCGAACTGTTGCGCAACCCGCATGGGCCGCGGCTCAGCGTGCTGGTCGGCAGCGACAACAATATCGTCGCGCTGGCGGCCGTGCTGGGCGTGCATTTCCAGCTTGGCGGGTATGCGAAGGACGATCCGCCGATCGGCGGGGCGTTTGGGATCGAGGTATGGAAGGACAACAGTGGCAAACGTTACGCGCGCTTGCTGTATCAGGCGCAGAGCCTGGATGAGTTGCGTGGTTTGCAGGTGCTAGATGAGAAGATGCCACCCGCAACGTTGGCATTGGTGCCGCATGGGTGTGAAGCGGAGAAGCTTTGTCCGTTGGAGATCGTGGTGGCTGCGCTGGAGCGTGCGGCGGAGCATGTGCGCTCCAGCAAGGTGGCATGGACCACCGGCACACTGCTGTGGCCTTCATCCACCAAAAGCCTCCCAGGATTGGAATCCTTCTCCCTCCGGGAGAAGGTGCCGGCAGGCGGATGAGGGTTCGGGCGGAGCGGTGCACATCACTCTGCCGCTCCGCCCGTACCCTCACCCCAACCCCTCTCCCAGGGGGAGAGGGGCTCTATCGCGGCTTATTCGAGCCCGTCCAGAAAACTTGCCGTCGGCACGAAATACAGCGACCCCGTCACCGCCCTGCTCACATCCAGCAGGCGGTCGTAATTCCCCGCCGGCCGCCCCACGAACATGTTCACCAGCATCCGCTCGATCCGCGACGGCGAGCGCGCATAGCCGCAGAAATAGGTGCCGAACTCGCCCTTGCCCACCTCGCCGAACGGCATGTTGTCGCGCACTATGTCCAGCTCCTCGCCGTTCTCCTCGATCACGGTGAGCGCGTTGTGCGCGTAGCTGGGCTTGGTTTCATCGTCCAGCTCGATGTTCGAGGCCTTCCTGCGGCCGATGATCTTTTCCTGCTGCTCGACCGGGATCGCATCCCAGGCCTTCAGGTCGTGCAGGTACTTCTGCACGATCACGTAGCTGCCGCCGGCGAAGCCCGCGTCCTCGTCGCCGATGATGGTGGCGTCGAACGCCTCCTGGTTCACCGGGTTCTCGCTGCCGTCGACGAAGCCCAGCAGGTCGCGCGCGTCGAAATACTTGAAGCCGTGCACCTCGTCTTCCACCGCGGCGAATTCGCTCAGGCGCGACATGATCACCGTCGCCAGTTCGAAACACATGTCCATCCGGGTGGCACGGATATGAAACAGCAGGTCGCCGGGCGTGGACGGCGCATGGTGCGCGCCCCGGATCTCGCGGAACGGATGCAGCTCGGCCGGCCGGGGCTGGCCGAACAGGCGGTCCCACGCGGCGGAGCCGAATCCGGTGACGCAGGAGAGGCGGCGCTCCGGATCGCGGAAGCCGATCGAGCGCACCAGCGCGGACAGATCGGCGCACAATCCACGCACGGCCGCGTCGCCGCGCGGGTCGGGCTTGAGCGTCACCACCAGGAAGATCGCCGCCTGGGTCAGCGGGGCGGTCACCGCTTGCGTCATGACAGAAGACACATCGAATCCTTTGCTTGAATGGCCGGTCTTGCCGCGGCGCCGGGTTGCCGCGCCGCGAAAGTGCGGGAACATTGCGGCGCGGCCACGGACCTGTCAATTCGGCTCAGGGCTGCCAGTCCTTCATCCACGCGGCGAACAGCGCGAGCTGGTCCTGGTTCCAGCCGGGGCCGCCCGGCGGCATGCGCGGCTTCTCGCTGCCGTCCAGGCGCGCCAGCACGTGGCGCGCGTTGGCGTAGTCGGCGAACACGGCGTCGCCAGTTGGGTTGGCCATGTAGTCGTACTCGCGCAGATGGACGCCCATGCCGCCCATGCAGCGCGCGTCGCCGTCGGTGAACAGCGGGGCGATGTCTTTGGCGAAGGATACGGTCATGGCTTGCTCCCGGCAGGAATGAACGAGGGCGGCCAGCATGTCCACCGCCGCCGCGCCGCTGTAGGCCCGCGCGGGACGCCACCGTGTTTCCGCGCGGACACCAACCGGCGCCGTGCATCTGCGCCACAATGCAAGGTGGCGCAAACGATCGTCACGGGCGAGGGATCGCTCCCACGCAAGGGGTAAGCACAGCGCATGGCCACCAATGACCTCAACGCCGTCTTCCACGGCCTGCGCCCGCGCCTGCAAGGCATCGCCTACGGCATGCTCGGCAGCGTGGCCGATGCCGAGGACGTGGTGCAGGACGTGTGGCTGCGCTGGCATGCCGCCGAGCAATCGCGCATCGGGAACCTCGAAGCCTGGCTGGTCACCGCCACCGCCCGCACCGCCATCGACCGCCTGCGCGCGCTGAAGGCACGGCGCGAGCACTACGTCGGCATGTGGCTGCCCGAGCCGATGCTGACCGACGCCGCGGACACGCCGGAACAGCTGCAGGAGCGCTCCAGCGAGGTGTCGGTCGCCCTGCTCCTGCTGCTCGAACGCCTGTCGCCGGAGGCCCGCGCGGCCTTCCTGCTGCGCGAAGTGTTCGACGTGGGCTATCCCGAGATCGCCGGGATCATCGACAAGAACGAGGCCGGCGTGCGCCAGATCGTGCACCGCGCGAAGACGCAGCTGCAGGATGGGCGGCCGCGCTATGCGGTGTCCGCGGAATCGCACCTGCGCATCGTGCGGCGGTTCGCGCAGGCCATGGCCGAGGGCGAATTCAAGCTGCTCACGGCCTTGCTGGCCGACGACGCGGAGCTGATCGGCGACGGCGGCGGCAGGACCACTTCGCTGCCCCGGCCGATGCCTGGCGGCAAGCGGATCGCGCAGCTGCTGTATGCCGGCAAGCTGCGTTTCAAGGGCGAGCTGGGTATCGACGTGGTGGAGGTCAACGGACGGCTGGCGATCCTGCGCTCGATCGGCGGGAAGCTGGAGTCGGTGATGATGGTCGAGACGGATGGCGAGCGGGTCACCGATATGTTCGTGCAGCGCAATCCGGAGAAGCTGGTTGGCGTGGCGCAAAAGCTTGGCCTGGAACTGTGGACCCCACTTTAAACCGCCACCTGCCCCCTCTCCCCTCCGGGGAGAGGGTTGGGGTGAGGGGCCGGGCGGAGCGATGAGCCGAGGGTCGAGAAAAGCCGAAGAGCTTTTCTTCGCTGCGTAGAACGACCGTGGCAAGAGTGGCCCCTCATCCGGCTGCCGCCACCTTCCTCGCTCCTCAAAGCCGCGCACATCCATGTGCGCTCCCCGCGTGCTCCCCGACGGGGAGAAGGGTTCAATAGCAGCCTCAATGCACCGGCGTCAGCAGCGGCTTCCCCTGCTCTTTCAACAACAGCACCACGAACTTCGCCGGCTGCGTCTGGCTGGCATTGCGGCCGATGGTGTGCACATCGTTGGGCCCCTCATAGAAGGTATCCCCCGCCTTCAGCGTCACCGGCTTGCCGCCCTTCACGCCCATCACGATCGACCCTTCCAGCACATACACGAAGGCATGCGCATCGTGGCGATGCACCGGATCCACCGAGCCCGGCGGATAGTCCACGGTAATCATGGTGGCCTCCTTGCCGGGGTAGTCGCTCAACGCCTTGGTCATCAAGGTGGCCACGCTGGCATGCGGACCGGTTTCCTGCGCGCCGGCCGCACCGGCGGCCGACAGCAGCAGGGCCGCAAGGATTCTGGAAACGCTCATGCTGTTCTCCTCGTCAGTGATCAGGCCAGCCCGGCCTTGTCCAGGCCATAGGCCTTGTCGAACGCGCCCGGCTGCGGACGGAACGCCACGTTGATGCGGTTCCACGCATTGATCGCCATCACCAGGTAAGTCAGGTCGGTGATCTCTTTCTCCGAAAGCTGGGTGCGCACGCGCTCGTAGAGCTCGTCCGCCACACCCTCGCGCGGCAGCTCGGTCAACGCCTCGGTCCAGGCCAGCGCGGCGCGCTCGCGCGGCGAGAACAGCGTGGATTCGCGCCAGGCCGCCACGTGATACAGGCGCAGCGCGCGCTCGCCGTGCAAGGTCGCCTCCTTCACGTGCATGTCCAGGCAGAAGGTGCAGCCGTTGAGCTGCGAGGCGCGGATATTGACCAGGTCGTGGATCGCCGCCTCGATCGAGGCATGATTCAGGGCAAGGCTGAAATCGGCGAACTTCTTGAACAGCTCGGGCGACTGCTGCTGGTAGTTGAGGCGCTGGCTCATGGTCTTTCCTCGTGGGTGGTGGTGGAAGGCATTGCGTGGCCGGCGGAAGACTGGAACAGGCGACGAGCGGCCGGTAGGCGCGCGCGGCGGCTCACGCTGTTGCCTGCATGGCATCAATGCGCATCACCAGCTCGCGCCCCAGTATTCGGACTGCTCGATCCAGGCATCGAAGTCCATCGCGCACAGATGCGCATCGGTGCCGGGAAGCAGGGAATCGCTGGCCAGCCGCGCGCCGAAATAGGGCGCCAGCGGGTCGGCGACCACGTCGTACGGTGCTTCGATCTGGGTGAGAAAGCGCTGGATGATCTCGGACATCCGCTCGCGCTCCGGCCCCGCCATCTCGATCACGCCGTTGCGCGGCGGACGCACCGCCAGTTCCGCCAGGCAGGCGGCGACGTCCGCGGAAGCCACCGGCTGGATATACGCCGGCGCCAGGCGCAGCGCCTGGTCGTAGACGCTGACCTCGACGATATCCAGCAGGAATTCGAAGAACTGCGTGGCATGCAGCACGGTGAACGGCAGGCCGGACTCGCGGATGCGCTGCTCCTGGAAAGCCTTGCCGCGGAAGTAAGGACTGTCGCCGAGCCGCTCGGTGCCCACCACGGACAGCGAGACATGATGCTGCACGTCCGCCGCCGCTTCCGCCTCGAGCAGGTTGGCGATGGCGGCCTTGAAGAAATCGCACGGCGCCTCGCCGACGAGCACGGGCGAGTTGCTCACGTCGACCACGACTTCGGCGCCCTGCAGCGCCTGCGCCAGGCCTTTCCCGCTGACGATGTCGACACCGGTGGCGCGCGATGCCGCCGTCACCTCGTGCCCCTTGGCGCGCAGGCGGCGCACGACGTTGCGGCCGACCAGTCCGTTACCACCCACCACAACGATGTTCATGCGCTACCTCAACGGGCGATGGCCGATGTCCATGGGCGATCGAATGGCCGCAGCCAGGTTTTCGATGCTAGGCCCGCACCCGCAGCGCCAAAAGCCGCGGCGAGGGACATAGCGCGTTGCCGGAAGCGCACCAATGCGGCGCCGCGTTCCGGCCCACCATGCAGGCCTGGCGGAACGGCGGAGCGGTGCGATGGAAAAGGGGCGATTGGAAGCATTCACCGATGGCGTGATCGCGGTGGTGATCACCGTGATGGTGCTGGAGCTGCACGTGCCTTCGGCCGCGACCTGGACAGCGCTGCTGGAGGACGGCACGGTCTTCCTCAGCTACATCCTCAGCTTCATCTACGTGGGCATCTACTGGACCAACCATCACCATCTGTTCCAGCTGGTCCGCCGTGTCGACGGCAGCGTGCTGTGGGCGAACCTGTTCTTCCTGTTCTGCCTGTCGCTGTTTCCGTTCTCCACCGCCTGGCTCAACAAGGCGCAGCCCGCGCCGGCCGCGGTGCCGACGGTGTGCTACGGCATCACCCTGCTGCTGACCGCGCTGTCGTGGGGCCTGCTGGAGCGCAGGCTGATCGCGGCCAACGGCGGCGAGCACTCGGAGTTGCGCAAGGCGCTGGGCGCGGACCGCAAGACGCGGCTCTCGATCGCGATCCATCTGGCGGCCACCTCGCTGGCCTTGCGCAGCCCGGTGGCTTCCTGCGTGCTGTACGCGGTGGTGGCGGCGATGTGGTTCATCCCGGACCGGCGGATCGAGCAGCGCCTGGGCGGGATTTAGCCGAGACGGATTTTTTTCGCCGCCCGCGTCACAAACGCCCGGGCTCATACGACTAGGGGGCATGGACCGGCCGGCGCCTGCGCCGGCATCCGTCCGGCTCCCTATCGACGAGGCTATCCGCGCATGAGCTTGAACCTCCCGGACAAACCGCAGCACGAGGCCGACGCCCTGGCGTCCAGTTTTACCGCCAGCTATGCCGGCGTGGTCGCCTTTATTGCCGTCGCCGCCGAGGGCAGCTTCGCCCGCGCCGCCGACCGCCTGGGCGTGGGCCGCTCCGCGGTCAGCCGCAGCGTGCAGAAACTGGAAGCGCAGCTCGATGCGCGGCTGTTCCAGCGCACCACCCGCAACACCTCGCTGACCCGCGAAGGCGAGCTGTTCTTCCGCAACTGCCACCCCGGCGTGCAGCGGATCGTGCAGGCGCTGGAGGAAATGCGCGAGCTGCGCGAAGGCCCGCCGAAGGGGCAGCTGCGCATCAGCGCCACGGTGGGCTTCGGCCGCCGCGTGATCGCGCCGCTGCTGGCGGATTTCCGCGCACGCTATCCGGAGATCGCCATCGACCTGGTGCTGGACGACCGCCTGGCCGACTTCACCTCCGACCGCGTCGACGTGGCCTTCCGCGACGGGCAACTGGAAGACAGCCAGGTGATCGCCAAGCGGCTGGTGCCGATGCAGCTGCTGGTGTGCGCGGCGCCGTCGTACGTACAGGCGCATGGCCTGCCGCAAAATGTGGGCGAGCTGGACGCGCATGCCTGCATCCACTACCGCACGGTGGCGGGGCGGATCGCGGACTGGGAATTCAAGGTGGAGGGGCAGAAGCGCAGGCTGGTGCCGCCGTCGCGCTCGTCCTTCAACGATCTGGACCTGGTGCTGGAAAGCGTGCTGCGCGGCGAAGGGCTGGCGCAGCTGCCGGGCTACATGGTGAGCGACTACCTGCGCGAGGGACGGCTGGTGGCCTGCCTTGCGCAATACGCGCCGGACGACCGGGGGCATTACCTGTGCTATCTCAGCCGGCAGCAGCTGCCGACGCGGGTGCGGGTGTTTATCGACTACATGACGGAGGCGGTGCGGGGGTTGGAGTTGATGCATGTGAATGGGCTTGCCGCTTAGCTCGTCATTCCGGCGCAGGCCGGAATCCAGTAGCGAAGACCTGCGATTTTCGCGGCGGGACTTAAAAGCTGCTCTTTGGCGCTGTCACTCCATACAGCCCGTCGCTACTGGATTCCGGCCTGCGCCGGAATGACGAGCAAAGTGCGCGCCGCAGCGTCGATTGATGCCCCCAACGCAACACCATGCGCCCATCCCCGCGCCTACCGCCTCCCTGCCCCGCTGCCTAGCATCACCACGACGCGCATCCAGCGCCCCCCAGCGGAGATTCCCCATGAAAGTCGTGGTCATCGGCGGTACCGGCCTGATCGGCAGCAAGGTCGTGGCGCGCCTGCGCCAGCGCGGGCATGAAGCCATTGCCGCCTCGCCGGCTTCGGGCATCAACACGCTGACCGGCGAAGGCCTCGACGCGGCGCTGGCCGGCGCCGATATCGTGATCGACCTGGCCAACTCGCCCTCGTTCGAGGACCAGGCCGTGCTGGACTTCTTCCGCACCGCGGGCGGCAACCTCGCCGCCGCCGAGAAGAAGGCCGGCGTGCGGCACCACGTGGCGCTTTCCGTGGTCGGCACCGAGCGCCTCAAGGACAGCGGCTATATGCGCGCCAAGCTGGTGCAGGAGCAGATCATCCGCGACTGCGGCATCCCCTACACCATCGTCCACTCCACCCAGTTCTTCGAATTCCTCAGCGGCATCGTCAAAGCCGCGGCCAAGGGCAGGCAGGTGCATGTGTCGCCCGCGCTGATCCAGCCGATCGCCTCGGACGACGTGGCCGACGCCGTCACCGATTACGCGCTGGGCAAGCCGGTGAACGGCACGGTGGAAATCGCCGGCCCGGATGCGTTCGGCCTGTCGGCCCTGGTCGAGCGTTTTCTCACGCTTACCCACGATCCGCACGAAGTCCTGGCCGATGCCAGCGCGCCGTACTTCGGCGCCATCCTGCAGAAGGACTCGCTGCTGCCGGCTTCGGGCGCACGGATCGGCGCGGTGAATTTCCAGACCTGGTTCGACCGTTCCGAGTTCGCGCAGTCGGTATAAGCGCAGATGCCTGCGAGTTCCACGTGAGCCAGCCACAGCGCCCTTCCACTGCACTGCTCGACAAGTACCGCGGCGCGGATTTCCATCCGCTCTACACCGGTACCGTGCGCGTCACCGGCGGCGAGGCCGCGCATGCGCGTGCATCCGGCGTGGCCTGTTCCGACGACGGCAAGCTGGATGTGCGCCTGCGCATGCCGGCGGAACTCGGCGGCCAGGGCGAAGGCACCAATCCCGAGCAGCTGTTCGCCGCGGGCTATGCCGCCTGCTTCCACGGCGCGCTGGCCCTGCTGGCCGCGCGTGCGGGCGTGGCGATTCCGGATGCGGCGGTCACCGCCGCGGTCACCTTCGGCCGCGATCCGGTGGACGGCTTGTTCATGCTGATCGCGCGGGTGCGCATCGAGCTTCCCGGCGTGGCGCGCGCCACCGCCGAAGAACTGGTGCGCAACACCGAGCGCATCTGCCCCTACGCCAAGATGGCGCGCGAAGGCATCGACTGCGTGGTGTCGCTGGACTGAAGCCGCGGCTCAGCCGGCGGCGCGCACGGGACGCGGCGCGGGACCGTCCTCGCCGCCATCGTCGCAGCGATGCAGCGCCAGCAGGCGGCTGCCGCGGTAGGTGATGCGCAGCGGCACGGTCTTGCCGTTGCGCTCCATCTTCGCCGGCGCCAGCGCGGCACAGCCGGCTTCGAGCGGGGCGAGATAGCCCATCAGCATCAACCGCGCGGCGCGGCGCGTTTCCACCACTTTCAGACGGCCGGCATGGATATGCAGCAGCGTGTCGATGTCGGCCTGGTCCAGTTCGATGGACATCGCCATCCTCTTCTTCTTATGTACTGGTGCTTGCGGGAGGCGCAGGCTCGCACACGGATATGACACAACCGCGACGCGTATCACACTCCACACCGCCTTCACGCCGCCAGCTGGCGCAGGGCGATGCCCATGGCGATGCGATAACTGGTCGACAGATCGCCGTTGATCACGATGGTGGCCAGCGGCGCATGCCGCGCGGGGCCGGGCGGCGCCATGGCCGCGCCGCTGTCGTCGTGGATCTCGATATACGGCGAAGGCAAGGCATCCAGCGCTTCGCCCAGGCCGTCGGGTTGCGCGCGCACCTGTTCGGCCAGCTCGCCGGGATCGAGCACCACGAATTCGGTGTCGTCCGCGCGCAGCTCGCGGATGCGCCCGACCAGGTCCTTCACGCCCCCGCACTGGCATACCGCCAGCGTATGTCCCGCCGCCTGCACCGCGCGCTGCAGCGCGGCCACGAAATCGCCGCCGACGGCGTGTCCTTCCGCATGCGGGCCTTGGACGATCAGGATGCTCATAAGCGACGGACCTCGTTGGGGGAACCAGGCCATCTTGGCGCCGCTGCGGATAAAGGCTCCACCAAGCGCGGGTGGCTGCGCATAAATTCCGCGCATATTTTTTTTGCGGCGCATTGCGCTAGAGGTAGGAATCCTTCGATCCGGGCGGCACGCGCTCGCGCCATGCATCGAGCAGTGCCTCGCGCTCGGACGCGTAATCGAACGTGGGCTCGGCGCGCTCTTCCTGCGCCTGCACCACCTCGAACGCAAACGCCTCCTCGCCCAGCTCGCGCCAATCGCTCTGCAGCTGCGCGATACGGTGCATGCCCAGGCGCAGCTGGGTGCGGTGGCGGTTGAGCGCGCCGGTGGTGTTGGCGCTCTGCCCGATCAGCAGGCGGCCGCTGCGCAGGTTGCGGACGGCGTAGATGCCCATCGGCGGGAAAGCCAGCTTGTAGGCCTGCAGCAGGGCTTTGCGCCTGGCGCGGTCCATCACGCTGCTCCGAGCATGGCTTCGATGCGTGCGCGCACGTCGTCCGGCCAGGAAGCGATGCACAGGCGCAGGCGCGGGCGGTCGTCGGCGAACAGGGCACGCGCGGCTTCTTCGAACTGCGGGCGGTCGCCGCCGGCGTCGCGCATGTAGAAGTAGCAGTCCTCCTTGGCCGCGGCCTTGCGGTAGTGGCCGTCGGCGTCGCGGCTGGCGCGCTCCACCAGGCGGCGCAGGGTGGCCTGGGCGCTGATCGGCTGCGCGTCGAGCCAGGCCCAGTGGCGGTCGAATAAATGGATGTTGCGGCCACGCGCGGACGGGGGCGGCTGGTGAGTCGGGGATGGCATAGGGGGTTAATCCTTGGGGGGCTGGGGCGACATATATACCCGGGTTAATTAGCTCGGTCAATATATACCGGGCAAAATATCCGAGAGCCCCGGACGGTGGTGCCTCCCAGCCAAATTCCCCTGGATAGAAACAGCTTTATCAATGATTTGGACAGATTTCCTTCGATCCATGGCAACCCCCCCATAAAGTTGTATATTGCAACCAATAGCTGCCAAGGGGGCCGGCCACCATGAACGACCTGATCGACGACATCCGCGCCGCCTCCCGCCAGATGGCGCGCGAATGGGGCTTCCTGCGCCCCACCCTGGCCGGCACCACCTACTCGCCTTCCGCCGTGCACGCCATCGTCGAACTCGGCCGGCGCGGCACGCTGACCGCGGCCGACCTGGTCGAGGTGCTGGGCCTGGACAAGTCCAGCGTCAGCCGCCTGCTTACCAAGCTGACCGAGGCCGGCGAGATCACCGTGCTCGACAGCGCCGGCGACGCGCGCATCAAGCCGCTGGTACTCACCGAGAAGGGCCGGCGCACGCTGGCCGCCGTCGACGCCTTCGCGCGCAAGCAGGTGACCGCCGCCGCCTCGCACTTCGCACCGGCCCGGTTGGAAACGGTATGCGGCAGCCTCGTCGCGTATGCGCAAGCGCTGCGCGCGAATCGCCTCGGCGTGGCGCCGGTGCAGGAAGACATCCGCATAGAGACCGGCTACGCGCCCGGTGTGATCGGCGGCGTGGCCGCGCTGCATATGGCGTATTACGCGCCGGCGGTCGGCTTCGGCCAGGTGTTCGAAAGCCGCGTGGCGGCGGCGGTGGCCGACCTCACCTCGCGCCTGGACCGCCCCGGCAACCAGATCTGGCGCGCCATGCTCGGCGACACCCTGGTCGGTTCGGTCGCCATCGACGGCGAAAGCATGGGCCCGGGCATCGCCCATCTGCGCACCTTTATCGTCGACGGCCGCATGCAGGGCCGCGGCGTGGGCCGGCGCATGCTGGACGACGTGCTGCGCTATTGCGACGAGCAAGGCTTCCGCGAAATCCACCTGTGGACGGTGAAGGGCCTCGATGCCGCGCGCCACCTGTACGAGCGCGCCGGGTTCCATCTCGTCTCGGAAGCGCCCGGCGAGCAATGGGGCAAGCCGATGGTCGAGCAATATCTGGTCCGGCAACGGCCGCAGTGACATGATCGCCGGCAGCCTTCCCCAGGAAACCGCTGCCCATGAGCGACACCATCGCCGGCCCCGACGGCAAGCCGCGCTGCCGCTGGAGCGCGTCCGCGCCGGACTTCATGCATTACCACGACACCGAATGGGGTTTCCCTGTCGCGGACGATTTCCGCCTGTTCGAGAAGCTCAGCCTCGAAGGTTTCCAGTCCGGGCTGAGCTGGCGCACCATCCTGGCCAAGCGCGAGAATTTCCGCGCGGTATTCCACGGTTTCGATTACCACCGCGTGGCGCGCTTCACCGAGCGCGACGTGCAGCGGCTCTTGAAGAACGAAGGCATCATCCGCCACCGCGGCAAGATCGAGGCGGTGATCAACAACGCCCGCCATGCGGTGGAACTGGCGGAGCGCGAAGGCTCGCTGGCCGCCTACCTGTGGCGCTACGAGGCCGACCGCAAGCGCCCGGCGCCGACCCAGGCCATTGCCACTTCCGATGAGTCGGTGGCGCTGTCGAAAGCACTGAAGAAGCAGGGTTGGAAATTCGTCGGGCCCACCACGATGTACGCCTTCATGCAGGCGATGGGGCTGGTGGACGATCACGTGGAGACGTGCGCGATCCGGGCGAAGGTGGAGAAGGCGCGCAAGGCGTTCAAGCGGCCCTGATCCCGACAGCGCCCGGCGTAGGTTGGGGTGAGCCGCAGGCGAACCCCAACAACGCGATGCGTATCAACGTGCCGATGTTGGGGTTCGCCTGCGGCTCACCCCAACCTACGCTCAGCGAGGCGTAGCTTTAGAACCGGTAGAACGCATACGCCACATACGTGTTCTGCATCCGCTTCGCCACGATCGGACTATCCGACGCATCGCCCTGCAAACGCGCCGCGATCGCTCGCGCGCCCAGGGTCCAGCGCTCGCCGATCCGGTAATCCGCGCCCAGCGAAAACCGCACCGTTTCCACTCCCGACCCCGGCCGATACGCCGCATACCCCGAACGCAGGCTCTGCACATCGTCCACGCCATAGAACGTGCGATTGTGCTTGCCGTCGGCCCAGGTCACGCCCGGCCCCGCCACGAAACTGAGCTTGTCGTTCCAGCGGTACTTGCCTTCCAGGTCGAGCGACGCCGTCGTGCCCTGGTCCTTGCCGGCAACGTCGCTGGACACATTGCCCCGCACCGTCAACCAATCGTGCGTATAGCTGCCGAACAAAGTGACCCGCGCCGTGCGGTCGATATCGCCCATGCCATGCAGGCGCTTGCGGTCGTCCGACTCCTTGCGCGGCTGCACGAAGTCGTACGACAGCGACACGCCGGCGCGCCACTGCCCGTCCTGATGGAAATACATGCCCAGCCCCGCCGGCGAGCCGGAGCCCGGCGCACCGCCTAGAAAGAAACGGCCGTAGCTGGCGCTCACCATCGGCAGCAGCTGGCTGCGCCGCTCGGAACTGCCGGGATAGCGCGGCATGTCCAGCCCGCCGGCGCCGACCACCACATGCCAGCCATCGTCCGCCGCGAACGCGGCGCCGCTGCCGGACAGGAAGAAAACCAGGAACAAGGCACGGGCACGACCACGCGCACGGTGATGCATGGGGAACTCCAGTCGGGGGAAGTGAGGGATGGCTTGCGTGCGCTCACCAGGAGCGCAGGCGCTCCGCCAGCGAACGCACCGCACGCAGCACGTGCGGCCGCGCACCGCAGCCGCAGTCGAGGAACAGCGCGGCCTCGATCTCGGCGGTGCCCGGATCGGGGTTGTCCATCAGCAAGGCGGTGGCGGCCATGATCATGCCGGCCTGGCACGGGCACGGCGGCACGCCGCATTCGGCCCAGGCGCGCTGCACCGCATGCAGCTGGCCCGGCGGCAGGCCTTCGCGCGCGGCCAAGCCTTCGATGGTGACGATCTGCGCGCCCTGCACCACGTGCACCGGCACGCGGCAGGCGCGGGTCGGCCGGTCGTCGACGTGCACCGTGCAGGCGCTGCAGCGTCCGTTGGTGCAGGCGAAGCAGGCGCCGGTCAGGCCCAGGTCCTGGCGCAGCACGCGCAGCAAGGGAGTGTCCGGGTCCGCATTGATCGTGCGGGCCTGGCCGTTCACACTCAGGCGCATCGTGCAGCGTTCCGGCGCGGTTTCATCCGGAACGGCGGCGGGCGGCGCATCGATGGGCAGGCGGCTGGGTTGGGCGCTCATGGCATCGTCTCTTGTGCGGAGGGAGCCGGCCCCTTCCCTGTCCGCGTGCGGGGTGGAGCGGACCGTGCCGGATGTCTGGCAGTCTGGCCGTCCGGATTTAAGAATTCTTTAAAGCCGCGCGCCTAGGCTGCATGACTCATGACACGGCTGCAGCGCCACGAGGGGACCTTGCCGAACATCCTGCTAGTCGAAGACGACCGCATGCTGGCCGACGCCATCGCCGCGGCCCTGCGCCAGGACGGCTGGCACGTGGACTGCGCGCACGACGCCGCGGCCGCGCGCATCGCGCTTACCGACCATGCCTATACCGCCGCCCTGCTCGACCTGGGCCTGCCGCGCGGCTCGGGCCTGGACGTGCTGCGCGCCATGCGCGAGCGCTACGACACCACGCCGGCACTGATCATCACCGCGCGCGACCAGCTCGGCGACCGCATCCGCGGCCTCGACGCCGGCGCCGACGACTACCTGGTGAAACCCTTCCAGATCGACGAACTGCTGGCGCGCCTGCGCGCGGTGATCCGGCGCAGCGAAGGCCGCGTGGCGCCGGTGCTGAGCTGGAAAGGCATCGTGCTGGATCCGGCCCGGCGCACCGTCACCCGCCATGGCGAATCCGTGCGGCTGGCCGCGCACGAATACCGCACCCTGCTCGCGCTGATGGAGCGCCAGGGCCGCGCGGTGGCGCGCGATCTGCTGGAAGACCTGGTCTACGGCGGCCAGGGCGCGATCGAGAGCAACACCATCGCGGTATACGTGCACCAGCTGCGGCGCAAACTGGGCGAGGACGTGATCGCCACCGTGCACGGCTATGGCTACCGCCTGGGCGAGGAACGCTGATGGCCCTGCGCATGCGCTCGCTGCGGCGGCGCCTGTTCGTGGTGATGCTGGCGATCTTCGTGGTGGCCTGGGGCGTCACTCTCACCGTGCTGGGCGTGCGCTATTCGAAGGACCGCACCGGCCTGTGGGACAGCAGCCTGAGCGAGATCGCGCGCGAGATCCTGGTCTCGATGCCGGCCGACGTCAGCCGCCTCGACGGCAATGCCAACCTGCGCCTGCCCGAGCACAGCGCGCCGCCGCCGGAACGGCACGGCAAGCTCGGGCGCCTGATCTTCCAGGTCTGGATCAAGGACCGCCAGCACCTGGTGGTGCACTCGCTGGAACCGTTCCGCAAACCGCTGCAGCCGGATTTCGCCGACGGCTTCGCCACGCGCAGCATCGACGGCGAGGAATGGCGCATCTATGCCATCACCGATTCGCATGGCGAAGTGCAGGTGCAGGTCGGCAAGCCCACCGCGGACCTGGCCAACGACCTGCGCAAAGGGGTGCGCATCGGCCTGATCACCACCGCCCTGCTGGTGCTGGTGCTGGCGGTGGCGATCCAGCGCGTGCTGTTCTGGTCGCTGCGGCCGATCACGCGCATCCGCCAGGCCATCACCGCGCGCGACACGCTGGACCTCGCCCCGCTGCCCGACCACAACCTGCCCGACGAAGTGCAGCCGCTAGTCGAATCCTTCAACCGCATGCTGGCCCGGCTGGACCGCGCGATGCACAACGAGCGCCAGTTCCTGGCCGAAGCCGCGCACGAACTGCGCACGCCGCTGGCCGCCCTGCTCACCCACGCGCAGGTGGCGTTGCGTTCGCACAGCCTGGAAGAAGCGCAGGCGCCGCTGCGGCAGCTGGTCAAAGGGGTGGAGCGCAGCGCGCGCCTCTCGCAGCAGCTGCTGGATTCCGCGCGGCTGGATGCCGACCGCCCGAACAGCGAACGCGTGCCGGTGGAACTGGCCGACCTGGTGGCCATGCTGACGCGCGAGTTCGAGACCATCGCCGCCGCCAAGCAGCAGTCCATCGTGCTCGACACCTGCCCCAGCCCGATCGAGGGCGACGTCGACGAGCTGGGCATCCTGATCGGCAACCTGATCGACAATGCCTTGCGCTATACGCCGGCGGGCGGGCGGGTGGCGGTGAGTTGCCTGCGCGATGGCAACCGGGTGCGGTTGCAGGTGCAGGACAACGGGCCTGGCGTGGCGGAGGAAGACCGGCCGCGGATTTTCGACCGGTTTTATCGGGTGGCGGGGAGCAATGAGCGCGGCAGCGGGATCGGCTTGTCGCTGGTGGCGCGGATTGCGCAGTCGCATGGGGCGAGGATTGAGATTGGCGACGGCCTGGATGGCGTTGGCTTCGGCATCAGCGTGACATTCCCCGCCTGCGATCAAGGCAAGCCGAACCTCACACTCCCGTCATTCCGGCGCAGGCCGGAATCCAGTAGCGACGCGTTTGATGGAGGCGATGGCGCTTAAGGGCTTGCTCTTTAGTGCTTTCGCGAAAGCCGGACAGCGACGCTACTGGATCCCGGCCTGCGCCGGGATGACGAGTAGAGGCGTTACCGCAACTCCAAAGTCACGATGGCCTTCGCCGGCAGCGATACCGCAAGAACACCATCGCCACCGATCTTCGCCCCATCGAACCCCACCGGCTTCACCGCATCCGGCTTCTCGAAGCTGTTGATGGTGTTAATCGCCGGCGCCGTCAACACACGCCCGCTCACCTTCCCGACCTTCATCCCAGGCAAAGCCACCGCCACCCGCAACGCATGCTCCGGATCGGGATTGACCAGCGCCACGTGCACCGCTCCATCCGTCCCCCGCGCCGCGGTGACGAACAAGCCCGGCACCCGCGCGCCGCCATGCGCGTACTCACCCGCGCGCACCTCCACCGGCAACGACGTCGCCCCCTGGAACACCTGGTACAGGTCGAACACGTGATAGGTCGGGGTCAGCACCATGCGCCCCTTGCTGGTGAGGATCATCGCCTGCAGCACGTTCACCATCTGCGCGATATTGGCCATGCGCACGCGCTCGGCATGCGCGTGGAAGATGTCCAGCGTGATCGCCGCCACCATCGCGTCGCGCAGGCTGTTCTGCTGGTACAGCGCGGAGTCGCCGGGCTCGGTGTCGTACCAGGTACCCCATTCGTCCACCGCCAGGGCGATGCGCTTCGCCGGGTCGTACTTGTCCATGATGGCGCTATGGCGGGAGACCAGTTCGTCCATGCGCAGCGCGGCTTTCAAGGTGGCGATCCAGGCGTTCTCGTCGAACGCCACCGCCGAGCCTTTGTGCTTCCAGTCGCCGGTGGGCAGCGTGTAGTAGTGCACGCCGTAGGCGTCGATCTGCGACGCCGCGCCGGCCATCACGGCTTCGGTCCAGGCGTAGTCGTCGGCATTGGCGCCGCTGGCCACCTTGCGCAAGGCGGGACCGCTCATGGTGCGCGCAAAGGTGGCGTACTGGCGGTACTGGTCGGCGTAGTACGCGCCGCGCATGTTGCCGCCGCAGCCCCAGCTTTCGTTGCCGATGCCCAGGTAGGCGATCTGCCACGGCTTGTCGCGGCCGTTCGCGCGGCGCTCGCGGGCGAGATCGGTCTGCCCGTTGCCGGTCACGTATTCCAGCCAGTCGCTCATCTCGCGCGGCGAACCGGTGCCCATATTGGCGGCCAGATAGGTCTGCGCGCCCACCAGCTCGGCGAAATCCATGAACTCGTGCGTGCCGACGGCATTGTGCTCTTCGCCGCCCCACGAGTGATTGGGCCGCACGGCGCGCTTGTCGCGCGGGCCGATGCCGTCGCGCCAGTGGTATTCGTCGGCGAAGCAGCCGCCGGGCCAGCGGATCACCGGTACGTGGATGGCTTTCAATGCATCGACCACGTCCTTGCGGAAGCCGTGCACATTCGGAATCGACGAGTTCTCGCCTACCCACAATCCTTCATCGATACCGCGCCCGAGCTGCTCGGCGAACTGGCCGTAGATTTCGCGATGGATCACCGCGCCCGGACGATCCACATGCACCGTCACCTGCGCACTTGGCGCATCGGCAAATGCAACGCCAACCGCGCCGGACGACACGCAACACCCCAATACCACCACCCACGTGCGCAACCCCATCGCCTGCTCTCCCTCGTACCGGCGCGAATGCCAGCGCGCATCTTGGGCAAGAGCGGCTTGCGATTTCCGGGAATGGCGCTTGTGTTTTTTCCCAACGTGATATGGCGCACAAGCGCATTCCGCAGCCTGTGGCTGCGGGTGTCACGGAGTGACGTAACATGAACGGATCGCGTGTCACATGAGCGATACAGTGGCTTCACGCACGCTCACGCAAGTGACTGAAAGATCGTGCACTGGCTGCGTCAATGTAAGGCCGGCGACAGTCCTGCGCATGGATTGAATGCTTTGACTCGATCCATGTGATTCATGCTAACTAAAATTTCATCACTTGTAACGATGAGCAACTAGACTGCTCCCCGTCAGCGAAGCCCGGTGCGTTGTCTCCCGGGTGATACGGTCCGGCCCGCTCCAGGACGGGCGGAGCCACGCGGAAGGGCACACCGGAAGGGTGTCGTTCCGCGATGAGCTCCTGGTGGTTCCTGCCGTTTCGCCGGCACTCCCAGCGTCGATATCCGTCGCATCCCCTCGGTCTCCACGGCCCAGGGGTCGGGGGTTGCGTTGTACGGACGACCTTCACCAGTGCGCGGAACGCACGACTTAAGCCCGGCCGCCCGACTTTCGGGGGCGACCGACGTATCGCTGCGGCCTTTTTTTCGCCGCAGCCCACCGGGGGAACGGATCGCCCACGCAAGCGAACTCAAATCAAATCTGATGAACAAGACCACCGCAAAAACACTTCTTGCTTCCCTGCTCGCCTCGGCCGCGCTCTACGCCGGCTCGGCTCCGCTGTCCCCCGACGTGCACGCCCAGGCCGCCACCACCATCAAGGCTCCGATCTACGGCGTGACGGTGGATGACATTTCCAATATCAACGCCATCGTTACTTCGCTCAGCAAGCTGCCGTACCGCCCGACGGTGCGCGTGGTGTTCGATCCGGACACCAGCACCGCCGACTACTACGCCGCCCTCGTCAAGCTGCACACCGTGGCTTACACCATGGGCGAGATCATGGACTCGTACTACTTCCCGACCGACATCAACACCTACACCGCGCGCACCAAGGAGCTGGTGGGCAAGCTCAACGGCCTGGTCGACGTGTGGGAGATCGCCAACGAGATCAACGGCGAGTGGCTGCGCCCGAACCCGAACGGCAGCAACTCGGTAGTCAATGCGCAGGAAACGCAGATCGGCCAGATGGTCGCCGCCGCGCACCAGATCGTGAAGGCCGCCGGCGGCAAGACCGCCATCACGCTGTACTACAACGACGACAGCAAGGGCACCAACTGCTGGGAAAAGCCGGTCGACAACTGGAAGACCTGGCCGACCACCTTCCTGCCGCTGACCGTGCGCCAGCAGACCGACTACGCCCTGTTCAGCTACTACCCCTACCAGGACTGCCCGGGGCTGTCGCCGTCGTGGCAGGCTGACTTCACCGCGCTGGAAGGCATCTTCCCGAACGCCAAGGTCGGCTTCGGCGAAATCGGCACCTCAAGCCTGAGCGCGCCGGCTTCCGTGCAGACCAACCTGATCAAGACCTACTACCCGATGGTCAATACGATGAAGGACTCGCGCTACATCGGCGGCGTGTTCTGGTGGAACTACGCCGAGCAGATGGTGCCGTACACCAAGACCTACTGGGGCACGCTGAACCAGACGATCTCGACGCTGAAGGTTCCGCAATAAGACCGCACCGCAGCTCTATCGTAGGTTGGGGTGAGCGCAGCGAACCCCAACATGCGCCGGAACAGAAAACGCCTCCTTGCGGAGGCGTTTTCTTTTTCCGTCCGGCAAAGCGCCGTCCAACCGTCGCCGCGCTTCACGCCGGCACCGCATCCAGGCACTCCCCCAGCAACTGCATCGCATCGCGCAGCTCCGCCACCGACAGGCTGCAATAGCCCAGCAGCAGGCCTGGCCGCTTCGGCGGCACGAAATAATGCGGCGCCATCGAATACAGCCCCAGCCCGCGCTCGTGCGCATACCACATCAAGGCCTCGGCCCGCTCGTGGTCGTAGCCGTTCAACCACGCCACCACATGCATGCCCGCCGGCGAATGCACGATCTCCACGCGGTCGCCGGCATGGCGGCGCAGGCCGGCGATCAAGGCCTCGCGCCGGCACTGCAGCTCCTTGCGCGCATGGCGCAGATGCCGCTCGAAACCGCCACTCTCCATGAAATGCGCCAGCGCGGCCTGCTCGATGCCGGGCGACGACACGTCGCTGAGGTACTTGGCGGTGGTGAGGTCTTCGCGCAGCGCCTCCGGCATCACCAGGTAACCCATGCGCAGCGTGCCGAACAAGGTCTTGGAAAAAGTGCCCGCATAGATCACCCGGTCGCCTTCGTCGAGCGAGCGCAGCGCGGCCAGCGGGTGGGCGTCGTAGCGGAACTCGCCGTCGTAGTCGTCCTCGATGATCCAGCACTGCTTGCGCGCCGCGTAGCGCAGCAGCTCCAGCCGGCGCGGCAGCGACAGCACGGCGCCGGTGGGAAACTGATGCGAAGGGGTGACGCAGATCAGCTTGGGCGCCTGCTCCGGCAACTCCTCGCAGACCAGCCCGTCGTCATCGCAGCGCACCGGATGCAGCTTCGCCCCATGCGCGTGCAGCACGTGATACGCGCCGAAATAATGCGGCTCTTCCAGCACGGCCGTGTCGCCCTCGTCGAGCAGCACGCGCGCGCACAGCGAATACGCCTGCTGGGTGCCGGTGACGATCAGGATCTTGTCCGGCTCGGTCAGCAGGCCGCGCCGGCGCGCCAGGTAGGCGCAGATCTGCTGGCGCAGCGCAGGCAGGCCCCACGAACCGGTGATGCCCAGCGTCGAATAGGCGGCGGCGCGCGCCAGCTCGCGTCCCCAGGCGGCATTCAAGGCCGGATTGGTCAGCGGGTCGCCGTAGCGCATTTCGTAGCGCAGGCCGTAATGCAAGCGTGCGATCTTGCGCTCGCGGAACAGCCGGGCGCGCTCGGCATAGCGCGACTGGGCCGTATCGGCCGCGTTCGCCGGCCGCGGCAGCGACGGCGTCAGCTGCAGGCCCGTGACGTAGCTGCCCGATCCCACCCGGCCGTTGATAAAGCCCTCGGCGCGCAGCTGCTCGTACGCCGCCAGCACCGTGGTGCGCGACAGGCCGAGGTTGAGCGCGAACTCGCGCGTCGGCGGCAGGCGCGAGCCGGCGAGCATGCGCCCGTCGAGAATGGACGACTTCAGCGCGCGGACCAGCTGCGCGTATTGCGGACCTTGACCGTCGAGTTCGAGAAACATGCCGGCGCACACTCCATGGCGTCGGCCATAAGGGTTGCGCACAACCCGGGTGCGCAGCAATCCCAGGGCATGCTGCGGCGCGGCTGCACGAAGCCTGCCCACGCTCAGCCGAACGTGAAGGAGTACACCCGCAGCCCCGCCCGCGGGATGCGCAGGTGCAGCACGTGCTCGCGGTCGTCATGGCTGTCGAACAGCGTGTAGAGGCGGCTGCCCTGCACTTCCACCGCCGGTTGCGGGTTGCCGTCGACGGTCACCTCCAGCGCAGTGGTGCTGTCCGCGCTGGCCACCATGTACAGCCTGGCTGCCTTGAAGCGCAGCTGCAGTTCCACCTCCGTGCCCACCGTACGGGCGTACTGGCGGGTGATCTCCCAGCTGCCGCCGAGCGCGAACTTGTGCATCGCCAATGCCGCGGGAACGCTGAAGCGCCGCGTCCCTTCGCCGCCGCTTTCCGCATTGCCGAAGCCTTGCTGTCCCGCGCTGCCCAGATGCAGTTCCGGCGTGTCGCCCGGCCCCGGCTTGAACTGGTTCGCCGTGTTCTCCGGCGCCTGCATGTCCAGGCCCAGCAGCAGCCGGATCGCGTTCTCCATCTTGTCGTAGCCGCCTTCGCCATAGTGATGGCCGATCAGCTTGCCGTCGCGGTCGACCAGGTATTCCGCCGGCCAGAACTGGTTGTGCCATGCGTTCCAGGTGGACAAGCCGCTGTCCATCGCCACTGGATAGGTGACGCCGGCCCGCGCGATCGCCGCCTGCACATTAGCCGGGTCGCGCTCGAAATCGAACTCCGGCGCATGCACGCCGACCACCACCAGGCCCTGGTCCTTGTAGGTCTCGTACAGGTGCTCGACGTGCGGCATCGCGCGGATGCAGTTGATGCAGGAGTACGCCCAGAAATCGATCAGCACGACCTTGCCGCGCAGGGCGGACATGCGCAGCGGCGGTGAGTTGAACCAGTGGTCGATGCCGGCGAATTCGGGGGCTTGCGTGGACGTGGATGCCACTGCTTCGCCGCAAGCGAAGGAGAGCAGCGCCGCCAACAGCATCGACTTGTTCATCGCCATGGCTCCGCAAAGCAAACGCCCGCTAAGGTGCCCGGCACTGGCGCCGGGCACCCGCCGCCCGGGCTCAGTAGTCGTAGGTGATGCCGAACTGCACGTAGCGCGGCGACTGTGTGGACAACGGCAGGTTGTAGGTCGGGCGCACGCTGGTGGAACTGCCGTAGCGCCCGTTGGTCTGCGTGATCGCCTGCTTGTTGAGCACGTTGTAGATTTGCACGCTGAAGCCCAGCCGCTGGCGTCCCCACGCCGGCCGGTACTGCGCGCCCAGGCTGAGCAGATAGGTCCAGGGCTGGCGCTTGTAGCCGGGCACCACCGGCACGCCGCCGCAGAAATGGTAGAAGGAGCCGTAGCCCAGGCCGGGGTTGGTCTGGTCCGCCCCGTACAGGCCCAGGCAGGTCTTGGGCGCACCGGACAGGATCGCCACGTTGCCCGAGACCAGCCACTCCGGCGCCACCTGGTAGTAGCCGTAGGCTTTGATCTGGTGCGTGCGGTCGTTCGACAGCGCACCGTTGGCGTAATCCATCACCTGCGTGTAATCCCAGTCCACCGTCGCCGACACGTCGGTCTGGCCGATATCCGAACGCACCTGGCCTTCGGTATTGCCGTAGTTGCGCGAGAACAGGTAATCGAGCTTGCCGTACCACTTGCCGTCGAACGGATGCTCCAGGTACATCTCCAGCGCGTAGTACTTGCGCTTGAGCGTGGTGTTGAAGCCCATGTCCTTCTTCCAGTCCAGCGGCACCTCGTAGTAGCCGCCGGACAGTTTCGGCACCTGGATGACCGGGTTGCTGCCCGGGTTGATCAGGTAGCTGCCCTGGATGCCATTGACCTTGTCGTAATCGTTCATGCCCAGCTCGGCCATCTTCGCCGCGATGCGGCCGGTGTCGCCCCAGTCGTCGATGGCGCGGCCGAGCTTGCGCCAGGTGACCTTGGCACCGTACACCCAGGCATCGCCCAGCTTCTTGTCGAAGCCGAGGATCAGTTCGTCCTGGTATTCCGATTTGATATTGGTGGCCGCGGCCGTCTTCGGATCGCGCGGCTGGCCGTATTCGAGATTGGCCGAGATCGGCTGTTCCAGGCCGCGGTAGGTGTCGATCGGCGTCAGCCCGGTGGGATAGCCGGTCTTCGGATCGATGCCGGTGTAGGTGTAATACACGTTGGTAAAGGTGGACGAACCCGCCGAACGCAAGGCCACGGACGCGGGCACCGCCAGGTAATAGCGGCCGGCATTGCCATACACCTTCAGGCTGGAATCGCCGTTGACGTCCCAGGTGAAGCCGAGCCGCGGCGCCAGCTGCGAATGGGTGAGCCGCAGATAAGGCGTGCCGGCGCCGTTGTAGTTGGTGAACTCGTCGTTGCGCAGGCCGATCTTCACCAGCCAGCGGTCGTTGATCTGCCAGGCGTCCTCGATGTATTGCGCCTGCTGTTTCACCCGCACCGAAGCGCTGTTGGCGAACACCTGCCTGGAAACGTAATAGCCGGTCGAGCCGCCCGCATAGCCGCCCGGCGGGCGCACCCACGGATAACCTTGCCAACCCGGTCCGTTCGCGTCCGGGCCGCCGGTGATCCAGGTGTTCGGATCGCCGGACGCATACGCCCATCCGAAGCCGGGGCCGGAAGTGAACTGGCCATCGTGGATGTCGCGCACGTCCTGGTTGTCGATGCCCGCGGTCAGGGTGTGGTCGCCCAGCTTGTAGCTCAGGTCCAGGCGCAGGTTGGTGTTCTTGGTGATGTGCTGCGGATCGAACAGCTGCACCACGGTCTGCGCATTGCCGTAGGAGGAGCCGCCGGTGAGCGCGGGATTCTGCGAGGACTGCCCGATGATCGGACTGAGCGTCGGGTCGTAACCCGGCAGCTCGTTGTAATGCGTGCCCTTCATCTTGCCGTACAGCACCGACAGCGTCAGCGAGTCGGTGAGGTAGCTGGTGAACTTGCCCAGATACAGGTCCGAACCGTCCTTGATGTTCAGGTCGTGGTGATCGAACGGCCCTTCCTTGCCGGTGGCGTAGTCGTATTGGTACAGATTGCCGCGGTAGGACGATTTGTTCGACGCGCCGGTCAGCTCGAGCAGGTTGCTGTCGGTGATGTTCCAGTCCAGCTTGGTGTACCACTTCGGATCGTTCAGCCGGCTATGGTTGTTGTAGCTCGGCGCCAGGTTGAAGCCCACGCCCGCCACCGAACCGACCGCACCCGAAGGCATGCCTGCCGATGCGCCTGTGCCCTGGATGCGTTCGCCCTCGACCGAGGCGAACACATACAGCTTGTCCTTGATCAGCGGGCCGCCGACATAGGCATCGACCGTGGTGGTGGTGGACTTGTTGTCGCCGCGCCGCCAATACAGCTGCCCGGCCTTGGGGCTGCCTTCGCCGTAGTAGATGTCGCGCGGATCGCCCTGCAGCCCCTTCGGCTTCCACAACACCTGCCCGCCGACATGCCACTCGTTGGTACCGCGCTTGCCCACCTGGCTGATCACACCGCCGTCGGAGCGGCCGTACGCCGCGCCATAGCCGCCGCTGAGGATTTCCTCCTGGTCGATCGAACCGTAAGGCAAGGTCAGGCCGCCGAAACCGCTGATCGGATCGGTGGTGTTGAATCCGTTGATGTAATACGCGTTCTCGGTGACGGACGAACCGCCGAACGAGACAAACTTGCGCGGCGACGACGCGCCCATGCCCATGCCCATGAACGTGTCGCTGCCTTCCACCGCTCCCGGCGCCAGCAAGGCGATCGCTTCGGCGCTGCGCGCCAGCGGCAAGCGCGCGAGCTGCTGCGAGGTGACCACGGTGCGCGAATCCACCTGGGTCACGTCGATCGCCGGCAGGCTGTTCGCCGTCACCGTCACCGAGGCCAGGTTCTGCGCGTTCTGCGCCACGAAGGAAACCTCGGTGCCCGCGCCGACGTGCAGTTCGACGTCGGTACGCGTGTCCACCGTCTGCCCGTCGCGCTGCAAGGTAACGGTGTAGGTACCCAGCGGCAGCGCGCCGATCGCATAGCGGCCCGACGCATCCACTGCCACCTGCCGCGTCACGCCCGATGCGTTCTGCACTTTCACCGTGCCGCCCGCGGCGGCCGGCGCCTGGCCGAAGATGCTGCCGGTGGTGGCCTGCGCATGCACGGGCGGCGCCATGGCGCCGTACAGCGCGAGCGCCAGGGCCATGCCGAGGGCGGACGGACAGACCCTGGATCGGGCCGAGCGAATCCGATGCTGGTAGTTCATGCGACTCCCCTTGAATAGCTTGATGGATATCCGCGGCCCGGATGCCGCGAAGACACTGCGGTGGTGCCATCGGCACCGGCGAGAACCACGCCGCGGCCGCAACTGCCTGGCGTGGCGGTTTTGGCGCACAGGCCTCCACGACCTCCCGTGCGGAGGCCTGTGCACGAACACGAGGTCGATCCCCTGCGGTCAGGCGGGCGGCGCTTGACCGTTGCCGCGCAGACAGCCGGCAAGCTTCTTGTGGAAAGCGATGACGCGCGTGGCGTCGGGTGGCTCGGCGAGCATGGTGTAGAGCTCGACGATGGCTTCGGCACGCTGCGCAACGCTCAGCGCGCCGCCGGCCAGCACGATGTAGGACTGCAGCATCTGCAAGGCGGCGGCGAGCCGTTCGGCATCGACGCCGGTCTTGTGCGCCGGCGCGTTCGCCGCCAGCACGTCGTCGGCGGTCATGACGCCCTCGCCGCTGACCAGCCACAGCGCCGAGATGCCCATGGCACGCGCCAGTACCACGCAGCGGTGGCGCGAGATATCGCCGCGGCCGCGGCTCCAGTTGTTCACCGTGCGCGCGGTGACGCTGCAGCAGCGCGCCAGCGCGCCGACGCCGCCGGCACGTCCGATCAGCAGCCGGATGCGCTCGGGGAAATCCTGTTCGGCGGCTCGGGCCGATGCCGCAAGCCTGGTGTCAGCTTGGGCATGCGCCTCGCCTCGGCGGTCGGCTACGTCCAGTGCAAAAGGAACGCCGGATACGGCGGCGCCGGTCGAGATCGTTCTCGCCGCCGCCAGCAAATCATCGGACACGGATACCAAAGCGGACACAGGGTTCACTCCGGATCGACTGGGCTGGAAGAAGGGACTCGCACGGAAGTGGGGAGCTTCCGGCGAGCCAAGGTGGCCGCGTCAAACCGTTGAGTGTGGGGACATCAACTTTTCGTTATCGCGGCTGGAGGCAAAGATAGGCGCCGGCCGCGCGGACGGTACATAACCAATTTGGACGGATTCGTAGAGACCAATTCAGATTGGCGGGGCACGCGCGAGCCTCGCCCGACCTCCCCCTCCGGCCAGGGAACTCAAGCCTTCGCGCAACCTGCCCCCTCTCCCCAGCGGGGAGAGGGTTGGGGTGAGGGGGACCTACGGAGCGATGAAGCGAAGCAGCAAAGCAAGCGACGCTTCGTCGATCTTCCACCGCGAGCACCCACCCCTCATCCGGCTGCCGCCACCTTCTCTCCGGCGGGGAGAAGGAATCCACTTTAGGTTTGGCGAGGGAACCCAAGCCTTCGCGCAACCTGCCCCCTCTCCCCAGCGGGGAGAGGGTCGGGGTGAGGGGGACCTACGGAGCGATGAAGCGAAGCAGCAAAGCGAGCGACGCTTCGTCGATCTTCCACCGCGAGCACCCACCCCTCATCCGGCTGCCGCCACCTTCTCCCCGAAGGGGCGAAGGGTTTTACTAGGCGGGGCTTTCTAGCGCCGCAGCGCCTCCATCTCCGGCAAATACCGCAACTCAAAAAAAGCCGTGTCTCCACCACAAGGCGCCCTTTGCACCAGCGCCACCTCCACATCCCGCCCATCCAGCGGCTCCGCCTTGAACGCCTCGTCGCCCCCGGTCTGCCGGAACACCTCATACACCACACCCGCCGCCCCCTTCCGATCGCACGACATCGCCGAAGCCAGATACACCGCACTCTCGCCGCGGCTCAACCGCGCCGTCCCCGCGCCGTCCTGCACCCACGCCTGCACACCGCTGCCACGCACGTCCGCCACCAGCTGCGCATACGCCGCCGGCGCCATATGCCCGGCAAAGAAGGTGCTCACGAACACCGGCCGCGCCAATACGCGGTCCAGCTGCCGCCGCTCCAGCGCCAGGTAATCGCGCAGGACCTCGCGCGCTTCCGGCTCGCGCCAGCGGCGGTCGTCGATCTCCATCGGCAGGTACCAGCCGGCGATGTCCTGCCCGCCCAGCTCGGCGGCCCAACGGCGCGCCGCCTCGGCATCCTGGCGGGCCAGTGAACGCAGGTAGTCGTCCAGCGCCGTTGCCGGCATTTCCTGGCGCTGGAAGAACGCCGGATCGCTGTGCAGCCCCAGCACGACGCGCAACCCGGCGGCGCGCGCTTCGCGAACCCGCTGCAACAGCCATGCATGCCCCGCGGGATCCGCGAAGGCATCGCCATACTGCGTCCACTGCACCACCAGGGTGTCGAAGCCACGCGCACGCAACTGCGCGAACCACCCCGGCCACTGCGCCACCGCCACCTCGCGGTCGCGCGTCTGCGGCTGGTAGAACACCGCCGTGGCGGCCTGCGCCAGCCACGGCGCCAGCAGCAGCGCCACCATCAACCACCACCGCCGCGCCCGGCTCACCACGCGGTCCTCACGATCAGGAACACCGCGTTCTTCTCGCGCAGATAGCTGGTGAAGGCATGCTGCCCCTCCACCGCCACGCTGAAGCGATGCGGATACGCGTCGTAGCGCGTCTCGCCGAACCACAGGTTCCATTGCACGCCCAGGCCCACGCGGCCGTCGCGCTGGAAGCTGCCCCGGTTGCGGTCGATGCCGGTGAACTGCACGCGCGCATACGGCTCGATCGACTGCCCCTCCACCAGCTTGCGGTGCCAGCCGAGCTGGTAGTCGGCGGTCAGCACCGTCTGCTTGGCGCGCAGATAGCGCGCCACGTCCACGTAGAAGTTCTGCGACCACCAGCCGCCGCCGGAGGCATGCCAGTCGTCGTTGAGGTGCGGGCCGAACGACCAGGAGCCGGCCGCGCGCAGCAAGGTGTCGTTGCGGGTGAAGCGGCTGCCGGACACCGGCGTCTGCTGCTCGGCCGACAGCACGATGTTCTGCGTGGTCAGCGGTTTCCAGTGCACGCCCACGCCCAGCATCCAGCCATGGATCGGCCACACCGAGCCGCCGTTGCCGCTGCCGGCGAACACGCGCGCATAGGCCGCCAGCGTATTGATGTCGGCGCCGTTCCACGGCGGATCGAAGCGGTACTGCCCTTCCATCTGGAAGTAGCTGCGGTACGACTGGCCAGGGTTGGCCGCGTTCGCCGCCGACGACACCGTGTCACCCAGCGTCATGTCGGCATTGAAGCGCCACTTGCGGCCCAGATCCTCGTGCAGGCGGCGCAGCTCGAAGCGTTGCTGGCCTTCGTCCTGCGCGGCATCCGTGGCGTCAGCGGCGCCGGTGCCGCCGGCGTCGAGCTGGTCGATCGCCTGCGCGGCATAGCTGCGCGCCTGGCTGCTGTCGCCCAGCTTCTGGTGCACGTAGAGCAACTGCCAGGTGAGCTTGGCGTCGTCCGGGTTGGCGCGGTGCGCACGCTCGAACTGCACCACCGCCAATTCCGGCGAGCCATTCTGCAGATAGGCGTAGCCGAGCTGCGCGGCAAGCTTGTCGTCGTCCGGCGCCAGCACGGCGGCGCGCTGCAGCGAGAGCAGGGCCGGACGGGTTTCGCCGGCCTGGGTCTGCAAGGCCGCCAGGCGCTGGTAGTAGTGCGCTTCCGGATGCAGGGCGATGGCGTTGTCCAGATCGGTGCGCGCCAGCGCCGGGTCGCGCGGCTCGTCGGCCTGCGCGCGCAGCCACCAGTAGGCGTGGTCCTGCCGCCCGCCCTCCGCCGCGTAACTGTCCAGCCAGGCGCGCGCCACGCCGGGCTGCTCGGCGCTCATCGCCGTGGTCGCCGCGGCGAGCAGGTCGTCGGTCTTCATATGCTCGACCGGCACCGCGCGCCAGGCCTGCAGGGCGGTGGCGTAGTCGCGTGCGCCGTAGGCCTGGTAGGCCAGCGCGCGCGTGGTGTCGGGGTCGGGCTTGCGCTTGTTCGCTTCGGCGTAGGCGTATTCGGCCAGGCCGGGGCGGTCGTTGCCGTAGCAGTCGCCGAGCTGGCGCCACAGTTCCGCCGGATAGTCGGGCGAGAGGTCCGACATCACCTGGCGGATGCCGTCGCAGTCGCGCAGCGCGGCCAGGATCGGCACCTGCACGATGCGCAGCGGCACGCTGTCCAGCGGCCGCGCCAGGCGCGCGCGGTCGGCGGCGGAGAACGCGGCGGCTTGCTTGGCCGCCAGCACCGCCAGCCGCGCGAACAAGGTGCCGGCCTGCGGATTGCCGCCGAACGGATACGAGGCCAGCAGCAGCCGCTCGGCCTGGTCCGGCGCGCCGGCATCCATCAGGCGATAGCTGAGCGGATCGAGCAGGCGATGCCCGTCCGGCTGCGCCACCAGCGCCTCGGCCTGTTCGCGCGCGTCCTCATAGCGCCCTTGCGCCAGCGCCAGCGAGAAACGCTCCTCGCGATAGCTGTCCTTGGGCAGCCGCGCCAGCAGGCGCTGCGTCGCGCCATCGTCGTGGCGCGCCAGCGCCAGCGGCAGCGACGAACGCGCCTGCCAGGCCGCATTGGCCGGGAAGCGCGCTTCGTACAGATCCAGCAGTTCCGGCCGCGCGCGCCCCACCTGCGCCAGCAGGTTCACCCATTGCCGCTCGTCCTTCTCGTCGTCGAAGGCCGGCTGGTGCACGGCGAGATAGTCTTCCAGCGCCTTGCGCTCGCCCGCGGCGGACAGGCCCAGCGCCACGGCCAGTTCCTGTGCCGGCGCGCCGAGTCCGCCACGCGCCTGCAGGTCGCGCGCTTCCAGCGCCCTGCCCTGCATCAGCAGCACATTGAACCATTGCGCGCGTTCGTCGGGGCCGATCTGCCCCAGCTGATCCAGCGCCGCCAGCTGCTGCGCGGCGCGGTTGCGATCGCCCAGATAGATCGAGCGCTGCACCAGCGCGCGGCGCAGTGCCAGGCCTTCACTGGTCTTGGCGAAATCCGCCGCGGCCAGTTCCGCCTGCGTGCGATCGAGCTGGCCCGCCTGCAAGGCGTCGAAGCCGCGTTGCGCACGGCACACCGGCCGGTTGTCGACCTTGCAGTCCACCGCGGCCTCGGCCGGCGGCGGCGCGCGCAGGCGCGGATCGGCCGGCGTATAGCGGCGCTGGTCGTCCAGCACCGTGCGCGCCTTGTCGGCATGGCCGAAATGGCGATACGCCTCGGCCAGGTCCAGCGCGGTGTCGATGCTCTGCGGCGCCAGCGCGCGGGCGCGCTCGAATTCGGCCAGCGCGGTGCGCTCGTCGTTGGCGCGCAGCGCGGCGAAGCCGGCCTGGCGATGGGGATACAACAGGAATTGCTGGTAACGGCTGGCGCTGTCCGGCTGCTGGCCCGCCGCGCAAAGCGGCAGGGCCGGTGCCATGGCGAACAGCGCGGCCGCACAACGAGTCGGCCATGGGCGTTTCATGCCACGCGCTCCGTCCACTGCATAACCTGCTGCACCGGCGGGGCGGCCTCCTTCTCCAGGAGCGCCGCGAGGCTGGGTTGCAGCGCCGATTGCAGGGCCAGCAAGCGGTCGAGCGTGTCCTGGCCGATCACTCCCTGGGCCACCAGGAACGCACCCAGCGGTTGCCCGCTGCGCGCATGGCTCAACAGCAATGCCTTGAATGCCACTTCATCCAGGTGCCCCTGCGCCACCAGGATCTCGCCCAGCATCACCTGCCGGGAAACGTAGTCGTCCCACAGCTGCCGCGCGCGCTCGGCGCCGATGCGCCCGCTGCGTGCGGCGGCCTCCAGCAGCTTGCGCGGATCGTGCTCGCGCTCCGGCGACTGCGCGTACCAGCGGCGCAGCCCCACCGTGACCTGGCCCTTGTGCGCGATCACGTAGCGCACCGGCCGGTCCAGCTTGCGCGCGATCGCCGCCAGCGACACCGGGTCGACGTACGACTCGCTCGCCAGCACCAGCGTGCCGCCGTCCACCCGCAGCGGCAGCACCGCGTACTGCAAGGCCACGGCCGCGGGCAGTGCAGTGAAGAGTTCCGGCGCCAAGGTCTCGGCATCCACCGTCTCGGTATCCACGCCGGCCTGTTCGGCGATCGGCCGCGCCAGCTGCTCGGCGGTGATCACGCCCTGGTGGATCAGCGTGCTGCCCGGATGCAGGCCTTCGATCGGCTGCGCGCGCGCCTGGCGCAGGCGCGCCTCGGTGAGCGCGCCCTGGGTCACCAGCAATTCGTCCAGCGAACGCTTGGAGCGGTTCTCGCCGCCGATGCTGGGGAAATCGTGGGTGGTCTTGTCCCAGGCCACGCGGCGCGGATCGCCGGTCTGCAGGATCTGCTTGATCGCGCGCCAGTTGGCCAGGAAGTTGACCAGGTTGCTCCACAGCAGCCGCGGGATCGCCAGCAGTCCCTGCTTCACCCCGTAGTACGCGGTGACGAACACGATGCGCTGCAGGATGCGGTTGGCCATCAGGCCCGCATTCGCATACAGCACCATGTCCAGCCAATGCTGCCCTTCGAAGATCGACAGGAAGTGCGGCGCGCCCGGCCACAGCTGCTGCACCGTGCCGATGACCAGCAGCTGCGCCAGCACCAGCATCGCGCCGAAGCTGACGAAGTTGGCGATGGCGCCCTTGCGGTCGCGCCACAGGAAATAATTCAGCACCAGGCCGTGCCGCCACTTCCAGCCATGCGTGCGGTAGCCCTGGTAGACGATGCCGATGATCCAGCGCGACTTCTGCCGCACCGCGGTCGAAAGGCGGTCGGGGAAATATTCGCGCACGCAGATCACGTTGGATTCGCGCCGGCTCTGCCCGAACGGCGGCGGCTTCTGGTGCTTGCGGTAGCGCAGCACCGGGAAGCGCACGAAGATCTCCTGCATGCCGCGCGCCTTCAGGCGCAGGCCGATGTCGTAGTCCTCGGTCAGGCTCTGCACGTCGAAGGCGACGCCGTTGCCTTCCTCGATCAGCGCCAGCACCGCGCGCCGGCTGAAGCAGGTGCCGACGCCCGCGCTGGGCACCTGGCCGGCCAGCGCCTCGCGCACCGGTACATCTTTGCCGTGCAGCTCGGCGAATTCGTCCAGGTAATGCAGGCTGGTGAAGTTGTTCCACTGCCGCTCGAACGGATACACCGGAATCTGGATCAGGTCCTTGCGGCCCACCAGGTAGTTGAACAGGCGCAGCTCCATCGCGCAGACCACGTCCTCCGCATCGTGCAGGATGAAACCCTCGAAGCTCAGCTTGGCGCGGCGTTCGAACTGCAGGATGGCGTCGAGCACGTTGTTGAGGCAGTCGGCCTTGCTGGTCGGACCCGGCCGCGCGCACACCACTTTATGCACGTTGGGGAAGCGCGCGCTCACTTCGTCCACGTCGCGCTGCGTGTCGGCGTCGTTCGGATAGGTGCCGACGAAGATGTGGTAGTTCTCGTAGTCCAGCGTGCTGGCGGCCAGCTCGGCCATGTGCCCGATCACGCCGGTCTCGTGCCAGGCCGGCACCATGATGGCCAGCGGCTTTTCCGCCGGCCGGTACAGCTCGTGGTAGTAGGTGCGCTCGTGCCGGCGGTACACCACCAGCGCCTTCCACGTGCGCCGCGTCCAGTACACGAGATCGATGAACAGATCGTCCATGCCGCTCAGCAGCATGAGTATGGCGATCGCCGATACGGCCACGCTCAGGCCGTACAGGTAGGTCGTGAATGCATCCAGCCACCACATCCTTAGTGTTCTCCCCTGTCAGACCGCTTCGCGCCGGCGTTCGCCGCCCTCCAGCGCCCCCTGCAGCAGATCCACGATGCGATCGCTGGCCCGGCCGTCGCCGAATGGATTGCCCGCGCGCGCCATGGCGCCGTAGGCCTCGCCGTCGTCCCACAGGTCTTCGATCTGTTTCACGATCGACGCGCGCCGCGTGCCCGCCAGCCGCGCGCAGCCGCCTTCGATCGCTTCCGGCCGCTCGGTCTCGGTGCGCAGCACCAGCAGCGGCACGCCGAAGGTGGGTGCTTCTTCCTGCAGGCCGCCGGAATCGGTCAGCACCAGCCACGCGTCGATCAGCGCCTGCTGCATGCGCAGGTAGTCGAACGGGCCGCTCAGGTGCACGTTGCCCAGCTCGCCCAGGATGGCGTGCACCGGCTTGCTCACCGTCGGGTTCAGGTGCACCGGGAACAGGATCTGCAGTTCCGGATGGTGGCTGGCCACGTCGGCGATGGCGTAGCAGATTTCGCGCAGGTCGCTGCCCCAGTTCTCGCGCCGGTGCGCGGTGACCAGCAGATGGCCGCGCCCCGCATGTCCGCGCTGGATGCGGCGATGGCGCGTGACCCAGTGCTGCGCGTCGATCACCGTATTGCCGGTGATGAACACGCGCTCGTCCGGCACGGCTTCGGCCTGCAGCGCCTGCGAGGCGCGCGCGGTCGGCGCGAAATGGAAACTGGCGATGCGGCTGACCATCTGCCGCAGGCCTTCTTCCGGGAACGGCCGCGCCAGGTCGTAGGTGCGCAGGCCCGCTTCGACGTGCGCCACCGGCACGCGGTGGTAGAAACCGGCGAGCGCGCCCAGGAAGGTGCTTTCGGTATCGCCTTGCACCATCACCAGCGACCACGGCCGGCTCGCCATCACCTCGTCCAGCAGTTCGCGGCAGCGCGTGCTGAACTGCGCCAGGGTGTCACCTCCGCGTGACAGTTCGATATCCGGCTGGATATCGAAACAGGCGAGCATCTGCCGCGCCATGTCGTCGTGCTGCCCAGTATGCAGCCACACCGGCCTGGCCCAGCCGCTGTTGCGCAGCGCGTGGTAGACCGGCGCAAGCTTGATGATTTCCGGGCGGGTGCCGCAGATGATCAGGATGTCCTGCATGACTCCTTCCCCCTTAAGGATGGCGACGCGTGTCCTGGCCCAGATGTCCGGCGCCGCGCTGCCGCCGCGCAAACGGCGGGGAAGAGCGGTCGTCCGGGGTCCCTGGTTCCCGGATAGACGTGTCGGCTGAGGAGTCCGCGTGGTGGTTTTCGACCTGCGATGGGTGTTGCGTCCGGGTCGCATATTGGGGTCGCGCCGGGCTGCCTGACGATTGACTAAAAGCCATACCTCGACAGACCAATAAAAACGCGCATTCCAGGCCCGTAAGCTTCAACTTGGGGGCGATGCCTCTCCACTCTCGGGAACAGGGACCTGGGCTTCGGAAAATCGTTCTCCGCCATGCGCGCAAGCACGGGGGCATTCGTGGCTTGCGTCGATTTCCATCGCAGCATGTGAGGATTTCCCATGACCAGGTCCCGCCTCAAGCCCTCCGTCGTGAGGTCTCTTCTCGCCAGTGCCGCCCTGGTGTTAACCACGGCAGCCGGCTTGACCTCTCCTGTCCATGCACAGCTGGCCGAACACGCCGACATGCAGTTGCTGCCGGCGCCGCCGCGCTCGCTCGTGGTCGCACCGTCGATGAAGAGCGCGCAGAAGTCGGTGTCGACGCTGACCGCGTCCGGCTCGGTGCAGCGCAATGTATCGCTGAGCATCCTGCTCGGCGCACCGGCGAACGCCTTCGCCGGCGCACCCGGCGCCAATCCCAGCCAGAACACCCTGGTGCTGTACGACAGCACCGGCGCGTGGGCCTGGCTGGGCGAAGCCTATGCGGTGATGGCGGCCAATCTCGTTTCGCACGGCAGCAAGTACACGCTGCACACGGCCGCCAGCTACACCGCCGGCGAACTCAACAACTATACCGGCCTGGTCTATGTCGGTTCGACCTATGACGAACCGCTGCCGACCGCGATGCTCGACGACGTGCTGGCCACCACCAAGCCGGTGCTGTGGATGAACGACAACATCTGGCAGCTGGCCGCGCGCTCGCCGAATTTCGCCGCGCAGTATGGCTTCTCGCCGATGTTCTTCGACTTCAGCAATACGCTCACCGTCACCTACAAGGGCGTGGCGATCCAGCGCAACGCGCTGGCGGTGCCGTCGGGCCTGCTGCAGACGAGCATCACCGATCCGACCAAGGCGACGGCCGTGGCCGTGGCGACCAACGACACCGGCGGCACGGTGAACTGGGCGACCAAGGGTGCGAACCTCACCTATATCGGCGAGATCCCCTTCAGCTATATCGGCATGAACGATCGCTACCTGATCGCGGCCGACCTGATCGGCAAGGTGTCCAATCCGTCGATGCTGGCGCGCAAGCGGGCGCTGGTGCGCATCGAGGACGTCAACGCCACCGACGATCCGGCCGCGCTGCGGGCGATCGCCGATTACCTGTCGAGCAAGGGCGTGCCGTTCACGGTCGCGGTGATTCCGTACTATCTCGACCCGAAGGGCTTCTACAACAACGGCGTGCCGCAGGCGATCCACCTGTCGCAGGCGCGCAACGTGGTGAGCGCGCTGAAGTACATGCAGTCCAAGGGCGGCACCATCCTGATGCATGGCTATACGCATCAGTACTCCAACGTGGCCAATCCCTACAGCGGCGTGTCGGCGGACGATTTCGAGTTCTACCGCTCGCACATCAGCCCCGACAACTACGTGCTGTACGACGCGCCGCCGGCCGAGGATTCGGCGCTCTGGACCCAGGGCCGCATCACCAAGGGCCTGATGGACTTCGCCGCCGCCGGCTTCCTGGCGCCGACCATCTTCGAGCCGCCGCACTACGCGGCCTCGGCGGTGGACTACAAGGTCATCAACAGCATGTTCTCCGCGCGCTACGACCGCGGCCTGTATGCGGGCGGCTGGTGCCCGAACGGCGCCTGCGGCACGGGCACGCCGGACTACACCAAGATCTACGGCCAGTTCTTCCCCTACCTGGTGCGCGACGTCTACGGCAGCGTGGTGATCGGCGAGCAGCTGGGCAACGTGGAGACCGAGGCGTTCAACAACAATCCGGCGCGCCTCCCGGCGGACATCCTGGCCAGCGCCAACGTCAACACGGTGGTGCAGGACAGCGTGCAGAGCTTCTTCTTCCATCCCTATGTGAACATCAATTACCTCAAGCAGATCGTCGAGGGCTTGCAGGGGATGGGGTATACGTTTGTGCCGGCGAATACGGTCAAGCAGGGATAAGCCTTACTACTGAAGCCCTTCTCCCCTCCGGGGAGAAGGTGCCGGTCCCACGGGGACTCCCTTCGGTCGCAGCGGATGAGGGGCGGGTGCTAGCCATAACGGATCGACGAAGCGACGCACGCTTTCCGCTTCCGCTTCTACGCTCCGCCCGGCCCCTCACCCCGACCCTCTCCCCGGAGGGGAGAGGGAGATGGGGGAGAGGCGCATTACGGCTGCTGGTAGGCGCCGATATCGATCTTGCCCGCCGCGCTCAGCCGCGGCTGCCCGTCGAAATCTACCGTTCCCACCGTCGACGCCGGCAACACCACCCCGGCCCCGCGCGCCGCCGAGCCGCTGCCCACGTGCAGATCCGGCATGGTCAAACTGGCGAACTGCGGATTCACCAGCAGCGTGAGCTTGTCCGCCCCGCTGGCGGTGCGATAGCCGGCGATGCCGGTGTAGCTCTTGCCCAGCCACACCCAGTTGGCATTCCCCGCGCCGCCGTCGGCGAAATACAGGTTGTGCTCGATCGTGCCCGGATTGGCATAGCCGGCGTTGCTGGTGGTCTTCGGCCAGAAGTTCACCAGCAGGCCGTCGGCGGTGGCGTACAGCAGGTTGTTTTCGAACACCGTGCCGCTGACGTGGAACTGGATCTGGAACTCGCCGCTGCCGCTGGCCTGCTGGTCGTTGCGGAACAGCGTGTTGTTGACGATGGTGGCGTTCTGCATGCCGCCATTGCCCGAGGCCGCGCCGCCGATCGAGATGCCGGTGATATTGGAGAACATCACCAGGTTGTTGCGCACGGTCACGTCGCTGCTGAACTTGTTCCTGGTTTCGCTGGCCAGCTCGATGCCCAGGTCCGCCCGGCTGACCACGTTGCGCTCGATGGTCACCCGCGTGCCGCCTTCGACGTAGATGCCGTCGGCGGAGAAGTCGCCCGCGGGATACGCCGCATTGCCCTGCGAGCTGATGTTGTACACCGAGTTGCCGCTGATCACGCCGTCACGCGCCTGGCTCTGGAACGTGCCGCCGTTGCGGCCGGACATGGTCTCGAAGCCGAGCGCCGCGATGCCGATGTTGTCGTTGTCGTGCACCGCGTTGTTGCTGATCGTCCACTGCTCCACGTTGCCGGTGAGCGAGAGCGACTCGCTGCAGCCCGTGCGCAGATGGTCCACCTCGTTGCCGCTGATGGTGAGCTGGTTGATCGCGTTGGCCGCGTCGTTGGCATAGACCTCGATGCCGAACGCATTGCCGTTGGGACAGCTTTCGATGCCGTTGGCGATGTCGTGCACGCGGTTGCCGAGGATATTCACCTGGGTGCCGCCGCCGTTGATGTAGATGCCCACCGGCGTGGCCGTGGTGCTCGACGTGCCGTAGTTGCCCACGTCGAAACCCTGCACCGTCACGTAGCTGACGTTGTTGAGGTTCCACAGGCCGCGCATCGCGTTGGCCGGCACGGTGAGGCCGCTGCCGCTGACTGCGGCTTTTTCGCCCGGATAGCTTGCAAACACGATGGGACCGGCCGCGGCGGAACCGGAGGTGTTGACGTCGATCGTCTCGGCATAGGTGCCACCGCGCACATAGACGGTGTCGCCGGCAATCACGCCGCGCGTTGCGCGGCCGATCGTGCGCCACGGTGCATCCAGCGTGCCGGCGGCGTTGTCATTGCCATTCGTGGCGACGTAATACGTGTGGCCTGCGGCATAGGCCGGCGCCAACGGCAAGGCGGCGAGCAAGGCGCAGACGAGGGGAGCGGACTTCCATGCGGGGGAATGCTTCATGCAGGTCTCCGTAGGGTGCGGATGGGGACGTCCGGAATGGACAGCCACGCATGCACACCCGGATGAAACCGCAAGCGCCGGAGCGTCCATGCGCGGACGGCGCAGTCTGCTCGCCCGCGATGGCGCCGTTGTTGATCGGCGTCGCAAGAGGACGCGCTGCGCGGCGGCTCAGGCGTAACGCCGCTGCGTCGATTTCTCGACAATCAGCTTCAGCGCATCGGCCAGCACCAGCACGCGTGGCGTGTCCTCGCGCCGCACCACCAGGGCCGCGAGTTTGTCGTCCACGCTGTCGGGCAGCATCATCACTTCCAGCCCGCGCGCGGCGACAATCTCGTCCAGCCATTCGAAGTAGTCGTCCGACCAGAAATCGCGCCGGTCGGCCGGGAATGGCGGCAGCGGTTCGTCCAGGCTGTCGCTGATGCATTCGTGTAGCACCTGCAACTGGTCGCTGGTAAGCAGGAAGTCCTTCAGGCGGAACAGCAGCGAAGCCTGCATGAGCTGCGGCTGGCCTTCGCCGTGCAGCCAGGCAAGCTCGGCGTCGCTGGCCGCGTTGCGCACGCGCTCGGCGCGTTGCGCCAGTTCTGCGCGTTCCAGCTCGCCGCGGGTGAGCAGGTCGATCAAGGTCTCGAGTTTGTCCATCGCGGGCCGTTGCTCCTTGAGGCTAGATGGGTAACAGGCAACACCGTTCATGGTGAACCGACGCCAACGAGACAGGCTCGAATGCAGCGCATGGCAACGTGTTCGACGCGACGCTGGCGTGACGATGACGTGATATCCACACCATCTGCGCAACGCTTCCCACATCGGCGGAACCGCTCCCTGGCGCGGCCGCGACGGCGTGAACTAAATCACAGCCGGCTGCCTTGCGAAAGTAGTTGCACGCGTAACGCCGTTCACTTTGCAACCACATCAGAACAATCAAACAGAAACATCCTCATCTGAGAGCGTCGAACGTGGAGATCAGCGCGCACAGGGACTTCCTCGGCGGCAGCCAGATGGGCGAGCTGATACGGGCGCACGACTGGTCCGCCACGCTGGGCGCGCCCGCGCAGTGGCCGCGCAGCCTGCAGACGGCGGTGCGCATCATGCTGTCGTCGCGCCACCCGATGTGGGTGGGCTGGGGGCCGCGGCAGGTGTATCTCTACAACGACGCTTATCGCGCGATCATCGGCGGCAAGCATCCCTGGGCGCTGGGGCGCACGATCGACGAGGTCTGGCCGGAAATCCAGGATTACATCGCGCCGCGCCTGGCCCAGGTGCTGGCCGGCGGCGAAGGCATCTACGTCGAAGGGCAGCTGCTGATCATGGAGCGCAACGGCTACCCGGAAGAGACCTACTACACGTTCTCCTTCAGCCCCCTGCCCGACGACGACGGCCGCCCCGGCGGCATCATCTGCGTCAACACCGACGACACCCGCCGCGTGATCGGCGACCGCCAGCTTGCCACCTTGCGCGAACAGGCCGCCAGCACCATGCATGCGCACGGCTGGCAGGACAGCTGCGAGCGCAGCGCCGCCGCGCTCGCCGCCAATGCGCACGACGTGCCGTTCGCGGCGATCTATGTGGCCGAGCCGGATGGCGCCTTCGTGCTGGCCGCCAGTGACGGTACCTCCGCGGGCGAAAGCATCGCACCGCGGCGCATCCTGCCCGGCGACGAGCGCAGCTGGCCACTGGCGCGCGCGCTGGCCGCGGGGCATCCGCTGCACATGCACGACCTCTCCTCGCGCTTTCGCATGCAACTGCCGCGCGGTGCCTGGCCGCTGCCGCCCAGCCAGGCGGTGCTGCTGCCGATCGCACCGGCGGGCGAACATGGCCGCGCGGCGGTGCTGGTGGTCGGGCTCAATCCGTATCGCTTGTACGACGCGGCGTACGCAAGTTTTCTCGAACTGGCCGCCGGCCAGGTCGGCGCCGCCATCGCGCAGGCCGACGCGCTGGAACAGGAGCGCCGCCGCGCGCAGGAACTGGCGCGGCTGGACCAGGCCAAGACGCTGTTCTTCTCCAACGTCAGCCACGAATTCCGCACGCCGCTGACCTTGATGCTGGGGCCGCTGGAGGAATGGCTGGCACGGGAGGAAACCGCGCCGGCCGCATCGCGCAGCCTGGTGGAACTGGCCCATCGCAATGGGCTGCGCCTGCTGAAGCTGGTCAACACGCTGCTGGATTTCGCGCGCATCGAAGCCGGCCGCGCGCAGGCGCGCTACGAGCCGACCGACCTTTCGGCGCTCACCGCCGAACTGGCCAGCAGCTTCCGCTCCGCCATCGAGAAGGCCGGCCTGATGCTTACCGTGGCCTGCCCCGCCGGCTTGCCGCCGGCTTACGTGGACCGGGAGATGTGGGAAAAGGTCGTGCTGAACCTGGTTTCCAATGCGTTCAAGTTCACCTTCGAAGGCGGCATCGTGGTGACGCTGTCGCCGCAGGAAGGCTGCCTGACGCTGGAGGTGAGCGACACCGGCACCGGCATTCCCGCCGAAGAGATGCCGCGCCTGTTCGAGCGCTTCCACCGCGTGGAAGGCGCGCGCGGCCGCAGCATCGAAGGCAGCGGTATCGGCCTGGCCCTGGTGCGCGAACTGGTGAGCTTGCACGGCGGCCAGCTCGAAGCCGTGAGCGCGGAAGGCCGCGGCACCACGCTTACCGTGCGCATTCCCGTGGGCAAGGCGCATCTCGATGCCGCGCGCGTGTTCGAATCCGACAGCACACCCTCGCCCGCCCGCCATGCCGCGCCCTATGTAGACGAAGCCGCGCAATGGCTGTCCGCCAGCGTGGCGCCGGCGCCGTACGTGCCGGCGCCGGAGGGCGCCAGCGGCGAATACATCCTGCTCGCCGACGACAACCAGGACATGCGCCAGTACGTACAGCGCCTGCTGCAGGAAGCCGGCTGGCGTGTGGCATGCGTGGCCGACGGCGAGGCGGCGCTGGCGGCGATCCGCCGCGAACGGCCGTCGCTGCTGCTGGCCGACGTGATGATGCCGCGCCTGGACGGCCTGGCCCTGGTGCAGGCGCTGCGTGCCGACCCCGCACTCGCCCTGCTGCCGGCGGTGCTGCTGTCAGCGCGTGCCGGCGAGGAAGCGAAGATCGAAGGCATCGAGGCTGGCGCCGACGACTACCTGGTCAAGCCCTTCACCGCGCGCGAACTGCTGGTGCGCGTGCAGAGCCACGTCGCCCTGGCGGCCATGCGCCGCGAAGCCGCCGAACGCGAGCGCACGCTGCGCGAACAGGCCGAGCAGACCGAACGGCGCCTGCGCCAGCGCACCGGCCAGCTGCTGGATGCGCAACGCGACATCCTGCAATCGCGAGAGGCGCTGCGCCGGCTCAATGCCACCCTGGAAGAGCGCGTCGCCAGCGAGATCGCCGAGCGCGCCAAGACCGAAGAACAACTGCGCCAGGCGCAGAAGATGGAAGCGATCGGCCATCTCACCGGCGGCATCGCGCACGACTTCAACAACCTGCTGACCGTGATCATCGGCAACCTGGAGCTGATGCAGCGCCAAGGTGCGCAAGGCACGCCCGGGCATCCGCACCGCTACACCGACAACGCGATGCTCGGCGCACGCCGCGCCGCCACCCTCACCCAGCGCCTGCTCGCCTTCGCGCGGCGGCAGCCGCTGGAGCCGCGGCCGGTGGATACCAACCGGCTGGTGCTGGGCATGTCCGACCTGCTCGCGCGCACGCTGGGCGAGAGCATCGCGATCGAAACGGTGCTGGCGAACGACCTGTGGCAGGTGAACGCCGACGGCAACCAGCTGGAAAGCGCCCTGCTCAACCTGGTGGTGAATGCGCGCGATGCCATGCCCCATGGCGGGCGCTTGCGCATCGAAACCGCCAACGTCCATATCGATGCCGACACCGCCCGCGAGGAAGCCTCGCAGGAAGCCATGCCGGGCGCATACGCGCGCCTGAGCGTGACCGATACCGGCGCCGGCATGGCCTCCGATGTGCGCGAGCGCGTGTTCGAACCGTTCTTCACTACCAAGCCGACCGGCCACGGCACGGGGCTGGGGCTGTCGCAGGTGTACGGCTTCGTGCGCCAGTCCGGCGGCTTCGTCACGCTGCAGAGCGAGGCCGGCCACGGCACCACGGTGCGCATCCACCTGCCACGCCTGACCGCGGAGCAGGCGGTGACGGAGCCGGCCGCGCAACCGCTGCCCGACGTCGCCGGCGGCCACACCGTACTGGTGGTGGAAGACAACCCCGACGTACGCGACTACAGCTGCCTGCTGCTGCGCGAACTCGGCTACCAGGTGCTGGCCGCCGAAGATGCGCCCACCGCCCTGCTGCTGCTCGCGCAGCACGCGGAGGTGGACCTGCTGTTCACCGACGTCGGCCTGCCCGGCATGAACGGCCGCGAGCTGGCGGAACAGGCGCTGGCGCTGCGTCCGGCGCTGAAGGTGCTGTTCGTCAGCGGCTATGCGCGGCAGGCGATCGTGCATCAGGGGCGGCTGGATCCGGGGCTGCAGATGCTGGCGAAGCCGTTTACGCATGGGGAGTTGATGGAGAAGCTGGCGGCGGTGATGGAAGTGCGGCAGATGCTGTAGCGCGCCGCCAGCAGGTTTCAGACGTCTCTAGTTGTCGACGCCATCGCACACCACGTCGCTGGACTCCTCGCCAGGATGCTCAGCCGCATCGCGCACCTGCTCCCATTGCATGCGCAGATGCGCCTGCGCGGCGCAGCGTGCGCCCATATCGATCAGGGCGGCAATGCCATCCAGCATGATCGGCAGGCGCCGCGCATCCGCGCCGCCGCGCTCGTGGACGCGCTCGGAGAGGAACTGGAGGGAAACATGGGCGTACGCCAGCCATTCGGTGGCGTCGTTGAGCAATGCATCCGGGCCCGCGTCGGGGTCGGAGTAGTAGTGGGTGTGACGGATGATCCAGGGCTCGCCGTACATGTTCATAAGCAACTCCTTGCCAAGGGAATGCCGCGCCCTCGCTCCGAGAACGGCACGCCGCCGGACAGCACGGCGTGCCGCGACCACACGGACTCGAAGGTTCACCGGTGGCATGTGCTCAGGCCCCGGGCGGCTGGATTGATGAAGGGGGTTGCGGTGTCAGCGGGTTTCGCCGTTGCACGGGGCAACGCGCCGGGTGAATACGGCTCGGATAATTCCTGCGAAAACTCTTAAACCGCGGTGCTTCAACCCTGTCCGCTAGATCGTCGGACGGCCGGGATGTGCGGTGAGGAGGTCGCCGAGGGGATCGGCGAGCGTGCAAGTACCGTATGATCTGGGGTAGCCATGATCAACTCTCATCTAGTTGGTGATGGTCAGCGGGTCAGGGGTGTTGGTAGCACCCTTGGCCCGCGCTTTCACAGCATTGCTGCCATGGTTGCCCGCGTTGCGTCTTGACGTCACTGCGCGGGGAACATCTCGGAAGGTATCAAAGGCCAGTCGGCCTGTCTGTAGGTGCAACCGTGAGTTGCGCATGAGTGGTGTGATTTACAGATTTTTCTGATGGTTTTCGGAGGATTCGCTGTTGAGGCACGCTGCCCCGCGGTTGAATCTGACGTTGAAGAATCCTGTCTTCGTTTCCTTGTTGCCCAGGTCTCTGTCACGTCCGCGTTGGGTAGGAAGTGGATATGCCACCGGCGTTATCGGGACCCACCGTGCGACCAAATTTCGTGTGCACGGAGGAATTCATCTTCGCTGGAACTTGATTCGATCTCAGTAAAATTTCACTCGATCATGGCGCCGATGAGTGCGGCAACAGCTCCCCTCTTCATCGAGTTGCAGTACGCATAGAGCCCGTTTGCGCGCACCGATGGCATTGATCACGAGGACCGATTTGCCGTGATCAGGGAACCGAAACTGGCCACTGCAGATAGCATTGCCTGTCATTAATAATCATCGAGCCGCTAACGTCATCGCTGATCATGACCATCATCCGGTCTAAACCGATGAGTATTAGGATACCGATGGTGATCATCCAACAGTGTCAAAGGCGCCCCATCAGGAGGCGCCTGCTGGAGATCGCCGCTCCCGGATTGAACGAAGGTTCCTTGCGGCCGCGGCATGATAATTTGCCGCTTATGAGAAGATCTACCGCGACCGGTAATCATGAAAACGCAGAAAGCAACTCGTTGACAACTGTAATACCCCAGCCACGGGGAGAGGCAATACGAACGACGGCGCCGGCGTCGATGCGTTCGGCCAGCTCGCCTAGCTTAAGCGCGTGGCGAGAGGGCCAGCCACAGGCCTCCGCATGTTGACGCACCTCTTCCTTCGAAATCGCCACATTACGGTCCCTAAGGGCGATGAAGAGTTCCTTTGCGCGAGACTCGTCCAATGGATGCGCTAATCCAGTGGATAGGTTGCATACCTTACTCAGCTTTGTCATTGCTTGCTGAAGCACTTCATTCATGGCTCTCTCCTTCAATGGCGGCCGTCAAGAGCGTTTCGTGCGCCCACTGCGCAATACGTATCGCCGCACGCCCAGATGCTCTCTCCCAAGCTGCATGCCCCGCTCCAAAGTAAGGCACATCCTGCAGCCAGAGCAAAAGAAAGTGCTCTAACTTTTGCTTCTCCATTAACTGGAATTCCTCGCATCGCGAGTTCTCGTTCTGCCCTGCCAGGACGCTCACCATGATCTCTCCTACCGGCGCATGCTCGGCCTGGATGGCAAATACGGGGCGCGGTAATTCCGGCATAATGTTGCGATCTATGCGTAGCACGAGTCAGTATCCATGGATGAGGGTGGCCTACTGCTGCTCTGGCGCACCAAGGTAGATACCCAGCAAGTCGGGGCGACCGATCTGACAATAAAGCATAGTCTCCAGTAAAGGCCTTTTATCCTCCAGTTCGAAGGCAATAGCCTCATCACTTCGCTGAGCCGACTGGGCTATGTTGGATATGAGCCGCGAATACCAGTCGTCCCTAAGCGCATTGATATCAGTATTTGCCTGAATGCCAATGCGAGCTCTCGCCTCGCCGTCAATCCATTGCATCTCCATCGAGAAGAAACGAATGACATCTGTCGCGTAAGACATTCGCAAGAAAGAACTGACAAAAGATCGCCAAGTTATGAAATTAACGCCTGCGGCCCGAAGTGCCGGCAAGAAAGCCTTGATCCGATAGAGCAATCGACTCACGAAGGCAGCGGATTTTTCCGAATCAACTGGCAAGAAAGCGCCGATAACTGTGAGCGCACCGGAGCGAATCAAGCCATTGCCAACTGATGCGTGTGATCCGGCTAACGCGAACGTGGAGCATGCGCTGAGGATAACAACTGGCGGGATCCTAGCCGCGTGTGCAAGCTGCCACGTGTCGAGCTTCTCCCTGCCAATGCGCAGCCACCCGTTACGCTCGTCACCATCGTGCCCACCGTGGCAGTCAAATACCAGAATGTTGCCGGTGAATTTGTTCAAATGAGCAATTACATCCGCAACACGCTCAACATCAATGAACGAGACTTTTAAACCCTCAAGATCAAAGAAGCCGAGCGCTCGCTCAAGCGTAGATCGGATAGGGTCCGAGTCTGCAAACGATCGGATGACCAATATATCGGCTAGCGCTTCAGCGGCCACTGCGCGAACGCCTGACTCAAGACATTGCGATAGCATAAGATTTCCCGGCGTCATGCCGATTCGGGATGTCTCATACCTCAACATCAGAGGAACGCCATCGACCCGGATCCATTCCAGTGGAGCATCAGCGACAATGGTTACAGAACCCGTCCTTTCGCGCAGGTAAGTCAGGAGACGCCCATCGGTTTCGGCGCTGAGCTTTTGGGATAGCTCGCGGAAAGCCCTCTGCAGTAAGCCCATGCCACGGACGTCTTCTCGCATCGCGAAGCGTTCAATGTCGCGAAGTTCAGCGCCGTGAAAGTTGACGGCATTCGGAAGGCGAAGTGCAGGACTTAAGGTGCTAGATGCCAGCGCCGTGATACCCGCTGACGTTAGGCGCAGTTCTGTCTGGCGCACTATGAGCATTGGGCCGGCGACAGGGTCGCTGTAGAAATTTGGTGGCTTGTAGTCTCCTTCAACAATAACGCGATGGCCGGAATAGCCCTTGTTACGAAAGACTCCATCCTTGATGTATGCGCGAATTTCGGGCGAGCGGATTCGACGAAACTGTTGGTTCCAAAAAGCAGATCCGAAAGCATAAAGGTGGCGTGCCATGGATGGCGCATAGAGGACGACGCCAGTCTTCTCTTTCTGCGTCAATTCGCGTGCGCGATCAATTGACTCAAGGATGGCCTGTTCATAAGCCCCATCAAGCCGACCATCGATAAGACTTACGCCTGAATAACCGAAGCCAAGTGACATTGATAAATGTTCATTCGGCCGCGTAACACCCGCGCCACGGGATGGCGTGTCGCTTGCGACAAAAGGTAATCTGAGGGGGCGCTTCTCAAGCCATCGACGGCTCGTCTCTGGCACAAGATTGCATGCAACCTGCCGAATGATTTCATCGAGAACCTGTGCTCGGTGGCCCTCGTAGTGATCAAGGCCAAATACTCCTTCTGAAGAGGTTACTGATACGAAGATGAAGTTCTGGCCCTTTGCAAATGAGCGTGCCTCTTTCACGTCCTTTGGTAGTCCCAGGACAATCTGTATCGATCTGTCGTCTGGATGCTCTTGCTGTATCAGCCGGAAGAATGGCAAACCTACAATGGATGTTCGTTTTGTTGTAAAGGGTTGCCGGAGGGCGGGCAACTCGTGCGCCCGGGCAAAGACCTCCGCCACAGATGCCGGCAACATAGCAGACCACTCTATGAGCTCCGCAAAATATGGATCCAAGATGTCGGAGCCAAATCCCTGATAAGGGCTGAATTTGCTATCAACTCCTGAAGTCACCAGCCAATATTGCAGGGTGGGAATGTATATTTCGCCGCCATCAGCTTGATCTGCCGCATTCGAAGACATTTCAGCGCCCTGCATATGTGTTTACTCGAAGATTTTCCTGAAAAGAGGGAAAATGGGGTCAGATTGGACTACCCCCCGTTACTAAGTCTAATGCGACCTCACCTGATGCTCGCTTCGGGCAGGAAGCTGACACCGTCCGATGCGCGTGGCGTCAGCCTCCCGATTCATGGCAAACCACTTCAATGTTGTGCCCATCCGGACCAATGACGAAAGCCGCGTAGTACTTGCCGCTGTAGTTCGGCCGAGGGCCAGGCGGGCCGTTGTCCTTGCCGCCTGCATGCAGAGCTGCACGGTGGAAAGCTTCGACTTGCTCGCGACTCTCGGCCACAAACGCCAGATGAAGATGCGCTGGCTTCTCTTCGGTTTGCAGCAGGCACAAAGACACCTTGCCATCCGAACTTAGCTCAATACCTCCAGGTCGTTCGCTGACGATCGCAATGCCGAGCGGTGCGAGCGCCTTGAGGAAGAAGGCTTTGCTCGCTTCGTAGTCACTGACTCCGAACACGACATGATCAAACATACATCCTCCTGAAATACGTTTGAGCGGGACAAGAACAAGCAATAACGGGGTCAGGCCCACTTCCTGCAAGCACGCTGTGAGCGCGCCCGCATAGTTCGAAGGCGACCATCGGGAGAGTTCTATTCAGCACTACGCGGCCTGAGAGACTTAGCTACGGCACTCCAGAAATCATGCTCTTCAGAGCCTCCCTCACGTGAAGCCTGCTGCGCGTATCTCTCGGCATAGAGATGTGCTTCCCTGCCATGGCGCTCACTGAGTTCGTGCGCAGCCCTCAAAACTTCAGTGTAGTCAGGCTCGCTATTGGTCATACCCATTCCCTGCTTATGGAGCTAGTTGCTCAGCCCGCTCCAAGAATAAGCTCTGCAATTCTCCCGCGAGATTTCGCGCACCAAATGTCAAGCGAAATTCACCTTCAACCCCTTCTAGCGCGCATGTTCCATCGATAACGCCCAACACATTGGCGGTCGTATCGATAGCGACCTGACGCGTCAGTTCTATAAGCACTTCCCGCTGATCCGAGTTCAGATCACTGAAGACCGTTAGAACACGCTTCCAATACGGGTCGGACGCTCCGCTCGGGTCGGTATTCAATAAAAGGGCCCGATAAATCGCGTTGTTCTCCTCTACGACAGCGACATTGAGTTTCGAAACAAAGCTCTCTGGCGTCATATCGATTTTCCTCGCCGTATCTGGATCGTCAGGTAATCCTGAAGCTGCGCGCGCATGGTGCCATGCCTCCATCCAAGTGTGCGCTTCGGGTCGAAAGCGGACAGCAGTGCCGGCACGTCGCCTAAGATTCCCCATCCGGCGATACTGGCTGCTTGAAAGGATTCCCCTTGCGGATCAGCTGAACTGCTCCGACGAGCACAAGGAACCCCGCGACCAGGAAGGGCGTCATGGCCCGTGCCTCATAAAAACAAACCGCGGCCGAAGGCGTCATCGGGGTATTCGTTCCGGGAACGCTCGGATCATAGTAAATGGCGATAGGATCGCCGGACTTTATGGAGTGACAAGGGCGCTCGGAATACCCGTACGAAGAGTTCGTAAACTGCCGCCCGTTCACGCTGAATCGATAAAATATCTTCCCGTGATCGCTGCAGTCGACATTCACGACAACTCCCGTTGTCTTCTCACTTTTTTCCTCAAGTCGCTTCCAGCTAGCAACTTGCGATGAGCAAGCACTAAGAACCAAGAAGGCGGGCATCCAGAGCCAGCCGATCTGAAGTCGATGCCCCATCTTCCTGCAATCTCCTTGCAACCCGTGACCAGTCTAAACGGGGTGAGGTTCATTTCTTGCACGCCGTTGCACACACATCCACACAATGCACCGGAGCCATTCCAGACAAGGATGTAAAACTCTTCAGGTCCCCGCCGTACCTTCGCCGTCTTGCATAAGGCGCGAAGGCCAGCCGATGCGGACAAGCAACCCATCTGGCCCACATATCCCCACTTCATAAAGACCCCATTCGCGGTGTCGCAGAACGCCTCCGGGTCGGATCACAAGGTCATCCACCCGTGCAGCGATTGCGTCCACGTCCGGCGTGCGAATGAACACCCCGAAGGGGTTGTGCTCTGCCGGAACGGCCCAGGGGCCAGTTCCTGCCTGGGTCAGGTGCACCTCGCAGCCCCAGCCGCTCATGATCAAGTAGTTAGCGTCACCACCTGTGCGGACAAAGCCCAATCGCTCCCAAAACGGTAGTGCGGCATGCAAGTCGTTACTGGGAACGATGGCGAACGCACCTATGGTGGCGGGAATGGGCATACATCTACTCCGGACGGGGTCGGCTCTTGTCGGTTGCGGTGAGAGCTGAGGCCTTGCGCTAGGTCCGCTTAGGGTCGAAAGCGGACGCTCAGAGTCTAGCCCGATGTCACGTCGATCGGCTCCCAAAGCACCTCAACAGCGAACTTACGGGCCTCTTCCTCGGACTCGACGTCAATCACTTCGTAGCCGTCATTGCACAGTAAATACTTCCACGACACGGATGGATCATTGAGTGCTTCCCTTAGCTCTCGCTTGAGTTCCGCGGCACCTGGAGACGTCTTTTGGCTGCGAACATACAGCCGCTTCGCAACGTCGAGAGAGAGGCCGTTATCGCAGTTGTAAACAGTAGATAGAACCCGCTTGATGTTCGGATATTCGGTCACGCTTCTATCGCCTTCTCACTGGTTAGGTCCGCTTCGGGTCGCAAGCGGACCTTAGCAACTTGTAGGTCATACCGCCTCACGAAGCACGTCAGAAAGAGCAGTCCCCAAGTCGGGCGTAACCGCACTTGCGAGCGCTTGATTCGCGATTGTCCACTCGTCAATCTTTCTTCCCACAACATATCGCTGAAAAACGTTGTAGATCGCGTAATACGCAAACTGCGACGCCTCAGGCAGGAAGAGATCATCGTCTTCCAAGGCGGCAATCGACTCTAGGTAACGCTGCTCGATGCCATTGGCATCCAATCCTGCCCGGACGGCATCAAGTGCCTCGCGAGGCAGTCGACAGTCCAAAGTCTGGGTGCTACCAGTCACAGATTCTTGATAAGCCACCTTGCACCCCTCTGGAAAGTTTGCTTCCCAGACCCGCAATGCGATCTCACCTAAGCGAATACATGCGGCGCGCTTCTTAGCCTCGTCTAAGCTGAGGAACTGTTGAGTAGCCTCGTACATTTATTGTTCCTATCACTCAGTCGATGGCATATCTGCTTTGGGTCGGAAGCGGAACCTATGGCCTAGATAATGCCGTCACACTTCCTTAGCCCGGATTGGCCTCACGCCAGCGCTTCAGCTCCACCAGCTCGTCGTGCACGACCCTCGGATCAGCGTGACCAAAGGTCACCATCTCGTCACCGATCGAGAATCTATTCAGAACCTTATCGATTCCCTGCCTCACCCAGTTCGGCAACGAGCGCCATAGTTGGTCGCGCTCATGGCTACCTACCAGTGCATCGATCGAACGCGAGACCGTTTCGCCGCCGGTATACAAGCCGGACTCGTACCCTTCCAAGATGTCCCGGACTGTCAACATAGACTCCTCTTGCGTCATCTATCGATAACCTGCAGCCCCAGAAGCGCCCGCTGAAAGACCTGCGGATCGCCCGTTCCAGACGCGATAAAGGCGCCGCCTCCCGGAAGCATCGCCACCGCGGAATATTTCTGCCCGAGAAGCGACATGCCACCCCAGGTATCGCATGTCTGGATGCCATGCTCGGCCTGATAGCGCAGGGGCGAAGCCGCTTCGCCAGCCATCATCCTGTCCCGAGCCCCCTCGCATACCGTATGAAACGCGTCCGCGCCTCCCGCGATGTAGCCGGGCAGCGCCATCAACATCAGATTCGGCTGCTTCTCACCCGTCTGCCCATTGGCCGAATACAGGACCGCGCCGACACCGGCGTGCACAACCTGCATTCCCGGGATAGTGAGCTTCACTCCGAACGCTTGCTCCGAATCCCCCAGCGTCCCATCCCACTTCACCGTGGACAGATACTCCTTGAGCTTTTCAATCTCGCCCTCGTCCCTTCCCGAGTAGGAGATCTTGAGATCAAGAACGTAGTCTCCCTTTACGGCAATCAACCACCATCCGTCGTATCCACCGCCATCTTTGGCGCGCGTCCGCTTGTAAAGCTTTCCACTGAGACTGCCGTTGTGAAAGTCCTCGACAGGCTCGGGATATACCTTGCGCAAGATCGGATTGTTTTCCTGATTGGACTCGGCCCTTGCCACTGCAATAGCGAGAACGGTCTCTTTGCGTTCGTCGGTATACATCGTCCCCAACGGCGGATGGACGATGCCCTTGGGCAGAACGATCGATACCCCCGTGCCCGGCAATGCGGTCTCGGGCTGGACGCTGGCCTGCTCACCGGCTTGCGAAGTATGGGAGGTCCAGATCGCCGCTGCGACGCCCGCGGTGATTACGGCGATAACCGCCGATGCAAATATCCTGCGCATTTCCGCTCCTTTTTAGAAAGATTTTAAAACGGGATCAGGTGCAACGCCGCATGATCTTCGCGAAGTGCATCTTGTGTCGGCGGATCGTTCTGATCAGTCGGATCAACCTTGCGCATGCGCTGCGTAACGGTTGCGCCTGACTTGCCATCGGCCAGACGAACGCGCGCCACACATACCCGCCCTAAAGCACGGCAATAGCCACCGCACCACAGAGCTTCTTCATGCCCTTTATTGGAATCCCCTTGGCCTGGCGGCCAACGCTATCCTAGCAACGCACGTGAACGACGGTCTAGAAAAACCCGGGGCATGTCAACTTCCTTCCGGCCGATGCGCATAGGCCCATACCATGCGTCGAAGTCACTGCAGGCCGTGGCGCAACACGATCCGCGGAAGAAAATGAATCCGTCCCCGTTGCCCCTCCGAACTTGAATATCCAGCCACTCCCCCGGATCATCCCGCGCCAATGGAAACCAGCCCCGTTACGCGCCCATGAGCGACCACCATACCCGCACCAGCAAGTTCCTCAGCTACGTGCTCCGCCACGAACCCCAGTCCATCGGCCTGACTCTGGACAGCGAAGGCTGGGCCGATCTCGATGCCTTGATCGACGGCGCCACAGCGTCCGGACAACAGCTCGACCGCGCGCTGATCCAAGCCGTGGTGGCAAGCAACGATAAAAAGCGCTTTGCCTTGTCCGACGACGGCAAGCGCATCCGCGCCGTGCAGGGGCATTCCACCCAGGCGGTAGCCATTGCCTATGAAGCCAGGATTCCCCCGGCGATGCTTTACCACGGCACGGCCACGCGGTTTCTCGCATCGATCCTTGCCGAGGGCCTGCGCCCCGGGCAGCGGCATCACGTACACCTTTCCGAGAACCTGGCTACCGCGACCGAGGTCGGGCGCCGCTATGGCGAGCCGGTGATTCTCGGCGTCGACGCCGATGCCATGCACGCCCACGGCTTTGCCTTCTTTCAGGCGGATAATGGGGTGTGGCTGACGGAGCAGGTGCCTGTAGCCTTCCTGCACCGGCTGCCCGACGCATAAACCGCTGTCCTCCTCTCCATCCCCGAGGTGCCGCATGAACACCCGTCCTCCCCTCCCTCCCTTCACCCTCGAAACCGCCTTGCAGAAAGTGCGCCTGGCCGAGGATGCATGGAATACGCGCGATCCCGAGCGCGTCGCGCTCGTCTATACGGAAGACACGCACTGGCGTAATCGTGCGGAGTTTCTCGACGGCCGCGAGGCGGTGAAGGCCTTCCTGCGCCGCAAGTGGGACCGCGAGCTCGATTACCGGCTGATCAAGGAACTATGGGCATTCGGCGGGCATCGGATCGCCGTGCGTTTTGCCTACGAATGGCACGACGATGCGGGCCAGTGGTATCGCAGCTACGGCAACGAGAACTGGGAGTTCAACGACGACGGCTTGATGGTTAACCGCCACGCCAGCATCAACGACAAGCCGATCGCCGAATCGGAGCGCAAGTATCACTGGCCGCTGGGGCGGCGGCCGGATGGGCATGCGGAATTGAGCGAATTGGGGTTTTAAAGCAAGGCGCTATTTAGTTCGTGTCGACCGTCAGCGCACTGCTCCGCCCGGCCCCTCACCCCAGCCCTCTCCCCGGAGGGGAGAGGGGGCCGGACGTTGAGTGAAATTGTCTAACACGCGGCTGGCCTTTTACGATTCCGCACTATGTCCCGCGCATCCACGCCATTGTTGTCGCAGCTGCGCCGCTTCCGCGGCCTGTGGCTGCTGGCCGTGTTCGCGCTGATGATCAAGCTGGTCGGCGGCTCGCTGTGCGCGGCCGATGGCCTGCAGTATGCGGCCAAGGACACGCAGCGCTCCGCTCTCGTTCAAGCCGCTGCCGCCAGCGACGATGGCAGTGGCGATTGCCTGCTGGGCGAAGGCGGTTCCTGCCATTGCGCCTGCACGCATGCGGTGCCGCTGCCGGCGATGGTGAGCTTCCACCTTGCCGCCGAAACGCTTCCCTCCGAGCTTCCCGCAGCCGCGTCCGGCCATCGCGCCGAACGCACGGCCACCTTGCTGCGCCCGCCCATCGCCGCCTGAAAACCCTCGACACCGCCGCGCTCTCCGGGCGCGGCGCCCTGATGGTTTTTAGGAGACGCTATTTATGTCCGTGCTACGTGCAGCCCTGCTGGGGGTTGCTTGCATGCTTTGCGCCGGTACCGCCTGGGCGGCGGCCGCGCAGGAAAACGCCGGCCAGCCGGCACTGTTCGCCAATCCTTCGCTGCGGCAGGCGGTTCGTTCGGTATGGGACGGCAGTCCCGACGTGCAGGTCGCGCGTGCCGAGCTCAACGCCGCTCAGGCGCGTGCGCGTGCCGCCGCACAGCCGTTGTACAACCCCACGCTGGCCCTCGATGCGGAGAATGCCGACGTCAACCGGCGCACGATGGTCCTGAGCCTTGCGCTCGATCTCTCCGGCAAACGCCGCGCGCGCTCCGAACAAGGCTCCGCACAGTTGCAGGCCAGCCAGGCCGGCTACGACCTGCTGCGCCGGGATGTCGCCACGCGCTGGCTGAAAGCGTGGTCGACGCTGTCGCTTGTCGCCGGGCAACGCCAGCTCGGCGAACGCCGCGTGGAACTGATGCGCCGCTTCGACGAACTCGCGGCGCAGCGCCTGAAGGTCGGCGATATCAGCAGCCCGGAACGCGACCTCGCCGGGCTGGCGCTGGGCGAAGCGCAGATCCAGCAGGCTTCGCTGATTGGCAACGAAGCCGCGGCGATGGCGACGCTGGCCTCGATCAGCCAGGACGCCGCGGCCAGCGCAGGCAATCTGCCGAACGCTTTGCCGCCCGCCTCCGCCACCATCGCGCCGCTCGCATTCGACGACTATCCCGAACTGGTCAGGGCACGCGCACTGCAGGCCGGCGCCGAAGCCGGCGTACAGGTGGCGCAACGCGCGCGGATGCCCGATCCGACGGTAAGCCTCACCGGTGGCCAGGTGCGCAGCGGCCCGGTCAACGACCGCGTCATCGGCGTCAGCGTCTCCTTCCCGCTGCCCGTGCTGAACACCGGCCGCGCCGAAGTGGATGCCGCACGCGCGGAGGCCGACGCCGCCTCCGCCGGCGTGCGCGCGCAACAGCTGGCGGCCAAGGCCCGCCTGCGCGAAACGCAGGCGCGCTACGACGCGCTGCTCGGCGCCGCGCAGGCCTTCCGCATCAGCCGCGCCGCGGCCTTCGACGAGCGCACCGCACTGCTGGAAAAACTCTGGCGCGCCGGCGAACTCGGCACCTCGGACTATCTGGTCCAACTCAAGCAAAGCCTCGACACCGCGCTGTCCGGCCTCGACCTGCAAGCCCAGGCCTGGCAGGCCTGGTTCGACTATCTCTCCGCCGCCGGCCGCCTGACCGACTGGATCGACGGCGGCAACAAGGATGCCTCCCCATGAGCCGCCCCCTGCTCCGCTCGCTGTTGTTCTCGCTCGCCCTCACCGCCGTTGCGGCCCACGCCGAAGGCGGCAAGGAAACACCAACCGCCAACCCGCTCGCGCTCGATGCGCCGGCGATCAAGCAAGCCGGCATCGTGCTGGCCAAACTCGGAACGCGTCCGCTCACCGACGAAATCAAGGCGCCCGGCGAAGTGAAAGCCGACGCCTACTCCACCGTGCTGGTGGCGCCGCGCATCGAATCGATGGTGCTCAAGCGGCTGGTCAAGCTGGGCGACGTGGTCAAGGCCGGCCAGCCGCTGGTGGTGCTGTCCAGCGTGCAGGTGGCCGAAACGCAGGGCGCGCTGATCGTCGCCGAGCAGGACTGGCAGCGCGTCGCCTCGCTCGGCGCGCAGGCCGTATCCGGCCGCCGCTATACCGAAGTGAAAGTGCAGCGCGACCAGGCGCAGGCCAAGCTGCGCGCGTATGGCCTTTCGGACGGCCAGATCAAGAACGTGCTGCGCAACGGCTCGGCCCGCGCCGACGGCAGCTATGAACTGCTCGCGCCCACCGATGGCCGCATCACCACCGACCAGTTCCTGGTCGGCGAGCGCGTCGACGCCGGCCGCATGCTGTTCACCCTGATCAAGGAAGACTCGGTATGGGTCGAGGCGCAGCTGCCGCCCGCCGATGCCGAACGCATCAAGCCCGGCGGCGATGCGCGCATCCTGGTCCATGGCAGCACCCTGCCCGGCACCGTGGTGCAGCGCTCGCACCAGACCGACGAACGCACCCGCACCGTGCCGGTGCGCATCGAAGTCGACAACCGCGGCGACCTGCTGCACCAGGGTGAATTGGTGGACACGCGGCTCGCGGTCGGCGCGGGCAAGCCGGTGCTGGCGGTGCCGGCCGAGGCGGTGATCCTGCTGCAGAACCAGAGCACCGTGTTCGTCGCCAAGGGCAACGGCCAGTTCGAGCCGGCGCCGGTGATCGCCGGCGAGACGCGCGACGGCTGGGTGGAAATCAAGGACGGCCTCAAAGCCGGCGCCACCTACGTGAGCAAGGGCGCCTTCGCCTTGAAGGCGCGGCTGCTGCGCGCGCAGCTGGGAGAAGAATGATGCTCGGCCGCCTCGTCGAACTCTCCCTGCGCTACAAGCTGCTGGTGCTGATCCTGTTCCTGATCGTCGGCGTGGCCGGCTACCAGGCGGTGCGCTCGCTGCCGATCGATGCGTTTCCGGATGTCACGCCGGTGCAGGTCAACGTCTACACCGAAGCGTCCGGCCTCGCCGCGGAAGACGTGGAGCAGCTGCTGACCACGCCGGTGGAATCCGCGCTGGCCGGCCTGCCCAAGGTGCAGGAGATCCGCTCGGTCAGCCTGTTCGGCCTGTCCTATGTGTCCGTCTATTTCGAGGACGCCATGGACATCTATTTCGCGCGCCAGCTGGTCAACGAACGCCTGCAGCAGGTGGGCGACCGCCTGCCCGCCGGCTACGGCAAGCCGGAGATGGGCCCCAATACCTCGGGCCTGGGCCAGGTGTTCTGGTACACGGTGGAACGGGCGGACAAGCAGCTGAAGAACGCGCCCGGCGACATGGACCTGCGCACCCTGCAGGACTGGAACATCCGCCTGATCCTGCGCACCGCGCCTGGCGTCGACGACGTCACCTCGTGGGGCGGCCAGGAAAAGCAGTACCAGGTGCGCATCGACCCCATGAAGCTGATCGCGCACAACCTCGGCTTCAGGCAGGTGATGGAAGCGCTGGAAGCGAACAACGCCCAGGTCGGCGGCAACTTCGTCGACGTCGGCCGCGAGCAATACCTGGTGCGCGGCCTGGGGCTGGTCAAGGATGCACGCGACCTCGGCAATATCGTGCTGAAGACCGAGGACGGCACGCCGGTCTACGTGCGCGACGTCGCCAGCATCGTCGAAGCCGGCGCGCCACGCACCGGCGCGGTCACCCGCGACGGCAAGGAAGTGGTGATGGGCCAGGCGCTGGCGCGCATCGGCGAGAACGCCAAGGACGTGGTGGACGCGGTGAAAGCCAAGCTCGCCACCGTGGAGCAGGCGTTGCCGGAAGGCGTGGTGGTGAAGCCGGTGTACGAGCGCACCGAGCTGGTGAACAAGGCGGTGGGCACCGCGGTGCGCGCGCTGGTCGAAGGCTCCATCCTGGTCGCCATCGTGCTGTTCCTGTTCCTGGGCGAACTGCGCAGCGCGCTGGTGGTGGTGATCGCCCTGCCGCTGGCGATGCTGATCGCGTTTATCTGCATGGAGCAGGCGGGGCTGTCCGCCAACCTGATGTCGCTGGCGGGGTTGGCGATCGGCATCGGCATGATGGTGGATGGCGCGGTGGTGATGGTGGAGAACGCCTTCCGCATCATGGCCGAACGCAAGGCGCACGGCCTGCCGGTGGACCGCACCGCCGCCGTGCTCGCCGCGGCGCGCGAGGTGGCCAATCCGATCGCGTTCGCGATCCTGATCATCATCGTGGTGTTCCTTCCGCTGTTCAGCCTGCAGGGGCTGGAAGGCAAGATGTTCAAGCCGATGGCCTTCAATATCAGCTTCGCCATGGCCGGCTCGCTGATCCTGGCGCTCACCCTGATTCCGGTGCTGGCCGCGCTGGTGCTCAAGCCCAAGGAGGAAAAAGACACGCGCCTGGTGGCCTTCCTGAAGCGCCGCTATGCGCGCGTGCTCGACTGGTCCTTGGCAAGGCGCCGCATGGTGGTGGCCATCGCGCTGGCGGCATTGGCCGGCAGCCTGGCGCTGTTCCCGTTCCTGGGCAAGGAGTTCATGCCCAACCTCAAGGAAGGCTCGATCATGTGGCGCATCACCTCGATCCCCTCGGCCTCGCTGGATGAATCCATCGCCATCTCGCAGCAGGTGGAGGCGCTGATCAAGCAGAAATTCCCCGAGGTCGACACCACCCTGGCCATGATCGGCCGCGCCGAGAAAGGCGAGACGGCGGACGTCAACTACATGGAGGTGTACACGCCGCTGAAGCCCAAGGAGCAATGGCGCAAGGGGCAGACGCTGGAAAGCATCGAGGCGGCCATGCAGCAGGAGCTGAGCGCCGCCTTGCCCACCGCGGTGGTGAGCTATACGCAGCCGATCCAGATGCGCATCGAGGAACTGATCTCCGGCGTGCGCGCCACCCTGGCGCTCAAGCTCTACGGCGACGACCTGGGCGAACTGGACCGGCTCAGCGGCCGCATCAAGGACGTGCTGGCCGGCGTGCCCGGCGTCGCCGACCTGGCCCTGGAAGCGAACCTCGGCAAGCCGCAGATCCGCATCCGCGTCGACCGCGACGCGCTGGCGCGCTATGGCCTCAATGCGCAGGACGTGCTGACCGTGGTGAAGAACGGCATCGGCGGCGAACCGGTGTCCACCTTGCTGGACGGCGTGCGCCGCTTCGATATCGCGGTGCGGCTGGACGACGCCAGCAAGGCCTCGCTGCCGGCGCTGGAGCGCATTCCGATCCGTTCGGCCAGCGGAGCACTGGTGCAGCTGGCGCAGGTGGCCGAAGTGACGCAGGCCGAGGGCTATTCGTTTATCCGCCGCGAGCAGCTGCAGCGTTATGCGGTGATCCAGATGGACGTGCGCGGCCGCGATATCGACGGCTTCGTGCGCGAGGCCAATGCCGCCATTGCGCAGAAACTGAAGCTGCCCACGGGCTACTACACGGAATGGGGCGGCGCCTTCGAGAACCAGCAGCGCGCCCTGCAGCGCCTGGCGCTGATCGTGCCGGCGACGATCTTCTTCATCTTCATCCTGCTGTACACGGCGTTCAACTCGATGAAGTACGCGGCCTTGATCCTTGCCAATGTGCCCTTCGCCACCATCGGCGGCATCGTCGGCCTGGCCATCACCGGGCAATACCTGTCGGTGCCGTCGGCGATCGGCTTTATCGCGGTGTTCGGCGTGGCGATGCTCAACGGCATCGTGCTGGTGAGCTTCCTCAACGAGCAGCGCGGCCAGGGCCTGAGCGTGCGCGAGGCAGTGCTGCGCGGCACGGCGCTGCGGCTGCGGCCGGTGCTGATGACGGCGAGCGTGGCGATCCTGGGCCTGGTGCCGATGCTGCTGTCCAGCGGCGTGGGGGCGGAGACGCAGCGGCCGCTGGCGACCGTGGTGGTGGGCGGGTTGATCACCTCCACGCTGCTGACGCTGGTGCTGTTGCCGACGCTGTACGAGTGGCTGGAGTTGCGTGCCGAGCGGAGGGCACGCAACACGTAGGTTGGGGTGAGCGCAGCGAACCCCAACGGACGCCGCACCGTTGGGGTTCGCCTCCGGCTCACCCCCACCCGCGCCGGATGGAAGCCGTTCGCCCTGCCTTAACCCCATTCCTCACAGGGCAGCGAATACCCTGTTACTCCCCCGAGGAATGGATGCCCCCCATGACCACCCACGCCCTCCCCTTCGATTCGCCCCTGGCCGGCCCCATCGGCTTTTTGCAGTCGCAATGGCCCTGGCTGGCCAAGGACGAGGCGGTGATGCCGCCGCCGCTGCGCATCGACGGGCGCAGCGACGAGGACTGCATGGCGCGCTACCAGGACGGCGACGAACGCTCCTTCCGCGTGCTCTACCTGCGCTACCGCGACCGCCTCTACCGCTACGCCCTGCGCCTGGCCGCGCATCCGCAGGAGGCCGAGGAAGTGTTCCAGGAAGTGTGGCTGGCGGTGGTGCGCGGCAAGAGCGGCTATGCGCCGGGTGCTTCGTTCGCCGCGTGGCTGTTCTCGATCGCCCATCGCCGCGCCGCCGACCGCTGGCGCTCGCTGGCCCGCCATGCCCCGGACGGCATCCATGCCGCCGACGCGGATGAGACCGAGGCGGTGCACGAGAACACCGCCTCCATCGCCCTCCCGCCCGACGGCCATGCCCATAACGACGCACTGGGCAGCGCCCTGCAGCAGGCCGTGCGCGCCTTGCCGCTGCCGCAGCGCGAGGCCTTCCTGATGAAGGCCGAAGGCGGCCTGAGCCTGGAAGACATCGCCCTGGCCACCGGCGTGCCGCGCGAAACCGTCAAGAGCCGCCTGCGCTACGCCCAGCAGCGCCTGCGCGAAGCCCTCCAACCCTGGTTGTGAACGGAGCACCGGCCATGCATCACGACAATGACGACGTCCTCGACGAACTGGTCGCGCTGTACCGCCAGAGCGCGAACGAAACCGCGCCGCGCCGGGTGGATGCCAAGGTGCTGCGCGCCGCCGAAGCGCGCCGCCTGCACCGCGCCTGGCCCTGGCTGGGCCTGGCCATGGCGGCCAGCTTCGCGCTGTGGCTGATGGTGTTCCACGCCATGCCGATACCGCCGGCGCCGCCGGTGCAGGCGCACCACGACGCTACCGCCACCTACCTGCTGCACATGGACATCCGGCCGCCGCAGCAGCACGCCGACGGGCTGTCGCACACCGCCGCCTACCTGTACGCCGACATCAACAGCAACAGCCTGGAGAACGCTCCGTGACCCACCGCCTCGCCTTCGCTCTCGCCACCGCGCTCCTGGCCGTCTCGCTGCATGCCGGCGACGCGCCGAAGGGCTGGTTCCCGGCCGGCTCCTCGCCCGACAGCTACGACATGGGCGTGCAGCCCGGCGACCGCCATGCCGGCGACCGCAACGCGTATATCCGCGCGCAGGCCCAGCATCGTGGCTTCGGCACGCTGATGCAGACCATCGGCGCCGACGCCTACCGCGGCAAGCGCCTGCGCCTGTCCGGCTACCTGCGCACGCGCGACGCCAAGAGCGCGGCGATGTGGATGCGCATCGACGGCAACTTCCAGCAGACCCTGGGCTTCGACAATATGAGCAGCCGCACGCTCAGCGGCGACACCGAATGGAAGCGCTACGACATCGTGCTGGACGTGCCCGAAGGCGCGCAGGCGATCGCCTTCGGTTTCCTGCTGGAGGGCAAGGGCGAAGTGCTGGCCGACGATTTCCACATGGAGCCGGTGGGCAAGGATGTTCCCGTCACCGGCACCGACCGTCCGGCCCTGCCCGCGATGCCGTCCAACCTGGATTTCGCGCAATGACGCCCGCGGGAGGAAAGCGAATCATGAAGATGCCGCGCACTCTGCTCAGCGCCTTGCTGCTTGCGCTGGCCATCACCGGCTGGGCCGGCGCCGCCGAACGCAGGCATGGTTGCGATACGAATCCCGCGGCCACGGCCACCCCGGCGCCCGATTGCCATGGCTCCGTTCCCGGGCTGCTGAACTGGAGCGAGGTCTACGAAAAAGAACAGCGCGCCGCGCCGCATGCCGCTGCACCCGTGCCCGGGAGCCAGCAGGATGCAGGCCAGCGCATGGCCGGAACGATCCTGCTGCCGCTGCGCATGACCGCGGACCATGCGCTGTCGCTGCTGGATTTCCTGGTGCGGCTGTGCGTGCAGTCGATCCTCGGGCCTTGAGGATTCAGCGCGCGCTTTTGCAATCGGCCTGCACCGCCTCGCCCTGCGCGCTTACGCAAGGGCGGAATCCTGCCGGCAGGCCGACGATCTCCCTGCTCGCACCTTGAGCCAGGGCGAAGCGCTCCGGCGGCTTGTCGCAATTGGCGGAAGGGACGACGCAGGCCGGATCGAACAGCGCGAAATGGCATACCCCCGTGGCGCTGGCCAGGCATATGAATTTCGCCACGCCGGCACGCAGTTCGATTCTGCCGTGCACGATGTCGCGTCCGCCCGCGTCGCTGCGGATGTCGGTGACCTGGCCGCCGGTGCAGCCGGCTACGGCGAGGAGGTAGTAAAGCAGAGCCAGTACGTTGCGCATGGTGAGCTCTCCTGGGCGGCGCCGCGTCACATGTTGCGGAACAGCAGCATGAAGGGCTGGCTGACCAGCAAGGTCTCCGGACGCTGGCGCAGGCGCAGCGTGCCCTTGCCGCTGTCGTCGCGGATCACGGCCGCCACCGCTTTCAGGTTGACGATGGTGGAGCGGTGGATCTGCTTGAACACGGCCGGATCGAGCAGGCCCAGCAGTTCGCGGATCGGCTTGCGCATCAGCGCCTCGCCTTCGGCGGTCACCACCGTGGTGTATTTGTGGTCGGCGCGGAAATAAGCCACGTCGTCGATCATGATCAGCCGCGTTTCGCGGCCGGCGCTGGCGGTGATCCAGGTCAGCGGTGGCCGCGCCTCGGCGAAGCGGCCGGCATCGAGCTGGCGCACCAGCGCCGCCAGCGCCTCGCCCGCCAGGCCTTCGCCCGCGCTGCGCAGCTTGATCCGCTGCACGGTGGCGGCGAGGCGCTCCGGCGCAATGGGCTTCAACAGGTAATCCACCGCGCCGCGTTCGAACGCATCCACCGCGTATTGATCGTAGGCGGTGACGAACACCACCTGGGTGGCGGGGCTCGCTTCCGCCGCGGCGGCGGCGACTTCCAGGCCGGTGAGGCCGGGCATGCGGATATCCAGGAAGGCAACCTCGGGACGATGCTCGGCGATCGCTTCGAGCGCGGCGGCGCCGTCCTCGCATTCGGCCACGATCTCCAGCTCCGGCCACGCCTGCTCCAGCTGTTCGCACAAGGCCTGGCGCAACAGCGGTTCGTCTTCGGCAACGATGGTTTTAGCCATGGGCCACCGCCTTGGCAGGCACGGTGAGCGTTGCCGCCACGCCGCTGGGGAAGTTGGCGAGAATGGCCAGCGAAGCGGCATTGCCGTAGACCAGCCCTAAGCGTTCGCGCACGTTCTTCAGGCCGATGCCGGTGCCGCTGCCCGCTTCCGAAAAGCCTTGCCCGTCGTCCGCCACGGTAATCGCCACCGCATCGTCCTTGGCGCGGCCGAGCAGCCAGATGGTGCCGCCGCCGGGCTTGGGTTCCAGGCCGTGCTTGACCGCGTTTTCCACCAGGGTCTGCAGCATCATCGGCGGCAGCGGCGTGGCGAGCAGGTCCGGCGCCACGTCGATCTCCAGCTTCAGGCGGTCACCCATGCGGATGCGCAATATCTCCAGATAAGCGCGCGAACGTTCCAGTTCGTCGGCCAGCGTGGACAGCGCATCGCCGGTGCGCGGCAGCGAGTGGCGCAGATAGGCAATGAGGTGGCCGAGCATTTCGTCGGCGCGGGCCGGATCGGTGCGCGTGAGGTATTGCGCGCTGGCCAGCGTGTTGTAGAGAAAGTGCGGTTCCACCTGCGCATGCAGCAGGTTCAGGCGCGCCACGGTGAGTTCCTTCTCGGTGGCGGTCTGCCGCGCCGCGGCCTGTTCGCCGCGGCGGCGCTCGGCTACGCGGCGGGTGATGGCGCGGGTGATGCCTTCGGCGTTCTCCAGGTTGGTGCCGTCGTCGACGCGGAACCAGTCGCTCCACGCGCCGCTGCACGGCTCGCAGATCAGGGTGACGCTGCTGCTGCCGTCGCCAGGCAGCACCGTCGCGAGGATCTGGTTGTCGCGGTGGTTGAACCAGCCGAACAGCGAAAAGCGGCGCGGCTGGCGGTTGCCGTAAGGGTCGATGCGGCGCACCTTGGCACGCAGCTGGAGGCTGTCCGGCGCGCTTTCCACGTTCTCGCTGCGCGGCAGCTCGCGCACCGCCGCATCCAGCAGGCGGAAGGCCTCGCCGGCCTCGAACGGAATCTCGATCTGCCGGCGCTGGCGGCTGCTCAGGCTGCTGCCGTCGGCCCGGCCCATGATCAGCCGCACGCGCCGCACATGCGAGAACGCGCCGGTGATCACCATGCCGAGCAAGGCCATGCATAACAGCACGAAGGGCCAGGCCGGGCCGTGATAACCCTCGCTGATGCCGTTCCACACGATCACGGCAAGCATGAAGGCCAGGAACCAGGCGAGCGCCAGGCGGATGACGAAAAAGAAACTGGTCATGGAAGGCTTTCCCCGGAAGCGATGACGGGGCGGAGCATAGCCGGGGTGCCGGGGATTGGGACTTCGCTTGTGACGGAAGGCCGTGGGCGCCGACGAAACGGGGGGATTGGCGGATGAAGCCAAGCTCGTCATTCCGGCGCAGGCCGGAATCCAGTGGCGGCAGACTGTATACCGGCGAGGCGTCAAAGCGCTCGCCTTTGGGACTCACGGCGAAAGCCGGACGATATCGCTACTGGATTCCGGCCTGCGCCGGAATGACGGCCGTGCATCGAACGGCACAGGACAGCGCACCGTGTTTGCGGCAAAGATCGCCGGCTCCCCGCCACGAGTGCCCACGGATGCGCCGACCGCTGTTCGCCCTGCTGCTGGCCGCCACGCTCGCCCCAGGCGCGCAGGCTGGCGCGCCGGAGCGCTATCTCGACCTGCTGGACTTGCACGGCACGCCCACCTCGGCCACCGACCGCCGCTTCAACCTGTTCTTCGACGCCGGCGCCTGGCACGGCTACAGCCTGCCGGCGCGCGACGAAGGCACCGGCTTCAGCGGACCGTTCGTGCACAGTCTCGACGGCGGGCGCTGGGCGGGGCGGCGCTTCGCGGCGTGGACGCTGGAGAGCAGTGCGGGCAAGCCGATCGCGCTGGCTGCAACGGAAAGCCACGCCGGCCCCGGCTATCTGGAACGCACGCATGCCGGTGGCGGCTTGTCGGTACGCGAAACCTTGTTCTTCGCCGACGCGTGGCATGCCGTCGCGCGCATCGAACTGAGCGCAACCGCAAGCCGCGACCTGCATCTGCAGGTGGAAGGCGAAGCGATGGGCGGCGCGCCGCGCGCGGACGATGGCGGCATCGTGCAGACGCTGGGTCGCCGCTCGTTTCTCGCCACGCGGCTGTTCGCCGGACGCGAGGTGGCGGCGCAGGCGGAAGGGCCGCGCTATCGACTGGAACCGGCCGGCCTGCTGCATGTGGAAGCGGGCAAGCCCGTCGCGCTGTACGTCGAGCAGACCCTGGTGGTCGACAACGCACGCGAACAGCCGCCGCTGGTCGACCACGCCGACGCATGGCGGCGCAACCGCGCACGCTGGGACGGCTACCTCGCCTTCGCCGACAGCGCCCACTTGCCCGGCGTGAGCGACGGCGACGCCCGCCGCGTCGCCGCCAAGGCCGTAGCCACCCTGCTCGCCAACTGGCGCGCCGCACGCGGCGACCTCGGTCACGACGGCGTAATCCCTTCGTATTCCAACCCCGACTTCAACGGCTTCTGGGCCTGGGATTCGTGGAAGCACGCCGCCGCTCTCGCGCGCTTCGCACCGGATCTCGCCCGCGACCAGATCCGCGCCATGTTCGACCGCCAGCGCCCCGACGGCATGGTGCCGGACTGCGTCTACCTGGACACCAAGGACAACAACTGGCGCAACACCAAGCCCCCTCTCGCCACCTGGGCCGTGCTGGCGGTGCACGACGCTACTGCCGACCGCGCCTTCCTCACCGAGATGTACGGCAAGCTCGCCCGCTACCACCGCTGGTGGTGGACCGCCCGCGATCACGACCACGACGGCCTGGCCGAATTCGGCTCCACCGACGGCACCCGCATGGCCGCCGCCTGGGAAAGCGGCATGGACAACGCCGTGCGCTTCGACGGCGCAAAGATGCTGCCGAACGGCCCCGGCGCGTGGTCGCTGGACCAGGCCTCGGTCGACCTCAATGCCTATCTGTATCGCGAAGCCATCGACCTGGCGCGTATCGCCGAAGTGCTCGGCAAGGTGGACGACCACGCCGCGTGGATGAAGGAAGCGGAGCGCATCCAGACCGCGGTGCGCACACGCATGTTCGATCGCGAGCACGGCTATTTCTTCGATATCCACCTGAGCGACCGTTCGCCGGTGCGCGTGTATGGCGCCGAAGGCTGGACGCCGCTATGGGCCGGCCTTGCCGATGCTACGCAGGCGCGTGCGGTGAGCCAGGTGATGCTCGATCCGAAGAAGTTCGCCACGCGCATGCCGTTTCCCACACTGGCGGCGGACGATCCGCACTTCTCGCCGGTCAAGGGTTATTGGCGCGGCCCGGTGTGGCTGGACCAGGCGTATTTCGGCGTGGAAGCGCTGCGGCGTCATGGCTACGCGCAGCAGGCGGATGAGATGGCGCGGCGATTGGTGCTCAATGCACGCGGTTTGACGGCGCAGGCACCGTTTTATGAGAACTACGATCCGTTGACCGGCAACGGCTACCAGTCGCCGAATTTCAGCTGGTCGGCGGCGGCGTATGTGTTGATGCTGACGCCGGCACGGAAAGCGCCGTAAATGCACCTCCAAGCGCACCGTAACGTTGGGGTTCGCCTGCGGCTCACCCCAACCTACGCCTAAGCGCGCCTTTGTAGCTACGTTTCGGCGAGCCCCGGCCCCTCACCCTGCCCTCTCCCCGGAGGGGAGAGGGGTGTAGTGGTGAGGTAGGCAGGAACGAAGAACCAAAGCCGGCCCCAGTCCCTGAACATCCTCTCGGCCACGGCACGTTGAAGCACCCGCTACGTAAACGCACTGCCGTTTCGTGTAGACCCAGGTTAATCCGGTTACCGCAGCCGCCCACCGCTCCTTCTAGTCGCGTCGCGAGCCGTTGCTCTTAGGCCATTCTCTCTTTGGTTACTTTCTCTTTGGGCCAGCAAAGAGAAAGTAACTCGGGCGCCGGCAGGCGTCCGAAATGCCCGCTGCATAAGCGGCCAAGTCGCGACAACCACACCTAGTCGCTACTGGATCCCGGCCTACGCCGGGATGACGAGTAGCGAGGCCCACGCCAGGATGACGAGCAAAGAGTCGCGCCCCGCGAAAAACATCACACCGGCAACGCCGTCGTCCTCTTCACCGTACGCAACGCCAACGTCGACTGCACCCTCACCACCCCAGGCAACTGCGTAAGAATATCCGTATGAATCCGCTCAAAATCCGCGGAATCCGCATACACCACCCTGACCATGTAATCGGCGGCGCCAGCCAACAAACAACACTCCGTCACCTCCGGATGCCGCTGAATCGCCGCCTCGAACGCATCCAGCGCCGCCCGCCCCTGCTGATCCAGCGTCACCAGCACGAACGCCGTCCCGGCCAGCCCCGCGGCCTTCTCATCCAGCAGCATCACGTAGCGCGAAATCAGCCCGCGCTCCTCCAGCAGCTTCACCCGCCGCAGGCAGGCCGAGGGAGAGAGATTGATGCGGGTGGCCAGCTCCAGATTGGTCAGGCGGCCGTCTTCCTGCAGCAGCTTGAGGATGGCGCGGTCGCGGTCGTCGAGGCTTGGATCGAGGCTTGGCATAAATATCCGGACATTTGGCCATTCGTCGAATCAGGTTCGACATCTTAGCGCCAACCCTGCCCAAATGAGCGAGAAATTGCTCATCGCACCGATCATACTGCTGTGCTTCCGGCGCCCGTGCCGGAGCCAGTCGCCACCTCACTCCCAAGAGAGATTCCCAGCCATGCGCATCGGTGTACCGAAAGAGATCAAGAACCACGAATACCGCGTCGGCCTCGTCCCGTCGTCGGTGCAGGAACTGGTACACCACGGGCACGAAGTGCTGATCCAGGCCGGCGCCGGCCTGGGCGCCGGGCTGACCGACGCCGACTACGTCGCCGCCGGCGCCAGGATCGTCGACGGCGCGGACGCGATCTTTGCCGAGGCCGACATGATCGTGAAGGTGAAGGAGCCGCTGGCCGTGGAGCGCAAGAAGCTGCGCAAGGGCCAGATCCTGTTCACCTACCTGCACCTGGCGCCCGATGCCGAGCAGACCCACGACCTGATCGCCTCCGGCGCGGTCTGCATCGCTTATGAAACCGTCACCGCCGCCAATGGCGCGCTGCCGCTGCTGACCCCGATGTCCGAGGTCGCCGGCCGCCTCGCCCCGCAGGTGGGCGCGCATTCGCTGGAGAAGGCCCAGGGCGGCCGCGGCGTGCTGCTCGGCGGCGTGCCGGGCGTGCCGGCGGCGGAAGTGGTGATCCTGGGCGGCGGCGTGTCCGGCACCCATGCGGCCACCATTGCCGTGGGCATGGGCGCCAAGGTCACCGTGGTGGACCGCTCCGCCGACGCGCTCAAGCGCCTGGCCACGCAGTTCGGCACCTCGATCTCCACCGTGTTCTCCACCCGCTCGGCCATCGAGGAACTGGTGCGCCGCGCCGACCTGCTGATCGGCACCGTGCTGGTGCCGGGCGCCGCCGCGCCGAAGCTGGTGACCCACGACATGGTGCGCACCATGAAGCCGGGCTCGGTGATCGTCGACGTGGCGATCGACCAGGGCGGCTGCGTGGAAACCTCGCACGCCACCACCCATTCCGACCCGACCTACGTGGTGGACGGCGTGGTGCACTACTGCGTGGCCAACATGCCGGGCGCCGTGGCGCGCACGTCCACCTTCGCGCTCAACAGCGTGACCCTGCCCTTCACCCTGGCCCTGGCCAACAAGGGCTGGCAGAAGGCGCTGGCCGACGACGCGCACCTGCGCAACGGCCTGAACGTGATCGACGGCAAGGTGGTGTGCGAGCCGGTGGCCCAGGCGCACGGCCTGCCGTATGTGAAGGCGGAGACCGCGCTGGGCCTGTAAGCCGCGCGTTGCACGCAACACCCGAAAGACGGCGCCGCGAGGCGCCGTCTTTTTTTGCGCTGCGCGGCGCTACATGAACGCCCGGCGCGGCGGCGCGGAACCGCCCCTGAACTCCTCCCCCGCAGCGGTCAGCGCGGCGCCTCCCGCGCCGTTCTCATCACCGCAACGACGCCGCTGACGAGGAGTTGCCATGTCCTTCGCATCGAACCGCATTCCGTTCCGCACCCGCCTGTCGCACAGCCTGCTCGGCCTGGCCCTGCTGGCCGGCGGCGCCGCGGCGCTGCCCTCCACCGCGACGGCCGGCGTGTTCGTCTCCGTCAACATTGCCCCGCCGCCGCTGCCGGTCTACGTGCAGCCGCCGATCCCCGCGCCGGGCTATCTGTGGGTGCCGGGCTACTGGGCCTACGACGACGACGGCGGTTATTTCTGGGTGCCGGGCACCTGGGTGGAACCGCCGTACGCCGGCGCGCTGTGGACGCCGGCCTGGTGGGGCTGGAGCGGCGGCGCGTACGTGTTCCATACCGGCTACTGGGGGCCGCGCGTGGGCTTCTACGGCGGCATCAACTACGGCTTCGGCTACACCGGCGTCGGTTATGCCGGCGGCTACTGGAACCGCGACCGCTTCTACTACAACCGCAGCGTCAACAACGTCAGCACGCGCATCACCAACGTCTACAACAAGACGGTGATCAACAACGTCACGGTGAACCGCACCAGCTACAACGGCGGCCCAGGCGGCATCGCCGCGCGCGCCAATGCCCAGGAGCTGCAGGCCGCGCGCATGCAGCACAGCGGGCCGGTGGCGGCGCAGCGCCAGCAGATGAGCATGGCGGCGCAGAACCGCGAGCTGCGCGCGAGTGCGAACCATGGTGCGCCCGCCATCGCAGCGACGCCGCGTGCCGGTGCGTTCGCCGCGCGTGAAGCGATGCCCGCGCATGCGGCGATGGCGCCGGCCAACCTCCAGGCGCACGTGCCGCATGCCGCGCTGCCGTCGGCCTCCTTCGCGCCGCATGCCAACCGTGCGCCGACACCGCAACCGCGTGGCCTCGACATGGCCTCGCCACGGCCGGCGCAGCCGATGCACAACACCGCACCGGCTTATCGCAACGAGGCGCCGCAGCGCGCTTCGTATGCGGGTGAGCGGGAAATGCCGCGCGCGCAGCCGTCACATGCCTATGCGCCGCAGGCGTACCACGCGGCGCCGATGTCGGCTTATCGCCCGCAGCAGGGTGGCGGGCATGCGCAACCGGCGGCGCATGCGCAGGCGCCGCGGGGGCATGAGGAATCGCACGAAAAGCACTGAAGCGCTGAACCCCCTCTCCCCGCTGGGGAGAGGGTTGGGGTGAGGGGGGCCTACGGAGCGATGAAGCAGAAGCGCAAAGCCGAGCGACGCTTCGTAGATATTCTGACGCGAGCACCCGCCCCTCATCTGCCTGCCGGCATCTTCTCCCCGGCGGGGAGAAGAGCTCGAGTTTGAACTTACGCCTTCATCACCGCCCCAAACGACGGCGGCCGATCCCCCGGCGCCGCGCCAAACTGCTTGTTCGGCACCTTCCCCATCTGGAACACCAAGGTACCGCCAGCCGCCAGATCCGCATGCGCGATCCAGCTCTTGCTCCACGGCTTGCCGTTCCACGTGACGGACTGGATATAGGGGCTGTCCGCCGCATTGCCCTTGGCCTCCACCACCAGCTTCTTGCCGGCGATATCCACTTCCGCGCGGTCCAGCACCGGGCTGCCGAATACGTAATGCGTGCTCACCGGGTCCACCGGATACAGGCCCATCGCGCCGAGCACGTACCACGCGCTCATCTGCCCGCAATCCTCGTTGCCGGCCAGGCCGTCGGGGTCGGCGCGGTACATGTCGGTGAGCAGCATGCGCACGCGCGACTGCGTCTTGTAGTGCGCGCCGGTGTAGGCATACAGGTAGGCCATGTGATGCCCCGGCTCGTTGCCGTGCGCGTACTGGCCGACCAGGCCGGCGATATCCGGCGGGGCATCGGCCGGCAGTTCGGAGCTGGTGGTGAACAGTTCGTCCAGCTTGCGCTCGAACGCGGGCTGGCCGCCGAACAGTTCCATGTAGCCGTACAGGTCGTGCTGGTTGAGGAAGGTGGCCTGCCAGGCATTGGACTCGGTGAAGTCGCGCCACTGCTTGCTGTGGCCGATGCTGCGCGGATCGAACGGTTCCAGCCACTGGCCGTTCTCGCCGCGCGGACGCATGAAGGCCACGCTCTTGTCGAACACGTTGCGGTAGTTGCGCGAGCGCTTGCGCAGCGCTTCCGCGTCGTCCTTCGCGCCGGCGGCGTCGGCCAGGTGCGACAGCGCCCAGTCGTCGTAGGCGTATTCCAGCGTCTTGCTGACGGCTTCCCATTCCTTGTCGGCGGGGATGTAGCCGAGCTTGCGGTAATAGGCCAGGCCGCGATAGTCGTCCTCCATCGCGCGCTTGCGGAACAGCGGCCAGGCCTGCTTCGGGTCCACTCCGGCAAAGCCCTTGGCCACCGCCTCGGACACCACCACCGCGGAGTGGTAGCCGATCATGCAACCGGTCTCCACGCCCTGCAGCGGCCATACCGGCGGGCCGTCGGGGCTTTCCGCCGCCATGCGCAGCAGGCCGTTGACCAGGTCGGGCACGCGCTCGGCCTGGAACAGCGTGTACAGCGGATGCGCCGCGCGGTAGGTGTCCCACAGCGAATAGGTGCTGTAGTTGTGGCTGCCCTCGGGCAAGTGGTGGATCTTCAGGTCCATGCCGCGGTAGCGGCCGTCCACGTCGCTGAACAGCGTGGGCGCGAGCATGGTGTGGTACAGCGCGGAGTAGAACACCTTCTTGGTGTCTTCCGATGCGGCATCCACGCGGATGCGGCCCAGTTCCTGCTCCCACGCCGCTTCCGCGGCATGGCGCGCGCCGTCGAAATCCCAGCCCGGCACTTCCGCATCGAGATTGCGCAGCGCGCCGTCGATATCCACGCCGGAAATGCCCACCTTCACCAGCAGCGGCGCCTGCCCCGGCTGCTTGTAGTGCAGCGTGGCCTTCAGATTGGTGCCGCTGGCATCTTTCGCACCGGCCAGCGGCGCATCGTTGTTGTAGAGCACCGCGCTGTCGAACGGACGCGAGACTTTGAGCGCGAAATGGATATAGCGGCCATTCGCCCACTGGTGCACGCGGCGGCTGCCGACCAGGGTGTCCTTGCCGACCAGGCGCAAGCTCGCGTCGCTGACCTTGGTCGGCTTGGCCGGGTCGTCGTGGAAGCCATGCGCGAAGTCGATCAGCAGATGGCCTTCGTCCTTGCCGCGGAAGGTGTAGCGGTGCAGGCCGGCGCGCAGCGTGGCGGTCAGCTCGGCCAGCACGTCGTAATCCTTCAGCTGCACCTGGTAATAGCCGGGATGCGCGTGCTCGGTGGCGACGTCGTAGCGCGAGCGGTAGCCGCGCGTGGCCGGCTGGCCCTGGCGCGACGGCGAGGGCGTATTGGTCGGCGGCACGCCGTCGTAGCGCGAGCGGTAATTGGTGCCGCGGTATTCGCGGTCGCCCGGCTGCAGGCGCACGGGACCGGTGCACGGCATCACCAGCACGTCGAGCATGTCGGCCGCGCCGGTGCCGCTCAGGTGCGTATGCGAGAAGCCCATGATCGAGCCGTCGCCCTGGTGGTAGCCGGACGAGGCGTCCCACTGCGCGTCATAGGTGTCGGGGCTGAGCTGCACCATGCCGAACGGCAGCGACGGTCCGGGAAAAGTATGGCCATGGCCGCCGGTGCCGATAAAGACGTCCACATAGCGCGACACGCCGGTGGCGGCTTCGCCCGCGCCGCCGCCCTTGGCGCCGGCGGCATGCGCCTGGGCGATGCCGTTGAAAGGATCGAGCCGGTTGCCCAGCAGGGCCGCGGCCACTGCGCCTTGCAGGAATCGCCTGCGTGTCACCATGGGGAAAACTCCAGAGGGGGATGGAGGGGGGGGAAAGCAGGATACGCCTCAAGCGCGCAGCAAGGCCGGTTGCCGCTGCGCCAATTCGACGATCAGTTCGCCGAACAGCGTATTGGCCCAGGCAAACCAGGACCGGGTGAAATGCGCCGGATCGTCCTGGTCGAAAGCCTCGTGCATGAAGCCGCTGCCGGCATGCGTGGTCTTCAGCCACTGCAGGCACTGGCGCGTCTGCGCTTCGTCGGTGCTGGTGAAGGCGCGCATCATGATCGACATCGGCCAGATCATGCGCAGGCCTTCATGCGGGCCGCCGACGCCTTCGGCGGCCTTGCCCGAGAAGAAATACGGATTGCGCGTGCTCCACGCCAGCTCGCGCGTGCGGCGATAGCGCGCATCGTCCACCGGACAGCAGCCCAGGTACGCCAGGCTGAGCAGGCCCGGCGCGTTCGCGTCGTCCATGAACAGCTGGTTGCCGTAGCCGTCCACTTCGTAGGCCCAGAACTCCCTGCCCTGCTCGTCGCGCATCACGCCGTACTTTTCGGCGGCCTGCTGCACTTCGTCGGCCAGCGCCTTGCACTCCTGCGCAAAGGCCGCATCGTTGAACAGGCTCTGCGTCATCGCGCCCAGCTCGCGCAGCACGTGCACGGCGAACAGATTGGCGGGAATGAACAGCGGATACAGACAGGCGTCGTCGGAGGGACGGAACATCGAATGGATCAGCCCCACCGGCCTGGCCGGGCTGCCGTAGCCGCCCAGGAACAGGCTTTCGGTGGGAATCAGCGACTGCCGCTGGAAACGGTACGGCCCCGGGCCGTCCTTGCGCTGCTGCTCGCGGAAGGTCTGCACCACCAGCCGCATCGCGGCGCGCCAGTCGTCGTCGAAGGGTTCGCGGTCGCCGGTGGCTTTCCAGTACGCCGTGGCCAGGCGCACCGGATAGCACAGCGAATCGATTTCCCATTTGCGCTCGGCCACGCCGGGGCGCATGTCGGTGACGTCGTGCTGCGCCCAGTCCAGGTTGGTCTTGGCGGTGGGATCGGGCAGGAAGGCGTTGGCGTATGGATCGATCGCGATGCATACGGCCTGGCGGCGGATCAGGCCGCGGAACAGCCGGCGCAGATCGGCGTCCTGCTTCGCCAGCGGCACGTAGGGCCACACCTGCGCCGACGAGTCGCGCAGCCACATCGCGTCGATATCGCCGGTGACCACGAAGGTGTCCGGCTTGCCGCGCAGCGTGCCCAGCTCCACCGTGGTGTCGAGCGTGTTGGGATAGCAGTTCTCGAACAGCCAGGCCAGTTCCGGATCGGCGATCCTGGCCTTGGTGCGCGCGATCACCTGCTCCACCGCCTTGCTGGTGAACTTGCGCCTGGCCAGCGGCGGACGCTTGCTGACGAAACCGCCGGCGGCGGCGCGCGCAGTGGACATCAGGCCCGGGCCGCCGACCGCGGCGGCGCCGAGCGCGAACGACATCATCTTCAATACATCGCGGCGGTTGGCATTCACGGCTTGGCGTCTCCCTTGGTGGCGCCGGCCAGCGAGCGCACGTGCAGCGCGCCGCGCAGGGCATCGATGCCGGCTTCGCTGGTGATGCGCAGTTCGCGCGTCTCGCCGGGCAGCAGGTCGAAGGCGTTGTCTTCCGGCGCGGCGTCGAGCGTGCCGAAATCCACCCACACTTCGCGTGCCAGGCGCCTCGCGCTGACCACCAGCAGGCCGCCCTGCCCGTTGTCGCGCAGCTCGGCCTTCAGGTCCGGATCCGGCAGTTTCAGTTCGATCGGCGGCTTGGCGAACAGCAGGTGGCGCGACAGCAGCCGGCCCTTGTCGTCCACCAGTTCGTACACGGCGAAGCTGCCGGCGGGGTCCGCCTTGCGCAGCAGTTCGGCGTCGGTGGGGCTGGCCACCTTGGCACTGGCCAAGGGCGCCACCTTGAGCGCCTGCTTGCTCTCGCGCAGCACCCTGCCGTCCATGCTCATCACGCGGCTGCGCAAGGTGGCCTGGAACGGCTCGGTGCGATCGGAGACCACGAACACGTCGCTACGCCCGTCGTTATGGACGGCCACCACGCGCACCGGCGCATAGAAGCGGCGGGCGTGGAACTGCAGCGCCTTCCAGCGGCCGAAGTAATCCACGCTGGACCAGGACGCACCCGGCCATACATCGTTCAACTGCCAATACAGCGAACCCATCGCCTGCGGCCGCACGCTGCGCAGATGCTCGGCGGCCAGCTCGATACCCTCGGCCTGCATCACCTGGCTCAGGTACACGAACGATTCGAAATCCTTCGGCTCGCCGTAATACTTGCGGATATACAGCAGCAGGCGGTCGTTGCCGTCGCCGTTGGCGAACTTCTGGTGCGCGCGCATCACCGGCGAGTTCGGCTCCAGGTCGCGCTCTTCGGCGAAAGCGCGCACGGTGGCCATCACCGGGAAGGACTGCAGGCCGTACTCGGACTGGAAGCGCGGCGTTTCGCTCAAGTAATGCTCGATCGGCTTGGAACCGGACCACACGCTCCACGAATGGTAGTCGCCGTCGGTGAGCTGGTTGGCCGGGCCTTCGTAGTCGGTGCTGGGCGAGCTGGCCCAGTACGGCACGTCGGGCGCGTTCTCGCGCACCACGCTGCGCAGGGTCTCGCCGAACAGCGCCTTCATGCCGCTTTCGATGCGCGCCAGTTCGTCCGGCGCCAGCGAGGCCTTGAACTTCTTGCGGTCGTCCCAGGCTTCCCAGCCGGTCTGCACTTCGTTGTTGCCGCACCAGAGCACGATGCTGGGGTGGTCGCGCAGGCGGCGCACCTGCTCCACCGCCTCGATGCGCGTGTTCTCGCGGAAGGCTTCGTCGTAGGGCGGGATGGCGCCGCCGAACATAAAGTCCTGCCAGATCATCAGGCCCAGCCGGTCGGCTTCCTCGTAGAACGCATCGCTCTGGTAATGCCCGCCGCCCCACATGCGCAGCATGTTCATGTTGGCGTCGCGCGCGGAGCGCAGGATCTGCGCCATGCGCTCGGGCGTGGCGCGGTTGGGGAAGCTGTCGAACGGAATCAGGTTGGCGCCCTTGGCGAAGACCGGCACGCCGTTGACCACGAAGGCGAAGCCGCGGCCCCACTGGTCCTTGTCGCGGCGCAGCTCGACGCTGCGCAGGCCGGTGGCGCGGCTGGCGGCGGCCAGGGTGGCGCCGTCGCGACTCAGGGCGACCTCGAAGCGGTACATGTCCTGCGCGCCGTAGCCGACCGGCCACCAGCGGCGCGGATGCTCGATGCGGATCGGCAGGCTGAGCGCGTTGTCGCCCTTGCGCAGTTCGACGTCCTGGCTGGCCTGCTGGCGGCTGCCGTCGGGGTCGGACCAGCTCACGGTGAGTTTCGCCTTGCCGGCCTGGTCGGCCTGCACGTTCGCTTCCGCGTGCAGTTCGGCCACGTCGGCGTCGACGTGCTGCTGGGCGATGTGGACATCGCTCATGCGCACGTCGTCCCAGCTTTCCAGCCGCACCGGCTGCCAGATGCCGAGGGTGACGTAGCGCGGGCCCCAGTCCCAGCCGTACTGGTAGTTGGCCTTGCGGATGTAGTTGGCGCTCTGCTTGCCCTTGGGCTCGTCGCCGAAGGCCGAATCGAACTCGCCAGGCAGCGCATACGGCTGCTTGAGCAGCCACGGCTGCAGGCGCGCGATCGGCGAATGCAGGTGCACTTCGAGCTTGTTCTCGCCGGAGCGCAGTACGCCCTTCACCGGCACGCGCCAGCGGCGGAACATGTTGTCGGCGGCGACCAGCTTGCGGCCGTTGAGGGTGACGTCGGCATAGGTGTCGAGCCCGTCGAACACCAGCTCCACATGGCCCCGCTTGAGCGTGGCCGGGTCGGCCTTGAAGCCCAGCCGGTAATCCCAGTCGGCCAGGCCGATCCACTGCAGGCGCGCCTCGTTGTCGCGATAGAACGGATCGGTGATGACGCCGGCCTTGAGCAGGTCGGTCTGCACGCTGCCCGGTACTTCGGCGGCGCGCCATTCGGCGGCTTCGGGGTGGGCCTTGGCCTCGGCCGATTTCGGCGCGATGTGGAATTGCCAACCCTGGGCGAGGGACTGTGCGCTCAGCTGCGCGGCGGCGGCGGGGCCGGTCAGAAGCAGCGACACCGCCAAGGCGGACCAGTAGGGGAACGTTGCGCTTCTCTGCATGAAAAGTTCCGATGTAGTCGTCAGTTTTCGATCTGGAATCCTTCTCCCCGTTCACCCATTTGTGCACGGGGAGAAGGTGGCGGCAGCCGGATGAGGGTACGGCCGGAGCGGCGCACATCACTCTTGCGCTCCGCCCGTACCCTCACCCCAGCCCCTCTCCCGGAGGGAGAGGGGCTAAAGCACCGGAGCGGTGCGCTTCACGCTTGCGCTCCGGCCGGCCCCTCACCCCAACCCTCTCCCCGGAGGGGAGAGGGGGTTTTAGTGCCGGGCGTCGAACACCTGGAATTCGCGGATGCGCGCGACGCCCGCGCTGGACAGGATATGCAACCGTACCTTCTGTGCCGTGACCGGCGCAAAGGTATCGATCTTCTTATGTCCGATCGCCTCGGCCCGCGCCACCGCCTTCCAGGCCTGGCCGTCCCAGATTTCCACCGCATAGCGGCGCACCGCCTGCCCTTCGTCCAGCCACTCCATCGCCAGCGTGCGGTCGAAGGTCACCGGCTTGCCGAAGTCCACTTCCAGCGTGGCGCTGCGCGCGTCGGCGGGGGCGGACCAGAAGCTGTCGCGGTTGCCGTCGAGCGCGCGCTCGGTATTCTCGTCGGTCTTCGCATGCTTGCGCGCCAGGTTGGCGGCGTCGCCGTAGCGCGCTTCCACCGCCTTGCCGAACTCTTCCAGCCGCTTGACGTCCGCTTGCGGCAGCAGGCCGTGATTGTCCGGCGCGATGCCGAGCATCAGCTGGCCGCCGCGGCCCACGCTGCTCTCCCAGATGTCCATCAGCTCGGGCACGCTCTTGAGCGAGGCCTCGTCGTTGGGGTGCCAGAACCAGTGCAGCTTGTGCAGCGGCGTGTCCACTTCCACCGGGCGCCAGCGCTCGTAGCCGTGGCGGTCGATCACGTTCCAGTTCTCGTAGCGGATATGGCCGTCTTCCTGGCCCACCCAGCGCGCGTCGCCGTATTCGAACAGCGCCATGTCGGCGAATACCACCGCATTGGGCTGGTAGGTGCGCAGCTCCTCGATATAGCGCTTGAAATCGTAGACGTGGCCGGCGCTGCCGGCGCCGTCCAGCCACCACTCGGCGAGCATGCCGTAGTTCTGCACCAGCTCGCCCAGCTGGGCCACGTAGTAGTTGTCGTAGGCCTTGGAGTCGGCATAGCGCGGCTCGTGGCGGTCCCAAGGCGACAGATAGATGCCGAACTCCAGCCCTTCCTTGGCGGCGGCGTCCGAGGCCAGCTTCACCAGGTCGCCCTTGCCGCCCATCCACGGGCTGCTCTTCACCGAGTAGTTGCTCTGCCCGGTGGGCCACAGCGCGAAACCGTCGTGGTGCTTGGCCACCATCACCATGTAGGTGGCGCCGGCCGCGCGGCTGGCGCGCGCCCACTGCACGGGGTCCACCTTGTCCGGATTGAATACCTTCGGGTCGGCCTTGCCGTCGCCCCATTCGCGGTCGAGGAAGGTGTTGGTGCCGAAGTGCACGATCACGCCGAACTCCAGGTCCTGCCAGTGCGACTGCTGCGGCGAGGGAGTGAGGCCGGCGGCGTTCTGCGCGTGGGCGGTGAAGGCCAGGCCCGCGCCGAGCGCAAGGCAGAGGAGACGTTGCGACCACTTCGACATGTGTTGTTCCTGCTTATGTTGTGAGTTACCCGGCCGGGGCAGCCGGACCAACCGGCGGGGCGCCAGCCGGCGCCCCGCCTTCTTGCCTTAGTCGAGTTTGTATTCCACCTGCAGCGAGATCTCGCGGCCGTTGTAGTTGGCGCCCTGCAGCGTCGGGATGAACTCGAAGCCGCCCGCGTAGTACGGGATCTTGCCGACCTTGTCGAACAGATTGGTGACGGTCAGGCCGAGCCGCAGCTTCTCGTCGAAGCGGTAGCCCACGGTGCTGCTGAAGGTCACCCACGGCGAGGTGTAGGCGTGGTAGACCACGCAGGACGGATCGCCCAGCGACGGCGTGATGCCGTTGGCCAGCACCTCGCAACCGCCGTAGTGCGGCGCGCGCACGCCGCCCTGGCGTTCGCCGTACACGGTCACGTCCCACGGGCCGTTCAGCCAGTTCAGGGTGGCGCGGGTGCGCGTGGCGACGCGGTCGTAGCGGGTGTTGAGCAGCGGATCGCTGGCGTACTTGCGCAGCTTGTACGAGAGGTTGTCGGTCCAGTCCAGCGAGAAGTTGAACGCGCCCCAGTTCTGGGTCTTCCAGCGATAGCTGACGTTGGCGTCCACGCCGCTGACGTACAGCTTGTTCTGGTTGATCGGACCGGTGTAGACGGCGGTGATGTTGCCCTGCCCGTCGCGGATCACGTTGGCGATGATCTGCTTGCAGTACTCCGAACCCTGCGGATGCAGGGTGTACGGCGCGCCGCCCACCTGCAGGCCGGTGCGGCAGCCCGCCTCGTCCTTCAGCACGTCGTCCTCGCCGACGTTGTCGATGGCGTTGTCGATGCCCATGTGCCAGTAGTCGGCGGAGATCGACAGGCCCTCGACCCAGTTGACGTCCCACACGAAGCCATAGGTCCAGGCATGGCCTTCTTCCGGCAGCAGGTTCTGGCCGCCGGCGGCGTGCAAGGTGTAGTAGGTGGTGTGCTGGATGGCCGGACAGACCGCCTGGTTGGCGGCGATGCACTGGTAGTAGTCGGAGTAGATGCCCTTGGTCGACAGCGAGTCCTGCTTGTACAGGTACTGCATGTCCGGCGCGTGGAAGTTGGTGCCGTAGGTGCCGCGCAGCAGCAGGCCGGCCACCGGGCGCCACTCGATCGCCGTGCCCCAGGTGCGGGCGATGTCGGCATCGCTGGCGTCGCGGTACTTGTCCAGGCGGCCGGACAGGCTCCAGGTCAGCGTGTCCGACAGCGGCACGCGGAACTCGGTACCCGCCGACAGGCGCATGCGGGTGCCGCCGCCGGCGTTGTAGTCCTGGAAGGGGTCGCCGAAGGTGGTGGTGTTGCCGCGCGCATCGGGCGTCAGCTTGTAGCCCTGGTGGTTGGCTTCCAGCACGCCGGCGAAGCCGACCGGGCCGGCCCAGGTGTTGAACAGGTCGCCGGTGAGGTTCAGCGAGGCCTGGTCCATCCACGACACCGCGGTGTTCTGGCCGGTCACGGCGAACGTGCGGTAGTCGGCCGTGGAGATCGGATTCCAGAAGCGCTGCTGGTTGATCGTGTAGACCGGATACTCCTCGCCGCCCACCGTGGTGGTGCCCTGCTGCGGGCCGAAGAAGTAATTGAACATGCCCTGCTCGTTCAGGCCGGTGTAGCTCTCGCGCACGATGTACTTGGCGTGGCCGACGTTCAAGTCCCAGTTGAAGCGGTTGTCGAACAAGGTGCCGCGCAGGCCGGCATGGATGTCCCAGTTCTTTTCGTCGTCGTGGGTATTGCCGTAGCCGCCCATTTCGCCCGGCGTGAGCTGGCGGAAATAGTTGGTGATCACCTGGCCCGTGCCCTGGTCGTAGAACGAACCGGGGATGCCGCCCATCGGATACAGGAACGGCAGCTCGGTGTTGGACACGCCGTGGGTTTCCCAATAGCCCACCGAGCCGTAGGCCTGCAGGCCGCCGCCGAAGTCGTAGGTGCCGGACACGTAGGCGTCGCGGTCGTCGCGGCCTGGCGTCAGCACCCAGTTGCCGAACAGGTCGTTCTGCGCGCAGTAGCTGCCGAGGTCGGTGATGTTGGTGGGATCGACCGTGTTGCCGTTGGTCGCCACCGTCTGCTTGTGGTACTGGCTGAAGTTGTTCTTGAAGCCGCGCTGGTTGCAGGCGCCGGCCGGCGGCGTGATGTAGTTGCCGTTGCCGTCGGCCAGCATCAGGCCGGTGTAGCGCGGGTAGCCGAACATGCGCGCGTTCTGGTCCCAGGCGCCGTAGCCGGCGTCGGCGTCCGAATCGGTGTAGCGGCGGTCGCGGCCCCACAGCGGCGTGCGGTGGCTGCGCTGCAGGTTGTACACCACGCTCCAGTTGTCGCCCGAACGGCCGCCGACGAAGTTGATGTCGCCGAAGTCGCGTCCGCCGCGGGTGGAACTGCCGACCTGCACCTTGATGTCGTCACCCTGGTAGTTCTTCTTCAGGATGATGTTGACCACGCCGGCGATGGCGTCCGAGCCGTAGATCGCCGAGGCGCCGGTGGCCAGCACCTCGATGCGGTCGATCATGCCGGTGGGGATGTTGTTGTAGTTCTGGAAGTTGGTCTTGCCGTTGGCCGGCATCGGGTAATCGGTGACGCGGTGGCCGTCGATCAGCAGCAGGCTGCGGTTGGAACCCATGTTGCGCAGGTTGAGCTGGCGCGCGTTGACCGAGGTGCTGCCCCAGCTCGGCGGCGTTTCGGCGATGCCGGCCTGGGTGATCGAGTTCATCACCTCGAACACGGTGTTGAAGCCCTGCTTCTGGATGTCCTCGCCCTTGATGATGTTGACCGGCGCCGGTCCTTCCACTTCGGCGCGCGCGATGCGCGAACCGGTGACCACGACCTTGTCCAGCGTCTTGGCCTTCTTTTCCCCTTGCGCGGCCTGGTCCTGCGACTGGGCCTGGTTGGTGCCGGCGTCCTGCGCGTGCAGCGCGAACGTGGGCAGCAGCACCAGCGCGAGTGCGCTGGCGAGTCTGTGACGGCGTAGTGCGATGTGCGACATGGTTTAACTCCTCCCCGTTAGATGGATGCCTTCCCCCGAAGGCGTGGGCACAGCTTGTTGCTCCTGTTGCCCGGCGCGCTCCCTCAGCGCGCCAGGATTTCGTCGACGAACGTCCAGGTATGGCGGTCGTCTTCCGCCGCATGGCGGGTCAATTCGATACGCAGATAGCGTGCGCGGAACGGCCGCGAAGCCGTATAGGCCACACGCTGTATATGGGCCACATGATCGCGTTCGATCGGCTTGATCTTCACGTCGCGCAGGGTGGTCCAGTGCTTGCCGTCCGCCGAGGCGGCGAAGCGCACCTTGCGCGGCCACCAGATCCAGGATTCGTCCTGCTGCAGCACGCCCACGCTCACCTCGTGCAGCTCGGTGACGCTGCCCAGGTCCAGGCTCAGCTTGGGGTCGAGCTCCTCCCAGCCCAGCCAGGCGCCGCTCTTGAACTCGCCGCTGCCCAGCACGCCGTCGGTGAGCGTGGCGGCGCCGTGGCCGCTGTAGGCGGCGTCGGGGGCCGGATCCACGCTGGCCGCCGCGCCGAAACTGGCGCTGCGCTCCAGCTGGAACGCGCGCGGATGGTCGTAGGCGCGGCCGCGGCGGAACGGCACCACGCGCAAGGTGCCGGGCTGTTTCAGGTCCAATACATCGGTGAACGAAGGCGAGGCCGCGGTGGGCTCGCTGCCGTCGGTGGTGTAGTGGGTGACCACGTCGTCGAAGCCGCGCTGCGCGCTGACCTGCCAGCCGTCGCGGGCGGCGTTGGCGGTGACCGTGTAGTCGGCGGTGTTGCGGTCTTCCGGTCCGTACGCCACCTGCCAGGCATCCAGCCGCGGATAGTGCGCGGCCAGGCGCTGGTGGAAATCCGCATAGGCCACCGCATCGGCGCTGCCGCCGCGCCACAGGCGCTCGGCGAAGGCGAGCAGGCGCGGATACAGGCGCTGCTCGGCGTTCAGCGGATCGGCGCGCTCGCTCCACAGCGGCGCCTCGGCGCCGAGCACCAGCTTGCTCTGCGCGTAGTCGGCATCGCCGAGCGGATCGACCAGGTAGAGCTTTTCCACGCTCAGCCGCGACAGCGGCGAGTCGAGGTAGTACGGGCTGGCATTGACGACGCGATTGCCGTTGGCGAACGCCTTGTGGAAGCCGGCATCGCCGCGCCACACCTCGACCACGGCGGCGGCGTCCACCCCGCCTTCCAGGACCTCGTCCCAGCCGATCATGGTCTTGCCCTTGCCGGCCAGGTACACCTGCATGCGGCGGATGAAATAACTCTGCAGGCCCGCTTCGTTTTCCAGGCCTTCGTCGCGGATCAGCTTGTCGCAGGCCTCGCAATGGCTCCACGCGCCGGCCGGCACTTCGTCGCCGCCGATATGCACGTAGGGCGAGGGGAACAGCGGCAGCACTTCGTCCAGCACGTTCTGCAGGAACACGTAGACGTTCTCGTCCGCCGGGCAGAACACGTCGCTGAACACGCCCCAGCCGGTCTGCACGGGAACCGGCTTCTTCGCGCAGGACAGCTCCGGGTAGGCGGCGATCGCCGCCGAGCTGTGGCCCGGCATCTCGATCTCCGGAATCACCATGATGTTGCGCTGGCGCGCGTATTCGACCACTTCGCGGATCTGGTCCTGCGTGTAGAAGCCGCCGTAGCGGCTGCCGTCGGCCTCGGTGCGCCAGGCGCCGACTTCGGTGAGCTTGGGATAGCGCTTGATCTCGATGCGCCAGCCCTGGTCTTCGGTGAGATGCCAGCGGAACACATTGAGCTTGTAGTAGCTCATCAGGTCCAGCTGCTTCTCGATAAAGGACACGGGATAGAAATGCCGGCCCACGTCGAGCATGTGGCCGCGGTAGACGAAGGCCGGCGCATCCTCGATGCGCACCGTTGGTATCGTTACCTTGGCCGATCCGGAAACATCCGCCGGGAGCAGCTGGCGCAGCGTCTGCACGCCCCAGAACAGGCCCTTGTCGGTGGCTGCGCGGATCTCGATGCCGCGCGGCGTGACCTCGAGGCGGTAAGCCTCTTCGCCGGCGATCTGCGGATCGAGCTGCAGCGCGATGCGCCGGCCCCGGCTGCCCATAGGCAGATCGAGGCCCGCCTGCGCCCGCACCGCGTCATGCAGGAAGGCGGCGATCTCCTTCGAGCGCGCATCGGCCGGCGCCTCGATGGCGACCTTCTTGTCCAGCACGAAGCTGCCCTTGCCCTCTTCCACCTGCTTCGGATACGGCAGCAGCGCCAGGCCCGCATGCGCGAACGCGCACCAGGCCAGCGCCAGCGCGCCCAAGCCCAGGCGCAAGGCCTTTTCCTTCCTCATCGCGTCGCCTCCGGCAGTGCATCCCATACCTTCGGATCCTCGGCGCCCAGCACCCAGGAGCAATAGCCCTGCAGGCCATATTGCTTGACCAGGGCCACGCGGTCGGCGAAGGCGCGCGCGTCGGGCAGGAACACCCATTCGCGCATGCCGTCGCGGTAGAACCAGAACCAGCTCTCGTGCTCCACCGGGTCCCACTGGATGGTGGCGCCGTATTGCCGGGCCAGCGGGAAGGACTCGTCCGCGTCGATGTACGAGGCGGCGATGTTCGATTCCTCCTTGCCGTCGTCGCGGCGCGGGTCGGCGGTGTACCAGTGATAGCCGTAGGTGGCGATGCCGACCGAGAGCTTGTCCTTCGGCACCAGGGTGAGCGCGTATTCCAGGTGCTGCACCGTCCACGGCATGCCGCCCACCGGGCCGGGCGTGGTCCAGCGCGTGTGCTGGTCGTAGGTCATCAGGCAGATCAGGTCGGCCGACTGGCCCAGCGCCTTGAGGTCGTAGGCGCCGCGCCAGAACTTCCACATCCACTGCGCGAAACCGCCGCCGCCCGCGTAGCCGGGCGCATTCGGCACCACCGCGATGGACAGCTGCAGGCCGTGCTTGTGCAGCGCTTCCGCGGTCTGCCTGGTCATCAGGCTGAGCGCGTCGCGGTCGTTCCAGTCGATGTTCTCGAAGTCGAACTGGAAGCCGAGATAACCGTGCTTTGTACCCTGCTCCACCAGCGCGGCGATCATCGCCTTCTTCGCCGCCTCGTCGTGCAGCAGCTGGTGGAACTTGTCGCGCACGCCGCCGGCCGAAAGGATCGGCATCACCGGCATGCGATGCTGTCTGGCGATCTGCATCACCAGCGGATTCGGCTCGCCGGAGACCAGGCCGCTTTCGTCCACGTGATACCAGGTGGGCACCACCACGCCGATCTTGCCGGCGTGCGCCTCGAACGAAGCCATCGATTTGGGCGTGTCCATCAGATAGAACATCGCGCCGGGAATGCGCGCACTGGCCAGCGCCGGCAGCAATAACAACAAGGCAAGCAGTAGCAGGCGCCGCATCACGGAGCCCCCAGTTCGATGCGCAGCACGTACGCGTATTCGCCGACCGGCTTGGCCGGCAGAGTCAGGTGCAGGCCGTCGTCCTGCTGCTTGAACGCCACCGCCTTGCCGTTGGCGAGCAGAGTCACCGCCTTCACGCCGTCGCTGGCCTTGACGGCGTGGATCACCGCCTTGCCGTCGGCCGGCCAGGCCAGCTCGATCGCGTAGAGCTTGTCGCCATGTTTGGTGAAGCGGAAATCCTGCGCGGTATTGGCCTTGCTCTTGGTGTCCTGGAACGAGCCGCCGACCACTTCGGTGGGGCCTTCGCCGAACTGGCGCCAGGGCGTGGTGCCGTAGATCGCCTCGCCATTGGTCTTCAGCCAGCGGCCGATGGAGTGCAAGGTGTCCTGCGCGGCCTGCGGAATGCTGCCGTCGGCGCGCGGGCCGATATTCAGCAGCAGGTTGCCGTTCTTGCTCACCACGTCGACCAGCAGCTGGATCAGTTCCTGCGGCTGCTTGTAGGTGTCGTGCTCGACGAAGCCCCAGGAATCGTTGCTGATCGAGGTGTCGGTCTGCCAGTGCGTGGGATTGATGCCGGTGAGGCGGCCGCGCTCCACGTCGTAGGTACCGGCGCCGTCGGCGAACTCGCCGAACTTGTAGTTGACCACCACGCCGCCGCGCGTGGCGCCCTGGTTGTAGTAGTAGGCCAGCATCTTCGGCAGCGAGTTGCGGAAAGTGGGGTGGCCGATCCACCAGTCGAAGTAGATGAGGTCCGGATGGTAGTCGTCGATCAGCTCGGTGGTGCGCGCCAGCCAGTCGTCCAGCCAGGCTTGCGAGACGTAGGTGAAGTCGCCGGAAAGATTGTCGCTGTCCGGGCCGCTCATGCGCAGCTGCGCGGGGCCGTAGAACTCGGCGTACTTGGGATCGTTGACGTCGGAAGCGAACTCGCGGCCGTTGCCCATGAACCAGTCGTGCTCGGCGCGATGCGAGGAGAGACCGAAGTGCAACCCTTCGGCGCGGATCGCCTTGGCCAGCTGGCCGATCACGTCGCGCTTGGGACCCATCTTCACCGCGGTCCAATCACTGAGCTTGGAGTCGTACATGGCGAAGCCGTCGTGATGCTCCGCCACCGGCACCACGTAGCGTGCGCCGGCATCGTGGAACAGCTTGGCCCAGGCGGCGGGATCGAACTTCTCCGCCTTGAACATCGGGATGAAGTCCTTGTAGCCGAACTTCGCCTGCGGGCCGTAGGTGGCCACGTGATGGGCGAATTCCTTGCTGCCCTGCACGTACATGTTGCGCGAGTACCACTCGCTGCCGAAGGCCGGCACCGAGTACACGCCCCAGTGGATGAAGATGCCGAACTTGGCGTCGTCGTACCAGCCGGGCGAACGGTAGCCCTGAAGAGAAGCCCAGTCGGCGCGGAACGGACCGACGGCTTCGCCCCTCTCCACCTCGGCCAGCAGCGCGCGGCGCTGCGGCTCGAACTTGGCGCTGGCCTGCTCCCACAGCTCGCTGTTGCGCCGCGGGCTCTGCGTCTTGGCGGTGGGCGCGGTGGCGTCCTGCGCGTGCGCGGCAAAGCCGGCGCAGGCGCACAGCAGCGCGGCGGCAAGACGGCGGCGCGGGCGGCGCGGCTCAGTGCAGTTCGATGCGATAGGCATAGGCGTGCGGTCCAGTGGGGAGAGTGGGGAGGCGCAGATGCAGGCCGTCGGCCTGCTGCTCGAAGGGAATGTCGGCGCCGCCGGCCAGCAAGGTGACGCGGCGTACGCGCTGATCGGCGCCGATCGAATGGATCACCGCGCGGCCGTCTTTGGGCTGGCCCAGCTCGATCGCATACAGCCGGCCGCCGCGCGTGGTGAAGCGGAAATCCTCGGCGGTGTAGGGCTTGGTCTTGCTGTCCTGCATGGTGCCCGCCGCCACTTGCGTCGGGCCTTCGCCGTAGCGCTGCCAGGGGCGCGTGCCGTAGATCGCCTCGCCGTTGGCATGCAGCCAGCCGCCCACCGCGTGCAGGATCGCCACCGCTTCCGGCGGCATGCTGCCGTCGCCCTTGGGGCCGACGTTCAACAGCAGGTTGCCGTTCTTGCTGACCACGTCGGCCAGCAGGTGCACGATCTCGTCCGGGTCCTTGTAGCTGTCGTGCTCGACATAGCCCCAGGATTCGCGGCTGACCGAGGTTTCGGTCTGCCACGGCTGGGGGCGGATGTCCGCGGCCTGGCCGCGCTCGATATTCAAGGTGCCGCTGCCGGCGCGCATGCCGTCCAGCTTGTAGTTGAGCACCACGCCCTGCCCGCGCGCGGCGGCCTGGTTGTAGTAGAACGCGGCGAAGCGGGCCAGGGCGCCGCGGAAGCGCGGCTGGTCCACCCACCAGTCGAAGTACATCAGGTCGGGCTTGTAGCCTTCGACGATCTCGCCGGAACGCGCCAGCCAGTCGTCGAGATAGGCGTCCGAAACGAAGGTCCAGTCGTGTTCCTTGCCGTCTTCGCCCTTGGCGCCCTGCAGCGGATGCGCGGGGCCGTACAGCGCGGCGTAGCGCGGGTCGTTGACGTCGGCATCGAACTGGCGGCCGAACGAGAAGAACCAGTCGTGCTCGGCGCGGTGCGAGGAAAGGCCGAGCTTCATGCCTTCGGCGCGCACGGCCTTGGCGAGCTGGCCGATCACGTCGCGCTTCGGGCCCATCTTCACCGCGGTCCAGTCGCTCAAGCGCGAGTCGTACATGGCGAAGCCGTCGTGATGCTCCGCCACCGGCACCACGTAGCGCGCGCCGGCTTCGCGGAACAATTTGGCCCACGCGGCGGGGTCGAACTTCTCCGCCGTGAAGCGCGGAATCAGCTCCTTGTAGCCGGCCTGCGCGCCGTAGGTGTCGACCTGGTGCTGGTGGTAATCGGCGTACTTGCCTTCGCGTTCGTACATATGGCGCGGATACCACTCGCCCTTGTACGCGGCCACCGAATACACGCCCCAGTGGATGAACACGCCGAACTTGGCATCGCGGTACCAGTCCGGCGCGCGGTAGTGGGCCAGCGTTTCCCAGTCGGGCGAGAACGGGCCTTGCCAGGCCTGCGCGTCGACGTCCTTCAGCAACGCGGCGCGTGCGCCGTCGTAAGGCCGGTTCGCCTCGCGCCACTGCGCTTCGATGGTGCGCGTATCCGGCGTGCCGGCGGCGGCCGCGAACGAGGCTGCGGTCAGCACCAGCGCCAGCGTTTGCATGGATGCCCGCATCACTGCCGCGCCGGCTGGTCCAGGTACCAGCTGGCGGCGCCGATCACGCCGAGCTGGCCGTGGTCGACCACGCGCACCGGCACGTTGTCCAGGAACGGGCGCATCACGCCCTTGTCGAGAAAACGTTCGACGAAACGGCTGGCGCGCACGTAGCCGGCAATGCGCGAGAGAAAACCGCCGGCGAGGTAGATGCCGCCGGTGGCCTGGTACAGCATGGCCAGGTCGCCGGCGAAGGAACCCAGCCAGCCGCAGAACAGGTCCAGCGTTTCCGTGGCGCGCGGATCGCTGCCGGCGATCGCGGCGGCGGTCACGGCCGCCGGTTCCGCGCACGCCGGCGCCTTGCCCTGCTCGCGGCACAGCGCTTCGTACACGCGCAGCACGCCGGGGCCGGACAGCACGGCTTCGTAGGAGATATGCGTATCGCGCCCGGCCAGCAGGCGCATCACGTCCTGCTCGCGGCCGACGCGCGCGGCGAGTTGCATCTGGCCGGCTTCGCTGGCCAGCACCACCGGCGGCGAACCCGGCAGGCGCACCGCGGCGCCCAGCCCGGTGCCCGGCCCGACCACCACGATGGGGCCGGGCGTGGATGCGGCGCGCGCGGCGGTATGCAGCACCGGCGCACGCGCGGTGTCGATATACGGCGCCGCGTGCGTGAGCGCGACGAAATCGTTGATCAGATGGACCTGGTCCAGCCGCAGCTCGGCGGCCAGCGCCGCCGGCTCGATGCGCCAGGGCAGGCTCTCGTTGATCAGCACGCCTTCGTGCGCGCAGCCGGTGCAGGCCAGCACCAGTTCGCGCGGCCGCATGGCCAGGCCGTCGAGGAAGGCGCGCACGATGGCGGCGAAGCTGGCGTGCTCGCCGCAGCGGAAGATCCGGTACGCCTGCACCACCGGGCCGCCCGCGCCGCTGCCCGGCGCCATCAGCGCCAGGCGTGCATGGGTGCCGCCGACGTCGGCGGCCAGGAACGGAGCGCGGCTGGCGGCCGCGCCGGTCGAGCGCGCACCATCCGGAGCCGCGGTGGGACGGCTGGGGCCGCGCCCTGCCGGAGGCAACGCGCCGAGCACGCTCTCCGCTGGCCAGATGGCCCCAGCGGGCGCTGAAGTGGTTTCGTGCCGGTCCACGCCAAACCTCCCCTTACTTCCCCAGATGCCGTCGCGGCGGCGATTTCACCGGCGAGCGGAACGTCGCCGACTTCACCGGCGAACCGATGGTTCATATTTACTTAGATCGTTTCAAGTCGCGTTGCAACACAAATTTCATCTGTCTTATGCACTGGCCGATTTCCACTTGTAAATACACATTTCATAGGTGCACACTGATTCGATACCCGGCGCGGGCATTTGAGAGGGGACCTGCGCATGGGCCAAAGTCCCCGTCCGAGCCCCCGTCCAGGCCGGTGCCGGGGGCGCCCAGCGAGCGGAGTTTCTGCATGGCCGATCCAGGCATTCCCAACCCGCGAGGCGCCGAGCGGCGCCCGCCCCGGCGAGGTCCCGCGGTGTCGCGGCTCGCCTTCGGCGGTGCCCCCATCGGCAACTTGTACGCGGGAGTGGATGAAGCGAGCGCCCGCCTGGCGGTCGAGCGCGCCTGGCAGCACGGCATCCGCCATTTCGACACGGCGCCTTACTACGGCTACGGCCTGGCCGAGGAACGCCTGGGCGACGCGCTGGCCGGCGTACCGCGCGCCAGCTACACCCTTTCCACCAAGGTCGGCCGCCTGATCGAGGACGCGCCCGGCCGCGACGCGCTGGCCGACGGCTTCGACGTGGCCGGCAAGCGCGCGGTATTCGACTACAGCCGCGACGGCGTGCGCCGCGCGGTGGAAGCCAGCCTGCAGCGCCTCGGCGTCGACCGCGTCGACGTGCTGCTGCTGCACGACATCGGCGCCCTCACCCACGGCGCGCAACACCCGCGCGTGCTGCGCCAGGCGCTGGACGAGGCCCTGCCCGCGCTGGCCGAGCTGCGCGCGCAAGGCGTGTGCGATGCGATCGGGCTGGGCGTGAACGAAGAAGCCGTGTGCCTGGAAGTGATGCCGCGCTTCGAGCTGGACGTGATCATGCTGGCCGGCCGCTACACCTTGTTCGAGCAGGAACACAGCACGCGCGTGATGGCGCAGGCGCTGGAACGCGGCGTGTCGATCTTCGCCGCCGCGCCGTACAACTCCGGCCTGCTCGGCGGCGAACGGCCGGGCGATACCTACAACTACGCGCCGGCCGACGCCGCGGTGCGCGCGCGGGCGCAGCGCTTCTACGACGTCTGCGCCGAAGCCGGCGCCAGCGTCGGCGCCGCCGCCCTGCAGTTCCCGCTGTTCCATCCGGCCGTGGCCACCGTGGTCTGCGGCATGCGCACGCCGGACGAAGCCGATGCCGCCGCCGCGCGCCGCGACGCGGCGCTGCCCGCAGGGCTGTGGCCGCGCCTGCGCGCCGCCGGCCTGCTGGGCGAACATGCCGTGACGCCATGAACGCGATCGACGCCCACCAGCATTACTGGCGCGTGCAGCGCGGCGACTACGGCTGGCTCGACGACGCGCCGCACGTCCTGCGCCGCGACTTCCTGCCGTTCGAACTCAACCCGCACCGCGCCGCCGCCGGCGTGCAGCGCGCGATCCTGGTGCAGGCCGCGCCGACCGAGGCGGAAACGCGCTTCCTGTTCGAGCTGGCGCAGGCGGACCGCGCCGTGGCCGGCGTGGTCGGCTGGGTGGATGTCGAAGCGGCGGACGTCGACGCGCGCATCGCCGCCCTGGTGCGCGATGGCAACGGCCTGCTGCTCGGCCTGCGGCCGATGGCGCAGGACATCGCCGATCCGGACTGGCTCGCGCGCCCCGGACTCGACGCCGCCTTCGCCAGCCTGCAGCGCCACGGCCTGGCCTTCGACGCGCTGGTGCGCCCCGATCAATTGCCCGCGCTGCTCGCGCGCCTGGAACGCGAACCGCAACTGCGCGCCGTGCTCGATCACGGCGGCAAGCCCAGCGTCGACGGCGCCGCAAGCTTCGAAGCCTGGGCCGCGCCGATCGCCGCCCTGGCCGCGCGCACTTCGCTGTACTGCAAGTTCTCCGGCCTGCTCACCCAGCTCGCGCCGAACCTGGCCGAAGCCGCGCTGGCGCCCTACATCGAGCACCTGTTCGCCTGCTTCGGTCCCGCGCGCCTGCTGTGGGGCAGCGACTGGCCGGTGCTCACGCTGCGCGGCGACTACGCGCACTGGTTCGAGCTGGCGCGCGCCTATGTGCAGCGCCTCGCCCCCGGCCACGAGGAAGCGATCTTCGGCGGCAACGCCGCCGCGTTCTATCGCCTCGCGCCGATTACTTATCCGCACCGCAAGGAGACCACGCCATGATCGCCCGCTGCATCGACACCACGCCGGAGCTGCCGGCATGAGCGGCCGCCTCGCCGGCAAGCATGCGCTGGTCACCGCGGCCGGCGCCGGCATCGGCCGCGCCACCGCCCTCGCCTTCGCCCGCGAAGGCGCGCGCGTGCTGGCTACCGACATCGACGAAAAAGCACTGGCCGCGCTTTCCGCCGAAGCGCCGGAGCTGCGCACCGAACGCCTGGACGTGACCGACCCGGCGCAGATCGACCGCCTGGTCGCCAGCCATCCGCCCTTCGACGTACTGTTCAACTGCGCGGGCTTCGTGCACGCCGGCACCATCCTCGATACCGACGACACGGCGTGGAAGCGCTCGTTCGCGATCAACGTCGACAGCATGTTCCACCTGTGCCAGCGCCTGCTGCCGGCCATGCTGGAGCGCGGCGGCGGCAGCATCGTGAACATGTCCTCGGTGGCTTCGAGCATCAAGGGCGTGCCGAACCGCTTCGCCTATTCGACCACCAAGGCGGCGGTGATCGGCCTGACCAAGTCCATCGCCGCCGACTTCGTGTCGCGCGGCATCCGCTGCAACGCGATCTGCCCCGGCACGGTGAAGACGCCCTCGCTCGGCGATCGCGTGCGCGCGCTGGGCGGCGACGAGGACGCGGTATGGCGCGGCTTTATCGAACGCCAGCCGATGGGACGCCTGGGCAGTCCCGAGGAAATCGCCATGCTGGCGCTGTATCTGGCTTCCGACGAAGCAGGCTTCACCACCGGCACCGTGCACATCGTGGACGGCGGCTGGTCCAACTGAGGAATCGAACATGAAACTGGTCCGCTACGGCGCCCATGGCAACGAGAAACCCGGCCTGATCGACAAGGATGGCGTGCTGCGCGACCTGTCCGGGCACGTCGCCGATATCGATCCCTACGTGATCAACCGCGAAGGCCGCGCGCGCCTGGCCGCGCTCGATCCCTCCACCCTGCCCGCGGTCGAAGGCACGCCGCGCTTCGGCGCCCCGGTGGCGCCGGTGAGCAAGATCATCTGCGTCGGCATGAACTACGCGCGCCACGCCGCCGAAACCGGCCAGCCGGTGCCGGCGCAGCCGGTGCTGTTCATGAAGGCCACCACGGCGATCATGGGCCCGAACGACGACGTGGTGATTCCGCGCGGCTCCACCTGCACCGACTGGGAAGTGGAGCTGGGCGTGGTGATCGGCGAGACCGCGCGCGACGTGCCGGTCGACGAGGCGCTGGCGCACGTGGCCGGCTATATCGTGATCAACGATCTCTCGGAGCGCGAGTTCCAGCTGGAGCACGGCGGCCAGTGGGTGAAGGGCAAGAGCTGCGACACCTTCGGCCCGCTCGGCCCCTGGCTGGTCACCACCGACGAAATCGCCGACCCGCAGAACCTGCACCTGTGGCTGGAAGTGAACGGCCACCGCTACCAGGACAGCAACACCAGCGACATGGTGTTCGGCGTGGCCAAGCTGGTCAGCTACATCAGCCGCTACATGACCTTGCTGCCCGGCGACGTGATCAGCACCGGCACGCCCGCCGGCGTGGGCCTGGGCCTGAAGCCCCCGACCTACCTGCGTCCCGGCGATGTGATCGAGCTGGGCATCGACGGCCTCGGCCGCCAGCGCCAGCAAGTGCACGCCCACCCGGCCGACGCGCGCTGAGCGCCGGCCCATCTTTTTCCAACCGGCAGAGGGAGGCCGGCCGCATGGCGACACGTGCTCCGGTGAAAATCACCGCGCTAGATACCTACGACATCCGTTTCCCCACTTCGCGCCAGCTCGACGGCTCCGACGCGATGAACCCGGATCCGGACTACTCCGCCGCCTACGCCGTGCTGCGCACGGACGACCCGGCGGGCCTGGCCGGCTATGCCCTGGCCTTCACCATCGGCCGCGGCAACGACGTGCAGAAGGCCGCGCTCGATGCGCTGCGCCCCCACGTGGTCGGGCTGACGCTGGACGAAGTGACCCATGACCTGGGCGGCTTCGCCGCGCGCATGGTCGGCGACTCGCAGCTGCGCTGGCTGGGGCCGGAAAAAGGCGTGATGCACATGGCCATCGGCGCGGTGATCAACGCCGCCTGGGACCTGGCCGCGCGCCGCGCCGGCAAGCCGCTGTGGCGCTATATCGCCGAACTGTCGCCGGAGCAGGTCGTCGCCGCCATCGACTTCCGCTATCTGAGCGACGCGCTGACCCCGGACGAGGCGCTGCAGATGCTGCGCGCCGCCGAACCGGCCAAGTCCGCGCGCATCCAACAGCTGCTCAAGGAAGGCTATCCCGCCTACACCACCTCGCCCGGCTGGCTCGGTTATACCGACGAGAAAATGCTGCGCTTGGCGCGCGAGGCGGTGGCCGATGGCTTCCGCACCATCAAGCTGAAAGTCGGCCTGAGCGTGGAAGACGACGTGCGCCGCTGCCGCCTGGTACGCGAAGCCGTCGGCCCCGGCGTGGCCATCGCGGTGGATGCCAATCAGCGCTGGGACGTGCACGCCGCGATCGACTGGCTGCGCCGCCTGGAAGGTTTCGACCTGGCCTGGATCGAGGAACCGACCAGCCCCGACGACGTGCTCGGCCATGCCGCGATCCGCCGCGCCGTGTCGGTGCCGGTGTCCACCGGCGAGCACACCCACAACCGCGTGATGTTCAAGCAGCTGTTCCAGGCCGGCGCGGTCGACCTGGTGCAGATCGACGCCGCGCGCGTCGGCGGCGTCAACGAGAACCTGGCGATCCTGCTGATGGCGGCGAAGTTCGGCGTGCGGGTGTTTCCGCATGCCGGCGGCGTCGGCCTGTGCGAGCTGGTGCAGCATCTGGCCATGGCCGACTTCGTGGCGATCACCGGCCGCAAGGACGACCGCGCGATCGAATTCGTCGACCACCTGCACGAGCATTTCGACGACCCGGTGACCGTCCGCGACGGCCATTACCTGGCGCCCACCGCGCCCGGTTTCTCGGCGCGCATGCACGAGCGCACGCTGGAGGAGTACCGCTTCCCCGACGGCCCCGTGTGGCAGGAACCGGCCGCGGCGGCAGCGGGCTGAGCAGGAGCCGACGCATGGCCACGCCCATCACCAACGTACTGGACCTGCGCGAACTCGCCCGCCGCCGCGTGCCGCGGGCGTTCTTCGAGTACGCCGACCGCGGCGCCTACGACGAGCTGACGCTGCGCGACAACCGCGCCGCGTTCGAGCGCATCCGGCTCCGCCAGCGCGTGATGATGGACGTGGACCAGCGCTCGCTCGCCACCACCGTGGTGGGCCAGCCGGTGTCGATGCCGCTGGCCATCGCGCCCACTGGATTGACTGGCCTGCAGCACGGCGCCGGCGAAATCCTCGGTGCGCGCGCGGCCTTGAAGGCGGGCATTCCGTTCTGCCTGAGCACCGTGTCGATCTGCTCGATCGAGCAGGTGCGCGCGGCGGTGAACGCGCCGTTCTGGTTCCAGCTCTACGTGATGCGCGACCGCGGCTTCGCGCGCGACCTGATCCGCCGCGCCAGGGATGCCGGCTGCTCCGCGCTGATGCTCACCGCCGACCTCACCGTGCAAGGCCAGCGCCACCGCGAGATCAAGAACGGCCTGAGCGTGCCGCCCAAGGTCACCCTGCGCAATCTGTTCGACATCATGAGCAAGCCGCGCTGGGCCTGGAGCATGGCGCGCGCGCCGAGCCGTTCGTTCGGCAACCTGGCCGGGCGGATCGAGGGCACGGGCAGCCTCACCACGCTGGCGCAGTGGATCGCCAGCCAGTTCGATCCCACGCTCAACTGGAAGGATCTGGAATGGATCCGCGAGTTGTGGCCGGGGAAGTTGATCCTCAAGGGGATCATGGATGAGGAGGACGCGCGGTTGGCGGCGGCGCATGGGGTCGATGCCATTGTGGTGTCCAACCATGGTGGGCGGCAGCTGGACGGGGCGCCGGCGAGTATCGAGGTGTTGCCGCGGATTGCGGACGCAGTTGGCGATGATCTCGAAGTTTTGTTCGATGGCGGCATTCTTAGTGGGCAGGATGTGTTGAAGGCGCTTGCCTTGGGCGCGCGCGCCGGGTTGATCGGCAAGGCGTTTCTTTATGGGTTGGGGGCCATGGGGGAGGAAGGGGTGGCGCGGACGATCGAGATCATCCGGAAGGAGTTGAGTGTGAGCATGGCGCTTACGGGGCAGACGGATGTGCGCCGTGTTGGGCGCGATGTGATTTGGCGGGATCATGCTGTGGCTGCGAGGCCGATGTTTTTGCCGTTGCCGGTGGGGTGTGGGCCGCAGGGGGCGCTGTAGTCTTTGTCCGCCGTAGTCTTTGCCCGCCGTAGTCCTCCCTACTCGTCATCCCGGCGTAGGCCGGGATCCAGTAGCGACTAGGTGTGGTTGTCGCGACTTGGCCGCTTATGCAGCGGGCATTTCGGACGCCTGCCGGCGCCCGAGTCACTTTCTCTTTGCTGGCCCAAAGAGAAAGTAACCAAAGAGAGAATGGCCTAAGAGCCAAGGCTCGCGACGCGACTAGAAGGAGCGGTGGGCGGCTGCGGTAACCTGATTAACCTGGGTCTACACGAAACGACGGTGCGTTTACGTAGCGGCTGCTTCAACGTGCCGTGGCCGAGAGGATTTTCAGGGGCTGAGGCCGGCTTTGGTTCTTCGTTCCTGCCTACCTCACGCTTTCACCCCTCTCCCCTCCGGGGAGAGGGCAGGGTGAGGGGCGGCTCTAGCGACAGCATTTCTATGAAGCGGAGAAAAGCGCTTCAAGCTTTTCTCGCTCTATCCCGCTCAGCGCGAAACGTAGTTTGGCCAGGCGACGCCATCTTCAAGAGGCGGGCTGTATAGAAAATGCAGCACGCGCCGCTGCCCTACCCCGCTCGCTTTGCCGGATGCATGAACCAGCAGTGGTCGCAGTACAAGCACGCCGCCTTTGGGGACGATGCAGCGGACCCGTGGCGCACCGAACTGCGCTCTTAGTGCCTCCATGGAAAGCCTGCCGCCGCGATGGGAGCCGGGCAACACCTCAAGTGGGCCGGTTGACTGGGCATCGTCGTCCAGTTGCAGCCGCACGGCGAGAAGTTGCTCCAGCAACGCCAGTGGCGGTTGAGCGAATGTTGTGCCCTCCTTGACCGACCAGCCGGACCATCCTGGCGCGTCCACGCGCTGCTGGACCGGCACGCTCAGGTCCTGGTGCGGGGTCACCGACCAGTTGGTGTCGGGAGTCTTGGCGAACAGTGTGCACTGCACGGCGCGCGCAGCTGCGGGCAACAGCGCGGCGATGGATGGGTGTTGTTGCAGTTGCGCCGCCATCTCCGCCACCGCCGGCTCGCGCAGAAGGCGGCGCGAGCCAGCACCGGTGTGTTCGCTGGCGTCAACGATCCCGAGCAGGCGATCGCAGGCCGCCGCGGTTACGGCATCGGGAATGATGACGTAACCCTGGGCGGCGAACTCGCGCTCGCTCAATGCCAACTCAAGCGCACCGCTTCGCGCACCGGGCGTGCTGGCACCGTTGCCGTCGCCACGCCTTCCTTTGCATTCCACTTCCACGCCGGCCCTTGCTTGCCGTCCACCGTCAACGCAGCGGGCTTCTTCGCCGTATGCAGGCGCAGCTCGTATGCGCGCTTCTGCACCTGCCCCTTGAACTCGCCCTGCGCGGCGTCGATCGTCAACTCATGCGTGCCATCCTGGCCGGTGCGGTGATGCATGGTGGTGATGGCGTGGCTGCCCTTGTCGTAATCCAGCGACACGCCGTCATCCTCGTACAGCGAGAAGTTGCCGTCGCCGTCGCCGAATACGTGCAGGATCAGCGTGTCCAGCGGCTTCGCGTCCGAGTAGTCGCTCGGCGGCTGCATCGGCACAATGGCGCCGGCGCGGGCGAATACGGGTATGTCGTCGGTGGCGTAGCGGGCGGTGAAGGTGGTGTCGCCCTGATAGCGCTTGCCTTTGAAGAAATCGACCCACTGACCGGGCGGCAGATAGACCGTGCGCTGGCCGCTGGTGTCGAGCACCGGCGCCACCAGCAGGTCTTCGCCGAAGAAATACTCGTAGGGCTGCTTGTAGGCCTCCTCCAGCTCCGGATGCTGCAGGTACAGCGGGCGCAGCAGCGGCAGTGATTCGGTATGCGCGATCCAGGCGTAGGAATAGATGTAGGGAATCAGCTGGGTGCGCAGGGTGAAGTACTTGCGCATCAGCGCCAGGCCCTTGTCGCCATACATCCACGGCATGCGCACATTGCCTTCGCGCGGATTGGCGTGGGCGCTGTGCATGCGCAGCAGCGGGCTGAAGGTGCCGAACTCGATCCAGCGGGCGTAGAGGTCGAAGTCGATCTTGGCGCCGTGGAAGCCGCCGATATCGTGGCTGATGTAAGGCACCAGCACATTGCCGCCGCGCGCGGTGAACGCCACTTCGTAGGCCAGCACCGGCCATTCCGAATAGGTGTCGCCGGTGAAGAAGCCCGGATAGCGCTGGCTGCCCCAGTCGCCGTAGCGGCCGAGGATAAAACCGCGCTTGCCGGTGGCCTGCGCGCTGAAGTCGTAGAACACCTTGTTGGTCCAGAACTGCGGATTGAGGCCCGGCATGCCGGTAGCCCCGCCACCGCCGTCCACCCACCACAGATCCACGCCCTGGCGCATCAGCGGCTCGTGCAGCCGGCGCATGAAGATCTCCGCTTCGCGCTGGTTGGACAGATCGAACGCGATGGGTTCCGGCGGATGCACGTCGCGCAGCGCCACCGGCCCGCGCAGCAGGCCGCCGCCGCCGCGGCCGGGTTCCACGCGCAGGGCGATATGGATCGTCTCGCCTGGCTTGGCCACCGCGGCGACGTCGGTATAGGTCAGCCGCTGCGGCCACTGGATCTGGCTGTGCTGCAGCTCCTGGCCGTTGACGAAGATGCGGTAGCTCCGGTCCACCTCGCCGAGCACCAGGTACAGCGTCTTGGGCAGATCGGCCGGCAGGCGCACGTCGGCGCGATACCAGGACACGCCCGCATAGTTCGGCTGGCCCTGCACCTGCCAGGAGCGGTCGGTCTGGATGCTCTTCCAGCTGCGCGCATCGAAGTCGGACGCGTACCACTTGGCGTTGATACCCACGTCGCGCGGATCGATCGCGAAACGCCAGCGGCCGGAGAGGTCCAGATCGAACGACGGCCGCACCAGCGGCGGCTTGCCCAGCGCCTCCAGCACGCCGGGCGCATGGCTGTCGTCGAAGGACAGGATGCTTTCCCTGGTATTGGCGTAGCCGGGATGGTCGTTGAGTCCCAGCTTCACGCCGCGCCCGTGCAGCCAGGTGACGAAGCGGTCCGGTTGCGCGATCAGCGGGCTCCAGTCGTAGCCGCCGTCCCAGCCGTAGTTGTGCCAGGCGAAATCCAGCACCAGGGTGTCGAACGGAATACGCGCGGCGCGCAGGCGGGTGACCTCGTCCTCAAGCATCTTCTGGTTGTAGCGCTGGAACGCCGGCTGCTTCGCTTCCGCGGTGCCTGGGAAGTACTCGAAGTTGAAATCGGTGATCCACGGGCCGAGCACGTAGCGCGGGATCATCGGGATCTCGCCGCTGAGCTGCGCATATTCGCCCAGCGCCTTGCGGTAGTCGTTGCCGTAGGCGAACAGATACCAGTCCTGCCCGCTGCGCTCCTTGCGCGGCTCGATCCATTGCGAAGCCTTGTTCCACAGCGGCGTGCCGCTGTCGTCGACGAAGGCGTAGCCGCTGCGGCTGAGCAGGCCGGGCTTGGCTTTTTCCAGCTTTACCTCGATGCCGGGGATGACGTCGTTCACCGGGCTTTCCAGCGGATTGCCGGTGAGGTTGGCCTTGCTGACGTTGTCCAGCGAATAGGTCAGGCCGCCGAGGTTCTGCGCGTCGTCCGCGCCGGGGTGCCACTCGCCCGGCTTGCCGGCGGTCCAGGTCACCTTGAGGTTGTCGGCGTTGAAGGGGCCGGAATTCAGGCGGTAGCGCAGGGTCATGGCGTCGGTGCCGGCCACCAGCCAGCCCTTCTCGCGCGATACGTGCACGGTCACCGGCGCCCAGTCGCGCTTCTGCATCACCGCGGTGGGCGCATCCACGAAGCTGCCGCCGGGCGAGTACTCCATGCGCACCAGGGTCGGCGTAAGAAAAGAGAAGCGCGCATGGTCGGCCACCACCACCGGCTGGCCGGACTTCACCGGCGCCTGGGTACAGGCGGCCAGGCACAGCGAAGCCAGCAGCACCGGCCAGGCGGGCCATCTCGGACGGCGAACGAACATCTTGTACTCCCCCTGCTTCAATGTCGGCGCCCGATGACACGGTCGTAGGCGTCGGCCAGGCGCAACGTCAGGCCGGCGCCGGGGCGCGCGTGGATATCGGGCGGAAGCTAGCGCAATGGCGGCAAGGAGTGGAGAGGCGCGAGCCGCCTTCGCAGGCATCTGCTGGCCTCGTCACATTCCTGGATGCGCGGCGCGGCCTTGGAGGGAGGCCAAAAAAAACCCCCGAGAAATCCGTCTCGGGGGAAGAACGACTGCGGTATGCGTCACCGCAGGAACGCACGGGTGGACGTCACGGACCCGCGCCTCGGAGAGCGCCGCCTTGGGTGCCGGGACAGGTGCAGCATGGACAAGCGCGAAGCCGCGCGCTATGCGGCGAACTCCGAAATTGCGGCTCAGCCGCCCATACCGGGCAGCGCATCGGCGATGCAATCGCGGCTGGCCCAGCCGCCGCCCTCGCCCGCTGCCGCCTGGATGCGCGGCCGCGCGCCATCCGTGGGCGGCATGGCCGAAACGGCGCGGTTGCGCGGATCGCGTGCGCTGCGCTCGTCGATCTTCACCATCAGGCCCGCGGCGATGTCCAGCCGCGCCGCGATACGGCTGCCGTCGGCGAACTGCACCAGCACGCTGACCACCGGGCTGCGCGCGCTGTCGGTCGTGCGCAGATAGGCGAGGCTGCGCCGGGTGATGCCGAGGTCCAGCGGAATCCGGCGCAGGATGTCCGCCTGCACGTAGCCTTCGAAATAGCGGCGCTGGCGCGCGTCCTCCAGCACGTCGTAGACCGAGATGCCGGGATCGGGATAGTCGGAAACCGGAATGACCTGGCGATTGAAATAGTCCACCGCCTCCCTGGCCGAATCGACGATGCGCAGCGTATAGGTCTTCTTCCAGCCCATCGGGGCGGTGTCGTGAAAGCGCAGCAGCTGGGCGAACGCCGATTCGACTTCCGGCTCGGTCCATTTGCGCCGCACGTCGTACGGCAGCGCCTGGCCCCAGCTGCGCGCCACGCCGTACTTGTGCAGGGTGCGCGTGGAGGGATCCCCGACATAGACCTCCGACCATGCCTGGCCGTGCTCGACGCGCCCGAGCATGGCTTTCTCCTGCTCCGGCGTGCATCCGTCGCACCAGTACAGGTCCGCCGCGGGGACCGCGCCGGAAAAACACAGGCAGGCTGCCCAGGCCATCGCCGCTAGCCGGCCGATCCAGAATCTGCTCGTTCCCATGCCGATGGCCTACAACGCTCTTCCTGCTCGCCTACAGCAACGTTCCAACAGCGGTGCGCGGAAAAGCAATCGGCGCGATCCAAAACACTAGGAAATGGATAAGGGACAGCAGATTGGAAAAGCAGGAAAAATCGCAGGAAAACCTAATGTGCGAGCGGCTTTCCGGCAGGACTCATTCAGTCAATTCTGATTTCTTAGGAATATCACGCATGCTTTTCGCCGCCATGGCGGGACGCCGCCTGCCGTGCGATCGCATCCAGCGTGCCGCCCCAGTAAAAGGCCAGGTGGCGGAAGATCACTTCGGTGGGGAAGCTGTGCGCCTCGAAGTCCAGCCGGGTCTGCTCGCCCAGCGCCGTAAGGCGAAACTCGAAGACGGTGTAGCTGGAGGGCTCGTCCGGCAGCCGGGATACGGAGCTCAGGTGCGTATAGCTCAGGCGCCGTTCCGGTTCGAAGGCCAGCACCGTGCCGCGGTTCTCGAAGCGGCCGGTGTGCACGCCGCGCACGCTGACCGCGCCGCCAATGCGCCAGTCCGCGCTTACTTCGAGTTTCATGGCGGGGTCGCCCATCCAGGCGCGCATGAGCTGGGGGTGGGTGAGGGTTTCCCATACGGTGGATGCGGGGGCGTCGATGATGACGGATTCGAGGATTCGGTTTGACATGGAGTGGTCTGATATGTGGTTGAGAAATATCGTAGCGTGCTTGGTGGCATATCAGAGTTCGCCTGATTCGGGGGTGCTCGTTGTGTTTGGTGGTGGTGTCGTTTGGTTGTCGTGTTGATGTCTTCTGGTCTCGCCGTTGGCGAGGGTTTCGCCCCGCTGCCGCGGGGCGAGTTACTTTTTCTCTGCGTGCCCAGAGAAAAAGTAACCAAAAAGAGAGGGCACCCTGCTTGGCGCCCTCAGCAGCAAAGCTGCTGAGGGTCCGTGAGGGCTGGCCGGGCTTTTTGACAGGGCATCCATGCCCTGATCAAAAAGGCGAGGACGTCCTGTCCTCGCCCCCTTCGGGGCCTGATCGTCCAGCCCTCACCGCCGGCGCCAAGGGGACCCGGTAGATCAAGAGCCAAAGCGTGCAAGCGGAACGCTGCGGCTGCGCCGCATGCTCTTCGCTCGATTTTCGCCCCGCCCTCCATCCCCCTCTCCCCTCCGGGGAGAGGGTCGGGGTGAGGGGCCGGTCGGAGCGATGCGCTGAATCTCGCCGCTGCTCGATCTGAAAATTCGAAGCGATCGAAAACAAGCATCGCGCTCCAACTAACACACCGCTCTTTGAAACACCTCACTCACACCACAACTCTTCAATCTCAACGCGATTGCCATTCCCACGCACCACGCGCATCCGCAACACACCTACGCAAATCCCATCCCGCTTGTCGTCCTCACCCGACAGACACTCACACCATGCTTTGCTAGCTTGGCGAAGTTGCGTGTTGCATCACTTCGCACGCGACCATCCTGCTTCCGCCACAAAAAAGCGCGGGCCGGCAGGGCTGCAACCCGGACCGGCCCGCTGACCACAACCAACCCTTACAGGAAAGTCGATCATGGCTAGCCAGGATCATACGGCAGATATCTACACCATCCCTTCCACCGACGATTTGCGAATTAGCAATGCGACTAATCCCCTAGGTCGTCCGATTTATCTCACCGACGAGGTCGAAGATTCTCAAGAACGTTTGCTTACCCGCCTGGCCGGCATCCATATGGCGGTGAATGTCATCAACGATTTGCTCGCCAACAGCGATGCCTTCCGCGAGCGCCAGGCCAGTGGACAGTCGAATGCGCCGGGCGAATGGCCGTTGCCGCCAACCTATGTCGAAGGCTTGTTCGTCGCCGTACGCTTTCTTAGCGAATACGCCGAGTCGCTAAGCCTGGGCGCACTCTCCGAAACCCACGTCGCCGATGTCTGACGACAGGTGCGATCCATCGAGCGACTCGGTGGATCGTCCTTTTCCTATAAGGATTAGTCTGAATTTCCGGATGATCCATCCCGCTGCAGCGATCGAAAAGCCGTTCGCCGATGCGTAAGAGAAAAGCCCCGCAAGGCGGGGCTTTCTCGTACGACATGCAGGCGATCCCTTACACGGGCTCGGACTCCTCCGACTGCCGTGCCGGATCGATATTGCGCAGAAACTTCTCCACGTCGTCGGCATTGCCGACCACCGACTCTTCCGGACAGATAAACGGATAGGCCTTGTTGTCGATGATCGGCTCGATGCCGAAGAAATCGTTCAAGACCGACTCCGAGGTGCAATACGCGCCCTCCACCCAGGCCTGGTCGTTGGAATAAGCCTCGCCGACGATGAAGATGTCGGCATCGGCGCCCTTGATCAGCTGCGAGGGCTTGCGGATCTTGCGCTGCACGTCGCCGATATCGTAATGCGGCGCCCATTCGTGATAGCCGGCATTGAACGGTGGCAGCGACCAGTCCATGTAGGCCGATTCCAGCGGCTCCGGCACGGCCGTGTAGTCCGTGTTCGGGCCGAAGTGCAGCTCCGCCAGCATCTTGCGCAACATCTTCACCATCCGCGCGGGCACCTTGCGCGGCCCTTCCAGGGGCTGGGTGTCCGACGAGCTGGGGATTTCGCGCTGGCGCTTGGGGCCCAGTTCCAGCTCGTGCCAGAACGCGGTGTTGTCCTCGTCGTCATAGCTGGCCAGGATGCCGTAGACCGGCTTCTTCTTCGGCGTGGTCGCGTTGTTGCCGAAGTACACCACCATGCGGATCGGCGAATTGCTGACGCTGGGCCCGATGGTGTCGTTGCGCGAAGCCGCGGTGAGCTGCTTGACCTGCAGAATGGTCAAGGCCTGCTCGGTGATGTTCTCGATCGCCTTCACCATGTCCCCGGCCGACTCGTACGGAACCTCGATCATCGTCGCCATCGCCTTCAGCGCGGCGGCGGGGAATTTCTGCGCGCGCAGCCCGGCGATGGTGTCGGGGGTGATGGTGTAGCCGACCACCATGGCCGGATACGGCGCCGGATTGTCGATGTCGGGCGACCACCACGGCTGGTCGAAGAACATGCCGATCTTGTACGACGGCTGCATGATGGTCGCTTCGAGATAGAGGCTCACCTTCTCGTGGTTGAGCACGTCCACCTCGCCCTTGGCCGGCGCGCGGAAACGTGTGGCCTGCGCCACCAGGTCGATCGCGGCCCGCGGCATCGCCAGCCATGCGGCATCGGCCTCGCCCCCGCCCGCGGCGAGATTGGGATCGGCGCGCAGCGCCGTGGTGTAGACCGCCTTGCCGGACTTCGACAGGATCGAATGCAGGCGCGTGTCGGGGTGGTAGCGGAACTCAACGCCCTTGGCCTTGGCCAGCTTCAGGATCTCCTCGAACAGCGCATTGAACATGCCCGAGTAGCCGATCGACAGCGTGCGGTACTGGCTGCCGGGGGTGAACTCGTTGTTGATGTTGAACGACACGCCGGCATGCGTGTTGATCACGTTGGAACTGTAGCCGTTGCCGTCGGCCGCGTAGTCGTAGCCTTCCGCGCCGAGCTGATCGTAAAGCAGGTTCCAGTAGCCGATGTCCTTCAGGTAATCGCCCTGCTGGAACACGCTGGACTCCGGCAGCTTCGCGGTAATCCGCCCGTGCTGGTAGAACGAGCACCAGTCGCGCCGGGTGAAATCGGCCCATGGCTTGGTGGTGGCCAGGTCCTGCACGATGGTGAAGCCCTGGTCCGGCGTGGTGGCCGCGCCGAAGTTGTTCACCGCATACGGCGCCGGCGTATTCGAGGTGATGCCGTTCAGATAGAAATTGCGCGAGCGCAGATAGAACAGCTGGTTGTTGGTGACATTGAACGGCACCGAATACTTGTCCAGCCCCAGCAGCGAAATGACCGCGGTGACCACGCGGTGGCCCGGCGCCAAGCCGTTGTTCGGGTCCGGGAACTCCTTGGTCGGAATCCGGTTCCAGTGCGAATAGCGCATGCCGCCGAGTTCGACGTAGGAGTTGGTCTTGTCGTTGTTGTAATGCCAGGTGCAGATGCGCGCACCCGCCGCGCGGGTACCCGGATAGCGCTTGGTGAAGTCGTAGCGGCCCCAGTCGTGCAGCGCCAGGATGTCGCCCTTCTTCAGCTGCTTGGCATTGAACTTGGCCTGCTTGCACTGGCCGCTCAGCAACCGCCAGGCCGTGTAGAGGCCGGCGGCGCCGGCGCCGAAGATCGCATAGGTCTTCTGTGTCATGGTGTGTGGCTCCCTGGATGAGAGTGGCTGGCAGCGTTATTCGCTGCCGAGGCGGTACATCTGGCCGGGCAGATCCTTTTGCGGAATGACGACTTCGACGAGCACGGGCTTGTTCTTGATCCTGGCGATGCGCGGCAGCGCGGCATTGAGTTCGTCCACCGTGGTCACGCGGATGCCTTCCGCGCCGAAGGCCTGGGCCAGGGCGAGGTAGTCCCACTTGGGCAGGATGTCGAAGGCATCGAACTTGTGCTTCGGGCCGGGCTTGAACGCGGACATGTCCACGTAGACCTGCTCGATCGCATAAACCTGGTTGCTCATCACGAAGATCACCGCGTTGAGCTGGTTGCGCGCCAGCGTGGACAGCGACTGGCAGACCATCATGAAGCCGCCGTCGCCGGCCACGGTCCAGGCGCGCTTGCCGCTGCCCAGCTGGGCGCCGGAGGCCGCGCCGGTTTCGAAGCCGATGCACTGCCACGCGGCCGAGGCGATGAAGCTGCCCTGCGCCAGGCCGTAGGCATTGGTCGCCACATACATCGCCGAGCTCACGCCGTAGGTCATCACGATGTCCTTCAGCAGGTTCTTGTCCTGCAGGAACTTCATCGTGTTGGCGAAGAAACGGTTGTAGGTGATGATCTGCGGATCGACGTCGTAGACCGGGTCGGAGTTGGCCGCCCAGGGATTGGGGTACTTCGGCTGCGGCGGCGCCTTGGCCTTGATCGGGTAGGCCTTGCTCGCGACGAAGCGCGCCAGCAATGCCTCCATGAAATCCTGCATGGTGACGTCGCCGTACTTGAAATAGCCGGCGCGCACGCCGTCGGTGTCGGCCAGCACCATGCTGCCGTACTTGCTCTCGATGAAGGTGAGGTAGTCGTCGGTGATGATCGCGCCCAAGGTCAGCACGCAATCGGAAGCCATTACGATCTCGCGCACCGCCTCGATCGAGGCCGCGTCCGAGTAGGTGCCGATGAACTTGTCGCCCTGCTCGTCCAGCACGCTCTTGCCCAGGCTGGTGGTGGTGTAGAGAAAGCCGCTGGCGTCGATGATCTTCTGCAGCAGGCCGGAAAGCCCGAAGCGCAGCACCTCGACACCGGCGAAGATCAGCGGCTGCTTGGCCTGGGTGATCTGCATCCAGGCCTGGTCCACCGCATTGCGCAGCGCCAGCTCGGGGCTGCGCGTGACGCGCGGCTTGAGCGGCGTGGCCGGCGGCCGCGCGCAGGGCTGGCCCCACACTTCCTTGTAGCAGGCGATGTAGACGGGGCGCTTCTGGGTGATCGCCTCGACCAGCAGCTCGTCGATCTGTTCGGCCGCGCCCACATTGGTGCTGAGCGTGACCGCCTTGACGGTGACGTATTCGTAGATGGCGCGGTCGGAATTGAGGTCGCCGGTGGAGTGGTGGAACAGCACGTCGTACATGTCGGTGATGTCGCGCATGTCGGCGCCGGGCGTGGCGCTGATCACCACGATCGGGCTGCGCTCGACCCAGGCGCCGGCAATCGCGTTGAGCGCACTGTAGGTGCTGACGCCGAACTGCAGCGACACGGCGGCCAGGCCGCGGGTGCGCGCATAGGCGTCGGCGGCGTAGGCGGCGTCCAGTTCGTTGATGGCGCCGATCGCGGTGACGCCGTCGAAATATTCCAGCGCCTGGGTGAAGTGCTTGACGTAGTCGCCGGGTATCTGGAATACCTCGGTGACCTGCAATTGCTTGAGCCGCGTCAACAGATAATCGGCCACGGTAAAGGTGGCGGTCGAGATCGACGCCGGTGCCGTGCTGATCGAACGGGACTTGTTGGTGGTTCTGCTGCTGTCTGCCATGACGATTCCCCCTGTCTGAAGAATGGAGGCGCGCGACACGAGCCGGCCCGGCCGTGCGCCGCTTCCGTCGTTACCGCAATAAAAAGAAAATGAAACGCTTGCCGGTCGATGCATGCGTGTCGAGGCAGGTGCACTGCACCGCCTCGCGGATGGATGGAGCTATTCCGTGTTGCCCCATTCGGCATGGCTGCGCAGAACGGCCGCTTCGATCCGCTGTGGAATACGCGGAACGGCTGCCCGCAGGCGAACGGTGTCTTTCATAGAGCGCTCCCTGGACCGATCTGCCGGTCCGCCCCACTACGCTTTGAAGTGATGTGCTCCAGCCAACGTCGACGCATGGACGGGCGAGCCGGCTGGACTCCCCGAGGTGCCTCAAGACCACCACAGCACGGGGGCGACAGCCGCATGGGGGCGCCGCGGATACCTACGGACGCCGGCATGCTTTTGTTGCGGAAATCGTGGATTCAGCCCCCTGAAAACGCCCGGAGACTACAACGCTCGGGTGTGAAGCCGATGTCACGGATAAAGTGCGAAGCCGGGCTTGCGCATCGGGCGTCCTACAATGCGTGTCCGGCACAAGGCAGCGGCGCAGATCGATGCACCTGATCCTTGTATCCGCCGTGGCATCACCACCCCTTTCACCTGTCGACCCGGTTGCCATGTCCACCGAAGCCTCCTCGAATCCGCTGCAGTCCTTCACGCATCGGCGGCCGCTGCCCTTCCCCGCCGCCGAACCGCGCAGCGACCGGATGCTGCAGGCGATTCTCGCCGCGGTCGGCACGGTGGCCTCGATCGCCGCCATCGCCGCGCATCGCCATGCCGATGCCGCGCAACCCCAGGATGCCTGGACCGCGATGGCGATCGGCGCCTACGCATGGGTCTGCTTCGCGCTGGCACGCGCGGGCTATTACCGCGGGTCGGCCAGCCTCACGGTGATCGGCAGCCTGCTGCTGATCGGCATCAACTACGCCGTCTACGGACTGCAGGCGCAGCCGGACCTGCTGATGATCCACCTGCTGCCGCTGCTGCTGGCCGGCCTGCTGCTGGGCCGCGCCGCGGTGTGGTGGGTGGCGCTGGGCAGCGTGCTGTCGGTGCTGCTGGGTGCGTGGAGCGACCTGCACGGCGCGACGAATGCCGTAGCCGGCGCGGACACCTGGTCCAGCCTGTTCCTGTCCGGCATGAACTTCCTGGTACTGGCGACCATCCTGGACCGGCTGATTCTTTCCTCGCAGCGCGCCATCGCGCGCAGCCGCGAGCTGGACGCCGCCTACCGCGAACTGCAGCGCACCATGGACGAGAAGGACCAGGCCTATGCGCGGCTGCTGGAATCGCAGCGCATGGAAGCGATCGGCCGCCTCTCCACCGGCGTGGCCCACGACTTCAACCATATCCTCAGCGTGATCCTGGGCCTGGTCGCCGCGCCCGCCTCGAACGGCGGGCCGGACATGGCGCTGTCGCGCATCGAGCGCGCGGCCCGGCGCGGCACCATCCTCACCCGCCGCCTGCTCAGCTTCAGCCGCCCGCAGAGCCGCGACATGGCGGTGTTCGACCTGGGCGAGGCGATCGATGAAATGTCCGCGCTGATCGCCGCGATGTTCCACCCGCGCATCAAGGTGGAATTCGATATCTCCGCCGGCGACCTGCTGGTGCGGGCCGATCGCGACGAACTGGAACTGGCCCTGCTGAACCTGGCCAGCAACGCCTCCGACGCCATGCCGCAGGGCGGGCATTTCAGCATCTCGGCCAAGGTCGACGGCACGCATGCGCTGATCCGCATCGAGGACGGCGGCGTCGGCATGACGCCGGACGTGCTCGCGCATGCGTCCACGCCATTCTTCACCACCAAGCCGCGCGGCGAAGGCACCGGCATCGGGCTGAGCATCGTGCACCGCTTCGTGGCCGACTGCGGCGGCAGCATCGCCATGGACAGCCAGCCCGGCCGCGGCACGCGCATCGAGATACGGCTGCCGCCGACCGGCGGCGGGACGGCGGAAGCCTGAAAGCCGCTAAGAGCGCAGGCGCCGCCAGGCCGTTGCGCCGATCCCGTCCGAACGGCCGCCGGCGACCAGCACCAGCAGGCCGAGCAAGGTGATCAGGGTCCAGATCCACGGCCGCTGATACCAGGGCTGCGGGTGCACGATGGTCAGCACCGCCGGCGCCGACACCCACGGCCCGCCCACCACGCGCGCCTGCACCTCGAGCTGGTGCACGCCCCACGGCACCACCGGATACAGCAGGCTGCGGCTCTGCCCGGCATCGACCCAGTCGCGGTCCACGCCGGCCAGGCGGAAGCGGAACAGGGTTTCCTGAGGGCGCCCGAGATTGACCGCGGTGTAGCGGATTTCCAGGTTGCGCGAGAACGGCGGCAGCACCAGCTGCGGACCGGAAAGATCTAGCGCATGGCCGTTCACCGCCGCGTATTCCACGTGCGAGGTGGGCGGCGCCGGCTCGGCGCCCGGCACCTTGGCCGGATCGAGCACGCCGAAGCCCGATACCAGGGAGAACCACAGCCGGCCCTGCCCGTCGCGATAACAGGTGGCGGAACCGCCGCCGTTGATTTCGGCGGGAATCAGGCCGTCGCGCTCGGCGAAGCGCACCGATTCGATCGAAGCGGCGGCCTGCGCGGGTGAAGGCAGCACCGTGACGCCGAGATTGCCCGCCAGCCACAGGCGCCCGCGCCCGTCGGCCTCGATGCAGGACACGGTGTCGTCGAACAGGCCGTTGCTGCGGTCGTAGTACTGGATCTTGCCGTCCTTGATGCGGTTGAGGCCGCCGCCATAGGTGCCGATCCACAAGCTGCCGTCGGCATCCTCGTGCAGCGCGCGCGCAAAGCGCGAGGACAGTCCGTCGTCGACCGTCCAATGCTCGGCGACCTGCCCGCCCTGCAATCGCCACGCGCCATGGTCGCCCACGAACCAGTAGCCGCCGCGCCGCGCCTTGCTCACGCTGCCGATGCGCATGCCGCGCAGGGCGTCGATGGATTGCCGGCGGACGATGCGTCCATCGGCGCCGATATCGAGCGCGAACGTCGAACCAGCGGTCGAGACCAGATAAGCACCGTCGTCGCGCTGCCACACATTGACCGGCTCCTTGCTCGGCCAGGTGTCGACCCGCCGCACCGCGCCGTTGTCGAACAGGCCCAGCTCCCCGTTCGCGGTACCGATCCACAGGCGGCCCTGGCGATCCAGCAGCAGGCTGAAGACGCAGGAACTGTTCAGCGCAGGCTGCATCGCCACCGCTCGCGCGCGGCCATCGGCTTCCCAATGAAAGAGACCGCCGCAGGCGGAGCCCAGCCACAGCCCGCCCTCGCCATCGTAGGCAATCGCACGGCCAGCCATCGCGGTACCGAGCCTGCGCTCGCCTACCAGCCCGAACAGCGGCGCACGCACCTTGAGCAAACCGTTATGCCCGCTGCCGGCCCACAGATTGCCCTCGTTGTCCCAGGTGAGATTGGCCACGCCCGGCACCGACAGCTCGGGCGCTTCCTGCCATCCACCATGTCCGTCCTGCACCAGCACGCCACCCGTGGCCTGCGCCACCCACCAGCGCCCGTCCGGCGCCTGCGCCGCATCCCTGGGCTGCGCCACGCCCAGCGCCAGCCAGCGCTGCGTGGCCGGCGTATAGCGGTAAAGCTCGGTCTCCGTGCCGACCAGCAAGCTGTCGCCATCCAGCCGCAGCAGCCACACTGTGTGGTCGTTCGCCGGCAACGCAATGTGCTGAAGCACGCCGCCTTCGACCCGGTGCAAGCCGTTATTGCCACCGACAAACAGCGCCCCCGCCCGATCCATGACCAGCTGGTTGTCGCCGACCGGACTGGAATGCTCGCTCCAGCGCACCTCCCCGCTGACCGGATCGAGCTTCAGCAACCCCGCATTGGTCGCCGCCCAGATCCCACCATCCCCCGCCTGCAGCATCCCGTTGACCTGGCAGCTCGCGGCGCAGACCGGCAGATGCCGGAAACCGGAACGGTCGCGGATGCTCAATCCGGCGTCTTCCGTCCCGATCCACAGATTTCCATCGCGGCTTTCGAGCAGCGCGGTGATGCGATCGCTGGCCGGGGCATCGATGCGCCCCGAGCCCGAACGCGAGCGGCCATGGAAGATGGTGAAGGCGGTGCCGTCGAAACGGGCCAGACCGCCAAAGGTGCCGACCCACAGATAACCGTCGCGGGCCTGGACGATGGCGTTCACGTGCGACTGCGGCAGACCGTCGTCGCCGCTGTAGAGGCGGATGCCTACGCGGTAGTCGAAGGCCGGGTTTGCACAGACCGCAGCGCTGATTGCGAGCAAGGCGCAGACGAGCAGCAGCACGGACCAGCAGCGGCCCTGAAGCGTCCGGTGGCGGACGCTGGCGGGCTTGTTCGAGGTGGAGCCGCTGAGGGGGTGAATGTCGGTCACGTACGCGGCTCGGGGCCACTCGTTCGGGGTGAAATTGCTGGGGATAGCGTGGTGGCTCGGGGTATGGCCGTCCAGGTGAAGGGGCGATCTTGTAGCTGATCTCGGGTAAAGGAAAGGGCTTTTGGTTTGCGAACAGTGAGCGGCTGGGCAAGCCCCGGCCCCTCACCCCAACCCTCTCCCCGGAGGGGAGAGGGGGAATGACGGGCGGAGCGAAAATCCAGCGCAGAGCTCGCGGCGCAGCCGCGGCGTTCCGCTTGCACGCTTTTGCTCTTGATCTACCGGGTCCCCTTGGCGCCGGCGGTGAGGGCTGGACGAAAAGGCCCCCGCAGGGGGGCGGGGACACGATGTCCCCGCCTTTTTGATCAGGGCATGGATGCCCTGTCAAAAAGCCCGGCCAGCCCTCACGGACCCTCAGCAGCTGCGCTGCTGAGGGCGCCAAGCAGGGTGCCCTCTCTTTTTGGTTACTTTTTCTCTGGGCACGCAGAGAAAAAGTAACTCGCCCCGCGGCAGCGGGGCGAAACCCTCGCCAAAGGCGAGACACCCCAGCCTCACCCCCCCACACATTGAAGCCCCCACCCCACGGCTAAGCCGCCCCTAATACACCGACCCGATCATTTTCCCGGATACTCCACGCCACCCGCGAGCCTGGTTGCCACCGTGCACATACTTCTTATCGAGGACGATCCGCTCCTCGGCAAAGCCATCCAGCGGGCACTCGAACAGCTCGCCTACACGCTGACCTGGATCCGCGACGGCCGCGAGGCCATGGCCGCGGTGAACGACCCCTCGGTCGACCTGCTCCTGCTCGACCTGGGCCTGCCCAACCGCGACGGCTTCGAGATCCTCACCGAAGCGCGCGGCCGCCGCCTGCGCACGCCGATCATCGTGATGACCGCGCGCGACGACCTGGAATCGCGCATCCGCGGCCTGGACGCCGGCGCCGACGACTACCTGGTCAAGCCCTTCCACCTGGACGAACTGGCCGCGCGCATCCGCTCCACCACGCGCCGCGCCCAGGGCATGGCCGACAACCGCATCGAGGTCGGCCCGCTGGTGCTCAACACCGCGGCGGTGGAAGTCACCTACCAGGGCAAGAAAGTGGAGCTCAGCCGCCGCGAATTCGCCCTGCTGCAATACCTGATGGAACGCGCCGGCCGCGTGGTGCGCCGCGAGCAGCTGGAAAGCTCGCTGTACGGCTGGGACAACGAGGTGGGCTCCGGCGCGCTCGACGTGCTGGTCCACGGCCTGCGCCGCAAGCTGAGCTTCGACGCGATCAAGACGGTGCGCGGCTTCGGCTACACCATCCCGCTGGATCATCCATGAGCGCAGCGCGATGAGCGGATCGGCCCTGCGCTTTCCCAGCCTGCGCGCGCGCCTGCGCTGGATGGTCATCGCCATCCTCGCCGCGGCGATGCTCCTGCTCGGCGCGCTCAGCTACCGCTATACGCTGAAGGAAGTGCACGAGCTGCTCGACGGGCGCCTGGCCCAGTCCGCGCGCACGCTCGACGTGCTGCTGCGCACCGGCGGCATGCCGCCGGACGGACGGCCCGTGGTGGTGCCCACGCCTTCGCGCACGCCCGCCGCACACGGCAAGGGCACCCATTCCTACGAGCCGGAAGTGGGCTACCAGGTATTCGCCGCCGACGGGCGCGTGCTGGCCACCACGGCCAATCTCGACGGCATGCCCGCGCCGCGGGCGGACGACAAGGCCTTCCGCGATGTCTCCTTCGGCACGCGCCGCTGGCGCGTGTTCCAGTTGCCGCGCGGCAGCGACGGCGAATGGATCCGCACCGCCGAGCGCTACGACAGCCGCACCGAAATCAGCCAGGCGCTGTGGGTGCAGTACGGCCTGATGCTGTTCGTCGCGCTGCCGCTGCTGGCCCTGCTGATGGGCTGGGCGATCCGGCGCGGCCTCAAGCCGCTGGACACGCTGGCCCGGCGCCTGCTGCGGCGCGAACCGGGCAGCCATGCGCCGGTGACGCTGGAGAACGCGCCGACCGAGCTGCGTCCGCTGCTGGACGCGCTGAACGAGCAGATCGGCCGCCTGGAGAACGCGCTCGAACGCGAGCGCCGCTTCAGCGCCGACGTCGCGCACGAACTGCGCACGCCGCTGGCCTCCACCATGATCAACCTCGACGCCGCGATCGGCGCCCGCGAACCCGGCGCCGCCGACAGCGCATTGGCCGATGCGCGCGAATGCCTGGTCGCGCTGGCCCGCCGCACCGAACAGCTGCTGGCGCTGGCGCGGCTGGAGTCGGGCGAAGGGCGCCGCGCCATGGCTCCGGTCGATCTGGCGACGCTGGCCGGCGACGTGATCGACGAGATGGTCTCGGTGATCGCGCACAGCCAGGTCGAGCTGGTGCTGGCTCCGCTGCCGCCGCGCCTGGTGGTGCACGGCGACGAGGCGGCGCTCAGGGCCATGCTGCGCAACCTGCTGGAGAACGCGATGCGCCACGTGCCCTCCGGCGGCATGGTGGAACTGGCGCTGTCCCGCGCCGGACGGGTGGCGGTGATCGACGTCGTCGACAACGGGCCGGGCATCCCGCCCGAACGGCGCGCCGCGCTGTTCGAGCGCTTCCACCGCGAGCCGGGCACGCGCGGCGACGGCTACGGCCTGGGGCTGTCGATCGTGCAGCGCGCGGCGCAAATGCATGGCGCGGATATCCAGCTGCTCGATTCGCGCTTCGGCACGGGGCTGCATGTGCGGGTCAGCCTGCTGCTGCATGGCGACGAGGCGGCGCGGGAGCGCTAGCTGCGGCAGGTGCTTCCTGCGGTGGCCCGGTTCGCCGGGCGTGCGGACAGATCTGGCGAGTGGCATGGCCGGCGCTCCGTTGCGGACGAATAAAGCGGTCCCCCCGGAACGGGGGGACCCGCGAGCGCCCGGGGCAGAGGGGAGAACCCGGGCGTCCGCGGCCCGCACCTGCTGGGGAGCCGGTCCGGGCAGGGATAGATTGCTGCGGCGCCGGGCCTGCGTATGTAGGCGGATGCCGGCGTGCTCCGTACGGTCCGAACGCGCGTCGGCGCGCTCCGTGACTGTCATTGCGTAGGCGCGGGCCTCACCGCAGCACAGTCGGTACAACCCCGCATGGATTCGTGCTTAAGTGGCCGCACCCATCGCCCATGCGACGCGCCATGAAGATGCAGGCTCTCGCTCCGCGTATCTATGCGCCCCTGCTGGCGGCGCAGCTCGCCGTGCTGGTGTTCGAACCGCCGCACGTGCTGAGCCTGAGCTACGCGTGCGTGCTGGCGATACTCGCTTTCACCCTCTTGCTGAGCCTGCGCCGCGTGCGCCTGAGCCTGCCGCACAACCGGCCGCTGTGGGCGCTGCTGCTGGCGGCGCTGCTCAGCCAGGCTGCGGCCTTCGTGCTGCTGTTCGCCGATTCGCTGGTCAATCCCCAGGGCACCCTGGTGGCCTTCGATCCCACCTTCTATTTCTGCATGGGCAGCCTGCTGCTCACCCTCGCGGCGACCTACGACCCGGTGCTGCCCGCCTACCGCTGGACGGCATGGGTAGATGCGGCGCTGGCGATCCTGATCGCCTTGATGTTCTACGGCCTGGTGCGCGCCCTGGTGGCCGGCGCCGAAGCGCAGCCGGACAACGCCCGCGCCATCGTCTGGCTGTTCGACGGCATGGGGCTGTTCGTGGCGATATTCGCCACGCTGCGCCTGCTGGGCGCGCGCCGCCGCGACGAGCGGCGCTTCTTCATGGTGCTTACCGCGTTTGCCTGGATCGAGCTGTTCGCGCCGGCGGCGCATAACCGCTTCGTGCTCTCCAGCGAGTCGTATGTGCCGGAGCTGCTGCTGAGCGTGCCCTTCGCCGCGATCGGCCTGCTGCTGAGCCGCCGCTACGGCGACTGGCTGCGCGTCTACCGGCCGCCGGCGCGCGTACGGCACCTTGCCGGCAGCGTCAGTCCCTTCGTGCTGAGCCTGGCGCTGTGCCTGCTCGCTTTCGCCTATCTGCATCGCAGCCCCGTGCTGGCGGCGTGCGCGGTGATCGCCGGCATCGCCTCGTATGCGCTGCGCGCCGCCCTGATGCTGGGCCGGCACCTGTCCTCCGAGGACGAACTCAAGCGACTGCACCACGGCCTGCGCCGCGCGGCCCTGCGCGACGACCTGACCCAGCTGCTGAATCGCCGCGGCTTCTATCGCGCCTTCGACCGCGAATGGGAGCGCGCGCGGCAGTCCCGCACGCCGCTGGCGATAGCGATGCTCGACATCGATCACTTCAAGGCCTTCAACGATACCTATGGGCATCTGGCCGGCGACCAGTGCCTGGCGTCGGTGGCGCAGGCGCTGGCGGGGGAAGCGGCCGCCATGACCGGCGTGACGCTGGCGCGCGCCGGCGGCGAGGAGTTCGTGGTGCTGATGAGCGGCCACATGCCGCATGCGGCCGGCGCCTTGCTGGAAAAGCTGCGCGGGCGGGTCGAGGCCTTGCGCATCCTGCATGTGCGCGGGGTGCGCGGCTTCGTCACGGTGAGCGCGGGGATCGCCTCGAGCGAGCTGGCGCGTTACGAGGACGGCGAGGAAATGCTCGGCGCGGCGGACAAGGCGCTATACACGGCGAAGCGCGCGGGAAGGAATCAGGTGGTGTGGGCGGAGGTGCCGGGGACGGAGGCGATGTCGTGATGCGTCTCTGCGTCACCGCGTCACCGCGTAGGTTGGGGTGAGCCGTAGGCGAACCCCAACATGGCCAGTGCAGAGCGTATCGCATCGTTGGGGTTCGCCTGCGGCTCACCCCAACCTACGGCGGTTTCCTGAGCAAGGATTTCAATCGGCGAAGACGGGGCGCCCGCCGTCATCCCAGCGGAACTTCTGCATATACGGCGCGCGCTTCGCGGTGCATTTCCAATCCGGACCTCCATTGGCGTGGAACACGATCCAATCCGAGCCGTCGGCGCCTTTGAAAAACCCGTTGTGCCCGGTGGCGTAGACGCCATCCTTCGGCGAGCTCTTCACCACCGGCACCGGCGCCTTCGACCATGAGGAAGGCTTGAGCAGGTCAGCGTCCGTATCCGCGCTCAGCATCCCGATCGAATAGCCATCCGACCAGCAGGCGCTGGCCGAATACGTCAGGAACACCTTGCCTTCCGGCCCGGCCAGAAATTCCGGCGCCTCCAGGATCTTCCGCCCGCCCTGCATTTCCCAGGCGAACGTCGGCGCCGCGATATCCACCTGCGGCCCGGCCAGCGTCCATGGATCGCGCATCGGGGCGATCACCAGGTCGCTGTGGTCGCCGACGTAAGCCGAATACACGAAGTACAGCTTGCCGCGATGTTCGAACACCGTCCCATCGATACCGCTGAGCTTCGTCTGCAGCATGCCCTTGTCCGCCCACGCACCTTGCGTGGGATCGGCCGAGGCGTTTTCCAGCACGAACACGTGGCGGTGGGCATCGTCGTTGTGCGCCTTGTCCGCGGCGGAGTAGTACAGGTACCACTTGCCGCCGAGGAAATGCAGCTCCGGCGCCCAGATCGCCGCGGAGTTCGGTCCGCCGGCCGGCGCGCGCCATACCGTCACCGGCCGTGCATCCGCCAGCTTCGCCATGTCGCGCGTCTTCCACAGCGAGATGCGGTCGCCCTGCGTGTGCATGTAGTAGTAGAAGCCGTCGCGCTGCGTCACCCACGGATCGGGGCCGGAAGGCAGCAATGGACCGATCGGCTTGGCGGCCTGCGCGACCGGAGCCGCGAGCAGCAAGGCGAACAGCATGGCATGGCGCATCACTTGCCTTTACCTCCCGGCGACGCCGGCGCATCGCCATCCACCTGCAGATAGTCGATGTCGAGCACGTGGTCGCCGCCTTCGATATCGATCGTGTTGAAACCGGGCAGCAGCGATGCCGATACCGTCGCCAGCTGCCCATCCGTGGCCTTGTCGATCGCCGCAGGCACACGCGCACCGTTGACCATCAGCACCGGCGCGGCAGGCAAGCCGAGATCGCCAAAGCGCACGCTCAAGCGGTGTACGCCACCCGCCGCGTGCACCAGAAAACGCAAGCGCGATTCGCCCTGCCCCAGCCTCGCCTTGCGCTGGTTGGACGCCGCGGGATCGGGTACCACGGCCGCACCGGTCAGCTCGGCGTCCTCGGCCTCATAGCGGTCGAAACGCAGCGGCGCGATCGCCGACAGCATCTCGTTGCGCGACGCCTGCTCCGGCGCATCGGCCGCGGACGACGACGTCACGTGCAGGAACGAACCGTCGCCACGCGCCAGCAAGGCCTGCGTCCAGCCCGCATGGATATTGCCGCTGCGTTTCTGCACCGGCGCCCGCACCTCCCACCACGGACCACGGCCCGAGGCGTTGTTCCAGTACAAGCTGCGCCCGCCCTCGTCGCCACCGCCGCCGGCGCGCTGCGCGGAAACCACGATCACGCCCTCCGGCCCGCCTTGCGGAAACCACTGCAGCACCGGACACGCCGACGGCCAGAAGCCGGACAGCGTCATCACCGGCTCGCCATGCCGCTGCGGATCACCCCAGTCCAGTCCGTCGCGGCTGAACTTGATGAACACCTGTCCGTTGCGCGGGCCGTCGATGTTCTCGTACGTCATCGCATAGCGCTTGTCGGCCAGCCGCGCGACGATGGCCATGCCCGGCCGCTGCACGCCGCCGGGAATCGCCACGTCCCACACTTCCCTGCCCCAGCTGCGCCCGCCATCCGCCGACACCTTGTGCGCCAGCAGCTGGTTGTAGCCCTCGCCCTTGTGCTGCTCGCTGGAGTAATAGGCGACCAGGCGCCCGTCATCCAGCCGATGCACGTTGGGTTCCCACACGCCCTTGTTGTCCTTGTCCTCGGGACGCCCGCCACCTTGCACGATGGAGCTGCGGTAGCGCCAGCTCTTGCCGCCATCCGTGGACACGTACATCTGCAGGTCTTCGACATAAACCCGGCCATGCTCGTCGTTGCGCGTGGCATTGGCCGAAAGCAGCAAGGTGCCGGCCGGCAGATCGCCGGTTGCCTGCGCCAACTCCGTGATGTGCGGTTGCCAACGCAGCTGCCACTGCTTGTCGCCCGCGTGCGGCTGGTCGGTGACGTTCATCAGGAAGCGCCAGTGCGCGCCCTCGTCGCGGCTTTCCCACAGCGGAACGCCGGCCATGCCGTCCTGCTCGAACACCATCAGCAAGCGCCCGCGATCCGGGGCCTGGCCATATCCGGTGCGCACGACCGATGCGTAGCCGGTGCCGTCGGCCATGCGTTCGCCCACCACGCGTTCGTCGGCGTGCGCCGCCATCGCGGCCAGCGCCAACACCAGCGCGAACATCGTTCTTTTCATCACGACCTCCAGGAAAAAAGGCGGGCGGCCACGCCACGACGCCGCCCGCCGGGGAGGAATCACATCTTGAAGCGCACGCCCAGGCCGATGGTGCGGTCCTGGTAGCGGATGTCGCGCGGACGCGTGGTGCCGTCGCCCCACCACTGGTGCAGGTTGGCGCCGAAGATGTTCGTCGCGTTGAGCACCACGGTGAAGTTCTGGTTGACGTCGTAGCCGAGCGAGAAATCCACCTGGTTGGCGGGCTTGATCTCGTCGTTCACGCCCGCGACGGTGGGCTGGTTGAAGCCCTGGATGTAGCGGCTGCGGTAGTTGTAGGCCAGGCGCGCGGACCAGCCGTACTTCTCGTACATCAGCACCGCGTTGTAGTTGTTCTTCGAGACGTTCTGCAGCGGCGAGGCGGTGATCGGGCCGCCGATGAACTGCGGCGAGCGCGTGGAGCCCTCGATATAGGTGTAGTTGAACTGCGCGCCCAGGCCGCTCCACGGACCGGGCAGGAAGTCGAAGAACTGCTGATAAGCGAACTCCGCACCATCCAGATGGCCCGAACCGGCGCTCTGCGGCGAGTTGAGCTGGTAAGGCTGGCCGCCGATGGTGACGTCGGTGATGTAGTTCTGGATATAGCCGTTGATGTCGCGGTAGAACACGCCGCCGCTGACATAGCTGGCCGGGCCGAAATACCACTCCAGCGAGGCGTCGTAGTTGTTGCTGCGGATCGGCTTGAGGTTCGGATTGCCGCTGCTGGCCACGCCGGCGCGGTTGATCGTGCCGGGGTTGAGCGAGATCGACGGATTGAGCTGGCCGAAGCCCGGATAGGTCAGCGTCTTGGCCGCCACCACGCGCAGCTGCAGGTTGTCGCGCAGGTGCAGGTTGAAGCTGAGGTTGGGCAGGTAGACCGGCGCGCTGGTCGAAGCCGACAGCGGCGAATAGATGCCGCTGGAAGCGTCGAACGAATACGCGTCCAGATGGCGCTTCACGCGCTCCACCCGCATGCCCAGCAGGCCGTCGTACGGCAGGCCGAACAGCTCGTTGCCGTAGCCGAACTGCAGGTAGCCGGCGTACGACTTTTCCTGGATGTGATAGAAGCGGCCGGGATTCTCCGCGGCCAGGCCCGCCGGCAGGCCGTACAGCCCGCGGATCGCGTCGGCGTTGTTGACCAGGAAGTTGTAGCAGCCGCTCAGCCACGACACCGGAATCGCGTCGGTGGTCGGCTGGCTGCAGAAGTAGCCGTTCGGGAAGCGCGCCACCACCTGGTTGGCGGGGTTCGGGTTCAGCGCGATCTGGCCGGTGCCGCCCGGCGGCGGCGTGGAGATCTCCACGCTGCCGCGGTATTCGGCCTTGTGGTCGGAATAGCGCAGGCCGAAATCCATGTACTGGAAAAAATCGCCGCCCAGGTCGTAGGTGCCGTCGCCGCGCCACGCCGTCTGTTCGCCGCGCTGGTTGTTCCAGGTCTGGAACAGGCCGTTGAGGTAGTAGTTGGACGGATTGAGCTGCGGATTGCCGCCCAGGCCCCAGTTCTGCGCGCCGTTCCACACCGTGGTGATCGGCCCCTTCAGGAAGGTGTCGACGATAAAGGTCTGGTCGTGGAACGAGCTGGAATTGAAGGACAGGTCGGTGGACAGATTGAGCTTGTCGCCATGCCACTTCATGCCGATCGAGTTCTGGATGTCATGTCCCCACTGCTCGTGCGCCTGCGTGCTGGTGGCGGCATAGGTGTCGCCGGTCCACACGCCGCTGGAGGCATCGCAGATGCGCTGGCCGTAGTACGGCGAGCCGGTCAGCTGGTCGGCATAGCAATGGTTGGTGACGGACAGGCTGGACGGATTGACCACGCCCACCGGGAAGCTGAAATAGTACGGCTGGTTGTAGCGGTCCGAATCCCAGGTGTAGAGGCCTTCGATATAGACCTCGGTGTCCTTGTTCGGCTTCCATTGCAGGGCGTAGTTCGCTTCCTGGCGCTTGCGGCTGCCGATGTTGTAGTCGGCGCCCCAGCCATTGGGCGCGGAGATCAGGTCGCCGCCGGCCGTGCGGATCGGCGCGCCGTTGCCGCCGGTGAGCACCTTGGGGAAATCCGCCCATACCGCGTTGTATTCGTAGCGCTGCTTGTCGTAGCCCACGTTGAGCAGCGCGCCGAATTCGCCGATGTCGGTGTTCCAGCGGTTGCTCAGCAGCAGGCTGCCGTTGGGATCGGTATGGCCGCCGTACTTGCTGTGCGTGCCGGTGAGCGTGGCCGCCACCTTGCTGCCGTCGAAATCCAATGGGCGATACAGCTGCATGTCGACCAGGCCGGCGATGCCGCCGTCCGGCAGGCTGGCTTCGCTGGTCTTGTAGACCTGCACGGTCTTCACCGCGGTGGCCGGCAGGTTCTGGAAGGCGAAGGCGCGGCCGACGCCGCTGAAGATCTCGCGGCCGTTCAAGGTGGTGATTACGTTGGGCAGGCCGCGGATCACCACCGAGCTGGTCTCGCCCTGGAAGCCCTGCGCGATCTGCACGCCGGTGATGCGCTGCATGGCGTCGGCCACGCTGTTGTCGGGCAGCTTGCCGATGTCCTCGGCGACGATGGAATCGACCACCATGCGCGAGTCCTGCTTCAGCGCCTGCGCGCTCTGCAGGCTTTCGCGCAGCGGCGTCACCACCACGCCGGAAAGATTCACCGCGTTCTGGGTGGAGGCCTGGTCGGCGGTGCCGGCTTTCTTTTTGGCCGGCGCCTGGCCCGCGGGTGCGGCGGGTGCCTGGTCGGTGGACTGTTGCGGATCGGCGCTCTGCGCGTCGGGCCTGGTGTCGGCGGCATAGGCCGGCGCCAGCGCGGCGGCAATGGCCATCGCGAGCAGGGACAGCGGGATGCGATAGCGAGTCATGGTATGAACCTCCCCGGTTTACGGAGTCAAAGCGGCGCCGGCGCGTGCCGGCGGCATGCGTTCTGGAAGAAAGAAGGCGGCCCGCTCCAGCGGGCGCGCCGATGTGGCGCGCCTGGGGTCAGCGCGTCTTGAGCAGGCTCCCTGCCGGATACGTTGCCGCGTCCGCCGGCACGACGCCGCGCGGCGCATGCGACAGCGCACGCAGGATGTCGGCTTCGCGCTGGCGATAAGGCGTGCCGTCGCCATGCAGCAGGTCGTGGAACCACAGCGTCGGCGGCTGCAAGGTGTAGGGGCGCTGCCAGGAATCCCACGGCATGATGGTCTGCGCCTTGCCGTCGACGAAGCCCCAGTTGACCATGCCCACGTCGAGCTTCTTGGCCAGCGGCAGCACGCCGTCGATGGTCGAACCGTTGCCGCGCGCCATGTATTCGGTACAGATGAGCGGGCGGCCGTAGCCTTCCAGCTGCTTCACGCGGCGCGCGAACTCTTCCGGCCAGCCGTAGTTGTGGAAGCTGATCACGTCGGACTGCTCGACCTGGGTGCGCTCGACCGCATCGAGCTTGGCCGGATCCGACCAGTCCTCGTGTTCCCACAGGCCGCTGGTCAGCGGCTGCACCGGCGATGCGCTGCGCGCCCAGGCGAACACCTGCGGCAGCAGTTTCGCCACCAGGGCGAACTTGTCCTTCGGTTCCTTGGCGTCGTAATTGCCGCCGCCGGGATTGTTCGGCTCGTTCCACACGTCCCAGGCGAGCACGCGCTGGTCCTTGCCGAAGCTGCCGACGATATCTTTCACGTACTGCTCAAGGCGCGGGTATTGGCTGGGATCGGCCAGCGCCACGCCCGGGCTCTGCACCCAGCCGGAGTTGTGCACGCCGGGAATCGGCGGATGCTGCGGCCCCAGTTTCGGCTCCGGATCCCAGCAGGAATCGAACAGCACGAAGATCGGCTTGATATGGTGCTTGTCGGCGATGGCGAGAAACTGGTCGATGCGCTGCTTGAAACCCGCCGCATCCTGCTGCCACAGCAGGTCGTGCAGGAACACGCGCATGGTGGTCATGCCCAGCTGCTGCGCCCAGCCCAGTTCCTGGTCGATGCGCGCGGCGTCGAAGCTGCCGGCCTGCCACATCTCCAGCTCGTTGATCGCGTTGGACGGCAGATAGTTGCTGCCCAGCGGCCAGGCCTGTTTCGCATACCAGGCCTTGGCTTCGGCAGGCGTCCAGCGCGCGGTGCTTTCCCGCGCGAACGACGCGGGCGCGGCGAGCAAGGCCGCCAGTCCCAGTGCCGTCACCATCAATGCATGTTTCATGTCCAACTCCCCGTTTGCTTGGATGAGCTCCGGTCCCCGCCGGAGGTCTTGAGGTTGATCCGGGCCGCAGCGGGCAAAGCGCTCCCGCGGCGCCCTGCATGGGGGCGCCCTGGTCGGTCGCTGCGGCGGACGGTCAGTCGCCCGTCAGTGCTTGCCTTGCACCGGCTCCGTGCCGAATTCGTACACGATGGTGTGGCGGTATTCCTGCCCCGGCGCCAGCCGCGCCGAGCCGAACGCCGCTTGATTGGGCGTGTCGGGATGGAACTGCGGTTCCAGCGCGAACGCATCGCCCTGGCGGTAGACATGGCCGCCGGTGCCCACGCTGGTCGCGTCGAGGAAGTTGCCGGAATAGAACTGCAGGCCCGGCATGGTGGATTTCAGCGTCATCACGCGGCCGGAAGCCGGGTCTTCCACTTTCGCCACCAGGCGGGGTTCCTTGGCCACGTCGCGCGCGATCACGAAATCGTGGTCGTAGCCGCGGCCGTTGAGCAGTTGCGCATCGGGCGTGCGGATATCGCGGCCGATCGGCTTGCCCTGGCGGAAATCGAAAGGCGTGCCGGCCACCGGCTGGAACTGGCCCAGCGGAATCGAAGTAGCATCGATCGGCAGGAAGGTTTCCGCCGGGATCGTCAGCTTCTGCTCCAGCACCGAGCCGGAACCCTCGCCGGAGAGATTCCAATACGCATGGTTGGTGAGGTTGACGATGGTCGGCTTGTCGGTGGTGGCGCGGTATTCGATGGTCAGCCGGTTGTGCGCATCGAGCGTATAGATGGCCGTGGCGGTGAGCTTGCCCGGATAGCCCATGTCGCCGTCGGGGCTGACATAGGTAAGCGTGACGCTGGCGCCGTCGGCGCCGCTCTTGGCCTCGCCCAGGCTCCACAGCACCTTGTCGAAACCCTTGCTGCCGCCGTGCAGCGAGTTGGGACCGTCGTTGACCGGCACGCTGTAGCTGTGGCCGTCCAGGCTGAAATGGCCCTTGGCGATGCGGTTGGCATAGCGCCCCACCGTGGCGCCGAAGTACTGCGGCTTCTTCAGATAGTCGTCGAACTTCGCATAGCCCAGCAGGATGTTGGCGCTCTTGCCATGGCGGTCCGGCGCGCTCACTTCCTGCAGGCTGGCGCCATAGGCGATCACGCGCACGCGCACGCCGTGGCCCGAGTCGAGCACCACGGCATCGACCTTGCTGCCGTCGGGCAGCGACCCGAACGTTTCGCGCTTCGCTTCCACTGCCTGCACTGCCGTCGCCATAGTCATCGCACCCAAAGAAACCGTGCCCATGAAACCCAGGAGCATCGCACGTCGCATCTCTCGTTTCCCCTTCGCCACCCTTACGGGACGGCGCATGCAATCACATTGTATGATTATCGTGCAAGCGATCTTTGCACCGTGTCCGCGCCCTTGCGCGGCGCAACATCGGCCTCGTGCACGCATACGATTCCCATCTTCGGTTTGTCATTTCAGGCCATTGCACCATTTCTTGCGGGACCTGACTTTCGTAAGCGATCTGAGAAATATCGCAATGCGTCATCGCCGGCGAATAGCCGTCCATGTACGGAACCGTCCGAAAACACACGCGACGCTTGGCAGAGACTAAGCGAAGTGCTTATAGTCCGTTTGTATGACAAATAACCCGGCAGCCCGGAAGCCGGGCGTCTGCGGCGCCGCCGCCCCTCATACAGAAAGGCACAGGGGATCGAGACATTCATGAAGAAGCCGCCCACCGTCCGCACGCTGTACGGACACGTGATGCACGAACTCGGGCAGCGCATCGTCAGCGGCCGGGTCAAGCCCGGCGACGTGCTTCCCCGCGAGGAAACCCTGGCCGAGAACCTCGGCGTGAGCCGCACCGCCCTGCGCGAAGCGCTGAAGGTGCTTTCCGCCAAGGGCCTGATCGCCTCGCGCACCGGTGTCGGCGCGCGTGTGCAGGAAGAACGCTACTGGAACCAGCTGGACTCCGACGTGCTCGCCTGGCGCTGCGCCTCCATGCCCACCGACGACTTCGTCGAGAAACTGGTGGAGATGCGTGAACTGATCGAGCCGGCCGCCGCTGCTTCCGCCGCGCGCCATCGCAACGCCGCCCAGCTGGCCGAGATCGACAGCGCCTACCGCGCCATGGACGCCGCACAGACGCCGGATGCCTGGACCGAAGCCGACGTGCGCTTCCACGACGCCGTGCTGCATGCCACCGGCAACGAACTGCTGCACTCGCTGTTCTCGGTGGTGGAAACCGCGCTGAGCGCGTTCTTCAGCCTGTCCGCGCGCAGCGCCGGCGACTTCAAGTACTCCCTGCCCTACCACCAGCAGGTGCTGGAAGCGATTCGCCGCAAGCAGCCGGAGGTGGCGCGCAAGGCGATGCTGGCGATGATCGCCGACTCGCGCGACAACATGCGCCGCAGCCGTCCGCGCACGCGCCGGAAGGCTTCCGCGTGAGCGCCAGCCTGATCGGACTGGACTGGGGCAGCACCCACCTGCGCGCTTATCTGTTCGGCGCGGACGGCATGGTGCTGGAGACGCGCGCGCTGGCCCATGGCATCCGCCAACTGCCGGCCGGCGGATTTCCGGAAGCGTTCGCCCTGGCCGTACGCGAATGGCCGGCGCTGCCGGTACTGGCCTGCGGCATGGTCGGCAGCCGCAACGGCTGGCAGGAAGTGCCTTACCTCGATACGCCCACCGGCGTCGAACGGCTGGCGCAACACCTGACCCCGCTCGCCACGCCCGGTGGCCACCGGCTCTATCTGGTGCCCGGCCTGCACGACCCGCACCGTCCCGACGTGATGCGCGGCGAGGAGACGCAGATCGTCGGCGTACTGGCCACCGAACCGGCCACCACGCGCCTGCTGCTCCCGGGCACGCACAGCAAATGGGTACGCCTGCGCGATGGCGTGGTCACCGATTTCGCCACGGTGATGACCGGCGAGCTGTATGGCCTGCTGCGCCAGCATTCGATCCTCGGCGCCGCGCTGCCCGAAGCGCGCGATGACGAAGAGGCCTTCCGCCGCGGCGTCGCCGCCGCGCGCGACAGCGGTCCTGCCGGCGCGCTGTCGCGGCTGTTCTCGGCACGCGCGCTGATGCTCGACGGCGCGCTCGATCCGGCCGCCGTGCCCGACTATCTCTCCGGCCTGTTGATCGGCGAGGAAATGCGCATGGCCCTGGCCGCCGGCTGGGCCGACGCGAACGGCAGCATCCCGATGGTCGGCGAAGGCCCGCTGTGCGACCGCTACCGCCGCGCCGCGGATCTCTACGGCCTGCAGCTTTCGCGCGCGCCGGACGGCACCACTGCCGACGGCCTGTGGCAGATCGCCACCGCGGCGGCGCTCGCCGCGGCACCCGCAACCGCCCACACCTCATGAACACGCTCCCTCCCATGCATACCTGGCTACAAGACTTGCCGCTGGTCGCGATCCTGCGCGGCCTGCATCCCGACGAAGCGGTGGACATCGGCCACGCGCTCGCCGGCGCCGGCTTCCGCGTGCTCGAAGTGCCGCTCAATTCGCCCGAGCCCTGCGCCAGCATCCGCCGCCTGGCCGACGCGCTGGGCGACGGCTATCTGGTCGGCGCCGGCACCGTGCTCGATCCGGCGCGGGTGAAAGACATCGCCGACGCCGGCGGCCGCCTGATCGTGATGCCGCACGCCGACGTCGCGGTGATCCGCGCCGCCAAGCAGGCTGGTCTCTATTGCGTGCCCGGCGTGGCCACGCCCACCGAGGCCTTCGCCGCGCTCGCGGCCGGCGCCGATGCCTTGAAGCTCTTTCCCGCCGAGCAATCCTCGCCCGCCGTGCTCAAGGCCTGGCGCGCGGTGCTGCCGAAAGACCTGGCCGTGCTGCCGGTCGGCGGCATCGCTCCCGACAACATGGCGCCATGGGTCGCTGCCGGCGCGGCCGGCTTCGGCATCGGTTCGTCGCTCTACGCCCCCGGCCGCGCGGCCGTCGACGTCGCCGCCCGTGCGCGCGACTTCGCCGACGCCTGGCGGCATCTACACCCCGTTTCGCAAGGAAACCGCGCATGAAGATCACCCGCCTCACCACCTTCCTCGTTCCGCCGCGCTGGTGCTTCCTGCGCATCGACACCGATGCCGGCATCAGCGGCTGGGGCGAGCCGGTCGTCGAGGGCCGCGCGCATACCGTGGCGGCGGCAGTCGAGGAACTCTCCGACTACCTCATCGGCAAGGACCCGCACCATATCGAAGACCTGTGGAGCGTGATGTACCGCGCCGGCTTCTACCGCGGCGGCCCGATCCTGATGAGCGCCATCGCCGGCATCGACCAGGCGCTGTGGGACATCAAGGGCAAGGACCTCGGCCGCCCCGTCTACGACCTGCTCGGCGGCCCGGTGCGCGAACGCATCCGCGTGTACTCGTGGATCGGCGGCGACCGCCCGGCCGACACCGCGCGCGCCGCGATGGAAGCGGTGGCGCGCGGCTTCACCGCGGTGAAGATGAATGCCACCGAAGAAATGCAATATGTGGACAGCTACGACAAGGTCGACCGCGTGCTCGCCAACGTGCAGGCGGTGCGCGACGCGGTCGGCCCGCACGTCGGCCTGGGCCTGGACTTCCACGGCCGCGTGCACAAGCCGATGGCCAAGGTGCTGATGCGCGAGCTGGCGCCGTACAAGCTGATGTTCATCGAGGAGCCGGTGCTGTCCGAATACCTCGAGTGCATTCCCGAACTGGCCGCCATTTCGCCCGCGCCGATCGCGCTGGGCGAGCGCCTGTACTCGCGCTACGACTTCAAGCGCGTGCTGGAAACCGGCGGCGTGGACATTCTGCAGCCCGATCCCTCGCACGCCGGCGGCATCACCGAGACGCGCAAGATCGCCGCGATGGCCGAAGCCTACGACGTGGCCATCGCCCTGCACTGCCCGCTGGGTCCCATCGCGCTGGCGGCCAACCTGCAGATCGACGCGGTCAGCCACAACGCCTTCATCCAGGAACAGAGCCTGGGCATCCACTACAACGCCTCCAACGACCTGCTCGACTACGTCACCGACCGCAGCGTGTTCGCCTACCAGGACGGCTACGTCAGCATGCCCACCGGCCCGGGCCTGGGCATCACGGTGAACGAGGAATACGTGGCCGAGCGTGCCGCCGAAGGCCATCGCTGGCGCAATCCGCTGTGGCGCCATGCCGACGGCAGCGTGGCGGAGTGGTGAGCATGGAGCAGTTCGCCACCTACCCCAGCCTGCTCGATCGCCACGTCTTCGTCAGCGGCGGCGCCACCGGCATCGGCGCCGCCTTCGTCGAGCACTTCGTACGCCAGGGCAGCCGCGTCGCCTTCGTCGACATCGACCGCGAACATGGCGCAGCGCTGGCGCAAAGCCTGGCCGGCGAACGCCACGCGCCGCGCTTCCTGCCTTGCGACATCACCGACCTCGACGCGCTGTACGCGGCGATCGCCGGCGCGCGCGAAGCGCACGGCCCGGTGGCGGTGCTGGTGAACAACGCCGCCAACGACGTGCGCCACAGCTTCGGCGACACCACCGGCGAGCAGTTCGACCGCAGCATCGCCATCAACCTGCGCCACCAGTACTTCGCCACCCAGGCCGTGCGCGAGGACATGCGCGCGCTCGGCGGCGGCTCGGTGATCTGCCTGGGCTCCACCGGCTGGATGAAGAAGAACGCCGGCTATCCGATCTACGCCATGGCCAAGTCCGCCGTGCACGGCCTGGTCAACGGCCTGGCGCGCGAGCTGGGCCACGACCGCATCCGCATCAATGCGCTGGTGCCCGGCTGGGTGATCACCGAGAAGCAGCGCCGCCTGTGGCTGGATGCGGCCGGCGAGGAAGAGATCCGCCGCACGCAGTGCCTGCCCGGCTACCTGATGGCCGAAGACCTCGCCCGCGCCGCGCTGTTTCTCGGCGCCGACGACAGCCGCATGTGCACCGGCCAGTCCTTCGTGGTCGACGGCGGCTGGGTATGAACGCGCGCGTCGTCCACCATCCGGCCAATACGCTGGGCGAAGGCATCCTGTGGTGCGAACGCGAGCAGGCGCTGTACTGGACCGATATCCAGGCCGCCGCGCTGTGGCGGCACCGCCCGGCGGACGGCGAAACACGCCGCTGGGACATGCCCGAACGCCTCGGCTGCCTCGCCCTGTGCGAAGCCGATGGCTGGCTGCTGCTCGGGCTGGCCTCGCGCCTGGCTTTTTTCCGCCCGCAGGACGAAACGCTGTTGCCGATCGTCGAGGTGGAACCGGACCTGCCCACCCGCCTCAATGACGGCGGTTGCGACCGTCAGGGGCGCTTCGTGTTCGGCACCCTGCACGAGCCCGCGGCCGGCGAAGCGCGCCAGCCGATCGGCGCGTTCTACCGCCTCAACGCGGACCTCACGCTGGAGCGGCTTAATCTTCCCGGGGTTGGCATCAGCAACAGCGTCGCCTTCAGCCCCGATGGCCGCACCATGTATTTCTGCGATTCGCCTTCGCGTTTGATCCAGAGCTGCGACTACGCCGAACGCTGCGGCGAGCCGCGTGCGTTCGCGCGCGTGGACGATGCGCGTGGCGAGCCGGATGGCTCCGCCGTGGATGCCGAAGGTTTTCTGTGGAATGCGCAATGGGGCCTGGGCCGCGTGGTGCGCTACGCGCCGGATGGCCGCGTCGACCGCGCGATCGAGGTGCCGGCCACGCAACCCACCCGTCCGGCTTTCGGCGGCCCGGAGCTGGCCACGCTCTACATCACCAGCGCGCGCGACGGCCTGTCCGCCGACGCGCTGGCAACCCAGCCGCAGGCCGGTGCGCTGTTCGCGGCCGATGCCGGCACCACCGGCCTGCCGGAACCCCGTTTCCGCGGAGCGCCGCCCGGTTTCGGCCGGCCTTCCTGATCCATCGTTCGTTCCTTATCCATCGGCGGTCCATCCTTGTTCACGCCTGCCTTCACGCCAGCGAGGTCCTCGGTTCCATGAACTCCCAAGCCATCGCCTCACCCACCGCCCACGCCAAGGGCACCGTGATCTACACCTGCGTGCTCGCCGCGCTCGCCGGCCTGATGTTCGGGCTGGATATCGGCGTGATTTCCGGCGCTTCGCAGTTCATCAAGGCCGAGTTCGCCATCAGCGACCACACCATCGAGTGGATCGTCAGCTCCATGATGTTCGGCGCGGCGGTCGGCGCGCTGGGCGCCGGCTGGCTGTCTTCGCAGCTGGGCCGCAAGCGTTCGCTGATCCTGGGCGCGATCCTGTTCGTGATCGGCTCGCTGCTGTGCGGACTGGCCTGGTCGCCGGAAACCCTGATTGCCGCGCGCGTGATCCTGGGCCTGGCCATCGGCATCGCCACCTTCACCGCGCCGCTGTACCTGGCCGAGGTGGCGCCGGAGCACATCCGCGGCGCGATGATCTCCACCTACCAGCTGATGATCACCATCGGCATCCTGGTGGCCTTTCTTTCCGACACCGCGCTCAGCTACCACGGTGCGTGGCGCTGGATGCTCGGCGTGATCGCCATTCCCGGCGCGCTGTTCCTGCTCGGCGTGCTCGGCCTGCCCGACAGCCCGCGCTGGCTGATGATGCGCGGCCGCCGCGACGAGGCCATCGAGGTGCTGCGCCGCCTGCGCGGCGACGAGGCCGCGGTGGCGCGCGAAGCGGCGGACATCGAGGAGCAGCTGAAGACCCCGCAGCGCGGCTGGCACCTGTTCCAGGAGAACCGCAACTTCCGCCGCTCGGTGTATCTGGGCGCCCTGCTGCAGCTGATGCAGCAGTTCACCGGCATGAACGTGGTGATGTATTACGCGCCGCGCATCTTCCAGGAAATGGGCTACGACACGTCCGCGCAGATGTGGTTCACCGCCCTGGTCGGCCTGACCAACGTGCTGGCCACCTTCATCGCCATCGCCCTGATCGACCGCTGGGGCCGCAAGCCCATCCTCTATACCGGCTTCACCGTGATGGCCATCGGCCTGGGCGTGGTGGGCATACTGATGAACGGCGGCATCACCGGCCAGACCGAGCAGTACACCTGCGTGGCCATGCTGCTGATCTTCATCGTCGGCTTCGCCATGTCGGCCGGTCCGCTGGTGTGGACGCTGTGCTCGGAGATCCAGCCGCTGAAGGGCCGCGACTTCGGCATCGGCGTGTCCACCTTCACCAACTGGATCACCAACATGGTGGTCGGCTTCACCTTCCTCAGCCTGCTCAACAGCATCGGCAATGCCTCGACGTTCTGGCTGTATGCGGCGCTCAACGCGGTGTTTATCGTACTGACGTTCTGGCTGGTGCCGGAGACGAAGGGCGTGACGCTGGAGCAGATCGAGCGGAATCTGCTGGCCGGAAAAAAGCTGCGCGATATCGGCCGCTAGCCATCGTAGGTTGGGGGGAGCCGCAGGCGAACCCCAACCTCGCGGCAAGCTTGGGGTTCGCCTGCGGCTCACCCCAACCTGCGCCGAAGGAATGAGCACAGAAAGCGAGGCCGGACCTACCGGCCCGCGCGCTCCACGACTTCACACACGCCACCAACTCATCCGGAGAGAACGTCATGCATCGCATCCGTTCCTGGTGGTTCACCGTGCTTTGCGCCTGCCTGCTCGCCGTCATCGGTACGGCCCACGCCGCAACCGGCACCGTCCTGCAAGGCAGCACGCTCTACCCTCGCGTGGTCCGGCTCGAACACGGCCCCGCCAACACCTACGGGCGCCTCGTCGCCAGCACCAACGGCATCATCTTCCAGAGCAACGACAACGGCGCCAGCTGGAGCCAGCTCGGCACCGTACCGACCGTGCCGGGCAGCAGCGAGCGCTGCTGCACCACGCTGTACGAACTGCCGCAGCAGGTGGGTTCGCTGGCGGCCGGCACGCTGATCTCCGCCGGCTCGTACTTCTCGGGCGGCAATCCGGCGATCGAGGTCTATGTCAGCACCAACCAGGGCGTGTCGTGGACCTACCACAGCACACCCGCGCTGGCCGCCGACAACAACCACGGCGGCCTGTGGGAGCCGGAGTTCAGCGTGGCCAGCGACGGCGCGCTGGTGATGTTCTGGTCCGACGAAACCGACCCCTGCTGCAGCCAGAAGCTCGCGCAGATCCGCACCTACAACGGCAGCTCCTGGCAGGACCGCACCGACACCATCCGCAGCACCATCCAGGGCGACCGCCCCGGCATGATCACGGTGAGCAAGCTGCCGAACGGGCATTACTTCATGAGCAACGAGCTGTGCGGACCGGCGGCCTGCACGGTGTTCTCGCGCACCTCGACCGACGGCTGGAACTACGGCGATCCCACCAACATGGGCACGCGTGTGCAGACTGCGGCGGGCCAATACCTGGAGCACGCGCCGCTCAATCGCTGGAGCCCGTCGGTGCTGTCAGCCAACGGCGCCATCCTGCTGGTGGGCCAGGTGATGTACGAATCCAACGGCAGCGTCTCGCCGTCCAACGGCAAGGTGCTGTTCGCCAATACCAACACCGACGGCAGCGGCAACTGGTACACCATCGCCGCGCCGGTGCAGGTGCCCACCGCGTACGACAACTACTGCCCGAACTACTCCTCCGCCCTGCTGCCGGCGGCGGATGGTTCCAGCATCCTGGAACTGGCTTCGGACTATCTCAATGGCGGCTGCATCGTGTACTTCGCCAGCGAGCCGTGGAACCGGCTGCCCGCCGACGGTTCGGTGCATAGCTTCCAGAGTGTGCAGGCTCCGGCGCTGTGCCTGGACAACACGGGCTGGTCGACCGCCAACAACACCAGCGCGGAGCTGTGGGATTGCAACAATCTCTCGGTGCAGAACTGGACTGTGCATGCCAAGGGTGGCGGCTGGTTCAGCATCCAGAATCAGGCGACTGGCTTGTGCGTGGACAACACTGGTGGGAGTACCTCGCCGGGCAATCTGGTCACGTTGTGGGGCTGCGCCAATAATGCCAATCAGAATTGGCAGTTTCTGGATCTGGGCAATGGCAGCTATAAGCTGATGAATCAGGCGTCGGGGGCGCTGATTCTGGATGATCCGGCCGGTTCCACTACGCATGGTACGCAGTTGCAGTTGTGGACTGATAACGGCTTGGCGCCGCAGCAGTGGATTCTGCATTGAGTCCATCCACGGGCTTTCCTCGCCGCCCCATCTTCGTCATCCCTGCGTAGGCCGGGATCCTTTTGCGGTATCGCCTGGTTTTTGCGCTGACGCGATTTGGCCGCTTATGCAGCGGGCATTTCGGACGCCTGCCGGCGCCCGAGTCACTTTCTCTTTGCTGGCCCAAAGAGAAAGTAACCAAAGAGAGAATGGCCTAAGAGCAACGGCTCGCGACGCGACTAGAAGGAGCGGTGGGCGGCTGCGGTAGCCTGATTAACCTGGGTCTACACGAAACATCAGTGCGTTTACGTAGCGGGTGCTTCAACGTGCCGTGGCGAAGAGGAAGTTCAGCGACTGAGGCGGCTTCTGCTTTTCGCTCCTGTATGCGACGCCACCACACTTCTCCCTCTCCCCTCCGGGGAGAGGGTCGGGGTGAGGGGCCGGGCGGAGCGGGGCGATGAATCCCGATGCAATGCGTCTCTTCCCTTCGCTCACCGCGAAGAGAAGAGACGCCCTATGCAGCGCACTACTCCGCGCTATCGACCTTCACTTCCACTCGCCGGTTCGGTGCCAGGCAGGCGATCAGTTCCGCGCGCTTGCCGTCCGGGCAGTCCTTCACCTGATCGGCCTTGCCATGTCCTTCGGCGCTGATCCGCTGTGCCGGCACGCCGGCGCGTACCAGTTCGGCTTTTACCGATTCGGCGCGGCGCTGCGATAGCTGCTGGTTGTAGGCATCGCTGCCCAGGCGGTCGGTGTAGCCGTCGATGCGTACCGAGCGCAGTTTGTCGCCCTGCCCGCTCAGTTCCGCGGCGAGGTCGCCCACCGTGCGGCGTCCTGCCGGCGACAGCTCGGACTTGTCGAACGCGAACAGCGCATCGGCGGAAAGCACGCGCGGCTTGCTCGCTGCCGGCGCCACGGGTGCGGGCGCCGGCGGCTTCGGCTCATCCAGCAAGGCCGCGCAGGACTCCGGTTTCCAGTAGAAGCTGCGCGCCAGCTTGTTCTCGTCGAACAGCACCTTGTACTGGCACACCGTCACCTCGTCGCTGCCGGGCTTGCGGAAGTTGAACAGGTAGTTCCACTCGCGCACGCCCCACACGCCTTCGCTGAAATGCGGATAGCCGATCAGGTCGGACACCTGCGGCTTGTTGAGGCCGGCCCTGATCTGCCGCAGGTTGGCCAGGTTCGGGAAGGTGCCGCCCTTGTGCATCGGCGTGGTGTCGCCGGGCTCCGGCCAGACCATCTGGCCGGCCGAGCCGCCGTCCTTGGCGATGTCGTGGCTCACATTGCCGCAGGCGGCCAGGGCCAGCGCAAACGAGGCCAGGGCGAGGTGCTTGATCGAGATACGCATGGAATGGACTCCTTGAAGATCGCTCATGGTCTTGTTCGCGCTCACCACACCACCCCCGCGCCGACGCCGGCGCCGGCATCGCCGCGCGAGTTGGTGGTGGCATTGAGCTTGAATACGTAGCGGCCGCTCTCGGTGATGGTGGACACGCCGACCGCAATGCCGTTCTCGCCGTGGAACGTGCCCAGCGCCACGCCGGCCGAACTCTGGTTCGGCTGGTAGGCCTGCGGCAGGCTGGCCATGGCCATGGCCGAGGCGATGCCGGCATTGGCGCGGTTGCCGATGCGGTTGAGGTCGCGGTCCACCGACTGGAAGCGCTGGTCGACGTAGTCCTTCGACCAGTTCTTGGCGCTCTGGATGGCGTCGTTGAGCTGGCCCACGTTCACCGCGTCGGTAGCGTTGGTGCCGGCCGCCACGTTGGTGACGGTGCGCTCGTGGCCCACCGAACCGACCGACACGGTATTGGCGGTATTGGCTACCGAGTTGGCGCCGATCGCCACGCTGTTGTCGCCGGTGGCGCTGGAGTTGCCGCCGATCGCCGTACTGTTGTTGCCCGAGGCGTTGGAGTTGGCGCCGGCCGCGGTGGAGTTGTTGCCGGTGGCGGTGGCGTTCTTGGTGTTGTCGACGCTGGTCTGGTAGGTGTTGTTGGTAGTGCCCGGCCCCTGCGACGGCAGGTTGTTCACCGTGTTGGTCAGGTTCTGCAGGCTGGTGTAGAGCTGCTGCAGGGTCTGGTTGGTGGCGAACAGCTGCGAGCCGTTGATCGCATCCGTGCTGCTGCCGCTGATGCGGCCCGCCGCCACGTTGGTAAGCGTGCGCTCCGCGCCCACGCTGCCCACGCTCACCGTCGAACCCGGCGTCGCGCCGGCGAAGTTGTAGGTGGTGCCCGCCAAGGTTGCGCTGGCCGTACCCACCGCCGCGTCGGTCTTCGAACCCGCGCCGAGCGCCACGCTGCCGGCGAATGCCGCTTCCGTACCCGCGCCCAGCGCCATCGCCTGGATACCGTTGGAGGTGGCATTGGTACCGAGCGCCACGCCATCGGCCAGGTTCACCGTGGCGTTCTGGCCGATCGCCGTGCCGCCCGGAGCCGTCTGCTGCACGATCGCACCGTTGCCGATGCCTACGCCGTTGTCGCCGTTGACCGTGGTCTTCGGGCCGACCGCCACGGACTCCGCACCCGCCGCCAGCGAATCGCTCGCGGTGGAGTTGGCGTGGAAGTACTTGATCGGCGTGACCGAGAACGAGGACATCGCACCCTTCAACTGGCGCAAGGTCACGGCATCCTGGTCGAGCGTGCCGTCCGCCACGTTGGTGATCTGGCGGAAGTCGGTGGTGTTGCCCACCGACACCGCGCCGAGCAGGTTGCGGTCCGTGGTGTTGTACGGAATCACATTGGTGCCGACGATGATCGAGCCGGACGCCGGCGCGATCGCACGATCGGACACCGCTCCCGAACCCAGCGCCACGCCGCCCAGCACCGATACCCCGGTATTCTGGCCCAGCGAAGTACCGGAAGCCGCCGTGGCCGTGGCGCCCACGCCCGCGGCCAGCGAGTTGGCACCCGTCGCGCCGTTGTTGGCGTAGTTGCCGCCCTGCGTGCCGCCGTCGTTGACGCTGTAGTAGTGCGTGGCGTTGGCGATCACGGTGCTGTTCAACGTGTCGATCGCCTGGTTGGTGGCGTACAGCTGCGAGCCGTTGATGGCATCGGTGCTGTTGCCGTTGACCTGGCCCGCGGCCACGTTGGTGACGGTGCGTTCGGCACCCGGCGCACCCACGCTCACCGTGCTGGTCGGCGTCGTGCCGGCATAGGTGTAGGTGTTGCCGGCGATGGTGCCGCTGCCGGTCTGCACTACGGCCGCGGTGCTCGAACCCGCGCCCAGCGCCACGTCGCCCACGTTCGCGCCGGCGGTGGCGCCATTGCCGATCGACACCGCGTTCTCCGTGTTGGCCGTCGACACCGGGCCGATCGCCACGCTGTTCAGGCCATTGGGCAGCGAATCGGCCAGGTTGGAGTTGGCGTGGAAATACTTGATGCCGCCGGTGTTGATCTGGTTGAACACCTGCTGCAGCGAGCTGTAGGTGTTGCCGCCGTAGGTGATGCTGGTATTGAGCGTGCCGGTGGCCGGATCGTAGGTGGTGTTGCCGCCGTAGCTGGTGGCGATCGAGTTGCCCAGGTTGGTGACGGTATTGCCCAGATTGGTGACGCTGGTGCCTACCGTGCCGATCGCCTGGTTGGTCTGGTACAGCTGCGAGCCGTTGATCGCATCGGTGCTGTTCTGGTCCAGGCGGCCGGCGGCCACGTTGGTGATGGTGCGCTCCGCACCGGTGGTACCGACGCTGATGGTGCTGCCCGGCGTGGTGCCGGCGAAAGCGTAGGTCTGGCCGTTGATCACCGTGTTGGGCGTACCCACCGCCGCGGCCGTGACCGAACCCGCGCCCAGCGCCACGCTGCCGGCGAACGCCGCCTGCGAGCCCTGGCCGATGGCCACCGCCTGGATGCCGTTGGAGGTGGCATTGGTGCCCAGCGCCACGCCGTCAGCCAGGTTCACCGTGGCGTTCTGGCCGATCGCCGTGCCGCCCGGCGCGGTCTGCTGCACGATCGCACCGTTGCCCATGCCGATGCCGTTGTCGCCATTGACGGTGGTCTGCGGACCGATGGCTACCGACTCCGCACCGGCGGCCAGTGAGTCGGTCGCGCTGGAATTGGCGTGGAAGTACTTGATCGGCGTCACCGAGAACGAGCTCATCGCACCCTTCAGCTGGCGCAGGCTCACCGCATCCTGGTCCTGCGTGCCGTCCGCCAGGTTGGTGATCTGGCGGAAGTCGGTGGTGTTGCCCACCGACACCGCGCCGAGCAGGTTGCGGTCCGTGGTGTTGTACGGAATCACATTGGTGCCGACGATGATCGAGCCGGAGGCCGGCGCGATTGCCCGGTCGGACACCGCGCCTGCGCCGAGCGCGACGCCGCCCAGTATCGATACGCTGGTGCCCTGTCCCAGCGAGGTGCTGCGATCGGCCGCGGCAGTGGAACCGACGCCCGCGGCCAGCGCATTGACGCCGGTCGCGCCGTTGTTGGCGTAGTTGCCGCCCTGCGTGCCGTTGTCGTTGACGCTGTAGTAATGCGTTGCACCCGCCGCCACCACGTTGCTGAGGTTGTCGACCGCCTGGTTGGTCGCCCACAGCTGCGAGCCGTTGATCGCATCGGTGCTGCTGTTGCTGATGCGCCCGGCGGCCACGTTGGTGATGGTGCGCTCGGCACCGCCCGCGCCCACGCTCACCGTGCTCGCCGGCGTGGTGCCTGCGAAGTTGTAGGTGGTGCCGGCGATGGTGTAGCTAGCCGTGCCCACCGCCGTGGTGGTGGTGGATCCGGAGCCCAGCGCCACATCGTTGGCATTGGTGGCGACGGCACCGTTGCCGAACGCCACGCCGCCCGCCGCCTGCGCGGCACTGCCGTTGCCCAGCGCGACCGAGCCCACGCCCTGCGCGTTGTTGCCGTTGCCGATCGCCACCGCACCGTCGCCGTTGGAGGTGTTGTTCGAACCCACGGTGACGGCGCCGTTGCCGGTGGCGGAGTTCGGATCGCCGATCGCCACCGCGCCATTGCCGTTGACGGTCTGGCTTTCGCCCAGCGCCACCGCGCCGGTGCCGCCGAGCACCTGCGAGTTGTGGCCGCCGGCGATCGAGCCTGTACCCGCGCCCGCCGCGACAGTATTGGTGTCGCCCAGAGCCACGGTAGATGCGGCGAGCGCCTGCGAAGCATTGCCGACCGCGGTCGCATTGGCCGCCGACGAAGTCGCCGCATTGCCGACCGCTATCGCGTTCTGGCCAGACGCATTCGCATGAAGCCCGACCGCCGTTGCGGCAGCCCCCGACGCGGAAGTCTGGAAACCCGCGGCAAACGCAAAATTGGCTGAGGCGACGCTGCTGGCACCAAGAGCGGTGGCCTGCTGGACCGAGGCGTTCGCTCCTTGACCGAAGCTCGTCGCCCAATCGCCGGTCGCCTTCGCGCCGATACCGATGGCGGTGGCGAACGAGCCGTTCGCGTTGGCGTTGCCTCCGATCGCGATAGCGCCTCCCGATGGTCCGGTGGAAGCAGCGCTGGTACCGATCGCGATGCTATCGACCGCGGACGAGGCTGCGCCGTTACCCACTGCCACGGCGTTCTGGGCGGAAGCGTTGGAATGAAGGCCGACGGCAGAGGCCCCCGAGCCGGTGGCCGACGCCTGGAACCCTGACGCCAGCGCGAAGGTGGCGCTGGCTGTGCTGCCGGCTCCCAGGGCCGTAGCCGTTTGCACCGTGGCGTTGGTGTTCTGTCCGAGCGCCACCGCCCAATCGCCGCCTGCCTTTGCATTCATGCCGATGGCCGCGGCGTAGGTGCCCGAAGCAGCGGCGCCCGGTCCGATGGCAATAGCGTTGGGGGAAGTGGCACCGTTGTTGAGGTAATTGGCCTGCTGCGTGCCACCGTCGGTGACGCTGAAGTAGTGCGTAGGCGCGCTGGTCGCGACCGCATTGACCGCCTGCGTCAGCGCATAGAGCTGCGAGCCGTTGATCGCATCCGTGCTGCTGCCGCTGATGCGGCCGGCGGCGACATTGGTGATGGTGCGCTGATTGGTACCACTGCCGACGCTCACGGTGCTGGTCGGTGTGGTGCCGGCGAAGTTGTAGGTGGTGCCGGCGATGGTGTAGCTGGCCGTACCGACCGCGGCAGCGGTGGTGGACCCGTTGCCCAGCGCCACGTCGCCGACATTGTTGGCGGCGGCCGAGTTTCCGAGTGCCAGCGTGCTGTTGGCGTTCGCGCCGGCGCCGGCACCCAGGGCCACCGCATTCGTCCCGTTCGCGGTGCTGATCCGGCCGATGGCGATGGCGCTCCCGCCGGTGGCACTCGAACTGGTACCGATCGCGATGCTCTGGTTGGTGTTGGCCACCGCCGTATCGCCGAACGCCACGGCACCGGCGGCCAGCGCCTGGCTGGTGCTGCCGATCGCGATACTGCCCTGGCCGACCACCGTGTTCTGGTAGCCGATGCCGACCGCGCCCTGCGCCGCGGTTCCGGCCGTACCCACCGCTTGCCCACCGCCGCCGACCATGTTGGTGTTACCCATCGCGACCGAGCCGTTGCCGGTGGCGGTGTTGTCCAGGCCGCTGGCGATCGCGCCGTTGCCGGTGGCGGTATTGGGATCGCCAATGGCGACAGCGCCATTGCCGCTGGCGACGTTGCCGGAGCCGACCGCGACGGCCTTGCCGCCGGTGGCGGTCGAGCCGTTGCCGATCGCCACGGCATCGCCCGCATTGGCGACCGTGGCGGTGCCGATGGCGATCGCGTTGGTGGCGGAAGAGGCAGACTGCCCGCCAATGGCGATGGAGTTATCCCCGCTGGCCGTCGCACTCGCGGTGGCATTTGCACCGATCGCGGTGGCCCCCACGCCCGTGGCATTGGCTCTCACACCCAGGCCTACCGCGTAATCCTTATTGGCGAGGGACTGTACGCCGATAGCGACGGAACCCGCGCCGCTGGATGTCACGTCCGTACCGATAGCCACCGCGCTTCCCGCGGTGGCCCCTGTATTGGCGGCCGTGCGCGCTCCGAGATAAATCGAATTAGTGCCGGAAGCGATCGCACCAGCGCCTTGAGCGATCGCGTTCAAAGCAGAACCATTGGCTCCTGAGCCCAGGACGACGGCACCTTGCCCACTCGCCTTGGTCAAATAGCCGATCGCTACGGCATTGACACCGCTCACCGCCGACTGCAGGCCCATGCCGATCGAGTACTGGCCTGACACGCTCACGTCCGTACCGATGGCGATGGCCGATTCGGCCGACGCGCCAGTACCCACGGTGCGCGCGCCAAGATAAACCGCATTGAGCGCTGTTGCATAAGCTTGCCAACCGGCGGCGGTCGCATGAGTGGCGGTGCTTTGCGATGACAAGCCGACCGCCGTTGCGCCATCAGCCGAAGCTTTGCTGGATGCGCCCAGCGCAGTGGCCTGGCCCGTACTTGCCGCGGCGCCGGAACCAAGGGCTACGGCATTGATGGCGCCGGTCGCGCTGGCCGAAGGACCGATCGCCACGCTGTTGCCGGAGTTGACATCGACGGAACTGAGAGCGCCGATGGACACCGCGTTGCCGCCGACAGCTTTCGCGACCGTACCGATGGCGACACCACTGACGCCGGAGGCGGTGACGTCCTGGCCTATACCGATGGAGCTATTGGCGAGCGCACCAGTGCCCGCTGCCGTGCGTGCACCGAGATAGATCGAATTGACGCCGGTCGTGTATGCCTGGAAGCCGAGGGAGATGCCGTTCTGGGCTGCCGCGTGCGAGTTGTACCCCACCGCCAGTGCGCCCAGCACGTCGGCATGCGCAAGCGAACCGAGCGCGGTGGCTCCTACGCCGCTTGCCGCGGAACTGAGGCCCATGCACGCAGCGGTACTGTTATAGGCGTTGTAAGGCGCCGCCGAGCAATCCACCGACTGCGCCTGCGCTGTCGCCGACCACCCGACCCAGCCAAACGCGACCATCGCGGTGAACACGCCCGCGCCCAACGGACGCAGCACGCCGCGCGCATCGCCCTTGGTACTGGCGCCACGCCGGCTCGTCGCCAGCTCCGACACCACCACGAGCTGCTGCAGCGCGCGGTTCCAGACCTTGCCGTAAATCTTGTTCATGACGATCTCCTTGCATGGGGCGAGTGCAAATCAAGGAGGCGCGCGGATCCGGCGACGCGGGCGCGCAAAGACCCGGAGCGCGCAACCGCCATCGGGTTCCGCGCTATCGGCGCCTGCGGCGCGCGTGCAGGTTGTGGTTCCGCGGCCCGTGTGTTTCAGGCGTTCGCGACGAGCGCGAACATCACGGCGACGGTGCCCGGGACATGGCCCGGATCAGTCGCTCATAAGCGCGGAAGCGGCGCGAGGCCGCGACATGGTTGGATGGGGATCCCCTGGATCGGCGGGCGCTGGAATCGCTTGTGCTCGACCAACGTCATTGTCGACTACTCCCGTATGGCTTCCATCTGTGGATACGTGTCCTTTGCGTATGCCACTTCCCTTCCTGGGAAGGCCGCCCCTTTCCATTCGTTTCCACCGCCGCTGCCGGAGTGCGCGCGAAACCGCGCGCCGGAAAGCGCGATGCGTGATCGTGGTCGAACCGGCGATGCGCGCGATGGCACGCCCACCGGCGAAAAACGCCAGGGCACTGCGTGCCTGCGATACTCGCCATCTGCTCTGGTGATTTTTCGCGCAGGGCATGTGCGCACGCGCGCGCATCAACGTTTGCCACGGCATGCATCCGCGCGGCCACCGGCAGCAACCTGCACGGCTGGCTCGGACTGGGTTTCCGCACGCGCGGGCACTGGCCCATTGCTTTCTCCCATGGCGCTGCATGGGAACACGGGAAGGTGGAACGTTTTCGCGGGGCAGCACTTTCCCGTGGCGCGGCGGACGCGCCATGGCAGGAACACATGCTTTGCCGGGCGAAACGCTGCTTCCGGATGCCCCCTGCACCTCGCTGTCTGGGGCCGCGTCCAGGCCCGTCGCTTCCTGGCGATGAGGCGTGAACGCAACCGTTGATTGGCATTCACGGATGGAAGCCGATGCGGGCCATCCAAGAATGCTTCCGTGAGACTACGCAGGTTTTGAGCAACGAAAAGTAGTGCCGCGCGGAGTTGCGAGCTGCGTCACTCTATTTTCCGGTAACGCTTTGTCGCTGATCTTTTCCGTCACGCGAGCCGTGACATTGATGCGCCGAAGACTTGAAAGATTGCGCAATCTAAAAATATTTGGACGTCCAAACAGAATGTCGCGCGATGCCGTCGCGGTCGCCGATCGCGATGATCGGAAGCCGGTTGCGAAACATGCGCGATGCATATCATCCGGGCGCCATGCGCACGCCGGAAACGATGGCTCAGGGGCAATCGCGCAAGGAGAAGATCGGCGCCATCGGCACCCATTTCTGTCCAGGCTGCGCCCACGGCAGGCGTTGCTGGAAGCTGTCCATCAAGGCCTCCCACGCCTGCACGCGCGGGTTGGCGGCATCGGCGGCGGCCTTTGCGGCGCCGTCGAAATCCTCGGCCACGTCCATCACCAGCACCAGGCGGTTGCCGGTGCGGAAGATCTCCAGGTCGCGCACGCCTGCATCGCGGATCGAGGCGACGATCTCCGGCCAGATCTGCTCCGGCCGGTGCCAGCGTTCGTATTCGGCGATCAGCGCCGGGTCGTCGCGAAGATCCAGCGCGAAGTACATGCGCGGCATGTCAGCGCTCCGCCGCGCCGCGCATGCGCGCGAACAGCAGGATCACCACGAAGCTCACCGCCGGCACCAGCATGGCGCGCGCGATGTCCGCGGCATCCGACACCGCGCCCATCACCGCCGTCAGCACCGCGCCGCCGATGATGGTCATCACCAGCAGGGCCGAACCGAGCTTGCGCTCGTCGTCGCCGCGGCCTTCCACGCCCAGCGCGAAGATGGTGGGATACATCACCGACATGAAGAAGCTGCACGCCACCAGCGCGCAGGCGCCCAGCGCTCCGGGCACCGCCACCGCGAACACGGTGAGCACCACGTTCACCGCGGCGAACAGCGCGAGCAACCGGCGCGGCGCGACATAGCGCATCAGCGCGCCGCCGGCGAAGCGCCCGGCCATGAAGCAGGCGAGGGACACGAGCATATAGTTGGCGGCGAGCTTGGCCGGCGTGCCGGGCACGGTTGCCTGCACGTAGCGGATCAGGTAGCTCCACACGCCCACCTGCGCGCCCACGTAGAAGAACTGCGCGGCCAGCGTGGCGAGGAAGCGGCGGTCGCCCAGCAGGCGCGCCAGCACGCCTTGGCCTTGCGCCGCGCCGCCCTCTCCCACCGCATGCACGGCGGGAAAGCGCGTGAGCACGATCAGCAGCCCCCAGGCCAGCACCACCAGGCCGATGGCCAGGTACGGCAGCTGCACCGCCGCGGTCTCGTGCGCGACGAAAGCAGCGCGCTCGGCGGCGCTCAAGGCGGCGAGTTGTTCGGGCGTGTGTTCGACACCGGAAAAGATGAAGTGCTGGCCGATCAGGATGCCGGTGATCGAACCCAGGGGATTGAAGGCCTGCGCCAGGTTCAGGCGGCGCGCCGCGGTTTCGCGCGGGCCCAGCAAAGTCACGAACGGATTGGCGGAGGTCTCCAGGAAAGCCAGCCCGCTGGCGATCACGAACAGCGCGAACAGAAAGAAACCGTACGTGCCCTGCTCCGCCGCCGGCCAGAACAGCAAGGCGCCCAGCCCGTACAGCGCCAGCCCGAACACCACCGCGCTCTTGTAGCCGAAGCGGCGCATATAGATGCCGGCCGGCATCGCCACCAGGAAGTAGCCCAGGTAGAACGCGCTCTGTACCAGGCCCGCCTGGAAGTCGTTCAGCACGAACGCCTTCTTGAACTGCGGGATCAGCACGTCGTTGAGGTTGTTGGCCACGCCCCACAGGAAGAACAGGCTGACGATCAGCGCCAGGGGAATCCACGGATGGCCGGCTACCCGCGCCGAGGGCGCCGCCAGCTGCGGCGTTTGCGTTGTCGTGTCCAAACTGCCTACCCCGCTGGCTGGCGTCCCTGGAGGGACAAGTCGCGACAGATTGTGCAAATATGAACAGCAAATTCACCCGTAACACAAGATGCAACGCAGCAAGGGGCCGCTGCGTGGCGCTACAGGACGCGCTGAGGCAATCTTGCCGGTCATCGAAGGGATCATCGAGGGGACCCCCAGCATCATGCCCAAGCAGAGCACACCCAAGTACCGCGCGCCCGCGCTGGACAAAGGCCTGGACATCCTGGAGCTGCTCGCCGGCTCGCCGGTGCCGCTGAGCATCGCCGAGGTCTCCGAGGGCGTAGGCCGGTCCCGCGGCGAGATCTTCCGCATGCTGCAGGTGCTGGAGGAGCGCGACTACATCATGCGCGGCGAGGGCGACTCCGGTTACTCGATCACGCCGCGCCTGTTCCGCCTGGGGATGGAGCAGCCGCCGCTGAAGACCGCGGTCGAAGCGGCCTTGCCTGTCATGCATCGCCTGGCCCACTCGGTCGACCAGTCCTGCCACCTGGTGGTGCCCTCGCGCGAGCAGATCGTGGTGATCGCGCGCATCGACCCGCCCGGCGAGATCGGCCTGGTAGTGCGCGTCGGCCACCGCCGCCCGATGTCGCAGGCCACCTCCGGCCACGTGCTGCTGGCGTTCCAGACCGACGAAGTGCAGAAGCTGTGGCTGGACATGATCGCCGCGCACGAACCCGAGCTCGACCGCAAGAAACTGCTAAAGCACGCCGCGCTGGTGCATTCGCGCGGCTACGCCACCGCACCCAGCCATATCGTCGACGGCGTGACCGACCTGTCGGCGCCGGTGATGCAGCACGGCAGCGCGGTGTGCGCGCTGACGGTGCCGTTCATCGAGCGGCGCGCTTCGGCGATCAGCGAGAAGCTGACGCTGGAGCATCTGCGCCAGGCGGCGGCGGATATCTCCGACACGCTGCAATACGGCGGCCCTTCGCGAGCGGATTGAACCGGACGGATCCGCACACGCGTTAGCGCGTTAACGGGCAAAGGCATACGTTTTTCACGCTCCGCCACGGCAAGGATGCCGACACTGGCTTGCCCTCAGGCCGCCCAGGAGCGCGTCATGCCGTCGTCCCTTCCGCGCTGGTGCATCGTGATCCCCTGCCACAACGAGGAACGCGCCATCGGCGGCGTGCTGGCCAGTGCGCAACGGCTGGGCGTGCCGATCTGCGTGGTGGACGACGGTTCCACCGACGCCACGGCGAAGATCGTCGCGCGCCATGCCGGCGTGACCCTGCTGCGCCACCAGGGCCGGCACGGCAAGGGCGAGGCGCTGCGCACCGGCCTGCGCGCCGCGCGGCAGAGCGGTTTCGAAGCGGTGCTGACCATGGACGGCGACGGCCAGCATCAGGCCGACGACGTGCCCTATATGCTGGCCGCCGCCAAGCGCCACCCCGGCAGCGTGGTGATCGGCGCGCGCCTGCTGGATACCGAACGCCAACCCCGCGCCCGCCACATCGCCAACCGCGTCGCCGACTGGGGCATCTCCTGGGCCTGCGCCCGCGGCATCGCCGACACGCAGAGCGGCCAGCGCTGGTATCCGCCGTCCGTACTCGAGCTGGCCGATACCGCCACCACGAACGGCTTCGCCTACGAGGCCTCGCTGCTGATCCGCGCCTGCCGCGAAAGCGGCGTCGACGTCGTTTCCATCCCCATCCCCTCGCGCTATGGCGCGCAGTTCCGCCACAGCCATTTCCGCCCGCTGCTGGACGTGGCGCGCATCACCTGCGCCACCGCCATGCACCTGCTGAGCTACGGGAAACTGCGCGAAAGCTACCGCCTGGCCCGGGAACGCCAGGCCTGCGTCGAGCACCATCGCGTGCGCATCGCCGCCGACGGCGCCCACCTCAGCACCGGCCTTCCCGGGGGATTCGGCTGACCAGCTCTTCCACGCCGGGCGTGGCCATGCCCAGCGTCTCGCGCAAATGCTCCAGCACGCGCCGGTTGCGCGCCTGCGTCTGGCTGGCGATGGCATCGCGCACCACCTGCACCTTGTAGCCATGCACGTGCGCATCCAGCGCGGTGGTGAACACGCAGGCATCGCCGGCCATGCCCGCCAGCACCAGCTCCCCGACCTGCAAGTGTTCCAGCAGCGCGGGCAGCTGCGTGCGGTAGAACGCCGAATGGCGCGACTTCAGCAGACGCACGTCCTCGCGCCCCGGCATCAGCGCATCGGCTGCTTCACGCGATACGGCAGGGCCGGCTTCGCGCGTGTAAGCGACCACGCCGTGCAGGTCCTCATGCCAGCGGTCGAAGTTGTCATTGACGTAGACGACCGGCACGCCCCGGCCACGGAAATGCTCGCGCAACAGCGCAAGCTGCGGGATCGCCGGGCGGAACTGCTCTGCCAGTCCGGTACCGCCTTCGAAACGGAAGTCGTTGAAGACGTCGACGATCAGCAGGGCCTGGCGATGGGGTTGCACCATGGCCGCAACGTGGCACCCGGATGGTCAACGGGGAGTGTTGGGGACGTGGAATTTTTCGGCAACGCACTGCCAGGCTTTCACTGGCGCTACGGCAGCCTGAACTTGCGCGTGGCGCGCAGCGGCCAGATAGACGTAAAGCGAGTGCCGCCGACCAGGCGGTGGGCGGCCGAAACGCCGTTCAGAACGCCCAATCCATCGAGCACATCCTTGGCGCGCCGGAAGGCATGCCGCGGGTCAGCGGTGAGCATGAAAAGATTGATCTCCTTCGGGCTGACGTCGTAGCCCTCCAGTTCGACCGCATCGCCCAAGGCCTCCTTCAACTTGCCCTCGATGGCCGCGAGAAAGGCTTCGTCGGCCAGGGATTTGCGCCAGAACTTGATGACGAGCTGATAGTCCATCGAATGATTGTATGCCCTGTTCCGGGTTCGTCGGCAGAGCTTATGCAAGCGCCATCGGAGTCACTCGAGGCGGTCGCTAAAGATTCTGACAGCGGGCCGGGCCGCCCCATGGTCTGCTTTACCTGCCCGGCGTCGGGTGCAACCACAGGCCAGCAGCATGAACCGCAAACAGAGAGAGCGTGCCGAGCTTTTCCATCAACTGCATGCCGGCCCAGGGCCATTGATGCTGCCCAACGCCTGGGATGCCGCCAGTGCCAGGGTGATCGAAAACGCGGGCGCCAAGGCGATCGCCACCACCAGCGCCGGCATGGCCTGGGCGCTGGGCTATCCCGACGGCGAGCAGATGCCCATACAGGAGCTGCTGGCGGCCTGCCGGCGCGTTTGCCGGGTGGTCGGCGCGCCGGTCAGCGTCGATATCGAACGTGGCTATGCGCTCGATGCCCAGGACACCGGCAACCTGGCCGAGGCGCTGATCCAGCTGGGCGTGGTGGGCATCAATATCGAAGACGGCACCGACCCGGGCTCGCGGACGCTGGCGCATCCCGGCGTGCTCAGCGAGCGCATTGCCTGCGTGCGGAGGATTGCGCGGCATCGTGACCTGCCTTTCTTCATCAATGCGCGCATCGATACGTATCTGAGCGATCTGCCGGCCGAAGCACGCCTGGAGGAAACCCGAAAGCGCGCGCTGGCCTATGTCGATGCCGGCGCCGATGGCATCTTCGTTCCCGGCCTGGCCGAGGCCGCGGACATCGCAACGCTCGCGCAATGGCTGCCGGTGCCGCTCAACGTCTATGCCGGCTATCCGGGCGCACCGGGCTCGCAGGCGCTGGAACAGCTGGGCGTGCGGCGCATCAGCCTGGGGTGCGGACCGATGCAGGCCACGCTGGCACACCTGGGCGCCATCGCGGCGGAAGCGCTCGATGAAGGCCGCCACGACACGATGGGCAAGCGGATGTTGACCCCAGCCCAAGCGAATGGCCTGTTTCGCACGAGCGAGCACGAGAAGGCCGGCGTCCAGCGATACGCAAGCCGTGCCGTGGCCGGCGCGGCGGCGACAGCATAGGAACACGGGGCGGCGCCACGAAGGGTTTCGGGTATGAGGCCACCCACGAGGATGGCCACAGGTGGAGCGCAAGCAGTGGAATGGGCAGAACCCAGCCAGGCCAGGAACATGGCCCGCGGCGTGCGATGCCCGCGCACCTGGGCCTGGCAAGCTTGCGAAGCAACGCTTGCAGGCGTCATACCCACCCGGCACTCTAGGCGGCTTTCGCCAACCGGGAATCCCCATGTCGAACCTCGACAACATCCTCCAGATCATGCCCGCCACCGGCTGGGTCGCCGTCTACGACGAAGCCGGCGAAGAAAGCGCCCAGGCCATCGTCTGCTTCGCCCTGGTCGAATCCGAAACCGGCGGCACCCGCCGCCGCAGCGTGCGCCCGATGTGCGCCGACGGCCGTGCCGTCGCCTTCGCCGACGAAGCGCCGAACTTCGTGCGCGTCGAAGAGCTCGAAGCCTTCGAGGAAGACGAGGAAGACGAAGAGGAAGAAGAAGACGAGGAATAAGCCCCCGTCCGCTCAGGCCAGCTGGCGCGCCGCCAGCTGGCCGAGTTTTTTCAGCGCCTGCTCCAGCCGCGCATCCCACGGCATCCCGCAGCTCAGGCGCAGGCAATCGCGGTAATCCCCGCGGCTGGAAAACAGCACGCCCGGCGAAGTGCCGATGCCCTGCCCCAGCGCCGCCTCGAACAGAGCCTCGCCATCGCCGCCCGGCGGCAATTGCAGCCACAGCGACAGGCCGCCCCGCGGCTCGCAGGCGCGCGTGCCCGCCGGCCAGTGCCGCGCGATCGCCTCGTGCAGGCGTTGCGCGTTGTCCGCCAGCGCGCGGCGCAGGCGCCGCAGATGGCGTTCCAGATCGTGCTTCTGCAGGTAATCGGCCATCGCCAGCTGCGGCAGGCTGGCCGCGCCGACGGTGGAGAAATACTTGGCGCGCACCAGCGCATCCGTCCATGCGCCGGCCGCCATCCAGCCCAGGCGCAGGCCCGGCGACAGCGATTTGGAAAACGAACCGCAACTGATCACGTTGCCGCGCGTATCCCAGCGGCGCAGCGGCGAGGGACGTTCGCCGGACCAAGCGAGATCGCCGTAAACGTCGTCCTCGATCACCACCGTGCCATGCCGCGCGCAACTGGCCAGCAGCGCCTGCTTCGCCGCGTCGCTGGTGACGCTGCCCAGCGGATTGTTGAAGTTCGGCACCAGCACCGCCGCGCGCACGCGGTTCTGCTGCAGCAGTTGATCGAGCCGCACCGCATCGATGCCCTGCCCGGGCAGGTTCGGTACCTCCAGCACCTTCAAGCGCAACGCCGCTACGGCCTGCAGAATGCCGTGATACGTCGGCGTCTCCACCAGCACCACGTCGCCCGGCGCAGTGAGCGTGCGCAGCGCAAGGCTGATGCCTTCCATCGCGCCGGCGGTGATCACGATCTCGTCCGGCGACACCGCGGCGCCCAATTGCGCATACCGGCGGGCGATCTGCCGGCGCAGCGCGGGCAGGCCTTGCGGCGGCGCGTAGTCGAGCGCTACGGCGGGATGGTGGCGCAGGCTGCGGCTCAATGCCGCCGTGAGCGCCGCCTGCGGCAACAGCGCGAGCGAGGGCGTGGCGCTGTGCAGCGGCAGCACGTCGCCGCGCGCCAGCATGTCGAGCACCTCCTGCAACGCAGGGTTGTTCACCGTGCCCGGCGCGCGCCGGCGCATCGGCCTGGCATCGGGCGGCGGCGGCGCGGCGGCCCGCACGTAATAGCCCGAACGCGGACGCGCCAGCACCAGGCCCTCCCGTTCCAGTTGCAGGCAGGCCTGTACCGCGGTGGCCGCACTCAAGCCATGGCCTTGCGCCAGCTGGCGGATCGACGGCAGGCGCTCGCCCGCGCGCAGGGCGCCGCGGGCGATCTGGCCGCGCAGTTCGCCGGCCAGGCGTTCGTAGAGCAGCATGGCGCCCTCCCAACTGTATCGGTCTAATTTCATCCTATCTGAATCTGTATCGGTTGAGGCAAGCGGCCTACGCTGGCCTCGTCGCCCACAGAGAAAACGCCATGACCTCCCTGCCCGGCCGCGGCGATTCGCGCGCGGCCCTGCTCCAGCTGCTGTTCGCCGAACTGCTGATCGGCTCGGTCGGCGTGTTCGTGCACGAGAGCGGCCAGGACGCCGTCACCGCCGTGTTCTACCGCTGCCTGTTCGGCGGCCTGTTCCTGCTGGTGCTCGGCCTGGCCCGCGGCTATCTGCGCGGGCTGTGGCAGGATCGCGCCCTGCTGCGCGGCGCCGTGTTCAGCGGCATCCTGCTGGTGCTCAACTGGGTGGCGCTGTTCGCCGGCATGGCGCGTTCGTCGATCGGCGTGGCCACCCTGGTCTATCACTTCTTCCCGTTCGTGATGCTGATCCTCGCCGCGCTGCTGCAGGGCGAGCGCACGCATCCGGCGGACCTGGGCTGGACCCTGCTGGGCTTTATCGGCGTGGCCTGTTCGGCCGATCCCCTCAAGCTGTGGCGCGACGCCGACACCTCGTACCTGATCGGCATCGGCCTGACCCTGCTGGGCGCGCTGCTCTGCGGTGCTTCCTTGCTGATGTCGCGCACGATCGGACGCGAGCGGCCGTTTGCGCTGGTGATGATCCAATGCTGGGTGGGCGTGCTGATGCTGGCGGGATTTTCCAGCCCCGGCGTGTTCCACGTCGGCACGCACTGGTGGTGGCTGTGCGGGCTGGGCGTGATCCACAGCGGCATCGTCTACATGCTGTTCTATTCCTCGTATCCGCGCCTGCCGGTGGTGACCATCGCGGTGGTGGCGTTCGTGTATCCGCTGGTGACCTTGCTGCTGGATTACCTGATCTACGGGCATCGGCTGGCGCCGGTGCAACTGGCGGGGCTGGCCCTGATCGTGGCGGGGACGCTCGGGGTCAATCTGAAGTGGCGGCTGGGCGCGGGCCGCAGGGTGGGCAAGGCCGTGTCCACCTGACCGGTCGACCGCTGGTCACGCTCGCGGCACCGCTCGTCACCGGAGGCGCGACCGCCGCCCGGTGCGCATCTAGCCTCGCCGTGGTTCCCATGACGAGGCACGACCGATGCGCCGCCTGCTCCCCCTGGCTTTCCTGCTCACCTTCGGCGGCACCGCCGCCGCGACCGACAACCCCACGGCAGCGGCGCTGTTCGCGCCCGGCGTGATCTCCGGCGCCGGCGACGAAGGCCCGGCTGCGTTCCTGCCCGATGGCAATACGGTCTACTTCTCGCGCGGCAGCAGCGACCACGAGCACTACGCCATCCTGGTCTCGCAACGCACCGGGCAGGGCTGGTCGGAACCGCGAACGGCGCCGTTCTCCGGCCGGTGGCGCGATGCGGATCCGGCCATGTCGCCGGACGGATCCTTCCTGGTGTTCGCCTCCAACCGTCCGGCCGACGGCAAGGGGGCAGTGCTCGATACGGTGATGGGCGGCAAGAGCTACCCCGGCCGCGGCATGAACTTGTGGCGCGTGGCGCGGCAAGGCCAAGGCTGGGGTGCGCCGGAGCGCTTGCCCGATACGGTGAACACCTGCCACTCGGTATTCGCACCCGACGTCGGTCCTGACGGCACGCTCTATTACATCGGCTGCGGCGCGGACGGCCAGCTGCGCCTGCTGCGTTCCGTGCATAAGGACGGCCGCTACCAGGCGGCGGAGCCGGTGGCATTCGGCGCGGACGACCTGACCGTGCGCGACCCGGCCATCGCGCACGACGGCTCCTTCATGGTGGCCAGCATCAAGAGTGCGAAGACGCAGCCGTACCGCCTGGCCATCGCCTTCGCCACGCCGCAGGGTTGGAGCACGCCGCAGGACCTTGGCGACGCCGTCAACGGCGGCACGCACGCCATGGGTGCGCAACTGGGCGCGGACGGCCGCACCCTCTACTTCGTCAGCGACCGCCGCGTGCCCGGCGAGCAGGCCGACTGGAACAAGGACGGCGACAACCTGTGGCAGGTGTCGCTGGCGCCCTGGCTGGATGCGCATGCGCGCGACGGCGCGCCGGTGGCCGGGCCGTGGGACCGCGCCCAGGACGCCTCGCCGGCGTTCGGGCCCGGTGATCGTTCGGTGGTGTTCACGCGCCAGGTGGACAAGACCTACCGGCTGTTCTTCTCCTCGCGCGATGGCGGCCGCTGGTCCGTGCCGCAGCCGCTGCCGTTCTCCACGCAATGGCAGGACATCGAGCCGGCGATGGCGCCGGACGGTGCCTCGCTGGTCTTTATCTCCAACCGCCCCGAGCACGACGGCGGCGCGGCACTGGACGGCGTGTTCGACGGCCAGCGTTTTCCGGGGCGCGGCGGCAACCTGTGGCAGGTGGCGCGCGGCAAGGACGGCTGGGGTACGCCGCAGCGCATCGCTGCGCTGCTCAACACCAACTCCTCCGTGTTTGCGCCCGCGCTGGCCGCGGACGGCACGCTTTATTTCATGCGCACGGATCCGGATGCCAATGGCAAGGGTGCGTTCCGCCTGTTCCGCAGCCGCAACGTGCATGGCCAGTACCAGGCGCCGCAGCCCCTGCCCTTCAGCGACGGCGTGACCGGCGATTTCGATCCGGCGGTGGCGCCCGACCAGTCCTTCATCGTCTTCAGTTCCAAGCGCGCACCGGCGGGGCCGGCGGGCAGCGAGCTGTTCATCGCCTTCGCGCGCGGCGAAGGCTGGAGCACGCCGCAACCGCTGGGCCTGACCGGCATCGAGGCGCGGCTGTCGTCCGATCACGCCACGCTGTACTTCAACGCGCCGGACCGCCGGGTGCATGCGTTCGACCTGCGCGGCTGGCTGGCCAGACACAGCGCGGTGGCCGACGTCGCCCGCGCCCGCAACCCCTGAGACCTGCGGCACTACCCGGGCATCGGCATCCGTCCCACACTGGATGCCCATTCCCGGTTGCCGATGAGAACCTCGTGTCCGCAGCAAGCACCACGCCACGCTGGGCCCGCCTCGCCATGCCGCTGGGTTTCTGGACCCTGCTGGCGGCCTCGTACACGCTGAGCGGCGGCCTGTCGCAGATCAGCGAAGGCGAAGTGCCGAACTGGCCGCGCGTGGCCACCTGGAACTTCAGCGACTTCTATCTGTGGATGCTGCTGGTGCCGCTGGTCGCCTGGCTCGGACGGCAGGCGGCGGACGGCGACTGGCGCCGCTACGCGGCGGTGCACGTGCCGGCCAGCCTCGCCGTGGCGCTGGCGCAGCTGCTGGCGCATCTGGCGATCTTCTGGAACGTCGCCGGTCCGGGCCATGCGCCGGTCGGCACGTACGCCGGCTTCGTGCGCATGCAGTTCGCTTTCAGCTACCACTTCGCCCTGCTGATGTACTGGGTGATCCTGGCGGTGCTGCGCGGGCTGGATTCGCGCCGTCGCCTGCGCGACGAACGCCTGCGCAGCGCGCAGCTGGAATCCCAATTGGCGCAGGCGCAGTTGCGCACCCTGCGCGTGCAGCTGCAGCCGCACTTCCTGTTCAACACGCTCAATGCCATCTCGGCATTGGCCCTGGCCGATCCGCACCAGGCGCGCCTGATGATCTCCCGGCTCAGCGACCTGCTGCGCCTGACCCTGGAAGAACGCCACGCGCTGGAAGTGCCGCTGTCGCGCGAGCTGGAACTGCTGCGCTGCTATCTCGACATCCAGCAGGTGCGTTTCCAGGACCGCCTGAGCACCCAGCTGGACGTCGCCGCCGACACCGTGCGCGCCGCGGTGCCCAGCATGATCCTGCAGCCGCTGGTGGAAAACGCGCTGCGCCACGGCCTGCTCGACAAACCCGAACCCGGCCGCCTGCACATCGTCAGCCGCCGCGAAGGCGCGCAGCTGTACCTGCGCGTGGACGACGACGGCCTGGGCCTGCCCGATGGCATGGCCGAAGGCCTCGGGCTGGGCAATACGCGTACGCGCCTGCAGGTGCTGTTCGGCGACGCGGCCAGCGTGGCCTTGGCGCGCAGGAACGAAGGCGGCACGCGGGTGGAGTTGCGTTTTCCTTATCGCGAATACGCCACCGAGCACGTGGCATGAGCATGCAGCCGATCCGCACCTTGCTGGTGGACGACGAAGTGCTGGCGCGCCTGGCGCTGCGCCAGGCGCTGGCCGCGCATGCGGACGTGCAGATCGTGGGCGAATGCGGCAATGCCCATGAAGCGCTGCAGGCGATCGCCGCGCTGGAGCCGGCGCTGGTGTTCCTGGATATCCGCATGCCCGGCATGGACGGCTTCAAGCTGCTGCACAAGCTCAAGCCCGAGACCTTGCCGATGGTGGTGTTCGCCACCGCCTACGGGCAGCACGCACTGCGTGCGTTCGACGCGGATGCGGTGGACTACGTGTTGAAGCCGATCGACCAGGCGCGCTTCGACCAGGCGATGGCACGCATACGGCGCGTGTGGGCGGGCTTGCAGACGGCAACGCCAAGCGTCATTAACAGCATGCCCGTGTCGCTCCCCACCCATGCGCAACGCATCAGCGTGCGTGTGGGCGAGAGCATCCGCGTGATCGCCACCGACGATATCGACTGGATCCGCGCCGACGGCAACTACGTGCATATCCATGTCGCCGGCACGCGCTATCTGCACCGCGAAACGCTGAGCCATCTGCTGGAGGCGCTGGATCCGCAGCGCTTCCTGCGCATCCATCGCGGCACCCTGGTCAATGTGGAGCGCATCCGCGAGATCCACCCGCTGTTCCAGGGCAATGCCGAAGTGGTGCTGCGCGACGGCACGCGGCTGAACCTCAGCCGCCGCTTCCGCGCGCAGGCGCGGCTGGCGCTGGGCATGGCCTGAGCGTCCGTCCGGACCGCTCGCCACGCTGCCGCAACCGCTCGTCACAAAAGCACGGCACGCTTGCGCACCTGCGCGCACCGTACGCACGGGCCGGCATGGCCCGGCCATCCACGGAAGCACACATGAAGTTGCATACGTTCGCCTGGGCGACCGCCTTTGCGCTGGGTTGCGCCCCACCTGTCGGCGCCGCCGATCTGCTCGGCCCCGGCGTGATTTCCACCGGCCTGCAGGAAACCACCGCCGCGCTGTCGCCCGATGGCCAGACCCTGCTGTTCCTGCGCTCCGATTTCGCCGAGAAGGACGACACCATCCTGCTCGCGCATCGCCAGGGCAACAGCTGGTCCGCGCCGGAAGTGGCGCCGTTCTCCGGCCAGTGGCACGACTCCGAACCGGCATTCGCCCCGGACGGCAAGCGCGTGTACTTCGTCTCCAACCGGCCGCCGCATGCCGGCGAGGCGCCGGTGACGGCGGAGATGGGCGGGCAGCATTTCGCCGGCACCAACCTGTGGTATGTCGAGCGGCAGTCGAATGGCCGCTGGGGCGAACCGGTGCACGTGGATGGCGCGCATAACGACGGGGCCATGCTTTACAACCCGACGGTGGCGGCCAATGGCGACATCTATTTCTCCGCGCACCGGCCGGATTCCGGCAAGTTCTATCAGGTGTACGTGATCCATCCCGCCGGCCAGGGCTATTCGGCGCCGGAGCGGGTGGACCTGGGCGATAGCGAGCACAACCGCATGGATCCGTGCATCGATCCCAAGGGACGCTTCCTGCTCTATGCGGGCAACGAAGGCGATTCGCTGGGCAGCGCCGACATCTATATCGCCTTCCGCCAGGCCGATGGCCGCTGGGGCAAGCCGGAACACCTGGGCGGCGACGTCAACACCGCCGCCCTGGAGAACGCGCCCACACTGGGTCCGGGTTTCGGCGAGCTGTATGTGTCCAGCAACCGGCAGGACGACGTGCAGTTCCCCAAGAAGCGCGACGACATCGGCTCGCTGCAGAAGCGGCTGAACGGTCCGAATAACGGCTCGCGCAATATCTGGCGCATGGATATCGCCGACGTGCTGAAGGCGCACGGCCTGCACGATTGACGGGTTTGCCGGTCACCCGGCGTGCGCACGGCAAGGCGCAGGCCGGTTCTTTTTGCTTCGCCGCGATCGCCGATGGTCATGCCAATGGACATCCGGAGGCGTAACGACAAGAAAAAAGCGTGATGCGATCGCCCATTTTCCCGACGCTTGCGTCACGCGGCACATGACATGGCGACAGCCTGGACTAAGCACGTTTTCACGCTGTTTTGTCATTCCTTATGAGCTTTGCAACAGCCGGTTGTTACCGCAGGAATCTTCTCGGACATTTCACGCCAGTGACCCTAATTTGCCACCGAATCGGGGAGCGGAGCGGCTGGCGCAAACATGGAATCCAGGCTTGGATGGTTAGGGCGGCAGCTCGCGGTCGCGATCATCTACGGCATCGCCTACATGCTGCTGCGCAAAGTGGGCTTCGCCCACTTCGTGCCCGCCAGCGGACTGAAACTCGCGGTCCTGCTGCTGACGCCGCGGCGCTACTGGCCGGCGTTCCTGGTCAGCGAAACCCTGTTGCTCGCCTACGATCTTTACGACGGCGTCGCCATGTTCGGCTGGGCGTTCTATCTCGCCTCCATCGTGCCGCCGATCGCCCTGCTGATGGCGGTGGTCGCCCTGTGCCAGGACCGCCTGCCCGGCGCCGCGTTTCCCGATATCCGCCTGGGCAGCGTGCTGGTGTGCATCTTCGGCGCCAGCGTGGTGCTGGTCGCCGACGGCCTGATGGTGGCTTCGCTGATGCCCGAGGCGGCGCGCTTCGGCCGCAAGCCGCTGACCGACCTGGTCTCCGATTATTTCCTCGGCACCTATAGCGGCATGCTCGCCGTGGTGCCGCTGGCGCTGGCCGGTGCGCAGCAGTGGCACGAGCAGCGTTCGCTGAGCGGCGTATGGATGGCCAATCGCAGCCTGCTGCAGGCTTCGGTGATCACGGTGATCGCGATGTCAGTCGAGGTGCTGGCGCTGTCGGGCACCCAGGACACCGCGCTGCGCTTCGTCGGCCAGGCGGTGCTGTTCGTGCCGGCCGCGTACTTCGCCATCACCTGGGGCTGGAAGGGCGCGGCGGTGATCGGCGCCATCGCCAGCTTCGGCATCGTTGCGCTGATGCCGGAGATGTTCGACATCGCCACCTTGATGACGCAGACCATGATGGCGCTGTTCCTCACCATCTCCACCGTGCTCGGCATGCAGACCACGCGGCTGGAACATGCGCTCGCCGCGGTGGACGACCAGCTGGACAAGGCCCGGCTGGAACAGCACCTGGCGGAGATGAAGCTGCAGCGCAGCTCGTTCGAGCTGGCTTATGTCAGCGGCGAGCTGGCGCGTGCGCATCGCCATCTGCTGATCCAGCTCGATCACTCGCCCAACCGCGGCGAAGTGGATACCTACAAGCGCACCCTGACCATGACCACCTCGCGCCTGAAGGAAATGGCCGATGCGCTGTCGCCGCCGATGGGCGCGGGCCATCCGCATGCCTTGAGCGAAGGTCCGCTGGTGCAGGTGCTCGACTCGCTCGGCATTGCCTACCAGGCCAACGTGCATGGCCAGTGGAGCCGGCTGCCGCGCAATACGCTGTCGCTGCTGTATCGCCTCGCCTGCGAAGCGGTGACCTACCTGCTCAAGGAATGCCCGAGCGACCGCATCGCGCTGACCACCGACACGCACACCACCGACAGCGGCACCACCATCCACCTGAGCGTGCGCAGCGAAGGCGTGCCGATGGCCCCGCCGGCACAGGACAAGATCACCAAGGGATTGGGCACGCTGGGCCTGGGGCTCGGCGAGCTGCGCCTGCGGGCGCAGCTGTTCAACGGCGACGTGATGGTGGATGGGCGCAGCGTCCAGGTGACGCTGCGCCAGGAACTCACTGTTCCCCGATTCGATTGATCGGGCAGCTGTTCGGGTCTTCCTTGCAGTTGGAATCCGGCGTGTCCTGCGGCGACAGGCGCATCGACTGCTGCGGATTGGCGCGATTGATCGGGCAGCTGTTCGGATCCTGCTTGCAGTTGGAGATGTCGCCGTCCGCCGGCGAAAGATTCGTGGTCGGCATGGTGACGCGGCGGTTGATCGGGCAGCTGTTGGGATCCTGCTTGCAGTTCGACGGATCGTCCGCCGGCGCGTAGCGCCCACCCGCCAGGGTGGCATCGGCCACCGTCCACACATATTGGCCGGCATCGTTCAGCCCGACGCTCAAGCTCACCAGCCCATCTTTGTAGACCGTTTCCGCACCACGGATGGCAGCCACGGCCAAGGGCGATTCCGGCGTGGAAACGCGCTCGGCATCGACACCCATCGGCAACACCAGATGCACCCCCGCAGCCGCCGCGACGCCGGCGCGCACGCGCCCCGCGGCATCGTTGACCTGGACGTACTCGATGCCGTCCTTGACGAAGGTATAGACGTGCCAGCGCGGACTGATCGAACGGTCCACCGTGCCGGGCGCGGCGCTACCCATGCCCTGCGTGGGGCCAGCCGCCCACACGACCGAACTGCAACTCAACGACACGCCCGCGGCAAGCAGGCCCCATGCGAGATAGCGCAGCTTCATCGTGGTGATTCTCCCTGTGGTGTCACCCCTGTGGTGTCAACGCATCGTGACCAAGCCATCGTGATGGCCGGGTGAGCGGTGCGCTATGCAATGGATACTCGAACGTGCAGTCAACGTCTGCATTTAGGTGACGTTCGAGCACCGATCCCCGGGTGAAACGCGGCGAGAACGTTTACGCGCACGCAGTACCGCGCAGGGGCCGAGCGGGGCCGGTGCATGACCTCGCTCGTGCCGGCATGCCGACTATCAGCGGCGCGGCCGCCACCCCACCATGCTGCCCAGCACGCCATCCCGGCGCACCAGTCCGTGATAGAGCGCCGCGCCCAGATGTGCGAGGAAGGTGGCGAACAGCAGCACCGCCAGCCATGCATGCAGATGCCGCAGCACCGCGAACGCCACCGCATTCGCCGGCAGGATCGAGGGCAGCCGCAGCGAAGCGCTGAGCATCACCGGATACCCGCCCGCCGAAAGCATCGCCCAGCCGACCAGCGGCAGAGTCAGCATCAAGGCGTACAGCAACCAGTGCGAAGCCAGTGCCGCCCACTTCTGCAGCACGGGAAGATCGGCAGGCAGAGGCGGCGGCGGATTACGCCATCTCACGATCAGCCGCACCACCGCCAACACCAGGATCGCCACGCCCAGCGGCTTGTGCAGCCGCACCAGCCAGTCATGGCGCTCGGATACCGAAGCCACCATCCCCACGCCGATGAACAGCATCGCGATGATCAGGACGGCCATCAGCCAATGCAGCAGCCGCGCGGGCCACACGAACATATCGGTCGGGCGTGCCATCAGCGGGCCTCCTTCTTTGCGGTCGCGCTACCTGGCAGGTGCGCCTCTTCGCTGGTGCGGCGCAGGTACGAAGCGGCGTAGGCCGCCGAACGCGCGGGCAGCAGCGGATCGTCCGAAGCCTGGATGCCGTCGGGCAGCACCAGCGGGTCGTAGTTGACGTCGCGGCAGGGGCCGCTGTCCTGCGGCTGGGTGGAAGTGAGCTCCAGCGTGCCGGCATCGATTTCGCGGCGGCTTGCCGGCCACGCCTTGGTTGCGTCGGACGTGGGATCGCCGGGATCGGCCAGCGTCACCAGCAGGTGCCAGCGCAAGGGGCCGGCCGCCAGGCGTTGTACGAGGTCGGCCGCGAGATAATCCTCGCCCTGCCCCGCGCTGCCGTCCGCCCTGGCCTCCGGCACCATCCGCCAGCGCACCGGGTGATGCGCGCCCTGCGCGTCGACCAGCTCGAACGCGTTCAAGCTCCAGTAGCTGTCCACCGCATAGCTGGGCGAAGGCTTCGCCGTCTTGACCCAGGCCAGGAACGCGCCGGCTTCCGGATGCGCACCGAAGAACGCGCCGACCTTGGCCTGGTCCGGCTTGCCGCTCGCCGGATCCGGCTGCTGCGCCTGCAGCAGTTCGTAGAAGGCCTGCGGCGTGGCCACCGGAAACACCGGCATGCTGTTCATGCCCGTGCGCCATTGCTGCCCGTTGGGCTGGGTCAGGCGCAGCGCCATGCTGCGGATCGGCGCGCTGCTGTCCGGCGCATAAGGGTTGCCGCCGGGAATGGCGAAGCGCCCGACCACCGGCACCACGCCCGGCGCGAACACCTGCGCCTTCGAATACGACTGCAAGGCGCCATTGCCGGTGAACGTGCCTGCCACGCACACGCCCTTGGCGTGGTTGCGGCGATAGCCCGGATGCACGCCGGCATTGGACTGCAGCTGGTCGACCAGTTTCTGCGCCGTGAGCCGCCCTGGCGTCAGCCAGCCGCCGGCGTAGCCCAGGCCTGCGGCGACCACCAGCGGCACGCCGGCGATCATGCCGTAGCGCCACCATCCACCCACGCGCCGCAGGACGCGGCGCCCTTCCCCATTTCCGTTCGATCCCATGACACCTGCCCCGTGGCTAGCCGACGATGCGCTGTTTTCGTAGGAACAAACCCGGAGGTTACTTCCTTCAGAAATGTCTGCCTGCCTGACGGATGGCCGATGCCGCGGGCGGCGCAAAAAGAAGGCCCCCTGTGCGGGGGCCTGGGAGTGCCTCGAAAGTAACCGCGAGGTGCTACCTCCGGGCACGGGCGAGACTCTGCGACGGCTTGCATCCGGGTCCATGGGCAAGGCGTGAAATCCGCCGAGAAGGCGGGAATCCGGGTGCTGCGTCACGCTTTTCAAAGCCGTGATACGGAGCTCGTTCGCACTGACGGCGCCTTCACGTTGCGACCGGTATCTAGTCACCCGTCGGGACGGTCTTGACCCCCCTTTCAACCCTCCCGACAGGCTATTTCCCAACGGATGGCCTGGCCCCCGCAAGGGGGCCATTTTTATGGGCGCGACAAAAATCGGCGCCATAAAAAAAGCCGCCGGGCGAACCCGGCGGCTTTCTCGATCGGGCAAGGCGAAAGAATTACTTCGCGCCTTCCTTCTCCATCAGCTTCGCGACCATGCTGGCCGGCACTTCCTCATAGTGGTCGAACTCCATGGTGAAGGTGCCGCGGCCGCTGGTGGCCGAGCGCAGGAAGTTGATGTAGCCGAACATCTCCGCCAGCGGCACGAAGCCCTGCACGAAGGCGTTGGTGCCACGCTGGCCCTGGTCGCTGATCGAACCGCGGCGGCGGTTGATGTCGCCGATCACGTCGCCGAGGTAGTCGGCTTCGGTCACCACTTCGAGCTTCATCACCGGCTCGAGCAGCTTCGGGTTGGACATCTTGTGCGCTTCGCGGAAGCAGGCCTTGCCGGCGATTTCGAACGCCAGCGCGGACGAGTCCACGTCGTGGTACTTGCCGTCGACCAGGCGCGCCTTGAAGTCGAGCACTTCGTAGCCGGCCACCTGGCCTTCGCGCGACTCCACCGTCACCGCATGTTCCACCGCCGGGATGTACTCGCGCGGCACGCGGCCGCCGACGATCTCGTCGGAGAAGATCACGCCGCTGCCGGGTTCGCCCGGCTCGAAGATGATCTTCACTTCGGCGAACTGGCCCGAACCGCCGGACTGCTTCTTGTGCGTGTAAGTGTGCTCGATGGTCTTGCCGAACGCTTCGCGGAAGCTCACGCGCGGCTTGCCCATGCTGGCGTCGACGCCCAGCTCCGTGCGCATGCGGTCGATGGTGATTTCAAGGTGCAGCTCGCCCATGCCCTTGAGCACGGTCTCGCCGGTTTCCTTGTCCACTTCGAGCTTCAGCGACGGGTCGGCCTTCACCATCTTGTAGAGGGCGGAGGACAGCTTGTCGATGTCGTTGCGGTTCTTCGGCTCCACCGCCACGCTGATCACCGGGTCGGGGAAGCGCATGCGCTCCAGCAGCACCGGATGGGCCGGATCGGTGAGCGAGTCGCCGGTCTCGGTTTCCTTCAGCGAGACGAAGGCGCAGATGTCGCCGGCGCGCACTTCCTCGATGTCCTTGGTGGCATTGGCCTGCACTTCCACGATGCGGCCGATGCGCTCCTTCTTGCCGCGGGTGACGTTCTGCAGGGTGTCGCCCTTCTTGATCACGCCGGAGTAGATGCGGCAGAAGGTGAGGCTGCCGAACTGGTCGTTGATCACCTTGAACGCCAGCAGGCGCGCCGGAGCGTCGTCCACCACGCCCTGCTCGCCGACCACGTGGCCGTCTTCGTCGACCAGCGCGATGCCGCCGTTCTCGCCCGGGTAGGGCATGTAGTCGACCACGGCGTCCAGCAGCTGCTGCACGCCCTTGTTGCGGTAGGAGGAGCCGCAGAACACCGGCACCAGCTTGCCGCTGACGCAGCCCTTGCGGATCGCCTTCTTCAGCAGTTCCAGGCTGAAATCGCCGCTCTTGACGTAGGTTTCCACGTCGCCCGCGTGCAGCAGCTTGTCGAAGGCCTCGTCGTCCATCTCCAGCGCGCGCTCGATGGTTTCCTCGTGCAGCTTGGCCAGGTTGGCCACCCACTCGCGGTCGCCGGTGGCGCTGAACTGGCACTTCGGATGGCTGGCGACCTGGTCGAGCGGGACGCTCTCCCAGGTGCTGTCCTTGTCGTCGCCCTGCCAGATGTAAGCCAGGCCGGCGACGAGGTCGGCCATGCCGATGAACTCGTCGTTGCTGCCGAGCGGCACCTGGCACAGCAGCGCGTTGGCGCCCAGGCGGTTCTTGATGCCTTCGACGGCGTGCTTAAAGTTCGCGCCGATGCGGTCCATCTTGTTGACGTAGCACATGCGCGGCACGTTGTACTGGTCGGCCAGGCGCCAGTTGGTCTCGGTCTGCGGTTCCACGCCGGCCACGCCGTCGAACACCACCACGGCGCCGTCGAGCACGCGCAGGCTGCGGTTCACTTCGATGGTGAAGTCCACGTGCCCGGGGGTGTCGATCACGTTGATCTGGTGGCCCTTCCACTCGGTCGACACGGCGGCCGACTGGATGGTGATGCCGCGCTTGCGCTCCTGCTCCAGATAGTCGGTGGTGGTGGAGCCCTTGCCGTCCTTGGTGTCGTGCACGTCGACGATCTGGTGCTTCTTGCCCGTGTAGTACAGGACGCGTTCGGTGGTGGTGGTCTTGCCCGCGTCGATGTGGGCGATGATGCCGATGTTGCGGTAGAGCGAAAGCGGTTTTTGGCGAGGCATACGGCCGTCCGGGTTGGTTGGATGGGAAGAAGGAATGGGAAAGCGGGGGGCTAAACCTGGAGATTCTAATGGGTTATGGCTACCGGTGGAAAACGTGCGGCGGGCACGAGCAGGCCGGGCCGGGTCCCGGACCCGCCGGAACCTACGTGCCAGTACGGGTAAAACGGCGCCATTTGGCTAAAATGCCCCGCTTTCACGCCCCAAGACGGACCCGAGACTCGTGATCATCAACCCCAAGATCCGCGGCTTCATCTGCGTCACCGCCCACCCCACCGGCTGCCGCCAGAACGTGCTGGAGCAGATCGCCATCACCCGCCAGGCGGGCGCCGCCACCCCGGCCGGCCCCAAGCGGGTGCTGGTGCTGGGCGCCTCCACCGGCTACGGGCTGGCCTCGCGCATCGCGGCGGCGTTCGGTTTCGGGGCCGCCACCCTGGGCGTGTTCTTCGAGAAACCCTCCAGCGAGAGCAAGCCCGGCACCGCCGGCTGGTACAACGCCTGGGCCTTCGACGAGGCGGCCAAGCAGGCCGGCCTGTACAGCAAGTCGATCAACGGCGACGCCTTCGCCAACGAGACGCGCCAGCGGGCCATCGAGATCATCAAGAACGAGATGGGCGGCCCGATCGACCTGGTGGTCTATTCGCTGGCCTCCCCCGTGCGCAAGCTGCCGGATACCGGCGAGGTGGTGCGCTCGGCCCTCAAGACGGTGGGCGAAACCTTTACCGCCACCTCGGTCAACACCGACAAGGACGAGGTGATCCAGGCCACGGTGGAACCGGCCACCGAGCAGGAGATCAAGGACACCGTCACCGTGATGGGCGGCGAGGACTGGGCGCTGTGGATCGACGCCCTCAGCCAGGCCGGCGTGCTCGCACCCGACGCCAAGACCATCGCCTACAGCTACGTGGGCACCGAGATCACCTGGCCGATCTACTGGCACGGCACCCTGGGCAAGGCCAAGCAGCACCTGGACAACACCGCCCGCGAGCTGCGCCAGCGCCACCCCGGCCTGGACGCCCGCGTCGGCGTGATGAAGTCGGTGGTAACCCAGGCCAGCGCGGCCATCCCGGTCATTCCGCTGTACGTGTCCCTGGCCTTCCGCATCATGAAGGAGAAGGGCATCCACGAAGGCTGCATCGAGCAGGCCAACCGCCTGCTGCGCGAGTTCATGTACCGCGCCGACGGCAAGCCGGCGCCGCTGGACGACGAAGGCCGCCTGCGCCTGGACGACTGGGAGCTGCGCGACGACGTGCAGCAGGCCTGCAAGGCCCTGTGGCCGACCGTGACCACCGCCAACCTGAAGCAGATCACCGATTACGAAGGCTTCAAGGCGGAGTTCCAGAAGCTGTTCGGGTTCGGGCGCAAGGATGTGGATTACGCGGCGGAGGTCAATCCGGACGTGCACTTCGACGTGGTGCAGCTCTAACCGAAGGAACCCTTCTCCCCTCCGGGGAGTACGCGGGGAGGGCACATGGATGTGCCCGGCTTTGAGGAGCGAGGAAGGTGGCGGCAGCCGGATGAGGGGCGGGTGCTCGCGGTAATGTTTCTACCGGGCGAGCAAGAGCTTTTGAGCTTGTAACGACCCTCCGCGCACCGCTCCGCCCGGCCCCTCACCCCAACCCTCTCCCCGGCGGGGAGAGGGGGCAAAGGCGGCGGCGCTCAGCCGTCGCACAGCGGCTCGGCGGCAGCGGGCTTCGGCTTCGCCGGTACCGCCCTCTTCTTTTTCACCACCACCGCCGGCTTGGCACCCGTGCCCGGCGCCGGCACGTGGCGCGGCCCCGTGCGCTTGCTCTTGGCGATCGCGGCTTTCTTGGCGCCCGCCGCAGCGCGCGGCTTGCACTTGCCGAGCGGGGCGTCGTCCGTAGCTGCTGGCTTGGCCGCTTCGGCGGCACCCGCACCGGCAGCGGCCAGCGCGGCGCCGGCAACCACCGGCGCGGCCTTGTCGCCACGCGAGGACGGATCGTCCGCCGCGGGCGCTGCAGCCGGCACGGCCGCGGCGGCCGGAGCCAGCGGCGCCGCCGGCAGCGCGTCCATCCGGCGCGCGCTCGCCGCCATCGCCGCGGCCGGCGCGGCAAAGCTCCAGCGCACGCCCAGGTTGGCGGCATGGCTGTCGCCGCGGCTGGCGATATCGGCGGTGTAGTAGAAGTAGGTGCTGGCCTGCGGCGAGATGTCGAAGCTGAAGCCGGCGCCTGCCTGCCAGTGATTGCTCACGCCGGGCGTGCCGTGCACGGCGAAGCCCATGTCCGGTGCGCCGGCGAAAGCCACGCTGGTGGTGGCATCCGCATCGGCACGCGTGTCGTGCAGATAGCGCAGCAGGAAGATCGGATGGATCTGCGTGCCATTGGCCTGCCTGGCGAAATCGCCGATCACGCGCAAGCCCGCGCCGTAGGCCATGCTGCTGGCGCGCGAGCGGCCCACGGCGAGGTTGGCATCGCCCGCGCCCTGCTCGGTGAAGGCGTCGTACTTCACCTTGGCGTAGTAGGCGCCGACGAAGGGCTCCAGATGCCACGCGCCGGTGTTGAAGCGATAGCCGCCTTCCAGTCCGGCGTTGAGCGACGTGCCGTCGTAGCGCGAGCTGGCGCGCGAATCGAACAGCGGCCCCACCTGGATGCTGCGGTCGCCGCTGGCGCGCTGCCAGCCATACGAAGCCGCGCCTTCCACCCACCACTGCTCCACCGGCATGTACAACGCATGCAGGCCCAGCGTGTACTGGTCGATATCGACCCGGTCGCGGCGGCTGTCCACCTGGGTGCGTGAATTGCCGAAGCTGGCATGCGCGCCCAGGCGCAGATCGGAACCGAGCGTGGTATCCGCGCCGACGATCACGCCGCGGATGCGGTAGTCGGTCTGGGCAATGCCATTGCTCGCGTCGCGGCTGGAACTGTACGTATACGGCTCCGCCCACACCGCCGTGCCCTGCTCGCCGGTATCGCGCGCCAGCTTCAGGCGATGGAACACGGTATCGAGCAGTTGGCCCTGGCCGTTGAGTTCGTAGCGCGTGGACGAGGCATAGGTCTCGCCGGTCAGCGTGTCGAACGAGCCGATCACCTGGTCGCTGGTGAGGCCGCGCGCGTAGCCGAGCAAGGTGGCCAGGCGCTGCGGCGTCTGCTGCGAGATCGTCTGCAGCGCACCCGCCATCGCCACCTGGTTGGACGACAGCCCCGGGTACTGGTTGAACGGCGTGCCGGTGGGCGCGCCGCTGCCGGCCTGGGTCAGCGTCAGCAGCACCGCGTTGCCTTGCGTGGTGACGCTGGCGGTGAGGAAGGGCAGCAGGTTCTGCACCACGCTCGCATAGCTGCCGCTCAGTCCACCGGTGGCGTTGAGGATGGTGTAGGTGGTGGTCGGCGCGTAGGAGCCGGCCGCCGGCAGCGCCACCAGCTGGCCGCCGAGCGTGGCCGCGCCGTTGACCTGCACGTGGTCGCTGGTGCCCGCCGCGGTGGCGCGGATATCGGTGATCGCACTGCCGCCGCTGCTCAAGCCGCCCAGCGTGATGGTGCTGCCCGCCGCGCCGCTGCCACCGGCCATGCCACCCGCGCCGGGCAGGCCGCTCGGTGCCAGCGTGCCGTTCAAGGTGACATTGCCGCCGACCGTGCCGCTGCCGATCAGCGCGCCGCCATTGGCGATCGTCGCCGGGCCGCCCAGGCTGCCGTTGCTGTTCACCACCAGGTTGCCGCCCACCGTGCTGCCGCCGGCAAAGCTCGCCGCGGTGCCGCCGGCGATGCCGAGCGTGCCGCCCGCGCCGACGTTGAGGTTGTCGATGTTGTTGAACGTGCCGGAAGGCAGCGTCGCCTCGCCGGTGCCGGTGAGGTTGACCGCGGTGCCGGCGCCCTGCCCGTTCACCGTGCCGGTGATGCCGCCCAGCGCACCGTAGCCCACGTTCACCGCGCTGCCGGCGCCCAGGTTGAGCGTGCCGGCCAGCGCACCGTTCACCGTCGCGCTGCTGCCGCTGCCCTGCAGGTTGGCGGTGGCGCCTGTGCCGACGCTGATGCCGCCGCTGTACGGCGAGGTGGCGGTCAGCGTGCCGCCGTTCACCGCCAGCGAACCGCCGAAGCCGCCCAGCGCACCGCCGAGCGTGAGCGTGCCGCTGCCTTGCTTGTCCAGCGTGCCGGTGCCGGTGAGGCTGCCGTTGAGGCCAAGATCCGCCGCGCCCTGCACGGTGAGGCCGTTGCCGCCGATGCTGACGTTGTTGGCGAGCGTCACCGCGGCATTGGATTGCAGCGAGCCGCCGTTGGCGGTCAGCGCACCGGTACCCAGCGCCGTGGCATTGCCCACCACCAGGTTGCCGCCGCCGAGCGTGACGCCGCCGGTGAAGCTGTTGGCGCCGTTCAAGGTGATCGGCGCCGTGCCGCCCACGTTCACCGCGCCGCTGCCGGAAAGCGTGCCGCCCAGCGTCAGCGCCTGCGCGCCGCCCAGGCTGAGCGCGGCGCCGAGCGTGACGTCGTTCGCCACGGTGAGCGGCCCGGTCGCATCGAGCGTGGTGGCCCCCGCGACGTCGAGCGCACCCGTGCCGAGTGCATTGGCATTGCCGAGAACCAGGCCGCCGCCGTTGCTCGTCAACCCGCCGGTGAAGGTATTGGCGCCGCCCAAGGTGAGCGTCGACGCACCGTCCTTGACCAGATTGCCGGTACCGCTGATCGCGCCATTGAGCGTGAGCGCGCCGCCCGCGCCCGGCAGCGTCAGCGTGGTGCCGCCGCCGAGGGCGATGGCATTGCCCACCGAGACCGGAGCCGACGCATCGAGCGTGGCCGCGCCATTGACCGTGAGCGCGCCGGTGCCGAGCGCGTTGTTGTTGCCCAGCAGAACCCCGCCACCGTTCAGCGTGACGCCACCCGTGAAGGTATTGGCGCCACCCAGCGTGAGCGTGGAGGCGCCGTCCTTGACCAGGCTGCCGCTGCCGCTGACCACGCCGCCGAGATTCACCGCGCCGCCGGCGCCGGGCAAGGTCAGCGTGGCGCCGCCATTGAGCGCGACGTTGTTGGCGACGTTGAGCGCCGCGGTCGCATCGAGCGTGGCCGCGCCGTTGACCGCGAGCGCACCGGTACCCAAGGCATTCGCGCTGCCGACGATCAAGCCGCCCGCATTGAGCGCAACACCGCCGGTGAAGCTGTTGTTGCCGGACAGCGTCTCCACCCCGCTGCCGTTCTTCACCAGGCTGCCCGTGCCGCTGATGGTTCCGGCAAAGGTCTGGTTGCTGGCGTCGCCGAAAGCCAAGGCGTTCGCACCCAGATTGATGCCACCTCCCGCGCCGCTCAGTGCACCGATGGTCTGCGCACCACCCGCTGCGCTGAGATCCAGCACGCCGGTGCCGTTGAGCGTGACCGCCCCCGTCGCCGCCAGGCTGCCGCCCGCGCCCAGGGCCAGCGTGCCCGTGTTGATCGTGGTGCCGCCGGTATAGGTGTTGGCGCCGTTCAAGGTCAGCGTGGCGTTGCCGTCCTTGACGAGGCTGCCGCTGCCGCTCACCGCGCCGTTCAAGCTCAGCGCGCTGCCGCCGAGCACGTCGAGCGCGGCGCCCGCGCCGAGCGTGACCCCGTTGGCCAGTGCGATCGGACCGCTCGCATCCAGCGTCGCCGAAGCACCCACGTTGAGCGCACCGGTACCGAGCGCCGCGTTGTTGCCTACCAGCAGGCCGCCGCCGTTGAGCGTCACGCCGCCGCTGAAGGTGCTGGCGCCGGACAGCGTCTGCACGCCGGTGCCGTTCTTGATCAACCCGCCGCTGCCGTTGATGGCGCCGGCGAACACGCTGCTGGCGGCGCCGCCGAGCGTGAGGCTGGCGGCGCCCAGGTTGACGGTGCCGCCGGTGCCGGCCAGCGCGCCGATGGTCTGGTTGCCGGCCGCGCCGATATCGAACGTACCGGTGCCGCCGAGCGTCACCGTGCCGGCCGCGCTCAGGCTGCCGCCCGCGCCGAGCGCCAGCGTGCCGGCATTGATGGTGGTGCCGCCCGTATAGCTATTGGCGCCGCTCAGCGTGAGCGTCGCCGCACCGTCCTTGATCAAGCCGCCGGTGCCACCGATCGCGCCGCTCAAGGTGAGTGCATTGCTGCCCACCACGTCGAGGTTGGCGTTGAGGTTCACCGCATTGGCGAGGTTCAGGCTCGTGGTGTTGTCGAGCGTTGCCGCGCCATTGACCGTCAGCGCGCCGCTGCCCAGCGCACCGGCATTGCCCACGCTCAGCCCGCCCGCATTGAGCGCGACGCCGCCGGTAAACGTATTGGCTCCGCTCAGCGTCTGCACGCCCGCGCCGTTCTTGATCAGGCTGCCGGTGCCGGAGATCGTGCCGGCGAAACTCGTGTTGCCCACGCCGTTCAGGGTGAGCGCGTTGCCGCCCAGGCTGACCGTGGTGCCCGCACTGCCCGCCAGCGAACCGATCGCCTGGTTGCCGCCCGCGCTGATATCGAAGGCGGCGCCGGGATTGATCAACGCAACGGCACCCGTCGCCGCCAGGCTGCCGCCCGCGCCGATAGCCAGCGTGCCCGCATTGATCGTGGTGCCGCCGGTATAGGTGTTGGCGCCGGTCAGCGTCTCGGTGCCCGCGCCATCCTTCACCAGGCTGCCGCTGCCGGCGATGCCGCCGCTGAAGGTGCCGTTGGTGGCGCCGCCGACGTGCAGCGTATTGGCGCCCATGTTCACCGTGCCGCCGCCGGTGAGCGTGCCGAACACCTGCGTGCCGTTGCCGGCGGAGAGATCGAAAGTGGCGCCGGTGGCCACATTGACGATGCCGCCCGCATTGAGGCTTGCACCCGCGCCCAGCGCCAGGATGCCGCTGTTGATCAGCGTGCCGCCGCTGTAGGTGTTGGCGCCGTTCAAGGTCAGCGTCGCCGCGCCTTGCTTGGTCAGGCTGCCGAGGCCGCTGAGGTTGCCATCGAGCGTCAGCGCATTGCTGCCGCCCACCGTCAGCCCGGCATTGAGCACGATGTTGTTGGCAAGGGTGACCGCGTTGTTCGCATCCAGCGTGGCCGCGCCGGCCACGGTCAGCGTGCCGGTGCCGAGCGCGCTATTGCTGCCCACGATCAGGCCGCCATCCACCAGCGCCACGCCGCCGCTGAACGTGTTGTTGCCGGACAGGGTCTGCGTGCCCGTTCCGGTCTTCAACAAGCCCCCGGTGCCACCGATGGTGCCGGCGAAGGTCTGATTGCTCGCATCGCCGAAGGTCAGCGTGTTGGCGCCGAGATTGACGCTGCCGGAAGCGCCGGCCAGCGAGCCGATGGTCTGGTTGCCGCCCGCGGAGATATCGAAGCTGCCGGTACCGCCGAGTGTCACCGCTCCGTTGGCGGCGAGGCTGCCGCCCGCGCCGATCGCCAGCACGCCGGACTGGATCGTGGTGCCGCCGGTATAGGTGTTGGCGCCGGTGAGCGTGAGCGTGGAGCCGCCATTCATGCTCAGGCTGCCGGCACCGGAAATCACGCCACCCAGCGTCAGCGCGCCACCGCCCTGCACGGTGAGGCCGGCGCCCAGCGTCACATTGTTGGCGAGGCTGATATTGCCGTTGGCGGCCAGCGTGCCGGCGCCGTTGACGCTGAGCGCGCCGGTGCCCAGAGCCGCGTTGTTGCCTACCACCAGGCCGCCCGCATTGAGCGCGACGCCGCCGCTGAACGTGCTGGCGCCATTGAGCGTCTGGATGCCCGCGCCGTTCTTGATCAGGCCACCGGTACCGCCGATCGCACCGTCGAAGCTGGCATCCACCGCACCGCCGAGCGTGAGCGTATTGGCACCCAGGTTCACGTTGCTGCCGGCCACGCCGGACAGCGTGCCGATCGCCTGGTTGCCACCCGCGCTGATATCGAACGCGGTGCCCGCGTTGACCAGCGACACCGCTCCATTCGCCGCAAGGCTGCCGCCCGCGCCCAGTGCCAGCGTGCCGCCGCTGATCACAGTGCCGCCCGTATAGGTGTTGGCGCCGGTGAAGGTCTCCACGCCCGCGCCGATCTTCACCACGCCACCGCTGCCGGCGATGCCGCCGCTGAAGGTTCCATTGGTGGCGCCGCCGACATTGAGCGTGTTGGCGCCCATGTTCACCGTGCCGCCGCCGGTGAGCGTGCCGAAGGTCTGCGTGCCGTTGCCGGCCGACAGATCGAAGGTGGCGCCCACCGCAACATTCACCGTGCCGCTGCCCGCAAGGCTGGCACCCGCGCCCAGCGCCAGCGTGCCGCTGTTGATGAAGGTGCCGCCGAGATAGCTGTTGGCCCCGTTCAAGGTCAGCGCGGCCGCGCCGTTCTTGATCACGCCACCGTTGCCGCTGAGGTTGCCATTGAGGGTGAGCGCGTTGCTGCCGCCGAAAGTCAGGTCGGCATTGAGCAGCATGCTGTTGGCAAGCGTGAGCGCGGTGGTGGCATCGAGCGTGGCGGCGCCGCCCACGGTGAGCGTGCCGGTACCGAGCGCGGTGTTGCTGCCCAGGCTGAGCCCACCCGCATTGAGCGCAATGCCGCCGGTGAAGCTGTTGTTGCCCGACAAGGTCTGCGTACCGGCGCCGAGCTTGATCAAGCCACCGGTGCCGCCGATGGCGCCAGCGAAATTGCCGCTGCCCGCGCCGCCCAAGCTCAGCGTGCTGGCGCCGAGATTGACGCTGCCGCCTGCACCGGCGAGCAAGCCGATCGTTTGATTGCCGCCACCGGAGATATCGAACAGCCCGGTGCCGCCGAGCGTTACCGTACCCGTCGAACTGAGGCTGCCGCCGGCGCCCAGGGCCAAGGTGCCCGCATTGATCGAGGTGCCGCCTGTAAACGTGTTGGCACCGGTCAGCGTAAGCGTGGAAGCGCCATTCATGGCAAGGCTGCCGGCACCGGAAAGCACGCCGCCCAGCGTGAGCGCACCGTTGCCCAGCACATTCAAACCAAAGCCGGCGCCGAGGCCGATCGTATTGGCCAGGCTGATATTGCCGTTGGCGGCAAGCGAAGCGTTGCCGCCCAGCGTGAGCGCCCCCGTGCCCAGCGCCGCATTGTTGCCAACCACCAGGCCACCGGCGTTGAGCGTCAGTCCACCGCTGAACGTGCTGGCGCCGCCGAGCGTCTGGATACCCGCGCCGTTCTTGATCAAGCCGCCGGTACCGGCGATGGCGCCGCTGAAATCCGCATCGGCCGCGCCGCCCAGCGTGAGCGCATTCGCGCCCAGGTTCACCGTGCTGCCCGCGATGCCGGCCAGCGATCCGATCGCCTGGTTGCCGCCGGCACCGATATCGAAAGCCGCACCCGCGCCGGCAAGATTCACCGCGCCATTCGCGGCCAGGCTGCCGCCTGCGCCCAGGGCCAGGGTGCCGGCATTGATGGTGGTGCCGCCGAGATAAGTATTGGCGCCGGTGAGCGTAGTGATGCCGGCGCCCAGTTTGACGATGCCGCCGTTGCCGCCGATTCCGCCGCCGAAACTCAGGTTGGCGGCGCCGCCCAAGCCAAGATTGTGCGTGCCGAGCAGGATGCTGCTGCCCGCGACGCCGGACAGATCGCCGATCACCCGATCGGCGCCTGCCGCGGAAAGATCGAGGCTTGCGCCGGCACCGGCGAGGTTCAATGCGCCATTCGCGGCGAGGCTGCCGTTCGCACCCAGGGCGATCGTGCCGGCGTTGATGGTGGTGCCGCCGGTGAAGGTGTTGGCGGCATTGAGGGTGATCGACGCGGCCCCGTTCTTTACCAGCGCACCGGCGCCTGAGATCGCACCGTTGAAGCTCAGCGGCTGGCCGCCGATCAGGTTGAGCGCGCCGCCCACACCGAGATTCACCGCATTGCCCAGCGACAATGCAGCCGTACCGTCCAGCATGACGTTGCCGCCGACGTTCAACGTGCCGGTGCCCAGCGCCGCGCCATTGCCGAGCAGCAGGCCGCCCGCATTCAAGGCGACGCCGCCGGTGAAATTGTTCGCGCCCGTCAGCGTCTGGATGCCGGTACCGACTTTCACCAGTCCGCCGGCGCCGGTGATCAGGCCGCCGTAGGTCTGGCTGGTGCCGTTGCCCAGCGTCAAGGTCTGCGCACCGAGATTGACGGTGCCGCCCAGGCCGGCCAGCGAACCGATGGTCTGGTTCGCGCCGCCGCTCAGGTCGAACGTCGCACCGGTGGCAAGCGACACGTCGAGGTTCGCGCTGAGGCTGCCGCCCGCGCCCATCGCCAGGGTGCCAGCGTTGATCGCCAGGCCGCCGCTGAAAGTGTTGGCGCCATTCAAGGTCAGCAACGAACCGCCGCTCTTGATCAAGCCGCCCGTACCGACAAGCCCGCCGTTGAACACCAGCGGCTGGCCGCCGAGCACGTTGAGCGAAGTACCCGCGCCGAGCGTGATGACGTTGCCCAGCGTGAGTCCGGCCGAAGCATCGAGCGTGACATTGCCGCCGACGTTCAAGGCGCCCGTGCCCAGCGCCGCACCGTTGCCCACCAGCAAGCCACCCGCATTGAGCGCAAGCCCACCGCTGAAGGTGTTGGCGCCATTCAAGGTGAGCAGCGCGCCGCCGTTCTTCACCAGCGCTCCGGTGCCGCCGATCGCGCCATTGAAGGTGAGCGGCTGGCCGCCCAGCAGGTTGAGCGTGCCGCCTGCGCCGAGATTCACCGCATTGCCCAGCGACAACGCAGCCGTGCCATCCAGCGTGACATTGCCGCCGACACCGAGGGCGCCCGTGCCAAGCGCGGCGCCGTTGCCGAGCAGCAGGCCGCCCGCATTGAGCGCGAGACCGCCGCTGAAGGTGTTGGCACCGGTGAGCGTCTGGATGCCGGCGCCGACTTTCACCAGGCCGCCGGTACCGGCGATAAGGCCGCCGAAGCTCTGGCTGGTGGCGTTGCCCAGTGTGAGCGTCTGCGCGCCGAGATTGACGGTGCCGCCGAGACCGGCCAGGGTGCCGATGGTCTGGTTCGCGCCGCCGCTCAAGTCGAACGTGCCGCCGGCGGCGAGCGAAACATCGACGTTGGCCGTCAGGCTGCCGGCAGCGCCCATCGCCAGCGTGCCGGCATTGATCGCCAGGCCGCCGCTGAAATCGTTGGCGCCATTCAAGGTCAGCAGACCCCCGCCACTCTTGATCAAGCCGCCCGCGCCGGTGAGTCCGCCGTTGAACACCAGCGGCTGGCCGCCGAGCACGTTGAGCGAACCGCCCGCGCCGAGGCTGATCGCATTGCCCAGTGTCAACCCGGCCGACGCATCGAGCGTGACATTGCCACCCACGCCGAGCGTGCCGGTGCCCAAGGCACCCGCATTGCCCAGCAGCAATCCGCCACCGTTGAGCGCAAGACCGCCGCCGAAGGTGTTCGCGCCATTCAAGGTAAGCAGCGCGCCGCCGGTCTTTACCAGCGCACCGGCACCGGAGATCACGCCATTGAAGCTAAGCGGCTGGCCACCCAGCAGATTGAGCGTGCCACCCGCGCCGAGGTTGACCGCATTGCCGAGCGACAAGGCACCCGTGCCATCCAGCGAGACATTGCCACCCACGCTGAGCGCGCCGGTCCCCAGCGCGGCGCCATCGCCGAGCAGCAGGCCGCCTGCGTTCAGAGCCACGCCGCCGCCGAAGCTGCTGGCGCCGGCCAGGGTCTGAATACCGGTGCCCAGTTTCACCAGTCCACCGGTGCCCGCGATACTGCCGGCGAAGCTGGTGTCGCCCAGGCCATTGAGGGTGAGCGTGTGGGCGCCGAGATTCAACGAACCGCCGAGGCCGGCGAGCGAACCGATCGCCTGATCCGTGCCCGCGCCCGACAGATCGAGATTCGTTCCCGCCGAAAGCGTGATGCCCGCGCTCGGCGACAGACTGCCGCCGGCACCCAGCGCCAGCGTGCCGCCGAGAATGGAAAGGCCGCCGGTGAAGCTGTTCGCACCGCCGAGCGTGAGCGTGGCAGCGCCGCTCTTCAGCAGGCTGCCCGCGCCGGAAAGACCGCCGTTCAACGTGAGCGCATTGCTGCCGAGCAGATTCAAGGAACCGCCGCCGCCGATCGCGATGGCGTTGTTCAAGGCGAATGCGCCGGAGGTGTCGAGCGTGGCGGCGCCTCCGACATTCAATGCGCCGGTGCCAAGCGCTCCGGCATTGCCGAGCAGCAGGCCGCCGCCATTGAGCGCAAAGCCGCCGCTGAAGGTGTTGGCACCATTCAAGGTGAGCTGCGCGCTACCGCTCTTGGCCAGGCCGCCGGCACCCGCAATCAATCCGTTGAAGCTGAGCGCCTGCCCGCCGAGCAGGCTGAGCGTGCCGCCCGCTCCAAGGTTCACTGCATTGCCCAGCGACAAACCCACGGAAGCGTCGAGCGTGGCGTTGCCGCCCACGTTCAACGCGCCGGTGCCAAGCGCACCGCTGTCGCCGAGCATCAAGCCGCCGGCATTGAGCGACAGGCCACCGGTAAATGTGTTCGCGCCATTCAAGGTGAGCAGCGCGCCGCCGTTCTTCGCCAGCGCGCCGCTGCCGCCGATCAAGCCATTGAAGCTCAGCGCCTGGCCGCCCAGCAGGTTGAGCGAAGTGCCGGCGCCGAGGTTCACGGCATTGCCCAGCGAAAGGCCAAGCGACGCATCGAGCGTGGCATTGCCGCCGACGTTCAACGCACCGGTACCCAGCGCACCGCCATTGCCCAGCATCAGGCCGCCGGCATTGAGCGCCAGGCCGCCGCTGAAACTGTTCGCGCCATTCAAGGTAAGCAAGGCGCTGCCGCCCTTCACCAGGCCGCCGGTGCCGCTCATCGCTCCGTTGAACACCAGCGGCTGCCCACCGAGCAGATTGAGCGTGCCACCCGCGCCAAGGTTGACGGTATTGCTTAGCGACAAGCCCACCGAGGCATCGAACGAAACATTGCCGCCCACGCCCAGCGCGCCGCTGCCCAGCGCGGAACCGTTCGCCAACACCAGGCCGCCCGCATTGAGCGCGACGCCGCCGCCGAAGGTATTGGCGCCGGACAGCGTGATCGGCGACGTCGTATTGATCGCCAGGCCGCCCGTGCCGGAGAGCACGCCGCCGAAACCGAAGTTGTTGGTGCCGCCGAGCGTAAGGCTGCCGTTGAGCGCGACGTTATTGCCCAGCGACAAGCCCGCGGTGGATGAGGCCAGCGCGCCGCCGTTGACCGTGAACGAGCCGCTGCCGAACACGTTGGCGTTGTCGAAATTGATCAGGCCGTCGTTGAGCGTGGCGTCGGTGCTGACCAGCGCGCCCTGCAGATTCCACGTGCCGCTGTGCACGGTCAGATGCTGGAAGCCGAGATAACCGGCGGCGCCGATGGTGGTGGCAGCGCCGCCCGTACCCGAACCGGGACCCGCGGCAGAGTTCTGCAATACCAGCGTGTTGTTCGCACCGGTGCCCGCGCTGACCGTGCCGGCCGCGGCCAGCTTCACGCCGGTGACGCCGGTCATCACACCGGCGATGGCCGTGCCGCCCGAAGCGTTGACGCTGGAACCCGAAACCGCCGTGAAGGTGCTGCCGGCGGCCGAGTCGCCGAGGTAGATACTGCCGTTGACCGTGCCGGCATTGAGAAACGTATTGCTGCCGCTGCTCGCCGCGCCCAGGCCGATGCGGCCGGTGATGGTGCCGGTATTGGTGAGGTTGGCGTTGGCGCCGCCATAGGTCACCACCGCGCCCGCGTCGGCGGTGTTGCCACCGCCGAGCAGCGACATGCCGATGGTGCCGGCGTTGGCGATGGTGGTGGTGCCGCCCGCGCCGTTCTGCACGGTCAGCGCCTGGCCGCCGAAGCCGAACAGCGTGGCGATGTTGAACATGCCGCGCATCGAGCCGCCGGCCAGGTTGTTCACCGCGATGGTGTTGGCGGAGGCGTTGCCGAGCACCGAGCCGGCCATCACCAGCGACAGGCCCGCGCTGTTGGTGGTGGGATCGATCGTGCCCTGGTTGTTGAGCGTGATGCCGTTGCCGGTGAGCGTGAGCGAGTTGCCGCCGACGATCGGCGGCGAACTGACCACCGCGCCGGTCTGCACGTTCACCGTGACATTGGCCGTGCTGTTGGAAAGATTGTTGGTGCTGGAGCCGGTGGCGCAGGTAACCGTGGTGCCGGCGGTGGTGCACGCGGCGAATGCCACGCCGGTGGTGAACGGCAGCGCGATCACCGGCGCCAGCGCGAGCAGGATGCTTTGGACCAGGGGGCGGCGGCCGAAGCGGCCGGAACGATGCACCTGCATGACGGTTTCTCCTTTGCACGAATGGGCACGCACCGCAGCCGCCATCGGCCCGCGCAGGCGCGCGGACGCACGGCGACGCGCCGCCCCGCGGGCGGCGGATCGAATCAGATGAAAATCAGGAATCCCCTTCCGCGCGGTTTACGCGGGATGCGGCCCTGGTGGCGACGCCGGGGGAGGCCCATCGCGATGGAATGAGCCGCGGCGATAGCTGGAACGAAGCACCTGCATGACAGCCTCCTTACCGATAGGCACCGCACCGTTGCCAGCTCGCGTACCCCCTGGAGGTCGTTCCACGCCCCCGCCCTGCCGCGAGCCGGTCCGCCGCTTGCGTGAAGCGGTCGGTCCACTTGCGTCGAAGAATTCGCGCGGCTCCGCACGCGAGCTTCGATCCCCTGCCGGTCGTCCGCTCCTCTGCCGGGAGGAGCGGCGGCGATGTTCCTTTCCGTAAAAACTGCGCGCCATATCACGAAATGCGCGCGCGGCGGAGTTTGCCGCCACGTGCCGTGAAAAGGTCGTCAATCGATCAGATGGCCGAAAGAAAACGCCGCAGCAAGAACGACGCCAACCGCGCTCGGATCAGCCTGAACAGCTGCCGCACGAAAACGGCTTCGTTGCGTGCAAGTAGGACTTATCTGAAAGAGCCGCCGCAGCGCGCTTCCTAGACTGCCGCCCGACCCGACCGCAGCACGCGGCGGGCCATGCGGCCGGGACACGGGGGCACTCCCGCACGGCCGTTCCATCAACGAACGGAGGGCATGACATGACGCACGGCATCCTGGCGTGGCTGGTCATCGGGGCGGTCGCCGGCTGGCTGGCCGGTGTGGTGATGAAGGGCGGCGGCTTCGGCCTCGTGGTCGACATCGTGGTGGGCATCGTGGGCGCCTTTATCGGCGGCTGGCTGTCGGGCCTGCTCGGCATCAGCCTCGGCGGCGGACTGATCGCTTCGATCGTCACCGCCACGCTCGGCGCGATCGTGCTGCTGTTCGTGGTGCGCCTGTTCAAGCGCGCCTGAGCACGGCGCCGGTCCACAGCAAGGCAGCGCGCGCGACGGTGGCATGCCGCCGCGCGCGCCAGCCGGGGGGCGACATCATGCAGACCATCGTTTACCGCATCCAGGAAGACCAGAACGGACGCTGGACCCTGTGGACTGGAGACCTGCCGGTTTCCGGCGGCCTGCGCCTGGGTCCGGCGATCAAGCTGGCGCGCATGCTCGCGCGCGAACGCAGCGACGACGACGCGCGCATCGAACTGGTGAGCTGCGGCCACACCATCGCGATCGACCGCTGCTGAGCGGCACTCAATAAAGGCGCTTGAGCGTCGCCACCGCGCGGCGCAGCACGTCGCCCATGTCCGGATCGACCGCCAGCAGGCTCTCTTCGGTACGCAGCATGGCCAGGGCGATTTCGTCGTGCAGGGCGGGCGCGCCCCATTCGGCTTCCAGGATGCGGCGGAGCAAGGGCTGGCGGATGCGCGCGAGCGACGCCGGTTCGTCCTGCCTGGTATGCGCGACCAGCTCGGCCAGTTCGCGCCACAGCTGCATGTCGCGCGGGCTGTGATAAGGCCGCGTGCGCGCATCCCCGACCAGGCGGAGCACATCGAGCAGCGAGCGGCGCCGGATCGGCCAGGCCATGGCAGCGTTCATGCCCGTCCCGCTTTGGCGTACAGCCCTGCCGTGGCGGCGACCTGCGTGCATGACCCGTTGCGATTCCTGCTCATCGTCTTTCCCGAATGACCGTTGCTCCGACTGCCGATGCCATCCGTTGCATGTGGATCCCGCATGGAATGAGGATCCCGGCACCCAGGCGCCAGGGGGCTAGTGCCTGGGTACCGCCAGCGTTAGCTCGCCGACACATACGCATCCTTGGTATGCGGGAAACCGGGTGCGGCACGGGGTGGGCGCTGAGCCCTGAAAGAGCGGACGTGCCCCGTCGCACTTGGCATGGCACATTTTGGTGACGGGGAGCACGCTTTGAATCAGAAAAGTCCTAGTGCGCACAGAATGTGCTTTAAGTCACGCAATTGACCGAAATGACGTGATAAGCGGCTGAACCCCGCATTCAGGCACGCGAAGCGCGCCGGCCAGCGGGGCCTGCGGGGAAGGAATCCGGTTGAGGGAGGGGCTACAACAGCCCGTTGGACCGCGCGTAGTCGAACAGCTGCTTGTCGCCGTCCAGGCCGAGCTTGCGCATGGCGTCGCGCTTCTGCTGGCTGATGGTCTTGACGCTGCGGCCGGTGCGGCGGGCGATCTCGGAAACCGTGACGCCCTGGGCGAGGAAGCGCACCACCTCGGCCTCGCGCGGCGACAGCGCGCTGGTTTCGTCGCCGCCCTCGATCTGCCGGCGGGTGCGTTCGCTCAGGTACACGCGGCCGGCCTTGATCATGTCGATGGCCAGCATCAGCTCGCGGGTCATCGCCATCTTGTCCACCACGCCGCGCACGCCGGCGGCGAGCATGCCCTGCACCAGGGCCGGGTTGCTGAGCATGGTGAGCACGAGGATGGGCAGCTGCGGCCAGTGTTCGCGCACGCGGGCGAGCATGGCCAGGCCGTCTTCGTCGGGGTTGTCGCCGGGCATGGCGAAGTCGGTGATGAGCAGGTCGCAGGGCTCGCGTTCGAGCAGAGCGAACAGCTCCTTGCCGCTACGCGCCTCGCCCACGATGCGGAAGCGCTCGCCGTAGCCCTGCAGGGCTGCCTTCAATCCCATCAGTACGACGGGATGATCGTCGGAAATGATGACCCGCAACGTGCCCTGCCTTGCCTGGGTAACCCCCTTGCCAACTGCCCCGGCGGGCTCCCCCCGGCCGGTCCGTCCGGTTTGTACCGGAACGGCGGCAACAGTAGCATGAACGCGCAGCGGGACATGGACACCGGCCGCCTGCGCCACGGGGAGCATCGCCAACCACAGCAGGCCGCCGGTCGCCGGCGCGCTTGCCGCGCACCCGATCGGAACCGTGACGTCCAGGAACGCCATGCCAACCACGCTACGCCGTCCTTGCTCCAGGCTTGCGTTCTCCCGGCCGGCCGCCGCCGCGCTGGCCTTCGCCTGGATCGACAACTCCCTGGTGGATAACCAGGCGGTGCCGGTCACCGGCGCCACCCTGATGCTGGCGGGCCTGCTGATCCTGGTGGCGGTGGCTGCCATGGCGCTGGCCTGGCGGCTGCACGGGCAGAACGAGCGCCTGCGGCAGAGCGAAGACGAGCTCGCCGCCGAGCGCGCCGCGCGCAGCGCCGACCGGGGCCTGCGCGAAGTGGTGCAGCACATCCCGGTGGTGGTGTTCACCCTGCAGCGCGATGCGGATGGCACGCGCCACGTGACGTTTTCCGCCGGCGACGTGCAGGCCCTGTTCGGCCTGGACACGCGCGAGCTGCTGCGCGACGGCGACGTGCTGCAGGAGCGGCCGCTGAAAGAACGCGTGCATCCGGACGACGCCGACGCCTTCCTCGCCCTGATCTCGCCGCTCGGCGACGACCTGGCGCCGCGCTCGCTCGACTTCCGCGCGTTCGGCGCCGAAGGCCTGCGCTGGATCCACGCCATGCTCGCGCCGCGCGCGCTGCCGGAAGGCCGGCTCAGCCTGGCCGGCTATTTCATCGACACCACCGAGTTGAATGCGCGCAACGAAGCGCTGCGCATCGCCCGCGACGTGGCCGAGCGCGCCTCCAAGGCCAAGGCCGATTTCCTCGCCACCATGAGCCACGAGATCCGCACGCCGATGAACGGCGTGATCGGCATGCTCGAACTGCTCGGCCGCACGCCGATCAATGCCGAGCAGCGCGAACTGCTGCGCGCGGTGGAGGACTCCGCCGGCGTGCTGCTGCAGGTGCTCAACGACATCCTGGATTTCTCCAAGCTCGAAGCCGGCGACCTGCGCCTGGACGACAGCGCCTTCGATCCGCGCGTGCTGGCCGACAACGTGGTGAGCGTGATGGCGGCGCGCGCGCAAACCAAAGGGTTGGCGATCCGGCTGGCGGTGGATGCCACCGTCGCCGGCACGCTGCGCGGCGACAGCGTGCGCCTGCGGCAGATCCTGCTGAACCTGCTGAGCAATGCCACCAAGTTCACCGAGCGCGGCAGTGTGGCGGTGCGGCTGGTGGTGCTGGGCGACGATGGCGCGCGGCAGCAGCTGCGCATCAGCGTGAGCGACACCGGCATCGGCATTGCGAAGGACAAGCAGGCCCATTTGTTCAATCCCTTCACCCAGGCCGAAGCCTCCACCAGCCGGCGCTACGGCGGCACCGGCCTGGGCCTGGCGATCTGCCGGCACCTGGCCACGCTGATGGACGGCACGGTGGAACTGGACAGCACGCCGGGCGCCGGCACCACCGTCGCTTTCGACGTGTGGCTGCCGGTCGAAAAACGCGAAGCGGCTGCACCGGCCTCGCTGCGCGGCCGCCATGCGGTGGTGCGGCTGGCCGCACCGGACATCGCCGCGGCGGTGGGCGAACATCTGAAGTCGCTGGGCTTGACGGTGGAGCTGGCGCCGCCGGAGCAGCCGCTGCGCGAAGGCATGGCGGCGAGCCTGCTGTTCGTCGAGCCGGCCGACCGCGACAGCGAGACGCGCATCAGCTCGCACGTGGTGGCGGTGACCGGGGAGGCGCTGCCCTCCGGCGGCACCGAGCAGCGCGACGAACGCTGGTGGCTCAGCGCCAATCCGCTGCGCTGGCAGGCGCTGCTGCGTGCGTGCCTGGGGGCGCTGGAGCTGCGCGACGAGGCCTATGCGGAACTGCCCGCCACACCGGAAGCGGCCGCACCGGCGCCGGCCTCCTTCGCCGGCCTGTCCACCCATCGCGGCGGCATCCTGGTAGCGGAAGACCATCCGGTCAGCCAGCAGCTGATCCAGCGCCAGCTCGCCCTGCTGGGTCTGGCCTGCGAGGTGGTCGACAACGGCGCGGACGCGTTCGACGCGCTGTCCGGCCACGATTACGCGCTGCTGCTCACCGACTGCAACATGCCGGGCCTCAGCGGCTACGAACTCGCCACGGCATGGCGCCGGCACGAGGCGCAGAGCGGCGCCGCGCGGCGCCTGCCGATCATCGCCATGACCGCCAACGCCCTGGCCGGCGAAGCGGTGCGCGTGCGCGAGGCCGGCATGGACGACGTGCTGGCCAAGCCGCTGCAACTGCTGCCGCTGAGCCAGGCGCTGCAACGATGGCTGCCGGAGAACGCTGCCGTGGCGGGCGCCGGTGCCGGGCTCCCCGGCCGCGCCACGCCGCTGGCCGGCATGGCCGAAGCCGAAGACGGCCCCGCGCTGTATTCGGACATGCTGCGCGCCTTCACCAGCGCCAGCCACGACGACCTGGGCGAATTGCGCCGCAGTGTCGAGCACGCCGACCCGGCCGCCGCCGCGCTCAGCCTGCACCGGCTGCTGGGCGCGCTGCAGCTGTTCGACGACGGTCCGCTGCTGAACCGGGGCCGGCAATTGCTCGAAGCGCTGCACGGCGCGGCGGCCCCGGAAACCCTGCCCCGCCTGCCCGGCTACGCGGCCGAGGTGGAGGCGCTGCTCACCAAGCTGAACCGGCTGACCGCCGAGCAGGGGCTTGGTTAGCTATTTTTCCGGGCGTCCGCGACAATAGGATTTGTCTGAATCCGCACGGGCGTTGGATGGATTGGACGATCCATCGACCCGGAGGGACCGCGCGGTGAGCGTCAGGGGGCGCAACAGGAAAGAGGTTTTCCCATGACATACAGGGTTTGGGGGCGGCCCAGGCTCGAGCGCCGTACGTGCACCGCCCCGATCGTTCAACGCATCGTTTTCGCCATCGCGCTGGCTGCGGCCACCGTCGCGCAGGCCGCGCCGTCGTCCGACTGGACGTACCGCGTACGTCCCAAGGACAACATCTGGGACCTGGCCGCCCGTTATCTGAAGTCCGATGTCCCGTGGCAGAAGCTGCAGGACTACAACCACGTCGCCGATCCCCTGCATCTGCCGCCGGGCATGACCCTCCATATCCCGGTCGCCTGGCTGCGCCTGGAGCCGGCCAAGGCCAAGGTGGTGGCGGTGATCGGCGAGGCCACGGCCAAGCTGCCCGACAGCGCCGCGCCGGTGCCGGTAAAGGCCGGCATGAGCTTCGGCTACGGCGCCAGCCTGAGCACCGGCAACGACACCAGCCTCACCTTGGAATTCGCCGACGGCTCGCGCGTGCTGGTGCAGGCCAACAGCGAGCTGGCGCTGGACCGGCTCAGCGCCTATGGCGATACCGGCATGGTCGACACGCGGCTGCGCCTGCAGCGCGGGCGCGTCAACAGCGACGTGCATCCGCTGACCGGCAGCGCGGCGCGTTTCAGCGTGTCCACGCCGGGCACCATTTCCAGCGTGCGCGGCACGCACTTCCGCGTGGTCGCCGGTGACGGCGCCGCACGCACCGAAGTGGTGGGCGGCAAGGTGGACGTGGGCGGCGAGAAGCGCCACGTGCTGGTGAAATCCGGCCGCGGCGTGGCCACCGCCGACGGCGCCGCGCCGGGCCAGCCGCAGGAGCTGCTGCCGGCGCCGGCGATCGCCTGCCCGAGCGGCCCGGTCAATCAGTTCCCGGTCGAACTGCATTGGCCGGCCCTGGCCGGCGCCGAGCATTACCGGCTGCAGCTGGCGCCGAACGACAAGTTCGAAGCGCTGCTGCTGGACCGCGTGGTCAGCACCAGCACCGCCACCCTGCCCGACCTGCCGGACGGCAGCTACGCCGTGCGCGTGCGCGGCATAGGCGCGGGTGCGCTGGAAGGACTGGACGGCGTCTGCCCGAACGTCACCATCGACGGCACGCCGCAGCCACCGCTGATCGTGTCGCCGCAGCCGGACAGCAAGGTTCGCGACAAGCGCCCGGAGTTCCGCTGGACCGAGAGCGTGCAGGCCGTTTCCTACCGGTGGCAGCTTTCCGCCGACGCCGCTTTCGGCCAGGTGCTGGCCGAACAGGACAACGCCCGCGGCGACGGCACGCGCGCGCCGCAGGCGCTGCCGCTGGGCCGCTACTACTGGCGCGTGGCCAGCCGCGACAGCAGCGGCAAGGTCGGTCCGTATACGCATGCGCTGCCGTTCGACCTGGTGGAAGAACCGCCGGTGCCGGTGCCGGGCGAGCCGAAGCGCTCCAACGGCGACCTGGTGCTGAGCTGGCCCGGCGGCACGCCCGGGCAGCACTACCACGTGCAGCTGGCGCGCGATCCGCAGTTCGCCAAGCCCGAGGTGGACGCCACGGTCGACAAGCCGGAGCTGGACCTGAAGAAGCTCAAGTCCGGCAAGTGGTACGTGCGCGTGCAGACCATCGACGTCGACGGCTACGCCGGCCCGTGGAGTCCCGCGCAGAAGACGCGCATCAGCTGCGCCTCCTGCCGCTGGGCCATCGCCGGCGGCGGCGCGGCGCTGCTGTGGCTGGCGCTGTGACGCGATGAGCGAACGCGCCGTCGCCAAGCTGCAGCGGCGGCGCGTCCGCGCATGAAGCGCTTCCATCCGATGGCGCTGCTGGCGCGCGCGCTGGGCTGGATGATCGGCGTGGCGGCGCTCACCCTGGTGCTGGCCAGCGGCCTGCCCGTGCGCCTGGACAACGCGTTCTACGACCTGCACATGCGCCACTGGAGCTACGGCCCCGGCGACGCGGTGGCGATCGTCGCGATCGATCCGAAGAGCCTGTCCGCACTCGGCAACTGGCCGTGGCCGCGCGCCACCCACGCCCGCCTGCTCGACCGCCTGAGCGAAGCCGGCGTGCGCGCGGTGGGCATGGACATCACCATGGCCGAGCCGGACCTGCGCCATCCGGAAAACGACCAGGCGCTGGCGCAGGCCATGCGGCGCAACGGCCGCGTGGTGATGCCGGTGTTTCCGGAAGCGGCGGATCTCGGCGGCACGCTGGAAGAAATGCTGCCGCCGCCGCAGATCGCCAGCGCCGCGGCGGCGTTCGGCCACGTGGACGCGGCGAAGGACGAGGACGGCGTGGTGCGCGGTGCGTATCTGCACGCCGGGCTGGGCAGTCCCTACTGGCCCGCGCTGGCGCTCGCGGTGCGCGACTTCGGCCAGGCCTCCGCGGCGCAAGGCCAGCCGCTGAGCCTGCATCGTTCGACGCTGGACAGCGCCTCGCCTTATCAATGGCTGCGCGACGACTACGTCATGCTGCATTTCGCCGGCCCCGCCGGCAGCTTCGACCAGGTGTCCTATGTAGATGTGCTCGAAGGCCGCGTGCCACCTGCCCTGCTCAAGGACCGCTGGGTGCTGATCGGCGCCACCGCCGCGGGCCTGGGCGACCTGCTCGACACCTCCGCTTCCGGCGGCAGCGAGCGCATGCCCGGCGTGGAATACCAGGCCAACCTGCTGGAATCGATGCACGACGGCAGCACGCTGGCGCCGCTGAATTTCAGCGGGCAGCTGGCGATCGGCGCGGCGCTGCTGGCGTTTCCGTTCCTGCTGTACGGACTGCCCGGCCTGCGCTCGGCGTGGATAGTCGCGCTGATAGCCCTCGCTGCGTGCTTCCTCGTCAGCGTGGGCCTGCTGCGCGAAGCGCGCTGCTGGTGGCCGCCGACCGGCTGCGCGGTGGTGATCCTGGCCTGCGCCGGCGTGCTGCGGCTGCTGCAGGGTGCGCGGCGGCGCGCCTGAGCTTTCATTCGATGATCCGGTGCTGGCGCGCCAGCTCGATCACCTCGCGGATGTTCGCCAGCCCCAGCTTGTCCATCAGGTTGCGCTTGTGCGCGCTGACGGTCTTGTTGCTGATCGACATGTGCCGTGCGATGTCGATATTGGCCATGCCCAGCGCCAGGCAGCGGAACACCTCGAACTCGCGCCGCCCCAGCTCGTGCAGCGGGCTGCGCGTGCCCTTCGCCGCCAGGCTGGACGCCGCATCCATGATGCCGCGGCTGAAATAGATCTTGCCGCGCACGATCAGCTGCGCCGCGGCGACCACGTCCTCCATCGGCGCGCACTTGTGCACGAAGCCGTCGGCGCCGGCGCGGAACGCGCGCACGCCGCTGACGGTTTCCTCGCTGGCGGAAATCATCAGGATCGCCATCGGCCCGCCGCCCTCGCGCAGGCGGCAGATCACTTCGATGCCGTCCGGCTGGGGAATGTCCAGGTCGATGACCAGCAGGTCCGGCTGCAGCTCCATGGCGACGGAGAGCGCCAGCTGGCCGCTGGTGCATTCGGCCAGCACCTTGAACTCCCCGGTCCGCTCCAGCATGTTGCGGATCGCCCCATTGATCATGGGGTGATCGTCGACGATGACGGCGGTGAACATGCCGCGGCCTCCCTGTGATGAATCGCCATGGCTCGTGCCGCGCATGGCGCCGCGGCGGACTCAGTAGCCCACTTCGGTGGCGTAGGCGTAGATCTCCATGTCCGAGCGCAGGCCCAGCTTCTTCATCGCGTCGGTCTTCTGCTTGCTCACCGTCTTGACGCTGCGGTCCAGCTTGCGCGCGATCTCGGTGACGCTCATGCCGGCGACCAGCAGGCGGATGATTTCGCCCTCGCGATCGGTCAGGCGGTTGATCGAGTGCGCGCCGAAGCGCGACAGCCGGCCTTCGAACGTGGCGCTGACGAAGACGTGGCCCGTGGCCGCAAGCCGCACCGCGGTATGGATCTCGGCCATGGCGGTGGATTTGTCCACGATCGCCTTCACGCCCGCCGTCAGCAGGGCCTGCAGCAAGGCGACGTTGCGCAGCATGGTCAGCACCACGATGGGCAGCTCAGGCCGCAGCTCGCGCAGCCGTTCGATCAGGCGGATGCCGTCCGGCGAGCTGTCGCTGGGCATGATGTAGTCGGTGACCACGGCATCGCATTCGACCCGGCTGAGCAGGGACAGCAATTCCACCGGACAGGACGCCTCGCCGACGACGGATATGTCGCTGCCGCCGAGCACGGCCATGACGCCTTTGCGAATGATCGGATGATCGTCGGCCAGAATGATCCGGATGTTCGCGTCGTTCGTGGTGTTCACTTAAGAAATCTCCTTGGCTTCGTAGCGCCTGGATGGCGGACATGCCGGGACTTGCCACGGCGGGTCCGCTGATGCGATGTCCCGGAAAACTCGCGCTGGGAAGTCCTGCGCGCAGCGTTCAATGTTCTAATGCGGCACCCGATGCATTTCCATGCGATGTATCCGAAATCGCATTCGTATTATTTGCAGCTGCGGAAGCTTCCTCGCTGCTTGCACGCAGCGCATCGATAAAGCCAGCCAGATAATCGTGCAGGGCCTTGGCGTGCCCGAGCACCTCTTCCGCGTCCCGGCCAGGCTCGACGGCGCCGGCCAGCACGGACAGCCGCTGCGCGCCGAAGAACGAACCCATGCCGCACAGGTAATGCGCCACTTCGCGCAGCCGCTGCAGATCGCGCCCGTCGAGATGCAGCAACAGGCGCTGCTCCTCGTTGCACATCAGCCGCAGGTAATCGTCCATGGCCGCCGCATCCTCGCCGAACACGTCGAGCAGGCGCCGCACGACCCGCTGCGCGTCTTCGCGGGTCGACGCATCGGGTTCCGGCCGCCCGGACAGGTCCGCTTCTGCCGAGGACGGTCCGTGGCGCGCGTCATTCATGAAGGAACAGCCGCCGCGCGGTGCGGCACCGGCGCCCAGCCAGACCAGCGCAAGCAGGCTCTCGATGCGTTGCTGCAAGGTTCGCGAAGCGTGTTCGGCGCCTTCGACCAGCGAGCGCTGGCGCGGCGTGAGCTCGGAATAGCCGAGCAGTTCGAGCGTACCGATGATGCCGGTGAGCGGCGTGCGCACATCGTGGCTGATCGTCGCGAGCATGGCCTGGTCCACCGGTGCCGCAGGCGTTGCGCTGCCGCTGCGCGCCGGCGCCAGGCGGCGGCGGAGCAGCAGCCATGCCGCCGCGACCGCGCCGAGCAGCACCACGCCCAGGGCGGCGTGGAGAAACCAGTGCTCCGGCGTCTGAATCGACGCCCGCGCCTGATCCGACACTTGCTCGCCGAATCGTCCTAACCAATCCCTGGCGACTCCCGCCCATATCTCGGTACTTGTGAGACGCATTGCCAGACTTCCTCCTGCTGCCGGGGACGCTTCCATCCCGCAAAGCCGCGTGGATCACCGCGGATCAGACGCTTGCCCGCATGCCCCCTTGTGGTCGTCCGTATCGGACTCCCCACTACCGCTGCGCCTACATGTGGCCTGAATCGGCTGCGGGCATTCTGGAACGGACGGCGGTGCTTAAGGCATTGGGAGTAGTCCGAAAAATCAGGCGCAGAACGCAAGCCCATGAATCGCCCGGCAAAACAGCCGCCACCCTCGCCGCTTGCGCCCCCATCGGCCGTTACGTAGAATTCGCGGCTCGCTGCCGGAATAGCTCAGTTGGTAGAGCGGCGCATTCGTAATGCGTAGGTCGTAGGTTCGATTCCTATTTCCGGCACCAGCTCGAAAACAAGAAAAGCCCTGGAAACCAAGCTTTCCAGGGCTTTTTTTGTGCTGTTCGGGCAGGCGCCGCCATCGCTTGCCATGCCCGCGCCGCTGCCTTGACGGCCCGCTCCTCCGCCTGCTGTGATGCCCCGGCCAGCGCTACGCCGCGGGCTGCGTGGCAGGGGCACGACACAGGGGGCAGGACCATGGATCGTCGAATCGCGGCGCGTCTTGCGCACGCTCAGCATGGAACACGCGCGGCCGGCCGCCGCCGATGCGGCTTCCGTTCGGACACCCCCGCGCCATTCCCATTCGCCTGACCACGAAAGCCCTGCCGCGCCCTTCCCGCCGGCGGCCTGCTTGTGCATCCGGTCGCAGGATCAGCGCCTTTTTCCAGCCGACAACGATCATCCCCTCAAGAAAGGAGTCCTTGAAGTGAAGCGATATCTCATCGAGCCCACGTTCCTGCCGGCGCACGAACCAGGTGCGGAAACCGGGCATGGCACCGGCGCCGCCTACCGGATTGTCGATACCAGGACGCAGCGCATCGTGCCTGCCGAAGGCGACGACATCGGCACCGTCGCGCGCGCCTGCGCCAGGCTCAACGAAGTGGACGAGCAAGCCGGGCCGGCATCCCCGAACCTGGCTTCGGGCGATTCGCTGCCAGACGACGTCGTGCAGTCCATCGCCATCTCCAATGCGAAGTCGCTTGAAGCGCAACCGGCCATCCTGGCTAATCTCGAACTGGCCCAGCAGGTGTTCAACCAGAACCTGCGCCAGCAGAACGCGGTGGCCCAGCAGCAGGCGATGAACCTGATCCGCCTCGCCGTGGTGGCCAAGTGCGTGTCGATGATCGAAAGCGCCGACGGCAACGACGATTCGGCCATCGAAAAGATCGGCAGGAACGCGGAAAAACTGTTCCAGGACCTGGGCCGCAGCATCGCCGGCGAAGAACCGTCGCCGCACGCGCCCTGACGGCTGCCGGCCGCAGACGCGACTAAGCCATCCCTACCCCATCACCATCATTCCAAGGAGCATCACCATGGCCAATCTTCCCGACGACATCATCGGCGCCGTCGCCATCGCCAACCTCAAGTCGATTGCCGAACAGCCCGCCATGCTGTCCAACCTGGCCTATTCGAACGCGGTGGCCACCACCAACCTGTCGCAGCAGAACGCCGTGGCCCACCAGCAGGCGATGAACGAGTTGAGCATCTCGATCCTGGCCAAGGCCGCCAACCTGATCAGCAACCTGGGCCCGCTGGAAGCGCGCTCGGCAGCCGAGGTGCTGACCAATAACGAGCTGGCGCAGACCATCGCCGACCTGAAGGCGACGACGCAGGCGTTTGCGGGCAAGTAAGCCGGCTGAAAAACGGAAGCCCCGAAAGGCGTGCTTTCCGGGGCTTTCTTATTCACCCATGCTTATCTCAAACGCTGGACAGCGAACGCGCCACGGCCTGCAGGCGGCGAGCGACAGGGGCAACCGTCTGCTTGTTCGCACCGAGCTTGAGCGCTGCCGCACCGGCCTCCGATGCGACCGCCACGATGTCGTCGACGATCCGCGCAGCCTCGCCGCGATCGATGCGGTAGTGATCCGCCAGGCGAAGCAGATCCTCGCGCGTGGGATCCGCCGACGTGCCGCCGGCGAAAGTCGTGGTGTGATGTCCGCCGGGGCCTTCCATATAGGTCAGATCGAAAGCCGGCGACAGCTGCCACTGGCCGCGGCGGTCCAGCATGAAGGCGAAGTTCTTGGCGTGGTCGTCGCGCACGCTCATCGCGGCATTGAATACGGCACGCCGATAAGCCTGCGGATAAGCCGCTTCCGGTATCGAAAGCGCCTGCATGATCTCGGCCACGTTCGCATAATCGAGGCCGAGATCGCGATGCGAGAAATGAATCAGTCCGCCCAGCGACTGGCAGAAAACCCGCGCGCCTGCCGCGCGATCGAAGCGGCGGGTAGCGAAAGCCGGCTTGCCATTGACCTCCAGCAGCAGGCTTTCCATCACGTCCACGCCTGCTTCGCGGGCGCACTGCATATAGGCGAGTTCGAGTATTGGAGCATCCGCCGGTTCGTTGCGTGCGGCGAACTTGATCAGCCATGCGCTGTATCCCTGCTCCGGCACACCGGCGGTGACGCGTGCGCGCCGATGGTCGTCCGACAGGTCCACCATCACCTTGGGACGAGCGCCTTGAGGAGAACTTCCCGCGCGCAGAAGTTCGTCGGAAACCTCGTCGAGATGGCCCTCGATGGTCGCCTCGACGCCTCGGCCGAGCACTTCGAGCGACATCTCCTCGCCGTGATCGTCATCGATGGCCGGGCGAAAACTCAGCGAACCCCAGGCGCGATGGCCCAGATAAGCCAGGCGGACGGCGGGAGAAATGTATTCCGGCTTGATCGCCAGCCGGGCCAGCGCCTTGTCCAGCAGATACAGGCCCCAGCCGTCCGGCAGCGCGTCGTTGAGCATGCCCGGCAGGCCGCGATATTCCGTGGGCAGGTCGCCGGCGTTCCGGCTGGACCAGACAGCTTCGTGGAGCGGCAGCGTGAAGGGAGAAAGCTGCAGCTGGCGCTCGCGCGCCTCGTCGCTCCACTCGAAATATCCGGCCTTGGTTTCCGTCTCGTAGTTGAGACGACCGACCAGGACGGGCTCCGGAAGATGCTCGGTCCAGACTTCGAGCTGGTGGTTCTTGGCCTGGAGCCAGGCCTCGGTGAAGTTCACCGCGGTGCCTCCGCCACGGGCCGCACGCGCCTGGCCTTCAGCGTATCCGTCGCCGACAGCTCCAGATAAAGCTCCTGCGCGCGCAGCGTCGGAAAGTGGGGGGACTCCAGCATGCGCAGGAAGTCCGCGCCATGGCCGAGGGCAAGCAGCAGTCGAAGCAGGCTTTCGTAAGCGATGGACTCCCCTTTCTCCATCGCCTTGACGGTTTGCACGGACACACCGGCCCGTTCGGCGAGATCGGCCTGGCGCCAGCCAAACGCCATGCGCTGGCGGCGTAGCCTTGCGCCGACCTCGCTGGGGAAAGCAGATAGGGAGGGAGGCTTGCGCCGCGGCGCTGGGACGAGTTCATTCAGGCTTTTCATGCACTTAGCATACATCGCCACTTAAAGTATGTCCATGGATACCTTAATTTAAGGTATCCATGGACATACTTTATCTGGACGGAAACGCCGAGCCACGGCTTATCCGAGGGCATCCCGGCCCGCACCGATCGGGCACCCGTTTCCGGCACCCGCATGCAAAAAGGCCCGCATCAAGCGGGCCTTTTTCTTAAACGTCGAGCGGCCTCAGAGCCTGGCCGACGTCCCGCCCTCCGCCAGCCGCAGCTCCTTCGGCAGCGCGAAGGTGATGGTCTCCGCTTCGCCGTCCAGCTCGCGCACTTCGCCCGCGCCCCAGGACCGCAGGCGCGCGATCACGTCGCGCACCAGCTTCTCCGGGGCGGAGGCGCCGGCGGTAAGGCCGATGTGCTGCACGCCGTCCAGCCATTCGCGCTGGATATGTTCGGCGCCGTCGATCAGGAAGGAGCGCACGCCCTGCTTCTCGGCCAGTTCGCGCAGGCGGTTGGAGTTGGAGCTGTTGACCGAGCCGACCACCAGCATCAGGTCCACCGCGTCGGCGAGGCGGCGCACGGCGTCCTGGCGGTTCTGCGTGGCGTAGCAGATGTCGTCCTTGCGCGGGCCTTCGATGTCCGAAAACTTTTCGCGCAGGGCCGTGATGATCGCCTTGGTGTCGTCCACCGACAGCGTGGTCTGGGTGACGTAGGACAGCTCGTGCGGGAAGCGCGGCTCCAGCTTCGCCACGCATTCCACCGATTCGACCAGCAGGATCTCGCCGGCATTGGCCGGGTTCCACTGGCCCATGGTGCCTTCCACTTCCGGATGGCCGGCATGGCCGATCAGCACCACGCTGCGGCCGGTGCGGCCCAGGCGCGCCACTTCCATGTGCACCTTGGTCACCAGCGGACAGGTGGCGTCGAACACGTTGAGCTTGCGGCTGTCGGCCTCTTCGCGCACCGCCTTGGACACGCCGTGCGCGCTGAAGATCACGGTGGCGCCGTCGGGCACTTCGTGCAGTTCCTCGACGAATACGGCGCCGCTGGCGCGCAGCTTGTCCACCACGTAGCGGTTGTGCACCACCTCGTGGCGCACATAGATGGGCGCGCCGTACGACTCGAGCGCGCGCTCGACGATGGCGATGGCGCGGTCGACGCCGGCGCAGAAGCCGCGGGGGTTGGCGAGAAGAATGTCCACGTGAAGCCTCGACTGTCGCTGGCCGGCGCGCGGGGCGCCGAGACCGGAATTATCCCACGCCCCCGGCCTGCTTGCCGGTGAACAGGCCGAAAGCGATCAGCAGCACGGCGCCGACGGTAATCCCGCAGTCCGCGATGTTGAACACCGGGTAGTACCAGTCCTGGTAATGGACCTGGATGAAGTCGGTGACCTGGGCCGCGTGCAGGCGATCGATCAGGTTGCCCAGGGCGCCGCCGATGATCAGGCCCAGCGGCAGCGCGGTGCGCCAGTCGGCGCGCGCGGTGCGCTTGAGCCACACCAGCAGGGCGCCGCTGATCAGCACGGCCAGGCCGACGAAGAACCAGCGCTGCCAGCCGGCGCTGTCGGCCAGGAAGCTGAAGGCGGCGCCGGTATTGAAGGCGAGGGTCCAGTTGAGGAAGCCCGGGATGACGGCGTGCTGCACGCCGGCCGGCTGCAGCGCGGACAGCGCCCACCACTTGCTCGCCTGGTCCAGCACGATCACCAGGGCGGACAGCCACAGCCAGGACAGGGCGTTGGGTTGCTTGCTCATGCGTCGTCCATGCAAGGGACTCAAAGAAAGCGGCCGGCTCGCGCCGGCCGCCCGCGTCTTCAGAACCAGCGGCGGTCTTCGCCCGGGCCGTCGACATTGCTCACGCAACGTCCGCACAGTTCCGGATGCTGCGCATGCTGGCCGACGTCGTCGCGGCGGTGCCAGCAGCGCACGCACTTGGCCGCGTCGCTGACCGTGGCCGACACCCACACGTCCGCGCCTTCCAGCTCCGACAGCACGGCGGTGTCCGGCTGGCCGCCGGCCACGTCCAGGCGCACGTCGGACGTGATGAAGAAGAAGCGCAGCTCATCGGCTGCCGGCGCATAGCGGCTCACCAGCGCGGGGTCGGCGTGGATGGCCAGCTTCGCTTCCAGCGAGGCACCGATCTGCTCGGCCTTGCGCATGCCTTCGAGCACGCGCGAGGCGGTGTCGCGGATGGCCAGCAGGTCGGACCAGTAGCGGCGCTGCTCCGGCGACCCTTGCGCGGCGGACAGGCCGTCGTACCAGGTTTCGAACAGCACGCTATCGCTGCGCTGGCCCGGCAGGGCCTTCCAGATTTCCTCGGCGGTGAAGCTCAGCACCGGCGCCAGCCAGCGCACCAGCGCCTCGGCGATGCGGTACATCGCGCTCTGCGCGCTGCGCCGGCCGCGGCTGTCGGTCGGCATGGTGTAGAGGCGGTCCTTGGTGATGTCCAGGTACAGCGCGCCCAGCTCGTTGGTGCAGAAGTTCTGCACGCGCTGGACGATCTCCGGGAAATCGTAGCGGTCGTAGGCCGCCGCCACCGCCTGCTGGGTGTCGTAGGCCTGCTGCACCGCCCACTGGTCCAGCAGCAGGCAGTCTTCCACCGGCAGCAGGTGCCGCGCGGGATCGAAGCCGTCCAGGTTGCCCAGCAGGAAGCGCGCCGTGTTGCGGATGCGGCGGTACATGTCGGAGACGCGCTTGAGGATCTCGTCCGACAGCGACATCTCGTTGCGGTAGTCGGTGGAGCAGATCCACAGGCGCAGGATGTCCGCGCCCAGGTTTTTCATGATGTCCTGCGGCTCGATGCCGTTGCCCAGCGACTTGGACATCTTGCGGCCCTGCGCATCCACGGTGAAGCCGTGGGTGAGCACGTCGTCGTAGGGCGCGCGACCGTGGATGGCGGCCGAGGTGAGCAGCGAGGACTGGAACCAGCCGCGGTGCTGGTCCGAGCCTTCCAGGTACATCACCTTGTACGAATCGGCATCGCCCTGCTGCAGCTCCGGGCGCTGGCCGAGCACGGCGAAATGCGTGACGCCGGAATCGAACCAGACGTCGAGCACGTCGTTGACCTTCTCGTAGTCCGCGGCCTCGTCGCCGAGCAGCTCGGCCGGATCGAGCGCGTACCAGGCGTCGATGCTGCCCTGCTCCACGCGCTTCGCCACCTGCTCCAGCAGCTCGACCGAGCGCGGATGCGGCTCCTGCGTGCCCTTGTGCACGAACAGCGCGATCGGCACGCCCCAGGTGCGCTGGCGCGAGATGCACCAGTCCGGGCGGTCGCCGACCATGCCGGCGATGCGCTCCTCGCCCCAGCCCGGCACCCAGCGCACCTGGCGGATGGAATCCATCGCCGCCTTGCGCAGGCCGGCCTGCTCCATGCTGATGAACCACTGCGGGGTGGCGCGGAAGATCACCGGCGTCTTGTGGCGCCAGCAATGCGGATAGCTGTGCTCGATCTTGTGGTGGGCCAGCAGCACGCCGCGGCCGCGCAGCATCTCGACGATGGCGTCGTTGGACTTCCACAGATGGGTGCCGGCCAGCGCCAGCTCGCCGGCCGGCGGCGTGTCCGCGCGATAGGTGCCGCGCGGCTCGACGTAGTTGAGCGTCTCGATGCCGTACTTGCGCGAAACCACGAAGTCTTCCACGCCGTGGTCGGGCGAGGTGTGCACCGCGCCGGTGCCGTCTTCGGCCGACACGTGCTCGCCGAGCAGCACGGGAATCGTGCGCTCGTAGAACGGGTGCTGCAGCAGCACGCCTTCCAGCGCCTGGCCGGCGACGTGGCCGAGCACCGGCGGATGCTCCACGCCATAGCGATGCGAAGCCTTCTCCACCAGCGCGCAGGCCAGCACCAGCAGCACGCGGCGGCCGTCGCGCGCGGGGCCTTCGACCAGGGCGTATTCCAGTTCCGCACCCATCGACACCGCCTGGCTTTCCGGCAGCGTCCACGGCGTGGTGGTCCAGATCGGGATGGCCACGATAGCGTCGCCCGCGTCCACGCCGAACCTGGCGGCGAGCGCCTTCGGGTCGAGCGCGTCGTAGGCCACGTCGATCGCCGGCGAGACCTTGTCGGCGTATTCGATCTCCGCCTCGGCCAGGGCCGAGCCGCAGTCGAAGCACCAGTACACCGGCTTGAAGCCGCGCATCACATGGCCGTTGTCGACGATGCGCGCCAGCGCGCGCAGCATGTCGGCCTCGAACTTGAAGTCCATGGTGCGGTACGGGTTCTGCCAGTCGCCGAGCACGCCCAGGCGCTTGAAGTCGGTGCGCTGCAGGTCGATCTGCGCCTGCGCGTACTCGCGGCACTTCTGGCGGAAGGCCACCGCGTCGAGCTTGTCGCCGGCCTTGCCGTGCTTTTTTTCCACCGCGATTTCGATCGGCAGGCCGTGGCAGTCCCAGCCCGGCACGTAGGGCGAGCGGTAGCCGGCCAGCAGGCGCGACTTCACCACCACGTCCTTGAGCACCTTGTTCACCGCATGGCCCAGGTGGATCACGCCGTTGGCGTACGGCGGGCCGTCGTGCAGCACGAACACCTTGTCGCGGCCGGCGGTGCGCTGCTGGATCTGCGCGTAGCGGCCGACCGTTTCCCATTCCGCCAGCCACTGCGGCTCGCGCTTGGGCAGGTCGCCGCGCATCGGGAAGTCCGTCTGCGGCAGGTTGATGGTGTTCTTGTAATCCTGGGTCATTGCTCGGATGCCATCGGGGTTGTCGGGCGCGGCCCTCGTGCCGTCGCCGTGGGGTGTGCGGCCGGCGTGGAAGCGCCGGCTTGAAGCGGAAAGCTCAAGTCCATGCCTCGGTCAGGCGCGGATTCATGCCGAGCACCTCGCGCGCCATGCGGGCGTCGCGGCGGATCTGCTCGGTGAGCGCGTCCAGGCCGTCGAATTTCAGCTCGTCGCGCAGCTTGGCCACGAACTCCACCGCCATGCGCTGGCCGTAGAGGTCGCCTTCGAAATCGAACAGGTGCACTTCCAGCAGCGGCTGGGCCACTTCGTTGACGGTGGGGCGGACGCCGAGGCTGGCCACCCCCGGCCAAGCGCATTCGCCCTCGCCCAGGCCCACGCGCACGGCGAAGATGCCCTGCACCGGCGGCACGCGGTCGCGCAGGTGGATATTGGCGGTGGGGTAGCCCAGTTCGCGGCCGAGCTGGTTGCCGTATTCCACCTTGCCCTCGATCACGAAGGGCCGGCCCAGCAGCGGCGCGGCGCCGGAGAACTCGCCGGCGGCCAGCAGCATGCGCACGCGGGTGGCGGAGACGCGGGCGCCGTCGAGCAGCACCGGCGGCATCACGCGGGCGGCGAAGCCCAGTTCCGCGCCCATTTTTTCCAGCAGGGCGACGTCGCCGCCGCGCTTGTGGCCGAAGCGGAAATCGCCGCCGACCCACACCTCGCGGGTGCCCAGGCGCTGGACCAGCACGCGGCGCACGAAGTCTTCCGCCGGCATGGAGGTGAGCTCGTGGTTGAAGCGCAGGATCAGCGCCTTCTTCACCCCAGCCGCCTCGAAACCCAGCAACTTCTCGCGCACGCTGGACAGGCGCGGCACCGGCTCCTTCGAAAAGAAGGCGCGCGGCAGCGGCTCGAAACTCACCACGATCGGCGTCAGGCCGGTCGCCTGCGCGCGCTCGTGCACCTCGGTCAGCAGCGCCTGGTGCCCGCGATGCAGTCCGTCGAACGCGCCGACGGCGACTACGCTACCGCCGGGCGCCAGGCACGGACCGGCGATATCCCTGGAAAGTCTGGTCATCGCGCGAGTATAGCCGTAGGACCGCAGCCTGCGGCGGCGCATCAAACGCCGCGCAGTTCACGCAGCCGGAAGCCCGCGGCGAACAGCGTGGCGAGATAGGCGCCACCGCCGGCGCCGACCAGCGCGGCGAGATGCCACACGCGGGCCCACTTGTCCGCCGCGGTCCAATCCGGCCACAGCCACAGCCCCGCCAGCAGCACGCCGATCATCACCGCGCAGGCCAGCGCCAGCCGGCCCAGATGGCGCATCCAGCCCGGCTGCCGCTGGTACACCCCGGCCTTGCGCAGCCAATACCACAGCAGGGCCAGGTTGATATAGCTGGCCGCCGCGCTGGCCACGCCCAGCGCCATGTGCAGGCCCGGCACCTTGGCCAGGCCTTCGAACAGCGCGCCCTGCTTCACCTCGGCCGGCGCCCACAGCGCGTACAGCACGGCCAGGAACAGCACGTTCAGCACCATGTTGGCGATCAGCGAGGCCACGCCGGCGCGCACCGGGGTGCGCGTGTCCTGGCGCGCGTAGAAGGCCGGCAGCACCACCTTGACCAGGGCGAAGGCCGGCAGGCCGAAGCTCAGCGCGGAGATCGACAGCGTGGCCATGCGCGTATCGAACGGGGTGAAGCGCCCATGCTGGAACAGGGTGGCGACCAGCGGTTCGGCCAGCAGCATCAGCGCGAACATCGCCGGCACCGCGATCAGCAGGGTGATGCGCAGCCCCCAGTCCAGCGCCTTGGAAAATCCCTCGCCATCGGTGGCCACGTGGTGGCGCGACAGCGACGGCAGGATCACCGTGCCCAGCGCCACGCCGAACACGCCCAGCGGCAGCTCCAGGAAACGGTCGGCCTGGGACAGCCAGCTCTGCGAGCCGATGAACAGCAGCGAGGCGATCACCGTATCCAGCAGCAGGTTGATCTGCGCCACCGAGGAGCCGAACAGGGTCGGCACCATCAGCTTGAGGATGCGCCGCACCTCCGGATGGCTCCAGCCCCAGCGCGGCAGGGTGAGCAGGTCCAGCTGGCGCAGCGCCGGCAGCTGGAACAGCAGCTGCAGCATGCCCGCCGCCAGGATCGCCCAGCCCATCGCCATGATCGGCGTATGCAGCCGCGGCGCCAGCCATAGCGCGCCGGCGATCATGCACAGGTTGAGGATCACCGGCGTCAGCGCCGGCAGGCCGAAGCGGTGGAAGCTGTTGAGCGCGCCGCCGGACAGCGCGGTCAGCGAGACGAACAGCAGGAACGGGAAGGTCAGGCGCAGCAGGTTGACCGTGAGCTCGAACTTCTCCGGCGTCTCGATCGCGCCCGGCGAGAACAGCGTGGTGACCTGCGGCGCGAAGATCACGCCCAGCGCCGTGATCAGCATCAGCACCCCGCCCAGGGTGCCGGAGACGCGCGACATCAGCGTTTTCAGCTCCTGGTGGCTGCGTTTTTCCTTCACCTCGGTGAACACCGGCACGAAGGCGGTGGAGAACGAGCCCTCGGCGAACAGCCGGCGCATGAAATTGGGGATGCGGAACGCCACCCAGAATGCGTCGGTGGCCGCATTGGCGCCGAAAGCCGCGTTGATCGACATATCCCGGACCAGCCCGAGCACGCGCGAAATCATGGTCATGCCGCTGAACGACAGCAGCCCTCGGAACATGCTGGGTGACTTCATGCGCGCGCCGGTGCCTTTCTTGTTGTGGTGGTCATCGATGGAAGCTGGCCCGCTCCGCCCCCTGGCGGCGCCGGCAAAGCGCGTAGTCTGACAGCGGCCGCGGGCGGGAACACAGCGCGTTTGTGGCAAAATCCCGCTTCTGTTCATGGGACCGGCCCGCCACCCCCGCCCGCAGGCCCCATCCGCACGGTCCAGGTGTCGCTAAGCTGTTGACGCAACGACCCATTACCGTCATAATTGCCCCCTTTTTCCAACCAACCCAAGCTATTTCGGAGTTCTACCTTGGCCAACATCAAGTCCGCGAAGAAGCGCGCGCGCCAGTCCGAGCAGCGCCGCCTGCGCAACGTCAGCGCCCGTTCCATGGTGCGCACCGCCCTCAAGAAGGTCGTCAAGGCCATCGAGAACAAGGACAAGGCTGCCGCTGTCGAGGCGTTCGCCGCCGCCCAGCCGGTCATGGATCGCTACGCCTCGCGTGGCCTGATCCACAAGAACAAGGCCGCTCGCCACAAGAGCCGCCTCAACGCGAAGATCCGCGAGCTGGCGTAAGCCGGCTTTATCAAGCGAATCGGGTTGGCGCAAAGGGCCGGCGAAAGCCGGCCCTTTCGTTATTGGGAAAACCAGCCGGCGAAAGCCGGCCCTTTCGTTATTGGGAAAACCAGCCGGCGCACCCTGCTCGTCATTCCGGCGCAGGCCGGAATCCAGTAACGAGGCGCTGCACGCAAGCGAGAACGCCAAAAGGCTGGGCCTTGTGCTTTTCGCGACAAACCAATCCTGGCGCCACTGGATTCCGGCCTGCGCCGGAATGACGAGCCGTGGCGCTACGCCGGAATGACGGGCGAGCCGTGGCGTTCCCGGCCCCTTACCTACGCCACCGCCTCGCGCGCCTTCTCCGGCAACGCCAGCCGCCTCTCCTCCGCGTCGTACTCGATCAACAGCACGCCCGAATCGTGCCTTCCGTTGATGTCCACGAAGCACGCGCCCCCGATAAACGGCTCCAGCGTCATCACCGACTTCAGCGGCGTCGCCACCACCATCTGGAAGCCGAAGTTCTCGAAGATATTCATTGCCAGCGCGGTGAATTCGTTGTCGGCCTTGTCGAAGGCCTCGTCCAGCACCACTGGCGCGTAGCGCGGCAGATGGCCGTCGTCGCCGCCGAGCTGATAGCGCAGCGCCGCGGCCAGGCAGGTGGTGGCCAGCTTCTGGCGCTGGCCGCCGGATTTGCCGGCGCCGCTGCGGTAGACCTCAACCTGGCGCCGCGTTTCCGCCTCGATCTCCACGCCGATGAATTCCACATGCAGGCGCACGTCCAGCACCTGCTCGCGCCAGCGGCGCAGTTCCGGATCCGGTGCGCCCAGCCGCTCGACCAGCCCGCGCAGCACGGCGAACTGCGCCTCGGCGCGTTCGCGGTCCTCGGTGGGGTGCTGCATCAGCACGTCGCGCAGCTGGGCCTGGAAATCGCGCACTTCCTGCAGGCCGCGGTCGCTCACTTCGATCTGCAACAAGGTGCCGCGGTTGAACGGCACGCGCTCCAGGCTTTCGTTGACCTCTTCCATGCGCTGGCCGATCGACTTGCGCGCCTCGGTCATATGTTTCTGCAGCACCAGCAGGTCCTGCTTGCTCTGGCTCTGCAGCAGCTCGAAGAAGCGCGCCTCGTGCTTGGGCAGGCCGTCCAGCTCCAGCCGGCGCAGGCGGGCCAGGAAGCCTTCGGCGGAATCCAGGCGCGGAGTGAAATCGGCGCTGTCCTGCGGCCAGCGCCGGCAGAACGCGCGGAAGCATTCCTCCACCGACTGCACCAGCCGGTGGTCGCGTTCGGCCTGGCCGTCCAGCACCTCGTGCAGCGCGCGCTCCAGCGCGCGGAACTGGTGATCGATGTTCTCCAGCGACAGCAGCGGCTGCGCCGGCAGGCGGGCCTGCAGGCCTTCCTGCTGCAGCGGCGTCAGCGCGGCGGCGCTGGCGCGCATGGCGCAGGCTTCGCGCTGGTTTTCCACGCCGCGGCGCTCGCGCTCCACCGCGATGCGTTCGGCCGCGCTTTCCTCGTAGGACTTGGCGGCTTGCTGCCGCGCCGCGCGTTCGGCATCGAGGCGGCGGCCGAGCTCGTTGAGTCCTGCGTCGCCTTCGTTCAATTGCCGCAGCTGGTCCTCGATATCGGCCAGGCGCTGCAGCTTGGGCGCGATGTCGATCTCTTCCCATTCGATGCCGGCGAACGCGGCGGCGGCGACGCGGCGGTCGCCGTCGCGGTCGCGCTGCGCCTTCAGCTGGGCCAGCGCGTCGCCGGTGCGCGCGATGGACTGCGCCAGTTCCTGGCCTTCCTTCTCGAACAGCACCAGCTTGTCGCGGTTGTCGAAACCCAGCACCCAGTGCCGGCGGTCGTCGGCGGCGCGGCGATCGTCCTTCTCGTAGCGGTCGCCGGGATGCTTGACCTGGCCTTCGCGCGTGATCGCGCGGTCGGCCTGGCGCAGCGCCGCGGCGTTGTCGACGCAGGCGTAGTCGAAGCGGCGCGCCAGCTCGGCCTGCAGCCAGGCGCGATGCGCGTGGTCGCGCAGTTCCAGCCGATGCACCAGCGAACGGCCGTCCGGCTTGCGCTGGCCGAAGGCTTCCACGCGGCCGACGCGGTAGTACACCAGCTTGCCGCCCAGATGGGTCTTGTTGACCCAGGCCGCCACCGCCGCGTACTGCTGCTCGTCCACCAGCAGCGACAGCGCGAAGCCGTGCAGCACGCGCTCGATCGCGCCGCGCCAGGCGGCGAATTCGTCCTTTACCTGCAGCAACTCGCCGGCAAACGGCACGGTGTTCCCGGACCAGCCGAGTTCCTCGCACAGCCGCGCGCGCATGGCCTGGATCGGCGCGGGGATATTCGAAGGGTGTTTTTTCAGCGCGTCGATTTCCGCGCGCACCGCAGCGAAGCGCTGCGCGGCCTGGCCGCTGTCGCGCTTGATCGCGTCCATCTGTTCTTCCAGCGCGCCGCCCTGGCTGCGCACGCCGCTGGCCAATTCGCGCGCCTGCCCGGCCAGTTCGGCCAGCGCGCGCGCCGTGCCCGGCAGGGTCCAGCCCAGTTCGCGGCAAGCGCTTTCGAGCTTGTCGCGGCGGCGCAGGCGCTCGTCGCGTTCGCGCTGCACCTGGGCGCGCTCGCGTTCGAGCTGGTCGACCGCGTCGCCGCCCTGCTCGCGGCGCTGGCGCTCCATATCGGCCAGGCGCTGGTCGTGGTTCTCCAGCGCCTGCTTGCGCTGCGCCTGCTCGCCTTCCAGGCCTTGCGCCAGCACATCGAGTTCGGCGCGGCGGTCGTCCAGCAGGCGCAGGCGGCGCTGTTCGCGGAACAGGTCCACGCCCTGCTGCTGCTCGCGCAGCGCGGAAGTCTCGCGGCGCAGCGCCTGCAGTTCGTCGTAGGCCTGGCGCGCCGGTGCCAGCGTCTGCACCTGCTCCCGCGCGATCACCACGGCCTTGTGCGCGGCATCGAGCTCGGCGAAATCGGCGACGAGGCGGTCGGCCGCGGCGAAGGTTTCCGGCTCCTCCAGCATGAAGCCGCGCAGGAAATGATTGAGGTCGCCCAGGTTCTTGGCCGACTGCGTCTTGTGCAGCAGCTTCAGCGCCATGTCGTTCTGGATGCCGAGCAGGCGGCGGAAGCGTTCCGCGTAGCCGGCGAAGGCGTCGAAATGATGCACCTCGTCGCCCAGTCTGGCCTTGAGCCGGCGCAGGTCCAGGTCGAAGCCGTCCATCTCCTTGGCCACGTCGAACGCGCGCTCGGTGACCATGTAGTGCTTACGTACGTCGGCCGCGGCCGAGCCGTTGCCGGCGATCCAGAACAGGCGGATCAGCGAGACCGTCTCGCCCAGCGCATTGCGGTATTCCAGTGCCAGCGCCGACCAGGTGCTGCCCTTGCGCAGGTACTGGGTGGCGATCTCGCCGGAGTCGCTGTCGTGCTGGTCGGCCCAGGCGCCGCGCACGTACGAAGCGAGGCTGCGGTCGCGGCCGCTGCGGTCCGCTTCGCGCGCCGCGGCGTTAAAGTCGACCAGGCTGGGCGGCACCAGCAGCGCGGACATCGCATCGAGCAGGGTCGACTTGCCGGAGCCGGAGCGGCCGACGAACAGGAAACCCTTCTCGGCGATCGGAATATCGACCAGGCCGCTGAAGGTGCCCCAGTTGAACACCTGCAGCCGGCGCATGCGGAACTGCTCATCGCGCGGGTCGGGCAGGTCGGAGAGGAACAGCGAAGGCGCGGCGGGGCGTGCCGTCTTGGTTTTCGACGGGCGCACGGGAGATGCCGCGCCGGAATCAGGTTCCGGTGCGGCAACCGCCACAGGCGGCTGGATCGGTTCAACCGGCTTCGCTGCCTTCGCTTTCTTCGGCGCGGCCCTGTCGCTGACGCTCGCGCTCTTTGCCTTCGGCTGCTTCGCCACGGCCTTACTTGCCGTTTTCTTGGCGGCGGCCGTCTTCGCCGGCGCCTTGCTTTTACTGCTCATCCGCAGCCTCCTGCAGCACCACGTCCGCGCCGCGCAGCTCGCGGTACACCTGGGTCAGCGCCTGCACGTCCTCGGCCGAGAACAGCAGCTTCAGCGTGGGCGAGACCTCGTAGCGGTCCTCGCTGCCGCGCAGGCGTTCCAGCACGTGGCTCTCGCGCATCTTGGCGATCGCCGCGGCGACGCGCTTGGCAAAGCCGGCGCGGTCGGTGGAGAAATTCCTTTCGTAGACCGACAACGCATCCACCAGCGCGCCCTCTTCCACCACCGCGCGGCGCCCGTGCGCCTCGCCTTCCAGCAATTGCTGGCGCAGGTGCAGCAGCAGCACGGTGTCGATGAACGTGAGCGGCAGCGAGCGCAGCAGCACAGGCGTGTCGAGTTCGCTGGTGTCGGCCTGGCGCGCGAAGGCGACCCCGGCCTCGCGGTCGATCACCAGTTCCAGGAACAGCTCGCACAGCTGCGAATGCAAGGTGGCCTCGTAGCGCAGCAGCACCGGCCACAGCGCGGCGTGGCGGCCGGCGTCGATGCTGGGGCCGGCCAGCAGCTGGCACAGCACGCGGCGCACTTCCAGCGGCAGCACACCGGTGTCGCCATCGAACAGCGCGCCCTTGGCGGTCGCGTCCGGCAGCGCCGGCACCGTTACGGCCAGATCGGCTTCTTCATGCAAATTCATGGCGTTTCTCTTTGAGGAACCACACCAGGGGCACGCGCGCGCGGCGCCACTGCCCGTCGCCGCCCTGCCACGAAACTTCTTCCAGCTCGCCTTCGGCCACCACGCCATGGCGCGTGGCCAGCGAGAGATAACCGATGATGCTGCCCAGGCCCTGCTCGGCCGGACGCGCGGCGAGCACTGCGCCGATCGACAGCTGTGGGGTGTCCTGCAGCAGTTCGTGCAGGTCGCGGCGCAGGCCGCGGTAATTGATTTCGGACTGCGCCACCAGCGCACCGACGCTGTCCAGCGAAATGGCGGCCGCGCCGGAGAGATCGATGCGCCCGTCGATGCGCGCATGCCGCGGATCGTGCAGGCGCCACTGCGAGAGCGAACGCAGGCGCGCGCCGGTCAGCGGCAGTTCGAGCGGCAGGCGGCGATGCGCGCCCAGTTCGTCGCGCAGCTGCAGCGCCTCGGCCTGGGCCTGCTTCAGCAGTTGATTGAGGCGGCGCTGCTCCAGGTAGCCGCGGCTCTGCACGAAGCCGCGCAAGCTGCGCGCGAAGTGCTGCATCACGTCGTGCACCTGGCCGCCGCGCTCCAGCATCACGCGGGTGAAGCCGCGCAGCAGCTGGCGCTCCTCGCGCTGCAGGCGGCGGGCGAAGCCGCGCGACAGCACGGTTTCCATGGCGGCGTCGAGCTGGTTGCTCTGCTCCACATTGTTGAGCAGTTTCCAGAACGCGCCGAAGCTGCGGCCGGCCTCGCTGCCGGCGATGACGTCGACGCCTTCGAACAGGCGGTCGAGCAGGTCGCCGCGCTGGCCTTCGTCGTCGATGATGCGTTCGCGGAATTCGCGATTGAGGCGTTCGAAATCCTCGCGCACGCGGCGGAAATCCTCGGCCAGTTCGTCGGCGAGCTGGATCACCTCGCGCGTGCGTTCGAGCGCGCGCTGGCCGCCGACGGCGTCGAGCTTGCCGCTGCGCACGCGTTCGATCTCGGCGTCCAGGCGCGCGCGTTCGGCCAGCAGGCTGTCCAGGCGCGTGGCGGGATCGGTCTCGGTCTGCTCGGCCAGCTGCACCAGCTGCTGGATCACCAGCGACAGGCGGCTTTCGGTGGCGGCGTGGCGCGGCGAGTGCAGCCCGGCGATAAAGCGCACGGCCTGCACGGCCTGCGCCGACAGCTCGTATTCCTCTTCGCTCGAACCTTCCGGCAGGCGGCGTTCGAGATAACCCTGCGCCAGCCAGTGCGCCACGTAGGCCTGCGCGGTGCGCGGCAGCTCGGTGGGCAGCTCGGAGGCATTGATGGTGTCGAGGTGGTCCTGCAGGCGCTCATGCAGGGCCGAGGCGGGCAGCCGGCGCTCGCCGTCCTGCAACAGGGACTGCAGCAGGCCGATCAGTTCCGGCGCGTGGTCGGCGGCCAGCAGCCGCCACAGGGCTTGTTCGCGCAGCCGGCGGTAGCCGGCGATGCGGGCTTGCAGCTTCATGCGTGCGGGGTGCTCCGGGCGGGGCGCGGGACGGCGCGGGAGACGGCGTGGCGCGCGCGCTCAGTCGTGCGGCGCGTCCCCGCGCAGGCGCACGTCGCCCGGCAGCATGTCGGTGCGGCCTTCCTGCACTTCGCGCTGCGCCTCGAAGAACCGCTGGATCTGCTGGCACACCGCCAGGGTGTTGTCGCGCGCGATGGCCGAGACCAGGAACCACGGCTGGGTCCAGCCCAGGCGCTGCACGATGTCCTCGGCCACGGCCTGGCGCTCGTCTTCCGGCAGCACGTCGGCCTTGTTCAGCACCAGCCAGCGCGGGCGCTGCAGCAGTTCGGGGTCGAACTTCTGCAGCTCGTGCTCGATGGCGTGCACCTGTTCCACCACGTCGGAGCCGTCGATCGGCGCGATGTCTACCAGGTGCAGCAGCAGGCGCGTGCGCGCCACGTGGCGCAGGAACTGGATGCCCAGGCCGACGCCCTCGGCGGCGCCTTCGATCAGGCCGGGGATGTCGGCGATCACGAAGCTCTGGTCCGGCCCCAGGCTGACCACGCCCAGGTTCGGGTGCAGGGTGGTGAACGGGTAGTCGGCCACGCGCGGCGTGGCCGCCGACACGGCGCGGATGAAGGTGGACTTGCCGGCGTTGGGGAAGCCGAGCAGGCCGACGTCGGCCAGCAGCTTCAGCTCCAGCTTCAGCTCGCGCACCTCGCCCGGGGTGCCGGGCGTGGACTTGCGCGGCGCGCGGTTCACCGAGCTCTTGAAATGGATGTTGCCCAGGCCGCCCTTGCCGCCCTGCGCCACCAGCAGGCGCTGGCCGTGGGCGGTGAGGTCGCCGATGATTTCGTCGGTGTCGACATTGGTGACCACGGTGCCGACCGGCACGCGGACTTCGGTGTCGTCGCCGCCCTTGCCGTACATGTCGCTGCCCATGCCGTTCTCGCCGCGCTGCGCCTTGAACGCGCGCTGGTGGCGGAAGTCGACCAGGGTGTTGAGGCCTTCGTCGGCCACCAGCCAGATCGAGCCGCCGCTGCCGCCGTCGCCGCCGTCGGGACCGCCGAAGGGAATGAATTTTTCGCGACGGAAGCTGATGCATCCGTTGCCGCCGTCACCGGCCAGGACCTTGATGATGGCTTCGTCGACAAATTTCATGGCTTGGGTGCCGGGAATAGGGAATAGGGAATGGGGAATAGGGAATCGCAAAACCACGCGATCTCGGGAATTGTAGAGGAGGCTGGGTGCGGGGGCTCTTAAGCTATTCCCTATTCCCCATTCCCAATTTCCTGTTCCCGCCCAAAAACAAAAGCCCCGCCGAAGCGGGGCTCTTGCGCTGCGCCGGCCGGGCTTAGCCCTGGACGACGTTCACGTACTTGCGGTTCTTCTCGCCACGGGTCTTGAACTCGACCGTGCCGTCGACCAGCGCGAACAGGGTGTGGTCGCGGCCGAGGCCCACGCCGGTACCGGGATGGAACTTGGTGCCGCGCTGACGCACGATGATGTTGCCGGCTTCGATGGCCTGGCCACCGTAGATCTTGACGCCGAGATACTTCGGGTTCGAATCGCGGCCGTTGCGCGAAGAACCTACGCCTTTCTTATGTGCCATGACTGATTACTCCAGATTGGCGGATCAGGCGTTGATGCCCGTGATCTCGACTTCGGTGAAATGCTGACGGTGTCCCTGCTGCTTCTTGTGGTGCTTGCGGCGGCGGAACTTGATGATGCGGACCTTGTCGGCGCGGCCATGCTTGCGCACGGTGGCGGAGACGGTGGCGCCGGTCACGGTCGGCGCGCCGACGGTGATGGTCTCGCCCGAACCCACCAGCAGCACTTCGTCGAACTTCACGCTGGCGCCTTCTTCGGCGTTCAGCAGCTCCACGCGCAGGACGTCGCCCTGCTGGACGCGGTACTGCTTGCCGCCGGTCTTGATGACTGCATAACTCATGGGAATATCCCTTCTGTCGTTATTCTCTTGGGTGTTCTCGCTTGCGCGAGCCGGCGATCATAACCAAAAAAATCCCAAGGATCAATCCGATAGCCCCGGCCGCCGGCGACCCTGGCTCGCGGCGGCGGTGCCAGGCCCGTTCCGGCTCCGCGGTTACCCCCAACCGGCGGGCCTCGGCGCGCTCCAGGCGGGTGTCGCCGGCGGTCCGCCGGCCCCGGCAGGCGCCCGGCTATTGCGCGGGCGTGCTGGCCTTGCCGGTATCGGCAGCCGGCTTGGCCGGCGCCGCGGCGGGCTTGGCCGGCGCCTTGGTGGTGGTCTTGGCGGGCGTCTTCTTGGCCGGGGCCTTTCTGGTCGACTTCGATTTGGTCGTCGCCTTCCCCTTCGCCTTGCTCGCCGGCGCCGCCTTCTTGGCCGGAGCCGCCTCGGCCGCGGCCTCGTCGTCGTCATCGGCGCCGGCGGCATTCGCCGCCGCGGCGCCTGCCGCCACGCCGGTGGCCGCCGCCGCATGTTCGGCCGGGCAGCGGCCGCCCGCGTCGAGGCTGCCCTTCTGCTTGAGCTCGGCGATCATCTGGTCGCTGCGCTCCTTGCTCCACTGCAGCCCGGCCTGGTTGGCCTCGCCCATGGTGGTCGGCATCTCGGTGATCACTTTCTGGCCAAGTGGCGACCGGTAGAACTTCAGCATGCCGTCGATCTCGTCGGCGCTGAAATGGCGCTGGTAGATCGGCACCAGCCGCCCGATGAATTGCTGGGTGCCGTTGCTGTCCATGTAGCCCTGCCAGTAGCTGGCCGGGATGCACGGCAGCGACTGCTGCATCACCGTCACGGCCTGGCTGTTCATCTGGCTGAGCATCTTGCCCACCCCCACCACTTCCATCAGCTGGCGCACCTGCTCTTCGCTGGGCTGGGTCGCGGCCGAGGCCGTGCCCATGGATGCCACCAGCGCCAGGGAGAGCCCCCATCCTTTCCACTTGCGCATGTGTACTGGTCTCGCTGCATCGGCCTTGCGGCCAAAACGCGTATTAAGCCAAGCCACTTGTTAACACTTTGATGGAACCCCACTTTCAGGCTTCTCCCCCGATTCCTCCCCGACCCCGCCAGCGGCAATAACTGACCTGGCGAGTTTGGTATAGTGCAGTTTTTCCCCCTCCTACTGACTTCTCCCCGGCGTTCAATGGACACCATCCGCATCCGCGGCGCGCGCACGCACAACCTCAAGAACATCGATCTGGACCTCCCCCGCGACCAGTTGATCGTGATCACGGGCCTGTCCGGTTCCGGCAAATCCTCGCTGGCCTTCGACACCATCTATGCCGAAGGCCAGCGCCGCTACGTCGAGTCGCTGTCGGCCTACGCCCGCCAGTTCCTCTCGATGATGGAGAAGCCGGACGTCGACCATATCGAAGGCCTGTCGCCGGCCATCTCGATCGAGCAGAAATCCACCTCGCACAACCCGCGCTCCACCGTGGGCACCATCACCGAGGTCTACGACTACCTGCGCCTGCTGTACGCCCGCGTCGGCACGCCGCGCTGCCCGGACCACGGCATCCCGCTGGAAGCGCAGACGGTGAGCCAGATGGTGGACGCCACCCTGGCGCTGGATCCGGACAAGCGCTTCATGCTGCTGGCCCCGGTGATCCGCGAGCGCAAGGGCGAGCACGTGCAGGTGTTCGACCAGCTGCGCGCGCAGGGCTTCGTGCGCGCACGCGTCGACGGCGTGGTGTACGAGCTCGACGCCGTGCCGCCGCTGACCCTGCGCCAGAAGCACACCATCGAAGTGGTGATCGACCGCTTCCGCCCGCGCGACGACATCAAGCAGCGCCTGGCCGAATCCTTCGAGACCGCGCTGCGCCTGGGCGACGGGCTGGTGATCCTGGCCGACATGGACGATACGAAGGCACCGGAACAGCTGTTGTCCTCGCGCTATTCCTGCCCCGTGTGCGACTACTCGCTGCCGGAGCTGGAACCGCGCCTGTTCTCGTTCAACTCGCCGATCGGCGCCTGCCCCACCTGCGACGGCCTGGGCGTGACCCAGGTGTTCGATCCGGCGCGCGTGGTCGGCCATCCGGAGCTGCCGCTGTCCGGCGGCGCGATCCGCGGCTGGGACCGCCGCAACGCGCACTATTTCCAGCTGATCATCTCGCTGGCCAACCACTACCGCTTCGACGTCGACACGCCCTGGCAGAAGCTGCCGGCCGGCGTGCAGAAGGCCGTGCTGTACGGCAGCGGCAACGACAAGATCCAGTTCCGCTACCTCACCGAACGCGGCGGCAAGGTCACCCGCGAGCACTCCTTCGAAGGCATCCTGCCGAACCTGGAGCGCCGCTATAAGGAAACCGAATCGCCCGCGGTGCGCGAGGAACTGGCCAAGTACATCGCGGACCATCCGTGCCCCGACTGCCACGGCCAGCGCCTGAACCGTTCGGCGCGCAACGTGTTCGTCGCCGACCACGCCCTGCCCTCGCTCACCTCGCGTTCCATCGACGACGCGCTGGGCTTCTTCGACACCCTCACCCTCACCGGCTGGCGCGGCGAGATCGCGGTGAAGATCGTCAAGGAAATCCGCGAGCGCCTGAGCTTCCTCAACGACGTGGGCCTGAACTACCTCACGCTCGACCGCCAGGCCGACTCGCTGTCCGGCGGCGAAGCGCAGCGCATCCGCCTGGCTTCGCAGATCGGCGCCGGCCTGGTCGGCGTGATGTACGTGCTGGACGAACCTTCGATCGGCCTGCACCAGCGCGACAACGAGCGCCTGCTCGGCACGCTCACCCGCCTGCGCGACCTGGGCAATACGGTAATCGTGGTGGAGCACGACGAAGACGCCATCCGCCTGGCCGACCACGTGCTCGACATCGGCCCCGGCGCCGGCGTGCACGGCGGCGAAGTGGTGGCGCAGGGCACGCTGAAGGACATCCTCGCCTCCAAGCGCTCGGTCACCGGCCAGTATCTTTCGGGCCGCCGCGCGATCGAGGTGCCGAAGGAGCGCCGCGAGCAGGAGGACAAGGACTCCTGGCTGCATCTGCGCGGCGCCACCGGCAACAACCTGAAGAACGTGGACCTGGCCATTCCAGCCGGCCTGTTCACCTGCATCACCGGCGTGTCCGGCTCGGGCAAGTCGACCCTGATCAACGACACGCTGTTCCGCCTCGCCGCCGCCGAACTCAACGGCGCCAGCGAGCAGCCGGCGGCGTACAAGTCGGTCGAAGGGCTGGAGCTGTTCGACAAGGTGGTCGATATCGACCAGTCGCCGATCGGCCGCACGCCGCGTTCGAATCCGGCTACGTATACCGGCCTGTTCACCCCGCTGCGCGAGCTGTACGCGCAGGTGCCGGAAGCGCGCTCGCGCGGCTACACCGCCGGCCGCTTCAGCTTCAACGTGCGCGGCGGCCGCTGCGAGGCCTGCGAAGGCGACGGCATGATCAAGGTGGAGATGCACTTCCTGCCGGACGTGTACGTGCCCTGCGACGTCTGCCACGGCAAGCGCTACAACCGCGAGACGCTGGAGATCGCCTACAAGGGCCACACGATCGCCGACGTGCTCGACATGACGGTGGAAGACGCGCTCAAGCTGTTCGAGAACGTACCCACCATCGCGCGCAAGCTGGAAACCCTGCGCGCGGTCGGCCTGGACTACATCAAGCTGGGCCAGAGCGCGACCACGCTGTCCGGCGGCGAAGCGCAGCGCGTGAAGCTGTCGAAGGAGCTGTCCAAGCGCGACACCGGCCGCACGCTGTACATCCTGGACGAACCCACCACCGGCCTGCACTTCCACGATATCGAGCAGCTGCTCGACGTGCTGCACCAGCTGGTGGACCAGGGCAATACCGTGGTGGTGATCGAGCACAACCTCGACGTGATCAAGACCGCCGACTGGATCGTCGACCTCGGCCCCGAGGGCGGCGCCGGCGGTGGACGCATCCTGGTCGCCGGCACGCCGGAAGCGGTGGCCGAGACGGCCTCTTCGCACACCGGCCGCTTCCTTGCGCCGCACCTGGGCATCAAGCCGGCGCAGGCGCAGAACGATGCGCCGAAGAACGGCGCGCAGAAGACCGGTGCACAGAAGAGCAATGGCCGCGACACCAAGGCCGTACGGAAGAAGACCGCATGAGTTTCACCATCACCGAATCGAGCCCCGCCGCGGATGCCGCGGCGGAAGTCCAGCCGCTGTTCACCGCCTCCATCGGCGTGCGCTGGCGTGATCTCGACGCCTTCAACCACGTCAACAATTCCAACTACCTCACGTATCTGGAAGAAGCGCGGCTGCAGTGGCTGAAGCACGTGCCCGGGCCGTGGTTCGACGAGCAATCGATGCCGGTGCTGGCGGCGAGCGAGATCAACTACCGCTTCCCGATCGAATGGCCGGCGCAACTGCAGGTGGAACTGTTCTGCCTGCGCCTGGGCAACAGCTCGATGACCATCGGGCATCGCATCGTCGATGCGGAACAGCCGGACAAGCTGTACAGCGACGGCCACGTGGTGATGGTCTGGATGAACCCGCACACGGGCAAGCCGGTGCCGCTGCCGCAGGCGATCCGCGACGCGGCTGAGCAGGCCTGATAGGCAACACACCGCCAACCAGCGTCATCCCGGCGCAGGCCGGGATCCAGTAACGTCACCGTTCGACCATCGCTGGAAGCTTCAAAGGCCCGGCCTTTTTGGGCCCGTATCTCCATGCAGCGCATCGCTACTGGATCCCGGCCTGCGCCGGGATGACGCATTAGCTAAGCTTCGCGGCTGGCGCGCATCTGGCGCCGACTTGAGTTGCGAAGGAATCCCGCCGTCATGTCCACGACATTCGCCCTCCCCCGCGTCGCCATCATCGGCTGCGGCGGCACCATCGCCTCGCTGGGCACTTCCAGCACCGACCTGATGGATTACCCGGAGCACGGCAGCAAGCTGGACGTCGCGCAGATCCTTGCGCGCGTGCCTGAAATCGCCGGCGTGGCCGAAGCGGTGCCGGTGCCGTTCCGTTCGGTGGGCAGCAACAATCTCACCATGGCCGACTGGTTCGAGCTGCGCGCCACCCTGCGGCGCCTGTCGCGCGAGCAGCCGGAGCTGGCCGGCTTCGTGATCCTGCACGGCACGGCTACGCTGGAAGAAACCGCGTTCTTCCTCAACCTCACGCTGGATATCCCGCAGACCGTGGTGCTTACCGGTTCGCAGCGGCCATTGAGCGCGGTGGGTTCGGATGCGCCGTCCAATCTGCTGGGTGCGATCCGCGTGGCGGGCGATGCGGATGCGCGCGGGCGCGGCGTGCTGGTGGTGTTCAACGACGGCATCTATCCGGCACGCGACGTGATCAAGGTTTCCACCTTGCGGCTGGATACGTTCCGCTCGATGGATCACGGCGTGCTCGGCACGGTCGATCCGGACCGCATCCGCTACCGCCGCCGCCCCGAAGGCCGCCATGCCCCCGGCGCGGCGTTCGCGGCATTGCCCGACGATGCGCGGCCGCCGCGCGTGGACATCGCCTATTCGTACGTCGGCGCCGACGACACCATGATCGAAGCCGCACTGGCCAAGGGGGCGCAAGGCATCGTCTCCGCGGGCCTGGCGCCGGGCCTGGTCACCCAGGCCGAGCGCATCGCGCTGGAAGCGGCCATCGCCGGCGGCATCGCGGTGGTGCAGTGCACCCGCTCGCCGCTGGGCAGCGTGGCGCAGCGGCGCTACCTGCAGGAGACGGGCTTTATCGCGGGCGAGGATTTCAGCCCGCAGAAGGCGCGCATCCTGCTGGCGCTGGGCCTTGCGCTCACGCGCGACCTGGCCGCGCTGCGCGGCTTCTTCGCCACGCACTGAATTCCTCCGGGTCGGCCACAACGCAGCCGGCGCGATCCGGGGTTAACGCATTGGCGGCCACGGATGCCGCATCTTCATGCGCGCTGCGTAAGATCGGCGGCGCCCAACGAAAGGAGTTCGCCCGTGAGCAAGTTCCCCTTCACCACCCTCGCCCTGGCCTGCGCCACCACCCTGGCCGGCACCGCCGCCGCGGCCACGCCCGAACGCACCGAGCTGACCCTGTACCGCAGCGACGACGCCTCCCTGTTCACCGGCGGCGATGGCAGCAGCGTGGACAGCGGCTACGCCATGGCGCGCGAACCGCGCCGGCTGGATCTGCAGCAGGGTGTGCAGGACGTAAGCCTCGGCGGCCTGCCCGCCTTTCTCGATACCGAAGCGCTCTCGCTCGACGTCGAAGGCGACGCCGCCAAGGTGCTGTCGCAGCGCCTGCTGCTGGCCCAGGGCCGCGACGCCGCGCTCGGCAGCCTGGTCGGCCAGCCGGTGGAAGTGCTCGGCAGCAACGGCCAGCCACTGGCCAGCGGCACCTTGCTGCGCGCCGGCAACGGCCTGCTGGTGAGCGATGCCAGCGGCCGCACCAGCCTGATCCGCGACTACGCGGCGGTGCGCGCCAGCGGCCACTTCAATACCGGCTCCAGCCTGGAACTGCGCGTGGATGCGGCCAGGGCCGGCAATGCGCGCGCCACCTTGAGCTATCCCACCGCCGGCCTCGGCTGGCGCGCGGCGTATATCGGCACCGTGCTGCCGGGCGCCGGCTGCAAGCTGCGCTTCGAATCGCGCGCCAGCATCGCCAACCGCAGCGGCCGCGACTGGAACGACGTGCACCTGACCCTGATCGCCGGCGAGCCGCAGATCACCCGCACGCCCGGCCCGATGCCGGCCGCCGCGCCGCGGATGATGTCCTTCAACGCCAAGGCGCAGGCGGCCGACATGCCGCAGCAGGGCTCGGTCGCCGACTACCGCAGCTACACCCTGCCCGGCGCGGTGAACCTGCCCGACGGCAGCGTCAGCCAGGTGCCGCTGTACGAAACGCGCCAGCTCGATTGCGAACGCACCCTGCTGTATGAAACGGGCGGCCGCTGGACCCCGCCGCAACCGGCGACCAACCGCGACTTCAACACCGGAGGCAGCAATACCGTGACCAGCACGCTGAAGCTGCGCGCCTTCGACAGCCTGCCGGCCGGCAACCTGCGCGTGATGACCACCGACCGCAACGGCACGCCGCAATTCATCGGCGAGGGCCGCATTGAGGACACGCCCAAGGGCAGCGACGCCACCATCACCCTGGGCAATGCCTTCGACCTGCGCGCCGAGCGCGAACGCACGCAGTTCAAGCTGGACAAGGCCGGCCGTTCGATGGACGAAGCCTTCCGCATCACCCTCACCAATGCCGGCGACAGCGCGCGCACGGTGACGGTGCGCGAACACCCCAGCCGCTGGCGCGAATGGACGCTGCAGTCGTCCAGCACCAAGCCTTCGGAGCAGAAGCCCGACCTGCTGGAATTCCGCATCGAAGTGCCGGCCGGCGGCAAGGCCACGCTGGACTACGCGGTGCGCTACCGCTGGGCCGAGACCGACCAGCCGCAGCAGTAAGCCCGGCGTTTAAAGCGCCGGCGAGGCCCGCGAGTTTGCTACGCTCGCGGGCCTTACTTCTTTCGTCCGGGGACGACGCCATGCTCAACCTCGTCAAGCACGACGCCATCGTCGAGATCAATCTCGCGCGCCCGCCGGTCAATGCGCTGAACCTCGAACTGCTGCACGCGATCCAGGCGGCCATCGCCACCGCCGTGCAGGACGGCGCCGCGGGCATCGTGCTGTCGGGTACGTCCGGCATGTTCTCCGCGGGCGTCGACGTGCCCGCCCTGCTCGGCCAGGACCGCGACGGCGTGCGCCGCTTCTGGAGCACCTTCTTCGCCACCTGCTCGGCCATCGCCATGGCGCCGGTGCCGGTGGTGGCCGCGATTACCGGCCACGCACCCGCAGGCGGCGCGGTGCTGTCGCTGTTCTGCGATTACCGCGTGATGGCCGAAGGCCCGTACCGCATCGGCTTGAACGAAGTGCAGGTCGGCCTGATCGTGCCGGACTGCATCCAGCTCGCGCTGCGCCGCGTGGTCGGCCCGTATCGCGCGGAGCGGCTGCTGGTGGCCGGCGCGATGATCGATGCGCAGCAGGCGCTGTCGTTCGGCTTCGTCGACGAGCTGACCGGCGTGGACCAGGTCACCACGCGCGCCCTGCACTGGCTCAACGAACTGCTGGCGCTGCCGGCGGGCGCGATGCTGGCCACGCGCCAGCTGGCGCGCGCGGATCTGACCGAAGTGTGGGCGGATCCGGAAAAGCTGCCGATCGGCGTGTTCGTCGATGCGTTCTTCAGCGAGGAAACGCAGGCGGTGCTGCAGCAGCTGGTGGCACGCCTGAAAAAGAAATAATCGCCACGGCGCCACGGCGTAGGTTGGGGTGAGCGCAGCGAACCCCAACACCGCACCGCCGGGCGCTTCGCATTGTTGGGGTTCGCTGCGCTCACCCCAACCTACGGTTACGCGGTTACGCGGTTTCGACGGGCCGTGCCGGATCGCTGACCCAGCCGCTCCACGACGGCGCGTACAGGCGCGAACCCGCCAGCCCCGCGTGTTCCATCGCCAGCAGGTTGTGGCAGGCGGTGACGCCGGAGCCGCACATGTGCACGACCTGCGCGGGCGGCATGTCGCCGATCAAGGCGGCGAAATCGCCGCGCAGCTGCCCTGCGGATTTGTAGCGGCCGTCCGCATCGAGATTGTCCGAATACGGGCGATTCAAGGCGCCGGGCACATGGCCGCCCACGCGGTCGATCGGTTCCACTTCGCCGCGGTAGCGCGGCGTGGCGCGCGCATCGATCAGCAACTCCGAGCGATCGGCAATCGCGCGGTGATCGACGATGTAGCGCGAGGCGTCGTAGCGCAGCGCAACGTCGCTCGGCTCGCGCGCCACCTCGCCGGACTCCAGCGGCAAGCCCGCCGCCTGCCATGCCTGGAAACCGCCATCGAGCACCGCCACCTCGCGCACGCCGGCCAGGCGCAGCAGCCACCACAGCCGCGCCGCGGCCAGCGCGCCGCCAGCCGCGTCGTAAGCCACCACCTGCAGGCCCGGACGCCAGCCCCAGCGCGACAGCACCGCGGAAAACGCCTGCTCGGACGGCATCGGGTGCCGGCCCAGCCCTTCGCTCTTGCGCGAGAGATCCGACAGGTCGCGATCCAGATGCGCATAGACCGCGCCCGGGATATGCCCCTCGCGATACGCGCGCTCGCCCTTGTCCGGATCGCCGCCGGCCACGGCCAGTTCGAAGCGGCAGTCGACGATCAGCACCTCGCGCGGCGGCAGCGCCGCCAGCGTGCGCGCATCGATCAGCGTGGTGTATGCAGCAGTCATAGACGTCCCATGCGGTGCAGCAGGTTGACCAGCATGGCGGCCGTCGCGCCCCAGATGCGATGGCCGCCGTGGATGAATTCCACCATCTCGCGGCGATGGCCGCGGAAATCCATGGTGTAGCGGCGCAGGTTGGCCGGGTCGAGGAAAAACGCCAGCGGCACCTCGAACACTTCGGCCACTTCCGCCGGTGCCGGATACAGGCTCGCTTCCGGCGCGATGCGCGCCACCACCGGCGTGATGCGGTAGCCGCTGATGGTGTCGAAGCTGTCGAGAAAGCCGATCGGCGTGACCAGGCGGCGATCGAGGCCGACTTCCTCCTCGCTCTCGCGCAAGGCGGTGGCGACGGCGTCGGCATCTTCCGGATCGGTACGCCCGCCGGGAAACGCCACCTGCCCCGCATGCGCCTGCAGGCTGTCGTTGCGCACGGTCAGCACCAGGCGCGGCTGCACGCCTTCGCGCCAGCCCACCAGCACCGCGGCGGGACGGCGCGGCGCATCGCCGATCAGCTCGGCCATCTCGCGGTGGTTCCAGCCCGGCCCCTGCGGCGGCTCGGCCAGCGGGAGCACGGCGGCGGCGACCGGCGCCAGCGAGTCGCTCATGGCTGCGGTTCCCGTGCCGGCAGTACCTCGTGCATGTAGCGCAGGCGTTCGGCGTCGCTCATGGCGCGCCAGCGCGCGATCTCGTCGCCGGTGCGCAGGCAGCCCTCGCAATAGCCGCGCTCGTCGAGCCGGCAAATGCCGATGCAGGGACTCAGGACGGCGGCAGGGATGGGGGCGGGATCGTTCGGCATGGACCGCTGATCTTAGAGCCTGTTCAAGGCCTCCGCGTAGCCCGCGTTGCCGTTGAGTGGCTCCCAGGCGGCAGCGCGTGGCGCGGGCCTGGCTGGTTGCCAGGTCAAGCCGCGCGCTGCCGCCTGGGAGCCACTCAACGGCAACCCGGAGGGCCGGCTCTGGTTGCCCGCCATCCTGCGTCATCGCTCGGTCGTGTACGGACGTACACTCCCTCACTCTTCCTTGTCTGGCGAGCAACCAGAGCCGGCGCGGGCCACGCGGAGGCCTTGAGCAGGCTCTCGCCGAAGGCCCCGCCCCGGGCAGCGAACGCCGCCCTTACTGCTTGATTTCCAGCAGCTCGATCTCGAACACCAGCGCCTCGTTCGGGCCGATGCGCGGCAGGTTGCCGCGTTCGCCGTAGGCCAGCGCGGGCGGAATGACCACGCGCCACTTGTCGCCCACGTGCATGCGCTGGATCACGTCCTGCCAGCCGGGGATCACCTTGTTGTTGACGATGAAGCTCACCGGCGAACCGTGCGCCCAGGAGCTGTCGAACTCGGTGCCGTCGATCAGCGTGGCGCGGAAATTCACCGTGACGGTGCTGTTCACCGCCGGCTGGTCCTTGCCCGTGCCTTGCTTTAGCACCTGGTACTGGATGCCCGAAGGCAGCTGCACCACGCCGGGCTTCTGGCGGTTCTTGGCGAGGAAGTCGGCGCTCTTGCTGGCGTTGGAATTGGCCAGCTGCTGGAACTGGGACTCCGCCTTGTCGTGCATGTGCTTGTCGAGGCGGCGCAGCTGCTCGTGCATGTCCTGCATCGGCACGGACGGGCGGCGCTTGGTGTAGGCGTCCTGGATCGCGCGCTGCATCACGGCGATGTCGACGTCCGGGTCGCCGCTGGCGAACTGGCTGCCGATCTGGTAGCCGATCGCATAGGACAGCTTGTTCTTGTCCAGCCCCGCGGCCTGCGCGTCGGACGCGCTGTCGCGGCTCTGCGCATGCGTGGCCATCGCCGCGCTCATCAGCATCGTGAGCATCGTGCCATGGGCCAACCAACGCAGTCGTGTCATGCCTATCCTCCATCGCGGATGCGCGAAGCCCGGCCATCGTAAGGGGTTTGCCGGGCGCGTGCAGCGGGGCCGGGCGGGGGTGCCGGCGCCACCGGCATGAGAACGCCCGCGGCGGCAAAGGTTCCCGCCGCAACCCCACTGCTACCATGGGCGTTTTCGACCTCCGCTGGGAACCGCCATGGCTTATCGCAATCTGGAAATCGGCAATCGCGGCGCGGTGCGCCTGATCACCGTCAACCGCCCCGACAAGCTCAACGCGCTGAACCGCGACACCCTCAACGAACTGACCCTGGCCTTCGCCCAGGCCGCCCAGGACGACGCCGTGCGCGCCGTGGTGCTGGCCGGCGCGGGCGACAAGGCCTTCGTCGCCGGCGCGGACATCGCCGAGATGAACGGCTACACGCCGGTGCAGGCGCAGGGCTTCTCGCGCGCCGGCCAGCGCCTGATGAGCTCCATCGAGCGCCTGGGCAAGCCGGTGGTCGCGCGCATCCAGGGCTTCGCCCTCGGCGGCGGCATGGAGCTGGCCATGGCCTGCCACCTGCGCGTGGCCAGCGATAAGGCGCGCTTCGGCCAGCCGGAAATCAATCTCGGCCTGATCCCCGGCTTCGGCGGCACCCAGCGCCTGCTGCGCCTGGCCGGCCGCGGCGCCGCGCTGGAGCTGTGCCTGACCGGCGCGATGATCGGCGCCCAGCGCGCCTGCGAGCTGGGCATCGTCAACCGCGTGGTGGCGCCGGAGGCGCTGGACGAAACGGTGGACACGCTGGCCGACCAGCTCGCCGCCTCGGCGCCGCTGGCGGCGGCGGGCATTCTCGACGCCGTGCTGCAGGGCGGCGAGACCGCGCTGGATCAGGGGCTGGAGTTCGAGACGCAGGCGTTCGCGCTGGCGTTCTCGACGGAAGACATGCGCGAAGGGACCACGGCGTTCCTGGAGAAGCGCAAGGCGGAGTTCAAGGGACGCTGATTCGAAGGAAACCCTCCGGCGTAGGTTGGGGTGAGCGCAGCGAACCCCAACATTGCACTTTCAGCCGTAGCGCATTGTTGGGGTTCGCTGTGCTCACCCCAACCTACGCCGGGCGATCTAGTGCCCTGCGCCGTGGAACTTCTGCTCGCCCGCGGTCACTTCCAGCTTCATCCGATTCTCCGGCGGCGCCAGAGGGCACACCACGTGCGGCGTGATCGCGCACGGCGGGTTCTCGGCCAGATTGAAATCCAGCGTCACCTTGCCGTCCTTCGGCATGTCGGCATAGAGAAAACGCGCGCCGCCATAGGTGAGCTTGCCGGCGGTGCGGTCGCTGAACACGAAGAACAGGCGGCCGTCCTCTTCCATCGGCGTGAGCGTGTAGCGCTGGCCGCCGCGTTCGAACACCGCCTGGCCCGGCACCGGCTCGTCGTTTTCCGTGCCGACCACGTTGGCGATGCGCAGCGTGTGCGGCGTGGTGTAGGCCTGCCACTGCGCCTCGATCCTCCACGAGGGATCGATCGGGAAATACGGAATGCCGGGGAAGTTCGTCCGCAGCGGCGCGGCATTGTCCTTCACCCGCAGCCCGCGCTGCTTGCCGCTTTCGACGACGTACAGATAGCGCTCCGCGCCGAGATAGGCGCGGGTGGGCTTGCGTTCGCCGTGCGCGCCTTGCGTGAGCATCGGCGCGGCGGAGACGGGATGGCCGTCGATCGTCACCGTCACGCCGTCGGCGGTGCGCAGATCCACCGCGCCATTGGCATCGAGATGCAGCACGCCCAGATGCGCGGGTGCGCCCGGCACCTGGAAACGGTTGTCGGCGGCGGCGCCGACCGTGTTGTCACCTGGCTCGAGCCAACCGGAAGCGATCAGCGTGAGATAGCCATCCGCCCGCTTCAGCTTCGTCACGCGTTCGGCGCGCGCCTGCTCGACCTGTGCCGTGTAGTCGCTGGGCTGCGCATACACCGGCGCAGTCCATAGCGCGGCCATCGCCGCGCCCGCAACGACGAGCGAACGCACGGCGCTCAATGATGGCCGCCGCGATACTTCTTCTCGCCCGCCGTCACCGCGACATCCAGCCGGTTCTCCGGCGGCGCCAGCGGACAGGTGGCGAACGGTGTGAATGCGCAGGGCGGGTTGTAGGCCTTGTTGAAATCCAGCACCACCTTGCCGTCCTTCGGCAGCGCGGCGTAAAGGAAACGCGCGGCGCCGTAGGTCTCCTTGCCGGAGGTGCGGTCGGCCAGCACGAAGAACAGTTCACCACCCGGTTCTTCCTGGTACGGCAGCAGTTCAAAAGTGTGGCCGTCGCGCTGGAACACCGCCTTGCCCGGCACGTCGACCTTGTCGATGGTGCCGATCACCGAGCCGATCTCCAGCTTGTGCGGCGGATCGAACGGCACCCAGTCGGCCACCACGCGCCAGGACGGGTCGATCGGGAAGTAGTCGATGCCCAGGAAGTGCTTGCGCGTTTCGGCGTTGCTGTCCTTCACGCGCAGCGCCTTGCGGCCATCGCGCTCGATCACGTAGAAGCTGGCGCTGCCGAACGCCACCGTGGTGGGCGTGGCTTCGCCGGCATGCATGTCGTCGATCAGCGCGGCTTCGCGCACCTGCTTGCCGTCGATGGTGGCGCCGGATTTTTCATCCAGCACGATGTGCAGCGCGCCGTCCTTGCCCTGCGTCACCACGCCCAGATGCGCCGGGCCGGCCTTCAGCACGATGTCGTTGTCGCTCGCGCTGCCGATGCGGTTGGCGCCTTCCTGCAGCCATTCCAGGCCGATCAGGCTGAGCCAGCCGGTGGGCGCGGTGAGGTTGGCGGTGCGCTTGGCGCGCCACTGCTCGATCTCGTGCGGGTAGTCGCCGGCAGCGGCGGCAGTGGCGGTTTCGGCTTGCACGGCGACGACTCCAAAGCTCAAGGCGACAACGAGGGCAAAGGCAACGCTACGCGACATGGCACGGCCCGCTCGACAGAGGAAGCCCGAGTATGGACGTCTATTTGCCGCAGCCGCAAGCGCCGGCTCAGCGCCCGCGCAGGAACAGTTTGTCCAGCTCGGCCAGGCCCAGCTGGGTCCAGGTGGGGCGGCCGTGGTTGCACTGGCCGGAGCGCTCGGTGGCCTCCATCTCGCGCAGCAGCGCGTTCATTTCCGGCGCGGTGAGGCGCCGGCCGGCGCGCACCGAGCCGTGGCAGGCCATGGTGGAGAGCAGTTCGTTCTCCAGCTCCTGCAGGCGGCGCGAACTGCCGTGCAGGGCCAGCTCGGCCAGCACGTCGCGGCACAGCTGCGCCACGTCGGCGCCTTCCAGCAAGGCCGGGATGCGCCGCACCACCACGCCGGACGGGCCGCTGCGCGACAGCTCCAGGCCCCAGTCGGCCAGCGCGTCGGCGTGTTCCTCGGCGGCGGCGGCTTCCTTCGCGCTGACCGACACGTTGAGCGGCACCAGCAGCAGCTGCGAGCGCAGGTTGCTGCAGGCGCGGCCGCTTTTGAGCTTTTCGTAGGTGATGCGCTCGTGCGCCGCGTGCATGTCCACCAGCACCAGGCCGTGCGCATTCTCGGCCAGAATGTAGATGCCCTTGAGCTGCGCGATGGCGAAGCCCAGCGGCGGCGCCTCGTCGTCCTGCGCGGGCGGCATCGGGGTGTTGGCAGCATAGGCCGGCACCGCCTCGCGCGAAGACTCGCCCAGCAGCGCGGCGTAATCGGCCAGCGGCTCGTCGCGCACGCCCAGGCTCAGGCGGCTCTGGCTGAACTGCCCGGACCAGGCCGGCGTGGAGGTGACGGCCGCGCCGGCGGAGGCGGCCGCGGCATAGCTGACCAGCGTGGGCGCCGTGTCGACCGAGTCGACCACGCTGCCCACCTGCCCCGCGCGCGTCTGCGCCAGGGCCTCGTGCAGGGTGCGGAACAGGAAGTCGTGCACCAGCCGCTGCTCGCGGAAACGCACTTCGTGCTTGGCCGGATGCACGTTGACGTCGACGCCGGCCGGATCGAGTTCCAGATACAGCACGAAGGCCGGGTGCCGCCCGTGGAACAGCACGTCGGCATACGCCTGCCGCACCGCGTGCGCCACGATGCGGTCGCGCACCAGGCGGCCGTTGACGTAGAAGTATTGCGAATCGGCCTGCGAGCGCGACGCCGTGGGCAAGCCGACCCAGCCCGACAGATGCAGGCCGGCCGCCACATGATCGATACGCAGGCTCTGCGCGGGAAATTCCTCGCCCAGCACGTCAGCCACCCGCAGCAGAGCCGCCTGTTCGTCCTTGGCGGCCTTGAGGATGCGCACCGGCTTGCCGTTGTGGCTGAGGCGGAATTCCACCGAGCCGCGCGCCAGCGCCAGCGACTTCAGCAGGTCGTCGATATGCGCGAACTCGGTGCGCTCCGCGCGGAGGAATTTGCGCCGCGCCGGCACGTTGTAGAACAGGTCGCGCACCTCGACGCTGGTGCCTTGCGGATGCTGCGCGGGGCGCGCCGCCTGCAGCTTGCCGCCGTCCACTTCGATGCGGAAGGCGGTGTCCTGTCCGCGTGCGCGCGAGGTGAGCGCAAAGCGCGCCACCGACGAGACCGAGGCCAGCGCCTCGCCGCGGAAACCCATGCTGGCCACGTGTTCGAGGTCGTCGAAGCTGCGGATCTTGCTGGTGGCATGCGAGGCCACCGCCAGCGGCAGGTCGTCCGGCTCGATGCCGCCGCCGTCGTCGCGGATGCGGATCAGGCGCTGGCCGCCCTGCTCGATATCCACTTCGATGCGGGTGGCGCCGGCGTCGAGGCTGTTTTCGACCAGTTCCTTCACGACGGAGGAAGGCCGTTCGATCACTTCGCCGGCGGCGATCTGGTTGATGAGTTCAGCAGGCAGGGGACGGATGACAGGCATCGCGCAAGCTTAAAGCAGGAACGCCACCCGAGGGGTGGCGTTCGTAAAAACAACATGTTGCGGCGGAACAAGCCAAACGGATCGGCCAAACGGATCGGCCGAACGGATCGGCCGGATGGATCAGCCGGATGGAATCGCCAGCACCATGCCCGCGCGCACCGTGTCGCTGTTGATGCTGCGGTTGGCGTTCTTCAGCGCGGTGATGCTCACGCCGTACTGGCGCGCGATGCTGCGCAGGCTTTCGCCCGCGGTGACGCGGTGCAGGTCGCGCACGTTGGCGTCGGCGCGTTCGCTGTCGGCCTTCACGCTGGCCACCTTGACCTCGCCCGACTTCGAACCGGTCATCGCCTGCGCCACCGCCTTGTTGGCAGCGGTGGACACGGGATTGCCGTCGCCGTCGTCATCGTCGTTCTTCGCCGCCGACGCCACCACGTTGCCGTTGCGGCGCGCGGCCTGCGCGGCGAACCACGAACCCGGCGGCGGGGTCGCCTCGAAATAGCTGCGCACGCCGCCCATCACGGCTTCGGCCAGGTGCGCCTGGTGCGAGGGATCGCGCAGCTTGCGCTCCTCGTCCGGATTGCTGATGAAGGCCGTCTCGACCAGGATCGAGGGCACGTCCGGCGAGCGCAGCACCACGAAGTTGGCGCGCTCCACGAAGCCGCGGTGGGTCGGCCCCAGGCCGCCCAGCGCCTTCAGCACATTGGTGGCCACCGCTTCGCTGGCCTGCATGGCGTAGCCCTGCTGCAGGTCCAGCAGCACGGCGGCGAGGCTGTCGTCCTTGTCGTCCAGCGACACGCCGCCGATCAGGTCGGCGCGGTTTTCGCGGTCGGCCAGCCAGCGGGCCGCCTCGCTGGTCTTGCCGCGCGGCGACAGCACCCACACCGAGGAACCCTTGGCGTCGCCGTTGACGAAGGCGTCTGCATGGACCGAGACGAACAAATCGGCGTTGTTGCGGCGGGCGATCTCGTAGCGCTGCTTGAGCGGGATGAAGAAATCCGCATCGCGCGTCAGCACCGCCTTCATGCCCGGCTGCTTGTTGATCTGCGCGGCCAGCTCGCGCGCCACCGCCAGGGTGACGTTCTTTTCCAGCGTGCCGCCGGGGCCGTGCGCGCCCGGGTCCTGGCCGCCGTGGCCGGCGTCGACCGCCACCACCACCTTGCGCTCGCCGTTGAGCAGCGCGGCGGCCTGGCGGGTGGAGGCCATGCCGCTCTGGGTGGAGCGCAGGCTGTTCTTGCTGGAGGCAGCGAGCTTGACCGTCACCGGCGCGGGCGGCGGCGCGGCGTCATCGTCGCTGTCGTCCTGTACCGGGGCCGGTGCGGGCGCGGCCTTGGCCGACGAGGCCACCCCGCTGCCGGGATAGACGTCGACCACCAGGCGGTAGCCGTAGCTGGCCTGCGGCTGCAGCACGAAGCTCTTGTAGTGGCTGGACGGGTCGACCTTGGCCACCAGCTGCAGGCGGTTGCCCTGCTGGCTGCTGTCCAGGCCCTTGAGCAGGCCCTGCGACTTCGGCGCCGAGTAGTCATCGCCCAGGGCGCTGCGGCCCAGGTCGATCACCAGCTGGTCGCCGTCCTGGCGGGTCTTGTAGTCCACGGGACCGGATACATCGAGCACCAGCCGGGTGTATTCCGGGCCGGCCCAGACGCGGGCCGACTTCACGTCGGTGGCGTGGACGGCGCACAGCGGCGCCATCGCCAGGGCGACGAGACAGGAAAACTGACGGATGCTGGCCGGATATCCCCTCATGGTCGCGCATTGAAGCTCAGCACTTTCCTGAATGCAAGTGCTTTTTCCTTGAAATATCCATAACCTGCAGCTGTTTTGTCAGGCTGGGTCCAGCTATCGGACGCAAGCCGCGCTGACGGAAGGGTTTCGCCCGGGGGCGAGACGGAACCCAAAATCTCATTAACGACGGATACTTAGCGCCGCGCCTCAGCTTGAGGCTGGCACCCGCGCCAGCAGGCGCTCGCCGCGCGGGCTGCGTGCGGCCACCTGAACGGTGCGGCCGGTGCCGGCGTAGGCCAGGTCGATCTGCAGATCCGGCGCGGGCAAGGCCCCTGCGCCCCGCTCCGGCCATTCCACCAGCACCAGGGCGGCGGGGTCGGCCAGCGTGTCCAGGCCCAGCCATTCCAGTTCGCCGGGGTCGGCGATGCGGTACAGGTCCAGGTGCCAGGCCGTGCGGGCGGCCAGCCGGTAGGACTCGACCAGGCTGTAGGTCGGGCTTTTCACCCGCTCGCCCACGCCCAGGGCTTGCAGGAAGGCGCGGGCGAAGCTGGTCTTGCCCGCGCCCAGGTCGCCGTGCAGGTAGATGACCGCGCCCTCGTCCACCGCGCCGGCCATGCGCGCGGCGAAGCCGGTGGTGGCCTGTTCGTCGGGAAGCGCCTGCTGCAGGGTGGTCATGCGTCGAGTCCGTTGAGCAGCCGGCGCAGCGGCGCCAGCAGGTCGGTAGCCATCAGGCCGCGCTCGCCGCCGTCGGCGGCGGCCGCGTCGCCCGCGCGGGCATGCAGGCCGACGCCCAGGCAGGCGGCTTCCCAGGCTTCGCAGCCCTGGGCCAGCAAGGCGGCGACGATGCCGGTGAGCAGGTCGCCCATGCCGCCGGTGGCCATGCCGGGGTTGCCCCAGGGGCAGACGGCCACGCGGCCATGCGGGTCGGCGATCAGGCTGCCGGCGCCCTTGAGCACCGCCACCGCGCCGTATTTGCGCGCCAGTGCGCGTACCGCGGCGTAGCGGTCGGCTTCGATCCCGGCGACCGAGCTTTCCAGCAGCCGCGCCGCTTCGCCGGGATGCGGCGTGATCACCGTGGCCGCTTCGAACACCCGCGGCTCGCGCGCCAGCAGGTTGAGGCCGTCGGCATCCAGCACCGTCGGCATGGCCATGTCCAGCGCGGTCAGCCACAGCGCATGGCCCCAGGCGCCCTGCCCCAGGCCGGGCCCGAGCGCCAGCACGTCGGCGCGCTGCAGCAGCGGCTGCAGGGACTGCGGGCCGTCGACGCCGTGCGCCATCAGTTCCGGACGGGCGCTGTTGAGCGCGGTGAGATTCGCCTCGCGCGTCGCCACGCTGACCAGCCCCGCGCCGGCGCGCAGCGCGGCTTCTCCGCTCATGCGGATGGCGCCGGCGGTGCCAAGGTCGCCGCCGATCGCCAGCACGTGGCCATTGCTGCCCTTGTGGGCATGGCGCGGGCGCGGCGGCAGCGTGGCGGCGTGCAGCAGCTCGGCGTCGGGCGCGATGCCGCCCCAGAGTTCTTCCGGCAAGTCCAGCGTATCCAGCTCCAGCACGCCCACGCGGTCCGCCGCCTGGCCGGTATGCAGGCCGCGCTTGTGCGCGATGAAGCTGACGGTGACATCGGCCTTGATCGCCTCGCCGGGGCATTGCCCGGTGTCGGCGTTGAGGCCCGAAGGCACGTCCAGCGCGAGGATCGGTTCGCCGCCCGCATTCAACCGCCACAGCAGGTCGGCCACCGCGGGCTCCGGCGCGCGCGCGAGACCGGTGCCGTACAGCGCATCCACGTGCACGTCGGCCACCGGCAGGCCGGTGACGGAGCTCCACATTTGCACCTGTCCGCCGGCCTCCTCGAAACGCGCGCGCGCCGCCGCGGCATCGCCGCGCGCTTCGCCGCTGAGCGCGAACAGCATCACCTGGTAGCCCTCCTGCAGCGCGAGCGCGCCGAGCAGGAAACCGTCGCCACCGTTATGGCCCGGCCCGCAGTACACCGCGATGCGCCGCGCCTGCGGCCAATGGCGCTGCAGCGAGGCGAACGCGGCCGCGGCCGCGCGGCGCATCAGTTCGATGCCGGGAATGCCCAGCACCTCGATGGCGCGGCGATCCAGCGCGCGCACCTGGTCGACGGTATGGAGCTCGTGGCTGTGCGGGCGTGGCGTCATGCGCCGGATTATAGGCGGAGGCCGCGGCCCGGCGGACTTACAATGCCCACCATGTCCGCCTACTCCGCCCTCGCCCACGACTACGCCGCGCTCGCCGCGGACATCAAGCGCTGGGCGCGCGAGCTCGGCTTCGCCGACGCCGGCATCGCCGGCATCGAGCTGGGCGAGGACGAGCAGCACCTGCGGCGCTGGCTGGACGACGGCCACCACGGCGAGATGGACTACATGGCCCGCCACGGCACCAAGCGCAGCCGCCCGGCCGAACTGGAACCGGGCACCCTGCGCGTGATCTCGGTGCGCATGGACTACATCCCGCCCGGCACGCGCAACGCCTGGGCCGTGCTGGAAGACGCGGACGCCGGCTATGTCGCGCGCTACGCACTGGGCCGCGACTACCACAAGCTGATGCGCAACCGCCTGCAGAAGCTGGCCGAGCGCATCCACGCCAAGGTCGGCGACTTCGGCTACCGCGCCTACGTGGATTCGGCGCCGGTGCTGGAGAAAGCCCTGGGCCGCAATGCGGGCCTGGGCTGGATCGGCAAGCACACCGTGCTGATCAACCGCAGCGCGGGTTCGTATTTCTTTCTCGGCGAGCTCTACACCGACCTGCCGCTGCCGGTGGACGAAGCCGCCACCGCGCATTGCGGCACGTGCCGCCGCTGCATCGATATCTGCCCGACCCAGGCCATCGTCGCGCCGTACCGGCTGGATGCGCGCCGCTGCATTTCCTATCTCACCATCGAACTCAAAGGCAGCATTCCGGAAGAGCTGCGTGCGCCGATGGGCAACCGCATCTTCGGCTGCGACGACTGCCAGCTGATCTGCCCCTGGAACAAGTTCGCGCGCGACGCGGCGGAGCCCGACTTCGCACCGCGCCACAGCCTGGACGGCGCGCGCCTGGTGGAACTGTTCGCCTGGAGCGAGGAGGAATTCCTGCGCCGCACCGAAGGCATGGCGATCCGCCGCACGGGCTACGAGGGCTGGCTGCGCAATATCGCGGTGGCGCTGGGCAACGCGCCGGGCTCGGGCGAAGTGCTCGACGCGCTGCGTGCGCGTGCGGCGCATCCGTCGGAGCTGGTGCGCGAACACGTCGCCTGGGCGCTGGCGCGGCACCAGGCGACGTAAGAAAGAATCAACCCTCGCGGCGCTGGGCGATCTCGTCGAGCAAGGCGCGGGTGGCGGTGTCGAACGAAGACAGATCGTCCGTCTGGCCTTCCAGCGCCGGCAGGATCTGCCGCGCGATCGACTTGCCCAGCTCCACGCCCCACTGGTCGAACGCGTTGATGCTCCACAGATGGCCGAGCATGAACACCTTGTGCTCGTACAGCGCGATCAGCGCACCCAGGCTTTCCGGGGTGAGCGAATCGAGCAGGATCACCGTGCTCGGGCGGTCGCCCGGGAAGGTGCGCTGCGCGGCGAGCACGCGGCGCGCCTGTTCGTCGCCGCCCTTGCTCTCGGCGAGGGCCTCGTCGAAGGTCTTGCCCAGCGCCAGCGCGGCGGCCTGCGCCAGCAGGTTGGACAGCAGCGCGTCGTGATTGGCGCGCAGCGGATGCGCCGGGCGCACCACGCCGATGAATTCCAGCGGCACGGTGTCGGTGCCCTGGTGCAGCGACTGGAAATACGCATGCTGCGCATTGGTGCCCACGCTGCCCCACACCACCGGCGAGGTGGACTGCGGCACCGGCTCTCCTTGCGGGGTGACCTGCTTGCCCAGGCTCTCCATTTCCAGCTGCTGCAGGTACGAGGTGAGGTCGCCCATCAGATCGGCGTAAGGCACCACCGCGCGGCTGCTGCGGCCCAGCGCATTGCGGTTCCAGTATTCGACCAGGCTGAGCAGCACCGGCAGGTTTTCCTGCCACGGCTTGCTGCGGAAGTGGTCGTCGATCTGCGCCGCGCCGGCGAGCAGCGCGCGGAAATGCTCCATGCCGATGGCCAGCGCCAGCGACAGGCCCACCGCGGACCACAGCGAGAAACGGCCGCCGACGAAATCCCACATCGGATAGATGTTGGACGTGGCCACGCCCCAGCGCTCGGCTTCGGCGGTGTTGGCGCTGACCGCCAGGAAATGCTTCGACGCGGCGCGCGCATCGCCCTCGTACGAGCGCACGATCCAGTCGCGCAGCACGTTGCCGTTGAGCAGGGTTTCCTGCGTGGTGAAGGTCTTGGAGACCACGATCACCAGGGTGCGGCGCGGGTCGAGCTGGCGCATCAGCTCGTAGGCGGCCTGGCCGTCGACATTGGTGAGGAAGTGGCTGCGCAGCTCCGGCACGTGGAACGGCGCCAGCGCGCGCACGGCCAGGCGGGGGCCGAGGTCGGAGCCGCCGATGCCGATGTTCACCACGTCGGTGATCTTCGGCGGCAGGCCCATGCTGGCGGCGTCGCCGCGCTCGATCGCGCGCACCAGTTCGTCGATGCGCTGCAGGGTGCGTTCGATCTCGCTGCGCGCCTCGCGCGGCGCCACCGGCGGCAGGCGCGAGGCACCGCCGCGCAGCGCGGTGTGCAGCACGGCGCGGTGTTCGGACGTGTTGATCGGCTCGCCGGCGAACATGGCGTCGCGGGCCTGCTGCCAGCCGCTGGCTTCGGCGTGCTCGCCCAGCGCCTGCAGTGCTTCGTGGTCCAGCTTCTGCCGGCTCAGGTCCAGCAGCAGCGGCCCCACGCGGTGGCGCAAGCGTTCGCCGCGCTCCCGGTCCTTCAGCAAGTCGCGCAGATGGGTGCGCGAAAGACGTTCGACGTGTGCTGCCAGGAAGGACGGACTGCGCTGCTGCGACATGGGCTCGTACTTGGCGGGAAGGGGAACCCCGATCTTAGAGCCATTGAGTGGCGCGTGAGTAGCGCGCCACGTGCCAATTCCGGCAGTTTTTGCCTTGAGCCGCGGCCTCAGGCCGCGGCCATCTGCTTCGGGATCGAGCGGTTGGTATGCGAGATGCGGTTGTCGGCATCCACGTACACCAGGGTCGGCTGGAACTGCTCGACCTCGGCCTCGGACAGCTGGGCGAACGCGGCGATGATGATCAGGTCGCCCGGCTGGGCGCGATGGGCCGCGCTGCCGTTCACCGAGATGATGCCGGAGCCTTCTTCCGCGCGCAGCGCATAGGTGACGAAGCGCTTGCCGTTGTTGATGTTCCACGCGTGGATCTGCTCGTACTCGCGGATGCCGGAGGCATCGAGCAGCAGGCCGTCGATCGCGATCGAGCCTTCGTAGTGCAGCTCGGCGTGCGTCACCGTGGCACGGTGGATCTTGGCCTTGAGCATGTTCAGGTTCATGGCATGACTTCCAGCAGAAAAGGTCTGCGTAGCGGGCAATTATCGATGGGCGGGCCGTCCGGCCGCAACGAGGCCGGATGCCGCGCTATGTGGGGTGCCTCAGTCGAAAGGCAAGTTGTCGATCAGGCGGGTCTTGCCCAGGCGGGCGGCGATCAGCGCCACCAGGCCCTCGCGCTCGCCTTCGGCCGGCTCGGACAGGTCCTCGGCCCGGCGGATCGCGGCGTAGTCCGGATCGAAGCCGCCGCGGGCCAGCTTGGAGGCCGCGGCCTGCTCCACCACCTTGATGGCGTGGCCTTTTTCGACCAGCTCGCGCATCTGCTGCAGGGTGGCGTAGATCTGCGGGGCCAGCTCGCGCTCGTCGCGCGACAGGTACTGGTTGCGCGAGCTCAGCGCCAGGCCGTCGTCGGCGCGCAGGGTGGGCGCGCCCATCACCTTCACCGGCAGGGCCAGGTCGCGCACCATGCGCTCGATCACCTTCAGCTGCTGGAAGTCCTTCTGGCCGAACACGGCCACGTCCGGCTGCACCAGGTTGAACAGCTTGCACACCACGGTGGCCACGCCGTCGAAATGGCCGGGACGGTGCGCACCTTCGAGCGTGTCGGTGATGGCCGGCACATGCACGCTCACGCTGCTGGCCGGGCCGAACGGATACATGGTGGCCACGTCGGGCGCGAACACCAGGTCGCAGTGCTGCTCGGCCAGGCCGGCCTGGTCCTGGCTCAGCGTGCGCGGATAGCGGTCGAAATCCTCGTTCGGGCCGAACTGGGTCGGGTTGACGAACACGCTCGCCACCACGCGGTCGGTGCGCGCGCGCGCCAGCTTGATCAGCGAGTGGTGGCCGGCATGGAGGTTGCCCATGGTCGGCACGAATCCCACGGTCTGGCCCTGGGAGCGCCAGCCGCGGATCACGGCACGCAAGGCCGCGGCGTCTTGCACAGTCTGCATGGGTGTGTCTCAGCTGAAACAGTGTTCGGGTGCGGGAAAGGCGCCGCTGCGCACGTCTTCCGCATACGCGGCGAGCGCAGCCGCCACAGAATCGCGTCCGGCCAGGAAATCCTTGCTGAACTTGGGGCGCTTGCCCGGCGTGATGCCCAGCATGTCCTGCAGCACCAGCACCTGGCCGTCGCAATGCGGGCCCGCGCCGATGCCGATCACGGGAATGCCGACGGCCTTGGTGACGCGCTCGCCCAGCGAGGTCGGCACGCCTTCCAGCACCAGCAGATCCGCGCCGGCCTGCTCCACCGCCTTGGCCTCGGCCACCACGCGGTCGGCGGCTTCCTGCTCGCGGCCCTGGATGCGGAATCCGCCGAACTTGTGCACCGATTGCGGCGTGAGGCCCAGGTGCGCGCACACCGGAATGGCGCGCGTGGCCAGCGCATGGATACCGTCGAGGATATGCGGCGCCGCGCCTTCGATCTTCACCATCGCCGCGCCGCCTTCGCCGACCAGGCGCGCGCCAGCGTCGAGCAGATGCGGCACGTCGCGGTCGCTCATGAACGGCAGGTCGCTCACCAGCAAGGTGGCGGACAGGCCGCGCGCCACGGCGGCGGTGTGGTAGACCATGTGATCGAGCGTCACCGGCAGCGTGCTCGCATGCCCCTGCACCACCATGCCGAGCGAATCGCCGACCAGGGCGACGTCGATGCCGGCGGTTTCCAGCTGCCAGGCGAAGCTGTAGTCGTAGGCGGTGAGCACCACGATCGGCTTGCCTTCCGCCTTCATGGCCCGCAGGCCGGGCACCGTCACGGGCTTGCGGGCGGGAGCACTGGCATTCTGGACGTACACGGCAACGCCTTCAGGTGGGTAAGAAGCGGATTATCCGCCGCATTGCACAAAAGGCTCAAGGCAGCACTTCACAGCCGCTGCGATCGAGCGCGGCGAGCAGCGCGCCCACCTTGCCCTGCCCCGGCAGCTCCAGTTCCGGCGCCAGGTCCGCCAGCGGCAGCAGCACGAAGGCGCGTTCGGCGATGCGCGGGTGCGGCAGGGTCAGGCGTTCGCCGTCGCGGCGCACGCCGTCCATGTGCAGCAGGTCCAGGTCCAGCGTGCGCGGTCCCCAGCGCTCGCCCTCGCGGACGCGGCCGGCGGCGCGCTCGATCGCCAGCAGGGCGTCCAGCAGCTCGTCCGCACTCAGCCCGGTATCCAGCTGCACGGCGGCATTGAGGAACGGCGGCTGCTCCAGCATGCCCCATGGCGGCGTGCGGTACAGGCGCGAACGCGCCGCCACCCGCGTCGAGGGCAACTGCGCCATCGCTTCGATGGCTTCGCTCAGGTAGCGCCGGGAATCGCCCAGATTGCTGCCCAGCGCCACATAGGCGGTGCTCACGCCGCGCCCGATTTGCCGCCGGATTTGCCGCCCGGCTTGCGGCGCCGCCGCTTGCGCGGCTTGCTCGCCGGCGCGGGCTCGGCATCGCCCGCCGACGGCACGTCGGCACCGGTGCCGGACAGCGCGGCGGCCAGCGTCTCGTGCGACAGCTGCTGGGCATGCGCCCACCACTGGCCCAGCTGGTCGATCGCCTGGGATTCGGTGGCGCGCAGCAGCAGGAAGTCGAACGCGGCGCGGAAGCGCGGGTGCGCCATCAGGCGGAACACGCGCTTGCGCTGCACCTGCTCGAAGCGCGGCTGCAGCGCCCAGATCTCTTCCATGGTGATGGTGAAGCGGCGCGGGATGGCCACGCGCTGGCACTGCTCCGACACCACGTGCGCCACCGCGCGGCCCCAGGCCGTGGCGCTCTCCACGCCCTTGACGATCCACGCATGCGCCAGGTCGCGCACCTCGCCCCACAGCAGCACGGCGAACAGAAAGGCCGGCGTCACCGACTTGCCTTCGGCCACGCGCGCATCGGTGCTGCCGAGGCCTTCCTCGATCAGCTTGCGCAGCGCCTCGTCACCGCGCTTGAGCGAGCGCGCGGTGGCCGGGAACATGAACTTCAGCAGGCCGCTCTTCTCCAGCATGCGGAAGCTCTTCAGGCCATGGCCGCTCAGGAACAGCTTGAGCGATTCGTCGAACAGGCGCGCCGGCGAGGCATCCAGCAGCAGCGGGCCGAGTTCCTCGAACGGCGCGGCGGCCGCGGCGTCGATGCGGAAGTTGAGCTTGGCCGCCAGGCGCACCGCGCGCAGCATGCGCACCGGGTCCTCGCGGTAGCGCGTGACCGGGTCGCCGATCAGGTGCAGCACGCGGTTCTCCACGTCCTGCATGCCGCCGACGTAGTCGCGCACGGAGAAGTCGCTGATGTCGTAGTACAGCGCGTTGACGCGGAAGTCGCGGCGCAGCGCGTCTTCCTCGATGCTGCCCCATACGTTGTCGCGCACGATGCGGCCGTCGACGATGTGGCGGTCGCCGCCGCCTTCGTTGCCGTCGTCCTCGCCGGTGCCGCGGAAGGTGGCCACCTCGATGATCTCCGGCCCGTACACCACGTGGGCGAGGCGGAAACGGCGGCCGATCAGGCGGCAGTTGCGGAACAGCTTCTTGACGTCTTCCGGCGTGGCGTTGGTGGCCACGTCGAAGTCCTTGGGATGGCCGCCGAGCAGGAGGTCGCGCACGGCGCCTCCGACCAGGAAGGCGTCGTAGCCGGCTTCATGGAGGCGGTACAGCACGCGCAGCGCGGCCTTGCTGATGTTCTTGCGCGATATCACGTGCTGCTCGCGCGGAATGATGCGCAGCGATGGCGTGGCCTCGTTCCTTGCTTTCAAGTTCAAGCGGTTTGAATCCTTGCAGCGAAAGGGTTGCCGCATGGCCTTGGGCCTAGGCTGGCGCCGGGTCGGAACCCGTGGCTGCGCATGGCTTCGGGCATGAGACAGCTGTCACGGAGGGCATTGCCGGCCGCAACAATTTCGCTATACTAGCGCGCTCCGGTGCTTTTCGCTCCCTTCGTCTAGTGGCCTAGGACACCGCCCTCTCAAGGCGGGAACACGAGTTCGAACCTCGTAGGGAGCGCCACTTCCGGGCCGCACAGGCCCATCCGGCATACACAGGCCCGCGATCGCATGACCTTTGTCGTCACCGACAACTGCATCAAGTGCAAGTACACCGACTGCGTCGAAGTCTGCCCTGTCGATGCCTTCCACGAAGGCCCGAATTTCCTGGTGATCGATCCGGACGAGTGCATCGACTGCACCTTGTGCGAGCCGGAATGCCCGATCAACGCCATCTATCCGGAAGACGACGTGCCCGCCGGGCAGGAGTCCTTCGTGGCGCTCAACGCGGAACTGGCCAAGGCCTGGCCGGTGATCACCGAGCGCAAGGACGGCCTGCCGGACGCCAAGGAATGGGAAAACAAGCCGGGCAAGCTGGACCAGCTGCAGCGCTGATTTTCCGACTGTTCCGAATCTTTTCTTCGGACTTCGCCCTATAAAAAAGCCGCCCGATGGGCGGCTTTTTCGTTCAATGAGCAACCGGGGCGCGGAATCAATTACCGCCCAGGCGCGACTTCAGCGTATCCACCACCTTGGCCACGGCGGCGGCATCGCCCTGCGCGCGCACTTCGCTGGCGCTCTGGCCGCTGGGGCCGATCACCACCTGCACCTGATGCGGCGCGGCGCCCGGCGCGGGGGCGGAGGCGTCCTTCTTGCCGCCGCCGAACATGCGGCGGAAGAAGCCCGGCTTGCTGCCCTGCGTGGCCGAGGCCACCACGCTCAGCGTGTAGGCATGGCCGGCGTCGTCGTGGCTCAGCACCTGGCCGATGTCGCCCTGCTCCAGCGCCTGGCCGACGCGGCGGTAGGCGTTGTCGACCGTGTCGGTGAGCACGAAGCCGTCGGCGATCACGCCGCCGCCCTTGCCCACGCGCGCCGTGGCGCCGTTGGAGGTGGGGTTGTTGGCGCCCTGCTCCGGGATCACCAGGGCGGCGCTGGTCGACGGCGTATCCAGGCCCGGCGGGATCTCCAGCGGCGTTTCCTGCTTGGCGGCCTCCCAGGCCTTCTCCGAGCGGAACATGCCGCAACCGGAAAGCAGCAAGGCGGACAGGGCGAGGGCCGGCATGGCGAGGAGGAGCGGGGATTTCTTCATTGAATTGGAGTTCCGTTGAGAGATCGGGCGGCCGTCAGGCCGCGTTTGCCAAGGATGCCAGAGCCGCCAGCGCTTCGGCGATGCGCGCCCGTTCCGGCCCTTCCTGCAGTTCGACCAGGGGCAGGCGCGGCACCGCCGAACCCAGCCCCAGCGCCGGCAGGCCGGCCTTCACGGCGATCGGGTTGGGAGCGCAGTTCAACGCCTGAACCAGCGCGGCGAGGACATCGTCGCAGCGCGCGGTGGCGGCCGCGTCGCCCGCGGCCGCCGCGTCGCACAGCGCGCGGAAGGCCTTGGGCGCCAGGTTGGCCACCACCGAGATGGTGCCGGCCGCGCCGGCCAGCATGGCCTTGCCGGCGGTCGGGTCGTCACCGGACAGGTAGACGAAATCGGCGCGCGCAAGTTCCGCCAGGGCGTGGATGCGCTCGTCGCTGCCCACCGCTTCCTTGATGCCGACGATGGCCGGATGGTCGCGCAGCGCGGCCACCGTCTCCGGCAGCAGGTCGCAGCCGGTGCGGCCGGGCACGTTGTAGAGGATCACCGGCAGGCCGCCCTGCTCGGCCACCGCGAGGAAATGCCGGCGCAGGCCTTCCTGCGTGGGGCGCACGTAGAACGGCGCCACCACCAGCGCGACGTCCGCGCCCAGTTCGCGCGCGCGGCGGGTCAGCGCTACGGTCCTGGCCGTGCCTGCCTCGCCGGTGCCGGCGAGCACCGGGATGCGTCCGGCCACGCGTTTCACCGCGAAGGCCAGCAGGGTGTCGTATTCGTCGTGCTCGAGCATGTGGGCTTCGCCGGTGGAACCGGCCACCACCACGGCCTGCGTCCCGCCGGCGATCTGGTAGTCCAGCAGCCGCCCGAAGGCGTCCAGATCCAGCGCGCCGTCCGACGTGAACGGGGTCGCCAGGGCGCAGATGCTTCCACGAATCTTCAAGACATACTCCGGCCAGAAGCCAAGCCCTGCATGTTACTTGCGACCTCGGAGGGGCGACAAGTAAGCTCGCCGGGCCTTGCGCCGCCGTCCCGCGCTGCGCGGGTCCACGCTACAGGCCGACCTCCTTGAACCGTTCCTCGCGTACCGGCAACGACCACCAGCTGCTGATCCAGGCCCTGACCCCGTCGCCGCGCACTCCCCTGCTGAACCTGGCCCGCCGCATCGCCGATGCCGGCTGCAACCTGGCCGACGCGCGCGTGTCGACCATCGGCGTGGACACCTCGCTGACCCTGCTGGCCACCGGCTCCTGGGACGCGGTGGCGAAGCTGGAGTCCGCCCTGGCCAAGTTCGCGCGCGAAGAAGACGTGCACCTGATGCACTACCGCACCGACGGCCGCAGCCAGGCCTCGCGCCTGCTGCCCTACCTGGTGGAAGTGATCTCGGCCGACCGTCCCGGCATCCTGGTGCGCATCATCGATTTCTTCGACCGCCACGGCATCGCGGTGGAACAGCTGCACTCCATGCGCTACCAGGCCATGCAGACCGGCGCGGCGATGTTCCAGGCGCAGATCACGGTGGGCATTCCCGCCGACACGCACATCGCCGCCTTGCGCGACGACTTCCTGGAGTTCTGCGACGGCCTCAACCTGGATGCCATCATGGATCCGGTCAAGTTCTAAGCGCCTGGATTCCAGAGCGGGGCCGCCAAAAACTTCTTCCGGGCCCCAGCGCGAGGGAAAGCCAGCATGCCCCCGCCACGCCGCGGTTGGCAAGGGCTGTCATCCGCCGCCGCAGGCGCGCTAGTCTTGGCCCCGAAGAGGCAATACCGGAGGGCCGGCGCGCATGCAGTACGCAGATCGAGCGAGCACCATCGCACGACGCGCCGCCTTCCCCTCCGTGCCGGCCACCGGCCGCCAGCCTCACTCCCCCACTAAAACCACAAGACGAAGCCAGGTGCTGGCTTCGCAGGAGCAGTCATGCCAGACCTCGGCAAAAAAGCCCCCAAGCTCAAAGGCCCGCTCGGCGACGGCGGCGAGCTGAAACTCGACAGCCTCAAGGGCCAATGGGTGGTGGTGTACTTCTATCCCAAGGACAGCACGCCGGGCTGCACCAACGAAGCCAAGGACTTCCGCGATCTCTACCCGAAGTTCCGCAAGCGCAACGCCGAGGTGATCGGCGTCTCGCGCGACTCGGTCAAGTCGCACGCCAACTTCGCCGCCAAGCAGGAGCTGCCGTTCCCGCTGGTTTCCGACCCCGAGGAAACCTGGTGCCAGGCCTTCGACGTGATCCACGAGAAGGTGCTGTACGGAAAACGTCACATGGGTGTCGTACGAAGTAGCTTCCTGATCGATCCCGAAGGCAGGCTGGTGCAGGAATGGCGCAACGTCAAAGTCCCAGGTCACGCTCAAGCCGTGCTCGACGCCATCCCCGCCAAGTGAACCCTTCCGACCTATCCGCTCCGTCCCGTCGGCGCTCACCGCGCAGGCGGCACGGACGCGCATGTTCCGGCCCGCGGGGCCGGATTCCCACGGCATCCCGCATGCCGCGTTTTCTCAACCAGCACGCCAGCGAGGCAACTTCCGTATGACCGGAAGCAAGCGCATTTACGCTCTCGATACCAATGTTCTGCTGCACGATCCCACGTCGCTGTTCCGCTTCGAGGAGCACGACGTGTTCATCCCCATGACGGTGCTGGAGGAGCTGGACGAAAAGAAGAAAGGCGGCTCGGAAGTCTCGCGCAACGGCCGCCAGGTCAGCCGCTTCCTCAACGAGCTGATCGAGCGCGGCAATGGCCACGGCATCAGCAACGGGCTGGAATTGAGCAGCCCGCAGGGCATCAAGCTCAAACGCAACAACACGGTGGGCCGACTGTATTTCCAGCAGCGCGCCACCAACGGCCACGGCAAGGCCGACAACCTGATCCTGGCCGCGGTGATCGAGCTGCGCGACCAGAATCCCGACCGCGCGGTGATCCTGGTCAGCAAGGACATCAACCTGCGCATCAAGGCCAAGATCTACGGCATCGATGCGGAGGACTACGAGAACGACCGCGCGCTCGACGATTTCGCCCTGCTCTACACCGGCTCCACCGAACTGACCGAGGACTTCTGGGACCGCCACCCCGAAGTGCAGTCGTGGAACGAGCGCGGCCGCACCTTCTACAAGGTCAAGCGCCGCGACGACGAGGACTGGCATCCGAACCAGTGCCTGTTCCTGCCCGGCGACAACAGCGTCGAGCTGCGCGTGCTGCACGTCGACGAGGAAGAAGCCACCCTGGTGCTGCTGGACGACCACAGCCATGCCAACCATGCCGTGTGGGGCATCGCGGCGCGCAACCGCGAGCAGAACTTCGCGCTCAACGTGCTGATGGATCCGGACGTCGACTTCGTCACCCTGCTCGGCACCGCCGGCACCGGCAAGACCTTGCTCGCGCTGGCCGCCGGCCTGGCCCAGGTGATGGACCAGCAGCGCTACCGCGAGATCATCATGACCCGCGCCACGGTCTCGGTCGGCGAGGACATCGGCTTCCTGCCCGGCACCGAGGAAGAAAAGATGACGCCGTGGATGGGCGCGCTCACCGACAACCTCGAAGTGCTCGCCAACCCCGAGGAAGGCGGCAGCTGGGGCCGCCAGGCCACCAACGACCTGCTCGCCTCGCGCATCAAGATCCGCTCGCTGAACTTCATGCGCGGCCGCACCTTCCTGTCGCGCTACCTGATCATCGACGAGGCGCAGAACCTCACGCCGAAGCAGATGAAAACCCTGATCACCCGCGCCGGCCCCGGCACCAAGATCGTCTGCCTGGGCAACGTGGAGCAGATCGACACGCCCTACCTCACCGAAACGACCTCCGGCCTGACTTACGCGGTGGATCGCTTCAAGGGATGGGAACATTCGGCGCATATCACCTTGCGGCGCGGCGAGCGTTCGCGGCTGGCGGATTTCGCCTCGGAGGCTTTGTAGAATTAGAGCAACCTCACCCCTTCACCGTCATTCCGGCGTAGGCCGGAATCCAGTAGCGACCACGCCATGGACAGGCGACAACCCTGCGTCTACATGCTCTCCAGCGGACACAACGGCACCCTCTACACAGGCGTGACCAGCGACCTCCTGAAGCGCGTATGGCAGCATAAACATGGCGTGGTCGATGGTTTCTCCAGGCGATACGACACCCATGATCTCGTGTGGTACGAACTGCACGAGACCATGGAGTCGGCCATCCTCCGCGAGAAAGCCCTGAAGAACTGGAAGCGGCAGTGGAAGATTCGCCTTATCGAAGGCGAAAACCCTGAATGGAACGACCTTTACCCAGCGTTGCTGTAACTGGATTCCGGCCTGCGCCGGAATGACGAGCAAAAAAACGTGTCGACGAATCCCCCCTCCATCGCCCTCACCATCGCCGGCTCCGACTCCGGCGGCGGCGCCGGCATCCAGGCCGACCTCAAGGCCTTCCATGCGCGCGGCGTGCACGGCCTTTCCGCCATCGCTGCCATCACCTCGCAGAACACGCGCGGGGTCAGCGCCGTGCATCCGGTGCCGCTGGCGCATATCCGCAGCCAGCTCGATGCGGTGTTCGACGACTTCGCCATCGGCGCGGTGAAGACCGGCATGCTCGGCAACGCGGCGATCGTGCGGCTGGTGGCGCGCGAGCTGCGCCGGCGCCAGCCCGCGTGGCTGGTGGTGGATCCGGTGATGATCGCCACCAGCGGTGCGCGCCTGCTGGCGGAAGACGCGGTGCAGGCCGTGGTGCGCGAGCTGATCCCGCTGGCCGACGTGCTCACGCCCAATCTGCCGGAAGCCGAAGCCCTGCTCGGCTACTCCATCCGCAACGCCCGCGACTACGACCGCGCCGGCGGCGACCTGCGCGCGCTGGGCGCGCAGGCCGTGCTGCTCAAGGGCGGCCACGCCCGCGGCGGCGAGGTGGTGGACCGTTTCTACGACGCCGCCGGCGTGATGGAACTGCGCCACCCGCGCCTGCGCGTGGAAGGCCACGGCACCGGCTGCACGCTGGCCTCCGCGGTCGCCGCGGAACTGGCCAAGGGGCGCACGCCGCGCGCCGCGGTGCGCCAGGCGGTGGCCTATGTGCAGCGGGCGCTGGCCCAGGGCTACCGCCCCGGCAAGGGCGCGGTGCGGGTGCTGCGGCACTGAGCCTCAAGGCGGCGGCAGGCTTGGGAGTAGAATGGCGGCTGGTCTTTCCGCCTTCGCCGCCCACGACATGATCCTCGCTCCGCGCCTGATCCTGCTGCTCATCTTCGCCGTGTTCGCGCTGTGCGTGCTCGCGGTGCATCTGCGCGGCCGCTCGCGCCTGCGCTTCGACCGGCAGCTGGTCGACCATTCGGCGATCTTCGCGCCGTACAACCTGCTGATGTACACCTTCTCGGCGGTGCCGGCGCGGCCGATCCTGGACCGCCGCGGCTTCCCCCAGCTGGACCTGCTGCAGGCGAACTGGCAGGTCATCCGCGAAGAAGCCATGCACCTGTTCGACGAGGGCTTTATCCGTGCCGCGGAAAAGCACAACGACGCCAGCTTCAACAGCTTCTTCAAGCAGGGCTGGAAGCGCTTTTACCTGAAGTGGTACGGCGAGCCGCTGGCCTCGGCCGAGGCGCTGTGCCCGGAGACGGTGAAGCTGCTCAACGCCATTCCCAGCGTGAAGGCGGCGATGTTCGCCCTGCTGCCGCCGGGCAGCAAGCTCAATCCGCACCGCGATCCGTTCGCCGGTTCGCTGCGCTATCACCTGGGTCTCATCACGCCCAACTCCGAGGACTGCCGCATCTTCGTCGACGGCGAGATCCACGCCTGGGGCGACGGCAAGGACGTGGTGTTCGACGAAACCTACGTGCACTGGGCCGAGAACCGCACCGACCAGACCCGCGTGATCCTGTTCGCCGACGTCGAGCGCCCGCTGCGCACGCGCCTGATGACCGCGGTCAATCGCCGCGTCGGCGCCTTCATGGGCAAGATCACCGCTTCGCCCAATACCGAATCGCCGGAGGAGAAGACCGGCTTCGTCAATCGCATGTTCGCGCTCAACCAGCGCTCGCGCGAACGCAGCCGGGCCTTCAAGAAGCGCAGCCCCCGGCTGTTCCGGGTGCTGAAATACATCGGCATCGTGCTGATGATCTGGCTGGTGTTCCTGGCCCCGTATCCGTTCTTCCGCTGAGGCGGTCACGTTCCGCCCGCCTGGCGCGTCCTGGCCTTGTCATCCACGCTCAGGAGCCGCCCATGGACCCGCAGACCGCCTTGTTCCAGCAGCATCGCCAGCGCCTGTTCGGCCTGGCCTACCGCATGCTCGGCCGCCCGGCCGATGCCGAAGACGTGCTGCACGACGCCTGGCTGCGCTGGCACGAGCAGGACACCTCCACCCTGGACGACCCGGAAGCCTGGCTGGTCACCGTCACCACCCGCCTCGCCCTGGACCGCCTGCGCCGCGCCAAGACCGAGCGCGAGCACTACACCGGCCCCTGGCTGCCCGAGCCGCTCGAACCGATGGACGAAGCGCCATCGGAACAGCTCGAACGCGCCGAGACGCTGAGCCTTTCGTTCCTGCTGCTGCTCGAGCGGCTCAGCCCCGAGGAACGCGCGGCGTTTCTGCTGAAGGAAGTGTTCGACTACAGCCACGCCGAGGCCGCCGCCATCCTGGGCATCGCCGAGGACGCCTGCCGCCAGCGCGTGCATCGCGCGAAGACGCGGCTGCGCGAAGGACGCCCGCGCTTCAACGTGGACCATTCGATGCAGCAGCGCATGCTGCAGCGCTTCCTCGCCGCGATGGACCGCCCGGATCTCGATTCGCTGCGCGCGCTGTTCGCCGAGGACGCCGTGCATATCTCCGACGGCGGCGGCGTGGTGCGCGCGGTGCTGCGTCCGCTGTACGGGCAGGATCGCGTGGCGCGGCTGTATCGCCAGATCGCGCTGCATTCCGGCGGCCCGGAAACCGTGCGCCAGCTGAGCCAGCTCAATGGCGCGCCGGCGTTGCTGATCTGGACCGGCGGCCGCCTCACTTCCGCGCTGTGGGTGGAGTGCGATGGCGAGCGGATCACCGCGATTCACTCGATCCGCCATCCGGAAAAACTCGCGCGGCTGGAAGCGGTCACGAAACGCGCGGCGTCTGCGTCCTTGCATTGAAGAGCGGCCATTGCGGCCGTTCCCTTTCAAGGAAACCGCCATGTCCCGCTTCAATATCGCCCATCACTTCAAGTCGCTGCAGCCGCTGTTCGTGCTGAGCAAGAACCTCAAGTCCGGCGGCCTGGAGCCGGCCATGATCGAACTGGTGCTGACCCGCGTTTCGCAAATCAACGGCTGCTGCTACTGCCTGGACATGCACACCAAGGACGCGCGCGCCGCCGGCGAAACCGAGCAGCGCCTGTACCTGCTGGCCGGCTGGCGCGAAGCGGCGTGCTACAGCGAACGCGAACGCGCGGCTCTGGCCTGGGCCGAGGCGCTGACCCGCCTGGTGCCCGGCGACTCGGTGCCGGACGCGCTGTACCAGCAGACCAGCCAGCTGTTCAACGAGAAGGAGCTGGTCGACCTGACCTTGCTGGTCACGCTGATCAACAGCTGGAACCGCATCAACCTGGCGGCGCATACGGCGGGCGGGGATTACCAGCCGGGGATGTTCGGCTGAGCAGGGCTCGTCATGCCGGCGCAGGCCGGAATCCAGTGGTGAAAGCGCCGCAATAGAAGCGGAAAACCACCCAGCGCTTTCGCGATAATCGTGTGGCATCGTTACTGGATTCCAGCCTGCGCCGGAATGACGGCAGAAAAGAAAAAAGCCGCGGCAAACGCCGCGGCTTTTTCGTGAAACGGCGGAAAACTCAGGCCGCTTTGACGCGCTTGACGATGGCGTCGCCGAAGCTGTCGGTATTGCCCTTGCCGCCCAGGTCCGGGGTGACGGCGTCGCGGTCGTTGGTCAGGGTGTCGCGGATGGCCGCGCGCACCTTGTTGCCCTTCTCCGCCATGCCCAGGTGGTCGAGCATGTCCGCCGCCGCCAGCAGCAGCGCGCAGGGGTTGGCGACGCCCTTGCCGGCGATGTCCGGCGCCGAGCCGTGCACGGCCTCGAAAATCGCCGCGCCCGCGCCGATGTTGTCGCCCGGGGCCAGGCCCAGGCCGCCGACCAGGCCGGCGCACAGGTCGGACAGGATGTCGCCGAACAGGTTGGTGGTGACGATCACGTCGAACTGCTCGGGCCTCATCACCAGCTGCATGCAGGTGTTGTCCACGATCATCTCGTTGAACTCGATGTCGGGATATTCCTTGGCCACTTCGCGGGCCACATTGAGGAACAGGCCCGAGCTGGTCTTCATGATGTTGGCCTTGTGCACGGCCGTGATCTTCTTGCGGCCCTTCTGGCGCGCCATCTCGAAGGCGTACTTGACGATGCGCGTGCTGCCCTTGCGGGTGTTGCGCACCATCGAGGTGGCGACCTCGCCGTCTTCGGACAGGGTCTGGCCTTCGGACAGGTAGGCGCCTTCGGTGTTCTCGCGCACCGTGATGATGTCGATGTTCTCGAAGCGCGCCTTGGTGCCCGGGAAGCTGATCGCCGGACGCACGTTGGCGTACAGGTCGAAGTGGCGGCGCAGGGTGACGTTGATCGAGGTGAAGCCGCCGCCGATCGGCGTGGTCAGCGGGCCCTTCAGGGCGATCTTGTGCCTGGCGATGGCGTCCAGCGTGTCCTTGGGCAGCAGGTCGCCGTGCTTCTCCAGCGCCACCATGCCGGCGTCGACGAACTCGTAGGACAGGCCGCAGTCCAGGGCGTCGAGCACGCGCAGCGTCGCCTTCATGATCTCCGGGCCGATGCCGTCACCCGGGATTACGGCGATGGTCTTGCTCATGGGGGAACTCCTTGGAGGAAAGAAATCGGGCGGCGCGGCGGGGGAAGGCCGGCCGAAAAATCCTATGAATTATCCCCGATGCCGGCAGGAGCGGCCAGTGCGGGCGCCCGCCGCGGCGTTGCAAATCCTCGTACGGAGCATTTCGCAAACTCGCATGGTGGCCCGGAGCCGGGCCGGGATTAGGGAATAGAGAATGGGGAATAGGTAAAAACGCCGCCCCGCCAGCTTGTCGGGGGGCGGGCTCGTCCTATTCTCTATTCCCGATTCCCTATTCCCGCCCTTCGAGCTGGTCCAGGAAGTCCACCGCGCGGCGCAGGTGCGGGATCACGATGGAACCGCCCACCACCAGGCCGACGCTGAAGGTCTCGAAGAATTCCTCGCGGCTGACCCCGGCTTCCTTGCACTGGGCCACGTGGTAGCTGATGCAGTCGTCGCAGCGCAGCACCATCGAGGCGACCAGGCCGAGCAGTTCCTTGGTTTTGACGTCCAGGGCGCCGGGCTTGTAGGTCTGCGTGTCCAGGGCGAAGAAGCGGCGCACGACCTGGTTGTCCTCGGCCAGGATGCGTTCGTTCATGCGCTGGCGGAACGCGGTGAACTCGGCCACGCGGTCCTTGCTCTTGTCCGCACCGTTGTCATGGTCGCTCATGCCGCGCTCCCCAGCAGCTGGGCCAGCTTGCCGCTGCGGTCGGCGGCGACCAGGTCGTCGAAGCCGCCGACGTGCTGGTCGTTGATGAAGATCTGCGGCACCGTGCGGCGGCCGCCGCTGCGCTGGAGCATTTCGTCGCGGCGCGCCGGATCGGTGTCGACCATCACCTCGGTCCACTCCAGTCCCTTGGATTTCAGCAGGTTCTTGGCGGATACGCAGTAGGGGCAGTAACCGGTCGAATAGACCTCGATCTTGGGCACGACGGACTCCGGAAAAGAAACGGCGATGGCGGCCTAACTGGGGGCCATGGCCCCTGAAAACAAGCCGCCTGAGACGGTGAACCGGACCCATGGGACGCGGTCACAAGTGCTATTGTCACCTACCTATGCGCATGGCACCACGTACCGTTACCACCCGTCTGGCGACCGCCCTGGCCTGCGCCCTGCTGAGCTTCGGCGCGGGCGCCCAGGACACCAATGTCCGCCTGCCGGACCTGGGCAGTTCCGCCAACGCCCTGGTCTCCCCGCAGGAGGCGCAGGAATACGGCGCCGCCATGCTGCGCCAGATGCGTTCGATGGACATGGTGGTCGACGACGCCTTGCTCGACGACTACATCAACGACCTCGGCTACCGCCTGGTCGCCGCCAGCGACAAGCCCAAGGACCACTTCTCCTTCTTCATCGTGAAGGAGGACGTGATCAACGCCTTCGCCGCCCCCGGCGGCTATATCGCGGTGAACTCGGGCCTGATCGACATCACCAACAGCGAAAGCGAACTGGCCGGCGTGATCGCGCACGAGATCGGCCACATCACGCAGAACCACCTGCAGCGCGCGTTCGAGTCCTCGAAAAAAGATGCGCCGCTGATGGCCCTGGTGCTGCTGGGCGCGATCGCCGCCGGCGCCGGCGCGCATGCCGGCGACGCCGCCGGCGCGGTGCTGATGGGCGGCCAGGGCCTGATGCTGCAGCGGCAGATCAACTTCACCCGCAAGGACGAGGTCGAGGCCGACCGCGCCGGCATCCAGACGCTGTCCAACGCCGGCTACGATCCCAACGCCATGGCCACCTTCTTCGAGCGCATGCAGGACACCCTGCGCGCCGGCGCGGGCGGCGACCGCGACGTGCCCGAACTGCTGCAGACCCACCCGGTGACGCTGTCGCGCATCAGCGACGCCAAGTCGCGCGCCGACGCCCTGGCCGCGCAGCAGAAGCTGCGTCCCACCGCGCCCACGCTCACCAAGACGCAGTGGGAAAAAAGCACCGCGCCGATCGCCTACGTGAAAGACCCGACCGTGCTGGCCGGCGCGCGCGGGCAGAAGGACGGCCTGGACACCTATGCGCTGATGCGCGAGCGCGTGCGCGTGCTGTCCGGCGACGCGCTGCCGCTCAGCACCTACTACGCGAACAACCTGGACAAGCACCAGGAATTCAACACGCCGGCCAACCACTACGGCTATGCGCTCGCGCTTACCCGCAGTGGCCGCGGCGCCAAGGCGGTGGAGGAACTGCAGCCGCTGCTGAAGAACCATCCGGACAACCAGATCGTGCAGCTGGCCATGGCCGACGCGAAACTGCAGTCCGGCCAGCGCGGCGAGGCGCTGGCGATGTATGCCACGCTCAACGGGCAGTCGCCGCGCAACCGCGCCATCGCGCTGGGCTATGCGCATGCGCTCACCGAAGGCGGCAGCCATGCGGATGCCGTGCAGGCCGCCGACATGCTGCGCCCGATGCTGGACAACGCCGACGAGCCCGAGCTCTACCGCAGCTACGCCCGCGCCAGCGAGAAAGCCGGTGAGGCGATCCGCGCGGGCGAGGCCTATGCCGACGCCAGCTATCTGTCCGGCCGCCCGTTCGACGCCATGGAACAGCTCAAGCGCCTGCTCAAGCGCCAGGACCTGGACTACTACGCCCGCGCCCGCATCCAGGCCCGCATCGCCGACCTCACTCCGCTGGTGATGGAGCTGCGCAAGCGCCGCGTGCAGACCGAAGACAACCCGGACGGCCGCACCCAGCAGCTGCAGCAGCAGCCGAACCAGGCCTGCGCCGGCCGCCTGTGCTTCAGCGCGGGGCGCTGAAAGCCCGCCGGCACCCCGCCGCCGGGGCCAAAAATCGACGATTTCGTTGCGTTCTCGTGAAATGTCATAGGGGCGTAACATTGAATCGTTGCAATATTTGCGTCACAGGCCCCCAAGCGGACCCCTACGCGTGCACAAGCGCATTCTTATCGTCGAAGACGAAGCTTCGATCCGCGACATGGTCGCCTTCGCTCTGCGCAAGGCCGGCATGGACGCAGTCCACGCCGCCGATGCCCGGGCTGCCCAGATCGCCATCGCCGAACAGGTCCCCGACCTGATCCTGCTCGACTGGATGCTTCCGGGCACCAGCGGCCTGGAACTGGCCCGGCGCCTGCGCAAGGAAGAACTGAGCCGGGAAGTCCCGATCATCATGCTCACCGCCCGCGGCGAGGAGATGGACCGGGTCAACGGCCTGGAAGCCGGCGTCGACGACTACGTGGTCAAGCCCTTCTCCACCCGCGAGCTGATCGCCCGCATCAAGGCGGTACTGCGCCGCAGCCAGGGCGACGACGGCTCGGGCATGGTGGAGCTGGGCGGCCTGCGCATCGACGGCCCGGCCCACCGCGTGTTCGCCGGCGAGGACTCGGTGCCGATCGGCCCGACCGAATACCGCCTGCTGTACTTCTTCATGACCCATCCGGAGCGCGTCTACTCGCGCGCGCAGCTGCTCGACCACGTGTGGGGCGGCAGCGTGTACGTGGAGGAGCGCACCGTCGACGTGCATATCCGCCGCCTGCGCAAGACGCTGGAGCCGTGGAAGCTGGACGAGATGGTGCAGACCGTGCGCGGCGCGGGCTACCGTTTCTCGGCCAGCGTCTAAGCGCCCGCCGGCGATTGCCGGGCCGGCGGCGGCTGTCGACAGCATTTGCCGATATGCTTGCCCGCCTTGTGGCGACCATGGCCCGACTGCATGCCTGAGCCGTTCGATCGTTCGTGGAAACTGCCGGCCGCCCTCGCGGCCGGCCTCGTGCTGGGCGGCCTGATCGGCGCCTGGGCGGGCGACCGCGCGGTGCTTGGCGTGGCGCTTGTCGCTATCGCGGAAACCGTCTTGCTGCTGACCCGAATCCGTCATGAAACACGGCACATCATGCCGCCGCACCCCACCATCAGCCCCCTGCAGCATGACCGCTTCATGACGCGTTCCCGTCGCATTGCCTCCAGTTTGCGCGATCTGCGCAGCGCCGCCGGCAGCCTGCCGGATGCCGTCGTGCTGCTCGACAACGAGCAGCACGTGCGCTGGTTCAATCACGCCGCCGAAGACCTGCTCGGCCTGCGCCGCCCGCAGGACCGCGGCATCCACCTGCATGAGCGCCTGGGCACCACCGAGCTGGCCGGCTGGCTGCAGGACGGCGCGCACGAGCCGCTCAACGACGTGGTCGCGCCCGGCCATCCGAACCGGCACATCAATGTCACCCTGCTGCCGTTCGGCCGCCGCCAGCGCCTGCTGCTGGCGCGCGACATCAGCCACCTGACCCGGCTGGAGCAGATCCGCCGCGACTTCGTGGCCAATGTGTCGCACGAGCTGCGCACGCCGCTGACGGTGATCCACGGCTATCTGGAACTGATCGATCCGGAAGACGTGCCGGAACTGGCGCCGGTGCTCGGCGAGATGCGCGCGCAGTCCAAGCGCATGGGCCAGATCGTGGAAGACCTGCTCACCCTGTCGCGCCTGGAAACCCAGGACCACGTCACCGACGAACGCGTGCCGATGTCGCCGCTGCTGGCCACCGTGCGTAAGGAAGCCGAGGCGCTGAGCCAGGGCCGCCACCATATCGCGGTGGAAAACACCGCCGAGGCCGACCTGCTGGGTTCGTCCAAGGACTTGCACAGCGCGCTGTCCAACCTGGTCAGCAATGCCGTGCGCTACACCCCCACCGGCGGCAACATCACCATCCGCTGGAAGCGCACCCCGGAAGGCGCCACCTATTCGGTCAGCGACACCGGCTTCGGTATCCCCGCCGCACACCTGGCCCGCCTGACCGAGCGCTTCTACCGCGTCTCCTCCAGCCGCTCGCGCGACAGCGGCGGCACGGGGCTGGGCCTGTCGATCGTCAAGCACGTGCTGAACCTGCACCAGGCCAGGCTGGAGATCCAGAGCGAGCCGGGCCAGGGGTCGACGTTCTCGTGCTGCTTCGGGCATGAGCGGCTGTTGAAGCCGGGCGGCCCGGACGAGGCCTGAGGACTTACTCCCTCTCCCCTCCGGGGAGAGGGCTGGGGTGAGGGGGCGGGCGGAGCGGCCAAGCAGGAGCGGCAAGCGCGCCTCGCCCTGTCGATCTTCCACCGCAAGCCCCGGCCCCTCATCCGGCTGCCGCCACCTTCTCCCCGGAGGGGAGAAGGATTCGATTTGGCGAAGCCAGATGAATCCCACATCACACTACGCGGCACCGCCGCATGAGCTTGCGCCCCGCATCGGCCAGAATGCCGCGATGCGCCGTAAACCGTCCTCGTCGTCCCCCGTGATCGACCACACCATCGACCCCGCCGCCCCCGAGCTGTACCTCAGCCGCGAGCTGGCCGCGCTGGAATTCAATTTCCGCGTGCTGGCCCAGGCCCGCGACACCGCCGTGCCGCTGCTGGAGCGCCTGCGTTTCCTCAGCATCGTGGCCAATAACCTCGACGAGTTCTTCGAGGTGCGCGTGGCCATGCTCAAGCATCACCACAGCTTCGGCTCGGCCGCACCGGGGCCGGACGGCATTCCCTCCGGCGAGCTGCTGGCGCGCATCCGCAAGCGCGTGCTGGACCTGGTCGACGCGCAGTACACCACCTGGCAGCACGAGCTCAAACCCGCGCTGGACGCCGAGGAGATCCATTTCCTCACCCGCGACCGCTGGACCGAGCGCCAGCGCCGCTGGCTGCAGGGCTATTTCGAAAACGAAGTGCTGCCGGTGCTGTCGCCGCTGGGCCTGGACCCGGCGCATCCGTTCCCGCGCATCCTCAACAAGACGCTCAACCTCGCCGTGGTGCTGAAGGGCCGCGACGCCTTCGGCCGCGAAGGCCACATGGCCCTGGTGCGCGCGCCGCGCTCGCTGCCGCGGATCATCCGCCTGCCCAACGAGGTCTGCGGCGAGGGCGACCATTTCGTGTTCCTGGCCGAGCTGCTGCAGGGCTTCGTCGACCAGATGTTCCCCGGCTTCAAGGTGGCCGGCTCGTACCAGTTCCGCGTCACGCGCAACAGCGAGCTGATGGTCGAGGAAGCCGAGGTGGAGAACCTGGCGCGCGCGCTGAGCGAGGAACTGCTCGGCCGCGGCTATGCCAAACCGGTGCGGCTGGAGATCGGCGCGGATTGCCCGAAGGCGATCGTGTCGATGCTGATCGCCAACTTCGAGCTGGAAGAGAACGACGTCTACCGCTGCGACGGCCCGGTCAACATCATCCGCGCCGGCAGCGTGTACGACAGCCTGGACCGCCCCGCGCTGAAGTTCCCGCGCTTCACCCCGCAGCTGCCCAAGGCCTTCGACGCCAGCAAGTGCAAGTTCGAGGTGCTGCGCGAGCGCGACGTGCTGCTGCACCATCCGTATGAGTCCTTCATGACCGTGGTGGAACTGCTCGGCCAGGCCGCGCAGGACCCGAGCGTGCTGGCGATCAAGCAGACCCTGTACCGCGCCGGCGCCGACACGCCGCTGGTGGACCTGCTGGTGGAAGCGGCGCGCAACGGCAAGGACGTCACCGTGGTGATCGAGCTGCGCGCGCGCTTCGACGAGGAGGCCAACATCCGCCTCGCCACGCGCCTGCAGGAAGCCGGCGTGCAGGTGGTATACGGCGTGGTGGGCTACAAGACCCACGCCAAGATGCTGCTGATCGTGCGCCGCGAAGGCGAGGTGCTGCGCCGCTACGTGCACCTTTCCACCGGCAACTATCACCAGGCCAACAGCCGCGCCTATACCGACATCGGCCTGATGACCGCGCAACCGGAGATCGGCGAGGACCTGCACAAGGTCTTCCAGCAGCTCTCCGGCTTAGGTCCCATGATCCAGCTCAAGCGCCTGCTGCATTCGCCGTTCACGCTGTACAAGAGCGTGGTGGCCAAGATCGAACGCGAAACCGCGCATGCCCGGGCCGGCAAGCCGGCGCGTATCGTGGCCAAGCTCAACGCGCTGAACGAGGCGCACGTGATCGAGGCGCTGTACCGCGCCTCGCAGGCGGGGGTGGAGATCGACCTGATCGTGCGCGGCGCCTGCACTCTGCGGCCGGGGCTGGCGGGCGTATCCGAGCGTATCCGCGTGCGTTCCATCGTCGGCCGCTTCCTGGAGCACAGCCGGGTGTACTGGTTCGCCAACGACGGCGCGCCGGAAACCTATTGCGCCAGTGCGGACTGGATGGAGCGCAACCTGATGCGCCGCATCGAGGTGGCCTTCCCCATCCTCGAACCGGCGCTGGCCCAGCGCGTGTACGACGAAACCCTGGCCAACTATCTGGCGGACAACACCCAGGCCTGGCTGCTGGACAGCGAGGGCCGCTACACCCGCGCCGAGGCCGGCGACGCCGCGCCGCACAGCGCGCAGGAGTATCTGCTGAACAAGCTCAGCCCCACGGTGCCCAAGGCCGTCCGCGGCTGAGGTGCCGCGGACTGACGCAGGCCGGCGCCTGCGTGCGAGAATTCGTACTCAATCGCACGGAATACGAGCCCCGGATGATTCAAGGCGAGCAGTCCCCGATCAAGGATGGCGAGCTGATCGCCGCCATCGATATGGGTTCCAACAGCTTTCACATGGTCGTGGCGCGGGTGGAGCATGGCGAACCCCGGGTGATCGACCGCCTGCGCGACACCGTGCGCATGGCCGCCGGCCTGCGCGCCGACGGCACGCTGGACGCCGAGCACCGCGCGCGGGCGCTGAACTGCCTGGCCCGCTTCGGCCAGCGCATCGCCGGCCTGCCCTCGGCCCGGGTGCGCGCGGTGGCCACCAATACGGTGCGCCGGCTGGCTTCGCCGCAATCCTTCCTGACCGCCGCCGAGACCGCGCTGGGCCATCCGGTGGAAATCGTCTCCGGCCGCGAGGAAGGCCGCCTGATCTTCCTGGGCGCCTCGCACGACCTGCCCGCCTCGCGCGAGAACCGCCTGGTGATCGACGTCGGCGGCGGCAGTACGGAATTCATCATCGGCCGCGGCCTGGCCCCGATGCACACCGAAAGCGTACAGGCCGGCTGCATCGCCTCGACCATGCGCTTCTTTCCCGGCGGCAAGCTCAATCGCAAGCGCTGGCAGCGCGCCACCGGCGAGCTGGGCGTGCTGCTGCAGCAGTTCGCCGAGGATTACCGCGAGGCCGGCTGGGTGGATGCCTTCGGCTCCTCCGGCACGGCCAAGGCGATCGGCGGCGTGGTGCAGGCCATGAAGTTCTCCGACGACGGCATCACGCCGGCCTCGCTGGCCCAGCTGCGCGACGCCCTGCTGGCCCAGGGCCAGATCGGCGCGCTGAAGCTGCCGGGCCTGTCCGACGACCGCGCGCCGGTGATTGCCGGCGGCGTGGTGATCTTCGAAGCCGCCTTCGAGGCGCTGGGCATCCAGCGCATGCGCGTGTGCGAAAGCTCGATGCGCGAAGGCCTGCTGTGGGACCTGCTGGGCCGCGCCGGCGGCACCGACCCGCGCACCGCCAGCATCGACGCGCTGGCCGCGCGCTACGGCGTGGACCGCGCCCAGGCGCGGCGCGTGGAATCCACCGCGCTGATGCTGTTCGACCAGGTGGCCAAGAGCTGGAAGCTGGACGGCGAGGCGCGCGAATGGCTGTCGTGGGTGTCGCGCGTGCACGAGATCGGCCTGGCCATCGCGCACAGCCAGCACCATCACCATGGCGCCTACATCCTGCGCCACGCCGACCTGGCCGGCTTTTCGCGCCAGGAGCAGCAGTTGCTTGCCGCCGTGGTGGAGGCGCATCGCCGCAAGCCGGAGAAGACCTTGTTCTCCGCCCTGCCGCAGCGCTACCGCGCCCTGGCCCGGCAGATCACCGCCCTGCTGCGCCTGGCCGTGCTGTTCCGCCGCGCGCGCCGCGCCGAATCGCTGCCGCAGATGCGCCTGGCCGCCACCGCCCAGCGCCTGCGCCTGGGGCTGCCGGCGGCCTGGATCGAACAGCATCCGCTGACCGAGGCGGACCTGGAGCAGGAGCGCCCGCCGATGGCCGAACTGGGCCTCACCCTCGACCTGACCACCTTCTGATCGTGCGGCCCGCGTTTTCCTGCGCCGACGCTCTTAAGGCCACCCTCACCGGCGCCGCGTATCATGCGCGGATGCCTGACGCCGCCCGACACGCCATGCGACGAATCCTTAGCCTTCTTGCCCTGCTCGCCCTGCCCTTCGCGCTCTCCGCCCAGGCGGTGAAGCAGGCGCCGGCCGCGACGCCGTCCAACCTGCCGCATCCGCAGGTGGTGCTGCACACCACGGTGGGCGACATCACGGTGGAGCTGTATCCGGACAAGTCGCCCAAGAGCGTGGCGAACTTCCTGCAGTACGTGCGCGAAGGCTTCTACAGCGGCACGGTGATGCACCGCGCGATCGCCGGCTACATGGTGCAGGGCGGGCTGTACACGCGCGACCTGCAGCCCAAGCGCACGCATTCGGCGATCGCCAGCGAGGCGGACAACGGCCTTTCCAATCTGCGCGGCACGCTGGCCGTGGCGCGCGGGGCGGATCCGAATTCGGGCACCTCGCAGTTCTTCTTCAACCTGGTGGACAACCGCCGGCTGGACTACGTCGGCAACCAGAGCGGGCTGACCTGGGGCTTTGCCGTGTTCGGCAAGGTGGTGAAGGGCATGGACGTGGTCGACAAGATCGCCGGGCTGCCGACGCGGGCGCTGGGGCCGTTTGCCAATGACGTGCCGAATCCGTTGCCGGTGGTGGACAGCGCCTATGTGATCGGCGAGGAGGCACCGGCGCGTGCGGCGAGCGCGGCGACACCTCCGGCTGCTGCGCCTGCCGCCCCCGCTGCGAAGCCCGCGCCTAAGAAAGGGACCAAGGGCTGATGCATACGTTGTTCATTGCCGATCTGCATCTGGATGCGGCGCGGCCGCGGATCACGCGATTGTTCGAGGAGTTTCTGGCCAGCGACGAAGCGCGTGGTGCGGATGCGGTGTACATCCTCGGCGATCTGGTGGAGGCGTGGATCGGCGATGACGACGACGCGGAACTGCCGGCGCGGATTGCTGCCGCGACGAAGGCGCTGAGCGATGCCGGGGTGCCGGTGTATTTCATGGTGGGCAACCGGGATTTTCTGCTGGGCGAGAAGTTTGCGCGGCGGGCGGGGTTTAGCTTGCTGGAGGATGGCACCGTGCATGACTTGTACGGGCGGCCTACCCTGCTGATGCATGGGGATGTGTTGTGTACCGATGATGTGGCTTATCAGGCGGTGCGGAAGCAGGTGCGGACGGCGGAATGGCAGGCGCAGATTCTGGCGATGCCGTTGGAGGCGCGTAGAGCGTTTGCGGCGAAGGCGAGAGAGGATAGTAAGGCGCATACCGGGAGCACCATGGAGACGATCATGGATGTCAACGCCGGTGCGGTGGCTGAGGCGATGGTGCGTGCCGGGGTGACGCGGTTGATTCATGGGCATACGCATCGGCCAGCGGTGCATGGTTTCGAGCTGGATGGGAAGGCGGCTGAGCGGATCGTGCTGGGGGATTGGTATGAGCACGGGTCGGTGTTGAAGGTGACGCCGAGCGAAGTCGAGTTGCGGGGATTGGCGGTCGGCTCCTAGTTCGTCATTCCGGCGTAGGCCGGACGAGCGCGCAACGCGAAGAACGCCCGAAGGGCGGCCCCGAAAGGGGCGAGCGCAGCGAGTCATCCAGTGGCAGTGCGCTGTGGGTAAGCATGGGCCTTCAAGAGACTAGCTCTCGACTAAACGTTCTTCGCGAAATGCAAAACGCCCCGTTGGGGCGTTTTTTGTTTTGGGCTTCGGTGTGCGGTGCGCTTTGCCGTGACGCGTGGGATTGTTGGGCCCATCCATGGGCCCAACCCCTTCGCGCTGCGCGCTGCGGGGCCAGCCTGCGGCTGTCCAAATTTGTTCCTGACAAATTTGTCGAACCGGTTGCTCGGCATAGCCGAGCAACCGGTTCTCTGTACCCTCTCTCTCCGCCAGATACGCAAAACGCCCCGAAAGGGGCGTTTTGCGTATCTGGCGGAGAGAGAGGGATTCGAACCCTCGATAAGGCTTTTGACCCTATACTCCCTTAGCAGGGGAGCCCCTTCGGCCTCTCGGGCATCTCTCCATTTTTGTCCGCATTTCTGCGGAGCCGGCAAGGATACCGGCCGATGGGTCTTTCGTAAAGCCTTCAGACGGTCAGTGGCTGTCGGAGCCGCCGTCTTCAGGTTTGTGCTCGTTCTGGATCCGCTGATAGATCTCTTCGCGATGCACGGCTACGTTCTTGGGCGCGTTGATGCCGATACGCACCTGATTGCCCTTCACGCCCAGGACGGTGACGGTCACCTCGTCGCCGATCATCAGGGTTTCGCCGACCCTGCGGGTCAGAATCAACATGTTTGCCACTCCATGAAAGCTATGTGGTCACAGGCCAGCGGATGGTGAAACCTCACCCCTGAGCTACACCATCCGAGTTTCGACGAACCATCGAAGGCCCTACCGCCTTCCCCGGCACAACGGCGTTCGCTCGAGAGCGGCCGCCGGCTGGCTACGCCACAACGCGCGTAGCCGACATTCGACCGATACTAGCCGAGCGCGCGCGGGCTGCGCAATGCGCTGGGCCTATGGCATGTGGTCTATTCACCTAGGTTTTATCAATTCAGACGCGAGCCAATCCATGCCGGCAAAGCAGCCAGCAAGGCAGGCAGCGCGGCGGTGTCGGAGCCGCCGCCCTGGGCCATGTCGGCGCGGCCGCCGCCCTTGCCGTCGATCTGGCTCGCCACGTGCGCGACGACGTCGCCGGCCTTGACGCGGCCGAGCGCCTTGCCGTTGACGCCAGCCACCAGCGACACGCGTCCGTCGGCGGCGCCGGCGAGCAGCACCACGCAGTCGGCGAGCTGCTGCTTGAGCTGGTCCATGCTGTCGCGCAGCGCCTTCGCGTCGAGGCCTTCCAGGCGGGCGGCGACGACCTTGATGCCATCGACGTCCTGCGCGGCGGCGGCCAGGGCGGCGGTAGCCGAGCCGGCGGCCTTGGCGCGCATGGATTCGAGTTCGCGTTCGAGCTTCTTCTGCTTGTCCAGCAGCTGGCGCAGCTTGTCGACCACTTCCTCGCCGCTGGTCGACAGCAATTGGGACAATTCCCCAAGGCGGCGCTCTTCGTCGGTGACATAGGCAAGCGCACCGGCGCCGGTCACCGCTTCGATGCGGCGCACGCCGGAAGCCACGCCGGCCTCGCTGACGATCTTGAACAGACCGATGTCGCCGGTGCGGCCCACGTGGGTGCCGCCGCACAGCTCGGTGGAGAAGTCGCCCATGCGCAGCACGCGCACTTCGTCGCCGTACTTCTCGCCGAACAGCGCCATCGCGCCGAACTCGATCGCCTGGTTGTAACCCATGTGATGCACTTCGGCCTGCGCGTTGCGGCGTACCTCGGCATTGACCAGGTCTTCGATGCGCGACAGTTCCTCGCGCGATACCGGCTTGAAGTGCGCGAAGTCGAAGCGCAGGCGCTCCGGCGCCACCAGCGAGCCCTTCTGCGTGACGTGCTCGCCCAGCACTTCGCGCAGCGCGGCGTGCAGCAAGTGGGTAGCGGAGTGGTTGAGCACGATGGCCTGGCGGCGCGCGCCGTCGACCAGCGCGTCCACCGCATCGCCCACGCGCAGCGGCTGCGCGCCCTGCCACTGGCCGGCATGGCCGAAGAACACACCGCCCATCTTGAGCGTGTCGGCCACGTCGAAGCGGCCGGCGCCGTTGGCGAGGCTGCCGGTGTCGCCGACCTGGCCGCCGGATTCGGCGTAGAACGGCGTGCGGTCCAGGATCACCAGGCCTTCCTCGCCCTGCGCCAGCTGCTGCAGCTGGATGCCGTCGCGCACAATGCCCACCACTTGGCAGCCCTGCGCCGAGATGGCGTCGTAGCCAAGGAATCCGGTGGGCTTGAGCTGGCTGGCCAGTTCCGCCGGCATGTTGCCCTTGGCCTTGAAGCTGCCGCCCTTGCGGCCGCGCTCCTTCTGCTCTTCCATCGCGCGGTCGAAACCTTCCATGTCCACCGACATGCCGCGCTCGCGCGCGATGTCGGCGGTGAGGTCGACCGGGAAGCCGTAGGTGTCGTACAGGCGGAACGCGTCGGCGCCGGGAATGCTGCTGCCGGACTTGCCTGCCACCTCGTCGAACAGGCGCATGCCGTGCTCCAGCGTTTCGCCGAAGCGCTGCTCCTCGGTGCGCAGCGCCTCTTCCACGAAGGCCTGCTTCGCGGCGAGGTCCGGATAGGCCGCGCCCATTTCCTCGACCAGCGGCTTGACCATCTTCCAGAAGAAATCGCCGCGCACGCCCAGCATCCAGCCGTGCCGCAGCGCGCGGCGGATGATGCGGCGGAGCACGTAGCCGCGGCCTTCGTTCGAGGGCAGCACGCCGTCGACGATCAGGAAGGAGCAGGCACGGATATGGTCGGCGATCACGCGCAGCGACTTGTTCGCCAGATCCGCCGTGGCGGTGAGTTCGCCGGCCACCTTGATCAGGTGCGCGAACAGATCGATCTCGTAGTTGGAATGCACGTGCTGCAGCACCGCCGCCACGCGCTCCAGGCCCATGCCGGTATCCACGCACGGGGCCGGCAGCGGCGACAGCGTGCCGTCGGGCGCGCGGTCGAACTGCATGAACACCAGGTTCCAGATTTCGATGTAGCGGTCGCCGTCCTCGTCCGGCGAACCGGGCGGGCCGCCGGCGATGTCCGGACCGTGGTCGTAGAAGATCTCGGTGCAGGGACCGCAGGGGCCGGTATCGGCCATCTGCCAGAAATTGTCGGAAGCGAACGGCGCGCCCTTGTTGTCGCCGATGCGCACGATGCGCTCGGCCGGCACGCCCAGCTCCTTGTGCCAGATGTCGTAGGCCTCGTCGTCGGTGTGATAGACGGTGACCCACAGTTTTTCCGCCGGCAGCTTGAACACGCCGGTCAGCAGCTCCCAGGCGTACTGGATGGCGTCGCGCTTGAAGTAGTCGCCGAACGACCAGTTGCCCAGCATCTCGAAGAAGGTGTGGTGGCGCGCGGTGTAGCCCACGGCGTCCAGGTCGTTGTGCTTGCCGCCGGCGCGCAGGCAGCGCTGCACGTCGGCCGCGCGCTTGTACGGCAGCTTCTCGCTGCCCAGGAACACGTTCTTGAACGGCACCATGCCCGAGTTGGTGAACAGCAGGGTCGGGTCGCTGGCCGGCACCAGCGAGCTGGACGGCACGATGGTGTGGCCCTTGGAGCGGAAGAATTCGAGGAAGGTGGAGCGGATGTCGGCCGTCTTCATTGCGTGCGGATCGTCGGAGTGGGCGCCGTGGAGGCCACGCCGCGACGCAGCCGGGCGATCAGTCGCTTTCGTCGGCCAACTCGTCCACTTCGGCGTGGGTAAGACCTCTTACTGTGGCGGCGGCAAAGCCCCGACGCAAGAGAAACTGCGCCCGGCGCTGCTTTTCGGCCGGGTCCGATGCGGGTTTGCCGCCATAGCGGCGGCGCAGCTGCGCGGCGGCCGACTCGGCCCAGTCCACCTCCGCGGCGTCCAGCAGCGCGCGGATGCGTGCGTCGGACAGGCCGTGGCTCTTGAGCTCCGCGCGCAGGCGCGCGGGGCCGTAGCCCTGGGCGGCGCGGCTGCGCACCAGCATCTCGCCGAAGCGTTCGTCGTCCTGGTAGTGCTGGGCGCCAAGGCGGTCCAGCGCCGCGCTGGCCTCATCGGCCTCGTAGCCGCCCTGGCGCAGCTTGCGCCCCAGCTCGCGGCGGGAATGCTCGCGGCGCGCGAGCATGCCCAGGCCCTTGGCGTAGGCCGTGGCCTTGTCCTTTTTCCCGGCGGGTTTCTTGTCGCTGGAGCGGTCTTTCGGCATGCGTGGCTGTACGTCTCAGCAGACCAGGTCGATCAGGCCGAACCAGAGCGCCCCGACCAGGCCGACCACCGCACCGATGGCCAGGCCGACGGCGGCGACCACGGCTTGCGCCACCAGCCGCGCCGTCAGGCTGCGGCGGAGGGGAATGGCGGGGGTTTCGGTGATGGCCATGCGCTGTCTCCGTACCGATCAGTGCGTGTCGGGCCGCGCGGCGACGCGGGCCGCGATCTGGTCCGCCAGGTCGGCGGCATCCTGGCCGGCCGCGTGGACCGCCTCCAGGATGGAGGCCGTCTGCAGCCCGCCGGGGCGCGAAGCCTCGGCCAGCGCCCAGGCACGCGCGGCGCGGCGGCCGCTGCGGCAGTAGAGCAGGACGGGTTTCTGGCCTTGGGCCAGGTTGCGGCCCAGCGCCTCGACGGCGCCGGCGGGCACGTCCCCGTGGCTTACCGGAATGTAGTCGAAGGCAAGGCCCTGCCCCGCGGCGGCAGTGCTCATCGCACTGGCGGGCGGCTGCCCGGCGACTTCGTTATCGGGGCGCAGGTCGATCACCGCGCGGAATCCCTGCGACTTCAGGCTGCCCAGCTGCTCAGGCCCGATCTGCTCGGAAATCCATACGCCCGGCGCCAGCTGCCTCACATCCAAGCGTGCCTCCGCTTGCGCATGACGCACCGCGCTCACGTGATCGAACGCGGACGTAGCCAGCACCGCTACCGCTCCTAGAGCGATCGCAGCAAGAAAAGTCCAACGCAACTTAGGCATCTTCCCTGCCCTCTATCGCCGGGATCGGCGCGGCCCGGCCAGTATGGCCGGGCCGCGCTGGCGTCGATCAGGCTTCCTCGAGCGCTTCTTCGGACGCCGTGGTCTTGCCACCGCCACTCACCAGCAGGCGGGCGCGCAGTTCGCGGTCCACTTCGTTGGCGATGTTCGGGTTGTCGCGCAGGAACTGGCGCACGTTCTCCTTGCCCTGGCCGATGCGGTCGCCCTTGTAGCTGTACCAGGCGCCGGACTTCTCGATCAGGTTCTGCGCCACGCCCAGCTCGATGATCTCGCCTTCGCGCGAGCTGCCCTCGCCGTAGAGGATCTCGAACTCGGCCTGGCGGAACGGCGGCGCCACCTTGTTCTTGACCACCTTGACGCGGGTTTCCGAGCCGATTACTTCCTCGCCCTTCTTCACCGCGCCGATGCGGCGGATGTCCAGGCGCACCGAGGCGTAGAACTTCAGCGCGTTGCCGCCGGTGGTGGTCTCGGGGTTGCCGAACATCACGCCGATCTTCATGCGGATCTGGTTGATGAAGATCACCAGGCAGTTGGACTTCTTGATGTTGGCGGTGAGCTTGCGCAGCGCCTGGCTCATCAGGCGGGCGTGCAGGCCGACGTGGGAGTCGCCCATCTCGCCTTCGATTTCGGCCTTGGGAGTGAGCGCGGCGACCGAGTCGACCACCACCACGTCCACCGCGCCGGAGCGCACCAGCATGTCGGCGATTTCCAGCGCCTGCTCGCCGGTGTCGGGCTGCGAGACCAGCAGGTCGTCCACGTTGACGCCCAGCTTGGCGGCGTAGGTAGGATCGAGCGCGTGCTCGGCGTCGACGAAGGCGGCGGTGCCGCCGTTCTTCTGGCAGTTGGCGATCACCTGCAGGGTGAGCGTGGTCTTGCCGGAGGATTCCGGACCGTAGATCTCGACCACGCGGCCGCGCGGCAGGCCGCCCACGCCCAGCGCGATATCCAGGCCCAGCGAGCCGGTGGACACGGTGTCGATGACGTCGTCGGTGCGGTCGCCCATGCGCATGACCGCGCCCTTGCCGAACTGCTTCTCGATCTGGCCGAGGGCGGAAGCGAGCGCCTTGCGCTTGTTGTCATCCATCGTCTTGTATCCCGAATGCGTGAGGAGTGGCGGTTAAGTGGAAAGCATGATGCGCCGGCCGTGTCTCAGGGGCTGCGATCACGCAGACAGGCAGTATCCCATACCGGTCAAGCCTGTCCGTGTAGGCGAACCCCGGTCAGTCGGTCAGCGCCTTGCGCACGCCGGCGAGGGCGGCGGCCACGGTCTGGCGGCGGATCGCCTCGCGGTCGCCGTCGAACTGGAACAGCCGGCCGTGCGCGTAGCCGCCGCGGCGCTTCCAGCCGATCCACACCGTGCCCACCGGCTTGTCGGCGGTGCCGCCGCTGGGACCGGCGATGCCGGTGACCGCCACCGCCATGCCGGCGCCGAAGCGCGCCAGCGCGCCGGAAACCATCTCCAGCACGGTTTCCTCGCTGACCGCGCCGGTGCGTTCGAGCGTGCGCGGATTGACGCCGAGCAGCGCTTCCTTCGCCTCGTAGCTGTAAGTGACCACGCCAGCGTCGAACCAGGCCGAGCTGCCGGGCAGATCGGTCAGCGCCTTGGCGATCCAGCCGCCGGTGCAGGACTCGGCGGTGACCAGCATGAGCTTGGCGGCCAGCGCGGCCGCGGCGACGTCGCGGGCAAGCGCGGCGAGGTCGGCGTCGGTGGGGACGGACGGCAGTGACATGAAAACTCCGTGGGGAAACGGCCGCATCGGATCGACGATGCGCAGCGGGCTGTTCTACCCCTTATGCGCGCGTGGGCCAAGACTTGACGGGGGCGCCACTTGGCCGTGGCGGTGGCCGCTAGAAATCGTAGCTGCCGCTCAGCAGCACGCTGCGCCGCTCCACCAGCGGCACGAAGCTGTCGTCGAAATCGTCCGCGCGCAGTGCCCGGCCCAGCAGGTTGCGCACGCCCAGGGTCACGCTCCAGCGCGGCGCGCGATAGAAGACGTTCGCGTCCAGGCTGTATTGCCCGGGGTTGCGGAACACGGTCTGGCCGTCGGTCAGCAGTCCGTCGGCGTGGCTGCGCGCATGCACGCCGGCGCCGACGCCCCAGCCGGCCCGCGCCGCCGGATCGAAGCGGTAGCTGGCCCATGCGTCCACCCGGTGCCGTGGCGCGCCCGGCACCGGCGAGCCGTCGTGCTTCTCCACCCGCGCGTAGGTGTAGCTGGCGCTCACGTCCAGGCCCGGCGCCAGCCGGCCGTTGAGCTCCGCCTCGACGCCCTGGTTGGTCTGCCCCGGCCCGCGGTAGCCGAAGTACGGCGGCTTGGGCGAGATCAGGTCGGTGCTGCGGTCCAGCGCGATGCGGTACCAGGCCACGGTCAGGCGCGCCCGGTCCTGCGCCAGGTCGAACTTGGCGCCGGCCTCCAGCTGGCGCGACAGCACCGGCAGCAGCGGCTTGCCGTTGCGGCCCAGCACGGTGTCGGGCTGGAAGCCGTGCGACAGGCTGGCGTACAGCGCCACGCCGGGCGCCGGCTTGTAGACCAGGCCGAGATTGGGCACCCACTGCACTTTGCGCCGCACCCACGGCGAGCCGTCGCGGTGCTGGGTCGACAGCACATAAGCGGCACGGCGGATCGCCACCAGCGCATTCCAGTGTTCGCCCAGCTGCATGTGGTCCTGCAGGAACAGGCCGCTGTCGGTCACCCACGGGTCGCCGGAGAAGGCGAACTTGTTCATGCCGAACGGATGCAGCTCCTGGTCCGAGGTCAGCGAATCGACCGGCGGCAGCTTCGCCCCGCCCAGGATGTCGATGCTGCCGTCGCCGAGCGTGGCCTGCACGTCCTCGAAGCGGCCGACGCGGGCGCGCGAGTAGTCGAAGCCGAGCATCACCTTGTGGCGCGTGGAGCCGGCGTCGAAGGCCGCGACCAGCTCGTTCTGCAGCGTGTAGAACGCGTCCTTGTAGCGGTATTTGTCAGCCAGCGCGAAGGCGTTGCCGTCGTCCTGGAAATAGATCCACCAGGCCTGCATCGTGCCCACCTCGTCCACGTACTGCGCGCGGCTGCGCAGCGACCAGACGTCGTCGAAAGCGTGCTCGAACAGGTAGTAGTAGCGGGTGGTGCGGAACAGCGCGTGGTCCTGCGCATTGCCCAGCAGCACGTCCCGCGGCGTCGCGGAAGCGGCGCTGTCGTCCGTCCAGGCCACGTGGTCCGGCACCGGAAAGCGGTTGACCATGCGCGACAGGCCGAGGATCCACTGCGTATCGCTGCCGTCCCAGCCCAGCGAAGGCGCCACGAAGTTGGTGCGCCGGCCCGCATAGCCCTGCGGCGTACGGTCGGTGCGGTCGGCCGAGAACACCAGGCGGTACAGCCAGCGGCCGTCGCGATCGAGCTTGCCGGCGAAGTCGCCGTCCAGCTGCGTGTCGCCGTGGCTGCCCAGCGCCCAGGTCAGCCGGTGCACCGGCGCGGCCTGCGGTTTCTTCATCACCAGGCCGATCAGGCCGCCGAAATTGTTGTTGCTGGAGACATCGCCCAGGATCGACTGCGGCCCGCGCGGCACTTCGATGCGGTCCACCGCCACCAGCGGCGGCAGGTCGCCCACGCCGACCACCGCATTGGGCATGCCGTCGGTCAGCCCGTTGCCGGTGCGGAAACCGCGGATGCGGAACTCCGGCAGGCCGACTTCGGTATCCAGGTATTGCACGCCGGCCAGGGTGCGCAGCGCGTCGGGCACGGTGCGGTCCTGGCGCGCGTCCATCAGGTCGCGCGTGACCACGCCTACCGACTGCGGCAGGTCGGCCGGATCGGCCTCCAGGCGCGCGGAGCCGCTGGCGTAGTCGGCGCGGTAGCCGTTGGCGAACAGCCCGATCGACTGCACCGCCGCCAGGTTGGTGACCGGCACCGGCGGCGGCTCGGCGTGGCCCGGCGCGGGCGCGGCCGCCGGCTTGACCACCACCGTATTGCCGCCGATGAAACGATAGGTGAGCGAGGTGCCGCGCAGCAGCTCGGTCAGCGCCGCCTCGCGGGCGAACGAGCCCTGCACCGGCGAAGAGCGCAGCGAGGCGGCCAGATCGCCGGAAACCAGCACCTGCACATTGGCCTGCCCGCCGTAGGCGATCAGCGCCGGCGCCAGCGGCTGGGCCGCGATGGCGAACGGCTGCGTGGCGGGGACAGCGCTGTCATCACCGGCGGCGGCAAGCGTCCATGGCGACGCCATGATGCAGCCGCAAACGAACAGCCAACCGAAACGCCGCATGTCCCCCGCCGCTTCCCCGACGAAAACCGCGAGTGTGACATGGTCGACAATTCATTAGGAATTGTTCTTATGCGACGGGAGCCGGCATCGATTCAGCCGGATACCCGCCAGGCTTGCGGCTCACTGACGCGCGATCGGCCCCCGGTCGCTCAGCACCACTTCGTCCGGCCGCATCTCGACCCGCAGCGGCAGCACCTGCGGCAGCGCTTCCAGCCAGCGGTCGATGGCGTCGGTGCGGATGGTGCCGGTGAAGGCCAGCGCGGCCAGCTTCGGATCGGCGATGCGTACCGGCCGCTTGCTGTAGCGATTGAGGCTGGCCACCACCACGTCCAGCGGCTCGTTGTCGAACTCCAGGCGGTGCTCGCGCCAGGAGGCGGTGCGCGCCGGATCGGACTGCGCCACCTGCAGGCCCTGCCCCGGCACGTAGACGATGCGCTGACCGGCGGTGGCTTCCTGCACGCTCACGTTGCCGGGCGCGTTGACCATCACGCGGCCCTCGGCCACCTCGATCATCACCCGGTCGCCGCCGCGCCGCACGTCGAACGAGGTGCCCACGTCGCGGATGCGCACTTCGCCCACGCGCACCTCGAACGGCATGTCGTCCGGGGCGATCTGGAAGAAGGCCTCGCCTTCGCTCAGCTCCACCCTGCGCAGGTTGCTGTCGAAGCGCGCGGCGATGCGCGAGGCGCCGCCCAGCGCCACCCTGGTGCCGTCCGGCAGCAGCACGTCCTGGCGCTGCGCCACCTGGCTGGCGTAGTCGCGCGCCACCGTGGCGGTGAGGAAAGTCCAGGCCAGATAGCCGCCCGCGGCGGCCGCCACGAAGCCCGCGGCCAGCGCCATCGGCAGCCATGGACGCGCGCTTTTCTTCGCGCGCGGCGTGGGCAGGCCGCGCCGCAGTACGTCGCGCGAGGCGCCGTCCAGCTGCACCACGTCGTCGGCGAGCGCGCCCAGGCGCTCGAACGCGGCGAGGTTTTCCTCGCGTGCGGACCATGCAATCCATTGCGACAAGGTCGCCTCGGACACTTCCGGCTCGCGCAGGCGCAGCCACCAGTCGGCGGCGGCGCGCAGGCGCGCTTCTTCGATCGTCGTGATGCCGGACATCAGCCTTCCTCCAGCTGGTCGACCCGGGCGCGGCAATGCGCCAGGGCCCGCGTAACGTGATAGCGCACCATGCGCTCGCTCAAGCGCATGGCATTCGCCACCGCGCGGAAATCCAGGCCTTCGATCATGTGCGCCATGAAGGCCTCGCGTGTTTTCGGCGGCAGTTCGCCCAGGGCCTGGCGCAGGCCGTGCAGGCGCTCCACCGCCATGGCCCGGCGCTCCGGCGCGGGCGCGGTCTGCGGCTCGCGGATCGCCACTTCGTCCACCGCCCTGGCGTGGATGCCGCGCTGGCGCAGGCGATCCATGGCCAGGTTGGAGGCGGTGCGGAACAGATAGGCGCGCAGGTCGTCGACGCCTTCGGGACGCTCCAGCGTCAGCATGCGCACATAGGCTTCCTGCGCCACTTCCTGCGCATCGGAAATCGACTGCAGCCGGCACTGCAGGAAGGCCAGCAGCGCGCGGTGATGCGTGCGGCACAGCTCCTCCAGGCGCGCGACGTGCGCGGACGTGCGGGTGCCGGGCTGGTCGGTGGAAGGGCTCACGGTATCCACGCGGGCTCCTGCGGCAAAAAGGGCATGAACGGTGCGGCGGCGCGCGGCGCGGGTGCGGCCACGGCTTCGGCCTGCGGCGCCGCGCGGCCGAGCGCGGCGGTCAGCACGCCTTCCGCGGCCAGGCGCAGCGCCTCGCGGCGCCGGAACGCGGCACGGTGGTGGCTGGGCACGTCGGCCTCGCTCTTGCGCGGCGGCTCCACCGGCAAGGCGAACCAGCCGTCCTCGGCCACGCCATGCTGTTCCGTCCAGAACGCATCGTAATCCGCCTGGAACTGCCCGGCGCGGCGGCGGTTCAGCGGGTGGGCGCGATTGGCGATGCCGACCACGCGGGCGATGCCGGCGTGGCGCGCGAAGGCGCAGGCCAGGCCCAGCATCAGCTGCTTCGGGCGCAGGCCGTGCATCTGCTTGGTCAGCTCGCGCACCAGCTCGCGCGCATCGTCGCCGCCCGGCCCCTGCAGGCAGCCGATGGCCAGCGCGCGGCCGTCGTCGATCACCGTGCACACCACGCGATACAGCGTGCGCCCGCCGATTTCCTCCAGATGGATGCCGAACTCGCCTTCGCAGCCCTTGTCGATCGACGGGCGCAGGCTCAGCACCAGCTCGCTGCCGTCCTTCAGCGCCAGCAGGCCGATCGGCACGCCGCCTTCGACGTAGATGGCGTCGAACAGCGGCGCCGGCAGCCGCGCCAGCATGAAGCGGTAGTGCGAGAGCAGCGCGCGCAGGCGTTCGCGGCGGCGCCACTGGTCGTTGACGAAGCGGTGCAGATGGCGCTCGAACAGGCGCGGATCGCGGCGGCAGCAGGCATGCATGCGCGCATCGCCCTGCACGAAGCGCAGGTAGCCGGTATGCAGCAGCGGCAGGCATAGCGCGCGCGCCAGGTACTTGGCCGCTTCGCGCAGGCGGGCGCGTGGCGCGCGCGGCCAGTCCTGGCGCTGCCGCAGCGAGGCCAGCCAGCCGCGCCCCGGCACGGCGGGCGCCGGGCGGCGCAAGCCCGGCGCCAGCTTCAAGGCGCCGCCATCGGAGACGGTGAGACGGATGTTCAAGCGGAAAGCTCGCGAGTGACCAAAGACCCCCGGAGGACGAACTCGCGCGGCGTTTTTGAAATACCCCGGGATCGCGCCGTGCGTGCGGCCGATAGCTGCCGCGTCAGCGACTTACGTCGGGCTTACGGCATGGCGCCGGAAAGCGGCATGGATCGAAGCTGCCCCAGGCCGTATGCTTCGGCGCTTTCGCTCCATCTTCCCCGGCCGCCGCACTCTTCGCGGCCCGCGCCTGCCCGCCAGCGCCAGCCGGAAGAGCCACCGGATTGCACGGACACCGATGACGGACACGCATCTCGAACACACCCCGCTCATGCGCCAGTACCTGACGGCCAAGGCCGCGCACCCCGAGGTGCTGCTGTTCTTCCGCATGGGCGATTTCTACGAGCTGTTCTACGACGACGCGCGCAAGGCGGCGCGGCTGCTCGACATCACCCTCACCCAGCGCGGCCAGTCGGCCGGCCAGCCGATTCCGATGGCGGGCGTGCCGTATCACGCGGTGGAGAATTACCTGGCCAAGCTGGTGCGCCTGGGCGAGTCGGTGGCGATCTGCGAGCAGATCGGCGATCCGGCGCTGGCCAAGGGCATCGTCGAACGCAAGGTGGTGCGCATCGTCACGCCGGGCACGGTCACCGACGCCGCCCTGCTGGAAGAACGCCGCGACAACCTGCTGCTGGCCATAGCCGCCGGTCCGCAGGCCAGCTACGGCCTGGCCTGGGTGGACCTGGGCAGCGGCCGCTTCCTGCTCAGCGAAGTGCCCAGCGCCGAAGCCCTCGCCGCGGAGCTGGCGCGGCTGCAGCCGGCCGAGACCCTGGTCGACGAAGCCGTGGCCTGGCCCAAGCTGGTCAGCGGCCTGCCCGGCCTGCGCCGGCGCCCGCCGTGGCATTTCGACAGCGATGCCGCGCGGCGCGAACTGAACCGCTTCTTCGGCACGCGCGACCTCGGCGGCTTCGGCGTGGACAACCTGCCGCTGGCGATCGCCGCGGCCGGCTGCCTGCTCGGCTACGTGGAAGAAACGCAGAAGAGCGCGCTGCCGCACGTCTCCGGCATGTCGGTGGAAAGCGCCAGCGAGACCATCGCGATGGACGCCGCCACGCGCCGCAATCTCGAGCTGGACACGCACCCCAGCGGCCGCACCGAACACACCCTGCTCGGCGTGCTGGACGAAAGCGTGACGCCGATGGGCGCGCGCCTGCTGCGCCGCTGGCTCAACCGCCCGCTGCGCTCGCGCGAGGCGCTGCGCCGGCGCCACCAGGCGATCGGCGCGTTGCTCGACAACGCGTCAATGAACGGCCGCGGTTACGAAAGCCTGCGCGAACGCCTGCGCGGCATCGGCGACCTGGAACGCATCCTGGCCCGCGTGGCGCTGCGCTCGGCGCGTCCGCGCGATCTGTCCACGCTGCGCGACGGCCTCGCCGCCGCACCGCTGCTGCGCGCGGAAATCGCCGCGCTGGACAGCCCGCTGCTGCACGCGCTGGTCGAACGCATCGGCGACCATGCCGACAACGCCGCCCTGCTCGCCGCCGCGGTGGTGCCGCAGCCGCCGGTGCTGCAGCGCGACGGCGGCGTGATCGCCGACGGCTACGACGCGGAGCTGGACGAACTGCGCCGCCTGTCCACGCATGCCGACCAGTACCTGGTCGAACTGGAAGAGCGCGAGAAAGCCGCCAGCGGCATTGCCACGCTCAAGGTCGGCTACAACCGCGTGCACGGCTACTACATCGAGATCAGCAAGGCGCAGTCGGAAAAAGCGCCCACGCACTACACGCGCCGCCAGACCACCAAGAACGCCGAGCGCTACATCACGGAAGAACTGAAAACCTTCGAGGACAAGGTGCTCTCGGCCAAGGAGCGCTCGCTGATGCGCGAGCGCGCGCTGTACGAAGCGCTGCTCGACACACTGACCCAGCGCCTGGAACCGCTGAAATCCGCCGCCGCCGCGATGGCCGAGCTGGACGTGCTGTCCACCCTGGCCGAACGCGCCGCGACGCTGGACTGGAGCGCGCCCACGCTCACCGACGAGCCCGGCCTGCACATCGAGCGCGGCCGCCATCCGGTGGTGGAGAAAGTGCGCGCCGAACCGTTCGAGCCGAACGACCTGCATCTCGACGACGCGCGCCGCATGCTGGTGATCACCGGCCCGAACATGGGCGGTAAATCCACCTACATGCGGCAGAACGCGCTGATCGTGCTGCTCGCGCATATCGGCAGCTACGTGCCGGCCAGCGCGGCGGCGATCGGCCCGGTCGACCGCATCTTTACCCGCATCGGCGCGGGCGACGACCTGTCGCGCGGGCAGTCCACCTTCATGGTGGAGATGAGCGAGACGGCCAATATCCTGCACAACGCCACCGCTTCCAGCCTGGTGCTGATGGACGAAGTCGGCCGCGGCACCAGCACCTACGACGGCCTGGCGCTGGCGCGCGCGGCGGCGGTGCACCTGGCGGCGAGCAGCCGTGCGTACACCTTGTTCGCCACGCATTATTTCGAGCTGACCGAACTGGCCAGCGAATATCCCACTATCGCGAACGTGCATCTGGACGCGGTGGAATACGGCGAGCAGCTGGTCTTCATGCACGCGGTGAAGGAAGGCCCGGCCAACCGCAGCTTCGGCCTGCAGGTGGCGGCGCTGGCCGGCCTGCCGAAGTCGGTGATCGCCGATGCTCGGCGCACGCTGGCGGAGCTGGAGCGCGGCATGCACCAGCAGGCGTCGGCGGCGAAGCCGAAGGCGGACAGCTCGCCGCAGCTGGGCCTGTTCGCGCCGGCGGAACCGTCGGCGGCGGAGCGTGCGCTGGACGAAGTGGATCCGGATGCGCTGACGCCGCGCGAGGCGCTGGAGGTTTTGTACCGTCTCAAAGCCCTGCTTTGAGACGGTACACCGTGCTGTCTTAAGCGGCTGCCGGCACCGGCGCCGGGAACGGATCGCGCCAGCCCGGCAAGGCCATCAGCCGCTCATGCCAGCGCTCGATGTTGGCGAAGCCCGCCACCGGCAGGCGCGCTTCCTTCGCCCACGGCAACAGCACGCCGGCGCCGAAGTCGGCGATGCTGAGCTGGTTGCCTACGAGGTAATCGCGCGTCGCCAGGTGCGCGTCGAGCACCGCGGCGAAGCGCTTGAAGAAGCCGGTCGCCTCTTCCACCGCCGCGGCATTGGGCTCGCCCAGGCCGGCCCAGGGCTTGATGATGTGCTCGAAGTACAGCGAGCTGCCGTGGCGCGAGAAATGCACCATGTCCCAGGACAGCCAGCGCAGCACTTCCACCTGGCTGGCCGCATCCGCGGGCCACAGATCGGAACCGGCCTGCACAGCCAGGTGCGCCATGATCGCGGTGCTCTCCCACAGCCGCAGCTCGCCATCGACCAGCAGCGGCACCTTGCCGTTCGGGTTCTGCTCCAGGAAGGCCGGCGCGCGATGCTCGCCCTTGCTGAGGTCCACGCGGATGAATTCCACCGGGGATCCCAGGTACTTCGCCACCGCGCAGACCTTGCGCGGATTCATGGTCTCTGCGTAGTACAGCTTCATGGTCGTGCCTCCATAGGTGAGGGGCTCCTGCCCCGGGGGATGGCCACGAAGTCTGCCGGCGAACTTCATATGTTCAAGAACATATTCTGCGGCGGGAGTACGCTTGCGCGGCTTCCCTTCCCCTGCATGACGCCGCCATGCCCTATACCGCCGAACACAAGCAGAAAACCCGCGAGCGCATCGTCGAATCCGCGCGCGAGCTGTTCAATCGCCGCGGTTTTTCCGACGTATCTATTGACGAAATCATGCGGCAGGCGGGGCTGACCCGCGGCGGCTTCTACAACCACTTCAAGGCCAAGGAAGAGCTGTATGCCGAGACGGTCGCGGCCTATATGCACTTCGATCCGTCGCAGCGCTGGAGCGGTATCGAGTTCGACCCGGACGCCAAAGGCACCGCCTGCGCGCAGCAGATGGTGAACATCTACCTGTCCACCGCGCACCTGGAAGATGTCGAAGGCCATTGCCCGCTGGTGGCCCTGCCCGCCGACGCGGCGCGCGCCGGGCCGCAGGCGCGGATGGCCTACTGCAAGCTGGTCGAGCACATGGCCGGCATGCTCAGCGGCGGCCTGGAAGGCTGCGAGGGCGAGGAGGCGCGCAAGCGCGGCCTGGCCATCACCGCGCTGTGCGTGGGCGGCATGGTGTTGGCGCGCACCATCGACGATCCGGCCTTCGTCGAGGAAGTGCGGCTGGCGGCGCGCGAGATGGCCTTGAAGCTGATCGGCCCCGAGGCGGCTTAAGTCATAGCTCGAAGCTATCAGAAAGATCAGAACAATCTAGTTCACCTAAGGAACCCATCTGCGTAGATTGGGACGGCAAGCCAGCCGACGCCAGCCACTCCGACTAGAAGGAATCTCCTGTGAATCAAGATCCCCACATCGTCACGCCTACCTCCGAGACCGCGCCCGACGCGGGCCAGTCGAAGTGTCCCTTCCATCACGCCGGCAAGACGGGCACCAGCAACAAGGACTGGTGGCCCAACCAGCTCAATCTGAAGATTCTCCACCAGCATTCCCCGCTGACCGATCCGATGGATGGCGATTTCGACTACGCCAAGGCCTTCGGCGAACTCGACTACGACGCGCTCAAGCGCGACCTGCACGCGCTGATGACCGATTCGCAGGACTGGTGGCCGGCCGACTTCGGCCACTACGGCCCGCTGTTCATCCGCATGGCCTGGCATAGCGCCGGCACCTACCGCACCGGCGACGGCCGCGGCGGCGCCGGTGCGGGCCAGCAGCGTTTCGCGCCGCTCAACAGCTGGCCGGACAACGGCAACCTGGACAAGGCGCGCCGCCTGCTGTGGCCGCTGAAGCAGAAGTACGGCCGCAACATCTCCTGGGCCGACCTGATGATCCTGGCCGGCAACGTCGCGCTGGAATCGATGGGCTTCAAGACCTTCGGCTTCGCCGGCGGCCGCCCGGACGTGTGGGAGCCGGAAGAAGACGTCTACTGGGGCACCGAGACCACCTGGCTGGGTGGCGACAAGCGCTATTCCGGCGAACGCGATCTGGAGAACCCGCTGGCCGCGGTGCAGATGGGCCTGATCTACGTGAACCCCGAAGGCCCGGAAGGCAAGCCCGATCCGCTGGCCGCCGCCAAGGACATCCGCGAGACCTTCGGCCGCATGGCCATGAACGACGAGGAGACGGTGGCCCTGATCGCCGGCGGCCACACCTTCGGCAAGACCCATGGCGCCGGCCCGGCCGACCACGTGGGCGTGGAACCGGAAGGGGCGGACATCGAGGAAATGGGCCTGGGCTGGCGCAGCAGCTTCAACAGCGGCAAGGGTTCGCACGCCATCACCAGCGGCCTGGAAGTGACCTGGACCACCACCCCGACGAAGTGGGGCAACGGCTTCTTCGACAACCTGTTCGGCTACGAGTGGGAACTGAGCAAGAGCCCGGCCGGCGCGCACCAGTGGGTGGCGAAGGACGCCGGCGACGTGATCCCCGATGCGCACGACGCCTCGAAGAAGCATCGCCCGACCATGCTCACCACCGATCTTTCGCTGCGGATCGATCCGGCCTACGAAAAGATCTCGCGCCGCTTCCACCAGCACCCCGAGGAATTCGCCGACGCTTTCGCCCGCGCCTGGTTCAAGCTCACCCATCGCGACATGGGTCCGCGCGCGCGCTACCTCGGCCCGGAAGTGCCGGCCGAAGCGCTGATCTGGCAGGACCCGATCCCCGCCGTCGACCACCAGCTGATCGACGCCCAGGACATCGCCGCGCTGAAGGCCAAGGTACTTGCCTCCGGCCTGTCGACCGCCGAGCTGGTCTCCACCGCCTGGGCCTCGGCGTCCACCTTCCGCGGCTCGGACAAGCGCGGCGGCGCCAACGGCGCGCGCATCCGCCTGGCCCCACAGAAGGACTGGGCGGCGAACCAGCCGGAACAGCTGGCCAAGGTGCTGAAGGTGCTGGAGCGCATCAAGCACGAGTTCAATGCGGCGCAGTCCGGCGACAAGCGCGTCTCGCTGGCCGACCTGATCGTGCTGGGCGGCAATGCCGCGGTCGAACAGGCCGCGAAGCAGGCCGGCGTCGAGGCCACGGTGCCGTTCGCGCCGGGCCGCATGGATGCCTCGCAGGAGCAGACCGACGTCGAATCCTTCGCCGTGCTGGAACCGGTGGCCGACGGCTTCCGCAACTTCCTCAAGCAGCGCTACAGCGTGCCGTCCGAGGTGCTGCTGGTCGACAAGGCCCAGCTGCTGACCTTGAGCGCGCCGGAGATGACCGTGCTGGTCGGCGGCCTGCGCGTGCTGGACACCAACGTCGGCCACAGCCGCCACGGCGTCTTCACCCAGCGTCCCGGCACGCTGAGCAACGACTTCTTCGTCAACCTGCTGGACATGGGCACGGAGTGGAAGGCGGTGTCGAAGGAAACCTTCGAAGGCCGCGACCGCAAGAGCGGCGAACTGAAGTGGACCGCCACGCGTGCGGACCTGGTGTTCGGTTCCAACTCGATCCTGCGCGCGGTCGCCGAGGTCTACGGCAGCGCGGACGCCGAGGCGAAGTTCGTGCGCGACTTCGTGGCGGCGTGGGGCAAGGTGATGGAGCTGGATCGGTTCGAGCTGAAGTGATGTTGTTCGCAGCCTGAAAGGCTGGAAAAGCGAAGCGCCGCAGCGTGATGACGCTGCGGCGCTTTTTTGTCGGGACCGGACATCCGGCGTAGGTTGGGGTGAGCCGCAGGCGAACCCCAACATCGGTGCCTTCGTACGCTTCGCCACGTTGGGGTTCGCCTGCGGCTCACCCCAACCTACGCCGCCGTCATACGGCCAGGCCGGACAGGCCGGACGGCAGCTCCTCGCACGGCAGCTCCGGCATCGCCGCCACCTCCACCGCTTCCGCCACACGCGCCGGCAGGCGGCCGGTGCGCACCAGGCGGTCGATGCACACCTGCACCTCGCGCCGGCCGAACGGCTTCTTGAGGAAGTCGTCGGCGCCGAAGCGCTGCACGTAGAACTGCTCGGTGGCCTGCTGGTTGCCGCTGATCATCACGATCGGGATGTCGCGGGTGAGCGGGTCGTGGCGCAGCGTGCGCAGCACGGCGAAGCCGTTGATGCCGGGCAGCACGATGTCCAGGAAGATCAGCGCCGGCTGTTCGGCGCGCGCCACCTCCAGCGCGCTTTCGCCGTCCAGCGCCCGCAGCGTGGCATAGCCTTCCTGGCCGAGCTGCCGGCCGAGCACGGCCAGCAAGGTGGGCGAGTCGTCGACCATCAGCACGCGCGCGCCTTCCGGTGCCTGCAGCCGCACGGCCTCTGCCTGCTCCTGTGCCGCGGCACCGAGCAGGCGCTTGAAGAATCCGATTCCAGACATGATGCGCGGCCCCTTTTTCCGCTGGCTGCCGGGGCGGAACGCCATCGCGCCGCGCCGTAGCCGATGCGCATGCTCGCTCAGAAGCGCCGGACAAACTGCGATGCGCTGCTCAGAGAGAGTCCTTTAAGCGTCGCAATTCCCGGCGTTCCTGCTTGTCCGGGCGCCGCAGCGGGCCGGCGGCGCCGACCAGGCGGCGTTGTTCGCGCGCCTGTTCGCGTGCCGCGGCGCTGGCTTCGGTCTCGCGGTACAAGGCCTGTGCCGCTGGGGCCGGGCCGCGCTTTTCGCTCAGCGCCAGCACCTCCACTTCCAGGCGTTCCTCGCCGCGGCTGATGCGCAGGCGGTCGCCGGCGTGCAGGGTCTTGGCGGGTTTGCAGCCGGCGTCGTTGACGTCGATCTTGCCGCCGTCGATGGCCTGCTTGGCCAGGCTGCGGGTCTTGAAGAGGCGCGCGGCCCAGAGCCATACGTCCACGCGCACGGCGTTGAGTTCGGTCGATGCGGTCATGCCGGCATTATCCGCCGAGCAGCAGATTGGCCAAAGGCACGGTGGCGAGCGAGAGCACGATGCCCGCGCCCAGCACGGTATTGGCCAGCGACGGTTCCAGCCCGTGCTCGTCGGCCAGGATCGCCGCCGAGATCATCGGCGCCATCGCCGCCTGCAGCACGCCCACCATCAGCACCAGGCCGCCCACGCCCGCCGCCACGCCGACGGCCAGGCTGATCAAGGGCGCCAGCGCCAGCTTCCAGGCCAGGCCCAGCGCCAGCGGCGCGGCCTGGCGTTCGCCGAGCCTGAACTTGAACTGCAGGCCCACCGAGAACAGCGCCAGCGGCGTCAGCGTATTGCCGACCGCGCCCAGCACGCCGTCGGCCACGGGCGGCCAGCCGCCCAGCGCACCGACGATGCCGCCCAGCACCAGCGCCAGAAACGCCGGAAAAGTGAGGATGCGCCGCGCGATCGCGCCCGCATCGGTGGAGCCGCCCGCGTAGAGATTGGCCACCACCACGCCGGCCGAAGCCAGCAGCGGAAAGCAGCCGAGCTGGTCGGCCACCACCGCCAGGGTCAGGCCTTCCGAGCCGTGCAGGGCCTGCATCATCGGGTAGCCCATGAACGAGGTATTGCCCAGCCCGCACACCAGGGTGAGCGCGCCGACGCGCCCGCGCGACCAGCCCAGCCCGCGCCCCAGCGCGGCGAACAAGGCCCAGGCGCCGAAGAAGGTGATCCACATGGCGGCCACCGGAAACCACAGCTGCGCATTCACCTGCACCTTCGGCACCAGCTGCAGCACCAGCGCCGGCAGCGCGATATTGATCACCCACCAGTTGATGCCCTGCACCGTGCCGGCCGGCGGCCGCGCATGGCGCTGCACCAGCAGGCCGAGCAGGAGACAGGCGAACAGCAGGATCAGGGCGGTCATCGGCACCGGAGCTTGGAGAGAAACCAGGCCGCTAGTTTCGCAGCTTCGCCACGACCTTCGCCGGCCCGGCGCGAAGGCGCGATGGAATGCCCATAATCGCCGCACCGCCACCCGACGAAGGCATGCACCGATGAGCGACACGGACGCCCTGGTGATCGGCGCCGGCCCCGCCGGCCTGGCCTGCGCCGCCATGCTCGGCGAGCAGGGCCTGCGCAGCGTCATCCTGGAGAAGGCCGCCACGGTGGGCGCGGTCTGGCGCCGCCACTACGACCGCCTGCACCTGCACACCGACCGCGGCCATTCCGGCCTGCCGGGGCTGCCGATGCCGCGCGACTATCCGCGCTATCCGTCGCGGGCGCAGGTGGTGGCGTATCTGGAAAGCTATGCGGCGCACTTCGAGCTGCGGCCGGAATTCGGCAGCGCCGCGCGCGCCGTTCTGCGCACGGAACACGGCTGGCGGGTGGAAACGCCGACGCGCGCATGGAACGCGCCGATCGTGGTGATCGCCACCGGCTGGGCAGATTTCCCGCACGTACCGGCCTGGCCCGGGCAGGCCCAATACCGCGGCGACGTGATCCACAGCAGCAGCTACCGCAACCCCGCGCCTTACGCCGGCCGCCGCGTGCTGGTGGTGGGCTTCGGCAACTCCGGCGGCGAGATCGCGCTGGACCTGGCCGATGCCGGCGTCGATACCACCCTGGCAGTGCGCAGTCCGGTCTGCATCCTGCCGCGCGAGCTCCTTGGCCTGCCCATCCTCACCTGGGCGGTCAGCCAGGCCGCCCTGCCGCCAGCCCTGGCCGATGCGCTCAACGCGCCGGCGATCCGCCTCGCCGTCGGTTCCATCGAACGCCTGGGCCTGGTGAAGGCATCCAAGGGGCCGCGCCGGATGATCGCCGAGGACCGCAAGATTCCGCTGCTGGATATCGGCACGGTGGCGGCGATCCGCGCCGGACGGATCAAGGTGCGCGGCGGCATCGGACACTTCACCGCCGAGGGCGTGGCGTTCGAACCCTCGCCTGCTACCGGCGGCAAGGCGGTAACCGAAGCCTTCGACGCGGTGATCCTCGCCACCGGCTTCCGCCCCGACCTGCGCACGCTGCTGCCTGGCACGCCCGAAGCGCTCGATGCACAGGGCCAGCCGCGCGTCACCGGTGCGGCCGCCGCGCCGGGGCTGTTCTTCTGCGGCCAGAGTCCCTCGCCAACGGGGCAGCTGCGCGAGATCGGCATCGAGGCGCGGCGCATCGCCCGGCTCGCCGCGGCCCTGCCGCGTTGACACCGGCCCGGGCCAGGATCACAGTCCGCGCGGGAGGAGGCCGCGACAGCGGCCCGGAGGCCCCCACCCTCCAGCCAAGGAGCCAGCCATGAAGCGCATGCATTTCCTCGCGGTACTGGGCTTGTCGCTCGTCGCCTCGCAGGCGGCGATGGCGAGCGAATCGCTCAGCGATTTTCCCCTAAGAACCCTGCCCGTCCTGGTCAACGTCGACGCCGCGGGCAAGATCACCAGCGCCTCGCCGGCGCGCGAGCTGCCTCCCGTGATGGAACGGCTGCTGCGCACCAACCTGGACGAGATGGTCTCCGGCCCCGCGCACTGGAAGGGCAAGGCGATCAGCAGCCAGTGCATCATCAACGTCGCGCTGCAAGCTTCGCCGCGCGACGACGGCAAGTACGACGCCGGCTTCGCCTATCTGTCCGCGCAGCCGGTGCCGATCGGCCGCTGGCACTGGGTGAACCTGGATGGGCGCCGGCTGATGCTGGCCAATGACGATTGGCCGCGGCGCATGCATGCTCCGCGCTTCGACGGCCACCAGGGCGGGTTCGGCTATCCGACCGGTGCCGAGCGCGCCTTGCAGTCGATGCCGTCCATGAACGCGCCGGCCGGCAATCCGGGCGGTACGCCTCCGGCCAGCCGGGGCCGCTGAGCCTCAGGCCCGAGTCCACAAAAAAAGCCCGCCGTCACCGGCGGGCTTTTTTCATGCGCGAATGGATGCTTCGCTCAGCCGAGCAGCACGCGGTTCATGCGCTGCACAAAGCCCGCCGGATCCGGCAGCTGCGCGCCGGCCGTGATCTCCGCCTGCTCCAGCAGCAGGTTGGCCAGGTCGCGCGCCTTGCTTTCGTCGCCCTCCGCTTCCACGCGCTGCAGCAGGGCGTGGCGCGGATTGATCTCCAGCGTCGGCTTGCTCTCGGGCGCGTCGTGCCCGGCTTCGCGCAGCAGGCGGGCCAGATGCGGGGCCATCTCGAAATCCGACAGCGCCAGGCAGGACGGCGAATCGGTCAGGCGCGCCGACACGCGCACGTCCTTCACCCGCTCGCCCAGCAGCTCCTTCAGCTTGTGCAGCAGCGGCTCGGCGGCCTTGCTGGCTTCTTCCTGGCGCTGCTTGTCCGCCTCGTCCAGCGGCAGCTCGCCCTTGGCCACGTTCTGCAGCTTCTTGCCGGCGTATTCGCTGAGGCTGCCGAGCATCCATTCGTCGATGCGGTCGGACATCAGCAGCACTTCGATGCCCTTGGCCTTGAACGCCTCCAGCTGCGGGCTGCCCAGCGCCGCCGCGTGGCTGTCGGCGGTGATGTACCAGATGGTTTCCTGGCCCGGCGCCATGCGGCCGATGTAGTCGTCCAGCGACACCGTCTGCGCCGCGCCCTCGCCCTTGGTCGAGGCGAAGCGCAGCAGCTTGGCGATGCGTTCGCGGTTGGCGTGGTCTTCGACGATGCCTTCCTTCAGCGTGTTGCCGAAGGCCTTATAGAAGGTGGCGAATTTTTCGGGTTCGTCGCGCGCCAGCTTTTCCAGCAGGTCGAGCACGCGCTTCACGCAGGCGCTCTTGATGCGCTCGAGCTGGCGGTTCTGCTGCAGGATCTCGCGGCTGACGTTGAGCGGCAGGTCGTCCGCGTCCACGACGCCGCGCACGAAGCGCAGGTAGTTCGGCAGCAGCTCCTCGGCGGCGTCCATGATGAAGACGCGCTTGATGTACAGCTTCAGGCCCTTGCGCTCGTCGCGCCCGCCCATCATCAGCTCGAACGGCGGCTGCGCCGGGATGTACAGCAGGGTGGTGAAGCTCTGGCTGCCTTCGACGCGGTTGTGCGTCCAGGCCAGCGCGTCGTTGAAGTCGTGGCCGAGCGACTTGTAGAAGCTCTGGTAGTCCTCGTCGCTGATCTCCGACTTGGGCTTGGTCCACAGCGCCGAGGCGGCGTTGACGGTTTCCCATTCCTCGCCCGGCTTGCCGTCCGCTTCCAGCGGCATGCGGATCGGGAAGGCCACGTGGTCGGAATAGCGGGTGATCAGGGACTTGAGCGTCCACGGCTGCAGGAATTCGTCCTCGCCGGCCTTCAGATGCAGGATCACGGTAGTGCCGCGTTCGGCCAGATCCAGGCCCTCCAGCGAGTACTCGCCCTTGCCGTCGCTCTCCCACTTCACGCCCTCGCCGGCCGGCGCGCCGGCGCGGCGGGTCAGCACGGTGACGCGGTCGGCCACCACGAAGGCGGAATAGAAGCCCACGCCGAACTGGCCGATCAGGCGCGCGTCGGTCTTCTGCTCGGCGCTCATCGCCTCCAGGAAGCGGCGCGTGCCGGAACTGGCGATGGTGCCGATATTGGCCACCACTTCGTCCAGGCTCATGCCGACGCCGTTGTCGCGCACGGTGACGGTGCGCGCGGCCGGGTCCCAGCTCACGTCGATGCGCAGCTCGCCGTCGCCGGCCAGGAGTTCGGGCTGGGCGATCGACTCGAAGCGCAGCTTGTCGCAGGCATCGGAGGCGTTGGAAATCAGCTCGCGCAGGAAGATTTCCTTGTGCGAGTACAGCGAATGGGTGACCAGGTGCAGGACCTGGGCGACTTCGGCTTCGAACTTGCGGGTTTCGGTGGTCATAGTCATGGACGCTGTGTTGGCGTGGATGGCTGATGCGGAACGTTGACGATGTCGAACCATAACAAGGGAGGCGGGCGCCGCGCGCCCGCCTCCTGGGAAAAACCCTGTGCTCAGGCCCGCTGCTGCAGCGCGGCGATGCGCTCGTCCAGCGGCGGGTGGCTCATGAACAGGCGCTGGAAGCCCGAGGCCAGGTGGCCGGAGATGCCGAACGCGGCGATGGTCTGCGGCAGGGTGCTCTCGCCGTGGTTGGCCTGCAGGCGCTGCAGGGCCGAGATCATGGCGCCGCGGCCGGCCAGCTGGGCGCCGGCGGCGTCGGCGCGGAACTCGCGCCAGCGCGAGAAGGCCATCACGATCATCGAGGCGAACAGGCCGAACACCAGCTGCAGCACCATCACCGACACGAAGTAGCCGATGCCGCCGCCGTCGCGCTCGCGCCCGCCGGACAGCCAGCTGTCCACCGCGCGGCCGACCAGGCGCGCCGCCACGATCACCAGGGTGTTGAGCACGCCCTGGATCAGGGTCAGGGTAACCATGTCGCCGTTGGCGACGTGGCCGATCTCATGGGCCAGCACGGCCGACACCTGCTCGCGGTCCATCTGCTGCAGCAGGCCGGTGCTGACCGCCACCAGGGAGCTGTTCTTGCTCATGCCGGTGGCGAAGGCGTTCATTTCCGGCGCGTCGTAGATCGCCACCTCGGGCATGCCGATGCCGGCGTTCTGCGCGTGGCGGCGCACGGTGTCGAGCAGCCAGCGCTCGCCCTCGTTCTGCGGCTGCTCGATCACGCGGGCGCCGGTGGACATCTTGGCCATCCACTTGGACATGGCCAGCGAGATGAAGGCGCCGCCCATGCCGAACACGGCGGCGTAGGCCAGCAGGCCGGGCATGCCGCCCAGCCCGCGCGAGGCGGCCCACTGGTCGATGCCGAGCAGCCGGCACACGATGCTGAGCAGGAACAGGACGGCGATATTGGTAAGCAGGAACAGTGCGATGCGACGCATGGCTGTCTCTCTGGGCAGTCATGAAAAGGGAATGCGGCGAGGCCGCACGCAAGTAATCGTGGCAAAGCGTACCGGTTTCAAGAGCGGCCGCGCCGCTGCCCCCTACAATGCATGGATGACCTATCGCGGACGCTTCGCCCCCTCTCCGACCGGCCAACTCCACTTCGGTTCCCTCGTCGCCGCCCTGGCCAGCTGGCTGTGCGCGCGCCACGCCGGGGGCCGCTGGCTGCTGCGCATGGAGGACATCGACCCGCCGCGCGAAGTGCCCGATTCGGCACGCGGCATCCTCGACGCCCTGCCCGCCTTCGGACTCGTCGCCGATGAACCGGCCTTGTTCCAATCACATCGCCTTGACGCTTACGAAGCGGCCTTCGAGCAGCTGCGCGAGCGCGACCAGGTCTTCCCCTGCTGGTGCAGCCGCGCCGACCTGGCCGCGGCCGGCGGCATGCATCGCGACGGGCGCTGCGTGGCGGCGCCGGATCCGTCGCGCGCGCCGGCCTGGCGCTTGCGCGTGCCTGACGTGGAGGTGGGCTTCGTGGACGGCCTGCAAGGCCCGCAGCGGCAGAACCTGCGCGAGTCGGCCGGCGATTTCGTGATCAGGCGGGTGGAAGGCTTCTACGCCTACCAGCTGGCCTGCGTGGTGGACGATGCCTGGCAGGGCGTCACCCAGGTGGTGCGCGGCAACGACCTGCTCGATTCCACTCCGCGCCAGCTCTGGCTGCAGCGCTGCCTGGGACTGGCCTCGCCGACCTATCTGCACCTGCCGCTGGCGGTGGATGCGCAGGGGCGCAAGCTCTCGAAGTCTGAAAATGCGCATCCGGTCGATCCGCGCGATCCGCTGCCGGCCCTACGCCGCGCCCTGCGTTTTCTCGAACTTCCCTGCGGGATGGAAGCGAACCATCCCGAGGCCTTGCTGTCCCAGGCGCTCGCGCATTTCGATCCCACGCGTTTGCCGCACTGCAGCGAACGCCTGGCCTGCTGAAGCGCTGCCTTCCGGCCGCATAAACCGCTATAAAGACCGAGCCGCCACGGCGCAGCGCATCGCGCGCATGGCGGTTTCCTTACGTCGACGAATTGCCATGTTTCCCTATCAACATGGCTTGGCAACACTGGTTCGGCTTTCTCGCACTCTTCGCGCATCTATGGAGACAACGGCATGACGCAGCGCACGGCATTGGTCACGGGTGGCACGGGCGGCATCGGCACCGCCATCGTTCGGTATCTGGCCCGCCAGGGCCATCGCGTCGCCACCAATTACCGCGACCCGGCCAAGGCTGAGGCGTGGCGCGCCGCGATGAAACAGGAAGGCTACGACGTGGTGCTGGTGCAGGGCGACGTGTCCGATCCGGCTTCGTGCGAAACCATGGTGCGCGAGATCGAGGCCCAGGCCGGCCCGGTCGAGATCCTGGTCAACAACGCGGGCATCACCCGCGACACCACCTTCCACAAGATGAGCTACCAGCAGTGGATGGACGTGGTGAACACCAACCTCAACGCCTGCTTCAACGTCACCCGCCCGGTGATCGACGGCATGCGCGGGCGCAAGTGGGGCCGCATCGTGCAGATCAGCTCGATCAACGGCCAGAAGGGCCAGTACGGCCAGGCCAACTACGCCGCGGCCAAGGCCGGCATGCACGGCTTCTCCATTTCGCTGGCGCAGGAGAACGCCAAGTTCGGCATCACCGTGAACACGGTGTCGCCGGGCTACGTCGCCACCGACATGGTGATGGCGGTGCCGGAGGAAGTGCGCGAGAAGATCGTGGCGCAGATCCCGGTCGGTCGCCTGGGCAAGCCGGAGGAGATCGCCCATGCGGTGGCCTTCCTCACCGGCGAGGAGGCGGCGTGGATCACCGGCACCAACCTGGCCATCAACGGTGGCCATTACATGGGCTGGTAAGAGCGTTGCGTCTTCTCAAATAGCACGAAGCCGTCATCCCGGCGCGGGCCGGGATGACGGTGAGGAAAATCGAACGGCGCGCTGCGGGCGCGCCCCCTGACGGGCGGGCCTTGGGCCTGCCCGTTTGCATTTCGATGCGGACGCCGCCGCCCCGGCCATGTGGCGCATTTGTGCTACATACCGCGCCCGTTCGAGGCGATAGCGTCGCCCCTCCGTGGTTGCACCCGGCATCCGCCGGGCGACCGTCATCACCCAGGGGAATGCCATGTCCGTCGATGCGAAAGAAGTTCTTGCCACGCCGTCGCTCCATGCAGCGGCCGGTCCGGGCGCCGCCGATCCGTTCGGGACTGCCAACAGCCGCGTACTGTTTCGCGACGAAGGCCTTGGCGTGCTGACCTGGTCCAGAAACGATGCGCGAGCCAGGTTCAACGCGCATCTGTTCAAGGACAATCGACAGCTGAAAGAGTCGAAGTCCCACGACTTCGACGCCGCCGATGGCACATCGGATGCTTATCTGCGCCATGCCGTCGCCGTGGGGCGGGTCATGACGGACGACTACGACGAATGTTTTGCGCTCAAGCGCCATGCGCTGGTGAAGATCAATAACCAGCATGCCCGGGTCACGTGGACGATCTCCAATCTTGGCGGCGCCGCCGCGGCGGCCGGCACGGCGCTTCCCTCCTTCATCTTCACGGACAACGTGGACCTGCGTGCCGACCACATGCATATGCAGACCCCGGGGGCCCTGGCGATTGCCGACCTCGACGGCCTGGTGGTCGGCGGCCGCACGCGCGACGAGATCATTACCGTGCGCGAGACCACCGGCAGCGACCTGACGCTGGAAGTGTTCAACTTCGCATGGGGCCTGCCGGGCTCGCACACGGCGATCCGACTGCCGGATCCGCTGGCTTTCCTGCCTCGCCTGGGCGAGTCGCAGCGCCGGCCCGGCACGGTGATCGTGAAGACGGGCGACTTCAGCGGCAACGGCAAGCGGCAGATCCTGGTGGTCTACCACGCGGCGGAACGCGCGAACCCCGAGAAGATCCGTATCCAGGCCGTCGTCTATGACTACTCGGTCGATGCCGACAGGCGCACGGCCAGCCTGGCGCAACGCGAGAAGATCACGGTCGCCGACAACGTCACGGGCAATACGGGGCTGGACGTGGCGGTGGGCGATTTCCTGGGCCTGACCGGACAGCGCAGGATCGATGGCGTGCTGACCGGCCTGGGACGCGAGCAGGTAGCGGTGATCTATCACGCCGACGGCCGCCGCAGCGGAAACAACGACAACATCTGCAACCTGATCGTCACCATGCTCGATCGCGATCCTTACTACGCCGCCAAAGAGGGCGCGGTGCTGGCGGTGCGGCACCACCACAAGGCGGTCAACCGGGACGACTTCCGGGCCCGCCGCACGACGCCGGATCCGGTCTTTCTGCAGGGCCCGAGAAAGCAGGTGTTCGCGCTGGCCGCAGGCCAGTACCGGCTGGACCCGGCCAAGGGCTACACGCTCGGCCGCAAACAGCTGGCGGTGGTGTATTCGGTGCTGGCCACCAATCGGGGAAAGTTCGACTTCTACGAAGGGACTTACAACTACGTCAAGGCGGTCGGCTTCTCCATCTCGGCGGCGCAGGCCGGAGGCGATGGTTCGGCGGCGCCGGCGTGGAATTTCGCCTGGTATGGACAAGTCCAGACCCAGGACACCGGCGAATTGATCGTCCAGCTCGATGCCAAGGCGGCCAATCTGTTCGACGGCCAGCTCAATCCACCGTCGCCGACCGACACCCTGGCAGTGGCCAGCCTCACCAACAACGGCTCAGGCAAGCCCGGCGTGGTCACGCTGCACCGGGGCACGCTCAACATCGATGGCGACCAGGGGATCACCGTCGCCGGCTATGACGAGAAGAACGCATCGAGCGATCCCGGATTCGACAACGCCAGCAACACCGGCATCGCCATCGTTGCCTACGATTTCAAGGGGCGTTCGACCCGGCTGGCGCCGCCGGTGCGCATCACCATCAACAATATCGTCAGCACCAATTACATCCTGCAGGAGCCGCCCAAGCATATCGACTACCTGCCCAACAACGATCCGCCGAGTCCGCTGGGCATCGTCAACGTCAGCCTCCAGGCGGGCTTCAACGTCACCTATACCGACGAGCAGAGCAAACAGGTGACCACCACCCACACCAGCACCGTGGCGAACACCTTCAACCACAGCGACGAGCTCACCATCGGCGCGGGCGTCACGATGGGCGACGTCAAGAAAACCGGCATGTCGTTGAACGTGACCGAGACCGTCAAGTTCGGCTATGCCTACAACGAAAAAAGCACCGAATTCAGCAGCGCGGTCAGCAGCCTTTCCACCAAGCTGTCGGCAAGCACCAACAGCGACGACGCGCTGAGCTATGTGCTGCGCACCGTGGACATCTATCGCTACCGCTTGCTGGGGCGCACCGCGGACAACGGCGACTTCGTATTCGTCGATATTTCGATGCCGCGCCCGTTTCCGCAGCAGGCGGTTTCCTGCGACGGCAGCACGCTGCCGGACGTCTACCAGCCCACCCATCAGAACGGCAACGCGCTGAGCTATCCGGTGCTGGCGCCGGGAATGAACGTCGCCTACGCGCCCGCCGACATGGGCGAAATCCGCCGCCCCGGCGACACGCCCGGGCAAACCGTCACGGTGACCGAACCGCTGACCACGCCGATCCTGTATTTCTGCAACGGCAACAGCGAAACCCAGGACATCAGCTGGAGCACCACGGCGGCCGGCACCTCGAGCTTCGAGTACAGCAAGACCCTGAGCGGCAGTTCCGACACGACGGTCTCGTTCGAGGCGAACGCCGACTATCTCGTCATGAGCACGAACTTCAAAGCCAGTTTCAAGACCTCGACGGGCGGCAGCCACGGCTGGAACAACCAGCGCCTGGAGAACATCACCGGCGCGCGCACCCGCAAGCTGCTGCTGACCAAGCCGAGCTTCAACAAGAACATGGGCTATGCGTTCCAGCCGCTGTTCTACGCGACCAAGGACGGCACCCTCAAGATGTCCAGCGCCACCAGCTTCACCGAGGGCGTCGGCCAGGAGTGGTGGGCGAAAACCTATGCCGCGCCGGACGCCGCGCTGAATCTGCCGTATCGCTTCCTGCCGGATGGCTCGGGCTTCAACACGCTCGACAATGCCCGCCGCATCCGGGGCGGCCTGGCCTACTACGCGACCCCGAGCAAGACGACCGGCCTGCTTACGCCGGTATCGGGTGCGGTGGCGCCGGGCGCCAAGCTGATGCTCGAGGTGCGCGTGCATAACTTCAGCCTCGGCAGCAAGCTCGGCCTGGCACCCGGCGGCGCCAGCAAGCCGGTCAAGGTGCGCTTCGACTACGTCGAGGTCGACAGCATCTCGCGCGAGGAAACCGGCGCCCGCGTCACCATCGGCACCGCCGCCGTCGAATTCCTCGACGCGAACCTGGCCGATCCGTCGCGTCCGCATCCCGACAGCCAGCGCTCGGCAGCCGATGACAAATACGTGATTCCGCCGCGCGGCATCGGCCGGGCCCGTTGCGCGTTCGAACCGCCCGCGCTGCCGGCGGGCAGCACCCGGCGCGAATACCGCATCTACGCCGTGGTCGATCCCGACAACGAGATCCGCTGGAAACGCACGGACGGCACGCTGGCTCCGCAGACGCACGTGCGCCATACCGATTTCGCGGTGATCCGCCTGCGCAATATCCCGCTGCCCGGCGTCAAGTACACGATCGTGCTGCAGGACCAGCAGAAGCGGGTGCTGGATACCGTGCAGTACATCAGCCAGGGCGGCGGCGGCCAGGCCGAAGTGCTCAATGCGCTGGCTGCGGCGCTGCAGAAGTCGGCGGCATTCAAGAACGCGGGATTGCAGCTCAACCCCGACGCGCTGACCTCGTCGGCCTCGGTGATCCGCATCTCCAGCAGCACCGGCAACGCCAAGGTCAAGCCGGGCAACGAATACCGCTCCGGCGTGGTGCTGGCGGACAACAGCGCCGTCTACTTCGTGCCGACCGTCGAAAGCACCAGCGGCCAGGCGACCACCCACAACGCCATCAGCATCACCAACGACAGCCCGGCGCAGAACAAGGAGGGATGGTTCCCGCTGGTGGTCGCGTCGACGGCGCTGCGGGCCACGTCGGCACCCGCCGCGCCCGCCCTGCTGACGCTGCCGGCCAGGCCGCTGGCGGTGCGCAACGCGCATGGCGAACTGGTGTCCGACCACGCGGAGCTGCCGGGCGGCCGGTACGCCGGTTTCCGCATCAGCGTCGGTGCCGACCCGGTGCAGCGTGCCGATGGCTGGGCCGAGGTGTTCCTCGGCGATCCGCAGCACGGTGGACAACTGCTGGGCATGACGGCGTTGAGCGCGCTGGCCGGGGGCGAGCCGGATCACGCCTGGGGCGAATGGCTGATCCCGCCGACGCCGGGCAGGTTCCCGCTGTTCGTGCGGGTGACCGGCGCCAACCGCGTCACCGCCAAGGCCATGGAACTGACGATCCTGGCCTAGCCCACGGAAGGAATGCGCCATCGCCCTGGCATGGCCAACCACGACAACCGGCGGCTTCAGGCCGCCGGTTTCTTTTCCAGCAGCTTCTCCAGCACCTTGCCCGCCGCGGCAAAGGCGAAGGTGCCGGTGACGTGGGTGGCCGCGCCCAGGCCGCCGCCGCAGGCCAGGTTCAAGGCATCGCCGCCCGGCGGGCGCGTGCCGCAGACCGTGCCGTCCGCCTGCGGGTACTGCACGTTCTGCAGCGAGTACACCGCCGACACGCCGAAGTAGCGGTCGGGATTGCGCGGAAAGCCGAAGTCCTGGCGGAGCTTCTTGCGGATCAGGCTGAACATGGCGTCGTGCTCGGTGCGCGAGAGGTCGCGCACGCGGATCATGGTCGGGTCGGTGCGCCCGCCGGCCGAACCCACGCTCACCACCGGCAGCTTGCGGCGGCGGCACCAGGCGATGGCTTCGAGCTTGACGCGGAAGGCGTCGCAGGCGTCGAGCACCACGTCGTAGCCGCGGTCCAGCAGTTCGTCGAGGGTGGACGGGGTGAGGAAGCGTTCGATGGCATCGATCCGGATGGCCGGGTTGATCGCCTTGGCGCGCGCCGCGACCACCTCGACTTTCGGCTTGCCGTACTCGCCATCCAGCGCATGCAGCTGGCGGTTGGTATTGGAGACGCAGACCTCGTCCGCATCGATCAGGGTCAGCCGCCCCACCCCGCTGCGCGCCAGCGCCTCGGCCGCCCAGGAGCCGACGCCGCCGATGCCGATCACGCAGACGTGCGCCTGCCGCAGGCGCTCCACGCTGCCCACGCCGTACAGGCGCTCCACGCCCTGGAAGCGTTCGGCGGGAAAGGCCACGTCGTTCATGCGCGCGCTCCGCGGCGGGTCGAAGGAATCATGTACATGGGGTGGATCGTTCGGTGCGTAAAGCCCGCCATTTTAGCGGGAGCGGGCGGCGGGCGCCGCGAGGCCGCGTGCTAACCTCGCGGGCGGTCCGTTTCATAGCAGGAATCAGGCAAAGCATGCGCGCAGCACTTCTGATCGTCCTCGGCCTGGCCATCGGCATCGTCGGCACCGTCTTCGCCATGAACGCGCTCAAGCAGCGCAATCCTTTCCCGCATGCGGTGATGGACGTGATGGCGCACCACTCCGGCGCGCTGCGCAACGCGGTCAAGGGCCAGCGCTGCGAAGCGGCCGCGAATGCCGTGCATCTGCAGCGGCTGCTGTCGACCTCGTCGGACATCGTCCCCGCCTTCCCCGGCATGGACCAGGGCTTTATCGACGAGGCCAACCAGCTGCATACCCAGCTGCAGGCCGCGGTGCAGGCCGCCCCGGCCGATTGCGCGGCGCTCGCGGCGGCGCTCAAGCCGGTGGGGGAGACGTGCCAGTCGTGCCACCAGAAATACCGCTGAAAACCAGCGTAAGTTGGGGTGAGCCGCAGGCGAACCCCAACGATGCGGCAACGTTGGGGTTCGCCTGCGGCTCACCCCAACCTACAATTTCACTCGTCCGCGCAGCACGTCCCAATACATCACCCAGTCGCCCATCAGGCTGTACAGCGGGTGGCGGAAGGTGGCCGGGCGGTTTTTCTCGAACACGAAGTGGCCGACCCAGGCAAAGCCGTAACCGGCAACGGGCACCAGCCACAGCCAGGCGAGGTGTCCGGTGATCACGGCGAACGCGACCACCGCCAGCACCAGGGTGCTGCCGGCGAAATGCATGCGCCGGCAATTCACGTCGCTGTGTTCGCCCAGATAGAACGGATAGAACTCGCGGAAGCTGGCATAAGCGGACATGCGGATTCCCTCTGGCATCGCTGCAGCCTAGCGCCGCGCCCCCGCGGGCGCATGCGCGGACGCAGCATCAACGCACCGGCAGCGGAATGAATTCTTCCTCGTCGCCGGCCACCTTGCCGTAGCGCTGCTCCTGCCATTCCAGCTTGGCCTGCTCGATGCGCTCCTTGCGGCTGGACACGAAGTTCCACCACAGATGCCGCTCGCCATCCAGCGGCGCGCCGCCGAACAGCATCACGCGGCTGCGCGTGGCGGCCTTCAGCGGGGCGGCGGTGTCTCCCGTCTGCACCGCCGTGTGTGCGGCGGGTACGTTCAAGCCGCCCCAGCTGACTTCGCCGTCGATCACGCAGACGCCGCGTTCGACGTGCTCGTCCGGCCAGGGCAGCTCGGCGCCGGCTTCCAGCGTGGCCTCGACGAAGAACATCGGCGCGAACACCTTCACCGGTGAGCGTTCACCGTAAGCCGTGCCGGCGATCAGCACCAGCTCGGCGCCGGGCCGGCGGATGCGCGGCAGCGCATCGGCGCCGTGATGGTGGAACTCCGGCTCCACTTCCTCGTCATGCCGCGGCAGCGCCACCCACACCTGCACGCCGTGCATGCGCTGGCCGTCGCGGCGCTCGTCCGGCGGCGTGCGTTCGGAATGGGCGATGCCGCGGCCGGCGGTCATCCAGTTCACTTCGCCGGGGCGGATGTCGGCCAGGCTGCCGACGGTGTCGCGATGGCGGATGGCCCCTTCGAACAGCCAGGTCACGGTGGCCAGGCCGATATGCGGATGCGGCCGCACGTCCATGCCCTTGCCCGGCGCGAAGGCAGCCGGCCCGATCAGGTCGAAGAACACGAACGGCCCCACATGGCGGGCCTGCAGCACCGGCAAAAGCCGGCGCACGGTGAAGCCGTCGCCCAGGTCGTGCAGGCGGCCTTCGATCAGCAGCGGGTTCTGGTCCACGTCGTTTTTCCTGCTTACCAAGCCCGCCGATATTGCACCGGCGCGTCGATCGACGCACCCAGCTGCTGCGCCGCGCGGCGCGGGAAATACGGATCGCGCAGGCTTTCGCGGGCGATCAGCACGATGTCGGCGTCGTCCTGTTCGACGATGCGCGCGGCCTGCTCCGCTTCGGTGATCAGGCCTACCGCGCCGGTGGCGATGCCCGCCTCGCGGCGGATCCGCGCGGCGAACGGCACCTGGTAGCCGGGGCCGAGCGGAATCTTGACGTGCGGGACCAGGCCGCCGCTGGAGACGTCGACCAGGTCCACGCCCAGCGCCGGCAGCTCGCGCGCCAGGCGCACGCTCTGCTCGATGTCCCAGCCGCCTTCGTGCCAGTCGGTGGCGGAAATGCGCACCCACAGCGGCAGTTCCGCCGGCCACACCTCGCGTACCGCGGCGATGATCTCGCGCAGCAGGCGCGTGCGGTTTTCGAAGCTGCCGCCGTAGGCATCCTGGCGATGGTTGCTCAGCGGCGACAGGAACTGGTGCAGCAGATAGCCGTGCGCGGCATGCAGCTCGATCAGGCGGAAGCCGGCGGCGAGCGCGCGTTCGGCGGCGCGGCGGAAATCCTCGATCACCTGGCGCAAACCCGCGTCGTCCAGCGCCTGCGGGGTGTGCCAGTCGTGATCGAACGGGATCGCCGAGGGCGCCACCGTCGTCCAGGCTCCTTCGCGCAGCGCGCCGCCGCCTTCCCACGGGCGCTGCGCGCTGGCCTTGCGGCCGGCATGGGCCAGCTGGACGCCGGCGATGGCGCCCTGCATGTCGATAAAGCGGGTGACCGGGCGCCAGGCATCGCGCTGTGCGTCGTTCCACAGGCCGACGTCCTGCGGCGAGATGCGCCCTTCCGCGGACACCGCCGTGGCCTCGGCGATCACCAGCGCGGCGCCGCCGACGGCGCGGCTGCCCAGGTGCACCAGGTGCCAGTGGTCGGGCATGCCGTCGACGGCGGAGTACTGGCACATCGGCGCGACGGCGATGCGGTTGCGCAGCGTGAGGCTGCGCTGGACGAACGGAGTGAACAGTTTCATGGGCAGATGCCGGCAAAGAATCGAATCCGCCACATGCCGGCGAAAGCTCCCCGCTTCAAGAGGCGGCTTGCACCCGGTCGCGGCGCAGGACCGGCGCCAGGCCATCGGCGATGGCTGCGGCGACCGCGGCCGGCTGCTTCATCCAGGCGAAGTGGTCGGCGGGGACGCCCAGTTCGTCGGGATCCAGGACAGCGCGCATGGGCCGGGCCTGCGGCATCTTCGCCAGCAGCCAGTCCAGCGAGGCCTGGGGGCCGAGCCAGTCGTCGCGCAGGCGCAGGGCCAGGATCGGCAGCCGCACGCGCGCCATGGCGCTTTCCAGGTCGTCCGGCAGGCCGGCGGCGGCGTAGCGGCCGGTGCGGCCGCTGCGCGCCCAGTCGGCGATCACGCCGCGCGCCTCGTTGCCGCCGAAGCCCAGGCGCCGCCCGGGCAGATGGCCGACCAGGCCGGCCAGCACGGGCGCCAGCGCATAGGCCGCACCGATCAGCGCGCCACGGCGGAAACGCCGCCAGTACGGCGAGCCGCTGGCCACCAGCACCAGGGCCTCGAAGTCCTGCGGATGCAGGCCGGTATAGAGCGAGCCGAGTTGGCCGCCCAGGCTGTGCCCGCCGATGGCGCAGGGCAGGCCCGGGCAGCGTTCGCGCGCCGCGGCCAGGCCGGCGGGGAGATCGAGCTGCAGCAGTTCGCGATAGCCCCAGTCGCTGTGCCGCCCGGCGCGCCGGTTGCTGGAGCCGATGCCGCGCCATTCGTGCAAGGCCACCGCGATGCCGCGCGCGGCCAGCGCCTGCGCCAGCGGCAGGTAATGCCGCGCGGCCACGCCCATCGCCGGCAGCCAGTACAACAGGGCCGACGGCGCCTGCGCGGGAAGCGTCAGCAGCAGCTCGGAAGATGCGCCATCGCCGGCCGTGGCGGGCGCGATGGCGGTCGGTAGCTCGGCCGATGCTTCCTGCACAGCGCACTCCGTCAGCGGAAAAACGGCAGGCTAGCACGCGTTCCCGTGCAGGCGGCGCGCAAGAAAAAGGCCGGCTTGCGCCGGCCTTTTCCGTTCGGTTCGACCTGAAGATCAGGCCGGCATCACTTCCTCGGCCTGCAGGCCCTTCTGGCCGTTGACCACCTTGAAAGTCACCGTCTGACCTTCTTTCAGGCTCTTGAAGCCCGTGCCCTGGATCGCGCGGAAGTGGACGAAGACGTCCTCCTTGCCGTTTCCCCTGTTGATGAAGCCAAACCCCTTGGCATCGTTGAACCATTTCACCGTGCCGGTTTCACGGCCATTACCTTCCGACATGACTTACTCCAATCGATTCGATTTGAGACAAGTCAGCCTCCCCCTTACGGCCGACGACTTACTGGGCTGCAGGGAACCGGTGAAGCGATGCGAGGCAAGGGCCGGGACATCGGGCACGCGCGTGGCCAGCGAACACAGTGAAGCGAGCATAGCCGATTTTTTTTCAAGGATAAGTGATGCCGCCGGAGCCCATGAACAAAGAAAGCCGGGCATCGCTGCCCGGCTTTCGTTCTTTGCGGCGGTTTTTACCCCGACCTCTCAGGCAGGCGCCACGTCCTCGGCCTGCAGCCCCTTCTGGCCGGTGACCACCTTGAAGGTGACCTTCTGGCCTTCTTTGAGGCTCCTGAATCCGGAACCCGAAATCGCGCGGAAATGCACGAAGACATCGGGACCGTTTTCGCGGCTGATGAAGCCGAACCCCTTGGCGTCGTTGAACCACTTCACCGTGCCGGTTTCACGATTACCATCCGACATGACTCACTCCGATCGAATCGACACTGAGACAGGCCGGTCTCCCCCTTGCGACCGACGACTTACTGGGCATGCAGGGAATCGGTGGAGCGATGCGGGTGAAACCGTACATCGGGGCACGCGTGACCTGACAAACACAGTGGCCCGAGCATAGCGGATTTTTCGCACGGGTATGTGGGAAGACCCCATGCCGAAAGGCGTAAAAAAAGGCCGGGCATCGCTGCCCGGCCTTTTCAATCGATCAAGAATGCCTTGGATCAGGCCTTCTGCACTTCGTCGGCCTGCAGACCCTTCTGGCCCTGCACGACCTTGAAGCTGACCTTGTCACCCTCGGCCAGGCTCTTGAAGCCGTTGCCCTGGATGGCGCGGAAGTGGACGAAGACGTCCGGGCCGTTGTCACGGCTGATGAAGCCGAAGCCCTTGGCATCGTTGAACCACTTGACGGTACCGATCTGACGATCAGACATGTGAAACACTCCTAAAGGTTTTGATTGAGGCTCAGCCGTTCCTTCGGAACGGCCGACTTACTGAGCTGCTAAGGAAAACCCTAGGGGTGAGGCGATGAAGCGGATCGCTGATCAGCGGCATCGGGTCACAAAACAGGTGACCCCGGCAAACACAGTCCGCACATCATAGCTGTTTCAAAGGGCGGAAAGCGAATAACCAGGTGCAAGGGGAAAACTGAACAGAAATAATCACGGCAGCATTTCCGCCCGTTCTTCACCCAAAACGCCATTCGATTCAGCTTTTCTTTACGACGCTCAGTGTCTATTGCGACTGCCTTTTGGCAACCGGGCGTTGCTCAACTTTCCATATCGCGGCACGGCCCGCCCGGGGCCGACAGTCAAGGAGATGCTCATGACCAGACTTCCCTCGCGCCTCGCCCTGCTCGTGCTCGCCGGCGGACTTGTCCTGGCCGGATGCAACGACAAAACCACCCGACCCAGCTCCAGCGGGAGCTCCACCACAACCACCAGCAGCAGCCGCGGCACGGCGCCCGCCAGCACCACCCGCGCCCCCGCCAGCAAGCCGAAAACCGCGCCCAGCCAGGCCTTGCCGGACCAGACCGGCATCCCCGCCTGCGACAACTATCTGAACACCTATATCGCCTGCCACCAGGCCGCGGCGATCTATCCGGCGGACCAGATCGAGGGTCGCTACGAGGCGATGCGCGAAAGCCTGCTGCGCGATTCGCTGGACCCGGATATCCGCCCGCAGCTCGGCAACCGCTGCACCTCGCTGGCCAACCAGCTGCACCAGGCCCTGCACGGCAAGGCCTGCGCGCCGCAGCCGGTGGTGCCGGCCAGCGGCGGCTCGCACTGAGCCGTCAGTCCATGGCGCGCCAGTGCGCGCGCAACGCTGCCGCCACGCTCGCGGGGCGGCAGCGGCCGAGGCGGATCTTCGGGGTGCCGTGCCAGCGCGCGGTTGCCGCGATCGCCTCGGCCACGTCGGCGATCCAGGCCGGCGTCGGCGTTTCGCCCTCTTCCAGGTAAAGCGCCTTCACCTCAAATACACATTCGGCTCGATGCGCCTTGGCATCGAGCCGGCCCACCAATTGCCCGCGGCGCAGGATCGGCAGCACGTAATAGCCGTAGCGGCGCTTCGCCGCCGGCACGTAGCACTCGATGGTGTATTCGAATCCGAACATCGCCTGCGCCCGCGCGCGATCCCACACCAGCGGGTCGAACGGCGACAGCAGGGCCGTATAGGTCGCGCGCAGGCCACCGCGCAGTACCTGCGCCAGCTCGTCCGCATGGTCGGCGTGCACGTAGCCGGGCACCTTCCAGTCCGCCACCGCCACTTCGATCAGCTCGCCTGAAGCCACCAGGGGCGCCAGCTCGCTGTCGGTCACCGCCGGCTTGAGCCGGTGGTAGTCGGCGATCCAGCGCGCCTGGGTGATGCCGAGCGCGCGCACGGCGTCGAGGATGAAGCGGCGGCGCAGCGCGCCCTCCTCCATGCCCAGCGGCGCGTCGTCGAACGATGGCTGCAGCTGCGCGATCACGCGCTCGGCCAGATCGTAGACGCGCTGGAACCGCTCGCGCCGGCTCACCATCAGCTCGCCCAGCGCGAACCACGCTTCCAGCCAGCGCTTCTCGGGTTTCCACGACCACCAGCCGCTGGCCGCACCCGGTTGCTCGCGTTCGAAATCCGCCGCGCGCGCCGCGCCGTTGGCGCGGATGCGTTCGAGCAGGCCGTCCATGTCCGCGCGCTGTTCGCGATGCATGCGCTCGGCATGGCGGTATGCCCAATGCGTGCCGCGGCGCACGCCCCACGCGCGATGCCAGGCGTAGTCGGCGGCCGGCACGAAGCAGGCTTCGTGCGCCCAGCATTCGGCGAGCTTGCCTTGCGCAAGCGCTTCGTCCAGCCATGCCGGCTCGTAATCGCCCACGCGCGAATGCAGCACCAGATAAGGACTGCGCGCCACCACGTGGATGGTGTCGATCTGCAGCAGCCGCATGCGCGTGATCGCATCCAGCACGTCGGCGCGCCGTGCGCGGCGGCGCGGCGCGCGCAGCAGCCCCTGTGCGGCCAATTGCAGGCGCTGCGCCTGCGCCAGCGTGAGACGCGGCTTGCCCGGCGGAAGTGCAGACGGCGACGACGAAGTTTTCACACCGACCACATCGAATGGTTGTGCAGGCATTTATCCGGCCTTTGTTAGCGTTGTCCTCAGCGCGGGACGAGCCATGCCGGCCCGGCACTGCGGCCGCTTCCACGTCCTCGCGCCTTCCGTCCTCGAGCCAGTCATTCTGGCATGGAGCATCGACGATGAATCCCCGCAATCCCCTGCTTAGTTTTCTTGCCTCCGGCTCGCTGCTGTTCGCCGGCACCTTGATGGCGCAGAACCAGCCCGCGCAGCCGATGCCTCTGCCGCCTCCGCCGCCGCAGGCACAACCGCAACCGATGCCGCCGCCGCAACCGGCGCAACCGCAACCCATGCCGCAGCCGCAAGCGCAGCCGCAGCCGATGCCTCAGCCCATGCCGCAGGCGCAGAGCGCACCCGCAACGCAACCCGGCCAGGACAGCGCGCAGTTCAACAGTGCGCAAGGCCAGGTCACCGTCAATTCCAGCATGCCCGCGGTCAAGGACGCCGGTCCGCCGCCGGACTTCGCCGCGCTCGCCAACGGCAAGGCGTACGTCACCGAAGACGATGCCTCCGCCTATCCGCCGCTCGCCAACGACTTCCTGCATGCGTCCGGCGGCGCGCAGCATCTGAGCAAGGCCGCCTATGCGCGCTGGTTGAAGCAGCGCTGAGCTTCCGGCACCCTGACGCCGGCCGCGGTCCGCCGCGGCCGGCGTTTTCGTGTGCGGCACCCGCGTTCGGCCGCGCCTTCCCCTCAATGAATTCCTCACGCCCCGTTTCTGGTGGAGTACGCAATGACGCGAACGAACGTCACCCTGGCGCTGCTGCTGGCGGCCGGCCTGCTCGGCCCGCGCGCGCATGCGCAGAATCCCGACCCGATGGACATCCGCGCCTGCACCGCGATCGAGAGCGACGCGCAGCGGCTGGCCTGCTACGACCGCGCCACCGGCCGCGTGAACCTGCCCACCGCGCAGAAGCGCATGAACGAGAACGCCGCGGCGCCGGGCGTGTTCGCTTCCGACAAGAGCGCCACGCAGGGCAATCCGGAAGTCAGCCGCCCGATGTCCCTGCTCGATTCGCGCTGGGAGCTGTCGCCGGAGAGCAAGCTCGGCACCTTCAACGTGCGCGGCTACAAGCCGCTTTATCTGCTGCCGGTATTCGCCACCAGCAACCAGAACGCGCAGCCGCACAGCCCCAATCCGCTGAACACGGTCGGCACGCCGCAGCAGCTGCAGAATGTCGAAGCGAAATTCCAGCTCAGCCTGAAGACCAAGGTGTGGCAGGGCGTGTTCGGCGACGAAGGCGACCTGTGGGTGGGCTATACGCAGTCGTCCCGCTGGCAGGTCTACAACAACAAGATCTCGCGTCCGTTCCGCGAGACCAACTACGAACCCGAAGCGCTGCTGATCTTCAACACCAACTATCAGGTGGCAGGCTGGGACGGCCGCCTGCTCGGCATCGGCATCAACCACGAATCCAACGGCCGCTCCAATCCGCTGTCGCGCAGCTGGAACCGCGTGATGGGCAATATCGGCTTCGAGCGCGACGGCTGGACGGTGATGTTCCGCCCGTGGTGGCGCGTGCCGGAGCACGGCAAGGACGACAACAATCCGGACATCAGCGACTACATGGGCCGCGGCGACGTGCAGATCGTGCACGAATGGAACGGCCAGGAATTCGGCCTGATGCTGCGCCACTCGCTGCGCGGCGGCGACCGCAGCCACGGTGCGGCGCAGCTCAGCTGGGCCTTCCCGATCACCGGCAACCTGCGCGCCTATATGGAACTGTTCAAGGGCTACGGCGAGAGCATGATCGACTACAACCACAACGCCACCTACCTCGGCGTGGGCATCTCGCTGCTCGACTGGTACTGAGCGCCGCCGTTTTACCGGGCAGGCCCGGTGGTCAACGCCACCAGGCCTTTTTCGTGCCGGTAAGGATCTTCAGCGTCTGCCCGCGCGCCAGCGGCAGGCGGCTCAGCGGATGGAAGGCCACGTCGCGCCACCACGCCAGGCCATCGCGCTGCGACTGGAACAGCGGCGTCAGCCAGCGGCTGATGCGCTGATACACGGCCAGATGATGGCGGCGGCGGCGCGCGTAATCGGCCAGGGCCGCATCGGTCGTGGCCTGCGCGGCGAGCGCATCGGCCAGCGCTTGCGCATCCAGCAGCGCCATGTTCACGCCCTGCCCCAGCTGCGGGCTCATCGCGTGCGCCGCATCGCCGACGAAGACCACGCGGCCGTGCACCGGATGGCGCAGCACCACGTCGCGATAGCGTGCGCGATGCAAGTGCGCGGGCGTGTCGATGCCGTCCAGCAAATACAGCGCTTCGGGCCACAGCTCTTCCACGCGCTGCCGCAGCCGCGCCAGCGCCGCGTCGTCGAAGCCGTCCACCTGCTCGCCCGGCAGGCTGAAGTAGAAAGTGAGCCAGTCGCCCTCGCGGTCCACCCGCCGCCCCACCGGCAGCAGGCCGATCATTTCGCGCGTGCCGGCATAGCGCTGGCGCAGTTCGCCGCGGTGCGGCCAGTCGCCCGCGGGCAGCAGGCACCACATCGCCCCCCACGGATAGACCGACTCGCGCCGGCGCTGCGCTTGCGGCAGATGGCGCCGCAGGCGCGAGTGCGCGCCGTCGGCAACCACGATCAGATCGAACGGGCCGTGCATGCCGCCGGCGCTGTCGCGCAGGTGCATGCCGTCCTCGGCCACTGCATCGATGCATACGCCGGTATGGATGCGCGCGGCATCGCCATAGGCATCGCGCAGCAGGGTGAACAGCGAACCGCGGGTGAGGCCCAGGCCGAAGCAGGCCGGCGCGTGGTCGGCGTAGCGCATGTCCATCACGCGGCGGCCGCGGCGATTCTCGCCATGCAGGCGCTCGATGCGCTGCCCTTGCGCCAGTGCGCCTTCATGCAACCCCAGACGCGACAGCACACCCAGGCCCGTGGGCTGCAGCAGGAAACCGGCGCCGACGGGGCCGGGCGTGGCCGCCTGCTCGTACACGCTCAGCGCGTGTCCCTGGGCGGCGAGAAACAGCGCCGCGGCCTGGCCGGCGGCGCCGTAGCCGACGATGGCGATGCGCAGGGAGTCCTGCATGGCGACTCGATCCTTGAGCGGGCAAGCGGGCGCACGGCGCCCATAAAAAAAGCCGGCCCGGTCGAGACCGGGCCGGCGCGCATCACTGCTTAGTGCTCGTGGCCGCCTTCGCCGTGGACGTGGCCGTGGGCCAGTTCTTCCTCGGTGGCCGCGCGCACGTCGGTCACCTCGATGGCGAAATGCAGGGTCTTGCCGGCCAGCGGGTGGTTGCCGTCGATATGCACGACCTGGTCGTCCACTGCGGTCACGGTGACGTTGATCACGCCCTGCGGGCCGTGGCCCTGGAACTGCATGCCGGGCTGGATGTCCTCCACGCCCTGGAACGCTTCGCGCGGCACCGACTGGGTGAGCTCGGCGTGGTGCACGCCGTAGCCTTCTTCCGGCGCCACGTCGACCTTGAACTGGTCGCCGGCCTGGCGGCCGGTCATGGCCTTCTCCAGGCCCGGCACGATCTGGCCGACGCCGTGCAGATAGGTGAGCGGCTCGCGGCCTTCGGAACTGTCGAGCACCTGACCCTGGTCGTCGGTCAGCGTGTAATGGAAGGAAGCGACGGAGCTCTCGGCAATCTGCATGGTGATCTCGCAAAGGGGGAAAAGTGGAACCGGTCCAGGCCCATGCATGGATGGGGGCCGGCGAGGCAATGGCCGGGAAGACTACCAGCTTGGGCGTCAATGCGCTGTTTTCCACGGCGCCGCGCTCAGCGCTACGCTGCGTCGTCCCCCGCCATCCGCCGCCCATGTCGACCCTCCTCGAAGCCTGGCGCCACCGTCCCACCCATCGGCGGGTGTGGGCGCTGGCCGTACCGATGATCCTGTCCAACCTCACCGTGCCGCTGGTGGCCCTGGTCGACAGCACCGTGGCCGGGCATCTGCCGCAGACGCAGGATCTTGGCGCCGTGGCGGTGGGCAGCGCGATCTACGCCCTGCCGGTGTGGAGCTTGGGCTTCCTGCGCATGGGCACCACCGGCTTCGCCGCGCAGGCCGAGGGCGCGGGCGACCGCGCCGCGCTGCGCACGGTGCAGGTGCAGGCCCTGCTGCTGGCCGCGGTGCTGGGCGTGGCGGTGGGCCTGCTGATGCTGCCGCTGCTGCCGTGGCTGATCGGGCAGATGCACGCCACGCCGGCGCTGGCCGAACGCGGCCAGGGCTATGTGCAGCTGCGCCTGCTCGGCCTGCCGGCCGCCCTGCTCAATTACGCGCTGGCCGGCTGGTTCATCGGCGCGCAGCGGGCGGGCACCACGCTGGCCCTGCTGCTGGTGGCCAACCTGGTGAATATCGCGCTGAACCTGCTGTTCGTACTCGGCTTCGGCTGGGGCGTGCCCGGCATCGCGCTGGCTTCCGCCTGCGGCGAGTGGTGCGGCGCGCTGTACGGCCTGTGGCGCGCGCGCCGCGCCGTGCAAGGCTGGCCGGGCAGCGTGGACTGGCAGGCGCTGCGCGGCTGGGCGCACTGGCGGCCGCTGCTGATGGTCAACCGCGACATCTTCATCCGCACGCTGGCGCTGGAAGGCGTGTTCTTCAGCATCTCCCTGCTCGGCGCGCGCCTGGGCGACGCCACCGTGGCGGCCAATGCGCTGCTGCTCAACGGGCTGATGCTCACCGCCTTCGGCCTGGACGGGCTGGCCAATGCGGTGGAGGCGCTGTGTGGCCACGCCATCGGCGCGCGCGATGCGCAGGCGCTGCGGCGTGCGCTGGTGGTGGCCGGCGGCTGGTCGCTGCTGGGCAGCATCGGCTTTGCGCTGTTGTTCGCCGGCGGCGGCCCACTGTTCGTGGACCTGCAGACCAGCCTGCCGGAAGTGCGCGCGGTGGCCTATCACGCACTGCCGTGGCTGGCCGCGCTGCCGGTGGTAGCGGTGTGGAGCTATCTGCTGGACGGCCTGTTCATCGGCGCCACGCGCGGACGCGAAATGCGCGACGGCATGCTGCTGGCGGTGGCGCTGTTCGCCCTGCTCGCCTGGGCCGCGCGCGGCTGGGGCAACGACGGCCTGTGGCTGGCATTCCTGGCCTTCATGGCGGTGCGCGGCGCCGGGCTGGGCTGGATCGCCTGGCGGCTGCGCCGGCGCGATGCGTGGATCGCCCCGCTGCCGCATCTGCGCGAGGCTGCGTAATACTGCGCGCCATGAACCAACTGCTACGGATCAGCTCCCTGCTCGCCCTGTTCGCCGCGTTGTGCGGCGCCGCCCGTGCCGACGAAGCCTCGTCGCTGGCCTCGCGCATCGACGCGCAGATCGCGCAGCCGCGCTTCGCCGGCGCGCGCTGGGGCATCGCGGTGGTGTCGCTGGACAGCGGCCGCACGCTGTACGCGCACGACGGCGACCGGCTGTACCAGACCGCCTCCACCGCCAAGCTGTTCACCGCCGCGCTGGCGCTGAGCGAGATCGGCGCCGACTACCGCATCCCCACCCGCCTGCTGGCCGGCGAGCAGGTGCGCAACGGCGTGCTGGACGGCCCGCTGATCCTGTACGGCATGGGCGACCCCACCCTGGGCGCGGACCGCGCCACGGCGGATTGGGCGGAACACATGGCGCAACAGGTGGCGGCGCGCGGCATCCGCACCGTCAAAGGCGGACTGGTCGCGGACGACAGCTATTTCGCCAGTCCGTCGATGGGTTCGGGCTGGGAAGCATCGGACCTGCAAAGCTGGTTCGCCGTGCCCACGTCCGCGCTGAGCGTGCAGGAAAACCAGGTCGAAGTGACGGTCGCCCCCGGCGCGGAAGGCCGGCCGGCGATCGTGACGCTGGACCCCGCCGGCGCCGTGCCCGAGGTCGCCAACCGCATCGCCACCAGCGCGCGCGGCGTGCGCAACGACATCAATCTCTACCGCGCGCCGGGCGACCGCACGCTGTATGCGTTCGGCAGCATCGCCGCGCGCACGCCGCCGCAGCGCTTCAAGCTGGCCGCGTACGATCCGGCGCTGTTCGCCGGCGAGCAGTTGCGCAGCGCGCTGGCGCGGCATGGCGTGGCGCTGCAAGGCGGCGTGCGCGCGCTGCACTGGCCGCAGAGCGACGAAGAGCTGCGCGAGGACGCCAGGATCATCGCCGAAGTGCAATCGCCGCCGGTCGGCGAGATTCTCCAGCGCGGCCTCAAGCGCTCGCAGAACCTGTATCTGCAGAACCTGCTGCTGATCGCCGGCGTGCGCGCGCAGGCCGCGGCGATGCAAGGCCCCTCGCCGCCCACCGGCTTTCTCAGCACCGAGAACTGGGGCATGCGCGGCCTGCGCGAGCTGCTCGAACAGATGGGCCTGCCGCCGGGCAGCACGGTGATCGAGGAAGGCACCGGCCTGTCGCGCCGCGACCTCAGCACGCCGAACGCGATGGCGCGCCTGCTGTCCTTCCTCGCCGCGCAGTCGTATGCGCCGGTGCTGTTCGAAGGGCTGCCGCTGGCCGGCGTGGACGGCACCTTGCAGTGGCGCATGCGCGACACGCCGGCCAACAACAACCTGCGCGCCAAGACCGGCAGCATGTCGCTGGTGCATTGCCTGGCCGGCTATGTCACTACCGCCGGCGGCGAACGCCTGGCGTTCGCCATCATGCTCAACAACTACGACCCGCCGGCCGGCGCGCCCGGCGCCAGCCGCGACATCGATGCGATCGCCGAAATGCTGGCCGGGCTGCGCGCGGAAGCGCCGCTGCCACAGAAAGCCGTAGCGGCTCAGCCGACCAATTGAACCTTGACGTCCTTGGCGATCTTTTCCGGTGTGTCGGTGGGCGCGTAGCGCTTCACCACCTCGCCGTCGGGACCGACCAGGAACTTGGTGAAGTTCCACTTGATCGCCTCGCTGCCGAGGATGCCCTTGCCCTCGCTCTTCAGCCACTTGTAGAGCGGATGCGTGCCGGCGCCGTTGACCTCGATCTTGGCGAACATCGGGAAGGTGACGTCGTAGCTGAGGCTGCAGAAGTTCTTGATCTCGGCCTCGTCTCCGGGCTCCTGGTGGCCGAACTGGTCGCAGGGGAAGCCCAGCACCACCAGGTCCCGGTCGCGGCCGGCGCGCCACAGCTTTTCCAGGCCCTCGTACTGCGGGGTGAAGCCGCACTTGGAGGCGACGTTGACGATCAGCAGGGTCTTGCCGCGCCAGTCGGCGAGGGAACGCTCGTTGCCGTCGATGTCGCGCGCGCTGAAGTCGTAGACCGTGGTCATGGCAAAGCTCCGTCAAGGGTGGCGGCAGTCTACGCCAAAGCCCCGCGTGGCATAGAATGCCGCCTCCCGGTCACTGTCCAAGGCCCGTCGTGATCCGCTTTGCCGATGTCCACAAGTCCTACCGCGTCGACGGCAAGGACATCCCCGCCCTGCAGCCCTTCAGCCTGGACATCGCCGACGGCGAGGTGTTCGGCATCATCGGGCATTCGGGCGCGGGCAAGTCCACGCTGATCCGCCTGATCAACCTGCTGGAGCGCCCCAGCGGCGGCAGCATCCGCATCGGCGACACCGAGATGACCACCCTGGGCGATGCCGCGCTGCGCGCGCAGCGGCGGCGCATCGGCATGATCTTCCAGCATTTCAACCTGCTCGCCTCGCAGACGGTGGCCGACAACATCGCCTTCCCGCTGCGCCTGGCCGGCGAGCGCGACGCCGGCAGGATCGCCGCACGCGTGGACGAACTGCTGCGCCGCGTGGGCCTGGAAGCCCATGCGGCCAAATACCCGGCGCAACTTTCGGGCGGCCAGAAGCAGCGCGTCGGCATCGCCCGCGCACTGGCCAACCGGCCGTCCATCCTGCTGTGCGACGAAGCGACCAGCGCGCTCGATCCGCAGACCACCGCCTCGGTGCTGGAGCTGCTGGCCGAGATCAACCGCGAGCTGAAACTCACCATCGTGCTGATCACCCACGAGATGGACGTGGTGCGCCGCGTGTGCGACCGCGTGGCGGTGCTGGACGCCGGCCGCATCGTCGAGCACGGCGCGGTGGCGGACGTGTTCCTGCATCCGCAGCACCCCACTACGAAGCGTTTTGTCAACGAGGCGCTGCCGGAGGAAGCCGCCGGCGAACTGGCGCCGTACACGCACGTGCCGGGCCGCATCCTGCGCCTGTCGTTCCGCGGCGAGGCGACGTGGACGCCGGCGCTGGGCCGCGTGGCGCGCGACACCGGCGTGGATTTCAACATCCTGGCCGGCCGCATCGACCGCATCAAGGACCTGCCCTACGGCCAGCTCACCCTGGCGATGCAGGGCGACAACGTGGACCAGGCGCTGCTGGCATTGCGCGCCGCCGGTATCGAGATCGAGGAACTGACCCGATGAGCGCGCCCCTGCTGCAAAGCCTGTTTCCGAACATCGACGACTGGGCGGAGATCGGCCACGCCTGCATCGACACCTTGCTGATGCTGGGCGGCTCGCTCGCCCTCACCGTGCTGATCGGCCTGCCGCTGGGCGTGCTGCTGTACCTCACCGGCAAGGGCCAGCTGCGCGCGATGCCGGCGTTCTATGCGGCGCTGTCGCTGGTGGTGAATGTGCTGCGCTCGATCCCCTTCATCATCCTGATGATCGTGCTGATGCCGCTGACCTATGCCCTGGTCGGCACCAAGCTGGGCATCCGCGGCGCGATCCCGCCGCTGGTGATCGGCGCCGCGCCGTTCTTCGCGCGGCTGGTGGAAACGGCGCTGCGCGAAGTGCAGCGCGGCGTGATCGAGGCCAGCCAGGCGATGGGTGCCAGCACCTGGCAGATCGTGCTGCACGTGCTGCTGCCGGAAGCCCGCGGCGGCCTGATCGCCGGCACCACCGTCACCGCCATCGCCCTGGTCGGCTATACCGCGATGGGCGGCGCGATCGGCGCGGGCGGTCTGGGCGACCTGGCGTATCGCTACGGTTACCTGAGCTACAAGTCGGACTACATGTTCGTCACGGTGGTGCTTCTGATCGTGCTGGTGCAGCTGCTGCAGATGGTCGGCGACCGCGTGGTGGCGCGCTATACCCGGTCTTGAGCGGGGCTGGGGCTTGGGCGGGAATAGGGAATAGGGAATAGGAAGAGCGGAGTGCCGCAAGCTTGCAGCGTACTGCTCTTCCGATTCCCTATTCTCTATTCCCTATTCCCGCAAAGCCGGCATCGCCGCTTTGCAACCAGCCGTATGGACGGCTATTCTGGTGCATCGCATCAAGGATTCCGACGCCCATGAAGAAGCTGCTCCTCGCCCTCGCCGCCCTGCTCGCGCTGGCCGGGTGCTCGTCCTCCGGTTCCGGCGACGCTGCCGGCAGCGGCAGCCAGAAGCTGGTGGTCGCCGCCACCGCCGTGCCGCACGCGGAGATCCTCAAGCAGGTCAAGCCGCTGCTGGCCAAGGAAGGAGTGGAGCTGGAGATCAAGGTCTTCGCCGACTACGTGCAGCCCAATACCCAGGTGGCCGAGAAGGCGATCGACCTGAATTACTTCCAGACCAAGCCCTACCTGGACGAATTCAACCGCCAGCGCGGCACCCAGCTCACCATTGTCACCGGCGTGCACATCGAGCCGTTCGGCGCCTACTCGCGCAAGCTCGAGAACATTGCCGACCTGCCCGACGGCGCCACCGTCACCCTGCCCAACGACCCGAGCAACAACAGCCGCGCCCTGCTCCTGCTGGCGCACCACGGGATCATCACGCTGAAGGACCCGAACGACGAGCTGGCCACGCAGAAGGACATCACCGCCAATCCCAGGCACCTGAAGTTCCGCGAGCTGGAAGCGGCCATGCTGCCGCGCACGCTGGACGAAGTGGACCTGGCCCTGATCAATACCAACTACGCGCTGGCCGCCGGCCTCCATCCGACCAAGGACGCGCTGCTGATCGAAGGCAAGGATTCGCCCTACGTGAACTACCTGGTCGGCCGCCCCGACAACAAGGACGACCCGCGCGTGCAGAAGCTGGCCAAGGCGCTGACCAGCCCGGAGATCAAGGCCTTTATCGAGCAGAAGTACCAGGGTGCGGTGCTGCCGGCGTTTTGAGCGGCGTTACCTGCGAAAAAGCCGGGCCTGGCCCGGCTTTTTTTTGCTCGTCATTCCGGCGCAGGCCGGAATCCAGTGGCGACACGCCAAATGAAGTGAATGCGCTTAAAAGTGCCGCTCTTGAAGTTCATTGCGATAACCAAGCGGTATCGTCACTGGATTCCGGCCTGCGCCGGAATGACGAGCGTGTGGCGAACCGCAACCTGTCTCTCAGGCGGCTTCTTCAGCCGGCGCGGGTATCTCGAACACCTGCCGCAGATACGCCACATAGGCCTTGTCCTCGCACATGTTCTTGCCCGGCGAATCGCTGAGCTTGGCCACCGGCTGGCCGTTGCAGCGGATCATCTTGATCACGATGTTGAGCGGCGCCGGGCCCACGTCATTGGTGAGGTTGGTGCCCACGCCGAAGGCCAGCAGGCAGCGGCCGCGGAAGTGCTGGTACAGCTGCATCACCTTGGGGATGTCCAGGCCGTCGCTGAAGACCAGCACCTTGCTGCTGGGGTCGACGCGGTTGGCGCGGTAGTGCGCCAGTACGCGCTCGCCCCAGGCGAAGGGGTCGCCGGAGTCGTGGCGGGTGCCGTCGAACAGCTTGCAGAAGTACATGTCGAAATCGCGCAGGAAGGCGTTGAGGCCGTAGACGTCGGACAGTGCGATACCCAGGTCGCCGCGGTATTCCTTGGCCCAGGTTTCCAGCGCCGCCACCTGCGAATCGCGCAGGCGCGGTCCCAGCGCCTGGTGCGCCTGCAGGTATTCGTGCGCCAGCGTGCCCAGCGGGGTCAGGCCCAGCTTCCAGGCCAGCCACACATTGCTGGTGCCGGCCAGCTTCGGCCCCAGCCCGTCGCGCAGCGCTTCCACCACCTCGGCCTGCCACTCGCGCGAGAAGCGGCGGCGGGTGCCGTAGTCGGCGATGCGGCAGCCTTCGTAGCCGGGCGTGTCGCGCAGCAGGGCGATCTTGTCGCGCAGGCGCTGGCGGCCTTCGTCCAGGCCGAGCCCAGGATGCGTAGTGCGGAAGTACACCTCGTTGACGATGGCCAGCAGCGGCACCTCGAACAGGATGGTGTGCAGCCACGGCCCCACGATGCGGATCTCGATCTCGCCGTTGCCGCTGGCCGCCGGTTCGATGCTTACGTACTTGGCATTGAGCTGGAACAGCCCGAGGAAGTCGACGAAGTCGCTCTTGATGAAGCGCCAGGAGCGCAGGTAGTTCAGCTCTTCCTCGCTGAAGCGCAGGCTGCACAGCGCGTCGAGTTCGGCGCGTATTTCCTCGATGTACGGCACCAGGTCGATGCCCGGGTTGCGGCACTTGAAGCGGTATTCGACCTGGGCGGCCGGATAGTGGTGCAGCACCACCTGCATCATGGAGAACTTGTACAGGTCGGTGTCGAGCAGGGAGCGGATGATCATCGGGTATCCGGCGGGGAAGGAAGCGGCGCGAGCCGTCCGCGATTATCCCCGTGCGCCGCGCTGGAACGCGAGCCTGGGAACCTTTCCAAGGGCCGGAAAAATGAAAACCCCGGTAGCCAGGGGAGTAGCTACCGGGGTCTTGTCAGGCCGTCCTCAACAAAGAGGGGGAGAAACAGAGGCGGCCCCCGATGGCGCGGTCTTCTGCCCCATCTCATTTCGCCTCACGGCGATACGAGTGGTTAGTGCGGTCGGGCGGGACATAGTTCAAGAGCGGATTTAGATCGGTTCAGGTTTCCGCCAGCTTCGGAAAACCCGGGCAAAATCCGGGAACGGGTTTCGAGCTGCAGGCATCGGCCTCCGCGGCCGTGCCGGGTGGAAAGCGCATGCCACAATGCCGTGCTTTCCTTCCCGGGAACCCACCCATGCTTCTGCGCCGCCTGTGCCTGCTCGCACTCCTGATCGCCCTGCCCGCCGGCGCCGCCGAGCTCAAGATCGACCTGGGCCATGGTGTGCAGACGCTGGACAGCCGCCAGCTGGCCGCGCGCCCCGACACCCGCGGCATCGAGATCCCCCAGGACGTCGCCTACCACCGCGCCATGCGCTACCGCGCCGTGCCGCTGAAGGCGCTGCTGGCCGGGGCGGCGGCGGGCGACCACCTGCAGTTCGTCGCCAGCGATGGTTTCGCCGCTGAGGTGCCGGCGGCACTGATCCTGGACGGTCACGTCCTTGACGGTCACGGCGCCCAGGCCTGGCTCGCTGTTGAAGACCCGGGCCAGCCCTGGCCCGCCCTGCCCGGCAAGAGCCAGAGCGCCGGGCCGTTCTACGTGGTGTGGACGCAGCCGGAGGCCGGCGGCATCAATCCCGAGCAGTGGCCCTACCAGCTGGCGTCGATCCGCAAGCTGGATGCGGTGGCGGCACGCTTCCCGGCCATGGCGCCGGACCCGAAGCTGGCCGCCGCCAGCCCCGAGCGCCGCGGCTTCGAGGTGTTCCAGCGCATCTGCCTGGCCTGCCACACGCTCAACGGCCAGGGCGACGCCAGGCTGGGACCGGACCTCAACGTGCCCTACAACCCCACCGAATACCTGCGCGCCGACCTGCTGCGCGCCTACGTGCGCAATCCGCAGTCGCTGCGCCACTGGCCGCAGGCGAAGATGCCGGGCTTCGACGCCAAGGTGCTGAGCGACGCCGACCTGGACGCCCTGCTCGCCTACCTGCGCCACATGGCCGGGCGCAAGCACGGCCCCTGAGTCAGCGCGCGGGTTCCTGCTCCGCGTGCAAGGCGGTGGGCGCGGCCTCGCCCAGATAGACGTCCATATCCAGCAGCCCCTGCTCGCGCGCCACCAGCACCGGCACCAGCATCTGGCCGGTGACATTGGTCATGGTGCGCATCATGTCCAGCACGCGGTCGATCGCCACCAGATAGCCGATACCCTCCACCGGCAGACCGGCGGAACTGAGCACCAGGGTGACCATCACCGTGGCCGTGCCGGGTACGCCGGCGGTGCCGAACGAGCCGAGCACCGAGGCCAGCAGGATCACGAAGTACTGCGCGGGTTCCAGCGTCAGGCCGAAATACTGCGCCACGAAGATCGCGCTGATCGCCGGATAGATCGCGCCGCAGCCGTCCATCTTGATGCTGGCGCCCAGCGGCACCGCGAACGAGGCATAGGCCGGCGCCACGCCCAGGTTCTGCGTCACGCTGCGCAGCGCCACCGGCATCGAGGCAAAGCTCGAGGACGAAGTGAAAGCCACCTGCATCGCCGGCAGCACGCCGCGGAAGAAGCGGCGCGGACTGAGCCCGTGCGCCAGCAGCAGGCCGCCGTAGACCAGCACGATCTGCACCGCGCACGCGGCATACAAGGCCAGCACGAACTTGCCCAGCGGCAGCAGCTTCTCGAAGCCGTAGCCGGCCACCAGGGCGGCGATCAGGCCGAAGGTGCCGATCGGCGTCATCTCCAGCACGAAGCGGGTGACCTGGATCATGGCGTCGTTGGCCTCGCCGAACAGCTCGCGCAGGCGCGCGGACTTCTCGCCGATCTTCACCAGGGCCAGGCCGAGCAGGCCGGCGAAGAAGATCACCTGCAGGATCTTGCCCTCGGACAGCGCGCGGAACGGATTGGTCGGCACCACGTCGAGCAGCACCTTCACCGCCGAGGGCACTTCGCGCACCTTGTAGTCGGCCGCCATCGCCAGTTGTCCCACGCCCAGGCCCGGGTTGGTCAGATGCCCGACCAGCAGCCCCACGCCCACCGCCAGCGCGGCCGTCACCGCGAACCACAGGAAGGTGCGTCCGCCCAGCGCCGCCATGCGCTGCACGCCGTGCAGGCTCGATACGCTGTTGACCACGGCGAAGAACACCAGCGGCACCGCGATCATCTTGATCAAGGCCACATACACGTCGCCCAGCGGCTGGAACCACGCCACCGCGCCCGGTCCGCACGCCCAGCCGGCCAGCGCGCCCAGCACGAAACCCGCGAGCACGCGCTTCCAGAAACGGATACCGAGCCACCAGGACACCAGCTTCAAGGGCCTTCTCCACGCACGCGAAAGGCTCGACCATACACCGGTTATGGCCGTCTGGACGTCCATACGGCAACACAGCGTTTCGTTTCAGGAACGATCCAGGCTTATGGAGCCTGCCCGCCGGCCGTTGCCCCGGCAAGACGGCGCAGCTCGCCGTCACGCGCATCCCTGGGCAGTTTCGCCAGCCGGCGCACGTCGGCGTAGAACACCGGCCACTGCCCTTCGCCCTGGTGGAACAGCGCGGCAAAGGCCGGTTTCCACTGGTCGTACAGGCCGAACGGCAGCAGGCGCGCGTTGTTGATCGGGGCCGCCACCCAGGCGTCGTAGCGGTGGTCGTCGGGCCAGTTCGCCTCGCGCCACTGCCGATAGCGTTCGCGGAACGCGGCGATCTCCGCCTGCTTGGCCGCCTCCAGCGCCGCCTCGTCGCCGCCCCTGGCATAGGCCTGGCGCAGGCGGTTGCGCAGATCCAGCACCAGCCTGGTAAAACCGTCGTCTTCGGCCTGCTCGCGGCCCAGCAGCGGCGGCAGCTTGCGCGAGGCGCGCCATTCCTTCAGCCCTTGCTCCTGCACGAAGCTGGCGAAGGATTCGTTGAAGGCGCTGTCGTCCTGCACGTAGATCAGCTGGTGCGCCAGCTCGTGGAAGATGGTGCCGGCCAGCTCGTCGTCGTCCCAGCGCAGCATGCTGCTGAGGATAGGGTCGGCGAACCAGCCCAGGGTGGAATACGCGGACACGCCGCCGACGTAGACGTCGTCGCCCTCCGCCTTCATCCGCGCGGCCTCGCCCTTGGCCTTGGCCTCGTCGAAATAGCCGCGGTAGGCCACGCAGCCGGCGACCGGAAAGCAATGCCGCACGGCATCCACCGAATAGCGCGGGGTGGCGAATACGTTCCACACCACGTAGGGGCGGCCCAGTTCCACGTAGCGGGTATAGCTGCGGTTGTCGGGCAGGCCCAGCTGCTGCGAGGCGAAGCGGCGCGCCTGCCGGGCCAGCTCCAGGCGCCTGGCCAGGGCGGGGCTGGTCGCGGGGTCGGCGATCACCCGGTCGACCGGGCGCTGCTTCAACAGCAGCTGGCTCTGCCCGTGCGCCACGTGGGCGTAGTAGCGCAGGCCGCCGCAGGCGGATAGCAAAAGGCCCACCGCCACGAGGACGATGAGCCTGTTGAGTCGTTGCGGCAGAAGCTTACCCGGATAGCCCATCCGGCGATTGTGCCGGGCCGGCCCTCAGCGGGCCAGGGCGGACTCAGCGGCCGTGGCCGCTCCAGTGCCCGCCGCGGCCGCCGCTCCAATTGCCGCGATGTCCGCTCCAGTTGCCGCCGCGCCAGTTGCCGCCGCCGCGGTAATAGCGGCCGCCGCGGTCGTGCCAGCGCGAACCGCCGCCGTACCACACGCCGCTGATGCCCACCGTCACCGGCGGGGCGTAGCAGCAGCCGTAATAGCCGCCGCTGTAATAGGTGGGATAGGCCGGCGCGTAATAGCCGTCGTCGTAGACCACCGTGCGGCCGGAGCCGTAATAGGCGTCGCCCACATAGCTGGAGCTGCGGACGTAGCTGTAGCCCGGATCGTAGTAGCAACCCGACAGGGCCGCGGTGGCGGCGACCAGGGTCAGGCCGGCAAGCAGGCGTTTCATGGGGCACCTCGCGGAGGTTGATGGCGCCACGCTAGGCCCGGTGCGTTGAATGCGCACTGAGCGGAAACGCCCTCTTCCGGCGCCGGTTGAACCCCGGGCGGCGGCGTTCAGAAACGCGGGCGCGCCAGTTCGCTAAGGAAGTGTGAGACCAGGTCCGGCTTCATGACCAGGGTGAAGGCCACGCCATACGCCGCGCCCCACAGATGCGCGCTGTGGTTGACGTTGTCCTGGCCGTGGCGGTCCATCCAGATCGAATAAGCCACGTACAGCACCGCATAGACGATCGCCGGCATCGGCACGAAGAACACCCCGATGCGCGCCCACGGCGCCACCAGGATGAAGGCGAACAGCACCGCCGACACCGCGCCCGACGCACCCAGGCTGCGGTACCGCTCGTTATGCCGGTTGGCGATATAGGTCGGCAGGATCGAGACCACCAGCGCGCCGAGGTAGAACAGCAGGAAGCCGGTCTTGCCCAGGTAGGCCGTGTACTTCGGCTCCATCGCGCGGCCGAAGAAGAACAGCGTGATCATGTTGAACAGCAGGTGGTAGAAGTCGGCATGGATGAAGCCGTAGGTCACCAGCCGGTGGTATTCCTTCTTCTTCTCGATCGCCGGCGGCCACAGGATCAGGTCCTGCATCAGGCGCGCGTTGTTGAACGCGATGAAGGACACGATGCAGTTGACGGCGATGAGCAGCAGGGTGATCAGCATGTACGGTTTCCGTGCGCGGGTACGGCAAAGCGCGCATCTTGGCGGGCCGGCCGGAGCTTGTCGACCTCGCCCTGGCGTGCCCGCGCGACGTATCATGCGCGGCTAAGTGCTTCTTCCCCGCCACACGCTTCCCCTCATGCCCCCCATCCGCTATCTGCATCTGGACGTCTTTGCCGCTGCCCACGGCGGCGGCAACCACCTCGGCGTCGTCACCGACGCCACCGGCTGGAGCGACGCGCAGATGCAGCGCTTCGCCCGCTGGACCGACCTGGTCGAGACCACCTTCCTGCTGCCGCCGTCCAGTCCCGAGGCCAGCTACCGCGTGCGCATCTTCACCCCGCACAAGGAAATCCCCTTCGCCGGCCATCCCAGCATCGGCAGCGCGCATGCGGTGCTCGAATGCGGCCTGGCCGCGCCGCGCGACGGCGTGCTGTGGCAGGAATGCGGCGCCGGCGTGCTGCCGATCCGCATCGAAGGCACGGGCGACAGCCGACAGTTGCTCTTGCAATCACCGCAGGCCACGGTCGAGAAGACCGGCGCCGGCGCCCATCCGCTGCTCGCCGCGGCGCTGTCCGGGATCGGGCTGGGCACGCTGCCGCCGGCCTACGTCGCCGGCGGCCGCCACTGGTGGCTGGCCGAATGCGCCGACGAGGCCAGCCTGCGCGCCTGGCAGCCGGACCATGCGGCCATCGGCGCGCTGGCCCGCGCCACCGACAGCCTGGGCCTGTGCGCGTTCGCGCGTGCCGCGCATCCGGACTACCAGCTGGTGGTGCGCGCCTTCCCCGCCGGCGTGGGCATCGTCGAGGACCCTGCCTCCGGCGCCGCCAACGGCCTGATCGCCGCCTATATCGCCCACGCCGAGCCGCAGGGCACGCTGGCCGCCGGCTATACGGTGAGCCAGGGCCGCGAGATCGGCCACGACGCCAGCCTGCGCGTGCGCATCATCGACGGCACGGTCTGGATCGGCGGCCGCACCAACACCGTGGTCGACGGCACGCTGCACTGGAACGGCCAGCCGTGAAGCTGCCCGCCGCCAACGCGGATGCGCAGATCTGGGTCGATGCCGACGCCTGCCCGGTGGCGATCAAGGAGATCCTGTTCCGCGCCGCCGAGCGCGAACAGGTGCACGTCACCCTGGTGGCCAACCAATTCCTGCGCACGCCGCCGTCGCGCTTCGTACGCGCCATCCAGGTACCCGGCGGCTTCGACGTGGCCGACGCGGAGATCGCCAACCGCGTGGCCGCCGGCGACCTGGTGGTGACACAGGATATTCCGCTGGCCGCGCAGGTGATCGCCAAGGGCGCGCTGGCGGTGCATCCGCGCGGCGAGCTGTTTACGCCCGACACCATCGCGCAGCGCTTGGGGCTGCGCGATTTCATGGAAGAACTGCGCGGCGCCGGCGTCGATACCGGCGGCCCGGCCGCCTTTCATCCGCGCGACAAGCAGGCCTTCGCCAACCAGCTCGACGTGTGGCTGGCGCGGTTGCGCCAAGCCCGCAAAGCCGCGCCTTAGTCCTTCAAGCCCGCGCGGCGCGCGGCGACAGTCGACAGCGCCGACCAGTCCACGTCCTCGTCGCCCAGTGCCAGCGTTTCCAGCAGGCTGTCGCGCAGCACGCTGGCGAACGGCAGCGGCACGCGCGCGGCGTCACCGGCCGCAAGCGCCAGGTTGATGTCCTTGTAGCCCAGCGGCAGCGCGAAGCCGGCCGGCTTGAAGCGCTGTTCGGCGATCAGTTTCGCGTAGCCCTGGTACGGCGGCGAGGCGAACAGCGTGCTGGTCATCAGATGCAGGAAATCGCCGGCGCTCACGCCATGCGCGCGCGCCAAAGCCGAAGCCTCGGCCATGCTTTCGATCGCCGCGCCGAGCATGAAGTTGCCGGCGATCTTCACCACGTTGGCGCGCTCGGGTTCCTCGCCCATCGGCCAGATCGCGCTGCCCATCGCTTCCAGCAGCGGCCGCACGCGTTCGAGCACCGCGGGCTTGCCTGCCGTGACGATGTTGAGCTTGCCGGCGGCGGCCACGTCCGGCCGGCCGAACACCGGCGCGGCGAGATAATCGATCCCGCGCTGCGCATGCGCGGCGGCCAGTTCGCGCGCCAGCGCCACCGACACCGTGGCGTGGTTGACGTGCACGGCGCCCTTGTCCATCTCCTCGAGCAGGCCGCCTTCGAGCACCACCGCGCGCACCGCCTGGTCGTTCGACAGCATGCTGAACAGCGCATCGCCCTGCGCCGCGCGCTCCGGCGTGCTGGCCACCTTGGCGCCCAGCGAAGCGAGCGGTTCGGTGGCGGCCGGCGAACGATTCCACACGGTCACGCTGTGGCCGGCCTTGAGCAGGTTGCTGGCCATCGCGCTGCCCATCGCGCCCAGGCCGATAAAACCGACTTTCATGGAGAATTCCTCAGCAAGGGAAAACGGAACACAGGTCGGTCACCGTGCGCCACGCCAGGTGGATGGCACGTGACTCAGGCCGCCAGCCCGGCGGCATGGCCCGAGGCCCATGCCCACTGGAAGTTGTAGCCGCCCAGCCAACCGGTCACGTCCACCACTTCGCCGATGAAGTACAGGCCGGGCACGAGCTTCGATTGCATGGTGCTGGACGACAGGCCATCGGTATCCACGCCGCCGAGCGTGACTTCCGCGGTGCGATAACCCTCGGTGCCGCTCGCCACCAGCGGCCAGTCGCGCAGCTGGGCGGCGATCGCATCCAGCTCGGCGGGGCGATACTGCTTCATCGGCCGGCTCTCGAACCACAGCTCGCACAGGCGCTGCGCGAGGCGGCGCGGCAGCAGGTCGCCCAGCACGTTCTTCAGTTCCATCGCCGGGCGCGCATTGCGCTGCGCATGCAGCCAGCCGGCCGCGTCCTGGTCGGGCAACAGATCGATACGCAGGTCGTCGCCCGGCTGCCAGTACGAGGAAATCTGCAGGATCGCCGGCCCGCTTACGCCGCGATGGGTGAACAGCATGCCGGCGCGGAAAGCGCGCTTGCCGACGCGCGCCTCCACCAGCGGCAAGGCCAGGCCCGACAGATCCTGGTAGCGCTCCTGGTGCTTGCCGCTCAGGGTCAGCGGCACCAGGCCGGCGCGCGTGGGCAAGACCTGGTGGCCGAATTGCTTCGCCAGTTCGTAGCCGAAACCGGTGGCGCCCATGCTGGGAATCGACAGGCCGCCGCTGGCCACCACCAGCGATTGCGCATGCAGCTCGCCGCGCGCGGTGTGCACGGCGAAGCCCTCGTCGGTCTTGCGCACGCGGTCCACCGCGCAACTGGTTTCCACGCGCGCGCCGGCCGCGGCGCATTCGTCCAGCAGCATGCGCACGATCAGTTTCGACGATTCATCGCAGAACAGCTGGCCCAGCTCCTTCTCGTGGTAGGCGATGCGGTGCTTTTCCACCAGCGCGATGAAATCCGCCGGCGTATAGCGCGCCAGCGCGGACTTGGCGAAATGCGGGTTGGCGGACAGGTACTGCGCGGGCGTCACGCCCAGGTTGGTGAAATTGCAGCGCCCGCCGCCGGACATCAGGATCTTCTTGCCCGGCTTGTTGGCATGGTCGAGCACCAGCACGCTGCGCCCGCGCTGCGCGGCCACGATCGCGCACATCAGGCCGGCCGCACCCGCGCCGATCACCAGTACATCCACCTTCACGCCATCACCCACCCTAGCTGCGAGGGGACGGATTATCCCCTACCCGCGTACACTTCCCTACCGTTTTCCCCTTGCGAGATGCCGACATGCCTTCCTTCGACGTAGTTTCCGAAGTCGACAAGCACGAACTCACCAACGCCGTCGACCAGGCCAACCGCGAGCTGTCCACCCGCTTCGACTTCAAGGGCACCGAGGCCAAGTTCGAGCTGGACAAGTTCGTGATCACCCAGAGCGCGCCCAGCGAATTCCAGCTGGAGCAGATGCTGGACATCCTGCGCGGCCGCCTGGTGTCGCGGAAGATCGACGTGCGGGCGCTGGACGTGGCCGATCCGGAAACCAACCTGGGCGGTTCGCGGCAGAAGATCACCGTCAAGCAGGGCATCGAGCAGCCGGTGGCCAAGAAGCTGGTGGCCTCGCTGAAGGAGGCCAAGCTGAAGGTCGAGGCGCAGATCAACGGCGACAAGCTGCGCGTGACCGGCAAGAAGCGCGACGACCTGCAGCTGGCGATGCAGGTGCTGCGCAAGGCGGAAGTGGAGCTGCCGCTGCAGTTCGACAATTTCCGCGACTGACGCCACCAACGCCACGGCGTAGGCTGGGGTGAGCCACCGGCGAACCCCAACACCGCAACATTCAACCGTGCCACATCGTTGGGGTTCGCCGGCGGCTCACCCCAACCTACGCTTTGCCCGCCACCACATTCACGCTCAACGCGATGATGAACACGTTGAAGAAGAACGCGATCACGCTGTGCAGCAGCGCCACGCGGCGCAGGTAGCGGCTGGTGATCTGCACGTCGGAGACCTGGAAGGTCATGCCGATCACGATGGCGAAATACGCGAAGTCCCAGTAGTCCGGCTCCGGCGTCTCGGGAAACTGCAGGCCTTCGTGCTTCTTGCCGAAGTCGCCGTAATAGCCATGCGCATAGTGCATGGCGAACATGGTGTTCATGAACAGCCAGGACAGCACGATGCTGCCGGCGGCCAGCACGATCGAGGCCATGCCGCCTTCCGCGCCGCCGTGCAGTTCCGCGCCCAGCGCGACCATCACCACCGCGGTCAGCACGATCGCGCTCCACAGGAACCCCCAGCGCCCCGTGTCCTGCGCGCGCGCCTGGCAGCGCATCAGCTCCGGGCTGGCGCGGCCGAACAGCACGGCCAGCAGGCTGAGGTAGACCAGCGCGGCGAAATCGAAAGCCAGCAGCAGCGCCATCGAGGCGCGCGTGCCATACACCAGCAAGGCGGCCAGCGCGGCGGCGAAGATGCCCATCGACACCATCAGGCGCGGACGCGCGCGCAGATAATGGAAGCGCCGGTACGTCCTGGGCCGGGGCTTGCCCGGGGCGGTGCTGTTCATGGCGATCTCCCTGGAAGCCGCGGCGACCATCGCAGCGACCGCGCGATGATAGCGAGCCGGTCAGCCCGCGCGCAGGTCTTCGTACTCCGGATGGCGGCGCATCCATGCATCGGCGTAGGAACATGCGGGACGCACCTTCCAATGCTGCGCGCGTGCATGGTCCAGCGCGGTTTTCACCAGGGCCGAGGCGATGCCGCGTCCTTCCAGCGGCTGCGGCACGCCGGTATGGGTGATGGTCATCACTTCACCGGAAGGCGTGGGCGACAAGGTGTAGTCGAGCACGCTCAGTTCCAGCTCGACCGCGGTGGAGAAGCGTCGCTCGTTCGGCTGATGCTTGATCTCGTAGTTCATGGCGTGGCCTGGAATGGATGAAGCAGGCAGCTTAGGGCAGGCCGCGTGCCTGCGCCCGTGAAAGGCCGGCTCGCGGCCGATCCCAACCGGAGCCGACGCGAAACTGCCCCGGGCCTTGGCTCAGCAACCCACCGCCTGCCGCAGCCGCGCCGCCACGCCCGAACCCGCGCGGCGGCGGCGCACGGCTTCGTCCAGGCGTTCCAGCACACCGAGCGACGTCTCCCAATCGATGCAGCCGTCGGTGATGCTCTGGCCGTAACGCAAGGCTTCGCCCGCCACCAGTTCCTGGCGTCCGCCGACCAGATGGCTTTCCACCATCACGCCGATGATGCGGCGCTCGCCGTCTTCCAGCTGCAGCGCGATATCGTCGATCACCCGCGGCTGGTTCTCCGGCTGCTTGCTGCTGTTGGCGTGGCTGGCGTCGACCATCAGGCGCGGCGCCAGGCCCGCGCGCGCGATCGCCTCGCACGCGGCATCCACGCTGTCCGCGTCGTAGTTCGGCTGCTTGCCGCCGCGCAGGATCACGTGGCAGTCCTCGTTGCCGATGGTGCTGGCGATGGCGGTGCGGCCGTCCTTGGTCACGGCCATGAAATGGTGCGGCTGCGAGGCGGCCTGCACCGCATCCACCGCGATCTTGACGTTGCCGTCGGTGCCGTTCTTGAAACCCACCGGGCAGGACAGCCCCGAGGCCAGCTCGCGATGCACCTGGCTCTCAGTGGTGCGCGCGCCGATCGCGCCCCAGGCCACCAGGTCGGCGATGTACTGCGGGGTGATCATGTCCAGGAATTCGCAGCCGGCCGGCACGCCCAGCTCGTTGATGTCGCGCAGCACGGTGCGCGCCAGGCGCAGGCCCTTGTCGATGCGGAAGCTGCCGTCGAGATCCGGGTCGTTGATCAGGCCTTTCCAGCCCACCGTGGTGCGCGGCTTCTCGAAATACACGCGCATCACGATCTCCAGCGTGTCCGCATAGCGGCGCCGCTGCGCCAGCAGGCGGCGCGCGTATTCCATCGCGGCGCTGGTGTCGTGGATCGAGCAGGGGCCGATCACCACCACCAGCCGGTCGTCCAGGCCGGCGAGGATGTCGTGCACGGCGCTGCGCGCATGCGCCACGGTGTCGAGCGCGCGTTCGCCGGCATGGCAGTCGCGCATCACGTCGGCGGGCGTACTCAAGGGGGTGATCGCGCGGATGCGCAGGTCGTCGGTGTGCGGCAAGGTCATGGCTCGGATTCCTGGGTGGGGGTCCAGTGGCGGCCATGAAAAAAGCCGCCAGTGGTGGCTGGCGGCTTTTCGGAAGTGTGGTCGTCGGGTTCTGCTTACGATCGCACCTCTTCCTCCGCCGCCGGCATCGGATAGCCGTAGAACCAAAAGTAATAGCGGGCGGAGGAGAAGGTCATGGGGCGTATGGATAACACAGCATCCGGGCGATGCAAACCCCCGATGGTGAAATCCGGAAAATGCCGGCGACGGTTGCGATCGCAACCAATGTATCAGCCGCCGGCCATCAGCGCGTCGTAGCGCCGCTGCATCTCTTCGGGGCTCACGTCCTCGATCGAATGCCCGATCAGCCACTCGTGCCCGAACGGATCGCGCACCGTGCCGCCGCGCTCGCCGTAGAACGCATCCGCCGGCGGGCGCACCAGCTCGGCGCCGGCGGCCACCGCGCGGTCGATCAGGCGGTCGGCGTTGTCCACGTGCAGATGCAGGGTGACGCTGGTGCCGCCGACGGATCTCGGCCCGACGATGCCGTATTCGGGATATTCGTCGGACAGCATCAGCACCATGTGCTCGCCGAACACCAGCTCGGCATGGCCGATGCGGCCGGTGCCGGCTTCGTCCAGGCGCAGGCGCAGCGTGGCGCCGAACACCTGCCGGTAGAAGGCCAGCGCGGCCGCGGCGTCGTGCACGCGCAGGTAGGGGTAGAGCTCGTGGATCTGCGGCAAGGAAGAGGCATCCATGACAGGCTCCTCGGGGTGGGAACGGCCATCATGCACCCTCCGCCAGGCCCCGTCCCATGCGGCCTGCCATGCCAACCGCGAATTGACACCGATCCGCGATCCGCTAACGTCGCCGCCACACGCAAAAGGGAAGCGACGGTGGCAACGCTCATTCCAACCAGAAACAGCTGCCTGTCGCGCATGACCAGCGGCGAAAAGCGCTTTTCCGAGCGCCTGGAACAGAAGCTCGAGGAAGACTACCTGCTGTGGTACGACGTGCCGATCGGCCCGCGCCAGCGCCGCCCGGACTTCATCGTGTTCCACCCCCGCCGCGGCCTGCTCGCGCTGGAAGTGAAGGACTGGAAGCCGGACACCATCCAGCAGGCCGACCCTACCCTGTTCACCCTGCTCACCGGCCGCGCCAGCGTGAAGGAGCACAACCCGCTGATGCAGGCGCGCGACTGCGCCAGCGAGGTCTACAAGCTGCTGCAGCGCGACCCGGCGCTGCGCCACCCGCCGGGCCACCCGTACGAGGGCAAGCTGATCATGCCCTGGGGCTACGGCGTGGTGCTGGCCAATATCAGCCGCAAGCAGTTCGACGCGGGCGGGCTGGATGCGGTGATTCCCGCGCATCTGGTGATCTGCCAAGACGAGATGTACGAGTCGGTCGACGCCGAGGGTTTCCAGGAACGCCTGTGGGCGATGTACCCGCAGATCTTCCCCACCGCGCTCACCTTGCCGCAGATCGACCGCGTGCGCTGGCACCTGTTCCCGGAGATCCGCGTGGAACCGGGTTCCGGCCAGTTCGGCCTGTTCGACGCGTCCACCGCCGGCGCGGTGGCCAAGGTGGAGATTCCCGACCTGATCAAGGTGATGGACGCGCAGCAGGAACAGCTGGCGCGTTCGCTCGGCGACGAGCACCGCATCATCCACGGCGTGGCCGGATCCGGCAAAACCATGATCCTGGGCTTCCGCGCCATGCACCTGGCGCGTGCGCTGAGCAAGCCGATCCTGGTGCTCTGCTACAACAAGACGCTGGCCGCGCGGCTGGACCAGCTGATGGGCGAGCGCGGCCTGAGCGACAAGGTGCAGGTCTACAACTTCCACAAGTGGTGCCGCGCCATGCTCAGCGCCTACCACGTGCCGCTGCCGCCGGAAGGCCGCGGCTTCTTCGACGCACTGCCGCCGGCGGTGATCGAGGGCGTCGACAAGGGCCAGATTCCGCGCTTCCAGTACGGCGCCGTGCTGATCGACGAAGGCCACGACTTCGAGCCGGACTGGTACAAGCTGATCGTGCAGATGATCGACCCCAGCACCAACTCGCTGCTGGTGCTGTACGACGACGCGCAGAACATCTACGGCAAGCCGGACCGCAAGCGCCTGAGCTGGAAAAGCCTGGGCGTGCAGGCGCAGGGCCGCACCACCATCCTCAAGCTCAATTACCGCAATACGCTGGAAATCCTTTCGGTGGCGCGCGGCTTCGCCAACGAATTGCTGCTCGGCCACGACGACGCCGACGAGGACGGCGTGCCGCTGGTGGCGCCGGAAAGCGCCGGCCGCCGCGGCGCCCTGCCCGAACTGGTCCGTGTGGAACGCACCGAGGACCAGCTGCCGGCCATCATCGACCGCCTGCGCGAGGAGCGCACGCTGGGCCGCCCGCTCGCCGACATCGCGGTGATCTTCCGCAACAAGTGGGAAGGCGAGCGCCTGCACGAGGCGCTGCAGCGCGCGGAGGTTCCCAGCACGCTGGCCGACGGCGACGGCAAGCGCGCCCTGTTCGAGCCGGGGCTGGATACGGTCAAGCTGGTCACCATGCATTCCAGCAAGGGCCTGGAATTCCCGCTGGTGATCATCCCGGGCCTGGGCTCGCTGCCGATGCCGGGCAAGGACGAAGCGGAGGAAGCGCGCCTGCTGTACGTGGCGATGACGCGCGCCACCGAGCGGCTGGTAATGATCCACCACGCCGATTCGATCTTCACCGTGCGCATCCGCAACTCCATCAACGACGTGCAGACCCAGCTGCAGCAATAACCTGCGGCGCCGCATGCTGCGGCGCTCCTTCACGCCGCCGGCGCGCCGGGTCGATACTCGGGATTCGCCGCCGACGGAATCCGCCATGACCGAACTGCTTTCGCCCGACGTGCTCGCGCCGCAGGCGCTGGACCATGCACTGGCGCTGTCCGCCCGGTTCTACACCCATCCCGCCGCGCCGGCGCTGGATGCGCGCGCGGTGTTCGCGCCGAGCTGGCAGCTGGTCGGCCATCGCTCGCAGCTGGCGGAAACCGGCGACCACCTGGTGACCCAGATCGCCGGCCTGCCGCTGCTGGTGGTGCGCAGCGACGACGGCAGCATCCGCGCCTTCCACAACGTCTGCCGCCATCGCGCCGGCCCGATCGCCAGCTGCGACGGCAAGGGCGCCAAGGCGCTGCGCTGCCGCTACCACGGCTGGACCTACGGCCTGGACGGCGTGCTGCGCGGCGCGCCGGAAATGGGCCGCACGCCGGATTTCGACCCCGCGCAGATCCGCCTGCCGGAAGTGCGCGTGCAGCTGTGGCAGGGGCTGGTATTCGTGGCGGTGGGCGAGGCGCCGCCGTTCGAGCAGTTCGTGGCGGGCATCGACCAGCGGCTGGGGCCGGACCGTTCGCTGGCGGACTTCGAATTCCATCACCGCGTCGGCTACGACGTGGCCTGCAACTGGAAGGTGTACGTGGACAACTACCTGGAGGGTTACCACGTGCCGCACATCCATCCGGGCCTCAACAGCCTGCTGGATTACCGCAGCTACATCACCGAGACGGCGCAGTGGTATTCGTACCAGTACAGCCCGCTGGAAAGCGCGTCCGATCTCTATGGCAGCGGCGAGGCGCTGTATTACTTCCTGTATCCCAACGCTATGCTCAATATCCTGCCCGGCCGCCTGCAGACCAACCGCGTGCTGCCGCTGGGCGTGGACCGCTGCCGCGTGGAATTCGACTTCTACTACGCGCCGGAGCCGGGCGACGCCGCACAGGCGCGCCGCGCCGCCGACATCGCCTTCAGCGACGAGGTGCAGGTGGAAGACGTGACCATCTGCGAGGACGTGCAGCGCGGGCTGGCTTCCGGCTCGTACGAAGCCGGCCGGCTGAATCCGCTGCGCGAGAACGCCGTGCACCACTTCCACGAACTGCTGCGCCGCGCGTACCGCGAAAGCGCGCAGGCATGAAGGCGCCGGCCCGGCTGCTGGGCCCGTGGATGCTCACCGCCCTGGTGGTGGGCAACATGATCGGTTCGGGCGTGTTCGTGCTGCCGGCGGCGCTGGCGCCGTTCGGCGCGGCCAGCCTGCTCGGCTGGGCCTTCACCATGGGCGGCGCCCTGCTGCTGGCGCTGGTGCACGCATGGCTGTCGCAGATCGTCGCCAACCACGGCGGCGCCTATGCCTACGCGCGGCTGGCCTTCGGCGACAGCGCCGGCTTCGTCGCGGCGTGGAGCTACTGGACCTGCGTGTGGACGGCCAACGCGGCGATCGCGGTGGCCTTCGCCGGCAGCCTGGGCGCGATCTGGCCCGCCGCCAATGCCACGCCCTGGCGCGGCACCGCGGCGGCGCTGGGCGTGCTGTGGCTGTGCACCGCGATCAATGCGGCCGGCGTGCGCGAGGCGGGCCGCATGCAGCTGGTGACCACCGCGCTGAAAGTGATTCCGCTGCTGGTGTTCGGCGTCTGCGGCCTGGCCCTGGTGCACGGCGCGGCGTACCGCCCCTTCAATCCCAGCGGGCAGGCGCTCACGTCGGTGACCACCGCCACCGCCGCGCTCACCCTGTGGGCTTTTCTCGGCCTGGAAGCGGCCACCGTGCCCACCGGCGTGGTGCGCGATCCGCAGCGCACGGTGCCGCGCGCCACCGTGGCCGGCATGCTGATCGCCGGCGTCGCCACCATGCTCGCCTGCACCGCGGTGATCGGCCTGCTGCCGCATGGCGCGGCGCAGGCTTCGGCCGCACCGATGGCCGCCGCGGCCGCGCAGACCTGGGGCCCGGCGGCGGGCTGGGCGATGGGACTGGTGGCGACGGTCTCGTGTCTTGGCGCGCTCAACGGCTGGGTGCTGCTGCAGGGCCAGACGCCGTACGCCGCCGCGCAGGACGGCCTGTTCCCCGCGCCGTTCGCGCGCACCGACGCACGCGGCACGCCGTGGTTCGGCCTGCTGCTCAGCAGCGTGCTGGCCAGCGTGCTGATCGCCGCCAACGGCAGCAAGTCGCTGGTGGCGCTGTTCACGCTGTCGATCCTGCTGTCGACCGCGGCCACCCTGCTGCCCTACGTGCTGAGCGTGCTGGCCTGGTGGCGCATCGACCGCGGCGCCAGCCTGGCGCGCCGCACCGCGGCCGCATTGGCGCTGGCCTACAGCCTGTGGGCGCTGATCGGCACCGGCGCGGAGGCCTTGCTGTGGGGCGGCGTGCTGTTGCTGCTGGGCTTGCCGGTGTTCCTGTGGCAACGCTGTCGGCCGGCGGCGCGGCGGGTGTCGCCGGAGCGCTGAGGCCTATCTCTTTAGGCCGAGTCAGGCCCTGACGTTTTGTGACCTGGCGCAAACAATTTTCGCATCCCGTTCAGGATTCCGCGCCAGGGGTTCAAAGCTAATCATTTGTTTTACTTAAATATTTTTGCCATGCCACGCGTGGCATAGCTTTTGCCGCCTATCCAGCGAAACACCGGGATCGACGCCCGCCGACAGCACGCAGCGGGACCGCCTTTATCGAACAGCGACACGTTCCACTCCGGCGCCATGCCGGCAGGGGCCGGGATGCCTTTGCCCGCGGGAGCCACCCAGGGGAAAGCCTATGAGCACGCAAGCACAAGACTGGTCCAGCTATCCGCGGCCGCTGCCGCCGCTGGAATCCGCGCCGGCCAGGCCCGCCGACGGCGAACGGCACCGCCGCTACTACCTTTCGGTGCGCCTGAAGTTCGCGCTCACCGTCGCGCTGGCGCTGGCCTGGTCGATCGTGTCGTACCTGCTGGCGCGCCGCTGGCTGCACGACCTGGCCGCGGTCGAAGGGAACGTGCTGGCCATGATTATGATCTTCGGCATCGCCATCCTGCCGGGCTTCATGAACGCCTTCCTGGTGTTCGGCCTGCTGATGGACCGCCGCCCGGTGCGCCGCTACGTGTCCGACGCCGAACTGCCCGGCATCACCGTACTGGTCGCCGCGTACAACGAAGAGGACTCCATCCTCTCCACCATCGCCAGCATCGAGCGCCAGTACTACGGCGGCACGCTGGAAGTGATCGTGATCAACGACGGCTCCACCGACGGCACCATGGACCGGCTGCGCAGCGTCAGCCATCCCTGGCTGCACGTGATCGACCTGAAGTGCAATGGCGGCAAGGCCAACGCGCTCAACGTCGGCCTGCGCCATGCGACGCAGCCGCTGACCATCACGCTGGACGCGGATTCCTATCTGTACAAGCACGCGCTGCGCCGGCTGGTCGAGCGCTATCTCAGCGATCCGCCGAACACCGCCGCGGTGGCGGGCGCCGTGCTGGTGCGCAATTCGCGGCAGAACCTGATCACGCGCATGCAGGAGTGGGATTACTTCCACGGCATCGCCGCGGTGAAGCGCCTGCAGAGCCTGTTCCAGGGCACCCTGGTGGCGCAGGGCGCGTTCTCGCTGTACCGCACCGACATCCTGCGCCAGGCCGGCGGCTGGCCCGAGGACGTGGGCGAGGACATCGTGCTGACCTGGGCGATCCTGCGCATGGGCCACCGCGTGGGCTATTGCGAGGACGCGGTGGCGTTCACCAATGCGCCGGCCACCTTCCGCCAGTTCATCCGCCAGCGCCAGCGCTGGTCGCGCGGCCTGATCGAAGCGTTCAAGGAACATGGCGCGCTGCTGTTCCAGCGCCGCATGAGCACGCTCTTCATCTGGTGGAACCTGCTGTTTCCGTACATGGACCTGGTCTACACCCTGGTCTTCATTCCGGGACTGGTGCTGGCCTGCTTCGGCATCTACTGGCTGGCCGGCCCGATGACCCTGCTGGTGCTGCCGATGGCCGGCCTGGTCAATTACCTGATGTTCTTCATCCAGTCGCGCATGTTCCGCGCGCAGGGCCTGAAGGTGCGCCACAACCCGCTGGGGCTGCTGGTGTACACCTTGTTCTACGGCATCGTGCTGCAGCCGGGCTGCGTGCTGGGCTATGCGTCCGAACTGCTGAAGCTGCGCAAGCGCTGGGGGACCAAATGAACGCGCCACGCCTGCTGTTCGCCTTGTCGCTCGCGCCCGTCGCGGCGCTGCACGCGCAGGCCGCCGCGCCCGCGGCGGAACTGCGCGCCGGCCGCGCGGCGATCGCCGCCAACCAGCCCGCGCAGGCGCGCGATCATTTCGCCGCCGCGCTTGCCGGCCAAGGCTCGCCCGAGGAGCGCTACGCCGCCGCCATGGGCCTGGGCCAGTCCACCTTGTGGCTGGGCGACTACGCCGCCGCCGACCGCGCCTTCCGCATCGCCCGCGACGCGGCGCCGGACGACGCCGCGCGCCAGGCCGCCTCCACCGGCCTGGCGCAGGCACTGAATGCACGCGACTACCCGCGCGAGGCACGCGCCCTGGTGGCGCCGTATGCGATGAGCCAGACCCGCCCCACGGTGGAACTGCTGCGCGCCGAACAGGCGCTGGGCTGGCTCGACCGCGGCCAGCCGTATCTCGATGCCGCGCCCGCGCCGGATGCCGCCGGCTACGTCGGCACGCAATACCGCCTGCTCAAGGACGACGTCGCCTTCAACCGCGCCGCGCAGCTGGAAGGCGGCTTCGGCTACAGCCACGACAGCGACGGCCTGGATACCTGGCGCCTCGGCGCGGCCTATCGTTTCGCGCCCTCGTCCAGCGAGGACTTCAGCCAGCGTTGGGGCGTCGCCGCCGGCACCACGCACCTGGACCACGACGGCCGCTCGCGCCGCATGGACGACCTCTCGCTGACCGCGCAGCTGCGCGTGGGCGAGGACAACACCGTCAACCTGCACGCGGGCCCGGGCCGCGCCAACGGCTGGCATTACCTGCAGGGCAACGCCGACTGGACGCTGCAGCCCAGCGACGTCTTCAGCTTCAGCGCCGGTGCCGAGCGCGCGCCGGTGCCGACCGACACCGCCATCGACCATCACTTGCTCTACAACCTGTTCAGCGCCGGCGTCAGCGTGCGTCCCGCGCCACGGCTGTACGTGCTGCCCACCTATTACCGGCAGAACTTCAACGACGGCAATCATCGCGACGGCGGCGTGCTGCGCGTGCTGCTCAGCCCCTACGACCTTCCCGGCACCCGCGCGGCGATCGGCGCCGAGTTCTCCGGCCGCATCTTCCACAGCAGCGAACCGAGCCACGGCGTGTATTTCAATCCGCGCAATTACCGCTCGGGGCAGTTCGGCCTGGTCGGCGTGTACAGCATCAATCCGGAATGGAAGCTGCGCGCGGTGGTGTCGGGCGGGCGGCAGGTGATCGACGGCAACAGCGCCGGCATCTACACCGTCGGCCTCTCGCTGCAAGGGCGCCTGCCCGGCAACGGCCGCCTCGACCTGCAGCTGGGGCGCAGCTCCGCCGCCTCGGCCAGCAATGGCGGCTCCGGCTACTGGAACAACAGCATCAACCTGGTGGTGCGCTACCCGCTTTAAGCCGTAGCTGTCTTGACCCAGGGCCACCAGGAGGCGCCGCCGTCGCGCGCATAGCGGTCGGCGGCGCGCTCGAACGGATTGCGCACGCTGACGCCGCCGCACAGCAGGTACAGCGGCAGGAACAGCGGCCCCAGCAGCATGTACTGGTAGACGTGGGCGCGTTCGTGCGCGGCCAGCGACACCGGCGCTTCCGCGCCGCGGCCGGCGCGATGGGCGTAGGTGAGACAGGGCGTATCCAGTTCGTCGCCGGTGTACAGGATGACGTTGCCCAGGGTCAGCGCACCGCGTCCGCGCCATGGCACGCGGACGAAGGTGAGCGCCAGTTCGGCGCCGCGCCAGCGCAGCCTGGCGCCAGCCATCAGGCAGCATAGTCCGGCCAGCAGGCCCAGCGCAGTGTTGGGCGACGTCCACAGCACGCCGGCCAGGCGCAGGACCCGCATGCCGATACTGCCGGTGCTTGCTTTCGTTGCAGCCATCGCTATCTTCGCGTCGAATCCGACCGCCGGAGTCTGCCATGTCCGCCACCACCGATGTCCCCTGCCCCCACTGCGGCTCGCTCAATCGCGTGCCGACGGAGCGGCTGGCCGACAAGCCGTCCTGCGGCCATTGCAAGCAGAAGCTGTTCGAAGGCCGGGCGATGGAGCTGGATGCCGCGCGCTTCGACAAGGTGGCTTTGCGCGGCGACCTGCCGGTACTGGTGGATTTCTGGGCGACCTGGTGCGCGCCATGCCGCAGCTTCGCGCCGGTGTTCGCCGAGGCCGCGCAACAGTGGGAACCGAAAGTGCGCTTCGCCAAGGTGGATGTCGATGCCCAGCAGGATCTCGCGCAGCGCTATAGGGTGCAGAGCATTCCCACTTTGCTGGTGTTTCGCAGCGGCAACGAGACCGCACGGCAGATCGGTGCAACGACGGCAACGCAGCTGCGGCGGTTTATCGAGGCCAGCTTGCGCTGAGCTGGAGCGGGCCGGATTCGAATAGCAAACCCGGCCCGGCCACCATTCAGTGCCCACGTTTTATAGGCTCACTTGACGGCAAAGATCTGGTCGCCCCCTCCAATCCCGCACGGGCGCACCGTGAGGCGCGAAGGAAATCCTTCGACGGTCAGGCACATGGATTGCAGGAACAGCGATCGGCGCTGACTCTCGATGCGGCCATCCTCGCGCGTCACCCACTGCTGGTTGGTATCCCCATGGCATTCGTAAAGGATCACGGACTCATGATCCGTTACGATGCCCGAACGGATGTCCATGCATAGCCGGCTCGATGTTCCGCCTACTGCCATGCTGAGGTCATCGATCCTGATGTCCTGCGCGGAATCCTGACGGCAAGGCATCAGCTGCAAGGTGCCGCCCGGCCTCAGCGTCCCTTCCGCGTCGATGCACCGTCCCGTCGATACCTGCTCGATCCGATTCAGGCGTGTATGGGGATTAGCCCGAACAAGCGCTCCGATCAGATCCGGGCCAGGAAAGTCCGCTGCCACGATGCCTAGCCCACTCCATGACTTGCCTTTCAAATAATTGACGGTCAACCCATTGGTGCCCAGAAATTCGATCGTGCACCAGGTGCCAAGGCAGGCAGTTCGCGGAAAGTCCGGCCATGAATCCGCCCAGGCTCCAATCGTAGTGCGTCCCGTGACCAGCTGGGGGGCATGGGTTTCCGGTGAAGATTTGCCGCTGGCTATGAAGTAGGGGAAGGCTCCTCCGGAAGCACTCAGATAATGGAGGTAGATGCTGCCGCTGCGATCTTCGGCGGACTTTCCGAGATGACTCTTCACCTTCTCCCATTTGTCATAAAGATCCCAGTTCGTCGAAACCGAATAAGCATCTTGAATACTCAGCCCGCTGTAGTTGCGGCCATAGCTGAAATCGGAGCGCGAATAATCGGCGAGGATCAGAATCTTTCCGCGCAACGCTCCCAGCGTTGGGTTGTTCTCGCCAGGACTGGCGAACCAATGCCGGTTCGGATCGTAGTAGGACTTGAAAGTCCGCTCGAAGGAGCGCGTGTTTCCAGCAGGATCGTGCTCCTGCTTCAGGCGGGCGACAATAGTTTCGGAAGGATGCCGGCGCAGGAAATCGATCATCTCACCCAGCACGTCGCCGAACATCGCCCCCTGGTAGACGGGGCCGTGATGCATCGCGAAAACATCATTGATATGGCGCACCCTGAGATCCAGGAAACGTATACCCCCGTTCAACTGCCGGGTAATAGTCAACGATTGCGTGAGAACGATATCGCCGCCATTCTTGAAAGCCGCCGAATCGTGCGTACCTGGAATGCTCATCTCGGACAGACGCGTGGTGTCCGCCAGCTGCTTCATCCAATCCGCGCGCTGCGGCAACTCCCCGCCATCATGGTAATAAGCCTGCGCGCGAACTCCGCCCGCGAAAGCGCACGAAAAAATGATTGCGACGCAATGTACCCAGGAAACATATCGCCATTTCATAGGTGATGACCTCATTTAAGGATTGGCCCGACCCAGCACAACCGTCTGGGTCAGGCTCACCTTAGATAGGCCTCAGTACCAACAAATACGAATCGACGCCTCTTCCAGAAAAACGCGACAGATGGATACTCAGGCCTCAACAATTGAGCCCCCTAATGCCCGCGCCGGCTATAGCCGCGTCACCGCCCCGTGATACCGCCGGCTGTCCTCCGGCACCTCCCCACGATTATCCAAGCCGTAGTCGCGCAGCACGCCAGCCACGCGCAGGCGGTAGTCGCGCAAAACTCCGTGCCGGCCTTCGGCCTGGGCGGTGCGATGCGCTTCCTGCCGCCGCCACGCCGCCACGGCTTCTTCATCGCGCCAGAACGACAACGAAAGCAGCTTGCCCGGTTCGGCCAGGCTCTCGAAGCGTTCGATCGACACGAAGCCGTCGATCCCGTCCAGCAAGGGCCGCAACTCGGCGGCGATATCCAGATACGTTTCGCGGCAGCCTTGCGCCGGCCACGCTTCGAAGATCACCGCGATCACGGCTTCGCCTCTTCCGCCGCATCGATAAACGCGGCGACGCTGCGGTAGAGCGAACGGCGATAGCGCTCCAGGTGCAGCACATGCGTGCCGTGGTCGATACGCAGGCGCCAGACCAGCGGGCTGGCGCTGAAGCGGCGCAGGAAGTCCGCCGCCTGGGCGTCGTTCACCACCGTGTCGTAGTCGCCGTACACCACGAACACCGGTGCCGCGATGCTGGCCGCGTCATAGGGATAGCGGCCGCCCTGCGCCTGGGCGATATCGGCGCCCGGCCCCGAAGGAATCCGCAGCGCATCCGGCGCGTCGCCGCGCAGCTTCGGCACCGAGGCATCGAATGCCGCGGCCCAGCGCTGCGTCACCGTCGGCTCGATCAGGCGCAGGTCTTTCGGCAGCACCTGCTCGAACAGCAGCTGCCGGTAGCGCTGCTGCGCGGTGATGCTCCACCACGCGGTGGTGTCCGGCTTGTCGGCGGCACCGGTCGGCACCACCGGTCCGAACAAGGTGAGTGAAACCAGCGTGCCGGGATGCTCGGCGGCGTATTCGGCGGCGGGAATGGTGCCCCAGGAATGCGCGATCAGATGGACGTCCAGATGGCGCTTGCCGCGCAGCTCCTGCATCGCAAGCGCGATCTGCCGCGCGGCTTCCGGCGCGCGCGTCACCGGCGTCGCCGCATTGGCGGCACCGGCCATCGCCGGCGGGCGCGAGGATGCGCCGAAGCCGAGAAAATCCAGCCCGCAGGAGATAAAGCCGCGGCGCGCCATGAAGGCCATCCACGAATCGCCCGGTGCGAATTCGAAACCGGCCGCGAGCATGGTGGGAAAGCTGGCGCCGTGCACGAACAAGGCGGCGTGGCGGACCGGACCTTCCGGCTCGATGCAATGCAGCGCCACGTGCTGGCCATCGCCCGCAGGCAGGTCGTACGTGCGGATGGCGGAGAGCGCGGACAGGCCGATGGCGAGCAGCAGGGACATGCGACGGGCCTCGTGGGGAACTGCCCGTCAGCTTGATCGCTTTCGCGCGCCGTCGTTTCGCCGGCCGGCGAAGCGACGCGGCACGCCGCCATGGCAGGTCAGTTCCTGACCCGGAAGGTCAGGAACTGCACGACAACATGGAACAGCCCGCCTTCTCCCGCGCCCAGTCCGGCCGCTTCTGCGCGAAACGTTCGCGGCCCGGCTGCTCGTCGTAGGGATGGCGCATCACGTCCAGCAGTTCGTGGATGCCGGCGTAGTCGCCCTGCTCCGCGCGGTCGATCGCTTCCTGCGCCAGGTAGTTGCGCAGCACGTAGCGCGGATTGACGCCGTGCATCAGCGCGCGGCGCGCCTCGCGCGTCTGCGGGTCCTCCACCAGCCGCGCGGTGTACTGCGCCAGCCAGGCCTGGAAGCCGGCATCGGTGCGCCACAGGCCGGCCTCGCCGTAGAAGGCGTGGCGCAGCGGGTCCAGCGACGGCAGGTAGGGATCCACCTCGGACAGCGCGCGGAAGAACAGCGTCATGTCCACCTCGCCTTCCGCCAGCAGCGCCTGCAGCGACTTCATCAGCTCGATGTCCTCGTCGCGGCATTCGGCCAGGCCCAGCTTGGCGGCGACGAAGCGGCGGTCCGCCGCGGCAAAGGCGTCGGCATAGCGGTCCAGTCCGGCCTGCAGGGGTTCCACGCCGCCGAACAGCGGCGCCAAGGCGCCCGCGAGGCGGCTCAGGTTCCACCAGGCGATGCCCGGCTGCTGGCCGTAGCGGTAGCGGCGCCGGCCGGCGTCGGTGGTGTTGGGGGTCCAGTCGGGATCGAAGTTGTCGACCCAGCCGTAGGGGCCGTAGTCGATGGTGAGGCCGAGGATGGACATGTTGTCGGTGTTCATCACGCCATGCACGAAGCCCACGCGCATCCAGTGCGCCACCATCAGCGCGGTGCGCTCGCAGACCTGGCCGAACCAGGCGGCGTAGAGCGCTTCGCCCTCGCCTTGCAGTTCGGGAAAATCGCGGCGGATGGTGAAATCCACCAGCTGGCGCAACAGCGCCGTGTCGCCGCGCGAGGCCGGCAATTCGAAGTTGCCGAAGCGGATGAACGACGGCGCCACGCGGCACACGATGGCGCCGGGTTCCTCGCGCGGATGGCCGTCGTAGAACATGTCGCGCACCACCTGGTCGCCGGTGAGCACCAGGCTCAGCGCGCGCGTGGTCGGCACGCCCAGGTGATGCATCGCTTCGCTGCACAGGAATTCGCGGATCGACGAACGCAGCACCGCGCGGCCGTCGGCGCCGCGCGAATACGGCGTGGGTCCTGCGCCCTTCAACTGCAGCTCCTGCCGGTGGCCGTGCTCATCCACCAACTCGCCCAGCGAAATGGCGCGGCCGTCGCCGAGCTGTCCGGCCCACACGCCGAACTGGTGCCCGCCGTAGTTCGCCGCCCAGGGTTCCATGCCCGGCATCAGCGCATTGCCGGCGAACACGCGGGCGAACTCGGGGCGGGCCAGATCCTTCCCGGCCAGGCCCAGCTGGGCGGCCATCTCGGCCGACCAGGCGATCAGCCGCGGCGCCGCGACCGGCGTCGGTTCCACCCGCGAATACGCCGCCGCGACCTGACGCACTGCAGCACCCTGCGCCGGGTCCGCGGGAAGTTCGCGCACGAAGGCATTGTCGAAACGGAGTTTTTGCATGGCGGGGAGCGGCCTGAACTTTCCATCCATATGCGGCACTGCAAGACGAACGCAAGGCCGGCCCGATGGCGCCGGTACGGACTTTGCAAGGAGCAAATCCGACCGGAGCGTTACCTTCGACCTAATGGATTTCACACTTCACACACATCCCTGTTTTTCTGTTTACTATGCGTTCACGGCCGCGCAGGGGCGGCCTAAGGGGGATTCCAGACTATGCAGATGCCAATGGCGGGTTTCGCGCTCGGACGCGGAATTCAGCGGATCGCAGGGATGATCGCCGCGAAAGCGGGCCAGGACGCCAAGAACAAGCACAAGGCCGAAGAATTCCACCTGGTTTCCTGGCAGCCCGGCGCGCGTTCGCGCCGCGAAGACGAACTGGCGCGGGCACGCCAGCAACTGCTTTCCGTGCCGGCCGAGTCCTGAGGCTCAGCTAAAGATCGTCTCGACCTCGCCCGGCGCAAGCATGCGCCAGGCGCCGGGTTCCAAGCCTTCGCTCAGCACCAGGCCGCCCACCGAGGCGCGGTGCAGCGCCTCCACGTGATTGCCCACCGCGGCGAACATCCGCCGCACCTGGTGGTAGCGCCCTTCGGTAATGGACAGGCGCGCGCGGCGCGGCCCCAGTACCTCCAGCTGCGCCGGCTCCAGCGGTTCGCGCTCGGCCTCCAGCATCATCGTGCCGCTGGCGAACAGCGCGCCTTCGTCGCCGCGCAGATCGCTGGCCAGTTCCGCCTCGTACACCTTGGCCACCTGCGCGCGCGGCGAAATGATCCGGTGCAGCAGCGCGCCGTCGTCGGTGAACAGCAGCAGGCCCGAGGTGTCGCGGTCCAGCCGGCCCACGGTGGACAGCGCCGGATCGCGCATGCGGTAGCGCGGCGGCAGCAGGTCGAACACCACCCGGCCCTGGTCCTTGCGCGAGCAGGTATAGCCGACCGGCTTGTGCATGATCAGCACCAGGCCCGGCGGCGGATCCAGCGGTTCGCCGTCGACGTGGATCTGCTCGTGCGGCACCTTGTCGTCCGCATACAGCACCTCGCCCTGCGCGTCGGTGATGCGGCCTTCGCGGAACATCCAGGCCACGTCCTTGCGGCTGCCATAGCCCAGATTGGCGATCAGCTTGACCAGCTTCATGCGCGCACGCCCCGTGCCTCGATCACTTTGAAACCCTCCTGTGCCACCACGGTGCGCACTTCGGCAAAACGGCCCGCAAGCGTGGCCTCGTAGGGAAGGTGCCGGTTGGCGACCATCCAGAAACTTCCATGCGGCAGCAGTGCCGACGCGGCGGCGGCGATAAACGCGCGGCCCAGTTCGGGCAGGTCTTCGCGTCCCTGCTGATGGAACGGCGGATTGCTGACGATGGCGTCGTAGCGGGCCGGCAGACCCGCCGCCACATCGCGCCAGTGCACTTCGGTGCGCACCGCCACGCCGCTTTGCTGCCGCGCGGCTTCCATGTTCATGCGCGCCGGCTCCAGCGCGCGCGCTTCGGCTTCGTAGAGATCGATCGCCTCCACCTGCGGACAGCGCGCCAGCACCTGTGCGGACAGATAGCCGTAGCCCGCGCCGAGATCCGCCACGCGCCCGCGCAGGCCGGCCGGCAGATGCGCGGCCAGCAGGGCGGATGCGACGTCGACGCGATCCCAGGCGAACAGGCCGGGGCGGCTCCAGTAGCCGGCCGCGTTCTGGCGCGGCTGGTCGAACGCGGCCCATGGTTCGAGCAGTGCGTGATTCACCCGCTCGCCGAGCGGCGCGCTCCAGAACACGCGGCATTTGTGCTTGGACAACTGCGCGACCGGGCCGGCCAGCTGCGCCAGGTCGGCCTCGCCGGAGCGCGCGCCGCCGGCATTGGCCATGCACGCCAGCACGATGCCGCCGGGCGCGGCATGCCGCACCGCGCGTGCGAACAGCGCGCGCGCTTCGTCGCGCTGCCGCGGCGGCAGCACCAGTACCAGCGGGAAATGTTCGTCCATCGCCGGGTCGCCCACGCGCAGGCCGCTGCGCTCCAGCTCCGCAGCGAACGGCTTGAAGCTCTGCGCGCAGATCCAACCCGGCTGCGCCATCTCGCGCAGGCGGAAACCGTCGCGCGCATGCAGGAACAGCACGCGCCCGTCCGGCGGCAGGCGCAGCTGCCCCGTGGCGATGGGAACGAACAGGGCCTCCAGCGCCACGTGCGCGGAGGACAGAGCGGCAGCATTCACCGGCCGGCCTTTCGAAAGCGGAAACGGCGGCATTTTACGCGGCGCGGCGGTTTTCCGCGCCGACGGCGTTCAACGCGCGGCCGGCACCGGCACCATCGCGTCGCCCCGCGCCAGGCCCCGCAGGCTGCGCCAGGCCAGCGCGCCGATCGCCAGCGTGGCCAGCGCCAGCAGCGCCACGGCGACCGAACGGCCGAACCAGCCCGGCATCGCCAGCGCATAACGCTGCGCCGCCACCGCGCTGGCCGCCAGCGGAAAGCTCAGCGCCCACCAGTTCAGGCGGAACGGCTGCCCGCGCAGCATCGAGTACACGCGCGGCAGCAGCACGGCGAGCAGGAACAGGTCCAGATAGAACAGCGAGCGCGCGAGCGCATCCACTTCGCCGGCCATCGCCACATAGGCGGAAAATCCCACCGCGAACGGCGCCAGCAGGATCAGCAGCGTCGGCTGCGCCCCCGGTGCGCGCGAGACCAGCCGTCCGAACACCAGGGCGAACACCGGTATCGCCAGCACGAAACCCGCCGCCAGCGCGAACAGCATCCACTCGCGCAAGGCGGGCCAGCCGAGCGCGGGAAACGCCAGCGGCACGTCGAGCAGGCCGACCACCGGAATCAGCCAGGCCGCGCTCACCTGCCCTTCGTCCAGCGCGCCGGCCGTCCACTGCAGGAAATTCCTCCATGCGCACACCACCATGCCCGCCGCGCCGAGCAGCCACATCGCGCGCGCCGGCCAGCCCGGCGGCGCCAGCATCGGCAGCAGCAGGAGGCTGATCCAGAACGTGCCCAGGAACGGTGCGGTGGCGGGCTGGCGCAGTTCCGCCAGCCACGTCTTGCCATCGCTCCACACACGGCGCAGCTGCACGCCTGCCAGGAACAGGAACGTCAGCCACGCCAGCATGGCCAGGCCATCGCCGATCCAGCCCGGCGCGCCGTAACGCGCCGCCAGCCGCCACGCCGCGGACAAGCCCGCAAGGCCCATCACGCTGGCGAACAGACCCACCGGCCACGGCACCGCCGCGGTCGCCTGCTTTGCATCCATGTGTGCGTCTCTCTGGAATTTGGTATGCCGTGCGAGTTCCGGCCGCGGCGCGAGCGCGCGGCCGGATCTGCGCATCAAGCCTTTTCGTGCGCGCTGACCGCATCCAGCACGCGCGCCGAATACACCAGCGCCGCGCCCGCATTCAGCGCCACTGCCACGCCCAGCGCCTCGGCGATCTCTTCGTGGCTGGCGCCCTGCTTCAGGGCCGCGGCGGAATGCACGGTGATACAGCCGTCGCAGCGCGTGGTCACGGCCACCGCCAGCGCGATCAGTTCGCGCGTCTTGCCGTCGAGGTGGCCGGTCTTTTCGCCGGCGCTGCTGAGTGTCTGGTAGCCGGCCAGGGTGCCGGGGCTGAGCTTGCCGATTTCGCCGATACGGCCCAGCAGTTCGTTGCGGTATTGGACCCAGTCGAGCATGGCGGTTCTCCTCGGGATGACAGGGAGCGGGCGGCCTGCCCGCCGTGCTGCGCAGTGTTGCGCCGCCCGCCGCTGCGCTGAATACTCGCGCGACTCCATTGTTGGCGCGAACGTCTCATGGACGCCCTCAGCCGTCTGATCCAGCTCGCGCAACTGCAGGGCAACCTGGACGTGCGCTGCCAGTTCGCCGGCGGCTTCGCCGTCGACCATGCCGAGGCGCCGCGCGGCGAAGCGCTGTTCCACCTGGTGCTGGACGGCGGCTGCGCGATCGAACCCGCCGGCGAGCCCTCGCTGGACATGCAGGCCGGCGACCTGGTGATCTTCCCGCACGGCGCCGCCCACCTGATCCGCGACCGCCGCGGGCAGCGCCGCACGGCGCCGGTGCGGGTGGAACACGACGGCCTGCTGCCGCTGCGCCGCAACGGCGACGGCGCGCCGGAACTGGACCTCTTGTGCGGCCGCTTCCGCTACGCCCCCGCCTCGGCCAGCCTGCTGCTGTACACCCTGCCCGGCACGCTGAAGGTTTCCCTGCGCGACACGGCCGGGATGGAAGCCCTGCAGGCGCTGGTGGCGCTGATGCGGCACGAGGCCGGCCAGCGCCAGCCCGGCGCGCTGGCCGTGGTCACCGCGCTGACCCATGCCTTGTTCGCGCTGGCCTTGCGCGCGTATGCCACCGGCGACGTGCACGGCCTGCTGCCGCTGCTGGCCGACGCGCGCCTGGGCGGCGCGGTGCAGGCGATGCTGGCGGAACCTGCGCACCCGTGGACCTTGGAGGAGCTGGGCCGTGTCGCGGCGATGTCGCGCGCCAGCTTCGCGCGGCATTTCGGCGAACGTGCGGGGATGACGCCGGGGGAATGCCTGGCGCGCCTGCGCATGCAGATCGCCGGCGATCTGCTGCTGCGTACGCGGCGGCGCACCGGGGATATCGGGCAGGACGTGGGGTATCAGTCGGAGGCGGCGTTCGGGAAGGCGTTCCGGCATTACATGGGGACGACGCCGGCGAGGTTTCGGCGGGAGCACACGCGAGAGGAAGAACACATCTAGTGAATCCTTCGCCCCTCCGGGGAGAAGGTGGCGGCAGCCGGATGAGGGGCGGGTGCTCGAGACGGCGGATCGACGAAGCGTCGCTCGCTTCTGTGCTCTTGCTTCATCGCTCCGTAGGTCCCCCTCACCCCAGCCCTCTCCCCGCAGGGGAGAGGGGGTTAAGAGCTCAGCGGCGGGAAGCCAACTTGTCGGCCCACCGCGTCGGCTCCGGCAACCGGTACTTCGTGCAAGCCGCCAGCGCCCGCCGCGCCGCGCCCTCGATACTCACCCGATGCCCCGGCGACACGATCAGCGGCCGTACCCGCTCCTTGCTGCGCAACACCGTGCCGATCGTCCGCCCGCGATACATCAGCGGCACGCTGTCGCCGCGCCGCTCGCCGAGCGGCTCGTGCACGCCGACCAGGATCGTCTTCGCCACGCCGATCGTCGGCAGCCCGGTGATCACGCCCAGGTGCGCGGCAATGCCCAGCCCGCGCGGATGCGCGATGCCCTGCCCGTCGACGAACACCAGCCCGGGCTGCTCCGGCAAGCCCGCCAGCGCTTCCAGCACCGCGGGCAATTCGCGGAACGACAACAGGCCGGGGATATACGGCATGCGCGTCGGCAGCCGCGCCACCGTATGCGCCAGCGGCTGCAGGCTGCGCGCATCGAGCAGCACCGCGGCGGCGCGGGTGATCGCGCCCTGTTCCTCGAAACCGACATCCACGCCGGCGATGCGCGCGGGTTCGGCGAAATCCTCCACCAGGCTGACGCGCCCGGCCAGCGCACTCTGCAAGGCGCGCGCCTTGGCCACGTCGCCATCCCATGCGGGCACTGCCTCGGCCATCGTCATCCAGTCCATCGGGGAAGCCTGACGCCAGGGCGCTGAACACCCCGTCAAGAAAAAAGGCGCAGGCTTGATTGACCGTACACCCATGCCTCCGGATCATGCCGCCATGTCCATCCTGCTTCGCATCGCGCTGATCCTCATCCTCGCCATCGGCGGCGGCTCCCTGGCCCTGGCCCAGGACGCTCCCGATGCACCGTCCTCCTCCGCCGCCGCACCGGTCACCGTGGACCAGCTCAACGGCCAGCTCGAGCAGCTGCGCCAGACGCTGGCCGACACCGACAAACTCGGCGACGCCGCCCTGCAGGACCTGCGCTCGCGCGCGCAGGCGCTGCAGCAGCAGGCCGATCAGCTGGTCGCCTCGCTGTCGCCGCAGTCCGATGCGCTGAAAGCCAAGCTCGACGTGCTCGGGCCCGCGCCGGAAAAAGGCCAGCCCGGCGAACCGCCGGAGGTGGCCAACCAGCGCAAGCAGCTGGGCAAGGACAAGGCCGATCTCGATGCGCAGATGAAGCAGGCCAAGACGGTGAGCCTGGAAAGCGCCCAGCTTGCCGGGCAGATCGTCGGGCTGCGCCGCCAGCTGTTCGAAGCGCGGCTCAGCCAGCGCACCTCCTCGCCGCTCAGCCTCGCGTTCTGGTCCTCGCTGTCGCGCAATGCGCCGGACGACCGCGCCGGCCTGGCGGAACTGGGCCGCGATACCTGGACGGCGATGAGCAAGGCCTGGCAGCCCGGCAACCGCACGCCGTTCTTTATCTGCACGCTGGCCGCCATCGCGCTGTTCGCGGTGGGCCGCCGCCTGCTGGAACAGGCGCTGCTGCGCCTGACCAGCGACCGCATGCCGGCCGGCCATCTGCGCCGCAGCGCGCTGGCGCTGTTCATCACCCTGGGCACCACGCTCACCTTCGGCTTCGCCGCCTATCTGCTGTACCTGGGGCTGGATTGGAACGGCACCCTGGGCGAGGAGATCGGCGGGCTGTTCGCATCGCTGGTGATGCTGGCCTGGATCGCCGCATATATCGCCGGCCTGGGCCGCGCGCTGCTCAGCTCCGGCCGTCCGTCGTGGCGCATGCCGGCGCTGAGCGACGATCTCGCGCGCCGCCTGCGTCCGTTCCCGCCGCTGCTGGCCTGGTGCACCTTGCTGATCGGGCTGGCCGAGCGCATCACCGCGCAGGTTTCCGCATCCCTGTCGGCCACGGTGGCCGTCAACGGCTTGCTCTCGCTATTGGTAGCGGGGCTGATCGCGGCGGCGCTGCTGCGCATGGGCCGCGCGCGGCGCGCCCTGCTCGCCGCCGGCACCGCGCCCGGCAAGCGGCCGCTGTGGGTGGGCCTGCTGGTGGCGGTGGCGTTCGCCGGCGTGGTCACGCTGGCGCTGAGCCTGCTCACCGGCTATATCGCCCTCGCCTTCTTCGAGGCGCGGCAGATGCTGCGCGGCGGCGTGATCGTCGGCACCGTGTACCTGCTGATGCATCTGCTCAACGACGTGTTCGAGAGCCTGCTCTCGCCGGATTCGCGCACCGGCTCGCGCATGCATGAATCCTTCGGCGTGTCGCCCGTGCGGATGGAGCAGGCCGCGGTGGTGCTGTCCGGGGTGACCCGCGCGCTCCTGCTGCTGCTGGCGATCTCCTCGCTGCTGTCGCCCTACAACGCCGGCCCCGACGAACTGTTCGAACGCGGCAGCCAGCTGTTCGCCGGGCGCACCATCGGCACCTTGTCGATCGTGCCGGGCAATATCTTCAGCGCGCTCGGCGTGCTGGTGGCCGGCGTGGCGGCGATCCGCCTGGTCAAGCGCTGGCTGTCGCAGCAGCTGCTGCCGAAGACCGCACTGGACCCGGGCATGCAGATGTCCATCGTCACCCTGCTCGGCTACGTCTGCGGCGTGCTGGTGTTCGTGCTGGTGCTGGGCGCGCTGAAGGTGGACCTGCAGAGCATCACCTGGGTGGCCTCGGCGCTGTCGGTGGGCATCGGCTTCGGCCTGCAGGCGATCGTGCAGAACTTCATCTCGGGCCTGATCCTGCTGGCCGAGCGGCCGGTGAAGGTCGGCGACTGGGTCAGCCTGCCGGGCGCGGGCGTGGAAGGCGACATCAAGCGCATCAACGTGCGCGCCACCGAGATCCAGCAGGGCGACCGCTCCACCGTGATCGTGCCGAACTCGCAGCTGATCACCCAGAACGTGCGCAATGTGACCCAGGCCGGCGCGCTCGGCCGCGTGCAGATCCGCCTGCCGCTGCCGCTGAGCACCGACGCCGGCAAGGCGCGCAAGGTGCTGCTGGGCACGATGGGCGAACACCCCTCCACCTTGGAAACGCCCAAGCCCAGCGTGCAGCTGGACACCATCGACGGGCAGTCGCTGATCTTCGTGTGCACGGCCTATGTCGGCAGCCCGCGCGAAGTCGCCGCGGTGAAGAGCGACCTGCTGTTCGAGATGCTCGAGCGACTGGCCAACGCGCAGCTGCCGATGTCGACGCCGCAGGACATGGTGCTGCGCCGTCCGCCATCGGAATCGCGTACCAGCGTCGACGCGCAGTTCGGCGCGCCGCCGCCGGCCACGCCGCCGGCCAGCTGACGCCCTATGCCACCGGCAGGTAGATGTCGGTGCGCAGCAACGCTTCCGGTGTCTGCTCGGGGTCGTCCAGGTAGTGATGGAAGAACGGCAGGTCGCGCAGCTCGCGGCCGCTGCCGGGCAGCCAGTGCGCGAGCAGCGCGTCGGTGGCGTCGTCGAGCAGGTCGAAGCTGCCGACGTGGCGATAGCGCGCCCACTGGCCGCCGCCGAGTTGTTCGGCGATCAGGCCCGCGCCCGGTTCCGCCGGGCGATCGAACGCCACCGCGCAGTCGAAATCGACGCCTTCCGGCGGCGCGTCGCGATGATCGCCGTGCAGCACGCCGTAGACGCCGCTGACGTGCTCCACCAGGCCCTGCGTGGCCGCCCACTCGAACAGCCGCAGATAGACCTTGTCCAGGCCGTCGAACGGCCCGCGATGGCGCACCGCAATCACCCGGAACGGCTCCATCGAAACCACTTCCACGCGCAGCTCCGCCGCTTCGTGCGCAGGCGTCGGCGCGCGGCTGGATTGCTCGATCGCCTGCGCCACGCGCTCCGGCTGCGCGCGCAGTTCGCTGGGCGAGGCGCCATAGGCCTGGCGGAACGCGCGCGCGAACGCCTGCGGCGTTTCATAGCCCACCGCCAGCGCGGCATCGGTCACCGGTTGCGCGGGATCGGCCAGCAGCTTCAGCGCGCGTAGAAGGCGCAGCCGCAGCACCGTGCCGCCGGGCGTTTCGCCGGTAAGCGCGCGGTAGATGCGGTGGAAATGGAAGGCCGACAGATGCGCCGCTTCGGCCAGCTGGCCCGGGTCGGGCAGTTCGGCGCTGCTGTCGACGGCGCGCTGCAGCAGCGCAACCGCGCGCTCGATGCCTTGCACGTAGCGGTGGCGGGTCTGGTCTTTCATGCTGGCTCTCCGTGAGGTGGCGCCGCCCAGGATCGGCGCACTACTCCGCCGCCGCGGTTCCGATCCTGCGCATACGGCACCCGTCCCGGAAGCAGCGCAAGCCATAGGCAAGAAGTCATGGTGGGCACCATCCGGCGATGACCGTAAAGTCGGCGTTCATTCTCCCATCCCCTTCACGCCGCCCGCGATGGACCGCCTTGCGGCCCTGCCTGGAGGTTTCATGTCGATCAGCCGCCCGCTCCTTCTTACCGCCGCGCTCGCCGCCGTCCTCGGCGCCGGCCTTGCCCAGGCGCAGACCGCGCCGCTCACGCCGGACATCCCGGCCAAGTTCGAATCGCCCACCACGGGCTTCGACTACGTCAAGCGCGAGGTGATGATCCCGATGCGCGACGGCGTAAAGCTGCACACCGTGATCGTGATCCCCAAGGGCGCCAGGCACGCGCCGATCCTGCTCACCCGCACGCCATACAACGCCAGCGGCCGCGCCGCGCGGCTGGAGTCGTCGAGCATGCTGGCCGAGCTGCCGCAGGGCGACGAAGTGTTCGTGCGCGGCGGCTATATCCGCGTCTTCCAGGACGTGCGCGGCAAGTACGGCTCCGAAGGCGATTACGTGATGACGCGCCCGCTGCGCGGCCCGCTCAACTCCAGCGAAGTCGACCACTCCACCGACGCCTACGACACCATCGACTGGCTGGTGAAGAACCTGCCCGAATCCAACGGCAAGGTCGGCATGCTCGGTTCGTCGTACGAAGGCTTCACCGTGGTGATGGCGCTGATCAACCCGCATCCGGCGCTGAAGGTGGCCGCGCCGGAAAGCCCGATGGTCGACGGCTGGATGGGCGACGACTGGTTCCACTACGGCGCCTACCGCCAGACCAACTTCGACTACATCCGCGGCCAGACCGCGCAGAAGGGCAAGGGCTCGTCCGCGCCGCGCGACGGCTACGACGACTACAGCAATTTCCTCGAAGCCGGCTCCGCCGGCGACTACGCGCGCGCCAACGGCTTCGAGCAGCTGCCGTTCTGGAAGAAGCTGGACGAACACCCCGCCTACGACGCGTTCTGGCAGGGCCAGGCGCTGGACAAGATCATGGCGCAGCAGCCGCTGAAGGTGCCGACCATGTGGCTGCAGGGCCTGTGGGACCAGGAAGACATGTGGGGCGCCATCCACAGCTACGAGGCGACGGAACCGAAGGACAAGGGCAACGACAAGAACTTCCTGGTGATGGGCCCGTGGCGCCATAGCCAGGTGAACTACGACGGCACCTCGCTGGGCCCGCTGAAGTGGGACGGCGACACCGCCCTGCAGTTCCGCCGCGACGTGCTCAAGCCGTTCTTCGACCAGTACCTGGTGGACGGCGCGCCGAAGGCGAACACGCCGCCGGTGCTGATCTACAACACCGGCGAGAACCGCTGGGACCGCTTCAAGACCTGGCCGCTCAGCTGCGACAGCGGCTGCGCCAGCAAGCCCAAGGCGCTGTACCTGGAAGCCGGCGGCAAGCTCTCGTTCGAGGCGCCGGCCGACAGCGCGTCGAAGTACGACGAATACATCTCCGATCCGGCCAAGCCGGTGCCGTACCTGCCGCGCCCGGTGCACTTCGCCGACCACGATGCGTGGACGCGCTGGCTGGTCACCGACCAGCGTTTCGTCGACGGCCGTCCGGACGTGCTCACCTACGTCAGCGAACCGCTGACGGCGCCGCTGCACGTCGGCGGCGCGCCGCAGGTGAACCTGTATGCGTCGACCAGCGGCACCGACAGCGACTGGGCGGTGAAGCTGATCGACGTGTATCCGGACACGGTGGCCTCCGACCCCGACATGGGCGGCTACGAGCTGCCGATCTCGCTGGATATCTTCCGCGGCCGCTACCGCACCAGCTTCGAGCATCCGCAGGCGATCGCCGCGGACCAGCCGCTGCTGTACAGCTTCGGCCTGCCGACGGTGAACCACGTGTTCCAGCCCGGACACCGCATCATGGTGCAGGTGCAGTCCACGCTGTTCCCGCTGTACGACCGCAATCCGCAGACCTTCGTGCCGAACATCTTCGACGCCAGGCCGGGCGATTACCGCAAGGCGACGCAGCGCGTGTGGCACGCGCCGGGGACGCTGAGCGCGATCAGCCTGCCAGTCGTGAAGTGACGCAGGTTGGGGTGAGCACAGCGAACCCCAACGTCGCGCAACACAAAAAACGAAACGGCCTGCCCTGGTGCGTCATCCCGGCGCAGGCCGGGATCCAGTAACGACCACCTTGCACGCTGTCGTGCTTACGTCCCAATGCTGGCTTGGTGGCGCCGCGTCATCACCGGGCGGTGTCGCCACTGGATCCCGGCCTGCGCCGGGATGACGGCCTGGATAGCGCGCGGCATGTACCAAACAAAAAAGGGCTGGCGGAAACGCCAGCCCTTTCTGTTTTCAACGCCGCGACGCTACGCGGTTACGGCGTGCAAGCCTTGCCATGATCGCCGTGATAGCCCTTGGCCTTCGCATCGGCTTCGCTCATGTACGAGCCCTGCTTGGTCTTGCCGTACCACTTGTCGCTCGGACAGTGATAGACCTTGCTGCTCGCATTCACCCACACCATGCCCGGGCCACCGCCCGGCGCCGGCTGCGAGTTGGGCGACGGCGGCATCGGCATCGGCTTCTTCGGCGCGGCCGCGGCGGCGGGTGCCGACGCTGCGGCGGGAGCAGCCTGCGGCGTCGGCGCGGGTGCGGCGGGAGCCGCGGCAGCAGGCGCAGCCGCCGGTGCGGCAGCCGCAGCCGCGGCGGCCGCGGCGTACCACTCCTTCACGCCCTTGTGGCCGGAACAGGCCCCCTTCTTGGTGGCGTGATCGGTGTAGCTGCCGTCCTTGCACTGGCCGGTGGAACCGGCCGGCGCCGACGCCTGCTGCGCGAACACGGCCGGACCGGCCAACAGGCAGGCCGCCATCACTGCGATCGAAACGAACGATTTCATCTGTACTCCCTCCAGCGCGATTGACCTTCCGTTGCTTCGCCGCGGGTGCCGCCCTTGCCCCCATGCCGCCGCGAAACACATGCGCCGACCGGCGCACGCGGCGCGACTATGCATCAAAAAAAACAACGCGCCATGCGTGGGGGCATGGCGCGTTCATCATTCATCGTGCTGTTTCGCAAGCTCTTGCGCAGGGCTTTCATCCGCCCGTCGCAAACCGGCTGGCGTAGGTTGGGGTGAGCCGGAGGCGAACCCCAACATGGCCCGATCCAGACGCATCGCATCGTTGGGGTTCGCCGAAGGCTCACCCCAACCTACACCGCACACCTTATTTCGCGGGCGGCTTCAACGTCGAACCCGGACGCGCGATGCCGTACATCTCCCAGGTGATCTGCTTGAGCAAGGCCCAGCGGTCGTCGCCCTGCACGTACAGGTCGAAATGCGTGCGGTCCGGAATGAAGCGCACCTCGGCCTTCGCATGCAGTCCGTCGAGCACGGCCTTCAGGCGATGCGCCGCGCCGTCCAGGTAGAACGTATCGGCGGTGCCCACGATCAGGTGGATCTTGCCGTCCAGGTCCGGCTTCAACGCCGGCCATTCCTTCTGCAGGCGGTGCGCGATGTCGTAATGCTCGATCCAGTACGCCGCCACCGCCGGATCGACCGCGCCGGTATCGCGATCGAACATCGGCTGCGGACGCCCGTCCGCGCCGCGCGGCGAGAACACCCAGTCGAACGAGGCGAGCTGGCCGCCGTATTCGCCGAGCACGCGCTCCAGCCTGGCGTACTGCTCGAAGGTGGCCAGCACCTTGCCCTTGTCGCGGATCAGCGGGTTGGCCGAACCGTCCGGCTTGCGGAAGGCATTGGCATCGGACAGGTACAGGTCCACGCCGGTGAAATCGTGGAAGTCGCTGGGATCGGGCGAGGTCGACCAGGTGCCGCCGAACACCTTCGGATAACGCGTCTGTAGCCACAGCGTGGCCCAGCCGCCGGAGGAATGCCCGTTGAGGAAGCGGCCCCGCGCCTTGCCGTCCATGCGGTACTGCTTTTCCAGCGACGGGATCAGCTCCTCGGTGAGCGCCTTGCCCCAGGGGCCGTTGTTCACCGAGTCGGCGAATTCGTGCGTGCCGGTGGGGCTGGACTCGTCCAGGAACACCCAGATCATCGGCGGCATCTCGCCCTTGGCGGTCGCCGCGTAGCTGTTGGCGATCGGGCCGTACAGGCGGTCGCCGCCGCCGCCGAAGCCGTGCGTGTAGTACACCACCGGATAGCGCTCGGCCTTCTTCGCCTGGTAGTCCGGCGGCAGCAGCACCCAGCCGCGCATATGGATGGGCCGGCCCCAGAACGCCGACAGCGCGGGGCTGACGAAATCGATCGGCTGCGCATGCTCGCGCGCGGCAGCCATCGCATCGCGCATGTCTTTCGGGGCGGACGGCGGCAAGGTCCACGCTTCGCGCGCCGGCAGCGTCCTGCTCAACTGCAGCACCGGCAGCGACGCCGCCGGCAGATGCACCGGCGTCACCTCGCTGACCACGTCGCCCGCGCCGCGCCCGCTGTAGTTGTAGTTGTGGTTGGCATCGAGCACCGCCTGCACCAGGTAGTCGCCGGCCGGCAGCTTGGCCAGCGGGCCGGGAAAGGCGATGTCGTCGGCATCCAGGCTGACCGTGTCGCCGGGCGCCAGCCGCGCCACTTCGCGCGCGGCCACCAGGGTCTGGTCCGGATGCAGCGGATTGACGTCGACTTCCTCCACCTTGCCGTCCTTCGCCTCGGCCTTGGCCGCCGCGGCGCTGGTGACGAACAGCAGCAGGCGCCCGCCGACCGGCACGGTCTGCGCGCCGCCGAGCTGCACCTGGACATAGTGATGCGCAACCGGCGCATCGTTGCGGGCCTGCGCGCTGCCGATGAGCGCAAGGCCCAGCAGCGCGGCGGTGACGGGACGGCGAAGCAGCATGGCGTTCTCCCTGAAAACCGGATGGGGAAGACGGCGGCGCAGCCCCCTGCGCCGCCGCCGGGGTTCAATCGTCTTTGGCGTTCTTCACCGGCGCCAGGCGCAGGTCCTGGAAGTCGAAGCTGAAATCGGTGAGCGGCGAGATCGGCTCCATGCGCGCCTCGCGGATCGCGCCGTCGGCATCGAGGGTGAAGCTGACGAAGGCGTCGGCATTGAGCGAGCGGTCGTCCCAGCGCACCACGAAGGTGTCGTGCTGCCACGGCGTCATGGTGCCCACCAGCTGCGGCGTCTTGCTGAAGGTCAGGCGCAGCTTGCCGCCTTGCTGCGCGACCACGACGTCGCCGTACCAGCGGTCGCGATAGGTGCCGGCATACCTGGCGACGGCCAGCGAGGGCTTGCCGTTCCTGTCGCGCGCGGCCTCGTGCTTCTTCCAGCTGTCGTCGGCCTTGTCTTCGGACTTCTTCACCGCGGCGGCATACGCGGCGACCCAATCGGTCTTGTCGCGGCCCAGGTACGCATCGAGCACGCGATAGGTGACCGCGTTGAACGCGGCGCCGGATTCCTGGTTGGTCAGCACCACCACGCCGAGCTTCAGCTCCGGCACCAGGGTCAGGCGCGAGACCATACCCGGCCAGCCGCCGGTGTGCCACACCAGGCGCTGCCCGCGGTAGTCGGTCAGGAACCAGCCCTCGCCGTAGCCGGCGAAGTTCGGCTTCACCGCGGCCAGTTCCGGCACCGGCGGTTCGCCGATGCGCATCGGCGTGAGCATCGACCACATCTGCTTCTGGCTTTCTTCCTTGAACAGGCGCTTGCCGTTCGGCAGCGCGCCGCCGGCCAGCTGCAGGTTCATCCACTTGGCCAGGTCGTGCACGCTGGCATAGATGCCGCCGGCGCCGGGGTTGTTGACCCAGGCCATCGGCGGCACCGGCTTCAGGTCCTTGAAATCGAACTTGGCGTGGCCCATGGCCACGTCCATGCCGGGCTTCAGATAGGTCATGTCGACCAGTGACTCGTCCATGCCTACCGGCTTGAACAGGTTGTCGCGCACGAAGTCGGCGTAGCTCTGGCCCGAGGTTTCCTCGATCACCAGCGTGGCCACCGCGAACAGGATGTTGTCGTAGGCGTAGGCGCTGCGGAAGCTGGTGGCCAGCGGTACCTCGCGCAGGCGCTGCACCACTTCCCTGGTGCTGTATCTGGTGGGCGGCCAGTACAGCAGGTCGCCCGCGCCCAAGCCTAAGCCGCTGCGGTGGGCGAGCAGGTCGCGGATGCGCATCTCGCGCGTGACGTACGGGTCGGACATCTGGAACCACGGCAGATGGTCGATCACGCGGTCGTCCATCTTCAGCTTGCCGCGCTCGGCCAGGATCTGCAGCGAGGCGGCGGTAAAGGCCTTGGTGTTGGAGGCGATGGCGAACAGCGTGTGGGCATCCACCGCGCCGGACTTGCCGGCCTCTTTCTCGCCGAAGCCCTGCTCCAGCACCACCTTGCCGTCCTTGACGATGGCCACCGCGATGCCCGGCACCTCGAACTGCTTGCGCGCGCTGTCGACGTAGGCGGTGAAGTCCTGCAATTGCGCGGGCAGCGCCGCGCTGGCGGAGGCGGCCGGCGCGCTATCGGGCAGCGGCGGCTGCGCCCAGACCGGGGAAGCGGCAAAGGCCAGCAGCGCGGCGCAGCAGGCCAGGCGCGGGGACAGGACTCGTCGGGACATCGTCGGCTCCAGCTTGGCGAAAGCGGCCAACTATCGCGGCAAAGCCGCGCCGGCGCCAGCGCGGAAAGTCACAGCCGCCGCGGGGCGCCTGCCAACTCAGTCGTGCGCGGGCTTGCCGCGGCTTTCCAGCCACGGCGCCAGCGACACCGACCAGATGTTTTCGCTGGCGTTGTCCCAGGCCTGCATGCGCGCCAGGTCCTTCTCGGCCTGCTCATGCGAACGCGGATAGCTCACTTTCTCCGCGCGATGGCTGCTGAAGTAGAGCGTGCGGCCGTCCGGCCCCAGGTGCGCGCCCCAGGGGTCGCCGACGTTGACCGCATCGCCCAGGTCGACCGGCGCGCTCCAGCCGCTGCCTTCGCGGAAGGCGATGTACAGGCGGTCGGCCTTGCCCTTCCCCGCGTAATCGGCGTCGAACACGATGAAAGACTCATCGGGCGCGATCGCCGGATCGAGCTTGTGCGCGGCCGCGTCGCCCAGCACCACCAGCTCCGGCGCCTCGTAGGTGCCGTTGCGGTACTGCGTGCGGTACAGGCGGAACTCGTCGTCGTCGCCCGGACGCTGGAAATACACGCTGCCATCGGCGGCAACGCTCGGCGCATAGGTGCGCGTGCTGCTGTTGACCGCATCCGGCAGCCGCACCGGCTCGCCCCAGCCGTCGCCCTTGCGCTCGACGCGCCACAGATGCCCGCCCGCCGCATGCTGCACCTTGCCGTTCGCCATCACGCCATCCAGCGCTTTGCCGCCGGGCGTGTCGGGACGGTTGGAGGTGAACACGATGAAGGAGCCGTCCGGCGCCATCGCCGGATCGTGGTCCAGCCATTGTCCGGAGAACGGTGCGATGCGCGGCTCGGACCAGGCGTGGCCGATCTTGTGCGATTCCAGGATCACCGCGTTCGGCCAGCTGATGCGGTCGAAGAACACGGTGTGGCCGTCCGGCGAGAACGCGGCGGAGTCTTCGTTGGCCGGGCCGGACACCACGCCCGGCGCGAAGATTTCCGGCACGGTGTCGCGTGTATCGGCCACGGCGTTCGCCGCCACGGCAAGACCCAGCGACAGCAGGGCGTAAGCGAACGGTTTCATGGACGGATCCGTCGATGCCGTAACGGCGATGCGCCTGGATACGCTTCGCCCCGGCGCGCGGCGCGTGCCTGAAGTCACGACCGCGGGTTCACGCGCCGCCATGGCATCATCGCCGCCCCGCCACCGCGCCCCGCCAAGCCAGCGACCCGACCCGATGGACGATCTCTTCAGCAGCGCCACGCCCCGCGCCGAACGCATCCGCACCGGCATCGGCGGCTGGAACTACGCACCCTGGCGCAAGAATTTCTACCCGGAAGGACTGGTGCAGCGGCGCGAGCTGGAATACGCCAGCCGGCACCTGCGCGCGATCGAGATCAACGGCACTTACTACGGTGCGCAGAAGGCCGAGACCTACGGCCGCTGGGCGGCGGAGACGCCGGAAGGCTTCGTGTTTTCCTTGAAAGCGCCGCGCTATGTCACGGAGGGCAAGCGCCTGGCGGCCACCGGCAAAGGCATCGACAGTTTCGTGCACGGCGGCCTGGCCGAAATGGGCGACCGGCTGGGGCCGATCCTGTGGCAGCTGCCGCCGTCGCGCGTGTTCGACGCGGACGACATCGCCGCGTTTCTCGATCTGCTGCCGCGCCAATTGAACGGCAAGCCGCTGCGCCACGTGCTGGAGGTGCGGCATCGCAGTTTTCTCAGCGATGCGTATGTGGCGCTGGCGCGCGAGCGGCGTATTCCCACCGTGTACACCGACTCGCCGGAGTATCCGAATATCGCCGACCTGACCGGAGACTTCGCTTATGCGCGGTTGATGCGCAGTGCGGATGGCGAGGCGACGGGTTATCCGGCGGCGGCGCTGGACGAGTGGGCGGATCGTGCGCAGCGTTGGGCGCGTGGCGAGGATTGCGCGGAGCTGCCGCATTTCGCGGCGCCGCTGGCGAAGGCGGAGCCGCGCGACGTGTTCGTTTATTTCATCAGTGCGGCGAAGCATCTGAATCCGGCGGCAGCGATGGCGCTGCAGAAACGCGTCGACCGCACGGCGTAGGTTGGGGTGAGCCGCAGGCAAACCCCAACAATGCGGTGCGTTTGGATGTTGCGATGTTGGGGTTCGCCTGCGGCTCACCCCAACCTACGCCGGCTTGATCCGCCTAGGCCGCGGCGGCGAGCTCTTCGCGGATCGCCGCCACCATCTCGTACGACCTGCGGCGCAGCGCGTGCTCGAACACATTCGCCGTGATCATCAGCTCATCCGGCTGGTGACGCCCGATAAACGCGAGCAAGCCCTCCCGCACCGAACGCGCATCGCCCACCACCGAACAGGCCAGCGCGCGCTCCACGCCGAACTTCTCGGTCGGCGTCCAGTAGCTCTCGATATCGTCGATCGGTGGCGGAATCAGCCCCGGCATGCCGCGGCGCAGATTGATGAAGCTCTGCTGCTGGGTGGTGAACAGCTTGCGCGCCTGCGCATCGCTTTCGGCCGCGATCACGTTGATGCCGAGCATCGCGTGAGGCCGCGCCAGGTGTTCCGACGGGCGGAAATCGCGGCGATACAACGCCAGTGCCTCGTCCATCGCATCCGGCGCGAAGTGCGAAGCGAATGCATACGGCAGGCCCAGCGCCGCGGCCAGGCGCGCGCCGAACAGGCTGGAGCCGAGGATCCACACCGGCACGTCGATACCCGCGCCGGGCACCGCGCGCACCGGCTGGCCGGCCTGCGCCGGCTGGAAATACCTCAGCAGCTCCTGCACGTCTTCGGGGAACGCATCGGCGCTCTCGTAATAGCGGCGCAGCGCGCGTGCCGTCGGCTGGTCGGTGCCGGGCGCGCGGCCCAGGCCCAGGTCGATGCGGCCGGGATACAGCGAAGCCAGCGTGCCGAACTGCTCGGCCACCTGCAGCGGCGCGTGGTTGGGCAGCATGATGCCGCCGGCGCCGACGCGGATGCTCGAGGTGCCGCCGGCGATATGGCCGATCAGCACCGAAGTGGCGGCGCTGGCGATGCCGGGCATGTTGTGGTGCTCGGCCAGCCAGTAGCGCCGGTAGCCCAGGCGCTCGGCCAGGCGGGCCAGGTCCAGGCTGTTGGCGAAGGCCTGCGCCGGCGTGCTGCCCTGGGTGACCGGCGCCAGATCGAGTACGGAAAACGGAATCATGGAGTGTCCTCGCGGCGAAGCTCCCGATCTGGGGGCGGACCGGGGCATTGCCAGCCTCCCCGGTACAGAAAATGTCGACCGGCCTGCAGAGCCGGCGACGCGGGCGGCCCATGCTCTACAGCTTCGATCCGGGCAGCCGATAACCCGGCGGGGAGACCGCGTCCGCGGCAGCAGGGGAGAACCACACGATGTACTGGCTAAGGCGCTTCTTCGCCCCCTCGCCCCTGCCCGCCGTACAGCCGCTGGCGCGCGCGCAGTTCCAGCGCCCGGCCAGGGCGCCGGCCGCTCCGCTGGCAGCGCCTGCGCCCGCCCCCGCGCCGGAATTGGCTGCGCTGGCCGAACGCTTCCAGCGCTTCATGCTCGGCCTGCCCGACGCGCGCCAGGGTGCCAACCCGAACGAGGCCGCCCTGCTGCGGCGCCTGCAGATCGTGGCCGAGCGCTTCGACGTGCGCAGCCTGCCGCGCCTGCCCGCGGTGCTGCCGCAGCTGCTGCTGGCATTGAAGAACGACGACGTGGCCGGCGCCGAGCTGGCGCGCCTGGTCGGGCGCGATCCGATGCTGGTCGGCGAAGTGATGCGGGTCAGCCGCAGCATCTACTACCGCACCCTGCATTCGATCCAGAGCCTGCAGCACGCGGTGGTGCTGCTGGGCCAGGACGGGCTGCGCCGCGTGGCGACCCAGCACATGATGAAACCGATCCTGCAGGCCAGCGCCGGCGTGCACGGCCTGGTGGCGGGACAGCGGCTGTGGGATCACGCCGAACGCTGCGCGCATGCCAGCGCCTTTCTCGGCAAGTTCGCCGGCTGCGATCCGTTCGAGGCTTACCTGGCCGGCATCGTGTGCAATACCGGCACCGGTGCGGTGATCCATCTGCTGAGCATGGAAGAGATTGCCGCGCCCGAGACGCTGAGCCCCGCCTTCCTCGAAGGCTGCGCCCAGCTGGGCGCGAGCCTGACCTTGCGCGCCGCGCGCCACTGGGAACTGCCGGGCGCGGTGATCCAGGCACTGTCCGAACATGCGCAGGAACAGGCGCCGGAAACGCTGTCTCCGCTCGGCAAGACGTTGCACGTGGCGCATTACCTGTCGATGGCGCAGCTGCTGCGCGATCATCGCGCGCTCGACGCCATGCCCGATCTCAGCGAAGCCTGGCCGGCGCGCTTCGCACCGGCGCAGGTCGCGCGCTGCCAGCAGGATCTGCAGCACCAGTTCGATTCGGTGCCGCGCGAAAAAGGCTACTGATCCTTGGGCGCTTCCGGATGGCGTTCCAGCCATTCCGCCAGCGCCGCCTTGTAGCGGTCCAGCGCCGCTTCGTACAGATCGTAGATGCAGGGCACGCAGCCCTCGCCGCAGCAGTCGAGCGCGTCGGGTTCGATGGGCCTTACCGGCCGTGGATCGCCGGGAGGCGCGGAGCCTCCCGGCGCTTGTTCTTCAGAGCCGCTCAAGCGCTCAACCCGGCTTGCGGAACCGGTACGCGAACTGATCGGTATGCCCGCGTATGGCCTTGTCGAAGACCTTGATGTCGTGCGGATCGGCGGGATTGCGCAGCACGTTGCTTTCGCCGTCGAACACGAAGCCCGCCGCTTCCACCTGCTTCTTGACGATGGCCGGATCGATGCGGTGCAAGGTGTCGGTGTCGCGCATGCCGGAACCGGCTTCGGCCACGTGGTCGACGATCACGAACAGGCCGCCGGGCTTGAGCGCATCGAACACCTGCTTGTTGAGCACGGCCGGATCGATCTTGCCCATGAACTTGTCCGGGTAGTCGTGGTAGTTCTGCGAGGTGAACACCATGTCGACCGGCTTGGGCACGCTGAACTGGTTGCCCGGCTGCAGCAGCACGCTGACGTTCTTGTAGTGCGGCTGCGCGGCGAGCGCGTTGGAGGCCTTTACGTCGGAATCGGCCTCCTGCGCATACTCGTTGGGCCACACGTCGTAGACATGTCCGCCGTCGCCGACGGCGGCGCTGAACAAGCGGGTGAAGTAGCCGCCGCCGGGAATCAGGTCGACCACGCTTTGGCCGGGCTTCACTTCGGCGAAGGCCAGCAGCTCGCCGCCCTTGCGGCGCGCGTCGTTGGCGGCGTCGGCCTTGCGCGCCGGATCGGCGACCGCGGCGGCGACGTTGGCGGGCATGGCGCCGGCGGGTTTCGGCGGCTGTGCCGCGGCGGCCAGCGGCAGGGCGAGGACGATCAACGCTGCGAGAACGGTCGTGCGCATGACGGGACTCCGCGGTGGGTTGGGAGCGGCATTGTGCGCCTAAACCGCGGGCCGGGAGCCAGGACCTTCGGCACCTCCGCTCAGGCCAGCGGCCAGCTGTGCAGCAGCCGGTAATCGCCCTGCCCGACCACGCTGTGCACCAGCGCCAGCTGCTGCACGCGCCAGGCCAGCGGCCCCACCGGAAGCTCCGGCAGCAGGCCGCCGCGGCTGTAGCCCAGGGTGACGTGCGGGGTGAACGTGCGCGACAGATGCGCGCCCTGGCCGGCGCGGATCAGGCCTTCGCGCAGCTGGCTCCACAGCTGCAGCAGCGGCGCGGGCACCTCGCGCGAACGCAGGATGCAGGGCGGTTCGCGGCCGTGGAAGCTGGCCGCGTAGTCCAGCGTCCATTCGAAGGCACCGGCCTGCAGCGCATCGCCGGCGCGGGTGGCGGCCTGCACGATGTCGTCGCGCAGCATCGGATGGTCGCCCAGGAAATGCACGGTGGCGTGGTAGCGCGCCGGCGACACCCAGCGCAGGCGCAGGCCGGGCTGGCCGGCTTTCAGCATGTCGGCGACGCCGGCGAAAGCGGCGCGCGTGGCCTCGTCCGGCAGCAGGGCGAAGAACAGGCGGTGGGTCTGCGCGGGCTCGGCCTGGCCGCCCAGCAGGTCCAGCTGGGGCGAGTCAAAGACGTTCGGTGTCATGGCGGCATCCGCTGTGCATCGGCGCGCACCTTAGCGCAAGCCATGCGGCGCCGGGGGCGCCACGCGGCGATAACAAGCAGCGCACGCCCTGCTTACTCAAGCAGGCCAACAATACGCCGCAGGAAGCCACGCCTCGCGCGGCGGCCCGGACGACCGCACCGCGCGGGGCTCACCGCGCGTGCTGACTTGATCGTTTAGTCCGCCGACGCTTCCGCCACCGGTGCGGGCCGGTGGCGCAGCGTGCGCTGCGCCAGCACCAGCGCGATCACCGAGCAGGCCGCGATGCCGGCGAGCATCGGCCGCGCCGTGCCATCCAGGAAACGCCCGACGACGCCGATCACCACGGCGCCCGTGCCGAACTGGATGGTGCCGAGCAGGGCCGAGGCGGTGCCGGCGATCTTGCCGTGCTCTTCCAGCGCCAGCACGGCGGAGCTGGGCATCACCAGGCCGAGGAAGCCATAGCCGACGAACAGCAGGGCCATCAGCACCCCTAAGTTGTCGATGCCGGCGAGATTGAGCAGCAGCAGCGCCACCATCACCACGCTGTAGCCCACCACCGCGGTGCGCACCAGCCGCGGCAGGCCGTAGCGCTTGCCCAGGCCGCCGGTGAACTGCGCCGCGCCGATGAACGCCACCGCATTGACCGAGAACGCCAGGCCGTACAGGGTGGGCGACAGGCCGTAGTGGTCGATCAGCACGAAGGACGAATTGGCCAGATATGCGAAGAAGCTCGCCACGCCGAACGAGCAGATGAACACCAGGCCCAGGTAGTGCGGATCGCGCAGCAGGGTGCCATAGGCCGACAGCGCGCTGCGCACGTTGCTCGCCACGCGCGCTTCGCGTGGCCGGGTTTCCTTCAGCGCGGTCGCCGCCAGCACCAGGCCGAGCACGGCGGCGACGGCCACCGTCCAGAAGATGCCGCGCCAGCTGGCCAGGCGGATCACCAGGCTGCCGGTGAGGGGGGCCAGGATCGGCGACACGCTGAACACCAGCATCAGCAGCGACATCAGCTGCGCGGCGTCGTGGCCGGTGTGCATGTCGCGCACGATCGCGCGCGGGATCACCATGCCAGCGCAGGCGCCCAGGCCCTGCACGAAGCGGAACGCGATGAGCGTGTGGATGTCCGGCGCCATCGCGCAGCCGATGCTGCCCAGCGCAAACAGCACCAGGCCGAAGTAGATCGGCGGCTTGCGGCCGACCATGTCCGATACCGGCCCGTAGATCAGCTGGCCGATGCCCACCGCCGCGAAGAACACCATCAGGCTCAGCTGCGCGGTGTCGACGTCGGTATGCAGCGCCTCGCGGATGGTCGGCAGCGCCGGCAGGTACATGTCGATGGCGAACGGCCCGATGGCCGACAGCAGGCCCAGAATGAGCGCCGCCCCGAAAAGCCGGGTATTCATGGGTGGGGTTTCCTTGCGAGAGCGGAAGCGGGTGGCCGGGGCGGGGCAGCCGGAACGGCCAGGACGGGCTGGCGTGGCGGCAGCAATGGGAGCCTCGGCGAGGCGCGAATTATTGAACCAGAAAGTATAGAAATGCAAGCCCGTCGAGCTGCCTTGCGCCGCGGGACGGCCAAGGACTTTACAGCACGCTGTTGGCGAGCAGCGATAAGAAACGTCGCAAAGTGCCAGCACTCTGCCCCCTCTCCCCTTCGGGGAGAGGGCTGAAGAGTTCGGTCTGGGGGCTGCACATCCCGATCACCTCAACATACCCCCTCTCCCCTCCGGGGAGAGGGCTGGGGTGAGGGGCCGGTCGGAGCGGTGAGCTGAGGGTCGTACAAAGCGCTCAAAGCTTTTCCTTGCTCCGCAGCAGCGCTACCGCGAGCACCCGCCCCTCATCTGCCTGCCGGCATCTTCTCCCCGGAGGGGAGAAGAGTTCCCCGCTGCGGCGCTTGTCCTGCGAGTGCCGCGCGGATCTCCCGCAGCTTCGCCTTCACCTTCGCCGCGTTCTCCGGCCCCATCCGCAGCAGCAACTTCTGTCCCGCGGAAAGCCCCTGCAGGGAAGGATCGGCAAAGCGGTAATAGGTATCGCCGCGCACCAATGCGATCGGCACCGCGCTGCCGGGGGTGGCGAGCATGTCGTCGATCGCCGCGACCAGCCGGTCGTTGAAGTAGCCGCGCGGATAGCCCAGCTCGCGGTACGCCTGCTGGAACAGCGGGTAATAGCGCACGTACCACGCCACCGCCTTGCGCGCGTCCACCGCCTCGGCCACGCGCACGTAGGGCGCATAGCGTTCCGCATTGCGCGGCGACAGTTCGATGCTGCCTTCCTGTTCGTCCACCGCGAAGGCGCCGCGCGGCGTGCGCAGCGGCAGGATGCGCGTGGCCACGCCCTGGCGCGGCAGCGCATCCACGGTGGCGACGATGCGCGGGATGATCTGCTCGCGCAGCAGCAGGCCGGTGAGATCGCCGCCGCCCAGCTGCGCGAGTTCGTCGGCGACGGTGCCGTCGCTGCCGTCGAGCGCGGGCAGCGGCGCGGTGGAGGCAGACGCCGGCCCCGCATCGGCGATGGGATGGCGGATCGCCGACGACGGCGGCGCCGGCATCCCGCTGCTCGCCGCGGCGGCCGGCGCGGATGGCGCTTCCTGCGCGCCTTGCAGCCCCTTGCGCCAGAGATAGACACCGCCCGCAATCGCCGCCGCCACCACGACCACCGCCACCAGCCACGCACCGTACGAGTTCTGCTGCTTCTTCACTGCCGCGCACCTCATCTGCTTCATGACCACCACGATGAGACTGGCCCCGTCCCGGATGGTTCATCCCGCGTGGCCGCGGCGCCCCCCATGGCAAGCTCCGCGTGCGCCGCAGTAACCTGCACTCGCCGCGGCATCCCCCATTGGCTGCGGCATCCGCAAGTCCACATCGACGCTTCGCCCAGGAGGAAGAACATGGCTTTCTCTGTCCGTGCCGAAAGCAGTGCCATCTCCAACATCAATGTCACGCCCCTGGTGGACGTGCTGCTGGTGCTGCTGATCATCTTCATGATCACCGCGCCGGTGATCACCCACCGCACCCGCATCGACCTGCCCACCGCCGGCGGCAAGGCGCTGCCGGCGGCCGAGCCGATCCGCCTGGCGATCCAGGCCGACGGTTCGCTGTACTGGAACGACACGCCGATCGACCAGGCGCAGCTCGACACACAATTGGCCGTCGCCGCGCAGCAGGCCGCACCGCCGCGCCTGGTCATCAATGCCGCCGACGGCGCCGCCTACCAGGCGGTGGCCCACGTGCTGGCGCAGGCCAAGGCGCAAGGCCTGGCCGGGATCGATTTCGCGCGCTGAAGCTCGCGGCGCAGGGGGCGGAAATATTTTTCCGTCCCCTTGTCGATTTCGCTTTTCCTGGTTCGTCGCCTGGATGGAACGCCACCGCGGCGCCCTTTGCCATCCACTCAAGAGGATCCAGCCATGACCGCCCGCTTCCAGCGCATCACCCCGTTCCTGTGGTTCAACGACCAGGCCGAGCAGGCCGCCCAGCGGTATGTGTCGCTGTTCGAGAACTCGCGCATCACCCACGTGGCGCGCTACACCAGGGAAGTGGCGCAGGCGGCCGGACGCAAGGAAGGCGACGTGATGACGGTGGCGTTCGAACTGGACGGCCAGTCGTTCACCGCGATCAACGGCGGCCCGATCTTCAAGCTCTCCGAAGCGTTCTCGCTGGTGGTGCATTGCCGCTCGCAGCAGGAGATCGACCATTTCTGGAACGGCCTCATCGCCGACGGCGGCGCCGAAAGCCAGTGCGGCTGGCTGAAGGACCGCTACGGCCTGTCGTGGCAGATCGTGCCGGAAGAACTGATCACGCTGATGACCGGCCCGGAACAGGACAAGGCCGCGCGCGCCATGGGCGCGGTGATGCAGATGCAGAAGATCGACCTGGAGCAGATCCGCAAGGCGGCTGCGTAAGAGCCGGGGGCGCGCCGGCTGCCGCCGGTGCGCCTCGCTTTACTGGGTGTGCACCCAGTGCACGTAGATGTTGTTTTCCTCGTCGTCCGTGCGGGTGCCCTTGCGCCCGTCGGCCACCACGCCCCACACGCTGCGCAGGCCGGTGGCGGTATGGCGGTCGATGCGCAGCTTCTCGTCCTTGGCGATGGGGAACTGCGTTTCCAGCACCAGGGCCTGGCCGCGCTCCCATACCAGCAGGGCCGGCCGGCCGCCGCTGGCGCCCCAGCCGATATGCACTTCCACCCGCTGCGCCTCGAAGCCGCTGCGGTTGTCCAGGGTCCAGCCTTCCGAGCGGTCGAGCAGCGCCTTCAGGTCGGGATCGGACCAGTCGACCTGGTTGGCGTTCCACTTGGACGGGGGCTTCTGGAAGGACATGGGCGCGTCACCTCGCGATCGGGACCGGCATGCGCCCGATTTTGCCGCCTTCGCGCCGGGTTTGGGTGAACAGCGCGGCCGCCCGGTAGCGAAATCAGGCCCTAGCGCACATGCACCCAATGCACCCAGGCGCCGGCCTCGCGGTCCTCGGCGCGGAACCCTTCGCGGCCGTCCACCACCACACCCCAGGCGCTGCGCACTTCCTCGCCGGCATGGCGGTCGATACGCACGTGCTCGCCCACCGGAATGGCGAAGCCGGTGACCAGCACCACGGCCTGATCGCGCTCCCATACGAGGCTGGCGTGGCGCCCCGATGAGGCGCCCCAGCCCACGTGCAGTTGCACGTCGAGCGGCTCGGCGGTGTCGCGGTTGTCCAGGGTCCAGCCTTCGGTCTTCTTCAGCAGGGCCGACAGGCGCTCGTCGTCCCAGTCGACGCGGTTGCCGCTCAGGCGGGCGGGCGTTTTGTGCATGGGGCGGCAGGCTTCCGGACGGTTGGCGATTACCGCGCTATCGGCCGCGCCCGGGGTTTCTTTAGCGCCGGTTCCGTGATGCGGACCGCGGCGCCATGCCGGCTCAGGCCTTGCGCAGGAAGCAGACCTTCAGCACCAGGCCCTTGATCTTGTCCGAATGGCCTTCGATATGTTCCGCATCGCCGTCGACCAGGCGGATGTTGCGGATCACCGTGCCTTGCTTCAGCGGAATCGAAGAACCCTTCACCTTGAGGTCCTTGATCACCACCACCGTGTCGCCGGCGGCAAGCACATTGCCGTTGACGTCGCGCACCACCAGCGTTTCTTCCTGCGCGGCGGCGGCGGCTACGGGCCATTCGTGGGCACAGTCGGCGCAGACGTAGTTGTCGCCGTCCGGGTAGGTGTTCTCCATGCCGCAGCGCGGACAGGCGGGGATGTCGGACATGGCGGGGTTCCTGCGAAGTAGGCGGTCGGCGATTATATCGCCCGCCTCCCTCCTGCCGCCCGCGCCGTGCCCAGCGACGAACGCCCCTGGTTTCTCTACCTGATCGAATGCCGCGATGGGTCGTACTACGCGGGGATCACCAATGACCTCGATGCGAGGTACCGGGCGCATGTCGATGGCAAGGGCGCGCGGTATACGCGGTCGCACCCGCCGCTGCGGTTGCTGGGGTCGAAGAGCTATCCGGACCGGGCAGCGGCGTCGCGCGCGGAATGGGAAATCAAGCAGCTGCCGAAAGCGAAGAAGCCCGGTTTTCTCACCCCATGACAACCGGCGTAGGTTGGGGTGAGCCGCAGGCGAACCCCAACGATGCGACGCGCCCGATGCGCCCTAGCTGTTGGGGTTCGCCTGCGGCTCACCCCAACCTACGCCATCGCGGCTTTGGCTGACCCAGAACCAATAAAAGCGAACGCAACTCAGCGCATGATGCCCGTGTGACCCAGCGAATAGCGGCCCGGCTGCGGCCACACCGCCAGGCCGTGCGGCTCGGCGCCGACCTTGATCTTGCGCACCGCGCCGGTGCTGGTGTCGAAGGCATAGACCAGGTCGTCGTAGCGGCCCGACAGCCACAGCGTCTTGCCGTCGGCGCTCACGTTGCCCATGTCGGGGCTGCCGCCGCCGGGGATCGGCCAGTTGGCCACCACCTGGCGGGTGGCGAAATCGATCACCGACACGCTGCCCTTGTTGACGCCCTTCTTGTTGCCGCGGCGCTCGCCGTGCACGTGGTTGGAACCGCGGTTGGCGACGTACAGCTTGCTGCCGTCGCGGCTGGGATACAGGCCGTGCGTGCCGATGCCGGTCTTGACGAAACCGATCTTGGTGAAGCTGTCGCCGTCCACCAGGTACACGCCGTCGGCCATCATGTCGGCCACGTAGAACACCTTGCCGTCGGGCGAGACGCGGATGTCCTGCGGCATGCCCTTGGCATTCAGGTCGAGATAGCCCAGCACCTTGCGGTTGACCATGTCGATCTTGACCAGCTTGCCGCCGAATTCGCAGGTAAAGATGGCGTAGCGGCCGTCGATGGAGAAGTCGGCGTGGTTGATGCCCTTGCACTCCGGCGCCTCGAGCTTGCTGCGCAGCTGCATGGTGTGCGCATCGCGGAAGTCCAGGCGCGCGTGCGCTTCGGCCACCACGATGGCCTCCTTGCCGTCGGGGGTGAAGTACATGTTGTAAGGATCGTCCACTTCGATCGCCTTGCCGGCCTTGCCGGTCTTCGGATCGATCGGGGTGAGGCTGCCGTCGCTGCGGCCCTCGGCGTTATTGGTGACCCACAGCGTCTGCAGGTCCCATGCCGGCACCACATGCTGCGGGCTGCGGCCCACCGGCAGGGTGTCGATCACCTTGTAAGTGGCCGGGTCGATCACCGACACCGTGTCGGAGCGCAGGTTGGGTACGTAGATGCGCTGCAGCGCGCCCTTCACCGCCGGGCTGAAATTGCCGGCGCGCGCTTCGGTGTACATGTTGGCCGGATTGATCACCGCGGGCATGCCCGCCACGGTCTGCACCGGCGCCGCCGGCGCGGCGAAGGAAAGGCCAAGACCGGCCAGCGCGCCTGCAACGATGGCAAGCCGCGGCGAGCAAAGGGAACGAGACTTCATGGGGGAGTTCCGTATTGTTCTTCGAGGGAGAGAGAAAGCCCGACTGTGCGATCAGCGGCCGGCCGTGGCCTGGCGGATCGCTTCCACGGTCCGCGCAACGATAGCATCGACGCCAGCCTGGCCGAGCGCCGCGCTGGAACGGCGCGGGTCGCCGCCGAACACGCCGTCGGCCGCGCCGAGTCTGGGACCGCGCTTCAACGCATCCATGCGCACCATCTCGGGCGCCACGGCCAGTTGCAGCGAGGTGTCGGCGAGGCCGGCGTGGGTGCCGATCTCGTCGTCGCGATAGCCCTGCTGGCGCAGCATCGCGGCGAAGCCGTCGGAGCTGGCCTGGTAATAAGCGGCGGGCACGAAGGCATGCACCGGCTTCCCAGCCCAGGCTTTGTCGAGCTGCGCAACCACCCGTTTCAGATCGTTCTGATAACCGCCGTGGTCGCCGAGAAACACCACGTTGCGGAAACCGTGCGCCGCGAAACTCTGCGCCGCGGAAACCAGGCTGGCTTCGAACGCCGCATCCGGCACGGTGATGGTGCCCGGGAATTTCATATGCCCTTGCGGCGGCGAGATCGCACCTTCCGGCACATAGGCCACCACGGGCGCCACCAGCGCGTCGCCGAGTCGCTCGGCAATGCGGCGCGCCAGAAAAAGCGCACGTGCGTTGTGCTTGCCCAGTGCAACGCCCGGCCCGCTCTGCTCGGTGCCGCCGATGGGAATGATGATGGTGGTCTTGCCGGCCTGCTGCGCGGCGCGCAGTTCGGTCCAGGTGAGGTCTTCGAGCATCACGCTGCGCGGCGTCTGGGCGGATGCGCACTGCGCGGCGGCGAACAGCAGGATGGCGGCGAAAGCGCGCCGGAGCGGATAAGTCATGCGGGGATTCGTGCAGCGGTTACGACGGCGCGACACGTTAGCACCATGGCCGCGGCGGAACATGACTGGGAGCGGGCAAAAAGCGGCCTCGACGACAGGCAACCGATAGGTTGCATTTCGCGACCGGGATCCCTAACATGCAACCATCAAGTTGCATTTGATCTTCCCCACCCGCACCGGAGGACCGCATGAACATCCCCTCGACCGACCGCATCGAACGCCAGGTCCAGCTCAAGGCCCCGCGCTCGCGCGTATGGCAGGCGCTCGCCGACGCCGAATCCTTCGGCGCCTGGTTCGGCGTGAAACTCCAGGGCCAGCGCTTCGTCGCCGGCGAGTACACGCGCGGCAACCTCACCTATCCCGGCTACGAAGACCTCGTGCTGGAAGCGCTGGTCGAGCGCATCGAGCCGGAGCGCTATTTCTCCTTCCGCTGGCACCCGTATGCCATCGACCGCGAGCACGACTACGCGGACGAACCCACCACGCTGGTCGAGTTCATGCTGGAAGACCACGCTGGCGGCACCTTGCTGCGCGTGGTCGAATCGGGCTTCGACCAGATCCCGGTCGCGCGCCGCCACGAGGCCTACCGCATGAACAGCGGGGGCTGGGAAGAACAGATGCACAACATCCGCCGCTATGTCGACACGCAGTAAACCGATCGCCGCACCCGCGCTGCAGCGTGCCGCGCCCATTTTCGCCGCGCTCGGCGACGCCACCCGCCTGCGCCTGGTCGCCCTGCTCTGCGCCGGCGGCGCCATGTCGATCGCCCAGCTCACCGTAGGCACCGAGATCAGCCGGCAAGCCGTCACCAAGCACCTGCAGGTGCTGGCGGATGCGGGGCTGGTGCGCGATGCAAAGCTGGGGCGCGAGCGGCGCTGGGAACTGGAGCCGTCGCGCCTGGACGAAGCGCGGCGTTCGCTGGATGCGATCGCGGCGCAGTGGGATGCGGCGCTGCTGCGGCTGAAGGATTTCGTCGAGAACTAAAACCCGGCGCAGGTTGGGGTTCGCCACAGGCTCACCCCAACCTGCGCCGGGACGATATCAAGGCTTCATCAGTGGATTTCGTCCAGACCCGGATCGCGGGTCACCTTGAAGATCTTGGTCGGCTGCGGCACCGCATTGAGCTGCAGGCGCGGCCCCGGACGATTGGTGCAGGCATTGCCGCCGCTGACGAACACGCCGCCCTGGTTGCACTTCCAGTCATAGAAGTTCTGCAGGCCACCGGCCAGCTGCAGGCTGTAGTCGGTGCTCAGCGCCTTGCCCGGATCGAACGGCCAGCCGGCCGGCTCGTTCTGGAACCAGCGCATCCATTCCTTCGAACCCACCGGCGGCGGATTGGACTGGAAGGTCGGATTCATCGGCGACACCGCCGGCGCCTCGGCCGTCATGTGGCAGCTCATGCAGGCACTGACCGGATTGTCCACCGGACCGTTGAGGCGGCCATTCCAGCCCAGGTGGGTTGGCGGCAGCTCCTTGGTGTTGGCGTTGATCGCGGTCTCGCGCAGGTTGGGGTTGATCCTGGTCTGCGTCGGCTGCGGGTTGCTGTAGGTGTTGCCGTTGTCCTGCGGATCGTTGCCCCACATGATGCCCACCGGCACCAGGTTGTCCCAGCCGGGCTTGCCGGTCACGGCGCCGTTGTACTGGAAGGTGCCGAACAGCCAGCCCGTACCCGGCACGCGCGTATCGCGCACGGCGAAGTCCATCTGGATCAGCGCGACCTTGCGCATCACGCGGTTGGAGGACTTGAACGCGTCGGTGATGTACGCATCCCACTGCACCGGATTCTGCAGGAACGGCACTTCCGACAGCACCACGTCGGCGAACAGCGCTTTGCACACCACGGTGCCATTGGGGAAGCTGTTGGGCTTGGACGTGTAGCGCGGATCGGGATTCTGCGGATCCTTCCAGACCTGGCCGAAGGTGTAGGCGCCGAGGTCGTTGTAGATGCCCACCGCGTAGGTCTGGCCCGAGGTCTTCTGGCTCGCGGCCAGCTGCTGCGGCTGGATCTGCGCTTCCTTGGTCAGGCCATGGACGCCTTCGCGGCCGTCCGGGCCGTAGTGCTGCCACGGCGCGTGGTACCACTTGCGCACCGGGTTCTTCTGCACCACCCAGTCGGTTTCCACGTTGCCTTCCAGGCAGTATTTCTTCACCGCGTCCACGTACGGCCGCCAGGTCTCGAAGTTGTTGCTGAACTGCTTCGGCAGCAGGTTGAAGAACGCCGGCGGCGTCGAATTCGGCATCTGCTTCGGATAATCCTGGCTCAGCTGGAACAACGGACCGCTGTACAGCTTGGACGGTGGCTGGTAGCCGAAATCCGGAAACGTCCCCGCATTCGCCGCTCCAGCGACGAAGCTGAGCGCGGCCAGCGCCGCCAATACCCCTGATCGATTCATGCGCATTGCATCTGCTCCCTGTTGGATAGATGAACCCCCTGGGCGCGGACCTTGCGTCCGCGCCTGCGTCTGTCCGGAATGCGGCTGGCCCCGGACCGGCCTCATGCCGATCGCTTGCCGGCGACCTGCGTCGCCAGGAACCTGGGCTGGGAGATGTCTTGGTGTTGCCCCCTGATGCGCCCCCCTGGCGCGGCGGCGGTAAGGTCGCGCCAGGGCCGTGCAGACGATGTGACGGTACGCAGTCTCTCCAGAGAGCGGGCATTGCGTTGAAAGCCTGCCCGGACGTCCCAGCATCTGCGAGCGGACGGCGCTAGCCTTGGGGCGCTCGTGCAGTGCGTAACCACCACATCCATGAAAGGGGAAAGGCCATGACCCAGTCCGATCTACATCACGCCAATCCACATCGCTTCGCGCGCCGGCTGTTCCGGCGCGCGCTGCTCGTCCTGTTCGCGCTGGCCCTGGCGCCGCTGGCGGCCCAAGCCGCGCCGCAATCGCCTGGCTCGCAGTCGTCGGGGTTGGGCCAGGCCTGGCCCAATGCACCCGACGTCAGCGCCAGTCCGCACTGGCACGTGTACGTGTTCGAGCGCGACGGCGTGCGCTTCGTCCAGATCAACGACCTCAACGGCCGCGTGATGGGCGCCTTCGCCACCGCCGGCGGCCAGTTCCTGGTGCTGCCGATGGGCAGCGGCGCCGGCCTGAGCGTGGCGCCGGCCGGCAGCGCCGTGCCGGCCGGCGGCGAGCTGGTCTACAACGACGGCACCGTGCAGCTCACTGCCGCTCCGGCGGCGGACGGCTCGCACAACCTGCGCGCCTTCGACCTGCCCTGCACCGACCCGGTGGAGTGCAGCACGCATATCGCACCGCAATAAGCGAACCGCGGAGGCGGCCGTTTTCACGGCCGCCTCACGCCCGGGTCGGCATATCTCCCGCGCCCGGCCGGGAAGCCGGACCAACCTCGTAGCTCGCGCCTCTCCACCCCTGTAGGCGCTGTTTCCCGCGTCCGCCGACACACCCGGCGGACGCGGCTTTTTTTTGGGGCCGCGCTTTTTCGGGAACTAGGCTTTTTCCGCCGCCGCGCGGCTGGCCTCGGTGGCCAGCGACACGCTGAAGCGCAGGCGCCCGCCTTCGACGAACATGCGCAGTTGGCGATAGCGCACCAGATAGCGCAGGCCGACCGCGACCGCCGCCAGCCCCGACAACGCGCCCAGCCCCAGCGACCAGCGCGGCCCCAGCGTGTCGGCCACCCAGCCCACCAGCGGCGCGCCGATCGGCGTGCCGCCCAGGGCGATGGCGAATTGAATGGCGATCACCCGCCCGCGCATGGCCGGCGCGGTCGACAGCTGCACCAGGCTGTTGGTCGAGGTGGTGTAGGTCTGCGCGGCCATGCCCACCAGCATCAGCATCACGCCGAACCACAGATAGGTCGGCATCACCGAAGCCAGCACGCAGCCCACGCCGAAGCACAGCGCCGCGCCGATCAGATAACCCAGCCGCGGCCGCGCCTGCTGCGCGGCGAACAAGGCGCCGGCGACGGAGCCCGCAGCCATCAGCGAAGTGAGCAAACCGTACTGGTCCGCTTCGCCGTGGAACACCTTCACCACCATCGCCGCGATAAAGATCGGAAAGTTCAGGCCGAAGGTGCCGATCAGGAACAGCATCAGCAGCACCGCGCGCAGATCGTGCCGCCCCCACACATAGCGGAAGCCTTCCAGCAGGCCGCCGCGGCTGCGCTGCGCATGCAGCCGCGGATGCAGTTCCGCCGTGCGCAGCAGGCCCAGCGAAGCCAGCACCGCCACGTACGACAAGGCATTGAGCAGGAACACCCAGCCCGCGCTCATCGAGGCCAGCAGCGCGCCGGCCACCGCGGGGCCGATCATGCGCGCCGCATTGAACGAGGTGGAATTGAGCGCCACCGCATTGGAGAGATCGTCCTCGCCGGCCAGTTCCGACACGAAGGTCTGCCGCGCCGGCGCATCGAACGCCGCCACCGCGCCGAGCAGGCCGGCGAACACGTACACGTGCCACAGCCGCACCCATCCGGCCAGCGTGAGCAGGCCCAGGCCCAGCGCCAGCGCGCCCATCAGCGCCTGCGTGACCAGCAGCAGCTTGCGGCGGTCCAGATGGTCGGCCGCATAGCCGGTCAAGGGCAGCAGCAGCAACTGCGGGCCGAACTGCAAGGCCATCACGATGCCTACCGCGGTGGCGTTCTTGTGGGTCAGCTCGGTCAGCACCAGCCAGTCCTGCGCGGTGCGCTGCATCCAGGTGCCAACGTTGGAAACCAGGCCGCCGGCCGACCACACGCGGTAGTTGTAGCTGCGCAGCGAGCGGAACGCGCCTAGCACCGGCGCGCTCCCGTTCGTGCGGATGCGGGTGCGGATGCGGCTGCGCTCATGCGCGCGCGTCGAGGCGCTCGACGATCTCGCGCGTGCTGCCGGTTTCGCCCAGGCGCGGGAAGATGCGCGCGACGCTGTTGTCGTGCGCTTCGGCGCGGGTGTCGGTCATGGCGTCGATCGCCAGCGTTACGTTGAAGCCGCTTTCGAAGGCCTGGCGCGCGGTGGATTCCACGCCGATGCTGGTGGACACGCCGCCGATCACCACCTGGGTGACGCCGTGCCCGCGCAAGTAGCTGCCCAGGTCGGTGCCGGCGAACGCCCCCCAGGTCTGCTTGCTCACGCGGTGATCGCTGGCCTGCACACCCAGCTCCGGCACCAGCTCGGCCCAGTCCGCCGGACGCTCGCCGCCCGCGCGCTGCTCGACGCGGCCCGGCGCGCCGCCGGTGACATTCACCAGCACCACCGGCAAGCGGTGCCGGCGGAATGCATCGGCCAGCTCGCGCGCGTGCCTGAGCACGGCGTCGACGGGATGCGCGGTGGGATAGGCGACGATGCCCTTCTGCAGGTCGATCAGGATCAGTGCGGTGTTCGCGTCGATCGCGGTGATGCTCATGGGGAAACTCCGTGACGTGCGGGGAACACGCGCCGCGCGGGCGCGCGGGGGAGGAAACGGTCAGGCTACGCGCGGCTCCGTCGACGCATCGAGCAGGCGGCGCAGCAGCGGCATCACGGCGGCAAGCTGCGCCTGCTCGCCCGGGTCGAGCTGCTCGCGCAGCAGGCGGTCGAGCCAGTCCTCGCGCGCCGCGCGGCTGGCGCGTACCAGCTCGTGGCAGGCGGGCGTGAGGGTCCACAGCGTCTGCCTGCCGTCGGCCGGATCCGGCGCGCCGGACACCAGGTCCAGCGCTTCCAGCGAGGCGACGGTGGCGCCCATCGACTGCGGCCGCACGCCCTCGGCATGCGCCAGCGCGGTGACCGTGGCCGCGCCATGGCGTTCGAGCTGGATCAGCACCGAAGTCTGCGCGGAGGTCAGCTGATCCGTGCGGCCCTGCTTGCGCAGGCGCCGGGCGAGCTGGCCGAACACCATGCGCATTTCCACGGCGAGAGCGTGGGTGGCGTCGGGCCTGGGGGCTGGGGTGGGCATGGGGCGGCATCGTAATGGCTGCGAAGGAAAACTGCAAAGTCTTCCTTCGTATATACCTGCGAAGCCGTCATTCCGGCGCAGGCCGGAATCCAGTAGCGGTAGCGCCCGGTTGTCGCGCGAAACCAAGAGCATCGCGTGGGGCGCCCTCACTTGACCTGACGTGATCGCTACTGGATTCCGGCCTGCGCCGGAATGACGAGTGAAGGATGTCGATTCGCCAACGGCCCGTTCGTCGCCTTCATGTCCCCTCGAACCGACCGGAGTTCCCATGGCCCTGCAGCTCTACGCCCACCCGTTTTCCTCCTACAGCCAGAAGGTATTGGTCGCGCTGTACGAGAACGGCACGCCGTTCGAATGGCGCGAGCTGTCGCCGGAGCATCCGGAAGCGATTGGGCAGTGGCTGGAGATGTGGCCGGTCAAGCGGTTCCCCGTGCTCGTCGACGGCGGCCGCATGGTGGCGGAGGCCAGCACCATCATCGAATACCTGGGCCTGCACCATCCCGGCCCGGTGCGCCTGCTGCCGGAAGACCCGCGCGAAGCGCTGGAAGTGCGCGCGATGGACCGCTTCTTCGACAACTACATTTCCACGCCGCAGCAGAAAGTGGTGTTCGACGCGATCCGCCCGCAAGGCACGCAGGACGCGCATGGCGTGGCGCAGGCACGCGAGATGCTCGACGCCGCTTATGGCTGGCTCGACCGCACCATGGCCGGCCGCACCTGGGCCGCGGGCGAGCGCTTCACGCTGGCCGACTGCGGCGCGGGGCCGTTCCTGTTCTATGCCGACTGGACCCATCCGATCGACCCGGCCTTCGCCAACGTCATCGCCTACCGCAAGCGGCTGCTCGCGCGCCCCTCGTTCGCGCGCGCGGTGGACGAAGCGCGCCCCTATCGCCCGCTGTTCCCGCTTGGCGCGCCGGACCGCGACTGACATCCCCACCCGCAGGAGGACGACAAGATGAGTGCAACTCCCCTGGTTCCCGCCACCGAACTGGCCGCGCGTTCCGGCGTCGCCATTCCCGGCGAAAGCGCGGAATACCGCAAGGCGCGCACGGCGCTATTGGCCGAAGAGATCGAGCTGCGCCGGCATATCGAACGCGTGGCCGCGCAGCGCCGCGCGCTGCCGCCCGGCCCCACCATCGACGGCAACTACCGCTTCGAAGGCGAGCGCGGCCCCGTCGACTTCGCCGACCTGTTCGGCGACAAGCAGACCCTGCTGGTCTACAGCTACATGTTCGGCGCAAAACGCGAACGGCCCTGCCCCATGTGCACCTCGCTGCTCGGCGCGTGGGATGGCGAGGCGCGCGATATCCAGCAGCGCGTGGCGCTGGCCGTGATCGCCGGAGCGCCGATCGGGCGCCTGCTCGCCTTCAAGCAGGAGCGCGGCTGGCGCGACCTGCCGCTGTATACCGACCTCAATGGCGACTACACCCGCGACTTCCGCGGCATCGCGCCGGATGGCAGCGACATGCCTTCGCTCAACGTATTCACGCGGCGCGACGGCACGATCCGGCATTTCTGGAGCGAGGAAATGAGCATAGCCACCGCCGACCCGGGCCAGGACCCGCGCGGCGCGCCGGATCCGATGCCGATCTGGACTTTGCTGGACATGACGCCGGAGGGGCGCGGGAAAGATTGGTATCCGAAGTTGCAGTACGACTGATGTGCCGAAAAGAAAACGCCCGGCGGAGGCCGGGCGTTTCTTGTGCGGAAGTGGGTGGTGGCTTAGAGCTTGTAGTTCAGGCCAAACATCACCGTGCGGCCCCAGGTGTTGTAGTCCAGCGGGCGTCCCAGCTCCATGCCGTTGGGCAAGCCGGCCACCTGCATGGTCTTCTCCGGCGAGTTGGTGAGGTTGTTCACCTGCAGCAGCAGCGACAGGCCGCCCCAGCGGCTGGTCTGGTCGAACTCGTAACCGACCTGCAAGTCGGTCTGCTTATCCGCCAGCACGGTGACATAGCTGAGCTGATCGAACTTCGGCGAACTCTCGCCGGTGAACGAAGAGCGATAGCGCTCGGCGATGCGCACCGACCAGCCGTATTTCTCGTAGTAGAGCGCCAGGTTGGCAACCTTGCGCGAAAGGCCCGGCAGGGTCTTCGGGCCGCCCGGCACAGCGGATACCGAACTCACGGGGATCGAGCTGTTGGTCAGCGAGAAGTTCGCCTGCATGCCGAAGCCGTCGAGGGCGTTCGAGATCAGGCCGCCTTCGAAGGCCCCGGACAGCTCCAAGCCTTGCATGCGGCCGCCAGTGCCGTTTTCGGGACGCGTGAACAGACCAAAATCGCTCGTCGGCGTCAGAGTGGGAGTGTCGTTCTGGTATCCCGATTGCGGGAAATTGATGACTACCGTCTTGTTGTAGATGTAATTGAGCAGGTTCTTGTTGAAGACCGCGACAGCAACGTAGCTGGACTTGCCGAAATATTTCTCCCACGACAAGTCAGTACCCACAGCGATATACGGCCGCAACTGCGGGTTGCCGCCACTGCCCGACCACAGGTTCTGTCCAGCCTGCGGTCCCGTATCCACATGCGACACGCTGGCTGACGAGGCTACCTTCTCGTCGTCGATGCGCCCGCGCGCCATTGTCTTGGCCAGACCGAAGCGTAAGTACTGTCCGTCTGCAATCTGGGCAACCAGGTTCAGGCTGGGCAGGAACTTGTTGTACTTCGCGCCGCCGGAAAGCCTGCCGACCAGGTCATTGCCATTGGTCTGCAGCGCTGTTGAAGACTGGTCCGTGCGGACGAATTGGACGCCCATGTTGCCGCGCAGCGGGACATCGCCCAGATGCGTATCGATATTGAACTTGGCATAGGCAACCGGCACCTTTTCCGTGATCGAGTAGTTGCGGTTCCAGTCCGCAAGTCCATTACTCGGCACAAGATAGAACTGGCTACCCAAGGCATCCAGTACGTTGTAATTCAGCACACCGGGAATACCGCCGTAACCGAGCGAAGTCGGACCGCGCAGGAAAGCGGAGCCGACGGGTGCGCTGAAGTTATTGTCGTAGGGACCGTGCGCCGCATCATCGCCGTTGCCATTGAGATAGGCGAAATACACATCGGCCTGTTTGGTTTTCTTGCGCTCCGAGTAAGCGGCGCCAACATCAACCGTGCTGAATATCCAACCGACTGGATGCGACACTTGAAAACGCGCTGCCTTGATCGTGTCTTTCTGCTTGTCGAACTCTTCGCGTCCGTTGTAGCCGTACCTATACGGATCGGTGAATACGACGCGCGCGGGATCCCGTAAATCCACGCCAGGGCTGAAATCCGGATAGTCGTAGCCCGTAGGCGTGCGGAAGGCGATGCTCGTGGTGGGATCGCCCTCCAGTCCGCTGAAGAGATAGGCGTCGCGCAGGCGCTTCTTGGCCATCGAATACGACAGGTCGCCGGTGAGTACCCAGCCGTTGCCGAAATCGTATTGATGATTCCAGCCGGCCGAGAACAACTTGTCCTTTTCCTTGACGTATTCGTTCTGCAGGACCGGCACTACATTGCCCATGACGCCGGAAGTGACAATCGGATACGGCACGCCGGGCGTGATGCCAACATTGCTATAGACCGGCGGACCCCAGTTTTCGTAGGGGCTGTTCGACCATTGCGCACCGTTCTTGTAAGTGCGCTCGTTGAATGTCGAGTAATAGAGATCGAGTGTAGTGTGGTAGTGCTCGCCCGGAGCCCACTCCAGCACCGTCATCAAGCCGTTGCGCAACTGATTCTCCGATTGCGCACGCAACTGCATGCCCTCCTGCGACAGCACGCTATTGGGCAATCCCGGCGTGTGCGTGTTGTTGAATCCAGGCTCGATGCCATCCGGCCCGTTGTCCACACTCCACCACCACGCCTGATACTGCTTCTCCTGAATCGGCGAATCCAGCTGCGCAAAGCCAACCGCCACGCCCAGCGTGTGATCGAAGAACTGGTCGATATACGACACGCTCGCGCGATGCCCCATATCGCCCACGCCGGAGCCGGGATTGAGGTTGCCGTTGGTGTTGTGCTCGCCGCGCAGATTGATGGCGATGGCACGCTTGGGCAGGTCCAGCGGCTTGATCGTATGCAGATCCACCGTACCGGACAGCCCCTGCCCGACCAGGCTGGCATCCGGCGTCTTGTAGACCGCGGCGCCGCTGATCAGCTCAGAGGGATATTGGTCATATTCGACGCCGCGATTCTCGCCGATGGTGGCCTGTTCGCGCCCGTTGAGCGTGGTACCGGCGAAATCCGGCGAAAGGCCGCGGATCGAAATCATGTTCGCACGGCCGTCCACACGCTGCGTCGCCAGGCCCGACAAACGCGCCAGGCTTTCCGCGATGCTCGCATCCGGCAGCTTGCCGATGTCCTCGGCCGAGATCGCCTCGATGATGCTGTCCGAATTCTGCTTCGCGCGGATCGAACTCTCGATGCTGCCGCGAATACCGGTGACCACCACTTCCTGCAGGTTGCTGACCTGCCCCGGGGCCGGCTTCTTGTTGGCATCCTGGGCCTGGCTGGCGGGTGCCTGCTGTGGCGGCGTGGTGTCCGCCGGCTTGGCGGTTGTCTGCGCGTCCTGTGCACTGGCAATACCCGATGCCAGCAAAGCGGCGATACATGCCGCAGCGAGCGGCTTGCGTGCAATGACCAGCCGCGAACGCGGCGCGAGGCCCTGACTCATGACTCCATTCCTCCCTCTTTTATTGGGTGCCCCCCATGGCACCGGCAGGCATACGCGCCAATGGAGCAAGTCATCGCGAGATGCCCGCTCTTCGGATGGCGCGTGCCCGGATTCGCCGCGGAGAATGAGCGAGCGTCAGCGCCGCGTCATTCCGCGGCGCAACAACTTACTGAGGGAAGGTTCAGCAGCGTGAAAACGACGGATAGAACGCGTAAGGAAAAATCAGACTGGTCCTACGCAAACGGCACGGCCTCCGCGGGCACGACCTCCATCCGCGTGCCATACGTCTGCAGTCTCGCCAGCACCCAGTTGTGATGCGCCGTGATCCGTTCCGCCGGCAGCACCTCGTTGTCCACCGTCGAGTGCGCATCGCCCGCCAAAGTCACGTGATATCCCAGCGCCAGCGCATGCCGCACCGTGGTGTCGATGCAGAAATCGCTCTGCAGCCCGCAGATCGCCAGATGATCGATGCCGCGCTGCTGCAGCAGCTGGCCCAATTCGGTTTCGTAGAACGAATCCGGCGTCAGCTTGCGCACGCGCGGGTCGCCAGGCCGCGCATGCAGGCCGTCGACCAGTTGCCAACCGGAGGTGTCGTGCACCAGGTCGCCTTCGCCCTCTTCGTGCTGGATCAGCACCACCGGCACGCCGGCCGCCCGGGCGCGATCGATCAGCCCGTTCACCCGCTGCAGCACGCGGTCGATATCGTGTGCGGCCCATTCGCCGCTGCACAGGCCTTGCTGCATGTCGATCACGAGTAGGGCGGAAGTCATGGCGAAGAGGGCGTGAGACGGGACGAGGATCATAGCCTTCGGCGAAGTGGTCCGGCGAAGGCTGGCCAAGTGGCTATTTCCGCTCCGCCGCAGGCCACGCATGGTGGCGCCACCCCAACTCAAGCCGAGGTGATGCATGCGCGAGATCGACACGCACCGCCGCCAGCTCCTGCAATGGACCCTGGCCAGCCTGCCCGCCCTGCCCACCATGCTCGTCGCCCTTGGCGGCCTGGGCATGGCCCCGCCCGCGGCGGCGGCCGCTTCCGGCGCGCATGACTTCGATTTCTTCCTCGGCAACTGGCGCGTGCACCACCGCCGCCTGCGCAAGCGCCTGGCCGGCAGCCGGGATTGGGACGAGTTCGAAGGCAGCTCCCGCTGCCAGGCCCTGCTCGGCGGGCTGGTCAATGTCAACGAGAGCGAATCGCGCCGCGGCGGCCAGACCTACAACGGCTTAGGCATCCGCGCCTACGACGCCGCCAGCGGGCTATGGGCCGACTGGTATCTGGACGGCGGCAAGCCGACCTCGATCGAAGCCGCCGGCTCCGGGCGCTTCGCGGGCGGCGTCGGCACCTTCCTCGCCGACGAAACCTTCGAGGGCAAGCCGGTCAAGGTGCGCGGCATCTTTACGCCGGTCACCGCCGATACCTGCCAATGGGAGCAGGCCTTCTCGCCGGATGAAGGCCGCAGCTGGGAAACCAACTGGATCATGCGCTACACGCGCGTCTGAGCTTCGATCCTCATTCGCCTGACACCGCCGGCCCGCCAGGGTGCCGGCCGGCGGCTTGCTAAAGATTTTGATAGCCCGGTTTTGCCCCCTCGGGCCTACTGCTCGTGCCTCATCCACACGAGTAGAAACCCATGAATCGCACAGCTGCAATGCGGCTGCAGGCGCTGGCCTGCCTCGCCCTGAGCCTGGGCCTTGGCCATGCCGCCCAAGCCTCTGACCATCTCGACACCCCCTCGGTGATCGGCGACCCGCGCGCCGATATCGGCGACCTCTATGCCTGGACCGCGCCCGATGGCAAGCACCTGAACCTGGTGATGGACATCGTCGGGCATACGTTCTCGGACAAGCTCGACTACGTCTTCCATATCGACAGCGGCAAGCGCTTCGGCCACAGCACGGCGAGCACCGCCTTGCGCTGCCGTTTCCGCTCGGGCACCGATGTCACCTGCACCGCGGGCGATGCCGACAAGGCGCAGGGCAACCCTGGCGACAGCAAGGGACTGGTCAGCGAACACGGCAGCTTCCGCGTCTTCGCCGGCCCGCGCGACGATCCCTTCTTCAACAACGTCAAGGGCACGCGCGCCGCCTATGACAAGGCGCACGCCGCGCTCGAAGCCGGCGCCAAAGTGGACGCCGCGGGCTGCCCGGCCTTCGATGCGCCCACCGTGCGCGCGGTGGCCGACGAGTGGCGCCACACCCAGGGCGGCCCGGCCAAGAACCTGCTCGCCGGCTGGACCACCTCGGCCATCGTCATCTCGATCGACTTGGGCGCGGTGAACAAGGGAGGGCCGCTGCTCGCGGTATGGGCCGCCACCCAGGGGCCAACGCGGCAGATCGATCGCGCCGGCCGCCCGCTCACCGGCAATGCCCTGCTCGGCACGCTCGCCCCGGAGGAGATCAGCGACGCGTTCAAGGAGACCTACAACATGGCGACGCCCGCGGACGGCGCGAAGTTCGTCGACGAGATCGCCAGCAATCTGGGGCTGTACGACGGCTTCGACGGCAAGTGCGGCAACCAGTGGCTGGCCGACGGCAAGGCCGCGCCGGCACGCCGCTACCACGCGCTTGCCGCGCTGCTCGCCGACGATCGCCTGTGGGTGAACAGCGCTTCGGCCACCTGCACGCAGTTCTTCGCGGTGGAACGCGCGGCGCTGGGCGGCAATCGCGAATTGGCGAAGGACTGCGGCGGGCGCACGCCGAACTACAGCGCCTCCAACGTATGGCGTTCGATGCTGGTCGACGGCACGCCGGACAGCGTCAGCGATGGCTTGACGCGCGATGAGCGCGAGCATTCGGACAGCGTCTTTCCGTTCCTCGCGGCGCCCGATGCGCAGGCCGCTGCCACCGGGGCGTATCAGTGATGGCTACGCCATCCATCCGTGGGCGTAGCGCTTTTCTCGGCGGCTGCGTCCTCTCGCTCCCCGCGTATGCGCATACGGGCACGGGCCTGGCCGGCGGCTTTCTCGCCGGCTTCGCCCATCCGCTGTCCGGCGCGGATCATCTGCTGGCGATGGTCTCGGTCGGCTTGTGGGGCGCGTTTCTCGGCCGCCCGCTGGTGCATCTGCTGCCGGTGGTGTTCCCCGCAATGATGGTGGGCGGGGCGATGCTCGGCATGTTCGGTGCGCCGTTGCCGTCGGTGGAGAGCGGCATCGCGCTGTCGGTGCTGGTGCTGGGCCTGTGCATTGCGCTGGCGTGGCGTGCACCGGCGTGGGCGGCGGTCGCGGTGGTGGCGTTGTTCGCGTTGTTCCATGGCTATGCGCATGGCCGCGAGTTGCCGGCGGCCGCCGACCCGGTGGGCTACAGCAGCGGTTTCGTGCTGGCGACGGGCTTGCTGCACGTGGCGGGGATTGCGCTGGGCCTGCTGTGTGCGCAACCGGTTGGCAAACTGGTGGCGCGAGGCATCGGTGCGTCGATTGGCGTCGCCGGCTTGTGCTTTCTGCTGAAGGCCGTGTCATGAGGGGCGGCGTGCCGGCGGCCATGTTGCTGTGCGCCGCGTTCGGCGTGGCTTTGGCGTTTGCGCCGCGGCGTGTGTGGTTGGCATGCCTTGGGTTGGTGGCGATGGCGGCGACCATGGGTTTTGCGTTGAAGCCGCCGGCAGCAGCCGTTGATGCGGTGTTTCTATGCGGTTGGCTCAGCACAGTAGCTTGTGCCGCGATGGTGCATCTGCGTGACGGGGTTCCTGCGCGGCTCGCCCTGCTGCTGGCGGCCGATGCCGGAATGTGGAGCGGCGCCATGATCGCTTTCGAAGGCCGCTGGTTCCACCTGCCTGTCGCCTGGCTATGCACGCTGGCGCTGGTTCCCGCCGCGCTGGCGGTGCACTGGCGCGTGCCGATCGCCGCCAAAGTGGTGTCGAGCTGGCTGATCGCCATCGCCGTGCTTGCCGCCGCCCTGCCCTATCTGCCCGTGACACCGGGCTATCTGCCGGATCATCTCGAATGAGCATGCGCAGCTGGATCGCTACAGCATTGTTCGCGCTCGCCGCATGGCCGGTTTGCGCGCACGACTTCTGGCTGCAACCGTCGCCGTATTGGCTAGCGCCCCAAAGCGCGGTGCAGTTGACGTTGCAAGTGGGCCACGGCCCCTATCGGCAGCGCTCGCCGATTCCTGTGCGGCGCATTGCACGCTTCGAAGACCTGGCGCCGGATGGAGCCATCGGCGATCTGCGCCCCCGCTTGCATCTTGGCGCCGCAGAAGCCGATGCCGATGCGCCGCTGGCCGTGCCCGGCACGCATCTGCTGGTGCTGGAAACCGACAACGGCGCGATGACTTCCTTGCCGGCCATCCGTTTCAACGACTACCTGCGGGCGGAGGGCCTGACACCGGCCCTGGTCGAACGCGAACGAACGCATCGTACGGACCGCGACGGCGCCGAACGCTACCGGCGCCATGCCAAGGCCTTGGTGCAGGTTGGCGCGCCGGGCGCGGGTGGCTCCGACGCCGTCACCCGCCCGCTCGGCCTGGCCTTGGAAATCGTCCCCGAGCGCAACCCCTACGCGCTGCCCCACCACGACGAACTCCCCGTCAAAGTCCTCTATCTCGGCCACCCGCTGCCCGGCGCCCTGGTCAAGCTGACCCGTCTGGAACACGACGAAAGCCCTGTGGAAACCCATCGCACCGACGCCGCCGGCCGCGCCGTCTTCACCGTACCGGCGCACGGCAGCTGGCTGCTCAACGTCATCTGGACCCGCCCGCTGCCCGCCAGCGACGACGCGGACTTCGAAACCTCGTTTTCGAGCCTGGCGTTCGGCTTCCCCTGAACCACTTCGGCACCCCAATCAGGCTATCCTGCGCCTCATGTCCGCCTTCCACGTCGACCGCTGGCTGAGCACCGACACCGTTGCCTTGCGCAACGTGCGCTGCGACGGCGCCTGCCGGCATCGCAGCGCGGAGGAATGCGCCGCTTCGACCAACCTGGTGTTTCCGTATCGCGGCGTCTATGTGCGCCACGTCGGCAGCGACCAGTCCGTGGCCGACGCCAACCACATGCTTTTCTTCAATGCGGGCGAGGCTTATCAGGTCAGCCATCCGGTGAATGGCGGTGACGCCTGCCTCTCGGTGGAAATCCCCGATGCCATGCTGGAAGAACTGGCACCGCGTGCGCTGCTGCGCCAGGGCGGCGACAAGGTCGGCTTCAACCGCCAATCGCAACCGATCGACCCGCGCGCGCAAGCGCTGGTTGCCCTGCTGCGCCACAACCTCGAAGGCGACAGCATCGAGCCGCTCGAAGCCGAAGCGCTGCTGCTCACCTTGATCGGCCGCAGCCTGGGTCCGCGCAGTACGCGCGAGCCGGCCGCCACGCATGCGCGGCGCCGGCTCGCGGATCGCGTAAAGGTGCTGCTTGCCAGCGATCTGTCGCGGCGCTGGACCCTGGCCGATATCGGCACCGAGATCGGCTGCTCGCCGGTCTATCTCACCCAGGTATTCCGCCAGGTGGAAGGCGTGCCGCTGTATCGCTACCACCTGCATCTGCGCCTGGCGCGCGCGCTCGACCTGGTGCCGCGCAGCGAAGATCTCTCCGCGCTCGCCGCGGATCTGGGCTTCTCCAGCCACAGCCATTTCGCCAATGCCTTCCGCCAGGCCTACGGCCGCTCGCCGAGCGCATTCAAGCAATCGACCTGAGTGTTTCGCCGACGAAAAGGGCCGCCTTTACGGCGGCCCGGCTTGCGGTTACGTTGCGGCTCAACGGCCGGAAGCGGCCGAAGCATGCGCTTCCCGCAACTTCTCCGCGCATTCCTCGCAGCACACTTCGACGGTCTTGCCGCCGATCTTCACCTGGATCGCGTTGGCATCCAGTTCGCAGTCGCAGGCGGCACAGGTTTTCTCAGACATGGCCTTGGGCTCGTTGATGGCACCCGACGTCCGGGTGTGCTCATTGGGCCATCCGGGAGGGCTTGCCGCTGTCAGATTATTTAGCGATCGCACTCAGTCGACGCACCAGCGCGGTTGCGGCTGGCCATGCAGCACTTCGCTCCAGCAGCCGAACAGCTGGTTGTCCCGCTGGCAGGTTGCGGTCCGTGGAGTGCTCTTGTCCGCCACGAATTCCGTGATCAGGCATCGCCCCTGGCAATCCGCCTTGTCGTTGCAAGGCTTGCCGCCATCGGCGAACGGCACCACGCACGCCGGCATGCCCAGCATGCCGACGCCTTGCACAGAGCCACCCTTGCCGCGGCATGCCGCCTCGTCGATATGCGCGCGAGCTACCGCACGATCGTGTTCGAGCTGACGTTCGGATCCTCCGTCGCGAACGCCGCCGCAACCGGCAAGCGCCCGCGCCACGCCGAGGAGGAGCCAGTTGCGAAACATACGTCCCCATGCAGATCCGCGCTCCGCGGAGCGAAAGATCAAACGCCCCTGGCCTTGCCGCCTTTCCGTTTCGCCGCCTTGATCCGATCCATCAGCTGCTGCTGATACGCCCCCATCACCGCCGGCAACAAGCCGGGAAAGCGCTGGTTGATCTCCCCGCAGCGTGTGGTGTTGCGCATCTCCACGCCCTGCCGTTCGCTGCGGATCAGGCCAGCTTCGCGCAAGGCACGGAAATGCTGGGAGAGCGTAGACTTCGGAATCTCGCGGTCGTCCAGCTGCAGGAAGGCCGAGCAGCTCGTGCCCTTCTCCGAAGCGGCGAGCCCGGCATAGATGGCCACCCGTACCGGGTCGGCCAAGGCGTGGAGGATGCCTTCCACGGTGACGTCTTCGATCGAGGGGTGAACTAGCGGTCTCATGGCGGCGATCTTAGCAGCCCTTGACTTGCAGTTCGTTAGTTCATATGTTGCGAACTATTGAATTACTGAACCGGGCAGTTCGCCCTTCCATCACCTGACAGGAAATCCGTCATGAGCAAGCTCAAAGGCAAAGTCGCGCTGGTCACCGGCGCATCCAAGGGCATCGGCGCCGGCATCGCCAAGGCGCTGGCCGCCGAAGGCGCCGCCGTCGTCGTCAACTACGCGTCCAGCAAGGCGGGCGCCGACGCCGTGGTCGAGGCCATCACCAAGGCCGGCGGCAAGGCCGTGGCGGTGAAGGGCGACGTTTCCCTGGCCGCCGACGCCGAGGCCATCGCCAATGCCGCGGTCAAGGAATTCGGCCGCCTGGACATCCTGGTGAACAACTCCGGCGTGTACGAGTTCGCGCCGCTGGAGCAGATCACCGAAGAGCATTTCCACAAGCAGTTCAACGTGAACGTGCTGGGCCTGCTGCTGACCACCCAGGCCGCGGCCAAGCATATGAACGACGGCGGCAGCATCATCAACATCGGCTCGCTGGTCACCCGCATCGTGCCGCCGGGCGGCTCGGTCTACACCGCCACCAAGGGCGCGGTCGACGCCATCACCGGCGTGCTGTCGCGCGAGCTGGGCCCGCGCAAGATCCGCGTCAATGCGCTGAACCCGGGCATGGTGGAAACCGAAGGCACCGTGACCGCCGGCTTCATCGGTTCGGACTTCCATCAGGAGGCCATCGCGCACACCCCGCTCGGCCGCATCGGCCAGCCGGATGACATTGCTTCGATCGCGGTGTTCCTGGCTTCCGACGACTCGTACTGGCTGACCGGCGAGAAGCTGTATGCCGCGGGCGGCGCGCGCTGATCCCAGCGATTCGCGCAAGCAGGCTGGGGAAAGCCACGGGCGGACCCCGGCCTGCTCTGCTGTCTGCGTACTGCACTACCACGCCAACTCAAGCCGCAATGGCTTGAGCCAAAGGCAGCCACGCATAGCCCGGGCCATCGCGCCGCACTTTGCCGATGCCGGGAAACGGCGCATGCGCCGCCGCCAGCCAATCGCCACGCCCGGCAGCAGTTGCAAGCAGATGCTCGCGTGCATCGCTCGCCAGCGCCGGCTCGCTGTCGTAGCGGATGGCCAGGCGCGGCTCCGCCAGCTGCAGCGCGGCCACATGCAGCACGTCGCCGCAGACGATCAGGCGCTCGCCTTCGCTTTCCACCATAAAACCCGTATGCCCGGCGGTATGCCCTTCCAGCCCCATTGTGCGCAGCCCGCGGACCGGTTGCTCGCCAGGCCGGAAACTGCGCAGAACGCCTGCTGACTCGTAAGGCCGCAGCGACGCCATCGCACCATCGAAACTGGCGCGCACACTCGCATCGACCTGCGCACTGCGCGTGCCATCGCACCAGAACACCAGCTCGCGCGCATCGACCCATACCTCCGCGGCGGGAAACACCCTGCGCCCCGCGCGTGCGATCCCGCCCACGTGATCGGGATGCAGATGCGTCAGCAGCACCGCATCGATGTCCTCCGGCGCATAGCCCGCCTTGCGCAATGACGCCTCCAACCTCCCCAGCCCCGGGCCTTGCAGCTCCCCCGCGCCCGCATCGACCAGAACGCGGGCTTCGCCCGTGTCGATCAGGAACGCATTGACGGAACTGCGCATCACCGGTGGGAGCTGCGCGCGCTCCAGCAGCTCGCTCACCTGGCCGGGCCGTTCTTCGATCAGCAACTGCACGGCCGCCAGATCGAAATCGCCATCCGAGAGGGCAAACACCCTGAACTTGCCCAAGCGCATCGCCGCATGCACGGAAGACGGCGGCGTTCGCGCCTCCATGGCGCGAACGGAAAGCGGAACGGATGGACACATGGCTGTTCCTCACGGTGACGAGGCAGCCAGGATGCGCCGCACGATGCGCCCCGGACACTGACGCCTGCGTACCGCCGCCGTTCAATTCCGTAAGGGCGGATCGAGCACTCCGTCGCCGAGCATCCGCGCGGCCAGGTCGGCCAGCGCACGCAGGCGGTCCATGCGGCGCAGATCGCGGTGATAGCCCATCCACACCTCGCGGCCGGGCGGCAGACCGCCCAGATCCAGTTCGCGCAGGCCGGCCATCTGTTCGCCCACCGGCCGCGGCAAAACCGCAATGCCCATGCCACGTGCGCACAACCGCGCCTGCAACCCGCGGTGGTTGGTGGCAAACACGGTACGTGCCCGCGGCAGGCGCTGGCGCAGCCATGCCACATCCGGGTAGTGCAGGCCCGGCGCGTCCATCGCCAGCAAGGCCGCGCCTTCGCCGTCGGCCGCCGGCGCTTCCGCTTCGCACGCGGCGTACACCGCGTAAGGCACGCACATCAGGCGGCGCTGCACGATGTCCGCCTCGTCGAACGGCACCACGCGAAACACGATGTCCGCCTCGCGGCGCGACAGATCGAACAAGCGCGTGCCGGCCATCAGCTCGGGCACGATGCCGGGATGCTGCCGCTGCAAGGCATGCAGCACCGGCGGCAGCACAGACGACGCAAACCAGTCCGGCGCGGAAACGCGCAATACGCCTTCGGGCCGTTCGCTCCCCCCGGCCAGCCGCCGCTGCATCGCCAGCGCGCTCGCTTCCATGTCCTCGGCCAGCCGCAGCACCGCCTCGCCAGCCTCGGTCAGCACCGCACCTTCGTTGTGCCGCTGGAACAGCGCCTGCCCAGTGGCGGCCTCCAGTGCGCGCAGGCGCCGCCCCACGGTGGGATGGCTGATGCCCAGCGACCTGGCCGCGGCACCCAGCGACTGCTCCCGCGCCACCGCGAGAAAGACCTTGACGTCGCTCCATTCCATTCGGCGCATTCCCCAGGCGAAAGAGCCGCAATGTGCGGCATGGCCGGCCGCGCCGCAATGCGTCGCTCCATCCAAGTGGTCATGCCATCTGCGATAGATGTGGCTATTCAAGCGAGCCACTCAGGCGCGTAGCTTCCGCTCCACTTCCCTCCGTTCGAGGCCGTGCCATGCAAGCAACCGCGAAGATCCTGCTCTGCTCCGCCATCGCCCTGGGTTTCGCCCCGGCAGGCGCCGTGGCGGATCAGCCGCCCACCGCGGCCGCCGCGCAGGCGCGCGCCGACGGCAGCCACGATTTCGATTTCAACATCGGCACCTGGCACACCCATATCCGCACCTTGAAGGAACCGCTGTCGGGGCGCAGCGAGTGGAACGAGATGCGCGGCACCGTCACGGTGAACCCGATCTGGAACGGCAAGGCCCAGGTCGAGGAGATCGAGGCCGACAGCGCCGGCGGACGCTTCGAGGGCATGACGGTGTTCCTCTACGACCCCGCCGCCCGGCAGTGGCGCCAGTACTTCACCAACAGCGACAGCGGCGTGATGGAAGCGCCTTCGGTCGGCCACTTCGAACGCAACCGCGGCGAGTTCTACAGCCAGGAGCTCTACAAGGGCCGCGCCGTGCTGGTGCGCGGGATCTGGACGGTCACCTCGCCCGACACGCACAGCTACGAGCAGGACTACTCGGACGACGGCGGCAAGACCTGGGAGGCGAACTTCATCGCCGACCTCACGCGCTACAAACCGGGCGAAGCGGTCACCCCGATGAAGCCGGTGGGCAACGCAGCCGGGCAGCACGACTTCGACTGGCAACTCGGCAACTGGGATATCCATATGTCACGCCTGGAGCATCCCCTCGCGGGCAGCACCCGCTGGACGCCGCTCGACGGCACGGTGCGCGTGCGCAAGCTGTGGAACGGCCGCGCCAACCTTGCCGAGATCGACACCCAGGGTCCGTCCGGCCATCTGCAGTTCCTGTCGCTGCGCCTGTTCAATCCCGTGGCGCACCAGTGGAGCCTCAACTTCGTCAGCAGCGGCAACGGCAAGTTCAGCTCGCCGATGATCGGCGCCTTCGTCGATGGGCGCGGCGATTTCTACGACCAGGAGCCGTACAACGGCAAGGCCATCCTGGCGCGCTTTTCCTTCCTCAATCTCGCCAAGGGTTCGAATGGCGACGAGCAGGCGTTCTCCGCGGATGGCGGAAAGACCTGGGAGGTGAACTGGGTCAATGCGTCGAAGCGCGCGGCGGATGCCGGAAAGGTGGCGGCTGCCAGCCACTCGCCCTGAACTCTCCAAGGCGACTCAATGCGGGCGGGCGTCCTGATTTCCCGTCAGCCGCGCCCGCAGCCGTTTCAGTTCGCTGGTCCGCAACTGCTCGCGCAGATCGCTCGGCGATGCGCCCAGTGCCAGCCGGAATGCATCCGTCATATGGCTATGGCTGCTGAAACCCACGTCGCAGGCCAGCGCCGCCAGATCTTCCTCGCCCTCTCCCAACCGTCCCAGCACGGTCCCAAGGCGCTGCTGCAGGCGGAACTGCCGCAGCGATTGCCCGGTGCCCTGGCGGAAGATGCGGCAAAGATGAAAAGGCGAGCAGCCGGCGATCCGCGCCAACTCGTCCACGCCAAGATTCTCGCCGGGGTTGGCGACGATCGCTTCCTGCACGCGCTGCAGTTGCCGCGCCGTGCCCTTGCTCGATGCCGGCACGGGCTCGCTGCCGCGCATCAGCCCATCCAGCAGCGTCAGCAAGGCCTCTTCGGCCTCCAAGGCATCCGGCCCCCGCCGCATGCCCTGCAGCATCTCCACGTGCGCGTGCTGCAGCTGCAGGCCGTGCTGGACGTCCAGGCAAACGGGCGTGCCGGCGCCTTCCAGCCCCAGCGGATCCAGCCACGCATCGTCCAGCCACACGTCGGTGCAGCAGGCGCAGCCGCGATGATCCGGATGCGATACGCGGTACTCCACGTCGCGGCCCAGGAATACGGCTTGTCCCGGCCGCGCCAGGCAGGTCCGGTTGCCGACCTGGATCGAGAACGCCCCGCGCCGCGTCAGCAGGAAGCGCGCGGGTTCGCCTTCGCCGTGGCCGCAGTTGATGCGCGGATAGCTGCAATCCTGCGTCATCACCGTGAAGTGAGGTGCGCTCAGCACCGTCTGCACTATGGACATACGCCTAAGCCCCCGCCGGCATCCGGGGCCGATCATACGCCCGCGACGGCGATGCAGGCGGAGCCCGCGCACGAAAGCACGTTTTCGGAAGCGCGCCGCCGCGTGAGGCGGCACGCTGTGCGGTTGCGTTGCGCAACCCGCGCGGTGGCCAGATGCAAACGCGCAAGTTTCTGGAAGCGCGCATCAGCGCATGCGCCCAAGCTGGACTGGCGGAAACCCACCGTCCCCACCCCACGCTTCCGCGCATGCATACCCACAAGGAGAGCGTTATGCGCAAGACGTTCTGCGGTCTGCTGTTCGCCTGTACCACCCTGGTCACCGCGCAGGCGGCCGAGCCGCCGGGCAACGACCTGTCCGGCTTCGGACCCAACCCCCAGCTCTACCCCAAGGACTCGCGCCCGTTCGGCAAGAGCATCTATGGCTGGGCCGACCGTTCCATCCAATGGCTGTATGCGCAGCCGGATGCCAGCAATCCGCTGTTCGACAGCACCGGTGCGTTCTGCGCCTCGGGCCAGGACGGCCCGGTATGGAACCTCGCGCCCGCCGCCATGCCGATGATGATGGCCGGCGACGTCGCGCGCAGCTGCACGGTGCCGCACAGCAAGGCGCTGCTGCTGATGGTCGGCTTCGTCAGCGATACCTTTCCGTGTCCGGATCCGAACTTCGGGCCGAAGCCGGGACAGTCGCTGTACGACTTCCTCGTCGCGGATGCGAAGACCTATCCGATGATGGGCAATATGCAGGTGACGCTGGACGGCCGGCCCATCCGCGCCGTCAACGACTATCTCTACACCTCGGAAAACCTGTTCTCGCTCAAGGGCGATCCCAGCCTGCAGAGCACGCTCGACCCTTGCATCACCACCGGTTGGCAACCCGTGGTGAACTACGGCTACTACCTGATGTTCCGCCCGCTGCGTCCTGGCCAGCACACGCTGGTGAGCCGCATGACGGATATGACAGGCATGACCAGGTCGCTGACCTACTTCCTCACCGTGCAGTAGTAGCAGTACGGCCGTGGCGCGGCGGCACATGCCGCGCCACTTCAGCCCTCATCGGCATCCGCCGCATGGCGCTTGCCGCGGAATAACGCGCGTCCCGCGAACATGCCGCCGGTGAGCTCCATCTGCAGGCGTTCGCGGTCACGCTCGCGCAGGCGCCGCGCGATCTCCTCGATCTCCTCGCGGCCGACGCCCAGCTTTTCCAGCGCCGCCTCGCCGAGCAGCACGGCCGACTCGAAGGTCTCGCGCACTTCCAGGTCCGCACCGGCCTTGATCAGGTCGATGCTGTGGCGGCGGTCGATCGCGCGCACCAGCACGGGCACCAGCGGAAACTCGGCCTTGACCAGTTCGGTGATGCGCGTGCCCTCGTCGGCCTTGTCCACGCATACCAGCACCACCCCGGCACGGCCCGCGCCGGCGGCTTCGAGAATGTCCAGGCGCGTCCCGTCGCCGTAGTACACGTTGAAATCCAGGCTGCGCGCGGTGTCGATCATCTCCACGTCGGTGTCGATGATGGAGATCTCATAGCCGCGCTCGAACAGGAACTGGCTGGCGATCTGCCCCACCCGCCCAAAGCCGATCACCAGCGCCGCGCCATTCAGGCCGTCGGGCCGCTCGTAGCCGTCGGTGGATGGACGGATGCGCGCGCGGACCGCATTCATCGCCGCGATGGCGATCGGCGTCAGCACCATGGAAAGAATGATGATCGCGGTCAGCTGCGCGTTCTGCTCGGCATTGATGATGCCGGCCGCCGCGGCCGCCGCGTACAGCACGAAGGCGAACTCGCCGCCCTGCGCCATGAATACCGCGCGATCCAGCGCCTCGCGGTGCGAGGAACGGAACAGCCGCGCCACCGCATAGATCACCAGTGCCTTGGCGGCCATGTACAGGAACACGTAGCACAGAATGCTGCGCCAGCTGGCCGCCACCACGCGCAGGTCCAGCGACATGCCCACCGCGATAAAGAACAGGCCCAGCAGGATGCCGCGGAACGGTTCGACGTCCGCTTCGAGCTGATGCCGGTACGAGGACTCCGACAGCATCACGCCCGCCACGAACGCACCCATCGCCATCGACAGGCCGCCCAGCTGCATCGCATAGGCCGAGCCGAGCACCACCAGCAGGGCGGCGCCGGTCATCACCTCGCGCGCACGCGCATTCGCCAGCAGGCCGAAGAAGGGATTGAGCAGATAGCGCCCGGCCAGCAGCAGGCCCGCGATCGACGCCGCGCCGATGCCGATCGCGCGCCAGTCGATGCCGTGATGCGCCACCGGACTGCCAGGAGCGATCGGCGCCAGGAACGCCACCGCCGCCAGCAGCGGCACGATCATCAGGTCTTCCAGCAACAGCACGCAGACGATGCGCTGGCCGCTCGGCTCGTTCACTTCGCGCCGCTCCTCCAGCAGCTGCATCACGATCGCGGTGGAGGTCAGCACGAAGCCCGCGCCAGCCACGAACGACGGCGCCACCGGATAACCCGTCAGCACGCCCACCGCGGTAAGCGCAACCGCACAGACGGCTACTTGCGCCAAGCCCAGGCCGAAGATCTGCCGGCGCAGGCTCCACAACCGCGAGGGATGCATCTCCAGTCCGATCAGGAACAGGAACATCACCACGCCCAGCTCGGCCACCTGCAGGATGGCCGCCGGATCGGTGAAGACTTTCAGCCCGAACGGCCCGATCGCCAGGCCGCCGGCCAGGTAGCCCAGCACCGCGCCCAGGCCCAGCCGCTTGAACAAGGGCGCCGCGACGACACCCGCCGCCAGCAACGTAATGACCGGCAGCAACGCCACCCCTTGGTGTTCCACCGCCATGCGCCTGGCTTCCCCTCGCCGGAATCGTGCGCGGAGCGTAGCAAAGCAGGCCGCGCGGAAGGGGGCCAGGTCATGCCGGGCGTGACATGCAACTCGCGATTGCCGTCCTTGCGCGGCGCCGTGCTGGCCGTTCCGCCAGGAACTCAAACAGGCACATCCGACGCCGGGCCGATCAACGCCGCCGCACGGGCATGCGCACTTCCGTGTCCTCGGGCGCCACGTCCCGCCCATCCAATGCGCGCGGCTGCAGCTTCTCCAGCGGACGCCCCGTCTGCTTGTCCACCAGCATCACGCGCGGCTCCTTGCGCTCGAACAGGAAGTCCTCGCCCCACTGCCGCAGCGCCACCAGCACCGGGAACAGGCCGCGGCCTTTCCCGGTAAGCACGTATTCCTGGTAAGCGCCGCCATCGGCAGCAGCCACTGCTTCCATGATGCCGTGCGCCACCAGGTGGCGCAGCCGCGCGGCCAGGATGTTCTTGGACAGCCCCAGGCTCTTCTGGAACTCACCGAAGCGGCGCATGCCGTTGAATGCATCGCGCACGATCAGCAGCGACCAGCCGTCGCCGATGGCGTCCATCGGGCGGGCGACGCCGCAGAGCGAATCTTCCTGAGTGACGCGTTTGACCATGCCGGTATCCAGGCCGCCCACCGGCCAAGTGGTTGCAAGATAGGACCTACACTGCTACAAAGGCAACAGGTTTCAATTTGAAACCAACGCCACCACCCGAAGGCGCGCGGTGGCGCGCGACTCCTTACGCAACCGACAACATCCGCGGCGGGTGAGGCCGCGCCGTGCCCGCGCGGATGTCCCTGCCCTCTTCCGAGACCCGCTCATGATCCGTCCAGACGAAACTTTCGATGGCAGCTTTCCGTTCGCTCCGCATTTCACCGACGCCCCCGGCTTCGCCATGCACTACGTGGACGAAGGCCCGCGCGATGGCGACATCGTGCTGTGCCTGCATGGCGAACCCACCTGGGGCTATCTGTTCCGCCATCTGATCGGCGCGCTGCGTGCCACGCACCGCGTGGTGGTGCCCGACCATATGGGCTTCGGCAAGAGCGCCACGCCGCCGGAGCGGCGCTACTGGATCCAGGACCATATCGACAATCTCGAACGCTTCGTGCTCGCCCTGGACCTGCGCGGCATCACCCTGGTGTTGCACGACTTCGGCGGGCCGATGGGCATGGGCCTGGCCGCCCGCCACCCGGACCGCATCCGCCGCATCGTCTCCGTCAACGGCCCCACGCCGTTCGGCCACGCCAGCCTGGCGGACCGTGTGACCGCGAACGCACAGGTAGCGCCATGGTTCCGCTGGATCGTCCAGGCCAACGCGGAAGGCCGGCTGGAAGGCGTGCTGGACGAACTAGGCTACAACATTCTCAGCACGCTCAAGCTCAACGGCTTCGAGAACAACGCGCTGATCGACGACACCTGGCTGCGTGCCTACGGCGCGCCCTTCGCCACGCCGGCCGAATGTGCCGGTGCGCTCGGCTGGGCCAAGGGCTTCGCGCTCGGCGCGCACGAGTTCCCTGTGGCGGACGAAGCCACCTGGCAGGCGATCAGCGCCAAGCCTGCCATCGCGATCTGGGGCATGGCGGACCGCACGCTGCATGCGGAACACTTCCTGCCGCTGTTCACCGAACTGTTCCCCGGCGCGCCGGTGCACCGGTTGCCGGGCGCGGGACACTACAGCTTCGAGGATGCGCCGGAAGAGATCGCGCAGCTGGTGACCGCCTTCCTGCAGCGAACCTGAGTACGCCATCGCGGGGCGCTTCGCATGGCTTTCACAACCGCCATTGCGAAGCGCCTTGCATGGGTCGTCAGTCACCTGTTCATGCCGCCCGCCCAGCACCTAGGATGCACGCCATCCAATGACGTAGGGAAACGGCATGAAGCGCCTCGGTCCATGGTTCGTGCTTGCCACGCTGGCACTAACCGCCGGCTCCGCCCTTGCGGGCAGCAGCGATACCGCGCTCAAGGCCATCGTCGACGACGCCAAGGCCGCGCAAAGCGACACGCTGCTGGTGATGCACGACGGCAAGACCCTGGTCGACTACCGCCGCCCCGGCGCGCCCGCCGGCCCGATCGAAATGATGTCCTCCACCAAGTCGCTGATCGGCCTTGCCGTCGGGCGACTGGTGACGCAAGGCAAGCTCAAGTCGATCGACGAGCCGGTGAGCGATTTCTATCCCGAATGGAAGCAAGGCAACAAGGCGAAAATCACCGTCCGCATGCTGCTCAACCATACCTCCGGCATGCAGAACGTGCCGATGGCTCCGGTGGAGATCTATCCGGCGCCCGATGTCTACCAGCTCGCGCTCGCCGCGGAGCTGAGCGACCCGCCGGGCACGAAGTTCAGCTACAACAACAAGGCCATGAACCTGATCGGCGGCGTGATCGAGAAAGCCTCCGGCAAGCCGATGGACGTCTATATCGCCGACGAGCTGCTCACCCCGATGGGCATCAAGGCAGCGCCGTGGAATCCGGAGAACCGCGACAAGGCCGGCCACCCCATGGCCATGGCCGGCTGGATGTCCACCGCGCAGGACGCCGCGAAGATCGGCCAGCTGGTGCTGGATAACGGCCGCTGGCAAGGCAAGCAGCTGATCGACGCGGACTACATCAAGCAGATGGTCGGCCAGAGCACGCCGCTCACCACCGGCTATGGCCTGCTCTGGTGGCGGCGCGGCGACGGCATTCGCTTCAACTCCGCCGTGGTCGAGCGCGTGCGCGCGGGAGGCGACACCGCCCTCGCCGACAAGCTGGCGCGCGTCGCGACGAAGGTCTATCCGACCGCGCGCGACGTCGTTGCGGCCATCACCGCGGAGGGTGTGTCCCGCGCGGACATGCACGACATGATGAAGAGCAACCACCTCGTCGACGACGACCTTTTCGCCAGCACCCCGATCGTCGCCTGGGAAGCCAACGGCTATCTCGGCAACTACATCGTGATCGTGCCGAAGGTGCACCTGGTCGCCGTACGGCAGATCGCCGAACGCAAGGATGCGGACGAGGATCACTGGCCGTATGGCTATGCGAAGTTCAGCGCGGACGTGATCGGGCTGGGGCGGACGTATGCCAAGGATCTGGCGGTGGATACACCATAAATTCGGACGGTCGTGCGCTTAAACTGATCGCCCGGACCTCCACACCTTTTCTATGAAACGCATCCTCTTCGTCTGCATCGAAAACGCCAACCGCAGCCAGATGGCCGAAGCGTTCGCGCATATCTACGGCGGTTCCGGCGTCGATGCACAGAGCGCCGGCTCGCGCCCTTCCGGCCAGATCAACCCCAAGGCGCTGCGCTTCATGGCGGAGCTGGGCTACGACCTGAGCGTGCACACTTCCAAGTCGCTGGACGAAGTCGAAGGCGAGTTCGATGCCGTGGTGACCATGGGCTGCGGCGACAGCTGCCCATGGGTTCCCGCACGGCGGCGCGAGGACTGGAACCTGCCCGACCCCAAGCATATGGACGACGACGGCTACCGCGCCGTACGCGACGAGATCGCTGCGCGGGTGAAACGGCTGCTGGAAAGCCTTTGACGCGGACCGGAGGCTAGACCTTCGTCCGGTGGTAGTACCGCCGTGCCTTGTCGCGGCTGCCGCAGTCCGCCATATCGCACCAGCGGCGTTGGCCATTGCGGGTCTGGTCCTGGAACAGCCAGTCGCAGGACGGGCAATAGCGCAGGCGTTCGTGGTCGGCGGCCGTCACCAGTTCCGCGGCATCGAGCAGCAGCGGCGTCAGCGCGTCCTGCGCCGTGGATGGTTCCGGCCAGTGCCAGGCGAGAGTGCGCGGGTCGATCGCCCGCGACTGGTAAGCCTTGGCCACCGCCTTGCTGAGTTCGGCGAGCGCGGCTTCCGGCACCGTCTGCTCATGCGCCAGCGGGCGCAGCACGCGCGTCAGCAACTGGCGCGCCTTGTATAGCGGCGCAACGTCGACCGTCTTTCCGCGCGGAAACGGCAGCTCCATCGCGGCGAACCAGCGCCGCGCATTCTCCGGCAGCGCCAGCCAATCGTGCTCGCGCTCGGTATCCGGCCAGCTGATCGTATTCACGAAGTCCAGGCTGGGCCGTCCGCCCACCAGCTTGTAGGTGCCGCCGTAGCCATCCGGGTTCAGGTCGAGTGCGTCCATGCGGCGCATCTTACCAGCTATTCGATTTTGACAGGTGAGTTTTTCGGGCGTATAAACATCACCACTATGAATACTATAGATGGTAAAAACGCAACCAGGCCGCCGCTGGCCGAACGGATCCCTCCGCATGCGTTCTTCGTCGGCAGCGCGATCTTCCATTACCTGGGCCCGTCGTTCGCCGTGCTGCTGTTCGCACGCGTGCCGGTGGCGGGCGTGGCCTGGCTGCGCATCGTGTCGGCGGCGCTGGTGTTCGCTCTGTGGCGCAGGCCATGGCGGGCGTTCGTGGCGTCCACGCGGCGCGCCCAGGCCACCATGGTCGCGCTGGGCGGCGTGTTCGCGCTGATGAATTACTCGTTCTACAAGGCCATCGCCGCCCTGCCCCTGGGCACCGTGGCCGCCATCGAATTCATCGGGCCGGTGGCGCTGGCGCTGGCCGGCGTGCATTCCCGCCGCAATATCGTCGCGCTCGGCCTTACCGCGGCAGGCGTGTCGCTGCTGACCCAGGTGCGTTTCGGCGGCGCGCCGGAAGCGTTCTTCTGGGCCTTCGCCAATGCCGCGCTGTTCACCGCGTACATCGTGCTGGCGCATGCCGTGTCTCGCGCCGATCCGGACACCAGCCCGATCGACCGTCTGGGCGCCGCGATGATCGTCGCCGGCGTGGCGATCTCTCCGCTCGGTTTCCGCGACGCCGCGCCCGCGCTGCTGGATCCGCTGGCGCTCGGTGCGGGCCTGGCCGTGGGGCTGAGCTCTTCCGTCATCCCCTACGTGTTCGACCAGCTCGCGATGGCACGCCTGCCGCGCGCAACCTACGCCTTGTTCGTGGCGCTGCTGCCGGCGACCGCGGTGATCATCGGCGTGCTGGTGCTGCGCCAGATGCCGACACCGGTCGAGATCCAGGGCGTGGCGCTGGTAGCCGCCGGAGTTGCGCTGCACCGGCCACCGGAATGAGCGAGACAGCCATGCCATACGTCAACCTCGGCCGCAGCGGCCTGAAAGTATCGCGCCTGTGCCTTGGCGCCATGAGCTACGGCAACCCGCAGGCCAAGCCGTGGATCCTCAGCGAGGAACAGGGCCGCCCCATCCTGCGCCGCGCGCTGGAACTGGGCATCAACTTTTTCGACACCGCCGACATGTATTCCGGCGGCGACAGCGAACGCGTACTGGGCCGCGCGCTGCGCGACTTCGCGCGCCGCGAGGAAGTGGTGGTGGCGACCAAGGCCTACTACCCCACCGGCACCGGCCCGAACCAGCGCGGCCTGTCGCGCAAGCATCTGCTGCATGCCATCGATGCCTCTCTCGCTCGCCTGGGCATGGACTACGTCGATCTCTACCAGATCCACCGCTGGGACGACGGCACGCCGCTGGAGGAAACGCTGGAAGCGCTGCACGACATCGTGCGCAGCGGGAAGGCGCGCTACATCGGCGCATCGAGCATGTATGCGTGGCAGTTCCAGAAAGCGCTGATGACGTCCGAGCGGCACGGCTGGACGCGCTTCGTTTCGATGCAGAACCACTACAACCTGGCGTACCGCGAGGAAGAGCGGGAGATGCTGCCGCTGTGCCGGGATGCGGGGATTGGGGTACTGCCATGGAGTCCGCTGGCCCGCGGGTTTCTGGCGAGGCCAAGGAACAAGGCGGATACGACGCGCGCGCAGAGCGATGCGTTTGCACGGGAGTTGTATTACAGCGAGGACGATTATCGGGTGGTGGATGCGGTGGAGCAGATTGCGGCGGAACGTGGTGTGACGCAGGCAAGCATCGCGTTGGCCTGGCTGCTTGACCGAGCCGAAGTCACGGCGCCGATCATCGGAGCGACGCGAATGGAGCATCTGGAACAGTCGGTGGAGACGCTGTCGCTGCCGATCACGCCCGAGGAACGGGCGAGGCTGGAGACACCCTATCGCCCGCATCGGGTGCTGGGGCACGAATAGCGCGATTTATCGGGAGCCACGTCCGTCCGGCGCTCGCGGTCAGCAGGAACTTGCGAACGCGATCGGTATCGCGCCTCGCAGCAACCACGAGGCAATCCGGCGCAGCCTTGCCGATCCATAGCTGCCGAAAACCCGCATCACCCTGGGCCTGCGGACAAAATCACCAAGCACTACGTTAGCGTTGCGTCGCCTCCCCCGGCGGCGTACCTTCCTGCTCCAGGCCGGCCCACGGAACCGCCGATCCCCGCTTGCAGGAGGCGAGCCCCATGCTCAACGCAGCTCTCCGCGATCTTCAGACCGAAACCTCGCGTACGACCGAGGGCGCAGACCCGCGCCTGCAGCTTCTGAAGACAAGCCCCTGACCCGCCCCGCGCCCCCACCGGATCATCGCCATGTCATTCACCCCTTTGCGCTTCGAAGCTAACGACGGCTCGGCCGTGGATCGACAGCACGGTATCGAGATCTTCGAATCCCGCATCCAGCCGGCCGAGCAGCCGGGCGAGACGGAGTATCAGTTCGGCGTCTACCAGGGCGACAAGCGCTTCGGGTTCGGCTGCAACGGCACGCAGCGGGTCAGCGAGGACGGCGGGCGCACGCAGCGCACCTTCGTGCTGAACCTGGGCCAGGACGCCACTTTCGAATGGGCGCTGCAGCTCAAAGGCTGGCTGGAGTTTCCGGGCGACGACCGCAGCTTCCTGTGGGGGCTGGCCGATGGCCTGGTCAAGACCTTCCAGGACCGCACCGACAACTACGACGAAGACGTCCGCTACGAAGTGGTGATCGACGCGGGCGCCCTGCAACGCCATGGCATCGCGGCGCCGCAGGATGCCGGGCAGGAAATCCTGGTCGCCGCGGTGGACATCCCGATGCATCCGCTGTCGGGAGTGCGCTCATGACGACGCCTCCTTTCGTATTCGAAGACGTGGTGCGCACCACCATGGGCGGCGCCACCAATGCCCATGGCAACAAGCTTTCGGCCGCCGAAATCGACCGGGTCATCGCCTACCTGAAGTCGCCCGGTTCCGGCCCCGACGCCACCAGCAGCTATGCCGACTACGTGGCGAAGGAGATGGCGGCGCATCCGCCCAAGCTTCCCGCCGGCGTCGATTACGTGGCTTTCTCGGGCAGCGATGCCGCCGGCAAAAGCAACTACAAGAATGCTTCCGAATACGTCGCCGACACCAAGGGCCGCGCGGACATCATCGGCCACACGCCCTGGGGCGAATACATCGAAAGGTGCAAGGCCACCGCCGAGTTCAAGACGGTCAACCAGGAGTTTACGAAGTACCTCGCCTCCGAAGGCATCGAGGTCTACGGCAAGAACACCGCCGGCGCGCTGCAGGACATGATGTGGAATGCCGGCAGCGCACCGTATATGGAGAACGCCGTGCATAGCGGCCGCCCCATCGTCGCCTTCGTCGAGAACGCTCCGCCGAATCGCGGCTTCTCCAACTTCGAACTGCCCGAGGCATTGAAGAGCCCGAAGACCATCGTCAACGGCCATCCGATGAGCGACTTCGGTCCGGATCCGCTCACCTTCGCCAGCAAGTCCGCCGCCGAATTCCAGAAGCTGGAGAAATCGCTGGCCGACGTGACGGTGAAAGCGAACGGCCAGCCGGCTTCGCTCGCCGAGTTCCGCGCCAACGTCAACCTCATCAACGGCTACAACGCCGCGCAGAAAACCGTGTTCGGCCAGCCGCTGAGCGATTTCTCCAAGCTCAACCTCGACCAGATGTCGGCGGCGAGCAAGGCGTGGAAGGTTACGCATACGGGCGTCGTCGCTCACCCGCCGGCGGAACCCAAGCTCGGCGAGACGCGCGCCAAGGCCACCGAACTGCACCCGCCCACCGGCCCACCCAAGGGCGTGGTCGGCGAAACGGAAGCCAACGTACGCATCCGCCCCGGCGAGGCCGCCAAGAGCGCCGCCCGCGGCGAAGTCAGCGCCGGCTCGGTGGCGAAGGGCGCGCTGGGCGTGGTCGGCACGGCGGCGGTGCTGTACGACGCCGCGCATACCGCTTCGCGCGCCTCCGATATGCGCCAGCAAGGCAACGTGGTCGGCGCCAATTCCGAAGTAGGCCATTTCTACGCGCGCACCGGCGGCATGCTGGCCGGTGCCGAAGCGGGAGCAGCCGGTGGCGCGCTGGTGTTCTCCGAGACCGGGCCAGGCGCGCTGATTGCCGGTGGACTCGGCGGCATCGTCGGCGCGATCGGCGGCGAGAAAGTGGCGCAGGCCATCGACTACCACCACATCTACAACCAGTCGGACAAGCAAGGGAATCACTGGCATTTCGATCCCAAGCATCCGGACCAGGGCTGGACGCGGCTGCATCCCACCGGCGAGCTCGATTACGAGGCCATGCGCTACAGCGAAGGCATGCCGGTGCAGAAGTACGAAACGCTGACCGCCAGCCCCGCGCTGAAGAACGAGCTGGACTACAAGGCTTCCAATGTCGCCATCGGCCTGACCCTGGCGCACCCGCCGACGCCGCGCGATCCCTACACCCTCCCGGCCAACGAGCGCGACACGCACAGCCTACGCGAAGCGCCGTGGACGCGCAGCCCGGACACGCACCAGTGGAGCCGCACCGTCGCGGCCGGCCTGATCGACTACCGCGTGATGGATTACCGCACCGAAGTCGCCAGCCCGCAGCGCGCCGCGGAACTCGAGCGCGCCTCGCAGCAGATCGTGAAGGACAACCTGGCGCATTCGGCCCAGCACATCGCGCAGGACTACAAGACCGCCTACGAGCAGCGCGGCTGGAACCAGTTCGGCGGCGTGCCGCCGGTGGTGAACAACACGCTGAAGACGCAAGGCAGCGTGCTCGAGGCTTCCGACGGCCACACCTACACGCGCGACGTCAAGGGGCAGTGGAATACCCCCGGGATGCTGTGGGGCACGAATGCCGCGGAAGGCAATATCAAGGAGGAACTGAACGCCACGCGCCAGGCGCAACAGGCTCCCTCAGCCAGCGCGCCCCCGGCCCCGGCCACCACCTCGACCACCGCGCCGGCTGCACCGGCGGCACCGCTGCGCCTGGACGATCCGCAGCACCCCGATCACCAGCTGTTCGGCCAGACGCGTGCGCAGGTCGCCGCCATCGACCAGCAGCTGGGCCGCAAGCCGGACCAGCACACCGACAACATCACCGCGGCCGTCGTGGTCCAGGCCCGCGCGGATGGACTGAGCCGGATCGACCACGTCGCGCTGAGCCCCGACCACAGCAAGCTATGGGCGACGCAGACCACCCCGGGCGCGAAGGATCATTTCCTCGACCGGCAGACCAGCGTACCCACCGCCGCGGCCAACATACCGTTGGAACAGAGCTCGGCGCAGTGGCCGAAGGCGATGCAGCAGCATCAGGAAGCGCAGGGGCAGCAGGCGCAACAAACGCAGGCGCAGGGGCAACCGAACCAGCAGCAGGCCGGGCCGGGGCGGTAGCGGACGCTTTGCCCGTGAGCACTCAGTGCGAGTCCGGCGCAGATACCGGACACGCCGCCGGCATCAGTCCGCCATCAGCCACGCCGCGCAACGCTCCACATCCTGGCCCGAATGCCAGCCGTGGAACGCCACGCGCAAATAGCCTTCGCGGATGCTGGTGCCGATGCCGATGGCCTCTGCATCTTTCAGCAGCCGCTCGTAGCGGTCCGCGGGCGGGACGAAGGACAGGATCGATCCCAGGCGGCCTGCCTGCAGCAGATCATTTAAGCGCGCAGCCTCGCCCTTCCATGCTGCGGACGTCGCAAGCTCGATCAACAAGCCTCGCTGCAACTTTTCGACATGAGCCTGGACGGCAGCCACACCGCCATGATCGAGCAGCATCTGGATGGAACTGGCCAGCACCGCGCACGACAGGATCGAGGGGCTTCCCGCCTCCAGTCGGCGACCATCGGCCGCCCATGGCGAGCTTGCCTTAGCCTGCGTGCCCGCTTGCGAAAATGCATCCGGCGCTGACAGCCAGGTTCCGACCGGCATCAGCTGCTCGCGGAATGAGGCATCCGTCCACAGCAGCCCCTGCCCTTGCAGGCCAAGCAAGCCTTTGTGTCCACCCGTGGCAAAGGCGCTGACGCCCTCGAAGGACGGCACGGCCGTGCCGGCACCCTGGATGCCGTCCACCACCAGATGGACGCCGCGTTCGCGACAGCCTCGCCCGAGCTTGGCCAGGTCGAGGCGAAGGCCGTCCTGATAGCGCACCCACGAGACGGAAACGATGCGGGTGTTCGGCGCGATGGCGTCGAGCAAGCGCTGCTCCGGTTCGATACCGGCATGCGGCGGCATGGCCGCGTTGACAGCCTGATCGGGCCACAACGGCACTTCCCTGCAACGCACGCCGCGCGGCTCCAATGCCAGCCATGGCAGCCGGTTGCTGGGAAATTCGCCTACGGGAATAAGCACCTCGTCGCCGTCCTTCCACGGGTAGCCGAGCGAGATGGCTTGCAGGCCGGTGGAGGTGCAGGTGGTGAGGCTGATGTCCTGCACGTCCACGCCGAACAGGGTGGCGCCGGCCTGGCGCAGCGATGCCTGGATGTCGAGGAAATCTTCGTTCCAGCGGAGTGACCACGGCCGCAGCTCGGTGTCGAGAAGGCGGGTCAGCTGCTGTGCCGCCGCCCGGGGAATCGGGCCGTCCTTGCAATGGGAGAGCCAGAGCATATCGGGCGGGAGGTCGAAGAGATCGCGCGGAAGCAAGGGAGGGATGGCGAGCGTCACGACGCGGATTTCCTGGGCAAGAAGGTTTCAACGCCGGCGATGCCGCCTCGTTGCAAGTCCACGATGATACTCGCCGGCAGCCCGGCGAAGGGCGCTATGCTGGAAGCACGACAGGGGAGAAAACGCATGGATCAGCAAACCGAGCTGACGTTCAAGGCATTGAACGAGCGCATCGATGGCATACCTGAGCACCCTAGCCTCGCCATTGGATTCTCGACCAGAGAGAAGTACGGCCAGGCAACGTCCTTGCTTGCGGTCGCACTCTTCTTTTTCTCCATGAAAGTGCTGCCTGACACCATTTATACGCTGGTCATCGGTTGCTTCCTTCTCCTGGTGGAACTGGTTGCCGTTGCGGCCATCCTCATACCGAAATGGCCACCGCGCCTGCCGAACTTCCGCTCGGAGCGCAACGAATATGCCGAACAGCTCGACTACGATCTTGAGCACTACGAGGCCCTGATAGCCTGGATCGTGCAGTTTCCAAGGGAACGGATCGCAGACATGGCCGACTACGCGGAGATGCGCCAGGAGCGCTTCCGCGAAAAGCAACCGCTATTAGTAGGTGGCATAGAGAAGCTCGGTGCGCTTCCCGTACTGATCGCCATCGCGGTGCAGTTCAAAGCGATGCACTGGCCCCCTGAGATCAGTTGGCCGGAAATTGTCGCTTATGTGTTGGTCGCCTGGCTGTACTGGCTTTGCCTGATCAGCATCGGCACAAGACACCGCGGGCGGTTTCTCGAAATCGCACTCAAACGCGCGCTGGCGATCAAGGACAGGCAAGCCGTAGAAGCCACGACCGCGAAAGAAATCGCGCCGATAGTGAGCGACAAACCTTCGACGGCAGCCGCTTGATTCATACGACTCGCCATGACCTCCGACACAAGGCCGGGCACTGACCATGAGAGACGATGGCCCCATCCAACCCTCCGCCCCGGAGCAGACCATGCGGCCATCCCCTCAAGCCAAGCACCTGTTCGGCCTGACTGCGTTGCTCTGCGCTACCGCGCTGGTTGCAGGTGAGCCGGCGCAATCCTCCGTGCGGAGCGACAACCCCCATCGCTCGCCCCTCGACCGCGCCGTCGACGATGCCGCCGCCGGCTACTTTCAGAATCGCTGCCACGTCGGCCTCTCCCTCGCCGCGGTAACACCCGAAGGCCGCTTCTTCTACAACTACGGCGCGACCAAACCGCACGGCAGCCAGCTGCCAACCCGCCGGAGCATCTACGAGATCGCCTCCGTCACCAAGACCTTCACCGGCGCACTCGCCGCGCGTGCCGTCGAAGAAGGAAAAATGCGTGTCGATGCCGACTTCCGCCCCTATCTCCCGGGCGACTACGCCAACCTCGCCTGGCAGGGCAAGCCGGTCACGCTGGCAACCCTGATCACCCACCGCGCCGGCATGCCGCGCGATATCCCCGACTCGGACGCGATCTTCGCAAAGAAGGATTTCAACACCCTGCCCTACGAGCTGATGGCGCTGCAGAAGGGACTGAATCACGACACTCTGCTGTCCGCCCTGCACGGCACCCAGCTGCGCAGCGAACCCGGGAGCAAGGAGGCGTATTCCAACGCCGGTTACCTGGTCATCGGCCTGGGGCTGGAGCAGGTCTACGGGAAGCCGTTCGAGACGCTGATGCATCAGCAAGTGCTCAAGCCACTGCGCATGGACTCCACCGGCTTCGCCGTGGAAGGCGCCGACCGCGCACGCCTGCTCCCTGGCTTCAACCGCGAAGGCCGCCCGATGCCTTATCACCTGCGCAACGCCGGCGCGGCGTGGGGCTTGTACTCCACCACCGAGGACATGGCGAAGTACGTGCATTGGCAACTCGATGGAAAGGACCCGGTCGTCCAGCGCATGCGCCAACCCTTGGTCGGCACGCCTCAGGAAGGCGTAGCCATGCCATGGAACCTCGCCTACGCAAGCGGCCAGCCGATGCTTGCGCACGGTGGCGGCAGCGGCGGCATGTCCAGCCAGGTCGTGCTCTTTCCGGCCCAGGACGAAGGCTTCGCCCTGTTCGCCAACGACACCTGCGAAGGTACGGAAAGCGCGCTCAAAGCCATCGCCGTAGCGGTTCATGCCGCGGCCGGCGCCAGCCACGGATCACCCTGACCGGACCAACGCCAACCGGGCGCCTAGCGGCAACCGAACTTGGACATCTGCGGGCAGTTGGGTATCGGTATCGGATGCTCCACCGGCACCGGCACCAATTGCCGCACCAAGGCGCTGCCCTGCTCGAAATCCGCGATACGCCGCGGCTTGCCCGCGGCCAGCGCCGCCAGCACCGGCCTGACGCTTCCGTAAGTCGCCGCCGGATCGACCTTGAGTTCGACCGGCGTATCCGCACCGCGCGGATAGCCGGGCGCCGCCGACAGCTTCAGCCACTCGCCCAGGGCACGCCCGTCGAGCGGCGTGTCGTCCAATGCCATCCGCCCGTCAACTTCGATGGACAGAACATGCGGCCCCGGCGGCGGCAATACGTCGGCCGGCGTCAATGAAGAAAGCGCCAAGGCCTGTCCGTTCCGGTCGACCGCATAGCCGATATCCGGCATACCCCGCCGCCGCGCCTCGCCCAGAGCCTCTTCAACCAGCGCATACGCAACGCCGTCATCCGCCCCTACACGAACCGGAACCCCGGAGTTCAAGCCCAACGCAAGCCGCCAGTTGTCCTGCCAATGCGTCAGCAGCGACTTCCGCTCATCGATATGGACGACGCCATCCGCCCCGAACCAGAGCAGGACCGGCTGCGGCTGCGCCGTCCTGTCGGCATGCCGCCGGGCGGAGTGGCCGAGGCCAACCGCAAGGATCCCTCCGGCGAGCAGGACCACGATCAAGCCCCAGCCCAAGATGTTCCTGATCACAACGCTGCCCTTCCCCGCTCCTGGCGTCCGTCGATCCTACGCCATCAGCGGGCTGCCAGGGCTGCGTTGAGCTGGTCGATGTAGGTGCGGCTCACCCGCAGCGGCGTGCCATCGCGCAGGCGCAGCAGGCAATCGCGGTTGACCAGCGGCTCCAACTCCGCAACCCGGTCGAGCTTGACGATCGCCGAGCGGTGGATGCGCACGAACTGCGCCGGATCGAGCCGTCCGGCCAGCTGATGCAAGGGTTCGCGCAGCAGATGCACGCGCGGCCCCACATGGAGGCCGGCGTAGTCGTCACTCGCTTCGATCCAGTCGATCTCATCCGCGTCGATCACCGCGATGCGCTGACCGGTGCGCACGCTGAATCGCCTGGCATAAGCCACCGGCGCGGCCTCGCCCACCGCGCGATGGCGAAACGCCGCGCGGGCACGGTCCAGCGATTCGCGGAAGCGTTCGTCGTCGACGGGCTTGAGCAGGTAGTCCAGCGCCTGGATCTCGAAGGCGCCGACCGCGAAGTGATCGTAGGCGGTGAGCAGGATGGACAGTGGCCGCTCCGCGGGCGGAAGCAGGCGCAATGCGGCGAGGCCGTCGAGACCGGGCATCTGCACGTCCATGAACACCAGGTCGGGCCGCAGCGCGGCGATGCTTTTTATCGCTTCCTCGCCATCGGCTGCCTCGCCCACCAGCTGCATATCGGCATGCGCGGCAAGGCGCGCGCGAACACCGCCGCGCGCCAGCGGCTCGTCGTCCACCACCAGCACGCGCATCATGCGCTGAGCGCCTCGGCGCCGCGGGACGATGGAGCCAGGCGCAGCGGCAGGCGGATGCTGACGCGGCAAGCGCCGTCGTCCGCCAGCTTCATCTGGAAATCGTGCGTGCCCGGATAAAGCGCCAGCAAGCGTTGGCGCACATTCGTCAAACCCACCGCGTTGGAACGGCCATTGCGCTCGCCGCCTGCGTCAACCGGCGCAACACCATCGTTGCGCAGCTCGATATCCAGCCATTCGCCTTGCCGCTCCACCTGCAGCGCCAAGGTGCCACCGTCCACGCGCGGAGCGATGCCATGGCGGATCGCATTCTCGACCAGCGGCTGCAGCAGCAGCGGCGGCACCAGCGCCTGCAGCACGCCGGCGCCGATGCGCATATCGACCTTCAGGCGGCGGCCCAGGCGGGCCTTCTCGATATCCAGATAGTGCCCGGTGGTGCTGAGTTCTTCGGCCAGCGTCACTTCCTGGGCGTCGCTGCGCTCCAGCGAATCGCGCAACAGGTCGCCGAGCCGCGCCAGCATGCGCGTGGCGTCCGCGCCGCGGCCATCGGCCACCAGCGAGGAAATGCTGTTGAGCGTATTGAACAGGAAGTGCGGTTGCAGCTGGTATTGCAAGGCGCGCAACTGCGCATCGCGGGCGAAACGCGCGGCCTCGGCTTCGCGCAGGCGCGAGTGCTGCAACTCCGTGTAATGCAGTACCAGCGCATGGATCGCACAGTAGGCAATCAGCGCCAGCCAGCAGCCATCCAGCCCCGTGAAGATGCGTTGCAGCGGCAGCGACGGCAACAACCCCACACGCACGGCCGCCCATCCGCCGATGGCGTTGTTGATCACCGACGGCACATAGGTCGCCACCAGCAGCACCACCGCCGTGAGCCAGGCCACGGTGCGCCGTTGCCACAACTTCCGCTGCAGCACGCTCAGCGGCACGATCCAGAACAGATAGGCCACCGCAAAGAACAGGCGATAGGCGCCGGCATACGCGCGGCCAAGCTCGGGCAAGGCCATCACCGCCATGCACAAGGTAATCGGCAATCCCGCCACCAGCGGAAGCCAGAACGGTGGAACGGCGGGTCGCGTCGGCGAGGCTTGCATGGCTTGGGTGCCCGAAAGGTGCGCCGGTCCGTCGCCGGCTACGGCGCACCCTAGCCCGAAGCTCAGTGCCTGTCATCCAGCACGACGGAGTACAGCATCGCGCTGATCTTCCAGCCATCCGGCGTGCGCACCAGCTGCCAGGTCTCGGCGCCATGGTTGGTGGGCTTGCCCGATTCCAGGAACACGTAATCGAAGTACACCGTGCCGATGCTGCCGTCGGTCTCGATGCGCACGTTGTCGAAGGTCTCCTCGATGGGCTTGCCCGCCTTGCCCACGAACTGCGAGAACTTCTGGAAGTCGCCCGGCGTCACCTGCCGGGCGTTGGGTTCCTTCACCTTGACCTTCTCGTAGGAGGCATCGTCCAGGGTCTGGAACCAGGAGCTGCCGGGCATGAACAGCCTGGCCATGCCTTCGCCATCGTGCGCTTTGATCGCGGTCTTGAACTGCTCGACCAGTTGCTGGATCTGGCTGCGGGACTGCGCCACGCTGGGCGCCTCCTTGGCCTGCGCGGCGGGAGCCAGGGATGCGGCGAGCACGAACAGCGCGGGAAGCAGGATTTTCACGGCGACTCCGAAGGTGTGGGGTGCGCCGATTAAGCGGGACCACCGCCACCTCGTTCCAGCGAAATGCGGCGGCACGTGCATGGCCTGCGGCGAACCGGTTCAAACCTCCTGCCACCCCGGCATGCTTCGTCGGCACAAAGGGCATCCGCATTTCCGCCGACGGTTCAATTCGAACGCGGCGGCACCACGAAGGCCCACACCAGCAGGATGGCGAGCAGCGCCAGATCCGCCCAGGCGAACCAGTCGCCCCATTGCGCGTAGAACGTGCGCGATGCGTGCAGCGGCAGTTCGCCGACCAGTTCCGCATCATGCTGCTCGCTGGACGCTTCGGCCACGACCCGGCCGCGGTCGTCGCTGAGCGTCAGGCGTCCGGCACGCGCCGCGCGGGCGATGGCGAAGCCGCTTTCCACGCCGCGCATGATCGCCATGCGGCCGTGGAACCAGCCGTCGACACCGAAATCCCAGGCCGGCACCAGCAGCAGCTGCGCCTGGCGGTCGGCGTAGGCGCGGCCGATATCGTGGAAGTCCATGTCCTTGCAGATCGCCAGGCCGATGCGCGGAGAGCCGTCGAGCATGGTGTAAGTAGCGCCGGGCGTGTACTGGTTTTCGAAGCCGGGGATCAGGTGATGCTTGGCATAGGTGGCCGGCGACTGCAGCCCGGGACGGAAGACCCATTGCGCGTTGCGCTCGCCGTCCGCGCCGCCTTTGGCGTCGATGCCCGCGGCCAGGAGCACGCCATGGCGGCGCGCCGCTTCGGCAAAGGCCGGCACGGTGGTTTCGCCGGTGGCGAAGGCGGTTTCGGGCGTGACGATCACGGTGGCGCCGCCGGCGGCGAGGCGGTCGATCGCGGCGAGATAGCGCTCCAGCAATGCCTGCCCTTCCGGCACCGACAAGGCGGGGCGCACCGGCTTTTCTATCGAGGCGAGGCCGATCTTGATCGAGCCGGTTGCCGGTGCATGCAGGCGTGCGTAGCCGTAAGCCAGCGTCGCGCCCATCGCCACCACCATCGCGGCCACCGCGGCGGGACGCGCATGCGGCGCGGCCTTGCGCGTCAACGCCACCGCCAGCGCCGCCGGCATCAGCAGCAACAGGAAGCCGATGCCCCACAAGCCAGTGATCGAAGCCAGCTGCAGCACGGGCAACATATCCATCTGGCTGTAGGCGAGGCTGCCGAACGTGCCATGCGGCGAGGTCTGCGTGTTGGCGTATTCGATCGCCACCCACAAGGCCGGCATGGCCAGCATGGCGGCAACGCCATGTCCGCGCCGCAGCAGCCGGCGGAACAACAGCAGGCACAAGGCGAGCACCACGCCAGGCAGTGCGGTGAACAGCGCGATCACCGGCACCGGCAGGCCGATCACGCCGTGCAGGTAATGCCATTGATTGAGCGCACCCAGCGCCCCGGCCACGAAGGCCGCGAGCGCGAGCCAGCGCGCTTTGACATGCGGCGCCAGCAAGGCCAGCGGCAAAGGCGCCAGCCAGGTGAGCCAGGGCAGCGGCTGCAAGCCGGTACCGAAACCATAGGCCAGCGCGGACAGCGCGGTGGCGGCGAGGCCGGCGATGAGCCGGCGCGAATCAAGGCTTGATGCCATCGAACACGGTCTCCAGTGATTGCAGATAGAAAGCGCGGAACTGCCGTTCGTCGTAGCTGAAGCGGCCGGCGCGGTAGAGCGAGATCAGGCCGTGGCCGAGGCCCCATAAAGTCATGGCCACGTCCCAGGGATCCGCCTGGCGGAACAGCCCCTGCGCCATGCCTTCGGCCAGCTTGTCGGCGATGACGGTGAGCGTGGGCGACTGGCGGTCGCGGAAATCCTCGGGAAAACGGCGCGCGTCGTCGCGGCGCACGGAGAAAGCGTGGTCGAACAGGTTCGGATGGGTCAGCGCGTAGTCGAGGTATTGCTCCATCGACTGCAGCAGGCCCTTGTAGACATCCGGATGGCTCGCGCGCTCCGACCAGTCCTGCGCCACGCTGGCGAAGCTGTCGTCGGAGATGCGCTTGAGCAGCGCCTCGCGACTGGGGAAATGGCGGTAGATCGCCATCGGCGTAATGCCCACCGCCTCGGCGACGCGGCGCATGGTGACGGCATCCGCGCCATGGCGGTCCATCAGCTTGTGGGCGGCGCGGAGGATCTTCTCGGGGGTGGTGAGTTTCGGCATGTATACAGTGTATACATGCCTTGCGCGGGTTGGCAAAGGTGACTGATGGCAGGGCTTTGCCCCCACGCCACCCGCGCCCTTGCCCCCTCTCCCCTCCGGGGAGAGGGCTGGGGTGAGGGGCCGGTCGGAGTGGTGAGCGGAGGGTCGAGAAGGCCAAAAAGCTCTTCATTCGTTCCGTAGAAAGGCCACCGCTAGAGCGGCCCCTCATCCGGCTGCCGCCACCTTCTCCCCGGAGGGGAGAAGGGTTTCAGTTAGCAACGGCCCAAACGATCAAACGTCGTCATCCTCCCCACCCAACACCCTCTTCTGAATCCGATCCAGATACTCATCCAGCTCTGCCACGCTGGAAAACACGTCGCTCACCGGCACCGCCTTGACGATCTCGAACACCTTGCGCACCTGCGGCTGCGGATTCACCAGCAAGGTATGCCCTTCGCGCGCGCGCATGGCCTTGCGGATCTTGGCAATGCTGCGCAGGCCCGCGCTGCTGATGTAATCGAGCGCGGACAGGTCCAGTACCACCGTGCCGCCCTGCCCCATCTGTTCCAGCACCGGCGCGGCGCCGCCGTCGAAATCGCCGAACGTCAACGCATCGAGCCGGCCGTGCAGGCGCAAGGTGCTGCGCTCCGGCGACAGGGCAGCGGTATCAAGACTGAAGCTCATGGTCGTGCCTCCGCTCAGGAAGGAAGGATGAAACGCAACTGCAGATGGTTGCCCTGCTCGTCATGTGCGTAGCTGAAATCGCTGGCCATGGCGCGCACCAGGTGGATGCCCAGGCCGCCGTCGATCTCGCGGTCGGCGACGTCGCCGGTGAGTTGCGGCACGGGCGACAGCAAAGGATTGAAGGCCTGGCCGTCGTGATGCAGGTCGACCAGCACGGCATCGGCGGCCAGGGCCATGCGCAACTCGATCCGCGCGTCTCCATCAGGTGGGCGCCCGTGCTCGGCCATATTGACCATCAGCTCTTCCAGCACCAGGCGCACGTCGTCGCGCACGCCCTGGGCGACGCCGGCACTCGCGAGCTGCTCGTCGCAGTGCCGCAAGGCGTCGAATACCGCTTCGATCGAAGCGGGCATGGTCAGGTCCAGCATGGACGCACTCCCGTCTGCCCCGGCGTGGTGCCAGCGTAGCGCCAGCACGGTGATGTCGTCGGCCTGTCCATGGCCCGCGGCGAACGCCTCCACGTCGGCCAGCAGATAGCCGGCCGGATCGCCCTCGGCCTGCGCGGCATAGCGCGCCAGACAAGCCAGCATGCGTTCCTGGCCGTACATGCTGAGGCTGGCGTCGGTCGCTTCGGTGATGCCATCGGTATACATCAGCAAGGTCTCGCCCGGCCGCAGGCGCACACGCCGCGAGCTGTAGGTGGCCTCCTCGTCCAGGCCCAATGCCGGCCCCGTTTCGATGTCCAGCAACCGCGGTGCGCCATCGCCCCACAGCACCGGCGGCTCATGGCCCGCGCTGGCCATCGAGAAATGCCCGGTGGCGGTATCCAGCAGGCCGCACAGCAGGCTGACGAACATGCAGCCGTCGTTGTTGCGGCACAGGTCCTGGTTAAGCAATTGCAATAGCTGCTGCGGCGATTGCGCGCGCGGAGCCAGGGCCTTGGCGAGCGTGATGGCGCGGGCCATGAACAGCGCGGCGGGAATACCCTTGTCCGAGACGTCGCCGACCATGATGTAGAAGCGCTGGTCGTGCAGCATGAAATAACTGTACAGATCGCCGCCCACCGTGCGCGCCGGCTTCAGCACCGCATGCAGCTCGAAGTTGTGGCAGCGCGCGTCGAGGAAATGCGCACCGGGCAGCAGCGCCGTCTGGATCTGCTGGGCGATCTCCAGCTCGCTGGCCAGGCGCTGCTGCTCGCGCGCGACCCGGCCCAGCTCGGCCAGATGGTCGGCCAGCTCGTGGCGCATGCGGTCGAACGCATGCGTCAGGCGGCCGACTTCGTCGCGGCGGCGCACGGTGGGCAAGGCGAAATCCAGGGCGCCTTTCGCCACCTGCTCGGCGCGCTCGGTCAACACGCCCAGCGGACTGAGCACGCGCCGCGTGACCACCAGGGTCAGCAGCGTGAGGCTCAGCAGCGCCAGCGCGCCCACCGACAAGGCCACCGAGAAGGTGCGCCGCACACCCGCATAGATCTGCTCCTCCGGCACCACCAGGCCGAACTGCCAATGGGTGCCGTCGATCGGCGCGTGATAGATCCACACCGGCGCGCCGGCATGCGCGGCCAGGATGCCGGTATGCCTGATGGGTTCGTCCGTATCGCCGCGCAGCGCCGCGACCAGCTCGTCCTGTGCACGACGACCGGCCAGCACCGGACCGTCGGTGGCGAGATAGACACCTTGCCGGTCGATCACGAAGGCCTCGGTGCCCTTGGGCTTGTTCAAGTTCTGCAGCACGCCCTGCAACCACTCCAGCGTGACATCGGCATTGAGCACGCCCACCGCGCGGCCGCCCGCCAGGATGGCGGCCGAGTAGTTGACCAACTGGCGTTGCCGCGATTGCGAAAAGAACGGCTGCTGCCAGCAACCGACGGAACAGCCGAGTCCCGTGCGGAACCATGCCTGTGTCCAGTACGGCGCGGGATCCTTCAGCAGGTCGCGGGTGACGAGCCTGCCGTCGCCCTGGCGGCTGACGAAGGGCGAGCGGCCCGGTGATGCCGCATCCATCGATACGGGCACATAGGCCGCGGCGAGTCCCGCGAGATCGGCGTTGTGCCTCAGCGCATCGCTGATCAGGGTTTCCGCGTCATCCGGCCGCGGCCCGATCAGCGCCGCCAGCGTCTGCGCGGTATCGGCCACCTTGTCGAGGCGGTGCTGGATGCGATGGCTGACGTCGCCGGCGAGCACCGCGGATTCGCGATGGGTCTGCTGCAGAATCTGCTCGCGGATGACGCGGAACAGCAGGAACCCGCCGGCCACGACCACGAGCAGGGTGCCGGCCAGCACCCAGGCGGCCAGTCGCGACGCAATGCTGCGCAACACCATGTGACGCTCCCCCCTGGTGCGTCGCATCTTGCGATCCACGGCAGGTTTCAGGAAGAGAGCGCTATCACAATCGTGCGATATGGATTGCTCTACGCCGCGAGCTTTCTTCACGCCACCTGCACATCACGCGCTACGGTCGGACCCCTCAGCCTCGATCAGGCGGCGAATGCGTTGCGCATCCTCCGGCGTCGCCGGGTTGTAGACCACCATGCTCAGGTCGGGGCATCCGTCGACGGCAAAAGCCGAGTACTCCATCGCGATCGCACCGAGCGTCGAATGCCGCAGCTGCTTGGTGCCGCCGCCGTGCTGCTGCACGTCCTGGCTTTGCCACATCGCGGCGAACTCGGCACTGCGCTCGCTCAGCTCGTCCACCAGCGCCTGCACGCTGCGCACCGCACCCGCGCGCGCCGCATCCAGGCGGAACGCGGCCACCACGAAACGCGCCACGCTTTCCCAGTCGACCTGGTGCGCTCGCACCTCGGGGTTGCAGAACATCAGGCGCAGCACATTGCGCTCGGCGGGTTCGAGCTTGCCGTAGTCGGTAAGCACCACGGCCGCGGCCCGGTTCCAGGCCAGCACGTCCCAGGTGGCGGTCTTCACCATCGCGGGACTGCACGGCAAGGCATCGAGCACGCGCTGCAGGCGCGGCGCCACGCCTTCGCTGGCCTGGTAGCGGATCTCCGGCGGGCGCCCCAGCGCGAGCAGGAACAGATGCTGGCGTTCGATCTCGCTCAGCAGCAGCGCGCGGGCGATGCGGTCCAGCACTTCGTCCGATGGCGCACCGCCACGCCCCTGCTCCAGCCAGGTGTACCAGGTGGCGCTGACGTTCGCGCGCTGCGCCACCTCCTCGCGGCGCAACCCTGGCGTGCGGCGGCGCCCGGCGGGATAGCCGAGCGCGGACGGATCGAGCCGTTCGCGGCGATCGCGCAGATAGGCGCCGAGCAGGTTGTCGTTGGCCACCGTCGTATTCATCTGCTTGCCGAGCCTGTTAGTCCGTATACCCGTATAACGCCACGGCTTCATCCGCGCACGCCGCGCGAGGACGATGCCGCGCATCCCAAACCTGGAGGATGCATTGTGCGTGTATTCGTTACTGGCGCGACAGGGTTCGTCGGTTCCGCTGTCGTCGATGATCTGCTCGCCGCCGGCCACAAGGTGCTGGCGCTGGCCCGCTCGGAGGCTTCGGCCGCAGTGCTGGCCGGACGCGACGTCGACATCCTGCATGCCTCGCTGGAACAACCGGAACGGCTCGCCGAAGCCGCTGCCGCCTGCGATGGCGTGATCCATACCGCCTTCAATCACGACTTCTCGCGCTACGCCGAAAACGCGGTGACCGAACGCCGCGCGGTCGAAGCGATGGGCGAAGCGCTGGCCGGTTCCGGCAAGCCGCTGATCGGCACCACCGGCACCGGCATGCTGGCACCGGGCCGCATCGGCACCGAGGACGATAGGGCCGACGCCGCCTCGCATGGCTCGCCGCGCTTGCCGATGGAAGTGATGACCGTAGCCTTGGCCGAACGCGGCGTGCGCTCGGGCATCGTGCGCTTGTCGCCTACCGTGCACGGCGACGGCGACCATGGCTTCGTGCCGTGGCTGATCCGCATCGCGCGGGAGCGTAGCGTATCGGCTTATATCGGCGATGGGCGGAATCGCTGGCCGGCGGTGCATCGCCTGGATGCCGCGCGCCTCTACCGGTTGGCGCTGGAGCACGGTGCGGCAGGCACGTGCTATCACGCGGTGGCGGAGGAAGGCGTGGCGACGAAGCGGATCGCTGAAATCATCGGGCAGCGCCTGGGCCTGCCGGTGGTGACAAGGACGCGCGAGGAAGCGCAGGAGCATTTCGGCTTTCTCGCCTATTTCTTCGGTGCCGACATACCCGCATCGAGCGCGAAGACGCGCGAAGCACTGGGCTGGATGCCAACCGGGCCGGGCCTGATCGAGGATCTCGACCGCGAGGCCTATTTCCCGCGTATCGCCGCCTGATCGCGGCTTGACGGGCCAGGTACGGCGGATCGCGCTAGGATCGCGGTTTCCGTACCCGGCCGCCGTCACCGCATGACCGAAAAGCCCGGCACTGCCGAAATCTCCCGCGCCTCCATGGCGGTCGCCGCCCTCTCGACCGTGGTCGAGTGGTACGACTTCACCCTCTATCTCTATTTCGCCACCGTGCTGTCGCGGGTGTTCTTCGGTGGCGGCGAGAGTTCGCTGCTGGCGACGCTCGCCGGCTTCGCCATCTCCTACGCGATGCGGCCGCTGGGTGCGATGGTGTTCGGCCATATCGGCGACCGCATCGGGCGGCGCCGCACCCTCCTGTGGTCGATGATGCTGATGACCTTGGCCATGCTGGCCACGGCGCTGTTGCCGTCGCATGCCAGCATCGGCCCGGCGGCGGGTGCGCTGCTGTTGCTGCTGCGCTGTTTCATGGCGTTCTCCGTCGGCGGCGAATACACCGGCGTGGTGGCGTATCTGCTGGAGGGCGCGCGCAAGGATCGGCGTGGGCTGATCACTTCGCTGGCCTCGGCCGCCAGCGAGATCGGTGCGCTGCTGGCGGTGGGTGTTTCCGCATTGACGGTGAGCGCCATGAGCACGGCGCAATTGGATGCCTGGGGTTGGCGCATCCCGTTCTTCGTCGGCGCGGCGCTGGCCGGCTGCGTGTGGATCGCGCGCTCCACCATGGAGGAGTCGCCGGACTTCGTGCGGCAGGTGCGGCAGCACACCGTGCCGGAGTCGCCGCTGAGCCATACGCTGGCTAACCATCGCCCTGCCCTGTTTCGCACCTTCGCCATCTCGGCGCTCGGTTCGATCACGTACTACGTGGGCATCACCTACGTGCCGGCTTTTCTCAGCTCCTCAGGCATCCTCGCCGAGGAACGCTCGCTGTGGCTGTCGACGCTGGCCGCGGTGGCGGTGATCCTGGTCACGCCGCTGGCGGGCGCGCTGTCCGACCGTGTCGGTCGCCGGCCGGTGCTGGTGTGGCTTGCGGCGGCGGGCGTGCTGTTGCCCTTGCTGATGTTCGAGTGGATGGCGCGCGGGAAGGAAGTGGATATCGCGCTGGCTTCGATCGTGCTGGCCTGCCTTGCCGGCGGTGTCAGTGCCGTGGGCGCGCCGGCAACCGCCGAGCAGTTTCCCGGCGAAGGCCGCTTGAGCGGGTTGGCGCTGGGCGTGACCATGGCGACGGCGATCTTCGGCGGCTTGACGCCGTTTCTGGCCGAGCTGCTGATTACCGCGACCGGATGGAAGGTGGTGCCGGGCGTGATGATCGCCGCGGTTGCGCTGCTGGTGCTGCCGGTGTTGGCGCGGATGCCGGAGACGCTGCCGGTGCGGCCGCGCCGCTGGTACTAGCAAGTAACCTCTCGTCTTCCCCTCGGTCTCCAAGCCCAATCCTTCTCCCTCCGGCCACCCGAAGGTAGTCCCGTGGGAGAGAAGGTGGCGGTACCCTCACCCCCTCTCCCGGAAGGAGAGGGGGAGGAACCTGCTTACATGTTGCGGCGGTACTCGCCACCCACGTCGTACAACGCGTGGCTGATCTGCCCCAGCGAGTTGTACTTAACCGCTTCCATCAGCTGCTCGAACACGTTGCGGCGTTCGCGCGCGGTGTTCTGCAGGAGCTTGAGGCTTTCCGGGGCCAGGCCGTTGCGGGCATTGGCGTAGGCCTGCACGTTGTCGATCTGCTGGCCCTTCTCCTCTTCGGTGGAGCGGATCAGCTCGATCTCGGTGGCGATCTCGCCGCCGTGATCCTTGGGCAGGAAGGTGTTCACGCCGATCAGCGGCAGGCTGCCGTCGTGCTTCTTCTGCTCGTAGTACATCGACTCTTCCTGGATCTTGCCGCGCTGGTACATGGTGTCCATCGCGCCGAGCACGCCGCCGCGCTCGCTGATCGCCTCGAACTCGCGGTAGACGGCTTCTTCCACCAGGTCGGTAAGCGCGTCGACCACGAAGCTGCCCTGCCAGGGGTTCTCGTTGAAGTTCAGGCCCAGCTCGCGGTTGATGATCAGCTGGATGGCCACCGCGCGGCGCACGCTTTCCTCGGTCGGCGTGGTGATCGCCTCGTCGTAGGCGTTGGTGTGCAGGCTGTTGCAGTTGTCGAACAGGGCGTACAGCGCCTGCAGCGTGGTGCGGATGTCGTTGAACTGGATTTCCTGCGCGTGCAGCGAGCGGCCGGAAGTCTGGATGTGGTACTTCAGCATCTGGCTGCGCGCGCTGGCGCCGTAGCGTTCGCGCATGGCGCGGGCCCAGATGCGGCGGGCCACGCGGCCGATCACGGTGTATTCCGGGTCCATGCCGTTGGAGAAGAAGAACGACAGGTTCGGCGCGAAGTCGTCGATGTGCATGCCGCGCGCGAGGTAGTACTCTACGATGGTGAAGCCGTTCGACAGCGTAAAGGCCAGCTGGCTGATCGGGTTCGCGCCGGCCTCGGCGATGTGGTAGCCGGAGATCGACACCGAATAGAAGTTGCGCACCTTGTGGTCGACGAAGTACTGCTGGATGTCGCCCATCATGCGCAGCGCGAACTCGGTGCTGAAGATGCAGGTGTTCTGCGCCTGGTCTTCTTTAAGGATGTCCGCCTGCACGGTGCCGCGCACGGTCTGCAGGGTTTCTTCCTTGATGCGCGCGTAGGTTTCGGCATCCACCAGCTGGTCGCCAGTGATGCCGAGCAGGCCCAAGCCCAGGCCTTCATTGCCCTTGGGCAGCTCGCCGGAATAACGCGGACCACCATGCGGATGCAGCGCGGCGATCTTCTTCTGCGCCGCGCTCCAGCGCGCCGGATCGGCCTTGAGGTACTTCTCCACGTTCTGGTCGATAGCGGTGTTCATGAACATCGCCAGGATGATCGGCGCCGGACCGTTGATGGTCATGGACACCGAGCTGCTGGGCGCGCTGAGATCGAAGCCGGAATACAGCTTCTTCATATCGTCCAGCGTGGCGACGTTGACGCCCGAGTTGCCGATCTTGCCGTAGATGTCCGGGCGCGGCGCCGGGTCCTCGCCGTACAGCGTGACGGAGTCGAACGCGGTGGACAGGCGCGTGGCCGCGCCGCCCTGGCTCAGGTAATGGAAGCGGCGGTTGGTACGCTCCGGCGTGCCTTCGCCGGCGAACATGCGGGTGGGATCCTCGCCGGTGCGGCGGTACGGATACACGCCACCGGTGTAGGGGTAATAGCCCGGCAGGTTCTCGCGCATCAGGAAGCGCAACAGGTCGCCCCAGTCCTTCGTCTTCGGCGGCGACACCTTCGGGATCTTCTGGTGGCTCAGCGATTCGCGATAGTTCTCGACGCGGATCGTCTTGTCGCGCACCTTGTACTCGTTGTACTCGTCGGTGACCGATTTGTAGCGCACCGGCCAGTCGTGCAGCAGGTGCACGGCTTCGTGGCTCAGCTCCTTCACCGCCTGGTTGTAGCGCTGGCGCAGCGTGAGCAGCGTGCGGTCGGCGCCCTCCTCGTGCAGCGACTCGCTGTCGTAGCGCGACAGCTCGCGCGGCAGGCGCGCATCGCCCAGGTCCTTCAGCGACTCGTAGTAGTGCTGCGCCTTGCTGGCGAATTCCGCCTCGCGCTCGATCTCCGTATTGATGCCGCGGCCCTGCTCGGCGATCTCGGCCAGATAGCGCACGCGGCTGCCGGGAATCAGCACGGTGGCGCGCGGCTCCTTCAGCGAGGTGTCCAGATCGGGCGTCCACTTCGGCGCGGGCAGGCTGAGCTTGTCGCGCAGCAGGCGGCACAGGTTGGCGAACATCCAGGTCACGCCCGGATCGTTGAACTGGCTGGCGATGCTCGGATAGACCGGCACCTCCTCGTCCTTCAGGGCGAAGGCGGTGCGGTTGCGCTTCCACTGCTTGCGCACGTCGCGCAGCGCGTCTTCGGCGCCGCGCTTGTCGAACTTGTTGAGCACCACCAGTTCGGCGAAGTCCAGCATGTCGATCTTTTCGAGCTGGCTGGCCGCGCCGTAGTCGCTGGTCATCACGTACATCGGGAAGTCGACCAGGTCGACGATCTCCGAATCGCTCTGGCCGATGCCGGCGGTTTCCACGATCACCAGGTCGTACGGCTGCGCCTTGAGGAAGTCGATGCAGTCGTGCAGCACCACGCTGGTGGCGGCGTGCTGGCGGCGCGTGGCCATCGAGCGCATGTACACGCGATGGCTGCGCAGCGAATTCATGCGGATGCGGTCGCCCAGCAGCGCGCCGCCGCTGCGGCGGCGGGTCGGGTCGACCGCCAGCACCGCGATGCGCATCTCCGGAAAGGCATGCAGGAAGCGCAGCAGCAGTTCGTCCACCACCGAGGACTTGCCCGCACCGCCGGTGCCGGTGACGCCCAGCACCGGCGTCTGCTTGCCCGCCATCTTCCATTGCTTGCGCAGGTGTTCGAGCTCGGCGTCCGGCAGCTGGCCTTCCTCGATCGCCGACAGCATGTGGCCGATCGAGATCTCGTCGTCGATATCCACGCGCGGCGCGACGGCGGTGGCCTGCTCCGCATGGGCGCGCTGGTCGGCGGCCTCGCGGGTGCGGCGCATCACGTCCTCGATCATCTCGGTGAGGCCGAGCTTCATGCCGTCGTTCGGGTGGTAGATGCGCTCCACGCCGTAGGCCTGCAGCTCGCGGATTTCTTCCGGCGTGATGGTGCCGCCGCCGCCGCCGAACACGCGGATATGCGCGGCGCCATGTTCCTTGAGCATGTCCACCATGTACTTGAAGTACTCGACGTGGCCGCCCTGGTACGAGGACAGCGCAATCGCGTCGACGTCTTCCTGCAGGGCTGCGCGGACCACGTCCTCCACCGAGCGGTTGTGGCCCAGGTGGATCACCTCCGCGCCCTGCGACTGGATGATGCGGCGCATGATATTGATCGCCGCGTCATGGCCATCGAACAAGCTGGCGGCGGTGACGAAGCGCAGGGGACGGCTTTCGTGCACTGCAGCACTGGCAGAAACGTGCTGGGCGGGGGAACTCATGGCAACTCCAACGGAAGGGTGTGCGTAAGACGCGCAATTCTAGTGTGGAATGCCGTTAAGCGCTTGCTGCAGCGCGCTTACGCAGGCGTGCGGCTCAGGCCTTGCCAAGCACCTGTTGCGCATGTTTGCGGTGGCGCGTGCGCGTGCGCCAGAACAGGAAACCGGTGACCAGGAAGAACGCCGGCAGCACGCCCACTACGCCAATGACGAGTTGCCACGGCACGCCGCCGACCTGGCCGGAATGCACCGGGTAGATCTTGTCGACCAGCTTCGCGCCACCGCCTTGCGTCTGCGCGTCGTACACCGACAGCACCTTCGCACTGTACGGATCGACCACCACCACGCTGCGGCCCACCGCATTCCACTCCTGCGGGCCGCGTGCGCGGATGGTCAGCGCGGCGTTCTTGTCGTTCGGCAAGGTGATGCGGCGCAGTTCGGCCTGCGGCAGCGCGGCCTGCGCGGCGGCGAGCGCGGCGGACCATTGCAGCGGCGCGTCGCTCGGCGTGACGGCCGGCGCTTTCGGCGGCTTCGACGACGTGTCGCCGAACAGCGCGGCGAGCGCGCTGCGCGTGGTGTCCTTGTAGATCAGGGTGACGCCGGTAAGCGTGCTGAGCAGCAGGAATGGAAACAGCAGCGCGCCGATGCCCTGGTGCCAGCTGCGCCAGCGGCGCGTCGGCGGTTGCGCGTACATGCGCACCGCGTGGCGCCAGTGCCCGCGGCGCGGCCACCACAGGGTGAGGCCGATCAGGATCAGGCCCAGCTCGGCCAGGCCAAGCACGCCGAGCGCGGTTTCGCCGTTGTGTCCGCTGAGCAGATGCGTATGCAGATCGCGCAACCAAAGCACGAAATCGTCGTTTTTGGAGCGCACCAGCAGCTGATGTCCATCCGTTGGATCGAGATAAACGCGTTTTTCCCCACCGAGGGAGAGTTGCCACATCGGCATGTCGGCGGTGGGCGTGTCGATCGCGCGCAAGGGCGCCGGCCATTCCGTGGCGTGGATGCGTTCGAGGATGGCGGCGCGCTGCTCCGGCGTCGGCAGCGCATGCGCGAACAACTCCGGATGGCGCCAGCGCAGCAGGTCCGTCTGGAATGCCAACACCGTGCCGGATAAAGCCAATACCGCGAACGCCAGGCCGACGCTCAAGCCCAGCCACAGATGCAGCTTGCGCAGCGGGTCGCGGAGGCGCCAAGGGTGGCGTGCGGTCGGGCGGGAGGTGGCGGGCATCGGTCGCGCTGGCCTGGAATCAGGGGCGCGACCTTAGCATAGGGATGAGAATGGTTCGCATCTTTCAGCGCCCCGGGGCGAATGAGGGGCTAAGCGTTTCCATGGCGCGAAGCAAAGTGCTCTGGCTTTCTCGCCCCTCCGCGCATCGCTCCGCCCGACCCCTCACCCCGGCCCTCTCCCCGGCGGGGAGAGGGGGATGTCGGGCGAGGCGAAAATCCAGCGAAGAGCACGCGGCGCAGCCGCGGCGTTCCGCTTGTGCGCTTTGGCTCTTGATTTACCGGGTCCCCTTGGCGCCGGCGGTGAGGGCTGGACGAAAAGGCCCCCGCAAGGGGGGCGAGGACAGGACGTCCTCGCCTTTTTGACTCGGGCAGGATGCCCGATCAAAAAGCCCGGCCAGCCCTCACGGACCCTCAGCAGCTTTGCTGCTGAGGGCGCCAAGCAGGGTGCCCTTTCTTCTTGGTTACTTCTTCTTTGGGCACGCAAAGAAGAAGTAACTCGGGCCGCGGCAGCGGCACGAAACACTCGCCAAAGGCGAGACACCCAAGCGCCAGCGCAACAACCGAGCGATACCGCCACTGGATGATTCGCTTCGCTCACCCCTTCGGGGCCGCCCCGCGGGCGTTCTTCGCGCTACGCGCTCGTCAGGCCTCCCCCTGGATGACGAAGATGAGACAGTGAGGCAAGACCATTGCTCACCCCGGAGCGGAGAGGGAACAGAATCAGCGCACGTAATTAAGTGCGATGGCCGGCGTCACCGAACGCTTGGTGTTGTTGCCGCCGGCAATCACCCGCACGCCGAGCAGCACGCCGATATTGGGCGACCAGTTGTATTCGATCGCCGGCGCATAACCCACCGCATCGCTGCGGCCGAAGCGGTTGCTCACCCGCACCGGCTCCATTCCCGGTACTACGTTGAAACCCTTTACCCAGGTGTTGCCGTTGTGGCTGTAGGTCAGGTCCAGCGCCAGCACCCAGCGCGTGGTCAGGCTGTACTCCAGCGCGGCGCCCACGTAGAAGTTGTCGCCGCCGCGCGCATGGCCGCGGAAATCCTGGCCGGTGCCGTAGGTGCTGATGCCTTCGACGTCCGCGCGTCCGGCGAAAGTGGTGGTGGCATTGAGGCGCGCGCGCAGGATGCGTCCGTTCGGCATCCAGAAGAAACTCTGCATGTTCAGGCCCACGGTGGTGGCGTAGGCGCCGCCGCCCATGCCATTGGCGGGGCGCCGGCCCAGGCGGTCGTAGCGTCCGGTGGGCACCGCTTCCTGCACCATCAGCGAGACGGTCGGCACCCAGCTGCCTTCGTGGAAGCGGATCAGCCGGTACTGGAACTGCAGGATCTGGTCGCCCAGGCCGATGCCGGAACTGTTCGGGCCGTTGCTGACCCGGTTGTAGCCGATGATCGGGATGGCGCCGACGGTGATGCGGTCGGTCAGGCCGTACAGCACGTAGGCGCGCGAACCGAACGCATCGACGCCCGGCGTCATCACGTCATAGATGTAGGGCTCGATCAGCATATGGCCCTGCGGCAAGGTCTCGGCGCCGTTGGCCAGCATGGGGCCGGTCCACCAGGCGTCGTCGCGCGACTGGCGGATCGGCGCGCCGGCGTCCTGCGCCATCGCCGCCGAGGCCAGCAGGCATGCCAGTCCACCCAGGAACCCACGCTTCGCCCTGCCCTTCATGATGTGCCCCACGCCCAAGTCCGTCTCCGCTCTCCTGCCCGGCTATGCGCCGCCGGGCAACACTACGAATGGCAGTGGCGAGGGCGAATAGCCACTTGGCTATGATCCGCCATGACCACTTGAGGCCCACCCGCATGCCGCGAGCGTCCACTTCGTTCCTGCCCCCGATCGCGCTGGAAAACGGCAGCGGCGTGCCGATCTACCAGCAGCTTTCCGAATGGTTCCGCCGCGCCATCGCCGACGGGCAGTTGCGCCCCGGCCAGCGCGTGCCATCCACCCGCAGCCTGGCCACCGAGCTGCGCGTGTCGCGCCTGCCGGTGCTCAGCGCCTACGAGCAGTTGCTGGCCGAAGGCTATCTGCAGAGCTTCGTCGGCGCCGGCACCTGCGTGGCCCGCTCGATCCCGGCGGCGGCACTTAAGCCCGCGCGCCCGCGGCTGTCCGTGGTCCCGGTCGCCAGGCACAACGCCAACCGCCGGGTGGCACAGCGCGTGGCCGCCATGCGCACGCCGGAGCAGACCTGGCTGGACAGCCAGGGCGCGTTCCGCGTCGGCCTGCCCGCGCTGGAGCATTTCCCGACCGAGCTGTGGGCCAGGCTGCTGAACCGCCACGCGCGCACGCCGAGCACGGAGTCGCTGGTCTATGGCGATCCGCGCGGCTGCCCGCTGCTGCGCGAAGCGATCGCCGACTATCTCGGCGCGGTGCGCGCGGTGCGCGTGGATGCGGCGCAGGTGCTGATCACCACCGGTTCGCAACAGGGCGTGCAGATCTGCGCGCATGCCCTGCTCGATGCCGGCGACCGCGCCTGGCTGGAAGACCCCGGCTATCCCGGCGCGCGCCAGGCCTTCGGCACCATCGGCGCGCGCATCGTGCCGGTACCGGTGGACCAGGAAGGCCTGGACGTGGCCGAAGGCATCCGCCGGGCGCCGGATGCGCGGCTGGCCTATATCTCGCCCTCGCACCAGTTTCCGCTGGGCATGACCATGAGCGCGGCGCGGCGCATGCAGCTGCTGCGCTGGGCCGCGCGCTCCGGCGCGTGGATCGTGGAGGACGACTACGACAGCGAATACCGCTTCGGCGGCCGCCCGGTGGCCTCGCTGCAAGGCCTGGATACCGAAGAGCGCGTGATCTACGTCGGTACCTTCAGCAAGGTGATGTTCCCCGCCCTGCGCCTGGGCTACCTGGTGGTGCCTAAGGACCTGGTCGACACCTTCGCCGCCTGCCGCGACGCGCTGGATACCTGCACCGCCACGCTGCCGCAGCTGGCCATGAACGACTTTATCCGCGAAGGCCATTTCGCGCGGCATATCCGCCGCATGCGCGTGCTGTACGCGGAGCGGCGCGCGGCCCTGGTCGCCTCGATCCGCACGCATCTGCCGCAGCAGCTCGAAGTGATCGGCGCCGAAGCCGGCATGCAGCTGGTGGCGCTGCTGCCGCCGGGCGTGGACGACGTGGCGCTGTCGCGCCGCGCCGGACAGGTAGGCGTCTCCGCGCGGCCGCTGTCGCTGTGCTACGCGCAGCCGCCCGCGCGGGGCGGGCTGATCATGGGCTACGGCGGCGCCGACGCACGCGCGCTCGACGAGGCGGTGCGCCGGCTGAAAAGCTGCCTGTGAATCAGTGCGCGCCGGCGGTTTTCCTGGCGTCGGCTTCATCGATCAGCGCCTCGACCTGGATGCGCAGCGCCACGTCCATCTTGAAACCGTAGTCCTTGCCGGCGCCCATGCCGTAGTCGTCGCGCTGGAAGCTGGCGCTGGCGTCGGCGCCGCACAGTTCGCGCTTGAACAGCGGATGCGGCATGCACTTGAACGAGTTGACGGTGAGCTCCAGCGGGCGCGTCACGCCGTGCAGGGTCAATTCGCCCACCACCTTGGTCGGCTTGCCGTCGACGAAGCCGGCGAGCTTGCCCTTGTAGGTGGCCTTGGGGTACTTCGCGGTTTCGAACAGCTCGGGGCCGCGCGCGGCCTCGTCCATCTTGTCCAGGCCGAAGTTGGCGCTGTCCATGTCCACGGTGATGTCGACCGTGCCGGCGCCCGCGGCCTTGTCCAGCGTGATCTTGCCGCTGGTGCGATTGAACTTGCCGCGCCATACCGACAGGCCGCCGAAGTGGTCGGCCTCGAAGCTCGGGTAGGTGTGGGCGGGGTCGATGGTGTAGGTGGCGGAAGCGGCGTGCGCCGATGCGCCGGCCAGGGCCAGGGCGGCGGTGGCGAGCAGGGTGCGCAGGGGGCGGTGGGCGATGGCGTGCATGGTTGGCGTTCCTCAAGTAGACGATGGATGTTTTAGACGATGGATGTTTCGCCGGTGCGATGACCGGCTTGCCAAGGCGACGAACCACGATGTCGAAAATCGACACGTCGCCTCTAGCGGGTTGTCATCGCCGCGCGACATACTCGAGCCTCGGCAAGACAACCAGGGGAAGTCGATGAAACGTTTAGGACTGTTGCTGCTCTGCGCAGCAACTTGCGGAATAGCTGTGGCGCAGACTGCCAGCGAAGTGCGCGCGAAGGCTGAGTCCAGCCTGCTGGTCAATGGTCACGTCGTCGTGGCGCCGGACGGCACGGTAAGTTCTTTCGACCTCGACCGGCAAGAGTCGGACGCGGTGACCGCGCTGATCAAGCAGTACTCCTCCAGCTGGCGCTTCGAACCGGTGCTGGAGAACGGCAAGCCGGTGGAGGCGAAGGCGCCCATGCACCTGCGCGTGGTGGCTTCGCCCGATGGCGACGGGTATCAGCTGCACGTCGTCAGCGCCTCCTTCGGCAGCCCAAGTGACCATCGCGATGAGCTCGTCACGATCAAGGACCACAGCGCACGCCCCACTTTTTCCGCCAGGGCAAACTTTCAGATGCAGCAGGGCGGCAGCATCCGCCAGGCCGGCCCCGCACGCCCGGCAGGCGGTACCTATCCGACCGGCACCGTCTTCATGGTTGCGCGCGTCGAGCGTGACGGCAGCATCAGCCATGTGACCGCCGAACAGGTCAATCTGGACAAAGTAGGCTCCGAGCCGGTCATGCGCGAGATGCGCAAGACGCTGGCCGAAGTCAGCACCCGCGCCGTGCGCCTGTGGACCTTCAACCCGCCATCTGCCGGTCCGCTGAAGGATGCCGACGGCTGGATCATCCGCGTGGCGATCTCCTACCACCAGTACGCGCCAACCGAGAAGGATGCGCGTGACGCCACCTGGCACACCTATATCCCCGGCCCGAAGGAACCGGTGCCGTGGATGGACGAATACCGCAGCAAGCCTAAGCCCGAAGGGCTGGGCATCGATGCCTTGCCGGACGACGGCGTACTCACTCTTGGCACCGGCTTGCACCTGCTCAATCAGTCGGACCACACCTGATCCGCTCCTGCGCGGACGCCGCTACGGCGTCCGCGCATTCAGCCGCACCAGGTCGCGGAACGCATCGTGCTGGTAGCGGCTCATGCGCAGCTCCTGCCCGGTGCTCAGCACCAGCATGTGATAGCCCTTGAACCACGGGTGGATCGCCTGGATGCGGTCGATATTGACGATGGCCGAGCGGTGCACGCGTGCGAACTGGCGCGGGTCGAGGCGTTCTTCCAGCGCAGCCATGGTCTCGCGCAGCTCGTAGGTGTCCTTGCCCACGTGCAGGCGCACGCAGTTGCGGTTGGCTTCGATCCAGTCGATGCGCGCCACCTCCAGCAGGATCACGCTGCCATCCAGCGGAATCGGCAGGCGGCGCGCGTAGCTCTGTTCGCGCCGCAGTTCGGCCAGCGCCTGCCATACCCGTGCGGGCGCGGCGTCGCCGCCCTCGCCTGCCAACCGCCGCCGCACGCGGCGTAACGCGGCGTCGAAGCGTTCGCTGCTGAAAGGCTTGACCAGGTAGTCCACCGCGTTCGCTTCGAACGCGCGCACGGCGTATTGCTCATAAGCCGTGACAAATACGGTGGCCGGCAGGTTTTCTTCGCCCAGCGCCGCGGCGACGTCGATGCCGGTCATCTCCGGCATCTGGATGTCCAGGAATACCAGGTCCGGCCGCAGCTGGCGGATCGCCTCCAGCGCGCTGGCGCCATCGCCGAATTCGCCGGCGATGGCGATCTCCGGCTCCTTGCGCAGCAGGCGCACGATGCTGTGCCGCGCGATCGGCTCGTCGTCGACGATAAAGGCGCGGATGCTCATGCGGCCGCCGCGCCCAGGGCACGGAACGGCAGGCGCAGGCGGCAGGACACGCCCTGCGGCGACAGCGCGTCGATATAGACGGTGGCGAGATCGCCATACAGCTCTTTCAAGCGCAAGCGGGTATTGGACAGGCCGATGCCGCGCGTGAAGGCTTCTTCCGGCGTCACTTCCAGCACGCCGTTGCGGTTGCGCACTTCCAGGTAAAGGCTGTCGGTGTCGCGGTGCGCGAACACTTCCACCGTGTCGCTGCCGGCATGCCGGCCGATGCCGTGATGGATGGCGTTCTCCACCAATGGCTGCAGGATCAGGCCGGGCACCGCGCCGCCGAGCGCGGAGACGGCCGCATCGACGCGCGTATCGAGGCGGTCCTTGAAGCGCACGCGCTGGATGCCGAGATACAGGTCCAGCAGTTCCAGCTCGCGGGCCAGGGCGATTTCATGGCGGTCTTCATCGAGATAGACGCGCAGCAATTCGCTCAGGCGCAGCAGCATGTCCTCGGCGACCTCCGGCTCCTCGCGGATCAAGGTGGTGATCGCATGCAAGGTGTTGAACAGGAAATGCGGCTGCAGCTGCATCTTCAGCACCTGCAGGCGCGACTGCGCCAGCAGCGCCTGCAATTGGTCCGCGCGGCGGTCCTTCTCGCGGAAGAAGCGCATGGCATGCCAGCCCACCACCAGCACCCAGTAGATAAAGAAATCGATGAAGACGTATTTGTCGATGAACTGCTGCAGCTGGTCGTCGAACGGCGGGTTACCGGGTTCCAGCAGATGGCCGAGCGTGGCGCCGATCAGCACGGCGCAGGCAGAGAACACCAGGCTGCCGGCGACATACACCGGCGCGTAGCGCCACTGCGCAGTGCTGTCGACGGTGAAGCGGCGCGCCAGCGCGAACACGCCCGGCGCCAGCACGGCCAGCGTGTACCACTGCACCATCGCCCAGCGGATGTAGTCGCCGGCGTTCCAGGTATGCCCGCGCATCGCATCCATGCTGTAGCCCTGGATGGCGAACAGCACGGCCGGCACGCTCCACGCGGCCAGGTAACGCCAGAATCGCATCGCACTCCTCCATCCACGAGGCGTCCGCATCCTACACAGGCCCGGCCGCTGGCGAACAGACTCGGAGGTCACGGCTGCCATTCGTCCCGCGCCGGCTACGATCCGTCCCGCTGCGGCCGCTTCCGACGGGCGCTTCGCGCCCAATCCGCGCATCGCCGCCCGGGCGGCATCTGTGGAGAGGAAGCCATGAACCGTCGCCTTGCGGTGTTGCTCGCCTGCGTGTCGCTGCCAGCGGTTGCCGCCGCGCAGACGCGCTATCTGGAGGTCTACAACGACGCGCCTTCCAGCCTGGTGGCGCTGGCCGTTGCGCCGGCGGGGACGGAGGCGTTTCGCGAGCTCGCCATCGGCGATCGTCCGCTGCAGGGCGGCGGCAATGCCGTCACCGTCGCAATCGATGGCCAGGAAGGTTGCCGCCGCGATCTGCGCGCCACCTTCGCCGACGGGCGCTCGCTGTTGCAGCGCAACTTCGACGTGTGCCGTTATCGCAGCTATCGCACGGGACGCGTACTGCCGCCCAAGTAGGTTGGGGTGACAACCCCAACAACACGATGCCACCACCTCGCAAGCGGCAACGTTGGGGTTGCCACCCCAACCTACGCAGCTATCACGCGGGACGCGTGCTGCCGCCCCAACAACACGATGCGGCTACCTCGCAAGCGACGATGTTGGGGTTGCCACCCCAACCTACGCCACGCCGTAAGGCAGGTTTGGCGTGGCGACCACGCGTTCGCCCACCGTCTCGCCGCGCAGGAAGGCGAAGGTCGCCTCGATCACTTCCGGCGCATCGAGCACGCGGTGATGTCCCAGCCCCTGCGTGGTGAGCAGACGCGCGCCCGACCAGTAGCGGGCATAGCGTTCGCCCTCTTCCCACGGCACGTCGCGGTCGTCGAGATCGTGGATCACCAATCCTGACTGGCCCAGCGCCGGCAAGTGCTTGTGCACCTGCAGATCGCGCACCATCACCCCGGTGCGCCGTTCCAGCCAGCCATAGAACGCCTCGCGCAGATGGTCGCCCAGCCTCACGAAGCGGAAGAAGCGGCCGGTGGCGGCTTCCATGTCGGCCGCGGGCGCAACCAGCACGAGTTGGCGCGCCAACCAGGTTTCGCTCTGTGCCAACGCCAGCGCGGCGCCGCCCAGCGAATGGCCGATCGCCAGCGCCGCGTGCCCATAGTGCTGGCCGACCGCGCGGATGGTGGCGATGAAATCCGGCAGCGTGCACAGGCGCCCCGTGCTGCGGCCATGGCCGGGCTGGTCGAATGCGACCACCGCCAGGCCTGATTCGCGCAAACGCTGCACCCAGGGCAGATAGCGCAGGCCGAAGCTCGACCAGCCGTGCACCAGCAGCGCATAAGGCTGCGTCGCCGGATCGCCCCATACGTACGTGGCGATCTTTTCTCCGCCGACCTCCAGCTCACCCTGCTGCATCGCCTCGTCCGGCCGTGCCGCCAGCGCGCGGCTGCGGCTGCTGGCGAACGGCGTGGCGAACAGGCGCGCGGCGCGGTCCACCGTGCGGCGCGGGGCGAGGCGCCCGCCGACGGCAAAGCTGGCGCGCACCGCGCCGAGTTTCAGCAGAAGACCGGCGCTGGGGCGGCCGTGCGGGCGATGGGCGCGTTGCGTGCGGGGCATGGGCTGGCTCCTGGGGGTTCAGGTGCGATAACTGGCGAACAGGCGATCGACAGCTGACAAGGTGCGGCGGCGCGCTTCCTCGAAGCCGAACAGGCCGGCGTCGTGATGCAGCACGAGCATGAAGGCGTAGATCTCGAAAGCGAGCTGGCTGACGTCGGTGCCGCGGCCGAGATGCGCTTCGTCCACCGCCTGCCCGATGGCCTTTTCCAGCTGGCCGCGCCAGCCGGACTGCTGCCGCACCACGGCATCGTGCAGCGCGCCGTCGCGGCCGTCGTATTCGCCGACGGCGGACAGCAGCACGCAGCCGCGCTCGTAGCGCTGTGCCCAGTCGCACCAGTTCTCCACGATGGCGCGCAGGCGCGGCAGGCCGCGCGGGGTTTTCAGCGCGGGCAGCAGCACGTTGTCCATGAAGCGCTGCGCGCCCAGCTCCAGCACGGCCAGCTGCAGGTCTTCGCGCGAACCGAAATGCGCGAACACGCCGCTCTTGGACATGTCCGCCGCCTGCGCCAGCGTGCCGATCGACAAGCCTTCCAGGCCGTCGTTGCAGGCCATGGCGTAGGCACGGTCCAGGATCATCTCGCGGGTGGCGGCGCGCTTGCCGGGGGCGGTGGTGGTGTTCATGGGGCCTGAAAATAGAACGACCGTTCGTTCTTTTCAAGTGCCAAACTGGCACACAATGCGCCGCCGAACGCAAGGTTATGCTTCGGACCAGTTTTCCAGGGAGGTAAAACGCATGAAATTCCGCCTGCCGCTCGTGCTGGCCCTAGGCGCCCTGCTCTGTGGCTGCTCCACCTCGCCCACCGGGCGCAAGCAGCTGATGATGGTCTCCGACGGGGATATGTCGAAGATGGGCCTGGCCGCATTCAACGATATGCGCACCAAGGGCAAGTTCGCCGACGCGCCGAAGGAGCGCGCCTATGCCACCTGCGTCGCCAACGCCCTGGTAGCCGTGCTGCCGGCGCCGTGGAACACGCAGCAGTGGGAAGTGCAGATCATCGACGACAACACGCCCAATGCCTTCGCCTTGCCGGGCGGGCGCATCGGCGTCAACCGCGGCATGTTCAAGGTGGCGTCCAACCAGGACCTGCTCGCCGTGGTGCTGGGGCATGAGCTGTCGCACGTGGTGTCGCGCCATGGCGCCGAGCGCATGTCCGACAACATCGCCGCCCAGGTGGCGGTGGTCGCCGGCAGCGCCTATGCCGCCAGCCGCGGCACCAACGTCGGCTACGCCGCGGCCGCGCTGGGCGTCGGCGCGGAGGTCGGCATGCTGCTGCCGTTCTCGCGCATGCAGGAAAGCGAGGCGGACACGCTGGGCCAGCGCTACATGGCGCAGGCCGGCTTCGATCCGCGCTCGGCCCCCACGCTGTGGGAAAGGATGGCGGCCCAGGCTCCCGGCGGTCCCAAGCAGCCGGCCTTCATGTCGACCCATCCGGCTTCGTACAACCGCCAGCAGGCGCTGACCAGGCAGGCCGACCAGCTGATGCCGGTGTACGAGCAGGCGCGCGCCAGCGGGCACAAACCGAACTGCGCGATGTAGCGGCTTGCGCGGCCGCGCCCGACCGCGGCCGCGCCTTCCACCCTGCCCATGTCTGAACGAGCCGGCCGGCCGCGGTCAACAGGCGCAGGCCCATGCCGTTTTTCCGTGCGAGCCACACGCTGCGTGGCCGAGGAGAAACCGCATGAACACGCTGGCACGAAGCTTCGCCGTGCTGACCGCGCTGGGCCTGGGCCTGGGCGCTTGTGCCTACGCCCCCGATGCCGCTGCCCGCACGCAGATTTCCGTGGGCATCAACGTCGCCCCGCCCGCGCCGCGCTACGAAGTGGTGCCGCCGCCGCGCGTCGGCTACGCCTGGGCGCCGGGCTACTGGCGCTGGGATCCCTATGCCCGCCGCCACGTGTGGGTGGTCGGCCGCTGGATTCCGGCGCGCCACGGCTACGTCTATCGCGCGCCGCGCTGGGAGCCGTACCGCGGCGGCTGGCGCTTCCACGACGGCTACTGGGGCCACTGAGCCCGGTTCGATTCCGACGCGGCTGCCTTGAGGCAGCCGCGTTTTTCTTGACTCTCGAAGAAGGGGTACTTCCGATGCAGATCCGAATCGCGGCGCTCGCCGCGCTCACCATGCTCGCCAGCGGTTGCGTGGAAGAACGCGTGGTGCACGACCGCCCGGTGGTAGTGGAACGTCCGATCGTCCGCCGCGAGGTGGTCGAAGTGATCGCACCGCAACCGCCGCCGGAGCGGATCGTGGAAGTGGAGCCGGCACGGCGCCCCGGCTACGTATGGGCGCGCGGCTACTGGCGCTGGACCGGGCGCGAATACGTCGCCGTGCCGGGGCATTGGGAAGTCGAGCGTCCCGGTTACCACTACGTCCATCCGCATTACGAACACCGCAACGACGGTTGGCATCTGAACGTCGGCGTGTGGGTGAACGGCTGAGTTCGATGCGCTTTACGCCGCCGGCGCCGCACGCATGGCGCCGGCGGCCATCGCCCGGTAATCCCGCGGCGTCATCCCCACCGTCGCCTTGAACTGCCGCGCGAATGCGCTCTGGTCGGCAAAGCCGCAGGCAAGGCCGATCGCCGCCACGCTCTGGTCGCCGCGCAGCAGGCGCATGGCCGCTTCGATGCGCAGCTTGGTCTGCACCTGCTGCGGCGTCAGCTGGAACACGCGGCGGAAATGCCGCTCAAGCTGCGCCACCGACACGCCGGCCAGCTCCGCCAGCTTCGCCACGCGCACGCCTTCGGCGTAGTGCTCCTGCAGATAGGCGAGCACGCGGCGCAGCCGCACATAGGTGGGGTGGCGGCCATCCGGCTTGCCCAGGTCGCGCGAGATGCCGACGATGCCGTGCACCTCCCCGCGTTTCAGCAGCGGCCGCTTGCAGGTCAGGCACCAGCCCGGCACGCGGTTGGGGAAGATGTGCACTTCGAGCTGGTTCTCGATCACCTCGCCGTCGAGCACGCGGCGGTCCTGCGAGGCGTAGGAGCCGCCCAGCGTGGCGGGAAACAGCTCGACCACGCTGCGGCCGATCACGTCCGCGCGCTGCTTCAGGCCCAGCCGGCGCACCAGGGTGAGGTTGGCATGCGTGTAGCGGCCCTGGCCGTCCTTCACGAAGAACACCACGTCGGGCAAGGCGTCGAACAGCGCCTCCAGCTCGTCGGCCGAAATCTTCATGTCCATCGCAGGTCCTGCCCCGTCGCGAAACCTTGTGCAATCGCAGCATGGCACAAAACCGGCCTGGCGCATTATGCCGATTTCCGCATGCAGCGATGCCAAGCCCTGCTAGACGCCCACCGCCGCGGCGGCGAGCATGTCCGGCATGCATACCATCGACGTGATCGACTCGCACACCGGCGGCGAACCCACCCGCACCGTCATCGCCGGCTTCCCCGACCTCGGCGCCGGCACATTGATGGAGCAGCGCGAACGCTTCCGCCGCGATTTCGACCGCTGGCGCGCCGGCATCGCCTGCGAGCCGCGCGGCTCGGCCACCGTGGTCGGCGCCCTGCTGCTGCCGCCGCAGAGTGCGGAGGCCTGCGCCGGCGTGATCTTCTTCAACAACGTCAGCTATCTGGGCATGTGCGGCCACGGCACCATCGGCGTGGTGCGCACGCTGCAGCACCTGGGCCGCATCGGCCCCGGGCTGCACAAGATCGAGACGCCGGTGGGCACGGTGGGCGCGGAACTGCATGCGGATGGCCGCGTGTCGATCGACAACGTCGAAAGCTACCGCCACGCCAAGGACGTCAGGATCAGCGTGCCCGGCTACGGCGACGTCACCGGCGACATCGCCTGGGGCGGCAACTGGTTCTTCATCACCAGGGACACCCCGCTGCCGCTGGAGATCCACCACCAGCGCGAACTCACCGCCTACACCGAAGCGATCCGCCGCGTGCTCGAAGCGCAGGGCATCACCGGCGCCGAAGGCGGCGAGATCGACCATATCGAGATCAATGCCGACCTTGGCGCCAAGGCCGGCCGCAACTTCGTGCTGTGCCCCGGTCTGGCCTACGACCGCTCGCCCTGCGGCACCGGCACCAGCGCCAAGCTGGCCTGCCTGGCCGCGGACGGCAAGCTCGCCCCGGGCGAGGTGTGGCGGCAGGAAAGCATCCTCGGCGCGGGCAGCGAGTTCGAAGCCACCTACACCCCCTCGGCACGCGGCGTGAAGCCGCGCATCACCGGCAGCGCCTTCGTGGTGGCGCGATCCACCTTGCTGTTCGACGAAGCCGACGCATTCACCTGGGGCAGTGGCGCGGAATGAGCGTGCCCGGTTACGACCTGATCGTGATCGGCGCCGGCATCGTCGGCGCCGCCTGCGCGGACGCGGCCAGCGGCGACGGCCTGCGCGTGGCGATCGTCGAACCCGGCCCGATCGGCGGCGGCGCCACGGCGGCGGCGATGGGGCATCTGGTGGCGATGGACGACGACCCCGCCGAACTGGCGCTCGCGCGCTACTCGCTGCGCCAATGGGAAGCCTTCGCCGACCTGCCCGAAGCCGAATTCAGCCGCTGCGGCACCTTGTGGGTGGCGCGCGAGGAGCGCGAGCTGGCCGCCGCCGCGGCACGCGCCGCGCGCCTGGCCGCGGCCGGCGTGGAAGCGCAACTGCTGGACGACCAGCAGCTCTACGAACTGGAACCCGAGCTCGCCCCCGGCATGAGCGGCGGCATGCTGGTGCCGCGCGAGGCCGTGGTGTATCCGCCGCGCGTGGCGCGGCACCTGGTTGCCCGCGCGCAGTCGCGCGGCGCGGTGCTGTATGCCGGACGCCGCGTGCAGGCGCTGCGCCGCGGCGGCGCGCAACTGGACGATGGTTCCTCGCTCAGCGGCCCGGTGCTGGTCGCCACCGGCTGCGCCCTGCCCGCGCTGCTGCCGCAGTTGCCGATGCGCGCGCGCAAGGGGCATCTGGTGATCACCGACCGCTATCCCGGCCTGCTGCGGCACCAGCTGCTGGAACTGGGCTATGCCGACAGCGCGCACGGCGATGCGGACAGCAGCGTCGCCTTCAATGTGCAGCCGCGTCCCACCGGGCAGATCCTGCTCGGCTCCTCGCGCGAATTCAGCGCCACCGATGCGGCCGTATCGCCGGCCATGCTGCGCCGGATGCTGGAACGCTGCTTCGCCTTCGTGCCCGCGCTGCGCGAGCTGCAGGCGCTGCGCGCGTGGACGGGCTTCCGCCCCACCACGCCGGATGGACGTCCCTATCTCGGCGCCGTACCCGGCGCCACCGACCAATGGGTGGCCGCCGGCCACGAAGGCCTGGGCGTCACTACCGCCCTGGGCAGCGCGCGCCTGCTGCTGGACCTGATCCAGCAGCGCCAGCCGGCGCTCGATCCGGCGCCTTACGCGCCGTCGAGGCTGGCCGCATGAGCGCAACGGTGCGATTGCAGGTCAACGGCCAGCCGGTCGAAGTACCGGCCGGCGCCAGCGTCGCCGCCGCGGTGGCGCATTGGACCTTGCATTTCCGCACCTCGGTCAGCGGCGAAACGCGCGCCCCGCTGTGCGGCATGGGCGTGTGCTTCGAATGCCGCGTGCGCATCGACGGCGTCGCGCACCAGCGCGCCTGCATCACGCCCGCACGCGACGGCATGCAGGTGGACAGCCATGACTGAGCGCTACGACGTGCTGGTGGTCGGCGCCGGCCCCGCCGGCCTGGCGGCGGCGGGCACGGCGGCGGCGCATGGCGCGCGCGTCGGCCTGCTCGACGCCCAACCGCGCGCAGGCGGCCAGGTGTGGCGCCACGATGTGCGCAAGCCGGCGCCGCGCGCCGCGCGCGAAGCCATCGCCGCCCTGCATGGCGTGAACCTGCTGGCGCAGCACAGCGTGATCGCCAGCGAAGACGGCGCGCTGCGCGTGGAAACGCCGGAAGGCTCCGCCCTGCTCACCTACGGCGCCCTCGTCCTCGCCACCGGTGCGCGCGAACTGCTGCTGCCCTTTCCCGGCTGGACACTGCCGGGCGTGAGCGGCGCGGGTGGCCTGCAGGCGCTGACCAAGCAAGGCTGGCCGGTGGCCGGCAAGCGCGTGGTCATCGCCGGCAGCGGGCCGCTGCTGCTCGCCGCCGCGGCCACCTTGCGCGCGCACGGCGCGAAAGTCGTCGGCATCCACGAACAGGCCTCCCCTGACAGCGTGCACGCCTTCGCGCGGCAACTGCTGCATTGGCCCGCTCGCGCCGCGCAAGCCTTGTCCCTGCGCGCCAGACTCATGGGCGTGCCGTATCGCTTCGGTTCGATCGTGCGCCACGCGCATGGCGAAGACGCCGTGCGCGTGGTGGAAATCGAAGACGCCCACGGCACCGCCTGCGTGGACTGCGATCTGCTCGCCGTCGGCTACGGCCTGGTGCCGAACGTGGAACTCGCCCAGTTGCTCGGCTGCGCACTCGACCACGCGCCAACCCATCCGCACGTGCAGGTGGACGAACTGCTGCGCACCAGTGTGCCGGCCGTCTTCGCCGCGGGCGAAGCCTGCGGCATCGGCGGCCTGGCGGCCGCGCGCATCGAAGGCGCCATCGCCGGCCATATGGCCAGCGGACATGCCGACGAAGCCCGCGTCCTGCTGCCGGAGCGCGATCGCGCCCGCCGCTTCGGCGCACTGCTGGCCCGGCACTTCGCACCGGGCTCACGCGTACACGCACTGGCCACGCCGCAGACCCTGATCTGCCGCTGCGAAGACGTGACGCTCGGCGCGCTCGACGGCTATGCCGACGCGCGCGACGCCAAGCTCGCCACCCGCTGCGGCATGGGCGCCTGCCAGGGCCGCATCTGCGGCACCGCGCTGGCGGAACTGGGCCGCTTCCCGCGCGGCGCCGGCCGCCCACCTTTGTTTCCCGCGCGCCTCGCCACCCTGGCGGGGCTCGCCACCTCCCCTTCCGACGACGCATCGAGGTCAACGACATGAGCACTGCATCCATCTGGCGCGGCGTGATTCCCGCCATCACCACGCCATTCACTACCGACGGCCAGGTCGACCACGCCTTCCTCGCCAAGCATGCCAACCAGCTGATCGACGCCGGCTGCACCGGCATCGTGCCGCTCGGTTCGCTGGGTGAAGCCGCTACGCTCTCGTTCGAAGAAAAGCTCGCCATCATCCGCACCCTGGTGCAGGCGCTGAACGGTCGCGCGCCGGTCATTCCCGGCATCGCCGCGCTGTCCACCGACGAAGCCGTGCGCCTGGCGCAGCAGGCGAAGGCGCTGGGCTGCTCGGGCCTGATGGTGCTGCCGCCGTATGTGTATTCCACCGACTGGCGCGAAATGGGTGCGCATCTGCGCGCGGTGATCGCGGCCACCGACCTGCCCTGCATGCTCTACAACAACCCCGTCGCCTATAAAACGGACTTCGCGCCGGAACAGATCGCCGAACTGGCGCATGAATTCCCCAATGTGCAGGCGGTGAAGGAATCCTCCGGCGACGTGCGCCGCTTCGCCGGCATCCGCGCCCTGCTGGGTGACCGCGTGGAATTGCTGGTGGGCATGGACGACGCCATCGTCGAAGGCGTGGCCATGGGTGCGCGCGGCTGGATCGCCGGCCTGGTCAATGCCTACCCGAAGGAATCGGTGAAGCTGTTCGAACTGGCTCGCGACGGCGGCGCCGATGCGGCGCTGGAGCTGTATCGCTGGTTCCTGCCGCTGCTGCGCCTGGACACGGTGCCGACCTTCGTGCAGCTGATCAAGCTGGTGCAGGCCAAGGTCGGCATGGGCAGCGAACACGTGCGCGCGCCGCGGCTGGCGCTGGTCGGCGAACAGCGCGAAGCTGCACTGCGCGTGATCGATCACGCCATGGCCCACTCACCCAAGGTATGACATGGATATTCAGCCCATCCTGATCGACGGCCACTGGCGCGCGGCAAGCGCGCCGGCCGGCCAGTTCCGTGCCGAGAATCCCGCGACCGGCGAAGCGATCGGCCCGGCCTTCCCGGTCTGCGGCGCGCAAGATGTCGAGGCGGCGCTCGCCGCCGCGACCGCGGCGGCCGCCGAACTGGCCGCGGCCCCGCCGGAACGCATCGCCGCCTTCCTCGAAGCGTATGCCGATGCGATCGAAGCCGACGCCGAAGCGCTGGTCGACACCGCCCACGCCGAAACCGGGCTGCCCAAGCAGCCGCGCCTGGCCGCCGTGGAACTGCCGCGCACCACCAACCAGCTGCGCCTGGCCGCGAAGGCCGTGCGCAGCTATGCGTGGACGCAGCCGGTGATCGATACCGCCGCCAACCTTCGTTCGCACTTCGCGCCGCTGGGCAAGCCGGTGCTGGTGTTCGGCCCGAACAATTTCCCGTTCGCCTTCAACGCCATCGCCGGCAGCGATTTCGCCTCGGCCATCGCCGCGCGCAATCCGGTGATCGCCAAGGCGCACCCCTCGCATCCGGCCACCAGCGAGCGCCTGGCGCGCGCGGCATTCGCGGCGCTGCGCCAGGCCGGCCTGCCGCCGGCTTCGGTGCAGATGCTCTATCACTTCGATCATGCGATCGGCGGAAAGCTGGCCGGCGACGCGCGCCTGGGCGCGATCGGCTTCACCGGCAGCCGCGCGGGCGGACTCGCGCTGAAGGCCGCCGCCGATGCGGCGGGCGTGCCGGCTTATGTGGAGCTGTCCAGCGTCAATCCCGTGTTCCTGCTGCCGGGGGCGCTGGCCGAACGCGGCGCCGCGCTGGCGCAGGAGTTCTTCACCTCCTGCACCATGGGCAGCGGCCAGTTCTGCACCAATCCCGGCGTGGTGATCGTGCCGCGTGACGAGGCCGGCGATGCCTTCGTCGAAGCGGCCAAGGCCCATTTCGCCGGGGCCGCGCCGGGCGTGCTGTTCTCGCGCGGCGTGCTGGAACATCTGCAGCACGGCATCGCCACGCTGCGCAAGGCCGGCGCGCAGCTGCTGGCCGGCGGCGTGGCCGGCTCGCCCGGCTACCGCCATGCGCCCACGCTGCTGGAAGTCGACGCCGCGCAGTTCCTGCGCGAACCGCAGGCGCTGCAGACCGAAGCCTTCGGCCCGGCAAGCCTGCTGGTCCGCACGCACGGCCTGGCGCAGATGGTCGAGGTGGCCAATGCCTTCGAAGGCAACCTCACCGGCACGCTGTACACCGGCAGCACCGACGACGAAGCGTCGGCCGCCGTCGCGCGCGCCTTGCGTCCGCGCGTGGGCCGCCTGATCGGCAACCGCATGCCCACCGGCGTGGCGGTCAGCCCGGCCATGAACCATGGCGGTCCGTATCCGAGCACCGGCCATGCGGGCTTCACCGCGGTGGGCATGCCGGCGGCGATCCACCGCTTCGCCGCCCTGCACTGTTACGACAACCTGCCCGAACACCTGCTGCCGGCGGAACTGCGCGACCACAACCCCGGCGGCGTGGCGCGGCAGATCGATGGCTGCTGGTGCGTGGACGATCTGGGAAGCAAGAACGCATGAGTTCCAGCCAGATCGGCGGCCTCGATCCCGCCCAGGCGCGCGCGCGCCTGCAACCGTGGCAAGCCGCCGCGCCCGCCATCGGCGCGGACGAATACCAGCACCGCCTGGAACACGCCCGCGCGCTGCTGCGCGTGCAGCGGCTCGACGCCCTGCTGGTCACCGCCGGTACTTCGCTGCGCTATTTCACCGGCGTGGCCTGGGGCGCGAGCGAGCGGCTGGTCGGCATGCTGCTCACCGCGCAGGGCGATCCGATCCTGATCTGCCCCGGCTTCGAGGCCGGCTCGCTCGCCGCGGTGCTGCGCATTCCGGCCGAGGTGCGCCTGTGGGAAGAACACGAGGACCCGCAGCAGCTCGTCGCCGACGCATTGGCCGAGCGCGGCGCCGGCAGTCTGGCGCTCGATCCGGCGGCGTCCTTCGCCGTGGCCGAACGCCTGCGCGCCGTGCTCGGCGGCAAACCCATCGCCGACGCCAGCGCGATCGTCGACGGCTGCCGCATGTGCAAATCTTCCGCCGAACTGGCGTTGATGAAGCAGGCCACGGCGATGACGCTGGAGGTGCACCGCCTTGCCGCCGGCCTGATGCGCGAAGGCATCTCGCGCACCGAGCTGGTGCGCTTTATCGACGAAGCGCACCGCGCGATGGGCGCGGACCACGGGTCCACCTTCTGCATCGTGCAGTTCGGCCACGCCACCGCCTACCCGCACGGCATTCCCGGCGAGCAATACCTGGAGCGCGACCAGCTGGTGCTGATCGACACCGGCTGCACCGTGCAGGGCTACCACTCCGACATCACGCGCACCTACTGCTTCGGCACGCCCACCGCCGAGCAGGCGCGCATCTGGGAACTCGAACAGGCCGCGCAACGCGCCGCGTTCGAAGCGGTGCGGCCCGGCGTCACCTGCGCCAGCGTCGACGATGCCGCCCGCGCCGTGGTGGAAGGCGCGGGCCTGGGTCCGGACTACCGCCTGCCCGGCGTGCCGCACCGCACCGGCCATGGCTGCGGCATGGCCATCCACGAGATGCCTTATCTGGTGCGCGGCTCGCGCACCGCGCTGCGGCCGGGCATGTGCTGCAGCGACGAACCGATGATCGTGGTGCCCGAGCGTTTCGGCATACGCCTGGAGGACCACTTCTACGTCACCGAGGACGGCGCGGCCTGGTTCACCCCGCCCTCGCCGGCCATCGACCAGCCCTTCGCCTGACGCCCCCGGAGAGGAGCCGATGAAACGACCGATCGCCCATCTTGCCTGCGCCATCTGCCTCGCCATCGCTCCTCTCCTCGCCCACGCCGCCGACGATGCGGACGCACGCTTCCGCGCGATCTACACGCAGGAATGGCAATGGCGCCAGGCGCAGTTCGCCGGCGGCGACGACGAGGACGGCGAGGGCGAGGCGGCCGATCATCTGCCGAAGGTCGATCCAGCCACGCAAGGCCAGCGCCAGCGCTACTGGGCCGACGTATTGAAGCGGCTCGACGCCATCGCGCCGCAGCAGCTGCATGGCGACGATGCGGTGAACTACGCGGTCTACCGCGAACAGATCGAAACCCTGCTGGCCGACCAGCGCTTCCGCACCTGGGAAATGCCGTTCAACAGCGACACGGCGTTCTGGACCGACCTGGGCTTCACCGCGCGCAAGCCCATGCGCACCGCGGACGACTATCGCCGCTACCTGAGCCAGCTGCGCGATATCCCGCGTTATTTCGACGAACAGATCGCCAATATGCGCGCCGGCCTGGCGCGCGGTTTCAGCGTGCCGCGCGTGACCCTGGCCGGGCGCGATCAATCGATTGCCGACGTGGCGAACGCCAAGGGCGACGACAACCTGTTCTACACGCCGTTCCGCAAGATGCCGGACACCATCCCGGCTGCCGCGCAGGAACAGCTGCGCGCGCAAGCGCGTGCCGCCATCGAACGGCAGGTGATTCCCGCCTACGCTCGGCTGCTCGACTTCATGCGCAACACCTACATGAAGCAGGCCCGCACCACGCTTGCCGCCGAAGCGATGCCGGACGGCAAGGCCTTCTACCAGGCGCAGATCCGCGAGTTCACCACGCTGGACCAGAGCCCCGAACAGATCCACGCCACCGGCCAGCGCGAAGTGGCGCGCCTGCGCGCCGAGATGGAGCGCACCATCGGCGAAACCGGCTTCAAAGGCAGCTTCGCGCAGTTCCTGCACTACCTGCGCACCGACCCGAAGTTCTATCCCAAGAGCGCCGACGAGCTGCTCAAGGACGCCGCGTGGATCGCCAAGCGCGTCGACGGCAAGCTGGGCCAGTACATCGGCCGCCTGCCGCGCCAGCGCTTCGCCATCGAGCCGGTGCCGCCGGATCTGGCGCCGTTCTACACGGGCGGCCGCGGCGGCCCGGGCATCTACCTGGTCAACACGTACGACCTGCCCTCGCGCCCGCTGTACTCGCTGACCGCGCTGACCCTGCACGAATCCGCGCCGGGCCATGCGCTGCAGATGCCGCTGGCCGCCGAGCACGAGGGGCTGCCGGACTTCCGCCGCTACACGTATATCTCCGCCTATGGCGAAGGCTGGGCGCTGTATTCCGAGCGGCTGGGCGTGGAGATGGGCATGTACGACACGCCGTACGACCGCTTCGGCTATCTCAGCTACCAGATGTGGCGCGCCTGCCGCCTGGTGGTGGACACCGGCATCCATCACCTCGGCTGGACGCGCGAACAGGCGCAGGCCTTCATGCGCGACCACACCGCATTGAGCGAGCACGAGATCGAGACCGAGGTGGACCGCTATATCGCCTGGCCGGGCCAGGCGCTGTCGTACTACCTGGGCGAGATGGCGATCGTCGATGCGCGCGCGAAGGCTGAAAAAGCCCTGGGCGAACGCTTCGACCTGCGCGCCTTCCACGACACCGTGCTGTCGCTCGGCTCCGTGCCGCTGCCCGTGCTGCAGCAGCAGGTGGACCGCTTTATCGCCAAGGGTGGCAAGTCGCCTTACGCGCAGGCGCAAGCGCCGTAACGAACACTGTGGTTTCGGGGAGGAACCGATGGGCCTGATCGACGACATCACCCGGCGCAAGCCAGTGGAAAGCCTGCAGCGCGAGGCGGGCCAAGGCACCGGCCTGCGCCGCGTGCTGGGCCTGTGGCAACTCACCGCCATCGGCCTGGGCGGCATCATCGGCGTGGGCATCTTCGTGCTCACCGGCACGGTGGCGGCGACGCAGGCGGGGCCCGCCGTGCTGCTGTCCTTCCTGCTCGCCGGCATCGCCAGCGCGGCGGCGGCGCTGTGCTATGCGGAGTTCGCCGGGCTGATTCCCGTCACCGGCAGCGCCTACACCTACGGCTACGCGGTGCTGGGCGAATTCGCCGGATGGATCATCGGCTGGGACCTGCTATTGGAATATGCGCTGATCGCCGCGGTGGTGGCGGTAGGCTGGTCCGGCTACGCGCAGGTGCTGCTCAACAACTTCGGCTTGCCCTTGCCCACCTGGGCGCAAGGCGCATGGGGCACCGGCCCCGGACGCGTGGTGAACCTGCCGGCCATCCTGATCTCGGTGGCCATCACCGCCCTGCTCGCGGTGCGCATGGAATGGGGCGCGCGCTTCAACACGCTGATCGTCGGCATCAAGATCGCCGGCGCCGCCTTGATCGTGATCGCCGGCGCGGCTTACGTGAAGCCGGAACGCTGGCATCCGTTCATGCCGTTCGGCATGCATGGCGTGGTGACCGGCGCGGCCGTGGTGTTCTTCGCGGTGTTCGGTTACGACATGCTGACCACCGCCGCCGAGGAATCGCGCAACCCGCAGCGCGACCTGCCGCGCGCGGTGCTGCTGTCGCTGGGCATCGCGATGCTGCTGTATTTCGCCATCTGCCTGGTGCTGACCGGCATCGTGCCTTACACCACGCTGGACAACGACGCGCCGGTGGCCAACGCGTTCATCCGCATCGGCATGCCGTGGACCATGGCGGTGATCTCGCTGGCTTCGGTGTGCGGCATCACCAGCGTGATCTTCGCCAACCTGCTGGCCGGCGCGCGCATCGGCTTCAGCCTGGGCCGCGACGGCCTGCTGCCGGGATGGTTCGCCGGCATCCATCCGCGCTGGCGCACGCCGCATCGGGCGACCTTCCTGCTGGGCACGGTGACGGCGGTGGCGGCGGGGCTGTTTCCGCTGGACGAGCTGGCGAAGCTGGTGAATATCGGCGTGCTCGGTGCCTTCATCGTGATCTGCACCGCGGTGGCGGTGTTGCGCTGGCGGCGGCCGGATCTGCACCGGCCGTTCCGCACGCCATGGGTGCCGGTGGTGCCGCTGATCGGCGTGGGGTTTTCCTGCTGGCTGATCTGGGGGCTGCCGGCGGTGACCTATGTGCGGTTTGCGCTTTGGCTGCTGGTGGGTTGCATGGTGTATCTGGGGTATGGGCGCAGGCATAGCCGCCTGGCTCAGCGGAACACGCCGGCATCGGAAACGGTTTAGGGGAATCGAATGGATCGGCGTCGTTTTCTGCAAGGCCTGGCCGCGACGAGCGCGGCCGCGGGGCTGGTGGGTTGGGAAGGGGCATCGGCGCAGTCGGGCGCGCCGGCGGGAGGCGCCGGCACGCTGGCGCCACCGCCACGTATCCCGCTCGCCAAGCTTTCCACCGAAGGCCATGCGCGGCTCGCCGGTTTCGATGTGCAAGGCGCCGCGTGGTCGGTATTCGAAGACCTGAGCACGCCGGATGGCGCGATCACCCTGGCCGGTCCGGATGGCGGCTGCGTGCTGGGCAAGCGCACCGAGTCCTGCGCCGCCGAAGCCGGCACGCCTTATCTCGGCCTCGCGCTGAAGGAACTGGCCCTGGCCGACGCCGACCTGCTGGCCGATCGCCTGCTCAAGCGCGGCGAACCCGATCCCGAACAGGTGCGCCTCGCCGCGCCTCCGCTCGCCTCGACGCTGGACCCGAAGGACTACAACGGCCGCCTGCCGTGGACCACCTTCGTCGGCAACGTGGCCTGCGCCGACACCATGCCGGTGTTTCCGGACGGCCGCACGCGCACCTTCAAGCCCATGCAGGAAACGGCGGCGCTGCGCGACGAGAAGCTCGCGCCGCAGCGGCGCGAAGGCCTGCTCGGCGGCTGGCTGCCGGCGGTGCACAAGGTGTTCCCGCTGGGCGACGGACGCTGGTACGACGTGCTGGTGTTCGCCGACGTCGACGCGGCCGACCGCTTCGTGGTGCAGACCTGGCACCGCACCGCGCTGATCGAGCATGGGCGCGCGAGCGAAGTGCATTACGGCTACAGCTATCCCTCATATCCGCCCACGCGCCAGCCGCCATCGGCGGAAGCTTTCTATCGCGCCCTGCTGCGCTTCCACGACGCCTGGCAGCAACAGCTTGCCGATGCCTGCGCCATGCGCACCCCGGATCCGAGCTGGGCCGACATGGCGCGCCATGCGTTCGCACGCGAACTGGTGGTGCGGCCGGGCGGCAGCTATCCGAAGTACGGCGCGGTGGACCGCGACTACTACGGCAACGAGTACGACGGCTTCCAGGACACGTTCACCAGCTCGCTCTACGCGAACCTCGAATGGGGCCGCAACGCGCAGGCCGCGGCGGTGCTGGACGGCTATTTCACCGATTTCGTGCAGGCCGACGGCATGGTCAACATGCGCGGCGCGGAAACCGGCCAGTTCGGCCTGACGCTGTCGCTGCTGGCGCGCTATCTGCACTACACCGGCGACACGGCGCTGCTGTGCAAGCACCAGGGCAAGATCGAAGCCACCGCGCGCATCCTGCTGGACCTGCACGATGCCAGCCTGCGCCTGCCGAACAACGACCCCGGCCATGGCCTGCTGCATGGCTGGAACGAGTCGGACGCCTGCCTGTTCCCCGAGCCGCAGCTGTGGTGGAAGCCTTACTACGCCAACAGTGCGCTGGCTTCGCGCGGCCTGCGCGATCTGGCGGCGGTGTGGGAGCGCATCGATGCCCATGGCAAGGCCTTGGCGGACCGCTGGCAGGAGCGTTCGCGCGTGCTCGCCGCGCAGCTCGTACGCAGCGTGCGCGCCAATGTCCGCCACGATCTGCATCCGCCCTATGTCGGCCCGCTGCCCGGCGCGAAGCTCACCTTCCGCCAGTCGCTGCTGCAGGAAAAGCCCAGCGAACAGCAATGGCCGCATCGCGCCTATGCCGAACTGCTGCAGGCGGACGTGCTGCCGGACGACCTCGCCCACCTGGTGATCGACTGCATGCGCGGCCACGGCGCCACCTCGATCGGCGTGGTGGCGAACGTGGCGCCGCCTTCGCCGGACGGACGCGACATCCTGGGCTTTATTTCCTACGGCTATGCGCAGCAGTTGCTGCGGCTGGGGCGGATCGACGAGTACCTGCTGTTCCTCTACGCGCACCGCTATCACGCGCATACGCCGGGCAGCTGGACCGCGGGCGAGGTGAGCGACCTGAGCGGCGGCATGCCGCTGTTCTGCATGCCGGCGCAGTTGACGATGCCGTTGCTGCTGCGGTGGATGGTGGTGTTCGAGGACAGCGAGGGCGAGGTCTTGCACCTGGCGCGCGCGGTGCCGCGGCGGTGGATGGGTGGAGATCAGGCCATCGAGCTGCGCGGCGCGCCGACGCGGTGGGGGCGCGTGGATGTGCGTCTGCAGCCGGATGGCGGGCATGGCGTAACGGGGGAGATCAGGCTGCCGGAACGTGCGCCCGGTGCCGTGTGGTTGAGTCTTCGGGCACCGGAAGGTAAGCGGCTGGGGAATGTGCGCGCCGAGGGAGCCGTGGTGAAGGAGCGGCGTGGGGAGAGCGTGCGATTGGATGGCAAGGCCACCGAAGTCGTGCAAATTTCCGCAACGTTTATTTGAGAAACCCTTCTCCCTTCGGGAGAAGGTGGCGGCAGCTGGATGAGGGTACGGGCGAAGCGATGCACTTCGCTCCCCCGACCCCTCACCCCGGCCCTCTCCCGGGAGTGGAGAGGGAGTACGTTGCGCTGCGCTGAAACCACTATGCGCAATTCCGCACGCCTCTTTCCCAAATACGACAAGACGCCCCGCGCATGTGACGGCAGGATGAAACCATGCGCATCGGGGGACGCGCCGCCAACCGCCACGCCGCGTCCACGCGCGGCCGCACGCACGGGGAGAGGGCATGCCGTCCGGATGTAGCGATCACCGCAAGCGATTCCTGACGAAGGCTGCCGCCGCGGCGAAATTCCGCCACTCGCCGGCTGACTCGTTCTGGTGCCGTACCGGCTCGGTTGCCGATGCATTCGCGCGTTTCGATGCCAGCATTCGCTCCCATGACGACGACGGCCCGCACGCCGCTTCCCCTTCGAAACCCAGACCCCGGCCGGCGCCGGGCGTGGCAGCCGGGCGGCCTGGAGCGGCCGCCCGGCTGCGCACGCTTTCGGCGCACGGGCTTCGTTTCGAGGCCGTCGCGGCGCGACCGCTGAAGGAACTCCACGGGGAGCGCCACACCGTGTACCGCCAGCAATCCGACGCGCCCGGCCAGGGCTGAGCGCGTCACGCCCGCCTCGCGCGGGCCGCAGCAACGCAACGCACCCGGCCGGGCCGCCAGCCCGGCACGGCGTGCTGTTGCCCGACGAAACGCAATCGCCGCAGGGACGGCCGTTGCGCATGCCCCATCACTGGCACCACGAGGTATCCGCCCATGCATCCACGTTCCGCCTGTCGCCATCCACGCGCGCTCAGCCTCGCCGTCAAGCTCGCCATCGCCAGCACCGCGGTCGCCATGGCAGCACCTGGCTGGGCGCAGGACGCGCCGCCGCCCGACGCCGCCGATCCGCAGAAAGCCAAGAGCCTGGAAACCGTCACCGTCACCGGTTCGCGCATCCGCCGCGTCGACGTCGAAACCGCCAACCCGGTGGTGACGCTGGACCGCGCGCAGATCGCCGCCACCGGCAAGGCCACGCTCGGCGACCTGGTGCAGGAACTGCCGTCGATCGCCGGCAACGCCACCAATGCCAATACCAATAACGGCGGCGGCACCGGCGCGGCCACCATCTCGCTGCGCGGCATGGGCGACAAGCGCACGCTGATCCTGGTCAACGGCGTGCGCCTGGCCTACAACGACGTCAACAGCATCCCCGCCAACATGATCGACCGCGTGGAAGTGCTGAGCGACGGCGCCTCGGCCATCTACGGTTCGGATGCGATCGGCGGCGTGGTGAACTTCATCCTGCGCGAGCATTTCAGCGGCGTGCAGCTGTCGGGCGATTTCGCCCAGAGCAGCCGCGGCGACGGCACCCGCCGCAACTTCACGCTGACCGCAGGACAAGGCAACGAGCGTGGCAGCGTCATCGCCGGATTAGGGCACCAGAGCCTGGATGCCGTATCGGCGCGCGACCGCTCGTTCTCGCGCGACGCGCTCAACCTCACCGGCGGCAAGGTGATCGTCAGCGGCTCCTCGGCCGCGCCATACGGCGCGATCACCCTGCCCGGCGCGCAGGCCAGGGCCCTGGGCTGCACGTCGCGCGTGGCGCTCAACGCCGGCGTCAGCGGCGCCACCACGCCCGGCGACTATCATTGCTACAGCGTCGCGGACAGCTACAACTACCAGGGCGACAACATCCTGCAGACGCCGCAGAAGCGCGACCAGTTCTTCGTGCTGGGCAAGTACAAGCTCAATGACAAGCTCGAAGCCTACGCCAACCTCTACTACACCAAGACCCAGTCCGAATCGCAGATCGCGCCGGTGCCGGTGTTCGCCAACGGCGACAACTTCATCGTGTCCAAGGACAACTACTACAACCCGTTCGGCGTGGACTTCGGCACCGACCGGGTGAGCGGCGCCAACAACGGCGACTTCAATACGCGCTTCACCACCCTGGGCTATCGCCGCTACAGCTACAACACCTACAACCTGCAGGTGACACCGGGCCTGCGCGGCGGCTTCGGCGACAGCAGCTGGCAATGGGATGCGGCGTTCAACTACGGCAAGGTACGGCAAAAGTCGGTCAACTATGGCTTCCTCGATTACGCCGGCTTCCAGCAAGGCCTGGGGCCTTCGTATCTCGATGCGTCCAGCGGCAAGGTGACCTGCGGTACGCCGGGCAACCCGATCGCCGGCTGCACGCCGATCAATATCTTCAACGTCAACGACCCCACCACCATCGCGGCGCTGAAGAACATCCAGCGCAATCCGGTGACCACCACCGCGTATACGGTGAAGCAGTTCGAAGCGAACGCCAACGGCGGCCTGTTCGACCTGCCCGCCGGCACGGTGAACCTGGCCACCGGTTTCTCCTACCGCAAGGAGAGCACGTCCACGCGCACCGATCCGCTGGCGGTGGCCGACCTCAACGGCCTGTGCGGCGTGGTGGAGTTCTGCAGCTCGGTGCTCGCCGGCAGCTTCAACGTGAAGGAGGCCTACGCCGAAACGCTGATCCCGCTGCTGTCGGGCAAGCCCTGGGCGCAGGCGCTGAACCTCACCCTGGGTACGCGCTGGTCCGACTACAGCAGCGCCGGCCGCAGCACCAACAGCAAGCTGGCGGTGGAATGGCGGCCGATCGACAACCTGCTGCTGCGCGGCACGGTGTCCGAGGTGTTCCGCGCGCCGAACATCAGCGAGCTGTACGGCGGCATCGCGGGCGACGCGCCCACCGTGAACGACCCCTGTAACGGCTATACCGGCGGCCATCCGCAGGCCTGCGCCAGCGTGCCCACCGACGGCAGCTACCGGCAGGCCAATCCGGAGATCTCGGCCAAGACTTCCGGCTCGCTCGCCGCCGGCTACCAGCTGAAGCCGGAGCAAGGCAAATCCTTCGACTTCGGCGTGGTGTACGACCCGCAATGGGTGCCGGGCCTGTCGCTGAGCGCGGATGTGTGGCGCATCAATCTCAACGACACCATCACCGCGATCTCGGCGCAGACGGTGCTGAACCAGTGCTATGCCAACCCGGCCAGCCCGTTCTGCAGCTTTATCCACCGCTTCGCCAGCGGCGCGATCAACTACGTGGCGGAGCCGACGGTGAACCTGGGCGCGCTGTCCACCAAGGGCGTCGATGGCAGCGTGGCGTATCGCTTCAACACCGAGCGCTACGGCCGCTTCAACCTGCGCCTGGATACCACCTACGTGGCGCGCTACGACGTCAATCCCGACCCGTCCGACGCCACCTCGGTGACCATCCACAACGCCGGCCGCTACACCTACGCCTATGGCAACTTCCCGCGCTGGCGCGGGCTGGCCACGCTGAACTGGGCGCAGGGTCCGTGGAGCGCGAGCTGGCGCCTGCGCTATGTCGGCCGCACCGAGGTAGGCAGCCCCGACGCGCGGCAGCAGCTGTCGGCCGACCTGACCGTACCGTCGGTGGTGCGCAAGGTCGGCGCGTACGCCTACCACAGCGTGCAGCTGGGCTACGAAGTGAAGGGCTGGCGCACGCGCTTCGACATCGGCGTGGACAACCTGGCCGACAAGCAGCCGCCCCTGCTGTACCAGAACAACGTGAACAACTCGAACACCGACGTAGCCACTTACGACGTGATGGGCCGCTATTACTGGGCCCGGGCGACGCTGACGTTTTGATCGAGTGAAACGAGGCGGGCCAAGGGCTGGCGCGCGGTGCCGCGCCGGCCCTGCTGCAACGCAACAGCGCCCTGCCGGGTGACCCGCTAGACTTATGGACTGTGTTGACACCCCGACCCCCGGTCGGGGTTTTGACTTTAGAGGCATGCGCACGCCGCCCCGCGGCCGCCGTACCGACCACCGCATCCCCAACCGCGCCACCCCACCGTGGAGTCACCGTTCCAATGATTTTCGAAACCATCGCCAAAACGGGTCACGAAGAAGTCGTCTTCTGCCACAACAAGGACGCCGGCCTGAAGGCCATCATCGCGATCCACAACACGGTGCTGGGCCCGGCCCTCGGCGGCCTGCGCATGTGGCCGTACAAGACCGAGCAGGACGCGGTCAACGACGTGCTGCGCCTCTCGCGCGGCATGACCTACAAGAACGCCGTGGCCGGCCTGAACCTGGGCGGCGGCAAGGCGGTGATCATCGGCGATCCGTCCAAGGACAAGTCCGAAGCGCTGTTCCGCGCCTTCGGCCGCTTCGTCAACTCGCTCAACGGCCGCTACATCACCGCCGAAGACGTCGGCATCGACGTCAACGACATGGAATACGTGTTCCGTGAAACCGAATACGTGACCGGCGTGCACCAGGTGCACGGCGGCTCGGGCGACCCCTCGCCGTTCACCGCGTTCGGCACCCTGCAGGGCCTGATGGCCGCGCTGCAGGTCAAGCACGGCAACGAGGACGTGGGCAAGTACAGCTACGCCGTGCAGGGCTGCGGCCACGTGGGCAGCGAGTTCATCAAGCTGCTGCGCGAGCAGGGGGCGAAGGTGTTCGTCACCGACATCAACAAGGACGCTGTGCAGCGCTGCGTGGATGAGCTGGGTTGCGAGGCCGTGGGCCTGGACGAAATCTATGACGTCGACGCCGACGTGTATTCGCCGTGCGCGCTGGGTGGCACGCTCAATGAGCAGACGATTGATCGCATCAAGGCGAAGATCATCTGCGGTGCGGCCAACAACCAGCTGGCTACCGATTCGATCGGTGATGAGCTGACGCGCCGCGGTGTGCTGTATGCGCCGGATTATGCGGTGAACGCGGGTGGCGTGATGAATGTGTCGCTGGAGATCGACGGGTATAACCGTGAGCGGGCGATGCGCATGATGCGTACCATTTATTACAACCTGGGTCGGATTTTCGAGATTTCGAAGACTGAGGGTGTGCCGACGTATAAGGCGGCTGATCGCCTGGCGGAGGAGCGGATTTCCTCGATCGGGAAGATCAAGTTGCCGCATATGGGTAATGGTGCGCCGCGGTTTGCGGGGCGTATGCGCGGGCAGTAAGCGGCGCGCTTTGGTGTTTGGGAACGCCTCCCGTTTGGGGGGCGTTTTTTTTTGCTCGTCATTCTGGTGTAGGCCGGGATCCAGTAGCGACTAGGTGCGGTTGGCGCGACTTGGCCGCTTATGCAGCGGGCATTTCGGACGCCTGCCGGCGCCCGGGTCACTTTCTCTTTGCTGGCCCAAAGAGAAAGTAACCAAAGAGAGAATGGCCTGAGAGCCAAGGCTCGCGACGCGACTAGAAGGAGCAGTGGGCGGCTGCGGTAACCGGATTAACCTGGGTCTACACGAAACATCAGTGCGTTTACGTAGCGGCTGCTTCAACGTGCCGTGGCCGAGAGGATGTTCAAGAACTGAGGCCAGCTTTGAGCTGCCTGTTACCTCAACCTCCCAGGATGAGTCCTTCTCCCTCCGGGAGAAGGTGCCGGCAGGCGGATGAGGGGGCGGGCGGAGCGGGACGCACCACGCTGCCCGTACCCTCCCCCCTCTCCCGGAGGGGGAGGGGCTTTCCGTATCCTTGTGGGGTGACCCTGGCCCCATCCTCCATCGCCGACACCTGGCGCCGCATCCGCGGCTCCGACCGTTTCGCCGAATGCCTGCGCGTGCTGCTCGGCCTTGGCGGCGTGGTGCTGTACTGCCTGGCGGATGGCCATTTCGCCGACGCTATCCCCGCCCTGCTCGGCGTGATCGCCTGCGCGCTGGCCGAAACGGAGGACCATTGGCGCAGCCGCCTGGCCACCCTGCTGGTGACGCTGGCCTGCTATGCCGTCGCCGCCAGCTCGGTGCAGCTGCTGCTGCCGCATCCGGTGCTGTTTGCGCTGGGCCTGCCGCTGGCGACGTTCGCGCTGGTGATGCTGGGCGCGGCCAGCCATCGCTACGCGACCATCGCCGGCTCCGCCCTGCTGCTGTCGGTGTACACCATGATCGCGGCCGATGCGGGCGCGCATCCCGGCTCCCTGCGCGAACCGGCGCTGCTGCTGGCCGGCGCGGCGTGGTACGGCCTGCTCTCGCTGCTGTGGAGCGCGCTGTCGCCGCAGCAGGCGGTGCGCCATGCGCTGGCGCGCACTTTCGATGCGCTGGCCGGCTATCTCGAAGGCAAGGCGGCGCTGTTCGCGCCGCTGCCGGGCGTGGATCGCGAGGCCCTGCAGCAGGAGCTCGCCATGCGCAACGAGAAAGTGGTGCAGGCGCTCAACGAGACGCGGCTGATCCTGATCGACCGCATCGGCCCGCGCCGGCCCAGCGGCCCTACCGCGAAACGCCTGCGCCTGTACTTCGCGGCGCAGGACATCCACGAGCGCGTCAGCTCCTCGCACTACCCGTACGACGCGCTGGCCGAAGCGTTCTTCCACAGCGACGTGCTGTTCCGCTGCGAACACCTGCTGCGCCGCCACGCCGGCCTGTGCCGCCAACGCGCGCGGACGCTGCGCCTGCGCACGCCGCTGCAGGTCGACGACGGCGCGCGCGCCGCGCTGGACGACGTGCGCGATGCGATCGAGGCGCTGCATGCCCAAGCCACGCCGCCGGATGCGCACCTGCTGCGTTCGCTCGATGCGCTGCTGCGCAATATGGATGCGATCCAGTCCCTGCTCGAACGCGAGCAGCCGGCGAGCGGCCCGGTGCCCGGCGAGGAAAGCGCCCTGCAGGACCCCGGCCCCGGCAACCTGGCCGAGGCGTGGGAGCGCATCCGCATCCAGTTCACGCCACGCTCGTTCCGCTTCCGCCATGCGCTGCGCCTGGCCTTGGCGCTGCTGGCCGGCTATGCGGTGCTGCGCGTGGTGCATCCGCAGAACGGCTACTGGATCCTGCTGACCACCTTGCTGGTGTGCCAGCCCAGCTACGGCGCCACGCGGCGGCGCCTGCTGCAGCGGACCACCGGCACGCTGGCGGGGCTGGTGGCCGGCTGGGCGGCGCTGCGGCTGCTGCCGTTCGGGCCGGCGCAGGTGCCGCTGCTGATCGTGGCCGGCGTGGTGTTCTTCGCCGCGCGCCAGCGGCGCTACACGCTGGCCACCGCGGCGATCACGCTGTTCGTGGTGCTGTGCTTCAACCAGGTGGGCAATGGCTACGAAGTGATGTGGCCGCGCATGGTCGACACCTTGATCGGCGTGGCGATCGCCGCGCTGGCCATCCACCTGGTGCTGCCCGACTGGCAGGGGCGGCGTCTGGACCAGGTGATGGCCGACACGCTGCGCTGCGATGCGCGTTATCTGGCCAGCATCCTGGCGCAGTACGCCGACGGCCGGCGCGACGACCTGCCCTACCGCATCGCGCGGCGCGACGCCCACAACGCCGATGCCAACCTCAGCGGCGTGCTCTCCAACATGCTGCGCGAACCGGGCCGGCACCGGCGCGGCGGCGAATCCCTGCTGCGCTTCCTGGGCGCGGCGCACGTGCTGCTCAGCCAGCTTTCGGCACTCGGCGCCAACCGGCAGGCGCTGGCCGCGGGGCATGCGCGCGAGGCCGTGCAGTCCTGCGGCGCGCAGACCGTGGAAGCGCTGGAGCAGCTGGCCGAATCCGTGGAGACGAACGAACCTGCGCCGCTGCTGCTGACCATGCCCGCGTATGCCGGCGGCGACGAGACCGCCCGCCTGGTGCTGGGCCAGCTCGCCCTGATCCTGGCCCAGCGCGAGCGCCTGGCCGAGCTGGCGCTGGAAGTGCGGGACAGCTAGCCGCCTCTGGTAGCATGCCGCCGGCCCGCGCACCGCGCGGGCGCATAGTCGCGGAGGTGGCGAGCCCCGCCTGCTTCGTGGAGTGCCGACCGGCCGCATGCGCAAACTCACTTCCTTCCTGCTGCTCGCCGTCGGCGTGCTGTATCCCTTCCTGGTGTATGCCGGCATGCGATACGTGCCGCCGCAGATCTTTGCGCTGGCGCTGGGCGCCGCCTGGCTGCTGCGCGCGCCGGCGCTGTGGAACCAGCCGGGCGGCCGCTGGATGCTGGGCGCGGCGCTGGCCTATTGCGCGCTGCTGGCGCTCAGCGGCGAATCGCAGCTGCTGCGCTGGTATCCCACCCTGGTCTGCGCGCTGCTGCTGCTCGCCTTCGGGCTGACCCTGCGCTACGGGCCGCCGATGATCGAACGCATTGCCCGCGTGCAGGACCCGCAGCTGCCCGCCGCCGCCGTGCCGTACACGCGCAAGGTGACCTGGCTGTGGATGGGCTTCTTCGCCGCCAATGCGCTGGCCTCGGCCGCGCTTACGCTGTGGGCGCCGCTGCGCTGGTGGACGCTGTACAACGGGCTGATCGCCTACCTGGCCATGGGCGCGCTGTTCGCCGGCGAATGGCTGGTGCGGCGGCGCGTATTGCGGCAGGCGGCGTGATCGCCGCGCGCCGCTTCGCTATCGTTGCCGCTGCGCTTATCGAGGACAGCCACGCATGACCGACACCATCCTGGTCACCGGTTCCAGCCGCGGCATCGGCCGCGCCATCGCCCTGCGCCTGGCGCAGGCGGGCTACGAGCTGGTGCTGCATTGCCGCTCGCGGCGCGACCAGGCCGAGGCGGTGCAGGCGTCGATCCAGGCGCTGGGCCGGCAGGCGCGCGTGCTGCAGTTCGATATCGCCGACCGCGCCGCCTGCGCCGCCGCGCTGGAAGCGGATGTCGCCGCGCATGGCGCGTACTACGGCGTGGTGTGCAATGCGGGGCTGACCCGCGACGGCGCGTTTCCCGCGCTCAGCGAGGAAGACTGGGACCAGGTGCTGCGCACCAATCTCGACGGCTTCTACAACGTGCTGCATCCGCTGGTGATGCCGATGATCCGCCGCCGCGCGCCGGGGCGCATCGTGTGCATCACCTCGGTGTCCGGCCTGATCGGCAACCGCGGGCAGGTGAATTACAGCGCATCCAAGGCCGGCGTGATCGGCGCGGCGAAGGCGCTGGCGCTGGAGCTGGCGAAGCGCAGGATCACCGTCAACTGCGTGGCGCCGGGCTTGATCGATACCGATATGGTCGATGCCGGACTGCCGCTGGAAGAGATTCTCGCGGCGATACCGATGCAGCGGATGGGTACGCCGGAGGAAGTGGCCGGTGCGGTGCAGTTTCTGATGAGTCCGGAGGCGGGCTACATCACGCGGCAGGTGCTCGCGGTCAACGGCGGCTTGTGCTGACATCTTCTGGATAGAACGAAAGAGCCATCATGCCATCGCCCTTCCCCGTACCTGACCTGCAGCTCTCTCCCATCGTCGCCGGCCTGTGGCGGCTCACCAGCTGGAAGCTCGACGTGCAGGCGCGCGTGCGCTGGATCGAGCAGGCGCTGGAGCTGGGCATCACCTCGTTCGATCACGCCGACATCTATGGCGACTACGAAGAGGAAGCCACCTTCGGTGCGGCGCTGAAGGCAGCACCGGCTTTGCGCCGGCGCATGCAGCTGGTGACCAAGTGCGGCATCCGCCTGCGTTCGGCCAAGCGGCCATATCCGATCAACTACTACGACACCACGCCGGCCTACGTGCGCGCGCAGGTGGAGCGCTCGCTGCAGTGCCTGCATGCCGATCAGCTGGACCTGGTGCTGATCCACCGCCCCGATTACCTGATGGATGCGGAGGAACTGGCCGACACCTTTGCCACGCTCACCCGCGAAGGCAAGGTGCGCCACTGGGGCGTGTCCAATCACAGCGCCAGCCAGTTCGCGCTGTTGCATCGGCACGTGCCCTTGCTTACCAACCAGCTCGAACTGTCGCCGCTGCATCTGGATGCGCTCGACGACGGCACGCTCGACCAGGCCCAGCAGCTGGGCCTGCGGCCGATGATCTGGTCGCCGCTGGGCGGCGGCCGGCTGTTCACCGGCACCGACGAACAGGCCGTGCGCGTGCGCGCCTGCATGGAGGCGATCGCCGCGCGGCTGCGGATCAGCCTGGCCACGCTGGCCTTCGCCTGGGTGCTGCGCCATCCCTCGCGGCCCTGTCCGGTCACCGGCAGCGGCCGCATCGAAGGCCTGCGCGAAGCGGTAGCCGCACTGGAAGTGCGGCTGAGCAACGAGGACTGGTATGCGATCTGGACCGCCAGCCAAGGGCACCCGGTGCCCTGAGCCTGCTACGCCGGCTGCCGCTGCGCGTGCCCGTAGCGCACCGGGAAGCGATGCATCGCGCGCTCCAGCTGTGCAAAGAATTCCTGCAGCTGGATCTGCGTGACCAGGAACAGCAGGCCGCGGCCGGCGTGCCAGGCGTCGTACAGGGTCTGGCCGTCGCGCGCGGGATCGACCAGGGCCACCGTCACGGCGGTGAGGTCTTCCTGCACCGGCCGCTGCAGATGCAGGCCGATGCGGTCGCTGACGCTGCACAGATGCAGTTCGGTCAGCTCGCCTTCCAGCAGCGGCGGCAGTTTCAGGCACCAGGCCTGCAGATCCACCGCGGACAGCAAGGTGCCGTGCGCGTGCAGCGCGCGCTCCTGCGCTTCGCAGCGGGCGTCGACCAGCAGTTGATTGCGGCGCCAGGCGTCGGCGGCGGACGGCTGTTCCCGGCGCAGCACGCGCAGGCGCAGTCCGCCCAGCTCGATGCTCACCGATGCGCCGCGTGTCCAGACTCCCCTGCGCAGCCGCCGGCTCGCCCAAGCGCTCAAGCCCCCGAGCAATGCCGGGAGCGCGAGAAAACCTCTCACATCCATAGTCCCTGAGGTGCCCCCACCCACTTATTCTGCATAACTGTGATCCACCTCACGGACAGAAGCAATCGGACTTATTCCAGCCCGATGCCGCCCCCGACGGCGTCGTGGTGCGCTGCGCCATAGGACGGCACCGCTCCTGCGTTAGCATTTCCGGCTCCCCCGCCTCTGCCGGAAGCTTCCGATGCGTCCATTTTCCCTCGGTGAAGAGCTCGACCTGTTGCGCGAAAGCGTGCACGCCTTCGCGGAAAAGGAGATTGCTCCCCGCGCAACCCAGCTCGACCACGACAACGTCTTTCCGGCCGACCTCTGGCGCAAGTTCGGCGAGATGGGCCTGCTCGGCATGACGGTTCCGGAGACCTACGGCGGTACCGGCCTGGGCTACCTCGCGCACATGGTGGCGATGGAAGAGATCTCGCGCGCTTCCGGCTCGGTGGGTCTGTCCTACGGCGCGCATTCCAACCTGTGCGTGCAGAACCTGTTCCACAACGGCAACGAGGAACAGCGCCGCAAGTACATCCCCAAGCTGTGCTCGGGCGAATACGTGGGCGCGCTGGCCATGAGCGAGCCCGGCGCCGGTTCCGACGTGGTCGGCTCGATGAGCTGCAAGGCCGAGCTGCGCGGCGACGTGTGGGTCGCCAACGGCTCCAAGATGTGGATCACCAACGGTCCCGACGCCGACGTGCTGCTGGTCTACATGCGCACCGCGCCGCGTCCGGCCGGCAGCCGCTGCATGACCGCCTTCATCGTCGAAAAAGGCATGAAGGGTTTCAGCACCGCGCAGAAGCTGGACAAGCTGGGCATGCGCGGCTCCAACACCTGCGAGCTGGTGTTCGAGGACTGCGAGATCCCCGCCGAAAATATCGTGGGCGAAGTCAACGAAGGCGTGCGCGTGCTGATGAGCGGCCTGGACACCGAGCGCCTGGTGCTCTCGGGCGGCCCGCTCGGCCTGATGCAGGCGGCGATGGACCTGGTGCTGCCGTATGTGCGCGAGCGCAAGCAGTTCAATGCGCCGATCGGCACCTTCGGCATGATGCAGGCCAAGGTTGCCGACATGTACACCGCGCTGCAGTCCTCGCGCGGTTTCGCCTACATGGTGGCGCAGGAATTCGACCACGGCAGCAAGTCGCGCATCGACCCGGCCGCCTGCCTGCTCAACGCCTCGCAGAACGCGGTGAAGGTGGCGCTGGAAGCGATCCAGGCGCTGGGCGGCAACGGCTACATCAACGAGTTCCCGGCCGGCCGCCTGCTGCGCGATGCCAAGCTGTACGAGATCGGCGCCGGCACCAACGAGATCCGCCGCATGCTGATCGGCCGCGAGCTGTTCCACGGCAAGTCCTGAGCCGCCGGCGGAGCGCGCGCCGGCGCCGCGCCCTGCCTACCAGCGGTACTGATACGCCAGGGTGGCCATGCTCGACTGGTCGCGCTGGCCGAAGTACTGGTCGTAGCCCAGCAGCAGCGCGCCGCGCGGCGAGAAGCGCCAGTCCAGTTCCAGCCCGGCCAGGCCCGCATAGCGCGCCAGCCCGATGCCGCCGAGCGGCGCCCATTGATTGAGCCCGGTGAAGCTGGCGTCGAACACGTCGCCGCGCGTGGCGAACGACTGCTGCCAGGACAGCCGCGCTTTCAGATCCAGCCGGCCCAGGCTGGGCACCAGCCAGCTGCGCGCCGCGCGCAGGCCGGCGCCGGCCTGCCAGCGTTCGATGGTCTGGCCCGGCGACTTCAGGCCGAAGCCGTAGCCGCCCAGTTCGTTGAAGCCGTCGCGCTGGATGCGCGTGTATTGCACGTCCACATAAGGCGTGACGCGCAGGCCGGCGGCATCGAAGCGGTAGCCGCTTTCGCCGTAGGCCACGCCGTAGCGGCCGCGCGTATCGCTGGCCACCGCGGTGGTGGCGTCGCCGAGCTGCAGTTGGCGGCGCATGTTTTCCTGGTAGCCGCCGATGCCGAGGCGGCCCATCGCATACCAGGAATCGCGCATGACGCCGGCATACAGGCTGCCCTCGACCGCGCGGCTGCGGCCCTGGTCGGCGCTTTCGGCCAGGCGGCCCAGGCCCTGCATCTGCGCCACCGCGAAACCGGCGAACCCATTGGGGCCGAGGCGGCGGTCCTGGCCGACCATCCAGCCGTTCAAATCCATGCCGACGCTGCCGTAGCCGGCGCGCGCCATCGAGCCCTGGTAGCCGAGGTTCTGCGCCCAGCCGCCGGCCTGCGGCGCCTGCGCGAGTTCGTCGAAGCGGTCGGAGAACGCGCGCGTGCTGGCGTCGATCGCCTGCAAGGTCATCGCCGCACTCGCCGCATGCAGCTGGCCGGACAGGCTTTCCAGCGACTGCTGCGCGGAGCCCAGGTTCGGCGACTGCTGCAGCAGCGCGGCGCCCTGGATAAAGCCGGAGGCCGCCGCCTGCCCGCCCGCGCCGTTCTGCGCGAGCTGCGTATTGAGCTGCTGGAAGGCGCCGTCCACGCGCTGCGCCGCGCCCATCGAGGCGGCGGTGTAGCTCATGCCCTGCACTGCCGTCACCTGCACCTGGGTGACGTTGAGCCAGGCGCTGGTGGCGTCGTAATTGATCGACGCATTGAGGAACACATTGGACGCGGTGTTGACCGCCGAGAACGTGCCGGTGAGCCCGCCGTTCGCCACCAGAACATTGGTATGCGCATTGGCGACATAGCCCGAGCCCGCGCCGATCACGTAGAGATCGCCGCCGCCCAGCGTGGCGCTGCCGCCGGTGCGCAGCGCCGAGCCCAGTTCCAGCGCGAGCCGGCCGCCGCTCATCTGCTGATAGCTGCCGGCCACGTTGACGTCGCCGCCGCGCACGGTGAGCACGCCGGCATTGGCCACGTTGCCGCCGATGCCGTGCGTGTCGGTGAGCGTGCCCTGCGCGCTGATCGCCACGCCGGAAGCCAGCGACTTCGCCGACAGCACGCCGCCCTGCACCTGGGTCAGGCCCGTGTAAGTGGACGGCTGGGTCAGCAGCAAGGTGCCGGTGCCCTGCTTGATCAGGCCGCCGGCGCCGGAGATCGGGTTGTTCCAGCTGGAGCTGCCGGCGAAGTTCACCGTGACGTCGCCCCAGTCGAACTTCGCCGGACCGTTCACCGCCTTGCCCACGTCGAGCATGCCGTAGCCGAAGGTGGTGTCCGGCCCGGGCGTGCCGAGATCCGCCGCGGTGCCGAGCAGGGTCTGGCGCACCAGGTCGTTGCTGAAATACGGATAGGCCTGCCACACCAGGGCCGCCGCACCCGACACCTGCGGCGCCGCGAACGAGGTGCCGGTGATGATGTAGTAGCTGGTGCTGGTGGCGGTGTCGTCCTTGCCGGTGACGATGAGGTTGCCCGGCGCGGCCAGGCAGTAGTTCATGGCGATGCCGCAGGCGTTCGAATAGCTGGCCAGCTTGGTGGGGTTGTTGCTGTCCACCGCCACCACCGTCAGCCAGCCGCGGGTGAGGTCGGGCGCGCGCGCCGGCAGCGCCGCCACGTCGCTCGGGTTGGCTTTGGAATCGTTGCCCGCGGCGAACACCACCAGGCCGCCCCAGCTGTTGACGAAACGGTTGTAGGCGTCGTGGAAGCTCTGCGTGGTGGCGGTGGCGGTGGCGTCCCAGTACAGGCCGCCCCAGGAGTTGTTCATCACCTTCACGCCGTTGGCGATCAGGTCGTCGTTGATCGCGCCCAGCGGGTCGGCGGTGGTGACGCGGTTGCCCTGGCCGGAGCCGTCGTCGGTCGGCGCCTTGTCGGCGATGATGCGCGCCGACACGATGTCCGCCCCCGGCGCGATGCCGCCGACGAACTGCCCCACCGGCTTGCCCGCGGCCACCTGCGACACCCAGGTGCCGTGGCCGACCACGTCGTCGATGCTGGTGTTGTTGACGCTGGGGTCGACGTAGATCAGGTCCGCCAGCACGCGCCCGGCCAGCGCCGGGTGGTTGCGCATGACGCCGCTGTCGACCACGCCGATGGTGACGCCCTGGCCGGTATAGCCCTGCGCGTGCGCCGCATTGGTGTCGGTCAGCGTGAGCTGCGCGTCGATCGGCGGCTGCGGGCTGGACGGCTGCGAGGGTGTCGAGGGCGTGCTCGGCGGCGTGCTCGGCGATACGCGGACATTGCCGCTGCCGCCGCCTCCGCCGCAGGCGCTCAGGCCCAATGCCACGACGACGGCCAGGCACACTTCGCGCTGGCGCGGATAACCGTTCCCCATACCCATGATCTTGATCCCCAGGCTTTGACGACCCATGTCAGAGCCGGCGCGGCTTGCCCGCGGCCGGCGATTCCTGCGGCTAATGTTGGCACAAAGCCGGCGCAACGAATTGCGAAGGAATAATGACGGAGGTCGCACGCAAACCCTTGGCGCGGCAACGGTTTGCCGACAGTGGTAGGCGGCTGCGATAATCCGGCGATCGCTACACACCCTACGGGCATCCCCTGCCCACCCAGTCCTTGCGGAGATCTCCATGTCGGACGTCAGTGTTGTCATCGCGGGCGCCAAGCGCACCGCCATCGGCTCTTTCCTCGGCCAGTTCACCGGCGTGCCCACCCCCACGCTGGGCGCCACCGCCATCAAGGCCGCACTGGAGCAGGCCGGCATCGCCGCACAGGACGTCAATGAAGTGCTGATGGGCTGCGTGCTGCCCGCCAACCTCGGCCAGGCCCCGGCCCGCCAGGCGGCGCTCAAGGCCGGCCTGCCCACCGCCGTCGGCTGCACCACCGTCAACAAGGTGTGCGGTTCCGGCATGAAGGCCATCATGCTCGGCCACGACCTGATCAAGGCCGGCTCGTCCGCCGTGGTGGTGGCCGGCGGCATGGAGTCGATGACCAATGCGCCGCACATGGTCAACGCGCGCACCGGCATCCGCTACGGCGACGGCCAGCTGGTCGACCACATGGCCTGGGACGGCCTGACCAATCCGTACGACGGCAAGGCCATGGGCGTGTTCGGCGAGCTGTGCGCCGACAAGTACCACTTCACCCGCGAGGAGCAGGACGCCTTCGCCATCGAGTCGGTCAAGCGCGCGCAGGCCGCGCAGCAGAACGGCGCCTTCGCCGGCGAGATCGTCCCGGTCACCGTGGCCGGCCGCAAGGGCGACGTGGTGGTCGACACCGACGAGCAGCCGGGCCGCTCGGACATCGCCAAGGTGCCGGCCCTCAAGCCCGCCTTCCGCAAGGAGAACGGCACCATCACGGCCGCCAGCTCCTCCAGCATTTCCGACGGCGCCGCCGCCGTGGTGCTGCTCTCGGCCGACGACGCCAAGGCCCGCGGCATCCAGCCGCTGGCGCGCATCGTGGCGCACGCCACCCATTCGCAGGAACCCGAATGGTTCACCACCGCCCCGGTCAGCGCCATGCAGAAGGTGCTGGAAAAGGCCGGCTGGAAGGTCGCGGACGTGGACCTGTTCGAGGTCAACGAAGCCTTCGCCGTGGTGGCCATGGCGCCGATGCGCGAGCTGGGCATCCCGCACGACAAGCTCAATGTCAACGGCGGCGCCTGCGCGCTCGGCCATCCCATCGGCGCCAGCGGCACCCGCCTGGTGGTGACCCTGCTCAACGCGCTGAAGACCCGCGGCCTGAAGCGCGGCGTCGCCTCGCTGTGCATCGGCGGCGGCGAAGCCACCGCCATCGCGGTCGAACTGCTCTAAAGCAGAACAGGCATGGCCCGGCCGGTACCCCCATGAAAGGGGGATAACCGGCTATGGCCTTGTTAAATAAAGATGTGGCGCAAATTCCGCGAAAGCGCTATTAATACGCCCGCCAAACGGCATTCCACGGCAAAGGAGATTCAACAATGAAGTTCACGCGTACCCTACTCGCCTCCGCGCTCGTCGCGCTGCTGGCGGCTTGCAGCAACGGCGCGCAGGATTCCGCGCAGGACGCCCAGAAGTCGGCTGACCAGGCTCAGCAGTCGGCTGACCAGGCTCAGAAGGCTGCCGAGGCTCCGGCTGCCGCCGCGACCGCCGCCGCTCCGGCTGCTGCTCCGGCTTCGACCGCTGCTGCCCCGGCTGCTGCCGGCACCGCTCCGGCCGCCGCCATGGAGCAGGCTGCCGACGCCGCTTCCAAGGCCGCCGACGCTGCCAAGGACGCTGCCGGCGCCGCCAAGGACGCTGCGGACAAGGCGAAGGACGCCGCCAAGGGTCAGTAATCCCTTAGCGATCTGCTTCAAGGAAAACCGGTCGCGCAAGCGGCCGGTTTTTTTTCGTCCGCGAGAAATAGCGCGGCGCCGCGCGAGGAAATGCGGCGGTGCGTTTCGGCCCCGGCGCGCCGGCCGCTATCATCCGGCCTTTCCCTTCGAACGCGCCCTCGCCTCATGAGTGTCCTTACCTCGCAGCTCGATACCCGCTCGCCCGAATTCCAGGCCGGCAGCGCCAACCTGCGCGCGCTGGTGGACGACCTGCACCACCAGCTGGCCGTCAGCGCGGAAGGCGGCGGCGACAAGGCGCGCGAGAAGCACACCGCGCGCGGCAAGCTGCTGCCGCGCGAACGCATCCGCGCCCTGCTCGATCCCGGCTCGCCCTTTCTCGAACTCTCGCCGCTGGCCGCGCACGGCATGTACGACGACGCCGCGCCGGCCGCCGGCATCATCACCGGCATCGGCCGCGTGCACGGCATCGAGGTGGTGGTGGTGGCCAACGACGCCACCGTCAAGGGCGGCACGTATTTCCCGATGACCGTGAAGAAGCACCTGCGCGCGCAGGAAGTGGCGCTGGAAAACCGCCTGCCCTGCGTCTACCTGGTCGATTCCGGCGGCGCCTTCCTGCCGCTGCAGGACGAAGTGTTTCCGGACCGGGAACACTTCGGCCGCATCTTCTACAACCAGGCGCGCATGTCGGGCTTGGGGATTCCGCAGATCGCCGTGGTGATGGGCTCCTGCACCGCCGGCGGCGCCTACGTGCCGGCGATGAGCGACGAGACCATCATCGTGCGCGAGCAGGGCACCATCTTCCTGGGCGGCCCGCCGCTGGTGAAGGCCGCCACCGGCGAGGTGGTGGACGCCGAGGCGCTGGGCGGCGCGGACGTCCATACGTCCGTCTCCGGCGTGGCCGACCACTTCGCCGAGAACGACGCCCACGCGCTGTCGATCGCGCGCGACATCGTGGCCAGCCTCAATCGCCGGAAGGACATCCCGCTGGCGCTGCGCCCGCCGGCCGAGCCGCGCTACCCCGCCGAGGAGCTGTACGGCGTGATCCCCCAGGACACGCGCCGCCCGTTCGACATCCGCGAGGTGATCGCGCGCATCGTCGACGGCTCCGAATTCCACGAATTCAAGGCGCGCTACGGCAAGACCCTGGTCTGCGGCTTCGCCCACATCCACGGCTACCCCGTGGGCATCGTCGCCAACAACGGCATCCTGTTCGCCGAGAGCGCGCTCAAGGGCGCGCACTTCATCGAGCTGTGCAACCAGCGCAACGTGCCGCTGGTGTTCCTGCAGAACATCACCGGCTTCATGGTCGGCAAGAAGTACGAGAACGCCGGCATCGCCAAGGACGGCGCCAAGATGGTCACCGCCGTGGCCTGCTCGCACGTGCCGAAGTTCACCGTGGTGATCGGCGGCAGCTTCGGCGCCGGCAACTACGCCATGTGCGGCCGCGCCTACGGCGCGCGCTTCCTGTGGATGTGGCCGAACGCGCGCATCAGCGTGATGGGCGGCGAGCAGGCCTCCTCGGTGCTGGCCACCGTGCGCCGCGACGGCCTGGAAGCAGCCGGCAAGAGCTGGAGCGCCGAGGACGAGGAAGCCTTCAAGGCGCCGATCCGCGAGCAGTACGAGCGCCAGGGCCACCCCTACTACGCCAGCGCGCGCCTGTGGGACGACGGCATCATCGACCCGGCCGACACCCGCCGCGTGCTGGGCCTGGCCATCTCCGCCTCGCTCAATGCGCCGATCGAGCCGCAGCGCTACGGCGTGTTCCGTATGTAGCCGAAACGCGGCATGCTCTTTCGACAGGGGGACGGAACGTGCACGCAGAACGCATAGCAGCCATCGCGCCGGACGGCGCGATGGGCCGGCCCCAGGGAGAGGACCGGCACCACGGCAGGGAACCGCATGATCCACGGCATCTTTGAACGGCTGGGCCTGGCGCCCGACGCCGACGAGCAGGCGATCAGGCGCGCCTACGCGCAGCGGTTGAAGCAGCACCGGCCGGACGAGGACCCGGCCGGCTTCCAGCGCCTGCACGATGCCTACCAGCAGGCGCTGCAGTGGTGCCGCAACCGCGTCGCCATGCCCGCGCCTGCCGCGCCTGCGCCAGCTCCCGCCGAGCGCTCCCCGCGCCCGCGGCCAGTCCCGCACGCGCCTCCCGCCACGGCGATGGAACGCCACGACGCGATCCAGGTCGACCCCGACGACTTCCTGCGCGAACTCTCGCTGATCGCCGTCCAGGGCGACGCCGCCGCGCTGCGCGGCTGGCTGGAGCGCCACCCCGGCCTGTGGTCGCTGCGGCTCAAGCAGCAGCTCGGCGACGCCGTGCTGCGGCAGCTGCGCCACAACCCCATGCCGATGCCGGCGACCTGCATCGATACGCTGCTGGACTACTTCGAACTGGACCAGGTCGCCCGCGGCGCCGATGGCCCCCTGCTTTTCTACCTGCGCGAAACCTGCCACCAGCGCTACGTGCCGATCGGCCGCTATCTCGCCCAGCACCCGGAACAGCCGCGGCTCGGCGCACGCTTCGAACCGGAAAGTTTCCTGGCGCGCCTGCAGGAGCTGTGCACGGCCGGCGACCCGGCCGACCTGTGGGCCTGGCTCAGCCTGCGCAACATGGCCTGGTCGCTGGCGGAAGAACAACAGGCCGGCCGCGCCGCGCTGGACTGGCTGCGCGCCGAACCGCGGCCGATGCCGCGCATGTGCTACGAGCAGCTCGCCGAATTCTTCGAATGGAAGGACGCGGCGCTGGGCGGCGACGCGCAGGCCACGCAGTCGGCGGTGGCCGAACGCCACCTGGCCTGGCTGATGGCGCCGGCCCGCGTGAACCTGCTGGCGCGCGCGGTGGAAGACCCGCAGCAGCGCTATATCGACGTGGCCCGCACGCGCCGCCTGCGCGACCAGCTTGCGCGCCCCTTCAGCTGGCCGCGCATCCTGCTGCTCGCGCTGTCGCTGTCGCTGTCGCGCGAACTGGGCGATTTCATTTTCCGGCTGCGCGCCGCGGTCGGCCTGCATGGCCGCCACGTGCGCCTGCTCGGCCGCTACTTCGACCACCGCTCGCTGTATTTCTGGAGCGAAGCCGGCGCGCCGGGCCAGCTGACCCGGCCCAAGCTGATCGTATGGGGCGTGCGCCTGCTGGCTGCGCTGGCCGCGGAAGCGTCGATCTGCTTTTTCGTCGCCTGGCAGGCCGGGCCCGCGGCAGATCCGCGGCGCTATGTCGACATCGCGATACTGGCAACGTTCGCCCTGCCGCTCTATGTCGTCGTGTTCAACTTCCTGCTGTTCTGGCAGACCTTGCCGGGGCCGCATTCGCGCCTGGCCACGGCGATCCAGGCGAGCTTCGTTCCGCTGCTCGCCGCGCTCTCCTTCGCCGCTGCCGCGCAGCTGCCGCCGCCGCATCACGTCTCCAACGGCGTGGCGGCGTCGGCGATGCTGCTGGCGCTGCTCACGTATCTGAAGCGCGAGGACGCCAACAAATACCTGCCCAGGGTGATCCTGCTGATGGGCGCGATCTGCGCGTTCCGCAGCTACGTCGTGGGAAGCACGCTGTGGTTCCAGTGGACGTCCGCCCTGGCCATGGTGTTCTGGGGCATGGGCCAGTCCTGGCTGACGCGCAAGGCCACGCCCGGCGTGCGCTGAGCGCGCCGCGGGTTTCATTTATCGACAAGGGTTCGCAAGCATGATCGTCGGCATCGACCTAGGCACCACCCACTCGCTCGTCGGCCGCTACGGCGAAGCCGGTTCAACACTGTTTCCCAATGCGCTGGGCGAACTGCTGACGCCTTCGGTGGTGAGTGTCGACGAGGAAGGCCACATCATCGTCGGCCAGGCCGCGCGCGACCGCATGATCAGCCACCCCGGCGACAGCGTCGCCGCCTTCAAGCGCTGGATGGGCACCGCGCGCGAAACCCGCCTGGGCGCCCGCACGTTCCGGCCGGAAGAACTCTCGGCGCTGATCCTGCGCACGCTCATCGCCGACGCCGAGGCGGCCACCGGCGAGAAAGTGAGCGAGGCGGTGATCAGCGTGCCGGCCTATTTCTCCGACGCGCAGCGCAAGGCCACCCGCGCCGCCGGCGAGCTGGCCGGCATCCGCGTGGAGCGGCTGATCAACGAACCCACCGCGGCGGCGCTGGCCTACGGCCTGCAGGAACAGCGCGACGGCACGCGCTTCCTGGTGTTCGACCTGGGCGGCGGCACCTTCGACGTGTCGATCCTGGAGATGTTCGACGGCGTGGTCGAAGTGCATGCCAGCGCCGGCGACAACTATCTCGGCGGCGAGGATTTCCTCGACGTGCTGGAAACGGCCTTCCACGCCGACCACAAGCTGGGCGAGCTGTCGCCGCAGGAACGCGGCCAGCTGCGCCGCCGCCTGGAGCAGGCCAAGCGCGAGCTCGGCGCCGGCCAGGCCCAGGTGAACTGGAAGCGCGGCGAGGAGCTGCTGTCCTGGAACATCGACGAGGAACGCTTCGCCCGCCTCAGCGAGGAACTGGTGCAGCGCATGCGCGCGCCGCTGGAACGCGCCATGCGCGATGCGCGCCTGCAACCGAACCAGCTCGACGAGATCATCCTGGTCGGCGGCGCCAGCCGCATGCCGCTGGCGGCGCGCCTGGTCTCGCGCATGTTCGGCCGGCTGCCGCTGCGCCACATCAACCCCGACCAGGCCATCGCGCTCGGCGCCTGCGCGGCGGCCGGCATGAAGGCGCGCGACCAGCGCCTGGACGAAGTGATCCTCACCGACGTCTGCCCCTACACGCTGGGCATCGCGGTATCGCGCCGCGACGAAGGCGGCACCGAGCAGGACGGCTTCTTCGCGCCGATCATCCACCGCAACAGCACGGTGCCGGTGAGCCGCGAGGAGCAGTTCTATCCCACCCGCGACCACCAGCGCGAAATCAAGCTGCGCGTGTTCCAGGGCGAGAACCCGATGGTCGAGCGCAACATCAAGCTGGGCGAGCTGGACATTCCCCTGCCGCCGCAGCGCAGCACCCAGGAGAACGCGGTGAACGTGCGCTTCACCTACGACGTCAACGGCGTGCTGCAGGTGGAAGCCGAGGTGATCGCCACGCGCGAGCGCCACGAGCTGGTGCTGGAACAGAACCCCGGCGTGCTCAGCCCCGAGGAAATCCGCGCGCGCCTGCTGGCGCTGGAAAGCATCAAGGTGCATCCGCGCGACAAGCAGGAGAACATCGCCATGCTCGCCCGCGCCGAACGCCTGTACGAGGAATACGTGCAGGCACGCGACCAGCTGCAGCACTGGATCGCGCGCTTCCGCTCGATCCTGGAAAGCCAGGACGAGCAGATGATCCGCGAGCACCGCCGCCACTTCGGCGAGGCGCTGGACACGCTCGAGGCCAGCCTGTGAAGTCCCCGCTCGACTGGTTCGGCCTGCCGCCGGAAGCGGACGAGCGGGAGATCAAGCGCGCTTATGCCAGGCGCCTGCGGACGGTGCGTCCGGACGAGGATCCGGCCGGCTTCCAGCAGCTGCACGAGATGTATCAGCGCGCCCTGGCCTGGCAGGCGCGCGCGGCGATGATGGCGATGGCGCCGGACGAGGACGAAGCCGGAGAGGACGACGGCGAGGAGCTGGAGCGCGCCGGAGAAATCGCCGCGCCGGTCCAGCCGCAGCCTATGCCGGAGCTGCCGCCGATGCGTTCCGCACCGCAGATGCCGCATGTACCGAACGTGCCGCCCGCTCCGCACATGCCGCACGTGCCGCCTGCGGCACCGGCACCGCAGATGCCGCGCGTGCCGCCCGCGGCGGCGCCCGCGCCGATGCCCCCGCCGCCGCCCGTGCCGGACAGGCACCAGCCGTGGCGCCCCGTGCAGTTCGGCCAGCCGCCCACCGCCGCGGCGCCGCAGGTCTTCGATCTGCAGGTCTTTATCGAGGCCTATCTGAAGCTGGCGCCGCTGGGCGACCCGCGCCAGCTGAAAACCTGGCTGCACGAGCAGCCCGCGCTATGGTCGCTGCAGATCAAGCAGCAGGTGGGGCGCGCGCTGATCCAGCGGCTGCTGCAGGAAGTGCCGCCGATCGACGCGGCGAGCATGGACGCCACACTGGGCTTCTTCGATCTGGAGCACACCCAGAGCGGCGTCGACGCGATGCACCTGCACCAGCTGCGCAACCTCGCGCAGGAGCGCTACCAGCTGGTCAAGCGCCACTCGCCCACCATGCAGCCCTGGGGCGCGAATGCGCAGTGGCTGGACATGGACGGCTTCTATGCCTGGCTCAGCGCGCAGGCGCTGGCCGGCGACCGCGCGGCGCTGGAAGCCGTGCTGTGCGTGCAGCCGGCGCTGCGCAACTTCGCCGTGCGCCAGGCCGCCGCGCGGCCCTTGTTCGAACGGCTGTGGCTGGAGCGTCCGCCGATGCCCGCGGCCTGCGCCGCGCTGCTGATCCAGTTCTTCGGCCTGCGCCCGCTGCTGGCGCAGGCCGGGCAGGCGCCGCAGGATTTCGCCGCGCGCCTGGAGCTGTCGTGGCTGATGCAGGAGCGCAACAAGAATGTGCTCGCCACCGTCACGCGCGATCCGAAAAAGCCCTACCCGATGCCGAACCAGGCCTGGCGCGAACTGCAGCGCCTGCGCCAGCCGTTCCGCTGGTGGTGGATCGCGTTCGCCGCGCTGATCCCGCAACAGCTCAGCGCGCTGGGGCGTTTTGCGCTGCGGCTGTGCGGCGGCAACGTGGCCTTGCTCGACAGCTTCTTCGATCCGCGCCTCACGCGTTTCTGCATCGGCGCGGCCGAGCGCTTCGTGGTGACGCGGCCGCGGGTGATCGTCGGTGCGATCCGCTGCTTCGCGCTGCTGCTGTTGGGCACGCTGCTGTATGCGGTCGTGGACGACCCCGAAGGCCGCAACGTTTTTCCGGTCCTGGCCGGCATCGCCACCGGCGCCTGGGCTTACTACCTGCTGTTCCTGGTGGCCTGGCGCTGGCAGCAGCAGCCGGAACAACCGGTGACGCCATGGCCGCTGCTGCGCATGGCCTTCGTGCCCGTGCTGGCGCTGGCCGCGTTCGCCATCTACAGCCTGGGCCAGACCGACGACGGCAAGCCCCTGCTGTTCCCCGCCCAGCTGCTGGCGATACCGGCGCTGGCCCTCGGCTTCCTGCGCATGCGCGCGCGCAATCCGGGCAAGCGCTCATGGCTGAGCAAGCTGCCGGATACGCTGGTCGGCGTGCTGGTGATCATCGCGGCCGTGGTGCTGCTGAGCGACGCGCGGCTGCCCGCGGCGGGCGCCGTAATGTTCTGGATGGTGGATCTGTTCAAGCAGCGCAAGCAGCTGCGCTTCCGGCGCAGCGGTGATGCCTGATCGATAGGGAAGCGCTGCCTACACAGCGTCATCCCGGCGCAGGCCGGGATCCAGTAGCGACATGGCTCATCTGAGCGATGACGTAAGGCCGGAGCTCTTGCACCCTTGCGCGACAATCCAGCGGTAACGCCACTGGATCCCGGCCTGCGCCGGGATGACGAGCAGAAGCGTCAACGCTGACGCGGACGGAATTCCAGCGGCTGCGCCTCGGGCCGCGCCGCGGACGGCGGCGTCGGTCCGCAGCTGCCGCAGGTGCCGCAGCCGTCGCCGCAGTTGCCGGTGGCCTGCGCCGGCTGCAGCCGGCGGCCCAGCGCGCGCAGCCAGGGCTTGCGCCACGGCTTGTTGAGCGAGGCCGAAGCCGCCGCCAGCCAGCGCGTGCTCAGGCCCGGCAGCAGCTTGCGGAAGGCGTACAGCGCGCTGCACAGCACCAGCGCGCCGATGATCACCGCCTGCACGATGGCGAACGCAGTCACGACAGCGCCCTCGCCACCTGGTAGGTGATCAGCGAAGCCAGATAGGCCAGGCCGAACAGATAGCCCGCCGTGATCGCCACGTTGCGCCAGGAATTGGTCTCGCGGCGGATCACCGCCATGGTCGACATGCATTGCGGCGCGAACACGTACCAGGCCAGCAGCGACAGCGCCGTGGCCAGCGACCACTGCTGCGCGATCACCGGACCGAGCTGGCTGGCCAGCGCATCGTCGCCGCCCGCGGCCGCGGACATGGCGTACACCGTGCCCAGCGCCGACACCGCCACTTCGCGCGCGGCCAGGCCCGGGATCAGCGCGATGCAGATCTGCCAGTTGAAGCCGATCGGCGCGAACACGTAGTGCAGCGCGCGGCCCAGGCGGCCGGCCAGGCTGTAGTCGATGGCCGGCTGGGTGGCGCCTTCCGGCGGCGCCGGAAAGCTGGACAGGAACCACAGCAGCACGGTGAGCGCCAGGATGATGCCGCCCACGCGCTTGAGGAAGATCAGCGCGCGCTCCCACAGGCCCAGCGCGATGTCGCGCGGATTCGGCAGGCGGTACGAGGGCAGCTCCATCAGCAGCGCGTGCTCGCTCTTGTCCTTGCGGAAACGCTTGATCACGAAGGCCACGCTGAGCGCGCTGACGATGCCCGCCACGTACAGCGTGAACAGCACGATGCCCTGCAGGTTGAACACGCCCCACACCGTGCGCTGCGGAATGAAGGCGGCGATCAGCAGCGTGTACACGGGCAGGCGCGCCGAGCAGGTCATCAGCGGGGCCACCAGGATGGTGGTGAGGCGGTCGCGCGGGTCGGTGATGCTGCGCGTGGCCATGATGCCGGGGATGGCGCAGGCGAAGCTCGACAGCAGCGGAATGAAGGCGCGCCCGGTCAGGCCCGCCTTGAACATCAGCTTGTCCAGCAGGAAGGCCGCGCGCGGCAGGTAGCCGGATTCCTCCAGCACCAGGATGAACAGAAACAGGATCAGGATCTGCGGCAGGAACACCAGCACCGCGCCCAGGCCCGCGAACACGCCGTCGTTGAGCAGGCTGTGCAGCGCGCTCCCCTGCGGCAGCGCGCTGGTCACCCAGCCGCCAAGCGCGGCCACGCCGGCGGCGATGGCATCCATCACCGGCTGCGCCCAGGAGAACACGGCCTGGAAGATCAGGAACATCAGCACCGCGAGAATGCCGAGACCGAACACCGGATGCAGCGCCCAGCGGTCGAGCGCGTCGTCGATGGCGTCGGTACTGCGCGGCATCGCCACGGTGGCGGCGAGCAGCTCGCGCACCTGGCCGTGCAGGTCGGCGCGGCTGGCCGGGTCGTCCGGCAAGGCGGCCGGCGCTTCCGGAATCGCACCGTCCACACGCTCGATCAGCGCCTTGGCGCCGCCGCGCTTCACCGCGACGGTCTCGACCACCGGGATGCCCAGGCGGCGCTGCAGTTCGTCCACGTTGATATCGATGCCGCGGCGGCGCGCCGTATCCATCATGTTCAGCGCCAGCACCACCGGGCGGCCCAGGCGCTTCACTTCCAGCACGAAGCGCAGGTGCAGGCGCAGGTTGGTGGCGTCGGCCACGCAGACGATCAGATCCGGTGCCGGCTCGCCCGGATAGGCGCCGGCGCAGACGTCGCGGGTGATCTGCTCGTCCGGGCTGGTGGCGTCGAAGCTGTAGGTGCCCGGCAGGTCGATCAGGTGCAGTACGCGGCCGCTGGGCGCGGTGAAGCGGCCTTCCTTGCGCTCCACGGTGACGCCGGCGTAATTGGCCACTTTCTGGCGGCCGCCGGTGAGCTGGTTGAACAGCGCCGTCTTGCCGCAGTTGGGGTTGCCCACCAGGGCGATGCGCAGGGTGCTGGCGCTCATCCGTGCACTCCTTGGACGTGTTCTCCCGTGCGCACCGTGACGCGCGCCGCTTCGCTGCGGCGCAGGGCGAAGCGCGTCGAGCCGATCTGGATCAGCAGCGGATCCGCACCCAGCGGCCCGCGGGCCACCACGCGGACGGGCTCGCCAGCGACGAAACCCAGGTCGCGCAGGCGTTGCGCGATCGGATCGCCGGCAAGCACATCGTCCACTCGGTCCACCACGGCAGGCGCCCCTTTCGGCAGGTCGGACAGTCGCACGGCCAACACTCAAATAAGAATGGTTCGCATTGTAACCAGGTTGTGATGGAAACGGGGGAATCAACACCGGCTGTGCCATTGCCTACGGGTGGATCGCAAGCTCTTGCTGCCCCTTGGCCGTTGGCCGCCGCCTTTGACTAACCTAGGCGCTTTCCCCAGACCTCCAGGCCGCCATGTACACCAGCCTCCAGCTCGCCGATCGCGCCGGCGTCCGCACCATCGCGATGAACCGCCCGCAGGTGCACAACGCCTTCGACGACGGCCTGATCGCCGAACTGACCGATGCGCTCGCCGCCGCCGGCCGCGACCCGGCCGTGCGCGCGGTGGTGCTCACCGGCGCGGGCGCCAGCTTCTCCGCCGGCGCGGACCTCCACTGGATGCGCGGCATGGCCAAGGCCAGCGAGGCGGAGAACCGCGAGGATTCGCTGCGCCTGGCCGCGCTGATGCGCACCCTGCAGTTCCTGCCCAAGCCCACCGTCGCGCGGGTCAACGGCGCGGCCTACGGCGGCGGCGTGGGCCTGGTCGCCTGCTGCGATATCGCCATCGGCGTGGACGGCGCGAAGTTCGGCCTGACCGAGGTCAAGCTCGGCCTGGTGCCGGCGGTGATCTCGCCGTACGTGATCGCCGCGATCGGCCTGCGCCAGTCGCGCCGCCTGTTCCTGACCGGCGAACTGTTCGACGCACCGACCGCCCAGCGCATCGGCCTGCTGCACCAGTGCGTGCCGGCGCAGGAACTGGACGGCGCGGTGGACGCCGTGCTGGCCGCGTTCGCCAAGGCCGGCCCCGTCGCCCAGGCCGAGGCCAAGCGGCTGGCCCTGCGCGTGGCCGGGCAGGACCAGGCGCAGGCCGAGCGCATCGACCGCGAGAACGCCGAACTGATCGCCCGCCTGCGCGTTTCCGCCGAAGGCCAGGAAGGACTCGGCGCTTTCCTCGACAAGCGCGCTGCGGCCTGGGCCGCGCCGGCATAAACTCGCCGCGCCAGCCACCGTCATTCCCTGCAAGGAGTAGCTTCCATGCTCGACCATATCGGCGTGCCCGTCTCCAACTACGCACGCAGCAAGGCCTTCTACGAACGCGTGCTGGCCCCGCTCGGCGGCGGCCTGGCGATGGAAGTCACCCAGGAAGTGACGGGCAGCCGCTCGCATGCCGGCTTCGGCAAGGACGGCAAGCCCAGCTTCTGGATCAGCGCCGACCCGATCGCGCCGCTGTCGGCCATCCACGTGGCCTTCGTGGCGCCGACGCGCGAAGCGGTCGACCGCTTCTACGCCGCGGCGCTGGCCGCCGGCGGCACCGACAACGGCCCGCCGGGCCTGCGCCTGCATTACCACGACAACTACTACGCGGCTTTCGTACTGGATCTGGACGGCCATAACGTGGAAGCCGTCTGCCACCTGCCCGCCTGACGCCGCGGCGCAGGTTGGGGTGAGCGCAGCGAACCCCGACACCACCACCTCCACGCGCATCGCATTGTTGGGGTTCGCCTCCGGCTCACCCCAACCTACCCAGGACTTGCCATGGCCCGCCAAATCGTCAATGTCGCCGACGTCGAACCGCAGCCCATCCCGCTCGCCTTCGCCCCCACCGGCACCGCCGCCGAACGCTACGGCCCGCGCATCGCGCGCATCTCGATGCAGCTCGGCGCGCAGAAGCTCGGCTACAACGTGACGGTGCTGCCGCCGGGCAAGCGCGGCTATCCGTTCCACAACCATCGCGTGAACGAGGAAATGTTCTTCGTGCTGGATGGCGAAGGCGAAGTGCGCATCGGCGAGGAACGCCACCCCATCCGCGCCGGCGACATCATCGCCTGCCCGCCCGGCGGGCCGGAGACCGCGCACCAGATCGCCAACACCAGCGACAAGGAGCTGCGCTATCTGAGCATCAGCACGCGGCAGTATCCGGAGGTGTGCGAGTACCCGGACAGTAACAAGTACGGCGTAATGGCGGAGTACGGCCCGGGGGCGGACGGGATGCCGCAGTTTTTCCGCGTAGTGGGGAGGCAGGGCGAGTCGGTGGATTACTGGGAAGGCGAATAACGCCCTCATCGTCGACGTAGGTTGGGGTGAGCGCAGCGAACCCCAACAAACAGCCGCCGGCACGCCATCGTTGGGGTTCGCTGCGCTCACCCCAACCTACGCCGTTCGCATGAATGCTGCGCCGCGCATCGGCCTGAAACGCCCGTTCTGCTAGTTTTACGGACTTTGCACCCCACCCACGACGGACCCGTGCATGTTCGAGCGCGTACTCATAGCCAACCGCGGCGAGATCGCCTGCCGCGTGATCCGCACCTGCCGCCGCCTGGGCATCCACACCATCGCGGTGTACTCCGAGGCCGATGCCGATGCGCAGCACGTGCGCCTCGCCGATGAGGCCTGGCCGATCGGCGGGCCGCGTCCGGCCGACTCCTACCTGCGCGCCGACGCCATCCTCGACGTAGCCCGGCGCAGCGGCGCCCAGGCCATCCATCCTGGCTACGGCTTCCTGTCCGAGAACACCGCCTTCGCGCGCGCCTGCACCGAGGCCGGCATCGCCTTTATCGGCCCGCGCCCGGCCAGCATCGACGCCATGGGTTCCAAGGCGGCCGCCAAGGCGCTGATGGAAAAGCACGCGGTGCCGCTGGTGCCGGGCTACCACGGCGACAACCAGGACGCGGACTTCCTCGCCGAGCAGGCGCGCCGCACCGGCTTCCCGCTGATGATCAAGGCCGCCGCGGGCGGCGGCGGCAAGGGCATGCGCATCGTGCGCGCCGAGAAGGAATTCGCCGACGCGCTCGCCTCCGCGCAGCGCGAGGCGGCCAATGCCTTCGGCGATACGCGGGTGATCCTGGAACGCTACGTCGAGCATCCGCGCCATATCGAATTCCAGGTGTTCGGCGACAGCCACGGCAACGTCATCCATCTCAACGAGCGCGAATGCTCGGCGCAGCGCCGCTACCAGAAGGTGCTGGAAGAAACGCCCTCGCCCTTCCTCACGCCGGAACGCCGCGCCGCCATGGGCGAGGCGGCGGTAGCCGCGGCGCGCGCGGTGGATTACGTCGGCGCGGGCACGGTGGAATTCATCGTCGGCCCAAGCGGCGAATTCTTCTTCATGGAAATGAATACGCGCCTGCAGGTGGAGCATCCGGTCACCGAGGAAACGCTGGGCCTGGACTTGGTCGAATGGCAGCTGCGCGTGGCCGCCGGCGAAGCGCTGCCGCTGCGCCAGGATCAGATCCACGCGCAGGGCCATGCCATCGAAGTGCGCCTGTATGCGGAAGACCCGGAACAGAACTTCCTGCCCGGCTCCGGCAAGCTGCTGCGCCTGCGCCTGCCGGCACCGTCGCGCCACGTGCGCCTGGACGGCGGCGTGATCGAAGGCGACACGGTCACCATCTTCTACGACCCGATGATCGCCAAGCTGATCGTGCACGACCGCGACCGCGCGCAAGCGCTGCAGCGCCTGCGCGAAGCGCTGATGGCCTGCGAGATCGCCGGGCCGAAATCCAATATCGCCTTCCTCGAGCGCCTGGTGCGCCACCCGGTGGTGCTGGAAGGCCGCATCGACACCGGCTATCTCGACCGCCACCTCGAGGAATTCCTGGCCGGCGACGCCGCGCCCGCGCCGCAGCTGCTGTTCGCCGCCGCCGTCGCCGCGCTGCTGCACGACGAACATGCCGTGGCGGCGCAGGCCGCGCATGGCAGCGATCCCTATTCGCCCTGGTCCCGCGCCGACGCCTGGCGCGTCGGCCATGCCGGCAAGCGCATCGTGGCGCTGTCGCTGCGCGAGCAGCGCTACGAAGTGGAAGCCCACGGCCACGACGGCAACTATCAATTGCGCCACGGCGAGGCCAGCTGCCAGGTGCAGGGCGCGCGCCACGACGGCAATGCGCTCAGCGCCCGCTTCGACGGCGAAGCGCTGCGCCTGCCGCTGCGCGCCGATGCGCAGCGCGTGCTGCTGCACGACGCCGACGGCCGCCGCCACGCGTTCATGCGCGCGGCCGCGTTCGAGTGGGCCGCGAAGGAAGGCGGCGGCGGCAACCAGGTGGCGGCGCCGATGCCGGGCCGCATCGTGCTGGTCAAGGCCAGGCCGGGCGACCAGGTGGAAGAAGGCCAGGAGCTGCTGGTGATGGAAGCGATGAAGATGGAACTGGCGCTCAAGGCCCCGCGCGCCGGCACCATCGACAGCATCGGCGCCGCGCAGGGCGATTTCGTCGAAGCCGACGCCGTGCTGGTGCGCTTCGCCACTTGACCGGCGCCGCGCCGGACGCATCTCCCTTCACGTTGCCACGGGTCACTACCGCCATGAACGACAACCACGTCCGCATCGTCGAAGTCGGCCCCCGCGACGGCCTGCAGAACGAAAAGGCCATGCTCCCGGCCGACGTGAAGATCGCCCTGATCGACCGCCTCTCCTCCACCGGCCTGGCCACCATCGAGGCCACCAGCTTCGTCAGCCCCAAGTGGGTGCCGCAGCTGGCAGACGCCGCCGAGGTGTTCCAGGGCATCCGCAAGGTGCCCGGGGTGAGCTACCCCGTGCTGGTGCCGAACGAACAGGGCTACCGGCGCGCGCGCGAAGTGGGCGCCACCGAGGTGGCGGTGTTCACCGCGGCCTCCGAGGCGTTCAACCGCAAGAACATCAATGCCGGCATCGACGAATCGATCGAGCGCTTCCGCCCCGTGCTGGAACTGGCCCGGGCCGAAGGCGTGAAGGTGCGCGGCTACGTGTCCACGGTGCTGGGCTGCCCCTACCAGGGCGAGGTGCCGGTGGCGGACGTGGTGCGCGTGGCCGCGCGCCTGCACCAGCTCGGCTGCCATGAGATCTCGCTGGGCGACACCATCGGCGTCGGCACCCCCGCCAAGGCCCGCGCCATGCTGAAGGCCGTGGCGGCCGAGGTGCCCATGGCCGCCCTGGCCGTGCACTTCCACGACACCTACGGCCAGGCCCTGGCCAACATCCTCAGCTGCCTGGAGGAAGGGGTGCGGGTGGTGGACAGCGCCGTGTCCGGCACCGGCGGCTGCCCGTACGCCAAGGGCGCCACGGGCAATGTGGCCAGCGAGGACGTGGTCTACATGCTGCACGGCATGGGCATGGAAACCGGGGTGAACCTGGACCTGCTGGTGGCGGCGGGGGCCTGGCTGGCGGCGCAGTTGCACAAGGAAACGGCCAGCCGGGTGACCCGGGCGCGCACTGCTGCCTGAATGGGCTCTTCAGGGCGCTTCGCCGCGAACAGGCGTTTTCGCGAGCCCCGGCCCCTCACCCCGGCCCTCTCCCCGAGGGGGAGAGGGCGCAAAGCAGGCGGACGACAAGCAAGTTGTCACATAAGCCCGTATAATCCGCCGATTCGCCCTTGAGAAAACCACGCGACGGCCATTCCGGCCGCCCGAGCCCACTCCATGTCCATCGAAAATCTGCGCAATATCGCCATCGTCGCCCACGTCGACCACGGCAAGACCACGCTCGTCGACCAGCTGCTGAAGCAGTCCGGCACGCTCTCCGAGCGCACCGTGCTCGCCGAGCGCGTGATGGACAGCAACGACCAGGAAAAGGAACGCGGCATCACCATCCTGGCCAAGAACACCGCCATCACCTGGCAGGGCAACCGCATCAACATCGTGGACACGCCCGGACACGCCGACTTTGGCGGCGAGGTGGAGCGCGTGCTGTCGATGGTCGACACCGTGCTGATCCTGGTCGACGCGATGGACGGCCCGATGCCGCAGACCCGCTTCGTGACCCAGAAGGCCTTCGCGATGGGCTTCAAGCCGATCGTGGTGGTCAACAAGATCGACCGCCCCGGCTCCCGCCCCGACTGGGTGGTGGAGCAGGTGTGGGACCTGTTCGACCGCCTCGGCGCCACGCCGGAGCAGATGGACTTCCCGATCGTCTACGCCTCGGCCCTGAACGGCTACGCCTCGCTCGACCCCGAGACCCGCGAAGGCGACATGACCCCGCTGTACGAAGCGATCATGAAGCACGCGCCCAAGCCGGAAGTCGATCCGGAAGGCCCGTTCCAGATGCGCATCAGCCAGCTGGACTACAACAACTTCGTCGGCGTGATCGGCATCGGCCGCATCCAGCGCGGCACCCTGAAGAAGAACATGCCGGTGGCCGTGATCGACCGCCACGGCAAGAAGCGCCAGGGCAAGATCCTGCAGGTGCTGGGCTTCATGGGCCTGGAGCGCATCGAGCAGGAGACCGCCGAGGCCGGCGACATCGTGGCCATCTCCGGCATCCAGGAGCTGACCATCTCCGACACCGTGTGCGCGCTCGACACCCCCGAGGCGCTGCCCGCGCTGACCGTGGACGAGCCCACCATCAGCATGACCTTCCAGGTGAACAACTCGCCGTTCGCCGGCAACAAGGACCTCTCCGGCGGCAAGTTCCTCACCAGCCGCCAGATCAAGGAGCGCCTGGAGCGCGAGCAGGTCCACAACGTGGCGCTGCGCGTCGAGCAGGGTTCGGACGCCGACAAGTTCCTGGTTTCCGGCCGCGGCGAGCTGCACCTGTCGGTGCTGATCGAGAACATGCGCCGCGAAGGCTACGAGCTCGCCGTGTCGCGTCCGGAAGTGATCATCAAGGAGATCGACGGCCAGAAGATGGAGCCGATCGAGCAGCTGGTGGTCGACGTGGAAGAAATCCACCAGGGCCCCGTGATGGAGCGCCTGGGCGTGCGCAAGGGCCAGCTCAAGAACATGGAGCCGGACGGCAAGGGCCGCGTGCGCCTGGAGTACATGATCCCGGCGCGCGGCCTGATCGGCTTCCAGAACCAGTTCAAGACCCTGACCCAGGGTTCGGGCCTGCTGTTCCACGTGTTCGACCACTACGGTCCGAAGGAAGAAGGCCAGATCGCCAAGCGCCTCAACGGCGTGATGATCGCCAACGCCGCCGGCAACACCCCCGCCTATTCGCTGGGGCCGCTGCAGGAGCGCGGCAAGCTGTTCGCCGCCGAAGGCGACGCGGTGTACGAAGGCCAGCTGGTCGGCATCCACTCCAAGGACAACGACCTCACCGTCAACGCCATCAAGCCCAAGCCGCTGACCAATATGCGCGCCTCCGGCAAGGACGATGCGATCCAGCTCACCCCCGCGATCAAGTTCTCGCTGGAGCAGGCGCTGGACTTCATCGACGACGACGAGCTGGTCGAGATCACCCCGAAGGAAATCCGCCTGCGCAAGAAGCACCTCACCGAGAACGACCGCAAGAAGGCTTCGCGCGGCGGTTGATGGTTTGCCCGATGCAGGATCCAAAGGCCGCCGCAAGGCGGCCTTTCTTTTGGAACGATGCCGCCCCGTTTTCCGGCGCCGGGACATCGTTGACGTTGACGTGCCACACCCGCATGCCACCATGCGCCTTGCCGCGGAAACATGGGCCGCGCCGCCACGGAGTAAGGATGAAATCGCTGCGTTTCCTGGCAGTCGCCGCCCTGCTGTCCGCCGGCCCGGCCCTGCGCGCTGACGAAGCACCGGTGTTCGTGCCGCAATTCCTCGGCGCGCAATACACCATGATCGACCAGCATCAGGACCGCGTGCATTCGCCCTACTCGGGCCCGCTCAGCCTCAGCGCACGCACCGACACCGCCCGCTCGCACACCTTCGGCGCCTACTTCGGCGTGGCCCTGCCCGCGCATTTCCAGTTCTACTTCGACGTGGAGATGTTCAAGGGCCAGGGCGTCAGCGGCGCCACCGGCATGGCCGGCCTGCCCAACGGCGACGTGATCCGCTCCGGCTCCGCCAACCTGGGCAAATCGCCCTACGTCGCGCGCCGCTTCCTGCGCTGGACCCTGCCGCTGGGCGACGACACCGAGGACAACGAGCGCGCCATGGACCAGCTGCCCGGCAAGGAAGCCGCGCGCCGCATCGAAGTGAAGATCGGCAAGATGGCGATCAATGACGACTTCGACAAGAACCGCTACGCCGACGGCACCCGCACGCAATTCATGAACTGGGCGCTGTTCAACAACGTGGCCTGGGATTTCGCCGCCGACACGCGCGGCTATACCGAAGGCCTGATGCTGGGCCTGGTCGAAGCGGGCTGGAGCCTGCGCTACGGCATCTACCGCATGCCCACCGAAGCGAACGGCTCGCGCCTGGTGGAATCGCTGCGCAAGGCGCGCGGGCAGCAGCTGGAATTGACCCTCCAGCCGGACAAGGATGGCTGGGCCTTGCGCGCCCTGCTGTTCCAGAACCAGGCGAGCATGGGCGTGTACCGCACCGTGATAGCGCAGGCGCTGGCCACCGGCAGCACGCCGGATATCCGCGCGGACGACCGCCCCGGCCGCAAGAAGTACGGCATCGGCCTCAATGGCGAACTGCCGCTGGCCGATGGCGGGGAAACCGGTTTATTCATGCGTGCCGGCTGGAACGACGGGCGCAACGAGTCGTTCGCGTTCACCGAAGTGGATCGCACGCTGAGCGGCGGTTTCCAGCTGTCCGGCACGCATTGGGGACGCCAGCAGGATCACTTCAGCCTGGGCCTGGCGATCAATGCGCTGTCTTCGCCGCACCGCGAATATCTGGAGCTGGGCGGCAGCGGTTTCGTGCTGGGCGACGGCGCCTTGAATTACGGCCGCGAACAAATCATGGAGGCGTACTACAGCTTCGTGCCGTTCGAGCATCTGACGCTGAGCCCGGATGTCCAGTGGGTGCGGCACCCTGGCTACAACCGCGACCGCGGGCCGGCGAGGTTCGTGGCGCTGCGTGCGCATGTGGAGTTCTGACGGGACCGCGACAACCTCTCAATCCTCGTCATTCCGGCGCAGGCCGGAATCCAGTGACGTCGGGGCTCGATTGTCGCGATATCGCCACGCATTTCGCTTTTGGGCGATGACGCGACAATCCAACACTGTCGCTACTGGATTCCGGCCTACGCCGGAATGACGGCTAGGCGTGCAGGTGCTCGAACCCTTCGATCGCCGCCGCTTCAACACGATGCATATCGAACACCAGCACCTCGTTCTCCCCCGCCTTCAACCACGAAGCCGGACAGAACAACCGCTGCTGCGGCCCGATCCGCCAATACCTTCCCAGCAGATGCCCGTTCACCCACACATAGCCCTTGTCCCAGGCGCTCATGTCCAGATAGGTATCCGCCGTCTTCTGCAGCGCCAGGGCGCCCTTGAAGAACAGCCCCGGCCGCTCCGGCTTGCGCGCCAGCGGACGCAGCCCCGCCAGATAAGCATCGTCGAGCGGAAAACCATGCGCCGACCAGTGCTGCTGCACTTCGCCATCCAGCCGTATCTCGCCCACGATGCCCTTGCGGTCCGCCATCGCCTGCCCATAGCCGACGTGCCCGAAGCTGTCGACCAGGATCTCGATCGCCTCGCCATCCTGCGCATGCGGCGCCGGCACCTCCACGTAGGTGGCCTCGCGCAAGCCCGGCTTGCGCACGCGCGAGATGTAGCCGAGATAACGCCCCGCGCCGAACACGGTCGCGTAATCGCGCACGCCTTCGACGGACAGGCGCCCGCCCTTCGGCGACATCGCGCGATACAGCACCATGCCGTGGTCCTGCCCGAACAGCAGCTCGTTCGCCACCGGCCCCTGATCGAGCGGCTTCGCCGGCGTAAGGTTCTCCCACAGCGACGCATACGGCTGCAGCTCGAACTTCGCGAACCGCATCGCCGGCGGCGCCGCCGGAACCGCCGGCAGCGGATGCGCCAGCTTCTCGCCGATGATGCGGCGGAACTCGCGGTAATCCGCCGTCGCCGCGCCGCGCTCGTCGATCGGCGCGCCGTAGTCGTAGCTGGTGATCACCGGATCGAACTTGCCGTAATCGGCATCCGCATTGGCGCCCGCGCCGAAACCGAAATTGCTGCCGCCATGCGCCACGTACAGATTGAACGAGCGCCCCTCGGCCATCAGCTTCTTCAGCGTCGCCGCGTAATCGCCGCGCTGGAACTCCTGGTCGCCCCAGTGCGTCAGCCAGCCGGGATAACCCTCGCCCACCCACACCGGCGCCTCGCCGGCGACCGCCTGCGCCGCGGCGAAATCGGTATCGCCGTCCAGGCCCAGCGCGCTGCCGGGCAGATACGTCTGCTGCTTCTGGATCGTGCCCAGCCCATCCGAAATGGAGAACGGCCCCTCGATGCCGCGCTCGCGCCACATCGCCTGGATCCGCTGCAGATACGCCAGGTCGCCGCCGAACGAGGCGTACTCGTTCTCCACCTGCACCATCAGGATCGGCCCGCCCTTGTCCGCCATCAGCGGCGCGATATGCGGCGCGATCGTGTCCAGATAACGCGCCACTGCCCGCATGTAGCGCGGATCGTCCTTGTCGCGCACGCGGATGTCAGGCTCGCGCAGCAGATACGGCGGCAGCCCGCCGAAATCCCATTCGGCGCAGACATACGGACCGGGTCGCAGATACACCCACATGCCTTCCTGCTGGCACAGCTTGATGAAGCGCACGAAGTCGCGGTTGCCGCTTTCCAGATCGAACACGCCGGGTTCTTGTTCCAGCGCGTTCCACATCAGATAGATGGCTACCGTGTTCAGGCCCATCGCCTTGACCATGCGGATGCGCTGCGTCCAGTACTCCGCCGGCACGCGGATCGGATGCATCTCGCCGCTGCGGATCTGGAATGGACGTCCATCCAGCAGAAACTCGCGCTTGCCGAGTGCGAAGCGATGGACGCGGCCATCGGGCGCAGGCTCCGCATGCTTCGGCGGAGCGGTTGCCGCGTCGACACGCAGGCTCAATGCACCCAACGGTGCGAGCGCACTCAGGCGCAGGAAGGCTCTTCGCCGCACGGGAACTCCTCAGGCTGGCAGGGGATGGAGGCGCATCCGCGTGGCGTCCGGGCTGGGCGAAAGCCGTTCGATGGTAGCGCGGGCCGGCAGGCCCCGCCGTGCGCGAATGCCCACGGCTGCCGCGCCCTGGCGAGCGCCCCGGGCCCGGAGTAACCTCCGGGGTCCTTGAGGGGGAATCAGGGTCATGCCACACGGAACAGGGAGTTCTGGCACGGGCGGCAGCGGCTCCGGCAGCGGGAGCGGGAGCGGGAGCGGTTCTGGCAGCGGCGGTTCGGGAGGCGGGCGCCCGCGCAGTTCCACGCCTTCGTCGTCGTCTTCGACCTCGGGGCAGCCACTGCAGCATTCGTCCACCTCGTCCACGCGCACATCCAGTACGACGCTGTCGCCCATGGTCACCCCATCGCCCAGGCCGACCACGCTGTCGCCCGTGTTACGCAGTGGCGCGGCCAGCGCGCCACGGCCTTCGATCACCACCACGGCATCGACGACCTCCACGCCGCCGCCCTCGTCCACCACCTCCTCCTCAGCGCTTTCGCCCATGCTGCCCTTGCATGGCGGCGCGACGCATTCGACCGCGCAGGCCACCTCGTCCGGTGCAGCATCGCCATCGAGCTCGCTGTCGCCGATGCCACCGCCGCCGACCGCGCCGCCGACGCTGTCGCCCATGCCTGGCTACAAGGCCTCGTCCGACAAGACGTTGACCTCGGGGCAGGCTTCTTCCGGCGGCTTCCGCCCCGCCGGCACCGAAAAAGTGGTGCAGGCCAAGCCGATCGACGAGAGCGAGTTCCGCTCACCGTCCAACCCGACCACCTCCGGGCACAGCAGCGGCTACCACGAGAGCTTTCTGCCGACGGACGCCATGCGGTTCCTGTCGCGGCGCAAGGTCAACACCGACGGCACGGCCACCATGCCGGCCTGGAGCGGCAACAGCGTGCTGCCCAAGTACGCCGGCAGCACGATCCTGGAACCGAACGTCAGGCCCGTCGCCGAAGCCAGCGACGGTGCGCGCACGGATACCGCGCAGACCGTGCTGAGCGTGCCCGGCGGCAAGCCCGCGGGCCATACCGGCTCCGGCGTCAAGACGACGGGACAGGCCGCGGCGCACGACTTCCTGCGCCACCAGGGCATGCGCACCCTGCAGGAACCCGGCGTCACCTCCGGCGTGGCAGGCACCGTCGCCGGCGCCATGACGGTCATGAGCGTCGCTCCGGGCCAGATCGCCAGCACCGCGCAAGGCGCCGGCAACCTCAAGGACGTGCAGGCCCGCTCGAGCTACGAGGAGCGCAGGAACGACGCCAAGCGCAAGCTTGGCGCGTACTACCAGTCGCTGCCGCCGAAAGAGCAGAACGTCGTGATGAAACTGGCCAAGCAGGGCATGGGCGATCTCAAGGACAGCGGCCGCCGCCTGCTGCCCGACCGTCCCCACTCGCCGCTGCGCGATCCGACCGGCGGTACCGGGGCCGCCCTCAGCGGCGGCGGCTACCTGCCCATGCCGCCCGTGCTTACGCCGACACCGCCGCCGTCCGCGTTCGCGCCCATACCCACCAGCAGCTCGTCGAGCTCGTCGTCGACATCCAGCACGCACCAGACGCCGACGATCGGCACGCCTGTCGTCACCGCGCCCCCGAGACTGGCCACGACGACCACCACCACGACCACCGTCGCCACCGCCACGCCGCCGACCACGCCGAGCACCGCGGCCGGCGGATCCGGCGCCGATGCCCGCGGCATCGCCATGGACATCACCAGTTCGTTCCGTTCCGATCGCAAATAGCCGTACGCGCGCAGCCTGCCGCGACCGGATGACGATCCGGCTCAGTCGCCGGCAGCGGCGCAGAGCCGCAACCGATGCGCGACCTCCCCGGCGAGGCGCCATGGATCGCCGGCGGGTTCCGTAACGTACGGCTCGCGCGAGCGCGCCCAGGACTGCTCCATCGCGTACCAATCGATCGGCTGCGTCCGACTGCCGTTCAATCCATCCTGCAGCGTGTCGAACAAACGCCGCCACCGTTGCGCATACAGCCCGCCGACCAGGCCCGCCAGCTCGCGATTGGCATAGTCGTGCAAGCCGCCGCGGTCGGCGCCCGAGCGGTCGCCCCAGCTGGCCAGGATCGAGCGCTGGTCGTATTCGAGCTGCGCCGCTTCGGCGTCGTCGCGCGCGGCGGCCTTTGCGTGCATCAGCCAGCGGCCGAGCAGGAAGTCGGGGTCGGAGGCGAGCAGGCGGTCGAGCATTGCCATGTCGTCCATCCATGCGGTGGTCAGTGCCTGGAACTGCTTCGTGTCTTTCGCTTCGTAGGCTGCCTTGATGCGCGGCAGCAGCAGCCGCGATTGATTGCTGAGCGCCTGCCGCGTGATGTCGACCAGGTCGTGGCGATACGCAGAGGTGGTGCGCAATGCCGGCGCCACCTCGAGCAACTCGCATACGGCGCCGTTGAAGCGTGCGGGATCGTAGCGCGCAGCGGTGGGCGACCAGGTCGCCGCGCTGCGTACATCCAGGCTCGGCCTTGCGCCAAACAGACCGTCGTGCGGTTCCGACCATTCGCCCGACGGCATCGCATAAGCGGTCTGCGCGAGGATCCGCCACGCAGCGCGCGCATGAGCGCCGCCGCCGCCGTAGCGGTACACCGCATAGCGCTCGAACCAGCGCGGCGCATCGTCCGGCACCGGCGTCCAGGCCAGGGCCGTGAACAGCGCATATGTGGCCGGATCGGTGCCGCTGCCCTCCGGCATATAGGCGATGCCACGCAGCGAGCCCGCATCCTCGCGCCGCCACGCGGCGAAGCGCCGGATCCACACACCGGCGTTCGCCCCCAGCGTGGTGTGGCCGCCGAAATTGGGAATGGTGCCGAATGCGAACGGCGCGCCCGCCCAATCGCGTTTGCGGTCGATGCCGTTGTAGCGGTCGGACAGGCCATCGACGATCAGCAGGCGCTCATGCGGTACCGCCGCCATCACCGCATGCGGCGGATTGTGCTGCCAGCCGAGCAGCACCCAGCGCGCGGCAGGATGCGCGGCATCCAACGCGGCGAACACTTTCTTCGCAGCCTCGCCCACCGGTACGTCACCGGCGCGCCCGCCCTCGTGCAACAGATCCATCTTGTACAGCACACCATCACCGAACAGCTCACGCTGGTGGCGATAGAACGCAGCAGCCACCTTGGCGAAATGCGCATCGCGCGGATCCAGCCAGTCCGGCCGCTGGAATCCCACCCACTCGCCCTGCGGCACCAGGGCCGCACCGGGCTGCTTCGCCGCGAAGCCCGGCGGCACCGTGCCGAAATAACCCGGCAGCACCGGCTGCATGCCCAGTTCGCGCAGGCGCTCGACGATACGGCGACCCAATGCCACTCGCTGCGCGAACAGTTGCGCCGATATCGGCCCGCCGAAACCCGACATGTTCTGCAGCAGCCACCACGGCTGATGCGCGGGTGCCGGGATCCACGCGCGCAGTTCATCATCGCTATAGCCGAACTCACGGAACGCGCGGCGGTACACCTCCTCCGCACCCGCCGGCACGAACACCTCGTTGATGCCGCGCAATGCGAGCAGGTCGATCTTGTGTTCCCATCCCGGCCAGTCGAGATAGGCGTCCGAATAACCGTCGTCGACGTCGTTGAGGGCGAATCGGTCGGGCACCACCGCATGGCTTTCGATCGGATGCGTCGGCGCAGGCAGCGTGGCGGGCAGCCGGTCGAGGCTGTCGCCCGGCCAGCCGATGCTCACTTGCGGCACGTGTTCGAGATAAGCCTCCGCGCCGGCCAGCAGCGCAAGTGGCGATGTGCCGGCGATCTCGATATGGCCCGCCAGGCCGCGAATGCGGTAGCGCTCTTCCGTGCCGGACGGCAGTGCGACCAGCGCGATCTGCTGCGCATGATGCGGCAGCAGGCGCTGCAACGCCGCGCGTGCGGGCCCCACTTCGAAAGCCGCGCCGGCATAGGCAGCGCACGATGCCACGGCCAGCACGCCCGCCAGCAACCCCTTCATCGTGCCGGTGCGAGCCATCGGTACTCCTCCCATGGGCCAGAGCCGCCAGATTACTTGCTCGCGCGCCTGCCTCGCGGTGCCGGCGGCACCGGCCGCCGGCTCACTGGCAGGCGGCGGCGACCGCGATTAGTCTTCGGGGTCCTTGATGGGGATCAGGGCAATGCCAGGGAAGCCGGACGCAGCAGGCGGTGGTTCGGGATCAGCCAAGCCGCAGGGCACGCCCCCTGCCGCGCGGCCGTCGGGCCGTGCGCCTGGCGGCGTTGCCCCACCCACCGCTCCCCCGCTGCGGTTACCGCCGCCCATGCCAAGGACGCATGCGTCACCCGGCCTGACCCGCATGCCGCCGTCGACGCCGTTGGTGCCGCCCCGCCCATTCGGCGCCGCGGCGCCGTTGACGATGTCGCATAAGCCTCAGGCTGCCACGGGGTCTTTGCCCGCCCGGCACATGCCTCCTTCGTCACCATCACCCGTGGTGCCTTCATCCGGGGCGCTGGCAGGCATGGGGACGACACCGGCCGCCGTCAGCTCGCCGGGATCGCTGTCGCCGATGCCGGCGGCGGGCTTGCGCACGCCATCGCCGGCCACTCGATCCGTATCGTCTCAACATGATCCGCGCCGTGCGGCAACCGCCGCCGCGGCAGGCACGCTGTCGCCGATGGTGACGCCCCTCACTCCCGCGTCGCGGCCGCCCATGGCGCCCCGTTATCGCGCCGCGGACGACCGGACACTGACGCCTTCGCAGGCCAAGGCCGGAGCGTTCAAGAAGGAAGCCACCGAAAAGATCGTGAAGGGCAACAAGACCACCTCGGCGGAATTCCGCGCCGCCTCCAACCCGACCAAGGCCGCGTCCGCGCATAGCACCGGATACCACGAAGCGGCTGCCCCCACCGACATGGCGGTATTTCTGTCCGGCCGCACCAAGGGTGCGGTGGAGTCGACCCTGCCCGCCACCAAGAGCAAGTCGGCGCTGCGCCATTTCTCCGGCGGGAAGATCCGCGAGGCCAACGTCAGGCCCGTCATGGAAGCCAGCGATGGTGCGCGTACGGATACGGGCAGAACCTTCGTCAGCGTGCCCGGCGGCGGCGCGGCCGGACATAGCGGCTCGGATACGCATACCGCCGGCCAGGCTGCGGGACACGATTTCAATCGCGTGCAGATGATGAAGATGCTGCGGGCGCCCGATCTGACGCCCCCTTCGGCCGGCGTAGCCTCGGCCGCGCTGATGGTGATGAGCATGGCGCCCGGAGAACGCGCCGCCAGGGTCAAGGATGCGGGCAAGCTCAAGGACCGGGGAGCGCGCAAGACCTATGAAAGCGATCGCAACGCAGCCAAGACCAAGCTCTCGCGCTATCACCGCGCGCTGTCCGCCGCCGATCAGGCCACGGTAATGCGCCTGATGGGCGGCGCGATGGGCGATCTCCAGGACAGCGGGCGGCACTTGCTGCCCGACGCGCCTCATTCGCCTTTGCGTCATCCCACCGGTCCGACCGGAGCAGCCATCGCCGGCGGCAGCTATATGCAACCTCCGCCACTGGCGCTGCCTCCACCCGCGGCGGCTTCAGGCACCTCCGTCGCAGCGCCGCGCTCCACCCACCAGGCCGCGACGGCAAGCGCCTCTTCCGCGGCGTCACAGCAGCCGCCCCCGGGCGCTGCGTCTGGAAGCGCCAAGCGGAGGCGCGCGGATTCCCCGCCTGCCGGCACTGTCGCGGGTCCGACTCGGCCCGCCGCGGTTCACGGCAGGCAGACAACGCAGGTCGTTGCTGACCCTTCCACTTCACGTGCCACCAAACGCGCTCGTGCGGAACCCCAGATCGCCGCGGCGGCGACAAGCGCAAGTGCAGGACCGCATTCACCTGCGGCCACCACACCCTTCCCGTCCCCGCGCGACGTCAATCTGGATGTCAGCAGCCATTTCCGTGCGCCCCGCTAGCAGGGCGACACCTGCCGCTATTTATCCCGCCGCTTCAGCACGAAGGCCTCCACGGTCTTGCCCGTCCGATCGATCACGCTCACTTTCAGCACGCGCTCATCGGCTTCGACCCGCGCGATCTGGTCCTGGCCCAGCGCCAGGATGGTGAAGTCGTTGCCGCGCTCGCCCGGCTTCACCCGTTCCAGCCGATGCAGATGGCCGGCGATGAACAGGTCGACCTTCGCTTCGTTCGCGCGCTTCGTCCATTCGCCATCGGCGCCGTCCAGCCAACCCCATGCGGGATCGTGGCCAAGCACCACCGTGAACGGCGCAGCGCGCACCCGTGGCTCTTCAGCCAGCACACGCTTGAACCAGGCGTATTCCTCTGCACGGTATGCGCGCAGATCGTTGAGGCCCGCATAGACGTTGGTGGCGTCAGGCTTGTCCTCGCCGGTATCGACCACGACCAGATGCACCGGCCCCTGGTCGCGCGTGTAGTAATAGCGGCTTTCCTGCGCATGCAGATAGTCGCCGAGCGAACGGGCGAACTCGCCGCGGTATTCGTGGTTGCCGCGCGCATAGAGCAGCGGCATGCGGCCCTGCAGCCCCGTCGCCAGCGGTTCCAGGAACTTGTCTTTCACCTGATTCTCGCCGGTGGCGTAATGCACGCCGTCGCCGGTATGCACGACGAAGTCCACCGGTTGGCGCTGCGCCAGTTCCGCCAGGGCGCGGACGCGCTCGACGTTTTCATGCGTGTCCGTCATCGTCGCGAAGCTGGTACTCGGCTTGGACGCATCGAACGTCGTGAAGCTGTAGACATCACTCTCCGCGGTCCTGCCGCGGTCCGGCCAGTACGGCCGCAACGCAACCACGCGCCGTGAGGCAACCCGGTACTGATAGGTGCGCCCCGGCTGCAATCCGCGCAGCACCACGCGATGCATCGTGCCCACCGAGACCAGGCCGTCGACCTGCGGCACCGCCTCATGGTCGAGCGCATGCTCGCCGTAGCTGACCTTGGCGTCGCTTGGCGCATCGGTCATCCACTCGATCACCACCGAGTCCTCGGCCATGTCCAGCAGCAGCGGACCCATGGTGATGGCCGGCGTGGCGTCGTAGACCTTGTAAGGCGCGTTGGCGTCGTCGTCCACGGCGGCGGGCGCCGCCGCGGTCTTGGCTGGCATCGGCTGGGCATGCATGGCGGACATCCCGCACAGGAGAAAAAAGATCGAACCTGCCTTGATTAACCCCAAACCAGCCATCGATATCTCCGCCCGCTGCAGTTCAAATCATCCGGACACGCCATGTGGCCGGATGGGCATTCCATGGAAAGGCACGTCCCTGTGCCGTCGCTCATCAATAGTCGTAAGTCACCGAGAAGCGCAGGTAGCGCGGCGCCTGCATCACGCGCGGCGTGCCGTACAGCGGATTCAAGGTGCCGTCGGACTTGGCATACAGGTTCGGCGTGATGTTCACCACCGGCTGGCTGTTGAACACATTGAACACGTCCAGGTGCAGGCCCAGCTTGTGCGCGGCGAAGTCCGGCGTGTACTTCACGCCCAGGTCCACCTGGCGCTGCCACGGCAGGCGGCCGATGCTGCCCGGCGTCACCGGCACGCCGCGGCAGAAGTGGTACGAGGAGCCATAGCCGGACGGATCCGGGTTGTCGCCCGGGAACAGCCCCAGGCACACATTCGGCGCACCCGAGATCAACGACACATTGCCCGACACCAGCCACTCCGGCGTGATCTGGTAATAGCCCCACAGCTTGATCTGGTGGCGGTGGTCGTTGCCCTGGTCGCCATTGCTGTAGACCATGATCGGCGCATTGTCCCAGTCGGCCGATTCGCTCGGGCCGTCGGACTGCACGTTCGACTGCGTCCAGCCCTCGGTATTGCCATAGCTGCGCGAGAACACGTAGTCGAGCTTGCCGTACCACTTGCCGTCGAACGGATGCTCCAGGAACAGGTCGAGCTCGTAGTACTTGCGCTTCATGTCCGGGAAGCCGAGTTCCTCGCGGCTGAGCTTCACGTCGTGGTGCTGGCCCGCGTCGTCCACCACCACGAAGGTGTTGGCGCGGCCAGCGTTGATCAGATAGCAGCTGTTGAGCGAGCTGACGTTGTAGCCCAGCGCCTGCGCCTTGGCGGTGATCAGGTCGACGTCGCAGAAGTCGTCGATCGCGCTGCGCAGCACGCGGCGGGTGGCCTTGGCGCCGTACACCCACTCCTGCCCCAGGGTCTTGGTGAAGCCCAGGATGTACTCGTCCTGGTACATCGACTTCAGGTCCTTGGCCGTCACCGTCTTCGGGTCGGGCAGCACGCCGAAGTTGTTGTTGGCCGAGACCGGCGGCGACATCTGGGTCAGCCCGCTGGGCGTGCCGTCCGGATTGATGCCGCTGTAGGTGAAGTACTGCGTGGTGCTGGTCTGCGCGCCAGCAGCGCTCAGCGCCGGCTCCAGCGGCGAGGCCAGATAGTAGCGGCCGATATTGCCGAATACCTTGAAGCTGGAATCGCCGTTGACGTCCCAGGCAAAGCCCAGGCGCGGCGCCCATTGCGCGGTCTGCTTGATGTACGGCTGCGCGTTGGCGTTGTAGTTGGTGAACTGGTCGTTGCGGATACCGAGCGACAGCAGCAGGCGGTCGTTGAACTGCCAGTTGTCCTCGATGTACTGCGCATGCTCCACCGTCTTGACGTTGGCCAGCTGGCTGTTGACGTTCCTCATCACGTAATAGCCGGTGGCGCCGTTGGGAAAGCCCGCGGTTGGGCCCACGCCCAGGCCCGGGTCCAGCGGCGCGGTCGGATGATCCGAATGGCCATAGCTCCAGCTGTAGCCCGGACCGGAAGTCACCCTGCCCTGGTTCAGCGCTTCGGCGGTGAGGTTGTCGATGCCGGCGGTCAGCGTGTGGTCGCCCAGCTTGTACTCCAGCGCCACGCGCAGGTTGGTCACCGTGTTGCCGCGGTCCGGGTCGTACAGCGAAGTGGTGGTCTGGTTGTTGAAGCGCGGCTGGCTGCCGACGATGGCCGGGTTCTGCGCGGTGATGCCCGACACGTAGGTCAGATCCGGGGCATAGCCGACCGGCTGCTGGAACGCGCGCGTCTTCATCTTGCCGTACTGCGCGGTGAGCGTGAGGCTCTCGGTCAGGTAGCCGGTGTACTTGCCCGTCCACAGGTCGCCGCCGTTCTTGGTGCTGTCGGCATGGCTGACCAGGCGGCCGGGCACCATGTTCTGGAAGTCGTAGCGGTACAGGTTGCCCTGGTACGAGCGCTTGTTGGAGGCGCCGGTCAGTTCGACAATATTGCTGTCGTTGATGTTCCAGTCCAGCTTCGCGTACCACTTGGGCATCTTGTACTGGTAGGTCTGGTACGGCGAACTGCTGGTCACCGTGCCGACCGAGCTGCCCTGCTGCTTGGACATCTCCGCCGAGGCGAAGAAGAACAGCTTGTCCTTGACGATCGGGCCGCCGACATAGGCGTCGTAGGTGGTGATCCAGTATTCGTTCTTCTCGCGCGGCGAATACAGCGAGCCGGTCGGCAGCGGCGGATTCGGCAGGCCGTTCTGGTAATAGAAGTTCTTGGCCGAGGAACGCAGCGATGCTGGTTCCCAGCTCGCGCGTCCGCCGAAATGCCATTCGTTGGTACCGCGCTTGCCCACCATGTTGAGCACGCCGCCGTCGGAGCGGCCGTACTGCGCGCTGTAGCCGCCGGTGTAGGCCTCTTCCTGGTCGATCGAACCGTAGGGCAAGGTCAGGCCGCCCTCCGACTTCAGCGGATCGGTCGTGTTGAAGCCGTTGATGTAGTACGCGTTCTCGTTGGCGCCCGAACCGCCGAAGCTGACCAGCGAGCCGCCGGTGGCGCTGGTGAAGCCGCCGCCGTTGTTCACCGCGCCCGGCGCCAGCCGCGCCACGGCTTCGGCCGAATAGCCCAGCGGCAGCTTGGCCAGCTGCTCGGAGGTGATCACCGTGCGCGAGTCCACGCTGGTCACGTCGATCGCCGGCAGTGCATTGGCGGAGACGCTGACGCCTTCGAGGTTCTTGGTGGCGGCCTCGGTAAACGACACGTCGGTGGCCGCACCCACGCGCAGGGCCACGTTGTCGCGCGTCTGCACGGCCTGGCCGCCGCGCTTCAAGGTCACCGTGTAATTGCCCAGCGGCAGCTGGTTGGCCGAATAACGGCCGCGCTCGTCCACCGCCACGTCGCGCTGCAGGCCATTGCCGCTCTGCAGGGTGACGGTATCGCCCATGCCCGCCGGCACCTGGCCGACGATGCTGCCGGTGGTGGACTGCGCATGCGCGATGCCGCCGGTGAGGCTGAGCGCGATCAACAGGCTCAATGGGCGTGGACACAGACTCTGGTACTTGGCTTGACGCTTGTTCATTTCGGCAACTCCCCAATCGTTTTATGGCTCATTGATTGACCGCTCCTTCCCCGCTGCCGGCGCGCGGCCGGCAGCTATCGGCGTCCATGCCGGCCCTTTCAAACCATCCGTTCGAAACTCAGCAGCGCGGCGCTGCCGCGCGGCACGGCGATGCGCGCCGCGCCTTGCGTATCCAGGTGCACGTCTTCGTTGGCATCGGCGAAGCTCACGCCATCGCGGCTGTCCAGCGCCGGCGCGCGCAGGCGCATGGTGTTGCCCTTGCCGTAGCCGGCCAGGCCGCCGACGGCGACGTCGGCGTCGCGCAGGCAGTCCTTGTTGATCAAGGCGACCAGCACGCTGTCGCCGCGCCGCGCGGCATAGGCGCCGAGGTTGGCGCCGCCGGTGTCGAAGCGCGCCGGCAGCATGCGTGCGCCGGCAAAGCGCTGCGCCAGCTCGATGCCGTGGAACAACGGCCGCGGCTGGAAACCCAGTTCGACGTTGCCGGCGATGGCCGAATAGCGGGAACTCACGGCATCGCGGCGCGCGGCGATGTCCGTCGCCGTGGTGGAAGCATTGGCCTCGCGGCCAAGAGAAGCCTCCACCGAAGCCAGCGTGCCGCCATGGAAATGGATGCCCGCAACGCCCAGTTGCGCCAATGCGAGCATGAAGTCCGCGCCCCAGAGCGCGGAAGCGAAAACGTTGCTGACGCCGTCGCGGCCGCCGAAGTAATACGAGTTGGCTTCGGTCAGGCGCAGCGGCAGATGCGTGGCATCGGCAAGGCCCGCCAGGCGCTCGGTATCTTCGATGCAACCTGGATCGCCGCCGAGCAGGTCGCCGATCGAACCGCGCGGCGCGGCATCGCGATAGTAGTGGCGGCTGAGAAAAACGCTGTCCTTGCCGTGCCGCCGGGCGAACTCGGCCACCCAGTCGGAGTTGGCGCCGGTATCCGGTCCGCCGAGCGGCAGGCCGGCCTTCCGCAACGCTTCGGCGTATGGCAGCCACATCGCCTCGAAGCTGGCGTAGTCCTTCGCGTAGTTGTTCGCCTCGTTGCCGATCTGGATCGCCACCAGATCGTCACCCGCCGCCTTGCGCACGGCCTGGGCCAGCTCCACCGCCATCGCCGGCACGCCGATCTTCAGATTGACGCCGAAGATCAGCTTCCATCCGGTCGCACGCAGAAAGCCGGCCAGTTCGCGCAAGGCCTCCGGGCGCAGCATCACCGGATGCTGCGGCCCGCCCTTGCGCGCCGGCTGCGGCGGCAGCGTGCCGCGGTATTCGCTCCACACCGTGAAGTCGCTGGTATTGCCGCCGATGCGCAGCACGCCCCGCGGATTCATGCGGCGCAGCAGTTCCACCAGTGAGCGATTGCCGGCCGAGAAGAAGGTCGGATCGGCCAGCTGGCCGGTCTCGTAGCTGAGGCTCGCCAGCGACTCGCTGACGACGCGCCCCGTTCCTTCCGGTTTGATCGCGAAACTCGCCTGCGCCGCATCGGCCACGGACGGTGCCCGCTCCGCTGCCCGCGCCAGCCCGCCCAGCGTACCCGCCAGCGGCAGCAGGGCCGCCGCTTTCAACAGTCCGCGCCTCGTGCGCTCGAACGTGGTCATGCCTACCTCCCCGAAGATCGCCGGCCGTCCGCGCACCTCCCGTGCCGGACAGCCGGATCCGCTCAGCGCGTGGGTGTCAGTTCCAGCGTCAGCACTTCGAACGGCGCCAGCTGCACCGTCGCCGCGTGGTCGGCATCGAGCGAAGCGGGCACCTGCCCGCCGCCGGTCTTCCATACGTCGCGCACGCTGAAGTTGCGCGCGGCATCGGCCGGCAGCTGCAGTTGCCGGGCCAGGTCGAGCACGGCCGTCTGCGGCTGCGCATCCGGATTGCGCAAGGTGACGATGGATTTCTTCGGCGACCACGCGCCCCAGCCGTACACGTCCAGGCGTCCCGGGTCGCCGCCGATCCAGTGCGAATCGCGCAGCACGTCGGCGTTGTCGCGCGCCCAGCGCGCGGCCTCGGCCAGCGCGTCCCAGTCCGCTTCGGTCAGCAGCGTGGGCGTGATGTAGAGCTCCTGCAGCTGGGTGCCGGTGGCGAAGTACGAGCGCACTTCGCTGGCGAAGTCGTGGCCCGGATCGCTGCCGAGGTTGCGGTTTTCCTTCGCATAGATGATGCCGTGGAGCATCAGCGAATTGAGCGGGAACAGCGGCCCCTTGACCACGATATTGCGGTAGGTCTCGCGGTCGCGGTAAGTGATCCAGCGCTCGCGCTTGCTGCCCACGCCGGTGAGGTCGTCGTCCTCGCCGTCGCGCCAGATCGAATCGGCGTAGCGCAGCCAGAACGGCGAAGCCGTGGTGCCGGTGGTCAGGTTGATATAGGTGCCCGGCTTGGCCGCGCGGATGTCCTCGATCAGCTGGATCGCCGCGCCGAAGTCGCTGTCGAACACGCTGCCCGGGAATACCTTGTCCGCATTGCCGGTGCCGTCAAACTTGAACTGGTTGACGCCGTCCTTGGTCACCAGCTCCATCACCGCATCGTGGAAACGCTGGTAGTACTTCGGGCCGGACAGCGCCAGGCCGCCGTCGATGATCTCGTAGCCGGCCTGCGCGCCGCGCTCGGCGCGCTCCTTCTTCGGCGGGCCATAGCCGCCCCAGGGCGACAGCCACATGCCGGGCGCGGCGCCGTACCTGGCGGCGGCATCGCGCAGCGGCAGGAAGCCGTGCGGGAAGTCCTTGCTGAAATGCCAGCTGCCGCTGCGGTCGTCCCAGCCGTCGTCGAACAGGAAGGAATCGAGCTTGACGTGGCGTTTCACGCTCAGCGCCTCGCCGAAGGCATGGATGCGGTCCAGCGCCTGCGCTTCCGTGTAGGGCGTGAAGTAGCCGATGTCGTACCAGGAGTTGTAATGCAGGAATGGCGCGTAAGGCCGCGCGCGTTCGCGTTCGACGTAGGCGGCGAAATCGCGGCGCAGCTGGTCGCCATGGGTGGCGCCGATCACCGCCGAGTAGGTCACCGATTGCCCCTTGCGCAGCGGCAGCTCGCGGTCGATCCACAGATTCACCTTGCTGCCGTGCACCTGGCTGCCGGACAGCGGATGTTCGAAGCCGAGGTAATCGCGGCCCGATACCACCGGCGAGCCGGCCACCGTGCCGATCACTTCCGCATCGGCGATCTTCGCCTGCAGCAGGTCGATGCGCTTGATCGCCTCGTCCTGCTTCAGCGCCGTGACGGTGACGATCTCGCGCAGGTAATCCGAACCTTCGCGCTGCACCAGTTGCCAGTCGACGCGGAAGCGGCCGTCGGCGTCGATGAAGCTGGTCTGCACCGACTGCCCCTTCAGGCGCTCGGCCAGGCGCGAAGCCTTGGCATTGGCCTTGAGTGCCGCTGTCTTCGGCGCGGCGCTGGCGCGCATGTCGGCCGTGGTGATTTTGCTGCCGTCGGCGAGGGTCAGCACGAAGGGGGCGGTGACCTCCAGCGGGCGCTGGTTGATCTTGTCGTCCACCACCAGGCGATCGAGCTTGCCGTCGGCATACGACCAGCGCGCGGCGATGGCGCTGTTGCCGAAGGCCGCATCATCCGCGGCCTGGGCGGAGCCGATGCCGAGCACGGCGAGCAGCACGGCGATGAATTTGCGGCGCGGCCTGGCTAACGCAGGCCGCAGCGAAGGCGGAAGTTCGGATACGGATACAGGTGACATGCCGCAGTTCTCTCCAGTTCTGGAAAACACCACGGTCCTCCCCGTGGCCTCGTAACACCGTCCCGCGCGCCGCCGCTCCCACGGCGTCGCGCGGTGTCGTCAACCGTCGTAACGGACCAGCCGTACCTCCGGCAGCAGCGTTTCCACCTGCGCCCGCTGCACATAGCCGGTCTCCTCGTGCAGCGCGTTGGCCGCGCCGCAGGCCACGCCCAGGCGCAGCGCCTGCGCGGGCTCCTGGCCGCGCCGCAGCGCCACCGCCACGCCGGCCAGGAAGCAATCGCCCGAGCCCACCGCATTCGCGCTGTGCGCGATGGCGAGCGAGGCGTGCCAGCAGGCCGCGCCGTCGAACCCCAGCGCGCCTTGCGCGCCGAGCGTGATCACCGGAAATGCCACGCCGCGCGTGTGCAGCTCGCGCGCCACGGCGGCGGCGTCTTCCAGCGTGTCCACCGCGCGGCCGGCCAGCTGGCCCGCCTCGTCGCGGTTGGGCTTGAGCAGGAAGGCGCCGGCAGCGGCGGCCAGGCGCAGCGCTTCGCCGCTGGCGTCGACCAGGCAGGGCAAGCGGCGCGGCGCGATCTGGCGCAGCAGCGCGGCATAGGTATCTGCTTCGAAACCGCGCGGCAGGCTGCCGGAGAACACCATGGCGTCGGTGTCTTCCACGCAGCGCCACAAGGTGTCCAGCAATTGCTGCTGCGCGCGCGGCTGCAGCAACGGGCCGGGATCGAGCACTTCGGTCATGCGCCCGCCGCGCTCGCGCAGCGCCAGGCAGTGGCGCAGCTCGCCGGGAATTTCCACGCCGTGGAACAGCACGCCGCGCTCGCTCATGCGGCGGGCGATCAGGTTGCGGTGGAAGGCGTCGGTCAGGCCGACCAGCTGCACCGGCTCGCCCAAGGCGGCGATGGTCTGCGCCACGTGCAGGCCCTTGCCGCCGGGATACGCCTGCACCGCGGCGGCGCGCTGAACTACGCCAGGCTCCAGCGCCTCCAGCGTGTACAGCCGGTCGATCGCGGTGTTGAAGCCGGCGACGGTGATCATGCGGCGCCCGCCAGCAAGGCCGCGACTTCGTCCGCGCTGGCCTGGCGCGTGGTGCCGCCGATACCGCGCGTGGACAGGCTGCCGCAGGCATTGCCCCAGCGCAGGCAGTCGCGCAGCGGCAGCTGGCGCAGCCACGCATGCAGGAAGCCCGCATCGAAGGAGTCGCCGGCACCCGTGCTGTCCACCGCTTCGATGGCGAGCGCCGGTGCGATCAGCAGCGCGCCGTCATGCAGCACCGCGCAGCCTTGCCGGCCGCGCTTGGCCACGATCAGGGTGCGGCCGTTGTCCAGGGCGGCCAGCGCCTTGCGCACGTCGGTCTCGCCGGTCAGCGCGCGCAGCTCTTCTTCGTTTGGCAGAAATACGTCGACGTCTTCGAGCACGCCGCGCAGATCGTCGCCCCAGCGCTGCTCGGGATCGAAACCCGGGTCCAGCGAGATGCTCAGCCCGGCCTCGCGGGCGCGCGCGAACAGTTGGCGGATCTCGGGCCGCAGCGCTTTCTGCAGATAGAACGAAGACACATGCAGGTGGCCCGCGCCCGCCAGCAGCGCATCGCTGACATCTTCCGCGCGCAGTGCCGCAATGGCGCCGCTGAAGGTCACCAGCGCACGGTCGCGCGGCGTGGACAGCGAGACGGTGATGCCGGTGCGCAAGCTGGCTTCCGGCTGCAGCGAAGCGACATCGATGCCGGCCTCGCGCATGGCGCCGAGGCAATAGTGCCCCCACGCATCCGCACCCAGCCGGCCATGGAACGCCACCGCATTGCCCAGCCGCGCCAGGCCCATCGCGCAGATCATCGAGGAACTGCCCGGCGTCATCAGGAAATCGTCGGCCAGCACTTCCTGGCCCGGCGCGGGCTCGGCATGCAGGCCTTTCAGGACCAGGTCGACATTGACCTCGCCCACCACCAGCACGCGTCCAGGCACGGCCGTCGTCACGCGCCGTTTCCGTGCAACGTGAAGGACTGCACCACGCGCGTGAGCACGCCTTGCGAGGGTGCGTCGGGGCGATCGCCAAGACGCAGGCAACGGAAGAATGCCAGCAGCTGGCCCACCGCCACATCCGCCAGCAGCGAAGGCAGTTCGCCGTGGTGGCCCAGGCCGGCGAGTTCGATCGCCACGTCGCCGGGCCGCAGTACGTCGGCGGGGATGCCCTCGCCCACCACCAGCTTGGCCAGGCCCAGCTGCTTGCGGTCCAGTTCGCGCAGCAGGTCCAGCTCGTAGCCGCGCACCGCCGGATCCGCCGACAGGAAGCCGACGATCAGCGTGCCGGGGCGGATGCTCGACATCGGCCCGTGGCGCAGGCCCAGGAAAGTCTCGGCCATAGTGATGACCTTGCCGCCGGTCATCTCCACCATCTTCAGCGCTGCCTCGTGCGCGGCGCCGATGCCGCCGCCGCTACCCAGGTACACCGCGCCCTCGACGTTGCGCGAAGCCAGTTCCGCCAGCGCCACGGCTTGTTCGTCGAACAGGTAGTCGACCACCGCGGCCAGCGCGGCGACGGCCTGCCCGGTCAGCACGCCGGCGCTGTCCAGCAGCAGGCCGGAACCGGCCAGCAGCAAGTTGGTAAAGCTGCTGGTCATCACCAGGCTGCGGTCGTTGGTGCGCTCGTCCAGCACCAGCACGGTGACGCGCGGATCGTGGTTGTAGCGCGTGGCGAGCTTGCCGTTGGCATTGCAGGTGATCACCAGGTGCCGCCATGCCGGCGCATCGGCCAGCACGCGGTCCACCACGCCGCAGCTTTCGGGGCTGTCGCCCGAACGCGCCAGCGAGATCAGCAGGCCCTCGCCCGGCGGCAGCACGCCGCGCCAGTGCGTAAGCAAGGTGCCGGCGGCGATCGCCTGCGCGGGAATGCCCAGGCCCTCCTGCAGCGTGGGCGCCAGGCATTCGCCGATATACATGGAGCTGCCCGAACCGGTCAGCACGATGTGCGGCGGCCGCGGCGACATGGCGCGCGCCAGCCGCTCGCGCACCGCCGGCTCGCGCAGCAGGGCCGCGGTGCCGCGCCAGGTGGCTGGCTGCTGCAGCACCTCGCGCAAGGTGTCGGCATAGCCGGCCGTCTGCTGCTCCGCCACGGGACGGCTGCGCAGTCCGGAAAGACCGTCGTTTTCTTTCGTTTTCTTATCAACTATTGACATTTCGGCCGTTTCGCTCGAATGTGAAACCGTTCGATCACGAAACGCAGGGTATTCGAAATGATTCAGAGCACACAAGCCCTTTCGAAAACTTCCGAACGGTTTTCGAAATTGGCGCTTTCACACGGCAAGCGCACCCGCCTGTGGCGCCTGCTGTACGGCCATGGCCCGCGCAACGGCAGCCTGCTGGTGCTGCCGCTGGACCAGGGCCTGGAACACGGCCCGACCGATTTCTTCCCCAACCCGCCCGCGATCGATCCGGACTACCAGTTCCGCCTCGCCGTGGAAGGCAACTTCTCCGCCATCGCGCTGGGCGTAGGCCTGGCCGAGAAGTACATGGGCGAGTACTGCGGGCGCATTCCGCTGATCCTCAAGCTCAACGGCAAGACCAATATCCCCAGCGACGCGGAAGCCACCTCGCCGCTGTTCGCTTCGGTCGAGGATGCGGTGCGCCTGGGCGCCGACGCGGTGGGCTACACCATGTATGTGGGTTCGCCGCGCCAGGCGGACGAGATCCGCCAGTTCGAAAAGGTGCGCCAGGACTGCGAGCGCTACGGCATGCCGCTGGTGATGTGGTCGTATCCGCGCGGCGAGGCGATCGAGGCGAAGGGCGGCAAGAACAGCCTGTTCGCGCAGGACTACGCGGCGCGCGTGGCGATCGAGATGGGCGCGGACATCGTCAAGCTGCACGAGCCCAACGACCACCGCACGAATGCACCGGCACCGTACGACCAGCTGCAGGAAGATGCCGCCGCGCGTGCCGAACGCGTGGTGCGCTCGGCCGGCCGCACCATGGTGCTGTTCTCCGGCGGCGAGAAGAACGACGACGATGCGGCGGTGCTGCGCAAGGTCGAGTTCTACATGGCCTCCGGCGCGCAGGGCGTGATGTTCGGCCGCAACATGTGGCTGCGCCCGCTGGACCAGGCGGTGGCGCTGGTGCACGAGGTGCACAAGATCATGGCCAGGTACCCGCGCTGATCGTCGGACGCAGGTTGGGGTGAGCCGCAGGCGAACCCCAACAACCCGTGCACCGCCGTCACCACGTTGGGGTTCGCTGCGCTCACCCCAACCTACGCGACCAGAAAACGCTCACATGCCCAAACCCTGCCTCTGCTGCTCCCCGCCCACCGGCGCCGGCACTGTCCGCATCGACAGCGGCAAGAACCAGCTCGCCACCGCGCCGGACGAGAGCAAGAGCAGCCTGCGCCTGTTCGACTTCAAGCCGCGCAGCATGCTGCACGTGAAGCAGACCCGGGTGGAGCGCCCGCGCTTCCCGGTGATCGACATGCACACCCACCTCACCTGGACCGCCAACGTGCGCAACGGCGTGTCGGTGGGCGAGGAAATCACCATCTTCGCGCAACCGGAAGACCTGTTGCCGGTAATGGACCGCAAGGGCATCCGCACCCTGGTCAACCTCACCGGCGGCACCGGCGCGGGGCTGGAGCAGGCCATCCGCACCTTCGACCAGGCCGCGCCCGGCCGCTTCCTCACCTTGACCGAACCCTCGTTCGGCCTGTTCGGCGAAGCCGACTATGCCAACCGCCAGGCCGACGCCATCGCGCATGCCCACCGCACCGGCGCGCGCGGCCTGAAGCTGTTGAAGACGCTGGGCCTGTACCTGCGCGAGCACATCGACGACGGCCCGCTGGTGGCGATCGACGACCGCCGCTTCGACCCGATGTGGGAAACCTGCGCCGCGCTGGGCTTGCCGGTGTTCATGCACGTCTCCGATCCGGAGGCGTTCTTCCTGCCCACCGACGCGGGCAACGAGCGCTACGAGGAATTGGCGAGGCATCCGGACTGGTCGTTCTACGGCCCGGAATTCCCCAGCAATGCCGAACTGATCGCCGCGCGCGACCGCCTGATCGCACGCCACCCGAACACCACCTTCGCGCTGATGCATGTGGGCAACGGCGCGGAAAACCTCGCAGCCGTGGCGGCCTGCCTGGAGCGCTATCCCAATACCCTGGTGGACATCAGCGCGCGCATCGGCGAGCTGGGCCGCCAGCCGCGCACGGCGCGGCGCTTCTTCGAGCGCTTCCAGGACCGCATCCTGTTCGGCACCGATGCGGTGCCCTCGCCCTGGGGCGACGACGTGCCGCAGCAGCTGTTCGGCGACGCGCTGTACGAGATCTACTACCGCTTCCTGGAAACCGACGACGAGTACTTCGACTACGCCCCCGCGGAAACCCCGCCGCAAGGGCGCTGGTCCATCTATGGGCTGGACCTGCCAGACGCTATCCTGCGCAAGGTATACCATGACAACGCCGCACGACTTCTAGGCCTTCCATGACTCCAAACCGAGCCTCCGCCCCGACGCGCCGCCTGCTGGTGGAAGAGCGTCGCCGCCTGATCGTCGAATACGTCGAGAAGCAGGGCCGGGCCACGGTGGAAGAGCTGGCCAGGCAGTTCAGCACCTCGGCCGTCACCATCCGCAACGACCTCGAATCGCTGGCGCGCACGTCGGCCATCGCCCGCTCGCACGGCGGCGCCCTGCCCGCCACCGCGCCCAATGCGCACGACACGCCGCTGAACATCAAGGAGACGCGCCATCACGCGCAGAAGCTGCGCATCGGCCAAGCCGCGGCGCGGCTGATCCAGAATGGCGAAACGGTGATTCTCGATTCCGGCTCCACCACGGTGGAGATCGCGCGGCAGATCCGCCAGCAGAAATTCGAGTCGCTGACCGTGATCACCAATGCGCTGAATATCGCGCTGGAGCTGTCGGGCCTTTCCAATATCCGCGTGATGATGCTGGGCGGCCTGCTGCGCGAGACCTCGTATTCGCTGGTCGGCCCCGACGCGGAACAGGCGCTGGCCAAGCTTTCCGCCGACAAGCTGTTTCTGGGCGTGGATGGACTCGATCCGGTGGTGGGCGTCACCACGCCGGATCCGCTGGAAGCTTCGCTCAATGCGCTGATGATCCGCGTATCGCGCGAAACCATCGCGGTGTTCGACGCGAGCAAGCTGGGGCAGCGCAGCCTCTCGGTGATCACGCCCGTGCAGCAATTGCATCGCGTGATCACCGACAACAGCGCCGAGCCGAAGGCAGTGGAAGCACTGCGTGCGGCGGGCGTGGAAGTGATGCTGGTCTGAATCCTTAGCAGCGCACGACGTAGGTTGGGGTGAGCGCGGCGAACCCCAACGATGCGTCGCGCCTGCATGGAGCGTGTTGGGGTTCGCTGCGCTCACCCCAACCTACGGCGCCCCCTCCCCCTTCATCGCGCTACTGCGATGCGCAGCACTTGCATCGCCGATAACTTTCATTATTCTCCGATTTTCGTCGATTAACTTCCGTTTTGAATCAATAACTTTCATTTTCGCTTAAAACGAAAACGAAACCGGAATAACGGTCGACGCGACGCGAAACCTGCCTGACCCGCAACACCGGACCGCTGGGGGCGGTCCGCCTGACGAATCGAAACGTCACTACTTGGGAGGGAGTCATGCGATCGATTGCGTACCAAAGCCTCGCCTTGCTGTTTGCGATATCCACCGCCGCGCACGCAGCCACCAGTACCGTGCCGCTGGGTGGCAATGCCTTCATCACGCAAGCCTCGTCCGGCGCGAACGAACTGATCAACGACACCGGCCTGCACAACTGGAATTCCAGCCAGGCGGTGATCAGCGTCTACGTCGACGTGCAGCAGGCCGGCACCTTGTCGCTTGCCCTGGCCGGCGCGCTCAACGGCGCCAGCAGCAGCACGGTGAAAGTCACCGTCGCCGGCCAGTCGCACAACGTGAATCTCAGCAGCACCTCGCCGGGTCCGTTCAGTGCGGGCAACTTCAGCGTGGCGCAGGCGGGCTACGTCAAGGTGGATCTGCAAGGCGTGTCCACCAACGGCGGCTACTACGGCGACATCAGCGGCCTGCAGGTTTCCGGCAGCGCCACCAACGCGGGCGTGACTTACGCCAATGATTCGGCCAACTACTACTGGTCGCGCCGCGGCCCCTCGGTGCACCTGGGCTTCACCGCGCCCGCCAACACCGAATACTTCTACAGCGAGATCAACGTCCCCGCCGGGCAGGACGCGATCGGCTCCTACTTCATGGCCAACGGCTTCAACGTCGGCTACTTCGGCATGCAGGTGAATTCCGCCACCGAACGGCGCGTGCTGTTCTCGGTGTGGGATCCGCCGAGCGGCAGCACCACCCTGGTGCGCAAGGGCGCCAACGTCACCACCAATGGCTTCGGCGGCGAAGGCACCGGCGGCCAGAGCTACCTGGTCTTCAACTGGGTGGCGGGCCACACCTATCGCTTCCTTACCCGCGCGCAACCGGATGGCAACGGCAATACGCAGTACACGTCGTGGTTTTCCGACGCCGCCACGCCGGCCACCTGGAACCTGATCGCCACCTGGCAATACCCCGGCACCAGCACTTATCTCAGCGGGCTGTATTCGTTCCTGGAATGCTTCGATCCGGAACGCGGCTATATCGGACGCCGCGCCACCTACGGCAACGAGTGGGCGAAACCGGCGGGCGGTGCCTGGACTGAGCTCACCTCCGCGTATTACGACGTCGACCCCACCGGCCTCAACAGGCAGCGCCTGGATTTCGCCGGCGGCGTCAGCGGCGCCAACGCGTTCTATCTGCGCAACGACGGCTTCTTTACGCCATCCGTCGCTTCCGGCCAGACCTTCGTGCGCAGCGCGAACGGCACCGCGCCGGACATCGATCTCAACGCCCTGCCCTGAGGCAGCCGCGCCGCTTTATCCCGCGCCGGCCGCGGGACGCACCACCGTCATCCACTGGGAGGGAATCATGCGATCGATCATGTACCGCAGCCTCGTCGCGCTGCTTGCCATGTCCGGCGCCGCCATGGCGCAGGACGCAACCAACACTGTGCCGCTCGGCGGCAACGCCTACGTCACTCATCCCGCGCCCACCGACGACGAGACCATCGCCGACGACGGCCTGCACAACTGGGATTCCAACAAGGCCGTGGTCAGCGTGTTCTTCGACGTGCAGCAGGCCGGCGAACTGAAACTCGCCCTGGTCGGTTCGCTCGGCGGCGCCAGCCACAGCACGGTGGAGGTGTCGGTGAACGGCCAGTCGCGCCTGGCCAACCTCAGCAGCGCCGCGGCCGGTCCGTTCGACGCCGGCAGCTTTACCGTGGCGCAGCCTGGCTATGTGCGCGTGGATCTGCAGGGCGTGTCCACCGACGGCAGCTACTACGGCGACATCAGCGGCCTGCAGGTCTCCGGCAGCGCCGCCGCGGCTGGCCTGACCTACGCCAACGATCCGGACAATTTCTACTGGTCGCGCCGCGGTCCCTCGGTGCACCTGGGCTTCAAGGCACCGGCGAATACCGAATACTTCTACAGCGAGATCACCGTGCCGGTGGGCGAGGATCCGGTTGGCTCGTACTACATGGCCAACGGCTTCAACGTCGGCTACTTCGGCATCCAGGTGAACTCGCCCACCGAACGCCGCGTGCTGTTCTCGGTATGGGACCCGCCGAGCGGCGGCAGCACTACCCTGGTGCGCAAAGGTCCCGGCGTCACCACCAATGGCTTCGGCGGCGAAGGCACCGGCGGCCAGAGCTACCTGGTCTACCCGTGGGAAGCGGGCCATACCTATCGCTTCATCACTCGCGCGCAGCTCGACGATGCGGGCAATACGCTGTTCAGTTCGTGGTTCGCCGATGCGGCCTCGCGCGGACAGTGCAATGCGCACAGCTCGCACGGCAATTGCAGTTGGCATCTGATCGCCACCTGGAAATATCCCGGCGTGGCGACGTATCTGAAGGGCCTGTATTCGTTCCTGGAATCGTTCGATCCGGACCACGGCTTTATCGGCCGCCGCGCCACCTACGGCAACGAGTGGGCCAAGCCCGCAGGTGGAGCGTGGACCGAGCTGACCTCGGCCTACTACGACGTCGACCCCACCGGCCTGAACAAGCAGCGCCTGGATTTCGCCGGGGGCCTGAACGGCGGCAACGCGTTCTATCTGCGCAACGACGGGTTCTTTACGCCGTCCGTCGCATCGGGTCAGACCTTCGTGCGCACGGCCAATGGCACGCCGCCGGACGTCGACCTCGACAACCTGCCTTGATTGCCGCATAGCGATCCTGGCTCCCTCCGCCCGGGAGGGAGCCAGCATTTCAGGCGGAAAGCCCGCCCGCAGTCGAACTCGCGCCAGGCCCGGCTCAGGCCAGCTGCGCCCGCTCCAGCGCCGCGATGCGCCGTTCCAGCCGCGGCCCCAGATAGCAATGCGAGCCGCATGGCAGCAGCCCCGCCTCGCGGAAGTTGCGCAGATACCAGGACGGCGCGCGGGAGGCGAAGCCGTCGTGGTCGCCGGCCACGTCGTCCTTGCTGGTATAGGCCTCCAGAAAGGCCACGCCCTCCAGCATGTCGACGATGCCGCCCAGACCCGCACGGATTTCCGCCGGCTTGAGGTAATGCAGCACGTCGGTGCAGACGATCAGGTCGAAGCGCTCGTCGAAGCGCAGCTCCGCCAGCTGCCCGAACCGCGCCCAGCCGATATTGCGGCTGCGCCCGTAGCGCGCCACCACATATTCGCTGGCATCCAGACCGCGATAGGCAATGCCCGGCCGCAGTGCGCGCAGCGGCGCGCGCCACGGCGCCTCGCCGCAACCCACGTCCAGCACGTTGCGGATCGGCCGGCCCAGGTAGTACTCGGCTACCGCCACCACCATCGCCACCTTGCGCCGCAACTCCGTGGGCGAGGCCACCGAATGGCGCGGGTTGCGGTACCACTTGTCGAAATAGGCGCGGTCGTAGGTCTTGGGCATGGGCGATGCGTCGGTTGGCACTGCGCTTATTGCAGCATGAAAAGCCGCGTCGCCACTACTGATCCTTACCGCTTGCATCACCCGTTGCATACAGGCCCCGCGCCAGCATGTCGGCGCATCCGCAGCACCCGGTACTCCGCCATGCCCATGATCCGAATGCGCGTCTCCGGCAACCGCGACAAGATCGATACGCTGATCGGCGCGATCCGCGGCATCGATGGCATCGAACACGTCGAGGACGTGGACGAAGAATCCATGGACGAGATGCGCGACGATTCCAGTTCCAGCGACCTGGTCGACGACAACCAGGCCGACGTGGTGCGCGTGGAGATCGAAGCGCCGCAGAAGAAAGCCGAGCTGGTGCGCAACGTCGCCCTGCTGGCCACGCGCGAGCTGGATATCGCGGTGGAGTTCGTCGACGAGTTCTGAAAGCGCCCGCCACCGCAAGTTCATGCGGCAGCCCGGGTGGTGAATGCCGGCCGAATGCGGCCCGGTCCACGGATGGCCCGTGTCGACGCATGGCAAGGTGAAGCGTTGTCAGTTCCCGCAACCCTCGCCGACGTCAACCGCCAGGAAGCCAAGACGCATGCGCCGCTCCGCTCCATTCCGCCCACAGGCATTACGCCGACACCTTTCCACCCTGCTGCTCGCCTGCGCCGCGACGCTCGCGCTCGCCGCGCCGCCCGCTTCCGCGCGCGGCCGCGACGCGCTCGGCGCCGACGACGTGGCTTGGCTGCGCCGCGACGGCTTCGGCCTGGACAGCGCCAGCGTGGCGCGCTATCGCGAGCTCGGCCGCGACCGCTATCTCGATGCGCAACTGGACGACAAGCTCGGCGACGAGCTGCCGCCGGCGATCGATCAGCTGATCCGCGGCTACGAGGTGGTGAGCACGCCGCCCGATCAATTGATCGCCTCGTACCAGGCCGAGCAGGAACGCATCAAGGACATGCCCGACGGCGATGCCAAGGTGGAGGCGCGCAAGGCCCTGCAGCAGCGTGGCAACGACCTGCTGCAGGAAGCCCAGCAAGCCGCCCTGCTGCGCGCCGTCTATGGATCCAACCAGCTCAAGGAACAGATGGTGTGGTTCTGGCTGAACCACTTCAGCATCTACGGGGCCAAGGGGCGCGTGCGCTGGGTGGCCGCGCGCTTCGCCGAGGAAAGCATCCGCCCGCATGCGCTGGGCAAGTTCAAGGACCTGGTGATGGCCACGCTGAAAAGCCCGGCCATGCTCGAGTACCTGGACAACGCACAGAACGCCAAGGGCCACGTCAACGAGAACTACGCGCGCGAGCTGATGGAGCTGCACACGCTGGGCGTGGGTTCCGGCTACACGCAGCAGGACGTGCAGCAGCTGGCCCTGGTGCTCACCGGCGTAGGCATCGCGCCGCCGGCCGACAAGCAGCGCATCAATCCGAAGATGGCCTCGCTCTACGTGCGCGATGGCCTGTTCGAGTTCAACCCGATGCGCCACGACTTCGATGACAAGCAACTGCTCGGCCAGCGCATCAAGGGCAGCGGCTTCGACGAAGTGGAAAAGGCGGTAGACCTGATCACCCGCCAGCCCGCCTGCGCGAAATTCATCGCCACCAAGCTGGCCCGCTATTTCGTCGCCGACGAGCCACCGCCGGCCCTGGTCGACAAGATGGCGCGCACCTTCCAGCGCAGCGACGGCGATATCGCCAAAGTGCTGCGCACCATGCTGGAAGCCAAGGAATTCACCGCCGACAGCGGCAAGAAGTTCAAGGACCCGATGCAGTTCGTGGTCTCCTCGGTGCGCCTGGCCTACGACGGCCGCCCGGTGGTGAATGCGCGTCCGCTGCTGAACTGGCTCAACCAGCTGGGCGAGCCGATCTATGGCCGCCTCACGCCGGACGGCTGGCCGCTGGACGCCGCCGGCTGGGCCAGCTCCGGCCAGATGGCCAAGCGCTTCGAGATCGCGCGCGCCATCGGCACCGGCAACAACCGCCTGTTCGTGCCCGAGGGCAGCAACGGCGTGGCGCCCGGCTTTCCGATGCTGACCACGCGGCTGTACTACGACGCGATCGATCCGCATCTTTCGGTGGCCACGCGCGATGCGCTGGGCAAGGCCGCCTCGCAGCAGGAGTGGAACACTTTCCTGCTGTCGTCGCCCGACTTTAATTACCGCTGAGGGATCGCCATGAACCGCCGCCAGTTCCTGCTTGCCGCCGCGGCTGCCGCCGCCTCGCCGATGTTCGGCTACTCCGGCCGCCTGTTCGCCGCGCCGGCCAGCACGCCGCGCCTGCTGCTGGTGTTCCTGCGCGGCGGCTACGATTGCAACAACCTGCTGGTGCCCTGCGGCAGCGACTTCTATTACGAATCGCGCCCCACCATCGCCATCGCGCGCCCCGATGCGGCCAATGCCAACAGCGCGATCGCGCTGGACGGCCAGTGGGGCCTCAACCCGGTGCTGCGCGATTCGCTCTATCCGCTGTGGCAGCGCAAGCAGCTGGCCTTCGTGCCGTTCGCCGGCACCGACGATATGTCGCGCAGCCATTTCGAGACGCAGGACAATATCGAATCCGGCGAACCCACCGGCCAGCGCAGCGACTATCGCTCCGGCTTCCTCGCGCGGCTTTCCGGCTCGCTGTCGAATGTGCCTTCGATCGCCTTCACCGATGCGCTGCCGCTGAGCTTCCAGGGCGGCGGCAAGGACATCCCGAATATCTCGCTGCGCGGCGTGGCCAAGCCGGCCTTCGACGAACGCCAGTCGGCCATCCTGGCCGAGATGTACAAGGGCACCACGCTCGCCGCCGCTGCCACCGACGGGCTGGAGCTGCGCCAGAAGGTCTCCAGGGACCTGCAGGACGAGATGATGAAGGCCAACCGCGGCGCCACCACCGCGAAGAACTTCGCCGCCGAAACGCAGCGCATCGCCACCATGATGCGCGACCAGTACCGCGTGGGCTTCGTCGACGTCGGCGGCTGGGATACGCACGTCAACCAGGGCGGCGCCAACGGTGCCCTGGCCAACAACCTCACCAATCTCGGCCAGGGCCTGGCCGCTTATGCGGATGCTCTAGGCGACGAGTGGAACAACACCGTGGTGGTGGTGGTTTCGGAGTTCGGCCGCACCTTCCGCGAGAACGGCAACAAGGGCACTGACCACGGCCATGGCACGGTGTACTGGGTGCTCGGTGGCCGTGTGCGCGGCGGCCGCATCGCCGGCGAACAGGTGGCCGTGAACGCGCAGAACCTGCTGCAGAATCGCGACTATCCGGTGCTCAACAACTACCGCGACGTGCTCGGCGGCCTGTTCGCGCGCACCTGGGGCTTGTCGCCAAGCCAGTTGCAGGCGGTGTTCCCAGGCGCAAAGCCGCGCGACCTGCAACTGGTCTAGAACAGCGCCACCTTATCCGTAGGTTGGGGTGAGCCGAAGGCGAACCCCAACATCGGCGCGTCCATGCGCATCGCACTGTTGGGGTTCGCCTTCGGCTCACCCCAACCTACGGTTATCGATCGCGCGCTTCGCGCAGCTCCTGTTGCGCTTCTTCCAGGCGGCGCTGTTTCTTGGCGATCTTGTCGGACTTGCCGGTGGCCTGCGCCTCGCCCAGGCAGAGGCGATTGCCGGGATTGGCAGCCATGCACGGAGAAACGCATGGGCGCGCTATGGCCCGGTGTGCTTCCTAAAGTTCGGAGCCAAGATCCCGAATGAGGTCGCTGGCGAGAGCTCGCCGGATCAGGCGATGCGGCGATACGTGCCGCTCATCACCGCTTCCCACTGCACGCCGCCGTCGAACGAACTCTCCAGCGCGAGCGTGTAGCTGCCGTCGTCGTTCGGCGTGTACACATGGCGCGTCTGCCCGCGCGGCGAGCTGCGCAGGAACACCAGGCGCTTGCCGTCCCAATGGCCCGGCGCCGGCGCGGACGGCACGAAGCCGTAGCTGTCGAACCAGAACAGTTCGAAGCGATCGTGTTCGGGGCCCGCGGCAATCACCGCGTGCGCTTGCAGTGCCGGCTTGCCGTCGCGCTGCTCGCGATAATCGATCACCAGCGACTTGCCGCCCAACTCGATACGCGCATCCACTTCCGCCGTGGCGGGGCCGCCCTGGCCCCAGCGCGTGGTGGCGATCTGTTCCTCGCCGCTCCAGCGGCCGATCAGAAATCCCAGCGTGTCCTGCATCTAAGAACCTCGTGCGCGGTGCGCTCAGTGCGCGCCCTGGTTGGCAGGCGACACCAGCAGGTCGCCCGGTCGTTCGCCGGCTTCCATCCGCCAGCCGTCGTTGAGTTTCAGCGTCCAGCCCGGGCCCGCGATGGTGCCCGTGCGTGCGGCCTGCTTGCCCGGCACGGCCACGTAGAGATGCTTCCAATCCGGCGCCAGCAACGCGCCCGCGCTCACTTCGATGGCGCCCCAGTCCGACAGCACCTTGATGGTGGGATAGACCGTACCCGCCTCGCCCAGCGGCACCAGGGTGCTGGGATTGAACATCACCTTCGGCTCGTGCAGCGGCAGTACCAGGCGCGGACCGTCGACCAGCAGCGCCTTGTAGCGCGCGATGTCCTGCTGGTGGCGCTGCTCGCGCGCCTGCTCCGCGGCGAGCAGCGCGGGCCCGTCGTAGGCGGCGGCGCGGCGCTGCACTTGGGCGTCGGTGACATTGACGTTCTTGATGCCCAGTGCACCGGCAAGCAGATCGGAGAGTCCAGTGTCCGGCGTTCTGATGCGTTGCCGCCACGCCGGCAGATAGCGATCCAGCAGCAGGCCATAGCCCGGCCCCGTGGCATAGGCGAACGAGCGCACGAAGCTGGGCGCCGACACGTGCGAAACCAGGTCGTCCGCGGTCAGCGCGGTGCGCTCCGCGGGCGACACCGCGCCGATCGCGATGCCGGTGTATTCGGCCAGGCCTTCGTTGCGTTCCAGCGAGCGCTCGCTCTGCGCGGCGTCGGGAAATTGCCGGTAGCGCGCCGCGCGGAACAGCAGCGCATCCGCGGCGTGGCTGCGCCGTGCCTTGTCGTCGGCGGCCGCCACGGCCTTGGCCAGGGCACGCCACTCCAGTTGCATGAGGTAGCGGCCCTGCAAAGTGTCGAGCTGATCGTTGCCCAGCTCATGCGGCGGATCGAGGCCCACCTGCGGCTGGATGCGATGGAACGACTCGTGCGCCATCAGCACGCGCCGCTGGCCCGCATCCGCCGGCAGCGGCCAGCCCATCTGCGCCCAGCGCACGCCGGCCCAGTCCAGCGAGCTGTTGGCGAAGGAGACGTCGTCCGGCAGGTGGCCGGTGAACACGCCCTGCTCGCCTTTCAGCAAACCTTGCGCGTCCGCCTGGTTGGCGATCACGCGGCGGGTGGGCGGATCGACCAGCATGATCGGGCCGCACAGGCTGGCACCCCATAGCTTGCCGCCGTCCTTCTGGCATTGCTGCGTCGCCTCGGCGAACCAGGCTTTCGCCTGTGCGGGCTCGAAAGGCGGCGCATCCGCCGCCACGGCAGCGAAGTTCGACGACAGGCACAGCGCGAAGATCAGGCACGAACGCGTACGAAGCATGAGGCCTCCGGCGACGGACTGGCAGGGATCAGTTGACGCTGCGCGACACCAGCAGGCTCTTGGCGATCAGCCCATGCATCCGGCCGAGGCCGCGCACCAGGTGCAGCGTGGCGAACAATAGCAGCACGCCGACGGCCAGCAGTACCAGTGCATCGCCGAACGTAGGAACGTGCGCGCCATAGCCCCAGTGGATGGTGGCCAGTTCGTGATCGAAGTCACCGAAGGTCCAGGCCAGCGGCGCCCCGATAAATGCGATCGACACCGACAGCAGGGTCACCGTGATGGTGAAGTAGATGATGCCCAGCGGCAGCATCAGCACCATGTACAGCATGGTGGTCCAGGTGCGCGCGTCGGTGAACATGGCGCCGATGCGGCTCATCAGCGAACGGCCGGCCACCGGAAATGGCGGACGCCGCGGCATGCGCACGCCCAGCATCGTCTCCACGATGCGCCCTTCCATCAGCGACAGCCCGCGCACCGTGCCGAAGAACAGCACGATAAAGGGAATGCCGACGATCAGCACCGCCAGGCCCGCCGACATCGAGATGCCGGTGATCACCCAGGTGAAATAGATGATGCCGGTGGCCAGCGCCAGCAGCATGTAGAACAGCGAGCCCCAGGTGCGCGCATCGGCGGCGACGCCGAAGAAGCGCCCGAACAGCGAATGGCGCTTCGGCGGCGGCGGCGGACGCAGCGCGCGCTGGATCTTGATCTCCTGGTCGCGGTAGATGTCGGCCACTTCCTCGGGCGAACCGTAGCTGCCCACCACCTTGGCCAGCATGTCTTCCTGCGACATGCCCGGATGCTCCTGCAGCTCGGCGCGCAGGTGTTCCTCGGCGTCGTAGAGCGCGTCCTGGATCAGCGCCGGATCGGCCCCGGCCAGCGCGGCGCGCAGCTGCTCCAGGTATTGCGCGATGGTGCGCGGCGTGTTCATGTCACCCCTCCTTGCAAGACGGTATCGACGGAATCGCGGGTAGCGCTCCACGCCGCCACCCACTCGCGCAGCGCTTCGCGGCCCAGCTTCGTAATGCGGTAATAGCGGCGCGGCGGCCCGCTGACCGAAGGCTCGACTTCGCTTTCCAGCAAGCCGTAGGCCTCCAGGTTGCGCAGCACCGGATAAAGCGCGCTCTGCTTCCCCGCCAGCACGCCCTCGCCCACTTCCTCCAGCCGCTTGGCGATCTGGTAGCCGTACATCGGCTGCCGCGACTGACCCAGCACCGCCAGCAGCACCAGGGACACGGTGCCTGCCGACAGCTCCTTCTGGAATTTCTTCAACAGGCCGGCGACGTCTTCCACCTGGCTCACCCTCTGGGCTACTTAGCCTTGAGTGAAGCATAGTGTGAAGTTATGGATAGTCCATGCGCTGGAAGTCATGGCGTTGGAATGGGCTTTTGGGCATGACACCGACGTATGTGCAGGTTCTCCGATCGCGGACAGATGACTTGCCCGGCCTTTTGCAAAGGCCTTGGCAAGCGAATATGATGTGCGTCATATGAAACGTTCTCCCACCCGTTCCAAGGAAGCCACCCACGAGCGCATCGTCGATGTGGCAGCACGCGCCATCCGCTGCAACGGCTACCACGGCATCGGCGTCGCCGACATCATGAAGGCCGCCGGCCTGACCCACGGCGGCTTTTATGCCCACTTTCCCTCGCGCGACGCCTTGCTCGCAGAGGCAGCCGACCGCGCAGGCTTCGAGAGCGTGCAGTCGCTGCAGCGCCTAGCCGCGGGTTCGTCGGGGCCGCAGGCGCTGCAGGCAATGATCCAGGGCTACCTGTCCAAGGGCCACCTGGAAAGTGCGGAGACGGGCTGCCACATCGCCGCGCTCGGTTCCGAGATGGCGCGGCAAGTGCCCGAAGTGCGGCACGCGGCGACCCGCCGACTCAAGGAAACGATCGATCTGATCGCCCGGCAGTTCCCGGACTGGGGACAGCCGGCTGCGCACGAACGGGCGCTCGTCACGTTGGCGACGATGGTCGGCACGATCGTGCTCGCCCGCGCCGTCGACGACCCCAAGATGTCTGACGCGCTAATCGACGCGGCGCTCAAACACCTCGATCCGATCTCGCACTGACGCGGCAAGCGCTACCGCGTTTTTTTATCGTCCGCACATATTACGACCATCATATAAACACCCCCTTTCAACACGCGAAGGCACGGTTATGAACTCCAAGAACAAGGTTGCCCTGGTCACTGGCGCGTCGTCGGGCATCGGCGAAGCCATCGCGCAGCGCCTCTTCACCGCTGGCTACAAGGTCTATGGCACCAGCCGGCGCGGTGGCGTTTCGAAGAACGAGTTCGAGATGTTGCCGCTGGATGTCACCAGCGACACGTCCATCGTCTCCGCCGTCAGCGACCTGATCCGACTGGAAGGCCGCATCGACTTGCTCATCAATAACGCCGGCTTCGGCACGGCCGCCGCCGGCGCCGAAGAGAGCTCGATCGAGCAGGCCAAGGCGATCTTCGAAACCAACTTCTTCGGTGTGGTGCGCATGACCAAGGCTGTCGTACCGCACATGCGACGGCAGGGCAGCGGTCGGATCATCAACATCAGCTCCGTGCTCGGCTTTCTGCCCATGCCCTATGGCGCGCTGTACTGCGCAAGCAAGCACGCGGTCGAGGGTTACTCCGAATCGCTCGACCATGAGCTACGCACGCACGGCATCCGCGTGTCGACGATCGAGCCGGCCTACACGCGCACGCAATTCTTGACCAGCGCGATCGCGGCGGATACTCCGATGGCCGAGTACGAGAGCGTGCGTACGCATGTCGACGCAGTGACCAAGGAGTTGTTCGCCGAGAGCGACGACCCCACGGTCGTGGCCGAGGCGGTGCTGCAGGCGGCCACCGCCGAGCATCCGAAGCTGCGCTACACCGCGGGCAAGCAAGCCAAGGTCCTGAGCCTGCTGCGTGCCTTTGCGCCGGCGTCTGCGGTCGATGCCGGCATCCGAAAAAAACTTCGCCTGCACCTGCTGCCGACGAAGTAACAGACGATATTGCGCGCGAGGCCAGCCCCTCCGTCCACCACACGGTGCCCATCAGCATGAATCACGTCATCATCATCGGCGGCAGCTTTGCTGGCCTCGCCGCCGCACTGCAGCTCGGCCGTGCCCGTCGCAAGGTGATCGTTCTCGATACCGGCCTGCCGCGCAATCGCTTCGCCGGCCACTCGCATGGCCTGCTCGGCCACGATCACAAGCCACCGCTGGATATCCTGGCCGAGGCACGGCAGCAGCTGGCGCGCTATCCCACGATCAAACTGGTCCATGCCCGGGCCGACAGCATCTCCGGCGCCATCGATGATTTCTCCGTCCTCACTGGCGATGGCGAAAGTCTTAGGGCGCGCCGTCTGATCCTGAGCTATGGCGTCGCCGACCAGATGCCTGATGTTCCGGGCTTTGCCGAAAGCTGGGGCACGTCCATCGTGCCTTGCCCCTATTGCGATGGCTTTGAAGTTGCCGGCCAGCATTGGGGCCTCGTCTGGTCCGGCCCGCAGTCGCACCAGTCTGCCAGGCTGTTCCACGATTGGACCGACAGGTTGACCGTCTTCGCTGATGGTCATGACATTCCGCTCGATATCCAGGCTGATCTGGCGAGCCGCAACATACCCGTCGTCGATGGCGGGATCGTCGAGATCGCGCATCACAAGGGCCATATCACCACCGTCAATCTCGATACCCGCCGCCATGTCGCGGTCGACGTCCTGTTTGCCCATCCGCGCAACGAGCCGTCCGCAAGCCTGCATGCATCGCTGGGCCTCGCCACGATCGATACGCCCACCGGCTTCGTCCTCAAGGTCGACGAGCGCCGCCAAAGCAGCACGCCCGGCATCTACGCCGCCGGCGACCTGACGACGCCTTTCTTGCCGTCGGTCACCCAGGCATCATCCCAGGGCGCGATGGCGGGTATCTTCGCTCAGCAATCGATGCTGGTTTGAGTGCACCGATTCCCTCAGGGTGCGACGCACCGTAAAACCGTATTGACTATTTGATCGGGGCTACCGACTTCTTCAGGGCGAATGCTTTTTTTCGTCTACGCCGAAGGCCAACCATGCGACATAGCCTTTGGTTATCAGACCAGGGGGCGTGTCGCCGCTCCATTCCCGCAACCGGTTGAATTAACCGATCGCGCACGTACTTTGCCCTTCCGCGCAAGGCGAAGTACGTGCAGCCACACCTTCATAAGCACGAACTTTGCTTAAGAAATGGGTACACACTTTGGTGCTATGCCCACTTTTTGGCATGCCCACCCAAGCGCCGATTGCACGAATAAAAACCTCCATCGGCGCAGTCCGTGAGACAGCAAAATTGGATGATTACGGGGTCGCAACGACCGCTTGCGGACCCGCCCCGGACCTGGTTTTCCGGCCGATCAGCCGATCGTCGTCAGGTCAGCGCAGGGCGGAGCTATCAAGATCGGATTTCACTTCAAGGAGGGGAGCGCTGCGGGCAGGGGGCCACGCGGCTGGCGAAGGTGGTTTGAATTGAACCTCAAACAGATTTGACGTTATTCAACAGGGAGAAGCATCAGTGATCAGCACCACCATGAAGGTATCGCTCGGCATCGCCATCAGTGCCGTCAGCGCCGTTGCAACGTTCGCCCAGGCCGTATCGCTGGACCCGGCGTTCGGTTCGGCCGGCATCACCTCCACCGCCTTTGGCGCCTACGGTTCCGCTGCCCGGACGGTCATCCAGCCGGACGGCCGCATCGTCACCGCCGGCCAGGACGTCGGCGGCGACTTCGCGCTGGCGCGCTATACGGCCAGCGGTGCGCTGGATACAAGCTTCAACGGCACCGGCAAGGTCACCACCACGCCGTCCGGCAGCTGCTCGGGACAGGCGCGCGCACTCGCCCTGCAGACCGACGGCAAGATCGTCGTCGCAGGCACCTCGTGCCCGAACTTCAGCTCCATCCGCAACTTCACCGTCTATCGCTACAACACCGATGGTTCGCTGGACACGACGTTCGGCAGCTCGGGCAAGGCGACCGTCAGTTTCTATGCGGGCGCCTCGGAAGCCTTCGCCGTTGCCGTGCAGGGCGGCTCGATCTGGGTGGCGGGCTATGCGGGCTCCAGCTTTGCGCTGGCGCGCCTTACCAGCAGCGGCAGCCTGGATTACAGCTTCGGCAGCGGCACCGGCATGGTCACCTCGGCGCTCGGCACCAGCTCGGCCTACGCCAACGGCCTGGCCATCCAGGCCGACGGCAAGCCGGTACTGGCCGGCTATGCGTCCAGCGGCGGCACCGTCTTCGCGTTGACGCGCTACACCACCACGGGCGCGCTGGACACCACGTTCGGTACCGGCGGCAAGGTCCTGACCAATGTGGGCGGCACCTTCAGCGGCAACGCCGCCATCGCCACGTCGCTGGCGATCCAGGGCGACGGCAAGATCGTCGCCGCCGGTTATGCGAACAGCAGCAGCGGCGGCTACTACCGCTTTGCCGCGGTCCGCTACACGACCGCCGGCGCGCTGGACAGCGGCTTCGGTGCCAGCACGGGCAAGGTGCTTACCGCGATCGGCAGCGGCGATGCGATCGGCAGCGACGTGGCCATCGATGCCGGCGGCGGCATCATCGTCGGTGGCTACTCCAGTGCAGGCAGCTATCGCCAGCTGACCTTGAATCGCTACGACCAGCTCGGCAACCAGGACTACAGCTTCGGTCCGGTGAGCACCGCCGTCGGCAGCGCGAATGCCGCGATCCAGGGGCTCGCCATCCAGAGCGACGGCAAGATCGTCGTCTCGGGTTATGGCAACTCGCCGACGACGTTCGTTGTAGCGCGCTATCAGTAATCTGCTGTATCGCCAGCCTCAAGGGCTGCATCAGGAAAGCCCCCTCCCGCTCGCTGCGGGAGGGGGCGACATGCGTCTACTTTGGAATGAAGGTGGCACAGGGTGGATGCAACGGCAGCTACGAGGAAGGCTTGGGCTTCTGCCGTGGAGAATTCTGCGGCTCATGCGGCGTCTGGGCATCGGGCATGCTGCTGCCCTTGCGATTCGGCACCGGCTGAGGCTCGGGATAGCCGGAGGTCCCCGCAGGTCGACGCGGTTTATGCTTCTGCTCTTTGCTCTCGCTCATGATGCGCGGCTCCCAGGGCGGTAGCGCCAACATGGCCCGCTGACGATCAAGGTTGCGTCATGCGGTCGTCAATGCGGGCAGGCATGGCCTTTCGACGCCACCGGTCCGGGGCAATGATTCAGCTTACTTGGCCGCCGCTCCACGAACGCGCCATGAAACGCGCCTGGCCACCCGACAGCACATACATCGCGCGCTCGAGATGCCGCGCCTTGGCCTCGGCTGATTTCACCTGCTGGAAATAGCGCAGGATTTCCTTCTGCAGGCTTGGAATCAAAGCTTCCCAGGCTTGCCGCGCGACCGGGTTGCTTTCCAGCGCCGCACTGAACTCCGGCGGCATGGGATGGACCGGTCCGCTGCGATAGCCATCGTCGAACGCGAGCTCCACGTCGACGGCATCGCCCACCTGGCTGGCTGCCGCCTTTCGCACCTCGGCATGCAGGTACAAGTAAAACGAGCCGTCGCCCAGCGGCATCATATTGATACGCCACCACGCCTCCGGCACGCCGTTCACCCGGACCCGCACCGGCATCGGCCTGCGCCAGCCCTGCTTCAGCCGTTGCGCATCGCGCGCACTCACCAGCACGTAAGGATTGATGTTGTTGATCCCGATCGTGGCGCGGAAACGCAGGATGTCCGTACTGTCCATCGCATCAGGCTCCGGTACGTCATGCGGCGGTCAAAGAAGCGCCATCGGCGCATCGCGATTTTCCGGCCGGCGTGGCGGTTGTCAAACGAGTCCGCGGCCAGCGGCCGGGACGATGCCTGCATGCTGTAGTCCGGCTTCCCCCAGAGCGCCTTCCGGTTTTCCTTGATCCTCCGGCATGACACCAGCCGGCCCGCGCCGAAAAAATCCATTACGACTTTCACATGTCTCGCCCGAGTCGCCTTGGGTAACTTAGGCACGCCTTCGCCATGGGTCATTGGAGAAAATGATCCGGGCGATCGGGCGCGAAGAAGTCGCAAGAAAAAACGCTTCCGCTAAAAGATAATGACCTCGGCAGTCCCCACTGCCTCGCTTCAACTGACATCGATCGCAAACCGGCTGCTGCGCAAGCGGTCGACCGGTTTGCCGTGCCCCCATCTCCGAGAACCCACATGAAGACCAGCCAGAAAACCGCACGCCGCCATGCGTTCAAGCTCATGACGGCAATTGCCGTGAGCGCGTTCGGCATCATCGCCGTCAACGCCGCCTACGCGCAGTCGACCAGCTCCAGCATTCTCGGCAAGAGCCCCACGGACGCCTCGGTCACCGTGCACAGCGACAAGGGCATCACCCGCCACGGCTCGCCCAACAGCAAGGGCCGCTACAACCTCTCCGCGCTGCCGCCGGGCACCTACGAGGTGTCGCTGGAGCGCGATGGCAAGACGCTCGCCACGGTGGGTGGCATTCCGCTTTTCGCAGGCCGCGCCTCCCAGGTGGATTTCACCTGCGAGAACGACCAGTGCACCGGGGTGTTCAATCACTGATCGCCCAGGCCCTGGTGCCATGCCGTCGCGGCATGGCACCAGGGCCATTGTCGAACGACGCGGCGCGGATCAATGACGCTCGTCTTCGTCTCGCTGGCGATCGCGCTCCTTGCCGACCTCCTTCTGGATCTTGCCGGCATTCTTTTCGACATTGCCGGCTACCTGCTTGGCCGGATTGTCGGTGATCTTGCCTACGCCTTCTTTGATGGCGCCTTTGACTTCGTGCTTGGTGCCTTCGATGCGATTCTTGTCCATGACATCCTCCAGTTCGCCGCATTACGGCAGGCGTTTTTATAGGAAGAACGCGGTGGCACGGCCGTGAAATCCAGGCATAGCGATTAAGCATTCGCCTTCACTTTCATCTGGCTCAAGCGGCGCTTTCACATCGCGGATGAAAACCTGAAAACCTCCGGCGAGGAAATCGGGAATGGCGCGACGAAAACCTGCTGCTGCCGCATCGGACGCCGCGGCGGTGCGGCTCATGTATGTCAGCGACGATCAGGCAGGCTTGCGGCGATATCGCCGCGGCAAGGGTTTCGTCTATCTGGATGCACGAGGCCGCCGCGTGACGCGGGAAGATGTGCTGGCACGCATCCGCGCGCTGGCAATACCGCCGGCCTATCGCGACGTATGGATCTGCCCGCATCCGCGCGGCCACCTTCAGGCCACGGGCCGCGATGCCAAGGGACGCAAGCAGTATCGCTACCATCCGCGCTGGCGCGGCATCCGGGACGGCAGGAAGTTCGAGCACATCAGGGATTTCGGCGCGGCGCTGCCGCGTATCCGGCGCAGGGTCCGCGCCGACCTGGCGTTGCCGGGATGGCCCAGGGAAAAAGTGCTCGCCCTGGTGGTGCGCCTGCTGGACACCACGCAGATCCGCATCGGCAACGAACCGTATGCCAGCGAGAACGGCAGCTATGGCCTGACCACCCTGCGCTCCTATCACGTGCATCCGCGGCGCGGCCGACTGCGCTTGAGCTTCAAAGCCAAGAGCGGACGCCGCAGCGAGATCGAGCTCGACGATCCGCGCCTGGTCCGGCTGCTGTCGCGCATCCAGCAACTGCCCGGGCAGCGCCTGTTCCAATACCTGGACGACGACGGCAAACGGCAGGCCGTGGACTCGGGCATGGTCAACGATTATCTGCGCGAAATCGGCGGCGGCGATTTCACCGCGAAGGATTTCCGCACCTGGGCCGGCACGGTATATGCCATCGGCCTGCTGGCGCGCACGCCGGTGCCGCCTGACAAACCCAAGCGCGCCAGACAGCAGGCGGTCAACGAAGTAGTCAAGCAAGTGGCCGGTGTGCTGTGCAATACACCGAGCGTCTGCCGCGCTTCATACATCCATCCGCGCGCTTTTACGGGCTGGGAAGACGGCAGTCTGTCGCGCATGGTGCCGCCGGAAACGAGTCGTCACCCGCGGCGGCTGGAATCGGCGGTACTGCGTTACCTCAAGAAACGGTAAGCGCCGCCGCGCGGGCGGCCCGAAGGCCGCCCTGAAAAGATCAACGGTTCTTGTGGCTCTGCTCGCCAGCCTTCACGTGCTGCTCGTGGCTGCCGCCACGCTGGCCGCTGGAGCCTGCCTGCTTGTTGCTGCTGTCGCTGTCGTTCTTGTGGCTCTGCTGGCCTGCTTTGACGTGCTGCTCGTGCGAGGCGTGATCACCACCGCGATTACCGGGGTTGTTGGTATTGGGCATGTTGAAGTCCTCGTGCGCACATGGCGAATGGATGCGGACCGGCGTGCGCGTTTACGGCCGCGGGGACATTCTTGGACGTCGAGGCAGAACGCCGCGTCTGCGACAAATGAAGGCGCCCCATATCAAAGTGAAGGGGCACATGCACGAAGCCTTAGTCGCAGCTTGGCGCTGCCTCCCTGGAATTCGAATAACCAGTAATCCGGCTTCAGTGCGCGGCGGTCATCGACGCCGGTGCATCGCCCGGATCCGCACCCCACGCCTTGTTCGGCTCCGGCCCCATCTGGAGTTCCAGCGTCGCGCCGCCAGCGATGTCGGCATGGCTGAACCATGGTTTGTTCCATGGCTTGCCATTGAGCGTCGCGGACTGGATATAAATATTCTTCGCCGAGTTATTGCGCGCGACGATCTCGAACGATTTGCCATTGCCCATGCGCAAACGCACCCGGTCGAAAATCGGACTGCCGATAATGTAATCGGGAGTCGCCGGATCGACCGGATAGAAACCCATCGCGCTCAGCGCATACCAGGACGAGGTCGAACCCTGGTCGTCCATGCCCGGATAGCCATAACCACTGGCGTCGCTGCCATAGAGATCTTCGAGAATGCGGCGCACCAGCGCCTGCGTCTTCCACGGCTGCCCGCTCCACGCATAGAGATAGGCGGCCTGCTGATCCGGCTGGTTGCCTTGCACGTATTGCCCGATCAGGCCGGTGCAATCGCGGCAGATACCCTTGGGCCGATAAGGCGTGGAGAAGAATGCGTCCAGCTTGGCATTGAATCCATCGCGTCCGCCGAGCAGTTCGATCAGGCCCTGCACGTCATGCGGCACCAGCCACAGCGTGGACCAACCCGACGCCTCCTTCATCATGAAGTTGTAGTACGGCTCGCCCGGATCGAATGGCGAAATCCACTGGCCGTCCTCGGTGCGTCCACGAACAAAACCCACCGAAGGATCGAATACGTTGCGATAGCTCGCGGCGCGGCGCATGAACATCTGCGCGTCTTCCGCCTTGCCCAGGCGCCTGGCGACATCGGCCAGCGCATGGTCGTCCCAGGCGTATTCCAGCGTGGTCGCCGCGCCGGCCTTGCCGCCGGCATAAGGCGGGCTGGGATTTCCCGGCGGAACGATATCGGAGATCCAGCCATTCTTGATGTACTCGGCCAGATAACCGCGCGGCCCGTTCGGGTCGGTGGCGTTCTTGCGCAGATACGCATAGGCGGAAGCGTAATCGAACGGAATGCCGCGCTGCCACGCGCCGTCGTAAAGAAAGACCGCATGGTCGCCATGGAACGAGGTGTTCATGTAGCCCCGCTCGCGCGCCATATCCAGCTCGGAACGCATGATGTCCTGCACCACCTTCGGTTCCAGCAGCATCAGCAGCACGATCTGGTTGCGGCCCGTATCCCAGAATGGCACGGGGCCGTAGCGGTCGTAGCCGGCGACCTGCACCTGGCCCTTGCTGTCGATGAAGCGCTCGCCCTTGCGCGCCACCAGGCGCGGGCTGGCAAACGAGTGGTACAGCGTCGAATAGAACAGCATGCGCTGCTTCGGCGTGCCGCCGGTGACTTCGACGCGCTCGAACAGCTGCGCCCAGGCTGCACGGGCCCGCGCATGGATCCCGTCGAAATCCCAGGCAGGATCTTCGGCACGCAACCGCTGCTCGGCTTCCTCGGCGCTGTGGCCATGCGCGATCTTTACCAGTACCTGCTCGCCGGCCTGGGTATCGAACGTGACGTAGGCGCCGGCATAGCTGCCGGAAATCTTGCGCCGGCCGGCTTCCACATCCTGCCCACCGATACCGTAACCCTCGTGCTCGCGGTTTGCATGGAAGCTGCCGAACGCCGCGAACGGCCGCGAGAACTCCGCCACGAACCAGGCGCCATTGGGGTCGCGCGACGCGCGGCCATCCGTGCTGACACCGCGGATCGTACGGTCGCCAACCACTTCCACCTCGCCGCCAGCGCGGCGCAGATTGATCACCACGTTGGACCGGCGGCTCGCCGGGAAGGTGAAGCGCATCAGCGTGGTCCGCTGCGTCGCCGTCAGCTCCGCCCTGGTGTGGAAGCTGGCCAGATCCACCGCGTAGTAGCCGGGCGACGCTCGCTCGCTGGCCTTGTCGTAATACGCTGGCGTGTAATCCGGCGGCACCGTCCAGTCGCCCACCACCGGCATGACCATCGGCGTGCCGCGCCCGCCATAGGTCGAACCGCCGCCGCCGGTGAAGCCGATCATCGTAGGGCGTCCATAGCCGTACGAAGTGGCCACGCCGGTCGGGTAACTGAGATCGACATTGATATTGACCGGCGCCGCTTCGGTCGAGCTTTGCGGCAGACTCGCGCCGGGCGAGGTCATGCCGGAATACAGCGGCTCGCCCGGAGGCGGCGCATTGCCGATCAGTTCCTGCCGGTCCAGCGGGGCGGTGCCGACCAGGGGATTGGCGATGTCCGCCGGCGCCGTGGCGGGAGCCGCATGCATGGAGTCCTGCGCCGGTGCGGCCATCGCTGAAGTCACCACCGCGAGCGCCGACAGCGCGGCCGCGACGGCACGATGGGGAAGGCGTGCCATGGAGGTATTCATGCGGTTTTCCCTCTGGAAAAGAACAGGGGCCGGGTGATGCACCCGGCCCCGTCGTTTCTGCTTACCGGTTGCTGTCTCCACCGAACTTGTAGGTCACGCCCAGGTAGTACTGCCGGCCCGGATACATCAACTGGACCAGGCGCGCGCGCGTGTCGCCACCGAGGTAGGTGTGCGGCGTGGCCTTGTTGAAGTTGATGATCGACGCGGTGACCATCAAGTGCTTGTTGATCTCGTAGTCGCCGTTCAGATCGATCTGGTGATACGGCTGCGCATAGATCGGCAAGCCCGCGGCCAGGCCCTGCATGGTGCGGCCCGTCCAGTTCTCGCTGGCGCGCAGCAGCAGGCCGTGCTTTTCGTAGAACAGCGAGATATTCGCCGCGTACTTCGCGCTGCCGATCAGCTCCGCCTTGCCCACCTGCGTGTCGCCCAGCGTCACCGCGGTTTCGTTGGTCTTGTTGAGCGTGTAGTTGGCGATATAGCCGAAGCCCGAGTCCCAGGTGTGCTGCGCGTAAAGCTCGATGCCCTTCGACGTGCCGGAGCGGCCGTTGGCATTGGTGCTGTACTGGCGGAAGTTGGTCTGGGTACCGCCTACGTTCACGTCGATGTTGTTGACGGTGACCGGGACGACGAAGTTCTTCACCTTCTTCTGGAACAGGTCGATGCCGACCACGCCGTGGGGGGCGTAGTACCACTCGCCGGCGAGATCGAACTGGGTGGCGGTGAAGGGTTTCAGCTCGGCGTTGGCGCCGGAGCCGTACCAGCCCGGCAGCGGCGCGCCGAATTGCTTGCGGTCGTTGTAGTAGTCCTGCGTGTTGTTGGTGAGCTGGCCGAGCTGCGCCAGGTCGGTGTAGTTGGCGCGTGCCAGCGCCTGCGAGCCGGCGGCGCGCAGGACGAACTGGTCGGCAATGGTCCAGGCGACGTTGAAGCTTGGCAGGAGCTTGTTGTAGCGCTTGTTGGTGGTCGAGTTGGTGAAGTTCTCCACCACCGCCACTTCGCGCGGCAGGTACTGGAAGTCGCCCGGCGCGCACTTGCCGCCGCCCGCGTTGATGCCCGAGGCCGGGCAGATCAGGATGTTGCCGCCGGCATCGTGGTAGTACACCGCGTTGTTGGTGGTGACCTGGTTGGCGACCGTGAGGTCCTGCTTGGTGGAGACGAAGCGCAGGCCGACGTTGCCGCGGATGGTGCCCGTGTCGAAGTTCGCCTGCACGTAGGCGGCGGCGATCTTCTCGCCGATCGACGACTTGTTCTGCGGCTTGTTGTAGATCACCCGGTCGTAGGTCGAATTGAGATGGTTGTAGTACGCCGGGAAATTGATCGCCGGGAAGATGCTGTCCTCGTAGGCATGGTTCGCGCCGTTGAGGTAATTGGGCAGGAGGAAGCTCGCCGGCAGCTGGCCCGCGGTCGGATCGCAGGTCTGGAACTGCGAGGTGGTGCCTTTGCAGTACCAGCGCACCTCGTTGCTCTGCTGTTCGGCATTGGCATCGCTGTACTTGGCGCCGAACTGCAGCGACTGCAGCCACGACGACTCGAACGCCCAGGTGAAGTCCGCCTGCGCGAAGTTCTGCGAGGTGCGGGTATTGACCATGTTGGAGCCGGTCGAACCCAGGTCGACCTGGCCCGCGCCGGCCAGCATGTTCTGCAGTACCGACTGGTCGGCGACGATGCCCGGCTTGCCGCTGAAGGTCCAGGCCGCGCCGGTGCTGCCGTCCACCCACTGGCCGTTCACGAAATTGCGCGGCTTGGCCGCCATGCCCAGTTCGATGGAGGGGCCGCCCTTGGCCCAGGTCCGGCCGACGTTGAACGAGCCGCTGAGGCTGCCGCCGTTATCCCATTCGCCTTCCAGGTTGAGAGTCTGCGAGGTGGCCTTCTCGACGGAGTAATTGCCGTTGAGCCACGGGATTTCCGTCGAGCACACGTCCACCGCCTGGCGGGCGGCGCCGGTGACCGGGTTCACCGCGGCATTGCATCCGACGCCCGCCGGCGGCAACACGTAGTTCGCCCCCGTGACGATCGTGCCGGACTTGTCGAAGGTCAGGCCGTTGGGCGCGAGCAGGCGGCCGTTCTGGTCGGCGTAGTTGCTGTTGTTGGGCAGGCCCCACTCGGGAATTTCCAGGGTGTTGGTGATCTGCGTCTGCTGGCGCTGGAAGCGGAAGTAGTTGCCGGTCAGCAGGAAGTGGTCGCTCGGCTTGAACTGCATCGTGGCCTGGGCGCCCTTGGTCTTCAGGGTCAGGTCGTTGCGGCTGGTGGCGAACTGCTGCGGCATCCAGAAGCCGTTGGAGACGTGCCCGGCCTGGTCGACGACGCCATTGCCCCACAGGTCGATGTTGTTGTTGACCGCGGACGGATACGGCCTGCCGTTGACGTTCACCGGCGGCTGGGTGCAGGTGGTGTGGTCCGTGCAGTTGTCCGACCACCAGTGCCAGCTGGTGGCATCGGCTTCGTAGGTGGTCGCCTGGCGCTTCTGGTAGGAGCCCGCGACGAGGACGCCGAAGGTTTCGTCCTTGTTCTTCCACGACCACAGCGCGGAGACCTGCGGTTCCGTCTTCGAGCTGGTGTCGGAGCTGGCGGCGGTGCCGGAGATGAAGCCTTCGTTCGCCGCCATCTCCAGCGGACGGCGCGTGCGCAGGTCGACGTTGCCGCCGATGCCGCCTTCGTCCAGGCGCGCTTCAAGGCTCTTGTAGAGCTTGATGTCCGCGAACATGTTGGCCGGGAACAAGGTGTAGTTGAACGAACGCGAGAGGCCCGCCGAGGTGTCGGCCGACGCCACGTAGTTGCCGTTCAACTGGGTCAGCGTCAGCTCGGGCGCGAGGCCGCGGATGCTGACGGTCTTGCCTTCGCCCGACTCGCGGCTGATCACCACGCCGGGTACGTGCGCCAGGGCATCGGCGATGTTCTTGGCCGGGAACTGCGCGATGTTCTGCGCATTGATCACTTCGACGATGGAATTGGAATCACGCTTGTCCTGCATGTTCTGGTCGACCGACTGGCGGAAGCTGGTGACCACGACCGTCTGCAAGGTGGTGGGGTTGCGGTTGTCCCCATTCTTGTCCTTGCCGGTTTTCTTCTCGTCGGTACTGCTGGATTGCGCGCCGTCGGCGGCCTGTTGCGGTTGCGCCGCCGGTGTGGCGGCAGGCGTCGCGGCAGCTGCGGCCGGCTGTGTGGCGAAGGCTGCCGTGGGTGCGTTGCCCATGGCTAAAGTGGCTAAAGCGAGTGCGATGTACAGCGGTTTGCGAGTGAACACATGCGACTGGTAAGTCATTGCTCTCCCCTACATGGTGCGCGCCGTTTTGCATCGGCGCGGATATCCCCCGTTCGATCACGTGCTGCGGATGCGCGTCTGCCCTCCTCTGTCATTGGATCGATTGAAACTAACGGCTCCGGAAAATCGTCAGTTCTGTCGTCTCCGCGGCATGAACCGAATCACGCTTTATTTGGATCGATCTAAATCCCCGGGCGCCAATTAAGGCGCTGAACGGGCGAGCTGTCACGCTGCGTCGCAAAAAGTTGAGTGGGAAGCCCCAGGGGTTTCAGGCGGCTAGATGGCCGCCGGAGAAAAACTCTTGGCCCATCATTCCGGCGCAGGCCGGAACGACGCTGTCTCGCGTTGCGCCAGGTTGGCGGTATGGAGAGTGGCGGATCACCACGATTCAAGCCGCATTGATCGCCAACTGCGCCGCGAACGCCCGCTGATACGCCGGCCGTGCCTCGCCCTGCGCGACATAGGCCGCCAGACTCGCAAACTCATCCAGCATCCCCGACGGCCTCAGCCTCAACAACACCGACACCATCAACAGATCGCCCGCGCTGAATGCGCCATCGAGCCATTCCGCATCGCCCAGGCGGGCGGCCAGCTGATGCAGCCGCTGGCGGATGCGCTCCTGCACCAGGGGCGTGCGCTCCTTGGACCAGGGCTTGTCGCCTTCGATGATCCTGACGGTGACCAGATCCAGGATCGGCGGCTCCACCGAATTGAGCGCGGCGAACATCCAGGTGATCGCACGCGCCCTCGCATGCGCATCGCGCGGCAGCAGCTGCGCATGGTGCTCGGCGATATGGAACACGATCGAACCGGTTTCGAACAAAGCCAGCCCGTCTTCCTCATAGGTGGGAATCTGGCCGAACGGATGCAGCCGCAGATGCGCCGGCTCCTTCATCGCCTTCGGTGAAACCAGGCGCACCTCGTACGGCAGTCCCGCTTCCTCCAGCGCCCAGCGGACACGCGTATCGCGCGCCAGTCCCTTGCCGCCGTCGGGCGACTTCTCGAATGCGGTAATGGTGATGCTCATGGTTGGCTTCCTCCGTGCAAAGGTTGTAGTGAGCGCCCCCTGCACGTGGTGCCTAAGGGCGATGGTCGTCCGGCCACCGCCCTTAGGCACACGCCTCAGAAGCGCACCGACATCGCTGCTGTTACGTTCTGATCCACCAGGCGCTGGCTGCCGGCCTGGCCGGTATAGCTCAGCGAGAACACGGCGTCCGGCGCCAGCGTGAAATCCAGGCCGGCATCGAGCACGCCGACGTTGCGGCTCACCACCAGCCCGTGCAGGTCATACGCGCTGCCGCCCGCGCGGAAGACCAAGGCGTGGTTGACGTCCACATCGCCCGTGGCGTGGCGCCAGGCCAGGCCGGCACGTGCATTCACCGCCACCGTGCCGAGCTGGAAACTGTCCGCCACGAAATGCACGCCGAGCGTGGAGTACGTCACGTCCGCGTCGTGGCTGCCGCCGGCCAGCGCCGCGGCGCCGCCGGATTCGCGGAACGACTCGAAGTTCTGCCGCACCTGGGCCAGCTGCAGATACGGCTGCAAGGTGCTGCCGCCCCAATGCACGCCGTAGCCGAGTTCGCCGAAGACCTGCGCGGTATGGCCGTAGTAATCCGTGCCGAGGTGCGCCGCGGCGAGCCCGGGCACCTGCACGAAGCGGTCGGTGGCGATGTCGTGGCGCACGTACGCCGCGCCCAGCTTGAGCGTGAACGCACCCCACTGCGTGCCCGCATACGCGCCGTAGGTGGTGTCGTGCGTGGTGGCGGTGGAGTCGCGGCTGTCGGCGTCGATGCGCGCATGGTCGTAGCCGAACAGCAGGCCGACGCGCCAGCGGTTGTTGAAGATCAGCGTATCGACGCCGCCCATCACGCCGCCCATGTCGCGCGAGATGGCGCCGGCATTGCCGTTGTTGCCCTGGTGGCTCCAGCCGCCGGCGGCCTGCGCCCACAGATGGCTGCCGTCGGCGCAGCCGGCCGCGCAGGAAAGCCGTGCAAAAGCCGCGTCCCGGGCGAAATGGCTGTCCTCGATCATCTGCGTGCCGACCGCGGCGTGGATCTCGCCGGAGAGGCGATCGTAGGCAGCGCCGGCTGCGGCGGGATCGGCAGGCCATTGGCTTTGCAGCGAAGTGCGCAAGGCGCTGCGTGCGGGCAGCGATTGCAAGGCCTTCGCCACCGCCACCTGGTTGGACGAACCGGCAGCGACGAAAGGCTGGCTCTGCGCGAAGGCGGCGGTCAACGGCGCGGCGGCCAGTGCGGCGCCGATGGCCAGCACGTGGCGGATGCGCCGGGCGCCAGCCCGCGGCGCGCCGGGATTACGGTTGCAGATATTCATGCAAAGCTCTCGATGATCGCCACCGGGCGTGGCAACCACCGAGTATCTGCATCGCCTTGCAAATTTATGTGTGCATGGGGCCGATACGATCGCGCTTCGTGCAATGGCACACACTCGCGGTTTCAGAGCGGTACATACATGGCTGCAGCGATACCGCGCCCCATGCCGATTTGGCCCGGGGCGATCGCAACCCATAGGCACATACCTGAACATGTCAGGCATCCGCACCCAGGCCGAGATCGTCCATCTCGTACAAGGGCCGGATCTCGATCTCGCTCGGCCCCGGCATCGGATTGGGGCAGCGCTTCACCCACGCCACCGCTTCGTCCATGTCCTTCACCTGCCATAGCCAGAAACCGGCCACCAGCTCCTTGGTCTCGGCGAATGGCCCATCGATGACCAGGCGGCCCGCGCCGTCGAAGGCCACGCGCTTGCCGTCCGAGGAAGGCCTGAGGCCATCGCCGGACAGCATGATGCCGGCCTTGGCCAGCTCATCGTTGTAGCGGTCCATCGCCTCGAGCATCCGCATGTTCCAGGCCGTGGGCTTGAAGCCCTGCTCGCTGTCTTCGGTCGCCTTGACCAGCACCATCACGCGCATCGCCGTTCTCCGGTTCGGGCCGAATGGATCGGCCTCTTAGGGAAACGACGAATGGGTATCGCGAAAATCGACACCGCCGGAGAAACTTTTTTGGGCGGTGCGCGGCGCGCCGGAGCAAGCTCTCCGCGGCGCGCCGATCGGGATCAAAGCCCGGTGGCGATATCGATCACCACGCCGCTGGAAATCAGCGTCAGATAGAACTGGCCTTCATCGGCGCGTACCCAGCGATAGCCAGGTTCCGGGCGGCGCAGGTGATAGCGCTCGTAGTCGGTGATGTAATACGTGCGGCTGTAGTAGCGATCCGGCAGGCGCTCGCCCCGCTTGTACCAGCCAAGATGCCTGCCGTTGTCATGGCGCCCCTCGTTCTTGGGGTTGTGGCCGCGGCCGGGACCATCGTCGTCCCACTGCTGACTGTTGCCGTTACCGTTACCGTTGCCGTTGCCGTTGCCATTGCCATTGCCATTGCCATTGCCATGACCGCGACCGTGGCCATGACCGTCCTGCGGAGACGCCAGAGCAAGTGCGCTGCCGCCAAGCAGGACCGCCGCGATGGCCAGAGAGAAAAAGCGCTTCATATTGGCTTCCCCGAAAAAGTGGATGGGACATGCATGGCCTTCGATGACCGCGCGCCACGTTAGCTCGCGCCATGCCACAACGCAAAAATATGCGCCGGATATCAGCCATCCGAAACACTGAATCGCTTTCCCTGAAGAAAGCTTGATGCAAGGAAAAACCCTTGTTTCCGTGATGGAAAACACATCGTGATCCGACGTTTAACTCGCAGCTGAAGCATTTCCGTCAGATCGCTGAACTTTATGCGCGCGCATTCTTTTTTTATTTCCTTCACTCGGACAGTATCCGCCGCCGAGGCCATGGAGCACGCAATGCTGCTGCGATGCCACATGAAAGGTGCGGAGTGCATCGGCCGCGTTTGCAGCGGTACCTCGCGGGGAACCCATCAAACCCACATGCGTTGCCAGGGCGAATCATGAAAAAACATTTCCTCGCGTTTTCCGTATTGAGTGCGGCCATCGGCCTCGGCGTCGCCGGAGGCGCGACCGCGCAGGCGGCCGCACCGACGACGACGACGACGACCACGACCACCACCACGGTGGAATCCACCCGCATCAGCACGTCCTACACCAGCTTCGCCGGCTCTGCCGGCAACGCCAACGCGCTGGTCACCGGCCTGCGCGGCGGCACGTCGGTAGTGCTGGTGACGCCGGCCACGGCGACCACGCCGGCCGTGCAGACCACCTTTACGCCGGCCACCGGTCCGATGGGCTGGGGCAACGTCAATATCGCGCTGGCGCTGGCCCAGGCCGAACTGACCAAGGCCGGCATTGCCAATCCGACGGCAGCCGATCTGCAAGCCGCGCTCAACGGCGGCACCATCACCACCTCCACTGGCACCGTGCAGTTGTCCGGCGTGCTCGCCGCGCGTGCGTCCGGCGAAGGCTGGGGACAGATCGCCAAGTCGCTCGGCTTCAAGGTCGGCGAGGTGATGGGCCAGGCCAAGGCGCACGGCCCGCTGCCATCGACCGCCGACATCGAGCACGGCCCGAAGGCGGACAAGGTCGCTAAGGCCGACAAGGCTGACAAAGCCGACAAGGTGGCGAAGGCCGATCGTCCCGACAAGCCCGACCGCCCGGCCAAGGCCGATCGCCCGGACAAGCCCGAGCGCCCCGACAAGCCGGAACACGGCGGCCGCTGAGCCTGCCCGATAACTACGCCAAGACGAGGAGGCCCGCGCAGGGCCTTCTTTTTGCTGCTGCCCCAAGGAAATGAACATGAAGCTGAAGAATGCAAGCACGCTCGCCGCCCTCGGCGTGCTGGGCCTGATGGCCCAGGCGGCGCACGCCGAAGACGCGCCCACCGTGAAAATCGGCGCCGGCGTCGACTACACCTCCGGCAAGTACGGCACTTCCGAAACCACCGACATCACCCAGGTGCCGGTTTCGTTCGGCTACGACACCGGCGACTGGTCGCTGAAGCTGGTCGTGCCATACATCCGCGTGTCCGGTCCGGACAATGTGATCCCGGGCGTAGGCCCGGTGAAGAACGGCAATCCGAATGGCCGCGGCAAGGGCAAAGGCAAGGGGCAATCGGGCGGCACCACGACGACCACCGCCGACACCACCACCACGGGCTCGGCGTCGGGCCTGGGCGATGTCATTGCATCGGCCACGTACTCGGCCTACCGCAACGATGCCGCCAACTTCGGCATCGATGTCACCGGCAAGGTGAAGTTCGGCACGGCTGACGAAGACAAGGGCCTGGGCACCGGCAAGAACGACTACACGGCAGCGGTGGATCTGTACAAGGGCTTCGGCCGCTGGACCGTGTTCGGCGGCGCCAGCTACACCTGGCTGGGCAGCTCCGAGTACATCCGCCTGAACAACGTGTTCGGTGCGAATGTCGGCCTGGGCTACAAGATCGACAACCAGAGCAGCATCGGCGCGTACTACGACTACCGCGAGAAAGCCGCCAGCACGAGCTTCTCGCGTAGCGAAGTGACCGGCTACTACTCGTACAAGTTCGCCAGCCAGTGGAAGGCGCAGGTGTATGCCAGCAAGGGCTTCACCGACGGCAGTCCGGACTGGGGCGTGGGTGCTTCGGTGGCGTACTCGTTCTAAGCGGCAGCGCGGCTTCCCGCCATGGGAAGCCGCGCTGGATTTCCTGAAGCACCGGGCTAAGGCAGCCGGGTCCAGATCACATCGTGCCCTTCGCGCCGCGCGGCGAAGGCGGCGATGGCGCCGCGCCCATCGCGCTGGAATACCAGGCGCTTGCGCGGTTGCCCTTTGAGAAACAACACATCGGTGGCTTCGGCCAGCAGCGGCTGCAGCGGTCCACCTTCGGCGCCGCCCATCAGCTTGCCGTCCTGGATACGCACCACGTAGCGCAGGTCCGGCGCTGCCTGGTAGCGGCCCGTGTACTCGGCGAGTTTTGCCGCCGGCAACGCGATCGCCGGTGGATCGTCGTTGACCACATAGACGTGCGCGGAAGCCAGCTTCCACTCGTTCCGTTCGAGCCGCCAGGTTTCGGTCATCAGGTAATGCGCCAGCAGCGCCTGGCCGTGGAACATCTCGCGCTCTTCGTCCCGGTGGATGACGAAAGCGCTGTCGCCATGCCGTTGCACGCGGTAATCGGTGATCGCAATGGAACCGCTGACACCATGCGGCAGCGGCACCAGCGAGGTCAGGAAGGCCTGGCGGTCCATGATCGTGCCGTTCTCGTCGACGTAGATGGCGTCGTCCGCCAGCGTGCGTTCCCACAGCGCACGGTCGCCGGGGGCGATGGCGTCCAGCAGCGCCTGGTCCTTCGCTCGCAGCGTGGTTTCGAGCGGAGCATCGGCGGGGCCGGCCAGGGCAAGAGCGAGCAGAAGAGTGATCATTCCGGCAGCTTGGCGCCGCCGTTCGCGCGTGTCTTGAACGAATGTGACCTGGCGCGCCAGGCCGTCGGCGTGGCGCCGGTCAGGCGTGTTATGGCACGCGTCATGTGCGCCTGGTCGGCAAAACCGCAATCGGCGGCGATCTCCGCCAGCGGCTTGCATTCGCCGGTGATGCGCAGCCATGCGGCGCGTGCGCGCGCATCGGCGCGGAAGCCGCTGGGCGATACGCCGTACAGGCGGGCGAAGCCGCGCGACACCGTCTCGCGCGCAAGGCCCATGTGCTCGGCCCATGCGTTGATCTGCGGCGCATCGGTTTGCATCAAGGCAGCGGCGAGGACGTCGGCGGGGTCTTCCATCAGCGCTGGCCGCATGGGCCTGTACGCAAGCTGCTCGCGCAGGGCCACGGCCGCTTCCACCACGTCGCGCTCGGCCAGGCGCGCCAGCATGTCCACGTCGCAGCCGGCATGGACGCCGCCGCATCCCGCGTCGCGCGGCCAGGCAAGGCGCAGCACGGTCAGTCCGGCGCTGAGCATGCGGTCGGCATGGCAATCGAGCGTAGGCTGCACCAGGACGTCGCCTGCCGCGACGCGCATGCGCCCGGCGTAGCCCGATTGCTCGAAGCGGCCGCGCAACAGCACGGTGGCGTAGGCTTCGTAGTGCTGGTGCCGGGGCGGCGCATAGCCGGGCGCGAGACGCTCGATGCCGCGCCGTGCCATGCGAAAGCCGTGTGGGGTCGCCATGCGTCGCACCTCGCGCGTTCTAGCCGCTCTATAGCAACGGTGGCGTGCGGCTGGAAGTGCGGGTCGTCGTGGGGCGCGGCGGCCAGGCCTGACTCGCGCGCGCCGTATCAACCATCCATCGCCATGGCGACCTTCCGCAGCAGCGGCTGCCTGTCGCGCGCGGCCAGCAGCGCGATCGGAATACCCACCAGCACGATATGGCTGAACCATTGTTCGCCCAGGCTGACCATGCTCACGCGCTGCAGGATCGCCGGCCAGCGCAGCGGCAGAACGATCAGGTACATCACGCACCACAGGCCCAGGCCATAGAGGCTGCCCGCGATGAAAGGATGCCGCACGGCCCACTCCCGCCGGCGCGCCAGCGTCACATAGACCCAGACCATCACGCTCATGATGGCGAAATGCAGCAGCACGCCCGCCAGCATGCCCGCCAGACCCGCGTTGCGCGCCCCGGGCCAGATGCCGGAGGCGATGGCGAACAGCACGCCGAGCGGCGGGCGGCCTTCGAGCATGGCATAGACGAAGGCCGAACCCAGGTCCAGGAAACCGGCGATCAAGGTCGCCTTGATGATGAGCCGCTTCGACTCGTTGTATGCATCGTTCGCCATCGTGTGCTCCCGCATTCCAGGCCAGACTCCTCGCTGGAGTCGGCCGGCAGGCTAGCAACCGTGCCGGCGGTGCAGTTGCGCTTTTCGGCGAACGGACCGCTTGCGGCCGTCAACCGGTACGCGGATGGCTTCCACGCATACCTGGCGTGGCGCAAACTCTGCTGCCCATGACGGAATCCATCGATCCCAGGCAGCGCCCCCGGTTCTGGCTGATCCACTTCGGTGGCTGGCTGGGCTATGGCGTGGTCAGTGCGCTGGGCGCGCTGCCCTATCGCAATGTTTTCCCGGTGCTGATGTATTTCCTCGGCACCACGGCGATGGCATTTCTGTGCAGCCCGGCCATCCTCGCCATCAGCCATCGGCTGGCGGTGGCGAAGGCTTCATGGCCGCGCACCTTCGGCATCGTCATCGCCTGCGCCTATACGATGGGCATCGTGTGCTCGACCACCGGCGCCGCGCTGGAAACGGCATTCGGCCATCCGCCGCCGGAGTCGGCGCATTGGTATGCGGTGGCCTTCGTCGGCTTCGCCAATGCCTTCAGCCCTACGCTGATGCTGGTAGCGTGGGCCGCGCTTTATCGCGGTGCCTGGCATTGGCAGGAAGCGCAGCAGCGCGAGCGCCAGTGGCTGCTCGCCGAAACGCTGGCGCGCGACGCGGAGCTGAAGGCATTGCGCTACCAGATCACGCCGCACTTTCTGTTCAACACGCTCAATGGCGTGTCCACCCTGGTCGGCGAAGGCGAAACCAGTGCGGCGCGGCGCATGATCGCGCTGCTGGCGGACTTCCTGCGTTCGACCCTGGAGCCCACGCGGCAAGGCGACGTGAGCATGGCCAAAGAACTGACCCAGGTGAAGCAGTACATCGAGATCGAGCAGATCCGCCTCGGCGCGCGCCTGGCCGCTACGGTGCAGTGCGATGCAGGCGTGCTGGATACGCCGGTGCCGCACCTGCTGCTGCAACCGCTGGTGGAGAACGCGATCCGCCATGGCATCGCGCCGTTCGCCGAAGGTGGCAGCTTGTCGCTCACCGTGACGGGAGATGGCGAGGTCGTGCGCATCCTTATCCGCAATCGTGCCGAGGGCATGCTGAGCAAGCGTCCGGAAGGCGGCGGACTGGGATTGGCGAACACACGTGCCCGGCTTGCCGCGCGGTACGGCAATCGCTGTCGCTTCGCCGCGCAAGGCACGCCGGATGGTGGCTGGGAAACGCTTATCGAGATCCCGCGGCTTGCGGGCGCTGCTGCAGGTCCGGCGGCATGATCCGCGTGCTTGTCGTCGATGACGAACCGCTGGCGCGCCGCGGCGTGCGGGTGTGCCTGCGGCGGGCGCACGACGTCGAGATCGTCGGCGAAGCCGACTCCGGCGAGACCGCGCTGGAGCGGATTGCCGCCCTGCGCCCGGACCTGCTCTTTCTCGACGTGCAGATGCCCGGCATGGATGGCTTCGGGATGTTGTCGAAGCTTGATCCTGCCGAGCTGCCGCTGGTGATTTTCCTGACCGCCTACGATGCCTATGCGCTGGAAGCGTTCCGCGTGCATGCGCTGGACTATCTGATGAAGCCGATCGACGACGACCGCTTCGACGAAGCGCTGCGGATCGCTCGGCACCGCCTGCACGAGCAACGGGCCGGCGAGCAGGTCGACAAGCTGCTGCGCCTGTTGCATGCCGGCGCGTCGCCCGGCGGTGCATGGCTGACCCGCTTCGAGGCCAGGCAGGGCGGCCGGACGCTGTGGATACCCGTGGACGAGGTCGACTGGATCGAGGCCAGCGGCGATTACGTGATCCTGCACTGCGGCCCGCGCATGCACATGCTGCATGCGCGCATGGATGGGATCGAGCAGCGTCTCGATCCTGCGCGCTTCGCACGCATCCACCGCTCGGCCATCGTCGCGCTCGAGCGCGTGCGCAGGTTCGCCCTGCTGCCGACGCGCGACGCCTTGCTCACGCTGGCCGACGGCACCGAGCTGCGGGTGAGCCGGCGGTTCCGGCATCGGTTGCGGTTGGACAGCATGGGATGACTGGACGCTCCCGCTGAAGCGACCGCGCTCACGCCGACGTCTTCGTCACTTGGCAAGCAGCCCGTTTTCACACCCGGTTCGCGGAATGCCGCAGCACCCATGGCGCGATGCGCGCAGGTAATTCCATTTGCAGTATTAACAGCGGGCCGCCCGGATCGGACGATTTATATCCGCATGGTCGACCGGCCATTGGCGGCACAAGCTTGCATGTGTTTCTCAATAACCGCTGCGGACCCGCCGGAGCGCCCGCGATCCGCACGCTTCCTTCCGCCACGGCGCGCCAGAAGGAGATCGCCATGTTCATAAGCACCCTTTCGTCCCGGGCATGGCTCGGGCTTCGCCTGGCACCGATCGTCATTGCCTGGCTTGCGGTCATCCTGGTGTTATCGACACCCGTGCGGGCCCAAGCCGCCAACCTGGTCAGCTGCACCGGTACGGAGACCGTGAGCTTTGCGCCCGGCCTGACAAATACGCCGCACCCGCTGACCGTCACCACGGCGGACAACTTTCCGGTATGCATTCATGCCTCGGCCCCGATCTTGATGCCCGCCACGGCCCAGGCGCAGATTTCGCGCACGGCCTCCTGCCTGGATCTGCTTGGCGGCGGCCCCGGTACGCGCGTGCTGCATTGGGCGAACGGCCAGACCAGCACCTACAGCTTCGTCAGCAGCGCCAATGTGGTGAACGGGAACATCGTCACCGTATCGACCGGCACGATTACCGATGGTCTCTATAAGGGCGCATCCGCCACCGGGAATGTCGTACTGACTCCGCTGCTGGCAAACGGCACCCTGAATTTGAACGACACCTGCAACTCGGCGCAAGGGATGATCAGCGCCAGCGGCACGTATATTTTCAATGTATTGCCACTCTAAGGGCGATCTGGCTTGAACGATGGACTTATGGTCCCGCGCCACGCTTATGCGGCGCGGGATCCGCAAAGCCAGTCGTGCCGCAAAGCGGTGGTGCATCGCGCCTGCCCGCCGATCCTCGTTGAGGATTCCGCGTATCTCAACTGCCGGTATTCACGCGGCGAACCTCGCGCAGGTCTTCGGCGCGGCAGCCTGCCTCGCTCAGGATGGTGAGCAGGAAATCCGTCTTGCCCATGCTGTAGCGGAACGGCTCGTAAGGGTATTGATCCGCCAGCCGCAGTTTCAGCTCGCCATAGGCTTGCGCGGTGCCCGGATGGGCGCGCAGGTAGTCGCGCACTTTCAAATGATTTTCCAGCGCCACGCCGCCGCGCACGCAGGCATACAGGTGATGCGACGGCGAACCCGGCGGCGGTTCGAACGCCTCGCGGTCTTCGATGCCCAGGTCGCCGACGTGCAGATAGCCGATCCCGGCCAACCGCTCGATCGCGGCCGCCATGCCGGCGCGGGACGGCACGATCACGTCGATATCGATGATCGGCTTGGCCGCCAGCCCCGGCACCGAGGTGCTGCCGACATGCTCGATGGCGATGGCGGCGTCCCCGACCGCGGCCTGGATGCCTTGCCGCAAGCGCTCGAACTGCTGCGGCCAGGCGGGATCGTAGGCCTCGACCAAGACGCGCCGGCGCAGCAGGTCGGGGGCATCGGATGCGGGCGGGTTCGGGATCATGGGCCGGCACTATAGGCTAAATAGTTGATGCTGACTAGTTGATCTCAACCATCGAGCCACCGACACTGCCCTACGGCAGCGACAGGAGGCCCGGTGAGCAGTCGAAAAGTGTCCAATCCGCTGGCTTTGGCCGTCATGGCCTGGCTGCTGACCGGTCCGATGCACCCCTACGAGCTGGGCAAGCGGCTCAAGGACACCGGCAAGGACCGCAACATCAAGTACAACCGCGGCTCGCTCTACATGGTGGTGGAGCAGTTGCTCAAGGCCGGCTACATCGTCGAGCACGAAACCCTGCGCGATACCTCGCGGCCCGAGCGGACGGTCTACGCCTTGACCACCCTGGGCCGGCACGAGCTCTACGCATGGATGCGCGAGTGGACCGCCACGCCCCAGCACGAATACCCGCAGTTCGGCGTGGCGCTGTCGCTGTTGAGCGTGATGGAACCCAGCGAAGCCGTCGAACTGCTGCTGCAGCGGCAAACCGCCATGCAGGCGCAGATCGAAACCATCGAGTCGATGTTCGACCAGGCCAGGCGCGACAACGTGCCATGGATCTTCCTGATCGAAGAGGACTACCGGCTTGTCCTGCTGAAAGCCGAGTACGGCTTTATCAGCGAACTCGCCGAGTCGCTCAACCGCGCCGACTATCTCGAAACCTGGCAAACCTGGAAGGCTTCGCTGGGCCAGGGCCAGGACCCGTAGCGCGCATGAAACCGCCGAAATATTCGCTGCCGGAAATCGAACGGCGCTGGCTGGTGGAACCCTCGCGCCTGCCCGAGCTCACCCGCCTGCCCTGCCGACGCATCGAAGACTGCTACATCGAGCAAAGCCTGCTGCGCCTGCGCCGCATCGAGGCGCCGGATGGCGAGGTGGTCTACAAGCTGTGCAAGAAATACGGCCGCGGCGATACGCTGGCCAATCCGATCACCAACCTCTACCTGTCGCCGGACGAATATCTGGCGCTCCGCGCCCTGCCCGGCCTGCGCGTGCACAAGCAACGCTACGCCGTGGAGGGCGGCGCCATCGACATCTACCTTTCATCACCCGCGCTGGCGATCTTCGAGATCGATTTCGACAGCGAACAGGCGGCGGCGGACTACGTTCCTCCACGCTTCGCCGGCAGGGAGATCACCCACGACAGCGCGTATTCGGGCGCTGCACTGGCAGCGCGTTTCACATCGGATCCAAGGGACGAAACGCGTGGCCCGTAAAGCTACATCGATCCACTGGCCCGGCACGCCGCTGCAGCGCGCATTCTTCGACCGCCCTTCGGTCACCGTAGCGCCGCTGCTGCTCAACAAGATCTTCGCCGCCGCCGATGGCCGCGCCGGCCGCATCGTGGAAGTGGAAGCCTATGCCGGTGCCGTCGATCCCGCTGCGCACACCTATCGCGGCAAGACCCCGCGTAACGCGACCATGTTCGGCCCGCCCGGACATCTGTATGTGTACTTCACCTATGGCATGCACTGGTGCGCCAATTGCGTATGCGGTCCGGAAGGCGCCGGCGGCGCCGTGCTGATCCGCGCGCTGGAACCGATGCACGGCCTGGCCCGGATGCGTGCGGCGCGTCCGCGTTGCGCACTCGATCGCGACTTGTGCCGCGGCCCGGCGCGCCTCACACAAGCACTGGGCATCGACGGCGAACAGGACGGTATCGACCTGGTGAGCGCCAAGGACGGCTACACCGTCGTCGACGATGGCGTCGCGCCGCCGGCCGGCATCGTCGGCGGCTCGCGCATCGGCATCAGCGTCGCCAAGGATTTCCCGTGGCGCTGGTACGTGCCCGGCAATCGCTACGTCTCCGGCACGGCAGCGCAGCGAGCCTGAAGACCTTCGCCCGCCGGCGCGCCTCGTTCAAAACGTTCGAAACGCGAGAACTTGCAGAATCACGGCCTGCTCACGCCGCCCCCGCAGTTGCGGCACCTTGCGTGCGTGACATGTCGCTGCAACGAAGATAGCCGCACCGCTTCACAGAATCCGTGGCGATCCGCCGGCTAGATTCCCCGCGCTCAGCCCTACGTCCGCATGGAAGCCGGCACCAGGCATCGCCGCCATCGCTCTCCATGCGCGCCCGGCTCGCAGGCGCGCCGTTCCCGACGACACCGCTCGTCCCGCACGGACGCCATACCCGCGCATGGCTGCACGCCATGCGCCCACTCAAGGAGGGAACTGACGTGCGACGTTCGATCGGAACTTTGATGGGAATCCTGCTGCTCGGCCTGGCCTGCGCCACGGCCCATGCAGCCACCGGCGTGGCCCTGGTGCACGGCACCGGCAAGCAGACCGACGCGGCCAACGACTACTGGCAATCGGCCATGGTCGAAGGCGTGCGCAACGGGCTCACCGACAAGCAGAACCTGCTCGTCGTCAACTGCGACTTCGAACAATACATGTGGGACAACCGCGCCGCAGGCTGCCTGGCGCAGCAGCTCACCGACTTCATCAACGCCCGCAATATCGACCGCCTGATCGTGATCACGCATTCCAACGGCGGCAACGTGATGCGCTGGATCCTGTCCAATCCCACCTACGACGCACGCTATCCGAACATCATCCGCCGCATCGTGCGGGTGAATGCGATCGCACCGTCCAGCGCCGGCACGCCGCTGGCCGATGCGGTGATCAACGGCAACGTATTCGAGTCGGCGCTGGGCTGGCTGCTCGGCTACCAGAACGACGCCGTGCGCATGCAGCAGGTGAGCTGGATGGCCACCTACAACCAGCAGAACCTGCTGGGTACCGCCGGCCGCCCTGCGCTGCCGGTGGCTTTCCGCGCGGTGGTCGGCACCGACGTGACTTCGGCCGTGTGGAACGGCGACAGCTACTGCGGCGGCTATGCGCAGAGCGTGGGCCTGGAGATCACGCAGAACTGGCTGGACAGCTGCTCGGACGGCTTCATCAACTGCAGCAGCTCCTCCGCCGCCGGCAGCGTGTGGTTCCGCGATACGCAGCGCACCAGCGGGGGCGCGGTGCTGAACCACAACCAGAGCCGCCGCGCCTGCTTCGGCCTGGAATCCATCCTCGCCAACGACATCAAGGGATAAGCCGCCATGCGCATTCGACCGATGATGCTGGCGCTGCTCGCCGGCGCCCTGCCCCTGTCCGCCTTCGCCGCCACGCAGAACCTGCTGCCCGCGCAGGCCGGCGACCTGGTGCCCGCCCTGGTGCATGCCCGCATGGCCAGCCCGACCGCCGCGGTATCGAGCCGGCTCGCGCCGGCCGCGCCGCAAGTGCATGAAGAGCGGCAGCCGATCCAGGTGAGCTGGGCACTGAACGCCACCGAATCGCTGCAGGCCACGCCGCAGGCGGTGCGCCGCGAAAGCCGCGAATACTGGCGCGAAGTGAGCGACACCGAACTGCAGCGCGGCGTCGATCTCGCCACCACCGCACCCGGCGCGATCATCCGCCTCAGCCCCGGCCAGGGCGGCACGCGCCTGCAGCCGGCCGACCTGCGCCTGCAGGTGGGCGGCAAGCGCTTCGACGGCAATGCGGCCACGCGCAACGTCGCCGACACCGCGCAGTTGCAGGCCGCCGGCATGGAGGCCACCGATGCTTCGATGGCGCTGCAGCTGCGCACGGAACTGGGCGCCGGACGCACCACGCTACAGGCACCGAAGGCGCACGGGCGCTATGTCGTCTACGTCTACGAGCCGCAAAGCCCGTTGGTGGTGGAAGCGCAGGCCGATCGTCCCGAGCTGCTGCTCGGCGGCAACCTGCAGGTGGCGCTGAACCTGCGCGACGGCGCGCAGCAGCGCGCACTGGGCGCCGCCACCGGCGTGCTGCGCTCGCCCGACGGTGAAACCACGCCGTTGAGCTTTCAACGCCGCAGCGACGGCAGCTTCGTCGCCATGGCCACCCCGGCGAAGCAGGCTTCCATGCCCGGCCTGTGGGAAGTGCAGAGCACCGTGACCGGCACCGATGCCAACGGCCGCGAGGTGCGCCGCAACGTCAACACCGCGGTGGCGGTGGCGGTGCCCGATGCGCGCTTCATCGGCAATGCCGAACCGCGGCGCGCCGGCGATGGCGGCGTGGATATCGCACTCGGTGTCGACATCCGCAGCGGCAGCCGCTATGCGGTGTCCGGCGTGCTGTACGCACGCGGCGGCGAAGGCCAGCAGATTCCTGTGGCCTATGCGCAGTCGGCGGCGTGGCTGGAAGCAGGTGCCGGCGAGCTGCGCCTGCACTTCGATCCGGCGAGCCTGCACGGCGTGGCACCGCCGTACGAGCTGCGCGACCTGCGCCTGCAGGACCAGCCCGCCATGGGCCTGGTCGAGCGGCGCGCCAGCGCCTTGCGTTTCTCGCTGTAAATGCACAAGGCCGGGAATGGCTCGTCCATTCCCGGCCTTGGCGCAGCCGAAAAAAAGAGGTGCCGGCTAGCGGCACCTCGATAAGTCTGCTGTCCTGCCAGCGCGTGGATCGCGTCGGCAACTACCGCGGGACGTTCAGCGCGCCTGGGCCTGCTGACCCTGCTGGTTCTGCTGACCCTGCTGCTGATGCTGCCCCTGCTGCTCCGGCTGCGCGGCGCGATGCTGCTGCCACTGCTGGCTGCTCTGCGCGACCGAGGTATTGACCGCCTGCGCCGTGCCCACCTCGGTGATCTGCTTGGTGGGCGAATGCAGGTCGCCCTGCACGCCGAAGGCCTTGCTCTTGTCCTCGCTCAGCACGACGTGGTTGATCTCGTTGAGGCCGTCGCGGCGCGCCTGCACCGCCACCGCCGCGGCGAGGTTGTTGCTGCTGACGTCGGGCTGGCGGCCGACCTGCGCGTCCAGGCGGTGCACGGCGTCCAGGGTCTGGCGATACAGGCCGTTGTCGGGATGCGAGGCCTGGTCGAGGCGCGTCACGCCGGGTTCCGCGCCGGAAGGCAGAGGAGCGATCGGCTGGTAGGTATGCGTGGTGGCGCTGTGCCGGAACGTGGCATCCACCGACGTGCCGGAACTGCGGTCGACATAAGGCACGGGCGTGGTGTTGCTGCCCAGGTCGATGCCGTTCTGCGCCACGATGTTCGGGCTCAGACGCAGATTCGCCATGTCCACCCGCAGCTCGTGCGCGGGCACGCCCGGCTGCGGCGGATTGTAGTGCCGCTCGAAGCGGATCGCGTCGCTGATGGCGTTGGCGCCGTAATAGTTGGCGTAGCTGGAATTGCCGTTGTGGCCCAGGCCGCCGGCACGGTCGAAGTAGTTCTGCCCCATGCCTTCGAGGTTCTTCGCCGACGTCGCCATGTGCAGGTTGGCGTCGACCTCGAGGTTGGGCTTCATCGAATAGGTCGGCGGCACGTGGCTGCGGTCCACGTCGATGAAGTCATTCATGCGGAACGGCTGCTGCTTGTAGATGTCCTGCAGCGTGGGCGCCGGGCGATGGTGGTCCGCCGCATCCTTCTGCGCGGCGCTGACGATCGCATTCCAGCCGGAGATCTCCGCGCCCGCCTCGTCGCGCCGGCTGGCGGCAATGAGGTTGCCGATCGGCGCGGTGTAGTCGTGCTGGTGGCCGGGCGACTGCGCCACCGCCGTGAGTTCCTGGCCGAACCTGGCGCTGGCCTGGGCCTTCTCGGCGGCATTGAAGCCGTGCTGCAGCTCGTGGCCCAGCACGAAGGTGGCTTCGCCGGCCTGGTAGCTGCCGTGCGCTGGCGAGGTGAGCATCGTCAGCGGCAGCCGCATTTCCTTGTCCTGCGGGCTGTATTCGCCGCCCGCGTGCGGATTGTTCAGCGGCACGATGCGCTGCAGGTGTCCCGCCGCCACCGCGTCGTTGACCTCCTGGGTCAGCGCGGGCGAACCGTTGAGGGTGTTCTGCAGGTTCTGCAGCTGTTGCGCGGTGACGCCGGGCTGGTGCCCGAACGCATCCACCACCGCCTGGGCTTGTGTAGTCAAAGGCATGACGGTCTCCTTACCGTACCAGCACCATCTTCACGCAGGTCGGGCCGGAGGGCTCGCCGTTGTCGGCGTGTTCCACCTCCGGATACACCTCCACGCGCATGCCCGGACGCTCGAACGCGTCGTAGGTCCAGCGATTGTGTTCGCCGTGCGCGGAATGGCGGGCGAAGCCCATCGATTCCAGCTCCGCGGTGAAGCGGGCGAAATCCGGCTCGCAGATATCCTTGAGCGCCGCCTGGGTACCCGGCAGCGGATCGAAGTTCAGGTCCACGCGCCCTTCGCCGTCCACTTCCTGGCGCATGATGCTGAAGGCCCAGTTGCCCGGCAGGCGCTGGCCGTAGCCGAACTCCTCCGAGTCGACCTTCTTCACCGGCACGCCGAACGCGCCTTGCATGGACTCCGGAGTGATGTCCGCGACGCTCTTGCTGCCGCGGATCAGTTCCAGCGTCCGCTGCAGCGCCTGGCTCGCGCTGAGAGAGTCGGTAGCTGCCGACGTGGTCATCGCATGTTTCTCCTTGACGTGATCGTGTGGCTGGCCGGACGCGGCCAGGAGCGGGCCGGCGCCCAGCATACCGATGGCGGCGAACAGCATGAACCGGCCCGCGGCCGGTGTGCGCGAAGCTGCATGATGCATGCGAGATCCTTGTCCGCTTCGTGTCTTTGGCACATCCAGTCCCTGTGCTGCCCCGTGCTTCGTCGTGGTCGCCCGCGTGGCCGCGGCGCGCCTGTCCCTGACGTTCGATGAATCAGTTTGCCAACCCGAATGTGCGCGTCAGGTTAAGGCGCCGCGCCGGCGAAAACTGCGGACCAGCGCACTGTTGCTTCCCCGCCGCGAGGCCGGGGGAAAGTACTCGCGGCCCTGGTGGCCTTCAAGTAGACCGAATGGCCAGGGGTGCAGGCGCCTGGCGCCCCGCCTACTCCACCCTTGCCCTGGCCGGCGTCCACTGCGCCAGGAAATCCGCGAGCCGCTCCGGCCGGCCCAGGTAGAAGCCCTGCGCGCCATCGCAGCCATGGCGATAAAGCCATTGGTATTGCGCGGGCCGCTCGATGCCTTCGGCGATCACGCGGATGCCCAGGCTCTTGCCCAGCGCGATGATGGCATCGCAGATCGTCGCCGAGCGCGCGTCGCTGTCGACGCCGCGAATAAAGGCCTGATCGATCTTGAGCATGTCGATCGGCAGGTCGTGCAGATAGGAAAGGCTGGAAAAGCCCGTGCCGAAATCGTCCAGCGCCACCGCCACGCCATCGGCGCGCAGCTGCCGCATCACTTCGATGGCCTTGTCGCGGTGCTCGATCAGGCAGCTCTCGGTAAGCTCGATATGGATGGCGTGGTCGGCCAGCTCGTAGGCCGCGCGCACCGCGCGCAGGTTGGCGACCAGATCGCTGCCGCGCAGCTCCGCGGGCGAGATGTTCACGCCGATCGGCAGATCGTCGAAACCGGCCTCCTTCAATTGCAGGCTGGCCTTGGCCACCTGGCTGAGCACCCAGCGTCCCAGCGGCACGATCAGGCCGGACTCCTCGCACACCGGAATGAAGGTGGACGGCGGTATCAGCGAACCGTCGGCCTGCGGCCAGCGCATCAGCGCTTCCAGGCCGATCAGGCGCTGGTCGGGAAAGCCGGTGATCGGCTGGAAATACATTTCGAACTCGTGGCGCCGCACCGCGCGCCGCAGGCTGGCCGAGAATTGCATGCGCTCCTTCGACTGCTGCGCCAGCGCCGGCTCGAAGTAATGCACCGAACGGTGGCTGCGCACATGCGCATGCGCGGCCAGCGCGGCGCGCGCGAACAGCACGTCGCCCTGGCTGCCGTCCTTGGGGTAGCTGGCGACCCCGAGCACGATCTCCATCTGGTGCTGGGTTTCCTCGAAATACAGCGGATCCGCGGCGCACTGCACCACCGCCTGCAGCGCGGCCTCGCTCATGCGCTCGCGCGGCGCGACCCAGGCGAATGCTTCGTCGTTCACCGCCGCCAGGAAACCATCGCCGCCCACCCGCTGCACCAGCCGCGCGGTCATCGCGCGCAGCACACCGGCGGCGACGTTGATGCCGAAGGTATCGGCCACCGCATCCATGCCCAGCAATTGAACGTAGGTGACACCGAACGGCTGGCCTTCGGCGGCCAGCTCGTCCAGCTTCGCCAGCAAGGCATGCTGGTTCGGCAGTTTCGTCACCGGATCGTGCGAAGCGCGATACGCCAGCTCGCGTTCGCCCGCCAGCTGCTGGCCGACGTCTTCGGCCAGCACCAGCCGCGCCGGCACGCCGTTGAAGACGATGTCGGCGGCATGGATGCGCACTTCGATCGCCCGGCCCTGCCTGGTTCGATGCGTCCACACTTTCGGCGCGCCGCGCGCGTCACCGGACGCCAGGTACGCCACCAGACCGGGGCTCTCGCCAGGATCGCGCAGATCGAAAATGGTCATCGCGAGAAACTCCTCGCGCGTATAGCCATAAACCTGCACCGCTGCGGCGTTCACCTCGAGAATGCGCAGCGACTCGGCATCGAACACCCAGAACGGCAACGGATTGCGGTCGAACAGCGAATGGAAGCGCTGCTCGCTCTCGGCCTGGCGCCGATGCGCTTGCGCCTGTTCGGTGACGTCGACGACGGTGCCGGTCATGAACCGTGCGCCGTCCTGGCCGACCACCACCTTGCCGCCCGCGGAGAGGCTGCGCTCGCTGCCGTCGGCGGTACGGATGCGGAATTCGGCGCGCAGGTTGTCCTGGTTCCTCCATGCGGCGCCGGCCTGGGCGATCAGCGGCGCACGATCTTGCGGATGCACCATGGCCAGGAATGCCCGCACGCTCGCCGCCTTGCTCCCGCCGGGCAGGCCGAAGATCTCGCCCTCTTCGTCGGTGCAGGCCAGCCGGCCCTGCTGGAACGTCCAGATCGCCGTGCGGCCCACGCGCTGCGCGGTGTGCAGTTCCTGCGTCTTGGCCTGCAGGTGTTCGATGTAATAGCGCTGCACCTTGCCGGAGCGATAGATCACGCCCAGCAGGCTGGCGAAGGCGAACAGATAGAACAGATAGAAGGCGGTGGCCGCGATTACCTGCCGGCGCCACGGCGCCAGCGCCTTCTGGTAGGTGATGCCGGCGACGACCTTGAATGGATACGGCTCGATGGCCGTGGTGGCCCGCAACGGCAGCGGCCCTTGCCAGCCGAACAGATGGCGCACCCACCATGGCGCCACCAATGCGTTGGCATCCGCGGCGGCGGCCCTGGCATCGCCGCCCTGCACGATCGCGCGGCCCTGCGCATCTTCGAGCGCGAAGAAGATGTCGTTCGCATGCGGCACGTTCACCACCGCGCGCTCCAGCGCGGCGACCTGCATGTCCGCCACGATCCGCCGATGCTCGTCGAACGGCGCCCCGACGTACATCACTTCGCCGCCGGCCGTCTTCTCCACGGGGCCGAAGCATGGCGCGCCCACGGTGCGCAGCTCGCCCATGCCACAGGAGGCCCATACGGTGCCGGTCGATACCTCCGGCACCGTGCCCGACGAGGCCGAGGCCGCCGCATCCACCACGTCGATATGCAGGATCTGCGGCTGCCGCCGCATGATCTCCGCCACCATGCCCTTGAGCAGCACCTCGCTCTGCTCCGGCGCCACGCTGTGCAGCCGGTTCGATTCCTCGGCGATGAAGGTCAGCGAATTGGCGCTGAAGCGCAGCGGCATGCGTACCGCCTGCGACACGTGCGCAGCCACCTCATGCGTGCGATGGCTGCTCTCGCCCAGCTGGGCGCGCAAATCCGAACGCAGGCCGCTCATCAGCACGGCGAACAGCAGCACGGCCGTGAGGCTGCCGAACACGAAGATGCTCAACAGGGATGGCCCTTTCGGCGGACCGCTCGTCGTCGCCATGACCTGCCTGCTTCCTCCCCCTGACGCCGTATGCGCGGATCGGCCCGGTGGCCAGGGGACCGCGGCGCGCATCCTGCGTGCATGCAAGCCCCTTGGCATGAGGCGACGATAACGCGAGCGCTGCGCTCAGGCCATAGGGCAGCCCCGCCCGGCGTGCTCGTGCAGCATCTTCCGTGACGCGACGCTCACATGGTTGCGCAGCGCGTGGCGCTGGCGTTGCAGGTCCCGTTGGCGGCAGCAGGGTTCGATGGCGCGCGGACGGCGGGTGCCGCCGATGCGCTCGCCAAGCTCGTCCAGCTGCATCGGCATCAGCGCCGCGCCGCCGGATAGAGCCGCAGAAAATCCGCGGCGGCCTGGCCGCCCCGCTGTTCGCATTCCTTCGGCTTGGGCGCCTCGCGCAGGCGCAGCAGCAGGCTGATCATCAGGTCGCCCCAGAGCAGCGCAAGATAGCGGGCGCTCATCTCGCGCGGATCGCCGGCGGCCAGCATGCCGGACGCTTGCGCCTGGGCGACGAGGTCGTGCACCGCGATGCGGATCGAAGCGCGGGCGGTATCGAGTGTTGCCGCCACTTCAGGCGCGCGCTGCGCCTCGGTGATGGCGAGACGGAAGACCGCCATCACGCCAGGCTGCGTCACTTCGCGCAGCACGGTGGCGCCGAGCTTCGCCAGCATGGCGGCCAGCTCTTCGCGATGGAGCGGCGCCGGCAAGCCGGTCGGCAACCGCATGCGCTCCGCGCGGTCGGCGACGCAGGCGGCGAGCATCGCCTGCTTGCTGCCGAACAGCGCATACAGCTCGCGCTTGGAGACCTGGGCGCGCGTGGCGATCTTCAAGGTGCTGGCCTCGGTGTAGCCCAGCTCCATGAAGCTTTCCATGGCGGCGTGCAGGATCCGCTCGCGCACCGGCGCTGGACCGGCTTCGACGCTGGCTGGCTTCTTCACGTAAAGATCCTTGCATTGGTACCCGCCAGTACCGTAGCATGAGTTTCACCGGTACCAACCGGTACCAAATGGAGCCGCAGCGCCTTCGACGCCCGCGGCGTTTCCGGCATAGACCCAAGCCACCACCCGATGGGGGGCCGACATGTTGCCTGCCGCTATCTTTCTGACGCAGATGATCCTTGGCTACGTTGCCTGGCTGCTCTGCTTCCGCGCTTATCTCTGGCCCTGGCTGCGCTCGATGGAGCGCATCGATGCGCTCCGCGCCATCGCCACCTTGCACAGCTTCCGCTTCTTCGGCCTGGTCTTCATCATGCCCGGCGTCGTCGGTCCGCATCTGCCGGCAAGCTTCGCCGGCTTCGCGGCCTATGCGGATCTGGCCACTGGCGTACTGGCCCTGCTGGCCCTGATGACGGTGCGCATGCGCCCGATGTTCTGGACCTGCGTGGCCGCCTTCAACGCGGTCGGCATGGCCGACCTGCTGCTGGACTACTACCACGCCGTGCAGGCGGGCCTTCCCGCCATGGCGGGCGAGCTGGGCGCCGCGTATGCGATCCCGGTGATCTACGTGCCGCTGCTGATGATCACCCACGTCGCCGCGTTCTATCTGCTGCTGCGCGCACCCGCCCCGCAGGCATCGGTGCGCGCGGCTGCCGCCTGAGGCGCCGCAAGCCGGCCGTCATCGAATCGCCAGGGCGAACGCCTGCGCCGCCCGCAGGTCGGTGAACCGGCGCGAGCATCGTGAGCGAGGAATGGCCAGCGCTGAAACCGCGGCTTGCCGCGCAGCTCGAAGGGGCGGGATAGCGCCGCGCCGATTCAGCAAGATCGGGACCGCACCGCGCTTGCGCCTTGCGGACACTTTGGATCCACCGGCGATCCAAGGCGTCCCGCATGCTTGCACTTCCATGGCTGGCCTCTTTCGGCTACGTCCTGCTCGGCCTGTACTACGCCGTGAACGGCGCGCTGCATTTCCGCCACTTTGCCGGCCTGTCCGCCACCTTGTCCGCGCGCCGCATTCCCTGCGCAGACGCCACGCTCGCTATCGGCTCGATCTTCCAGCTCATCGCCGGAACGATGCTCGCGCTGCAGTTTCAGTTGCGCCTCGCCGCACTGGGCCTGGCCGCATTCACCGTGCTGGCCTCGCTGATGATGCTGGACTTCCGGCGCGCCGAAGGCGCGGCGCGCGAAGCGGCGATCCGCGCCTGGCAGGCCAATCTGGCGCTGACAGGCGCGTTGCTGGCGATCGCACGGGCCTGAAGCTCAATCCACCGCGCGCAGGTAGCGCACCGCCGGCTGCGCACGCGAGAGTTGCGGCAGCAGCTTTTCGCGGGCGCCTTCGTAGGCGGCCCAGTCGCCCAGTTCCGGCAGCGCCGGGATGGTGAACACCTCGCCCTGGTCGAAGCCGGCCAATGAGGCATCGACCATCGCCTCCGCCGTCATCACGATGGCCGGCGGCAATTCGCTCACGGGCTTGCCGGAGTCCGCCCAGAATTCCGTCGCCGTCGCACCCGGCAGCACCGCCTGCACGCGAATGCCTTGCGCGGCGAGTTCGTGTTGCAGCGAGCGGGTGAACGCGAGCACGTAGGCCTTGGTGGCGCCGTACACGCCATTGAGCAGCTCCGGCGCAATGGCCACCACCGAAGCGATATTGATCACCGCCCCCTGCCCGCGCTCGACGAAACCCGGCACCGCCGCATAGGTGAGACGCGTAAGCGCGCCGATATTCAGCTCGATCATCTGCGTCATGCGCGCCACATCCGATTCCAGCAGCGGCGACACCGCTCCCATGCCTGCGTTGTTCACCAGCATCGAGATGCTGCGATCGGTGCGCAGCAGTTGCTCCACGCCGGCGACGCCGGCCGGATCGCCGAGATCGGCGGGAAACACCTGGATCGAGCGGCCGGTTTCGTCGGTGAGGCGGCGGGCCAGTTCGTCCAGGCGCTGCCGGTTGCGCGCCACCAGGATCAGGTCGTGGCCGCGGCGGGCCAGGCGGTCGGCGTAGATGGCGCCGATACCGGTGGAGGCACCGGTGATCAGGGCGGTGCCGTATGGGTGGGTGCTCATGTCGATGCTCCGCATGCGCCAGCGGGATGCCGGGCAGATGCGGACTTTGTATGCCTGGCGGCCTTCGACTTAAATGTCGAAGATGCCACCTTTTATGACATGCCCATCGGGCGCCCGCTCAAGGCAGGCTCACGGTCGCCACCAGTCCGCCGCCCTCGCGATTGGCAAGTTTCAGCGCGCCGCCGATCGCCAATGCCAACTGCGCGGCAATCGCCAGGCCCAGGCCCGCGCCGCCGGTGTCGCGGTTGCGCGAAGCCTCCAGCCGGTAGAACGGCTGCAGCACCTGTTCGAGTTCGTCTTCCGGGATGCCCGGCCCGCGATCGGCCACCGCGATGCACAAGGCGCCGCCCGCGTCGCGCCACGACGACACTGCGGCCGAGCCGCCGTACTTGATCGCGTTGTCGACCAGATTGCCCAGCACGCGCTGCAGCGCCTGCCGGCGCACCATCGCGGTGCCGCCGGCCACGCTCTCCAGCGTCACCGGCTTGCCGATGTCCTGGTAGTCGAACACCAGGCTTTCCAGGAAGGCATCCATGTCCAGCCGCACCGGCGTCTCCGCGCCGCCGTGCGCGCTGCGCGCATAGGCCACGCCTTCGCGCACCAGGTGTTCCATCGCCTTCAGGTCGCCCAGCAGCTTGTCGCGCTCCTCGCCGTCGGCCAGCCCTTCGGCACGCAGGCGCATGCGGGTGATCGGCGTCTGCAGGTCGTGCGAGATCGAGGCGAGGATGTGCAGGCGCTCCTTCAGATGCCGCGCGATGCGCTCCTGCATGGTGTTGAAGGCGACCGCGGCCTGCGCCACTTCGGTGGGGCCGTCCTCATGCAGGCGCGGACCGTCGGCGGTCGGCGTCATCGCCTCCGCCGCCTCGGCCAGCCGGCTGAGTGGGCGCGTCGCCAGCCGCACCGCCAGCCATGCGCACAGCAGCACCGTCGCCAGCTGCAGCACCAGCACCAGCGGCAGCCAGGGCTGCACCGGCTTGAGCGCGGGCGTGACTTCCAGCGTGAGCGGCGTGCCATCGCCCAGGGTGAAGTGCACCTGGTAGCGTTCCGGCACCTTGGAAATCGCCTCGGCATGCACGCGGTACGCGGGGCCGACTTCGTTGGCGATGCGCTGCGACAACTCGCGCGAGCGCTGGGAAATCAGCGGAAAACCCGGCTTGCCCGCGTCCAGCAGGTAACGGTAGTTGTCGCGCTCCAGCCGCCCCAGCCAATCGGCGCGCTCCGCCGCCGGCAGGCGATTGAGCACGGCGACCGAGGTGGCCACGTCGTGCTCCACCGTATTGAGCATGACCGCGGTGGCGCTTTCGAAGCGCTCGTAGAACGCCAAGGCCAAGGACAACCCGGTCGCCAGCGCCAACCCGACGACGATGATCAGATACAGCCGCGACGCCATGCTGCGCGGCAACCAGCGCGGCGTGCGTGCGGCTTGCGCGCTCATGCGCCCTCGCCCGGCACGGTCACCGGCATGCTGAACACATAGCCTTCGCTGCGCACCGTCTTGATGTAGGCCTGGTCCTTGGCATTGTCGGAAAGCCGCGTGCGCAGGCGGCTGACCAGCAGGTCGATCGAGCGGTCGAACAGCTCCGCGTCGCGCCCCTGGGTGAGGTTGAGCAACTGGTCGCGCGACAGCACGCGCTGCGGATGGTCGAGGAACACGCGCAGCAGGCGGAACTCGGCGCCGCTGAGCGGCACGATGGTGCCGTGCTCGTCGAGCAGGTGGCGCGCGGTGGTGTCCAGCCGCCAGCGGCCGAACGCCAGCTCGCTGGCCGCCTCGGTCACGCGCAGGTTGGGCGGCAGCATGCGCGTGCGGCGGATCACCGCCTTGATCCGCGCCAGCAGTTCGCGCGGCGCGAACGGCTTGGTCACGTAGTCGTCCGCGCCCATCTCCAGGCCGACGATGCGGTCGGTCTCGTCGTCGCGCGCGGTGAGCAGCACCACCGGCAGCGCGCGGTGCTTGCCGCCGCGCAGCGTGCGGCACAGCACCAGGCCGTCGTCGCCCGGCATCATGATGTCCAGCACCACCAGGTCGAAGGCCGAGCCGTCGAGCTGGGCGAACATGTCGCGCCCGTCCACCGCCGCGCTGGCGCGCAGGCCGTTCTTGCGCAGGTAGTCCACCACGCCGTTGCGGATCTCGCGGTCGTCGTCCACGACCAGGATGTTGTCGATGTGGTCCATACCTTGCCCCGTTGCGGCGCGCCCGTTCAGGCCTTGCCGAGCAGCGTGCGCACGCGCTGCTCGATCTGCTGGTAGTTTCCCTCGCCGAAGTGGCTGTAGACCAGCTTTCCGTTGCGGTCGATCAGATACAGCGCCGGCCAGTAGCGGTTGCCATAGGCATTCCACAGCTTGTAGTCGTTGTCGGCCACCACCGGCCAGTCGATCTTGTACTGCGCGATGGCGGCCTTGAGCGCGGCGGGGTCGCGCTCCTCGTCGTATTCCGGCGTGTGCACGCCGATCACCACCAGGCCGTCGCCGGCATAGCGGTCGTGCAACTCGCGCGTGTGCGGCAGCACGTGGATGCAGTTGATGCATTCGCGCGCCCAGAACTCCACCAGCACCACCTTGCCCTGCAGGCCGGCCAGCGTGAGCGGCGCGGAGTTGAACCACGGGCCGGCGCCGGCCAGTTCCGGTGCGGGGCGCGCCTCGCGCTCCGGCGCCAAGGCAGCGGGAGTGGTGCCGGGCCAGACGGCCACGCAGGCGGCGGCCAGGAACAGCGCGGCGGCGGTGATTTTCAGATAACGCATGGGGATGTCCTCGTGATGGCGATGCAGCGCATGCGCTGCCCAGGTGCGTATTGAAGCGCCGCGCCTTATCCCCTCCATGTCCGCCGAAGCGGCTTTTTGTATCCGAATGTACAAGCCGCCCGGGCCCGCACCGGCGCCCGCGCCGCGGCTTTTGTATCGAAACGTATCGGCCCCCGCCCGCTACACATTGCGTTGCCTTTGGGCACCCGCGGCGACACAAGCGGGATACGCCGCCGCGGTTTCCTGTGTCCACCGGCCGCCGCCATTCCGGCGCGATGGCCAACCACCAGGAAACCATCCCATGAGCAGCAACGTTCTCTACACCGGTAAGACCACCACCACCGGCGGCCGCAACGGCCAGTCGCGCAGCGACGACGGCCGCCTCGACATCCAGCTGACCCCGCCGGGTGCGCCGGGCGCCGGCACCAATCCCGAGCAGCTGTTCGGCGCCGGCTGGTCCGCCTGCTTTATCGGCGCGATGGGCTTCGCCGCGCAGTCGATCGGCGTGCGCCTGCCGGCCGGCACCGAAGTGCAGGCCGACGTGGACCTCGGTAATACGCCCGAGCGCGGCTACTTCCTGCAGGCGCGGCTCAACGTGAGCCTGCCGGGCCTCGATCGCGACACCGCCCAGGCCATCGTCGACGGCGCCCACCAGACCTGCCCGTACTCCAAGGCGACGCGCGGAAACATCGACGTCGCGATCCACCTGATCTGAGCTCTCACACCTACACCATCCCAAGGAGAACACCGATGCACCGCACGCACGCCAAGCTCGCCGCCACCCTCGCCCTGGGTCTCGCCTGTTTCGCCGCCTCGGCCCATGCCGACGAAGCGCAGAGGAAGCCCTTGGAAAAATGTTACGGCGTGTCTCTCGCCGGCAAGAACGACTGCGCCGCCGGCGCCGGCACCACCTGCGCCGGCACGTCCAAGACCGACTACCAGGGCAATGCCTGGGTGCTGGTCGACAAGGGCACCTGCACCACGATCAAGACGCCCAAGGGCTACGGCACGCTGGAGCCTCGCCAATGAACACGGTGGCGACGACCACGTCGCGCTGGAACCGCGCGCTGCCGGAGGCCGCGCTGCTGCTGATCGGGCGGCTGGCCATCGCCGCGGTGTTCTTCCAGTCCGGGCGCACCAAGGTCGAAGGTTTTCTCACCATCAAGCAGTCGACCTACGACCTGTTCGTCGCCGAGTACGCCCTGCCGGTGATTCCGCCGGACTGGGCGGCCCGGCTCGCCACCGGTGCGGAGCATCTGTTCCCCGTGCTGCTGGTGGCCGGCCTGTTCACCCGCTGGTCGGCGCTGGCACTGCTGGGCATGACCGCGGTGATCGAGATCTTCGTCTACCCGCTGGCCTGGCCCACCCATCTGACCTGGGCCGCCCTGCTGCTCCCGCTGATCGTCTACGGCGGCGGCGACTGGTCGCTCGACCGCCTGCGGCGGCGCCAACGCTGAAATTCTTTTTGCCAACCCACTCCAACCGCTTAGTCAACCAGGAATCCATTCCATGCGTACCCTGCTAGGTATTGCCATCGCCATGGCCGTCGCCACCGGCGCAGCCACCGCCGCCGAGGCGCCCACGCCCGCCATCAAGAACGTCGTGATCGTGCCCGGCGCGTTCGTCGACGGCTCCGGCTGGCGCGTCGTCCACGACATCCTTATCCACAAGGGCTACAAGGTGGTCGTTGCGCAGCCGCGCATCGACACGCTCGCCAACGACACCGAACAGGTGCGCGAACTGATCCGCCAGCAGGACGGCCCGGTGGTGCTGGTCGGCCACAGCTACGGCGGCGCGGTGATCACCCAGGCCGGCAACCGCGACAAGGTGAAGGCGCTGGTCTATGTCGCCGGCGTGCAGCCCGACGTGGGCGAGAGCCTGTCGCAGGTGGTGGGCTCGATGCCCTCGCCCAGCAACGACGTGATGCCGACCCGCGACGGCCATCTGTATTTCGATCCGCGGAAATTCGGCGACGACTTCGCCGGCGACCTCGGCAAGAACCGCACGGACTTCATGGCCGTCTCGCAGGTGCCCGCCAGCACCGCCGCCTTCGGCGCCACCATGCAGGTCGCCGCCTGGCACAGCAAGCCGAGCTGGGCCGTGGTCACCACCGACGACCGCGCGCTGAGCCCCGACCTGCAGCGCTGGATGTACCAGCGCGCCGGCTCCAAGGTCACCGAAATCAAGGCCAGCCACGCCGTGTACATCTCGCAGCCCGAGGCCGTGGCCAGGGTGATCGAGGACGCCGCCAACGGCGTGCGTTGAGTTTCTTCTCTCTTATTCCATTCCATCCATTCAAGGAGTCACCTCATGAGCATCATCGCTACCAGGTCCCGTTCCAGCCTCGCTGCCGCGGCCGCACTCATCGCCATTGCCGCGGCTTCCGTCATCTCGCCGGTCAAGGCGGCCGACCAGGGTTCGCAGCAGCGCGAACCGGTGCGCTGCTATGGCGTCAACAGCTGCAAGGGCGAGAGCCTGTGCGCCACTTCGAAGCACGATTGCAAAGGGCTTAATGACTGCAAAGGTCAGGGCGTCGTCGTGAAGACGAAGGCGGAGTGCCTGGCGGCGGGCGGGACGTTGACTGAGCCAAAGTAAATAGGCTCCAAGTCGGAGCCTCCCTTCTCCCCTCCGGGGAGAAGGTGCCGGCAGGCGGATAAGGGGCCGGGGCTCGCCACGAGATTTCAACGGAGCGGAGAAAAGCTTTTGAGCCCTCCTCCAGATTCGACGTCGCGCTCCGCCCGGCCCCTCACCCCAACCCTCTCCCCGGAGGGGAGAGGGGGCTGGTCGAGGCGAGCAATCAACCTCCTTTTTCAAGCGAACGCAGGAGCAACACCATGCCCCACGCCAACCCCACCTTCGACGGCTACGGCCTCGGCCTGCGCCGCGAGCACTACCGCGACTTTCTCGACAACGACGTGCCGGTCGACTTCGTCGAAGTGATCTCCGAGAACTTCATGGTCGATGGCGGCCAGCCACTGGACATCCTGCGCCGCGTGCGCGAACGCCACCCGGTGATCCTGCATGGCGTGTCCATGTCGATCGGGTCCGCGGATGGCTTGCGCGTCGATTACCTGAAGCGCCTGCGCAAGCTGGCGGATACGATCGAGCCCTTGTTCGTTTCCGATCACCTGAGCTGGTCGCGCTTCGCCCATTTCAATTCGCACGACCTGCTGCCCCTGCCCTACACCGAGGAAACGCTGGCCGTGGTCTGCCGTAACATCGACATGGCGCAGGAAGCGCTGGGCCGCGCGATGCTGTTCGAAAACCCGTCCAGCTACGTCAGCTTCGCGGCGTCCACCATGGCCGAATGGGAATTCATTGCCGAGATGAGCCGCCGCACCGGCTGCGGCCTGTTGCTGGACGTCAACAATATCCATGTCAGTGCGCAGAACCACGGTTGGGATGCGCAGGCCTATCTGCACGGCATACCCGCCGACCGCGTGCGCCAGATCCACCTGGCTGGACACACCCAGGGCGAGGATCTGCTGATCGACACCCACGACCAGCCGGTCAACGACGAAGTGTGGTCGCTGTATGCCGCCGCCACCGCGATGTTCGGCCCGGTCGCCACCATGATCGAACGCGACGACGCCATTCCGCCGTTGCCGGAGCTGCTCGCGGAACTGACTATCGCCCGAAGCTTGCGCGATGGCCATGCGGCGGTGAAGGAGGCTGCGTGATGCTGGCCGAAATGCAGCGGGATTTCAGCGACTGGCTGGTGCGGGCGGGAGACGACGACGGTTTGCGTCGTGGCCTGGTCGCTACGCGCGGCCTGGCTGCCTACCAGAACAACTACCGTACGCAACTGGTCAATGTGTTGCGCGCCAGCTATCCGCAACTGAAGCTGGCCATGGGCGACGAGGCCTTCCTGCAGCTGGCCATCCATTACATCGACCGGCAACCGCCTTCCTCGTGGACCCTCGACGCCTATGGCGCCGATCTCCCCGACAGCCTGCAGGCGCTGTATCCGCACAATCCCGACCTGCAGGAGCTTGCGTGGATCGAATGGACGCTGTCGGAGGTTTTCGTCGCGGCCGATGCGGCGGCGCTCTCGCCCACCGATCTCGATGGCGTCGATTGGGAGACGGCTAAGCTGCGCCTGAGCCCCGGGCTGCGCCACCGCGCAGCCACCACCAACGCGATGGCGATCTGGTCGGCGCTGCAGGACGAAACGCCGGTGCCGGAGGCTGAAATGCTCGAAGCACCGGCAGGTCTCGTCGCCTGGCGCCAGGGCTTCATATCACGCCTGCGCCAGGTCGATGCGATCGAACATGCGGCCCTGCTTTCCTTGCAGGAAGACGGGCATTTCGGCGCGCTGTGCGATGCGCTGGCCGAACGCCTCGGCGAAGAGCCAGGCATTGCGCGTGCGGGCCAGCTGCTGGCGGAATGGATCGGCTCGGGCATCGTGGTTGGCGTAAGCCACTGAACGCCACGGCCGCGCGGCACTGCCCGCGCGGCCTCCCGGCTTACTTCTTCGCCGCTTCGCGCTGCCGTCGATATTCCAGCGCCGGCAAGCCGCCCCAGCCCCAGTTCTCCGTCTCCACTTCGTCGATCACCACGAAGGTGGAATCCAAGGGCTTGTCCAAGACATCCAGCATCAGCTGGCTGACGCCCTTGATCAGGGCGGCCTTCTCTTCGGCGGTGGCCGCATTGCGGCCGGGCGCGGTGCCCTCGCGGGTAATTTGAATATTGATATAAGGCATGACGCTTTCCTCGCGGTGATGAAAGGGCCGGCCACGGCCGGCCCATCCGTTTCAGTGACCGGCGCTCTGGCCGCCGTCGACGTGCAGGATCTCGCCGGTGACGAAGCCCGCCGAATCCAGGTACAGCACGGCATCGACGATATCGGCTACTTCGCCCATCCTGCCCACCGGATGCAGCGCTGCGAGAAAGCCGTGCGTCTCCGGTGCGTGCATCGGCGTCTTGATCACGCCGGGCGATACCGCATTCACGCGCACGCCACGCTTGGCATATTCGATGGCCAGCGACTTGGTGGCGGCATTCAGGCCGCCCTTGGTCAGCGCGGCCAGCGCCGCCGGAACGCCGTCGATCGCGTGATCGGTAAGACTGGTGGTGACGCTCACCACGTGGCCGCTGCCCTGCTTCTCCATCTCCGCGATAGCCAGCTGCGTGATATGGAAGAAACCGGTGAGGTTGACCGCGATGTTGGCGGCGTAATCCTCCGCTGTAAATGCGGTAAACGGCTTGGCGGTGAAAATGCCGGCGTTATTGACCAGGGTGTCGATGCGGCCGAAGCGCCCCAGCGCTTCCGCCACGATGCGTTCGGCGACGGCACGCTCGGCGATGTCGCCGGCTACGGCGATCACGTCCGGATCGCTGGACGGCTGGATCGAGCGCGAATTGGCAAGCACGCGGTAGTTGCGGTCGCGGAAAGCCCTGACGAGGCTTGCGCCGATGCCTTGCGATGCGCCGGTGACGATGGCGACTTTCTGTTGGCTGTTCATGGGGTGCGTCTCTTGGGGGAAAGGAGGTTCGGCTTATCGCCGATCGGGCTGCCTGCCCGATGCCTCCAATCTAGGCGCACACCTGAAACCAGCGAATCCCCGTCACCCGGCAGACATTCTTCCGCGCCGCGGTGGAATCGGCGCATCCGGCGCCATCTCCACTTCCTTGGCGAAGCTGGCGAAACGCGCGCGCAGGCGCGGCAGCGCGAAGTCGGCGAAGGCGCGCACTTTCGGCACGGCCAGGCGGCCGTACGGCGAAACCAGATGCACCGGTATCGGCGCCGGCTCCGCATCCGCCAGCACGATGCGCAGCCCTCCCGCCCTGATCTGCGGCGCCACGTGATAGGAAAGCAGGCGCGTCACGCCATGGCCTTCGACCGCCGAATCGATCGCGGCGCGCACGTTGTTCACCACCAGGCGCGGCGTAAACGCCACGGCGCGCGGCACCGACGAACCCTCCTGCGGCGGGAAGCTCCACGACTCCGGCCCCATATGCGTCATCGCGATCAGCTGATGCTTGCCGAGGTCCGCCGGTTCCACGATGCGCGGATGCTTCGCCAGATAACGCGGCGACGCCACCACCACCCGCCGCACCTCGCCGATGCGATGCGCGACCAGGGTGGAATCCGGCAGATGCGTGATGCGCAGCGCCAGGTCCATGCCTTCCTCGACCAGATTCACCGGCCGCTCCAGCAGATGCAGCCGCACGCTGACCGTGGGGAATTCGTCCATGTACGCATCGACGATAGGCCGGAGGATTTCCACGCCGGCGAATACGGTGGCCGAAATGGTCAGCGTGCCGCGCGGCACCGAACGCTCGCCTGCGGCGTTGCGGTCGGCTTCTTCGAGATCGGCCAGCACCTTGCGACAGGCCATGGCGTAGCGCTCGCCCGCCTCGCTCAGTTTCAGCGAACGCGTGGTGCGATGAAGCAGCGGCACGCCGACGTGCGCTTCGAGAAACGCAATGGCGCGGCTCACCGCCGCCGCCGAACGCCCCGTCTTGCGACTGGCCCCGGCGAGGCTGCCTTCGTCGAGCGCGGCGACGAAGACTTTCATGGCGTCGATGCGGTCCATGGAGATTGCCTCGCTACGTAGCGGCCTGCGCCGGAATGACGAGTTGCCGGACTCACCGCTCAGCGGAAAGTTTGAGCAACAGAACGCTGATGTCCCGCTTCAGATCCACATCGTCCACCGAAGCGGCATGCGTATTGGCCTGTGAAGCGCAGCCCCACGCAGCCTCGGCCTGGCCACAGCCGACGTAGCGCCGGGCCAGCTCCAGCAGAATCGACGCCCGATAAGCGTCGGCCTGTTCGGCCTGACCCAGCGCATGCAGATAAAGCGGCACGGCGGCGAGGTCGTCGTGCGTGAAGTCGGCCAGTGTTTCCCATGGAAACGGATGGCGCACGCCTTGGGCTTCCTGTTCCTCGCAATAGGCGAGCAAGGCGTTATAGCTGCGCCAATAGATAGCCGCCTGCCCGGCTTCGCTCGCCTCGAACATCGACCAGGCCAGCGAGGAGACGGTTTCGTACATCAGTGACGGGATGTCCATCCTGGCTCCCCGGACTCACCGGCACCCGGCCGGCGCCTGGCGTATGAGCTGCGGAAAGGCCCGATGCCTCGAACCGTCCACCACCGTCACTTCGGCGCGAATGCCCATGGGGACTCCTTTCTCAAGCTGCGTTTCCGTATACGTGGCGCGATTAGAACATGGGCTGTACATGCGATTGTGACCATGCCTTCACGCGTCTCCGGCCTCAGGGTTTCCGCTTCGCCGGCCGTCCGTCGAAACCGGTCAGGCAGCAGATCAGCTTGCGCTCCGTCACCACGAAGATGGCGTCGTCGCCCTTCTCCTGCTGTCCGACGAAGAACAGCAGGCTGCGGTCCTTGCTGCCGGCCTTCTTCAGGTCCCTGGCTTCGTTGCTGGCGGTTTCCACTTCGCGCAGCAGGGCATTGCGCTGGCGCTGGGTCCAGTCGCCCCACAGCACTTTTACCTGGTACGGACGGCCGGGCTTGCCGTCGTGCCATTCCTTTACGTCCATCTCGATCAGCGCGTGGGCGTCGGTGACTTCGGGTGCGCGCCAACCGATGGGGCCGTGAAAAAGATGGGGGATCGGATAGCGGATCAGATGCTCCTGCCTGGTGCGCAGGCGCCAGATCACTTCGTCGTAGGTGGTGCCGTACAGATCGAGAAAGTGCAGCTCGCGATGGCGGTCGTTGGGGAAGTTGAGATAGGCGCGGCAGATATCGCGAAAGCTCGTGGTGACGCGCGGTCGCTGGCGTGCGCCATGCTCCGGCGGCGCGGCGGGTGCACGGCGCGCCTTGCCCTCGCCTTCGACGGCGCCCGCGCCTGGCGCGCCTTCGGCCGGCGCCGTTTCCACCGGCAGGCGAAAACCCGCGGGCATATAGCCGGGAAAACTGCCGTCGTCCTCGCTCAGCGATTCCGTGCGGGCACGCTTGAGCAGGTCGGCCTCGCCATTGCTCGGGCACCACGGCGGGCATTTCGGCTTGGCGGCGAAATGGGCGCGGCGCAGGTTTTCCGGGCGATACGAAGTGGGATAGACCTTGGAGCCGCAGTCGGGGCAGGCGAAACCATCCGGGTCGACCGGCTCCATCGACCACAGGTCCTCGGCATCGACGTCCTGGCCGGTATAGATGTTGGTGGCGCGAAACATGGTCCTTCACCCTGGCTGGTCCTGGCGCAAGCCTAGTGCATATCGCTGCGTCGGCAATGCCCGCTCGTTTACCATGGGCCGGACCGGCGAAGGCGAAAGGAGCTCGCATGAATGCTATCCCCACCCACTCTGGCCAGACGCTCACCCTGGTGGCGCAGGACGGTTATCGGCTTGGCGCCGTGTTCTATCGCGCCCATGGCAACGAGACGGCACGCATCGTGGTGGGCAGCGCCACCGGCGTGCCGCAGGGTTTTTATCGCCGCTTCGCCGAATTCGCCAATGCGCGCGGCTATTCCGTCCTCACCATGGATTACCGCGGCGTCGGTGCTTCGCGCCCGGCCAGGCTGAAAGGCTTCGAGATGAGCTTTCTCGACTGGGCCACGCTGGACCTTGCCGCGGCGGTGGATCACTTCGCCGCCGATGCGACGCCGCTGTATCTCGTCGGCCACTCCTTCGGCGGCCACGCGCTGGGCCTGCTGCCCAATCACGAGCGCCTTGCCGGCGCTTATCTGTTCGGCGTCGGCGCCGGCTGGCACGGCTGGATGCCGCAGCCGGAGCGCACGCGCATCTGGCTGGCGTGGAACGTACTGCTGCCGGTACTGACCCGGCTGATGGGCTATATGCCCTGGAAATCGCTGGGCGCGGGCGAAGACCTGCCGATCGGCGTGTATCGCGACTGGCGCCGCTGGTGCGGCTTTCCGCATTACTTCTTCGACGATCCGGCGATGGCGCATATCGCCGACGTCTATGCCCGCGTACGCACGCCGATCGTCGCCGCCAATGCGCTGGACGATCTGTGGGCGCTGCCGCGCTCGCGCGATGCCTTCGTCGGCGGTTATCGCCAGGCGCCGCTGGAACGGCGCGACGTCGATGCGAAGAAGGAAGGCTTCGGGTCGCTGGGCCATATGGGCTATTTCCGCCAGCACGCGCAGCCGCTGTGGGAGGAAGCGCTGGCCTGGTTCGGCACGCGCGCGGCCCGTACGGCGTAGCCCTCGGCATAACCCGGACCGCGGCTGACCGCAGGAACTTGCCTCACCTCCGGCAAGCGCCCGGCGCGGCACACTGGCGCAAAAGGAAGGCCAGGAGCCGTCATGCCACGTGGATCCATTGCGCTGTCGCTCGCCATCGCTGCGTTGTTCACCGCCACCGCCACCGCGCAGATGCGCGGAACCATGACGCCACCGCGCGCCATCACCCTGTGCCAACCCAAGGCACCGGGCGCGGGAGAGCAGAATGCATCCGCCAAACAAGTCCTCGCTGCCGCGGAAAAACATCTGGACGACCAGCCCCACGCGCTCGCCCATGTGCACACCGAAGGCACGCTTCCCCATCAAGGCATTCGCGACCAGAGCATCGAAGCCGAACGCGACTGGCCGCTGATGCGGCAGGCGGCGCTGGCCTGGCGCTTGAGCGCCGATGCGCGCTATCTGCATCAGGTCGACGCCTATCTCGCGGCCTGGTCGAACACGTATCAGCCGGATTTCAATCCGATCGACGAAACCAATCTCGACGGCCTGATCGACGCCTACGTGCTGACTTCCGCCGCCCTGCCCGCATCGACGCGCGACGGCACCCGCGCCCTGCTGCGCAAGCTGGGCGATGGCTATATCGCACGCATCCACGCGTTTCCCACGGAACACAAGCCCGGCACCGCGACCAACAACTGGCAAAGCCACCGCATCAAGCTGGTGACGCTCGCCGCCGCCGCGCTCGGCGACCAGGCCATGCTGAAAACCGCGCACGAACTGTTCGAGCGCCAGGTCGCCGACAACATCAAGCCGGACGGCGAAGTGATCGATTTTGCCGAACGCGATGCCTTGCATTACGTGGTGTACGACCTGCAACCGCTGGTTGCCGCAGCACTCGCCGCCAAACCCTTCGGCGACGACTGGCTGCGCTACGCCACGCCGCAGGGCGCCTCGCTGGCGAAGGCGCTGGACTGGCTGCGCCCTTATGCAGAGGGCAGCAGGACGCACCAGGAGTTCGTGCACACCCGGGTGAAGTTCGACCGCGACCGCGAGCAGGCCGGCGAGAAGGGCTACAGCGGCCCGTGGGATCCGAAGACCGCGGCCCCGCTGTACTGGCTGGCCGCGCAACTGGACGACGGCTACCTGCCGGTGGCGCAGCGGCTGTCCCCCGCCCCGCCCGACTGGATCGGCGCCTGCTCCTACGGCCAATGACCCCGGATCAATGACCCCGGGTCAATGACCTGCGCCAATGACCCGGGGGCCCGCGTCGCCGGCCGCGCACTCTGCTACCTTCCGGCGGGTTTCCACCACACCGCCAAGGTCTGCCATGTCCCGACCCGTTCCGCGCCTGCTCGGCCTTTCCCTGCTCTGCGCCCTGGCTCTGCCGGCCCTGGCCGACACGCCTCCGGCGACCAAGTCGGCGACGCCGAAGGAGCTGCTGCAGCAATCCAAGCCCGCCGAATGGCGCAAGCCCGACCCGAACAACCTGCTGGAGATGCGCCTGCCGCAGGGCAAGGTGCTGATCGAGCTGGCGCCGGATTTCACGCCGCTGCATGCCGACAACATCCGCACCCTGGTGCACGAACATTATTTCGACGGCCTGGCGATCATCCGCGTGCAGGACAACTTCGTCGCGCAGTGGGGCGATCCGGAAGACGACGACAAGGGCGACAAGAGCAAGCTGCGTTCGCTGGGCAAGGCCAAGAAGACCGTGCCTTCCGAATACACCCGCCCGATCGACGCCAAGCTGCCATGGACCGCGCTGCCGGACGGCGACGTGTATGCACCGGAAGTGGGCTTCAGCGAAGGCTTCCCCGCCGCGCGCGACAAGGCCAGCGGACAGGAATGGCTGACGCATTGCTACGGCGCGGTGGGCGTGGCGCGCGACGTCGGCCCCGACACCGGCAGCGGCAGCTCGCTGTACGCGATCATCGGCCAGGCCCCGCGCGGATTAGACCGCAATCTCGCCGTAGCGGGCCGCGTGATCCAGGGCATGGAGTTTCTCTCGGCCTTTCCGCGCGGAACCGGTCCGCTGGGTTTCTACGAGAAGCCGGAGCAGCGCACCACCATCGAGTCGGTGAAGCTCGCTGCCGACATGCCGGCGAAGGAGCGTCCGAATATCGAAGTGCTGCGCACCGACAGCGCCACCTTCGCCGCGCTGATCGAAGCCAAGCGCAACCGCCGCGACGATTTCTATCGCAACCCGGCGGGCAAGATCGACCTGTGCAGCATCAATATCCCGGTGCGCGAAGCGAAGCCCTGAGCACTGCCTCAGCACCTGGCGTAGGTTGGGGTGAGCCGCAGGCGAACCCCAACATCGTCGCCCCGTTGGGGTTCGCCCGCGGCTCACCCCAACCTGCGCCAGGCGTGCGCGTGCAGGATCAGCCCGCTGCGCGCAGCGTGAACGGGTTCTGAGCGCAGGACCCCGCACATACACAATTTTTTCGCGCATGCGGTTATCTGTCGCGATGGAAGTGGCGCGGGAGGAAGGCATGAAGCGAAGCCGCAAGCTGTGGATCTGGTCGTTAGCCGCACTGCCGGTGGCCTTGCTGGCGCTGGCGGTGCTGATCATCGCCACCTACGACTGGAATCGCCTCAAGCCCACCATCAACGACAAGGTGAGCCAGGCGGTGGGCCGGCCCTTCGTCATCCAGGGCGACCTCAGCGTGGCATGGCGCCGCGAGCCCGGCGAAAGCGGCCTGGGCGGCTGGATTCCGTGGCCGGAACTGATCGCGCGCGATATCCGCATCGCCAACCCCGAGTGGGCGAAGCAGCCGCAGTTCGCGCAATTGGACGCAGTGCGCGTGCGCGTGTCGCCGTTGCCGCTGCTGGCGCATCGCATCGTCATTCCCAGCGTGCAGCTGGAACATCCGGTGGTCGATCTCGAACGGCAGGCGCCGGACCAGGCCAACTGGGACTTCGCCTTCGGCAAGAGCGATGAACCTTCGTCGTGGAAGATGGATCTGCGCGCGATCGGCTTCGACCGCGGGCAGATCGGCTACGACGATGCGGTGAGCAAGGTGAAACTGCAGGTGGACGTGCAACCGCTGCAGCAGGCGATTCCGTTCGCCCAGATCATGCAGCAGCAGTCCGACGATGCGCGCGACCAGGCCGCACGCACGGCCGGCGGCGCTGCGCGCAAGGCGCTGGCGGCGAGCAAAGAGAAGGACGAGGACAAAGTCGACGCCAAGGCTTCGCGCACGGCCTATCTGTTCGCCTGGCAGGCCACCGGCAGCTACCAGGGCGCGCCGCTCAAGGGCAATGGCAAGACCGGCGGCGTGATCGCGCTGCAGGACACCGACCGTCCGTTCCCGCTGCAGGCCGACGTGCATATCGGCGACAGCCATATCGCCCTGGTCGGCACCTTGACCGACCCGCTGCACCTGGGCGCGCTCGATGTGAAGCTGTGGTTCTCCGGCACCAGCATGGCCAAGCTCTACACCATCACCGGCGTTACGCTGCCGGATACGCCGCCCTATGCCACCGAAGGCCATCTCGTCGCGCAGCTCGCGCGCGGCGGCAGCCATTTCAGCTATCGCAACTTCCGCGGCCGCGTCGGCGGCAGCGACCTCGCCGGCAATCTGGATTTCGTCACCGGCGGTGCGCGGCCCAAGCTCAGCGGCACGCTGCGCTCGCAGCTGCTGCAGTTCTCCGATCTGGCCCCGCTGATCGGTGCCGACTCCAATGCCGAGAAGCAGCGCCGCGGCGACGCCACGCCGCAACCGGCGGACAAGGCGCTGCCGGTGGAACCGTTCCGCACCGAGCGCTGGAAAGCCATGGATGCCGACGTGCACTTCACCGGCGCGCGCATCGTGCGCGGCGCGGACCTGCCGATCGATTCGCTGCAGACCCACGTGGTGCTGGACAACGGCGTGCTGCTGCTGGACCCGCTGGATTTCGGCGTGGCCGGCGGCCGCGTCGGCAGCACCGTCCGCCTGGACGGGAGCCAGGCGCCGATGCGCGGCGCGATCGACCTGCGCCTGCGCGGACTGAAACTGAAGCAGTTGTTCCCCACCTTCCAGGCGATGAATGCCAGCTTCGGCGAGATCAACGGCGACGCCAGCCTCAAGGCGCAGGGCAATTCGGTGGCCGCCCTGCTCGGCAGCGCGGACGGTGAACTGAAGCTGCTGATGAACGACGGCGCGATCAGCAAGAACCTGCTCGAAACCGCCGGCCTCAACGTCGGCAATATCGTCATCGGCAAGCTGTTCGGCGACAAGGTAGTGAAGATCAACTGCGCCGCCACAGACTTCGCCGCCGACAACGGCGTGTTCAATACGCGGCTGTTCGTGTTCGACACCGAGGACGCGCTGATCAATGTCGACGGCAAGGTCAACTTCGCCACCGAGCAGCTGGACCTGGACGTGAAGCCGCACAGCAAGGGCCTGCGCGTATTCACCCTGCGCTCGCCGCTGTACGTGCGCGGCACCTTGAAGAACCCCGACGTGGGCGTGCACACCGGCCCGCTGCTGCTGCGCGGCGGCGGCGCCGTGGCGCTGGGCGTGCTCGCCGCGCCGGCCGCGGCCCTGCTGCCGCTGGTGGTGGCCAGCCAGGGCGGCCAGCCGAATACCTGCCAGCGGGTGCTGCAGCAGATGCGTTCGGGCAAGACGCCTTCGAACCAGCCGCATCAATAACTTATGGGTTAAACGATATATCGTCCCGGGACGACGGGACACTTGCACTCGATATTCTTTCGATATATCGTCAGCGCCAACTTACGATATATCGGAACTCATCATGCGCAGCCCCCGCCACTTCTTCCACGCCCTTCGCCAGTACCACCACCTGCATCACCACTACATGCGCGAACGCTTCCATCCCTTCCAGGCCGACGACATGGACTGGGAAGGCGGCGAGCGCCACGAACGCTACGAGCACCACTTCGGCCGCGGCCACCACTTCGGCGACCGCATGGGCGGCGACTTCTTCGCCGAATGGGCCGGCCTGCGCGGCGGCGGCCGCCGCGGCGGCGGTGGCCGCATGTTCGGCCACGGCGACCTGAAGCTGCTGCTGCTGGCGCTGATCGAGCAGCAGCCGCGCCACGGCTACGAACTGATCCGCCTGATCGAAGAGATGTTCCACGGCCACTATTCGCCCAGCCCCGGCGCGATCTACCCCACCCTGACCATGCTCGAGGAACTGGGCCATGCCCAGGTCGAGAACGAACAGGGCGGCCGCAAGCTGTATGCGATTACCGATGCCGGCCGCGCCTTCCTCGACGAGAACCGCTCGGCGGTGCAGGCGGTGATGAGCCGCACCGAGGAAAGCGCGCGCATGGCGGCGCGCATGTCGCTGCCGATGTCGATCCGCAATGCGATGCACGCGCTCAAGCATGCGCTGCTGATGCGCGGCGCCTCCGACTGGAGCAAGGCGGAGACGCAGCGTGTCGCCTCGATCCTGGAAAAGGCCGCCGCCGATATCGCCGCGGGTTCGCGCCGCGAGTGATCCGCGCCATGGCATGTAGCCGGGCCGCGCGCTGCCGCGGCCCGGCTTGAAATACCCGTCGCCGCGGCCCACATCCGCATCGCGACTTTCCCTCCGGCGCCACGCCCCTCGGCCAGCCACCCGGTTTCCGCCCCGCCATGCGCGGTGGCGTTCCCCTTTCGTTCCGAGGTTTTCATGAGCAGACACGAATCCCGCAGGGTGATGCATGAAGTGCGCATGCGCCGGCTCGCAGTACGGCGCGTGGAGCGGCTGACGCCGCACATGCAGCGCATCGTGCTGGGCGGCGCCGAGCTGGAAGGTTTTTTCAGCGGCGCGCCGGACGATCACGTCAAATTGTTCTTCCCCAACGATGCCGGCGAACTGGTGTTCCCCAAGCGCGGGCCGAACGGCCTCGAGTATCCACCCGGCGCCGATCCTTCGCCGATGCGCGATTACACGCCGCGCCACCACGACACCCTGCATGGCGAGCTGACCGTGGATTTCGTGCTGCATGGCGACGGCCCCGCCTCGACCTGGGCGGATGCGGCCAAGGTCGGCGATGTCATCGGTGCGGGCGGCCCGCGCGGTTCCTTCGTGGTGGCCGACGATTTCGACCACTACGTGCTGGTGGCGGACGAGACCGGCCTGCCGGCGATCGGCCGCTGGCTGGAGGAAATGCCGGCGTCGGCGTCGGCCACCGTGCTGGTGGAAGTGCCCGATGAGTCCGATCGCCAGGTGCTGTTTACCGATGCGCAATGCGACGTGAGATGGTTCGAGCGCGACGGCGTGGATGCCGCGGTCAGCACGCTGCTGGAGGACGCGCTGCGCGGCGTGTCGCCAAAGGGCGATGCGTTCTATTGGATCGCGGCCGAATCGCGGCGCGCGCGCAACATGCGCTTGATGCTTGCGGAGCGTGGCGTGCCGAAGGAATGGGTGCGTGCGACCGGCTACTGGAAAGCCGACGGCACGGACGACGAGGACGAATGACCCGCCACCGGCGTAGGTTGGGGTGAGCCATGGGCGAACCCCAACATCGTCAACTTCAAGCGTTGCGTATTGTTGGGGTTCGCCCATGGCTCACCCCAACCTACTTCACCGCCAACGTCATCGAGTGAGCGGCGGCGCCATTTCGCCCTGCAGATGGTCGATGAAAGCGCGCACCTTGGCCGGCGCCTTGCGCCCCGGATACACCGCGTGCACGCCGCCTTCCGGCAGGCGGTACTGCGCCAGCAGCGCGACCAGGCGCCCGGCGCGGATGTCCTCTTCCACCAGGTAATCCGGCAGCACCGCGATGCCCGTGCCCGCCAGCACCAGGCCGCGCACCGCGGCGGCGCTGTTGGCCTGCGCGGCCTGCCGCAGGCGGAGGGTGCGGCGCGCACCGCCCGGGCCGGTGAACTGCCAGCGCAGCGGCACCGGCAGCGCGGACATTGCGATCGCTCCATGCGCGGCCAGATCGTCCAGCCGCCGCGGCGTGCCATGTTCGGCCAGATACGCCGGAGCGCCCACCAGCAGCTGGCGGAAGCTGCCCAGCCGCGTGGCGCGCAAGGTGGAATCGCGCAGCCAGCCGCCGCGGATGGCCAGGTCGAAGCGTTCGGCGATGACGTCGGTGATGTGGTCGCTCAGCACCAGGTCCACCTGCACCGCCGGATAGCGCCGCATGAAGCTGGCCAGCCGCGGCACCACCACCGCGATGCCATAGTCGAGCGAGGCGGTAAGCCGCAAGGTGCCGCGCGGTGCGTCGCGGCTTTCGCCGGCGCGTTCGATCGCCGCTTCCGCATCGGCCAGGATGCGCACGCAATCGGCGTGGAAAGTGGCGCCCGCCTCGGTCAGCGACATGCGCCGCGTGCTGCGCACCAGCAGGGTCACGCCCAGCTCCTGCTCCAGCCGCGCCAGGTGCTGGCTGACCATCGCCTTGGTCATGCCCAGTTCCTCCGCGGCGCGGGTGAAGGAACCGGCGCGCACCAGCGCCGCGAACACCGCCAGCCGGTTGAGATTGACCTCGTGCGCCATGCGCGCCTCCGCTCACTGTCAATCCAGACTTTACAGTGAATTATCCGTTGATACGTATATCCGTATCAATGATCGGCGCATGCTTCGCCCCGTTCCCATCGCGAGACACTCCCATGCGCAAGCTACGCACTGCCCTGCTGTTGTCCCTCGCCCTGGCCGGCGCGGCCCAGGCCAAGGATGCCGCCCGGCCCCTGAAGCTGGACGTCTACAACCCCGGCGACAAAGGCATCTTTCCGGTCGCTTCAGTGCTGGTCGAAGGCGAGCGCGATGCCGTGCTGGTCGACGCGCAGTTCGCCAAGGGCGATGCGCAGAAGCTGGTGGAGAAGATCAAGGCCTCGGGCCGGCACCTGACCACCATCTACATCAGCCACGGCGATCCGGATTACTACTTCGGCCTGGACGTGCTGCACGCCGCCTTCCCCGATGCGAAGATCGTCGCCAGCAAACCCACCGTGGAGCATATCCAGGCCTCGTCGAAGGCGAAGCTCGCGTACTGGGGGCCGATCCTCAAGCAGGATGCGCCCGCCGCGCTGGTGGTGCCGGACGTGCTCGAAGGCAGCCGCCTGACGCTCGAAGGGCGCGCGCTGGACGTCGTCGGCCTCGACGGCCCGACGCCGGAGCGCAGCTTCGTCTGGATTCCCTCGCTGAAGGCGGTGGTCGGCGGCGTGGTGGTGTTCAGCAACCTGCATGTATGGATGGCCGATACGCAGACGCCGGCATCGCATGCGCAGTGGCTCGCCACGCTCGACCGCATCGAACAGCTCAAGCCGGCGAAGGTAATCCCGGGCCACTACCAGGAAGGCACGCCGTTCGACCTGAGCCAGGTGCGCTACACCCGCGGCTACATCCAGGCCTATGACGCCGAAGCCGCCAAGGCCAAGGACGCCGCCGCGCTCGTGGCCGCGATGGAAAAGCGCTACCCCAAGGCCGGCGAGAAAGCATCGCTGGAACTGAGCGCGAAAGTCAGCAAGGGCGAGAAGCAGTGGCCGTAAGCCGCAGCATGTCGTCCGCAACCTCCCCCTTTCTTTATCGACTGTCCCTCACCGGAGCTCGCTTATGAAAATCGCACTGTTCGGCGCCACCGGCCATATCGGCCAGGGCATCCTCGACGAAGCGCTCGCGCGCGGTTACGACGTGGTCGCGGTCGTCCGCGATGCTGCGCGCCTGCCGCAGAAGAATGCCAAGCTCACCGTGGTCACCGGCGACGCAGCCAGGCCGGAAAGCTGGAGCGACGCCGTGCGCGGCGCCGATGCCGCGGTGGCCAGCCTGTCGGCACGCCGCGATGGCGATCCGGAGCTGGTGCCCGCCAACGCCCGCGTGCTGATCGGAAACCTGCCCAAGGCCGGCGTGCAGCGCCTGTTCTGGGTGGGTGGCGCGGGCACGCTGGAAGTGGCGCCGGGCAAGCGGGTGATCGACGACGCGCATTTCCCGGCGGCGTGGAAGCCGGAAGCGGAGGCGCAGGGGAAGGCGCTGGAAGTGTTTCGCGCCAGCCAGGGCATTACGTGGACGTACCTGAGTCCTGCTGCGTTGATCGAGCCGGGCGAGCGCACCGGCAAGTATCGCGTGGGTGGCGAGCAACTGCTGGTGGATGCCCAGGGCAACAGCCGGATTTCGATCGCCGATTACGCGGCCGGGTTGCTGGATCGCGTGGAGAAGCGGGATGCGGAGAACAAGCGCATCACGCTCGCCTACTGATCGACTCGCCTTCACTCGGGCGTAGGTTGGGGTGAGCGGCCAGCGAACCCCAGCGTGGCGATACGTTGGGGTTCGCCTTCGGCTCACCCCAACCTACGCGATGTTCAATGATCGTCGTCATGCTCGTCGTCGTGATGATGATGCCCACCACCATGCCCATCGTCCCCCGCCGATCCCGCCATCGCCTCGAACGCCGCCTCGTCCTGCTTCGGCAGCACCTGCAGGAACGCCACCATATCCCAGATCGCCGCATCGTCATGGCTGCGGCCCCAGGCCGGCATCGCGCTCATCTTCACGCCATGCTTGATCGTCCAGAACGCCTCCGCCGGATCGTGCACGCCATGCCTCGCCAAGTCCGGCGGCTGCGGATACAGGCCCTTGCGCAACTCGGTATCGCGCATGCCGGGCGTCAGATGGCAGGAGCTGCACATCTCGGCGTAATGCATCGCGCCGCGGCGGATGCGCGCTGGATCGTCCAGCGCGGGCACGGCGATACCGGCGGCCTGCTTCTCGATCGAACGATCGCGCAGCACCTCCACCGCACGTTCGGTCACGGCCCAATGGGGCTGGTCGGCGCCGATCGGATAGACGCCGGAATACACGAAGGCCGCCGCGGCAACCGTCGCCAATACAAGAAACAACAGCAAAGCTTTCATCGCAGGATCCTCCTCAGAACCAGAGCCGCACGCCGGCCAGCCAGGTCGTCTCGCGACGCGGCAGGCCGGTGGGCAGACCATTGGGTTGGCCAAAACGCCGCGTGTGGTTCACGCCGATATACGGCGCGAAGCGGCGGCTGAATTCGTAGCGCAGGCGCAGGCCCGCTTCGGCTTCGGACAGGCCGGCGCGGATGCCGCGTTGCGGGTCGTCCTTGCCGTAGAAGTTCACTTCCAGCTCCGGCGCCAGGATCAGCCGCTGGGTGAAGCGCAGGTCGTAGCTGCTCTGCAGGCGCAAGGCGGTGCGTCCCCGCGTACCGGCGTAGAACGTCGCCTGCGTTTCGAACCAGTACGGCGCCAGGCCTTGCACGCCCGCGGCCACCCATTGGCGGTCCGGGCCATGGCCGAAGTCGTGGCGCACGCCGAGCTGCCAGTCCCAGAACGTGCTGAACGCGTGGCCCCACAGCACTTCGGCGCGCGCATCCTGGGTGCCTTCCGCGCTGCGCTCGCCTTCCGTGCGCAACCATACGCGGTTGGTGTCGCTGCCCCACCAGCCTTCGGCTTCCCATGCGGTGGCGTAGTCGCCGCCGACGCCGCGCGTGCGTTCGAGGCGATCGAACAGCCACATGCCGCGCCTGGCGAGGTCGTCCATCTGCATCATGTCCACCATGTGCTCCGGTGGCATCGGCGCGGGCTGGTGTTGCGGAGGCGGCGGCGGAACGTGGCCGTTCGGCGGCAGCGCGGCAGGCATCGGCATGGTGTGGCCGGCATGCTCATCTTGCGGATCCATCTGCACGTCCGGCATGTCGTCCATCGCCTGCGGCTGCGCTGGAGCCGTGGCAGGCATCGATGGATGGTGATGTTCGTGCCCTTGCATGGCGTCCTGCGCGGCCGCGGCAAACGGCAACAGCAAGAGCAGCGCGGCAAGTGCATGGCGCTTCGTCCTCATGCCACCACCACCTCGCGGAACATGCCCGCCTCCATGTGGTAGAGCAGATGGCAGTGGTAGGCCCAGCGGCCCAGCGCATCCGCGTTGACGCGGTAGCTGAGCTGCTGCGCCGGCTGCACCACCACAGTGTGCTTGCGCACCTGGAAATCGCCATGCTCGTTTTCCAGCTCGCTCCACATGCCGTGCAGATGGATCGGGTGGGTCATCATGGTGTCGTTGACCAGGGTGATGCGCACGCGCTCGCCATGCTTCAGGCGCAGCGGTTCGGCGTTGGAGAAACGCGTGCCGTCGAACGACCACAGGTAGCGTTCCATATTGCCGGTCAGGCGCAGGGTGAGTTCGCGGTCCACCTCGGGCGAGATCGGCGCATCCACCGCATGCAGGTCGGCATAGCTGAGCGCGCGGCGGCCGGTATTGCGCAGGCCCACGCCGGGGTCGTCGAGATTGCGGCGCGGCTGCGGCACACGCATGTCTACTTCCACGCCGGTCTTCAGCGCGGGCATGGCCGCCATGCCGTGGCTGCCGTGATCCATGCCGCTCATATCGCCCATGTCGTGGCCCATGCCCTCATGACCCATGCCCACGTGACCCATGGAACCCATCATGTCGCCCATGCTCAGCAGCGGGCGCGGATCCAGCGGCGGCACCTCCGCCGCCATGCCCGCACGCGGCGCCAGCGTGGCGCGGGCGTAGCCGCTGCGGTCCATGCTCTGCGCGAAGATGGTCCAGGCGCGGTCGGCGGACGGCTCCACGATCACGTCGTAGGTCTCGGCCGTGCCGATACGGAATTCGTCCACCGTCACCGGCTCCACCGGCTGGCCGTCGGCGGCGACCACGGTCATCTTCAAACCAGGAATGCGCACGTCGAAGAAGGTCATCGACGAGCCGTTGATAAAGCGCAGCCGCACCTTCTCGCCCGCCGCGAACAGGCCGGTCCAGTTGCCGGCCGGCGCGCGGCCATTGATCAGATAGGTGTAGGCCATGGCGGAGACGTCGGCGAGGTCGGTGGTGTCCATGCGCATCTGCTGCCACATGCGCCGTTCCGCCAGCGCGCCGCTCAAACCCTGCCGGCGCACGTCGCCGGCGAAATCGCCCACCGTGCGCTTGCCCAGGTTGTAGTAGTCGCTCTGCTTCTTGAGGTTGGCGTAGATGCGCTCGGGGTCGGTATCGGTCCACTCGCTCAGCAGGATGGTGTAGTCGCGCTGCGCGGCATGCCGTTCGCCGTCGCGCGGCTCGATCACGATCGGGCCGTACAAGCCGATCTGTTCCTGGAAACGCGAATGGCTGTGATACCAGTAGGTGCCGGCCTGGTTCACGCTAAAGCGGTAGAGGTATTCGCCGCCCGGCGGAATGCCGTCGAAGCTGATGCCGGGCACGCCGTCCATGTCCGCCGGCAGCACGATGCCATGCCAGTGGATGGAACTGGTCACCGGCAGGCGGTTGCGCACGCGCAAGGTGACGGTGTCGCCCTGGCGCCAGCGCAGCAGCGGTGCGGGCAACTGTCCGTTGACCACGGTGGCGATGCGCCGCCGCCCGGTGAAATCGACCGGCAGCTCGCCGATCTCCAGTTCGAAATGCGTGCCGCTGAGTTCGGCGCGCGGCGCTTGGGCGATCTGCGCCAACACATCGCCGCGCCACAGGCCGAGGCCGGCGGCCACGCCGCCCAGGGCCAGGCCTTGTACGAAACGCCGTCGCGGCAGCTGGAAGCCGCGCGGATCTTGCTTGTTCATGCTGAAACTCCGTCATGCTCGTGCCTGCCGCGCAGGCATGGATAAAGAGCGGCCGTAGCGGCCGCGCCATGCACGACAGTCAGGCCGACGGGGGTCTCAAGGGAGGTTTGGCGGGCTGTTGCGGCGCGGCTTCGCTGCCGCGCGGCAGGCCCAGACGTTCGGGCGAAGGATGCGCGGCGGCGACGATGGCGACGCCGTCCAGCCTGGCCGGCGCGTGCGCGCAGGTGCAATCCGGCGCCGCGTGGCCATGCGTATGCGGCGGTTGCGGCTGCGCGTCGTGCATGCCATGCATGCCGGCATGGCCGTCCATCTGCATCGCCTTGGCCGGCGCCGGCCGCATGTCGTCGCAGCAGCCGCCCGCGGCCCAGGCCATGCCCGCCAGCAGCAGCCACGCGCACAGCGCCAGCGCGAACAGGGCGCGGGAACGGCGTAGCGATTGCAGGAGGCGATGGAACATGAGCCGGAGGATGCCAGCGGGCACCAGGGGGAACAACTCTGGAGTTGGCTTCAAGCGGCTTCACCGCATGGCGTAGGTTGGGGTGAGCCCCAGGCGAACCCCAACATGGCGGCAACGTTGGGGTTCGCCTGGGGCTCACCCCAACCTACAATGGCGGAATGAACTATCGCCACGCCTACCACGCCGGCAATTTCGCCGATGTCCTCAAGCACACCGTGCTGTTCGCCCTGATCGAGGCGATGAAGGCCAAGCCCACGCCGTTCTGCCTGATCGACACGCATGCGGGCAGCGGCTGCTATGCGCTCGACAGCGCCGAAGCGGGCAAGACCGGCGAATACAAGGACGGCATCGCCCGCCTGCTGTTCCCCGACCTGCACCAGAGCACTCCTTCCGGCCCGCTGCCGCCGCTGCTGCGCCACTGGCTGGACTCGGTGCTGGCGCTGCCCGGCAACAAGGACGGGCTGCGCCTGTATCCGGGTTCGCCGCTGCAGGCCGCCAATGCCCTGCGCGAGATCGACAGCGCGCAGCTGTGCGAACTTCAGCCGGACGAAGCCACGCGCCTGCGCGAGCTGTTCCATCACGACCGCCGCGTGCACGTGCACGAGCGCAACGGCTACGAAGCCTTGAAAGGCCTGCTGCCGCCGAAGGAAAAGCGCGGCCTGGTACTGATCGATCCGCCGTACGAGGCGCAGGAAGCCGAGTACCGCACCATCGAGCAGGCGCTGAAAGCCGCGCTGCTGCGCTGGCCGACCGGCGTGTATGCGGTGTGGTATCCGATCAAGCTGCGCAGCCAGGTGCAGCCGTTCCTGCGCTGGGTGCAGCACAGCGGCGTGCGCCGCGCGCTGCGCGCGGAACTGCTGCTGCGTCCGGACGACTCGCCGCTGCGCCTCAACGGCTCGGGCATGATCATCCTCAATGCGCCGTGGAAGTTCGACGAGGTGCTGCGCGAACCGCTGCGCGCGATGAGCCGGCTGCTGTCGCAGGAGCGCCCGGCCAACTGGAAGCTGGACTGGCTGATCCAGGAAGCCGACTGAGCCGCTATCGCCCCCGGCCGCCCCGCGGCTAAGCTTGGCGCCGCGTCCGCGCACGCGCGCGGACACTCGACCTGGCGCGCCCTCGCGCCGACACTCGACCCGCGCCGTCCCACCGTCCCACCTCACGCAGGAGACCGACCATGCGCATGCCGAACGCCTATCTCGTCCTTCGCCTGGCGGCCGCCGCCGCCCTGCTCGGCCTGAGCGCCTGCGCGCCCGCGCCGATCTACAAGTCCACCGGCACCCTCGCCGCCGCGCCGTTCAACGTGGCCGAGGCGCCGGAGCGCTACAGCAATGCGCCGGTGATCTGGGGCGGCCGCGTGGTGGCGGTGCGCAACCTGCCGGACCGCAGCGAGATCGAAGTGCTGGCCTATCCGCTCGATGGCTCGCAGCGCCCGAAGGCGAACGACAGCGGCCTGGGCCGCTTTATCGCCACCATGCCCGGCTATGTGGAACCGATGGACTACCCGGCCGGCGCGCTGATGACCATCGACGGCCAGATCAGCGGCAGCCGCGCCGGCAAGGTCGGCGAGGCGCCCTACGTGTTCCCGCTGGTGAAGGTGAACCAGTCGCACGTGTGGACCGCCAGCGAGCTGAGCAGCGGCAAGAACAACGTGCATTTCGGCGTGGGCGTGGGCGTGGGCATCCGCTGACGCGCGTTTCATTCATTACTTAGGTTTCAGGGAAGAGTCCGATGTCGGGTCATGCGAATTCGTTGAAGGCGGTGCTGCTGGCGCTGGGCGCCAACTTCGCCATCTTTCTCAGCAAGCTCGCCGCCGCGGTGCTGACCGGCTCCGGCGCGATGCTGGCCGAGGCGATCCATTCGCTGGCCGACTGCGGCAACCAGGGCCTGCTCCTGCTGGGCATGCGCCAGGCCAAGCGCCCGCCCAGCGAGGACTATCCGCTGGGCTGGGGCCGCGCGCTGTATTTCTGGTCCTTCCTGGTGGCCATCCTGCTGTTCAGCGTGGGCGGCATGTTTTCCATCTACGAGGGCGTGCACAAGCTCGGTTCGCCCGAGCCGCTGCAGCGTCCGTGGCTGGCGGTGGGCGTGCTGGTGTTCGGCATCGTGATGGAAGGCATCTCGATGCGCGGCTGCATGCAGGAAGTGAACAAGGCGCGCGACGGCATGGGCCTGTGGCAGTGGTTCCGCGAGACCCGTTCGAGCGAGCTGCTGGTGATCTTCGGCGAAGACCTGGCCGCCCTGCTCGGCCTGGCGCTGGCGCTGCTGGCGATCCTCGCCACCATCCTCACCGGCAACCTGCTGTTCGATGCGGTCGGCACCATCGCCATCGGCGTGCTGCTGGTGGTGGTCGCCATCGCCGTGGCGGTGGAAGTGAAAGCCCTGCTGATCGGCCAGGGCGTGGAGCCGCGCCGCCGCCAGGAGCTGCTGGCGTTCCTGGCCGAGCGGCCGGAAGTGGCCGAGGTGCTGAACCTGATCACCCTGCAGCTGGGCCCGGACGTGATGGTCTCGGTGAAGGCGCGCATGGCGCCGGCGGCGGACAATCTCGCGCTGATCCACAACATCAATGCGGTGGAGCGCGCCATGAAGGCGCGCTTCCCGGACGTGGCGTGGAGCTTCTTCGAGCCGGACGTGGCGGACTGAGCGCAACGCCTTACTTGCGCTGCAGCAGATCCCACTTGTTGCCGTAGAGGTCCTGGAACACCACCACGGTGCCGTAGGCCTCTTCGCGCGGTTCCTCGCAGAAGGTGCAGCCGGCGGCTTTCATGCGTTCGTAGTCGCGCCAGAAATCGTCGGTATTGAGCAGCAGGAACACGCGGCCGCCGGCCTGGTGGCCGATCGAGGCGCGCTGTTCCTCATTGGAGGCGCGGGCCAGCAGCAGGCGCGTTTCGGTGGAGCCGCGCGGCGCCAGCACCACCCAGCGTTTTTCCTCGTCCAGGCGGGTGTCTTCGATCAGCTCGAAATTCATCACGCGGGTGTACCAGGCGATGGCCTGGTCGTAATCGGCCACGAGCAGCGCCAGGGCGCCGAGATGCTGTTTCATCGTTATTCCCGTCGATTCAGGCCGGCGGCAGGGGCGCCAGCTCTTTCTGCAGTTTCTTGGTGAGCTTGGCGCGCACCAGGGTGTAGGAGTCGCGCACCATCGCGTCCAGCTCGCCGGTGGCGAAGCGCTCCGGCTCCACCACGGCGACCCAGTGCGCGCGGGCCAGGTAGGGCGAGGGGACGATGCCCGGCTGGTCGGTCAGCTCCAGGAAGCGGTCGTCGGCCACCTTCAGCGCCAGGCGGTGGCCATGGGCCGCCTGCTCGGCGCGGGTGATGGCGAACATCTTGCCGCCCACGCTGAAGACCAGGTCCTCGCCCCACTTGATGTCGCGGGTCACCCCCGGCCAGGCCCCGCACAGGGCTTCCAGCTGAACCACCGTCATGCCCTTGCCGGCCTTGCCCATGCCCCGCTCCCTGTCGGCGCCATCTGGCCGATCGTCCGCGCATTGTGGCGACTCGGCCGGAGGCCGTCTTCCCGGAGGCGTGCCGGGCCGCAACATGAACGGACTCAAGCGCGACGTAAAGCCACGCCTGTAAACCAGTTTTGTTCATGTTGCGATGCACACAATACGGTAAAGTACGGAACATGGCTGCGAACTTCCTTACCGATATGTCCCCCGCCCGTCGTCCCCTGCCCCCGCCCAGCAACGAGCGCTTCGCCCGCCCCCGGCTGGCCGAGGTCAGCACCTCGCCCAAGGGTGAGCTGGTCCGCACCCGCGACGGCCGCGAGCTGCGCCTGCGCGCGATCGAGCCGGGCGACGTGGCAGCGCTGCAGCGCTGCTTCGGCCGGCTGTCGCCGGAGGACATCCGCCGCCGCTTCCTGCACGCCATGTCCGAGCTGCCGGCGCCGATGGCGCAGCGGCTGAGCCGGGTGGACCCGGCCGTCGAAAGCGCCTACGTGCTGATGGACGAGACCGTGCAGCCGGCGGAAATGCGCGGGGTGGGCCGCATCTATGTGGACGAGGCGGCCAACAGCGCGGAATTCTCGGTGCTGGTGGAGCGCGACTGGGCCCGCGTCGGCCTGGGCGCCCTGCTGATGCAGCGCCTGGTCGACGACTGCCGCCAGCGCGGCCTGGCCGAGCTCTGGGGCTACGTGCTGCTGGAGAACCGCCCGATGTTGCAGCTGTGCAAGGAACTGGGCTTCGTGCGCCGCCTGAGCCCGGAAGAACCCGGCACCACGCAGATCTCCCTGCGGCTCTGAGCCGCGGCACCGCGGTGGCGCATACACCGCGGCAAACTCCCATATGACTTCCGACCGCCCCGGCTCGCCGGGGCGGTCGCGTTACACTTGCCCGCTTTCACCGGCGCGGCCGTCCTGGCCGAACCCACGGAACGCCAGCGCGACATGCCCAGTCCCATTCTGCTCCCCGCCCTTCCCACCACGCCCAAGCACCGCCGCTACTGGACGCCGCCGCACGGCTCCTCGCGCGCCCTGCTGGTGGCCGAAGCCGCCCGTGCGCACGCCGGCCTGCTGGTGGCGGTGACGCGCGACACGCAGCGCGCGCACGCGCTGGAGGACGAACTGAAGCTGTTCGCCGGCGACCTGCCGGTGCTGCATTTCCCGGACTGGGAAACCCTGCCCTACGACATCTTCAGCCCGCATCCGGAGATCGTCTCCCAGCGCATCGCCACCCTCTACAGCCTGCCGTCGACCAGGCGCGGCGTGCTGGTGGTGCCGGTGGCCACGCTGATGCAGCGCATCGCGCCGCACAGCCACGTGACCGGCTCCGGCCTGGTGCTGAAGAAGGGCCAGAAGCTGGATCTCTCCGCCGAGCAGCGCCGGCTGGAAGCGGCCGGCTACCGCAACGTGCCGCAGGTGGCCGAGCCCGGCGACTTCGCCGTGCGCGGCGCGCTGATCGACATCTTCCCGATGGGCGCGGGCGAGCCGTACCGCATCGAGCTGTTCGACGACGAAGTGGAATCGATCCGCAGCTTCGATCCGGAAACCCAGCGCTCGCAGCAGCCGGTGGAAAAAGTGGAGCTGCTGCCGGCACGCGAATTCCCGCTCACCGAACAGGCCGCCAAGGATTTCCGCGGCAAGCTGCGCGAGCGCTTCCCGATCGACGTGCGCCGCTGCCCGCTGTACCAGGACATGAAGGAAGGCGTGACGCCCGGCGGCATCGAGTACTACCTGCCGCTGTTCTTCGAGCAGACCGCCACCTTGTTCGACTATCTCGGCGAGGGCGCCGTCTTCCTGCTGGGCGAGGAGGCGCTGGAATCGGCCGAACAGTTCTGGCAGCAGACCGGCGAGCGCTACGACCAGCGTGCGCACGACATCGAACGCCCGGTGCTGCCGCCGGCCGAACTCTACCTGCCGCCGGAACAACTGCGCGAACAGCTCAACCGCCGACTGCGCGTTGAAGTGGTGCCCAGCGGCCACGAACACGCCGCCGACATCGGCACCCAGCCGGCGCCGGAGCTGCCGCTCAACCGCAAGGGCGAGGAACCCGGCACCTCGCTGCGCCATTTCCTGGGCAGCTATCCGGGCCGCGTGCTGATCGCCGCCGATTCGGCCGGCCGCCGCGAGGCGCTGATCGAAACCCTTGCCGCGGCGGGGCTGAAGCCCGACAGCATCGACGGCTGGCCGCGCTTCCTGGCGGCGGACGGCGGCGGACCTAAATTCGCCATCGCCATCGCGGGCCTGGAGCAGGGCTTCGCGCTTAAATCGCCGGCGATCACCGTACTCACCGAGCGCGAGCTGTACGGCGAGCGCGTGCGCACCGAGCGCAAGCGCCGCCGCGGCGCGGCGCGCGATCCGGACGCGATCATCCGCGACCTCACCGAGCTGACCATCGGCGCGCCCATCGTGCACGTCGACCACGGCGTGGGCCGCTACCAGGGCCTGGTGTCGATGGAGCTGGGCGGCACCGAGGGCGAGTTCCTCACCATCGAGTACGCCAAGGGCGACAAGCTCTACGTGCCGGTGGCGCAGCTGGGCCTGGTCAGCCGCTACACCGGCACCGCGCCGGAACTGGCGCCGCTGCATTCGCTGGGCGGCGACGCCTGGGAACGCGCGCGCCGCAAGGCTGCGGAGAAGGTGCGCGACGTGGCCGCCGAGCTGCTGGCCATCTATGCGCAGCGCGAGGCGCGCGGCGGCGAATCGCTGCCGATCGACCGCCAGCTGGTGGAAGAATTCGGCGCCAGCTTCCCGTTCGAGGAAACCCCGGACCAGGCCCAGGCGATCGACGCCGTGCTCGGCGACCTCGCCGCGCCGCGCGCGATGGACCGCGTGATCTGCGGCGACGTCGGCTTCGGCAAGACGGAAGTCGCGCTGCGCGCCGCGTTCGCCGCCGCCACCGCCGGCAAGCAGGTGGCGGTGCTGGTGCCCACCACCCTGCTGGCGCAGCAGCACTTCCGCAACTTCGCCGACCGCTTCGCCGACTGGCCGGTGCGCGTGGACGTGCTGTCGCGCTTCAAGTCCACCAAGGAAGTGAACGACGCGCTGAAGCGCCTGGCCGAAGGCCAGATCGACGTGATCATCGGCACGCACAAGCTGCTGCAGCCGGATATCCGCTTCAAGAATCTGGGCCTGGTGATCGTCGACGAGGAGCAGCGCTTCGGCGTGCGCCAGAAGGAGCAGCTGAAGAAGCTGCGCGCCGAAGTCGACCTGCTGACCATGACCGCCACGCCGATCCCGCGCACCTTGAACATGGCGATGAGCGGCCTGCGCGACCTGTCCCTGATCGCCACGCCGCCGGCGCACCGCATGGCGGTGCGCACCTTCGTCAGCGCGTGGGATCCGGCCACGGTGCGCGAGGCGTTCCAGCGCGAGCTGGCGCGCGGCGGCCAGGTGTACTTCCTGCACAACGAGGTGGACAGCATCGAGCGCACCGCGCGCGAGCTGCAGGAGCTGATTCCGGAAGCGCGCATCGGCATCGCCCACGGCCAGATGGCCGAGCGCGAACTGGAACAGGTGATGGCGGACTTCCATCGCCAGCGCTTCAACGTGCTGGTGTGCACCACCATCATCGAGACCGGCATCGACATCCCCACCGCCAACACCATCATCATCGACCGCGCCGACCGCTTCGGCCTGGCCCAGCTGCACCAGCTGCGCGGCCGCGTGGGGCGTTCGCACCACCGCGCCTATGCCTATCTGGTCGTGCCGGACCGCAAGGCGATGACGGCGGACGCGGAGAAGCGCCTGGAAGCGCTGGCTTCGCTCGAAGAACTGGGCGCGGGCTTTACGCTGGCCACGCACGACCTGGAAATCCGCGGGGCGGGCGAGCTGCTCGGCGACGAGCAGTCGGGGCAGATCCAGGAGATCGGCTTCGGGCTGTACACGGAATTGCTGGAGCGCGCGGTGCGTGCGCTGAAGTCGGGCAAGGTGCCGGACTTCGACCTCAGCTCCGAGCACGAGACCGAGGTGGAACTGCATCTGCCGGCCTTGATCCCCGACGACTACCTGCCCGACGTGCACACCCGCCTGACGCTCTACAAGCGCATCGCCAGCGCGCGCCACGACGAGGCGCTGCGCGACCTGCAGGTGGAAATGATCGACCGCTTCGGCCTGCTGCCGGAGCAGGCCAAGACGCTGTTCGCCATCGCCGGCCTGAAGCTGATGGCGACGCCGCTGGGCATCCGCAAGCTGGACTTCGGGCCGAACGGCGGTCGCATTACTTTCCGCGAGAAGCCCGAGGTGGATCCGCTGGCGATCATCCGCCTGATCCAGGGCCAGCCGCGCGTGTACAAGCTGGATGGCCAGGACAAGCTGAAGGTGCTGCTGGAGTTGCCCGGGGCGGCGGAGCGCATCCGCACGGCGCAGGAGATTCTGGTGCAGTTGGGGGCGCGGAGGCCCGCTTGATGCTCGTCATTCCGGCGTAGGGCGGGGTTCAATTTCTGTCGCCTGGTTTTTTGCGTTACCGCGACCTGGCCGCTTATGCAGCGGGCATTTCGGACGCCTGCCGGCGCCCGAGTCACTTTCTCTTTGCTGGCTCAAAGAGAAAGTAACCAAAGAGAAATAG